>NZ_CAXURW020000001.1:865000-5843969 GCF_964253985.1 Variovorax sp. LjRoot290 | reverse complement strand
GGGTGCTCTGAAATGTGGTGTGTCCCTCGGCCATTTTTCGTTTTGTGTTTGTGGATAGTCGCACCCGTGATGGGTCGTCGATTCTAACTTGTCAAAACCTTATCCACACCGTTGCGGCGAGCACGAAAACGGCGTGAAAGCGGCCTCGGATTGTTGTTCGGCAGAATGTTTGCGATAATCGCGGGTTTCCCTGAAAACCTCTTTGTGTGTTTCGGGGTATGAGCTGCGACTAGCAGCACTTTGCAGCACCACCCCGGACCCCTGGATCGGAAAACCGGCCTCCGGGTCAAGCAGGAAAACCATCATGAAACGCACTTACCAAGCATCCAAAGTCCGCCGCGCCCGTACCCACGGCTTCCTGGTCCGCATGAAGACCCGCGGCGGCCGCGCCGTCATCAACGCGCGCCGCGCCAAGGGCCGCAAGCGCCTCGCCGTCTAACGGCGACTGTAGTTACCGTTGCCAGTCGTAGCGCTGCCGCCGTCATCGTCCGTCGGCGCTTTGCGCTTGGCTCCCATGCAGCGGCTCAAGACCCGCGCGCAATTCCAGGCCGTCCTCGCAGGTGCTACCGTGGCGCGCACCGCCCACTTCGCATTGCACCGTTGCGCGCTCGATGCGCAGCCGGGTGCCGCGCCACTGTTTGAAACGCAGGACGTCTGGCTCGGCGCAATGGTCCCCAAACGCTGGGCCCGCCGTGCGGTCACCCGCAACGCCATCAAGCGCCAGATCTATCAAGTGAGCGCCGCCTCCGAAGCTTTCTTGCCGCCCGCAGCGCATGTCGTGCGCCTGCGTTCTGCTTTCGATCGCAAGGAATTCGTGAGCGCGACCTCCGACAAGCTCAAGGCCGCCGTCCGCGCCGAGCTCCAGCAATTGCTGGAGCGGGCCGCCGCGGCGCGCGCATGATGCGGCGCCTGTTGATCGGCCTCGTGAAGGCCTATCGCCTGTTGCTGAGCCCGTGGCTTGGGTCATCCTGCCGCTTCGAACCCACCTGTTCCGTCTACGCCATCGAGGCGCTCGAGCAGCACGGCGCAGCCGCCGGCAGCTATCTCACCCTGCGCCGCCTCGTCCGCTGCCAGCCCTGGTGCCAGGGCGGCCACGATCCGGTTCCCCCCAAGGCGCAGCGCCAGACCCCGGCTTCGGGCTCGCTGTTCTCCTTTCTCTCTTCCGACGACAAGAAGTCTTCTTCATGAACGATATCCGCCGCACCATCCTGTGGGTGATTTTTGGCTTCTCGCTGGTGCTGCTGTGGGACCAATGGCAGGTCTACAACGGCAAGAACCCCACCTTCCTGCCGTCGACCAAGCCTCCCGTGAGTGCGACGGCACCGGCAGCCCCGCCCGCCGGCGCGGCTTCCGGTGCGGTGCCGCCGGCCAGCGTTGCGGCGGCCGGCAGCAACAGCACCGGCGCCGCAGCCGTTCCGGGCGGCACGACGACGGCGCCTGCGGCGGGCGAGAAAGTCGTGGTCAGCACCGACGTGCTCAAGCTGACCTTCGATACCGAAGGAGGCTCGCTGGCGCAGAGCGAGTTCATCCAGCACGACGACCTGACGGAGAAGGACAAGCCTTTCGTCCTGCTCGACCAGAGTCCGAACCGCTTCTATGTGGCGCAGACCGGCCTGATCGGCGGCGCCTTCCCCACGCACAAGACACCGATGGCCTTCACCGGCGAGCGCGCGCTGAAGGACGGCGCCAATGAACTGGTGCTGCGCTTCGAATCGCCCGACCTGGGCGGCGTCAAGCTGATCAAGACCTGGACGCTCAAGCGCGGCGCCTACGACATGACCGTGCGCCACGAGATCGTCAACACCGGCACGGCGCCGGTGTCGCCGCAGCTCTATCTGCAGCTCGTGCGCGACGGCAACAAGCCGCCGGGCGAGTCGTCCTTCTATTCGACCTTCACCGGTCCGGCCGTCTATACCGAGGCCAAGAAGTTCCAGAAGATCGAGTTCAAGGACATCGAGAACAACAAGGCCGACTTCGTGAAGGAGTCGACCAACGGCTACGTGGCGATGGTGCAGCACTACTTCGCCAGCGCCTGGCTGCTGAAGGACGGCGTCCAGCGCGACCTGTTCGCGCGCAAGGTCGACACCAACCTTTACGCGGTCGGCATGATCACTTCGGCCGGCCCGGTCGCGCCGGGCGCCAGCAAGGCGATCGACGCTGACTTCTTCGTTGGTCCGCAGGCCGAGAAGACGCTCGAGGCCGTCGCGCCGGGGCTGGAGCTGGTCAAGGACTACGGCATCTTCACGATCATTTCCAAGCCGCTCTACTGGCTGCTCGACAAGCTGCACGGCATGCTCGGCAACTGGGGCTGGGCGATCGTTGCGCTGGTGGTGCTGCTCAAGGCCGCGTTCTACTGGCTCAACGCCAAGGCCTACGCCAGCATGGCGAAGATGAAGGCCATCAATCCCAAGATCATGGAAATGCGCGAGCGGCTCAAGGACAAGCCGCAGGAGATGCAGCAGGAGATGATGCGCATCTATCGCGAGGAAAAGGTCAACCCGATGGGCGGCTGCTTCCCGATCGTGGTCCAGATCCCGGTGTTCATCGCGCTCTACTGGGTGCTGCTGTCCTCGGTCGAGATGCGCCACGCGCCGTGGATCGGCTGGATCCACGACCTGTCGGCACCCGACCCTTGGTTCATCCTGCCGATCGTGATGACCGCGACCTCGCTGTTCCAGACCTGGCTCAACCCGACGCCGCCCGATCCGATGCAGGCCAAGCTGATGTGGATCATGCCGTTGGCGTTCAGCGTGATGTTCATCTTCTTCCCGGCCGGCCTGGTGCTGTACTGGATCACGAACAACGTGCTGTCGATCGCGCAGCAGTGGTTCATCAACAAGCGCCTGGGCGTGCTGGGCAAATAGCCGCTGCCGAGCGCCGATTTCGAACAAGGGCCGCGGAAGCGGCCCTTTTTGCTGAAAGAATCCTCACCCATGCTTGCGCGCACCACCGATCCGATCGTCGCCGTCGCCACGGCTTCGGGCCGCGGCGCGGTCGGCATCGTTCGCGTGTCCGGCGCACGGGTGGCGCCATTGATCGAGGCCGTCTGCGCGAGAAGCCTCAAGCCGCGCGAAGCCACCTACCTGCCCTTCCGCGATGCCGGCGGCGCGGCCATCGATCACGGGCTGGCCATCCACTTTCCGGCACCGCACTCCTTCACCGGCGAAGACGTGCTCGAACTGCAGGCACATGGCGGGCCGGTGGTGCTGCAACTGCTGCTCGCGCGCTGCCTGGAAGCCGCCACCGAAACCGATCCCGCGACTGGCCGGCCGCGGCTGGCGGGCCTGCGGGTCGCCGAGCCGGGCGAGTTCAGCCAGCGCGCCTTCCTCAATGGAAAGATCGACCTGGCGCAGGCCGAGGCCATCGCCGATCTGATCGATGCGAGCACCGAGGCGGCGGCGCGCAGTGCGGGTCGCTCGCTCTCGGGCGCGTTCTCGATGGAGATCCATGCGCTGCGCGATGCGTTGATCCGCCTGCGCATGCTGGTCGAGGCGACGCTCGATTTCCCCGAGGAAGAAATCGACTTCCTGCAGAAGGCCGATGCCCAGGGCCAGCTGGTGTCGCTGCAGACGCAGCTGAGCGTGGTCCAGCAGCGTGCGCGCCAGGGTGCGCTGCTGCGCGAAGGGATCAAGGTCGTGATCGCGGGTCAGCCTAACGCGGGCAAGAGTTCGTTGCTCAACGCGCTGGCCGGAGCCGAGCTCGCCATCGTGAGCTCGATTCCGGGCACCACGCGCGACGTGGTATCGCAGACCATCCAGATCCAGGGCGTGCCGCTGCACGTGGTCGACACGGCAGGCCTGCGCGACAGCGCCGACGAGGTCGAGCAGATCGGCGTCGCGCGCGCGTGGGGGCAGATCGAGGGTGCCGATGCCGTGCTCTTCCTGCATGACCTGACGCGCGCCGAGCGGCCGGAATACGCGCAGGCGGACGCCGAGATCATGCGCCTGCTGAGCGAGAAGCTGCCTGCGAGCGTGCCGGTGCTCGATGTATGGAGCAAGCAGGACGCGGCGCCTTCGGCCGCAGCGCATACCGGCATCAGCCTTTCTGCCAGGACAGGGTTCGGCATCGAGACGCTCAGGCGCCGCCTGCTCGAGGTCGCGGGTTGGCAAGCCGTGCCTGAAGGCGTCTACCTCGCTCGGGCACGCCACGTGCAAGCGCTGTCGCGGGTCGAAGAACATATCGCCGTGGCGGCCGAGCATCTGGCGGCGCGCGCGCAGGCGCTGGATCTTCTGGCCGAAGAGCTGCGTCTTGCGCAGAATGCGCTCAACGAAATCACTGGGGAATTCGGCGCGGATGACTTGCTGGGCGTGATTTTTTCCCGGTTTTGTATCGGAAAGTAGACGAAAAGTGTTAGTGCTTGTGACTTCTGTCACCGCAAATTAGAGCGATCGCAGATACTCCAGGACGCACAGCAGGGTTTGCAACATGTCATCGAGCATTCAGGATCTTTGCCGCGCCATTGCGCAGAACACCAGTTACGACGCTTTTGCGCCGGCTTTCAACCCGCAGCAGTGGGAAACGCTGGCCAGCTATCTGCAGCCGTTCGACTTGGCCGCCGGCCAGGTGCTGATCGACCAAGGCGCCAACGATCGCACGCTCTTCTTCATCGAGAGCGGCGCGCTCAGCGTGCACCTGATCGGCGACAAGGGCCAGATGCGGCTCGCGATCCTCAATCCGGGATCGGTGGTCGGCGAAGGAGCCTTCTTCTCCAGGCTGCCGCGCTCGGCCAACGTGGTGGCCACGGGCGCCGCCCGCGTCTGGCGGCTGACGCCCATCCGCTTCTCGGAAATGTCGAATCGCCAGCCCAACCTCGCGCTGGAAATGGCATTGGCGCTCGGCGCCGTCATCGCCAGGCGGATGGTCAACCGGCCCAAGCGCGTCGCGGTGACTTGAAGCTTTTCGCATCGGAGTCGCTGTAGATGGCCGTGGTGTGCGCTTCCTGTCATACGGAAAACCGTGACGGCGCGAAATTCTGCAAGGGTTGCGGCCACAGGCTGGTCTCGCAGCCGGCGCCCGGTGCACCCGCACCCGCCGAAGAGCGTCCCTCCGGCAATGACGGGTGGCCCATCACCGAGCGCATGCCGCTGTCGCCGGCGCCCGCGGCGGATGAAGTCACGGTCGTGATGGGCACGGTGGCCTCCTCGCCGCCGCCGCCTGCGCCCAAGGCCGCGCCCAAGCCCAAGCCAAAGCCTATCCCGCGACCACCACCCGCCGTGCGGGCAAGCGCGCCGAAGGCGGCGCTGCATGCAGCCGCACTCCCCGTCGCGCGCAAATCCAAAGGCGTCTGGATGGGTGTCTTCGGTGTGCTGATGGTGGCCGTGCTTGCGGCAGGCGGCTGGTACGCGTACGGCCAACGAAACGCCAGCTCGCCGCCTGCGACGCAGCAGGCCGCCGCGCCGACGCCGGTCGTCGTGCCGTCCCCCGCGCCCGCGCCTGCGCCCCCGCCTGCGCCCCCGCCTGTATCCGCGCCCGTCGCCGAGGCGCCGGCGGCCGAGCCCTCACCGCCGGCTGCTCCCGTTCCGCCGCTGGTGGAGCAAGCCGTGCCAACTCCGCGGGCCGAACCGGCCAAGCCCACGGCCACCGCTGCACCCAGGGCACGCAAAGCTGCGCCGATTGCACCGGTTGCCGCGCCGCCGTCCGCTGCCGTCGCGCCTGCACCCGTCGTGGCGGCAGCACCGGTTGAACCCACTGCACCCGCGAGCCCGGAAACGGCATGCGCAGGCCAGGGCTTCTTCGGCCGTGCGCGCTGCATGGTCGCGCAGTGCGCCAAGGCCGAATACAGGGCAAGCGCCCAGTGCGATGCCGTGCGGCGCCAGCAGCGGATCGACGAAGAGAAGCGCAATCCGAGCCTGCTCAACTGAAGGCCGGCCTGCGCGGGCAGTGTTCTCAGCCCTTCTGCAGCATCTCGATCGCCACGGCGAGCGCGCCCGGCTTGCCCGAGAGCACCAGCGTGTCGCCGTCCGCCAGCACCGTGTCGTCGCGCGCCTCCTCGGCCTTGCCGTCGCGCCGCCGCAAGCTGGCCACCCGCACGCCCACCGCCTGCAGTGCTGCCCGATCCAGCGGCTGGCCCACCGCGCGCGCGCCGGCGGTGAGCGTGAAACTGTTGAGCCGCTCGTGGTCGAGCTCGTCGGCGTTGTCGTCGTCGGCGCCGTGGAAGTAGCCGCGCAGCAGGTTGTAGCGCGCGTCGCGCTGGTCCTGCACCACGCGGATCACGCGCCGCATGGGTACGCCGACCAGCGCCAGCGCGTGGCTTGCCAGCATCAGAGAGCCTTCGATCGCTTCGGGCACCACCTCGGTCGCGCCGGCGGCCTGCAGCTTTTCGAGATCGCGATCGTCCTGCGTGCGCACGATCACCGGCACCTGCGGCGCATGCGCGCGCGTGTTGGCCAGCACCTTGAGCGCGCCCGGCACGTCGAGATAAGTCACGACCACCGCGCTGGCGCGCGCCAGGCCGGCCGCCATCAGCGCCTGCAGCCGTGCCGCGTCGCCGAAGACCACCGAGTCGCCGGCCGCGGCGGCCTGGTGCACGCGATCCGGGTCGAGGTCCAGCGCCAGGTACGGAATGCCCTCGCGCTCCAGTACGCGCGCCAGGTTCTGCCCGCAGCGCCCATAGCCGCAGATGATCACGTGCTTCGCGGTGTTGATGGTCTTGCGCGCGATCGTCGTCATCTGCAGCGACTGCTGCAGCCAGTCGCTCGCCACCAGCTTTCGCACGATGCGATTGCTGTACATGATGATGAAGGGCGTTGCGAGCATCGACAGCACCATCGACGCGAGCACCGGGTTCGCGAGCCACGACGGCAGGAGCTCCTGACCCTGCGCCAGCGTCAGCAGCACGAAACCGAACTCGCCCGCCTGCGCAAGGTAGAGCCCGGTGCGCAGCGACACGCCGGCCGTCGCCCCGAGTACGCGCGCCAGCAACGTGACCAGAATCAGCTTGAAGGCCAGCGGCAAGACGAGCAGCCCGGCGACCAGGGCCCATTGCTCCACCACGATGTGCCAGTCGAGCGACATGCCGATCGTGATGAAGAACAGCCCCAGCAGAACGTCGTGAAAGGGCCGGATGTCGGTTTCGACCTGGTGCTTGAATTCGGTTTCCGACACCAGCATGCCGGCGACGAAGGCACCCAGCGCCAGGCTCAGGCCCGCAAGCTCGGTCAGCCACGCCAAGCCCAGCGTGACGAGCAGCAGGTTGAGCATGAACAGCTCTTCACTGCGCCGGCGCGCGACGATCGTGAGCCACCAGCGCATCACGCGCGGACCGCCGTAGAGCAGCACGGCGACCAAGAAGCTGGCCTTGAGCCAGGCGAAGGCGAGCGCCTTCAGCATCGTCTCCGGCGGCGCCCCGAGCGCCGGAATCAGCACCAGCAAGGGCACCACCGCGAGATCCTGGAACAGCAGCACGCCCACCACGCGCTTGCCATGTTCGCTCTCGAGTTCGAGCCGCTCGGCCATCAGTTTCACGACGATCGCAGTGCTGCTCATGGTGAGCGCGCCCGAAAGCGCCAGCGCCGTCTGCCAGCCCAGGTGCCAGGCCGGCGGCAGCCAGGTGGCGAGCCACAACGCGCCCACGGTCGCGATCGCCATCGTCAGCATCACCTGGAGCAGCCCGAGGCCGAACACGTGCTTGCGCATGGCACGCAGCTTGGGCAGGTTGAACTCCAGCCCTATGACGAACATCAGGAAGACGACGCCGAACTCGCCCAGGTGCCGGATGCCCTCCGAGTTCTGCGCGAATGCCAGGGCGTGCGGTCCGATCAGCACGCCGGCCCCCAGGTAGCCGAGCATCGGCGGCAGCCTGAGGTACCGGCAGACGACCACGCCGATTACCGCAGCCAAGAGGTACATCAGCGTGAGATCGAACGAGGACATGGGCCGATGCTACTGAATGTGAACCCCTCAGTTCAGACTGGCGAAGCCTTGACCGATAAAATCCCGCGATGAGCTCCCGCCCCGACCTGGCCTCTGCGGCCGAACCCGACGCGATGCTCGCGCGGGCGCGCATTACTTTCGATATCGAAGCAGAAGCCGTGCTCGGCCTCAAGCAGCGCGTGGGCGCGAGCTTCGTCGACGCCGTTCGAAAAATCCTCGAAGTGCGGGGCCGCGTGGTCGTCATGGGCATGGGCAAGAGCGGCCATGTCGGCCGCAAGATCGCGGCCACGCTCGCCTCGACCGGCACGCCGGCGATGTTCGTGCATCCGGCGGAAGCGAGCCACGGCGATCTCGGTATGATCAAGGCGGTCGACCTCGTGCTCGCGATTTCGAACAGCGGCGAAGTCGAGGAGCTCACCACCATCCTGCCCGTGGTCAAGCGCCAAGGCGTGCCGCTGATCGCGATCACCGGACGGGCCGACTCGACGCTGGCGCGCCATGCCGACATCGTGCTCGACAGTGGTGTCGAGAAAGAGGCTTGCCCGCTCAATCTGGCGCCCACCGCCAGCACCACCGCGCAGATGGCGCTCGGTGACGCGCTCGCCGTCGCCTTGCTCGATGCGCGCGGCTTCGGCACCGAAGACTTCGCCCGTTCGCATCCGGGCGGCGCGCTCGGCCGCAAGCTGCTCACCCACGTGGGCGACGTCATGCGCTCCGGCGACGACGTGCCGCGCGTCGGGCCCGGCGCCAGCCTCAGCGAGATCATGCGCGAGATGAGTTCCAAGGGCCTCGGCGCGACGGCCGTGGTCGATCCCGATGGCCGCGCGATCGGCATCTTCACCGACGGCGATCTGCGCCGGCAGGTCGAGACCGGCGCGGACCTGCGCGCCATGACCGCGGCCGATGTGATGCATCGGGGCCCGCGCACGCTGCGTGCCGATGCGCTGGCGGCCGAGGCGGCCGAGCTGATGGAGCAGCACCGCATCACGAGCGTGCTGGTGGTCGACGCCGGCGGCATTCTGATCGGCGCGCTCAGCATCAACGACCTGATGCGCGCGAAAGTCATTTGATGGCGCTCGAATTCAAGGCGGAGGCCTTGCTCGCCGCGCAGGACATCCGCGTCGCCTTCTTCGACGTCGACGGCGTGCTGACCGACGGCGGCGTCTACTTCAGCGAGCAGGGCGAAACCCTCAAGCGCTTCAGCATCCTCGACGGTTACGGCCTCAAGCTGCTGCGTGCCGCGGGCATCACGCCGGCGGTGATCACGGGGCGCGACTCGAAGCCGCTGCGCGTGCGCCTGCAGGCGCTGGGCATCGAGCACGTGCGCTACGGCACCGAAAACAAGCTGCCGGCCGCCGAGGCCATGCTCGCAGCGCTGGGCCTCGACTGGATGCAGACCGCCGCTATCGGCGACGACTGGCCCGACCTGCCCGTGCTGACCCGCGCCGCATTCGCCGCCGCGCCTGCCAACGCCCATGCCGAGGTGCGCGCCATCGCGCACCACGTGACCGCGGCGCGCGGCGGCGAAGGTGCGGCGCGCGAATTCTGCGACCTGCTGCTCACGGCGGGCGGCCACTACCGGCGGCTGCTGGACGGCGCACGGGGCCCGGCGGCATGAAGGCGAAGGTAGTCTGGAATCTGCTGCGGGACGGCTTCGATCGCCTCACCATCTACCTGCCGATCATCCTGACGGCCACGCTGGCTCTGGGTACCTATTGGCTGGTGCGCAACGCGCCGAAGCTGCTCGAGCCGGCGGCCAAGGAGGCGCCCAAGCACGAGCCCGACTTTTTCATGCGCGGCTTCGTGATCAAGAATTTCCTGCCGAACGGCGAATTGCGCAGCGAGCTGTTCGGCACCGAAGGCCGACACTATCCGGACAACGACACGATGGAGGTGGACCAGGTCCGGCTGCGCTCCGTTTCCCCCGAGGGACTGACGACCCGAGCGACCGCCAACCGTGGCTTGTCGAACGGCGACGGCAGCGAGATCCAGCTCTTCGGCAATGCGATCGTGGTGCGCGAGGCTGCCGTCTCGGCCGGCGGCAAGCCCATACCGCGCCTGGAATTCCGCGGCGAATTCCTGCACGCCTTCCTGGACACGGAGCGCGTCAAGTCGCACAAGCCGGTCACCCTGATACGCGGTGCCGACCAGTTCACGGCCGACTCGCTGGACTACGACAACCTGACGGGCGTCGCCAACCTGCAGGGCCGCGTGCGAGGCCTGCTGATGCCTTCGGCGGCAGCGCCCGGGGCGAAGCATTGACGCGGCTGGCTTTCATCACCGGTGCGTCGAGCGGCATCGGCCAGGCGCTGGCCGCGCGCTTCTACCAAGCTGGCTATAGCCTCGCGCTGGTGGCGCGGCGCACGGCCGAGATCGAAACCTGGGCCGGCTCCGCCAAGATCGATGCCCAGCGCTACCGGATCTACGGTGCAGACGTCGCGTGCACCGACAGCATCGTCGCAGCGGGCGCTGCCTGCATCGCGCACCAAGGTGTCCCGGATGTGGTGATCGCGAATGCCGGCATCAGTGTGGGCATCGACACCGAGGACCGCGGCGATCTCGACGTGCTCGCGCAGACATTTGCGATCAACAACGTCGGCCTGGCCGCGACCTTCCATCCCTTCATTGCCGCGATGAGGGCGCGCGGCAGCGGCCGGCTGGTCGGCATCGGCAGCGTCGCGTCGATTCGCGGCCTCCCCGGCCACGGCGCGTACTGCGCCAGCAAGGCGGGTGTGGTGGCCTACTGCGAGAGTTTGCGCGGTGAGCTGCGCGCCGGCGGCGTCAAGGTCGTCACCCTTTGCCCTGGCTACGTCGACACCCCGCTGACGCAAGGCAATCGCTACGGCATGCCCTTTCTGATGCGAGCCGACGACTTCGCCGATCGGGCCTTTCGTGCGATCGAGGCCGGCGCCAGCTACCGGGTGATTCCGTGGCAGATGGGTGTGGTCGCCAAGCTCATGCGCCTGCTGCCCAACGCCTTGTTCGACCGCGCGGTGCAGGGGCGCGGGCGCAAAAAGCGGCGTGGCGAATGAGCCTGGAGCTGTCTGTCGCATCACCATCAAAAAAGGCTCCCGAGGGAGCCTTTCTTCTGCTGCTTGTGGGGCGCGGAATTCAGTAGCCGCTGTTGCCACCGTTGCCGCCGCCACCACCGCCCCCGCCGTAGCCGCCGCGACCACCGCCGCGCGGACCGGCGCCGTACGGGCTGCGGAAACCGCCATCGCCGCCGCCACCACCACCACCGCTGCGGCCACCGCCGCCGTAACCACCGCCGCCGCCGCCGTAACCGCCACCACCGCTGCGACCGCCGCCACCACCACCGTAGCCGCCACCGCCGCCGCCATATCCGCCGCCACCACCACCGCCGTAGCCGCCGCTGCGCGGCGGACGGGCTTCCATCGGACGCGCTTCGTTCACGACGACGCTGCGGCCGCCCATGTCCTGGCCGTTCATGCCCTTGATGGCCGCTTGCGCTTCTGCATCGCTGCCCATTTCAACAAATCCGAAGCCCTTGGAACGCGGGGGGCTGGAGTCGCGCTCCATCATGACCTTGGCGCTTGCCACGGTGCCGAACTGGCTGAAGGCGTTGTGGAGATCATCGTCGCGTGCCGAATAAGGCAGGTTACCGACGTACAGTTTGTTGCCCATCAAGGGACTCCTATAAACACATCAAGAAAAGCGATGGAGTCCCGAGAGCACCACCCAAACGAAATCCGTCGAGCCGCGCGAAACTGACCGATCACCGAATCACCGCCCCGAAATCTGAAGGGAGGCTCGTGCATTATGTGTGAAATGCTTCGAGCGCAAGTAGGAATTTGCCCGCAACCGCGCCGCGCTCGAAATTTTTCGAAAGCTAGCGCACGCTTACAAGCATCCTCGGTGCTGCACTACAATCGCGCGGTCATTGGGGAGTAGCCGCCTTCCATCGCGAGAAGGGTTTGCGTCAACAGACTTGTCCTGCCCCGTGCAGGACATGGCGCAGGCAGTGTTCCACCTGGCGAGACCTTTGACCGTGCAACTTCGGATATGGCCGAAGGCGTTGCACGGTCAATTGCGTCCTCGTCCTTCGGCCCAAGGAACCCCTTTCTCGTGGAAGCTTTTCTCGTTGCGACCGGCGTGGTCGCGCTCGCCGAAATGGGCGACAAGACCCAATTGCTCTCGCTCGTGCTCGCCGCACGGTTCCGCAGGCCCTGGCCGATCGTGCTGGGGATCTTCACCGCGACCGTGCTGAACCACGCACTCGCGGGCGCGGTGGGCAACTGGGTCACGCACACGCTCGGGCCCGATGTGCTGCGCTGGATTCTGGGCGGCTCTTTCATCGCGATGGCGCTCTGGATGCTGATCCCCGACAAGCTCGACGAGGACGATATGCCGAAGGCTTCGCACTTCGGCGTGTTCGGCACCACCGTGACGGCCTTCTTTCTCGCCGAGATGGGCGACAAGACGCAGATCGCGACCGTCATGCTCGCCGCGCGTTACGTGAGCGCCTATGTCTGGGTGGTTCTGGGCACCACGTTCGGCATGATGCTGGCGAATGCGCCGGTCGTATGGCTCGGCGAGCGCATCGTGAAGCGCGTGCCGATCCGCCTGGTTCACGGCGTCTCCGCCGTGCTGTTCCTCATGCTCGGCGCTGCCGCGTTGATAGGCTGGGGCTGAGCCGCATATACTCGTCGGACGCGCCGATTTGCTCCAGCTTGCGGGCGCTTAACAAATGCAGCTAAAGACGGATGCCGGACCCGGCTCGTTTTTGGCGAGGCCGGGTCTTTTTCATTCATGTCGTTGGTCGTCTCCTCGCAATCGATGCCGTTCGCAGGCCCGCTGCCTCTCAGCAGCGGCGCATCGATTGCCAACTACATCTTGGCCTACGAAACCTACGGCACGCTCAATGCCGAGCGCAGCAACGCGGTGCTCGTCTGCCATGCGCTGAACGCTTCGCACCATGTCGCGGGCGTCTACGCGGGCCAGGATAAATCCGAGGGCTGGTGGGACAACATGATCGGCCCCGGCAAGCCGGTCGACACCGACCGCTTCTTCGTGATCGGCATCAACAACCTCGGCTCCTGCTTCGGCTCCACCGGGCCGATGCATGTCAACCCTGCGACCGGGCGTGTCTATGGCGCCGATTTCCCGGTGGTCACGGTCGAGGACTGGGTGCGCGCGCAGGCTGCACTGCTCGATGCGCTCGGCATTCGGACGCTCGCTGCGGTGATGGGCGGCAGCCTCGGCGGCATGCAGGCGCTGTCGTGGGCGCTGCAATATCCCGAGCGCGTGCGCCATGCGGTGGTGATCGCCAGCGCGCCCAGCCTGACGGCGCAGAACATCGCGTTCAACGAAGTCGCGCGCCGCGCGATCGTGACTGACCCCGACTTCAACGGCGGTCACTTCTACGAGCATGGGGTGATCCCCAAGCGCGGCCTGCGCATCGCCCGCATGATCGGTCACATCACCTACCAGAGCGACGACCTCATGAACGAGAAGTTCGGTCGCGCGCTGCGCAGTGCGGTCGAGGGCGAAGTGTCGAGCGCGGACTTTCTCTACTCGACCCAGGAGGTCGAGTTCCAGATCGAAAGCTACCTGCGCTACAACGGCGACAAGTTCAGCGAGTACTTCGACGCCAACACCTACCTCCTGATCACGCGCGCGCTCGACTACTTCGATCCTGCGCGTGCGTATGGCGGCGATCTGCGCGCCGCGCTGGCGCAGGCCACGGCCAAGTTCCTGCTCGTGAGCTTCAGCACCGACTGGCGCTTCGCGCCGGCACGCAGCCGCGAGATCGTGAAGGCCCTGCTCGACAACCGCCGCAACGTGAGCTACGCGGAAATCGATGCGCCGCACGGACACGACGCCTTCCTGCTCGACGACGTGCGCTACATGAGCGTGGTGCGCTCCTACTTCGAGCGCATCGCGAAAGAGGGAGCGGCCGCATGAGCCGCCGGGCCGTTCCCAAGGCGAATACCGCAGCGCGCAGCGCGGAGGTTTTCCAATGAGCGATCTGGACACCCAGCGCGTGATCGCCCGGCTCGTCCCCGAGGGCTCGCGAGTGCTCGACCTCGGCTGCGGCGACGGCGCGCTGCTCGACCTGCTGCAGCGCGAACGCGGCTGCAGCGGCTACGGCGTGGAGATCGCCGACGGCAACGTGCTGCAATGCATACGGCACGGCGTCGACGTGATCCAGCTCAACCTCGACGAAGGCCTCGCGATGTTCGACGACGCCTCCTTCGACGTCGTGCTCCAGATCGATACGCTGCAACACCTTCGCAATGCCGAAGTGATGCTGCGCGAAACCGCGCGCGTCGGGCGCATCGGCATCGTCGCCTTCCCCAACTTCGCGCACTGGCCGAACCGCATCAGCATCGCCCGCGGCCGCATGCCGGTCACGCGACGCCTGCCTTACCAGTGGTACGACACGCCCAACATCCGCGTCGGTACCTTCAAGGATTTCGAGGTGCTCGCGCGCAAGAACCGGCTGCGGGTGCTCGATGCCTTTGGCCTGCAGGAGGGCGCCGAGGTGCGCTGGCTGCCGAATGCGCGCGCCAGCACGGCGGTCTTCAAGTTCGAACGCGAACGCTAGCGGGCGAACGATGCCCTTCACGCTCGCCGCGCCGCAGCACAGCGAGCTGCTCGTCAAGAAGAGCCGCTTCATCGGCTGCGTCCAGCCGGTCGCCGATCGTGCCGCGGCGCAGGCGGTCGTCGATGCACTGCGCAGCGCGCATCCCGGCGCGACCCATGTTTGCTGGGCACTGATGGCCGGAGGGCAATCCGCGGCCAACGACGACGGCGAGCCCGGTGGCACCGCCGGCCGGCCGATGCTGGAAGTGCTGCGACATCACGAACTCGAAGGTGTGCTCGCGACGGTCGTTCGCTACTTCGGCGGCATCAAGCTCGGCGCGGGCGGGCTGGTGCGTGCCTACACCGACAGCATCGCGCAGGCGCTCGCCGGTGCAGTGCTGGTGCCGCTGGTGCGCCAGTGCGGCTTGCAGTGCGCCGTGCCGTACGCGCTCGAAGGCGCGCTGCGCCGCGAGATCGCGGCGGCCGGCGCCACGCTGGTCGAAGTTCGCCACGACAGCATGGTGCACTTCTCGCTCACGCTGCCCGAGCCCCAAGCCGCCGGCTTCATCGCCAGGGTCGACGATGCTGCGCAAGGGCGCGCCGTCTGGCAGCGGGCGATCACGCCATAGAAGTTCGTCGCGCGAGGATGACGACCGTCACGCTCGTGACAATCACGGCGATCAAGATCAGGTCGAACAGCCGTCCTGCGCGCGATTCAGAGTCTGAAGTGAGGAGCGCTGACATTGTCGAGGCGCCCTTCACGCAGACGAAAGTTCCCAACGACGCGTGTTCGAGACGTATTCAGTTACGCTTCTTGCGCAATGAAGTGCGAAGCGCCGTAAGCGCCTTCTTACGATAGCCCTTTTGAGGAGCTCCCCATTGGCCACACAGTCCCCCTTCTTCGGCAAGCGTGATCGCGACGCCGACTCCCTCCCCTCCCGTCCCGCGCCGCTGATGGGTTCCGGCACCAACCTTTCGGGCACGCCGGTCAATCCTTCGAACCTGTCGGCCCAAGCGGCCAATGCGGCAGCGAGCACCGCCAAGGAAGGCGGAAGCAAGCTCACCGTCGGCCCCAACATCAAGCTCAAGGGTGTCGAGATCACCGACTGCGACACGCTCGTGGTCGAAGGCCTGGTCGAAGCGACGATGGATTCGCGTGTCATGCAGATCGCCGAACAAGGCGCGTTCAAGGGCTCGGCCGAAATCGACATCGCCGAGATTCGCGGCCTCTTCGACGGCAATCTCACCGTGCGCGAGAAGCTCGTCATTCATTCCACCGGCAAGGTCACCGGCAAGATCCGCTACGGCAAGATCGTGGTCGAAGAAGGCGGCCAGCTGTCCGGCGAGATCAGCTTCGGCGCATCCGCCGGCAGCAGCAGCAGCAGTGCCAAGCCGGCACTGCAAGCCGCCGCCTGACGCGACTTCAGTTCAGCCCAGGCGCTGAATCAAGGCACCTGCTGCGGCCGGTGCCTTTTCTTTTGCGCCGTTGATGAAGTAGATGAACACGTCGCGCGCCGCGGCAGCCTTCGGCGCGGCCTTCTCGACGCGCGGCAACGCAGCCGGTGAACCGCCCTCGGCCCAGGTCTTGGCTGCCTCGGCCCATGCATCGAGCGCCTTCGGTGCATAGCCGCTTTTCAGTTTGGCGTCGCTCATCATCAGGCGCGCATAGACGAACTCGCCGGTCAGGTCGGCGAAGGACGGAAACTTGTCGGCGTCGGTGAAGACCGTCGCGGCCTCGTACTTGCGCGCGAGCGCCAGGTACTCCGGCGTCATGAAGCTCTCGTGCCGGACATCGAGCACGTGGTGCAGCGTGCGGCTGCCCTCCTTCTTCGGAAGCAGCGCGAGAAAGCCCTCGAAGTCCTCCGCATCGAAAGCCTTGGTGGGCATGAACTGCCAGACGATCGGCCCCAGCTTGTTGCCCAGTTCGGCGATGCCGCTCTCGACGAAACGCGCGATCGACTCGCCGGCCGCCGACAGCTGCTTGCGGTTGGTCGCGAAGCGCGATGCCTTGAGCGAGAACATGAAATCGTCGGGCGTCTCGTCATGCCACTTCTTGAAGGTCGGCGGCTTGAAGCTGCTGTAGTAGGTGCCGTTGACTTCGATCGCCGTGAGCTGCCGGCTGGCGTAGCTCAACTCCTGGCTCTGCGGCAGCCCGGCGGGATAGAAATTGTTGCGCCAGGGCTCGTAGGTCCAACCTCCGATGCCGACGCGGATGCGCTTGTTCGTACTGCTCAAGATCTCGCCTTTCGAAAAAGCTGCCACTCTGAAGCAGCGGCGAGATTAGCCCAAGGCCTGCGGGTTTGGCGAGCTGCGCCCATAATTCGCCACTCCCCTTCTCACACGCGGAGACCCCATGAACGCTCCCCTGCACCGCGAAATGCCCTCTGGCCTGCTCGATGCCGAGCGCGCCTTGTCAGATGTCTCGTCCAAGTGGGACCAGGACATCCTCAGGCAACTCACCGGCTACATCGCGATTCCGGCCAAGTCGCCCGGCTTCGACAAGGACTGGGTGCAGAACGGCTATCTCGAAACCGTTCTTCAGAACGCGGCCAGATGGGTCGAGGCGCAAAAAGTCGAGGGCCTGAAGTTCGAGATCGTGCGACTCGAAGGCCGCACCCCGGTGCTCTTCTTCGAAGTGCCGGCCACCGGCACCGAGATGAAGGAAACCGTGCTGATGTACGGCCACCTCGACAAGCAGCCCGAGTTCACCGGCTGGCGCAACGACCTCGGGCCGTGGACGCCGAAATACGAAGACGGCCTGCTCTACGGCCGCGGCGGCGCCGACGACGGCTACGCGGTGTATGCGAGCGTGGCGGCGCTGCAGGCGCTCAAGGCGCAGGGCGTGGCGCATCCGCGCATCGTGGGCCTGATCGAAACCTGCGAAGAATCCGGCTCCTACGACCTGCTGCCCTACATCGACGCGCTGCGTCCGCGCCTCGGCGAAGTGGGCCTCGTGATCTGCCTCGATTCGGGCGCCGGCAACTACGATCAGCTGTGGCTCACCACCTCGCTGCGCGGCATGGCGAGCGGAACGCTGAAGGTGGAGATCCTGACCGAGGGCGTGCACTCCGGCGATGCCTCCGGCCTCGTGCCCTCGAGCTTCCGCATCATGCGGCAGGTGCTGGACCGCCTCGAAGACAGCAAGACCGGCCGCCTGCTGCCGGAGAGCTTCCATTGCGAGGTGCCGGCCGAAAGGCTCGCGCAGGCGCAGGCCACTGCAGCCATCCTCGGCGACGAGGTCTACAAGCGCTTTCCGTGGGCGCACTACGACTGCGGCGGCGCGACCGCGTTCGCGTTGCCGACCACCAGCGACCCGGTGGAGGCGCTGGTCAACCGCACCTGGAAGCCGACGCTCTCGGTGACGGGTGCCGAAGGCTTCCCGGCATTGAAGGATGCGGGCAACGTGCTGCGTCCTTACACCGCCTTCAAGCTTTCGCTGCGCCTGCCGCCGCTGGTCGATGCCGATCAGGCGGTGCAGCAGCTCAAGACACTGCTCGAAGACAACGCGCCCTACCAGGCCAGGGTCACCTTCGACAGCAACGGCGGCGCCACTGGATGGAACGCGCCCGGCACCGCACCCTGGTTCGAGCGTGCGCTCAATGCCGCGTCGCA
Organism: Variovorax sp. LjRoot290; assembly: GCF_964253985.1. NCBI lineage: Bacteria > Pseudomonadati > Pseudomonadota > Betaproteobacteria > Burkholderiales > Comamonadaceae > Variovorax > Variovorax sp. LjRoot290. The sequence continues at coordinate 5,825,939 of NZ_CAXURW020000001.1, read as the reverse complement.
GGCGCACTTCGGCGCCAATTGCGGCTACATCGGCCAGGGCGGCACCATCCCGCTCATGAACATGCTGAGCGTCGGCTTCCCGAAGGCGCAGATGATGGTCTGCGGCGTGCTGGGGCCCAAGAGCAATGCGCACGGCCCCAACGAATTCCTGCATGTGCCCTATGCGAAGAAGCTGACCGCGGCGGTGGCCGAGGTGATCGCCGCGCTGCCGGCGGCGCACGCCCTCGCCGCTTGAAGCCGCAGCCCACGCAGAACAGCACGCTGCGCACGCCGGACGGCGAAACGTTGGCCGTCCACGAGTGGCCGCTGCCCTCCGACCTTCCTGCAAAGGCCATCGTCCTGCTGGTGCACGGCATCGGCGAGCATGCGGGCCGTTACCGGCGCGTGGCCGAGCGGCTCAACGACTGGGGCTTCGCGGCGCGTGCCGCCGACCACCACGGCCACGGCGCATCGAGCGGCCCACGCGGCGGCTTGCCCAGCGTGATGCGGCTGGTCGACGATCTCGCGCTCGTGGTCGACGACACGCGGCGCAGCCATCCCGGCCTGCCGCTGGTGCTGCTGGGCCATAGCCTCGGTGGATTGGTCGCCGCAAGCTTCGTGGCGCGGGCGGTCCGCAAGGTCGATGCGCTGGTGCTTTCATCGCCGGGGCTGGATCCGGGCCTCGGCGCATTCCAGAAATTCCTGATCGCGCTGCTGTCGCGCGTGGCGCCCGATCTGCGCGTGGGCAACGGGCTCGACGACCACTACCTCTCGCACGACCCGGCCGTGGTGCAGGCCTACCGCGACGATCCGCTGTGCCACGATCGCATCGGCGCCCGGCTCGCGCGCTTTCTGGCCGACGAAGGTACGGTCGTTCAGGCGGCCGCGCCGCGATGGCAGGTGCCGACGCTCCTGATCTACGCGGGCGACGATCGCCTCGTGAAGCCTGCGGCCAGCCGCGCCTTCGCGGCCGCCGCGCCGGCTTTGGTGCTCAGCGCCACCTGCTTTCCGGCGCTCTATCACGAGATCTTCAACGAGCGCGATGCGACGCCGGTGTTCGAGACGCTGGAGCGCTGGCTCGGCGAGCGCTTCCCGTCTGCCTAGACGGTCGCCGCCGCGGCTGTACTCCGCTGTCGACGTGCAAGCCACAGCAGCGCCGCACCCGTCAGCACCACCGGCACCAGCGAGCCGAAGTTCAGCAGCCGCCAGCCTTGCGTGGTGACCAGCACGCCCGAGGCGAAGGAGCTCAGTGCCAGTGTCGCGAATATGCAGAAGTTGAGTGCGCCCTGGGCGCGGTCCTTTTCTTCGGCCGTGTAGGCCGACAGGGACAGCGTCGTGCTTCCGGTGAAGAGGAAGTTCCAGCCCACGCCGAGCATGAACAGCGCGATCAGGAACTGATGCAGATCCACGCCCGAGAGTGCCACTGCGATGCAGCCGAGGTTCAGCGCGAGCCCCACGCCCATCACGGGCAGCGCGCCGAAGCGGCGGATCAGGTGGCCGGTGAAGAAGCCCGGCGCGAACATGCCGATCACGTGCCATTCGAGCACCAGCGCGATGTCGCCGAAGGGCAGGCTGCAGATCTGCATCGCGATCGGCGTCGCGGCCATCAGCAGGTTCATGACGCCGAAGCCGAGCGCACCCGACACCGCCGCGACGATGAACACCGGCTGGCGCGCGATCTCGGCCAGCGAGCGGCCGCCGGTGGTCGTGCTCTTGGGCGGCGGAGCGGCAAAGTCGATGAAGTGCATCAGGCCCATCGCGAGCAGCGCCACCGCTGCGAGCGCCAGATAGGCGCCCGCGAAGGGCACCGGGAACCAGTCGCGCGTGACGGCCGCGAGGTTCGGGCCCGCCACGGCGCCGAGCAGCCCGCCTGCCATCACCAGCGAGACCGCCTTTTCGCGCCCGTCAGGAGCGGCCAATTCGGCGGCGGCAAAACGGTAGAGGCTGGCGTTCGCGTTGTAGTAGCCGGCCACCACCGTGGCGAAGCACAGCAACCAGAAGTCTTTCCAGACCGCGGCTTGCGCGCACAGCAGAGCCGAGCCCAGCGCCACCGCAAGGCCGATCTGGAACGAGTGGCGCCGCCCGAAGCGCTGCTGCGTGCGCGCCACCAGGCCGGTAGCGAGTGCGCCGCCAACCACGTAGCCCATCACGGGCAGCGTGGCCATCCAGCCGCGCGGTGCGAGCGCCAGGCCCACGAGGCCGTTGATCGCGATGAAGGTGACGTTGTTGGTCAGGAACAAGCCCTGGCAAACGGCGAGCAGCCAGAGATTGCGCTTCATCGAGATCTGTTCAACCCTTCTGCAGCAGGCCGCTCAACGAGGACAGCAGGTCGTCCTGGTTGCCCAGCCCCTCGGCCGGCACCTGGCCCTTCGGCGTGAGCTGATCGATCAGCGTGGGCAGCAGCGTGGCCAGCATCGGCAGCAGCGTCGCCGCGTTGATGCCGAGCTTTTGCGCGATGCTCGAGATCACGTCACTGCCCAGCACGTCCTGCAGCTGCCCGCCCGAGATCGGTGCGTTCTCCCCCTTGCCGACCCAGGAGCCGATCACGTCGCCCATGCCGGCCTGCTCGAACTTCGAGACCAGGCCGCCCAGACCGCCCTGCTCGCCATTGTTGGCGAGCAGCCCGCCGAGCGCACCCGCGAGGCCGCCGAGATCACCGAGTCCGCCGCCCATGCCGCCGCGGCTGCCTATGCTGCCGTCCTGGGCCTGTGGCTGTGCACCGCCGAGCACCTGTCCGAGTACCGAATCGAGCAATCCCATGGTGGGCTCCTGAAGTAATGGGGGAGATGGCCTACTTCGACCGCGGCGCACGCTTCGGCAGCAGGGGCTCGCTCACGCCTTGCACGCCGACCAGCCCCAGCACGGTCGCCAGGGAATTCTGCGCGCCCTTCCACCCGTCTGTCACGTCGATCCATTCGGAGAGCGCGTGAAAGCCGCCGGTCTTGCCGCCGCCGCCGATGATGATGGCCGGGATGCCGAGCGACATCGGCACGTTGGCGTCGGTGCTCGCGCCGCTCAGCAGGGTCTTGTGGCCGAAGGCGCTGTTCGAGCGGATGGCCGCTTCGACGATCGGCGAATCCGAGGGCGTGCGCCCGCCCGGCCGATCGCCGATCATCTTGTTGGACACGGCGAGCGTCGTCACATTCCAACGCTTGTTTTCCTCCGCCACCGCTTCCTCGAACGCGGCCAACACCTTCTTCTCGGTGTCGAGCAGCGCACCCATCTCGTCGGAGCGGATGTCGACCGCCATGCGCGCGTCGGGTGCAATGGTGTTGACCGACGTCCCGCCGCCGACGGTGCCGACGGTGAAGGTGGTCTTCGGAAAGCTGGGCGTCTTGATCTCGGCGATCTTGGCGATCGCGCGGCCCATGCCGTGGATCGCGCTGGGCACCTGGCCGAAGGCGGCATAGCTGTGGCCGCCGGGTCCCTTGAAACTCACTTCGTAGCGATGACTGGCGGTGCCGAGGACCAGCACGGTGCCGTCGGGCGCGGGCTCCACGCCCACCATGCCGTCGATGTCGAGGTGGTCGCGGAAGATGGCCTTCATGCCGCGCAAGTTGCCCAGCTCCTCTTCGCCGACGTTGCCGACGAAGAGCAGGTCGCCCACGGTCTGCACCTTGTTGTCGTTGAGCACCTTGAGCCACGACAGGAGCACCGCGAGGCCGCGCGTGTCGTCCGAGATGCCGGGCGCGTGGAGCTTGCCGTCGCGCTCCTTCACCTTGACGTCGGTGCCGGCGGGAAAGACCGTGTCGAGATGGGCCGAGACCAGGAGCTTGGGGCCGTTGCCCGTGCCCTTGCGCAGGCCCACCACGTTGCCCTCGCTGTCGATGCGCGCATCCGCGAGCCCCAGCGCCTTCATGCGGGCGAGGAAGGCCTCGGCGCGCTTCTGCTCCTTGAAGGGCGGCGCTTCGATTTCGGTGAGCAGCTTGAGGTCCTCGATCGAACGCTCGTGGTCGGCCTTGACCGCATCGAGCAGCTGTTTGACGGCGGGCGCGGCCAGGAGTTGCGTGTAGGCCTGGTCGACGGCCGGCTTCACCTGCGTGGGCGTCGGCGCCACGGCCGTGCCTTGCGCATGGACGGCGCCGGCGGCGCAAAGGGCGGCAAGCAGAACGGGCGCGAGGCGCGACGGAACGGAATGGAGGGAAGACATGCGTTGGCGGCCTTGGGCTCGATGGGGTGATGGGGTGATGGGGTGATGGGGGAAAGGAAGAAATTCTGGTCACTGGCTCGCAAGCAATGCAAGCGCCGCGAGGGCCGCAGTCTCGGCGCGCAGCACGCGCGGCCCGAGCGTGAGCGGTGCGAAGCCGCGCGCGATCGCATCCTGCTCCTCGGCGGCGCTCAGGCCGCCCTCGGGGCCGCTCAGAACGCATGCGCCGCGAAGCGCGGTGACCGACGCCCGCTCGCGGATCTCGCGCATGTCGCAGGTGCCCTCGGCCAGGCTCAGGACGAAGCGCTCCGCATCGTCGATCGGCGGCGTGTCGATCCAGCCGGCCAGGGCGCGCACCGGGTGGATCAGCGGCAAGCGGTTGCGGCCGCATTGTTCGCAGGCGGCGATGGCGATCGCCTCCCAGTGCGCGCGCTTCTTGTCGGCGCGCTCGCCAGCCAGGCGCAGCACGCCATGGGCGGTCATCAGCGGCTGGATGCTCGCCACGCCGAGTTCGGTGGCCTTCTCGACCAGCCAGTCCATGCGCTCGTTGGCCGGCATGCCGATCGCCAGGTGCACGGCGCGCGGCGCCTCCCGCTCGACGGCGATGTGATTGTCGACCTGGACCGTCACTTCGCTGCGGCCCATGCGCTCCACCGTGGCGGCGTACTCGCCGCCGCTGCCGTCGAACAGCGTCAGCGCATCGCCCGGCTGCATGCGCAGCACCTGCACGTGGCGTGCGGCGCCGGGCGGCAGCGCCAGCGCGCTGCCGGCGGCCAGGGTCACGGCGCAATGGAAGCGCGGCGTCACATCCGCCCGTACGCAAAGCCGGTGGCGGCCTGCGTGCCTTCGACCTCGTCGATCACGCGCAAGAGCGGCGTGAGTTCGCGGTAGCGGCCGGCGGTCGCGCGGATGTAGGCGATGAAGCGCGGGGTGTCGGCCAGGTACCTCGGCTTGCCGTCGCGCAGCGTCAGCCGCGCGAAGATGCCGGCGACCTTCAGGTGGCGCTGCAGGCCCATCCACTCGACTGCGCGGTAGAAGGCGCCGAAGTCCTCGTCGACCGGCAGCCCGGCCTTGCGCGCCTGTTCCCAGTAACGCACCGTGATGTCGAGAACGAAGTCTTCGTCCCAGCTCAGGAAGGCATCGCGCATCAGGCTCGCGATGTCGTAGGTGATCGGGCCATGGACCGCGTCCTGGAAATCCAGCACACCCAGCGTGGGGCCACCGGTGATCATCAGATTGCGCGGCATGAAGTCGCGGTGCACGTAGACGCGCGGCGCGGCCAGGTTGTTCTCGACGATCAGCTTGAAGCTGCGTTCGAGGCGCTCCTGCAGCTGGCCTTCCACGCGCAAGCCGCGGTGCCGCGCGATGTACCACTCCGGAAAGAGCGCCAGCTCGCGCTCCAGCAACGCCCGGTCGTAGGGCGGCAGCACGTCGGGCCTGGACGCCAGCTGCCAGCGGATCAGCGCATCGATCGCCTGGGCGTAGAGCGGCCGTGCCGCATCCGCATCGGCCGGGTCGATCACCTCGAGCATGGTCTGCCGGCCGAGGTCGTCGAGCAGCAGGAAGCCCTGGGCCTCGTCCCATTCGAGCACCTGCGGTGCGGTCAGGCCGGCCGCGCGCATCAGCTTGGCGACGTGCACGAACGGGGCGCTGTTCTCCTGGGCAGGGGGCGCGTCCATCACGATCCGCGTCATCGCGGCGTCGCTGGTGTCGATCCTGAAGTAGCGCCGGAAGCTCGCGTCGGCCGAGGCGAGGCGCACGGTCGCGGGCAACAGCCGATGCCGCTCTGCGATGTGTTCAAGCCATTGCGCGAAAGCCTTGGCGCGCTCCGGATCGCTCCAGCTGAACGGGTAGGAAGGCGTCGCGGCGCCGCTGGCCGGGGGCGGGGAAGCTGTCATGGATAATCGATTCTACAAATCCGCCCGGCGCGGACCTCCGCAACCCGCCAGCCGCTGGCGCCAATTCCCCGAAGACCTCTCCGTTCCGTACCGATGCCTGACCTGACCCGAGCTGCCTGGCGCCGGTGCCGCCCGCCTTTGCCGCTGGCCGTGCTGTCGCTGGCACTGCTGCAAGCGCACGGCGCGTCGGCACAGGACGCCGGTCTGGACGCGCCGCTCACTCTCAAGCGCACCCCGCAACTCGTCGAGACCATCCCGCAGGCGCAGCGCGGCCAATTGCCGAGCTTTGTCGACGGCGACCGCATTTCCGGGCGGCCCGATCTCGAAACGGTGGTCGAAGGCAACGCCTCCCTGCGCCGCGGCGAGACCGTGATTCATGCCGACCGGCTCGAGTACTACCAGCCCGACGACCTCGCCAAGGCGCGCGGCAACGTCCGCGTCAACCAGGCCGGCAACGTCTACGAGGGGCCCGAACTGGAGCTCAAGCTCGAGACCTTCGAAGGCTTCTTCAACAACGTGCGCTATCGCTTCCTGGCGACGGGCGGGGGGGGCGATGCCGAGCGTATCGACTTCGTCGACAGCAATATCTCGGTCGCCCGGCGCGCCACTTACACCACCTGCCGGCGCGAAGACTATCCTGGCTGGATGCCTGCCTGGCTGCTGAGCGCCGCGACCCTCACGACCGACACCGAAGAGAACGTCGGCGTCGCCACCGATGCGCGCCTGAGCTTCATGGGCATCAGCACCCCGCCCTTTCCGTCGCTGAGCTTTCCGCTCGGCAACGACCGCAAGAGCGGCTGGCTGCCGCCGACCATCGGCATCGACAGCGTGAACGGTGTCGACATTACAGCGCCGTACTACTGGAACATCGCGCCCAATCGCGACGCGACCTTCTACCCGAACCTGATGAGCAAGCGCGGCGTGAATCTCGGCACCGAGTTCCGCTACCTCGAGGAGAAGTACAGCGGCGAGGCCCGCGTCGACTACATGCCGACCGACAGCCTGCGCAACCGCAAGCGCTGGGGCATCTGGACGCACCACCAGCAGACCTTCGATGCCAAGTCCTACGGCCTGGACTCGCTGGGCGCCACGATCAACTTCAACCGCGTGAGCGACGACGATTACTGGCGCGACTTCACGCGCACACCCTCGCTGACGCAGCGCCTGCTGTCCAACGATGCCTCGCTCAACTGGAGCAAGGGCGACTGGAGCGGCGCCGCACGCACGCTGAGCTACCAGACGCTGCAGTACGCGCCCTCGCCCATCCTCCCGCCCTACGACCGGCTGCCGCAAATCACTGCCAACTACAACAAGTACGACTGGCACGGTTTCGATTTCTCGCTCAACACCGACTACACGCGCTTCCGCGCCGACCCGGTGCAGCAGGGCCAGCCCAACGGCGAGCGCGTCTTTGCGCTGGCGTCGCTGAGTCGGCCCTTTCTCACGCCCGGCACCTTCGTCATCCCGAAGGTGCAGCTGCATACGACCTCCTACCAGTTCGAGGCACCGCTCGCCAACGGCGCGAGCTCGGCCAGCCGGACGGTGCCGACCTTCAGCCTCGACAGCGGCATGATCTTCGAGCGCGACGCCAACTTCTTCGGCCGCGCGTTCCGCCAGACGCTGGAGCCGCGCGCGTTCTACGTCTACACGCCCTACCGTGACCAGAGCCTGCTGCCGAATTACGACTCGGCGTCCAACGACTTCAACTTCGCGACCGTCTACACCGAGAACGCGTTTTCCGGCAACGACCGCATCTCGGACAGCAACCTGCTCACGCTGGGCGTGACGACGCGCCTGATCGATCCCGAAAGCGGCGCCGAAGCCGCGCGCTTCGGCATTGCCCAGCGCCTGCGCTTCAGCGACCAGCGCGTCACGCTGCCCAATACCACCGCCGTGACCGACCGGCTCAGCGACGTGCTGCTCGGTGCCCAGATCAACTGGACGCCGAAATGGAGCGTGGACACCACGCTGCAGTACAACCCTGACGACCACAAGTCGACGCGGACGGCGATCAGCGCGCGCTACAACCCCGGCTCGTACCGCAACATCAGCGCGGCCTACCGCTACCAGGCGAACAGCACGCCGACCGCGACGGACGGCAACAAGTCGATCGACGTGAGCTGGCAGTGGCCACTGAACGACCTGTGGGGCGACAAGGGCCAAGACCTCGGTCCGGGCCGCGGCCAGGGCGGCGGGCGCTGGTACGCCGTCGGCCGTCTCAACTACAGTCTGCAGGACCGCAAGCTCACCGACGGCGTGCTCGGCTTCGAATACGACGGCTGCTGCTGGATCGGACGCGTGGTGCTGGAACGCATCAGCACTGGCCAAATCACGGCCGCGACGCGCATCATGTTCCAGCTGGAGTTCGTCGGATTCGCCGCCATCGGTTCGAGCCCGAAGCGCACGCTGACACAGAACATCCAGCGCTACCAGCCCCTGCGTCAACCGGTGGCTGCACCGAGCCGCTTCACCAATTACGACTGAGCTTCTTGCCATGAACCACATCCGCTCCATCCTCACCCTGGCGTGCCTCGCAACGCTGGCCGCGGCGGCCGGCGCGCAAGGACAAGGGCAGCGCCCCGGCCTCGGCATCACGGACATCATGCGCGCAGGTCCGCGCCTCGCACCGGCGCCCGCCGCACCGCGCACCGCCCCGCCGGCAGCGCCGGCAGCGCCGGTGCAGCGCTCGGCCGAATACATCGTGGCGTTGGTCAATTCGGAGCCCATCACCAACACCGAAGTGCAGACGCGGGTCGAGCGAATCCTGAAGGAAAACGCCGAGGCGCAGCGCGTGCCGCGCGCCGAGCTCACGCGCCTGGTGCTCGAACGGCTCATCGCCGAACGCGCCCAGCTGCAACAGGCCAAGGAAGCCGGCATCAAGGTCGACGAACTCGCGATCGACCAGGCCGAACAGACGGTGGCGCGCCAGAACCAGATGAGCCTGGTCGAGCTGCGCAGCCGCGTCGCGGCCGAGGGCATCTCGCCGCAGACCTTCCGCAACGACCTGCGTGACCAGCTCCTGCTCACGCGCCTGCGCGACCGCGAGGTCGAGGCCAAGGTCAAGGTCAGCGATATCGAGGTCGACCAGTTCATCCGCGACCAGCGGACCTCCCCCAATGCCGCGACGCAGAACATCAATATCGCCCAGGTACTGGTCGCCGTGCCCGAGAGCGCGAGCGACGCGCAAGTCGCTTCGCTGCAGCAGCGTGCGCAGGGCGTCGCGCAGCGTGCCCGCGCCGGTGAAGACTTCGCCAAGCTCGCGCAGGAATTCTCCGATTCGCCGGATCGCGCCGTCGGCGGTGCGTTGGGCATGCGCAGCGCCGACCGCTACCCGAGCCTGTTCGTCGACGCGACGCAATCGACGGCGGTCAACGGCATCGCAGGGCCTATCCGCTCGGGCGCCGGCTTCCACGTGCTCAAGGTGCTGGCCAAGAGCCAGCCCGGCGCCGCCGATGCCGTCGTCACGCAGACCCAGGTGCGCCATATCCTGCTGCGCAGCGATGCCAAGCGCAGCACGGCGCAAGCCGTCGCCCAGCTGGCCGAGTTCAAGGAGCGGATCCAGAAGGGCACCGGCGACTTCGCCGGCCTGGCGCGGGACAACTCGCAGGATGCCAGCGCCAAGGAGGGCGGCGACCTGGGCTGGTCGCGCCCCGGCCAGTTCGTGCCCGAGTTCGAAGAGGCGATGAACCGGCTGGCGCCGGGCCAGGTCAGCGATCCTGTCGTTTCGCGCTTCGGCGTGCACCTGATCCAGGTGGTTGCGCGGCGCGACGCCAAGCTGAGCCAGGCCGAGCAGCGCGAAGCCGCCCGTGCCGTGCTGCGCGAGAAGAAGGTCGAGGAAGCCTTCGAAACCTGGGCGCAGGAAATCCGGGCGCGGGCCTACGTCGAATACCGCGAGCCGCCGCAGTCCTGACGCGGTGACGCCCTGAGGTGAAACACATCGCGCGCAAGCGCTTCGGGCAGCATTTCCTGTCCGACGCGGGCATCATCGACGCGATCGTGCGCGAGATCGCACCTGAGCCGGGCGATGCCATGGTCGAGATCGGGCCGGGCCTCGCGGCGCTCACGCAACCGCTGGTGGAGCGCCTGGGGCGGCTCACAGTGATCGAACTCGACCGCGACCTGGCGCAGCGGCTGCGCGCCCATGGCCAGCTCGAGGTGATCGAGTCCGACGTCCTGAAGGTGGACTTCGCTGCCCTGGCGGCCAGCCTGGTCAAGCCCCCGGCAGCGGCCCTGCGCGTGGTGGGCAATCTGCCCTACAACATCTCGACGCCGATCCTGTTTCATCTGCTGGGCTATGCGCACCTGATTGCCGACCAGCATTTCATGCTGCAGAAGGAAGTCATCGACCGCATGGTCGCGAAGCCGGCCACCTCGGACTACAGCCGCCTCAGCGTGATGCTGCAGTGGCGCTATGCGATGGACAACGTGCTGTTCGTGCCGCCGGAGAGCTTCGAGCCGCCGCCGCGCGTTGACAGCGCGGTGGTGCGCATGGTGCCCTTTGCTGCGCCGCCGCAGGTCGATGCGGCGCGGCTCGGCGAGATCGTGCAGGTCGCTTTCAGCCAGCGCCGCAAGCTGCTGCGCCACACCTTGGGCAAGTGGCTGGAGCAGCACGGCTTTGCCGGCACCTTCGACACGCAGCGTCGCGCCGAGGAGGTCCCAGTGGATGAATACGTTGCGCTCGCACAGGCCGTCCCGCCATGAAAAAAGCCCGTCGAAGACGGGCTTTTTCTTGGCGTGGTGCGGTCAGGCTGCGGCGAGCCAATAGCCGGCGTTGAAGGGGCTGCTCATGCGCAGCGCCAGGGGGGACACGTCGACCAGTTTGTCGGTCGGCATCTTTTCGGCCGCCGGGTCGGTGGGTGGGAGATCGATGCCGGAAACCGGAGCGGCAGCGTTCTGTTGAGCCTCGTTAGCCCGTTCTGCTTGGCTGGTGTGTGCAGAACGGGCTACAGAAAAGAATAGAAGCACCTGAACGGTATCTTCCGGTCCCCCCAGTAGTCGGCGGCGTCGCGGAAGATGTCGAGCAGTTGCTCGCGGGCTTCCTTGTCGAACTTGGCATTGGCCGGAATCTGCTCGAGCACGATGACGAAGCCGGGCTGCGGGCCCGATTTATGCAGCGGGTCGGTCATGCAGTCGTACAGCGCGTCGAAGTTCTTGCCGAAATGCTGCGGAAAGGTGAACTGCTGAGCGATCAGATCGAGCACGTCCTGCTTGGTCTGGGCATTGCCCAGGTTGGCGTAGAGGAAGTGCTGGCCCGCCGCATGCGCCGCCTCCTGCAGGTCGCTCACGCGAAAGGCGCGAATCGACTGCACGATGTTAGGTCGCACGGAACGAAGGGATAGGGTCATCTCCGCTGGTCTTTCCATAGTTGTCGTCGTCATCATTTCTTCTGAGCGCTTGGGTGCGCCGCTCCAATCCAATTCATTGCTCATGGCACGATCCGTCTGAAACTTGCATAGTGGTCTGCCGTGTACCAGCACATCGCCGGCGCCGTGCGCTCGCCTCCGCAGACGATGCGCCGTGCACCACGATCGCGCGAGCCGGGTGTATCGACCGTGTACTCTCGGTAGTGGCCTCGTCGCTCTCGCGGCAACAAGCGTTCGCGGTTGCCGAACACCGTGCCGTCTTTCTCATGCCGGAAGGGACCACCGTTCAATATGGCCCCATAAGTGCGCTGGCCCTGCACCGGCAATTCGGCCAGAGCGACCGTTTCCTGTGCCGGCTGAACGGCGTGGGTGCCGGACCATTCACGGGCCTGGGCTCCGGCAGTGAGGGCTACGAGCATCAAGCTAGTGAGCACAAACTTGGAGACACGGGACGTGATCGAGGCGTAAGCCGCCATGGGGCACCAGAAGGAAAAGAGCGAGGGCCGAATCGGGGGGCAACCTTCGGGTTAACCCGCAAATTCAAGGCCGCAAGTGTGCACCAGGGGCGCACAAATAGCAAGCGCCTGCTCAATCTTTGAGCAGGCGCCAGGGTCTATGCGGGTCTTTGAAGTTAGCGACCGCTGTCGCGTTTGCGCCTATCGTTCGGCGTTTGCGTCGGCAACTGTGAGGGCTGTCATATTCACGATCCGGCGAACAGTCGCGCTCGCCGTGAGAATGTGCACAGGTTTGGCCGCGCCGAGCAGGACCGGGCCGATGGCGATGTTGCCGCCTGCCGCCGTCTTGAGCAGGTTGTAGGAAATATTGGCCGCATCGATGTTCGGGAAGACCAGCAGGTTGGCGTTGCCGGCCAGCGCGCTGTGCGGCATGACGGCGGCACGCTGCTTGCCGTCCAAAGCGACGTCGCCGTGCATTTCGCCGTCGACTTCCAGCCATGGCGCTTGCACACGCAGCAGATCGAGGGTCTGGCGCATCTTGACCGCGCTGGGCTGGTTGCTGCTGCCGAAGTTGGAATGCGACAGCAGCGCCGCCTTCGGCTTGAGGCCGAAGCGCATCATTTCCTCGGCCGCCATGGTGGTGATCTCGGCGAGCTCCTCGGGCGTCGGGTCGTAGTTGACGTGCGTATCGACCAGGAACACCTGCCGGTCGGGCAGGAGCAGGCCATTCATGCAGGCATAGATCGGCACGTCCTGCGGCGTGTTGGGACAGCCGCCCGGGCGCTTGCCGATCACCTGGTCGATGTAATGCAGGTGGATGGCGGTGGTGCCCCAGGTGCCGCAGATCATGCCGTCCACGTCGCCCTTGTGCAGCAGCATGGCGCCGATCAGCGTCAGGCGGCGGCGCATCTCGATCTTGGCGGTCTGCACCGTCGTGCCCTTGCGCTCGGTCATGCGGTGGTAGGTCTGCCAGAAGTCTCGGTAGCGATGGTCGTGCTCGACGTTGACGATGTCGTAGTCCAGCTCTTCCTTGAGGCGCAGGCCGAACTTCTCGATGCGCTGGGCGATGATGGCCGGCCGGCCGATCAGCGTGGGACGGGCGAGGCCTTCGTCCACCACGATCTGTGCCGCCCGCAGCACGCGCTCTTCCTCGCCCTCGCAGTAGGCGACGCGCTTCTTCGGCGCGCGCTTGGCGGCGTCGAAGATCGGCTTCATCGTGGTGCCCGAGGCGTAGACGAAGCTCTGCAGCTTGTCGCGGTAGGCGTCCAGGTCCGCGATCGGGCGCAGTGCGACGCCGCTCTCGGCCGCGGCCTTGGCCACGGCCGGCGCGATTTTCATCATGAGCCGCGGGTCGAAGGGCTTCGGAATCAGGTACTCGGGACCGAAGCTGAGCTTTTCGCCGACATAGGCGGCAGCCACGCGCTCGCTCTGCTCGGCCTGCGCGAGTTCGGCGATGGCATGCACCGCTGCGACTTCCATCTCGTCGGTGATGGTGGTCGCGCCGCAGTCGAGCGCGCCGCGGAAGATGTAGGGGAAGCACAGGACGTTGTTGACCTGGTTCGGGTAGTCGGTGCGCCCGGTGGCCATGACCACGTCGCTGCGCACGGCATGCGCGTCCTCGGGCGAGATCTCGGGGTTGGGATTGGCCAGCGCGAAGATCACCGGCTTGGCCGCCATCTTCGCCACCATCGCGGGCTTGAGCACGCCGCCGGCCGAGAGGCCGAGGAACACGTCGGCGCCTTCGATCACCTCGGCCAGCGAGCGCGCCGAGGTCTTTTGCATGTACTGGCGCTTGTCGTCGTCCATCAGCTCGGTGCGGCCTTCGTAGACCACGCCGGCGAGATCGGTCACGAACACGTTCTCGCGCTTCAGACCGACCTTCAGCAGCAGGTTCAGGCAGGCCAGCGCCGCGGCGCCGGCGCCCGAGGTGACGAGCTTGACCTGCGAGATGTCCTTGCCCACCACCTTCAGGCCGTTGAGCATGGCGGCCGCCACCGTGATCGCCGTGCCGTGCTGGTCGTCGTGGAAGACCGGGATCTTCATGCGCTTGCGCAGCTCGCGCTCGACGTAGAAGCAGTCCGGTGCCTTGATGTCTTCGAGGTTGATGGCGCCGAAGGTCGGCTCCAGCGCGGCGATGACCTCCACCAGCCTGGCCGGGTCCTTCTCGTCGATCTCGATGTCGAACACGTCGACGCCGGCGAACTTCTTGAACAGGACGCCCTTGCCTTCCATCACCGGCTTGGCGGCCAGCGGCCCGATGTCGCCGAGGCCCAGCACGGCGGTGCCGTTGGTGATGACCGCGACGAGGTTGCCGCGCGCGGTGTACTTGAAGGCGTTGACCGGGTCCTTGACGATTTCCTCGCAAGGTGCCGCCACGCCGGGCGAGTAGGCCAGCGCCAGGTCACGCTGGTTGAGCATCTGCTTGGTCGCCGCGATCGCGATCTTGCCCGGGACCGGAAGCTCGTGGTATTCGAGCGCGGCCCGGCGCAATTCGGCGCGCTTGTCTTCGGGCGTGGAAATCGGGGAGGTCAGATCTGACATGTGCCTTGGCTCCGTGCAACGCTTCTTGTGAGGGGCGCCGATTGTAGACCTCGGGCTCCAAGGGCACAGCCCGAGGCGCAGGGCGGCAAAAAGCGCCGAGGCGTCAAGCCGATGTGGCAATATGCCCAGCTCAGAAAAACCTGACGAGGAGCGACCATGGCGCTGATGGATTTCATCAAGAAACAGTTCATCGACATCATCCAGTGGACTGAGACCGGCGACGGAACGCTGGCCTGGCGCTTCCCGATGGCTGAGATGGAAATCCAGAACGGCGCCTCGCTCACCGTGCGCGAGTCGCAGATCGCGGTGTTCGTCAACGAGGGCCAGGTGGCCGACGTGTTCGGTCCGGGCATGTACAAGCTCACGACACAGACGCTGCCCGTGCTCACCTACCTCAAGAACTGGGACAAGCTCTTCGAGTCCCCGTTCAAGAGCGACGTCTACTTCTTCAGCACGCGCCAGCAGGTCGACCAGAAATGGGGCACGCCCCAGCCGATCACGATCCGCGACAAGGATTTCGGCGCCGTGCGCCTGCGCGCCTTCGGCAACTTCAGCTTCCGCATCGGCGACGCCAAGCTGTTTCACACCGAGATCTCGGGCACGCGCGACATCTATTCGGTGGCCGATCTCGACGGCCAGTTGCGCGGCCTGGTGCTGCAGAACATCAGCAACGCGATCGCTTCCAGCGGCGTGCCTTTTCTCGACCTGGCAGCCAACCAGATCCAGTTCGCGCAGGCGCTCGCGGCGCAACTGGTGCCCGAGTTCGCCAAGATCGGCATCAAGCTCGAGGCCATCACGGTCCAGAACGTCTCGCTGCCGGAAGAGCTGCAGAAGATCCTCGACCAGAAGATCGGCATGGGCATGGTCGGCAACGACATGAGCAAGTTCATGCAGTACCAGACGGCGCAGGCCATCCCGAAGTTCGCCGAGGGCGCCGGTGGCGGCAGCGGCATCGCGGGCGACGCGATGGGTCTGGGCGCCGGCGTGGCGCTGGGCCAGGTGCTGGCGCAGAACCTCGCGCAGGGCCTGAGCCAGGGCGCGCCTGGCGCACCGGTCGCTGCGCCGGCGCAAGCCGCGGTCGCGGTGGTCAGCCCGGCCGACGTGATGACCACACTCGAGAAGCTGGGCGAACTGAAGACCAAGGGCATCCTCACGCAGGAAGAATTCGACGCCAAGAAGGCGGATCTGCTGAAAAAGCTGGTCTGAGCCCGTTCCGTTCGGGCTGAGCTTGTCGAAGCCTCTTCGACGAGCTCGCAGCGAGCGGGCCCCTGCCGTCGCCTTTCGTGGCCACCGACTCCTCCCAGCAGCGTTACTACCGCGCGCCCTGCCCGGGCTGCGGCGCGCCGGTCGAATTCCGTTCGGCGCAGTCGACGCACGCCGTCTGCCCCTATTGCCAGAGCACCGTGGTGCGCCAGGGCGACACGCTCGCGCGCACCGGCAAGATGGCGGAGCTGTTCGACGACTTCAGCCCGCTGCAGCTGTTCGCCGCCGGCCGCATCCAGGAGCAGCCCTTCACGCTGGTCGGGCGCCTGCAATACAGCTACGACGGCGGGCGCTGGACCGAGTGGATCGCGGCACTCGACGGCGACCGCACCGGCATCCTGAGCGAGGACAACGGCGCCTTCGTCTTTTCGCTGCCCTTCGAGCTGCAGCGCGAGGCCCCGGATCCGGCCGAGCTGCGCGTCGGCGCCACCACCGCCTTCAACGGCCAGAGCTACACGGTGGCCTCGAACGAGCAGGTCAGGCTGGTCTCGGCGCAGGGCGAGCTGCCACGGCTGCCCGAACTCGGCCGGCCCTTCGCGGTGGTCGAGCTGCGCAGCGACAAGGGGCTGGTGCTCAGCCTCGACTACGACACCCAGCCGCCGGGCGCCTACCTCGGCCGCGCGGTGCAGCTCGAAGACCTGCAGCTCACCGGCTTGCGCGACGAATCGGCCAAGGACGAGAAGGGCCGCAGCTTCAATTGCCCGAACTGCGGCTCGCCGGTCACCGTCAACCTGGCGGACAGCAAGAGCATCACTTGCCGCGCCTGCAACAGCATCATCGACCTGACGCAGGGCATCGGCGGCGAGCTCAAGCATGCCGTACAGGACGAGCCGGTCCAGCCGCTGATTCCGATCGGCACCGTGGGACAGTTCCAGGGTGCGCAGTGGCAGGTCGTCGGCTTCCAGCACCGCATGGGCGTGGCACCCGGCGACGACGAGCATTTCGGCTGGAACGAGTACCTGCTCTACAACAAGAAGCGCGGCTTCAGCTTCCTGGTCGATGCCGAAGACGGCTGGAGCATGGTCAAGCCCACCACGGGCGCGCCGACCATGGCCGAGAACGGCGCGCGGGCCACCTACCTCGGCAAGGTCTATCAGCAGCAGTACGCCTACAACGCCGAGACCGGCTACGTGGCGGGCGAGTTCTACTGGCAGGTCGAGCGCGGACAGAAGAGCTTCAATCGCGATTTCGCCAGCGGCAGCGCGCTGCTGTCGATGGAGCGTTCGGCCAAGGAGCTGACCTGGTCCTCGGGCAGCAAGGTCGACAGCGCGGCCGTGGCCGCCGCGTTCAAGCTCGACGGCAAGAAAGACATGTTCAAGCGCAGCGATGCGCTGCCCGTGAGCGCAGCCTCCAGCCTCGGCTGCGGCACGATCATCCTGATCATCGTGGTGATCATCATCCTGTTGATCATCCTGAGCACCTGCAGCAGTTCGAGCGGCGGTTCGCGCAGCTCGGGAGGCTCTTTTGGCGGCTATTCAAGTGGCGGCGGCCACAAATGACGTTTTTTTCCGGAGGTCCTCATGTTGGGAATTGAATGGTTACGGCCCGCGGCCTTCCTGGGCTCGCTGCTCTACGCGGTCGTCGGCGTGCTGGTGTTCTGGGTCACCTTCCTGATCATCGACAAGCTCACGCCTTATGACCTGTGGCAGGAGATCGTCGAGAAGCAGAACGTGGCGCTCGGCTTGGTGGTGGCCGCGATGAGTCTCGGCATCTGCGTCATCGTGGCCGCAGCGATCCATTGAGCCCCCCGGCTTGCCACAACGTGTGCTTCGCCACCCCCCGCGGGGGAGGCTCGGCCGCCTTGGGGCGGCCCGGCGGCGACCGATGAACGAAGCGCCCATGTCCGCGCGCCCCGCTGCGGGGAGTGGCCCGCAGCCCGTCGAAGTCGCGCTGCTCGCCAGCGTGTTCGTGGTCGCGGCCTGCGGGCTGGTCTACGAGCTGAGCGCGGCGGCGCTGAGCTCCTACCTGCTCGGCGACTCGGTGCTGCAGTTCAGCACCATCATCGGCACCTACCTGTTCGCGATGGGCGTGGGCTCCTGGCTCTCGCGCTACTTCGAGCGCCAGCTGCCAGCGCATTTCCTGCGCATCGAGCTGATGGTGGCGCTCGTCGGCGGCGCGCTGCCGGCCCTGCTCTTCATCGCCAACGCCTACGTCCCTGGCGCCTTCCGCCTGCTGCTCTACGGGCTGGTGCTGGTGGTCGGCACGCTGGTCGGGCTCGAGATCCCGCTCGTGATGCGCATCCTGCGGCGCAACGTGATGCTCAAGGAGCTGGTCTCGCAGGTGCTGACCTTCGACTACCTCGGCGCGCTGGCGGTGTCGGTCGCCTTCCCGTTGGTCCTGGTGCCGCAGCTCGGCATGATCCGCACCGGCCTGCTCTTCGGCCTCATGAACGCGGCGGTGGCGCTGTGGGCGCTCTGGCTGTTTCGCCATGAGCTGCGCCGCGTCGGCGCGCATGCGCTGGCCTGCGTGCTGGCGCTGGCCGCGCTGGCCGGCGCCTTCGTGTTCTCCGAGCACATCACGACGCTGGCGGAAGACAAGTTCTACCAGGATCGCATCGTGTTCAGCGCGAGTTCGCCCTACCAGCGCATCGTGGTCACGCGCGGCGCCGCCGGACATCGCCTGTTCCTCAACGGCAACCTGCAGTTCGCGGAGCGCGACGAGTACCGCTACCACGAGGCGCTGGTGCATCCTGTGATGGCCGCGCACGGTGCGCCGAAGAAAGTTGCCGTGCTCGGCGGCGGCGACGGCATGGCGGTGCGCGAGATCCTCAAGTACCCCTCGGTGGAAAGCATCACGCTGGTCGAGCTCGATCCCCACATGACGCGGCTTTTCAGCGAGCACGAGACCCTGGCGGCGCTGAACGGCGGTGCGCTGAAGTCGCCGAAGGTCCGCATCGTCAACACCGACGCCTTCCAGTGGCTGCAGCAGAACAGCGAGATGTTCGACGTGATCGTGGTCGATTTTCCCGACCCGACCAACTTCGCGATCGGCAAGCTCTACACCAACTCCTTCTATGCGCTGCTCGACAAGCGGCTGTCCGCGAGCGGCTATGCCGTAGTCCAGACCACCTCGCCGCTGGTGGCGCGCAAGAGCTTCTGGACCGTGGCCGCCACCGTCGAATCGGTCGGCCTGCTGGCGACGCCCTATCACGCCCATGTGCCGAGCTTCGGCGAGTGGGGCTACATCATCGCGAGCCGGCGGCCCTACCGACTGCCCGATGCCTTGCCCGAGGGGCTGCGCTTTCTCGCGTTGTCCGCGGTGCCGCAACTGTTCGAGTTCCCGCGCGACATGGCGCGCGTGCCGGCCGAGGTGAACCGGCTGTCGAACCAGACGCTGGTCACGACCTACGAGCAGGAATGGGGCAAGGTCACGGGTCACTGATGGAACCCACCCCCAGGCTTGCCCACTTCGTGTGGCCGCCAACCCCCTTTCAGGGGGCAACACCAGCGGCCCGGCAAAGCCGGTTGCGCGGTGTTCCCCGAACAGGAGCTGCTGGATGAAGCGCCGCGAATTCCTTGCAGCTACGGCTGCCGGGGCCGCAGCCCTTGGAGGCTGCGAGGCGCCACACGTGATTGAAGGCGGCTTCACCGGCATCGATGTAGAGCGCGGCCACGCGTTGCGCGATGGCGCCTGGCGCGCCGGCGCGCCTGCCGGCGTGCGCCGTGCGCGCGTCGTCATCGCCGGCGGCGGCGTGGCCGGCCTCGCCGCCGCACGGGCGTTGCGGCTCGCCGGCATCGAGGACTTCGTGCTGCTCGAACTCGAGGACACGGCCGGCGGGAACAGCCGCGGCGGCCAGGTCGGCGGCATCGCTTGCCCGCTCGGCGCGCACTACCTGCCGGTGCCGGGCGACGAGGCGCATGAAGTGCAGGACCTGCTCGAAGAACTGGGCCTGCGCCGGCGCGTGGCGGGCCGCTGGGAATACGAGGAGCGCCACCTGTGCCATAGCCCGCAGGAACGCCTGTTTTTCCAAGGCACGTGGCAGGACGGCCTGTTGCCCGTGCAGGGCGTGGGCGAGGCCACGCTGACGCAGTACCGCCGGTTTTCGCAGCGCGTGGAGGCCTTGCGGCACACGGCGCGTTTCTCGATACCCGTGCTGCGGGCGCAACCTGCGCCGCTCTTGCTGGCGCTGGACGCCGTCCCCTTCGGAGTCTGGCTCGATCGCGAAGGCTTTACCGATCCGCATCTGCGCTGGTACCTCGATTACAGCTGCCGCGACGACTACGGCGCCGGCATCGCCCAGGTCTCGGCCTGGGCCGGCATCCACTACTTCGCCAGCCGCCATGGCTTCCATGCGCCGGGAGACGATGGCGCCGAGCGCGATGCGGTGCTGACCTGGCCCGAGGGCAACGGCTGGCTCACGCGCCGGCTCGCCGACCCGCTCGGCGATCGCTTGAAGGCGGGCCATGCCGTCGTGCGCATCGCGCACACCCGTTCCGGGGTCGAGGTCGATGCCTTCGATGTCGCCACCCGGTCGCGCGTGCGCTGGCAGGCCGAGCGCTGCATCGTTGCGTTGCCGATGTTCATCGCCGCGCGCGTGGTCGAGAACCCGCCCGAGCTGTTGCGCCACGCGGCCGCGCACCTGAGCTACGCGCCGTGGCTGGTCGCCAACGTGCATCTGCGAGCTCCACTGGCCGACCGGCCCGGCGCGGCGCCGAGCTGGGACAACGTGATCTACGGCACGCGCGGGCTCGGCTATGTCGACGCGCGCCACCAGGCGCTGGACCCCACGCCGGGTGCCACCGTGCTGAGCTGGTATCGCCCGCTCGGCCCCAGTGCCTACGATGGGCCGGACGGCCGCCGCCGGCTGCTCGATCGCCCATGGACGGCCTGGCGCGACGACCTGCTGGCCGAACTCTCGCGGCCCCATGCGGACCTCGCCGGGCTCGCCACCCGCATCGAGATCACGCGCTACGGCCATGCGATGGCGATACCGGCGCCCGGCCTGCTCGGCCAGCTCGGCGCGCGTGAGCGCGTCGCCGCCGGCCGGCTCGCCTTCGCGCACAGCGACTGGTCGGGCTATTCGATCTTCGAAGAAGCGTTCACGCGCGGACATCTGGCAGCGGCCGGTGGAGCCGCTGCGTGACGTGATTTTGCGGATTGGCGCAAAATGCGCCAATCAGGAGTGAAACCATGTCCACGGCAACCCCCTTTGCTTCCGTCAAGCTTCCGGCCGCGCTGGTCGACAAGGCGCGCAATGCGGCGCAGCCCATGCGCCGGTCGGTGGCCAGCCAGATCGAGTACTGGGCCACCCTGGGCCGCGCGCTGGAGCAAGCGGGCCTGTCCACGCAGGACAGCCAAGCGCTGATTGCGCGCGAGGAATCGGCGGCCTACGCTGTCGAGGTCAACGTGCAGCCCGCCCTCTCACCCGAACTCGACGCCTTGCACGGCCACGTGCTGGCTTTGGCGCAGTCCGGCGCGTTGGCTGAGCGCGCCAAGGTGGCGGTGGCCGAGAACCGCGCCAAGGCAGCGCCTCGTGCGCGTGGCCGCAACGCGGCCTGATGCCGGTTCTCCACCTGATCGCCGGCCCCAACGGCGCCGGCAAGTCGACGCTCTACCGTTATCTGATCCAGCCGCGCTATCCGCAGCTGCCCTTCATCAACGCCGATCTGTACGAGCGCGAGCAGCTCGGCCATGTCCGTCATGCGGTCCGGCGCTCCGAGGCCGCCCGGGCCTGGGCCGATGCGCAACGCGAGGCGCATCTGCGCGCCGGGCAGTCCTTCGTCAGCGAAACCGTCTTTTCGCACCCTTCCAAGCTGCAGCTCATCGCCAACGCACGCGCGCTCGGCTTCGAGGTGGTGCTGTACATCGTGTGCCTCGACGAGCCGCGCCGGCTGCTGGAACGCGTGCGGCAGCGCATTCACGAAGGCGGCCACAGCGTGCCCGCGGACAAGATCCTGGCGCGCTATCCGCGCACGCTCGAGAACCTGCGCCAGGCCGTGCGCGAGGTGCAGCTCGCGATGCTGTTCGATGCGACGGACACCGACGCGGGCGGCCCGCACCTCGTGGCCTCGGTGGTCGCGGGCCAGCTCCAGCCGCATGGGCCGTGGCTGCCCGGCTGGGCGCGCAAGGTGCTGAGCCCGCTGGGCGATGCGGCTTAGGGCGGCTTAGGGCCGCATCAGCGCCTCGATCTCGTCGGCCTTGACCGGCACGCCGCGTGAGATCAGCTCGCAGCCGGTCTCGGTGACGATTGCGTCGTCCTCGATGCGAATGCCGATGTTGTGGAACTGCTCCGGCACGCCCTCGCCCGGACGCACGTAGATGCCCGGCTCGATGGTCAGCACCATGCCCGGCTTCAGGATGCGGCTGGGCCGGTTCTTGATGACTTCGTTCGACAGCGGGTCCTTGCGTTCGCTCACCTCGCCCACCTGGGTCGGCTCGACGTAGCTGCCGCAGTCGTGCACGTCCATGCCCAGCCAGTGGCCGGTGCGGTGCATATAGAAAGGGAAGTAGGCGCGCTGCTCGATCACGTCGTCGACGCTGCCCACCTTGTTGGCGTCCAGCAGGCCCAGGTCCAGCATGCCCTGCGACAGCACCTTCACGGTGGCCTCGTGCGGATCGTTGAAGCGCTGCCCGGCCCGGGTGGCCGCGACTGCCGCGTCCTGGCTCGCCAGCACCAGGTCGTACAAGGCGCGCTGCGGGCCGGTGAACTTGCCGTTGGCCGGAAAGGTCCGCGTGATGTCGCTGGCGTAGCCGTCGAGCTCGCAGCCGGCGTCGATCAGCACCAGTTCGCCGTCGCGTACCGGTGCTGCGTCGGCACGGTAGTGCAGCACGCAGGCATTGGCGCCCGCGGCCACGATCGAGCTGTAGGCCGGGTATTGGGAGCCGCCGAGGCGGAATTCGTGCAGCAGCTCGGCGTCGAGGTGGTACTCGCGCACGTCCTTGCCCTCGCGCAGCATGCGCGCCGACAGCTGCATGGCGCGGATGTGGGCCCGGGCGCTGATCTGCGCGGCGCCGCGCATGGTGTCCTGTTCGCGCGCGTCCTTGACGAGCCGCATCTCGTCGAGCGGCCCGCACAGGTCGCGCTGCTCTTCGGGGCACAGCGCACCGTAGCGCACCCGGGCGCGCACTGCCGACAGCCAGCCGTCGATGCGCGATTCCAGCCCCTTGTGCGTCGCGAAGGGGTACCAGACGGTCGACCTGTTCTCCAGAAGCCGCGGTAAACGGGCGTCGAGTTCGTCGATCGCAAAGGCCTCGTCGACGCCGAGCGCGGCCGGCGCTGCCTCCGGCCCCAGCCGGTAGCCGTCCCAGATCTCCCGTTCCAGATCCTTGGGCGCGCAGAACAGCGTGGCACGACCTTCGCTTGTGAGTACCAGCCAGGCATTCGGCTCGGGGAAGCCCGTCAGGTAATAGAAATAGCTGTCGTGGCGGTACAGGAAGTCGGTGTCCCGATTGCGTGGCCGCTCGGGCGCGGTGGGAATGATGGCGATGCCATCGGCGCCCAAATAAGTAGAAAGATGTAATCGGCGGGCGGCTTGATGATTTGCGGTCATAACGTCACTATGCAATACCTTTGTAACTTCACTAGGGGAGAGTGGAAACACATAAGGAAAAGATTTGCAAGAAGGGTTGCCCGGTAGGACTGCACCCACGTACAAACGCACATCTTTGTCATATTGGAGGTGTTTTTGTTGAAATTTATCCATAAAAGCGCGCTTCTCCTGGTTGTTGCCGCAGGCGCGTTATCAGCTTGTGGAGGTGGGGGTGGTGGTGGCGGTGGTGGCTTTGCGGGCCTCGCCGCCGTGAGTGACCCGGGTACGGGCACGACGACCGGCAGCACGCCGATTCCGAATGATGTGGTCGACAGCTCCGGCAATCTGGCTGCCGACGCCTACAAGGCGACTGCCGCCCAGTTCGCGAAGGATGCAGGCATTGCTTATCGCTATGGCAACGCGCCGGCCGTGAACAACACCGGCATCCCGACCCTGGCAACCCGGCCGGACCAGACGATGAGCTATCACGCCGGTACTTGGCAGGTTGGTGGCCCGCTTCTCGGCGAGGCTGGCCTGTATTCGACCAACCAGGCGCACGTCGGCTTCGTCGCCGACAACACGGCTGCGCGCGTTGGCGTGGGCGATCTGCAGATTTCCGCGATCGATCACAACACCTTCGCGCAAGCGCCGCAGCTGCCCTGGCAGGAAGCGGCAGCCTGGGATGGCAGCGCCGGACGCGACAACTACAACATCAGTACCTACAAAGCTGCCGGGCAGGTGACGGGCGAACCGGTGGCGGTGGCGCGTTGCGGTGGTCGCACCGGCTTCTGCGCGACTTCCCTGGTGGCTTTCCAGAACGGCTTGATCGGCACCGCCGGCACCAACACCGCCAACAATCGCGTCTCGGTGAAGCTGCCCGCCAACAAGGTGCCCACCGGCATGGCCGTCACCAACACCAGCGAATACGCACTGGTGACCGTGTGGGACACGACGGCGCTGAAGGGCCAGGTGGCGGTGATCTCGCTGGCGGGTCTGTGCAACAACTGCGACCCCTACAACCCCAATGGCGGAAACGCGACGGGCATTCGCGATACGAAGTACAGCGCCTGGTACGACTGGTGGCATGAGTGGATGGGCGTGTACCCCGGCCTGCCTAACATGGGCAACACCGCCTTCATGAAGGTGCTGGGCTACATCGACCTGCCGGGCATGAACGCCCCGACGGAAATCGCCGTCACTACCGGCTTCGATCAGTTCCAGACTTCCTTGCCGGAGAAGAACGGCGAGTTCATGGGGCAGACCTATTCGCCGCTGACGGACGCGGCCAAGCGCGCCAGCTTCAGCAGCTCGGGCAGCAATGCCAACCGGTACGCCAAGGCGGGTGTGGCGGTGGTCATCTCCAAGTCGGAGAAGAAGGCCGCCTTCATCGACCTGAAGCCGCTGTTCAGCTACGTCAACAGCGTCTACTTCGGTACCGGTCCGACGGAGTTCACCAACCTGGGTCAGGCCGACAACCAGTGGCCGTACACCTTCGCCAACAAGCCGCAGCAGACGCCGACGGTGATCTCGACGGTGGCGCTGGATGACCGGCCGACAGCGGTCAGGACCACGCTGTTCGGCAGTGTGCACCGTGCCTGGATCGCCACCGAAGCAGGCTCGCTGCGCATCTACGGCCTGGGCAATGTGCCCACCGGCACCACGGCCGCGGATATCACTGAGAAGAGCCGCGTGGCCATCGGCAAGAATCCGACTTCGCTCGCCATATCCAAGATCGATCCGGACGACACCAGCTTCGAACCGCTGAACCGTCAGGTGCTCGTGGCTTCACGCGGCGATCGCAAGGTCCAGTGGGTAAGGTTCGCGGCCGATGGCAACAGCGGCAGCGTGGTTCGCGAATTGGCGGACAGCCGTATCGTCGACCCTATCTCGGTTGAAGACGCCGACAACTTCTCGAACGTGGGCCATGTGCTGACGATTGCGGACTACACCGGCAAAAAGGTATCCAACTACCGCTATGGCCCGGTGTTCTTCTCTGATCGTGGTGGCTCCTGGACCTGCCAGCCGCCGGGCGGATGCCCAGTCCAAGCGACTGGAGACGTCAAGATCGAGTTCGGCGGCAGCTATACGATGGAAGGCAAACCCTTCCAGCTCAAGACTGCCAACGTGCCTTGATCGGCTGAGAACTGCGCTCAATTGAACTGCGGCCCGCTCCATGCGGGCCGCTTTTTTTGCGCTCCAGTCTGGCGGCCGCAGCGTCCAGGTCCTTTTGACCGCCCATATGACAGTAAGAAGTAAGACAACACCGGAGTGCCTGGATTTGCGTTGAAGTCGTCACCAAGCACAACCTTGGTAACACCGCCCTAGGGAGCCGGAAACACACAGGAAAGGAAGTGCAAGAGAGGTTGCTCGCACCGGCCAACCCCCGTAAAAACCCCAACTTAACCAATTTGGAGGGATTTGCGTGAAAGTCACAGATAAAAGCGCGCTTCTGCTGTTTGTTGCGGCAGGAGCGCTCGCTGGTTGTGGAGGTGGGGGAAGTGGCAGCAGTGGCGGGGGAGGCTTTGCTGCCCTGGGCGCTGAAACATCGACTGCTCCGGCTGCTGCCGCGCCGGCAGAAACTACCGCGACCAAGGAAGCAGCGCCGATCAGCAAGCTCGATTCGAGCTGGACCAAGGTCGCGGACGAAAATCAAAGCTTCGTGCTGAGCTCGGCGCAGGTCGTGCAGTACGGCGCGAACGACACCTACACGAACAAGTCGCTGTCGGGCACGGTTGCCTGCAGCAATGCGACCTTTGGCGACCCGCTGCCATACGTGGCGAAAGCGTGCTACGTGCAGACCGCGACGGCACCAGCGCCGGCACCCGCACCCGCACCCGCCCCCGCCCCCGCCCCTGCAGCAGGAACGCGGCTCGCCGGTGAGGGTTCATCATTCAGTGTCGCCTCTGCAACCTTGGTGCAGTACGGATCCGGATCCTCGTGGGTTCAAAAGACGGTCACCGGCACCGGCAACTGCACGAATGAATTCTTCGGCCGCGATCCTGTGCCCTTCGTCGTGAAGGCTTGTTATTCGCTCGGTGCGGCAACCGCACCGGCTCCCGCGCCGGCTCCGGCTCCGGCGCCCGCCCCGGCGCCGGCACCCGCGCCTGCTCCGGCGCCCGCCCCGGCCCCTGCGCCGGCTCCGGCTCCGGCTCCGGCTCCGGCTCCGGCACCCGTCTCCGGCGACGTCGTCGACAGCGCCGGCAACGTGCAAGCCAGCGCGTACCGCGCCATGGCACCGGTTCTCGCCAAGGCAGAAGGCATCGCCTACCGCTATGGCAACGCCCCGGCGGTGAACAACACCGGCATCCCGACGCTGTTCAAGCGCGCGGACCAGACGATGAGCTACCACGCCGGCACCTGGCAGGTGGGCGGTCCGGTCCTCTCCGACGCAGGGCTTTACTCGACCAACCAGGCGCACGTGGGCTTCGTCGCCGACAACACGACGGTGCGCATGGGCGTGGGCGACCTTCAGGTCTCCGCGATCGACCACAACACCTTCGCGCAAGCGCCGCAACTGCCCTGGCAGGAAGCGGCCGCGTGGGACGGCAGCGCCGGACGCACGAACTACAACGTCAGCACCTACAAGGACGCCGGCCTCACGACCGGCGAGCCGGTGGCGGTGGCGCGTTGCGGCGGGCGCACGGGCTTCTGCGCGACCTCGCTGGTGGCCTTCAACAACGGCCTGATCGGCACCGCCGGCAGCAACACGGCGAACAACCGCGGCTCGGTGAAGCTGCCTGCCAACAAGGTGCCGACCGGCATGGCCGTCACCAACACCAGCGAATACGCGCTGGTGACGGTGTGGGACACGACGGCGCTCAAAGGCCAAGTGGCGGTGATCTCGCTGGCGGGGCTGTGCAACAACTGCGACCCGTACAACCCCAATGGCGGAACGCCCACCGGCATCCGGAGCACGACTTACGACCGCTGGTATGACTGGTGGCATGAGTGGATGGGCGTGTACCCCGGCCTGCCGAACATGGGCAACATCGCCTTCATGAAGGTGCTGGGCTACATCGACCTGCCGGGCATGAACGCACCGACCGAGATCGCCGTCACCACGGGCTTCGACCAGTTCCAGACGGCACTGCCGGAAAAGTACGGCGAGTTCATGGGCCAGACCTACTCGCCGCTGACCGATCCGGCCAAGCGTGCGACGTTCTCGGGTTCCGGCACGAACGCCAATCGGTACGCCAAGTCGGGTGTGGCGGTGGTCATCTCCAAGTCGGAGAAGAAGGCCGCCTTCATCGACCTGAAGCCGTTGTTCAGCTACGTCAACAGCGTCTACTTCGGTACCGGTCCGACGGAGTTCACCAACCTGGGTCAGGCCGACAACCAGTGGCCGTACACCTTCGCCAACAAGCCGCAGCAGACGCCGACGGTGATCACCACGGTGGCGCTGGACAGCAAGCCGACCGCGGTGAAGACGACCATCTTCGGCAACGTCCACCGTGCCTGGATCGCCACCGAAGAAGGCTCGCTGCGCATCTTCGGGCTGGGCAACGTGCCCACCGGCACCACGGTCACGGACGTCGTCGAGAAGGGCCGTGTCGCGATCGGGAAGAACCCGACCTCGCTGGCGATCTCGAAGATCGATCCGGAGAACAAGACCATCGAACCGCTGAACCAGCAGGTGCTCGTGGCCTCCCGCGGCGATCGCAAGATCCAGTGGGTGAGGTTCGCAGGCGACGGCAACAGCGGCAGCGTGGTTCGCACCCTGCAGGACTCGCGCATCGTCGACCCGATCGCGGTCGAGGATGCCGACAACTTCGCCAGCGACAACATGGTGCTGAGCATTGCGGACTACACCGGCAAGGCGGTGTCGAACTACCGCTACGGTTCCGTGGTCTTCGCGGGCGGCGGGGCCTGCTCGGCGTCATCGGGCGGCTGCCCGGTGCAGGGCACCGGTGGCATGAACATGGAGTTCGGAGGCAGCTTCACGATGGAGGGCCGGCCCTTCACGCTCAGGTCGGCCAACGTGCCCTGATCGCCCAGACCGTGATCTAGCCTGTCTACGGCCCGCCTCGTGCGGGCCGTTTTTTTTGATTCAGCGCAGCCAGGCGCTCGGGCGTGCCGACGTCGGTCCAGTTGCCGGCGTAGAGCTCGGCGCCGACTTGCTCATCCTTCATGGCGGCGCGCAGGATGGGCGCGAGCGGCGCCTTCGCGCCGTCGGGATTGCCGGCGGCAATGGTGCAGTACGGCGGCGCGAACAGCGCCGCGCGGTACAGGCCGATGGTCGAGAAGGTGTGCTTCAGCGGCGCGTCGTTCAAGGCCAGCCCGGCCGGCGAAATCCCGAAGTCCCCGCGCAGGTTGTGCGGCGGATTCGGCACCAGCCACAGGTGGGCAAGCCGTCCGCTGGCCGCGAAGCGGTCGACCGCTTCCCGCGTGAACGCGAACTGCGGCGCGAACACGTCGCCCGCCAGCACCCAGAAGATGTCGCCCAGAAGCGGCAGCGCACGCACGATGCCGCCCGCCGTCTCGAGTGCACCACCAAAATCGCGGCCCTCGTGCGAGTAAGAAATGGCGGAAGCCGCATGGCGGTGCCCGAAGCGAAGCGGGATCTGCTCGCCCAGCCAGTCGGTATTGACCACGAGCTCGGTGAAGCCGCCCGCCGCCAGCGCCTCGATCGGCCACTGCATCAGCGGCTTGCCTTGAACCTCGAGCAATGGCTTGGGCGTGACATCGGTCAGCGGCCGCATGCGCACGCCGCGCCCGGCGGCGAGGATCATTGCCTTGATGCTCACGCTGCCTCGGCCTTCTCGATCGCGCCGCGCTTCAATGCGTGCCTTTCCGCGTGGCCCGGCACGAACAGCGCCTCCAGGGCCTCCATCACCGCCCTCGCCTTGGCCGAGTGGTCGGCGCCAAAGTTGCACACGTAGACATCGAGCGTCACGCCGCGCTGTTCGGGCCAGGTGTGGACGCACAGGTGCGACTCCGCCAGGAGCACGGTCGCTGTCACGCCGCCCGGACCCAGCGGCGTGGCCGCAAAGGTGTGCAACAGCGTGCCGACCGCCTGCAGCCCGGCAGCCTCCACGGCCTTGACGCAAGCCGCGCCGATGGCCTGGGCGTCCACCAGCCAATGCGTCCCGCAGCGGCAGTCGTGGAGGTCGGCGGTGAGATGCAAGCCATGCATGGGCGGCACTCTAGCAGCCCGACCTCTGCCCCGGACGGCCCCCCCGAAGCTCGCCCGTTAAAATACCGGATTCCCCCTAACCTGCCCCCCAGAAAGCCGATCAGATGGCCAACCAAGCCTTGATGGCCAACGCGATTCGCGCGCTGGCAATGGATGCCGTACAACTTGCAAACTCGGGGCATCCGGGCGCGCCGATGGGCATGGCCGACATGGCGGTTGCGCTGTGGGGCGAGCACCTCCAGCACAACCCCGTCAATCCGCACTGGTTCGACCGCGACCGCTTCGTGCTGTCCAACGGCCATGCCTCGATGCTCATCTACGCCGTGCTGCACCTCACGGGCTATGCGTTGCCGGTCGAGGAGCTCAAGCGCTTTCGCCAACTGCACAGCAAGACCGCCGGCCATCCCGAAACGGGCGTGACGCCCGGCGTCGAAACCACCACCGGTCCGCTGGGCCAGGGCATCACCAACGCGGTCGGCTTCGCGCTGGCCGAGAAGCTGCTGGCCTCCGAGTTCAACCGCAAGGATCACGCGATCGTCGATCACTACACCTACGCCTTCCTGGGTGACGGTTGCCTGATGGAAGGCATCAGCCACGAGGCCGCGGCGCTGGCCGGCGCCTGGAAGCTGGGCAAGCTGATCGCGCTGTACGACGACAACGGCATCTCGATCGACGGGCGGGTCTTGCCCTGGTTCATCGACAACACCGAAGAACGCTTCAAGGCCTACGGCTGGAACGTGATCGGCCCGATCGACGGCCATGATGTGAAGGATGTGTCCAAGGCCATCGAGAAGGCGAAGAAGCACACCGACCGCCCGACGCTGATCATCTGCAAGACGCAGATCGGCAAGGGCAGCCCGAACCGCGCCAACACCGCCAAGGCGCACGGCGAACCCCTGGGCGCCGACGAGATCGGCCTCACGCGCACGGCGCTGCAATGGGCGCACGAGCCCTTCGAACTGCCGCACGCCGTGTACGAAGAGTGGGATGCCAAGGCCGCCGGCGCCCAGCGCGAAGCCGCGTGGAACGACAAGTTCGCCGCCTACGCGAAGCAGTACCCCGACCTGGCAGCCGAGTTCACGCGCCGCATGAAGGGCGAGCTGCCGAAGAACTTCCATCAGACCGCCTTCGACACCGTGGTCGCCGCCCACACCAAGGGCGAGACCGTGGCTTCGCGCAAGGCCTCGCAGCTCGCGCTCGAAGCCTTCACCGCCGCCCTGCCCGAACTGCTGGGTGGCAGCGCCGACCTGACCGGCTCGAACCTCACCAACACCAAGAGCACGCCCGCCCTGCGCTTCGACAAGGACGGCGCCGTGGTCCGCACCGAAGGCAACGAACAGGTCCCCGACGGCCTGCCGGGCCGCCACATCAACTACGGCGTGCGCGAGTTTGGCATGGCGGCCATCATGAACGGCGTGGCGCTGCACGGCGGCTTCATTCCCTACGGCGGCACCTTCCTCACCTTCAGCGACTACAGCCGCAACGCGATCCGCATGGCGGCGCTGATGAAGCAGCGCGTGATCCACGTCTTCACGCACGACTCCATCGGCCTGGGCGAAGACGGCCCGACGCACCAGTCGATCGAGCATGCCGCCTCGCTGCGCCTGATCCCGAACCTCGACGTCTGGCGCCCCGGCGACACCGCCGAGACCGCGGTGGCCTGGGCCGTCGCGCTGCAGAACGCCGACCGCCCCACCGCGCTGCTGCTGTCGCGCCAGAACCTGCCCTACTCGCCCAAGAAGGACCTGAGCGACATCAGCAAGGGCGCCTACGTGCTGGCCGAGCCCGAGGCCGTCGGCCTCAAGAACAAGAAGCTCAAGGCCGTCATCATCGCCACCGGCTCCGAAGTGCAGCTCGCGCTCAAGGCCCAGGAGCTGCTGGCGGCAAAGAACATCGGCGTGCGCGTGGTCTCCATGCCGTCCACCACCACCTTCGACCGCCAGGATGTGGCGTATAAAAAGAGCGTGCTGCCCAAGGGAACGCCGCGCATCGCGGTCGAAATGGGCGCCACCGACGGCTGGTGGAAGTACGGCGTCGCAGCCGTCGTCGGGATCGACACCTACGGCGAATCGGCACCCGCCGGCGTGCTGTTCAAGCATTTCGGATTCACGGCAGAGAACGTCGCTGCCACGGTCGAAGCGGCGCTCAAGCGCTGACATCGACTGCATCACCCAGTTTCAACCCTCCAGGAGCAAGGCACATGGCTATCAAACTCGGCATCAATGGCTTCGGTCGCATCGGTCGCAACGTTCTCCGCGCGGCGGTGCAGAACTTCAAGAACGACATCGAGATCGTTGCCATCAACGACCTGCTCGAGCCCGACTACCTGGCTTACATGCTCCAGTACGACTCGGTGCACGGCCGCTTCCAGGGCGAGATCAACGTCGAGGGCAACACCCTCATCGTCAACGGCAAAAAGATCCGCCTGACGCAGGAACGCGATCCCGCGCAACTCAAGTGGAGCGACGTCGGCGCCGACATCGTGCTCGAATCCACCGGCCTCTTCCTGACCAAGGAAACCGCGCAGAAGCACATCGACGCGGGTGCCAAGAAGGTGATCCTGTCCGCGCCCAGCAAGGACGACACGCCGATGTTCGTCTACGGCGTGAACGACAAGAAGTACGCCGGCGAGGCCATCATCAGCAACGCCAGCTGCACCACCAACTGCCTGGCGCCGCTGGCCAAGGTGCTGAACGACAAGTGGGGCATCAAGCGCGGCCTGATGACCACCGTGCACGCCGCCACCGCGACGCAGAAGACCGTCGACGGCCCGAGCAACAAGGACTGGCGCGGCGGCCGCGGCATCCTGGAAAACATCATTCCCTCCAGCACCGGCGCTGCCAAGGCGGTGGGCGTGGTGATCCCCGAGCTCAACAAGAAGCTCACCGGCATGAGCTTTCGCGTGCCGACCTCCGACGTGTCGGTGGTCGACCTCACGGTGGAACTGGTCAAGGAAGCCACCTACAAGGAGATCTGCGCCGAAATGAAAGCGCAAAGCGAAGGCGCGCTCAAGGGCGTGCTCGGCTACACCGAGGACAAGGTGGTCGCCACCGACTTCCGCGGCGACCCGCGCACCTCGATCTTCGACGCCGAGGCCGGCATCGCGCTGGACGGCACCTTCATCAAGCTCGTGAGCTGGTACGACAACGAGTGGGGCTACTCGAACAAGTGCCTGGAAATGGTGCGGGTGGTGGCGAAGTAAATCGCTTCAACCTCAAGCAATGGCGCGCCTTCGGGCGCGTTTTTGTTATCAAGCCGCTTGCAACAGTCGCTTGATCGTTTGCCGCGTCGTCGACGCCACGAATCACCGACCCGTCGTGCCGCGCGGCCGCACCACCACCTCGAGGCCGAGCAGTTGCAGCACGTCGAGTGCCTTCTGCAATTGCACAGTCGGCTTGCCTGCCTCCAGATCCACGATGAAGCGGTTCCCCGTGTTGCCCAACCCGGCGATATCGAGCTGATTCAGTTGCAGAGCGCGGCGACGTTGGCGGATCAGCTCGCCCAGTTCGGTGGTGGAATGCACGACGGTGCCGTTCAAATTACCGACAGGTAAGTTCGAGGCTGATTCGGTCATGGATCTCTCGGTAATTTTGTGTCTTGAGCCAGAAAGTCAAGAAATAATGACCGCTCGGTAATTCAAGGTGTCACACCGGCTCCAACACGTGGATGACCCGGTTCTCGGTCCACTCCTTCACCTGGGCGCCGTAGGCCGCCATGTGCGGCGCGGCGGCATGGGCCTGCAGCGCAGCCAGCGTTTCCCACTTCTCGATGACGACGAAGGTGTCCGGGCCGAAGGAGCCGCGTGAGGGCGGCATGCCGGCTGCGTCCACGGTGGCGTTGTATTCGATGCAGCCCTGTTCGGCCAGCACCGCGGGTCGGTTGGCGCGGAAGGCTTCGAGGATCCGATCGCGTTGGCCGGGCTTGGCCGTGATGACGGCGACGACGTGAATCATGGGCAGGTGCTCCTCTTGGAATGGAGCATCGAATTTAGAGCCAAGAAGCCGTTCGCGCCTGTCGCGTCGGGAGCGGCCCTCGTCAAGCCCTGGCGCCCACCGGCCCGGCCGGGCGCCACCCGCGCTCGGGCATGTCGTGGGCGTGGTGGAGTTGCATGCCTTGCGTCACGAAGTTCATGACGCCGCGGCGCCGAAGGGCGTCGGTCACGATCTTGTGGTCGAAAGGCGTCGTGTCGCGGCCCGCGGAAATGAAGGCGGACTTCGTGTCGCCGCGCTGGTCGCGGGGCTGGCGCTCTCCCACGATCCGATCCAGCACACGGCTCGAGAGGTTGTCGGGCCTGCCCTGGTGGGGCACTCTGCGCCGCATGACGCCCTACGCGCCGGCCCGCGCCGCCCAGCGGCCGACCTGCTCGGCCAGCCAGGGCCCGTCGTCCAGCGGCAGGTCATGGCCGGCCGTGGGATGTTCGACCAGCTCCACGCCCCACTGCCGCGCCAGGCGCCGCGAGCAGCGCACGTCCACCAGGGCGTCGCGCGCGCTGCCGAGCATCAGCAAGGGCACGGCCGGCGCCTGCAGCGGCGCACGGTAGCGCGCCGCGGCCAGCAGCTGCCGCAAGGCGTTGGATGGCGACACCGGCCGGGCTTCGCGCAGCGCCGTCCAGTCCTCGATCACGGCCGCGTCCGGCTGCAGGTGGCGGCTGGTCAGGCGCAGGATCGTTTGCTCGCGTCCGCGCGCGGCCTGGCGCGCGAACAGAAGACCGAGCAAGGCACCGTAATTCGCCGGACGCAGGCGCCGATACCAAGGGCTGAAAGGGCGCAGGCTGGTGTTGATCAGCACGCAGCCGGCGAGCTCCTGGGGATGCTTCGCGGCCCAGTCCACCGCGACCATCGCACCGAGCGACATCGCGAGCAGATGCCAGGGCGGCCCGACCCCAAGGGCTAGCAGCTGCCGACGGCAGTCTTCCATCGTCGCCTCGATCCGCGCCGGGCTGCGTGCCTGGTTCAGGCGCCCGTTGCCGGGGAGGTCGAGCGCCACGATCCGAGCCCCCGGCAGCCGCTCCCGCAGAAGCTCGGGGAAGTGCCCCCAATGGCCGCTCTCACGCGTCAACCCGCGCAGCAGGACCCAGGTGCTCATAAGGGCTGTCGTCCGTACCACCTGGCCATCGCCTGCTGCCGGTGATGCGCTCTCTGTTCGCCGCCAGGCAGCCATCGTTCGTAGCTGCACACGGCCCGGGTGATGAAGTCAAGCCAGCCGATGTGCCGGCGCAGCACGCGCTGCTGCCGGTGCTCGATCATCGGATTGAAGATGCCGTGGCGCGAGAAGATCTGGCGCGGGTTCTTCTTGATCCACAGCCACGAGCCCATTTCCAGCGTCACCGGCAGGAACACCGTGTCCGGCCGGTTGGTGGCGCCGAGGTACAGGTGGTCCCACAGGTCGCCGTGGGCCAGGTACTGGCGGCTCTGCGGTTCCAGCACGTAGCGGTGATGCAGCAGCGTCTGATCGAGGATTTCGCACAGCGCATGCATCTCGGGAAGATGCGCGATCGGGCGGGAGGTGTGCGCGTAGGGAAACCAGATGCGGTCGGTCAGGCCGAAGCCGGAGTGGCAATCCACCGCGACGCTCAAGGGCCGGCCCAGCAGCTCGGTCTCGACCAGCGCGCACAGCGCGGCGCTCTCGCATTCCATCGGCTGGCCCTGCGCGCCGCGGTACCACGGCAGGCCGGCGCTGATGCGCTGGCCGCCGACCAGGTAGGGCACCCGCTCCTTCGACTCGACCGGCGCATTGCGCATCAGGTCGACGCCGTTGGGGTTGGCGCGCGTGCCGAGCCACAGCCCGCCCGGATTGACCAGCGGCATGAACACCAGGCGCATGGCTTCCAGTTGCCGGTGCAGCGTCTCGTCCCACGCGAGCCGCATCACGATGCTGCGCAGGTAGGCGATCGTCACCTCGGCGCCGATGCGCTCCAGGCCGTGCACGCCGCCGAAGAAGCCGACCGCCGGCGCATCCGCTCGCGCGCTGCCGAGCACGAAGGCGTGGACCGGAAAGCGCTGCTCGCCGGCCACGACCTCACACAGCACGCGCTGCTCCATCAGCGGGCCCGCCAGCTGGGCGAGCCTCTGCAGCGCCAGCAGTTCAGGCAGATCCGTCGGATTCACTCGTCAAATGGAAGTCGGGTGAACCCAGGATAGCGGCATTGCATGCCATCAACGTGTCATATGACGCTCTTAGGGTGGGACCATGCCTCACATGCTCTGGCCCACCACGACTCATTCCATCCGCGCACTCGGCGGCGCCCTCGTCTGGGGCGTGGTCGAAGTGGTCGCTCTGGCGCGCTCGCGCTGGAGCGCCCGCAGGCACACCAGCCACTAGCGCCGGATTGCCCTAGTCCGCCAGCACCATCCACGACACGCCGAAGCGGTCGGCCACCATGCCGAAGGCCGGCGAGAAGAAGGTCTTGGCCATCGGCATCTGCACCTGGCCGCCTTCGCTCAGGGCCGCGAAGAGGCGCCGGGCTTCGGCTTCGTCCTTTGCGGTGAGCGCGAGCGAAATGCCCTCGAACTTGGGTTGTCCCGCGGCCATGCCGTCGGAGGCCAGCAGCTCGGTCTCGCCGATCTGGAAGGACGCGTGCATCACCTTGTCCGGCGAGATGGGCGCGCCGGAGCCGTTGCCGCATCCTTCGGCGCCGGCCGGGTCGGGGTTGTCCTTGAAGCGCATCAGATCTTTCACCTTGGCGCCTAGCTTGCTGCTGTAGAACTCGAGCGCCTCTTCGCAGCGGCCGTCGAAGAAGAGATAGGACTGGACTTTCATTTCGGATCTCCTTGGGGGTGGGTGGGGGGATATCGCCGATTCCGGCTTCAGCTCTTGGGAAAAGCGCTCATGTCCATGTACGCCAGCTCCCAGAGATGACCGTCCAGGTCCTCGAAGCCGTGCTGGTACATGAAGCCGTGGTCCTGCGCCTTGTTGGGCGTGCTGCCGCCGGCGGCCACCGCCTTGGCGACCTGCGCATCGACCTCGGCGCGGCTGTCGCACGAGAGGCACAGCAGCACCTCGGTGCTCTTCTTGGCGTCGGCGATGGCCTTGGGCGTGAAGGTCTTGAAGTAGCTCTCGACCAAGAGCATCACGAAGATGTCCTCGCTGACGATCATGCAGGTGGCGTTCTCGTCGGTGAACTGCGGGTTGAACTTGAAACCGAGCGCTGTGAAGAACGCGACCGATTTGTCGAGGTTCTTGACCGGCAGGTTCACGTAGATCTGGGTCGCCATGCGTGTCTCCTTTGGAAAGTGCGGTGGGGTCGGGGGAAAAAAGTCACACGTTGTGTACAACGTCCACAAGAAAGATAGCAGACATAATGGACGCTGTCCACATGGAATTGAAAATGAGTGTTCCCAGCCCCGTCCCGCCTGCACGCAGCACCTATCGCCATGGCGATCTGCGGCGTGCGCTGCTGGAGGCGGGGGTCGAGTTGGCGCGCAGCGGCGGGCCCGAAGCGGTGGTGCTGCGCGAGGCCACGCGGCGCGCCGGCGTGGTTCCCAATGCGGCCTACCGGCACTTCGCGAGCCGCCAGGCGCTCTTGCAGGCGGTGCGCGCCGCCGCGCTGGCGGCGGTCGCGACCGCGATGGAGGCCGAGCTCGCGGCGCAGCGCACCGATGGTGACCCTGCCGAAGCCGCCCGCGCTGCGGTGCGCGCCATCGGCGCCGGCTACCTGCGCTTCGCGCAGACCGAGACCGGGCTGTTCCGCACCGCCTTCGGTGCGCCGGTGGATGTGGAAGACGCGCCGCCCGAGGCCAAGAGCGGCCAGAGCGGGCTGAATCCCTTCGAGCTGCTGGGCGCCGCGCTCGATCAGCTGGTCGCGGCCGGGGTGCTGCCGCCCGAGCGCAGGCCCGGCGCGGAATTCCTGGC
Source organism: Variovorax sp. LjRoot290 (assembly GCF_964253985.1). Taxonomy (NCBI): domain Bacteria; kingdom Pseudomonadati; phylum Pseudomonadota; class Betaproteobacteria; order Burkholderiales; family Comamonadaceae; genus Variovorax; species Variovorax sp. LjRoot290. The sequence continues at coordinate 5,788,840 of NZ_CAXURW020000001.1, read as the reverse complement.
CTGGTCCGCGGTGCACGGCCTCGCGCTGCTCATCATCGACGGGCCGCTGCGCGGCATGCCGCGCGAGCAGACGGACGCGCTGGGTCAGCAGCTGCTGGACATGGTCGAAAAAGGTCTCTAGCGACCATGACCGGGATGCGCCGCGTGAAGCCCCATCGCCCGCTTGCCGCGGCTGCCGCCATCGACTTCGCCGCGCCCTCGCATGAGGTCGCGCGCCTGTTGATCGGCGTCACGCTGCTGGTCGACGGCGTCGGCGGCCGCATCGTCGAGACCGAGGCCTACGATCGCGACGACCCGGCCTCGCACAGCTTCGGCGGCCCGACCCAGCGCAACGCCGCGATGTTCGGGCCGCCGGGGCGCGCCTACGTCTATCGCTCCTACGGCATCCACTGGTGCCTCAACTTCGTCTGCCGCGAGGAAGGGCATGGCGCCGGGGTGCTGATCCGCGCGCTGGCGCCGGCGATGGGGCTCGAACTCATGCGCGAGCGCCGCGGGCTCGAGGACATCCGCCTGCTCTGCGCCGGCCCCGGCCGCGTCGCGCAGGCGCTGGGCATCGACGGCGCCTTCAACGGCCGTGCGCTGGACCGCCCGCCCTTCGTGCTGCTGGCCGCGGCGCACGATCATCCGGCCGTGATGGTCGAGACCGGGCCGCGCATCGGCATCTCCAAGGCGCCCGACGTGCCATGGCGCTTCGGCGAGCGCGGCTCGCGCTTTCTCAGCAAGCCCTTCCGTCGGGCAGCGCGAGGCGCGATCAGTGCGCCCCCAGGTTCTCCTCGCGGGCGACCTGCTGCAGGCTCTCGTAGATGAGCCGGCGCGGCGCGACCTTCCACCCCAGCAGCGCCTCGATGGCCGCCACCGAGCGCATGGCCATGAGCGAGTGCCCGCCGAGATCGAAAAAGTTGTCGGTGCGGCCGATCTTCTCGACCCCCAGCAACTCCGACCAGATGCCGGCGATGACTTGCTCGCTGTGGGTGACCGGCGGCACGTAGCTGCGCCCGTCGGCCAGCACGATGTCGATGACCGGCGCCGGCAGCGAAGCGCGGTCGACCTTGCCGTTCGGCAGCATCGGCATCGCGGCGAGCGCGACGAAATGCTGCGGGATCATGTAGTGCGGCAGGCGCGTGCGCAGGTGCTCTCTGAGCAAGAAGGGCGTCGGCGCCGTGCCGATGCGCGCCACGCTGTAGGCCACCAGCCGCACGTCTTCTTCGCTCTGCGCGTGCGTCACGGTGACGCAATGCGCAAGATCCGGATAGTCCAGCAGCGCGGACTCGATCTCGCCCATCTCGATGCGGTAGCCGCGCAGCTTGACCTGGTGATCGGCGCGGCCCAGGTGCTCGAGCACGCCGTCATGGCGCCAGCGGCCGAGGTCGCCGGTGCGGTAGAGCTGTGCCTCCGCGTCTTCGCTGAAGGGGTCGGGCACGAAGCGCTCGGCCGTCAGTGCGTCGCGGTGGTAGTAGCCGAGGGTGACGCCGGCGCCGCCGACGTACAGCTCGCCCGGCACGCCGATCGGGCAGGCATGGCCATGCTCGTCGAGCACCCAGACCGTGGTGTTGTCGATCGGCCGCCCGATGGCGATGCCATCGCGCGGCGACTCCACCTTCCAGGCCGTGGTCCAGACGGTGGTTTCGGTCGGTCCGTAGATGTTCCAGAGCTCGGCGCTGCGCTCCATCAGCCGCTCCGCCAGGATCGGCGGCAGCGATTCGCCGCCGATCAGCGCGCGGAAGCCGGGCGATCCGGCCCAGCCGGTTTCGATCAGCCCGCGCCATCCCGAGGGCGTGGCCTGCAGCAGCGTGACGCCATGCCGTTCGAGCAATGCGCGCAGCGCAGCCGGCTCGTGCACCTGCTGCTGCGAGGCGATGACCACCTTCGCGCGCACGACCAGCGGCAGCAGCAGGTCGAGCACCGAGGGGTCGAAGGACGGGCTGGTGATCGCCAGCACACAGTCATCGGCCGCGAGCCCCGGCATCTTCACCATGCCGGCCAGGAAATTGACCACGCCGCGGTGCGGCACGCGCACGCCCTTGGGCTGGCCGGTGGAGCCCGAGGTGTAGATCAGGTAGGCCTCGTCGGCCGGCGTGGCATCGAGCTCGGGCTGCGGCTCGAGCGCGTCGCCTGAGCTGCCGGCCGTCAGCCGCTCGTCGTCGACCCGCAGCATCGGCACGTTCAGCCCGTCGAGGATGGCGCTCGCGCTGCGCTGCGTGAGGATGGCAGACAGGTCCGCGTCGGCCGCCATGAAGCGCAGCCGTTCCACCGGATAGTCGGGGTCCAGCGGCACGTAGGCCGCGCCGGCCTTCATCACCGCCAGCTGCGCGATCAGCATCGCGGGGCTGCGCTCGATACACAGGCCGACGCGCTGGCCGCGCGCGATGCCGCGCGCGCGCAGCACGCGCGCCAGCATGTTCGACTGCGCTTCGATCTCGCCGTAGCCGAGCGTGTCGCCATCGGCGTCGATGACGGCCACGCGCGTGCGAATTTCGGGCGCGCCCAGGTCCAGGTAGCGGTGCACCAGCTGCTGCGCGGGCAGCGGCGCCCTGGCACCGTTCCAGCCGTGGCGCAGCAGGCTCATCTGCGCCGGCGAGAGCATCTCGTGCTCGGACAGGTGGCGCTCGGGCTGCGCGAGCAGCCGCTCGACCAGCGACAGGTAGTTCTCGAGCATGCGCGCGGCGCTGGCCGCGCTGTAGAGGTCGGTCGCGTATTCGAGGTGGATGCGATGCGCGAACTCGGTGTCGATGTGCATCGACAGATCGAACTGCGCGGCCGTGCGCTCGAAATCGAACTCGTCGACCTCCAGGCCGAACAGCTCCGGCTTGCCCACCGGCGCATTCAGCACGTTGAAGAGCACGCGCACCGGGCCTTCGGGACGCAGCGCGCGGTCGTGTCCCAGCGCATCGATCAGCTCGTCGAAGGGCGCCTCCTGGTGCGTATAGGCCTCGAGCGCGTTCCTGCGCACGCGGTGCACGAGTTGCGTGAAGCTCGGGTCGCCCGCGAGGTCGGTGCGCATCACCAGCGTGTTGACCAGCGTGCCGACCAGCTGCTCCGCGGCGAAGCGATGCCGGTTCGCGATCGGCATGCCGATCGCGACGTCGTCGCTCTTGGCCTGCCGCGACAGCATCAGCACGAAGGCCGACAGGTAGATCACGAAAGGCGTGACGGCCTCGCGGCCACCGAATTCGCGCATCGCCTCGCGCAGCCGCAGCGGCAGCTCGGCCGAGACGCGCGCGCCCTTGGCGCTGGCCTTGGCCGGACGCGGGAAATCGGTGGGCAGGTCGAGCTCCGGCAAGTCGCGCAGGCGTTCGAGCCAGTACGCCAGGTGCGGGCGCCGCGCCTCGACCGATTCGGGCCGGCGCTGCCAGGCGGCGTAGTCGGCATAGGCAATCGCGGGCGGCGCCGATTCCGGCCTGCGACCGGCCGCCAGGGCGCCGTACGCCGCCAGCGCTTCGCGCATCAGCAGCGCGCCGGCCCAGTTGTCGGTGATCGCGTGGTGCAGCAGCCAGAACAGCACATGCTCGCGCTCGCCGAGCCGGATCAGGGTCGGCCGGTGCAGCGGCGCCTGCGAGAGATCGAAGGGTTGCGCAATGCGATCCGCCAGCAGCGCGCGCGCCTGCTCGTTGCCCTCGCGGCCGGGCAGATCGCTCAGGTCGATGAACTCGATCGGCACCGCGAGCTTCGGCGCGATGGATTGCATGGGCTCGTCCTCGCCCATCACGAAGGCCGTGCGCAGGCCTTCGTGCCGCTCGACCATGAGGTCGAGCGCCTGCTGGCACAGCGCCGGGTCGAGCGCGCCGCGCAGCCGGATCGCGATTGGCACGTTGTAGGCGGTCGATGCCGGGTCGAAGTGCTGGATCACCCACATGCGGCGCTGCGAGAGCGAGGCCGGCAGCGGCCCGCTGCGCGGCACACGCTCGATGCCGCCGTCATGCGCGGCGGCTGCCCCGCCGCCCGATGCGGCCTGCCGCGCCACCTGCGCCGCCATCGCGGCGACGCTCGCATGCTCGAACAGCTCGGCGAGCGGCAGCTCGACGTCGAAGCGCTGCCGGATGCGCGAGAGCACCTGCGTCATCCGCAGCGAGTTGCCGCCGAGCTCGAAGAAGCTCTCGTGCACGCCGAAGGCGCGCGTGCCCAGCACTTCGCGCCAGATGTCCCAGACGGCCTGCTCGCGCGCGTCGCGCGGCAGCACGGCGCCGGGTCGCTCCTCGGGGGTGGCCAGTGCCTCCTCGTCCAGGGCCATCGCCTCGTCGCCGCCGGTATCGAGCGGCGCCGCCAGCGGCAGCTCGTTCGCAAGAAAGGCCTCGCGGCAGCGGTGCCGCTGGATCTTGCCGCTCGAGGTGCGCGGCAAGGCGCCGGCGCGCACCAGTGCCACTGCGTGCACCGGCAGCCCGTGCTCCACCGCGATGGCGCGGCGCACCGCGCTGAAGACCGCCTCGGTGTCGGTGGGGACCGGGCGCCGCTGGAGTTCCAGTGCCAGCACCACCGCTTCTCCGCCCGGCGTATCGACCGGGAAGGCGGCGCCGTGGCCCACGCGCAGGTCGGGATGGGCGCGCTCGGCGCTCCATTCCAGGTCTTGCGGATAGTGGTTCTCGCCGTGGACGATGACCAGGTCTTTCAGTCGCCCGGTAACGAACAGCTCGCCGCGGTCGAGAAAGCCCAGGTCGCCGGTGCGCAGGAAAGGCCCGGCGCCATTGGCCAGGTGGCCGCCGAAGACGGCTTCGCTGGCCTCGGGCTGCATCCAGTAGCCTTCGCCGATGCTCGGCGAACCCACCCATATCTCGCCGACCTCGCCGTCGGCACACGGGCGCCCGGCTTCGACGACCAGGAGCTCGGTGTCGGGCATCGCCCGCCCGCAGCCGACCAGTCGGCGCGCGTCGCGCGATGTGTCCGCGGCGGGTTCGAAGCGATGGGCCAGCAATGCGGCCGCATCCGCCGAAACGATGCGAGGCGGCGTGCCCGGCGTCGTCGAACTCACGCCCAGCACGGCCTCGGCGAGGCCATAGGACGGCGCGAACGCATCGGGGCGCAGGCCGGCGGCGCCGAAGACCGCCAGCACGCGCTCTACCGTGGCGGCGCGGATCGGCTCGGCACCGCAGGTCAGCGACACCAGGCTGTCGAGGCGCATGCCGAGCGCCTTGTCGCCCAGTGCCTGCAGGCAGGCGGCGTAGGCCGACTCGGGTGCGCCGCTGTGCGTGATGCGATAGGCCGCGATGGCTTCCAGCCAGCGCAGCGGCCGGCGCAGAAAAGCCACGGGCGACATCAGGTAGCCGGTCGCGCCTGCGATCACGGGCGCCAGCACGCCGAACACCAGCCCGTAGTCGTGGAAGTGCGGCAGCCAGCTGAGCGCCCGGCTGGCGTTGTTTCCATGATTTGACGCGATCACCGCGCGGATGTTGGCAATCACGTTGGCATGCGTCAGCCGCACGCCGCGTGGCGCCGAGGTGGAGCCGGAGGTGTATTGCAGGTAGGCGAGGCTGGCGGGCTCGAGCGCCGGCGACGCGAAGGCTGGCGTCTCGGCGCTGTCCAGCGACGCCGAATCGGGCAGCGCCATCCAGCGCGCCATCGCGAAGGTGGCCGGGTCCAGCGTGGCGGCCGCCGCATCGAGCAGCGATGCGCTGGTCAGCACCAGCGCGGCGCGCGAATCGGCGATCAGGCTGCGCAGGCGCGGCGCCGCATGGTGCAGCCGCACCGGATCGGGCGCGGGAACCGGCACCGCCACCCGGCCCGAGAGCACGCAGGCCCAGAACACGCGCACGAAGTCCAGCCCGGGCCCGAAGGCGAGCAGCACGCGGTCGCCCGCGTGGGTCTGGGCCGACAGCCAGGCGGCGATGCCGTGGACATCGGCCTGGAGCCGGCCATAGCTGCTCTCCTGCGCGACGCTCAGGTCATCCTTGAGAAAGCCGTAGGCCAGCTTGTTCGCATGCGCTTCGCACTGCACGTCGAACAGCGATGCAAGGGTGTCGGGCAACACGCGGGGAACAGCGGCGGACAAGGCGGTCTCGGTCGAAGAATGAAACATGGATGGACTTGCCCCTGAGAAGACATCACGCCGGTTAGAACCAAAGCCTTCGCCATTATGTTGCGGTGCAGCGGAATGTCTTTCCTTGCGATCCCGTCGCGGTGTAGGCCAACGCCTATCCGGCACGGGGTCCCGGGTGCGGGTCAAGCGCGATCGAGCACCCGCAGCACACGGCCGTCGCCGACGAAGGACTCGTCGACCAGCATCCGGAACACGGCGTCCCGCGGGAAGCGCGGCAGCGCGAGCGCCGGTGCCAGGAACTCGACTTCGAGCGCCTGCGCCGTTCCGCGCCGGAACGCGCGGCCCGGTGCCACCAACCATCGAGCCGAGAAGCCTTCGTTGTCCACCACCAGCGCGCAGCGGTGCTCGCCTTCCGCAATGGGCACGTCCTGCGAAGGCAGTTGCGACGCGCGCATCGTGAGTTCGACCAGGGCGTGGGGATGGAATGCGCTTCGGGCCTCGAAACCCGACGAATCGGCGGCCCCGGGCGCCGTACGCCGCAGCTTCGCGAAGAGCCAGGCGACGACGCTGCCGATGACCGGCAGCCACAGCACCATCAGCAGCGTGCCGACGTCGCGCGCGGTCGATCCCGGCGCCGCGAAGTGCCGCAGCAGCGCGCCGCCGGCGGCCACGCACAGCAGCACGATCACGATCAACCTGCGCCGTGCCTGGATGGTCGTCATGGCGCGGCCGAATCGGGGCCGGCGGCCGGCGCGTCCGCGGGCCGGCTGCGGCGATGGCCGGGCTTGGCCAGGATCTCGGCATAGAACTGCGCGCCGCCCTCTTTCGCCACGCCGTCGACCAGCGCCGTGAGCGCGGACAGGTGAACCGGTTCGGCCGCTTCGGGCGTCGGGCCGAACTTGCAATCGAAGTCCCAGAAGTCCGCGCCTTCGGGCAGATCGCGCCGCCGTTCGCGCTTGACGTATTTGCGAAGCTCGTGCTTGACGGCATCCAGAACCCGGTCGGGGTTCTTGCCTTCGATATGGAGCTGGAATGTCTTTTTCATGGGCGATCCTAACGCGCCGGCGGTGCCGTACGCCCTCCGACGCAGTGACATCGCGGCGCGAAATGCGCGATCATTCGCGCCATGGAACCCATCACCTCCATCGATCGCTACGTACCCGACTACGCGCACGCCTGCGAGGTGTGCGGTACCACGCCGGTGGTGGCCGGCATGAAGGCCGAGAGGCTGGTCTATCTCGCCACCATGTGCGGCCCCTGCCTGTGGAACGAGCCCAAGGCGGTGGACCCGGCGACCTGGAACGAAGCGCCTCCCGATTGATGCGCGGCGCGCACTGAATGGACATCAGGATTCGCACCCTGCGGCGCGGCGAGATGCCCGTCGTCATCGAATTCGCGGCGCGCGAAGGCTGGAACCCCGGGCTGCATGACGCCGACCCCTTCCACGCGGCGGACCCCGGCGGCTTCCTGGTCGCGGAGCATCAGGGGCAGGCGGTAGGCTGCATCGGCGCCGTCTCCTATGCGGGGCGCTTCGGCTTCATCGGTCTGTACATCGTGGCGCCGGACTGGCGCGGGCGCGGCATCGGGCGCCGGCTCTGGGCCAAAGGCATGGCGCGACTGGCGGGCCATGTGGTCGGGCTCGACGGCGTGCCGGCGCAACAGGACAACTATCGCAAGAGCGGCTTCTCCCTGGCATGGCAGAACATCCGCTTTGCCGGTACGGCTCGGCGCAGCGGGCGCACCGGCGACGCGCCGATCGTGCCGCTTCGCGACGTCGACTTCGCGGCGCTTTGCGCCGACGAGCGCCGCATCTTTCCCGCGCCGCGCGAGGCCTTTCTGCGCGCCTGGATCGCGATGCCGGAGGCGACGGGTCTGGCCTGGATGGATCAGGGCCGGCTCGCCGGATGGGGCCTGATCCGGCGCTGCCGCGAGGGCCACAAGATCGGCCCGCTGGTGGCGGACCGCCCGGAGGTAGCGAGCACTCTCTACGCCGCGCTGTGCGACAGCGTCCCCGAAGGCGACCGCGTCTACCTCGACGTTCCCATGCCCAACGCCGACGCATTGGCGCTGGCGCGGGCGCTGGGCTTGCGCAGCGTGTTCGAGACCGCGCGCATGTACGCGGGCACGGCACCGGCCTGCGAACTTCAGCGCCTCTACGGCATCACGAGCTTCGAGCTGGGCTGAACAATGCGGCCTCGGCGCGACCGATGCCGGGAAACTCGACCACCACAGCCTCCCCGCGCGCGACCGGCAGCACGCCGACCCAGGAACCGGTCGTGACCACGGTGCCGGCCGGCACGACGGCGCCGTTGCGCGTCGCATGCCGCAGCCAGGTCGGCAGCAGCCAGGCCGGGTCGCCCAGCGGATGCGTGCCGGTGCGCAGCACGGGCTCGCGCGAACCGATGCGCGTCTCGCAGCGCTGCGAGGCCCAGTCGCGCGCGGCATAGGGCACCCATGCGCCCAGCACCAGCGCGCCGTGCGACTGCTGGTCGGCGAGGCGCAACCAGGCCGACGCAAGCGCCGCGTCTTTCCAGCGCGAATCGACGATCTCGATGGAGACGGCCATGGCATCGACCAGCTTGCCGGCGGTCTCCGGCGTCAGTGCGGCGGCCTGCGCCGGCGTCACGCTTTGGCCCAGCCGCAGCGCGATCTCGGCCTCGATGCCCGGTGCGTTGAAGCGCACGTCGCCGAAGTCCGCGGGGCTCGCCCGCACGCCGGCCGGCGGCAGCGGCGCATGCGTGAGCACCGCCTCGCGCGACGGGCCGCCGGACTTCCAGTGCTTGGGTACGGGCGTGCCTTCGAACCATTCCATCGCTGCCGCCACGCGCTCCTGCACCCGGTAGGCCTCTGCCGCGTCGCCCACCTTGTCTTGCCATGCGGCGGCGTCGAGCGCGCGGCCCTCGCGCCAGGCCGAGGCCAGCGCCTGCGTCACGTCCGTCATGCGTCGACCTTCACCTTGCCGTCCTTGACGACCTTGGCCCACTTCGTGATTTCGCTGGCGATGAATTGCCTGAACTTCTCGCGCGAGCCGCCGCCGTCCTCGGCGCCGTAGGTGTCGAGCCGTTCCTGCACGTCGGGCATCGCGAGCACCGTGTTGACGTCGCGGTTGATCTTGTCGGCAATGCCGGCCGGCAGCTTGCCGGGGCCCGCGAGGCCGTACCAGGTGGTGGCCTCGAAGCCGTCGAAGCCCTGCTCCTGCATCGTCGGTATGGCCGGGTGGCCCTTGGCGCGCTTCATGCGGGTCTGCGCCACGCCGATCACCTTGCCGCTCTTCACGTGCGGCGTGGCCGCGGTCATGGTCTCGAAGCTGTACTGGATCTGGCTGCCCATGAGGTCGGCCAGGAGCGGCCCGCTGCCCTTGTAGGGCACGTGCAGCGCATCGACCTTGGCCTGCAGCTTGAACATCTCCAGCGCCAGGTGCTGCGCCGAGCCGGCGCCGGCCGAGCCGAAGCTCACCTTGCCGGGCTCCGCGGCGCACAAGGCCACGATGTCCTTCACCGTCACCGCCTTCTGCGTCGGGCTCGCGATCAGCAGGTTGGGCGTCACGCCGACCAGCACGATGGGCACGAAGTCGCGCTCCACGCTGTAGCGCAGCTTGGGCTGCAGGCTGGGCGCGAGCGCGTGGCTATTGATGTGCGCCATCAAGAGCGTGCTGCCGTCGCTCGGCTGCGTCGACACGTACTCGGCCGCGAGCACACCCGCCACGCCGCCCTTGTTCTCGACGATCACCGACTGGTTCCACATCGTCGACAGCTTCTGCGCCACCACGCGCGCCAGCGCATCGGTGCCGCCGCCCGGCGGAAAGCCGACCACGATGCGCACCGGCCCGTTGGGCCATTCCTGCGCGAACACGCGCGGCGCGCCGAGCGTGACTGCCGCCGCCGCGCCCGCGGCCTGGATGAGGGAACGTCGTTGCATGAGTCGCGGTCTCCTTGTTGGTGTATGAATGGGCTCAGGCGGCCTTCTGCAATGCCGCCGGCGCCGCGTGGCTCGCGAAGTGGTCCATCGTGGCCTGCACGCCGCTCGCGGCGAGCTTCACGCCCGAGAGCTTGAGCCCCATCTCGACGCCGGCCACCATCGCGACCAGCGTGAGGTCGTTGCTGTCGCCCAGGTGGCCCATGCGGAACATGCGGCCCTTGAGCTTGCCGAGGCCGGTGCCGAGCGAGAGATCGAAGCGCTGGTGAATGAGGCGCCGCACCGCATCCGAATCGACGCCCTCGGGCGTGATCACGCCGGTCAGCACCGGCGAGTAGACGGCCGGGTCGGCGCACTGGATCGGCAGGCCCCAGGCCTCGACCGCGGCGCGCACGCCGGCGGCCCAGCGCTGATGCCGCGCGAACACCTTGTCCAGGCCCTCGCCGAGCAGCATGTCCAGCGATTCGGCCAGGCCGTAGAGCAGGTTGGTGTTGGGCGTGTAGGGCCAGTAGCCGTCCTTGTTCATCTCGACGATCTCGTCCCAGGCCCAGAAGGCGCGCGGCAGCTTCGCGCTCTTCGATGCTTCCAGCGCGCGCGGCGAGAGCGCGTTGAAGCTGATGCCCGGCGGCAGCATCAGGCCCTTCTGCGAGCCGCTGATGGTCACGTCCACGCCCCACTCGTCGTGGCGGAAGTCGGCGCTCGCGAGGCCCGAGATGCTGTCCACCATCAAGAGCGCCGGATGGCCCGCCGCATCGATGGCCTTGCGGACCGCGGCGATGTCGGAGGTGACGCCGGTCGAGGTCTCGTTGTGCACCACGCACACGGCCTTGATCTTCTTCTCCGTGTCCTTGGCGAGGCGCGCCTCGATCAGGTCGGCCTGCACGCCGCGGCGCCAGCTCGGCGCATGCGGCAGCTGCTCGTCGCTGCCCGACCAGGCCAGGAACTCGGTCGACAGGCCCAGGCGCGCGGCCATCTTCTGCCACAGCGCGGCGAAGTGGCCGGTTTCGTACATCAGCACGAGGTCGCCGGGGCTCAGCGTGTTGGCAAGCGCCGCTTCCCAGGCGCCGGTGCCCGAGGACGGGTAGATGACGACCGGATGCTTCGTCTTGAAGATCTTCTTGATGCCCGCCAGCACCTGCAGCCCGAGGGCGCCGAACTCGGGGCCGCGGTGGTCGATGGTGGGCAGGCTCATGGCCCGCAGGATGCGGTCCGGCACCGGGCTCGGGCCGGGGATCTGCAGGAAGTGCCTGCCGGTGGGATGGAAGTCGAGTTGAAGCATTCGGGACCGTCCTTTCTTTTTCAGTTTTGCATGCAAAATTCGATCTGTCGTGCTCGTTAACCCCTAGTCTCCTCGATTGAGCGGGCCACTATTTGCATTCAAAATGCATTCCATGGCGGAAATCATTGAAATCTCTCGGCTCGCGCTGCATGACCAGGTGGCGTCGCGGCTGCGCACCATGCTGGTCGAAGGCCAGATCGCACCCGGCGCCAAGCTCAACGAGCGCGAGCTCAGCGCGCAGCTGCGCGTCTCGCGCACGCCGCTGCGCGAGGCCATCAAGCTGCTGGCGGCCGAAGGCCTGGTGGACCTGCTGCCGAACCGCGGCGCGGTGGCCGTCAAGCTCACCGAGGCGGACGTGGTCAACACCTTCGAGCTGCTCGCCATGCTCGAAGGCATGTCGGGCGAACTGGCGGCCCAGCGCATCACCGAGGAGGAGCTCGCCGAGCTGCGCGCGCTGCACTACGAAATGATGGCCTGCTTCGCACGCCGCGATCTCTCGGGCTACTACCGCATCAACGCGCGCATCCACACCGCGATCAACGACGCGGCCAGGAACCCCGTGCTCGCGAGCACCTACCGCTCGATCAATGCCCGCGTGCAGTCGCTGCGCTTTCGCACCAACCAGAACGAGGCCAAGTGGAAGAGCGCGGTGGCCGAGCACGAGCGCATGGTCGAGGCCCTGGCCGCACACGACGCGGCCGCGATGCGCACGCTGATGATCGAGCATCTCAACCGCAAGCGCGACACCGTGCTGGAGCTGCTGCGCGCCGGCGAGATCTATCCCGCCAAGGCCCAGGCGGCCAAGAGCTGAATCGACGAGAACCCATGCGCATCGAGCCCGCGAGCCATCTCCAGCCAGCCGGTACCGTCTTGCCGCCCAACGAAACCTGCGAAGCGCTGGCACGGCGCCTCGCCGCCGAGACCGAGGGCGAGGTGCTGTTCGACGCCGCCTCGCGCGGCCGCTATGCGACCGACGCTTCGATCTACCAGATCATGCCGGCCGGCGTGCTGGTGCCGAAGACCGAGCGCGACATCGCGACCGCCATCGACATCGCGCGCGACCTCAAGGTGCCGGTGCTCGCGCGCGGCGGCGGCACCAGCCAGTGCGGCCAGACCACGGGCGCGGCGCTCGTCATCGACAACAGCAAGCATTTTCGGCGCGTGCTCGATCTCGACGTCGAGGCGCGCCGCGCCACGGTGGAGCCGGGCATCGTGCTCGACCACCTCAACGCGCGGCTCAAGCCGCACGGGCTCTGGTTCCCGGTCGACGTGTCGACCAGCGCGCAGGCCACGCTCGGCGGCATGGCCGGCAACAACTCCTGTGGCTCGCGCTCCATCGCCTACGGCAACATGGTCCACAACGTGGCGGGCGCGAGCGCCTGGCTGTCCGACGGCGAGCTGGTCGACTTCGGTCCGGTCTCGGAGCTCGGAGCGCGCGCGTCCGACATCGCGCTGCACGTGCAGCAGCTCGCCAGGCAGCACCGACACGAGATCGCCGAGCGCTGGCCCAAGGTGATGCGGCGCGTCGCCGGCTACAACCTCGACATCTTCGACAACCAGAGCGAGAAGCCCTACACCGCCGACGGCAGCGTCAACCTCGCGCACCTGCTGATCGGCGCCGAGGGCACGCTGGCCTACACGCGCAGCCTGACGCTGAAGCTCGCCGAGCTGCCGCGCGCCAAGGTGCTCGGCATCGTCAACTTCCCGAGCTTCCATGCGGCGATGGACGCGGCGCAGCACATCGTGAAGCTGGGGCCGACGGCGGTCGAGCTGGTCGACCGCACGATGATCGAGCTGAGCCTCGCCAACCCCGCGTTCAAGTCCACCGTCGAAACCGCGCTGATCGGCCGGCCCGCGGCCATCCTGCTGGTCGAGTTCTCGGGCAGCGAGAAGGCCTGGCTGCTGCCCAAGCTGAAGGACCTGGCCGACCTCATGGGCGACCTCGGCCTGCGCGGCAGCGTGGTCCAGATGCCCGACGACGCGGCGCAGAAGAACCTGTGGGAAGTGCGCAAGGCCGGCCTCAACATCATGATGAGCCTCAAGGGCGACGGCAAGCCGGTGAGCTTCATCGAGGACTGCGCGGTGCCGCTCGAGCACCTGGCCGAGTACACCGATGGCCTCACCGCCGTGTTCGCCAAGCACGGCACCCGCGGCACCTGGTACGCGCACGCGTCGGTCGGCACGCTGCACGTGCGCCCGATCCTCGACATGCGCACCGACGGCGCCGCGAAGATGCGCGCCATTGCCGAAGAGGCGAGCGAGCTGGTGCGCAAGTACAAGGGCGCCTTCAGCGGCGAGCATGGCGACGGCCTGTGCCGCGGCGAATGGATCGAATGGCAGTTCGGCCCCGCGATCAACGAGGCCTTCCGCGCCATCAAGAACAAGCTGGACCCGCTCAACCTCTTCAACCCCGGCAAGATCATCGATCCGCCGAAGATGGACGACGGTGCCCTGTTCCGCTTCGCGCCGCCCTCGGCGCCGAGGCCCTACAAACGCATCCCGCTGGTGCCCGTGCTCGACTGGTCGGCCTGGAACGTGCAGGCCGACCCGGTGACCGAGGAGACCACCGCGCCCGGCACCGGCGGCGACGTCAGCGGCGGCTTCGCCAAGGCCGTCGAGATGTGCAACAACAACGGCCACTGCCGCAAGTTCGACGCCGGCACCATGTGCCCGAGCTACCGCGTGACGCGCGACGAGAAGCACCTCACGCGCGGCCGCGCCAACACCTTGCGCCTCGCGGTCTCCGGCCAGCTCGGGCCCGAGGCCTTCACCAGTGAGGCCATGTACGACACCATGGACCTCTGCGTCGGCTGCAAGGGCTGCAAGCGCGACTGCCCGACCGGCGTCGACATGGCGAAGATGAAGATCGAGTTCCTGGCCCACTACAAGAAGAAGCACGGCCACACACTCAAGGACCGGCTGATCGCCCGGCTGCCCGACTACGCGCACGCCGCGAGCCGCTTCCCCTGGCTCATGAACCTGCGCAACAGCGTGCCGGGCGCGGCCTGGCTCGGCGAGCGGCTGCTGGGCCTCTCGGCCAAGCGCTCGCTGCCCGCATGGCGCAGCGACACCTTCTGGCGCGCCGGCGATGCCTCGATGTTCGTGAATCGCGACATGGCCATCGCCGCCGCCTGCGTGGGACGCAAGGTCGCGGTGCTGTTTGTCGACACCTTCAACGGCACCTTCGAAAGCGAGAACGCATTCGCTGCGGCGCGCGTGCTCAAGGCCGCGGGCTACATGCTGCACACGGTCGAGAAGGACGGCGGCCACCACTGCTGCGGCCGCACCTACCTCGCCAATGGCATGGTGGATGAAGCCAAGGCCCGCGCCGGCGCGCTCGTCGATGCGCTGCTGCCGCTGGCCGAAGCCGGCATCGCGATCGTGGGCCTCGAGCCTTCGTGTCTGCTGACGCTGCGCGACGAAACGCTGGTGATGGGCTTGGGCGCGAAGGCCGAGACGGTCGCGAAAGAAGCGCTGCTGTTCGAGGAGTTCATCGCGCGCGAAGCCAAGGCCGGCCGCTTCAAGCTGGGGCTCAAGCCTGCCGGCAAGCCGATCCTGCTGCACGGCCACTGCCACCAGAAAGCCTTCGGCGCGGTGAGCCCGATCCTCGATGTGCTGCGGCTCATTCCCGACGCGAAACCGGAGTTGATCGAAAGCTCCTGCTGCGGCATGGCCGGCAGCTTCGGCTATGAAGCCTCGCACTACGAGGTGTCGATGCAGATGGCCGAGGCCAGCTTGCTGCCGGCAGTGCGCGAGAACCCCGACGCGATCATCGTCGCCGACGGCACCAGCTGCCGGCACCAGATCGCCGACGGTGCGCAGCGCGAAGCGGTGCACGTGGCGCGGCTGCTCGACGCGCTGAGGGGCTGACCCGACGGCTTAGCGGACGGTCGACATGACCGTGGCACGGCACCTGGGTTGTTCACGCGGCGCCAGCAGGACGCAGTTGTCCAGCGCGCGTCGCTGCATGTCGCTCAGCCTTGGCCGCTCCACGGGGCGTGGACCATACCGATAGTCCGGCTCGTAATAGACCGGCGGTGGCGGTCCGTAGTACCTCGGCGCCGGACGGTAGTAAGCGGGCGGCGGCGGCGGCTCGTAGTAAGTGGGGGGCGCTGGTTGATAGTAGACCGGCGGCGGGCTCGAGTAGACGGGTTCCGGCTCGTAGTAAGTCGGGGCGTCGATCCCGATGGACCAGCTCACCTCGGCATGGGCCGCAGCGGAAGCCGAGAGTGCGGCGGCCACCACGGCGGTTGAAAAGGCGCCTTTGACAAATGCACAGCGATTGAAGCTCACGGGATTCTCCGAAAGAAGGGCGAAAGCGCCTGCGGCAGTCCCAAACGCTCCATCCGCAGGCTTCGTGGACACGATGATGCTCCTGCAACCGCTGTTCGAGCGGCGTCAGCGCGCGCCCTGAAGGGACGTCGTCGAAGCCTGCGGGCTCAGTAAGTAACCTCCGCGCTGCGCGCTGCGGTATTCGCCTTGGGAACGGCCCGGCGGCTCATGGCCCATTGCACGGCGAGAATGCTGACCGGCACCGCGACCAGCCCCACGAGCGACAGCCCGCGCATCGCCTGGCCCAGTAAGGCCCAGCCGAAGATCACTGCCGTGAGCGGGCTCAGCAGGCCGAGCGAGGACACCGCCACCGGCGACAGGCGCGCGATGCCGCGGAACCACAGCGCATAGGCCAGCAGCGCGCCGACGATCGAGAGATAGGCATAGGCCGCGACTTGCGTGCCGGTCAGCTGCGGGAGCGGCGGATCGATGGCCCAGGTCATGGGCAAGAGAATCAGCCCGCCCAGCAGCAACTGCCAGCCGGTGAGCGCCAGCACCGGCATCGCGGGCTGCCAGCGCCGCGTCAGGTAGGTGCCGGCCGCCATGCAGGCGGCGCCGGCCAGGGCCGCGGCGATGCCGACCGGATCCCACACCGAACCCGGCGACAGCAGCAGCGCCGCCATGCCGGCGATGCCCAGCACCGCGGCGCCGACCGCCAGCTGCGGCGGCCGGCGCTGGTCGAGCGCCCAGGCAAGACCCATCACCAAGAGCGGCTGGATCGCACCGACCACCGCGGCCAGTCCGCCGGGCAGCCGGTAGGCCGCGACGAAGAGCAGCGCCTGGAAGAAGCCGATGTTCAACGCCGACAGCACGATCAGTCGGCCCCATTCGCCGCGCGCCGGCAGGCGCCGGCAGTACAGCGCCAGCAGCAGGCCGGCCGGCAGTGCGCGCAGCAGGGCCGCGGTGAAGGGCCGGTCGGGCGGCAGCAGCTCGGTCGCGACGATGTAGGTCGAGCCCCAGATGGCGGGGGCGAAAGCGGTCAGGAGGACGTCGGTCCAGGCAATCGAGCCTTGTGTGTTGCGCATCGCATTTATCTCTACGTCAAGATAAATGGAGCCTAGCAGATAATCTTGACTTCAAGATAAATGGGTTTTGCCGATGGGTGCGAAGAAGCGACCGGCGGATGCGGTGGACGCGATCCTCGATCAGTGGCGCCGCGAGCGCCCGGACCTCGACGTGGGCGCGATGGGCACCATCGGCCGCATCAAGCGCTGCGCGGCGCTGCTGCAGCGCGAACTGGACCGATGCTTCTCGGACTTCGGCATGACGCGCTGGGAGTTCGACGTGCTGGCCACGCTGCGGCGCTCCGGCGCGCCCTACTGCCTGGCGCCGACCGCCCTCTTCTCGTCATTGATGATCAGCTCGGGCACCATGACGCACCGCCTCAAGGGGCTGGAGTCGCGCGGCCTCGTGAAGCGCGTGGCCAACCGCGAAGACGCGCGCAGCATGCTGGTGCAGCTCACGCCCGCCGGCTTGAAGCTGATCGATCGCGCGGTGGGCGCGCATGTCGAGAACGAGCAGCGGCTGCTCGCCTCGATCAAGTCCGCAGACCTCGCCGCGCTCGATGCGCGGCTGGCCTTGCTGCTGGCCGCGCTGGAGCCTCGGGAGTGATCGATGCTGCTCGATGACACACTGCGTGCCCTGATCGCCGGCCGGCTTGGCGGCTTCGAGCGGCAGGCGCTGAGCGCCCCCGGCTCGAAGCGTGCGGCCGTGGCGTTGGCGCTCGTCGAGGAAGGCTTCGGCGCAGCGCTGCCGGGGCTTCGCACACCTGCGGCTTGGAGTCAGGACGCCGCCGTGCTCCTGACCCGACGCCCGTCCCACATGCGCAACCACCCGGGGCAATGGGCGCTGCCGGGCGGCAGCATCGACGGCGCCGAGTCGCCGGAAGAGGCCGCGCTGCGCGAACTGCACGAAGAAGTCGGCCTTGAGCTCGACGAGGGCGCGATCCTCGGCCGCCTCGACGATTTCGTGACCCGCTCCGGCTTCGCGATCACGCCGGTCGTCGTCTGGGCAGGCGCCGCACGCGCGCTGGTGCCGAGCGAAGCCGAGGTCGCCAGCATCCATCGCATTCCCCTCACCGAGTTCATGCGCGCGGATGCGCCCCTGCTCGATCCCATCGAGGACAGCGAGCACCCGGTGCTGCGCATGCCGGTCGGAGACACCTGGATCGCGGCGCCGACGGCGGCCTTCCTCTATCAGTTCCGCGAGCTGTGCATCGCCGGGCGCACCGTGCGCGTCGCGCATTTCGAGCAGCCCTTGTTTGCGCGCAAGTAGGGGCTGCGCAGCGATGGACGAATGCAGGCGCACCGCCCACAATCGACCGATGAACAAACGACACTTCCTTGGCACCGCCACGCTCGCCGGGCTGTTGCCTGCAATTCACGCATCGGCTGCGGAGCCGACCCGCAAGAGTCCGGGTCTGTTGACCGTCAGCGGAGCGATAGCCAAGTCCAACCGAGGCCCCGTCGATCCGGCGCTCGACCAATTGATGGCGAAGCACGGCGTCAAGTTCGACAAGGCCTATGTGTTCGACTCCGAGGCATTGCGCCGCCTGCCGGTCGTTCGAATCAAACCGACGCTCGAGTACGACGCCAAGGCGCATTCGCTCGCGGGCCCGCTGTTGACCAGCGTGGTGGAGGCGGCGGGTGTGGCCGGCGACGCGATGCTGGCCCTTCGTGCGGTGGACGGCTACGTCGTACCGCTGCGCATGGCCGACGCGCGCAGCTATCGGATGATCGTTGCCACCGAGATCGACGGCGCTCCGCTCGCGCTGGGAGGGCTGGGCCCGCAGTGGGCGATCTATGAGGCCGATACGCTCGCCGCGTTCAAGGACAAGCCGCTCAAGGAACGATTCGCCCTCTGCCCCTGGGGGCTCTACAGCATAGAGGTCACGCGCGGTTGATTGTTGGCGAAGGTGCGTGGGCTTCGGTGTCGGCCGTGGAGAAAAGAAGCGTACTCAATGCAAGAGCAAAGCATGCGAGCAGCACGGGCCAGCCAAAGGCAAGGACCAATGCCAACGTCGCAAGGGGGCTGAAAAGGAGGGCGGCAGATCGCATACGTGTCTCCGAATTTGATTCCTACTGACAGACCCGTCGCGTCAATTCGAGTGGCGGGCCTTGCCTGGGGCCTCAATGTAGGCGTGAAGGCAAACGTGGACATGAGCGCTGCGCCCTTGTTTGAGGAGGACAGAACGCTTGTCTTCGTGCTGCTTCAGGCATGACAAAACGCTTACCAAGGTGCTCGCTGCCTTCGGCGAGCGGCCGGCACCACGCGCGGGCCGCTAGGCCGCGTGTTCCTTGCGCAGCACCCTGGCCGCCGCGACCATCGCGCGCAGCTTGCCAATGGCCGCGTCGCGCGGCAGGTACTTCATGCCGCAGTCGGGCGCGAGGATCACGTTCTCGGGTTTCACGTAGGGCAGCGCGCGCTGGATGCGCTCGACGATGGTGTCGACCGATTCGACCTCCGGCGTCGAGAGGTCGACGCAGCCCACCATCACGCGCTTGCCGTCCAGCGCGGCCAGGGCCGAGCAGTCCAGGTGCGACTGCGCGGTCTCGATCGACACCTGCTTGCAGCTGCACTGCGCGAGCTCGGGCAAGAAGGAATAGCCGCTCGGCCGCTCGTGGATGATGGCCGCGTAGCCGAAGCAGATGTGCACCGCGGTCGTGCCGGTGATGCCGTCGAGCGCGCGGTTCAGCGCGTTCAAGCCGTACTGGCGCGCCTTCTCGGGCCGCGCCTGCATGTAGGGCTCGTCGATCTGCACCACGTCGGCGCCGGCGGCGAAGAGGTCGCGGATCTCGGCGTTGACGGCCTCGGCATAGTCCATCGCCGCCTCTTCCTCGCTGCCGTAGAAATCGTTCTGCGCCTGCTGCAGCATCGTGAACGGCCCGGGCACGGTGATCTTCACCTGGCGGTCGGTGTGGGCGCGCAGGAACTTCAGGTCGTCGACCTCCACCGCATGGCGGCGGCGGATGCGGCCCACGATGCGCGGCACCGGGTTCGGATGGCCCGAGCGGTCCAGCGCCGTGCCGGGGTTGTCGAGGTCGATGCCGTCGAGCGCGGTCGCGAAGCGGTTCGAATAGCTCTCGCGCCGGATCTCGCCGTCGCTCACGATGTCGAGGCCCGCCTCTTCCTGCGCGCGGATCGCCATCAGCGTGGCGTCGTTCTGCGCCTCCTCCAGGTACTGCGGCGGAATGCGCCACAGCTCGCGCGCCCGCACCCGCGGCGGAAAGCGCCCCGCCAGCTTGGCGCGGTCGATCAGCCACTCGGGCTGCGGGAAACTGCCGACGATGGTGGTGGGGAACAGCATGGGTTTCTCCAGTTGAAAGGGGTTCAAACGCCCAGGTAGGCGCGCTGGATCTCGGGCCGCGCCAGCAGCTCGTCGGGCACGCCCTCGGCCACGACGCGGCCTTCCTCGAGCACGTAGGCGCGCTGCGAGACCTCCATCGCCATCGCGACGTTCTGCTCCACCAGCAGCACCGACATGCCGTCCGCATTGATGCGCCGGATCGCCGCGAACATGTCGCCCACGATGCGCGGCGACAGGCCGAGCGACGGCTCGTCGAGCAAGAGCAGCCGCGGCCGCGCCATCAGCGCGCGCGCGATCGCGACCATCTGCTGCTGGCCGCCCGAGAGTTCGCCCGCCGGACTGGCGAGCTTCTCGCGGATCACCGGGAACAGCTCGATCACCTGCGCCAGCGTCTCCTGCCGCTTCGCCTTGGCATGCGGCAGGTAGCTGCCGAGCTCGAGGTTCTCCTGCACGCTCATGCCGGTGAAGAGGCGCCGGCCCTCGGGCACCAGCGCGATGCCGGCCTCGCAGAAGCGGTGCGCGGGCAGCTGCGTGATGTCCTGCCCGTTGAGCACGATGTGCCCGCTGCGTGCACGCAGCATGCCGGCGATGGCATTGATCAGCGTGGTCTTGCCGGCGCCGTTCGGCCCCACCACGCACAGCAACTCGCCGGGCCGCACCTCGAGCGACACGCCCCACAGCGCCTGCGCCGCGCCGTAGGCCACTTGCAGATCGCGTACCTCAAGCATGGGCGGCCTTTCCCAGGTAGGCGGTCATCACCTCGGGCCGCTGCATCACGTCGGTGGCCGCGCCTTCGGCCAGCAGCTCGCCGTGGTTGAAGACCACGATGCGGTCGGTCAGCGCCATCACCGCGCGCATCACGTGCTCGACGAAGACGATGGTGGAGCCCTGCTCGCGGATGCGCCGGATCAGCGCCACCGCGCCGTCGATCTCGTGCGGCGTCAGGCCGCACAGCACTTCGTCGAGCAGCACCAGCCGCGGCCGCGAGGCGAGCGCGCGGGCGAGCTCGAGGAACTTGCGCTGGTGCAGGTTGAGGTCGTCGGGCCGGGCATGCGCCTTGTCCTCGAGGCCGGTGAATTCCAGCCAGGTCCGCGCCTGCTTCGCGGCCGCCGTCGGGTCGCGCACCGCGCCGCCGAACATGGTCGCGATCGCCACGTTCTGCAGCACATTCAGGTGGCCGAAGGGCCGCGGGATCTGGTAGGTGCGCGCGATGCCGCTGCCCGCGATGCGGTGTGCCGGCAGCCCGTTCATGCAGCGGCCCTCAAACCAGATCGCGCCGCCGGTGGGCGCGTAGTGGCCGCTGACGACGTTGATGAAGGTCGACTTGCCCGAACCGTTGGGCCCCAGCAGGCCGAGGATCTCGCCGCGCCGCACGTCGACGTCGACGCCGCCGAGCGCGCGCACGCCCTTGAAGGCCTTGCTCAAGCCCTGCACGCGCAGCAGCACGTCGCCCTGCGCGACCGCGGTTGAAGTGCGGACCGGCACTTCGGCCGCTGCAGGCAAGGCCGGCTTCGCGGCCGGTGCGCGCCGCAAAGTGCGTCCCAAGATGCGCCGCAAGCGTTCCAGGATGCCGTCGGGCATGAACAGGATCGCCGCGATCAGGATGACGCCGATCAGCGCCTTGCCGGCCACTGCATGGTCGGCGGCCGTGAAGCTGTAGAGCAGCCCGGTGATCGCGACCGCGCCGATCGCCGGCCCGGCCCAGTGGCGCGTGCCGCCGAGCACGCTCATCAGCACCACCGTCAGCGGCACCGTGATCGTGAACACCTCGCCCGCCGTCACGTACGAGAGGAACAGCGCGTGGATGCCGCCCGCCACGCCGGCCAGCGCGCACGAGACGGCCAGCGCCATCAGCTTGTAGCGGTAGGTCGGCACGCCCATCACCTCGGCCGCGTCCTCGTCGTCGTGGATCGCGAACAGGCCGGCGCCGAACTTCGACACCTGGATGCCCCACGCGATCAGCAGCGTGCCGATCGCTGCAGCAAGCGCGAGCAGGTAGAAGGTCGACGACGGCGTCGGCCCGATCTTCGGCACCGGCACCGCGGCAAGCGAGACGCCGTTGCCGCCGTCCAGCGGTGTGTTGACCACGATGGTGCCGATCACGAAGGTGATCGCCAGCGTGAGCAGCGCGAACAGCTCGCCGCGCACGCCCTTGACGCGGAACACCACCGCACCCAGCGCCACGCCCAGCACCGCGGCCACCAGCGCAGCCGCGGGCAGCGTCCACAGAAAGGGCCAGTCGTAGCGCGCCATCAGGTTCGCGCTGGTGTAGATGCCGGCGCCGAAGAAGGCACCGTGCCCGAAGGAGAAGTAACCCGAGTAGCCCGACAGGATGTTCCACGAGGTCGCGAGCACGATCCAGTGCAGCATCAGGTAGAGCAGCGAGTCGTAGAAGGCCGGCAGGCCGAGCTGCGGCACGACGGCCAGCGCCACGCCCGCGGCGAGGATGATCAGTGGAGTGCGTTTCATCAGCCTGTCTTCCCCGGCCTGAAGATCAGGATCACGATCAACAAGGTGAACGAGACGATCGGCGCCCACGAGGGCGCGGTCACCGCCATCGTGATGGCCTCGCTCACGCCGATCAGCGTGCCCGCGACCAACGGCCCGAGCGCGCTGCCCAGCCCACCGAGCATCACGGCCGCGAACACCACGCCGACCCACGCGTACATCTGCGAAGGCGCGAGCGTGAAGCTCAAGGCCAGGCACACGCCGGCCACGCTGGCCAGCGCGGCGCAGGTGCCGGCCAGCACCAGCCCCAGCGCCTTCTGGTTGACGCCGAAAGCGGCGGCCACCGGCGCGTCTTGCGCGGCGGCGCGCATCGCGCGGCCCAGGTCGGTGAAGCGCAGCACCGCCCACACCGCGAAGGCGAGGCCCACGGCCAGCACCAGCGTGATGAGTTCGGGCACCGGCAAGAAGAGCCCGCCGATCCTGAACTTCTCCTCCCCGTAACTCGATTCGAGCTTGCGGAAGTCGGCGGTCCAGATCGACTGGATCACGCTCTCGGCGATGCCGGTGAGCCCGAAGGTCAGCAAGAGCGAATTGAAGGGCGTCACCTTGAAGCGCACCATCACCCAGTGCAGGCCGGCGCCGAGCGCGAAGAAGAATGGCACGATGACGACGAGCGTCAGCAGCGGGTCCATGCCCATCGTCGCCATCTGGTAGCAGAGGTAGGCGGCGAGAAAGGCAAAGGCGAAGTGCGCGAGGTTGATGAGCCGGAGCAGGCCCCAGCTCAGGCTGAGGCCCAGGCCCATCAGCCCGTACAGCGCGCCGACGAAGATGCCCGAGAGGATGGACTGGGACAGCAGCGAGATGCTGGGCAGCGTGAAGCCCGACATGTCAGTGCGTGATCAGCTTGGCGCCGCCGGAGGTGACCTCCTTGGGCCACACCACCACCCACTTGCCGCCCTGGATCTGCTTGATGCGCATCAGGTCGTCGCCGAAGTTGCCGGTGCCGTCGAAGCGCAGCTTGCCTTGCAGCGTGTCGACCTTGTTCGCCTTCAGCCAGGTGCCGATCGCCTTGTCGTCCAGGCTCTTGGTCGCGACCACGCCGGCCTCGAGGATCTGCCACGCGGTGTACGAGGCAGCGGCCTGGGTCTCGACCGAGGTGTCGGTGAAGCCGGCCTTCGCGGCTCGCTCGGCGTAGAGCTTGACGAATTCGGCCGCGCCGAAGTTGGAAGTGAAAGGCGGCTGCGCCTCGAAGATCGTGGCCGAGAGCGCGTTCTTCGCATCCGGCGACGCGAGCAGCGGCCCGGGCGCGGGGTACAGGTAGAAGTGCTGCGGCGGCGAATAGTCGATCTTCTTCATCGCGTCGAGCAGCAGGTTGCCCTCCAGGCCGATGGCGCCGACCCACACGAAGTCGGGCTTGGCGTCCTTCACGCGGTTGGCGATCGGGCCGAAGTCGCGGTTGCCGAAATCCCATTCGAGGAACAGCACTTCGGTCAGGCCGCGCTTCTTGATCACCTCGCGCGCACCCGCGCTCATGAACTGGATCGAGGGGAACTTGCTTGTCACCACCGCCACCGTCTTCGGCGGCTTGGGCGAGGCGGCGAGCGCGTCGAACAAGGTGTTGGGCACGGTGGTCGCCGGATCGGAGCCGATCGACCAGGCGGGGAACTGCATGTCGTACTTGGCGAGCGAGGGAATGCCCAGCGTGTGGTGCACCAGCACCTTGTTGTAGCGCTGCGCCACGCCCATCGCCGAGAGGATCGCGCCGGTGGCGTAGGGCCCCATCAGCAGGTCGACCTTGTCGGCGGTGACGAGCTGCTCGTACAGCGTGCGTGCCAGGTCGGGCTTGGACTGGTCGTCCTTCACCACCCACTCCACCGGCCGGCCCAGCAGGCCGCCGCGCTTGTTGAGCTGCTCGATGTAGATGTCGCCCACCACCTTGTGGATCTGGGCCGTGGCCGAGAGCGGCCCGGTCAGTGCCAGCGTACTGCCGATGCGGATCGGCGCACCCGTTGGCTGCTGTGCCAGCGCGAAGCCGGCCGCGGCCAGTGCGATGGCGCCCATGGCGGTGCGCCGCCCGATGCCTCTGAGGTTCTGCGTCTTCATGGTTCCTGTCTCCTTTGGGTTCTTGTGAGCGAAACGAACGAAAGCTGTCAGTCGACTTGCGCACCCGAGCGCTTGACCAGCCCGGCCCATTTGCCGAGCTCGGTCTTGTTGAAGGGCTGCATCTCCTCGGCGCGCATCGGCCGCGACTCGATGCCCTGGTCACGCAGGCGCGCCATCACATCGGGTTGCGCGAGCGCGGCGGCGCTGGCCGTGCGCAATTGCGTCAGCGTGGCGGCGGGCGTGGCGGCCGGCGCGTACAACATGAACCACGCAACGAGGTCGAAGTCGGCGATGCCCTGCTCCATCAGCGTCGGCACATCGCTCGCCGCCGCGCTGCGCACCGCACCGCTGGAACCCAGCGCGCGCAGCTTGCCGGCCTTGATCTGCGGCATCACCGCGGCCGGGTGATAGAACATGAAGTCGACCTGCGACGAGATCACGCCCGTCAGCGCCATCGCGCCTTCCTTGAAGGGCACGTGGAGCATCTTGCCGCCCAGGCGCTGCGCCAGCAGCTCGCCCGCGAGGTGCCCCGAGGTGCCGTTGCCGGCCGAGGCGAAGGTCACGCCCTGCGGCCGCGCGGCGGCCTGGGCCAGGTCCTTCAGCGACTTGAGCGGCGACTCGGCCGCCACCACCAAGAGCGTGGGCGTATAGCCGATGAAGGCCACCGGCGCGAAGTCGCGCATCGGGTCGTAGGGCAGCTTGCTGAAGAGCGCGGCGTTGATGGCGTGCGTGCCCACCGTGCCCATCACCAGCGTGCGGCCGTCGGGCGCCGACTTGGCGACCATGTCGCTGCCGGTCGAGCCGCCCGCGCCCGCGCGGTTGTCGACGATCACCGTCTGCTGCAGCGCCTTGCCCAGCCCCTCGCCGACCACGCGCGCCACCGTGTCGGTGGTGGTGCCGGCGCCGAAGGGCACGACCATCTTGATCGGCCCCTTGTCTTGCGCCTGAGCCGTGCCCAGCATGAGCAGCACGCCCGCGGCGAGCAGGGTGCGCATCGTTGTCTTGATCGTCATCGCTTGTCTCCGTTGTCTCTATTTATCTACTTGCGTTTCAGCGCGGCACGTATCTCGTCGCTGTGCTCGCCCAGCATCGGCGGCGGCCGCACCTCGAGCGCGCGCTCGCCATCGAAGCTGACCGGTGAACGCACCGTGCGAAACAGCCCCATCACCGGATGCTCGGCCGAGGTCATCAGCTGCAGATGCTTCGCCTGCGGGTCTTCGAGCGCCTCGCTGGTGTCGTACATCGGCGCGTTGGGCACGTCCTCGCGCTGCAGGCGGCGGCACCATTCGTCGCGCGTCCGCGTGCGGAAGCGCTCGCCCAGCAGCGCGATCAGCGCCTCCTGGTTGTCGATGCGCGCGTCGCGGGTCGCGAAGCGCGGGTCCTGGAAGATGTCGGGCTGCTCGATCGCCACCGCCAGGCCTTGCCAGAACTTCTCGGGCGAGGACATGTGCAGCGCGATCCACTTGTCGTCCGCGCAGCGCAGCACGTAGGACTGCGACACGCTGGGCCGGCTGTACGGCCCCATCACCTCGTCGACCTGGAAGAAGTGCGTGAAGGCATCGAGGTTGAAATGCGCCATCGCCTCCAGCATCGACACCTCGACCTTGCGGCCGATGCCGGTGCGGCTGCGCTCGTACAAGGCGCCCAGCACGCCGTAGGCCGCGTAGAAGCCGGTCAGCGAATCAGCAATGGCAGGGCCGACCACGCGCGGGTTCTCGGGGTTCACCAGCAGATTGAGAAACCCGCTCGCCGCCTGCGCGACGGTGTCATAGGCCGGCCGGTTGGCGGCAGGCCCGGTGGCGCCGAAGCCGCTGATCGCCACGTAGATGAGCTTCGGGTTCAGCGCCTGCAGCCGCTCGGCGCCGACGCCCAGCTTCTCCGCCACGCCGGGCCGGAAGTTCTGGATGTAGACGTCGGCATCGGCAATCAGCGCGTCGAGCACTTCACGATCGGCGCTGTCCTTGGTATCGAGCGTGATGCTGCGCTTGTTGCGGTTGTAGGTCTGGTAGTGTGGGCTGTACAGCCCGTTCTTGAAGGCGCGGAAGGGGTCGCCCGTCTTCGGCTGCTCGACCTTGATCACGTCGGCCCCCAGGTCGCCCAGCAGCATGCCGGCCGCCGGCCCCGTGATGAAGGTGCCCTGCTCGATGACCTTGAGGCCTTTCAATACAGGGATCATTCGTGCTTCCCGAAGCCCGGAGGCAGCTCGCCGTCGTATTCCATCTCGCGCGTCGCCTGGTAGGAGAGCGCGAAGCCGATCGGCTGGCGGATCTCCTCGACCATGTGCGCGATCAGCCCCGCGGTGCGCGCAAGCATCGGCACGCCCTTGAGCCCTTCGACCGGAAAGCCCGCGCCCAGCAGCACCGAGGGGATCGCGCCCGACACGTTGAGCTTGAGCGGCTTGCCCAGCACCTCGGGCAGCAGCCTTTCGCATGCTTCCGCGATCTCGACGAAGCGCAGGTCGGTGCCCGCCGCCTTGGCCACATCGAACAGCGCGCCCACGCGCTCGTCGCGCTCCTTGTGCAGCGGATGGCCGTAGCCGGGAATCGAACGGCCCGCCGCGCGCCAGGCCTTCATCACCGAAAGCGCCGCCTCGTCGAGCGCGCTGCCGGCCTGTACCTGCTCATCGATCTCGACATACATGCGCCCCGCCGTCTCCGACGAGCCCAGGACCACCGAGCCGCAGCCGAGGATGCCCGCCGCCACCGCGCCCTGCATCGCATCGGGCGCCGCGGCGAAGGTCATGCGCGCGGCCTGCACGCTGGGCACCAGCCCATGCTCTGCGATCGCGACCAGCGTGGCGTTGAGCACCGCGGCCTGGCCCGGTGTCGGCATCTCCCCGGTGAGCAGCAGGAAGAAATGGTCGACGAAGGAGAGCTTGCCGATCAGCTCCTTCGACAGGTCATGGCCGCGAATGACGATGGTGTGGGCGTCCGAAGTGCAGATGGACGTGCGCGGCACGGTGGCCTTGCCGATCTTCATAAAAATCCTTGTAAAAAAAGAAGAGAAGTGGAGTTCAGGCCGACACCGGCGCAAGCCGCACATCGAAGCTCGCCGAGTGGTACGGCACGCGCATCTCGCGCCCGTCCACCGCCTTGCCCGGCGCATGCGTCTCGAAGTCGACCACCAGGCTGTCGCGCTTGCCGAAGACCGCGTCCTGGTCGATGTAGGGGCTGCCGCCCACGAACACCTGCGTCGTCAGCGTCACATGGCCCGGCGCCGAGACCTGCAGGTGGATGTGGCCGGGGCGGTAGATGCTGCGCTCAGTGGCATGCATCATCTGGCCCACCGGGCCGTCGTCGGGAATCGGGTAGTAGGCGGGCCGGATCGACCAGAACCAGTAGCGCCCCTGCGCATCGGTGCGAAAGCGCCCGCGCGCGGCCATCGTGGGCTCGCTGCTCAGCTGCACGTCGTACTTGCCCTCGCCGTCGCCCGACCACACGTCGAGCAAGGCGCCTTCCAGCGGTGCGCCGTGCACATCGGTCACCCGACCCATGTAGAAGGTCGGCTCGCCGCGCGCGCTACCGCTGATGTCGGCGCCCAGCGGCATGTCGGGCGCGCCGGGCCAGTAGAACGGGCCCTCCACCGTGGCCTCCGTCGCCTCGGTCGCGCCCTGTGCGCCGCCGCTGGCGCGCGCCTGATCCAGCGCCACCACCATCATCGACAGGCCCAGCGTGTCGGAGAGCAGGATGAACTCGGGCCGCTTGTCGGCCGAGATCTGCCCCGTGGCTTCGAGAAACTTCATCGCCGCCAGCCACTCGTCGGGCTTCAGGTCGACCTCGCGCGCAAAGGCGTGAATGTGCTTGACCAGCGCCGTCATCAGCTCGCGCAGGCGCGGGTCGGGCGTCGCCGCGAAAGCCTCGAGCACGTCCTGCGTGATGCTGTCTTGGTTGTAGTCCGCCATGTCTTGTCTCCTGGTTCTGGCCGGACGATAGGCCGCGCAGGTGGCCCCGACAAATGATGAATTTCCATGGATATGATCGATGGCATCGATCATTCGCGGGGGTTTGTATGGAGATGAGGCATCTGCGCTACTTCGTCGCGCTGGCCGATTGCCTGAGCTTCACGCGCGCGGCCGAGCGCGTGCACGTGACCCAGTCGACCCTTTCGCACCAGATCAAGCAGCTCGAGGACGAGCTGGGCCAGCCGCTCTTCGAGCGCATCGGCAAGAAGGTGGTGACCACCGAGGCCGGCGAGCTGCTGCGCGGCTACGCCTCGCGCGCATTGAAGGAGGTGGACCAGGGCGTGGCGCTGCTCAAGCCCGGCGCCGGCAACCTCACGGGCAAGGTGCGCATAGGCGCCACGCACACCTTCAACATCGGCCTCATCCCCGAATGCGTGGCGCAGTTCCTCGCGCGCCATCCGACCGTGCGCATCAGCGTGGAGGAACTCGCCGCGGAAGTGATCGCCGCACGGCTTAGGGACGGCGAGATGGACCTCGGCATCTCCTACCGACCGCAGGACTCGGCCGGCCTGTGGTTCGAGCCGCTCTACAACGAGGAGATGGTGCTGGTCGTCTCCACTCACCATCCGCTCGCCGGCCGCAAGCGCATCCGCATGGTGGAGCTGCACCGGCAAGACCTGGTGCTCGTCTCATCCGCCTTCTCGACCCGCACCATGCTCGACGAGTGCTTCCACGCCTGCGGCGCCGAGCCGACCGTGGTGGCCGAGATGTCGACCGTGGCGCCGATGCTCGCGCTGGTGGCGCGCACGATGATCGGCTCGATCGTGGCGATCAACGCGGTGCCGGAGGCGATGGCGGGGCTGAAGGTGATTCCGCTGGAGAGCCCGACGCCGATACGCACGCCAGGGATCTTGTGGCGGCTGAAGGAGGCGAAGCCGGCTGCCGTGCAGTCGTTTGCTGTGATATTGAGGAAGACGGCGTTGAGTAACAGCCTCAGGCGCGAAGGGCCGGGGTAAGGGAGGCTGCCGGTGACGAGCTAGATGGAATCCCTTTGCTTCTCGATTGGGATGACGTGCGGCAGGCTCTAGTGCGATTCCGCCCCGGCGCGCTTACTCCGGCAAGGGGTTTGCAAGGCGCTTGTATTCGTTGCGCTTCATGGCGAGATAGTCGTCCCGCTCCACTTCGTGCAGTTGTCGCGCATAGCGCTCCGTGCTGTCGAACCATGCCGCGAGGCGCGGCGCCAGTTGTTTGGGGGCGTCCATGTAGGCGTCGATGGCGAGGTAGTAGCGCATGGTGTTGCGCTCCACCACGCCGCGCACGCCGCCCACGTATTCCGGCTGGCCCGCCGAGTCCTTGCCCATCGCGGTGAATCCCACCTTGTCTGCGCCGATGGTCGCGAGGTAGCCCCGCATCGCGATGCGCGCTGCCACCCCGTAGGCATAGGCGTAGCCGAGATGAATGAAGGTCTTGCCGTTGCCGAGCGGCGTCGCCTCGAGTTCGATGCGGTAGTCGCGGGTGGACAGCGGCCCCTTGTCGGCGCTCAATCGCACGCTGAGGTAGTCGTCGGTGATGGTCGGCGGCTGCCAGACGAAGTTGACGCGCTGCGCCTCCGAAAGCGGCTGGTCGAATTTGCGGCCGACCGAGACGACGAGTGTCCTGGCACTTTCTGTCCCGCGCACCACACAGTACTTGGTGTTGAGGTGCAGCATCAGCACATCGCACCAGACGACGGGCTGGCTCAGCGAACTGTTCACCTGGTCGACCGGGTGATTCAACACTGCGAAGATATCGCCGCTCAATTGACCGGCGGCTTCCGTCGATTCGAGCACCAGCGGTCGCCCAAAGGCGTTCTGGTCGAACTGCGACTGAACGGCGTCATATTTGGCCCGCAAGGCAGCGGCGCTTCCGAGCTGTGCCTGCGCCTGGGCGAGCACCGGCAGGATCAGGAGCCAGACCCACAGCGCCAGGCGGCGAAGTGTTGTCGCGCGTTTCATGATGTTGCACATTGTCATCCCGCATCGGGAGCCTGGCTAGTTGTTGAGTTGCAATAGGTTGTTCGCGCTGGGTCATCGCATGATCAGGTGACCAGCGATTCGGCCGCGAGCCGGTCTTCCAGGCGCTGCCGGTCAGCCAGGAGCCGTCCAGCCACCAAGGTCACCACCTCGAATCCAAAGGCCGGGTTCTGGAAATAGAGCGACTTGAAAGTCATCTCGTCCATCTGCAGCACGGTGCAGTTCGTGGCGCAGCGGGCGGTCAGCGTGCGTTGCTTGTCCGGCGCAAAGAACCCAATCTCGCCGAACAAGCGGCCAGGCTCCATGGTCTGCCCGATCTCGACAAACTCGATCTGCCCTTCAGCGAGGAAGTACAGGCGCTTTGCCGCATCGCCTTTGCGGAACAGGATTGCATCTTTCTTCAGTCGCCGCCGGCGCATGTAGGGGCGCAGCCAGACGCCGGAAAAGTCGCTCGACGCCGCCGCGACCTGCACGCGGCGCGTGAGGCGGACCATCTGGGCTGCGCGGAAAATGTTGATCGGCAGCAGTGCGCCGTGCAGGAGCACCAGGATCAGCGACGGATGCAGTGCGCCGTAGATCAGAAAGCCCAGGTTGCCACCGATCGCAAGGCAGCGCAGGGGGATCATGGTCTTTACGAAGGAACTCACGATCACCAGCGTGCCGGCGGCCCCAGCCGAGCAGAGCGCAACGATGCCGGACGGAGTGGCCAAGGCCGAGGTCAAGCCGGCAACCGCGGTGTCGAACAGTGCGAGCGTTGACATGAGCTTTCCCTCTCGGTGCGGTCCTGGACGGTGTGATGATGAACCAACTGAGCGTTGGTGGACGTTCAATTGCAATCCGAACTCACCCCGAGCTCTTCACACCCACTGCTGCAGCCACTTGAGGCCGAACGCGCCGGGAGCCAGGATGCCGGTCGCCCACACGATAGCTGAAGCGATGTTGGCAATCTGAAACGTAGACGCGGGCATTTCGCAGATGCCTGCCACCAATGGCACAGACGCGCGAAGGGGGCCGAGGAAGCGCCCGAAAAATACGCCGACCACTCCCCAGCGTTCGAAGAGCCTATGACCGCGCGGGATCAGGTCCGGATGGCGAGACAGGGGCCAGTGGTTGCCGACATTGCTCTTCAGCCGTCCGCCGATCCAGAAGGACAACCAGTCCCCCAGGACGGCCCCGACGACGGCCGCGCACCACAGCGGCCAGAACGCAATGCCGCTCCCCCCGATGAGCCAGCCGACACCAAACAAGATCACGGTCGCCGGCAACAACAGGGAAATGAACGCCAACGATTCCCCGAAGGCGAGGGCCAGCACGATAGGAGCGCCCCAGGCCTCATGCGCGCGGATGAAGGCGATGGTTGCCTGAGTGATTTCGTCAAGACTCATTGGCCGCACGGCACCGCGAATACCTCGACCGGTGATGCCTTGCCAATCTGGTCGCTTCGCAGCTTGACGTTCTTCGTCGCCATTCTCAGACTTCCTTCTGCCTCTCAATGTCTGGTCTTGGCCGCGCCCTGCCTTCAGCCCGACACGGCGGCCAGCGCCGCGTTGAACGTTGCGCTCGGCCGCATCACCGCATCGGTCTTGCGCACATCCG
The DNA here is from genome assembly GCF_964253985.1 of Variovorax sp. LjRoot290. NCBI lineage: Bacteria > Pseudomonadati > Pseudomonadota > Betaproteobacteria > Burkholderiales > Comamonadaceae > Variovorax > Variovorax sp. LjRoot290. The sequence continues at coordinate 5,756,980 of NZ_CAXURW020000001.1, read as the reverse complement.
GCAGGTAGTACCCGCCGATGTCGGCCGGCTTGCCTTGCACGGCGGCGAGCTCGTCCACGACCTTCTGCTCGTTGGCGGCCAGGGCATCGGCGAGCGGCTTGAAATGGGCGGCCAGTTCCTTGTCTTCGGTCTGCTCGGTCATGGCCTGGGCCCAGTAGAGCGCCAGGTAGAAGTGGCTGCCGCGATTGTCGAGCTGACCGGTCTTGGGCGAGGGGCCCTTGTTGTTGTCCAGCAGCTTGCCGGTGGCGGTGTCGAGTGACTTGGCCAGCAACTTGGCCTTGGCGTTGCCGGTCTTGATGCCCAGTTCCTCCAGGCTCACGGCCAGCGCGAGGAACTCGCCCAGCGAATCCCAGCGCAGGTGGTTCTCCTCCACCAGCTGCTGCACGTGCTTGGGTGCCGAGCCGCCGGCGCCCGTTTCGTACATGCCCCCGCCAGCCATCAGAGGGACGATGGACAGCATCTTGGCCGAGGTGCCCAGCTCCATGATGGGGAACAGGTCGGTCAGGTAGTCGCGCAGGATGTTGCCGGTGGCGCTGATGGTGTCCAGCCCGCGGATCACGCGCTCCAGCGTGTAGCGCATGGCGCGCACCTGGCTCATGATCTGGATGTCCAGTCCGGCGGTGTCGTGCTCGTGCAGGTACATCTTGACCTTGGTGATGAGCTGCGCCTCATGTGGGCGGTAGGCGTCGAGCCAGAACACCACCGGCATGCCCGAGTTGCGCGCGCGCGTGACGGCGAGCTTGACCCAGTCGCGGATGGCGGCGTCCTTGACCTGGCACATGCGCCAGATGTCGCCCGCTTCCACGTTCTGGCTGAGCAGCACCTCACCCGTATCGAGATCGGTGATGTTGGCCACGCCGTCCTCGGGGATCTCGAAGGTCTTGTCGTGTGAGCCGTATTCCTCGGCCTGCTGCGCCATCAAGCCGACGTTGGGCACGGTGCCCATGGTCTTGGGGTCGAAGGCGCCGTGCCACTTGCAGAAGTTGATGATCTCCTGGTAAATGCGGGCAAAGGTGCTCTCGGGCATCACGGCCTTCACGTCCTTCAGCCGGCCGTCGGCACCGTACATCTTGCCGCCGTTGCGGATCATCGCGGGCATGGAGGCGTCCACGATCACGTCGTTGGGCGAATGGAAGTTGGTGATGCCCTTGGCGGAATCCACCATCGCCAGCTCGGGGCGATGCTCGTGGCAGGCGTGCAAGTCGCGCCTGATCTCATCCTGCGTACTTTCAGGCAGCGTGGCGATCTTGTTGTACAGGTCGACCATGCCGTTGTTGACGTTCACGCCCAACTCCTCGAACAGCTTGGCGTGCTTTTCGAAGGCGTCGCGATAGAAGATCTTGACGCAGTGGCCGAACACGATGGGGTGCGACACCTTCATCATGGTGGCCTTCACGTGCAGCGAGAACATCACGCCTGTCTTGTGCGCGTCCTGGATCTGCCGCTCGTAGAAATCGAGCAGGGCCTTCTTGCTCATGAACATCGAGTCGATCACCTCGCGCTCGAGCAGCGAAACCTTCGGCTTGAGCACGATGGCCTTGCCGCTCTTGGTGATCAGTTCCATTTTCACGTCGCGCGCCTTGTGCAGCGTCATCGACTTCTCGCCGTGGTAGAAGTCGCCGTGGTGCATGTGCGAGACGTGCGAGCGCGACGCCTGACTCCACTCGGCCATGTGATGCGGGTTCTTGCGCGCAAATTCCTTCACTGCCTTGGGCGCACGGCGATCGGAGTTGCCCTCCCGCAGCACCGGGTTCACCGCGCTGCCGATGCACTTGTTGTAGCGCGCGCGGATATCCTTCTCCTCGTCCGTCTTCGGGCTTTCGGGGAAGTCGGGAACCTTGTAGCCCTTGTCCTGCAGTTCCGTGATGGCGGCCTTCAGCTGGGCCACCGAGGCGCTGATGTTGGGCAGCTTGATGATGTTGGCTGCGGGCCGCAGCGTCAGCTTGCCCAGCTCTGCCAGGTTGTCCGGCATCCGCTGCGTTTCGGTCAACACCTCAGGAAACTGACCCAGGATGCGGGCCGCCACCGAGATGTCGCTGGTGGCGACGTCGATGCCCGCCGGCGCGGCGAAAGCTTGGATGATGGGCAGAAGCGAGGCCGTGGCCAAGCGCGGCGCCTCGTCGGTGAGGGTGTAGATGATTTGGGAGTTTCCGGCGGTCATGGTGGCTTTCGGGCGGGCTGAACAACAAGGCAATGCCACGAGATTGACGGCGTGGCGAACGGGCGCAAACTTTAACAAGTTGAGGCGCGGCGCGCACGGCATTGTGGGGGCTTGGGCCGTGTCGCCGGTGCCGGGCAACTGTTGAGGCGCCGCCGTTCAAGCCGGTGTATAGGCCAGGTTCACGGTGGTGAAGAACTCCTGCGCATGACTCGCCTGGCCGCGCCCGCGGCGATAGCGTGAAGGTGCTTGGTCAAGAGGACGGCTGCAACTTCAGAGAGGTGGGCAACAACGATGGCCCGCTGCGGATAGCTCGTCTTGAGCACGCCACCGACCGACCGGTCTTGGGTGAATTCTGCGGCGTCATCGAAGGCCTGGTCCTGGCCGACAGCAGAAGTCTAAGTGTGGGGCCCCGGGCCTGCCCGAGACAGACAGCAGGTCCGGCGCGCGAGGTGGCGTTCTCAGATCTGGTTGCTCCAGGCCTGCTGCTGATGGGTCTTCAGCATGTCCTCAATGGCCTTCGGCACGACATTGCGGAACTTGCCGGTGTCGGCGGGGACGATCTCGATCATGCAATCGATCATCTCCCGCGGGTCCATGCGGCCCTCGGGTGTCGCGAAGAAGTCGTCGAAGCCCTTGCGCAGTTCGGCCCGCTTGGTGAAGTTCTTGCTGTCGCCCAGCCAGCGGAAAGCGTTGTCGGCCATGGTTTCGTTGTAGCCGGTGTAGTACGCGCCCGGATTGATCGTCTGGACCTTGATGCCGTAGGGACTCAGTTCCTGTTGCAATGCCTCGGCGATCGACTCCAGCGCGTGCTTGGTAGAGACGTAGGTGCCCCAATTGGCCGGCGTGAAGAGTCCTCCCATGGACGAGGTGAACACGACCTTGCCCTTCTTCTTGTTCGCAATCCACTTTTGAACCACGCCCTGCGTCAGCAGCAGAGGCAGGAAGACGTTGATCTCATAGTTGCGGCGAACGAGATCGATGGGTATCTCCCAAACCGGCCCACTCTCTCCCTGGCCGGCGTTGTTCCACAGAACGTCAAAGTCCCACGTCTGGGCCTGGGCGATGTCGTAGGGGTCGGTCAGGTCGAGGCGCTCGACCCGGAAGTTGCTGAGGCCGAGCTCCTTGGCCTTCGCGCGCAAAGGCATGACCTGCGGAGATACCTGCACTGTCGCAATGACGTTGTGGCCATTCTTGGCAATGCCGATGGCGGCGGCCTCGCCGAAGCCGGAGCCGGCACCAGTGATGAGGATGGTCTTGGGCATGGTCTGCGTCCTTAGGGAGTGGCCGATTCGGCCGGTTGAGAAAACGATCAGCGCACCAGCGCGGCGACGGCGGCCTCGGCGATCTCGACATCCTGCGAGACCGCACCGCCGGAAATTCCCACTGCGCCCATGAGTTCGCCCGCGGGACTGCGCAGCGGGATGCCGCCGCCGAAGGGGGCGAGGCCGCCATTCGTGAGTTCGAGTCCCGGGGCCGGTGCGCCTGGCTTGCAGTACTCCCAGACCACATCGCTGTTGCACTCGAAAAGGACAGCGGTGCGAGCCTTGCGCATCGCCACGTCGATCGACCCGAGTACCGCGCCGTCCATACGCACGAAAGCCTTGAGGTTGGCGCCGGCATCGAGCAGGGCAATGTTGACGGCAATGCCAAGGCCCGCGGCCCGCGTCTTGGCGGCGGCGACGACATCTTCGGCTTGGCGGGAGGTGATCATGCGGTGCTCCGATTCATTTCGCTGTCGATGCCACATGTTCATTGGGCGCGGAACGTTGGTCCAGTTAATCCGCATCAATCGTTGTATACGGGGGCGCTTAACGCCGCGGATCGTCCAGGAAGGCAACCGCATCGACTGCGCCACTCGCGATGGCCTCGCGCGCGCTGTCCGCATCGAAGCCGCCGGCAGCGATCACCGCGCCTCCAAAGCTGGCGCGAACCAACTGCGCCATCCGCGCCATGCCGTCGCCGGCACTCGGCACCACCACATGCACGTAGGCGAGCTGCTCGTCATGCATCCTGGCGAGCACGTGTGAAAGCAGATCGTCGGGCACCGAGCCGTCCATGCGCACCCCGATCCTGGCCGGCCCCCAGACCGCGCAAAGCGCCTGCACCGCGTCGACAAGGAACCGGACACGGTTCTCGATCGAACCGCCGTACCGATCCGTCCTGATGTTCGACCACTCCTGAAGGAACTGATCCGCCAGGCACCCATAGGCACAACTCATCTCGACGCCGTCGAATCCCGCGTCGGCGGCGTTCTCTGCCGCACGACGGTATTGGTCGATCACGTCGTCGATTCCGTCATCGTCCAATGCCGACGCACTGATGGGTTGCGTCCCGGCCTGTGCCGATCGTGTAAAACGGCCGGCATGCCATAGCTGCGCGACGATCAACCCTCCGCGCCGGTGGACCTCATGGGTGACGAGGCTCCAGGCATTCACGTGCTTCGATTCGAAGATGCCCGCGGTCCCGGCCTGCGCGATGCCCAGGGGCGACACGGCAATCGACTCGGCAACGATGAGGCCGCCATCGGTCGTGCGCAACGCATAGTGCTCGATCGTCCTCTTCGACGGCACGCCGTCTGCGGCAGTTGCCAGCAAACGGTTGAGCGGTGCCATCACGACGCGATGGTTGAGCATCCATGCGCCGACTTTCAACGGTGTGTGCAAACCGGGCTCCGCCGGATCCGCGCCTGATGAGAGGGTGGCCAAGAATTCTGCCTTTGCCTGATTCCCTCTCAGGTTGCTTGCGCGCTGCTCCATATTCAAGTTATGCGGCGGCTAGACTGCAACGATTGACAAGGATTAACGCGCCATCGCGCAATGACGAACGATCATTGAGATCCATAACGGCCCGGAGTCATCGTGACAGGGGATGCGACACACGAGTTCGTTCGCCGGCTTGCTCGCAGTCTGGCATTGCGTTGGCTGGCGCTGGCCTTCGCCGCGTCAGGCACGGCCGGTTGCGCATCGTTGCCGGCGCCGGCGGGCGTGGAGCCATCCTTCGCCATACCGGCAAGCGCTGAGACCTTTCTCGGGCGACTGGCGAAGAATTCGAGCCCCGATCCGACGCTGACCGGCGTGCGACTGTTGCCGACCGGGCCGTATGCGCTGAGCACCCGCATCGCCCTCGCCGCTCGTGCCGAACGCACGCTCGACGTCCAGTACTACTTGCTGCAGAACGACGCCACCGGGCGCTATTTGCTGCGGCTGATGAGAGACGCCGCGGCGAGAGGCGTGCGCGTGAGACTTCTGCTGGATGACATGTACACGGCAGGCATGGACGACATGCTCATCGGACTCGCCGCGCATCCGAACATCGAGGTACGTCTGTTCAACCCGTTCTCGGCAGGAAGAGGCCATGTGCTGACACGCTTTGCCGCCTCGGCGCTCGATTTCTACCGCGTCAACCACCGAATGCACAACAAGCTCTTTGTCGCGGATGGCGCGATGGCGATCGTCGGCGGGCGCAATATCGCGGACTCCTATTTCACGCGAGACCCGAACCAGAACTTCGCGGACGTCGACGCACTGCTGGTGGGGGCGGTGGTCGAGCAGTTGTCGAGCGCATTCGACGACTACTGGAACAGCGAGTTCGCGATTCCGCTCGCCTACTTCGCGCCCACATCAACGTCCGCCGAGGAGCGCCGGCGAGCCTTCGACGACGTCACGGCGCGAGACGCCCTGCCGACGGAGGTCGTCGAGGAGAAAACGGACGTGCTGGGCTATGGGCCCATCGTCGAGGAAATGAGCGATCCACGGATCGGACTGATCTGGGGCGTTGCCAGTGCATGGGTCGATCCGACGGCCAAGGTCTGGAACTGCCGGCCGGTTCCGGAAGGGAGCACTGCGCCGCACCTGCACACGGCCCGTCTGCGCGTAGAAGGCCTGCTGCGAAATGCGCGAAGAGAAGTCACGTTGAGTTCGCCGTACTTCGTGCCTGCGGAGGACGGTATGGCCATCTTCGGGCAAGGCGTTCGCGAGGGTGTGAGCTACAAGGTGCTTACCAATTCGCTCGCCGCGACCGACGAGCCGCTGGTCCACTGGGGGTACATGCGCTATCGCAGGCGGATGTTGCTCATGGGAATGGAACTCTACGAGCTCAGTCCGACCCGGGCCAGTCGAGATCGCGGATTCGGACTGTTCGGAAGTCGAACGCTCGGCACCCTGCATGCCAAGACGGCCGTGATCGACAGGTCGACGGTGTTCATCGGATCCATGAACTTCGATCCCCGATCGGATGCTCTCAACACCGAGATCGGCATCGTGATCGAGAGTCCCCAGCTCGCCAGGGAGATGCTGCGCCTGATGAACCTGGACAAGCTCCAGAGTTCGTACCGCGTGCGCCTTTCGCCGGAGCATGGCAGGCTCGAATGGATCGGCATCGACGATTTCAATGAAGTCGTCCACAACGACGAACCCGATGCGGACTTCCGCACGCGCATGTACCTTCGCCTGGTGGCGCCCTTCGTGTCCGAGGGGATGCTCTGACTTCCAGCCGATTGGAAAACGGCGCACGACTCACTAGACTTCGTGGCCTTGTCCTTTTCCGGAGCGACCATGATGTCCCAGTGCGGCCATTGCCCATCATCGGCGGCGATCTTCCTGCTCGCCTTGGGAGCTGGGTCAGCTGTTGCTGCGGCGGACGGTTTCCCCAACAGGCCGATCAGGCTCATCGTTCCATTCGCTCCAGGTGGAACCACCGACATCGTGGCGCGCCAGCTCGCGGACAAGATGGGCGCAGCGCTCAAGCAACCCATCCAGGTGGAAAACCGCAGCGGCGCTGGAGGGGCGATCGGTGCCGATGCCGTTGCGAAGGCCAGGCCGGATGGGTACACCGTCGGCGTTGCGACGGCATCGACGCACGAATTCACGCCTGCGTGCAACAAGGATTCGCCCTATCACCCGGTGAACGACTTCGAGATGATCGGGCTCGTCTCCACGTCGCCGGCGATGGTGTACGTCAAGGGCGATTCGGCACTCACCAGCTTTGCCGAGATCCTTGCGGCATCCAGGAAAGAGCCGGGCGCCTACACCTGGGGTACGCCAGGCGTTTGCAGCAACACGCATTTCCTGGTCGAGCTCGTCAATAGAAGCGGTGGAGGCAAGATCACGCCGGTGCCGTATCGCGGCAATAGCGCGGCCACCGCAGACCTCATCGCAGGACGCCTCACGCTGGCGAGCGATGCGGTGAACCCCGCATCGGTCGGCTTCGTCAACTCGGGCGTCATCCGACCGATCGCGATGATCGGCAAGTCCGACGTTGTTGCACTCAGGAACGTGCCGACCTTTCGCGACCAGGGTCTGGACGTGGGGGCGTTCAACGTCTGGCAGGGGCTGGTCGCCCCGGCGAAGACGCCCTCGGCCATCGTCGCCGCGCTGAACGCCGCGCTGCGCGATGCGCTTGCCGATCCGGACCTGCGACGACGCTGGCTGGACGATGGCATCACGCCGTCCCCCGACACCGGTCCTTCCAGGATGAGAGCGCAAGTGCAGGCAGGCTACGAGAGTTCGCGCAAGCTGGCGGAGGAAATGGGTCTCTCGCCCAGGTGAGTGGGGTCAGCCTCCGCCACGCAGAGCCATCGCTTCGAGGAAGGCCGCGCGGGCGGCAACGACATCGCTGGAGTCAAGGCCCTCACTCGCCAGGGCCAGAATCTTCTCGAGCAACCGGACTGCATCGTCCGCCTTGCGCTGCCCGGTCCAAAGGCGAGCCAGGCTTGTTGTCGCTCGCAAGGCCCAAGGCAGGGTTTCGTCATGCAATGCCAGCTCCAGCGCACGGGTCAGGAGTCGTTCGCTGCCTTCGGGATCCGATTCGCGCACTCGCTCTGCACGTACCCGCAGCAGCTCGGCCCGACACCAGCCTGCCATGCCGGCTTCGCCGATTTCAAACACGCGATTCGTCACATAGTCCGGATGAAAGGTGGCCATCAACTGGGACAGCTGCGGCAGCACTGCGACCGAAGGCGGCAGCGGCGGCGGATGTCCAGGCGCACCGGACTCGTGCCATCTGATGTGCGCTTCAAACGCAAGACCGTAGTCCCGCCATACCGTCAGGGCACGCTCGGCCGTCAGTCGAAGCAGACGGTCCACCCGCTCGCGAGCCAGTTCAACCCTCCCTGCCCAGATGGCGAGCGGGCATGCGCTGAAGGCCAGCGCAGTCGCAAGCGCCACAGGCTCCTGCTCCCGCTCCGCCGCCTCGATGGCCCGGAGAACGGCGCGCTCGGCCTGCTCCGCCAGGCCGAGCAGCCAGAGCACGCGCGCGTGGATGCAACCCATGGAGACGCGCCGGTCGATCCTGACGCCCATCAGGAAGGGGACGCGAATCACGGCCGGGTCAGCAAGGCCGCGCTCGCAGCAGGCGAGCGCTTCGCGTTGGCTGCCCAGGAGATGCCATGTCGGGGCGAGGATGCGGTCCCGATGGAGGGCGCACGCCAGATCTGCGGTGCCCGATGTGAGTGCAGCGTACTGCTGTGCATGCACCAGCATGAGCTTGGGATTGGAGGTCTGGTAGGCACCCATCCATTGCGCGCTGCTTGCCATGGCCATCAGCTGGGCATCGCCAATCCGATCCGCAAGCTCCGCCGCCTTGACGAAGACGCGATCGCGTGACGGATGCAGGCCGTGCGCATTGAAGATGATGATGCCGGCGACGGCGCTGAGTTCGAATTCCAGCCGCGGGTCGATCTCGATGTCCGGCGCCGCACTGTATGCCAGCGCCCGCTCGATGTACTGGCGATGCTCGTCCGTGAACGACATCTGGAAGAACAGCGGCGCCGCCTTGGCAACCAGCGCCACGCCGAGCGCACCGTCGCCTTCTGCGCCGAAAGCCCAGTCCAACGCTGCACGAATGTCATCGATGCAGCGGCCGAAAGCGGAGATGAATTCGGGTACTGGCATCGATCGCCACGCGATCTCCGCGCGTTCGAGCAAGGACAGGAAGTACTTGGCGTGGCGACGGTGCAGCCTGACGGATTCTTCGCCGAGCGCGGCGAGGTGCCCCGCCGCATACGCTCGCGTCGTGTCGAGCAGCCTGAAGCTGAGTTCTTCCCCACTCGGGTCGGAGTTGAGCAACGATTTCGAGATCAGCTCCGAGACCGCATCCACCGCCTGGTCCGAAGGCAGGTCGTCGCTGACGGCGACGGCTGTCATGGCATCGAGAGTGAATGCGCCTGCGAACGCGGACAGCCGCACCAGCAGCCGCCGCTCGGTTTCCGATAGCAGCTCGAAGCTCCAGTCGAGCGTCGCACGAAGCGTCTGGTGCCGTGGCAGCGCCGTTCGCCGCCCCTTGTTGAGCAAGGCAAAGCGGTCGTCGATGGCCTCCGCCACCCCCTTGAGTCCGAACGAGCCGACGCGCGCGGCTGCCAGTTCGATGGCCAACGGCATGCCGTCGAGCCGCCGGCAGATGACGCCGACCGCTGCCGCATCGGAGTCGTGCAGGCTGAACTGGTCGACCAAGGCCGCACAACGATCCACGAAGAGCTCCACGGCGGAGAACTGCATCAGCTCCTGCGCGGTCAGCCTGGCGCCCGCGGGAGGCACAGCGAGCGGCTGCAGCCTCTGGATCCATTCGCCCTCCGCGCGCAGCGGCTCGCGGCTCGTCGCCAGCACGTGCACGCCGGGTGCTGCCCGAAGAATGCTTTCGATCAGGACCGCAAGAGGGGCGACCAGGTGTTCGCAGTTGTCTAAGACGATGAGTGCGCTCTTGTCGTGCAGAAAAGCGATCAGGCTGCCCGAGGCGTCGCCCACCACGGACCCGAGGCCCAAGGCCAAGGCCAGGGCCGCGGGGACCAGGCTCGGGTTGGTATGCGATGCCAGATCGACGAAGTGAATGCTGCTCCAGCGCGAATGCATCTCGCCGTTCGTCGCGGCCCCCACGGCAGCCAGCGCGACCGTCGTCTTGCCGATGCCGCCGGCGCCGACGAGCGTCACCAATCGCCTGCTCGCAATCCGCCGGCCCAGGGTGTGGATGGCGTCCTCCTGCCCGATGACCCGGATCAGCGGCGTGGGTATCCAGGCGCCCGCAGCCGGCCGCGGCGCGCGGTCGGGAGGCGCTTGCACGACGGCGAGTTCGACGCTCCGCGTGGTGACCTCGCCGACGAAGCTGTAGCCCCGATTGGGTGCGTTGACGATGTACCGACGGCCTTCCTGGCCATCCCCGAGCGCCTTGCGCAGGCCCGCGATATGAACTCTGAGATTGCCGTCCACGACGACGTTTCGCGGCCAGACTCTTTGAACAATCTCGGCGTTGCTCACGAACCTGCCGGCGTTCTCTACCAACAACAACAGGATCTCGAGCGCACGGCTGCCGAGCCGCACCGGCCGCCCCGCATCCTGGAGGATGTGTGTGGTGGGCGACAGACTGAACGGACCGAAGTGGATCAGATCCTCCGAAGAGGTGCCGGCGGGCGCGTGACGCCGTTGCAGCGGGCTGAGGGCATCGGCCGATTCGACGGGCCACATTCTCACGTTGCTCATCTCGGTTTCTCCGCGACGCCCGCATCGCCGTTGATACGGGCAGAAACGCAATTAAACCTCAGCCATCGGACATTGCCGTGGAAGCGAAGCGGACGCTCGCATCACCGCATCGAACGTCCGCCCGCTACGTATTTCCCCTCACGGGCTGGTCAGATTCCGATCAGTGGCAAGGCAGGACCATTCGCGCCGGTCAGCAACTGCCACACCGGAGACAAACATCCCATGATCGATCGAAACCTCGCCCGAGGGCTCTTCCTCATCGCGATCTCGCTGGCCTTCGGGCTCCAGTCCCTGCGCTACCCGATCGGCGATTTCAGCCGCGCGGGGCCGGGCCTCTTCCCTGCCCTGGTCAGCTCCCTGCTGTTCCTCGTCGGCCTGGCGACCGTGATCCGTTCGCGTTTTGTCGAACGCGTGCAGCTGGACCTCAACCTCAAGAACATTGCCATCATCCTCACGAGCCTCTGCGGACTGGCCGTGATCTCGATGTACGTGAACATGATCGCGGGCATCGTCTTCATGGTGTTCTGCTCCACCCTGGCCGGCACCTCCTACTCATGGGTGCGCAACGTCAAGATCGCCGCCGGCCTGGTCACGATGGCCTTGGTCCTCCAGAAACTGCTCGGCCTGAACCTGCCGCTCTACTGATGGACGTCCTGCACAACCTGGCGTTCGGCTTCTCGCACGCCCTCACCCTCCAGAACCTGATGTTCTGCGCCCTCGGCTGCACCGTGGGCACGCTCGTCGGCCTGCTGCCCGGCCTGGGCCCGCTGGCCACCATCAGCCTGCTGCTGCCGCTGACCTATTCCATCCCCACGGGTGGCGCGCTCATCATGCTGGCCGGCATCTACTACGGCGCGCAATACGGCGACAGCGTGAGCGCCATCACGATGAAGATCCCGCACGCCAGCAGCATCGTGGCCTGCATCGACGGCTACGCGATGACGCTCAAGGGCAAGACCGGCCTGGCCCTGTTCACCGCCGGCGTCTCCAGCTTCATCGGCGGCACGATCGCCATCGTGGTGCTCGCATGGCTTGCGCCCGTGCTCGGCGAAGTGGCCTTCCTCTTCGGCCCCGCGGACTACTGCGCCATGATGATGGTCGGCTTCGTGTGCGTGAGCTTCGTCACCACGGGCAGCCTGCTCAATGGCCTTGCCATGTGCCTGATCGGCGTGCTGCTCGGCCAGATCGGCACCGACGTGAATAGCGGCACCGCGCGCTTCACCATGGACCTGCCCTTCCTGATGGACGGCGTCGGCATTGTGAGCATCGCGCTCGGCTGCTTCGGCATCGCCGAGATCACCAAGAACCTCGACGCCCGCGAGGAGCGCTCGCCTTTCAACGGCAAGATCAACCTGATCCCGACGTGGGCCGAGTTCAAGCGGATCATCCCCAGCGCCTTGCGCGGCGGCGCGATCGGCTCCTTCCTGGGCATCCTGCCCGGCGGCGGCCCCACCATCGCGCAGTTTGCCGCATATGCGATCGACAAGAAGGTCAGCAAGTACAAGCACGAGATCGGCACCGGCTGCATCGAGGGCGTGGCCGGTCAGGCCGCGGCCGACGAAGCGGCAGCGCGCACCAGCTTCATCCCGCTGATGAGCATCGGCATCCCCGAGAACGCGGTGATGGCGCTGATGCTGGCCGCCTTCGTCATCAAGGGCATCCAGCCCGGGCCGAACATGATCGCCAGCCACCCCGACCTGTTCTGGGGCCTGGTGGCCAGCATGTGGGTGGGCAACGTCTTCCTGCTCGTGCTGAACGTGCCGCTGGTGCGCTACTGGCTGTCGGTGTTCAAGATCCCGTACAGCGTGCTGTTCCCGTCCATCCTGTTCTTCTGCTGCATCGGCACCTACAGCGTGAACAACAGCATGGAAGACATCTTCATCACGGCTGCGTTCGGCTTCGTCGGCTACATGTTCATGCGGCTGGAGCTGGATGCCGCCCCGCTCATGCTCGGCTTCATCCTCGGCCCCATGCTGGAAGAGAACTTCCGCCGCTCGCTGCTCCTGAGCCGCGGGAGTTTCACCATGTTCTTCACCCGGCCCATCAGCGGCACCCTGCTTGCGTTGATCGGCGTGTTCGTCGCGTGGCAGGTGGTGGCGTTTGTGTTCCATGCGCGCAAGCGGGGTGTGCTTCAGCAGCCGGTTGCGTAGTGGACTTTGAATCGAGAAAGCTGGTAAGCATGTCGTGCGTTCAGTCGTCTTCGTGCTGCTGCTTCCTCCACATCAACAACGAGGCGCAAGACGAGGCATTTCACTCAACGCCCGCGTCGAGAGTCATGCCTGGTGACGAAGCGCTCGTAGAGCAACTGCAGCGTCGCGGCCAGCGGACCGCCGATGCATGAGCCAGTAGGCGACCAGTGGAGTGCGCTGTCTTCCAACGGCAGCACGCAACGGATCAATCCCTCGATGGACATGCCTTCGCGGGCGCGCACCTCGGAACACCGGGCGGCATCGATAGCGTCGAAGCACGCCTGCAGGCGCGTCATGCGGGCGAGAAGGATCTCGGTTTCCAGAGACGGAAAGGCACCCTTGGCGCGGCGGTAGTCGGTGTTGAACTTCGCCGCAACGCAGGGCGCATCGCACGAGGCGACAACGACACCGACGTTGATGAACTCGGCCGTGCCGACGTCGTGCACGTAGCGGAGGACTCTGTAGGTGTAAGGGCCTTCCATCACTCGATCGTGGACGAGCGCCAATGCGTTTGCTCTACGAATAACGTAGACAAGCTACGGGACCAAAACCTCAACTAAAGTTGAGGCCGAGAGGTCCCGATGAAATCCAAGCCAGAACCCATAGATCGTTCCGCCACGCTTTCCGTCGGCGAGGTCGCGCAACGCAGCGGCGTCCCGGTCTCCACCCTTCATTTCTACGAATCCAAAGGCCTCATCGCGAGCCATCGGGCGCCGAGCAACCACCGTCGCTATGCGCGTGAGGTGCTCCGGCGTGTGGCGTTCATCCGTGTCGCGCAGCGGGTGGGCATCGCGTTGGCCGACATCTCCGATGCCCTGGCGACCCTCCCCACCTCGGCGGCGCCCAGCCGCGCGGACTGGGCGCGGCTTTCCGCCGGCTGGCGCGCGGAGCTGGACGAGCGCATGGCTCAGCTCAAGAAGCTGCGCGACACCTTGGACGACTGCATCGGCTGCGGCTGCCTGTCCATCGACCGCTGCCGGCTGCGCAACCCTGGCGACAAGCTGGCATCGCAAGGACCCGGCGCACGCCGCCTGGTGGTCATCCAGCGCGCGGAGGGCTGAGGGCCTGCTGTCACCCCGCGTCGATGGGGAGCAGCAGCGACATCAGCTCGCTCTTCTCCACCGAGTTCATCGCGCGCGCCAGCCGGCCGAGCTGGGCCTGGTAGCAAGGCAACATCAACGCCGCGGTCAGCGCGTGGACATCGTTGTTCCGCGTGAGATGGTCACTGCACGCGGCAATGCTGCGATGGATTTCGAGCGCGTGCGCGACGCGGCCTGAGGGTTGGGAATCACAGTTCATGCGCCGCACTGTGATCCCTCAACCTAACTTGAGGTCAAGCGGAAATTTAATCAGAAGGCAAGAAGACAGAGCCCGCCACGTCGTGGTGGCTGGCCGCCGCACTTCGAGTTCAGGCGGCTGCCGGGCGCCGGTCGCCGATGCAGTGCGAAACCGTAAGGCCACGCTGACCGAGAAGCGCGGTGAGAAATGCGACGCCACCGGCTACGACTGAAGCCCAGAATCCCTGGCCAGGGCCGAATGCGTCGATGACCCAGCCGGAGGCGAACGAGCCGATGGCCATGCCGATGCCGATCCCGGTCATCACCCAGGTGATGCCTTCGGTGAGCTTGGCGGCCGGGACGAGCCGTTCGACCAGGCCGAAGGCCGTGATGAAGGTTGGCGAGATCGCTGCGCCGCTGATGAACAGGGCGAGTGCCAGCATTCGAACGTTGCCTACGAACAGCAGCGGCACGGTCGTCGCCGCCGCGATGGCGATCGCGATGGCGAATTGGCGCGAAAGCGGCATTCTGGGCTTCAAGGCGCCGAACACCAGGCCGACGAACATGGAGCCGAGGGCATAGCCGCCAAGCACCAGGCTGGCCGCGGCCGCGTTGCCGAATTCGGCCGTGAGCGCAATGACGGTCACCTCCGCCGTACCGAAGATCGCGCCGATGGCCACCATCGCGAAGGTCAGGATCTGGACCGGGCGCAGTTTGATGGTCGGCGCGCCGCCGCTCTTGGCCGTCGGCTGCACCTTGGGCTCGGTACCCTTCTGCAGGACGAAGGCTGCGGAGCCGACGGCCAGGAACAGGGTCGAGGCGAGCGGGCCGGCCTCCGGGAACAGGGAGACGCTGAGACCGACGGCCAGGGCCGATCCCGATATATAGACAAGCTCGTCTGCGACCGACTCGAAGGCGAAGGCCGTGTTGAGCTGGGGTGTGCCGCGGTACAGCTGCGTCCACCGCGCCCGGACCATGGCCGGCATGCTGGGCATCGCGGCGGCGAGCAGCGCGAATGCGAACAGCGTCCAAGCCGGCCCGCCGAAATGCGTCGCGACCAACAGACCGATGAAGCCCGCCACCGAAAGCGTCGTCGCCGGCGTCAGGATGCGACGTTGGCCGAGCCGGTCCACGAGACGGGAAATCTGCGGCGCGACGAGCGCGTTGGTCAGCGCGAACGTGGCGGCGACCGCACCCGCGAGCCCATACGCGCCGTGCGTCTGGGACAGCATGGCGACGATGCCGATCGTGGACATGGCAACCGGCAGGCGGGCGATGAAGCCGGCCGCCGCAAAGCCCTTGGCTCCCGGCGGCTTGAAGATCTCGCTGTAGAGGTTGAGCATCGGGAAACACCTCGCAAATGAGCAGTGGCACAATGACATACGCAGTGTATGTCAAAAACATACGCCGCGTATATGAAAGGAAAAGCAATGGCACACAGACCGCGCAAGGAGATGCTTGCCGAGACACGGGCAAAGCTCGTGGATGCGGCGCGCCAGGCGTTCGGTTCGGTCGGCTACGCGGCCGCGTCGATGGACGACTTCACGGCCGCAGCCGGTCTGACGCGTGGCGCCCTCTATCACCATTTCGGTGACAAGAAGGGGCTGCTTCAGGCGGTCATCGCCGAGATCGACGAGGAGATGTCGCAACGTCTGCGCGCCATCGCTGCCAAGGCGAAGGACCCGTGGCGCGGCTTCGTCGATGAAAACATCGCCTACATCGAGATGGCCCTGGAGCCCGAGATCCGGCGCATCGTCATGCGCGACGGCCCCGCGGTGCTCGGTGATCCCTCGACCTGGGCGAGCCAGAGCGAATGCAACCGCTCGATGACCGAGAGCCTCAAGGCGCTGAAGATAGACGGCTACATCATCGACGTCGATCCGGAGGGTGCCGCCCGTCTGCTCAGCGGCGCCGCGCTGCACGCGGCGCAATGGATCGCCAATGCGGACGATCCGGCCGCCACGTCCAAGCGCGCGGTGAAGGCGTTCAAGGCGTTGCTGAACGGGCTTCTCGTCGAGGGCGCGAAAATGTCGCGGCGGCGGGTCAGTAGGACGTGCTGACGGCGGCGGAGTTTCTTCGCAGTGCTATTCAAACCGTATCTCGGCCACCGTCGGGGCATCGGGCCCCTTGGTATTTGAGTTCGCGATGGCGCCGTCTTTCGTGAACCAGTAGCGGCAGCCGGTTCGCATCACCATCGTGACGCACATATAGCCATCGGCGTTGAGGATCCACGTGCCCGACGCGCTGCCGGGGCCGCTTCGATTGACGAAGTCGACGTGGCCGTCCGAATGGAATTCCCAGCGCGAGATCATTCCGGTCGCAAGATTGTTTGAAACTATGGCCCTGCCGATCAAGGTTCTCTCGATCTCGTCCTTGCTCAGAAACACGCGATCCTGGGCTGGCATCGGCTCTTCGGAGATGGCGGGCATGGCCGCGATGGCGGCGATGCACAACAGCATGCGGACGATGCAACGGGTGAACATGACGGCCCTCGGCGCCTATTCATAGGGGTTACACCGCAGTAACCAAAAAGTTCTACTTCTCTGCGTCCCAGGCGCGAGCCATGCACGCGAATCCAGCCTGCTCTGTCCAGCGACGGCGGTGCTCTCTTCGAGCCCGTGAACGTCAGGCGGCTTCCCTGATACCAGCTGGCCAGAAATGCGTAAGGACACGATCTGTGCTCCGGTTGCCTCTCTGCGAGTGGCCGAGAGACGGCGTGAGATCACTCTGCCTGCCCCTTCGACGTCGCATGTACTCCGGATGTAAGCAGCAAACATCGTCCTCCGAGCGTTGTGCCGAAAGTGCAATCTCTCGTCCGCACTGCTCCTACGTCGCGCATCCCTCGGCGCTGACACGCGAGCTGGGGCGCTGTCGGGAGGATCTGTTCGCTGTCTCTGCAGTTTCAAGCGAAGGGACTTTGATGAATCCGAAGAACCCCGATGACGCGACCCCAACCGTCGCGGATGAAGCCAGTGCCGTTGTTGACGACGAGCAGGTGATATCGAAAACGCTGCCTTGCACACCGATACCGGTGGGCGCAGCGCCACTCAAGGCCCATGTCGATCGAGCGCTGGGCGTGACGCGCGAATTCGTGATCGAGCAGCCCGTGCGAGCGGTGCTGATCGCTGCTGCCGCAGGTGCTGCGCTGTCCGCCTTGGCGAGCGTCTGGTTGCGCGACGACCTGGATCGCTAGAGCTGAACCTCGGTGATCTTCGCGCCGTGGAGCGAAACGCCGGCCTCCAGGCCCACATTGGTCAACACGAAGCCGACCACCGGTTGGCGGATCGTGTTGGTATCGATTCTGCCGTTGGCCCCGATGGTCGCGGCGGCTACCGTGGCGTCCGCCCCAGCCGTCCAGCCCTTGCTGTTGCGGAACTTGTCCAGCGCTTCCTGGGTGGTGAACAGATAGATCATTGCCTTCGACTGCGCGCCGGCCTGGAAGCCGATCGAGCCCGCCGTCGTGCTGTAGTAGGCCTGGGTGCGGCCGCCGACGCGCAGCGCGCCCCGGCCGTACTCGGCGCCGATCCCCAGCTTCGCGCCAACCACCGACGGGAACACCAGCACGCCCCTGGACTTGGCCACCAGCTCGCGTGAATCCGGTACGGCGTCGTAAAGCTTGGACAGGGAGGCGTCGACCTGCGCGTCGATGGACGTCCGCGAAGAAGCGGTGCTTGCACGGTCGTCGGGACGTGTCGTGGTGCAGCCGACGAAGGCAACGCTGCAGGCGGCAAGAGCTGCCGCGGTGCAGAAGGTTCGGAGATTGATGGCGTTCATGGCTCGCTCCTTTCCAGCATCAAAAGTGCGAGCCCTGATTCCTGATGGTGCAAGCCTGTTGCGCATGACGATGTAGGACGACCCTCCACGCGGGCATGCGTTGAGACGGCGCAACGTCATTCCGCGCCTCGACCGCTGTCACGGTCTTCCCGGGCCATGCGCGCGACCTCTTCGGCGAAGGCCATGAGTTCGTCCGACAGCGTCTCGCCGGGCGCCAGCACACCGAAGCGCTCGGCCAGAGCTTGGTAAACCGCCCGCTGGGACGCCAAGCCGGGTGGAAGTGGAATATTGGGGTTTTCGGGCATCGTGGGCTCCTGTGGAGTGGTCAAACTTTCTTCGCGCGCTCGCCTGGCGCGGGTTTCTACGCTTGATTGGATACGAGCCATTCATCCACGCAAGCCCCGAACAGCGCGATGTTCTCGTCGACTTCGTCGTGCAGGAACCGTCGCGCTCCGGCCTGGGCCGCCGTGTCGGCAGCGATCCAGGCTTCCTGCGCATCGACGCTCGCGGGAGGATCGGAAGCGCCCCACACCTGCGCGAAGATCGCGAGGGTTTCGGCGGCCGACAGATCGACCCAGATCATTCCTACCTTGGAGAGGATGCCCGGGCCGTCGCTCAGATCGATGCCGGTGAGTACGTGGCCGCCCTCTTCGACGATCACCGGGCTCAGGCCACCGCGCAGCATGACGCGCAGCAAATCTCTCGGCTCGGCGCGGCGAATCCACTCGTCCGCTCGCCGGACCAACTGCGCGGCGATGTCTGCCTTGTCGGGATGCGCGTGCTTCAGCATGTCGTTGCGATGGCGGGCGGGTCCTTTCCCATTTGCCTGCGTTCCATGGTGCATATCGCGCGCTCGATGACCGGTAGGCAAAGCTGCTTGCGCTTCGAAGTCCTGTTCCTGCAAACAGGCCGCGGCGCGGGATCAGAGGTGGGGTAGCCTGTCGTCATGGACTCCCTGATCGCCGCCTCCGCGCGTGCCCTCGCCGCCGGCGACGCGCTCGGCGCCCTCAAGCGGGTCGCCCTGCGCGACGACCCGCCGGCGCTGGCCCTGCGCGGCATCGCCATGGCCCAGCTCGGCGAGCACCCGCGCGCCCGCGAGCTCCTGCGGCTCGCCGCCCGCGGCTTCGGCGCCCACGAGGCGCTGGCGCGCGCTCGCTGCGTCGTTGCGGAGGCCGAGGTGGCGCTGGCCATGCGCGACCTCGGCGGCTCGCCGCGCTCGCTGGCGGCAGCCTCGGCCACGCTCGAGGCGCACGCCGACCATGCCAACGCGCTGCAGGCGCGGCTGATCGCGGCGCGCCGGCTCCTGCTGCTCGGCCGCCTCGACGAGGCCGCGGCCACGCTGGCGCCGCTCGATGCGCGCGGCCTGCCGCCGTCGCTGGCGGCGGTGGCCGAGCTTGCCGCGGCCGAGCTCGCGCTGCGCTCGCTGCGCCCCGGCCCGGCGCAGGCGGCGCTCGCCCGCGCGCACGAGGCGGCCGATCGTGCACGCGTGCCGGCGCTCCTGGCCGAGGTGGCGGAGGCGCGGGCTGCGCTCGATCGTCCCGCCGCCCGGCGCCTCTCCAACGGCGGCGAGCAGGCGCTGCGCCTCGACGAGGTCGCAGCGCTCCTGGCCTCGGACGCGCTGGTGGTCGACGCCTGCCGTCGCGGGGTGGGTGCCGGCGACGCGTGGCGGCCGCTGGCGCGCCGGCCGGTGCTGTTCGCGTTGGCGCGTGCGCTCGCCGAGGCGTGGCCCGGCGATATCGATCGCGAAGCCTTGATCGCGTGCGCGTTCCGCACCCGCCACCCCGACGAGACGCATCGAGCGCGCCTGCGAGTCGAGATCGGCCGCCTGCGCGCGCTCGTCGCAGCGCTGGCGCAAGTCGAGGCCACCGCGCGCGGCTTCGTCCTCAGGCCGCGCGACGCGCGCGATGTCGTCGTCCTGGCGCCGCCCATCGACGGCGAGCAGGCATCGCTGGTGGCGCTGCTCTCCGACGGCGCGGCCTGGTCGACCTCGGCCCTGGCGCTGGCCCTGGGCGCCAGTCAGCGCACCGTCCAGCGCGCGCTCGTCGAGCTCGAGGCAGAGGGGAGGGTGCGCGCTATCGGGCGGGCGCGGGCGCAGCGCTGGCTCGCGCCGCCGCTGGCCGGATTCACGACGATCTTGTTACTCCCCGCTGCGCTCGCGCTTGATTAGAGTTGTCTCCAGGCGCCGATCCGAGGCGCACCACAAGGAGCAACGATGAGCAGCAAGACCAGCAAGGACAGACCTCAGGCAACGGCGCGTGCGGCCGAGATCGTGCGCGAGTACGGTCCCTTCCCTGGGGCCGACAGCGTGCACGGCGTGACCCACGATGGCCAGCGCGTCTGGGCCGCCACCGGGGCCAGCCTGATCGCCTTCGATCCCGAGAGCGGCGCGCCCACGCGCACGCTGGCCCACGCCTGCGACGCCGGCACTGCCTTCGACGGCACGCACCTCTATCAGATCGCCGAGGCACGCATCGACAAGATCGATCCGGCCACCGGCGACGTGGTGGCCTCCATCCCGGCGCCCGGCAAGGGGAGCGACTCGGGGCTCACCTGGGCCGAGGGCAGCCTGTGGGTGGGCCAGTACCGCGATCGCAAGATCCACCAGATCGATCCAGCGACCGGCGCAGTCATTCGCACCATCGAGTCCAACCGCTTCGTCACCGGCGTGACCTGGGTCGACGGCGAGCTGTGGCACGGGACGTGGGAAGGCGACGAGAGCGAACTCCGCCGCATCGACCCGAAGAGTGGCACCGTGCTCGAGCGGCTGGAGATGCCGCACGGCATCGGCGTCAGCGGGCTCGAGTCCGACGGGGCCGATCTCTTCTATTGCGGCGGCGGCGCGAGCGGAAAGGTCCGCGCCGTGCGGCGTCCGAAAGGCCTCAGGTCATAAGGCAAAGGGGCACACCATGAACACCACCGAAACAAGCACAGTGAACCATCCCGTCGTGTCGAAGGAGCGATGGGTTGCCGAGCGCAAGACGCTGCTGGCCCGCGAAAAGGAGCTGACGCACCTGCGCGACCAGATCGCCCGCGAGCGCCGCGCGCTGCCGTGGGAGCGCATCGAGAAGGACTACGTCTTCGACGCGCCCGAAGGCCGCCGCGCGCTCGCCGACCTCTTCGAGGGCCGCCGCCAGCTGCTGGTGCAGCACTTCATGCTCGGCCCGGGATGGGAGCAAGGGTGCCCGAGCTGCTCCTACATGGCCGACCACACCGACGGCATGAACGTGCACCTGGCGCATCGCGACGTCACGTTCGTGGCCATCTCGCGCGCGCCGCTGGCCGAGATCGAGCGCTTTCGCCGGCGCATGCGCTGGCAGTTCAAGTGGGTGTCCTCTAACGGCAGCGACTTCAACTACGACTTCGGCGTCAGCTTCACGCCGGAGGAAGTGGCCAAGGGCAAGCTCCACTACAACTACGGCGAGTGGCCCCTCGCTGGGGAGGAGTGGCCCGGCATCAGCGTGTTCTACAAGGACGACGCGGGCGATGTCTTCCACACCTACTCGACCTACGGGCGCGGCGTGGAAGTGATGATGGGCACCTACAACCTGCTGGACCTCACGCCCAAGGGCCGCGACGAAAACGCGGGCCAGGGCATGGCATGGGTGCGCCACCACGACCGCTACGAGCCGGCACCGGCCGCGAAGCCGGCCGCTGCGGCCGGATTGTCCTGCCACTGACATCGAGCATGCGTCATGGCAAGCCTTTGGCCATGGCTGGCGGTCGCAGGGGTCGGCGCCCTTCACGGGCTGAACCCTGCCACCGGCTGGATGTGGGCCGCCGCCTGGGGCCTGCGTTCGCGCGATCGGGCGCAGGCGCTGCGGGCCTTGATGCCCATCGCCGTTGGGCATGCCGTGTCGGTTGCGATCGTGGCCTGCGCTTTTGCACAGGGCATGTCGATGGACCGCACGCTGGTCCAGGGCCTGGCCGGCGCACTGCTCGTCGGCGCGGCGGCCTACCGTTGGCTGCGCGGCGCCGGGCAGCGCACGCCCATCAGCAAGCAGGCCGGCCACGCCGGCATCGCGCTCTGGTCCTTCCTGATGACCACCGCGCACGGGGCCGGGCTGATGCTGGTGCCGGCGCTCGTGCCGCTGTGCCTTAGCGACAATCCGGCGCGCGAGATCACCGCGTCGGGCTCGCTGGTCCTGGCACTGGCGGCCGTCGGCGTGCACACGGCTGCGATGCTGGTCACGACCGGCGTCATCGCCACCGGCGTATGCCGCGGCGTCGCCATGCACCCTCGCCTGCTGAGCGGCACGGCGCCGCGCCAGGCCTGGACCGCGGCCCTGGCCCTCACCGGTGTGCTGTTGATGGCGCTTCGCTAGCAAGCAGATTCGACATGCGCCGGCAATCCGCTCTGGCCGACGGCGACATGGCTTGCCAGCACATGGCCGTCCGGATAGTCCCCGCCGTTCTGCCGCCGGAAGGGAATGGGTGCGTCCTCGAAGAGGCCCGCTAGACGCGAACGCCAGGCTTCCTTCGTCGCGCTCAGCGCTTCCCCGCTCATGCGCCCGGCGCCATAGGCCGCAAAGGTCGGCAGCACGTCGAAGCCAGGGAAGTAGAGCGAGCCGTGCGTGATGGGGAAGAGCAGCTGCTCGAGCGGCCCGTTGATGCCTCGCGGCGAATAGTCCTTCGCCGGCCCGCCGGCCGCGACGCACAGCATGGCCCGCTTGCCCTTGAAGGCGCCATCGCCGTAGCGATATGTGTTGCCGGCGTTCTTGTAGCCATACGCGAGGCCGTAGGCCCACACCCGGTCCAGCCAGCCCTTCATGATGGCCGGCATGCCGTACCACCAGAGCGGAAACTGAAAGATGACTGCGTCCGCGGCAAGCACCTTCTGCTGCTCCGCGGCGATGTCGGCGGCCTGGCGTCCGCTGGCATAGGAATGCCCGGACTCGTCCACGAAGGACAGCCGCTCCGAATCGGCACGGGCGGGGAAGTCGTGTTCGTCGAACACGGCTTTCCAGCGCATGCCGTACAGGTCCGACTGCAGCACTTCATGCCCTTGCTGCCGAAGCGTCTGCCGGGAGACCTCGACCAGCTGCCGGGTCAGCGATGTGGGCTCGGGGTGGGCATGGACGATCAAGACTTTCTTCATGCACGCAAGTCTCGCTCGCTCGCAGCCATCCGTGAAATCGCAAGATTGTTTGGCTACCATCCATCCAATGGATAGCAAACGCCTCGACCTCAATCTGCTGGTCACGCTGGAGGCCTTGCTGGTGGAGCAGAACGTGACGAAGGCGGCCGCCCGCCTGCACCTGAGCCAACCAGCGGTCAGTGCCCAGTTGAGCCGTCTGCGGGATGTCTTCGATGACCCGCTGCTCATTCCCGCACAGCGAGGGATGACACCGACTGCCAAGGCGGTCGACCTGCTCGACCCGCTGCGCCAGGCCCTCGATCAGCTTCGTGCCACGGTCGCCGCCCATAGCAACTTCAACCCTGCCAAGGCCAGGCTGACCGTCGCCATCGCCTGCACGGACTACCTGCACGCCGCGGTGGTCAAGCCGCTCGTCGTGCAACTCAGGACGAAGGCGCCCGGGGTGCGTGTGGCGCAGCGCAATCTGGACATCCCCGAGTTGGAAGCACAGATGGCGCGCGGCGATGTCGACCTGGCGCTCATGACGCCGCAAGGCGCGCCGCCCAGTCTTCGCACCCGGCATCTGTTCGACGAGCGCTATGTGCTCATCGGCCGGCGAAAGCACCCGCGGCTGCGGGCCGGGATCACTGTCGAGGAATTTGCCCGGCTGGAGCATGTCGTCGTGTCCCTTCACGGAGGCGGCTTCGTTACGCCGGTGGACGACGCCCTGGCTGCCTTCGGACTCAAGCGCAACGTGGTGCTGTCGGCGGCTTCGTTCCTGGTCGTCCCAGATATCGTGTCCCAGTCGGACTTCGTGGCCCTGGTCCCGGAACGGCTGGTACGCGACCGTGCCGACCAGCTGAAGTTGATCGACTGTCCGTTCCCGGTGGAAGGCTTCGCGGTGGGGATGGTGTGGCACGAGCGCAGCCACGGGCACAGCGGCCAACGCTGGATCCGGGAGACCGTCGCCTCTCTGATCGGTCAATCCTGAGCGTGCATCCCGCCTTCTGGCGAGCGCTGGAATCTCGCATAAACAGAAACCAAAGGCGTATCCTCGCAAGTTCGCTCCAGAGGGTGGCGAACAATGCAAACAATTGTCCAGTGGCTTGCTGAGATCGGCATGGAGCGCTATGCGCCGATGTTCGAGGCGCAGCGCATTGAACTGGACGTCGTCGCCGGCCTCACCGACGCAGACCTCAAGGAAATCGGCATCGCGGCGCTGGGCGATCGCAAGCGGATCCTGTCGGTGATCGCGCAGGGTATCCAAGAGGTCCCCACGAGCCACATCACGCAGGCTGCGGCTAGCCTGCCTGCGTCAGCGCAAGTCGCCGAGCGGCGGCAACTGACGGTGATGTTCTGCGACCTGGTCGGTTCGACCCAATTGGCCGGCCTGCTCGATCCCGAGGATCTGCGGGCCGTCATCGGCGACTACCATGCCGCGGTGACGGCGGCGGTGGCTGCACACCAAGGCTACGTCGCACAGTTGCTCGGCGACGGGGTGCTCGTGTATTTCGGCTACCCGCACGCCAACGAGGACGATGCAGCGCGGGCGATCCATGCAGCACTGGACGCGATCGCTGCAGTCGGCCGACTCGCAGCGGGTGGCCAGCACGCCTTGCACACCCGCATCGGCATCGCGACGGGCCTCGTCGTCGTCGGCCAGATCGGATCCGGCACGCCGGCGGCCGAGTTGAGCGCCAGCGGCGAAACGCCGAGCCTGGCGGCCAGGCTGCAGAGCCAGGCAGCGCCTGACTGCATCGTCATCGCAGATCGGACCCGGCGGCTCATCGGTGAAGAGTTCGAACTCGACTCGCTGGGTCTGTTGGAGCTCAAAGGCTTCGAAGCGCCGGTGCATGCGTGGCAAGTGCTGCGCGAGCGCCGGACCGCAAGCCGTTTCGAAGCCATTCACACACAACAACTGTCCCAGTTGATCGGACGCGACAGCGAACTGGCGCTGCTGCTCGAGCGGTGGAACACCGCGTGCGAGGGCGAGGGCCAGATCGTGCTGCTCTCCGGCGAACCGGGGATCGGCAAGTCGCGGATCACCCAGGCCCTGCGGGAACGCACAGCCACCGGAGCCCGCGAGACGATGGTGCTGCAATGCTCGCCCTCTCACAGCAACAGCGCCCTCTATCCGCTGGTGCGCGGTCTGGAAAACGCGGCGAACCTGACACCGGCCGATCCACCGGCCCAACGCGCCGCGAGCTTCGAACGGTATCTGAGCGACCATGGGGTATCGCTCGTGCCCGATGCGCTGGGTTGCCTGCTCAGGCTGATGATGCTGCCGGATGGAGGCCGGCCGGCCCCGGCCGGCCAGACGCCGCAGCAACAGAAAAGCGCGACCTTGCAGGCGGCGATCGACGTCATCGACGGTGTTTCCCGTCGGGCGCCGCTGCTCGTGCTGGTCGAGGACGCGCACTGGATCGATCCCACGACCGAGGAATGGATCGGCCTGGCCGTCGACGGCCTGCGCGACGCGCGCGTCCTGATGCTCTTGACCTGCCGTCCGCAATACGTGCCGTCCTGGGGCAACCCTTCGACCCGGTTGACGATGAACCGGCTGAGTCACCGGCAGTCGGCGGCGCTGATCGAAACCGTCACCGCCGGCAAGTCGCTGCCTGTGGAGTTGATCGACGAGATCATCCGCAAGACCGACGGCGTACCGCTGTTCGTCGAGGAGCTGACCAAGACCGTGCTGGCCTCCGCGCTCGTCGAGGACACACCGGCAGGCTACCGGCTGCACGGTCCTCTGCAGACGCTGGCGATTCCGTCGACGCTGCAGGATTCATTGATGGCGCGGCTTGACCGGCTGGCTCCTGCCAAGGAGATCGCACAGGTCGCAGCAGCCATCGGACGCGATTTCAGCCATGCGCTGCTCGCACAGGTGCTGCAGATGCCGCCCGCGCAGCTCGACCAGGCGCTGGATGAGCTGCTTCGTGCCGAGCTGGTGTTTCGCCGCGGCACGCCTGCGGACGCGGGCTATGCGTTCAAGCATGCGCTGATCCGGGACACGGCCTACAACAGCATGGTCAGGAGCCAGCGCGCGCTGCGGCATGCGCAGATCGCGGACGCACTGGAGCGCAGCGAGCCGCAGACCGTCGCTGCGCATCCCGAACTGCTGGCTCAGCATCATCAGGAAGCCGGCCACGGCAGCGAAGCCCTCCGGTACTGGACGGCGGCCGGCGACCTGGCGCAGCGCCGATACGCCAGCCGCGAAGCAGCGAGCCACTACAACGCCGCCATCGCACTCGTGTCCCGCTTGCCTGCCGGGCCGGCGCGCAGCGAGCTCGAGCTGGCTCTCCAGCTGAAACTCGGCAATGCGCTGACGGTCTCGGAGGGCTACGCCTCCAGCGCGACGTACCAGAGCTACGCGAGGGCGCGCGAACTGGCGCGAGAACTCGGACGGGTCGAGGACTACGTGAGCGCGTGGGTCGGCTCGGCGCCGACGATGAACTCGGTCAGCAACAGCGAGATCATCGAAAGCATCCGCGAGATCGAACCGGCGCAGCTGGCGTCGCTGCAAGCGCGGTTGCGCGTCAGCGTATCGATCGTCCTCGGTAGCGCCCGCTATCTGCGCGGCGAGATCGGCGAGGCGTGGGCGCACCTGGAAGAGGCCAAGGCGCTCGACGACAGCGTGCAGCTCACGCATGAACACCCCATCGCGGGGGCGGATCCGGCGGTCATGATTCGCGCCATCAGCATGAGAGTGCGCGGGATGCAGGGCTATCTGGAGCAGGCCGAAGCGCTCGCGGCGCAAGCGTTGCAGATCGCCGAAGCCAGAGGTCATCCCCCAACGATCGCAATGGCCAGGCAAACCTGGATCAGGGTCCTGCTGGCTAAAGGCGAGCCGGCGCAGGCAGCTTCGGAAGCAAAGCAGATGCTGGAGCTGTCCGAACGTTTCGGCATCCAGACGCGGGTTGCCAACGCCTTGATTTTCCTCGGACGGACCAGCGTTGCGCTGGGCGATGTCGAGGCCGGGATCCTTCTCCTCAGGAAGGGCTATGACCTCTGGAGGTCCGCCGGCGGAAAGCAACAAGGCTCGCAGTACGGGGCGCAGGCGGCAGACGTGCTGTTGCGGGCCGGGCGAAGCGACGAAGCACGGCGATTCATCGCCCAGGCGCAGGCTGCCCAGGGCGAGACCGACGAGCGCTTCTACGAGACCGAACTGCTGCGGCTTTGCGGCCGGTTTCTGGAGATCGACGGCGACGACACCGGCGCCGAAGCGCACTACCAGAACGCCATCGCCATCGCCGAGGAGCGCGGCGCCAAGCTCTTTTCATTGCGCGCGGCCCGCGACCTGGCGGGGTTCTGGCAGCGTCAGGGGAAAAGCACCGAGGCGCGGCAGATGCTGCAGCCGCTCTACGGCTGGTTCATCGAAGGGTTCGGGTTCAGCGATCTTCGCGAAACGAAGGCGTTGCTCGACTCGCTGCAGAAAGGGCAGACGAAGCTCGACCGTTGAGGCAGTGGTTCGCCCCTCAGTACTTGAGCTTCGGATACCAGTCGGTCCCGCGTCCGTCCGGAGTCAAGTCCAGCATGGACCAGAGCGAGGCGATGTCGGGCGCGTCGCGCGGGTCCTGGCCGGGGTCGGCCATCTCGCCGGTCATCTCGCTCGCCCAGAACAGCCGGACCTTGCTGTCATGATCATTTATGCATGACCGCAATAATGCGAACTGCGGTGTTATGCGAACTCGACGCCGGAGTGGGATGAGTCTTCTCTCGGCGAGCGGTTGCGGCGACGCTGCCACCGCTTCGCATGATCACAGCGACTGCAGGAACTGCATCAATCCCTTCGGCGGCCGGTATCGAGCCAGCTTGGCCTCTGGCGGCTTCAGCCGAGCAAGAGTTCGCTCCTTCATTGCGAGGTCGGCCTCGACGTACATGTGGGTCGTTGACGGGCTCTCGTGCCCGAGCCACAGAGCGATGTCGGTGGCATTGGTTCCCGCCTGCAGCAAACCCATTGCGGTCGAATGTCGAACCAGGTGAGGCGATACCGCCAGCTTGCCAAGTTCCGGGTGCGCGGCGGAGGCCGCGACGACGGCGCGCTTGAGCCGCTGCGCGACGTTGGCCCGCGTCATCGGTTCGCCGTCACGCCGCGGCAGCAGCGCGGAGCGTGCCTCGAGTTGCGGGTTCAGACGCAGCCAATCACGCACCTCACGGGAGGTTGTCTTCCACAACGGCAGCGAGCGCTGCTTGCGCCCCTTGCCCTGCAGACGGACGCATGAGGTCGAGCCGAGGGTCACGTCTGCGACCCTTATGCCAATCATCTCCGACACCCTGGCGCCGGTGTTGAACATCAGCGTGAGCAGCAGGTGATCGCGTTGACCCAGCCAGGTCGCGGTTGGAACGTCGATCACCGCCAGCATCTGCTCGCGCGTCAGGAATCCCACCATCTTGCGATCGAAGCGCTTCATCGGCACCGCCAGCGCCTGTTCGATGACGCTCAGGTTGGCGATGTCACGCCGGGCGGCGAACTTCAAGAACGAACGCAGCGCTGCCAAGCGGATGTTGCGGCTGCGCGGCGAGTTGCCCCGGTCACGCTCCAGGTGGTCGAGGAAGCTCGCGATGAACTTCGGTTGGAGGTCCGACAGCTCAACGGCAGCGGCCGGCTTGCCCAGAGTCTGTTCCGCAAAGCGCAGTAACAGCACGAAGCTGTCTCGGTAGGAGGCGACTGTTTGCGGGCTGAGCGACCGCTGCCGCGTCATGTAATCGGTGAAGAATTCCTGCACTAGCGACGCGAAAGAGGGCGAGATCAGCTTACCCACGGCCAGCCCCCTGCAGCACAAAGCGCTCAAACCGCGCCCCCACCAACTGCATCAACTCAGGCGTGCCGGTGAGGTACCAATACGTGTCGGAGATCCTGGCGTGGCCCATGTAGGTGCATAGCCAGAACATCGCGTGGTCGATCGACACACCATCCTCATGCCACCGTTGAACGCGCCGGACCACCATGGAGTGGCGTATGTCATGAATGCGCGGCCGGGCATGGTCGCCGCGGGCGCGCCATCCGAGTTGATCGCGAAGCCGGGCGAACACCTTGTGGACTCCGCTCGACGACAGCGCGCGGCCCGACGGGCCGGCGAAGACCGGCGAGTCGCTCGCGCGGCCGACGAATCGCTGACGCGCACGAAGGTATTCGGACAAGGCCTGCACGGCACTGGGATGCAGGGGCAAGCAGCGCGACTTGTGGAACTTCGTCTGGCGCACCGTGACCGTGGCGCCCGACAGATCAATGTCCGCGACTTGCAACTTCAAGGCCTCGGAGATTCTGAGCCCGGTCGCGGCGATGAGCCCGAATAGCGTCTTGTATGTCAAGGGGCGCAAGCCGTTCTGCGGCGTCATGCGGCCGGCCACTTCCAGCAGATCGACGATCTCCTGTTCGGTATAGATGTGAGGAGCCAGCCGTCGATGTCCGCGGCCGAGAATGAACGGCGGTGGCACCTCGGTGGCGGGCTCGAACTGGCGGTGGTGGGCTGCAAAGGGTCGGACGATCTCGAGCCGGCGCGCAGCCGTGACGGGGCTGGTTCGTGCAACGTGTTCGCGAGCCCAGTCCAATTGCAGCTCAAGCGTCAGAGGCCCTTGATGCCCCCTCGCGTCTGCGAAGCGAGCGAATCGCATCAGCTCGGTGCTCGGGCTCTTCAGCGCGAATCCCAGCCGTCGCCGTTCTTCGAGGTAGCGCTGTACGGCGGTCTGCATCGTATGCCCGGTGTTCATGCCGCGCTCCCTGGCCAAGGCATCGCCACTGCGGCCAGCCGCCCGACGTCGACCTTGGCGTAGATCATCGACGTGTCGAGCGCACGGTGGCGCAGCATGTCGGCCACCTCCTTGAGCGTGCCGCCGGTCTCCAGCAGCCTACGCGCCAGCGTGTGGCGCAGGATGTGGACGCGGGTGTACGGCAGGCCGCAGCGCAGGTACGCCTGCCGCACCGTGTTGCGAACCACATCTGGACGGATCGGCTCCTCTAGCGGCGCCACGTGACGAACGAACACGCATCGGTTGACGGTTGTGGGTCGCTCCGAACGCAGGTATGCCGCAATGGCACCCCCCGTGGTCTGCGGCAGGGGCATCACGTCCACACGGCGCGACTTGCCCTTCCAGATGCGCAGCGTGCCGGCTTCCCAGTCGATGTCGTCGAGCTCCAGGCTGACGACTTCGCGCTCGCGTAGGCCGAGATCGACTAGGCAGCGCACCATGGCGTAGCCGCGCAAGTGCGACGGCAGATCCGGCGGAAAGGCGTCCAGCAGTCGCGTGACCTCGCTCAGCGATAGCGTCTGCGGCAGTGGCGCCAGCCTCCAATGGGCCGGCGGCGCGATGACGGGCAGCAGATGATCGACGCGAGCCCCGCTGAGCGCCATGAAGCGTAGGTAGCCGCGCAGCGCGCCCGCAAGCGAGCCAGCACTGGCGGGACTGACGCGTGAGAGTTCCCGCGCGATGAATCGACGCAGTTCATCGGCGCTCGGTGTGGTCGTCGCGTCGGAGTCGGCGTCACCGGCTATGCAGAATCGCAGCAGAGACCGGACGACGCTCAGCCGTCGAACTCGCGTGGTCTCCGCCAGGCCCCTTGCCTGATGCATGTGGGTGTCGAAGCGCTCAAGCTGGTCCTCGACCGCGTCGGGGCGGCGACTGCCGATCAGAGCGTCGGCATCGTCCAGCATGATCAGCAACTGGCGAAGGGCGGCTCGAACCTGATGACGGCAGCGCTGCACCGGCGATGGGCAGGTGCAGCGTGGTAGGTGTTCTTCAATGAAGCGCTGAACGATCTCATCGGCAAAGTCTCGGACGCCAACGCGGCAGCGGTGTGTCCAGCGCGCGAAGTGCGCTACGCCATACACGTACTGGCGCACCGTGTTGACTGCGTAGTGGCGGTCTACCAAACGACGCACGTAAGCAGATATGAACGGCGCGAGATCGCTGTCGCGAAGCCAAGCGGCCGGCAGCGGATGAATGGACTCGAACGCAAACATGGAGGTCTCCTGAAGTGGGGTTGCCACAGCAGGAGACGCCCGCTCTTATGAGAAGTCCAGACCTCGCTCGCACCGCCGCAAGTCTTGCCACGCCTCGTCGTGCGCAAGATGAACGACGACGAGTTCGCATAAGACCGCAGTTCGCATTATTGCTGCCGTCGCGCCTGAACACGTTCAGCGCCGGGTACTCGCTCCCGTCGGGCATCAGGATGCCGAGGTCGTTGGCGTAGTCGTCGCCGATGGTCTGCACGAAATTCAGGTCACGCCAGCCGCGCTCCTGCGCGAAGGCGTATTGCCGCTCCACGGGCGAGCGCCCCAGGATCTTGAGCGCAACCCGCTGCTTGATGTCGGCGGCATTGCCGTTCACCGCGCCCAGCCAGTTGGTGCACATCGGACACGGCCGTTCACGCTGCGGCCCGTACATCCAGAAGTAGGTGACGAGCGTGTCCTTGTCGCCGAACAGATCGATGAGCCCGACCTCGAAGGCCTGCTCGTCCTTGAAGCGGTAGTCCTTCTCGATCACCGGCCCGGGCGGCAGCGCGCGGCGCTGCTCGCCCAATCGGGTCATGTGGCGACGAAATTCGATCTCTTCCGCCAGCAGCGCTTGGCGCGCGGCGTCGTATTCGGCCGTCGCGCCCGGGAACGGCGTCTTCGCCTTCTTCGCGAGTTCTGCGGCGGGGGTGAGCGGATCTTTCATGTCTTGCTCCTGTGTTCGGTGCCGGCCGAGGCGCGGCGCTCCACAGTGCATGGTGCGCGTTCGACGAGCGGTAGACAAGGCTGCTTGCGCCGCTGCAAAGAAGAGCGGTGCTAGGCTGCGGCCCTATCCCTCATCCCCGGTAGGACAGATGAAAGCCGACGACCACGCCAGGAAATACCGCAGACGCTCCGGCAACAAGGGCTTGAGACCTTACGTTGCACCATTGGTTGCCGTCTTCGCGGTCATCGGCGCATGCCTTCTCTATGCATGGACGCCCGAGCCGCTGCCGGCCTCCGCGGCGTCTGCCGGATCGATCGACTCGGGCAGGAAGCCGATTGAACGAACGGCCGCACTTCCGCCCCTGAACCTGCCGGCCGACGACGCGCCTCATGGGTCCGGCATGGAATGGTGGTACTACAACGGAATCCTCGACGCGAAGACAGGCCATCGCTATGCATTTCACGTTGTTGTCTTCGTAGCCAACGGGCTGGTCAAGCACACGGTCATGCACGCGGCGTTGACCGACCTCCAGACCGGGCAACGCTATTCCAGCCAAACGCGTACCGGCGGCGTTCCTGCGAAGAGCGCCGCAAACGGCCTGGACTTCAGGCAGGACGGCTGGCAAGTCGCAGCTGCGGGTCCATCTCATGCAGTGCACGCCTCTCTTGAAGGAGGTGCTTCGATTGCGCTCGACCTGAGCGATTCGCACCAGCCTGTCCCCCATCGAGCTACAGGTTCGGAAACCCCGGGTCTGCTTGATTTCGGCATGAGCGGGATCAGTTACTACTATTCGCGTCCCCGCATTTCCGCCCAAGGCGAAGTCTCCATCGGAGGGAAGCCGGTCCAGGTCAGCGGCGACGTGTGGTTCGACCATCAATGGGGCGATTTCGATGTGTTGAGCCTCGGATGGAACTGGTTTGCGTTGCATCTGGCGGATGGTTCCGATGTGATGCTCTATGCGCTTTTCGACACGGCTGGCCGGCAAGTCATGACAGCCGGCACGGTCTCGAATGCACGCGGGTCTCATCCATTGAAGCCGGACGAGATCGAGCTGGTGCCCGTCAACAGATGGACGAGTCCGAGCACGAAGATCAGCTACCCCGTCGAATGGCGCATCAGGCTCCCCTCCGGCGAGTTGAGCATCAAGCCCTTCTTTGCCGACAGCGAATTCGATTCGCAGAAAACGACGGCGAACATTTATTGGGAAGGGCCCGTCCAGGTGACGGGAAGTTCCACGGGCGAGGGTTTTCTGGAGCTGAGCGGATACGACCGCTTGAAGATTCGATGACCTGAAGCGCCCACGCGTTGAGCAGGCCTCTCACTCCTTCACCGACCCCGTCAACCCCGACACGTAGTACTCCACGAAGAAGGAGTAGATGAAGGCCACCGGCAGCGACCCCAGCAGCGCGCCTGCCATCAGCGGCCCCCACTGGTACACGTCGCCCTGCACGAGCTCGGTCACCACGCCCACCGGCACGGTCTTGATCTCCGACGACGAGACGAAGGTGAGCGCGTAGATGAACTCGTTCCACGAGAGCGTGAAGGCGAAGATGCCTGCCGAGATCAGGCCGGGCACGGCGAGCGGCAGCACGATCTTCACCAGGATCTGCCAGCGGCTCGCGCCGTCGATCAGCGCGCACTCCTCCAGCTCGAAGGGGATGGAGCGGAAGTAGCCCATCAGCAGCCAGGTGCAGAAGGGGATGAGGAAGGTCGGGTAGGTCAGGATCAGCGCCAGCCGCGTGTCGAAGAGACCGAGGCCGAACACCACGTTCGCGAGCGGAATGAACAGGATCGACGGCGGTACCAGGTAGGCGAGGAAGATCGCGAGTCCCACCTGCCGCGAGCCGTTGAAGCGCAGCCGCTCGATCGCATAGGCCGCGAACACCGAGCAGGCGAGCGAGCAGAAGGTCGACACCACCGACACCAGCAGCGTGTTCCAGATCCACTGCGGGTACGAGGTCTCGAACAGCAGCTTGTGGAAATGCGCCAGCGTCGGCGCCACCACCCAGAACGGGTTGCCCTCGCGCGTCAGCAGCTCGCCATCGGGCTTCACCGAGGTGATCGCCATCCAGTAGAACGGGAACAGCAGCACGATCAAAAAGACCACGAGCGGCAGGTACACGGTCACCACCTTGCGCGGCAGCGATTCGAGATAGCTCATGCCGACCATGTCGGTCGTTGCGGCCTTCGCGTTCATTTGTCAGATCCCCCTTGCTGCCACTTGCGGCGCTGCAAGCCGAAGTAGCTGAACAAAACGCAGGCCAGCAAGAACGGCACCATCGCGATCGCAATGGCCGCACCCTCGCCCAGCGCCCCGCCCGAGATCGCGCGCTGGAAGGACAGCGTGGCCATCAGGTGCGTCGCGTTCAACGGCCCGCCGCGCGTGATCACGTAGATGAGCTGGAAGTCGGTGAAGGTGAAGAGCACCGAGAAGGTCATCACCACCGCGATGATCGGCGTCAAGAGCGGCAGCGTGACGTGCCGGAACTGCTGCCAGGGCGAGGCGCCGTCGATGGCCGAGGCCTCGTAGTACGAGGGCGAGATGGTCTGCAGCCCCGCCAGCAGCGTGATGGCGACGAAGGGGATGCCGCGCCACACGTTGGCCGCGATCACGGACCAGCGCGCATTCCAAGGATCGCCGAGGAAATCGATGTAGGCGTC
Organism: Variovorax sp. LjRoot290; assembly: GCF_964253985.1. NCBI lineage: Bacteria > Pseudomonadati > Pseudomonadota > Betaproteobacteria > Burkholderiales > Comamonadaceae > Variovorax > Variovorax sp. LjRoot290. The sequence goes on along the minus strand of NZ_CAXURW020000001.1, from coordinate 5,722,718 downwards.
GATCAGCCCCATCTTCATCAGCGCCCAGCTGACGATCGAGAACTGCGAGTCGTAGATCCACCAGAAGGCGATGGCCGACAGGGCCGTCGGCACGATGTAGGGCAGCAGGATGACGGCGCGGAAGAAGGTCTTGAAGCGGATGTTCTTGTTGAGCAGGAGGGCCAGCCACAGCCCCAGCACGAACTTGAACACGCTGGCCACCACCGTGTAGAGCAGCGTGTTGAAGAGCGCGAGGCGCGTGACCGCGTCGTCCCAGAGAAACTCGTAGTTCTCCAGCCCGATCCACTGGCCGCCGCGGCCGACCTTGGTGTCGGTGAAGCCGAGCCAGATGCCCAGGCCGAGCGGATAGGTGAGAAACAGCAGCAGCAGCCCCGCCGCCGGCAGCATGAAGAGCAGGCCGAGGAAGTTGCGGCTGTCGGCCAGCCGCGCCGTCCACGGACGCGCCGCAGGCGCGTCCGCGGCAGGCTCAGACCTTGTAATAGCGTTCGGCACGCTTTTGCGCCCGTTCGGCGGCTTCCTTCGGCGACTTGGAGCCGCTGGCCGCCTCGGCCACCATGTTCGTCACGATGAAGTCCGCTCCCGCGCCGGCCGACGCATAACCCAACGTGCCGGCATACCCGGTCGGCCGCATGTTCTTCGTGCAGTCGCGGTACGGCGTGTGCTTCGGGTCGACGGTCCAGACGGCGCTCTTCTCGTAGGCTGCGAGCGGCTGCGAGATGTAGCCGCCTGCGGCCTGCAGCCACGGGTCGAACTGCTCCTGTTCCATCATGAAGCGCAGGTACTCCTTGGCCGCCTGCGGGTACTTCGTGTACTTCATGACCATCTGATTGAAGAACAGGTGCGACTCGGTCGGCACGCCCGCCGGCCCGATCGGGTAGGGCGCGTGGTTGATGTCCTGCGCCATCTCCTTGAGCTTGTCGTCCTTGGAGTTCTTCGTCGCGTAGTAGATCGAGATGCCGTTATTGGTAAGGCTGATCTGGCCGTCGAGGAAGGCCTTGTTGTTGTTCGGGTCCAGCCACGACAGCGTGCCGGGCGCGAAGGTGGCGTACATCTCCTTGGCGTACTCGAGCGCCTTGATGGTCTCCGGGCTGTCGATGACGACCTTGTTGCTCTTGTCGACGAGCTTGCCGCCGTGCGACCAGATCAGCCAGTTGGTCCACAGCCCGTCGCCGGTGGCGTTGCCGAGCGCGAAGCCGGCGGGCGTGCCTTTCGCCTTCATCGCCTTGAGCAGCTCGAGGAAGCTGTTCGTGTCCTTCGGGAAGGTGTCGAAGCCTGCCGCCTTCACGTGGCTCTGGCGGTACACCAGCATCGCGCCGGCGGTGCCGAGGGGCACGCCGATCCACTTCTTACCGTCGGGCCGCAGGTAGGCCTCGCACCCCTGGTACCAGCCGCCGTACTTGCGGCCAAGGTAGGTGCACAGGTCGGTGACGTCGAGCAGTTTCTCCGGGTAGAGGTTCGCGTCGTCGTTGGTCGACAGGATGATGTCCGGCCCCGCGCCGGTATTGGCGGCGACCGCGGCCTTCGGGCGCACGTCCTCCCAGGTCTCGTTGTCCACGCGCACCTGGACGCCGGTGGCCTCGGTGAACTTCTTCACGTTGGCCATGTAGGCATCGATGTCGCCCTGCACGAAACGGCTCCAGCGCAGCACGCGCAGCGTGGCGCCCTTCTCGGGCTTGAAAGTCATCGACTGCGCATGCGCGGCGGTGGAGAAGAGCGCGGTGCCGGTGCCGAGCGTGGCTGCGGCGGCGACGCCGGCCGAGCCTTCCAGAAACTTGCGGCGATTGAACTCATTCATTCGTGTTGTCTCCTGTGCTTTTGAACGGACTGCCGATGGAATTCAGGACACCAGCCGTTCGCCGGTGCCTGCGTCGAAAAGATGCGCGCGCTGCAGATCGGGCTGCAGGTGGATCGTGGTGCCGGGCGCGAAGTCGTGGCGCTCGCGGAACACCGCGGAGAGTTCGGCGCCCTCGTGGCGGCACGAGACGAAGGTGTCCATGCCGGTCGGTTCCATCACCGCCACGCGCGCGGGGATGCCGCTGCCGTCGGCGAGCGTCAGGTGCTCGGGCCGGGTGCCGTAGACCACCGACTGGCCGTCGACGCCGCCGGCGTGCACGGGCGCATCGAGCTGCGTGCCGTCCTGCAATTCCACGCGCGCCGTGCCGGCGCTGCGCCTGAGCGTGCCCGGCAGGAAGTTCATGGCCGGCGAGCCGATGAAGCCGGCGACGAACTGGTTGGCGGGGTTGTCGTAGAGGTCGAGCGGGCTGCCGGTCTGCTCGATGCGGCCCTCGCGCATGACCACGATCTTGTCGCCCATGGTCATGGCCTCGATCTGGTCGTGCGTGACGTAGATCGAGGTCGTCTTCAGGCGCTGGTGCAGCTCCTTGATCTCGCCGCGCATCGCCACGCGCAGCTTGGCGTCCAGGTTGGACAGCGGCTCGTCGAACAGGAACACCTGCGGGTCGCGCACGATCGCGCGGCCCATCGCGACGCGCTGGCGCTGCCCGCCCGAGAGCTGGCGCGGAAAGCGGTCGAGCAGAGGAATGAGACCGAGGATCTCGCCAGCGCGCTTGACCTTCGATTCGATCGTCGCCTTGTCCAGCTTGGCGAGCGCCAGCGCGAAGGCCATGTTGTCGCGCACCGTCATGTGCGGATAGAGCGCGTAGTTCTGGAACACCATCGCGATGTCGCGTTCCTTCGGCGGCAGGTCGTTGACGCGCCGCTCGCCGATGCGGATCTCGCCGCCGTTGATCTCCTCCAGTCCGGCGATCATGCGCAGCAGCGTCGACTTGCCGCAGCCCGAAGGCCCCACCAGCACGGTGAAGGAACCGTCCTGGATGTCGATGTCCACGCCATGCAGGATGGGGACATTGCCGAAGCTCTTCTTGACTGCCTGGATCGTGACACTTGCCATGCACTGGAATCCTGAAGTTGCGCGAAGCTCGCGGGCGACGCGGGACCCCTGCATCGCAGACGCGGAGTATCGGCACTGGGTTGCCGGGTCGCTATCAGGGCAAACCGGTACGTGTTAACCCCTCGATGATTTGTATGATGACCTGATCACCGTGCTCCATTCCGCCACGCCCGCGCAGGCGCCCGCCCCCTCCGAACCCCTGCGGTCGGCAGCCGACCGGCTGTCCGACCGCCTGGCGCTGCGCCTCGGTGCCCTCATCGAATCCGGCGAGCTGGCGCCTGGCGACCGCCTGCCCACCGAGCAGCAGCTGGCGGCGACGCACGGCGTCTCGCGAACGGTGGTGCGCGAGGCGTTGCACCAGCTCAAGTCCAGGTCGCTGGTGGTGTCGCGCCAGGGCTCGGGCGTCTTCGTGGCGCCCACGCCGCAGAACCAGCCGCTGGCCTTCGACCCGGCCGTGCTGGGCTCCGTGCAGGCCGTGGTGCACGTGGTCGAAGTGCGGCGAGTGCTCGAAGGCGCGATCGCGGCCCTGGCGGCCGAGCGCGCCACCCGTGCCCACATCGCGGCGCTGCGCCGCGCGCTCAAGGCCATCGACGCCGCGGTGGCCGAGGGGCGCGACGGGGTGGCCGAGGACCTGGCCTTCCACCGCATCATCGGCGAGTCCACGGGCAACCCGCAGTTCCGCCTCCTGCTCGGCTTTCTCGAGCAGTACCTGCGCGAAGGCATGCGCATCACGCGCGGCAACGAAGCGCGCCGCAAGGATTTCATGGAGGCGGTGCAGCAGGAGCACCACGCCATCGTCGAGGCGATCGCCTCGCGCGACCCGGAAGCGGCACGCCACCACGCCACCCGGCACCTGATCCTCGGCGAAGAACGGCTCGTCGAGGGCGGCATCATTCCTAGCCGCAAACGAAGATTGAAGGAGAAGAAATGAAACTGCTGATCACCGGAGGCGGCGGCTTCGTCGGCGCGCGCCTCGCCCGCACCCTGCTCGCGCGCGGCACGCTCGCCGGCGAGCGCATCGACCGCATGGTCCTCACCGACATTGCGCCGCCGCCGGCCGACCTGGTAGCGGATGCGCGCGTCGAGGCGCGCACCGGTCCGCTGCTGGCGCAGACCGACGCATTGCGCACCGAAGCCTTCGACGGCGTGTTCCACCTGGCCTCCGCCGTCTCCGGCGAATGCGAGCTCGACTTCGATCTCGGCCTGCGTTCCAACCTGGACAGCACGCGCGCGCTGCTCGATGCGCTGCGCGCCAACGTCAATGCCGGCGGCAAGGTCACGCGCGTGGTGTTCTCGAGCTCGGTCGCGGTCTTCGGGCCGGATCCGGCCGTGCCGCTGCCGAAACTGGTCGCCGACGACACGCTGCCTGCGCCGCAAACTTCCTACGGCACGCAGAAGCTGATCTGCGAACACTTGATCGCCGACTACACGCGCAAGGGCTACATCGACGGCCGCGCCGCGCGGCTGATGACCGTGACGGTGCGGCCCGGCAAGCCCAACGCCGCGGCCTCGTCCTTCTTCAGCGGCATCATCCGCGAGCCGCTGGCCGGCGTGGAAGCGATCTGCCCGGTCTCGCCCGAGGTCTCGCACCCGATGTCTTCGCCGACACGCACGGTGGACGGCCTGATCGCCGTCTACGAAGCCAGCCGCGAGGCCTTCTGCGGCCGCACCGCGCTCAACCTGCCGGCCCTCAACGTGCGCGTGAGCGACATGCTCGACGCGCTCGAGCAGGTCGCCGGATCCGCCGTGCGCGCGCGCGTGCGCTTCGAGCGCGACGAGCGCATCGCCGGCATCGTGGCCAACTGGCCCACCGGCGCAACGGCCGCGCGCGCCGCGCGGCTCGGCCTGCTGCCGCACGAGAACTTCGCGGACATCATCCGGCAGTACATCGACGATTGCCGCGCGCTCCCGAACGCCAACGAGACCCTGAAGGGAGTGTCCTGATGAAACCGAAGAACAACAACAAGAAGCCGAAGCAGGCCCTCAAGTTGCGCTCCCAGGCCTGGTTCGACAACCCGGCCAATGCCGACATGACGGCGCTCTACCTCGAGCGCACGATGAACTTCGGCCTCGGCTTCGACGAACTGCAGTCGGGGCGGCCGATCATCGGCATCGCACAGACCGGCTCGGACATCGCGCCCTGCAACCGCCACCACCTGGTGCTGGCCGAGCGCGTGCGCGAAGGCATCCGCGATGCCGGCGGCATCGCCTTCGAGTTCCCGATCCATCCGATCCAGGAAACCTGCAAGCGCCCGACGGCGGCGCTCGACCGCAACCTGCAGTACCTCTCGCTGGTCGAGGTGCTCTACGGCTATCCGCTCGACGGCGTGGTGCTGACCACCGGCTGCGACAAGACCACGCCGGCGCAGATCATGGCCGCCGCCACGGTGGACATCCCCGCCATCGCGCTCAATTCGGGGCCGATGCTCAACGGCTGGTACGAAGGCGAACGCACCGGCTCGGGCACCATCGTCTGGAAGGCGCGCGAGCTGATGGCCGCGGGCAAAATCGGCTACCAGGAGTTCCTGAAGCTCGTGGCCTCCTCGGCGCCGTCGACCGGCCACTGCAACACCATGGGCACGGCGTCGACCATGAACTCGCTGGCCGAGGTGCTGGGCATGACGCTGCCGGGCAGCGCCGCGATCCCGGCGCCCTACCGCGACCGCCAGGAGATGGCGTACATGACGGGCAGGCGCATCGTCGAGATGGTGCGCGAGGACCTGAAGCCTTCGGACATCCTCACGCGCGCCGCCTTCGAGAACGCGATCGTCGTCAACTCTGCGCTCGGCGGCTCGACCAATGCGCCGGTCCACCTGAACGCCATCGCGCGCCACATCGGCGTCGAGCTGACGACGGCCGACTGGGAGAAGCACGGCTACAAGATTCCGCTGATCGTGAACCTGCAGCCCGCCGGCGAGTACCTCGGCGAGGAGTACTACCGCGCCGGCGGCGTGCCCGCGGTGGTCGCCGAGCTGATCGCCCAGGGCAAGATCCAGCCCGCCCTCACCGCCAACGGCAAGACGCTGGTGGAGAACTGCGAAGGCAAATTCACGAGCGACCGCAAGGTGATCTTTCCGTACGCCAAGCCGATGAAGAAGAACGCCGGCTTCCTCAACCTCAAGGGCAACCTGTTCGACTCCGCGATCATGAAGACCAGCGTGATCACGCCGGAGTTCCATGCGCGCTACCTCGAGAACCCGAAGGACCCGATGGCCTTCGAAGGCACGGCGATCGTCTTCGACGGGCCGGAGGACTACCACCGCCGCATCGACGACCCGAAGATGAAGCTCGATGCGAACAGCATCCTCTGCATGCGCGGCGTGGGGCCGGTCGGCTATCCCGGCGCGGCCGAGGTGGTCAACATGCGCGCGCCCGACTACCTGCTCAAGAAAGGCATCACCGCGCTGCCCTGCATCGGCGACGGCCGGCAGTCGGGCACCTCGGGTTCGCCGTCGATCCTCAATGCCTCGCCGGAGGCCGCGACGGGCGGTGGGCTCGCACTGCTCAAGTCCGGCGACCGCGTCCGCATCGATCTCAAGAAGCGCACCGCGAACATGCTGGTCTCGGACGAAGAGCTTGCCAAGCGCCGCGCGAAGCTCGAAGCCGCCGGCGGCTATCCGTATCCGCCGAGCCAGACGCCGTGGCAGGAGATCCAGCGCGCCGTCGTCGACGAGCTCTCCGAAGGCATGGTGCTGAAGCCCGCGGTCAAGTACCAGAAGATCCACGCGACCTTCGGCATTCCGCGCGACAACCACTAGCGCCTGTCAGCGCCTAGGCACGCGAAGCCTTGCTTGCCTGTCGCGGCGCTCCGTGCGCCAGGTTGGCGGCAATGAGTGCCGCGGTCAGTGTCACGAGCCACGAAAAATACACCCATAGCAAGAAGACGGGAAAGACCGCGAAGGCTCCGTAGACGGCCTTGTAGGTGGGAATCTTGAGAAGGTAGGTCGCGAAGCCGCGCTTGCCCAACTCGAGAGCGATACCGGCGATCAAGCCACCCGCGATCGCATCACGCCGCCGAACCTTGGTGTTCGGGACGAAGTAGAACAGGCTCGTCACGACCACCATGCAGAGCGCCACCGGGCTCAGGTTCAGTACGAACCTGGCCGAGGGTGGCAGGGTTCCGATCAAACCCATCGACGCACCCAGCACATGCGACGTCGCCCACAGACTCACCCCCAGGGCCGGTGGCCCCACGGCCAGCATCAACAAATACAGGCCCACTCGCTTGTAGAACGGACGATTTCTTTTCACGTTCCAGATCTGGTTGAAGGCGTTTTCCACGGTGAGCATCAGCGCAATCGCCGCCACCAGCAGGAACAATGAGCCCACCAGGGTGAGGCCACTCGCATTGGCGGCGAACTGATGGAGGTACTTCAGCACCGTGCGTGAGATGTCTGCCGGAAGCAGGCTCTTCAACAAGTGCTCTTCGAGCGCATCCTCGAAGCGCTTGAACATCGGGAAGCGCGTGAACAGCGCGAGGCTCACCGCGAGAAACGGCGCGATGGACAGGACCGTCGTGAAAGTCAGGCTGCCGGCGACCTGGGCCAGGCGTTCTTTCCTGGCGCGGCGGATCGTGAGTCGGGTCAGGCTGAGCATGCGTCATTGATGTTTGGGTGTCGGCTGAGATTCTCGCCTGGAGGAGGTGCCGGAGGAGATGGCACGTGGCCGCGAGACGTCCTGAAACAGGAGCATGTCCCGCACGCGCTGCGAGGCACCGTCGTAGAAGCCCTGCGTCGGCTGCTCCTGCGCGGCTGGATTGGAGAAAGTGCCGAAGACGATGTCCCACAGAGGAAGGTCGGCATAGTTGTGCGCATGCACGCCGCGCGCGTGGTGCACGGCATGGCTTTCGGGCCGCTGCACGATATAGCCAATCGGATGGGAGGACGCCGGCATTCGCGATTTCATGCAGTGCCTCAACAGGCGCTTCCGGGTCGTGGTTTTCGACCGCCGCGGCGTCGGGCTGTCCGAGCGGCTCGATGTCAACTCGTCTGCACATGCGACAGCCACCGATATTCGCCTGATTCTTGACGACGCGGGCATCGAACGCGCCTGGCTGTTCGGTTCTTCGGAGGGCGGGCCAGCCGTCATCGATCTGGCAGTGGAGCATTCGACGCGAGCGCTCGGGTTGATCCTGTTCGGTGCAATGGCCAAGGGCTCGTCGTCGTCCGGCTACATTCACGCGATGCCGGCCACGGCATTCGACGTCTGGCTGGACAGGCTCGTGGCCGAGTGGGGAGGTCCAGCGGGCATCGAGACCTTTGCGCCCGGTGCCCGACAAGACCCTGCGGTGCGCGCGTGGTGGGCGCGGATGATGCGTCACTCCACCTCGCCGAGCGCGCTCGCCGCCGCCCTGAAGGCCTTGCGTGACGTGGATGTTCGAAAACAGGCAGAGCAGGTCCGCGTGCCTGCACTCGTTCTGCATCGAGCGGGAGATCGCGCGATTCGCGTTGGGGCCGGCGCCGACCTCGCGAGCCGCATCCCGGGTGCTCGATGGATCGAGCTCGCTGGAGACGACCACTGGTGGTGGCGCGGGGAAACCGGTCCGTTGCTGGCTGCCATCCTCGCCTTCGCCGACGCACATTCCGACGCAGTCGCGCCAGCTATGCCGCTGCGACATATCTAAAAGTGTCCTCCTCAGCTAGCAGGCTGTATGCCGAGTTGAGATAGTTCATGACACCGGGCGAACACCGGCGGTTTGAACAAATATGAGGAGACAAGATGGATATGCGCGATCGCGCCTGGCTTGCTGCGGGCATCGCAACGGCTTCGCTTGGAGCCTTCCCGGCACTTGCACAAAGTCCGTCGGCGAACAGCGTCAGTATTTATGGCGTGCTGGACGAGTATGTGGGTTCGCTTCGCCGAAGCGATCAAGCGGGCCGCACCACCGTATTGAACAGCGGCGGCATGACCACTTCCTACTGGGGGATACGGGGAACCGAAGACTTGGGAGGAGGCTTGCAATCGTTCTTCGCGCTGGAGAGCTTCTTTCAAGCCGACAGCGGGAACTTTGGCAGGACCGCTGCCGATCCCTACTTCTCGCGAAATTCCTATGTCGGGCTCGGCGGAGCCTACGGCCAGGTGAGCCTGGGGCGACAGACCAATGCGCTCTATACGGCAACAGGCAACTTCAACCCCTTTCTGGCGTCTGCCAATCTGAGCCCTGTCATGCTGCAGGTCTGGAACACGGGCTACAACCGTGCGATCCTGGGTGACAGCGTCTGGGACAACACCATCCAGTACGCGTCGCCGGAAGCAACGGGGTTTCGCGTTTCTGCAGCGTACGGACTGGGCGAAGTGGCGGAGCGCACTGGTGAACGCAATTTCAACCTGAGCCTCAACTACGCGAAGGGTCCGTTCGCTGCGGTGGTCTCCGCCCAGCAGGTCAAGGTGGGCCCGGGCCTTTCGGCCCGGATCTCGAGCCAGAAGGCGCAGATGGCCGGGCTCTCGTATGACTTCGATGTGGTGAAGGTCTACGGCCAATACTTTCATACCGATACGCCTGGCATCCGGACCAAGACCCGGACGACCCAGCTCGGCTTCGCGGTGCCCATAGGCGCCGGCCGGGTCATGGCCTCTGTTTCCCGCACGCAGAGAGACATGCCGATCGCCGACTCTCGTCGAACCACAGGTGCCGTCGGCTATGACTACTTCCTCTCCAAGCGCACGGATCTCTACGCGGTCTACCTCGCGGACAAGCTCACCGGATTCGCGCGAGCAGGAAACGTCGCGCTCGGCATGCGACACCGCTTCTGAAAACGCCAGCACGCTTGTCTCGAAGTGAATCGAAATCCCATGAACACCTTCCTGAAAATTGCCCGGCATTCAGCCCTCGTCGTTGCCGCAATCTCCATTTGCGCGAGTGCGAATGCACAACCATCGTCGACGAAGCCGATTCGTCTCGTCGTGCCCTTCGGCCCCGGGGGCGTTGCCGACCTCACGGCACGGACCGTCGCGCAGAAGATGTCGGAGTCCATGGGGCAAAGCATCATCGTGGACAACAAGCCGGGCGCAGGGGGAGTGGTCGCGTCCGATACCGTGGCCAAGGCGCCGCCGGACGGACTCACCGTCCTCTTGATGTCCAACGCCAATGCCGTCAGCGCGGGGCTGTTCAAGCAGCTGCCCTTCGATACCGTCAAAGACTTCGCTCCGGTGTCGACGCTCGGCTATTTCGATATGGCCGTCGTGACCGCCGCGGACTCGAAATTCAAGACGATGCAGGAGCTGTTGACATACGCGAAGACGCACCCCGGTACCGTCAACATCGGGACCATCAACGTGGGCAGTACGCAGCATCTGGCGGCCGAGCTGCTCAAGCGCAGCACCGGCATCGACGCGCAAGTGATTCCCTTCAACGGGTCGCCCGCATTGATCACCGCGCTGCGAGGGGGGCAGATCGATGCCGGCGTCGAAATCCTGGCGCCCATCCTGGGTCAGATCAGCGGGAAGTCGCTGCGCGCCATTGCCGTCATGGGAGCGAAGCGCTCGTTCGCGCTGCCGGAGACGCCGACCGTCGCGGAGAGCGGGGCGCCCAACTTCAAGGTCGCGTCCTGGAACGCCTTTGCGGTGCCAGCCAAGACGCCGCCCGCCATCGTCGCCAGGCTCAACAAGAAGGTCAACGCAGCGCTGGCCGCGCCGGAGATCAAGGAGCGGCTGCGCCAGCTCGGCGTCGAGGCGCAGGGAAGCACTCCGCAGCAACAGGCGGAGCTTCTCAGGGACGAAATTCAGCGCTGGTCCGAAGTCATCCGCCTGGCAGGCATCCCCAAGCAATGAGCGTCCATGTGCCCGTGGCGCATCAAGTCTTTGCGTGTGACGGTGAGCCGCTCATCGTCTGGCTCACCACCTCCTGGATCAACTTGAGGACGGCCTGCTGGGTGAGGGTGGTCGGCCTTTGAGAACTGAGCGCAAGGGCCAGCCGGCTGCGCAGCGGAGGATCCACGATCCGGCGCATCGCAAAGGCCTCGGGGCGAGGCGCAGTGAGAACCGCGTTCGAGGACAAGACAGCCAGTCCCACACCGTCGATCACCAGATCCAGGATGGCGGCCACACCGTCGATCTCCATCGCGATGGTCGGACGGCATCCGATATTCGCCATTTCCGCTTCGACCAGCATGCGAATGGAGTTCGGCTTGGTCGGGATCACCAGCGGCTTCGAAGCCAGCTCTCGCATCGAAACTTCTTCATCCGGTTCGCCGGCGGGCTGCGCCGGGCCGACCAGGTACAGGTCCTCTTCCAGGATGACAACGCTGTCGATCTCCGCGGAAGGCGCAGGGTTGTAGAGCAGCGCCAGGTCGAGGCGGCCTGCGGTCACCGATTCCTGCATGGCGCTTGAAAGCGCCTCGGTGATGGAGAGGCTGGCGTCGGGAAGTTGCTGACGGAAGGCGCGGGTCAAGGGCACGGCGATGCGCTTCGAAATGCTGGGCGGCAAACCCACAGCGACGCGGCCGGCCAGCGCGCCGCGCAACAGCCCGAGGTCCTCCTTGGCGCGTTCGATCTGATGCAGGATGCCTCTGGCGTGTTCCAGCAGCAGCTTGCCTGCATCCGTGACGATGACGCCTCGGCCATTGCGCGTCAGAAGATTCTGTCTCAGCTCCACTTCGAGCTGGCGCACCTGCCGGCTGAGCGCGGGCTGTGCGACATCGATCACGATCGAAGCCCGGGTGAAACTCCCCAGCTCTGCGACGTGAACGAAGTACTCCAGCTGCTTGAGGTCCATGGAGGGTAGTCTAGGCTCGCCCGGGACTACCCCCGACGAGCTCCCCGCCGGCCTCAGGCCCAGTACAGCCGCATCGGGTTGTCCACCAGCAGTTTGCGCTGAAGCTCCGCCGTCCGCGCGATGCGGGGAATCATGTCGACCAGCGTGCCGTCATCGGGCATGTGCGTCTTGAGATTGGGATGCGGCCAGTCGGTACCCCACAGTACGCGGTCCGGGAACTCCTCGACCAGGCGCCGCGCAAAAGGAACGACGTCATCGTAGGCCGGTGGACCGGAGACAGACAGGCGCTCCGGACAGCTCACCTTCGACCAGACATTCGGATGCTCGCGCAACAGTCGCACGAAGCGCTCGAACTGCGGCCCGTCGATCGGCTGGCCGACGTCGGGCCGGCCCATGTGGTCGACCACCACGGTCGTCGGCAGGCGAGTGAAGAAATCCCACAGCTCGGGCAGATCCGGCGCTTCGAAATACACGACCACGTGCCAGCCCAGCGGCGCGATGCGCTCGGCGATGTTCATCAGCACCTCGCGCGGCGTGAAGTCGGCGAGCCGCTTGAGAAAGTTGAAGCGCACGCCGCGCACCCCGGCTTCGTGCAGAAGGCGAAGCTCGGCGTCGTTCACGCTCGGCGCGACCGAGGCCACGCCGCGTGCGCGTCCGTTCGAATGCGCAATGGCATCGATCAACGCACGGTTGTCGTTGCCATGACAGCTCGCCTGCACGATCACGTTGCGCTCGAAGCCCAGGAGATCGCGCAGTGCGAAGAGCTGGTCCTTCGAGGCATCGCAGGGCGTGTATTTGCGCTCCGGCGCGTAGGGGAACACCGCGCCCGGGCCGAAGACGTGGCAGTGTGCATCCACCGCACCGGGCGGTGTTGTGAAGTGCGGCTTCGAGGGGGCAGGATGAAAGCAGAGCCAGTTCTTGTCCATAGCTGTCCATCTTGCGCGGATTCCTCGCGACGAACGAGCCCAAAAATGCGCTAGCAGCTAGCAAGTTTCGGCATGGCTGTACCGGCGCACTAAGCAAGCCATGATGGCGACGGTGAACGCTAGTCGAAAGCTGCACGCGCATCCGCCAGGTCCTGGTGGTGCTCCTCGGGCCCAGCGGTCCCCTCACCAGCGCGGTCTCGATCAGGAGCGCCCACTTATTGCCCACGATCTGAAACGCAGCGCGCGAGGGGCAGTGGAGGTCCAGCAGCACATCGGCGGGCTTGGCGCCGGCGGTCGTCGTCTTTGTGAGCCTCAGCGTGCCAGCCGCTCGAAGGCGTGCAGCAGCTGCGCACCCGCCTCGGCCAGCGCGCCGTCGTTGCGGACCTCGATGGCATGCGCCGGCGGCTTGAACGCCAAGGCACGCCGCACGCGGGCGTCGACCATCTCCGGCGTCTCGCGCCCGCGCGCCAGCAGGCGCTGGCGCAGCACGTCGATGCTGGCGGTGACGTGCACAACAGTCAGATGCGGAAACCTCGACAGCGCCTGCGGCAGGTAGGCGCGCGATCCGTTCACGATCACCCACTTGCCCAGGTGCAGGGGCGAGAGCTCGTCGTGGCGCACGCCGTAGTGCAGGCCGTTGGCCTGCCAGTGGAACGCGAAGGCCTGCGCGTCGCTGAGTTGCTCGAAGGCGTGCGCGCTCACGCTGTGGTGCTGCTCGTCGTCGGCCTTGGGCGGCCGCGTGATCGTGCGGCGCGCCAGGTGCACCGGCATGTGCGGCGGAAGATGGTCCTTGAGCCAGGCCAGCAGGCTGTCCTTGCCGGCGCCGGAAGGCCCCATCACATAGACCAGCCGCCCCTTCATGCGCCAAGCTCCATCTGTTCTACCAGCACGAAGTCGGCACCGGGCTTGGGTTCGGCGAACAGGGAGATGGTGTCGAATCGGCAGGCGGGCAAGGCACCGAAGGCGTGGCGCGCCGCATCCGCCAGCGCGGGGACGATCGAAGGCGCCGCGTCGCGGAGCGTTCCCGTGAGCGAGAGATGGAAGCGGAAGCGCTCCAGCACGAAGGGATAGCCCCAGCGCAGCAGCAGCGCGTCTTCTTCTCGCGTGAGGCCGCCTGCGCGGCGGCGTTCGATCTCGAACGGCGTCAACGGCGCGGCCAGTGCGTGCAGGCGCGTGACGCAGGCTGCGGCCACTTCGTCGATCGCGCGGCTGCCGACCTCCGGCACCAGCGCCAGAAAATCGTCGAGCATCGCGACCTTCAATGCGGGCATCGTGAAGGGCTCGAAGTCCTCGCAGAGGCCGCGCAGGCCGGCGCGCAGCCTCTTGACGTCGACGCCCGGCGCCAACGCGAAAGGCGCCTTGAGCGTCGCATGCCAGCCATAGCGCCGCGGCGCCTTCGTCAGCCGATGCAGTTCGGGCGCGGGCACGCCGGGCAGCGGTGCCTGCGGCAACGGCTCGAGCCGCGAGGCGCAGCGCCCGAGCCAGCGCCTGCCGGCGCGCCACCAGGCGCTGTCGGCGCGGGGCGCGAAGTAGACGGCGTAGCGATGCACGGGATCACTCGTCATGCGTCACCGTGAGCGTGACGCGATCGCCCGCAAACCAGGTCCGCGCGAACTCGATGGGCACGTCCGCGGTGTCCACGTTGACGCTCTCGACGAAGAGCACCGGCCGCGCGGCCGGCTGCCGCAGCTGGGCCGCCACCTCGGCCTCGGGCATCTGCGCCGTGATGCGGCTCTCATGCCGCGTGTAGTCGTCGATGCCATGTGCGGCAAAGGCCGCGGTGATGGAGCCGGTCTCGCGCACCACCGCTTCGAGCTGCTCAAAACGCGGCAGCGGAAAGAAGCGCTCGCTGATGTGCAGCGGCTGCTGCTCGGCCTCGCCCAGCACCTGCAGCCGCAGCAGCGTGCTGCGCGCGGGCACCTGCAGCGCGCGTGCCTGCGCGGCCGTGGCACGCACGGTGCTCGACGCGAGCACGCGCAAGGCGCCGCGCATGCCTGCCAGCGCCATGCTCTGGTGATGACGCGTGCGCTTGGCCAGCACCAGGTCGACCGCGAACTCCTCCACGTAGGTGCCGCTGCCCTGCGTCACGCGCAGCAGGCCCTGGCTGCTCAGGCTGGCGAGCGAACGGCGGATGGTGTGGCGATTGACGCCGAACTGCTCGGCCAGCGCGTGCTCCGAGGGCAGGCGCTCGCCCGGCGGGTAGATGCCGCGGGCGATCGATTCGGCCAGCTCGGCCGCGATGCGGGTCCAGAAACTGTCGCGCGCCGTGCGCGCCGGAAGCGAGTCGGGAGAAGTCGTGATGGCTGTCATGAAAGCTACATGCGTGCGCCCTAAGCTGGCGCCAGTTGTTCGATTTGTCTATACAACTTTCCCAGATTAACACCCACATGTTTCATGCCTTTGACAACCATCCTGCGAGCCGGCCGCCGAGCCGCGCGCAGTGGATGGCCGTGCTGGCGCGGGCGCCGCTCTCGCTGCTGGAGCCGGCGCTCGGCGAGCACGCCCAGCGCACGCCGCAGTGGCTGCGCGCGCCCGAGACGGGCCTCATGATGGTCCAGGGCCGCGCCGGCGGCACGGGCGAGCGTTTCAACCTCGGCGAGGTCACGCTCACGCGCTGTGCGCTGCGCCTGCATGGCGTCGCGCACGAAGGCGCGGCGGTCGGCGTCGCCTATGTGCTGGGCCGTTCGCACCGGCAGGCGCAGCTGGCGGCGGTGGCCGATGCGCTGCTGCAAGACCCGGCGCAGCAGGACGCGCTCGATGCGCAACTGCTCGCGCCCGTGCGCCAGCACCTGGCCCGCGAGCGCGCCGAGCGCCATGCGCGTGCGCAGGGCAGCAAGGTCGAGTTCTTCACCGTTGCGCGCGAAGCCGGCGGTGCCGATGGAGACGAAGAGGAGAACGCATGAGACGCCGGGCCGCTCCCAAGTCGAATAGCACCGCAGCGCACAGCGCGGAGGTTACCCAATGAACAGCACCACAGATCTCTCCAAGGTCGGCGCGGGTTTCTCGGATCTCGCGCTCGGCAGCCAGGCCGTGTTCCGCGCTGCGCTGGAGGCCCTCTCGCACCCGGGCCGCATCGTCGACCTGCCGCACGATGCCGAAGTGCCCAGGCACGGGCATGCGGCTTCGGCCGCGCTGCTGCTCGCGCTGCTCGATCCAGATTGCAAGCTCTGGCTCTCGCCGATGCTGGCCAAGAGCGATGCCGCGGCCTGGCTGCGCTTTCATTGCGGCTGCGTGATCGTCGACGATCCGGGTGAGGCCCAGTTCGCCTGGATCGCCGGCGGCGACGAAGCGCCCGCGCTCGAGCGCTTCGCGCAGGGCAGCGACACCTACCCCGACCAGTCAGCCACCTGCGTGGTGGACGTGCCCTCGCTGGCCGACGGCGCCGACGCCGAAGGATGGACGCTGCGCGGGCCGGGCATCCGCACAGAGACGCGCTTGTGCGTCGACGGCTTGCCGCAGGAGCGCGCCGAAAAGCTGATCGCCCAGCGCGCCGCGCAGCAGGCGGCCTTCCCGCGCGGCGTCGACCTGTTCCTCGCCACCGAGCACCAGATCGTCGGCCTGCCGCGCACCACCCACATCGAGCTGGAGCACTGAGCATGTACGTTGCCGTCAAGGGTGGCGAAGCCGCCATCCTCCACAGCTTGCGCCTGCTGGCCGAGCAGCGCCGCGGCGACCCGGCCACGCCGGAGCTCTCAGTGCAGCAGATCCGCGAGCAGCTCAAGCTCGCGGTCGACCGCGTGATGACCGAGGGCTCGGTCTACGACCCCGAGCTCGCCGCGCTCGCGATCAAGCAGGCCTCGGGCGACCTGGTCGAAGCCATCTTCCTCTTGCGCGCCTACCGCGCCACGCTGCCGCGCCTGGGCACCAGCGTGCCGCTGGACACCGCGCGCATGCAGCTCGACCGCCGCATCTCCGCCACCTTCAAGGACCTGCCCGGCGGGCAGGTGCTGGGCCCGACCTACGACTACACGCAGCGCCTGCTCGACTTCACGCTGCTCGCGAGCGGCGGCGGCGCAACAGGCCAGGCTGCCCCAGCAGCAGCGCCTGCCGACACACCCGCCGTCACGCCGCGCGTGGTCGACCTGCTCAACCACGAAAGCCTGATCGAGACCCGCCCCGTGCCCCCCGGCGATCCGGCCCCGGTGGACCTGACGCGCGAGCCGCTGCGCTTTCCGGCCGATCGTGCGACGCGGCTGCAGAATCTCGCGCGCGGCGACGAAGGCTTTCTGCTTGCGATGGCCTACTCCACCCAGCGCGGCTATTCGCACAGCCATCCCTTCGTCGGCGAGATCCGCTTCGGCAGCGTCGCGCTCGAGATCGAGCCCGAGGAGCTGGGCTTTTCGATCTCGATCGGCGACATGGAGATCACCGAGTGCGAAATGGTCAACCAGTTCGCCGGCAGCAAGACCGAGCCGCCGCAGTTCACGCGCGGCTACGGGCTGGCCTTCGGCCACAGCGAGCGCAAGGCGATGGCGATGAGCCTGGTCGACCGTGCCTTGCGCGCCGACGAGCTCGGCGAGGCGGTCGAATCGCCGGCGCAGATGCAGGAGTTCGTGCTCTCGCACAGCGACAGCCTCGAAGCCTCCGGCTTCGTGCAGCACCTGAAGCTGCCGCACTACGTGGACTTCCAGTCCGAACTGGAACTGGTGCGCCGCATGCGCAGCGCGCCCGCACAGGGAGACGACGAATGAGCGCCGCCCGTCCGCCCGAAGGCGCTCGCCCCCTCCTTCAGGAGGGGGTGCGCGAAGTACACGAAGTGACAAGCCTGGGGGAGGTTGCCCAATGACAGACACGAACATCAACTTCGCCTACCTCGACGAGCGCACCAAGCGCATGATCCGCCGCGCCATCCTCAAGGCCGTGGCCATCCCCGGCTACCAGGTGCCCTTCGGCTCGCGCGAGATGCCGCTGCCCTACGGCTGGGGTACCGGCGGCATCCAGGTCACGGCCGCGGTGATCGGCCCGAAGGACGTGCTCAAGGTCATCGACCAGGGCTCCGACGACACCGTCAACGCGGTCAACATCCGGCGCTTCTTCGAACGCACCACCGGGGTCGCGACCACCACGCGCACGCAGGAGGCCACGCTGATCCAGACCCGCCACCGCATCCCCGAGGCGCCCTTGGCCGAAGGCCAGGTGCTGGTCTATCAGGTGCCGGTGCCCGAGCCCATGCAACGCCTGGAACCGCGCGAGACTGTCACGCGCACGCTGCACGGGCTGGCCGAGTACGGCCTGATGCACGTCAAGCTCTACGAGGACATCGCGCGCTACGGCCATATCGCGACCACCTACGACTACCCGGTGCTGGTGAACGAGCGCTACGTGATGTCGCCCTCGCCCATCCCCAAGTTCGACAACCCCAAGATGCACATGAACCCCGCGCTGCAGCTCTTCGGCGCCGGCCGCGAGAAGCGCATCTATGCCGTGCCGCCCTACACCGCGGTCGAAAGCCTGGGCTTCGAGGACCATCCCTTCGAAGTGCAGCGCTGGGACGCAGCCTGCGCGCTGTGCGGCGCCACCGACAGCTTCCTCGACGAGGTCATCACCGACGACAGCGGCACACGCATGCATGTGTGCTCCGACTCGGACTACTGCCAGTCGCGGCAGCAAGCGCAGAGTCCGGCGATGCCGGCACAGCAATTGGAGGAGGTCGAATGAAGAGCGTCACCCTCCCCCTGCTGCGCGTGCGCGGCATCGGCAAGCGCTACGGAGATCGCGTCGCGCTGCAAGACGCCTCCTTCGATCTCTGGCCCGGCGAAGTGCTGGCCGTGGTCGGCGAGTCGGGCTCCGGCAAGACCACGCTGCTCGATGCGGTCGCGGCCCGCAGCCGGCCCGACGAGGGCAGCGTGCAGTTCCACACGCGCAGCGGCGGCCTGCAGGAGGTCTTTGCGATGAGCGAGGCCGAGCAGCGCCTGCTCGCGCGCACCGACTGGGGCTTCGTGCACCAGAACGCGGCCGACGGCCTGCGCATGGATGTCTCGGCCGGCGCCAACGTCGGCGAGCGCCTGATGGGCCTCGGCGAGCGGCACTACGGGCGCCTGCGCGCTACCGCATCGGAATGGTTGCAGCGCGTCGAGATCGATCCGCAGCGCATCGACGATGCGCCGCGCACCTTCTCCGGCGGTATGCGCCAGCGCCTGCAGATCGCGCGCAACCTGGTCACCCGGCCGCGCCTGGTGTTCATGGACGAGCCGACCTCCGGCCTCGACGTCTCGGTGCAGGCCCGCCTGCTCGACCTGCTGCGCCAGCTCACGCGCCAGATGCAGCTCGCCGCCATTGTGGTCACGCACGACCTCGCGGTGGCCCGGCTGCTCGCGCACCGCATGATGGTGATGCAGAAGGGCCGCGTGGTCGAAGCCGGCCTCACCGACCAGGTGCTGGACGACCCGCAGCATCCCTACACCCAGCTTCTCGTTTCCTCGGTACTGCAACCATGACCGCGCCCCTTCTTCAACTGCGCGGGGTGGCCAAGCGCTTCACCCTCCATCAACAGAACCATCTCGAGCTCTCGGTGTTCGAGGGCCTCGAGCTCAGCGTCTCGGCCGGCGAATGCGTGGTGCTCGACGGCGCCTCGGGCCTGGGCAAGAGCACGCTGCTCAAGCTCATCCATGCCAACTACCGCGCCAGCGCAGGCCGCATCACGGTGCAGCCGCCGGGCGGTGCGCCGGTCGAGGTGACCGAGGCCGATCCGCGGGAGCTGGTGCGCCTGCGCCGCGACACCATCGGCTACGTGAGTCAGTTCCTGCGCGTGATCCCGCGCGTGCCGGCGCTCGACGTCGTGGCCGAGCCGCTGGCCGAGGATGCGGGCGACGACCCCACCGCCCTCGAAGCCGCGCGCGAGGAAGCGCGCAAGTGGCTCACGCGCCTTTCCATTCCCGAACGCCTGTGGCATCTGCCGCCCGCCACCTTCTCGGGCGGCGAGCAGCAGCGCATCAACATCGCACGCAACATGATCAAGCCCAAGCCGCTGCTGCTGCTGGACGAACCGACCGCTTCGCTCGATGCGGCCAACACGCGCACCGTGATCGAACTGATCCGCGAGGCGGCAGCGCGCGGCGCCGCGATGGTCGGCATCTTCCATGATGCGGAGGTCGGCGCCGCCGTGGCGACACGCCGTGTCAACGTCGCCGACTTCAGGAGTCCCGCATGAACACCGTCTTCAAGAACGCGCGCATGGTCCTGCCCGGCGAGGTGGTGCGCGGCAGCCTCTCGGTCGCGGACGGCTGCATCGCGGCGCTGCACAACGGCGATACGGGCGTGGCCACCATCGACCTCGAGGACGACTACCTGCTGCCCGGCCTGGTCGAGGTCCATACCGACAACTTCGAGCGCCACCTGATGCCGCGCCCCAAGGTGCAATGGGCCGAGCTGCCGGCCCTCCTGGCGCACGATGCCGAGGTGGCGGCCGCAGGCATCACCACCGTGTTCGATGCGCTCGGCGTCGGCGAGTCCGACACCGAAAGCCTGCGCGGCAGCACCTGGACCAAGACGCTGGCAACGCTCGACAACTGCACCGCCCAGGACCTGCTGCGCGCCGACCACCACCTGCACGTGCGCTGCGAACTGCCGGCGCCCAACACCATCGAGCTCTTCGAGCCCTTCCATGGCCATCCGCGCGTGTCGCTGATCTCGCTGATGGACCACACGCCGGGCCAGCGCCAGTGGGAAAACCTCGAGGTCGCGCGCATCTACTACACCGGCAAGAAGGGCTGGAGCACCGAGAAGTTCGAGCGCCAGGTCGCGCATGCCGCCACGTTGCAGGCCCAGTACGCCGAGCCGCACCGCCGCCACTTCGTCGACTACTGCCGCGCGCACGGCATCGCGCTCGCGAGCCACGACGACACCACCGTCGCGCACGTCGAACAGGCCCATGCCGAAGGCGCGAGCATGTCCGAGTTTCCGACCACGCTGGCCGCCGCGGGCGCGGCGCGCGAGCGCGGGCTCTCCACCGTGATGGGCGGGCCCAACGTCGTTCGCGGCGGCTCGCATTCGGGCAACGTGGCGGCGGCCGAGCTGGCGCGCCACGGCCTGCTCGACATCCTCTCCTCCGACTACGTGCCGAGCAGCCTGCTCGGTGCCGTGATGCGGCTGGTGGAGGACGAGATCCTCACGCTGCCGCAGGCGGTGGCCACCGTCACCCGCGCACCGGCCAAGGCCACCGGCCT
Organism: Variovorax sp. LjRoot290; assembly: GCF_964253985.1. Lineage (NCBI taxonomy): Bacteria > Pseudomonadati > Pseudomonadota > Betaproteobacteria > Burkholderiales > Comamonadaceae > Variovorax > Variovorax sp. LjRoot290. The sequence goes on along the minus strand of NZ_CAXURW020000001.1, from coordinate 5,702,003 downwards.
GCACGACCGCGGCGCGATCGAGCCCGGCCTGCGTGCCGACCTGGTGCAGGTGCGCATGGCCGAGCTGGCGGATGGCTCGCGGCACGCGGTGGTGCGCGGCGTGTGGCGCGAAGGGCGCCGCGTGCTTTAGGTGCGATTCGCCGCGCTGCTTCGCGGCGCCACGGCGGCACCTTCGATGCCATGCCGCTCCAGCGCGTCCGCAACGAAGCCGGAGGCCTTCATCTCCTCGATGAAGCCGCTGAGCCAGGCCTGGGCGGCGGTCCGGCCCTTCGGCACGCCCATGGCCTGCTCGATGACCATGAAACGCCCGGGCAGCAGGCGCACGCCACCCACGCGCTTGGCGTCCGCTTCCAGCTGCTGCTTCACGCCCGCGGCCACTTCGAGGTTCTGCGCCAGGAACATGTCGGTGACTGCTGGCGAGGTCGGTGCGCGCACCAGCGTGGCGGTCTTCAGCTCGCGCGTGAGGAACAGGTCGTAGGCGCTGCCGCGGCCCACCACGACGCGGGTGCCCGTGCGGTCGACCTCCGCGTTGCCTTGCAGCGGCGAGCCGTTGCGCACCAGGTAGGCGCCTTCGATGATCACGTAGGGCGCGGTGTATTCCATGTCCGCTGCGCGCACCGGGTCGATCGCCACGAAGGCCAGGTCGACCTGTTGCGCCTTCATGGCTTCCACGACGTTGCCGGCGGAGTTGAACTGCACCAGCTCGACGGCCAGCCCGAGACGGCGTGCCGCCTCGCGCGCAAGGTCCACCGACACGCCGCGCGGCTCGCCGCCCGGGCCGCGGCTGGCCAGGATCGGGTTGCCGAAATTGATGGCGGCGCGCAGCTTGCCGGTGGCGCCGAGCTGCGCGATGGCGCCCGCTGACGGGTTGGACCGGGTGCCGGCGCAGCCGGCCAGCACCAGCGCGCTCGCGGCACAGAAGGCGCGGCGCGTGGCGGCCATCAGAAGTCGACCTTCTGGCCCGGCTCCGGCACCAGCACGCGGGTGGCGGACGCGGCGCCGAGCGCGGAAGAGAACTCGGCGGGCGTGCCGCGAAGCAAAGGGGACGTGCCGTAGTGCATGGGGATCGCGTACTTCGGCTTGATCATGTCGCGCACCGCCGTGGCGGCATCCTGCGGTCCCATGGTGAAGTGGCCGCCGATCGGGATCAGCACGAGGTCGGGCTTGTAGGTCTCGCCGATCAGCCGCATGTCGCCGAACAGGCCGGTATCGCCCATGTGCCAGATCTTGAAGCCGTTCTCCAGTTCGATGATGTAGCCCACCGGCTCGCCGCCGTAGTGCGTCTCGTCCTTGTCGGTGGCGGGGTTCTTCCACGCCAGCTCGGAGGCGTGCTCGGCGTGGACCGCCGTGATCTTCGGGCCCGTGGCGCCGAATGGCGCGACGGTGCCGCCTTTGCCGAAGCGTTGCACCAGCGCCGCAGGCAAGATGCCGAGGGTGATGATGCTCTGGCCCATGCCGCCCGCGTTGTAGACGGGCGCGTTGTGCATCCTGGCCAGCGCGGGGGCATCGGCGAAATGGTCGGCGTGGGCATGCGTCACGAGGATCAGGTCGACCTTGCCCAGCGCGTTCAACTGCTTGTATGGGGGCGGTGTCTTCGGGTTGGTGATGAGCCAGGGGTCGACCACGAGGACCTTGCCGCCGGGCGTGGTGATGCGCATGGTGGACTGCCCGAGCCAGAGGACTTCCGCCTTGCCGGAGGCGATGCTGCCCGGTGCCGTGGGCTGCAGCGCCGGCGGCGCCTGCGTGGAGGTGCCCGCGCACCCGGCGAGGCCGGCTGCGAACGCGGTAGCCAGAAGAAGGGAAACGAATCTTTTCATGTGCTTCTCTCTCTTTCTTTCTTTGACGAATGAACTACCGGTCCACGCCACGAGCGGCCTAGGGGCGCGCCAGGGCCGTGAGCGTGCGAACGTCTCCTGCCTCGCCCAGCGCCCAGCATCCGGCCAGCAGCGTCGAGCTGCGCTGCGCGCCGACGACCGCATCGGCCAGACCGTGGAACTTGCGCGCCAGGTCCTCGTCGCTCATCGGCCGCTGCAGCGAGCCGATCGCGTGTTCGACGAACACGTGCTCGCGCCGGCCATCGGTGAGCACCGCGGTCACGTCGGCGCTCGCCTCGTCGATCTTGTCGTCCACCGTCGCGACCACCTTGCGGCGCAGCGCGACCACGTCGGGGCGCGTCACGATGGCGTCCGCGAACTCTTCCTCGGCCGCGCGCCCGAACAGCAGGCCCGCCGCACACCCGTGATAGACGCTGAACTTGCCCTGCAGGCCGTCGGCCGGCTCCTTCTTGCCGGTGAGTTCGAGCACCAGCGAGTGGACCTTGAGCTCGATGCGCTCGATCTGCTCCGGCGCGATGCCGCGCTCGCGCAGCTGCACGCAGGCGTCGATGCTCGGATGGATCACGATGCCGCAGGCAAAGGGCTTGTAGCTGTTGAAGGAGATCTCGAAGCGTTCGCCCAGTTCGTCCGTGACTTCATTCCATGCGCACTTGGTCGACACCACCTGCGCCCAGCCGCGCGGCGCTTCGATCGCCTTCGGGCTCGCCGTGTAGCCGTGCTTCGCCATCAGCGCGGCCATCAGGCCGGCGCGCGCTGCGCCGCCGGGATGGAAGGGCTTGGTCATGGTGCCGAACTGCTCGCGCAGGCCGACCGGTTGCGAGGCGGCGATGCCGAGTGCCATGGCGGTCTTCTCCGCATCGAGGCCCAGCAGACGAGCACAGCCCGCCGCAGCGCCCAGCATGCCGGTGGTGCCGGTGATGTGCCAGCCGCGGTCGTAGTGCTCGGGGTAGACCGTGTTGCCCAGGCGGCAGGCGACGTCGATGCCGAGCACCAGCGCGTCGAGCACCGTGCGGCCGCTCGCGCCGGTGTGCTCGGCAAGCGCCAGCACCGCAGAGGCCACCGGGCCGGCCGGGTGGATGATGGTCTTCAGGTGCGTGTCGTCGAAATCGAAGGTGTGCGAGCTGATGCCGTTGAGCAACGCGGCGCTTGCGATGTCGACCTTCTCGGCGCGGCCGAGCACGGTGGCCTGGGCAGCGGGCTGCAGCATCTGCACCGCGGCCAGCGCGGCTTCGACGGCTTCGTGGCGCGCCGCGCCGACGGCGCAGCCGAACCAGTTGAGGAAGGTGCGGTGCGCCTCGTGGTCCACCGCGTCGCTCCAGCCGCGCGATGGATGGTTGGCCACGTACTCGGCGAGGATGCGCGTGACGGGCGGGGCGTTGTGGTCGGCGGCGACCTGGGTATTGCGGGCCATGGGTGAAATGTCTTGCGGAGTGGTTGAAAGAAAAAAGGGTAAGCGCGCGCTAGTTGTCGAGCTGGATGTTGCGATCGCGGGCGAGTTTGGTCCAGCGCGCGATGTCGGCGCGGATGTAGTCGCCGAACTGCTGGGCGCTCATGGGCATGGGTTCGACGGCCTCGACCGAGAGCTTCTCCCGCAGGTCCGGCGCCTTCAGTACCGCGTTGAGCGATTCGTTGAGCTGGCGAACGATGTCGGCAGGCATGCCGGCCGGGCCGACCACGCCGTACCACTGCATGGCATCGAAGCCCTTGAGGCCGAGCTCCTCGAGCGTCGGCACGTCCGGCAGCGCCGGGTGGCGCGTTGTACCAGTGACGGCCAGCGGGCGCACGCGCTGCGACCGGATGTGCGGCATCGCCGCGGCCAGGCCCGGGAACATGGCTTGCGTCTGGCCGCCCACCAGGTCGGTGAAGGCCGGCGCGATGCCGCGGTAGGGCACGTGCAGCATGAACGCGCCGACCTGCTGCTTGAAGAGCTCCATGGTCAGGTGGGTGAGCGATCCCGCGCCGGCCGAGCCGTAGCTGATCTTGCTCGGATTGGCCTTCGCGTAGGCAACGAACTGCTTGAAATCCTTGGCCGGCACGTCGGCGTTGACCACCAGCACGTTGGGCGTGCCGCCGATCATGCCGATGGGCGTGAAGTCCTTGACCGCGTCGTAGGGCAGCTTGCGCGTGGCCGGGCTGGTGCCGTGGGTGGCGACGTAGCCCTGCATCAGGGTGTAGCCATCGGCCGGCGCGCGCGCGGTGTTCTGCGATGCGATCACGCCGCCGCCGCCGGCCTGGTTGTCCACCACGAAGGTCTGGTTCAGGGCCTTGCCCCAGCGCTCGGTCACGGTGCGGCCGACCATGTCGCTGCCGCCGCCCGCGGACACCGGCACGATGTAGCGGATGGGCTTGTTCGGGTAGGCCTGGGCATGCGCCAACCGCGGCAGCCCGATCAAGGCCGGCGGGAGGGCGAGGACGAAGGTGCGTCGTTGCATGGTTTGCTCCTTGAGTTGTCTGGGAAAGAGGGTTCGGCGGCTCAGCGCACCGCACCCTGAAGCCGGACGTAGGCATCGCCGACGTGGCGCGCCATGAGCTTTTCGCAGCGCGCGACATCGCCTTCCCGAAGCGCGCGGGCGATCGCCACGTGCTCGGCGATCGATACGGTCATCCCGATGTCCCGCGAAAGGTTCTTCAGCCGCGAGAGGTGCAGCTTCTGCACCACGCCGCGGTAGGTGTTGGCCAGCGCCTGGTTGCCCGCGGCCTCCACGATCGCCCAGTGGAAATGCAGGTTCTCGCGGTAGTAGCGCTGAACGTCCTGCGCGGCAGCGGCGGCATTCATGGCGGCGATGGAGGCATCGAGCGCATCGGCCAGCGCGATGCGCGGCAGGGCGTCGAGTCGCGCCGCGCGCCGCCCTGCAAAGCCATCGAGCAGCCCGCGCATCTCGTAGAGGTCGCGCACCTCGTCCGCGCTCGGCTCGCGCACGAAGACGCCGGCGTGCTTGCGCGCCACCACCAGGCCGGTGCTTTCGAGTTCGCGCAGGGCTTCGCGCACCGGCACGCGAGAAATGCCGAGCCGGCCGGCGACGTCGGGCTCGTTGATGCGCTGACCCGGTAGCAGTTCGCCCCGCAGGATCATGGAAAGCATGTCGTCGCGGGCCAGCTTGGCCAGCGGGATATCGCGCAGGGTCGAGAGGCGGTCAGGGGCCGGATCGGCGAGCCAGGGCAGCATGCAAGGTCCTTCGTAGGTCGGCATATCGTATACGAGTGTCTTTCAATATGTCCACTCTTTCAATAAAAGTGTTGACACTTTATCGATCGATGAAAACAATCCATCCCATTCAAGGCCATCAAATTCCCGCCGAATGCCACACCTGCCTGCTTCCTCCGCCCTGCAACGATTCCGCGTGATCGACCTGACGCAGGTTCGCGCCGGCCCCACCGCCTGCAGGCAGCTCGCCGACTGGGGCGCCGACGTCATCCAGGTCCAGATGCCCGAGCACATGCGCGGCGACGACACCCTGGGCGGGCAGGACGGCTCCGACTACCAGTACACGCATCGCAACAAGCGCTCGATCACGCTCAACCTCAAGGAAGAAGAAGGCGTCGCCACTTTGAAGCGCCTGATCGCCGGCGCCGACGTGGTGGTCGAGAATTTCCGGCCGGACGTCAAGTTCCGCCTCCGCATCGACTACGAGACGCTCGCGGCGGACAACCCGGGCCTGGTCTACGCCAGCATCTCCGGCTTCGGCCAGACCGGCCCGCTGGCGAAACGGCCGGGCTTCGACCAGATCGCGCAGGGCATGGGCGGACTGATGTCGGTGACCGGCCTGCCGGGCGACGGCCCGGTGCGCGTCGGCATCCCGATCGCCGACCTGTGCGCCGGGATCTTCGCGGCGCAAGGCATCCTGGTGGCCTTGCTCGAGCGCGAATCCTCCGGTCGCGGCCAGTGGCTTCACACCTCGCTGTTGGAGTCGATGGTCTACATGCTGGACTTCCAGACCTCGCGTTACCTGATCGACGGCGAAGTCGGCGTGCAGGCCGGCAACTTCCATCCGACCAGCATTCCGACGGGGGTCTACAAGGCACGCGACGGTTATCTCAACATCGCCGTGTTCGGCTCCAAGATCTGGGAGCGCTTCTGCAACATCCTCGGCGCGCCCGAATGGATCAGCGACGAGCGCTACCACGACAAGGCGGGGCGTTCGCTCAACCGCGATGCGCTCAACGCCGAGATCAACCGGCGCCTCGCCGCGCACGACCGCAGCCACTGGATCGAAGAGTTCAATGCCGGCGGCGTGGCCTGCGGCCTCATCAGCGACATGCGCGAAGTCTTTGCGGAGCCGCAGGTCCGGCACCTGGGCATGGTCAAGGAGGTGGTCTCGCCCCGGCTTGGGCCCCAGCGGCTGGTCGGCCAGCCGATGCAGCTGGAGCGCACGCCCAGCACCATTGCCCGCGCTGCCCCGCGGCGCGGAGAACACACGGAGGAAGTCCTGCTCGAACTCGGTATCGGCCGGGACGATCTCGCCCGCATGAAAGCGACCGGAGTCTATTGATGTCGAATCCCGCCTACGAATCCAGCACCGAACGCGTGCAGACCTGGCTCGACGCCAGCACGCTGCACATCCGCTTCAACAACCCGGCGCGGCACAACGCGCTCTCGGTCGACATGTGGGAAGCCGTGCCGAGGCTGCTTCGCATGGCACAGGACGACGACCGGGTGCGCCTGGTCGTCTTCTCCGGCGCGGGCGAGAAGGCCTTCGTCTCGGGCGCCGACATCTCGCAGTTCGAGGACATGCGCGCCGCGCGCGAGGCCGTGGCGCGCTACGAGGCGATGGCCGAAGAGGCGCTGATGAGCATTCACGACTTCGCCAAGCCGACGCTGGCCTGCATCCGCGGCTACTGCATCGGTGGCGGCGTGAACGTGGCGATCAGTTGCGACATCCGCATCGCGTCCGAGGACTCGGTGTTCTCGATTCCGGCGGCGCGGCTGGGCCTGGGCTACCGCTATTCCGCGATGAAGAACCTGGTCGATCTGATCGGCCCGGGCGCGGCCAAGGACCTGTTCTTCACCGCCCGGCGCATCGATGCCGCGGAGGCCAAGTCGCTCGGCCTCGTGACGCGCGTGAGCGCGCCGGCCGCGCTCGACAAGCTGCTGGCCGAGTACACCGGCGCCATCGCCGAGAACGCGCCGCTGACCGTGGCGGCGGGCAAGGCGATCACGCGCGAGATCCTCAAGCCCTCGCCGGCGCTGGACGAGGCCCTGTGCGCGTCGCTGATCCGCGGCTGCTTCGAAAGCGCCGACTACACCGAAGGCCGCACCGCCTTCATGCAGAAGCGCAAGCCGGTCTTCACCGGCCGCTAGCCACCGGCCGCTAGCCGTCCACGAAAAACCAAGGAGACACCATGCAGTCGTACTGGATGCAGATGAGCGATGCGGCAACGCTTCTGGAACTGCGCGAGGTTGCCGTGCCGCAGCCGGGCCCGCAGCAGTTGCTGTTGCGCATGCACGCCGCGTCGCTCAACCGCGGCGAGTTCGTGGCCGGCCATGGCTTGCACGGCGCAGCCGGCAGCTGGAAGGCGATCGGCGGGGAAGGCGCCGGCGAGGTCGTTGCCGTCGGGGCGGAAGTCACCCGCTTCAGGCCGGGGGACCGGGTCATGGGCCGCTGTGCCGGCGCGTTCGCCGAGTTCGCGCTCATGGAGGAGGCCGAGGCGATGGCTGTGCCATCCGGGCTGTCGTGGGACGAGGCCGCCAGCGTCGCGCTGACCTTCCTGGTTTCCTACGACATGCTGGTGCTGCAGGGCCGGCTCCAGGCCGGCGGTTGGGTCCTGATCAATGGCGTGTCTTCGGGCGTGGGGGTGGCAAGCCTCCAGCTGGCCAAGGCGCTGGGCGCGAAGGTCATCGGCACCTCGGGCTCGGCCGACAAGCTGGCCTCGCTGCAGCCGCTCGGCCTGGATGTCGCCATCTGCACGCGCGCGCCCGACTTCGCTGCCGCGGTGATGGAGGCGACGCAACAGCACGGCGCGGACCTGGTCGTCAACACGGTGGGCGGCACGGTCTTCGCAGAGAACATTCGCGCCATGGCTTTCGAAGGCCGGCTCGCCACCGTGGGCTATGTCGACGGCGTGGTGCACGCCGAGCTCGACCTCGCCGCCCTGCATGCGAAGCGGCTCACCGTGTTCGGCGTGTCCAACAAGCTGCGCAGCAAGGCGCAGCGCGCAGCGGCGGTGCCCGCCTTCGTGGCGGAGGTGCTGCCGCACATCGCAGCCGGCCGGATCAGGCCGCGGATCGACCGGGTCTTCGACTTCGCCCGCCTGGAAGAAGCCAAGGCACGCATGGAATCCGGCGGCCATGTCGGAAAGATCGTCCTGCGCATGCCGGCCGCGGCCTGATTCCCAAGAACACAAAGGAGACAAGCAGATGAGAACCAAGAACCTCGTCCTGGCATGGGGTCTGTGCGCGTTCGCGTGCGCCGCCTGGGCGCAGCCCGCGGACTATCCGAGCAAGCCGATTCGCCTCGTGATCGGTTTTGCCCCGGGTGGTGCGGCCGACTACGTGGCGCGCGCCATGAGCGAAGCGCTCGGCAAGGCGCTCGGGCAGCCGGTGGTGGTCGACAACAAGCCGGGCAACGGCTCGAGCATCGCGGCGGACCTGGTGGCCAAGTCGGCGCCCGACGGCTACACGCTGCTGATCGCGAGCCCCAGCAGCATCTCGGTGAATCCGGCGCTCAATCCCAAGTTGCCGTACTCGGCACGCGACCTCAAGGCCGTGACCAAGATGACCACCTCGCCGCTGGTGCTGGCGGTCCACCCGGCGACCGGCATCCGCTCGGTCGCCGACCTCATCGCGGCAGCCAAGAAGGACCCCGGCAAGCTCAACTACTCGACCTCCGGCAACGGCTCGGCACCGCACCTGGGCGCCGCGCTGTTCAGCCAGGTGACCGGCGCGGAAATGACGCACATCCCGTACCGCGGCGGCAGCCTGGCGATCCAGGCGGTGATGGCGGGCGACACGCAGCTGACCTTCGGCACCTCGCCCTCGGTGCTGCCCATGGCCAACGGCGGCCGGCTGCTCGCGCTGGCCGTCAGCACGCGCGATCGTTCGCCGCTGGTGCCCGGGCTGCCGGGCATGAAGGAGGCCGGCCTGCCCGACTACCACCTCGAGTTCTGGTATGGCATGTTCGTGCCGGCCGCGACGCCGCCGGCCATCGTCCGGAAGATCTACGACGCGACCATCAGTGCGATGCAGCAGTCCTCGGTCAAGGCCTCGTTGGCGCGCGACGGCACCGAGGTGTCCGTCTCCGCATCGCCCGAGCAGTTCGACAGCTTCCTCGCCGAGGACGGCAAGTTCTGGGTCAAGCTGGTCAAGAGCGCGAACGTCAAGGTCGAGTGAGAGGCCGCGCGGGGAAGCGTCCACGACCAGGTCAGAAGTTAGGATTGCGCATGCCCCCGCCCTCTTCAAGCACCCGTGGCTCCGCCCTGTCGGAAGCCATCGTCAACGAGCTCAAGCAACTCATCTACACCGGCGAGTTCAAGCCGGGTGAGCGGTTGAACGAAGCGGCCCTGGCCCTGCGCATGGGCACCAGCCGCGGGCCGATCCGCGAAGCCATCAAGGTGCTGGCGGGGCTGGGCATCGTCAATGCCGTCACCAACCGCGGCGTGTACGTGCGGCAGTTGTCGCTGCGCGAGATGGTCGAGATCTACGAGCTGCGCGCGCTCGTGTTCGGCTATGCGGCCGACCGGGCCTGCGAGCATCTGACCGAAGAGCACAAGAAGCAGTTCGAGGACCTGCTCGCGGCGATGGACGCCGCCTGCGATGCGGAAGACGGCACGCTCTACTACGAGCTGAACCTGCAATTCCACGCGCTGATCCTCACGCTTTCGAACAACCGGCGCGCCTACCAGGCCTACGACGACTACGTGAAGGAATTGCACCTGGTGCGGCGCAAGTACTTCAATGCGCCGGGCAACATGCGCCGCTCGAACGTGGAGCACCGCGCGATCTACGAGGCGATCGCGGCATCGAACCGCACGCGCGCGCGCGCGGCGGCGGAACGTCACGTATTGGCCGGGAGGGCGCGGTTGCTGTCGAACTTCGAGGAGCAGCTGCCGGGCGCCTGACGCAGTTCAGGAACGTGCCGCCTTTCGCCCCTTCGCTTCCGCCGCCTGCAGCTCCTTCGCAGTCAGCACGTAGGCCGGGTTGTTGACCAGGCGCTTGAGAGCCAGGTCGATGAAAGCCCTGACGCGCATGGGCTGGGCGGTGCGGCTTCCGTAGTAGATGAAGGTGCTGGAGCGATCGGCCACGTGCCTGGTCAAGAGCGGCACCAGGCGGCCGGCGCGAATGTGCGGCGCAGCGGCGACGCTGGTCAGGAGCCCGAGGACGTGGCCGGCCAGCACGGCTTCGGTCTCCAGCGGCTCATCGTTGACGCACAACGCAGGCACCACGTGGTGCTCGACGATGCTGTCTTCCACCTTGACGTACCAGGGCATGAGCGTGCCGTTGCGCGGACGGCGAAAGACGCTGCAGCGGTGCGCGGCGAGCGCGTCGAGGTTGTCCGGCGCGCCATGGCGGGCCAGGTACGCCGGCGCCCCGCAGATGATGAGCTGCAGCGGAAACAGCTTGCGTGCGATGACGCCCTCGGCCGGCGAGGGCCCGACGCGAAAGCCGACGTCGACGCGGTCTTCCACCCAGTTGCCGATGCGGTCGTCCAACTGCACGTCGGGCTGCACTTCCGGATGCAGCCGGCAGAACTCGTCGAGCACCGGCCACAGCACGGGCGCGAAGACCGAATGCGGGCCGACGATGCGCAGCGGCCCGGCGATCTCGTCCTTGGCCTGACGCGCCATGTGAAGGGCGCGCTGCATGCCGACCAACGCCGGCTGCGCGGCCTCGAGGAACTGCCGGCCCTCGTCGGTGAGCGACAGGCTGCGCGTCGTGCGGTGAAACAGCCGCACGCCGAGGTGCTGTTCCAGCTGTGCCAAGGCCTGGCTCGCCGCCTGCGGCGTCATCCCCTGGGCAGCGGCGGCCTGGCGCAAGCTGCCGAGCTCGGCAGCCTTCGCAAAGGTCGCGATGGAACGCAATTCGTTGATCGGCATGGAGCGCCCTTTCTCCATTGATTATCAACAGCAACTTGTCAGTCCTTCAAGGTTGCGCGGTCTATTCGGCTAGCAGGTGCAGACCTAAAGTGCCTTCATCAAGGAGTGCTACGCCATATGAAAACCCCCGATGTGTTCACGATTTCCCGGCGCGGCCTGCTGAAGGCCGGTGCGGCATCCGCCTCCGTCCCCGCGATGGCGGGGGCGGTCGCCGCCGCGCCCACGCGCGCAGCCAGCGGGCCGAGCCCTTCGACCGTGACGCTGAGCGTCAACGGCAAGATGCGCCGCCTGGTGCTGGACACCCGCACGACCTTGCTCGACGCGCTGCGTGAGCATATTCATCTGACCGGAACCAAGAAGGGTTGCGACCATGGCCAGTGCGGCGCCTGCACGGTGATGGTCGATGGCCGGCGGATCAATTCGTGCCTGACGCTCGCCGTGATGCACGAAGGTGCCAAGGTGACGACGATCGAAGGCCTCGGCACGCCCGCCAAGCTGCACCCGATGCAGGCGGCCTTCGTCAAGCACGACGGCTACCAGTGCGGCTACTGCACGCCGGGGCAGATCTGCTCGGCCGTGGGCATGCTGGGCGAGATCGCCCAGGGCATACCGAGCCATGTCAGCGCCGATCTCACGGCCAGCCCCCAACTCACGACCGTCGAGTTTCGCGAGCGCATGAGCGGCAACATCTGCCGCTGCGGCGCCTACAGCAATATCGTCGAAGCGATCTCCGAAGTCGCGGGGGTGAAGGCATGAGAGCCTTCAGCTACGAGCGCGCGAGCTCGCCTGCGCAGGCGGTGGCGGCGGCTGCGCGCGAACCCGGCGCGCGCTTCATCGCAGGCGGCACCAACCTGCTGGACCTGATGAAGCTGGAGATCGAGACGCCCGGCCATCTGATCGACGTCAACGGCCTCGGCTTCGACAAGATCGAGAGCACGTCCGACGGCGGCCTGCGCATCGGTGCGCTGGTGCGCAACACGGACCTTGCCGCGGACCTGCGCGTGCGGCGCGACTACGGCCTGCTGTCGCGCGCACTGCTCGCGGGCGCATCGGCACAGTTGCGAAACAAGGCGACCACCGCGGGCAACCTGCTGCAGAGAACGCGCTGCCCTTACTTCTACGACACGAACCAGGCCTGCAACAAGCGCCAGCCCGGCAGCGGCTGCTCGGCGATCGGCGGTGTCAGCCGGCAGCATGCGGTGGTGGGCGCGAGCGACGCATGCATCGCGACGCATCCCAGCGACATGGCGGTCGCCATGCGCGCGCTCGATGCGAGCGTCGAGACGATGCGCCCGAACGGGTCGCGCCGGACCATCCCGATCGCGGACTTCCACAAGCTTCCCGGTGCCACGCCGCATGTCGAGACGGCGCTCGCGCCCGGCGAACTGATCACCGCGGTCACGCTGCCCAAGCCGGTGGGCGGCCAGCAGATTTATCGCAAGGTGCGCGATCGGGCTTCCTATGCCTTCGCGCTGGTGTCGGTCGCCGCCATCGTGCAGCGCGACGGCACCGGCCGCGTGGCCCTGGGCGGCGTGGCGCACAAGCCGTGGCGCGTCGAGGCGGCCGAGGCGGAGATGCCACGCGGCGCCCGTGCCGTCGCGGCGCAGCTGTTGGCCGGCGCCAGTCCGACATCCCACAACGAATTCAAGCTCATGCTGGCCGAGCGAACGCTCGGCGCGGTGCTGGCACAAGCAAAGGCTTAAGCGATGAAGTTCGACACGCCCGCAACCACCAACCCGATCGACCAACTCAAGGTCGTCGGCAAGCCCGTCGACCGGATCGATGGCCGCCTGAAGACGACGGGCACCGCCCCCTATGCCTACGAACGGCACGACGTCGTTCCCAACCAGGCCTATGGCCATGTGGTCGGCTCGGCCATTGCCAAGGGTCGGATCGCCTCGATCGACCTGAGCCGCGCCAAGGCAGCGCCCGGCGTGCTCGCCATCGTCACCGCAGACAACGCCGGGAAGCTCGGCAAGGGCAGCTTCAACACCGCCAAGCTGCTCGGCGGTCCCGAGATCGAGCACTACCACCAGGCGATCGCGCTGGTGGTCGCGGAGAGCTTCGAGCAGGCCCGCGCGGCCGCCCAGCTGGTTCGCGTCGACTACGTCAAGGCACAAGGATCGTTCGAGCTCGCGGCCGTCAAGGACGCCGCGGCCAAGCCCCCGCGCATCACCGCCGGCGCGCCGGACACCGCCGTGGGCGACTTCGCGGGTGCATTCGCCGCCGCGCCGGTTCAGCTCGACGAGAGCTACACCACGCCCGACGAGGCCCACGCGATGATGGAGCCGCCTGCGTCGATCGCGGCCTGGAACGGGGACAAGCTCACCCTCTGGACCTCGAACCAGATGATCGACTGGGGCGCGACCGAGATGGCGAAGACGCTCGGCATCGACAAGGCGAACGTCCGCCTCATCTCGCCGTTCATCGGCGGCGGCTTCGGCGGCAAGCTGTTCCTGCGAGCCGACGCGCTGCTGGCTGCGCTCGGCGCGCGGGCCGCGAAGCGCCCGGTGAAGGTTGCGCTGACGCGGCCCTTGATGTTCAACAACACGACGCACCGGCCCGCGACGATCCAGCGCGTTCGCATCGGCGCCACGCGCGACGGCCGGATCACCGCCATCGGCCACGAGAGCTGGTCGGGCGATCTGCCGAGCGGCAAGCCCGACGGCGCGGTCCACCAGACCCGCCTGCTCTATGCCGGCGCCAACCGCATGACGGCCACGCGCCTCGCGGTGCTCGATCTGCCCGAAGGCAACGCGATGCGCGCGCCGGGCGAGGCCACGGGCATGATGGCGCTCGAGATCGCGATCGACGAAATGGCCGAGAAACTCGGACTCGACCCCGTCGAGTTCCGCATCCGCAACGACACCCAGGTCGATCCCGAGAATCCCGAGCGGCCCTTCTCGCAGCGCCGGCTGATCGAGTGCCTGCGCAGCGGCGCCGATCGCTTCGGATGGAGCAAGCGAGATCCGCAGCCGGGCAAGACGCGTGAAGGCCATTGGCTGATCGGCATGGGCGTCGCCGCGGCGTTTCGCGGCAACCAGGTCACGAAGTCGGCCGCGCGCGTGCGGCTCGACCGCCGCGGCGTCGTGACGGTGGAGACCGACATGACCGACATCGGCACGGGCAGCTACACGATCATCGCGCAGACCGCTGCAGAGATGATGGGCGTGCCGCTCGACAAGGTGGTCGTGCGCCTTGGCGACTCTTCCTTTCCGGTGTCTGCGGGCTCCGGCGGGCAATGGGGCGCCAACTGCTCCACTTCAGGGGTGTATGCGGCTTGCGTGAAGCTTCGCGAAGCGGTGGCGCAGGCGCTCGGCCTCGACGCGGCGGATGCGGTGTTCGCTGACGCACAGGTCCGCTCGGGCGGCCGCAGCGTGCCGCTGGCGCAGGCGGCCGGCGAGAAGGGCCTCGTGGCCGAGGACACGATCGAGTTCGGCGATCTCGACAAGAAGTACCGGCAGTCGACCTTCGGCGCGCACTTCGTCGAAGTCGCCGTGGACGCTGCAACGGGAGAGACGCGCGTGCGACGCATGCTCGCCGTCTGCGCCGCCGGCCGCATCCTGAACCCCAAGACCGCGCGCAGCCAGGTCATCGGCGCGATGACCATGGGCGTCGGCGCGGCACTGACGGAAGAGCTCGTGATCGACAAGCGCGTCGGCTTCTTCGTCAACCACGATCTGGCCGGCTATGAAGTGCCGGTTCACGCCGACATTCCCCATCAGGAGGCGATCTTCCTCGATGAGACCGATCCGATCTCGTCGCCGATGAAGGCCAAGGGCGTCGCCGAACTCGGCATCTGCGGGGTGGCCGCGGCCATTGCGAACGCGATCTACAACGCGACCGGCGTGCGGGTGCGCGACTACCCGGTCACGCTGGACAAGCTGCTCGCCAAGATGCCTTCGCTCGCGAGCTGACGACCTGCAAGAAACACCCTCATGAAATCCGTGGCAATGACCGCCATCTCCCTTTCCATGGCCGCATCCGTGCTGGCGCAGGACACCGGCCTGCAGATCGCGCGCAATGGCTCGCAAGCTTCAGCCAGGGGCCCGGCCGACTATTTCACCGGCACAGTCCGGGTCGACCCGCTGTTCCCCAAGCCCAGGGAACCCTCGCGTGCGACGGGCTCGTACGTGACCTTCGAGCCCGGCGCACGCACGGCCTGGCACGCGCACCCGATCGGACAGACGCTGATCGTCACGGCCGGCACGGGCCGTGCGCAGCGCTGGGGCGACCCGGTGCAGGAGATCCGGCCGGGCGACGTGGTCTGGATTCCGCCGGGCCAGAAGCACTGGCATGGCGCGTCGCCGACCACGGCCATGACGCACATCGCCATCACGGAGCAATTGGATGGCAAGGCCGTCGACTGGCTGGAGAAGGTCAGCGACACGCAGTACGGGAGCCGGCCATGAGCGATCACGAAAGAAGAAAAGCCATGAAGAAATCAGTTGCAGGTTCCCTGGCCGGCGTCGCCGTGGCGTTGGCGGGGGCGGTGTCCACGCCCGCCCAGGCACAAGCGACCCCGCCGGCTCCGGCCGCGCGCGGTGCCACCCCGGCCCAGCAGATGTTCGGCGACATCTCGCCCAAGTTCGCGGAGCTCACGGACAACGTGCTGTTCGGCGACGTGTGGGCGCGTCCGGGCCTTTCGCCGCGGGACCGCAGCCTGGTGACCGTCAGCGCGCTGATCGCGATGAACCGTCCCGACCAGCTTCGCCCTCACCTCGTCAGGGCGCGCGACAACGGCGTCACGCAGGAAGAGCTGATCGAATCCATCACGCACATGGCCTTCTATGCCGGCTGGCCGAGCGCGGTGACCGCCATTTCGGTGGCCAAGGAAGTGTTCCAGAAGAAGTGAAAGCCATCTCTCCAGTCCGCACCACCTCCGACAAGGGCATGGTGCTGACCATCATCCTCGCCAGCTACCTGGTGATCGCGCTGCCTGAGCCTTCTAGGCTGTCACGAAGGTGAGCCGCGCCTCGTGCGCCAGCTCATCGCGAACGATGTCTCGGGCATCGTCGTCTGCGAACTGGAAGAGTGCATCCGGGATCTCGTCTTCATCGAGCGCGAAGAGGATCTCGATGGCCTCCTGCTGGGCTTCCGAGAAGGTGCCGACCTGGGTCAAGCGGTTGAACTTCGCAGCGGTCTCCTGAGGCGCCAGCTGGCGCAACTCGAGCAGCTCGAGCACGAGCGTCATCTGCGATGGGGTGAGGGGCTTGGGCGCGACAGAAGGCTTCATGGTGTCTGATCCTTTTCGGTGGAGCTCGGGACTGTTCCTTTGCTGTGGAATCAGTCTCTTCGTCGATCCTTAAGCGTCGCTGAAAAGTCCGCCGGGCTGGCCTCTCCCGATGGCTGAAACCTGGCCTGCGCGTGAGGAAAGTCTCGCGCCATCGCGTTGATCGCGGTCGTCTGGTGCAGCCGGAGAGAAGCGCGTAGCATGCCGACCGGCTTTCCGATCTCGCGTTCTTTCCAGTTTCTTCCATCGTTGTTCATGAGGTGAGTCATGGCGCAAGAAGAGTTCGATCCGAAATTGAATGGTTCGGTATTACGTCGCAAGCTTCTTCGCGGCGTGGGCGCTGCGGTAGGCGCCGCGATGGTCGCCCCGCGCTGGGCACACGCGCAAGCTGCACCGGTTGCACCGCCGAGCACCATCACGCAGCCGCCACGCGACTTCAGCCGGCGAGGGGCTCCGACCACCTACTTCACCGACCCCGACGTGCTCACGATCGACCCGGCCTTCGATGGCCTGCGCCAGCCCAATGCTCCGATCCAGCGGCTGTGGACCGGCGCGTTGTGGGCCGAAGGACCGGCATGGAATTCGGTCGGCCGTTTTCTGGTCTGGAGCGACATTCCGAACAACCGCCAGCTGCGCTGGAGCGAGGACGACGGACACGTCAGCGTGTTCCGCACGCCTTCCAACAACAGCAACGGCAACACCTTCGACTACCAGGGAAGGCAGCTGTCCTGCGAGCACCTCACGCGGCGCGTCGTGCGCTACGAGCTCGACGGTTCGGTGACCGTTCTCGCCTCGACCTTCAACGGCAAGCGACTTAACTCGCCCAACGATGTTGTCCCTCACCCCGATGGCAGCTACTGGTTCACCGATCCGCCGTATGGCGCCCAGCTCTACGAGGGCACGGTCGATGCCCCGGGCGGACCCGCGAACAAATCCGGGCGGCTGAACCCGAAGCTCGGCCAGCCGCCGGAGATCGGCGCGTACAAGCGCGAATTGCCGACCGCGGTCTACCGCCTGGACAAGAGCGGAACGCTCACTCAGGTGGCCGGTGAAGACCTGGTGCCTGACCCGAACGGTCTCTGCTTCTCGCCCGATTTCAAGAAGCTCTACGTCGTCAGCACCGGGCAGGGACCGGGCGACACCATCGCCGGCGGCAAGGGCGACATGTATGTGTTCGATGTCGGGACGGACAACAAGCTCGGCAACGGCAAGCTGTTCAGCAGCTTCATGGTCGACGGCGTGAAGTGCGGGCCCGACGGTGTCCGCACCGACGTGGACGGCAACCTCTGGTGTTCCAGCAATGCAGGCCGCAGCGTGGGCTACAGCGGCGTCACCGTCTGGACGCCGCAAGGCCGGCTCATCGGGCGCATCCGGCTGCCCGAGGTCTGCGGCAATGTCTGCTTCGGCGGCCCCAAGCGCAACCGCCTGTTCATGGCGGCCAGCCAGTCGCTGTATGCCGTCTACACGGCCACGCAGGGTTCAGCGCCGGGCTAGAGGGACAAGGCGCCAACGCGCGAGCCGCTTCATCCATGCAGCAGCGACGTCAAGGCGGAGCGCCTGTCGCACGCCCAGTCCGCCAGCCCGCTCCACATGTCGTGACCGTCCGCTCAGAACGAGACGAGCAATGTCGCGACACCCCATGCGACCAAGAGGGCCCCTGCGCCGCGGCCTATCCAGTCGCCGCCCGGGCTGAGCTTTTCGACCAGCACGAACAGGGCGATGCCCGCGATCCAGGCGAGGTTCATGACGCCACCAATGAAGAGCAACAACATCAGCAACCAGCAGCAACCCACACAGACCGCGCCGTGACGCAAGCCCATCCTGAACGCGCCGCCCGCGCCAGGGCGCCAATGCGTCATGATGAAGTCCAGAGGCGAGCGGCAATACCGAAGGCAGGCGTGCTTCAACGGCGTCCATTGGTAAAGACCGGCGCCGATCAGCACTGCGCCCGAGAGCGCAATGCTGGTTGTCTGCATCATCGGCGACAGCATGGCGACTTTCTCCAGCCCAAACTGAAGGGCTGCCGCTGCCAAGCTGAACGCCGCCCAAACAGCGATGTACCCGATGGCGAAGATGCCTGAAGCAGTCGCGCATTCGCCTCGTTCGCTGCGGCGCTGTGCGATGGTGGCATAGAGCAGGATCATCGGCGCGGCGCTCGGCAACATCATTGCCGCCATCATCACAGCCCACATGACGAGGACGATGACCGCATGGCCGAATGTCCATGGCCCTGAACTCATGGGCATCAGCATTTCGCCCATCTCTTGCATCATCCCGGCGCCGGTCAGCAAATAAGTCCATGACAAGACGACAACGAACAACAGGCAGGAAATGACGAGGAGGCGGTCACGCCGCAGCGCCCCCTGGATCAGTGAGCCGCCATTCACCTGGGCGCCTCCAACGGTCTCTTCACCTCTGCGCAGGCGGAGCCCTCGCTACGCTGCCACACCTTCCGGTGTCTGCACGACGTAGGCAAGTGTGCTGTGTCCACCCTGCGTCTCGAACTTGATGGCCCCGGTGCTGCGGATGTTGGAAGAAGCCACCTCGCCCTCGAGGTTCTCGAACCCCTCCGGACACACGATTTGGACTCGGTGGGGGGCACCGGTCACCGGGTTCTTGATAGGTTCCACCTCGGTTTCGAGCACGCCGGGGATGACGAGGCGTGCGGTCCGGGCGGATTTGTCAAACTGGAACGTGATGGGAGCGAAGATGGGGTCATGCATCTTGGTCACGATGAGGCTGCAGATCTGAAAAAGCGTCCCTTCGGCCGAGTTCTTTCCCGACATGATGTTGAACAGCGCCTCGCGCTGCTCCGCGGTGGCGCGTTCTTCAATGATGGGTTGCAGTTGTCCATTCCCTTCATGCAGCGGGCCGGGGAATGAGACGACCGCGAAGAAGCACAGTCCATCCAGCGTCGTGCTGTCGAAATGCCCCTTCGTGATGCGCATACCTATGAAGCCCTTGCAGTAGCCCTGTGTCGGCTTCGCGTTGAAATCGCAGGGGCAGCCGTATGCGCAGGTGCAGTTCTTGAGCCATTCGCCTTCGAGGCGCCAATTCGCTTGTGCCATGATCTTGTCTCCTGTCAAAGGTTGCGACGATCGCGGCGGGCGTCCCCGTACCGTCCTGCCCCTTTCCCGCTCTCAGCCCGCGTGAAAGCGAGACCTCCAGCTCCACGCTGGCAGCAGATCGGCGCGCCGCGCACGTTGCGTACGGCCAGTTGACTATCTGCCGATTGCAGGCGGAGCGCAACACCTGTTCGAGGCATCAATAGCTATCTCGCCAGTTCCCCGGGGACCGCTTCGACGTAGAAAATGTGCCGCTCAGGCGTCGGGTCGAAAGCGGGGTTGGCAGGCCGCTTTGGGGCGCCAGCACTGACCGGCTGCTCGTGGCCGACTGCCGCATTTGAGGCGTGCTACGACTCGACTGGGCAAGGGGCAAGCTTTGCGTTGTACAACGCTCTGTCGCACGGCTGAGGGCCCTTTATGGCAGAGCACCTTCCGCTCAGCAATGTGTTCACACCCGCGGACGTGTCGGCGTTGCAGAGTCCCTCGCACCGGCTGGTATCGTTGCAGGCTTTCCCACCGTCCTTGGTTGGCCGCAAGCATTGCAAGCTTCCCACCCTGTACATCGTTTCCAGGGTGCCGCCGTCGGACAGGCAACCATCGCGGTCGGCTACAACCTGAGTGGGCGTATCTTTGCAAGGTACAGCACCGAGCTGCGCGGCTGGAGGGTCGTGACGAACTTCCGATCCTGGCCCGAAAACGGGCGCAATCAGCAGTGGATCGTTGCTCGCAACCACTCGAATCTCGACGATCGCTCCTTCGCGCCTGAGACCGGCGACTTCGGCTGGCCGCGCTCCAGCGCTTCGGTCCTCTCTGACCTCTTTGATTCCTGGCCGCGCTCTCATGAGGACGCGGCCGGAACAAGGGACTTGCGATAGAAAATCCGCTCGTACCCACCCTCGGTTCTGCGGTCGTACTCGACGTAGCCGATCTTCGGGTAGAGGATCTGGTTCTCGGTCATTCTGGCGTTGGTGCGCAGGTAGACAGCCTCGAAACCGCGGCGCAGCGCCTCGCTCTCGGCAAAGCGCAAGAGCGCCCGTCCGACTCCCGTGCCCTGACACGCCGGGGCCACGGCCACGGTGTCGACATAGAAGCCATCCTCCGTCTCGTACTGCACGAGCACCCCCGCCACTTGGCCGCTGCGCACCGCGACCCACACCTTGTCTGCACCAATGAGCGCAGGATAGTCGGCCAGCATGGGCGCCGGCGCCTTGCCCATGCGCTCGATGTACAGCTCGAAAGCGGCATTGACGCACGCCGCGGCCACGACAGCATCATCAAGGCCGGCGGCGCGAACAAGGATCTCCGCTGCCGGAACCGGCGCTCCGACAGCGCCCCGCAACAACGCCATCGAATAGCTGTCGAAGTACTCGCCGTCGACCCGGAAAGCGCGGCGCAGGAGCCCTTCGACTTCGAAGCCGAGCCGTTCGTACAGGGCCTTGGCGTTCGTGTTGTCGACGCGCACCGTGAGTTCGATGCGTGTCATGCCCTTCGCCCATGCCGCCGCGATGGTTGCCTGCATCAGCTTCGCGCCGATGCCCAGATGCCGCGCGGATGGAATCAGGCCGATGCCGAGAATGCCCACATGCGACCGGGCCTGGCCATGGCTCGGCAGCACATCGCACCAGCCGGCCACCTGTCCGTCGAGCAAGGCGACCATCTGGCAGCCGTCGTTGGCGATGATGGAGCGGTAGAAGTCGAAGGCCTGCTCCACAGGAGGCGCCTGCGTGAATGCAAGAAATCGCTTCTCGCGCGCCACCGTGTCGAGCGCAGCACGCAGCCCCGCGAAATGCGCTTCGGAAACGGGTTCGATCGACAGGTTCATGTCTCAGCCTAGCAGCGCCAGAGATCGCGCTCACCTCACGATACATGGCCTGCGCCTGAAAGCCATCGGCTGACACACGGGCGTCGTCAAAGCGTCAAGAGGCCGTCACAGCCGGTGATCAGACTCCGGTTGTCTAGACGACTTCGGGACCGACGATGGAAACCGCCCTGCGCATCCACCAGCTCAACAAGCATTTCGCCAACGGCCGGCACGCCCTGCGCGACATCAACATCAGCGTGCAGCGCGGCGAGATGGTGGCGCTCATCGGCGCCTCGGGTTCCGGCAAGTCCACGCTGCTGCGCCATGTGGCCGGCCTGGTGGCGGCCGACGGCGGCAGCGACTCGCTGATCGAGATCGACGGCCGCTGCGTGCAGCAGCGCGGGCGCATCCACCGCGACATCCGCAAGGTGCGCGCGCAGGTCGGCTTCGTGTTCCAGCAGTTCAACCTGGTGGCGCGGCTGCCGGTGCTGGTCAACGTGCTCGTGGGCTCGCTGCATCGCATGCCGTGGTGGCGCAGCTGGACGCGCGCCTTCACCGCCAGGGAGCGCGCGCTCGCGCTCGATGCGCTCACGCGCGTGGGCATCGCCGATTGCCATGCGCAGCGGGCCTCCACGCTTTCCGGCGGCCAGCAGCAGCGCGCCGCGATCGCACGCACGCTGGTGCAGGGCGCCAAGGTGGTGCTGGCCGACGAGCCCATCGCCTCGCTGGACCCCGAATCCTCGCGCAAGGTGATGGAGATCCTCGCGCGCATCAACCGCGAAGACCGCTCCACCGTGATCGTCTCGCTGCACCAGGTCGAGATCGCGATGAAGTACTGCCCGCGCGTGATCGCGCTGAAGCAGGGCGAGGTGGTCTACGACGGCCCCTCGTCGGCGCTCAGCGCGTCGCTGCTGCGCGAGCTCTACGGCGTGGAGGCCGACGAACTCCTGTCCGCCGCCCCTTCCGACAACCCCAACGTTCACGTGCTGCCGCAACCCGCGCTGGTGCCGTGGGCGGCGGCGGCCTGATTTCCTTCTTCCTTCCAACGTGGAACCCACCATGATCAAGAAACTGTGTGCGGCCCTGGCCATTGGCCTCGGCATGACGACCGGCGCCTTCGCGCAGGACATCAACTTCGGCATCATCTCCACCGAGGCGACGCAGAACCTCAAGCAGGACTGGCAGCCGCTGATCGACGACATGAGCCGCCAGACCGGGCTCAAGGTCACGGCCTTCTTCGCGCCGGACTACGCCGGCATCATCGAAGGCATGCGCTTCAACAAGGTGCAGCTCGGCTGGTTCGGCAACAAGTCGGCCATGGAAGCGGTCGACCGCGCCGGCGGCGAAGTCTTCGCGCAGATGGTCAACGCCGACGGCACCCAGGGCTACTACTCGCACCTGATCGTGCACAAGGACAGCCCGCTCAGCACGCTCGACGACGTGCTGAAGAACGGCAAATCCCTGAGCTTCGGCAACGGCGACCCGAACTCCACCTCGGGCTTCCTGGTGCCGAGCTACTACGCCTTCGCGCAGCACAAGGTGGACGCCAAGTCGCTGTTCAAGCTCACGCGCAGCGCCAATCACGAAACCAACGCGCTGGCCGTGGCCAACAAGCAGGTCGACGTGGCCACCAACAACAGCGAGAACCTGGACAAGGTGAAGGAGCGCTCGCCCGAGAAGTTCAAGGAGATCAAGATCGTCTGGACCTCGCCGCTGATCCCGCTCGACCCACTGGTGATGCGCAAGGACCTGCCCGAAGCGACCAAGACCAAGATCAAGAACTTCTTCTACAACTACGCCAAGACCGATGCGCGCGAGAAGGAGATCATCATGAAGATCTCCAAGCTCTCGGGCTTCAAGGAATCGAGCGACAAGCAGCTGATCCCGATCCGCCAGCTCGACCTGTTCGGCCAGCGCACCAAGATCGAGGCCGACGCCGCGTTGAGCGATTCGGACAAGAAGACCCGCCTGGCCGAGATCGACAAGAAGCTCGCTGCGCTGAACTGATTTCTTCTCCGACTCTTTCATGCAACCGACGGTCCTGACACCCCGCCCGCCCTTGCAGACCGTGGCCGTGCCGAAGCGCAGCTTCGCCTGGCAAATCGCGTGGGCGCTGCTGCTGATCCTGCTCGCGGCCTCATGGAAGGGCGCCGACATGCGGCCCTTCGAGCTCCTGCGCGACTCGGGCAACATGGCCACCTACGCGGCCGAGTTCTTCCCGCCCGACTTCACGCAGTGGCGCATGTACGTGGACGAGATGGTCATCACGCTGCAGATCGCGCTGTGGGGCACGGCGCTGGCGGTGCTCACTGCCGTGCCGATGGCGCTCCTGGCCTCGGCCAACATCGTGCCGTGGTGGGTCTACCAGCCGATGCGGCGCCTGATGGACGGCTGCCGCGCCATCAACGAGATGGTGTTCGCCATGCTCTTCGTGGTGGCCGTGGGCCTGGGGCCCTTCGCCGGCGTGCTCGCGCTCTGGGTTCACACCACCGGCGTGCTGGCCAAGCTCTTTGCCGAAGCGGTGGAGGCCATCGATCCGCAGCCGGTGGAAGGCATCCGCTCGACCGGCGCGAGCGCGCTGCACGAGATCGTCTACGGCGTCATCCCGCAGGTGATCCCGCTGTGGATCTCCTACGCGCTCTACCGCTTCGAATCCAACGTGCGCTCGGCCTCGGTGGTCGGCATGGTGGGCGCCGGCGGCATCGGCGTCGTGCTGTGGGAAATCATCCGCGGCTTCAAGTACGCCGAGACCTGCGCGGTGATGCTGATCATCGTCGTCAGCGTCAGCGCGATCGACCTGGTGTCGGCGCGCATTCGAAAGATGCTGGTTTAGCACTGCCATGGCTTTGACCGTCGAAGAGATCACCCGCCTGCTGGGCACCAAAGGGCAACGCCAGTACGGGCGCGAGGCCGTGAGCCAGCTCGAGCACGCGCTGCAGTGCGCGCAGCTCGCCGAAGAAGCAGAGGAAACATCCGAGACCGTGGTCGCAGCCCTGCTGCACGACTTCGGCCACCTGCTCGCAGCGGAACGCGCGGACGAGGTGGCTCGTGCGCAGCAGCAGCGCGACGACCTGCACCAGTACATCGCGCTGCCCTTCCTGCGCGGCCTGTTCGCGCCGGCCGTGCTGGAGCCGATCCGCCTGCACGTGGATGCCAAGCGCTGTCTGTGCGCCATCGACTCCGGCTATTGGGACACGCTGTCGCCGGCATCGAAGCGCAGCCTCGAACTGCAGGGCGGCGTCTATACGCCTGAAGAAGCGCAACGCTTCATGACGCAACCCTTCGCGGCCGAGGCCGTGCGCCTGCGGCGCTACGACGACTCGGCCAAGGTGCCGGGCCAGGCCACGCCGCCGCTCGCCCACTACATGCGCATCGCCCAGGCGCTGGCATCTCAGGCACAGCCTGCGCGCGAGAAGCTCACGGCCTTGTAGACGGCTCGCCGATCGAGCGAGCCGGACGCGCTTTCGGGTGTCAGATATGAGAATAATTCTCATTCTGTCGCCTACAATCGACCGGTCTCAATCTCTCTTTCCTGATGTCGTCGCCGGGATCGTCGCCCGTCGGCTTGCGTTCCCATGCACAAGTTTTTCGTCTCGATGCCGCTCGCGCTGGCGGCGCAGCTGGCCTGCGCGCAGGCCGCCCCCTCTCCCTCGAATACCGGCGACGAACTCCGCGCCGTGACCGTGCAGTCCGACCGCACCAGCGGCTTCGTCGCCAACACCGTCGAAGCCGGCACCTTCCGCGGCGCCAGCATCATGGACGTGCCGGCCACGGTCAACACGGTGACGCGCGAAGTCATCGAGCTGCAGGGCGCGGCCAGCATCTACGACGTGCTGCGCAACACGGCCGGCGTCACGCGCCAGCAGAACGGCGGCGACACCTTCGACCAGCTCGTGATCCGCGGAATCGCGGTGGAGAACCGCACCAACTACCGGCTCAACGGCTCGCTCGCGATTCCCAACGTGTCCGAGATCCCGATGGAGAACAAGGAGCGTGTCGAAGTGCTGAAGGGCGCGTCGGCGCTCTACTACGGCTTCACCTCGCCGGCCGGCGTCGTCAACTTCGTGACCAAGCGCGCCGGCGGCACGCCGGTCGCGACGCTCGGCATGACTTTCGACAACCACGGCACGGCGCAGGGCTTCGCCGACGTGGGCCGGCAGTTCGGCGACCAGAACCAGTACGGCCTGCGCATCAACGCGGCCGGCGGACAGCTGGGCTCGCCGATCGAGGGCGTCGACGGCAACCGCAAGTTCCTGTCGGCGGCATTCGACTGGCGCGTCAACAACCGCCTGACGCTGAAGGCCGATCTCGAGCACTACCGCAAGAGCATCACCGAGCAGGCCGGCATCACGCGCCTGGCCGCCGTCAACGGCGCGATCGCGCTGCCGGCCCTGCCCGACCCGCACAAGCTGATCGGTCCGCCCTGGGCCACCTTCGAAGCCGAAGTCACGAACACCCAGCTGCGCGCCGACTACTCGCTCAGCGACAACTGGGCCCTGATGGTGGAAGCCGGGCATTCCGAGGCCGAGCGCGACCGGCGGCTCGCGATGTTCGGCAACTACAACGTGCGCACCGGCGCCGGCCGCATCACCGGCAACGTGCAGCACCTGGAGCAAAGCTCCGACCTGCTGCGCAGCGAGCTGTTCGGCACCTTCGCGACCGGCGGCGTGCAGCACGAGCTCACGCTGGGCGTCGCGCGCAGCGACAAGACCCAGGACCCGATCTTCCAGCGCAACTACGGCGGCGCCACCACCGCGCAGAACCTGTACTTCCCGCGCGCCATCGGCTTCCTGCCGCTGACCGCACTGCCGACACAGCCGACCACCGGCGCGCAGGACAGCACGGAGCTGGGCCTGTACGCGCTCGACCGCATCACTTTCTCGCCGGAATGGCAACTGGTGGCGGGCGTGCGGCACACGCGCTTCGAGAGCACGCAGTTCGCCAGTTCGACGCTGCCGCAGATCGACTACGACGTGAAGAAGACCACGCCGCTGGCCGCGCTGAGCTACAAGTTCACGCCCGATCTCGTGACCTACGTTTCGTATGCGGAAGGCGTCGAGGAAGGCGAGGTCGCACCCGCCGGCACCGCCAACCAGAACAACCGCATGCCGCCGGGCGTGAGCAAGCAGAAGGAGCTCGGCCTGCGCTGGCTGACCGGCACGGGCACGCTGCTGTCGGCGGCGCTGTTCGACATCGAGCGGCCCGGCGCCTACACCAACAGCGCCAACACCTTCGTCGCCGACGGCCGCCAGAACTACCGAGGCATCGAGCTCTCGGCGCAGGGACGCCTGACGCGCCAGCTGGCCTGGCAGCTGTCGGCGCAAGCCCTCGACGCCGAGTTCCGCGACATCAACGCCCAGTACAACGGCAAGATGCCCGAGAACACGGCCAAGCACACGGCCAGCGCCTTCCTCTCCTACGACATCGCGGCGGTGCCGGGGCTCTCGGTCAACGGCGGCGCCTACTACACGGGCCGGCGCCCGATCGACGACCTGAACCAGGGCTTCATCGGCGGCTACACGATCTTCGCCTTCGGCACGCGCTACGTCACGCAGCTCTTCGGCAAGCGAACGCTGTGGCAGCTCAACGTCGACAACGTCGGCGACAAGCGCTACTGGGCAGCCGCCGGCACACGGCTGGCGGTGGGCGCGCCGCGCAGCGTCAAGGCGACGCTCAAGATCGATCTCTGAAGAAGACGGCGGCTTCTGCGATGGCTCTTCTTCGGCGCATCTGGGTCCAGATCCACTGGTTCATCGGCATCACGGCCGGGACGGTGCTGGCCGTCATCGGCTTGAGCGGCGCCGTGCTTTCGTTCCGCGCCGAGATCGTCGACCTGCTCAATCCGGCGCTGCACCGCGTGCCGGCGCAAGCCGCAGCGATGCCGCTGGTCCCGGCGGCGCTGCTCGACCAACTCCAGGCCGCAGAGCCCGGCCACCGCGTCCTGACGCTGACGCTTTACGCCGAGCCGGGCCGGCCGGCGCGCGTGAACTTCGCACCCCCGCCCGGCGAACGCCGCGGCGAAACGCGCCTGGTCGATCCTTTCAGCGCGGCCTTGCTGCCCGAGCCGCGCGGCGATGCCTTCTTCGAGTTCGTCGAAAGCCTGCATCGCTGGCTCTTGATGCCGCGCGACACCGGCAAGCCGGTCACTGGCACGCTGGCCGCGGCGCTGCTGGTGCTCGCGCTGTCGGGCCTGTACCTGCGCTGGCCGCGTCGGCCGCTCGCGTGGCGCAGCTGGCTGCGGATCGACTTCGCGCAAAGCGGCCGTGTTTTCCTGTGGAACCTGCATGCCGTGGCCGGGACGATCGCGCTCCTGGCCTATCTGGTGTCCGGCCTCACGGGCATCTACTGGGCCTTCGATGGGGTGCGCTCGCTGGTCGACGACGCGGCAGGCGTTGGGCGCGCCGCGCGGACGCAGCGGATGCAGGGCGGCGCCGCCAATGCCGCCGCCCCCGTCCGGCTTGACCTGCAGCGCGTGTGGCTGTCCTTCCAGCAAACGACCGGCGGTGACTGGAGCCAGGTCACGCTGCGCCTGCCGGCGCGCAATGCCACGCAGGTCGAGGCGACCTACCTGCGCGCCGCGCCCGAGCACGAGCGCGCGCGCAACCGACTCTACCTGCATGCCGCCACCGGCGAGGCAGGCCAGCACGAGCGCTATGCCGACACGCCGCTGGCCGGACGTCTCGTAAACAGCATCTATCCGCTGCACATGGGCACCTACTGGGGCCTGCCGGGTCGCATCCTGATGATGCTCGCCAGCCTGGGCCTGGTGCTGTTCGCGATCACCGGCTGGATGCTGTACCTCGGCCGCCGCCGCACAAGCCAAGCGGTGCGCGCCGAGCGCGCGCGGCTCAGCCGCGGCCGAAGCGGCGCCGCGCAGGGCGCGGAGCAGGTGCTGATCGCCTTCGCCACGCAGACGGGCCATGCCGAGCGCGTCGCCCTGCAGACCGCGGCCGCGCTGCAGTCGGCGGGCGTCGGCACCGTGGTCAAGACCCTGGCCGAGCTGAGCGTCGATGCGCTGCTGCACTTCCGCAAGGTGCTGTGGGTCGTCAGCACCTTCGGCGACGGCGATCCGCCCGACAGCGCACGCGTCTTCGCGCGCAAGTTCGCGCAGCAGGCGGGCTCGCAGCTGCGGCACGTGCACTACGGCGTGCTGGCACTCGGCGACTGGCACTACGCCACCTTCTGCGGCTTCGGCCGGAAGCTCGATCACGACCTGCGCAGCCAGGGGGCGCAGGCGCTGTTTCCGATGGTCGAGGTCGACAACGGCAATCCCGAAGCCATCGGGCGCTGGCAGCGGTCGATCGCCGAGGCCTTCGATGTGCGGGGTGCTGCGTGGCCCTCGCATCCGGCCTCTTCTGCCGAGCGTCCCTTCGAAGCCTGGCGGCTCGTGCGCCGCAGCCTGCAGAACGATGGCAGCCAGGGCGATCCGCTGTTCGAGATCGAGCTGCATCGTGCCGGCGCGCCAGCGTGGGCGCCGGGCGCGCTGGTCGAGGTGCTGCCGCCTCATCCGAACGGCACTGCCGATGCCCGTCCTCCTCTTGCGCCGCTGGCACCGCGCAGCTATTCGGTGGCCTCGATCGCTGCCGACGGCTGCGTGCAACTGCTGGTGCGGCAGGTGCGCCACGACAACGGCCTGGGCGTCGCATCCGGCTGGCTGACCGCCGGCGCGCCGCTCGATGCCGGCATCGAGATGCGGCTGGTCGCCAACCCCGGCTTCGCGCTCGTAGACGAGAACCTGCCCTGCATCTTCATCGGCAACGGCTCCGGCTTCGCGGGCCTGCGTTCGCACCTGCGCGAGCGGGTGCGGCGCGGCCACGGGCGCAACTGGCTGGTGTACGGCGAACGCCAGTCCGCGCACGACGCCTTCTGCGCCGCGGAGGTCGCGCAGTGGCAGGCGCTCGGCATGCTGGCGCGCGCCGACCTCGTCTACTCGCGCGACCAGCCCGAGCGCAGGTACGTGCAGGACCGCCTGCGCGAAGCGGCGGACGAACTGCGGCGCTGGATCGCCGATGGCGCGCTCGTCTACGTGTGCGGCAGCCTCGAAGGCATGGCGCCCGGCGTGGACGCGGCTCTCGGGGAAGTGCTGGGAACGGCCGGGTTCGACGAGCTGATCGCGCAAGGCCGCTATCGGCGCGACGTGTATTGAGCCCCTTCAGGCCGGATCCATGCCATGGCGGCGCTTTGATTCGGCGCTGTCCGCCGAGATCATGAAATCGAGCAGCGCGCGCACGGCGGCGGGCTGCGCGGAGCCGATGCCCGGAGCGGCCGAAAAGATCGTGATGATCTGAATCTCCGGTGGCAAGGGGCCGATCAATCGGATCCTTTCGATGCCGATCAGCTCGCTCATTTGCTGGAATCCCAGGGCGGCCTCGCCGCGCGCGATCAGCGAACCGACCGGCACGCCAGGCGGCGCCTGCACCAGTCGGCTCCGGATCTCGCCGGCAATGCCCCAGCGCTCGAACAATGCCATCAATGCGACGCCGCTCGGGCCGGTGGAATAAGCGATGCTCGCGGCGCCCTGCACAGCGCTGCGCAGCGCATCTTCCGTGGAGATGTCGGGTCGCTCGGCGCTCGCGTGCACCGCCACGCCGACGCCCGAGCGGGCCAAGTCGAGCTTGCCGGCCGCGTCGACCTTGCCTGCGGCGACCAGCTTGTCGATGGCGTCGGAGGCAAGCGCCACCACGTCGAAGGGCTCGCCGGCGGACACGCGCCGTACGGCTTCGACACCGCCGACCGGCAGGAAGGAGACCGGCACCCCGGTGAGCCGTGAATACATCGCCGCCAGCTCGTCCAGCAGAGCTCGCGTTGCCATCGAGCAGATGCCTCGGATCGAAGTCGTCATGGTGATGGGTGCCAACGAGCCGGCAGGCGAGAGAACATGTCAATCCGGCTTGATGCCGGCCTCGCGAATGAGCTTCCCGTAGCGAACGGCGTCGCTCTTGAGCAGCTTGTCGAAACGCTCGGTCGCACCGGGCAAGGGAACACCGCCGGCCGCGGCGAGCTGGTCGCGTACTTCCGGCGACTCGAGCGCCTTCTGCACGGCTTCATGCAATTTCGTCAGCACCGGCTTGGGAAGGCCTGCCGGTGCCACGAAGCCGTACCAGACGCTGGCTTCGAAGCCTGGATAGCCCGACTCGGCGACCGTCGGCACGCCGGGCAGCACCGCTGCGCGCTCGGGACTCATCAGTGCCAGCACGCGCAGCTTGCCGGCCTTCGCCAGCGGCGAGGCTTCGAGCGCATTGACCGCGACCACGTCCACATGCCCGCCGATCACATCGGTGATAGCCGGTGCGCCGCCTTTGTAAGGCACGTGGCGCAGCGATACGCCGGCGGTGTGCTGGAACAGCTCCATGGCCAGGTGCGGCGTGGAACCGTTGCCCGGCGTGGCGACGCTGAGGGTACCGGGCTTGGCCTTGGCAGCGCTCACCAGCTGCTGCAGGGTCCTCCACTCCGAGTCCTCGCGCACCGCAGCCACCACCGGC
Source organism: Variovorax sp. LjRoot290 (assembly GCF_964253985.1). Taxonomy (NCBI): domain Bacteria; kingdom Pseudomonadati; phylum Pseudomonadota; class Betaproteobacteria; order Burkholderiales; family Comamonadaceae; genus Variovorax; species Variovorax sp. LjRoot290. The sequence goes on along the minus strand of NZ_CAXURW020000001.1, from coordinate 5,671,557 downwards.
ACCCGCGCGACCAAGGACACCGGCGTCACGTCGCGCTCCAGGTCGTAGGGCGCCGGCTGGAACAGCGTGGGGTTCACGGCCAGTGCGTTGGCTGCCAGCATCAGGGTGTAGCCATCGGGCGGGCTGGCGATGAGCGCCTTGACCGCGATGTTGGTGCCGGCGCCCGGCTTGTTCTCAACGATGATGGGCTGGCCGAGGATGGTGGCCATGCGCTGGCCGACCGAGCGCGCGATCAGGTCGACCGCGCCGCCGGCGCTGTAACCGACGATGATCTTGATGGGCTTGGTCGGGTAGGCATCGGCGGCGCCGGCACTGAATGGCGCGCCGATCGCCAGCAGGCCGGCCAGGGCGAGCAGGTGGCGGCGGGAAAGCATCTTCATGACTTGTTCCAGGTTTGGGGCGCCGCGTCCTTGCCGGCCACCGAATACAGTGCGCCAGGCGCGTTGCGGGTTTGCTGGAACGCTTCCAGCGATTGGCCGCGCATGGCGGCGTAGATGTGAAGGTTGGAAACGCCGAGCACGGCGCCGAGCTTCTCGAGCATGAAGAAGATGACGCCGTAGTGGATCAATCCGCGCCAGTCGCGCTGGCGTACGAGTTCGCGCTCTTGCAGGGTCAGCTCGGCCGCTTCGAACGCGCCCTCTTCGTCAGCCAGGAAGCGGGCGCGACGCTCGGGGCGCGTCATGCCGTGCAGGAACTTGTTGAGACGCAAGGCGCGCACGCTGGTCTCCAGCGTGAACGGATAGGTGCCCTCCAGCGCTTCCACGCCGGCCAATTGCTCATCGATGCGGCGACGATGCCGCTTCGCCTCGCCGGCGACCGGCGGGCTCGCCAGGTTCTCGTAGATCGCGGTGGCGATGCCGGTCATCGAAGGCAGGTAGTAGCTCTGGTGCGTCTTGCGGACGTTGGACGAAAGGGCGCCCCGCATGACCAGCCACATGATGACTTCCGCGCCTTCAAGGCCGCCCAGGGTCGCCAGCTCGGCCTGGGTCATCTCGGTGAGCCGGACCGGGTCGTTCTCGATCAGGTCGAGGAACTGCGCATCCCAGGCTGTGTTGTTGAAGCCGGCGCGCTCACCGTGCACCTGATGCGAAAGGCCGCCCGTTGCAACGATGGCCACCTTCAGGTCTTCCGGATAGCTTTCGATCGCGCGCCGCAATGCCTGCCCCAGGCGCCAGCAGCGCCGCGCCGATGGCACGGGCGACTGCAGCACGCCGACCTGCAGCGGCACGACCGGTGTCGGCCATGCCGGCTCGTGGGGGCACAGCAGCGACAGCGGCGAGAACACGCCATGGTCCAGCGGCCGGTCCTGGAAGAAGGACATGTCGAACTCGTCGGCCACCAGCGAGCGCCCGATATGCCGCGCCAGCGCCGCGTGGCCGGCCAGAGCAGGCAGATCGCGCGCGCCGCCACCCTCGTCCGCCACCTCGTGCCGCTCGCCGACGCCGAGTGCGAAGGCCGAATAGTGGTCGAAGAAGAAGGAGCTGACGTGGTCGTTGTAGATGACGAACAGCACGTCGGGTTGGCGCTCTTCCAGCCAGCGTTGCACGGGCTCGAAGGCCTCGAAGATGGGCGCCCAGACCGGGTCCTGCTGCTTGCTCTTGTCGAGAGCGAAGCCGATGGTGGGCGTATGCGAGCAGGCGACGGCGCCGATGATGCGAGCCATGTGTCTGCGCTCAGTCGATGTAGCGCAGGCCGGCCTTGGCCAGCGGCTCGCGCATGGCGTACATGTCCAGGCCGAGCTCGCCGGCGGCGAAACGCGCGCGCTTGCTGCCCTCGTTGGACTCGCGGGCTTCGGCCGCGTCGGCCACCTGCTGCGCGCGCGAAGCCGGCACCACCACCACGCCGTCGATGTCGGCCACCACCACGTCGCCCGGATGCACCAGGGCGCCGGCACACACCACCGGCACGTTGACCGAGCCCAGCGTCGCCTTGATCGTGCCCTTTGCATGGATGGCGCGGCTGAACACGGGGAAGTTCATCCCTGTGAGATCGCGCACGTCGCGCACGCCGCCGTCGATCACCAGGCCCTTGCAGCCACGCGCCTTGAAGGAGGTGGCCAGCAGATCGCCGAAGAAGCCGTCGGTGCTGTCGCTGGTGCAGGCCGCGACCACCACGTCGCCGGGCTGGATCTGCTCTGCCGCGACATGCAGCATCCAGTTGTCGCCGGGCTGCAGCAGTACGGTGACGGCCGGACCGCAGAAGCGCGCGTCGGGATAGATGGGGCGGATGCGCGGTTGCATCAGGCCGAGGCGGCCGAGCGCCTCGTGCACGGTCGAGACGCCGAAGCGTGAGAGCTTTTCGACAGCGGCCGGGTCGGCGCGCGTGACGCTGCGGTGGACAACGCCGAGTTGATGGAGTGTGGTCATGGTCAAAGGCTCTTGGCTTTGAGGGCGCGGTCGAGGCGCGGATACACCCGGCGCGCGTTGGCTTCGTAGATCTGGTGGCGCGCCGCGTCGTCGAGCATGGGCGTGGCGTCGATGTAGCGCCGCGTGTCGTCGTAGGGAAAACCGGTCTCCGGATCGATGCCGCGCACCGCGCCGATCATTTCGCTGGCGAACAGGATGTTGTCGACCGGGATCACGCGCGTCAGCAGATCGATGCCCGGCTGGTGGTAGACGCAGGTGTCGAAGAAGATGTTGTTCAGCAGGTGGTCCTTCAGCAGTGGCTTCTTCATTTCCTGCGCCAGGCCGCGGAACCGGCCCCAGTGGTAGGGCACCGCGCCGCCGCCGTGCGGGATCACGAAGCGCAGCGTCGGGAAGTCCTTGAAGAGATCCGACGTCAGGCACTGCATGAAGGCCGTGGTATCGGCATTCAGGTAGTGCGCACCGGTGGTATGGAAGCAGGCATTGCAGCTCGTGCTCACGTGCACCATCGCCGGGATGTCGTGCTCCACCATCTTTTCGTAGAGCGGGTACCAGTGGCGGTCGGACAGTGGGGGGCTGGTCCAGTGGCCACCCGAAGGGTCGGGGTTGAGGTTGAGGCCGACGAAGCCGTACTCCTTCACGCAGCGCTCCAGCTCCGGGATGCAGGTGCGCGGATCGACCCCCGGCGACTGCGGCAGCATGGCCGCGCCGATGAAGTGATCAGGGAACAACTGGCTGACGCGAAAGCACAGCTCGTTGCATAGGGCCGCCCAAGCGGAAGAAATCTCGAAGTCGCCGATGTGGTGCGCCATGAAGCTCGCGCGCGGGCTGAAGATCGTCAGATCGCTGCCGCGCTCCTTCATGAGGCGCAACTGATTGCCCTCGATCGACTCGCGCAACTCGTCGTCGCTGATCTTCAAATCCGAGGCGCGGGGCTTCAGCGCGGAATCCCTGATGCCCGCGATCTGCTGATTGCGCCAGTTCTCCAGCGCCTTGGGAGCAGTGGTGTAGTGGCCATGGCAGTCGATGATCATTTGCAATCCAGTCGGTTGATGACGTCATTGCGCCAAGTGTGGTTGCCGGCGCCGCTGCGTGGCGTGAATTCGGCTTGCCTTGCCATCAGACTTCTTTATCTGCTAGGGTTTACACCGAGATTCATCAACTCCTTTGGAGAGAGAAGATTTGCCGGTGAAGCCCGACCATCAGAGACACAAAGTTATCGACAGGGCACACAGCGGCGCGCTCGGCATCAACCTGCGGCACCTGCGCGCGTTCTCGGCCGTGGCCGCGGCCGGCAGCATCGCCGGGGCCGCGGATGAGCTGTACCGCGTGGCCTCGGGCGTCACGCGCTCCATCTCTGAACTCGAAAGCGGGCTGGGCAGGCCGCTGTTCGATCGACGCCCGCGCGGAATGGCGCTGAATTCGTACGGCGAGCTGGTGCTGGCGCGTGCGCACCGCATCGAGCGCGAGTTCGAAGACGCACGAGCCCGGCTCGTCGCACGCGGCGGCATCGGCGCGTCCGCCGACCTCCACCCGCTGTTCACGTCGATACTGAACGGCCGACGTCTCGCGGTGGTCGCGAGTCTCGTCGAGAAGCGCAACATGCCTGCGGTCGCGCGCGAGTTCGGGATCACGCAGCCGGCCATCAGCAGCGCGCTGAAGGACCTCGAAGGCGGGCTCGGTGTCGCGCTCTTCGATCGCAAGACGCGCGGGCTGTCGCCGACGCCGGCGGGCGAGATCGTCGCGTTCCACTTCAAGCGGGTGCTTGCGGAACTGCGCCACATCGGCCCGGACATCGCCGCCAGCGAAGGAACGCTGCAGGGGAGCGTGAACGTCGGCGCGCTTCCGCTCGGCCGTACACAGATCCTGCCGCTCGCGATTGCTTCGCTGGTCGTGCGTCACGCGGGACTGCACGTTGCGACGGTCGAGAGCCCATACGACGCGTTGGCAGCATCGCTGCGCAGCGGCGACATCGACTTCATCCTCGGCGCACTGCGCAGCGCCGACGAGGCGAAGGACCTGCAGCAGGAAGCGCTGTTCGAGGATCGCATTTCGGTGATCGCACGCGCCGGCCATCCGCTCGCACGCGCCGCGCGCATCGACTTCGATGCGTTGCGCCAGGCGAGATGGGCGCTCTCGCGGCACGGCTCGCCGTCGCGCGAGTTGCTCGAGCGCTTCTTCTCGGAAGCGCGGCAGGCGCCGCCGATGCCTGCCGTCGAGACCGGCGATCTCGCGGTGCTGCGCGGCTTGCTGCTGGAAAGCGACATGCTGACCGCGATCTCTGCGCACCAGCTGCGTTACGAGATTCGCGACCGCAGCCTGGTCGTACTGAACTTCCCCCTTGACCGGACGCGCCGCGAGATCGGTCTCACGCAGCGTCTGGGCGCATTCCCCTCACCGGGCGCGCGAGCGTTGATGCAAGAGATCAGAGCGGTGGTGGCTCGATCCCCCGATTTCCGCGCTCCGCGTTGATCCGACGCCATGCTCAGCTCGGTTCGTCGGCGTGCGGCCTGCCGAGAACAAGGATGTTGGCCGCCTGCATCAGTGCGGTCTCATACCGCTGGCACTCTTCGGCGATGGCTTCGTCCGTCCAATCCCTGAAACCTTTCTTCGCCTTGACGCCGAAGCGCCCGCGCGTCACCAGATCCGTCAGCGTCTTTCCGGGGGCGCTGTCATTGCAGAGCGACGGATAGATGACGGTTGCCGCCGCGTGCTGGGTATCGAAGCCCGCGAACTCCTTGAGCAACATCGGGCCGGCAGCTGCATAGCGGAATCCGAATCCAAACCGAACAGCGACATCGACGTCCTCGGCCGTTGCAAGCCCCTCGTCGATGACGGCAAAAGCCTCCCGCATCAGCGCGTGCTGGATGCGGTTGGCGAGGAAGCCTGGAACGTCGCGATTCACGCGCACCGGCGCTCTTCCCAGCGAGCGGAACACCTGGTGGAGCGCATCCAATGTCGATGCTTCAGTGCGTTCGCCTTTGGCGATTTCCACCAAGGGGACGAGGTGCGCGGGCTGAAAGAAATGGGTGTTCGCCATGCGCTCTGCGGTTTTCAGGCCCGCACAGATGTCGGTGATGCGCATGCTGGAGCTATTCGACCCCATTGGCACGCCCGCAGGAGCCAGCCTGTCCAGGGTCGAAAAAATCGACTTCTTGATCTCCATATTTTCCGTGACCGACTCCAGCACGATATGGACGTTGGCCCATGAGATGTCTTCGATCCGGGAGTGAAATACCAGTGATCCGGACTCTTGCTCCGAGCCCAGCTGCTGGACAGACTTCGCGACGCGCTCCTGCGCACCCGCCCACTTCGAGGGACTGTGCCCCACGAGCTGCACCGACCATCCGCCGGCCAGGAAGATGGCCGCAATATCGCAGCCCATGATTCCGCACCCGACCACCACCGCGCTTCGATCATTCATGCACACACCTTGATTCTTCGTTGGCCGGATCACGTTCTAGAGTGCATCGCGCGCGGCGACGATCATGTCCAGTTCCACGGCCGCATTCTTCGGCAGGGCGTAGACGCCGACGGAGGTGCGGGTGTGCACGCCGGCCTCGCCGAAGACACGGTGCATCAGATCCGAGGCTGCGTCGGCCACCTCGCTTTGCTGCGTGAAGTCGGCGGTGCATTGCACAAACACGCCGATGCGCAGGATCTTCTCGATCGCATCGAGCGAGCCGAGGGTCTGGCGCAGGATGGCGAGGGCGCGCAGCGCGCAGATCTGCGCAGCCTTCCGCGCCTCATCGAGCGAGACCTGTTCTCCGACGCGGCCGGTCACCATCACTGTGCTGCCGACCCGCGGCACCTGCCCGCTGATGTAGACCGTGCGGCCATCACGCACGGCGGACACGTAGTGGCCGCCGATGCGGATCTCACCGTCGAAGCCATGCCCCAGTTCGGCCGCGATCTGATTGGCAATCTGGCTGCGGGTCAGTGTTGTCATGGAACCTCTCGTTTGAACGGGGTTCCATCTTCGTCGCGCAGTGCGGGGAAGAACAGATACAGAACGTGCGAAGTCGATGCGCAACAGGTGGATGTTCGGTCGTGCGACCGACTTGATCAGTGCGCGCAGGCGGTGGCCGCGACCGAACCCCGTCGCTCACCGCTGCGCAGCCCCGGTAACGGCGCCCGGCTCCCTCCTCCCATCGTCCGCAAGCCGCAGCCCGCGGCGCTCCACGCTCGAAGCGATCTGCGCCACCGACCGGCGTCCCAGTCGCGTCATGACAAACAGCTTCCGGGGCGATACGCGCGTCACGTCGCGGACTGTGTTCAGGTCGTGGCGCCGCAGCACGTTGGAGGCTCGCAAGGAAAGGCCGAGGATCGCGATGTCGGCGTCGAGAAGGGTTTCGCTGGACGGTTCTGCTTGTGGCATGGGCGGGCGGGTGGCAACGGATGCCGCTTGACAGTGCACATGCCGTGCCTGCGCTCGTGCACCCTCCTTTCCCGGAGGCTCGCGAAGGCATGGCCGCACCGTGTTGGAAATGCGGACAAATCAACTGCCTGAAACATCGACAACTGTCTGCTGAATGAGCAGGGTTGTCCCTGAGGCATGCGCGTGCGACCTCACCTCATGTGAACCGTGTCACATGCCACGCGTGCGCTGCTTACTCGTGCCGAAGGAGGCGAATCCCCAAAATTAGCGGCCATGGCGAACCCGATTGCGACACGGGTTGCGATCGACGAAAGGCCGACATCATGCGCAGTTCCTCCTACATCCGGTTCGCCTTCGCCGCACTCGCGACATTCGCCATCCTGCTGCCGGGCGCGGCCTTCGCCGAAGAGCGCACCTACCTGAGCAAGGCCGAGATCGAGGCCAGCCTGCTCGGCAAGACGGTGGTGTCGAAGAACATCGCGAGCGGAAAGCTTTCCCAGTGGGAATTCCGCGCCGACGGAACGGTGGAAGCCGTAGGCGGGCTCGGCCGGGCCGCGGGCACGTGGAGCATCCGTGAGGACGGGCAGACTTGCGTGAAGGTGCTGGGCCGCACCGGATGCCGCTACTGGTTCCGCCAGGGCGGCGCCTACGCCAACGCGGACACCAACCAGGCCGATGCGCCGGTCGTGGCCGAGGTGCGCTATCTTTGATGCGCTTCGCCTGCGCCGGGTTGAGGCCAGCTTCAAGAAGGACCTTGCGTATGTCGCGAGCATCCATGCAGAAAGTACTGATCGCTGTTCTTGCGCTTGGCTTTTCAGTTCTCGTTGGATGCACCCGACATGCTCGCGAGCAAGCTTCAAAAGCAGAAATCGGATTCATAGAGGCGACTTCCGACATCAAGCTCAGGCGGATGGTCGTTCACACTGCAAGGCCGAAAGGCGTCGTGCTTTTTCTGCATGGCTTTCCGGAGACTCTCCATGCCTGGAAGGATATTTCCCTGGTGCTCGGCAAGGACTACGAAGTCCATGCTTTCGACTGGCCGGGCTACGGTCTTTCATCAAGACTGCCGGCGGACAAGTTCTCTTACGCGCCGCAAGACTATGCGCGTGTGCTGAAGGCATACATCGACAAGGCAGGCATCGACAGATCCAGACTGGTCATCTACGCCACGGACATCGGTGCCCTGCCGGCGCTTCTTCTCGCCTTGGAAGAGCCGGGTATCGCGAGGACGATCATCGTGGGCGACTTTGCGCCATTCGACCGGCCTCAGTACATGCACGAGAACCTGCAGGGCCTCAAGTCGAAGCCATCGTCCGATTTGATTCATGCCTCGATGAACAGGAATCGCGACGAGATTCTGGAGAACGCTTTCAGAAGAGGCTTGCCTAAGAATGAGCAGTTCGATCTGTCCCCGGAACTCAAGGACGACATGCTGCGCGGATGGAGTCAAGACGGCCTCACCTCGGCGGATGCCTTCTATCACTACTACTCACACTTCACCAGGGATCAGGAGTATTTCGAGTCCCATCTGGCGAGGCTCAAGACGCCCGTCAAGGTCATCTGGGGTGAGAAGGATTTCTATATCAACAAGGAGATGGGCGTCGAGTTCGCCAAGAAGGCCAATATCGAATTCACTCTTCTCCCCCATCTCGGGCACTATCCGCATCTCCAAGACCCAAAACAAACAATCGAAGAAATTCAGGCCTCCTTCAGCAGCAGGTGAGAAAAGCTCTGAATGTCGCTTCGACCCGGCTCACGCGAGGCCGCGCTCAGCGCGGCGAGCAGACGCTGACGACCACCTTGCAAGGCTCGGTCGGCAGATGGCTGTCGCACTGCCCGGCGGCCGCCTTGCCCGCGGCGGCTGCGGTGGAAGCGATGGCCGTGCCCCATTCGCCAAAGTTGCCCGTCGCGAGAGCGCCGCAGGAGCGATCGAAGTACGCGCGCACGACACAGGGGCCGGAGCGGCCCGCCGCGCGATCGCACTGGGCGCGTGCCGCAAGCTCCGCAGCGCCGCGGGATGGGTGGTTGATCGAGTAGCCGTACCACCCGTGCACGGACGCGATCGCGCCCCAGCTCGGGCCTTGGCCGGGGTTGGCATGCGCCGGAGCGACGGCGATGTCTGTCAGGCCGCAGCACAACGGCAGCGCAAGCGCGCCGAGCATGCGGGCTACGCGTGATGGAAGGCTCATGGAGCAGCGGACCGCTAGCTCGCCGCGGGTTCGTGGCATGCGACGCAGAGCTTGTTTCCATCCGGGTCGCGCAAGTAGGCGCCGTAGTAGTTCGGGTGGTACTGCTCTCTGAGCCCGGGCGGTCCTTCGCAGCTTCCGCCATGTTCCAGCGCTGCCTGATGTGCAGCGTGGACTTTGGCCCGGTCGGCGGCAGCGAAGGCAATCATTTGACCGTTCCCGGCCTCATGCGGCTGGCCGTCGTAGGGTTTGCAGATCACGAAGAACGGCCGCGCGCGCCCGGCGCTGTGCCAGCCCGCCCATGGCTTCTCGCGCTCGCAGAACCGAAGCTCGATGCCGAGGCTGTCCATGACGGCGCTGTAGAAGGTCAACGCGCGCTCGAAATCGGTCACGCTCACAAAGACATGTGAAAACAACAGAGGCTCCTGCGGCACGGGTGATCAGAGAAATGGGAGCTGCATTCTGACGTAGCGGCATGTCGCGGCGCCGATGGTTCTTCGGCCTGCTCGCGATCTCGATCGTGTTCGACGCGGTCGACACCTTCTTGAAGGGGCGCCAGTACTTCGCCGGCTTCGGCCTCGAGTACCCGCTGCACATCGGGGGCTACCTCGCGCTGGCGGGGGTCGCGGCCTATACGGCGAACCGGCGTTTCCACGCGGGGCTCGCGGCGGCGAATCTGGTCTGCCAGCTGTCGTGGATCCTGCGCAGCTTGGACGTTCTCAGCTAGGGCCCGCCCGGGACATCGCCTCGGCCTCCTGCACGATCCAGGCTTCGAAGGCCTGCACGCGCTCGGGCAGCGGCGCTTCGCTGCGGTAGGCCAGGTAGTAGGCGCCCGGCGTTTCCACCTGCAGCGCAAACGGCGCCACCAGGCGGCCCGATGCCAGGTCGTCGCGCACGAAGGCGTGCAGCGCGACCATCACGCCCAGCTGGTCCGCTGCCGCCTGGTAGGCCAGCGCGGCGTTCTCGAACTTGAGGCCGCTGTTGCCGTCGATCTGCGGCGCGCCCGCGGCCGCCAGCCAGGCCGGCCAGTCCTTGGGCCGGTTCATCGAACACAAGAGCACGTGGCGCGCGAGGTCGGCCGGCCGCGCCAGCGGTGGCCCGCGCTGCAGCAGACCCGGCGCGCAGACCGGCAGCAGTGTCTCGCCGAACAGGCGCCGCACGCCCGGCCCCGCGGGCGGGCTCGGCTCGGAATGGATGCTCACGTCCACCTCCTCGCGCGCGAAGTCGGCGCGCTGGTGCGAGGTGGTGATCTGCACGTCGATGCGCGGGTGCAGCGCATGGAAGCGCGCGAGCCGCGGCACCAGCCAGCGGATCGCGAAGGTGGGCGGCAGCTTGATGCGCAGGCAGCGCTCGTCGGGGCTGGCCTGCAACTGGCGCGTGCCGTAGTCGATCTGGTCCAGCGCCGCGCGCACGGTGCCGAAGTAGGCCTGCCCCGGCGGCGTGAGCGCGATGCCATGACGGCCGCGCTCGAAGAGTTGCACCTTGAGCCAGCCTTCCAGCGTCGCGACATGCCGGCTCACCGCGCCCTGGGTGACGCACAGCTCCTGGGCCGCGCGCGTGAAATTGCCGCAGCGGGCCGCGGCTTCGAAGGCGCGCAGGGCATTGAGCGGGGGCAGACGTCGTGACATGGAAGTTGAGGTTGAGGCATGAGTTTTGATCATGCCCCGCATGCCTTAATTGTGATTGCTGCGCCGGGCTGCGGCAAATAGCATGGCCTCCACTACAAAGACAGGAGACCACGCGATGATGAAGAAAGCGCATGTCTGCATGATGGCGGCCCTGCTCGCCGCCGCAGGACTCGCGGCAGCCCAGCAAGGAGCCGCCGGCTACCCGAACCAGCCGATCAAGCTGATGGTGCCCTGGCCCGCGGGCGGCGGCGTCGACACCACCGCGCGCATGATCTCGGAGCCGATCGCGCAGAAGCTGGGCCAGCCGATCGTGATCGACAACCGCGGCGGCGCGGGCGGCAACATCGGTACCGAGCTCGCGGCGCGCATGAAGCCCGACGGCTACAACCTGCTGATGGGCTCGATCAGTCCCAACGCGGTCAACATCCATCTCTATTCGAAGCTGGGCTTCGACCCGATCAAGGACTTCGCGCCGATCGTCTACGTCTCGAACGTGCCCAACATCCTCGTCGTGCCGGCCTCCTCGCCGGTCAAGACGGCCAAGGAGCTGATCGAGATGGCGCGCGCCAATCCGGGCAAGCTCAACTACGGCTCCGGCGGCGTCGGCTCCTCGCAGCACCTGGCGGCGGTGCAGTTCATGAGCGCCGCCAAGATCAACATCGTGCACGTGCCCTACAAGGGCACCGCGCCGGCCGAGGCCGACCTGGTGGCGGGCCACATCTCGCTGATGCTCGACACCACCACCTGCCTGCCCTTCATCGCCAGCGGCAAGATGCGCGCGCTCGCGGTGGCCTCGAAAAAGCGCAATCCCGCGCTGCCCGACGTGCCCACTTTCGACGAAGTGGGCCTCCCCGGCGTCTATGCCTCTTCGTGGTACGGGCTCATGGCGCCGGCGGGCACGCCGCGGCCCGTCATCGACAAGCTCAATGCCGAGGCCAACCAGGTGCTGCAGTCGGTCGACATGAAGCGGCGCATGGCCGAGTTCGGCGCCGAGATCGGCGGCGGCACGCCCGAGGAGTTCGGCCAGTTCATCGTCTCCGAGATCAAGCGCTACGAGTCGATCGTCAAGCTCTCTGGAGCCAAGCTCGATTGATCCAGAACCGATGACATCGAACACGCCCCCACGCACCCTCTTCGACAAGATCTGGGCCGAGCACGTCGTGATGCAGCGCGACGACGGCCAGAGCCTGCTCTACGTCGACCGCCACCTGGTGCAGGACGGCTCGGCGCCGGCCTTCGAAATGCTGCGGCAGAAGGGCCTGACGGTCCGCGCGCCCGAGCGCGCCTTCGCCACGCCCGACCACTACGTGCCCACCGACGCGCGCGCGCTCGGCCGCATCGCCGACCCCGAGAAGCGCGCGATGGCGCAGGCGCTCGAGGACGATTGCGCCGCCGCCGGCATCCGCTTCTTCGGCCTCGACGACGAGCGCCAGGGCATCGTGCACGTGGTCGGCCCCGAGCAGGGCTTGAGTCTGCCGGGCATGCTGATCGTCTGCGGCGACAGCCATACCTCCACGCACGGCGCGCTCGGCGCATTGGCCTTCGGCATCGGCGCTTCGGAAGTGGCGCACGTGCTCGCCACGCAGACGCTGTGGCAGCGCAAGCCGCGCACGCTGCGCGTCAGCGTCGAGGGCCGTCTAGCCGCGGGCGTGACGGCCAAGGACATCATCCTCGCCGTCATCGGCCGCCTCGGCACCGCCGGCGCCACCGGCCACGTGATCGAGTACGCGGGCGAGGCGATCCGCGCCCTCTCGATGGAAGCGCGCATGACGGTGTGCAACATGTCGATCGAAGCCGGCGCGCGCGCCGGCATGATCGCGCCTGACGACACCACCTTCGCCTGGCTGGCCGGCCGGCCCCACGCGCCGCAGGGCGCCGCCTGGGACCAGGCCGTGGCGCGCTGGCGCACGCTGCCCGGCGATGCCGATGCGCGCTTCGACCGCGAGCTCTCGCTGCATGCGGACGACATCGCGCCCATGGTCACCTGGGGCACCAGCCCCGAGGACGTGCTGCCCATCTCGGGCCGCGTGCCCGACCCCGCGAACGCGGCCGGCGCCGAGAAGCGCGAGGCCATGCGCCGCGCCCTCGCCTACATGGGCCTCGAGGCCGGCCAGGCCTTGACCGACATCGCGGTGCAGCGCGTGTTCATCGGCTCCTGCACCAACGGCCGCATCGAAGACCTGCGCAGCGCCGCCGCCGTGGCGCGCGGGCGCCATGTGGCCGAGGGCGTCGAGGCCTGGGTGGTGCCCGGCTCGGGGCTGGTCAAGCGCCAGGCCGAGGCCGAGGGGCTGGATGCGGTGTTCCGCGCGGCCGGCTTCCAGTGGCGCTACGCGGGCTGCTCGATGTGCCTGGGCACCAACGGCGACCAGGTCGCGCCGGGCCAGCGCTGCGCCTCCACCTCCAACCGCAATTTCGTCGGCCGCCAGGGGCCGGGTGCACGTACGCACCTGATGAGCCCGGCCATGGCTGCCGCCGCTGCCGTGACCGGCCGGCTCGCCGACGTGCGCGGCCTGATGCAGAAGGAGCATTGAGCATGGAAGCCTTCAACCGGCTCGATGCCGTGGCCGCGCCGCTCGCGCGCATCAACATCGACACCGACCAGATCGTGCCGGCGCTCTATCTGCAAAAGCCCCGCTCGGCGAACTTCGGCGACTTCCTGTTCCGCGACGTGCGGCGCGATGCAGAGGGCGCGCTGCGCGCCGACTTCCCGCTCAACGACCCCGCCTATGCCGAAGCGCGCATCCTCGTGGCCGGCCGCAATTTCGGCTGCGGCTCCTCGCGCGAGCATGCGGTGTGGGCGCTCGTCGACGGCGGCTTCCGCGCCGTGATCGCGCCCAGCTTCGGCGACATCTTTTTTTCCAACGCGCTCAAGAACGGGCTGCTGCCGGTGCGCCTGGCCGAAGACCTCGTCGGCGGTCTGCTCGCCACCCTGAAAGCCAGGCCCGGCGCGCGGCTTTGCATCGATCTCGCGGCGCAAAGCGTGACGGCGCCGGACGGCAGCCGCGCTTCGTTCGAGATCGATCCCTTCGCGCTCCACTGCCTGCTCGAAGGCCTTGACGAGCTCGACTACACGCTGACGCAGTCCGCGCGCATCGAGGCTTTCGAGCGCGCTCGCGCGGGCGCCTGACCCTCCCTCCTCTCAACGAAAGAAGTGTCCCCAAGATGAAGATCGCAGTGATGGCCGGCGACGGCATTGGTCCCGAGGTGACGGCCCAGGCCGTCAAGGTGTTGAAGGCCGTGCTCGGCCCGACCCAGGCGGTGGAACTGGTGGAGGCGCCCATCGGCCAGGCCGGCATCGACAGCGCCGGCGACCCGCTGCCCGCGGCCACCAGCGAGATCGCGCGCCGTGCCGACGCCATCCTGTTCGGCTCCGCCGGGATGCCCGGCGACGAGGCCATTCCCTTTGCCATGCGGCCGGGCGCAAGCCTGCTGCGGCTACGCAAGGAACTCGGCCTGTTCGCCAACTTCCGTCCCGCCTTTCTCTTCCCCGAACTGATCGGCGCCTCGACGCTCAAGCCGGAGATCGTCGAAGGCCTGGACCTGATGATCCTGCGCGAGCTCACCGGCGACGTCTATTTCGGCGAGCCGCGCGGCAGCGGCACCAACGCCCGGGGCGAACGCGAGGCCTTCAACACCATGCGCTATTCGGAGCCCGAGATCGAGCGCATCGCGCACGTCGCCTTCCGCACCGCGCGGGCGAGGCGGCGCAAGCTGTGCTCGGTCGACAAGGCCAACGTGCTCGAAGTGATGCAGCTCTGGCGCGAGGTCGTCACGCGCGTGGGCGCCGAGTATCCCGACGTCGAGCTCACGCACCTGTTCGTCGACGCGGCCGCGATGCAGCTCATGCGCGCGCCCAAACAGTTCGACGTGATCGTTACCGGCAACATCTTCGGCGACATCCTCTCGGACGCGGCCGCCATGCTTACCGGCTCCATCGGCATGCTGCCCTCGGCCTCGATGGCGGCCGGCAGCAAGGGCCTCTACGAACCGGTGCACGGCACCGCGCCCGACATCGCCGGCAAGGACCTCGCGAACCCGCTCGCGTCCATCCTCTCGATGGCGATGCTGCTGCGCTATTCCTTCGGCCTCGCCGAGCAGGCCGAGCGCGTCGAGCGTGCGGTGCGCGCGGTGCTGGCCGAAGGCCTGCGCACGGGCGACATCTTCCAGCCGGGCTGCCGGCGCGTCGGCACGCGCGACATGGGCGAGGCGGTGGTGGCGGCGCTTCGGCGCGCGGCCGGCTGACTATGGCAGCTTCGCCTTCAACTGCCGGTAGGCGTTCGGATCTTCACGCCTGAGCGCGTCGAGTTCTTTCTGCAGCCGCTCGACGCGCGGCTGCCGCGCGCTCTGCTTGATGCGCTCGACCTCGCGCGCCAGCGTCTCGAAGTCGGCGATGCGCTTGTCGGATTTCTCCTTGGGCGGCAGCTTTTCGGCCAGCGCCGAGACCGCGTCCATCAGCCGGCCGATCTGGCGGCCATAACTGTGCTGCTGGAGCACGTCGCGCTCGATGTCGGGTGCCGACGAGTTGTTGTGGGTCACGCTGACCAGTGACCAGCCCGAGTTGATCGGCTGGCTCAGCTGCTGCGGCGCGCCAGCCGGCCATGGCCACTGCTGCAGGGGCCAGTTCCACCACGAGGAACGCCCCGCGCCGAAGTCCGCGGTGCCGCTGCCATCCGACCTTGCTGCCGTTGCCATACCACCTCCTGCCGAACGCGTGTCGCGCGATGTGGATCGTAGCGCGCCGCCGGCGAGTTGCGCGATGACGACCTTCGGGTGCTCAATGGCTAGCTCGCGCGATGACGACTTTCAAAAGAACAAGGAGACCGCCATGGATTGCGATGTCCTGATCGTCGGCGCCGGCCCCACCGGCCTGATGCTCGCCAATCAGCTCGGCCGGCGCGGCGTTCGCACCGTGATCATCGACCGGCACGCCGGGCCCTCGCTGCAGACCCGGGCGCTCGGCGTGCAGGCGCGCACGCTGGAGATCTACGCCCAGCTCGGGATCGCCGAGCGCGCGCTCGAACTCGGCAAGCGTGGCACCGGCGCCAACATGTGGGCCGAAGGGCGGAAGATGGCGCGCGTGCCCCTGGGCGAAGCCGGCGCACGCGTGACCCCGTACCCGTACATCCTGATCCTCGGGCAGGACGACAACGAACGGATCATGGGCGACCGGTTGAGCGACTGGGGCCTGGCGGTGCACTGGAACACCGAGATGATCGAGCTCGCTCAGGAGCCCGGCCATGTGACGGCGACGCTCCGAGTTGCCGGCGGCACGATCCGCCGCATCGACGCCACCTGGATGGCCGGCTGCGACGGGGCGCGCAGCGCGGTGCGCGAGATGAACCGCATCGGCTTTCCCGGCGCCCCCTACGAACACGTGTTCTTCGTCGCCGACGTGGAGATGACGGGCGGCATGGTCCCCGACGAGGTCAACGTGTATTTGTGGAGGAAAGGCTTCCACCTGCTCTTCCCGATGCGCGGCAAAGACCACTGGCGCATCGTCGGCATCCTGCCGCCCGAGCTGCGCGGCAAGGACGACGCGCGCTTCGAGGACGTGATTCCTTCCTTGCACGCCGAGGCCGGCACCGGGCTGTCTTTCAAGGCGTGCACCTGGTTCTCCACCTACCGCATCCACCACCGCAGCGCGTCGCGCTTCCGGGATCGTCGCTGCTTCCTGCTCGGCGATGCGGCCCATATCCACAGCCCGGTGGGCGCCCAGGGCATGAACACCGGCCTGCAGGATGCCTACAACCTGGCATGGAAGATCGCGCTGGTGGTCGAGGGCAAAGCCGGCGAGACGCTGCTCGACTCCTACGAGGCCGAGCGCCTCCCAGTCGCGCGGCGCCTGCTCGAGACGACCGACCGGGGCTTCAGGGTGGTGGTCTCCGACGCGCCGTTCGCCGGCCTGCTGCGCACGCGGGTGCTGGCCCGGCTCGCCGCCTTCGCGATGGGCCGCGAACGCGTGCAGAAGCTCGCGTTCCGCACCGTCTCGCAAACCGGCATCCACTACCGCGCGGGCCCGCTGTCGGCAGCGCTGGACGCGCTGCCGTCCGATGCGCCGAGCGCCGGCGATCGCTTCCCCTGGCTGTATCTGCGCTTTGCCGCGGACGGGCCGGTCGAGGATTCGTTCGACAAGCTCGCGGACACGCACTTCCATCTGCTCGTGTTCGGACAGGACCTGCCTGCGGGCAGCGCGACGGGCCTCGGCGAGCTGCTGCGGGTGCACGTGATCCCGGCCGATCCGGTCAACGACGCGGAACTGGAGCGCCAGAAGATTGCGCGGCCTTCCTTCTATCTCGTGCGTCCCGACGGCCATGTCGCGCTCTGCGGGCGGCGGCTTGCGCCTGCGGCCGTCGCGCGCTACGCCGAGGAGCGTCTGAAGTTCATGACACCTGCGATGGCGGCGAACTGAACTTCGATCGGCCCTGGCGTGCTGCGGGATTTCACCAAGGATTTGTGCCGTCCTGAGCGGCGCATACTGGCGGCAGACCCGAGCCGGCTCCTCCCCGGGGAGCCCCGGGCGGCAGACAGGAGACACGCTTTGCAGCGAACCAACATTGCCAACCCGGCCTATTTCCACAAGGTCGTCGATTGCCAGTACGCCTGTCCGGCGCACACCCCCGTCCCCGAATACATCCGCATGATCGCGCAGCGCCGCTACGGCGACGCCTACATGATCAACTGGGTCTCCAACGTCTTCCCCGGCATCCTGGGGCGCACCTGCGACCGGCCCTGCGAGCCGGCCTGCCGGCGTGGGCGGGTGGAGGAGAGCAACGCCAGCAAGCCCGAGCCGGTGGCGATCTGCCGGCTCAAGCGCGTGGCGGCCGACATGAAGGACGACGTGCGTTCGCGCATGCCGGCGGTGGCGCCCAGGAACGGCAAGCGCATCGCCTGCGTGGGCGCCGGGCCGGCCTCGCTCACCGTCGCGCGCGACCTGGCGCCGCTGGGCTATGAAGTGACGGTGTTCGACAGCGACGCCAAGGCCGGCGGTTTCATGCGCACGCAGATCCCGCACTTTCGCCTGCCCGAGTCGGTGATCGACGAGGAGACGGGCTACATCCTGGACCTGGGCGTGGAGTTCCGCGGCGGCGAGCCCATCGACTCGATGAAGGCCCTGCTGGCGCAGGGGTGGGACGCCATCTTCGTCGGCTGCGGCGCGCCGCGCGGGCGCAACCTCGAACTTCCCGGGCGCCAGGAGGCGGCGGCCGGCATCCACATCGGCATCGACTGGCTGAACTCCGTCTCCTTCGGCCACGTGACAAGCATCGGCCAGCGCGTGATCGTGCTGGGCGGCGGCAACACGGCGATGGATTGCTGCCGCTCGGCCCGCCGCCTGGGCGGCACCGACGTGAAGGTCATCGTGCGCAGCGGCTTCGAGGAGATGAAGGCCTCGCCCTGGGAAAAGGAGGACGCCCAGCACGAAGGCATTCCCATCATCAACTTCCATGTACCGAAGGCCTTCGTCCACGACAACGGCAAGCTGCTGGGCATGCGCTTCGAGATCGTCCGCGCGGAGTACGACGACAAGGGCCGTCGCACGCTGGTGCCCAGCGGCGAGCCGGATGCCTTCTTCGAATGCGACGAGGTGCTGGTGGCGGTGGGGCAGGAAAACGCCTTCCCCTGGATCGAGCGCGACTGCGGCATCGACTTCGACAACCATGGACTGCCCACGTTGGACAAGAACACCTTCCAGTCCACGGTGCCCCAGGTGTTCTTCGGCGGCGATGCGGCCTTCGGCCCCAAGAACATCATCTGGGCCGTGGCCCATGGGCACGAGGCCGCGGTGTCGATCGACCGGCTGCTGCATGGCCAGCCGGTCACTGTCCGCCCGCCGCCCATGACCAACCTGGTGTCGCAGAAGATGGGCATCCACGAGTGGAGCTACGACAACGACACCTCGAACGACCTGCGCTACAAGGTTCCCTGGGCCAAGGCCGAGAAGGCGCTGGCCAGCATCCGGGTGGAGGTGGAACTGGGCTTCGACGCCGCCACCGCCTTCAAGGAGGCCGAGCGCTGCCTGAACTGCGACGTGCAGACCGTGTTCACCGAGGCCGCCTGCATCGAATGCGATGCCTGCGTGGACATCTGTCCGATGGACTGCATCAGCTTCACCGCCAACGGCGAGGAGAGCGAACTGCGGGCCCGGCTGAAGGCGCCGGCGCTCAACCTGGCGCAGGATCTGTATGTCTCCGGCGGGCTCAAGACAGGCAGGGTGATGGTCAAGGACGAAGACGTCTGCCTGCACTGCGGCCTGTGCGCCGAGCGTTGCCCCACGGGGGCCTGGGACATGCAGAAGTTCCTGCTGAAGATGACGCCCGCAGGGCAGGAGGTGACGGCATGAGCGCCATTCCCGCAGCACGGCCGCCCGAAGGCGGGAAAGCCCCCTCGGGGGGCAGGGAAGCACACGAAGTGGCGAGCGTGGGGGCCATCTCACAAATCGAGGCGGTCAACGATTTCGTCATCAAGTTCGCCAACGTCAACGGCTCGGGTTCGGCCTCGGCCAACGAGCTGTTCGCCAAGGCCATCCTGCGCATGGGCGTGCCGGTGAGCCCGCGCAACATCTTCCCCAGCAACATCCAGGGCCTGCCGACCTGGTACGAGGTGCGCGTGACCGAGCGCGGCCACATGGGGCGGCGCGGCGGCACCGACATGATGGTGGCGATGAACCCGCAGACCTGGGACGCCGACGTGGCCGAGCTGGAGCCCGGCGGCTACCTGTTCTACGACAGCACGCGGCCGCTGCCGCCGTCGAAATTCCGCGACGACATCCGCGTGATCGGCATGCCGCTGACCGAGATCTGCAACGCCGTCTACCACGATCCGCGCCAGCGCCAGCTGTTCAAGAACATCGTCTACGTGGGCGCCCTGGCCATCCTGCTGGGCATCGAGCCGGAGGTGGTCGAGAAGCTGTTCGGCGAGCAGTACAAGGGCAAGGAAAAGCTACTGGCCTCCAATGTCCAGGCGCTGCACCTGGGCTGCGACTTCGCCAGGGAGCATCTGCGCGGCGAGCCCCTCGGGCTGCAGGTGCGGCGCGCCGACCGGGTGGGCAACCGGATCTTCGTGGACGGCAACAGCGCCGCGGCCCTGGGCTGCGTGTATGGCGGCGCCACGGTCGCGGCCTGGTATCCGATCACGCCCTCGTCGTCGGTGGCCGAGGCTTTCCAGAAGTACTGCACCAAATTCCGCGTCGATCCGGCCAACGGCCAGAACCGCTTCGCCATCGTGCAGGCGGAAGACGAGCTCGCCTCGATCGGCATGGTGGTCGGCGCCGGCTGGAACGGCGCACGGGCCTTCACGGCGACCTCGGGGCCGGGCATTTCCCTGATGGCCGAATTCATCGGCCTGGCCTACTTTGCCGAGATTCCGGTCACCCTCATCAACGTGCAGCGCGGCGGACCTTCCACCGGCATGCCCACGCGCACCCAGCAGGCCGACATCCTGTCCTGCGCCTACGCCTCGCACGGCGACACCAAGCACGTGCTGCTGTTCCCCGAGGATCCGCACGAGTGCTTCGAGCACGCGGCGGCGGCGCTGGACCTGGCCGACCGGCTGCAGACGCCGGTGTTCCTGATGACGGACCTGGACATCGGCATGAACCAGCGCCTGTGCGCGCCCTTTGCCTGGGACGACAGCCGGGCCTACGACCGCGGCAAGGTCATGAGCGCCGAAGAGCTGGAGGCAGGCCGGGACTTCGGCCGCTACAAGGACGTGGACGGCGACGGCATCCCCTGGCGCACGCTGCCGGGCACGCACCCGACCAAGGGCAGCTTCTTCACCCGCGGCACGACGCGCGACGCCTACGCGCGGTATTCCGAGCGCGGCCCCGACTACATCTACAACATGGAGCGGCTCTTGAAGAAGTTCGCGACCGCGGCCACCCTGGTGCCGCAGCCGATGCTGCGGCTGGCCGCCGAAAAGACGGACCTGGGCGTGATCTATTTCGGCTCGACCAGCCCGGCCATGCAGGAGGCGCTGGAGGAGCTGGCCGAACGCGGCGTCCACCTGGACGCGCTGCGGCTGCGCGCCTTTCCCTTCCCGGACAGCGTGGCGCAGTTCCTCGCGCGGCACCGCCAAGTGTTCGTGGTCGAGCAGAACCGCGACGGCCAGATGCGCAGCCTGCTGGTCAACGAGCTCGGCATCGATCCGGCCAGGCTGGTCCCCGTGCTGCATTTCGACGGCACACCCATCACGGCGCGTTTCGTGGTCCAGGCGATCAGCGCCCATCTCGCCAAGGAGCCCGCATGACCTACCTCGCCAAGCCCAAGCTGCGCCACCCGACGCTGGCCACCAACAAGGTCGGCTACACGCGGCGCGACTACGAGGGCAAGATCTCCACGCTGTGCGCCGGCTGCGGCCACGACTCGATCTCCGCCGCCATCATCGAGGCCTGCTGGGAGCTGGACATCGAGCCGCATCGCGTGGCCAAGCTCTCGGGCATCGGCTGCAGCTCCAAGACGCCGGACTATTTTCTGGGCGCCTCGCACGGCTTCAACACGGTGCACGGCCGCATGCCCAGCGTGCTGACCGGCGCCAACCTGGCCAACCGCGATCTGCTCTACCTGGGCGTTTCGGGCGACGGCGACTCGGCTTCCATCGGCCTGGGCCAGTTCGCCCACGCCATGCGGCGCGGCGTGCGCATGGCCTACATCGTGGAGAACAACGGGGTCTACGGCCTGACCAAGGGCCAGTTCTCGGCCACCGCCGACCAGGGCTCCAAGAGCAAGAAGGGCGTCGTCAACAGCGACAGCCCGGTGGATCTGGTGGCCATGGCGCTGCAGCTGGGCGCCAGCTACGTGGGGCGCGGGTTTTCGGGCAACAAGGCGCAGCTGGTGCCGCTGATCAAGGGTGCGATCAGCCACGGCGGGGCCGCGTTCATCGATGTGATCAGCCCCTGCGTCGCCTTCAACAACCACCCCGGCAGCACCAAGAGCTACGACTACGTGCGCGAACACAACGAGGCGGTGAGCCGCATCGACTTCATCCATGAGCGCCAGGAAATCACCGTGGACATGGCGCCGGGCGAAGTGATGGACGTGCGCCAGCACGACGGCACGCTGCTGCGGCTGCGCAGCCTGCATCCCGACTACAACCCCGGCGACCGCTACGCCGCCATGGCCTACATGCAGCGGCACCAGGAAATGGGCGAAGTGGTGACGGGCCTGCTCTACGTCGATCCGCTGGCCACCGATCTGCACACGGCGCTCAACACCAGCGAGCGGCCGCTCAACACGCTGGGGCCCGCCGAGCTGTGCCCCGGCGCCGGTGCGCTGGAGCGGCTCAACGCCACCTTGCGCTAAGCGAAGGTCCGTCGCAACATAGCGCGTTCCGCAGGAGGGTGCACCATGGATGAACGTACCGTTTTCCAGTCCATCTCGCGCAAGCATGTGACCTGCTTGGGCCCGCAGGCCAGCGTGCGCGAAGCTGCGGGCGTGATGACGCACGCCAACTGCGGCAGCGTGCTCATCATCGAGCCGCCGGAGACCCTGCTGGGTATCCTGACCGAGCGCGACCTGATGACACGGGTGCTGGCCCGGGGGCTCGATCCGGAGCGCACCACGGCGCGCGAGGTCATGACGCCCAACCCGATCTGCGTGCCGCCGGAAACGCTGGTGTCCGACGCCGTCGTGATGATGCTCGAGCGGGGTTTCCGCCACCTGCCGCTGGTGGCGGGGACGAAGATCCTCGGCGTGTTCTCGGTGCGCGATGCGCTGCCGCGGGAAATCGGCGCGGCGCTGAGCCAGGCCGAATTCAACGAGCAGGTGAACGACGTTCTGGGCTAGGAATGCGCTGGGTCGCCGCCGCCCTCCTGCTGTTGCTCGCCGCGCTGCAGGCCGAGGCCGGCACCACCAGCGCGTTCACGCTGAGCCCGCAAAGCTATTCGGGCTCGCGCGAGCGGCAATACAAGGTCTATGTGCCGGACGGCCTCACGGCCCCGGCGCCGATGGTGATGGCGCTGCACGGCTGCCAGCAGACGCATGACGACGTGCTGCGCGACTGGGGCCTGGTGGCGGCCGCGGACCGCTTCCGCTTCATCCTCGTCGCGCCCTTCATCACCAGCTACGACGGGCTGCGCAACACCAACTGCTGGGGTTTCTGGCTCGACCAGCACCGCCACCAGGGCCGCGGCGAGCCCGAAGACCTGCACCAGATCGCGCGGCAGGTCGAATCGCGCTTTGGCATCGACCCGAAGCGGCGCTACGTCACCGGGCTCTCATCGGGCGGCGCCATGGCGGTGGTGCTCTCGGTCACGCACAACGAGTACTTCGCGGCCGCGGCCAGTGCCTCGGGCCTGCCCTATGGCGAGGACGCGGCCTCGGTGTCCTTCTCGGGCTGCCCCGGCAGCGCCACTTTTCATGCCGTGAGCCAGGTGGTGGCCGACATGCAGCGCGAGCGCAATGCGAGCTACCCGATCCCATTGATGGTGTTGCAGAACAACCAGGACTGCACCGTGATCCAGCCCGCCGGCCGCAACATGCGCGATGCGCAGCTGCTGCTCAACGGCGACGCCTTGCACAACAGCCCGCCCGAAGCACAGGCGCGGGAGCGTGCCTGCACCCCGGTCAACGGCTCCGACTACAACTGCCAGCAGGTCTTCTACACCGTCGACGCCCAGCCGGGCAGCCGCTCGCTGGTCGAGACCGTGTTCTACAACGGTCCCACGGTCACGCCCGACCCCGGCGACACCGACCACGGCCACTACTGGATCGGCGGCCAGAACGGCCGCGACGGCCGATGGGCCTTGCAGCGCGGGCCGAGCTACCCCGACATCGTCTGGGACTTCTTCTCGCGCCATGCGGCCGATACCAGCGGGCCGCCACCCCCACCGCCTCCGCCCCCGAGCTGCAACACCGTGAGCGCTGCGCCGGGCGCCCACGTCTCGGCGGGCCGCGCGACAGCCGGCGGCCTCTTCAGCCTGCGTGCGATCTCGACCGGCGACATGCGCGACATCGGCTTCGCCTGGGATTTCTTCTTTACGCGCGTGGACCTGCACCAAGGGGCAGGCGGGCGCTGGTTCGTGCAGCCGCCGGCGGGTTGCTAAGACTCCAGCGGCTTCTCTTCGCGCCCGTCCGGATGCCGCGCAAAGCGCGCCGGATCGCGCCCGTGCACCGGCGCCATGTCGGGCCAGGGCCAGCCGCCGAACTGCGTGCGGCGGTAGTCGGCCATGGCTTGCGCGATCTCGGTCTGCGTGTTCATCACGAAGGGGCCGTACTGCGCCACCGGCTCGCCGATCGGGCGGCCCTGCAGCAGCAGGAACTCGCTCGGCTCGTCGCCGTTGATCAGCTCCACCCTGGCGTCGGCGTGCAGCTCGATGGCGGCGTGGTTCTCGATCTTCCGGCCCGCCACGCTGACCGAGCGGCCCTTGAAGAAATACAGGTTGCGCCGCGTGTCCTCGCCGTGCGCGGCAGGCAGCATCCAGCAGGCATGGGGTTCCATGCGGATCGTCCAGATCGCGATGTCCGCATCGGCCTCTGCGGCCCACGAATCGGGCGGCGGCGCCAGCGGCCCGCCGGCGCCCGGCTCGCCGTCCACCGGCGCGACACGGCCCGCGACGACCGCGACCTCGGTCGCATGGCCGTCGGCATCCATCGCGGTGAAGCGCGGGATGTCTTCGGCCCAGAACATCGTGAAATGCGGCTCGACCATCTTGTTGCGCGCCGGCAGGTTGAGCCAGATCTGGAACAGCTCCAGCGGGTTGGGCGCGGAAGCATCGAGCAGCGGGAACATCTCCGAATGCACGACGCCCTTGCCGGCCGTGAGCCACTGCACATCGCCGCCGCCGAAGCGCGCGGTCGCGCCGAGCGAATCGGAATGATCGATCAGCCCCTTGCGCACGATGGTCACCGTCTCGAAGCCGCGGTGCGGATGCCCCGGGAAGCCCGGCACGGGGTTGCCGTGGTACATGCTCCAGCCGTCCTTGCGGCTGAAGTCCTGGCCCAGGTCGCGCCCGGCCAGCGAGGCATCGGGCCCCATCTGCGCGTTGGCTTTGGGGTAGGCGTCGTCGTGGTAGGCGCAGAACAGGAAGGGGTCGATGGTCTCCCAGGGGAAGCCGAGGGCCTTGATCTGGACGATGGGGCTGGTGGTGACAGTGGCAGTGGCGGTGGCGGTCATGGCGTGCGTGCTTTCTTGCGGGGCGCTCATTCTGTTCGATGCGAGAGGAGCGATCCCTCACATGTGGGGGTGGCGCCCTGTTCCTGAAGTGCGGCCGGTGGAACGCAGTCGCACCATCTGCGGAACAACAGAAGGGGAAAATCCCGGCTGTTCGTTGGATGGACGCCACGCCGATCCGTTCACAATTCGCGCGGCGGAGCCATCGATCCCCACAAACAACAACGACGTGCATGAACACCGAACAGCAACTGCAGCACAGCTATTTCGAGATGCGCGAGCGGCCTGCAAAGGGGACCGCTGCCAGGCAGCATGCCGAAGTGCCGCTGCCGAGCCTGGCCGCCGCCCAGCGCAAGGCGCGCGGCCCCGTGATGGGATTTGCCGTCCCCTTCCTCGCCGTGATGGGCTACTACGCCCTTGGCATCTGCACCTTCGCGCTGATGGCTGCGTCCAGCGTGCCCGGCGGCGGCGAGGTGTCGCAGCTCGCCTGGTGTGCCACCGAGAGCACCAGCCCCATCGCCCTGGCCACCGCGCTGGCAGCCGGTCGCTGGTGGGTCTGACAACTGCCGGTTTGCGCCCGGCTCCAAACAGTCGCGCGACGACAACCTGACCCTTGCCGGCGCCAGCGAAGCGCGTCTGACGCCGGCTTTCGCCTGATCTCATAGCACCCAGGCCGGCGCCTTGGGCGGCGCTCGCGTGGCCGAGCGCCGGGTTTCATTTCCCGGCCCTTCTTGCCGCCCCTCCAGGGCGCGCGCCACACCCTCCGCAATGTGAAAAATCTCACGAATGCTCGTGGGATCAGCCCTGGTTGCTATCCAAACCATAGCATTTTCGACGCCAAGACACGGTTCTGTAACCGATTGTGTGAACTCCTTCCTTAGAAAATGAATACCTCGGTACTAAAGTCAAAAGTATTCAATTACCGCTTTGGCGGGGGATGGAGGAGACGATATGAACCGCGTTTTCAGGATCATTTGGAATGCCGCCAAGGGTCTTTGGGCTGTGGCATCGGAGCTGGCAACAGGCGTCGGCAAGTCGGCGGCGACCGGCACCCCGGTTCCCGATCTGCAACTCCAAGCGCCTGAGTTTGCGCGGGCCAAGGGGCTGCAGGCTTGTGTGGCGGTGGCGCTTCTCGCCTTCGCAGGTACCGCGTCGGCGGCGAACTGCGGCAACGACAAGGATGTCGGCAACGCCAAGTGCTCGACACCTGCGCCTGCGCCTGCGCCTGCACCTGCACCGGCACCTGCACCGGCACCTGCACCGGCACCTGCACCGGCACCGGCACCTGCACCGGCACCGGCACCGGCACCGGCACCGGCACCGGCACCGGCACCGGCACCGGCACCGGCACCTGCACCGGCACCGGCACCGGCACCTGCACCGGCACCGGCACCAGCGCCTGCACCGGCACCGGCACCAGCACCTGCACCTGCACCTGCACCAGCGCCTGCACCGGCACCAGCACCTGCACCTGCACCAGCGCCGGCACCGGCACCAGCGCCTGCACCGGCACCAGCGCCTGCACCGGCACCGGCACCGGCACCTGCACCCTCAGCTGAAGCCCCAGCGGCGGCCGCCGAGGGCGAGCCGGCGGCCCCAGCGGCCGCAGAGCCCGACAAGAAGGCCATCGCGCCTGCCCCTGTCGCACCCGTCTATCGGAACGAAATGCCGCTCTTCTCCGCCCTCCCGGCGCAACTTCGCCAAGCGGATATCGCCATGCTGGGCAACCTGAACCGCCGGGTCGGCGATTCGGGGCCCAACCGCGATGTCTGGGTGCATGCCGTCTACACCGACCTCGACATCCGCCAGCAAGGCAGCGTCGCCCCGCACAGCCGGGGCCAAGTGAGCGGCCTGCAGGCAGGCGCCGACCTCCTGACCGGCAACAACTGGCGCGCCGGCCTCTACGTCGGCTCGCTGGACGGGGACGTCGACGTGAACGGCAACGCGCGCGGCACCTTCGGCAGAGTCGGCAACACCGATCTCCAGTCGCGCTACCTCGGCGGCTATGCCACCTGGCGCGATGCGAGCGGCTGGTATGTCGATGCCGTGCTGCAAGCCGGCAGGCACCGCTACAGCGTGCGGCCCGACGGCGGTCTCACGGTGTCGGGCAAGGCGCGCAGCTTCTCGGCATCGATAGAAACCGGCAAGTCCTTCGCCCTGACCGAGAGCTGGAGCATCGAGCCGCAGGCACAGCTCATCCGCCAAAGAACACGTTTCGACGACGTGTCGATCGCCGGCGCGCAAGTCCATCAGGACACCAAAGCAGGCTGGATCGGCCGGCTGGGCGTGCGCATCAAGGGCGACATCCCCACCGGCGCGGGCCGGCTGCAGCCCTATGCGCGCTTCAGCGTCTACCGTGCCAGTTCAGGCACCGACGTGGCGACCTTCGTCGGCACCACCGGCAGCACCGTCATCTCCGGTGCGAGCGGCTACACCGCGACGGAAGTGGCGGCCGGCCTTTCGCTGGCGCTGACACCTGCGACCACCGTGTACGGCGAGGTCGGGCGCATCTCCAGCGCCGGCGGCGACGCCCGGGTGAAGTCGTCGGTTCAGGGCACCATCGGCCTGCGCGTGAGCTTTTAGAGCGAGGCTGTGGTCCAGCACGCGGAAGAGCTGCGCTGGCAGCCGGGCGCTGGTGGGTCTGACACGAAGCCAGGATGGCCGCCCGTTCTGACCACGGCGGCTTCCTACAGGTCGCGCAGGCGGGCGAGAGCTACTTTGCGATCAATGCAAAGGAGTCACGCCATGCCCATCGCCATCCCACCCCCCGACATCGACCCCACAGTGATGCCGCCCGTGAGCACGCAGCCGACGGAGGCAGAAACGATGGAGAACGGCATGGCCGCAGCGGATGAGGCCGCGAGCGCCGGGACGCCGCAGAGCCGCGAAAGCGTGGCGGCGGGATTGTCGAAACTCTGGATCGATCCGAATCCGAGAGCGCGCTAGCTCCCGGAGTGAAGCATTTCGCCGATGCGCCGAGGAGCGACGCGCTTCAGTGATGGTGCCCGTGCTCGCCATGCACATGGCGATGGGCAATCTCTTCCTCGGTCGCGGCGCGCACGCCGGTCACCGTCACGCTGAACTTGAGCGCCTTGCCTGCGAACGGATGGTTGCCGTCGAGGATCACTTGCGGGCCCTTGATCTTCATCACGGTGAAGACCTGCGGCTCGCCCTTGTCGTTGCGGCCTTCGAGCTGGCCGCCCACTTTGACGCCCGGCGGAAAGTCGGCTTTCGAGATGGTGCGCACCAGTGATTCGTCACGCACACCGAAGGCATCTTCGGGCTGCAGGTTCAGCGTGGTCTGGAAGCCGGCCTCCTTGTCCTCCAGCGCAGCCTCGACCTTGGGAAAGGTGTTGTCGTACCCGCCATGCAGATAGACCATGGGGTCGCTGCTCTCTTCGATGAGCTTGTTGGTGGCGGCGTCGGCTACCTTGTAGCGGAGGGTGACGACGGAGTCTTTCTGGATTTTCATGAGAAGGTTGTGCTGCGGGTTGAGTGCAAGGTGGGCAGATTTTCGTTCACCTTGATCGGGTGATGCTCGTTGGTGCCGGCAGTCGTGGTCACGGCGTCTGATCGCAGTTGCTGACTTGAGCCGTACATATTTGCTGCGCGCATGTGAGCCGTGCGTTCTGGAAGCCTGTCGAGGGGCATCGCGGCCTGCCCCTGAGGCCATTCTCCGCTCGGGCCGCTGACGGTTAGCCGCGCGCGAGATCGTTGGCGATAGCGCATAGACGCGATTCCCAGCCGCCCTGCGGACGAGAAAAATTCATTTCATCGCGCGTCGCTCCAAAGCGCGATGCCAACACCCGGTAGCGAAAGGAAAGCTGTCATGAACGCAACGGATGCTCTTCGCGCGCGTCCTGTCAGGACCTTGGCGGCCGTCGGTTTTGCGCTGGCCCTTTCGGCCGCGGCGGTGCTGGCCTTGCCGCGCGCGGAGCCGCCGCGGCACGCTCCCGTGGCCACGACGCATTTCGACGGACTTCGCGTCGCCGCGGCAAACGGCGATGCCGACGCCAGCCGGCGGCTGACTTCGGCGCTGCTGGACCAGTACCGCGACCGGCGGAACCCCGAAGCATTGATGGAAGCCATGCAATGGCTGGACCGCGACTGGGACACCTCCGAGTACTTCGCGTCGCGCCTGACCCATCGCGTGTTCGACGATGGGCTGTGCGAGCACCCCGTCGTGCGCTGGCATCCGTTCTGCCACGTGGGGGAATGAATGAGCGCCCGACCGGGCGCTCCAATTCCGCGCCAAGAAAGTAAAACTAAAGTTAAATTAATCGTTGCTTTCCACTGAAACCATATGTATCTTCCCGGTCGGCGCGGAGGGCCACATTCGGTCGCGCCCAAACCACAACGACACGAGGAACTACATGAGGCTTTTGATTTCGTTCGCCTGCGCGGCGACACTGGCGGCTGGGTTGGTCGGCTGCGGGGGAGGTGGCGGCGGAGGGGGCGGGAGCGGTTTCAGTGCGCCGGCGGCCTTGACGGCGACGGTATCGATCAACGGCAGCGCAGCGACAGCCGACGCCAACGGCCAGTTCGCCGTGAAGCCCGGCGACACCGTGGAGATCACACCGAGCCAGAGCGCCGACTGGACGACCAGCGCCTCCAGCGAAGCGGCGGTCAGCTTGCGCAATCCGAGCGTGTCGGGCAGCAAGTGGGCCGCGCAGATTCTCAATGGCACGGCCAGCGCCGTCAGCTACACGGTCTCGGCCAAGGCGAGCGCCAACCAGTCCCTGACCAAGGCCACCGTGCTGAACGTCTCGGCCGGTGATGCGCGCAACGGCACCTACCGCGTCTATGCGGCGAACGCGCTCCAGTACCAGTTGACGCTGGACTTCAACGCCAACGTCTACACCTTCGTTAACCAGGACGGCAGCGCGCCCGTGGCGGACACCTTCAACACGGACAGCTCCGAAGCCGGCACCTACTTCTTCAAGACCGGCCGGGTCACTTCGGTGGCCAACACGTCGCGCTTCCGCATGACGACGGATGCAGTGGTCGGCAACTTTCCGTTCGTCGATCCTTTCGGCACAGGCAGTACCTACGCGGTCAAGCCCTTCATCGGCGCGCGCAACCTGGTCACCGAGCAGGCGCAACTCGATGGCGTGTACAACCGCCTCGGCATCCAGCGGACAGCAGCCGCGGAAACTTCGCAGATCACGCAGACGGAGGTCTCGTCCGGCGGCACGGTCATGAAGCTTTGCTTCGACTCGACCATCTACAGCATCCCGAACTGCCCGCCGGCCTCGGTGGCGACCTACACGGTCAGCGCGACGGAGATTGCGGGCGTCTGGCACATCGTCAACAACGCCAATCCTGCCGAGAACGGCCGCTTCGCGATGGCCCGCATCGGCGACCAGAAGGTCTATCTGTCGGCGGGCGCGGCGCCCTCGACGCCCGGCATGCTCGTGTGGCGGCTTGGCGTGCAAGACACGCCGGTCTGGGCGGCGGCGACAGGCCACGGCGGATCGACCAAGGGAAGCTGGGCCAGCATCAACATGACGGCGACGGGCAACACCCGAATCGTGATCAACGCCGACGGAACGACGGCCGCGCACGCCAACACCTATGGCGGCATGGGCGCCTTCGGTCCTGCCGGCATGCGCCAGTTCCCGGATGGCACGGGTTCCAACTACTTCGCGACCTACAACACGAAGCTCTTCACGATCGTGGGAGCATCCAACGTGACCACTGGCGGATACCTGCAGCTGAACCTGCTCGACTAATCGGTTCTCCACTGGCGAAAGCCCCAGGTCCTTGCGGCCTGGGGCCTTTTTTGATGCCGGCGAGAAGCTCAGAACTCCTGCGACACCGGCCGCAGCACCACCTCGTTGATGTCCACGTTGGCCGGCTGCTCGACGGCATAGACCACCGCGCGCGCCACCGAATCCGCCGGAATCTGGTTCGCGTCGTAGAAGGCCTTCACGCCCGCCGCGCTCTCGGGGTCGCTGCTGCCGTGCTTGAGTTCCGACTCGACGGCACCGGGCGACACGATGGTCACGCGCACGCCGCTGTTGCCGACTTCGACGCGCAAGCCTTCGGAGATCGCCCGCACCGCATGCTTGGTCGCGCTGTACACCGTGCCGATGGGCGTGAACACCTTCAGCCCCGCGATCGAGGCGACGTTGACGATGTGACCGCTGCCCTGCGCCTTCATGCGCGGCAGCACGGCCGCGATGCCGTAGAGCACGCCCTTGATGTTGACGTCGATGGTGCGGTCCCATTCGTCGACCTTGAGCTTGTCCAGCGGCGACAGCGGCATCACGCCGGCGTTGTTGACCAGCACGTCGATGCGGCCGAAGGTTTCGACGGTCTTGGCGGCCAGCTTGTCGAGGTCGGCGTGCCTGGCGACGTCGGTCGCGACCGCGATGGCCTCGCCGCCGGCTTCGCGGATCTCGGCGACGACCTGCTCGAGCCGGTCGGTGCGGCGTGCCGCGAGCACGACCTTGGCGCCGCGTGCGGCCAGGTGGCGCGCCGTCGCTTCGCCGAGCCCGCTGCTCGCGCCGGTGACGATGGCGACCTTGCCTTGGATGTTGTCTTGAACGGATGTCATGGTGTTTTCCTTTAGTGGGTGGTTGAACAGACGCCCTCAGTGTGGAAAATCCTAGCGTTCCCGTAAATGAAACTCTGGCGAGTTCAGAATTCGCCAATCCGGAACACTCCATGTCCAACCGTCTCGAAGCCCTGCGCGTGTTCTGCACCGCCGCCGATGCCGCGAACTTCCGCGATGCCGCGATCCGGCTGTCGGTCTCGCCGCAGGTGGTGACGCGCGCGGTGCGCGAGCTCGAAGAAGAGCTGGGCGAGCCGCTGTTCCACCGCAGCACGCGCGGCGTGCAGCTCACCGACTTCGGCCGCCAGCTGGCCGAGCGCGCACGTGCAGCGGTCGGCGGCGTCGACCAGCTCTTTCATCGCATCGATCGCCGTGCGTTGTCGCAGCACGCGGGCACGGTGCGCGTGGCGGCGCCCAGCGTGCTCGGCCGCCGGCTGATTCCGCAGGCACTGGCGCCGATGCTGGCTGCGCATCCGGGCCTCACGCTGGACCTGCGGCTCTCGGAGCAGCTGGCCGACGTGGTGGGCCAGCAGATCGACGTCGGCGTGCGCGCCGGCCCCTTGCGCGACAGCCGCTTCGTCGCCAAGCCGGTCGGCAGGATGGCGCTGCGGGTGGTCGCGGCGCCTTCGCTCATCGCGCGCACGGGCGTGCCGCAAAGCATCGACGAACTCGCGCGCCTGCCGCTCACGGCGCTGATCGACCGCAGCTCCGGCCGCCCGTGGCCCTGGCCCTTCAGCAGGGGGCGGCAAATGACGGTGTCGGCGCCCGCCTTCTTTACCGACGACACCGACGCCGAATGCGCCGCCGTGCTGGCCGGCCTGGGCTTCGGCCAACTCGTCGCGCCGCTGGCCGAGCCGGGGCTGCAGTCGGGCGCGCTGGTGCCGGTGCTCGATGCGGAGGCGCCGGAGCCCTGGCCGGTCTACGTCTACCGCGTGCAGCGTTCGCCGGTGCCGGCGCGGGTGCGGCTGGTGTATGACGAACTGGTGCGGGTGCTGGGCGGCGTGTCGAAGCACTAGCAGCGACGGCGTGGGGCGTGAGCCGCCGCCTACTCCAAGTCGCAAGCTTGGCGCATGGCGCATCGGCGCGCGGAGAAAGACATTGCGTCCACGACAACAGTCGCCCGCCATGAAAGCCAAGCAGCTCTTCGACCTGTGCCGCAAGGCCGTCATGGCCTGGGTCGACGACTACGCGCCGAGCATGGGCGCGGCCATCTCCTACTACACGATCTTCTCGCTGGCGCCCTTGCTGGTGATCGTCATCGCGATCGCCGGCGCGCTCTTCGGGCGCGAGGCGGCGCAGGGCCAGATCGTGGCGCAGGTCTCGGGGCTGGTGGGGCGCGAGGGCGCCGTCGCGGTGGAGTCGCTGCTGCGCAGCGTCGACGAGCCCGGCAAGGGGCTGGTCGCCGGCCTGATCAGCATGGTCGTGCTGCTGATCGGCGCCACCACCGTCTTCGCCGAACTGCAGAGCGCGCTGGACCGCATGTGGCACGTGCCCGAAAGAGAAAAACCCTCGGGCGTGTGGGCCGTGCTGCGCGCGCGGCTGCTGTCCTTCGGCCTGATCCTGGGACTGGCCTTCCTGCTCATGGTGTCGCTGCTGGTGAGCGCGGCGCTGGCCGCCTTCGGCAGCTGGTTCGGCGGCCTGGTGCCGGGCTGGGAGCTGATGCTGCAGTCGCTCAACGTCCTGATTTCGCTGGGCATCGTCACCGTGCTGTTCGCGATGATCTTCAAGCTCATGCCCACGGCACGCATCGCGTGGCGCGACGTCTGGATCGGCGCCGGCGTCACGGCAGTGCTGTTCAAGCTCGGCAAGCTCGCGATCGGGCTCTATCTCGGCAAGAGCGGCGTCAACGAATCCTTCGCCGCGGCGGGCTCGCTGGTGGTGCTGGTGGCCTGGGTCTACTACGCGGCGCAGATCTTCCTGCTGGGCGCCGAGTTCACCAAGGTCTATGCCAACGAGCATGGTTCCGTCTCGGGCGTCAAGGCGGTGGCGGCCACCGAGGCGAGTGCGGCCGAGGACGCGGCCGGCACCGATCGTGTGGACGGCAGCGCGGCGGTGGCATCGGTCGAAACGCCGCCGCCGCCGCCCGACTATTCGGGGCTGGGCCGCACGGCCGCGGCGCAGGCGGAGATCGACTGGCGCGTGGCGCGCGCCATCGCCGTACTGATCCGCCAGCTGCTGCTGCTCGGCGCCGTGACGCTCGGCAACGTGCTGGCCTCGCGCTGGTACCGGCACCAGCGCCGCGCTAAACCGCGCCCACGCTCCCGGTGATAGGGAGCACGATGCCCGTGATGTAGCTCGCGCAGCACGGTGCCGCGAGGAACACGTAGGCCGGAGACATCTCTTCGGGCTGCGCGGGCCGCTTCATGTCGGTGTGCTTGCCGAAGTTCTGCACCTCCTCGGCCGGTCGATCGGAGGGGTTCAGCGGCGTCCACACAGGCCCCGGCGCGATCGCGTTGACGCGGATGCCGCGGTCCAGCAGGTTGCTCGCGAGCGACTTGGTGAAGGCATGGATCGCGCCCTTGGTGGTGGCGTAGTCCAGCAGCTGCGGGCTGCCCTCCAGCCCGGTGACGGAGCCGGAGTTGATGATCGAGCCGCCCTTGCGCAAATGCGGGACCGCGGCGCGCGCCATCTGGAAGTAGCCGTAGATGTTGGTCTTGAAGGTGAGGTCGAGGCGCTCGTCGGTGATGTCCTCGATGCTCGCCGCATGCAGCTGGAAGGCCGCGTTGTTGACGAGGATGTCGAGCTTGCCGAAGGCCTGCACGGTCTCTTCCACCGCGCGCTTGCAGAAGGCCGGGTCGCGCACGTCGCCGGGGATCAGCACGCAGTGCTTGCCCTCGGCCTCGACGCAGCGCTTGGTTTCCTCGGCATCGACCTGCTCTTCATCGAGGTAGACGATCGCGACCTCCGCGCCTTCGCGCGCATACAGCAGCGCCACCGCGCGGCCGATGCCCGAGTCGCCGCCGGTCACCAGCGCCACCATGCCGTCGAGCTTGCCGCTGCCGAGGTAGCCCGAGGCCTTGAAGCGCGGCTGCAGGTCCATCTCGGCTTCGAGCCCGGGCTTCCTGAGATGCTGCGCCGGCATCGGGTTCTCGGGCTCGGGGCGGTGGCCGGCCTGCACCGGCTTCTTGCTCTTGGGCTTGTCGGGCGCGGCGCGGTCCTTGGCGTCCTGTTCGCGCTGCACCTTGCGCTGTTGCACGGCGACATCGCCGGAATCGGAAGAAGAAGTCATGGCTGTGTGCTCCTGCGGATGAGGGGTTGCTGCAAACCACCGTAGACAGCAGCCGTCCCGCACCTTGTCGTCCAAGGCCGCGTCCACCGCGCAGACTCGACGAAGTCCCACAGCGCGGCGCGGCACCGGCCGATGAAGCTGCTGGGCTGGCTCGCCACGGCCGCGATGGCGCCCGCCTCGCTCGCGCTGCTGGTCGTTTCGGTCGACTGAGCGGAAGCGGCCTTTCTTCTTCAGTGCTTGAAGCGCCGGTGGTAGAGCGCGATGCGCTCCAGCGCGTAGTCCGCAGCGGCCTCGCGGATCTCGTTGCGGCGGCCGATGAAGCGCTGCGTCTCGGTGAAGATCTGCGTGCGCTTGCCTTCGCGGAAGGCCCACGCGAAGCACTGGGTTCCGGGCCTGATCGCCGGGTCGGCATCGTCGGCCACGCCGGTGTTGGCGATGGCCAGGTTCGCGTCGCTGTGCTTGAGCGCGCCGCGGGCCATCTCCAGCGCCACCGGTTCGCTCGTGAGGTTGTAGCGGTCGATGGTCCCGGCACTCACGCCCAGGTAGCGCTGCTTGGCCTTGGGGTCGTACACCACGAAGGCCGACTCCAGCACCTGGCCCGCACCCGGCACCTCGGCCAGGCGCGAGGCGATCAGGCCCGCGGTGCAGGACTCGGCCGTCACCAGCACCAGGCCGTGATCTCCGAGGTACTCCGCGGCGGCCTTGGCCGCTGCAGTGCCGTCACCGTTCGGCATGGCCGGCGCGCTCCGGCTCGCGTGCGCTTCCGGGTTGGGCCAGCTTGCGGTGCTGCTCGGCCAGCGTGTCGGACGGCGTCACATGGGCGAGCGCGGCCTGCATCTTGTTCTTCCAGCCCGCGATCACGTCGGCCTCGCCTTTCATCATGGCCTCGAAGCCAACCTTGGCCACCTCGGCCGGGTCGGCCTTGTCCTCCTGCTGGGCCAGCTTGGTGTCGAGCATGTGGGCGCGCGCGAAGAAGTGCGTGTCGGTCACGCCCGGCATCAGGCAGCTCACCGTGACGCCGGTGTCCTTGAGCTCGTTGCGCAGCGCGAAGGAGAAGGAGTCGATGAAGGCCTTGGTGGCGTTGTAGACGGCCTGGAAGCTGCCGGGCTGGAAGCCGGCGATCGAGCCGGTGATCAGGATGCGGCCCTGGCCGCGCTCCTTCATGTGGCGCGCCACGCGGTACAGCAGGTAGATGGTGCCGGTGATGTTGGTATGGATCACGTGCTGGACCGCGGCGAAGTCCTGGTCGAGAAAGGCGCCGCCGAGGCCGTGCCCCGCATTGGCGAAGAGCGCATCGATGTTGCGCTCCCCGGCGGCGAGCAACAGCTTGTCGACGCCCTCGCGCATTGCGAAGTCCGCCTGCACGCTGGTCACCTCGGCGCCCAGCATGCGCAGCTCGCCCGCGGCCTGCTCGAGCGGCTCGTCGGCACCGATCACGAGGTCGAAGCCGTTCTGCGCCGCCTGCTTGGCCAGATGGAGGCCGATGCCCGAAGAGGCGCCCGTCACGAGCGCGAGGGGGCGAAGGTCTGAGGATTCCATGGCGTATTCCTCGAGATGAAGTGAGCGATGTCCCGGAAGCTACGCAGCGCCTGGGCATGCGGATGTCGGACGGCATCGGGTTCGGGATGCCCGGAAACCCGACGCTTCGACCTACGCATGCGCGGGCGGTGCCCTCACGCGCGCGCCCGAGCCTGGACCGCATCCTCCGTCAGGGCCTCGCGCTTGACTTCTCGAGCGTTTCCCGAGGCCCGCGAGGAGCAATCGGATGATCAAGATCGGCATCGTGGACGACCACGCCATCGTGCGTACGGGGCTGCGCGACTTTTTTTCCCAGCACGTGGACCTGCGCGTGGTCGGCGAAGCCGCCAGCGGGCGCGAGGCGATCGAGCTGGTGCGCACCACGGAGATCGACGTGCTCGTCATGGATCTCTCGATGCCCGGACAGAGCGGCATCGATGCCATCGCGATGATCCGCGCCAAGGCGCCGGGGGTCGGCATCCTCGTCCTGAGCGGCTATCCCGAGGAGCACTACGCGATGAACCTGATCCGCCAGGGCGCGAGCGGCTATCTCAACAAGGAATGCGAGCCGATGGAGATCGTGAACGCGATTCGCCTCGTCTCGCTGGGCCGCCGCTACATCACGCCCGGCGTGGCCGAACTGCTGGCGCGCCAGCTCGATCGCAAGAACGACGCCGCGTCGCACGAGCAGCTGTCGGAACGCGAGTTCCAGGTCTTCCTCAAGCTGGCCAAGGGCGAGACCGCGGGCAACATCGCGAATCACTTGTCGCTGTCGGTGAAGACCGTGAGCACCTATCGCACGCGCATGATGGAGAAGATGAATCTCTCCTCCAACAGCGACCTGACGTACTACGCGCTGAAGAACCGGTTGATCGACTGAGCACCCGGCGATCAGTGCGTCGGCAGCCGCGGATGCTCGAAGAAGAAGCGCAGCATCTCGGCGCTGGCGTCGGGGCCCCGGCCATCCGTATAGGAACCCTTGGCGCTGCCCCCCGACCACGCGTGAGCGCCGCCATGGACCACCCAGTGTTCGGCCACCACGCGCCCGTCGGCCGAGCGGTGCGAATGCCGGGTTGCGCCGCGACCGCCGGTGCTCTGCACATGTTCGACGTCGACGGAGGTCGTTTTCCCCACGCTGGCGGCCATGACCTGAGCGGCGTTGTTCGCGTGGACGGTGGCGTCTGCATCGCCGTGGAAGACGATGGTCGGCACGCCGCTGGCCACATCGCCCTGGATCGCGCCGCCGGCCTTCATCGCCATCAAAGCAGCCGGCAGGTCGGATGCGACACCCGCTGCCAAGCCGGAGTGGACCCCGACTGCCGCGAACAGGTCGGGATACGCTTCACCCAGGATCGCAGCCATCGCGCCGCCCGCCGACAGCCCGGCGACGTAGACACGCTGGGGGTCGATCGCGTGACGCGCCATCACATCGCGTGTCATGCCCGCCAAGAGCGCGGGCTCGCCGCGGCCGCGTTTCTGATGGCTGTGCTTGAACCAGTTCCAGCAACCCTGTGGATTCGCCTGGCGCGACTGCGCCGGATACAGCACGAAGAAGCCCTGCGCCAGCGCAGCCTCGTTCATCGCCGTGCCCGCGGCGAAATCATCGGGATCCTGGGTGCAGCCATGAAGCATCACGACCAATGGCAGCGCGCGTTCGCCGGCCTGCGGCGGGACGAAGAGCTTGTAGTCGCGGCGGCCGGCTGCGTCGGCAAAGCTGCCGGCGATAAAACTGCCCGAAGCGGGTACATCGACGTACGCGGCCGGCGCCTCCAGATCGACGCCCACCGGCTGGCGCTCAGGCACTCGCCGGGCCTCGACGTCGATCACGTCCGGCATTTCGCTCGTCGTCGGCTGCGCGAGTCCCATGCGGCCCAGCGCGGCCTGGATCGCAGCGGTTGCCGCGTGAAGGTCGCCCGCCCGGGTCAGCCGGCTCGCTTCCGCCATCAGATGCTTGAAGTCAGGGTTCATCTTGGTCTTTCAGAGGGGTTGGGGTTCAGCCGATGCGTCCGGCGAGCGCAGCCTTCACGGCCGGACTCGCGTGCAGGGCTCCCAGCACGGTGATGGACTCGATGGTGGCCAGCGCCAGCGCAGGGGTGACGTCGAGAGCGATCGCAGCCAGTCCCAGCACGCGGATTTGCAAGGTCTCACCGGCCGCTTGAACGGCTTGCAGGTCGGCAGCGGAGTAGTGCTGGATACCAAGCACCAGGGCTTTGCGCGAGACGACCTGGCGCACCACGTCGATCTGCGTGGCCAGTTGGTTTCGGATCGCGGTGCGGATCAGGTCGGTGCGGTTGGCATAGAAGCCTTCCTGCACCAGCAGGTCGATCTGCCCGAGATCGACGCAGCCCACGTTGATCGTGATCTTTTCGTCGACGGGCTTTGCGGCGGAGGCCAGGGTGGCGCTTTTTCGTGGCATGGCGCCATCCTAGCACCATCCAAGTGGATGGTTTTTATCTTCCCTTCCAAGGCCACTGTATATTCATCCAGATCACGGCATGCGCACCGAACCCGCTTCTTCCACTGCCACAGCGCCGACCCTTGCGGTCTCGGTGAAATCGCTGTGCGCCTTCGCCGCGAAGGCGGGCGATCTCGATCTGCGC
Organism: Variovorax sp. LjRoot290; assembly: GCF_964253985.1. Classification (NCBI taxonomy): domain Bacteria; kingdom Pseudomonadati; phylum Pseudomonadota; class Betaproteobacteria; order Burkholderiales; family Comamonadaceae; genus Variovorax; species Variovorax sp. LjRoot290. Next base: position 5,632,996 of record NZ_CAXURW020000001.1, on the reverse strand, counting down.
TTCGTGCCCGCGCCGACCGCGCAGGAAGGCATTGCCGGGCATCGCCTGGTGCAGGGCCGGCGCGATGCCGACTACGAGAGCGAGGTGGCGCTCGCCTCGCGCTTCGGCCGGCTGCAGGTGCGCGGGCGCGCCGACGGCTACGACGCCGGGCGCTGCAGGCTGGAAGAGATCAAGACCTTTCGCGGCGAGTTCGCGGTCATCCGCTCGAACCATCGCGCGCTGCACTGGGCGCAGGCCAGGGTTTACGGGTGGATGCTGTGCGAAGAGCGTTCGCTGCCCGACATCGAGGTCGCGCTGGTGTACCTCGAACTCGCGACCGGCGAGGAGTTTGCGCTGGCCGAGAGCTGGACGCGCGAGGCGCTTTGCGAGGACTTCGAGGCGCTGTGCGGGCGCTACCTCGCATGGGCCGAGCAGGAGGCCGGCCATCGCGCGGAGCTCGACGAAGCGCTCGCCGGGCTGGCCTTTCCGCACGCCGGCTTCCGGCACGGTCAGCGCGAGCTGGCGCAAGCCGTCTACCGCTCGGCCGCCTCGCGGCGCTGCCTGCTGGCGCAGGCGCCCACCGGCATCGGCAAGACGGTGGCCACCCTGTTCCCGCTGCTCAAGGCGCGCCCTTCGGAGCACATCGACAAGATCTTCTTCCTCACGGCCAAGACCTCGGGCCGGGCGCTCGCGCTCGACAGCCTGCGCCTGCTCGCGGGCGAACGCGTGCCGCTGCGCGTGCTCGAACTCGCGGCGCGCGAGAAGGTCTGCGAGTACCCGGGCCGCGCCTGCCACGGCGAGGCCTGCCCGCTCGCGCGCGGCTTCTACGACCGCCTGCCCGCGGCGCGCGCCGAAGCCGCGCAAGCGGGTTGGCTGGACCGCGAGGCCACGCGCCGCATCGCGCTGTCGCACCAGGTCTGTCCCTACTTCCTGGCCCAGGAAATGACTCGCTGGAGCGACGTGATCGTGGGCGACTACAACTACTACTTCGACAGCAGCGCCTTCCTCTACGCGTTGACGAAAGAGGAAGAGTGGCGCGTGGCGCTCCTGGTCGACGAGGCGCACAACCTGCTGGGCCGCGCGCGCGGCATGTACAGCGCAGAGCTGGAAACCGGGGCCTTGGCGGAGGCGCGGCGCCATGCACCGGCCGGCCTCAAGCCGGTGCTGGGCAAGCTGCAGCGCGAGTGGACGCTGCAGCAGCGCGACCAGGCCGTCGCCTACCAGGCGCAGGAGGCCATTGCCGAGCGCTTCGAGCGCGCCTTGCAGGAGGCGGTCTCGGCCATGGCCGAGCACTTCGCCGCCCGCCCCGACGAAGCGGAAGGTCCGCTGCAGCGCTTCTTCTTCGATGCGCTGCACTTCCTGCGCCTGACCGATTCCTTCGGCACGCATTCGGTCTTCGAATCCACTCTCGGCGAAGGCGGCGCCGCGGCGCTCGCCATCCGCAACCTGGTGCCGGCGCCCTTCCTCGAACAGCGCTTCGCCGATTGCGCGTCGGCTGCCTGCTTCTCGGGCACGCTCGCGCCTTTTTCCTTCTACCGCGACACGCTGGGCCTGCCGCAGGACACGGCCACGCTGGACGTCGACTCGCCCTTTCGCAGCGAACAATTGACGGTGCGCGTGGCCATGCACGTCTCGACGCGCTTTCGCGACCGCGGCCGCTCGCTCGCGGCGCTCATCGACATCATCGGAGGCCAGTTCACCGAGCGCCCGGGCAACTACCTGGCCTTCTTCAGCAGCTTCGACTACCTGGACAGCGCCTTGCAGGCCTTCGCGGCGCGGCACCCCGGCGTGCCCGTGTGGGCACAGTCGCGCGGTATGCGGGAGCCCGAGCGCGAGGCCTTCCTCGCGCGCTTCGCGCCCGGCGGCCAGGGCATCGGCTTCGCGGTGCTCGGCGGCGCTTTCGGCGAGGGCATCGATCTGCCGGGCGATCGGCTGGTCGGTGCCTTCGTCGCCAGCCTGGGCATGCCGCAGCACAACGAGGCCAACGAGATCATGCGCGAGCGCATGCAGGCGCTGTTCGGCGACGGCTACGAGTACACCTATGTCTATCCGGGGCTGCAGAAGGTGGTGCAGGCCGCCGGACGCGTGATTCGAAGCGAAGAGGACGCGGGCGTGCTGTACCTGCTCGACGACCGCTTCGCGCAGCAGGAGATCCGCGCGCTGCTGCCGGGCTGGTGGCATGTGCAGCCCTTGTTCGGGCGCGTCGAGCCCGGTGAGCCATCGCCTACGCAGAGGCGGTAAGCCGGCCTGCGCTACCGGTGATTCGTGAAGCGCAGCCTTGCCGTATTCCAGGTCTTACGAAAGGAATCGTCATGCCAAGAGGTGACAAGTCGTCCTATTCGGACAAGCAGAAACGCAAGGCCGAGCACATCGAGGAAGGCTACGAGAAACGCGGCGTCGCAAAGGGTGAAGCCGAGCGGCGCGCATGGGCCACCGTGAACGCGGAGACCGGCAGCGGCAAGAAGAGCGGCTCGGGCCGCGGCAAGGCCGAGAACCATGCGCCCTCGCGCAAGGGCGGCCACATCGGCGGTTCGGCTTCCGCCAGCCGGAGCGCCGCGGAGCGCTCGGCCTCGGCGAAGAAGGCCGCCGCCACGCGCAAGCGCAACGCCGCACGCGCCTGAGCGCGACGCTCAGGGTTCCGGCTGCGGCAGGCCGCCCTTGCCGAGTTCGGCCAGCTGCAGCTCGATGGCGAACAGGCGCTCGTTGAGGATCGCGGTCTGAAGCCGCAGGGCCTCGATGATGGCGCGCGTCTGGGGGTCGGGCGCGTTGTTCGACAGCTCCTGCAGCTCGTGCAGTTTTCTGCGCAGCTCGTTGCTCATGGCGGGCCTTCATCGGATCGGTGATGCGCCATCCTAGGCCGGGACGCGCGCCGGGCCAAGCTGCGTCAGAATCCGTGGCTTCTTCCCCACGACCGCCGCTATGAACCTCGCCGATTCCTTCGCAGACGTCAGCCGCTTCGTCGACATTCGCCGCGACATCCACGCGCATCCCGAGCTGGGCTTCGAAGAGCACCGCACCTCCGAGAAGGTCGCCAAGCTGCTCGCCGAATGGGGCATCGAGGTGCACCGCGGCATCGCCGGCACCGGGCTGGTGGGCGTGCTGCGCCAGGGCACAGGCACGCGCAGCATCGGCCTGCGTGCCGACATGGATGCGCTGCCGCTTGCCGAGGCCAACGAGTTCGCCCACAAGTCCACCCACGCGGGCCGCATGCATGCCTGCGGCCACGACGGCCATACGACGATGCTGCTGGCGGCCGCATGGCACCTGGCGCAGAAGGGCGGCCGCTTCGACGGCACGGTGAACTTCATCTTCCAGCCGGCCGAAGAGATGGGCAAGGCGGGCGCCAAGAAGATGATCCAGGACGGGCTCTTCGACCGCTTCCCCTGCGACGCGGTGTTTGCGCTGCACAACTTTCCCGTGGGCGAGGTCGGCCGCTTCGCGCTCAACGAAGGCGCGCTCATGGCCTCGAGCAACACCTACAAGATCACGATGCGCGGCCGCGGCACGCATGCCTCGATGCCGCACACGGGCATCGACCCGGTGGGTGCCGTCGTCGCGCTGGCGCAGGCGCTGCAGACCCTGGTGCCGAAGACCATCGCGAGCACCGAGCGCGCGCTGCTCGCGGTCACGCAGCTGCAAGGCTCCGACGCGCCGAACGTGATTCCCGACGTCGCCACGCTGGGCGGCACGGTGCGCACCTTCTCGATTCCCGCGCTGGACCGCATCGAGGAGCGCCTGCGCACGCTGGCCCAGGGCATCGCGCAGGCGCACGAGTGCACGGCCGAGGTGAGCTTCGTGCGCGCCTCGCCGCCGGTGGTCAACCACAAGGCCGAGGCGCAGTTCGCGGCGAGCGTGATGCGCGAGGTGGTGGGTGAGAACATGGTGACCGACGACTTGCCCGCAGTGATGGGCGCCGAGGACTTCGCCCACATGCTGCTCGCGCGGCCGGGCTGCTATGCCTTCCTCGGCAACGGCGACGGCGACCACCGGCTCGAAGGCCACGGGCCCGGACCTTGCATCATCCACAACACGTCTTTCGACTTCAACGACGAGATCATTCCGATCGGCGCCAGCTACTTCGTGAAGCTGGTGGAGCGCTGGCTTCCGGCCGGCACCTGAACTTCCAGAACAACCATGACGAAAGCGGCCGCTGCGATGTCCCACCTGTTCACCCGACGTTCCCTGGCCGCCTTCGCCGCGGCCGGCCTGCTGGCCCTGGCGGCCGCGGCGCCCGCGCATGCGCAGCGCGTGATCCGCGTCGTGGTGCCCTTCGGCACCGGCGCCGTGCAGGACACGGTGGCGCGCGCCTTCAACAACGAGCTGGGCACGGCGCTCAATGCCAGCGTGATCGTCGAGAACCGCGCGGGCGCGGGCGGTACGGTGGGCGCGGCGATCGTCGCCAAGGCGCCGGCCGACGGCAACACGCTGGTGTTGGCGGCGGCCAGCCACCACATCGCGGGCCATCTCTACAGCAAGCTGCCCTACGACCCGCTCAAGGACTTCGTCGGCGTGGCCAGCATCGGCAATGCCGGCTACGTGGTCGCGGTGTCGAGCGACATGAAGGTGTCGAACACGGCGGAGTTCATTCGCGAGGTGAAGGCGAATCCGGGCAAGTACAACTACGCCTCGGCCGGCAACGGCAGCGCCACGCACCTCGCGATGGCCTCCTTCCTCGCCAAGGCCGGTCTGCAGATGACGCACATCCCGATGAAGTCCACCGGCGAGGCGGTGAACGAGGTGCTGGCCGGCCGCGTGCAGGCGGTGACTTCGTCGAGCATCGGCGTGATCGGCCTGCAGGGCGACGCGCGCATCACGCTCTTGGCCTCCACCGGCAAGGTCCGCAGCCCCTTCCTGCTCAAGCTGCCGACCGCCATGGAGAGCGGCCTGCCGGGCTACGAGTTCGATTCGTGGATCGGCCTGCTCGCACCGGCCGGCACGTCCAGGGCGGAGGTCGACAAGATCAATGCGGCGCTCAACAAGGTGATCTCCGAGCCGGCGATGCAGGAGCGCCTGATGCGCCTCGGCGTCGAGCCGCGCAGTTCCGGCGCCGAGGATTTCCAGAAGCTGCTGCGCGCCGACTGGGACGCGATGGGCGTGGTGGTCAAGGCCTCGGGCGCGAAGATCGATTAGGGCGTGAGCTCGACGTGGTGCGCGCAGTGCGGCACCACGATGCGGCCGAGGTGCGTCAGGCCCGGCTTGCCGGCATCGCCCACGCGCCAGACTTCGATGCCGCCGGCGGGCGTGCTGCCGTCCGCGTATTCGAAGACCGTCGCCAGAAAATGCCGGCCGGCGGCATCGAAGCTGCCGCCCTCCGGCAGCATGCCCTCGAAGGGATAGTCGCCCACCTTGGCGAGTGCGCTGCGGCCGGGGTCGAAGCTGAAATAGCTGATCGAAGCCTGCTTGGTGTAGCGCGGCGAATCGGGTGCGAAGGCGGTTTCGCGCATGTTCACCGTCGCGATGTGGCGGCCGTCGCGACTGATCGCGAGGCCCTCGGACGACCGGTCGCGCTGTCCACACTGGCCACGACTTCGTGCCGGGCCGCGGGACCCGTGCGCTCGCGCGGTGCGAGCTTGATCAAGGACAGGCGCGACGGCGTTGCAGGCAAGCGGCCTTCCACGTCCCTGGCTTCGCGAGGCGCTCGCGGGACGCTAACCCTGCGGACTGGGCGGCAGGCTCTTCAGGTACAGGAAGAGCGCGCGCACGTCGGTGTCGTTCATCTGGCCGAGCGATCCGAAGGGCATGACCTTGATCGGCGTGCCGTCGGGCCGGTTGCCGGTCTTGAACATGCGCGCGAAGGCATCGGCGTCGGCATAGCGCGTCATGGACGTGCCTTCGCCAGGCGTCAGGTTGGCCGCGGCCGGCCAGTCGGGCGGGCCGCCGGGAATCTTGCCGCCGTTGAGCTTGACGCCGTGGCAGCCCAGGCACATGTTGGCCACGTAGGCGCCGTGCGCAACGCTCACGCCGTCGGGCACCGGCTGCGCGGGCGGCAGCGTGTGATCGATCTTCGAGGCGGCGTCGTGCATCAGTCCGAAGCCGTAGAAGGCGCGCACCGGCAGCGGCAGGTCGAGTACCGCCGCACCGCCCGCGGCGGGCTCCATCTTGCGGATGTAGCCGACCAGGGAGGCGAGGTCTTCGTCGGTGAAGCGGTTGTAGTCCTCGCTCGGCATCACCATCAGCACGCGGCCCTTGGGGTCGACGCCGTGGCGGATGGCGCGCACCCAGTCTTCCGGCGCGTAGCCCGCGACCACGCTGCCGGGGCCGGGGCTGATGTTGGGCCCGGCGATGCGCATGCCCTTGCCGTCGTCGAGGAACATCCTGCCGTTGCCCTGGGCGCCGTGGCAGTCGACGCAGCCGCGCGAGGCGTAGAGATAGCGACCGCGTTCGAGCGCGGCCGCGTCTTCGCGGACGGGCACGGCCTTCACCGCGACCTCGAGCTTGCGCTGCATCTTGTGGCGGGCCAGCTGGTCGCCGGCGAACAGGGCGGCGGCGGCGAGGGCGACGAGGATCAGCAGGGCCAGGGCGCCGCGCTTGAGCCAGCGCTTGGTCGTTGTCGTCATGCGAGCTCCTTCGCCTGGCGCGGTGCGCCGGACATCTTCTGCGTGATCAGCCCGGCGGCCATCTTCAATTGCAGGCGCAGCTTCGGCTTGTGGCCCCAGGCGCTGGTGACATCGGTGTGCTGTGTTTCCCAGCCCGTGGGGTCAATGGTCTGCGTGCCGGCGCCGATCTCGAAGTCGAAGCCCGAGGGCGTGGCGCCGTAGAAGGAGAAGGTGCCGTCGGGATCGGGATGCTGGCCGAGTTCCAGCGAGAGCGGCACCTTGTGGCGGCGCGCTCGCTCGAAGGCGATGCCGATGTCGCTGAGCCGCTCGGCCTGCAGCATGAAGTGGTGGATGCGCTTGGACAGCGGCATGTCGAACAGCGCGATCGAGTGATGCCTGCGGTTGCAGTGCAGGAACACGCCGCGGATGTCCATCGGGCCGACACGTGTTGCGAGCCGCTCCGTCACGCCGAAGCCCAGCAGGCCGACGTAGAAGGCCTCCATCGCCGCCAGCTCGTGCGACACCAGCACGGCATGGCCCAGGCCCAGCTCGCCGGTGCGGAAACCTTCGGGAAAGACCGGCGAGGCGAAAGGCTGCGCGGCGGCGGCCAGGCCGGTGAACAGCTCGACGCTGTTGCCGCAGGGATCGGTGCAGCGATGAAGCCGCTGCACGCGGCGCGCACTGCGAAGCGCCGCGTCGGCTGCCGTCACTTCGATGCCGCCCTGGCGAAGGCGCTGCAGCAGGCTGTCTAGCACCTCGTCGTTCGCGCATTCGAGGCCCAGCGCCGCCAGGTCGTCGGTCGGGCCTTCCTGAACGATCAGCCGCTGGCAGGCTTCGTCGATCTGCCAGCCGAGGCTGCCGTCGATGTTGGCCGCAGGCGCGGCGAGGCCGAGCATGTGTTGGCAGAACGCCTCCCATCGAGGAAGACGGCGCGCTTCGAAGACCAGATAGCCGAGGCGGAGATCGGGAGGCATGGCAAACTCTCTATAAATGAAGATTGGGGGCAAAAATGACGGATGCGTCTAAAAATGAATGATGTCCTGAATTTGGGCGACCCGTCCATACCACTTTTGCCAGAGGCCCTGGCCGAAAGTGTGTGGCGGCCCCAGCTGGGCCTGGCGAAGCGCGAGCGCACGCGGGTGCAGCTGGTGCAGGCGGCGATCCGGGTCTTCACGGCGCGCGGCTTCGCCGGCGCCACCATGCAGGAACTGGCGGCAGTCGCGGGCATGACGACCGGCACGGTCTACAACCACTTCAAGACCAAGGAGGAAGTCGCGAGCGCCGTCGCGCTGCTGCTGGCCGACACGCTGTGCCGCCGCATCGCCGACAGCCAGCAAGGGATCGCCGAGGGCGCGCAGCGCATGGCGATCGGCAACCAGCGCTACATCTGGCTGGCCGAGCAGAGCCCGCAGTGGGCGCTGATGATGCTGGACGTGGCGGCCGCGGCGCCCGAGCTGCTGCTCGAGATCCGCGACTATGTGCTGGCCGACCTGCGCCTGGGCGTGAAGCAGAAGGCTTTTCGCATTCCCAACGAGGCGGCGGCGATGGACCTGATCAACGGCACCGTCGCACAGGCCATGCGCAGCGTGGCGCTGGGGCTGGCGCCGCCGAACCATGGCCGCGAGGTCGCGACCTGCGTGTTGCGCGGACTGGGCATGGAGCACGCCGCGGCCAAGGAAGTGGCGCATCGGCCGCTCCCGCCCTTTCCACTCATGGGCGAGGCGCCGGTTGCGCGCCACCGTTCCCCCTGAGCTTGTCGAAGGGTTTTCTTCGACAAGCTCAGGACAGGCCTCGACGGGCTCAGCCCGAACGGTGGGTGTGATGGTCGAGCGGCGGACAGTTCCAGCCGAGCAGCTCGGCCAGCCGCTGCACGATCCAGCCAGCCTCTGCCGCGGACACGCCGGCCTCGGGCGAGTTCAGCCCGGCATGGATGCGCAGGAGGATTTCTTCTTCCGACGGCACCTCGACGTGATGCAGCAGCTGCGCGTGCTGCACCAGGTGGTTGGCGAGGTCCTCGCACACTTCGTAGCGCGCCCGCACGGTGGCCAGCGGCTCACGCAGGCGCTGCCTCGCGTCGGTGTAGATCGCGAAGAAGGAAGGCGGGATGTGGATCTGGTAGTCGTCGGACATGAAAAACGCGCCCGAGGGCGCGTATTCCGGAGCTTGGACAATGAAGCGCGAGGCGCGTTCAGCCGCCCTTCTTGGCCCGCTTGCCCGGGTTCTTCTTGCTGCGGGTCGCGGTGCCGCGCTCGAGGCTGACCTTCTGGCCGCCACCCATCTTGGGCAGGCTGTAGCCGGGCATCGGAACGGGCTTGGGAGTGGCAATGCGATCTGCCTCGGTGCGGATTTTCTTGGTCATGGAAAGCTCGGATAAAAAAGGTCGAAGGGCGTAATTAAGCCACATCGTCGAGCAACCGTACCTTGACGGTCTTGCCCTTGACGCGGCCGGTGGAAAGCTTGTGCACGGCCTCGCGCGCGATGCGCCGATCGACCGCCACATAGGTGGAAAACTCGTTGACGTTGATCTTGCCGACCTGGTCGCGCGTGAAGCCGGCCTCGCCGGTGAGCGCGCCCAGCACGTCGCCGGCGCGGATCTTCTCCTTGCGCCCGCCGACGATCTGCAGCGTGGCCATGGCCGGCTGCAGGGGTTCGGCCTGCGCACTCGAGAGCTCGGCCAGCGGATGCCATTCGGATTCGCGGCTCTGCAACTGCTCGATCTTCCCGACGCTGCCCATCTCGTCCATGCTGGCCAGGCTGAGCGCCAGGCCTTCTGCGTCGCCGCGGCCGGTTCGGCCGATGCGGTGGATGTGGATCTCGGGGTCGGGCGTGACATCGACGTTGATCACGGCTTCGAGCTGCGCGATGTCGAGCCCGCGCGCGGCCACGTCGGTGGCGACCAGCACCGAGCAGCTGCGGTTGGCGAACTGCACCAGCACCTGGTCGCGCTCGCGCTGCTCGAGTTCGCCGAACAGGGCCAGCGCGCTGAAGCCCTGGGCCTGCAGCACCTGCACCAGGTCGCGGCACTGCTGCTTGGTGTTGCAGAAGGCCAGCGTGCTCGGCGGGCGGAAGTGGTTCAGGAGCAGGCTCACGGCGTGCAGCCGTTCGCTGTCCTTCACCTCGTACCAGCGCTGGCGGATCTTGCCTTCCTCGTGCTGCACCTGCACCGTGATCTGCTGCGGGTTCTTCATGAACTGCGCGCTGAGCTGGGCGATGCCTTCGGGGTAGGTCGCGGAGAACAGCAGGGTCTGGCGCTCCTTGGGGCACAGGCGCGCGACCTTGGCGATGTCGTCGAAGAAGCCCATGTCGAGCATGCGGTCGGCCTCGTCGAGCACCAGCGTGTTGAGCGCTTCCAGATCGAGGCTGCCGCGCTCGAGGTGATCCATGATGCGGCCCGGCGTGCCGACAACGATGTGGGCGCCGTGCTCGAGGCTGGCGAGCTGCCCGCGCAATGCGACGCCGCCGCAGAGCGTGACCACCTTGATGTTCTCTTCGGCGCGCGCCAGGCGGCGGATCTCGGTCGTCACCTGGTCGGCCAGCTCGCGCGTCGGGCACAGCACCAGGGCCTGCACCGCGAAGCGGCGCGGATTGAGATTGGCCAGGAGCGCCAGCGCGAAGGCGGCGGTCTTGCCGCTGCCGGTCTTGGCTTGCGCGATCAGGTCACGGCCGAGCAGCGCCGGCGGCAGGCTGGCCGCCTGGATCGGCGTCATCTGCAGATAGCCGAGCTGCTTCAGGTTCGCGAGCGTCTGCGGCGTCAGCGGCAGCGCGGCGAAGTCGGTGGCGGGACCCGTCACGGCAAGAGGATCAGCGGCGCTGCGAGTTGTTGCCGCTGTTGACCGGCGGCGGGCCGCGGCGTTCCAGGTGGCGGAAGGTGATGCGGCCCTTGGTCAGGTCGTAGGGCGACAGCTCCAGCGACACCTTGTCGCCGGCCAGGATGCGGATGTGGTGCTTGCGCATCTTGCCGCCGCTGTAGGCGATCAGCTGGTGACCGTTGTCCAGGGTCACGCGGTAGCGGGAATCGGGCAGCACTTCCGTGACTGCGCCGTTCATTTCGATCAGTTCTTCCTTGGGCATGAGGACTCCGAATAGTGTGTGTAGATGGTTCGAATCGGGCGCCTGCGCATTGCGACGCCGCAATGCGCGAACAAACAGTGAAACGGGCGCAGGCCGGGCCGGAAATGGCGCCCACCGGAGCGGACAGCGCGCTGTTCGCTTCAACGGTACGAAGGCAGTGGTGGCAATCATGGGCGCCCGGTCTGGCGCACCAACACACTGTGTGAGCCGGCTTGAGAGTGAAGGGCCTGGTATTCCAGGTCAGCCGGCTGAGTGACGAAATACTTCGTCGGGTATCGAAACGAACTCCGCATTCTAACCGAGATGGTATGACTGTTGCTTGGCAATGCACCGTCGGATCGAGGCGAAGGGCGGCAGATGCCGCCCTTCCTGCGTGAAGTGCTATCGAAAATGTAGCGAGCTCAGCGAGCGGAACGCGCTGCGCGCATCAGCAGCATCAGGCCCGCGAACTGGCAAGCCGAGCCGACCCAGCCGAGCGCGCCGACGCCGATCGCATCGATCGCCAACCCGCCGAGCGCGGAGCCGGACGCGATGCCGAGGTAGATCGCCGAGGCATTGAGCGAGAGCGTCATCGGCGCCTGCGCGGGTGCCAGGCGGATCAGCCGCATCGCCTGCGCCGGGCCGAAACCCCAGCCGGCAAAACCCCAGAGCGTCGCGAGCATGACGATCGCCGGCACGGCGGCCGAGCGCGGCAGGGCCTGCGCCGCCAGGGAGAGGCCGCCGAGAATCAGGACCAGCATCAGCGCGAAGGCCCGGGCGACGCGGTCGGCGTCGAAGCGGTCGGTGGCCCAACCGCCGGCAGCGGTGCCGACGGCCGCGGCCACGCCGATCGCGCAAAGCACCGCGCCCACGCCTTCGGCGCCGAAGCCCAGCGTCTGCGTGAGGAAGACCGAGATGTAGGTGTAGAAGCTGAAGCCGCCGGTGGCCCACAGCACCGTGGTCAGCAGCGCGGGCAGCAGGCCCGGCTGGCGCGCCGCGGCGAGGGCCGGCGAGCGGACTTCATTGTCTTGGGCTTCGCGCGGCAGTTGCCTCGGCAGGCCGTTGGCGAGGCCCAGTGCGCCGAGTGCCGCGAGGATGGCGACCAGCAGATAGGTCATGCGCCAGCCGCCCCAGCCCGCGATCCAGGCGCCGAGCGGCACGCCGAGCGCGACGGCGACGGTGCCGCCGCCGGTCACCACGGCCAGTGCGCGGCCGCGCAGGCTCGGAGCGGTCAGCGAGGCCGCGACCGCGCTTGCGGTCGGCAGGAACACGCCGGCCGTGAGCCCGAGCGCAACGCGCACCAGCGCCAGCTGCGCGAAGCTCTGCGCCAGCGAGCCCGCGAGCGCGATCGTCGCAAAGGCGGCCAGGCCCGCGATCAGCAGCCGGCGGCGCTCGACGCGCGCGAACAGCGCCGCCATCAGCGGCGAGCCGATCGCATAGCTCAGCGCGAACAGCAGGACCAGCTGGCCGGCGCGGGCCGCGCTCACTTGCAGATCGGCGGCCAGCAACTGCAGCAGGCCCGCGATCATGAAGCTCTCGGTGCCGATCGCGAAGGCGCCGAGCGCGAGCCAGGCGAGGCTCCATGGCAGGCGATGGGCGGGCGTTGTTGCCGGTGCGGCGAGGGGCTGGGTGGCGCAGAGTTCGGGCATCTCGTACTCCTGGTGAGGTTCTCGATGGCTTGAGAATAGGATTGAAAGTGGACCAAAAAAAGATCCACAATCGACGAACTTCATGGAGCCAATTTTCGAACTGGCCATCGGCTTGCCGCCCGAGGGATCGCGCGATCTGCTGCGCGCGGTGCACCGGCAGCTGCGCGCCGCCATCCTCGACGGCCGGCTGCAGCCCGGCCTGCGCCTGCCGGCCTCGCGCGCGCTCGCGGCCACGCTTGGCATCTCGCGCAACACCGTGGTCGCGGCCTACGATCTGCTGCTGAGCGAGGGCTATCTGCTGGCGCGGCCGGGCGCCGGCACCTATGTGGCCGACACGCTGCCGCGTCCGCGGCGCGCGCCGGCTGCTGTCGCCGGCCGGCCCGAGCGGCCCGATGCGCGGCTGGTTTCCCTGCGCAGCCCGCGCATGGCGCGCGAGCCCGTGCTGCACACCGCGCCGGCACGCGACGACTTCCGCGTCGGCCTGCCCGAGGCCGGCGCCTTCCCCTTCGACATCTGGCGGCGGCTCTCCGACCGCGCGCTGCGCGCGATCACCCGCGTGCCGGCCGACTACGCCGATCCACAGGGGCAGCCCGCGTTGCGCGAGGCGATCGCGCGGCATGTGTCTTTCACGCGGGCGGTGGCCTGCGCCGCGGCCGACGTGGTCGTCACCGCCGGCGCGCAGCAGGCCTTCAACCTGCTGGCGCGCATCCTGGTTGTGCCGGGCCGCACGGTGGTGGCGGTCGAGCAGCTGTTCTATCCGCCGCTGGGCCAGGCCATGACGGCAGCGGGTGCCAGGCTGGTGGCGGTGCCGCTCGACGGCGAGGGCTTGCGCGTCGATCGGCTGCCGTCGGATGTGCGCGTGATCTGCGTGACGCCTTCGCACCAGTTCCCGCTCGGCACCGTCATGTCGCCGCGCCGCCGCGCCGAGCTGCTCGCCTTCGCGCGCGAGCGTCGCGCGGTGGTGATCGAGGACGACTACGACAGCGAGTTCCGCTTTGCCGGCCGACCGCTCGACGCGCTGCAGACGCTCGACCGCGCCGGCTCGGTCTTCTACGTCGGCACCTTTTCGAAAAGCCTCTTCCCGGCGCTGCGCCTGGGCTTCGTGGTCGCGCCGCTGTGGGCGCGCGCGGCACTGGTGCAGGCGCGCGAACTGGCCGACTGGCACAGCCCGGCGCTGGCCCAGGATGCGTTGGCCGCCTTCATCGCCGAAGGACACCTGGCGCGCCACATCCGCAAGATGCGCCGCGTCTATGGCGAGCGGCGCACCGTCCTGCTGGAGGCCCTTTCCAGGCATGCAGCCGGGCGGCTCGAGCTGATTCCGTCGGAGGCCGGGCTGCATCTGTCGGCCTGGCTGCGCGGGCGCGGCCGTGCCGAGACGGTGGTGGAACGCGCGGCCGGCGCGGGCATCGCGCTGTCTTCGCTGGGGCGCTATGCGCTGGCGGGAACGGGCACGAACGGGCTGGCGTTCGGCTATGGGTTGATCCATGCGCAGCGGATCGAGGAGGCTGTCCAGCGCCTGGTGGGGTTGATGTAGTCGGCCACTTGCGAGCTGGTCGCTTGCGGCGCACCATCACACTCAACTTCGTTCCAAGGAGCGCGGCCATGAAGACTCGAGAATCGCCCCGACGGTTGTGGGCGTTGGTCGCCAGCGCCCTCTGGTTGTTCGCTCTGTCCGTGCTCTCTGCGGCGCATGCCGCCACCCCCGGCGCGCCGCGCCAGACCGAAGCCGTGTCCCCGCAGGTCCAGGCCCTCCAGCGCGCGGGCGACGCGGTCGTCGCACTGCGCATCACCGCGACCGAGGGCGCCACCTCGGCCGACACCCTCGGGATGCGGCGATCGGGCTCCGGCGTGGTGATCGGGCCCGAAGGCCTGATCCTCACCATCGGCTATCTGCTGCTGGAAGCCGAGACCATCGAAGTCATCACGCAGGACGATCGCACGCTGCCTGCGCGCCAGGTCGCCTACGACCTCGCGACCGGATTCGGCCTGCTGCGCCCGCTGGTGCCGCTGCGCGGCGTCGAGCCGGTGCCGCTGGCAGGCGTCGCCGGCCTGACGCTGGGCGAGCCGCTGCTGGTTGCCACCGGCAGCAGCAGCGGCACCGAAGTGGGCTTCACGCGCCTGATCGCGACGCGGCCTTTCTCGGGCTATTGGGAATACCACATCGAATCGGCGCTCTTCACCAGCCCGCCGGTGGCCAACCACAGCGGCGCACCGCTCTTCAACCGCAACGGCGAGCTGGTCGGCATCGGCAGCCTGTTCGTGCTGGAAGCCGCGGGCGCCGATCGCACGCTGCCGGGCAACATGTTCGTGCCGGTCGAATTGCTGCGCCCGGTGCTGGCGGAGATGCAGTCCACCGGCCGCACGCGGGCGAGCATCCGGCCCTGGCTCGGCCTCTCGTCCTCGGAACGCGACGGGCATGTGCAGATCGTGCGCGTGGACCGGCAGGGGCCCGCGCTGGCGGCGGGGCTTCAGCCCGGCGACGTGGTGCTGGAGGTCGACGGCATCGAGGTCGCCACGCTCGAGGCCTTCTACAAGCAGCTCTGGAAGCGGCCGGCACCCGATGCGGAGGTGGTGCTCACGGTGCAGCAGGGCTCGGAGACGCGCAAGATCCGGATCCAGGCGGTCGACCGCATGCAGACCCTGCGCAAGCCTTCCGGTATCTAGGGATTTAAGGCGCGATCCCCAGCATCCCCTTGTTGGCCACGGTGTCGACGCCGCCGGCCGCGAAGTCGTCGAAGGCCCGGTCGGCCACGCGGATGATGTGGTCGGCGATGAATTTCGCACCCTCGCGGGCGCCGTCCTCGGGGTGCTTGATGCAGCACTCCCATTCGAGCACCGCCCAGCCCGGGAAGTCGGAGGCCGCCATCTTCGAGAAGATCGCCCTGAAGTCGACCTGGCCGTCGCCCAGCGAGCGGAAGCGCCCTGCTCTGTTGATCCATGACTGGAAGCCGCCGTAGACGCCCTGCTTGCCGGTCCGGTTGAACTCCGCATCCTTCACGTGAAAGATCTTGATGCGCTCGTGGTAGTGGTCGATGTAGGCCAGGTAGTCGAGTTGCTGCAGCACGAAGTGGCTCGGGTCGTACAGCAGGCAGGCGCGCGGGTGCTGGCCCACGCGCTCGAGGAACATCTCGTAGCTCACGCCGTCGTGCAGGTCCTCGCCCGGATGGATCTCGTAGCAGACGTCGACGCCGGCATCGTCGAAGGCATTGAGGATCGGCAGCCAGCGCCGCGCGAGTTCGTCGAAGGCCTCTTCGATCAGTCCCGGCGGGCGCGGCGGCCACGAATAAAGATAGGGCCAGGCGAGCGCGCCGGAGAAAGTCGCATGCGCCGTGAGCCCGAGATGGGCCGAGGCGCGGGCCGCCAGGTGCAACTGCTCCACCGCCCACTGCTGGCGCCGGGCCGGGTTGTTCCGCACCTCTGGTGCGGCGAAGCCGTCGAAGCCGGCGTCGTAAGCCGGATGCACGGCCACCAGCTGGCCCTGCAGATGGGTCGAGAGCTCGGTGATCTCGATACCGTGCCGCTCCAGCATGCCCTTCACTTCGTCGCAATAGGTCTTGCTTTCCGCGGCCGTCTTGAGATCGAAGAGGCGGGCGTCCCAGCTCGGGATCTGTACCCCCTTGTAGCCGAGGCTCGCCGCCCAGGCGGCAATGGTGTCGAGCGAATCGAAGGGTGCGCTGTCACCCGCGAACTGGGCCAGGAAGATGGCCGGGCCCTTGATGGTCTTCATGGGTATCTCCTGGGGTCACGAACAGAAAAGAGGCGATCCTATCTCCGCGGCGCTGTCCGACGCAGCTGCGGGTGGCTGTCGTCTGCGCGGGCCTTTCGAACGTTTCACAATACTCTTCTGTTCACCAAGGGCGGCGCGGCCCGCGCGGCGCCAGCCTTGATTGCGATGCCACAAACCGTTTCCGGACGCCTCAAGATCGGCCTGTCTGCCTGCTTCTCCCACGCCGACCCGGAGCGTTCGCTGTTCACCAACAAGACGCTGCAGTATGTCGAGCAGTCCATCGCGCACTGGCTGATGTCGGCCGGCGCGATGGTGGTGATGGTGCCCTGCCCGACCGGCGAAACGGCGCGCGGCGACACCAAGCTCTCGCACTATGCGGAGTGGCTCGACGGCGTGGTGATGCATGGCGGCGCCGACGTCTGGCCCGGCAGCTACGGCGAGGTGCCGCTGAAGGACGCCTGGATCGGCGACCGCGTCCGCGACCTTTACGACCTTGCGCTGGTCGAGGCCTTCGAGGAAGTCGGCAAGCCGATCTTCGGCGTCTGCCGCGGCCTGCAGCTCATCAACGTGGCCTTCGGCGGCACGCTCTACCAGGATATCGAGGCGCAGCATCCCAGCGGCATCCGGCATCGCGACCCGGTGGCCTACGACCAGCACTTCCACGACATCCGCATCACGCCGGGCTCGCGCCTGTCGAAGCTCTATCCGGGCATGGAGACGGCGCGCGTCAACAGCATCCATCACCAGGGCGTGAAGGACATCGCGCCCGGCTTCGAGGTCGACGCTTGGAGCATCCCCGACCACGTGCCCGAAGCCATCCGCCGCCGGGTCGACCGCGGCCGCAGCTACATCGCCGCCACCCAGTGGCATCCGGAGTTCCACAAGTACGGCAGCACCGAGACCGTGGACGACACGGCCATCCTGCAGGACTTTCTCTGGGCCTGCGCGACCGCGAAGGTGAGCCCCCGGGGGCCGCTGCGCAGCGCGCCGGGCCGCATCCGCAACCGCGCGGCGCGGCTGCTGCGGCAGGCGCTGCTGATGCGCTAGTTGCTGCTTATCGGTTGCGGCTTCCGCTGACGGCCGCGTCGATGGTGCCGAACACCGTGATGCCGCTGCCGCCGGTGGTGGCCGAGCGGTCGCCGTCGGCAACAGCTCGCGATGCGCAACCGGCGACGGTGCCGAGCGCGATCGCGACGAGGAGCATGGAAACGAGCTTCTTCACAGGAATCTCCTTCTTGGTCAGCCGAGGTGCTTGCCCACGATACCCGCGAGCTCGAACATCGTCACCTGGTCCTTGCCGAACACCGGCTTGAGCTTGGCGTCGGCGTTGATGGCCCGCTTGTTGGCCGCATCCTGCAGGCCGTTGGCCTTGATGTAGTCCCACAGCTTCTTGATGACTTCGGTGCGCGCCACGGGTTCCGCGCCGATCACCGCGGCCAGGGCCTCGCTGGGCTTGAGTCCGGCGCCCGGCTTGCGTGGCGCCTTGGGCGCGGCGGCCTTCTTCGCGGGCGCGGCCTTCTTGGCTGCAGGCGTCTTCGTCTTCGCGGCAGCCACCTTTTTTGCGGCCGCGGGCGCCGCCCTGGCAAAGGTCTTGCGCGGCGGGAACTTGCTGTCGCGCGGCGCGAACTCGAAAGTCACCTTGCCTTCGTCCTTGTTCCAGGCGAGGAAGGCCTTGAACGGACGGCGCGTGCGCATCGAGACGAACTTGTCGAGCAGGTCGGTCTTGCCGGTGGCGAGCAGCTTCTCGACCTGGGCGCGCTCCACCGGCTGCTGCAGGATGATCTTGCCGGTCTTGAAGTCGCAGCTCGGCGTCGGCTGCTCGGTCGTCGGCACCGACTTCTCGCAGATGTAGTTGCTGCCGTTCTCGAACACGCGCGCGCCGCACTTCGGGCACGGGCCCAGCGACTGCTGGCCGCTGAAGTCGATGATCTCGCCGCTCTCGGCATTCTTGTCGTCGCCGAAGTCGAACTCGAGCTTCCAGTTCTTCGCCTCCTCGTCGTACTTGAGCACGATCTCCGAGACGAAGGGCCAGCCGGCCTTGGAGCGAAAGCCTTCGAGCGGGCCGATGTGCTTGTCGCGCAGCAGCGCCTCGGCCTCGGCCACTTCGAAGGTGCGGCCGGCCGGTGACTTGCCGAAGGAGAAGCCGCAGGGCTCCTGGCCCAACTTGCCGGTGCAGGCATAGCGGCGGTAGTTCTCCTTCACCACGCCGCCGCAGTTGGGGCACGGCGTCGCCAGTGTCGCGTAGTCGCCGGGCACGGTGTCGCGGTCGTACTCCTTGGCCTTCTTGACGATGTGCTCCGTCATCTCGGCGATCTCGCGCATGAAGGCTTCGCGGCTGAGCTTGCCGTGCTCCATCTGCGCGAGCTTGTGTTCCCATTCGCCGGTGAGCTCGGCCTTGGAGAGTTCTTCCACGCCGAGGCCGCGCAACAGCGTCATGAGCTGGAAGGCCTTGGCGGTCGGAATGAGTTCGCGGCCTTCGCGGTGGATGTACTTCTCGGCCAAGAGCCCTTCGATGATCGCGGCGCGCGTGGCCGGCGTGCCCAGGCCTTTTTCCTGCATCGCCTCGCGCAGCTCGTCGTCGTCGATGGTCTTGCCCGCGCCTTCCATGGCGCCGAGCAGCGTGGCTTCGGAATAGCGCGCGGGCGGACGGGTCTTGAGTCCCTTGGTCTCCACCGATTCGGCGCGCACCATCTCGCCGGGCTTGACCGGCACCAGCCGCTTGCCGTCCTTGTCGTCTTCCTTCTCGTCGTCCTGCGCTTCCTTGCCGTAGATCGCGAGCCAGCCCGGCTTGACCAGCACCTTGCCGTCGGTGCGGAACGGGTACTTCCTGCCGCCCTGCTCCACCGTGCTGATGCGCGTGGTCACCTGGTACTCGGCGCTCGGGAAGAAGACCGAGAGGAAGCGCCGCACCACGAAGTCGTAGAGCCGCTGCTCGGCGTCCGACAGGCCGCTGGGCGCCTGCAGCGTGGGGATGATCGCAAAGTGATCGCTGACCTTGGCGTTGTCGAAGACGCGCTTCGAGGGCTTCACGTAGTTGTCGTCGAGCGCCTGCTTCGCAAAGGGCGCGAGATGCTTCATGCCGCTGTTGGCGAGCATGCCCATGGTCTGCTTGACCACCGGCAGGTAGTCCTCGGGCAGCGCGCGCGAGTCGGTCCGCGGATAGGTCAATGCCTTGTGGCGCTCGTAGAGGCTTTGCGCGAGCGCGAGCGTGGTCTTGGCGCTGAAGCCGAAGCGGCTGTTGGCTTCGCGCTGCAGCGAGGTCAGGTCGAACAAGAGCGGCGAGGCCTGCGTGGTGGGCTTGCTTTCCTCGGTGACGCTGGCGGGCTTGCCGCGCGCGGCCTCGGCGATGGCCGTCGCGTCGCGTTCGTTCCATACGCGATCGGCGCGCTGCTCGGGATCGGGCGCGCCGTCGGGGCCGGGCGGCGGCTTCTTCCAGTTCGGATCGAACCACTTGCCGGGGTACTCGCCCGCCTCGGCGGCAAAGCTGCCGTGCACCTCCCAGTAGTCGCGGCTCACGAACTTGCGGATTTTTTCTTCGCGCTCGACTACCACCGACAGCGTCGGCGTCTGCACGCGGCCGACGGTGGTGAGGAAGAAGCCGCCGTCGCGCGAATTGAACGCGGTCATCGCGCGCGTGCCGTTGATGCCGACCAGCCAGTCGGCCTCGGAGCGCGAACGCGCCGCATCGGCCAGGCCCTGCATCTGCTGCTCGTTGCGCAGCTGGTCGAAGCCGTCGCGAATGGCCTGCGGGGTCATCGACTGCAGCCACAGGCGCTTGACCGGCTTGCCCAGCGGCGCCTTGCCGCCGGCGTACTGTTCGATCAGGCGGAAGATCAACTCGCCCTCGCGGCCCGCGTCGCAGGCGTTGATGAGCTGGGTCACGTCCTTGCGCTTGGCCTGCTTCACCACCGCGTTGAGGCGGGTCTTGGTCTTGTCGACCGGCTTCAGGTCGAAGCGCGGCGGGATCACCGGCAGGTTGGCAAAGCTCCACTTGCCGCGCTTCACGTCGAACTCCTCCGGCGCCTGGATCTCGACCAGGTGGCCCACGGCGCTGGTGACGACGTACTTCTCGTTCTCGAAATGTTCCTCGTGCTTGTCGAACTTGCCGGCCACCGGCGTGAGCGCGCGCACGATGTCCTGGGCCACCGATGGCTTCTCTGCAATTACCAAAGTCTTCATTAACAGTTCCTCGTATTCAGGCCGGCGCCGGGCCGCCAGCGCGGCGAAGTCCGCGCTTCGCACGGACGGGCGGCCTGCCGCCCCCTCGGGGGCAGCGACGACACGCAGTGCGGGAGCGTGGGGGTCACATCTACAATCTGGCGCTTCTCGCGTGCGTACGCGCACGCGCATGCGTACATATTCAAACTAACAGACTTCGGCGATGCCTTCCAAATCCCCTATTTCCGGCGGCCGCCGCATCCAGACTCGGCGCTCCGGCGTTCACGGCAACGGCGTGTTCGCCGTGCAGGACCTCGCCGAGGGCGAGACGCTGATCGAATACAAGGGCGAGCTCATCACCTGGAAGGAGGCCTTGCGCCGCCATCCGCACGACCCGGCGCAGCCGAACCATACCTTCTACTTCCACATCGATGACGGGCGTGTGATCGACGGCGGCGTGAAGGGCAATGCCGCGCGCTGGATCAACCATTCCTGCGAGCCCAACTGCGAGGCCGACGAAACCGACGGCCGGGTCTTCATCAAGGCACTGCGCAACATCGCGGCCGGCGAGGAGCTCAACTACGACTACGGGCTGATCATCGACGAGCCCTACACGAAGAAGCTCAAGGCCGACTTCCCCTGCTGGTGCGGCTCCGAAAGCTGCCGCGGCACCCTGCTGGCGCCCAAGTCCGACGACAAGAAAAAAGACAAGAAGAAAAAGAAGGACAAGAAGAAGGCCAAGAAGAACGGCAAGGACGACAAGCGCTGACCATGGCCGCCCCCTGGTTCGAAGACGAGCTCGCCGCCGCCCTGGCCCCGCTGCTGCCGGGGCTTTCGGTCGAGGTCGTTGCCGAGATCGATTCGACCAGCAGCGAGCTGATGCGGCGCGCCCGCGACGGCCGCTCGTCGCCGGTGCTGCTGGTGGCCGAGCGGCAGACCGCCGGCCGGGGCCGCATGGGGCGCCTCTGGCAGAGCGCACAGCAGCCAGGCGAACCCGCCTCGCTGACCTTCTCGCTCGGCCTGCCGCTCTTGCCCAGGGACTGGTCGGGGCTTTCGCTCGCGGTCGGCGTCAGCGTGGCGGAAAGCCTGGACCCGTCGAAGGCAGGGGGCATTGCGCTCAAGTGGCCCAACGACCTGTGGGTCGAGGACCGCAAGCTCGGCGGCATCCTGATCGAAACCGCCCTGCCCCAGAACGGCACGGCCGAGCGCTACCTGGTGATCGGCATCGGCCTCAACATCGGGCCGCGCGAGGCCGCGGGCCTCAGCACCGCGCCGGCATGGATCCGGCAGTGGCGCCCGCGTGCCACCGCGCCCGAGCTGCTGCGCGAGATCGTGGTGCCGCTGGTGGACGACGTGCTGCTGTTCGGCGAGCGTGGCTTCGTGCCCTTTGCCGAGCGCTTCGCGGCGCGCGACATCCTGCGCGGCCGCGAGGTGCAGCTCAGCGACGGCACCGTGGGCCGCTGCGAGGGCGTGGGCTGGGGCGGCGAGCTCCTGGTCCAGACGGCCTCGGGCATGAAGACGATCACCAGCGCCGAAGTCAGCGTGCGGCCGGTGCAGTAGGCATGTTGCTGCGCGCACTGGTTCTTCTGCTGCTGGTGGCCAATGTGGGCTACTTCGCGTGGACCCGCGGCGGTCTCGCCATGTTCGGCACGACACCGGCGCGCTTCAGCGAGACCGAACCGGAGCGGCTGGCGCAACAGCTGCGGCCGCAGCTGCTGCAGATACGCAAGGACGAGGCGCCTGCTGCGCTGAAGCCTTAGGCGTTGTCGCCCCCGTCGGCGTCGAAGCGCAGGCTGAAGCGCGTGCCCGGTGGGCGCTGGCCCGGATGGGCGTCTTCCAACTGCACCGTCGCATGGTGCTGCCGCGCGATCTCCCGCACGATCGGCAGGCCCAGCCCCGAGCCGTCGGCCTCGTTGCCGAGCACGCGGTAGAAGGGCTCGAACACCAGTTCGCGTTCGTGCTCGGCGATGCCGGGGCCGTTGTCCTCGATCTGCAGCACGATGATGCGGCCGAAGGGATCGCCCAGCACGCGGGCCGTGATCACGCCCGGCCGCTCGGGCACCGAGGGCGTGTAGTTGATGGCGTTGTCGACCAGGTTGCGCACCAGCTCCTTGAGCAGCGTCGGGTTGCCCTCGAGCACGACGCCCGGCGCGCCCGCCTCGGCGCCGTCGTAGCCCAGGTCGATGCGCTTCTCGATCGCACGCGGCACCGCTTCGCGCACCACCTCGATGGCGAGGCGCGCCAGGTCGCAAGGCTGGCGCGCGATGCTGGCGCCGCTGCCCTCCGCGCGCGCCAGCGACAGCAGCTGGTTCACCGTGTGCGTGGCGCGCATGCTCGCGCGGCCGATCTGCTTGAGCGACTGCTTGAGCTCGTTCGCATTGGCGCCCTCGCGCTGCGCCAGGTCGGCCTGCATGCGCAGGCCCGCGAGCGGCGTCTTGAGCTGGTGCGCCGCGTCGGCCAGGAAGCGCTTCTGCGTGCCGATGGAATCGTTGAGCTTGCTCAGCAGGTCGTTGACCGACAGCACCAGCGGCACCACCTCGAGCGGCACCGAGGATTCGTCGAGCGGGCTCAGGTCGCCGGGCCGGCGCTCGCGGATGCGCGCCTCCACCACCGACAGCGGCTTGATGCCGCGCACCAGCGCGAGCCAGATCAGCAGCACCGCGAGCGGCAGGATCGCGAACTGGGGCAGCAGCACGCCGCTGATGATCTCGGCGGCGAGCACCGACTGCTTCTCGCGCGTCTCGGCCATCTGCAGCAGCACCGGGGGTTCGTCGGCCGTGGCGCCCGCCACCCAGAGCGAGGCCACGCGCACCGGCTTGCCGTGCATCTCGCCGTCGCGCAGGTACACGGTGCCCGTCACCGGCGGCTCGTCGGTATGGGGAAAAGGGACATCGCGCTCGCCGCTCAGCAGCTCGCCATGCCCGTCCAGCACCTGGTAGTACACGCGGTCGGCGTCGTCGCCGCGCAGGATCTCCCGCGCCGCCTGCGGCAGCACGAACTGCGCCGCGTCCTGCTGCAGGTTCACCAGCTTCGCCAGCGTGCGGAGGTTGTGTTGCAGTTCGCGGTCGAAGGGCGCGTTGGCGATGCCCTGCGCGACCAGCCAGGTGACGCCGATGCTGACCGGCACCAGCAGCAGCAGCGGCGTGAGCATCCAATCGAGGATCTCGCCGAAAAGGGAGCGCTGTGCGCGCTGGAAGAGCTTCACCGAAGGCTCAGGGGAATCACGGGATCTTCTCGAGGCAGTAGCCGAGGCCGCGCACGGTGGCGATGTGGATCGGGCCCTTCTCGATCTTCTTGCGCAGCCGATGGATGTAGACCTCGATCGCGTTGAGGCTCACTTCCTCGCCCCATTCGCACAGCCGCTCGACCAACTGGTCCTTGCTCACCAGCCGGCCGGCGCGCTGCAGCAGCACCTCGAGCAGGCCGAGTTCGCGCGCCGAGAGCTCGATCATCTTGCCGTCGATGGTCGCCACGCGGCCGGCCTGGTCGTAGACCAGCGGGCCGTGCTTGATCGCATTGCTGGTGGCGCCCATGCCGCGCCGCGTGAGCGCGCGCACGCGCGCCTCGAGTTCCTGCAGCGAGAAGGGCTTGGCCATGTAGTCGTCGGCGCCGTAGTCCAGGCCCTTGACGCGTTCCTCGACGCTGTCGGCCGCCGTCAGCACCAGCACCGGCAGCTGCGAGCCGCGGGCGCGCAGCCGCTTCAAGATTTCGAGGCCGTGCATGTTGGGCAGGCCGAGGTCGAGGATCAGCAGATCGAATTCGCTGTTGGTCATCAGCGCGGCATCGGCCTGCGAACCGGTCGCCACATGGTCGACGGCCGAACCCGAGGTGCGCAGACTGCGCAGCAGGGCATCCGCCAGCACCTGGTCGTCTTCCGCAATCAGTATTCGCATGGCGTGTCTCCAGACGCTGGGATTCTAGGCCGCGGCATAGGCTTCGAGACCGATGGTTACCACGGTGGCGATCTCGTCGCCGACGCTGGCGCGGAACTCTTTTTCTGCCTGCGCCACGGCATGGCGGAAGGCTTCCAGCCAGGCGAGGCCGTCGGCCGTGAACAGCACGCGCCGCGCGCGCGCATCGAGCGGGTCGGGGCCGCGCGTCACCAGGCCCCAGGCCTCGCACTGGTCGACCAGCGTGCCCATGGCCTGCTTGGTCATGCCGGCGCGCTCGGCGAGTTCGGTCAGGCGCGAGCCTTCGCGCGACAGATGGCGCGTGATGTGGATGTGCGCCGCGCTCACCTGCGCGCGCGCCGCGAGGTTCGACAGCGCCAGCGGCACGTCGGCATCGTGCGCCATCAGCGCCAGCACGCGCTCGTCGAAGCGGCGCATGGCATGGCCCAGCAGGCGGCCCAGGTGGGTTTGACGCCAAGCGTCGGGGTCGATCGGAAATGCAGGGTCCGTCACGGCTCATCGATAGTAAAGCAAACTGACTAAAAAATGGGTTTACTCGAATCCATCAACCCCTACACTACTGTTCAAGCATCCAGCCTGTGATTAAAAGCAGATTGAATGAACCCAACACAACCCGTTGATATTCAAGGAGATTTCCACATGGACGCACTCGTCAAAGGCACCAGCATCTCGGTCGCAGGCAGCGAAAAGGCCAAGGCCCTGCAGGCCGCGCTGGCCCAGATCGAAAAGCAGTTCGGCAAGGGCACGATCATGCGGCTGGGCGAGGGCGAGGCGCTGGAAGACATCCAGGTGGTCTCCACCGGCTCGCTCGGCCTCGACATCGCGCTCGGCGTCGGCGGCTTGCCACGCGGCCGCGTGATCGAGATCTACGGTCCGGAATCCTCGGGCAAGACCACGCTCACGCTGCAGGTCATCGCCGAGATGCAGCGCCAGGCCGGCACCTGCGCCTTCGTCGATGCCGAGCACGCGCTCGACGTGCAGTACGCGCAGAAGCTCGGCGTCAACCTGTCGGACCTGCTGATCAGCCAGCCCGACACCGGCGAGCAGGCGCTGGAAATCGTCGATTCGCTGGTGCGCTCCGGCGCGGTCGACCTGATCGTGATCGACTCGGTCGCCGCGCTCACGCCCAAGGCCGAAATCGAAGGCGAAATGGGCGACTCGCTGCCCGGCCTGCAGGCCCGCCTGATGAGCCAGGCGCTGCGCAAGCTCACCGCCACCATCAAGAAGACCAACTGCATGGTCATCTTCATCAACCAGATCCGCATGAAGATCGGCGTGATGTTCGGCTCGCCCGAAACCACCACCGGCGGCAATGCGCTGAAGTTCTACGCCTCGGTGCGCCTGGACATCCGCCGCATCGGCACCATCAAGAAGGGCGACGAGGCGATCGGCAACGAGACCAAGGTCAAGGTGGTGAAGAACAAGGTTTCACCGCCCTTCAAGACGGCCGAGTTCGACATCCTGTTCGGCGAGGGCATCAGCCGCGAGGGCGAAATCATCGACATGGGCGTGAACGCCAAGATCGTCGACAAGTCGGGCGCCTGGTATGCCTACAACGGCGAGAAGATCGGACAGGGCCGCGACAACGCGCGCGAGTTCCTGCGCGAGAACCCGGCGCTCTCGCGCGAGATCGAGAACAAGGTGCGCGAATCGCTGGGCATTCCGCTTCTGGCCGAAGCGGCAGACGTCACGCCCGCCGAGAAGTAAGCCTCGTGCAATGGCTTTCAGCGCTCCTTCTCTCAAAGGCCGCGCCCTGCGTCTCCTGAGCCAGCGCGAGCATTCGCGCAGCGAGCTCGAACGCAAGCTGGCCAGGTACGAAGAAGAGCCCGGCACGCTGGCGCGTGCGCTCGACGAGCTGGCCGCCAAAGACTTCATCAGCGAGGCGAGGGTGGTGCAGTCGGTGCTGCACCAGCGCGCGGCACGGCACGGCGCCGCGCGCGTGCGCCAGGAGCTGCTGCACAAGGGCGTTGCGCCCGAAGCCGTGGCCGAGGCGCTCGCAAGCCTCTCGGGCAGCGAGTTCGACCGTGCGCTCGAAGTGTGGCGGCAGCGCTTCGGCACGCTGCCGCATGACGCGGCGGAGCGCGCGAAGCAGACGCGCTTTCTGCTGGCGCGTGGATTTGCCGGCGCCGTCGTGGCAAACGTCTTGCGGTACGACCCTAACGAGTGAGGGTCAGCCGCGAAATGCAGCTGCGCGGGCTTACAGCCCCAGCATCAGCTTGAGGTTCTGCACCGCGGCGCCGCTGGCGCCCTTGCCCAGGTTGTCCAGCCGCGCGATGACGACGGCATGGCGGTGGTCCTCGTTCGGGAACACGCGGATCTCGAGCTCGTTGGTGTCGTTGAGCGCGAGGGCGTCGATCTTGCCGTCCTCGGTGGGCGGCAGCACCTTCACGAACTTTTCGGGCGTGTTGCTCTTCGCGTAGTGCGCGGCCAGCGCCTCCTGCAGGTCGCCCGCCTTGGGCCGGCCGGGCAGCTCGTCCAGGTGCAGCGGCAGCTGCACCAGCATGCCTTGCTTGAAATTGCCGACCGAGGGGATGAACACCGGCCGGCGCGTGAGGCCGGTGTACTTCATGATCTCGGGGATGTGCTTGTGCTTGAGGCCCAGCGCGTAGGTCTCGAACAGCGGTGCCTTTCCGCCCTCGTAGGCCTCGATCATGGTGCGGCCGCCGCCCGAGTAGCCGCTGACGGAGGGCAGGGCGATCGCATGGTCGGCCGGCAGCAGGCCGGCATCGACCAGCGGGCGGACGATCGCGATCGCGCCGGTCGCGTAGCAGCCGGGGTTGGCCACGCGCTCGGCCTTGGCCACGGCCTCCTTCTGGCCGGCCACCAGTTCGGGGAAGCCGAACACCCAGCCTGCGGCGGTGCGGTGCGCGGTCGAGGCGTCGATGATCTTGGGGCGGCGGCCCTGGCCTTCGAGCTGGTCGATGAGCGCCACCGACTCGCGCGCGGCATCGTCGTGCAGGCAGAGCACCACCAGGTCGACGCCGGCCATCAGCTCGCGCTTGGCGGCCACGTCCTTTCGCAGCTCCGGCGCGATGCTCACGAGTTCGATCTGCGGCATCTTCTGAAGCCGCTCGCGAATCTGGAGGCCGGTGGTGCCGGCTTCGCCGTCGATGAAGACCTTGGGCATGGTGGAAGCCTCGGATTGCCTGGGAAGTCGCGTAAGAAGAAATTACGTATTGGCCGCAGCCACGGCGGGCCGTTGGTGCGGCGCACCATGATACAGTCGCCTGCTGTCCGCCGCCCGATTCCCCAATCGCCGTGGCCCGCGGACAACAGCCAAATTCTCCCGTTCTCAACCTCGTTCCGAGAGACACCCTCATGAAGATTCACGAGTACCAAGGCAAGGAAATTCTTGCCAAGTTCGGCGTGCCTGTGCCGCGAGGCATTCCGGCATACACGGTGCAGGAGGCGGTCGAAGCCGCCCAGAAACTCGGCGGCCCCGTGTGGGTGGTCAAGGCCCAGATCCACGCGGGCGGCCGCGGCAAGGGCGGCGGCGTGAAGGTCGCCAAGAGCATCGACGACGTCAAGAAGCTCGCCGGCGACATCCTCGGCATGCAGCTCAAGACCCACCAGACCGGCCCCGAAGGCCAGAAGGTTCGCCGCCTCTACATCGAGGACGGCGCCGACATCCAGAAGGAATACTACGTCTCGGCCGTCACCGACCGCGCGACGCAGAAGGTGGCCTTCATCGCTTCCAGCGAAGGCGGCATGGACATCGAGGAAGTCGCGCATTCGTCGCCCGAAAAGATCATCACCGTCTTCGCCGACCCCAAGGACGGACTGACCGACGCACAGGCCAAGCAGATCGCCGACGGCATCGGCATCCCGGCCGATTCCACCGCGCAAGCCGTGGACATCTTCAAGAAGCTCTACACCTGCTACATGGAGACGGATGCCTCGCTGGTCGAGATCAACCCGCTCAACCGTGACAGCAAGGGCAACATCATCGCCCTGGACGCCAAGTTCAACTTCGACAGCAACGCGCTGTTCCGCCACCCCGATATCGTGGCCCTGCGCGACCTCGACGAAGAAGATGCGGCCGAAGTCGAAGCCTCGAAGTTCGACCTCGCCTACATCTCGCTGGACGGCAACATCGGCTGCCTGGTGAACGGCGCCGGCCTCGCGATGGCGACCATGGACACCATCAAGCTGTTCGGCGGCGAGCCGGCCAACTTCCTCGACGTGGGCGGCGGCGCCACCCCCGAGAAGGTGACCGAAGCCTTCAAGATCATGCTGAAGAACAAGAACGTCGAGGCCATCCTCGTCAACATCTTCGGCGGCATCATGAAGTGCGACACCATCGCCACCGGCGTGATCGCAGCCTGCAAGGCCGTGAATCTGCAAGTGCCGCTGGTGGTGCGCATGAAGGGCACCAACGAGGTCGAGGGCAAGAAGCTGCTGGCCGATTCGGGCCTGCCCATCATCAGCGCAGACACCATGGCGGAAGCGGCCCAGAAGGTCGTGGCAGCAGTGAAGAAAGCCTAAGGAAACGCCATGTCGATCTACATCAACAAAGACACCAAAGTCATCACCCAGGGCATCACCGGCAAGACCGGTCAGTTCCACACCGAGAAGTGCCAGGAATACGCGAACGGCAAGAACTGCTTCGTGGCCGGCGTGAACCCGAAGAAGGCCGGCGAGTCGATCTTCAACATCCCGATCTTCGGCTCGGTGAAGGAAGCTGCGACGCAAACCGGCGCCACCGTGTCGGTGATCTACGTGCCGCCGGCCGGCGCTGCCGCCGCGATTTGGGAAGCCGTCGAGGCCGACCTCGACATGGCGATCTGCATCACCGAAGGCATCCCTGTGCGCGACATGCTCGAAGTGCGCAACAAGATGAAGGCCAAGGTCGCCGCGGGCGGCAAAGAGACGCTGCTGCTGGGCCCGAACTGCCCTGGCCTGATCACGCCCGACGAGATCAAGATCGGCATCATGCCCGGCCACATCCACAAGAAGGGCCGCATCGGCGTGGTCAGCCGCTCCGGCACGCTGACCTATGAAGCCGTGGCGCAGCTCACCGAGATCGGCCTCGGCCAGTCGAGCGCTGTCGGCATCGGCGGCGACCCGATCAACGGGCTGAAGCACATCGACGTGATGAAGGCCTTCAACGACGACCCCGACACCGACGCCGTCATCATGATCGGCGAGATCGGCGGCCCCGACGAAGCCGACGCGGCGCGCTGGTGCAAGGACCACATGAAGAAGCCGATCGTCGGCTTCATCGCCGGCGTGACGGCCCCTCCGGGCAAGCGCATGGGCCACGCAGGCGCCTTGATTTCAGGCGGCGCCGACACGGCGGATGCCAAGCTCGCCATCATGGAAGAGTGCGGTTTCACGGTCACACGAAACTTCTCGGAGCTGGCCAAGCGCCTCAAGGCGCTGCTCTAAAACTTCCGCGTTCCTCGACCACACAAGAACAAAAGCGCTCGCAATTCACGTTGCGGGCGCTTTTTCAATACATAACAGTGGATATGAGACATGGATTATTTGCAAACTGCCGATTTCTGGATCGGGCTCGTCAAAATTGTCTGGATCAACATCATTCTTTCGGGAGACAACGCGGTGGTGATCGCGATGGCTGCCCGTTCGCTGCCGCCGCAGCAGCAGCAGAAGGCCGTGCTGTTCGGCTCGGGCGCGGCCGTGGTGCTGCGCATCGCGCTCACCGTGGTTGCTGCCAAGCTGCTGGCGCTGCCCTACCTGCAGATCCTCGGCGGCGCGCTGCTGCTGTGGATCGGCGTGCAGCTGCTCGGCGATGAGGAAAACGACAACGGCGAGGAAAAGGAATACGGCAGCATGCTCGCCGCGGTGCGGACCATCCTGCTGGCCGACCTGGTCATGAGCCTGGACAACGTGATCGCGGTCGCCGCCGCGGCGCAGGGCAGCATGGTGCTGCTGGTGCTGGGCTTGGCCATCAGCATCCCGTTGGTAATTTTCGGCAGTACCCTCATGATCAAGCTCATGGAACGTTTCCCGATCATCATCATGCTGGGCGCCGCGCTGATCGGCTGGGTCGGCGGCGAGACCATCGTGAGCGACGTCGCCTTGCGCGGCGCCCTGGCGGCCAACCCCTGGTTGCACTATGTAGGCGCCGCGGCCGGCGCATTCTTCGTCGTCGCTGTCGGCCGCTGGCAGCAAAGGCGCGCGGCCGCCGCCGCGCACTGAGCGAGCGGCCCCTCTCAACCACACTGATTCATGGCGAACCTGGGCGTATCCGCTTCTCCTGACACCGGCTCGCTGACCTGGGACTTCGCCGCGCTCACCGACCCTGGCCGGGTGCGCGCCAACAACGAAGACACGATCGCCTTCGACGCCTCGCTGGGCCTGGTTCTCCTGGCCGACGGCATGGGCGGCTACAACGGCGGCGAGGTGGCCAGCGGCATGGCCATCGCCTTGCTGCAAGCCAGTTTCGGCCGCTGGCTGGCCCACGCCGGGCCGACCGCCAACCCGCGGGCCGTGCGCCGCGCGCTGCAGGCCGGTACCGACGAGGCCAACGCGGCCATCCTCGAAGCCGGCGTCGCGAACATGCAGCTGCAGGGCATGGGCACCACGCTCGTGCTGGCCGCCTTCGGGTCCAAGCGCGCGATCGTCGGCCACATCGGCGACTCGCGCTGCTACCGGCTGCGCAACGAAAAGCTCGAACAGCTCACGCGCGACCATTCGCTGCTGCAGGAGCAGCTCGACGCTGGAGCGATCACGCCCGAGCAGGCCATCCAGTCGCCGCACCGCAACCTGGTGACGCGGGCGCTCGGCATCGAACGCCATGTCGAACTCGAAATGCACGAGCACAACGTGAAACCCGGGGACCTTTTCCTGCTATGTTCCGATGGGCTGAGCGAGATGGTCCCCGACGCGCAGCTTTTCACGCTTTTGTTACAAGATATCGGCCTTTCGGAGAAAGCAACACTTTTGGTTTCAACTGCGAATGACAATGGGGGCAGGGACAACATTTCGGTTGTCCTCGCCCGGGCAGGCTCAGGTGAAGCGCTCGAGGCATCCGGATAGCCCAAAAAAATGAGATCCAGGAGTCGGCCATGCCGAAAATGATCGTTTCGATCGACGGTGTCGTCATCAAGGAGGTGACGCTCGCCAAGGACCGCACCACGCTGGGACGGCGGCCGTACAACGACATCGTGATCGACAATCTGGCGATCAGCGGTGAGCACGCCGTGCTGCACATGATCGGCGGCGACGTCTACCTGGAAGATCTCAACAGCACCAACGGCACCTACATCAATGGGCGTGCCGTCAAGAAGCAGGCGCTCGAGCACAACGACGTCGTCGAGGTCGGCAAGTACAAGATCCGCTACCTGGTGGCCAGCGGCGCCCCCGAAGGGGCCGGGCCGGCGCCGCACATCGCGCCGGCACCGTCGGGCCCGATTCCCCTCAGTTCCGCACCCACGGTGCATCAGCCCTTCGGCGGCGGCACCGGCGTGGCTGTCATGCGCGTCCTGTCGGGCAGCGGCGCCGGGCGCGAACTCTCCCTGCAGAAGGTCGTCACCACGATCGGCAAGCCCGGCGTGGCCGTCGCCGCCGTCACGCGGCGCCTGCACGGCTACGTGGTGGCGCCCATCGACGGCGGCACCGAGCTCAACGGCGAACCGCTCGGCAACGAGGCCGTCGCCCTGCAGGACGGCGACGTCCTCGAACTCGGCGGCACGCGGATGCAGTTCGTCGCCGGCTGAGCGACGGCCGGCCGCGCCGAGGCTTTGGTACGGGCCAGAGGCTTGACCCCACTGCCGGCTGTAGATGCCAAAAAATTCCTTTACCAGCTGTACGCGCAGCGTTTAGCCTCGATAGCGTTGCAGCCCAAAGACCAGAACTGGGATGGTGCAACCCGGTTCGAAACCAAATAGAAAACAAAAGGCCTCGCATATGCAGGTGCGCGTGTTGGGTTGCTCGGGCGCCATCGCCAAGGACTGCCGCACGACGTCATTCCTGGTCGACAGCGACCTGCTGGTCGACGCCGGCACCGGCGTCGGCGACCTGAGCTTGGACGAAATGGCCGCCATCGACGATGTGGTGCTCACCCATTCGCACCTGGACCACATCGCCGCGCTGCCCCTGATGATCGACGCCGTGGCCAGCTGCCGCAACAAGCCGCTGCGCGTGCATGCGCTGCGCGCAACTATCGAGGCGCTGCGCGCCCATGTGTTCAACAACGTCATTTGGCCGGATTTCGCGAGCATTCCAAGTCGCGAGGCGCCGTTTGTGAGCTTTCATGACATCGTGGTTGGTCAGCAGTTCGAGTTGGGAACCCGGGCGCTCAAGAACATCGAAGTGCTGCCGGCCGTGCACACCGTACCGGCCTGCGGCTACGCGGTGCGCTGCGCCGAGGGCGGGCCGAACTGGGTTTTCAGCGGGGACACCGAGCGTAATCCGGCCTTCTGGCTGCGGGTGAACCAGCTTGATGTGGGTATGCTGGTCATTGAAACGGCTTTTAGCAATCGGGAGCAGGCTTTGGCGCAGCGCAGCTTGCATTTGTCGCCCGCGACTTTGGCCGACGAACTGGCCCATATCGCCCCCGGCAAGAGTTATCCGATCTACATCACGCACACCAAGCCGGCTGAAACCGAAGAAATCATGAGCCAGATCGACATGCTGGCCGACGGCTCGCAGACGCATGGCACGAAGGGGTGGGACATTCGGTGGCTGGAGGCGGCGGGGGTGCTGCAGGTCTGACCACTGTGGGTGGTTGACTGACAAAATTTGTCATCCCGCGTGTGGCATATGCAACAGGTTGTGTCACCTGTTGTAACTCCGGCGTGAACAAATGCACACCAAGGTTTGCTTCAGAGGCGAGCAGCCGGGATGGCACAGATGCTGCGGAGGTTGAACGCACCGGGGGCCTTCCTCGGGTCCTTCAACCAACTGGAGTTTCTTGAAATGAACCGTCGTTCCATCGCACGCAACGTGCAAAAGGGTTTCACCCTTATCGAATTGATGATCGTTGTGGCGATCATCGGTATCTTGGCTGCTGTGGCGCTGCCGGCGTATCAGGACTACACAGTGCGTGCGCGTGTGACTGAAGCACTGGTTATCGCATCTGGCGCAAAATCGACCATTGGTGAAAATGCTGCCAATGGCGCTTCTCTCAATGCTGGCGTCGACGACATCGCACTTGGATCGGGGCTGAAAAATCTCGAAGTCATGTCCACAGCTATCGGTACGGGCGTTATTTCGCTCACAACCACTGCTAATGCAGGAGCTTTGAGCATCACGCTGACCCCGACCGCCAATGGCGTAGCTTTGGTCAACGGTACCCTGCCGTCAGGCCCCATCAAGTGGGTGTGCAAAGTGTCGGCTGCTGCGAAGAACAAATACGTCCCCAATGAATGTCGCATCTAAGCTGACTTGACAAAAAAAGCCCCAATCGGGGCTTTTTTTTATGGCGAAGTTCAAATATCGCCTAGCTTGATGAATCGACTGTCCCAAACCTCACTCGCGCCCGTCTGGGCAGCCATGGCCTCCGCCTCGCTCTCGTTGGCTTGGTTGTTGCCCAATCACTCGAAGCCATGGACTTCGTTTCATTGCGACGCTTGGATTGCGACGGTGCTGGCGCTGATCGGGCTGGTGGTCATGGTGCGGGCGCGGCAGGTCGTCATTTGGGACGGCTTGGTACTGATCGTCGCGCTTCTGGTTCCGCTGCCTTTTGCGCAATATGCTTTCGGGCTTTTGCCGTTTGCTGGGCAGGCCTGGATCGCCAGCGCGTATATAGCGGGATTCCTGCTGGCTCTGATGGTAGGCCAGCGGTGGCAAGGCTGGCGACCCGTCTGGATGGGCGATATCTTGTTTTCGGCCATTGGTATCGCCGCGATCATTTCGGTGGCACTGCAACTCCAGCAATGGCTGGGATCGGCCGACCGCGGCACCCTGGATGTCTGGACGGTCGGTTCAGATGGCGCTCGCCCCTATGCCAATATGTCGCAGCCCAACCAACTTGCCACCTTGCTCCTCTGGGGCTTGCTGGCCTGCGGCTGGGGTGTTTGGCGCAGGCAGTTGGGGCTCGCCGCAGCTTTGCTCGCCGCGGCGTTTTTGCTGATTGGTCTGGCGTTGACGCAATCGCGCGCCGGCATGCTGGGGTTGCTGGTCATGGTGCTGGCCGCTTGGTGGTGGAGGAAGCTGTGGGGCGCGCGGCCTGTCCACCGATATGCCCTCGGCTTGGCTGCGTTCTATGGTGCGGTGTTGCTGCTACTGGAACCGCTTCGGCGGGCCTTGATGCTCAACGTACCCGGATCGATGGTGGAGCGTCTTGGTCATGAATTGAGGCCCGAGTTGTGGCGAATGTTGTTGGGTGCGGCTTGGCAGCGACCCTGGGCGGGCTACGGCTGGAATCAGGTGCTGCCGGCCCAAGCGGCTGTGGCCGAGCGCCATCCGGCTCTGCATATTCCGTTTTTTCAGTCGCACAATCTATTTCTCGACTTCGTGCTGTGGGCGGGAATTCCTCTTGGCGTCCTGTTGACGGGTTGTGTGCTGGCTTGGTTGATAACGGCCGTGCGTCGGGTGCGTCGACCGGAGGAAGCTTTGTATCTACTGATGGTGTTGGTGGTCGGGATACATGCGATGCTGGAATTACCGCTGCACTACGCCTACTTTCTCTTGCCAACCGGACTGGCGATGGGTGCCTTGAATGCGGGCTTGAAGATTTGCCCCTTGGGGCAGCCCTCACGGTGGACTGGGCGTTGGGTGCTGTTCGGAACCTGGTGTTTGGGGGCAATTGTGCTGGGGCTAGTCGTGCGTGATTACTTCCGGGTGGAGGCGGCGTATGCAGCCTTGCAATTGGAGAGAGCACAGATTCAGAACAGCCGTGCGGCGGAGGCGCCAGAGGTACTGTTGCTAACCGATTTGCGCGAGGTACAGCGTTTTATGAAGTTCGAGCCCGTTGCAGGGGCTTCCTTGCCTGAGCTCCAGTGGGCGCGAGAGGTTACTGTCATATGGCCAAGTTCCCGCAATTTCATGACGCTAGCAATTCTGCTTGGGCTGAACCAGCAGCCGCGTGAGGCGCGCGACTGGCTGATAAAGATGTGCCACATCGTTCCGCGGGAGCAGTGTGCGTCCGGCCCTTCAAGATGGGAACAAGCACAGAAGTTGCATCCACAATTGGCAGGCATCGAATGGCCCGCTGCAGTCCAGTCGACGCAGGCCGTCAGTCCCTAGCGATCGGCTACACGGCCATTTCGAACCACGTCGATCCAAGTCAAACGCAGCCTGAAGGCAAAGTGCAAGAAACCATCCTCGGTTGGCCCCGTTCCCGCAAGCGGATGGTTGTGGTTGGGCTCGACCTGTGCTTGGCATTGATGGCGACCTGGCTCGCGTTTACGCTCCGGCTGGACACTTGGCACCGGCCCGTGGGAATGGAATGGGCGGTGTACGCGATCGCTCCCTTGCTGTCGATTCCCGTCTTTGTGAAGTTTGGTCTGTACCGCGCGATTTTTCGCTACACCGGTTTGGCCGCGATCCTTGCAACGAGCAAAGCCGTTACGATTTACGGCCTGCTCTTTCTTCCCGCCGTGATTGCGCTCTATCTATGGGAGGGCATACCCCGCAGCCTGAGCGTTCTGCAGCCGCTCATTCTTCTGCTGCTGGTCGCCGGGAGCCGGACGTTGGCCTGGCACTGGCTGATGGCCAACACCGCTCGTACGTCAAGCCGCTTGTTGATCTACGGCGCAGGAAGCGCCGGTGCGCAGACGGCGGCCGCCCTGGCCAGCGCTCAGCAGTACACCCTGCTCGGCTTCGTCGACGATGACGAGCGCAAGGCGGGTCGTACCATCAACCGCGTGCCGGTCATGTCGCCGGCCGCCGTGCCGGCTTTCGCGAGCAAGTTCGCGGTGACCGACATTTTGCTGGCGTTGCCCAGCGCCAGCCGCGAAAGGCGCAACCAGATCATCGAACGTCTGTCCGCGCTGCCGGTCCGCATCCGTACACTTCCGGGTCTGGCCGACTTGGCCAGTGGCCGCGTCACGGTGCAGGACTTTCGCGATCTGGATATCGAAGACTTGCTGGGCCGGCCGCCGGTTGCGCCAGACCTTGAGTTGCTGGCGCGCAAGCTCGCGCACAAGGTGGTGCTGGTCACGGGTGCCGGCGGCAGCATCGGCAGCGAGCTGTGCCGTCAGATCGTGCAGCAGGGTCCGAGTCAGATCCTGTTGATCGATCACAGCGAATTCGCCCTGTATCGAATTCATCAGGAACTGGAACTTCTGATAGGACGCAGCGGGCTCCAGGTGCGCACCATCCCGCTGCTCGCCAGCGTGTGCAACTTCGAGCGCATCTCCGAAATATGCGTCACGTACAAGCCCGCGTCGATCTACCACGCCGCAGCCTACAAGCATGTGCCGATGGTCGAAGCCAACCCCGGCGAAGGCGTACTCAACAACGTCTTCGGCACGCTGAACGTAGCCCGCGCAGCGCTGGCCGCCGGCGTGGATCATTTTGTCTTGGTTTCCACCGACAAGGCCGTTCGCCCGACCAACATCATGGGTGCGACGAAGCGGGTTGCAGAACTCGTGCTGCAGGCGCTGGCAAGCTGCGGCGGGGCGGTGTTCGAAGAGGTCCGCACGGGTGAGGGTGGTGCCATGCTCCCCACGACTCGCTTTTCGATGGTGCGATTCGGCAACGTGCTGGGATCAAGCGGCAGCGTGGTGCCGCTCTTCCGCTCGCAGATCGCAGAAAGGAGGCCACTCACGGTGACCCATCCCGAAGTGACGCGCTACTTCATGACCATTCCGGAAGCGGCCCAACTGGTATTGCACGCCGGAGCCATGGCGGATAGCGGCGACCTGTTCGTTTTGGATATGGGAGCGCCGGTGAAGATCCTCGATCTCGCAAAACGAATGATCGCCCTCGCCGGGTTGACAGTTCGTAGCGAGACACGCCCCACCGGAGATATCGACATAGCCTATAGCGGGCTGCGCCCCGGCGAAAAACTGTTCGAAGAACTGCTCATCGGGGAGAATCCTCTGCCCACCAGTCACCCCCGCATCATTCGCGCCAGAGAAGACTTCATGGCTTGGCCTGACCTCAAAGTTCATTTGCAGACTTTGCTGAGCGCCGCGCGCAACGACAACGTCGCGGCAATGAAGGATCTTTTGCGTTTGCTGGTACCCGGCTACAAGCCGAAAACGCCATCGATTGAATAAGACATGAACTTCACAGAGATCAAGCTTGCCATCGTCGGACTCGGGTATGTCGGCCTTCCCTTGGCAGTGGGATTCGGCAAGTTGATGTCCGTCGTCGGCTTTGACACCAATCAGCGCCGAATCGAAGAGCTCAAGGCCGGTCATGATAGAACGTTGGAGACCGACCCTGCAGATTTGCGAGACGCGAACCGGTTGACATACAGCGCGGATGCGGCCGATCTGCGCGACTGCAATGTGTTCATCGTGACCGTGCCGACCCCAGTCGACAGCGCGAATCGCCCCGATCTCACCCATTTGCTGAGCGCCAGCGAAACGGTGGCAAGGGTCATGCCCCAAGGCGCCGTCGTTATCTACGAATCGACGGTTTATCCCGGTGCGACCGAAGAAGTCTGTGTGCCCGCCCTGGAGAAGTATTCGAACAAGGTGTTCAACGAGGACTTCTTCTGTGGCTACAGCCCAGAGCGCGTGAACCCAGGTGACAAGGTCAATACGCTGGCGAAGATCAGGAAGATCACCAGCGGGAGCACGCCCGAGGTGGCCGAAGCGGTTGACCGCCTCTATAACAGGATCGTCACGGCAGGCACGTACAAGGCGAGCAGCATCAAGGTGGCCGAGGCCGCCAAGGTCATTGAAAACACGCAGCGCGACCTGAACATCGCGCTAATGAATGAGCTTTCCGTCCTGTTCGAAAGGCTTGGGATCGACACGCTCGACGTGCTGGAGGCGGCGGGAAGCAAGTGGAACTTTCTTCCGTTTCGGCCCGGTCTTGTCGGAGGGCACTGCATCGGCGTCGATCCGTACTACCTCACCCACAAGGCGGAGCAGGTCGGCTACATCCCGCAGATCATTTTGGCGGGGAGGCGCATCAACGACAACATGGCGCGCTATGCAGCGCGCAACACCATCAAACTGATGCTGCAGGCCGGCATGGATGTGCCACGTTGCAAAATTGGTGTACTAGGCATCACGTTCAAGGAGAACTGCCCTGACATCCGCAACAGCAAGGTGGTCGACCTGGTGCGCGAGTTGCAGGCATGGGGCGCGCAAGTCGTGGTAAGCGACCCCTGGGCCAACGCAGAAGAAGTGCAGCACGAATACGGCCTGGAATTGGAGGTCATCGACGAAAGCAGCCCGGTCGATACTCTGGTGGTGGCGGTGGGACATACCGAATACCGAACGCTCTCGCCCGAAGTGCTGCGCGGCTACTGCCGCCACGCCGCACCCGTGCTCGCTGACGTGAAGTCGCTCTACGATCGACATGACGCAGCGAACGCCGGCTTCACCGTATTCAGACTTTGAAGAGATGAAGAACTTTGCACTGATCGGCGCAGCCGGCTACATCGCACCGCGACACATGCGCGCGATCAAGGACACCGGCAACAGGCTCTCCGTGGCCTATGACATCAACGATTCGGTCGGCATCATCGACAGTCTTGCGCCGAGCGCCGAGTTCTTCACGGAATTCGAATCGTTCTACGAGCACGGCCACCAACTCAAGCGATCACCGTCGTCCGCCCTGGACTACGTGTCCATTTGCTCCCCCAATCATCTTCACCATCCGCACATCGCAGCGGGCCTG
Organism: Variovorax sp. LjRoot290; assembly: GCF_964253985.1. Taxonomy (NCBI): domain Bacteria; kingdom Pseudomonadati; phylum Pseudomonadota; class Betaproteobacteria; order Burkholderiales; family Comamonadaceae; genus Variovorax; species Variovorax sp. LjRoot290. The sequence continues at coordinate 5,594,274 of NZ_CAXURW020000001.1, read as the reverse complement.
CGCCTCGGTTGTGATGTGATTTGCGAAAAGCCGCTGGTGCCAACACCTGATCTGCTTGACGAGCTGGAGCGGGTTGAGCGTGAAAGCGGGAAACGCGTGTTCACCATTCTTCAGTTGCGTCACCACGAAGCTATTCTCCGGCTGCGCGAGAAGGTCGCCAATGCGCCCGCCGACACCAAGTTTGATGTGGACCTGACCTACATCACGTCGCGCGGCAGATGGTATGCGGCGAGCTGGAAGGGCGATCCGCGCAAGTCCTTCGGCGTGGCTACCAACATCGGTGTGCATTTCTTCGACATGCTGCATTTCATCTTTGGGCGGGTGCGGAGCAATGTGGTGCACCACTCCAGCGACGACAAGGCTGCAGGTTTCCTTGAGTACGAGCGGGCTCGCGTGCGCTGGTTTCTTTCCATCGATGCAGGCGATTTGCCGGATGAGGTCAAGGGCAAGAAGACGACCTATCGATCGATCGTCGTAAACGAAGAGGAACTGGAGTTTTCCGAAGGGTTCACGGACCTTCACACCGTGAGCTACCAGGAAATTCTGGCCGGGCGGGGCTACGGTTTGGCAGATGCGCGCCAAGCCGTTGAAACCGTACATGTCATTCGCACGGCTCAACCGAGCCCTGCGCACTCTGACAGTCACCCCTTTCTGAAACGATTGAGTTCGTGAGCGCCGTGGTCCACGAAACAGCCATCATCGATCCGGGTGCCCGTATCGGAGAAGGAACCCGTGTCTGGCACTGGGTACATGTGAGCGCGGGCGCGACCATTGGCGAGAACTGCTCGCTGGGCCAAAACGTTTATATCGGCAACGACGTTCGCATCGGCAGCAACGTCAAGATCCAGAACAACGTCAGCGTCTACGACGCCGTGATGCTCGAAGATGATGTGTTCTGCGGGCCCAGCATGGTCTTCACCAATGTCTACAACCCCAGGTCCACCGTGAGTCGGAAAGACGAGTACCGGCCCACGCTCGTACGTCAGGGCGCGACATTAGGGGCCAACAGCACCATCGTCTGCGGCGTGACGGTGGGGCGCTATGCTTTTGTGGGCGCTGGCGCCGTCGTGAATCGCGATGTGCCGGACTTTGCGTTGATGCTCGGCGTGCCTGCTAGGCTTGCGGGCTGGATGAGCCGGCACGGCGAGCGGTTGGAATTTGCCGGCGGGCAGGCGACGTGCCCAGTCACTGGCGAACAATACATCTTGCGCGACGGCGTCTGTGCACTGGTGGCCGAGGTGTCGACATGAGCGACAAGCTGGAGTTCGTTGACCTCAAGTCGCAATACGCGGCACTGAAGGACAAGATTTCCGAGCGCATGCAACGGGTGCTGGATCACGGCCAGTACATCATGGGGTCCGAGGTCAAGGAACTGGAAGACAAGCTCGCGGCGTACACCGGCGCGAAGCATTGCATCACGGTTGCCAGTGGCACCGAGGCTTTGTTGATTGCGCTGATGGCGATCGATCTGAAGCCGGGCGATGAAGTCATCACCACGCCGTTCACCTTTGCGGCCACTGCAGAGATGATTTCGTTGCTCGGCGGCGTGCCTGTTTTCGTGGATATCGAAGCCGACACCTGCAACATCGACGCATCGCTGATCAAAGCAAAGATCACGCCCCGCACTCGCGCGATCATGCCGGTGAGCCTGTATGGTCAGGTTGCCGATATGGACGCGATCAACACCATCGCGACACGGCACGGCTTGGCCGTGATCGAAGACGCGGCGCAGAGCTTTGGCGCCAGCTACAAGGGCCGTAAGAGCTGCAACTTGAGCACTATCGGTTGCACCAGCTTCTTCCCAAGCAAGCCGCTCGGGTGCTATGGGGACGGGGGGGCGCTCTTTACGGATGACGATGCGCTGGCCCAGGCTAGCCGCGAGATACGCATTCACGGGCAGAGCGCGCGCTACACCCACACCCGCGTCGGCGTCGGTGGGCGTATGGACACTCTGCAATGTGCTGTCGTGCTCGCGAAGCTGGAGCGTTTTCCATGGGAGCTTCAGCGTCGCCAACAGATCGCTATTCGCTATCATGAGCTGTTGGCCGGTCTGGGCGTCGACACGCTCGAGGTGCGAGCTGATCGCGACTGTGTCTGGGCCCAATACACGGTGTTCGTCGAACAGCGAGATCAACTTCAAGCGATGATGAAGGAGTTCGGAATTCCGACCGCGGTGCACTATCCCGTACCCTTGCATCATCAGCCCGCTTACGCGAGATACGGAAACTCCGACGAATGCCCTGAAAGCGTATTGGCTGCGTCGCGCGTCGTGAGCCTGCCGATGAGCGCAGACCTATCGTCGACGCAGCAGGATACTGTGATCGATGCGCTGGCCCGATCTTTGCCGCGCCACAGGTCAACAACGTAATGCCTTCTTAAGGACACTCCAGGATGATTGAAGGTAAGACGATTTTTATAACAGGTGGCGCAGGGTTCATCGCAAGCACATTGATTGCCCGGCTTGCTGAATCGAACCGCATCGTCGTGTACGACAACTACACGCGCAACACGCTGAAAGACACCCCATATGCCGAGCATCCGAACGTCTCGCAGATCGAGGGTGACGTGCTCGATTTCGAGCGGCTGAAAGACGCGATGCAGGGCGCGCAGATCGTCGTTCACGCCGCAGCCATCGCCGGCATCGAGTCGACTGTTCGGAACCCTGTTTCGACGATGCGCGTGAACATGATCGGCACAGCCAATGCCCTCGAAGCGGCGCAGCAGGTCGGCGGCATCGACCGTTTCCTGGAATTCTCGACTTCTGAAGTTTTCGGCTCTCAGGCATTCAAGGTCAGCGAGCTCTCGGACACCGTGACCGGTGCTGTGGGTGAGGCGCGCTGGACCTACGCAGTTTCAAAACTGGCGGGTGAACACCTCGCCCACGCCTACTACAAGCAGTACAACCTTCCAACAGTTACTGTCCGACCATTCAATGTCTACGGACCTGGCCAGACCGGTGAAGGTGCGCTGTCCATTTTTATACGCAAGGCGCTGAAGAACGAAGACCTTCTCATCTTCGGCGACGGCAGCCAGATTCGCGCCTGGTGCTTTGTCGACGATATGGTGAACGGCGTGCTCTGCGCCTTGGAGCATCCCGCAGCTGTAGGCGAGTCCTTCAACATTGGCAACGCGCGGGCCGTGACAACCATCTACGGCCTCGCCGAATCAGTATGTCGCATCGCAGGCGCGCGCTCCCGAATCCTCTTTAGGCCAGCGCTATCGGCCGATATCGAACTTCGCATACCGAGAGTCGACAAGGCGAAAGAAATGATCGACTTTGAGGCGGCGGTTGACCTCGACGAGGGCCTGCGACGCACCATGCAGTGGATCGCGGCAAACGAGGGGCAACTTCCACCGCTTGCTTCCATCTTCAACACCTGAGCGCAAGAGGTCATGCCCCAGTCAATATTGCGCCTCTCCATACCCAATCTGCCACAAGAGGCGATCGATCGCACAGTGGCGGTGTTGCGTAGCGGGCAACTGGTTCATGGAGCTGAAGGCGAAGCATTCGAAGCTGAACTCGCCCAGCACCTGGGGGCTCGCCATGCCGTTCTGGTGTCGTCAGGTACCGCTGCATTGCACCTGGCGCTGATGGCGCTTGGCATCGGGGCGGGTGATTCAGTACTGGTGCCCAACTTCACCTTCCCCGCAACTGGCAACGTTGTGAAACTGGTGGGCGCACAGCCGGTTCTCGTTGACGTGGACCCGTCGTCGTATTGCATCACCCCGGCAAGCGCCAGTGCGGCTTTGGGGCGCTGGCGCTCACGACGCGACGGAACGCGCCTGCGCGCAGTGATACCGGTTCACGAGTTTGGCCACCCTGCGGACATGGTTGAGCTATCAGCGTGGGCTGAGAAAGAAGGCTTGGTGGTCATCGAAGATGCTGCCTGCGCGATAGGAGCGCAGAGCGGGGGACGTCCGGTGGGCACGTTTGGCGCTGTTGGCTGCTTCTCGCTGCATCCGCGCAAGACGCTGACCACGGGTGAAGGCGGCCTGTTGATATCCGACTCCGGCGACTTGGTGCGCCGCCTCCGGCGGCTGCGGAGCCACGGCATGGAGCGCACCAGTGCAGGCATGGTTTTCCACGAAGCCGGATACAACTATCGACTCACCAACTTGCAATCAGCGCTCGGGAGGGCACAGTTGCCGCACCTGGGTGACTGGATCGCAGCGCGACGCGAGCTCGCCACGTCATACCACGAAGCCCTCCAATCGTTCGCCGCTTCGGGGTATCTCATCAGGCCGGCCTCTTGCGAGGGGCACAGCTGGCAGACTTATATGGTCGTGCTGGCTGATTGGCTGGATCGAGCGGCAGTTATCAAGGCACTGGCCGCTGACGGCATTGAAGGAAATCTGGGTGCTCAGTGTTTGTCCGAGCTACCGCCGTTTCACGGGCTTGCCGCGTCGGAAGACGACATGCGCCATGCTCGACGTCTGTATCGGCAGGGGTTGGCCCTGCCGTTCTGCGAACAGTACGGTTCAGAAGAAGTTGGTCGCGTCGTCGCCGCACTCGGTCGCGCCATTGAACTTAGCCAGAGGTCCGCTTGATGATGGACTTTCTAAAGAAGATCTATCCAGACGCAGATCGTCTGCTTGTCGAAGTATCGGCTGCAATGCTCGACACGGATCGTAATCGGGGTCTGCGCGAGGATATCGTGCGCCGCTTTATGGCGCAGTTGTTGACCGACGACGAGCGTGCGCGTCTGTTCGGGCTACCTGCTAGCTGCCGCGTCCGGGAGAACACGAAGATCCTCCAAGCAGAAAAACTAAAGTGCGGTGAACACGTTTGGATCGGTGAGAACGCTTACCTCGATGCGTCAGGCGGCCTCAGCATCGGCGACCACAGCACCATCGGTGTTGGCGTCTATGTTTGGACGCATACAAGCGTACTGGCCAATTTGCTTCACGAGAATCGACCTGGCGGGGCGCATGTCGTTCGACGTCCAACGCACATCGGCGCAGGTTGCTACATCGTGGGCCACAGCGTGATCAATCCCGGTGTGCGCATCGGCGATGGTGCGGTGGTGTTGCCGATGTCGTGCGTCAGCGACGACGTTCCTGCCGGCGATATCGTTGCCGGCGCACCCGCGAAGAGTGTTGGGAGCGTCACTGAAGCATTCGTGGCGCGCTTGAAAGAAGAACTGCGCCGGCAGCGTGATGAGCCCGGCACTGATGCCTAGCCCGATGAGCATTCGATGAAAGTGTTCATCGGCCCCACAGAAGTGGCTGGCATAGCGCAGGGGTTACGAGCGGGTTTTGAGCGCATCGGGGTGACCGCGGAAATAGTGCTGGAAGCGGCGCATCCTTTCGGCTACGGCGCAACGGAGCCGGATGCACTGCTGGTGCGCTGTTGGAAGTGGACGGGCACACTATGCCGCCGCCTGCCAATGCGGCACCTGTGGCTAAAAGCGCCATTGGCGCTCGTTCATCTGACGCTGGGCTGGCCGGTGCTGTGTTGGGCGCTTTGGCGTTATCAGGCATTCGTGTTTCTGGCTGGCAAGACATTGACCAACACCAAGTTCGAACTGTGGTTGCTGCGGCTGCTGCAGAGACCGGTCGTTGTTATCTTCGTCGGTTCCGATGCTCGGCCTCCATATATCAACGGTACCTACCCAGCGTCGACGCCACGGGCAATGAAGCGTGCCACGCGGCGCCAGAAGCGCAAGGTGCGCCGTCTGGAGCTTGGTGCGACTGTCTGCGTCAATGCTCCGGGCACGGCTCATTTCCACGAGCGACCGGTCGTCAATTGGTTTGCGCTTGGTTTTCCGCGTAGTCTCGAAGCGCAGGTAGATGGCGCCTCAACCACCAACGGTGATTCGCACGGTTCGCCGGCCGACGCGCCGCGCACCGGAACGACGGTGTACCTGTTGCACAGCCCATCTCATCCTGCGGTCAAAGGCACAAGACGCATCGAGGCCGCGGTGCAAAGTTTGAAGGCGCGAGGATTCGCTGTCGAACTGCTGACACTGAACGGGGCAAACAATAGCGCGGTGCTCGACGCGCTGCAGCAGTGTGACCTGGTCGTTGACCAGCTCTTCTCCGACACGCCGATGGCGGGCCTTGCCACGGAAGCAGCCCAGCTTGGCAAGCCCGCACTCGTTGGGGGATTTTTCTCGCGTGAGCTGCGTCAGGCGTTGAATGGCCTGCCGCAACCGCCGACGCGATTCGTGGATCCTGATTTCTTCGAGGTGGCATTGGAAGAACTCGTTGCGGATGCCGATGCACGCCATGCGCTGGGCCAGGCGGCGAAGAACTTTGTTCAGACCGAATGGGCCTGCGAGCGAGTGGCGGAGCGACTGCTGCGCATTCTGCTCGGAGATGTGCCGCCAGCCTGGTGGCTGGATCCTTCATCAATACGCTATCTAGCCGGATGCGGTTTGCCCGAGGACAAGGCGCGGGAGCGCGTTCGCGAACTGGTCCAGCATGGAGGGATTGCGGCGCTTGCACTTACCGACAAGCCGAAGCTGGAGTCTGCGTTTGCGGCGTGGGCCGGAGTCAATTTGCCATGCTTAGAGGGCACCACCCGGGGGGCCATTTGATCCGCGAGTTGATGCGCGATGGCGCAATCTACGCACTTGCCGCCATCGCGTCGCGCGGGCTGTCGTTCCTGCTCGTGCCGTTGTACACGCGGTTGTTGGCCCCGGCGGAGTACGGCGCTCTCGATCTGGTCTTCACTTTCGGGCTGCTCGTCAATCTTGTCGTAGCGCTCGAAGTTGGCCAAGGCATGGCCCGAGACTGGGCCGAAGAACCGGAAGCGACGGCACGTCGGCGATTGGCGAGCACTGCCTTGCTGTTCACATTGCTTGTCCACGCCGCGTTTCTGATCGTCGCACTTTTCGCTGCCGCGTCGCTCGCGAAGGGCCTGCTTGGCAGCACTGAACTCGAGCCGGTGATGCGGGCTGGCCTGCTGTTCATCGCCCTGAACGCCGTATTTCTGCAACTGCAAAGTCAGTTTCGCTGGGAGCTGCGGCCAGGCGCCTATGCGGTCGTCAGCATGCTGTATGCAGGGCTGACGCTGATTCTGGGCGCGGTTTTGGGAAAGTGGGGCGGTCTGCAAGGTGTTTTGTGGGGGCAGGCTGCGGCAGCTGCGGTGGCCAGCCTGACCAGCCTGGTGCTGCTACGGCGCAGTCTTGAGCTGACCTTTGATGGCAAGAGACTGGCCCGAATGTTGAGGTTTTCGCTGCCGCTCATGCCGGCTGGCTTGGCAATTTTCTGCAGCTTCTATTTGAACCGCTTGATGCTCAACGCCCTGTCGTCATTGGACGAAGTCGCTGTGTTCGGCGTCGCTTCCCGAATCGCCGGCCTGACTACTTTGCTCATCGTTGGGTTCCAGGGTGCGCTGACGCCCCTCATCTATGTCCACCATCGCGAGCAGGGTGTGCCGCGACAGCTTGCACGCATTCTCGAGGCCTTCATCGCGGCAGCTCTCGTGGCCTGTTTGGCTTTCAGCGTCTACGCGCGTGAAGTCTTGAGCTGGATCACGACGCCCGACTATGCCGCTTCTGCCGTACTGCTTCCGTGGTTGGCTCCGGCGGCGTTGATGACCCAGATGTACATCTTTCTGCCGGGTATCGCGATAGAGCGGCGTACAGGTTGGCAGCTGATGCTCACGGCGATCAGTGCGGCGGTGTCAATCGGCCTCAATGCGCTGCTGATCCCCCGCTGGGGTGCATTGGGTGCAGCAGTGGCCACCTGCGCGGCAGCGATCGTGTTTCTCATGTTGTGGCTTCGCGCCAGTCAGCGGCTTTATTCCCTGCCGCTGCGCATGCGGGCGGTGGTAGCAGCCATTGTTGCCTATGGAGTGTGTATCGCGCTTGACCTACTGTTGGAAAGATCGCCATGGGGCGCAGACGCCGTATTGGCACTCAAAGCACTGCTCGTAGCATTGCTGTTGGGTACAACGCTGTTCGTGGGGCTGGTTCGTCGAGACGATCTGGCACGATGGGGTTTGATGTTGACACGATCAAGCGCTCGCGAGCAGTCTGCTGCGGCAGAGGAACCAGTGAAGGAACACACAGCGTGCCAACACCTCCGCTCCGACAGGTGATTTTTTGCATTAGCGACCTCTCCTGCAGCGGGGCGAAGATGCGCAAGCACAGCAAGCTGGGCTGCATTGCGTCGCTGATTGAAGCTAGAAGCGATTCGTCATGAATATCATCACCATCGTTGGCGCGCGCCCGCAGTTCATAAAGGCCGCGACTTTGAGCGCAAGGTTGCTGCAGTCTGCTGGGGTACAAGAGCGTTTGCTACACACCGGCCAACACTTCGACGACAACATGTCGAGCGTGTTCTTCCGAGAGCTCGGAATTCCTGCCCCCGATTGGAATCTCGGCGTAAGCGGCGGTCTCCACGGCGCGATGACCGGGGCACAGCTCGCAGGCATCGAAGAGGTGCTGGTGTATGAGCGGCCTGATACCGTGCTGCTGTATGGCGACACCAATTCGACCTTGGCCGGAGCCCTCGCCGCGGCAAAACTGCATATCCCGGTGGCGCACGTCGAGGCTGGCTTGCGCTCGTTCAATCGACGCATGCCCGAGGAAATCAACCGCGTGCTGACCGACCATGTCTCGCATTGGCTGTTTGCCCCGACGGAAACTGCAGCGGTCAATCTTCAGCGTGAGGGAATCGCTGGCTCGCAGGTCCACCTTGTTGGGGATGTGATGTACGACGCTGCGCTGTACTTCGCCGCGGTGGCGCTCGCTCGCAGCGAGCGTCCCTTGGCGCTTGCTGCTTTGTCGAGGCGTCCGTTCGTGCTGGTAACCATTCACCGTGCCGAGAACACCGACGAGCCGCTGCGGCTGCGCGCGATCGTCGAGGCGTTGAGCGTGCTGTCCGGCGAGATCGATGTGGTGTGGCCGCTGCACCCGCGCACGCGAGGCGTGCTTGCGAAGCTCGGCCTGGACGTGAACGCAAAGACGGGACTGCATTGTGTCGAACCCCTGGGTTATCTCGACATGATCGAGATGGAGCAGTCGGCGGAGATGGTGATCACCGATTCAGGCGGCGTGCAGAAGGAGGCCTTCTTCTTCCAGAAGCCGTGCGTCACGCTGCGTGACGAAACCGAATGGGTCGAACTGGTCGATGCTGGATGGAATCGCCTGGCGCCGCCTACCTCGGCAGCGGCATTGCGGGCTGCTTTCCGCTCGGCCCTGGGCACCTCGGGCGAGCCGGTGCGCCCTTATGGGGAGGGCGATGCCGCTCGGCGCATTGCAGACATCTTGCGAGGATCGCAGGGGTGAAGATCCTGCTCATCAACCACTACGCGGGTTCCTTGCAGCATGGCATGGAGTATCGGCCCTACTACCTGGCGCGCGAATGGGTTCGGTCCGGCCATGCCGTGTGCATCGTGGCGGCTTCACACTCGCACGTGCGCAGCGTCCAGCCGGAACTCTGTGAACGTACGCACCGGGAGTCGATCGACGGCGTGGACTATCTTTGGTACCGGACTTCCCGGTACCGCGGAAACGGGATCGCTCGGGCGCTGAACATCGCCTCCTTTTGCTCTCAACTCATGTGGAATGCCAAGCAGCTCGCACGCGACTTTCAGCCTGATGTAGTGGTGGCGTCCAGCACTTACCCCATGGATATCTGGCCGGCACATCGCATCGCACGGCTGGCTTCGGCGAAGCTGGTCCACGAAGTGCACGACCTGTGGCCGCTCTCGCCGATGGAGCTCAACGGCATGTCGGCTCGGCACCCGTTCATTGCGATATGCCAGGCAGCCGAAGATTTCGCCTGTAGGCGAGCTGATGTGGTGGTGTCCATGCTCCCCAAAGTCCACGACCATCTGGCCGCGCACGGGCTTGATCTGGCCAAGCTGCACATCGTGCCCAACGGTGTGCAGACCGAAGAGTGGGATCAGGCCGGCGAAGCTCTTGCGCCGGAACTTGCGCAGCACATTCGGCAGGTTCGCGGCGAGGGGCGGCTGGTGGTGGTGTACGCCGGCGCGCATGGATTGGCAAACGCGCTGGATTCGCTACTCGACGCTGCTGCGCTGTTGACCAAAGAGCGGTTCAGCTTTGTGCTCGTGGGGGACGGAGCCGAGCGTGAAAGGCTGTTGCGGCGGCTGGCATCCGAAGGGCTGACCCAGGTGCGCATGTTCGCGCCCATTCCGAAGCGTCAAATTTCTTCGCTGTTGGCCGCTGCGGATGTGGCCTACATCGGCTTGCAGCGCGTTCCGCTGTTTCGCTTTGGCATTGCCCCCAACAAGCTGATGGATTACATGATGGGCGGCTGTGTGGTGCTCAGCGCCATCGAGGCAGGCAACGATCCGGTCCAGGAGGCCGGTTGCGGGCTGTCGGTGTCAGCCGAGTCGCCGACTGCGATCGCCGACGGGTTGCGCGCCTTGGCGAAGATCGATGTCGAGGCGAGGCATGCAATGGGGCGCAGGGGCCGAGAGTACGTGCGGCGTCATTACACTTGGCCAACTTTGGCGAAGCGCTTCGTGGAGGCGTTGGCATGACAGAGGACTCGGCGGAAATTGCTGCGGTTCGCCAGCGCTATGCCCGGCGACCAGTCCACGGTGTCGACTGGCGCTACAACCCGCTGAACCCGTCGGTATGGCAGTCGGTTCACGAGCGCCAGCGGAAGATGCTGCGGCTGTTTCGTCGTTTGGGTTGGCAAGATCTTTCCACGATCGCGCTGCTGGAAGTTGGCTCCGGTTCAGGCGGCAATCTGCTCGAGTTGCTACGCTTCGGTTTCGACCCTCACAAGCTTCAGGGGGTAGAGCTCTTGGAAGAGCGTCACGCGCAAGCCAGAGACGTGCTGCCGCCGGGGCTTCGCCTCACCTGCGGCGACGCTTGCGAAGTCGATGTGCCATCAGTGAGCCAGGATGTCGTGCTGCAGTCCACGGTGTTCTCCTCGCTGCTCGACGACGCGTTCCAGCAACGCTTGGCCGACGCCATGTGGCGATGGGTGAAGCCCGGCGGCGGCGTGCTGTGGTACGACTTCACCGTCAATAACCCCGGCAATTCCGACGTGCGCGGTGTACCACTCAAACGCGTTCGTGAGCTCTTCCCGCAGGGGAAAATGCAGGCCCAGCGCATCACACTGGCTCCGCCGATCGCGCGGCGCGTAGCTGCTGTGCATCCTTCTCTCTACACCTTGATCAATACTGTTCCCGTGCTGCGCACGCATGTGCTCGCGTGGATCGCCAAATCCTGAAGCCATGCCAGAAGAAGCCCCATTCCTGCCGTTCGCACTGCCCGAACTCGGCGATGAGGAACTCGCCGAAATCGCAAGCGCGCTGAAGTCAGGCTGGGTCACGACCGGACCGAAGACCAAGCGTTTCGAAGACGCATTTGGTGCGTTTCTCGGTGACCCGGCGCTGCATTGCCTGGCAGTCAACTCGGCCACGGCTGGCCTTCACCTTGCGCTCGAGGCACTCGATATCGGCCCGGGGGACGAGGTGATCACGACCACGCACACTTTCACTGCCACCGCGGAAGTGGTTCGTTACCTCGGTGCCGACGTGGTGCTGGTGGATGTCGACCCCGTCACACTGTGCATCGACCCGCGACTTGTCGAGGCGGCGATCACGCCACGCACCAAGGCCATCATGCCGGTGCACTACGCAGGTCTTGCCGCGGACATGCCTGCGCTGCTGGCGTTGGCGCAAGCTCACAAGTTGAAGGTGGTGGAGGATGCGGCGCATGCGTTGCCTACCACCTCCGCTGGCCAGCTGGTCGGAACTCTGGGCTCCGACGTCACCGTCTTCAGCTTCTACGCCAACAAGACGATCACCACCGGCGAAGGCGGCATGGTCGTCACCCGCGGCAGTGCGCTTGCCGAGCGCATGAAAGTCATGCGCCTGCACGGTATCAATCGCGATGCCTTCGATCGTTTCCAGTCGAAGACGCCCGCCTGGTACTACGAGGTGATTGCCCCAGGTTTCAAGTACAACCTCACGGACATTGCCGCAGCGATCGGACTGGTGCAGTTGACCAAGTTGCCGCGGTTTCTCGAGCGCCGGCAATACCTGGCAGCGCGCTACCGCGAGGCGCTGAGCTCTTTGCCGCTGATCTGTCCTGCAGGCCCTCCGGCGGGTGAGGTGCACGCCTGGCATCTCTATGTAATTCGCCTCGCCCCAACTGCCAAGGTGACGCGAGACGAACTGGTGCAGGCGCTGTCCGACTGCGGCATAGGCACCAGCGTGCACTATGTGCCGCTCCACCGGCAGCCTTACTGGCGCGATCGTTACGCGCTCACCCCTGCGATGTTCCCGTACTCCGATGCGGCCTATCAATCGATGGTGAGCATTCCCTTGTTCACCGCGATGTCCGACGGCGATCAGGACCGGGTGATTGCTGCCTTGCGCGAGGTACTCGGCTGATGCTCAAGCGAGTGTTCGATATCGTCTTTGCGCTGTGCGCATTGCTGATATCCGCACCCGTACTCGCGGCCACTGCCCTGTGGATCAAGCTCGATTCGCGAGGGCCGGTTCTGTTTCACCAGGAGCGCGTCGGTTTACGGGGTCGGCCTTTTGCGATCTACAAGTTCAGAACGATGCGGGTCGGTGCTGCCGAACAAGGCCCTCAGATCACGGTCGGGGCCGATTCGCGCATCACGCGAGCGGGAGTTTTCCTGCGTCGATACAAACTCGACGAGCTTCCTCAATTCGTTAATGTGCTGATCGGCGACATGAGCGTCGTGGGCCCGAGACCCGAGGTGTCCCGCTACATCGCGCTGTATCCGCGCGAAGCGCGGGATCTCATCTTGAGCGTGCGACCCGGCATCACTGATTTTGCCTCGATTGCCTACCGAGACGAGAGTGCGGTGCTCGCCGCCGCGGAAGACCCGGAAGAACTCTACATTCGGGAGATCCTGCCGGCCAAGCTAGAGCATTGCTGCCAGTACGTCCGTAAGCGAAGCTTGTGGCTTGATCTGGTTATTGTCTGGCGCACAGCGCGAGTCGTTCTGAGCCGAACGGCCCAAGGAGAAGCTCGGGCCCAGCGCAAGGGTGCGGAGCGCTGAGGCAGTAACGATTTGCGGCGCTAACTAATGCCTTGCTCGCCGTGCCCCGGGGTGCCTCCAAGCGGTGCTCGCAATCCCGGGTGCACGCCGCATGCAAACTCGCCGATCAACCGCTGCTTGGCGCCAGTGCTCCGGTATGCATCAGCCAACGTTGGGTCGAAGCGGCGCCCCGAAGCTGCACTCCATCTGATTCGAAAGCAGCGTACAGGTCATCATGCGCCCGAGGCGTGACGCGCCGAGCACGCCACTTCAATCCACCGTCGGCACTTCACGCCAGTTGAGCAGCCGCAACGATTGGCTCGGCGGCGGCATGAAGCGCTGGTTTGTCACCTTGCCGGTCGAGTCGCCGGCTACCAGCCGCACCTTGTTGCCCACCTTGACGAACTCCAGGTCGGTAATCGCCGAGGCGGTCTCGATGTAGGAAACAATGGCGTCGCTGGTGTTTAGCAGAGTCGACTTGCCGTTTCCAATATCGATGGCGTAGATCCGGCTGATCCCCGAGGGGCTGCACGGATTGCCGGCGGTCATGAAGGCCGCGAAGGCCACGATGCCGCGGCTGTAAGTGGGGTGGTTGTTCGGCACCAGTCGCCAGGCGGAGGTCGTGCTGGTGCCCAGCTCGGTGTACCAGCCCATCGAGGTATTGGTGAGGGTGATGCCCGCCGTCAGGTCGCTGACTTTGGTAAGCATGGAGCGTGTCAGCGGAAACGATGCGCTGGCCGGCAGGTCGCTTGCGCTGTTGAAGGTGTTCACGCCGCCGTCCATGATGGCGTAGAAGCTCTGCGGCGCGGTCGACTCCACGTCCGAGATGTCGAGCAGACGCCCGGTACCCACCAGCACGAAGCGCTTGCGCGTGAGCGGCTGAATTTCGATCAGCGGCAGCGTGGTGATGGGTTGTGCGGTGCCGTCGTCGCTTTTGAGCGTTGCCAGCAGCAGGGGAGCGGGGTAAGCGGTAGTGGTAGTGGTGTCCTTGGCCGCCGTCACATCAAAGCGCCAGAGCTGACCGTTGAGATCGCCCACATAGAGGGCATCGACGGTACCGTCGTTGAACTCCTTCATGAAGCCGGTGACCTGAGTCAAGCCGTCCGAAGCGCTGCCGGTACGCACCTTCTCGAGCAGAGCGCCATTCGTGGGGTTGACGAAGTAGACGTAGCCGTAGCCGTCGCTATTGTTATAGCCCGAGGTCAGTATGGCTACCCAGCCGTACTTCTTGGTCTTGACCACCAGCGGTGCGCCGTAGCTGTAGCCCATGGTCGAATCGGTGAACTCCCACTTTACCTTGGAGGCCACCTTGGTTTCGTCGGTCATGGACGCCGGGTCGGTGACATCGATGGCGTAGTAGCCCTTGCCGCCCTTGCCGAGCCCGCCGATCAGCAGGGTGCGCCAGTCGGAATCCGATGCCTTGGTGGTCTTGAAGGCGCCGCCGGCATTGTTGAAGTCGAGGTCATAGGCGATCGGCGTGGCGTCCACATAGTACTTGTGGGAGTACAGCGGGTTGCCCAACTGGGCCAGCAAGCCGTCGGCATCCGAACTGCTGGACTTTGCGAACAGCGCGCTCGGCACGTACGCAAACACTTCCTTGCCGGCATTGGCATCGGTGCTGCTGTCGAGCGAGCCGTTGAAGCCGTGCAGCATGCCGTCATTGGCCGCCACGTAGACCATGGTGAGGCGATCTTTCCAAGTGGTCTTGAAGTTGCTGTAGCCGACGTTGACGGTCTCCGAGAAGGTTCGCGACGGCACTGCCACCGGCGTGACCTTGGCATTGACCACATCGCCCAGCAGCGTCTTGCGGAACCGGTAGGGCTTAGTGGTGGTGATTTCGGTGCGTTCATTGCTGCGGTCACCGCGCAGCCAGTTCAGGTAATTCTCGCTGTCGTCGGTACTCACATAACTGGTGTCCAGGGCTGCCAGCTGTGTGCTGCTGAGGTTGGCTTTTCGAAACGGGATTCCTGCCGAGCCGCTCCAGGTGGCGACTCGCCGATCCGTGTTCCAGCCAGTGCCGGCGAGCTGCGTTTCGAGGGTGGTGCTGGTGCTCCACTTGGCGGTGGCGGTGGGGGTGCCGTCGGCGGCAAAGGTCAGTTCGCTGGCCGACAGGACGCCGCTCCAGTACTTGGCGTTGAACTGGGCGCCATAGGAAGCCGACCCGCTGGAAGCGAACTGGAATGTCGATGGCGAGAACGAGGTGGTAAAGGTTTCGATCGCGTTGGCGATGGCTGCAAAGGCCTTCTTGAGGCCCGAGATCATGTCGTCGGGGTTGCCGGCTGTGAAGTAGTTGTCGGGCTTCTTCTGGGTGGCGTCTGTGGTGAGACGGGTATCTGTCAGCGTATCGCCGCTGGTGGACCACCAGAGGTCCGGGATGGCCTGGTCGAATGTGTAAGGGTCGAAGCCGCCGGGCACGTTGAGGCCGCCGAACTTGGCAGTCAGGTAGAACTGGTTGTTCTTTTGAAACGACTGTTCCAGCACGTCAACCCAATAGGTCTGCACGGTCTGCTTGCCGTCCACGTCGGAACGGATGTCCTTGGCGTTGGCGTCGTAGGCCAAGCCGGCCATGTAGGCGGAATTACCCCGGCCGGGGGCGCCCCATCCGGTGTTGTTGGTGCCGATGGCGCCAAGTCCTTGCAGTGCCCCGACCTTGTCGGTCGCCTTCACGGCGTCGACCGTGGTGTCCGTGCGCACCATTTCCGGCGGGGTGGTGTTCACCAGGTCGGAAGGATCGGCCGTATTGCCGGGTACGTTTCTGTCGGCATGGGTGTAAATGTCGCCGATGCCCAGCACAAAGTTGCGTTGGCAGGTGTACTGGATTGGATCTTTCCAATCGGTGGCGATGACGGGGAAACCATCCACCCAGGTCTTTACCATGGCCGTGGACGCTCCGCCGGTGTTGGTCCATTCGGGCACATTGCCAAGATTGCGGTAATAGCGCAGAACGGCGTAGTACATCTCGCTGACCGGATCACGCGATTTGTAGTCGCCCGGGGTCAGTTGACCGAACTTGTTGAGGTAGTTGATAACACCGCTATCCGCGATGGTCACGCCCAACGCCGAGGTGATTTGATCGGGGTTCTGCACAAGCGTCCCGTCAGTAGCATTCCACTCCCCTACCGTATTGGTCTTCGCCGATTTCAGCGGTACTGGCTCGCTCGGGCCAACAAACTTCTGCTGCGCACGCAACACGCCGCCGTCGCGCGCGTTGCCATTGCCTGTGCCATCTGCGGCGGTGGACTGGTTGAGGTAGCCAAAGGCGCTGAAGCGCATCTTTTGCGCGTATTGCTGTACCAAACCCTCGGGCTTGTAGTTGCTGCCGTAGGCCTTGCAATTGGATTCGACGCCGCCGGCGCCGGCTGAGGTGTCGCACACCCTCGTGCGCATCGTGAGGTCGTAGACGCCGCTGCCGGTTTCGTTGTTGTAGTCGGTCGCCGTTGTGCTGCCGGCCGTGCCGCCAAAGGCGCTGAACACCGTCGGCGACGAGGGCGTTGCCCATTGCAGCTGTATTACGGCATCGGCTCCACTGTCGAAATATTCGAGCTTGACGGTGAAGCTGCTGCCTTTGGTCAGCGTGACCGTTGCGTCGTTGGTGGTGGGTGAGTGGTTCGTCCAGTTGTCAATGCGCAGCACATCATTGACGTACAGGCGCACGCCATCGTCGGAGATGGTGCGGAAGGTGTAGGTTCCGGTCTCTTGCGCGACGAAGGTACCGGTGTAACGCGCCGAGAAATTGTCGGCGTTGATGTTCGAAAACGGCTTGGCCGAACCCCAGTTGTGATCGGCCGAATCGGCCGCCACGGTGCGATCCGGGCTGCCGCTGAGCGCGGTGTTGTTGTAGTACTCGCCCTTGAGTGTGCGCGGGTTGGCGGTCAGGCGCATCTTGAAGCCCATGCCATTGATCTTGATGGTCAACTGGTTGGCGCTGGTGAAGGGTGTGGCACCGGCGATCTCGCTCACGGGCAGGTCTCGGTCGTCAAACAGGCCCTGGCCCGAATGCCAGCCTTTTTCAAGAATGGTCTCGGCGGTGGTGTCGAGCACGCGGCGCCCGCCGGTCATGGCCCAGCGAAAGGGGTCGATGGTGGCGGTGGCGGCCCAGTTCAGGAAGTTGCCGCTCCACTTGCTGTCGTTGCTGCCGGTGCACGTATGGCTGGTGGCCGCGCCGGCCGGCTGAAAGTAGCTCTTGTTGCCGGTGGCGCTGCCGTCAGCCTTGGTCACGCCGTTGCTGGTGGCGTCATAAACGTAGGTGTAGCACTTGTTGGGATCGAAGTAGCCCTTGAACTCGCTGGCGCTCGAATAGGCGGCAGTGTGGGCCGTGCGCGAGGCCGTGGGCCACTCGACCGAGAGCGCCAGCGCCAGATTCCCGGGCACGTCGGCGGTAGCGGCCCAGGGTTGGTCGGCCAGGCTGGCGGCAGGAATCGGATTCTGCATGCCGAGCAAGGCCGCGCAGACGATGGTGGTGCGCGCGGCGCGGCGCAGGCCCGGGTGCGACGACAAAGAGTGATTCATGGCGCGTTGCCCCGGCTATTCGAGAGGATTGGTAAAGGACGATTGCAGGAACACCTGCGTGTCGCGCGGTCCGCTCACGCGGACCGTCAGGCGATAGACCAGCGCCAACGCATTGCCCAGGTCCTTGCCGGCGCGTCGCGCATCGCCGCCGATCAGGTCGGTGCTGGATGGAACGGAGACGCAGTGGACGTCGGCGCCGCCTGAAGCGGGTGGCGTGTTGGTGGTGGTGATGGTGGGTTCGCCGGTGGCGCTGCACAGGCGGTCGATCACGTAGCGGATGGTGACGCCTGCGGCGACGTCCCCGATGTCGGCACTGGTTGGCGAAAAATCGGCGCCGGCGACGTTCTTGCCGGTAGGAGTAGCGCCCGCTTTGAGCAGCACCAGCGGAATGCCCCGGTCATTGGCCACCAACTGCACGGCGCTGTAGTTCCTGGCTGGTATGTTGTTGTAGGTGTCGGCGACCGTGGCCAGCGCACCACTCTTGAATTGCGTCAGCACCGTCGAGGCCGCAAGTTCGCCCCGATTGACGAGGTCGCGCTTGAAGGCGAGGTTGCCGGAGCTGAACAGGGAACTGTTCATCGATCGCACCACGGCGACGCCGCCAGACAGCAGTACCACCAGCACGATCAGGCAGAACAGCAGTACCACGCCGCGCTCGCGCGATGCCTTGGGAAGGGATTGCTTGGTGGTCATGTGGTTGGCAGCAACAGCATGTTGCGCAGCGGAACGGTGAATTCGACGACGCGGTGGCGGTAGTGCCGGTCGGTGACCGGTACGTCCTGTTGGAAGGTCGCGTCCAGGCTGGTGAACAGGGTGAGCTTTGATGGGGCGACATAGCTCGCGTCCGCCTCCCCGTCCACCTTGACGTTGGTGGTGCTGCTCTTTTCATAGAGGGTGCTGCGCATCACCAGCGCCACGCGCACGGCCACGATCTGGCGCGCGGTGGCGGGCGTCTTCATCACGGTGGCGATGTCCCAGCCGGTAGCGTCGGGCGCGGCCCAGGTGTCGAGCTTGCCGTCGAGATTGGTGTCCAGTCCGTAGCGCGCGTAGAGGCCGTAAACGCCTTCGGCGATCGGCTGCGGCGTGTCGGTGCCGCCGGAGCGCAGCAGGTCATAGCTGAAGAGCGTGTGGTTGTCGCCCACACCGAAGAGCAGGAACTGGATGTTGTCGGGCTTGCCCAGTGCCGAGAGATAGCCCGAGCCGTCTGCCACGCTCAGGAGCGCCGTAGTGTTCGAGGCGTTGTGATAGTTGCCGGCCAAGGGCAGGCTGCCTCGGCCGAACTCATGGCTGATTCTGTCGGTGTAGTTGTCGTCGAAAGTCGAAGCCGAGGAAACCTGTTCCAGCCGGCAGTCCGTCTTGCCGCTCTGGCTGACGAGCACCAGATCGTTCTTCAGCAGGCCGATGGTGGTGTTCAACGTGAGTTGGTCGCCGCCGGCGTTGCCGACGCTCGGGCGTGCCACGTCGCCGGCCGCACCGTTGCTGCCCATGACCATCAACACGTCCGAGCCCGACTTGGATTGACTCTTGCCAATCAGCACCGGTGCCACGCGCAGGTCCTTCTGCCCGGCGAGATCACCCAGAAACCCGGCGAAAGGGGCCTTGAAGGCGCCATCGGCATCCGTGCGCGGCAGGATTGCCGCGTTGGAGCGATCGGCACTGAGCTTGCAGCCGAACACTCCGCCCGCGCTCCATGCCTGCGTGAAAGCCGAACCGGCGCTGCGCAGCGCGCGGTCGAGCACGCTGGCCGAATAGGCGCCCGCTTGGCCGATGTCGTTGTTCGAGGTGGTGGTGCGCTTGTGCGCCTCGCCAATGGTGATGGTGCTGGTCACGGCCAGCGTGACCACCAGGCCGATGATCACGGCGACCAGCAGTTCCACCAGGGTCAGGCCGCGTTGCGACCGCTGCAACGGATCGCGGCGGAAGGAGGGGCGCGTGGATTTCATGGCAGCACCACCTGGGTCGTGAGCCTGCTGTCAGCTGCCGAGGCGGCGCGGTTCGGCGCGCGCCAGCTAATGCTGATGGTGGCTGTGTCGCCGCTGGGGGTCACGCTCGCGCTGGCGCCGGGCAGAGCGCTTTCCACCTTGTCTTCCCACTTTTCCTTTTCCGCGCTGGGCAGATCGACTGTCTTGTTGAGCCACATGGTGCTGGCCAATTCGTCGGCCAGCAGCGCAGCGCGGTTGCGATCCTCGGCATCGACCGAGAAGTTGATGGCGCGCGCCTGCAGCCCGATCAGGCCCAGGATGCCGAGCGAGAACAGCAGGATCGACACGAGTACCTCGATCAGGGCGATACCGGCCTGGCTGTGCGCGGCGGGGTTGCGAGGAGCGGGTTTCATGAGGCGGTGCAGCCATCGGGCTGAGTGGCGGAAAGATTCTTGGCCGGGTCGCACATGCGCACCTGGCCGCCGAGCTTGATCTGCACGTACAGCGGCCGGTCGGCGCCGGCGAGTTCTACCTTGTAGGTGGAGTCGCCGGCTGTGCAACTGGCGCTGGTGACGCCGGGGGACGCATTGGTCACCAGTCGGCCCAGGGAGTTGAAGCAAACCGCCACCGGGCCGGTGATGGTGACGTTGGCGCCGGAGGCTGCGAGCACGCCGGCCTCCACGAAAGCTGCGGTCTCGCCGCTGTCCGTCAGCGTGATGGTGTTGATGGCCCAATACTTGCCGTTCTCCTTGGCGGTGTAGCCATCGCTGGGATTGCTGTCGTCCGTCAGCGCAAACACCACTTGGCGGCTGCGGCGCGTGGCCTCGGTCTGTGCGGTGCGCAGACCATCCTGCAAGGCGTTGGCGATGGTGCGCACCTTGCTGTTGGCAATCCAGGTCGAGAATGCGGGCATAGCCAGCGTTGCCAGAAGCGCCATGATGGAGATAGTGACCAACAGCTCGATCAGCGTGAAGCCGGTCGCTCGTTGGTTGCGTACCGGGAGAGCGTGCATCAGCAACCGCCCTTCTTGGCGACCCAATCGTTGGCGCAGCCGCTCCAGCCCGATACACCGGTGACTGTCGAGGTACGGTTGTTCTGCTGGTCGACGGTGAAGGTGAAGCCACTGGTCGTGGCGCTGCCCTCCGCCTTTAGCTTGAACGCGGTGGTGGTGGGATCGCCGTCACAAGACAGCGTGAAGGTGCCGACCTTGCGCTTGGTTTCATCGACCTTGCAGGGCGAAATGAAGGTGGTGCCAACCGAGGCGTAGGTGCGGTTGTCTTGGTAGAAACGCTCCATGTCCGCCCGCATGGCGGCCAAGCCGTTGTGCGCGTCGACAAGCCGGCCGCGCAGCACATAGTCCCGGTAACTGGGCAGGGCGATCGCGGCAAGTATTGCGACGATGGCGACCACGATCATGACTTCGATGAGTGTGAAGCCCGACTGACGGCAACGAGGCTGGGAAGCGTTTTGCACTGTGATGACCTTTGATCGCAACGTTTACGATGGTCACAAATTGTCACCAATACAACGATTTTTGACTTGCCGTTTGTCAGCAACCCGATTCCGTTCGTCGACTCTGAACATGCGATTCGCGTACTTTTTCCTGCAGGCACAATTCCGCGCATGACGCCAGCTGCCGCTCGCGCAGACGCGCCCGCACCCGATCTCATCTCGGCCGTTGCCCTTGCTGCGCTGATCGGGCTGTCTTTTCTTTTCCCTTTTGCCGCCGGTCCGTCGGCCAACGTCTGGCAGCAACTGGCGGCATGGAGCTGTGCGGCGCTGTTGTTGGTGGTGGCTGGGCCAGTAGCACTGCCGGCGCGGGGCGTGGTGCTGTGGTTGGCGCTGGCTGGGGTGTTGATCCTCGTGAGGCGATCGGACAACCCGACACTCGATATTTCCGCGGTCATTGCCGTAGCGGTCGTCGGCCTGGCGGCCTGCGTGGGTGCCGGGCTGGCCCGCGCGCCGGCGTCACGGCTGTCGGCGCTGGCCTGGGGCCTACTCGCCGCCGGCCTCCTCAGCGCCATCCTCGGCCTGCTTCAGTACTATGGCCTCGCCGAGCCGCTCGCTCCGTGGACGACCTCACCCGATCTCGGCCAGGCCTACGGCAACCTGCGCCAGCGCAACCAGTTCGCCACGTTGATCAGCATGGCCTTGATCGCAGGGCTTTGGCTGCATGCGGCAAGCGGCCGCCGCGTACGCGCTGCGCTGCTGCCGGCCGGGCTGCTGCTGATCCTCGCGGCCGCCGCCTCTACCTCGCGCACCGGTCTGCTGCAGCTTCTGCTGATCAGCGGCACCGCCGCTTTTCTTGCCTGGCGCGAACGGCATCGCTCGAACGCGGGAACCGCGGACTGCAAGCTGCCGCACCCCTTGCTGCTGCTGGCCCTGATCCCTGCCTACTTCGCCGCCGCCTGGCTGCTGCCCCTGGTCGCCGGCCCCGAGGTCGAAAGCATGATGCACCGCCTGCGGGAAGGCGCCCCCGACGCACACAGCCGCCTCGTGCTTTGGCGCAACGTCCTCGACCTGATCGGTCAGCATCCCTGGACCGGCTGGGGGTGGGGAGAACTGAGCGTCGCGCACTACAGCACGCTCTATGACGGGCCGCGCTTCACGGAGATCCTCGACAACGCCCACAACCTGCCACTCCACCTCGCAGTCGAACTCGGCATTCCGGCGGCGCTGCTGATCTGCGGCGGCTTCGGCTGGCTGGTGCTGGCGGCGCGGCCCTGGCGCGAGATCGATCCGGCGCGGATCATGGTGTGGGGCGTGCTCGGCGCGATCGTGCTGCACAGCCTGCTCGAGTACCCGCTCTGGTACGGGCCCTTCCAACTCGTCTTCGGGCTCTGCCTGGGCTTTCTGTGGCCCGGATCGCAGGAAGCACGGTTGAAGCGGAAGGCAGCGCCTTCGCTGGCTGCTGCGGCGATCCTGATGGCGATGGTCGGCTACGCCGCCTGGGACTACACCCGCGTCAGCCAGATCTACCTCGCGCGCGAAGATCGCCTGCCAGCCTGGCGCGACGACACCGTGGCCAAGCTCCAGGGCTCGTGGCTGTTCGCCAACCAGGTGAAGTTTGCCGAGCTCACGCTGACGCCGGTCAGCGCCGCCAATGCGGCCGAGGTGCACGCGCTGGCGCAGCATCTTCTTCACTTCTCGCCCGAGCCGCGGGTCATCACCAAGCTGATCGACAGCGCCATGCTGCTCGGTCTGAAAGACGAAGCGCTGACCCAGGCGATGCGCTTCAAGAAGGCGTTCCCACGCGAGTACGCCCGCTGGCTGGACAACCAGCCGGTGGACGATCCGTCCGAATAGGGCTGCTTCAGCCCGCCGAGGGTTCGGCGGCCGTATAGCTCCCCGACTTCCCCCCATGCTTCTCCAGCAGATGCACACCGTTGATCGTCATCCCCCGATCCACCGCCTTGCACATGTCATAAATCGTGAGCAGCGCCACCTGCACCGCCGTCAACGCCTCCATCTCGACCCCGGTAGGCCCGACGGTCTCGACCGTGGCCGTGCAGGCCACCTGCGGCACCCCGCCCTCGGCAATCGCGAAAGCCACCGCCACCCGAGTCAGCGCCAGCGGATGGCACAGCGGGATCAGGTCGCTGGTCTTCTTGGCGGCCTGGATGCCGGCGATGCGCGCGATGCCGAGCACGTCGCCCTTCTTCGCGGTGCCCGATTCGATCAGCGCGAGGGTCGAGGCCTGCATCTCGATGCGGCCGGTCGCCACGGCCACGCGGTGGGTGGCGGGCTTGCCCGCCACGTCGACCATGTGGGCCTGGCCTTGGGCGTCGAAATGGGTGAGTGGACTCATGGATGAACGTTCCGTAGAGTGACGCATCATACGAGGCCGAGCCATTGACGAGGAATGCCGCGCTTGACTCTTTTTCTCCACCCGATTCGACTGCCGAGGCCTCGGCTGCGAACCCTGTGCGCTACGCTTTTGATAGCGTCCCAGCTCGCCCTGCCGCCCCTGGCGCAGGCCCAGCTCTTGCCGGGGATGGGCGACGGCGGCGAGATGACGGCCAGCGCCGAGCGCCGGCTCGGCGACCAGATCGCGCGCGAGCTGTACCGCGACCCCGACTACATCGACGACCCGGTCCTGGTCGAGTACGTGCAGGACATCTGGCAGCGCCTGCTGGCGGCGGCGCGCACCCGCGGCGATCTCACGCCTGAGCTCGACGAGCGCTTCGCCTGGACGGTGCTGCTGGGACGCGACCGCAGCATCAATGCCTTTGCCCTGCCGGGCGGCTATCTCGGGCTGCACCTGGGGCTGATCTCGGCCACCGGCAGCCGCGACGAGCTCGCCACCGTGCTCGGGCACGAGCTCTCGCACGTCACGCAGCGCCACATCTCGCGCATCATGGCCAAGCAGAGCCGGCAGATGCCGCTGCTGCTCGCCGGCATGATCCTCGGCATGATCGCGGCCGGCAAGAGCCGCAATCCGGATGCCGGGCAGGCGGTGATGATGGGCAGCCAGGCCGCCTTCGTGCAGAGCCAGCTCGGCTTCTCGCGCGACATGGAGCGCGAGGCCGACCGCGTCGGCTTCGGCGTGATGACGCAGGCCGGCTTCGCGCCGCAGGGCGCGGCCGCGATGTTCGAAAAGCTGCAGTACGCCTCGCGCCTCAACGACAACGGCTCCTATCCCTACCTGCGCAGCCACCCGCTCAACAGCGAGCGGATCTCGGACATGCAAGGCCGCTTCCAGTTCAAGCCGGGCGCGGAGCACACGATGCCCCTGGTCATGGACCACGCGATGATCGCCGCCCGCGCCCGGGTGCTCTCGCGCCCCGGCGTCGACGTGCTGCGGCTGTGGGTCAACGCCGCCGGGGCCGGCGAATTCGCGCGCAGCTCGCCGGCCCAGCAGGCCGGCACGCTCTACGCGGCGGCGCTGTCGGCCAACGAGCTGCGCGATTTCAAGGCCGCACGCGCGCTGGCGCAGCGGCTGGTCGCGCGGACGTCGGAGGATGCGGCGGCGTCGCGCCTGGCGCGCCTGCTGTCGGCCGAAATCGAGCTCGCCGCGAACGATGCCCCCAAGGCGGCCGCGCTGCTGGACACCAAGGCCAAGGACCGGCCGGAGATGCTGCTCGCCGCGCAGGCGGCCGTCGCCACCCGCAATCCGGCGCCGATGGTCGCGCCGCTGCGCGACTGGGTGGCCGGGCATCCGCGCGATGCGACCGCCTGGCGCACGCTGGCCAATCTCTACGGGGCGCAGAACGACACGCTGCGCGCGGTGCGCGCCGATGCCGAGGCCAATGTCGCCGTGCTCGACTACGCGGGCGCGCGCGACCGGCTCAAGGCTGCGCAGGAACTGATGCGAAAGAGCGCGGAAGGACAGGGCGGCGTGCCCATCGATCACTACGAGGCGTCGATCATCGACACGCGCGCCCGGGCGGTCGAGGCGCTGGTCAAGGAGCAGGCGGCCGAACCGCCGCTCAAATGATTCGCTTGGAGAACAGGCCGCCCAATGCCGCCTCGATGACGATACCGAGCAGCGAGTAGATCAGGGAGCCGATCAGCGCGGCCACGAAGCCGTTGACATGGAAGCCCCCGAGCAGCCCCGAGGCGGCCCAGAACAGAAGCGCGTTGATCACGAACAGAAAAAGCCCCAGCGTCACGATGGTGACCGGCAGCGTGAGCACCACCAGCACCGGCCGCACGAACATGTTGAGCAGGCCGATCACTGCGGCGGCGATCAGTGCCGAGGTGAAGTTCGGCACCTGCACGCCGCTGTAAACGTACGTGACTGCGAGGAGCGCGAGCGCGCTCAGCAGCCATTTGAGGAGAAGTCGCATGCGCCGGACGCGGGACGACGAGCCCTATTCCGACAGCTCGTTGGCCAGCACCAGCAACGCGCCCATGCCCAGCACCGCGCCGGGCAAGGCCCAGCCCGACTGGCCGGGCGAGGGCACATCCGGCGCCACGGGCTCGAGGTCGACGCCGATCTTCGGCCGCCGCGCATCGACGACCTGGGCCGCGCCGTGCTCCAGCTTCAGCCGCTGGGTCAGCTCGGCGAGGGGGCCCTTGGCCAGGACCGGGGTGACCTCGCCGCCTTCCAGCCGCAGCGCGGGCAGCAGTTGCTCCTGCACCTTGGCGAACCATTTGCTGCGCCAGTTCTCGCGCGCACTGTGACTCACCCATTTGCTGATGCGATGCGTCATGCGCGGCGCGCAAGCCACCAGCACCCAATGCCGGGCACCCGTGCCGACCGCTTCCGGCGACAGCTTCGCGAGAAACTCGCGCGCATAGGCCGCATCGTCGACATACAGAATGATCTTTTCCATGGGTGCTCCTTCTTTCTTGCGAGATCAGGCGGTGGCGGTGCTTTCGGGCTTCGGCTTGCGCATGGCAACCCACCTTCCGATGGCCAGCACCAGCAGCGCGCCACCGATACCGGCAATGTAGCGCACCGTGTCGGTCTGCGGGAGCTTCGGCACCCAGGTCCAGGCGGCAAGATTGCTGACGGCCGGGTCGGTCACGGCCATCGTGCCCGCGATCCAGCCCAGGAGCATGCCGCCCAGCGTGATGATGATCGGGAAGCGGTCCATCAGCTTGATGACAAGCTGGCTGCCCCACACGATGATCGGGATGCTGACCAGGAGGCCGAAGATCACGAGCGGCATCTGGTGGCCCTGGCCCGCACCCTGAGCGGCGCCGGCGATCGCAATCACGTTGTCCACGCTCATCACCAGGTCGGCCACGATCACGGTCTTGACGGCGGCCCACAGCTTGTCGCTGGCGGCGATGTTGCCGTGCGCGTCATCGTGGTCGGGCGCGAGCAGCTTGACGCCGATCCACACCAGCAGCAGGGCGCCGACCACCTTCAGGAAGGGGATCGCGAGCAGCGTGAGCGCAAAGAAGATCAGGATCACGCGCAGCACGATGGCGCCGGCCGTGCCCCAGAGAATGCCCTTGGTGCGCAGCGCCGGCGGCAGCTTGCGGCAAGCCAGCGCGATCACGACGGCGTTGTCGCCGCCGAGCAGGATGTCGATCATGATGATTTGACCGACGGCGACCCAGAATTCGGGGGCCAGTAACTGTTCCATAAAGTCCTCTGTTCGTTTTGCTCTATCCCGAGCAGCTCGGATGAAGCGACTGAATGAGGACCGGGTGGCCCCGGGAACTTGCAATCGCTTCGATCAAACCTGCACGGGTTCAAATCGAAGGTCTTGCTCGGCAGCGCGTATGGCTGCCCGTCAGGCCGGAAGCGTTGTGTGCTTCGTATTGACGACCTGGCGATATCCGCCTTCGGAAAAGCGGACGGGAGCTACTCCCCTTCGTGGCCTGAATTAAAGCATCGAGACCCCCGGCGTGGCAACTGGAATTTCCCCGGGCTTCAAAGAGAAAACGTCTGCATGCGCCGTTGTTCGGCCATCCGATGCTATGGATTTTGTAGCGCCGCATAACCTTCGATCGCCTCGGGACTTTGCGGGACTATGATGCCCGCTCGCTTTTTTCCGACCTCATGGCCGCCATACACATCACCGACATCGAGGCCGCCATCAACTTCTGGCGCGAGCAGAAGCCCTCGCCCGATGGCATCACCCTCGCGCCCGAGCTGCGCGCGCTGGCCGAGGTCTATGCGCTGATGGTGTTTCACCACGAAGACGAGGTCGACGAGGTCGGCTTCCCCGCACCGGCCTGGGATGCCTGGCTGGCGTGGTACCTCAGCACGCCCGACACGCCCTGCATCGCCATCTGCTCCACCAGCCAGGGCGACGACGAGTGCAAGGGCTGCGGACGCAGCTTCGACGAGGTGCAGCACTGGCCCGCCATGACCCCGGGCGAGAAACGCTCGACCTGGCGCCGCATCACGATGCAGGACAGCGCCTGGCGCTTCAACAAATACGCCGAGCGGGCGCGTGAGGCCGAGCATGTCTGGCCCGAGGACCCGGTTCCGGCGGACGCGCCGAGCTGAAAGAGGATCCATGCGCCGCCTCGTGCAAGCCCCCAACCTGGCGATCGCCACGCTGTGGGTGCATGCGCTGCGCGAAGACGGGGTCGCGGCCTCGGTGCAGCGCGAATACCTCGGCGCCGCGGCCGGGCAGTTGCCGCCCGATCAGTGCCTGCCCGAGATCTGGATCGAAGACGAATCCCAGTTCGCGCTGGCCGAACGCCTGCTCCACGAGTTGCAGCATCGGCCGCAGCGGCGCTGGCAATGCAGCTGCGGCGAACTCATCGAAGGCGGGTTCGAGCAATGCTGGCACTGCGGCGCGATGATGCCGGCCGCCTGAATCGAGACCCGCCTACTTCAGCCGCACGGGCTCGATGTCGATGTTGTGCGTGCCGTCGCCCAGCATCAGCGCACCTTCCTGGATCGTGGCCTGCAGCTGCATGGAGCGCTGCGCGAGCGCGGCGAGCGACTGCGAGGCGGCCGTCGGCACGCGGAACACGCTGAGGTTCTGCGGCCGCGTGAGCTTGTTCTCGATGCCGCGCCACCAGATCTCGGCCGCGTGATTGAAGCAGTAGACGATGACTTCGTCGGCCTTGCCGCAGGCCTTGATGATCGGCTTGTCCTCGGGCTGCCCGACCTCGATCCAGAGCTTCACCTCGCCGGTGAAATCGCGCAGCCAGACGTCGGGCTCGTCGGGGTTCGACAGGCCGGCGCCGAAGGCCAGCGTGCCGTCGCCGTTGCACACGTCCTGCAGCTTGTGGGCGTTGAGCGCCAGCGCCACCAGCCGGATCATCATCCGCTCGTCGGTCTCGCTGGGATGGCGCGCGAGCGTCAGTGCGTGGTCGGCGTAGTAGCCGTGGTCGATGTCCGCAACCGCAACGTTCGCTTTGAAGATCGTGGATTTCAGCGCCATCAGATCCGCCGGGCCAGCTCGGCGGCCTTGCCGATGTAGCTGCCCGGCGTCATCGCCAGCAAGCGTTCTTTCTCGGCTTGCGGAATCTCTAGCGAGCGGATCAGGCCGTGCAGCGCCTCGGCCGTCACCGTCTTGCCGCGCGTGACTTCTTTCAGCTGCTCGTAAGCGCCCTGCACGCCGAAGCGCCGCATCACGGTCTGGATCGGCTCGGCCAGCACTTCCCACGAGGCGTCGAGGTCCTCGGCCAGCGCTTCCTCGTTGAGTTCGAGCTTGCCCAGGCCGGTCGCGAGGCTCGCGTAGGCCAGCACGGCATAGCCGAAGGCCACGCCGATGTTGCGCAGCACGGTGCTGTCGGTGAGGTCGCGCTGCCAGCGGCTGATCGGCAGCTTCTCGCTCAGGTGGCGCAGCACCGCGTTCGCGAGGCCGAGGTTGCCCTCGGCATTTTCGAAGTCGATCGGGTTGACCTTGTGCGGCATGGTCGAGGAGCCGATCTCGCCTGGCTTGAGGCGCTGCTTGAAGTAGCCCAGGCTCACGTAGCCCCAGATGTCGCGCGAGAGGTCGACCAGGATGGTGTTGGTGCGCGCCACCGCATCGAAGAGCTCGGCCATGTAGTCGTGCGGCTCGATCTGGATGCTGTAGGGCTGGAAGCTGAGCCCCAGGCCCAGCGGTGCCGGCGTCTCGACCACCTTGCGGCTGAAGGCCTCCCAGTCGAACTCGGGCCAGGCCGCCATGTGCGCGTTGTAGTTGCCGACGGCGCCATTCATCTTGGCCAGCAGCTGCACGCCGGCGATCCGTTCGCGCGCCTTGGCCAGGCGCACCGCGACGTTCGCGAACTCCTTGCCGACGGTGGTGGGGCTCGCCGTCTGTCCATGCGTGCGAGAGAGCATGGGCACGGCGGCGAACTTGGTCGCCATCTCGCGCAGGGTCGCGATCAGGCCGTCGATCGCCGGCAGCACCACTTTCTCGCGGGCCGCCTGGATCTGCAGCGCATGGCTGGTGTTGTTGATGTCTTCGCTGGTGCAGGCGAAATGCACGAATTCGGAGGCCGCGAGCAGCTCGGGCCGCGCCTCGAATTTCGACTTGATCCAGTACTCGACCGCTTTCACATCGTGGTTGGTGGTCTTCTCGATCTGCTTGATCGCGATCGCGTCGGCCTCGGAGAAATTGGTGACCAGGCCCAGCAGGTACTTGCGTGCGCCGCCTGTGAGCGGCTTGAATTCGGGGAAGCCGCAGTCGGACAGGGCGATGAACCACGCCACCTCGACCTGCACCCGCCGGTGCATATAACCCTGTTCGCTCATCAGCGGGCGCAGCGCCGAGAGCTTGGCCGCGTAGCGGCCGTCAAGGGGGGAAAGGGCGGAGACGGTAGAGAAACTCATGGGCCAATTTTAGGTGGCGCCCCGCCGCTATCAATTTCAGTTCTCCGCCGCCTCCTTGAAAAAGGCGATCCGCTCGGCCGTGGCCGGATGCGAGGAGAAGGCCAGGCCGATGGTGTCGTCGTCGAGGCCGGCGCGCTTCTGCTCGCCGCGCCAGCGCTCGACGGCCTCGAAGAAGCCGACCATCGTGCGCGGCGAAATGCCCACGGCGCGCATCAGGCGCACCGATTCCGCGTCGGCTTCGCGTTCGGCATCGCGCGAGTAGCCCAGCGCGGCCAGGAGCACCGGCGCGCTGCCGATCAGCGTGCCGTAGTCGCCGAAGGCGACCGACACCGCGAAGCCGACCGCCGAGACCTGCACCAGCTGCCGCATCGCGTGGCGCAGGCGCACGTGGCCGAACTCGTGACCCAGCACGCCGAGCACGGCCTCGTCGTTGCCGGGCGTCAGCTGTACCAGCTCGTCGGTGAGGATGATGGTGCCGCCCGGCAGCGCCAGCGCATTGGGGCCCAGCTTCTTGTCGCGGCCGCGCCGGAACTCGAGCTTCCAGGCCGGGGCGCCCTCCGGGTGGGCCGTCTGCACCATCCGCGCGAAGGCGCGGCGGATGCGTTCCTGGTCGGCAGGCGGCAGGGCGCTGGGCTGCAGCAGCGACTCGTCGATCGAGGCCAGCACCTCGGCGCCGATCAGGGTGTCGACACTCAGCGGCACCGCCGCGGTGACGCCGCGCGCCACCCAGGGCAGGCCCCACTGGTACATGGCCGCGGTGGCGGCCAGCAACAGCACGAAGGCGATCGCGACGCCGCGCCAGTTCTGCTGGGCGCGCACCACCCAGCTTTCGGCGCGGCCCTGCTGGGCGGCCCACTCGTCCCAGGCTGCGACGTCGAGCGCCTGCACGCTGGCGCCCTGCGGCAATTGCGCGATGCGCCCGCCGTGCCGCGTGCGTTCGGGCCAGCGTACCTGGGCCAGCGGCACCGTGAGCGCCTCGAAGGCTTCGCCGGGCGCCGGGGCGATCGTCAGCAGGTCGCCCTGGACGTGCAGGCGCGCCGCGTGTGGCCGGCTGCTGCGGCCGTCGAAGAAACGGGCGTCGAGCGCCGTGCTCACATCCCGATGTCCAGGCCGAACAGGTCGGCCGCCATGTCGCCCGTCGCGCCCGGGTCTTCGCGCCCGGCCACCTGGCTGATCTGGTCCAGCCCGATGCGGGTCTGCAGCTCGACCGCCTCGATCTGCGCGCGCCGCGTGTTCACCACGGCGAAAGGCCAGTAGAGGCCGAGGGTCAGGAAGATCAGCAGGTAGTTCTTGCACTGCAGACCCAGGTAGCGCTTGAGCAGCAGGCGACTGTCGAAATGCATCAGCTCGTTGCCGGTGGTCGACCACAGCAGGTTCTGCAGCCGCACCTGCAGATAGGACTTGGGCAGGATGTTGAACAGCAGGATGCCGCCGAAGCCCAGCACCACGGCCAGCACCACGAAGGCCGCGCCCATGCCGCTCTTGCGGCCGGCGAAGGTCAGGCCGCCGAACACGACGATGGCGATCACGAAGGCCGCGAAGCTCAGCCCGATCAGCTTGATGAAGATGCCGTAGAGCACGCCCACGTCGGCCTTGAGCCGCGTCTGCAGTCCGCCGATGGCGTAGTTGCCGTGCTGGTAGCGCTTCACGCGCCAGAGGAAGTAGGGCAGGCCCACCATGAAGGCCGTCATGCCGATGCCGATCACGCCGGCCGCGACCGCCGGCAGCGCCTGGGGCGCCTCGCCGCCGGTGCCGGCCATCGCACCGGCGAGCGCCACCGGCAGCAGCGCCAGCGCGAGCGGCGGCAGCATGCAGGAATAGGCGCCGGCCGTGTCGCCGGCGAAGTGGAAGCGCAGGCCGCGCCAGCTGGTGTTGGCGAGCCGGAAGCGCATCGCGGCACGGAACAGGGCCGGCCACAGCACGACGAAGGCCAGGGCGGCCACCAGCGCGGCCCAGCCGGAGAAGTTGCTGCCCACCGAATAGGCGATCAGGAAGCCGGCGGCGATCAGCGTGCCGCGCAGCATCTTGACCGGCTCGCCGTGGAAGTCCAGCGCGTCGCCGCCGACCCAGGTGTTGCTGTAGAAGTACTTGAGCTTGCGGACCTTGGCCCAGGGCAGGTAGATGCCGAGGGTGACGATGATCAGCAGCAGGTTCACGATCCAGATGCGGAAGTACTCGCTGCCGCTGGCCGTGAACTCGATCGGATGGCGTTCCGGGGTGGCGTCGACAGGCGCTTCGATGTCCATGCTTTCCTACCTTCTCCCTCGTTGGTATGTAGCCGGATTCTGCACTGCGCGCGTTCACCTAGAATCAAATCGCTACAACGACGACCCCGGAAGGGAGAGAGCCTGCATGAAACTGATCGGATCCGCTGCCAGTCCCTATGTGCGCAAGGTGCGCGTGGTCATGGCCGAAAAGCGGCTCGACTACCAGTTCGTGATCGAAGACGTCTGGTCTGACGACACGACCATCGCCAGTTCCAACCCGCTGGGCAAGGTTCCCTGCCTGATCATGGACGCCAGCGAGGCCATGTTCGACTCGCGCGTGATCGTTGAGTACCTCGACACCCTCTCGCCGGTCGGCAAGCTGATTCCGCAGCAAAGCCGCGAGCGCGCCGAGGTGAAGACCTGGGAGGCGCTGGCCGACGGCGTGATGGACGCCGGCATCCTCTGGCGCCTCGAGGCGACCTGGGCGCGCCGGGCCGACGGTGAGCGCAGCCAGGCCTGGATCGACCGCCAGCGCGCCAAGGTCGAGGGCGGCATCCGCGCGATGGCCAAGGGCCTGTCCGACAAGCCCTTTTGCAGCGGCATCCACCTGAGCCTGTCGGACATCGCGGTCGGCTGCGCGCTCGGCTGGGTCGGCTATCGCTTCCCCGAGATCGACTGGCGCGGCGAGCACGCCAATCTGGCCCGCTTGTACGACAAGCTGATGCTTCGGCCCAGCTTCGCCGATACCCAGCCTTGACTCCAGCCCTGACAAAAGAAAAGGCGCCGCAAGGCGCCTTTTTTCTTCGACCCGGAGGTGGAATATAAAAATGCTGCGAGGCGCCCCGAAACGAAGGAGGGAGGGAGGGAGGAGGAGAAGAATCGCCTCGGGATTTCGACCGAACGGCAAGCGCCCAGAAGACCTCGCAACATGAAAATGGCCGGGCTTTACGTGCCCGAGACCGGTATGAGCCCAGCCCGCGGGAGCCGGTTCCCGGGGCAGTGGTAAGCATTTGTGACGAATGCCGAAGGCGGCGCGTCAGTTGGGCCCGAGCTGCTTTTCCAGGTCGCGCACGAAGCCGCGATCGTCCGGCGAGGTCATGCTCGAATAGGACTCGACCACCTTGCCGTCGCGACCGATCAGGTACTTGTAGAAGTTCCATTTCGGCGTGGTGCCCGAGACTTGCGCCAGCTCCTTGAACAGCGGATTGGCATCCGCGCCGCGG
The DNA here is from genome assembly GCF_964253985.1 of Variovorax sp. LjRoot290. Taxonomy (NCBI): domain Bacteria; kingdom Pseudomonadati; phylum Pseudomonadota; class Betaproteobacteria; order Burkholderiales; family Comamonadaceae; genus Variovorax; species Variovorax sp. LjRoot290. Next base: position 5,561,282 of record NZ_CAXURW020000001.1, on the reverse strand, counting down.
ACCGAGGACTTGGCGAACATCGGAAATTTCACGCCGAAAGTGCTTTCGCAGAACTCGGCAATCTCCTTGTTCGTACCCGACTCCTGCGAGAAATCGTTGGAGGGGAAGCCCAGCACCACCAGTCCGCGCGAGCGGTACTTGCTGTCCAGCGCCTCCAGGCCCTTGTACTGCGGGGTGAAGCCGCAAAAGCTCGCCGTATTGACCACCAGCACCACCTTGCCCGCATACTGGCACAGCGCCTGGGGTTTTTCGTCTTGCAGCCGCGGGAAGGTGTGCTGCAGGATGGGTGGGCAGCTGGCCGGGGCGCCCGTGGCCTGGGCGCTGGCGCTGGCCGGCAGAAGAAAGGCGGCAGCCGCGAGCGCCGAAAGAAAGAGCGCTGGGCGTCGGATCGAGATTCGCATGGCGGGTTTCCGGTGTGAAAAAGGGGGGCATCCGCGTCGCGGCGGGGGTACGCAGCCGCCATCATCGCGCGCTTGTCACGAGCGCGCCAAAGCAGCCGACTAAAATCCGCCGGCTTAAGAAAGACATTGATGCTTTATCCGGAACTCTTCAGACAGCTCGAATCCGTCCGCTGGGACATGGACAAGGATATTCCGTGGCAGTCTTTCGATGCAAGCCGCCTGTCCGAAGAACAGGCCCAGACCATCAAGATGAACGCGATCACGGAATGGGCGGCGCTGCCGGCCACCGAGATGTTCCTGCGCGACAACCGGCATGACAGCGACTTCTCGGCTTTCATGTCGATCTGGTTCTTCGAGGAACAGAAGCATTCTCTGGTGCTGATGGAGTACCTGAAGCGCTTCAGCCCCCAGCATGCGCCCACCGAGCAGGAGCTGCACGACGTGCGCTTCGACTTCGACCCCGCGCCGCCGCTCGAAACCCTGATGCTGCACTTCTGCGGCGAGATCCGCCTGAACCACTGGTACCGCCGCGCGGCCGAGTGGCACACCGAGCCGGTCATCAAGCACATCTACACCACGCTGAGCCAGGACGAGGCCCGCCATGGCGGCGCCTACCTGCGCTACATGAAGCGCGCGATGGAAAAGTTCGGCGACGAGGCGCGCGCGGCCTTCACCAAGGTCGGCGTGCTGATGGCCAGCGCCAGGCGCACCGCCCAGGCGCTGCATCCGACCAACCTGCACGTCAACAAGGCGCTGTTCCCGCGCGACACCATCCAGAGCCGCGTGCCCGATCCGGACTGGCTCGAGCACTGGCTGGACAAGCAGATCAAGTTCGACGCCGTCTGGGAGAACAAGGTCGGCGAGCGCATCCTGCACAACCTGAGCCTCTTGATGAACCGCAGCTTCAAGACCGTGCAGGAGCTCAACCGCTACCGCAAGGAACTGGCGGCCTCGCTGGGGCCACAGCCCGCGTACCAAGGCGCCTGAGCGTTTGTGCAGAGCCCGTCACAAGACGGGCAGTTCGTCCGTCTTGCTTGCATATGGACGCTTCCACCCAAACTTTCGACCGTCATCGCCGGCGCCTGCTGGGCATCGCCTATCGCATGCTCGGCTCTTCCGCCGATGCCGAAGACGTGGTGCAGGACGCCTGGCTGCGCTGGAACGATGCCACCGTCGATGCGCTGAACAACCCCGAGGCCTGGCTGGTCACGGTGGTCACGCGCCTGTCGATCGACCGGCTGCGCGCCGCCAAGCAGCAGCGCGACCATTACGTCGGCACCTGGCTGCCCGAGCCGCTCGTGACCGATGCGCCGGCCTCGCCCGAGCAGATGCTGGAGCGCGCCGACGACGTGTCGATGGCTTTCCTGGCCGTGCTCGAGCGGCTGGCGCCCGAGGCGCGCGCTGCCTACCTGCTGCGCGAGGTGTTCGATGCCGACTACGAGGACGTGGCCCGCACCCTCGGCAAGAGCGAGGCAGCCTGCCGCCAGCTGGTGCATCGCGCCAAGACCCAGATCAAGGACCAGCGTCCGCGCTTCGCGGTGGAGCGCGAGGCTCACCAGCGCCTGCTGGAGGGGTTTGCGCAAGCGGCGGCCAGCGGCGACATGCAGCGGTTGAAGGCGCTGCTGGCCGAAGACGTCGAGCTGATCGGAGACAGCGGCGGCAAGGTGCCCGCCTTTCGCGAGATGCTGCGCGGCGCCCAGCGCATTGCGCAGTACTACTACGCGGTCGTGCGGCTGCTCGGCATCGGCCTGCGCCTGCAGGTGGTGGAAGTCAATGGCGAACCGGGCCTGCTGCGCTTCTTCAACGGCGCGCTGGAGTCGGTGCAGACCATCGAGACGGACGGCGAGCGCATCCTGCGCATCCGCACGCAGCGCAATCCCGAGAAGCTGCAACGCATTGCCGCGCAGTTCTCGTCGCGGGCCATCACGCGCGAGGAACTGATGGCGCTGAGGACGCCCGCGCCCTGAAAGGTCAGCGGCGCTCGACGATCATCGGCGCGAGCTGCAGCCCGTTGCGCACCTGCTCGGCCGTGTCGCGCGCCAGCTCGCGTGAGGCATAGGGCCCGAGCTGCAGCCGGTAGGTGCCGCGCTCCGCGAACACGTTGAGCGCCGGCGCGAGCGTGGGCAGGCTGCGTGCCACCTGCTGCTGGAAGCGATCGACGCCGTCGCGCTGGCTGAAGGCGCCCAGCTGCACCCAGAAGCCCGAGCTCGGCGATGAGGCCGATGCAAGCGTGGCCTCGGGCGCTGCTGCCGGCAACGGCGCGGCTTCGGCCGTGAGTGGCGGCAGCGCGGCGAGCTCGCGCACCTCCGCGCGCGGCGCGGCGAGCACTGGGCTGGTGAGGGCCGCAGGCACGGCCACGCTGTCGGGCGCAAGCGGGCGTGGCGCCACGGGGGCGGCCGACGCCAGCGCTGAAGTGCCCGTGTCGCCACGCCGCCATGTACCCGCGCGGATGTCCTCGTTCGTGATGCGCTCGATCTCCACCGGCGCGACGCCGCGCAGCAGGTCGAGCTTGAGGGCCGCGGTGTAGCTCAGGTCGATGATCCGGTCGTCGTGGAAAGGGCCTCGGTCGTTCACCCGCACGACGGCTTCTCGTCCGTTGGCCGGGTTGCGCACGCGCACGTAGCTCGGCAGCGGCAGCGTCTTGTGCGCGGCCGTCATCGCGTACATGTCGTAGGGCTCGCCGCTGGCGGTGGACTGATTGTGGAATTTGCGGCCGTACCAGGAGGCGAGGCCGGTTTCGCGCCACGGCCGGTCGTCGGTGATCGGCACATAGGACCGGCCCAGCACCACATAGGGCTTGCTGGTGCCCCCGCTGCCGCGGATCGCTTCCACGCGCGGCTCCGCATCGGGAACCTGGCCGAGGCCCGCGGGCGGATTGGCATCGGGACCGTCGCGTCCGATGCCGGGGCCGCCACGCGGCCCACTGGCGCAACCGGCCAACAGCAGCAGCACCGCGCCGGCGACCAGCGCGAGGCTGCGTGCACTGGCCGGCCTAGCCAAACACCACCTTCCACAAGGCCAGCATGGCCTCGCGCTCGGCCACCAGCGAACTCATCGGCACCTGCGTCGGCTCTTCGTTGAGCCGCGCCCGGTGCTGTACGCGCCGCAGCTCGCGGTAGGCGGCGGCCGCGTTCGCACCGATCCCTTCGGGCAGCAGGCCGGCTTTCTCGGCGCGCAGCAGCAGCGCGATGTTGCCCACGTTGGGAATCAGCTCGGGATGCGCCTTCGCTTCCGACAGCACGAGGAACTGCACCGTGAACTCGGCATCGACCATGCCGCCCGCGCTGTGCTTGACGTCGAAACGGTCGGCCTTGACGGGACGCGCGGCGCGCACCTTGTCGCGCATCGCGACGATCTGCGCCTTGAGCGCGTCGCGGTCGCGCGGCGCGGTGATCACCGCCTCGCGGATGCGGTCAAAGCGTTTGCCCAGCGATGGATCCCCCAGCACGAAGCGCGCGCGCGTCATGGCCTGGTGCTCCCAGGTCCACGCGGTGTTGCTGCCGCGGCCGAGCTGGTACTTCTCGTAGGCCTCGAAGCTGGTCGTGAGCAGGCCCGAGTTGCCGTTGGGCCGCAGCGCGGTGTCGATCTCGAACAGGTCGCCCTCGCGGGTCTTGACCGTGAGCCAGTTGATCAGCTTGCGCACATAGGCCGCGTAGACCTCGCCGGCGCGCTCGTCGTCGTCGTCGTAGACGAACACGATGTCCAGGTCGCTGCCGTAGCCGAGCTCCTTGCCGCCGAGTTTTCCGTAGCCGATGATCGCGAACTGCGGCGCCTCGCGGTGCGGGTTGCGCACATGGGGCCAGCACCAGCGCGCCGTCACGCGCAGCACCGCATCGGCCAGGGCGCTGAGATCGTCGGCCACCTGCTCGACCGTGATGCGGCCGTCGACGTCGCGCGCCAGCGTGCGGAACACCTCAGCGTGGTGCGCATGGCGCAGCAGGTTCAGCAGGCGCTCCTCGTCGGCCTCGCCGGTCTGGCGCAGCGAGAGATGGCGGGCTTCCAGCTCGCGCTCGAACTCGGTGGCCGAGAAGCGCCCGGCCAGCATCTCGTTGCTGGCCAGTTCGTCGATCACCCCGGGATGCTGCATCAGGTAGCGTGCCGGCCACTTGGCCGAGCCCAGCAGGCGCAGCAGGCGCTCCTGCACCGCCGGCCGCTCGACCAGCAACGCGATGTAGTTGTCGCGCCGGAGCAAGGGTTCGATCCAGTCGGCCCAGCGCAGCGCGGCCTCGACATGGTGGCCGATCTGCCCCGGGGCTTCGCTGTCGGGTTCGCGCAGCCACTGGCCGGTGCGCTGGACGAGCTGGCGCAGGCGCGCGCGGGTTTCGTCGCGCAAGGCGGTCACCCGCGGGTTTTCGCACCAGTCCCGGATGCGTTCGGCAAAGGCCGGCGGCAGCTCGTCGATCAGCTCGCTCAGGTCGACCGGTGCAGGGTTGGCGCTGCCGCTGTTGCAGCGCGAGCAAGGCTTCTTGCCGCCCAGCAGCTTGTCGAATTCCTGCGCAACGAATTCGCGGTGCGCATCGAGCTGCGACAGGAAGAGGCAGCAGTCGGCATAGCCGAGCGTGTGCGCGATCCAGCGCAGGTCTTCGTCGTGGACCGGCAGCACGTGGGTCTGCTGGTCGTCCAGGTACTGGATGCGATGCTCCACCCGGCGCAGGAATTCGTAGGCCGCGGCCAGCGCATCGGCCGTTTCCTGCGGCATCAGGTTGGCGCGCGCCAGGCGCTGCAGCGCATCGAGCGTGGGCCGGGTGCGCAGCTCGGGGAACTTGCCGCCGCGCACCACCTGCAGCAGCTGCACCGTGAACTCGATCTCGCGGATGCCGCCGCGCGAGAGCTTGACGTCGTTGGCGCGCTCGGGCCGTCCGGCGCTGCGGCGCGCGGCCTGCTCGCGGATCTGCCGGTGCAGCGTGCGCAGCGAGTCGAACACGTTGTAGTCCAGATAGCGCCGGAACACGAAGGGCAGCACCACGCCGCGCAGCGCCCGGGCCGAGCAGTCGTCGACCACAGACTGCGGCGCCACCACACGGCTCTTGAGCCAGGCGAAGCGCTCCCACTCGCGGCCCTGCACCTGGAAATACTCTTCGAGCGCATCGAGCGACACCGCGCTGGGCCCCGAATTGCCGTTGGGGCGCAGCGCCAGGTCGACGCGGAACACGAAGCCGTGCGCGGTGGTGTCGCCCACCAGCGCATAGATGCGCTTCACGGCGCGCGCGAAGTACTCCTGGTTCGCGAGGCGCGAGCGCCCGTCGGCATCGCCCGCGGTCTCGCCGTCCTGGTCGTAGAGATAGATCAGGTCGATGTCGCTCGACACGTTGAGCTCGCGCGCGCCGAGCTTGCCCATGCCCACCACCCAGAGCTGGGCGCGCTGGCCCTCGGGGCCGAGGGGCGCGCCGTGCTGGGCGTCGAGTTCGGCGCAGGCTTCGCGGCAGGCGTCATCGAGCGCGAACTCGGCCAGCTGGGTCACGGCGGTGGTGACCACGGCCAGCGGCGCATGATGGTCGCAGTCCAGCGTGATGAGCCGCTCCATCACCAGCTGCCGCACGGTGCGCAGCGCATCGGCCACGTTGTCGCCGCGCTCGCGCAGCGCCCGGAAGGCCTGCGCCATGTGCTCGCGCAGCGGCTCGCCAGGCGGCAGCAGCGCGAGTTCGGACGCGTAGCGGCGGCGCAGGCGCTGCACGAAGCGCGAGTAGTCGGACAAGGAGGGTGCCGCGATGACTTCGGCTTCGGTGGAACCCGGGTGGGAGCTGGCGGTCATAATTCCTGACACAGCGCGATCCTCAATGAACGACACGACGTCTTCCCCTTCACGTCTGCTTCTCAAGATCACCGCTGTGACGGCGCACTGGTTGTTGGGTTTGCTGATAGGTGCATGGCTGCTGCTTGCGCTGTCAGTCGTAGTCCTACACGTCTGGATTGTGCCGCGAATCGGCGACTACCGTGGCGCGCTCGAAGCGCAGGCCAGCAAGGCCATGGGCGTGCCGGTGCGCATCGGTTCGATCACGGCCCAGTCCGGCAGCCTGTTCCCGAGCTTCGAGCTGCGCGACGTGGTGCTGCTCGACGAGCGCCAGCGCGAGGCGCTGCGCCTCGCGCGCGTGGTGGCCAGCGTCTCGCCGCGCTCGCTCTGGCGCCTGAGCTTCGAGCAGCTCTATATCGAGCAGCCGCAGCTGGAGGTGCGGCTGGACGTGCTCGGCAAGCTGCACGTGGCCGGCCTCGACATGTCGACCGACACCACCGGCGAAGGCCGCGGGGCCGACTGGTTCTTCGCTCAGAGGGAATTCGTGATCAAGGGCGGCACCGTGCGCTGGACCGACGAGCGCCGCGGCGCCGCGCCGCTGCTTTTGACCGACGTGCAGTTCGTGGCCCGCAACAGCAGCCGCCGCCATGCGATGCGGCTCGACGCCACGCCGCCGGCCGGCTGGGGCGAGCGCTTCACGCTGCGCGGCCAATTCCGCCAGCCGCTGCTGTCCGTGCGCAGCGGCAAGTGGCAGAGCTGGCACGGCCAGGTCTATGCCGAGCTGCCGCACATCGACGCCACGCGCCTCGGCCAGTACGTGGCGCTCGACGCCCGCATCCGCGAGGGCAACGGCGCCCTGCGCGTCTGGGCCGATGTCAACGAGGGCAAGGTCATCGGCGGCGCCGTCGACCTGGCGCTGACGCGCGTCGACACCTCGCTCGGCAAGGGGCTCCAGCCGCTGGTGCTGCGCGCCGTCACCGGGCGCCTGGCCGGCCGCATGACCGACGAGACCCTGGAGTTCTCCACCACGAATCTGCAGTTCGATACGGCCGATGGCATGCGCTGGCCGGGCGGCAACCTGTGGTTCCAGCACACGCCGGCGAAGGGCCGCACGTCCGAACGCGGCGCCTTGCGTGCCGACCGGCTCGATCTCGCGGCGCTGGCGCTGATCGCGGATCGCCTGCCGCTCGGCGAGGCGACGCACAAGCTCATCGGCGGCCTGGAGCCGCGCGGCCTGGTCGAGCGCATCGACGCGAACTGGCAGGGCTCGCTCGGCGCGCCAGACAAATACCAGGCGCGCGGCCGGGTCAGCGGCTTCGGCGTCGCCTCGCAGCCCGGCACGCCGAGGGCCGCTGTTCCCGCGGCACCGCGTTCCGCCGCTGCCGCGCCGACGCAGCCACTGCCGCCGGTCGGCGCGCCCGGCCTGCGCGGCGCGACCATCGACTTCGATGCCAGCCAGGCCGGCGGCAGCGCCGCGTTCTCGATCGCGAACGGCGCGCTCGAGTTTCCGGGCGTGTTCGAGGATCCGATGATTTCGATCGATCAGCTGTCCACCCAGCTCACCTGGAAGGTCGACGGCGAGAAGACCCAGCTGCAGCTCGCCAACCTGAAGTTCGCCAACGCCGACGCCGAGGGCGAGGCGCAGGCCAGCTGGCGCACCAGCGACCCGGCCGTCTCGCGCGGGCGCTCGCGCTTTCCGGGCGTGCTCGATCTGCAGGGCAAGCTCAACCGCGCCGACGGCACCCGCGTGTTCCGCTACCTGCCGCTGCACATCCCCAAGCACACGCGCGACTACGTGCGCGACGCGGTCACCAAGGGCAGCGCCAGCGTGGTCGATTTCAAGGTCAAGGGCGACCTGTGGGACATGCCCTTCACCGACCCGCGGCACGGCGACTTCCGCATCGCCGCGCGCGTGGCCGACGTCACTTACGCCTACGTGCCGCCTGCGGCGGGCGAGGCGAAGGTATGGCCCGCGCTCAACGGCCTCTCGGGCGAACTGGTCTTCGAGCGCGCCGGCATGCTGGTGCGCAACGCGCGCGGGCGCGTCGTCGGCGCGCCCGGCATCGAGATCGCCAAGGCCGAGGCCCAGATCGCGGACATGGCACATCTCGCACCGCTGCTCAAGGTCGACGCCCAGGCCAAGGGCCCGCTCGGCGAACTGCTGCGCGCCGGATCACCGCTCGCGGGCGAGGCCGGGCCGACGCTGGCGCACGCGCGCGCCACCGGCAACGCCGACTACCGCCTGCGCCTGGAACTGCCGCTCGCCGCGATGGACAAGGCGAAAGTGCAGGCCAGCGTCGCCCTGGCCGACAACGAGCTCCAGATCGCCCCCGAGATGCCGCCACTCACCCAGGCGCGCGGCACGCTGAGCTTCACCGAAAGCGGCTTCTCGCTGGCCGGCGTGCAGGCCCGCGCGATGGGCGGGGCGCTGCGCATCGAGGGCGCCGGCCGCTATGCCGGCGCCGCCAACGAGCTCAGCCTGCGCGCCCAGGGCACGGCCACCGCCGACGGCCTGCGCGCGGCGCGCGAGGTCGACTGGCTCGCGCGCCTGGCGAAAAACACCAGCGGCAGCACGCCCTACACGGCCTCGTTCACGGTGCGCGAGGGCGCCTCCGAGTTCTCCTTCGTCAGCAGCCTTCAGGGCCTCGCGCTGCAGCTGCCCGCACCGCTGGCCAAGCCGGCCGACGAGGCGATGCCGCTTTCGATCGAGAAGAAGGTCGTTCTGCGCGAGGCACGCCCCGGCGCTGCGGCGCTGCTGCAGGACCGGCTCTCGATCGAACTGGGCCGCGTCGGATCGGCCTCCTACGTGCGCGACATCTCCGGCAGCGAGCCGCGCGTGCTGCGCGGCGGCATCGGCATCGGCCTGGCCGCGGGCGAATCCGCGGCGGCGCCGGAGCGCGGCGTGCTTGCGAACATCCAGCTCGCGCGCATCGACGTGCCGGCCTGGCAGGCGCTCTTCAGCGAAACCACCGGCAAGCCGGCAGAGGCGACCGGCAGCGACGCCGCTGCCGACGACGCGTCCGCCTACTTGCCCACCATCCTCGCGGTGCGCGCGAAGGAGCTCGCGGTCGGCGGCCGCACGCTGCACAGCGTGGTGATGGGCGGCACGCGCGACGGCGCGCTGTGGCGCGCCAACATCGATGCCACCGAGTTGAGCGGCTATGCGGAGTACCGCAGCGCGCAGGCCGGGCGCCTGCATGCGCGGCTCGCTCGTCTCAAGATCGCGCCCAGCGAGGCCACCGCGGTCGAGTCGCTGCTCGACGAGCAGCCCGGCACGCTGCCGGCGCTCGACATCGTGGTCGACGACTTCGAGCTCCTGGGCCGGCGCCTCGGCCGCGCCGAGATCGACGCGGTGAACCGCGGCGGCGCGGTCCGCGAATGGCGGCTCAACAAGCTGGCTTTCAGCATGCCCGAAGCCACCTTCACGGCCCAGGGCAGCTGGGCCGCGGTGCCGGGCAGCACGGCCGCACGCGGACGCGGCGAGCAGCGCCGCACCACCATGGACTTCAAGCTCGAGATCGCCGACGCCGGCGAGCTGCTCGGGCGCTTCGGCATGAAAGACGTGGTGCGGCGCGGCCGCGGCCGGCTCGAGGGCGAGGTCCACTGGAGCGGCTCGCCCTTCTCGCTCGACTACCCGAGCCTGGGCGGGCAGCTGCAGGTCGATGTCGAACAGGGTCAGTTCCTCAAGGCCGATCCGGGCATCGCCAAGCTGCTCGGCGTGATGAGCCTGCAGGCGCTGCCACGGCGCCTTACGCTCGACTTCCGCGATGTGTTCAGCCAGGGCTTCGCTTTCGATTTCGTGCGCGGCGACGCCAAGATCAGCCAGGGCGTGGCCAGCACCAACAATCTGCAGATGAAGGGGGTCAACGCCGCCGTGCTGATGGACGGCTCGGCCGACATCGCGCGCGAAACGCAGAAGCTGCGCGTGGTGGTGGTGCCCGAGATCAATGCCGGCACCGCGGCGCTGGTGGCCACCGCCATCAACCCCGCGATCGGCCTGGGCACTTTCCTTGCGCAGATGGTGCTGAGCCGGCCGCTGATCGCGGCCGCCACGCAGGAGTTCCAGATCGACGGCACCTGGGCCGACCCGAAAATCGCCAAGGTGCCGCGCCGGCCGCTGCCCGAAGCCTTGAGCGCGCCGGTGGCGCCCGCGCCGCGCTGAAAGAGGAAGAACAACGGAGATCCGCACATGAAAGTCGCAGCCATCCAGATGGTGTCGGCCATCGCCCGCGAAGCCAACCTGGCGCGCGCCCACGCGCTGCTGGGCGAAGCCGCCGCCGCCGGCGCCGAGCTCGCCGTATTGCCCGAGTACTTCTGCATGATGGGCGCGCGCGACACCGACAAGCTGGCGTTGCGCGAGACCGCCGGCGCCGGCACGGTGCAGGGCTTCCTGGCGGACGCGGCGCGCGCGTTCGGCCTGTGGATCGTCGGCGGCACGCTGCCGCTCGAGAGCGGCGACGAGACCCATGTGTTCAACAGCTCGCTCGCCTACGCGCCGGACGGCGAGCGCGTGGCCCGCTACGACAAGATCCACCTGTTCTTCTTCGACAACGGCCGCGAGCGCTACGACGAGCGCCGCGTGATCGCGCCCGGCGCGCAACCCGTCTGCTTCGATCTGCCCTCGCGCGACGGCCACCGCTGGCGCATCGGCATGAGCGTGTGCTACGACCTGCGCTTTCCCGAGCTCTACCGCGCGCTCGCGCGCCAGGGCGCCGAACTGCTGCTGGTGCCCAGCGCCTTCACGCGCACCACCGGCGCCGCGCACTGGGAGGTGCTGCTGCGCGCCCGCGCGATCGAGAACCTGGCCTGGGTGGTCGCGCCGGCACAGGGCGGCACGCACGAGAACGGGCGCCAGACCTGGGGCCAGTCGATGGTGGTGGACCCCTGGGGCACGGTGGTGGCCGAGCGCGCCGTCGACGAAGGCGTGGTGCTCTTCGAAGTCGACGCGCAGCAGATCGAACGCGCACGCGCGCAGCTGCCCGCGCTCTCGCATTGCGTGCTCTGAGCTTCCGAACGGTGTCGTCGACCACGCTGCCCGCCGCCCGCACCCTTCGCCACGCCTTCGCGTGGCTGCGCTTCCTGCGCTCCGTCTGGCGGCGCTGGTTCCTCTGGGTGCTGCTGGCCGTTCTGGTGCTGGCGCTGCTGGTCACCGTGGTGTGGCTGGCGGGTCGCCACGAAGTCGAGCAGGTCCAGACCGCGCTGGATCGCGACACCGCCGATGCGGTGTCCGACCTGCGCAGCGGCCTGCAGCGCAACGCGCAAAGCCTGCGCGCCTCCCAGGCCAGCGGCATGGACCGGGAGCACTGGCCCATCGAAGCCGCGGCGCTGCTGCGCGAGCACCGCGAGTGGCTCAGGCTCGAGTGGCGCGACGCCGCGCTGCGCCCGCTGGCCGCCGTCGACACGCCCTACCGCCGGCGCGTGTTCGAGGAATCGAGCCGCAGCGTGGACCAGTCCGACGTCGCGCTCGCCTGCGCCGCCGCACGCAAGCTGGGCGCGCCGGCCTACTCGCCGAGCCACTACGTCCCCTTCGTGCCGAGCGGCGGCCTCGAGGTGATGGAGCTGTGTCTGCCGGTCGACGGCGGCGGCTACCTGGTGGCCACCTATTCGCTGCGCGACACGCTGGTCGAACTGGTCGCGCCGACGCTGACGCGCGGCCAGGAGGTTGCCTTCACCGAGGCCGACGGCACCCGCCTGGTGGCCGTCGGCGCGGCGCGCCGCCTGGGCACGCGCGTGTTCACTTCGCAGCAGCTCGTGGACCTGCCCGGTACCACCCTGATGCTGCGCGTCGACGGCTGGCGTGCCGCGCCCGATCTCTTTCCCAATCTGCTGACCGCGCTGGTCACCGCGATCTCGATCGCGCTGGTGTCGGTGCTGGTCCTGCTGGCGCGCGACACGCGCCGGCGGCAGCGCGCCGAACGCGACCTCGCCGACGCGCTGGCCTTCCGCAAGGCGATGGAAGACTCGGTCATCACCGGCCTGCGCGCGCGTGACCTGCAGGGGCGGATCACCTACGTGAACCCCGCCTTCTGCGAAATGGTGGGCTTCAGCGCCGAGGAGCTGCTGAACCATGCCGGCGAGGCGCCGTACTGGCCGACCGAGCTGGCGCACGAGTACCGCCGGCGCCAGGCCGCGCGGCTGACCGGTGGGCCGCCGCCGCGCGAAGGTTTCGAATCGGTCTTCATGCGCAAGGACGGCACCCGCTTCCCGGTGCTGATCTTCGAGGCGCCGCTGATCAACGCGCAGGGCGCCCAGACCGGCTGGATGAGCGCCTCCATCGACCTCAGCGAGCAGCGGCGCATCGAGGAACTCTCGCGCGCCAGCCAGGAGCGCCTGCAGGCCAGCGCGCGGCTGGCCACCGTCGGTGAGATGGCCTCGCTGCTGAGCCATGAGCTCACGCAGCCGCTGGCGGCGATCGCGAGCTATGCGAGCGGCTCGCTCAACCTGCTGCACGGTGCGGGCCAGGCGCAGCAGGGCAGCGACCATGGCGAAGTCGCGATGGCGGTGCGCCGCATCGCCGAGCAGGCCGACCGCGCCGGCAAGGTGATCCGCAGCGTGCACGACTTCGTGCGCCGGCGCGACCGCACGCGCGAGGCCGTCGCGCCGCAGGCCTTGCTCGATGCGGTGCTGCCGCTGGTGCGGCTGCAGGCGCGCAAGCTCGCGGTGCGCGTCGAGGTCAGCTTCGAGGAGCGCCTGCCGCGGGTGCAGTGCGATCGCACGCTGGTCGAGCAGGTGCTCCTGAACCTGGCGCGCAACGCGATGCAGGCCATGGACCTGCCGGAGCTCAGCGACCGCGTGCTGCGCCTGCGCGCGGCACGCGCCCGCGCGGTCGGCGAAGCCAGCGATGCCGGCGACAAGGCCGACACGCGGCGCTGGATCGAATTCTCGGTGGCCGACCTCGGCTGCGGCATCAGCGAAGAGGTGGCGCAGCACCTCTTCACGCCCTTCTTCACCACGCGGCCCGACGGCATGGGCCTGGGCCTCAGCCTTTGCCGCACGGTGGTCGAGCAGCACGGCGGCGCGCTGGTGTTCGAGCCGCAACGGCCCCGCGGCACGGTGTTCCGATTCACTTTGCCTGCGGCCTGAATCAGTCGATGGACCTTTCCTGATGCAACCCTTGATCGATGCCCTCATCTTCATCGTCGACGACGACGCCAGCGTGCGCGAGGCGCTGGCCTGGCTGCTGCGTTCGCGCCGGCTGGTGAGCGAACATTTCGCGAGTGCCGAAGCCTTCGAATTGCGTTTGATGGAGGAGCCGCTGGCCGATCAGCCGCACTGCCTGCTGCTCGACGTGCGGATGCCCGGCACCAGCGGGCTGGTGCTGTTCGACCGGCTGGCCGAGCGCGGCCTGCTGGAAGTCATGCCAGTCATCTTCCTGACCGGCCATGCCGACGTGCCCACGGCGGTGGACGCGGTGAAGCGCGGCGCCTTCGATTTCTGCGAGAAGCCCTTTTCCGACAACGCGCTGGTCGACCGCATCGAGCATGCGCTCGGCGCCTCGTTGCGCGCCATCGAGGCGCAGCGCGCGCGGCGCCTCCTGATGCGCCGTGTCGAGGAACTGACCGAGCGCGAGCGCGAGGTGATGCGGCGCGTGGTCGAGGGCCTGCCCAACAAGCTGATCGCCGAGCAGCTCTCCATCAGCGTGCGCACGGTGGAGGTCCACCGTGCGCGCGTGTTCGAGAAGATGGAAGTCAAGTCGGCCGTGGAACTGGCCAACCTCCTGCGCCCTTAGCCTTGCGGGCGTTCGCCCACATAGATCTCAACGCGCCGGTTCTGCGCCCGGCCGGCATCGCTGTTGTTGTCGGCGACCGGTTCGCGCGAGCCGCGGCCTTCGATGCGGAAGGCCTGCTGCGGCACGCCGCGCGCGATCAGGTAGTCGCGCGTGCTGGCGGCGCGGTCGACCGACAGCGGGTTGTTGATCGCGTCGGTGCCGGTGCTGTCGGTGTGGCCGATGATGCGGACCTCGGCGTTCGGGTTGTTGCGCAGGCCGTTGGCGAACTGGTTGAGGATCGGCGCGAAGTTCGGCTTGATGGCAGAGCGGCCGGTGTCGAAAGAGACGTCGCTCGGGATCGCGAGCTTGAGCTCGTTGTTGGGGGTCTGGGTGACGGCGATGCCGGTGCCCTGCGTGGCGGCCTGCATCTCGCGCTTCTGCGCTTCCATGCGTTGCGACCAGAGATAGCCGCCCAGCGCGCCTGCGGCCGCACCGACCGCAGCGCCCGTGCCGATGGCGCGGCTGTCGCCGCCGGTTGCCGATCCGATGACCGCGCCGCCAAGGGCGCCGATGCCGGCACCGATGCCCGTATTGCGCTGGGTGTCGCTCATGCCGGCGCAGCCCGAGAGCACGAGGGCGGCTGCGGTGGTGGCGAGTACGAGTTTTTTCATATGAATTCCTTTTAGACGCTGGATTCAGCGAGGAGGAATTATGTGGAGCCCCCCGGCGGTGGCTCGTCGGACGAAGACTCTTTTTCAGAATCACCCGCATCGTGCATTTCGCCGCGCTTGCGCCCTGAGAACATGGTCCACCAGACGATCAGCACCAGCACGATTCCGGCGCCCAGCGCTTCAAGCAAAATCAAACCCATGACAAAAGGACTCCAGTGGCTGGTCGGGCTCGCGATCGTAGCAACGCTCGCCGGCTGTTCGGTCGGCACCTTGCAGCCCGAAGCAGCGACAACGCCCGCGGCCGTGCCGGGCACCAGCGCGCAGCGCGAGCTGGGACCGCTCACCGGATCGCTCGCGCATCCCAAGAGCCGCTGGGTGCCCGTGTCCTGGTCCGAGCTGCCGGGCTTCGGCGACGACGCGCTGCATGAAGGCTGGGGTGCACTGATCGCGAATTGCGCGCGCCCCAACGCGGCCTTCGCGCCGCTGTGCCGCGAGGTGCGCCAGCTGGCGCTCGCCGAGACTGATGAACAGCGCGAATGGATGCAGCAGAGGCTGCAGCCCTACCGCGTCGAATCGCTCGCGGGCGGCCAGAACGAAGGCAAGCTCACGAGCTATTACGAGCCGGTGTTCGACGCTTCGCGGCGGCCGACCGCCACCCACACCGTGCCGCTCTACCAGGCGCCCGCCGGTCTGGTGGCGCGCCGTCCCTGGTACACGCGGCAGGAGATCGACACCCTGCCGCAGGCCCAGGCCGCACTGCGCGGCCGCGAGATCGCCTGGCTGGCCGATCCGATCGACGTGCTGATGCTGCACATCCAGGGCTCGGGGCGGCTGCGCATCACCGAGGCCGACGGCTCCCAGCGCACCGTGCGCGTGGCCTTCGCGGCCACCAACGAGCAGCCGTACAAGAGCGTTCAGCAATGGCTCCTGAGCCAGGGCGCGACGAAAGTCAGTCTGTGGCCGGACGACACCAAGCAGTGGGTGGCGCAGAACCCGCAGCGCCTGTCGCAACTGCTGTGGAGCAATCCGCGCTACGTGTTCTTCCGCGAGGAGCCGCTTTCCGAGACCGATGCGGCCTCCGGCCCGGTCGGTGCGCAGGGTGTGCCGCTCACGGCCGGGCGCTCGATCGCGGTCGACCGCGAGAGCATCCCTTACGGCACGCCGGTCTGGCTTGCCTCGCCCGGGCCGGTGGTGCCGCTCGCGAAGCTGGTGGTCGCGCAGGACACGGGCAGCGCGATCGTCGGCGCAGTGCGCGCCGACTACTTCGCCGGCACCGGCGCCGAAGCGGGGCGCCTGGCCGCGCGCGTGAATCAGCCTCTGCGTTTGTGGGTCTTGTGGCCGAAGTAACGGGTGCCAGGGCATGATCCTTGCCTTCGACGGGCAAGGATCTTCATGAATCTCCAGACCTTTTCGATCATCTTCGCGGGCGTGCTGCTCAACTCGGCGGCGCAGCTGATGCTCAAGGCCGGTGCCAAGACGCTGGGCACGGTGGCCATGGGCAGCGGCGCCTCGCTGATGGCGGCCGCATGGAACGCGGCCACGCAGCCGTGGATCCTGCTCGGCCTGGTCTGCTATTTCCTCAGCGCAGGGCTGTGGATCCTCGCACTGACGCGCGTGGACGTGACCGTCGCCTATCCCATGCTGTCGATGGGCTACGTGATCGCGGCCCTGCTCGCGTGGCAGCTGTTCGGCGAGCCGCTGACCGCCGGCCGGGTGTTGGGCATCGCCATCATCATGGCGGGCGTCGTGGTGCTGGGCCGGAGCTAGGGTCCTGATGACAGGCCTCAATACCATGCGCCCGCTCTACGTCGATCTCGATGGCACGCTGATCGCCACCGACCTGCTGCACGAATCCCTGCTGCAGCTGGTGCGCGCTTCGCCGCTCTCGCTGCTCTCCCTTCCGCTGTGGCTGCTGCGCGGCAAGGCGGCGTTCAAGGACGAGGTGGCGCAGCGCGCCACCGTCGATGTCACGACCCTGCCCTACCGGCCCGAGGTGATCGAGTTGGTGCGCAGCGCGCGCGCCGCCGGCCGCCGCACGGTGCTGGCCACGGCAAGCGACGCCAAGCTCGCGCACGCGGTGGCGCGGCACCTGGACCTTTTCGATGCGGTGCTCGCCTCCGACGGCGAGCGCAACCTGCGCGGCGCGGGCAAGCTGGCGGCGATCGAGGCCGACGCCGGCGGCCGCGCCTTCAGTTATGCAGGCGATCGCAGCGTGGACCTCGCGGTCTGGCGCGGCGCCGAGGCCGCGGTGGTGGTCAGCCGCTCCGAATCGCTGGCCCGGCGCGCGGCCGGCGCGACCACGATCGAGGCACGGATCGTGCCGCCGCGCACCTCCTTCAAGCGCTATCTGTACGGCGCCCGTTTGCATCAGTGGCTCAAGAACCTGCTGATCTTCCTGCCGCTGATGCCGGTGCTGCACGATCTCACGCAGTCGCTGGTCGTCAACGCTGCGCTCGCCTTCCTGGCCTTCGGCCTCATGGCCTCGGGCATCTACGTGCTCAACGATCTGCTCGACCTCGAAACGGACCGGCGGCATCACCGCAAGCGTACGCGGCCCTTCGCCGCCGGGGAGATCTCGGTGCCGGCGGGCCTGGTCATGACAGGCCTTCTGTGTGCGAGCTCGCTCGCGCTGTCGCTCGCGCTGCTGCCGGATGCCTTCGTGGGCGTGCTGCTGCTCTACATGGCGCTGACCACCGCCTACTCGCTGCATCTCAAGCGCCGTGCGGTGGTCGACGTGTTCTCGCTGGCCGCCCTTTACACGATCCGGGTGGCGGCCGGCACGGCGGCCACCGGGCAGCCGCTGTCCTTCTGGATCCTCTCGTTCTCGCTTTTCATCTTCCTGAGCCTGGCGCTGGCCAAGCGCTATGTCGAGTTGACCGGCCCGCCCGCCGAGGTGCGCCAGATGAAGCGCAACCGCGGCTACGTGGCCACCGATGCGCCTTTCGTGCTGTGCACCGGCGTCGCAGCCGGGCAGATGGCGGCCCTGCTGCTGGGCCTCTACCTGCACGACCAGCAGATGGTGGCGCGCTACGAGAACCCCCAATATCTTTGGGTGCTGATCCCGGTCTTCCTGTTCTGGACCATGCGCATCTGGCTCAAGGCGATCCGCGGCGTGCTGCACGACGACCCGGTGGTCTTCGCCGCGCGCGATTGGGTCAGCCGGCTGGCCGTGGCGATCGGCGCCGTCGCGCTATGGATGGCAGGCTGAATGTGACCCCATCCACGACGACACGCAGCCTAGCCTGGGATGCGCTGCTCGCCGCCTTGCTCGCGGCGCTGGCCCTGATGCTGCTGGCGGCGCTGTCGCGCCAATTGCCGCCGCAGCTCTTCAAGCCCGAGGGCCTCGACGCCTGGTTCCAGGCCGACCTGCCGCGCGCGCTGGCCAACATGGTGGATTCGCAGAGCAACCACTACCGCACCAAGGTCCATCCGATCGCCTCGATCCTCATCCATCCGCTGGTCGCCGGCCTGCGCGTGCTGTGGCCGGGCAGCGATCTGCAGGTGGCGATGCGTTTCGCGGCGCTGGTGGCGGCGCTGTGGGTGATCTCTTTCTATGCGCTGTGCCGGTTGCTCGGCACCGGCCGCTTCGTTGCGCTCGGCTTTTCCCTGCTGGCCATCGCAAGCGCCGGCTTCCAGTTCTGGTTCTCGGTGCCTGAGACCTTCAGCGTCGGATCGCTGACCCTGCTGTGGGTGCTGCTGGTCGCGGCGCTGGCGGTGCATCGGCCGGTGAGCGACCGCCTGCTGATCGCCGCCAGCATCGCGAGCCTCAGCATCACGGTCACCAACTGGGTCGTGGGGCTGGCGCTGGCCGTGGTCCAGCGGCCCTGGCGGCGTGCGTTCGCCATCAGCGCGATCGCTTTCGTGGTCGTCGCCGTCGTCTCGGTGGCGCAGCGCTTCCTCTACCGCTTCGCCAAGTTCTTCTTTCTCGGCAGCCGGGAAGAGACGGACTACGTGAACCTGGAGCAGTCGGGCACCGTGCTGCACAAGCTCGCCGGCATGTTCTGGCATCCGATCAGCGTGCCCGAAGTGCTGCTGGCCAAGGCCTCCGAAGCGCCCAAGCTGAACTGGCTCACGGTGCAGCTGAGCGCGCCCGGTTCGGGCAGCTGGGCCGGCATGCTCGCGCTCGGCCTGTGGACCCTGCTGCTGGCGGCCGGCGTGCACGGGCTCGTGCGTTCGCCGCAGTGGCATGCCTTCGGCAAGGTCCTCGGGCTCACGCTGGCGGCGCAGGTTGCGCTGCATCTGATCTACGGCGAGGAGACTTTTCTCTACGCCGCGCACTTCCTGCCGCTCTTGATGGCGCTCGCGGTGTTTGCCGCGCGTTCGCTGCCGGGCCCTGTCGCCGCGTGCATCGCGCTGCTGACGGCCGGGCTCGCGGCCTTCAACAACGCCGCGATGTACGAGACGGCGGCGCGCCTGCTGCAGCACGCGCGCTGAGAGAACGACCGCCGGCGGCGGAGGAGGCCGCGCGTCGCGGATCTGACCCATGCCTGACTTCCGGGCGTCACATTGAACTTTTAGCGTACCGGGCTGAGTTTTTCTACAACCAGTCCCCACTGAAAGTTCTGCGAATGACCGCCAAGACCCATAACGAAATCGCTGCGATCGACCCCGACGACATCGGCCACAACTCAAGCCCCAACCCCTCCTTCAACGACCTGATCGCGTCGCGCCTGAGCCGTCGCCATCTGTTCGGCCTGGGCGTCGGCACCGCCGGCGCCGCGCTGTTGCAAGCCTGCGGCGGTGGCGGCAGCGGCGGCGGTTTCCCGGTGCTGCCGGCTGCGCCGGCACCCGCTCCGGCCCCTGCGCCCGCACCGGCGCCGGCCGCACCCAAGCTGGGCTTCACGGCCGTCGCCAAGAGCCTGGACGACGTGGTCAGCGTGCCGCCCGGCTATACCGCCACCGTGCTGTACCGCCTCGGCGATCCGATCGCGGCCGGCGTGCCTGCCTATGCGAACGACGGCACCGATGCGCCGGCCACCTACGACAAGCGCGCCGGCGACCACCATGACGGCATGACCTTCTTCGGCATCAATGCTTCGAACAAGTGGGACCCGGCCAATGCCTCGCGCGGCCTGCTCGCGATGAACCACGAAGCCATCACGCCGCTGTTCCTGCATCCCACCGGCCAGACCATCGTCGGCACCGGCAACGCCGCCGTCCGCAGCGTCGCCGACGAAGTGCAGCGCGAGTTCTTCCTGCACGGCGTGAGCGTGATCGAGGTCAACAAGGGCGCGAGCAGCTGGAGCTACAAGCAGGACTCGAGCTTCAACCGTCGCGTCCACACGCTGACCGAGATGACTTTCTCGGGCCCGGCTGCGAACGCCGACTACCTGAAGACCAAGTTCAGCGCCGACGGCAGCAAGACCCGCGGCACGCTCAACAACTGCGCCAACGGCACCACGCCCTGGGGCACCTACCTGACCTGCGAAGAGAACTGGGCCGGCTACTTCCGCCGCATCACCGCGACCGACAACCCCAGCCGCAGCGCCAAGGAGATCGCCGCCTTCACGCGCTACGGCGTCGCCGGCACCGGTCGCGAACTCTGGTCCACCGTCACGCCCGACACGGCCGACAACATCTACGGCCGCTGGAATGCCCAGGTCACCGGCGCCACCGCCACGGACGACTACCGCAACGGCGCCAACACCTACGGCTGGGTGGTCGAGATCGATCCCTTCACGCCCGGCAGCACGCCGAAGAAGCGCACCGCGCTCGGCCGCATGGGCCACGAAGGCGCCTGCCTCGGCCCGGTGGTGGCCGGCAAGCCCCTGGTCTGGTACATGGGCGACGATTCGCGCAACGAGTACATCTACAAGTTTGTGTCGACCAAGGCCTGGGATGCGGCCGACATCAACGGCGGCCTGGCGGCCGGCGACAAGTACATGGACGACGGCAAGCTCTACGTCGCCAAGTTCAATGCCGACGGCACGGGCGTGTGGCTGGAGCTCAAGCTCGGCGTCAACGGCATCACGGCGAGCAATCCCGCCTACGCCTTCGCCGACGCGGCCGACGTGGTGATCAACGTGCGCCTCGCGGCCGATGCGGCCGGCGCCACCAAGATGGACCGCCCCGAGTGGACGGCCGTCAATCCGAAGACCGGCGAGGTCTATGTGACCCTCACCAACACCAACGCCGCCTCGCGTCCCATCACGGCCACCGATGCGGCCAACCCGCGCTTCTACAACGACCCCAAGGGCGTGGCCGCAACGGCGCAGACCGGCAATCCCAACGGCCACATCGTGCGCTTTGCGGACGACGGCGCCGACCCGGCGGCCCTGAGCTTCAAGTGGGACGTGTACCTGTTCGGCGCGCGCGCCACGGCTTCGGCGGACGTCAACCTCTCGGGCCTGGTCGCCGACAACGACTTCTCGAGCCCCGACGGCCTGTGGTTCAGCAGCGTGACCAGCGGCTTGCTGTGGCTGGAGACCGACGACGGCGCCTACACCGACGTCACCAACTGCATGCTGCTGGGCGCCGTGCCCGGCAAGGTGGGCGACGGCGCTGCCAAGACCATCACCAACGTCGACGGCGCGACCACGCGCACGCAGGCCACCTTCGTCGGCAAGGCGCCGGGCACCGACGGCCTGCGCCGCTTCCTCGTCGGCCCGAAGGACTGCGAGATCACCGGCATCGCCGAATCGGGCGACGGCCGCTCGCTGTTCGTCAACATCCAGCACCCGGGCGAGACCACGGCGGCAGCGAACATCGGCAACCCGGCGCTCTTCGGCAGCCACTGGCCGGAAGGCGGCAATGCGCGCCCGCGCTCGGCCACGGTCGTGATCACGAAGAACGACGGCGGTCTGATCGGCTTGTAAGGCCCGAGCGATTCAGGACGGCGCTGCCGGCAGCGGCAGCGCCGTTTTGTAGCGCACCTGCTTGAGCGCAAAGCTCGAGCGGATCTTCTCGATGCCCGCAATGGGCGTCAGCTGCTCGAGGATGAATTTCTCGAGCGCCCCGATGTCGGGCAGCGCCACGCGGATCAGGTAGTCGCTGTCGCCGGTCATCAGGTAGCACTCCATCACCTCGTCGTGCTCGGCGATGCGCTGTTCGAAGTCGGCCAGCGACTTCTTGCTTTGCGTCTTGAGGCTGATCGAAATGAACACGTTGAGCCCGAGCCCCAGCACGGCCGCGTTGGCCAGCGCCACGTAGCGCTGGATCACGCCGCCCGTTTCGAGCGCCTTCACGCGCGCGAGGCAAGGCGAGGGCGAGAGGTGCACGCGTCGCGCGAGCTCCACGTTCGAGAGTGCGCCGTCGCGCTGCAGCTCGTCCAGGATGCGCAGGTCGATCGCGTCCAGTTGCATGAAATGCTTCAAAGTGGCTGAATGGCGGCATTCTATGCCGTGATAACCTTGAAAGAGCCGCTGGAACGGCAGCCCATTCCATCGGAGGCGGCCTAAAGTGCGGTTCATGAACGCCCCGATTTCTTCCGGTCAGCTGCGCGCACTGATCGACATGCCCTTGAACGATCCCGACCCGGTCGAAACCGCCGAATGGCGCGAGGCCTTCGCCTCGCTGGCCGAGGCGCACGGGCCGGAACGCGCGCGCTGGATGCTCGACGAACTCGCGCGCATCGCACGTACGCAGCGCATCGGCTGGCAGCCCGAGCTGTCGACGCCCTACGTCAACACCATCGCGGTCGAGGCGCAGCCCGCGTTCCCGGGCGACCTCGCGATCGAAGAGCGGCTGGCTTCGCTGATGCGATGGAACGCGCTCGCGATGGTGGTGCGCGCCAACCAGGCCTATGGCGAGCTCGGCGGCCACATCGCGAGCTATGCGAGTGCGGCCGACCTGTTCGAGACCGGCTTCAATCATTTCTTCCATGCGCGCGACGAGAAGCAGCGCGGCGACCTCGTGTTCTTCCAGCCGCACAGCGCGCCGGGCGTCTACGCGCGTGCCTTTCTCGAAGGGCGCTTGAGCGAGGAGGATCTCCGGCACTATCGCCAGGAACTCACGGCGCCCGCCCACGGCGCACGCGGCCTTTCCAGCTATCCGCACCCGTACCTGATGCCGGACTTCTGGCAGTTCCCGACCGGCTCGATGGGCATCGGTCCGATCAGCTCGATCTACCACGCGCGCTTCATGCGCTACCTCACGCACCGCAACCTGCTCGATTGCGAGGGACGGAAAGTGTGGGGTGTGTTCGGCGACGGCGAGATGGACGAGCCCGAATCGATGAGCGCGCTCACGCTCGCTGCGCGCGAGAAGCTCGACAACCTCGTGTGGGTGGTCAACTGCAACCTGCAGCGCCTCGACGGCCCGGTGCGCGGCAACGGCCGCATCATCGACGAGCTCGAAAAACTCTTCGCCGGCGCCGGCTGGAACGTGATCAAGCTGGTGTGGGGCAGCGACTGGGACGGCCTGTTCGCGCGCGACAGCGGCGGCGCGCTGGCGCGCGCCTTCGCCAACACGGTGGACGGCCAGATGCAGACCTTCGCGGCCAAGGACGGGCGCTACAACCGCGACACCTTCTTCGGCCAGAACGAGGAGCTCGCGCGCCTCGCGGAAGGCATGACCGACGAGCAGATCGATCGTCTCAAGCGCGGCGGCCACGACCTGGTGAAGATCCATGCCGCCTATGCAGCCGCCGCCGCGCACCGCGGCCAGCCGACGGTGATCCTGGCCCACACCAAGAAGGGCTACGGCATGGGAAGCGCGGGGCAGGGCAAGATGACCACGCACTCGCAGAAGAAGCTGGACGAGCACGACCTGCTCGAGTTCCGCAACCGCTTCGATCTGCCGCTCACCGACGAGCAGGCCGCGCAGGCCGCCTTCTACAAGCCGGCCGAGGACAGCCCCGAGATGCGCTATCTGCGCGAGAAGCGCGCCGCACTCGGCGGCAGCATGCCCAAGCGCGAGACCGCGTGCGAGCCGGTCGCCAAGCCGGAAATCGCGGCCTACGCGCAGTTCGCGATCGCCGCCGCCGGCAAGGAGATGAGCACCACCATGGCCTTCGTGCGCATGCTGGGCAACCTCATGAAGGACCAGACGCTGGGCCCGCGCATCGTGCCCATCGTGGCCGACGAGGCGCGCACCTTCGGCATGGCCAACCTGTTCAAGCAGGTCGGCATCTATTCGAGCGTGGGCCAGCGCTATGCGCCGGAAGACATCGGCTCGGTGCTCTCCTATCGCGAGGCGACCGACGGCCAGATCCTCGAGGAGGGCATCAGCGAAGCCGGCGCCATCGCGAGCTGGACCGCGGCGGCCACCAGCTACAGCGTGCATGGCCTGGCGATGCTGCCCTTCTACATCTACTACTCGATGTTCGGCTTCCAGCGCGTGGGCGACCAGATCTGGGCCGCGGCCGACCAGCGCTCGCGCGGCTTCCTGCTCGGCGCGACCTCGGGGCGCACCACGCTCGGCGGCGAGGGGCTGCAGCACCAGGACGGATCGAGCCACCTGATCGCCGCCACCGTCCCGAACTGCAAGGCCTACGACCCGGCGTTCGCGGGCGAGATGGCGGTGATCGTCGATGCCGGCATCCGCGAGATGATGGCCCTGCAGAAGGACGTGTTCTATTACGTCACGCTGATGAACGAGAACTACGCCCAGCCCGACCTGCCGGCAGGCGCGGAGGCCGATGTGCTGCGCGGCTGCTATCGCTTCGCGGGCCCGGAGCGCGCGTCAGCCAAAGTGACGCTGCTCGGCTCCGGCGCGATCCTGACCGAGGTGATCAAGGCGGCGCAGCTGCTGGCCGCGGAAGGCATCGAGGCCGAGGTCTTCAGCGTCACGAGCTGGAGCGAGCTCGCGCGCGACGGCCGGGCTTGCGAGGCGCGTGCGCTGGCCGGCGATGCGGCGCCGGGCACACCCTTCATCGCACGGCAGCTAGCGGGCGGCAGGGGGCCGGTGATTGCCGCGACCGACTATGTGCGCGCCGTGCCCGAGAGCGTGCGCGCCTTCCTGCCCGAAGGCCGGCACTACCTCACGCTGGGCACCGACGGCTTCGGCCGCAGCGACACGCGTGCGGCGCTGCGCCGGTTCTTCGGCGTGGATGCGGCGAGCATCGTAGGCGCAGCGCGCCACGCACTGCGCTGATTTGTTTCTCATTCTTGACAAGTCACTGATTTTGTCAAGAATGAGAAACACTTATGCCCGATCCAGGCCCTGAGCTCACTCCCCAATCCGCCGAGGCCCTGGCCGCCATCGGCGCCACGGTGCGCCGGCGCCGCAAGGACCTGGGCATCAGCGCCGTGGCCGCGGCCGAAGCTGCCGGCATCTCGCGCGTCACCCTGCACCGGATCGAAAAGGGCGAACCTGCGGTCACCATGGCCGCGTACCTGCGGGTGCTGGTGGCGCTGGGTCTGGCTGTGGCGATCCGGCCGCAGGAGGAAGCTGCTGCGCCCGCCGAAACGCATCGCCGAGGCTGGCTTCCCGCGCGCGTGCGCATCGCCGACTACCCTGGCCTCAAGGAACTGGCGTGGCAGGTCCACGGCCCGCAAGAACTCACGCCGCGCGAAGCCTTGGGCATCTACGAGCGCAACTGGCGGCACCTCGACCCCACGACACTGTCTCCGGCCGAGCGGGACCTCGTCGATGCCCTGCGGTTGGCACTCGGGAGCGACCCTGTTGTTTGAGCGGCCGCACCACCGCCGCGTCGCGCGGGTACTCCAGGCGCTCGATGGGCCGCGGCTACGCGAACGGGGCTGCCTGTTCGGCGGCGGCACCGCGATCGCGCTGCGCTTCGGCGAGTACCGCGAGTCGGTGGACATCGACTTTCTCGTGTCGGACCTTGCGATGTACCGTCAGCTTCGGCAGGAGATGACCGGCATCGATGGACTTGCGACCGTGACGCGGGCCGATGCCGTGCCGCTGACGCAGGCCGGCGAACTGCGCGCCGACCAGCACGGCATCCGCACGCGCGTGCAGCTCGACGACCAGCCGATCAAGTTCGAGATCGTGTTCGAGGCCCGCATGGCGCTGCAGGTACCCGGCAAGGCCGACGAGCTGTGCGGCGTGCCAACGCTCACGTCCTTGGACATGGCCGCGAGCAAGTTGCTCGCCAACTCCGACTGCTGGGCTGATGACGGCGTATTCAGCCGCGACCTGATCGACCTGGCGATGATGAAGCCGAGCCTGGCGCTGCTGCGCGATGCCGTTGCCAAGGCCGAAGGCGCCTACGGTGCCGCCGTGCGCCGCGACCTGCAGCGCGCCATCGAACGCATGCGCGAGCGCACCGGCTGGCTGGAGCGGTGCATGCAGGTCATGGGCGTCGCCGGTACGCAGGCGCAGGTGTGGCAACAGATCCGAGCGTTGAGGCGGGTGCTCACCTGAGCTGAATACCCACCGGCCTTGGCCGGGCGCGCTCAGCGCAGGCCGACGCGCGAGGCCTGCCAGCGCAACGCGGCAGCGCGCGCCGGGTTGCTGGCTTCGACCTTGTTCGCGTCCAGGTGCAAGGCGCGCATCTGCTCGACTTCTTCGATGATCTTGCCCGGATTCAGCAAGGCATGGACCAGCACGCTGGCTTCATCGGCCAAGGCCTTGAACGCGCCGGCCAGGCCGCCGAAGGCGTTCGCACGGGACGATTGGTCGAGGGTGGACATAGGGAACTCCTGGATTGCAAAGTCGAGTTCCGGTCATCTTATAGGGTTTACCCGATTAGGGGGTAAACCCTAGATTTGTCTCGAAGGGCTGGCGGCGCAGGGCGCGGGCTTACCCGCATACGGAATCTCCGAAAAGTTGACCATGGTCAAGCCGGCTTTGGGCGACGGCGCGCAGCATTCGCTTCACTGGGATTTCGACTGAGATTCCAAGCAAAAAGAGCACAGCCTACCTAGGAGACAACATGATCGGGAATCTCATTTCGCGCACCCGGGCCTGCGGAGCCAGCCTGTCCACCGCGGCCGTCATGGCGCTGGCGGTCACGACACCTGCCTTCGCCGCATGGGAGCCCACCAAGCCGGTGGAATTCGTGATCCCTGCCGGCACCGGCGGGGGCGCCGACCAGATGGCGCGGCTGATGCAGGGCATCATCATCAAGCACAAGCTGATGAAGGAGCCGCTCATCGTCGTCAACAAGTCGGGCGGCGCCGGCGCCGAGGGCTTCCTCGCGGTCAAGGAAGCCAAGGGCGATCCGCACAAGATCATCATCTCGCTGTCGAACCTGTTCACGACGCCGATGGCGACCGGCGTGCCCTTCAACTGGAAGGACATGACCCCGGTCGCGATGATGGCGCTCGACCAGTTCGTGCTGTGGTCGAACGCCGAGGAGCCGTACAAGAGCGCCGCCGAATACATCGCCGCGGCGAAGGCGGCGGGCCCGAGCAAGTTCAAGATGGCCGGCACCGGCTCGAAGCAGGAAGACCAGATCATCACCGTGGCCCTCGAGAAGGCCACCGGCACGAAGTTCATCTACGTGCCCTTCAAGGGCGGCGGCGAGGTCGCGGTGCAGCTGGTGGGCGGCCATGTGCATTCCACCGTGAACAACCCGATCGAGGCGGTTGCCCAGTGGCGCGCCGGCAAGCTGCGCGCGCTGTGCGTGTTCGACGACGAGCGCATGCCCTTCAAGGCCAAGGTCACCGACACGCAGTCGTGGAACGACATCCCGACCTGCAAGGAATCCGGCGTCCCGACCAAGTACACCATGCTGCGCGGCATCTTCATGCCCGCTGGCGTGACGCCCGACCAGCTCAAGTTCTATGTGGACCTGCTGACCAAGGTCGCCGCAACGCCCGAGTGGAAAGAGTACATGGAGAAGGGTGCGTTCAATCCGACCTTCATGACCGGCGACGCGTTCGCGAAATGGCTGGCAGGCGCAGAGGCCACCCACCGCACCCTGATGACCGAAGCCGGCTTCCTGGCCGCCAGCAGCAAGTAACCGGGCGCCGAGCGGCGAACGCGACAGCCATCACCCCGCGCGGGGGATGGCGAGGGCGCCGCATTGGTTTTCATCACACACACACACGATGGGGGCTCCATGGAGCACGACGAGAAATCCGGCGACGCCGCGGCGCGCACGGGCGTTGCCACCAACCTGGTCGAAGCGGTGGTTGCGGCGGTCCTGTTGATCATCGGCCTGGGCGTGATCTTCGAAAGCCGCAGGCTGGGCGCCGGCTGGACCACCGACGGCCCCGGGGCGGGCTACTTTCCCTTCTACATCGGCCTGATCATCACCATCTCGGGCGCCGGCATCCTGTATCAAGCCCTGCTCGGCAAGAACAGGAAGACCGAGGTCTTCGTCGATTCGGAGCAGCTGAAGCGCGTGATGTCGGTGCTGGTTCCGGCGACGGTGTATGTGCTGGCCGTTTCCTTCCTGGGGCTGTACATCGCATCGGCGCTCTACATCGCGCTGTTCATGATCGTTCTGGGCAAGTACTCGTGGGTCAAGAGCGTCCTCATCGCGCTGGCCGTCAACACGCTCTTCTTCTTCATGTTCGAAGTGTGGTTCAAGGTGCCCCTTTTCAAAGGCGCGCTGGATCCTCTTCGCTTTCTCGGCTACTGAATCTCTGGGAGCGAACGCGAAATGGAAGAAATCAGTGCCCTGATGCAGGGCTTTGCAGTGATCCTGACGCCGATGAACATCGGCCTGATGTTCGTCGGCATCATCCTCGGCGTGCTGATCGGCGTGCTGCCGGGGCTGGGCGGGGCGAACGGGGTGGCCATCCTGCTGCCCCTCACCTTCACGATGTCGCCGACCTCGGCCATCATCATGCTGTCGTGCATCTACTGGGGTGCCTTGTTCGGCGGCGCCATCACCTCCGTGCTGTTCAATATCCCGGGCGAGCCGTGGTCGGTGGCCACCACCTTCGACGGCTATCCGATGGCCCAGCAGGGCAAGGCCGGTGCGGCGCTGACCACCGCCTTCACCTCGTCCTTCGTGGGTGCCTTCCTGGCGGTGGTGATGATCACCTTCCTGGCGCCGCTGGTGGCCAAGTTCGCGCTCAAGTTCGGCTCGCCCGAATTCTTTGCGGTGTACCTGTTGACCTTCTGCAGCTTCGTCGGCATGGGCAAGGGCTCGCCCTTCAAGATCCTGGCGTCGATGGCGCTCGGCTTCGCGCTGGCCAGCGTCGGCATGGACACCGTGACCGGCCAGCTGCGCCTCACCTTCGGGCAGCCCGAGCTGATGCGCGGCTTCGACTTCCTGATCGCGGTCATCGGCCTGTTCGGCATCGGCGAGATCCTGCTGTCGATGGAGGAAGGCCTCAAGTTCTCCGGCAAGAGCGCGAAGATCGATCCCAAGGTAGTGCTGCAGACCTGGAAGCAACTGCCGCAGTACTGGGTGACCTCGCTGCGCAGCTCGCTGATCGGCATCTGGATGGGCATCACGCCCGGCGGCGCCACGCCGGCCTCGTTCATGAGCTATGGCCTGGCCAAGAAGATGTCGAAGAACGGCACTAAGTTCGGCACCGGCGAAATGGAAGGCGTCGTGGCGCCCGAGACCGCTGCGCACGCCGCCGGCACCAGTGCGCTGCTGCCGATGCTGGCGCTCGGCATTCCCGGTTCGCCGACCGCTGCGGTGCTGCTCGGCGGCCTGCTGATCTGGGGGCTGCAGCCGGGTCCGCTGCTCTTCGTCGAACAGAAGGACTTCGTCTGGGGCCTGATCGCCAGCATGTACCTCGGCAACATCGTCGGCCTCATCGTGGTGCTGAGCACGGTGCCGCTGTTCGCCTCGATCCTGCGCATTCCGTTCTCGATCATCGCGCCGGTGATCATCGTGATCTGCGCGATCGGCGCCTATACCGTGCACAACGCGATGCTCGACATCTGGTTCATGCTCGGCTTCGGCGTGGTGGGCTACATCTTCAAGAAGCTCGACTTCCCGCTGGCGCCGCTGGTGCTCGCGCTGGTGCTCGGCGACAAGGCCGAAGACTCGTTCCGCCAGGCCATGCTGGTCTCGCAGGGCGACGTCATGATCATGTGGTCGAACCCGCTGGTCGGCGGCATCACCACGCTGGCGCTGACCATGCTGTTCTGGCCGCTCATCTCGAAAGTGATGGCGTTGATCAAGCCAAAAAAGTCTGACGAGTTCGCCGTCGAGCGGCCGGTGGACTGAAAGCGCAGAGGAGGCCACATGCCCGTCATCGCAATGACCCAGGAGATGGGTTCCCTCGCCAAGGATGTGTCGCTGCGGCTCGCCGAGTCGCTCGGCCTGGCCGTCATGCGCCACGAGGCCATCGAGCGCGTGGCCGACCGGGCGCAGGTGTCCACCAGCCTGATCGGCCGCCTGCGCGACGGCAAGGCGGGGCTGGTGGAGCGGCTCACCACCGACCGGCGCAGCGTCGCCCTCTACACCGCGGAAGAACTGTTCGCGCTGGCCGACCGCGGCAATGTCGTGCTGCGCGGCTGGGGCGCCACCTGCCTGCTGCGCCCCGTGCCGCACGTGGTGTGCGTGCGCATCACGCGCTCGTTCAAGAAGCGGGTCGAATGGCTGATGGGCCACTTGGGCACCGACGATGTCGAATTCGCGGAAGCCGAGCTGCGCCGCAGCGACCAGGCGCATGCCTCGCGCATGAACGACCAGTTCGGCGTCACCTGGGGCGACCCGGTGCTCTACGACCTGGTGCTCAACACGGACCGCGTGTCGGTCGAGAGCTGCGTGGAGCAGATCTGCCTGTTGGCGAGCCGACCGGAGTTCGCCGAGACGCCCGAATCGCGCGCCATGCTCGCCAACATGGCGCTGGAAGCGCGCGTGCGGGCTGCGTTGAAGGAGCATGAGGCGACGCGCGACATCAACATCACGATCAACGCCAGGCAAGGGCAGGTCGCGCTGCGCGGGATCGTGCTCGACAACGAGGAACGGGAGCAGACCGAAAGCGTCGCTGCCGCGGTTGCCGGCGTGCACAGCGTGGACAACCAGCTGAGGCTGATGACCAGCTCGCGGCTGTTCGCCTCATCCAAGCAGACCTGAGTTAGATCTTTCCGCGCTTTTTGAGGCGGCTCAGGGTTTCCGCGGAGAGATTGAGATAGGAGGCCAGTTCCTTGCTCGGAATGCGATCCACCAGTTCCGGATGCTTGCGCATGAAGCGGTGCACGCGGCCGGGCGCGTCCAGCAGGTGCAGCGTGATGGTGTGCGCCATGATCTCGCTCATCCCGCGCATGACGCTGAACTCGAACAGCTCCTTGGCTTCCGCATGCCGGTTCAGGAACGCGATCCATTCCTTCAGCGGCAGGCTGGCCACGCGCGCCTTGGTCACGCACACGATGCCGTACGGCGTGGGCGTCCCCAGCCGCAGCGCGGCATAGCTGGTCTCCATGTCGTTCTCGTCGGCGAAGCGCAGGATCATTTCCTTGCCCTCCGGATTGCTCACCACCCGCTTGAGGATGCCGTCGAGGATGAAGTACTGCTCCATCTCGCGCACGCCCTGGTGCAGCAGGAAGTCGCCTTTGTTGCCGTCCACCACGGAGAGATGGGTTTCCAGTTCGGCGCGGTCGCTCTCGCTCAGATCCTTGAGAAGGATGTTTTGCCGGAGCTGGGCTCGGATGATGTTTTTTTCCGGGTGGTTTTCCAACAACGTCATGGTTCCCGTCTTGCTCGATTTCGCAACAACCGCCGGTATCGGTACGGCGAACGTTTTCCGGAAAGTTGACCGCGGTCAACAGCTGAAAGCCTGGGCCCGAATCATAGTCTTGGCTCGGCCCCCGGCCATTCATCCAAAGCAAAAGGAGAGACATGTCTTCAGTTAGCACAGACAAACAGGCAGCCCTGGCGGCCGACGACACGCTCCAGCGCGCGCTCAAGAACATGACCGACGACGCGCCGGCCCGCGAAACGACCGATGGCTTCCACCTGGTGATCGACGCGCTGAAGCTGAACGACATCGACACCATCTTCGGCCTGCCCGGCATCCCGATCACCGACCTCACGCGCATGGCGCAGGCCGAAGGCATGCGCGTGATCTCGTTCCGTCACGAGCAGCACGCCGGCAACGCGGCCGCGGCCGCCGGCTTCCTGACGCAGAAGCCCGGCATTTGCCTGACGGTGTCGGCGCCCGGCTTCCTCAACGGCCTGACCGCGCTGGCCAATGCCACCACCAACTGCTTCCCGATGATCCTGATCAGCGGCTCGAGCGAGCGCGAGATCGTCGACCTGCAGCAGGGCGATTACGAGGAGATGGACCAGCTCGCGATCGCCAAGCCGCTGTGCAAGGCGGCCTTCCGCGTGCTCCATGCCGAGGACATCGGCGTCGGCATCGCGCGGGCGATCCGCTCGGCCCTGTCGGGCCGCCCGGGCGGCGTGTACCTCGACCTGCCGGCCAAGCTGTTCGCTCAGACCATGGACGCGGCTGCCGGCAAGCGATCGCTGATCAAGGTGGTCGATCCGGCGCCGCGCCAGATTCCGGCGCCCGACGCGGTGAAGCGCGCGCTCGATCTGCTCAAGAGTGCCAAGAAACCGCTGATCCTGCTGGGCAAGGGCGCGGCCTATGCGCAGGCCGACGCCGACATTCGGGCGCTGATCGAGAAGACCGGCATCCCCTACCTGCCGATGTCGATGGCCAAGGGCCTCCTGCCCGACACCCATGTGCAGTCGGCCGCGGCCGCGCGTTCCTATGTGCTGCAGGAAGCCGACGTCGTGATGCTGGTCGGCGCGCGCCTCAACTGGCTGCTGTCGCACGGCAAGGGCAAGACCTGGGCCCAGGAGAAGGGCGCCAAGCAGTTCATCCAGATCGACATCGCGCCGACCGAGATCGACAGCAACGTCGCGATCGCCGCGCCGGTGATCGGCGACATCGGCTCCTGCGTGGCGGCGCTCCTGGCCGGCGTCGACGCCAAGTGGGCCAAGCCGCCGGCCGACTGGACCGGCGCCATCGCCGAGCGCAAGGACAAGAACCTGTCGAAGATGGCAGCCACGCTGGCTGCCCGGCCCTCGCCGATGAACTTCCACAGCGCGCTCAGCGTGATCCGCGATCAGGTGAAGGCGCGGCCCGATGCCATCGTTGTCAACGAAGGCGCCAACACGCTGGACTTCGCGCGCAGCATCGTCGACATGTACGAGCCGCGCAAGCGCCTCGACGTGGGCACCTGGGGGATCATGGGCATCGGCATGGGCTTCGCGGTCGCCGCGGCCGTGGTCACCGGCAAGCCGGTGATCGCCATCGAGGGCGACAGCGCCTTCGGCTTCAGCGGCATGGAAGTCGAAACCATCTGCCGCTACAACCTGCCCATCTGCATCGTCGTCTTCAACAACAACGGCGTCTACCGCGGCACCGACGTGAACGTGAGCGGCACGCCCGACGTGGCGCCGACCGTGTTCGTCAAGAACGCGCGCTACGACAAGCTGATCGAAGCCTTCGGCGGCGTCGGCGTCAACGCCACCACCGCCGACGAGCTGGAAAAGGCCCTCGCCGAGGCCGTCGCCTCCGGCCGGCCGACCCTGATCAACGCCGTGATCGACGAGACCGCCGGCACCGAAAGCGGCCGCATCACCAGTCTGAACCCGGCGACGGCGAAGAAGAAGTAATCCCAGGCAACACAGGAGATATCCCATGAGCAGCAGCAACAAACCACTCAACGGCATCAAGATCATCGACTTCACCCATGTCCAGGCCGGTCCCGCCTGCACGCAGATGCTGGCCTGGTTCGGCGCCGACGTCATCAAGGTCGAGCGCCCGGGCTCCGGCGACGTCACGCGCACCCAGCTGCGCGACATCCCCGACGTCGACGCGCTCTACTTCACCATGCTCAACAGCAACAAGCGCTCGCTGACGCTGGACACCAAGCAGCCCGAGGGCAAGGTGGTGCTGGAGAAGCTGATCCGCGAATCCGACGTGCTGGTCGAGAACTTCGGCCCCGGCGCGCTCGACCGCATGGGCTTCACCTGGGAGCGCATCCAGGAACTGAACCCCAAGATGATCGTCGCCTCGGTCAAGGGCTTCAGCGACGGCCACCACTACGACGACCTCAAGGTCTACGAGAACGTCGCGCAGTGCGCCGGCGGCGCCGCCTCGACCACCGGCTTCTGGGACGGCCCGCCGACCGTCAGCGCCGCCGCCCTGGGCGACAGCAACACCGGCATGCACCTGGCGATCGGCATCCTGACCGCCATCATCGGCCGCCAGCAGACCGGCAAGGGCCAGCGCGTGGCCTGCGCGATGCAGGACGCGGTGCTCAACCTCTGCCGCGTGAAGATGCGCGACCAGCTGCGCCTGGACAAGCTCGGCTACCTGGAAGAGTACCCGCAGTACCCGCATGGCACCTTCAGCGACGTGGTTCCGCGCGGCGGCAATGCCGGCGGCGGCGGCCAGCCGGGCTGGGTGCTCAAGTGCAAGGGCTGGGAAACCGACCCCAACGCGTACATCTACTTCACCGTGCAGGGCCACGCCTGGGCCCCGATCTGCGACGCCATCGGCAAGCCCGAATGGAAGACCGACCCCGACTACATGACGGCCAAGGCACGCCAGCCGCACATCACCGCGATCTTCGCAACCATCGAGGACTGGCTGGCCGACAAGACCAAGTTCGAGGCGGTCGACATCCTGCGCAAGTTCGACATTCCCTGCTCGCCGGTACTGACGATGAAGGAACTGCTGCACGACGAATCGCTGCGCAAGAGCGGCTCGATCGTCGAGGTGAAGGGCCACAAGGAGCGCGGCAACTACTTCACCGTCGGCAGCCCGATCAAGTTCTCCGACCTGAAGCCCGAGATCACGCCTTCGCCGCTTTTGGGCGAGCACACCGACGATGTGCTGGCCGAGCTGGGCTACAGCAAGGAACAGATCATCAACTTGCGCGAGTCCAAAGCGGTTTGAGACTGGAAAGAGGGAGCGGCGCCTTGCAATCGAACGTGGATTTGAAACAGCTCGTCGCCGGTGCCGGCGACGCCATCATGGTCGCGGATGCGCAAGGCGCGATCACGCTCTGGAACCAGGCAGCCGAGCGCATCTTCGGCTACGCCGAAGCCGAGGCGCTGGGCAAGTCGCTCGATCTGATCATCCCGGAACGCCAGCGCGGCCGGCACTGGGACGGCTATCAAAAGACCATGGACACGGGCATCACCAAGTACGGCGCCGACCTGCTGCGCGTGCCCGCCCTGCACAAGGACGGGCACACGCTGTCGATCGCCTTCACGGTATCGATGCTGTTCTCCGAAGATCGGAAGGTCACGGGCATTGTCGCCATCGTGCGCGACGAGACCGCCCGCTTCGCCGAGGAGCGCAAACTGCGCGCCCGTCTGGTAGAAGTCGAGGCCAGATCCAAGGAGACACAATGAGCAAGGCACTCGAGGGCGTTCGGATTCTCGATTTCACCCATGTGCAGTCCGGCCCCACCTGCACCCAGCTGCTGGCCTGGTTCGGCGCCGACGTGATCAAGGTCGAGCGCGCCGGCGAAGGCGATGCGACGCGCGGCCAGCTGCGCGACATTCCCGGCGTGGACAGCCTCTACTTCACGATGCTGAACCACAACAAGCGCTCGATCACGCTGGACACCAAGAAGCCCAAGGGCAAGCAGGTCCTCGACACGCTGATCAAGACCTGTGATGTGCTGGTCGAGAACTTCGCTCCCGGTGCGCTGGACCGCATGGGCATCACCTGGAGCCACATCCAGGACTTGAACCCGCGCATGATCGTGGCCTCGGTCAAGGGCTTCGGGCCGGGCAAGTACGAGCACTGCAAGGTCTACGAGAACGTCGCACAGTGCGCCGGCGGCGCCGCGTCGACGACCGGCTTCGACGACGGCCCGCCGGTCGTGACCGGCGCGCAGATCGGCGACAGCGGTACCGGCCTGCACCTGGCGCTCGGCATCGTCGCCGCTCTATACCAGCGCAACAGCACCGGGCGCGGGCAGCAGGTGCTGGCGCCGATGCAGGACGCGGTGCTCAACCTGTGCCGCGTGAAGATGCGCGACCAGCAGCGGCTCGAACGCACCGGCACCATGCACGAGTACCCGCAGTACCCCGACGGCAAGTTCGGCGACGCCGTGCCGCGCGCCGGCAACGCCTCCGGCGGCGGCCAGCCGGGCTCGATCCTGCGCTGCAAGGGCTGGGAGACCGACCCGAATGCGTACATCTACTTCATCACGCAGGGCGCAGTCTGGCCGGCGGTGTGCAAGGTCATCGGCGAAGAGGGCTGGATCGACGACGAGGCCTATGCCACGCCGGCCGCACGCCTCTTGCACCTGAAGCCGATCTTCGCGCGCATCGAGCAGTGGACCATGACCAAGGACAAGTTCGAGGCCATGGAGATCCTCAACAAGTACGACATTCCCTGCGGGCCGATCCTGTCGATGAAGGAGATCGCAGCGGACGAGTCGCTGCGCGAGAGCGGCACCATCGTCGAGGTGGACCACCCGACGCGGGGCAAGTACCTGACGGTCGGCAACCCCATCAAGATGTCCGACAGCCCGACCGAGGTGACGCGTTCACCGCTGCTCGGCGAACACACCGAGGAAGTGCT
This sequence comes from Variovorax sp. LjRoot290, assembly GCF_964253985.1. NCBI lineage: Bacteria > Pseudomonadati > Pseudomonadota > Betaproteobacteria > Burkholderiales > Comamonadaceae > Variovorax > Variovorax sp. LjRoot290. The sequence continues at coordinate 5,525,448 of NZ_CAXURW020000001.1, read as the reverse complement.
GCGCCAGCTCGGCTACAGCGCGGACGACCTGGCGATGCTGCGCGAAGAGCGCGTGATCTGAGCTGAGCGCGGACGAGGGCGCACAACGGATTCTGGCGCCCTCAACCCATAACTCATAGCAAATACATTCAATAAAATACTTTCACTATTAATTATTGATCGACCACTCTACATTTTGAATATGCCGAGCGCATTCGATTCACCACCGCGGCATTCAAATTTGAAGGAGAAGCTCATGGTCAACGATTTGCCAATCCAGTACCGGAACGACGAAATCGAACGGAACGCCTACAACGCGGCGTTCTATGAATTGGGATTCAGGTGGCATTGGGACAGCCATACCTATTACGAATTGCTGAGCCAAAGCCAGAACGAGGCGGAACGGATCGGCCATTACCTGAAGACTCACCAATCGCACCTTCTCAAATCCTACGAGGCTGAATTCCTCGTCGAAGTCATCCGGCAAAAGAAGGCCGAGCACATGCAGCGCGGCATTGCGCCCGGCGCGATGCCGGCCAGGTATTTCGACTGGGCGCAAATGCCCGGTTGCGAACTCGGCGCCTAGGCCCTGCCCGTCCCCTAAAAAACCGCCAAAGCCATGAATATCCACGAATACCAGGGCAAAGAGGTATTGCGGAAATACGGCGTGGCTACGCCGCGCGGCTTTCTCTGCATGTCGCCTGAGGAGGCGGTGGATGCGGCCACTCGGCTCGGCGGCGCGCGCTGGGTCGTCAAGGCGCAGATCCACGCCGGCGGGCGCGGCAAGGGCGGCGGCGTGAAACTGGCGAGATCCATGGCGGAAGTGCGCCAGCATGCCGAGCAGATCCTCGGCATGCGCTTGAGAACGCATCAGACCGGGCCCGAGGGGCGCCTGGTGAAGCGGCTCCTGATCGAGGAGGGCGCCGACATCGCGAAAGAGTTCTACCTGGCGCTGGCGGTGGACCGCGACACCCAGCGCGTCGCGCTGATGGCCTCGAGCGAAGGCGGCATGGACATCGAAGAGGTGGCGGCCCGCACGCCCGAAAAGATCCACAAGGTGGCCATCGATCCGATCGCGGGCCTGACGGTGGGCCAGGCGGACGACGCCGCACGCCGGATCGGCATCCCCGCGAAGTCGATTCCAGAGGCGCGCAGCTTCATGCAGAACCTGTACCGCGCCTTCGACGAATGCGATGCATCGCTGGCCGAGATCAATCCGCTGGCCCTGACCAGCGACGGCCGCGTGATCGCGCTCGACGCCAAGTTCGACTTCGACCCGAACGCGCTCTTCCGCCATCCGGAGATCGTCGCGCTGCGCGATCTCGACGAGGAAGACCCGGCCGAGGTCGAGGCCTCGAAGTTCGACCTCTCCTACATCCCGCTCGACGGCAACATCGGCTGCCTGGTCAACGGCGCGGGCCTGGCCATGGCGACGATGGACGTGATCAAGCTGTACGGCGGATCGCCCGCCAACTTCCTCGACGTGGGCGGCGGCGCGACGGCCGGGAAGGTGACGGAGGCCTTCAAGCTGATGCTGCGCAATCCGAAGCTGGCGGCCATCCTGGTCAACATCTTCGGCGGCATCATGAAGTGCGACCTGATCGCCCAGGGCGTGATCGCCGCCGCGCGCGAGGTGCGGCTCCAGGTGCCGCTGGTGGTGCGCATGAAGGGTACCAACGAAAAGCTGGGCCGGATCATCCTTGCGCAGTCGGGCCTTCCCATCATCAGCGCGGACGACATGGCGGATGCGGCCGCGCGCGTCGTCGCAGCGGCGAGGGGCTGACCCCACCATGTCCATCCTCATCAACAAGAACACCCGCGTGATCACGCAGGGCATCACCGGCAAGACCGGGAGCTTTCACACCGCGATGTGCCGCGACTACGGCAACGGCAGGAAATGCTTCGTCGCCGGCGTGAACCCGAGCAAGGCAGGCAAGTACTTCGACGGCATCCCGATCTTCGGCAGCGTCAAGGACGCCAAGGCCGAGACCGGCGCGACCGTCTCGGTGATCTATGTGCCGCCGCCCTTCGCGGCCGCCGCCATCGACGAGGCGGTCGATGCCGAGCTCGACCTGGTCGTCTGCATCACCGAAGGCATCCCCGTGCGCGACATGATCCGCACCCGCCACCGCATGCAGGGCCGCAAGACGATTCTGCTCGGCCCCAATTGCCCGGGCCTGATCACCCCGGACGAAATCAAGATCGGCATCATGCCGGGCCACATCCACCAGAAGGGCCGCGTCGGCGTGGTGTCGCGCTCCGGCACGCTGACCTACGAAGCCGCCCACCAGCTCGCCAGCTTCGACATCGGGCAGTCGACGGTGGTCGGCATCGGCGGCGATCCGGTCGGCGGGCTCAGGCATATCGACGTGCTGAAGATGTTCAACGACGACCCGCAAACCGACGCGGTGATCATGGTCGGCGAGATCGGCGGCAACGAGGAAGAGATCTGCGCGCGCTGGATCAAGGAGCACATGCGAAAGCCCGTGGTCGGCTTCATCGCCGGCGCCACCGCGCCGCCGGGCAAGCGCATGGGCCACGCGGGCGCCATCATTTCCGGCGGCAAGGGCACGGCGGAGGCCAAGCTGTCGGTGATGCAGGAATGCGGCATCCACGTGACGCGCAATCCGGCGGAGATGGGCAAGCTGCTCGCATCGCTGGTCATTCCCGACTACCTACCCTTCGATTGAGAGAGACATGCAACAACAGCGATGGATCCGTTTCGAACGCGCCGGCAAGACGGGCTTCGGCGCGCTCGACGGCAACAAGGTGCGCGAACACCAGGGCGACATGTTCGGCAGCCCCGAAGCGACGGGTAGCGTCTTCGCGCTGGACGAGCTCAAGCTGCTGACGCCGACCCGGCCGACCAAGGTCATCGCGCTGTGGAACAACTTCCACGCGCTCGGCGAGAAGCTGAACCTGCCGGTGCCGGCCGAGCCGCTCTACCTGCTGAAGGCGCCCAACTCCTTTCTCGCCGCCGGCGAGCCCATTCGCAAGCCGCTGTGCGAGGGCAAGGTGGTGTTCGAGGGCGAGCTCGGCATCGTCATCGGCAAGACCTGCACGGCGGTGGCCGAGGAAGCGGCGCTCGACCATGTGTTCGGCTACACCTGCGCCAACGACGTGACGGTGGCCGACATCCTGAACCGCGACGCCTCCTTTGCGCAATGGGCGCGCGCCAAGGGCTTCGACACCTTCTGCCCGATGGGCCCGGTGGTCGCCACCGGCCTCGACCCCGCGACGCTCACCGTGACCACCCTGCTCGACGGCGCGGCCCGCCAGCACTACCCCATCAGCGACATGCGCTTCTCGGTGCAGCAGCTGGTCAGCCTGATCTCCTTCGACATGACGTTGCATCCGGGCGACGTGATCCTGTGCGGCACATCGGTCGGCGTCGGCTCGATGAAGCCCGGCAGCCTGGTCGAGGTCGAGATCAACGGCATCGGCAAGCTGAGCAATCGCTTCGGCTAGGGCCTGCCGCGCAAGAGATTCAACACTTCAAGGATCGACATGAAGATAGCAGTCATCGGCGCAGGCGCCATCGGTGGCTTGGTCGGAGCAAAGCTCGCGCTGGCCGGCGAGGACGTGACGTTCATCGTGCGCGGAGCCAACCTCGACGCCATCGCCACCAACGGCTTCAAGCTGATCGCGGCCGACGGCGAGGAGCAGGTGGCGCGAAACGTGAAGGCCACCGATCGCTACGACCAGGCGGGCGTGCAGGACATCGTCATCCTCGCGATGAAGGCGCACCAGGTCGAAGCGGTGGCGAACGAAGTGCCCAAACTCTTCGGCCCCGCGACCGTGGTGGTGACGATGCAGAACGGCATCCCGTACTGGTACTTCCACAAGCACGGCGGGCCGCTCGATGGAAGCACGGTGAAGAGCGTCGATCCGCATGGCGTCGTGGCCGCGAAGATTCCTGCGGAGCGCGTGATCGGCTGCGTGGTTTACCCCGCCTCCGAGCTGGTGGCGCCGGGCGTGGTGAAGCACATCGAGGGCGACCGCTTCCCCGTCGGCGAACTGGACGGCACCTCGAGCGAGCGCGTGAACCGCGTCGCGGCCTGCTTCGCCAACGCGGGCTTCAAGGCGCCCGTGCTCGACAACATCCGCGCCGAGATCTGGCTCAAGCTGTGGGGCAACCTGACCTTCAATCCGATCAGCAGCCTGTCGCATTCCACGCTGGTCGACATCTGCCAGTACCCGCCCTCGCGCGACCTTGCCGCCGCGATGATGCGGGAAGCCCAGGCCGTCGCGCACAAGCTGGGCATCGAGTTCCGCGTGTCGCTGGAAAAACGCATCGCCGGTGCCGAGAAGGTGGGCAAGCACAAGACCTCGATGCTGCAGGACGTGGAAGCCGGGCGTGCCCCGGAGATCGATGCGCTGGTGGGCGCGGTGGTCGAGCTGGCGCGGCTGACCGACACGCAGACGCCGCACATCGACACCGTCTACTCGCTGGTCAAGCTGCTGGCTCGCACGATGGAGGACCAGCGCGGACGGGTCCGCCTTCACGAGATGGCTTGAGGCCCTCACCATGAGACGCGCCCGCAGCGCCAAGATCGTCGCCACGCTCGGCCCGTCCACTTCGGACGAGCAGGCCATCCGCGCCCTGTTCGAGCGCGGCGTGGACGTGTTCCGGCTCAACTTCAGCCACGGCACGCAGTCCGACCATGCGCGGCGCCTGGAAACCATCCGCGCGCTGGAGAAGGAGTTCGGCCGGCCGATCGGCGTGCTGCTCGACCTGCAAGGGCCGAAGCTGCGCCTGGGCACTTTCGAAGGCGGCAGGACGCAGCTCGAAGCCGGTGCGCGACTGCGCCTCGACATGGACAGGACCCCCGGCGATGCCCGCCGCGCGCCGCTGCTGCATCCGGAGATCTTCGCGGCGCTGCAGACCGGCACCGAGCTGCTGCTCGACGACGGCAAGCTGCGCCTGCGCGTGGAAAGCCACGGCGCAGATTTCGCCGAGACCACCGTCCTCGTCGGCGGACCGATCTCGGACCGCAAGGGCGTCAACGTGCCGAGCGTGCTGCTGCCGATCTCGCCGCTGACCGCGAAAGACCGCGACGACCTGGCCTTCGGGCTCGCGATGGGCGTGGACTGGGTTGCGCTCTCCTTCGTGCAGCGGCCCGAGGACATCGAGGAGGCGCGCGCCCTCATCGGCACACGCGCCTGGATCATGGCCAAGCTCGAGAAGCCGGCCGCGATCGAGCACCTGGACGGCATCGTCGCCTTGTCCGACGGCATCATGGTCGCGCGCGGCGACCTCGGCGTCGAGCTGCCGCCCGAGCAGGTGCCGGAACTGCAGCGCCTCATCGTGCGCGCCTGCCGCAAGGGCGGCAAGCCGGTGGTGGTGGCGACGCAGATGCTCGAGTCGATGATCGCGTCGCCGGTGCCCACCCGCGCCGAGGTCTCCGACGTGGCGACCGCGATCTACGACGGCGTGGACGCGGTGATGCTGTCCGCCGAATCCGCGTCGGGCCAATACCCGCTGGAAGCGGTTGCGATGATGGACCGCATCGTCGCCCGCGTGGAAGCGGACCCGTCCTACCGCAGCGGCATCGACGCCACGCATGCCGCGGCCGAGGCGACCACCGCCGACGCGGTCTGCGCGTCGCTGCGCAACGTGGCCGGGCTGCTCTCTCCGGCCGCCACCGTGACCTACACCTCCTCGGGCTTCACCAGCCTGCGCGCCGCGCGCGAGCGGCCCGCCGTGCCCGTGTTGAGCCTGACGCCCTCCGTCGCCACCGCGCGCCGCATGGCCATGGTCTGGGGCGTGCATGCGGTGCTGGTGGACGACGTTCACGATGTCGCCGAGATGATCGAGTGCGCCTGCCGCAGCGCGCGCGACGAGGGATTCGCGAACCCGGGCGACGACGTGGTGGTCGTCGCGGGCCTGCCCTTCGGACAGTCCGGAACGACGAACCTGCTGCACGTCGCGCGCATCGCGCGCTGAGCCGGTCAGATCTTTCTGGCCTCCGTGCCCGCGGCCTGCCGCAGGCCCGCCAGCGCGGGATCGATGATCGCGGGATCGGCGCCCACCGCGTAGACCGCATAGGCCGGATAGAGAAACTCCGGCGTGTGGGGCACGCGGCGCAGATGCCCGGATTCCAGGTGGCCGCGCACCACGTCGAGCCGGAAATAGCCGGTGCCGCCGGCGGCCAGCAGGTACTCGCGGCCGAGCGGCCCGAGCCCGGCCATCACTGCCGCGCTCGACAGTTCGGGAAAAGCCAGCCCGTGCTGCGCCGCGAACTCGGGCCCCCAGTCGACGTACACATAGTCCGCCGGGCGCGGCACGCGCGGACGCTTCGCCGTCGTGACCATGACGAGCTTTTCCTCGATCAGGAGCTCCACGCGCAGCCCGGGCCGCTGCTGCGGCGCATAGGCGATGGCGACATCGAGCACGCCCGCGGCCACCTTGTCGAGCAGGTCCTGCGGGTAGCCGACTTCCGTGCGCAGCGCGAGCTGCGGGTGCCTGGCGCGCATCCACAGCAGCCAGCGCAGCAGCAGCGGATCCCACAGGCTGATCTCGCAGCCGGCCGCGAGCACGGCGCGGCTGCCGGTCGGCACCGCCACCTGATCGCGCGCACGCGCCCAGACCTGCACCAGCGTGGTCGCGTGCGGCAGGAAGCGCTCGCCGGCCGCGGTGAGCGCGGCGCCGGCCTTGTTGCGCACGAAGAGCCGGCGGCCGAGCAGCTCTTCGAGCGTTCGCACGCGCGCGCTGACCGAGGTTTGCGTCACGTGCAGCCGCTCGGCGGCGCGCTGGAAGCTGCGGGTCTCGACGATCTCGAGGAAGGTGCGGGCCAGGTTGATGTCCACGATGGCAGCTCGTTTTGAATGCAGTATTTTTGCATTCAATTGGCAATAAATCTCGTTTTACTTGGAGCCAAGTCCGTCCGAACATGGAGGCATCGCAACCCGCTGCAATCAGGAACTCACCATGTCCATCCTTCAACGATCATTCGTCTCGAGCCCCGCCGGCGCCCGGGCCCGTGCGCTCAGGACCTTGGCCGCCGAGGCCGGTGCGCTCGTCAAGGCCTTGCTGAATCCGAACCAGGTCATCGAGGAAGTCGAGCAGATGCGCGCCTTGCACGCCGCCGCGAATCGCGTCGAGGCCAGCAACGCGGCGCGCGCCGCCTGGCTGCGGTCGCGTGCCTCGCGCATCGGCCTGCGCTGATGAGCGATGGCCGCCTAGGAGTGCTGCTGGCTCTGCGCGATGTGCTTGCGCCGCATCGGACGCAACACGAACCACGCCATCAGCGCCGCGGCGGCGTTGACCGCGCTGGCGGCGATGAAGACGGCCTGCCAGCTGCCGGTGGCCGCGGCGAGCACGCTCGAGAGCGGCACCAGCAGCGCCGCCGTGCCCTTGGCGGTGTAGAGCATGCCGGCGTTGGATGCTGCGTACCTGGAGCCGAAGGTGTCGGCGCAGGTCGAGGGGAAGAGACTGTAGATCTCGCCCCAGGCGAAGAACACGATGCCGGTCAGCACGACGAAGAGGATCGGGTTCTGGCCATAGTGGTAGAGCATCAGGATGCCCACCGATTCCAGCGCGAACGCGATGAACATCGTCTGCTCGCGCCCGATCTTGTCGGAGACCCAGCCGAAGAAGGGCCGCGTCAGGCCGTTGAGCACGCGATCGATCGCGAGCGCGAAGGTCAGCGCGGGCAGCACCAGGCCCATGATGTTGACCGGCACGTCCATGATCTTGAAGTCCTTGGCGATCGGCGCGAGCTGGGCCGTGGCCATCAGGCCGCCGGCGGCCACCATCACGAACATCGCGTACATGACCCAGAAGACAGGCGACCTCAGCACTTCGGAAGGGGCGTAGTCGCGGCGCGACTGCTGCACGTTGCGGCTGTTCGACGCCTTCGCATGATCGGGTGCCCGGGTCAGCGCCCAGGCCAGCAGGAAGACGATCAGCCCCTGCCCGATGCCGAAGTAGAGGAAGGCCGCCTCGTAGCCGTGCGAGTGGATCATCGCGGAGATCGGGACGATCGTGAGGGCCGATCCGGCCCCGAAGCCGGCCGCGGTCATGCCCGCGGCGAGGCCGCGCCGGTCGGGGAACCACTTCAAGGCATTGCCCACGCAGGTGCCGTAGACCGCGCCGGCGCCGATGCCGCCGATCGCCGCCGCGATGTAGAGCACCGGCAGCGAGGAGGCCACCGAATTGAGCACCCATCCGAGACCGCACAGCACGCCGCCGACCAGCACCACCGGGCGCGGGCCGAAGCGATCGACGAGGTAGCCTTCGATCGGCACCAGCCAGGTCTCGGTGAGCACGAAGATCGTGAAAGCCACCTGGATTGCGGCGCGGCTCCAGCCATGCTTGTCGGCGATCGGATTGACGAAGAGGGTCCAGCCGTATTGCAGGTTGGCGATCATCGCCATGCACACGATGCCGATCAGCAACTGTCCCCATCGGTACGTCTGCGATCGGTTCGCGGCTGCGTCATAGCTTGCCGCCTGGGAATACATCGCCGGGCTGGAACCCGCGATCGTGGTCGTTGGCCGAGTCATGGAGTCTCCTGTTGTCGTAGAGGTCCGGCGGCATCGGAACGCCGGACCCGTTTTGGGAGTGAAGGACTGTCGGACGGCGCGGCGCAAACGCTCTTGACCGCAGTCAAGTTCCCATCAACCAAGGGTAAACCCTTAAAATCGACAACTCCTCATCGCCACGCATCGGCCACGCAACATGAACCACACCGCATTGAATTCCACCTCGATCAAGACCCAGTCGCCATCCGGCGCGGGCGCGCTTCTGCGCGAGCTGATCGCCGCCATGCCCATCGTGATCTTCTTCAAGGCGGCGCGCGCCGCTCTGCAGCGGCCCTAAGCTGCTGAATCGAAGGGGACGATCTGCGCAATCAGCGACGCGCCGTCGCTGAGCAGAAAGTCCTTGAAGGCCTGCGCCACCGGCGGCAGGCGCTTGGTGCGCCGACGCACGACGTACCAGTTCAGCATCAGCGGGAAACCCTCGACGTCGAGCACGCTGAGGCTGCCGGCCTTCAGCTCCTGGCTGATGGTGTGCGCCGACACGAAGCTCACGCCCATGCCCGCGATCACCGCCTGCTTGATCGTCTCTGTGCTCGGGATCTCCATCGCGATGTTGATGTCGCGCAGGTCGCCGCCGAAGCCTTCCTCCATCGAGTTCCAGGTGTCGGTGCCTTTCTCGCGCACGACGAAGGGCTCGCGCATCAGCCGGGCCCGCGGGATCTTCCGCTCGCCGACCAGCGGGTGGCTCGGCGCCGCGACGATCACGTAGGGATGCGGCGCGAAGGGCTGATTGACCGTGTCCATGTCGGTCGGCGGCCGCACCATGATCGCGAGGTCGGTGAGGTTCTCGGCGATGTGGGTCAGAAGCCCCTCGCGGTTGTGGACCGTGAAGTTCAGCGTCACGCCGCGATGGCGGCTCGCGAACTCCACCAGGAGGCGTGGAAAGAAGTAGTCGCCGGCGCTGATCACGCCCACGTTGAGCTTGCCGCCCGAGACGCCCTTGAACTGCGTCATTGCGTTCTCGGCCGCCTCGAACTGCTGGATGATGGCGCGGCTGATCTGCAGCAGCTCCGCGCCGGCCGGGGTCAGGTAGATCTTCTTGCCGAACTGCTCGAACAGCACGTTGCCGGCGTGCTCCTCGAGCTTGCGCACCTGCGTCGAGACGGCCGGCTGGGTCAGGTGAAGCTCTTCGGCCGCGCGCGAAAAGCTCAGGAGGCGAGCGACCGCCTCGAAGACTTTCAACTGGCGCAGGGTCGCGTTCTTCATCGTGAACTCATCGTACCGTGCGCCTTGCGGCGGACTTCGATTTAGTAATCGCATCGGCCCATTCGCCGGATAAATTGGACAGCCGTTTCCCCGCTGTCGACACTGCGCCCCACACGGTGTTGCGACAAACAAGGAGAACAGCATGTCGGCGCTTCAGGATGAAGGAACGGTCTCGCATCGCAGCAGCAGCGTCGATGCGCTGGCGACCGTGCGCGGCGTGCTGGCGCAACGGGCCGAAGAGCCGGGCGCGCTGCTGCCGATCCTGCATGACGTGCAGGACGCGCTGGGCTATGTGCCTGCCGATGCCGTGCCGGAGATCGCCGCTGCGCTGAACTTGTCGCGTGCCGAGGTTCACGGCGTCCTCACCTACTACCACCACTTCCGCGCCGAGCCGGCCGCACGCCACGTGGTCCAGATCTGCCGCGCCGAGGCCTGCCAGGCGATGGGTGCCGAGGCCTTGCTCGCGCATGCGCAGCAGCATCTGGGTTGCGCGGTGCATGGCGATTCGAAGGACGGCGCCTTCACCCTCGAGCCGGTCTACTGCCTCGGGCTGTGCGCCTCCTCGCCCGCCATGATGCTGGACGACGAGCCGCATGCGCGCATCACGCCGCGGGTCTTCGATGCACTGATGGCGCAGGCCCGGAGCGAATCATGAGCATCACCGTTTACGTGCCGCGCGACTCCGCGGCCCTGGCCGCCGGCGCCGACCGCGTGGCGCGGCGCATCGCCGGCGAGGCCGCAGCGCGTGGTGCGGACATCCATCTGGTGCGCAACGGCTCGCGCGGCATGTTCTGGCTCGAGCCGCTTGTCGAGGTGGCCACGCCGGCCGGGCGCATCGCCTACGGGCCGGTCGCGCCCGAGGACGTGGCGAGCCTGTTCGACGCCGGTTTCCTCGAGGGCGCGGCCCATGCGCTGCATCTCGGCCCGACGGAGGAGATCGCCTACCTGAAGAAGCAGGAGCGCCTCACTTTCGCGCGCATGGGCATCACCGATCCGCTGTCGCTCACCGACTACCAGGCGCACGAAGGCTTCGCCGGCCTGCGCCGCGCGCTGGCGCTGGAACCCGCGCAGATCGTGCAGCAGGTGCTGGACTCGGGCCTGCGCGGGCGCGGCGGCGCGGCCTTCCCGGCCGGCATCAAGTGGAAGACGGTGCTGGCGACGGCGGCCGCGCAGAAGTACATCGTCTGCAATGCCGACGAAGGCGATTCGGGCACCTTCTCCGACCGCATGACGATGGAGGGCGACCCCTTCATGCTGATCGAAGGCATGACCATCGCAGGCATCGCGACCGGCGCGAGCATGGGCTACGTCTACGTGCGCTCCGAATACCCGCATGCGATCGCGGCGATGAACGAGGCCATCCGCCGCGCCGAGGCGGCGGGCTTCCTCGGCGACGACATCCTTCGATCGGGCCGCAGCTTCCGGCTGCAAGTGCGCAAGGGCGCCGGCTCCTACGTCTGCGGCGAAGAAACGGCGCTGCTCGAAAGCCTGGAGGGCAGGCGCGGCATCGTGCGCGCCAAGCCGCCGCTGCCGGCCATCGAGGGCCTGTTCGGCCAGCCCACGCTGATCAACAACGTGATCACGCTGGCCAGCGTGCCGCTCATCCTGGCGCGCGGGGCCGAGTTCTACCGCGACTTCGGCGTCGGGCGTTCGCGCGGCACCTTGCCGATGCAGCTGGCCGGGAACATCAGGCACGGCGGCCTGGTCGAGAAGGCCTTCGGCGTCACGCTGCGCGAGCTGCTCTACGACTACGGCGGCGGCTCCGCATCCGGCCGGCCGATCAAGGCGGTGCAGGTGGGCGGGCCGCTGGGCGCCTACCTGCCCGAATCGCAATGGGACCTGCCGCTGGACTACGAGGCCTACGCCGCCGTCGGTGGCACGGTCGGCCACGGCGGCATCGTGGTCCATGACGACACCGCCGATCTTTCGAAGCTCGCGCGCTACGCGATGGAGTTCTGCGCCATCGAGTCCTGCGGCAAATGCACGCCCTGCCGCATCGGATCGACCCGCGGCGTCGAGGTCATCGACAAGATCCGGGCCGACCAGAACCGGCCGCAGCAGGTGATGCTGCTGCGCGACCTGTGCGACACCATGGTCCACGGCTCGCTGTGCGCGATGGGCGGGATGACGCCGTTTCCGGTGCTGTCCGCACTCAACCATTTCCCCGAAGACTTCGGGCTGGTCGTGCCCGATCGCAAAGCAGCCTGAGAAAAGAAGAGGAACAAGCCATGCTCGACCACCTGAAAGAAACCGACTACGGCACGCCCCGCCGCGAGTCCGAGCGCGAGGTGACGCTCGAGATCGACGGCTACGCGGTGACCGTGCCCGCGGGCACCTCGCTGATGCGCGCGGCGGTCGATGCCGGCATCCAGGTGCCCAAGCTGTGCGCGACGGACAGCCTCGAGCCCTTCGGCTCGTGCCGGCTGTGCCTGGTCGAGATCGATGGCCGCAAGGGCTTTCCGGCCTCGTGCACCACGCCCGCCGAGGCCGGCATGAAGGTGCGCACGCAGACGCCGAAGCTCCAGGAGCTGCGCAAGGGCGTGATGGAGCTCTACATCTCCGACCATCCGCTGGACTGCCTCACCTGTTCGGCCAACGGCAACTGCGAGCTGCAGGACATGGCGGGCGTCACCGGCCTGCGCAACGTGCGCTACGGCTTCGACGGCGCCAACCACCTGAAGAGCGCCAAGGACGAATCGAATCCGTACTTCACCTACGACCCGTCGAAGTGCATCGTCTGCAACCGCTGCGTGCGCGCCTGTGAAGAAACGCAAGGCACCTTCGCGCTCACGATCAGCGGGCGCGGCTTCGAGTCGCGCGTCTCGCCGGGCCAGGACCAGGCCTTCATGGAATCGGAGTGCGTGAGCTGCGGCGCCTGCGTCGAGGCCTGCCCGACGGCCACGCTGCAGGAGAAGTCGGTGATCTGGCTCGGCCAGGCCGAACACAGTGTCATCACCACCTGCGCCTACTGCGGCGTGGGCTGCGCCTTCAAGGCCGAGATGAAGGGCAGCGAGGTGGTCCGCATGGTGCCGTGGAAGGACGGCAAGGCCAACGAAGGGCACTCCTGCGTCAAGGGTCGCTTCGCCTGGGGCTACGCGACGCACCAGGACCGCATGCTGAAGCCGATGATCCGCGCGAAGATCAGCGACCCGTGGCAGGAAGTGAGCTGGGAGGTCGCGTTGAACCATGCCGCGAGCGAGTTCAAACGCCTGCAGGCCAAGTACGGCAAGGATTCGATCGGCGGCATCACCTCCTCGCGCTGCACGAACGAAGAAACCTACCTGGTGCAGAAGCTCGTGCGCGCCGCCTTCGGCAACAACAACGTCGACACCTGCGCGCGCGTGTGCCACTCGCCCACCGGCTACGGCCTCAAGCAGACGCTGGGCGAATCCGCGGGCACCCAGACCTTCAAGTCGGTGGAGAAGGCCGACGTGATCATGGTGATCGGCGCCAATCCGACCGACGGCCATCCGGTGTTCGCCTCGCGCATGAAGAGGCGGCTGCGCGAAGGTGCGAAGCTGATCGTGGTCGATCCGCGCCGCATCGACATCGTGAAGTCGCCGCACGTGAAGGCCGCGCACCACCTGCAGCTCAAGCCCGGCACCAACGTGGCGGTGGTCACTGCGCTCGCGCACGTCATCGTCACCGAAGGCCTGGCGGCGGAGGACTTCATCGCCGAGCGCTGCGACACCGCATCGTTCAACGAATGGAAGGCCTTCGTCGCCCGCCCCGAGCAGTCGCCCGAGGCCACGGAGGAGGCGACCGGCGTGCCGGCGGCGCAGCTGCGTGCCGCGGCGCGCCTGTTCGCCACGGCCGGCAACGGCGCCATCTACTACGGCCTCGGCGTGACCGAGCACAGCCAGGGCTCGACCACGGTGATGGGCATCGCGAACCTGGTCATGGTCACCGGCAACGTGGGGCGCGAGGGCGTCGGCGTCAATCCGCTGCGTGGCCAGAACAACGTGCAGGGCGCCTGCGACATGGGTTCTTTCCCGCACGAGCTGCCCGGCTACCGCCACGTCTCGGACAGCACCACCCGCGCGAGCTTCGAGGCCGCCTGGGGCGTTCCGATCAACCCCGAGCCGGGGCTGCGGATTCCCAACATGTTCGACGCCGCGCTCGGCGGCGCCTTCAAGGGCCTCTACTGCGAGGGCGAGGACATTGTGCAGTCCGACCCGAACACGCAGCACGTGGCGGCGGCGATGATGGCGATGGAGTGCGTGGTGGTGCAGGACATGTTCCTCAACGAGACCGCGAAGTACGCGCACGTGTTCCTGCCCGGCTCGTCCTTCCTGGAGAAGGACGGCACCTTCACCAATGCCGAGCGCCGCATCTCGCGCGTGCGCAAGGTGATGCCGCCGAAGGCCGGCTATGCGGACTGGGAGATCACCGTGAAGCTGGCGCAGGCGCTCGGCTACCCGATGGACTACAAGAGTCCGGAGGACATCATGGCCGAGATCGCCACGCTGACGCCGACCTTCCGCGGCGTGAGCTACAAGCGCCTCGACGAGCTCGGCAGCATCCAGTGGCCCTGCAACGATGCCGCGCCCGAAGGCACGCCGACCATGCACATCGACAGCTTCGTGCGTGGCAAGGGCCGCTTCATCGTCACGCAGTACGTGGCGACCGACGAGAAGGTGACGCGCAAGTTCCCGTTGCTGCTCACCACCGGCCGGATCCTGTCGCAGTACAACGTCGGCGCGCAAACTCGCCGCACCGACAACAACCAGTGGCACAGCGAGGACCGGCTGGAGATCCATCCGCACGATGCCGAGGAGCGGGGCATCAAGGACGACGACTGGGTCGGCATCCAGAGCCGCGCGGGCGAGACGGTGCTGCGCGCCACGGTGTCGGAGCGCATGCAGCCGGGCGTGGTCTACACGACCTTCCACTTCCCCGAGTCGGGCGCCAACGTCATCACCACCGACAACTCCGACTGGGCCACCAACTGCCCCGAATACAAGGTCACCGCGGTGCAGGTCATGCCGGTGATGCAGCCCTCCGCGTGGCAGCAGGAGTACAGCCGCTTCAACGAAGTCCAGCAGGGCTTGCTGACGGCGGCGCAGGCCAACGAAACGGTGCCCGCAAAGTGACGGCCGTTGTCGCACCCCCGCTTTTCGAAGGCGCCCGCCTGCTGCCGGTCAACGGCGTGCGCGGCGGGCTGGACTTCGCGGTGCAGGACTGGGTGGCCGAGGAAGTGCCCGTCGCGCTCGAGTTCAACGGCATCTCGCACGCGGTGATGCTCGCCACGCCCGCGGACCTGGAGGACTTCGCGCTCGGCTTCTCGCTCAGCGAGGGCATCCTGGACCATGCGCGCGAGCTCTATGCGGTGGAGGCCGAGCCCTCGACGCTCGGCATTACCGTGCATCTGGAAGTGGCCAGTGCCGCGTTCGCCCGCCTGAAGCAGCGGCGCCGTTCGATGGCCGGGCGCACCGGTTGCGGCTTGTGCGGCACCGAAAGCCTGGCGCAGGTCTCGCGCCAGCTGCCTGTGCTTATCGATGCCGCGCGCCTGGATCGGCGCGCGATCGCCCGCGCCATGTCGCAGTTCCACGCCTTGCAGACGCTGCAGCAGGCCACCGGCGCCGTGCATGCGGCCGCATGGTGCACCGCGAAAGGCGAAGTGATGTGCTTGCGCGAGGACGTCGGGCGCCACAACGCACTCGACAAGTTGATCGGCGCGCTGGCATCCAGCGGGGTCGATGCGTCGGCCGGCTTCATCGCCGTCACCAGCCGCGCCAGCTTCGAGATGGTGCAGAAGACCGCCATGGCCGGCGTGTCGCTGCTCGCCGCGGTGTCCGCGCCCACCTCTTTCGCGGTCGAGACCGCGCAGCGGGCCGGCCTCACGCTGGTCGGCTTCGCGCGCAAGGAAGACCTGGTGGTCTATTGCCAGCCGGAACGTACTTCGGCCAACCCGGCGTCCGGCGCAAGCCGCGCGCACTGACATCCAATTCGAGAGGCAGCATGCACGATCCCGGCGCACAACTGGTCAAGATGGCCAACCAGATCGGCACCTTCTTCCAGGCCCAGACACCCGCCGACTCCGTCGCGGCCAGGCAGGCGATCGCCTCGCACCTGAAGTCGTTCTGGGCGCCCAGCATGCGCGCTCAGCTGCTGTTCCAGCTTGACGAAGGAGGTGCCGGCAACCTGCTGCCGATCGTCGCCTCGGCAGTGCGCAGCCATCGGACGACGCTGCTTCCCGGCGAGGCCGGCTAGGGCCTGTTAACAGGCCCTAGGCGCCCTGGAGCAGCCTGGCGTGCGCCACGCGCTCCTCGTGCACCTTGAGCAGCAACTCGTAGTACATGCACAGCGGCATGGCGACGAACACCATGCCGGCGACGTAGATGATCAGGCTCATCACCGGAAAGTCGGCGCTGCCCCAGTAGGGAATCGACGCGGCGGCCGCGCCGATGGCAATGATGGCGATCACCGCCTTCAATGCACGGCCCATGAAAGCAGCCCGCAAGTGGCCGGGCCGGTCGTCGCCCTTGTCTCCATCGTGATCCATGGTTTTCCTTGGTTGAGGCGCTACCGCTTCTTATCATGTGGGCCGGACCGGGGCAATGCTGAAGTCCCGCAGTGCGCGCGCTGCACCATCCCAACTCTCAGGAATCTCCATGAAAAAAGCAGGACTCGTCGGCCTGGGCGCCATGGGCGCCGGCATCGCGGCCACCTTGCGCAGCAAGGGCTACGAGATGCATGTGTGCGATGCGCGCCCCGGCGCTGCGCTCGCCTTTGCCGAACAGGGCGGCGTCGCCTGGGCCACGCCGGCGCAGGTCGCGGCCGAATGCGAGCGCGTCGTCTCGGTCGTGGTCAATGCGCAGCAGACCGAGGCGGTGCTGTTCGGCGAAGCGGGCGCGGCCGCGGCGATGAAGCCCGGCAGCGTGTTCGTGATGTGCTCGACGGTGGATCCCAACTGGTCCATCGCGCTGGAGGAACGCCTCGGCGCCGCCGGCATCCACTACATCGACGCGCCGATCTCCGGCGGCGCGGCCAAGGCCGCGAGCGGCCAGATGACGATGATGAGCTCGGCAAAGCCCGAGGCCTATGCCAAGGCCGATGCGCTGCTCGATGCCATGGCCGGCAAGGTCTACCGGCTGGGCGACCGCGCCGGCGCGGGCAGCAAGGTGAAGATCATCAACCAGCTCTTGGCCGGCGTGCACATCGCCGCCGCCGCCGAGGCCATGGCGCTGGGCCTGCGTGAAGGCGTGGCGCCCGAGGCGCTGTACGAGGTGATCACGCACAGCGCCGGCAACAGCTGGATGTTCGAGAACCGCATGGCCCATGTGCTGGCCGGCGACTACACGCCGCTGTCGGCGGTCGATATCTTCGTCAAGGACCTGGGCCTGGTGCTCGACACCGCGCGCGCGAGCAAGTTTCCGCTGCCGCTTGCATCCACCGCGCACCAGATGTTCATGCAGGCCTCCACCGCGGGCTTCGCGAAGGAAGACGACAGCGCGGTGATCAAGATCTTTCCCGGCATCGAACTGCCTTCCACTCCCAACAAGGACAAGCCATGACCGTCCTGCTCGGCTGCATCGCCGACGATTTCACCGGCGCGACCGATCTCGCCAACAACCTGGTGCGCGCCGGCATGCGCGTGGTGCAGACCATCGGCGTGCCCGCAGGGCCGCTGACCGCCGAAGTCGACGCGGTGGTGGTGGCGCTCAAGTCGCGCACCATCGCGCCGGCCGAGGCGGTGGCGCAATCGCTCGAAGCGCTGCGCTGGCTGCAGGCCGAGGGCGCGCGGCAGATCTACTTCAAGTACTGCTCCACTTTCGACAGCACGCCCGAGGGCAACATCGGGCCGGTGACCGAGGCGCTGATGGATGCGCTGGACACCGACTTCACCATCGCCACGCCAGCCTTCCCCGACAACAAGCGCACCGTCTTCAAGGGCTATCTGTTCGCGGGCGAGGTGCTGCTCAACGAGAGCGGCATGCAGAACCACCCGCTCACGCCGATGACCGATGCCAACCTGGTGCGCGTGCTGCAGGCGCAGACGCGGCGCAAGGTGGGGCTGATCGATCATGTGGCCGTGGCGCAGGGACCGGCCGCGATCGGCGAGCGCATCGCACAGTTGCGCGCGCAGGGCGTGGGCATCGCGATCGTCGATGCGGTCTCGAACGACGACCTGCTGCGCCTCGGCCCGGCGCTGGCGCAGATGCCGCTGGTCACGGCCGGCTCGGGCGTCGCGATCGGGTTGCCGGGCAACTTCGGCATCGCACCGTCATCCGCCGCGAGCGCGCTGCCTGCGGCTTCGGGGCGCGGGGCCGTGGTGTCGGGCAGCTGCTCGCTTGCCACCAACCGGCAGGTGCAGCACTTCATCGCATCGGGCCGCCCGGCGCTGGCGATCGATCCGTTGCGCATCGCGGCAGGTGTCGACGTCGTGGCCGAGGCGCTGGCCTGGGCCGCGCCGCTCGTCGAATCCGGCCCGGTGCTGGTCTATTCGACGGCCGAGTCCGGCGCCGTGAAGTCGGTGCAGGGCCGGCTCGGCGTCGAGGAGGCCGGCGCGATGGTGGAGCGCACCATCGCCGCGATCGCGCGCGGGCTGGTCGCGCAAGGCGTGCGCCAGCTCGTGGTGGCGGGCGGTGAAACGTCGGGCGCCTGCGTGCAGGCGCTCGGCATCGCGCAACTGCAGATCGGCGCGCAGATCGACCCCGGCGTCCCGTGGTGCTATGCGGTGTCCGAAGCGGCCGGCGGCGCGGGTCTGCATATCGCGCTCAAGTCCGGCAACTTCGGTACCGACGATTTCTTTTCGAAAGCCTTTACAGTCATCGGATGAAAGAGAGCGAATCGCGCGAAGAGATCTGCCGCATCGGCCGCAGCCTGTTCGAGCGCGGCTATGTGCATGCCACGGCGGGCAACATCAGCGTGCGGCTCGATGACGACGGCTTCCTGATCACGCCCACCGATGCCTGCCTCGGATTTCTCGACCCGGCGAAGCTCGCGCGCCTCGATGCCGGCCTGAACCAGACCGCCGGCGATCGCGCCAGCAAGACCATCGCGCTGCATGCGCGCATCCACGCCGCGGCCACGCGATTCGATGCCGGCACGCGTTGCGTGATCCACACCCATTCCACGCACTGCGTCGCGCTCTCGCTGCAACAGCCAGGCGAAGAACTGCTGCCGGCCCTCACGCCCTATTTCGTGATGAAGGTCGGCCATGTGCCGGTGATTCCGTATCAGCGCCCGGGCGCGCCCGAAGCGGCCGAGCTGGTGGCACAGGCCATCGAACGCTACGGCGCGCAGGGCACGCCGATCCGCGCCGTGATGCTCGAACGCCTGGGCCCGAACGTGTGGCACGAGACGCCCGCCGCCGCCATGGCCGTGCTCGAGGAACTCGAGGAGACCGCGAAGCTCTGGCTATGGAGCGGCCAGGCGATCGAGCGCCGACCGCAAGCCCTGGGCCCGGCCCAGATCGATGAACTGCGCCGCAGCTTCGGCGCTCGCTGGTAGAGGTTTCTTGTCATGCCCCGATTCGCCGCCAACCTCTCGATGCTCTATCCGGAGCTCGATTTCCTCGACCGCTTCGAGGCCGCCGCCAAGGACGGCTTCGAAGCCGTCGAATACCTCTTTCCCTACCCCTACGAGCGCCGCGAACTCGCGGCCCGCCTCTCGGCCCACGGCCTGCAGCAGGTGCTGTTCAACGGCCCGCCCGGCGACTGGGACCGCGGCGAGCGCGGGCTGGCCTGCCTGCCGGGCCGCGAGGCCGAATTTCGCGAAGGCCTCCTGAAGGCGCTGGACTATGCCGAGGCGCTCGATTGCTCGCGCGTGCACGTGATGGCCGGCCTGGTGCCCGAGGGCGTGGAGCGCGAGGCCGTGCAGCCGGTCTACATCGAGAACCTGCGCTGGGCCGCCGCCGAGGCGACCAAGGCCGGGCGCAATCTGCTGATCGAGCCGATCAACACGCGCGACATTCCGCGCTTCTTCCTGAACCGGCAGGACCATGCGCACGAGATCGTCGAGATGGTCGCCGCGCCCAATCTCCAGGTGCAGATGGACCTCTACCACTGCCAGATCGTCGAGGGCGACGTGGCGATGAAGATCCGCAAGTACCTGCCGAGCGGCCGCGTCGGCCATTTCCAGATTGCGGGCGTGCCCGAGCGGCACGAGCCGGACATCGGCGAGCTCAACCATCCCTATCTCTTCGACGTGATCGACGAGGTGTCGGCCCAGTGCGGCTGGCAAGGCTGGGTCGGCTGCGAATACCGGCCGCGCCGCGGCGCCGTGGCGAGCGGCACATCGGACGGCCTCGGCTGGCTGCGGGCGCTGCCGCGCACACAGGCCGCATGAGGCTCGAAGCCGTGCGCATCCCGCCGCGCCTGCGGGGCTTTGCGGCGCGCGATGCAGAGGTCTTCGATGTCACGCTGGTCGGCGCGCAGGTTGCGACCATCGAAGCGAGCGAACTGCCGGCGCGCGGCACCCTGCTCAGCGCCATGGTCGATGCGCATGCGCACATCGACAAGAACTACACCGTGCGCGAGGTGGGCGCGGCCGAGGGCAATCTGTTCGCGGCCATCGGGCGCATGGCCGCGCACCGCGCGCACTGGACCGGCGACGCGCTGCGCGCGCGCATGGAACGCGCACTGCACGAAGCCTGGCGTGCCGGCACGCGCGCCCTGCGCACGCACCTGGACTGGAACAGCGCCGAGGCGCCGGCCTCGCTCGCGGTCTTCGAGGAGCTGCGCTCGCAGTGGCACGGCCGCATCGAGCTGCAGTTCGTCGCGCTCGTGCCGCTCGATCTGTTCGCCGATCGCGAAGCCGGCGAGCGCATCGCCCGCGCCGTGCAGCGCGCGGGCGGCGCGCTCGGCGCCTTCGTCTATCGCAACGAGGGCATCGTGTCCAAGCTGGGGCGCGTGCTCGACCTCGCGCAGGACCACCAGCTCGCGCTCGATTTCCATGTCGACGAAGGGCTGGACGCGGAGGCGACCGGCCTGCGCACCATCGCACAGCTCGTGATCGCGCGCGGGCTGCATGGCCGCGTGCTCTGCGGCCATGCTTGCTCGCTGTCGGTACAGGAAGACGCGGCCGCCAGGGACACGCTCGGCCTGTGCGCGAAGGCCGGCTTGCACCTCGTGGCGCTGCCCACCACCAACCTCTACCTGCAGGGCGCCTGGGACCGCACGCCGGTGCCGCGCGGCATCACGCGCATCCGCGAAGCCGCCGCGCTGGGCCTGCGCGCGAGCCTGGCCACCGACAACGTGCAGGACTCCTTCTATCCCTACGGCGGCTACGACCTGCTGGAAACCTTCGGCCTCGGCGTGCAGATGGCGCACCTGGCGCCGGCATCCGACTGGCTCGACGCGATCACCGTCAGTCCGGCGACGGCGCTGGGCCTGGGCTGGGACGGCCGCATCGCGTCCGGCTGCCCCGCGGACCTGGTGCTGCTGGCCGCGACCGACGAATACGAACTTCTGGACCCGCGCGGACGGCGGCGCACTGTCATCCGCGCGGGTCGGACCCTGGAGAACGGCGAATGAGCATGGGCAAACCGATGGCCAACTACGCGGCCGCCAAGCGCGTGGGTGATTTCGTCTTCATGAGCGGCGTGGTCGCGGTCGATCCGTCGACGCGCCGCGCGGTGGCCGGCTACGACGACATCCCCGAAGAAGCGCGCCAGGGCTTGCGCACGCTCGGCTACGCCACCGGCCAGATGTCGGTGGACGTGTTCGAGGCGGCCATCGTGGCGCAGAGCTGGTTCGTGCTGGAGCGCATCCGCCAGATCGCGGCCGAGCACGGCGGCACGATGGACGACGTAGTCAAGCTGGTGCAGTACTTCCGCCAGCTGCCGCACTACGCCTTCTACAACCGCGTGCGCGGCCTGTTCTATCCCGGCGAGCCGCCGGTCAGCACGGTGGTGGAGGTGTCGCGCTTCCTGCCGGGGGACGAGGTGCTGGTCGAGGTGGAAGCGACGATGTATTTGCCGCAGCACTGAGGGCGCGCCTCTGACCGGCGCAGCGCCGGTCCTCGAAGATTTTTTGTGATCTTCCGCACAACCGGAACGGATTTCCCTGCGTATCTCCTGCAAAAGAAGCGGCGTCGGTCGTTACGTAGAGAGCCTGGCACGGTGGATGCAAGGCCATCGGCGAGCGGGCTTCACGCCATTTTTTTGACATTCCATGTCTTGCCGATTGCAGGAGACGATCATGTTGCAAAGTTCTTCGATGCAGACTTCAGCCGCGTTCGAGATCCGGTTCCAGTCCCTGTTTCAACAAGGCCGCGCGCTGGCCTTCCCCTGCGACCGCACGGGCCTGGTCGACCTCGACGCCATGAGTGAAACTGCCAGAAACAACTACTTGTTCGCTCGAGGCATGATCGGCCGCGAGTACGCGATGCCCTTCGTCCAGGCCTGCGAACGTCATTGATCCGGCGTTGACATCGTGTTGCCGATCATTGGCTGCGCATCGCGATGTCCATTTCTCTTGTCCTGTTCGACCTCGACGGCGTGCTTTGCGACTACGACCGTTCGGCGCGGGTCGCCCACCTGGCCGCGCTGACCGGGCAGAGCGTCGACGCCGTGCGGCGTGCGATCTGGGATTCCGGGCTGGAAGCGCGGGCCGATGCGGGCCTCATGAGCGGCAAGGACTATCTCAGCGAACTGGGCCTGCTGCTGGGCCATCGCATCACGCTCGACGATTGGCTGGCCGCGCGGCGTGCCGCGACGACGCCGAAGGCCGAAGTGCTCCGGATCGCGAAGGCCGTTGCCTCGAGCCGGCGCGTCGCGGTCCTCACCAACAACGGCCGCCTGCTCACCGAGCACATGGATCGCGTGTGTCCCGAGGTCGGCGAGCTCTTCGATGAGGGCACGATCCTTTCCACGGCGTCGTACGGCGCCACCAAGCCTGCCCCCCAAGCCTACTTGCGCTGCCTGGAGGAATTGGATGCAATGCCTGCCGGAACGCTCTTCATCGACGACGTCGATTCGAATGTCGCTGGCGCGATCCAGGCCGGCCTCCATGCCTACATGTTCATCGGCGCCGAGGCCATGGCGCAGGAGCTGGCATCGCGCGGGTTGATCTAGTTCACTCGGTTGTCACGAAGGGCGCATACCGTCCGTTCGCCACATCAACGAGGAGAACTTTCGTGAACCATTCGAAGAAATTTTGGGCTGCGCTGCTGGGCATGGGCATGCTGTTCGCAGCCGCCGCGCCTGCCGCCGCGCACGAAGAAAAGGCACGCCGGCGCGCCGACAACGCGCCGCTGGTGATCGGACACCGCGGCGGCGCCAACGGCTATCTGCCCGAGCACACGCTGGAAGCCTATGCCCTCGGCATCGCCCTGGGCGCCGACTACATCGAGCCCGATCTGGTCGCCACCAAGGATGGCCAGCTGATCGCGCGCCACGAGCCCAATCTGATAGACACCACCAACGTCAAGGACCTGCCGCAGTTCGCCAGCCGCCGCAAGACCGTCATGGTCGACGGCATCGCCACCGACGGCTTTTTCGCCAGCGACTTCACCCTGGCCGAGATCAAGCAGCTGCGCGCCGTCCAGTCCTTTCCCGAGCGCGACCAGGGCTTCAACGGCAAGTTCCAGATTCCGACGCTGGCCGAGGTGATCGAACTGGCCAAGCGCAAGTCGCGCGAGGAGGGGCGCCGCGTCGGGATCTATCCGGAAACCAAGCACCCGACCTACCACCAGGGCATCGGCCTGCCGCTGGAAGACCGGTTGCTGGGCGTGCTGAGCGCTGCCGGCTGGAACCACCGCAACGCCCCGGTCTTCATCCAGTCCTTCGAGACCGCCAACCTGCGCTACCTGCGCAGCAAGACCAGCGTGCGGCTGATCCAGCTGGTCGATGCCAACGACGTCAAGCCCGACGGCTCGCTCGACTTGAGCAAGCCCTACGACAAGCCCTACGACTGGGTGGTCTCGAACCGCGCTGGCCTGTTCAGTGATCTGGTGACGCCGCGCGGCCTGCAGGAGGTGAAGGGCTACGCCGACGGCATCGGCCCGTGGAAGCCTTATCTGATATCGAGCGCCTGCAAGACGGTGCAGAACGGCGCCTGCGCCGACGTGACGGGCGACGGCGCGGTCGACGAGCGCGACCGCGTGTTGCTGCCGCCCACCGACGTGATCGCCAATGCGCACCGGCTGGGCCTGCTGGTCCATCCGTACACCTTCCGCAGCGAACAGAAGCGGCTGACCGGCAGCTTCGGCGGCAACCCGGTCAATGAATACCTCGCGTTCTACGAGGCCGGCGTCGACGGCTTGTTCAGCGACTTCGCCGACACCGCGGTCGCTGCGCGCGCGATGTTCCTGCTCAAGCACGATCCCGACTACGCCGGCTGTCTGGTCAATGCACGCCGGTGCGAGAGAAACAATGACTGAGCGGGTGCTCGCGCGGATCCTGGGGGCGGTCCTGGCTGCCGCGGCGCTCGCGCAGCCGGCCCATGCCGAGGGCGGGTTGCCCGGCTCGCCGGCTGCGGTCGGGCAAGGCCCGGGCGCCGCGACGACCGCGGCGCCCGCCCAGCCGGAGAGTCTGGGCGGCGCGATCTTCAACCCGTTTGCTGCGCCGGCATGGGCGTCTGCGCGGCGCCCGGTCGCGGTCGAACGCGACTCCGGGTCTCGCAGGCCCGACTACGTCCTTCGCTCCGGCGCGGCAGCGCCGACCACCACGAACTCTCCCGGCACCCGGTAGCCCGCACCCTGCCGCCACGCATCGATCGCTTCGAGGTAGCGCGCGCGGACCCGCGTGCGAACCTCTTCGCCGAAGCGCGACCAGGCCAGCGCCACGGGTCCGCCGGCAAAGGCCGCGTTGCAGGCCTCGTCGCCGTCGGCATAGCGCAGCGTCGTCGCGATGCGGCGCTGTTCGACGGCCTCGAAGCCGGCCTCGGCGCACAGGCGTGCCAGCGTGTCCTGCTGCCCGAGCCGGAAGAACAGCGGGCAGACCTCGCTGGCGACCTCGGCGTCGACGATCGGGAACACGGCCGACCAGCCGCAGCGCGATCGTTCTCCCCACACGGCAAGCGCCATGCGGCCGCCCGGGCGCAGGACCCGCCGCATTTCCCGCAAGGCGCGTTCGGGATCGGGCAGGTACATCAGGCCGAGTGCGCACAGCGCGAGGTCGAAGCTCGCGTCCGGCAGTGCCAGGCTTTCGGCATCCATGCGCGCAAAGCCCACGTTCGACAGCGCCTTGTTCGAGGACTGAAGCCGGGCGGCGTCGACCATCTGCCCGGACAGGTCGATGCCGAACACCCGGCCATCCGGACCGACCGCACGCGCCGCCTCGAAGGCGACCAGCCCGGTGCCGCAGGCCACATCGAGCACGCGCTCGCCCGCTGCCGGCGCCGCCATGGCCAAGAGCCCGGCGCGGGCGTCGGCGAGCTGCGCCTGCCACAGCGCTTCGTAGTCGCCGGCCGCCAGGTCCCAGCCGTAACGCTGGACGCGCCGCTGCAGCCTGGCATCCATGGCTCAGCGCCGCGTGACCACGATTTCGAGGTAGTCGCTGGGCACGACCAGCGATGCCGGGCCGGCCCGGTTGCTGCGGTCCAGCAGCTCCGTCAGATCGCGTTCCAGCGCGGCGGCGCCGTCGGCGGGCAGGGCCGCGAAGGCCTTGTGGACCGGCCCGTACCAGGTACGGAACACCTCGATGAAATGCGCGGCCGAACGGTAGCGGAAGTTGAACTGCCGCTGCGTGATCGCGATCGACGCGGCGCGTTCGCCGAAGAGTTCTTTCAGGTGCGCCTCGGTGCCCCACAGCGAAGGCGGCTGCACGCCCGCCGGCGGCGGCAGATGGCGTCCCAGCACCTTGAACAGCTGGCCGATGAAGCCCTCGGGCGTCCAGTTGGCGAGGCCGATGCGGCCGCCGGGGCGGCACACGCGCGCCAGTTCGGAGGCCGCCTTCGCGTGGTCGGGCGTGAACATGACGCCGAAGGTCGACAGTACGGCGTCGAAGCTGGCGTCCTTGAAGGGCAGCGCCTCGGCGTCCGCGGTCTGGAACTCCACGTTCAGGCGTTCTGCACGCGCGCGCTCGGCGCCGCGGTCGAGCAGCGCGGCCACGTAGTCGGTCGAAGTCACCTGGCAGCCGCGCCGCGCTGCGGCCAGCGTGACATTGCCGTTGCCGGCCGCGACGTCGAGCACACGCTCGTCGCAGCGCAGGTCGCAGGCCTCGGCCAGCTGCTCGCCCACCAGCTGCAGCGTGGTGCCGATCACGGCGTAGTCGCCGCTGGCCCAGGCGGTCATCTGGCGGCTCTTGATGGCGTTGAAATCGACGGGTGCATTCATGGCGCTGGTCTCCTTGGGGTGTTGAAGTGGGGGAAGGCCTGAACTGTCGCGCGCCGCCGCGGCGGCGTCCTGCCTGCGCGTCGGCCTGGCCTGCCCCATCGTCCGCAATGCGGCCGTCGGCATGCCGAGCGTCCGGGCCGGTTGCCCATTCATCCGTCCGAGCGGCATAGTCCATATCTCCTCTAGGCGCCGCGCGCCGACGCGCCCAGAATGGCTGTATCCAGTTCGATGCGGAGAGCAACCTATGGCAGCAGAAGACATCGCGGCGGCATTGCAGCGGGTGGAGGCGGTGCTGCGGCGGCGCCCCGAGGCCGGCCTTCACGAAGACTCGCAGGCCGTGGCGCGTTGGACAGGCGCTTTGGGGGTGATCGCCAGCCATGCGAACGGGACCGAGGTGGCGACCGACATGCCGGGCGAATTCGGCGGTGGCGGCGATCGGGTCACGCCGGGCTGGCTGCTGCGCGCCGGATTCGCATCCTGCGTCGCCACCCGCATCGCGATGGGCGCTGCCACCGAGCGAATCGAACTGGAGCAACTCGAGGTGCGGGTCGACAGCCATTCGGATGCGCGCGGCATGCTGGACGTGGCGGAGGCCGACGGCACGCCGGTGATCGCCGGGCCACTGGACATGCAACTGTTCGTGCGGATCTCCGCACCCGGCGTGGCGCCGCAGCGCTTGCGAACGCTGGTCGAAGAGAGTCATCGCTGTTCGCCGATGTCTTGGGCGATCCAGCTCGCGGTGCCGGTGACCCTGCGCATCGAGGTGGGTGACAGCTGATGGATGCCCTGTCCGAGACCCTTCGCGTCGTGCGGCTGGTCGGCGCCATCTTCATCAACGCCCGGTTCACCGCGCCCTGGTGCTACCAGTCGCCGCGCGCCGATACGGTGGCGCCGATCCTGGAGCCCGGCGCCGAGCGCGTGGTGATCTTCCACCTGATCACCGAGGGCGAGTGCTATGTCGAGCTCGCCGGCGAGCCGCCGGTGCACCTGATGGCGGGCGACGCCATCATCTTTCCGCAGGGCGATGCGCATCGCATGACTTCGCAGCCGGGGCTGCCGCCGGCCACCGGGGGGCGGCTCGCCGAGGTGCTGACGCGCCGGCCGCGCCAGCTGGCCTACGGCGGCGGCGGTGCGACCACGCGCCTGGTGTGCGGCTATCTCGCCTGCGATGCCCGCCTCGCGGGGATGCTGCTGGCGGGGCTGCCTGCGCTGGTCCGGGTCAATGTGCGCGGATCGAATGCCGGCACCTGGCTGGAGGCCTCCGTTCGCTACGCGCTGGCCGAGGCGCGGTCGCCGCGGCCGGGCGGCGCCGGCGTGCTGGCCAAGCTGTCCGAGGTGCTGTTCATCGAAGTCCTGCGCCTGTACATGAACGAGCAGGGCGAGGGACGCACCGGCTGGCTGGCGGGCGTGGGCGACCGGATCGTCGGCGCCGCCCTGAACGCGCTGCACAAGAGCCCGGCCCATGCCTGGACGCTGGACGAGCTCGCTCGCACGGTCGGCAGTTCGAGGTCGGTGCTGGCCGAGCGCTTCCAGCAGCTGGTGGGAAGCTCGCCGATGCAGTACCTGACGCAGTGGCGCATGCTCTTGGCCGCGAATCTGCTGTGCCGCAGCAATGCCCCGCTGGCCAGCATCGCGGAGGACGTGGGCTACCAGACCGACACGGCCTTCAGCCGCGCCTTCCGGCGCGAGTACGGCGCGCCGCCGGCGGCCTGGCGCCGCAGCCGGTCGATGCGCGACCAGGTCGCGCAAGTCCGACACGCAGCTTGACCATGCTCAATGCTTGCCCTCGAGCGTCGCCTTCAGTTGCCGCACGGCCTGCGCCGACTCGGCATCGATGCGCGCGCGCAGGCTGAAGCGGTTCAGCAGCGCGAACAGCAGATTGGGTGCGCGGTATTCGAACTCGCGCACGAAGTGCGTGCCGCCCGCCGCGGGTGCGAGCGAGTAGCTGACGACGCCGGCCGCGCGGCCGTCGATCTCGCCGGCGATGCGCCAGAGCCGTTCGGGCTCGCGCGCCGTGACGCGCCAGGTCACGCGCCCGCGGCGCCCGGCGACCTGGAAGTCCTCCACAACCGACTCGCCGACCGTGAGCGGATGATCGGCATCGCCGCTGACGGCGAGCGAGGACGGGTGCCAGCGCGGCCAGTTGGCCGGCGTCGTGACGTAGGCGAAAACTTCCGCCGGCGGCCGCGCGATGTCGGCCTCGGTGACGATGCGGGTGCGCCCCGCGTTCATCGGCACGAACAAGGCGGCGACCAGCACCGCGAGCACGAGAAGGGCGAAGGCCCATCGCTTCCACGTACGATGCGTCGAGCGTTTCATCGTTGACCTCCATGTCGCCATGACGATGCATTCTGTCCCTGCTTCGTGCGAGGTGCTCGTGGTTGGCGCCGGGCCGGCCGGCAGCGCCTGCGCGCAGATGCTCGCGCGCGCCGGGTTCGATGTCGTGCTCTGCGACCGGCACGACTTCCCGCGCGACAAGGTCTGCGGCGACGGCCTGATTCCCGATGCGCACCGCGCGCTCGCGCGGCTCGGCGTGCTCGACGAAGTGCTGGCACGCGCACGCAGCGCAAGGCATGTCGGCTGCATCGCGCCGCACGGCGGACGGGTCGAGGTGCCGGCCCAGCTGGCTGTGCTGCCGCGCCGCGAACTCGACGACATCGTGCGCCGGGCCGCGCTGGCGGCTGGCGCGCGCTGGCTCGCGCCGGCGTGCTTCGATGCACTGCTCTTCGATGCCGGCCAGCGCGTGGTCGGAGCACGGCTCAGGCTGGCCGGCAGCAGCATGCACGAGCTGCGCGCGCGCTGGACCGTGCTCGCCACCGGCGCGGCGACGGTTCCTTTGATTGCGGCAGGCGTCTGCGTGCGGCGCGCGCCGAGCGGCTTCGCGCTGCGCGGCTACGTGAAGAACGAGGCGATGGCCGCGCGCATCACCGGGCTCGAAGTCGTGTGGCACCGCGCGCTGCGCGGCGGCTACGGCTGGATCTTTCCTTGCGGCGCCGGCATGTTCAATGTCGGTGTCGGGCTCATCACCCACGGCCAGGATCAGGCAGCGATGCCGGAGCGCAACCTGCGCGAGCTCTTCGCCGCCTTCGCGCACCTGCATGCGCCGGCCCACGAGCTGCTGCAGGGCGGCACGCAGGTCGGCGCGCTGAAGGGCGCGCCGCTGCGCTGTTCGCTCGAAGGCGCGCGCTGGTCGCGGCCCGGGCTGCTGGTGGCGGGGGAGGCGGCGGGCAGCACCTATCTGTTCACCGGCGAGGGCATCGGCAAGGCGCTGGAGACCGGCATGCTCGCTACAGAAGCGCTGGTCGAAGGCCGCGAACCAGGGCCGGGCGAGGATGCGGCGGTGCGCTCGCATTACGAAGCCGCGCTCGCCGCGCTGAAGCCGCGCTTCGCCGCCTACGCGCAGGCCAATCGCGTCAACGAACACCCGTGGCTGGCCGATCTCGTGATCTGGCGTGCGCGCCGCAGCGCGCGCATCGTCGGGCGCCTCGCCGGCGTGCTCGAGGAAACCCACAATCCCGGCAAGCTCGTGAGCGCCAAGGGACTGGCGCGGCTGTTCCTTCCGCTCGGCTGATTGCCCCGGCGTCGCCTTTAGAGGCGGCGTGGGGTTGCTAACGGCCTCCCCCTGGCCTATAAGTCATCTATGGTTTCTTTGTCTCGTCGCAAGACGAGGAAGGAGAGCGCCATGAAGAGACGCATTTACTGGCTGATGCCGGATCCGGCGAGTGCCAGGCGGGCGATGCACGATCTTGTGCAGGCGCGCGTCGACGCTGCGCACATTCATTTCGCCGCTGCCGAAGGCATGGACATGACCGGGCTCCATGCGGCCAACGCGCTGCAAACCTCGGACGTCGTTCATGCCGCAGAAAGCGGTCTGGTGATCGGCGGCGCCGTCGGTACCGCGGTCGGGCTCGTGGCCGCGCTGCTGTTCCCCGTCGTCGGGGAGGCACCCGAATGGGAAACGGCTGCGCTGCTGGCCGTGCTCGGAGGCCTGATCGGTGCCTGGTCGGCCAGCATGATCGGCATCTCCATTCCCAGTCCGCGGCTTGCGCGCTTCGAAGGCGCGATCGGGCGCGGGCAGATTCTTCTGATGGTGGACCTGCCGCCGTCGCGCGTGCAGGCCATCGATGCGCTGTTGCGAACCGCCCATCCGGAGGCCCGTTTCGAGGGCGAGGAGCGGCTGGTCCCCGCGCTGCCCTGAAGCGCGTGGACTGCGAATCGCCGATGACGAGTCGAGGTGCCACACATGATCATGGCCATCGCGCTCGCAATCATCGTCGTCGCATCGGTGCTTTTTCACATTGTCAATCCGTGGTGGATCACTCCCCTGGCATCCAACTGGAAGCCGATGGACGACACCCTGACCATCACGCTGGTGATCACGGGCCTGTTCTTCGTCGTCATCAACCTCTTCGTCGTCTACACGCTGGTGCGCTTTCGCCACCGCGAGGGCGTGCGCGCGGTCCGGCAGCCCGAGAGCAAGTCGCTGGAGCGCTGGCTGATCGGCGTCACCACCGTGGGCATCATCGCGCTCCTGGCGCCCGGCCTGGTGGTGTACGCGAACTACGTCAAGACGCCGCATGACGCCCTCACGCTGGAAGTGCTGGGCCAGCAGTGGCAGTGGCGCTTCCGCTTCGCCGGCGCGGACGGCAAGCTGGGGCTGACCGAGACGCGCTTCGTCAGCGCGACCAATCCCTTCGGCCTCGACCCCGCCGACGCGGCCGGGCAGGACGACATCCTGATCGCGGCGGACGAGGTGCACCTGCCGCTGGGCAAGCCGGTGAACGTGCTGCTGCGTTCGCACGATGTGCTGCACGACTTCTACGTGCCGCCCTTCCGTGCCCGCATGAACACGGTGCCGGGGCAGGTCAGCACCTTCTGGTTCACGCCGACCGTGACCGGCCGCTACGAGGCGCTGTGCTCGCAGCTGTGCGGCGTCGGCCATCCCAACATGCGCGCCCACGTGGTGGTGGAGGACGCGGCGAGCTTCCAGGCCTGGCGCGACGCGCTGCCGACCTTCGCCGCGATGCAGGCCAACGTGCGCGCCGCTGCCGCAGCGGGTGCCGGCGCCGGTTCGTTGGCCGAGCGGGGCCGCGCGCTGGCGGACGCCAAGGGCTGCGTGGCCTGCCACACGATCGACGGCAGCCCGCGCGTGGGGCCGACATGGAAAGGCCTGTACGGTAAGACCGAAAGCCTGCGCGACGGCTCCACCGCGAAGGTCGATGAAAAATTCCTGCGCGACTTCGTCCGCGATCCGCAGGCGCGCGGCATCAAGGGCTTCGCGCCGGTGATGCCGAAGATCGAGCTGAGCGACGAAGAGCTGGCCGCGCTGGTGGCCTACATCCAGACCCTCGGCGGCCCGCCGGCGCAGGCTGCCGGTGAACAGAAGGCGCAAAGATGAGCGCGATTCCCACCCCCACCGGCGATATCGCCGACACTGCCGGCCACCACGCGCCGCAGACCTTCCTGACGCGCTACGTCTGGAGCCAGGACCACAAGGTGATCGCGATCCAGTACGCCTGCACGGCCATCACGGTGGGCGTGATCGGCGTGGTGCTGTCCAACCTGATGCGCCTGCAGCTGGGCTTCCCCGGCGTGTTCGAGTTCATCACGCCCGAGCGCTACTACCAGTTCGTCACCATGCACGGGATGATCATGGTGATCTACCTGCTCACGGCGCTCTTCCTCGGCGGCTTCGGCAACTACCTGATCCCGTTGATGGTGGGCGCGCGCGACATGGTGTTCCCGTATCTCAACATGCTGAGCTTCTGGGTCTACCTGCTGTCGGTGATCGTGCTGATGGCGAGCTTCTTCGTGGCCGGCGGACCCACCGGCGCGGGGTGGACGCTGTACCCGCCGCAGTCGATCCTGCCCGGCACGCCGGGGCACGACGGCGGCATCATCCTGATGCTGATCTCGCTCGTGATCTTCATCGTCGCCACGACGATGGGCGGCCTCAACTACGTGACCACCGTGCTGCAGGCGCGCTGCAAGGGCATGACGCTGCTGCGCATGCCGCTGACGGTATGGGGCATCTTCGTCGCCACCATCCTCGCGCTGCTCGGTTTTCCGGCGCTGTTCGTCAGCGGCGTGATGCTGCTGCTCGACCGCGTGGCGGGCACCAGCTTCTTCATGCCGGCGCTGCTCTCGATGGGGAAGGCGACCCAGTACAAGGGCGGCAGTCCGCTGCTGTTCCAGCACCTGTTCTGGTTCTTCGGCCATCCCGAGGTCTACATCGTGGCGCTGCCGGCCTTCGGCATCGTCTCCGACCTGATCAGCGTGCATGCGCGCAAGAGCATCTTCGGCTACCGCATGATGGTCTGGGCCATCGTCGCCATCGGGGGCTTGAGCCTCGTGGTGTGGGCGCACCACATGTTCGTCGCCGGCATGAACCCGTACTTCGCCTTCTTCTTCGCGACCACCACGCTGGTCATCGCGGTGCCGACTGCCATCAAGGTCTACAACTGGCTGCTCACGCTGTGGCGCGGCGACATACACCTGTCGGTGCCGATGCTGTTCTCGCTGGCCTTCATCTGCACCTTCGTCATCGGCGGGCTGACCGGCCTCTTCCTCGGCAACGTGAGCGTCGACATCCCGCTCTCGGGCACCTACTTCGTGGTGGCGCACTTCCACATGGTGATGGGCGTGGCGCCGCTCTTGGTGGTCTTCGGCGGCATCTATCACTGGTATCCCAAGGTGACCGGCCGCATGCTCAACGACTGGCTCGGGCAGCTGCATTTCTGGATCACCTTCATCGGCACCTACCTGATCTATTTCCCGATGCACTACCTCGGCGTGCAGGGCATGCCGCGGCGCTACTACAACTTCGACAACTACGCGTTCATCCCGCCGTCCGCGTACAGCCTGAACACCTTCATCACCGTGGTGGCGCTCGTCGTCGGCGCGGCGCAGCTGCTGTTCATCTTCAACCTCGTCTGGAGCCTGCGCTACGGCCGGCGCGCCGATGCCAACCCCTGGCGCGCCGCCTCGCTGGAATGGCAGACGCCGCAGACGCCGCCGGTGCACGGCAACTGGGGGCCGGAGCTGCCGGTGGTCTACCGCTGGGCTTATGGCTACGGCGTGCCGGACGGTCCGAAGGACTACGTCGCGCAGAACGAGCCGCCCGAGGCGGGCGGCATGGAACCCGAGGCCTACAAGGGCAAGGACGACGAGGTTCGGGGGGCACCGACATGAACGCGATCGCCGCGCTGCCTTTTGCAGAACGTGATCACGCGGCCGCCGCGAGCATCGGCCTGTGGGTGTTCATGGGCGTGGCCACCGCGCTGTTCTCGCTCTTCGCCACGGCCTATGTGATGCGCATGAGCGCCAGCGATGCCGTCGCGCTCGCGCTGCCGTGGCAGCTGTGGCTCAGCACCGCGCTGTTGTTCGCGGGCGGCGTGGCGCTTTCGAAGGCCGGCGCGACGGCGCGTGGCGGCCACGGCATGGCGCGGACGCGCCGTCTGCTGCTCGCCGGCGGCCTCTGCGCGCTGGCCTTTCTGGCAGTGCAACTGTGGGCCTGGCAGGCGCTGCTCGCCGCGCAGGTGATGCCGGCCGGCAATCCGGGCGGCAGCTTCTTCTATCTGCTGACCGCCATGCACGGGCTGCACGTGGCGGGCGGCCTCGCCGGCTGGGCGTGGACGGCACGCGCCGCATGGCGGCCGGCGGCGCGCCTTGCCGATCTCGCATGGCGCATCGGGCTCGTCGCGCGCTACTGGCACTTCATGCTGGCGGTGTGGCTATTGTTGTTCGCCATGCTGGGCTGGCTGACGCCGGAGGTGGCACGCTTCATCTGCGGCACCGCCTGATCGATAGAGGAAGCTTGCCATGAACACTGCCGCATCGATCGCGCAAATGCCCGTTGTGCCCGTTGTGCCCGTGGCCCCGGCCGCCGCAGCCGAAGGCCTGCGCGGGCTGATCGCCGACTGGTCCTCCGACCGCGAAGCCTTCCACGTCTCGTGGGGCAAGGCGATGATGTGGATCTTCCTCTTGAGCGACACCTTCATCTTCAGCTGCTTCCTCGTCGGCTACATGACGGTGCGCGTCTCGACCGTCGTGCCCTGGCCCAATCCGAGCGAGGTGTTCGCGCTCCATGTGGCCGGCGCCGACGTCCCGCTGCTCCTGATCGCGATCATGACCTTCGTGCTCATCAGCAGCAGCGGCACGATGGCGATGGCCGTCAATTGCGCTTACCGCGGCGACAAGGTGAACGCCGCCACGCTGATGCTGGTGACCGCCACCTGCGGCGAGATCTTCGTCGGCATGCAGGCCTTCGAATGGTCGAAGCTGATCATGGAAGAGGGCGTGCGGCCCTGGGGCAACCCGATGGGCGCGGCGCAGTTCGGCTCGGCCTTCTTCATGATCACCGGCTTCCACGGACTGCACGTGTCGGGCGGCGTGGTGTTCCTGTTCATCATCGCCTTCAAGCTGCTGCGCGGCGACTACGACCGCGGCGGCAACTACCAGATCGTCGAGATCGTCGGCCTGTACTGGCACTTCGTCGATCTGGTGTGGGTGTTTATTTTTGCGCTCTTCTATCTCTGGTGAGGACTTCGACCATGAACCCCGGCACCGGCCAGCAACATCCGATCAGCCTCTACCTCAAGATCTGGGGGCTCCTGTTCGTGCTCAGCACGATGTCCTACCTGGTGGACTACCTCCATGTGCAGGGCTATCTGCGCTGGGGCCTGATCCTCACCTTCATGCTGCTGAAGGCAGGCCTGATCGTCGCGGTCTTCATGCACATGGCCTGGGAACGGCTGTCGCTGGTCTACGCCATCCTGCTGCCGCCGCTGGCCCTGCTGGTGCTGGTCGGCCTGATGGCGGCGGAGGCCGGCCACACCTTGCTGGCGCGGCTGCTCTTCTTCAATTGACGGCTTGCGCTCAGCGCCGCACCACGTAGCGCGTCACCACCGGCACCGTTTCGCCCTGGTGGAAGGCCAGGCGCCGCTCGCGCAGCGCCATGTCGGCCGCGGTCGCGCGGTGGAAGCGGCGCAGATGCTCGGTCCACGATTCGTCGACGATCTCCTCGACGTAGCGGCCTGGCTCGGCGATGTCGTGCAAGAGCTCCCAGCCGATCGCGCCCTGGCCGAGGCGCGCGCGGCGCGTCTGCTGCATCACGATGTGGAAGGCGGCGGCGCGCGCGGGGTCGATCATGTATTCGACGGTGATCACTACCCGCCCTTCCTCGCCCGGTGCCTCCGCCGGCGGGCCCGCGGCCCAGCCCTTGCGCGCGGGGCTGGTGTCGTCTTCCTCGCCGACGCCGTCGGTCACGTAGCGCAGCGCGACCAGCATGCACGCCGTGCCGCTCACGGCCGCGATCCCGAGGCTGATGTAGAGCGAGGAGAGCTCGGCCACCTGGCCCCAGAGCGCGGCACCGAAGGCGCTCGCGCCCATGATGGCCATCTGGTACATCGACATGCCGCGCGCACGCACCCAGTCGGGCAGCGCGAGCTGGGCCGAGACCGAGAGCGAATTGGCGACCGTGATCCAGGCCATGCCGCCGAGGAACATCGCCGGTACCGCGATCCAGGCGTTGGGCGCCACCGCCATCACGGCCGTGGCGCCGGACTGCAGCATGGCGCCGCGGATCACCAGCTGGTCGCGCGCGAGCGCCTGGCGCAGCCGCGGCAGGAACAGCACCGCCACGATCGCGCCCGAGCCCATGGCCGCCAGCAGCAGCGTGAAGGTGCCGGCCCCGCCGCCTTGCAGGTTGCGCGCCAGAAGCGGCAGCAGTGCGAGCAGCGCGGTCGAGTGCAGGAAGAAGATCGAGATGCGCGTGAGCACCGCGCGCATGCGCTGCGACTGGCGCACGAACTGCACGCCGACGCGCATCGCGCTGATCAACCGTTCGCGGCCCAGCGGATTGGGCTTGTGCTCGCGCCGCCAGCGCAGCACGATGAAGCCCGAGGCCACGCACAGCACGGCGTTGAGCCCGAACACCCAGACGCTGCCGGCGCTCGCGATCAGCGTGCCGGCCAGCAGCGGCCCGACGATGCGCGAGGCGTTCATCGCCAGCCCATTGAGCCCGAGCGCGGCCGGCAGGTGGGTGCGCGGCACCAGCTCGGGCACGATGGCGGAGAACACCGGCCAGCGCAGCGCCAGGCCGATGCCGTTGGCGAAGGTCAGAGCCAGCAGCAGCGGCGCGCTCATGAGGTCCAGCACCACGGCGCCGCACAGCACGATGGCGGCGCCGGCGAGCCAGAACTGGGTCGCGACCAGCCAGCGCCGCCGGTCCAGGATGTCGGCCAGCGCGCCGCTCGGCAGCCCGAGCAGGAACACCGGCAGCGTGGAGGCCGATTGCACCAGCGCAACCCAGATCGGCGAAGTGGTCAGCGAGGTCATCATCCAGGCCGCCGCCACGTCGTTCATCCACATGCAGATGTTGGCGACCAGCCAGGTGCTCCACAGCATGCGGAACACCGGCTGCTTGATGAGCGGTTCGAAGGGGCCGATGCGCGGCGGCTGCGCGCGCGTCGGGGCGACGGGGGTTTCCTCGGTCGAGATCGGTGGCATGAGCCGCTATTGTCCCGCGCCCGGCTTCCCGGACTTCGCCGGCTTCTTCGCCAGGTGGCCCAGCGGCAGCGCGCGGCTGGCCTTGACCTCGCCGAGCGAGAAGCTGGTGTGCAGGTCTTTCACGTTGGGCAGGTGCATCAGGCTGTTGAGCGCGAAGCGCGAGAAGCCGTCCAGGTCCTCGGCCACCACCTGCAGCTCGAACATGCCGGTGCCGCTGATGTAGTGGCAGGCCACCACCTCGGGCAGCTTGCGGATCGCCTCCTCGATCTTGCGCGTGACCTCGCCGGTGGCGCGGTCGGTGTCCAGGCGCACGAAGGCGAGCACGCCCAGGCCGATCTTGTGGCGGTCGATCTCGGCGTGGTAGCCGCGGATGTAGCCGGCGGTTTCCAGCGCGCGCACGCGGCGCCAGCAGGGCGCCGCCGAGAGCCCCACGCGCTGCGCCAGCTCGGCGTTGGTGAGCCGGGCATCGGCCTGCAGTTCTTGCAGGATCGCGAGGTCAAACTTGTCAATGCTTTCCATGAAGGCCTAGTTTAAGCAAGATCCTTCCAAAAAGCCTGCTTGAACGGGCAAAGAACGCAAACACCTATCAAGGCGGCAGGCATACACTTTGCGAGCATGATGGCTGCGGGGAGTGTTCCTACCCGGACGCCTCGCTCCCCACCCAACCGCCACGCCCACAAGGCACAGCCAACGGAGACAACGAAGATGAACGCACCGCTGCCGGAGCACATCCGCAAGGCCCTAGAAACGGTCACGCTCGACGATAAATATTCACTCGACTACGGCCGCGCCTTCATGTCCGGCGTGCAGGCCCTGGTCAAGCTGCCGATGCTGCAGCGCCTGCGCGACAAGCAGGCCGGCAAGAACACGGCCGGCTTCATCAGCGGCTACCGCGGCTCGCCGCTCGGCGGCTACGACCAGGCGCTCTGGAAGGCCAGCAAGTACCTGAAGGAACAGCACATCGTGTTCCAGCCGGGCGTGAACGAAGAGCTTGCGGCCACCGCGCTCTGGGGCACCCAGCAGCTCGGCTTCTCGCCCGCGGGCACCAACAAGTACGACGGCGTGTTCGGCATCTGGTACGGCAAGGGCCCGGGCGTGGACCGCTGCTCCGACGTCTTCAAGCACGCCAACATGGCCGGCACCACGCCCTGGGGCGGCGTGATCGCGGTGGCCGGCGACGACCACATCTCCAAGAGCTCGACCGCGGCGCACCAGAGCGACCACATCTTCAAGGCCTGCGGCACGCCGGTGTTCTTCCCGACCAACGTGCAGGAGATCCTGGACCTCGGCATCCATGCCTTTGCGATGAGCCGCTTCGCCGGCATCTGGTCGGGCATGAAGACGATCCAGGAGATCGTCGAGTCGAGCGCCACCGCGATGATCGACCCGGAGCGCGTCGAGATCGTGATGCCCACCGACTTCCAGATGCCGCCCGGCGGCCTGCACATCCGCTGGCCCGACCATGCGCTGGAGCAGGAAGCGCGGCTCATGCACTACAAGTGGTATGCCGCGCTGGCCTACATCCGCGCCAACCGGCTCAACCACAACGTGATCGAAGGCCCGAACGACCGCTTCGGCATCATGGCCAGCGGCAAGGCCTTCAACGACACGCGCCAGGCGCTGATCGACCTGGGCCTGGACGACGCGGCCTGCCGCCAGCTCGGCATCCGGCTGCACAAGGTGGCGGTGGTGTGGCCGCTGGAGGCGCAGCTCACGCGCGCCTTCGCGACCGGCCTGCAGGAGATCCTGGTGGTCGAGGAGAAGCGCCAGGTCATCGAATACCAGCTCAAGGAAGAGCTCTACAACTGGCGCGCCGACGTCCGGCCCAACGTGGTCGGCAAGTTCGACGAGGGCGAGGTGTACGAGGTCGAGGGCTACTCCGGCGGCGAATGGTCGATGCCCAATCCGACTTCGCACACGCTCTTGCGCTCCAACGCCGACCTGAACCCGGCACTGATCGCCAAGGCGATCGCCCAGCGCCTGAAGAAGAGCGGCCTCCTGGCTGCCGCCGGCGCCGACATGGCCGCGCGCATCGATGCGCAACTGGCCATCCTGGAGGCCAAGGAGCGCGCCATGGCCGCGCCACAGGCCACCGGCGTCTCGGACGCGGGCCGCCAGCCCTGGTTCTGCTCGGGTTGCCCGCACAACACCAGCACCGTGGTGCCCGAGGGCTCCCGCGCGATGGGCGGCATCGGCTGCCACTTCATGGCGACCTGGATGGACCGTTCCACCATCGGCTTCACGCAGATGGGCGGCGAGGGCGTGCCATGGGTCGGCCAGCAGCCCTTCACGACCGACCAGCACATCTTCGCCAACCTGGGCGACGGCACCTACTTCCACAGCGGCCTGCTCGCCATCCGCCAGAGCATCGCGGCCGGCGTCAACATCACCTACAAGATCCTCTACAACGACGCGGTCGCCATGACCGGCGGCCAGCAGGTCGGCGAGCGGCCCGAGGGCCATTCGGTGCTGCAGATCGCCGAGAGCCTGCATGCCGAAGGCGCGGTCAAGGTGGTCGTGGTCACCGACGAGCCGGAGAAGTACGAAGGCGTGAACGTGCCCGGCCAGGACGTGAAGGTGCGGCATCGCGACGAGCTGGACGAAATCCAGCGCGAGTTCCGGGAGATCAAGGGCACCACGGCCATCATCTACGACCAGACCTGCGCCACCGAGAAGCGCCGCCGCCGCAAGCGCGGCACGGCCGTCGATCCGGCCAAGCGCGTGGTCATCAACGAGCTGGTCTGCGAAGGCTGCGGCGACTGCAGCGTGCAGAGCAACTGCCTGTCGGTGGAGCCGCTGGAGACCGAGTTCGGCCGCAAGCGCACCATCAACCAGAGCACCTGCAACAAGGACATGAGCTGCCTGAAGGGCTTCTGCCCGAGCTTCGTCACCGTCGAAGGCGGCCAGCTCAAGAAGAAGGCGAAGGACAAGTCCGCCACGCCCGCCGAGCTGGGCGCGCTGGCCGAGCCTGCACTGCCTTCGCTTGCCGGCGGCAAGGTCTGGGGCGTGGTGGTGGCGGGCGTCGGCGGCACCGGTGTCATCACCATCGGCCAGCTGCTGGGCATGGCGGCCCACATCGAGGGCAAGGGCATCGTCACGCAGGACGCGGCCGGCCTGGCGCAGAAGGGCGGCGCCACCTGGAGCCACGTGCTGGTCGGCGACACGCAGGACGACATCCGCACCACGCGCGTGGGCACCGCGGCGGCCGACCTGGTGCTGGCCTGCGACCCGCTGGTCAGCGTCAATGCCGAAACCATGGCGCGCATGCGCGAAGGGCGCACCCATGTCGCGCTCAACAGCCACAGCACGCCGACGGCCGCCTTCGTGCGCAACGCCAACTGGCAGAACCCGCAGGAAGCCTGCGCCGCCGAGATCGCGCGCGCGGTGGGAGCCGAAGGTGTCGGCGCCTTCGACGCGGATGCGGCCGCGACTTCGCTGATGGGCGACACCATCTACGTCAACCCGATGATCCTGGGCTATGCCTGGCAGAAGGGCTGGATCCCGCTCGAGCATGCCTCGCTGATGCGCGCGATCGAGCTCAACGCGGTGGCGATCGAGAACAACAAGGCCGCTTTCGAATGGGGCCGCCAGGCCGCGCAGCGCCCCGAGGCGCTGCAGAAACGCGTCTCGCCCGGCCAGGTCATCGAGTTCAAGAAGCGCGACACGGTCGAGAGCCTGGTCGAGCGCCGCACCGAGTTCCTCACCGGTTACCAGAGCGCGGCCTATGCCGGGCAATACAAGGCCTTCGTCGCCAAAGTGCAGCAGGCAGAGTCGGCGCTCCCCAAGACCAGCCTGACCGAAGCGGTGGCACGCTACCTGTTCAAGCTCATGGCCTACAAGGACGAGTACGAAGTGGCGCGCCTGCACACCGACCGCAGCTTCCTCGACCGCGTCGAGGGCATGTTCGAGGGCGACTTCAAGCTCAACTACCACCTGGCCCCGCCGATCATCGCCAAGCGCAACGCCAAGGGCGAATTGCAGAAGCAGAAGTTCGGCCCCGCGATGCTGACCGGCTTCCGGCTGCTCGCCAAGCTCAAGGGCCTGCGCGGCACGGCGCTCGACGTCTTCGGCCGCACCGAAGAGCGCAAGACCGAGCGCGCGCTGATCGCCGAATACCGCGCCAGCATCGACGAAGTGCTGGCCGGGCTGAACGCCGGCAACCACGCGCTCGCCCTGGAGATCGCCAGCCTGCCCGAGCAGATCCGCGGCTACGGCCACGTCAAGGAGCGCAACCTGGCCGCGGCGCGCACGCGCTGGGCCGAGCTCGTGGCCAAGTGGCGCGACCCGCGGTCGCAGCGCGCCGCGGCCTGAAGGCCGGCGCCGGCAGGTCGCCGGTCCTTGCCCTGAAAGCCCCGAACGCCCCGCCGGGTTAGCCCCGGCGAGGTGAGCGCCGCCGAATACAATGTTCGATGCTGTGCGCGGCCAGGCGCTGCGCGGCTGCGTCATGCGGCCGCGGAAGCGTGAACCCCGGCTGGGGTTCGCGCTCTTATCACTTCCCTCTGCTGGAGACTTCCTTGTTCATTTCCTCTGCTTTCGCCCAGACCGCGCCTGCTGCTGCTGCCGGCGGCGGCGACATGATGTCCTCGCTCGGCAGCATGCTGCCGCTGGTGCTGATGTTCGTGGTGCTGTATTTCGTGATGATCCGCCCGCAGATGAAGCGCCAGAAGGAAGCCCGCACCATGATCGACGCCCTGGCCAAGGGTGACGAGGTGGCGACCGCCGGCGGCCTGCTCGGCAAGATCACCCAGCTCGGCGACCAGTACCTGACGGTCGAGATCGCCAAGGGCGTCGAAGTGCAGCTGCAGCGCAGCGCGGTGGTCCAGGTCCTGCCCAAGGGCGCAATCAAATAGGGCGGAAACGTGGGTGCTGCGCACCCCCGTCCTTGAGGTTTCAATAGATGAACCGTTACCCGGTCTGGAAGTACGCGATCATCGTGATCGTGCTGCTCGTGGGGCTGATCTACGCCCTGCCCAATTTCTTCGGCGAGGCGCCTGCGGTGCAGGTGTCCGCGGGCAAGTCGACCGTCAAGGTCGATGCCGGCACCCAGGCCCGCGTGGCCGAGGCGCTGAAGGCCGCCGGCCTCACGCCCGATCTGTTGACGCTGGACGCCACCTCGATGCGCGCGCGCTTCGCCAGCACCGACGACCAGCTGAAGGCGCGCGACGTGCTGCAGCGCGCGCTGGTGCCGGATCCGAGCGACCCGCCCTACATCGTGGCGCTCAACCTGGTGTCGCGCTCGCCGGCCTGGCTCGCCGCGCTGCATGCCTATCCGATGTACCTGGGCCTGGACCTGCGCGGCGGCGTCGACTTTCTCCTGCAGGTCGACATGAAGGGCGCCATCGATAAGCGGGCCGAGTCCTTCGCCAACGACCTGCGCTCCGGCCTGCGCGACAAGAACGTCCGCGGCACCTCGGTCACCCGCAACGGCCAGACCATCGAAGTGCGCTTCCGCGATGCCGCCGGGCTGGAAGCGGCCAAGGCGCTGATCCAGGACCAGTTCGCCGACCTCGCGACGACCGACAGCCAGGAAGGCAGCGAGTGGAAGCTCGTCGCCACCATCAAGCCCGAGGCCGCGCGCCGGCTGCAGGACGCGGCGCTCAAGCAGAACATCACGACCCTGCACAACCGGATCAACGAGCTCGGCGTGGCCGAGCCGGTGATCCAGCAGCAGGGCCTGGACCGCATCGTGGTGCAGCTGCCGGGCGTGCAGGACACGGCCAAGGCCAAGGACATCCTGGGCCGCACCGCCACGCTCGAGATGCGCCTGGTGGACGAGTCCGCCGAAGGCCGCGCGGCCGAAACCGGCAGCGGCCCGGTGCCCTTCGGCTCCGAGAAATTCCTCGACCGCGAAGGCCGCCCCGTCATCGTCAAGAAGCAGGTGCTGGTGACCGGCGAGAACCTTACCGATGCGCAACCCGGCTTCGATTCGCAGACCCAACAGCCCAAGGTCGACCTGACCATGGACGCCAAGGGCGGCCGCATCATGCGCGATGTGAGCCGCGAGAACTTCCGCAAGCGCATGGCGATGCTGATCTTCGAAAAGGGCAAGGGCGAAGTCCTGACCGCACCGTCGATCAACGGCGAGCTCGGCAACCGCTTCCAGATCTCGGGTTCGATGACCGTGGTCGAGGCCAATGACCTCGCGCTGCTGCTGCGTGCCGGCTCGCTGGCCGCGCCGATGGAAATCATCCAGGAACGCACCATCGGCCCGAGCCTGGGCGCCGACAACATCCAGAAGGGCTTCGACAGCGTGATGTACGGCTTCGCCGCGATCATGGTGTTCATGTGCCTCTACTACGCGCTGTTCGGCGTGTTCTCGTCGATCGCGCTGGCGGTCAACCTGCTGCTCCTGGTGGCGGTGCTGTCGATGCTGCAGGCCACGCTCACGCTGCCCGGCATCGCGGCCATGGCGCTCGCGATCGGCGTGGCCATCGACTCCAACGTGCTGATCAACGAGCGCGTGCGCGAGGAGCTGCGCGGCGGCGCCTCGCCGCAGGCGGCCATCCATGCGGGCTACGACCGCGCCTGGGGCACGATTCTCGATTCCAACGTGACCACCCTGATCGCGGGCATCGCGCTGCTGGCCTTCGGCTCGGGCCCGGTGCGCGGCTTCGCCGTGGTGCACTGCATCGGCATCGTCACCTCCATGTTCTCGGCGGTGTTCTTCTCGCGCGGCCTGGTGAACTTCTGGTACGGCAGCAAGAAGAAGCTCAAGAGCCTGTCGATCGGTACGGTCTGGAAGCCGGACGCCAGCAAGGCCACGGCCGACGCCAAGTAAGGGAACAGAAAAATGGAGTTCTTCCGAATCCACCGGACCATCCCGTTCATGCGCCATGCGCTGGTGCTGAACGCGATCTCCGTCATCACCTTCCTGCTGGCGGTGTTCTTCCTGTTCCATCGCGGGCTGCACTTGTCGGTCGAGTTCACCGGCGGCACCGTGATGGAGGTCGCCTACCAGCAGTCGGTCGACGTCGGCAAGGTGCGCGAAACCATCGGCAAGCTCGGCTACCCCGACGTGCAGGTGCAGAACTTCGGCACCTCGCGCGACGTGCAGATCCGCCTGCCGGTGCAGAAAGGCCAGACCTCGGCCCAGCAGAGCGAGCAGGTGATGGCCGCCCTCAAGGCGGTCGACCCATCGGCCACCCTGCGCGGCAACGAATTCGTCGGCCCGCAGGTGGGCGAGGAGCTCACCACCAACGGCCTCAAGGCGCTGGGCATGGTGGTGGTCGGCATCATGATCTACCTGGCCTTCCGCTTCGAATGGAAGTTCGCGCTCGCCACCGTGCTGGCCAACCTGCACGACGTGGTGATCATCCTGGGCTTCTTCGCCTTCTTCCAGTGGGAGTTCTCGCTGGCGGTGCTGGCGGCGGTGCTGGCGGTGCTGGGATATTCGGTCAACGAGTCGGTGGTCATCTTCGACCGGGTGCGCGAGAACTTCCGGCGCTACCGCAAGATGACGACGCGCGAAGTCATCGACAACGCGATCACCTCGACCATCAGCCGCACCATCATCACGCACGGTTGCACCCAGCTGGTGGTGCTTTCGATGTTCTTCTTCGGCGGCCCGACGCTGCACTATTTCGCGCTGGCGCTGACCATCGGCATCCTGTTCGGCATCTAC
Organism: Variovorax sp. LjRoot290; assembly: GCF_964253985.1. Classification (NCBI taxonomy): domain Bacteria; kingdom Pseudomonadati; phylum Pseudomonadota; class Betaproteobacteria; order Burkholderiales; family Comamonadaceae; genus Variovorax; species Variovorax sp. LjRoot290. Next base: position 5,481,365 of record NZ_CAXURW020000001.1, on the reverse strand, counting down.
TCGTCGGCTTTCGTGGCGGCGGCGATCGCGATGTGGCTGGGCGTCAAGCGGGAGGACCTGGTCAAGGGGCCGGTCAAGCGCGAGGGCGATCCGGACGATCCGAACGCAGGCGCCACCGTGTGAACGGCGCGCCCTCGGCCCCGACTTTCGTCTGTTGGGGTTGCTGCCGAGCGGGGCCTGCTCTTGTGCGGTTACGCTTCCCGAGGCAAGCTCGCGCCTGAAACGTTTTTAATTAGCCGTCGCTACTGTCCATGATCTCGCGGTCTCCAGCTTCCTCCCAGCAACTCGCTCGCGAGACGCGCGAACGCTTCGTCGCCGCCACCGAAGGTGCGATCCCGCCGGTCGCCCACGCGATCCGCGAGCGGCTGGCCGCCCTCGCCGGAATGACCGGCAACGTGCGCCAGATGCAGGAGAACCGCGACGACTACATCGCTTTCCAGGCCCAGGGGTCGAGCTGGGTGCCGCTGTCGCAGACTGCATGGCGCAAGGCGTTGATCGTCAGTACCGGCAGCGGGCCTTCGGTCAACTCGCTGTCGCGCCTCGAACTGATCGGCGACGAGGTGGTGGAGACCGGCATCCTGTACTCCCGCCTGGCCCAGGCGATCCAGGACAAGGCCAGCTTCGAGCTCAACGACCTGCGGCTGCGCATCCAGCATCTCGAAGGCACGGCCGAGCTCAACGCCAAGGACATCCTCAAGCCCGAAGCGCTGGCCAAAGTGCTGGTCGACCAGTGGCTGGCCGCCGGCCTGAGCCGCAGCCTCTGGACCAAGGTGCAGGACGTGGTGCAGCACCAGCTGGTCGACGTGATCGTCAAGGCCTACAAGGAATCCAATGCCTTCCTGATCGAGAAGGGCGTGATGCCCGAGATCGATCTCAAGAGCTTCGTCAAGCGCACGGGCAGCGTCAATTCCGGCACGGCGACGCTCGGGACCAGTTTTGCCCATGCCGGCAGCGCGCCGATGGGCGTGGGCGGCCCGCCCGTTGCCTTCGGGGCGCCCCCGGGCAGCTTCGCGCCGGCGGCGATCGGCGTCGGCCGCGGACCGGGCACTGCCGGCGGCGACACGCTGGTCGCGACCGGCGGTTCGCCGCTGGTCCTTGCACGCCAGCGGGCGCAGGGCGTGCTGCTCAATCTCAAGCGCTTCGTGACCGCGCGCATCGGCGGCGATCTCTCCCAGCAGCGCGCAGCGGCGGCGGGCAGCATGGCTGCAGGCGGCGGTCACGGCGGTCACGGTGGTGGCGGTGGTGGCGGGGGCGGGGGCGGCGGTGTGGGCCTCGGCGCACCAGCCTTCGCCGCCGCGATCGCTGATGCGGAAGCGGCCTACCAGATGATGTCCTCGCAGTACGTGGTCGGCGACGAGGCCACGGCGATTCACCAGACCGCGGCCGAAATGCGCCGGCGCACCAGCGAACTCAAGAAAAAGGCGCCGACCACCGCCGACAAGGCCACGGTCGAGATCGTGGCGCTGATGTTCCAGGCCATTCTTGCCGAGGAGCGCATCCCGTTCTCGGCGCGCGTGTGGTTCGCGCGGCTGCAGATGCCGGTGCTGCGCGTCGCGATCGCCGAGCCGGAATTCTTCGGCACGCTGCAGCACCCCGCGCGCATGCTGATCGACCGCATGGGTTCCTGCGTGATGGGCTTCGACGCCGCCGCCATTTCGGGCAGCGCACTGGAGGGCGAGATCCGCCGCGTGGTCCAGGTGATCGAGCAGTACCCCGAAACCGGCCAGCGCGTGTTCAAGCTGGTGTTCGACGAATTCGTTGCCTTCCTCAACAAGTACCTGACGCAGAGCGATGCCACCCAGCGCCTGATGAGCGTGGCGCAGCAGGTCGAGCAGAAGGAGACGATGGCGATCCAGTACACCATCGAGTTGCGCAAGATGCTCAACGACATGCCGGTGCGCGAGGAGATCCGCGAGTTCCTGTTCAAGGTCTGGGCCGAGGTGCTCGCGATCGCGGCGCTGCGCCACGGCGCCCAGGACGAGCAGACGGTGACGCTCAAGCGCGCCGCTTCCGACCTGGTGTGGGCCGCGAGCGCCAAGCCCAACCGCAACGACCGCGCCCGCGTGATCCAGGACCTGCCCCAGCTGCTGCAGCGCCTGCGCCAGGGCATGAGCCTGCTGGGCATCGTCGGCGATCCGCAGGAGGCGCACATCAAGACCATCGGCGCCACCTTGTCCGATGCCTTCCTGTCGAAGACCGAGGCCATTCCGCCGGCCAAGATCGAGGCCATGGCCAAGCGCCTGGCCAACCTCGAGGATTTCGTTTCCGACGACGATGGTGCGACCGACCTGCCGCTGGACGCCGCGAGCATCGAGCTGCTGCTCGGGGTCGACGCGGCTTCGCTCGAGATCGTGCCCGACACAGGCACCAAGGTCGGCGAGGACATGCTCGCGTGGGCGCGCGAACTCCAGGTCGGCACCTGGTTCATGCTCGACCACAACGACCGCGTGAGCCAGGTCCAGTTCGTCTGGCGCAGCGAGCGCAAGCAATTGCACCTGTTCGCGTCGAGCGACGGGCGCAGCTTCCTGGTCCAGGTCGGGCGCTTGGCGTCCTATCTGCAGGCGGGTCTTCTGGTGCCGGCCGAGGAGGAAACGCTCACGGTGCGGGCCACGCGCGAGGCGCTGGCCAAGCTGGATGCCAATCCGGAGCGGCTGCTGAACTAGCCGGCTTCAGTGCGCGACGCGGCCTGTCGTGTCGTCGCAAAGCTCGTCGAGCACCAGCGCATCGGGCTCGACGCCGGTGCTCCAGTGCACCATCAGCACGATGATCTTGAGCTCGTCGAGCGCCAGCGGGTCGCCCGATGTGGCCATGGCGCGATCGATCACGATCTCGCGCATGCCGGGGGGCAGCACGCGCGCGGACTCGAGGAAGCTGATGAAGCCCAGGCATTCGGCGCCCAGGTGTTCCTGCTCGGCGGTCGAATAGACGCGCATCGAACCCGGCGATTCGGGCAAGGCGGCATCGTTCGGGCTGCGCGCGCTCACCGTGGCGCTGCTCCCGTCGGCGTGCCGGGTCAGTTGCACGCCCTGGGTGGCGAGGCTCAGGCCGTCGAGCCAGCGCAGTGCGTCGCGGATCTCTTCCGCATCGAAGCCCTGCGCGCTGAGCTTGCGGCCCAGTTGCTCGGGCTCGGGACACGCATCGCCGCGCCAGTAGTTTTCGTAGACATACACGAGCACTTCGAACATGGGGCCAATATAGCCCACTCGGCGCGCCTGGCCCGCTGCGTTGTTCGAACGCGACGCCGTCAGCCCTGCGCAACGCGCTGGAACAGGCCGCCGGGCAGGCGGGCGACGCTACCGGCGAGTTCGAGCTCGAGCAGTTGCGCCTGCAGCTCGGCGGCGCTGAAGCGGGTGCGTGCGCACAGCGCATCGAGGCTCACCGGGTCGTAGCCCATGTCGTGCAAGAGCCCGTGTGCCGCGTCGGCATCGGCGTCCTGCGCCGTCGGATTCGCAGCAGCAGAAGCCGTGGCGCCGTCCAGGCGCAGCTCTTCGAGCACGTCGCCCACCGTCTCGACCAGCTTCGCACCTTGGCGGATCAAGGCATGGCAGCCGCGCGATGGCGGCGAGTGGATCGAGCCGGGAATGGCGAACACCTCCTTGCCCTGCTCCAGGCCGCGGGCTGCGATGCGGTGCGCCAGCTCTCGGTGCCTGGCCGGGTAGACGCGGTCCAGTCCCGTGCCGACCACGGCCAGCGTCGCCGGGCGGCCCGGGTCATCGGGTGCATCGAGCGCGCCCTCGTGGGCCGCGCCGTCGACGCCGAGGGCAAGCAAGCCCCGACACCACCGGAATGCCGGCCTCGCCGAAGGCCCGGGCGAAGGCGCGCGCATTCGACGCACCCTGCGGCGCCGGATTGCGGCTGCCGACCATGGCGACGCTGTTCCCGAGCTGCGTGAGATCCAGCGCCGGCGCGCCCAGCAGGTAGAGCATCAGCGGCGGGTCCGCCATCTCGAGCAGCGAGGCGGGATAGCCGGGATCGCCCAAGGTCAGGATGCGCCGCGTGGCGCCTTCTTCGGTGCCTTGCAGCCATTCGAGGGTCTGGTCAAGCAGTGCCGGGAGTTCGTGCGGTGCGCGAAGCAGGGCCTGCGCCTGCGCGTCCGTCACGAGCTGCTGCAGCGCCGCCGGCGACTGCACGAAAACGCCCGAGGGCAGCCCGAAGGCCGCGAGCAGCTTGCGCGCTGCCGTGTTGCCGATGCCCGGCGTCAGCGTGAGCCGCAGCCAGCCCGCGAGTTCTTCACGTTCCACGCGAAGGAGGAAGAGGAGGCGTCAGGGATTGACCAGCAGATCGCCGATGCGCGGAGCGTCGTTGATTTCGAGCACCAGCGCGTACGAGACCCGCTCGAACGGACGGAATACCATCAGCAGGCCGATGCGCTCGTTGGGCAGCTTCAGCGTCTCCTTGCCCGATCCGGTCTTGTCGATGATGGTTTCGCCGTTCTTGAGGATGGCCAGCACGTGGCCGTTCTCGATGCCGTCGAGGGTGCCCTTGTTGATCGCGACCACCTGGTTCTGGGCCGCGAACTGCACCGCGTTGCCGTAGACCGAGACGATGCGGCCTTCCTCGATGGGCTGCTGGGGCGCGCGCGGCACGTAGCTCAGCAGCTGGCGGGGCGGTTCGGGCAGCAGGCGGTCGCCGGCGCGCATTTCCTCGCGCGCCGCCACGATGTCGACGGTCGCGGGCACCACGCTCTTGAGCTCCTTGCCTTCCACCATCTCGGTGACGCTCGACTCGCCGCGCTGCAGCTGGGCCTTGCCGAGGTACTGCGCCTCGTAGCCGAGGATCTCGCCGGTGCCGGGGTCCTTCAACGGCGTCGCGTTGCGGAAGATGCGGAAGGTCTTGATCGGGCCGGCGGTTTCCACCAGCGGCGAGTTGACCTCGCCCCGCGCATAGGCGCGGTCGCCGCGCGCGAGCAGCACGCGGCTGTCGTTGCCCGCCACGATGCGCGGCGCCGTGAGCAGGGTCTCCTGGTCGACCACGATCGGCTCGCTCAGGAAGGGTTCGATCAGGCTGGGGTTGAGCGTCGGCAGCGCCATGCCTGACAGCGATTCGAAACGTGTGCGGGGCGTCAGCTTGATGGTGCCTCCGTCGGCCACGCTCGAGCCGCCGCGGCGGGTGCTCAGGCGGGCGCGGCCGCCGGTCTTGTCGAGATAGAGCACCTGACCGGGATAGATGAGGTGCGGATTGCGGATCTCGCCCATGTTCATGCCCCAGAGCTCGGGCCAGCGCCAGGGGCTGCGCAGGTAAAGGCGGGAAACGGCCCACAGCGTATCGCGGGGCTTGATCGTGTATTCGTCGGGCGCGTTCGGCGCCAGCTCGCTGAGCGGCACGCCGGTCTGCGCCGTCTGCTGGGCCGTGGCGCGCTGCTGCGGCGTGACGGGGTAGTTCTGCGCGAGGGCCGTCGTGCCGCTGCCCACCATGGCGATCATCGCCAGCGTGGCGAAGATGTTCGGACGCAGGCAGTCGTTGATTCGGAGTTGTTTCATGGTTTGATGGTGTGCACGCACTACGCCCAGGGGGACGTACGAATCCTCACAATTTGCAACGAATTTTGCGCTGAAGCCCTTGAAGGGGCAACGTTTATCAGGTCGCAGCGCGTCGTACCGTCGCGGAAATGGCGAAAATAACGACAATTTTTCCTCGCATTCATGGCCAAAAGAACCATCCTGAGCTATCCCGACAAGCGCCTGCACACGGTCGCCAAGCCGGTGCAGGGCGTCGACGCGCGCATCAAGACGCTGGTCGCCGACATGATCGAAACCATGTACGAGGCGAACGGCATCGGCCTGGCCGCCACGCAGGTCGACGTGCACGAACGGCTGGTCGTGATCGACATCTCCGAGGAGCGCAACGAGCCGCTGGTGCTGATCAATCCCGAGATCGTCTGGGCGAGTGAGGAAAAAGTACTCAACGAGGAGGGATGCCTCTCGGTGCCCGGCATCTACGACGGCGTCGAGCGTGCAACCGCGGTGCGCGTGACCGCCCTCGACGCCAACGGCGAGCCCCAGACCATCGAGGCCGAGGGCCTGCTGGCAGTCTGCATCCAGCACGAGCTCGACCACCTGCTCGGCAAGGTGTTCGTCGAGTACCTCTCCCCCCTCAAGCGCAATCGCATCAAGAGCAAGCTGCTCAAGCAGCAGCGCGAAGACCAGAAGCTCGAACAACGGGAAGGACGGCGGTGAGCGTCGTCGCCCGCGCCTGGCCCGCCGCGCTACTTGCTGCGGTGCTGGGGTTGGCGGGCTGTGCGGGCGAGCCGACGCGGATCGCGCCGGGCACCTTGAAGGCCGACGCGCTGCAACAGCTCGGTGCGCCCACCGCCGCGTACCCGCTGCCGGGGGGCGGCGAGCGGCTCCAGTATTCCCGTGCGCCGGCCGGCTTCGAGGTGAACAACGTCGATCTCGACGCCGGCGGCCGCGTGGTCTCGATCCGTCAGGAACTCGACGATCGCCTGTTCGACCGCACCATCCAGCCCGGCGTCGGCGTCTGGCGCGAGGCCGACGTGCTGCGCATCTACGGCCGCCCGTTCGAGATCACGCGCGTGAGCGCCTTCGACGGCGTGATCTGGAGCTGGCGCTACAAGATGATGAACGCGCCCCGCCTGCTCTACATCTATGTCGACCCTGCCGGTGTGGTGCAGCGCTACCACACGGGCGACGACCTGATGCGCGATCTCTTCGAACGGATGTGAGGGTCGCATGAGGGTTGCGTTTGCGGGCACGCCCGAGTTCGCCCGCGTCGCTCTGGAGGCGATCGCCGCCGCGGGCTTCGAGATCGTGCTGGTGCTGACCCAGCCCGACCGCCCCGCCGGCCGGGGCATGAAGCTGCAGGCCTCGCCGGTCAAGCAGTTCGCCACAGCGCACGGCTGGCCGGTGGCGCAGCCGCGCAGCCTGCGACTGGACGGCAAGTACCCCGAGGATGCCGCCGCGGCGCGCGCTGCCATCCTCGAGGCCAAGCCCGACGTGATGGTGGTCGCCGCGTACGGCCTGATCCTGCCGCAGTGGGTGCTCGATGCGCCGCGGCTCGGCTGCCTCAACATCCATGCGAGCCTCTTGCCGCGCTGGCGCGGCGCAGCGCCGATCCATCGGGCGATCGAGGCCGGCGATGCCAAGACCGGCGTCACCATCATGCAGATGGATGCCGGGCTCGACACCGGCGACATGCTGCTCGCCGAATCGCTCGCGATCGGCGAGGACAGCACCGCGCAACTGCACGACCGGCTCGCCGCGCTCGGCGGGCGGCTGATCGCCGACGCCTTGAAGCAGGCCGAGGCCGGCACGCTGCACCCCGAGCCGCAGCCGGGCGAAGGCGTGACCTATGCGCACAAGGTCGAGAAGCACGAGGCGCAGGTGGACTGGACGCAGGATGCCGCCACCATCGTGCGCCGCATCCGCGCCTTCGATCCCTTTCCCGGCGCGAGCAGCGCGCTCGACGGCGAAACCATCAAGCTCTGGGCGGCGCGGGTTCAGCCCGGGACGCCTGCGGACGCAGCGGGCACGGTGCTGGTAGCCGGCGCGCCGGGCATCGCCGTCGCTGCCAGGGATGGCGTCGTCGTGATCACCGAGCTGCAGCGGCCCGGCGGCAAGCGCCTGGCCGCGGCCGATTTCCTGCGCGGCTTCGACATCAAGCCGGGGCAGGTCTTCGGCTGATGTTTTTTTCTCCTTCCATCCGCCGCCAGCCGGAGTTCCGCCAAGGCGCGACCGAAATGTCCTCGGTCGCCGTCGGCATCGGCGCCTGGGGCCTGATGACCGGTGTGGCCATGGTCAAGTCGGGCATGAGTGTCTTCGAGTCGGTCGCGATGACCTTGCTGGTCTATGCCGGCAGCTCGCAGCTGGCCGCCATTCCGCTGCTGATCGCGGGCGCGCCGGCCTGGGTGGTCCTGGCCACGGGCTTCTGCGTCAACCTGCGCTTCGTGGTCTTCAGCCTGCATCTGCGGCCCTACCTCATGCACATGCCGCGCTGGCGCCGCCTGACGCACGGCTACCTCACGGCCGACATGAGCTATGCGATGTTCACCGGCCGCTACCCCGAACCGCCCGCGAGCGAGCCCGAGAAGCGGGCGCAGGAGGCCTACCTGACCGGCAATTACTTCGTCACCTGGTCCTCATGGATGGGCATGAGCCTGCTCGGCATTGTGCTGGCCAACCTGATTCCGCAGAGCTGGGGGTTGGGCTTCGCCGGCGTGCTGAGTCTGGTGGCCATCGTCTGCTCGATGGCGACGACGCGCTTGCGCATCCTGGCCGCGCTGATCGCCGGCGCCACGGCGGTGGCGGCCTACGCGCTGCCGCTCAAGCTCAACATCGTGGCCGGCATCGGCGTCGCGGTGCTGCTGTGTTTCTGGCTCGAGAAGCAGTTCGGGCTGGACCCCGACGCGGAGGACGACAAGTGAGCATCGGCAACGGCGGCGCCACCGACTTCTGGACCCTGGCGGTGATCGTCGGCCTGGCCGGCGTTACGGTGCTGACGCGCTGCTTCTTCTTCATCCTCGACCGGCCCTGGGGCTTGCCGGACTGGGCGCACCGCGCGCTGCACTATGCGCCGGCGGCCGCGCTCGCAGCCGTGATCGTGCCCGAGATCGTGATGTCGCAGGGGCACCTGATCTCGACCTGGAAGGACGCGCGGCTCTATGCCGCAGCGGCCGGCGCCGCTTATTACTTTTGGCGCCGCGGCGTGTTGGGCACGATGCTGGCAGGCATGGTGGTCTACCTGCCGCTTCACTTGGGGCTCGGCTGGTAGCTAGTCGAGTTGTACGCCGGCCGACTTGATGACCTTGCCCCAGCGCTCGCTCTCGGCGCGCGACAGCTTGTAGAAGTCCTGCGGCGTGCCGGGCAGCGCCTCGAAGCCGAAGTCCGCGAACAGCTTGACCACCTTCGGCGCCTTCATCGCCTTGTGCAGCTCGCCGTTGATCCGGTTCACCGCTTCCTGCGGCATGCCGGCCGGGCCGATCAGGCCGTGGAAGGCATAGGCATTGACGTCCTTGAAGCCGACTTCCGAGGTCGGCACATCCGGCAATGCGCTCGCGCGCTGCGGCAGCGCGATCGCGAGCACGCGCACCTTGCCCGACCGGATGATCGGCAGGCCCGAGGCGAGGTCCAGCATCATGGTCGGCACCTGGCCGCCCATGATGTCGGTCATGGCCGGTGCGGCGCCCTTGTAGGGCACGTGGACGATGCCGAGGCCGGCCTTCTGCTTGAAGAGCTCCATCGCCATGTGGTGCGGCGTGCCGTTGCCGGGCGAGGCATAGCTCACCTTGTCGGGATTGGCCTTCACGTAGCTCACGAACTCGGCGACCGTCTTGGCCGGAAAGTCCGGATGCACCACCAGCGCGACCGGGAAGCGGCCGATGGTGCCGATGTAAGTGAAGTCGCTCGCCGGCTTGTAGGGCAGCTTGGCGAACATGTGCTCGTTGAACAGCAGCGCCGCGTTCTCGGCCTGCATGATCGTGTAGCCGTCGGGCTTGGCCTGCATCAGCACCGACACGCCGATGTTGGTGGAGGCGCCCGGGCGGTTGTCGATGACGATGGGCTGGCCAAGCGAAGGCTGCATCGCGTCGGCCAATGCCCGCGCGAGGTTGTCGGTGCCGCCGCCCGCGGGGTACGGCACGATCCAGCGCAGCGGCTGACTGGGGTAGGCGCTCTGGGCCGGCGCATGGCTGGTTGCGGCCAGCGCGAGGCCGGCGGCGGCCAGCAGTTGCAGGAATCGTTTCATCGCTTTTGTCTCCGGGTTAGAAAAGAAATCAGCCGCGCAAGGCTTGCCATAGCTCGCGGTCGCGCTCCGCCGTCCACACGACCGGGTGCTCGATGCCGCGCAGCTCGTCATAGGCCCGCGACACGTCGAAGGGCAGCACGTGCTGGAACACGGGCCATTCGCCGAAGCGCGGCTTCATCGCTTCTTCGGCGCGGTCGAAGCAGCCGCGCAGGCTCTCGCCCGCTTCGATGCCCGAGCGCACGCTCGCGAGCAGCGTCGACAAGAAGGCCTTGGTGAGCGCGATCGCCTCGGCGCAGGCGTCGGGGCCCTGCAGCACCGCGCCGCGTCCCGGCACCAGCACCGCGGGCTCGAGCGCGGCCACGGCGTCCAGCGTGCCGGCCCAGTCCTGGATATAGGCGTCGCCGGCGTACACGCCGCAGCGGTTTTCCACCACGTCGCCCGAGAACAGCACGCCGCAGTCGGGCAGCCAGGCGACGCTGTCGCCGCCCGAGTGGCCGCGGCCCAGGCACATGAGCCGCACCTCGCGCGCGCCGCCCAGCCACAGGCTCATCTCGCCCTCAAAGCTCATGCTCGGCACGGTGAGGCCGGGAATCTCTTCCACGCCGGCGAAGAGACGCGGGAAGCGCCCGACCTCGGAATCGCGTGGGCCGAATCGCCGATGAAGAACATGCGGCCGTGGCGGAAGCGGTCTAGCAGATGGTCGCGGTAGCCGTAAGGGCCGATCCAGACGAATTCGAACTCCACGCCCGGCCCGAGCTGCTCGCGCAGCCGCGCGCCGGCCACCTCGGGCTTGCTGATGTGGGCGGTGTCGCAGTCCTCGGGCATCTGGTAGTCGATGCGCCAGACGCCGTCGGCCATCAGGTGCTGCCAGACCGCGCGGCCCTCGTTGAAGGGCGCGTCGACCCAGGTCCAGCGCTCGACAGGCAGCGGCTTCTTGAAGCGCACGTCGCTGATGCACCAGCGGTCGGTGCTGCGCGAGCTGTGGGCGTCGAGCCCGAGCTGGGTGCGGATCGCGCTGTTGGCGCCACTCGCGTCGATTAGGTAGCCGGCCTCCATCGCGTAGGGGCCGGCGGGCGTCTCGACCTCGACGCGAACACCGTCGCCGCCGGGCACGATGCGCGTCACGCGGTTCTTCCATCGCAGGTCCGTGAAGCCGAGTTCGAGGATGCGGTCGACCAGGAACCACTCGAGGTAGAACTGCTGCAGGTTGATGAAGGGCGGCTGTGCGGAGACGCTGTCGGTCTTCAGGTTGAAGTTGTAGACCTCCTCCTCGCCCGAGAAGGTGCGGCCAAAGGACCAGGTGACGCCCTTGTCGGCGATGCGCCGGTAGATGCCGAGCCGCTCGAAGATCTCCAGGCTCTTCTGCGCGTAGCAGATGCCGCGCGAGGAGGCGCCGCGCACGCCTACCGTGTCGTCCTCGTCCAGCAGCACGGCGCGCACGCCGCGCTGCGCGAGGTCGCAGGCCAGCGTGAGGCCGGCCGGACCGGCGCCGACGATGACGATCGGATGGCGCACGAGCGTATCGCTACCCAGCTCGGGCGGCGGCTGGAAGGGCCAGCGCGGCAGCTCGTAGTCGGGCGCGAAGTGGAAGCTTTCCATCGCGGCGCTCACAGCGCGTGGGCCCACTCGGCGATGGCATCGGCCGCGCGCGGCACCAGCTCGGACTGGCCCGCCAGGTAGTGGTTGCCGCCGACGATGTCGACGTTGCGGATGCGCGCGCCGCCGGCCTGGAGCCAGGCATCGCGCGTGCTCGGGAAGGTGGACTGGTCGGCCGTGTAGGTCAAGAGCAGCTTGGGCGCCGTGGTGTGCGCCAGGTTCGAGGGCCCATCGGCCTGCGAGCGCGAGGACCACTGCGAGAGAAAGGCGGTCAGCGAGGTGGTGCGGCCCATCGCGTTGGCCGAGTAGTTCACCTGCCGCGCATCGCCCCAGACGCTGCCGGGCGCGCGGTCGTTGCGGTCGATCGAAAGGTCCACGCAGCGCGGATCGGCGTGCGTGCGGTAGACGATGAAGGCCTGGTCGCGCGGCGCGCCCGGCGTGCTGCGCAGCAGGCGCAGGCGCTCCACGGCCCAGTTCTCGAGCCGGTCGAGCCTGGCCTTCTGGGCGGCGCTGAAGCGCGCGAGGAATTGGGCGCTGTAGGGCAAGCCGTGGCGCGCGTCGTACATGTCGAGCTCCGGGTCCACCGACAGCGGATCGTGCTCATCGGTGACGGAGGGGTCGATCCAGTCGCGCATCAGCTTCGAGCGGCCCTGGTGCGCCGCGCACAGGGCAATGCCATCCGCTGGCGGCAGGTCGTCGGGATGCAGGTGAGTCGGGTCGCCGTCCGGGAAGTGATGTGCCGTGAGCTTCTCGGCCTGCGCCTGGTAGAAGCTCGCCAGCGCGGCGCCGCCCGAGTTGCCGATGAGCAGCACCTTCTCGTAGCCCGCGGCGCGCAGGAATTGCACGCCGGCACCCAGGTCCTGGATCGCGCGCTCCATCAGCAGCACCGTGTCGTTGCCCATGTAGCGCGAGTTGAGGCCCATGCAGCAGATGCCGCGCTCGGCCAGCGGCGCGATCAGGTAGTGCCCCATGAAGTTGCTCGTGGGGTGCATCACGATGGCCGCGATCTTCTTCGGGCCGGCCGGCGCGCGGTACGCGCCGTAGATGCGCGGGCGCAGCATCTGGAGGCCCGACTGGCTCTCCATCGCGGCGCCGGGCTTGACGTCGATGACGGCGAGTTGGAGCTCAGGCATGCGCCGCTTTCCTCCGCAGTTCGGCCTTGCGCTCGGTCCAGGCATCGAGGTCGGCATGGGCGCGCTTCGCATGCGCGTCCATCTCGCCCTGCGGCACGGTGGGCGTGGTCAGCTCGACGCGGATGCCGTTGGGGTCGAAGAAGTAGATCGATTCGATGATGTGGTGGTCGGTCAGGCCCAGAACCTCGACGCCGGCCGCCTCGAGCCGTGCCTTGGCGGCCAGCAGGTCGGCCACCGAATCGACGCGCAGCGCGATGTGGTTGACCCAGGCCGGCGTGTTGGGCGAAGGCAGCGCGGCCACGTCGTCGCCGAGGTCGAAGAAGGCGATGTAGGAGCCGTCGCGCATCTGGAAAAAGATGTGGACGTAGGGGCAGAACTCGCCGGTGCTCGGCACATGGTCGCTCTTGATCACGTGCACCAGCGGCAGGCCCAGCAGGTCCTCGTAGAAGCGGCGCGTCTCCTCGCTGTCGCGGCAGCGCCAGGCGAAGTGGTGCAGTCCGCGCACTGGCACGGGCGAGGGGGTCATGGCTTGTCTCCGGTGAAGGCTCGGAAACGAATTGGGCCGCCGTTCTTCTTATGATTCAATCGAAATAAATTCATTGATTGATGAACTGAGGCCATGAATCTGACCCTGCGCCAATTGCGCGCCTTCGACGCCGTGGCCGACACCGGCAGCTTCACCGCCGCGGCCGCCCGGCTGCACCTGACCCAGTCGGCGCTCAGCGTGCTGGTGCGCGAACTGGAGCGCGAAATGGGCGTGCAGCTCTTCGACCGCCACACGCGGCGGGTGCTGCTCTCGGAGGCCGGACGCGAATTCCAGCCCTCGGTGCAGCGCCTCTTGGCCGATCTCGCGGGCGCGGTGGCCGGCGTGACCGAGCTGCGCGACCAGAAGAAGGGCGTGCTGCGGCTCGCCGCGCCGCAGCTCATGGCCTGCACGCTGATGCCGCGCGTGATCGCGGCCTACAGCGCGCGCTACCCGGACATCGACGTGCGCCTGGCCGACACGCTGCCCGAGCACCTGCTGGCCGGCGTGCTCTCGGGCGAGGTGGAGTTGGCGGTGGGGCAGGACGTGGCGGTAGATCCCGCGGCAATCGAACGCCGCACGCTCTTTCGCGACCGCCACTGGCTGATCTGCCCGCCCGACCATGCCTTCGCGCGCCGGCGCCAGGTGCGCTGGAGCGAGCTCGGGCCCTACACCTTCATCGCGCCGACGCGCGATTTCCGCCAGCGCGTGCTGCCCGAGCTGGACGCCGACGCGCGCGAGCTGATGCTGCGCGCCACGACGCAGGAGGTCTCGTACATGACGACCGCGTTGGGCATGGTCGCTTCGGGCCTGGGGCTCACGGTCTGCCCGACCTACTCGGCCTCGCTGGTCAAGGCCCACGGGCTGCAGATGGTCAAGCTCGACCGGCCCGATTTCCATCGCGAGGTCTGCGTCTACGCCGCATCGCGGCGCTCGCTGTCGCCGGCGGCCGCCGGTTTCGTCGAGATGCTGGAGCAGTTCGTGCGGAAGCCGGGCCTTGGCGGTTGATCGACACCAGGGCGTCACCGGCGAAACCTACAAACCTACAATGGCCTCTCGCCTTTTTTCAAGGCAGTCCCCTCCGCTTCTCATCACGCCCATCCCATGAACGTTCTTCGATTCACCGACCTGTGTGCGCAAGGCAAAGTCGCCGGCCAGCGCGTGTTCATCCGAGCCGATCTCAACGTGCCGCAGGACGATGCCGGCCGCATCACCGAGGACACGCGCATCCGCGCCTCGGTGCCCTGCATCAAGCTGGCGCTCGACGCGGGGGGCGCGGTGATGGTCACCTCCCATCTCGGCCGTCCGACCGAGGGCGCATTCAAGCCCGAGGATTCGCTGGCGCCGGTCGCCAAGCGCCTGGGCGAGCTGCTGGGCCGCGAGGTGCCGCTGGTGACCGACTGGGTCGACAGCGTCCAGGTGGCGCCCGGTCAAGTCGTGCTGCTGGAGAACTGTCGTCTCAACAAGGGCGAGAAGAAGAACGACGAGACGCTCGCACGCAAGCTCGCCGCGCTGACCGACATCTACGTCAACGACGCCTTCGGCACCGCGCACCGCGCCGAGGCCACGACCTACGGCATCGCCCAGTACGCCAAGGTGGCCTGCGCCGGCCCGCTGCTGGCGGCCGAGATCGACGCCATCACCAAGGCACTGGCACAGCCCAAGCGCCCGCTGGTCGCAATCGTTGCGGGCTCCAAGGTCAGCACCAAGCTCACCATCCTGAAGAGCCTGGCCGACAAGGTCGACCAGCTGATCGTCGGCGGCGGCATCGCCAACACCTTCATGCTCGCGGCCGGCCTCCGGATCGGCAAGTCGCTGGCCGAACCCGACTTGCTCGATGAAGCCAAGGCCGTGATCGAAGCGATGCGCGCGCGCGGCGCCGCGGTGCCGATCCCGGTCGACGTGGTCACGGCCAAGACCTTCGCGGCCGATGCCGCCGCCACGGTCAAGGCCGCCGACCAGGTTGCCGACGACGACCTGATCCTCGACATCGGCCCGAAGACCGCCGAGATCCTGGCCGCGCAGCTGCGCGAAGCCGGCACCATCGTGTGGAACGGCCCGGTGGGCGTGTTCGAGTTCGACGCCTTCGCCAAGGGCACCGAGGCCATCGCGCGCGCCATTGCCGAGAGCAGCGCCTTCTCGATCGCGGGCGGCGGCGACACGCTGGCCGCCATCGCGAAGTACGGCATCGAGGACAAGGTCGGCTACATCTCGACCGGCGGCGGCGCCTTCCTCGAAGTCCTGGAAGGCAAGACCCTGCCGGCCTTCGAGATCCTGGCCAAACGCGCAGCCGGCTGAATACCCTCTATCGGTCGGCCGAGAAAGTGTATACAGTATGGAATACAAACCGGAGACCTGAATGAGCACGCCCCGCCTTCCCCGCCACGCCACCAAGATCGTCGCCACGCTCGGCCCGGCATCGAGTTCGCCCGAGCTGCTCGAGCAGATGATCCATCACAAGGTCAGCGTGGTCCGGCTCAACTTCAGCCACGGCACGGCGCAAGACCACATCAACCGCGCCGTCATGGTGCGCGAGGCGGCCCGCCGCACGGGGCGCGAGGTGGCGATCATGGCCGACCTGCAGGGCCCGAAAATCCGGGTCGGCAAGTTCGCCGAAGGCAAGGTCTGGCTGGAGGCCGGTGCGAAGTTCGTGCTCGACGCCTCGCGCACCGAGCTGGGCGATGTCAGCGAAGTGGGGCTGGACTACAAGGACCTGCCGCGCGACGTCAAACCCGGCGACAGTCTGCTGCTGAACGACGGGCTCATCGTGCTCACGGTCGAAGCCGTCAAGGGCGACGCGGTCCACACCACGGTGCGCCTGGGCGGCGAGCTCTCCAACAACAAGGGCATCAACAAGCAGGGCGGTGGCCTCACGGCGCCGGCGCTGACGGCCAAGGACATGGAGGACATCAAGACCGCGATGAGCTTCCAGGCCGACTACGTGGCGGTGAGCTTCCCGAAGAACGCGACCGACATGGAAATGGCGCGCCAGCTGTGCAACGTGGCGGCCGCCGAGTTCGGCCACAAGCCGGGCCTGATCGCCAAGATCGAGCGCGCCGAGGCGATCCCCAAGCTGGAGGAGATCCTGCGCGCCAGCGACGGCATCATGGTCGCGCGCGGCGACCTGGCGGTCGAGGTCGGCAACGCGGCCGTGCCGGCGCTGCAAAAAAAGATGATCCGCATGGCGCGCGAGATGGACAAGGTCGTCATCACCGCCACGCAGATGATGGAGTCGATGATCACCAACCCGGTGCCGACGCGCGCCGAGGTCAGCGACGTGGCCAATGCCGTGCTCGACGGCACCGACGCCGTGATGCTCTCGGCCGAGACCGCTTCGGGCCGCTACCCACTCGAGACGGTGCAGGAGATGAGCCGCATCTGCGAGGCGGCCGAAGCCGCCGAAGACCTGCAACTCGACGCCGACTTCAGCGGCCAGTCCTACGCCCGCATCGACCAGTCGATCGCGATGGGCGCGCTGTTCACCGCGCACCATTTGGGCGCCAAGGCGATCGTCGCGCTGACCGAATCGGGCTCGACCCCGCTGTGGATGAGCCGCCACCGCGCCCACATCCCGATGTATGCGCTGACCTCGCGCCTCGCCACGCAGCGCCGCATGGCGCTCTACCGCAACGTGCGGCCGCTGCTCATGGACCCGGAAAGCGACCGCGACACGGCACTGCTGCAGGCCGAGGCGCACCTTAAGAAGCGCGGCATCGTGCAGACCGGCGACGTCTACGCGATCACCTGCGGCGAGCCCATGGGTGCGCCCGGCGGCACCAACATGCTCAAGATCTGCAGGGTGGGCTGAGGGGCGGCGCCGTCCCGGCGCGGGCGTCGGTCCTGTCCGACAGGGGTGCTCGGTAGAATTGACGCAGTCTTTTTTCTTCTTCCATCCCAACATTCCCGCGAGGTACACCCATGGCTCTCGTTTCGATGCGCGAACTGCTCGACCACGCCGCCGCCAACGGCTACGGCATTCCGGCCTTCAACGTCAACAACCTCGAGCAGGTGCAGGCCGTCATGTCGGCGGCCGACGAAGTCGGTGCGCCGGTCATCCTCCAGGCGAGCGCAGGCGCGCGCAAGTATGCGGGCGAGCCCTTCATCAAGCACCTGATCGAAGCCGCGATCGAAAGCTGGCCCAAGGTGCCGCTGGTGATGCACCAGGACCACGGCCAGAGCCCGGACGTCTGCAAGGGTGCCATCGACCTCGGCTTCAGCTCGGTCATGATGGACGGCTCGCTGCAGGCCGACGGCAAGACCATCGCGAGCTACGACTACAACATCGAGGTCACCAAGAAGGTGGCGGACATGGCGCACCGCGTGGGCGTCACCGTCGAAGGCGAGCTGGGTTGTCTCGGCTCGCTCGAAACCATGAAGGGCGATAAGGAAGACGGCCACGGCACCGACGCCACGATGACCATGGAGCAGCTGCTGACCGACCCGGAGCAGGCCGCCGATTTCGTCAAGCGCACCCAGATCGACGCGCTGGCCATCGCCATCGGCACCAGCCACGGCGCCTACAAGTTCACGCGCAAGCCCACCGGCGACATCCTGGCGATCAACCGCATCAAGGAAATCCACCGCCGCATCCCCAACACCCACCTCGTGATGCACGGCTCCTCGAGCGTGCCGCAAGACCTCCTGGCCGAGATCCGCAAGTACGGCGGCAACATGAAGGAAACCTACGGCGTGCCGGTCGAGGAGATCCAGGAAGCCATCAAGCACGGCGTGCGCAAGATCAACATCGACACCGACATCCGCCTCGCGATGACGGCCGCGATCCGCAAGTTCTTCACCGAGAACCCCGAGAAGTTCGATCCGCGCGAATACCTGAAGCCCGCGCGCGAGGCCGCAAAGCAGATCGCCAAGCAGCGCTACGTCCAGTTCGGCTGCGAAGGCCAGGGCCCGAAGATCAAGGGCGAGACCCTGCAGGTCGTCGCCGCCAAGTACGCCAAGGGCGAGCTCGCGCAAGAAGTGGTCTGATATTTCCGCTGGCGCGCAGAAGCCACCCTCGCGGTGGCTTTTTTCTGCGCGCACAATCTCCGTCGTCCTTCGCCTATCCGACACAGTCACCCCGTCATGACCACCGTCCACACCTCCTCCATCCAGAGCCTTCCGCTGCTCGCGCGCGGCAAGGTGCGCGACAACTACGCGGTCGGCGAGGACCGCATCCTGATGGTCGCGAGCGACCGCCTCTCGGCCTTCGACGTCATCATGGGCGAGCCGATCCCCGGCAAGGGCGTGATCCTCACGCAGATGGCGCTGTGGTGGTTCGACCGGCTGGGCCACCTGTGCCCCAACCACCTGACCGGCGATGCGCCCGAAAGCGTGGTGACGCCGGAAGAGGTGCCCCAGGTCAAGGACCGCTCCATGCTGGTCAAGCGCCTCAAACCGATCCCGGTCGAGGCCGTGGTGCGTGGCTACCTCGCCGGCAGCGGCTGGAAGGAATACCAGGAGAACCGCGCCGTCTGCGGCGTGCCGCTGCCCGAGGGCCTCAGCAACGCGAGCAAGCTGCCGCGGCCGATCTTCACGCCCGCGGCCAAGGCAGCGGCGGGCGCGCACGACGAGAACATCAGCTACGACAAGGTGGTCGAAGTCGTCGGCCCGGCGCTCGCGCAACAGATCCGCGAGACCAGCATCGCGATCTACGAGGCGGCCGCGGCCATCGCGCTGGCCAAGGGCATGATCATTGCCGACACCAAGTTCGAGTTCGGCCTCGACGACGCCGGCACGCTGGTGCTGATGGACGAGGTGCTGACGCCCGACAGCTCGCGCTACTGGCCGATCGAAGGCTACGAAGCCGCACTCGCAGCCGGCACGAATCCGCCGAGCTACGACAAGCAGTTCGTGCGCGACTGGCTCGAGGCCACCAAGATCAACGGCAAGCCCTGGGACAAGACGCCGCCGTCGCCGCGCCTGCCGGCCGAGGTGATCGAGAAGACGGCAGCCAAGTACCGCGAGGCGCTGGAGCGGTTGACGGGCTGAGCGGCAGCGCGCCTGAGGTGAATAGTTCACAAATCCGGCGGCAATAGTCCCCACCCGCCGGGGGCGCGATTTAGGACACTTTCCTCACCAAAACGGATGAGGAAAGCACCATGACCCCCGAAGCCGACCCGGACATTCAGAAGGTCCGAAGCCAGATCGCCGCGCCCGTGCCCGACGCTCTGCAGGCCGCCATGCTGGCACGCGTGCTCGACGAGATCGACCACGGTCTGCTGCTGGTCGACCTGACCGGCCGCATCCTGCATGCCAACCATCCGGCGCGGCGCGAACTCGCCGCCGGGCGTATGCTGCGCAGCGTCGAGGGGATGCTGTGCACCGGCGAGATCGCCTCGCAGTCGAAGATCCGGCGCGCGCTCAAGGATGCGGAGCACGACTGCCGCAGCATCGTCGAGCTCGAGCATGCGGGCGAGCCCTTGTCGCTGGCTTTTATCCCCTTGGCCATGCTGCACGGCGCCGCGTCGGTCGACACCGTGCTGATCATGTGCGGCCGCCGCTCCGGCTGCGAAATGCTCACGATGCAGATGTTCGCTCGCGCCAAGCGCCTGACCCGCACGGAGCAGAACGTGCTGGCGCAGTTGTGCGCCGGGCGCAGGGCCGAAGAGATCGCCTGCCTGCAGGGCATCTGCCTGTCCACGGTGCGCACCCACATCAAGAACGTGCGGCAGAAGACCGGTCGCGGCAGCATCCGGCAGGTCGTCAACGACGTTTCGCGCATGCCGCAGATCGTGTCGGCGCTGCGGCTGACGGCGCAAGACTGAAAGACCTTGGGGCGGCACCGCGCGGACCGTATAGTCCGCGCATGCCGCCCAAGCCCGCTGCAGCCCGCGCCGAAGACTCGCCTGCCGATGCGCTGCCGGCAGAGCTGCGCAAGCTCGCGGCGCTGGGGGTGCAGCGCCGCTACCGTACTCACACCGTGCTGATCGAAGAGGGTGATCAGGGTGACTCGATCTACATCGTGCTCTCGGGCCGGCTGCGCGCCTTTGTGTCCGATGCGCGCGGGCGCGAGGTCACCTTGGGTCTGCATGGGCCGGGCGAGTACGTCGGCGAAATGTCGCTCGATGGCGGTCTGCGCTCGGCGAGCGTGCAGGCGGTGGAACCCACCGTCTGCGCCGTGGTCGCGCGCGAGACGATGCTGCGGCACATCGCGGACGAGCCGGAATTCGCGCTGGCGCTCATCGTGCGATTGATACGGCGGGCGCGGCTGGCGACGGAAAGTGCGCGCAGCATGGCGTTGCTCGATGTCTACAGCCGGTTGCGGCGCCTGCTCGAAGAACGGGCCGAGACGCAGGCCGACGGCACGCGCGTTGTCGCCGAGCGTCTCACGCACCAGGCCATTGCCAGCGAGATCGGGTGTTCGCGAGAGATGGTGAGCCGCCTGCTGAAGGATCTTGAAACCGGCGGGTACCTGTCGGTCGCGAGACGGCAGCTGGCCCTCCAGCGAGAGCTTCCGGCACGCTGGTGAAGCGTTGCGTCAACGCAAGCCCGCGCCCGCCCTTGCCTTGAGCCACGGGGGTGGCGCCGGCGGCGAAGGAGGCGTCGGAGTCGGCGGCGGGAGGGCGTTGGAACCGGGCATGGCCGCCAGTTCCCGGACGTACTGCGGCGCGGCGATGCTGGTGCCCGTCAGCCGCAGTACCGTCGCGCTTCGATTGCCGGCCGCGAGCAGTCCGGCCAGCACGCGGCTTTCTTCCGTGGGGTAGGCCCAGTCGGGCCCCTTGCGATTACCGCGGGTCGGGCCACCGGCGCTGTAGGGCGCCGGTTGGCCATCGGAAAGGCGGTAGCCGGCCGCCACCAGGCTGTGGGTGCCCGTGCCGATGCCATTCATGGCGCCGCTCGCGACCACTTCCGCCGGTGCATTCTCGCGCCCGACATCCAGTTGTTCGTCCGCACGCGAGAACCGCTTCGGATCGTAGCCGGGGCTGTAGAGGTAGCCGCTGCGGCCCCGGCGAGCGCGACCCATGTTGGCGTCGCTGCGACCCAGGTAGGCATGCGCAACACCCGGGACCGTCTTCCCGGCTTTCGGTTCGACGGTGACGCGCCATATGCCGGGTGTGGCCAAGGCGAACGCAGCTGCGCCGCTCCCGGCGGAGGGCCGCGCGGTCGGCGCGATCCCGATGATCACCTCGATGCGGTTGCCCGGCGGAGGGCCTTCGATCGCCACGATGAGCACCTGCGTGTCGTCGGGAACCGTGAGAGGTTTGGGAGGCTCGGGAAGGATGTCGCTGGCCACAATGTGCTCGTCCGCCGGCGTTTCGACGGCGACTTCGACATCGTCCAGCGTGACGCCGTCCGGTAGCCAGATCTCCAGGAGCGAGGGCACCTGGGAGTCCGGCGAGACGAACCAGTCGATGGTTCCTCCACGACGCGCCAGGTCGAATTCGGCGTGCGCTCGCAGCTGATGGTTGTTGCCCGTGGGGACCACGACGAGGAACTGGTAGTTCTCCTCTATCGCCGTTGACGTCATCTCGTCGATCGCGCGTTCCAGGACCGACGTCCCGTCATGCGGACCTGTCTGGGGGCCGTAGCTCAGGTTCACGATGACTTTCTTCGCGGAGGTCTTGTGGGTGTGGCGTGCGTAGAACCGGATCGCCTGCAAGGCGTCCAGACCATAGTGCTCCAGCCATCCGCCCGAGGGATCGTCGAGCGCGTCCGGAGGCAGTTGCACGAAAGCCAGATCCGTCCTGCCGATCAGAGGCTTGGGTTGCTGGCGGCCATCGATCTTGCGTGCGAACCCGGCGGCATGGCTCATCACCTGTGCACCGTGGCTCGTTGCGCCGCGAAGGCTGGGCAATTCGGTCAGGCCGTAGGCTGCGTCTTCATCGACAACCCCCTGCAAGGTTGCGCGAGACAGGATTTCCTCCAGCTGGTCGTGGCCGTAGGTCGCCCCATAGGCAAAGGGCGTCGTGGACGGCGGCACGGCACCGGATGGGGCGCTGCCGCCCTGGTCCCATATGTAGCGCACGCGCAGGGAGGGGTCGTCCGGCCGCCGGTAATGCCGATGGGCAAACGGGCAACCGTCGTCGATGATGCCGATCACCGTGGCGGGGCCGTTCTGGGCGATTCGGGGGGCAGGACCTTCATCCTGGGTGGGTGGCGCGACGGGCGCCGCGAGCTCGCAGTATTCGGCACCGAGGCGCTTCAAGTCGCCCAGTTGCTGATCGAGGTTGGGAATGCTCGCGGTCACCGTCGCGCAGCTGTACCCGACGTAGAAGTCGCAGAGCCAAAGCCCGGCGTTTCGCAGCGCCCTGAGCGTTGTCGCGTCGAGGCGCTTGTCGAACTTCACGAGCAGGACCGTCTTTCGCGACTCGCCGATATCGAAATAGCGGAAGCCGGTGTAGAGGGCCCACAGCAGGTAGGCGTCCATCTTCAATTCGGACGAATGAGAGAGCAGCATCGAGGCGCCTTTCTTGAATTCGAGGAGCGGCGCAGACTACACGCTGAGCGCGGCGCGCTCCCCTGCGCCCAGCTTGAAAAGCTCGACCAGCATCGAGGAGGGCGCCGCCGCCGCGGAAACGGGCACCACGCCCCCGATCGTGTAGCCCATCGAAAGAACCGTGGGAGGGTCCGTGGGAAGAGCCGTCTTTGGTCGGTCAATGATCTGCCCGGTGAGGTCCAGGTCCAGGGTCTTGCCGTTGACGCTCGTCGTGTCGAAGCCGCGCACGCACACATCGCTGCGGACGCCGAGCCGGGCAAGCACGTACTCGGCGATGACGTGCCCGAGCAGGCGTCCGGCAATGCTGTCGGCCGGAAAATGCACGCCGGCCACCACGCGATTGGTGGCGATGCGCGCGGCTTGCCGGTAGAGCTGCAGCGCTGTTGCTGGGACCCTCGATGACAGGTCCAGCAAGCCATCGAGCAGCCGGGCGAGCATGAAGGCCTGCGTGGCGTGACCGCTGGGAAAAGCCCCGTGGCCCGGCGTCGTGATCATCGGTTGCACCTGCGGTGAAAACTGGTGTGGCCTCCAGCAGGCGAGCGCGTGCTTGAACTGCATCTCGACCAGCACCGTGAACTGGATGGCATTCACCAACAGCTCGATGGTGAAGCGGTGTCGTTCGGGATGCAGCCCGATCACGGCCGCGACGAACGGGGACTGGTTGTCGATCTGCGCGAGGATCTCCGCGGTGCGGTCGAGCCGCAACTCGCCCCACGCCTGCACGAGACCCATCTGGTCCTTGAAGAATGAAACGGCGGGTCTTGCCAGGGTTGCGACGGGGGTGTTGTTGATCTTGAGCTCGCAGACATGAGGGGTCCCGGGCGGGGCGGAGATCGAGATCTCCTGGCAAAGCTCCCACTGCAGCACATGCGAGCGCACCCACGTCTCCCATCGCGTGAAGTTGACGGAATCATTGAACGGAGGCTCCGGCCGGGCCCGGGGGGGATCGGTCGGATTCGACGTGGCGTCGCGACTCGCAACCAGCGCGGTGGTCACCAGGGGGTTGGCGAAAGCGTCGGCGAGCGTCGTGCCGCCTGACCCGCCGTAGCCGCCGTAGCCGCCGTAGCCGCCGTATCCCCCGTATCCCCCGTATCCGCCGTATCCGCCGAGTTGTGCCATTTCATCCTCCTAGGTTGGATTGACCCGCCCTGACCACGATAGCCGCCGAGATGCGCGAATTCATCCCCCTTTGATGGGTTGAATCGCATGCACTCTCAGCGTTCTTTCGCGCCTGCAGCGCGCAGCGCGTCCTTGAGCCGCTCCAGATAGGCCGGCACCCGCTCGCGCGAGGGATAGCCGCGTTCGAAGCGCGCAATGCTGAACTCGGGATCCCGCTGCATCAGGAGCGCCATGTTCTTGCGCGCGGCATCGATCTGTCCTGAAAAGGCCTGTGCCAGGATCAAGGCGCGGTAGCTCGACAGATGCGCGGCATTGACGCGCAACGACTGTTCGGCATAGGAGACGGCCAGTGCATACTCGCCGGCGGAAATGGCAATCGAGGCCATCAGTGAGTCGTAGTAGTACTTCAGCGGATCCAGGGGGGACAGCTCGAGCGCCCTTTGGCCTGCCGGAAATGCCACTTCGCCGTCGCCGTCAAACGCGTGCACCATGGCTTTGAAAAGCCAGGCCAGCGATTCGTTCGCATTCCATTCGAGCGCCTGGTCGCAGCTATGAACGGCGCTGTCGATGTCCTTGGCCAGATGGCAGTACACGAAGCCTTGCATGGCCCACGCAAGCGCATTGCCGGGCTCCGCATCCAGTGCGCGCCGCGTCTCGTTCAGGGCGATCTGCGCTTGCGATCGGGGGTCGCTTACCAGCCCGCGCGTCGTGCAGAGCACATACCACTTGGCCAGCCAGACGCGAGGCAGGGCACACCGGCTGTGACGTTCGATCAGCGCGTCCAGAACCTCGCGCGTCTTGAGAAACTGCGCCGCGGCGCTGCGATGCATGAGTCCGATTCCTCCGAGCAGCAGGCTGTAGCTTTGCAGCGTCGGAAGAGGCTGGGTGAGCGCGACTTGCGCTTCCTTTTCGAGAAGCGCGCGGTGACAGCCGCACGCGATGCCGTCGCACAGCTCGCTGCGTGTCTGAAAAAGATCGACCACATCGCCTGTGATCCTGTCAGCCCATACGATGGTGTTTTTCCGCGTGTCGGCCAACTCCACGCTCACCAGCATCTTTCCCTGGCTGACCGCATAGCTTCCGGAAAGAACGTAGTGAGCGCCCAGATGCGTGTGGGCATCGCTGATGTCGGTAAGCCGCCCGCGAAAGAGCGAGGTGGAGAGGCGTGAGATCACCTTCAATTCGCGCGTGCGGCTGAGCTGGCCGATCACGCCGTCGGCCAGCAGTTCGCCGAGTGCGAACTGACCGGGATCGACATTTCTGCATTCAAAAGGAATCACCGCGATGGTCGGCTGCAGTGGTGTGGCGTAGTCCCGCTGCGCGATCACGACGGGCTGTTGCCCGGCGGCGCCAATCCGCCAAACGCGCACAGGGGCGTCAAGGTGTTTGAGATAGCACTCCCCGAGATCCTCGAGGGTGCCATCCAGACCGTCGGTCAAGCTGTCTCGAATCTGCGTGGTCACCACCGTTTCTGCCGGGCCCGCCAGGGTCGCGATGCGCGCCGCGAGGTTGACGCCCGTGCCATAGATGTCGTGCTCATCGGCATAGACCTCGGCGCTGTGCAGACCTATGCGCAGGGACATGGAGGTCTGCATTGCGCTGCACTCTGCCTTCATCCACGCGTGCATGGCCAACGCCGCGGCTACACCCCGTTGCGCACTGTCGAACTCCAGCATCAGGCCGTCGCCCAGGCTCTTCACCATGCGCCCCTTGGTCTCGGGAACGATGATGTGGTCGACGTGCGCCACGAACGCCAGCCAGCGCGAAATGGCACCGGCTTCATCGTTTTGCATCAGGCTCACCGATTCGACCAAATCCACCACCAGCACCACTGTTGAGTGGTGCGGCAGTCCAAGGTCTGCGTCCGGCGCGGCGGTCGTGGGTGGATTCGCGCTCAAGTTCATCCTCGATGGGGTACAGAACCTGCTGGAGCGAGCCCCAGGCGGACCGGCGTACTAAAAACGAAGCGTCGGCGCTCGATGTTACGGCGAGGAAGCTATAAGCACTACATGTTTTCGGCGCGCGCTGCCGAAACTGGCAAAGCTCGCAGCTAGCGCGCTGCGCTGCCGCTGCTCAACGTCGCCACGGTCCGTCCGGCCGCGTCCAGCAGCGAGAGCCGCGAGCTCCCCTGCAGCCGGTAGCTGGCCGTGGCCTGCAGCGCGGCGAAGAACTGGGTCTCGTTGATGTTCACCGCCTCGCTCGGGCAAGCCATGCGCGTCGCACCCAATTGGCGCAGCCTGAGCGTGCTGCCGCTGCGCTCATAGGTGCCCGACACGCGGTTGCAGCCGCCCGAACCGCTGACCCGGCCGCTGTTGCGGTCGAACTGGATCTGTGCGTTGCGCCGCGGATCGCTGCTCGGCTCTATCAGCTCGCTGCCGAGCTGCTCGAGCTGCCAGACCGGTCCTTCGATCGGCTCGTCGAGACTGATGCCGCTGCCGCAACCGGCCGCGAGAGCGGATGCGAGCAATGCAGTCGTGAAGAACAAGGAACGCATGGCCGGACTTTCCTTTGGCAACAAATTGAAATACGCGCCAATCGTATGCGAGCGCGTTCAGCGCGCCAACGCGACCCCGCCCGCGAGCCGGGATTGGATGCAGCGCTGCACGCTGCCCGGCGCGTCGCGCAGGAGCGCCGGCCAGTCGGCCTGCGCCTGGCGCACGGTGTTCTTCGCGATCGCGACGAGCCGCGCCGGCCGCAGCAGGCCGGCGTTGCGCAGCAGCGCGTCGAAGGCCGGCCAGTCGAAGGCGGCAAGCTTGGCATCGATGGCGCGGTTCACGCCGTAGTCGGTGGCCGGTACGCCCTCGAAGAAGGCAGCCACGCACACCGGGTCGTAGAGCGGCGCCAGGGTGGGCGTCACGCCGTCGGGATAGCGCAGCGCCCAGTTCTTCAGGTGCGCGTCGCTGTTGCCGAGCAGGATGAAAGCGACGATGCGGCGCACGCACTCGCGCACGTCGGCCACGGGCTCGGGCGACAGGCGGTCGAGCACGCGCAGCATCTGCGGCCAGTCGACCTCAAGGCCGCGGCCGTACTTCTGGCGCGGCTCGTACTGGAGCACCTGCGCGAACTCCTCCATGTGCACACGACCGCCCTCGGTCGTGCGGTCGAAGCGACGCACCGCGAGGATCTGGTCGTAAGGGATCTGCTCGGGCAGCTCCGCGTCGGCGCGCGAAATCACGCTTGCCTCGGCGCAGTTGAGGCCCAGCGCGCCGCAGAGACGGTAGCCCGCGAACTCGTTGGCCACCAGATCGGGATGGTGCACCGTCGGCAGCTTGAGGATGAAGGAACCGGCCGCGCCATGGCGCCGCACCGCGTAGCGCCGGCCCTCCTGCACGGCGGAGAACTTGACGACCACACCGGGGATCGAGGCCGCGTCCTCGACCGGCGCCTCGACGAAGCCGGGCTGCAGCACGTCGAGCCCGAGCGCGGTGTGCCAGTGGCGCACGGTGTCGGGAATGCCTTCGGCCGGCGGTACTGGCTCGACCTCGATCGCGCCCACCAGATCGTGGCCAGCGGCAGCCAGCAGCTCGAATTCGTCGTCTGCGCTACAGCCGCGATGTTGCGCGAGGCGCTCGCGGTTGTGGCCTTCGGGCAGCAGATTCTGGAAGTAGGTGGGCCAGTGGCCGTCGCTGCGCGACAGCCGGACGTCGCGTGCCGACGAGAGAATGGCCCGGGTCGCCGCCTCGTCCGCCCCGCGGTAGGCCAGCGACAGGGCCGGCCGCGCCGGATCGGCCACGTAGTCGGCGTCGAAGGAGACGCGCAGGATGTCGCCGTACTGGGACAGGTAGCCGATTGTTCGCCTCCCGCCGCCGGGCAGGTGCAGCGACATCCGCAGGTAGCGGATCCTGGTGGTGAAGGTTGAGCTTGTGCTCACTTGGCTTCAAGAGTCTGTGTGATGGAGGGCGGCGCCCCGACACCCGCCGGCTGGCCCAGCACGCGGCCACCCGAGCGCACGAAGTCCTCGAGTTGCGGGCGCAGAGCGGCCGGCACAGGCATGAGCTCGAGGCCCAGCGCGCGTGCCATTTCGAGCAGCGTCGAAAGCCGGGGATCGATCTGGCCGCTTTCGGTGCGCTGCACGGTCATGCGGGAAAGGCCGGCGCGTTCCGCCAGGGTTTCCTGGCTCCAGCCGGCCGCTTTGCGGGCTTTTTCCAGTTCGTCGATGAGCATCAAACTACTCAAAACCTAGAAATTGAGTAGTGATAGTAGCTACCTCAGGGTTTGGTAGGCAACAAAAAAGCCACTCGAAAGTAGCTTTTTGATAAATATGAGTAGTTTGATGATCTTTTGAGGCGTTTGGTCCTCAGCTCAGCACCACACTGCTCAGGCGGCGCCGGTAGCTGGCCACGGTCGGATCGTCCGGCGGAATCTGGCCGTCCGCCACCTTGGGCTTGGGCGGCTCGATGATGTCGAGGATCGCGATGTAGGTCTTGCGGGCCAGTTCGTCGTTCCAGCCCTTGTCGCGCATCAGGATGTCGAGCAGTTCGTCCATGGCCTCGGTCCATCGCTGCGCGCTCATCAAGAGGCGCGCGCGGTCGAAGCGGGCTTCGAAATCGCGCTTGTTGGCCGCGATGCGGGCTTCGGCGCCGGCGAGCGTCGGCGCCGTGCCGGTGGCCGGCGCTGCGAAGTCGATCGCGTCCATCCAGCGCTGCAGTGCGTCGAAACGGCGCACCAGCGAGGTCTTGGCGATCACCGGCGCGAAGGCGACCTTGGCATCGTCGAGGCGGCCCTCTTGCAGCAGCAGCTTGATGTAGTCGAAGCGCGCGTCGTCGTTGGCCGGGTCGGTCGCGACCGCGTGCTGCAGCCGCTCGAGCGCGCCTTCGGTATCGCCCTCGGCCAGCGCTTCCTGGGCAGCTTCTTCCTGCTCGGTGGCCGCAGCCTCGTCGGCGCCCGGCACATGTTTGTCGAGGAAGCTGCGGATCTGGTCGGCGGGAATCGCGCCGACGAAGCCGTCGACCGGCTGGCCGTCCTTGAATATCACGCAGAAGGGAATGCTTCGCACGCCGAACATCTGGCTCAGCTGCTGCGAAATCTGCGGCACCTTGTCGGCATCGAGCTTGGCCAGCGTGAAGCGGCCGGCATACTCGAGTTCAAGCTTTTCGAGCACCGGGCCGAGCTGTTTGCAGGGGCCGCACCACTCGGCCCAGATGTCGAGCAGCACCGGCGTGGTCATCGAGCCGTCAATCAGCTCGGTCTGGAAGTTTTCGAGGGTGATGTCGATCATCGCGGGAACCTGGGGGTGAAACGTAAAATTGAAACCATGAAGCAAGCAATTCAGGTCGGCGTGGTGATGGGCTCGAACTCCGACTGGGAGACGATGCGCAACGCGGTCGAGATTCTCCAGCAATTCGGCATCGCCCACGAGGCGCGGGTGGTCTCGGCCCACCGCATGCCCGACGAATTGTTCGCTTATGCCGAAAGCGCGGCGCCGCGCGGCCTCGCGGCCATCATCGCCGGCGCGGGCGGGGCGGCCCACCTGCCGGGCATGCTGGCGGCCAAGACCACCGTGCCGGTGCTCGGCGTGCCGGTCGCGAGCCGGCACCTGCAGGGCGTGGATTCGCTCTACAGCATCGTGCAGATGCCCAAGGGCGTGCCGGTCGCGACCTTTGCCATCGGCAACGCCGGGGCGGCCAATGCGGCGCTGTTCGCGGTTGCGATGCTGGCCGTGGCCGATCCGGCGCTGCGCGCCCGGCTCGACGCCTTCCGCGCGCAGCAGACCGAGGTGGCCCGGTCGATGGCCCTGCCGCCGGTCGATCCGCCGGTGATATCGCCTTTCTCGCCCCAGGGCGGAGGCGCGCTGTGAGCGCGATCCTGCCGGGTGCCACGCTCGGCGTGCTCGGGGGCGGTCAACTCGGCCGCATGTTCGTGCATGCGGCGCAGCGCATGGGCTACTTCACGGCGGTGCTCGACCCCGATGCCGACAGCCCCGCAGGGCGCGTGAGCCACCACCACATCCACACCGACTACACCGATGTCGACGGCCTCGCGCGGCTCGCGGGCCTGGCCGATGCCATCACGACCGAATTCGAGAACGTGCCGGCGCCCTCGCTGGAACATCTCTCGGTCGCGCGTCCGGTATGGCCGGCGGCGACCTCGGTGGCGATCGCGCAGGACCGCATCCGCGAGAAGAGCCACTTCGTCGGCTGCGGCGTGGACTGTGCGCCCTACGCGATCATCGAGTCGGCCGACCACATGGCCGTGCCGCCGAATCTGCTGCCCGGCATCCTCAAGACCGCGCGGCTCGGCTACGACGGCAAGGGGCAGCAGCGCGTCGGCACGCGCGAGGAACTCGCAGCCGCCTGGAGCGCGATGGGCGGCGTGCCCTGCGTGCTCGAAAAGCTGCTGCCGCTGGATTTCGAATGTTCGGTGATCGTCGCCCGCGGCGAAGATGGCCAGGTCGTGCACTTCCCGCCGCAGCGCAACCTGCACCGCGACGGCATCCTCGCGGTGACCGAGGTGCATGCCGGCAACATGGGCGAAGCGCAGGCGCGGCGCGCCGTCGATTCGGCCGTCGCCATCGCGGAGGGCCTGGACTATGTCGGCGTGCTGTGCGTCGAGTTCTTCGTCCTGGCCGACGGATCGCTGGTGGTCAACGAGATGGCGCCACGCCCGCACAACAGCGGCCACTGGACCATCGAGGCCTGCGACATCTCGCAGTTCGAGCTGCAGGTGCGCACCCTCGCCGGCCTGCCGCTGAACGCGCCGCGCCAGCACAGTCCCGCGCTCATGCTGAACCTGCTGGGCGATCTGTGGTTTGCCGATGCCGAGGCCTCGGGCGGACCCAGATCGTCGGAGACGGCGGTCGAGCCCCGCTGGGCCGATGTGCTCGCGCTGCCTGGAACGCATCTCCATCTCTACGGCAAGATCGAGGCGCGCCGCGGCCGCAAGATGGGCCATCTCACGATCACGGGCGAGAACATCGACACGGTTCGCAGCACCGCCGACTTCGCGGCTGCGCTGCTCGGACTGCCGATCCCTCTCTCGGAGTGAGCGCCATGATTCGCGACGGCCAGTCGCCCGCTGCCATCGACGAGGCCGTGCGCGTGCTGCGCGCCGGCGGCCTTGTCGCCTTCCCGACCGAAACGGTCTACGGTCTGGGCGCCGATGCGACCAGCGACGCGGCCGTGGCCGGCATCTTCAAGGCCAAGGGCCGGCCCAGCAACCATCCGCTGATCGTGCACGTGGCGGCCGGTGTCAAAGGGACCGAAGCGTTGTCCCGCTTTGCCCAGCCGCTGCCGGCCTTCGCCCAGAAACTCGTGCTTGCCTTCTGGCCCGGCCCGCTGACGCTGATAGTCACGCGCCAGCCCGGCGTGGCCGCGGCGGCGGCCGGCGGCGAGGACACCATCGGCCTGCGCTGCCCCGCGCACCCGGTGGCGCAGGCGCTGCTCGCGGCCTGCGCCGAGCAGGGCGTGCCGGGCGTGGCGGCGCCGAGCGCGAACCGCTTCGGCCGCGTGAGCCCCACCACCGCGCAGCACGTGCAGCAGGAGTTCGGCGACGAGCTGCTGGTGATCGACGGCGGTCCCTGCGAGGTGGGCATCGAATCGACCATCGTCGACTGCAGCCGCGGCGCGCCGGTGCTGCTGCGGCCGGGCGCTATCACGCGCACCCAGATCGAGGCGGCCTGCGGCGAGGCCTTGCGCGACAAGCACGAGCTGGCCGCCCCCGATCCGCGCGCCTCGGGCACGCTCGAGGCGCACTACGCGCCGAGCGCCAAGCTGCGGCTGATGGATGCGAAGGCCATGCAGACCGGCCTCGACGTGCTCGGCGCCAACGCGGCGCACATCGCGGTCTGGTCGCGCAGCGTGCTCAAGAGCCGCTCGCAGCGCATCGTGCAGCGGCGCATGCCTGACGACGCCGCCACCGCCGCGCAGCAGCTCTTCGCGGTGCTGCGCGCCTTCGACGCCGAGGGCGTCAAGCTGATCTGGGTCGAGACGCCGCCGGCCGGTCCCGAATGGGAAGGGGTGCGCGACCGCCTGCAACGGGCCGCTGCGGCCTGATCGCCTCCGTTACTTGACTGTGTCGAACAAGGCCCGCGCCCGCGCGTGGCAGAACGGCGGCTCGTAAGTGCCGTGATAGGCGGCAAAGTAGGTGGCGTAGGCAGCCGTCGTCGGATCGGTCGGCGCCGTGCCGCCCGGCCCATAGGTCGCCTGAATCTGTGCGTCGACATCCACCGTCGACACGGTGGTCACGCCGCGCGCATCGAAGTCCGCCTTCATGGGCACCATGTGCACGGCCGGCGGCACCGTCGGATCGCCGGCGCCGGCGCACAGCAGCGTCTTGGCGCGCGGGCTCCAGCCGAACAGGTCGTTCTTCTTCGCGTCGAGGAAGAGCGTGTTGTTGGGGTTGGTCTGCAAATCCGTCAGGAACGCGCTGTGGAACAGCGCGTCGCGTGCCTGGGCCGGCGTCTCGCCGTTGGCACCGGGCAGCGCGCCGCTCGTCACCAGCGTGGTGAAGTTCAGCGTCGGGCTCGGCAGCAGGTTTTCGATGGTCGCTGCGTAGGGTGCCTTGAAGACCGTGTTGACGTCGGTGTAGACGTCGCCGTAGATCTTTTGATAGGAGGTGACGATGAACGGAACGAAGAACTGGTAGCCCGCGATCGCCGTCGTGAGCTTGAACGATCCCGACATGTTGTACGGACCTGCCAGATGCGCCCCGGCCACCACGTTGAATTCGAGCGGGCTGTCGCGCTCGGCCGCCCGGTGTGCCGCCATCGACGAGTGCCCGCCCTGCGAGTAGCCGGTGAACATCACCTTGCCCGAGAAGGAGCCGCCCGTCGCCACCAGCGCCGTGCGCGCGGCGCGGATCGAATCCAGCACCGAGCGGGCCTCCGAATCGGCATGCAGGTAGGGGTGGTACGAGAAGCTCGACTTGGCATAGCCCAGGTAGTCGGTGGCGACCACGGCGTAGCCCTGGGCTGCGTACATCGCCGTCAGCAAGAAGGTTTCCGGATCCTGCGGATTGGCCAGCGTGCGCGGCTTCTGCACATCGGTGCCCTTGGCGTAGGCCACCAGCGGCGCGTTGTTGGCGCAGCTGCCCGCGGGCATCAGCAGCACGCCGGAGGCGTTGGTGGCCTCGCCCTTCGGCCCCACCGTGCTGTAGTTGAGCGCCACCACGCTCACGTCGCACTTGGCCTTGCCGCTGATCGGCTGCAGGCCGTTCTGCGCGGTGCCGGCATCGATCTGCGCGGCCGACAGCGTCGTCACGGTCACGGCCGGTTCCTGGAGCGCGCCGGTGCCGGTCCCGCCGCCGCCGGCTCCGAAGTTGAAACCGGGGCCGTCGCCGCCGCCGCCGCAGGCGGCCAGCAGGCTGGCCATGGCGACGGCGCTCAGAAGATGCAGACGCTTCATGGATGTCTCCGGGAGTCTTGTTGTGAAGGGCGCACCGATCCTAGGCTTGCGATCTGCAAAGCAAGACAAGGGAAACCCGGAGCCGGAACGGCGTGGAAGTCGCGTTGGCGACGCTCGGTTAGTTGTCCTGCGCGGCCCAGTCCACGAGCGCATCGAAGGCCGGGCGCGCCGCCCCGGCATTGCCGTTGTTGGCGATCGCGACCACCACCCAGCGCCGGCCGCTGGCGCCGTGCACGTAGCCCGCAACGCCGGCCGCATCGCGCAGCGTGCCGGTCTTGAGATGCGCCGCGCCGCCCGAGCGCAGAGCGCGCTTGCGCAACGTGCCGTCGACGCCCGTGGCGGGCAGCGAGGACACCAGCTCGGGCATCACCGGCGAGCGCCAGGCCACCTGCAGCATCCTCGCGAGCGCGGCTGCGCTGATGCGCTCCTCGCGCGAGAGCCCCGAGCCGTTGTCGAACACCGGCTGGCCTTCGCCGGTGCCTATGCGCTCGTTCCACCACTGGCGCATTGCGGCGCGCGCACCCTCGAGCGTGCCGCGCTTGTTTTGTTGCAGGCCGAGCGTGAGGAACAGCTGCTGCGCCATCACGTTGTTGCTGTACTTGTTGATGTCGCGGATCACTTCGGCCAGCGGCGGCGAGACGGCTTCGAATGCGGGCTTGAGACCCGCCGGCACCTGCCCCTCGCGCACCTGGCCCCGGAGCTTGGCGCCCATCTCGGCCCACAGCCCGCCGACCGCGCGCACTGCGTAGCTGCGCGGGTCCGCATACGCCACCGGCCACACCTTCTCGCCGCAGGCGGCGGGGTAGCTGCCGGCAAAGCTCACGCGCGCCGGATCGGTGAAGGCCGGCGCCAGCGCGGCGCGCCAGTCGCCGCATTCACCGGCCGACAACGGCACCGTGGCCTGCGTCGCCACGCCGGCCAGGTAGGGCTCGAAGTTGACCTGCGCCGTCTGGCTGTCGCGGTTCGGCACGAAGGTCATCACCACCGACTTGAAGTTGATCAGGAGCGCATCGGGCGCGACGTTGTAGGGGCGCAGGCCTTCGCCGTCGAAGGCGGCCGGATCGGCATCGGGAACCTCGAAGGCGCTGCGGTCCAGCACGATGTCGCCGTTGATGGTGTGGATGCCCAGCCCCTGCACGCGGCGCAGCAGCAGCCACAGGCGCTCGAGCACCAGCTTCGGATCGCCCTGGCCCTTGATGTAGAGGTTGCCGGCCAGCACGCCGTTCTGGATCGGACCGTCGACGTACACGGGCGTGGTCCAGGTGAAGGCCGGGCCGAGCAGGTCGAGCGCGGCGTAGGTGGTGACCAGCTTCATGACCGAGGCCGGGTTGACCGGCACCTGCGCCCGCCACGCGAGCCGCGGGGCGTGGGTGGCGTCGGCGTCGGCCACCAGCATCGTCACCGCATCGCGCGGCACCTTGGCGCGGGCCAGTGCGGCCTCGACCTCGGGCGGGAGGTTCTGGGCGATGGCGGGGACCGAACCCAGCGCCGCCAGCGCCAGAACCAGGGACAGCATGCGAACGGCGCGGCGCGCGGTAAGGGGCAGGGCAAAAGGCATCGCGCGATTATCCCGGCCGGCAGCGTCATGGGCCCATCGCAGCGCGGTGCATGGCCGTCCCTCGATAATCGCGTGATGCCCGCCGCACCCCGCTTCTCCGCTCGCACCATCGGCATCGGCGCGGCCGTCGTCACCGTCCTGGTCTGGACCGCCTTCATCGTGATCGCGCGGGCCTCGGCCGGGCGCTCGCTGACCCCCTTCGACATTGCCTTCGCGCGCATCTGCGGCGCGAGCCTGGTGCTCATGCCCTGGGGCGCCTGGCTGGTGATGCAACAGGCGCGCCGGAGCGATCCGTCGGCGGGCTCGCTCTTCGGCCTGTCGCCCGCTTCACTGCGCATCACCGCGACCGCAGGCGCTTTCGGCGGCCTGGCCTATGCCCTGCTCGCCTACACCGGCTTCTTCTACGCGCCGGCCACCCATGCCGCCGTGCTGATGCCGGGCAGCCTGCCGCTCTGGACGGCGGTGCTCGCGGCCATCGTGCTGCACGACCGCATCACTACAGCCCGCGCGCTCGGCCTCGCGCTGATCGTCGTCGGCGACCTGCTGGTCGGCGGCGCCAGCCTGCTGCATGCCCTCGAGGGCGGCCAGATCTGGAAGGGCGACCTGCTCTTCATGAGCGCGGCTTTCTGCTGGGCCTGCTACAGCGTGGTGGTGCGGCGCCACGGGCTCGACGCGGTGCGCGCCACCATCGCCATCACCGTGTTCGCCTTCGTGACCTACGTGCCGGTCTATGCCCTGCTGGCCGCCGCCGGCGTGGTCGCGAGCCGGCTCGACAGCGCGCCGGTGGGCGAGATCGTGTTCCAGATGCTGTTCCAGGGCGTCGGCTCGGTCGTCATCTCCGGCATTACCTTCACGCGCATGATCCAGTACTTCGGGCCGGTGCGTTCGACCATGATCACGGCCGTGGTGCCGGGCCTCTCGGCCCTCGCTGCCGTGGTCTTCCTCGGCGAGCCGCTGCACTGGAACCTGATCGCCGGACTGCTGCTGGTTACGGCCGGCATCCTGTTCGGCGTGCAGCGCGTTCGCGCCGCGGCAGCAGCAAGGCCGGCCGCCGCGCCGGCGCGCGGATGACGGCCATGGCGACGGCGCTCAAGCTCCTGGCCTTCGACACCAGCACCGAAGCGCTTTCGGTCGCGGTGCGCCACGGCGACCGGCTGTTCGAACACAGCGGCGCCGGCGGCGCGCAATCCTCGACCACGCTGATCCCGCTGATCCAGCAACTGCTGGCCGAAGCCGGCCTCGCGCTGGCCGAACTCGATGCGATCGCGTTCGGGCGCGGGCCCGGTTCCTTCACCGGCCTGCGCACCGCCTGCTCGGTGGCGCAGGGCCTGGGCTTCGGCGCCGGCCTGCGCCTGCTGCCCATCGACACGCTGCAGGCGGTGGCCGAGGAGGCGCATCACCGTTTCGGTGCCATGCACGTGGTCGCCGTGCTCGATGCCCGCATGGACCAGGTCTATGCCGCGCGCTACGAGTTCGGGAGCGCAGCGGCGCTCGCCGGCGAAGCGGAATTGCTGGCGCCCGAGCAGGTCGAGGTGCCGTCCGGTTGGGCGCTCGCCGGCAATGCCTTCGCGGCCTATGGCGAGCGCCTTCCCGCAGCCGTGGCGCGCCACGAGGTGCTGCCCACCGCGGCCGCGATGCTGCGCCTGGCCCCCGAATTGCTTGCAGCCGGCCGAACGGTCGCACCCGCCGAGGCCTGGCCGCTCTATGTTCGCGATAAAGTGGCGCAGACCACCGAAGAGCGTGCCGCCCTCAAGGCGGCAATGACCGATTCATCATCATCATCATGAGCGCAGTCCTGCAACAGCCGCGTGAAGCCCGTCTCGAGCCGATCACGATCGAGCGGATTCCGGCTGTCTGCGCGATCGAGAAAACCGCCTTCACCCACCCTTGGACGCCGGCCAACTTCAGCGACTCGCTGGCCGCCGGCTACCACTGCCAGTGCCTGGTCGTTCCTTCCGCACTCGGCACCGAGCCCTCGCCCCCGCCCGCGGGCGGACCGCGCGCGCTCTGGGGGCGGCCTGCGGCCCGGACCGGCGACGAAACCATCATCGGCTACTTCGTGGCCATGAAAG
The DNA here is from genome assembly GCF_964253985.1 of Variovorax sp. LjRoot290. NCBI lineage: Bacteria > Pseudomonadati > Pseudomonadota > Betaproteobacteria > Burkholderiales > Comamonadaceae > Variovorax > Variovorax sp. LjRoot290. Next base: position 5,444,891 of record NZ_CAXURW020000001.1, on the reverse strand, counting down.
GCGTCGACGAAGTCCATCTGCTCAACCTCACGGTCGCGCCGGCCTTCCAGGGCCAGGGCTGGGCGCCGCTGATGCTCGAGGCGCTGGCCGGCTGGTCGCGCGGCCAGAACGCCCAGTGGCTGTGGCTCGAAGTGCGCGCGAGCAACCTGCGCGCGCTTGCCATCTACGAGCGCCAGGGCTTTCGCCGCGTGGGGGTGCGCAAGGGCTACTACCCGGCGGAGGGCAACGCACGCGAAGACGCGGTGGTGATGAGCCTGCGGCTCAACGAATCGACCAGCGCATGGGGTGCGTTGAAATGAGCGCCGGCACGCTGAATCTCGACGCGCGGCAGCGCGCGATGCTCGACGAGATGGGCGTCAAGGTCTGGTGGCCGGTGGCGGAGCCTGCCGAGGCGCCGGCGGTCGAGGTGGTGGTCGCGGTGCCGCGCGTCGAAGCCGAAGCCGTGCCGGCGGCGCCGCGTGCGCCGGTGCCTGTGTCCGCTCCTCCTGTCCGTCCGTCCGCCGCGCCGTCCCACGGTGCGACCGTGCTGATCGATGCGCCGCGTCGTCTCTACGGCGATGAAGAGAAGGCCGTGCAAGGCGGGTGGCTGATCGTCGCCGACATGCCGCCCGAGCTCGACGGGCGCCACGGCGAACCCTTCGCGGGCGATGCCGGCCGGCTTTTCGACAACATGCTGCGCGCGCTGCAGTTGCATGGCGCAGCGACGCCCGTGCATCTGATGCGCACGCACCGCGGCGTGGCCTCGGGCCAGCCGGGCAGCCCGCGCCCGATCGCCGAGGCCTTTGCGGCGCCCGCCGCCGCCCTGGCGCCGCGCGTCGTGCTCGCGATGGGCCCGCTGGCGGCGCAGAGCCTGCTGCAAAGCAGCGAGCCGCTCGGCAAGCTGCGCGGCCGCGCGGTGCGGCTGGCCATCCCGGATCTGGAGGGCGTCGCGGTCGTCGCGACCTACCACCCGGCCTACTTGCTGCGCAATCCGGCCGACAAGGCGCGTGCCTGGGCCGACCTGTGCCTGGCGGCCGAGCAACTGCTGCGCTCGGGCTGAGCGCTGCCGGTGGCGGCCTAAAATTCCGCCCCATGACCTTCCTGGACAAGCTGCGCGCCGCCGAGCGCCAAAACGGCTCGCTGCTGTGCGTGGGCCTCGACCCCGAGCCCGCGAAATTCCCCGCCCATCTGAAGGGCGATGCCGGCAAGATCTACGACTTCTGCGCGCGCATCGTCGATGCCACCGCCGACCTGGCGATCGCCTTCAAGCCGCAGATCGCCTACTTCTCCGCCCACCGCGCCGAAGCCCAGCTCGAACAGCTCATGGAGCACATGCGGCGCAACGCGCCGCATGTGCCGGTGATCCTCGATGCCAAGCGCGGCGACATCGGGTCCACGGCCGAGCAGTACGCGCGCGAGGCCTTCGAGCGCTACGGCGCCGACGCCGTCACGCTGTCGCCTTTCATGGGCTTCGATTCGGTCGAGCCCTACCTGCGCCACTACGGCAAGGGCGCCTTCCTGTTGTGCCGCACCAGCAACCCGGGCGGTGCCGACCTGCAGGGCCAGCGGCTCGCGGGCCTGGAAGGAGAACCTTTTTTGTATGAACACGTTGCAAGACTCGTCCAGGGGCCTTGGAACCTGAACGGCCAGCTCGGCCTCGTGGTCGGTGCCACCTACCCGGCTGAGATCGAGCGCGTGCGCGCGCTGGCGCCCACCGTTCCGCTCCTGATTCCCGGCGTCGGCGCCCAGGGCGGGGATGCGGTCGCCACCGTGCGTGCGGGCTGGCGCGCCGATGCGCCGATCGTGGTCAGTTCGTCGCGCGCCATTTGCTACGCCTCGGCCGGCGCCGACTTCGCCGAAGCCGCTCGGCGCGAGGCGATCCGCACCCGCGACAGCCTCGAAAAAGCCAAGCCCTGAGCGACTTTTCGCGTCGCCGCAAGGGCGCGGTTGTATCGGAGTGACGGAAAAAGTCACATTTCAGAACAATTGTTGTCGTAGTCACCGCCTTTACACCGCCTTTAGAGTCCTCGCAGCCCGGCCTGCGTCCGGCATGGCACTTGCCTTGAGAAGAACGGCGCGAGGGCGCCGAGGAGCGAGGAACTCATGGTGGAAGATATTGCGACCGGTCGCTCCGAGGCGACCGACGAAGTGCTGCGCGTGTCCGAAACGCACGCAGCTTCCGAGGCGCCGGCGGCGCACAACAATCCCCTGCCCCTGGCTGCCGCGCTGGCTGCCGCAGCGGCGCTCGCTGCCTGCGGCGGTGGCGGCGGCGGAGGCGGCGGCAGCAGTTTCGCCGGCATGGGCGGCGGCGACGTCCAGGCCGGCTCCCTGACGCCCCTGGCCAGTACGCCGACCGGCCAGACCTACATCTACACGCAGGCCAAGACCGACGACGAGGCCGCGCGCTTCCTGCTGCAGTCGCAGTTCTCGGCCTCCGAGGCCGAGATCGCCGCGGTGCGCGCCAAGGGCTACCTGCCCTGGCTCGGCGAGCAGGTCGATCGGGCGCCCACGCAGACCGGCTGGGACTGGATCGCGAGCAAGCCCTACAACACCGTCTACACCGACGACATGATCTGGAACCAGCTCATGACCGCGCCGGACGGGATGCGCAAGCGCATGGCGCTGGCGTTCACCGAGATCTTCGTGGTCTCGGCCAACGACCTCAGTTCCAACTGGAACGACCACATGATGGCCCAGTACTGGGACATGCTGGTCGCTGGCGTCACCGGCAACTTCCGCAAGCTGCTGGAAGACGTGACGCTCAACCCGGCGATGGGCTACTACCTCAACACCCGGGGCAACCAGAAGGAAAACGCGCAGGGCCGCCAGCCGGACGAGAACTACGCGCGCGAGGTCATGCAGCTCATGACCATCGGGCTCTACCAGCTCAATGCCGACGGCACGGTCAGGACCGGTGCCGACGGCGCGCCGCTGGACAGCTACACGCAGGACGACGTGACCAACCTGGCGCGCGTGTTCACCGGCTACGACCTCGACATCCCCGCCGCCGAGCGCAACACCTTCACGCCGCCCGGCGCCAGCTACACCATCGAGAGCAACGCCTGGACCAAGCGGCCGATGGCGCTCACGGCCTCCCGCCACTCGATGCTCGAAGCCAAGTTCCTCGGCGCCACCGTGCCGGCCAACACCGAGGGCAAGGCGGCGCTCAAGATCGCGCTCGATACGCTGTTCAATCACTCGAACGTCGGTCCCTTCATCAGCAAGCAGCTGATCCAGCGCCTCGTGACCAGCAACCCGAGCGCGGCCTACGTGAAGCGCGTGGCGGACGTGTTCGCCAACAACGGCGCCGGCGTGCGCGGCGACATGAAGAGCGTGTTCGCCGCCGTGCTGCTCGACAACGAGGCGCGCAGCCCGGCCGGCCTCACGGACCCGAACTTCGGCCGCCTGCGCGAGCCGATGCTGCGTCTCGTGCAGTGGGGCCGCACCTGCGGCATCGGCTCCACGCTGGACACTTGGAAGATCGGCAACCTCTCCCGCCCCAACGACCAGCTGGGCCAGAGCCCGCTGCGCTCGCCCTCGGTCTTCAACTTCTTCCGGCCCGGCTACGTGCCGCCCTCGACCGCGATAGCCAGCGCCAAGCTGGTGGCACCCGAGTTCCAGATGGTCAACGAGACCAGCGTCGGCGGCTACCTGAACTTCATGCAGAACGTGGTGCCCAACGGTTTCAACAGCAAGGATGTGATCCCGAGCTATGCGGCCGAGAAGGCGCTGGTGCTCGATCCGGCCGCGCTGGTGCGGCGGCTGAACCTGCTTTTCACCGGCAACCAACTCACCGCCGCCACGCAGGCGCTGGTCGTCAATGCGCTCGCCACGCCGGCGGTCACTTCGACCAGCAGCGACGGCGTCAAGAACAACCGCGTCTATGCCGCGGTGCTGATGGTGATGGCGTCGCCGGAATACCTGATCCAGAAATAAGGAAGCGCGCGATGTACCTGATCAATCCCGCAGCCCACACCCGCCGCGCCTTTCTGCGCCGCTCCGGCCAGCTCGCCATGGCGGGCACCGCACTGCCCTTTGCGCTCAACCTGGCCGCGATGGGCGAGGCCGCCGCGCAGGCGGCCGGCGACGATTACAAGGCGCTGGTCTGCGTCTTCCTGTTCGGCGGCAACGACTATGCCAACACTGTCGTCACTTACGACGATCCGAGCTACAACGCCTACAGCACGATTCGCGGCGGGGCCGCCGGCCAGGCCGCTGGCGGCGTGGCGATCGGCAAGGCCGAACTGACGCCGACGCTGCTCGTCCCGACCACGGCGCTGTCCGACGGACGCCAGTACGCGCTGCACCCGGCGATGACCGAGCTGGCCACGCTGTTCAATACCGATGCCAAGATGGCGGTGCAGCTCAATGTCGGCCCGCTGGTGGTGCCGCTCACGCGCGCCCAGTACAACAACAGCAACAAGAAGCTCTATCCGCAGCCGCCGAAGCTGTTCTCGCACAACGACCAGCAGTCGACCTGGCAGTCGTCCTCGCCCGAGGGCTCGACCGTCGGCTGGGGCGGCAACATCGGTGACCTGATGCTCACGCAGAACACCAACTCGCTCTTCACCTGCATGTCGGTTGCGGGCAACGCGGTGTTCCTCTCGGGCGATACCGCGCTGCAATACCAGGTGAGCACGGGCGGCGCGGTCGGCATCAACAGCGTGAAGAACGCCAACGTGTACGGCTCCAGTTCGGTCAAGGCCGCGATGGCGCAGCTCGTGCAGCAGGCGCGCGGCCATGTGCTGGAGAACGAATACAACAAGGTCACCAAGCGCGCGGTCGAGGCCGAGGGCTCGGTCACTTCGGCCATCGGAACTGACTTCGCGGCCGGTACCTTTCCGGCCACCGGCCTGGGCAACCAGCTCAAGATGGTCGCGCGGCTCATCCGCGGCCGCAGCACGCTGGGCACCAAGCGGCAGGTGTTCTTCGTCTCGATGGGCGGCTTCGACCTGCACGACAACCTGATCGCCAACCAGCCCGGCCTGATGAAGCAGCTGAGCGATGCGATGGCCGCGTTCCACCGGCAGATGGTTGCGCAAGGTCTGGCCGACAAGGTCACAGCCTTCACCGCCTCCGACTTCGGCCGCACGCTCGCTTCCAACGGCGACGGCTCCGACCACGGCTGGGGCGGCCACCATTTCATCGTCGGCGGCGCGGTGAAGGGCAAGCAGATCTACGGCACGCCGCAGGTGGTCAGCATCAACAACGACTCGAAGCTGGCCGGCTACGAAGGCCATGTGGGGCAGGGCCGGCTGATTCCGACCACCTCGGTCGACCAGTACGGCGCCACGCTCGCGAGCTGGTTCGGCGTGCCGGCGGGCAATCTGGAAAGCATCCTGCCGAACCTCAAGAACTTCGGCGGCAACGTCAACGGCATCGACTACCCGAAGAACGTGGGCTTCATGGCCTGAGGGCGCCTGCCTACATCGGAAGCGGGGCGCGGTCTGCATACTCTGCAGTCCGCGCTTTTCTTTTCAGGAGACTCCGATGAAGTACAGAGGCAGCTGCCATTGCGGCCGGATCGCCTTCGAGGTCGAGGGCGAGATCAAGGGTGCGATGGCATGCAATTGTTCGATGTGCCAGCGCAAGGGTTCGCTGCTCTGGTTCGTGCCGCGCGACAGCTTCACGCTGCTCACCCCGCGCGAGGACATGGGCACCTACCTGTTCAACAAGCATGTGCTCGAGCACCACTTCTGCCCCACCTGCGGCATCCATCCCTTTGCCGAGGGCAGCGACCCCAAGGGCAACAAGATGTCGGCAGTCAACATCCGCTGCATCGAGGGCATCGAGCTCGAATCGGTGCCGGTGACGCATTTCGACGGGCGTTCGCGGTGAGCCCCGGCGAACTGCAGGACTATTTGCACGCGCACATTCCCCTGTCGAAGGCGATGCAGGTCGCGGTGCTCGCGCTGCATGAAGACGAGGTCCTGCTGAGCGCGCCGCTGGCGCCCAACATCAACCATCGCGAGACCGTGTTCGGCGGCAGCGCCTCGGCCGTCGCCATTCTGGCGGCCTGGTCGCTGGTGCATACGCGGCTGCAGCGCGCCGGGATCTCGAGCCGGCTGGTCATTCAGCGCAATACCATGGACTACGACCTGCCGATCACCGGGGAATTCACTGCGCGCTCGCTCATTGCCCAGCCGCAGGCATGGCCGGCCTTCCTGCGCATGCTCGATCGCAAGGGCCGGGCCCGCATCGCCGTCGCCGCCATACTCGAACAAGGGGGCCGGACGGTGGGCCGCCTCGAGGGCGAGTTCGTGGCGCTGGGGGCGGCCGCGGCCTGAGAACGCCCGCGTTTGCGTTTCGGGCGCGGCCGCGCCAAAGTTCGGCGCACCATGAGCGCCATCCCGACCGACCCCGACCCCTTCCCGCTTGAGGGCGGCTGCACCTGCCGCGCGGTTCGCTACCGCATGACGACGCGACCGCTCTTCGTGCACTGCTGCCATTGCCGCTGGTGCCAGCGCGAGACGGGCTCGGCCTTCGCGCTCAACGCGATGGTCGAGGCCGAGCGCGTGCAACTGCTCCAGGGCGAGATCGAGCTCGTCGTGACGCCGTCGGAAAGCGGCAAAGGGCAGAAGATCGCGCGCTGTCCGCACTGCCGCGTCGCGCTGTGGAGCCACTATGCGGGTGCCGGCGATGCCGTGTGCTTCGTGCGCGTGGGCACGCTCGACGCGCCGGACCACCTGCCCCCCGACATCCACATCTTCACGATGTCGAAGCAGCCATGGGTGCTGTTGCCGCCGGGCACGCCGGCCGTGGCCGAGTACTACAGCCGCGCCGAGCACTGGCCGGCCGAGAGTCTGGAACGCGCCAGGGCGCTGAAGGCCTCGCGCCCGCCCGCCGGGCCGACGGCCGGTTGATTGCCAGCTCCGACGGCCGCTGATACCCTGCACCCGGCTCCGTCGCGTTCCCCATCCGGCATTCGCGAACGAATTCTGCAATCCGGAACCCGGAGAGATGGGCTTGCGCTCTTGACAGGATCAAGCCATATCAGCCGCCCGGATCAGCCGCCCGGATCTCTCAGGCGCGTGCGGCGCCGAGCCGCTGCGACACCTCGCCGGCGCATTGCTTCAGTGCGCGGGCGACGGGCCCGTCCCATTTCGCATCGAAAACGCCCGCGGGCCCGATCGCGGTGATCGCCAGCGCGATCGCGCCGGTGTGGTCGAACACCGGCGCGGACATCGCGCTCACGCCCGGCACGATCTCCCCTTCGGAGCGGCTGATGCCGCGCGCGCGCACCTCGTGCAGTTGCTCCTCGAAAGCCTTCCAGTCCGGCAGCGGCGGGGGCGGCGGCATGCCCACGTGCGGCGCCGGCGCCGTGCTGCTCTTCTCGCGCTGGCGCTCCTTGTCGAGCAGGCGCTTGACGATCGCGCCATCGAGGTAGGCGGCGAAGAGGCGGCCCGAAGCGGTGCTGGTCAGCGAAAACACCGTGCCGTGCCGCATGCTCACGTGCAATGCCGCCGGCGACTCGGCCACGCGCACGATGGTGGCGCCGCGGTCGCCCCACACCGCGATGGCCGCGGTGTGCCCGATTTGCTGCGCGAGCTCGGCAACCAGCGGTGTCGCGATGTGGACCGGATCGGCCTGCTGCAGGCTGATCAATCCCAGTTGCAAAGCCAGCGGGCCGAGCAGATAGTGACCGCTGCTGCGGTCCTGTTCGATCAATCCGAGGCGACCGAAGCTGACCATGTAGGGATGCGCCTTGGCGGCCGACATGTCGGCCTCGCGCGCGAGGTCCTTCAATGCCATCGGCCGGCCGTGGTGCACCAGGGCGCGCAGCAGCTGGCCGCCCACTTCGATGCTCTGGATGCCGCGCTGCGCGCGATCGTTGCCGTCAGCGGCCATTTCCGTCTCTTTGTTCGTTCATGCAGAAGACATTAGACATTAACTGATCTCCGGTTTACACTCCGTTTAATTCGTTCCCTGCGAATTCGTTCGTGTTAGACAAATCACCAGGAGACCCCGATGAGCCAGACCAAGGTTTTCGCCAGCCAGGCCGATCTCGAAGAAAAGAAGATCACCTTCAGCCAGATTTCCGAGCATGCCTGGGCCTACACGGCCGAGGGCGACCCCAACACCGGCATCGTGATCGGCGACGACTGCGTGCTGGTGGCCGACACCCAGGCCACGCCCGCGATGGCGGCCGACGTGGTGCGACGCATCCGCGAAGTGACCGACAAGCCCATCAAGTACGTGGTGCTTACGCACTACCACGCGGTGCGCGTGCTGGGCGCGACCGGCTACAAGCCCGAGCACATCATCGCCAGCCAGGATACGCGCGACCTGATCGTCGAGCGCGGCGAGGAAGACAAGGCGAGCGAGATCGGCCGCTTCCCGCGCCTGTTCCAGAACGTCGAGACCGTGCCGCCGGGCCTGACCTGGCCGACCATGACCTTCACCGGCAAGATGACCTTGTGGCTGGGCAAGCTCGAAGTCCAGCTGCTGCAGCTCGGCCGCGGCCACACCAAGGGCGACACTGTGGTCTGGCTGCCGGGCGAGAAGACCCTGCTGTCGGGCGACCTGGTCGAGTTCGACGCCACGCCCTATGCCGGCGACGCCTACTTCAAGGACTGGCCCAAGACCCTGGACAACATCGCCGCGCTCAAGCCGAAGGCCCTGGTGCCCGGCCGCGGCGCCGCGCTCACCACGCCGGAAGAAGTGGCCAAGGGTCTCGCCGGCACGCGCGACTTCATTGCCGACGTGTACGCCAGCGTTTCGGAAGGCGCCAAGTCCGGCAAGGACCTGAACGCGGTCTACAAGGAGACCTACGCGAAGCTCAAGCCCAAGTACGGCCACTGGGTCATCTTCGACCACTGCATGCCCTTCGACATCACGCGCTGCTACGACGAGGCCACGCAGTACGCCGACCCGCGCGTGTGGACCGCCGAGCGCGACGTCGAGATGTGGAAGACCCTCGAAGGCTGAACCGGGAGGAGCAAGACAAAGATACGGAGACAGGAACGTGAACGCCATTGCTGCTTCAGCCGCCGCGCCCATCGACTACCAGAACCTGCGCTACGACTACAGGCACCACCCCGACCAGGACGCCGCCACGCCCGCCCGGCACCCCGTCGTCGTGGTCGGCGCCGGCCCGGTCGGCCTGGCGCTGGCCATCGACCTGGCGCAACGCCAGGTGCCCGTGGTGCTGCTGGACAACGACAACAAGCTGTCTACCGGCTCGCGCGCCATCTGCTTTGCCAAGCGCTCGCTGGAGATCTTCGACCGGCTCGGTTGCGGCGAGCGCATGGCGGCGAAAGGCGTGTCCTGGAAGCTGGGCCGCGTGTTCCTGCAGGACGCGCAGATCTACGAGTTCGACCTGCTGCCCGAAGAGGGCCATCAGCGCCCGGCCTTCGTCAACCTGCAGCAGTACTACGTCGAGGGCTACCTGGCCGAGCGCGCGGCCGAGCTGCCGCTTTTGGACATCCGCTGGAACCACAAGGTGGTCGGCGTCGAGCAGCACGAGGACCACGCGCTCCTGACCGTCGAGACGCCGGACGGGAGCTACCGGCTGCAGGCCGACTGGCTGCCCGCGTGCGACGGCTCGCGCTCGACGGTGCGGCAGCTGATCGGCCAGGAAAGCAAGGGCCGCATCTTCAAGGACCGCTTCCTGATCGCGGACGTGAAGATGAAGGTCGACTTCCCGGCCGAGCGCTGGTTTTGGTTCGATCCGCATTTCCACCGTCACCAGAGCGTGCTGCTGCACATGCAGCCCGACAACGTGTGGCGCATCGACTTCCAGCTCGGCTGGGAGGCCGATCCGGAGGCCGAGAAGAAACCCGAGAACATCATTCCGCGCGTCAAGGCGTTGCTGGCGGCCTCGCCCTTCAGGGACGCGGAGTTCGAGCTCGAATGGGCCAGCGTCTACACCTTCGCCTGCCTGCGCATGGAGGCCTTCCGCCACGGCCGCGTGCTGTTCGCGGGCGATTCGGCGCACGGCGTCTCGCCCTTCGGTGCGCGCGGCGCCAACTCGGGCGTGCAGGACGCCGACAACCTGGCCTGGAAGCTGGCCGCGGTGCTGCGCGGCGAGGCGCCGCAGGCGCTGCTCGACAGCTACGCCCGCGAGCGCGAGTACGCGGCCGACGAGAACATCCGCAACTCCACCCGCGCCACCGACTTCATCACGCCCAAGAGCGAGCTGAGCCGGCTGTTCCGCGATGCGGTGCTGCAGCTGGCGAGCAGCCACCCCTTCGCCCGTACGCTGGTCAACAGCGGGCGGTTGTCTGTGCCGGCCACGCTGCATGGCTCGACGCTCAACACGCCGGACAGCGGGGACTTCGAAGGGCGCATGGTGCCCGGCGCGGTGGCGGCCGATGCACCCTTCACTGCGAGCGGCGGCCAGCGCAACTGGCTGTTGCGCTCGCTTGGCGCCGACGGCCGCTTTGCCGCGCTGGTGTTTGGCGACGGCGCCGCCGCCGAGACCAGCCTGCGCGCGCTGGCCGAGGCCGAAGCACCGGTCAGCGTCGTACGCATTCCGCTCGACGACGCCCATGCCCTGGCCGCGCAGCGCTACGACGCCCGGCCCGGCACCACCTACCTGCTGCGGCCCGACCAGCACGTGTGCGCGCGCTGGCGCAGCCCCACGGCCGCCGCCATCCGCGCCGCCCACGCGCGTGCGCTCGGCAAAACCTGAGACCCCAGGAGACCACGACCATGCCGAACGACCACCTGATCCTGACGCCCCACCTGGATGCTCCGGACGACTTCTACGAGGCCCTGCTCGACGCGCACCAGGGCCTGTCCACCGAGGAGAGCCACGCCTTCAATGCCCGCCTGGTGCTGGTGCTGGCCAATCACATTGGCTCGCTGCCGGTGCTGCGCAAAGCCCTGGAGGCGGCGCGCGCCTGACGATCCGGCAATGCATCACACGAAGTTTCAATCTACTGGAGACAAACCCATGATCCGCAAGACCCTCGCCGCCCTCGGCCTGGCTGCCCTGTCCCTCGCTGCCATCGCCCAGGACAGCAAGCCCATCGAATGGGTGGTCGGCTACGCCGCCGGCGGCGGCTCCGATTCGGTGGCGCGTGCGACCGCCGAGACCATGAGCAAGAGCCTGGGCGCGCCCATCGTCATCAACAACAAGCCGGGCGCCGCCACCAACATCGCGGCCGAGTACGTGGCGCGCGCCAGGGACGTGGAGCACACCCTGCTGACCGCCGACTTCGCGACGCTGGCGGCCAATCCCTTCCTCTTTTCCAAGCTGAGCTACGACGCCGAGAAGAACCTCAAGCCGGTCGGCCTGCTGGCGCGCTTCCCGCTCGTGCTGGTGGTCGGCCCGCAGGTGCCGGCGAGCAACTGGAAGGAGTTCGTGGCCTGGGCCAAGGCCCAGCCGGGCGGCGTCAACTACGGTTCGGCCGGCGTCGGCAGCCCGCATCACCTGGCCACCGAGCTGCTGCGCGAGAAGGCCGAGCTCAAGCTCACCCACGTGGCCTACCGCGGCGCGGCACCGGCCATGCAGGACGTGCTGGGCGGGCAGGTGCCGTTCATGCTGGTCGACACCGCCAGCGGCAACCAGTTCGTGCAGGCGGGCAAGGTCAAGGCCATCGGCGTGGCGAGCGCCAAGCGCATCGCCTCGCTGCCCAACGTGCCGACGCTGATGGAGCAGGGCCTGGCCGGCTACGAGGCCTATGCCTGGCAGGGGCTCACCGTGCCCTCCGGCACGCCCGAGCCCACGGTGGCGCGCTATGCCAAGGCCTTGCAGGAGGCGCTGGCCTCGCCGGCCGTCAAGGCGCGCTTCGACGCACTCGGCGTGGAAGGCCTCCCCGGCTCGCCGGGCGACATGGCAAGCTACGTGAAGGCCGAGCGCGAACGCTGGGGGCGCCTGATCAAGGCCAACAACATCCGCGTGGATTGAAAGGATCCCCATGAGTACCGACGCATTGCGCTACCAGAGCGGCTTCGGCAACGAATACGCGAGCGAGGCCGTGGCCGGCGCCCTGCCGCAGGGCCGCAACAGCCCGCAGCGCGCGCCCTTCGACCTCTACCCCGAGCTGATCTCGGGCACTGCCTTCACCGCGCCGCGCCACGAGAACCGGCGCAGCTGGATGTACCGGCGCCAGCCCTCGGTGGTCTCCGGGCGCTACCAGGCCTATGCGCAGCCACACTGGCAGACCGGTGCCGACCGCGACATCGCGCTCGCGCCCGAGCCGATGCGCTGGCATCCGCTTCCGCTCGACAACGCCGATGTCGATTTCATCGACGGCATCCATACCTTGGCCGCCAACGGCGACGCCGAGGCGCACAGCGGCGTCGCTGCGCACGTTTACCTCGCGAGCCGTTCGATGGAGCGCCGCGCCTTTGTCAATGCCGACGGCGAGATGCTGCTGGTGCCGCAACAAGGCCGGCTGGTGATCACCACTGAGATGGGCGTGCTCGAGGTCAAGCCCGGCGAAATTGCGCTCCTGCCGCGCGGCATCGCGTTCAAGATCGCGCTGCCGGATTCGGATCAGGGTCCTTCTCGCGGCTACATCTGCGAGAACTACGGCGCCCAGTTCCGCCTGCCCGAGCTGGGCCCGATCGGCTCCAACGGCCTGGCCAACGCACGCGACTTCCAGGCGCCGGTGGCTGCTTTCGAGAGCGAGGCCGGCGGCTACGAGATCGTCAAGAAATTCGGCGGCCGCTTCTGGCGCGCGCCGACGAAGCAGTCGCCCTTCAACGTCGTCGCCTGGCACGGCAACCTCGCGCCGGTGAAGTACGACACCGCCAACTTCATGACCATCGGCTCCATCAGCTTCGACCACCCGGACCCGTCGATCTTCACCGTGCTCACCTCGCCCTCGGACACGCCCGGCACCGCCAACTGCGACTTCGTGATCTTCCCGCCGCGCTGGCTGGTGATGGAAGACACCTTCCGTCCGCCCTGGTACCACCGCAACCTGATGAGCGAGTTCATGGGCCTGGTCTACGGCGAGTACGACGCCAAGCCCGGCGGCTTCAAGCCCGGTGGCGCCAGCCTGCACAACGCGATGGTGCCGCACGGCCCCGACGAGGAAGCTTTCGAGAAGGCCAGCCGTGCCGACCTCAAGCCGCAGAAGCTGGACAACACGCTGGCCTTCATGTTCGAGAGCCGCTTCCGCTTCATTCCCACGGCCTGGGCGCTGCAGAGCCCGGCGCTGGACACCGACTATGCCGACTGCTGGGCCGGCCTCAAGGATCAATTCAAGCCATGAACAACGAACTGAACGCCACCCACGATCCGAAGCTGCGCAGCTGGGTTGCTTCGGCCAACGAGGCCGGCTGCGATTTTCCGATCCAGAACCTTCCTTTCGGCCGCTTCCGGCCTGCCGGCAGCGGCGAGGCCTTTCGCATCGGGGTTGCGATCGGCGATCAGGTGCTCGACTTGAAGGCGACCGGCCTCGTCCATACGGACGACATGAACGTGTTGATGGCGAAGAGCCCGACGGAGCGCCAAACCCTGCGTGCCGCGATCTCCGCCGGCCTGGCCGAAGGGAGCGAGCAGGCCCCCGAGTGGGCCAAGGCCCTGCTGGCCCAGTCGGCCGCCGAGATGACGGTGCCCTGCCGCATCGGCGACTACACCGACTTCTACACCGGCATCCATCACGCCCGCACGGTCGGCAGCCTGTTCCGTCCCGACCAGCCGCTCCTGCCCAACTACCAGTGGGTGCCCATCGGCTACCACGGGCGCGCCTCGTCGATCGGCGTCAGCGGCCAGCGCTTCAAGCGCCCGCAAGGCCAGACCAAGGCACCCGATGCCGCAACGCCTTCCTTCGGCCCTTCGAAGCGGCTCGACTACGAGCTCGAACTCGGCTTCCTGGTCGCCCAGGGCAATGCGCTCGGCGAGCCGGTCGCCATCGCCGAAGCGGAAGCGCACCTGTTCGGCGTCACCCTGCTCAACGACTGGTCGGCCCGCGACATTCAGGCCTGGGAGTACCAGCCGCTCGGGCCCTTCTTGTCGAAGAACTTCGCCAGCACGCTCTCGCCCTGGATCGTGACGATGGAGGCGCTCGCGCCCTTCCGCGCCGCCTTCGAGCGCCCGGCCGGCGATCCGCAGCCGCTGCCCTACCTCGATGCACCCGCCAACCGCGAAAGCGGCGCGCTCGACATCACGCTCGAGGTGTGGTTGCAGACGGCGAAGATGCGCGAAGCCGGCGAGGGCGCCGTGCGCCTCACGCGCGGCAACGCCCGCGACGCCGCCTACTGGACGGCCGCGCAGCTCGTCACGCACCACACGGTGAACGGCTGCAATCTGCAGCCGGGCGACCTGCTCGGTTCGGGCACGCTCTCGGGCCCGAAGCCCGATGAGGCCGGCTCGCTGCTCGAGCTCACGCTGGGCGGCAAGCAGCCGATCCTGCTTCCCAACGGCGAGCGCCGCAGCTTTCTCGAAGACGGCGATACGCTCAGCCTGCGGGGCTTCTGCGAGCGCGAAGGCGCGGTGCGCATCGGGCTGGGCGAAGTCAGCGCGACGGTCGAAGCGGCCGGCGCCTGAGCGCTCACTGCCTCGGTTCGGACGAGGCACGCTCCTACGCGGCGTTCCGCGACCGGCCCCGATACTGCAAACCCTTGTTTCAGGGGTATTGCCGTGAACGTGCTGATCGTCGACGACAACAAGGCCGCGGCCGATCTGCTGCGGGAACTGCTGGCGCTGCAGGACCATGAGGCGCATTGCACCTACACCGCGCAACAGGCGATCGCCGCCGCCGCCGAGAAAGCCTTCGATGCGGCGCTGGTCGATCTGGTGCTGCCGGATCTCCCCGGCGCCGAGCTTGCGCGGCGCATGCGTGCAAGCGCCGGGAACAAGCCGCTGTTGCTGATCGCGATCTCGGGCTTCGGCGCCGACGAGGCCGGCGGCACGACCACGCCGGGCCTGTTCGACCATCATCTGCAGAAGCCGATCGACTTCGAAGATCTGGATCGCATCCTGGCGCCACCTGCCGCACGATGAAGGCAACCCCCGGAGCCCGCAGTTGGATGGCTGCCGGCGTGCGCCACGAACTGCTCACGCGCGTCTTCCCGGCGCTGCGCCACGACCTGGCTTCTCCGGTGTCGGTGATCCGGATGGCCATGCTGATGTTCAAGCGCCAGGCGACGGTGAAGCCCGTCGACACCGCGGCCTGGCAGGAGAGAGTGGCGCTGGTGGAAGGCCAGGTCGGTGCGCTGGCGACCGGCGTGCGTTCCCTGCGCGACTGGGAGCTGGCCGTCAGCGACGAGGGCGTGACCCGCAGCGCGCTGGTGGCCCAGTGCACCGGGCTGATGCGCGCCGCCTTCGAACTGAACGGCATCCGGCTGCATGTCGGCGAGGGGCTGGCGCCCGGAGAGGGCGAGCAGCGCTTTCCGGCCGGCGCCGCGCTGCGCTACATGTGTCTCGGCGTCCTGAGCTATCTGCAGGACGGCGCACCGCAGCTCGGCGCGGTGCACATCGAACCCGAAGGCCGCGACATCGTGCGCTTCAGCGCGACACGCGGGGCAGCCGAGCTCGCGGAGCTGGCGGATCCGCACCGGGCGCCACGCAAGCTGGCGATCGATGCCGTCGCGCTGCAGTTGCTGGCCGAAGACCTGGGCTACTTCGTGGCGCTGGACGGTGATACGGTGCGCCTCTCGCTGGTGCGCCGCTCGAACCAGTGATGGATGCAGGCCAGGAGCGCATTCGGCTCCGCGGGCTTGACGAAGTGGTGATCGAAGCCGGCGCCGAGCGCGGCCTGGCGGTCTTCGTTCTGGCCATAGCCGGTCAGCGCGATCAGCAGCGCGTCTTCGGTCTCGGGCATCTTGCGCATCCGGCGCGCGACCTCGTAGCCGTCGAGCAGCGGCAGTCCGATGTCCAGCACGACGACGCTGGGCCGGTACGCCGCGACGATCGCGAGCGCCTCCTCGCCATCGCCCGCCGTGCGAACCTGGTGTCCTTCGAGCTCGAGGACCGCCGCGACGCCTGCGGCCGCGTCCCGGTTGTCGTCGACGATCAGGATGCGCTGGGGCTCGAGGCGCGGCGCTGACGGGAGCGCGGACGCGATCTGCCCGGCTTCGGGCACCGCCGCAACGCGCGGCAAGCGGATCTTGAACTCGGAGCCCCGGTCCCGCCCCTCGCTGAAGACCTCGATCTGGCCGCCGTGCATCTCCGTCAGGCGCCGTGCCAGCGTCAGCCCGACGCCCAGCCCGCCCTGGGCGCGGTCGAGGCCGCGCTGCCCTTGCGCGAAGAGGTCGAAGATGCGCGTCAACAGTTCCTCGTCGATGCCGATGCCCTGGTCGCGCACCGAGACGACGATGTCGTCGTCCTCGAACCAGGAGGCGAGCGCAATGTCGGTTCCCTCCGGGCTGTACTTGGCAGCGTTGTGCAGCAGGTTGGCGATCACCTGCGTGAGCCTGGCCACGTCGCCCAGAAGCCATGCCGGCTCTTCGGGTAGCGCGACGCTCAACACCTGGCGACGGCTGTCGATGAAGGGCTGCACCGTTTCCACGCCTTGAACGATCACCGTGTTGAGATCCATCGTCTCGCGCTTGAGCGCGATCTTGCCCTGGCTGATGCGGGCCACGTCAAGCAGCTCTTCGATCAGACGCGTCATCTGCCGCAGTTGCCGATCGGCAATGTCGAGCGCCCACGTGACCCTGGGGTGCGGCGCGGCGACGCGGCGGATCACCTCGACGGCGGTATGAATGGGCGCCAGCGGATTGCGCAGCTCGTGCGACATCATCGCGAGGAACTCGTCCTTGCGCTGGTTGGACTGCTGCAGCTCTTCCTGCGCCGCCTGCCGCTCGAGGATTTCGCGCTGCAGGATGCGGTAGAGGCGCGCGTTCTCGAACGCCGTCGCGGCCCGGGCCGCCAACTCGCCGACCATCCCGGCTTGGGCGCCGGCGCTCGCGTCGTCCGGATTGCCGGATGCGACCAGAACCGCGCCCAGAACACGTTCCCCGAAGACCATCGGCACGGCCGCGGCCGAGCGCAGCAGCGGGAACTCGGCGTCCGCCGGAGCGAGGCCGAACGATGCCGCCGTGAGCGGCTTCAGCGCTTCTTCCGCCACGGTGGTTCGCCGCCCGCGGTTCGCCGCGGCGTGCAGCGCGGCGCGGATGCCCGGGGCGAGCGCCGTTTCGGGGCCTGCGAACCATTGAAGCCTCGCGTGGCCCGGCCGCACCGCCGCGGCAAGCATCTCGCCCGCGCCGAGCTCGGGGTCGATCAGGAGCAGCACGGCGAGCGGGGCCAGGCTGGGCACCAGCAGTTCGACCAGCTGGTTCATCGCGACCGTGATCTCCAGCGAGCTACTGAGCGCGCGACTCGCATGGGCGAGAAATGCGGAGCGCCTGTCGTTCTCCTCCGCGACGCGGCGAGCCGCATGCGCCGCCATCATTGCGGCCCGCGCATCGGCTTGGCGCCGGACCTGGCGCCGCATCAGGTACAGCGAGACGAAGACGCTCACCTTGCTGCGCAGGACCTCCGGCACCACGGGGGAGAGGATGTAGTCCACCGCGCCGAGCGAGTAGCCGCGCGCGGTCTGCATCTCGTCGGCGTAGGAGGTGATGAAGATGATCGGCGTATGGGCGCTTCGCCGATGCTGGCGGATCAGCGTCGCCGTCTCGAACCCGTCCATGCTGGGCATGTTGACGTCCAGCAGGATGACCGCGAACTCGCGCTGCAGGATCTCCCGCAGCGCATCGGTGCCCGAGCGCACCAGCACCAGGTTCTGGCCGAGGTCCTCGAGCACGGTCCGGAAGACCAGCAGCTTCTCGGGCAGATCGTCGACGACCAGGATGTCGGCCTTCTCGTCGAACGGCCCCCCGTCGGGGCCCCGTTCCTCGGGCAGTGCAGGAGGCTCTTCTACTTGCACAGCCACCCCCGCAGAACGGCGAGCAGATAGGTCGTGTCCACCGGCTTCGACAGGTAGTCCCAGGCCCCCGCTTCGATGCATTTCTCGCGGTCGCCCTTCATGGCCTTCGCCGTCACCGCCACCAGCGGCAGCTGCTTGCCGCGCGGCAGGCGGCGCAGCTCGCGCATCGTCTGCATGCCGTCCATCTCCGGCATCATGATGTCCATGAGGACGATGTCGATGCCGGCATCCTCCTGCACCAGCCGGATCGCATCGCGGCCGTTCTCCGCCGACACGATGAGCATTCCCTGTGCGTCGAGGATGGTCGCCAGCGCAAAGATGTTGCGCATGTCGTCGTCGACGATCAGCACCTTCCTGCCGGCCAGCGTGCCGGCGCCGGCGTTGACCGCTTCGACCGCTCTCCGTTCCTGCTCGGACATCGAAGCCAGGCCCCGATGCAGGAAGAAGGCCGTTGCGTCGATCAGCCGCTCCAGCGAATCCGCGACGCGCATCGCCGAGCCGCCGTGGCCGTGCTCCCACCCCGGCACGCGGCCGCCCGGAACCGCGCTGTACAGGACGACCGGCAGTTGCCGCGTCGCCGGGCGGGCCTCGACAAACTCGGCGGCATCCGCGCGGCCGAAGCCGGCCACCATGCCGTCGGTCACGAGGCAGTGCACGTCGTTGCGCGCCAGCGCGTCCCTGGCCGCCTCGGCGGTTTCCACGACCACGCTGTCGATCTCGCTGCCGGCCAGGGTCGCGACATAGCGATCGCGCAGCGACGAGGGGCGCATGGCGACCACCAGCTTCCTGGCGTCCGCCTGAACGAAGCCGTAAAGATGCCCGAGCCCCGCATCGATTTCGTCGATCGATTGCAGCGGCTTGGCCAGAAAGCCGACGGCGCCGGAGTTCAGGGCCCGCTCCCGCGAGTCGTCCGTCGAGACCACGCAGACCGGAATGTGCCGCGTGGCAAGGTCGGCCTTCAGGCGCTCGAGGATGCGCCAGCCTTCCATGTCGGGCAGGAAGATGTCGAGCGTGATGAGTGCCGGGCGGTAGTCGCGCGCGAGCGCCAATGCGCCGGCGCCGCTGGGGCTGACCAGGCCCTTGAAGCCGCTCTTGCGCCCGGCATGCAACAGCATCTTGGCGAAGGCGAGGTCGTTCTCGACGATCAGGAGCACCTTGTCCCCGGAAAGAATGCTGTCGCGGTCGTCGTCGGCGATGTTGAGCGACGGGAGCATGTCGGCTGCATCGCCGCGTTCGGCGGCCTTGGCCCCTGCGGCAACGATGCGCCGGGCCGGCTTCTGCGGACCGGGACCGGGCCGCAGTTCCGCGACCCGGTTGCGTTCGGCGCGGCGAGGAACTTCCGCCCGCGCCGCCGCCGTGCGGCCCAGCCGTGCACTGCGCGGCGAGCTGTAGCTTTGCGGCAGGTACAGCGTGAACGTGCTGCCCTGCGCGGGCGTGCTCACCAGGCGGATCTCGCCGCCCAGAAGGCGCGCCAGTTCACGGCTGATCGCGAGGCCGAGGCCGGTGCCGCCGTATTTTCTAGAGGTCGAGCCGTCCGCCTGCTGGAAGGCCTCGAACACGATCTGCTGCTTGTCGGCGGAAATCCCGATGCCGGTATCGGACACGGCGAAGGCCATGACCTGGCCGGCCCGGTTGAGCTCTTCGTTGTCGCGCGACCAGCCGCTGTCCACGGCCTCGACCGTCAACGCGACCGAACCCTGGTGCGTGAACTTGAACGCATTCGACAGCAGGTTCTTGATGACCTGCTGCAGGCGTTTGACGTCGGTCACGATCGTCTCGGGCAGCGGCCCCGACGCGTGGATGTCGAAGCCGACGTGCTTGGCCTCGGCGACGTGGCGGAAGCTGCGCTCGACCGAGCGCTGCAGGTCGTCCAGCCGCAGTTCGCTGACCTCCACCGCGACCGTTCCGGATTCGATCTTCGACAGGTCCAGGATGTCGTTGATCAGCATCAGCAGATCGTTGCCCGAGAGGTGAATGGTCTTCGCGAACTCCACCTGCTTGGCCGTCAGGTTGCCCTCACTGTTCTTGCACAGCTGGTCCGACAGGATCAGCAGGCTGTTGAGCGGCGTGCGCAGTTCGTGCGACATGTTGGCCAGGAACTCGGACTTGTACTTGGAGGTGAGCGCGAGCTGCTCCGCCTTTTCCTCCAGCGCCTGGCGCGCCTGCTCCACCTCCTGATTCTTGCGCTCCACCTCCTGGTTCTGGTGCACCAGCAGCCGGGCCTTCTCCTGCAGCGCCTCGTTGGTCTGCTGAAGCTCGAGCTGGCGGTTCTGCAGCTCCTCGGCCAGCGACTGCGACTGGGTCAGCAGGTCCTCGGTGCGCATGTTGGCGGCGATGGTGTTGATCACGATGCCGATGGATTCGGTCAATTGGTCCAGGAGGGCCTGGTGCGCGGGGTTGAAGCGCTCCAGCGAGGCCAGCTCCAGCACGCCCCGCACCTCGCCCTCGAAGATCACCGGGAGCACGATCACGTCCATGGCCGCGCCTTCGGAGAGGCCCGTGACGATCCGGAAGGCCGTGCTCGGCACGTTGGTCAGAAGGATCTTGGACTTCTCGACCGCGCACTGGCCGACAAGGCCCTGGCCCAGCTCGATCTCCTTGCCGTGCGAAGTCTGGCCGCCGGAGGCGTAGCTGGCGAAGAGCTTCAGCTTCGGCGTGGCCGTGGCGGTGTTCAGCACGTAGAACTCCGCCTGCTGCGCACCCACCACCGGCGCCAGTTCGGACAGGATCAGCTGCCCCACCGTGAGCAGATCCTTCTGGCCCTGAAGCATGCGGCTGAACTTGGCGAGGTTGGTCTTGAGCCAGTCCTGCTCCGTGTTCTTCTGCGTCGTGTCCTTCAGGTTGCGGATCATCTCGTTGATCGTGTCCTTCAGCGCCGCGACCTCGCCCTGAGCCTTCACGGTGATGGAGCGGGTCAGGTCGCCCTGCGTCACGGCGGTGGCCACCTCCGCGATGGCGCGCACCTGGGTCGTCAGGTTGGCCGCCAGCTGGTTCACGTTCTCGGTCAGGCCCTTCCAGGTGCCGGCGGCGCCGGGCACCTTCGCCTGGCCGCCCAGCTTGCCTTCGACGCCGACCTCGCGCGCGACGGTCGTCACCTGGTCGGCAAAGGTGGCAAGCGTCTCGGTCATGCTGTTGATGGTCTCGGCGAGCGCCGCGATCTCGCCCTTGGCCTCGACCGTGAGCTTCTGTTGCAGATCGCCGTTGGCCACCGCGGTCACCACCTTCGCGATGCCGCGCACCTGGCCGGTCAGGTTGCCGGCCATGGAGTTGACGTTGTCCGTGAGGTCCTTCCAGGTCCCCGAGACATCGCGCACCTGGGCCTGGCCGCCGAGCCGGCCCTCGGTGCCGACCTCGCGCGCCACCCGCGTCACTTCGGCGGCGAAGGACGAGAGCTGGTCCACCATCGTATTGATGGTGGCCTTCAGCTCCAGGATCTCGCCCTTCACGTCGACCGTGATCTTCTTGGAGAGGTCGCCGGTCGCCACTGCCTTGGTCACGTCGGCGATGTTGCGCACCTGCGATGTGAGGTTCGATGCCATCAGGTTGACCGAGTCGGTCAAGTCCTTCCACGTGCCGGCCACGCCTTGCACATCGGCCTGCCCGCCCAGGATGCCCTCGGTGCCGACCTCGAGCGCCACCCGCGTCACCTCGGCGGCGAAGGAGCGCAGTTGGTCGACCATCGTGTTGACCGTGTTCTTCAGTTCGGAGATTTCGCCCTTCACGTCCACCGTGATCTTCTTGGACAGGTCGCCGGCGGCCACGGCCGTGGTCACCTCGGCGATGTTGCGCACCTGGGAAGTCAGGTTGCCGGCCATGAAGTTGACCGACTCGGTCAGGTCCTTCCAGGTGCCGGCCACGCCCTGCACGTCGGCCTGTCCGCCCAGGATCCCTTCCGTTCCGACCTCGCGCGCCACGCGCGTGACTTCGGCCGCGAAGGAGCGCAGCTGGTCGACCATGGTGTTGACCGTGTTCTTCAGCTCGAGGATCTCGCCCTTCACGTCGACGGTGATCTTCTTGGAGAGGTCGCCGGCCGCCACCGCCTTGGTCACGTCGGCGATGTTGCGCACCTGGCTGGTCAGGTTGCCGGCCATCGAGTTCACCGAATCGGTCAGGTCCTTCCAAGTGCCCGAGACGCCTTCGACCCGCGCCTGCCCGCCCAGGGATCCTTCCGTTCCGACCTCGCGCGCCACCCGCGTCACCTCCGATGCGAAGGAGCGCAACTGGTCGACCATGGTGTTGATCGTGTTCTTCAGGGTCAGGAATTCGCCCTTGACGTCGACATCGATCTTCTTCGACAGGTCGCCCTTGGCCACCGCGGTTGTCACGTCGGCGATGTTGCGCACCTGGTCGGTCAGGTTTCCGGCCATGGAGTTGACGGAATCGGTCAGGTCTTTCCAGGTGCCGGCCACGCCTTTCACCTTGGCCTGGCCACCGAGCTTGCCCTCGGTGCCGACCTCGCGCGCCACGCGCGTGACCTCGGCCGAGAAGTTGCCGAGCTGCTCGACCATCTTGTTGATGGTCTTGGCCGTGCGAAGAAACTCGCCTTCGAGCTTGCACCCGTCGACCTCCAGCGCCATGCTCTTCGACAGGTCGCCCTGGGCCACGGCGCCGATCACGCGAGCCACTTCGGTGGTCGGGTGAACGAGATCGTCGATGAGCGCATTCACGCATTCGACCGATTCGCCCCAGAAGCCGCGCGTTTCGGAAAGCACCGCACGCTGCTTGAGCTTGCCTTCCTTGCCGACCACCTGGCGCAGGCGCACCAGCTCGGCGGCCAGCGTGGCGTTCTGCTCGACCAGGTCATTGAAGACGTCGGCCACCTTGCCCGAAAGCCCGGTCCAGTGCACGGGCAGCCGGACCTTGGCATCGCCTTTGCGGAACCGGGTCAGCGCATCCAGAAGCGTTGCCATCTCCTCCAGTGAGCTGGTCGCCACGGATTTGTCCAGAACGTTCATCTCTTGCCCCTCTCGGAGTGAGGAAAAAGTGCCTTAGACGAAAGCGGCGTGCCTCGGCACGCCGCAGTGTAGCCAGGGAGCGCCCGCTGCGGCATAGGCAGCCGGAGCGTTTGCGGCTAGCCGCCGCCCGAAGCGGCGCGCGAAGCCTCGAGGTGTGTGCGTGCCCGCTCCGCCAGCGCCATCTCGCCCGGGGTTCCCGGCGTGAAGCTGTCGACCGGCAGCGGCCGGCCGTGCGAGTCGACCGAGACGAAGACGACCAGGCACTCGGTGGTCTTCTGCATTTCGCCGCCCTTCATGTCGCCGCTGCGCACCTCGACCGAGATGTTCATGCTGCTGCTGCCGGTGTAGGCGAGCCGCGCCTCGACCTCGACCAGGTCGCCGATCATGATCGGCCGGTGGAAGCGGATGCTGCCGATGAACACCGTCACGCAGTAGCGCTTGGACCAACTGGTCGCGCAGGCGTAGCCGGCCTCGTCGATCCACTTCATGACGGTGCCGCCGTGGACCTTGCCGCCGAAGTTGACGGTGCTGGGTTCGGCCAGGAAACGCAGGGTGATCGAGCTCATAGAGTGCCTGGGCGATGAGTTGATGTCGTGGAGCGCCCGCGGCGATTATGTGAGCGGCGAAGCGGTTTGGGCGCCGAAAAGTTGAGCCACCGTGCGCCTGAGCCACGCATTGCCCGGATCGGCGTGGAAGCGCTCGTGCCAGTGCTGCTTGACGGCATAGGACGGCAGCGCGAAAGGCGGCTCCAGCAGCTTCACCGGCTCCTGCGTGGCCAGTACCTCGCCGAGGATGCGCGGCACGATCACGACCAGCTCGGTGTGGGCGACGATGCGCGCCACGCTGAGAAAGCTCGACAGGCGCACGACCACGTTGCGCGCCAGGCCGAGGCGGGCGATAGTCTTGTCGACGATCGCATGGCCGGTGCCCGAGGACGAGATCACCGCATGCGCCTCGGCCTCGAAGCGCTTCTTCGTGAGCCGCTCGCCGATGCGCGGATGGTTCCGCGCCACCAGGCAGACGAAGTTCTGCATGAAGAGCGTCTGCTGGTAGAAGCCGGCATCGAGCTGCGGCATGAAGCCCACCGCCAGGTCGACCTCGCCGTCTTCCAGCCGGCGGCCGCTTTCGGTCGAGATGATTTCGGTCTCGATGTGCACGCCGGGCGCCGTGCGGCGCAGGTGGTCGAGCAGCCCGGGCAGGATCACCACCTCGCTGATGTCGGTCATGCAGATGCGGAAGTTGCGACTCGCCGCGCCGGGGTCGAAGCTGCTGCGGCTGCCGCGCGCCTGCTCGATCTGCGCGAGCGCCTCCCGCACGTGGGTGTAGATGCGCTGGGCATAGGGCGTGGGCTGCATGCCTTGCGCGGTGCGCGCGAACAGCCGGTCGTCGAAATGCGCGCGCAGCTTGTTGAGCATGGTGCTGGCCGCGGCCTGCGCCATGTCGAGGCGCTCGGCCGCCTTCGAGACGCTGCCGGTCTTGTAGACCTCGTCGAAGACCGCGAGCCATTCGAGATCGAGCTTGGACATGGAATTTCCTTCGCAATGCAGCCACCATTATCGAAAATCGAGATTCCGAGTATTGAGTGCACGTCTTGAACAAATAGTGGTGCGGACAAACAATGCAGTCACCCCTCGGAGACATGCCCAGATGAACACCGCCCCCCAGGCCGCGCGCGCCGACGCCGCCGAGCGCCGCGACTACTACGAGCGCATCCGCCCGCTGCACCTCACGCCGCTGTGGGAATCGCTGCATGCGCTGGTGCCGCGCGAGCCGCAGACGCCCTGCGTGCCCGCGCTCTGGCGCTACGACGAGATCCGCCCGCTCCTGATGGAGTCGGCCGCGCTGATCACGGCCGAGGAGGCGGTGCGCCGCGTGCTGGTGCTGGAGAACCCGGCGATCCCGGGCCGTTCGTCGATCACGCAATCGCTCTATGCCGGGCTGCAGCTCATCATGCCGGGCGAGGTCGCGCCCTCGCACCGGCATGTGCAGTCGGCGCTGCGCTTCATCGTCGACGGCAAGGGCGCCTACACCACGGTGGGCGGCGAGCGCACCACCATGTACCCGGGCGACTTCATCATCACGCCCTCGTGGGCCTGGCACGACCACGGCAACGAGGGCATCGAAGGCGTGGCCGAGCCGGTGGTGTGGCTCGACGGGCTCGACATCCCGATGCTGCGCTTCTTCGACGCCGGCTTCGCCGAGAACGACGACGCCAAGGTGCAGCACGTCGCGCGGTCCGAGGGTCACAGCCTGGCGCGCTTCGGCCACAACATGGTGCCGGTGCGCCATGACCACAGCGCGCCCACCTCGCCGATCTTCAACTACCCCTATGCACGCAGCCGCGAGGCGCTGGCGCAGCTGCAGAAGCAGGAGGCGCCCGACGCCTGGCTGGGCCACAAGCTGCGCTACATCAACCCGCTGACCGGCGGCTCGCCAATGCCGACCATCGCGACGAACCTGCAACTGCTGCCGAAGGGCTTCGCGGGCAAGACGCACCGCGCGACCGATGGCGCGGTCTACAGCGTGGTCGAAGGCCGCGGCACGGCCGAGATCGGCGGCCAGCGCTTCGACTTCGGTCCGCGCGACACCTTCGTCGTGCCTTCGTGGGCGCCGCTGCGCTTGTCCGCTGCCGACGAGGTGGTGCTGTTCAGTTTCTCCGACCGGCCCGTTCAACAGGCGATGGGCGTGCTGCGCGAAGCCTTCCTCGACAACGCCTGACCCGCGCTGCCCCGGCAGCCTTCTCTTTTCTCGATCCCCATGCGCCGCATCGCGGCAGGAGCCCTCATGTCTTTCGTCCTCACTCCCCCGGCCGTCGTCGGCCTTCCCGTCGCCGGCTCGTCCGATCTGTTCCCGGTGCGCCGCGTCTACTGCGTCGGCCGCAACTACGCGGCGCATGCGCGCGAGATGGGCTTCGACCCCGACCGCGAGCCGCCCTTCTTCTTCTGCAAGCCGAACGACGATGCGTCGATCGTGCCGGTGCCCGCGGGTGAAACGGTGGGCATTCCGTACCCAGGCCAGACCGTCAACTACCACTATGAAGCCGAGCTCGTGGTGCTGATCGGCGAGGGCGGCCGCGACATCGCGGTCGAGGACGCGGCGAAGCACATCTACGGCTATGCGGTCGGCCTCGACATGACGCGCCGCGACCTGCAGATGAAGATGCGCGAGCAGGGCCGGCCCTGGGAGATCGGCAAGGCCTTCGACTTCTCGGCGCCGGTCGGCGTGGTGCGTCGGTTCGCCGAGTCGGGCGAGATCGCGGCCGGCGCGATCACGCTCGAAGTGAACGGCGAAACGCGCCAGAAGAGCGACATCCGCAACCTGATCTGGTCGGTGAACGAGGTCATCGCGAACCTGTCGACGCTGTTCACGCTGCAGCCCGGCGACCTGATCTTCACCGGCACGCCCGAAGGCGTGGGTGCGGTGCAGCGCGGGCAGACCATGCAGGTGCGCATCGACGGCCTCGAGCCGATCGCAGTGCGAGTGGAATGAGCAAAACGCAGAACTCCAAGCCTTCGGTGCTGCTGGTCGGCGGCGGCATCGGCGGCATGGCGGCGGCGCTGGCGCTGGCTCGGCTCGGCATTTCGATCGACCTGCTGGAGCAGAGCGCGGCCATCGGCGAGATCGGCGCCGGCCTGCAGCTGGGCCCGAATGCCTTTGCCGCCCTCGATGCCCTGGGCGTCGGCGAAGCGGTGCGGCGCGGCTCGGTCTTCACCGACCGGCTGGTGATGATGGATGCCGTCGACTGCAGCGAGGTGGCCTCGGTGCCGGTGGGCGAGGCCTTCCGCGCGCGCTTTCGCAATCCGTATGCGGTGAGCCACCGCGCCGACCTGCATGGCGCGATCCACGAGGCGGTCAAAGAGCATCCGCTGATCCGCTTCCACACCTCGGCGCAGGTCGAGCACCTGGACATCGGCGGCAGCGGCGTGACGGCGGTCACGCGCGACGGCCGGCGCTTCCATGCCGATGCGATCGTCGGCTGCGACGGCGTCAAATCGGTGGTGCGTGCCAAGCTCATCGGCGATGCGCCGCGCGTCTCGGGCCACGTGGTCTACCGCGCCGTGGTGCCGGCCGCCGACATGCCCGAAGACCTGCGCTGGAACGCGCCGGTGGTCTGGGCCGGCCCCAACTGCCACCTGGTGCACTACCCGCTGCGCCATGGCGAGCAATACAACCTGGTCGTGACCTTCCACAGCCGCGAGCAGGAAGAGTGGGGCGTGACCGAAGGCAGCAAGAAGGAAGTGCTGTCCTACTTCGACGGCGTGCATGCGCGCCCGCGCCAGCTGCTGGACCGGCCCACCTCGTGGCGCCGCTGGAGCACCGCCGACCGCGATCCGGTCGCGAACTGGAGCGAAGGCCCGGCCACGCTCTTGGGCGATGCGGCCCATCCGATGATGCAGTACCTCGCGCAGGGCGCCTGCATGGCGCTCGAAGACGCGGTGACGCTCGGTGCGGCGGTCGAGGCCTGCGAGTTCGACCTGCCTGCCGCCTTCCAGCTCTATGCGTCGGCCCGCGTGGCACGCACGGCCCGCGTCGTGCTGTCGGTGCGCGAGATGGGCCGGCTCTACCACGCCAAGGGCATTGAGCGCCTGGTGCGCAACAGCCTGTGGACCGGCCGCACGCCCGAGCGCTTCTACGACGCAGTCGAATGGCTCTATGCGTGGGATCCGGCGCAATGCTTGGCCGACGCGCCGCGCACCGCGGCCTGAGACGGCCCACCTTATTTCAACGACACACCACGGAGACAAACTGCATGAAACCCATCCTCCCGCTGATCGCCGGCCTCGCCGCCGCCTTCTTCACCGTCGGCGCCGCGGCGCAATCGGCCGCCGACTACCCGAACAAGCCCGTCACCCTGATCACACCCTTCGCCGCCGGCAGCGGGCCCGACGCGGTGCTGCGGCTGGTCTCCGACAAGCTGGGGCGGCTCTGGAACCAGCGCGTGGTGGTGGACAACAGGCCCGGCGGCGGCGGCTTCATCGCGATCGACCAGGCCCGGCGCGCGGCGCCCGACGGCTACACCCTGCTGCAGCTCGACAGCGAGCATGTCGCCGCGCTGCCGCATCTATACAAGTCGCGCAATTTCGTGACGCTGCAGCACTTCGACCCGGTGGCCTCGCTGTTCCGCACGCCCTTCTTCGTCGCCGTGGCCAGCGACTCGAAGTGGAAGAACATGAGCGACCTGGTCGCTGCCGCCAAGTCCAACCCGGTGAGCTACGGCTCCTGGGGCGTCGGCAGCGCCGGCCACCTGGGCGCGCAGCAGCTCGAGTCCCTGACCGGCGTGCACATGCAGCATGTGCCCTACCGCGAAGTCTCCCAGCTCTACGCCAACGTGGGCTCGGGCGATGTGCCGTGGAGCTTCGCGACCATCCCCTCCAGCCAGGGCGTCTACAAGGCCGGCAAGCTGCGCTACATCGCGATTGCGGCGCCCCAGCGCATTCCGCAAATGCCCGATGTGCCCACCATGGCCGAGGCCGGCGGCCCGGCGAGCCTGTACGTGAGCTCCTTCGTCTCGCTGCTCACGCCCAAGGGCGTGCCGCCGGCGATCAGGGCCAGGATCCATGCCGACGTCGCCAAGGTCATCGCCGACCCCGAGATCCGCGCGCGCTTCGACACCTTCGCCTTCGAGCCGCTGGCCTGGTCGCCGGAGGAGATCCAGCGGCAGGCCGAGGCCAAGTCCAAGGTCTATGGGGAACTGGTTCGCCGGGGCAATATCAGCCTCGAGTAACGCCTGGTCACAACTCAGCCTTATCCTTCGTTTCTCTTTCCATTCCCGCTTCACTCCCATGCAGTTTTCCAAGAGAGCTCTTTTGATCGCCGCCTGCGCGCTGCCGCTGGCCGCCGCGGCGCAGAACGGCGCCTGGCCCACCAAGCCGATCCGCCTGATCGTCGGCTTCCCCGGCGGCTCGACGCCGGACATCGCGGCGCGCACCATCGCCGAGCCGCTGGCCAAGGCGCTGGGCCAGCCCGTGGTGGTCGACAACAAGCCGGGGGCCTCGGGCAACATCGCGGCCGACCAGGTGGCCAAGGCGACCGACGATCACACGCTCGGCGTGGTCATCAACGGCAACCTGACCTCGTCGAAGATGCTCTATTCCAGGCTGCCCTACGACCCGGCCAAGGACTTCACCTACCTCTCGCTGCTCACCACCGCGCCGCTGGTGCTGGTGGCGCAGAACAGCCTGCCCAGCGGCGCAGCCTTCGTCGACGCGGCGCGCAAGAGCGACGACAAGTGGAGCTACGGCTCGGTGGGCGTCGGCTCGGTGGGCCACCTGGGCATGGAGCTGCTCAAGGGCCGCGTGCCGGGCCTGAAGGCCGTGCACGTGCCCTACCAGGGCAATCCGCAGGTCATGACCGACCTGATCGGCAACCAGATCCAGATGGCCCTGATCCCGCCCGGCGTGGCCATGCCCCAGGTCAAGGCCGGCAAGGTCAAGGCCATCGGCATCACAAGCGGGCGCAGCACCCTGGTGCCCGAACTGGCGCCGTTGGCGGATGCCGGCGTGAAGGACTTCAACCTCGAGGTGTGGACCGCGCTGCTCGGCCCGGCCAGTCTTTCCAAGGCCGCGCAGGAGCGCATCTCGCGCGAGCTCGCCGTCATCATGAAGGCGCCCGAAGTGCGGCAGAAGCTGTTTGAGCAGGGCTGGCAGGCGGTCGGGACCTCGCCGGACGGCATGCGCACGCGCGTGAAGGAGGAGGCGGCGATCATGACCAAGATCATTTCGACCAACAACATCAAGCTGCAATGAGCGCTTCCATCGTCGAGCCTGAGCGCAGTCTGCCGGTCTTCGGCGAATACGACGTCGTCGTGGTCGGCGGCGGCCCGGCCGGCATCGCGGCGAGCGTGAGCGCCGCGCGCCATGGCGCGCGCACGCTGCTGGTCGAACGCTATGGCTTCCTCGGCGGCATGGGCACGGCCGGCGGCGTGACCAACTTCGCGGGCCTCTACGGCAAGCGCAACGGGGAGATGACGCAGCTGGTGCACGGCGTGGTCGACGAGCTGCTCGCACGCATGGATGCGATGGGCGGCCTCAACAAGCCGCAGGACGGCATGCAGGGCCGCATCCGCGTGCGCTCCTACGACACCTCGATCTACAAGTGCGCGGCCGATCAGCTGCTGCTCGATGCGGGTGTCGAGCTGCTGTTCCACGCCTGGGCCGCGGCCGTGGTGATGGAAGGCCCGCGCATCGCCGCGCTGGTGGTCGAGACCAAGTCGGGCCGGCAGGCGATCCGCGCCAATGCCTTCATCGACGGCAGCGGCGATGCCGATGTCGCGGTCTTCGCGGGCGTGCCTTTCGCGGTCGGCGACGGCCATGGCAGCGGGCTTTTTCCGTCCACCATGTTCCGCGTCGGCCACGTCGATGCGCAGCGCGCGCTGGCCGCGGTTGGCGAATTCAAGGCCATCAACGATCTCATGGCGAAGGCGCGCGAGCGCGACCCCGAGGCCTACCGCTTCCCGCGTGAAGGCGCGATCCTGCGGCCGCAGATCGATCCGCGCGAATGGCGCGCCAACGTCACGCAGATCCGCAACGCCAAGGGCGACGCGATGAACGGAGTGGACGCGCGCGAACTCAGCGACGGCGAGGTCGAGGGCCGCCGCCAGATCGGCGAGTACTTCCGCTTCTTGAAGGCCGAGGTGCCGGGCTTCGAGCAATCGGCCATCGTCGAGATCGCGCCGCAGGTCGGCATCCGCGAGACGCGGCGCATCGAGGGCCTCTATGCGCTCACCGGCGAAGACATCCTCTCGTCGGCGCGTTTCGACGACAGCATCGGCATCAACGCCTGGCCGATGGAGATGCATGCCGCCGGCAAGATCGAATGGGCCTTTCCGCGCGACGAAACGCGCACCTACAACCAGCTGCCCTGGCGCATGCTGGTGCCGCGCGGCGTCGACAACCTGCTGGTGGCCGGGCGCTGCGCCTCGATGACGCACGAGGGCCAGTCGGCCGCGCGGGCGAGCGGCGGCTGCTTCGTGATGGGGCAGGCCGCGGGGACGGCTGCGGCCACGTTGGGTGCCGAAAGCTTTGCCGGCGTCGATGTGCCGGCCTTGCAGCGCAAACTGATCGCCGACGGCGTCGACCTCGACCGAAGCTAAGCCCACCCCCAGGCTTGCTCGCGTCGCGTAGCCGCCAACCCCCTTGCAGGGGGCGACGCCAGCGGCCCGACAAAGCTGGTTCCGCGGCGTCTCCCGAATGGGGCGCGCCGTGCGCGACAGCGCAGTGGCGGGGTGTTTGCTATCGTCGTCGGATGACCGATCCCGCCACCGCCGCCCGCCTCGTCAACCAGCTCGTCGACCTGATGCACCTCGAACCCCTGGGCGATGACCGCTTCAGGGCTCAGAGCGAGGACATCGGCACCCCGGCCGTGTTCGGCGGCCAGGTGCTGGGCCAGGCGCTGGTGGCGGCGAGCTGCACGGTCGCCGCCGACCGGCCGGTGCACTCGATGCATGCCTACTTCCTGCTGCCGGGCGAACATGCACCGATCGAGTACGCGGTTGACCGCGTGCGCGACGGCCGCAGCTTCACCACCCGGCACGTGGTGGCGCGCCAGCGGGAGCGCATCATCTTCGAGATGTCAGCCTCCTTCCAGAGTGTGGACGAGGGCATCGAGCACCAGCTCGCGATGCCCGAGGCGGCCGGGCCGGAAGGCTTGCAAAGCGAACTGGAACAGCGCCGCGCGCTCGGCGAGCGGCTGCCCGAACGCTGGCGCAACAACGCGCTGGCGCCGCACGGCATCGAGTACCGCCGCGTTGATCCCGACGACCTGCTCACGCCCGCGCCGCGTCCACCGCACAGTGCGCTCTGGCTGCGCGCCATCGCGCCGCTGCCCGACGATCCGATCGTGCACCGCGCGCTGCTGGCCTACGCCTCCGACCACGGGCTGCTGCGGGCCGCGATGCTGCCCCACGGCCTGAGCTTCATGAGCGGCCGGGTGCGCCCCGCCAGCCTCGACCATGCGATGTGGTTCCACCGCGATTTCCGCATGGACGACTGGCTGCTCTATGTGCTCGATTCGCCGAGCGCGGGCGGCGCCCGCGGCCTGTGCCGCGGCAGCCTGTTCACGCGCGACGGGCGGCTTGTGGCCTCGACCGCGCAGGAAGGCATGCTGCGTGTGCTGCCCGAAGGAAGTCCCTTGTCGAGCGCCGGCGGCGCGGCGCCGATATAGCACTCAGTGCCGCGTGCCGGCCAGCGCCGCGCGCAGGCCGCCGAAGCGCCGCCGGTACTGTGCCGGACTCAGGCTCACCGCGCGGCGGAACATGCGACTGAAGAAGGCCGCGTCGTCGTAGCCCACCTCTCCCGCGATCGCCTCGACCGGCGCTTCCGTGGTCTCGAGCAGGTGCTTGGCTTCCTCGATGCGCAGGGTCTGCACGTATTCCATCGGCGTCATGCCGGTCGCGAGCTTGAAGCGGCGCTGGAACGAGCGCTCCGCCAGCCCGCTCAGCGCGGCCATCGCGGCCACCGGCGCGGCTTGCGCATAGTGGTCGCCAATCCAGGTCTGGCAGCGGCCGATGACCGCGTCGTCCGCCTGCCGCGTGCTCGCCAAGCGCGCGAAGGGCTGCTGGCCCACGTGGTGCCAGTCGATCAGGTTGAGCTTGGCGACCTGCATCGCGGCCTCGATGCCGACATAGCGCGCGATCAGGTAGAGCGCCAGGTCCATCCATGAACTGCCGCCGCCGGTCATCACCAGGCGCTGGCCCTCGCCGGAGGTGATCAGCGCGCAATGCGGTCGCACGCGCGCGAGCGGATAGCGGCGCTGCAGCACCTCGCAGAATGCCCAGTGCGTGGTGGCGTCCTCTTCGTCGAGCAGGCCTGCTTCGCCCAGCAGCATGGCGCCCGAGCAGGAGGCGGCGACCAGCGAGCCGGCCGCATGGCAGCGCCGCATCCACGCGACCTCCCGGGCGAACAGTCCGTCGAGCGGCCCGTAGGGCGAGATCATGAGTTCGGGCACGCAGACCACCGCCGGCGCAATGACCTCGTCGAAGCTGCGGTGCGCCTCGATGGGCACGCCGTTGGCGGCACGCACGATGCCCGGTTTCGCGGCGACCAGCACGGGTTCGAGCAGCTCGGCGCCCGGCCGGCCGTCGACCACCATCGGCCAGTCGCGGCCCGCACACTTCAGGAGGTCGAACATGCCGTAGACCACCGAGGCTGCGCTCTCGGCGGTGACGAGGATGGCGATCACGGGCCGATCGCCGGAAGAAGCAACTGCGGAACTCATCGATTGGCGGAATCGTCAGCCTTGTTGCGGGAATCGCTGCGGGGGTTTCAGCCGGGCGAACTTACGCTTCTTGCGTCTTTCGTACAAGGAGCCACCATGACCCAACACGACGCGCGCGGCCTGGCGCTTTCCACCGACCAGCCGGCTTCCGTGGCCGCCTACGAGCAGGCGCTCGACCTCTTCAACAGCCTGCGGCTCGATCCGGTCGCGGCGCTGCAGCCGGCGCTGGAACAGGATCCGGACTTCATTTCCGGCCACCTCCTGATGGCCGGCTTCATGCTCAGCGCCATCGATGGCCAGGCGCTGCCCGCCGCGCGCGAGAGCCTGGCGGCCGCGGCCACGAGCCGCCGACGGCCGAACGAGCGCGAGCAGTCCTTCCAGGCCGCCCTGCAGGTCTGGGCCGACGGTGACATGGGCCGCGCCAACCGCCTGCTCGACCGCCATCTGATCGACCATCCGCGCGACCTCTTCGCGCTGCAGCTCACGCACATGGCAGACCTGGTGCTCGGCCAGTCGACCATGCTGCGCGACCGCATCGGCCGCGCGCTGGACCAATGGAGCGAGGACGACGTCGGTTACAGCTACGTGCTGGGCATGCATGCCTTCGGCCTCGAGGAATGCAACGAATACGCGCGCGCCGAGGCGCTGGGCATGGAGGCGCTGGCGCGCAATCCGCAGGACGCCTGGGCCGTGCATGCAGTGGCCCACGTCTACGAGATGCAGGGCCGCGTGGCCGAGGGCATCCTCTGGCTCACGACCGACACCTCGCTCTGGCAGCAGGACAACGCGCTCGCGGTGCACAACCACTGGCATCTGGCGCTGCAGCATCTGCGCAACGACGACCACGCCTCGGCACTGGCGCTCTACGACCGCGCGATCGCGCCCGGGCCGGCCTCGATGGCGCTGGACCTGGTCGATGCGAGCGCGCTCTTGTGGCGGCTCGGGCTGCGCGGCGTCGATGTGGCCGGGCGCTGGCAGGCCCTGGCGCCGCGCTGGCGCGACCAGGCCGCCTGGGGCTGGTCGGTCTTCAACGACGTGCATGCGATGCTGGCCCTGGTCGGCGCCGGCGAGCCCATACAGATCGAGGCCGGGCAGCGCGCGATCGCCGCCGTGCCGGCCACGGCGCCCGCGCCGTGGTGGCGCGAGGCGGGCACCGTCTGCGAGGCGGTCATGGCTTTCGGCGAAGGCCGCTACGGCCACTGCGCGCAGCTGCTGCTTCCCTTGCTGCCCGTCGCCCACGGCTTCGGCGGCAGCCAAGCGCAGCGCGGCTTGATCTTCCTGACCGCGATGGAGGCCGCGCGCCGGGCCGGCGATGCCGCGCTGTGGGAGGCGCTGCAGAGCGAAGCGGCGGCGCGCACGGCAGCGGCGGTTCCGGAGCGGCCGTACCGCGAGATCGAACTCAAGGCCGCTTGAGCCCGCACCTCAACGGAAGGGGTTGGCAGTCGCGAACCAGAGGCCGATGCCGGTCGCGATGATGAAGGCACCGTCGGTCACGCCCGCGATCAGGAAGAACAGGGTCTGCAGCGTGTCCTTGAGCTCGGGCTGCCGCGCCGTGCCTTCCAGCAGCTTCGACCCGACGATGCCGATGCCGATACAGGAACCCACGGCGGCGATGCCGATGAGAAACGCGACGGCGAGGGGGAGGATGTCGAAACCTGAGGTCATGGTGCTCTTTCGCGGCCTTTGAAGTTCGGCCTGGTGGCTGCCGGAACCACCCCGGTTCCGGCTTGCATCCAATGTCTCAGAGCGGGTGCGCGGCGTCGATGACCTCGCAGGTCATGGCCGCTGGCCGGGCCTCAGGGGCGCGGAGCGTCATGGCGCAGATCGAACTCGCGCAGCATCACGGGTTCGGTGGAACCTTGTGCGACACGGCGCCGCACGGCGTCATCGATGTCCTGCGCGTGCAGCGCATAGGTGTCCAGTGCGTCGTCGTCGGTGGCGGTCGACCGATAGCGGTAGTGCAAGGTTTCCTTGCCGACGCTGGCGCCGACGAGCTGCCCCTCGACCTCGACCCAGAAACGGACGGTGCCGGAAGCCTCATGAAAGAAGGGCGGCTGCGACATCGCTGCTCCTGGAATGCGTTCCGCGGTCATCGATCCAAAGGGTGGCCTTGCGCTCGATCGCGCGGATGGCGTCGCGCCCGTGGGCGAACTGCTTGCACGACACGAGGTGGCACATGCAAACGTCGTCGACGAAGAGTTCCGCACCGGCCGCCACGGTGCCCTCCAGGGAAACATGGGTGAGGCGGCTGCGCACCTCCCATCCTTGGTACGGAAGGCGTTTGGAGGCGAAGTCATAGTCCATGCCCCCTTGTAGGCGATCGGGTGCGCCCTGTCTGTTCGCGACCGCACATTCAGAGCAACTCGGCGTAGGCTCTCTTGTCTGCGGCATAGCAGGCGCATGCCATCGCTTCGAGCCCGGGGCGGTCCAGCACCTTCAGATCGCCACGGCTGTATTGGATCAATCCGTCACGCTGCAAGGCGCCGGCAGCCTCCGTGATGCCGACGCGGCGCACGCCCAGCATGTAGGCCAGGAACTCCTGCGTCACGCGGAAGCTGTCCGAATGGGCGCGGTCCTGGCTCATCAACAGCCAGCGCGCCAGGCGTGGGCCGATCAGGTGAAAGCGAAGGCACGCGGCCGAATCGGCCAGCTGGGACATCAGGACGTGGATGTAGCGGTGCAGGCCGCGCTGCAGGCCCGCGTTGCGCGCCAGTTCGCGCTGGAAGTCGGGGGCGGCGATGCGCCATGCAGCACCCGGGCCCTGAACCACCGCATGCAGGGGCGTCGTCGCCACGCCCAGGGCCAGTTGCGTCCCCAGCATGCCTTCGCGGCCCACCATGCCGACTTCCAGGCCCGGATGGCCGTCGATCCGTGCGATCAGCGAAATGAAGCCATCGACAGGGAAGTAGACATGCCGGGTCGGCTCGCCGGGCTCGCACATCACCTCGGCCAGCACCAGCTGGACCGGCTCGCAGATGGCGAGCAGACTCTGGCGGTCGCTGCGGGAAAGCAGCTCGATGAGGTGGTTTTCGGCGGCAGGCAAAGGCACTCCGGTGATGGAAGGGCTTCCAGTCTGCGCGCCGCGCCGCGGCGCGACTGTCTGCTAGCGCACAGAGCAGCCGCGGGATCAGGCCGCCAAGCGCTCCGGAAGCAGCCGGTCGTACTCCTTCTTGACCACGGCGTAGCATTCGCAAGTGCGCTTCTCCAGTCCCTCGCGGTCCAGCACCGTGATGCGCCCGCGCGCATACCGGAGCAGCCCTGCCTTCTGCAGCTTGAGGGCGCCCTCGGTCACGCCCTCGCGGCGCACGCCGAGCATGTTGGCGATCAGCTCCTGCGTCATCACGAGCTCGTTGCCTTGCAGGCGATCCAGGCTCAGCAGCAGCCAGCGGCACAGCTGCTGGTCCAGCGAATGGTGGCGGTTGCACACCGCCGTCTGCGCCATCTGCGTGATCAGCGCCTGGGTGTAGCGCAACAGCAGATGCAGCACCGCACCGGCACGGTTGAATTCGTCCTTCATCATCTGCGCCTTCAGGCGCCAACCCTGGCCCGCGCTTTGCACCACGGCGCGGCTGGGCGTGGATTCGCCGCCCATGAAGAGGGAGATGCCGACGATGCCCTCGTTGCCGACGACGGCGATCTCGGCCGAGGCGCCGTTCTCCATCACATAGAGCAGCGAAACGATGGCGGTGGTCGGAAAGTACACGTGGCTGAGCGTGCTGCCCGACTCGTAGAGCACCTCCCCGAGCGGCATGTCCACCCACTCCAGTTGCGGCAGCCAGCGCTGCCACTCGGCGTCCGGCAGCATGGCGAGCAGGTGGTTCTTGCGGGGGTCGGGGGGTGTGGCCATTGCGCAGTATGTTCGATATCGCACAAAGCTGCGAGGGCGCCCGAAGCGCGGATTCTCAGGAGGCTTTGATGAAGCGCGCAGGGGCGTTGGCCTCGCTGTCGACGTCTCTGCAGAGGTCCTGATCGAGCACCGGCAGCGTGCCGTCGACGAGCCGTGCTTCGACGATGCTCACCACCCTGCGGTGCACGAGCGTCGGCATCGTGCGGCCGTTCAGGTAGTCACGAACGAGGCATTCGGCGGCAAACAGGAAAAGGGCGATGAGATGGCTCCGTGCATCGAGGGCATGCCAGCGTATTCCGAACCTGCCGTTTTTTCAGTGCGATAGCGCACGGATGGGCCGTCCGCCGGCGCGCGATCGTCAGGGAAAGAAGTGAGCGACGCCTGCCAGAAACAGAAGCACCAGCAGCATGAGCACGCCGAAGACGATCCAGGCGGCTGCAAATGCCGATGCCTCCGTCTGCAGCTCGTCCGGTGCCTCGGGGCCTGAGTCAGGAGGAGTGGTTTGGGTCATCGCCGACTGTAGCCTGTCAGGGCAGCAGCCGCTTCAGATATCGACCGGTATGGCTCGCCTCGTTCGCCGCGATCTCTTCAGGCGTGCCCACGCCCACCACCGTGCCGCCGCCCGCGCCGCCTTCGGGACCCATGTCGATCAGCCAGTCGGCGGTCTTGATGACGTCGAGGTTGTGCTCGATCACGACGATGGTGTTGCCGGCGTCGCGCAGCTGGTGCAGCACTTTCAGCAGCAGCTCGATGTCGGCGAAGTGCAGCCCGGTGGTCGGCTCGTCGAGGATGTAGAGCGTGCGGCCGGTGTCGCGCTTGCTGAGTTCGAGCGCGAGCTTCACGCGCTGCGCCTCGCCGCCCGACAGCGTGGTCGCGGCCTGGCCCAGCTTGATGTAGCTCAAGCCGACGTCGAGCAGCGTGCGCAGCTTGCGTTCGATGGTCGGCACGGCCTTCAGGAACTCGTGTGCGGCCTCGACCGTCATGTCGAGGATCTGCGCGATGTTGCGGCCCTTGTACTGCACCTCCAGCGTCTCGCGGTTGTAGCGCTGGCCGTGGCAGACCTCGCAGGGCACGTAGACGTCGGGCAGGAAGTGCATCTCGACCTTGACCACGCCGTCGCCCTGGCAGGCCTCGCAGCGGCCGCCGGCGACGTTGAAGCTGAAGCGCCCGGGCCCGTAGCCGCGCTCGCGTGCGGTGTTGGTCTCGGCCATCAGCTCGCGGATCGGCGTGAAGAGGCCGGTGTAGGTGGCGGGATTGCTGCGTGGCGTGCGGCCGATCGGCGACTGGTCGACGTTGATGACCTTGTCGAAGTACTCGATGCCCTCGACCGCCTCGTGCGCGGCCGGCTCTTCGTGGGCTCGGTAGAGGGTGCGCGCCACGGCGCTGTAGAGCGTGTCGTTGACCAGCGTCGACTTGCCCGAGCCGGAGACGCCGGTCACGCAGGTCAGGAGGCCGACCGGAAAGGCCACGCCCACGTTCTGGAGGTTGTTGCCGGTGGCGCCGATCACGCGGATCTCCTGCAGGTCGGTCTGCGATGCGAGGTGCGCCGCCTCGCGTGCCGCGCGCCGTTCGGCCGCCGGGCTCTGCGGAAAGCGCGAGGCCTTCTTGCCCTCGTTGAAGGCCGGCTTGGCGACCGCCGGCAGCCAGGGCGTGCGGCGCTTGGGCACCGCGATCTTCTTCGCGCCCGACAGGTACTGGCCGGTCAGCGAATCCGGATGGGCCGCGACCTGGGCATAGCTGCCCTGCGCCATCACGCGGCCGCCGTGCACGCCGGCGCCCGGGCCCATGTCGATCACGTGGTCGGCGGCGTGGATCATGTCCTCGTCGTGCTCGACCACGATCACGCTGTTGCCGATGTCGCGCAGATGCCTGAGCGTGCCGATCAGCCGGTCGTTGTCGCGCTGGTGCAGGCCGATGCTGGGCTCGTCGAGCACGTACATCACGCCGGTGAGGCCGGAGCCGATCTGCGAGGCCAGGCGGATGCGCTGCGCCTCGCCGCCCGAGAGCGTCTCGGCGCTGCGGTCCAGGCTCAGGTAGTTGAGGCCCACGTCGTTGAGGAACTTGAGGCGCAGCCCGATCTCGCGCACCACCTTGTCGGCGATCTCGGCCTTGGCGCCGCGCAGGTGCAGGCCCTGGAAGTAGGCGAGGCTTTCGCGCAGCGTCGCGCGGCTGATCTCGAAGATCGCCATGCGCCGCGGCTCGGGGCCCGACTCGTCGAGCAGGAACACGCTGCGCGCCTCGCGCCGAAGCCGCGTGCCGCCGCAATCGGGGCAGGGCTGCATGTTGCGAAAGCGCGCGAGGTCTTCGCGCACCATCGCCGAATCGGTCTCGCGGTAGCGCCGCGCCATGTTCGGGATCACGCC
This sequence comes from Variovorax sp. LjRoot290, assembly GCF_964253985.1. Classification (NCBI taxonomy): domain Bacteria; kingdom Pseudomonadati; phylum Pseudomonadota; class Betaproteobacteria; order Burkholderiales; family Comamonadaceae; genus Variovorax; species Variovorax sp. LjRoot290. Next base: position 5,405,761 of record NZ_CAXURW020000001.1, on the reverse strand, counting down.
TTCGAAGGGGTGCTTGCGCACCAACTTCTTGCCGGCCTGCTGGCCGCTGTCCATCACGTAAGAGAACTTGATCTCTTCCTGGGCCGAGCCGTGCAGCACGGCCTGCTGCACCGAGGCGGGCAGCTCTTCGAAGGGCGTGTCGACGTTGACCTTGTAGTGCTTTGCCACGCTCTCCAGCATGCTGAAGTAGTAGCCGTTGCGCCGGTCCCAGCCCTTGATGGCGCCGCTCGCCAGGCTCAGCGACGGAAAGGCGACCACCCGCGCCGGATCGAAGACTTCGCTGTGACCGAGGCCGTCGCAGCTCGGGCAGGCGCCCACGGGCGAGTTGAAGGAGAACAGGCGCGGCTCGAGTTCGGCCAGCGAGTAGTGGCAGATCGGGCAGGCGAACTTGGCATTGAAGAGGTGCTCTTTGGTGCTGCCGTCCTCGTGCATCTCCAGTGCGATCGCGCGGCCCTCGGCCAGGCGCAGCGCGTTCTCGAAGCTCTCGGCCAGGCGCTGCTGCATGTCGGGCCGCGCGCGCAGCCGGTCGATGACGACGTCGATGTCGTGCTTCTCGGTCTTCTTGAGCTTGGGCAGGTCGTTGTATTCGAAGGTCTCGCCGTTGACGCGAAAACGCACGTAGCCCTGCGCCTGCATCTCGGCGAAGAGCTCGAGGAACTCGCCTTTCTTCTCGCGCGCGACCGGCGCCAGGATCATGAGACGCGGCTCATCCGGAATCGCGAGCACGGCATCCACCATCTGGCTCACGGTCTGGGCCTGCAGCGGCAGGTCGTGGTCGGGGCAGTAGGGCGTGCCGGCGCGCGCATAGAGCAGCCGCAGGTAGTCGTGGATCTCGGTCACCGTGCCCACGGTGGAACGCGGGTTGTGGCTGGTCGCCTTCTGCTCGATGCTGATCGCGGGCGACAGGCCCTCGATCACGTCGACGTCGGGCTTGTCCATCAGCTGCAGGAACTGGCGCGCATAGGCCGACAGGCTCTCGACGTAGCGGCGCTGGCCCTCGGCATAGAGCGTGTCGAAGGCCAGGCTCGACTTGCCCGAGCCCGACAGGCCGGTGATCACCACCAGCTTGTTGCGCGGGATGTCGAGGTCGACGTTCTTGAGGTTGTGCGTGCGTGCGCCGCGGATGCTGATGCGCTGCTGCGCGAGCACGGCGCCGAGGTAGGCATCGTCGTTGGGGGAATTCACGGGGCGGTCGGTCTTGGGCAACCGAGCATGATAAGTCCCCGGCGATTTCAGGGCACGCGGCGGGATTCGGCGGACTTTCTCGGCTCCTCGGCCGGCGCGACCGGCTGCGGCACAATCTCCGCTTTCCTCCTCTTCCATCCATTCATCAGGGGCAGTGCATATGGCATCGGTCAACAAAGTCATCCTCGTCGGCAATCTCGGGCGCGATCCGGAAACGCGCACCTTTCCCAGCGGGGACCAGATCTGCAACGTGACCCTCGCCACCACCGACAAGTGGAAAGACAAGCAAAGCGGCGAGATGCGCGAAGCCACCGAGTGGCACCGTCTCGTGTTCAACGGCCGCCTGGCCGAGATCGCCGCCCAGTACCTGCGCAAGGGCTCGCAAATCTACGTCGAGGGCCAGATCCGCACCCGCAAGTACAACGACAAGGACGGCGTCGAAAAATACGCCACCGACATCCGCGTCGACCAGATGCAGATGCTCGGCAGCCGCCAGGGCCAGGGCGGGCCTTCGGGCGGCGACGACGACGGCGGCTACTCGCAAGGGGCGCAAGGTGGTGGCTATTCGCGTCCTCCCGCGGCGGCACCTCGCGCTGCGGCACCGGCACCACGGCAGGCGCCGGCCAAATCCTCGTCGGGCTTCGACGATATGGACGACGATATTCCATTCTGACGAAATCTTTCAGAGGTCTCGAAAAGAGGCGCAGGGCTTGACGGCCTTGCGCCTTTTTTGTTGCACCTCGATATGCCCATGACGCCAAGCACGAGAGGCGAAGGTCAGCGGTATATCAATTGACTGCGCATTTGTTGCGACCAGCAAGTCTTTGGGACGAATCCTGCGGTGCCCAGAACACGCGTGCAAATCTGTTTTTTCCTGACGAACTGCCTAAACAGACCACATCGCTCGATTAGTCCGTCCAGCCGGCACTTTCCGTAGAACGACCTCGTTCTCACCTGGCGCGCCTCGCTCACCCTCTCACAGGGCAGTCAGCAGGTGGATTGCACAAGAAGTGTGAAGTAAGTCGCAAGAACTACTTCTTGGCCTGAGCCAATTCTGATGAATTGTCGCGGCAATTCTGTCGCGCCAACCCTCCCCCCGCACCATCCGCACCCGCTGACAAGAGCGCAAAGCGTTGCGTCGCCTGTCAATTATTCCTTTTGGAATTGCTGTCCTTTTTGCAGTCCTGCGGTCCGGGTTTCTCTATTCATGCGTGAGGGAGTTCGGACCTTGAGAAAAGTCCGTCCGTCATGATGAAACGCAACGCAATTGAGGTTTTCCGCCGCAGCGCCCTTTGGTTTCTGTGGATATGGCTTGCCTATGCCGGTGCCCAAGCGTTTGCGGCGACCACGGCAGTTAATACCGCAACCATTGCGCCGCCGGCGGGGGTGACGGATACGGTAGGCGGTTGCGACTCGGCAACGCCGCCGAACTGCACGGGAAACAACACGTCGACCGCCACGATCGGTGTGTGGGCGATGACGGTGGTGAAGAGCGCCAACCCTGCGAGCGGCAGCGCGGTGCTGGCGGGCCGGACGATCACGTACACGTACACGGTGACGGCGACGGTGACGGGAGGGGCGACGACGCAGCCGGTGGTGCTGACGGACACGCTGAGCACGGGCCTGACGTTTGGAACGGTGAGCGCGCCGGGCGCGTTCGTGGCCGTGCTGCCTGCCGGCGGCGGCGTGGTCGTGACGATGCAGTGCACCGTCACGGCAAGCGGTCTCCCATGAACCTGGCTTGATCGAGCTCGCCTAGCAGAGCGGCTGCAAGGCTGCAATGGCCCTTCGCGTTCGCGGGCCCCGCACTTCGGTCCAAGATGCCGGCCCTGCTTTGTTCGCTCCGGCCGATCCATGACCCCACTTTCCATCCTCGACCTGTCGCCCATCACCGAGGGCAGCACCGCCGCGCAGTCCTTCCGCAATTCGCTCAGCCTGGCGCAGCATGGCGAGAAGCTTGGCTACCGGCGCTACTGGCTGGCCGAGCACCACGGCATGCCGGGCATCGCGAGCGCCGCGACGGCCGTGCTGCTGGCGTATATCGGCGCCGGCACCTCCACCATCCGCATCGGCGCCGGCGGCGTGATGCTGCCCAACCATTCGCCGCTGGTGATCGCCGAGCAGTTCGGCACGCTCGAGTCGCTCTATCCCGGCCGCATCGATCTCGGCCTCGGCCGCGCACCGGGCTCGGACCAGCGCACCGCGCAGGCGCTGCGGCGCGACCTGCAGTCCGATGCCGACCAGTTTCCGCAGGACGTGGTCGAGCTGATGGATTTCATGTCGAAGGAGCCGAAGCAGCCGGTGCGTGCGGTGCCGGGCATGGGACTCGAAGTGCCGATCTGGATCCTGGGCTCGAGCACCTTCGGCGCGCAGCTTGCGGCTCACCTCGGGCTGCCCTACGCCTTTGCTTCGCATTTCGCGCCGCAGCAGCTGATGCAGGCGATCCGGATCTACCGCGAGACCTTCAAGCCCTCGAAGCAGTTGGACAAGCCCTACGTGATGCTCGGCTTCAACGTGTTCGCGGCCGAGACGGATGAAGAGGCGGTGTTCCGTTCGAGTTCGTGGCAGCAGGCCTTCGTGAACCTGCGCAGCGGGCGGCCGGGGCGCCTGCCGCCGCCGGTCGAGAACTACCGCCAGCGTGTCGGGCCGGCCGAGAACGCCTTGCTCGATTCGGTGCTCTCGTGTTCAGCCGTGGGATCGCGGGAGACGGTGCGGACGGGGATGCAGGCGTTCATCGATCGCACCGGCGCGGACGAGCTGATGATCACCTCGCAGGTGTTCGACCACGAGGCCCGGTTGCGGTCCTACGAGATCCTGGCCGAGCTGCGCGAATAGGCAAGTCCTCAGTTCAACGCGGCAGCGCGCTTCGCTGCAGCTGCCTTGCGCGGCGCACGCGTCCCGGCAGCGCGCACCGCCTTCGCAACGACCTTCTTCTTCGGCGCTGCCCGTTTCTTCGCTGCCGGTGCCGCCACTGGCGCAGCGACAGCAGCAGCAACAGGCGCCGCCGCCGCCTGCCCCACGATCAGCCCGAACAGCTTCTTGTGCTCCGCGACCACATAGTCGCCCAGATCGGCGATGTCCGGCACCGCGCGCCGGCAGGCCGTGAGCCCGAACTCGAGCGAGCCGTTGTAGCTCTGCACCGTCATGTTGAGCGCCAGCCCGTGCCCCGGAATCGACACCGGGAAATAGGTTGCCAGCTTGGCACCCGCGAAGTAGAGCGGGAACGACGGGCCGGGCACATTGGAGATCGCCACGTTGGCCATCGGCGGCAGCTTGTCCGCGAGGCCGGAGCGGCCGTAGAGCGAGGCCAGGCCCGACATCAGCGATGGCACGCCGAGCGACGGGAAGTCGGTCGGGATCGCGGCTTTCACGTTGCCGGTGAGCTTCTTGCCCTCGCTCGACGATTCGTGGATGGCCGCGAGCCGTTCCAGTGGATCTGAAATGTCGGTGGCCAGGCTGACCAGCATCACCGACACCTGGTTGTTGAGATCGGTGTTGCCCTCGCTGCGCAGCGATACCGGCACGCCGGCCATGAGCGGCTTGGCGGGCTTGCAGCCGTAGTCGGCCAGATAGCGCTTGAGCGCGCCGGCGCAGATGGCCAGCACGATGTCGTTGAGGCTGGTGTTCGTGGCCTTGGCCATCTGCTTGACCTCGGCCAGCGGCACCGAGCGCCCGGCGAAGGAACGCTGGTTGGTGATCGAGACGTTGAGCGGCGTCCTGGGCGCGGTCTTCAATCCCTTGGGCAGCTCGAAGCTGCGCTTGCCGGTGGTTTCCGAGACCGGCAGCAGCACGCTCGTGATCGCCTTGGCCGTGGCCGGGATCGACTGGATCAGCTTCACGTACTGCTGCACGGTGTTGCTGAGCGCCGCGCTCGCGAGCTCGGCCATGCCCAGCTGCGATGAATCGGGGCGTCGGTTGGCGCGCGGCGCCTTCACCGGTGCTGGCGTGGCGGAGATGTCGAACAGCGCCTTGGCCACCGCGACACCGGCCTGCCCGTCGATGGCCGCATGGTGCATCTTGCTGTAGAGCGCGACCTGGCCGGTCTGCAACCCTTCGATGATGTAGATCTCCCAAAGCGGCCGGCTGCGGTCCAGCAGCGTGGAGTGGAGCCGGCCGACCAGGCGCTCGAGCTGTGCCATGGTGCCGGGCCTCGGCATGATCACGTGACGGATGTGGTGGTCGAGATCCAGGTCGTCGTCCTCCACCCACACTGGGTTGGCCAGGTCGAAGGGCATCATCGCGAGCTTGCGCACGAACACCGAAGCCAGGTGCAGCCGGCCGCTCAGGTACTTCTTGGCGTCCTCGGCGAAGTCGCCTTCGTAGCCTGCCGGCAGGTCGATGAGCTGCAGGCTGCCCACGTGCATCGGCGATTCGGGTGTTTCGAGGTGCAGGAACGATGCGTCCATGCCGCTGAGGTGAATCATGACGGGCTCCTTGATCAATCGGGCTTGATGCCGGCCTTGGCGACGATCTCTTTCCAGGTCTTCTGCTGGGCCGAGATGAAGGCGCCGAACTGCTCCGGCGTATCGCCCACGCCCAGGGCCGAATCGTGCGCGAAGCGCTCGGTCACGGGGCCGGTCTTCAGGGCCTTCAGGCTTTCTTCCTGCAGCCGCTTCACGATCGGCGCAGGCGTCGAGGCCGGTGCAAGCAGGCCATACCACTGCGAGGTCTCAAAGCCCTTGTAGCCGCTCTCCGCGATGGTGGGCACGTCGGGCAGAGCGGCGATGCGCTGCGCCGAGCCCACGGCCAGCGCGCGCAGCTTGCCCGACTTGATGAAGGCCGAGACGCTGGGCATGCCGTTCATCGCCACCTGCGTGCGGCCGGCCAGCAGGTCGGTCATCTGCGGGCCACTGCCGCGGTAAGGGATGTGCGTCATGAAGAAGCCGGCCGTGAGCTTCAGGTACTCCATGCTCAGGTGGCCGGCGCTGCCGTTGCCGGCCGACGAGTAGTTGAGCTTGGCCGGGTTGGCCTTGGCGTAGGCGATGAACTCCTTGAAAGTCTTCACCGGCACGTCCGGATGCACCACCAGCACGTTCGGCACCTTGGCCAGCAAGGTCACGGGCACGAAATCCCGGTTCACGTCGTAGGGCTGGTTGGGCAGCATGTAGGGGTTGACGGCCAGCGTGCCCACATGGCCGAGGATCAGGCTGTAGCCGTCGCCCGGGGCCTTGGCGATCTCCTGCATGGCGATGGTGCCCGCGCCGCCGGGCTTGTTCTCGACGTAGACGCTCTGGCCCAACTGCTTGGTGAGCTCGGCCGCGACCGAGCGCGCCACCACCTCGCTGGAGCCGCCGGGCGCGAAGGGCACCACGAGCCGGATGCTCTTCTGCGGCCAGGCGCCCTGGGCCTGCACGGCGTGGGCGCCGCCCGCGGCGAACAGCGCGAGCGACTGGCAAACCAGCCGGCGCGAGACCGGGGCCGGCCGTGCGGGGCCGGGGGGAAGACTGTTCATGCGTGTCTCCAGTTGAGGCAGCCCATTGTGGGAGCCTGCCGCCTCCCTGCGGGCATGGGCCGCTCGGTGATTTCCCGGATGCGGGCACCGGCTTGCCGAGGCTGGGACAATCGCCTCCTCATGGAAAAACAGCGCATCGTGGTGGGCCTGAGCGGCGGAGTGGACTCCGCGGTCACGGCGCACCTGCTCAAGCAGCAGGGCCACGAGGTGGTCGGCATCTTCATGAAGAACTGGGAAGACGATGACGACAGCGAGTACTGCTCGTCGAACATCGACTTCGTCGACGCCGCGAGCGTGGCCGACGTGCTGGGCATCGAGATCGAGCACGTCAACTTCGCGGCCGACTACAAGGACCGCGTGTTCGCCGAATTCCTGCGCGAGTACCAGGCCGGCCGCACGCCCAACCCGGACGTGCTGTGCAATGCCGAGATCAAGTTCAAGGCCTTTCTCGATCATGCGATGCGGCTCGGCGCTTCAATGATCGCCACCGGGCACTACGCGCGGGTGCGCCGCAACGCGGCCAGCGGGCGCTACGAGCTGCTCAAGGGGCTCGATCCGGCCAAGGACCAGAGCTATTTCCTGCATCGCCTGGACCAGCCGCAGCTCGCTAAGACGCTGTTCCCCATCGGCGAACTGCGCAAGACCGAGGTGCGCCGCATCGCCGACGAGATCGGCCTGCCGAACGCGAAGAAGAAGGACTCGACCGGCATCTGCTTCATCGGCGAGCGGCCTTTCCGTGAGTTCCTCAACCGCTACATCTCCAAGGAGCCGGGCCCGATCCGCGACGAGCGCGGCCGCCAAATCGGCGAGCACCAGGGCCTGAGCTTCTACACGCTGGGCCAGCGGCAGGGACTCGGCATCGGCGGTATCAAGCCCAAGGGAGCGCAGCGCGGGGCGGGGGATCACTCGCCCTGGTTCGTGGCGCGCAAGGACGTAGCGAACAACACGCTGTGGGTGGTGCAGGGCCACGACCATCCCTGGCTGCTGTCGCCGGCGCTCGAAGCCGACGATGCGAGCTGGGTCGCAGGCAGCGCGCCGCCCTCGGGCGCCTATGCCGCGAAGTCGCGCTACCGCCAGGCCGATGCGGGTTGCGAGCTGGGTGAAGGCGCCAACGGCGCTTTCCGGCTCGCCTTCGCCGAACCGCAGTGGGCGGTGACACCGGGGCAGTCGGCGGTGCTCTACGACGGGGATGTGTGCCTGGGTGGCGGGGTGATCGCGCGGGCCGGCTAGATTTGCGACGGTGCGGCGACCGACACGTGGGTGTGGATCAGGTCCAGCGAATAGCGTTGCCCTGCCAGGTAGTCCTCCACGCATTGCAGCAGCAGCGGGCTGCGATGGCGCGCCACGCTCGAGCGGATCTCGTCGGCCGTCATCCACAGGGTGCGCACGATGCCTTCGTCCAGCGGCCGGCCCGGCTCGAAGGCGCCGAGCGTGCCCGCGAAGGCGAAGCGCATGTAGGTCACGTCTTCCTCGTCGCCGAGAAAGCGCGCCATGTAGATGCCGACGAGGGCGGTCGGCGTGAAGTGGTGGGCCGTTTCTTCCAGGGTCTCGCGCGTGCAGCCCTCGGCCGGCGACTCGCCCGGGTCGAGATGGCCGGCCGGCGTGTTGAGCTTGAGGCCGGCCTTCGTACGCTCTTCGACCAGCAGGAAGCGTCCGTCCTGCTCGATCACCGCGGCGACGGTGACGTTGGGTTTCCAGCGAGCGACCGAGGCCATTCAGCGCAGCACGTAGCCCGAGAAGCGCCAGACGCGGTCGCTGCCCAGTTGAAAGGTCACCAGCTCGCGCACGGTGGTCGTGCTGCTGTTGGCGAAGCGGGTCTCGTACTCGATGCTCACATACTGGCCGGCCAGCTCGGGATCGCCATCGCCGACGACCTGCCGGTTGATCGCGACCCAGGTGCGTTGCTGCGCGGCGCCGAGCGGCGTGCGGGCCTTGGCGACCTGGCTCATGAAGTCGCTGCGGCTGACGCGCTTGCGGGCGGCCGGCGAGGCGCCGTCCCAGAGCTCGCCGATCTTGTTCTGGTCGATCATCTGGACCGCCTGCAGGCCGCCGCGCACCAGCTCGCTCGGGTCCACCTCCTGCGCGGCCGCGAGGTGCAGCCAGCCGCCGAGCAGCAGGGCCGCGGACAAAAGTCGGGTCATTCGACTCATCATCGTGGTGATGCTCCTTCGATCGGGGACCGGCTCATTCGGACGCGCCCGCCATGGGGTACGGCGACTCGATCCCATTCTGGTCGATGAACTCGAGCCGGTAACCGAGGCCATAGACGGCCGACAGCACGAGGCCGTTGGCGGGGCGCAGGTCCAGCTTCGAGCGCAACCGTGACATGTGCGTGTCGAGCGAGCGCGAAGTGACCGTTGCATCTGCGCCCCACACGGCCTCGAGCAGGTGCTCGCGCGACAGCAGGCGGCCGATGTTGCGGAACAGGAAGATCGCCAGCGTGTACTCGCGGTGCTTGAGCTTGGCCGCCTGGCCGTGGATCAGCAGGGCCTGCTTGAGAGGGATGAAGCGATAGGGGCCGCAGACCAGTTCCGTTTGGAACAGCGCCGGATAGGTGCGGCGCAAAAGCGCCTGCACCCGCGCCTGGAGTTCGGCCACGCGGATCGGCTTGGCCATGAAGTCGTCGGCGCCGAGCGTCAGCGCCTTCGACCATGTCCTCTTCCTTGCGCCGTTTGGCCACGAAGAGGATGGGGAGGCTGCTGCCGAGCTTTTCGCGTATCCATCTGACGACGTTCGACCCGTCGACGTCGGGAAGCCGCCAGTCGAGGATCAGCATGTCGAAGCTTTGCTGGTAGAGGGCACGCTGCAGGGAGCGCCCGTCTTCGAAATCATGACATTCATGCCCGATCACTGCCATGGCATGCCGAACCAGTTCGAGCTGGCGCGGCTCGTCGTCGAGCGCTCCAATTCGCATCTTTCATCCCCCTGATTTCTTTCCGTAAAGCCGGCGATCTGTGCGCCGGTCATTCGCGAGGCGCTACTGTACAGAGGGATGAGGTCCTCGGCCAGTTCTTTGTCATCTTCATGTAAGCTCGGCCCGAATTCCAACGCTGCCCCGAGGAGATCCCCCATGCTGATAGGCGTGCCGGCCGAAACTGCGCCAGGCGAAACCCGTGTGGCCGTCACTGCGGAGACGGCCAAGAAGCTCGTTGCACAGGGTCACACCGTGCGCATCCAGTCCGGCGCCGGCGTGGTGGCCAGCGTCACCGATGCGGCCTACCAGGCCGCCGGCGCCGAGATCACCGACGGCAACGGCGCCTTCGGCGCCGACATCGTGCTCAAGGTGCGCGCGCCGAGCGATGCCGAGGCGGCGCTCATGAAACCCGGCACCGTCGTCATCGGCATGCTCAACCCCTTCGATGCCGCGGGCCTGCAAAGGCTCGCGACGGCCGGCCTCACCGGCTTCGCGCTCGAAGCCGCGCCGCGCACCACCCGCGCGCAGAGCATGGACGTGCTGTCGAGCCAGGCCAACATCGCCGGCTACAAGGCCGTCATGATCGCGGCCGACAAGTACCAGCGCTTCTTTCCGATGCTGATGACGGCCGCCGGCACCGTGAAGGCGGCGCGCATCGTGATCCTCGGCGTCGGCGTCGCCGGCCTGCAGGCCATCGCCACCGCCAAGCGGCTCGGGGCCGTCATCGAAGCGAGCGACGTGCGCCCGAGCGTCAAGGAGCAGGTCGAGTCCTTGGGCGCCAAGTTCATCGACGTCTCGTACGACACCGACGAAGAGAAGGAAGCGGCGCAGGGCGTCGGCGGCTACGCCAAGCCGATGCCTCAGAGCTGGCTCGATCGGCAGAAGGTCGAAGTGGCCAAGCGCGTGGCCGCGGCCGACATCGTCATCACCACCGCGCTGATCCCGGGCCGGCCCGCGCCGGTGCTGGTGACCGAAGAGATGGTCAAGGCCATGAAGCCCGGTTCGGTCATCGTCGACCTGGCCGCGCCGCAAGGCGGCAACTGCCCGCTCACCGAAGCAGACCGCACCGTCATCAAGCACGGCGTCACGCTGGTGGGCGAAACCAATCTGCCCGCGCTGGTCGCGGCCGACGCGTCTTCGCTCTACGCGCGCAACGTGCTCGACTTCCTCAAGCTCATCGTGAACAAGGAAGGCGCGCTCAACATCGACCTCGAAGACGACATCGTGGCCGCCTGCCTGATGAGCAAAGACGGTCAAGTGACCCGGAAGTGAGAGAGAAGGAATTAAGACCATGGATCCCGTTTCCCATACCGTCATCAACCTGATCATCTTCGTGCTGGCCATCTACGTCGGCTACCACGTGGTCTGGACCGTCACGCCGGCGTTGCACACGCCGCTGATGGCCGTGACCAATGCGATCTCGGCGATCGTGATCGTCGGCGCCATGCTGGCGGCGGCGCTCACCGAGAGCGGCCTCGGCAAGACCATGGGCGTGCTGGCCGTGGCGCTGGCCGCGGTCAACGTCTTCGGCGGCTTCCTCGTCACGCGGCGAATGCTGGAGATGTTCAAGAAGAAGGACAAAAAGGCAGCGCCCGCGGCCGACAAGGGGAATGCAGCATGAGCATGAATGTCGCCACGCTGCTGTACCTGATCGCATCGGTCTGCTTCATTCAATCGCTCAAGGGCCTGAGCCACCCCACCACCTCCATTCGCGGCAACCTGTTCGGCATGGTTGGCATGGCGATCGCCATCCTGACCACCGCGGCCTTGATCGTGCAGATCTCGGACGGCAAGGCCATGGGCATGGCCTGGGTGCTGCTGGGCCTGGTGGCCGGCGGCGGCTACGGCGCCTACCGCGCCAAGACCGTCGAGATGACGCAGATGCCCGAGCTGGTGGCCTTCTTCCACAGCATGATCGGTATGGCCGCGGTCTTCATCGCCGTGGCGGCGGTGGTCGAGCCCTGGGCCTTCGGCATCGTTCCCAAGGGCGAGCTCATCCCCGCGGGCAACCGGCTCGAGCTCTTCCTCGGCGCGGCCATCGGCGCCATCACCTTCAGCGGCTCGGTCATCGCCTTCGGCAAGCTCTCGGGCAAGTACAAGTTCAGGCTGTTCCAGGGCGCGCCGGTCCAGTTCAAGGGCCAGCACATGCTGAACCTGGCGCTGGGCTTGCTGACCATCGCGCTCGGCCTGGTGTTCGTCTTCACCGAGAGCTGGACTGCCTTCTTCCTGATGGTGCTGCTGTCCTTCGTGATGGGCGTGCTGATCATCATCCCGATCGGCGGCGCCGACATGCCGGTGGTGGTCTCGATGCTCAACAGCTACTCGGGTTGGGCCGCGGCAGGCATCGGCTTCAGCCTCAACAACGCGATGCTGATCGTCGCCGGCTCGCTGGTGGGTTCCTCGGGTGCGATCCTGAGCTACATCATGTGCAAGGCGATGAACCGCTCGTTCTTCAACGTGATCCTGGGCGGCTTCGGCGGCGAGGCGGCGGCGGCTTCCGGCGGCGCCAAGGAGCAGCGCCCGGTCAAGAGCGGCAGCGCCGACGACGCGGCCTACATGCTCTCCAATGCCGAGACCGTGATTATCGTGCCGGGCTACGGCCTGGCGGTGGCCCGGGCCCAGCATGCGGTCAACGAGCTGGCCGAGAAGCTCACCCACAAGGGCGTGACGGTGAAGTACGCGATCCATCCGGTGGCCGGACGCATGCCGGGCCACATGAACGTGCTCTTGGCCGAGGCCGAGGTGCCCTACGACCAGGTGTTCGAGATGGAGGACATCAACGGCGAGTTCGCGCAGGCCGACGTCGCGATCATCCTGGGCGCCAACGACGTGGTGAACCCGGCGGCGCTCACCAAGGGCACCCCGATCTACGGCATGCCGATCCTGGAGGCCTACAAGGCCAAGACGGTGATCGTGAACAAGCGGTCGATGGCTGCGGGTTATGCCGGTCTGGACAACGAGCTGTTCTACATGGATAAGACCATGATGGTCTTCGGCGACGCCAAGAAGGTGGTCGAGGACATGGGCAAGGCGATCGAATAAGGGCGCCTTGCGCCCGCGCCTCCGCCTTGCCGGCATCGCCGGCGGCGGCCCCGTTGACCAGAACTCAGAATTTCGTTGAGGAGACCCATCCATGACAGACCGCCCCTGGCTCACCAGTTACCCGCAAGGCGTGCCCGCCGATATCGATGGCTCGCGCTATCCCTCCCTGGTGGCGCTCATGGAGGAGAGCTTCTCGAAGTACGCGGAGCGCACCGCCTACAGCTTCATGGGCAAGGATCTGAGCTACGGCGAGGTCGACAAGCTGAGCCGGGCCTTCGCGGCCTACCTGCAGGGACTTGGGCTCGCGAAGGGCGATCGCGTCGCGGTCATGATGCCGAACTGCCTGCAGTACCCGATCGCGGTGTGCGGCATCCTGCGCGCCGGGCTGATCCTCGTGAACGTCAACCCGCTCTACACGCCGCGCGAGCTCGAGCACCAGTTGAAGGATTCCGGCTCCAAGGCGATCGTGATCATGGAGAACTTCGGCGCCACGCTGCAGCAATGCATCGCGTCCACGCCGGTCAAGCACGTCGTGCTGAGCGGCATGGGCGATCGGCTCGGTCTGCTCAAGGGCGCGCTGGTCAATTACGTGGTGCGCAACGTCAAGAAGATGGTGCCCGACTTCAGCCTGCCCGGCGCCGTGCGCTTCAACGACGCGCTCGACAAGGGGGCAGGGCGCGGGCCGACGCCGGCGCCGATCGGGCCTGACGATGTCGCGGTGCTGCAGTACACGGGCGGCACCACCGGCGTGTCCAAGGGCGCCGTGCTGCTGCATCGCAACGTGATCTCCAACGTGCTGCAGTCCGAGGCCTGGAACGAGCCGGTCATGCAGAAGGTGCCGGCCGGCGAGCAGCCCACCAGCGTCTGCGCCCTGCCGCTCTATCACATCTTCGCGTTCACCGTGAACATGATGCTCAGCATGCGCACCGGCGGCAAGCTGATCCTGATTCCGAATCCGCGCGACATCCCGGCCGTGCTGAAGGAACTGTCGAAGCACACCTTCCACAGCTTCCCGGCCGTCAACACGCTGTTCAACGGGCTGGCCAACCATCCGGACTTCGGCACCGTCGACTGGAAGAACCTCAAGGTCTCGGTCGGTGGCGGCATGGCGGTGCAGGGCGCGGTGGCCAAGCTCTGGCTCGAGAAGACCGGCTGCCCGATCTGCGAAGGCTACGGCCTCTCCGAAACCTCGCCGTCGGCCACTTGCAACCCGACCACCAGCACTGCCTACACCGGCACCATCGGCGTGCCGCTGCCCAGCACCTACCTGAAGCTGCTCGACGACGACGGCCATGAGGTGCCGATGGGCCAGCCGGGCGAGATCGCCATCAAGGGCCCGCAGGTGATGGCCGGCTACTGGCAGCGTCCCGACGAGACGGCCAAGGTCATGACGGCCGACGGCTACTTCAAGTCCGGCGACATCGGCGTGGTCGACGAGCGCGGCTTCTTCAAGATCGTCGACCGCAAGAAGGACATGATCCTGGTCTCGGGCTTCAACGTGTATCCGAACGAGGTCGAAGAAGTGGTCGCGCAGATTCCGGGCGTGCTCGAATGCGCGGCCGTGGGCATCGGCGATGAGAAGACCGGCGAGGCCGTCAAGCTCGTGATCGTCAAGAAGAACCCGGATCTCACCGAGGCCCAGGTGCGCGACTTCTGCCGCGCCAATCTCACCGGCTACAAGCAGCCCAGGGTGGTGGAGTTCCGCACCGAGCTGCCGAAGACGCCGGTCGGCAAGATCCTGCGGCGCGAGCTGCGCGACAAGAAGTAGCGGGCACTTCCATGGCGGGGCCGGTCGCGATCGTTGCCGCCATGCAGGAAGAGCTGGGCGCGCTGCTCGCCGCGATGCCCGACGAGCAGCGCGTGCGCGTCGCCGGGCGGGATTTCTGGGTCGGCCATCTGCATGGGCAAGCCGTCGTGGCGGTGCTGTCGCGAATCGGCAAGGTCGCGGCGGCCACCACGGCCACTGTGCTGCTCGAGCGTTTCGGCGTGCGCGCCATCGTCTTCACCGGCGTTGCAGGTGGGCTCGGGCCCGGCGTGCGGGTGGGCGACGTGGTGGTGGCGACCAAGCTGCTGCAGCACGATCTGGACGCCTCGCCGATCTTTCCCAAATACGAGGTGCCGTTGACCGGGCATGCGCGCTTCGCGGCCGACACCGCGATCAGCGATGCGCTGGCCGCCGTGGCCGCCGGCCTGCTGCGCGATCCGGTCGCGCTGCTCGGGCAGACGGTGGTCGACGACTTCGGCCTGCAGGCGCCCCGGCTGCATCGCGGCCTGCTGGTGAGCGGCGACCGCTTCGTCTCGACCGCCGCCGAAAGCGATGCGCTCCGGCGCGAGTTGCCCGACGCGCTGGCGGTCGAGATGGAAGGCGCCGCGGTGGCGCAGGTGTGCCACGATTACCGCGTGCCATTCGCCGCGGTGCGCACGATCTCGGACCGCGCCGACGACGCGGCGCATGCCGACTTCCTGCGCTTCGTCGCCGCCGTCGCGAGCCGCTACAGCCTCGCGGTGATCGACGCCTGGCTCGCCACGCTGTCCGGCCGATCGGCTACTTGAGCCAGCCGCGGCGGCGGAAGTACCACATCGGCACCAGGGCGCTGGCGACCATCAGCACGATCGCGTACGCGTAGCCGTAGCCCCATTCCAGCTCCGGCATGAGCTTGAAGTTCATGCCATACACGCTCGCGATCAAGGTCGGCGGCAGCAGCGCGACGCTCGCCACCGAGAAGATCTTGATGGTCTTGTTCTGGTTGATGTTGATGAAACCGACGGTCGCATCCATCAGGAAGTTGATCTTGTCGAACAGGAAGGCGGTGTGGTTGTCGAGCGACTCGATGTCGCGCAGGATCTGGCGCGCCTCCTCGAACTGCTCGGCGTTCAGCATGCGGCTGCGCATCATGAAGCTCACCGCGCGGCGCGTGTCCATCACGTTGCGGCGGATGCGGCCGTTCAGGTCTTCCTGCCGCGCGATCGCGGCCAGCACCTCGCCGGCCAGTTCGTCGCTGACGTTGCCTTCCAGCACTTTCTTGCCCGCGACTTCCAGCTCGTCGTAGATGTTCTCGAGCGAGTCGGCCGAGTACTCGGCGTCGGCATCGAAGAGCTTCAAGAGCACTTCCTTGGCATCCTCGATCAGGCCGGGTGCGCGGCGCGCGCGCATGCGCAGCAGGCGGAACACCGGCACGTCTTCATCGTGAATCGAGAACAGCACGCCGCGGCTGCGCAGTTCGGTGTTGTGCTGGTTGAGGATGAAGGCGACGCGCACGGAGCGCGGGTTCTCGGCGTCATCGATCAGGAAGTCGCTGCGCACGTGCAGCTCGCCGTTGTCTTCTTCGTAGAAGCGCGCCGACTCCTCGATGTCCTCGTCCATCGCATCCTCGGGGATGGACAGGCCGTAGTACTGCTTGATCCAGCGCTTTTCTTCGAGTGTGGGCGATTCGAGATCGACCCAGATCGGCTGGAACTGAGAGAGCTCTTCGAGGGCCTCGATTTCTTCCTGGACAAGGCGGCCGTTGGCGAGCGTGAAGATATTGAGCATGGCTCACTCCCGGTGAATTTTTGTGGCGGTTGGCGAGGGTTCGGGGCGCTTTCAAGTCCCTGGCCAACAACGCATCACAGGGGAGTTGAAAGCTGCCGAGGCGGAACGGTTTCCATGCGAAGTCTCCGGTTGCAGCGAGGCGCGATTATGTCATCGGCCTCCGGCGCTTTTCTGTCGGCATCTGGATGGACATCCAGTAAAGTCGCGGCGATGCAAAGCCTCGCGACACCCGCACCCACGAGCCAGGCCGAGCGCCTCGCGGCCGCGCTCTCCAAGCTCAACGACGAGCAGCGTGCGGCGGTGGAGCACGGTGTCGGCACGGCCCTCGGCGAGGCTCCGGAAGACCAGCGGCCGCTGCTCGTGATTGCCGGCGCGGGCTCGGGCAAGACCAGCACGCTCGCGCATCGCGTGGCCCATCTGATCGCGCGCGGCGCCGATCCGCAGCGCATCCTCTTGCTGACCTTTTCGCGCCGCGCGGCGCAGGAGATGGAGCGCCGTGCCGGGCAGGTGCTGGCGCGCGTGCTCGGCCTGAAATCCGATGCGCCGCCGGCCTTGCCCTGGGCCGGCACCTTCCATGGCATCGGCGCGCGCCTGTTGCGCGAACACGCGGCGCAGATCGGCCTGCACGAGAACTTCACCATTCACGACCGCGGCGATGCCGAAGACCTGATGGGCCTGGTGCGCAACGACATCGGCCTCGCGTCCATGGAGCGGCGCTTTCCGCGCAAGGGAACCTGCCTCTCGATTTACTCGCGCGCCGTCAACAGTTGCGCGCCGCTGGCCGAGGTGCTCGCGCATGCGTTTCCGTGGTGCGCCGAATGGGAGGCCGAGCTCAAGCGCCTCTTCGGCGCTTACGTCGAAGCCAAGCAGGCGCAGCAGGTGCTCGACTACGACGACCTGCTGCTGTACTGGGCCGAGATGGTGGCGGAGCCCGCGCTGGCGGCGCAGATCGGCGCGCGCTTCGACCACGTGCTGGTCGACGAGTACCAGGACACCAATCTGCTGCAAGCCGCCATCCTGCGCGCGCTCAAGCCCGACGGCCGCGGCCTCACCGTGGTCGGCGACGACGCGCAGTCGATCTACTCGTTCCGCGGCGCGACGGTGCGCAACATCCTCGACTTTCCGCAGCAGTTCACGCAGCCCGCGCGGGTGGTCACGCTGGAGCGCAACTACCGCTCGACCCAGCCCATCCTCGACGTTTCCAACGCGGTGATTGCCGCCGCTCCGGAGCGCCACGCCAAGACCCTCTGGACCGACAAGCCCTCGGCCGGACGGCCGCAGCTGGTGCTGGTGCCCGACGAAGCACAACAGGCCCGCTTCGTGGCCGAGCGCGTGCTCGCGCACCGCGAAGGCGGTCTGGCGCTGAAATCGCAGGCCGTGCTGTTCCGCAGCTCGAGCCACAGCGCCGCGCTCGAGCTCGAGCTGGCGCGGCGCAACATCCCCTTCGTCAAGTACGGCGGCCTCAAGTTTCTCGAAGCCGCGCATGTGAAGGACCTGCTGGCGGTGCTGCGCTTCGCCCAGAATCCGCGCGGGCGCATGGCGGGCTTTCGCGTCACGCAGCTGATTCCGGGCATCGGGCCGGTCAGCTCCACGCGGCTGCTCGACGCGATGGCCGAGGCTTCAGACCCCGGTGCCGTCGTGCAGGCCTTCGTGCCGCCTGCCGCCGCGAAGGAAGAGTGGGCGCGCTTCGCGGCCATCTATGCCGAATTGCGCGCGCCCACGCTCGCCTGGCCGGCCGACATGGAGCTCGCGTTGCAGTGGTATCTGCCCCACCTCGAGCGGCTTCACGACGATGCCGGCCTCAGGCGCGGCGACGTCGAGCAGCTCGCGCGCCTGGCCTCGGGCTATGCCTCGCGGGAGCGCTTCCTGACCGAACTCACGCTCGATCCGCCCGAAGCGACGAGCGACCGCCCGGGTCCGCCGCTGCTCGACGAGGACTACCTGATCCTCTCGACCATCCACTCCGCCAAGGGGCAGGAGTGGCGCTCGGTGCACGTGCTCAACGTGGTCGACGGCTGCATCCCGGCCGACGTGGCGCAGGGCGCGCAGGAACTGGAGGAGGAGCGGCGCCTGCTCTACGTGGCGATGACCCGCGCGCGCGACCACCTGCACCTGCTGGTGCCTCAGCGCTTCTACGTCACGCAGCAGGCTGCGCGCGGCGACCGGCATCTGTACGCCGGCCGCACGCGCTTCATTTCGGCCGCCGATGCCGAGCGCTTTGAACAGCAGACCTGGCCGCCGCCGCCCGAACGCGCACCCCATGTACCGCCGCCGGCGGCCACGATCGATCTGCTGAGCCGCATGCGCGCCGCGTGGCGCTGAGCGCCGCGCGAGGTCTTTAGCACTATCAAATCGATAGCGCGCCGTGAGCGTGGGCGGGCGATGCCGGGGTTTGCCATGGAAGGGATTGCAATTCGATGACAGCATGGGCATAGTGAACCGACCTTCCCCCGTTCCTCTCCCTCCCCCTTCCTTCTTCTCTCCTTCCCCCACCTTTCCCCATTTCGCCGGCCACGCTTCACCCTGAAGCGGGGTCTTTTTCCCCAACCGTCAATCCAGGAGGTCATTCATGAATTTGACGATCAGCGGTCATCACCTCGACGTCACCCCCGCCTTGCGCAGCTACGTTACGAGCAAGCTGGACCGAATCACCCGCCATTTCGACCAGGTGGTCGATGTGAAGGTGATCCTCACGGTGGAAAAGCAAAAGGAAAAGGAACGTCGGCAACGCGCCGAATGCAATATTCACGTCAAGGGCAATGACATGTTCGCGGAATCGAGCCACGCTGATCTCTACGCCGCGGTCGACGAACTGGTGGACAAGCTCGATCGGCAGGTGGTCCGTCACAAAGACCGCCTGCAGGACCACCATCACGAGGCGCCGAAGCGCGTGATGTAGTACCTCTCCGGGCAAATACTCTTGCGGGCCGCCTCAGGGCGGCCCTGTGCTTTTTGCGGAGCAGGTGCATAATCGCCCCCGCCCCGCCCCAACATGAACCGACTCGCGTCCATCCTGCCGCCCGCTCAAGTCCTCGTGAGCGTTGACGCCACCAGCAAGAAACGTGCTTTTGAAGAAGCGGGCTTGCTGTTTGAAAACCTGCACGGCCTGGGCCGTGCCCTCATCACCGACAGCCTGTTCGCCCGCGAGCGCCTGGGTTCCACCGGCCTCGGCCACGGCGTGGCCATCCCTCACGGGCGCATCAAGGGCCTCAAGTCGCCGATGGCCGCGGTGTTCCAGCTCGCGAATCCGATCGGTTTCGACGCGCCGGACGAGCAGCCGGTGGTGCTGCTGATCTTCCTGTTGGTGCCCGAAGCGGCCACCCAGAAACACCTTGAAATACTTTCGGAGATCGCGGAGCTGCTCAGCGATGCCGGCCTGCGCGAGCAGATCAAGTCGAGCTCCGACGCCGCCGCGCTCCACGCCCTGATCGCAGGATGGCAGTCCGCCCAGGTGGCCTGAAGCGCATCCGCATGAGACAGTCTGGCGCATGAAGCCGACCGTCATCAGTGCCGACGCGATGTTCGAGGAGTTCCGCGGCTCGCTCCGGTGGGAGTGGCTGGCGGGGCTGGGCGCCTCGGAGCGCCAGTTCGATCCCGGCGTCATCAGCCGCGCCCAGTCGGCCGCCGACCTGGTGGGCTACCTCAACTACATCCATCCTTACCGCGTGCAGATTCTCGGTGCGCGCGAAGTCGCCTACCTGACGCGCGGCACGCCCGACGATTGCGTGCGGCGGATCGCCCGCATCGTCACGCTGGAGCCGCCCATGCTGGTGCTGGCCGACGGCCAGCCGGCGCCCGACGAACTGCTGTCGATCTGCGAGCGGGCGCAACTGCCCCTGTTCGCAACGCGGGAATCCTCGGCCTTCGTGATCGACCTGCTGCGCGCCTACCTCTCCAAGCACTTCGCCGAGCGCACCTCGATGCACGGCGTGTTCATGGACATCCTGGGCCTGGGGGTGATGATCACCGGCGAGTCGGGACTCGGAAAGAGCGAGCTCGGCCTGGAGCTGATCTCGCGCGGCAACGGCCTGGTGGCCGACGACGCGGTCGACCTCTACCGCATCAACCAGACCACGCTGGAAGGGCGCTGCCCCGAGCTGCTGCAGAACCTGCTCGAGGTGCGCGGCATCGGCCTGCTGGACATCCGCGCGATCTTCGGCGAGACGGCGGTGCGCCGGAAGATGCGCCTCAAGCTGATCGTGCACCTGGTACGGCGCGACAGCTTCGAGCGCGACTACGAACGCATGCCTTCGGCGCCGCTGACCCAGGACGTGCTGGGCATTCCGGTGCGCAAGGTGATCATCCAGGTGGTGGCCGGGCGCAACATCGCGGTGCTGGTGGAAGCGGCGGTGCGCAATTCGATCCTGCAGCTGCGCGGCATCGATACCTACGCCGATTTCGTCGCCCGCCACCACAAGGCCATGGAAGGCGCGCGCGAGGACGATTAGCCCCCCGGCTTTTCACTTCGCTTCGCTGCGTGTAACTCCACCCCCCGAGGGGGAGGCGCGGCCCGCCTTGGGGCGGCCCGGCGGCGGCCGCCGTCTTTCAGTTCAGCGCTTGCTGGCGCAGTCGCCGCACAGGCCGTAGAGCGACATCGCGTGGTCCTGCAGAATCCACTTCTTGTCGGTCGCGATCATCTGCTGGCGGCGCTCGATCTCGGGGTCGTAGAACTCCTCGACCTTGCCGCAGGAGGTGCACACCAGGTGGTCGTGGTGCTTGCCTTCGTTGAGTTCGTAGACCGCCTTGCCGCTCTCGAAATGGCTGCGCTCGAGAATGCCGGCCTGCTCGAACTGCGTCAGCACGCGGTAGACCGTGGCCAGGCCGATGTCGGAGTGCTCGTTGAGCAGCACCCGAAACACGTCTTCCGCCGTCATGTGGCGCTGGCCGCCGTTCTGGAAGATTTCGAGAATCTTGAGACGCGGCAGGGTGGCCTTGAGGCCGGTGTTCTTCAGTTCGTCGATGTTGCCCATGATGGTTCCTGCGCCGGCTGCGCGAGAGGGGCACGCCGAGGGGCAGCCGCTACAATGGCCCGATCATATCGCTACCCCTCTTTGCCCTTTTGCCCATGCCTGACATTCCACAACGCCGCCTCTGGCTGCTCGTCGGCGCAGTCGCTGGGAGCCTCTGCCTCGGCGCCTGCAGCAGCGTCACCGAACGCTCGCGCGATGCGCTGCATGCCATCACGCCCTACAAGGTCGACGTGGTCCAGGGCAATTTCGTGTCGAAGGAGCAGGTCGAGCTGCTCAAGCCCGGCATGTCGCGCCAGCAGGTGCGCGAAGTCCTCGGCACCTCCCTGCTGAACGACGTCTTCCATTCCAATCGCTGGGATTACGTGTTCACGATCCGGCGCCAGGGCGTCGAGCCCCAGCAGCGCCGCCTGACGGTGTTCTTCAATGGCGAAGTGCTCGAACGCTTCGAAGGCGACCCGATGCCGAGCGAGGAAGAATTCGTCGCCGCGCTCGACACCCGCAAGCGCAGCGGCAAGGTGCCGGCCCTGGAAGCCTCGGAAGACCAGCTCAAGAAATTCGATCCGGCCAAGGACAAGAAGGCGGACGGCGAGTCCTCCGCCTCCCTGCCTCCGCTGCCGCCGAGCTATCCCCCGCTCGAAGCGACGCGCTAGCGCGCGCCGGCCGCGCCGGCCGGCTTTCTTCCAGGCTTCAAGGCTGAAACGCGTGACTGATTCTTCCTCTCCCTCCATTCCCCCGCTGCGGCGCATCGCGATCGCCGGCGCTTCCGGGCGCATGGGGCACATGCTGATCGAGGCCGTGCGCGAGGCGCAGGACTGCCGCCTCGCCGGCGCGCTCGATGTCGCCGGCAGTCCCGCGATCGGCAGCGATGCGGCTGCCTTTCTCGGCTTCACGAGCGGCGTCCCGATCGTGGCCGACCTGCGCACCGGCCTCCAGGACGCCCAGGTGCTGATCGACTTCACGCGGCCCGAAGGCACGCTGGCGCATCTGGCCGTGTGCCGCGAGCTCGGCGTGCAGGCCGTGATCGGCACCACCGGCTTCAGCGACGCGCAGAAGGCCGAGATCGCCGCGGCGGCGAAAGAAATCGCGATCGTGATGGCGCCCAACATGAGCGTCGGCGTCAACGTCACGTTCAAACTGCTCGAAATGGCGGCCAAGGCGCTCGCTACCGGCTACGACATCGAGATCATCGAGGCGCACCATCGCCACAAGGTCGACGCACCTTCGGGCACCGCGCTCAAGATGGGTGAGGTGATCGCCGATGCGCTGGGCCGCGACCTCAAGGAATGCGCTGTCTATGCGCGCGAGGGCGTCACCGGCGAGCGCGACCCGTCCACCATCGGCTTCGCGACCATCCGCGGCGGCGACATCGTGGGCGACCACACGGTGCTGTTCGCCGGCACCGGCGAGCGCATCGAGATCACGCACAAATCGGCCAGCCGCGCGACCTATGCGCAGGGCAGCCTGCGTGCGGTGCGCTTCCTGGCCGGGCAGCAGAGCGGCCTGTTCGACATGTTCGACGTGCTCGGCCTGCGCCAAAGCGCATGAGTGTTCTGGAGCTGCTCACCCACGGCGACGGCGTCAGCCGTTCCGTGGCCGTGCTGCTGCTCCTGATGTCGGTCTCCAGCTGGGTCGTGATCCTCTGGAAGGCCTGGCTGCTGCGCGGCGGCACGCGCGACGTGGTGCGCAGCATCGCGGCCTTCTGGCAGTCGCCGTCGCTCGGCGACGCCGAGCAGAAGCTCAGGGCCTTCGACCGCGCGGCCCTGGTCTGGCCGGCCGTGAGCGCGGTCAGGAGCCTGGCCGCCAAGTCCGATGCCGCCACGCTCGGCGGCGCGGTCGACCGCGCCCAGCGCCTCACGCGCGCCCTGCGCGACGCCTTGCATGCCGCGCTGCGGCGCCTGCAGGCCGGGCAGATCCTGCTCGCCACGGTCGGCGCCACGGCACCCTTCGTCGGGCTGCTCGGCACGGTCTGGGGCATCTACGGCGCGCTCGTGGGCATTGCCGGGGAAACCGGCGGATTCACCATCGACAAGGTGGCCGGCCCGGTTGGCGAGGCGCTGATCATGACCGCCTTCGGCCTCGCGGTCGCGATTCCGGCCGTGCTCGCCTATAACGTGTTCGGCCGCGTGGTCAGCCGAATCGAGGCCGAGCTGGAAGGCTTCGCCCACGACCTGCTCGGCGCGCTCGGCGACGAGCCGCAGCGCGAAGCGCCGCTGCCGCCCGCGCGGCCGATGCCGGTCTGAGAAGGGCACAGAACCCATGGCCTTCGGTCGCACCTCGCTCGGCAGCACCGCCACCGGCGGGCGGGCGATCGGCGCCGGCGGGCAGCGGCCGCTGTCGGACATCAACGTCACGCCGCTGGTGGACGTGATGCTGGTGCTGCTGGTGATCTTCATCATCACCGCCCCGTTGATGGCCAGCTCGATCAAGCTCGACCTGCCGCGCACCGACGCCGGCCAGCCCGCCGACACGCCCAAGTTCGTGAGTCTCGCGGTGGATGCGGAGGGCAAGGTCTTCCTCAACGACCAGGCCGTGAGTGTCGAGGAGCTCGCGGCCGGCCTCGAGAAGGCCGCCGCCGCCAACCGCGACACCGAGGTCCAGCTGCGCGCCGACCAGACCGTGCCCTACGGCAAGGTGGTCGAGTTGATGGGCATCGCGAACAAGGCGGGGCTGAGCCGCATCGGCTTCGTGACCGAAGCGCCGGCCACCAGGAAGCCTTGAGCTTCCTCACCCGCGATAATCCGCATTCCCCGGCCGCCTGATGCCGGGCTGTTGCCCCAAGCCCAATGAACCCCAGCTACAAACCCAGCGACGTCGAGTCCGCTGCCCAGGCCGCCTGGACGGCGGCCGATGCCTACCGCGTGACCGAGGACGCGCGCAAGAAGAAGTACTACGCCTGCTCGATGCTGCCGTATCCCAGCGGCAAGCTGCACATGGGCCACGTGCGCAACTACACGATCAACGACATGCTCACGCGCTACCTGCGCATGAGCGGCTACAACGTGCTGATGCCGATGGGCTGGGACGCCTTCGGCCTGCCGGCCGAGAACGCGGCGCTCAAGAACGGCGTGCCGCCGGCCCAATGGACCTACGAGAACATCGGCTACATGAAGAGCCAGCTCCAGGCCATGGGGCTGGCGATCGACTGGAGCCGCGAGATCGCCACCTGCGACCCCAGCTATTACAAGTGGAACCAGTGGCTGTTCCTGAAGATGCTCGAAAAAGGCATCGCTTACCGCAAGACCCAGCTGGTCAACTGGGATCCGGTCGACCAGACCGTGCTGGCCAACGAGCAGGTGATCGACGGCAAGGGCTGGCGCACCGGCGCCACGGTGGAGCGGCGCGAGATCCCGGGCTACTACCTCAAGATCAGCGACTACGCCGAAGAGTTGCTCGAGCACACCCAGCACAAGCTGCCGGGCTGGCCCGAGCGCGTGAAGCTGATGCAGGAGAACTGGATCGGCAAGAGCGAGGGCGTGCGCTTCGCCTTCCTGCACGACATCAAGGACGATCACGGCAAGCTGATCCAGGGCGGCCTCATGTACGTCTTCACGACGCGTGCCGACACCATCATGGGCGTGACCTTCTGCGCCGTGGCGCCCGAACATCCGCTGGCCGTGCATGCCGCGAAGAAAGACCCGAAAGTCGCCGCCTTCATCGAGGAATGCAAGAGCGGGGGCACCACCGAGGCCGAGCTCGCGACGCAGGAAAAGAAGGGCGTGCCCACCGGCCTCCACGTGCGGCACCCGATCACCGACGAGCCGATTCCGGTCTGGGTCGGCAACTATGTGCTGATCGGCTACGGCGACGGCGCCGTGATGGGCGTGCCCGCGCACGACGAGCGCGACTTCGCCTTCGCCAACAAGTACGGCATCGAGATCATCCAGGTCGTATTGGTCGACGACGAACCGCACTTCGACTACCACCGCTGGCAGGACTGGTATGCCGACAAGCAGCGCGGCGTGACCATCAACTCCGACAACTTCAGCGGCATGTCCTACGCCGAGGCGGTCAAGGCGGTGGCGCACGCGCTGGTCCAGAAGGGCCTGGGCGAGATGCAGACCACCTGGCGCCTGCGCGACTGGGGCGTGAGCCGCCAGCGCTACTGGGGCACGCCGATCCCGATCATCCATTGCGAGGAACACGGCGCGGTGCCGGTGCCCGAGAAGGACCTGCCGGTCGTGCTGCCCACCGACTGCGTGCCCGACGGCTCCGGCAACCCGCTGGCCAAGCATGAAGGCTTCCATGCCGGCGTGGCCTGCCCGGTCTGCGGCAAGCCGGCGCGGCGCGAGACCGACACGATGGACACCTTCGTCGACAGCGCCTGGTACTTCATGCGCTACTGCGACCCGAAGAACGACCAGGCCATGGTGGCCGAAGGCGCCGACTACTGGATGCCGATGGACCAGTACATCGGCGGCATCGAGCACGCGATCCTGCACCTGCTCTACGCGCGCTTCTGGACCAAGGTGATGCGCGACCTCGGTCTGGTGAAGATCGACGAGCCCTTCAGCAAGCTGCTCACGCAGGGCATGGTGCTCAACCACATCTTCTACCGGCGCACCGAGAAGGGGGCCAAGGAGTACTTCCCGCCTTCCGAGGTGACGCCCGTGCTCGATGCGCAGGGGCGCATCACCGGCGGCACCCTGGCCGACGGTATGAAGCTCGAATACGGCGGCGTCGGCAAGATGGGCAAGAGCGAGCGCAACGGCGTCGACCCGCAGGACCTGATCGAGAAGTACGGCGCCGACACCGCGCGCCTCTACACCATGTTCACCGCGCCGCCCGAGGCCACGCTGGAGTGGAACGATGCGGCTGTGGAAGGCAGCTACCGTTTCCTGCGCCGGGTCTGGAACTTCGGGGTAGCGCTCGAAGCGGCGACCGTCAGCGCCGCGGAGAGCGCGGAGATCGAGATCGACGCGATCGACCCGCGCTCGGCCTTCGGCAAGGAGGCCAAGGCGCTGCGCCGCGAGGTCCATACCGTGCTGCGCCAGATCGACTACGACTACCAGCGCATGCAATACAACACCGTGGTGTCGGGCGCGATGAAGCTCCTGAATGCGCTGGAGGGCTTCAAGTCCGACGGCAGCACGGGCGACCGCGCGGCCGTGCGCGAAGGCTTCGGCATCCTGATGCGCTGCCTCTACCCGGCCACGCCGCACATCACGCACGCACTGTGGCATCAGCTGGGCTACGACAAACTGCACGGCCCGCTGCTCGACGCGCCCTGGCCGGTGGTCGACGTGGTCGCGCTGGAGCAGGACGAGATCGAGCTCATGCTGCAAGTCAACGGCAAGCTGCGCGGCTCGCTGCGCGTGCCGGCCAATGCCTCGAAGCAGGAGATCGAGAAGATCGCGCTCGCGAGCGAGGTGCTGGCCAAGCATGCCGAGGGCGCCGTGCCCAAGCGCGTGGTCGTGGTGCCCGGGCGGCTGGTCAACGTGGTGGTATGAAGGAAAGCATGAATACACGCACCCGGTCTCAGCGCCTCCTGCCGCGTCGCGGCTTTCTCGCCCTTGCCGCGGCGGCCTCGCTTGGGGTCGGGGGCTGCGGCTTCGAGCTGCGCCGTGCGCCGATCTTCGCGTTCAAGACGCTGGCGGTGCCGGGCAGCTCGGCTTTCGTGAACGATCTTCGGCGCCAGATCCGCGCCGCCGGCACCGTCGAGCTGATTCCGGCCGACAAGCTCGACACGGCCGAAGCGGTGCTCGACATCCTTGCCGAAAACCGCGAGCGCATCGTGCTCTCCACCAATTCGGCCGGCCAGGTGCGCGAGCTCCAGCTGCGCCTGACGATGCGCTTCAGGCTGCGCACGCCGGGCGGCAAGGAACTGCTGCCACCGACCGAGATCCAGCAGCAGCGCGACATCACCTACAACGAAACCGCGGCGCTGGCGAAGGAAAGCGAAGCGGAGCTGCTGTTCCGCGACATGCAGAGCGACATCGCCCAGCAGACGATGCGGCGGCTGGGCGCGGTGAAGAGCCTCTGATGCAGCTCGGCCCCGCGCAGCTGGAAGCCCATCTGCAGAAGGGCATCAAGCCGCTCTACACCATCCACGGCGACGAGCCGCTGCTCGCGCAGGAGGCGGCTGACGCGATCCGCGCAGCGGCACGAACGCAGGGCTACACCGAGCGCAGCTCGTACACCGTGGCCGGCGCGCATTTCGACTGGAGCGCGGTGCTCGCCGCGGGCGGGTCGCTGAGCCTGTTCGCCGACCGGCAGATCGTCGAAATCCGCATCCCCTCGGGCAAGCCGGGCAAGGACGGCAGCGTCGCGCTGCAGCAGATCGCCGAGGCCGCGCAGGGCAACGACAGCACCCTCACGCTGGTGATGCTGCCGCGCCTGGACAAGGCCACGCGCACCGGCGCCTGGTTCTCGGCGCTGGAGAACAACGGCATCAGCCTGCAGATCGAGAGCATTGAGCGCGCCGCGCTGCCGCAGTGGATCGCGCAGCGGCTCGCGCAGCAGGGCCAGCGCGTGAGAGGCGGCGAGGAAGGCCAGCGCACGCTGCAGTTCTTCGCCGACCGCGTGGAAGGCAACCTGCTCGCCGCGCACCAGGAAATCCAGAAGCTCGCGCTGCTGCATCCCGAGGGCGAGCTGTCGTGGGAGCAGGTCGAAGGCGCGGTCAACAACGTCGCGCGCTACGACGTGTTCAAGCTCTCCGAAGCCGTGCTCGGCGGCAATCCGCAGCGCGTCGCGCGCATGCTCGACGGCCTGCAGGCCGAAGGCGAGGCCGAGGTGCTGGTGCACTACACGCTGGCCGAGGACATCCGGGCGCTGAAGCGCGTCAAGGACGCGATGGCCGCCGGCCGGCCGCTGCCCATGGCGCTGCGCGAGAACCGCATCTGGGGCCCGCGCGAGCGCGCCTTCGAGCGCGTGCTGCCGCGGCTGGACGATCGTGCGCTGGCCCGCATGCTGCACGCCGCGCACATCGTGGACGGCATCGTCAAGGGCCTGAAGCAGCCCGACTGGCCGGCCGGCGGCTGGCAGGCGCTGCAGCGGCTGGCGCTGATGCTGTGCCGTGCCTGCGCGGCGCCGGCCCGGGGCTGAGCGCGCGATCGTTCCTCTTTCGCGAACCCCGCGTTTCCACGCATTGCCGCCCTGCCCGCAGCCCGCGTGGGAAAATGGGCGGATGAACGCGTTCAACGTCAACGAACACATGCAGACCCTGGGGCTGCAGGCCAAGGCGGCCGCCGCCCTGATGGCCAAGGCCTCCGCGGCCACCAAGAACAAGGCGCTCAAGGCGCTGGCACGGCGCCTGCGCGAGAGGGCGGAGGGCCTGGCCCCGGCCAATGCGCGCGACATCGAGCGCGCTGTCGCGGCCGGCCTCTCGGCCCCGATGGTCGACCGGCTCAAGCTCACGCCGAAGGTCATCGAGACCGTGGCGCTGGGCTGCGAACAGCTCGCCGCGATGCCCGACGTGATCGGCGAAGTCATCGGCATGAAGCAGCAGCCCAGCGGCATCCGCGTCGGCCAGATGCGGGTGCCGATCGGCGTCTTCGGCATGATCTACGAGAGCCGGCCCAACGTGACCATCGAGGCCGCGAGCCTCGCGATCAAGAGCGGCAACGCGGCGATCCTGCGCGGCGGCTCGGAGGCGATCGAGTCGAACAAGGCGCTCGCGCTGCTGGTGTCGGAGGCGCTGGCCGAGGCGGGCCTGCCGGTCGAGGCGGTGCAGCTGGTGCAGACCACCGACCGCGAGGCGGTGGGGCAGCTGATCGCGATGCCCGAGTTCGTCGACGTGGTCATCCCGCGAGGCGGCAAGGGCCTGATCGAGCGCATCAGCCGCGAGGCCAAGGTGCCGGTCATCAAGCACCTGGACGGCAACTGCCACGTCTTCGTGGACGACACGGCCGAGCTCGACATGGCGGTCAAGATCGTCGACAACGCCAAGACGCAGAAGTACAGCCCCTGCAATGCGGCCGAGGGCCTGCTGGTGGCGGCCTCGATGGCCGAGAGCTTCCTGCCGGAGATCGGCGCGATCTTCGCGGCCAAGGGGGTGGAGATGCGCTGCGACCCCGCAGCGGCGCGCATCCTGCGCGCCGACGGTGCGCTCCCGCCGGGCGCCCGAGTGGTGGACGCGGTCGAGTCCGACTGGTCTGAGGAGTACCTGGCCGCCGTCATCAGCATCAAGGTGGTCGCGGGCGTGGACGAAGCCATCGCGCACATCAACCGCTATTCGAGCCACCACACCGACGCCATCGTCACGCGCGACCACATGCACGCCCAGCGCTTCCTGCGCGAGGTCGACTCGGCCAGCGTGATGGTGAACGCGAGCACGCGCTTTGCCGACGGCTTCGAGTTCGGGCTCGGGGCCGAGATCGGCATCAGCACCGACAAGTTCCATGCGCGCGGGCCGGTCGGCATCGAGGGGCTCACCTCGCTCAAGTACGTGGTGCTGGGCCAGGGCGAAGTGCGGAGCTGAAGGTGGCGCGGATCGGGGCAGCGCTTGTCATCCGCCCCAGCGCCCCCAAATCCTACAATTCCACTCCACCTTTCGTCGCAGAACACGCATAACAAGGCCGTCGCATGGTTCCCCATCTCGTCACCGCCCTGACCGGCCCCATCAACGAACTCGAACAACGCGTTCTCGACTCCACGCCGGCCATCGAGCGCTGGTTCCGGCTCGAATGGATGGAGCACACGCCGCCCTTCTACAGCTCGGTCGATATCCGCAATGCCGGCTTCAAGCTGGCGCCAGTGGACACCACCCTCTACCCTGGCGGCTGGAACAACCTGACCGATGACATGCTGCCGCTGGCGGTGCAGGCCGCGCAGGCCGCGATCGAGAAGATCTGCCCCGAAGCGCGCAACCTGCTGGTGATCCCGGAAAACAATGCGCGCAGCACCTTCTACCTGGCCAACGTGGCCCGGCTGGTGCGGATTTTTCATATGGCGGGGCTCAATGTGCGCGTGGGCTCGATCGATCCGGCGATCAAGTCGCCCAAGAAGATCGAGTTGCCGAACGGCGAGACCGTGTGCCTGGAGCCCGTGGTGCGCGGCAAGCGGCGCCTGGGGCTCAAGCATTTCGACCCCTGCACCATCCTGCTCAACAACGACCTCGCGGCCGGCACGCCCGGCATCCTGGAAGACCTGCACGAGCAGTACCTGCTGCCGCCGCTGCATGCCGGCTGGTCGGTACGCCGCAAGAGCAACCACTTCCACAGCTACGAGGAAGTTTCCAAGCGCTTCGGCAAGCTGTTGGGCATCGACCCCTGGCTGATCAACCCGATGTACGCGCGCGCCGGCGGCGTCGATGTCGCCGAGGGCCAGGGGATGGACGTGCTGACCAGCCACGTGGACGCGCTGCTCACCAAGATCCGGCGCAAGTACAAGGAATACGGCATCAACGAGAAGCCCTTCGTGGTCGTCAAGGCCGACAACGGCGCCCATGGCATGGGTGTCATGACGGTGCGCGACGTCAAGGATCTCGAGGCCTTCGGCCGCAGGCCGCGCAACAACAAGACCGGCACCGCCAGCGAAGCCCAGGAGCCGGGCGATGTGATCGTGCAGGAAGGCGTGCTGACCAACGAGCGCGTGCACAACGGCGTCGCCGAGCCGGTGGTCTACATGATGGACCGCTACGTGGTCGGCGGCTTCTACCGGGTGCATGCCGAGCGCAGCCCCGACGAGAACCTCAACCTGCCGGGTGCGAGCTTCGTGCCCTTGGCATTTTCGGAGAGTGCGCACTTACCGCAACCGGGCGCCAAGCCCGGCGCGAGCGCCCCGAATCGCTTCTACATGTACGGCGTGATCGGACGGCTGGCCATGGTGGCGGCCAGCTACGAGCTCGAGGCGACCGATCCGGACGCCGAAATCTACGAATGATTTCGTAGTACGGGTTGCGGGGCCTTCCGGCGGCGGCAAAATAGCGACCCCACAGCAACGCAAACAAGAGGGCGGAAGGCGACGCGGCGGCTGCACCCAGCTGCCCAGGCGCCCGGGCGTGCAGCGTCACGCCGGACACCCTTTTTCATCGACTCCGTGTCCCCCACCAAATCTTCCTCTACCGCGCTGATCCTTGCGGCCATCGGTGTCGTCTATGGCGACATCGGCACCAGCGTTCTGTATGCGGTCAAGGAGGTGTTCGGCCACGGCCACGTTCCCTTCACGGTCGAGAACGTCTACGGCATCCTGTCGATGTTCTTCTGGACCTTGACGGTGATCGTCTCGCTCAAGTACGTGGTGCTGGTCCTGCGGGCCGACAACGAGGGCGAGGGCGGCCTGGTCGCGATGCTGGCACTGGCCTCGCAGGCGGTGGTCGACAAGCCCCGCCTGCGCCACGTGCTGCTGATGGTCGGCATCTTCGGCACCTCGCTCTTCTACGGCGACGGCGTCATCACGCCGGCCATCTCGGTGCTGTCGGCGGTCGAGGGCCTGGAGGTGGTGTCGCCGCACTTCAAGCACTACGTGATCCCGATCACGCTGGTGGTGCTGTTCTGCCTGTTCGCGCTCCAGAAGCACGGCACCACGGGCATCGGCCGCTACTTCGGCCCGATCACGCTGGTCTGGTTCTTCGCGATCGCGCTGCTGGGCGTGTGGCAGATCCTCGCCCATCCTGAAATCCTCAAGGCCATGAGCCCGCACTATGCGCTGCGCTTCATGTGGGACAACCCCGGCACCAGCTTCATCATCCTGGGTGCGACCGTGCTGTGCGTGACCGGTGCCGAGGCGCTCTACGCCGACCTCGGCCACTTCGGCAAGCGGCCGATCCGCGTCGCCTGGTTCTCGGTCGTGATGCCGGCGCTCACGCTCAACTACTTCGGCCAGGGCGCGCTGCTGCTGGAGAACCCGTCGGCGGTGAAGAATCCCTTCTACATGATGGCGCCCGAATGGGCCCTGATACCGCTGGTGCTGCTCGCCACCGCCGCCACGGTGATCGCGTCGCAGGCGCTCATCACCGGCGCCTTCAGCGTCACGCGGCAGGTGATCCAGCTCGGCTACCTGCCGCGTCTGAACATCGAGCACACCAGCGTGCGCACCGCGGGGCAGATCTACATTCCCTTCGTCAACTGGGGGCTGTTCGTCGCGATCGTGCTGGCGGTGGTCATGTTCCGCTCGTCGAGCAACCTGGCCGCGGCCTACGGCATCGCCGTGACCACCGACATGCTGATCACCACGGTGCTGACTTTCTTCGTGATCCGCTATGCCTGGAAGTACCCGTTGTGGCTGTGCATCGCCGCGACCGGCTGGTTCTTCGTGGTCGACTTCCTGTTCTTCGCCTCCAACCTGTTGAAGCTGTTCGAAGGCGGCTGGTTCCCGCTCCTGATCGGCGGGTCCATCTTCATGCTGATGCTGACCTGGAAGGAAGGCCGGCGCCTCATGGGCCAGATGCAGCTGGCCGAAGCCATCGACCTGCGCGGTTTCCTCGATTCGGTGTTCGTCAATCCGCCGGCGCGCGTCGACGGCACCGCGGTGTTCATGACCGCGGAGCCGGGCGTGGTGCCCAATGCGCTGCTGCACAACCTCAAGCACAACAAGGTGATGCACGAGCAGAACCTGTTCGTCACCGTGCGCAGCCACGAAGTGCCGTGGATTCCGATGGACAAGCGCATCGAGATGGAGCCGCTCGGGCATCACTGCTGGCAGGTGGTGGTGCACTACGGCTTCAAGAACGACGTCGACCTGCCGCGCGCGCTGGAGCATGCGCGGCTGCGCGGCTGCCAGCTCGAGCCCATGACGACCAGCTACTTTCTCTCGCGCGACGTGGTGATCCCCACGCTCGGCAGCGGCATGGCGCCCTGGCGCGAGAAGCTCTTCGCGCAGATGCACCACAACGCGAGCGGGGCGGCGGGCTTCCTCGGGCTGCCGAACAACGCGGTGGTCGAGCTCGGCTCGAAGATCGAGATCTAGGGCGTCGAGGCCGTCGATGCGATTCTTCGAGGACCTGAGCCTCTCGGCCATCCAGCAGATCGGCCGCGGCAAACCCTTCGCCGGCAAGGATATCGCAGCTGCCTGCAAGATCAAGCAAGACGCACGGGCCGCTTCTGCCGAAGCCGCCCCTTCCTCATCGATCGCCGGAAAGACATCCTGATGCACATCCTTTTCATCGCTGACCCGCTCGAGCAGTTCAAGATCTACAAGGACACCACCTTCTCGATGATGCGAGAGGCGCAGCGCCGCGGCTACACGCTCTCGGCCTGCGAGCCGCGGCACCTGAACTGGCAGCGCGGCCGGCCGGTCACCGCCAGGGTGCGCGAGATCATGCTGACCGGCGAGCAGGCATGGTTCCGCGAAGAGGCCGTGATCGAACGCCCGCTGCACGCCTTCGATGTGGTGCTGATGCGCAAGGACCCGCCCTTCGACGCCGAGTACATCTACGCCACTCACCTGCTCGAACAGGGTGAGCGCGAAGGCGCGCGCGTCGTCAACCGGCCGCGCGCGCTGCGCGACCATCCCGAGAAGCTCGCGATCATGGAGTTCGCCGAGTACACGACGCCCACGCTGGTCACGCGCGATCCGGCCGCGGTGCGCGCCTTCCATGCCGAGCACCAGGACATCATCCTGAAGCCGCTCGACGGCATGGGCGGCATGGGCATCTTCCGCGTCAAGGCCGACGGGCTGAACCTCGGCTCGATCGTCGAGACGCTCAACAAGAACGGCGCCGAAACCATCATGGTGCAGCGCTTCGTGCCCGAGATCGCGCAGGGCGACAAGCGCATCCTTGTGATCGGCGGCCAGGCCGTGCCGCACAGCCTGGCGCGCATTCCGCAGGGCACCGAGGTGCGCGGTAACCTCGCGGCCGGCGGCAAGGGCGTGGCGCAGCCGCTGACCGACCAGGACCGGCGCATCGCCGAAGCGATCGGACCGGTGCTCAACGAACGCGGGCTGCTCCTGATCGGGCTCGACGTGATCGGCGGCTCGCTGACTGAGATCAACGTGACCAGTCCGACTTGCTTCCAGGAAATCACCGAGCAGACCGGCTTCGACGTGCCGGCGATGTTCATCGATGCGTTGGAGGCGTACCTCCGCTAGCGCCTGGCCCGGCGCGCGCACCGCCTCGGCGAAGCCCGTGCGCGGCGCCCGAATTCAGCCGGCGCGCTGGCCGTCGACGAACACCGCGAGCTCGTTGGGCGCGAAGGCGGTCCAGGTCTCGTTGGTGGTCAGGGGCGCCGTCACCACCACCGCCACCCGGTCGTTCGGTGTGGTGTGCTGCGCGAAGTCGATGCTGAGGTCTTCGTCCGACAGCTCGGCCGTCACGAAAGGATGGCGTCGCTCGATGTACCAAAGGTTCGTCGAGGCGTGCGACCACAGCGCCTGCCCGTTCGAGAGCATGAAGTTGAAGGTGCCGTGGCGCGCGACGCGCGGCGCCAGCTCGCGCAGCGTGAGCGTCAGTTCCTCGACGCTCGGCACGTCGGCATGCGACTTGGCCATCTCCTGCATGATCCAGCAGAAGGCGTGCTCGCTGTCGGTATTGCCCACGGGATGAAAGTTGCCGTGCAGCCGCGGCCTGAAGTCCTTCAAGTCGCCGTTGTGCGCGAACACCCAGTAGCGGCCCCACAGCTCGCGCACGAAGGGGTGGCAGTTCTGCAGGTTCACCGCGCCCTGCGTGGCCTTGCGGATGTGCGCGATGACGTTGCGGCTCTGGATCGGGTAGCGCCGGATCAGCTCGGCCACCGGCGACTCGCAGGCCGGCTGGTGGTCGACGAAATGCCTGAGGCCGCGGTCCTCGAAGAAGGCGATGCCCCAGCCGTCGGCATGGTGGTCGGTGCGCCCGCCGCGCTGCGCGAAGCCCGTGAAGCTGAATGTCACGTCGGTCGGCGTGTTGCAGTTCATTCCGAGCAATTGGCACATGGGTCAATTAGAGCGCTTTTCGCGCAACTGCCAGGCCGCGCAGATCGCCAGCGCGCAGAGGCCGGCCAGCATCGCGAACACCTCGTCGAAGGCCGCCAACCGCGCCGGGCTGGTGGCCGTGTTGACCAGCGAATCGCCATGCACGGCCAGCCGCCATTCGAGCACGATCGCGCACAGGCTCACGCCGGCCGCGCCGCCCAGCATGCGCAGGAAGTTGATTGCGCTCGCGCCCTGAGGAATCAGCGGCTTGGCCAGCGGGCGCATCGAGCCCAGGTTGAGCGAGGGCAGGATGAAGCCCAGCCCGACGCGGCCGATGATCGCGAAGGCCACCAGCAGCCAGAGCGCGCTGTCGAGCCGCAGCAACAGCATCAGCGCGAAGGAGACGGCCAGGAGCGCGAGCCCGGTGCACACCAGCAGCCAGGTCGGGTGCCGGTCCGCGAGCCGGCCGACACCGGCAATGGTGAAGGCGAGCACGATGCCGGCCGGCAGCAGGATGGTGCCGACGTGCGAGGCCGAAAGCTGCAACCCGACCTGCATGTAGACCGGCAGCAGGTAGGTGGAGCCGAACAGCGCCGTGCCGTAGATGAAGGCGACCACGCTGCCCATCGCGAACTGCCGGTACTGGAACAGCGCCAGGTTCATCAGCGGCGTGCCGCCCGCGGCCGCGAGCCGCCGCTGCCAGCCCACGAAGGCGCCGAAGGCCACGACCGCGCCGACGAGCAGCGCCGCGGCCTGCAGCGGCGCGTCGCCGCGCAGCTCGACCAGCCCGTTCAGCAGGCACAAGGTGCCGGCGGTGCCCAGCGCGAGGCCGCCCCAGTCGAGCCCGCCGCTGCGCGCCGCCACCACGCCGCCGGGCGCCGTGGTCGGCACGAACTTGTAGGCCAGCCAGATCGAGGCGATGCAGAAAGGCACCACCATGAAGAAGATCGAGCGCCAGCCGAACAGGTCGACCAGCACGCCGCCGATGCTGGGGCCGATGGCCGGCGCCAGCACCACGCCCATGCCGAAGATGCCGGTTGCGCGGCCCTGCTCGTGGGGCTCGAAGGCGCGCAGGATGATGATGGCCGGGATCGGCTGCACCACGCCGGCCGCCAGGCCCTCGGCGACCCGCGCGATCAGCACCAGCGGGAAGTGGTTGGCCAGCCCGCCCGCGACGCCGCCGAGCAGCAGCAGCACCATGGTGCCGACATAGGTGCGGCGGTAGCCGTAGCGCGCGAGCAGCCAGGGCGTGGTCAACATCGACACCGTCATCGCGACCATGAAGCCCGAGCTGACCCACTGCGCGCGCTCCTGGCCCAGCGCGAAGTGGTGGCTCATGCCCGGGATCGCCACGTTGACGATGGTCGAGGACATGATCGATGCCATCACGCCCACCATCACGGAAAAGAGCAGCAGCCAGCGGTAGCGGGGCCCGTAGCGGCTGCTGAGGGATTGCGGCGGGAGCGTCGAGGTCATCGGGGGAGGCAGCCTGTTCGGGCCGTCCTACAAGGATATCGGGGTTTGCGCGCCGGTCCTGGCGCAGAGGCAGCCTTCACAATGGTCCGGCTGTCCCGCCCGAAATCCAAAAGAACACAGAGCCATGGAATCCCCCACCCCCGACGACAGCGGCCCCGCCGTCGAAGCCGAAGCCGCGCCCTCGCTCGCGGCCGAGCTCCAGGCGCCCACCGTCACCCGTGCCTACCAGTGCCAGTGCGGCCGCCCCGTGTTCCTGCGCAACAGCCAGTGCCTGGCCTGCCATACGCCGCTCGGCTTCGTGATCGAAAGCCTGGGCGTGGTGCCGCTCGCGCCCGCAACGTTTGAAGGCGCCGAGCCCGACACCTTCACCGTCTTCGGCGATGCCGGGGGCAAGACCTATCGCCGCTGCGCCAACCTGATGACCCCGGCCGCCTGCAACTGGATGGTGCCCGCGCCGCGCGAAGGTGACGACCCGGCCTTCCACACCGATGGCCTGGTGCCCGGCCTTTGTCTGTCATGCAGCGTCACGCGCACCATCCCCGACCTGTCGATCGAGAGCAATGGCGAACTGTGGCGCAAGCTCGAGCTGTCCAAGCGCCGGCTGATCTCGCAACTGCTGGCGCTGGGCCTGCCGGTCGTCACGCGCCTGACCGATCCGGTGCACGGCCTGGCCTTCGACTTCCTGAGCAACATGCCGGGCGGCCCGCATGTGATGACCGGCCACGAGATGGGCCTGATCACGCTCAACGCCGAAGAGGCCGAGGACGCAGTGCGCGAGCGCATCCGTGCCGAGATGCGCGAACCCTACCGCACGCTGGTCGGCCATTTCCGCCACGAGATCGGCCACTACTACTGGGACCTGCTGGTCTACCCGACGCCGTGGCTCGACAGTTTTCGCGAGCTCTTCGGCGACGAGCGGGCCGACTACGCGACGGCGCTGCGCAACCACTACGACAACGGCCCGCCGCCCGACTGGGCGAACCGCTACGTCACGAGCTATGCAAGCGCGCATCCGTGGGAAGACTGGGCCGAAACCTGGGCCCATTACCTGCACATGGCCGACACGGCGGACACGGCGAAGAGCTTCGGCGTCGATGCGCAGAACGTCGAAGTCACCAGCGACCTGTTCGAGCTCTCGGATCTCTGGCAGCCCGAACATCCCGGAGCGGCGAATTTCCTCGACTTCCTCAACGGCTGGGTGCGCCTCACCAATGTGCTCAACGAGCTGTCGCGCAGCATGGGCCAGCCCGACTACTACCCCTTCGTGCTGCCGCACGTGGCCGTGGGCAAGCTGCAGTTCATCCACGAGGTGATCGCCGAAGAGCGGGAGCGCGGCCGGCGGCCGCCGGCGCCCGTCAATCCTGAACCGCCGGCGCAGGAGCAGGATCAGCAGCAGTCGCAGCAACAGCGGCTGCAGTAGCGCAGCGCGCGCAGATGCAGGCGAGGCCGCGCATCTCTGCAGGGACGCGCGCGAGCACGGCGCGGTCGAAGTCGGTTTGCATGCACCAGCAAGGCGGCTGCACTTGGCCGGTCTCGCGCTCGATCTCCATCGCGCAGCGGTTCGCCTCGCCGCACAGAGGGCAACGCGAAGGATCGGGCCGTGCAGCTGCGGCGTTCATTTGGCGATCTCGAAGGCCGGCAGCTTCTTCGCGACCACGTGGTTCTGCAGCGTCACGTAGACCGGCAGCCCGTCGCGGTAGGCCGGATAGTCCTCGCCCTGGATCAGCGGCAGCAGGTAGCTGCGGCACTTGTCGGTGATGCCGTAGCCGTCGGCCGAGATGAAGTCGCGCGGCATGAACTTCTCGGTGTTGGCCACCTGGTCGAGCGGCGCGCTGCCGATGCGGTAGGCATAGGGCGAGTCGGAGGTCCGATCGATGGTCGGCATCACCGAGTTCTTGCCTTCGAGTGCCAGCTCGACCGCGCGCTGCCCGAGCTCATAGGCCTGCCGCGCGTCGGTGGCTGAGGCGATGTGGCGCGCCGAGCGCTGCAGATAGTCGGCCACCGCCCAGTGGAATTTGTAGTCCAGCGCCTCCTTGACCATCTGCGCCACCACAGGCGCCGCGCCGCCGAGCTGCGCATGGCCGAAGGCATCCTTGGTGCCCTGCTCGGCGAGGAAGGTGCCGTCGGGATGGTGGCAGCCTTCCGACACCACCACCGTGCAATAGCCATGGTGCTTGACCAGCGCATCGACGCGCGCCAGGAAGGCCGGCTGGTCGAAGGGAATCTCGGGGAACAGGATCACGACAGGAATGCCGTGGTCCGCCGCCAGGCCGCCGGCCGCCGCGATCCAGCCCGCGTGGCGGCCCATCACCTCGAGCACGAACACCTTGGTGGAGGTGGCGGCCATCGAGCGCACGTCCAGCGAGGCTTCGAGCGTGGACACCGCGACGTACTTGGCGACCGAGCCGAAGCCCGGGCAGCAGTCGGTGAGCGGCAGGTCGTTGTCGATGGTCTTCGGCACATGGATCGCCTGCAGCGGGTAGCCGAGCGAAGCGGACAGCTGGCTCACCTTGAAGCAGGTGTCGGCCGAATCGCCGCCGCCGTTGTAGAAGAAGTAGCCGATGCCGTGCGCCTTGAAGACCTCGATCAAGCGCTCGTACTCGCGCCGGTTCTTTTCCAGCGACTTGAGCTTGTAGCGGCAGGAACCGAAAGCGCCCGCGGGCGTGGAGCGCAGCGCCGCGATCGCCTCGGCCGACTCCAGGCTGGTATCGATCAGCTCCTCGGCGAGCGCGCCGAGAATGCCGTTGCGTCCGGCGTAGACGGTGCCGATTCGATCGGCGTGCCGGCGCGCCGTTTCGATCACGCCGCAGGCCGAGGCGTTGATGACCGAAGTGACGCCGCCGGACTGGGCATAGAAGGCATTGGTGGGCATGACGCGGGCTCCTATGCGGCAAGCGAGAACTTGTCGTCGTTTTCGGTTTGGATCAATACCTCAGCTGGAATGCCGAGCCCCTTGTGGATTCGACGAATCATCCTCAAGGTCAAGGGACGTTTGTGATTGAGGACTTCGTACACGCGATTCAACTGCCCGATGAAAGGCTCAAGATCCTTCGCCGAGAGGCCCTGCTGCTCCATTCGGAACTTGATCGCCTCGATCGCGTCCGGCGGGTCGATCGGGTGATTTTTCGATTCATAGCTCTGGATCAATGCCAGCAACACTTCGAAGCGATCGGCGTCCTCCGTGCCCGGCGCCGGCTCCTGATCGAAGTACGGCGACACCGCCTTCAGTGTGGCCTTGTAATCAGCTTCGGTTCGGATGGGTCGGATGTCCATGGACTACTCCACTTCAATAGTTTGGGCATCGATTCGGTCATATTCCGAATGCGTGCCGATGAATTTGACGTAAACGGCCTCGTATCTGTAAGCGATGGCAGCGATAAGGCGGTAGTCATTGCCCTTGATGTTGAAAACGACCCGGTTGCTTCCAACAAAGCGAGCACTGCGATAGCGGTCCTTGATGTCCTGCGGTGTCTTCCAAACTGCCGCCTTGGCCTCTTCATGCCAAGCCTTCAACGGCTGTTCCGAGGCGGGGTGGCGCACCCAAAAGTCCCTCAAGTACTTCAGCGAAATGATCCGCATCGCGGTCAAGGTTAGTCCCAAATTGGGACTAAAACAAGCGCTTCCCCTCAGCGCCCCGGCAACCCCATCGCCCGCGTGATCACCTCTTTCATGATCTCGTTGGTGCCGCCGTAGATGCGCTGCACTCGCGCATCGGCGTAGGCGCGCGTCACCGGGTACTCCCACATGTAGCCATAGCCGCCGTGCAGTTGCACGCACTCGTCCATCACCTTGCACTGCAGGTCGGTGGTCCAGTACTTGGCCATGCTCGCGGTCGCGGTGTCGAGTTTTTCCTGCATCAGGAGCTCGATGCACTTGTCGACGAAGACCTGCGCTACCTGCACCTCGGTCTGCAGCTCGGCCAGCGTGTAGCGCGTGTTCTGATACGCCGCCACGGGTTGGCCGAAGACCTTGCGCTCCTTCACATAGGCCACGGTGTGCTCGATCGCGGCCTGCGCAGCGGCCACCGCGCTGATCGCGATCTGCAGCCGCTCCCACGGCAGCTGCTCCATCAGGCAGACGAAGCCGCGGTTCTCCTGCGCCGCGCCGCCGAGCAGCGCCTCGGCCGGCAGGCGCACGTCGTTGAAGAACAGTTCCGAGGTGTCCTGCGCCTTCAGGCCCAGCTTCTTGAGACGCTGGCCCTTTTCGAAGCCAGCCATGCCGCGCTCCACCAGGAACAGGCTGGTGCCCTTGGCGCCGCCTGCGGGGTCGGTCTTGGCGACCACGATCACGAGGTCCGCATGCCAGCCGTTGGTGATGAAGGTCTTGCTGCCGTTCATCAGGTAGCTGCCGTCGGGCTGCTGGATGGCGGTGGTGCGCACGGCCTGCAGGTCGCTGCCGGCGGCCGGCTCGCTCATCGCAATGGCGCCGATCATCTCGCCGCTCGCGAGCTTCGGCAGGTAGTTCTTCTTCTGTGCCTCGGTGCCGTAGCGCAGGATGTAGGGCGCCACGATCTCGCTGTGCAGCCCGAAGCCGATGCCGGTGAAGCCGCGCGCCCAGAGCTCCTCGAACTGGATCACCGAATAGAGCAGGTCGGCGCCCGCACCGCCGTATTCGTCGGGCAGCGCCATGCAGAGAAAGCCGTTCGCGCCGGCCTTGTTCCAGACCTCGCGCGCGACGTAGCCCTGCTCTTCCCAGGCCTCGTGGAAAGGCGCGATCTCCCTGTCCATGAAGCGGCGGAAGCTGTCGCGGAAGGCTTCGTGGTCGGGGCCGAAGAGGGTGCGTTCGATCATGACTCGCGGCCCGGAAAGGTGGGTGCACGTTTCTGCAGGAAGGCGCTCACGCCCTCGCCGAATTCGGGCCGGTTCAGGAGCTCGCGCTGGCGTTCGCTTTCGTAGCGCAGCTGCTCCGGCAGCGTATGCCGCGCCGAGGCCTCGAAGGCCTTGCGCGCTTCGAGCACCGCATGCGCGGGCAGGCGCGCCAGGCGCTCGGCAATCTGCTGCGCTTCGAGCAGCAGCAGATCGTCCTCGACGCAGGCCCAGATCAGGCCCCACTGCGCCGCGCGTTCCGCCGGCAGCCGCTCGTCGAGCAGGCTCATGCCCATCGCGTGCGCCGGGCCCACGAGGCGCGGGATGAACCAGGTGCAGCCCAGGTCGGGCACGATGCCCAGCTTGGGCAGGAAGGAGAGGTAGAAGTAGGCGCTCTTCGCCGC
Source organism: Variovorax sp. LjRoot290 (assembly GCF_964253985.1). Lineage (NCBI taxonomy): Bacteria > Pseudomonadati > Pseudomonadota > Betaproteobacteria > Burkholderiales > Comamonadaceae > Variovorax > Variovorax sp. LjRoot290. The sequence goes on along the minus strand of NZ_CAXURW020000001.1, from coordinate 5,364,217 downwards.
GAGGGTCACATCGCCCGCGAGCGCGAGACCGACCCCGGCGCCCGCCGCGGCGCCGTTGACCGCGCACACCACCGGCACCGGCAGCGCGCGCATCTCCTCGATCAGCGGGTTGCTGACCGATTGCATCCATTTCGCCGTCTGGTCGCCGAGCGTCTCGCCGGCTTCGGGCGCGCGCATCGCGCTCAGGTCCGCGCCCACGCAGAAGGCCTTGCCGGCGCCGGTGAGCACGACGGCGCGCACGCTGCGGTCCTCGCGCACGCGGGCGAAGGCCCCACGCAGTTCGTGCTGAAGGTCGAGCGCGATCGGATTGAGTTTGTGTGGAAGGTTCAGCGTCAGCGTCGCTACGCTGTTTTCAAGATCCCAGAGGACGGTCGACATCAGAGTCTTTCGATGATCGTCACGTTGGCCATCCCGCCGCCCTCGCACATGGTCTGCAGCCCATAGCGCTTGCCGCGCTGTCCGAGCGCATGGATCAGCGTGGTCATGAGCTTGGTGCCCGAGGCGCCCAGCGGGTGGCCGAGCGCGATCGCGCCCCCGTTCACGTTGAGCTTCGCCGGGTCGGCGCCCAGGGTCTGCAGCCAGGCAAGCGGCACCGGCGCGAAGGCCTCGTTGACTTCGTAGAGATCGATGTCCTCGATCTTCATGCCGGCCTTCTTGAGCGCACGCGCGGTCGCGGGGATCGGCGCCTCCAGCATGATCACCGGGTCGTGGCCCAGCACGCTCATGTGGTGGATGCGTGCCAGGGGCTTCACGCCCAGTGATTTCAGGCCGCGCTCGTTGACCACCAGCAGCCCGCTCGCGCCGTCGCAGATCTGGCTTGCGGTGGCTGCGGTGCAGCGGCCGCCTTCGGCGATCAGCTTCACGCCCGCAATCGCTTCCAGCGTGGCATCGAAGCGGATGCCTTCGTCGATCGTGTGCATCTCGCCCGAGGCCGAGCCGTCGGCCAGCCGGATCTCGACCGCCAGGATCTCGTCCTTGAACAGGCCTTCGCGCGTCGCGGCAATGGCGCGCTTGTGGCTCTCCAGCGCATAGTGGTCGAGCGCATCCTTATCGATCCCGTACTTCTTCGCGATCATCTCCGCGCCGACGAACTGGCTGAACTCCACGCCCGGGTAGCGCCGCTGCATCCCGGGGCTGGCGTAGGTCCCGAGCCCCGCCTTGGCCGGCAGCGCATTGGGCGTGAACATCGGCACGCGCGTCATGCTCTCGACGCCGCCCGCGATCACCGCGTCCATGCTGCCCGCCATCACGGCCTGCGCCGCGAAGTGCAGCGCCTGCTGCGAGGAGCCGCATTGGCGGTCGACCGAGGTGCCCGGCACCGATTCGGGCAGCTTCGAGGCCAGCACCGCATTGCGCGCCACATTGCTCGCCTGCTCGCCGACCTGGCTCACGCAGCCGAGGATCACGTCCTCCACCGCGGCCGGGTCGATGCCGCTTTTCGCCACCAGCGCGTCGAGCACCTGCGCCGCCAGATCCGCCGGATGCCAGCCCGCGAGCTTGCCGCCGCGGCGGCCGCCTGCGGTGCGCGCGGCGGCCACGATGTATGCCTCTGCCATGTGAATTCCTTAGAAGAAAGTCGATGGCCGGCGCCTCCCAAGCAAAACGCCGTCCCGAGGGACGGCGTGCATCGGTGCATCCAGGGCCACGAGCGTCGATAGTTCTACGCTCGGGCCCCCATGGTCAAGCCGGGGACATCCCGTGGGGCCGGAGTCGCCAAGGCGACCGTTCGCGCGGCTTGGCCGAATGTGCCGGCAGCGCCGCCGGCCGCGAGCCGGAGACGGTGATGCACGACGGCTCCAGCGCCGACACCAACATGCGCCGGTGCGAATCGCCTTCGAAGCGCTCGCCGGGCTCCAGCACCACGTCGCGCGGATCGTTGTCGAGCGTGACCCAGACGGTGCCGCTGCGGCACTCGATGCCGACGCCGGCTGCGTCGGGCAGGGTGAAGATGGCGCGCTTCGCCAGGCTCAGGTGGAAGCGGCTGGTGTCGGTTGTCATGGCGGACTCCTTTGCATTCGGTATGAGAATGAATATAGTGAGTGAGTCCCTGTATGTCACACGGTCATCCGGAACTCGTTGCATGCGTGCTGAGAATGCGAAACTCTTTTCCGCCGCGGCCGACCTGCCGCCCCTGGAGCTGCTGCGCAGCTTCGAGGCGGCGGCGCGCACGCTGAGCTTCACCCAGGCGGCCGGCGAGCTTTTTCTCACCCAGTCGGCAGTCAGCCGCCAGATCCAGCAGCTCGAAGCCAGCCTCGGCGTGCTGCTGTTCGAGCGCCGCCATCGAGCGCTGGCGCTGACGGAGGCCGGCGGCGTATTGCAGCGCGCCGTGGTCGAAAGCCTGGAGCGGCTGCGCGACGCCACCGCGCGGCTGCGCGCCGCGCCGGCTCCGCGCCAGGTCGCGATCACCTGTACGCCGGGCTTCGCGTCCTTCTGGCTCATCCCGCGCCTGGCGCGCTTCACGGCCAACCATCCGCTGGTCGACGTGCGGCTCTCGGCCACGCTCGAAGTGCTCGACCTTGAGCGCAGCCGTCTCGACATCGCGGTGCGCTTCGTGCCGATCGAACGCGGCACCGGTCCCGCGCTGTTCGAGGAGTCGGTGATGCCCCTGTGCGCGCCGCAGGTGGCCGCCCTGCTGCGGGTGCCGGACGATCTGGCGGACCAGACCCTGCTGACCATCGAGATGCCGAAGCACAGCGAGGCGCCCACTGTCGATTGGGAACCCTGGTTCGAGGTGATGGGCCTGCCCGAACTGCGCATGAAGAACACCATGCGCTTCACCCAGTACACCGACGCGGTGGCGGCCGCCGTGGCTGGGCAGGGCGTGGTGATCGGCCGCCTGCCGCTGTTGCGCGAGCTGGTGCAGAGCGGGCAGTTGGTGGCGCCCTTCAGCGAAGGCGCTGCATCGCGTCGCGCCTACTTCATCGAGAGTTCGCGCCGCGCGGCCGGCAATGCCGACGCGCAAGATTTCGTGCGCTGGCTGCGCGCCGAGGCCGAGGCGGCGCAGCGCGCTTGAGGTTCAGCGCGCATGGGCCGCGAAGCTGAACAGGTCGGCGGCGGGAGCGGTCTCGGGCAGCACATAGACCAGGCCGCGCGAGGCACCGAGTGCAGGTTTCACATACGCGTCGTAGAAATCGGCCGGCACATTGATGCAGCCGTAGGAAATGCGGTTGTCGTCGACGCCGGGAGAAGCCAGGCGTTCGAGGCGGCGCTCGGACTTCTCGGTGGCGCGCACACGGTGCATCGACACGGCCGCGCCGTAGTCGACCCAGACGATGTCTTCGCCCTGCATGTTGCGCCCCGGCTCGGAGACGAAGCGGCCGGCCGGCGTGGTGCGCTCCTCGGGGCGTATCTCCGACATCTTGCGTTCGCCGATGCCCGGCACCGATCGATCGCCGCGGGCCAGGCCCAGCAGCACCGGCGCGTCGCCGCGCAGGCGGCCGTCGGCATCGAACACGAAAACTCTCGCGTTGCGCTTGTCCACGATCGCGAACGGCCGCTGGGCGCTGTCGCCCGTGGCCACCGCGCGCTGCGCGAACTGCGCGATCTCGGCGGGCGCATCCGCTGCTGCGACGGCAGCCGAGCAAGCCGCCAGACAAAGGACGAAAGAGGTGAAGCGCTTCAATGCGTCGACTCCGAATGGACTGAAAAAGCCGGGCATGCAGCCCGGCTCGTGGCGAAAAATGCTATCTCACAGCACCTCAGTTGCGGTCTGCGCGCGGCGGAGACATCGGTGCCGGCGTCGTGGTGTCGGTGCTGGGCGCGGGCATGGCTGCAGGTGCCTGGCTTTGGCTCGGGCTTGTGGTCGTGCCCGGGCTTGTCGGCGTCTGAGCTTGCGCCACGGAGGTGCCGGTCGAGCCCATCGGGCCGCCCGCGGGACTTTGCTGGCCGACGGCGGTGGCCGGATCGGGTGACGAAGTCGTCGGTGGCGTGGCCTGCGCAAAGGCAAAGCCGCTGGCGCCTAGCGCGAGGACGGCGAGAAGATGCTTGCGTGCGTTCATGCGATTACTCCTTGAGGACAGACTGAGGGTTCGATGGAATGCGCCGGCCCGAATGACCAGCTGCGTTCAACTTAGGCGACCCCTGTGCATGCGCCGGGTCGGCACCCGGCGCGCAGTCCTGTAGGAAGGAGACCACGCGGCATTACAGTCCGGGGCAACCATATCGAGAGAAAAGTTTTTTCTGATGACCGACACCGCTCCCGCACCGACCACCGAAAAGAAGAAGGAAGGCGGCCGCCCCCGCCGCAAGCCCAAGTCCCAGGACGCCAAGGCGCCCAAGGCCCCGCCGCGTCCGCGCAAGGTGAACCCCGTGCTCGAACGCCTGTTCGAGCTCTACCCGAAGATGTTCGGCGCGCGTTTCCTGCCGCTCAAGCTCGGCGTGTTCCAGGACCTGCTGGCGCTGCACCCCGACGAATTCAAGAAGGAGGACCTGAAGATCGCGCTGGGCCTTCATGCGCGCTCCACCCGCTACCTCGAGGCGGTGGCCGCGGGGGAGAAGCGCCATGACCTGAATGGCGTACCAGTGGAAGACGTCGCGCCCGAGCATGTTCACCACGCGATCCTCGAAGTGTTCCGCCGGCGTCAGGCGCGCACGGCCGACGACTTGCGGCCCCAACTGCGCGCGCGGCTGGTCGAAGCCATCGAAGCCTCGGGCCTCTCGCGCGAGGAATACATGCTCGTCGTTCGCACGAACGACGAGGCATCGAACGCCGTGCTCGACGAGGCCTTCGCCGAATGGGGTGCGCGCACCGCCAAGCGCGAGGCGCTGCTGCGTGCCTTCGAGGCCAGCGGGCGCAGCGTGGCGGAGTTCGCGGAGATGTATGGGATGGATCCGGCCGAGGTAGGACGGACGCTGGAGCGCGCGCGCGCGCGCGCGCAGTCCGAGTAGCCACACGAACGCAACCGCCGTCGTCTTCGCGCCACAACCACCGGCTCTGCGCTTGCAGGCGGTGGCCGGTCTCGCCACAATCCGCGCTTCGTTTCAGCAAGCGTTTGCTGTGCGTCCGGTGACGATCAACCTCCCTGACGAGCTTTACTTTCCATGAACCGTTTTCTGAACTTCTGACTCGCACTCCGACCGCCCCGGCCGGACGTGCATACGTCCCGCCGCGGCCCGTCGACACAACGGCCCCGGCGCAGCCATCTGCCGGGGCTTTGTTTTTTGGAGTGCGGATATGAGTTCGCGACGCAGGGCGCGTGACGACGACAAACGTCTCGCCCGTTTTTACTTTCCGCTGCCGGCCGCGCCGGCGCCGCGCAACCCCGTGGTTGCCGCGATGGCGCATCGCGCGTCGAGCCAGGGTGCAGGCCGGCATTTGCGCAGCCGCCGCGCCGAACGGCGCGCGCAACGCGTGGCCTTGCAAAAAGCCGTGCGATGGGTCGAGGAGCCTTGAGATGCGCGAGGACATGGACAAGGTCATCGTCGAGCGCCCCCGTCGCGGCGGCGGCGTGCAGGGCGACGGGCGCATCTGGCGCAACAGCAGGGATCGCGGCGCGCACTTGGGCATGCAGCGCGGATACGCGCACCCCAAGGGTTTCAACGAGAACCTCGCGCCGCTCAAGCGCTGGTTGCACAAGCAGGCGCACCGGCCGTGGGACGCGGTGTATTCCGAGCTGTGCAGGGGTATCGACCGTCGCAACACGGTGCAGGCCCACATCCATCAGCACGTCGACCAGTTCGTCGAACGCGAGACGCGATGGATCGATGGCATGGTGATGGTCTGGCGCCGTTGGCCTGGACCTCCGGCGTGGGTGCCGGTGCGCGAGCATTCATACACCGAACTGTTCGTTCACCCCGTCACCGGCGTGTTGTTGCCGAATCGAGGCCAGCACAAGGCGCGGCAGCAGGAGCGGGCGCGACGGGCGCAGCGGCACACGGACCAACCCTATGCCGAGTACCACGTGATCGACAGCGTCACGCAGTGGCATCGGGTCGATGGCTGCTGGTTCGAAGTGAGGCTCGCGCCGCTGCCGCTCGGCACGGGAGCGACGGCAGAGCGCTATGACGTGCTGCGCCGCTGCAAGGTGACCCGCGCGCACGCGCGCCAGCCGCCGGCGCCCGGTGTGCCGGCGACGCGCGCCATGTATGGACAGGACTGCGTGTACGCGGTCGCCAAGCGGCAGCTCAGCCGCCGGGAGGTGCAGTCGCGCCTGGCCGGCGGCGCCTGAAGACTCGGCGTCAGGCCTCGCCCGCCTTCACCTTCAACCGCCAAGCATGCAACAGCGGCTCCGTGTAGCCGCTCGGCTGCGCGATGCCCTTGAACACCAGTTCCTGCGCCGCCTTGTACGCGGCCGAGGTCGCGAAGTTGCCGGCCATGTTCTGGTAGAGCGGATCGCCGGCGTTCTGCCCGTCGACCACCGCGGCCATGCGCTGGAAGGTGGCGTCGACCTGCTCTTTGGTCACCACGCCGTGCAGCAGCCAGTTGGCGATGTGCTGGCTCGAGATGCGCAGCGTGGCGCGGTCTTCCATCAGGCCCACGTTGTGGATGTCGGGCACCTTGGAGCAGCCCACGCCCTGGTCGATCCAGCGCACCACGTAGCCGAGGATGCCCTGCACGTTGTTGTCGAGCTCCTGCTGGCGCTCCTCGGCCGACCACTTCGCTTCGGGCACGACCGGCACCTTGAGCAGGTCGCCCAGGATGTTGTCGCGCTCGGCGTTGGCGTCGATCTTCTCCAGCTCCTTCTGGACATTCGCCACGCTCACCTGGTGGTAGTGCAGCGCGTGCAGCGTGGCGGCAGTGGGCGAGGGCACCCAGGCGGTGTTGGCGCCGGCCTTGGGATGGCCGATCTTCTGTTCCAGCATCGCGGCCATCAAGTCGGGCATGGCCCACATGCCCTTGCCGATCTGCGCCTTGCCGCGCAGGCCGCACGACAGGCCCACCAGCACGTTGTTCTTCTCGTAGGCCTGGATCCACGGCGTGGTCTTCATGTCGCCCTTGCGCAGCATCGGGCCGGCGTGCATGGCGGTGTGCATCTCGTCGCCGGTGCGGTCGAGGAAGCCGGTGTTGATGAAGGCCACGCGCGCGGCCGCCTCGGCGATGCAGGCCTTGAGGTTGACGCTGGTGCGGCGCTCCTCGTCCATGATGCCGAGCTTCACGGTGTTGGCCGGCAGGCCCAGCATCTCTTCGACGCGGCCGAAGAGCTCGCTCGCGAAGGCCACTTCGGCCGGGCCGTGCATCTTCGGCTTCACGATATAGACGGAGCCGGTGCGCGAGTTGCCCTTGCGCTTCAGGTCGACGGTGGCGATGGTGGTGGTGATCACCGCGTCCATGATCCCTTCCGGAATCTCCTTGCCGCCGCCATAGAGGATGGCCGGGTTGGTCATCAGGTGGCCCACGTTGCGCACGAACATCAGCGAGCGGCCGTGCAGGCTGACCGGCCGGCCGTCGGCGCCTGTGTATTCGCGGTCGGGGTTCAGGCCGCGCGTGAAGGTCTTGCCGCCCTTGGCGACTTCCTCGGTCAGCGTGCCCTGCAGGATGCCGAGCCAGTTCGAGTAGGCGAGCACCTTGTCGGCGGCATCGACCACGGCCACCGAGTCCTCGAGGTCGAGGATGGTGGAGAGCGCGGCTTCGAGCACCACGTCGCTGATGCCGGCGGGGTCGGTCTTGCCGATCGCGGTCGTGCGGTCGATCTGGATGTCGATATGGATGCCGTTGTGCTTGATGAGCACCGACTTCGGCGCCGCCGCGTCGCCCTGGTAGCCGGCGAACTGCGCCGGGTCGGCGAGGTGGGTGCTGCTGCTTTGCAGCGCCACCACGAGCTGGCCGTCCTTGACCGAGTAGCCGGTCGCGTTCTTGTGCGAGCCGTTCTCGAGCGGGGCCGCCTGGTCGAGCACGCCGCGCGCGAAGGCGATCACCTTGGCGCCGCGCGCCGGGTTGTAGCCCTTGCCCTTCTCGGCGCCGCCGGTCTCGGGGATCGCGTCGGTGCCGTAGAGCGCGTCGTACAGCGAGCCCCAGCGTGCGTTGGCGGCGTTGAGCGCGTAGCGCGCATTGAGGATAGGCACCACCAACTGCGGGCCGGCCTGCAGCGCGAGTTCGGCGTCGACGTTGGCGGTGCTGGCCTTCACGTCCTTGGGTTGCGGCAGCAGGTAGCCGATCTTCTCGAGGAAGGTGCGATACGCCCGCATGTCGGCGATCGGACCGGGGTGGGCCTTGTGCCAGGCGTCCATTTCGGACTGCAGCCGGTCGCGTTCGGCCAGGAGCGCGATGTTCTTCGGCGCGAGCTCGCCGACGATCGCGTCGAAGCCCTTCCAGAAGGTCGCGCTGGCCACGCCGGTGGCGGGCAGCACCTTGTCTTCGATGAAGCGATGGAGCTCGTCGGCGACCTGGAGGCCGTGGACGGTGGTGCGGGCGGTCATGTTCTCTACTCCTTGAAATCGAATGCAGCCGAAGACTTTATTCGATACCTGGCTGATCAGTAAGAGCCGTGCGTGGGTTTTATCAATGACCAAATTGAAGGTAATCGCGGCCCGCCCAGGCTTCGGCTCAAAGGGTAGGCCCTGATAGGAGCGATGTACATGCCCCGGATAATTTAACTTCTTAAATAATTACGATTCGAAGCGATGATCCTGCTGGCATCCAACGAAAACCCGCTCGGCATGCCCGAATCGGCGCGCCGCGCCGCAGCAGCAGCGATGGAAGGCGCGGGCAACTATCCCGACAGCAACGGCACCGCGCTCAAGCATGCGCTGGCCTCGCGGCTGGACGTGCCGATGGACTGGCTGACGTTGGGCAGCGGCTCGAGCGAGCTCCTCGAGCTGGCGGCGCAGGTGAGCGTCAAGCCCGGCGAAGGCGTGGTCTATTCGCAATACGGCTTCATCGTCTATGCGCAGGCGGCGGCCCATGCCCATGCGAGAAGCACCGTGGTGCCGGCGCGCGATTTCGGCCACGACCTCGACGCCATGCGGGCGGCCATCGGCGAAGACACGCGCCTGGTCTTCGTGGCCAATCCCAACAACCCGACCGGCACCTTCATCGAAGCGGGCCCGCTGCTCGAATTCCTGCAGGCGGTGCCGGCGCACGTCACGGTGCTGCTCGACGAGGCCTACACCGAGTACCTCGCGCCGGCACAACGCTACGACAGCATCGCCTGGGTGCGGCGCTTCCCGAATCTGATCGTGGCGCGCACCTTTTCCAAGGCCTACGGGCTGGCCGGGCTGCGCATCGGCTACGGCGTCGCGCAGCCGGCGCTGGCAGCGCGCCTGAATGCACAGCGGCCGCGCTTCAACGTGAGCACGCCGGCCCAGGCCGCAGCGGTGGCGGCGCTGGCTGACGCGGCCTTTCTCGCGCGCAGCTACCAGCTCAACACCATCGGGCGGGCGCAACTCGCGAACGGGCTGCACGAGCTCAGGCTGGCTTCCATTCCGTCGTCGGGCAACTTCGTGATGGTGCAGGTCGGGGAGGGGCGCACCGTGCATGCGCGCCTGCTGGCCGCCGGCATCGAGGTCTCGCTGCTCGACAACTACGGCCTGCCGCACTGGCTGCGCATCACGGTCGGCCTGGCCGAGCAGAACGAGGCCGTGCTTGACGCGCTCCGCGACAACGCGCCAGCACGCTGATCCCGCTCGGCAAAGTCCGGTCCTTCAAACCTGCCCGCTGAGTCGGCTCGCGGCGGCGCGCACGGGTTCGATGTGCCGCTCGTCATAGCGATGCGCCGGCATCGTCAGCGTGAGCGCCGCGGCCAGGCGGCCGTCGGCGTGGAACACCGGCGCCGAAATGCCGCCCAGTTCGGCCGAGCGGTCGCCGACCATCGCGCAGTAGCCCTGGGCGCGGATGGCGTCGTAGAGCTTGCGCTCCTTGCTGCCGCGCGGGCGTTCGGCCTCGGGGCCGAAGGCGATCAGGATGCGGGCGCCGGCGCCGCGGTCGTTGGGCAGCAGGTCGCCGGCGCGCACGTGGTCGCGTACCACGTGCGGTGAATCGACGCGGTAGAGGCACAGGCGCGCCCAGCTGTCGCCCTGGTCCTGACGCACGTGGTAGGACGCGCTCTCGCCGGTGGCTGCGACCAGCTCGCGCAGCACCGGAGGCACGATGCGGTCGAGCGAGAGCGAGGCCGCGTAAAGGCCGTGCAGCCGCGCGATCTCCATGCCGAGCGCATAGCGGCCGTCCTCCTGCCGGCGGATCAGGCGCGCATGCTCGAGCGAGGCGAGCAGGCGCAGCACCGTGCTCTTGTAGAGCTGCGTGCGTTCGGCGAACTGCGCCAGCGTCAGCGCCTCGTCGCCGGGCTGGAAGCATGAAAGTAGGCTCAGCGCCCGATCGACCGCAGCGGCGCCGCCCGGCGCGGCGTTGAGGTCGGAGACCGATTCGGTGTGGGCTTTGCGGGGCATGGCTTCGGGTTGACAGTGGAGGGCGTGCTGCGGTCTAATTCTGTAAAACAGAATTTAGTTCTGTTAGATAGAACTGTCAAGCGCCCTTCAAGGAGACAAGCCCGATGACAAGTCCCGATGTCCTCATCAGCGAGGTCGGCCCGCGCGACGGCTTGCAGTCCGTCAAGGCGACGATGCCCACGGCGGACAAGCTGCGCTGGATCGATGCCCTGTACGCCGCCGGCGTGCGCGAGATCGAAGTCGCTTCCTTCGTGCCGGCCCGCCTGCTGCCGCAGATGGCCGACGCTGCCGAGGTGGTGCGCCACGCCGTCACGCTGCCCGGCCTCACGGTGATGGCCTTGGTGCCCAATCGCAAGGGCGCCGAAGCCGCGCTCGCGGCGGGCGTGCACAAGCTCACGATGCCGGTGTCGGCCAGCGCCGCGCATTCGCTGGCCAACGTGCGCAAGACGCGCGAAGAGATGGTCGAAGAGGTGCGCGCCATCGCCGAACTGCGCCGCGAGATCGCGCCGCAGGTGAAACTCGAGGCCGGCATCTCGACCGCCTTCGGCTGCACGCTGCAGGGCGAGGTGCCGGAAGACGAAGTCATTTGGCTGGCCGCGCAATGCGTGGCCGCCGGCGCCGACGAATCGGGGCTCTCCGATACGGTCGGCTATGCCAACCCGGCGCAGGTGCGCCGTCTCTTCAGGCGCCTGCGCGCCGAGCTCGGCGACAAGGCCGGCGCCGCCCACATGCACAACACGCGCGGCCTGGGCCTGGCCAACTGCCTCGCGGCCTACGAAGAAGGCGTGCGCACTTTCGATGCCTCGCTCGGCGGCCTCGGCGGCTGTCCCTATGCGCCCGGCGCATCCGGCAACGTCGTCACCGAAGACCTGGTCTTCATGTTCGAGGCCATGGGCGTTGCCACCGGCATCGACATCGAAAAACTCATCGCAGCGCGCGCGCCGCTCATGGCCGGCCTGCCGGGCGAGCCGGTCTACGGCATGACGCCCGAGGCCGGCCTGCCCAAGGGATTCATTCAAGGAAAAGCACATGTCTGAAAGCACCGCTCCCCTGCCGTACGAAGGCGTCCGTGTCGTCGAATTCACCCACATGGTGATGGGCCCTACCTGCGGCATGCTGCTGGCCGATCTCGGCGCCGAGGTCATCAAGGTCGAGCCGATCGAAGGCGATGCCACGCGGCGCCTGCTGGGCTCCGGCGCCGGCTTCTTCCCGACCTTCAACCGCAACAAGAAGAGCATCGCGCTCGACCTCAAGAAGCCCGAGGGCGTCGAGGCTGCGCTGCGCCTCGTCGCCACCGCCGACATCGTGAGCGAGAACTTCAAGCCCGGCACGATGAAGAAGCTGGGGCTGGACTACGAGAGCCTGAAGCAGCTCAACCCGCGCCTGATCTACGTGAGCCACAAGGGCTTCCTGCCCGGCCCCTACGACCATCGCACCGCGCTCGACGAGGTGGTGCAGATGATGGGCGGCCTGGCCTACATGACCGGCCGCATCGGCGACCCGCTGCGCGCCGGCACCAGCGTCAACGACATCATGGGCGGCATGTTCGGCGCCATCGGCGCGATGGCGGCGCTGCGCCAGCGCGAGCAGACCGGCTGCGGCTGCGAGGTGCAGTCGGCGCTGTTCGAGAACAACATCTTCCTGGTCGCGCAGCACATGATGCAGTTCGCCGCTACCGGCAAAGCGGCCGATCCGATGCCCAGCCGCATCTCGGCATGGGCCGTGTACGACGTCTTCACCGTCAAGGACGGCGAGCAGATATTCCTGGCCGCCGTCAGCGACAAACAGTGGACCATCTTCTGCAAGGCCTTCGGCCTCGAGGAGATGCTGGCCGATCCGCGTTTGAAGACCAACAACGACCGCGTGCTCGCGCGCGACTGGATGATGCCGATGCTGCGCTCGCACCTGGCGGGCCATAGCGCGGCCGAACTGAGCGCCGTGTTCGAGAAGAACGAGCTGCCCTTCGCGCCCATCACCAAGCCGCAGGAGCTGTTCGATGATCCGCACCTCAACGCCACCGGCGGCCTGGCGCCGATCCGCATGAACGACGGCAGCACCTCGAAGGTGCCGCTGATGCCCTTCACGCTCGGCGGTGAACGCCCGGGCATCCGCATCCAGCCACCGCTGCTCGGCGAGCACACGAACGCGCTGCTGAAGGAGGTCGGCTACAGCGACGCGCAGATCGCCGAACTGAAGACGCAGAACATCACCACCGGAGACTGAACCCATGGCTTCCATCCCACGCCGCGCGCTGCTCGCCTGCGCCGCGACCCTCGCCGTCCTGCCCGCGATGGCCCAGTCCGCCTGGCCCGACAAGCCGGTGCGTCTGGTCGTGCCCTACGCACCCGGCGGCACCACCGACTACGCCGCGCGCCAGATCGCGCAGAAGCTCACGGAGCAGACCGGCAAGTCCTTCTATGTCGAGAACAAGGCCGGTGCCAGCGGCACCATCGGCTCCGACATGGTGGCCAAGGCGCCGGCGGACGGCAGCAGCTTCCTGCTCAACGACACCACCTACGCGATGCTGCCGCACCTGTTCAAGAAGCTGCCGTGGGACCACGCGAGCGGCCTGGTGCCGGTCACCACCATCGTCGATGCGCCGCTGGTGCTGGTGGTCGGCGCCGCCTCGCCCTACAAGACGGTGCAGGACCTGGTCGATGCCGCGCGCAAGAGTCCCGACAAGCTCACCTTCGGCTCCGGCGGCGTCGGCAGCTCCACCCATCTGGGCGGCGAGCTCTTCAAGCAGCACGGCAAGCTGGCTCTCACGCACGTGCCTTACAAGGGCGCGGGCGAGGCGATGCTGGGCGTGGTGTCGGGCCAGGTCGACGTGCTGGTCACCGCCGCGCCCACGGCCATCCCGCAGGTCAAGGGCGGCAAGGTGCGCGCGCTGCTGGTCACCTCGCCGACACGGCTCGACGCACTGGCCGATGTGCCGACCAGTGCCGAGGCCGGCATGAAGGCCTTCAACGCCACCAACTGGTTCGGCATCGCCGCGCCCAAGGGCACGCCGCAGCCAATCATCGACAAGCTGCAGGCCGAGGTGAAGAAGGCGTTGGCCTCGCCCGAGCTGGTCAAGCGCTTCGCCGAGCAGGGCGCGGCGCCCGGCGGCATGGCGGTGGCCGAGTTCCAGAACTACGTGAAGAGCCAGACGCAGGACTGGGGTGCGGTCATCAAGGCCGCCGGCGTGCAGCCGGAGTGAGCGGGCCATGTGGAGCCTGAGCTTCAAGCCGCCGGAAATCATCCAGGCCCGCGTGCTGACGCGGCTGCCCGATGCATTGCGACAGCCGCGCCGCACCGACTGGGTCGATGCCAACAAGCCCGGCCATGTGATGGACAGCTTCCTCGAAGGGCCGGTGTTCGACCGGGCCGGCAACCTGTACGTCACCGACATTCCCTACGGCCGCATCTTCCGCATCACGCCGGTGCTCGACTGGCAACCGGTCGTGCAGTACGAAGGCTGGCCCAACGGCATGGCGATCCATGCCGACGGCAGCCTCTGGATCGCCGACTACCGGCGCGGCATCCTGAAGCTCGATGCGGCAAGCGGAGCGATCGAGCCCGTGCTTGCGCACCGCAACAGCGAGTCCTTCAAGGGGGTGAACGACCTGACGTTCGATAGCGATGGCCGTCTCTTCTTCACCGACCAGGGTCAGACCGGCCTGCACGATCCCACGGGCCGCGTCTATCGCCTCGGCACCGATGGCAAGCTGGATCTGCTGCTCTCCAACGCGCCCAGCCCCAACGGCATCGCCGTGAGCGAAGACGGCAAGCTGCTCTTCGTCGCCGTCACGCGCTGTAACCAGGTGTGGCGCGCGCCGCTCCTGCCCGACGGCAGCATCTCGAAGATGGGCGCCTTCCAGAGCTTCTTCGGCACCAGCGGACCCGACGGCCTGGCGCTCGCGGACGACGGCAGCCTGGTGGTGGCGCATGCGAGCCTGGGCGGTGCCTTCGTACTCAATGCGCGCGGCGAGATCACGCATTTCGTGCGCAGTCCGGGCGGCCAGACCGTTACCAATGTGGCGTTCAGGCCGGGAACACGGGAGCTGGTGATGACCGAATCGGCGACCGGGACCGTGCTGTCGGCCGAGCTGCCCGTGGCGGGCGTGCCGCTGTTCTCCCACCGGTCCTAGCCCATGCGGGCCCTGCCCCTCAGGCCGTCATCAGCGGCGGCCAGTTGTGGGTTTCGCCGCGCCCCTCGCGGCACCACGCATACAGCGCGTCATACATCACCAAACCGTGGCGCAGCATCTCGTGGTCGTCGGCAAACATGCGGGACAGACCGAGCGAGATGGCGTACAGCCCCGCCGACTGCGGCGTGAGGTCCGGCCGCGAGGTGTCGGCGCCGCGAACGATGGCGGCCAGCTGCAGCAGCGACGGCTCGTCCAGGCGGTACTTCGTCAGGAAGGCGTCGAAGCTGCACAGCTCGCCGACATGGCTCATCTCCACCCCTGGGATGTCGTAGGGCGTGGCGCCGGTGTCCGCCGCGATGCGCAGCACCTCCGGCGCCGGCACGTAGAGGAACTCGGCCTCGCGGTCGATGAAGCGCAGGATCAACCAGGGGCAGGCAATGCGGTCGATCTTCGGGCGTTCGCGGGTCACCCACTTCATGATGCCCCTCCTTGCTTGCCGGGCTTGGCGGCGAGTGGTCGCCCGGCGCTCTGCCAGCCGTCGATACCGCCGCGCAGGTAGCGCGCCTGCAGGCCCGCGACGCGCAGGCGCATCGCCGTCGAGCGCCCCACCTCGTGGCCGTAGACGCAGTAGACGACCACCTCGCGGTCGGTGGGCAGTTCGCCGGCCCAATCGCCGACATCGGCCGGGTCGCGCCAGCGGGCGCCGGGAATCATCGATGCCGCCTGTTCGAACACGCCGGCGCGACGCACGTCGAGCAGCAAGGCGTCCGCGACCTCGTCCTGGCTCGCACCGAAGGGCTCGCTCGCCGCATGCACGGCCTCCTGGTAGCGCTCGTACACCGGATTCCAGTCGATGGCGGCGATGAACGCTTCGATGTCTTCCTGCTTGTCGACGGCCAGGATCGGCATGCCGTCGCCGCCGGGCGCCTGCTGATTGACGAGCGTGCCCTCGCGCGGCTGGAACATCAGCAGCACGGAGTTCGAAGCGCCACCGGGCGTCCTGGCCATCGCGATGAACTCCTCGCGCCAACGCTCGACGCTGCCGAAATTGGCGGCCAGGGCCAGCGCCATCGGTGGGGGCAGGACGGATGCATCCATGGAACTCTCCTCAGGGGAAAAGCAGCGGCCTGCCCAACGTGACGGCGAGCCCCGCCAGTGCGCAGGCGCCGAGCAGCGGCATCACGCCGAGCTTGAAGCGGAACAGGGCGATGGCCGCGGCCACGACGATGACGGCGGAGACGAGATCGAAGCGGCCGCCGAAACCCTGCGGCCACAGCACGTGGTACGCGAAGAACAGTGCGAGATTCAGGATCACGCCCACCACCGCCGCGGTGATCGCGGACAGCGGCGCGGTGAAGCCCAGCTTGCCGTGGGTCGACTCGACCAGTGGCCCGCCCGCCAGGATGAAGATAAAGGAGGGCAGGAAGGTGAAGAAGGTGACGACCGTGGCAGCCAGTGCCCCGCCGAGGAACAGCGCATCGGGTCCCAGCACCTGCTTCGCCCATCCGCCGACGAAGCCCACGAAGGCCACCACCATGATCAGCGGGCCCGGGGTCGTCTCGCCCAGGGCCAGGCCGTCGATCATCTGCGCGCCGCTGAGCCAATGGTGCTGTTCGACCGCGCCCTGGTAGACATAGGGCAGCACCGCGTAGGCGCCGCCGAAAGTCAGCAGCGCCGCCTTGGTGAAGAACCAGCCCATCTGCGTCAACGTGCCCTGCAGGCCTTGGATGGCGACGAGCGCGCCCATCGCGAGCGCCCACGCGCCCAGCCCGACGGCCAGCAGCTTCGCCAGGTGGCTGCGCGAGAAGCGCGCGTGTGCCGGCGTCGGCGTGTCGTCGTCGATCAGCGCCGGTCCGTAGCTCTGCTGTTGGCTGCCGTGGCCGCCGCCGAGCGCGAACACCGCGGGCGCCCGGCGCGCGCCGAAGTGCCCGATCAGCCCGGCCGCGAGGACGATGGCCGGGAAGGGCGTGTCGAAAGCGAAGATGGCCACGAAGGCCGCCGCCGCGATGCCCCACATCCAGGGGTTCTTGAGCGCGCGCGTGCCGATGCGGTGCGCCGCGTGCAGCACCAGCGCCGTCACGGCCGGCTTGATGCCGTAGAAGATGCCGGCCACCACCGGCACGTCGCCGAAGCGCAGGTAGATCCACGACAGCGCGATCAGGATGAAGAGCGAGGGCAGCACGAACAAGGCGCCGGCGACGATGCCGCCCCAGGTGCGGTGCATGAGCCAGCCGATGTAGGTGGCCAACTGCTGGGCCTCCGGACCGGGCAGCAGCATGCAGTAGTTGAGCGCGTGCAGAAATCGCTTCTCGCTGATCCAGCGCCGGCGCTCGACCAGCTCGGTGTGCATGATCGCGATCTGCCCCGCCGGCCCGCCGAAGCTGATGAAGCCGAGCTTGAGCCAGAAGCGGAAGGCCTCGCCGAAGCTGACGGGGTCGGGCGCGGCGATCGCCTCGCCCGTTTTCTCCAAAGTGGCGCTCACGAAGATGCTCCCGGCGCCGCATACAGCGCATCGAATACGGCCGCCGCGGCGGCGATCAGCTTGTCGTCCTTGGCGTGCACTTCGCGCAGGCCGCCCAGTACCGCTTCCAGCCCGGCCGCTTCGGGCACGGGGATGCCGCCGACGTCGAGATAGTGCACCGCACCGGCGACGCGCTGCAGCCTCGGATCGGATTCCAGGCCGAAGCTCGCGGCCATCACTTCGAAGGTGACGCGCGTCCCGATGTGGGTGAAGCGCGCGCCGTCGTAGTCGAAGCCGATGGCGCCGCGCGGCGTGCGAACCGGGGCGCGGGCCCCGTCCAGCCAGACGAACTCGGCCGCCGGGTCGATGAAACGCCGCACCAGCCAGGCGCAGGCCAGCCGGTCCGCCCACGGGCGCGCGCGGGTGGCCCAGCGCTTGCCCTGGAACCGGGCCCGATCCAGTCGCTCGATGCCGTCGTTCGGGCGCGGCTGCGGTTCGCCCTTGGAGAACCTGGCGTCGAGCGTGCGCCGCAGCGCCAGCAGTTCGGACTCGGCCTGTTCGGCGGCCGGGCCGGGGTAGTAATCGATGCCGCGCAAGGCCTGCAGCGCGTCGGCCACGCCGCGCAGCCGGCGCCTGGCCTCGGTTTCGGCCAGGCCTTCGAGTTCGAGCTGCAGCGCCGTCGCGGTTTCGCGCCACTGCGCATAGGCATCGGTGCGATCGAACTGCGCCAGCACCTCGACGCGCTGGGCTTCGTCGCGCGGCGCGAGCGTCATCACCGACGCCGTGCCGCCGTGCTCGCGCACCTCGGCGGCCAGGGACTCCAGGATCGATGCGTGCGCGTCGGGCAGCAGGTAGGCGCCGTCGCGCAGCGCCGCGCACCCCAGCGCCTTGAGCGCCCGCCAGATGCGCAGGCGCACCGCGTTCGGCTGGGTCGGAAGGGTGACGATCAGGATGGCCCACATGGTGAGTAGCATACGCTACAAACAATGTAGTATCAATATCAAAATTCGGAGCTGGGTGGTGGCGCCGGCAGCGCATGCATCATTGACGCCCCGCCATGGACAGACTCAAGCAACTCGAATCCTTCGTCGCTATCGCCACCCGCGGCAGCCTGACGGCCGCGGCCAAGGCCGAGGGCGTGGCGCCGGCGATCATGGGCCGGCGCCTGGATGCGCTGGAGGAGCGCCTGGGCGTCAAGCTCCTGCTGCGCACCACGCGCCGCATCACGCTCACGCACGAGGGCAGCGCCTTCCTCGAGGACTGCCAGCGCCTGCTGGTCGAGCTCGCGAACGCCGAGGCCAGCGTGAGCGCCGGCGGCGTCAAGGCCGCCGGCCATCTGCGCGTGACGGCACCGGCGGGCTTCGGCCGGCGCCATGTCGCGCCGCTGGTGCCTCGCTTCCACGAGCTGCATCCGGAGGTCACGATCTCGCTCAACCTCAGCGACCGCGTGATCGACGTGGCAGGCGAGAGCTACGACTGCGCGGTGCGCGTGGGCGATCTGCCGGACTCCTCGCTGGTGAGCCTGCGCCTGGCCGACAACCGGCGCCGCTGCGTCGCCACGCCCGAGTTCGTGCGTCGGCACGGCGCGCCGCGGCATCCGGGCGAGCTGGCGCGCTTCGCCTGCCTCAGCCTGTCGAGCGATGCCTCGCAGACCCGCGGCTGGGCCTTCCGCGTGCCGACCGTGGGCGGCGAGCACGAAGTGATCTACCTCAAGCCGACCGGCCCGCTCGATTGCTCCGACGGCCAGGTGCTGCACGACTGGTGCCTGGCCGGCCACGGCATCGCCTGGCGCAGCACCTGGGAGGTGGAGGCCGAGATCGACGCCGGCCTGCTGGTGCCGCTGCTCGACGAGTTCGCGGCGCCGCCCAACGGCATCTACGCGGTATTCCCGCAACGCAAGCATCTGCCGCTGCGCGTGCGGCTGTGGCTCGATTTTCTGAAGGCGCAGTATGCGCGGCCGGAGTTCTGGGGCGGCACAATCGCTGCGCAGTCGAAACAACAGGAAAAACCACGATGACCCTCGAAGCGATCCTTGCCTCCCTGCACATCCTGGCCATCCTCACGATGGTGGTCTTCATCTCGAGCGAAGCCGCGCTGTGCCGCGTGCAGTGGCTCAACGCCGCGGTGGTCGAGCGCCTCGCCAAGGTCGACATGGTCTACGGCTTCTCCGCCATCGCCGTGCTCGCGACCGGCGTCGCGCGCACCTGGTGGGGCATGAAGGGCACCACCTGGTACTGGACCAATCCGCTGCTGCACGTGAAGCTCACGCTCTTCATCATCATCGGCGTGATCTCGATCTTCCCGACGCTGACCTACTTCCGCTGGCGCAAGGCGGTGCGTTCCACCGGCACCCTGCCGAGCGAGGCCGAGATCAAGAAGACCCGGCGGCTGGTGATGATCCAGGCGCACCTGCTCGTGCTGATCCCGCTGGTCGCCGTGTTCCTGGCACGCGGCTTCGGCGCGCGGAGCTAGCCCGCATGAAGCCGGCCTACGTCAAGGCGCTGTTCGCCGGCACCATCTTCACCAGCGCCTTCCTGCTGTTCCTGGTGCAGCCGCTGATCGCCAAGCAGATCCTGCCGTGGTTCGGCGGCTCGGCCGCGGTGTGGTCGGTGTGCATGGTGTTCTTCCAGGTGGTGCTGCTGGCGGGCTACGCCTACTCGGACTGGATCACGCGCCGGCTGAGCGTGCGCGCGCAGACCCGGCTGCACGTCGCGCTGCTGCTCGCGAGCCTGGCTTTCCTGCCGATCGTGACCAGCGCGCGCTGGAAACCGACCGGTGCCGAAGATCCGACCTGGTGGATCCTCGGCCTGTTGATGGGCACCATCGGCCTGCCGTACTTCCTGCTCTCCACCACCGGGCCACTGGTGCAGTCCTGGGTCGCGCGCACGCCCTGGGGTGCGCAGGTCTACCGCTACTTCTCGCTGTCGAACCTGGCCTCGCTGGTCTCGCTCTTGAGCTACCCGGTGCTGATCGAACCGCGCAGTACGGTGCTTCAGCAGAGCTATGGATGGTCATGGGGATACGGTCTCTTCGCCGTGCTGTGCAGCGCCACCACGCTCTATGTCTCGCGCCGCTGGGCCGCGAGCACGGTCGTGCCCGCCTCGAAGGTCGATCGCGCCACCGTCGTGCCCGCCGCGCCGCCGCGCACCGCCGACTACCTGCTGTGGCTGGCGCTGCCGGCGCTCGCGTCCTGGCTGCTGCTGGCGGTCACCAACCACATCACGCAGAACGTGGCGTCCATCCCCTTCCTGTGGGTGCTGCCGCTGTCGGTGTACCTGCTGACCTTCGTGCTGACCTTCGAGAGCGACCGCTGGTACCGCCGCGGCGTGGTGCTGCCGGCGGCGGCGGTCATGCTGGTGCTCTGCGCCTTCGGGCTGCAGGACAACATCGGTTCGAACGTCAAGACCGGGCTGCCGATCTATGTCGCCGGCCTGTTCGTCTTGTGCATGTTCCTGCACGGCGAGATGGCGCGGCTGCGCCCGGGCGCGCGTTACCTCACGCGCTTCTATCTCATGCTGTCGCTCGGCGGTGCCGCAGGCGGCGTGACGGTGGGGCTGGTGGCGCCGCACGTGCTGCCGGCCTACTACGAGCTGGGCATCGGCCTGGTGCTCGTCGCGCTCGCCGGCGTGGCGCTGCTGCGCACCAGGCGCATCCTGGTGTTTTCGACGCTGGCGCTCGCCGCCTGCTGCGCGTGGTTCCTTGTGCTGCAGGTGCGCCACGACGTGACCGGCGCGCGGCGCATGGTCCGCAATTTCTACGGCACGGTGATCACGTTCGACTCGCACCGCGCCGATCCGGCCGATGACGTGCGCCAGATGTACCACGGCTCGGTCAAGCACGGCGAGCAATACCTGGCGCCCGCGCGCAGGCGCGAGCCGACGGCCTACTACGGCCCCGACTCCGGCATCGGGCGGGCGATCGCCGCGGCGCCGCTGCGGCCGCGGCGCGTCGGTGTGATCGGGCTCGGTGCCGGCACGCTCGCGGCCTACGGCCGGGCCGGCGACGTCTACCGCTTCTATGAGATCGATCCGCAGGTGTACAAGCTAGCGGACACCGAGTTCAGCTTCCTCGCCGACAGCGCCGCGCGCATCGAACGCGTGACTGGCGACGGGCGGCTGGCGCTCGAGCGCGACAGCCCGCAGGCCTTCGACGTGCTGGCGGTCGATGCGTTTTCGGGCGGCGCGGTGCCCGTCCACCTGCTCACTGCCGAGGCCATCGATGTCTATCTGCGGCACATGCAGCCGGGCGGCGTGATCGTCTTCAACGTCACCAACCGCTACATCGCGCTGGCCCCGGTGATCCAGAAGATCGCAGACTCCAAGGGCCTGCACGGGGCGCTGGTTCACGACGAGGCGGAGAGCACCCCGTTTCGCGCCACCGACTACGTGCTGGTCGCGCGCGATCCGCAGGCGCTGATGCGCCATCCGATTCGCGGCGCGACCTCTGCGCCCGAGCCGATTGCGAGCCTCGAGCCCTGGACCGACGATTTCAACAATCTCTTCAGCGTGCTGAAGTAGGGTCCGGGTCCGAGAACGCCTGCATGACGATCAAGGGGTTCTCGCGAGGCGCGGCCGGCATGCGGCCGGCCTACGTCAAGGCACTGTTCGCCGGCACCATCTTCGCCAGTGCCTTCCTGCTGTTCCTGGTCCAGCCACTGATCGCCAAGCAGATCCTGCCCTGGTTCGGCGGCTCGGCCGCGGTGTGGTCGGTGTGCATGGTGTTCTTCCAGGTGGTGCTGCTGGCGGGCTACGCCTACTCGGACTGGATCACGCGCCGGCTGAGCGTGCGCGCGCAGACCCGGCTGCACGTCGCGCTGCTGCTCGCGAGCCTGGCTTTCCTGCCGATCGTGACCAGCGCGCGCTGGAAACCGACCGGTGCCGAAGATCCGACCTGGTGGATCCTCGGCCTGTTGATGGGCACCATCGGCCTGCCGTACTTCCTGCTCTCCACCACCGGGCCGCTGGTGCAGTCCTGGGTGGCGCGCACGCCCTGGGGCGCGCAGGTCTACCGCTACTTCTCGCTCTCGAACCTGGCCTCGCTGGTCTCGCTCCTGTGCTATCCGCTTTTGATCGAACCGCGCAGCACACTGCTGCACCAGGCCTGGGGCTGGTCGGTGGCTTACGCCGTCTTCGTGCTGCTGTGTGCGAGCACCACCTTGTACATGGCGCGGACCTGGACCACGGCCACGCAGGCCGCGCCCGCGTCCGCGCCGGCCGCTGCGCCGGCCGCGAAGCCGCGCGGCACTGACTACCTGCTCTGGCTCGCGCTGCCGGCGCTCGGTTCGTGGCTGCTGCTCGCCATCACCAACCACATCACGCAGAACGTGGCGTCCATCCCCTTCCTGTGGGTGCTGCCGCTGTCGGTCTACCTGCTGACCTTCGTGCTCACCTTCGAGAGTGACCGCTGGTACCGCCGCCGCGTGTTCCTGCCGCTGGCCGCAGCGATGCTCCTGCTGTGCGCCTTCGGGTTGCAGCACCGCATCGGCACCAACATCAAG
Organism: Variovorax sp. LjRoot290; assembly: GCF_964253985.1. Classification (NCBI taxonomy): domain Bacteria; kingdom Pseudomonadati; phylum Pseudomonadota; class Betaproteobacteria; order Burkholderiales; family Comamonadaceae; genus Variovorax; species Variovorax sp. LjRoot290. The sequence continues at coordinate 5,341,809 of NZ_CAXURW020000001.1, read as the reverse complement.
ACCGCGCTGCCGATCTACGTCGTCGGCCTGTTCGCCCTGTGCATGTTCCTGCATGGAGAGATGGCCCGCATGCGTCCCGCGGCGGCCTGGCTCACGCGCTTCTACCTGATGCTCTCGCTCGGCGGCGCCATCGGCGGCGTGAGCGTGGGGCTCGTCGCACCGCATGTCTTGCCGGCCTACTACGAGCTGGGGCTCGGCCTGGTCCTGTGCGCGCTGGTTGCTGCCGCGCTGTGGCGCCGCAAGCGCATCGGCCTCGCGGCCTCGCTGGCGCTGGCCGGTTGCTGCGCCTGGTTCTTCGTGCAGCAGGTGAAGAGCGATGCGGTCGGCATTTTTCGCATGGAGCGCAATTTCTACGGCGCGCTGCTCACCACGGAAACGCGCAGCGGTGCGAAGGGCGCGATGCGCAAGCTCTATCACGGCTCGATCAAGCACGGCGAGCAGTACCTCGCGCCCGCATTGCGCCGCGAGCCAACGACTTACTACGGGCCCACCTCAGGTATCGGACGCGCGATCGCCGCCGCGCCGGCGGGCCCGCGCCGCGTCGGGCTGATCGGCCTCGGCGCCGGCACCCTGGCGGTCTACGGCCGGCCGGGCGATGTCTACCGCTTCTATGAGATCAACCCGCTGGTCTTCGAGCTGGCCGATCGCGAGTTCAGCTTCCTGGCCGACAGTGCGGCGCGCATCGAGCGGGTGCTGGGCGATGCTCGGCTCGCGCTGGAGCGCGAGAGCCCGCAACGATTCGACGTGCTCGCGGTCGATGCCTTCTCGGGCGACTCGATACCCGTTCACCTGATCACGGCAGAGGCGATGGATGTCTATCTGCGCCACATGCAGCCCGGCGGCGTGATCGCCTTCCATGTGAGCAATCGCTACCTGGCCCTGGCGCCGGTGGTCGACAAGATCGCGCGCGCCAAGGGCCTGCACGCGGCGCTGGTGGTGGACCAGCCAGACAAATCGACGAGCCTGCACGAGACCGACTGGGTGCTGGTGTCGCGCGACCCGCAGGCCTTGGTGCGCGACCCGATCCGCGGCGCCACTTCCGTCCTCAAGCCGATCCCGGGCCAGAAGCCCTGGACCGACGACTTCAACGACCTCTTCAGTGTGCTGAAGTAAGAAAAGTGCTGCGGTCTTCCCTCGATTGGCGGCACTAGGTCACACGAGGAGAAGTTATCGACGGTCCTTTGGCCGGCGTTGCGCCTTGCCGCCGGTATAACCCGCCGGCGGCAATCCACTCCCGCTACTTCGACCTGGCCTCCCAATGAAAACAACCAAAAGCGGGATGCGGCTGCGTCGTACCCAGATGTTCCTGATCTTCGCGGCCTTCGCCGCTGCCGCGCCTGCCGTTCAGGCCGACGACGAGGCTGGCAGCAGCGGACCCCGATTTGCCATTTCCCGCTTCGCCGTGGAGGGCAACAGCCTGCTGTCCGGCGCAGAGGTCGATGGCCTGCTGGCTCCTTTTGCCGGCCCGGCGCGCAACTTCGGCGACGTGCGGCGCGCGGTGGAAGCGCTGCAGCAAGCGTACCGCCGGCGCGGCTACAGCGTGGTCCTCGTGCAATTGCCCGAGCAGGAGCTCGCCCAGGGCGTGGTGCGCGTCAAGGTGATCGAGCCGCGCGTCGGCCGCGTCGCGGTGGAAGGCAACAAGACCTTCTCGACCGCCAACATCCGCGCCAGCCTGCCGGCACTGAAGGAAGGCGCCACGCCCAACATCCGCGACGTTTCGGCGAGCCTGAAAGTGGCCAACACCAATCCCGCCAAGCAGATCACGCTGGCGCTGCAGGCTGCCGAGCAGCCCGACGAGGTCGACGCCGTGGTCCGCGTGGTCGAAGACAAGCCGTGGCGCATCGGGATCGCCGCCGACAACACCGGCAACGCCGAGATCGGCCGCACGCGCCTGAGCACGCTCTACCAGCATGCCAACCTCTGGGACCTGGACCACGTGGCGAGCCTGCAGTACATCACGTCGGCCGAAAAGCCGTCGAAGCTGAGCGTGTTCGGTGCGGGCTACCACGTGCCGCTGTATGCGCTGGGCGATTCGCTGGATTTCTTCGCCAGCCATTCGGACGTGAACTCCGGCATGCTGACGGCCGGCGTGCTGAACCTGCAGGTCAGCGGCAAGGGAACGGTCCTGGGCACGCGCTACAACCACAACCTGCCGCAGTGGGGCGACCTGAGCTCCACGCTGATCTACGGCGTCGACTGGCGGACCTACAAGAACGACATCGACCTCGAGGGCGCCCAGCTGGGCGGCGAGGTCACGGTCCATCCGCTGTCGCTCGGCTATTCCGGCCAATGGGCCCTGCCCGCCGCCATGCTCGGGGTCCAGCTCATCGGCCTGCAGAACATCCCCGGCGGGTCGAACGGCCGCAGCGAGGATTTCGCCCGCCAGCGCGCCGGTGCCTCGGCCAGCTACCGCATCCTGCGCTACGGCGCGGCCTACAGCCGGCGGCTGGCGGACGATTGGCAGCTGCGCCTGCAGTTCAACGGCCAGGCCACCCGTTCGGCACTCGTCTCCGGCGAGCAGTTCGGCGCCGGCGGCGCCGGTTCGGTGCGGGGCTTCCAGGAGCGCGAGGTCGCCGGCGACAAGGGCCAGTTCGCCAACGTGGAAATCCAGACACCCAATTGGTGCCCGGCCACGGCTGCCATCGTCGTGCAATGCCGCGCGCTGGCCTTCGTCGACGCTGCCAGCGTGTCGCGCAACAAGGCGCTGCCCGGCGAAGAGCAGCGCACGTCCATCTCCAGCGCGGGCCTGGGGCTGCGCTTCGCCATGGACCGGCGCGCCAGCCTGCAGGTGGATTACGCCCGCGTGATCGACGGCGGCGGCTTGCGCGCGTCCGGCGACAGCCGGGTGCACGTCGCCCTGTCGCTTTCCTACTGACCTGACCCGAGGGATGAAAAAAATGAAAACAACCCACGCACGAACTGCACAGGGCTTGCTGGCAGCCGCGCTCATGCTCGCCGGCACGGGCGGGGCTGTAGCCCAGACCGTCGTCCACGGCCAGGCCAGCTTCCAGCAGCTGGGCAATGTCCGCGCGATCACCAACACCCCGGGAACCATCATCCAGTGGCCCGGGTTTTCGATCGCGGCCGGCGAGGTCACGCGCTTCATGCAGCAGAGCCCCACCAGCACGGTGCTCAACCGCATCACGGGCCAGGAGCCTTCGCTGATCCTGGGCGCGCTGCAGTCGAACGGCCGCGTCTTCCTGGTCAACCCCAACGGCGTTGTGTTCGGCGCCGGTTCGCGGGTGGACGTGAACGGGCTGGTGGCCTCCAGCCTGGCGATCTCCAACAGCGATTTCCTGGCCGGCAGGATGAACTTCAATGCCGGCCCCGTGGCGGGCCGCGTCGCCAACCAGGGCCGGATCTCGACGCCGGAAGGCGGCCACGTGATCCTGATCGCGCCGGACGTCCAGAACAGCGGCCTCATCCATTCGCCCGGCGGGGACGTGGTGCTGGCTGCGGGGCGCAGCGTGAAGCTGGCCGACAGCGCCAACCCGGCCCTGCACGTCGTGGTCAGCGCGCCGCAGGACCAGGCCGTCAACCTGGGCGAGATCGTGGCGCAAAGCGGGCGCATCGGCATCTACGGCAACCTGGTCAACCAGCGCGGCCTGGTCAGCGCCGACAGCGCGACGGTGGGCGCCGGCGGGCAGATCGTGTTCAAGGCCAGCGGCGACTTGCTGCTGGAGGGCGGCAGCCTGACCAGCGCCACCGGCGCCGGCACCGGCGGCACCATCCATCTCCTGGGTGAGCGCGTGGGGCTGACGGGCAACGCGCGCGTCGATGCCAGCGGCGAGGCCGGCGGCGGCACCGTGCTGGCCGGCGGCGACTATCGCGGCCAGAACCCCGCCATCGCCAATGCCCAGCAGCTCTACGTTTCCGGCGACGCCAGCATCCGCGCCGACGCCATCGAATCCGGCAACGGCGGCAAGGTGATCGCCTGGTCCGACGGCACCACGCGCGTCTACGGCAGCATCAGCGCCCGCGGCGGCGCTCGCTCGGGCGACGGCGGTTTCATCGAGACCTCGGGCCACACGCTGGACATGCGGGGCCGCGTCGATACGCGCGCGCCGAACGGCCGCACCGGCACCCTGCTGCTGGACCCGACCAACATCTACATCGCGAACGACCAGGCCAGCGCCACCGTCGCGGGCATGGTGGGCACCGATAGCTCGGCCGCCACCTTCGTCGCCACCGGCGCCGTGAGCGACTCGCTGCTGACCGTCGGCGCGCTGCAGGCCGCGCTCGCCAGCAGCATGGTGGTGGTCACCACCGACAACGCGGCGGGCACGGGCGCCGGCATCATCCAGGTGGTCGACGCCGTGACGTGGACCAGCGACACGAGCCTGGCGCTGCATGCCGCCGCGGGCATCAACATCAATGGGGCCATCACCGGCGGGCCCGGCAGCCGGCTCGAACTGCGCACCGCTGCGGGCGACATCAACCAGACGGCGCCCATCACCGTGGTGACGCTGTCGGCCCGCGCGGACACCGGATCGGTCAACCTCACCCACGCGGGCAACCAGGTGCAGCAGCTGGCCGGCTTTGCCGGCGGGGCCGGCGGATTCAATTTCCGCGGCAACAACACGCCCTTGATCATCGGCATTGCCGGCCCCGAAACCGGCATCACTTCGCTGGGCAGCGGCCCCATCAACATCGACGTCGCCGGCAACCTCACGCTGCAAAGCCCCGTCAGTTCGCAGGCGGGCAACATCGTGCTGACCTCCGCGGCCACCTTCGACAACCAGTCCACCGTAGATTCGATCAGCGGCCGCGTGACGGCGCAGGGCATCGTGCTGCGCCCCTCGCTGGCCGATTGCATGGCCGACACGGCGCTGACAGGCTGCGCCGCGGTGCTGCCGACCCTCGCGGCCTGCCAGGAAAATCCGGCCACCGCCGGCTGCTCGGTCGTGTTGCCGCCGCCTGCGCCGCCCCTGTCACCTGCGCCTGCGCCAGCGCTCCCCACGCTGAGCGCATGTATCGCCGACCCGGCCATGGACGGCTGTACCGCCGTGCTGCCCAGCCTGGCCGCCTGTACCAGCACGCCCAGCATGCCCGGATGCAGCGTGATCCTGCCGAGCCTCGGCACCTGCACGGCCGTGCCCACGCGGTCGGGGTGTTCTGCCGTGCTGCCAACGTTGTCGCAATGCATCAGTGCACCCAGCACGACGGGTTGCTCCGCCGTGCTGCCGAACCTCGCCGCTTGCACCGCGACCCCTGCACTGATGGGCTGCTCGGTCGTGCTGCCACCTGTGCAGACCACCCTCTCGTCAACGCCCCTCACCCAGGCCGTGAACACGACCGTCGACATCATCAACACCGTCAGCACCACGGTGTCTCAGCCGGTCGTCAAGTCGGAATCCAAGAAAGAAGCGACCAAGGAAGAAACAAAGGAAGCGGCGAGCGACACGGTCGGCGCCAAGAACGAGCCGACCAAGAAGATGTACTGCAACTAACCGGGGCCGACCATGAACCTCCAATTCCCTGTCCTCGCATCCTTCCTGGCCGCGCTGTCGCTCTGCGCAGCGCAAGCCCACGCCGGCACGCCGGTCGCGCAGGTGACGCAGCTGAGCGGCTTCGTCATGGCCGTCAAGGCCGATGGCGTGCTGAAAGTGCTGTCGCCGCAATCCGTAATCGACGTGGGCGACACCCTGACGAGCGAGCAGGACACCTACGTTCGCATCGGCCTGGCCGACGGCCGCCAGGCCGTGCTGGGCCCCAAGACCCGGCTGAAGATCGCCAGTGCCGCCACGCTCGAGCTGGCCGCCGGTCAGCTGCAGGTGGTCGCAAGCGCAACCCCCGGCGCCGGCCGCCTGGCCATCGAGGCCGGCGAAACCACCGTCGATGCCGGCGCAGGCAGTTTCAATCTCTTCTACCGGCCGGATCCGGCCGTCGCCCTGGCGCGGCGCGCTTATGCGCAAGCCAGCCTGGCCTCGGCCGCCAGCCCGGTGCGAAGCGATGCGGGGACAGCCTTGCCCGTCTGGGAGAGGGTCGCGCAGGTCCAGATCCCCTCCGTGCCGCGCGCACCTTCCGTGCCGGGCGCGCTCGCGCCAGGCCTGTATGTGCAGGTGATCGACGGCTTGATCAACGTGTCGAACAAGGGAGGGTCGCAACAATTCTCGGCCGGGCAGTTTGGCTTCACACCCTCCGTCGTACAGCCGCCGGTGGTATTGCCCACCAACCCCGGGCTCAAATTCACCCCGCCGCCGGTGTTTTCATCCTCGGCCTCCAGCAACACCAGAGGCACCAGCGGCACGAAGAGCAACACCGTCGATTGCGAAGTGCGCTGACCGCAAAGAAAAAGCCCCGTCAGGCCGAAGCCTGCGGGGCCTTTTCTTTGCTGGGTTGCGGCTTCGCTCAGGCAGCCGGCTTGGCGGAGAGGCATTCCTTCATGAAGGCCTTGCGCTCGTCGCCCTTCAGGGCCTTGGCCTTGGGGTCGGCATTGCAGCTCTTCATCTTGTCCTGCTGCGTCACCGGCTTGGCCGAGAGGCAGGTCTTCATGAAGGCCTTGCGCTCGTCGCCCTTCTTGTCGCCGGCGTCCTTGTTGCAAGTCGCCATCTTGCTTTGCTGGGCCGTGGGGGCCTTGTCCTGCGCGTGCGCGACGCCGATGGAGAGACAGGCGGCCACGGCAAACAGGGAGAGAAGCTTCTTCATGGTGTAGGTGTCCTCAAGGGTGGTTGTGACAGGAGCCCCGGCCGGGGCCGCCCATGCTAACGGCCCGAGGCAACGCCTGGATGACCATGGCCGGCCGGGGCCGGGTTTGCCCCCGGTAAAATCCCGCGATGCTATTGGTCAAACAGGAGCTGCTCGCGGCGCTCGCGAACACGCTCGAATCCTTCTCGCCCGGCGCCGGCGCCAAAGCCGCGTTCGAATCGCCCAAGGTCGCGGCGCATGGCGATTTCGCAAGCACCGCGGCGATGCAGCTCGCCAAGCCCCTGGCGCGCAAGCCGCGCGAACTGGCCGAGGACATCAGCGCCGCGCTCCAGGCCACCCCGGCCTTCGCGCAGTGGGTCGATGCCATCGAGATCGCCGGCCCCGGCTTCTTGAACATCCGCCTCAAGACCGCTGCCAAGCAGCAGGTGGTGCGCGAGGTGTTGGCCGCGGGCGAGGCCTTCGGCCGCCAGCCCGCGCGCAGCGATCGCGTGCTGGTCGAGTTCGTCTCCGCCAACCCGACCGGCCCGCTGCATGTGGGCCACGGCCGCCAGGCCGCGCTCGGCGACGCGATCTGCAACCTGCTCGCCTCGCAGGGCGCGCAGGTCTGGCGCGAGTTCTATTACAACGACGCGGGCGTGCAGATCCAGACGCTCGCCACCAGCACCCAGCTGCGCGCCAAGGGCTTCAAGCCCGGCGATGCCGAATGGCCCGAGCAGGCCTACAACGGCGAATACATCGCCGACATCGCCGAAGACTTCAAGGCGAAGAAGACCGTGCGCTCGGACGACCGCGAATACACCGCGAGCGGCGACGTCGACGACATCGACTCGATCCGCCAGTTCGCCGTGGCCTACCTGCGCCACGAGCAGGACCTGGACCTGAAGGCCTTCCAGGTCCGCTTCGACAACTACTACCTCGAATCGAGCCTCTACACCAGCGGCCGGGTCGAGGCGACGGTGAAGCGGCTCATCGAGGCCGGCAAGACCTACGAGCAGGACGGCGCCCTGTGGCTGAAGTCGACCGACTACGGCGACGACAAGGACCGCGTGATGCGCAAGAGCGACGGCAGCTACACCTACTTCGTGCCCGACGTCGCCTATCACATCGCCAAGTGGGAGCGCGGCTTCGGCGAGGTGGTCAACATCCAGGGCACCGACCACCACGGCACGATCGCGCGCGTGCGCGCCGGCCTGCAGGCCGCGAACGTCGGCATCCCGGCCGGCTATCCCGAGTACGTGCTGCACACCATGGTGCGCGTGATGCGCGGCGGCGAAGAGGTCAAGATCAGCAAGCGCGCCGGCAGCTACGTGACGCTGCGCGACCTGATCGAGTGGACCAGCACCGACGCCGTGCGCTTCTTCCTCCTGAGCCGCAAGCCCGACACCGAATACACCTTCGACATCGACCTCGCGCTGGCGCAGAACAACGACAACCCGGTCTACTACGTGCAGTACGCGCATGCGCGCATCTGCTCGGTGCTGGCGGCCTGGGGCGGCGATGCGGCCGCGCTGGCGGATGTCGAGCTCGCGCCGCTGCAAAGCCCGGCCGCGCAGGCGCTGCTGCTGCTGCTGGCCAGGTACCCCGACATGCTCGCGGCCGCGGCCAAGGATTTTGCGCCACACGACGTCACCTTCTACCTGCGCGAACTGGCTGCCTGCTACCACAGCTACTACGACGCCGAGCGCATCCTGGTGGACGAGGAGCCGGTCAAGCGGGCCCGCCTGTCGCTGGTCGCGGCCACCGCGCAGGTGCTGCACAATGGGCTGGCAATTCTCGGCGTGAGCGCGCCGCGCAAGATGTGATTTCGAACCATGACTAAAAGACAGAGCGGCAACATCGTCATTGGGCTGATCGTCGGCCTGGTGCTGGGGCTGGGCGTGGCGCTGGGCATCGCGGTCTATGTGACCAAGGTGCCGATCCCCTTCATGACCAAGACCCAGCGCGGCGGCCCCGAGCAAGACGAAGCCGAGGCGCGCAAGAACCGCGACTGGGACCCCAACGGCCCGCTCGCCGGCAAGGCAGGCGCCGCCCGCCCGCAGGCACCCGCGACGCCCGCACCGCCCCAGCCTGCCACGGCGGGGGCGCCCACGCCGCCGACCGCGCCGGCGCCCGTGGTGGTGCCACCCGGCGCGCAGCAGCAACAGCCACAGCGCGCCGGACGGCCGCCCCTGCCGGCCGAAGCCAACGCGGTGCCGCCATCGAACGACCCGATCGGCGATCTCGCGCGGGCACGTTCGGGTGCCAGCCCCGGCGCCACCACCGCCGCCGCGGCGCCCAGCGCCAGCACCGATCCTTTCATGTATTTCGTCCAGGCCGGCGCCTTCCGCACCCCCGAGGACGCCGAGGCGCAGCGCGCCAAGCTTTCGCTGATGGGCGTGGAAGCGCGCATCACCGAGCGCGAGCAGGCCGGCCGCACCGTCTACCGCGTGCGCGCGGGGCCTTTCAACAAGAAGGAAGATGCGGACCGGCTCAAGGAGCGGCTCGACGGCGGTGGCCTCGAATCTGCCTTGGTGCGCGTCCAGCGCTGAGCCTTCATCCATACTCAAGCTCGCCGGTCCGGGAACTCCGGGCCAGCCGCGGGCTCTGTCAGCCGCACAGGAGAACTTCTTAATATGAAACGTCGTGACTTTTCGCTGGCCGCCACTTCGCTGGGGCTTCTTCCCTTCGCCTCACCTTCGCACGCCCAGGCGCTCGCGCCCAAGGCGGGCACCGACTACGCCGTGCTCGACAAGCGCGTGCCGGTCGACGCGCCGGCCGGCAAGGTCGAGGTGATCGAGTTCTTCTGGTACAGCTGCCCGCATTGCAACGCCTTCGAGCCGACGCTCGAGACCTGGATCAAGAAGCTGCCCGCCCACGTGTCTTTCAAGCGCGTGCCGGTCGCCTTCCAGCCCAGCTTCCAGCCGCAGCAGCGGCTCTACTACGCGCTGGAAGCGATGGGCAAGGTCGACGAATACCAGCGCAAGGTGTTCGCCGCGATCCACCAGCAGCGCCAGAACCTCTCAGGCGAGCAGCAGATCATCGACTGGGCCGCGGCCAACGGCCTCGACAAGGCCAAGTTCACCGAGAACTTCAAGTCCTTCAGCGTGGCGAGCAAGATCCAGCGCGCCAAGCAGCTGCAGGAGGCTTACCAAGTGGCCGGCGTGCCCGCGATGGGCATCGCGGGCAGGTGGTATACGGACGGCGAACTCGCGCGCAGCATGGACCGCGCGCTGCAGGTCACTGACTTCCTGGTCGGCGAAGCGCGCAAGAGCGCGTAAAAAAGCGCCTCCCGCCGCTCGTCGCGGCAACCAGCAGGAAGCCCGCTTCGGCGGGCTTTTTCATCCGCCGGCGGAAACCGGATCCATGAGGCCGCATACAATCGCCCAGCAAGTTTCGTGCCTTTTATGACATCGTTACATTCCTCCTCCGTTTCTCGCCACCTTTGTCGCGCTTTCGTATTCGCCTTGGGCGTGGCCGGCCTCGTGTCGGCGGCGCAGGCCGAGAAGGCGGACCGCACCAAGCCGATGAACATCGAGGCCGACGCCATGCGCTACGACGACCTCAAGCAGACCAGCGTCTTCACCGGCAACGTGGTGGTGACCAAGGGCACCATCATCATCCGCGGCATCCGCATCGACGTGCGGCAGGATCCCGAGGGCTACCAGTACGGCATCGTCACGGCCGCGCCCGGCAAGCTGGCCTATTTCAAGCAGAAGCGCGACGCCGGCCCCGACGAGTGGATCGAGGGCGAGTCGGAAGTCATCGAGTACGACAGCCGCGCCGACAACGTGAAGTTCATCCGCCGTGCGGTGATGCGTCGCCTGGTCGGCGCGACACCCAACGACGAAAGCAGCGGACCCTTGATCGTCTACGACCAGAGCAACGACACCTTCACCGTCAACGGCTCGCCGCTGCCGCCCAATGCGGGCGTGGCGACCCAGCCCGGCGGCCGCGTCAAGGCCATCCTCACGCCCAAGGCGGCCGCCTCGGCGCCCGCTGCCGGGTCCGCCAGGCCGGCGGCGCCGGCCGCCTCCGCGCCGGCGTCCGGAACGGGCCTGCGCTCGACCACCACGCTCGGCGGAGAGCAGCGCAAGTGAGCGGCGGCAACGAAGTCCTGGGCAGCCGCCTCGAGGCGCGCGGCCTGCAGAAGAGCTACGGCAGCCGCAAGGTCGTCAAGGACGTCTCGCTCGGCGTGCAAAAGGGCGAGGTGGTCGGCCTGCTGGGGCCCAACGGCGCGGGCAAGACCACCTCCTTCTACATGATCGTCGGGCTGGTTCGGGCGGATGCGGGCGAGATCAGCATCGACGGCGAACCGATCGCGCACATGCCGATCCACCGCCGCGCCCGCATGGGCTTGAGCTACCTGCCGCAGGAAGCGTCGATCTTCCGCAAGCTCACGGTCGAGGAGAACGTGCGCGCCGTGCTCGAGCTGCAGCGCGAACCCGACGACGCGGGCCGGCCGGTGCCGCTGTCGAAGCAGCGCATTGAGGAGCGCCTCGGCGAACTGCTGCACGACCTGCGCGTCGACCATCTGCGCGATTCGCCGGCGCTGGCGCTGTCGGGTGGCGAGCGCCGCCGCGTCGAGATCGCGCGGGCGCTGGCCACGCAGCCGCGCTTCATCCTGCTGGACGAGCCCTTCGCCGGCATCGACCCGATCGCGGTGATCGAGATCCAGCGGATCATCAGTTTCCTGAAGGAACGCGGCATCGGCGTGCTCATCACCGACCACAACGTGCGCGAGACGCTGGGCATCTGCGATCACGCCTTCATCATCAGCGACGGGCATGTGCTGGCACAAGGCACGCCTTCGGAGATCGTCGACAACGCCGAGGTACGACGCGTGTACCTGGGCGAGCATTTCCGGATGTAGGGGACCGTACTTCGATGAAGCAAGGGCTCTCGCTGCGCGTTTCCCAGCACCTGGCGCTCACGCCGCAGCTGCAGCAGTCGATCCGGCTGCTGCAGCTCTCCACGCTCGAATTGAGCCAGGAAGTGGAGCAGATGCTCGACGAGAACCCGTTCCTCGAACGCACGGCCGAAGAGGCGCCGCGCGAGGAGTTCGGTCTCGAGGCGGCCGATGCGCCGGTGCGCGACGAAGACCGCCAGGCCGAGGGCGAGGCTGACTTCGTCCCCGGCTCGGCCGCGGCGCCGGCCGAGGTGGCGGTCGCCGCCAACGGCGATGCCGAAGCGGCTGCGCCCGCCGACAGCGAACCCGACTGGGAGGGCGACGGTACGGTCGACCTCGCGCCCGACGACAGCGAGTGGGGCGGCGATGCGCCCGCGCGCGCCAACAACCTCGGCGACGACGAGCGCACCGATGCGACCGAGCTCGCGCGCAGCCAGGAATCGCTGCAGTCCTTCTTGCACCGGCAGGCGCTGTCGCTGCGCCTGAACGAGAACGACTGCGCCGCGCTGCGCTTCCTGATCGAATCGCTCAACGACGACGGCTACCTCGAGGATTCGCTGCCGGCGCTGGCCTCGGGCCTCGCGGGCGACGACAACGACCAGTTCGACGAACTGGTGCATCACTTCCAGGTCGCGCTGGGCCTGCTGCAGAGTTTGGAGCCGGCCGGCGTCGGCGCCCGCAGCCTCGGCGAATGCCTGACCATCCAGCTGCGCCAGCTGGCGAGCGCCAAGGAGAGCGAGGAGGAGGCCCAGGTGCGCAAGACCGCCATCGCGATCTGCAAGCAGCCGATGGAGCTGCTCGCGCGGCGCGACTTCAAGCGCCTGGCCACGCTCACGCGCAGCAACGAAGACGAGGTGCGCGCCGCACTGCAGCTGATCGCCAGGCTCGAGCCCAAGCCGGGGCGCCGCTTCGTCGACGTCGAGCGCAACATCGTCGTGCCCGACGTGATCGTCACGCGCATCGGCCACGGCACCAACGCGAAGTTCCGCGTCATGCTCAATCCCGAGGTCATGCCGCGGCTGCGCGTGCACGACATCTATGCCGGCGCGCTCAAGCAGCACAAGGGCGAGGGCAGCCAGGCGCTGTCGCAGCGGCTGCAGGAAGCGCGCTGGTTCATCAAGAACATCCAGCAACGCTTCGACACCATCCTCAGGGTCTCCAACGCGATCGTCGAGCGGCAGAAGAGCTACTTCGTGCACGGCGAGCTCGCGATGCGGCCGCTGGTGCTGCGCGAGATCGCCGACGAGCTGGGCCTGCACGAATCCACCATCAGCCGCGTGACCACCGCCAAGTACATGGCCACGCCCTACGGCACCGTCGAGCTCAAGTACTTCTTCGGCTCGGCGCTCGGCACCGAAACCGGCGGCAACGCCTCCAGCACCGCGGTGCGCGCGCTGATCAAGCAGTTCGTGAGCGCCGAGGACGTGAGGAAGCCGCTGTCCGACAGCCAGGTGTCCGAGATGCTCAAGGAGCAGGGCATCGAGTGCGCGCGCCGCACGGTGGCCAAGTACCGCGAGGCGCTGCGCATCGCGCCTGCGAACCTGCGCAAGGCACTCTAGCGATGAGTCGCCGTCCGAGTCCGCTACCAAGCTGGATTCGCCTCGGCCTGGCCTTGATGGCGGTGCTTCTTCTCGCCAGCGGCTGCGCGATGCTGCCGGCCGAATTCGAGCGCACGCCGTCCAAGGCGATGCCCTTGTCCACCGGCACCGTGCTGGGCCGCATCGCCAAGGCCTCGCAGCCGGATGCGGACCTCAGCGGCTTCCGGCTCATGCCCAGCGGCGACTTCGCGCTCAACACGCGGCTCGAGCTCGCGCGCCGCGCCGAGCGCACGCTCGACGTCCAGTACTACCAGATCGACAACGACGAGACCGGCCGCTACCTGCTGCGCACGCTGCGCGACGCGGCCCAGCGCGGCGTGCGCGTGCGGCTCCTGATGGACGATCTCTACACTGCGGGCGAGGACGAGCTGCTGCTCGCGCTGGCCGCCACGCCCAACCTCGAGCTGCGGCTCTTCAACCCGTTTCCGGCCGGGCGCGGCAGCATGCTCAGGCGCTTCTCGGCCTCGCTTTTCGACTTCAGCCGCGTCAACCGGCGCATGCACAACAAGCTCTTCATCGCCGACGGCGCGATGGCGGTAGCCGGCGGGCGCAACATCGGCAACCCGTACTTCACGCAGACGGCCGGCGCGAACTTCATCGACCTCGACACCTTCGTCGCCGGCGCCCTGATCCCGCGCCTTTCCAGCCTGTTCGACCTGTACTGGAACAGCGAGCACGTACGGCCGATCGAAACCGTGGTCGCGCCCACGCTCGCGCGGGAGGAACGACAGCGGCGCTTCGAGGAGCTGACTGCCCCGGCCACCACCCCGGCACCACGTCCGCCGGCGCCCAACGACCTGCTGGGCTACAGCCCGATCGTCGAGAACCTCAACGCCGGCAAGCTCGACCTCATCTGGACCACCGCCGAGGCGTATGCCGATTCGCCCGAGCGCGTGATCGGCAAACAGGTCACTTACGGCGGCGTGCCGCTGCTCGACGTCGACAGCGTGCGCTACAACGTGGTCGAGCAGATGCGGCGCGGGCGTTCCGACGTGACGCTGGTGTCGCCCTACCTGATCCCCGGCAAGGAGGGGCTGGAGGTGCTGCGCGAGATCCGCCGGCGCGGCATGAAGATCAGCGTGGTCACCAACTCGCTGGCCGCCACCGACGAGCCCGTGGTCCACACCGGCTACCGCCGCTACCGGGCCGACATGCTGCGGCTCGGCGCCGAGATCCACGAGCTGAGCTCGGTGCGCACGCGGCGCAGCGTGCGCCTGGGCCTGTTCGGCACGCAGATCGGACGCCTGCACGCCAAGTCGGCCGTGATCGACGGGCGCACGCTCTTCGTCGGCTCGATGAATTTCGACCCGCGCTCGGAAGTGCACAACACCGAGATCGGCCTCTTCATCTTCAGCCGCGAGATGGCGCAGCAGGTGCTGAAGCTGGTCGAGGTGCTCAAGCAGCAGGGCGCCTACAAGGTGCGCTTCGCGCCCGGCACCGAGAAAATGGAATGGGTGAGCGAGGAGGCCGGCGTCGAACAGGTGCTCACCAGCGAGCCCGATGCGGGCTTCTGGGACCACCTGATGCTTGAGCTGCTGGCGCCGCTGGCGCCGGAGAGCCTGCTCTAGACCTCATCAGTAGCGATAACGGTCATAACGGTCATAACGGTCATGGCGGTAGTGATGGCGATCACCGTGCCGGTACTCGTCGCGGTATTCATGGCGGTAGAAGTGCCGCGGCGGCGGGCGGTGGTAGTCATACACGGGAGCCGGACGGTAGTGCCGCGGCGGCGTGTCGTAGTAGACCGGCGCCGGGGCATAGTGGACCGGGCTGGCAATGCCGACGGCGACCCCTGGCACATGGATGCCCACCGACACGGCCAGGTCCCTGGCGCTGGCGGACGTGGCGCCCAGCACGGCTGCGGCGGAGAAGGCGCCGGCGGCGATCCACTTGAAGAAACGGGTGTGCGCGATGTTCATGAAGAAACTCCTGAAGGCATGAAGTGCCGTTGGGGTCATTGCACCCGGCCCGCGTAAAGCAGGACCCGCCTTCTCCGTGAAGCTTGTTGCTGAATGTTGCAGCGCGGACGTACAACGCAGGAGCGGACTTACCACATAAAATGCAGTTTTGTGGGGTAAGAAATCCATGCCTGTCCAGCACGCCCTGTACCGCATGCATGAGCTGGCTTTCCGCACGCAGTACGCCGAGCTCAAGGAACGCACTGCGTCTGCGGGCCGCCTTCTTCAAGGAACGCCCGGGAGCCTTCAGTTGCGCCGGGGGACAGGCTATGCCTACTGGTATCGGGTCTTCTATCCGGCGCCTGGCAAGAAGGCCGAGCAGATCGTCTGCAAAGACGGGGACACCGCGGCACTCGACGAAGTGTCCCGCGAGATCGAGTTCGCCCAATGGACAAGCGCCCAGGTGAGAAATCTCAGGAAGCTCGATTTCCAGGTGGCGGACAAAGGCGTGGCGAGCGTGCTGGTCGAGCTTCACAACGCGGGCATCCTGGGCGCGTGCCTCGCACTGGTCGGAACCTTGGGCTTCATGGCCTGGTTGAACGAACTCGGAGCGATGGCGGTATCGGCCCGCACGCAGGACGTCGACATTGCCGCCCGGCAAAAGCTGAGGCTTGCAGCGCCGGCGTCGTTTCTTGAAGCGATGGAAGCCACCAGGCTTGGTTTTCATCCTGTTCCCGGGACGCCAAGCCAGGCGCCCTCGACCTCCGTGAAGCTCAAGGGCAGGGATGGATTGCGAGTCGACGTTCTGACGCATGGCGAGGAGCTTGGAAAGACCGTTCCCCTGCCGCAGCTGAAATGGCATGCCGAGACCGTGCCCCACTATGACTATCTGCTCGCGGAGCCAAGTCGCGCCGCATCGCTCGCCGGCGGCCATTGCATCCCTTTGACGTTGCCGCAGCCGGAGCGCTTCGTCTGGCACAAGCTCTACGCGAGCGCCGAGCGCAAGGCCAAGCCCGAGAAAGCCGAAAAAGACCTGCTGCAGGCAGCGACCCTGGGAGCCGTCCTGGCCGAGCAGCAAGACGAGCTTCTGTCCGATTCGTTTCGGGATGCGCCAGCCGCACTCAAGGAAGTGGCGAGAACCCGCCTGCCTGCTTTGCGCAGGGCCTTGAGTGGGCATCCTCAAGCGCTCGAACAGTTCGAGCTCGCCCTCGGACCGGCAGCGAAGAAGCGATCGCGCCCTAGCTCGGCCGGTCCGTGATGTTGACCGCCTCGACCTGCACCAGGAGCCGCACCTTGTTCTCGAAGCCGAAGTTGATGCCCCAGGTGATGCCCCATTCGCTGCGCTCCACGATGGTCTCGAAGTCGCCGCCGCAGACCTGGCGCTTGATCAGCGGGCTGAGGTAGCAGCCGAAGCGGCTGGCCTTGAGCTTGATGGGCCGCGTCTGGCCCATCAGCGTGAGCGTGCCGTCGACTTCGGCGACCTTGTCGCCGTTGAAATCGATCTTGTCGGCCACGAAGCGGCCGGTCGGAAATTCCGCGACGTTGAAGAAGTCCTTGCTCAGCACGTGGCGGTTGAGCAGGTCGACGCCGGTGTTGATGGAGCCGATGTCCATCGTGATGTCGATCTTGCCGTTCTTGCCCGTGGTATCGATCTTGACCGTGCCGTCCTTGGTGCTGAAGCGGCCGCGGTTGGTGGTGGTGCCGTAGTGGCCCATCTCGTACATCACGAAAGTGTGGGTCGGGTCGACCACGTAGCTGGCGCCCTTGACCGGACCTCCTGCCGGCAAGGCGGCCATTTCCGGTGCCTGCTGTGCGGCGGCGAGGGTCGCTGCGGCCGCGAGCGCAGCGACGGCAATGGACTTCATCATGACGAGCTTTCGAATGGGGCGATGAAAGGATGAACGAAAGGCCGATCAAATCGGACGCAGGCCGGCGAGCACGAGCTTGAAGCGCACCTGCACGTCGTCGCCGACCATCGAGGTGTCGGTCCATTCGCCCTCGCCGATCTTGAAGGCGAGGCGCTGGATCGTAAAGCTTCCAGTCGCCACCGACTGCCCCGAGGCTTGCGTGATGGTCACCGGCACCATGACGTACTGCGTGGTGCCCTTGATCGTCAGCTTGCCCGCGACCTCGAAGTGCCCGCTGCCGAGGCTCTTGATGGCGCTCGACTGGAAGCTGGCCTTCGGAAATCGCGCGGTGTCGAACCACGGCGCCTTGGGCAGTTCGGCGTCGCTTTGTGGCACGCCGAGGGTGGCGCTGCCCATGTCGATCTGCATGGAGATCGTGCCGCCCTCGGGCTTCTGCGGGTCGAAGGCGATCTGGGCGTCGAACTTCTTGAATGCGCCTTCGACCGGCACGCCCATCTGCTTGGTGACGAAGACGATCTGGCCGTAGCCGGGGACCAGCTTCGCCATCGGTTCTGCGGCGCTCGCCGGCCCCGCGATCGCGAGCGCCGCAGCGGCGGCCCAGAGTGCCCGCCAGGCGATGGGAAGTCTTGTCATCTTGGGTGTCCCTGGTGCGAAAAAGGCCACATGCGATCGAGCAGGCCGTCGCGGTCGGCGAAGTGATGCTTGAGCGCCGCCGCCGCGTGCAGCAGCACCACGGCGGCCAGCGTGAAGGCGCTGCCTTTGTGCATCGGCTTCAGCACCGCCTCGGCGAAGTCCTTGTCCACCGGCACGAAGTCCGGCAGCGGCACGAGGCCGAACCAGACGATCGGAATGCCCAGTCCCGAGCTGTAGGCCCAGCCGAACAGGGGGACGGCGAAGAACAGCAAATACAGCAGCAGATGCGTGCCGCGGTGCGCGACGAGCTGCCAGCCCGGCATCGCCTCCACGATGCAGGCTGGCAGCGGCGGCGGCGGGTGTGACAGGCGCCACAGCAGGCGCAAGGCCGAAAGCGTCAGGATCGTGATGCCGGCCCACTTGTGCCAGTTGATGAGCTTGAGCCGCATCGGCGAGAAGGGCAGGCCGGCCATGTAGAGGCCGACGCTGAAGGAGGCGACGATCAGCAGCGCGAGCAGCCAGTGCAGCCCCATGGCGACCGCGCCGTAGCGTGGGGCGTCGGCACGGTCGTGGGCAAGCGCGGGATGGAGCGGCTCGGCGGGCATGCACAGAGCATATCGCCCCGCAAGCCGCCTATCCGATGCTCCAGCGCGCGATCAGCAGCAGGCCGAGGCCCAGCACCAGCATCAGCACGAAGGGCACCACGAGCCAGGGCGCGTCGTGCTCTTCTTTGTCGGAGGCGAGCTGGTTGTTCATGGTCAGAAGGTCGGAACGTGATCGGCCTGTTCAGGCGTGCGGTCGGTCAGCACCTCGCTCGCGGCGGGAACCGAGGGATCGCTGCTGCGATAGGCGGCCGCAGGCGGGGCCTGGCGCTGCGCCGCGGCGCCGCTGGCCTCGGCTTGCCAGTGGCCGAGCAGGGCCAGGCCGACGAGCAGGATGGCGGCCATGGCCACCGAACCGAGCAGCAGCCGGGGCATGCGGCTTTCTTTCCGGCTTTTTCCGGCGAGCGCCGAGAGCCGGTATCTGGACGCTGCGTGGGATTGGAACTGCATGCGGGGCCTTCCTTCCTTCGGATGACACGCGATGAAGGCGTGTGCATGCAATCTAGGCAGGAAGCCGTGCGCGGAAAATGCCGCCTTCGCGTTCGGGATCCCGCGTTCGCGGGAGGGGCCGCGCGACAGCGCTCAGGCGACCGGCGCCGTCATCGGCAGGCGCAGCACGACGCAGGTGCCGGTCGGGCCCGAGCGCACTTCGAGCGCACCGCCGAGCCGCTGGGCCCGCGAGCGCATGTTGCCGAGGCCGTGGCCCTGGCGCCGGGGTTCGCCGACCAGGCCATGGCCGTCGTCTTCGACTTCCATTTCGAGCATGTCGCCGAGCTGGCGCAGTCGCACCTCGACCCGCGTGGCCCGCGCATGCTTGAGCACATTGGTCAGCGCCTCCTGCGCCACGCGCAGCAGCTGCAGCGCGGCGTGCGGCGCCAGGGGCATCGCATCGTCGGGCAGGTCGATGTCCCAGCGCGGGCGTACGCCGGCCGCGATCAGCTGCGCCTCCCAGCGGAACATGAAGTTGCCGAGCGCGGCGCCGAGGTTGTGCTCGTCGGAGGCCAGCGCATCGAGCGCGAGCCGCATGTCGGCGATGCAGCTGCGCAGCGCGGTGGCGATCTGGCCGTCGTCCATGTCGCCGCGCTCCACACGCGACAGCGAGGTGAAGAGCTGCGAGCCCAGGCCGTCGTGCAGGTCGCGCATGATCAGCTGGCGCTCCTCCGATGCGGCATGCTCGCGCTCCAGTGCGGCCAGCCGCTCGTAGTTGGCCGCCAGCGCTCGCTCGCGGTCGGCGACGCGCGTTTCCAGCGTGCGGTTCAGGTCCTCCAGCGAGCTCAGCGTGCGCAGGAAGCGCGCCGTCAGAAGGGCGGCCATCGCCAGCAGCAGCATGTTCGAGCCGAAGTGCAGCACGTGGATGCGATGCCCGACCCATTCCGGCAGGAAGCGCCCGAGCAGGCGCGGGTCCCAGGTGATCAGGTAGTCGTGCACGCCCACCAGCACCGCAAAGGCCATCACGGCGGAGAGCGCGGCCGAGGTCAGGGTGCCGCGGCGGCGCGCATAACCGATCGAGGTCGCGATGATCAGCAGGCCGACCCCCATCATGCCGCCCAGCCAGTAGCGCGCCACGAACGGCTCCGCCGCGATGCCGCCGAGCGCGAAGCTGAGCGGGCCCAGCAGCCAGTAAGCCACCAGGCCGCGCTCCAGTCCGGGCCGATGGACGCCGGCATAGCGCAGCGTGAACACCGCCATCACGATCACGAAGCCGCCCGTGGCGCTGTTGTAGATCACGCGCCACCACTGCCATTGGGCCATGGGCATCGCATCGATCAGGAAGGTCATGGTGCGGGTGGCCCACAGCGCGGCCGCCAGGCCGAAGAGCCCATAGAGCACCTCGCTGCGGCGGCGCCACCAGATGAACACCACGAAGCCGGCGACCAGCACGGAGACGAGCACCGTGAGCTCGGGCACGGTGCGGGTCCAGAACAGGCGCCGGTCGTGCAGCGGCTGGAGCTCGGCCTGCGGCCCGACGGCGACGCGCGGGAAGCGCAGCGGGTAGCCTTTGGGGGCCGCGACGCGGATCGCCAGCTCGTTGCGGCCGGGGCGCAGCAGCGGTGCCGGAAACACCGTCATCTGCGGCCGGTAGGTGCGCGCGTAGACCTGCTCGGTGTTCTCGGGCACGCTCGCGACCAGGGTGCCGTTGAGCCAAAGGTCGCCGCCGTCGTAGAAGTAGGGCACGTAGGCGGCCCACTGCGCCTGCCGGGCCGGATCGTCGGGATAGTCGAAGCCGACGCGGTACCAGGCGGGCGCCTTTGCGCGGTCCGGGCGCGAATACCCGGCGTCGTCGGGCAGCGTCACCGTTTCCCACGCCGCGTCGGCCGGCGGCGGGGTTCTAGTGACGAGCGGCGCCGCGAACACCGAGGCCTGGCGCGGCTCCTGCAATGCCGCATGGGCGATGCCCGCGATGCAGGCCGCCATCAGCACGGCGACCGCGAGCCGGTGCATCACAGCAATCCCATCTGGCTCGCTTCGTAGACCGCTTCGCCGCGCGAGTGGACGGCGAGCTTGCGGTAGATCTTCTTCACGTGCGCGACCACGGTGTGCGGCGAGATGTCGATCAGCTCCCCGATGGTGTCGAAGCTCAGGCCCTTGGCCGTGAGGCGCAGGATCTCGGTCTCGCGTTCGGTCAGGGGCGAGGGCGCCTCGGACGTGGGCGGCTGCGTCGCGGGCGCCGGCTGGGCGCTGACGCGGAAGCGCGCCAGCACGCGACGCGCGATGCTCGGGCTGATGGGCGAGCCGCCGGCGCGCACTTCGTGGATGCTGGCGGCGATCCGGTCCGCCCCGGCGTCCTTGAGCAGGTAGCCGGTGGCGCCGGCCTCGATCGAGGACAGCACGTGCTGGTCGTCGCCGAACATCGTGACCACCAGCACGTCGCACTGCGGACGATGGCGGGCCGCGTGGCGGATCACCTCGACGCCGTCGATGTCGGGCAGCCCGAGATCGACCAGCATGACGTCGGGCGCTTGCGCGTCCAGCATCGCCAGCGCCGCGCGCCCGGTGGCCACCGCAGCGATGAGCTGCAGGCCGGGGTCCGCCAGCACCGCGTCCGAAAAACGGCGCATGAACTCCGGTTCGTCTTCGACAATCAGCACGCTGGTGGTCATGTGAGCCCTTCGCGACGCGGTCCGGCGATTTTCGCACCGGGGACTTGCATGGCGATAGCGCAAACGCGGTAGGGCCACATGGGATACTGGCCTTCGAATCCCGCCATGAACGACCTCTCCCTTTTCCTGCCCTGCGCCGCCGGCGTCGAAGACTTTCTCGCGCAAGAGGTGCATGCGCTGACCGGCCGCGTCGGCCAGGACCTGCTGACCCTGCGCGGCGGTGTGCGCGTACGTGCCGACTGGCGCGAAGCCATGAAGCTCAACCTGCACAGCCGCCTCGCGCAGCGCGTGCTGATCGAACTGGCCCACGCGCCGTACCGCAACGAGAACGACCTCTACGCCATCGCGAGCGGCGTGGCCTGGGAGATCTGGTTCACGCCCAAACAGACCTTCAAGATCGAGACCACGGCGCAGCACAGCCCGCTCACCAGCCTCAACTTCGCCACGCTGCGTATCAAGGACGCGATCGCCGACCGCTTCCGCGCCAAGGCGAACGGCGTGCGCCCCAGCATCGAGACCCAGTGGCCCGACGCGCGCGTGTTCGCGCACCTGGCCACCGACCAGTGCACGCTCTACATCGACACCTCGGGCGAGCCGCTCTTCAAGCGCGGCTGGCGGCAGGACAAGGGCGATGCGCCGCTGAAGGAAACCCTGGCCGCCGCCATGCTGGCCGCCAGCGGCTGGTGGAACCCGGAAACCGGCGAAGTCGCCGGGGAGCCGCTCTACGACCCCTGCTGCGGCAGCGGCACGATCGCGATCGAGGCGGCGCAGATCGCGCGCGGCATCGCCGCCGGGTCGCTCAGGCGCTTCGGCTTCGAGAAGCTGTTGCCCTTCCAGGTCCACGTGTGGTCGGGGCTCAAGGCCGAGGCGCAGCGTGCCGCGGCACCTGGGGTCGCGATCTTCGGCTCGGACGTGTCGCACCGCATGGTCGACTTCGCCGAGCGCAATGCCGAGCGCGCCGGCGTGGCCGAAGCGGTGCAGTTCAGGGGCGGCGACGCGCTGCAGCGCATGCCACCGGCCGAGTCGGGCGTGATCGTGCTGAATCCGCCCTACGGCGAGCGCATCGAGGTCGGCGGCGTCGCGGCGGCAGGCGGCGGCAAGGGCGGCGGCCGCGAAGAGGCGCAGACCGAAGACGGCGGCGAGTTCTTCGTGCAGCTCGCCAGCCACTGGAAGAAGAACTACGCCGGCTGGACCGCCTGGGTGCTGACGCCCGACCTCCAGCTGCCCAAGCGCATGCGCCTGAAGGAATCGCGCCGCGTGCCGATGTGGAACGGGCCGATCGAGTGCCGGCTGTTCCGCTTCGACATGGTGGCGGGTTCGGCGCGCAACCGGGTCTGAGGGCGCCCTTCGATCAGGGAGGGTCGGGGTGCAGCAGCGGCCCGGCCGGATGGTTCGAAACCGGCACCGAGAAGAAGCGGGTCAAGGCTTCGGCTGTGGGCCCTGGCGCTTCCTCCGGGAAGAAATGGCCGGCATCGATGGCGTGGCCCTGCACGTCCCCGGCCCATGCACGCCAGAGCGCGAGCGGCCCGCCCGCTTCGGGATACCAGGTGTCGAGCGCTCCCTGCGCGCCCCAGAGCGCGAGCACGGGGCAGTCCATGCGCCGCCTGCCGGCGACGTCGGCCTGGTCGTGCGTGCGATCGAGGCCCGCGGCCGCGCGGTATTCCTCGCAGATGGCATGGACGCGCTCGGGATCCTGCAGCATCTCCAGATAGGCCGAGCGCACCGCCGGCGGGAACACCTCCGCGGGAGAGCCCCACCCGCCGAGCGCGGCGTCGAGGATGGCCTCGGGTGCCGCGGCCAGCAGACGCTCCGGCAGCGGCTCGGGCTGGGCCAACAGCGACCAGGGCCAGTAGCCGAGCGCGAAGCGGGCATCGGCGCGGGCCCACACCGTCTCCGTCGGCAGGATGTCGAGGACGGCAAGCCGGTCGATGCGGGTCGGATGGTCGAGTGCCATGCGATAGGCGACACGGCCGCCGCGGTCATGTCCGGCGACCGAGAAGTGCGGGTACCCCAGCCGCTCCATGACGATCGCCATGTCGCGCGCCATGGCGCGCTTCGAGTACGGCGCGTGGTCGGGCGCGGAGGCCGGGCAGCCGCTTCGCCCATAGCCGCGAAGATCGGCGCAGACGACGGTGAAGTTGCGGGCCAGCAACGGCGCCACGCTGCGCCACATCAGGTGTGTCTGCGGAAAACCGTGCAACAGCAGGATCGGCGGGCCGGAGCCGGACCAGCGCGCAAAGATATGGGTTTCGCCCGTCTGGATCTCGGCGGTCTCGAAGTCGTCAATCGCGGCGGGGCCCATGGGGACAGGCCCTAGCGCCCCTGGCTCAACCGGCTGAGGCCCTGGTCGGTCAGGAAAATGGTGCCCCGCTGGTCCGAGGCGACGAAGCCGTTGGACCGCAGGCGGCTGGAAACCTTGATCGAATCGGTGGGGGATCGCTTGGCAGCGGCCTCGCGGAGCGCCTGAAGCGTTCTCCACTGTTCGTCATTGAGCTGGATTTTCTTTGTCACGGCAACTTCCTTCCATCCCGGCAGTGTGGCAAGGCAGACGTTCTCGCACCTCCTCCAAAGGTGCTCTTGTCAGAAGACCCGTTTCGGACTAGGAGCCGCCGCCGATTGAACTGCGAATGCGGCCTCGTGCCAAGAGGGCTTGCCGCATCAGGCCTGGGCCAAGCCGGTTTTCTTGGCCGGCGCCGGACCCATGCTCCGGTTCGACATGACGGTTGTGTGACATCCGCGCGCCCGGCGACCCTGAGCCCGGCAGCGTTATGGCAGCGTCACACGGCTTTTTGAGAATCCGCGGATGGCGCGTCAACTTCTTTCCATCGCCCTTACCGTCGACCAGCACGACGATGGCGATTTCTATTGGATGCTCCTCGAGTCCTTCGACAACTCGATGGAGTTCGAGTCCTTCGACAACTCGATGGAGTTCGAGTCCCTCATGGAATCCGCGAGCGGGTTCGAAACCTATATCGAAGCGCTCGACGCGGGCTACCTCATGCTCAAGCGGCTCTCGGACGATCTGGCCATCGGGCCCCAGGACGAGTTCGACGATCCCGGCGACCCCGCAAATAGCGTTAACAGGCCCTAGCGCAAGAGCGCCGGCGTCGCTGCAGGGTCAGCGTCCTCCCGCGCCCGCTCGGCGCCTGCCTGGCGCGCCACATGCCACCAGAGCAGCATCCGCTCGAAACTGCCTTCGAAGCCTCGGTCGCGCAGCGCGTCGGCCACCAGCGAGCAATGCGCCGCGGTGCCGCGGTCCAGCACTTCGTTCGACGATGTCTCGGCGCACCGGAGGTAGACGTACTTGAGCTGCTGGATCGATGCGGCTGCAATGAAGCTCGGCGCATCGGCGTGGACGACATGCGCGTTGAATGCCAGCGCGAACGCCAGCACCTGGATCGGCAGAATCTTCATGAAGGGCCCCTTCTTCGCGGACCTTCCGCGCAGAAGAATCGTCCCGCGCACGGGGGCGTCCTTCAATCCCGCGAATGCGTAACGGGGCGCTCAGCTCTGGATGTAGGTGCGCAGCTGCTCGATGGTCTGTTCATGGTCGGCGATGATGTCGTCCATCAGGTCGCGGATCGAGATCATGCCGACCACCCTGTCGCCATCGACCACCGGCAAGTGGCGGATACGCTTCTGGCTCATCAGCGTCATGCACTCGCGCGTGCGGGTGGCGGGCGTCACGGTCAGCACGTCGGGCGTCATGAGCTCGGCGACCAGCACCTCTTTGGAGTTCCGGCCCTGCAGCGCCACCTTGCGCGTGTAGTCGCGTTCGGAGATCACGCCGACCAGCTTGTCGTGCGACATCACCATGAGCGCGCCGACCTCGTGACGGGCCAGCGCCTCCAGCGCGTCGAACATCGTGGCGCCCGGTTCGATGCGCCAGACAGCCGAGTCGCGACGCTTGAGCAGTTCGGAGACAGGTTTCATGGAAGGCCCTCCAGGAGAAACGTTTGCGTGCAACCCACGCAAGGGCCGCGCCAGCGCAAATCATAGGCGGCGCGCGCAACAGTCCCAAGGCTAAGCCGAAGGTCTACCCATTTCGTGAGATGGACACCCGCATCCGCGCGCATCACCATGCGACGCGCGGCTGCCACTGCCGCCCGAGGAGCTGCGATGCACATCCTGATGAGCAAGGGAAGCGTTGGCGACGATGTGGAGCGGCTGCGCCGCACACTCGCGAATGCGCTGGGCGGCGACGCGGAGCTCTTCCCTTCGCTGAAGAAGGCGAACACGCCGATCCTGGGCTTGGACCGCATCCACGACGAGGCCTACTCCGGCTGGGACGGCTCCTCCGACACGGGCGAAGCGCTCGCGCTCTGGCTCCAGGCCGCCAGGCTCGACAGCCGCACCAGGCGGGTCAAGGACGAGCGCGTCCAGGTCGCGAAGGATGCGGCGGGCCGGCCCGTGCTGCAAGCTGCGGCACATGGCGGCTTCGACAACGACATCGACGTCGTCACGCGCACCCTCAAGCGCATCACGGGCGCCGAGCTCGCGCTGCCGGTGGACGATCTGCGGGGCTTCTGAGCGCTCGACGCATGGCCACCTCCAAGCCGACACCCCCGGAAGCCAAGGACGCGCCTGCATACTCGAGTGCGGCACTGGAATGGGCCAGGCTTCTGCTGCCAGTGCTCGTTTCCTGGCCGCTGGTCGTGCTGGTCGTTGCCTATCTTTTCCATGACACGCTGGGCGGGCTCATCACCCGCTTCGCGCAGTCCACCGAGGGCAAGGCCGAACTGGGGCCGTTCAAGATGGAACTCGGCAAGCCGGTACTGCCGCCGCAATACCGGCCGCAAACCGCCGATCCGCGGCAGGACGAGATCGATCTTTCGTCCGTCATCGGCAAGATCGGCGACACGGGCCCCGAAGGCACGACCGTCGGCTTCTCGGTGGCCTATGCCATCCAGGCGGCGGCCAGCGAGGCCGGCAAGGAGGTGGTCGTCTCGCCGCGCGGCATCTATGTGCTGTCGAAGAAATACGACGAGTGGCCCGGCGAGAACTATGAAGGCTCGTCCTTGCTCGGTGCCGTGAAGGCCGCCAAGGAGGAGGGGGTCTACCTCGAGAAGGACTGGCCTTACGATCAGAAAACAGTGCCCGTCGGCAAGAAGCCTGCCTTCAAGCTCAAGAGCTATGCGCAGGCAAAGTCCATCACGGCCATCCTGAACGCGCTGCGCGAGAAGAAGGTCGTCGCGCTGACCGTGCAGGTGACGGAGGACTTCGATCACGTGTCCAAAGAAGGTCGGGTAACCATCAAGCTGCCGCTGCGCGACCTTGGGAGAAAGACGATCACCATCGTCGGCTATGACGCGAAGACCGCGGAGTTCAAGTTCGCCAACGACTGGGGAACGGGATGGGGATCGGGCGGCTTCGGCTGGATCAAGGACACCGACCTGGCCCGCATACTGGACGACGGCTATACGGTCGAACTCTAGTGACTGACGACAGAATGGAAGAAGAAACAGCAGCGAGCACATGAGTATCGTGATCGACACCAACATCGCCCTCGACCTGCTGGTCTTCGACGACCCCGCCTGCCTGCCGCTCGCCGCGGCCCTCGATGCCGGCGAGCTGCGCTGGCTCGCCACCGCGGCGATGCGCGACGAGTTCGCGCGCGTGCTCGGCTATCGCCTGATCGCCGCGCGCCTGGCGCAGAACGGCCGCGATGCCGAAAGCGTGCTGGCGGCCTTCGACCGCCGGGTGGGGCCGGTGAGCGAGGCGCCGGCGCGCGCGCCCTGCACCTGCAGCGACCCCGACGACCAGATCTTCATCGACCTTGCGGTGGCGCATCGCGCGCGGCTCCTGAGCAAGGACCGGGCGGTGCTCGCGATGCGCAGGCGGCTGGCGGCGCTGGGTGTTGCAGTCTCCGGGATCTAGGGCAGGCCCACTACCCGCTCGACGCGCGCAGCGCGGCGGCCGGCGACGAAGCGGCTCCGACATGACGGCGTTGCCAGGGCAAAAGTACTACTTTCATCTAAACCGTTCCGGTACTTGTCGACGAGGAAGAGAGGACATCCGTCCCATGCGCTTGAGAGCGATGACCTTGATGATGGTCTTCATATCGCCGGCATTCCCGGTGCTCTTCAAGGAAAAACATGGCGACCATGACCGGCTCCAACGGAGACGACAGCCTCACAGGCACCGTCGGCAACGACACCATCAACAGCGGCAACGGCGATGACAGCGTCGATGGCGGTAGCGGGAATGATTCGCTGAATGGCGGAGCGGGAAGCGACACACTCGACGGCGGCAGCGGCAGCGACCAGCTCAACGGGGGCTCGGGGAGCGACACACTGATCTACAACGTGAGCGAAAACCTCGCGACGGGCACGAAGGACGTGTACACGGGCGGGTCGGGTGTCGATACGCTTGAACTCCAACTCACCAGCGCGCAGTGGCTGGAGTCTTCCATCCAGACACAAATTGCCGCCTACCTGGCGCATCTCTCCGCTGTCACCAACGCCAGGACGGGTGAGGTTTCCAATGGCTCGGCCAGCGATTTCGTCTTTAGCTTCGGGTCGTCCACGCTGACGGTCCAGATGACGGAAGTCTTGAGAATCCTCGTGGACGGCATCGAACAGAATCCGGCCAACGAAGCGGTGACGGCGCTGAGCGAGGTCAAGACGACGACCGAAGATGGCCCGGGGGTGCAGATCCATGTCCTGCAGAACGATCT
Organism: Variovorax sp. LjRoot290; assembly: GCF_964253985.1. Lineage (NCBI taxonomy): Bacteria > Pseudomonadati > Pseudomonadota > Betaproteobacteria > Burkholderiales > Comamonadaceae > Variovorax > Variovorax sp. LjRoot290. Next base: position 5,313,900 of record NZ_CAXURW020000001.1, on the reverse strand, counting down.
GGTTCCCGACCTGGTCAAGACCTTGGCGCTCGCCTCGGCTCCGACTCACGGAACGGCGACCCTTGTTCAGCCGGCCATGGACAGTCCATCGACGTGGTATTTCCAGTACCAGCCCAACCTGGCTGATTTCCAGTACCTGGCCGCGGGCGAGAGCGCGACCGACACCTTCACGTACGAGGTGAAGGACGCCGACGGAAGCAGCGGTCTGGCGACGGTGACCATCACCATCGCCGGCACCAACGACGTGCCGGTGATTGGCGGGGTAGTCAGCGGCGCCGTAAGCGAGGACGACTCGACGCCGAATCTGAGCACCAGCGGCGTGTTGGCGATTGCCGATGTCGATCAAGGACAGTCCAACTTCACGCCTCAGGCAAGCACGGCTGGCAGCAACGGCTACGGCAGCTTCAGCTTGCTGGCTGATGGCAGCTGGAGCTACACCGCCGACAACAGCCAAGCAGCGATCCAACAGTTGGGCGCGGGCCAGTCGATCAGCGACAGCTTCACGGCGACGTCGTCCGACGGCACGGCCAGCCAAGTCGTGACGGTGACCATCAACGGAACCAACGACGTGCCGGTGATCGGTGGGGTAGTCAGCGGCGCCGTAAGCGAGGACGACTCGACACCGAACCTGAGCACCAGCGGCGTGCTGACCATTGGCGATGTCGATCAGGGACAGTCCAGCTTTGCGGTCCAAGCGAGCGTGGTCGGCAGCAACGGCTACGGCAGCTTCACGCTGGCGGCCGATGGCAACTGGAGCTACATGGCCAGCAACGGCCAAAGCGCAATTCAGCAACTGGGTGCTGATCAATCGATCAGCGACAGTTTCATCGCAGTCTCGTCCGATGGCACGGCGAGCCAGGTGGTGACCGTGACCATCACCGGCACCAACGACGTGCCGGTGATCGGTGGCGGCGCAAGCGGCGCGGTGAGCGAGGACGACTCGACGCCCCATCTGAGTACCAGCGGTGCGCTGACGATTGCCGATGTCGATCAAGGACAGTCCAGCTTCACGCCTCAGGCAAGCACCGTCGGCAGCAACGGCCACGGCAGCTTCAGCTTGCTGGCCGACGGCAGCTGGAGCTACACGGCTGACAACAGCCAAGCAGCGATCCAGCAGCTGGGCGCGGGCCAGTCGATCAGCGACAGCTTCACGGCCATGTCGTCCGACGGCACGGCCAGCCAAGTGGTGACTGTGACCATCGTCGGCACCAACGACGTGCCGGTGATCGGCGGCGTGGCCAGCGCTGCGGTGAGTGAGGACAACTCAACGCCCAACCTGGGCACCAGCGGCGTGCTGACCATTGCCGATGTCGACCAGAGCCAGTCCAGCTTCGAGGCCCAGGCCGGCACCGCCGGCAGCAACGGCTATGGCAGCTTCAGCTTGCTGGCTGATGGCAGCTGGAGCTACACGGCTGACAACAGCCAAGCAGCGATCCAGCAGCTGGGCGCGGGGCAGTCGATCAGCGACAGCTTCATCGCCGTGTCGTCCGACGGCACCGCCAGCCAGGTAGTGACGGTGACCATTAATGGCACCAACGACGTGCCGGTCATCGGTGGCGTCGCAAGCGGCGCGGTGAGCGAGGATGGCTCGACGCCGAACCTGAGCACCAGCGGCGTGCTGAGCATTGCCGATGTCGACCAAGGCCAGTCCAGCTTCACGGCTCAGGCCGGCACCGCCGGCAGCAACGGCTATGGCAGCTTCAGCTTGCTGGCCGACGGGAGCTGGAGCTATACGGCCAACAACAACCAAAGCGCCATTCAACAGTTGGGCGCCGGCGAGTCGATCAGCGACAGCTTCACGGCGACGTCGTCCGACGGCACGGCCAGCCGGCTGGTCACAGTGACCATCAACGGAACCAACGACGTGCCGGTGATCGGTGGGGTAGTCAGCGGCGCGGTGCAAGAAGATGTGGGCGTCATCGGCAGCAACCTTGCGGCCAGTGGTGCGCTGACGATTGCCGATGTCGACCAAGGTCAGTCCAACTTCACGCCTCAGGCAAGCACCGTTGGCAGCAACGGCTACGGCAGCTTCACGCTGGCGGCTGATGGCAGCTGGGGCTACACGGCCAGCAACAGCCAAAGCGCAATTCAGCAGTTGGGTGCTGGTCAATCGATCAGCGACAGCTTCACCGCAGTCTCCTCAGACGGTACAGCCAGCCAGCTCGTGACCGTGACCATCACCGGTACCAACGACGTGCCGGTCATCGGTGGCGGCGCAAGCGGCGCGGTGAGCGAGGACGACTCGACGCCCAATCTGAGCACCGGCGGCACGCTCACCATCGCTGATGTCGATGCAGGCCAATCCAACTTCGCGCCCCAAGCCGGCACCGCCGGCAGCAACGGCTACGGCAGCTTCAGCTTGCTGGCCGACGGGAGCTGGAGCTACACAGCCAACAATAGCCAAAGCGCGATCCAGCAGCTGGGCGCCGGCCAGTCGATCAGCGACAGCTTCACTGCCGTGTCGTTCGACGGCACGGCCAGCCAGGTGGTGACTGTGACCATCGCCGGCACCAACGACGTGCCGGTGATCGGCGGCGTGGCCAGCGCTGCGGTGAGCGAGGACAACTCAACGCCCAACCTGAGCACCAGCGGCGTGCTGACCATTGCCGATGTCGACCAAGGCCAGTCCAGCTTCACGGCTCAGGCCGGTACCGCCGGCAGCAACGGCTACGGCACCTTCACGCTGGCGGCCGACGGCGACTGGAGCTACACGGCCAGCAACAACCAAAGCGCCATTCAACAGTTGGGCGCCGGCCAGTCGATCAGCGACAGCTTCACGGCGACGTCGTCCGACGGCACGGCCAGCCGGCTGGTCACAGTGACCATCAACGGCACCAACGATGCGCCGGTCCTGAGTGCTGCCGCGACACCGGTCCTGGCATCGGTCACCGAGGATGCGGGCACGCCGGCTGGAGCCGTCGGCACGCTCGTGTCCAGCCTGGTGAATCTCAACCCGCCGGCTGGCGGCCTCGACAACGTGACCGATGCGGACAACGGCGCCATCACCGGCATTGCGCTGACAGGCGTGAATAGCGCCAATGGGACTTGGTGGTACTCCACCAATGGCGGGACCGACTGGACGGCGGTCGGTGCAGTTTCGGACACCTCCGCGCTGCTGCTGGCTGCCGACACGAACACACGCGTCTACTTTCAGGGCGATTCCAACTTCAACGGCACCGTCAGCGACGGCATCACCTTCCGCGCCTGGGATCAAACCAGCGGTACGGCGGGCACTATGGTCACCACTGCGACCAATGGAGGCAGCTCCGCATTCTCGAGCACCACCGACACGGCCAGCATCAGTGTGGCGGCCGTCAACGACAACCCGATTCCGGCCAGCGATGTTCTCTACGTGTCGAACAGCACCACCGTGACGCTGCCGACCAGCATGCTGCTGGCCAACGACACGGACATCGACGGCGCCGCGCTCAGCGTGATCGCGATCAGCGTCGTCACGGGAACATTGGCCACCCCGGTCACCATCCATCCCAACGGGACCTTCTCGTTCACGACGGGGGCGACCGGTGGCACCGTCGCCAGTCCGACCGTCGTCACGCTCAGCTACACGCTCGGCGATGGCGCCAGTGGAACTGCGACCGGCTCCATCACGCTGAACGTGCTGGACACGACCTCGGGTGGGAATATTGTCAACCTCACAGGTGTCGCGAGCTACCAAGGCTCCTATATCGACGGCAAGGCGGGCGGTGATACCTTGAGCGACGGTGCGTTCCAGTCAGTTCTCGTCGGCAGCAGTGGCAACGATCAGTTGAACGGCAACGCGGGCTCGGACCTGCTGATCGGCGGCGACAACAACGACAACCTCAGCGGCGGCGCCGGGAATGACGTGCTGCGCGGGGGAGGGAACAATGACGATATCGACGGCGGGGCCGGTACGGAGGATCTGATCGACTTCTCCGACGCGACCGGTGGCACCGGCATCACCTTCACGCTGACGCAGTCCAGCGGGAACACGATCTTCAACACACCCGCATCGACGAACCTCGGAACCGATACCTACCGCAATATCGAAGGGGTGATCGGCACGGCCAACGCAGACACCCTGACCGGCAGCGCCTCGAACGACATCGTGCGCGGCGGCGCCGGCAGCGACACGCTCGACGGCGCCGGCGGCGCAGGAGACCTGCTCGACTTCTCGGACGGCACGGCCGGCCTCACGTTCACGCTGACGCAAGGCGGCAGCGCGACGAGCTTCGATGCCAGCGCCGCCGGGCTCGGTTCCGACACCTACAAGAATTTCGAGGGCGTCATCGGCACGGCCTTCGCCGACACGATCACCGGCTCGGCGTCGGCCGACCAGTTGCGCGGCGGCGGCGGCAACGATGCGATCGACGGCCTCGGCGGCGACGACCGGATCGTCGGCGGGACGGGTGCGGACACGCTCACCGGCGGCGCCGACAACGACACCTTCGTCTTCGACTCGGCGCCGAACGCCGTGGACGACATCACCGATTTCGACGCCTCGGGGTCGGCGGCGAGCGGTGACCTGATCGAGCTGTCGCTCGGAACCTTCACGGCCCTCTCGACCGCGAGCGGCAGCACGCTATCGGCGACCGAGTTCGCATCCTTGGACGGCGGCGGTGCCGGAGACGCAGTGGGCTCGGGCGTGCACGTGATCTACGACAGCGCGACCGGCAACCTGTACTACGACGCGGACGGCCTCAGCGCCGCCAATCGCACGCTGGTGGCGACGCTGACGCAGAGCGATCCGGCGGACACGTTCGACCACAACGACATCAAGGTCGGCGCGTGACTTCCTGCCGCCCGCCCGCCAACGCGGGTGGGCGAATCCTGAGGAACCCGTCAAACCCATGAAGCCTCTTTTCCAGCTTCTCAGGCGACCGCTCCTTTTCGTCGCGGGCTTCTCCTTCTTCGTCAATCTGCTGCTGCTCGCCCCCGCGCTGTTCATGCTGCAGGTATTCGACCGCGTGCTGACGAGCCAAAGCCAGGAAACGCTGCTGGTCCTGTTGCTCGGCGTGGCCGTGGCTCTCGGCCTGATGCTGATGCTGGACTACCTGCGCAGCCGCCTGCAGGGCGTCGCCGGCCATCTGGTCGCCGAGCAGTTGTCCCCGACCGTGGCCAAGGTCATGCTGGCCCGCTCGGCGCGGCGCGCGGAGCGGGCGCCGTCAGAAGGGCTGCGCGACGTCGCGGCACTGCGCAACCTGTTTTCCGCCCAGGGCTTGCTGGCGCTGTTCGACACGCCCTGGGCATTCGTCTACGTCGCCGTCATCTGGCTGGCGCATCCGGTGCTGGGCATGGCGGCCGCCGGTGCGTCGCTGCTGATGCTCGTCCTTGCCGTGGTGAACGACCGTGCGACGCGCCGCGACATCGAAGCGCTGCAAAAGGAAGCTGCGAGGGCCACGCGCTACCTCGAAGCCTCGATGCAGAACGCCGAGCTGGCGCAGTCGCTCGGGATGGGCGACGCGCTGATCGGGCGCTGGCGACAACTCAACGCTGGCGTCACCGCGCTGCAGGGCCCGACCGCGCGCAAGTCGGTGGCGATGGCGGCACTCACGCGGACCACGCGCCAGGCGGTCCAGGTGCTGCTGCAGGCACTCGGCGCCTACCTCGTCATCACGGGCGAAGGCACGCCCGGCATCCTCGTGGCCTGCACCATCCTGCTGGGCCGGGCGCTGGCGCCGGTCGAACAGGTGGTGGGGAGCTGGCGGGTGCTGGCCGAGGGACGTCTCGCCTTCGCGCGCCTGTCGGAGCTGCTGGGCGCCGCCGAGCGCCAGCCGGAACGCATGACGCTGCCGGCCCCGACCGGCCGCCTGGATGCGCGGGGCCTGGTGTTCCGGCCGCCACAGAGCGAGCGGATGATTCTTGCCGGCGTGTCGCTGAGCCTGGAGCCCGGCGAGTCGCTGGCCATCACGGGCGCAAGCGGCGCCGGCAAGTCGACCCTGGTGCGCCTGTTGACGGGCCTGTGGAAGCCCAACGCCGGCGTCGTGCGGCTGGACCACGTCGACCTCGCGCAATGGCCGCGCGAGGAACTCGGCCCCTGGCTCGGCTACGTGCCTCAGGACGTCGAGCTGTTCGCCGGCACCGTTGCCGACAACATCGCGCGGCTGGGCGAAGTCGACCCGGACAAGGTCGTGCACGCAGCCGAGCGTGCCGGCGTGCATGAGCTGATCCTGACACTGCCCGAGGGCTACGACACCGTGATCGACGCCATGGGCGTGATGCTGTCGCCGGGCCAGCGCCAGCGCATTGCACTGGCACGCGCCCTGTATGGAAACCCGAAACTGCTGGTGCTGGACGAACCCAATTCCAACCTGGACGGGGCCGGCGAACTCGCGCTCGGTGAGGCGCTGAAGGCGCTGCGCGGGCAGGTCACGGTGATCGTCGTCACGCACCGCAGCACGCTGGTGCAGCACATGGACAAGCTGCTGGTGCTGGAAGCCGGTCGTGTGCAGCAGTATGGACCCGTGGCGGAGGTCATGCAGACGATCAAGCGAGCGGGCCAGAACATTGGCGGTGGCCAGGTGGTGGCGATGCCGCCGCGCCCTGCGGAGAAGGTGTCATGAACAACGCGGCGCATGCCATCGCGGCCAATGATCCCCTGGCGCTTCATGTGCGCGACGCGCGTCGCCTGACGCACTGGGGCATGGCCGTGCTTGTCTGCGGACTGCTGCCGGCAGCCGCCTGGATGAGCTTCGCGCCGCTGTCGTCCGCCGTGGTGGCGCAGGCGTACGTGAAGGTGGACCTGAACCGGCGCCCGGTGCAGCATGCCGAAGGGGGCATCGTGCGCGAAGTACTGGTGCGCGATGGCCAGCGCGTGCGGCAGGGAGAGCCGTTGCTGGTGCTGGGCGACGTGTCGGTGGATGCCGACAGGAACCGGCTGGACCATCGCGTCAAGACCGAGCGCGCGAGCCTGGCGCGACTCGACGCCGAGCAGACCATGGCGCGCGCGATCACCTTCCCGCCGGACGTGATCGAGACCGCGGCAAACGATCCGCGCCTGGCCGAGCAGCTGGCGAAAGAACGCTCGCTGTTCGATGCGCGGCGCGATGCGCTCGTGGGACAGGTGCGCTTGCTGCGTTCGCAGCGCGAAAAGGTCGCTGAAGAAATCGTCGCGCTGCGCGCGCAGATCGCGCAGGCGAGCGAGTCGATGAAATTCCAGAAGAACGATCTCGAGACCAACCGGAAGCTGCTCAAGGACGGCTTCATCTCGGCCACCCGCATCGCCCAGCTGGAAGGCACCGTGGCCGACTACGGCGTGAAGATCGAGGAACGGCGCGCGGAGCTGGCGCGCGCCGAGCAGCGCACGGTCGATGCCGATCTGCGCATCCGCTCGCTCGAGAGCGACTACCGCCAGCATGCGAGCGACCAGCTGAAGGTCACGGCGGCGCGGCTGTCCGAGATCGAGCAGGAGCGGCGCAAGTCGCTCGATGCGTCGGCGCGCCAGGTGATCACGGCCCCGGCCAGCGGCGAAATCATCGACCTGAAGTATTCGACGCCCGGTTCGGTGATCCCGCCGCGCGAGACGATTGCTGACGTTGTACCGGACGACACCCGGCTGGTGACCGATGCGCGCGTTCGCACCGAGGACATTGGCCGGATCCATCGTGGCCAGGCAGCCGACATCCGTTTCACCGCATTCACGTACCGCACCACGCAGCTGGTGCGTGGCAAGGTGGTCTACGTTTCGGCCGACCGCCTGATCGATCGCGCGACCAATGCCCCTTACTACTCGGTGCTGGTCGAGGCCGACCCGGCTTCATTGGCGACGGCAGGGGACCTGAAACTGCTGGCCGGCATGCCGGCCGAGATCTACGTCAAGGGAGACGAGCGCACGCCACTTCAATACCTGGTGGAGCCGGTCACGCAGGTGCTGCGCCGCGCCGTGCGGGAGCGTTGATGAAGAATAGCCGGCTGCCGGCGGCTTAGTTCGCCGTCGGCGGTGCGGGCCGCTCGTGGCCGTACCAGCGCGCCAGCAGCCGCGCCACCGCGCGCGAACGCTGCGTGTCCCGGCCCCAGCGCCGGCCGGCCGGCAGATGCCGCAGCCAGCGCATGCGGCGTGCCGCCAGGGCCAGCCGCTCGCGCACCTCGTCGCTTTCATCTGCCATCGCCGCGTGCCAGCGCGCACCGGCCGCCTGCGGCGAAGCCGCGCGCACCAGCATGGCGGTGGAATGCAGGTAGCTGAGCCAGTCGCGTACCTGGCATTCGGCCAGCGGCAAGGTCTCGCCCGGATCGTCCTCGAAATCGATGTAGCCGATGACGCCGTCCGGGCATTGCACGAGGTTGCGATCGAAGGCCTGGCTCAGGTAGGCGCCGTGCGCATGGACGGTGGCGATGGCGGCCAGGCCTTCGCGCCAGACCGAGAGCAGTGCGACCGGGCCCGCAGCCGCGGCCTGGTCGAGCCGTTCCTGCAGCACCACCGGCGGCCGGCCGCTCTCGCCGAGGTCGGAGATCAGCAGGCCGTCGGGCTGCTGGGCCAGCACCGCCGGCACGCGCAGGCCCGCCGCGCCCAGCACGCGCAGGCGCCGCGCCTCGGTGGCGATGGCCGCCTCGCCGCCCGGATTGGGCACCGGCGTCAGCACGTCCAGCCGCAGCAGGCCGGCGACCGCCGCCATCAGGTGGTAGCCCAGCTTGCCGTGGGGCGGGCCGGCCTTCTTGAGCCAGACGCGCTCGCTGCCGAGACGATGGCTGGCCACCGCCTTCTGCTGCTGCGGCAGCATGGTGCGCAGGAATTCCGCGTAATCGCCGGGTTCCAGCGGCGGCGTGCTCGCCTCCAGCGGCGCCGGCGCCGAAGCCTGGCCCTTGCGCGTCTGCACGCGCGTACCTCGTTTGACAGGGTTCATGAGGCTGGCAGGCTGGCGATCAGGCCGAGCGCGCACAGCGCAAAGGCGCTGTAACGCGTCGGAAACGACGGAATCGTCGGTGTTGAAATGGTGAGTCCCCCAAAGCCTTGCTGCATCATAGAGGGCTGCAGCCGCAACGCCATGACGACCATCGACTCCCCGACGCCCGCCTCCTCGCCCGACAACGCACCCCTTCGCCCCGACGATTTCGACGCCCTCGACCAGGCGCTCGACGCCATGCGCGAGCACGACGACGAGATTCCGCAATGGGAGTTCTGCGAGGGCTTCATGGCCGCGCTGGTGTGCACGCGCCGGCCCATCGAGCCGGCCGAATACTGGCCGGTTCTGCTGGGCGAGGGCTTCGTGCCGGCGCAGCACATGGAATTCGTCTGGCGCTGGAAGCGGCGCTGGCGCGAGATCGAAACCGGGCTCGACGCCGACGTGCAGTCGCTCGACGACGAACGCACCTGGCAGCCTGAAGTGCTGGACACGCGCGGCGCGATCGCGTCGCTGCCCGAGGAGGAGCGCGCCGGGATGGAGGGCGAGGCCATCCCGTCCTTTGCGCAGGTCTGGGCGCTCGGCTTCATGTTCGCGGTCGAGAACTGGCCCGAGGACTGGGCGCCGCCGCGCGACAAGGAGGCGGCGCAGATGCTCGACGAGGCGCTCGACACCATCGTCACCCTGACCGAGGACGACCGCGCGAAACCCGAGGTTTCGATGTACAGCGAAGACGGCCCGCCGAGCGTGAGCCAGCAGCGCGTGGACGATTTCGGTGCCGCGATCTGGGCCGTGTACGACCTGCGCCAGCTCTGGCGCAGCATGGGCCCGCGCGTGGAGACGATCCGCAAGGAAGCGACTCCTGGTCGGAACGACCCCTGCCCCTGCGGCAGCGGAAAAAAATACAAGAAATGTCACGGTGCCAGTTGAGCTGACCTCGCGCCGCGCCTGGGGCATGGTGCTGGCGCTGTGCACCGCCTTCGCCTTGAGCCAGGCCTACCGCACGGTGGGCGCGATCATGGCCGGGCAGCTGCAGGCGGATTTCAAGCTCTCGGCGCAGGCGCTGGGCGTTTTCTCGGGCTCTTTCCACTTTGCCTTCGGCGCGATGCAGCTCTTGATGGGCATCGGCATCGATCTGTACGGCGTGCGCCGCACGGTCTTGACGGCCTTTCCGCTCGCCATCGTCGGCGCGGTGGTGTCGGCGCTGTCCTCCGACTACCTCGTGCTGGTGGCCGGCCAGGTGCTGATCGGCGTCGGCTGCGCGCCGGCCTTCCTGGTGTGCACGGTGTTCATCGCGCGGCACTTTCCGGCCGCGCGCTTCGCCTCGGTTTCGGGGCTGGTGCTTGGCATCGGCGGCGTGGGCATGCTCGCGACCGGCACGCCGCTCGCGTGGCTGGTGCAGGCGCATTCGTGGCGCGCGGGCTTCGTCGTGCTCGGCGCGGCTTCGGTGCTGGCCTGGCTGGCGATCCTGCTGTGGGTGCGCGAGCCGGCACGCGAAGGCTCGCAGCCGAAGGAATCGGTGCCGGCGGCGCTGCGCCAGTTCGGCACGCTGTTCGCGATGCCGCACACGCTGGGCATCCTGCTGCTCGGCGCCGTGACCTATGCCGCCTTCATCTCGCTTCGCGGGCTGTGGCTCGGGCCGCTGCTGGTCGAGCGCCATGGCTACTCGCTGGTGCAGAGCGGCAACGTGGCGTTGATCGTTTCCGTCATTTCGCTCGTCGGTCCGCCGCTGTTCGGCCGGTTGGACCGCGACGGCCCGGCACGGCGCCGCCGGATCGTGGCGTGCAGCCTCGCGTATGCGGGCTTGTTCGCCGTCATCGCCTTCCTGAACGCGGCCTGGATCGACATCGCGGCCACCATGCTGATCGGCCTCATTTCCGGCTTCATCGTCTGGCAATACGCCGACGTGCGGGGCGCCTACCCAACGGCGCTCACCGGCCGCGCGATGGCGGTGTTCACGATGGCGATGTTCCTCGGCGTGGCGCTGATGCAGTGGCTCACCGGCGTGGCGGCCTCGGTGGCCGCGGCCTATGGCATCGAGACCTTCAAGGCGGTGCTGGCCACCATCGCGGTCCTGCTGGTGGCCGGGGCGGCGGCCTTCGCCTGGCTGCCGAAACCTGGCGCGGCGCTCAGATCTTGAAGGCGCGCTGAACGTCGGGCCGCACCAGCTCGGCGTACTCGCGGTGCTTTCGGATCCAGCCCGCGATGAACTGGCACACCGGGATCACCTGCTTGCCCTGGGCCCGCGCCTCGTCGAGCACGTGCCTGGCGATGGCCGAGCCCACGCCCTTGCCTTCGTGCTCGGGCATGACCTCGGTGTGGGTGAACATCACCGCTTCGCTGAGCAGGTTGTATTCGCAATAGCCGGCGAGCTGGCCGTCGATGTGGGCCTCGTAGCGGTGCCGCTCGGGTTGGTTGGTGATCGTGATGTCGGTCATGGATTGCGGGCCATGTAGGCGGCCAGGTTCTTCGCGGCGCCGGCGCGCACCTTGTTCTTGAGCATCGGCGTCCAGCCGAGCAGCAGGCCCGGCGTGCCGAGCGCCTGGCGCGACCAGGTCCAGAAATCGAAGCGGTCGCGCTGGGTGGCGATCAGGCCTTCGGGCGTGAAGGTGAAGCTGGAGTCGATCGAGTTGTCGACGATGCGGCCGGTGGTGCTGAAGCGGTAGTGCGCATCCCAGTGCGCGCTGCCGGTGGAGGCGTCGGCCTTCACGTCGCGCCAGCTGAGCTTCCAGACATCGGCGCCCTTGGCGCGCGTGGCCTCGCAGAGCATCTTCCACATGCCGCCGACCTCGCGCGCGCCCTTGAGCGAGAAGGCCTCGTCGTCGAAGCGCGCATCCGGCGCGTAGCAGGCGGCCATCGTCTCGGCATCGAGCTTCGCGAAGGCCTGGTAGAGGCGCTGGATGGTTTCTTCGTTGTGCATGGGCGGGCATCGTAGCCTAGGCTGCGCGAACCAGGTTCACCAGCGTCTGCAGCGCATGCCGCACGGTGGCGGCGCGCACCGCGGCGCGGTCGCCATCGAAGCGGCGGTGTTCGGTGTGCACGCGGCCTGCGACCGACCAGCCGAACCAGACCGTGCCGACCGGCTTCTCGGCCGTGCCGCCGGTAGGGCCGGCCACGCCGGTCACCGACACCGCGGCCTGCGCCTGCGAGCGCGTCAGCGCACCCTCGGCCATCGCGCGCGCGACCGGCTCGCTGACCGCGCCGTGCGCCGCGATCAGCGCCGCGTCGACGCCCAGCAGCTCGGTCTTCGCCGCATTGGAATATGTGACGAAGCCGCGCTCGAACCAGAGGCTGGAGCCCGACAGTTCGGTGCAGGCGCCGGCGATCAGCCCGCCGGTGCAGCTTTCGGCAGTGGCGAGCATCCAGCCCTTCTGCTGCAGCAGCTCGGCCAGGAGGCCCGCCAGCGCAGGCGTGCCGTGTTCGGATTCATTCATCGTGTAGCTACCATGCGCGCCAGGCCGCGATCACCAGCAGGGTGCAGAAGGCGGCCACCAGGTCGTCGAAGAGGATGCCGAAGCCCGCCGCGGCCCAGCGCACCGCGCCCGGTGCGCTGTCGCGCTGCTTGAACAGCTTGTCGGCCCAGCCCACCGGCCCGGGCTTGGCGGCATCGAAGAAGCGGAACAGCGCGAACGCGATGGCCTGCGCCAGCAGGCCGGCCGGCATCACCAGCCACAAGATCAGCCAGAAGGCGACCACCTCGTCCCACACGATGCTGCCCGGGTCGGCGATGTTCATGTGGCGCGCGGTCACCGTGCAGGCCCACCAGCCGATCGGCAGCGAAACGAGGATCACCCAGCCGATCGCCGGCGTCGACAGCCAGCGCTGCATGACCAGGAAGGCGACCCAGGCCCACAGCGTGCCCACCGTGCCCGGCGCGCGCCGCGGCAGGCCGGCACCGAAGCCCAGCGCGATCAGGTGCGCGGGGTGTGCGAACAGGAAGCGCAGCGTCGGGCGCTGCAGCGAAGGAACGGGCATGGCACCGGAAGTGGAAGCGGACTGCATCGACCGACAGTGTCGCGCATCTGCGGCTGCAGGAGCGCCCACTGAAGCCGCCGGACTCGGCGCTGAAAGAGAGTTGATCAGGCCGGCTGGAAGTGCTGCCGGATGCGCTGGGCCACGCCCCTGGGATTGCGACGCAGCGTGTCGGTGGAACAGGAGCCCAGGAACATGCCCTCGAGATTGAGTTCCACGCGTGAGAAATAGGTGCCCAGCGAGGCGCCGGCATCGAACAGGCAGTGCTCCAGCGAATCGAAGGCACCGCTGCCGCTCTTGTCCTGCCCATCGGTGCCTAGAGCACTGATGCGGTAGCCATAGGCGTCCGTTCCGATGCGGTGGATTTCGATGAGGGGCTTCATTCGACAGGGGAAAAGGGCGGTGGTCGTGAACTTTTGGCTACTCGATGGTCGCCGCAACATCCCGGCGCGTAAATAGTCCATTTGGACCGGGCGAAGGCCCGGCGGACTGACGCAGAATGATTGCGCTTTCGAGATCGCACCGCCTTCATGCTGCCACCCAGAATTCTTCTCATCGACGACCACGCGCTGTTCCGCTGCGGGCTGCGCATGGTGCTTGCCGCGGGCATTGCCGATCTGGAGGTGGCGGAGGCGGCTTCGCTCGAGGAGGCCATGCGCTCGCCGATGGAGGGCCCGGCGCTGGTCCTGCTGGACATCCAGCTGCATGGGCTCAGCGGCCTGGAAGGCATCGCGCTGGTCAAGCGCAAGTGGCCGGAGGCGGCGGTGGTCATCCTCTCCTCCGACGTCGCGCACCAGAACGTCAGGCTGGCCCTGGAGCGCGGCGCGCTCGCCTTCGTGTCCAAGGCCGAGCCGGCCGACAAGATCCTCGCCGTGATCGATCAACTGCGGCGCGGCCTGCCGGTCGTGCCCGCATCGTCCTCGATGCTCGTGCCGGCAGGCGAAGCCGATGCCTCACGGCAGCTTCTGACGCCGCGCCAGAGCGAGGTGCTCGACCTGATGTGCCAGGGGCTTTCGAACAAGGTGATCGGGCGCCGGCTCAATCTCTCGGAGAACACGGTGCGCGGCCACGTGCAGGCGGTGCTCGCGGCGCTGCAGGTGTCGAGCCGCTCGGAAGCCGGCTTCGCCGCGCGGCGCAGGGGCCTGGTTTCCTAATGGGAGAACCGTCGCGGCTGCCTGAAGAGCGCATGCTGGTCGAGCAGCTGCGGCTGCAGCTGGGCAATATCGGCAGCTCGGTCATTCCGACCATCCTGGTCGCGCTGCTGCTGGTGTGGGTGCTCTCCAACGAGCGCAACGCATTGGCGCTGCGCGCCTGGTGCGCTGCCATCGTGGTGCTGAAGCTGTACCTGGCGTGGGAGGCGCGGCGCTGGCTGGCTTCCGAGATCAGTCCCGAGCGTGCACGCCGGCTGCTGCGGCACAAGATGGTGCTCAATGCGATCGACGGCGTGGTCTGGGGCGCGCTGGCCTGGGCCGCGCTGGGCACCACCACCGTCGCCGGCAGCATCCTGGTGGTGGCCGTGCTCGCGGGCGTCGCGGGCAGCTCGATGTCCTCCCTGGCGCCGATACTGCCGGTCTTCATCGTCTTCGGCGCCGCCGAGCTGATCGTGCTGGGGGCGAAGCTGTGGACCATGGACGACCCGGCGTACGACGCGCTGGGCGTGGCCGCGATCCTCTACACCGCAGCACTGCTGGGACAGGCACGCAACGGCTCGCGGGCCGCGCGCGCGGCGATCGGGCTGCGCTTCGAGAACCTCGAGCTGATCGAGCGCCTGCGCGTCGAGACCGAGCATGCGCAGGCGGCGCACCGCGCGGCCGAAGAAGCCAATCTCGCCAAGTCCAGATTTCTCGCCGCGGCCAGCCACGACCTGCGCCAGCCGATCCATGCGCAGGGCCTGTTCCTCGAAGTGCTGGCGCGCAGCAAGCTCTCGGCCGGCCAGTACGACGCGCTGGCCAACGCTCGCGCCACATGGCAGGCCTCGGCCGAGATGCTCGACACCCTGCTCGACTTCTCGCGCATCGAGGCTGGCGTGGTCGAGCCGCAGATGCAGTCCTTCCACCTGCAGCCCCTGCTCAACAAGATCGAGAACGAACTCGCGCCCCAGGCCGACGCCAAGGGCATCGTCTACCGTTCGCGCGAAACCGATGCGGCCGTGCACTCGGACCCGGCGCTGGTGGGCCTGATCCTGCGCAACCTGGTGTCGAACGCGATCCGCTACACCGAGCGCGGCGGCGTGCTGGTGGGCTGCCGCGCGCGCGGCGACCAGCTGCTCGTCGAGGTGTGGGACACCGGCATCGGCATCGAGCCCACGCAGCACCAGGCGATCTTTCGCGAGTTCCATCAGCTCGGCAATGCGGAGCGCGACCGCCGCAAGGGCCTGGGACTGGGCCTGGCCATCGCCCAGGGACTGGCACGCGCACTCGAGCAGCAGCTCTCGCTGGTCTCGAAGCCGGGGCGCGGCACCGTCTTCAGGCTCAGCCTGCCCGTGGCGCTGATCGGCGTGGTGGCCGGCAGTGCCGACACCGCGCCCAGCGCCGCGCGCGTGTTCGACGTGCGCGTGCTGGTGATCGACGATGACGAGTCGGTGCGCACCGGCATGAGGCAACTGCTCGGCGCCTGGGGCTGCGCATGCGATGTGGCCGATTCCATCGAGGAGGCGCAGGCGCTTGCGCGCGCCCATCCGCCGGGCCTGGTCATCAGCGACTACCGCCTGCGCGAGCTGCGCACCGGTGCGGAGGCGATCGCGGCGCTGCGCGCGGAGTTCGGCGCCGAACTGCCGGCGCTCCTGATCACCGGCGACACCGCGCCGCAGCGCCTGCGCGAAGCGCGCGCCACCGGCGTGCCGCTCTTGCACAAGCCGGTGCTGCCGAGCGAGCTCTACCGCGCGATGACCTTCGTGCTGAACGGGCGCGAGCTCGATTCTTCGTTCGCGGGGCTCGACACGTCGCCGCTGGCGCTTTCGACGCGCTGAGCGTCCTCGGGCGCCGAGATCAGGCGATCATGACCTCGAGGTCGGCGGCGAGTTCGGCCGGCGCCGGCATCTCCTGGAACATCTCGCGCGACGCCTCCGCGGCCTCCGCGACCTCCGACGGCCAGCCCTCGAGCGCCTCGATCGCCGCCGGGCCTTCGCGATCCAGCGCCACCCGCCAGACGGCCAGGTGCACGATGCCGGCGAGCGGATCGAAGGGCTGCACGTCCATGGGCCGCGCGAAGCCGGCGAGGGCCGTGATGAACTCGTCGGAGAAATTCCAGCGCGAAGCCAGCTTGGCGCTGACGTCGCCGAAGTGGTAGCCGAAAGCCTGCTCCTCGGCCTGGAGCCGGTTCATGGCATCGATCGGACAGGAGGCGTTGAGCGGGGCCATCTCCTCGGGCATGACGATGGACATGATCAGATGGCCGATCGCGTGCATGCTGCCCACGGTGAAAGCGAGGTTCGGGTCGACGGCGCGCGTTGTTCCGGCCAGGTGGCGCGCGACGGAAGCGACGCGCAGGCTGTGGCGCCAGAACGTCGGCAGGTCGACGTTGGGGATCCGCTTGAAAGCGCCTGCGAGGTTCGAGCTGACCACCAGCGTCCGGATCGAGGACAGGCCGAGCATGCGGATGGCTTCCTCGATCGTCGAGATCTTCTTGCGCACGCCGTAGTAAGGCGAGTTGGCCAGGCGCAGCATCTTGGCCGTGAGCACCTGGTCGACGTCGATCTTGCGAGCCACCTGCGACAGCGTGGCGTTGTCGTTCTGCAGAACCTCGATCAGATCGCGCACCACCCTCGGCACCGTGGGCAGCGAGTGATTCTCGGCAAACAGCTCGTCAAGGGTTGTCGCGTGCATGCTCGGCGGCACCTGGATGATTTTGTGGGGGCTCCATTTTCCAATGATTTCAGGCCCCGGCCCGCTCGCGCACGCGTAACAACGCACACTTCGGGCGCGCGCGCCGGCGCTCAGAAGAAGAGCAGGTAGAACAGGCCGCCGAAGATCAGCCACTTGACGGCGTAGTAGCTCGGCTTGTTCCAGGCCTTCAGGCGCTTGCCCAGCACGCGGATCTTGTAGATCTGGGCGAAAGCCTTGTTCAGGCCGCCGATCGGCTCGCCGTCCACGTTCTGCGTGGCCGCGGCCTTGATCATGCGCCAGCCGATCTCGCGATTGATCCACCGAGCGACGGGGTTGTTGAGCGGCCGTTCGATGTCGCAGAACAGGATCAGCCGCGTTTCATCAGTGAGGTTCTCTGCGTAGTGGATGTAGGTCTCGTCGAACATCACGGCCTCGCCGTCCTTCCAGTGATAGGACTGGCCGTCGACGAAGATGCGGCAGCTCGGCGCATCCTGCGGCACCTTGAGACCCAGGTGGTAGCGCAGCGAACCCGCGAAGGGGTCGCGATGCCGCACCAGTTTGCTGCCCGGCGGCAGGATGGCGAACATCGCCGCGCGCACCGAGGGAATGCCGGCGAGAAGTTCGGTGGTCTTCGGGCACAGGCCGCGGGCCGAAGGCAGGAAATCGCCGTACCAGTTGAGGTAGAAGCGCTTCCAGCCGGTGCGGAAGAAGGAGTTGAAGCCTATGTCGGTGTAGCCGGCCGCGGCGCGGATATGGCCTTCGTCAAACAGGCTCAGGCCCTCGTCGCGGATGGTCTGCCAGTTGTTCTTCAGGACGTCGAGTTCGGGGAACTGCTTGAGGTCGATGTAGGGCTTCGACGGCACCGAAGAGAACCAGTACATCAGCACGTTGAGAGGGGCCAGGAAGGTTGAGTGGTCGCTCAGCTGGCGGCCGATGCGGTGCCGCACCTGGCCGCGGAAGTGCACGTAAAGGCCCGCGCTCAGGAAGGCCAGGGGAATCAGAAGTTTGTAGGAGAGGAAACTGGGCATGGGAGGGGACGCAAAAAGATGCGTCGAAAGTCGGCGGCCGGCAGGCGGGCCGGGCGCCAGCATACCTGCTGCGGCCGGTTTTCGCACGCGAGCCGCCGCCGCTGTCGCCTGGAGCGCGCTCAGGCGAAGTGGTCGAAGGCGCTGAAGCGCTGCGCGATCGCCGTGCCCTGCGCATCGACGATGCGCAGGCCCGGCGCGGCCTCGATGCGGCCGATGCGCGCGACCGGGGTCGCGCTGCGGCGGGCGGCTTCGAGCACCGCGGCGCTCGCGTCCTGCGGCGCGCTGAAGAGGAGTTCGTAGTCGTCGCCGCCGGCGAGCGCGCAGGCGCGCCGCAGTTCCGGGCTGAGTACCGCCGCATTCGCCGGATCGGCGCAGACGGCGATCAACGCGGCCGCGGCGTCGGCGTCGAGCGTCGCGCCCACGCCGCTGGCCGCCAGGATGTGGCCGAGGTCGCCGACCAGCCCGTCGCTCAGATCGACCGCCGTCGTCGCGATGCCGCGCAGCGCCTGCCCCAACGCCACGCGCGGCTCGGGTTGCTCCATGCGCGCGCGCGCCAGTTCGAAGAGCGCGGCCGGCAAGGCGAGCGTGCCGCGGAAGACCTCGAGCGCGAGCCGCGCATCGCCGAGCGTGCCGCTGACCCAGAGTTCGTCGCCGGGTTTTGCACCCGAGCGCAGCAGCGCCGCCCCGGCCGGCACCTCGCCGAAGGCGGTGATGCAGAGATTGAGCGGGCCGCGCGTGGTGTCGCCGCCGACCAGTTCGCAGTCGTGCGCATCGGCCAGCGCGTACATGCCGCGCGAGAAGGCTTCGAGCCAGGCCTCGTCGACCGCAGGCAGCGAGAGCGCCAGCGTGAAGGCCAGCGGCTTCGCGCCGCAGGCCGCGAGGTCGCTCAGGTTGACCGCCAGTGCCTTGTGGCCGAGCCGCGCCGGGTCGACGGTGGAAAGGAAGTGGCGGCCTTCCACCAGCATGTCGGACGACACCGCGAGCTGCATGCCCGCAGCCGGCGCGAGCAGCGCGCAGTCGTCGCCCACGCCAAGCGGGGAGCGCTTCGCGGGGCGCTTGAAGTAGCGTGCGATGAGATCGAATTCGCCGAGGCCGCTCATGCCGATCTCACTCGGCTCCGCCGCGAAAACGCAGGGCCGCTTGTCGCACGACTTCGGCCAGCAGGCGCTCCTTGGCCTGCCGTTCGCGCAGCCAGCGCGCATCGTTGCGATTGGCCTCGACGCTGGTGCGCAGCTCGCCGAGGGCTTGCGTGGCGTCGAGCGCCTCGCTGTGCCATTCGAGCTGCGTCATGGTCATGAGGATGTGGTCGCGCAGCGGCATGTGCTCGCCGCTCGCGGGGTCGACGTAGAGCGCGTCGAGCCCGAAGCGGCAGGCCTGGAAGCGGTTGTAGGTGTAGACCAGGTAGTCGTCCTCGGTCGGCGTGAAGGGCTGCTCCTGCAGGAACCAGGCGGCCAGCGACTGCACGTAGCCGGCCAGCGCCGCAGCGCGCTCGACCGTGAGCGGCGTGTCGAACACGCGGATCTCGATGGTGCCGAACTCGGGCTTGGGCCGGATGTCCCAGTAGAAGTCCTTCATGCTGCGCACGACGCCGGTGCGGGTCATGCGCTCGAAGTAGTTGCCGAACTCCTTCCACGACAAGGTGAAGGGCGCGCGGCCAGACAAAGGAAAGGCGAACACCGAATTGAGCCGCGCCGAGTCGAACTGCGTGTCCTGCCCCTGCACGAAGGGCGAGGAGGCCGACAGCGCGATGAAGTGCGGGATGTAGCGCGACATGCGGTGCAGCATCAGCAGCGCGCCGTCGGCATCGGGGCAGCCGATGTGCACGTGCTGACCGAAGATGGTGAACTGCTTCGACAGGTAGCCGTAGAGCTCGGACAGCTCGCGAAAGCGCGGCTTGTCGTAGATGCGCCGCTCGTGCCACTGCTGGAAGGCATGGGTGCCGCCGCCGACCACCGCGATGTTGAGCTTGTCGGCGTTCTTCACCAGCGCGTCGCGGATCGGCGTGAGCTGGGCGATCACGTCCTTCGCCGAATGGCAGATGTCGGTCGAGATCTCGATCATGCTCGAGGTCATCTCGGGCACCACGCTGCCGGGCAGCGGGGTCTGCGCCATCAGGCGCAGCATGTCCTCGGCATAGGGCGCGAGGTCGTAGTCGTGGGTGTTGACCAGCTGCAGCTCGAGCTCGACGCCGAGCGAGAGCGCGACCGACTTGTTGAAGGGCTCGAGCGGCACCACGCGGCTCGACGGCGAGGCGGGCAGGGCGGGGGGGCCGTCGGCGCGCAGGTCGGTGGTGGTGGTCACGTCGCTCATCGTTGCGTGTCCTCCGTCGTGCTGAACGCCTCGGGCGTCCAGGGTTGGGAACTCTCGCCGGCGCCGTGGATGGCGATGGTGGCGAGCACGGCGCCCAGCACTTCCATCAAGAGGATCGCCGGCAATGCGATCTGCGTGATCATCGCACCCAGCAGCGGCGATGCCGAGACGAAGGCGGAGGTGATCAGGAGCGCGATCGAGGACAGCGGCGACATCGCGCAGCCGACCCAGAAGGCCTGCTTCCAGCTCGCGCCGCTGCCCGGATTGGCGATCGCGACGCCCGCGATCTTGGCGAAGGTGCGCACGCCGATCACCGCCAGCACCACGCTGGCGACCGGCAGGCTCCAGTCGGCCTGCGCGGCGACGATCGACACCAGCACGAACATCAGCATGGTGAGCAGCGAGGCCGCGGTGCCGAGCTGGCGCGGCCAGGCCCAGGGCTTGGGATGCAGCGCCTTCAGCAGCACGCCGCCGATCAGCGCCGCCAGCGGCGCCGAGCCGCCGAAGTGCGCGGCCAGCGCGGCGCCGGCGGCAATGATCGCGAGCAGCAGGATGGAGGTGTTCTCGCTGGCCGGGCTCATCACGCGCAGCGCCGAGCGCAGCGAGAGCGCCATCAGCGCGCCGACCACGAACGAAAGGCCCAGCACCACCGCCACCGGGTAGAGCTTCTGCAGCAGGCCCAGCGGCGCGTGCTCGATCAGTCCGGCTTGCGCGTAGCCGAGGGCGAGCGCGTAGAAGGTGTTAAGCGTGGCCAGCGTCATGGCGCGCTCGGTCACCGGGCCCGAGGCGCGGGTGTCCATCACCACCCGGCTCAGCACGGCCGGCGAGGCGACGATCGCCATCAGCGCGATCGGATTGGCCACCGGGTCGGGCACGTCGAGCCAGTGCAGCACCCAGAACACGCAGAAGTAGGTCAGCGTCGCCTCCAGCAGGCTCTGCACCAGCACCATCGGGTTGTGGCGGAACCAGCGCAGCGGCAGGCGGCCGCCGGCCTCGAACAGCACGATCGCCACGCCGAGCTCGAGCAGGAACAGGCTGATGCCCTGCAGCGGCCAGATCGCGCCTTCGAAGCCGGCAAAGCCAACCACGGTGCCGACCACCGAATAGCCGACCACCTTGGGCATGCCCATGTAGCGCTGCACCAGGTGGCCGGCCGCGGCCGCGGCCGCCAGCAGCAGCGACCACAGGACCGTGGGCAGGCCGGCCGAGGGCCGCACCCATTCGGCCCAGAAGCCCAGCAGATCGTTGGAAAAGAAGGACGTCATCAGGCGGGCAGATTCAAGACACCAGAGCGCGCACGGCGTTCATGGTTCGAAGAGAGGAGTTGCGTCAGTGCAGCACGCGCGAGACGGGCACACCGCCCGTGTCGGCTTCCAGCACGAACATGGGAATCGGGACGTCGAAGCGTTCGCCGCGCTCGGTCACGAAGAAATAGCTCCCGTGCATGGTACCGCTCGGCCCCTGCAGCCGGCATCCGCTCGTGTAGCGGAAGGACTGCCCCGGCGCCAGGAGCGGTTGCTGGCCGATCACGCCGAGGCCCTTGACCTCCTGCGTGTGTCCGGATGCATCGTTGATGAGCCAGTGGCGTGAGATCAGCTGCGCGGCCTCCTTGCCTGTGTTGGTGACGGTCACCGTGTAGGCAAAGGTGTAGACCCGGTCTTCGGGGGAAGACTGGTCTGGCAGGTAGCGGGGCTCCACCTGAACGTTCATCGGATTGCTGGACATCGCCGGAATGGTACCTTGCCCCCACGCTCCGTCACTGCGTGTACTCGCTGCCCCCCGAGGGTGCAGCTGCAGGCCGCCCGTCTGCGCGAAGCGCGGACTTCGCCGCGCTGGCGGCCTGGCGTCGGCCTGGACAAGCTCCCTGCGACAATCCAGGCCATGAGCAGCCCGTTCCGCATCGCCCCCTCCATCCTCTCGGCCGATTTCGCGCGCCTCGGCGCCGAAGTGAGCGACGTGATCGCCGCCGGCGCCGACTGGATCCATTTCGACGTGATGGACAACCATTACGTGCCGAACCTCACCTTCGGCCCCATGGTCTGCCAGGCGCTCCGCCCGCACGCAAAGACCGCCGAGGGCACGCCGGTGCCGATCGACGTGCACCTGATGATCGAGCCGGTCGATGCGCTGGCCGCCGCTTTCGCCCAGGCCGGGGCCGACTACATCAGCTTCCATCCCGACGCCTCGCCGCACGTGCATCGCAGCATCCAGGCCATCAAGGCGGCCGGCTGCAAAGCCGGGCTGGTGTTCAACCCGGGCGCGGGGCTGGAGCCGCTGGACTGGGCGATCGACGAGATCGACCTGATCCTGATCATGAGCGTGAACCCGGGCTTCGGCGGCCAGAGCTTCATCGATTCGGCGCTGCGCAAGATCGAACTGGCGCGCAAGCGCATCGAAGAGACCGGGCGCGACATCCGGCTCGAAGTCGACGGCGGCATCAAGGTCGACAACATCGCCCGGGTCGCCAGCGCGGGCGCCGACACCTTCGTCGCCGGCAGCGCGATCTTCAATGCCAAGGACTACGCGAGCGTGATCTCGGCCATGCGCGCTCAACTCCAGACCCCGCTCACGGCTTGAGCTGGTCGTTGTAGACGCGGTCCGTCACCGGCCCGCGGTCGGTGTCGACCACGCCGCGCTCCACGTCCTCCAGCGCCTGGCGGCCCACGCGCGGTGCGCCGCTGCCGTCCTGGTTCTGCTGGCTGTCCGAGGACTGGTCGCGCTCGTGCGGCAGGCGCGGCGCCGATTCGCCGTCCTGTTCGACTTTGGTCTTTCCGCCTACAGCGTCCTTCGCCGGATCGGTCTTCGCGGGGGCTTTGGGCTTGCGGGCCATGGCTTGCTCCTTTGTCATCGATCGCTTGTCGCACGGCGAAGTGCCAAGCCCGGTAGGACCGCCATGCGCCGCGTTGTAGGATGGCCGACGAGATGAGCCCGCAACCCACCGACACCCTTCGCATCCACGGTTACGCCGCCTTGCAATCGGGCCCGCGGCTCATGGTGTTGGGCGGCGTGCATGGCGACGAGACCTGCGGCACCGCCGGTATCGAACGCGTGGTCGCCGAGCTCGACGCCGGGTTGCTGCAGCTGCTGCGCGGCCAGCTCACGATGGTGCCGGTCGCCAATCCGCTCGCGCGCCGCCTGGGCCGGCGCGAGGGCGAGCGCAATCTCAATCGGCTGTTCCGTCCGAGCCGGCCGGGCCTCGATCCGGCCGACTACGAAGGCCGCATCACCGACTTGCTGTGTCCGCTGCTCGACCGGCACGAGGTGCTGCTCGACCTGCATTCCTTCCAGAGTGCGGGCGAGGCCTTCGCGATGATCGGCCCGCGCGACAACACCGGCACGCTCGAGCCCTTCGCGCGCGCTTTCGAAGAGGGCCGGCTCGCGCTGCACCTGGGCACCCCGCGCGTGGTCGAGGGCTGGCTCGACATCTATGCCGCGGGGCTCGCGCAGCGCGCCGGTGGACAGCCGGCCGACGATGCGGCGCTGGCCTTCGGCTGGGGCACCAACGAGTACATGCGCAGCCGCGGCGGCTATGGTGTCACGCTGGAATGCGGGCAGCACGAGGACCCGGCCGCGCCCGAGGTGGCCCACCGGGCGATCCTGGCGGCGCTGCGCCTGCTGGGCATGATCGCGCCCGATCCTCAGGCAGCGCCGCCGGCGGCACCCTCCCTGCTGCGGCTGGTCAGCGTGACCGATCGTCTCGACGAAGAAGATCAGTTCGTGCGCGAATGGGCCACCTTCGATCCGGTGGCGAAGGGCGAGCCCATCGGCGTGCGCGCCGACGGCGGCGTGGTGCAGGCCGATCGCGACGGCTTCATCGTGTTCCCGAATTCGGCCGCGCTGCCCGGCACCGAATGGTTCTATTTCGCGGTCGAGAGCGAACGCGACCTGAGCCGGCCCCTGCCGGGCGTCTGAGGCGCGAAAGCGCCCGCCGCCTCCCAATTTCCTCCGTTTTTGCCGGCGAGCATCGGGTGCCTGTCACCCATTCGGAGCTATTCCCATGGCACTTTCGCCCGCCGTCGGCGTTGCCCTCAGCCTGAGCTGTTTGTTCGTTGCGCTGCCGCGCGTCATCGCCAGGCGCGAGGCCCGCGCCGCAAGTCCCGCCGCCGTGCGTTTCGAGCCCGTCGAGCGCCGCTGCATCGATCTGCGGCAGCTGCTCGAGGAGATGCCCCGCGCAAGCGGTGCGGCGCTGCGAGCTGCCGGCATCGAGATCGATCAACGCTTGCCGGATGGCGCGCTCTGCGTCTGGGCCGACGCGGAGGAGTTGCGGCGCATGCTCGCGCACATCGTGCGCCTGGCCTGCGATGCCATGCCGCGCGGCGGCGTGCTGCGAATACTGGCGCGTTCCGAAGGCGCGCAGGCCGCGGTGAGCTTCATGGATTCGAGCCTCGCGTCGCAGCAGCCGCGGCTGGCGCCGATGTTCGATCGCCTGTCTGCCGCGCGGCAGAAGACGGACCCGGCCGACAGCGAGATCCGCGAGCGCGCCGTGCTGTCGCGGCGGATCGCCGATCGCCATGGCGGCCGCCTGTACGCCGCGCCCTCGTCTCTCGGCGGTCTCGGGATCACCTTGCGCATGCCCTTGGCGAACGTCGATGCGGCACCGGCGCCATGGGGTGCGCTGTCATGATGGCCGGCGATGCCCGGCAGCCCATGCATGCAAAGAGCGGCCCCCCGGATGGGCTCGATGCGCGTGCGATCCTCGAGGCCGTTCTGCCCTATGCGGCAGCGCTGTGCTTCTTGCTGGCGGTCCTCGTCGCGGCGCTGGACGAGCGCCGTTGCGACGGCGCCGCTGCGGACCCCTCGACGCTGGCGCCATTGATGTCGACCGCCCAACCGGCGCCAGCTGCCGACGGCGAATGCAGGCCGCAAGCCGGCGTCAGCGGCGCGCCGACGGAATAAGCGCGGCCGTGCGAGCGCTGCCTTGCAGCGCCTGCGGCCGGCCCGGGCCCGGCATGTCGGGCATCCCGGCGCCGCGGGGCGGGCGCCGGCCCGGAACCGGCGGGCGATCGATCGCCGGGCTGGCCGCCGGATCCACCACCAGCGTCAGCGTGGCCACGTACTGCTTGCCTTCCTCGCGCACGGCACCGATCGTCGTGCCGCCGGCCTGGAGCGCGATTCCGTCGTTGCTGTTCAAGGTATCGCGAAGGCTGGCGCGCCGGTACTGCGGCAGCTGGGTGTAGAGGAATTCGCTGAGCGCATCGGGCAAGAAGAACTGCGAGGTGAGCACGGCGCGCGTTGCGTTGATCACCTTGAAGTGGATGTGCGTGGTGCGGCCCGCGTACCAGCCGGAATAGATGGTGCTGAACACGACGGTACCGTCATGGGCGGTGGTCTGGCTGCCACGCAGGAAGGTCTTGCCCTGCATCGACAGCCCGCGATCGTCGCCCTGGCTGTCATAGCCCGAATAGCGGCCTTGCGCATCGCAGTGCCAGATGTCCACGCGCAGTCCGGGCAGCGGCTTGCCGTTCATGTCCAGCACGGCAAAGCGCACCTCGAGCGGTACGCCTTCGAGGCCTTCGGTGATGTCGGAGCGGACTTTGAGCGCGTCGAAGTAGTAGGGGCCCTCGGTCGTTGCGGCGGTCAGCGGCAGCTTCGGGGCCGCGGCTTGCGCGGCGGGGGCGGCGGCGGCCAGGCCCGCGGCGCCCAGGCTTGCGAGCAGGCTGCGGCGGCGCAGCGTGGGGTGTTGGTCTTGTGTCATGGATCTCTTGTTGCTGAAGTTTTGAATGCTCAGAAAGAGGTTCCGATCTGGAACTGGATTCGCTGAGTCCGGTCCGCGGCAATGCCGTTGGCATCGTCCTGCTTCTGGTAGTTGATCGGAACCGCATAGGCCAGGCGCAGGGGACCGAGCGGAGAGATCCAACTGATCCCCAGCCCCGCGGAGGTGCGGATCCGGTTCTGCGCGCGCCATTGCGCGTCGGTCATGCCGGCCGTGCGCTCGGCGAAGACATTGCCCGCGTCGAAGAAGCTGTAGAGACGCAGGGAGCGGTCGTTGCCCGCGCCGGGAAAGGGCGTGCTGAACTCCATGTTGAAGATGGCCTTGCGCGTGCCGCCGAGCGCGCCGGCCGTGACGGCATCCCGCGGGCCCAGCGAGTTCTGCTCGAAGCCGCGAATCGAGCCCAGGCCGCCTGCATAGAAGTTCTTGAAGATGGGAAAGTCCGTGCCGCCCAGCGCGTTGGCATAACCGAGCTGGCCGTTGACGGCCAGCGTGTACTGCTTCGACAGCGGGAAGTACTGCTGGTACTGGTAGCTGCTCTTCATGTAGCGCACGTCCTTGCCCACGCCCAGCTCGAGGTTGGCGCTCTGCAGCTTGCCGCGGGTCGGCACCAGTGCGCTGTCGCGGTCGTCGCGCGACCAGCCGATGGTGAAGGGAACGGTGTAGATGCTGTTGTTCGCGCAGGTGACGCTGGGTGCAGTGCCGGTGCACTGGAAGTAGTCGAGGTAGGCCTGCGGCGTGGCGGTGTAGACATAGCTGCCGTTGACCAGCGTGTAGCTGCCATTGCTGCCCGGCGTGAAGACGTAGCGCTCCAGGCCGGCGCCGAAGTAGACCGTGTCCAGCTCGCCGAAGGGCACGCCGAACTTCACCGAGCCGCCCTGGCTCACCAGCTTGTAGTTGCCGTCGGCCTCGTAGTACGGGCGGGTCGAGGTGTGGAAGAGATTGATCGTGCGGGAGATCCCGTTCATCGTGAAGTAGGGGTCGGTGGTCGTCAGCGAGAGCGCCCGGTTGTATTTGCTGGTGTTGACCTGAAGGCCGAGGTAGTTGCCGGAGCCGAAAACATTCTCCTGCGCGATACCGAAGGTGAACGACACCTTCTCGGCACTGGAAAAACCTGCGCCCAGTTGCAGCGTACCGGTCGGCTTCTCGGCCACGTTGATCGTCAGGTCGACCTGGTCCGGCGAGCCCGGCACCTCCTGCGTCTCCACATTCACCTCAGTGAAGAAGCCCAGGCGGTCCACCCGGTCGCGCGACAGCTTGATCTTGTCGCCGTCGTACCAGGACGCCTCGTACTGGCGGAACTCGCGCCGGATCACCTCGTCGCGCGTGCGGTTGTTGCCCCCGATGGCCACCCGCCGCACGTACACCCGCCGCGAGGGCTCCGCCTTCAGCGTCAGCGACACACGGTTGTTGGTGCGGTCGATCTCGGGCTCCGCCTGCACGCGCGCGAACGCGTAGCCGAAGGTGCCGAAGTAGTCGGTGAAGGCCTTGGTGGTCTCCGTCACCTGCTCGCCGTTGTAGGGCTCCCCGGGCTGGATCGTCACCAGCGACTTGAACTCCTCCTCGCGCCCGAGGTAGTTGCCCTCCATCTTGACCCCGGCCACCACGAACTTCTCGCCCTCGGTGAGGTTCACCGTGATCGCGAGGTCCTGGCGGTCCGGCGAGATCGCCACTTGCGTGGAGTCGATGCGGAACTCCAGGTAGCCGCGCGTGATGTAGTAGGAGCGCAGCGTCTCCAGGTCGGCGTTGAGCTTGGCGCGCGAGTACTGGTTGCTCTTGGTGTACCAGCTCATCCAGCCGCCCGCGTCCTGGTCGAAGAGATCCAGCAGCGTGCCTTCGCTGAAGGCCTTGTTGCCCACGATGCGCACTTCGCGGATGCGCGCGGCCTCGCCTTCGGTGACGGTGAAGGTCAGGTTGACGCGGTTGCGCTCGATCGGCGTG
The DNA here is from genome assembly GCF_964253985.1 of Variovorax sp. LjRoot290. Taxonomy (NCBI): domain Bacteria; kingdom Pseudomonadati; phylum Pseudomonadota; class Betaproteobacteria; order Burkholderiales; family Comamonadaceae; genus Variovorax; species Variovorax sp. LjRoot290. Next base: position 5,286,299 of record NZ_CAXURW020000001.1, on the reverse strand, counting down.
ACGGTGGTGACGACCTGGGCGTTGTACAGGCTGCGGCTGACGTACTGGCGCTTGAGCTCCTGCTCGGCGCGGTCGGCCAGGGCCTTGTCGTAGGGGCGGCCGTCGGCCAGGCCGACCTCGCGCAGCGCCTTCTGCAGCGCGGCTTTGTCGAACTCCTTGGTGCCCACGAAGTCGACGTCGGCGATGGTGGGGCGCTCCTCGACGATCACCACCAGCACGTTGCCGCTGACGTCGATGCGCACGTCCTTGAACAGGCCCAGGTCGAACAGCGCGCGGATGGCAGCCGTGCCGCGCTCGTCGCTGTAGGTGTCGCCCACGCGCAGCGGCAGCGAGGCGAAGATGGTGCCGGGCTCCACGCGTTGCAGGCCTTCGACCCGGATGTCGCGTACCGTGAAGGGCTCGACGGCCCAGGCGGCGCATGCGGACACGGCCATGCCGATGAACGCCGCCACGCGACGGAGGCGGAAGCGAGTACCTGTTGCAGGGATGAATGGGGCGAAGCACGGCACCGCAGGGGCGGTGCCGTCGGGTGAGCGGCGCACATGCCGAGCGAAGTTCATGGCACCGATGATCGATGCCGAGTTCGGAGAAATCTGGGAGCTGCTCCGCACCGCCGGCGTGGGGCCGCGGCAACAGCGATCGAAGGCTGACGGCGCCGATTTGCGAATTCCTCAATGTCTCCGCAGTTGACACACAAAGTCACAGGGCGAAGACCAGTGCGCTGGAGAGGGGTCACACCCAATCAATGCCGGCACTGGCTGTCCATAACCGCTGCCAACTTGAGCTCCAAGTGAACGAACAAAACTCGCCCATTGCGCCATTGCTGCGCACCGCATCTCTTCTGCTCGCGATGGCCGGTGCCGCCGTCGCAGCCCAGGCGCAGAACGCGATCGAATCGGTCACGAGTTCGATGCAATCCGGCTCGGAAATCATCCGTGTCGATCTCGCGCAGCCGTTGGCCGCGCTGCCGAACGGCTTTTCCGTCCAGTCGCCGGCGCGCATTGCGCTCGATTTCCCGGAGGTCGCGAACGCCGTCGGCCGATCGGCCATCGAGATCAACCAGGGCAATCTGCGCTCGGTCAACGTGGTGCAGGCGGCTGAGCGAACGCGCCTGGTGCTGAACCTGAAGCAGGCGACCGCGTACAAGATGGATATCCAGGGCAAGTCGCTGCTGGTGTCGCTGGAGCCGGCGCCCGGCGCGGCGCTGGTCGCGTCCACTTCTTCGGCCTTCGCGGAAGACCGCAGCCGCGCCACGCTGCCGTTGCGCGACGTCGATTTCCGCCCGGGCTCGGACAACACCGGCCGCGTGATCGTCGACCTGGCCAACAACCAGGTGGGCGTCGACATTCGCCAGCAAGGCAAGAACCTGGTGGTCGAATTCACCAAGTCGACCCTGCCCGAGGGCCTGCGCCGCCGTCTGGACGTTTCCGATTTCGGCACCCCCGTCCAGTTGGTGACGACGCAGCAATCGGGCGACCGCGTGCGCATGACCATCGAGCCCAAGGGCGACTGGGAGCACAGCGCCTACCAGAGCGAGAACCAGTTCGTCGTCGAGGTGCGCCCGCGCAAGGTCGACCCGACCAAGCTCACGCAGGGCGCCGGCTACAGCGGCGAGAAGCTCTCGCTGAATTTCCAGAACATCGAGATCCGCTCGCTCCTGCAGGTGATTGCCGACTTCACGAACTTCAACATCGTGACCTCGGACTCCGTCACCGGCACGCTCACGCTGCGCTTGAAGGACGTGCCCTGGGACCAGGCGCTGGACATCATCCTGGAGGCCAAGAACCTGGGCATGCGCAAGAGCGGCAGCGTGCTGCGCATCGCACCCGAGGACGAGATCAACGCCAAGGAGAAACTCAAGTTCGAGGCGCAGGCCACGATCCAGAACCTGGAGCCGATGCGCACCCAGTCCTTCCAGCTGAACTACACCAAGGCCATCGCGATCGCACAGGGCCTGACCGGCACCGGCGCATCGAGCGGCGGTGGCGGCGGTTCGGGAACGACGACGCGCATCCTGAGCCCGCGCGGCAGCGTGATCGCCGAATCGCGCACCAACCAGCTCTTCGTTTCGGACATCCCCTCGCGCCTCGCGCAGGTCGCCGAGCTGATCCAGAAGCTCGACGTCCCCGTGCGCCAGGTGCTGATCGAAGCGCGCATCGTCGAGGCTTCGGACACCTTCAGCAAATCGCTGGGCGTCAAGTTCGGCGGGTCGTCCAGGGGCAGCCGCAGTTCGATCGGCACCCAGCCCACGACGAGCAGCGACGGCACCGCCTCCTTTTCGGAGACCTCCACCAGCAATTTCGTCAACCTGCCGGCGAGCAGCTCAAGCGGCGCCTCGGTGGGAAGCTTTGCCGTCTCTCTCTACAACGCCAGCATGTCGAAGATCCTGAACCTCGAAATATCCGCGCTGGAAGAGGATGGCAAGGGCAAGGTCGTGGCGAGCCCGCGCGTCGTCACCGCCGACCAGACCAAGGCCCTGATCGAACAGGGCACCGAGCTTCCCTACCAGGTGGCCACTTCGAGCGGCGCCACCTCGGTCGCGTTCAGGAAAGCGAACCTCAAGCTCGAGGTCACGCCGCAGATCACGCCGGAAGGCAACATCATCCTGACGCTGGACGTGAACAAGGATTCCGTCGGGCAATCGACAACCGCCGGCTACGCGATCAACACCAAGCATGTGCAGACCGAAGTGCTGGTCGACAACGGCGGGACGGTCGTGATTGGCGGCATCTTCGAACTGACGGACAACAACGACGAGTCGCGCGTTCCGGTGCTGGGCGAACTCCCGGTCGTCGGCACCTTGTTTCGATCGCGCACGCGCGAGATGAAGAAGACCGAGCTCCTGATCTTCATCACGCCGAAGATGATTGCCGACCGCAACGCGGCCAGGTAGGCATCCAGCCCGAACCTCCGGGGTTTCTCGCCTTGGCAATCGGCAGGGGAGCCGTGATGCCAGGCACGGCAAATGGCGCCACTCAGGGCGCCAGGTTGATGACAAGGCCGGGTCGCGACGGGGCAGAGTCCCGTCGCGACTCACAGTGCGCTATCAGAAAGCGTGGCGGATGCCGAAGTCGTAGCCGGTGGAGGAGCGCGGCAGGCCCGTGTAGCTCACGCCGTTGCTGCTGTAGCCCGTGGTGATCGCCGAACTCAGGCTGCCGGTGTAGGCCGCATCGTTGCGGTTGTTCACGCGCGCGACGGTGGCGTACAGCGCGGTGCGCTTGGACAGGTTGTGCACATAGCCCAGGGCCAACTTCTGAACGCGCGGATCCTCGCCGGTGATGCCGGCGGCGCCTTCGTTGTAGCGGACCGTGGAGTACGACGCGCGGATCAGGCCTGCACCCACGGGAACGGTCGCGCCGATCAGGTAGCCGTTGTAGCTGTCATGAGTGTTGCCGAGCGCGGTATCGAACTTGTTCTGCACGTTCGAGAGTTCACCGAACAGCTTGACCGGCCCGAAGTCGTAGGACGCGCCGAGGTTGATGGTCTGCACCTTGCGCGTGAGCGCCAGGGTGTCGACGGCGATGTTCTGGCCCGCCGACACTGCGACGTCCAGCGGCCCGTTCGCCCAGCCGAAGCGCCCGCCGATGTAGCGCCCGGCGTTGCTGTTGGTCGACGCCGTGTCGGCCGCCGTGCTGCTGTCGGTGTTCTCGTGCAGGCTGTACTGGAGCTGGCCGTAGAAGCCGCCCAGGTTCGGCGGCAGGAAGTAGCCGATCGAGTTGCTGGCGCGCACGTAGTTCGTGTTGTTCAGGCCGGTGCTGCCGTTGACGGAGCTGATCACGTTGGTGCCCGATCCGTTGGTGCCGAAGGGGTCGAACACGGTGTCGTTCCAGAAGGTGGGCGTGTAGTCGCGGCCCAGGCGCAGTTCGCCGAAGCCGCCGGACAGGCTCACCGTCGAGCGGCGGTTGAAGGTGGAAATGCCCGTCGCGCCGTCGTCGTTGGTGATCGGCGCTTCGAGCCAGAAGCTGGCGGCGAGGCCGCCGCCGAGGTCTTCGGTGCCGCGGAAACCGATGCGGCTCGAGTTGTAGCCGGAATTGGAGAGCGTCGTCCTGGTCTGCTTGGAGCTGGCGCCGGTCGCCGCATCTCGTGAAGTCGCAGATTGATAGCTGACGCCGGCGTCAACGACGCCGAACATCGTGACGGACGACTGCGCAGCGGCCAGGCCGGTCACAGCGAGAGCGGCGATTGCCGTAAGGGATTTTTTCATTCAGGTTTTCTCCGGTTTCGAACGAGGCACGACCTCTTCGAGCCATGACCCGCTCAACAGGCCGAAATTGGTCCAGGTGCGAGGCGATCCTGGACAACATCGCGACCGCCCTCATCGGGCAGCTGGTCGGATGGTCTCGTTCAAAGTTGGAGGAATCTGGTAAGTGCGGGACGCATCGCATTGCCCGTTGTTTGTACGCACCATCTGCAAAGCGTCGGCTTGGAACCTCGTCTCAAAGAGCCGCTTAGATTTCTCCCCATTCGCACGAAATGATGTCGGCATCGCCCGCTGTCGCAACGCGAAAGCGCGAGCGGGTGAAGACCGACTGCTGGAGATCCACACACATGATTCGCTCCTGGCCACTGATGGCAGTGATCTGCGGCACGCTGGCGCTTGGCTGCGCCGACACAAGCCGCGCTACGACGAGTTCCAATTCGGCCCTCGAAGTCGGATCGTTCCTCGACGGCGCGATGCCCTCCCGTTCGCAGTCTTGGTGGTCCGGCTTTGACGACGAGACGATGACCGAGCTGATCGGGATGGCACGCCGGCATTCCGCTTCGACGAGCGCTGCGAGGCCGCTGAATGCAGTGCCTGTCGAGATTGGTGTTGCCACCGCATACGTCTCGCTCAGGGTACAGGCCTTCAGCCTGACGTACCTGGAGAACGCGCGGTCCGCCGCCGCACGGCAGTTGCAGCTGATGATTGCGAGCAATCCGGAGCACGATGACTTCATCAAGGAACTCGTCGGCCGCAAGACCAAGGCTGACGATGCGATCAGGAAGATCAGGGCGCAGCGCGAAATCCATATCGCGTTTCTTGCCGCCCAGTGCGGCATGTCGGAAGCGGCCCTGACCGAGGTCATCGGCGCCGCCCTCGCAGACCGGACGAGAACGCTTCCCAAGTTCCTTGCGCCGGTGCCGAGCGCGCTGCCGGAGGCGTTGCTCGCAAACCGCGACGATGTCACTCTCGCTGCGGCGCTCTACGGCATCGACTCGGCGGCAGCACTCGCCGACGCGATCGAGGCCACGGATGCGTCGAGCGAGCGCGCGGCGAACGATGAGGCTCAGGCGGCGCTCCTCGGCCCTCCCCTCTATCTCGCCATCGTGGCCCAGGCGCGAAACGAAGTGTCCGAGGCCTTGCAGCGCCTGCAAACGCAAAGCGATATCGCGAACGCCGCATACAACCGGATGCGCGACGCGAATGCCGAATTCGAGGCGGCCAAGAAGCGCCGCGATCGGGGCGAAATGTTGGAAGTCCAGCTCATGGAGGATTTCCTGGGACTGTTGCAGCATCTGCAATTGGTCGCCGTCGCCAACGGCGATCTCGCGGTCGCGTGGATCGCACTCTTCGCTCGGCTGGGCAACGGAACGTCGATCGACGGCAGCCCGGCTTCGAGATCGGCGCTGCTCGATGCTCTACCTAAAGTCTCCCAAAAGACGCGTGATCCTCGGGATTCGAAGGAGCCCTGAATGACCATTTCCTTGCAGAGAACGCACGGCGGCGCAGTGCCCATGCTGCCCCGCCACGGATACCCGACATCGGACCCGGTCCAGAGCCCATACCGCATCCCCGGCACATCGTCTTTCCACGAGCTGGCGGCATCGCTGGGCGTGCAGCAGCTCGTCCGTACATTCGGTCCTGCGTTCCCCCACATGCGCATCTTGCGGGACCTCGTCATCCCGATGCCCGCAGCTTGCCCGGTGCGCACCGCCAGGATCGATGCCGTGATCGTGTGCGAAACCGGCGTCTATCTCTTCGAGATCAAGGCTTGGCGAAATGCCTTTGTCTACCGGAAGAACTCCGACCAGGCGCCGCCGCGCTGGTTCTTGCGCCTCCATGGGTGCAGCAGGGCTCGCGAGGTCTCGGACCCTGCCTTGCAGGGCGGCCGCAAGACCACGCAACTGCGAAGCCTGCTGCCCGACGACCTGAGGCTGCAGTATTTCGTCCTGCTGCCTTGCGAAGGCGTCGAGCTCGAAGGCGTGATGCCGGCCGCCATCGTCACGCATCAGGACCTGTCCTATATCGCGCGCCTGGCACGCAACAACGGCCGTACCGCGCGAAGCTATCCGCTGCTGAATGCCGATGCCATCGAACGGACGGTGCAATTGCTGGTGGACATCCAGGGCGAGCTGACGATCGACGACCACATGCACAACTGCCGGGAAGGCAGGGAAGGCAGGGAAGGCAGGGAAGGAGCCTCGGCCCTAACGACTCAATGAGTCGCGTCCCGGCATCCTGATGGCCCGCATCGTCATCGTCGAGGATCAACTCGACATCGCATCGGTCGTTCAGGACTACCTGCGCGCTGCGGGTTACGAAACCACGCATTTCGCCGATGGCCAAGGTGCGCTCGAGCACATCGTCGAATCGCCGCCCGACCTGACTCTGCTCGATATCGGGCTGCCACGCCTCGATGGCATCGAAGTACTTCGCGGCGCGCGCGAGCACACCGACCACCCGGTCATCATGGTCACTGCCCGGATCGAGGAGGTCGACCGCCTGCTCGGCCTGGAGCTCGGTGCCGATGACTATGTGTGCAAACCCTTTTCTCCGCGCGAGCTGGTCGCACGCGTGGGCGCCGTGTTGCGGCGCTTTTCCCCCAACGATGCAAGGACCCGAACCGGGCAGGACCTGCCAGGCCTGGTGCTCGACGGCGTGTACTGGCGAGCCTCGCTCGACGGAACAGCGCTCAATCTGACGCGCCGCGAGTTCAGCCTCCTGCAGGTGCTGTCGCGGCATCCGGGCCGCATCTATTCGCGAGCACGCCTGCTCGAACTCACGTTCAGCGCCGGAGCCGACGTGACCGATCGCGCGATCGACAGCCACGTCAAGAACCTGCGGCGCAAACTTGGCGTCGTCACGCCCACGCACGAGTGGATCCGATCGGTCTATGGCGCAGGGTTTGCGTGGGAGCCTCCGCTCGGACCTTCTCCCAATTTCCTCCCAATTCGGCTTCCAACATCCGCCCGCCGCGCGTGATGGAACTGCCGCCACGCGCGTGCCGCAGAATGCGGCCATGCGCCGACCTCCCCACCAATGCCACGCCTGACGCTCAGCAGAAAGATCTTCTTCGCCCTGGCCACCCTGCTGGTCGTCCTGCTGCTGCTTTCCGCGGCCTTTTCCATCTTTGCGCTGCAGCGCGGCCTGGGCCCCTATGTCGCGGAGATCGAGATCCGCCGCATGGACTGGCTGGCGCAGTTGCTGCAGAAGCACTACGCCGCCAACGGCAGCTGGGACAAGCTGCGCAAGGACGAGGGCGCCTGGCATCGGCTGCAGATGGGGGATCCGGGCACGGCGCAGGTCGAGACCCGCGACAAGGACGATGCCCGGCTGCCGCCGTGGTACGCACGGCCGCGGCGCTTCGAAGACCGTCCTCCGCCTGGTTTCGCGCCGCAGCTGGAGCTCTTGCCCAGGCATTTCATGCCTCCGCCTCCGCCCGGCTTTTTCGCCGATCCGCGAGAAGCGGCAGATTCGATCTACCAGCGGCTGGGCGTGGTGGACGCATCCGGCGCACGGGTCGCCGGCGCCAGCGTCGATATGGCGTCGGCCGCCCAGCTGCCGATACGCAGCGGCCGCCTGGTCATCGGCCATCTAGTGCTGGCGCCCGTCGAAGGACTCGACAGCGAAGCCGACCGGGCGTTCTTCGCGCGCCAGTCTGGGGTCATCGTGGTGACCGGCCTCGTCGGCCTGGTCTTCGCGCTGGTGCTGTCCTGGCAGTTGGCGCGGCGCTGGCTCAGCCCGATCGATGCGCTCACGCAGGGTGCGCAGGACGTGGCGCGCGGACGGCTCGGCACCCGCGTACAGGTGCGCGGTTCGGACGAACTGGCCTTGCTGGGCCGCACCTTCAACAACATGGCCGAGCGCCTGGACACGGTCGAGACCTCGCGGCGCGCCTGGCTGGCGGACGTGGCGCACGAGCTGCGCACGCCGCTCGCCGCCATGCGCGCCGAGATCGAGGCCTTGCAGGATGGCGTGCGCAGCTTCGACGATCGCACCGCATTGCGGCTGCACCGGCAGGTCATGCGGCTGGGCCAGCTGGTCGACGACCTGCGCAGCAGCATGCGCGATCCGCCGGCCGAATCGTTGACGAGGGCGCCCGTCTTTCCGCTCACCTTGCTGAAGGAGGCCTTGGCCATGACGCGCAATCGCTTCGCCCAGCACCGCATTGCGGTGGATGCGCAGGCTATCGAGGCCCTGGCGGCACAATCGCAACCGGTGGTCGACGGCGATGCGCATCGCCTGCACCAGGTCTTCATGAACCTGCTCGAAAACACACTCTCCTACACCGATGCGGGCGGCGCCCTGCGCATCGGCGCCGCCGTCGAGGGAAGCAGCGGCGCGCAGCGGATGGTGCTGCGCTTCGACGACAGCGCGCCGGGCGTCGCGGCCGACGAGCTGCCGCGGCTGTTCGAGCGGCTGTTCCGCGCCGAAGGGTCGCGCAGCCGCGCGCTGGGCGGCTCCGGCCTCGGCCTGTCCATCTGCCGCGCCACGATCGAGGCGCACGGCGGCGAGATCGACGCCTTGGCGTCTCCCCTCGGCGGCGTGCGGATCACGCTGTGGCTCCCGCTAGCGCCAACGTCATGAGCCGGATCCTCATCGTCGAAGACGAAGCCGACATCGCCTCGGTGCTGCAGGACTACCTGCGCCATGCCGGCTACGAGACCGAGCACGTGGCCGATGGCCACAGCGCGCTGGCCCGCATGCTCGAGGCGCCGCCCGACCTCAGCCTGCTGGACATCATGCTGCCGGGTCTCGACGGCCTGAGCGTGCTGCGGCAGGCCCGCGTGCACACCCGGCACCCGATCATCATGCTCACCGCGCGCATCGAAGAGGTCGACCGCCTGCTCGGCCTGGAGCTGGGTGCTGACGACTACGTGTGCAAGCCCTTCTCGCCGCGCGAAGTCGTCGCGCGCGTGAAGGCAGTTCTCCGGCGCGTTCAAGGCGAGGCCGCGGCGGACCAGGCGACGTCGTCCCTGCAGCTGGACGACGTGCATTGGCGCGCATCCCTGAACGGCACCGCGCTCAACCTGACGCGACGCGAGTTCCGCCTGCTGCAGGCGATGTCGCGGCACCCCGGCCGCATCTTCTCGCGCGCCAGGCTCTTGGAACTGGCCTACGACGACGACGCCGACGTGTCCGAACGGGCCGTGGACAGCCACGTCAAGAACCTGCGCCGCAAGCTCTCGAGCGCCGCACCTTCGCACGACTGGATCCGCTCCGTCTACGGTGTGGGATTCGCGTTCGAGGCGCCGCTCGAATAGGGAACGCTTCCCAGATTTCTCCCAAGTCGATTCGCACACTTCGTCCCATCCCTCGACTGGATGAACGAATGAAAACGACACACGCCTGCACGGCCCTTCTGCTGGCCGCGACCTTGACGGGCTGCATCATGCTGCCGCCCCCGCCTGCACCGTTCGCGCCGCCGCCCCGGCCCGGCGCTTCGATGCCGCCCTTCGCCTACCGCGGACCGCCTCTGGAAGTGTCGGACGCCTGCGCCGGCCAAGCCGAAGGCGCGCGCTTCGAGATGCCGGGGCGGCGCGGCGACACCCTCTCGGGCACCTGCGAGCGAGCTCCCGATGGCAGGCTGATCCTGAGGCCGGACGGTTCGCGCTGACATTTCCCCGCGGAGGGCGGGAAAACCCTGATCGGCAGTCAGCTTGTATATCGATATAGTAAACCGGTACAGTAAATCGATACACCGCGATTCTGTGCACTCTTTCGATACAAGTCTGGAGACAAAGCATGGTTTCGATCCCACGCCGCCGATTCGTGCATGCGGGCGCTGCCGCATCGCTGGCCGCCCTTGCAGGATTTCCTGCCCTCGTCCGCGCGCAATCGACCATTGCGCTGCGCTTCTCCTCCTCGATGCTGGCGGACGACAACGCCGCCCACTACGTGTGGTGCCAGCGCCTGCAGGCCAATCTCAAGGCGGCTGTCGGCGACGCCATCCGCATCGACTACTTCCCCAACAACCAGCTGGGCAAGGAAAGCGACGTGGTTCAGCAGGTCAAGGTCGGCTCGGTCGACATGATGGTGACCGGCTCCTCCATCTTCGCCACCATCTCGCCCGAGATCGGCATGCTCGACCTGGGCTACCTGTTCGACAGCTACGCCCATGCCGGCAAGGCGCTCGAAGGCCCGGCCGGGACAACCCTCAACGAACTGCTGCAGAAGCGCTCGGGCTGCACCATCCTGACCTGGGCCTCGCACTTCGGCGCGCGCAGCGTCTACACCAAGGCACCGGTCAAGTCGCTGGCGGAGATCAAGGGCGTGAAGCTGCGCGTGCTGCCCACGCCGGCCTTCATCGAGACTTTCAAGCTGATGGGCGCGATCCCCACCCCGATTCCCTTCGGCGAGCTCTACATGGCGGCGCAGACCGGCGTGGTCGACGGCTTCGAGCACGATGCGGCCACGGTGCTGGCCAGCAAGCTCAACGAGGTGGTCAAGTCCTGCTGGCTCACCGAGCACCTGTTCAGCCCGATGGTGGTGGTGATCGGCAAGCGCGGCATGGACAAGATTCCCGCCAGCCTGCGCCCGGCCTTCCTGAAGGCGGTCCACGATGCGACCACGCAGCAGCGCGCCATCGCGAGCGACAAGGGCAAGGCCGCGATCGAGGAACTGCAGCGCAAGGGCATGAGCTTCTTCCCGATGGCCGCGGCCGACCGCGCCGCTGTGCGCAAGGAGATGGAAAGCAGGCTCTGGGCCGACTTCGCCAAGCAGTACCCGGCGACGGCGCCCCTCTTCGCCGCGGTCAACGCGGCGCGGGTCTGAGACCATGTCCGCGCTCGCCGCACCCGCGCTGGGCTTTCGCCAAGACACCGTCTCGGGCGGCTGGCTCAGCGCACTGAACCGCTGGACCGAGATCTTGTCGGCCGTCGTGCTGGCGGCCGACGTGGTCGTGGTCTTCCTCTCGGTCGTGTTCCGCTACTTCCTGCACGACCCGGTGGACTGGGCCGAGGAGATCGCACGTGCGCTGATGATCGTGCTGGTCTTCTTCGGTGCTGCCACCGTGCTCGCGCGCAGCCAGCACGTGGGCATCGACCTGTTCCGCCACCTGCTGCCCGCGCACTGGCAGCCGGCGCTGATGCAGGTGAGCCACTGGATCATCGCGGGCGTGGCCGCGAGCCTCTTCGTCTCGTCGACCCTGCTGCTCGTCGACACCTACGGACAGACCACCTCGATCGGCCTGCCGCAATGGCTCTACGTCTATCCGGTGGTGATCGGCAGCCTGTTCATGACGCTGTTCGGCCTGGCCAATGCGCTCAACGGTCCGCGCCGCGTGGTGCTCGGTACGCTGGCTGCCTGCGTGCTGCTCGCGGCGACGGTCTTCGGCTGGAACGCGCTGGTGCCGCAGCATGCGATCCCGAGCGGCCTGCTGCTGGCGGCCGGCTTCATCGGCGGGCTGGTGCTGGGCGTGCCGATCGGCTTCGTGCTGGCCTTCTCGGCGCTGCTCTACTTTCTCTCCGATCCTTCGCTGCCGATGCTGATCTACTCGCAGCAGGTCATGGCCGGCACCGACCACTTCGTGCTGCTGGCCATTCCCTTCTTCGTGCTGGCCGGCCTGCTGATGGAGTCCAACGGCATGTCCTCGCGGCTGATCGAGTTGCTGCTGCGCATCTTCGGCCGCGTGCGCGGCGGGCTGGGCCTGATCACCATCACCGCGACCGCCTTCTTCTCGGGCGTGTCGGGCTCCAAGCTGGCCGACATCGCCGCGGTGGGCGGCATCGTGATGCCGGCGGTGCGCCGCACCAAGCAGGACCCGAACGAAGCCGCGGGCCTCTTGGCCTGCACGGCCGTGATGGCCGAGACCATCCCGCCCTGCATCAACATGATCATCATGGGCTTCGTGGCCAACATCTCGATCGCCGGCCTTTTCATGGCCGGCCTGGTGCCCGCGGCCGTGATGGCGCTGGCGCTGGGCGCGCTGGCGATCATCGTCGGGCGCAAGATCAATCCCGACGATGCCTTCGAAAAGCGCACGCCGCTTTTCAAGCTGCTCGGCGGCGCGCTGGTCGCGATCGTCATGGTGGGCATGATCGGCAAAGGCGTGACCTCGGGCGTCGCGACCTCGACCGAGGTCTCGGCCTTCGCCGTGGTCTATGCGCTGGTGGTCGGCAGCCTGGCCTTCCGCGAGCTCAGCGCGCGCGCCATGGCGCAGCTCTTCGTGCGCTCGGCCTCGATGGCGGGCAGCATCCTCTTCATCGTCGCGGCCGCGTCCAGCGTGTCCTTCGCGCTGACCATCGAGCAGATCCCGCAGCTAGTGTCGTCCACCATGATCGCCTTCGCGCAGCAGTACGGCAGCGTGATGTTCATCCTGCTGTCGGTGGCGATCATGATCGTCTTCGGCGCCGTGCTCGAAGGCGCGCCGGCGCTGATCATCTTCGGCCCGCTGCTGACGCCGATCGCGCAGCAGCTGGGCATCAACCCGCTGCACTTCGGCACGGTGATGGTGATCGCGATGGGCCTGGGCCTGTTCGCGCCGCCCATCGGTCTCGGCCTGTTCGCCACCTGCGCGATCACCGGCACCGAGGTGAAGAACGTGGCCCGGCCCATGATGAAATACCTGGCAGTGCTCCTGGTGACGCTGGTCGTGCTGGTGCTCGTCCCGTCGTTCTCCTTGTGGCTCCCGAACCGGCTCGGGCTGTAGCCGAGAAAACCGAACTCATGACCACCATCCAGGACGTCGCCCGCCATGCCGCCGTGTCGGTGAGCACCGTGTCCAACGTGCTCAATGGCCGCACCGACCGCATGCGCGCCGAAACGCTGGCGCGCGTCGAGGCGTCGATCCACGCGCTGCAGTTCCGGCCCAGCAAGCTGGCCCAGCAGCTGAAGACCGGGCAGACGCCGCTCCTGGGCCTGCTGGTGCCGTCGATGGCGAACCCGATGTACGGCTACATCGCGCGCGAGATCGAAAGCATCGCGCAGGAGCGCTTCGGCTTTCGCCTCCTGATCGGCAGCACCTACCGCGACCGCGAGAAGGAAAGCGCCTTCTTCGAAGACCTGCTGGCGCACGGCGTGCGGCGCGTGATCGTGATCTCCTCGCTGGCCGACGAGCGCCACTTCGAGTCGGCGGTGGAGCGCGGCATGGTGGTGGTGAGCTACGACCGCGGCGCGACGCCGGGCAAGCCTTCGAAGGTGGGCCACGTGATGCCCGACAACTTCGAGGCCGCGCGCCTGGCGACGCAGCACCTGATCGACAAGGGCCACCGGCGCCTGGCCTTCGCCACCGTGGCCGGCATGACCATGAGCCGCAGCGCCAAGATCGACGGCTTCTTCGCCGCCGCCGAGGCCGCAGGCCTGCGTGCGAGTGCTCAGGTGCTCGACGGCGGCGCGCTCAACGAATACGGCGATTCGGTGATCGCCGAGGTCGGCCGCGCGACCGCGCTGCAGATCGCAGGCCTGCCCGAGCATCCGACGGGCATCGTCGCGCTCAACGACCTGATGGCCCTCGGGCTGATGGCGGGACTGCGCGAAGCCGGCCTGCGCGTGCCGGAGGAGGTTTCGGTGGTGGGCATCGACGGCCTGTTCCTCGCGACCTTGTCGAACCCGATGCTGAGCACGGTGCAGTTGCCGGTGCGCGAGATGGCGCGCGCCATGGTCGAGCGCGTGATGCAGCACCCGAGCGAGGCCGGCGAGGACGAGCGCGAGCAGGTCTTCACCGAAGTTCAACTGATCGAACGCGAGTCCGTCGCGCCGCCGCCGCCCGCGGCCGGCCGGCCCCGCAGCACAAGAAAAACCAAGCCCGAGAAGGCAGCCACATGACGACCGTTTTCGTGACGCATCCAGCCGACAAGCTGGCGCAGTACTTCGGCCCCAAGGCCACCCAGGCGCTGGAGGCGATCGCCGAAGTGCGCTTCAATCCCGAGGCGCGCGAGCTCTCGACGCCCGAACTGGTGGCCGCGGCGCGGGGCTGCGATGCGCTGATCGCATACCGGCAGACGCCCGGCCCCGAATCGCTCTTCCGCGACCTGCCGCAGTTGGCAGCCTTCGTGCGCTGCGCGGTCGACATCCGCACCGTCGACGTCCAGGCCGCGAGTCGGCACGGCGTGCTGGTAACGCAGGCCAGCCCGGGCTTCGTGCCGGCGGTTGCCGAGTGGACCGTCGCCGCGATGGTCGACCTCGCCCGCGGCATCGGGCGCTACACGCATGCCTATCACCGCGGCGAGCCGCCGGCGCCCTTCATGGGCCGGCAGTTGCGCGCGTCGACGCTGGGCATCATCGGCTTCGGTGCGATCGGCCGTTATCTCGGCGACTTGGCGCAGGCCTTCGGCATGCGCGTGCTGGTCAACGATCCGCAGCCGATCGCCAGGCAGCCGATGCGCGAGCAGGTCGCGCTGCCGGCGCTGCTGGCGCAGTCCGACTTCGTCGTCTGCCTGGCGCCGGCCAACGCGCAGACCGAGAAGCTCATGAACGCCGAAGCCTTCGCGGCCATGAAGGCGGGCGCCTTCTTCATCAATGCGGCGCGCGGCGAGCTGGTTGACGACGAGGCCCTGCTGGCCGCGCTCGAATCCGGCCGCATGGCCGGCGCCGCGCTCGACGTCGGGCGCGCGCCCGACCAGATGCCCGCGCCGGCGCTCGCGCGCCATCCGCGCGTCGTCGCCACGCCGCACATCGGCGGGCTCACGCTGCCGGCGGTGGAGCACCAGGCGCTCGAGACCGTGTCCCAGATCGCCGCGCTGATGCGCGGCGAGATGCCGCCCGGTGCCGTGAATGCGGCGCATGCCACGCGGATTGCGCAATGGAGGCTTGCCGCATGACGATTGCTCCCATCGACTACGCCGGCGCCTGCGATTGCCATGTCCACATCTACGAAGACGCCTGGCCGCTCGCGCCGACCGCGACCTTCAAGCCGCCGCATGCGCCGGCCTCGGCCTACAGCGAGGTGCAGCAGGCGCTCGGCCTCACGCGCACCATCGTGGTCCAGCCCACGGGCTACGGCTTCGACAACCGCTGCACGCTGTCGGCGCTGGAGCAGCTGGGCGCCGAGGCGCGCGGCATCGCGGTGGTGCCGCCCGAGGTGGCCGATGCCGAGCTCGAGCGCCTGCACCGTGCCGGCATGCGCGGCGTGCGCTTCATGATGTTGTCGGGCGGCCTGCTGCCCTGGTCCAGTCTGGAGGGCATGGCCGCGCGGATCGCGCCGCTCGCCTGGCACATCAACCTGCAGCTCGACGGGCGCGAGCTGCCGCAGCACATGGCGATGCTGGCGCGCCTGCCGGGGCGCTTCGTCATTGACCACATCGGCAAGTTCCTCGGACCCGTGGCGCTCGACGGCGAGGCCGTGGGCGCGCTCTGCCGCCTGCTCGACAAGGGCAACTGCTGGATCAAGCTGGCCGCGCCCTACGAGACCTCCAAGAGCGGCCCGCCCGCGTACGCCGACGCAGTGCCGCTCGCGCGCCTGCTGGCCCGGCGCTATCCCGAGCGCTGCGTCTGGGCCAGCAACTGGCCGCATCCCAACGTCAAGCCCGAGCCCTCCAATGCAGCCCTGCTCGACTGGGCGCTGGCGCTCTTTGACAGCGAAGCCGCGCGCCGCAAGCTGCTGGTGGACAATCCGGCCGAGCTCTACGGATTCCTCGCCTAGAGGCGCGGCCCTTACGACGCGCGCCGTCGCGTTCCTACATGCGGCGCCGGGCAGCCGCTCTACGGTGGCGCTCCGGAGGATCGCCGTCATGCCCACATCCAAAACCCCCGCACCGCGCGTCCTGTGGAAGGGCGCCATCAGTTTCGGCCTGGTCCACATCCCGGTGGCGTTGTACTCGGCCACCGTCGACCACAGCATCGACTTCGACTGGCTCGACAAGCGCACCATGGACCCGGTGGGCTACAAGCGCGTCAACAAGAAGACCGGCAAGGAGATCGCGCGCGAGCAGATCGTGAAGGGCATCGAGTACGAGGACGGCGAGTACGTGGTGCTGAGCGACAAGGAAATCGCCGACGCCTACCCCAAGACCACGCAGACCATCGAGATCGAGACCTTCGTGCCGGCCGACAGCATTCCCTTCGTCTACCTCGAGCGGCCCTACTACGTCGCGCCGATCAACCGCGGCGGCAAGGTCTACGCGCTGTTGCGCGAAACGCTCAAGCGCGCCGGCCGCATCGGCGTCGCCCGGGTCGTGATCCAGACCAAGCAGCATCTCGCGGCGCTGGTGCCGGTGGGGCCGGGGCTGGTGCTGAACCTGCTGCGCTGGGGTGCCGACATCCGGCCATGGAAAGACCTGCCCCTGCCTTCCGAAAGCGCCAAGCAGGTGGGCCTTTCGGAGCGCGAACTCAAGATGGCCGGGGAACTGGTCAAGGACATGAGCTCGGACTGGGACCCCGATGAATTCAAGGACTCGTTCAAGGACGAGATCATGCGGCTGGTCGACCAGAAGGTCGAAGCGGGCCAGACCGAGGAGGTCACGAAACTCGAGCCGATCGAGGAACAGGAAGGGCGTTCTGGCGCGAAGATCCTCGACCTCACCGAGCTGCTGCAGCGCAGCCTGCGCAAGGGTGGCAAGGCGGCGGCTGAAGACGAGGAGGAAGAGCCGGAAGAAGCCAAGCCGACCCGCAAGCCGGCCGCCAAGGCCACGGCCCGCAAGCGCGCGCCGGCCCGCAAGTCCGCATCGCGCCACAAGGCGGCCTGAGGCAGCGCGTGGCGAGCAAACCGAGTGCGCGCGAAGCGCTGGCGCGCTATCACGGCAAGCGCGATTTCAAGAAGACGCCGGAGCCGCACAAGCTCGGCTGCGGCAGCCGAGGCGCGCATTCCTTCGTGGTCCAGAAGCACCATGCGAGCCGCCTGCACTACGACTTCCGGCTCGAGCTCGACGGCACGCTCAAGAGCTGGGCCGTGCCCAAGGGCCCCTGCCTCGATCCGAGCGTCAAGCGCATGGCGGTGCACGTGGAGGACCATCCGGTCTCGTACGCCGACTTCGAAGGCACCATTCCGCCCAGGCAGTACGGCGCCGGCACGGTGATCGTCTGGGACCGCGGCGAGTGGGCGGCCGAGGGCGATGCGCGCCAGGGGCTGGCCGAGGGCAAGCTCAAGTTCGAGCTGTACGGCGACAAGCTGCGCGGCCATTGGACGCTGGTGCGCATGCGCGGCAAGGACGAGAAGCAGGAGCCCTGGCTCCTGATCAAGGAGAACGACGATGAAGCGCGCCCGCTGGCCGACTTCGACGTGGTGGAAGAACTGCCCGACAGCGTGCTGAGCGGCCGCGGCGTCGACGACGCGGTGCCGCCGGTCGCAAAGACGACGACGAAGCAGCCGCCTGCAGCGAAGAAGGCGAAAGCCGCACCCAAGGCCGCGCCGCCGCGCAGCCTCGAACCCGAGCTCGCCACGCTGGTCGCGGCGCCGCCCGCTGCGGCCGACGACTGGCTGTACGAACTCAAGTTCGACGGCTACCGCCTGCTGGCGCGCATCGACGGCGACAAGGTGCAATGCATCACGCGCAACGGCCACGACTGGAGCGCGAAGCTTCCCGGCCTGGTGAAGGCGCTCGCGAAGCTGCCCACGCGCTCGGCCTGGCTGGACGGCGAGATCGTGGTCCATGGCGAGAACGGCGCGCCGGATTTCCAGGCGCTGCAGAACGCCTTCGAACGCGGCGCCACCTCATCGATCGTCTACTGGCTCTTCGATGCGCCCTTCCTCGACGGCCGCGACCTGCGCGAGGCGCCGGTGGAAGAGCGCCGCGCGTTGCTGGCGAAGTTGCTGGGCAAGAAGCCGCCGGCGTCGCTGCGGCTGTCCGAGGCCTTCGAGGCCGCGCCGCGCGCTCTGCTGGCGTCGTCCGCGCAGCTCGGCTTCGAGGGGATCATCGGCAAGCTGAAGGGTTCGGGCTATGTCTCGCGCCGCTCGCCGACCTGGATCACGCTCAAGAACCAGCAGCGGCAGGAGTTCGTGATCGGCGGCTACACCGCACCCAAGGGCGCGCGCACGGGTTTCGGCTCGCTGCTGCTCGGCGTGTGCGACGACCAGGGCGCGCTCAAGTACTGCGGCAACGTCGGCACCGGCTTCGACGCCGATCGCCTGGCGGACATCAAGGCCCGGCTCGACAAGTTGGCGAGCGACGACTGCCCCTTCGACGAGCGACCCGCCGGCGTCAAGGCGCAATGGGTCAAGCCGAAGCTGGTGGCCGAGATCTCCTTCGGCGAGTGGACGCGCGATGGTCGCGTGCGCCAGGCCGTCTTCCAGGGCTTGCGCACCGACAAGCCGGCCACCGAGATCCGCCGCGAGAAAGCGCAGGCGCCGCCCAAGCCGGCTGCCGCCGCGCGCGCCGGCAGCAGCAACAAAGGAGCGAGCCGCACCATGGACCTGCGCATCACCCATGCCGAACGCGTGATCGACAAGAAGAGCGGCACCACCAAGGGCGAGCTCGTCGCCTTCTATCAAGAGGTGTCGGCGCTCCTGCTGCCGCATCTGAAGGGCCGGCCGGTAGCACTGGTGCGCGCACCCGAGGGCGTGGGCGGCGAGCTGTTCTTCCAGAAGCATGCCAACCAGAGCGAGCTGCCGGGCGTGAAGCTGCTGGACCCGGCGCTCGATCCCGAGCACGAAGCGCTGCTGCAGATCGATGCCGCGCGCGGCCTGCTCTCGGCCGCGCAGATGAACGTGATCGAGCTGCACACCTGGAACGCCACCTCCAACGACATCGACCGGCCCGACCGCATGACCTTCGACCTGGACCCGGGCGAGGGCGTCGACTGGTCGAAGATGCTGGAGGCCGCGATGCTGGTGCGCACGCTGCTCACCGAACTCGGCCTGCCGGCCTTCCTGAAGACCAGCGGCGGCAAGGGCCTGCACGTGCTGGTGCCGATCCGGCGCCACTACGGCTGGGATGCGGTCAAGGGTTTCTCGCAGGCGGCGGTCCAGCACCTGGCGCAGACCATCCCCGATCGCTTCGTCGCCAAGAGCGGGCCGCGCAACCGGGTCGGCAAGATCTTCGTCGACTACCTGCGCAACGGCTTCGGCGCCACCACGGTCAGCGCCTGGTCGGCGCGTTCGCGACCGGGGCTGGGCGTGTCGGTGCCGCTCGAATGGGACGAACTGCCCGAGCTGAAGAGCGCCTCGCAATGGACGATCAGGAACATCGGCGAGCGCATCGCCATCGGCAACAAGCCGTGGGCTGCGATGGAGAAGAGCCGAAAGGGCCTGGGCGCGGCGATGAAAACGCTGGGCTACGCGTCGCCGCCGGACTGAAGCTTCAGACCACCTCCTCGGTGGTTACCTCGAAGCGCTGCAGCGTGTTCTCCCCGAACACCATCGTGATCGGCACATCGGCCGCGTCGCGGCCGCGCGCGATGGTGATGCGGCCGATGCGCGGCGTGTTGTGGCGCGCATCGAAGGTGTGCCAGCGCTCGCCGAGGTAGATCTCGAACCAGGCGCTGAAATCCATCGGGTAGGGCACGGGCGGAATGCCGATGTCGCCGAGGTAGCCGGTCACGTAGCGCGCCGGAATGTTCATGCAGCGGCACAGCGTGATCGCCAGGTGGGTGAAGTCGCGGCACACGCCGACGCGCTCGCGCCACGCTTCGAGTGCGGTGCGCGTGGCGCGTGCACGCTGGTAGTCGAAGCGCAGGTGCTGGTGCACGTAGTCGCAGATGGCTTGCGCCAGCGGCCAGCCCTTGGGCACCTGGCCGAAGGTGTTCCATGCGAACTGCAGCAGTTCGCTGTCGACCTCGCAGTAGCGGCTGGGCAGCAGGAAGGGCAGCGTTTCCACCGGCAGATCGGCCGGCATGTGCTCGACGGCCCCCAGGTCGATCGGGTCGGCCCAGCCGGTGTCGAAGACCACCGCTTCGTTGCGCAGACGCACGCTGCTCACGCCGGCGGGCACCTGCACGCGCGCGCAATGGTTGTCGAAGGCGTCGCGGTAGTGGTCGGTGTAGAGCGGCGGACTGATCGTGATGTGTTCGCCGTCCGCGATGTCGGCGGCGCGCGAAGGATGCACCTGCAGCATGTAGAGCAACGCCGTGGGCGCCGTGACGCCGAGTTCGATGTCGAAACCGATTTTGATGAGCATGGTGGCGCGGGCCGGTTGCGAAGGTCAGAAGTGTGATGCCGCACAAGCAGGTTTGGTGCCGAGCGCAGCCGCTTCATCCTATCGCCCGCCGCGCCTGGCGGGCATAGATGGGTACGCGAAGCGGCGTAGGCAAGCCCACAAAGCCGTCAGTGCGGTCCTACTGTGTACTCCTCGCCGCTCCCACACGCCGGAGCGCGCGGCCACTACGGGGTTTGCGCGGTGCCAAATCTAAGCTCATGGCTTGCTCGCAGCCGGCATGCAGCGCCTGTCGAACCGTCCCGCAACGATGATCTGGAGCGAATCATGGAGCTTTCCTCACTGTTTGGCGCGCTCGGAGATACCTGGATCGACGGTGTCCTGTTCTGGGCCATAGCGGCTGCGGCCGGC
The DNA here is from genome assembly GCF_964253985.1 of Variovorax sp. LjRoot290. Lineage (NCBI taxonomy): Bacteria > Pseudomonadati > Pseudomonadota > Betaproteobacteria > Burkholderiales > Comamonadaceae > Variovorax > Variovorax sp. LjRoot290. Next base: position 5,265,722 of record NZ_CAXURW020000001.1, on the reverse strand, counting down.
GTCGTCGGACTCGTGGCGGTGGTCAGCGCACTGGACGTGTTCTTCGACGCGGAAGCCGGCTGATCCTGCGGCGCTTCGAGGCGCCGCATTCCAAGAGAACGAAGGAATCTCGATGACGCCACAGAACAAGGCGGCCGCCGCCCGTCGCCCCAAGCCGGGGGACGGCAGCAATGCCAAGCAGGAACAATTGGCCGCCTTCACGAGCGACAACACCCCGCAGCTCAGCACCAATCAGGGCCTGCAGATCCCGGACAACCACAACTCGCTGAAGGCGGGCGCGCGCGGGCCGACGCTGCTCGAAGACTTCATCCTGCGCGAGAAGATCACGCACTTCGACCACGAGCGCATTCCCGAGCGCGTGGTGCATGCACGCGGCGAGGCGGCGCACGGCTACTTCGAAGTCTACAAGTCGATGTCGCAGTTCACCTCTGCCGATTTCCTGCAGGACCCGGCGATCCGCACGCCCGTTTTCGTGCGCTTCTCGACCGTGGCGGGTTCGCGCGGCTCGGCCGACACGGTGCGCGACGTGCGGGGCTTCGCGGTCAAGTTCTACACGCGCGAGGGCAACTACGACCTGGTGGGCAACAACATCCCGGTGTTCTTCATCCAGGATGCGATCAAGTTCCCCGACCTGATCCACGCCGTCAAGCCCGAACCGCACCACGAGATGCCGCAGGCCGCGAGCGCCCACGACACCTTCTGGGACTTCGCCTCGCTGATGCCCGAGACCACCCACATGCTGATGTGGATCATGTCGGATCGCGCGATCCCGCGCAGCCTGCGCATGATGGAAGGCTTCGGCGTCCACACCTTTCGCTTCGTCAATGCGCGCGGCGAGAGCCATTTCGTCAAGTTCCACTGGAAGCCCAAGCTCGGCATCCACGGGCTGGCCTGGGACGAGGCGCAGAAGATCGCCGGCAAGGATGCCGACTTCCACCGGCGCGACCTGTGGGAGGCCATCGAGCGCGGCGATTTCCCCGAGTGGGAGCTGGGCGTGCAGCTGATTCCGCAGGACAAGGAGCATGCCTTCGGTTTCGATCTGCTCGACCCGACCAAGATCGTGCCCGAGGAGATGGTGCCGGTGCAGCGCATCGGCCGCCTGGTGCTCAACCGCAACCCCGACAATTTCTTCGCCGAGACCGAGCAGGTGGCCTTCCACCCGGGCCACGTGGTGCCGGGCATCGATTTCACGAACGATCCGCTGCTGCAGGGCCGCCTGTTCTCCTACACCGACACGCAGATCTCGCGCCTGGGCGGCGCCAACTTCCACGAGCTGCCGATCAACAGGAGCGTCTGCCCCTTCCACAACTTCCAGCGCGACGGCATGCACCGCCAGACCATCGCGCGCGGCCAGGTGGCCTACGAACCGCACTCGCTCCTCGACGGCAAGGAGTTCCGCATCGACGGCGCGAGCGGCGGCTTCCAGTCCTTTCCCGAGGAAATCGACCCGCCCAAGCTGCGGCGCCGCAGCCCCTCCTTCGACGACCACTTCACGCAGGCGCGGCTGTTCTTCAACAGCCAGAGCGCGGCCGAGAAGGAGCACATCATCGCGGCCTTCCGCTTCGAGCTCTCGAAGGTCGAGGCGCCGGCGATACGCCAGCGCATGGTGGACAACCTCGCGCACGTCGACGAGAAGCTCGCGCGCCGCGTGGCCGAGCCGTTGGGCATCGACGCCCCCGATGCCAAGGCGGCCGCGGGCCGGGCCGGCTTTCGCGAGCACCGCATGACGCTGCCGATCGAGGAATCGCGCGCGCTCAGCATGGCCGACACCGGCGATGGCTCGATCAAGACGCGCAAGGTGGCGATCCTGGTGATGGACGGCATCGACTCGGCCTCGCTGAAGCCGATCCGCGAGGCCCTCGAACAGGCGGGCGCGCAGTGCAAGGTGGTCGGTCCGCGGCTCGGCACCGTCGCGAGCGCGTCGAGGCGCCAGCTCGAAGTCGACGCCACCTTCGTCAACATGCCTTCGGTGATGTTCGACGCCGTGCTCGTGCCGGCCGGCGCGCAGGGCGCCGAGGCGCTGGCGCGCAACGGCGATGCGCTGCATTTCGTGCTCGAGGCCTATAAGCACTGCAAGGCCATCTGCACGGTGGGCGAGGGCGTGAAGCTGCTCGCGACGCTGGGCGTCGGCGCCGACCCGGGCAAGGCGCCGGCCGGCGTGGTGGTGGCCGCCACGCCGACCACCAACCTGGGCGACACCAGCGCTGCCACGCAGATCGCGCAGGACTTCATCGCGGCGATCGCGAAGCACCGGCACTGGGACCGGGCGAACGTGGACGGCGTGCCGGCCTAGGACCGGAGCACTTCCGGCAACGTCTCTACCGCACTCAGCTTCTCCAACACCAACCCGATGAACGCCGACACCGCCAGCGGCAGGTGCCGCCGGCTCGGGTAGAGCACGCTCAGGCCTTGGCTGGTGCGCTGGTATTGCGGCAGCACCGGCACGAGCAGGCCGGCCTGAATGTCGAGCCTGGCCATGGCGGGCGGCAGCAGCGCGATGCCGAGGCCGGCCAGGGTGGCTTTGCGCAGCGCCTGGGCCGTGTTGCCGCTGAAGCGGCCGGCGACCTGCACTTCCTCCTCCACCCCATCGGGGCCGGCCAGGCGCCAGGTGGTGCGGCCGCTTGGGTGGGCGGAGCTCACGCAGTCGTGGTTCGCCAGGTCTTGCAGCGTGGCGGGCGCGCCGCGCGCGGCGATATAGGCGGGGCTGGCCACCATGCCGCCGCTGCGGGCGCCGAGGAGCCGGCGGCCGACATAGCCCGAGTCGCGCAGCGGGCCGCCGCGAAACGCGACGTCGATCTGCTCGGCAATCAGATCGGCCTTGGCATCACTGAGCACGAAGTCGAGCCGCACCAGCGGATGCGCGGCCAGAAAGTCGGCCACCCACTCCATCGGAAAGAAGTCGAAGAAGTCGGCTGTCGCCGCCACGCGCACCAGGCCACTGGGTTCCTGGCTGCCCGTCAACAACGCCTGGCCGGCTTCGACCAGCCCGTCGACCGCACCTGCGCAGCGCTCGTGGAAGGCCTGGCCGGCGTTGGTGAGCGTGAGCTTGCGGGTGGAGCGTTGCATCAGCCGCGTGCCGAGCCGGGCTTCGAGCTGCTGGATGCGCCGGCTCACGGTGTTGGGCGGCACGCCCAGCCGCCGCGCCGCCTCGGCAAAGCTGCCGCAGCGCACCACCTGCACAAACATGGCGATGTCGTTCAGGTCGAACACGAGGCGATTCCTTCTATCTGTGGACGAGTGCAATCCGATTGTGCGGTCTAGTCGATCAATGGGTGCGACCCTAATCTTCTGCGCATCGGGCTCCCACGCCTCAACGCACACGCAAGGACACCTTTCCATGGCTTTTTTTCCGGTTTCCCCCACGCAGCGCCGCATCGTCTGGGGCGTTCGCATTCTTCTGGCGCTGGCTTTCGGCCCGGCTGGCCTCTCCAAGCTGGCCGGCGTGCCGCAGATGGTCCAGGTGTTCGATGCCATCGGCTTCGGCCAGTGGTTTCGTTACCTGACGGGCGCGGTCGAAGTCGTGGGCGCCGTGCTGCTGCTCGTACCTGCAACCGGCTTCTTCGGCGGCCTGCTGCTCGCCGCAACCATGGTCGGTGCGGTGGCGACGCACGTGGTGCTGATCGGCGGCAATCCCGCGCCGGCCGTGGTGCTCGGTGCGCTCGCAGCCTTCGTGGCCTGGCGACTGCGGCCCGTCTCGCTCCTTGGCGGCGGGCTGAAGGAAGCCGCATGACCGCCGCCGTCGACACCAAAGCCCGCGCCATCGTCTACCGCACAAGCGGCAGCTCGCATGGGCCGATCACGCGGCTCGTGAGTCCGGGCGAGCTGGGCGAGTTTCTCAAGCCCTTCGTGTTTCTCGACCTCTTCGGCTTCCAGCCCGAGCCCGGCCACAAGGGCTTCGGCATGCACCCGCACTCGGGCATCGCGACGCTGACCTTCATGATCGAAGGCGACGTGGGCTATGAAGACACGACCGGCAAGAAGGGTGTGCTGCCCGCTGGCGGCGTGGAGTGGATGCGCGCCGGCAACGGCGTGTGGCACACCGGCGCGCCGGTCGGCAACTCGCCGGTCCTGGGCTTCCAGCTCTGGGTGGCATTGCCCGCTTCGGAAGAGAACGCACCGGCTCAGAGCCTCTACCTCGCGCCCTCGCAGGTGCCGCAAGAGGGCCCGGTGCGCGTGCTCCTCGGGCGCTACGGGAAGGCGCAAAGCGCCATTCCGGCGCCGGCGTCGATGAACTATCTGGCCGTGCGCCTGAAAGACGGCGAGCGCTGGCGCTACACGCCGCCCGCCGGCCACACGGTGGGCTGGGTCGCGGTCAATGCGGGCGGGCTCGATGCGGGTGGACCGGTCGTTACCGGCGAGCTCGCGATGTTCGAGGAATCCGAAGACGCCATCGACTTCGTGGGCCACGGCGACACGGCCTTCGTTCTGGGCTCGGCCGTGAAGCATCCGCACGAACTGGTGATGGGCTACTACTCGGTGCACACGAGCAAGGCGGCGCTCGATCAGGGCGAGGCCGGGATCCGGCGCATCGGCGCGCGGCTGCGGGAGGAAGGGCTGCTGGGCTGATCGACGCTGCGAGCGGGTACCTGCCCATCCGGGCAGTGCTTCAGCCCCTTGTGGCTTCACAGAATGAAGCCATCTGAAGCCATGCTCAACACGGAAGGCACCGGCCCCGAGCCGGCCCAGGACGCCCTGATCGACGCCTACTCGCGCGCGGTCGCCGCAGTGGCCGACAGCGCCGGACCGGCCGTCGTGCGGGTGCAAAGCGCAGCGCCCGGCCAGCGCGGCGGCGGCCTCGGATCCGGCGTGGTCATCGCCGGCGACGGGCTGGTGCTCACCAACAGCCATGTGGTGGCAGCGGCGCGGCGCGTGCGTGTCGGGCTCCCGGAAGGCGGCGACCGGGAGGCCGAGGTGCTCGGCGACGATCCGGCCACCGACCTGGCGCTGCTGCGCGTCGAACTCCCGCGCGGCGCCGCGACCGCGACGCTGGGCGATTCGAAGGTGCTGAAGCGCGGTCACCTGGTGGTGGGCATCGGCAATCCGCTGGGCTTCGAATCCACCGTCACGGCCGGCATCGTCTCGGCGCTGGGCCGCTCGCTGCGCTCGCAAAGCGGGCACCTGATCGACGATGTCATCCAGACCGACGCGGCGCTCAACCCTGGCAACTCCGGCGGCGCGCTGGTGGCTGCGTCGGGCCAGGTGGTCGGCATCAACACCGCCATGATCGCCGGCGCGCAGGGGCTCGCCTTCGCCGTCTCCAGCAACACGGCCCGCTTCGTGATCGGCGAATTCATCGCCCATGGCCGGGTTCGGCGCGCGCATCTCGGCATCGCGGCGCAGACGGTGCCGCTGGCGCGGCGCGTGGCCCTGGCCATTCATGCGGGCGCCAACGCGGTGCGCATCGGCGAAGTGCAGACCGGCGGCCCCGCGGACCTGGCAGGGCTGAGGGTGGGCGACATCCTCGTCGCGCTGGAAAGCGTGACGATCGCCGGTGCGGACGATCTCTTGCGATTGCTCAATGCGGAGCGCATCGGGCGGCCGGTCCAGGTGTCGCTGCTGCGGGAAGGGCGGCTCGTGACGCGCACGGTCACGGCGCGGGAGCGCGTGCAGCCGGCGCCTGCACGGCGCTGAGGGTGCCGCTCAGGCGCGCGCGACGGAAAGCAGGCCGTCGATCGCGAGCACCACGCCCTGCTGGGCATCCTGGCTGGGCGGGCCTTCGGCGAGCATCTTGCGCACCAGGCTCAGCGTGTTGAGCAGTTCCGCTTCCATGTCGGTCAGCAAGGGAATCATCTCGTAGTCGGGGTATCTACCTCGCGCTCCCAACGGCCGGCCGGGTCCGGACAGATCGACTTCGTAGCCTTCGCGAATGGCTTCGGTCTGGGTCTTCATGGCGCGACTCAACTCAGTTGCATCAGTTGCGAAAGCCGCTTGCCCATCGCCTGGATCCGCTCGCCTCTTTCCCGCGCGCGGCGCGTGGCGATGTAGTCCAGTGCGGCCGCCACGGACTCTGCCCCTTCGTCGCCCGACTCCGAACGCCTGCGCCACTGGCTGGCCACCTCGGTCAGCTGACGGCTGTCGAGGCGCGCCGGGGGCGCAGGGAGTGGGGTCGCCCCGGGTCCCGCAGGTGGCAGGCTGGCGCGCAAGAGACTGAGCAGCCCCTCGGGGGACCACCGCGGTTGGGAGAGGTTTTGACGTTTCATGTAATACATTGTGCCTAGCTGTGCACGCCGTAACAAGGTATTTCAAGAGCTTTTTACTTACTTCTTAACGAAGACTTGCTCCGGTCGCCATTCAAGCCGCGCCATGCGTTTCCACATAGAGCGCATAAAGCGAGTGGCAACTTGCCATGTAAAGCCGGTTGTTCTTGGCCCCGCCGAAACTGAGGTTCGCACAGCGCTCCGGCAGGCGGATGAAACCGATCGCCTTGCCCTGCGGGTTGAACACCATCACGCCGTCCAGGTCCGCTGGGTTTGCGCCGGGCGCGCCGTTGCTGCCCCAGCCGCACCACAGGTTGCCGTCGACGTCGACCTTGAAGCCGTCGATCGAACCGGGCCCGTTGGCGTCCACCAGCCGGGTCTTGTTGGACAGGCTGGCGCCGCTGCCGACGTCGTAGCTCCAGATCACGCGGTGGGGCTGGGCGCGTCCCTCGACGATGTAGAGCTTCTTCTCGTCGGGCGAGAAGGCCAGGCCGTTGGGGCCGTTCAGGTCGGCGGTGACGAGGCCGATCTTGCCGTCCGGCGCGATGCGGTAGACGGAGTGCGGCAGTTCGGAGGCGGCCTTGTCGCCCTCCCAGTTGCCGCCGATGCCGAAGGGCGGATCGGTGAACCAGATGGAGCCGTCGGACTTGCACACGATGTCGTTGGGCGAGTTGAGCTTCTTGCCGTTGAAGCTGTCGGCCAGCACGGTGATCCTGCCGTCGTACTCGGTGCGCGTGATGCGCCGGGTCAGGTGTTCGCAGGCCAGCAGCCGCCCCTGCCGGTCACGCGCCAGGCCGTTGGAAAAGTTGGACGGCTGGCGAAACACGCCGAAAGTCCCGGTGGCCTCGTCGAAACGCATGATGCGGTTGTTGGGGATGTCGCTCACCAGCAGATAGCGTCCGTCGCCGAACCACACCGGGCCTTCGGCCCAGCGCATGCCGGTGCCCAGTTGTTCGACCGTGCTGCTGTAGATGCGGTACTTGCCGAAGCTCGGGTCCAGCACCTGCACCGCCGGATCGGGGTAGCGCTGGCTGGGCTTGAAGTCGAAGGCCTGCGCGGCGGCGGTGCCGCCGAGCGCGGCCAGCGTGCTGCCCGCGGCCGTCTTCAGGAAAGCGCGGCGCGCGCTCGCGCCTTGTTGTTCTTGCATGCTCGTCTCCAGGGTTGTTGTTCTTCGTCGGCGGCGCGATGCGGCTTCAGGTCTGCGGGTTCGCCACCTCGTGCGCCGCCATCTGCTCCAGCGCCTTGACCAGCGCCGAATGATCGAGCTGGTCCCAGCCGTGGGCGGCGCAAGACTGCATCAGCTGCGCGGCCGAAGCCGTCTGCGGCAGCGCGACGCCCATCGACTTGGCACCGGCAAGCGCGAGGCTCAGGTCCTTCTGGTGCAGCGCGATGCGGAAGCCCGGGTTGAAGGTGCGCTTGATCATGCGTTCGCCATGCACTTCGAGGATGCGGCTGGCCGCGAAGCCGCCCATCAGCGCCTGCCGCACCTTGGCCGGATCGGCGCCGGCCTTGCTCGCGAACAGCAGCGCCTCGCCGACCGCGGCGATGTTGAGCGCGACGATGATCTGGTTGGCCACCTTGGTGGTCTGGCCGTCGCCGTTGCCACCGACCAGCGTGATGTTCTTGCCCATGGCTTCAAGCAGCGGCTTCACCTTGTCGAAGGTGGCTTCGGAGCCGCCGCACATGATGGTCAGGCTGGCGGCCTTGGCGCCGACTTCGCCGCCGGAGACCGGCGCGTCGAGGTACTCGCAGCCGAGCGCGTTGATCTTGCTGGCGAAGGCCTTGGTCTCGATGGGCGAGATGCTGCTCATGTCCATCACCGTCTTGCCGGCGCTCAGGCCGTCGGCGACGCCGTCCTTGCCGAACAGCACCGACTCGACATCGGGCGTGTCCGGCAGCATGAGCACGATGACATCGGCGGCGCGCGCGACGTCGGCGTTGGTTTTGCACTGCGTGGCCTTGGCCAGCGCCTCGGGCACCTTGCTGCGCGTGCGCACGAACATCTCGTGGCCGGCGGCCAGGAGGTTCTGCGCCATCGGCGCGCCCATGATGCCGAGGCCGATGAATCCGACTTTCATTTCGATTTCCTTGGTTCAGTAGGTGGAAGAAGATGCCGCAGGCGCCGGCGTGGCCCGCATCGCTGCGAGCATCTGCTGGGCGCCCGCGGCCATGAGCCGCGCGTCCGAACTCACGGTGACGAACTGGAAGCCCTTGGCAATGCGCGCCAGCGCCACGTCGGGCCTGCCGTTGTGGATGCCGGCGACCAGGCCGTGCGCCTTGGCCCGTTCGAGGATGTGGTCGATGGCCTGCGCGACCGGCGGGTCCACGTCGTCGAAGACGGGACGGCAGCCGAGCGCGAGCGAGAGGTCCGACGGGCCGATGTACACCGCATCCAGCCCTTCGACCGAGAGGATGTCGTCCAGGTTGTCGAGCGCCTGTGCCGTCTCGATCATCGCGAAGGTCACGATGGTGTCGTTGGCATTCTGCGGATAGTCGGCGCCGCCGTAGAGCAGCGCGCGCACCGGGCCGAAGCTGCGCGTGCCGCGCGGCGCGTAGTGTGTGTAGGCCACCAGCCGCTGCGCGTCCTCGCGCGTGTTGACCATCGGGCAGATCACGCCGTAGGCGCCGGCGTCCAGCGTCTTCATGAGGATGCCCGGCTCCAGCCACGGCACGCGCACCACGGGCACCGTGTTGGTGGTCGAGATCGCCTGCAGCATGGGGAGCATGGCCTGGTAGTCGACCACGCCGTGCTGCAGGTCGATGGTCAGCGAGTCCCAGCCCTGGTGGGCCATGGTCTCGGCCGAGAAGCTGTTCGGTATGGCGAGCCAGCCGTTGACGGCAGCCCCACCGGATTTCCACAGCGTGCGCAGGCGGTTTTCTCTCATGGGGCGTCCTTGGTTGGTTTGGCTAACGGTCGAAGGCCGGCCGCTTGGGGTCGAATTTCCAGCCGGGGATGAGGGCTTGCATCGCGACGGCGTCGTCGCGCGAACCCAGCCCGTGCTGCTGGTAGAGCTGATGCGCCTTCTCGACCTCGGCCATGTCGAGCTCGATGCCCAGGCCCGGCTTCTTCGGCACCTGCACCAGGCCGCCCTGGATCTGCAGCGGCTCCTTGGTGAGGCGCTGGCCGTCCTGCCAGATCCAGTGCGTGTCGATCGCGGTCACGCGGCCGGGCGCGGCGGCGCCCACGTGCGTGAACATGGCGAGCGAGACGTCGAAATGGTTGTTCGAATGCGAACCCCAGGTGAGGCCCCAGTCGCGGCAGGTCTGCGCCACGCGCACCGAGCCGGCCATGGTCCAGAAATGCGGATCGGCCAGCGGGATGTCGACCGACTGCAGCGCGAGCGCATGGCTCATCTGGCGCCAGTCGGTGGCGATCATGTTGGTGGCGGTCGGCAGGCCGGTGGCGCGCCGGAACTCGGCCATCACCTCGCGGCCGGAGAAACCTTCTTCGGCGCCGCAGGGGTCTTCGGCATAGGCGACCACGCCGCGCATGTCGCGCATGAGCCGGATCGCGTCCTTCAGCAGCCAGCCGCCGTTGGGGTCCAGCGTGACGCGCGCCTGCGGAAAGCGCTCGTGCAGCGCGGTCACGGCCTCGATCTCTTCCTCACCGCGCAGCACGCCGCCCTTGAGCTTGAAATCGTTGAAGCCGTAGCGCTCGCGCACCGCTTCGGCCAAGCGCACGATGGCCTCGGGCGTCATCGCCTTCTCGTGGCGCAGGCGGAACCAGTCGTTGCCGGCATCGGCTTCGCGCGCATAGGGCAGATCGCTCTTGTCGCGGTCGCCGACGTAGAACAGGTAGCCCAGCATCTCGACCGCCTCGCGCTGCTGGCCTTCGCCGAGCAGCGCGGCGACCGGCACGTCCAGGTGCTGGCCCAGCAGGTCGAGCAGCGCCGATTCGACCGCGGTCACCGCGTGGATCGTGGTGCGCAGGTCGAAGGTCTGCAGGCCGCGGCCGCCGGCATCGCGATCGGCGAACTGCTTGCCCATGTGCTGCAGCACGCGCTGGTGCGCGCCGATCGGCTGGCCGACGACCAGCGGCCGTGCATCTTCGAGCGTCTGGCGGATCTTCTCGCCGCCGGGCACCTCGCCGACGCCGGTGCGGCCGGCGTTGTCGGTCAGGATCAGCAAATTGCGGGTGAAGAAGGGGCCGTGGGCGCCGCTCAGGTTCAAGAGCATGCTGTCGCGGCCGGCGACGGGGATCACGCGCAGTTCGGTGATCAGGGGGGTGGCGTTGAGGGGCATGGGCTGGCTCAGTCGATGGTTATCTTGCCGGTCTCGATGACTTTCTTCCAGCGGGCGAACTCCTGTTGCTGGAAAGTCGCGAACTGTGCCGGCGTGTTGCCGACCACCTCGAGGCCGATGGAAGTGAACTGCTGCTTGATGGCCGGGTCGTTGAGCGCGGCCACCACCGACTCGCTGGCCTTGGTGCGCAGCGCCGTCGGCAGGCCCTTGGGCGCGACGACGGCCTGCCAGGAATAGACCTCGACGTTCTTCACGCCGGCTTCGCTCATCGTCGGCACCTCGGGCAGCACCGGCGAACGCTTGTCGCCGGTGACCGCGAGCGCCTTGAGCTTGCCGGACTTGATGTGCGGCACCACCGCGTTGACGTTCTGGAACGAGGCATCGACCTGGCCGCCGAGCAGGTCGGTCATGGCCGGCGCGCCGCCCTTGTAGGGCACGTGCAGGCCGGTGGTGCCGGTCTGCTGCCAGAACAGCTCGGCCGTGAGGTGGTCGCTGGAGCCGTTGCCGGAGGAGGCGAAGGTCATCTTGCCGGGGTTCTTCTTTTCGTGCGCGATCACGTCGGCCACCGTCTTGTGCAGCGAGCTGGCCGGCACCACCAGCACGTTGGGCGCCTGCACGGCCACCGTGATCAAGTCGAAGTCCTTCAGCGCGTCGTACTGCATGCCCTTGATGAGGTGGGGTGCGATCACCAGTGGGCCGAGCGAGGTGACGAGGAAGCTGTAGCCGTCGGGTGCCGCGCGCTTGACCAGCGTCGCGCCGATGGTGCCGGTGGCGCCGGCCTTGTTGTCGACCAGGAAGGGCTGGCCGAGCTTCTCCGTGAGCTTGGGGCCGATGGCGCGTGCCACCATGTCGGTGGAGCCGCCGGGCGGGAACGGGACGACCAGCGTCACGGGTTTTTGAGGCCAATCCTGTCCTGAGCTTGTCGAAGTGGCCTGGGCGTAGGCGGCTGCACTGGCGGCCAGGCCGATGGCGAGGGCGCCGAGTAGCTTCTTCATGGGTTTGTCTCCTTGAAATTGAAAGAGGTCGATGGCTTAGGTAGCGCTACCATTTAATGGTCTGAATGATAGCGCTACCAACTGCGGCGTCAAGCAGCCGAATCTAGGGGTTTATACGGATCAGGCGCTGTCGCGGTCGACGATCGAGAAGCCGATGTCGACGACACGGGGGTCGACCTGGCGGCCTTCCGCGCGGTCCACGATGAAGCGCGCGGCCTGCCGGCCGATGGCCTTGCTGTCGATGCGCACCGTGCTCAGCGCCGGATTCAGGTCGGCCGCGAACTCGAGATCGCCGAAGCCGACCACCGCCAACTGCGCCGGCACCGCGATGCCGCGCGCCTGCGCCTCGGTCATCACGCCGAGCGCGAGCAGGTCGGAGCTGCAGAACACGGCGTCGATGTCCGGCGCGACCGCGAGCAGTTCGGCCAGCGCGCGGCGGCCGCTCTTCATCGTGGTGGGCGCCGGCACGTAGATCAGGCGCACCTCGCGCAGGCCGGCGGCGCGCGCCGCATCCTGGAAAGCCTGGTGACGCCGCCGCGAGCGTTCGTCGTCGCCCGCCACCACCGCGAGCCGGCTGCGCCCCTTGCTGCGCAGGAAGTCGACCACCGCGCGCCCCACCTCGACGTGCGAGAAGCCGACCAGCATGTCCAGCGGCGTGGGCGTGAGGTCCCAGGTCTCGACCACCGGAATGCCCGCGGCCAGCAGGCGCTTGCGTCCCTCGGCCGAATGCATGATGCCGGTGAGCACGATGCCATCCGGCCGGCGGCCGATGATGGCCTCGAGCAGCGCATCCTCGCGCGATTCGGCATAGCCGCTCTGGCCCAGCATGAGCTGGTATCCGCTCTCGGCGAGGGCCTCGGTCAGCGCCTGCACGGTCTGCAGGAACACCGGCCCGGCGATGGTCGGCACCACCGCGGCCACCAGCCGGCTGCGCGTCGATGCCAAGCCACCGGCCAGGCCGTTGCGCACATAGCCCGTGCGGGCCACCGCGTCGGTGACTTTCTTCAGCACCTCGGCCGACACCTGCGCCGGCGTGTTGAGCGCGCGCGACGCGGTGATGGGCGCCACGCCGGCGAGCTTGGCGACGTCGTGCAGCGTGACGGCGCCGCTGCCGCGGCGGGTGCGGCGTGCCGGGGTGGCCTCGGGGTTCATGGGCCGGATTCTAGCGCCGCGATAGCGCTACCAGTGCAGTGTCGGCGTGTGCACCGGCGCGTCCCACAACCGCTTGGCCTCGTCGTCGAGCGCCGTGACGGTGAGCGAGGCGCCCGCCATCTCGAGCGAGGTCGTGTGGTTGCCCACCAGCGTGCGCGCCACTGTCAGCCCTTCGGCGGCGAGCCGCCGGCGCGCATGGTGCTGCAGCAGGTAGAGCTCCATCAGCGGCGTGCCGCCCAGGCCGTTGACGTGCAGCAGCACCTCGCGGCCACGCGCGAGCGAAAGATCCTTGAGGATTGGGTCGAGCAAGAGGTCGACGATCTCGACCGCCGGCGCGAAGGGCATGCGCTGGCGCCCCGGTTCGCCGTGGATGCCGACGCCGAGCTCCATCTCCTGCTCGCCGATCTCGAAGGTCGCCACGCCCGAGGCCGGCACGATGCAGCTGTTGAAGGCCACGCCCATCGAGGCGGTGCAGCTGTTGATGCGGTCGCCCAGCGCCTTGCAGTCGAACAGGTCGGCGCCGGCCTCGGCCGCGGCGCCGACGATCTTCTCGACGATCACGGTGCCCGCCACGCCGCGGCGGCCGCTCCCGTGGGTCGAATGGTCGATCGCGACGTCGTCGTCGACCACCACCATCAGGTGGTCGAGATCGACCAGCATGTCGCTCGCCATCTGGAAGTTGAGGCGGTCGCCGGCGTAGTTCTTGACGATGAAGAGCACGCCGCGGCCGGCGTTCACGCGGTGCGCCGCGGCCATCCACTGGTCGGGCGTGGGCGAGGTGAACACCTGCCCCGGGCAGGCCGCGTCCAGCATGCCCCGGCCCACATAGCCGGTGTGCAGCGGCTCGTGCCCCGAGCCGCCGCCGGACACCACGGCCACCGCGTCCTTCTTGGGCACGCGCCGGCACACGAAGGTCGGGTCGAACTCGACGGCCAGCAGCGCCTCGTGCGCCGACGCGAGGCCCGACAGGCTTTCGACGACCGCGTCGTCGACGTAGTTGATGAATTTCTTCATCGCGTGTCCTCGCGGGGCGAACATGAAGAGCGCATCGTGGGGCGATCGTGGGCGGCTGTCATGCGAGGTTCTCCGCAGTGAGGATGTCGACCCGCGGATTGCTGACCGCCAGCGCCCCGCGCACGCCTTCGCACAGCGCGCGCAGCACGCGCGCCGCGGTGGTCACCACGTAGTGCACGTCCTGGTGCAGCACGAAGCTCAGCGCACCGGAGATCAGCATGGCGCGATGCATGTCGAGCAGGTCGTGCGCGATCACGCCGAGCGAGGCGTCGTAGCCGTGCTCGGCCAGCGCGCGGTGCACGCCGTGGCTGCCGGGGCCGACGTTGTAGACCGCGGTCAGACGCCCGCCGGTGGCCTGGGGGTCCAGCGCCTCGCGCGCGCGCCGGTAGGCCTCGTCTTCCGATTCCGGCATGTCGTCCACGCGCAGCAGCCGGGCGCCCGCGAAGCGCTCTTCCAGCACCTGCGCGAAGCCGATGCCGCGATCGATCTCGGCCGCATAGCGCGTGGCCGGCGACAGCAGCGCGCAGTGACCCTGGCCGGCCGGCGCCTCGCGCCCGAGCAGCAGGCCCGCGGTGCGGCCGGCGGCGCGGTTGTCGGCGCCGATGAAGGTCTCGCGCATCGAGCCCGCGACGTCGGAGAACAAGGTGACCACGTGCACGCCGGCGCGCACCAGCTCGTTGACGGCCAGCTTCACCGCCGGCGTGTCGGGCGCCAGCAGGGCCACGCCGTCCATGTCCGAGAGGCGCGCGAGCTCCTCGGCGAAGGCCGCCGCATCGTGGGCCGGCAGGCGGCGCGTCACCTCGGTGATGTGCTGGTGCCGGAAATCGCCGGCCGCCTGCGCGATCACGCGATCCACCAGGTCGAAGAAGCCGCGCCGGGTCGAAGGCAGCACGAAGGCGAAACGGTAGCTCTCGGTCGAGCGCGGCCGGCCGCGCATCGGCACGGCGCCGCCCAGTTCCTTCATCGCGTCGCGCACGCGCTGCACGGTGACGGGGTTGACGCCGGGGCGGCTGTTCAGCACGCGGTCGACGGTGGCGGTGCTGACGCCGGCCGCTTCGGCGATCTGGGTGATGGTGACGGTAGTGGCCAAGTGCGGAAAGCGCCTCAATAAATCAATCAGGAGTGTCGCCGATGTCGATCGCCGGGCTTCACCGGACTATCCCGATCCGTCTGAGGTCTTAGGGTTTGCGTTGATTGATTTATTTATTGCCATCTTTATTCTTCAATCGTCCCATGACCAACAGGAGATAAAGCAATGAAGTGGTTGACGAACAAGCGATCGACTTTCGGCACGGCGCTCCTCGCGGCGCTGACGCTGGCCTCCGGTGCCGCGCAGGCCCAGACCAAGCAGCTCACGCTGTGCTGGGCGGCCTGGGATCCGGCCAACGCGCTGGTGGAGCTGTCGAAGGACTTCACCGCCCAGACCGGCGTGCAGATGAAGTACGAGTTCGTGCCCTGGCCGAATTTCGCGCAGCGCATGCTCAACGAGCTCAACTCCAAGGGCAAGCTGTGCGATCTCTTGATTGGCGACAGCCAGTGGATCGGCTCGGCCGCGACCGAGGGCCACTACATCAAGCTCAACGAGTTCTTCGACAAGAACGGCATCAAGATGAGCGACTTCATGCCCGCCACCGTCGAGGGCTACTCGACCTGGCCCAAGGGCACGAAGAACTACTGGGCGCTGCCCGCGATGGGTGATGCCGTGGCCTTCACCTACCGCAAGGACTGGTTCGCCCGGCCCGAGCTGCAGGCGGAGTTCAAGACCAAGTACAACCGCGAGCTCGCGCCGCCCAAGACCTGGGACGAGTTCAAGCAGATCGGCCAGTTCTTCCAGAACCGCACGATCGACGGCAAGAAGGTTTATGGCGCGGCGCTCTACACCGAGCGCGGCTCCGAGGGCATCACGATGGGCGTGACGAACACCCTGTACGCCCACGGCATGCAGTACGACAACCCGAAGAAGCCGTACGACATGAAAGGCTTCATCAACGGGCCCGAGGCCGTGGCCGGCCTCAAGTTCTACAAGGAGCTGTTCGACTGCTGCACGCCGCCCGGGCATTCCAACGCCTACATGACCGAGGACCTCGACTCCTACAAGTCGGGCCAGGTCGCGATGCAGATGAACTTCATCGCTTTCTTCCCCGGCATCGCGAAGGACCCGAACGTGGGCGGCGAGAAGACCGGCTTCTTCACCATGCCCAAGGCCAAGGTCGCCGCGGCGCAGCTCGGCGGCCAGGGCATCTCGGTCGTCAAGTACTCCGACAAGAAGGAGCTCGCGCTCGACTACATCAAGTGGTTCGCGCAGCCCTCGGTGCAGCAGAAATGGTGGGACGCGGGCGGCTTCTCGTGCCACAACGCGGTGCTCGGCAAGCCGGGCTTCGAGAAGAGCACCTCGTACGCGCCGGTGTTCCTCGACTCGATGAAGATCGTGCGTGACTTCTGGCAGGAGCCGAGCTATGCGCAACTGCTGCTGGCGATGCAGAAGCGCACGCACGACTACGTGGTGGCCGGCAAGGGCACGCCGCAGGAAGCGCTCGACGGTCTGCTCAAGGACTGGACCGAGGTCTTCAAGGAAGACGGGAAGATCAAGCCTTGAAGCGTGAGACGGCGGAGCCGACCATGAGCGCCCTACCGTTGGCCACCACCGTTCGCGCCGAGCCGGGCATCGCCGTTCGCGGCAGGGTGCCCGGCCAAGGCCTCTCCGACCGCGCGCTGGCATGGCTTTTCGTCGGCCCGACGATCCTGCTGCTGCTGGCCTTCAACATCTTCCCGCTCATCTGGACGATCTGGCTGTCCTTCACCAACTTCCGCGCCAACCGGCCGGGCGCCGAGGTGCTGTGGGTCGGCATCGGTAACTACTCGCGGGTGCTCAACGACGAGTCGATCTGGGAGAACATGCGCGCCACCGCGCACTTCCTCACCTGCTCGATCACGCTGCAGCTGCTGCTCGGCTTCGGCCTGGCGCTGATGCTGAACCGGCGCTTTCGCACGCACAGCTTCTGGAGCACCGCGATCCTGCTGCCGATGATGCTGGCGCCGGCCGTGGTCGGCACCTTCTGGAAGTATTTCTTCGAGCCGCAGTACGGCATCTTCAACTACATCGTCAACTTCTTCGGCGGGCCCGGCACCTTCACCATGCTCGGCGATACGAAGCTCTCGCCCTGGGCCATCGTGCTGGTCGACACCTGGATGTGGACGCCCTACGTGATGCTGCTGCTGCTGGCTGGCCTGCGCTCGATCCCGCCCTATCTCTACGAAGCCGCCGAGATCGACCGCGCGAGCGAGTGGACCAAGTTCTGGCGCATCACGCTGCCGATGGTGATGCCCTTCATCATCCTCGCGGTGCTGTTCCGCGTGATCGAGAACTTCAAGATGTTCGACCTCGTGGACCAGCTCACCAACGGCGGCCCGGGCTCGGTGACCGAGCTGGCGTCGATCAAGCTCAAGCGCGAGGCCTTCGAGAAATGGCGCACCGGCTACAGCTCGGCGCTGGCCATCATCCTCTTCGTGGCCATCTACGGGCTCTCGCTCGTGACGGTGCGATTCCTCGATCGGGTGAAGCAGCGATGAAGAACGCCGTCCACAGCCCGCTCGACCCGACGCCGCGCGCGAAGGCTTTCGCCGGCATCGTCGTGATCGGCTACGCGCTGATCTCGCTGATCCCGCTGGTGTGGATCCTGCTGACCAGCTTTCGCACGCCGCAGGATGCGATCGCCTATCCGCCGCAGGTCATCACGCAGCCTTCGCTGATCGGCTACGTCAACCTCTTCACCACCCGCTCGCGCGTGGGCGCGCAGGAGCTGGCCGCGCTGCCGCCACCGGCCACCTGGTACGAAGGCCTGGTGCGCGAGCAGCAGATGATCCTGGCCGGGCCCTCGCGCTTCTCGGACCGCTATCTCAACTCGGTGCTGATCGGCTTCGGCTCGACGCTGCTGTCGGTGGTGCTGGGCACGCTCGCGGCCTATGCCTTCTCGCGCTTTCGCGTGCCGGGCAAGGACGATCTGCTGTTCTTCATCTTGTCGACGCGGATGATGCCGCCGATCGCGGTGGCGATCCCGATCTACCTGATGTACCGCGCGGTCGGCCTGTCGGACACGCACCTCGGGCTGATCCTGCTCTACACGGTGGTCAATCTCTCGCTCTCGGTCTGGCTGCTCAAGGGCTTCATGGACGAGATCCCGCGCGAGTACGAGGAGGCCGCCATGGTCGACGGCTACACGCGCTTCCAGGCCTTCATCAAGGTGGTGCTGCCGCAGGCCGCCACCGGCATCGCGACCACCGCGATCTTCTGCCTGATCTTCGCGTGGAACGAGTACGCATTCGCGCTCCTGCTCACCAGCGGCACGGCGCAAACCTCGCCGCCCTTCATCCCGACCATCATCGGCGAGGGCGGCCTCGACTGGCCGGCCATGGCCGCGGGCACCACGCTGTTCCTGCTGCCGGTGCTGGTGTTCACCGTGCTGCTGCGCAAGCACCTGTTGCGCGGCATCACCTTCGGAGCGATTCGGAAATGAAGAAGAACTGGTTGTCCCGCGCGCGCTGGGAGCCCGCCAGCATCGCCCTCATCGGGCTCGGCCTCGCGATGCTGATGCAGCCCTGGTCGCTCGAGATCTACAGCTGGTCCTTCGCCGTTCTGCTGGCCGGGGTCGCGGGCTACACGGTCGCCGGAAAGCTGCACTGACATGGCCGAGATCCGCATCGAAAAGCTGCACAAGCGCTTCAGCGATTTCGTCGCCGTGCGCGACTCCACACTGACGCTGGAAGACGGCAAGTTCGTCGTGCTGCTCGGCCCCTCGGGCTGCGGCAAGACGACCACGCTGCGCATGCTGGCCGGCCTCGAGTTCCCGACCTCCGGCTCGATCACGCTCGCGGGCCAGGACGTGACCTACCTGCGCCCGCGCGAACGCGACATCGCGATGGTGTTCCAGCTCTTCGCGCTCTACCCGCACCTGGGCGTGCGCGGCAACCTCGAGTTCCCGCTGCGCAACGAAGGCTTGAAGCGCGCCGAGATCGATCGGCGCGTAGCCGATGTCGCGGCCATCCTGCGCATCGAGCACCTGCTCGGCGCGCGGGTGGGCGGGCTTTCGGGCGGCGACCGGCAGCGCGTCGCGCTGGGCCGCGCGATCGTGCGGCAGCCCCAGGCCTTCCTGATGGACGAGCCGCTGGGCACACTCGACGCCGAGTTCCGCGAGCTGATGTGCGTGGAGCTGCGCAAGTTGCACGAGCGCTTGCGCACCACCACCGTCTTCGTCACGCACGACCAGAACGAGGCGATGGCGCTGGCTGACCACATCGTCGTGATGAACCAGGGCGAGATCCTGCAGGCCGACGAGCCGGGCGGCATCTACAACTTTCCGAGCTGCATGTTCGTCGCGCGCTTCATCGGCCGGCCGCCGATGAACTTCGTGCCGATCTCGGGCGCGGTGCGCTCGGGCGATGACGCGGTCTCGCTGGCCGGCTTGCCGGTGACGGTGCCGCGCATCGAGCAAGGCGCCGGCGCGGCGGTCCTCGGCGTGCGGCCGGAGCACGTTCAGGTCGGCGCGCCGGGCGAAGGGCTCGCGGCCGAGGTGCGGCATGTCGAGTACTTCGGCTCCCACTGGATCGCCGAGCTCGCCACCGCGGCCGGCGCGCTGAAGGCGCTGATCGACAAGTCGCAACGGCCGGCATTGGGCGACCGTGTCGCCATCGGCTTCAACACCGCGCGCATCGTGCTCTTCGACGCCGGCACCGAGCAGCTGCTTGCCAGCGCGACCACGCGCCACCACCGGGAGGCCTTGCGCCATGGCCAGCATTGAACTTAGCGGCGTGAGCCGCGCCTTCGGCGAGGTCAAGGCGGTGACGGAGCTGAGCCTCCACGTCGCCGACGGCGAATTCCTCGTGCTGCTGGGCCCCAGCGGCGCCGGCAAGACCACCACGCTGCGCCTCATCGCCGGCCTGGAGCGTCCCGATGCCGGGCGCATCCGCATGGACGGCCACGACATCACAGACAGCCTGCCCGCGAGCCGCGACTGCGCCTTCGTGTTCCAGCAGTACTCGCTCTACCCGCATCTCACCGTCTTCGACAACCTCGCCTTCCCCTTGCGCTCGCCGCTGCGGCGCAGCGAGCCGGCCGAGGTCAAGCGCCGGGTGGAGGAAGTGGCGGCCATGCTGCACATCGAGGCCAAGCTCACGCGCCGCGCCACCGAGCTCTCGGGCGGCGAGATGCAGCGCGTGGCCATCGGCCGCGCGCTGGTGCGCCGGCCGCGCGTGTTCCTGATGGACGAGCCGCTCTCCTCGCTCGATGCGCAACTGCGCGAGGAATTGCGCGTCGAGCTCCGGCGCCTGCAGCGCAGCACCGGCGCTACCGTGATCTACGTGACGCACGACCACGTGGAGGCCACCACCATGGCCGACCGCATCGGCATCCTCGAACGCGGCGTGCTGCAGCAGGTGGGCACGCCGCTCGCGGTCTACGGCGACCCGCACACGCTGCCGGTGGCGCAGCGCCTCGGCTCGCCGGCCATCAACGTGCTGCCGGCGCAATGGTTCGACGGCCGCTCGCCGGCCGGCACCGCGCACGTTGCGATCCGCCCCGAGGACGTGCTGCTCTCGCCGGAGGGCGAGGCGGCCGGCTTTCAGGTCATCGAGTGCTCGCTGGTCAAGCACCAGCTGGTGGCCGAGCGGCAGGGCGTGGAGGTGCATGCGCGCGTGATGCTCGACGCGCCGCTCGCGCCGGGTTCCGAGGCGCGCTTCGGCTTTCCCGCCGAGCGCTGTCTTTTCTTCGATGCGGCCGGATGCCGCATCGCCGCACCCCGAATCCAGGAAGTCTCATGAAAACGGTACACATCATCGACGCGCTGGAAGCCGTGCAGGCGGCGATCCTCGCCAACGAGAGCCAGATCGAATCGCTGGACCGCGCCATCGGCGACGGCGACCACTTCATCAACGTGCGCCGCGGCTGCGATGTGCTGATGGCGATGCGCGACGAGCTGGCGCCGCTCGCGCCCGGTGCGGCCTTCGGCAAGATCGGCCTGAAGCTGCTGTCGACCATCGGCGGCGCCTCGGGTCCGTTGATCTCGAGCTTCTTCATCGCGATGGGCAAGATCCTCGCCGGCATCGACGAGCCCGACCGCCGGCAGTTCGCCGCCGCCTTCGCGGATGGCGTCGAGGCCATCAAGAGCCGGGGCAAGGCCGACCTCGGCGAGAAGACCATGCTCGACGTGCTGATCCCGGTCTCGCGCCTGCTGCAACGCCTCGCCGAAGAAAACACGCCGCTGCCGCAGGTGTGCGAGCAGCTCACGGCCGAGGCCCACCGCAACATGCTCGCCACGCGCGACATGACCGCCACCAAGGGACGCGCCTCCTTCCTCGGCGAACGCGCGCTCGGCCACATCGACCCGGGCTCGAAGACCTGCGAAGTCGCCATTACCGCGGTGTGCGACACATGGAAGGAAATCGCATGAAGAAGTTCGTCAACGACGTGGACGCGATGCTGCGCGAGGCGCTGGCCGGCATGGTGGAGGCGCATCCGCAGCTGCTGCGCGTCGAGTTCGAGCCCACCTTCGTCGCCCGGCGCGAGCGCAGCGCGAACAAGGTGGCGCTGATCTCCGGCGGCGGCTCGGGCCACGAGCCGCTGCACGCCGGCTTCGTCGGCCGCGGCATGCTCGATGCGGCCTGCCCGGGCCAGGTGTTCACCAGCCCCACGCCCGACCAGATGCTGGCCGCCGCGGCCGCCACCGAAGCCGGCCAGGGCGTGCTCTTCATCGTCAAGAACTATGCCGGCGACGGCATGAACTTCCAGATGGCGAGCGAGATGCTCGAGACCGAGAACGCGACCGTGCTGGTCAACGACGACGTGGCGGTGGAGAACTCAACCCACACCACCGGCCGCCGCGGCGTGGCCGGCACGCTGGTCGTCGAGAAGATGGTCGGGTCGCTGTCCGAGCAGGGCGCGACGCTGGCCGAGTGCAAGGCGCTAGGCGACCGCGTGAACGCGGCCACGGCTTCGATGGGCGTGGCCTTCACGAGTTGCACGGTGCCGGCGGCCGGGCGGCCCACTTTCGACATCGGACCCGACGAGATCGAGATCGGCGTCGGCATCCACGGCGAGCCGGGGCGGCGGCGTGCGGCCCACATGCCGGCCGACGAGATCGTGCGCACGCTGATGGATGCGATCCTCGGCGATCTGAAGGCCCAGGCCGGGCGCCAGGTGCTGCTGCACGTCAACGGCTTCGGCGGCACGCCGCTGATGGAGCTCTATCTGCTGCACCATGCGGCGAACCGGCGGCTCGCTGCCGAGGGGCTCAAGCCCGTTCGATCGCTGGTGGGCAACTACACGACCTCGCTCGACATGGCGGGCGCCTCGCTGACCGTGACCCTGCTCGACGACGAGCTGGTGTCGCTGTGGGATGCGCCGGTTCATACGGCGGCGCTGCGCTGGTAGGGGCGGTGCGCTGCATACTTGGGGTTCAACTCCCTCCCACTCTGCATGACGCCTGAAACGCAGAAGATCTCCATTCCCGTCGACGGCAGCGTGAGCGTCTCCGCGCTCGTGCAGGCGCCGGCTGATCCGACTGCCTGCTACGTGTTCGCTCACGGCGCGGGTGCGGGCATGGCGCATCCGTTCATGAGCGCGGTATCGGACGGCTTGGCCGCACGAAGGATCGCAACCTTGCGCTACCAGTTCCCCTACATGGAGCTCGGCAGCAAGCGTCCCGATTCACCTCGCGTTGCCCATGCCGCGGTTCGGGCCGCTGCCACGCGGGCCTCCGAGATGTTCGGCGCGCTCCGCCTCTTCGCCGGCGGCAAGTCATTCGGCGGCCGAATGACATCGCAGGCGCAAGCGCTGGCGCCGCTGCCCGGCGTGGCCGGCCTCGTCTTTCTGGGTTTTCCACTGCATCCGGCAGGGGCGCCTTCGACCGAACGCGCGGCGCATCTGTTCGACGTGCAGTTGCCCATGCTGTTCATTCAAGGCACCGAGGACAAGCTCGCCGAGCTCGGCAGGATTCGCTCGGTAGTCGAGGAACTGGGAGACTGCGGGTCGCTGATGGAGGTCGCCCATGCGGACCACTCTTTTCATGTGCCCCGGCGCTCCGGCCGCGACGACGGCGAGGTGATGGAAGAGCTGCTCGACGGGATGGCGATCTGGATGCAGGCTTGGCACCCGGCAATGCCATAGAAGACCGGGCGTGCGAGCGCAGGGCCCGCACTTGTCCTCAGTGAATGAAACGAGAAGGCCGGAATGGCGCCGGGTCGAAGGCGCAAGCTTCGCCGACCATCATGGACGCCAGCAAGGAGGCGGTGCCGGGGCCGGTGCTGAAGCCGATGTGCTGATGGCCGAACGCGAGCCACAGGCCGGGATGTCGAGGGCATTCACCGATCATCGGCCGACTGTCCGGAAGCGTGGGTCTGCTCCCGAGCCAAGGGTCTGTTTCGAGCCGTCCGTCCAAGGGAAAAGCTTCCCGTGCCGATCGTTCTGCGAGTTCGAGCTGGATCAGGTTTTTCGGCGCATCGCGCGCGGTGAGTTGCACACCGGTGGACAAGCGCAAGCCTTGCTCCATGGGTGAAAGCACATACCCGCCTCCGGTGTCGTAGATCGGGCGACCGAGCGTGGCGCCGCCGGCGGCGCCATAGTGCATGTGATAGCCACGCTCGAACGCCATCGGCACCGATATGCCGAGCGACTTCCTGGCAAATTCCTTGGTCCATGGTCCCAGGGCGAGCACGACCCGAGAGACCTCATGGGCTCTGCCGTCCTCCTCGACGATCTGCCACGCGTCATTTGCAGCCGCCCGGCGAAGTCCGCCGACGAGTGCCTGCTTGATCCGTCCTCCTCGTGAGACGAAAAGCTTCGCGTACGCTTCCACCACTCGGCCGGGACTGTCGACAGAGGACGTGTCCTTGATCCAGAGTGCACGGGGAAAAAGATGCTTCAGATCAGGCTCGAGGTCCGAAAGCTCTTGCGCATCGAGCGCTTGTGTCGAGATGCTGAACTTGTCGAAGGTGTCGCGAGACAGCCGGCTGCCGTCGAAGCCCTGTTCGCTTCGATAGAGAAAAAGCCAGCCATTGGCGCGCAATCGGTGTGCGGCTCCCGCCTCGGCGAGCAAGCGTTGGTGCTCCTTGGTCGAGAGCTGGATCAATGCGTCGAGCGCGGCGGTGGTCTCGTTGAAGACACTCGAGCGCGCGCTGGAAAGAAAGCCCAGCGCCCAAGGCAGGTTCCTTGCCAGGAACAGTGGGTCGTAGCGGAACTGCGCCGAATTGTTCTTCAACAGCTTTGGAAGAGATGCCCACAGCCCGGGATTGTTGAAGGGCATCAGCGAGCTGCGTGCGATGACGCCGGCGTTTCCGTACGAGGTCTCGCGACCTGGCGCCACGCGATCGAAGATCGTCACGTCGTGGCCCCGCCGTTGCAGCTCGAGCGCGCATGACACGCCAACGATGCCGGCGCCCAGAATGGCAACGGTGTTTTTCATCGGGTGAACAGATCCATCCGAGTTTGCATGCCGGCGGCGCAGGGCGCAGTCGGATCAATCGACCGTGATGGCCTGCGCCAGCGGCAGCCGGTCCATGGCGCCGGATGGCGCGATCTCGCTGCGTGCGCTGATATCCACATTTACGCGGCGAGCGCGATGCGTTGCTTTTCTACGATCTTCCAATCGATCTCGACGCCGATTCCCGGGCCGCTCGGCACATGCACGTGCCCTGCTTCGGCCGGTGTCATCTGCACAAGAATGTCCTCCTGGAAGACATACTTGGGCATGTAGAACTCGCAGCCCAAAGACACGTTGGAGCTCGCGGCAATGAAATGAGAAGCCGCAGCGAGCGCGACGCCGCCCTCCCATAGCGTGCCGCCGTAGCATGGAAGACCTGCAGCTTCGGCCACCGCATTCACCTTCATGGCCTTGCCAATTCCGCCGGCTTTCATGAGCTTGATGCTGATGATGTCGGCGGCGCGCTCCACGATAGTGCGAAGCGCCTCGGCCGGCGAGAATACGCTTTCGTCGGCCATGACAGGCGTGTCCAATGCCGCCGCGATCTGCGTCATCGCCGCGATGGCATCTCGCGGCACCGGTTGCTCGATAAAAGTGGGCTTAAACTGTTCGACATCGCGCAGCTGCTGAAGCGCGTTGTAGGGCTGAAGACCCTGGTTGTAGTCGATCCGGAGATCGAATTCGAAGCCAAGATGTTCTCTAAGTAGCGAGAGCCTGCGCATGTCTTCGGCATGCGATGCGAAGCCAGTCTTTATCTTGAAAATGTGATGTCCATCGGACAGCATCTGTTTTGCCAGCTCGATGTCGGCGTCGATGTCTGGATTGGCGATGGAGAAGGAAAAGGGAATCTTGTCCCTTACCTTGCCGCCGATCAACGCGTACAGGGGCACGCTAGCCGCCTTGCCGCAAATGTCGAACAGCGCCATTTCCACGGCCGCCTTCGCTTCTGGGCTACCGACCAGCGCGCGGTCGCACTCCATCATGCGCAGTGGGATATCGCGTGGATCCTTGCCCAAGAGCACGGGCCGCAAGTACTGCGCGATCCCATGGAACAGGTTCTCGTTGGTTCCCGAAAAAACCTCCCATGCCTGCCCTTCGCCGATGCCATCGATGCCTTGGTCGGTTCGAACACGGACCACCACGCGTTTGATGGAGGCGGCAATGCTTCCGACACCTTGCGAACGCTTCATCTTGATGGGCGATTCGAGCAGGTGTACCTCAATGTTTTGGATTTTCATGATGTGTGATCGTGATCTTTAAAGGTCAAACGCGGTCCGTTTTCTGCTGAGACCATGGGCCCCGACGGTCAGACCTTGATCTGGGGCGGAATCTTGTCTTCGCTGACGCCCCCGACAGATTTGAGGTTCGAGATGAAGATCTTGCGAATGTTGCCGCTTGCGCGTTCGGCGGCAAGCCAGCCATTGACATGTTTGAGCCACCTCGAGTCGGCCTCCTTGCGAACGCCGCCGTTAGAGGTCGCATTTTCTTCGGGCGTCAGTATGACCACTTGACCCACCGCGGGATTCTTGCTGGCCAGGCTCAGGGCCAACGGCAAGACAAGGATCTGAGCGTCAGCGCGACCGACCTGCAACGCGAGCGTCGCATCAACCGCGCTTTCCAGGCGCGTGATGTTCGCGCTCTTGAGTAGCCGCGTGACGAGGGTGTCATGCGAAGAGCCCTTGTCCACCACGATCCTGATGTTGGGCTGATCGAGATCTGCCCAGGATTTGGGCGTGAAGCCCTTTCTGCACACTGCGGTGAATGCGATATTGAGGATCGGATCTGTGAAGTCGATCGCCGCCAGGCGTGCGGGCGTCGGATTCAGGCCGAAGAAGATATCGATCTTCTGCGACTGCAGTTCGAGCACGGAGTTGCCCCAGCTGGTCGGTGTGATGTCGAGCTTTGCATCCATGCTTTTCGCCAGACCGCGGTAAAGGTCGGCCATGCAGCCGAGCCACTCACCGCTCACGAGATCCTTCTTGTAGTACGGGAGTCCGCCATCCACGGCGCCGACGCGCATGACCTTGGTGCGCGTCACACGCTCCCAAGTCGATTCGTTCGCTTGCGCGAACGCCGCCGTCCACGGGGCGGCGGAGGCCACCAACATCGAACCAGCAACAAAATTGCGACGCTTCATGATCGACTCCATTTCGGATGCGTTGAGGAAAGGGAAGGAAGAGGGGCGCAGCGCCGGTTGAGCTCAGAAGAAGCTGATGCCCTGGGCCAAAGGCAGTTCGGTCGAGTAATTGATGGTATTGGTGGTGCGACGCATGTACTGCTTCCAGGAATCGGAGCCACTTTCACGATCGCCGCCGGTTTCCTTCTCCCCACCGAAGGCGCCGCCGATCTCGGCGCCATTCGGCCCGATGTTGACGTTGGCCATCCCGCAGTCCGAGCCGGCTGCGGAGATGAAGGTCTCGACCTCGCGCATGTCGTTCGAGAAGATGCAGGATGACAGGCCCTGCGGCACATCATTGTGCACTTCGATCGCGTTGTCGAAGTCGTCGTAGGTCAGCACATAGAGCAGGGGGGCGAAGGTCTCGTGACGCACGATGGCAGTTTGCTCTGGCATCTCGACGATGGCTGGATGCACGTAGAACCCCTTCGGAAACTCCTGCTCGAGCGTGCGCTCTCCGCCGATCAACACCTTGCCGCCTTGCTCCTTGGCGGCCGCGATCGACTTCTGCAGCGCGTTGTAGGCGTCTTCGTCGATCAGCGGGCCGACCAAGGTGCCGGATGTCAGGGGATTTCCGATCCGCAGTGTCGAATAGGCCTTCAACAGCTTCTGGAGGAGCGCGTCCTTGACGGAGCGATGAACGATCAGGCGGCGCAGCGACGTGCAGCGCTGCCCCGCGGTGCCGACAGCGCCGAACAGGATGGCACGCAGCGCCATGTCAAGGTCTGCCGCCGGCGTGACGACCATGGCGTTGTTGCCGCCGAGTTCAAGGATGCGCTTGCCGAACCGGCTGGCGACCTTGGGGCCGACGGCGCGACCCATCCGCGTGGATCCAGTCGCCGAAATGAGCGGAATCGATGGGCTTTCGACCAGGGCTTCGGCCAGTGGCGCCTTTCCGATCACGATCTGGGCCAGTCCTTCAGGCGCCTTGTTGCCGAAGCGGGCGATGGCGCGCTCGAGCGCCTTGAATGTGGCGAGCCCCGACAGCGGTGCCTTTTCCGACGGCTTGAAGATCACCGGATCGCCGCACACCAGGGCGAGCGCTGCATTCCACGCAAACACCGCGCTCGGAAAGTTGAACGCGGTGATGACCGCGACCGGGCCCAGCGGATGGTATTGCTCCATGATCCGATGGCCAGGACGCTCGGACACGATGGTCTTGCCGCAAAGCTGCCGCGATTGGCCCAGCGCGAACTCGCAGATGTCGACGCCTTCCTGAACCTCGCCCTGGCCTTCTTCGATGATCTTTCCGACCTCGATCGAGACGATGTAGCCGATGTCTTTCTTCGCCTGGCGCAACTCCTCGCCCCACAGGCGCACCAGTTCGCCGCGCACGGGGGCCGGCACGGTGCGCCACTTGAGAAAGGCGGCCTTGGACTTGGAGATGATCTCGTTCATCTGCGACGCTGGCGTCTCGTGCAGGCGGGCCAGCTCGGCGCCGTCAACGGGAGAGCGCACGGCAAGCGAGCCGCCTTGGTATTCGCCCGGCTCGATGCCGCAGCGCTGGAAGACGGACAGCAGTTCACTCATGTTGTTTCCTCGACTCATCGGCAACTGGGCGTGCGGCTGCGCGCGCCCACGGGTCTACAGGTAGGCGACGTCTTCGGGTTGCAGCGCCAGGGGGTCGAGCCCCTTCTTGGTGAGCCAGGAATAGACTGGCGGCACTCGATCGGCGAGCGATTCGACGCGGATGTCCATGAGGCAAGGGCCGTCGTATTCGAAAGCTTCGTCCAGCGCCGCGATCAACTCGTCCGGCGTCGTGACGGTCCAGGCCTTGATGTCGAAGGCCTCCGCAATGGCTTGGCCGCGCGGCGGCAGGAAGTCGACGCCGAAGCACTCGTCGTGACCCTTCAGGCGATGAAGCCCCTTGATCCAGCCGAAGCAGCCATTGTTGAACAGCATCATCAGCGCGGGGACCTTCTTGCGCACCAGCGTCTCGAGTTCGCCTACGGTCATGTTGAAGGAGCCGTCGCCGAACATGCCGATCGGCCGCCGGTTCTTGTCCGCGTACCAGGCGCCGACCACCGCCGGGATGGCCGAACCCAAGCCACCGAATGCACGGGGAATCACGAAACGAGTGCGACGATCGCCGATCCGCAGGAAGCGGGTCATGTAGGGGGTCGGCGTGCCGGCGTCCGAAAGAATGTGGACGGCCTTGCCGTACTTCTCCAGGCGCTTGTTGAACTCGCGAACGACGCGCTCGGGCCGCAGCGGCACGTCGTCCAGGGACAGCACCGACTCGGCATGCTCCCAAAAATTCGAACGGTACTCGTTGAGGTGGTCGACCCACTTCTGGTGCTTCGACGTGTCGAAGTCCACGGGAGTCTCTTTCAACATCTGCTGCAGAACGAGCTGCGCATCGCCGGCGATCGACAGCAGGTTCTCGTAGTTGTTCGCGAGACGCTCGGGATTGATGTCGATCTGCACCACGCGCTTGTTCAGCGTCGATTTCGGGAAGGTCCACCCCACCGTGACCACGGAGCCCATCCGCGAGCCGACGAAGATCACCAGGTCGGACTCTTCCAGGGCGCGGTTGGCGTGGGGGTGGAAGCCGTTGTCGCCGATGACGCCGATGGCCAGGACATGGTCGTCCGGCAAGGAGCCCTGCCCGGTGATCGTGTTGACGACCGGAACGTTGAGCCTGGCCGCGATGTCGGTGAGAGCGCTTCCGGCGCACGAACGGTTCACGCCACCGCCTGCGACGAACAGCGGCTTGCGCGCCGCCTTGAGCAGGCCGAAGAGTTCGTCCAGCTTTCCAGGAGCCGGCGCCATCGGAAATGCAGGGAAGGTCTTGCACTCGGGCTCGGCGTGCAGCGAGATCGTGTTCGGGTCGATCTCGGCGAGCAGCATGTCCTCCGGGATCTGCAGGTGCACTGCACCGGGGGTTCCGGAGCAGGCGACACGGAACGCGCGCCGGATGATCTCGGGGAGCTTGTCCGCCGACTTGATCTGCACCGACATCTTCGTCACCGGCTCGAACAGCTTCGCGCAATCGAGTTCGGTGATCATGCCGCGGCCTTCGCCCGGCAGCGGGAGGTCGATCGTCAGGAGAATGACAGGCACCGAGGAGGCGTTCGACTCGGCAACCGGAGGAAGCGAGTACATCGCGCCGGCTCCCGACGGACACTCGAAGATGCCCGGCTTGTCGGTCAGGCGCGCGTATGCGTCGGCCATGTACCCGGCGGAGCGCTCGTCGCGCGCCATCACGTGTTCGATATCGCCCGTGCGGCGCTGGAGCGCCTCATAGAAGGGAACGTTCGTGTCCCCGGGGACGCCGAAGAGAACGTCGACGCCGTAGTTGATCAACATTTGCACGAGCACATCTGCACCACGCATGGGAAGCTCCACTTTTGGATTGCGAAAGAGGGCAGCGGTGCCGACCCGATGCCGGCACCGCCGAAGAACTGATCAGGCGTGCGCGGGTTCGCCTGTGGCCGCGCTGGCGGCGGACGAGACGCCGAGGCCCTTGTAGTAGTGACCGACCCTGGTCGCGAGGAACTGTTCGAGCGGGGCCTGCTCCTGGCCGACGAAGCCGCGCGCCGGAAGCTTTCCCTGCTGCAGCAACTCGAACACGCCGACAACGCCAGCGGCGGTGGTGAGTTCGATGGCTGTGCGGTCCTTTCCGCGCAGCGGAGCACCAAACACACGTCCGACGCGCGTCTCCTGTTCGAAGCGGCCGTCGCGCAGGCCGGACGCCGAGGCAAACAGGATCACGACGTCTTCACGGCTGTGCGGGACGGCGTGCTCGAGCACCTGGCGCAGCAGGTCGCGGCGCTCGATCAGGCGCAGGTCGTGCAAGAGGAAGTCCATCGCCGCGCGGTGCCCCGGATAGCGGATGGTCTTGTAGTCGAGGTTTCTGACCTTCCCCTTCAGGGTCTCGCACAACGTACCCAGGCCGCCCGACGTGTTGAAGGCTTCGAACGCTTCTGCGTCGAGCGTGAAGGTCTCGTGTCCCTCCATCGGTTGCACCGATACGAGCTGGCCGTTGACAATGGCATCGCACGGGTTGCAGTACTCGTTGATGACGCCGTCGATGCTCCACGTGAAGTTGTACCGCAGGCTGTTCGTTGCGTTGCGCGTCAGGGCGCCGACGCGCAGACGCAGGTCGTAGAGCTCGTCGAAGCGGCTGGCCAGGTAGCCTCCGAGCATGCCGATCACGCCGGGCGCCAGGCCGCTCTGCGGCATGAGGACCGAAGTCGCATCCTTCGAGATCTCTCGGATGGCCTTTGTCGCAGCCACGTCCTCGGTGAGGTCGAAGTAGTGGACGCCGCGCCTTGCAGCCTCGGTGGCCACGCGCTGCGCGAGGTAGAAGGGCAGGCAGTTGATCACGACCGAATGGGCCGAGAGCGCCGCACCCAGATCCTTCGCGCTCTCAACGTCGAGCGCGATTCGGCGTACCAACGTGTCGCTCTCAACACCGCGACCCGGCTTCACATCGGCGAGCGTGACCGGCAAGCGGTGGTACTCCGCGATCATGTCCGCCACCGTGCTGCCGACCTTGCCAGCACCCAGAACCAGAACGTTGTCGATCTGCAGCTTCGTCATTTCATTCCCCAGTGAGCATGTGTGCCCGTTGAATGAAAATGTAGAAGCGAGTCTTGACAGATGGTAGAGAGCAGATCGTCGAAAGAGCCAGCCGCTTCGTCAAACTGACGAGGGTGTTCGTCGAGTTGCCAGCGTGCGAGGTTGAGCGTGTGTGAGCACGCAGCGCCCCACTCGCGTTTTTCCCGATTGGCTGGATGCGTCGCGGTTGAGATCCTCGTGCCGCTTGCAACTGGTGCACCACGCGCCTCAAGTTGTCCATCGCAGACGCATTCCGAACGCAAGATCGCCGAGGCTGATGAGCTTTAGGTCT
Organism: Variovorax sp. LjRoot290; assembly: GCF_964253985.1. NCBI lineage: Bacteria > Pseudomonadati > Pseudomonadota > Betaproteobacteria > Burkholderiales > Comamonadaceae > Variovorax > Variovorax sp. LjRoot290. Next base: position 5,234,622 of record NZ_CAXURW020000001.1, on the reverse strand, counting down.
GAAGTCGGCCTGCGCGCCCGTTGCGGCAGTCAGCGGCTAAGAAACCGCGGAAAGGCGAGATAGCATACGTTTCGCCGAGAACGCTGTCGGTATGACGATAGATTTTCGTCGTATTGACGATGTGCCACGTTGTTTGTGACAGCACTGACTTCTAGACTTCATCCCGAGCTGGAAAGCGTTCTTTCCTTTTTTTCAATGGCGAGCTTCTTGCTTGGAGATACCGTGTTTACCAAACGAAACTTCTTCCGCGCTCTCGTGGCCGTGTCTACCGTCTGCGCTTTCGGTTCGGCTTCCGCGCAAGAGCCTGAAAGCTCGTTGGCAAGGGTGCAACGAACCAAGGTCCTGCGCGTCGGTGCGGTTGCCGGCGCCGTTCCGTATTTCGCCAAGGACATCAGCAGTGGCAAGTGGGAAGGCTTCGGACCGGACTTCGCGGAAAGCCTTGCACAAAAGCTCGGGGCCAAGGTCGAGTACGTCGAGACCACCTGGGGCAACGCCGTGCTCGACCTGCAATCCAACAAGATCGATGCCATGTTCGGCATGGCGCCGACGCCGGCCCGCAAGGAAGTTGTGAACTTCTCCGAGACGCTCTTCGACAACACCTACACCGTGGTTTGCAAGAAGGGCGTTCCGCAGAAGACCTGGGAGCAGCTGAACACGCCCGAGACGAAGATCGTCGTGGACGTCGGCTCGAGTCATGACCAACTGGCGACGCGCGTGCTGCCCAAGGCTGAGGTCACGCGCCTGGAAAACTCGGGCGCCGCCACGATGTCCCTGCAAGCGGGACGCTCTGATTGCCAGATTCTCGTGATCTTGCTGGCGCAGCCGTTGCTCGCGAAGCGCGGCTCCATCGGCACCATGCACATCCCGCAGCCCGTCTACACCGCGCCGGTGAGCATCGGCCTGCGCAAGGAGTCGGATCCGGGCATGCAGAAGGCGGTCAACGCCTGGTTGTCCGAAGTTCGCGGCAAGGGCGAAGTCCGCGGCGTGATCCTCAAGAACATGGAGAAGCTCGCAGGCGTTCCCGCAAGCGCATTCCCGCCTGAAATCAAGTTCTGAGGAGACTCTCATGGACTACGCGGACACCTCGAACGAGCCGAAGAGCCGTTCTCAACTTGGCATAGCGCTCCTGGTGCTTTTCGCCCTTGCTGGCATCTGGGCGGCCATGAAGCACTTCTCCGGCGGTGGTCCGGTCCCCGGGGCAGCAGGGTATGACTGGGACTTCGCCGTGTTGTGGAAGTACCGGGGCTTGTTGCTCAGCGGCCTGATGTACACGCTGATCTTCACGGTGGTCTGCGTCATCCTGGGGCTGTTGGTTGGCTTGGTGACCGGCCTGGGCCGGCTCTCCAGCAGTCCCTTGCTGACCGCGCCACTGCGCGCTTACATCGAGGTGTTCCGCTGCACGCCCGTGCTCGTTCAGCTTGTCTGGTTCTACTACGCCTTGCCTGTTCTGACCGGCATCGAGATGTCGGCCATGGTGGCCGCCACGCTCTGCCTGACGCTCTATGGCGGCGCCTTCTACTCGGAGATCGTTCGCGGGGGGATCATCTCGATCGACGCCGGACAAACGGAGGCAGCGAAGGCGCTCGGCATGACGCGCCTGCAACTGCTGCGACGCGTCATCCTTCCTCAGGCGTTCAAGAAGATGGTCCCGCCGCTGATGAACCAATCCATCATGCAACTGAAGAATACTTCGCTGCTCTCCGTACTGGCCGTCCCCGACCTGCTGTATCAAGGTCAGGTGATCGCACACGACACCTACCGTCCTCTGGAGATCTACACCTTCATCGCGATCACGTACTTCGCGGTTCTGCTGCCCATCACGATCTGGGCCAAACGCATGGAATTCGGCGCTGGCCCGAAGGAGGTGTGAAGTGTCCCGTCCCCTGATCGAAATCTCCAACTTGAAAAAGGCCTTTGGACAGAACGTGGTCCTGAAGGACATCACGCTCGCGATCGAGCGTGGTCAGGTGGTCGCGATGATCGGGCCGTCCGGGTCCGGCAAGTCGACACTTCTGCGCTGCATCAATCTTTTGTCGATCCCGAACGGTGGCCGCATCACGGTGGGCGAGCAGACGATCGAGTTCAACGGCGCGCACACGGCGCTGCCCAACGAGCGAAAGCTCGCGCGGTTCAGGGCGTCTACGGGGATGGTGTTCCAGCACTTCAATCTCTTTCCGCACATGACGGCCCTCCAGAACGTCATGGAAGGCCCGGTCACCGTCCTCAAGACGCCAAAGGCGCAAGCCGAGTCCGAGGCGCGCGCGCTGCTGGCCAAGGTGGGTTTGCTGGACCGAGCGGACTACTACCCGGACAAGCTTTCCGGCGGACAGAAGCAGCGCGTCGCGATCGCGCGAGCACTCGCCATGAAGCCAACGGTCATGCTGTTCGATGAAGCCACTTCGGCCTTGGATCCGGAACTGGTCGGGGAAGTCTTGAACGTCATCAAGGCCCTGGCCAAAGAAGGCATGACGATGATCCTGGTGACGCACGAGATCGGCTTCGCGCGAGAGGTCGCCGATCAGGTGATCTTCATGCGCGACGGCGTTGTCGCGGAATGCGGCCCGCCGAGCGTTGTGATCGACAACCCGCGGCAGGAATCGACGCGCGCCTTTCTCGGGCGATTCAAGGCGTCGGAGTCTGCCAACGCTGCGTTGGCATGAGCGTGGAGGCGCGACTGTCCTGGCACCCTGGACAATGCCACTGCGGTGCGGTCCGCTTCTGTTTTTCTTCGGATCTCACCAAGGGTGTGCGCTGCAACTGCAGCTATTGCGTGCGCAAGGCTGCACTGCATCACCGGGTCACGGCGGAGCGCTTCGTTCTGAAGTCGGGAGCAGACGAGCTGTCCGTGTATCGCTTCGGCACGCTACGCGCCAATCACTACTTCTGTCGGCACTGTGGCATCCACACGCACTGCAACCCGCGCTCGGCGCCTGAACAGGTGAACGTGAACCTGAATTGCGTCGACGAGGTCGCGACAGCGGGCCGCGCCATCGAGGTTTCAGCGTACGACGGCCGCAGCTGGCTCGCGTGATTTCGTCTGGCCGCGCGGCCGCGCCGCGGCGGCCTCGCCAACGAGCCAGTCCCGAAATGCCAGCACAAGGCGATTTTCTGCGCCGGTCTCTGGAACGACGACGTAGTAGGCCCGCTGGGTGATCAGCGCCTCACGGAACAGGACGATCAATCGATCGGATGCGAGCTCTTCCTCGACGAGAAACTTGGGTACCAGCGCCACCCCGAGTCCATTCGCCGCGGCCTGCGCGAGCATTGCGAATTGCTCGAAGCGCGGGCCGCGCATGGCATGCGGCGCCGCGATCTTGACCTGCTCGAACCATTCCGCCCACTGCATGGGCCGCGACGATTGGTGAAGGAGGCACTGACCCGCAAGATCCTCGCGGGTGTGAATGCCGCTGCGGCGCTTGAACTCAGGACTGCAAACAGGGACGACGCTTTCGCCGAGAAGGTAATCGCAGGAGGCGCCCGGCCAGAAGTCGACGCCGAAGTGGATGGCCGCGTCGAAGGGCTCGCGCGCAAAGTCGAAGGGTTCCGTTCTTGACGCGAAATTGACCGTGACGCCAGGCTGCAGCGCAGCGAAGCGCCTCATCCGGGGAATGAGCCATCGCGTCCCGAACGTCGGCAGCACGGCCAGATTGAGAACCTCGCCGATGCCGCCCATGGTCATCACGCGCTGGGTGGCGTTCGACATTGTCTCCAGGCCTGCGCGCAGCTCCGCCGCATAGACGCGGCCCGCATCCGTCAGCACGATGCGCTGACGCACGCGATGAAAGAGTGCTGTGCCGAGCTGATCCTCCAGCTGCTTGATCTGGCGCGAGATCGCACTTTGCGTGAGATGGAGTTCCTGTGCTGCGCGCGAAACGCTTGCATGGCGCGCAGCGCTTTCGAACGCCATGAGCTGCCCCATGGAGGGAAGAAATTCTCGTCTGAACATGATGATCAATGCGCAATAGGTTGAAGGGCTGCCCCATATACAGCGTGCGCGCCTTCCGAGCGAGTTGATTCCATTTTGACATGAAATCGTTCCAACATATCGCTATCAATCGCTCGCCCTTTTGACGATAGTTGCCCCTCCGAATTCTTCACAGGAACCGCCCATGAAGACGAACGCTTTTGTGGAACCCGACGACATCCGTACATTGTTTTCGCGGGCACTGTCCGGCATGTACAAGACCGAGGTGCCTCAGTACGGTGCTCTGCTCGATCTCGTCGCCGATATCAATGCCGAGGTGCTGCAAGAGAGCAAAGAGCTCGCCGACCGCCTGCGTGAGGCCGGCCAGCTCGATCGCCTGGACGTGGAGCGTCACGGCGCGATTCGTCTCGGGACCGTCGAGGAACTCGCGGTCATGCGCCGCTTGTTCGCCGTCATGGGCATGCGAGCGGTCGGCTACTACGACCTTTCGGTGGCCGGCGTTCCGGTGCACGCGACAGCCTTCCGTCCCGTCGAAGATTCTTCGCTCAAGCGAAACCCCTTCCGGGTGTTCACGTCGCTCTTGCGCCTGGACTTGATCGGCGACGCCGCACTGCGCGAGCGTGCCGCGAAGATCCTCGTCGGGCGCAGCATCTTCACGCCGCGTTGCCTCGAGCTCATTGACCGCGCGGAGCGCGATGGCGGCCTGTCCGGCCGGGACACGCAAGAGTTCGTCGCGCAGGCGCTCGAGACCTTTCGCTGGCACAGCGAGGCGACCGTCGACATCGAGACCTATCGGCAGCTGAGAGCGTCGCATCCGCTCATCGCCGATGTGGTGTGTTTCAAGGGGCCGCATATCAACCATCTGACCCCCCGCGTGCTCGACATCGACCAGGCGCAGGCGGCGATGCTGGAGAAGGGCATCCGTGCGAAAGACGCGATCGAAGGTCCGCCGAAGCGCAAGTGCCCGATCCTGTTGCGCCAAACGAGCTTTCTCGCCCTGGAAGAGCCGATCCGCTTCCAGGGAGCCGAAGGCGCTGACGGCACCCACACGGCCCGGTTCGGCGAGATCGAACAGCGCGGTTGCGCGCTCACGCCCAAAGGGCGTGCGCTCTATGACGATCTATTGAAAGCTTCTTTGGAGGCCGGGCGCGATGCAGGGTCGAGGGCATCGGCTCTGGCGCGAGTCTTCGAAGCCTTCCCGGATGATGCACGGGCGCTGCAGCGGGCGGGACTTGCATATTTCCGTTATTCGGTCGACCGACGCAACCTGGTCCGTTCGAGGCCGGTATCGGCGAACGCGAGCGTCGACGAGCTTCTGGACCAGAGCCTGGTGCGTGCGGAGCCGCTTGTGTATGAAGACTTCCTCCCTGTCAGCGCCGCAGGCATCTTCCGCTCGAACCTGGGATCGGAAGGAGCCGCGCACTACGTCGCCGGCGGCAACCGGGAAGCTTTCGAAACCGCGTTGGGCGCGAGCGTCATGAACGAGTTCGCCTTGTACGAGGCCGCGCAAGCAGCCTCACTCGAAGAGTGCAGGCGCGAACTGGCCAACGTACCGGTCATGGCGTCGAACTGAACGCCATGAACTCGGAAACCCATCATTCTTCCGTTGCGGCGCAAGCACCGGACCATGGCCTCATCGACAGGCTGGCCAGCCGATTGGGTGTGCAGGGACTTCTGACGGACGCGGGCGACAAGGCGCCATTTGAAGCCTCCGCTCGACACGGGCGGGGCATCGCGCGTGCCGTGGTGCGGCCGGCAAGCGCCGAAGAGCTGGCATGGGTGGTCCAGGAACTCGTCGGCGCAGATGCTTCCTTCGTTGTCCAGGGCGCTGCCACGGGCCTCGTCGGAGCGGCTACGCCGAGCGGCAGCGGCACGCAATGGGTGCTGTCCACACAGCGCTTGCGAGACAGATTGGAGATCGACCCGGTCAATCGAAGCGCGGTCGTGGCTGCCGGGTACCGGCTGTCGGACGTCAACCGCGCCGCCGCCGAGCATGGTCTGACCTTTCCAATCGATCTCGGTGCGGATCCGTCCATTGGCGGGATGGCGGCCACCAACACTGGAGGTTCGAGACTGATCCGCTATGGCGGTGTTCGCGAGAACGTGCTGGCCATTGCTGGGGTTCTCGCGAATCCGCCGGGCGCACGTTTCGGATCGACGCGCGGATTACGCAAGAACAATACCGGTCTCGATTGGACCCAGCTGATGACGGGCACCTTCGGTGCCTTCGGCGTCGTGACTCATGCCACGCTGAAGCTCCATCCTGTTCAGCGGCAAACCGCCGCTGCGCTCGTTGCGGTCGATTCCGCGGAAGTGGCTATGGAGCTTCTTTGCTCTTTCGAGGATGCGCTCGGCGAGTTCGTGAGCGCGTTCGAAGGTATGTCCGGCAGCGCGTTGACTGCAGCCGTCGAGCATCTTCCGGGCGTGTCTGCCCCTTTCCCGGTCGCGCCGCCGTATGCCGTCCTGCTGGAGGTGTCGAGCGCGGTATCGAAGGCCTCCGGGCTCGACCTGGAGTCGATTCTTATGGGCTGGCTCGAGACGCAGATCGAGCGCCCAGGGATGCTGGACGCCGTGGTGGACAAGCCAGAACGTCTTTGGCGGATCCGCCATGCCATCAGCGAATCGGTGCAGGCGCTCGGGAAGCTCGTCGCCTTCGACGTGTCCGTCAGTCGCTCGCGCTTTGCCGCATTTCGCGCGCGTTCCGTGGAGCTGATCGCCGCCGAAGTTGCGTCCGCCCTTGTGTGCGACTTCGGTCACTTGGGCGACGGCGGGGTGCATCTCAACATCGTCGTTGCTCCGGAGACCAGCGCCGATGCCATTGTTCGGCTGCGCTCGAAGCTGTACCAAGTTGTCGTCGAGGAGTTCGACGGAAGCTTCAGCGCCGAGCATGGAGTCGGCCCCTACAACCAGGCGTTCTACCGGTGCTTCACCGATCAGCCGACGCGCGCGCTGGCTGGCGCTCTTCATGCCCAGCTCGACCCCCAAGGGCGGCTCGGGAACGTTCGGCTCGATTGAAGGAAGCAAATGCCCCACATCTCATTCGTCAACGATCGCTACGCCAATGCGCCGGGGTCCCCGATACGCGAGTTGAAGCGCTTCACGGAACTGCCGGGGATGATTTCGCTGGCCGGCGGATACCCGGCTCCGGAACTGATGGATTCCGGCGGATTGCAGAGGATCTTCGGCAGTCTGACGGGAGCTGCATTCGCAAGCGCGCTCGAATACGGCGGCACTGAGGGCGCCATTGCCCTCCGCACGGAACTGGCGCGGCTGTCCAATTCGCGCGGTATCACCGTGGAACCCGGCGAAGTCCTGACCTTGAGCGGTTCGCAGCAAGGGATCGATTTGCTGGCGCGCACGCTTTTGTCCAAGGACGACACTGTCCTGGTCGAGGCGCCTACGTACCCGGCCGCGATCTCCGCCTTTCGCTTCGCAGGCGCAGCCATCCATCAGGTCGCCACCGATGACGAGGGACTCGTTCTCGAGGATCTGGAACGGGCGCTGATCCGGCTGAAGCCCAAGGCCCTCTACACCGTACCCACGTTCGGCAATCCGAGCGGCCGCACCCTCGGCGAGGGCAGGCGGCGCGAACTGCTGAAACTGGCGGTTCGGCATCGATGCCTCGTGATCGAGGACGACCCGTATGGGGATCTCTGGTTCGACCAGGCGCCCCCGCAGCCCCTCTACTCGATGCGGCACACGGTGGATGGCGCCGAAAGCGTGCTGACCTACCTGTCGAGCCTCTCGAAGACGCTGGCGCCGGGTCTGAGGCTCGGCTGGATGCTGGGGCCGGCCGAGCTGCGACGCGCGTGCGTGCTCGCCAAGCAGACCGACGACATGCACGCGTCGACGCTGACGCAGGCGGCCGCGGCTGCGTACCTGGCCCAGGGCCTCTTCGCCGAGAACCTGCCCCGGCTGCGCTCCATCTACGGCAAGCGCGCCAAGGCACTGGTGCGCGCTTTGAACCTGCAGTTGGGCAACCGCATCGAGTTCACCGCGCCGGGCGGCGGCATGTTCGTCTGGGGGCGTGCGCCGGGGGTCGATACGGCTGAATGGCTCAAGGCGGCCATCGAGCGCAGTGTGCTCTTTGTGCCGGGGGCTGCCTTCTATGCGCAAGAAGCGGACAACGCGACCTTTCGACTCTCGTTCGCCAGCCAGGACGAGGCGGGCATCGCGATCGGGGTGTCGCGCCTCGAAGAGGCGCTGCGCTTCCTGTAGACCCACGAGCACCTACTCGGCCGCGCCACAATCGCTGATCTCCGCTGCAAGGCCGCCCATGGACCTACGACTCGATGACCTTGATCGCCACCTTCTGACCTTGCTGCAGGCCAATGCCCGCGAGCCGGCGGCCAACCTGGCGCGCAAGCTGAAGATAGCCAGGACCACGGTGGTCGCGCGAATCGCGCGACTGGAGCGGGAGGGCGTCGTCTCGGGCTATGGGGTTCGCCTCGGCCAGCGGCTCGAGCAAGCGGCGGTTCGAGCGTTCTGCGGGCTCAGCGTCAACGCCAAGGCTGCGCCCGCGGTCATCAAGGCGCTCGAGCGTCTGCCCGAGGTGGAGGAGGTCTGGGCCGTGAGCGGCCAGTTCGACTACATGGTCCTTCTCCGGTGCGAAACGCCTGAACAGTTGGACAAGCTGCTCGATCAGCTGGGTCAGATCGACGGCATCAACCAGACACACACCTCCATCGTGCTCAGTCGAAAGATCGATCGTCGCAGCACCGTCTCGAAAAGCGCATAGCCATCCCAGCCAGAAATGACCCCCAGCCCTGACAGATTCCTCGGTGTTCTGATGCTCGATACGCGGTTCCCGCGGCCGCCTGGCGACATCGGCAATCCGGAGACCTTCAGCCGCAACGGCATTCCGGTTCGTTTCCGGGTTGTCGAGGGCGCGTCACCCCGACGGATCGTGAAGGAGGCTGATCCCGCGTTGCTTCGACCATTCGTCGACGCCGCCTTGCAGCTGGTCGAGGAGGGTGCCGCGATGATCACGACCAGTTGCGGTTTCCTGGCCGCCTACCAGAACACGCTGGCCGAAGCAGTGCCCGTGCCGGTCTTCACCTCGAGCCTGTTGCATTGCCGGGAGTTCGCGCGTCCCGGTATCGTCACCTTCGACGCGGCTGCGTTGAACGCAAGCATTCTCAAGGCGGTCGGCGTTCCGGAGGCGACGCCTGTGCAGGGCGTGGAGCCAGGATGCGAGTTCCACCGGCGCATACTCAACAACGAAGATCGGCTCGATCTTGTCGAAGCGCGCAGGAACGTGGTCGACGCCGCACGGCGCCTTGTGAATCTGTTTCCCTCGGTCGAAGACATCGTGCTCGAGTGCACCAACATGCCACCCTACCGCGAGGCTGTTGCGCGAGCGACGGGGCGCCACGTGCATGACATCGAAACCTTGGTGGTTGCCCGGTGGAGGATCTCCACCGCGTCGTCATAGCAGGTGGGCGAAAAGAGATGTCCTGGACGCGCGACGCACCCGCGCAAGCGCGCTCAGGCGTACTGGATGCGCCGGTTGGAGCGCTTCACCAGGAGTTCGTCGGCAACCTCGACGGCGCGGTGTCCCATGACCGCGACCGGATAGCTGCCGATCATGACGTTGTCGTAGGTGATGGTGGCGTAGCTGAATTCGGCGCCCAGCGCAGCCGCCGCGTCCTGCAGGCATTCGGCCACCGAGGGCAGGCCTTCGCGCTCGTAGCGCCGTGTGCCGTCGCCGATCCCGACATACGAGTTGAAGTTTCTTTCGCCGCGCTTGGTGATTTCAACGGCAGGTTGCATCGCTTTCTCCCAGAGTTCGCTGCGGCGATTGTGTTCAGGCCTGTCTGCTGTCGGTAGTGGCCATTGGTATTACCCGGCCGTCCGTCGTAATCAGGCCGACGCGCATTCACGCTATTGACGTGGCACATCCCCCCGGCCGGGAATCCCGCCGCTGGCGAGCGCGACGCCCAGCACGGCGCTGGCCACCGCCAGGGCATCGACCGCAGTCAACCGATCGCCGAGCCACCACCACCCGCCTAGCGCCGAGACCACGGGCGCCAGCGCGCCGAAGGCCGCCGCCCGTGCAGCGCCCAGCCGGACGATGGCGGCGGAAAAAAACCACAGCCCCAGCAGCCCGGCGAGCACGCCCTGCCACAGGGCCTGCCACAGCAGATCGCGAACCGGCGCATCGAAGAGGTGGATCTCGCTGCCGCGCCACCCGAGCCACGGCAACAGGAGCAGCGTCGACCAGGCGTTGACCAGCGCGGCGCCCTGCCATGCGCCGAGGCCGCTCTGCCGGAACGAGAGCGTGAAGCCGGCCCACAACGCGGCGGCCAGCAGGAACATCAGATCGCCCTGCCATGCGCCGGCGTGCCCCGCCGTGCCGAACTTGCTGCCGAGCCGGGCCACGCCCAGGGCCATGCACGCGAGGCCGAGCGTGCGCCAGCGGTCGGGGCGTTCGCGCCAGAGAACCCACGCGAACACGGCGGCGAAGAGCGGCGAGGCGCCCGCCATCAGAACGCCCATGTGGGCAGTGGGCGCAAACATCGTTCCGGTCATCGCGATGAGCCCGAAGGGCAGCCCGGCGCCGATCACCATGCCGGCCAGCAACCGGCGCGGCACGCCGCGCGGCAGCAACATCAGCGCGGCGATGCCGTAGCGCAGGATCGCCAGGTCGGGCGGAGCGATCGTGGTCGTCGTCGACTGGCGGGTCACGACCTGCCATGCGCCGCCGACCAGCGCGGCGGCGACGCCGGCCAGCATGCCGGCAGCGAGACGGGAAGGGTGCAACAAGATCGGCTCCACAGGCAGCTGCGAAGCCGGCAGTGTCGGGTCAGCGAAGTGCGGGCGCTGCCAGATTCGTGCGCATTCGGCTCGGCGTGAGGCCGAAGTTGCGGCGGAACACGCCCGTGAAGTGGCTGTGGCTGGCATAGCCGAGTTCCGCGGCCAGTGCGCTCAGGTTGCGCTCGCCCTTCCGCAGCCGGTCGAGCGCCAGCGTCATCCGCAGCCGCGTGCGAAAGCCGTGCAGGCTCAGGCCGGTTTGCAGCCGGAAGCGCCGCGCCAGGTGGAATGCCGAACAGTTTGCCGCCCTGGCGATCTCCGTGAGGGCGTCGTCTCGCTGCGGCTCGGCGGCGATGTATTCGCGAGCCCGTTCGACGGCGCGGTGCGGACGCCGCATCGACGCCTCGCCGGTCGTGGGCACCAGCGCGCGCACGACGGCGGCCAGCGGTTCTTCGATATCCAGCCGCTCGAGCTGCTGCGCCGCCAGCGCCTGCGACCAGCCGGCCATCTGCAGATGCACCGCGAGCGGAAGCGGCGATCGGCCCGACGGGCCGAGGTCCTCGCCGACGATCAGCAGCGCGCTGCGCTTGTCCGCCCAGGGCCGACGGAGGCGGTAGCGCTGCGACGGGGAGAGCCACAGAGCGGACGCCGGATCGCAAACGAATCCGTGGGCGCCGATACGGCACTCGAAGCAGGCTGATAGCGGCAGCAGCAGGCGCGGGCCGTCGACCCGGTAGCTGTCGCTCCACGCAGGGTCGGGCGCGGCGAGCGTCAGCTGCTGCCAGCTCAGCAAGGCACTCTCGAAAACGATGCGGCGCGAATAGGCCATGGCGCCGACATTGTGGAGCGCCTTGGGCGCGCCGTGCAGCCCCGTCGGTCAGCGGCGCGCGCGCGCCTCGTCGCGCAGCAGCTTGATCTGGTCGTGGTTGCGCTGGGCGCCCTCGGCTTGGCGCTCGACCACCGCGCGCGCATCGGCCGGCAGGTTTTGCTTCAAGGCCTTGCGGTAGCGCGCCACGGCCGCGTCTTCGCCGCGTTCGCATTCCTCGAGCATCGAGAGCTCGCTGTTGGCGCCCACCAGGCCCTTCACATGCACCCAGCCGCGGTGCACCGCGCCGCTGGCGGTGCCGCCTTCGGCCGGCTTGCCGCCGTAGCCCAGGATCAACTGCGCCAGTTCGCTGGCCGCCTGGCCGCAGGACGCGGCGCGGTCGTTGAACAGCTGCTTCAGGCTGGCCGATTTCACTTCCGCGGCGCAGGTGCGAAAGCCGTATTCGCCGTCGCGCGCGTTCTCGACCAGGTCGTTCAGCACGTCGACCACCTCGTCGGCGGCCAGAATGTCGGTGTCCATTGCCATGATGAAAATACTCCTTGGTTGCCTCCGCGAGGAGGGTTGCTGGAGCTTTCATGATTGCGCCGCACCGTGCCGGGAACGTCAGTGCCGCCTGACGGCGCGTGTAGGGTTTCGCCGCCCTGGGGCGGGCCGCTGTTCAGGCGCGCACGAGGTCGTCGAGCAGCCTGTAGTCCGGCAAGCGCGTGTCGATCGCGCGGCCGGCGCGCAGCACCGTGCGGTCGAACTGTGCGCGCGCGAGCATCTCGGAATAGCTGCGCGCCTTGAGGACCAGCAGGTCGGCCACAGCGCCGGCCTTCAGCACGCCGTGGGCGGTGCCCATGATCGCGGCCGGCGTCTCGGTGGCGGCGCGGATCCAATCGGAAAGCGGATGGTCCAGGTGCAGGATCTTCACCGCCTGGGTGAAGGTGTCGAGCATGTCGTGGTCGCCGTAGGCATAGAAGGGATCGCGGCAGTTGTCGCCGGCCACCGCCACGCGCAGGCCGCGCGCCTTCATCTCGTGCAGCACCGTCACGCCGCGCCAGCGCGGCGTGCGCGCTTCCTGGCTGCGGTCCTGCAGGTACATGTTGACCGTGGGCAGGCTCACGATGTCGATGCCGGCGTCCTTGCAGGCCGCGATGGTTTCTTCGATGAACTCGTCGGTCTGCAGCGCGAGCGCGGTGCAGTGGCCGCACAGGATGCGGCCGGCGAAATCCTGCGCCGTGGCCGTGCGTGCGACGCGGATCAGCGCGCGCGAGCGCGGATCGGTGGATTCGTCGACGTGCAGGTCGAGGTCGAGCCCGCGCTCCGCGGCGAGTTCGAACACGCGCACCAGCGCCGCGTCCAGGTCCGGCGGCATCGGGTCGCCGGGGTAGGCGCCCGAACGCGTCACGCAGCCAAGCCGGCCGCCGCTCTCGGCGACGATGTCGGCGAGCTGGCGGCCTTCTTCGGTCAGGAAGATGTCGAGCGGCGCGATCGACGACGCCTGCAGCTCGACGCGTCCGGCCCAGCGCTCGCGCAGCTCGCGGAACACGGGAAACGAGATCGCGGCCTGCGGCGCCAGCGAATCGAGGTGCGTGCGAATCGCGACCACGCCCTTGGCATAGGCGGTGGCGAGGCCGAACTCCATGCGCCGGCGCACGTCCTCGGCATGCCAGCGCGCGTTGCGGTCGCGCTGCGTGGCCATCGAGGCGCCAGCGCCATCGCCGGTGGGATTGGCCTGGCGCGGCCAGATGTGGCCCTTGTCCAGGTGCGTGTGGCAGTCGACCATGCCCGGCAGCAGCATCGATGCGTCGAGATCGGGGCCGAGTTCGGCCGGCAGCGTGCCGGCGGGCTCGATGGCGGCAATGCGGCCGTGGTCCACCAGCAGGTCGACGGGTGCGAGTTCATCGTCGGCCCCGGCCGGCACATCGGCCTGGACGAGGCAGCGGGGCGCACGCAGATTGCGCAGCGCGAAGCGCGGACTGGTGGGCGGATGAAAGAAGGCGTGGGTCATCGAAAGAATCGTAGCGAGCTCCCGGCGTTGCAAGGAGCATGCCGCGAGGGTTGCGCCGCCGCGCCTTCGTCGATGTCGGCAAGCCGGGCGCAGCGTCGCCGGGCGTTCCGTATCAACGGTAGCTGCGCGCGTCCTCGATCACCTTGCCGTCGTTGGGCAGGCTGCCCGGCGCCACGAATTCGACCGTGCCGCGCAGCTTGGTGATATCGCGGATGGCCTCGGCCACGCGCTCCGCCAGGCCTTGCGCGGCCGCGGCGCATTCGAGCCTGAGCGTCATGCGGTCGTCGCCCATCTCGCCTTCGACCACCAGCCGTGCGCGCTGCACTTCCGGAAAGCGCCGTGCGATCTCCGCCACCTGGCCCGGATGCACGAACATGCCGCGCACCTTGGTGGTCTGGTCGGCGCGGCCGAGCCAGCCCTTGATGCGCGTGTTGGTGCGGCCCGTGGGGCAATGCCCCGGCAGCACGGCCGAGAGGTCGCCGGTGCCGAAGCGGATCAGCGGGTAGTCGGGGTTCAGCGTGGTGACGACGATCTCGCCGACCTCGCCCTCGGGCACCGGGTCGCCGGTGCCCGGGCGCACGATCTCCACGATCACGCCCTCGTCGAGCACCAGGCCTTCGCGCGCCGAGGTCTCGTAGGCCACCAGGCCCAGGTCGGCCGTCGCGTAGCACTGCGTGCCGGCCACGCCGCGCTCGGCGATCCATTCGCGCAGGCTGGGCGGAAAGGCCTCGCCTGACACCAGCGCCTTGGTCAGCGAGGGCAATGCGATGTTCTTCTCCGCAGCCTTCTCGAGGATGATCTTCAGGAAGCTCGGCGTGCCCACATAGCCCGCGGGCTTGAGGTCCGCGATGGCTTCCACCTGCTGCTCGGTCTGTCCCGTGCCGCCCGCGAACACGGTGCAGCCGAGCGCGTGTGCGCCGCTCTCCATCAGCGCGCCGGCCGGCGTCATGTGGTAGCTGAAGCAGTTGTGCACCAGTTCGCCGCCGCGAAAGCCCGCGGCATGCAGCGCGCGTGCGGTGCGCCAGTAGTCGCGCGCCTCGCCTTCGGGTTCATAGATGGTGCCGGGGCTGGCGAACACGCGCGTCATGCGCGGCCCGAAGTGGATCGCCGCGAAACCGCCGAAGGGATCGTTCGCGCGGTGCGCCTTCTGCAAGTCGAGCAGCTCGGACTTGCGCGTGACGGGCAGCTTCGCCAAGGCGTCGCGGCTCGTGATGTCGCGAGCCTTGATGCCGTCGAGGATCTTCGCGAAGGCCGGCGCCGCGGTCTGCGCCTGCGCAATCTGCTTGGGCAGCGCGGCCAGCAAGTCCTGCTCGCGTTCGGCTGGATCGCGCACTTCCAGCTTGTCATAGAAATCGGTCATGCGAGCCACCTCTTGCGCCGCTTGTAACTCTTGATATCGCGGAAGCTCTTGCGGTCCGCGCCGCCGACGCCGAGATAGAACTCCTTGACGTCCTCGTTCTCGCGCAGGCTCTGCGCCTCGCCGTCCATCACGATGCGGCCGTTCTCGAGGATGTAGCCGTAGTCGGCATAGCGCAGCGCCATGTTGGTGTTCTGCTCGGCCAGAAGAAAGGTCACGCGCTCCTTCTCGTTCAGGTCCTTCACGATGCCGAACACCTCTTCGACGATCTGCGGCGCCAGGCCCATCGAGGGCTCGTCGAGCAGCACCATGTTCGGGTTGGCCATCAGCGCGCGGCCGATGGCGCACATCTGCTGCTCGCCGCCCGAGGTGTAGGCGGCCTGCGAAGCGCGGCGCGTCTTCAGCCGCGGGAAGTAGGCGTAGACCTTCTCCAGCGTCTCGGCGACGGCGGCCTTGCCATCGGTGCGCGTGTAGGCGCCGGTCATCAGGTTGTCCTCGATCGTCAGGTGGGCGAAGCAGTGGCGCCCCTCCATCACCTGGATCAGTCCGCGCTTGACCAGCTCGGCCGGTGTGAGCGCCTCGATGCGCTCGCCGCGCAGCTCGATCGTTCCCTTGGTCACCGCGCCGCGCTCGCCGGCCAGCAGGTTCGACACCGCGCGCAGCGTGGTCGTCTTGCCCGCGCCGTTGCCGCCGAGCAGCGCCACGATGCCGCCCTCGGGCACCTGGAGCGAAACGCCCTTGAGCACCAGGATCACGTGGTTGTAGATGACCTCGATGCCGTTGACGTTGAGAACGATGTTCGCTGCGCTCATGGGCTGTGCTTCGTCAGGACTGGCATTCCGCGGGCGTGCGCGCCGTGAGCTTCTTGTCGGCGGCGTACTTGGCGGCCGTGCTCCTGACCAGCGGCTTGATCACCTGCTCGTCGGCCTGCAGCCAGTCGGAGGTGAACTTCCACTCCTTGCCGTCCCAGGTGTGGATGCGCGCCCACGATGCACCCATGTGGTCGACGCACGAGGTGCTGATCGGCCGCATCACGCCCGCGAAGCCCAGCGCGTCGAGCTTGGCCTGCGTCAGGTTCAGGTTCTCCAGGCCCCAGCGCACCTGTTCGCCCGTCATGATCTTGCCCTTGCCGAAACGCTCCTGCGCCGAGCGGATGCCTTCCAGCGCGAGCATGGCGCTTATGGCGCCGCGCATGTAGAGCACCTGGCCGACATCGCCCTTCGGTCCCGTGCCCTGGCCCTTGTCGTGCACCAGCGCGAGAACGTCCTTGACGAACTTGGATTGCGGCTCCGCACCATGCTGCAGCGCCACCGCGTTGTAGCCCTTGGCACCGTCGGCCACGTCCTTCACGTCGGGCTCCGCGCCCGACCACCACACGCCATACATCTTCTCGCGCGGGTAGCCCGTGGCCTGCGCTTCCTTCAGTGCGGTGGAGTTCATCACGCCCCAGCCCCACAGCAGCACGTAGTCGGGCCGGTTCTGGCGCACTTGCAGCCAGGTCGCCTTCTGCTCCACGCCGGGCGCCGTCACCGGTAGCAGTTGCAGGTCGAAGCCGTGCATCTTCGCGCGCTCCTGCAGCAGGGGGATCGGCTCCTTGCCGTAGGGGCTGTCGTGGTAGAGCAGCGCGAACTTCTTGCCCTTGAGCTTGTCGAGCCCGCCTTCCTTCTTGGCGATGGCCTGGAGGATGGCATCGGCCGCCACCCAGTAGGTGCCGCCGATCGGGAAGTTCCACTTGAACACCGTGCCGTCGGCGCTCTCGCTGCGGCCGTAGCCCACGGTCACCACCGGAATCTTGTCGACCGGCGCCTTCTCGGTGATGGCGAATGTCGCGCCGGTGGACAGCGGTTGCACGAAGGAGGCGCCGCCGCCCTTGCCCTTCAGGCGCTCGTAGCACTCGACGCTGCGGGCGGTGTCGTAGCCGGTTTCACACTCCTCGAAAGTGAGCTTCACGCCGTTGAGGCCGCCGCGCGCGTTGACCAGCTTGATGTAGTCGACGAAGCCGTTGGCCCATGGCGCACCGTTGGGGGCGTAGGCGCCGGTCCGGTAGGACAGCACGGGAATGAACTGCTCCTTGTCCTGGGCCAAGGCGCCCGTCGTCGTCAGGCAGGCAGCGCCGGCAGCCAGGGCGATCATCAGTTTGCGAAGTTTTTTCATGTGTGTCTCCTAGTCGAATGAATGAACGAAGCACTACCCGGTCAACAGAAAAACATGCGCGGCGGCGTCAATGGGGGAACGGCCATAGCTGCAGCTTCTGCTTGGCGGTCGACCAGAGCTTGGCCAAGCCATGCGGCTCCACGATCAGGAACCAAACGATGAGGCCGCCGAAAATCATCAACTCGGCGTGCGCAATGCCGGCGGTGGAGATTTCGATGCCGAACACGCCGGCCAACATCGGCAGCAACTGGTTGAGCGCGATCGGCAGCACGACGATGAAGGCGGCGCCGAAGAAGCTGCCCATGATCGATCCCAGCCCGCCGATGATCACCATGAACAGCAGGCGGAACGAGTAGTCCACCGAGAAGGCCGAGGGTTCCCAGGCGCCGAGGTACACGAAGGCCCACAGCGCGCCGGCCACGCCGATGATGAAGGAGCTGACCGCGAAGGCGCTGAGCTTGGCGTACATCGGCCGGATGCCGATCACCGCGGCGGCCACGTCCATGTCGCGGATCGCCATCCATTCGCGGCCGATGGCGCCGCGCACCAGGTTCTTGGCCAGGATCGCGATGATCACCAACACCACCAGGCAGAACAGGTACTTGCTCAGCGCGCTCTCCAGCGGCAGGCCGAACACCTGCAGGTTCGACACCGCGACCGAGCCCGAAGGCGTGTCGAGCGTGAACCACTTGATGCGCAGGAACATCCAGTCGGCGAAGAACTGCGCCGCCAGCGTCGCCACCGCCAGGTACAGC
The DNA here is from genome assembly GCF_964253985.1 of Variovorax sp. LjRoot290. NCBI lineage: Bacteria > Pseudomonadati > Pseudomonadota > Betaproteobacteria > Burkholderiales > Comamonadaceae > Variovorax > Variovorax sp. LjRoot290. The sequence continues at coordinate 5,216,859 of NZ_CAXURW020000001.1, read as the reverse complement.
CCGCGCACCCGCAGGCTGGGCAGCCCGAACAGGATGCCGAAGGCGGTGGCACACAGCCCGCCCAGGATCAGTGCGGGGATCAGCGGCATGCCCGGCACGCGGACGAAGAAGTTGTAGGCGCCGTAGGCACCCACGGCCATGAAGGCGCCCGAGCCGAGCGAGATCTGGCCGCAGTAGCCGACCAGGATGTTCACGCCGACGGCCGCCAGCGAGAAGATCAGGAAGGGAATCAGGATGGCGCGGAACAGGTAGTCGCTCGCCATGAGCGGCACGCCGACGAAGGCGAAAGCCAGCACCAGGGCGACGAAGACGCGGTCCTGCAGGATCGGGAAGACCTGCTGGTCGGCGCGGTAGGTGGTCTTGAACTGGCCGTTTTCTCTATAAAGCATGCTCAGACCCGATCGATGATCTTCTCGCCGAACAATCCCTGCGGCCGGAACAGCAGGAACACCAGCGCCAGCACGTAGGCGAACCAGATCTCGATGCCGCCGCCCACGTAAGGGCCGAGGTAGACCTCGGACAGTTTTTCGCCCACGCCGATGATCAGCCCGCCGAGGATGGCGCCGGGCACCGAAGTCAGCCCGCCGAGGATGACCACCGGCAGCGCGCGCAGCGCGACCGTCGCCAGCGAGAACTGCACGCCCAGCTTGCTGCCCCAGATCATTCCGGCCACCAGCGCCACCATGCCCGCCACGCACCACACGGTGACCCAGATGCGCGCGAGCGGAATGCCGACGGATTGCGCCGCCTGGTGGTCGTCGGCCACGGCGCGCAGCGCGCGGCCGGTGCCGGTCTTCTGGAAGAAGAGCGACAGCAGCGCCACCAGCGCGGCTGCGATGGCGGCGGCGATGAGGTCTTCCTTGCTCAGCAGGATGCCGCCCTGGAACACCGAATCGAAGGCGAAGATCGGATCCTTGGGCATGCCGATGTCGATCTTGTAGATGTTGCTGCCGAAGATCGTCTGGCCCAGCCCGTCGATGAAATAGGCGATGCCCAGCGTGGCCATCAGCAGGGTGGCGCCGTCCTGGTTGACCAGGTGACGCAGCACCAGCCGCTCGATTGCCCAGGCGAGCGCGAACATCAGCGCGCCCGCGAGCACGAAGGCCGCGATGTTGGCGAACCAGGGGTTGGCGATGCCGCTCCAGACCGGCACCCATTCGGCGAAGCGCGCCATCGCCAGCGCGGCGAACAGCACCATCGCGCCCTGCGCGAAGTTGAACACGCCGGAAGCCTTGAAGATCAGCACGAAGCCCAGCGCGATCAGCGCATAGAGCATGCCGACCATCAGGCCGCCGAACAATGTCTCGAGGAAGAAGGCCATGCTAGTGCTCCGTCCCGAGATACGCCCGGATCACGTCTTCGTTGTTGCGCACCTCGTGCGGCGTGCCGTCGCCGATCTTCTTGCCGTAGTCGAGCACCACCACGCGGTCGCTGATGTCCATCACCACGCCCATGTCGTGCTCGATCAGCACGATGGTGGTGCCGAACTCGTCGTTCACATCCAGGATGAAGCGGCTCATGTCCTGCTTCTCTTCCACGTTCATACCGGCCATCGGCTCGTCGAGCAGCAGCACCTGCGGCTCCATCGCGAGCGCGCGGCCGAGGTCCACGCGCTTCTGCAGGCCGTAGGGCAGGCGGCCCACCGGCGTCTTGCGGTGCAGCTGGATCTCGAGGAAATCGATGATGCGTTCGACGAACTCGCGCTGCGCGATCTCCTCGCGTTCGGCCGGCCCCCAGCGCAGTGCCTGGGCGAGCAGGCCACTCTTCATCTTGAGGTTGCGCCCGGTCATGATGTTGTCGAGCACGCTCATGCCCTTGAACAGCGCCAGGTTCTGGAAGGTGCGCGCCACGCCCATCTCGGCCACCTGGCGCGAGTTCATGTGATGGAAGGTCTGGCCGCGGAAGGTGATGGAGCCCTGCTGTGGCTGGTAGACGCCGTTGATGCAGTTGAGCATCGAGCTCTTGCCCGCGCCGTTGGGCCCGATGATCGCGCGCACCTCGTGCTCGCGCACGTCGAAGCTGATGTCGGCCAGCGCCTTGACGCCGCCGAAGCTCAAGGAGATGTTCTGCACGTCGAGGATGACCTCGCCGATCTTGCGTGCGCTGCTCACTGGGTAACCTCCGCGCCATGCGCTGCGGTGCTATTCAACTTGGGAGCGGCCCGGCGTCTCATGCTGCCGCCTTCAAGATCGGATACGTGTTCGCTTCCACGATCTTCAGCGTGGCATTCACCACACCCGTGCGCCCGTCCTCGAACTTGACCTGGGTCTCGATGTACTGCTCGGTCTTGCCGCCGTAGAGCGCATCGACCAGCACGCGGTACTTGTCCGCGATGAAGCCGCGCCGCACCTTGCGCGTGCGCGTGAGTTCGTCGTCGTCGGGGTCCAGTTCCTTGTGCAGCACCAGGAAGCGGGCGATCTGCGTCTCGCCCATGCCGTCCTCGCTCGCGAGATCGGCATTGACCTTGGCGATGCATTCGCCGATGAGCGCCAGGGCCTCGGGCTTGCCCGCGAGGTCGACGTAGCCGCCATAGGCCAGGCCGTGCCGCTCGGCCCAGTTGCCCACCGCCTCGAAGTCGATGTTGATCGCGGCGCAGACCTCGTCGCGCCCGTTGCCGAAGCACACGGCTTCCTTGATCTGCGGGAAGAACTTGAGCTTGTTCTCGATGTAGTTGGGCGCGAAGATCGCGCCGCCGGCGAGCCGGCCGACGTCCTTGGCGCGGTCGATGATGCGCAAGTGGCCCTCGGCGTCGATCACGCCGGCGTCGCCGGTGTGGAAGTAGCCGTCGGCATCGAGCACTTCGGCCGTCGCGTCGGGCCGCTTGTAGTACTCCTTGAGCACCGACACGCCGCGCACCAGCACCTCGCCGTCGTCGGCGATGCGCAGCTCGATGCCCGGCGCCGCGCTGCCCACGGTCTGCAGCTTGACCTTGCCGTCCTGCTGCAGGCACACGTAGGCGCAGGTCTCGGTCTGGCCGTAGAGCTGCTTGAGGTTGACACCGATCGAGCGGTAGAAGCGGAACAGGTCGGGCCCGATCGCCGCGCCCGCGGTGTAGGCCACGCGGATGCGGCTCATGCCCAGCACGTTGCGCAGCGGCCCGTAGACCAGCAGGTTGCCGAGCGCATACATCGCCCGGTCGCCGAAGCCGACCTGCGCACCGGTGAGGATGTCGGAGCCCACGCGCCGCGCCAGCGCCATGAACTTCGCATAGAGCCAGCGTTTGGGCGCGGCCGCGTCTTCCATGCGGATCGACACGGCGGTGAGCAGGCCTTCGAAGGTGCGCGGCGGGCCGAAGTAGTAGCTCGGCCCGATCTCGCGCATGTCGTTCATCACCGTCTCGCTCGACTCGGGGCAGTTGAGCGTGAAGCCGCCGACCAGCCATTGCGCCACCGAGAACAGGTGGTCGCCGACCCAGGCCATCGGCAGGTAGCTCATGACGTTGTCGCCGGGGCCGAGACGGTCGGTCTCGACGCCGCCGCGGCCCGCCGCGATGAAGCTTGCATGCGTCTGGCACACGCCCTTGGGCCGGCCGGTGGTGCCGGAGGTGTAGAGAATCACGGCGACATCGCCGGGCTCCACGCTCGCCACGCTTTCGTCGAAGAAGCGCGGGTGGGCGGCATCGAAGGCGCGGCCCAGTTCGCGCAGCTTGTCGTAGCCCAGCAGGCCCGGCTGGTCGTAGTGGCGCAGTCCGCGCGGGTCGTCGTAGACGATGTGGCCGATGCCGGCACCCTGCTTCTTCAGCTCGCGGCATTCCAGCAGCTTGTCGACCTGCTCCTGGTCCTCGGCGATCACGAACTCGATCGATGCGTCCTCCAGCATGAAGACCATCTCGCCGGCCACCGCGTCCTGGTAGAGCGGCACCGGCACGCCGCGCAGGCTCTGCGCTGCCAGCACCGCCATATAGAGATGCGGGCGATTGGCGCCGACGATCGCGAGGTTGTCGCCGGCTTTGAAGCCCAGGCTGGCGAGCCCGCAGGCGATCTCGCGCACCTCGCGCGCCACCATCGCCCAGCTCCAGGTTTGCCAGATGCCGAGGTCCTTCTCGCGCACGGCCGGCGCGTCGGGCTGCTGTTGGGCATGGGCCAGCAGCAGGCGGGGAAAAGTGGTGGCTTTGGTCTGCACGATGGGCCGGACTGTAGAACCAAGCTTGTCGTCATCTTGTCGTTTCAACGACAATCCTAGGGACACCCCTCCCCGGAGTTTCCCGATGACCCCCGGCAGTTCCAGCGGCACTTCGTCGATACGCGATCGCGTGCGGCCGGCCACGCTCGAAGAGCTGGCCAACATCCCCTGGCTGCGCACGCTCACGCCCCCCGAGCGGCGCCGCGCAGAGGCGGCCGTGGTGGTCGGCGAGGCCGAGCCGGGCGACCTGGTGTGCCGCATCGGCCGCGCGCCGACCTACTGGTTCGGCGTGGTCGAAGGGCTGCTCAAGATGAGCAACGACAACGCCGACGGCACCTCGATGACCTACAGCGGCCTGCCGCCGGGCGGCTGGTTCGGCGAAGGCACGGCGCTCAAGCGCGAGCCCTACCGCTACAACATCCAGGCGCTGCGCCGCAGTGTGGTGGCGGGCCTGCCGATCGACGACTTCCACTGGCTGCTCGACCACTCGATCGGCTTCAACCGCTTCGTGATGAATCAGCTCAACGAAAGGCTCGGCCAGTTCATCGCCGCGCGCGAGGCCGACCGGCTCAACAACCCCGATGCGCGGGTGGCGCGCAACCTCGCTGCGCTGTTCAACCCGGTGCTGTTCCCCGGCGTGGGCGAACTGCTGCGCATCACGCAGCAGGAGCTGGCCTACCTCATCGGCCTCTCGCGCCAGCGCGTCAACGAGGCCTTGCGCACGCTGCAGGCGCAGGGCGCGATCCGTGTCGAATACGGCGGGCTTCGGGTGCTCGACCTCGCGGCCCTGCGCGAGGGCGCGGTGGGAGGCAAGGGCGCCGCCTGAGGCCTCAGGCGGCGGGCGCCCGCTCCGGCAGGGGAATGCTCGGGTCGTGCACGATGGTCCGGCGCACCAGCTTGTCGAGGGCGTAGGGCCGAAGGTAGGCGGCCGTTTCCTCGACCGGGCAGTGCAGCCAGTCGTCGATCCACGCCTCGCGAAGAAAGACCACCCATCGGAGTTCGCGCTGATCCAGCGCAGGCAGCGTCAGCAAGGCGAAGCTCTCCACGCACTCGCCCTCCGGCGAGCGCCATCCGTTCCATAGTCCCGCCATCGCCAGCGGTTGGCCGTCGGCACGCGAGACGCGCACCACCGAGTCTTCGCTGTCGCCGCGGCGGAACAGCGCATCGGCCAGGATCACGCACCGATGCCCGCGCTTCCACGGCTGGTAGAAATTGCGCTCGCTCGCGGCGCTCTCGCCGCGCGCTTCGAAGGTGAAGGGGTATTCGCGCTCCTTGGCGAAGAGGGGAATCAGGCCCCAGCGACCCGGGGCGATCTCGAATCGCGCCGCCGCGGCGCTGCCCTCGCGGTCGGCGCGCGGCCGGCGGATGAAGAGCCCTTGCCCGCCGGGCCGGACCAGCGGCGCCTGCACGGGACACGCGAGGCCGAAGTGCGCAGCGTAGTGGCGCTGATCGCGGCTGGGCTCGTATTGGATCGGCATGGGTGACTTTAGAAAGCCGACGCGCGTTTAGTCAACTCGCCTTTAGCATCAATGCCGCACGGCGCTTCGCCGTCAATGAACCATTTCACGAGATCGCATGAATTCATCCCAGCTCACCGTCATCACCGGTGCTTCCCGCGGCCTCGGCCGCGCCATGGCCGAACTATTGCTGCAGCCCGGACAGCGCCTGTTGTGCATTTCGCGCCAGGCCGACGAGCAGCTCGCCGCGCGCGCCCGCGAGGCCGGCGCCGAGCTCGAACAGTGGCAGCAGGACCTGGCCGACCCGGTCGCGGCCGCGGCGCGGCTGGCCGCCTGGCTGCAAAACCTGGATGCGAAGGCTTTCGACAGCGCCACCCTGATCAACAACGCCGGCACCATCGGCCGCCCGCGCCCCTTGTCGCAAGCGATGCCAGCGGAGTTGGCGCACGCATTGCGCGTGGGGCTGGAGGCGCCGATGCTGCTGACTTCCGCCTTCCTCGCCGCCACCCAGGGCTGGCACGCCGAGCGCCGTGTGCTCAACATCTCCTCGGGCCTCGGCCGCAACGCGATGGCCAGCCAGGCGCCTTACTGCGCGGCCAAGGCCGGCATGGACCATTTCTCGCGCGCGGTGGCGCTGGAGGAGGCGGCGCTGGGCGGCGGCGCGAAGATCGTCTCGCTCGCGCCCGGCGTCATCGACACCGACATGCAGGTGCAGCTGCGCGGGGCGGAGGCCGAGATGTTCCCCGACCGCGCGCGCTTCGAGCGGCTGAAGGCCGAGGGCCAGCTCGACACGCCGGCCACCGCGGCGGCGAAGGTGCTCAAGTACCTGGCGCGTGCGGACTTCGGCACCCAGCCGGTGGCCGACGTCCGGGACGCCGGCTGACCCGCCGCAACCGGCTTTCAGACGGACAGCGCGATGCGCGGTGCGGCGCGGCTCAGCAGGCTGCACGCCTTGACCGCGCAGCCGGCATCGCCGAGCGCGCGCGAGAGCACGTCCTTGAGGCGCGCGATGTCCGCGCCGGCCGACGCGTGGATGGCTTCCGCCACGATCAGCACCTGCCGCGTCTCGCCGCGCACGGCCGAGCGCGCGCTCTGGCGGTGGCACCAGCGCCGCGCGTGCGCATGCGAATGCGCGTCCGCGAAGATGATCTCGCCGGCGCCGGGCGCCTCGTGCACGCCCGCAAAATCCTCGTGGCTTTCGCTGCCGCTTGCGAAGCGCACCTCCAGCGATCCGGCGATGTGCGCGAGGTCGAAGACCGCGATCGGCGTGGCGAAGGCCATCGAGACGGCATTGCACAGATCCACCAGCGGATGCAGCGGCGGCAAGGCGTCCTCCTTGCGAAAGCGGCGCAGCAGCGATTCCGCCGCGCAGCGCACCTGCGTGGGCTTGAGGCCCATGGACGAGAACACGCGTCGCCAGGCCTGGATCTCCGGAAACTCGCCTTCCGGACTGGCGGCCAGGCGCGCACGCGCGATCGTCCGCTGCGCCTCGACCTGCGCGGCCACGGCCAGCCGGGGCGTCACGCCATCGACCACCCATGCGCAAGGCACGAGCGCGGGATGCGCGGACCAGATCTCGTCTCGATGAAAGAAAGCATTCGGCACGGCGCTTGTCCTGAGTTGATCAGCCGCCGAGTCTCGAACCGCGCACCCGATCGCGTCTTGAACGTTATTGCAGCCGGCCCGCGGTGGCGACGCGCTGCCAGGCACCCGGCGTGAAGCCGAACTGCCGCGCGAACACGCGCGTCATGTGGCTCTGGTCGGCGAACCCGCTGGCCAGCGCGGCCGCGGCCAGCGTGTCGCCCGCGCGGATGCGGCGCCGCGCACGCTCCGCGCGCTGCTGCAGCAGCCACGCGTGCGGCGGCATGCCGTAGGCGGCGGCGAAGCGGCGCAGCAGCTGGTACTTGCCGAGCCTGGCCATGGCCGCGAGTTCGGCGAGCGAGGGCGGCGCGAGCAGGTCGTCGGCGATGCGCTCGCGCACCTGCGCGAGCCCACGATCCACATCCGCCGGGGGCGGCGCGACGTTGGCGTGGTGCGCGAGCATCAGGCCGCAGGCCTGCACCAGCGATTCCTCGCACGCCAGCGCATCCGCATCCGTGCGCCGGCCCGCGTCCCAGTTGTCCAGCCGCCGCAGCAGGCGGACCAGCACCGCGCGCAGCTGCGCGTCGCGGATCACGGGGCGTGTCCATTCCACATCGCCGGCCGGCCGCTCCGGCCCGCCTATCGACACCAGGACCTCGGCCTCCAGGTGGACCATGTGCCAGCGCCGGGGCGTTTGGCCCTGCGCGGGCCGCCCGTCATGCACTTCGCCGGGATTGCTCGCGAGCAGGTCGCCCGCGCAGGCCTCCACCTGCCCGCGTCCGCTGGCGGACTTGTGCGCCCCCTGTGCCAGCACGCCGATGCCGAAGCTCGCATGCGAATGCCTGGCGAAACTGCGCGCGCTGTCGGTGTGGACGCTATGGACGCCCGGCCAGGGCGAGGCGATCACGCGGCACCGATGGCGGGGCGCGGAGGAGGACATCACTACTCGATCGTCGCGCCCGAAGCCTTCACGATGTCGCGCCACTTCAGGTAGTCGTTCTTCAGCAGCGTGCCGAACTGCTCGGGCGTCATGCTTTGCGGCTCGGCGCCCTGGGCGATGATCGCGGCCTTCATCTCGGGCGTGGCCAGCAGTTTGTTCACCTCGGCATTCACCGTGACGATGATCTCCTTCGGCGTGCCCGCCGGCACGAAGAGCCCGTACCAGGTGCTGACGTCGAAGTCCTTGTAGCCCAGCTCGGCGACGGTCGGCACCTCGGGCAGCGAGCTGCTGCGGCGCGCCGAGGTCACGGCCAGCGGGCGCAGCTTGCCGGACTTGATCTGCCCCATGGCCGAGGGCAGCGAGGACACCATGAGGTCGACGTTGCCGGCCAGCACGTCCATCATCGCGGGGTTGGAGCCCTTGTAGGGCACGTGCCGCATCTTGATGTTGGCCGCGGTCTTGAAGATCTCGCCGGCCAGGTGGATGGTGGTGCCGTTGCCGGGCGAGCCGTAGGTGATGCTGTCCGGCGCGGCGCGCGCGGCGTTCACCACATCGGCCAGCGTCTTGAACTTCGACTCGGCGCGGGTCACGATCACGACCGGCGTGTAGGCCACGTGGGCCACGGCCGTCAGGTCTTTGGTCGAGTCGTAGCTGAGGTTCTTGTAGAGCCAGGGCGCGACGACCATGTTGTCCTTCTGGCCCATCACCATCTCGTAGCCGGTGGGCGCGGCGCGCACGGCCTCGGCGATGCCGATGGTGCCGCCGGCGCCCGCGCGGTTGTCGGGCACCACCGTCCACTTGCTGACTTCGGTGAGCTTGGTCGCCACCAGCCGCGAGAGGATGTCGGTGCCGCCGCCGGGCGGGAAGGGCACGATCAGGCGCACCGGCTTGGCGGGATAGGGCTGGGCCTGCACGGCGGCGAACGCCAGTGCCAGGACCGCGGAAGTCAGCAGCTTTCGGATCATGGGGTTGTCTCTTCGTTTCAGGCGCAGCCTGAATGCTGCGCGATGGGCCGGCGAGTGTGCCGGATCGGGGGCAACGAAGAGTACGCGATTCGAGATGGCTGCCTTCTCGAATCGCGAATTCCCGCGAGCGGGGCGCGGGAAGCCGGGGCTCAGTGCAGGGTCTGCGCGCCGGGGTTGGTGCGCGCATCGCTGCGGCGCTGCAGCGCCGCGATGCCGGCCATCATCGCCGCGCCGTAGGTCGGCATCGGCCCTTCGGCGGCATCGACGGGGCGGCAGTCCGAGCCGTCCTGCTTCTGCAGCACCCAGTAGAAATGGCCGGCGATCGGCTCGTCGACGATCAGTGCAATGGCTTCCGTGTCCATGGTGTCCTCATCTTTCAATCCATGCGTCGGGTTGTACGCAGTGAGAGGACGAATCGCTAGCAACGAATTCACAGGAAGACACCCGAGGTCGCAAAAAGCCCGCGCATGTGTGCAATACGCACGGGGCAGTGCCTTCATTCATATTTGCACTCGCGTCCCCAGTTCGACCACAGCGTTGTGGGGGAGTCGAAAGAAATCCCCCACGCTGCCGGCATTGCGCGACATCGTGGCAAACAGAGCTTCGCGCCAATGGGCCATTCCGGGTCCGCGCGTCGGAATCACGATCTCACGACTGAGGAAGTATGAAATCGCGGCCTCGTCGACCTTGAGCCCCTCGCGCATGCACAGGCGCAATGCGCGCGGCACGTCGGGCTCGTCCTTGAAACCGTAGTTCACTCGCACTCTCCAGAATCCATCGACCAGGGGCTCCACTTGCAGGCGTTCTTCCTCTGGCACCCACGGCACCTCCTGAAAGCGCACGGTGAGGATCACGTTCTGCTCGTGCAGCACCTGGTAGTGCTTGATGTTGTGCAGAAGGGCCTGTGGCACCGTGTCCGGATTGGCCACGGCATAGACCGCAGTTCTGGGAGTGCGGCGCACATGTTCGTCGGCTGCCAGCTCCGTGATGAAGGGCAACAGGTCCGGGTCGTCTTTTTGAATGTGCTCGATCAGGAGTTCGCGGCCACGCCGCCAGGTCGCCATGATCGCGAATATGGCGCTGCCGAGGACGATCGGAAACCAACCGCCCTGCCAGAACTTGAGCGCACACGAAATCACGAGCACAGCATCGACCAACAGAAATGCTCCGGTCGCTGCCCAAGCAAGCGGCAGTGGATACCCCCACGCATGCCGAACAACAAAGAAGGTGAGCAAGGTCGTGATGAACATCGTTACCGTGACCGCAATTCCATATGCGGACGCGAGCGCAGAAGAACTTCCGAAGCCCACCATCGCGAGCAGTACCGCAACCATCACGACCCAGTTGACGAAAGGCACGTAGATCTGCCCGACTTCCTTCTCTGAGGTGTGCAGCACCTGCATTCGTGGAAGCAGGCCCAACTGGACGGCCTGCTTGGTCAGCGAATAGGCTCCGGAGATCGTGGCTTGCGATGCGATCACCGAGGCCATCGTCGCGAGCACGACGGCGGGAATCAGCAAGAACGTCGGAAAGAGCCGAAAGAATGGGTTCTCGAGCGCGCTGGCATCGCTGAGGAGCAGGGCTCCTTGTCCCATGTAGTTGAGCGCCAGGGCCGGAAGTACGAAGGTGTTCCAGGCCAAGCGAATCGGCTTCTTGCCGAAGTGGCCCATATCCGCGTAAAGGGCCTCGGCACCCGTCAGCGCCAGGACGATTGCACCCATGACGACGAACAGGTGCCACCCGCGCGCCTGCATGAATTCAATGGCCCGCAACGGATTGAGGGCCGCCAGGATGGCCGGATGCTCGACGATTTGCGCCACACCGGTGATAGCGAGCACGGCGAACCACACGACGACGATGGGGCCGAACAGCTTGCCTACTGCCGCGGTGCCAAAGCGCTGCCCAAGAAACAATCCGATGATGACAGCCGTCGAGATGGGCAGCACATACGGTTTGAGCGCAGGCGTGATGGTTTCCAAGCCTTCCATCGCACCCAGGACGGATATTGCCGGCGTGATGACAGCGTCGCCGTAGAAGAGTGCTGCGCCGAGCACGCCAATCAGGAGGAGAAGCGTGTGACGCTTGGGCGTGCTCCCCGCCGCTTTGGCTGCGAGAGCGGTCAGCGCCATGATTCCGCCTTCGCCCCGATTGTGGGCACGCAAGATCAGCACCACGTACTTGAGCGTGACGACGACCATCAGCGCCCACAAGATCGTCGAAACGGCGCCGATGACGTTCGCAGCATTGAGGGCGAGCGAATGGGCCGGGTTGAAGACCTCCTTCATGGTGTACAGCGGGCTCGTCCCGATGTCGCCATAGACGACCCCCAGCGCGCTCAGCGTGAGAATTCCAAGACCTTGCCGAGGTGGATGCATGCGCAGATACCGTTTGTTGTCGAGACTGCGGTTATAGGCGAGCGCTCGGCATGCGCTGGTGGGGGCTTGCGATTTTTATGCTTTCTTTACGCCTCCCAGCGCACTCTGTTTCCCGCTTTTATGCAACCGTGCGGACACTGACTGCATTGTTTCTCGATGCAGGAGTGGTGAATGGACTTCGTATGGATTGCCGCCATTGCGGTGCTTTGGGTCGTGATGGCCGAGGCCGTGGTCGGGCTGTGCAAGCTTGACGCACCCAAGGGAGAGCGCACGTGATCGGCCTCGATGCTCTCTATGGATTCGCGGGCCTCGTCGCCGTGATCCTGTTCGCCTACCTGGTGTTCGCGCTGATCTGCGCCGAGGAATTCTGAGATGGACGCCTCCGCCTGGACCCTGCTGGGCCTCTTTCTCATCGTGCTGGGCGTGCTCGCCTGGCCGCTCGGCCGCTACCTGGCGGCGCTGTGCGACGGCCGCCTGCCGCGCTGGATGCAGCGCGCCGAGGCGCCGCTCTACAAGCTTGCCGGCGTTTCGCCCGAGCAATCGATGCACTGGCGCAGCTATGCGCTGGGCTTGCTGGCCTTCAATGCCATCGGTGCGCTCGCCGTCTATGGCCTGCAGCGGCTGCAGGCCGTGCTGCCGCTCAACCCGGCCGGCATGGGCGCCGTGTCGCCCGACTCGGCCTTCAACACCGCGGTGAGCTTCGTCTCCAACACCAACTGGCAGGGCTATGCCGGTGAGTCGACCATGAGCTACCTCACGCAGATGCTGGGGCTCTCGGTGCAGAACTTCCTCTCGGCCGCCACCGGCGTCGCCGTGGCCTTCGCGCTGGCGCGCGGCTTCGCGGCGCGCAGCACGGACGGCAAGGGCTTCGTCGGCAACTTCTGGGTCGACATGACGCGCATCACGGCCTGGCTGCTGCTGCCGATCTCGTTCGTGATCGCCATGGTGTTCGTGGGCCAGGGCGTGATCCAGAACTTCGACACCTACAAGACGGTCACCACCCTCGAGGCCACCGCCTACCAGAACCCCAAGCTGGACGCCGCCGGCCAGCCGCTCAAGGACGCTTCGGGCAACGCGGTGGCGGAAGACGCGAGCACCGCCACGCAGACGCTGGCCATGGGTCCGGTCGCTTCGCAGGAAGCCATCAAGATGCTGGGCACCAACGGCGGCGGCTTCTTCAACGCCAATTCGGCGCACCCGTACGAAAACCCCACGGCGCTCGCGAACTTCGTGCAGATGATCGCGATCTTCCTGATCCCGGCGGCGCTGTGCTTCGCCTTCGGCCGCCTGGTCGGCGACCAGCGGCAGGGCTTCGCCATCCTCGCCGCGATGACCGTGATGTTCGTGCTCGCGGTGGTCGCGGTCATTCCGGCCGAGCAGGCCGGCAATCCCCTCTTGCCGCCGCTCGGCGTCGACCAGGCCGCCAGCGCGCTGCAGGCCGGCGGCAACATGGAAGGCAAGGAAGTGCGCTTCGGCATCAGCGCCTCGGCGCTGTTCGCGGCCATCACCACCGCGGCTTCGTGCGGCGCGGTGATTTCGATGCACGACTCGTTCACCCCGCTGGGCGGCATGGTGCCGCTGGTGCTGATGCAGCTCGGCGAAGTGGTGTTCGGCGGCGTCGGCACCGGCCTCTACGGCATGCTGATCTTCGCGGTGCTGGCGGTGTTCATCGCCGGCCTGATGATCGGCCGCACGCCCGAATACCTGGGCAAGAAGATCGAGGTGCACGAGATGAAGCTGACCTCGATCGCGATCCTGGTCACGCCCATCCTGGTGCTCGCCGGAACGGCCGTCGCCGTGATCGCGGGTGCCGGCAAGGCGGGCATCGCCAACCCGGGCGCCCACGGCTTCTCCGAGATCCTCTACGCGCTGACCTCGGCCGGCAACAACAACGGCAGCGCCTTTGCCGGCCTGTCGGCCAACACGCCCTTCTACAACGCGCTGCTCGCGGTCGCGATGTGGTTCGGCCGCTTCGGCGTGATCGTGCCGGTGCTCGCCATCGCGGGCTCGCTGGCGGCCAAGAAGCGCCTGCCGGTCACGGCCGGCACCATGCCCACGCATGGCCCGCTGTTCGTGGCGCTCCTGATCGGCACCGTGCTGCTGGTCGGCTTGCTCAACTATGTGCCGGCACTTGCGCTGGGCCCGGTCGTCGAGCACCTGATGCTCTGGAAGTGAGACCGCAGACCATGAAAAAGAACCCTTCTCCCATTGCCCTGGGCGAGCCTGCCCAGGCGGCGGCCGTGGCCGAAGCCAAGGCCCTTGCCAAGAAGAAAAAGCAGCTCTCGCTCTTCGATGCCGAGCTGCTCACGCCCGCGCTCTGGGGCGCCTTCGCCAAGCTGAGCCCGCGCGTGCAGTGGCGCAACCCGGTGATGTTCATCGTCTACATCGGCAGCATCCTCACGACGCTGTTGTGGGTGCATGCGTTGAGCTTCCCCGGAGACACGGGCATGTCGCCGGCCTTCGTGCTCGCGGTCTCGATCTGGCTGTGGTTCACGGTGCTCTTCGCCAACTTCGCGGAAGCGCTGGCCGAGGGCCGCAGCAAGGCGCAGGCCGCGTCGCTGCGCGGCCTGCGCAAGGACACCTGGGCCAAGAAGATGACCGAGCCTTTCCATGGCGGCAAGTGGCTGCCCTTGCAGGCGCCGGAGCTGCGCCGCGGCGACGTGGTGCTGGTCGAGGCGCACGACGTGATCCCGCTCGACGGCGAGGTGATCGAAGGCGTGGCCTCGGTCGACGAGAGCGCGATCACCGGCGAATCGGCTCCCGTGGTGCGCGAGTCGGGCGGCGACTTCTCGGCCGTCACCGGCGGCACGCGCGTGCTGTCCGACTGGCTGGTGGTGCGCATCACGGTCAACCCGGGCGAGTCCTTCCTCGACCGCATGATCGGCATGGTCGAAGCCGCCAAGCGCCAGAAGACGCCGAACGAGATCGCGCTCACCATCCTGCTGGTGGCGCTGACGCTGGTGTTCCTGATGGTCACCGTCACGCTGCTGCCGTACTCGATCTTCAGCGTCGACGCGATGGGCGCGGGCACCGTGGTGTCGCTCACCGCGCTGGTCGCGCTGCTGGTGTGCCTGATCCCGACCACCATCGGCGGCCTGCTGTCGGCGGTCGGCGTGGCCGGCATGAGCCGCATGATGCAGGCCAACGTGATCGCCACCTCCGGCCGCGCGGTGGAAGCCGCGGGCGACGTCGACGTGCTGCTGCTCGACAAGACCGGCACCATCACGCACGGCAACCGTCAGGCCAGCGCTTTCCTGACTTCGCCCGGCGTCCCGCAGGACAAGCTGGCGCGCATCGCTCTGCTCGCTTCACTGCCCGACGAAACGCCCGAGGGCCGCAGCATCGTCGAGCTGGCCCGCCGCGGCGGCACCGACGACAGGAGCATCGAAGGCGCGCACTTCGTGCCCTTCACGGCCCAGACCCGCATGAGCGGCGTCAACCTGCCCGCGGCGCCGAACAGCCTGGATACCGATGCGATCCCGCTGCGCAAGGGCGCGGTCGACGCGGTGCGCCGGCATGTGGAAGCGCTCGGCGGCTCGATCGCGCCCGAAGTGCTGCGCGCCGCCGACGAGGTCGCGCGCCGCGGCAGCACGCCGCTGGCGGTGGCCGAGGGTTCGCGCGTGCTCGGCATCGTCGAGCTCAAGGACATCGTCAAGACCGACATCCGCGAGCGCTTCGCCGAACTGCGCCGCATGGGCATCAAGACCGTGATGATCACCGGCGACAACAAGCTCACCGCCGCCGCGATCGCGGCCGAGGCCGGCGTCGACGACTTCCTGGCAGAGGCCACGCCCGAAGACAAGCTGGCGCTGATCCGCAAGTACCAGTCCGAAGGCCGCCTGGTCGCGATGACCGGCGACGGCACCAACGACGCACCCGCGCTCGCGCAGGCCGACGTGGCCGTGGCCATGGGCACCGGCACCCAGGCCGCCAAGGAGGCCGGCAACATGGTCGACCTCGACTCGAACCCGACCAAGCTGCTCGAAGTGGTCGAGACCGGCAAGGCCCTCTTGATGACGCGCGGCTCGCTCACCACCTTCTCGATCGCCAACGACGTGGCGAAGTACTTCGCCATCATCCCGGCGATCTTCGTCTCGACCTACCCGCAGCTCAGTGCGCTCAACGTGATGCGGCTCGCGAGCCCGTCCTCGGCCATCCTGTCGGCGGTGATCTTCAATGCGCTCGTCATCGTGTTCCTGATCCCGCTAGCGCTGAAGGGCGTGCGCTACCGGCCGGTGGGCGCCGCGGCGCTCCTGCGCCGCAACCTCGCGATCTACGGCCTGGGCGGGCTCGTCGTGCCCTTCATCGGCATCAAGCTCATCGACTGGCTGCTGGTCGCCGTGCATCTCGTCTGAGAACCTCACCATCATCATGAAAACCATTCTTCGTCCCGCGCTCGTGCTCTTCGTGCTGCTCAGCGTGATCACCGGCCTCGTCTATCCGCTGGCCGTGACCGGCGCCGCGCAAGCGATGTTCCCGGCTGAGGCCGCCGGCAGCCTGGTCGTGCGCGACGGCAAGCCCGTCGGCTCCACGCTGATCGGGCAGAACTTCAGCGACCCCAAGCACTTCTGGGGCCGCCCTTCGGCCACCGCGCCGATGCCCTACAACGCGGGCGCATCGAGCGGCTCCAATCAGGGCCCGCTCAATCCCGCGCTGACGGAGGCGGTCAAGGGCCGCATCGAGGCACTGCGCGCGGCCGACCCGGGCAACACGCAGCCGGTGCCGGTGGATCTGGTCACGGCCTCGGCCAGCGGGCTCGACCCGCACATCAGCCCGGCGGCGGCCCGCTACCAGGCGACGCGCGTGGCGCGCCTGCGCGGCATGCCGGCCGACCATGTGGCCCGGCTGATCGAGGACCACACCGAAACGCCGCTCCTGGGCCTGCTCGGCGAAGCGCGCGTGAACGTGCTCGCGCTCAACCTGGCGCTCGACGCCGCACGCTGAGCAAGGAGCGCCTGCCATGCCCGATGAGCTGCTCCATGCGCTGTGCGCCCTCGCAGCCTTCTTCATCCCGATGGGCTTCGCGTGGTTCATGGTGTCGCGCACCGCGCGGCGGCACGCCCGTCGCGATCGGCGCAAGGAGCGGCCGATGCGATAACCTGCAATGCATCGCATGAACGAAATCGCCCGCCCCGACCCCGACGCACTGCTGGCCCAGCTGCGTGCCGACGAGGAGCGCGCCCAGCGCGGCAAGCTGCGCATCTACTTTGGCGCCAGCGCCGGCGTCGGCAAGACCTGGGCCATGCTCAGCGCCGCGCAGAGCGAGCACGCGGCCGGCCGCGACGTGGTGATCGGGGTGGTCGAAACGCATGGCCGCAGCGAGACCGCGGCGCTCCTGGCCGGTCTCGAAACGCTGCCGCTGCGCGACGTGGCCTACCGCGGCCGCACGCTGGCCGAGTTTGATCTCGACGCCGCGCTCGCGCGCAAGCCGGCCGTGCTGCTGGTCGATGAGCTCGCGCATTCCAACGCGCCGGGTTCGCGCCATGCCAAGCGCTGGCAGGACGTGCAGGAACTGCAGGCCGCGGGCATCGAGGTCTGGTCGGCGCTCAACGTCCAGCATCTGGAAAGCCTCAACGGCACGGTCGGCGCGATCACCGGCGTGCGCGTGCACGAGACCGTGCCCGACACGGTGCTCGACGAGGCCGACGAGGTGGTGCTGGTCGACGTCACCGCGGACGAACTCACCGCGCGGCTCGCGGCCGGCAAGGTCTACATCCCGCAACAGGCCGATCGCGCGGCGCAGAACTTCTTTCGCAAGGGCAACCTGATCGCGCTGCGCGAGATCGCCTTGCGCCGCACCGCCGAGCACGTGGAAGACGATGTGCGCGGCTGGCGCATCGAGCAGTCCGGCCGCGAAGGCGAGGTCGGGCCGCCGGCCTGGAACACCTCGGGCGCGCTCCTTGCCTGCGTCGGCCCGCACGAGGGTGCGGGCCAGACCGTGCGCACCGCGGCGCGGCTGGCCGGCCAGCTCAACGTGCGCTGGCATGCGGCCTACGTCGAAACCCCGCGCCTGCAGCGGCTCGATGCGCCGCAGCGCGACCGCATCCTCGGTGTGCTCAAGCTGGCGGAGGAACTGGGCGCGGAGACGGCGGTGCTGACCGGTGTCGATGTGGCCGAGGAGCTCGCCGCGCAGGCCCGGCGGCTCAACTGCGCGACGCTGGTGGTGGGCCGCGCCGAGCCGGCCCAGGGCTGGCAGCGCTGGTGGCCGCAGCGCGTGCTCACGCGCGAGCTCGCGCGCCATGCGCCGGGCATCGACATCGTCGAGGTCGCGCGCGCCGACAGCTCGCGCCGCATCGCGCAGGTGCGTCCGGGCGGACGGCGCGGCGACCCCGAGGTGGAGGACAGCGATCGTCCGCATGCGCGCTGGCCCGGCTATGCCTGGGCGGCCGCCAGCAGCGTCGCGATCACGCTGCTCGCCGCGCCGCTGGTCGGCGTGCTGGAGCTGGCCAACATGGTGATGCTGTTCCTGTTGGGCGTGGTCGGCGTGGCGATGCGTTTTGGGCGCGGGCCTGCGGCCTTCGCCGCGACGCTCAACGTGGCGGCGTTCGACTTCTTCTTCGTCTCGCCGCGCTTCTCCTTCGCAGTCAGCGATGCGCAGTACGTCGTGACCTTCGCCGTCATGCTGGGCGTTGGCCTGCTGGTCGGGCAACTTACCGCGGGCCTGCGCTTCGCGGCCGGCGTCTCGACCAGCCGCGAGCGGCGTGCGCAGTCGTTGTTCGAGCTCACGCGCGAGCTCTCGGCGGCGCTCGAAACGAACCAGGTCGTGGCGCTCGGCGCGGCCGCGGTGCAGGGCCACTTTGGCGGCCATGCGCTGGTGCTGGTGCCCGACGCGTCCGACCGCCTGGTGATGCCCACCCAGCCACCGCCCGGTTTCGATGCCAGCGTGGCCGACTGGACCTTCAGGCAAGGCCAGCCGGCCGGCCTCGCGACCGCCACGCTGGCCGCGCAGCCCTGGCATTACGTGCCGCTCAAGGCGCCGATGCGCGTGCGCGGCGTGCTCGCGCTCGAGCCCGCGCAGCCGCGCTGGCTGATGATCCCCGAGCAGGCGCAGCAGCTCGACACGCTGGCGCGGCAGATCGCGATCGCGCTGGAGCGGGTGCACTATGTCGACGTGGCGCAGCAGGCGGTGGTCGAGATGGAATCGGAGCGCCTGCGCAATGCGCTGCTCGGCGCGATCTCGCACGACGTGCGCACGCCGCTCACCGCGCTGATCGCGCTGGCCGAATCGCTGCAGGCGCTGCCGCCGGCGCCCGGCGATCAACGCGAGCGCGATATCGCGCGCGCCATCGTCGCGCAGGCGCACCAGCTGCATGCGCTGGTCAGCAACCTGCTGGACATGGCGCGGCTCGAAAGCGGCATCGCCGGCGGCACGGTCAACCTCCGGCGCGAGTGGCAGTCGGTGGAGGAGGTGGTGGGCTCGGCCATCCGCGCCGCGCGCCCCGCGCTCGGCGACATGGCGGTGCAGACCGCGCTGCCGGCCGAGCTGCCGCTGGTCGAGTTCGATGCGGTGCTGATCGAGCGCGTGCTGGTCAACCTGCTCGAGAACGCTGTGAAGTACGGCGCGGCGCCGATCGAGGTCGGTGCGCGCGCCACCGAGCGCGCGCTGGCGCTCAGCGTGCGCGACCACGGCCCCGGTCTGCCGGCCGCGCTCCACGGCCGCGAGCAGACGCTGTTCGACAAGTTCACGCGCGGCCAGGCCGAATCGGCCACCCCGGGCGTCGGCCTCGGCCTCGCGATCTGCAAGGCGGTGGTGAGCGCCCATGGCGGCGAGATCGCGGCGGCCAACGCGGCCGGCGGCGGGGCAGAATTCACCGTCACGCTGCCGCGCCGGGAACCGCCCGAGCCGGCAGAGTCGAGCGACCTTGCCGCCTGAACCATGCCCAACCCCACCGCCATCGTGATCGAGGACGAGCCGCAGATCCGCCGCTTCGTGCGCGGCGCGCTCGAGGCCGAGGGCTGGCAGGTGCACGAGGCCGCGACGCTGCGCGAGGGCCTGGCGGCGGCCGGCACGCGCCAGCCGGACCTGTTGGTGCTCGACCTCGGCCTGCCCGACGGCGACGGCGTCTCGCTGATCCGCGACGTGCGCGGCTGGTCGAGCGTGCCGATCATCGTGCTCTCGGCGCGCACCGACGAGGCCGACAAGGTCGCCGCGCTCGATGCCGGCGCCGACGACTACCTGACCAAACCCTTCGGCACCGGCGAGCTGCTGGCCCGCGTGCGCGCCAACCTGCGCCGGCCGCGCACGGCAAGCGGCGCCGAAGAGCCCGAGCCGGTGTTCCGCTTCGGCGAGGTCGAGGTCGACCGCACGGCGCGGCTGGTGCGGCGCGCCGGCGCCGAGGTGCACCTCACGCCCACCGAATACCGGCTGCTCTCGGTGCTGGTCGCCAACGCCGGCCGCGTGCTCACGCAGCGCCAGCTGCTGCGCGAGGTGTGGGGCCCGTCGCACGGCGAGCAGAGCCACTACCTGCGCATCTACATGGGCCATCTGCGGCAGAAGCTCGAGGCCGACCCGGCGCAGCCACGGCACCTGCTGACGGAGACCGCGGTGGGTTACCGCTTGATGCCGTGACAATCGCCGGATGACCGACGCGCCTGTACTTTCACGCCTCAACAAACGCATGGCCGAACTCGGCCTGTGCTCGCGCCGCGAAGCCGACGACTGGATCGCGCAGGGCTGGGTCAAGGTCAACGGCCAGGTGGCCGAGATGGGCGTCAAGGTGGGGCCGGCCGACCGCATCGAGGTCGACAGGAAGGCGCAGAACCAGCAGCAGCAACAGGTCACGATCCTCTTGAACAAGCCGATGGGCTATGTGAGCGGCCAGGCCGAGGACGGGCACGAGCCGGCCGTGGTGCTGATCAACCCGCGCACCCACTGGCGCGAGGACCCGAGCCGCCACCGCTTCTCGCCGCCGCAGCTGCGCGGCCTGGCGCCAGCCGGCCGGCTCGACATCGATTCGGTGGGCCTCCTGGTGCTCACGCAGGACGGCCGCGTGGCGCGTCAGCTGATCGGCGAGGACTCGGAGATCGAGAAGGAATACCTGGTGCGCGTTTCCTACGGGCCGGTCGCTCAGAATTCTCAGGCCGCCTTTCCGCGCGAGCAGCTCGCGCGCCTGCGCCATGGCCTCGCGCTCGACGGCCAGCCGCTCAAGCCGGCGCAGGTCGAATGGCAGAACCCCGAGCAGCTGCGCTTCGTGCTCACCGAAGGCAAGAAGCGCCAGATCCGGCGCATGTGCGAGCTGGTCGGGCTCAAGGTCGTGGGCCTGAAGCGCATCCGCATCGGCCGCGTGGTGCTGGGCAACCTGCCGGTGGGGTTGTGGCGCTACCTGGGGCCGCACGAGCGCTTCTGACTCTAATGCGCCGCTAATACTTGCGGCCTAGGCTCGGGGACTCCTTCATGCAGGGGCCCCACATGAATTCCCCATCCACTGCCACCCTCGAACTCCAGGTCAACGGGACGCGCCATCGCGTGGCGGTCGCGCCCGAGGAGCCGCTCCTGTGGGTGCTGCGTGAGGACCTCGGCCATACCGGCGTCAAATTCGGCTGCGGCGTCGCGGCCTGCGGCGCCTGCACGGTGCACCTCGACGGCCAGGCCGTGCGCAGTTGCGCGCTGCCCGTTGCCGCGGCGGCCGGGCACCAGATTCTCACCATCGAAGGCCTGGCGGCGGCGCAGGGCGGAAGCGGCAAGGCGCTGCTGCATCCGCTGCAGCGCGCCTGGATCGCCCACCAGGTGCCGCAATGCGGCTACTGCCAGTCCGGCATGCTGATGGCCGCTGCCGCGCTGCTGGCGCACACGCCGAAACCGACCGACGAGCAGATCGACGGCGCGATCACCAACATCTGCCGCTGCGGCACCTACCCGCGCGTGCGCAAGGCCATCCACGCGGTGGCGGCCGGAGCCTTTGCATGAAGCGCCGCACGCTGCTGATCGGCTCGGCCGCCGCGACGGCCGGCGGGCTGGCCTTGGGCTATGTCGGGATGGCGGCCATGGGCCGCGGCCGCGGCTTGCCGGCCTCGGCCGCGGCGCCCGGCGAAGCGATCCTGGCCGGCTGGGTCAAGATCGGCGAGGACGACAGCGTGACCGTCTACCTGCCGCACGCCGACATGGGACAGGGCGTCGGCACCGCTCTCGCGATGATGCTGGCCGAGGAGCTCGACGCCGACTGGCCGCGCGTGCGCACCGAGCCGGCGCCGGGCGACGCGCGTTTCGCCAACCGCTTTCTGGCGCGCGGCTGGGTGCTGCAGAACCGGCAGATCCCGGCGCTGTTCGACGGCGTCATCGACACCACCTTCGGCACCATCGCGGGCTTCATCAAGCTGCAGATCACCGGCGGCTCCACCGCCGTGCGCTTCACCGGCCAGAGCGGCATGCGCATCACCGGCGCGCTGGCGCGCATGATGCTGGTCGAGGCGGCGGCGCAGCGCTGGGGCGTGCCCGCCGGCGAACTGAGCACGGCGGCCAGCCGGGTGCTGCACGCCGCCAGCGGCCGCAGCCTGCGCTACGGCGAACTGGCCGCAGAAGCAGCACGGCTGCCGCTGCCGTCGCAGCCGCGCTTCAAGCAGCCCGGTGACTACCGGCTGGTCGGCACTTCCGTGCCGCGGCTCGACATCCCGGCCAAGGTGGACGGCAGTGCGCAATACGGCATCGACGTGCGCCTGCCCGAGATGCGCTATGCCGCGGTGCTGGCGACGCCGCGGCACGGCGGCCGGCTGGTGGCGGTCGATCCCGCGCCGGCGCTCGCGATGGCCGGCGTCGAGCGCGTGGTCTCGCTGCCCGATGCGGTGGCGGTGATCGCGACGCGCTACACCACCGCGCGCCGCGCGCTGGCGGCGCTGCGGCCGCGCTTCGAGGGCGGCGATGAGAGTCTCTCCAGCGAACGCCTGTTCGCGGGCCAGCGTGCGGCGCTGGAGGGCGAAGGCAAGAGCCGGGTTGCGATCGGCAACGTGGTGCAGGCCTCCGTGGACGGCCGGCGGCGCGTCGATGCGCACTACCAGGTGCCCTTTCTGCACCATGCGGCCATGGAGCCGATGAACGCCACGGCGCAGCAGGCCGAAGGCCGCTTCAGCTACTGGGGCGGCACGCAGAACCTGTTGTGGGCGCGCAGCGAACTCGCAAAGCTCGCCGGCCTGCCGCTCGAGCGGGTGACGATGCACCCGATGCCGCTCGGCGGCTCCTTCGGCCGCCACGGGCTGCCGGAGATGTCCAACCACATCCCGCAGATCGCGCGCCTGGCCGCCGAGGCCAGTCCGCATCCGGTCAAGATGATCTGGAGCCGCGAAGAAGACTTCGCGCAGGGCGCCTACCGGCCGGCGCTCAGCAGCCGCGTGCAGGCGGTGCTCGACGCGGACGGGCGGCCCCTGAGCTGGGAGCAGCGCTACATCGACACCGCGGGCCGCAACGAGGCCTTCGAGATTCCCTACGCCATCGCGAACCAGTCGATCGAAGCGGTGGACCACCCGCACCCGATCCGCACCGGCGCCTGGCGCAGCGTCTCGCACACGCAGCACGGCTTCTATACCGAGACCTTCATCGACGAGCTCGCGCATGCCGCTCGGCAGGATCCCGTCGAATACCGCCGCGCGCTGCTGCCGGCCGGCTCGCGCCTCGCGCGCGTGCTCGACGAGGCCGCGCGGCGATCCGGCTGGCGCAGCGCGACGCCGGCCGGGCGGGCCCGCGGCATCGCGCTGGTGGAAAGCTTCGGCACCGCCGTGGCGCACGTGCTGGAGCTGTCGCTGTCGGACGAGGGCGTGCCGCGCGTGCACCGCATCACCTCGGCGGTCGATTGCGGCCGCGTGATCCATCCGGACACGGCGCGCCAGCAGGTCGAGGGCGCGATCCTCATGGGCCTGAGCGCGGCGCTCGGCGAGCAGATCACCGTGCAGGGCGGCGCCGTGCAGCAGCGCAACTTCACCGACTACCCGATCCTGCGCATGGCGCAGGTGCCGCCCGAGCTCGACATCCACTTCCTGGCCAGCGAGGGGCCGCTCGGCGGCCTGGGCGAGCCCGGCGTGCCGCCGGTGGCGCCGGCGCTCGGCAATGCGCTGTTCGCGCTGACCGGCCTGCGCATCCGCGCGCTGCCGGTGCTGCCGCAGCTGGCAGCCAGCGCTTCGGCGCGGCGGCTCGCAAAGGCCACGACGTCATAGGGCCTGTCGAAACGATCGGGAGGGCCGTGCTACCGTCGCGGCCAGAGAGAAAAAGCAATGCGTGTACTGCTGGTGGAAGACGATGAAATGATCGGGCGCAGCCTGCAGCAGGCGCTCGAGGGTGGAGGCTGGTCGGTCGACTGGGTGCGCGACGGCGCGCTGGCCCAGAGCGCCTTTGCCGACGGCGGCTACACCTGCGTGCTGCTCGATCTCGGGCTGCCCAAGCAGGACGGCACCGAGGTGCTGCGCCGCGCCCGCGAGCGCGGCGACACCACGCCGGTCCTGGTGCTCACCGCGCGCGACGGCCTGGAAGACCGCATCCAGGGCCTGGACCTCGGCGCCGACGACTACCTGCTCAAGCCCTTCGAGTTCCGCGAGCTGCTGGCGCGCATGCGCGCCGTGATCCGGCGCCGCGACGGCGCCGCGCATTCGGTGATCGGCAGCGGCGGGCTGCAGCTGGACCTGACCACGCGCGAGGTGCTGCGCAACGGCACGCGCGAAGCGCTGACGGCGCGCGAGTTCGCGCTGCTGCACGCGCTGCTGGAACGGCCCGGCGCGATCCTCTCGCGCGAGCAGCTGGAAAACCGCATCTACGGCTGGGGCGAAGAAGTCACGAGCAACGCGGTCGACGTGCTGATCCACGGCATGCGGCGCAAGCTCGGGCCCGAGGCGATCCGCAACGTGCGCGGGCTCGGATGGCGGGTGGCGGCGGCATGAAGAAAGCCTATCCCCGTCCCTGGTACATGCCCTGCTCGCTGCGCGGCAAGCTGCTGCTGTGGCTGGTGTCGCTGCACCTGATCGCGGCCGGCGCGGCGGCCTGGACCTCGTACATGAGCTACGGCCGCATGGTCCATACCTTCATGGACGACCAGATGCAGCTGCTGGCGAATTCCTATGCGGCCAACGACAGCACGCCGGACCTGCAGCCGCTCGGCGACCAGAGCGTCTTCAAGTGGGGCGCCTTCATCGTGCAGATCTGGAGCCCCGACGGCCGCCTGCTCGCGAGCTCGTGGCCGAAGCTGGCCGTGCCGCTGCAAGCCGAGCCCGGGCTGCGCGACGTGCGCACCGGTACCCGCCACGACGATGTCTGGCGCGTCTACACCGCGGCGCCGGGCACGCGGGCCGGGCAATCCCGCGTGCAGATCGCGCAGAGCGGCAGCTTCCTGCACCACGAGGTGAAGCACCGCGCCCTGTTCGCGGCCTTGCCGATCGTGCTGCTCTTGCCCGTCTCGCTGGCGGTACTGTGGCTCGTGGTGTGGCTCACCTCGTACTCGCTGCACGCGGTGGCGCGCGAGGTGGCGGCGCAGGACGAGCGCAGGCTGTCGGAGCTCTCGCTTGCGCGCGTGCCGGACGAGATCGCGCCGCTGGTGAGCGCCTTCAACAGCTTGCTCGCCCGCTTGCGCGAAGCCTTCGCGACGCAGCGGCGCTTCGTGCAGGACGCCGCGCACGAGCTGCGCACGCCGGTCGCCGCCATCGGGCTGCAGCTCGAGAACCTGCGCGCGCACGTGCCGCCCGGCGATGCGGCCGAGCGCTTCGGGCAGCTCGAGGCCGGCGTCACGCGCGCCCAGCACCTGATCGAGCAGCTGCTGCGCCTGTCGCGGCAGGAGAGCGCGGCGCCGGCCACGGCGCCCGAGCAGGTCGACGTTGCGGCGCTGCTGCGCGAAAGCCTGGGCCAGCTGATGGTGGTGGCCGACCGGCGCCGCATCGACGTCGGCTTCGACGGCGAGGTGGCGCCCGTGGTCAGCGCCCCGGCAGCCGAGCTGCGCAGCGTGTTCGACAACCTGATCGACAACGCGCTGCGCCATGCGCCCGAAGGCGGCGTGGTCGACGTGCGGCTGCACGAGGTGCAGGGCCAGCCGGTGGTCGACGTGATGGACAACGGGCCCGGCATCCCGGAGGAATTCATGGCCCGCGTCTTCGACCGCTTCTTCCGCGTGCCCGGCACCTCCGCCGGCGGCAGCGGCCTCGGCCTCGCGATTGCGCGCACCGCGGCGCTGCGCAACGGCCTGCGCATTGCACTGAGCAACCGCAGCGACGACGCGCGGGGCGGCACCGGGCTGGTGGCGCGCGTGTACCTGACGGGATAGGGGCCTGGCGTCCGGGGCCTCCTTTCGGCTAGTGCTTCCGGTGAATGCTTTCGTACTCCGTGCGCAGTAGAGTGGGCGCTCACGACTGGGGGTCCTCCGTGATCACACTCGACATGCGCACCGTGCCCGGCCCGGTGACGGGCTTGGGCGCACACGACACGCCGGCACCGGCCTGGGACGCCCCCAACCGGGACAGCGCGCACATCCTGCCCGAGGGCACACGGCTGCTCGACTACGAGATCGTCGGCCCGATCGGCGAGGGCGGCTTCGGCATCGTCTACCTGGCCTGGGACCATGTCCGCGAGCGGCATGTCGCGATCAAGGAATACCTGCCGGCCGTCCTGGCTTCGCGCGCCAGCGCCTCGCCCGGGGTGGTGCTCAAGTCGCAGCGCCATGGCGACAGCTTTCGCATCGGCCTGCGCAGTTTCGTCAACGAGGCGCGGATCCTGGCGCGCTTCGATCATCCGGCGCTGGTCAGGGTGCTGCACTTCTGGGAAGGCAACGCAACGGCCTACATGGCGATGCCGTACTACGCGGGGCCCACGCTTGCGCGCGCGCTGGCCGAGATGGGCCGCGCACCCGACGAGGACGAAATCCTCGGCTGGCTGCGTCCGCTGGTGGACGCGCTCGGCACCATGCACGCGCTGAGCTGCTTCCATCGCGACATCGCGCCCGACAACATCCTGCTGACCGACGACGGCCCGGTGCTGCTGGATTTCGGCGCGGCGCGTCGCGTGATCGACGGCATGGGGGCCTCGCCGACGGTGGTGTTCAAGCCCGGCTTCGCGCCGATCGAGCAGTGCGGAGACGGCGCCTCGATGAAGCAAGGCGCATGGACCGACCTGTACGCGCTGGCCAGCGTGGTGTACATGGCGATCAGCGGGCGGCCGCCGGTCCCCTCGATCGAGCGCCTCATGGGCACCCCGCTGCAGCCGCTGTCCGAACTCGCGCGCGGCCGCTACAGTGTGTCTTTCCTGGCCGCCATCGACGCCGCGATGGCACTGCACCCGCACAACCGTCCGCAGAGCGTGGCCGAGTTCTGGGCGCAGCTGGGCGGTGATGGCGCGCGAGCTTCCCGCGCCGCGCCGCGCCCGTCGAAGCGGCGCGGCAGCAAGGGCAAGATCGCCGCGCTGGCGGCGACGGTGCTGGTGGTCGGCTTGGCTGCGGCCGGCTATTCCCGCTTCGGCGATCCGATCCGCACGGCGCCGCAGGCCTCGCTCGCGGCTCTGCCCGCGAGTTCGCTGCAAGCGAGTCCCGTGGCGACCAGTCCCGCGCCGGCCAAACCGGTGCAGGCACGCGTGATGCCGGCCAGTCCCCAGCGGGCGACGCCGGAGGCACCGACGCGCGCGATCGCTGCATGGCCCCCGGCCCCGCTCGACACGCTGGAAGAGCCGTCCGGCGCGGCTGAAGCCGCGCTGCGCGCGCTGGGCATCCAGCCGGTGCCGCAGCCGACGACGAGCGTGTCCATCGAGCCACCACCCCCCGCGCGGCGCGAGATACGACGCGAGGCGCGGCGTGAGGCGAGGCGCGAGGCGCGGGCACCGGCGCCGGCGCCGGAGCTCGAGCAAGCCCCGCGTCCGGCCCCGGCCCAGGTCGCCCGGACCGAAGCCGTGCCGCAGGACAACCGGTGCGCCGAGATTCTTCAACGGGCCTCGCTCGAACCCCTGTCGCCCGGCGAGGCTGCCTTACTGAGAAGGGGATGCGAATGATCACCACGACCTTCGCTCGCTGGCTGCCGGCCGTGTTCGGGTCCGGCGCCGTGCTGCTCGTCTGGGGGCTGGCCGGCTGCGCCGCGCCGCCTGCCGCTCCGTCCAAGGGCGAACTGTCCTTCGAGCAGGCCGTCGCGCAGGTCACTGACGGCCTCGTCGTGCAGACGCAGAAGCAGCCGGCCTTCATCGCCAGGATGGGCGCCAAGCGCGGCGTGGTGCTCGATCCGATGATCGATGCCGGCAGCGCGCAGCAGACCGTGGCCACGCAACTGCTGCAGGAGCGGGTCGGCGAGCGGCTGGGCTCGAAGTACGACGCGATCGAGATCCTGCCCTTCCAGAGCGCCAACCTGGGCAAGGCCCGCTACCTGCTCACGGGCACCATGACGCGGCTGTCGGTGAGCGAGGCGCGCAGCCCGCTGCGCATCGATCTCGCGCTGACCGAACTGGCCACCGGCATCGTGGCCGCCCAGTCCTCGGCCGTGGCGCGCGACGATGGCCTGGACCACACGCCGCTGCCCTACGACCGCGACACGCCCGTGCCCACCAAGGACCTGGTCATCGAGAGCTACGTGCGCACCACCGCCACGCCGCCCGGCCAGCGCGCCGATCCGTACTACCTGGAGCGCCTCGCGGTGGCACCGGTGATCAAGGAGGCCACCACGCACTACAACGCCGAGCGCTATGAGGAGGCGCTGACCCGGTACAGCGCCGCCGGCGCAACGTCCAACGGCGAACAGCTGCGCGTGCTCAACGGCATCTATCTGAGTTCGGCGAAGCTGGGCCGCACGGCCGAGGCCGAGCTGGCCTTCGGCAAGATCGTCGCCTACGGCATTGCCAACCGGCAGCTCGGCGTGAAGTTCCTGTTCAATCCGGGCGGCACCGCGTTCTGGTCGGACGCCAAGATCAGCAGCCCCTACGCCATGTGGCTGCGCGAGATCGCCAGGGCAAGCGCCGATGCCAGGGTCTGCATGGACATCGTCGGCCATACCAGCCGCACCGGCTCGGTGGCGTTCAACGACACGCTGTCGATGCAGCGCGCGCGCTACATCCGCCAGCGGCTGGTCGGCGAATCCACCGTGCTGGGCGAGCGCACCACGCCCAGCGGCAAGGGTTTTCGCGAGAACATCATCGGCAGCGGCACCGACGATGCGGTCGATGCGCTGGACCGCCGGGTCGAGTTCAGGATCGTGGGCTGCGGCTGATACGGTCACGCCAGGTCGAAAGGCAACTGGCGCAGCGGCTTGCCGGTCAGTCGCGCAACGGCATTGGCGAACGCGGGGGCCAGCGGCGGCAGGCCGGGCTCGCCCATGCCGGTGGGCGGCTCAGCGCTGGGCACGATGTGGACATCGAACTCCGGCATGTGGGTGATGCGGGCCACGGTGAAATCGCCGAAATTGCTCTGTTGCACAACGCCCTCCTTCAATGTGATGGCGCCGCCGGGCAGGCACATCGACAGACCCATGGCCGCCGCGCCCTGCACCTGGGCTTCCACACTGCGCGGGTTGACCGCCAGATTGCAGTGCACACCGCTGGTCACCCGGTGCAGCACCGGCTGGCCGTCCCGCACGGAGGCTTCCACCACATAGGCCACCACGGAGTCGAAGGACTCATGCACCGCCACGCCCCAGGCACGGCCGTCCTGCACTTGCTTCTTGCCGTAGCCGCTCTTGTCCACAGCCAACTGCAGCGCGGCGCGGTGGCGGGGGTGCTTGTCTCCGAAGAGCTGCATCCGGTAGGCCACCGGGTCCTGCTTCGTGCTGCGGGCGATCTCGTCGATCAGGGTTTCCATCACGAAGGCGGTGTGGGTGGAACCCACGCTGCGCCACCACAGCACCGGCACGTTGAGCTTGGGGTGATGCACGGTCAGCCGCATCGGCAGCGCGTAGGGATCACGCATGCCCTCCGTGGCCGTGGCATCGATGCCGTTCTTCACCTGGAAGGGCTCGAACACCGAGCCCGTGGTGATGGACTGGCCGACGATGACGTGGTCCCAGGCCAGGACCTTGCCGCGCTCGTCGAAGCCGATGCGTGCGCGATGCAGGTGCATGGGGCGGTAGTAGCCGCCCTTGATGTCGTCCTCGCGGCTCCACAGCAGGCGCACCGCCACGTTGAGGCCGGCGGCACGCGCGGCCTTGGCGATCTCGCAGGCCTCGACCACGAAGTCGCTCGTGCTCGAGAAACGCCGGCCGAAGCCGCCGCCCGCCATCTGCACATGCACCATCACCTGCTCGGGCTTGAGGCCCAGCACGCGCGCGACCGCGGCAGCGTCCAGACCGGGGCACTGGGAGCCGGTCCACACCTCGGCGCGCCCTTCGGACAGCTTGACGGTGCAGTTCAGCGGCTCCATCGGCGCATGGGGCAGGTAGGGAAACACGAACTCGGCTTCCAGTTGCCGGGGCGCCGTGGCCAGCGGCGCCATGTCGGCGTCGAACTTGCGTGGACCGGGCTGAGCCGCCAGCTCGCGGTACTGGGCCAGTTGCTTTTCGCTGTCCACCTTCTCGACGGCGGCCGTGTCCCACTGAAGCTTCAGCGCGTCGCGCCCCAGCTTGGCTGGCCAGTAGCCGTCGGCCACCACGGCCACGCCTTCGGCACCGCGGTCCAGCGGCACGCGCAGCACGGCCTTCACACCCTTGATGGCACGCGCCGCGCTGTCGTCCACCGAGGCCAGGCGGGCACCGAACACCGGCGGATGGGCGACGACCGCCGTGAGCTGGCCGGGATGCTTGACGTCGATGCCGAAGTCCTGGCGCCCGCTGCTCTTGGCGCGCGCGTCCAGGCGCGTGGTGGGGCGGCCGATGAGGCGGAAGTCCTTGGGGTCCTTCAGCGTGACCTTCTCGGGCACCGGCAGGGCCATGGCCGCTTCGGCCAGCTCGCCGTAGCCCAGCCTGCGGCCACCCGGGCCCAGCACCGTGCCGGCCTGCGTGCGCAGCGTGGCCGCGTCGACGTTCCAGCGCGCCGCCGCCGCCGCCAGCAGCATGGCCCGGGCGCGCGCACCGAGCTCGCGGTACTGCGTGAAGCTGTTCTTGATCGAATTCGAGCCGCCGGTGAGGTGAATGCCGAAGGCCGGGTCGAGGTAGGCGGCGTCGTTCGAGCCGTTGCGGCTGCGCACCAGGCGCCAGTCCGCATCCAGTTCCTCGGCCAGGATCATCGGCAAGCCGGTCTGCACACCCTGGCCGAACTCCAGCCGGTTGATGGTCACCGCGACTTCGCCGCTGGGTGCGATCTGCACGAAGGCCGAGGGCTGCTGCGTCGGCTTGAGGGCGCTGGCCGCCTGGCCGGCGCCGTTGGCCTGCGCCGTTGCCAGGTGAGGAAAGGCGCCGAGCGCCAGGCCGCCGGCACCGGCCAGCTTCAGGAAGCTGCGGCGAGGCAGCGTGGCGGCTTCGTCGGCCGGGCCTCCGGCCATCAGGCGCTGCATGGCGCGTGGCAGTTCGCGATAGTCGATGTTGGGCAACATGGCGCCTCCTTCAGGCGAGGGTTTTGGCGGCATCGGCCACCGCGGCGCGGATGCGGGCGTAGGTGCCGCAGCGGCAGATGTTGCCGGCCATGGCCGAATCGATCTCCGCAGCGCTGGGCTGCTTGCCCCGAGGCAGCGATTTGAGGAAGGCCGTCGCGCTCATGATCTGGCCGCTCTGGCAGTAGCCGCACTGCGCCACGTCGTGCTTGACCCATGCGGTGTGTACCGCTGCACCGACCCGGTCGCTGCCATCGGTCGTTGCTTCGATGGTGGTGATCTTCTTGCCCTCGGCGGCGGAAATGGGCGTGACGCACGACCGGATGGCCTGGCCATCCAGATGCACGGTGCAGGCGCCGCACAGCGCGGCGCCGCAACCGAACTTGGTGCCGGTCATGCCCAGCGTGTCGCGCAGGGCCCAGAGGATGGGGGTGCCGGGGTCGGCGTCGACCGTGCGCTCACGGCCGTTGATGTTGAGCGCGCTCATCGGAAGCTCCCGTCGGTCGACGTGGAAAGGTCCTCGAGGGCGTGCACCGCCTTCAGTCGAGCCTCCACGGCCGGCGCAACCACTGCTATCGCGTCACCCCCCGCCACGAACAACCGCGGCGGAATCGCCATGCCCGAGAGCTTCACCAGGACTTGGCCGAGCTTCTCGGGATCGCCCGGCTGCTGGCCAGCGTAGGGGGACCACATCTCCTGGGCGCCTTGCTCCGCGGCAGCGTAGTCGTCGATGCGGCCGCTCGGCCATTTGACATTGGCCGCGTCCAGCAGGTCCGTGCGGAAGAAGCCCGGCTCTACAGCCGTGACCTTGATCCCGAACTTCTCGACTTCCTCGGCCACCGCAAGTGAAAGGCCCTCGACGGCGAACTTGCTCGCGCCGTATGCGCTGCAGTGCTTCAGCCCGACAACGCCGGCAACGGAACTCATGTTGATGATGTGACCGGAGCGCTGCTTGCGCATGACCGGCAGCGCTGCCCGCATCACGTTGCTCACGCCCCAGAAATTGGTTGCGAACTGGCGCTCGATGTCTTGCGTGCTCAGCTCCTCGAAGTTGCCAAGCAGGCTGTAGCCGGCATTGTTCAGCACCACGTCGATGCGGCCGAACCTTTTCACCGCCTGGTCGACGGCAGTCGATGCTTGCGCCTCATCGGAGACGTCCAGCTGGAGAATCTCCAGGTCGTCGCTCGCAACGTCGCGCAGGGCATTGCGCAGTTTCTGCATGTTCCTGCCGGTGGCGACGACGCGATCACCGGCCGTCAATGCGGCCTTGACAGTGCCGGCACCGATACCGCTTCCCGCACCGGTGATGAACCAGACTTTGCGCATGATGTGTTCCTTGTGATTACTTGGCGCCGTCGAGCGCCCATTGCGCAAGCGACTGCAGATCGGCATCGGGGATCTGGGCTTGCGCCGGCATGGGCATCGCGCCCCACTTTCCCGAGCTGCCGGCCTTGATGCTTGCAGCCAGCTGTGCGGCAGTTCCTTTTCCCTCGCCGTACCGTGCCCCGATGTCTTTCCAGGATGGGCCAACCGCTTTGGCCGTGGGCTGGTGGCATGCGACGCACGCGTACTTCTGCGCCAGCGCCTGGCTGGCCACTACGCGGGTCGGCCACGCGACGCTCACACAGATACCCAGAACCACAACGAGAGAGGCCGCCAAGGAACTGTGGGTGGCCGTGCCGTGGTCAGTGCTGCGTTGCTGTTTCCAGTCTTGCGTCATTTCTGTTTCATCCTCTATGGGGTGGGTCGACTCTAGGAGCTGGCATAAAAAAGAAAAAGTGGTCAATGCTGAATGCCTTGTGAAGCTAAGCTTCAAGGTATGAAACTCAGCCAACTGGATGGATTGATGGCGTTCTGGAAAGTGGCAGAACATCGCGGGTTCACCGCTGCTGCTGCGGACCTGGAGGTATCACCTTCTGCCCTGAGCCAGGCTATCCGGCAGCTGGAGACACGGTTGGGCGTGCGCCTGCTGAATCGGACCACGCGAAGCGTCAGCCTGACTGAAGCCGGCCAGGCCTACCTCGCCCGGATCGGCCCCGCCCTCGGTCAAGTCATCGATGCGGGGGAGGAACTGCACGTCCTTCAGGGGCGGCCTGCCGGCACATTGCGCCTGAACGCCGCGCGGATTTCCACCGCGCTGGTCCTGCAACCCATACTGGCCGGCTTCCTCCAAGAGCACCCCTACGTTCAGCTTGAACTCACCAACGATGAGGGCTTCGTAGACATCGTCGAGAAAGGTTTCGACGCTGGAATCCGTTTTGGCGAGAGCATCCACCGGGACATGGTCGCAGTGCCCATCGGCGGACCGGTCGCCGTCGCGGTGGTTGCGTCACCGGAGTACCTGCGGCGGATTCCCGCGCCTCGTCATCCGAATGACCTTGTGCGTCACAACTGCGTGCGCTTTCGCTTTGCGGCCACAGGTGCAATCTACAAATGGGAATTCGAGGTGGACGGTCGCCCGGTGGACTACGAGATCACGGGCAACCTCACCATCAGCGACACGATGTTCGGCCTGGAAGCTGCGCTCGAAGGCGTCGGATTGGCCTACACCTTCGAGCAGCTGGCGCGGCCCTACATCCGAGCCAAGCGCCTGAAGCGCGTATTGACTTCGTTCTCGCCGACGTTCCCTGGCTTTTACCTGTACTACCCCAGCAGGCACGACCAGCCTTCGAAACTGAAGGCGCTGATCGAGTACGTCAGCCGGCGCACGTCCTGCACGGAACACAATCTTGCCGCGCTCAAGGCGGCATTGAGCATGCAGCGCGCGCACTAACTCGACCAACTTGCCGGCGTCGGCAAAGGCGAGCGCCCGGCTCAGCTGCTGCGCCGGCTGAAGCGGTGGTGGGGTGGACTCGCCTAACTCTCGCCTAACTCTTCGCTAACGATCGGCTCAATCTGCCTGCCTAGAGTGAAGCCCAGGTCAGCCGCGATGCATGTCGCATGCGGCGCGAGACCTGCCGGTCATCCCAGTCTTGGAGTTCATCACCATGCAAGCAGCCTCCCTGAAGTTTCTCGCCGTCACCACTTTCAGCGCCCTTGCCGCGCTGGGCTCGGTCGCCGCCCAGGCCGAAAGCTATGACGGCGTGCACAGCCACGTGTCGGCCCTGAGCCGCGCCGATGTGGACGCGGAAGCGGTTCGCAGCGCCGTCGCGCCCAATCAGAACGTGGTGCGCGGCTCGCGCGGCGCGGAACCCTTCAAGGCGGTCGCCGACCGTTCCGCCGTGGCCCAGGAAGCGATGCGCGCAGCCTACGCGCCGGACCAGAACGTGTCCTCCGGTTCGCGCGTGAACAGCAAGGTGATCTCGACGATGCGCAATCCGATGGACCGGCGCACCGCGGCCGGCGCGAGCAGGCTCTGATTGGCGCCGCCCGTCCACCGAACGCGGCCGCTTGCGGCCGCGCTGCTTTTCATTGTGATTGCCTTCATGACCACCCTCGGATTGAGCGCCTGCGGGACCGCCCGCTATCCCGAATCGCCGCAGTTCCGCGACGGCAGTTTTCGCAACCCCGTGACGCCCCAGACCGTCGGCTGGCGCGAGATGCCCAGGGTCCTCTGGCGCTTCATGTTCGACAAGCCGGCCGAGGCCTCGCCTGCCGCGCCCTTGCCCGTGGCCAGCCTTACGCGCGAGCAGCTGCTGGCCGCGCCTGACCAGACGCTGGTGCGCCTCGGGCACTCGACCGTGCTCATGAAGCTGCAAGGCGCCTTCTGGTTGACCGACCCCGTGTTCTCCGAGCGCGCCTCGCCGGTGCAGTGGGCCGGGCCGAAGCGCTTTCATGCGCCGCCGATTTCGATCGACGGGCTGCCGCCGATCAGGGGCGTGGTGCTGTCGCACGACCACTACGACCATCTGGACCGTGCCGCGATCCTGCAGCTGGCGGCAAGAGTCGATCACTTCCTGGCGCCGCTGGGCGTCGGCGACCTGCTCGTCGAATGGGGCGTGGATCCGGCCAAGGTCCGGCAGCTGGACTGGTGGCAATCCACCACGGTGGACGGCATCCGCTTCGTCGCGACGCCGGCGCAGCATTTCTCGGGGCGCAGCCTGTTCAGCGACAACCCCACGCTGTGGGCCTCGTGGGTCATCCAGTCGGAATCGTTCAGGCTCTTCTTCAGCGGCGACACCGGCTACTTCGACGGCTTCAAGGCGATCGGCGAGAAGTACGGGCCCTTCGACGTCACGCTGATCGAGTGCGGCGCCTACGACCGCCAATGGTCCGGCGTCCACATGCAGCCCGAAGAGACTTTGCAGGCCCATCTGGACTTGCGCGGCAAGCGCCTGCTGCCGGTGCACAACGGCACCTTCGATCTGGCGCTGCACGACTGGCACGACCCGCT
Organism: Variovorax sp. LjRoot290; assembly: GCF_964253985.1. Classification (NCBI taxonomy): domain Bacteria; kingdom Pseudomonadati; phylum Pseudomonadota; class Betaproteobacteria; order Burkholderiales; family Comamonadaceae; genus Variovorax; species Variovorax sp. LjRoot290. The sequence goes on along the minus strand of NZ_CAXURW020000001.1, from coordinate 5,181,698 downwards.
GGCGCGCATCGCCACCCTCGCCGCGGCGCGCGGCGTGGACCTGATGACACCCCAGATCGGGCAGGCGGTCGACATGAAGGCGCCGTCGGTGGTGACCGCCTGGTGGGCGCGGGTCGACTGAGGACACGAGAAGCCAAGCCATGTCGCAAGCGAACTGGGATCGCAGCACGATCGGCCGCGCGGGCCGTTTCGAAGGCAAGCTGATCGTCGTGGCCGGCGCCGCCTCGGGCATCGGCCGCGCCGTGGGGGCCGCTTTCGCGGTCGAAGGCGGCCGCGTGCTCTTCTGCGGCCGCGGCGAAGCGCTGGGCCCCGAGGTCGAGGCCGCCATCCGGGCGGCCGGCGGCGAGGCGCTCTGCGTGCGCGCCGACATGCTGAGGGAAGAAGAGCTCAAGGCCTTCGTCGAGCGAGGTCGGCTTGTCCTAAGCGTGGCTTCCTAGAGTCCTCGATGGACGATCCGTCGCGGCGCATGTCGCGCCCGCGGCGCGATCGGCCCATCCTTGTCGAGGAGACAACCATGCATGCTTCCACACGCTGGATGGCGCTCGCCGCGGTCGCCGCGCTCGCATCCTTCGGCGCTGCATTCGCGCAGGCGCAGGAGATCACCGACGGTTCCGACTACCACCCGCTCATGATGAACTCGCCGCCGAGCGCCGAGGTGCAGGCCGGCGCGGTGGCGGCCGCGCATCCGGCCGGCACCGAGGTCGAGGGCCAGTCGACGGCTGCGCCGGCGATGAGCTCCAAGGTGTCCGAGACCGAGGTCTATGCCGGCGCGCTCGCCGCTTCCCATGCGAGCGGCACCGAGCTGCCGGGCCAGTCGACCTCGCCGATGCCGCCCTCGGGCAGCAGCCACTGAGCCCGCTCAGAGGCCGTGAACCAGCAACAGGCCCTGCGGCGGCGTCGGAATCTTCAGCGTTGTCTCGCCGACGCGGTGGAACCGGTATTCGCGGCCGTTGAGCATCACGCTGGGCCTGTTGGTCCAGACGCGGTACTCGTACCCGTCCGTCACCGGCGTCACCTGCAGCACGCGGAACACGGGCGGAATGATCACCGTGAAGTTCAGGCCTCCGGTCGCGCTGTTCACGCCGAGCGTGGTCTCGGCTGTGCAGGCCAGCGGCAGCAGCAGCAGGGCGGTGAGGGCGCTTTTCATGCAAACCCCCGTTGAGAACGCGCTTCCGTACATATGGCGGCACCCAAGAAAAAACAGGACAGGCAGGCGTCGCATCGACGACCGGTCCTTTGGATATCGGCGGAGTCACGGAAAAATGAAGGGTCGGCGGGATCCGTGGCCTCCGTTGCCGGCCAGTAAATACCCTGCCGCGGCGCAGCGCAACCGACTTAAGTCGTAGGACGCGTGCGCAACGCGCCGCCGCGAGACAAAGGCCGCGCTTCAGCGCTCTTTCTGCACGGGCAAGTCCGCCGAGGCGGTGTCGCGCACGTACACGTCGACGCGGCGCGAAGGCGAGCCCGCGCTGCTCCAGGGCAGCGGCAGGTTGTCCTGGATCAGTTCGATCTCGTGGCTGCCGGCCGCCACCGACGGGAAGCTGTAGAAGCCCTGGGCGTCGGTGCGCGCCACGTAGCGGCGGTCGAGCACCACCGTCACGTTGGCTACGCCGCCCTCGTTCGCTTCGCGCCGGCCGTTGTTGTCCTGGTCGAAGAACACATGGCCTTCGAGCCGGCCCGCGCCGGCACCGGGTGCGCCGCCGATGGGCGCGCTGGCCAGGCCGGCCCGGTTCTCGTAACGCAGCGCCACCATGAAGGTTCTGCTGTAAGGCGTGACCAGCACCGGCTGCAGCGTCGCCGCCGTCAGCGCCGAGACCACCGCCGGATTGAGCGACTCCTGCCCGCGCGCCGCCGTGTACTGGGCGATGAAGGACCAGCCCAGGCCGAGTGGCCAGGTCAGGCGCGCATTGGCGCTCAGGAAGCGCGAGTCGTTGCCGCCGATGCCGTTGCTGCCGCGCAGGCTCAGGTCGAGCCGGGCGCCGGCGACCAGGGGCGTGGTGCCGAGCACGCCCCAGTGGACCGTGCGCTTGCTGAGGCCGATCTCGCGCGACTCCTCGACCGCCAGCGAGGTCGAGAGGGTCTGCGTCTCGCTCACGCTCCAGGCATGGTCGACGCCGGTGCGCAGCACGCGCAGACCGGTGCCGTGCGCCGCGTCGGTGCGCCATTGCGTGTAGCCCCAGTCGGACTTGTGCTCCCAGGTCAGCTGGACCGACTGCGCGGCGAAAGTGCCGGTGCGCGCGGCGAGGGTGGCCGAGAGTGCGTCGCGCGAGTCGAAGCGATAGCGGCCGAACAGGTTGCCGAACACCGAGCTGCGCCGCAGGCCGCTCACGCTGTCGCTCACTTCGAGGTTGGTGCCGAGCTGCCATTGGCGCGTCGAGATGTCGCCGCGCCACGAGGCGCCGCGCAGATCGCTCGGCAGCGAATCGCCGCCCCAGCGCAGCGAGGGCTCGAAATAGAACACCGAGGCGGCCTGTTGCATCAGCTTCGTGCGCCAGGCGGCATCGACCCAAGCGCCGGTGGCCGAATCGCGCGGGGCGAAGGAGGACGCGTCCGAAGGCCGGCCGGAACTTTGCGCCAGGTTGGCCTGGACGCGCAGGCCGCCCACCTTGTCGGCGACGCCGCCGAAGCCGGTTCCCAGCGAATCGGCCCAGGGCGCCAGGCCCTGCCAGGACACGGCGGTCCAGAGCGAGCGTGTGTTCTGGGCAAAGCCGGGCACGCCGTTGGCGTTGAAGTCGCGCGTCTCGATTAGCTGGACGGCTGCATCGGTGCGGCCCAGCGCGAGCGGGCCGTCGCCGCCGGTCAGCTGCGTCTGGGCGCCGGCGCTCGTGGCCGTGCCCTGGTTGGCCGAGAAACCCTGGAAGGAGAGCCCGTCGAAAAAGCCGAGCCGGCCGGCCGAGGCATTGAAGGTGGTCCTGCCCGGCTGCTCCAGGCTGGCGGCAACGCCCTCGATCGGCAGGCTGGGCAGGTAGACGCGGCCGACGCCGCGCGCCAGCGGCGTCGCCGCCATGTTGATGTTGCCGACGCTGTTGTTGCCGAACCAGCCGCCGTCGAAAGGCATGCCGCGCTGGTCGATGCGCCAGGTGCTGCCGGTGCGGTAGCTGTAGGGCACCACGCTATACGGCGTGCCGGTGGTGCCCACCAGGCCGAGGCCGTTCACCGGCGCGGCGTCGCGGTTGAGGTTCGCATTGGCCGAAAAGGTGCCGTAGTCGGGCGTGTCGAGGTAGCCGGAGAACAACAGCGACTGGCTGCGCTGGCGCACGATGCCGCTCTGCTGGGTCGACTGGCCTTCGATGCTCCAGCCGCGCGGCCAGCCCGTGTCGCGGACCTGGGGCTCATCGGCCGGTTCGGCTTGCGGGCTGTCGTCCAGCACGCGGTCGGCATAGCCGGCCGCCTCGGGCTGCACCACCGTGGCAGCGGGCGCGGCCTGTGCCCATGCCGGCGCGCCGGCCAGCGCGTGGCCCGCGCCGCACAGTCCGAGGGCGCTGCATCGGAGCCAGCGTCTCATGGGGCGAAGCGTTGATGGATCGGCATCGAGCCGTTCTTGCCCCACTCCAGCTTGCCGGTGATCGTGATCGGGAAGCGCACGGCGACGGCCGTTTCGGTGTCGCCGGGCTTGTTGGCCACGAGCGCGATGTCGCGTGTCTCGCCGGCCATGATGGGGGTGGTGCTGGCCTGCAGCTCCAAGGCCGTGCCGCTTGCATCGGTACCGGAGAGGAAGCCGGCCAGCCGGCCGTGGGCGGTGCCGGTGTTGCGGATCTTGAGCATCGGCGTGGCCTGGCCGTCGACCGTCTGGACCGAGCTGCCTGCGAGCTCCAGCACCGGCGCCACGTCACCCACGGCGACATAGATGATGACGCCGATGCGCGCCCCCAGTGCAACCGGAACGCCCGGTGCCGCCGCGGGCTGCTGGCCTTCGATCATCACCGCGAAGCGGCATTCCGTCGGCGGCGTGCCGGCCGGCGGCGTCACTTCGAAGCGGAAGCGGTAGGGGCGTCCGGGCGTGATGCTGAGTTCGCGGCGCTCGATCGCGACCCAGGGCCGGCAGCTGCCCGACAGCAGCTCGTCGCTGAAGTCGACCGAGGCGTCGGGCCTGAAGGTCCAGTCGGTGGTCTTGAGCTTGTAGGCGCCGGCGCGCGTGTCGCGGTGCGTGAGCTCGATCACCTCGCGCACCCGTTCGCCCGGCTTCGCCGACAGTTCGAAACGCGGCGGCGATACGGCGAGCGAAAACTGTGCCTGCACCGGCGCGCCGGTCGTCAGGGCGGCAATGCCGGTCGCAAGCAGAAAGGCCGCGGAGTGCACGCGGCGGAAAAGTGCGGCACGGCGCGTCACGGCGATACCTCGATCTCAAAGAAGAATTGCAGGGATTGCGCGCGCTCCACCGTCCGGCCATCGGCGGTGAGATCGAGCACGATGCTTTCCTGCAGAAAAGCGTCGCGTGCCACGCCTTCGAACACCAGCGTGCGGCTGCCGCCGCGGACCGTGCCCGGAAGCAGCCGGCCCTGCGTGCGCCACGTGGCGATCAGCTGCTCGCCCTCGGTCGGTGCCAGCGACATGTAGATGCGCGCCGGCCGGTTGAGCCAGGGCGACAGGTTGAGCCGCAGCGCCACGGCCACGCGGCCTTCGATCGTGTGGTCGCCCGCGCGGCCGGGTGCCAGCTGGCGCCAGCGCATCGGTGTGACCGGCTGGCTCACGTAGGTGCCCGTGTCGTCGACCCGAAAGGTCGCGGCGCCGGCCGTCGGCGGCGTGGCCAGGGCCAGCAGGCCGGCCAGCATGGCAAGCGAAGCGCGGGCCTTCATGGCGCGGTGAGCGTGTAGGTCGCTCTGCCGGTGAAGGTGCCGGCGGGGACCAGCTGGGTGTTGAGGTAGCGGAAGGCCAGGCAGCTTTCGAACCAGGTGTTGCGGGTGACCGACAGCAAGGTCTGGGCGCCGCCCGCGAAGGTGGCGCTGGGGATCGTTGTTCCCGTGTCGCCGTTGCCCGAAGAGGTCCACGCGATGCTATTGAAGGGGATCGTGTTGCCGCCATCGGTCAGGCTCGCCGGCGTGGTGACGGACAGGGTCGCCGCGCCGGCGGTGCTCGAACCCGGCATGCGATAGAAGCCGCCCACGTACACCTGCCCCGTGGTGGCCGGTGAATTGCAGAACGCGAAGCCGTCCCATGGACTGATCGTGACGGTGCTGTCGGTCGTCATGGCCTGGGCCGTGCCCGAGCCCAGTTGGCCCGCCGGAACGGTGACCGACACGGAGTTGACGGTCGTGTTGTTGCCGGGCGTGCCGCCGGTTCTGAAATTGCCGCCCGACATGGTGCCGGCGCCCACCTGAAGAAAAAGCGCGCGGGTGCCGGGTGTGATGCCGATCGTGAAGCCGTGTGCCGCAGGCAGCCAGACGCCGCCCAGCACGGCAAGCGCCAGCGCGGCGCGCCGGGCGCGGGAAGGTGGTGACAACCAAGGTTCCATGCGGCTTTTTCCTAGACGGCTTAGGCAGGACGGGCCTGCCTTCCTTCATCGCGTCTCGAAAGCCGCGCGTCCCGGACAGTCGTGTTGGCGATCAGGGCGCGGTCGCGGTGTAGGTCACGCGGCCGTTGTTGCCCACGGTGTCGCCGTAGGTGCCGGCCGGCAGCGTAGCCGTGTTGGCATAGGCGAAGGTCCAGCTGCCTTCGCGGCGCACGAGGCCTGCCGAGGCGGCCAGCGTGGTGGCCGTCGCCGACGCGCCGCCGCCGGCTGCGTCGTTGAACGGCGGGTGGGCGATGGCCGCGTTGGTGTAGCCGGCGGTGGTCGTTGCCAGTGCACCTGCGGTCACGACGATGTCGGCCCACGGCACGGTCGGGTTGCCGGCGACGCCGCTGCTCAGTTGGCCCGTGGTCGCGTTGGTCAGGCTGACGGTGCCGCTGTTGCCGAGCACACGCACCGTGACGCCGCCGCCGGCCAGGTCGCCGCCGGTGCCGGCCACGGCAGTGCCGTTGCCGATAGCGCCTGCCGGCACGTCGAAGGTGACGTTGTCCACGGTCGCGTTGTTGGCGAGATTGGTGCCGGTACCGACTTGCAGGAAGAGCACCTTCGGAACGACGACCTTGAAGTCGAGCTTCGCGGCGGCGCTCTGGGCGCCCGAGCCGGTGACGAAGTTCGATTCGGCTTGCGCGGCCAGGGGAGCGATGGCGGCAAGCGCGGTGACCAGAATAAGTTTTTTCATGAGCGGTGGAGTAAGTGGTTGGTTTCGGTGCCGGGTGAAATGTAGGCGATGGCCTACAAGTTCGGGCGCTATTTAGTTCTCATGAATAACGAGAAGAGAACTTTCGTTAAATAGTTACGATGTAGTACTTTGGGGTCTGTCGTGCCTTTGCCACGCACCGTGCAGCATTCCATCTGCGGAGCCGGGCATTTCTTTCGGATGGCTCGCCGCGGCGGGGTCTTGTAAAGTTGTCGATTCGCCTGAGGCGACCGTCCTTTTTCTTCTCGTGCCATGACCCTTTCCAAGACCAAACTCCCGTTCCAGGCCGAAGTCGCGCAACTGCTTCACCTGGTCACACATTCGCTCTACTCCAACAAGGAAATCTTCCTGAGGGAGCTGATCTCGAACGCGTCGGATGCCTGCGACAAGCTGCGTTTCGAGGCCATCGACCAGTCGGCCCTGTATGAAGACCAGCCCACGCTGGATGTGCGCGTTTCCTTCGACAAGGAAGCCAAGACGATCACGATTGCCGACAACGGCATCGGCCTCTCGCAGCAGGAGGCCATCGACCACCTGGGCACCATCGCCAAGAGCGGCACCCGGGAGTTCATGAGCAAGCTCTCGGGCGACCAGAAGGCCGATGCCCAGCTCATCGGGCAGTTCGGCGTGGGCTTCTACTCGGGCTTCATCGTGGCCGACAAGATCACGGTCGAGTCGCGCCGCGCGGGCCTGCCCGCCGAGGAAGGCGTGCGCTGGGTCAGCGCAGGCGCTGGCGATTTCGAAGTCGACACCATCGCGCGAGCACAGCGCGGCACCAGCGTGACGCTGCATCTGCGCGAGGATGCCGAGGAATACCTGAACCTGTGGAAGCTCAAGTCCATCATCTCCAAGTACTCCGACCACATCTCGCTGCCCATCCTGATGGAGAAGGAGGAATGGAAGGAGGGTGAGGAGAACAAGGGCGGCCAGATGGTCAAGACCGGCGAATGGGAGCCGGTCAACCAGGCCAATGCGCTGTGGAGCCGGCCGAAGAAGGACATCAGCGAAGAGCAGTACGTCGAGTTCTACAAGAACATCAGCCACGACTTCGAGCCACCGCTCGCCTGGAGCCACAACCGCGTCGAGGGCACGACCGAGTACACGCAGCTGCTCTACATGCCGTCCAAGGCGCCGATGGACCTGTGGAACCGCGAGAAGAGCGCGGGCGTCAAGCTCTACGTCAAGCGCGTCTTCATCATGGACGACGCCGAGGCGCTGCTGCCGAGCTACCTGCGCTTCGTCAAGGGCGTGATCGATTCGGCCGACCTGCCGCTCAACGTGAGCCGCGAACTGCTGCAGGAAAGCCGCGACGTGAAGGCGATCCGCGAAGGCAGCACCAAGCGCGTGCTCGGCATGCTGGAGGACCTAGCGAAAAAGCAGAAGGCGGCCGGCCAGAGCCACGAGGGCAAGCTCGATGTCGGCTCCGGCGAGAGCGTGCCGGCGCCCGAGCCGGGCGAGGGTGTGACCGATGCGGTCGACAAGAAGGACGCGGACACCACGCTGGCCGCCGAAGCCGCGGCCGAGTACAGCGACGAATCGGGCAAGTACGCCAAGTTCTACGCCGAGTTCGGCGCCGTGCTCAAGGAAGGCCTGGGCGAAGACTTCGGCAACCGCGAGCGCATCGCCAAGCTGCTGCGCTTCGCATCGAGCACCAGCGACACCGTGAGCGTCAGCTTCGCGGACTACAAGTCGCGCATGAAGGAAGGCCAGGAAGCGATCTACTACATCACGGCCGACACCCCGGCCGCGGCCAAGAACAGCCCGCAGCTCGAGATCTTCAAGAAGAAGGGCATCGAGGTGCTGTTGATGACCGACCGCGTCGACGAGTGGGCGCTCAACTACCTCACCGAGTTCGATGGCACGACGCTGCAGAGCGTGGCCAAGGGCGCGGTCGACCTCGGCAAGCTGCAGGACGAGGCCGAGAAGAAGGCTGCGGAAGAGGCGGCCGAATCCTTCAAGCCGATGCTGGAACGGCTCAAGCTGACCCTCAAGGACAAGGCCGAAGACGTGCGCGTGACCACGCGCCTGGTCGATTCGCCGGCCTGCCTGGTGGTTCAGGACGGCGGCATGAGCACCCAGCTCGCGCGCATGCTCAAGCAGGCCGGCCAGCCGGCGCCGGAACTCAAGCCGGTGCTGGAAGTGAATGCCGAGCACCCGCTGGTCAAGAAGCTCGATGGCTCCGAGCACTTCGAGGACCTGGCCAACATCCTGTTCGACCAGGCGCTCCTGGCCGAGGGCGGCTTGCCGGCCGACCCGGCCGCGTACGTGCGGCGCGTCAACGCTTTGCTGGTGTAGTCATGAGCCCGGCCGAGTCCTCGCAAGCGCCCGACCTGTCGGGCTTCGACTTGCGCAGCCTCGGCCCGGCCTTCTACGAGAACCCCTATCCCTGGTACGCCGCGCTGCGCGAATCGACGCCGGTGCGGCGCATGCCCGACGGTTCGCTGCTGCTGACGCGGCATGCCGACTGCGTGGCGGTCTACAAGGACACGCACACCTTCAGCTCCGACAAGCGCGCCGAGTACGCGCCCAAGTACGGCGCCGGCAGTCCGCTCTACGCGCATCACACGACCAGCCTGGTGTTCAACGACCCGCCGCTGCACACGCGCGTGCGCCGGCTGATCGCCGGTGCGTTGACGCCCAAGGCCATCGAGTCGCTGGAGGATGGGCTCGTGCACCTGGTGAACGGCCTGCTCGACCGCATGGAAGAGCGGCAGCGCGCCGGCGGCGAGGTCGACCTGATCGAGGACTTCGCGGCCGCGATTCCGGTGGAGATCATCGGCAACCTGCTGGGCGTGCCGCGCGACGAGCGCGAGCCGCTGCGCAACTGGTCGCTCGCGATCCTCGGCGCGCTGGAGCCGCGGCTGACCGAGGCGCAGATGGAAGCCGGCAACCGCGCCGTGACCGAGATGGTGGCCTATCTGCGCGCGCTGGTGGCCGAGCGGCGGCGCCATCCCGGCGATCCGGCGCACGACGTGCTCACGCGGTTGATCCAGGGCGAGGAGGACCCTTCGACAGGCTCAGGACAGGACAAGTTGAGCGAGAACGAGCTCTACCAGAACTGCATCTTCATCCTCAACGCCGGCCACGAGACCACGACCAACCTGATCGGCAACGGCCTGGTTGCGCTGCTCGAATGGCCCGAGGAGAAGCATCGTCTGCTGGATGACCCCTCGCTCATCCGAAGCGCGATCGAAGAATTCCTGCGCTTCGAGAGCTCCAACCAGCTGGGCAATCGCATCACGACCGTCGCCGCCAAGGTCGGCGGCATCGAGGTGCCGGCCGGCACGCAGATCACGCTCGCCATCGGCGCGGCGAACCGCGATCCGGCGGTGTTCGATGCGCCCGATCGGCTCGACATCACGCGCTCGCCGAACCGGCATTTGGCCTTCGGCTCGGGCACGCACCAGTGCGTGGGCATGAACCTCGCGCGGCTCGAGGGCCGGGTCGCGATCGCGGCCTTCCTGGCGCGCTTTCCCGACTACGGGCTCTGCGGGCCGGTGGTGCGTGGCGGCCGTGCGCGCTTTCGCGGCTACCTGCATGTGCCGCTGAGCCTGGGGCTGCCGATCGAGTCCTGATCGCGTCGGCGCGCTTTCAGGCGTACAGCGGCTCCTCCGCCATCGCCTCGCACTGGTCCTGCAGCATCTGGATCTGCTCCTTCCAGTAGTCGCTCGAGCCGAACCAGGGGAAGTTGATCGGGAAGATCGGGTCGCGCCAGCGCCGTGCGAGCCAGGCGCTGTAGTGGATCTGGCGCAGCGTGCGCAGCGGCTCGATCAGCGCCAGCTCGCGGCGGTCGAATTCGCGGAACTGCTCGTAGCCCTCGAGCAGGCCGCTCAGCTGCGCGGTGCGCTGCGGGCGCTCGCCCGACAGCAGCATCCACAAGTCCTGCACCGCGAAGCCGGTGCGCGCGTCGTCGAGGTCGACGAAGTGCGGGCCGCCGTCGGGACGGTCGGTCGGGGTCCAGAGGATGTTGCCGGGGTGCACGTCGCCATGCAGGCGGAGCTTCTTCAGGTCGGTATCGGCGGCCGTTCCCAGCGCGGTGCCCTCGATCATCTCGAAGGCGGTGTTGCAGGCCTTCTCCCAGTCGCGCTGCACGTCGAGCGGGATCATCTCGTGGCCCAGCAGCCAGTCGCGCGAGGCGATGCCGAAGCTCTGCAGGTCCAGCGCCGGCCGCACTTCGAAGGGCCGCGCGGCGCCGACCGTGTGGATGCGCGCCAGGAAGCGGCCCACCCATTCGAGCACCTCGAAGTCGTCGAGCTCGGGCCCGCGCCCGCCGCGGTAGGGGCTGACGCTGAAGGCGAAGCCGCCGTGGTGGTGCAGCGTGGCGCCCTGCAACTCGAGCGGCGCGACGGCCGGCACCTCGGCGGCCGTGAGCTCGGTGGAGAAGGCGTGCTCTTCGGCGATCTGTTCATCGCTCCAGCGGCCGGGCCGGTAGAACTTGACCACCACCGCGCTGCGGTCCTCCAGGTACACCTGGTAGACGCGGTTCTCGTAGGAGTTCAGCGCCATGAGCCGGCCGTCGCCATGCAGGTCGAGCCCGGCGAGCGCGTCCAGCACCACGTCGGGCGTGAGGCTTTCGTAGGGATGGGCGCTGGCTTTCTCGGCGGATGAGGTCATCCGCCCATTGTCGCTAGCTCGAAGCCCTGGAAAGCGACAAGATGTGCCCGGTGCGCGGATCGCCGCGGCCCGACAGCACCTGCGCGTAAGCGGCCTGCACCGCTTCGGGCCCCTCGTGGTGCTGGACGACGAGCCACGGCGTGGCGGGCCGGGTCACCTGCGCGATGAAATTGCGCCAGGCCTCGACCATCCGCCGTCCGAATTCGTCGCCGCCCCATTCCCCGGTGCGCTTCTTGATCTGGGCCGGCGCGAAGAACAGCGTCGCGCGCACGCCGGACAGGTCCTTGCCGCTGCCGCTCGCGGCCAGCTGCTCGACGTGCGTGCCGCCGATCGAGCAGCTGTACTTCAACTGGGTAAAGCGCGTGTGGATGGCGCGCCGCAGTTCGCCGTTGCCCGCGAAGTCCACGTAGACGCAGGGCGCGTCGGCCGCGACCTGGTCGAGCTCCTCGTAGGCCAGCACGCGGTGGTAGCAGCCCAGGCTTTCGCAGAAAGCCTTGTTGGCAGAGGAGGTGAGGCCGATCACCTCGATGCCGGGGCGCTGATGCATATGGAAGGCGGTGCCGTAGGCCGTCTTGCTCGACGCGCTCGAAAGCAGGGCGATGCCCGGCCTGGCGCCGAAGAAATCGTTGTCCTCGAAGAAGTCGTCGATCAGCCAGGAGGTGATGAACAGCGGCCGCAGCAGGGCCTGCAGGTCTTCCGTGTCGGCGCTGTAGAGCGGATCGCTCGCGGCGCGGAAGTACTGGTTGTAGACGGCCGGCAGCGCCGCGCGGTGCGGCGCGCCGTCGGTGAAGCGGGCGGCAGACAGTCGCTCGGGGGTCAGCACCACGCTTGATGCCATCGGCACATAGCCGTAGAGCCGCTCGCCCACCGCGACACCCGGGTGCAGCGACTGCACCACCGAGCCGAAACCCCAGACCGGGATCGAGCCCCAGCCCTCTTCACCGGTCGGGAAGAACTGCCAGTAGTTCATCGACTCGCCGAAGGCGGCGTAGGTGATGTTGTTGGAGGTGAGGGCGAAGCTGTCGATGCGCACCCGGACCTGGCCGTCGGCCAGGGGCGCGTCGTCGTCGGCGCGCACGCGAGTGGCAGAGAGATCGTCCTTGCGGATCAGGAGGGTGGTGGTGTTCATGGAAACCACCTTAGCGCAGGCGCATGACGCCTGTCATGTCTAAAGCTGCGGCCGGCGTCACCTGCGTGACGCCGGCCGCAGTTCCGACGGGAGCGATCAGACGATCGAGAGTTCGACGTCGATGTTGCCGCGCGTGGCGTTCGAGTACGGGCACACCTGGTGGGCGGTGTCGACCAGGAGCTTCTTCTGCGCGTCGTCGAGGCCCGGCAGCGTGATCGCCAGCTTGACCGCGATGCCGTAGGCCTTGCCCTCGTTGATCGGGCCGAGCGAAACGCTGGCGTCCACCGCCACGTCTTCCGGCACCTTGACGTTGATCTTGGGCGCCACGGCCTTCATCGCGCCGATAAAGCAGGCCGAGTAGCCGACCGCGAACAACTGCTCGGGGTTGGTGCCGGGCTTGCCGGAGCCGGGCGGATTCAGTTTGACGTCGAGCGCGTCATCGCTGGACTTGCCGGCGCCGCCGTCGCGGCCGCCGGTGGTGTGGGACTGGGCGGTGTACAGGACTTTGTCGAGCTTCGTGGCCATGGTGATTCCTTCAGGTTGGTTGGGGGAGAAAAAATGCTTCGGTGGGCCGAAGCGGGGGAAAACCTATGCGGCGGCCTTGACGCGATCCCTCAGTTGCTGGATCTGCTGCGTGAGCGCCACCAGCTCCTCGACCGAGCACTGGGAGGCGGCCATCAGGCAGGCCGGAACGCTCGCCGCACGCGCCTTGAGCTTGCGGCCGGCGGCCGTGAGACTGACGTGCACGCGCCGCTCGTCGGCCACGTCGCGGATGCGCGCCACCAGGCCGTTGGCTTCGAGGCGCTTCAGGAGCGGCGTCAGCGTGCCCGAATCGAGCGAGAGCCGCTCGCCCAGCTCCGACACCATGAGACCGTCACGCTCCCACAACACCAGCATCACAAGATACTGGGGATAGGTGAGCTTGAGCTTGTCGAGCAGTGGCTTGTACAGCTTGGTCATCGCCAACGAGGCGGAATAGACCGCAAAGCAGAGCTGGTTGTCGAGCCGCAGCATGTCGTCGGCGGAGGGCGTGGAAGGCATGGGCAGAATTGTAGCTGTCAATTGAATTGTGTGCAATCTAAATGGTAAGCGCATGTTGCCGGAAAAGGCGGCATCCTGCGCCGCCGTGCTCAGCGCCCGCTGAAACGCGCCGGCCGCCGCTCGACGAAGGAGCGCACGCCCTCGGCCGCGTCCTCGCTGTTGGCGAGCCGTTGCTGGACCGGAATGAAATCCGCCACCGCCGCGAGCGGCCCCTGTTCGATCGCCTTCATCACGTTGAGCCGGGTCGCGACCACCGCGAGCGGCGCCTGGGCCGCGATGCGTTGGGCGATGCGCAGCGCCTCGTCCAGCTCCTGCCCGGCCGGTACCACCTTCTGCACGAAATGCAGGCGATAAGCCTCGGCGCTGTCGAACTCGTCGGCCGTGAGCAGATGCAGCATCGCATTGCCCAGGCCGGCGCGCTCGGCCATGCGCAGCGTGGCGCCGCCGGTGGCCATGATGCCGCGCTGCACCTCCATCTGCGAGAAGCGGCAGTTGTCGGCCGCCACCACGATGTCGGCGCCCAGCATCAGCTCGATGCCGACCGTGAAGCAGATGCCCTTGACCGCGACCACCATCGGCTTCTCGCGGCGGCGGTAGCCGGGCAGGCCGAAGTCGTGCGGCTCCACCAGGCCCTCGGGAATCGCCTTCTCGCCGCGCTTCATGTACTCGGCCACGGCCGGCAGGTCGAGCCCGGCCGTGAAGTGATCGCCGAAGGCATGCAGCACGCCCACGCGCAGGGCCGGGTCGTCGTCGAGCCGCGTATAGGCCTCGGCCAGCTCGCGGAACATGCGCGGCGTCCAGCCGTTGCGCTTGGCGGGGCGGTTGATGCCGATCAAGAGCACGTGGTCGAGCACCTGTGTGTCGATGCAGCCTTCGGGCGGGGGCGTGGTGGGGATGGCGGTCATGGCGGGCTCAGTAGGTGTAGACGCCGCGACCCGTCTTGCGGCCGAGCTGGCCTGCCGCGACCATCTCCTTCAAGAGCGGGCAGGGCCGGTACTTCGAATCGCCGAACTGCTCGAGGTACACCTCCATCACCGCCAGGCAGACGTCGAGCCCGATCATGTCGGCCAGCGCCAGCGGACCGATGGGCTGGTTGCAGCCGAGCTTCATGCCGGCGTCGATGTCTTCCGCGCTCGCAATGCCTTCGGCCAGCACGAAGAAGGCCTCGTTGATCATCGGCACCAGGATGCGGTTGACCACGAAGCCCGGCGCGTTCTTCACGGTGATCGGCGACTTGCCCAGCCGCTCGGCCAGCGCCTTCACCGCATCGTGCGTGGCGTCGCTGGTGAGGTAGCCGCGGATGATCTCCACCAGCGCCATCATCGGCACCGGGTTGAAGAAGTGCATGCCGATGAAGCGGTCGGGCCGCGAGGTCGCCGCTGCCAGCTGGGTGATCGAGATCGACGAGGTGTTGGAGGCGATGATGGCCTCCGGCGCCAGCATGGCGTCGATCTGCTTCAGGATCTTGAGCTTGAGTTCGTGGTTCTCGGTCGCGGCCTCGATCACCAGCTCCGCGGCCTTCAGGTCCTCGTAGTTCGTCGAGCCCTTGATCAGCGCCAGCGCCGCATCCTTCTGGGCGGCCGTGAGCTTGTCTTTCTTGATCAGGCGGTCCAGGCTGCCGGCCACGGTGGCGAGACCCTTGTCGACCGCGGCTTGCGCGATGTCGACCATCACCACCTTCACGCCTGCGACCGCGCAGGCTTGCGCGATACCGTTGCCCATCGTCCCCGCGCCGATGATCCCGACCGTCTGAATCGCCATTTCGAATGCTCCTTGAAAATCCGCCATTGTGGGTCAGCCCGTGATTTAAAGTCGTCACCATGACGACCCTTGGAACCCCTCTTTCCCCCTCTGCAACCCGCGTGATGCTGCTCGGCTCAGGCGAACTCGGCAAGGAGGTGCTGATCGCGCTCCAGCGCCTCGGCGTGGAGACCATCGCCGTCGACCGCTATGAGAACGCGCCCGGCCAGCAGGTGGCGCACCATGCGCGCACCATCACGATGAGCGACCCCGATCAGCTGAAGGCGCTGATCGAAGCCGAGAAGCCGCAGCTCGTGGTGCCCGAGATCGAGGCCATCGCCACGCCCATGCTGCAGCAGCTGGAAGACGCGGGCACGGTGCGCGTGATCCCGACCGCGCGCGCGGCGCGCCTCACGATGGACCGCGAGGGCATCCGCCGCCTCGCCGCCGAAACGCTGGGTGTGCCGACCAGCCCCTACAAGTTCTGCGATTCGCTGGCCGAGTTGCAGGCGGCGATCGACGCCGGCATCGGTTATCCGTGCATCGTCAAGCCGGTGATGAGCAGCTCGGGCAAGGGCCAGAGCAAGATCGACGGCCCGGCCGACGTGCAGAAGGCCTGGGACTACGCGATGGCCGGCGGCCGCGTGAGCCACGGCCGCGTGATCGTCGAGGGTTTCATCGATTTCGACTACGAGATCACGCTCCTGACCGTGCGCGCGCTCGACGCGGCAGGCCGGGTCCAGACGCAGTTCTGCGAACCCATCGGCCACGTGCAGGTGAGCGGCGACTACGTCGAGAGCTGGCAGCCGCATCCGATGGCGCCGGCTGCGCTGCAAAAAGCGCAGCAGATCGCGCAGGCGGTGACGGCCGACCTCGGCGGCCAGGGGCTCTTCGGCGTCGAGCTGTTCGTGAAGGGCGAGGAGGTCTGGTTCAGCGAAGTCAGCCCGCGGCCGCACGACACCGGCATGGTGACCATGGCGACCCAGTGGCAGAACGAGTTCGAGCTGCATGCGCGCGCCATCCTGGGCCTGCCGGTGGACACCGCGCTCAAGAGCCCGGGCGCCAGCGCGGTGATCTATGGCGGCGTGGACGCGACCGGCATTGCCTTCGAAGGCGTGGCCCACGCGCTGCAGGTGCCGGGCAGCGAGGTGCGCCTGTTCGGCAAGCCCGAAAGTTTCGTCAAGCGGCGCATGGGCGTGGCGCTGGCGCATGCGGCGGATGTGGAGACGGCGCGCCGCAACGCGAAGGAAGCCGCTTCGCGCGTCAAGCCGCGCAAGGCCTGAGTTCCGGCCCTTCCAGGAGTCCGCCATGCTGCATCCCCAAGCCCAAGCCTTCATCGACCTGCTGGTGCAGCGCGGCGTGCCGCCGACCCACACGCTGACGCCGACCGATGCGCGCAAGTTCTACCGCGAACGGCGCGCGGTCACGCAGCCGGAGCCCGGCGAAGTGGAGGAGGTGCGCGAGCTCAGCGCGCCCGGCCCGCACGGCGCGATCCCATTGCGGCTCTACCGTCCACTGGGCAGCACGGCCGGCGCCTCGGTGCCGGTGCTGGTCTACTACCACGGCGGCGGCTGGACCATCGGCGACCTCGACACCCACGACACGCTGTGCCGCGAGCTTGCCAACCTCTCGGGCTGCGCGGTGATCGCAGTCGACTACCGCATGGGCCCGGAGCATCGCTTCCCGGCCGCGGTGGACGACGTGCTCGCCGCCACCTACTGGGTGCGCAAGGAAGCGGATTCGCTCGGCGTGGACGCGAATCGCCTCGCGGTCGGCGGCGACAGCGCCGGGGGCAACCTCGCGGCGGTGGTGGCGATCGCGGCGCGCGATGCGGGCGATCTGCCCATCGCCTTCCAGTTGCTGATCTACCCGGCAACCGACATGCGCTGCGTGCACCCTTCGCACACCAGCAACGGTCAGGGCTATGTGCTGACCAGCGACACGATCAAGTATTTCCACGACCACTACATCACCGACCCGCAGCACGACCTCGACTGGCGCGCCTCGCCGCTCTTGCACACCGACCTGTCGCGCCTGCCGCCGGCGCTGGTGCTCACCGCCGGCTACGACCCGCTGCGCGACGAGGGGCTGGACTACGCGCGGGCGCTGACTGCGGCCGGCAACCGCGCGGTCTACGTCTGCTTCGAGCGCCAGATCCATGGCTTCATCACCATGGGCCGGCTGCTCGACGAGGCGAACGCGGCGGTGGCGCTGTGCGCCGGCGAACTGCGGCGGGCGCTGGCGGCATGACCAGGAACCGTTCGGACTGAGCTTGTCGAAGTCAGGGCGCATGTAGGGAAAGTCCCCGCACCTCGACATCGCCGCGCCGCTGCGGCGCCGCTACGATCCTGCGAGCGCGACGCGAGCGCAGGAGACATTCATCTTGGGCACCAGGACGGACACCGACCGCAGCGGCAACGGCAGCAGGGGCGAGCGCCTCATGTGGCTGACCCGCGAGCGCGTTTTCTACGCCGGCCTGCTGGGCGCGGCGGCCGAGCGCAGCCTGGGAGGCCATGGCGTCTACGTGTCGCCCACGGGACAGCCGATGCGCATCCGCATCGGCGGCGGCGCCTGGCAAAGCGGCGAGCTGCTGGTGGTGCCGCCGCAGGTGCCGCACCAGGTCGTGAGCGAAGAGCCGCTGATCCTCAACCTGCTGATCGAATCGGAGTCGGTCGATCCAGCGCAGCTGCCCAACTTTCTGCAGCACTGCGGCGCGGTCGAGGCGCCGGACTTCGTCCAGCGCGTTCGCGCGGCCCACGCGCAACTGCTTGCCGCCGCCGGCCGCGACGGCTTCGACGCCCTTGACTTCGACACGCTGTTCTTCGGCCAGCCGCTCGTCGTGCGGCCGATCGACGCGCGCATTCGCCAGGTGGTCGAGCGCATCGTCGCCGACCCGGCGCTGCCGGCCTCGGCCGAGGAATGCGCGGCCTCGGTGCAGCTCTCCTTCTCGCGCTTCCTGCATCTGTTCAAGCAGGAGATCGGCGTGCCTTTCCGTGCCTTCCGCGCCTGGAAGCGGGCCCGCAGCCTGCTGCGCCATGTGCGGGAGTCCGCCACGCTGACCGACATCGCGCTCGACACCGGCTATCCCGATTCGACCCATTTCAGTCACTCGATCCGCCAGGTCTACGGCCTGCGTCCCAGCGACATCCTCGCCGGCTCGCGACGACTCGCCGTGTATCAATGAAAGAGGCCTGATTGCAAGTCCTCCAGCTCCTACTCTCAGGCATTGCGCAAGGCTGCATCTACGGCCTGATCGCGCTGGGGTTCGTGCTGATCTACAAGGCCACCGAAACCGTGAGCTTCGCCCAGGGCGAGCTCATGATGCTGGGCGCCTTCTGTGCCTTCGCCGGCATGTCCTTGTTCGGCCTTCCCTTCTGGTTGGCGGCGCTGCTGGCCGTGGCGGCGATGGCCGCCTTCGGCGTGCTGCTCGAGCTGGTCGTGATCCGGCCGATCCTCGGGCAGCCGCAGTTCTCGATCGTGATGCTGACCATCGGCATCGGCTACGTGGCGCGCGGGCTGATCACCATGATTCCCGCCATCGGCACCGAGACGCACACGCTGCCTGTGCCCTACAAGGACCAGATCTGGAAGCTGGGCGAGCTGGTGGTCAACGTGGAGCAGATGGCCATCATCCTTTCCACCGCGGTGCTGTGCGGCCTGCTGTTCGCGATGTTCCGCTACAGCAAGCTCGGCATCGCGATGCAGGCCTCGTCGCAGAACCAGCTGGCGGCCTACTACATGGGCATTCCGGTCAAGCGGCTCAACGGGCTGGTGTGGGGGCTCGCGGCCGCGGTGGCCGCCATCGCCGGCATGCTGCTCGCGCCGATCACCTTCGTGCACGCCAACATGGGCTTCATCGGCCTCAAGGCCTTTCCGGCGGCGGTGGTGGGCGGCTTCGGCAGCCTGCCGGGGGCGATCGTCGGCGGGCTGGTGATCGGCATCGTCGAATCCTTCGCCGGCTTCTATCTGCCCGACGGGTTCAAGGACACGGCGCCCTACATCGTGGTGCTCGTGATGTTGATGGTGAAGCCCAACGGCCTGTTCGGCGAGAAGCTGCGCAAGAAAGTCTGAATGCGCTTCATCTTCAAGACCTCCTACGCGCAGGACATCGGCCTGGCCAAGCACGGCGGCCACGTGTTCTGGTACAGCCTGCTCGGTGCGGCGCTGATCGCGGCGCCATGGCTGCTGCCCGAGTACTGGCTCGCGCAGCTGACCTTCGTGCTGATCTACGGCATCGTGGGCCTCGGCCTGATGCTCCTGGCCGGCTTCACCGGGCAGTTCTCGATCGGGCATGCGGCCTTCCTGGGCACTGGCGCCTACACGCAGGCCGTGCTCGCGAACATGGGGGTGCCCTTTCCGATCGCGATGGTGGCGGCCGCTGCGCTCTCGGCCGCGGTCGGCGTGATGGTCGCGCTGCCGGCCCTGCGCGTCAAGGGCATCTACCTCGGCATCGCGACCCTGGCCTTCGGCTTCATCGTCGAGGAGGTGTTCGCGCGCTGGGAGAGCGTCACCGGCGGCAACTCGGGACTGCACGTGAAGTCGCCCAAGCTCTTCGGGCTGGACATCAGTTCGAGCGAAGGCTTCTACATCGTGTGCCTGGTGATCGCGGTGGTCTGCACGCTGGCCATCCTGAACCTGCTGCGCTCGCCGACCGGCCGCGCCTTCGTCGCCATCCGCGATTCGGAGATCTCGGCGCAGAGCATGGGCATCCATCTGGCGCGCTACAAGACCATGTCCTTCGCGATCTCGGCCGCATTGGCGGGGCTCGGCGGGGCGCTCTATGCGCACAAGCTCAGCTTCATCTCGCCGGACCAGTTCAACATCCTGCAATCGATCGACCTGCTGCTGATGGTGGTGATCGGCGGGCTCGGTTCGGTGCACGGCGCTTTTCTCGGCGCGATCTTCCTGATCGCGATGCCGCAGCTGATCGCGCTCGGCAAGGACTGGCTGCCGCCGGTGATCGGCCAGGCGCCCGGACTGCAGGGGCTGGTCTACGGGCTGGTGCTGATCGGCTTCGTGCTGTTCGAGCCGCTGGGCCTGTACGGGCGCTGGCTCAAGATCCGCACCTACCTGCAGCTCTTTCCTTTCTACCGCCGGGGCTTGTTCAGGCGGCAGAAGTCCTTCACCAAGTCGGATCGCCTGAGATGAGTGGCGATGTACTCCTTGCAGCCCGGGACCTGAGCGTGCGCTTCGGCGGCGTGCTGGCCGTGAACAAGGTGAGCTTCGACGTGCGGCGCGGCGAGGTGTTCACGCTGATCGGGCCCAACGGCGCCGGCAAGACCACGGTCTTCAACCTGATCAGCCGCATCTACACGCCGACCACGGGCGAGATCGTCTGGCACGGCGAGGGCGCGGCGCTCTCGCTCACGCAGCAGGCGCCGCATGCCATTGCCGCACTCGGCATCGCGCGCACCTTCCAGAACATCGAGCTGTTCGAGCACGCGACCGTGCTGCACAACCTCCTGATCGGCCGCCACACGCATCGCCAGACCGGCTTCTGGAGCGAAGTCTTCTTCACGCCCGCCACGCGCCGCGCCGAGATCGAGGCGCGCGAAAAGGCCGAGCGGGTGATCGACCTGCTGGACCTGCAGCATCACCGCGATTCGATGGTGGCGGGGCTGCCTTACGGCGTGCGCAAGGTGGTGGAACTCGCCCGCGCGCTGTGCACCGAGCCCAAGCTGCTGCTGCTCGACGAACCGTCTTCCGGGCTCAATGTCGAGGAGACGGCGGACATGGCCTTCTGGATCCAGGACATCCAGCAGGAGCTCGGCATCTCGGTGCTGATGGTGGAGCACGACATGTCGCTGGTGTCGAAGGTGTCGGACCGCGTGCTGGCGATGAACATGGGCGAGGCGCTGGCCTCGGGGACGCCGCGCGAGGTGCAGTCGGATGTGAAGGTTATCGAGGCTTATCTGGGGACTGTGGGGGATGTGAGCGGATTGAGGAGGACGGCATGAGCGACATCGTCCTTGCGCTCCTCAACGTCGAAAGCGCCTACGGCCCCATCAAGGCCATCCGCGGCGTCAGCCTCAAGGTGCGCCAGGGCGAGATCGCCACCGTGCTGGGCTCCAACGGCGCCGGCAAGACCACCATCCTCAAAACGATCTCCGGAATCATCGATCCGAGAAAAGGCAGCATCGAATTCCAAGGTCAGAACATCACCGCCAAGGATCCTGCCCATATCGTCCAGCAAGGCCTCTCGCACGTCCCCGAAGGCCGTGAAGTGTTCCCGCTGCTGTCGGTGAAAGACAACCTGCTGATGGGCGCCTACACCCGCACCGACCGCGACGGCGTCGCGCGCGACATCGAAACCGTCTATGGCTATTTCCCGATCCTGCGCGAGCGCGCCACGCAGGACGCCGGCCTGCTCTCCGGCGGCCAGCAGCAGATGCTCGCGATCTCGCGCGCCATCATGGCGGCGCCCAAGCTCATCCTGCTCGACGAGCCCAGCCTCGGCCTTTCGCCCAAGCTCACGCGCGAGATCTTCGAGATCGTGGTGCGCATCAACCGCGAGCGCGGCACCACCATCCTGCTGGTGGAGCAGAACGCCAACATGGCGCTCAACGCCTCCGACTACGGCTACGTGCTGGAGAACGGCCGCATCGTGATGGAAGACACCTGCGAGCGCCTGCGCGAAAAGGAGGACATCAAGGAGTTCTACCTCGGCCTGAAGGACGAGGGCGTGCGCGGCGAGCGGCGCTGGAAAAAGAAGAAGACCTGGAGATAAGACCATGGCCAAGCAGCATCAGCAGCAGCAAGGACTCTGGGACCTCTCTCACATCCAGCCGCGGCAGGAGATCGTGGTGCAGGGCGACACCGTTCCCGCGGTCTTCTGGAACGCCGAGCGCGCGCGTGGCGACCAGGTCTGGATGCGGCAGAAGGAGTTCGGCATCTGGCGCAGCTGGAGCTGGCGGCAGACCGCCGAGGCGGTGCGCGAGATCGCCGGCGGGCTGATGGCGATCGGCTTCGCGCCCGGCGAGTGCGCATCGATCCTGGCCAACACCGTCGTCGAATGGGTGCTGTGCGACCTGGCGGTGCTCAGCTGCGCCGGCGTGGCCAACGGCATCTATCCGACCGACGCGGCCTCGCAGGTGAAGTACCTGTGCGAGGACTCGCGCACCACCGTGCTCTTCGTCGAGGACGACGAGCAGCTGGACAAGGCGCTCGAAGTGCGCGCCGGGCTGCCGCTCCTGCGCCGCGTGATCGTGTTCGACATGGAAGGCTTGCGCGAGCTTCATGATCCGGGCGTGATGAGCCTCGATGCGCTGCGCGCCCTGGGCCGCGACTATCTCCAGAGCCACCCGCAGGAACTCGAACAGCGCATCGCCGCCTGCCGCCCCGAAGACCTGGCGATCCTGGTCTACACCTCGGGCACCACCGGCAAGCCCAAGGGCGCGATGCACAGCCATCGCGGGCTGGTCCACACCATGCGCGGCTACAACATGCTGGTTGCGCAGGACGAGCACGACGAGCGCATGTGCTTCCTGCCGCTGTGCCACATCGCCGAGCGCATGGGTGGCGAGTACTTCGCGATGTACACCGGCGCCATCCTCAACTTCGTCGAGAACCCGGAGACCGTGCCGGAGAACGTGCGCGAGATTGCGCCCACCGTGTTCACCGCCGTGCCGCGCGTGTGGGAGAAGTTCTATTCGGGCGTGATGATCGCGCTGAAGGAAGCGAGCAGCCTGCAGCAGGCGGCCTACCGCTGGAGCATCGGCGTGGGCGGCGCCATCGCCGAGCGCGTGCTCGCGGGGCAGCCGGTGGGCGGCCTGCTGCGCTTCAAGTTCCGCCTCGCGCGCTGGCTCGCGCTCGACAACGCGCGCAAGCTGATCGGCATCCACCGCGCGCGCTTCCTGGTCACCGGCGCGGCGCCGATCTCGCCCGAGCTGGTCAAGTGGTACCTGGCGCTCGGTGTGCCGATGCTCGAGGTCTGGGGCATGACCGAGTCCTGTGGCGCTTCCACCGGCGTGCCGGCCGCGCGCATCAAGCCGGGTTCCATCGGCCCGGCCGCGGGCTACAACGAGGTACGGCTCGATCCGGCCACCGGCGAGATCCTGGTGCGCGGCACCAACGTCTTCATGGGCTACCTCAACCTGCCCGAGAAGACGGCGGAGACCATCGACGCCGACGGCTGGCTGCACACCGGCGACGTCGGCACCGTCGACGAGGACGGGTATTTCCGCATTACCGACCGCATGAAGGACATCATCATCACGGCAGGCGGCAAGAACATCACGCCGAGCGAGCTGGAGAACGAGCTCAAGTTCAGCCCCTACATCACCGATGCCGTGGTGATCGGCGATGCCAGGCCCTATCTGACGGTGATCGTCATGATCGACCAGGAGAACGTCGAGAAATTCGCGCAGGACCACGACGTGCCTTTCAGCAACTACGAGAGCCTCACGCGCGCACAGGAAGTGCAGGACCTGATCCAGGGCGAGATCGACCGCGTCAACGCCAAGTTCGCGCGGGTGGAGCAGATCAAGAAGTTCTTTTTGCTCGAAACGCAGCTCAGCGCCGAGGACGAAGAGCTCACGCCGACGATGAAGCTCAAGCGGAAGCTGGTGCAGACCAAATACTCCCCCCGCATCGAGGCCATGTACCGATAGCCGACTCGTTCAGTTCGTCAACCAAGGAGATTCCTGTATGAAGATCAAGACACTGTTTCCCCTGGCCGCAGTCGCCGGTCTCGCGCTGGGCTCCGGCCTGGCCGGCGCGCAATCGCAGGGCGTCACCAAGGACGAGATCCGCATCGGCACCATCCAGGATCTCTCGGGCCCGATCGCGGGCTTCGGCAAACAGTCGCGCAACGGCATGCAGCTGCGCGTGGACGAGCTCAACGAGCAGGGCAACGTGCATGGCCGCAAGCTCAAGCTCTTCGTCGAGGACTCGGGCTACGACCCCAAGAAGGCGGTGCTGGCGGCGCAGAAGCTGGTCAACCAGGACAAGATCTTCATCATGGCCGGCCACATCGGCACCGCGCAGAACATGGCGGCGATGCCGGTGCAGTTCGACAAGAACGTGATCAACTTCATGCCGATCACAGCGGCGCGCGAAATGTACGAGCCCTTCCACCGGCTCAAGTACTCGTTCGCCGCCACCTACTACGACCAGATCCGCAACGCGCTGCCCAAGATGATCAAGGAGAAGGGCGCCAAGAAGGTCTGCACCATCTACCAGGACGACGAGTTCGGGCTCGAAGTGCAGCGCGGCGCCGAAGCCGGCCTCAAGACCGCCGGCATGGAGCTGACCGAGAAGACTTCATTCAAGCGCGGCGCGACCGACTTCTCCTCGCAGGTCGCGAAGATGAAGGCGGCCAACTGCGATCTCGTGGTGATGGGCACCATCATCCGCGAAACCATCGGCACCATCGGCGAGGCGCGCAAGACCGGCTTCAACCCGACCTTCCTGGGCTCCAGCGCGGCCTACACCGACCTGATCCACAAGCTCGGCGGCAAGGCGATGGACGGCCTCTACGCGACCATGACCGCGCAAAATCCCTACACGGACGAGCAGTCGCAACCGATCCGCTTCTGGGCCAACAAGTACAAGACCAAGTTCAACGAGGACCCGACCGTGTTCTCGGTCTACGGCTACACCATCATCGACCAGTTCATCAGGGCCGCGCAGAAAGCCGGCCCCAACCTCACGACCGACAGCTTCATCAAGGCGATGGACAGCATGACCTTCGAGCCCGACATGTTCGGCGGCCCCAAGAGCAGCTACACCGCCACCAAGCGCCTGGGCAACGACCAGTCGCGCCTGTCGCAGATCGTGGACGGCAAGTGGAAGGTGGTGTCGGACTACGTGGCGCCCTGAGGCGTCGCCGGCTCAGCGGCAGATCGTGGTGGTACCCACCGGCCGGCAGGTCTTTCCATCGGGGGTCTGGTAGCGGTCCAGCTGGCCGGAGCGGTTGTAATGGTTGCCCTGCGTGTCCTGGCAGCCCGCCGCATCGCAGTTGCGGATGCGCGGGCGCATGTCGCGACGCGGCATGGGCTGGCGATAGGTGCCGGGGTAGGGATATCCATCGTCGATCGCCACGGGATCGCTGCCGCGCTCGCTCCAGCGCGAATCGCCGGGCCGCTCGTTGCTGCTGGCGCCGCGAGAGTCGATGATGGCCGGGCCTGCCGGCGCCTGAGACGGGTTCGGGGCCGCTGCCATCGGGCCGCGCTCCTCACGCTGACGTTCGGCTCCGTCTCGCAGCGCAGGCGGGGGTTCCGACACGCGTCCCACCGGCCTGGCGCCCGGCGGGCATGTGCCGTCGGTATAGCTCACGTTGCCGGCCGCGTCTGCACAGCGGATCACCTCCGCGCTGGAGAGGGGAGCGAGCGTGCTCAGGATGGCAAGAAAGAGGAGCTGGCGCATGAGGCACTCATTGTGCGCCTGCTCCCCGTCCCGCACGTGCCAACGCCAGCGCCAGCCTGGCCCCCACCTCGGCGTTGTGTTTGACGAGCGCGATGTTGGTCGCCAGGCTGCGTCCGCCCGTCAGCGCCTTGATGCGAGCCAGCAGGAAGGGTGTCACCGCCTTGCCGGTGATGCCTTGCGCCTTGGCCTCGGCGAGCGCCTGCCGGGTCAGCGCGTCGATCTCCTCGCACGGCATCGCGGCCGCTTCCGGCACCGGCGTGCTCAACACCACGCCGCCCGCGAGGCCCAGGTCCCACTTGGTGCGGATGAAGCGTGCCTGCGCCGCGGCGTCGTCCAGCCTGAAGTCCGCGAGAAAGCCGCTGTCGCGCGTGTAGAACGCGGCGAAGTTGTCCTGCTCGCAACTGAGCACCGGCACGCCGTGCGTTTCCAGGTATTCCAGCGTGAGCCCGATGTCCAGGATCGACTTCGCACCGGCGCACACCACGGCCACCGAGGTCTTCGCCAGTTCCTGCAGGTCGGCCGAGATGTCGAAGCTCTCCGGCGCACCGCGGTGCACGCCGCCGATGCCGCCGGTGACGAAGACCTCGATGCCGGCCAGCGCCGCGCAGATCATCGTGCCGGCCACCGTCGTGGCGCCGAGTTCGCCGCTCGCGAGCACGGCCGGCAGGTCGCGGCGGCTGACCTTGTACGCATCGCCCGAGCGGGCCAGCAGTTCGAGCTCGTCGTCCGCGAGGCCGACGCGGATCCGCCCGCCGATCAGCGCGATGGTCGCGGGCTCGGCGCCCAGGCTGCGGATCAAGGCCTCCACTTCGCGTGCCGTGCGAACGTTCTCCGGATAGGGCATGCCGTGGGCAATGATGGTCGACTCCAGCGCCACCAGCGGGCGGCCGGCGGCCTGCGCAGCGGCCACGGGTGCGCTGCGGGTCAACCAGGAGTGGGCAAGTTCGGTCACCATGTCGATGCTTCCGGCAGTGTGGTTCACGCGGCGGTTCAGCGCAAATGGCGCTGCAGCCGCTGACTATCCTCGGCGAGCTGCTGGCGCATGACGGACAGGAATTCCCTGGCCGTGGCCGACAGCACCTTGCCCGCAGGCAGGGCCAGCAGGCAGGCGAACGAGACGTCGATCGACAGCTTGCGCACGACCAGCCCACGCTCGGCGTAGTCGAGTGCGGTGATCGGATTGACCAGGCCGACGCCCAGGCCGCGCAGCGCCATCTCGCAGACGCTGGCCGCATAAGGCGTCTGCGCGGCCACGCGCAGCGCGATGCCCTGCTGCGCCATGGCGGTCTCGAGCCGGCGATGCGCCGGGTCCTCGGGGTTCAAGGCCAGGAAGGGAAGCTCCGCGAGCTGCTGGGGCTTGACGGTCTTGAAGCGAGCCAGCGCGTGGCCCTCTCGCATCACGATCACGCCGGGCATGCGCGCAAAGGTCGAATGCTCGATGCCCTCCAGCGACAGCTCGTCGGCCATGAGCCCGAAATCCGAAATGCCCATGGCCACGCGGTCGCGCACGTCCTTCGAGCTCAGCACCTGCAGCGACACCTGCGGCCATGCGCCGTCCCCGCGTTGCGCCTTCAGCCGCGCCAGCGCGCGCGGCATGAAGCCGAGCCCGAAGGCCGGATAGCAGCTGAGTTCCAGCTGGTTGACGCCGAAGTCGCGCAGGCTGCGCAGCCGGTGCTCGATGGCGTCCATGCCGATGAACACGCGCTCCACCTCGGTCCAGAGCGCGCGGGCCTCCGGTGTCGGCACCAGCCGCCCGCCGGTGCGCTGGAACAGCACCATGCCCGCCTGCGCCTCGAGCCGCTTGAGCGACTGGCTGACGGCGGGCTGCGTCACATGCAGCTGAGCCGCCGCCTTGCGCGTGGTGCTGCTGCGCATCAGGGCCCGGAAGGTCTCGATCTCGGTGAATCGCATTGATAAGTTTGGTTATCGGATGAATAGATCGATCGACTTTATTTTATTTATCTGCGCCTAGCATTCGGGCATCGATTTCAGCGACAAGACAGAAGCCAAAGAGATGACCCACCCGGTTTGCGCCCTGGCCCAGCCGATCCGGCCGATCAGGAATCCGCTGCTGCGCGGCCTGCAATGCCTGCGCTGCGACGCCGAGTATCCGATCCGCCTTGCGCACGAGGGCTGCCCAGCCTGCCGCGCGGAGGGCGTGCATGTCGGCCTGCGCGCGAGCTACCGGGCCGACGCGACGTCAGCGCCTCTCATGCCGTATGCACGGGGCTTCAGCCTGGGCGAGGGCGGCACGCCGCTGTACGCGATGCCCGATCTCGCACGTCGCTTCGGCGTCGCGCGCCTCAGCTTCAAGGACGAGTCCTGCAATCCGACCGGCTCGCACAAGGACCGGATGACCGCGATTGGCGTCACGCAGGCGCTGGACTTCGGCGCTCACACGCTGGTGCTCGCCTCCTCGGGCAACGCCGCGGTGTCGGCCGCGCATTACGCGCAGGCGGCGGGCCTGGCCTGCGAGGTCGCGACCTACGACGGCATGCCAGCCGCCTACGCGCGCGCACTCGACGCCGCGGGCGCCAGGCGTTTCGCCTTCGCCGACAACGCCGGCCGCTGGGCCTTCGTGCGCGAGCGTGCGCCGCTCGCGGGCTATTTCGCGCTCACCAACTACAGCCTGCCGGCGCTCGGCAGCGCGCCGCTGGCCATCGAAGGCTACAAGCCCATCGCCGACGAATGCCTGGAGCAGGGCGGCCTGCCCGACCATGTGCTGGTGCCGACGGCGCGCGGCGATCTGGCGTGGGGCCTCTTTGCCGGCTTTCGCGATCTGCTGGCCGCCGGCCGCATCGCGAAGCTGCCGCGCATCTGGGCGGTCGAGCCTTTCGCGCGGCTCTCGCGCGTGCTCGAAGGCGGCGCGCTGGATGCCGACTACCCCGGCCGCACCGCGCAGTTCTCCACGGCCGGCGCTACCGTCACGTATCTTCAATGGCAGGCGGTCGCCGCCACCGGCGGCGCCGCCGTGGTCGTGGGCGACGACCAGGCGCGTGCGGCCCGGCGCCTGCTCGCGCAGGCGGGCGTCAGCGCGGAGCTCTGCGCCGCGGGCGGCCTGGCTGCGCTTTCGCAATTGCGCGAACGCAGCGCGATCGCGGCGGACGAACACGTGCTGCTGATGCTCACCGCGGACGCCTCGTGCGATCCGAGCTGGCCCGATCCTGTTTGAGTTTCAAGGAGCTTCCCATGTCGCCGATGCATCGCCGCACCTTCCTGAGCGCAGCCGCGCTGATGGCCGCCGGGCCGAAGGCCTGGGCCGCCTTTCCCGACAAGCCGATCAAGCTGATCGTGCCTTGGGCTCCCGGCGGCAGCACCGATGCCATCGCGCGCGCCATGGCGCAAGGCATGAGCAGCGCGATGGGCATCTCGGTCGTCGTGGACAACCGGCCCGGCGCCGCGGGCCAGATCGGCACCGAAGCCGCCGCCCGGGCCGCGCCGGACGGCTACACGATCGCCATCGTGGAACTCCCGCATGCCATCGCGCCGGCGGTGATGACCCGCCTGCCCTACGACCTGCTGCGCGACTTCACGCCGATGACGATGATCGGCACCTCGCCGTTGGTTTTCTTCGGCGGCACCGGTGCCGACAGCAAGGATTTCAGGAGCTTCATGAAGGCGGCTGCGGCCGCTGCTGCGTCGCCGCCCGCCATCGCGCACAGCGGCGCCGGCACCGTCAGCCACCTGGCCGCGGAGCTGCTGGCGACCCGCAGCCGGATCAGGTTCAACATGGTGCCGTACCGAGGTTCGGCGCCTGCGCTCAACGACGTGGCGGCGGGCATGGTGGCGGGCCACCTCGCCACGCTGGCAAGCGGCTCCAGCCTGCTCGCGGCCGGCAAGATCCGCGCGCTGGCCGTGGCCAGCCCGCAGCGTGTGGACCTGCCGGCGCTGCGGGGCGTGCCCACGCTGTCGGAGGCCGGCATCAAGGGCGTCGAGATCGACCAGTGGTGGGCCATGGTGGCGCCGGCCACCACGCCGCTCGAGGTGACCGAACACCTGCGCAAGGAGGCCGCGGCAGCCCTGGCTCAGCCGGCCGTCAAGGAGCGGCTGTCGGCCCTGGCCGTGGAACTGAAAGCGTCCAGCAGCGGCGAGTTGCGCGCCTTCATGCGCGCGGAAGCCGAACGCTGGCAGAAGGTGGCGAAGGAAATCGGCTTGCAGCCGCAATAGCGGCGGCGCGATCCTCAGGAGGGCGGGCGACCACGGTCGCGTTCTTTCGCGGCCTCCATGGCCGCGGACATCGACGACACCACGGCAGCCCACTCCTCGCCCGTCAGCAACAGCGCCGTTTGGGAATGGAGCAGCGTGTCTTCTCGGTCCAGATGGGCATGCATCAGCTGGCGGTGCTCTTGCAACAGGGCTTCGACGGTCCCGGCGTTGCCCATTTCCCCCGATTCGGCAGGCTTCAACATGGCCTTTGCCCGTGAGAGCAGGCCGTCACAGTGCTTGCTTTCCAGTTCGAGCTCATCGAGCAGTTGGTCGGCCTCTGCCGACCTGCCGCGCAGTATCTCGAGCAGGACGACGCCCTTCGGGCGATGCGTCGTTTCGTCGAATGCCTGAAGGCGTTCGATGAGTTCGACGAGCGACGCCGCCTGCGGCCCCGGTCGTGTCCAATCCCCTGTTTTCAGCGTGCCGTCGACAAGCGCCAACAGCTCACGAATGCGAGTGTGCTCGGCACGCAAGATGATCCACGCGCATTCGGCCGCCAGCATGTTCTTGTCCCCTTTGTGCCAGCTTACTCCTGTGCGTTTGCCTTGAAGGTCTGGCCGCGTGGGCATTGGGGTTTCAAGCAATTGAAGCACCGGCCATAGGGCCTCACACCCGCTCGCCGCTTCGCCGTTAGACTCCACGCCGTGTGCGCCACTCGCGCATCACCCCCTGATCGCAGGAGGCAATTGCCATATGGCAAGGTCCCGGTCCCGGCCACTGTTGATGCGCGCGTTGCGCGCCGACACCCACCGGCGCGAGCCCTTCGAGCGCCTGGTCTACAGCGGGCTGCGCCTGAATGAACTGCACCGCGAGAGTGAGCTGCACGAATTCCTGATCGACGAGGCGATCGAACTCAGCGGCGCGCAGCGCGTGCTGCTGGTGCTCGACAGCGACGACGGCCCGCGCATCGTCGCCTCGATGCTGCCGCAGGGCGAAGACGCCGCCGGCCTGCTCAGCGCCATTGGACCCTGGCTCGCCGAAACCCGCCGCACCCGCGCCGTGAGCCTGCGGCACGGGCCCGATGGTGCCGAACCCGCCGCCCAGCGCTCGTGCCTCATCGCTCCGCTGATCGCGGGGCGCGAGCTGATCGGCTACCTTTACGCCGACATCGAAGGCGCGGCCGGTCGCTTCCATGGCGCGGACCGCGACCTGCTGGCCATGCTTGCGAGCCAGGCCTCCATGGCCCTGGCCAATATCCGCTTCCGTGAGGGCCTGGAGCGCAAGGTGGCTGAGCGCATGGCCGAGCTCGCGCAACGCGCCGGGGAGCTCACACTCATCAACAGCATCCAGCAAGGCGTGGCCGCCAGGCTGGAGTTTCAGGCCATCATCAACCTGGTGGGCGACAAGCTGCGGGAAGTGTTTGCCACCGGCGACCTGAACATCGTGTGGTGGGACGACAAGACCAACCTGATCCAGGCGCTGTATCGCTACGAACACAACGTGCCGTTGCCGCTCCCGCCGGCGCGGCCGTTGAAGCCCGGCGAGGCGGCAGAACGAATCCTCCGCGAACGCCGGACCGGCGTGGCGAACACGCGCGAGGAACAGACCCGGATCGGCATGAGCCCGGCACCGGGAACCGATTGGGCGCACTCGATCGTCGCGGTCCCCATCATCGGCAGCGATCGCGCTCTGGGCGCCATCGTGCTGCAGAACCACGAGCGCGAATACGCCTTCGGGAGCAACGAGGTCCGGCTGCTCGAAACGGTGGCGGCGAGCATGGGCCTGGCGCTGGAGAACGCCCGCCTGTTCGACGAGACGCAGCGCCGCGCCCGCGAATTAAAGGAGGCGCTGGCGCACCAGACCGCGACCGCCGAGGTGCTGCAGGTCATCGGCAGCTCGGTGGCCGACACCGGGCCCGTGTTCGACAAGATCCTCGAGTGCTGCGACCGTTTGTTCGACGCCGGTTCCTTCGCCTTGTTGATGGTCGACGCTCAGGGCCAGCTCGCGCTGACGCGTTGGCGGATGACGGCGGCCGGCCGCGCCGCGATCGGCGAGGCACGCGCTGCCGAGCTCGAGCCATTGATGCAGTCGAACTACCCGATGCCGCTGGCCGATACGTCTGCCGAACCCGCGTTCCGCACCGGAGACCTGGTGGAGTTTGCCGACGTGCTGAACGACGTCGGGGCGCCACTGGTGTTGCGCCGCAACGCCGAGCATCTGGGAAGAAGCTTCGCGAACCTGGCCGCTCCGCTGATGTGGGAGGGCCGCGGCATCGGCATCCTCAGCATGCAGCGCGGCGAGGTGGGTCCGTTCAGGCCCAGTGAGCGCGCTCTGCTCAAGACCTTCGCCGACCAGGCGGTGATCGCAATCCGGAACGCGCGGCTGTTCAACGAGACCCAGGAGGCGCTGCACAAGGTCGAGGAACGCACCGCCGAGCTGACAGAGTCCCTCGAGTACCAGACCGCGATCAGCGAGGTGCTGCGCGTCATCAGCGAATCGCCGACCGATGTGGCGCCCGTGTTCGAGGCGATCCTGGATTGCGCGACGCGGCTGCTCGGCAGCCCGACTTCCGCGATCTTGAGCTTCGACGGGCGCCTGGTTCATCTGGCAGCCACCCGGAACTGGGCTGCACCGGCGCTGGAGGCGGCACGCACGCTGTACCCGGCGCCTCCCGATTCGCACCTGATGAGCGGTCGCGCCATCATCGAGCGAAGGGCCCTGAGCAACGAGGATGCGGGGTCGGACCCGAACTACGACCGCACGATGGCGAAGACCGGGAACTGGCGCCGGATGATCGCTGCACCGATGCTCAAGGATGGCGCGCCGATCGGCGTGATCGTCACCGCGTGGCTGGAACCCGGCAAGACGCCGCGACGGCAGCTCGACCTGCTCAAGATGTTTGCCGACCAGGCCGTGATCGCGATCGAGAACGTGCGGCTGATCAATGAGACCCGGGAGGCGCTGGAGCGCCAGACCGCAACGTCCGAGGTGCTGAAGGTCATCAGCGGCTCGCCGACCGACGTGCAGCCGGTGCTCGACACGGTGGCCGAGCGCGCCGGCCTGCTGTGCCGGGCCGACGGCAGCCGGGTGTGGCTGGCCGTCGGAGAGCACCTGCGCGCGATGACGAGCTACGGGCCGGCGTACGGCGACTACTCGCTGGGCGCGGAACTGCCGCTGCGCACCAGCTCGATCGGCGGCCGTGCGTTCCTGGAGCGCCGCTGCGTGCATGTCGAAGACGTCGTTCCCCTGCTCGACACCGAATATCCGGACGTGCGCGAGCTCCAGGCGCGCAACGGCTTTCGCACGGTGCTGGCCGTGCCGATGCTTCGCGATGGCGAATCGATCGGCGTGATCGCACTGCTGCGCAACCAGGTACGGCCTTTTGCGCCGGCGGAGATCGCCCTGGTGCAGACCTTCGCCGACCAGGCGGTGATCGCCATCGAGAACGTGCGTCTGTTCAACGAAACCAGGCAGGCACTGGAGCGGCAGACGGCAAGCGCCGAAGTCCTGCAGGTCATCAGCGGCTCGGTGGCCGACACCGCGCCGGTGTTCGACAAGATCCTGGAGAGCTGCGCTCGCCTGTTCCGCAGCTCCGAGCTCGGCATCGTGATCATCGACGAGGAGCAGCAGCTGTTGCGCTCCGCGGCCTACCGCGGCGAGTCGGCGCCGGCGGTGGCGCGCATCTTTCCGCTCCCGCTGCGCGAGGAGCCGGTCCACCAGGCGATCCGCGAAAACCGCGTGCTGCGCTACGCCGACGTGATGAACGGGGCCGACACACCCAAGAGCGTGCGCAACGCCGCGGTGATGCTCGGGACCGGCAACTACTCGCAGGTCTTCGCGCCGATGCAGTGGGAAGGGCGGGGCATCGGCATGCTGTACGTGACCCGCAACCCGCCCGTGCCCTTCAGCGAGCAGGAGGCCGGGCTGCTGAAGACCTTCGCCGACCAGGCCGTGATCGCGATCCAGAACGCGCGACTGTTCAATGAGACCAAGGAGGCACTGGAGCAGCAGACCTCCACGGCGGCGATCCTGCGCGTGATGAGCAGTTCGCCCACCGATGCGCAGCCCGTGTTCGAAGCGATCGCGGAGCGCGCCAGGGCGTTGTGCGGCGCGACCATCGGCACGGCCACGCGTTTCGACGGCCAACTGCTGCACATGGTGGGCTACCACGGCACGACACCGGAAGCGGAGGCGTCCATGCGCGCCTCATTTCCGATGAAGCTCGGGCGCGGCTCCAGCAACGCCCGCGCCATCATGGAACGCGCGCCAGTGCAGATTCCCGATGTGCACGCGGACGCTGATTACGAACTGAATGAACAGGCCAGGCAAGCGGGCTTTCGCAGTGTGCTGTCGGTGCCCCTGCTGCGCGAGGGCCGCCCCATCGGCACGGTCGGCGTTGCGCGTGAGCAGCCCGGTACCTTCCCCGCCAAGTCTGTCGCCCTGCTGCAGACCTTCGCCAGTCAGGCCGTGATCGCGATCGAGAACGCGCGCCTGTTCCGTGAGACCCAGGAAGCGCTGGAACGGCAGACGGCGACAGCGGAAATCCTGAAGGTCATTGCAAGTTCGCCCGCCGACGTGCAACCTGTCTTCAGCGCCATCGTTCAAAGCGCGCGGCAGTTGGTTGGCGGGTTCTCCGCGACATTGCTGCGGCTCATCGACGATTCGATCCATCTGGCCGCATACACGCCCACCAGCGAGGAGGGCGACCAGGCGCTGAAGAACTACTTTCCCGCCCCGGTGGCCTCGGACTATATCTACCAGCCCCTGGTGACGGGCAAGCCGCTTGTCATGGAAGACATCGAGGCGAATGCGGAGGTCTCGGATGCATTGCGAGCGCTGGCGCGCCGCAGGGGATGGCGCGGCCAGGCCGGCGTCCCGCTGGTGCACGAGGGCGTTCCCATCGGCATGATCAGCGTGACCCGCAGCGCGGCCGGGCCGTTCTCCAGCCACCAGGTGGAGCTTCTCAAGACCTTCGCCGACCAGGCCGTGATTGCCATACAGAACGCCCGAATGTTCAATCAGACGCAGGAGGCGCGTGCCGCGGCCGAGGCCGCCAACGACGCGAAAAGTTCGTTCCTGGCGACCATGAGCCACGAGATTCGCACGCCGATGAACGCGGTGATCGGCATGAGCGGCTTGCTGCTCGACACGAAGCTCGACACCGAGCAGCAGGACTACGTCGCGACCATCCGCGATTCGGGCGATGCGTTGCTGACCATCATCAACGACATCCTCGACTACTCGAAGATCGAGGCCGGGCGCATGGACATCGAATCGCACCCGTTCGACCTGCGCGACTGCGTGGAGGCGGCGCTCGACCTCGTCAGCACGCGCGCGACCGAGAAGCAGCTCGACATTGCCTATGTGTTCGAGGGTGACGTGCCCGCGGCCGTGAGCGGCGACCTCGCGCGGCTGCGGCAGATCCTGCTGAACCTGTTGAGCAATGCGGTGAAGTTCACCGAGGCCGGCGAGGTGGTGTTGACGGTGAGTTCGGAGGCTGCCTCCGCCGGCAAGGTCGCGCTGACCTTCGCCGTGCGCGACACCGGCATCGGCCTGTCGCCGCAAGGCATGAGCCGGCTGTTCCAGTCGTTCACGCAGGCCGACTCGAGCACCACGCGCAAGTACGGCGGCACCGGCCTGGG
Source organism: Variovorax sp. LjRoot290 (assembly GCF_964253985.1). Taxonomy (NCBI): domain Bacteria; kingdom Pseudomonadati; phylum Pseudomonadota; class Betaproteobacteria; order Burkholderiales; family Comamonadaceae; genus Variovorax; species Variovorax sp. LjRoot290. The sequence goes on along the minus strand of NZ_CAXURW020000001.1, from coordinate 5,146,818 downwards.
CCTGGCGATCAGCATGCGGCTGGCCGAACTGATGGGCGGACGCATGTGGGTGGAAAGCGAGGGTGTGGGCAAAGGCTCGACCTTCCTCTTCACCATCGAGGCGCCGACCGCGAACCTGCCGCCGAGCCGGCGCCGCGACCATGTCGGCGTGCAGGCGGGACTGCAGGGAAAGCGCGTGCTGATCGTCGACGACAACGCGACGAACCGGCGCGTGCTCTCGCTGCAGACCGGCAAGTGGGGCATGAGTTCGCGCGACACGGAATCGCCGCTCGAAGCCTTGCGCTGGCTCGAACAGGGCGAGCGCTTCGATCTCGCGATCCTCGACATGCACATGCCCGAGATGGACGGCATCGACCTCGCGCGACGCATCCGGGCGAGCCACGCCGTGCTGCCGCTCGTGCTGTTCAGCTCGCTGGGGCGGCACGAGACGCATGCCACCGAATCGTTCTTCAATGCGTACCTGGCCAAGCCGATCCGCCAGTCGCACCTGTTCGACACGTTGATGGGCCTGCTCGCGCACGACACGCCTGCGAAACCTGCAGCCGCCGATGCGGCCAAGCCGCAGATCGACCCGACGATGGCAGCACGCCACCCGCTGCGCATCCTGCTCGCCGAAGACAACGCGGTGAACCAGAAGCTCGCCATGCGCCTGCTGCAGCAGATGGGCTACCGGGCCGACCTCGCCTCCAACGGCATCGAGGCGGTGGAATCGGTGCAGCGCCAGGCCTACGATGTGGTGCTCATGGATGTGCAGATGCCCGAACTCGACGGACTGGACGCGACGCGGCAGATCTGCAAGCTGCTGGAGGCGCCGCAACGGCCGCGCATCGTGGCGATGACGGCCAACGCCATGCAGGGCGACCGTGAGATGTGCATGGCCGCAGGCATGGACGACTACCTGACCAAGCCGATCCGCGTCGATCGGCTGGTCGAAGCGCTGAACAGCGTGCTCGCACGAAAGGACCGATGAAAGGAGCGATGACATGAGCGCTGCGACCATCGACCTCGCGACCTTTACGGAACTGCAAGACACCGCGGGAGCCGACTTTGTCAAGGAACTGGTGCAGACCTTTCTCGAAGAGGCACCGGCGATGTTGAAGGAGCTTCGCGACGCGATGGACTCGGGCAATGCTGATGACTTCCGCCGCGCTGCGCATTCGCTCAAGTCGAACAGTCTCACCTTCGGCGCGCATACGCTGGGCGCGATGGCGCGCGAACAGGAACTCGGGGGCCTGGCGGCCGCGCAGCAATCGAATGCACTCGACGCGCTGGCGCTGGAGTACGCCCGGGTCGCCGCGGCTCTGACGGAGCTGATCCATGGTTGACTTGCGCCACGCGCCGGCCCACCTCCTCGTGGCGGACGACAACAAGGTCAACCGCCTGCTGCTGACCCGCAGCCTCGAACTGCAGGGCCACCGCGTCGAAAGCGCCGAGAACGGACGTGTCGCCCTGGAGCTGCTGCGGCGCGACACCTACGACCTGCTGCTGCTCGACATGGAAATGCCCGAGATGGACGGCTTCCAGGTGCTGGAGCAACTGACCGCCGATCCGAAGCTGCGCGACCTGCCCGTGATCGTGACCTCGTCGCTCGAGGGCGTGGCCACCATCGTGCGCTGCATCGAGCTCGGCGCTGAGGACTACCTGCACAAGCCGGTCAATGCGGTACTGCTGAAGGCGCGCATCGGCGCCAGCCTCGAGAAGAAGCGCCTGCGCGACCAGCAGAAGGAGCTGGTGCGCCGCTTCGCCACCTCCGAGGTCGCGCAGGACCTGCAGCAATCCGGCTTCGCGCTCGGCGGGCGACGCGTGCAAGGCGCGGTGATGTTCTCCGACATTCGCAGCTTCACCGCGCTGGTCGAGTCGCAGCCGCCCGAAGAGACGATCGAACTGCTGAACACGTACTACACGCTGATGTTCGACGCGATCAACGGCCATGGCGGCGTGGTGAACCAGATGATCGGCGACGGGCTGATGGCCATCTTCGGCGCCCCGCTGCCGCTGCCCGACCACAGCGCGGCCGCGGTGCGCGCGGCGCTCGACATGGTCGAGATGATCGAGCTGCTGAACACAGAGCGCATCGCTGCGGACAAGCCTGCGATCCGCATCGGCGTGGGAATCGCCAGCGGCGAAATGGTGGCGGGCTACACCGGCACGCAGCAGCGCGCGACCTACACCTGCATCGGCGACACGGTGAACCTTGCCGCACGACTCGAGGCGCACACCAAGCTTGCGAAGCGGACGATCCTGATCGATCCGGCAACCTGCATGGCTCTCGGTGGACGCATTCCGGTCGAGCCCCTCGGGGCGGCGTCGTTCCGGGGCAAGGCGGCGCCGGTCGAGGTGTACGCCGTCACTGGCAGCAACGCATCAGAGTGAAGGGTCGCCGTGCGGCTGCAAAGAGGCAGCGTCCATAAATCGAGTTTTCGAACGTGCCAACGTAAACGACCGCTTTTGCGACTTGTAGCTTTCCGAAATGGCAGGTATCAATTCGCAACCGACAAAACGCAACGGCCGTAACTGGCTACAACGCGTGTAACTGGCCCTAGGAGGTCCAACATGCACCGCGTTCCGGCTCCGGGCGCCAACGGGTATTGAGCTGCAAGACTTCCTGTTGAACCCATAGAGCGCAGTACACCGAAACGATACCCGTCTCGCAGGCAATGAGTTTGCGCATGCAAGGAATTTGCGTCCGGAATCTGTTGCGTGTTTCAACGGGGGATAAGTTCCGCCGGCGCCTATTTCGTTTGTCCAATGTCAAACTTTATTATTAAGTTCAGCATGCCAAGTGTTCTCAGGTCGCCGCGATGTTGACCTCATCGCCACCACCGAGACGCACCCAAGAACAGATGATTTTTCAATCTTACTTGGAGGCTTAATATGAAGAAGACATTACTGATAGCGGCAATGCTGACGTTTGGAGCCGGACAGGCGCTCGCCGCGGCACACTTCTTCAGTGCCGACGCATCCGTGAATTCGAATGGGGCCCTAGTGGTCAGTTTTGATGAAGCCGGAGTGGGGAATGCAACAGTGCTCGAAAGCCTTACAGCTCAGGGCACGGCGGTGTACGCGTGCATCAACCACGGGGGAAAGAATCCGAGCGCCAGCAACAAGACCACCGTCACGGGAGCCGTTCGGGCTGACGACACATTCCCGGCCACCAAGAACGGCCGAGTCAGGGGGAGCCTGACAGCCGGCCCTCCGGACGAGGGCAACTTTGCCTGCCCATCCGGTCAAGATCTCATCATCGCATGCGTCAGATACACAGACGTGCTGCTCACTGATTTGACCAACGGTGTCTCGATCGTGCCAACTGGCACCTTCGCGAGAAACTTCTTCAGCATCCCAGGCTCTTGCCCCAACTAAGCAAGAGGCCGCGTCGGAAGGGACCCTGGGCAAGCTCGGGGCCCTTTCCCCATTGCGGTTTCGCCGTGCCCGGATGTGATCGGGCCAGCGTCCTGATCTTCGACACTTATCAAGCGCACCAGGCAACCGGCAGCAAGTAGTAACGGCCATCTCGGCCAACACCAAGGACATCGTCGTGGTGCATGGACAACGTGGAGCGCGCCTTGCGCTTGCAGGTCTTGGCCTGGCAGCCCTCTCGGCAGCTGCTGCGGCGCCGCCGTTCGCAGCCGAAGCTCGACGGCCTTCCTCCACTGAAGCCGATCGGATCGAACAATCAGCCGGCGTCGAAGTCCAGGCCGACGAGTCTGGCTTGGCAAGCCATGGCGGCGCGCTCTACAGCCCGTTCAGCACCGCTTTTGACATGGCCGCGTCAACACCGCACGCCTACGCCACGTCGACACGACAAAACGCGGACGACGGATCGCCCAACCCCGTGACGGCGGCAGTCACCGCGCTCGTTGCTGTGGGGTTCCTCGTCATTCTTGTTCGCGTCCTGATTGCGAGTTAGGGGCGCCTGCGCCTTGACTCTAACTAAACGGGGATGACTCGGGTAGTCCACATAGCATCTGTTGGCCGACTGTCGCCGGCCGCGGCCGGCGAGCTTCTGGCCCTAAACAGACATTGCTCTTGCTGCAACGCGCCCTAGACAACTCCGCGTACAGCCCAAAACGACGTTGTCAGGGCGCGTGGTCCGTCAGGCAAGCCGCAGAGATACGCTGCTCGGACATGATGCTTCAGTTCGTCGCGTTTCGACATTGCAAGCTGCGTCACGTAGCTGCCCGTCTTTCCTTGCCCGGTGAGGAACGTAGACCAGTAGTCATCAAACGATTGGTACTCGAATAGGGCGGCAAGTTGGTCTTCCACGACGGCGGTGAAGCTCGCAGCTTCGAACAAGTCCGCGAGTCCTCCGGGCCAACCGAGCGCCTTCGAGACCATTTCGTCGCGCATTGCAGCGCCGTCTGCATCGAGGACGGCAGCGGCGTCCCAAACCAGGCTGAATGGCGTCCAGCCGCAGCGGAAATTGTTGACGACCACAGTGACCATGCCGCCCTTGCGCGTGACCCGCTTCATCTCGCGCAGGCCCTGGGCGGAGTCCGGAAGCACGTCCAGCGCGAGCATGGATAGGGCGCGGTCGAAAACTCCATCCTGGTACGAAAGGTTAAGGGCATCGCCGACTTCGAAGACCACGTCCTGCCTTGCGGTCACACGCTGTGCAAATTCAACGTAAGAGGGAGACAGATCGACGCCGGTTGCGCGCGCCCCGGCGAGCGATATGGCACGCGTCAGATGGCCTGTGCCGCAACCCACGTCAAGGACGGCCTCGTTTGCCGAAACACCCGCGAATCGAACAACGGACGGTGCAAGGCGTTGGCTTCCTCGACCGACATATGCTTCATAGCCCTCAGGGTCGGTCGCTACGAACACTGCCATTTGAAACTCCTCAGAACCTGCATTGCAGACTTCCGGTGCGGCGCGTCAGCCGTGTCTCAGGCAGTCATCTCCTCGAGTGTCTTTCCCGCATCCAGCGCCTCTTTCAACCAGCGCGGCCGCGGGCCCATTCCCGACCATGTGTGTCCAGCCTCATCTCGATACACAACCTTGGACTTCCGCTTCTTGGACTTATTGAGCTTTTTTGCGCTCGACGCGCCCGACGACGAAGCCGCGGTGGCGAACTCTTCAAGCGCCCTGCCGGCATTGAGAGCGTCACGCAGCCAGTACGGGCGTTTCCCAATGCCCGACCAGGAATTGCCTTGACCGTCGCTGTACTTCGTTGACCGAGTGGGGGCAGTCTTTCCTGCTTTCGCCTTCACACTGCCGGCAGTCGCTCCGAAGCCCAACTGCTCTGGAGTGAGCCCGTAGTGGGCGATGGCCACCTTGATGCGCGCAACTACTCCATCGACCTCCTGCTTGCGCAAATTCTCGGCTTGGCGCTGGAGAGTCTCGATTTGCTTTTGGATCTGCTTGTAGCTTTGAGTCATTGACCTTGGTTCCGAGATTTGGAAAGACTCGACTTTAGTCGCATTGACGAGTCTTGCCAAAATGCGGCCGCCGCTACGGCTTCTCGGAGGCGTCGAAGTCGAGTTCGACCTTCGCTCCGTTGGGGTCATGACAGAACAGCTGCCAGGTGCCCGCACCCGCCTGCTGCCGCAGCTCGTACTTCGTGCCGCTCTGGTCGAAGCGGGCTTTCACGGCACGCAGGTCGCGTGCCGTGAAAGCCATGTGGTCGATGACGCCGGTGCGCTGCGCCGGCACCGGCCGCTCGAAGTAGAGGTGCAGCACCGCCTGCGGCCCCTCGCCGTAGAGCCATGCGCCGGGAAAGCCGAGGTCCGGTCGATGGCCGATGGTGAGCCCGAGCAGGCCCGTGTAGAAATCCAGGGTCTTCTTCTCGTCCTCGGCCGTGACGGTGAAGTGATTCATCCCGACGATCATTTCGCTCTCTCCTTGTTCATGGCAGCAACACCAGCGCGCCGATGGTGGCGCGCGATTCGAGCCGCGCGTGCGCCTCTGCCGCGGCGTTCAGTGAATAGCGTTCGATCGGCGGCGCCTTGATCGTGCCGTCGGCGAGCGCGTCCCAGACCCGTTGCGCGCGCTCCGCGAGCTGCTCGTTCGTCGCCACGTAGTCGAACACCACGGGCCGCGAAAAGCTCAGCGACTTGGCGAGCAGCGCGTCGGCCGGCAATGGCGCCAGCGGTCCGCTGGCCTGGCCGAGGCTGATCCAGTGGCCGCGGCGCGCGAGGGCGGCGAGGTTCTCGTCGCGGGCCGCGTCGCCCAGGCCGTCGATCACCACGTCGGCGCCGCTGCAGGCGCGCTGCACGGCATCGGCGAAACGGTAGTCGCGGGTCACGATCACGTGCTCGCAGCCGTGTTCGCGCGCGACGCGGGCCTTCTCCTCGCTCGACAAGGTGCCCAGCACGACTGCGCCGAGACGGCGCGCCCAGGAGCAGACCAGCAGGCCCACGCCGCCGGCTGCCGCATGGACCAGCAGCCGCGTGCCGCGCTGCACGCGCCCGAGGTCGCGCAACAGGTAGTCGGCGGTGATGCCCTTGAGCAGCAGCGCGGCGGCGAGCTCGTCCTCGACTGCCGCGGGCAGCCGCACCACCCGGCAGTCAGCATCGAGCACATCCTGCTGCAGCTCGTGCAGGCACTGGTCTGGGTCTATCGGCATGCGGCGGAACACGGCGGCGATCCCGAGCGCATCGTGGTGGCCGGCCACTCCGCGGGCGGACACCTGGCAACGATGCTGCTGGCCTGCGACTGGCGCGCCGTGGCGCCCGACCTGCCTGCGGACCTGGTGAAGTCGGCGCTGGCCATCTCGGGGCTGTACGAGCTCGAACCGCTGCGGCACGCGCCCTTCCTATGCCTGAGCGCAGCAACGGCGCAGCGCCTGAGCCCGGCCGCGATGCCGCCGCCGCGCGGATCGCAAGTGACGGTGGTCGGCGGCGACGAGAGCGAGGAGTTTCTGCGGCAGGCGGCGCTGATCTCGCAGGCTTGGGGTCCGCGCGTCGTCATCGCTGCAGAACGCGTTCCGCAGCGCAACCACATGGACGTGCTCAACGAGCTGGCGGACCCGCACTCGCCAACGCATCGGCGGGCCTTGCAACTGCTGGGACTGCTCAGTCCTCGACGAAAGCCTCTTGCCGCTTCGCCTTGATCGAGGGCAGCAGCACGATGCCCAGCAGCGCCAGCGCCGCCACCAGCAACCCGGCCGACAACGGCCGCGTGACGAACACGCTCCAGGTTCCGCGTGACAGCAGCAGCGCGCGGCGCAGGTTCTCTTCCATCATCGGCCCGAGGATGAAGCCCAAGAGCAGCGGGGCCGGCTCGGTGCGCAGCTTGATGAAGAGATAGCCGACGAAGCCGAAGATCGCGACCATCCAGACGTCGAAGGTGTTGTTGTTGGTCGAGTACACGCCGATCGCGCAGAACAGCACGATGGCCGGGAACAGGAACTTGTAGGGCACGGTTAAGAGCTTGATCCACATCCCGATCAGCGGCAGGTTCAGGATGATGAGCATCGCGTTGCCGATCCACATCGAGGCGATCAGGCCCCAGAACAGCTCGGGGTTGCTGGTCATCACCTGCGGGCCGGGCTGGATGTTGTGGATGGTCATCGCACCGACCATCAGCGCCATCACCGCGTTGGGTGGAATGCCCAGCGTGAGCAGCGGGATGAAGGAGGTCTGCGCGCCGGCGTTGTTGGCCGATTCGGGCGAGGCCACGCCGCGGATGTTGCCCTTGCCGAAGGCGATTTCGCCGGGGCGCATCTTGATCTTCTTCTCGAGCGCATAGGCCGCGAAGGCCGCCAGCAGCGCGCCGCCGCCCGGCAGGATGCCCAGCGCCGAGCCCAACGTGGTGCCGCGCAGCACCGCGGGCGCCATGTTCTTGAAGTCCTCCTTGGTCGGCCACAGGCCCTTGACCTTGGAGGTGAACACTTCGCGCTCGTCGTCGGGCTGCGAGAGGTTGCCGATGATTTCGCCGTAGCCGAACACGCCCATGGCGATCACCACGAAGCCGATGCCGTCGGTCAGTTCGGGGATGTCGAAGCTGTAGCGCGCCACGCCCGAATTGACGTCGGTGCCGACGATGCCGAGCAGGAGGCCCAGCACGATCATCGCGACCGCCTTGAGCAGTGAGCCCGAGGCCAGCACCACGGCGCCGATCAGGCCCAGGATCATCAGCGAGAAGTACTCGGCCGGGCCGAACTTGAAGGCCAGCTCGGTCAAGGGTGGCGCGAAGGCGGCAAGGATCAGCGTGCCGACGCAGCCCGCGAAGAAGGAGCCCAGGCCCGCAGCCGCCAGCGCCGGACCGGCACGGCCCTGCCGCGCCATCTGGTAGCCGTCGATGCAGGTCACGACCGACGAGGACTCTCCCGGCAGGTTGACCAGGATCGCGGTGGTCGAGCCGCCGTATTGCGCGCCGTAGTAGATACCGGCCAGCATGATCAGCGCCGACACCGGCGGCAGCGCGTAGGTCGCCGGCAGCAGCATCGCGATGGTGGCGACCGGGCCGATGCCGGGGAGCACGCCGATCAGCGTGCCCAGGATGCAACCCACCAGGCAGTACAGCAGGTTGGTGAAGGTGAAGGCGACGCCGAAGCCGGTCGCCAGGTTGTGAAGCAGATCCATGGTGCGCCGGTCCTCAGCCCGAAATGAAAGTGGGCCAGACCTGGATCTGCAGCTTGAGCGCCCAGATGAAGGCCACGTAGCTGCCGGCCGCCAGGATGGTCGAAAGAATCAGCACGTCGCGCAGCTTGAAATGCGCGCCGGCCAGGCTGGAGATGATGGTTAGCGCGTAGATCGCGAGGATCATTCCCATCGCCGGCAGCCCGATGCTGGGCAGGCCGCCCAGCAGCACGCCGAAGGCGAGGTTGGCGCCGAGCACGAAGGCAAGCGGCTTCCAGGCCCATTTGCCGATCTTGTCGCCGTCGTTGGTCTCGACCACCAGCGCCTGGAACATGATCGCGGCGCCCAGGATCGCCAGCAGGATCCCCAGCATGAGGGGGAAGTAGCCGGGCCCCATGCGGGCCCCGTCGCCGATGTTGTAGGTGGTGGCGCCGATCGCGAAGGCCCCTCCCACCGATGTGAACATGACTCCCGAATAGAAGTCAGCCTGACTCTTGATGCGCATTGTCTCGACCCTCGTTGATGTGCACCCGAGGGTCGTCGCCCGTGCCTGACCGCTTGCTGACCAGTACTGTACGGACTTCCACGTATCGGCCCTTCTCTCCCTGTCGCGGCCGCAACGAAAAAGGCTCCCGAAGGAGCCTTTTCATCGACGCTGTGAAGCGTGAGGTATGTGCTTAGTAGCCGCCGCGGCCACCGCCACCACCGCCGTAGCCGCCACCGCCGCTGCGATTGCCGCCACCGCCGCCGCCGTAGCCGCCACCACCGCCGCCGCCGTAACCACCGCCGCCGCTGCGGCCACCGCCGCCGCCGAAGCCGCCGGGCGAACGGGGCTCCATCGGACGGGCTTCATTGACGGTCAGGCTGCGGCCTTCGAGGGATTGGCCGTTCAGGCCTTCGATGGCTGCGAGCGCTTCCGCGTCGCTGCTCATTTCGACGAAGCCGAAGCCCTTGGAGCGACCGCTGTCGCGTTCCATCATGACCTTGGCACTGGCGACCGAGCCGTACTGGCCGAAAGCCTGTTCGAGTGTGTCGTCGCGCACGGAGTAAGCGAGGTTGCCTACGTAAAGTTTCTTGCCCATGGAAGGACTCCTAATTCAAACCAACAAAACAAAGCGATGGAGTCCCTGTATCACAACAAACTAAAACAGCGCTGTGGCGCGAAACTGACCGATCACCGGATCACGTCTTTGGCAGAAAAAATGCCAGGACGCCCCGGTATTGTCGTTCACTATTCTGAATTTGTCAGAAATGCTTTTATTAAGGGTTAACGCGGCCTGCGCAGCGGGGCCAGCAGGGCCCTCAACCCGTTGTGGTCGATCTCGTGCATCAGCGCCAGCAGGCGGCCGATCTCGCCCTTGGGAAAGCCCTCGCGCGCGAACCACTGGAGGTAGTTGCCCGGCAGGTCGGCGATCACGCAGCCCTTGTGCTTGCCGAAGGGCATTTCGAGCGTGACCAGGCGTTCGAGGTCATCGGGCGTCATGCTGGCTATGCTCCTTCACTCGCTCCAACTTTCTCATTCATGCCATTCAGCTCTCTGGGCCTCGATCCTGCCATGGCGCGCGCCGCGGCCGACAAGGGCTATGCCGCACCCACCGCCATCCAGGCCGCGGTCATTCCGCCGATTCTGCAGGGACGCGACATCCTGGGCGCGGCCCAGACCGGATCCGGCAAGACGGCCGCCTTCTCGCTGCCGCTGCTGCAGCGCCTCGCGAGCGAGCGCCCGACCGCGCCGCGCCGGCTGCGGGCGCTGATCCTGGTGCCGACGCGCGAGCTCGCCGCGCAGGTCGGGGAGTCGATGCGTGGCCTGGCGCAGCATCTGGCGTCGTCGCTCAAGATCGCGGTCGCGTTCGGCGGTGTCTCCATCAATCCGCAGATGATGGCGCTGCGCGGCGGCGCCGATGTCATGGTCGCCACGCCGGGCCGGCTGCTGGACCTGGTCGACCATCGCGCGCTGAAGCTCTCCTCGGTGTCGATGCTGGTGCTCGATGAGGCCGACCGGCTGTTGGACCTCGGTTTTGCCGACGAGCTCGCGCGCATCCTCGCGCTCTTGCCGGCAGAGCGCCAGAACCTGCTGTTCTCGGCCACCTTCCCGCAGGCGGTGCGTTCGCTGGCCGAGGGGCTGTTGCGCGAGCCGGTGCGCGTCGAGGTGCAGGCCGAACCGGCCGAAGCGCCCGCCATCCTGCAGCGCGCGATCGAGGTCGATGCCGGACGGCGCACGCAGCTGCTGCGCCACCTGGTCCAGCACGAGGGCTGGGCGCGGGTGCTGGTCTTCGTCGCCACCAAGCACGCGGCCGAGATCGTGGCCGACAAGCTGCGCAAGGCCGGCATCGATGCCGAACCCTTCCACGGCGTGCTGAGCCAGGGCAAGCGCACGCAGGTATTGACCGACTTCAAGGCTTCGAGGGTGCAGGTGGTGGTCGCCACCGACCTCGCGGCGCGCGGCATCGACGTGGTGCAGCTGCCGGCGGTGGTGAACTACGACCTGCCGCGCTCGGCCGTCGATTACGTGCACCGCATCGGGCGCACGGGCCGTGCCGGCGAGAGCGGCGTGGCGCTGAGCTTCGTGAGCGCGGACAGCGAGGCGCATTTCAGGCTCATCGAGAAGCGCCAGGGCCTGAACGTGCCGCGGGAGCGGGTGGCGGGCTTCGAGCCGGTGGAAACCCAAGCGCCTGCAAGAGCGCCGGACAGCAACGGCGGCGTCAAGGGAAAGAGGCCGAGCAAGAAAGACAAGCTGAGGGCGGCCAAAGCATCCGCATCATGACTGCGGTGGCCGCTTTGCGATCCCCATGGTCTTGGCCAGGATGCCCAGCATCACCTCGTCGGCGCCGCCGCCGATCGAGGCCAGCCGGCCGTCGCGGTACAGGCGCGACACACGGTTCTCCCAGGTGAAGCCCATGCCGCCCCAGAACTGCAAGCAGGTGTCGGCCACCTCGCGCGTGAGGCGCCCGCACTTGAGCTTGGCCATCGAGGCCAGCGCGGTCACGTCTTCGCCCTGCACATGGAGGTCGCAGGCGCGGTAGGTCAGCGCGCGCAAGGCCTCCACTTCGGTCTGGAGCTCGGCCAGCTTGAACTGCACCCACTGCTGGTCGGCCAATGTGCCGCCGAAGAGCTTGCGCTGCTGCGCCCACTCGATGGTGTCGGCGATGCAGGCTTCCATCGGTTCGAGCGAGCTGGCGGCGCACCACAGGCGCTCCTCCTGGAATTGCTGCATCTGGTAGACGAAGCCCTGGCCTTCCTCGCCGATGCGGTTGCGCTGCGGCACGCGCACGTTGTCGAAGTAGATCAGGCCGGTGTCGCTCGAGTGCATGCCGATCTTCTTGATCTTCTTCGCCTTTTCGATGCCGGGGCTGTCCATCGGCACGATGACCAATGACTTGTTGCGGTGCGCCGGTCCGTCGCTGGTGTTGACGAGCATGCACATCCAGTCGGCCTGCAGGCTGTTGGTGATCCACATCTTCTGCCCAGTGATCAGGTAGTCGCCACCGTCCTTGCGCGCATGGCTTTTGAGCCCGGCCACGTCGCTGCCGGCGCCGGGTTCGCTGACGCCGATGCAGCCCACCGTCTCGCCGGCGATCGCGGGTGCGAGGAACTCGCGCCTCAGGGCGTCGCTGCCGAAGCGTGCGAGCGCCGGCGTGCACATGTCGGTCTGCACGCCGATGGCCATCGGCACGCCGCCGCAGCTCACATGGCCGAGCGCCTCGGCCAGCGCCATCGCGTAGGAGTAGTCGAGCCCGGCGCCGCCGTATTCCTCCGGCTTGTTCAGGCCGAGCAAGCCCAGCGCGCCGAGCTTCCTGAACACCTCGTGCGCGGGAAAACTCTCCGCCGCTTCCCACGCGTCGACATGCGGGTTGATCTCCTCGTCGATGAAGCGCCGCAGCGTCTTCTGGATCTCGAGGTGTTCGTGGGTGTACTGCATGCCCCACTCTAGGCGCGCAGCGCGACGCGCCGCTTGCGCAAACTGGCTATGCGTGCGCCGTGCCCCGTGGCGAGTTGTCGATCGCGCGGCCCGTCACCACCCAGAGGATGAAGATCAGCACGGTGCCCGCGATGCCGAACACGCCCAGGCCGATGTTGCTGCCGCCGATGGCGAAGGCGCTCGGGGCCGTGGGTGCGATGCAAACCATGCTGGCCGCCAGCATGCCGACATAGTGCATCGAGCAGACGGCCACGCCCATCACTGCGGCGGCCACCACCTGGTGCGTCAGCTCGGTCAGGTTGAAGGCCAGCCACAGCGCCGAGGCGGCGGCGATGACGGCGATGGCGAACGAGCCCGCCACGACGTTCCAGTCGAGGCTCATCGTCGCGCGCATGCTCATCGCGAACATGCCCATGTAGTGCATCACGCAGACCCCCACCGCCGCCAGCAGGCTGCCGGCGACCCAGCCCTTGGCGTTGAAGCGTTTGCCGCCCGCCAGGTACAGGGCGACGCCGGAGATGACGATCGCAGCCACCAGGGAAATGACGGTGAGCGGCACGTTGTACGCAATGGGAATGGGCAGGTGGTAGGCCACCATGCCGATGAAGTGCATCGACCAGATGCCGATGCCGCCCAGGGCCACGGCGCCGGAGGTCAGCATGGCGAAGTCCACCGTGCCGTCGGCCCGGACCATCTTTCTCGCGCACAACAGGGCCAGCAAGGAGCCGAAGAACGAAATCACGTAGGAGAGCACCACCGTCCCGAGGGCGTATTTCGGGGTCAGCAATTGGCCGATGAGGGGGTCCATGACTTTCCTTTCAAGAAAAACCAAGAAAGGCCGGCCCCGTGAGAAGACCGACGCGGCGCCCGAGGGCTGCGCCAGTCTGTAACAGCTATTTCTGTAAGTAAATTAAGCGCTTGTTATTCAGATCGATGCCGACGTGTGACTTATTTCCGCTTTTTGATGCGCTTGAGCCTTGACGCCGTCGACTTGCAAACAGCCCAGGCCGGCCAGCGTGGCGCCGACCGCGAGGTCGAGCGGCGTGTGAGGCTCGGTCCCCAGCACTGACCGCAGCCGTGTGTTGCGCAGGCGCACCGGCTGCTGCCACAGGTAGCGCATCTCGCGCAGCTCGCGGAACATCGGCACGAAGGGCGAGCTCAGTGTGATCAGCCACCAGGGAAAGCGCTTGACCGGCAGCTCCGGCTGTCCGCTGGCGCGCCGGATGGCGGCCTGCATCTGCGTGCCGTCCGCGTCCCAGTGGCCGTTCATGTGGAAGGCATCGAACACCGCGAGCGCGCTTTCGCGTTCGACCAGGCGAACGATGGTTTCGGCCACGTCGGGCAGGTAGGCCCATTGGTGGCCGACGCCGCGTCGTCCGGGGTCGCTGATCGCCGCGAGCGCCTGGCCGGGCTTCACCAGCCCCTGGGAGAACCAGTTGTTGCGGGCCCTGGGCCCGAAGAAGTCGCCGGCGCGAACGATGAGTGTGCGCACACCACGCTGTGCCGCCTCGCGCAGGCGTTGTTCCATCTGCACGCGGATCGCGCCCTTGCGCGTCAGCGCACGCTGTGGTGCGCTCTCGGCGATGTCGGGGAATGCATCCGGCCCGTAGTTGTAGACCGTGCCCGGCAGCACGATGCGGGCGCCTGAAGCCTCGGCCGCCCGGATCGTGCTCTCCAGCATCGGCAGCACCAGCGTCTCCCAGTTGCGGTAGCCGGGCGGATTGACCGCGTGGACGATCAGCGCCGCGCCGCGCGCCGCCGCCACCACGCTCGCGGCGTCGAGCGCATCGCCTGCCACCCATTCCGGCTGTGCCAGGCCGGCCGGCCATTGCGCCGCAGCCTGGACCGGGTCGCGGGCCAGCGCCCGCACCTGCCAGCCGCGCCGCAGCAAGGCCGCCACCGTTTCGCCGCCGATACCGCCCGTCGCACCGAGCACCAATGCCGTACCTTGTTCCATTTCGCTGTTCCTTTCGTCGAGGATTCGATTCTTGAGGCGGCTCGCACTAAACACAATTGTCGTAGCGGTGCTATCAGCTAGTATGAAATGTATGAGCACAAGTCATCTCGACTGGGAAAACCAGCGCGCCTTCCTCGCTGTACTGCGCGAAGGAAGCCTCTCCGCGGCGGCAAGAGCACTCAACGTCGTTCAACCGACAGTGCGGCGTCGGCTCGATGCGTTGGAGCGCTCCCTCGGGGTCGCGCTGTTCACGCGCTCGCCCAGCGGTCTTTCGCCGACCGAAGCCGCACGCGAACTTGGCGCCCATGCCGAAACCATGGCGGCCGCCGCGGATGCCTTCGCGCGAGCGGCCTCGGCCGACACCGATGCTGCCTTCGGCACGGTGCGCATCACCGCGAGCGATGTGATGGGCGCCGAGGTGCTGCCCGCGGTGCTGGCCGAGCTGCAGGAGGCGCAGCCGGGGCTGGTGTTCGAACTCAGCCTGACCAACCGCACCGAAGATCTGCTGCGGCACGAGGCGGACATCGCGGTGCGCATGGTGCGGCCCACGCAGGCGGCGGTCGTCGCCACGCACGTGGGCGCGGTGCAGCTCGGCCTCTTTGCCAAGGCCGCCTATCTGGAGAAGCACGGCACGCCGCGCGCCCTCGAAGAGCTCGGCCGCTTCGCGCTGATCGGGCCCGACCGCGACACCGGTGTCCTGCGCGCATTGCAAGCCCGGGGCCTGGATCTGCGCCGCGCGATGTTCAGCTGCCGCGCCGACAACCAGCTGGCACAACTGGGCGCCATCCGGGCCGGACTCGGCATCGGCATCTGCCAGAAGGCGCTGGCGAGGCGCGACCCGGCGCTGGTGCCGGTGCTTCCCGAGCTGTTCACCCACGATCTCGAAACCTGGGTCACGATGCACGAGGACCTGCGGCGCGTGCGGCGCGTGCGCACGACCTTCGGCCACCTGGTGAAAGCGCTGTCCGCCTACTGCAGCGGCGGTGAAGGCCTCCCGCTCTAGCGCTGCGGCCGGATCCGGTAGAGCGCGTTGTTGCGGTCGGCCGTCATGTAGATGGTGCCGTCGCTGCCCACCGCCACCCCGGTCGGCACGTACGGCGGCGGCATGCCGGGCCCGCCGGCCAGGCCGATCGGCAGGTTCTGGGCCACGGTGCGGCGCGTGCCGTTCGCGGGATCGATTTCCACCAGCCGCCGCGCCGCGCTCTCGGCCACGATGAAGCTGCCCCAGGGCGTTTGTGCCAGGCCTTCGGGCAGCGCCAACCCATCGGCGATGGCACGCAGCGGCGCGCTGGCGTCGAGCGGAATGCGCGTCAGCTTGCCCGCGGCTTCGGTAACGTAGAGCGCGCCGTCGCGCCCGAGGATCATCTGCACCGGCCCGCCGAGCCCGCTGGCCAGCACCTGCCGGGTCTCGAACTTGGGGCCGCTCGCGCGCGTCACGCTGCCGGTCGCGATCTCGGCATAGACCAGGCTGCCGTCGGGCATCGGGATCGCATCCACCGGCGCCTTGAGGCCATGCAGCATCGCAGTGGTCTTGAAGGTTTTGCGATCGACCAGCTGCACCGAGCCGGTGAACCACGACGACAGCGCGAAGTGGGTGGCCGACAGGCCCACGCCGAACGGGTATTCGAGCTCCGGATCGCGCTGCATGCGGAAGATGTCGCGCACCGCGCCCGTTTTCGCGTCGACCTGGCGGAAGCCGAAGATGTCGGCCACCCACAAGTCGTTGCCGTCGATCTTGAGGCCGGCCGGCACCGCGAGCTTGCCGCTGGTCAGCATGCGCACCTCGCCGGTCGCCGGGCTGAAGGTCTCGACCGAGTTGTCGGCCATGTTCGAGACGTAGATCGTCCCGTCGGGCGCAATGGCGAGGTTGTCGAGCGAGGGCTTGAGCTGCTTGGCGACCGTCTTGCGGCCGGTCGAGAGATCGACGCGCACCAGTTCGCCGCTCCTCGTATCGACCACCCACAGATTGCCCTTGCCGTCGAGGTTGGCGGCGGCCGGGATCTTGAAGCCCTCGGCGATCACCGTGAGCCGGCCGTCGGCCGGATCGATCTTCACGACCTGGCCCTTGAACCACAGCGGGCCGTAGAGCATGCCGTCCGGTCCGACCTCGAAGCCGTTGAAGCCGCCCATGTCCTTCTTGATCAGGCGCGGCGGCTTCTGGCCCGCCATGTCGATCTCCCACAGCGCGTCGCCGAGGAACACCTGCGAGGCGTAGAGCTTGCCGTTGCGGCGGTCGAAGTCGAGCGAGTTGATGCCGGGCAGGTCCTTGGCGAGCACGCGCATCGGAGCGCCGTCGCTCTCGCGGTAGCGGACCATGCCCATCAGGTAGTTGGTCCACGCGAGTTCCCCCTTGGGCCCGACCGCGATGTCGTCGGCCTGGCCTTCGAGGCCCTCGATCAGTACGCGGGCGGCGCCGCTGTTGCGGTCGACTTCCCACATCGTGTTGCTGACCACCGAGCCCGCGAGCAAGCGGCCCTGGCGGTCGACGGCCAGGCCGTGGACGCCGCTGAAGGAGGAGGGAGCGACCAGCGTTTCGGGCGGAGCCCAGCCCGTGGGGCGGGTGGGCGGGGCGGTGGTGGTGCAGGCGCCGAGGATGAGTAGCGAGGCGAGCAGCGCTGCGTCGAGGATTCGCGGCATGTGTTGTCTCCTTTTCTTGGTCGCCGGGGGAGTCTAGGAGAAGACGAGGGGGGCTTTGCAGTCACCCTCGGGACAAGGATCAGGCCCTGAACCTCTTGCGCGTCAAGGCCAGTGCCACCCAGAACGACACCACGGTGTAGACCACAAGCACCACCGCATGCCGCCACCAATCCACAGGCCATTGATCCATGAACAGCGGTCGCACCAGCTCCACCGCGCTGGCGAGCGGCAGCCAGCCAGCCACTGCGCGCACCGCCCCCGGCAACTGCTCCAGCGGAAAGAAAACGCCCGAGAGAAACATCATCGGCGTCATGAAGAGCGTGAAGTAATAGGTGAAGAAGTCGTAGCCCTTCGCCAGCGCATTGAAGATCAGCGCGATGCACGAGAAGGTGACCCCCACGCCGGCCAGCACGAACCAGGCGACGAGGAGCTTGGGGCTGTGGCTGATGCCGAGCCCCAGCATCACGAACAGGATCGCGGTGGTCGTGAAGATGGCCTTGAAGCCGGCCCACAGCATCTCGGCCAGCACCACGTCGTCGAGCCCCACCGGCGCGTTCATGATGCCGTCCCAGGTCTTCTGCACGTGCATGCGCGAGAAGGCCGAGTACAGCGCCTCGAAGGAGGCCGCGTTCATCGAGCTCATGCAGATCGAGCCGCTGGCGAGGAACAGGATGTAGGGCACGCTGCTGCCGCCCACCTCGACTTGGCCGACCAGCGCGCCCATGCCGTAGCCGAAGGCCACCAGCCAGATCAGCGGCTCGGCGATGTTGCCGATCAGGCTCGGGATCGCGAGCTTGCGCCATACCAGCAGGTTGCGCAGGAACACGGGCCACCAGCGCATCGAGAGCTCGGGCGGTCGCCAGACCGACGGCGCTCGAGGGGTGGGGGAAGCGCCCGGCAGAGAAGAAGCTGGACTCGACATGATGATGTGCTCCGACTAGCCGTCTTCGCGGATCTGGCGGCCGGTCAATTTGAGGAACAGGTCCTCCAGATTGGCAGGTCGATGGAAGGTACGCAAGCCGCTGTGGCTCGCCAAGGCTGCCAGCAGGCCGCGCGCATCCTGCGTATAGAAGAACACCGTTTCGCCGCTGACCTCGACGCGGGCCGCGAACTCTTTCAGCGGCGATTGCGCGAGCCCGAGCGCACCGTTGCCGTACACCTCGACCACGTCGGGCTCCAGGTGCTCGGCGATCAGGTCGCGCGGCCGCCCTTCGGCGATCTTGCGGCCGTGGTCGAGCACCAGCAAGCGCGAGCACAGGCGCTCGGCCTCGTCCATGAAGTGCGTGGTGAGCAGGATCGACTTGCCCTGCTGCAGCAGCAGCTGCAGCCGCTCCCACATCAGGTGCCGCGCCTGCGGATCGAGGCCGGTGGTGGGCTCGTCGAGCATCAGCAGCTTCGGATCGTTGACCAGCGCGCGCGCGAGAGACAGGCGCCGCCGCATGCCGCCGGACAGCTCGCCCGGCCTCGCATCGGCCTTGTGCGAGAGCGCCGCGAATTCGAGCAGCTGCGGAATGCGCGGTGCGATCTGCGCGCGGCGCATGCCGAAGTAGCGCGCGTAGACCATCAGGTTCTCGGCGCAGCTGAAGTCGGGGTCGAGCGTGTCGAACTGGCTCACCACGCCGAGCTGCGCCTTGATGGCGCGCGCATCGCGCGGCATCGAGAGCCCGCCGAGCGCATCGATCGTGCCGCCGTCGGGCGTGGTGAGCCCCAGGCACATGCGGATGGTGGTGGTCTTGCCGGCGCCGTTGGGGCCGATCACGCCGAGGCACTCGCCGGGCGCGATCTCGAAGGACAGGTCGTCGACCACGGTGGTCGCGCCGTAGCGCTTGTGCAGGTGGCTGGCGTGGAAAAGAGGGGAAGCAGGGCTGGGCACCGCGGCATTGTGGCGCAAGCGGGCGGCGCCTTCGCGCATCAAAGATGCAACCCCTCGAACTCCTTCTTCATCCAGTCGATGAAGGCGCGTGTGCGTGCCGGCAGCAGCCGTGCGTGCGGATAGATCACGCTCACCGGCCTCGGCTCCAGCTCGAACTCCTCGAGCACGATCGCAAGCCGCCTCTGCGCCACGAAGGGCTGCACCTGGTAGGAGAAAAACATGCCGAAACCCATGCCTGCGGCGCAGGCCTCGACCGCGGGCGCGATGTGGTTGAACTCCAGGTTGCCCTTGGCCGCGACCGCGAAGCTCCGGCCGTTCTCCCGGAAGTGAACCGGGGCGCTCGGATGGATGCGCACGCAGTTGGCCTTCAGCAGCTCGCGCGGATGCCGCGGGATGCCGTGCTGCCGCAGGTAAGCCGGGCTCGCGACCACCACGCGGCGGATGCTGCCGAGCTGCTGCGCGACCAGCGACGAATCTTCGAGCGGGCTGATGCGGATGCCGACATCGATACCTTCCTCCAGCAGGTTCACATTGCGGTCGTGCAAGAGCACGCTGCAGCGCATCTTGTCGTAGCGCTGGAGGAAGCGAACGATCGCCGGCGCCACGTACATGTGGCCGAACAACACCGGAGCAGTGACCGTGAGCTGCCCGGCGGGTTCAGCCGCATCGACCGTGAGCGCGCGGTCGGCGGCATCGGCCGCGGCCAGCACCTCGCGTGCGCTGTCGAGGTAGCGACGGCCTTCCTCGGTCAGCGAGATGCGCCGCGTCGTGCGGTGGAACAGGCGCACGCCGAGGTGCGCTTCGAGCGCAGCCAGCGAGCGCACGACGGCGGGCAGCGAGCTGTCCAGCGCATCGGCGGCCTTGGTCAGACTGCCCTGGTCGGCGATCTGCACGAAAGTCTGCATGGCTTTGAGGCGGTCCATGAGGCGATTAGACCGGAAATCGCAGCAGTGAAATACAGGAAAGCCTATTACTCCGAAGGACGTATCAAAGAAGAATCGGCTTCATCCACCCACCCGACAGGAGAAAGCCATGCCCACCCGTCCCGCCCGCCCCATCACGGTCTACAGCTCGTCGATCTCCGGCCACTCGCACCGCGTGCGTCTGTTCCTCGGGCTGCTCGGGCTGCCTTTCGAAGTCGTCGAGATCGATCTCGCAGCGCGCGCGCAGCGCAGCCCCGAGTTCCTGCGCCGCAACGCCTTCGGCCAGGTGCCGGTGATCGAGGACGGCGAGGTCACGCTGGCCGATTCGAACGCGATCCTGCTCTACCTCAACGAACGCTACGCACCCGATCCATTGCGCTGGCTGCCGCGTGACGCGCTCGGCGCGGCGCGGGTGCAGCGCTGGCTCTCGGTCGCGGCCGGGCCACTGGCGCAAGGCCCTTCGATGGCGCGCGTGATCGTGTTGTTCGGCCTGGCCACCGACCCGTCCGACGTGATCGCGCGCTCCCACAACCTGCTGAAAGTGATGGAGGCCGAACTTTGCGACCGCCCCTTCCTCGCAGGCGACTCTTCGACGCTCGCCGACATCGCCAACTACAGCTACGTCGCGCATGTGCCCGAAGGCAATGTGTCGCTGGAGCCCTATCCGAAGGTGCGCGAATGGCTGGCACGCATCGAGGCGCTGCCGGGCTTCGTGCCGATGGTGGCGTCGCGCATTGGGCTGAGAGCATGAACGCCGCTGCCGCCACTTGGCACGAGGGCGAGCGTGCGCTGCAGTCGCGCGCCGGCATCGGCCAACGCATGGCCGAGATCGGCCCGCGCGTGGTCCGCGATCACATGCCCGACCAGCACCGCAGCTTCTTCGCGCAGTTGCCCTTCCTGATCGCGGGCAGCCTGGATGCCGAGGGCCGGCCCTGGGCCAGCGTGCTGGTGGCGCCGCCGGGCTTTGCGCATTCGCCCGACCCGATGCACTTGCGTATCGACACGCTGCCGCTGCAGGGCGATCCGCTGGGCGGCGCGCTCGCACCCGGCGCGCCGATCGGCTTGCTCGGTATCGAGCCGCACACGCGCCGGCGCAATCGCATGAACGGCGTGGTCGAGGCGCTCGATGCGCGGGGCTTCTCGGTCGCGGTGCGCCAGAGCTTCGGCAACTGCCCCAAGTACATCCAGGCGCGCGAGCCCTTGTTCGTCGGCGGTGCGCAGGACGCGCATGTCGGGCCCCGCAGCGACCGGCTCGATATGAAGGCGCAGCGCATGGTGCGCGCGGCCGACACCTTCTTCATCGCCACTGCGCATCCTTCGGCCGGCGATGCAGGCTCGCCGGCCCATGGCATCGACGTCTCGCACCGCGGCGGCCGCCCCGGCTTCGTGCAGCTGAGCGGCGAGGGCACGCTCACGGTGCCGGACTTCGTTGGGAACACCTTCTTCAACACCCTGGGCAATATCGCGATCAATCCGGTCGCCGGCATGTTGTTCATCGATTTCGAGACCGGCGATTTGCTGCAGCTCTTCGTCAAGGCCCAGATCGTCTGGGACGGGCCGGAGGTCGCTGTATTCGCCGGCGCAGAGCGCTTGCTGCGCATGCAGGTGGTGGCCGCGCAGCATGCGCCGGCCGCGCTGCCGCTGCGCTTCGGGCCCGCGGCCCTGTCGCCGCATCTGGAGGCGACGGGACGCTGGCCGGCAGCCGCGTGAAGCAGCTCAGTGGAAGACAGGGATGCGGGCGTTGACCGAGGGCCGGTAATCCCAGCCGCGTTCACGCAGCGATGCGGTGTCGGCGCCGCCTGCCAGCAGCGCCTGCACGCCTGCCGCTGCCACGGTGCAGGCCAGCGCCTGGCCGGGGCAGTTGTGGAGGCCATGGCCGAAACCCAGGGTCTGGCGATCGGGGCGCGCCAATTCGAAGATCGCCGGCGAGGGGTTCAGCGCCGGGTCGCGGTTCGCGGCGCCCAGCACCAGCAGCACCGCATCGCCCGGTGCGAGTGCCGTGCCTGCCACGAGGGTCGTTTCGGCGACGAAGCGGCGCGTGTTCTGCACCGAGGGATCGTGTCGCGCGACTTCCTGCACGAGGGCGTTCAACAGTTGGGGCTGCGATTCGATCGTGCGGCCGAGCCCCGGCTCGCGTGCGAGCGCCACCAGGCTGTTGCCCAGCAGGCCGGCCGTGGCCTCGCAGGTTTGCGACAGCAGGCCGGCCAGGTTGGCCAGCAGGGCGCGCGAGTTGTCGTCCGGCGCCTGGGCGCGCACCGCAGCCAACAAGCTGCCGTCGCGCGCGGGCTGCGCGGCGACGAGCTGCTCGAAGCGCGCCATCAGCGCTTGCGCGGCCTCGCTCGCGGCCTGCAGCTGCGCCGCGGTGGACAGCGGCGACAGGCAGGCGACGAAGTCGCGCATCCAGTCCGAGATGCGCGGCAACTCCTCGTCGGCGAAGCCCAACAGGTGCGCAACGCCCGCGACCGGCAACGCGAAGCAGGCGTCGGACAGCGACGCGGCGGGCATTCGCGTCGCGACTTCCAGAACGCCCGAGTGCGCCGACTGCAGATCGAGCCCGGCCAGCGCGCGCTGCAGCACCGGCTTGTGCGCGGCATGCGGCGCGCCGTCGTTCATGCGCACGAGACGGCCGAACACTTCGCCGGCCGGCGTGCCCGCGATCGCGCGCGGCACCGGCTCGGCCGCGGGCCGCACGCGCAGCGCAGGGTTGGCGAGCAGCTCGCGCACGGTCTCGGCACGGCTCGCGACCCAGAGGCGAAGGCCTTCGTCGTAGATCAGCGCGGGTCCTTGGCGCAGTACGGCGTACCAGGGGTAGGGGTCGGGGTGGGTGACGGCCGCGATGGCGTCGGCTGGCGGGGCGATGTCGTGGTTCATGTCCGAAGTGTGATGCTTCCCGCACGCACACACTTCGCTTAGCATCGAAGTATGGATGCATCCACGGCCGACACCCACCTGGCGCGCCTGGCCGGCGCCATCGCCGAACCGGCCCGCGCGCGCATGCTGTGCTGCCTGCTCGACGGCCACGCCCGCACCGCGACCGAGCTGGCGGCCGTGGGCGAGGTCGCGGCCTCCACCGCGAGCGCGCACCTGGCGCGGCTCAAGGAGCAGCGGCTGGTGGAGTCGGTGGCGCAGGGCAAGCACCGCTATTTCCGGCTTGCGGGCAGCGAGGTCGCCGCCGTGCTCGAAGGCCTGCTGGTGGTCGCCGGCGCGCCGCGCAGCGAATTCCAGCCGACCGCACCAAGCCGCCTGCGTGCGGCGCGCACCTGCTACGACCACATGGCCGGCACGGCCGGCGTCGCGCTGCACGACCGGCTGCATGCGCAGGGCTGGCTGCAGGCGACGGCGGAGGGCGGCGCCTACGAGCTCACGGCCGAAGGCGCGGTGGCGCTAGAAAGCTTGGGGCTGGACATCGAGAACGCGCGCAGCTCGCGCCGGCGTTTTGCCTGCGCCTGCCTCGACTGGAGCGAGCGGCGGCCGCACCTGGGCGGCGCGCTCGGCGCGGCCTGGCTGCAACTGTCGCTGCGGCGCGGCTGGGTGCGCCAGGAACTGGACGGCCGGGCCCTCGCGCTTACGCCCAAGGCAAAGCGCGAAATGCCGGAGCTCTTCGGCCTGGCGTGAGGGACTTCTTCAGGCTTTGAGCTTGAGGATGTAGGTCAGGACGCCGGCCGTTGCCACGTCCAGTTCGAGAAAGGACTTGAAGTCCTTCCCTTCCATCCAGTAGCTGTCCCAATTGCTGCGCTTGATGGTTTTTTGCCAGGCGTCCGTGGCCACCGCGCGCCGCACGGCTTCGAGCAGCGCGGCCTGGCGCTGCGGCGGCACCGCGCGACCGGTGAAGACGCCGCGCCAGTTGGCGAGATCCGCGTCCACGCCCTGCTGCCGTACCGACGGGACACCCTGGAACGGGCTCTTCGACGACACGCCGATCGCGCGCAGCTTGCCGCTGGCGATGTGCTCGCTGAACTCGCTGTAGCCCGAAATGCCGGCGACGGCCTGGCCGGACTCCACCGCCGACACCACCTGGGCGCCGCCGGGGAAGGGCTGGTAGACGAGTGCCGCGGTGTTGCCGGCCGCGCGTGCCAGCAGGCCGGCGAACATGTGGTCGACCCCGCCGGCGGAGCCACCGGCGATGGCGGCGCTGGTGGGCTCGGCGCGCATCTTCGCGATCAGGTCCTTCGCGGTCTTGATCGGCGAGTCGCTCTTGACCACCACCATCTCGTAGTCGCTGGTCAGCCGCGCCACGGGTGCGATGCGGTTCATGTCGACGGGGGGCTTCTGCAGCGCCACGGCACCGACCATCACCATGCCGCTCATCAGCAGGGTGTCGGGGTCGGCGTCGTACTTCTCGACGTAGCGCGCGAGGCCGATGGTGCCGCCCTTGCCGCCGATGTTCTCGTACTCGATCTGGCCGACCGCGCCGGCGGCGATCAGCGCGGCGCCGAGGGCGCGGCCGGTCTGGTCCCATCCGCCGCCTTCGTTGGCCGGGATGACGATGCGCAGGCGCGGGATTGCTGCGGCGGTCGCTGCTGCTGCGGCGGCGGGCGCGGGCCGTGCCGCCTGGGCCCATGCGGATGCCGGCAGGGCGCCGGCTGCGGTGGCGGCGAGCCACGAGGTGAAGATGCGCCGCGTCGGGTCAACCATGGTGGAGTGGGGACACAGATTGTGTCAATTTGTTGCTGACAGGTGGAATCCTAGCCCACGACCCGCAGAGTTCGGTGACGACTGTCGCGAGGAAACGCCAGTCTCGCGCCAACAAAATCTCGAAAAGCGGCGCTTCGCCTACTGGAAGGCCACTTCGGCGAAGCTGCGCAGCTTGCGGCTGTGCAGCCGGCTCGAGCCTTCGCTGCGCAACACGTCGATTGCGGCCATGCCGATGCGCAGGTGCTGCTCCACCCGCTCGCGGTAGAACTGGTTGGCCATGCCGGGCAGCTTGATCTCGCCGTGCAGCGGCTTGTCGCTCACGCACAGCAGGGTGCCGTAGGGCACGCGGAAGCGGAAACCGTTGGCCGCGATGGTGGCGCTTTCCATGTCGAGCGCCACCGCGCGGCTCTGGCTGAAGCGCCGCTGCGGCTGGTTGCCGGGCAAGAGCTCCCAGTTGCGGTTGTCGGTGCTGGCCACCGTGCCGGTGCGCATGATCTTCTTGAGCTGCGTGCCCTGCATGCCGGTGACGTCGGCCACCGCCTTCTCGAGCGCGAGCTGGATTTCGGACAGCGCCGGGATCGGCACCCACAGCGGGAGCTCCTCGTCGAGCACGTGGTCCTCGCGCACGTAGGCGTGGGCCAGCACGTAGTCGCCGAGCTGCTGCCCCTGGCGCAGGCCGGCGCAGTGGCCGAGCATCATCCACGCGTGCGGGCGCAGCACCGCCACGTGGTCGGTGATGGTCTTGGCATTGGCCGGGCCGACGCCGATGTTGACCATCGTGATCCCGCTGTAGTCCTCGCGCACCAGGTGGTAGGCCGGCATCTGCGGCAGGCGCCCCGGCGGCGTGCCTTGCGTACCGTCGAGCAGCACGCCGAAGGTGCCGCTCGAACCCGCCGCGAGCCCGCGCCGGCGCGTGATCACATTGCCGGGCTCGATGAAGGCAATGTATTCGCTCTGCTCGTCGGT
The DNA here is from genome assembly GCF_964253985.1 of Variovorax sp. LjRoot290. Lineage (NCBI taxonomy): Bacteria > Pseudomonadati > Pseudomonadota > Betaproteobacteria > Burkholderiales > Comamonadaceae > Variovorax > Variovorax sp. LjRoot290. The sequence goes on along the minus strand of NZ_CAXURW020000001.1, from coordinate 5,121,386 downwards.
CATCGCTTCGTGGCCGAGGCGCACGAACTCGTCGATGTAGAACTGGTAGTTGGTGAAGAGCACGAAGTTCTGGAACCACTCGGGCGCGGTGCCGGTGTAGTGGCGCAGCCGGTGCAGCGAGTAGTCCACGCGCGCCGCGGTGAAGAGCGAGAGCGGCTGCGCCTCGCCGGGCTTGGGCTCGAAGGTGCCGTTGGCGATGCCGTCGTCCATGGCGCCGAGATCGGGCAGGTCGAAGACATCGCGCATCAGGGCGCGGCGCTCGGCGCTCATCGTGCCTTCGATGTGGTCGTTCTCGGCGAAGGAGAAGTGGACCGGGATCGGCTGCGTGCTGGTGCCGACTTCGAGCTCGACCTCGTGGTTCTCGAGCAAGAGCCGGAACTGCTCGCGGTAGTAGCGGTGGAACAGATCGGGCCGCGTCAGCGTGGTTTCATAGCGGCCCGGCCCGGCGACGAAGCCGTAGCTCAGCCAGGCGTTGGCCGCCGGCGTGCGGCGCGAAACCGTGTGCGTATGAACGCGGACGAAGGGGTAGCAGGCGCGCACGCGGCCGGCCAGGCTGTCGCCGGCCACGAAGCGCTGCATCGCGTCGCGCAGGTGCTGCAGGCCGCCGTTGTAGATGAGACGGACCTGTTCGAGGGCTGCGTCGGGGTCGGTGAAGCGGGCGGGTGCGACGAAGGCGGGCATGTAGGGCATCCGCTCATTGTGCAGCGTGCCGGCGGCGACTTGCGCGGGGCTATCCTGGCATGGGTTCCCGCATCGTGACGAACTCCTCTGCAACGGTGGGGTGGATGCCGATGGTGCTGTCGAACATCGCCTTGGTGGCGCCGGCGCGCATCGCGACCGCGAAGCCCTGCACCACCTCGCCCGCGTCGGGCCCCACCATGTGCAGGCCGACCACGCGGTCGCTGGCGTGCTCGACGATCAGCTTCATGAAGGTGCGCTCGCCGCTCCCCGAGAGCGTGTGACGCAGGGCCTTGAACTCGCTGCTGAATACGCTGACCTTGCCGAACTTGGCGCGCGCCGCGGCCTCGGTGTAGCCGCAGGTGCCGATGTTCGGATGGGTGAAGACGGCCGTCGGCGTGAATTCGTAGTCGAGCTGCCGCGGTCCCTTGCCGAAGAGCGTGTCCACCACCACCATGGCTTCGGCCAGCGCCACCGGCGTCAGCTGCTGGCGCGTCGACACGTCGCCCACCGCAAGGACCGAGGGCACCGAGCTGCGGTAATGCGCATCGACCACCACGCCGCCGCGCTCGTCGAGCGCAACGCCGGCGGCTTCGAGGCCCAGGCCCTGCGTGTTGGGCACGCGGCCGGTCGCGTAGAGGATGGTGTCGGCCTCGACGCGCTGGCCGCGCGAGAGCAGCGCGCACAGGCCGCTGTCCGTGCGCGTGATCATGTCGATCTCGCAGTTGAAGCGGATGTCGATGCCGGTGCGCGTCATCTCCTTGGCCAGGAACTGGCGCAGGTCCTCGTCGAAGCCGTTGAGCAGGTGCGCGCCGCGGTACAGCTGCGTGACCTGGGCGCCCAGCCCGTTGAAGATGGAGGCGAACTCACAGGCGATGTAGCCGCCGCCCACCACCAGAAGCCGCTTCGGAAAAGGGTCGAGGTCGAACATCGCATCGGAGACCACCAAGTGCTCCCGCCCCGCCACCTCCGGCACGAAGGGCATGCCGCCGGTGGCGACGAGCACATGACGCGCCGTGTGCTTCTTCTCGCCGATCTGCACTGTCTGGGCGTCGGCCAGTTGCGCCCAGCCCTGGATCAGCGTGACGCCTGCGCCTTCGAGCAGGCCGCGGTAGACGCCGTTGAGCCGCGTGATTTCGCGTGCGCGATTGGCCTTGAGCCGGTTCCAGTCGAAGCGCGGTTCACCGAGCCGCCAGCCGAAGCCCGCGGCTTCCTCGAAGGATTCGGCATAGCCGGCGGCGTAGCTGTAGAGCTTCTTGGGAATGCAGCCGACGTTGACGCAGGTGCCGCCCAGCTCGGCGCATTCGGCCAGCGCCACGCGAGCGCCGCGCTGGGCCGACATGCGCGCCGCGCGCACGCCGCCGCTGCCGCCGCCGATCACGAAAAGGTCGAAGTCGAATGTGCGCATGGGTGCTCCTTGCGGCCGACTGTAGCCGGCCGAAGGAGCGGCTGCTGCGCGCGGGTTTCGTGATCGGCCGCGGCCCACTCAGGGGCGATCGCCTTGCTGAGCGGAGTCCCGCGACGTCCAGCGCTGCTGCACACGCGGATCGCCGGCGCGCTGCTGCAACCGCTGCTGTTGCTGTTGCAAGGCACGCTGCTGGGCTTCCTGCGCTTGGCGCATCGCGTTGTGTTGCTGGGCCTGCTGCTGCGCCTGCACCTGCTGCTGCGCGCGCAAGGCCTGCTGCTGTTGCAACTGCTGCATCTGCTGGGCCTGTTGTTGCTGCGCCTGCATCTGCTGCTGTGCCCGCAGGGCCTGCTGCTGTTGCAGCTGCTGCATCTGTTGAGCCTGTTGCTGCGCCTGCATTTGCTGCTGTGCCCGCAAGGCCTGCTGCTGTTGCATCTGTTGGGCCTGTGCCTGGGCAGCGGCACGCTGCTGCATCTCCTGCTGCTGGCGTGTGGCCTGCAACTGCATCTGCTGCTGTGCCTGTGCCTGTGCCTGCGCGGCGCGCTCCTGTTGCTGCTGGCGCAGCCCGTCGCGTTGCTGCATCTGCTGAAGTTGCTGCGCCTGTTGGAGTTGCTGCGCCTGTTGCGCCTGTTGCAACTGCTGGGCCTGTTGGAAGCGCTGTGCCTGCTGCGACTGAAGTTGCTGCTGCGCCTGCGCCTGTGCTGCGCGCTGCTGGAGCTGTTGCTGCGCTTGCTGTGCCTGGGGCTGTTGCCGTGCCTGCTCGAACTGGAATTGCTGCTGCTGTCGTGCCTGAAAAGCAGGCGGCGGCAGCGAAGCGGCGGGGCGCCCGAAGCCGCCGAAGTGGCGATCGCCGCGCGGCGGGATTGGCACCGCCGGTGCGACCTGCATTTGCGCGATGCGGTCCTCGGGCATGCGCAGGAAGTCGCGCCGGGCGATGGGGCCGCGGCCGAAGATGTCCACCGGCACCAGCGAGAGCGCACCGGGCGTGTTGCGGTGCAGGTACTCGGCGCGCGCCAGTTGCTGCTGGTAGGCGATCGCGCGATTGACCTCGTCGATGTAGCGCTGGCTGGCGCGGTAGCCCGGCCGCCAGGGCTCGCCCGGCGCGAGCGGGAACCAGCCCACGCCGTTGCGGCCGCCGCCGATGTTGGCGCCGCCTACGAAGCCGACCAGCGCCGGCGCATAGATCGGCCGCACATTCGGCCGCCCCGGGACCCAGCACCAGCGCGAGCCGATGCGGGCCCAGCGGCCGTAATGGGAAGGCGCAAAGCCCCACGGTTGGGCGTCGACCCAGGTCCAGCCCCAGGGCGCCACATTGACCCACTGGCCGTCGCGATAGGGCGCCCAGTCGGCGTCCACATTGCGCGGGTACCAGACGTTGCCGTATTCGGGAACGTTCTGCCAGTCGCCGTAGTTGTCGAGCTGCTGGTAGCCGACCACTTCGCGCGAGACGTAGCGCGCCGAGATCGACTGCTCTTCGATGCGGTCGCGCTCGGCCACCCAGCGCTCGAAGGCGTCGTTGCCGGCGCGCACTGGGCCTGCGCTCACTGTGGCCAGATTGCGCCCCGATACCGTGAGCTGCTGGCGCGCGCCGAGCGGCATCGACTCGCCGCCTTCGCCATAGAGCGTGGCGCTGCCGGCGGCAATGGCCACGCGCGTGGTGCCGGCAGCCGGGTCGGCCTCGATGCGATAGTCGCCGGGTGCGTCGATCACCACGGCAAGGTTGCCGGTGTCGATCTCGAAGCGCTGGCCTGCCAGCTCGTCGCGCACCCGCACCTGCAGGCGGCCCTGCTGCGCTGTGATGCGCGCAGTGTCGTCGTCGAGTTCGGACACCGCGATGCTGGTCTGGTCGTCCAGGCGCAGCGTGGCGGAGCCCACGTGCAGTTCGGCGCGGGCATTACGATCGGTCCAGAGGCGGTCGCCGGTGGTGATCGGCCGGTTCGGGACCACGTCGTACCAGCTGTCGTCGCCGGCCGGCGAGAAGCTGATGGTGCCTTGATGGAAATTGAGGCGGGCCACGCGGCCCGGCGGATCCTGCTGGGCAAAGGCTGCAAGCCCGGTGAAGAGCAGCGCCAGACCCAGCAGCCAGCCGGCCGCGCGGCGGCCGGACGTCGAGGTGGTGCGGTGTTTCATGGGTCGTTCCCTTCGTGACGTCCCTATTAACGCGCGAGCGGGCCCGGCGCTGGCATCCGCTTTGCAAAGCTTTGGAAATATCGCGCCCGGTGCGCAACCTGATGTAAGCGCGAGCCGGGTGGCGGGCTAGGGCGTCTGCGGATGCGAGAGAAAGAAGCGAAGCATTTCGGCGCTCGCGTCCGGCCCGGTGGGATCGGTGAACGAGCCCTCCGCGCTGCCGCCGGCCCAGGCGTGGCCGGCGCCGTGCAGCAGCCAGTGCTCGACCGTGATGCGGCCATGGGTATCGGCGTAGGTGCGGCGGGCATAGGCGCGGCCTTGCTTCGACCGGCCTTGCGTCTCGTGCGCTTGCGGCCTGCCGCCGCCGGCCTCGGCGGCGAGCGCGGCCGTCGCCACCTCTTCGCCGTTGCGCGGATGCACCGTCTCGTCGGCGTCGCCGTGGAAGACGATGGTCGGCCGCACCGGGCCCGCCGTCGCGGCCGCCGCGCCGTTCTTCATCGCCGCCATTGCCGACATCAGGTCTTTCGCCGCGCCGATCGGCAGGCCCGAGTGCACGCCGACCGCGGCGAAGAGCTCAGGGTGGGTGCGCGCGAGGATGTGGGCCATCGCGCCGCCGGCCGAAAGGCCCGCCACGTAGACGCGCGCCGGATCGACCGCGTGATCGGCCATCACCGATCGCGTGAGGTCAGCCAGGAGCGCCGGCTCGCCGCGCTCGCGCTGCTGGTGCTGCGGCAGAAACCAGTTCCAGCACCTCGCGGCGTTGTGCTGCTTCGTCTGCGTCGGGTAGAGCACCAGGAAACCGCGCTCGGCGGCGAGCCGGTTCATCTGCGTGCCGGTCGCGAAGTCATCCGGATCCTGCGTGCAGCCGTGCAGCATCAGCAGCAGCGGGCGCCGCTGGCCGGTGTTCCGGGCCGGGACGAAGAGCTTGTAGGCGATGCTGCGGTGCTGGTGCGTGAAACTGCCGTCGATCCATTGGTCGGACCGGGCTTCGCGTGCAGGCGCCAGCAGCCCGGCGCGCCGCAGCGCGCGCGGGACGGCGCCGGCCCATTGCGCGAGGCGGCGCTTGAATCCTTCGAACAGGGAAGCCATCAGGCGTCGGCTAACCCCCGTAGAGGTACTGCGGCAGCCAAAGCGTCAGGCCCGGCCAGATGTACATGAACACCATGCACAGGATCACGATCAGCATATACGGCATCATGCCCGCGAAAATCTGGTTGATCGTGACATGCGGCGGCGAGACGCCCTTCAGATAGAAGGCCGACATCGCCACCGGTGGCGACAGGAAGGCGGCCTGCAGGTTCACGAAGACCAGCACGCCGAACAGCAGCGGATCGATCTGGAAGTGCGCCAGCAGGGGCAGGAAGATGGGCACGAAGATCACGATGATCTCGGTCCACTCGAGCGGCCAGCCCAGGATGAAGATGATCGCCTGCGACAGCAGCAGGAACTGCAGCGGGCTCAGGCTCATCCCGAGCACCCATTCCTCGATGATCCGCTGTCCGCCGAGCAGCGCGAAGACCGCCGAGAACAGCGCCGAGCCGACGAACAGCCAGCAGACCATGGAGGTGGTCTTGAGCGTCAGGAACACCGCCTCCTTGATCTTCTTGAAGTTCAGCGTCCTGGCCTGCCACGCCATCAGGAAGGCGCCTGCTGCGCCTACGGCGGCCGACTCGGTGGCGGTCGTGATGCCGAACAGGATCACGCCCAGCACCACCAGCGTCAGCGTCGCGAGCGGCATGACCGAGGAGGCCAGCATGCGCAAGATCTCGAACTGCTCGGCGTCCATTCGCCAGTAGTACCAGCCCAGAAGCACGAGCGCGAAGGCGCAGGCCACCGCGAAGCCGATGTAGAAGGCCTCCGGCACGGCCGCCGTCTTCGGCGCGTCGACGGCTTCGCCCAGTTGCTGCAGGCCGCCCTCCTGGGTTTGCGACGCGGCGCTTTCGCTGCCGGGCGGCTCCTCGACGCCGCCGGACGATTCCGGCTCCTGCGCGCCTTCGGTCGTGGGCGGCTCCGCCAGTCCACCGCCGGACGGCTCGGGCAGCGTTGCGCCCGCGCCGGCCTTCGTCGCCTCTGCCGACTGGGCGGCGACAGGCGCGCTGGCCGGGTTGCTGTCCTTCTGCGAATAGATTGTCACGTACCACCAGATGGCGCCCAGCGTGACAGCGGTCAGCGCCAGCGGCACCAGCGCGGTGAGCAGGTTGCGCAGCAGCAACGCCCAGGTGATCTTCATGCCCTCGACGCTGCCGCGCAGGGCGCGCGCCGGCGCCAGCACGGCTGCGAACAGCGCCGGCAGCATGCGCGGCGAATAGCTGGCCGCGAGGTGGGCGACCCAGGGCGAGACCGGCGCGCGCTGCTGGTCGATCGGCAGCTTGGGCGCGACCTTGGGCTGCAGCACGGCCCAGCCGATCACGTAGATCAGGTACAGAAAGGCCAGGAAGAAGCCCGGGAACATCGCGGCCGCATAGAGCTTGACCACCGACTGTCCGGCGACGGCCGCGTACACGATGATCATCACCGAGGGCGGGATCAGGATGCCCAGCGTGCCGCCGGCCGTGATGACGCCGGCCGCCAGCCGCGTGTCGTAGCCGGCGTTCAGCATCGGCCGCATCGCAATCACGCCCATCAGCACGACCACCGCGCCGACCAGGCCGCTCGCGATGCCCCAGAAGGTGCACACGATCAGCGTCGTGACCGCCAGCGAGCCCGGCACGCGGCGGAAGGCGAGCTGCACGCTGTGGAACATCTTGTCCACCAGCGCGCCGCGTTCCATCACATAGCCCATCAGCACGAAGAGCGGTATCGAGAGCAGGGTTTCGTTGGTCATCGCGCCGAAGGCGCGCTGCACCATGAGGTCGAACACCTTGTTGTCGAGCCACGGCACGGCCGGGTCGTAGAAGGCGATGAAGCCGAAGAACATGCCCAGCCCCATCAGCGTGAACGCCGTCGGGAAGCCGAGCATGATCACCACCACGATCAGCCCCAGCATCGTCAGGCCGAGTACCGCCTCGCTCATGACTGGCCCCCGGTGCTGCGCTGCTGGGCCGCGTGTTCAATGTCCTTCGCGCGCTCCATCACCTCGCGCTTGGCCGCCTCGTCGACGTAGCTGCTGCTGGCAAGCTGGTCGCCGACCACGTCCATCTCTTCGGCATCCTTCAGGCGCGGCGTCCACTCGCCGGTCTTGAGGCAGACGACGCAGCGCACCATCTCGGCGAAGCCCTGCAGCAGCAGCACGATGCCGGCGACCGGAATCACGAACTTGAAGGGGTAGACCGGTATCGGGTCGGCATTGAAGGTCTGCTCGCGCATCGCGAGCGAGTCATTGAAATAGGTCCAGCCCGACCAGGTGAGCGCCACCACGCCGGGCAGGAAGAACAGCGCGAACAGCGCCAGGTCGAGCGCCGCCTGGGTGCGTGGCTTCATGCTGCCGTAGAAGAAGTCGCCGCGCACATGGCCCGCCTGCGCGAGGGTGTAGGCGCCGCCCATCATGAAGAGCGTGCCGTAGAGCATGTTGTTGGCGTCGAAGATCCATGCGGTCGGCGCGTTGAGCGCATAGCGCTTGAAGACCTCGCCGCACACCAGCAGCATCAGGGCCACGATGAGCCAGGAGAAGGTCTTGCCCACCACCATGCTGAAGCGGTCGACGGTGTGGAGGAATCGTTGAATGGTCATGGAACGCGGAAGATTCACATATCAAAAAAATCAGCCACCCGGAAACGCCCGGATGGCTGATGGCAGCGGGGGCCCCTGAAGCTCAGGCCTTCTTCTTGCTGAAGTAGTGGTTGTAGGCCATCTTGAAGTCGACGTTGTAGTCGTTTTGCCACTGCAGGGCACGCTCGGCAAAGGTTTTTTGCGAATCGAGCACCTTCTTGAAGAGCGGGTTCTCCTCGGCCTTCTTGGCGATGGTCTTGTCCCAGGCCGCGAGCTGGGCGCGCAGCACGGCGTCGGGCGTCTTGTAGAACTTGATGCCGGCCTTCTTCATGTCCGCGTAGTCCTGCGAATTGCGCTGCACGGCCTTCCAGCTCATGTCGGCGCTGGCCGCCTGCACGGCGTAGTCGATGATCGAGCGGAGCTCCTGCGGCAACGCACCGTACTTCGCCTTGTTGAACAGGATCTCGAACTGCTCGCTCGACTGGTGGAAGCTCTGCAGCATGCAGTTCTTCACCACGTCGGGGAAGCCGAGCACGCGGTCGCTGGAGGCGTTGTTGAACTCGGCCGCGTCGATCAGGCCCCGGTCGAGCGCCGGCACGATCTCGCCGCCCGGCAACGGGTTCACGGCCGTGCCCATCTCGGTGAACACGTCGACCGCCAGCCCGACGGTGCGGAACTTGAGGCCCTTCATGTCCTCCACCTTGGCCACCGGCTTCTTGAACCAGCCCAGCGGCTGCGTCGGCATCGGGCCGTACAGGTAGGACACCACCTCCATGTTCAGGCTCTTGTAGATCTCGTCGAGCAGCGCCTTGCCGCCGCCATAGTTGTGCCAGGCAAGGACCGTGTTGGCATCCATGCCGAAGCTGGGGCCCGAGCCCCAGAGCGCCAGGGCCGAGTTCTTGCCGTAGTGGTAGGCGACCACGCCATGGCCGCCATCGAGCGTGCCCTTGTTCACCGCCTCCAGCAGTTGGAAGGCCGGCACCACCGCGCCGGAGGGCAGCACATCGATCTTGAGGCGGCCGCCCGCCATTTCATTGACCTTCTTGGCGAAATCCTGTGCGTACTCGTGGAAGATGTCCTTTGCGGGCCAGGTGCTCTGGAAGCGGAAGGACGCGGTCTGCGCCATGCTGACCATGGGCGCGGACATGGCGCCGGCCGCCACGGCTGCGCCTTTGAGCAGGCTGCGGCGGCGGTTCGGTTTGTTCTCGGTCATTGCGTATTTCTCCGTTGGTGTCTGGAAAACCCCAGACTGCCATCTTTGACATGTGAACATTCGCGACAAAGAGGGTTTTCACGAACTGGTGAAAAATCGTGGGATGCGGAACGGACTTCTGACGCAAAGACCGCCCGCTTCTAAGCAGTAACCCTAGGAAACAGAAGGATGACAGTGACAGACATGACCCAGCCGGCCCCGAACCCAACCAGCGCAGATAGCGCACCAGCCGGTGAACGAGCGGGCGTGCGGCCGGCCGAGGGCTATGCCGGCGACGTGACGCCCGAGCAGGCGCATGCGTGGGTCGCCGGCGGCGAGGCCGTGCTGGTCGACGTGCGCAGCGATGCCGAGCGCGAATGGGTGGGCTATGTGCCCGGCGGGGTGGGTCTGGCCTGGAAGCAGTGGCCGGGGATGGCGCTCAACGCGGGATTCGACGAAGGACTCAAGGCCGCCGTGCCGGCGGGCAAGAAGGTTGTGATGCTGTGCCGCAGCGGCGTGCGTTCCATCTCGACCGCGCGGCGCGCCACCGAACTGGGCCTCGAGGCCTACAACATCCTCGAAGGTTTCGAGGGCGATGCCGACGCCGAGGGCCACCGCGGGCGCAAAGGCGGCTGGCGCCTGCGTGGCTTGCCCTGGAAGCAGAACTGACCGTTTACTTGAGGGGAGGGATGCGGAGTTTTTGGCCGGGGTAGATCTTGTCCGGGTGGCTCAGCATCGGCTTGTTGGCTTCGAAGATCGCGTTGTACTTGTTGGCATCGCCGTAGTACTTCTTCGAGATGGCCGACAGCGTGTCGCCCTTGGCCACGTCGTGGTACTGCGCCGGATCGGCCGCGGGTGCCACCAGCTTGTTGTCGACCTGGCTCACGTTGGCCACATTGCCCGCCGCGAGCGATGCTTTTTCGCTGGCCTCCTGCGAGGGTGCGTTGCCCGCGAGCGTGACCACGCCCGAGGCGGCGACGTAAGTCACTTCCAAACCGGTCAGGCCCAGGTTCTGGGTCTCGATGTAGGTCTTGATCGCGGCGGCTGCCTTCTGGTTGGCATCCGGTTCCGCCGCCTGGGCCGAGGAGCCTCCGAACAGTTTTTCCCCCGCCTCTTTGATGAAACTCAGCAAACCCATGGTGTTCTCCTTGCGCCTTGGTTGATCGGAAGGGCACTGTACCGTCGGAAAGTGACCGCCGCGCGTAGGCTGCGGCCGCATGTGCAAGCTCCCGTAAGAACTCGCAATAATGCCGCGCATGGCATTCCTCGCGATCGACATCGGCAACACCCGCCTCAAGTGGTCCCTCTACGATGCGGCGCGGCCGGGCGCGTCGCTGCTGGCGCACGGTGCCGAGTTTCTCGACCATATCGAGCGGCTGGCCGACGGCCCTTGGGCGGACCTGCCCGCGCCGGCCTCGATGCTCGGTTGCGTGGTGGCCGGCGACACGGTGCGGCGGCGGGCCGAGGAGCAGGTGGTGGAGCGCTTCGACTGTTCCCCGCGATGGGTGGTTTCGAGCGCCGCCGAAGCCGGCATCGTGAACGGCTATGACCATCCGACGCGCCTGGGCTCCGATCGCTGGGTCGCGATGATCGGCGCGCGCCACCGCATGCTCTCGCAGGGGCCGACGCGTCCGATGGTGGTGGTGATGATCGGCACCGCGGTGACGGTCGAGGGCGTGGATGCGAACGGCAAGTTCCTCGGCGGCCTGATCCTGCCGGGCCACGGCATCATGCTGCGCGCACTCGAATCGGGCACCGCGGGCCTGCACGTGCCGACCGGTGAAGTGCGCGAATTCCCCACCAACACCAGCGATGCGCTGACCAGCGGCGGCACCTATGCGATCGCGGGTGCGGTGGAGCGCATGGTGCAGCACGTGCGCTCGCACTGCGGCGTGGAGCCGGCCTGCTACATGACGGGCGGGGCGGCCTGGAAGATGGCGCCGAGCATGAACGGGGAGTTCGAGCTCGTGGATGGGTTGATCATGGACGGATTGCTGGTGATTGCGCAGGAGCGCCTGTTGGCGTCCTAAGAAGCCAGCCCGTCCACCGCCTGGAACATCGCCTGCCGCGCCTGGCTGATGACCTGCCCTCGCCAGGCATCCGTGTCCGTGTAGAAGGTCTCCAGCATCTGCGACCGGATGGCCGCGGCCAGTTCGGCCGGCGCCTCCGGATGCTTGTGGAGCCAGTGATCGGCCCGCAGGGCCTGCGTCACTTCGAGCATGGACAAGGTTCCGTACTCGAGCGCGATCGAGGTGTGCTCGGCCTGCGGGCATTCGTCGTCGAGCGCATAGCACATCAAGCCGGTCAGAAAGGCGGAGGTGGACGAGCCGTCGTACATCGAAGTCACCGGCGCCGCCGCCGTGCCCCACCAGGCATTGGCGCGCGCATAGGCGGCCTTGTCGTCCCTGCCGGCGAAGATGCGCTCGCCGATGCCGCTGGGGCCGAGCCCCGTGTGGAAATCGATCCAGCCGATGCGCCGCGCGCCACCGGCATGGGTGCGCAGCACTTCGCGCAAGGTCCTGTTGCTCCAGGTCGGCGCGTCGCCGCCGTAGAACAAGCCGTCGGCAAACTGGTACTGCCCTCGCGTCACGGCGGCCTGGTAGAAGCCCAGGCCCTCGCGTTCGATGAGACTGCCGATCTCGGCCTGGTTGGCCGGCGTCGGCGGCCACTCATCGGGCAGGAGCAACGGATGCAAGCGGGCGTACGCCTCGTTGACGGGCCGCGGCTGCGAGAAGTCGAGGAAGTTGCGGTTCAGGTCCACGTTCTCGTGCGTCACGCGGCGGCTGTACGAGAAGCCGTACGGGTTGAGCGCATGCACGTACAGCACGGCCACGCCCTGGTCGCGCGCCTTTTCGCGCCACTCGGCATCGTGCAGCGCGAAGGCCTGCACGCCGCTGCCGCAATGGCCTTCGACGCCGTGGCAGGCACTGCTCACGATCAACAGGTTCTCGGCCTTCGCTTCACCATCGAGCGCCACATCCATCGCGAGCGCTTCGCCTTCGCGCCCCTTCCGCGGATGGACATGCGAGCGCACGGCCAGCCCGGCGCTCGCGCAACCCTGCAGGAACTTCTGGCGTGCCTGCGCGTAGCGAGGGGAGAAGGCCTCGCCGACGCCGATCATGCGGCCGTCCCTTCAGGCGCCTTCGGCCCCTGGAGGAACTCTTCGGCCAGCCGGACCCAGCAGGTCGCGCCCAGCGGAATCAGATCGTCGTTGAAGTCGTAGCTCGCGTTGTGCAGCATGCAGGGCCCGCCGCCGTGGTGCATGTCGCGGTGGCTGCCGTCGCCGTTGCCGATGAAGGCATAGGCGCCCGGTTTGGCCAGCAGCATGAAGGCGAAGTCCTCGGCCGTCATCGCTGGTTCCTGCACCAGCACGTTGTCCGCGCCGACGATGCCGGCCATCACGCGGCGGGCGAAGTTCGCTTCGTCGGCCGTGTTGATGGTGGGCGGGTAGTTGCGGTGGAAGCGGAACTCGCACTGCGCGTCGTGCGCCGCGCTCACGTGCTCGGCGATCTTCTGCATGCGCGCCTCGATCAGGTCGAGCACCTCCAGCGTGAAGGTGCGCACCGTGCCCTTGAGCTCGCAGCTGTCGGGAATCACGTTGTTGGCTTCGCCCGCATGGATCATCGTGACCGAGATCACGCCCGCGTCGGTGGGCTTCTTGTTTCGCGTGATGATGGTTTGGAAGGCCTGCACCATCTCGCAGGCCACCGGCACCGGGTCGATGCCGGTGTGCGGCAGCGCCGCATGGCCGCCCTTGCCGCGGATGGTGATGGTGAACTCGTTGCTCGAGGCCATGGCCGGCCCGGGACTCACCGCGAACTGGCCGGCTTTCATGCCCGGCCAGTTGTGCATGCCGAACACGGCTTCCATCGGGAACTGCTCGAACAGCCCTTCCTTGACCATCTCGCGCGCGCCGCCGCCGCCTTCTTCGGCGGGCTGGAAGATCAGGTAGACCGTGCCGTCGAAGTTGCGGTGCTTGGCGAGATGCTGCGCCGCCGCCAGCAGCATCGCGGTGTGGCCGTCGTGGCCGCAGGCGTGCATCTTGCCGGCGTGCTTGCTCGCATGGGCGAAGGTGTTGAGCTCGGTGACCGGCAGCGCATCCATGTCGGCGCGCAGGCCGACGGCGCGTGTGCTGGTGCCGTTCTTGACGATGCCGACCACGCCGGTGGTGCCGAGGCCGCGGTGGATCGGGATGCCCCATTCGGTGAGCTTGGCCGCCACCACGTCGGCGGTGCGCACTTCCTGGAAGCAGAGTTCGGGATGGGCATGCAAGTCACGTCGAACCGCGGCGATGCCGGCCGCCTCGGTGACGAGGGAATCGATGAGTTTCATGGGCACGAGTCTAGGCTTTGCGCAAGAGGCTCGCAAAGACCGTGCCCCCTCATCCGACTCAGCGGCCGGTTTCCTTCAGCCAGCTACGGCGGGCTGCCAGCGCGGTGTCGGTGAAGTCGGTGAAGACGCCGTCGACGCCGAGCCGGTAGTAGGCCAGGTACTCGTTGGCCGCGTCCCCCTTGTAATCCGCCGCCAGCCGGCGCGACTCGTTGCGGAAGGTGAAGGGGTGCACGAACAAGCCGGCCTTGTGCGCGTCGGCCACCAGGCTGGTCGGCGCGGTGGAGGTGGCGTCGGCATCGTTGACCTTGCCGTCGCGGTTGACGTCGACCGGCTTGCCGTCGGCGCCGACGGTGCCCTTGATGCTCACGATGTAGCGCTTCCACGGGCCGATGCCGTCGGCATAGGTCTTGATCTCGGCCAGGCCCGCGGGCGTGACCATGACGTCGAAGTTGCGCTTGTCGCCGGCCTTGGTCCACTCGTAGGGGCGGTCCACCGGCACCGCGTAGGTCATGGCGCCGGTCTTCATGTCGATGCCGTCGCCGTCGATCAGCTGGATCAGCCGGGTCTTCAGGCCCTTGCTCTTCATGTACTTGAGGCTGCCGGGCTCGAAGGACTGCACCAGCACCGGCGCCGTGCGGCTGTTCCAGCCCGCGGCCTCGAGCATGGCGATCAGCTTGTCTTCCATGGGCATGCCCAGGTCGCGGAAGTAGGTCGGGTTCTTGGTCTCGGGATAGATGCCGATGGTGCGGCCGGTCTCGCGCGACTTGGCCTTGGCCAGGTCGATCACTTCCTGGAAGGTCGGCACCTTGTACTGGCCGTTGAACTGCTGCGGCCGCTCGGCATCGGTCGAGATCGCGCCGAGGCGCTTGATCTCGGCCAGCGTGAAGTCGTTGCTGAACCAGCCGGTCTGGGTTTCGCCGTCGACCTGGATGGTCTTCTTGCGCGCCGCGAATTCGGGGCGCTTGGCGACGTCGGTGCTGATCGCGAGGTTGGGGTCGTGGCGCGTGATCAGAACGCCGTCCTTGGTCGACACCAGGTCCATCTCGATCATGTCGGCGCCGAGTTCGATCGCGCGCGCATAGGCTTCCAGCGTTTCCTCGGGCAGCAAGCCCGAGGCGCCGCGGTGCGCCACCACCAGCGGCGGCTGGCCGTCGAGCGTGGGCAGCTTGCCCGATGGGCCGGTGCCCGGCAGGCTGCAGGCGGCCAGGCCGAGGGCGGCGCTTGCGGCCAGTGCGGTCTTGGCGGTCTTGAATCGCGTCATGAGCTTCTTCTCCATCCGGTTTGAAAAAAGGCGCAGCCTACTCCCATGCGGTGACAGTTTCCCGGCGGCAGCGGCGGGCTGGCCGGACTTCCGGGACAATCGTCCGCATGTCCCATGTGCTTTCCACCCGCAGCCTCGAACTCGCGCAAACGCTGGTGCGCATGAACACCGTGAGCGCCAACAGCAACCTGGAGCTGATCGACTTCGCGCGCGACCACCTCGCCGGCCTGGGCGTGCGCAGCCGGCTCACCTACAACGCCGACAAGACCAAGGCCAACCTCTTCGCCACGCTGGGCGCCGGCAAGAAGGCCGGCGTCATCGTTTCGGGCCATACCGACACCGTGCCCTGGGACGGCCAGGACTGGAGCGTCGACCCGCTCTCCGCCACCGTGCAGGACTGGCCGCAGGGCGGCCATGACGGCGAGGCGGTGCATGCCGAGCCGCGCCTCTATGGCCGCGGGTCGGCCGACATGAAGAGCTTCATCGCGATCGCGCTGGCCAATGCCGAGCGCTTCCTCGAAAGCGAGTCGCCGTTCGCGGTGCACTTCGCCTTCAGCTACGACGAGGAGGTCGGCTGCTTCGGCGTCAAGGAAATGATCGCCGACATGAAGGACCAGGGCATCAAGCCGCTGGCCTGCATCGTCGGCGAGCCGACCCTGATGGTGCCGGCCATCGCGCACAAGGGCGTCTACCGCTACCGCTGCTGCGTGCGCGGCAAGGAGGCGCATTCCTCGCTCACGCCGCAGTCGGTCAATGCGATCGAGATGGCGGCGCGGGTGGTCGGCAAGCTGCGCGACATGGCCGAGGGCTTCGAACGCGACGAACCGCGCTACGCCGGCTTCGACGTGCCCTTCAGCACCGCCAGCGTGGGCCAGTTCCACGGCGGCATCGCCGACAACGTGGTGCCGCGTGACGCCGAATTCCGCTACGAATTCCGCGACCTGCCCACCGCCGATGCGCAGCAGATGCAGAAGGAGCTCCGCGGCTACGCGAGCCGCATCGAGGCCGGCATGAAGAGGGTCGCGCCCGAGGCCGGCTTCAGCTTCGAGACCATCTGCGAGATCCCGAGCTTCCTGACCACCGCCGACGATCCCGTCACGCGCCTCGCGCAGCGCCTGGCCGGCGAAGTGCGCACCACGCTGGTCGCCTTCGGCACCGAGGCCGGCATCTTCAAGAACGCCGGCATCCCGACCGTGGTGTGCGGCCCCGGCAGCATCAATCAGGCGCACCAGCCCGACGAGTACGTGACGCTGGAGCAGCTGGCGCGCTGCGAGCAGTTCCTGCGGGGGTTGGCAACGACGAAGGAAATCCGCTGAAGCGCATCGCCTTCGGCCTGCTCTGCGCTGCCGCGCTGCTGTACGCGGCGGCGACCGCGCTCGAAGCGCGGCATGCTGCCTGGGGCTACGTCGCAGCCTTCGCCGAGGCCGCGATGATCGGCGCGATCGCCGACTGGTTCGCGGTGGTGGCGCTGTTCCGGCATCCGCTGGGCCTGCCGATTCCGCACACCGCGATCATCCCGGCCAACAAGGACCGCATCGGCGCCAAGCTCGCCGGCTTCATCTGCAACAACTTCCTGAGCACGTCGCAGGTGCTGGCCAAGCTGGAGCAGCTCGACCCGGCCGCGCGACTGGCCCACTGGCTTTCGGCGCCCGAGCATGCGGCCAAGCTCGGCGAGCACCTGGTGGCTGCCGCGCGCTACGGGCTCAGCGCTTTCGACGATGCGCGCGTGCGCGACTTCCTCGGCCGCATCGCGACCGCGGGCCTGGCGCAGGTCGACATCTCGCGGCTGGCGGGCCAGGCGCTCGATGCGCTGACCGCAGACGGGCGGCACCAGGCCTTGCTCGACGACGTGCTGGCGCAGGTCGCCGGCGTGGTCGAAGGCGACGAGGTGCAGGAGCAGATCACCGAGGCGATCGCGCGCGAGATCAGGGCGCTGCGCTATGTGGGCCTGGACCAGGTCGCCGCCAAGCTGGCCACGCGCAAGATCGTGGCCGCGGTGGCACGCACCATCGCGGAGATGGCGGCCGAGCCCGGGCATCCGCTGCGGCTGCGCTTCGATGTCTTCATGCACGTCTTCATCGCGAAGCTCAAGACCGACCCCGAATTCCATCGGCGCGGCGAGGCCATCCGCGCGGAGCTGCAGGCGCACCCTGCGCTGGGCGACTACCTGCACGGCTTGTGGGGCGAGCTGCTGGCCTGGCTGCACGACGACCTGACGAAGACCGATTCGGGCATTCGCCAGCGCATCGTCGCGATGGCAGGTGCGCTGGGCGCGCGCCTTGCGGCCGACGCGGCGATGCGGCGCTGGATCAACGAGCAGATCGTGGACGCGGCGCCGCGCACGATCGAGCGCTACCGCGAGGACATCCGGCGCTACATCGTCGAACGCGTCGAGGCGTGGAATGCGGACGAGATGACGCTCGAGCTCGAACGCCACATCGGGCGGGACCTGCAGTTCATACGGGTGAACGGGACGCTGGTGGGTGGATTGGTGGGATTGATCATTCACGCGCTGACGCAGGTGACGAGGGCTTAGTCTCGCATCGTGAACACGACCGATAGATACGTCACCGGGCCAGCCTCAACGGCCTCGATGCCATGCAACGCTGTGGCATCGAACTGCAGCGAGTCCCCTGGCCCCAGCTTCACCACTCTCGCGCCGTAGCGGTAGGAGACTCGGCCTGAGAGAAGGTGCAGGAACTTCACGCCCGGGTGCTGGAAGGTGACGTAGGGCTCAGCCTCCGGCTGCAGCGTCACCAGGTAAGGCTCTACGAACAGGTTGCCGGAGAGCTGATGGCCGAGCAGCTCGTAACGGTAGCCGGCCACAGCACCGACCCGATCCACCAAGATGCCCCGCCCTGCGGGTACGTGCGAGAAATCGGTGCGGTTGGACTGGTCGCTGAAGAAGCGTGAGACGGGCACGCCCAGGCCGGTGGCGATGCGATCCAAGGTTTCGACGGAAGGGGACACGAGACCGCGCTCGATGCGGGAGAGCATGGAGCTCGAAACGCCAGCAGAGGAGGCCAGCTCGCCACCGGAAGCGCCAGAGGCGATCCGTAGGGCGCGTACTTGCTGGCCGATGCGCGTTGCTGAACTGCTGCGCGAAGGTGGGGACACTCGGGGCAAGCGCGCGCGAAGCACTGACGCCGGCAGCCGAAACGGCTGAGCGGTCGGGAACGGCGAGGCAAGTTGCTTATCGCCCATGTGCTATTCAGCTTCCTTGCTGATCGTGGGGGCCACGAAGAACATACATCCGCCTAGGACAATCTGACTGAGTTAAAGATAACGTGGTTTTTATTATTTCAAACCCTGACGCTTCTGTCCATGCAGAAGCGGGCTACTCAGAGGGGGCGACCGGCTGGTGCGACCACCTTTGAAGTCGCGCCAGCTCGTGCGTTTGGCGCTGTGATCCGCGCGCTACGGCTTGAAGATGGAGTGGCGCAAGAAGCTTTGGCTCATCGAGCAGGCATCGAGCGCTCGCATATGGGGAAGATCGAGCGCGGCGAGCATATGCCGACCCTGGCGTTGATTTTGCGGCTCGCAAGGGCCCTTGGGCGAAGTGCAGGGGAGCTTCTTATGGAGACGGAAGCAAAGCTCGTTGAGAGGCCGCATGCTCCTAGAGCGGAATACTAGTTCGCTGACGTTGCTTCAAGGCTAGATGCCCACCGCCACAAACCGCGCGACATTTGGCGAGTCGAGTTGTCGGAACGGCGGTACTCTCTCGAGTGCACCCGCCCGGACACATCGAAGTCCTGCTTGCTGAACTCGCGGAACACGTTCTGGTGAAGCCCAACCCCACAGCAGGTCGCTGCCGTCGAGGTCATTGCACTAGCCTAGCCAGGGCGTGATGGACACATAAATGCCGACAAAGGGCTCCCCTGTCCAGTGCCTTGCACAGGCTGCCTGTGGCGATGCGCCCGGACCCCAAGGCAGATGGCTGCTTCGACGCATTCTTCTGTCATCACCGCTTCATGCGGCTGGATCTGCGTAACCCCGCCACTCCATCCTGAGCATTCAAGGTGTTTACTATGTCCCCGCACACCCGTTACCCAGGTCCCCGGTCCGTACAGCGAGACAAGAAAAGTGAGTCGCCCGCCGGGGCGAATTTCCGGCCCCGGCCTCACACAGGCGCAGCGTACAAATCAAAGGCCCGAGTGCCCTCACCCCAACCCTCTCCCAGAGGGAGAGGGAGCCATCAGGTCCGGATCCGCCCATCCCCCGTGATCATCGACAGCTCCACGAACTTCGACGCCACGTGGTTGCGCGGCGAGAAGGACACTTCGAAGCCGCCGAACTGCTGCCGGTCGATGGATTCCAGTCCCGCGATCAGCCCGTCGCGCGTGAGCTTGCCCGGTGCGCGGCGCAGGCCTTCGGTCAGCACCTTGGCGGCCAGATAGCCTTCCATGCTGGAGAAGTTGGCCTTGGTGGCGCCGCCGCTCTTCTTCACTGCGTCATTGAACTCGCGCGTGATGCCGTTCGCGGCGTAGTAGGGCGAGGGCACGACCTGGGTGACGACCACGCCGGCACCGTCCTTGCCGAGTTCATCGGCCAGCGCCTGCGTGCCGACGAAGGACACGTTGTAGAAAGTGCCGCCGTAGCCAACCTTGCGCGCCTCTCGGATGAAGGCGGCGCAGGACTTGTAGGCGCTGACCTGGACCACCGCGTCCGGCTTCGCGGCCACGATGGTCTTGACTGCCGCCGCGACGTCGACCGTGTTGCGCTCGACCGTCGCGAGCGCTGCCGGCTTCAGGTCCAGCTGCGACAGCGCGAGCGTCGTGCCGTCGAGGCCGGCCTTGCCGTAGGCGTCGTTCTGATAGAAGACCGCGATCTTCTTCAGGCCCAGGTGGGTGAGCTGCTTCACGATCAGCGCGGTCTCGTCGTTGTACGAGGCGCGCAGGTGGAACACGTTCCTGTGGAAGGGCTCGCGCAGCGCCATCGCACCGGTGAAGGGCGCAATGAACGGGATCTTCGCGCCCACGGCCAGCGGCAGAGCCGCCAGGCTGGTGGGCGTGCCGATGTAGCCGAACAGCGCGAAGGCTTCCTCGTCGATCAGCTTCCTGGTGTTGGCGACGCAGCGGTCGGGCTCGTAGCCGTCGTCGAGGAACTTGATCTGCACGTCGCGATGGCCCGGCGTCGCGTTGTACTGGTCCAGGAACAGCTTGGCACCCTGGTAGAACTGGATGCCCAGCTGCGCGGCCGGCCCCGAGAAGGGCGCCGACTGCCCGAGCACGATCGGCGTTTCGCTCTGTGCCCGCGCGATATGAAAGCCGCCGAGCGCTGCAGCGCCCGCCGCGACCGAAAAGTGCCTGCGATTGATCATCGTGAAAACCCCTCAGCGCATCTTCGGCGCGCAACTTAGACTCGACTGAATACTCGTTGTCCCCGGCCCACCATGACTTCTTCGATCCAGGTGCTCGGCGCCTGTCCGCACGATTGCCCCGACACCTGCGCACTCGTGACCACCGTGCAGGACGGCGTCGCCGTCAAGCTGCAAGGCAACCCGGCGCATTCGCACACGGCCGGCGTGCTCTGCACCAAGGTCTCGCGCTACATCGAACGCAACGACCATGCCGAGCGTCTTGTCCAGCCCTTGAAGCGCATCGGCCCCAAGGGCAGCGGCCGCTTCGAAGCGGTGACATGGGAAGCTGCCCTTGACGACATCGCCGCGCGCTTGAGCGAGTGCAAAAGTAACAATCCGGAAACGATTGTGCCTTACAGCTACGCCGGAACCATGGGTTTGGTGCAGGGCGAATCGATGGACCGTCGTTTTTTTCACAAGCTTGGCGCGTCGCTGCTGGACCGCACCATCTGCTCGACCGCAGGCGGTGAAGCTTTAAGTTTTACTTTGGGCGGCAAGGTCGGCATGCGGGTCGAGTTTTTCGCCGAAGCGAAGCTGATCCTGATCTGGGGCAGCAACTCGATCGCGAGCAACCTGCATTTCTGGCGCCACGCGCAAGCCGCCAAGCGCGCCGGCGCGCGGCTGGTGTGCATCGATCCGCGCAAGACCGAGACCGCCGACAAGTGCGACGAGCACGTCGCCTTGCTGCCGGGCACCGACGCGGCGCTGGCCTTGGCGTTAATGCACGAGCTGATCGTCAACGACTGGCTGGACCACGACTACATCGCGCAGCACACCCTGGGCTGGGAGCAGCTTCGCGAGCGCGCCCTGCAATGGCCGCCCGCGCGCGCGGCTGAAGTCTGCGGCGTGCCCGAGGCGCAGATCGTGGCGCTCGCGCGCGCCTACGGAACCACGAAGCCGGCCGCGATCCGCCTCAACTACGGCATGCAGCGCGTGCGCGGCGGCGGCAATGCGGCACGCGCCATCGCCTGCCTGCCCGCGCTGGTCGGCGCCTGGCGGGATCGGGCCGGCGGCCTGCTCCTGAGCAGCTCGGGCCTGTTCCCGGTGGACCGCGCCGCCTTGCAGCGGCCCGACCTGCTGGCCGGCCGGCGCCCGCGCACCATCAACATGAGCGCGATCGGCGATGCGCTGCTCGACGCCACCAACCCGATCCACGCGCTGGTGGTCTACAACAGCAACCCGGTCGCGGTCGCGCCGGAGTCGGGCAAGGTTGTGGCCGGCTTTGCGCGCGAGGACCTGTTCACCGTGGTGCTCGAGCAGTTCCAGACCGACACCGCCGACTATGCCGACTACGTGCTGCCGGCCACCACGCAGCTCGAGCACTGGGACATCCACACGAGCTACGGCCACACCGACGTGCTGCTCAACCGCCCGGCCGTGGCGCCGCGTGGCGAGGCCCGCAGCAACACCTGGGTGTTCCGCGAACTCGCGCGGCGCATGGGCTTCGACGAGCCCTGCTTCTCGGACGACGACGAGACGCTGTGCCGCAGCGCCTTCGCGCCCGGCGCGATCGACTTCGACGAGCTGCAGGCCCAGGGCTTCACCAGTCTGAAGCTGCCCGATGCGCCCTTCGCCGCAGGCGCATTCCCCACGCCCTCGGGACGCTGCGAGTTCTTCAGTGCCCGGCTGGCCGCGCTGGGCCAGGACGGCCTGCCCGACCATGTGCCGAACTACGAACCGGCCGGCAGCTCCAAGGAGTTTCCGCTCGCGATGATCTCGCCGCCGGCGCGCAACTTCCTCAATTCGAGCTTCGTCAACGTGAAAAGCCTGCGTGCGATCGAGGGCGAGCCGCTGCTCGAGATCCATGAAGCCGATGCCGCGGCGCGCGGCATCGTCGACGGCGCCACGGTGCGCGTGTTCAACCAGCGCGGCGAGCACCGCTGCCGCGCCGAAGTCTCGCGCCGGGCCCGGCCCGGCGTGGTGCACGGCCTCGGCATCTGGTGGCGCAAGCTCGGGCTCGACGGCACCAACGTCAACCAGCTCACGAGCCAGCGGCTGACCGATATCGGGCGTGGGCCGACCTTCTACGACTGCCTGGTAGAGGTAGCTCCAGATGCCTGAGAGGCACGCGTGAACAGGAGGCGCGCGGTCTTCGCTGCGGCTGCCATGCTCTGCCTGGCCGGCTGCGCCGACCTCGGCTATTACTGGCAGTCGGCCAGCGGCCATCTCGGGCTCATGCGCGCGGCGCGGCCGGTGCCCGAATGGCTGCAGGATCCCGGCGCATCCGACGCGCTCAAGGCCAAGCTGGAACTCACCCAACGCATCCGCCGCTTCGCCTCCTCCGAGCTCGGCCTGCCCGACAACCCGAGCTACAAGGCGTACGCCGATCTGCACCGCCCGGCCGCGGTCTGGAACGTGGTGGTCGCGCCGCCCTATTCGCTCACGCTCAAGACCTGGTGCTTCCCGGTCGCGGGCTGCGTCGGCTATCGCGGCTACTACAACGACGCCGATGCCAGGGCCGAGGCGGAGGCCCAGCGCGCGCTGGGCCTGGAGGCGGCCGTCTACCCGGTGCCGGCCTATTCCACGCTGGGCTGGATGAACTGGGCCGGTGGGGATCCCTTGCTTTCCACCTTCATCGGCTACCCGGAAGGCGAGCTCGCGCGCATCGTGTTCCACGAGCTCGCGCACCAGGTGCTCTATGTGCCGGACGACACGATGTTCAACGAGTCCTTCGCGACCGCGGTGGAGCGCATCGGCGGTGCGCGCTGGCTGCAGACCCAGGCCGGCGAGGCGGCGCGGCTCGAATATGCGCAATTCGACGGGCGGCGCCAGCAGTTCCGCGCCCTTGCAAACGAGACGCGCCGCGCGCTCGCGGGCATCTATGCCTCGAAGGAGGCGCAGGCCGGCGATTGGCCGGCGGTCGATGCGAGGAAGAAGGCGACCATGGACGACTTCCGCCAGCGCTACGCCGTGCTGCGCACAGGCTGGACCGGCCCGCGCCAGGGCGCCTACGACGGCTGGGTGGCGCGCGCCAACAATGCGATGTTCGGCGCGCAGGCCGCCTACGACGAACTGGTGCCTGCCTTCGAAGCGCTGTTCGAACGCGAGGGCCGGGACTGGCCGCGCTTCTACGCCGCGGTCAAGCGCTTCGCCGCGCTGCCCAAGGCCGGGCGTGCGCAGGCGCTGAAAGCCGCTGCCGTCCCCGCCACGGCGGACACGCACACCCCACAACCCCACAACCACGACAAGGGAGGCCGCGGTGCCTGACATCCATATCGAACGCAGCCACACCCTGGGCATCGAGGCCGCGCGCGCGGTGGCGCGCCAGTGGATGCAGAAGGTCGAGCGGGACTACGGCCTCGCATGCAGCTACGACGAAGGCGAGCGCCGCGATGTCGCCCAGTTCACGCGGCCCGGCATCGACGGCAGCGTCGAAGTCACCGCCGACAGCTTCAGGTTGCGCGCGACGCTCGGTCTTTTGTACGCCAGCTTCAGCGATCAGATCGAGCAGCGCCTGCAGCGCAACCTCGACGAGCTGCTGGGTGCAGGCGAGGCCGAGGACGACGCCTACAACGACAAGGACTGGCTGTAGGCGCGGGCGCGTTTTTCAGCGCAGCGATTCGATGAGGTCGATGTACTTCTGCTTGGCCTCGTCGGCGCCCAGGCCCTTCTGGGCCGTCCAGGCGTCCCACTTGGCGCGCGCGACGATGTCGCTGAAGCTGGGCTTCTTCTCGGTGTTGTCGCCCTGGGTGGCCTGCTTGAAGAGGCCGTAGATCTTGAGCAGCGTCGGGTTGTCCGGCCGTTCGGCGAGCAGTTTGGAATTGGCTTGGGCGGCTTCGAACAGGGCGTTCAGATCGGACATGGCGACAGGCGGGTTGGAACAAGGACGCGCATCTTAAGTGACGCTGTCGTTGATAAAGATCAGTCGGAGAGCCCAGCGCGCGCCAGTTCCACGTCGAGCCGTTCGCGCGCATCGGCCGGCTCCAGGGCGGCCGCTTTCTCATAGAGGCGCGTGGCTTCGGCCATGCGCGAGTCGCCCTCCAGCATCAAAAGACCGCGGGCGTATTCCATCAGCGCGCTGGCCGAATGGGGATTGAGCTGCAGGCCGCGCCCGAACAGCTCGATCGCGGTTTCGGCGCGCACCCCGTAGGTCATGCGGCCCACCAGCATCCCGACCTTGTCGATGACTTCGGCATGGAAGGCGGCGAGTGCGATGTGCGCATCGGCATGGTGCGGCTGCAACTCGATCACGCGCTCGAGCGCGCCCTTGACCTTGGTGCCCAGGCCCTGCGCCAGCGCGCGTGCCACGCTGATGCCCTGGCTGTAGCGCCCCAGCGCATAGGCTTGCCAGTACAGCGCCTGGCAGTTGTCGGGCTCGGTCGCGACCTGCGCGGTGGCACGTTCGACCACCTGCCTGAACAGGGCCTGCCGCACGGCTTCGCGCGGTTCCAGATAGTTGGCATAGATGGCGGTGGCCTGGTTGGCGAGCGCCAGCCCTTCGTGGCCGTGCCGCAGGCCCACGCCGGCGGCTCGCTCGAATTCGCCGCTGTGATAGAGCGCCCAGCCCTCGGCCAGCGGTCCGGGCACCGGCGGCTGCAGGCCCTGGCCGACATGCAGCTGCGGCCAGTGGCTGAGCAGGTTGGCCGTGTCGAAGTACGGCGCGTCTCTGTAGGGCAAAAGTGTCCATGGCTCCGTTGCAGGCACCGAGCCGGTCGACAGCAGCGAAAGGGGTTGGATGTCGTGGTGGGGCATGCGATGGAAGGTTGGAATTTCAGACGGTTGCCGTGTGATCTTCGCCCGCGTAAGCGCTGCTCAGTGTCAGCAAATGCCGCCGTTGTTCCGTCGCCAAGTAGGGTGCCAGCAGATGCAACGTGTGGTGGGCGCCGCGCAGCAGGGCGCCCTGGGCGTGCGCCGGCTCCAGCGCCTCGCGAGGGTTGCGCACGTACTCGTAGCTGAGCCAGTAAGTCAGCACCACCACCATGCTCTGCGCCAGCGGGTCGACCTCGCGCATGTCGATGTCGAGGTGGCCGGCGCGGCTCATGCCGGCGAGCAGGGTGCGGATGGCGCGCGCCTTGTTCTTCAGGACCAGCTGGAACTGCGTTTCCAGGTGCCGGTTCTTGCTCAGCAGATCGTTGAGGTCGCGGTAGAGAAAGCGGTAGCGCCAGATCAGCTCGAACAGGCTGTGCATGAAGAACCAGGCGTCCTCGACGTCGTGCACGCCTTCGCTGGCATGCAGCAGTTCGTTGAGCTCGGTCTCGTAGCCCTCGTAGAGCCGGTTGATCAGCTCGTCCTTGGCGGGGTAGTGGTAGTAGAGATTGCCGGGGCTGATGTTGAGCTCGCCCGCCACCAGCGTGGTCGAGACGTTCGGCTCCCCGAAGCGGTTGAACAGGTCAAGCGCGGCTTCGAGGATGCGTTGTGCAGTGCGGCGTGGCGCTTTCTTGGCCATGTCGTAGCCCTGGTTTTTGTCTCCTGGGGCCACTCTAGCGCAAGTCTGTGCCGGCCGGGGTCGGTGTTCTTCCTGCCCTCAGGCCCCGCTGCCCGGTTTGTGTCGCCGCGACGGTTTCGCGGCCTCGGGCGGCATGCGCGCGGCGGTCTTGCGCGTCGCGCCAGTCGCGTTCTTTCGTTTTAACTGAGCCTCGAGCGCCTCTACCCGCGCCTGCAGCGCGGCCACTTCCTGGGCCGAGGGCATGCCGAGCTTTTCGAGGGCGCGCGCCACGCGGTCCTCGAAGATGGTCTCCAGCTTGCCCCAGCCGCCCGCGGCCTTGGTGCCGAACTCGCTCGCGAAGCCCGCCATCCGGGCCTGGGCCTGCGCCAGCGTTTCCTCGGCGGCCTGTTGGGTCTTCTTCTGCACCCCGATGCCATCTTTCACCAGCGCCTCGAAGGCCTTGCTGCCTTCCTGCTGCATCTTGGCGAAGGCGCCCAGGCCGGCGAGCCAGATCTGCTGGGCGGAGTCCTTGATGCGGTCGGGTTTGTCGTCGTCTTTGCTGGCCATGGGCATTCCTTGAAGTACGTCGGAAGCACTCTATCCGCGCTTCAGGTTGCCCGGTAGGGACTGGTCTCTAGCAGCGTCTTGAAACATTCCACGATGGGATAATCGCGGCTCGACCGCCACCCGGCGGTTTTTTTCCACTAGCGGGAGACTCCATGATCCTGGTTACCGGCGGCGCCGGCTTCATCGGCGCCAATTTCGTCCTCGATTGGGTGGCGCAACACAACGAAGCGGTCGTCAATCTCGACAAGCTGACCTACGCCGGCAACCTCGAGACCCTGGCCTCGCTCAACGGCAACCCCAAGCATGTGTTCGTGCAGGGCGACATCGGCGACAGCGCCCTGGTCGACCGGCTGCTGGCCGAGCACAAGCCGCGCGCGGTGCTCAACTTTGCGGCCGAATCGCATGTGGACCGCTCGATCCATGGCCCCGAAGACTTCGTGCAGACCAACGTGCTGGGGACGTTCCGCCTGCTCGAATCCGTGCGCGGCTATTGGAGCGCGCTGCCGGCCGACCAGAAGGCCGCTTTCCGCTTCCTGCACGTCTCGACCGACGAGGTCTACGGCTCGCTCTCGGCCACCGACCCGGCCTTCACCGAAGAAAACAAGTACGAGCCCAACAGCCCCTACTCGGCCAGCAAGGCCGCCAGCGATCACCTGGTGCGCGCATGGCACCACACCTACGGGTTGCCGGTGCTCACCACCAACTGCTCGAACAACTACGGCCCCTTCCACTTCCCCGAGAAGCTGATCCCGCTGATGATCGTCAACGCGCTCGCCGGCAAACCGCTGCCGGTGTATGGCGACGGCATGCAGGTGCGCGACTGGCTCTACGTCAAGGACCACTGCAGCGCCATCCGCCGCGTGCTCGAAGCCGGCAGGCTCGGCGAGACTTACAACGTCGGCGGCTGGAACGAGAAGCCCAACATCGAGATCGTCAACACCGTATGCGCGCTGCTCGACGAACTGCGCCCGCGCGCCGACGGCAGGAGCTATCGCGAACAGATCACCTACGTGACTGATCGCCCCGGCCATGACCGCCGCTACGCCATCGATGCGCGCAAGCTGGAGCGCGAGCTGGGCTGGAAACCGGCCGAGACTTTCGACAGCGGCATCCGCAAGACGGTCGAGTGGTACCTGGACCATGCCGAATGGGTGCGCAACGTGCAAAGCGGCGCGTACCGCGAGTGGGTGCAGAAACAGTACGAGGCGGCATGAAACTATTGCTGCTCGGCAAGACGGGACAGGTGGGCTGGGAACTCCAGCGCAGCTTGGCGCCGCTCGGCGAGCTGGTCGCGCTGGATTCCGCAAGCAGCGAGTTCCATGCCGACTTCCGGCACCCCGAGCAGGTGGCGCAGACGGTGCTGAAGCTGCGGCCCGACGTGATCGTCAATGCCGCGGCGCACACGGCGGTGGACAAGGCCGAGAGCGAACCCGAACTCGCGCGCACCTTGAATGCGACAGCGCCCGGCGCGATCGCGCAGGCCGCGCAAGAAGTCGGTGCGCTGATGGTGCATTACTCGACCGACTACGTGTTCGACGGCAGCGGCAGCAAGCCCTGGCAGGAAGACGATGCCACCGGCCCGCTCAGCGTGTACGGCCGCACCAAGCTGGAGGGTGAGCTGCTGATCGCCGCGAATTGCCCGCGTCACCTGATCTTTCGCACCAGCTGGGTCTATGCGGCGCGCGGCGGCAACTTCGCGAAGACCATGCTGCGGCTGGCCAAGGAACACGAGCGGCTCACTGTCATCGACGACCAGTTCGGCGCGCCGACCGGTGCCGAGCTGCTCGCGGACGTGACCGCGCACGCGATCCGCGACACGCTGCGCGATCCGGCCAAGGCCGGGCTCTATCATCTGGCGGCGGGCGGTGAGACCACCTGGCACGGCTATGCGCGCTTCGTGCTGGAACAGGCCGAAGCGGCGGGTGTTGAACTGAAGGCTGGGCCCGCGATGGTCGATGCCGTTCCCACCAGCGCCTTCCCGACGCCGGCGGCCCGGCCGCACAATTCGCGCCTGAGTACCATCAAGCTCCAGTCGAACTTCGGCTTGCAGCTGCCGCCCTGGCAGACCGGCGTCGCGCGCATGCTGCACGAGACGCTCTGACTCACGACCCGAAAAGAAAATCCATGACGCAACGCAAAGGCATCATCCTCGCCGGCGGCTCCGGCACACGCTTGCATCCGGCCACGCTCGCTCTGAGCAAGCAACTGCTGCCGGTATACGACAAGCCGATGATCTACTACCCGCTCAGCACGCTGATGCTCGGTGGCATTCGTGACATCCTGATCATCAGCACGCCGCAGGACACGCCGCGCTTCCAGCAATTGCTGGGCGATGGCAGCCAGTGGGGCATCAACCTGCAGTACGCGGTGCAGCCGAGCCCGGACGGCCTGGCGCAGGCCTTCATCATTGGCGACAAGTTCATCGGCGATGCTCCAAGTGCACTGGTGCTCGGCGACAACATCTTCTACGGCCACGACTTCGAACATCTGCTCTCCGATGCCGACGCCAAGCAGACGGGTGCGACCGTGTTCGCCTACCATGTGCACGATCCGGAGCGCTACGGTGTGGTCTCGTTCGACGCCAAGGGCAAGGCCAGCAGCATCGAGGAAAAGCCCCTCAAGCCCAAGAGCAGCTATGCGGTGACGGGACTCTATTTCTACGACAAGCAGGTGATCGAAATCGCCAAAGCCGTAAAGCCGAGCGCCCGCGGCGAGTTGGAGATCACCGCCGTCAACCAAGCCTACTTGGACCTCGGCAAGCTCAATGTGCAGATCATGCAGCGTGGATATGCGTGGTTGGATACCGGCACGCACGACAGCCTGCTGGAGGCCGGGCAGTTCATCGCGACGCTCGAGCATCGGCAGGGACTCAAGATTGCATGTCCCGAAGAGGTGGCATGGCGGCATGGATTCATCAGCACCGAGCAGCTCGCGGCGCTGGCGAAGCCGCTGGAGAAGAGCGGCTACGGCAAGTACCTGAATCGCCTGCTGACCGATGAGGTGCGCTCGTGAAGGTTACGCCGACTGCGATTCCGGATGTGCTCGTGATCGAGCCGAAGGTGTTCGGCGACGCGCGCGGATTTTTCTATGAGAGCTTCAACGGCAAGGCCTTCGATGAGGCCGTGGGGAAGCATGTCGAATTTGTTCAGGACAATCATTCGCGTTCGGCGAAAGGCGTGCTGCGCGGGTTGCACTACCAGATCCAGCAGCCGCAGGGAAAGCTGGTGCGCTGCGTGCGGGGGAGCGTGTTCGATGTAGCGGTGGATATTCGCCGGTCGTCGCCCACGTTTGGGAAGTGGGTGGGGGTGGAGCTCACGGAAGAGAATCACAAGCAGTTGTGGGTGCCCGAGGGCTTCGCGCATGGTTTTTTGGTGCTGAGCGATGTCGCCGAATTCCTGTACAAGACCACCGACTACTATGCACCGCTCCACGAGCGATGCATCGTTTGGAACGACAACGAGCTTGGCATCAAATGGCCCAGTGGCGGCCCTCAGCCGCAGTTGTCTACCAAAGATGCTGCTGGAAAAGCCTTTGACGACGCGGAAGTCTTTTGATTCACGCATTTGCTGTAGCGCCATCGGTCGCTTTCGTCGGCCCTGTTCTCTCATCTCAATGACTCGGAAGAAGCCATGCCACTCATTCGAAACGCTGCGCTGAACGTTCCCGCACTCCGGCGTCTATACGACTCGCGCAACGCTCTTCAGCGCGAACGAGATGTACTCGTCGATGATCGAGCACGCCTACAGCACAGCATTGAAGAGCTGAGTGCTCGACTCGCTGACAGCGAGAACCGGCCACCGCAAAGCCCGTTCTTCCACTACAACACCTCTTTCGATCCGATAGAGCTTATGCATCGTCACGCTGCACCAGGGTTGACTCCTAAACCGGGCTATCTCACAAATTTTCTGGGCGTGCGTATAGATCCAAAATTCTTTCCTGAAATACTCATGGACCGTGCGGGTCAAGTGGAAGGGATCCCAATCCCGGCCAATTGGCATGCTGACGTCGCGGAGTGGGGTGTTGCATTGCGGGCAATTGAATTAGCCCAGCAAAGCTTCACCATGATCGAACTTGGCTGCGGCTGGGGATGCTGGATGAACAATACTGGTGTAGCAGCGCGTCGTGCAGGCCTCGACGTGCATGTCATTGGTGTTGAAGGCGACGAAGGACATATCGGGTTCGCTAGAGAGTCCTTGGAAGTAAACGGCTTCCAGCCGGAGCAGGTGTCACTCCATCGAGGCATTGCTGCTGCGCAAAGCGGCCTTGCCTTGTTTCCAAGGCAAGAGCGAGCAGGTGTGAAATGGGGCTTGGAGCCCATATTCGGCGCGACCGAAGAGCAGCGTGCGAAGGCCGTGGAAAGCGGCGACTACGACGAGCTTCCGATGGTCTCCCTCTCCGAGCTGGTCAACCCACATCCTCGAATAGATCTGCTGCACATCGATATCCAGGGCGGCGAAGCCGATCTAATTGCGGGTTGCCTTTCGATCCTTCGTGAGAAGATTGCATATATCCTCATCGGAACGCACTCGCGGCAGATCGAAGGTCAGCTGTTTGACACACTGCTGCAGGATGGCTGGCACCTTGAAATGGAGCGCCCTGCGATCGTTGGGATTCTGAATGGATCCCCCTCGATTTCCGTCGACGGCGTGCAGGGCTGGCGCAACCTGCGCTTGCTCCCGCTTTCATAGCAAATCGATCGTTCAATCGTCACGGCTGCAAGAAGAGGGCGTTCCGCACTAGCGCGGCCTCTCATCGAGCATCGCGGGTTGCCACCAGAAGGAATGATCATTGCGGCGCAAGCTGGTCTGATGGACTTAGGCGCAACTTTTCCGTTTTGGGGGTGATTTCTGCAGGGGCACCAGTCGGACGTTAATGTCCGGCTCTCAACGCCCGTGGTGTATAGCTCATAGCCTTCTGCTTCGAACGCCATATCAACGAATTCGCTAAAAATATCGGCTGCGGTTGATGGAAGTACGGCGATCAATAAAAAACAGATTACGCGTATGAAGAATTATTTATCCAGATTCCAGCTCTCGCTTATTGCCCTTGCAGGAATATTTTTGATTGCCATCAACATGGACTCCATGTGGAGTGCCAGCGTTGATTTATCGCACCATTATGCACTTGCATTCAGGCTCTCTGAGAATTGGAGCCTAGGGGTCGCGAACGACCCGAGCTTGGGGGAGATGAATTTGTACCCAAGAGCAAGTCACGCATTGGCTGCGATCATTGGGCTTGTATTCGGGTCGACTTTTCTTGGCATTCAATTCGTCTCTTTGGCTGCTCTGGCACTGACATGGGGGGCGGTGATTTTCATATTGAACTCCTTCCCGCTGCGCGTTGCCTGTGTATCCTCAGTTGGATTTGCATGTGTATTGGCGCTGAATCGTGACTACATGAAATTCAATGTTCACGGTGCTGAATTAATAGACAATTTTTTCTTTTCTCAACTGGTTGCCCAGTCCATGGCATTTTTTGTATTGGCTGTTGCGATCGTCATGGAAGTCAAAGGCCGTAGCGAGTATTTGATTGCCTTGTTTTTTATTGCAGCTATTTTTGCTGTTACCGGGGTTCATCTGCTGCCGGCGCTTGAGATTTTTGGCGTATTTGTCGGCGGCGTGATTCTAAATAACTATGTATCACGCAAAGAATCTACGTATTGGGGGGTAAAGAAGCATCTGTGGGTTTTGGGTTGTGTAGCCATTGCGGCAGTCTCGGTTTTTTTTAATCCTGCATTCGCAGCAATGCGAAAAATTTCGGAGAATAATGGCTCCTTGGTGCTGGCGCATATCTCCGGAGCTGTTGGGCTGATATTCTTGTGTGTCTTGGCCCTGGTAGTTGCAGGATTTCAGATCTTTCTTTGGATAAGGAAGTACGACGAAAAAACAAGCTACGTTGGTCTTAAGTATCTTGGATTGTATGGTGCCTCAGTCGCGCTACTGTGCTTGGCTCAAATGGTAGTTCTTGGGTTTGGTTTTGGTAGCGAATATGCTGCAAAGAAGTACGCATTTGGAATTGTCACTTATGTATTGATCTCCGTTCCCGTCTTTGCGGGATTGGTTCTTGAGAAAAAATTTGCCAATTTTCCGTCTAACCGCTTCATTGGGTGGCCACTCTTCCGAGTGGCGATTCCAGTGGGTGCATATATGACGGCGTTCATTTTTTCGATGCCGCAAGCTAAAACGTTAGACACATCAGACATTGTTTTGCTAGAGCGTCAGTTGATTGCCCTGCGCGATATGGCTCCGGCTGTTTCACGTGAAAAAAGCAATGTTGTATTTGACTTGGCGAACATGCCGCCAACCATCGACTATATGTTCTCCATTGCGATTGCGAAAACGCCTGTTGCAATTGCAATTCCGGATGTTCTTGTCTCGAGAAAATTAAATGATATTGGCAGATACGGCGCCATTTTAACTGCCGTTGGCTCAAAGCCTTACTATCGATCGGTTTGCAAATTTCCTGTTTCTATGGGGTCGATTGCTTTGGTTGATGCAGCTTGTGTTGGAGGTGAGTTGGCTGAATCGGCCATTTGCACTGGCGAATTCGATTTGTCAAAGAATGGCGGGGTTGATGGGGCGCTTGTCAGCGGTTTTAGTGCGCCGGAGGATCACGGGCGCTGGACAGACGGGTTGAACGCAACGTTTAATTGTGCTATCCGAGGCAAGGGGCCGACCAAAGCAATAATCTATGTGACGCCGTTTATTCATGGGTCTCATGACAAGCAGCGCCTTAGAGTGACTATAGATTCACTTGTCCGGGAGTATGTTCTCGACAGCACAATGATTGGGCGGAGTATTGAAGTTCCCTTGCCCTCTCGGAGGACTGGAGAGAAGCTGGCTATTGATTTTCATATGCCAGATGCAATATCGCCCGCGAAGCTGGGGCTTAGTGAGGATGGCCGCGTCCTGGGTGTCAGTATCAAAAAAATAGCTTTTGAATAGTTGACTTGGTGGCGCGCTGCGCGGATCTCGCGCACGTCAATCGCGTGGCGTGCGCTGCCCGTTGAAGGCAATTCTCTCCATCCATAGAGGGCTTGAACGGAGCAGCGGCTTCGGCAATTCACGCCGCCGCGCTATCAATATATTTGAGGAGCGTTGACCAGCGGGGAACCTATCGAGAATTGTGCGCACGCTTCCCGCTAGAAGAGAATTCAGATGTGGAGCAGGTTCGCGCTCAGGGTCTGTGGCCTGGCAAACCGAGAGTGCTCATCCATATTAAGAGACCGAGAGGCGTTGCAGCAATTGCTGGCCGACCTTCCGTCCCTCTCTGATTGCATAATTGGTTCCGCGATCCTCAGGGTAGATTTGCGCCATGGTTGATATGGTGGCATTTGCGAACGGCGTGGTTGAATCCGGTACGTACGCTGAGTAGTCTCGCTCCGTTACTGGCTGAGCATGCTCGGCGCGCCAAACCCGATAGTCCAAGATCCAGGACTCGTCAAAAGCAGGGAACATACGATGCAGATGTTTCAGAGCGAACTTCAGGTACTCTTCGTCGCTATACGACCAGACGGGATCTTCGACGGCGAGATAGCGCGAAAGAAAGGCGATGCGGCTGCCTTTGTAATTTTCGGGGCTATCGAAATTGGTATGTTCAATTACGCCGACAAAAGGGAAGCCCGGGTCGTTGACATTGATCCAGTAGGTATCAGAAAGGCTTTTCTTTAGTCGAAGCACTAAGCACATGTTGCCGAGATATTTAACCCGACGCAGTTTTTCAATCCATTCCGCGTTGCCTGTGGATTGAAGAATATCGGCGATAACAGGGAATGATGGGGTGAATAAAAATTCCTTGCCTGCAACTTCGCCGGCGCTGGTGCTGACGGAGACTATTTTTCCTGATTGTGTGTTCGGGCCTGTCACTCGCTCGCCTAGGCTGACCTCGCCGCCGAGGTTTTCAATGGCAGCCACGAGGGCTTCCGCCAAGCGGCCAAATCCACCTTTGAAGTAAGCAAGTTCCTCGCCGCCCTTCTTGTTGCGCGTGCCTCCCCGCAGAACCAACTTCTTCCAGAACCAGACGGCGTTCACTGCCTCGGCGAAGATCGAGAACTTCGAGTTGATCAAGGGCTCCCAGACCACTCGATAAACAGTCCTGCCGCAGAGCGGTTCGAGCCATTCCCGAATGCTGAGATGCTCAATAGTGCGCCAATCCTTGACGCGACGCACCTGCAAGACCAAGAGACCTAGTCGAATCCGATCCACAAACGGCAATGCAGAGAAGCGCAGCAGGTCCAAGGGTGTGGAGAGTTTCCACATGCGCCCGTTGAAATACATGCCGGTGCGAGACGGGAGGGTGATTACGTCTCCCTCCATCCCTAGCTCTTTCACGAGTTCGGGGACGTACACGTCATTGTTGAACCAGTGGTGATAGAACTTCTCAAGCTTGACACCGTCGCTGAACTCAAAAGTCCCGGCAAGACCCCCGGGGGAGCCATCAGCCTCCAAAACGCGCACCGTTTTGCCGGCTTTGGCGAGACAATAGGCCGCCGTAAGGCCAGTGAACCCTCCGCCAACAATAACAACGTCGTACTGCTTCATATTTGCTTAATTTGATAGGTATGTAAACACATCATTGGTCTCGCATCCGGCGAAGACCTTTGAACATTTGAGGGGTCGAAGCGATGGCGATGGCGCCCGCTAGGGTCGTGGGCACCCAGAGGCCGAGGTGCGACAGCACTGCGAAGCTGGCCGCCTGGTCGCTTGTTCCGCCCAATAACGAAATGCCGGCGAACGCTGCGAGATGGAAGGGGCCCACGTACCCCGGCGACGACGGTACAAGGGTCGCCAGCGTCGCGATAGCCATGACGATCATTGCCGTTGTTGGCGTGGCGCCCAGGCCGAATCCGATCAACAGGCTGTAGAACAGCCCGGCTTCGCCAACCCACACCAGCAGCGAAAGGCCGAAGAGCGTCGTAAGTACGGGCAGCCTCGACATTGCGTCAAAGCCTTCCAGCAGCGCGACCAGCGCCTTGACAGGTAGGCTAGGACTGCTTTTCAGCCGCCGGGCGATCGCCCCGCTGAGCACAAAGATCGCCACGAGCGCCGCCGCACCGGCGATTGCAAGCGCCAAAGCGGTTTCCGCGACCCAGCCGGGCACCGGGAGATGGCGGCTCAGTGAAAGACTTATCGCCAACCAGATCAGGAGCGTCATGAGATCAACGAGGCGCTCCATGACCAGACTGCTCGTCGAGGTCGCACGCAAAACGCCGATAGAGGTCGGGAACACCAGCGCGCGCACAACGTCCCCGAGTCTGAGCGGCAGCACGTTGTTGAGTGCAATCGAGCCGAGGAAGGGCGCTGCGCATTGCCGAAAGCGCACCTGAGCACCCGCCGCGTTCAAGATTCTCGACCATCGAAAGATGCGCATGGCATAGCCGAAGGCGAGGCAGGCGATCCCCAGGCCAAAGTAACGCCATTCGAAGCGCTGAAATGCCAGCTTGACTTGATCGAAATCGACCTTCTGAACGATGAAGGCCAAGCAAGCCACGGAGATGAGCGTGCCGATCGCCAGCGATGCCCACTTGCCGCGGCGGCGCGCCTGCGCTTCAACCATGCCAGACCCGCCATCGTGCCTGGCCGCTATCCCAAAGTTGTTCCAATTGGCGTTTATCGCGCAGGGTGTCGCATGGCTGCCAGAAGCCGTGGTGTTCGAATGCGGCGAGTTGGCCATCGCGCGCTAGATTCTGAAGAGGCTCGCGTTCCCAGGAAGTCGCGTCTCCGTCGATGTAGTCGATGACGCCTGGTTCTAGAACGAAGAATCCGCCGTTGATCCAGCCGATCTCGTCGCTCGGTTTTTCTTCGAAGGACCGCACGTTGTGTCCAGCGTTGATGTTGAGCACCCCGAACCTGCCGGGCGGTTGCACGGCTGCTACCGTCGCCAGCTTGCCCTGCTTGCGATGAAACTGGATTTCCTTCGAGATATCGATGTCCGCCAGCCCGTCGCCGTAGGTCAGGCAGAAGGTCTCGTCGCCGATGTAGGGCGCGACCCTCTTAAGCCGGCCACCCGTCATGGTTTCGGCACCGGTGTCGATCAATGTGACACGCCAGTCTTCTGCCTGGCTGTTGAGCACCTTGTGCGAGCCCTGCTTGAGGTCTATCTGGAGGTCCGCGGTGTGGTTGTGGTAGTTGAAGAAGAATTCCTTGATCGCATAGCCCTTGTAGCCAAGGCAAATGATGAAGTCGTTCACGCCGTGGTGCGCGTACGTCTTCATGATGTGCCACAGCAGAGGCCGGCCTCCCACTTCCACCATCGGTTTGGGGCGATGGTCTGATTCCTCCGCGATGCGGGTCCCTAGCCCTCCGGCCAAGATGACTGCTTTCATTCGTTCTTACTCCGTCAAAGTTTGAGATCGGCGTGCGCGAAATTGAGACTGCTCTCCACGATCGCCACCGGCTCCGCTCGCAAGATCAGGTAGATACGCAGGAGGTACTCGCCCACGATGCCGAGCAGGAGCGACTGCAGGCCGATGCCGAACAACACCAGAATGTGGATGCTGGCCAAGCCTTTGGGCAGTTCCGGATACATGAGTCGCAAAACGGTGTAGTAGATCGCCCCGATCACGCTGAACAGCAGCATCGCGATACCGGCCAAGGACGCCAGACGCAGCGGTACTGTCGAGTGATTGAAGACTGCTGTCAGCCCCAACCGGATGAGGCGGGAAACACCGAACTTGCTTTCACCCGCTGTACGCGCATCCCGCTCGTAGTCAATGCCGATCTGGTTGAAGCCCAGGCCGGCGATCATGCCTCGGAGGTAAGGGCTCGCGGTTTTCATATGCAGCAGGGCCTGCACAACTCGCCGGTCGACCAGGCGGAAGTCGCCTGCGTCCTGCGGGATTGCATGGTCGCTGATGAAGTCGATCAGCCGATAGCCGAGCTTGCGGAAGCCATTGATGAATATTCCCTCCTGACGCTTGCGCCGGACGCCATAGACCACTTGGTACCCGTCCTGCCAGTGCTTGAAGAAGACCTCCAGCAGCTCCGGGGGATCTTGCAAGTCGGCATCAATCTGCATGATCGCGTCGCCGCGGGCGTGCATGTAGTTGGCCAGGATCGACCGCTGAAACCCGAAGTTCTTAGAGAAGCGGATGGCCCGTACCCGAGGGTCTCTTTCGGCAAGCTCTGTCAGCTTGGACCAGGTGGCGTCATTGGAGTGGTTGTCCGAGAAGACGAACTCCAGATCACAGCGATCAGCCATGCGGTCCGCTAGCGCATGCAAGCGCGCGTACAGGGCGTCCAGGTTGTCCTGTTCGTTGAGAACGGGGATCGACAGTGAGATCAGTGGCTTGGCATCCGCCCGGCGTTGCGTTGCTGTGCTCATGCGGTTGCTTTCTAATCTGGCAGATAGCTCTTGAGGTAGTCAATCATGGCGACGCGGACGTCGCGGAAACATTGCCCCGCGAGCTGAGGTGTGCGCGAGAAGCGCAGGCCAACCTTTTCATTTGCAGGCGCTGGGAGCGCGCCAAGCTTGAGCAGCTCGCTCGCACCGAACGCCTGAAATGTACTTTGTGCAAGCTCTGCGAGCGAGATCGAGTCACCGTGGTTCAGTTCGACCACGCCGTTGGCCTCGGAGTTGGCGAGTGTCACCACCGCCGGTGCTTCGTCGTCGATATGGTGGTACTCACGAAGCTGCGTTCCAGGCGACATCAGAAAGTGCTTGCGCTTGCGAAGTGCCGCGAGCATCTGCCCCGTAAACATGAAAGGATCTGGTGCCCCCCCTCCGTAGAGCGTATGAATGCGCAGATGCAACGCATGACCGCGCGCCTGCGTTTGTTGTCTCTCGACGAACTCAGCCAGCGCCACCTTGCTCGCTACGTACCCCGCGGAAGGAATGCTGCTCGATATGGCTTCCATTATCGTGCCAAAGGTGATAACACGGATTCCGAGTGGGGCGGCAGCCCGAATCACCTGTTGGGGCAAAAGATAGTTCACGCGCTCATGCGCCACCGCAGTTGCATTGGGGTCGATGACGCCCGTTGCGACGAAGACAGCGTCAACGCGGGGCCCTTGTACGTCCAGATAGCGCGTGATCTCAGAAACAGCGGTTGGACGCCACCAGTCTTGATAGACGCTTCGGTCGGGCGCAAGCAGCCCGTCGGCTGCAAGTTCGGCGCACAAGCCAGTACCCAGGCGTCCCCTGGCACCTAACACCAGCTTCATTGCAGAGCTGCCAGTTCGGCGCGCAGGGCATTGATCTGGTCGAGTGTGTAGCGGCGAGCCTGCGCGGGGTTGTCGTAGTAGTTGCGATACCAGGCGGTGGTTTCTGCGATGACGCGTTCCGTACCCCATGGCGACTGCCAGCCCAGCAGGTGGCGTGCCTTGCTGCTATCGAGCGCCAGCGCGCGCGCCTCAGGTAGGGGGTTGTCGAGATAGTCCACCACTGGACGGTGCCAATCACTTGCCATCAACTCCAGAACCTGACGAACCGAGTATTCGCGATTGTCGGAAGGGCCGAGGTTCCATGCCTGAGCGTATTTGCCTGGGCTTTCTGAGATCAACCCCGCCAGCAACATCAGGTAGCCATGGGCCAACGCCAGGACGTGTTGCCATGGGCGAGTGGCTTCGGGATAGCGCAGGGTCAGCTTTCCGCCTTCATTGACCGCTCGTACGAAGTCCGGAATCAACCTGTCTTCAGACCAGTCGCCCCCCCCCACGATATTGCCTCCGCGGGCCGTAGCGATCGCAGGGCCCTCGCCTGTTTGCCAGGGATACGAGGCTGCGAAGCTCTGGATCACAAACTCAGCCGCTGATTTTGAAGCACTATAGGGATCCTTTCCCCCAAGAGCATCTTCCTCGCGGTACGGCCAGACCCATTCATTGTTCTTGTAGACCTTGTCGGTGGTGACGCAGAGAACGCCCTTGACGCCCTTGCTTTGTCGCGCGGCATCGAGTAGGTGCGCTGTGCCCTGCGTATTGACCATGAAGGTACGGACGGGGTCTCGATAGGCGCGACGGACAAGCGGCTGGGCTGCAAGGTGCAGTATCAGTTCGGGGCGGTGCTGCTTGATTGCGTCATGAACCACAGCAGGATCCGCAATATCGCCGTAAATGGTTGGAATATCCGCACCGAGTCCAGCGGCTTCGAACAGGGCCGGGCTTGTTTCTGGCGGCAAGGCCAATCCCGAGACCTTGCATCCAATTGCGCTCAGCCACAGGCAGACCCAGCTGCCGGTAAATCCCGTGTGCCCAGTAACAAGAACGCTCCTTGCCTGCAAAGCTTCTTCGAATGGCAAAAGGAGATTTTGGGCGCTTGATATCGACATCATTGAGCCAGTGGAGTTCGTGTGTGCAGCGAGAGTGCGATCGGGCATGTGCAGGAGTGCGGATAGAGGCTTGCTTCGTGACTTTTCGTTTGCACGTGCTTCATGGGCACTTGCCCAGGTGGGCTTCCGAAACCATTCGGATGGTGGCGCATGTCTTGTGCCTTGGACCGAATCCAAGACCTGACCAGACCGGGATGGACGCCCACGCGTCGCACCCCGGACGGAGATGATCAGAAAGAATGGCCCTCAGCGTTGCGACGCAGGTCGGCCTCGACCATCATCGTGCATAGCTGTTCCAGCGTGGTCTTCGGTTCCCAACCCAGCTTTTCCTTGGCTCGCGCCGGATTCCCGATCAGCAAATCAACTTCGGCTGGCCGGTAGAACTTGGGGTTGACGCGCACCAGCGTCTTCCCAGTCTTGATATCGATACCAACCTCGTTCTGTTCCTCTCCCTCGAAGCGAAGTTCATAGCCTGCCGCCTTGAAGGCCATGTCGACAAACTCTCGGACCGTCTCCGTACGGTTGGTGGCGAGCACGAAGCTGTCGGCTTCCTTGGCCTGCAACATTCGCCACATACCTTCCACGTACTCCTTGGCAAAACCCCAATCTCGCTTCGCGCCCAAGTTGCCAAGCTCCAAGACCTCGAGCTTGCCGAGCTTGATCTTCGCAACGGAATCGGTGATTTTGCGTGTGACGAACTCACGGCCGCGCAGCGGGCTTTCATGATTGAAGAGG
Organism: Variovorax sp. LjRoot290; assembly: GCF_964253985.1. Classification (NCBI taxonomy): domain Bacteria; kingdom Pseudomonadati; phylum Pseudomonadota; class Betaproteobacteria; order Burkholderiales; family Comamonadaceae; genus Variovorax; species Variovorax sp. LjRoot290. The sequence goes on along the minus strand of NZ_CAXURW020000001.1, from coordinate 5,081,453 downwards.
ATGCCGCTGCAACCGAAGATGCCGTAGCTCTCGCGATAGTTGATGGTCATCCAGTGCGCGAACAGCTTGGCGACGCCATAGGGGCTGCGGGGATAGAAGGGCGTGTCTTCGACCTGGGGGATCGCCTGCACCTTGCCGAACATTTCGGACGTGGATGCCTGGTAGAAGCGGATCTTGGGATTGGTGAGGCGGATCGCTTCGAGCAGATGCAGTGCGCCCATGCCCGTGATCTGAGCTGTCGCATCGGGTTGGTTAAAGCTCACGCCCACGAAGCTCTGGGCCGCGAGGTTGTAAACCTCGTCGGGCGCGGCCTCCTTCATCAGCGTTAGGGAACTGCCGAGATCGGTCAGGTCGTATTCGATGAGATGCAGATCTGGGTTGTCTTGGATTCCCAGTTCCTCGATCCGCCAAAAGTTGACAGAGCTCGTTCGGCGATACGTCCCGTAGACCACGTAACCCTTGCTAAGCAGCAACTCCGCCAGGTAGGCGCCATCTTGGCCAGTGATTCCGGTGACTACTGCGCGTTTTTTCATGAAAGCCCTTCCTGTAGAAAATCATCGTATGAGTACGCCCAACATTGTGCCGTAGCTCCAATGATGAACCGCCTCGCGGCGGCCGCCCCCAGAGGGAGAAACGTCTGCGACGCTCAGCCGATCAGTTACAAATCGTAGACTTCTAGCAGTCCGTTCCTGCAACTGAGTTTTCCGTTCGTGGACCACCTCCAGGCTCATCGAACATACATGTCAGGAGTTGTTGCGCGCTCTGCTTCCAAGTCAGCCACTGCAGTCCGGCGGATCGCGGTTCGTTGCCCGCTTCCCGGAGCGCAATCCACAGCTTGAGATGTTCCGACAAGTCAACTGCCGACAAGCCATCAAAATAGTAAGAGTGGTCGCCGGCGACTTCTCGAAATACCGGTATGTCGCGCGCGATGATCGGCTTACCCTTCATGGCGGCTTCTATCAGAGGCAGGCCAAAGCCTTCCCCCTCGCTGGGGACGAGCAGGCATGAGCAGGCTGCATAGATTCTGTCCAAATACTCGTCGCTCACGCCGGTGAGTACATGAAGCTTGTGCCCCAGTTCCGGATGCGCACATAGCCGATCATGCAGTTCGTCGACGAGCCAACCTTTCTTTCCGACGATGACGAGGCTGATGTCGATGCCCTGTTGCCACAGCAGCTCGAACGCACCGATCGCTTGTGCATGGCCTTTACGGGGCTCGATGGTGCCGACCATCAGGAAGCTCACGCTGGATCTAATGCTTTCCAATATCTCGGAAGCGTCGGAAGGCATGCCCGTGCTGGGCCGACTGTTCTCAATGTCCGCTCCAAGGTGGAAGCTTCGCACCAGGGGTCCGTAGAGGCGGTCGGGCGGATTGTTGCCGAGCCATTCAATTACATCGTCGGCAACCGTGGCGGAAATGCAGATCAATCCCGTCGCAACTTGGGCCACGCTTTTCAGCCATCGTTCGAACAGGGGCGCTATGTTCTCTGCCCACCAATCCGGTCTGTGGATTATGAGAATGTCGTAGATGACGAAGTAGAGGTCGACGCCTAGTTGTCTCAATCTGAGATGCAAATCATGAGTCGCCTCAGATAGATGCGCATTGAGGTCTAGCGCAAGGTACGTGTCGCCCTGTCGAAGGTCGACGACCTCGGACGTGGCTACGTAACGGGAATCCCCCGACTCATCGGCGGGCAGAACTTTGACAAGTCTGAAGTGTCCTGCCTCAAAGTAAATCGAAGCAACATCGGTGTCTGGAGGAGGATTGCGCAGCAACTCGTGGAGCAGGCTGCGGACGACCCGCTGGATGCCCGACTTGGCGTCGACGTGGACGATTGTGGAAATGTCGAGGAAGAGCATTCTGTTTCTGCTCCGTCTGACATTGAAGGAGATCGCCTGCGCAGCGCGAAGCAAGTCTTCATCTCCCCAGGTAGGCGCCGATGTGTTCGCGATCCTAGTAACGACCGAGGCTATCCTGTTGTCCGGATGATCATTCGCGGTTTCAAGGTTCGATCTGCCAGTCGTGCCGACAAAGTGCTCGAAGGCGTCGAGGGCACGGGTGGCACTCTTGTCCCAGGAAAACTTCGCGGCCTGCTGCAGACCGTGTTGAGCGAGTTCGTTGCGAAGCGTCGCATCGCTGAGCACTTGCGCGATCTTCTGCATGATCGCTTGGGCGCTATACGGGTCAAAGAGAGCATCGTCGCGACCGATGACCTCTGGAATGCTGGAAGTTTTCGATCCGATCACTGCTGCCCCGCAGGACATGGCCTCCAATGCCGGCAGCCCAAATCCTTCATGCCATGAGGGCAAGACAAAAAGCGAGCAGAGGTTGTACAGCGCCACCAGTTCTTCATCACTGACTCGACCGGTAAGGACGACATCGTGGGCACTTAATCCGAAAGATCGAGCGTGAGCAAGGAATCGTTCCCGATGACTTGCCGGCATCCCCCCAACGATTAGTAGAGGGTGGCGTTTACGCAGTGCCTGAGGCAGCAGGGAGAAAGCTTCAATGAGTCGAAGATGGTTCTTGCGTTCGTCGGTCGCACCTGAATACATGAGAAATCCGTCTCGAAAGCCGAACCTCCTGCCCAGCGACTCCTTGGTCGCCGTATCGATGTCGATGACGTTGAACTGGGCGTCGGTCGCAGCACCAATGTTCACTACGCGTTCTGCGGGCCGATCGAGATAGCGCATCGCCTCCTCACGCGCAGATTCCGAAATGGCGAGCAGCAGATCTGCGCGCTTCAGATGCTCCAGCTTTTCAAGGTAGGCAATAGCAAATTTCGGATTGGGATCCAGATAGACATCCTTCTGGACAAGCGGGATCGCGTCGTAGAACGTTGCGGCGGTAGGTATGCGGCGGTTGAGCCTGCCGATGCTGTGGATCGCATCGTCTGCGAAGCCTTCAAGCAAGCTCGAAATGTGAACGATGTCGGGGCGCAGCGACTCCAGGAATTCTTCACGAATGATCTCCGCGGCTCCGCGGCGCCAGTTGTTGGCGGAATCGAAAGCGTTGACAGGACTTGGTGCGGTCCAGATTCGAATGTTCTGTTGCGGCAGTAGGCCTTTGAATGCTGCCCGGATTGGCTCAATGGTCTCTGGGAACAGGCCGTTTAGTGCGATCAGCACTTCATGGTTTCGCCTATGGCGGACCATCGCGGTTGCGAGCGCAACGCTATAGCGCCCGATACCCCGAAGCCGGCTTTCCGTTTGCGCGCCCTGTAGATCGATGACGATGCGCATGCTCTCAGCTCTCCCGGGTCTCAAGTATTGCTTGCAATTGCTGATAGATCGCTTGAGCGTTCGGCGAAAGGTCGTCCAGGATCAACTCAGGTCGTCGTACTGCCGTAATTGCAGGCCGGGGCGAGGGAGGTGGTGGGGCCAGCAGTGCGCGCAACCGTCGTCTAAGGGGGGGTACGAGGTCAAGGATCCGGATAACACCATGCTTTAGCGTGGGGTGGCGTACGACTGCGTGAGCAGTCATTCGCAGGGCTGCCTTGATGCGTCGCCTTGTGCCGCTCGCTACGCGGTTTTCCTTGACGGCAGAAGTGATTCGCCGGAATGGAGCACCTGCCAGCCGCAGAGGAGCAGTAATGCGCCATGAAGTGCTAGTGAGCGCGTGCTGCAAGCTTTGTGCAGTGGCTGCGGCGCGTTGCTCAGCCTCCTTGGCGCGGGCGTCTGCAAGTGCCGCGCGTGTATCGGCTTGCTCGGCGCGTGCGTCGGCCTGCTCCGCGCGTGTATCGGCCTGTCTTGCGCGTGCATCTGCCTGCTCGGCGCGTGCATCCGCCTGCCCGGCTCGGATATCGGCCTGCCTGGCGCGTGCATCTGCCTGTTCGGCTCGCGCATCAGCCTGATGGTCGTACCGCTTCGCCAAGTGATCAAGCGAGACGCCATAGTCCCTTGTGAATGCAGGATTGAACAATTGGAGTACTTCAGGCGGTGCTTCTTTTTGCGCAACTACCCCATAGTCAGGACTAACCCCTTCTAATACGTCAAACAGCGCGACTTTTCGCATTTTCAATTCCGGGGCGTCCTGCAAACGCACAACCTTATTCTGCAAAAAACCGGCATATTCGGTGGTAAAGCTGAGCAACAGGGGCGGGATAGGGCGAATATGCGTCGGATCCAAATAGAAATTGGTTGCCCCGACGACAAGATTCTCTGGATTTGGCGTTTCCAAGATCAGGATTCCGCCTGGTGCGAGTACCCGGTGCGCTTCCTTTACAAGCTGGCGGACCGCATCGAAAGGCAAGTGTTCGACCACATGAAACGCGGAGACCAAAGCGACGCTCTCATCGCTGAGTTCCTGCAGCGTTTCCAGTGCGTCGGCACGTGCGGCATTGAGTCCGAGTTCTCGGCATGCCGAGAGCATTCCGTCATCAAGGTCGACGCCTCTTGAATCAAAGCCGAGGCCGCTTGTCATTTCGAGCCATTCTCCGCGACCACAGCCCAAATCGATCGATTTGGCGGGCTTTTGCAGGCTAAGCAGCGGGGTCAGGAATGGCTCATAAGCTCGAAGTCGCGACTTGATCAATGTGCGAGAGCCTCGGTAGCGGTCCTCGAATGCACGATAGAAATCGGTATCACTCATTGGCCGCCAAATGGGAGTGTGAGGTTCGGGTATTCGGCGCCCGGATCCGCATATTATTGATCAATTGACACATGCTTCATCGCTGACCAGAGCGCGATGTCTTCAAAATACTGCACGTGAGATGTGACGGGCATGGGCTTGTCGCGTTCTGCACGCGCTGATGGACTTCTGCTCCTCCGGAGCGGCCGCGTGGAGGTAAAGCGCTGCATTTTAGGCGCTCGCCCAGCGATGACCTGTAGGTCGGCTGCGTGTTTTTGCCAGTAGGGTCGCCCCCGCTCCAGGGACAAGCCTTCAGACGTCACCGGCCAGGGCAGATGCGTCCTTGCGCCCGCTCGTAGGGCTGGCGACGAGGGGACGACCGCATGCCCTACCATGCATGTTCCAAGAACTCGACTTCCACGATGCTCTATACGCGAACTCCCTTCCGACAACTTGCCCGCCTTTACAGCGCTGTGCTATCGAGCGCCGCCTTGCTGACGAAAATCAGCGAAAGCAGCAGCACAGGAATCACCGCTGCGAAAGACAGGTTCGATCAGATCAACGCGGGGCTCTCTGCCTCAGGGCACCAGGTCGTCGAGCGGCTCGAAGCGCACTCGGGCCAGCTTAGCGCAATGGCATCCAGGCTCGCCGAACTGGAAAGTGCGAGCCGAAATCTCAGGCTACAGGGTGCAGGACAAACGATGGAGGGCCTGCGATCGGAACTGGCCTCGAGAATGCCCGGTAACCCCGCCGTTCAGGGGTGGAGTTCGTACTCTCAATGCGATGAGGACGGTATTATTCGGGAGTGTCTGCGCCGCATCGGCTCGATCGCGCAGTTGTCGAAGACCTTCATCGAAATAGGCTGCGGCAATGGGCTGGAAAACAATACCCACCAGCTTGCCCTGGATGGCTTTGTCGGCTGCTGGCTCGATGGCGACTGGTCGAACATCGGCTTCATCTCGGAGGAGCTGACTTCCTCAGAGACGCCTGGTCTACTCGTGCGGCAGACCTTCGTCACGCTGGAGTCCATCTCCGACGTGATCGCGGATTTCACGTCGTTCCTTGGGACGCAGGAGATCGATTTCTTTTCCTTGGATACCGACGGAAACGATACGTACCTCGTTGGCAAGGCACTCACGAGAATCCGTCCAAAGCTCGTTTGTGTCGAGTACAACGCAAAGTTCAGGCCGCCTACGCGAGCCGAGATGCAATACAACGCCAGCCATACTTGGGCCGGGGACGATTATTTCGGGGCGTCGCTCCAGTCCTGGATCGACCTGCTTGTCGGATACACACTGGTGAGCTGCAATCTGAGTGGCGCAAACGCATTCTTCGTTCGGGATGACTTGCTCGCGCCCTTCGACCGATGCAGCGCGGAGGAGCTATATCAGCCGCCGCGCTACTGGCTCACTTCGCTGGGTTGCGGACACTCCGCAAGCATGAAGTGGCTTCGACAAGCAGTCCTCGCGAACCACATCGACCGCCCATGGGTGCTTGAAGGCCGGGTCCCGGGTATCCCGGGATTTGACTTCGAGATCCACAGAAGTGGCGATCTGTTCATCTCTACCCAGCTGGCGCGTGCCAACATTTGGGAGCCCTTCGAGACGGAGGTCATTCGGCGTCTCTGCCGAAAGGGTGACTTTGTGTTGGACATCGGCGGAAACATCGGCTGGTACAGCGTAGTGGTCTCAACGGTCATCGGCGCGACAGGACGCATCGTGACTTTCGAGCCGGACCCGGACAATTTCGCGCTGCTGTCGAGAAACGTTGCTCGATGCACCGATGCGCCGCAGATCCAGTTACGCCAGGAAGCAGTTGGAGAGAGCGCCGGCAGGGTGAAGCTTTTCCTTTCCGACATCAATCGGGGAGATCATCGAATCTTCGATGATGGCACCGACCGTATCGCAATCGAGGTGCCGTTGGATTCCCTGGACTCCATACTGAGCAATGAAAGTCGCCTACCCGACTTGGTCAAGTCCGACACCCAGGGGTCAGAGGCGCGGATCATCCGGGGCGCTCGAGGGCTGCTTTCGTCGGGCTGGCGTCCAGTCTTCGTGCTGGAATTTTGGCCGTTCGGATTGAGCGGCTCGGGCGACGATTCCTTCGCCCTTTGGCAGGAACTGTTCGAACTCGGCTATCAGATGTTCGAAGTTGCTGAGGAGAAGCCGAGGCTGTTTCCCTTGTCGGCAGAGCGGATGAAGACACTGATTGCCACTGACATTTGTGCAGCCTCCGGTGCATTCATTAACATCCTTGCCATTCCGGCAAACAGCGACCGAATTGAGAGCGTGCTCGACCTCATCGTCTAGGGCGTCGCAGCTTTCCTGCTCAAGCGCATGGTAGGAGCACACCACGCCGAAATCCTTCACAAAGCTATGCCATCAATGACGAAACCTTTTGCTCGGTCTACCCGACAGCCTCTGCAGTTCAGGAGCAGCCGATGCAATTAACCGCAGCGCTCCGACGGAGTGCCCGCAAGCCCGCAAAGGCTCTATGGTGGCTCGTAACGCCTTGGCGGATGTCACAGCGCATGCAGTTCAGGCGAGAGCGCGCGGCTGTCGAGGCACACACGGCCGCGCTGGCGACACTCGTCGAGCGCGAGCATGCACGAATCGCGCTGCGCGAGCGTGGCGCTGCAGTAACGCCAGCCGAACCGCTCGATCTGTTCGACGACGCGAAGGTGTCGCAAGTTACCGGCTTGCCATCGAGCGCGATTCTGTGGTCCCCTGTCGCGTCCCAGGATGTGATGGACCGTTGGTCGGCAGCGCGATTCTGTATCGACCTATTGCGTAAGCGCGGCGATCTTCGCGCGCGGTTCCCTATCGCTCTCTCAGAGGGGCGTGAGGGCGCGTTCGCCGTGTGGCTTCTGCGGGAGGGCGCTGCTGAATTGAGCTTGACGGATGCGGCGGTGCGGGAGCTTCTCGATGTGCTGGATGCGGGCCTGTCCGACGAGGCCAGGCAGGCGTTCCTTGGAAATGAGATGCCTCGATCCGTAGTGCCGCATGGCTTGACGCCCGCAGGCATGCAAGACGCTTTTCGTTGGTTCATGTGCTGTGGCATTAGCGACGCCGGCTTGCGACTGGAGGAGGTCTGGTGGCTCTTTCTCGACGCGGCACAAAACCCGCGGCGAGAACTCATGTTGGCCTACTCTTTCACGCCCGCGTGGCAGCAAAAGCATCCCGATGGTTTGACGGTCTTCGGCCGCAATGCATTTGCCGCCTGGTTTGCCGCAGAGTATGGCGCTTCGGGGCGCTGGATGGACCCGTCCACGTGGCCGGCATGGGAAGAGCCGGCAATGCAGATTCGCACGAGCTATTGGGCACGAGATGAATGGCGTAAAGCCCACCCGGATGCGCTTGCCGATGAACGCGGTGCACGTTCATTGTTGACCTGGTTGTCGTCGCCGGAAGCAGCCATGCCCGAAGCTCTTCGCGATTGGTGTCGCCGGCTCGATTCGCGATCCGTCTCTGCTGAACTCGTGCGGCCCGGCGTCAATGTCATTGGGCACTTTTGCTATCCATCGGGCCTTCGGGTGTCGGTTGAATCGATGGTGGAGGCCATGAGTTCGATGGGTGTTTCTGCGTCATTGCGTGACCTGCGGACCGATGCCCAGGATGACCCCCGTCATGTTCACTTCCACGGCATGGAATGCCATGACACCACGATCATCCACGCACAGCCCGAGCCATTTTTCGATCAAGCCTATTGGCGCGCAGATCTGTTCGAGCGCAGTCCCCGCACCTACCGCATCGGCTACTGGTACTGGGAGTTCGATTCGATTCCGGATTCGTGGGTTGCGCATGCTCAAGGGGTCGACGAGGTGTGGACCGCTACGGAGTTCGTCGCGCGCGGACTGCGCGACCGTTTGTCCGTTCCAGTTCGCACGATGTTCCCAGGCGTCAAGCTGGCACCCTACGAGCGGCGCAACAAAGCGCACTTCGGGTTGAGTGAGGAGCCGTTCACCTTCCTGTTCACGTTCCACATGATGAGCGTGATGGAACGAAAGAACCCCCTGGGCTTGATCCGTGCGTTCAAGCAAGCGTTTCGCAAGGACGAGGCCGTGCGCTTGGTGCTCAAGACCTCGTTCGGTGATCGGCATCCGGTGCAGATCGGGGAGCTGCGCGACGCCGTCGCCGGCGCCAACATCACCGTCATCGACCAGGTCTACAGCCCCGACGAGGTGCTCTCGCTCATGGACGCCTGCGACGCTTACGTGTCGCTCCATCGCAGCGAGGGCCTGGGCCTGACGATGGCCGAGGCGATGCTCATGGGCAAGCCGGTGATCGCCACCAACTTCTCGGGCAATGTGGACTTCATGGGCGAGAGCAATAGCCTACTCGTGCCCTATGAGCTCGTGAAGCTCGGCAAGCCTATCCCGCCATACGACGCCGATTTGGAGTGGGCCGAACCCTCCGTCGAGCATGCCGCGCAGCTCATGCGGCGCGTCTACGAAAACCAGGAATGGGCGCGCGAGGTCGGGGTACGGGGCAAGGCGAGCGCCGAAGCCAACCTGTCGCTGGAGGCTGCGGGCCGAAGAATCGCCGCCCGCCTCGAGGAAATCAAGGCGCTGCGACGGCGATCGGCAGGTTGAGGGGCTCGCTCACAGACTGCTCGACGATCCGCCCGTGCTCCAGGTGGATCACCCGGTTGCACTCCTTGGCGATCAGGTCGGGCGAATGCGAGGCCAGCACCAGGATGCCGGACTTGGACACCACGTCCTTCATCCGCTGCTCGGCCTTCTCGGTGAATTCGGCATCGCCGACCGACAGCCACTCGTCCATCAACAGGATGTCGGCCTGGACGCTGGTCGAGATCGAGAAGGCCAGCCGCATCAGCATGCCGGTGGAATAGGTGCGCACCGGCATGTTGACGTATTCGCCCAGTCCGCTGAACTCGCAGATCTCCGGCGTGAGCGCATCGATTTGCTTCTTGCTCATGCCCATCACGAGCCCGCGCAGCATGATGTTCTCGATGCCCGTCGCGTCGTGCTCGATACCCAATGCCGGATCGATCAGGCTGGACACGGTGCCCTGGCGGATGAACTCGCCCGAAGACGGCTCGTAGACGCCGGCGAGCGCACGCAGAAGTGTTGACTTGCCCGCACCATTGTGGCCGACCAGACCGAGGCGGTCGCCGCTCTTCAACTCGAGGTTGATGTTGCTCAGGGCCTGCACCACGTTGACGCCGGTCTCCTTGCCGAAGCGGCCGCCGGTCACGGACGCCGCGAGTGTCTTTTTCAGCGAGGCGGCCCCAGCCCCGTAGATCGGGAAGTTGACCGAGACGTTCTTGAGGGAAATGAAAGCCATGGTTCCTTACAGCCAGTAGACGACGCGACGGCGGTACTTCGCGAAAAGCAGGCTCGAAGCGATCAAGCTCAGCGCCGTCCACAAGAGAATCCCCCACCAGTTGTGCGCGCCGGAGACACCACCCATCAGGGGCGCACGCAGCAAGTCGAGCATTTGCGCGAACGGATTCCACAGGATGTACTGGGCGCGACCAGGCAGGCTTTCGGGCAGCCAGAAAACGGGCGTCAGGAACATCAGCATCTGCATCACACTGGTGACGATCTGGGTCACGTCGCGAAAGCGCGTGCAGATGAGGCCGAGCACCATGCCCAGCGCCTGGGCGTTGATCAGCGTCAGAAGGAACGCGGGCACGAAGAGCAGCGCAGACCACGACAGTGAGATGCCGGCCCACAGGGCCACCGGCACGTAGAGCACGATGTGGTGGGAGAACTGGATGAGGTTGCGCGCCATGCTCCGCCAGACGAACAGGCTGATCGGGAAGTAACCCTGCTTGAGATAGTTGCTCGATCCGATGAAGGCATTGCAGGCGTCGGTCACCATGCTGGAGAAAAAGCTCCAGAAGATGATGCCCAGCGCCAGGTGGGGGAAGAACTTCGACAGCTCGGTGCCGAACAGCGAGCTGTACAGCGGGCCCATGCCGCCGATCATGGCACCCATACTGAGCGTCAGCCACAAGGGGCCCAGCATCGAGCGCCGGTAGCGCAGCACGATGTCGAACCAGGCCAGCGTCCACCAGATGTCGGTGCGGCGGGTGCCCTCCCACCAGTCGGCCCACGCGTTGCGATGAAGATTGGAATGCGCCTGGCTCATACGCGTCCGTAGGTGTCCACCAGGCGAACGATGTCGTCTTCGCCGAGGTAGCTACCGCACTGGACTTCGATGAGAACCAGTTCATCCTGTCCGATATTCGTCAAACGATGCTTCTCCTTGAGCGGGATGTAGCGGTACTCGCCGGGCAAGGTCTTGTGCTCCACATCGCCGATCTGGACGATCGCCGTGCCGCGGACGACAACCCAGTGCTCCGCGCGCTGGTGGTGATACTGCAACGAGAGCGCCTCCCCCGGCTTCACCGTGATGCGCTTGACCTTGTAGCCGTCTTCTTCCTTGAGCGAGGCGTAGGTGCCCCAGGGACGGTGGACGACCGCGGGCAGCTGCACGGTTTCGTGCTTCCGCGCCTTGAGGATGTCGACCACCTTCTTGACCTGCTGCGCGCTGTCCTTGTGGGCCACCAGCAGCGCATCGGGCGTGTCGACGATCACCAGGTCGCGCAAGCCCAGGGCCGCCACGATCTTGGGGCCATGGCTTTCGACCTGGATGTGGGTCCCCGTGGTGTCCACGGCCACTACTTGGTCGTCCGGGAAGGTGTTGCCGCTGGCGTCCGACGGCATGGCATTGGCGACGGCCGGCCAGGAACCTACGTCGCTCCAGGCGAACCGGGCCGGCACCACGCGCACGTTGTCGGCGTGTTCCATCACCGCATAGTCGATGCTGATGTCGGGCTGCAGACCGAAAGCGTGCAGGTCGAAGCTGACCGCCTCGCCCTTAGTCTGCGCCGTGTCCAGCGCATGGCGCGCCGCCTTCAGCACTTCCGGCGCATGCAGCTCCATCGCCGAGACGATCGCCGCCGCTGTGAAGCAGAACATGCCGCTGTTCCAGTAGTAGCGTCCCGTCGCCAGGTACTCCTGCGCCGTGGCCAGGTCCGGCTTCTCGACGAATCGCTTGACCGGTTGGCTGTCGCGCGAGACGCGCTCGACTTCCACATAGCCGAAGCCGGTTTCCGGCGCGGTCGGCGAAATGCCGAACAGTACCAGCGCACCTTCCTGGGCCAGCCGGAACGCTTCGCTTGCGCTGGCGACGAAGGCTTCCACGTCCGGCACTAGGTGATCGGCCGAGAGCACCAGCATCACGGTGTCGCCGCTGAACTGGCGCTCGCACTGCAAGGCCGCCAGGGCGATGGCCGGCGCCGTATTGCGGCCCCTGGGCTCGAGCAGGAAGGTGGCCGATGGCGGATCGCTCATCTGACGCAGCACGTCCTTGGTCAGGAACTGGTGGTCTTTATTGGTCACTACCATCAGGTCGCCCGTTCCGCAGGCCTGCCCTCTTTCGACGGCCTGCTGGAGCAAGGTCGAGTCGCCGAGCCTCATGAAGGGCTTAGGAAAGGCTTGTCGCGATGCGGGCCACAGACGGGAGCCTGCGCCTCCCGAGAGCACAACAGAAAGCAAGCGCATTTTTTTTGGGGGTGTGAAGAGGGGGGATAATTTTACCGGCCCCGATTCAGGGGCCGTATGACGATTGGAAGCCGTTTTTCGGCGTATGGAGCTGCTATTTTTGTGATCTTGAGTGATGTTCAGTAAGCCAAAGCTGCCGGCCGTGCAGCCGCCGGAGCGGCGACGCAGACTCGAAACCGGACCGAGCGAGGCTCAACTCCAGCGGCGAATCAGCATGTTGGAGGGACAAATCAGCATGCTGGAAGGGCAAACCAAGGCGTTGGAAGAACAAGTCCGAACCATAAGGCAATCCGTCAGCTGGCGTGTGACGGCGCCTCTGCGGTGGGTCAACCGGCATTTTCAACGCACTGTGCGCGTCGCGCCGGCAAATGGCCTGGGGCAACGCAGAGACTATGTCGGATGGATCGCCTCGTACGATACCCTGAGCCGAGACGCCCAAGCCGATTTGCGCAAAGAGATCGATCGGTGGCCGGCGCGGCCGGTCTTGTCGGTTGTGCTGCTCAGCAGCGCCAACGGCAACGGCAGTCTGTCGTCGCTTCGTGAAGCCATCGAATCCGTTCGATCGCAGATCTATCCAGCGTGGGAACTGCGCATTGCCGCCGCCGAATCAAGCAGCGACGAAGCCAAGGCGCTGCTCAAACGCTATGCACAGGAGGAGCCAAGAATCAAGGTGATGTTCCTGCCGAACAGCGGGTCCGTCTCTGTCGCTTTCAACAGCGCTACGGAGTTGGCTTCCGGAGAGTGGATCGTCTTGCTTGGCCAAGACGATCTGATGCCTGGGCATGCGCTGTATTGCGTCGCGAAGGAAATCATCGAGCATCCCGAGGCGCGGATGATTTATTCGGACGAGGACCAGATCGACCCGGCAGGACAACGCAGCAACCCCTACTTCAAGCCCGACTGGAACGTCGACCTTTTCCACTCCCAGGATATCTTCTCGCACCTGGGTGCCTTTGATGCTCGCTTGCTCAAGGAGGTTGGTGGCTTTCGAGAGGGCGTCGACAGGGCGCAAGACTACGATTTGGCGCTGCGATGCGTTGAGCGCATTCGAAGCGAGCAGATGCGCCATATTCCACGCGTTCTCTATCACCGGCGCTTGCATGCGCAGAGCACAGTGCAGTCATCGGCTGCAGGGTCCCAGGCTGAAAGTTCTGGTGAGCGGGCGCTCAACGAACATTTCGAACGCGTGGGAATCAGAGCGCAGGCGGAGTCCACCCTTGACGGCTATCGCGTGCGGTATGCGCTGCCCACGCCGCCGCCATTCGTTTCTCTGATCATCCCCACACGCAACGCTGCGGCACTGGTTCGTCAGTGCATCGAGAGCATCGTCGCCGAGACGGCGTACCCGCACTACGAGATTCTGCTGGTCGACAACGGATCGGACGATCCCGAAGCGCTCGCGTATTTCGAAGAGTTGAATACGCAGCATGGCATCACTGTGATCCGTGACGATCGCGACTTCAACTACTCCGCATTGAACAACGGGGCCGTGGGGAAAGCCCGCGGCGAGGTGATCGGCCTGATCAACAACGACATCGAGGTCATCTCGCCCGAATGGCTCGGCGAAATGGTTTCGCTTGCGCTTCAGCCCGGCGTTGGTGCCGTGGGGGCGAAGCTGCTTTATACCGACAGGACCGTTCAGCACGGCGGTGTGGTGTTGGGCGTCGGTGGTATCGCCGCCCACGCGCACAAACACCTGCCTGCGTGGCATGCTGGACACGGTGGCCGAGCACAATTGACTCAGTCATTCGCCGCGGTGACGGGCGCATGCCTCATCGTACGTAAGGAACTCTATGAGCAGCTTGGCGGGCTTGATGAAGTCCACCTCGGCGTGGCCTTCAACGATGTAGACTTCTGCCTGCGGCTGCGCGAGGCCGGCTACCGCAATGTCTGGACTCCTTACGCCGAACTGCTGCATCATGAGTCGGCCACACGCGGGCCTGAGATCACGCCCGAGGCGCGCGATCGGCTTGCCCGCGAATCGGCCTACATGGCGGGTCGCTGGGCCGGCTCGCTCGCGAACGACCCCGCCTACAACCCCAATCTGACGCTGGACAGCGAAGGTTTCGACCTCGCGTGGCCGCCGCGGCTCGCGCCCCTGTACGCGCCGCACAGCGGTTCTGCCAGAGCGAGCAGCCCATGAGTGTCTCCCGTCCCCTCGAAGTCTCCGTCGCGCTGTGCACCCACAACGGCGCACGTTTCCTGCGCGAGCAGGTGCGGAGCATTTGCCTTCAAAGCTTGCCGCCAGCGGAAATCGTGCTGTCCGACGATGCCTCGCGCGATGGCTCGGTCGAGGTGGCGCGCGCTGCGGTCGAAGAATGTGCGGGCGAGCGCCCCGGGCAGCCGCTGAGGCTGCGGGTTCTGGAGAACGTCACGCCATTGCGCGTCACCAAGAACTTCGAGCAGGCCATCGGCGCCTGCACCGGCGAGCTGATTGCGCTGAGCGATCAGGATGACGTGTGGGAGCCGGAGCGGTTGGCCCGGATGATGCCGGAGTTCGAGCGCGACCCCGGCTTGCTGCTGCTGCACACCGATGCGCGATTGGTGGATGCGGAGCGCCGTGATTTGGGCCAAACGCTGTTCCATGCGCTCGAGGTGACGCCTTTCGAGATCGAACGGATCCACGCAGGCAGAGCCTTCGACGTGTTCCTTCGCCGCAATCTGGTGACCGGCGCGACCACCGTCTTTCGCCGCTCTCTGCTCGCCCATGCCTTGCCCTTGCCGGTCGAGTGGGTGCATGACGAATGGCTGGGTATCGTCGCAGCCGCAACGGGGCGGGTCAACGTGCTGGAGGAGGCCTTGATCGAGTATCGGCAGCACGACGCCAACCAGATCGGCGCGCGACGCGACTCCTTTGCCGGCAAGGTGCGCAAGGCGTTGGCTTCCCGGGGACGCACGCACATCGAGCGCGCCATCAAGGCCGAGATTCTTCTTGCGCGACTGCTTGAACTCGGCGATCGGGTCGCGTCGGACACCATCGAGAAAGTGCGCAGCAAGCTGGAGCACCAGCGCTTTCGGGCCGCCTTGCCCGCGTCACGCTTCGCGCGGTGCCTGCCGGTCATTCGCGAAGCCATGACCGGCCGCTACGACAAGTTCGGTCGCGGCGTGCGGGGCGTCGTTCGCGACCTTTTCGAATCTGTGTAGGCTTCGCCTGAAGTGCCCCGCGCAATATCCAATGATTTCAATGAATGCCTTGCCAGATTTGCCGCCAATCGATCGCCAGAAGACATGGCCCACTCCTACCGTCGTCGTCGTCATCCCGTTCTACAACGGCTCTGAATTCATCGAGCGCTCGGTGCAGAGCGTCTTCAACCAGTCGGTGCCCGCGGACGAGGTTGTTGTCGTCAACGACGGCTCGCAACCTGCAGAGCGCGAGTTTCTCCATGCACTTGCCGAGCGCTACCCTTTCAAGATCGTCGACAAGGAAAACGGTGGGCAAGGCTCGGCGCGCAATGCCGGCGTTGCCGCGTCCACGGCAGACTACATCTGCTTCCTGGACCAGGACGATTTCTATCTCCCGAACCATATAGCGACACTGGGCGCTGCCATTCCGCGTGAGGACCTGTTGTTCGGATTCGTCTATGCCGACCTCTATGAAGCCGATGTCAACGGCAACGTCGTTCGTATGGGGGTCGTGAAGGAGCATTCCAAGGACCATCCGAAACGCAGCATCTTCCGCCTGCTGCGCCATGACATGTTCGTTTTGCCCTCGGCGGCGCTGGTGAGCCGCAGTGCATTTGATGCTGTCGGCGGCTTCGACCCCCAGTTCATGGGTTACGAAGACGACGACCTTTTTCTTCGAATCTTTCGCAAGGGATACAGCAACTCCTTCGTCGACCAGGCCGTGACTGTCTGGTGCATCCACACGGACAGCACGTCGTTCAGCATCCGCATGATCCGCAGCCGCTTCAAATACTTCAAGAAGCTGGTGGCGATGTTCCCCGATGAGCAACGGCTTGGCCGCTACTATCTGCGCGACTATTTGATCCCAAGGTTTGGTCGTCCGTTTGTCGAGCAGGTCATTCAGGCCGTCAAGCTGGAGAACGAGGCTCGAGCGGAGCTGAGCGACCAGCTCGAGGAGTACGCAGGAATCGTGCTGGCCAATCCCTATGTCGGCCCTCGCTACAAGATGAAGCTGCGAGCGGCGGTTTTCCTGCTCAAGCACAGCCCGCCGGCGCTCGTGAGAGCGCTGAGTGCCGTCACCCGCCTTCCTCTCATACGAGATTTTCGGCGGCTTCGTTAGGGGTTTCGAACACGCCGCCGCTTGGCGTGATAGCGCCAGAAGGGCCGCGACAGCCAGACCTTGAGCAGGCTCGTCACATGCCAGTACAGATGCCGCAGGCTCGTTCGGCTGGCGCGCTGGGCATCGTGCAGCGCCATCAGGTCCTCGGCCACCTGCAGCTTCCAGCCGGCAAGCCGCGTGCGCGCGCAGATGTCGAAGTCTTCGCCGTACATGAAAAAACGCTCGTCGAAGCCGCCGACCTGGCGGTAGGCCTCGCTGCGAAACAGCATGAAGAGGCCGGGAATCCAGTCCGGCACCAGCGGGCGCACATAGTCCGGCCGCTTGCGCCGCAGAATTTCCAGCGGCGTGATGATGGCGCGGTGCTGCTCGGGCTCGCTCTTGCCGGGCTCGAGAATGCGCGGCGTGAGTAGGCCGCTGCCGGGCGCGGCCTGGGCGATCAGCGGCGCCAGCACGTCGCGATCGAAGCGGATGTCCGGGTTGAGCACCAGGAACCAGGGCGTCGTGCAGCGATCGAACGCCTGGTTGTGGTTGGCGCCGAAGCCCAGGGGGACCGCGTTCTCGATGCGTTCGATCTCGAAACCCCAGCTGGCGCCCGCCAGCAGGTCGGGCTCGGGGATGTTCTGCGTGAGCACGACCTTGGCCGTGAGCGCGCGGCTGAAGCGGTCCAACTGCTCGAGCAGCGGGCGCACCAGTTCGAGCTGACCATGGCTCACGATCGAGACCGTGACGGCGGGCGAGGGGGAGGGGTATGTGGACATGGTCTAATTTCGCTCGGGGATTCTAGGGTTCCCGATTTCCATCCATGCTTACCCTGATCGTCATCAGCTTTCTCGTCTCCGCCATTTCGGTGCTGTTCTTCATGCGCCGGGCGCGCCGCCATGCGCGGCGCTACGGCACCGACATGCCGCAGCGCTTCCACAAGGGCCACGTGCCGCGGCTGGGCGGCGCCGGCATCTTCCTCGGCACGGGCGCCGCCTGGCTGGTGGCCGGGATCGGCTCGGACCCCTTCAACGTCTCGTGGCCGCTCAGGGCCTCCGCCTTCACGCTGCTGTGCATCGCGCCGGCCGTGCTGGGCGGCATCATCGAGGACCTGACCCAGCGGGTCTCGGTGCGCTACCGGCTCGGGCTCACCATCGGCTCGGCGCTGCTCCTGTGCTGGCTGCTCGGCCTCGGCGTCTCGCGCACCGGCATCGGCTTCGTCGACGGCTGGCTGCAGGCCTGGCCCTACGCGGCGATCCTGTTCGCGGCCTTCGCCATCGGCGGCCTGCCGCATGCCTTCAACATCATCGACGGCTACAACGGCCTGGCCGGTACCGTGGCCGTGCTGGTGTGCCTCGCGGTCTCGCACGTGGCGCTGCAGGTCGGCGACCGGCAGCTCGCCGCCATGGTGATCTGCCTGGTGGGCGCGACGGCGGGCTTCCTGGTCTGGAACTACCCGCGCGGCAAGATCTTCGCCGGTGACGGCGGCGCTTACGTCTGGGGCATGGTGATCGCAATCGCCGTGGTGACGCTGGTGCAGCGGCACCGCGTCGTTTCGCCCTGGTTCCCCATGCTGCTCCTGATCTACCCGGTGTGGGAGACGGTTTTCTCCATCTACCGCAAGCTGGCGCGCGGCCAGTCGCCAGGCGATGCTGACGCGCTGCATTTCCACCAGCTGATCTTCCGGCGCATCGTCCGCGTGGCCTTCGCGGACGACGAGGCGCGGCAGCTGCTGGCGCGCAACAACCGCACCTCGCCCTACCTGTGGATCTTCGCGGCGCTGACGGTGGTGCCGGCCGTGCTGTTCTGGAACAACACGCCGATCCTGATGGCCTTCTGCGCGCTGTTCATCGCCACCTACGTGGCGGCCTATCTCATGATCGTTCGCTTCAAGGTCCCGCGCTGGCTCCGGCCCTGAGTTCCGTCACAATCCGCCGCATCCGTCTACTCCACCGCCGACCATGACCGATCCCGTCCTCAACATCCCCCCGCGCGACAAGGCCGAGATCTTGGCCCAGGCGCTGCCGTACATCCGCAAGTTCCACGGCAAGACCATCGTCATCAAGTACGGCGGCAACGCCATGACCGACCCGGCGCTGCAGGCCGACTTTGCCGAAGACGTGGTGCTGCTCAAGCTGGTGGGCATGAATCCGGTGGTGGTGCACGGCGGCGGCCCGCAGATCGAGGCGGCGCTCAACCGGCTCGGCAAGAAGGGCCACTTCATCCAGGGCATGCGCGTGACCGACTCCGAGACCATGGAGGTGGTCGAGTGGGTGCTCGCCGGCGAGGTGCAGCAGGACATCGTGGGCCTGATCAATCAGGCCGGCGGCAAGGCGGTGGGCCTCACCGGGCGCGACGGCGGCCTGATCCGCGCGCAGAAGCTCAGGATGGCGGACCGCAACGATCCCAACCTGCATCACGACGTCGGCCAGGTCGGCGACATCGTCTCGATCGACCCGAGCGTGGTCATCGCGCTGCAGGACGACGCCTTCATCCCGGTCGTGAGCCCGATCGGCTTCGGCGAGGAAAACGAGAGCTACAACATCAATGCCGACGTGGTGGCCGGCAAGCTCGCCACCGTGCTGAAGGCCGAGAAGCTCATGCTGCTCACCAACACGCCCGGCGTGCTCGACAAGAACGGCAAGCTCCTGACCAACCTGAGCGCGCGCGAGATCGACGACCTGTTCGCCGACGGCACCATCTCCGGCGGCATGCTGCCGAAGATCGAAGGCGCGCTCGATGCCGCCAAGAGCGGCGTCAACACCGTGCACATCATCGACGGGCGCGTGCCGCACGCGATGCTGCTCGAGATCCTCACCGACCAGGCCTACGGGACCATGATCCGGGCCAGGTAGAAGAACTCCAAGTCATTGTCATTAAAGGGATTTCATTGTAATTTCGGGAAACCGGAATTTCTGATGAAATCCTTCCCGCACCTGACCGATCTTTCCGCCGCGCAACTGCGCCAGTACATCGATGCGGAGGCGGTGTTCAGTGCGCTGGAACAGGCCGCCAAGGAAGCCGCCGAGGTCCGGGGTTCGATGTTCTGACGGCATCAGGGCGCCCATACCTACCTGATCCGCACATCGGCCGCCGGCGCGCAGACATCGCTCGGGCCTCAGAGCGAAGAGAACCTCGCCATCCATCGGCGCTTCATCGAGCGCAAGCAAGCCGCCGAGGAGCGCGTGAAGAACTTGAGAAGTTCACTCCAGCAGCAGCAGCAGCGGTTGAACAGGGCGCTGCGCGTCGGTCGCGCGCCGCCGATCGTGATCGAGACCTTGGAAGCCATCGCAAAGGCGGGGTTGGACACGCATTTCCTGGTCGTCGGCACGCACGCATTGTTTGCCTACGAAGCCGCGGCGGGCGTGATGGTGGAGTCCGGCGCGACGGCGACGCAGGATGTGGATCCGCTGTTCGACACACGCAGGCGCCTGAGTTTCTGGAGCCAGCTCAAGCGACTGGACTCATCGTTCCTGTCGGTGCTGCGCAAGGCCGACAAGAGCTTTCGCGTCAGGCCAGGCCAGCTCTACACCGTGGTCAACGACGCCGGCTTCGAGGTGGACGTGGTGCGCCGGATCAAAGCCGAAGGCGACCCGCATCCTCTGCGTCTGAGCAATGACGAAGACGACCTGTGGCCCGTGCAGGTCTCCACGGGCCAAGACCTGCTGAACGCCGAGCGCTTCAGCCGGATGGTGGTCTCCACCTCAGGCAGCATGGCGCGCATGCACACCGTCGATCCACGCGCCTTCGTCCGCGTCAAGCGCTGGCTTGCAGCGCAAAAGGCGCGCGATCCGCTCAAGCGCAGAAAAGACCGCCTGCAGGCCGACATCGTGGCGTCGCTCGTCGAGAACTACCTGCCTCAGCTCTCGTAGCCCCTCGGATTCCCCTGCTGCCAGCGCCAGCTGTCCGCGCACATCTGCTCCAGCCCGCGCTGCGCGCGCCAGCCCAGCGTGGCCTGCGCGAGCGAGGGGTCGCCCCAGTAGGCCGGCACGTCGCCCGGCCGGCGCGGGCCGATCTCGTAGGCGATGGTCTTGCCGCTGGCGCGTTCGAAGGCCTTCACCACCTCCAGCACCGAGGCGCCCTGGCCGGTGCCCAGGTTGAGCGTGACCAGGCCGGGCTGCTGCGCGGCATGGCGCAGCGCCGCCACGTGGCCTTCGGCCAGGTCCATCACGTGCACGTAGTCGCGCACGCCGGTGCCGTCGGGCGTCGGGTAGTCGCCGCCGTGCACCGCGAGCTTGTCGCGCAGCCCCACGGCCACCTGGCAGACGAAGGGCATCAGGTTGTTGGGCTTGCCCTGGGGATGTTCGCCGATCAGACCGCTCTCGTGCGCGCCGACCGGATTGAAATAGCGCAGCAGCGCGATGCGCCAGGCCGGGTGCGCATGCTGCAGGTCGGCCAGGGCCTGCTCGACCATCCGCTTCGAGTGGCCGTAAGGATTGGCCGGCCTGAGCGCCGCGCTTTCCGGGATCGGCGAGCTGTCGGGGTCGCCATAGACGGTAGCCGAAGACGAGAAGATCAGCGTGCGCACGCCCGCCGCCTGCATCGCTGCCGCCAGCACGAAGCTGCCATGCACGTTGTTGTCGTAGTAGGTGATCGGGTCGGCGACCGAGTCGCCCACCGCCTTCAGGCCCGCGAAGTGGATCACGCCGGCGATCGGCTGTTCGCGAAACAGCTTGTCGAGCAGCGCGCGGTCGCGCACGTCGCCTTCGATGAAGCGCGGCGCGGTGCCGATGATGCGCGCGAGCCGGTCGACGACGCGCGCGTCGCTGTTGCCGAGGTTGTCCAGAATCAGCGGCGTGTAGCCGGCCGCCGCCAGTGCCACGCAGGTGTGGCTGCCGATGAAGCCGGCCCCGCCGGTCACGAGAATCGTCGAACCCATCGTTTTTCTTTCGCTGATTGTGTGAAAAAAGCCCAGCCATTCTGCGCGACGTACAGTGCATGCCCAGTAGGCACGCGCTCACTGCGCTGTGCGAGAATCAATTTTTTACATTTTGCACGCGCCCATGCAGAACGATGAGACAAGCGCCTCGCGCGCTGAAGACAGCAGTTCAGATCCGGTGGCCGTACCGACGCGCAAACGCCCCAAGCCGGGCGAGCGGCGCGTGCAGATCCTCCAGGCCCTGGCCGCCATGCTCGAACAGCCTGGCGCCGAGCGGGTGACGACCGCGGCGCTCGCGGCGCGGCTCGACGTGAGCGAAGCCGCGCTGTACCGCCACTTCGCGAGCAAGGCCCAGATGTTCGAGGGCCTGATCGATTTCATCGAGCAGAGCGTGTTCACGCTCATCAACCAGATCACCGAGCGCGAGGCGCCGGGTCACGAGCAGGCCGCGCGCGTCGTCGCGATGCTGGTGCAGTTCGCGGAGAAGAACCCGGGCATGACCCGCGTGATGGTCGGCGATGCGCTGGTCTACGAGAACGAGCGCCTGCAGAACCGCATGAACCAGTTCTTCGACAAGATCGAGGCCACCTTGCGCCAGTCGCTGCGCGGCGCGGCAGCGGCCGACGGATCGGCCACGCCGAGTGTCGATGCGCAGGTGCGCGCCTCCACGCTCACCGCCTTCGTGGTCGGCCGCCTGCAGCGCTTCGCGCGCTCGGGCTTCCGCCGCGCGCCCTCAGAGCATCTCGAAGCCGCAGTCGCGCTGATGCTCTGAGCTCTCTCGAAAGGGATAGCTGCCTATCGTCAAGATAGGGGGATGTCATCAACGGGCGGGGTGTTCATGACCAGAATGCAAGGCTCCTGAACACTGCACAAGGACATGCCCCATGACCGAATCCCGCAAGCTCACCACCGAGAGTGGTGCCCCCGTCGAGAACAACCAGCAGTCGCAGACCGCCGGCCCCAACGGCCCGGTGCTGATGCAGGACCACCACCTGATCTAGAAGCTCGCGCGCTTCGACCGCGAGCGCATTCCGGAGCGCGTGGTGCATGCGCGCGGATCGGGCGCCTTCGGCACTTTCGAAGTGACGGCCGACCTCAGCCAATGGACCAAGGCCCGCTTCCTGAGCCAGGTCGGCAAGAAGACCGAGGTGCTGGCCCGCTTCTCCTCCGTGGCGCTCGAACTCGGCTCGGCCGATACGGTGCGCGACCCGCGCGGCTTCGCGCTCAAGTTCTACACGGAAGAGGGCAACTACAACCTGGTCGGCAACAACACCCCCATCTTCTTCATTCGCGACCCGCTCAAGTTCCCCGACTTCATCCACTCGCAGAAGCGCGACCCCTACAGCCACGTGCAGGAGCCCAACAACGCCTGGGATTTCTTCTCGCAACCGCCCGAGGCCACGCACCAGTTCACCTGGCTGTTCGGCGACCGCGGCATCCCGAAGAGCTACCGCCACATGGACGGCTTCGGCTCGCACACCTTCCAGTGGGTCAATGCCAAGGGCGAGGCCTTCTGGGTCAAGTACCACTTCAAGACCCGACAGGGCATCGACTGCTTCACGGCCGAAGAGGCGCAGCGCGTGGGCGGCGAGAACCCGAACCACCACCACCTCGACCTCCTGCATTCCATTGCGCGCGGCGAGTTCCCGAGCTGGAAGGTTCAGGTCCAGATCATGCCGGTGGCCGAGGCGCAGAACTACCGCTTCAACCCCTTCGACCTGACCAAGGTCTGGTCGCACAAGGACTACCCGAAGATCGACATCGGCACCCTCACGCTCAACCGCAACCCCGACAATTACTTCGCCGAGATCGAGCAGGCCGCTTTCAACCCCGCCAACTTCGTGCCGGGCATCGGCCCCTCGCCGGACAAGATGCTGCAGGGCCGCCTGTTCAGCTACGGCGATACCCAGCGCTACCGCCTGGGCATCAACCACACGCAGCTGCCGGTGAACTGCCCGCACGCGACCAAGGCCGCCAACTACGGACGCGACGGCGCGATGCGCTACGACAACGGCGGCCGCGCGCCCAACTACGAGCCCAACAGCTTCAGCGATGCGCCCAAGCAAAGCAACGAGCCGTTGTACGCGCCGCTCGAGATCCACGGCTGGACCGGCAGCCATGCCTGGACGAAGCACCCAGCGGACACCGACTTCGTGCAGGCCGGCGACCTCTACCGCCTGATGGACGAGGCCGCCAAGAGCCGCCTGGTCGCCAACATCGCCGGCAGCTTGGGCGCCGTGACGCGGCAGGACATCATCGACCGCGCGGTCAACCACTTCCGCCAGGCCGATGCCGACTACGGCGAGCGCGTGAACAACGCGGTGCGTGCCGTGCAGGCCCGCATCAAGGGCGAAGAAGTGACGATCCAGGTCGGCAAGCCGGCGCACGCCGAGAGCCGGAGCTGATCGAGGAGCGCGGCCTCAGTTCGCCGCGGTCACCTCGAGCCGGTTGTCGACCGAGCTGACGCCCTTCACGGCGCGGGCGATGGTCTCCGCCCGCGCCTTGGCTTCGGTGCTCGGCGCGGGGCCGGCGAGCTGCACCGTGCCGGCGTTGGTGCGCACGTCGATGCGCCGGGCGCTCAGCTCGGGATCGCGCGCCAGCGCGGCCGTGACCGAGGCCGTGATCGCGGCGTCGTCCGTCTTGGCCGTCAACGCGTCGCCGGCGTTCTTCAGCGCATCCTTGGCCGCCGCGACGTCCCGTTTCACCTCGGGCGACTCGAAGTAGGCCTTGGTGTTGTCGCGCGCCTTCTCCGCCAGCTCGGCGGCCTTGCGCGCGGCGGCCACGGTCGCGTCCTGCGTCTTCTCCACCGCGGAGTCGACTTTTCTTTCGGCGCTCTGCTTGCTCGCCTGATCGCTACACGCCGCCAGCGACAGGATGGCGCCCGCTGCGCACAGCGCCAGGGCCGGTTTGAGTTTCTGCAAGGTCACCGTCGTTCCTTCCGCCTCCTTGCCCGCGGGGCTCAATTGCCCAGAAACAGATTGCGGCGCGCTTCGTCCTGACGGCGCTGGCTCAGCGGCTTCTTGCACTGCGAGAGCTGGGCGTTGCCCGGCTGGGCGCAGCGGTTGTTGACGCAGACGGCGTGCGCAATGAAGTTGCGTCCATCGCACGATGCCAGCGGGCCCGGCGCCGAGCGCCGGAAGCTCGCCGCCCGCAGTTCGGGCGGCAGCGCCGAAGTCTTGCGCACGGTCTGGGCGTGGGCGCGCGGCACGCGCTTCAGCGTGGGGCTTGTCGCGGGAGGTGCCGGCCGCTCGTCGACGAACACCGCTGCCTTCGGGTTCTCGCCCGAGGAGGTGGCGTGGAGGCTCGAAGCCATCGCCGGAAGCGCGACCGGAAGCACGCTGGGCGCAGCCACCGGCGTCACGGCCGGGGGCGAGGTGGCCGTCGAAACCGGTGGCGGCTCCACCGTCGTGCCGCCGCCGTACCAGAGGCCGAGCAAGGCGAGCATCGTGGCCAGCGCCGCGGTAAAGCCCAGCACCGAGATCGCGAGCGTCAGCACGGTAGGCGTGCGCTCGTCGTCGATGCCCGGCGCGTGCGAAGCGTTGTCCGCGACGGCACCCGTCGCGTAGAAGGCCGGCAGCTTGCCCGCGCAGCCTTTGCAGAAGAGGGCCGAATCCCGGTTGATGGTCCGGCAGGTCTCGCACACCACGGTGGTCGACGGGTCGCTGTGCAGCAGCACCCTCGACAGGTCGATCAAGCCCCCGAATGCTTCTGCAGACACGGGGCCGGGCGGGGGGACGAAGTTGGCGGTGAGGGCAGTCATGATGAGATCGAGTCAGTGCATGGATGAGATACCTGTTCCCGAAAAAGCCGGGCTCCTTCTCTTCGCCAGGGAGCTCGACCACAGAACGAATTAACGAAGCCTTGTTGCAACACCAACTTCGGAAAAGCGCCGCAGCAGATGTAGGACGGAAGCCTGCAACGAAGAGTTGCAAAAGAAGCCCTTGATCGCGTGCCTCGGCTAAGCTGCGCCGCATGGTGCGTCGTGACGCGAAGAACGAACTGACTCCGAAAGGGGAAGGGACCGACTTTGCTTGCTGCGCCTGTCCAACGGGTGCAAGTCCCGTCCCGGTAAGCGTCGGTGCGCCGGGTAGCAGACCCCAGGCGGAGCGGGGAGACCTGGCCGCCCGAGCGGGGTGTCAAAAGCCCGTGAAGCAGCTTGAGCTGTTCAGCGGGGAGCAAGCACGCGGGCCGCAACATGAAGTGAAGCCTGCAGCCTCGACAGAGTTACAACCCGCAGGCCGAGCCGATCATGTCGCGGCGAAGGCAACATCGGGCGCGCTTGAACCGAACGGTGCGCAAGACTGCGGCGGGGTATGGGGAGCAGCACGTGTGCAAGGACAGGAGCGGAACACGAGAGAGCCGTCTGCGCGGCCCGGGTCGGGGCAAGCGCGCTCGTATAAGCCCAAGGCGAAATCGAGGCGTGCGCAGCGGCAGTCCGAGGGGATCGTAGTACTGCACGGTGGGGCGCAAGCCGCACCGACGAAGGCCGCGCGGCATAACGCGGCTGGAGGGAAGGGTCCCTGCGGTGGACATGCTGGGGATGCAGGTAAGCGCGAGGGAATGGCCGGCCTGACCGGACCTAAAGACCCCGTGGGGCGAGAGCCCGATGCCAAAGTGCGACAACTGCAAAGACAGCTCTGGGCCGCAGCCAAGCGGGCACCGGGTAGGCGTTTCCACGCGTTGTACGGGCAGATTTGCAGGGATGACATCCTGCAGGAGGCGTGGAGGCGAGTGAAGGCCAACCGAGGCGCAGCCGGAGTGGACCGCCAGAGCATCGATCAAATCCAGCAGTACGGGGTTGATCGCTTCCTGGGCGAAATTGCGGCGACGCTGAGGGCGGGCGACTATCGTGCGCAAGCCGTGCGGCGCACATACATACCGAAAGCCGATGGAAGCGCGAGGCCGTTGGGAATCCCCACGGTGCGAGATCGGGTAGTGCAAATGGCGGCCAAGCTGGTGCTCGAACCCCTGTACGAGGCGGACTTCCTGTCCTGCTCATACGGGTTCAGGCCCAGGCGCAGTGCCACACAGGCCCTGGAGGAGCTGAGGAAACTCGGAGCCCAAGGCGGCCAGTGGGTGCTGGAGGCCGACATCCGCGACTACTTCGGCAGCATCGATCACGGCAAGCTGATGAAGCTGGTGGAGCGGCGCGTGTCGGATGGGCGCATGCTCAAGCTGCTGCGCCAGTGGTTGCAGGCGGGGGTGTTGGAAGAAGGCGCCGTGCGCAGCGCGGCGGCCGGAACGCCGCAAGGCGGGGTGATCTCGCCGTTGCTGGCCAACATCTACCTGCACGTACTGGACCAGGTGTGGACGAAACGGTGTGCCCATCTGGGCACGCTGGTGCGCTATGCGGATGACTTCGTGATCATGTGCCGCAATGGCGCGGACTGCGAAGAAGCCCGCGAGCGCATCGGCCACATCATGCAGCGGCTGGGGCTTGAGCTGCATCCGGGCAAGACGCGCGTGGTGGAGCTGACGCAGGGCAAGGAAGGCTTCGACTTCCTGGGCTGTCACCTGCACAAGCGCATGAGTGGGCGGCTGTGGCAAACCAAGGGCTTGCGCAGGTACTACCTGCATCGCGGGCCCAGCGGGCGAGCCATGAACCGCATCCGCGAACGCGTGCGGCAGATAACGCCTCGGGGGCGCTGTCATCAGGATGTGCGAAGCGTCATCGCTGAGCTCAACCCGGTGCTGCGCGGTTGGGGTCAGTACTTCCAAAGCGGCAACGCCGCGCGGCAGTTCGGCGCGCTGGACTCCTTCGTGGTGCGGCGGCTACGCAAGCTGCGCGTCGCGCGCAAAGGGCGCAACCTGCGTCCTGGCGAAGCTCCCGGCTACTCGCGTGAATACTTCGAAGCACTCGGTCTGTATCGCCTGCGCGGAACCATCCGCTACCCGGCGCATTCCCTCTTGCCCAACAAGGGGGCCGCGTAATGCTGCGAGCCGACAGTCCACCGGTAAGCCGTGTGCGGGAAATCCGCATGCACGGTTTGAACGGGGGCGTTGGCTCTTCGATTCAACATCCATAAGAGCCAACGTCTACCAATGAACACCGCAACCCTGCTCGTCTTCGCTTTCGTCGCGTTGGTGGCCATCGCCACGCCCGGCCCCACCGTGCTGCTCGCACTCGCCAACGGCTCGCGTTTCGGCGTGCGACGCTCGCTACCCGGCATGCTGGGCGCAGTCGCTTCCGACTTCGTGCTCGTGGGCGCGGTGGCGCTCGGTCTCGGCGCCTTGCTGGCGGCGTCGGAGTTCTGGTTCTCGGTGCTCAAGTGGGTGGGCGCGGCCTACCTGGCGTGGCTCGGCATCCGGCTGCTGCGCTCGCAGGGTGGGCTGGACCTCTCGCGGCCCGAAGGCGAGGTGCCGGGCGGCGCGACGCCGCGCGCCATCTTCGCCAAGTCCTTTCTGGTGGCCGTGACCAACCCCAAGGGCTATCTTTTCTGCTCGGCGCTGATGCCGCAATTCATCGATCCCGCTGTAGCCCAGTGGCCGCAGTACGCCGCCATCAGCATCGTGTTCGCGGGTCTCGACTTCTCGGTGATGCTGGCCTATGCCGTGATCGGCGCGCGCGCCGTCAAGCTGCTGCGGCAGCGTGCGGTGCTGTGGCTGGACCGCTGCTGCGGCGGCGCGCTGCTGGCGTTGGCGGCGTCGCTGGCCTTCTATCGGCGCAGCGCGACCTGATCAATCGAAGTTCAGCAGTACCTTCATCGCCTGCGAGCGATCGGCCGCCAGTGCGAAGGCGCGCGCCGAGTCGCGATAGGACAAGGTCGCCGAGATCAGCGGCTTCACGTCGACCAGCCCCTTGTTGAGCAGTTCCACCGCCACCGCGAACTCTTCATGGAAGCGGAAGGCCCCGCGCAGGTCGAACTCCTTGGCCACGATGGTGTTGATCGGCAGCGTCATCTCGCCGCCCAGCCCCAGCTGCACGATGATGCCGCGCGGGCGCAGCGCATCGAAGGCGCCGACCAGCGCGCGCTGGTTGCCGCTGGCTTCGAACAGCACGTCGAAATGCCCCTTGTCGGCCGTGAAGCGCGCCAGGCCATCGGGCTCCTCGGCAACGTTGACCACTTCGTCCGCGCCGACCTTGAGCGCCTTGCCCAGCGTGTGCGCACCGACGTCGGTCGCCACGATGTGGGTGGCACCCGCGCGCCGCGCCGCGATGATGGCCAGCGCGCCGATCGGCCCGCAGCCGGTGACCAGCACGCTCTTGCCCAACAGCGGCCCCGCGCGGCGCACCGCATGCAGCGCCACCGACAGCGGCTCGGCCATCGAGCCCTCGCCGTCGCTCACCGTGTCGGCCAGCCGATGCGCCTGCCAGTGCTCCACCACGATCTGCTGGCGGAAGGCGCCCTGCACGTGCGGCGTGCGCATCGCGCTGCCGTAGTAGCGCATGTCCAGGCAATGGTTCTGCAGGCCCTGCTGGCAGTAGCGGCACAGCCCGCAGGGCCGGCTCGGGCTGATGGCGACGCGCTCGCCGGCCGCGAAGCTGCCTGCGCCGGCGCCCACGGCCTCGATCACGCCGGCCACCTCGTGGCCCAGCACCATCGGCTCCTTGATGCGGATGGTGCCGAAGCCGCCATGCTGGTAGTAGTGCAGGTCGGAGCCGCAGATGCCGCCGCAGCGCACGCGCACCTGCAGCTGGCCGGGGCCGAGTTCGGGGGTGTCGACTTCTTCGACGCGCAGGTCGCCGGGGGCGTGGATGACGAGGGCTTCCATGTGAATTCTCCTTGGCGGGTTCAGAGCGTGGCCGTCACGCCGCCGTCGACGTACAGGATGTGGCCATTGACGAAGTTGGAGGCATCGCTCGCGAGGAACACGGCCGCGCCGACCAGGTCCTCCACGTCGCCCCAGCGGCGCGAAGGCGTGCGCCCGACCAGCCAGGCGGTGAACTCTTCGTTCTTGACCAAGGCATCGGTCAGCTCGGTCTTGAAATAGCCCGGCCCCAGGCCGTTGACCTGGATGCCGTGCTGGCCCCAGTCGATCGCCATGCCCTTGGTCAGCATCTTCACCGCGCCCTTGCTGGCGGTGTAGGGCGCGATGCCGGGGCGGCCAAGCTCGCTTTGTACCGAGCAGATGTTGATGATCTTGCCGCGCTGTCGCGGGATCATCCGGCGCGCCACCGCCTGGCCGACCAGGAACACGCTGTCGACGTTGGTCTTCATCAGCTCGTGCCAGTGCGCTTCCTCGAACTGGTCGAGCGGGCCGCGGCGCTGCATGCCGGCGTTGTTGACGAGGATGTCGATGGCGCCGATGTCGGCCTCGATGCGCTCGATGGCCGCGCCCACCGCCTCGCCCGAGGTCACGTCGAAGGCGGCGGTGAAGACGCTGAAGCCTTCCTCGCGCAGCCGTACCGCGGCCTGTTCGAGCTTGTCGGCGCTGCGCGCGTTGAGGATCACCCGCGCGCCGGCGCCTGCCAGTCCGCGCGCCAGCGCGTAGCCGATCCCGGCGCTGGAGCCGGTGATGAGGGCGGTGCGCCCGCTGAGGTCGAAGCTTTTGAGAACGGGATTCAAGGCGGTGTCTCCATCAAGGTGCGTGTGTTGTGTGGCCGAGTAGCGGAGTATCGCTTCGCCGATCGCGAATGAGCGCAACGGTACGCAAGCCCGCCGGTCGCGACCAAGACGAGATCGCTCTGGCTGTATAGCAAAAGCTTATGCGGGGCGCGCAGGCCCATAAGCGGATGCGACACCCCTAGAGCAAAGCCGTCTTGGCTTCCGCGCCGGGACAGGCCTACCGTTGCGAATATCGCCACCGAAGAGGAAATCCCGTGAGCCCGTCCCGCATCTCGACGCGCATCCGCCGCATCAAGCCGTCCCCGAGCAGCGCCGCTGCAGATCGTTTTGCCGAGTTGCGCAGGGAGGGCCGGGACATCATCAACCTGGCGATCGGCGAGCCCGATTTCGACACGCCGGCCCACATCCGGCAGGCCGGCTGCGAGGCGATCGAGCGCGGCGAGACGCGCTACACCCCGGTCGCCGGCACCCTGGCCCTGCGCGAGGCGATTGCGGCCAAGCTCCAGCGCGAGAACGGCCTCGCCTACAGCCCGCGCGAGATCATCGTCACCTGCGGCGCCAAGCATGCGCTCTTCAATGCGCTGTCGGTCACGGTGGAGGAGGGGCACGAGGTGATCGTGCCCGCGCCGTTCTGGGTGTCTTACCCGGACATGGTGCTGGCCTGCGACGGCACGCCGGTGATCGTGGCCTGCCGCGAGGAGGACGACTTCCGCCTCACGCCCGAGGCGCTCGAGGCGGCGATCACGCCGGCCACGCGCTGGCTGGTCTTCAACTCGCCGACCAATCCAACCGGCACCACCTACACCGGCGCGCAGCTGCGCGCGCTGGCCGACGTGCTGCTGCGCCACCCGCAGGTGATGGTGTTGACCGACGACATCTACGAGCACATCCGCTTCGACGACGTGCCGCCCCGGCACCTGCTGGCCATCGAGCCGGCGCTGCGCGATCGCACCCTGGTGGTCAACGGGGTGTCCAAGACCTATGCGATGACCGGCTGGCGCATCGGCTATGCGGCCGGCCCCGCCGACATCATCGCGGCGCTGGACATGCTGCAGTCCCAGTCCACCAGCGGGGTCTCGTCGGTGAGCCAGGCGGCGGCCGTGGTGGCGCTGAATGCCGAGCCCACCTTCCTGCCGGAATGGGTCGCGACCTACCGCGAGCGGCGCGATACGGCATTGCGAATGCTCAACGCCATTCCCGGCATCCGCGCCCGCGCGCCGGGCGGGGCCTTCTACCTCTACCCGCACTGCGGCGGGCTGATCGGCAAGCGCACGCCCGAAGGCAAGACGCTGGCGACCGACAACGACGTGGTGATCCACCTGCTGGAAGCCGGCGGCGTGATGGTGCTCGCGGGCACGGCCTACGGGATGTCGCCCTACTTCCGCATGTCGACCGCCACCAGCGTCGAGCAGATCGAAGAGGGCTGCCGGCGCATCGCAAAAGCCGTTGCGCAATTGCGCTGACGTCGCACCCCATCAAGAACGCTTATACGTGAAGACGCATGACGTATTGGCCCGCCGGCAAGGGCCTTCCTATCATTCTTCCAACCCCTTTTTCATTGATTGGAGCACTGCGATGAGCTGCCACCCCACGACAACGACGAACATGCGCGCCGCGGCCTGGATGGCACTCGTCGCGCTCTCCGGTCTTTGCGCCTTCACGTCCGCGCGCGCACAGGGCGCCGACACCTTCAAGATCGGCATCATCAGCCCCATGAGCGGCCCGAACGCGCGCTACGGCGCCTTCGCCAACAAGGGCGCCGCGCTCGCTGCCAAGGAGATCAATGCCGCCGGCGGCGTGCTCGGCAAGAAGATCGAACTGGTGAGCGGCGACAGCCAGTGCGTGCCGGCCGAAGGCGTGGCGGCCACGCAGCGCATGATCAGCCTGGAAAAGACGGCGATCATCATCGGCGACGTCTGCAGTTCGGTGACCCTGGCGATGCAGCCGATGGTGGAGGAGTCGAAGGTGCTGCTGGTCAACGCGGCATCGTCCAACCCCGACATCACCCACAAGGCCGGCGTCGGCGGCTTCAAGTGGACCTTCCGCAACTACCCGACCGACGAGGTGCGCGCGGCCACCGTGCTCGAGTACGCCGCCAAGACCAAGGGCTTCAAGAAATACGCGGTGCTGTCGGTGGACAGCGACTACGGCCGCGGCGCGATCAAGTTCACCAAGCGCTACCTGCCGAAATACGAAGGCGCGGAAATCCTCAGCGAGGACTACTACAAGGATTCCGAGACCGACTTCCGCTCGGTGCTCAGCAAGATCCGCCGCTCCGGCGCGCAGGCCATCATCCTCTACGGGCAGGCCGACACCACGCCGATCATCGCGCGCCAGATGCTCGAACTGGGCCTGGCCGGCAAGGTGGCGCTGGTGGGCAACGGCGAGTTCAACACCAAGGAAACCATCGCCGCGGCGCCCAAGGTCATGAACGGCGCGGTCGAGGCGGCGGCCTGGCTGCCCGAGGTGCCGGCGCCGCGCAGCCTCAAGTTCGTCGACGACTACCAGAAGGCCCATGGCGGCGAGATGCCCAACAACCACGCCTACACCCACTACGACACGCTGCAGCTGATCGCGCAGGCCATCAAGAGCGCCAACAGCCTGAAGGGCGAGGACGTGCGCAACGCGCTCGCCAAGATCAAGTACGACAGCCCGATGGGCATCGTCACCTTCGACGATCACAACCAGGCCGTGCTGCCGATGGTGCTGCTGGAGATCACCGACGGCAAGCCGGCCATCAAGGGAACGATCACCACCAAGATCGACTACGCGGTCAAGTGAAGCGCCGACTTCATCCGCCTGCCGGGACACCCACGTGAGTTCCTTCATCCTCGAACAGATCGTCAACGGCATCATCACCGGGTCGGTGTACGCGCTGGTCGCCGCCGGCATGACGATGATCTTCGGCGTGCTGCGGGCCATCAATTTCGCCCACGGCGAGTACTACATGCTGGGCACCTTCGCGGCCTGGTGGGTCATGTCGAAGCTGATGGCCGACTACAGCCTGGCCATCGTCGGCGGCGTGGCCATCGTGTCGCTGATCGCGGTGCTGATCGGCCGCAGCGTGATGCAGCGGCTCATCGGCCAACCTTTCCAGGCCGGCGTGCTGGCCACGCTGGGCCTGTCACTGATCCTGCAGAACGTCGTCATCCTGGCCTTCGGCGGCGGCTACAAGGTGTTCTCGGGCGGCTGGATCGAGCCGATCGAGCTCGGCGACTTCGGCATGTCGCAGCAGCGCGTGATCCTGGTGGTGGTCACGCTCGTCGTGTTCGCAGCGCTCGAGTGGATGGTGCGCAGCACGCGCCTGGGCCGCTCGATCCGCGCGGTGTCGCAGAACATCGAGTGCTGCCAGGTCAACGGCATCGACGTCGAGCAGGTGGTGCGCCGCACCTTCCTGATCGGCGTCGCCATCGCCGCGCTCTCGGGCATCCTGACCGGCCCGATCAACGTCAGCATCTACGGCGGCATGGGCGAGTCGATCACGCTCAAGACCTTTGCCGTGATCGTGATGGGCGGCATGGGCAACGTGCGCGGCACCCTCATCGCCGGCTGCCTGCTCGGCGTGGTCGAGAGCCTGGTGGCCGGCTTCATCGGCCTGCAGTACCGCGACTCGGTCGGCTTCGTCGCGCTGCTCCTGATGCTCATGCTGCGGCCGCACGGCCTGTTCAGCAGCAGAGCCCGCTTCTGAGCCCATGAGCTTCTGAGATCTCACCGAATGGAACGGACGATGATGTCTATCACCACGCTGGATACGCCCCGCCTGCCGGCCGCACGGCTGGCCACGGTGAACTGGAGCGCCTGCGCGCTGGCGATGGCGGCATTGCTGGCGGCGCCGCTCTTCCTGGGCGACTACTACCTGCACGCGATGGTGCTCGCGATGATCTTCCTCTTGCCTGCCTTGGGCCTGAACCTGATCCTCGGCTACACCGGCATGCTGTCGCTGGCGCAGGGCGTGTTCTTCGGCCTCGGCGCCTACGGATCGGCGCTGATGTCGATCCACTTCGGCACGCCCTTCCTCGTGAACTTCCTGTGCGCCGGCCTGCTCGCCGGGCTGGTCGCGCTGCCGCTGGGCATCCCGGCGCTGCGGCTGCGCGACACCTCCTTCGTGATGTGCACGCTCGGCATGGTGGTGATCGCGCAGGTCGTGTCGAAGAACTGGGTCGAGCTCACGCGCGGCGACATGGGCCTGTCGGGCGTGCCGCGGCCGACGCTGGGCTTCGGCGACATGGCGCTCACCATCGTCAGGGCGCCCGAGTACTTCTATCTCGTGCTGGTGCTCGCCGCGCTGGCGGTGGCTGCCTTCGTCGCGCTGATCCGCTCGCCGGCCGGCCGCTGCATGGTGGCGATCCGCGACAACGAGACGCTGGCCGAATCGCTGGGCGTGCCGACCTGGACCTACAAGCTGATCGTGTTCATGCTGAGCGCCGTGTTCGCCGGCCTCGGCGGCAGCCTCTACGCGCACTTCTCGACGGTGGTGAGCCCGCTGGTGTTCCAGGCCTACTACTCCAACACCATCCTCATCATCGTGCTGGGCGGCGGTGTCGGGAAGGTGCCGGGCGCGATCATCGGCAGCTTCGTCTTCGTGGCCGTCTCGGAGGCGTTGCGGATCACGCCCGAGCTGCGCATGGTGATCTACGGCTTCGTGCTGCTGGGCCTGGTGTTCCTGTTCCCGCAGGGGCTGGCACCGCTCTTCCACGGCGCGGCCGAGCGCATCGCGCGCATCGGCCAGGGCGGCCGCAAGGAGCAGCGCGATGTCCGCTGAGCACGCCATGCTGCGCATCGAAGGGCTGCGCAAGAACTACGGCGCGGTGGCTGCGCTGCAAGGCGTGGACATCGAGGTCCGGCGCGGCGAGGTGATGGGCCTGATCGGGCCCAACGGCTCCGGCAAGTCGACTCTGTTCGACTGCTGCACCGGCCTGCAGAAGAGCGACGCCGGCCGGGTGCTGCTGAAGGGCGTGGACATCACCGGCTGGCCGATGAACCGGATCGCGCGCGAAGGCCGCTTCCTGCGCAGCTTCCAGAAGACGGTGGTCTTCCCGACGCTGGATTCGGAAGAGAACCTGGTGCTCGCGGGGCAGATGTCGCGCTTCCCCAGCGTGCTGTCGACCTTCTGGATCGGGCCGGCCGCGCAGCGGCGCGTGAAGGCGCTGCGCGAACGCGCCCGGGAGCTGATCGAGGTCTCTGGCCTGTCGCGCGTGGCGCACCAGCCGGCCGGCCACATGTCCGGCGGCCAGCAGAAGCTGCTGCAGTTCGCTTCGATGCTGATGCCCGAGCCCGAGCTGATCCTGCTCGACGAGCCGCTGGCCGGCATCAACCCGGTGCTGATCGAGAAGGTGATCCAGTGCATCGAGCATGCGAACCAGACGCTGGGCGTGACCTTCGTCGTCATCGAGCACAACACCGACGTGCTGATGAACCTGAGCCACCGCGTGGTGGTGCTGCACCAGGGCGCCAAGCTGGCCGACGACACACCCGAAGCCGTCGTGCGCAACCCCGAAGTCATCGAGGCCTACCTCGGAGGCTGACATGGGAGACCCGATCATGGAACTCGAGATCGACAAGCTGTATGCCGGCTACGGCCACCTGGACATCCTGCACGGGGTGGACCTCAAGATCCGCCACGGCGAATTCGTCGCGCTGCTCGGGCCCAATGGGGCCGGCAAATCGACGCTGCTGAAGTCGCTGTTCGGCATGACCACGCACAAGGGCGGCGCGATCCGCTGGAAGGGCAAGGACATCGCCGGCCTGCGGCCGCAACAGATGCTCGCGCACGGCATTGCCTACGTGCCGCAGGGGCGCTGCAATTTCCAGCTGATGACCATCGACGAGAACCTCGAGATGGCGGCCTACACCCTCAAGGACGGCGACCTGAAGGGCGAGCGCGAGTACGTCTACGACCTGTTCCCGATCCTGCGCAAGCGCCGCAACGAGCTTGCCGGAAACATGTCCGGCGGCGAGCAGCAGCTGCTGGAGATGGCGATGGCGGTGCTGCGCCGGCCCGAAATCCTGCTGGTGGATGAACCCTCGGTGGGCCTCTCGCCGCAGGCGATCACGCTGGTATTCAACGAGCTCAAGCGCCTGCATCAGGGCGGCCGAACCATCTTGCTGGTCGAGCAGAACACCCGCAAGGCGATGCAGGCGGCCGAGCGCGCCGTGGTGCTGCGCCTGGGCAAGGTGATCTGGGACAGCCCGGTCGCCGACCTGAGCAATGCCGACCTCGGCGAACTGTTCATGACGGGCCGTCGCGCTTCGGACGCGGCGCCGGCCTGAGCGCCGACATCCACCGAACATTCAAGGAGCTGAAAAGCATGAAACTGGCATTCGACACCGGCGGCACCTTCACCGACTTCGCCATGACGGACGACGACGGCACGATCCTGCTGCACAAGGTGCTGAGCACGCCGGACGCCCCCGCGCGCGCCGTGCTGCAGGGCGTAGACGAGCTGCTGGCCAAGGTGCGCGCGAACCACGCGGGCAGGGCGGACACGCGCGGCACGCTGCAGATCCTCGGCGCGACCACGGTCGTCACCAACGCCGTGCTCGAGCGCCGGGGCGTGAACACCGCGTTCATCACCACCGACGGCTTCCAGGACATGCTGCGCATCCGCACGGAGGGCCGCTACGACCTGTACGACCTGCGCATCCAGTACCCCGAGCCGCTGGTGTCGCGCGAGCTGTGCTTCGGCGTGGTCGAGCGCATCGCCGCCGACGGCACTGTGATCACGGCGCTCGACGAGGAGGGCGTGCGCGCCATCGGCCGCACGCTGGTGGAGCGCAAGGTCGACTCGGTGGCCGTGTGCCTGCTGCACGCCTACAAGTACGCGCAGCACGAGCGGCGCGTGGCCGAACTGCTGGCCGAGGTGGCACCGAAGATCTCGGTGTCGCTGTCGTCGACGGTCTGCCCCGAGGTGCGCGAGTACGACCGCGCGTCGACCACCGTCGCCAACGCCTACACCCGGCCGATGATGGTCGGGCACGTGAGCCACCTCGAACGCGAGCTCTCGCAGCGCGGCATCGACGGCCAGCTCTTGTGGATGACCTCGAGCGGCGGCGTGGTGCCGAGCTCGGCCGCCTCCCGCACGCCGGTGCGCCTGATCGAGTCGGGTCCGGCGGCCGGCGCGGTCGCCGCCGCCGACTATGCCCGCCGGGCCGGCGAGGCGAGCGTGCTGTCCTTCGACATGGGCGGCACCACCGCCAAGCTGTGCCTGATCCCGAACGGCCAGCCGATGGTGGCCAACGAACTCGAAGTGGCGCGCCACGCGCGCTTCCGCAAGGGCAGCGGCTTCCCGCTCAAGATCCAGTCGATCCACATGATCGAGATCGGCGCCGGCGGCGGCAGCATCGCGGCACGCAACCGGCTCGGCCTGCTGGGGGTCGGCCCGCGCAGCGCCGCGGCCGCGCCCGGCCCGGCCTGCTACGGCCGCGGCGGCACCGAGCCGACCGTGACCGATGCCGATCTGCTGCTGGGTTACCTCGACGAGAAGTCCTTCCTCGGCGGCGACTTCGCGCTCGACCGCGCGGCGGCAGAGGCCGCGATGGCGCGCCTCGCGAAGGAGCTCGACATCACCCCGGAGCGCTGCGCCTGGGGCATCCACGACATGGTCAACGAGAGCATGGCCGAGGCCGCCTCGATGCAGGCCACCGACAGCGGCGTGGACCCGCGCGCGCTGCCGCTGATCGCCTTCGGTGGCGCCGGCCCGGTGCATGCCTACGGCGTGGCGCGCAAGCTCGGCATCCGCAAGGTGATCTGCCCGCTGGGCGCGGGCGTCACCTCGGCCATCGGCCTGCTCGGCGCGCCGGTGGCTGCCGATCTCTCGACCAGCCTGCCGATGCGGCTGTCGGCCTGGGACCCGAAGGCGGTCGACGCGCTCAAGGCCGCGCTCCAGGCGCAGGGCCGCGAGGTGGTGCTGGCCAGCCAGGTGCCGGCCGACCGCATCGGCTTCTCCTACACCGTGGACATGCGCCACGTGGGGCAGGGCTACGAGATCTCGGTGGCGCTGCCCGAGCTGGACCCGGCCGACCCGGCTTTCCTGAAGGAGCTGCTGGCGCGCTTCCACGCCAACTACGTCGCGCTGTACGGCCGCGCCGTTGCCGGCACCGATGCCGAGGTCATCACCTGGCGCATCCGCGCGAGCGGCCCGAAACACGAGGTGTCGCTCGCCGGGCTGCGCGGCGAAGCCGGCGCCGTGCGCGATCCGCGCAAGGGCACGCGGCCGGTGTTCTTCTCCGAACTCGGCAAGTACGCCCTGACCCCGGTCTACGACCAGTACGCGCTGCTGCCCGGCGTGCCGGTCGTTGGGCCGGCCATCATCGAGCAGCGCGAATCGACCGTGGTGATGGGGCCGAACGCCTCCGCCTCGCTCGACGCCGAGCACAACCTGATCATGCTTTTGTCCTGAAGGGCCTGCGCCATGTCCATGCTGAAACCCGACTTCAACGACCCGATCACGCTGCAGGTGATGTGGGACCGCCTGGTCTTCATCGCCGACCAGGCCGACATCGCGCTCGGCCGCACCGCCTTCTCGCCGATCGTGCGCGAGAACCACGACTACGTCACCGTGCTGCTCGATGCCAAGGGCCGCGCGCTGGCCCAGTGCACCTGGTCGATCCCGGTGTTCATCACCACGCTGCCGATGGCGGCGCAGAACTATTTCCTGCCGGCCTTCCCGCCCGAATCGCTGGAGCCGGGCGACGTGATCGCCACCAACGACCCGGTGATCGGCACCGGCCACCTGCCGGACATGGTGATGCTCACGCCGATCTTCCGCAACGGCAAGATCGTGGCCTATGCCGGCAGCATCGCCCACCTGCCCGACATCGGCGGCCGCCCGCAGTCGCCCGACTCCACCGACATGTTCGAGGAGGGCATCCGCATCCCGATGCTCAAGCTCTTCAAGGCCGGCAAGCCGAACACCGACGTGTTCGCGGTGATCGAGGCCAGCGTGCGCCTGCCGCACGAGGTGCGCGGCGACATCCAGAGCATGGTGGCGGCCAACGAGGTGATGTGCCGCGAGCTCAGCCGCTTCATGGACGAGTACGGCCTGGACGACTGCAACGAACTCGGCGAGGCGATCTTCAGCCGCTCCGAGCGCTTCATGCGCCAGGCCATCGCGGCCTGGCCCAACGGCAGCTACAAGGCCGACATGACCATCGACGGCTTCGAGAGCGACGTGACGCTGTGCGTCAGCGTCGAGGTGGGCGACGATGCCATCCACGTCGACTACACCGGCACCTCGCCGGAAGTGGCGCGCGGCATCAACGTGGTGCCGCACTACCGCGTCGCGCACAGCGTCTACGCGCTCAAGTGCCTGCTCGACCCGGACACGCCCAACAACGAGGGCTGCATGATCCCGCTGACCGACTCGGCGCCCGCGGGCTCGATCCTCAACCCGCGGCCGCATGCCGCCGGCGCGGCGCGCAACCTGGTGGGCCACGTGATCCCGAGCCTGATCTTCAAGGCGCTGCAGAACGTGGTGCCCGAGGGCGCCATGGGCGACAGCGGCGGCGCGCCGATCTGGGGCATCAACTGCCAGGGCCAGCGCTCCGACGGCAGCGCCTACGGCAGCGCCCAGAACTTCCACGGCGGGCAGGGCGGGCGTTCGTCGATGGACGGGCTCGACACGCTGAGCTTCCCGTCGAACTGCCGTGTCACGCCGATCGAGATGTACGAGATGGCGGTGCCGATCCTGACCGAGCGCAAGGAGCTGATCCCGGATTCGGGCGGCCCCGGCAAGTTCCGCGGCGGCCTCGGTCAGCGCGGCGTGATGCGCAACCTGTCGGACCGCGAGATGAACATCTACCTCAGCACCGAGCATGTGAAACACCCCTGCCTGGGCGTGCTGGGCGGCCAGGCCGGCCGCAACGGAGCGGTGATGCACGACGGGCGCCACGTGTTTCCGAAGGGCCGGCTCGTGCTCGGCCCGGGCGAGCGGCTGATGATCGAGCTGCCGGGCGGCGGCGGCTGGGGCGATGCCCAGCAGCGTTCGCGCGAGCTGGTGGAGGACGACCTGCGACAGGGCCTGATCAGCGCCGCGGGCGCACTCGCCGACTACGGCTACGAAGCGCTGGCCCCGGCAACGCCGGCCAAGGCGGTGGCGTGATGGCCGGCACCGGACTCTCCGGCAAGGTCGCGCTGGTCACCGGCGGCGGCTCCGGCATCGGCCGTTCCACGGCCCTGATGCTCGCGGCCGAGGGCGCGCGCGTGGTGGTGATGGGCCGCCGCAAGGAGCCGCTGGACGCGGTGGTGGCCGAGATCCGCGCCGCCGGCGGCGAGGCCTGGGCGCGCCAGGCCGATCTGCAGGAACGCGAGCAACTGCAGGCGCTGGTGCGCTGGACCGAGGCCGAAGTCGGCTCGGTCGACATCCTGGTCAACAACGCCGGCCTCACCAGCCGCGTGCGCAACATCCGCTGGATCGAGCCGGACGACTGGGAGTCGGCCATCTCGGTCAACCTGACCGCCGTCTACGTGCTGATCCAGGCCGTGCTGCCCGGCATGCTGGCCGCCGGCGCAGGCACCATCGTCACCGTCTCCTCGCTGGCGGCGGTGCGGCCGAACCTGCTGGGCGGCGCCCCCTACGGTGCGGCGAAGGCGGCGGTGAGCAACCTGATGGGCTTCATGCATGCCACCTTCCGCAACAACAACATCCGCTCGACCACCATCCTGCCCGGCGAGGTGAACACGCCGATCATGGACACCCGCGTGCGCCCGCCCAGCGCCGCCGAGCGCGCCGCGATGGTCGCGCCCGAGGACGTGGCGCGCGCCATCCTGCTGGCTTGCACGCTGCCGCAGGGCACCACCATCGAGCAGCTGGTCATCAGCCCCACGCTGGCGCGCGACCAGGGGCCAGACGTCGAGATCAGCCGCTGGCTCGGCGCCCCCGATGGCACCCCCGGCAAACCCTGAACGAGAGACAACACGATGAGCACTTCGTCATCATTGAAGGAACGCCTGGCACGCGGCGATTCCGTGCTGATGGTCAATCCCAACCACATCTCGCCCACGCTGTGCGAGAAGCTGGTGCGCTCGGGCGCCGACTCGGTCTTCATCGACTGCGAGCACGGCCTGGCCGGCTTCGAGGACATCCACCACATGGCCAAGGCCGCGCGCTACGCGGGTGGCTTCGGCATCGTGCGGCCGCAGAACCAGGAGCGCTCGACCATCACGCGCTGCCTCAACGCCGGCGCCGACGGCGTGATGGTGCCGCTGATCCACACCGCCGAGATCGCGCGCCAGGTGGTGCACACCTTCCGCTACGCCTGCCCGGACGACCATGAGACCCGGCTGCTGATCGGCATGGTCGAGTCGGTCGAAGCGGTGCGCAATCTCGACGAGATCCTCGCGGTGGAAGGCATCGACGTGTTCTTCGTCGGCCCCGGCGACTTGTCGCAATCGATGGGCTATACGCCTGCAGTGGCGGCGGGAAAGCGCCGGGCGCAACCGGTGCTCGACCTGGTGGACCAGACGCTGCAGCGCATCCGCGCCGCCGGCAAGGTGGCCGGCACGCTGGTCGTGCGGCACGACGTCGCGCATCTGGTGTCGGTCGGCGCGCAATTGCTCTACTACCATGCCGATCCCTTCGTCGCCGAAGGCGTGGGCGTGATGCGGCAGCTCAGCGCGCCGCTCGCTGCAGAAGCGCACTGAGGCTCAGCGCGGCGTCGCGTCGGGCTCGGGCGCGCGAATGCCGACCAGGCGGCCGTCGGCGAACAGGTCCTCGATCTGCTTGCGGAGGATGCCGAGCACCGCCTGCGCCTGGTCCGACATCGGCAGGTGGTCCGGCACGCACAGCGACACCGTGGCCTGCAGGCCGGGCTCGACGATCCGGCGAATGACCAGCTGCGCCGCAACGCTCGTCGCATGCGCCGAGGCCGACGGCAGGATCGTGGCGCCGACGCCGGCCTCGATCGCCTGGCGCAAGGTCGCGGCCGACTCGATCTCGGCCGTGATGCGCGGCACCACGCCGATGCGGGCGAAAGCCTCGTCGATCAGCCGGCGCAGGAAGTGCGTGCGGCTGGGCAAGAGCAGGTCCATGTCGGCCAGTGAACGCAGGGCGACAGCCTCATCGCTGCCCGGCGGCAACCGGAGATCCGGCGGCGCGATCAGGCACAGCTCCTCCGTGAACAGGGGCTGCAGCGTGACGCCCTTGATCGGGCCGGCCGCATAGATGACGGCCATGTCCATGCGCCCGGTCATCACCATCTCGCTGAGCACCAGGCCGAAGTTGTCGTTGATGAAGAGACTCACATCGGGATACTCGCGCCGCACCGCCTGCAACAGGGGCATCGAGAGAATCGACGCCGTGCTGTAGGTGGCCAGCCCCACCGACACGGCGCCGGCGATGAAGCTGGCGTCGCTGCGGCTCGTGAGCTCGCGCTCCACCTGCTCGAGATGGCTGAGGATGATCTGCGCATGCCGGTAGAGCTCGCTGCCGGCGCGCGTCGGCGTGACGCCGGCGTTCGAGCGGTTGAGCAGCCGGTGCTTGAAATGCTCCTCGAGCGAGGCGATGTGCTGGCTCAGCGCGGGCTGGGCGACGCGCAGCTGGTGCGCCGCGGCGGACAGGCTCTTCGCATCCACCGCCGTCACGAAGCTCCTGAGCGTCTTGAAGTTCACCGTCATTGCCGGCTGATCGTAACCCCGGTTGACGCGGTCAATCGGTGGCTCGATGCTTGCTTGGCTCCGTCCCGAGAGCATCAACGAGGCCCCCGTGAATCTCAGGCGTTTGAAGTATTTCGTGAAGATCGTCGACGTCGGCAGCCTGACGCAAGCCTCGGAGGTGCTCCACGTCGCCCAACCCGCGCTGAGCCAGCAGCTGGCGACGCTGGAAGGCGAGTTCAAGCAGCAGCTGCTGCTGCGCACGCAGAAGGGCGTCATGCCCACCGAGGCCGGCAAGGCGCTGTACCGCCATGCGCAGATCATCCTGCGGCAGTTCGACCAGGCGCAGGCCGACGTGCTCAACGCCGGTCAGAGCCTGTCGGGCCAGGTGTCGGTCGGGATGGCCCCGGGCACCGCGGCCTCCGCACTGGCCTTGCCGCTGCTCCGGGCCGTGCAGGGACGCCATCCGCAGATCGTGCTCCACATCAACGAGAACTTCGGCACCACGCTGTGCGACGTGGTGCGCAGCGGCCGCATGGACATGGCCGTGCTGTACGGCGGCGGGCGCGTCGTGCAGGGCCTCTCCTTCGATCCGCTGCTGACCGAGGACCTGTTCGTCGTGGCGCCCGAGGGACTGCTGCGCAGGGAGGGCGAGGTGGCGCTGGCCGACCTGGACGGCATCGACCTGCTGCTGCCGTGCGCGAACAACCAGCTGCGCAGGTACGTGGACCAGGCTTTCGCAGCGGCGCAGATGGTGCCGCGCGTCGTGGCCGAGATGGAATCCTCGAACACGCTGGCGGCCGCGGTCGCCTCCGGCGTGGGCGCGACGATCCTGCCGGTGTCGGCCGCGCGCGGGGTCGCCGCGACCGCCGACGTGCACCTGCACCGGATCGTCTCACCGCCGATCGAGGTGCCGCTGGCCTTGTGTGCGTCCGATCATCTGCCGCTTTCCGAGCCGGCGCAGGTGGTCAAGGCCATCCTGCTCGAACTGGTCGGCCAGCTCGAACTCGAAGTCGGCCTGCATACCTTGCATTGACGGCCCCGCTCGTTTTCAGTTGGGGCAGCGGGCCTCGAGCGCGTCGATGAAGGAACGGTCCCATCGA
The DNA here is from genome assembly GCF_964253985.1 of Variovorax sp. LjRoot290. Classification (NCBI taxonomy): domain Bacteria; kingdom Pseudomonadati; phylum Pseudomonadota; class Betaproteobacteria; order Burkholderiales; family Comamonadaceae; genus Variovorax; species Variovorax sp. LjRoot290. The sequence continues at coordinate 5,038,049 of NZ_CAXURW020000001.1, read as the reverse complement.
CCCTCCTTCATGGCCCGTATCGTCTCGGCTTCGGTCTCCAGGTGTGCGCGTGCCTTCTCGATCAACAGTTCGGCCTCGTCCGGCGCGAAGGCCATCAGGCCGTCCTGGTCGCCGACCACGATGTCGCCGGGGTTGACCACCATGCCGCCGACGGACACCGGCACGTTGATCTCGCCCGGGCCGTCCTTGTACGGGCCGCGATGGGTGACGCCGCGTGCGTAGACCGGGAACTCGCGCGCCCTGATTTCGGCCACGTCGCGGATCGCCCCGTCGACCACCACGCCCACGACGCCGATGTGGGCGGCGTAGAAGGACAGGATGCCGCCGACCACCGCGTTGTTGAGGATGCCCCCGGCATCGATCACCAGCACGTCGCCGGGACGGCAGAACTCGAGGGCGCGCAAATATGTCAGGTTGTCGCCGCCACGCGAGCGCGCCGTGACGGCCGTGCCTGCCATGGTCCGGGCGACGGGGCGGTGATAAGGGTTCAGGCCCGTGGTACCGATGTTGCGATGCATGTTGTCGCTCAGCGCCGCAACGGGCATCTCGCGCAGTGCGGCCAGGATCTTCGGATCGACCTGCGCGGCCGAGGGGTTCTTGCGGATGGCTTTGTATGGCATGGGTGTGTCCTTGGTGGCGGCGATGGTTCGTGCGTTCAGCGCAGCTCGGCCACCGCGCGGGCGATGCGCGTGCAGCCTTCTTCCAGTGTTTCGATCGAGGTGGCGATGGACAGGCGGAAGTAGGGCGAGAGCCCGTAGGCGGTGCCGGCGACCGTGGCCACGCCCGCGCTTTCCAGCAGGTACATCACGACGTCGCCGTCTTCGTTCAGTTGCTTGCCTGCGGGCGTGGTCTTGCCGATCAGTCCGGCGCAGTCGATGTAGAGGTAGAAGGCGCCGGGCGGCGTGGCGCAGCTCAGGCCGGGGATCGCATTGACGAGTGCGAGCGTGCGGTCGCGCCGCTCCTTGTAGACCGCCACGCTCTCGGCCACGAAGCTTTGGTCGCCGTTGAGCGCCGCCGCGGCGGCCGCCTGGCTGATCGAGCAGCAGTTGCCGGCGGACTGCGAGAGCAGGGTGTCCATCGCCGTGATCAGATCGGCCGGGCCCGCGGCCCAGCCGATGCGCCAGCCGGTCATCGCATAGGTCTTGGAGACGCCGTTGACGGCCAGCGTGCGCTCGCGCAAGGCGGGCTCGACCGCCAGGATGTGCGGCGTCGAGCGGCCGTCGAAGCGGATGTGTTCGTAGATGTCGTCGGTCATCATCATCACGTGCGGATGGCGCATGAGGACATCCGCCAGCGCGCGGTATTCGTCGGCCGTGTAGCTGGCGCCGGTGGGATTGCTCGGCGAGTTGATCAGGAGCCAGCGCGTGCGTGGCGTGATGGCGGCCTCGAGCTGGGCCGGCGTGAGCTTGAAGCCGCTGGCCTCCGGGCAGGCGACGATGACGGGCTTGCCTTCGCAGGCCAGCACCATGTCGGGGTAGGACACCCAGTAGGGCGCGGGGATGATCACTTCGTCGCCCGGTTCCAGCGTGATCGCGAAGGCGTTGTAGATCGCGCTCTTGGCGCCGCTGGTGACGATGATTTCGTTCATCGCGTACGTCAGGCCGTTCTCGCGCTGCAGCTTGGCGACGATGGCCTGGCGCAGCTCGACCGTGCCGGCCATCAGCGTGTAGCGCGTGGCGCCCTTGTCCATGGCTTCGGCGGCGGCGCGCCGGATATGCAGCGGGGTGTCGAAGTCGGGTTCACCCACCACCAGGTTGACGATCGATTTGCCCTGGCGGCGCAGCTCGTTGGCGCGGTCCGCGGCGGAGGTGCTGGGCGAAGGCTTGATGCGCCGTACGCGGGCGGCGATGCGGGAGGTGGTCACGGATCTTCCTTGGGTGCGGGATGTACGGACCCAACGGTACGCACATCGCTCCACCTCGGCCAAGATGAGATCGCTCTGGTTCGATAGGCTGAGCTTATGGTGACTCCTGTCTGGTCCCCTCTCCCTCCGGGAGAGGGCTAGGGTGAGGGCATGGGCGCCTCCGCGCCCCCGGACCCCCCGGACCCCCCGGACACACATCGCATCTAGGCGCCCCTGCGCCCCAGTGCTAGGCTCAGCTTTTGCTTGGAGACAAGGCGTGAACCTCCGACGCCTCAAATACTTCGTGAAGATCGTGGACATCGGCAGCCTGACGCAGGCCGCCGAGGTGCTCTTCATTGCGCAACCGGCACTGAGCCAGCAGCTCGCCACGCTCGAAGGCGAAGTGCGGCAGCAATTGCTGGTGCGCACCAAGCGCGGCGTGACGCCTACCGAGGCCGGCAAGGTGCTGTATCGCCATGCCCAGATCATCCTTCGGCAGTGCGAGCAGGCCCGCGTCGACATGGAGGCCGCCGGCGAGGGCCTGTCGGGCCAGGTGTCGGTGGGGCTCGCGCCCGGCACCGCAGCCTCCGCGCTGTCGCTGCCGCTGCTGCGCACCGTGCGCGCCCGGCATCCCGGCATCCTGCTCTACCTCAACGAGAACTACGGCACCACGCTGAGCGAACTCATCATGAACGGCCGCATGGATCTGGCCGTGCTCTATGGCGACAAGGCCATCCACGGGCTGTCCTTCCTGCCGCTGCTGAAGGAACCCCTGTTCCTGGTGGGGCCGGCTTCCATGCCGGCGCCGGCCGAGCCCGTGCGACTGGCCGACCTGCGCGAGATCGAACTGTTCTTGCCGCGCCCCTATAACGTGGTGCGCAAGCTGGTCGATGCGGCCTTCGTGCGCGCCGGCATGGTGCCGCGCGTGGTGGCCGAGATCGAATCGGCCTTCACCCTGACCGCCGCCATCGCCGACGGACTGGGCGCCACCATCCTGCCGGCATCGATGGCGCGCGAGGTCGTGGCGGCCTGCGGCGCCTGGCAGTTCCGCATCGTCGATCCGGTGATCGAGGCGCCGCTCGCGCTGTGCCAGTCGGACCACCTGCCTCTTTCCGAACCGGCGCAAGCGGTGAAGGACATCCTGCTCGAGCTCGTCGTCGACCTTGCCGGCACCGTCGCCTCGACGCCCGAACCCGAGCTGAACGCCTTGTCATAAGCCGCCCTTATCGCGGCACAGCCAATCCGTCTTGGGCTTTGTGCCCGCGGCCCGCTACCTTTCATGCATGCCGTCACGCGTTCGTCGAACGCGTCGGCCACCCAGGATGTTCCGTCGCCCAAGACGGCCCGGCATGAATCAGGAACAGATCAAGACGCTCATCGACGCGCTGGCCGCATCGGACCTGTGCGAGCTGGAGTACAGCGAGAACGGAAGCACGCTGCGGCTGGTGAAGCAGTCGGCGCTGGCGGCGACGCCGCGCCGGCGAGCAGCGATCGCGGCGCACGATGCGCCCGTTGCGGCGGCAGCGTCGGCCGAATGCCTCGCGCCGCTCTACGGCGTGGTGCACCTGCAGCCGACGCCCGCCGAGCCGCCCTTCGTGCAGGCCGGTCAAACCGTTAAGGCGGGCCAGACGCTGTGCGTGATCGAGGCCATGAAGGTCTTCAACGAGGTGCGCGCCGAACGCGACGCCACGGTGCAGGCGGTGCTGGTGCGCTCGGGGCAGGAGGTCGAAGCCGGCCAGCCGCTGTTCCGCTTCGACGGCGAATAGGGGACCATGGCCATGTTCGACACCGTGCTCATCGCCAATCGGGGGGAGATCGCCCTGCGCATCCAGCGCGCCTGCCGCGGCCTCGGGCTCCGGACCGTGGCGGTGTATTCCGAAGCCGACTGCGACGCGAGCTATGTGGCGCAGGCCGACCAGGCCCTGTGCATCGGCCCGGCCGCGCCCGGGCAGAGCTACCTGAACCCCTCCGCGATCCTGTTCGCCGCCGAAGTCAGCGGCGCGCAGGCCATCCATCCGGGCTACGGTTTCCTGTCGGAGAACGCGGGCTTCGCCGAGCGCGTCGAGCAGGCCGGCCTCGTCTTCATCGGCCCGAGCGCCACCTGCATCCGCACCATGGGCGACAAGGTCGCGGCCAAGCGCGCGATGCGGCGCGCCGGCGTGCCCTGCGTGCCCGGCCCCGACGGCAGCCTGCCGGAGGACCCGGACGAGGTTCTCGCCCTGGCGCGCGAGATCGGCTTCCCGGTGATCGTAAAGGCCGCGGGCGGCGGCGGCGGTCGCGGCATGCGCGTGGTGCACGACGAAGCCGCCCTGCCGGAGGCGATGTCGCTCACGCGCGAGGAGGCGCGCCGCGCCTTCGGCAACCCCGAGGTCTACATCGAGAAGTTCCTGCTGCATCCGCGCCATGTCGAGATCCAGGTGCTGGCCGACAGCCATGGCAATGCGCTATGGCTCGGCAGCCGCGACTGCTCGCTGCAGCGCCGCCACCAGAAGGTGATCGAGGAGGCGCCGGCCATCGGCATCGACGAGGCGCTGCTGGGCGAGGTCGGCGAGCGCTGCGCCTCGGCCTGCCGGCAGATCGGTTACTGCGGCGTCGGCACCTTCGAGTTCCTGTACGAGCAGGGGGCCTTTTATTTCATCGAGATGAACACCCGCCTCCAGGTGGAGCACCCCGTGACCGAGATGACCACCGGCATCGACATCGTGCAGCAGCAGTTGCGCGTGGCGCGCGGCGAGCGCCTGGGCTTCACGCAGGCCGACGTGCGTTGTGAAGGGCATGCCATCGAGTGCCGTATCAATGCCGAGAACCCCGATACCTTCGCGCCCTCGCCGGGGCGCATCAGCGGCTGGCAGCTGCCAGGCGGCTTCGGCGTGCGCGTGGACTCCCATGCCAATGCCGGCTACCGCGTGCCGCCGTACTACGACTCGATGATCGCCAAGCTGATCGTGCAGGGCAGCACGCGCGCCGATGCGCTCGACCGCATGCGCCTGGCGCTCGCCGAGATGCGCGTCGAGGGCATCTCGACCAACGTGCCGCTGCACCGCGAGATCCTGCGCGACCAGGGCTTCGCCGCCGGCGGCGTGGACATCCACCACCTCGAGCGCTGGCTGCCGCGAAGGAGCCTCGCGTGATCGCACCGACCGCATCCGTCAGCCTGCTGGGCACTACGGCGCTGCTCTTCGAGGCACCCGGCGAGCTCGCGCTACCCTCGCAGCAGCGCATCTGGGCCCTCGCGCGAGAGGCGCAGGCCTGGCCGGAGGTGCGCGAGGCGGTGCCGGGCATGAACAACCTCATGCTCACCTTCGAGCGGCCGCCGCGCAGCGCCGAGGCGCTGGACGCGCTGGAGGCCCGCCTCCAGGCGGCCTGGGACGCGGCGCTCCCGCTGCCGCTCGAAGGCCGCGTGGTCGAGCTCCCGGTGGTTTACGGCGGCGAGGGCGGTCCCCACATGGCCGACGTGGTGGCGCACACCGGGCTCAGCGTGGAGGAGATCGTCGAGCTCCACAGCACGCCGGTCTACCCGGTGTACGCGCTCGGCAGCCATCCGGGCTACTGCTACCTGGGCGGCATGGACCCGCGCATCGCCACGCCGCGGCGTAAGGTGCCGGTGCTGAGCATTCCGGGCGGCGCGGTGTCGATCGGCGGCGTGCAGACCGGCGTGTCGGCCTCGGCCGGCCCCAGCGGCTGGAACACGATCGGCAGCACCGCCATGACCTTCTTCGATCCGTCGCAGGACCCGCCGGCGAGGCTGCAGCCGGGCGACATGATCCGCTTCCGGGTCCAGGAGGTGATCCGATGATCGAAGTGCTCTCGTCCGCCGCGCTGGCCACCGTACAGGACATGGGGCGCACCGGCAGCCTGCGCTGGGGCGTGGGCACCTCTGGGGCCATGGACAAGCTGGCGCTGGCGGCCGGCAACCTGCTGCTGGGCAACGGGCCCGATGCGGCCGCCATCGAGGTGCCGGTGTTTCCTTTCAAGCTGCGCTTCGACCAGGACTGCGCCTTCGCGCTGACCGGCGCCGACTGCGCGGCGCGGCTCGACGAAGCGCCGCTCCTGCCCTGGTGGGTGCACCAGGCGCGCGCCGGGCAGACGCTCACGCTGGGCCTGCCGCAGGGCGGCAGGCATCGCGGCAGCCGCGCCATGCTGTGCCTGGCCGGTGGCGTGGACGTGCCCGAGGTCCTGGGCTCGCGCAGCACCCAGCTGCGCGGCGCCTTCGGCGGCCACGAGGGCCGCGCGCTGCGCCGCGGCGATGCGCTGCGCGCGGTGGGCGAGGGGCAGTCCTGCCAGACCGGCTTCGGCCTCGTGCCGCCGGCATTGAGCCTGCCGCTGCAGGTGGACGGCCTGCCCGCAGTGCGGGTGTTGCCCGCCGCCGAATACCTGGGCTTCGAGGAAGCCTCGCGCGCCGCCTTCTGGGCCGGCGAATGGAAGATCACGGCCCAGAGCGACCGCTACGGCTATCGCCTCGACGGCGAGGCGCTGCGGCCGATCGCGCCGATGGAGATGCGCTCGCACGGCATCGTGCCCGGCGTGATCCAGGTGCCGCACAGTGGGCAGCCCATCATCCAGATGCGCGATGCCCAGCCCTCGGGTGGCTACCCCAAGTTCGGCACCGTGATCGAGGCCGATCTCTGGCGACTCGGCCAGGCGCCGATCGGCAGTCGCATCCGCTTCATCGAAAGCAGCTGGGACGAGGCCGTGGCCGCGCTGGACGAGATCGAGGCCTGGCTCGACAGGGTGCGGCGCATGGTGGACCTCCACCGCAGCGCGCCGCGCATGAACTGACATGAAGAGCCCTGCGCAAGTCCGGGAGCTCGCCGCCTGGCTGGCCGCCACCGACATCGGCCTGCTGGAGCTGCGCACGCCCGACGGCGTGCTGCGGCTGGGGCGCGGGGGTGGGCCCGGAAGCGGGATCGTGCAGCTGGATGCGCAGCAGGAGGGCACGCCGCCGGCGCCGCCGTCATGCGTGGCTGCCGCGCCCAGTGTGGGCAACTTCCTGCACGCCCATCCGCTGCATGCCGCGCCCTTGGCGCGCCCCGGCGAACGCGTGTCCGCGGGACAGCCCGTGGGTTTGATGCAGATCGGCCCGCTGCTGCTGCCGGTGCACGCATCGCAGTCCGGCGTGCTGATCGCCTTCCTGGTGCCCGACGGCCAGCCTGTGGGCTGGGGCACCCTGCTGGTCGAACTGCAGGCCGACGAATGAGGAGTACATCGCGATGGACATCGACCTGAACGCCGACCTGGGCGAGGGCTTCGGCCCCTGGCGCATGGGCGAGGACGAGGCGCTGCTGGAGATCGTTTCCTCCGCCAACGTGGCCTGCGGCTTCCATGCCGGCGACCCGGTCATCATGGACCGCACGGTGCGCATGGCCCGCGACCGGGGCGTGGACGTGGGGGCGCATGTGGGTTTTCCCGACCTGCTCGGCTTCGGGCGCCGCCCGATGCAGATCGATGTCGCGGAGCTCGCCACCTACGTCACCTACCAGTTGGGCGCGCTCGCGGGCATGGCGCGCTCGGCCGGCCACCGGATGACGCACATGAGCTTCCATGGCGCGCTGGGCAACATGGCGGCCGCCGACGCGGCACTGGCCGGCCCGCTGGTGCGCGCGGTGGCGGACTTCGACCCCGGCCTGATCATCAGCTCGTCTGCCAGCCGCGCCATCGAAGACGCGGCCGAGCGCTGCGGGCTGCGCGTGGCGCGGACCTTCCTGGCCGACCGCGCCTGCGACGACGAAGGCCTGCTGGTGCCGCGCAAGCTGCCCGGCGCCGTCATCCACGAGCCCGAGGCCGTGCTGGCGCGCGTGCACCAGCTGCTGGAGGAGGGCACGGTCACCAGCCATGGCGGGCGCAGGATCCCGATGAACGTCCGCTCCATCCTCGTGCACGGCGATACGCCCGGTGCGGTGGAGCTGGCGCGGGCCGTACGCGGCGTGGTCGAGGCGGCGGGGCGCGTGCTGCCGATCTCGCGCCAGATGGCGCCCTGAAGCCGGGCGGTCAAAAAAGCGACATAAGGACGGCTTATCTCTACACAGCCATTCCGTCTTGGCGCCCCGAGGTCGCGCTGGATACAGTGAATTCGTCATAACGAAAGAAGCCAAAGATGCCTTTCTCCGACTACAAGACCGCGCTGGTGACGGGAGCCTCCTCGGGCATCGGCGCCGCGGTCGTCGAGCGCCTCTGCAAGGAAGGCCTGCAGGTCCACGCGCTCGCGCGCAGCGCCGGCAAGCTGGCCGAACTGGCCGCGCGCACGGGCTGCATCCCGCACGCCATCGACGTGAGCGACCTCGCGGGCATCACCCGGCTGGCGCAGGAGATCCCCTTCGACGTGCTGGTCAACAATGCCGGCGTCGACAGGCCCGGCTCGATCCTGAAGGCCGACGCCGAGGGCATCGACCTGCTGGTCGACGTCAACCTGCGCGCCGTGCTGCACCTGTGCCGGCTGGTCGTGCCGGGCATGGCCGCGCGCGACCGCGGCCACGTGATCAACATCAGCTCGATCGCCGGGGCCTACAACTTCGGCGGCAACAGCACTTACCACGCGACCAAGGCCGCGGTGAGCATGCTGTCGCGCCAGTTGCGCATCGATGTCTTCGGCAAGCGCGTGCGCGTCACCGAGATCTGCCCGGGGCGGGTGGCCACCGACATCTTCGCGCACGTGCACGGCAACCCGGAGGAAATGCACAAGCGTTTCATCGAGGGCTTCGAGCTGCCGCGGGCCGAGGACATTGCCGACGCCATTGCCTTCGCCATCGCCGCGCCGGTCGCGGTGAACGTGGGCCACATGGAGATCACGCCGACGCTGCAGGTGCCCGGCGGGCTCTCCACCGCGCGCCCGGAAGCGCCGCAGGCCTGAGAACCACGGAAAACAAAGGAACGGCACATGAAGGACTTCGACCTGCTGGCCGTCCTGCTGAAGCCGGAGTTCGGCGCGATGCTGCTGCACGGCGTGGAGATGACGCTGAAGATCGCGGCCGGCTCCTGGCTGCTCGCGATGAGCCTGGCCATCGTGCTGCTGACCGTGCGCCTGACGCCCGGCCGCATCGCCGAGCGCGTGGTCGCGGCCTATGTCTCCTATCACCGCAACGTGCCGACGCTGGTGCAGCTGATGCTCTGGTACTTCGGCATCTTCAGCGTGCTGCCCCAGTTTCTGCAGAACTGGCTGTCCGAGCACAACGCGGAGGCCATCCTCTCGATCGTCGCGCTCGGGCTGTGCCAGGCGGCCTACTTCAGCGAGGACCTGCGATCGGGCCTGCGCTCCATCCCGGCGGGGCAAGCCGAGGCCGCGCGGGCGCTGGGCCACAGCTACATCGGCTCGATGCGCCACGTCATGCTGCCGCAGGCGATCCGCAACGCCATCCCCGCGCTGGTCAATCACAGCGTGTCGCTGTTCAAGAACAGCAGCCTGGCCATGGCGATCGGCGTGGCCGAGCTGACGCACGCGGTCAAGGAAGTGGAGAGCCAGAGCTTCCGCGCTTTCGAGGCCTACAGCGTGGCCACGGTGCTCTATCTCGGCTTCTCGCTGCTCATCATGGCCGCGGGCGGCTGGGTGGCGCGGCACTACCGCATCGTCGGAGCGAGGTGAGAGATGTTCAGCATCTTCGAGATCCTGCGCGACAACTGGCTGCTGCTGCTCATCGGCCAGTATCCCAACGGCCCCATGGGCGGCATCGTCGCCACGCTGGTCCTGTCGGTGCTGGGCATCGTGCTGGCCTTCCCGCTGTCGGTGCTGATGGCGCTGGCGCGGCTGTCGCCGTGGGCGGTGCTGCGCTGGCCGGCGACGGTGCTGGTCTACGTCGTGCGCGGCGTGCCGCTCCTGATGGTGATCCTGTGGGTCTACTTCCTCGTGCCGCTTTTGATCGGCCGCGAGATCTCGGGCTTCACCACCATGCTGTGCACGCTGGTGATCTACGAGGGCGCCTACCTGTCGGAGGTGGTGCGCGCCGGCATCCAGGCCCTGCCCAAGGGACAGACCGAGGCGGCGCGCGCGCTCGGCCACAGCCACCTGGGAATGATGTGGTACGTGATCCTGCCGCAGGCGCTCTACAACATGCTGCCGAGCATGCTGAGCCAGTTCATCTCCACCATCAAGGAAACGACGCTGGGCTACGTGATCAACGTGAACGAGCTCACCTTCGCGGCCAACCAGATCAACAACCAGCTGCTGACCAAGCCCTTCCAGGTCTTCTTCATCCTGGCGATGACCTACTACGTGGTCTGCTTCAGCCTCACGCAGCTGGCGCAGTGGCTGGAGCGGCGCATTGCCCACAAGCGGCTCGGCGCGGCGATGGCCCCGCTGTCGCCCGAGGGCGCCTCGCTGCCGCCGCCGGTGGCGGCCAATCCCTGACAAGGCCGCGCACGACGGTCGGACAAACGCAAAGGAGACAGAACCATGCCCACTCCAACGAACGCAGACGTTCCCATGATCCTGTTTTCCAACATCAACAAGTGGTACGGCGACTACCAGGCGCTCGCCGACGTCAACGCCGAAGTCAAGAAAGGCGAGGTGGTGGTGGTCTGCGGGCCTTCCGGTTCCGGCAAGTCGACGCTGATCCGCACCGTCAACCGGCTCGAGGAGATCAAGTCGGGCCAGTTGCTCTTCGACGGCCACGACATCCACGCGCCAATGAGCAGCGTGGCGCTCAACAAGTTGCGCAGCCGCATCGGCTTCGTGTTCCAGAGCTTCAACCTGTTCCCGCACCTGTCGGTGCTGGAGAACATCATGCTGTCGCCGATGCGCGTGCTCGGCGTCAAGCGCGCCGCCGCGCGGACCAAGGCGATGCAGCTGCTGGAGCGCGTGGGCCTGGCCGCCAAGGCCGGTGCCTATCCGGCGCAGCTCTCGGGCGGCCAGCAGCAGCGGGTGGCGATCGCGCGCGCCCTGGCCATGGAGCCGCCGGCCATGCTCTTCGACGAGCCCACCAGTGCGCTGGACCCCGAGATGGTGGGCGAGGTGCTGTCGGTGATGCGCGGCCTGGCCAACGACGGCATGACCATGATGTGCGTCACGCACGAGATGAGTTTCGCCCGCGAGGTCGCGGACTGCATCTGGTTCATGGATGCCGGCCGGATCCTCGAGAAGGCCGAGCCCGAGACTTTCTTCAGCAGCCCCCAGCATCCGCGCGCGCAGCGCTTCCTGTCCGATCTGCGCGCGCACTAGGCGTTTCCCATCCCAGCCCTCACCAGGAGTTCATCATGTCGAAGAAGACCGTCTTCCGTCTCGCCGCCATCGCTTGTTGCCTTGGCGCCCTGTCCGTCCTGGCGCATGCCGACCAGTGGGATGACATCAACCAGCGCAAGGAACTCAAGTGCGGCACCTTCGCCGATGTGCCGCCCTTTGCCGCGCCCGACCCCAAGACGCGCGAGATGGTGGGCTTCGATGTCGATCTGTGCAACGCGCTGGCCAAGCAACTGGGCCTGAGCGCGAAGGTCACGCCGCTGTCGGTCGAAGCCCGTGTGCCCGAGGTCAAGCTCGGCCGCGTCGACGTGACGGTGGCGAACCTGGCCTATACCAAGAGCCGCGGCGAGCAGATCCAGTTCAGCGATCCGTACTACGTGGCCAAGGAAATGCTGGCCGTGAAAGCCTCCGACCCCGGCACCACCAAGGCCGACTTCAAGGGCAAGCGCCTGAGTTCCACCAAGGGCTCGACCTCGGAGCTGTCGATCAAGATGAACGGCTCCGAACCGGTGACCTTCCAGGACACGGGCTCGGCCTTCATGGCCGTGCAGCAGAACAAGTCGGTCGGCATGGTGGCCAACACCATGACCATCACCAAGCTCGTCAACCAGTCGAAGACCTCCGGGGTCGAGCTCAAGATGATCAAGGAGCCGATGGTGCTGCAGCCGATCGGCGTCGGCATGAAGAAGGACGAGCCGGTGCTGCTGGCCAAGGTCAATGCGGCGCTGGTGGCGCTGGACAAGGCCGGCGAGATCGACAAGATCTGGGCCAAGTGGCTCGGCCCGAACACCGAATACAAGATGACGCGCGAAGAAAAGGTGATGCCGCTGTCCGAACTCAAGTTCGAGCTGCTGCCCTGAAGGTCCGCGCCTGTCAGGCCGCCGCCGCCGGCCGCAGCAGCGCAACGAACTCCGCCGCGGCCGGCGACAGGCTGTGCGCCCGCCGCGTGATCAGGTAGATCGGCGGCACGCGGATCGGCAGTTTCACCGGCAGCACGCGCAGCACGCCCAGCCGCGCGTAGTGCGCCGCCTGCGACGCCGGCATCACGGCGGCCATGTCCGAGTGTTCCAAGAGCGCCGTCATCGCGATCGGCGATGCGGTCTCGGTGATGCGCAGCCGCTGCTGGATGCCCGCCTCGCGCAAGGCTGCCTCGAAGCGACCGCGCTGCGGCGAGCCCGGCGGCTGCAGCAGCCAGGGCCAGTCGACCAGCTCGCGCAGCGTCAGCGACTTGCGCTTGAACAGCGGATGCGCCTTGCGCACCACCACCACCTGCGGCTCGCCGAGCAGCGGCACGCAATCGAAAGCTTCGGCGCTGTGGTCTTCGGTGAGCCGGCCCAGCATCAGGTCGACCTCGCCGCGCGCAAGCTGGCGCAGCATCACGTCGCTGGTGTCGACCACCACGCTCACCGCCACGCGCTCGTGCTTCTTCTGGTAGGCCACCAGCGTGGGCGCCAGCAGCTCGGGCACCGCGCCCGGCACGCTGCCCACGCGCAACGCGCCGCTGAGCCCGGAGCGCAGAGCCTCCACTTCTTCGCACACCGCGCCGAAGTCCGTCAGCACCCAGCGCGCATGACGCACCAGCGCCTCGCCGTACGGCGTGGGCGACATGCCGCGCGCGACGCGCGTGAAGAGCGGCACCGCGAAGGTCTCTTCCAGCTGTTGCAAGAGCTTGGTGGCGGCCGGCTGGCTGATGCTCATCGCCGCGGCCGCGCGGCCCAGGTGGCGGTGCTGGTCGAGCAGCGCCAGCAGCACCCATTGCCGCGTGCGCAAGCGCAGCAGCAGGCGCCAGGGCGGGAGATCGGGGCCGGGCTGAGTCATATGCGGTGGTATATGGATTCTTCAGAACATTCGATTGGATTGGAATGGCAAACATCCCTAAGCTGGGGACCAAAGATCGGAGACACGCCCATGCCAATCCTGTTGCCCTGGCGCCTTGCGGCGCTCTGCCTGATCGCCGTGCCGCTCGCGGCATCCGCCCAGGCCGTCTACCCCGACAAGCCTCTGCGCATCATGGTCGGCGCCTCGCCCGGCGGCGGCACCGACATCCTCGCGCGCCTACTCGCCGACAAGTTCGGCGCCTCGCTCAAGCAGCCGGTGGTGGTCGAGAACCGGCCCGGCGCCTCCAACACCATCGCGGCCGAACTCACGGCGCGGGCCGTCGCAGACGGCAGCACACTGCTGCTGGCCACCAACACCGGCCAGGCGGTGGCGCCGCACCTGCTCAAGCTCAAGTACGACCCGTTGAAGGACCTGCAGCCCGTCGGCCTGGTGGCCGTGATGCCCAACGTGCTGGTGGTGCCTTCGACCTCGCCCTACCGGGACGTGAAGGAGCTCATCGCCGCGATGCGCGCCAAGCCGGGCGGCCTGCGCTATGCGTCCTCGGGCATCGGCAGCACGCAGCACGTGGGCGGCGAAGCCTTTGCGCTGGCCACCGGCACCAAGGCCATCCACGTGCCGTACCGCGGCAGCTCGCAGGCGCACGTCGACATCATCGGCGGGCAGGTGGAGATGATGTTCGACAGCACCTCCTCGGCCATGCAGCAGATCAAGGCCGGCAAGTTCCGCGCGCTCGCCGTCGCCGCGGCCAGGCGCACGCCCGAACTGCCTGATGTGCCCACGCTGGCCGAGGCGGGCGTGCAGGGCGCCGATGTCAACACCTGGTATGGCCTCTTCGTCACCGCCGGCACGCCGCGCGCGGCGGTGGAGCGGCTCAACGCCGAGCTGGCCCAGAGCCTGCGCATGAGCGACGTGCAGGAGCGCATCAAGGGCCTGGGCGGCGAGATCACGGCCATGGGCATCGAGCCCTTCGCCGAGATGAACCGCAGCGAGTTCGAGCGCTACGGCAAGCTGGTCAAGGACACCGGCATGCGCGCCGATTGACTGAAGAGAAAAGGATGTCGATGAAACCCCGAATCGCAGTGCTGCCCGGCGACCCGAGCGGCATCGGCCCCGAGATGACGGTGAAGCTGCTGCGCCGCGCGCAGAACCTCGAAGCTGCCGAGCTGCTGCTGATCGCCGATCAGCTGGTGCTTGAAAGCGGCGAACGCATCGCAGGAGGCCCCGCGCTCGACCCCTTGAGACTGGAAAGCCTGGACGTGCTGCGCTTCGAGCCCGGCCGCCCCAGCCTGCTGGTGCAGAACACCATGGCCGGCAAGCCGCCGGTGCTGGGCGAATCGAATGCGCATTCGGGCAAGGCGTCTTTCGAGGCCATGCAACTGGCCACCGAAGCCGTGCGCCGCGGCGCGGTCGACGGCATCGTCTTCGCGCCGCTCAACAAGCATTCGCTGCGCCTGGGCGGCCTCGCGCACGAAGACGAGCTGCGCTACATGCAGGAGCGCTTCGATGTGCCGGGCTTCGTCTGCGAGTTCAACATCACCGGCAGCCTGTGGACCTCGCGTGTGACCTCGCACGTGCCGCTGAAAGACGTAGCGGCCCTCATCACCGGGCAGGCCGTGCAGGACGCCGTGCACATCATCCGCGGCGCGCTTGTCAGTGCCGGCGTGCCCGCGCCGCGCATCGCGGTCTCGGGCCTCAATCCGCATGCCGGCGACGGCGGCTCCATCGGCCGCGAGGAGATCGAGATCATCGAGCCGGCCGTGCGCGCGCTGAAGGCGCAGGGCATCGACGCGCGCGGCCCCTATCCGCCCGACACCGTCTTCATCGGCGCGCGCCGCGGCGACTTCGACGCCGTCGTCTCGATGTACCACGACCAGGGCCAGATCGCGATGAAGCTCATGGGCTTCGAACAGGGCGTGACGCTGCACGGCGGGCTGCCGGTGCCGGTGGCGACCTCGGCGAGCGGCAGCGCCTTCGACATCGCGGGCAAGGGCGTGGCGAACATCGAAGGCTTGCAAAAAGCCTTCGAGCTCTGCGTCCGAATGGCCGGCAGGGCAGGGTAAGTAAAGGCTGAGCGCGCGGAACTCAATGCGAGGCCGAGAGTGCCTCTGAAAGACTGCGCAACAGTGATGCGCCATCTCCCTGCCATGCGCTGCCGTGCATGCATGCAAGCGTGCGGGGCTCCTGCTTCGCGAGCCCGGCCAGCAATGCGGCCGTCTGCGGTGCATGCGCGTAATAGTCCATCTGGCGTCGAAACGCCTCGCTGGGGCCAAGGATGTCGCTATCGACCAGCGCCCGCTCACTGTTGCCCGGCTGCGTGAGGAGGTCGCCGCAGAAGAAGGTGCGCGTGTGCGTATCCATCATCAGCCCGCACTCCCAGCCGTGCGGAAGATGAGGCGTGTCGAACCAGCGCATCGTGTGGGTGCCGAGCGCGAGTTCTTCGCCATCGGCGAGCGCGCGCGGCGGGCGGTCGGCCATGTCACCCATCGAGACCATGGCCGCGATGCTGCTGCACAGGGGCACGGCCTGCGGCGCTGCGGCCAGAAACAGGTTCAGCGCACCGCACTCGTCCGCCTCGACATGGGACAGCCCGATATAGCGCAGGCGCTCGACCGGCATCACGCTTGCGATGGCTTCGCTCACCAGCGGGAAAAGCTGGCGCGGGCCGGAGTGGAACAGCAGCGGCTGGTCGTCGACCACTAGGTATTGGTTGAAGCTGAACAGGTTGCCGTCGGGCAGCGGCACGGGCGTGTTGATGCGGAAGATGCCCGAGGCGATTTCCTGCACGTTGGTGCCGGCCTGCGGATTCGTGATCATGCGCGTCTCCTGTGGGTTGTGGGCTGCAACTCGACGGGCAGGATGCGGCCTCTAGCTGCCATCAGACTTTGCACGCGCAACGACCGCTTCGCCCACCTGTCGTCCGATCTCCCAGCCGGACGTGATGTCGCTGCGGAAATGGATCCCCGCCCATAGGCGCGATTCTCCGAATTCCTGTACCCAGCCGTCGTACCGCGCGCGCTCGCGGGGAAACAGGTAGGTCAGAACGACAGTCGGTGCCTTGACGAGCGTAGCCGCATTGGACGGATAGGTCGGAAATGGCGGGGTCGGAATCACTGTGGTTATCGCCGCGTCGAACTGATTCGGGCGCGCTGTCCAGTAGTGGAACTTGGCGTCCTGCGAGGCGATCCAGCCCTCGTAGTGCGCGACGTGCACCAGCGTGTACGCACGCGCGGCACGTGGCGCACTGGCGTGCGCTCCGTCCTCCGCCAACCGGCGCCCCACCTCTTCGCTCAATCGAAACGCGACGCCCGGCTGCCCCAACTGTCCGAACTGCCAATAGCTCACCTTGCTGTTCGTGAACGGCGTGCGCTTGAAACCCTTGACTTCGGCAAGCTCCGCGGCGCGTTCAGGCGAGTCGTGCGCTGGAGGCGGCCCAGGGCGAAACTGGCTCGGAGAGTTGAGAACGAAGAGCTTCCAACCCACTTCGTCGACACCCACGGGATTGGTTCCCTTCCACAGACCTGGACCAGTGGGTACGGGGCCAGCCCATTTGCCGCCATCGAGCTTCATTCGCTCGATGACGCGTGCGGCGACGGCACGCCCGAGCTCCAGTCCCGCCTTGGTATCACTCGGAAAAGCCGCCCCCGCCATGACACGTGAGCGAGCGGCCTCCTCTGCCGCGCTGGTTATACGCTGCGCTTCTTTCGGATAGATATGCGCAAGAACTGCGGCAGCGGCACCTGCGGCCACGGAGTGCTCGCACGGATACGAGGGATTAGGGGGCGTGGCCACGGAAGCTGGAAACAGTCTGTCGATCTCACCAGGACGTTGACGGTGGTATGTGTACTTGGTGTCCCAAGCCGCGATCATCGCGTCATTGATCGCGATGTTCATCATTGCAAACGCACGCTGCACGGCTCCACCCGGGATTGGATTGGCCCCCGAGACGTCGATCAGCATTTCGTTCCATCGATGAGACGGCGACCAGAAGTCCCAGTACCGGATCCGCTCCTGGGCCGCGGAGTCCCGCTGCGCTGCAAATGTCCGCAGCTGCTCCAGCTCGGCGGCAGTTGCGGCAGCGTTCGGCGGAGGCTGCAGTCGGAGTTCCTGTCCGGAGGTCAATACCCACGTACGCCACGCGCCGGCACCTCGGTCGGCGAGCGGACCGGATGACTTGTCTGGCGGTGGGACGCTGGTTGCGCAAGCCGTCGCAAGCGCAAGCAACGAAGCAGAAACAGCGAACCTGGTACGCATGGGCGTCCCCTGTGCGAACGACGATCAGGTGAGTCGGACCCGCCGCGTGACTTGCCCGTTGCTTTCCCAGTAGGTGCGCTTCTTGGCGATGCGGGGATCCTCCATCGCTGGTTGGACATTCCCCTGGGTATCGACAGCACGTGAAGTGATGGCGTGTTCTCCTGGCGTCGCATTCGCCCACTCCAGGGACCAGAGCTTCCACGCAAAATCGGCTTGCTCACTCCGGTCCATGGTTGCTGCGACCCAGGGTCCCGCGTCGATCTGCACCTCCACGCGCGCTACGGATGGCCCCCACGCTGCACCGACGATACGGTATTTGCCGTTTCTGCCGGTGACCTTGGCCGGTACAGACTTGAGCAGGGCCCGACCCACGGACGTTTCCGTCCAGACGGTTTCCTGATTGCGCTGCTCTTCGCGGATCGTCACGTAGTCACGCGCCATGAAGCGGCCCATGAAGCGGGTGTCCCATACCTCGATGCGCTTCAGCCATTTGACGTTCGCAATGCCATACCAGCCTGGAGCGATAAGCCGCACGGGGAACCCGTGGGGCTGCGGAAGCGCTGCGCCGTTCATCTCATAGCAGAGCAGGTTGTTCGGGTTCATCGCATCGACCAGCGACATGCTGCGGGCAAAGTGCTGCGGCATCTTGGCCTGGCGGACTTCCTCCTCACCCGCGTCGCTCCCAACGAAGACGACTTCCATCCCTCGATTCAGCACCCCGGCTTCCTTGAGCAGTGGGGCGAGCGGCGTCCCCGCCCACCTGGCCGTGCCAATTCCGCTGATGAACCACGGGAACCCATGATTGCCGGAGCATTCGAGTGTGAAGACGACCTCTTTCCGAGGTCGGGCCTTGAGCGCGGGGAGCGTCAAGGTCTTGGGCTGCTTGACGAGCCCGGTGATCTCGAGGGCCCACGCCTTCTCGTCGATGACCGGCTTGTTGTAGTGCGCCACACGAAAGAACTTGTCGTTGGGCGTCAAAAAGGAACTCAGCTCTTCCCACTGGGGCAGATTCTCGACAACACCGCCACTCGGGTTCGGTGGCGGTTGATCCAGCCAGGGGATGACCTCCTCGCCCGGCCGGGCCGGGAAGGCCTGGGCAAGCAAGTGGGAATGCAGCAGCGCCAGACCGGCGAGCGCCGCACCGCCTTGCCGCATCAACTGTCGTCGTGCCATGTCTTTTGCATCCATTGCAGGTCTCCTTGATATAGAAGTGGAACCTGCATCGAACTTGATCTGGACTTCGTTGAGCATGGCAACTCCTTGGATCCGGGACTCGCGGCGCGAACCACCACGACTTCGAATAATCGGCGGCGCTTCATGGAAATACAAGAAACGGGAAGGCCTGGTAGACGAATAATCCAAGCCTTGCGTACCACCCCAGTGGCGCGCGTGATGTCACGGCTTCTTGCTGAGCTCCATCACCATGCGGGTGAGCAGGTAGAAGCGCGGCACCACGCTCTCGACCTCGGCATATTCGTCCGGCGTATGAATGCCACCGCCGACGATCCCGAAGCCATCGAGCGTGGGAACGCCGACATCGGCGGCCAGGCTCGCGTCGGCGGCGCCGCCGGAGCCCTCGATGGTGAGCTTCTTGCCGATTTCGGCGTAAATCGATTCGGCCGTTTTGACCAGCGCGTCGGACTGCGGCGTGCGCGGCATCGGCGGCAGGCCGCGCGACAGCATCGTCTTGACCTGCGTGTCGGCGATCAGCTTGCTTTGCGAGACGCGGGCCAGGTCGCGCTCGATGCGATCGAACTCTTCGCGCGTCACCGCCCGCACGTCGCCCCTGGCAGATGCGTTCTCGGGGATCACGTTGGTGGCGCCGTTGGCGGTCAGCACGGTGAAGTTGATCGTGGTGAGCTTTTCCGCATCGCCCAGCTTGCCGAGCTGCAAGACCTGATGGGCCACCTCCGTGGCAGCGTTGCGACCTGCGTCCGGCGCCACGCCGGCATGGGCCGCGCGCCCCTTGACCTCCACCGTGGCCGTGGCGCTGCCCTTGCGCCACACCACCAGGCCGTCCGCCGGGCGGCCGGGCTCCAGGTTGAGGGTGACATCGTGTTCCCTGGCTACGCGGCGGATCAGCGCCGTGGTGTCGAGCGAACCCACCTCTTCGTTGGTGTCGATCAGGAAGGTGATGCGGCCGTAGTCCTTGAAGTTCATCGCTTTCAGGATCTTGATCGCGTACAGCCCCGCGACCACGCCGCCCTTGTTGTCCATCACGCCGGGGCCGTAGGCGCGGCCGTCCTTGATGTAGAAGGGCTTGGCCTTCGCCGTGCCGTCGGCGAACACCGTGTCGATGTGCGCCATCAGCAGGATCTTGCGGGCGCCGGTGCCCTCGAAGGTCGCGACCACGTTGGTTCCGGGATGCGGCGTAGCCGGAAAGGTTTCGATCTTTCCGCCGAGCTTTTGCAACTCTTCGACCACCACACCCCGCACCTTCTCGAGGCCTGCGGTGTTGGCCGAGCCGGAGTCGATGTTGACGAGGCGTTCAAGCAGCAACAGCGCTTCGTCCTTGTAGCCTGCAGATCGGTCGAGAACTTCCTTGTGGGGCTGGGCATGAAGCGTGGACACCAGCATTGCCGCGCCGAGCCCCAACAAGAAACGAGGCAGCCAACGTGCCGCAGGCGCACAGGTGGTCGATGCGAATGTCATCGGGAAATCCTTCGTTGAACAGAGACGCGGGAGTCTAGGCCAGGTTTTCTCCGAGACCAGCCGTCTGAGCTATGCGGTCCGATCTTTCACAGCCCTGATCGCTCGGCGATAGATCAAGACCATGGAAACCAGACCAAAAAAAGACGCCATGGTCGAGGCCAGCGCGATCGCAAACAGTACCCCCGGCACTGCATCGTCCGTGGCAAGGAGCGCGAGAACCAGGCAGGCTGCCCACAGTGCACCCCAGCGCAGGATGTAGATGTCCATGTACGTTTTCAGCCAGACGTAGTTCCGGCTCCTGATCGCCGCACGCTCAGGCGCACTTGCATGGGCCGGAGTCGGCTCCAAAGCGGAAGTCGGCGACCAGAACCGGATCCAGACAGAGCCGGCATTGGCGTTTTCCTTGGAGGGTGTCATCAGGCCTCCAGCCTAATCCTTCTCGCAAACCCTCTGCGCGCGAAGCAGGTCGAAGACGGCAACGAGGAAACGTTCGACGTCGAGTACGGCCCAACCACGAAATCAGGCGGGAGGCCATCGGTAGCCCACCAGGTTTTCCTTGGGCCTGGACGTGATCCGAACGGCATTTCCGACGTTGCCGCCCAGGCAAAGAATGTAGGTCGCGGTTTGGCCCAGGTAGAGGCACGAATAGGCCTGCCCGCGCGACGGGGACGCATCACTTTCCGGGCGCTTGAAGATCGCCACGGCGCCTTGCTTGGGTTCCTTCAGCTCGCTCCCCCACGTCAGCCACGCGATATTGCGACCATCATCCACGCCGGGAACGCCCGACGCTTTCATCACCCAGTTGAGGAAGAGCGCACTCCAAGGAAGCATCGTGTCGTCAGTGACATTCTTGAAATGAGGTGAGGAATGGATGTATTCAAGAATGCGTGGATTGGACTCGGGCCCTGGGATCTCTGACTGGCCCAGTTCGGCCAAGGCAAGCTTCAACCAGGGCGGTGCCGGTATCGCCGCGGTCCCGACCGACAACGGCGCTTCGATCTCCTTCGCCGCGCTCTTCAGATTCGCCGAATCCTTCTTCACCTCTTCGCTGGCCGCGCCTCCGGACTTTGCGGCAGCGGTCTTGGCCATGGCGTCTGCAATGGCGACCAGCGTCTCGGCAGTCACCTTGATTTCAGTACCCGGCGTCGGCTGCGGCTTGCCTCGAAACCAGCCGGAGGCCGTGGTCCAGATCGTGTCGACGTTCTTGACGAACGCGGCCGTTCCAGCGACGACGGTCACGACGATGGCGATCCAGGATGCCAGCTTCCTGAAGCTCAGACGGCGTTGTGAATCCGTGCCATCGGTCAGCACAGCGGTCGATAGCGAGTCCTTGTCACTGGTTCCCATCGCACCTCCTCGGAGTTGCCCGAGATTTTGCCGCAGGGGGCTGATCACTCGTCTATCCCTTTGGCTAGATCGACAGACATAGTCCTTCAGGCCGCTTCGTCAGATTCTGCGTGAGATGCAGAATTTGCCGCGAACCAGTCCCCGTCACTCGCGAAAGGGCATCCCATGCTCACCGACCTTCAACTCGCGCAGATCATGCTCCACGCTTCGCAGAAGAAGCGCCTCCTGTACGTCGACCCGCTGAACGCGGCGATGGAGGAATTCGAGATCAACAATCTGCGACGAACATCCGCATTCATCGCGCAACTGGCGCACGAGTCGGGCGAGTTCAACTTCATGGAGGAGATCTGGGGGCCAACGCCGGCGCAGAAGCGCTACGAGCCGCCGAGCGACCTGGCACGGACGCTCGGCAACACGCAGCCCGGTGATGGCAAGCGCTTCAAGGGCCGCGGCCCGATTCAGTTGACTGGCCGCGCCAACTACCAGAAGTTCGGCGATCTGCTCGGGGTCGACCTCGTCGGCCAACCCGAGCTGGCCGCCGCGCCGGAGCTGGCGTTCAAGACGGCGGGGCTGTACTGGAAGCGCAAAGGGCTCAACGAGCTCGCCGATGCGGACAACTTCACCGAGATCACGCGCAGGATCAACGGCGGCCAGAACGGCGCGGCTGAAAGGGTTCGCTTCTACGAGCGGGCCAAGCTGGTGCTGGCCCCCTCCTTTCCGGCCGCGAGCGCCAGACATGCCAAGGCAAAGACCGCGAAGACGTTCGCGGAGCCGGCCGATGCATTGATGCGCGGCGCTGAGTCAATCCAGCTGGAGCCGCCGCCGCCGGCCTTTGTGCCGCCGCCTTCCGAATCGCTCGCAGTGCGGCCGGACACGCTCGACTTCCGCGACCTGATGTACACGCCCACGCTCATCGAGGTGCCGACCCACATTCCGCTGGGCGAGTACCTGGAGCACAAGGTGCCGATCCTGAACCAGGGCAGCGAAGGCGCGTGCACCGGCTTCGGCCTGGCGACCGTCGCGAACTATCTGCTCCAGCGCAGGCGGGTGGTGCCTGACAGCGTTCCCGTCAGCCCGCGCATGCTGTACGACCTGGCGCGCCGCTACGACGAGTGGCCCGGCGAGAACTACAGCGGCTCGAGCGCGCGCGGCGCGATGAAGGGCTGGCACAAGCACGGCATTTGCTCCGAGGAGCTATATCCCTACCAGCCCGGCAAGGTCGACCGCCGGGGCATGACCGAGCAGCGCGTGGCAGACGGCATCCGCCGGCCGCTGGGCGCCTATTTCCGCGTCAACCACAAAGACCTGGTCGCCATGCACGCGGCCATCGCCGAGGTCGGCGTGCTCTATGCGACGGCCACGGTCCACGAGGGATGGGCCAGCGTAGGGGCCGACGGCCTGATCGTGCAGTCGGAGGTGATCACCGGCGGCCATGCTTTCGCCATCGTTGCCTATGACGATCAAGGTTTTTGGCTGCAGAACTCCTGGGGTCCGACATGGGGCCTGCGCGGCTTTGCGCGGGTCACCTATGACGATTGGATCGCCAACGGCACCGATGTGTGGGTGGCCCGCCTGGGAGCGCCGGTGACGCTGCGCGCGAAGCAATCGGCCGCCGCCACGCATTCGGCCACCGCCAACCAGAGCGTGGCCTATTCCTTCGCAGACCTGCGGCCTCATATCGTGAGCGTCGGCAATGACGGGGAGCTGAAGGCGGGCGGCGACTACGGCTCGACGCCTGACGAGCTCAGTCACATCTTCGAGCAGGACATCCCGACGGCGACCCACGGTTGGAAGAAGCTGCGGGTCCTTCTGTATGCCCATGGCGGGCTGGTGAGCGAACAGGCCGCGGTGCAGCGCCTCGCGGAATACCGACCGGAGCTGTTGAAGGCTGAGGTCTACCCGCTGGCCTTCATCTGGCGCACCGACTACTGGACCACCTTCTCGAACATCCTCAAGGACGCGGTCAGCCGTCGACGGCCAGAAGGCGCGCTGGACGCCACCAAGGACTTCATGCTGGATCGGCTCGACGACGCGCTGGAGCCGCTCGCCCGCGTCTTGAGCGGCAAGGCCGCCTGGAGCGAGATGAAGGAGAACGCCGTGCGCGCCGCCAGCCAGGGCTGTGCCTCGACCTTGGTCGTCGATCACCTGAAGAAGCTGGCGAAAAAGGCCGAGAAGAACGGCCAGGCTCTCGAGATCCATCTCGTGGGCCACAGCGCGGGCTCGATCCTGCACGCGCCGATCGTCAAGCTCCTGGCTGCGCGCGGCCTGCCGATCGAGACCTGCACCCTGTGGGCGCCGGCCTGCACGGTCGAACTCTTCAAGGAGTTCTACGTGCCGGCGATGGAATCAAAGACGCTCCGCAAGCTGACGGTGTATGCGCTCAAGGACAAGACCGAGCGTGATGACGACTGCGCCAAGATCTACAACAAGTCCTTGCTCTACCTGGTCTCGAATGCCTTCGAGGGCCAGGCGCGCATCCCGTTCTTTCGCGATGGCGTGCCGATCCTCGGGATGGAGAAAGCCTTTGATCCCGCCTTGCGCAAGATCTTCAATGCCCACGGCGCCGAACTCGTGCTCACGCCCAACACCGAGCCCGACGATTCGCTGAGCGCATCGGAGGCCATGCACCACGGCGACTTCGACGACGACAAGAAGACAGTCATGTCGACCTTCAGGCGCATTGCGGCAGGCGCCGGCAAGGCGCAGGCGAAGCTCGCGGTGAAGCTCCCGGACATGGCGATCCCGATTCGCAGCGCCAAGCCGATGTTCCCGCACACCGAATCGTCGCTGCGCGATCGGCGCATGCAGATCGACCAGCGCACTCGGGAGAGGGTGTAGCGGCGTGCGCGAGGTGCCCGACGGTTGGCGAGGGCAGGCCACTTCGGCGCTTGCGACTCGCACCGGGGCCGCCGCCTTCAACCTCCCCAGCCGGGAGGAGGCGATGCATCGCTGCTGCGCGTACAACCGGCGCATCGAGCCCACCTCAGGAGATAGGCCATGGCCACCACCAACTCCATCGATGGCGACATCGTGAAGCGAGCGATCGTGCAGATCAAGGAGGAGATCAAGCGCAAGCGCGAGCGCATCCGGACGATGCCGGCGCTGATCCTGAAGCTCAGGGACGAACTCGCGACGCTCGAGAGCGAACTCGAAACCGACCTTGCCCAGCTCAAGGCCTTCGAGGAGCAGTCCTCGGCGACCTGCGGGCATATCTCGGTCGACGCGGCACCGCCATCGCAAGGAGCGCGCTGGTTGTGGGGCCTCCTGCCCGACCTCAGGCGCCCGACGCTCCCGCACGCGCCCACTGCACTGCCGCCACCGTGAATGAGAGCGCAGCCAGCACCCCCATCACCGTGCGCAGGTGGTTCCACCGAACCCAGGGCCCCACATAGGCCGGCCATTGCACCGCGGCAACCACTGCAGACGCCTCGGCGCGCGCCAGCGTGTTGTTCATGGGCACATTGAAGACCATCGTCACCCCGAAGGTCCCGATCAGATAGGCCGCTGCTCCGATGAGCAGCCACCAGGTGGCCGCATCGTTCGCATGCAGCAGCGCCCGCAGCACCAGCACCCCGCACAGCACCGCGGTGCCGACGAACACGCCGAGAAACACCGGGTTCTGGATCGTCACGTTGATGTTCTGCATCGCGGCCATCCCCTGCTCGGGCGGCAGCTGCGACAGCGCCTTCATCACCGAGGTCGAGAAGGCGAAGAGCAGGCCGGCGATGACGGCCGAGCCGACGGCGGCGAGCACGGTAAGGGGGAGCATGAGTGCGTTCAGGGTTGCCATGTGGTTTGCCTTCTGCAGTGCGTTCCTGGAATTGCAAAGGTCGCTATTGGGCCCTGGCGGTGCGTGAATTTCAATCACGTGTCGTCCCGGCCTCGTGCTTCATCGTCCAGGTTGCGACACCGCGCGCATGTCGCCAATCTCCAAGACGTGCGCTGCGCGCCTGCCCGACACTGGCCACGCCCCTCGAGACTCCCCCATGCATAGCCCTTCCTCCGCCATCCTCGCCCAGGCCAGCGCCATCGACGCGCCGATCGCGCGGCAAGGCTACGTCGACGCCTTTCGCGGCCTCCTGATCGCGCACATGGCGCTGGACCACGCCTCACTGATGTTCAACGCCGGCCGGGCCGGCGAAGAACTGGCCGCGGCCGCGGCGCCCGTGCCCGGCGACCTGCTGCAGTTCCTGACGCGCTTCACGGGCGTGCCGGTCGCGCCCGCCTTCTTCTTCATGGCCGGCTTCATGGTGGCGCTGACCAGCGCTGCGCGCGAGCAGCGCGGCCTGCCGCATGCCGAGGTGACGCGGCGGCTGATCCTGCGCGGCCTGGTGCTGATCGCGGTGGACGCGCTCGTCATGGGCCTGCCGCGCGCCGCCATGGGCTTCTATTCCTTCGTGGTGCTCAGTTCGATCGGCGCGGCCATCATCATCCTCGCGCTCGTGCGCGACGCGCCGGGCAAGCTGCTGCTGGCGGCGGCGATCGCGGTGCTGGCGCTGCACCCGCTGCTCGACGTGTCGGCGCTGCCGCTGCCCTTGCGGGCGGTGCTCTACGAGCCGGTTCGAAGCGGCGCGTTTCGTTCGCTTTACCCGGTGATCCCCTGGGCCGCGATCGCCGTCGTGGGCTTCGTCGCGGGCCGCGACGCGCTGCACCGCCTGCAGCCGGCGCGGTTCTGGCTGGGGCTGGCCGGCGTCTGCCTGGCGCTGTTTCTCGCGATTCGCCTGGCTGGCGGCTATGGCAATGCCTACGCGTACACGAACGTCGCCAGCCTGGCGTTCTGGAACTTCGCCAAGTACCCGCCGGACCTGCCCTTCCTTGCCTGTTCTTTCGCCGCGATCTTCGCGGGCCTGGCCGTGCTGTGGTGGGTCACGCGCAGCGGCCTGCCCGTTTGGCTGCGTCCGTTCGTGGTCTTCGGCCGGGTGCCGTTCTTCTTCTACGTCGTCCATTTCTACGTGCTGGGTCTGGCCGCGGCCGTCGTGCACACGAAGTGGGGATTGGCGCAAACCTATCTGATCTGGCTGCTGCTGCTGGCCCTCATGCTTTGGCCCTGCGCCTGGTACTACCGCAAGAAGCGGGACCGGCCGAACTGGGTCACACGCTACGTCTGACCCTCGCCAGCGCTACTGCCGCGCCGCATCGGCCGTCTGCGCCTCGGCATCCCGAAGCCAGTTGTCGATGAGGGTGTAGGACACCGCCAGCATGACCGGCCCCACGAAGATGCCGACCAGCCCGAAGCCGAGCAGCCCGCCGATGACGCCCGCGAAGATCAGCACCAGCGGCAGGTCGGCGCCGCGCCGGATCAAGAGCGGGCGAAGGAAGTTGTCCATCGTGCCGACGATCACCGTCCACACCAGGAGGAAGATGCCCCAGCCGGTCGATCCGCTCCAGAAGACCCAGATCACCGCCGGCGCCAGCACCAGCGTCGGCCCGACCTGCACGATGCACAGCATGAACATCACGGCCGTGAGCAGGGCTGCGAATGGCACGCCCGCAATCGCAAGACCGATGCCGCCCGCCACCGCCTGGACGAAGGCCGTCACGCCCACCCCCAGCGCCACGCCGCGGATCGCCTTGCCGGCCAGCACCACCGCGTCTTCCCCGCGCTGGCCGCCGAGCTTGAGGCCGAAGCGCCGGACCACCGCCGCCGCCGATTCGCCGCCTGCATACATCATCCCGGCGATGACGACCGTGAGCAGGAACTGCAGGGTCAGCGCACCCACGACGCCGGCCTGCGCGAACAGCCATCCCGTGACCTGCCGGATATAGGGCGTGACCTTCGCCTCCAACCCTGCCACGCCCGATGCCACGAGTTCATTCCAGGCCATGGCGAGCCTCGGCCCGACGATGGGCAGGCGCTCCACCCAGCCGGGCAACTGGGGCGGGCCCCGGCTGATCAGCAACCTGATCCATGCGACGACTTCCTCCGCATTGGCGGCGATGGTCGAGATCGCCAGCGTGAGCGGCAGCACGAACAGCAGCAGCAGGATCAGCACCATCGCGGCCACCGCCAGGCTGCGGCGCCTCCACAGCCGCGCCTGGATCCAGAGGAAGGCCGGCCAGGTCGCCACCACGACCATCGCGGCCCAGATCGTCGCGCCCAGGAAGGGGCGGAGGATCCAGAGCGAGGAGCCGATGAGCAGCACCAGGGTCAGGACGCCGAAGGTGGTCTTGGCGAGGTCAGGGCGGGGTTCGGACATGGTGGGGGTTGGGTGAGGGGAAGTGCGCCTATTCTCCTGGCAGCCAAAAAATGGCATGCTGCCTTCCTTCGTTCGCCTGGAGGCAATCCCATGGCTGCTCGTTCCATAGCGTCGCTGTCGCTCGGCTTCGGCTTGGTGTCGATCCCCGTCAAGCTGTATTCGGCGACGGAGAGCTCGGCGACCATCCGCTTCAACCTGCTGTCGAAGGACGGCTCGCGCGTGAAGCAGCAATACATCTCCGAGAAGGACCAGACGGTCGTGCCGCGCACCGAAATGGTCAAGGGCTACGAGTTCGAGAAGGACCGCTACGTCATCTTTAAACCCGAGGAGCTCAAGGCGCTGGAGGAGGGCGGCAGCCACGTGATCGACATCGTGTCCTTCATTCCCGAGCAGGCGGTCGACCCGCTCTACTACGACAAGGCCTACTTCCTCGCGCCCGACAAGCGCGGCGGCAAGCCCTACAACCTGCTGAAGGCCGCCATGCAGCAGAGTGGGCGCTGCGCGCTGGCACGCTGGGCCTGGAAGTCCAAGCAGTACGTGGTGCAGGTGCGCGCCAACGACGACGGCCTGGTGCTGCAGCAGCTGCTCTTTGCCGACGAGGTCCGGTCGATGAAAGACCTGGAGATCGAGCAGCTCCCGCCGCCCTCGGCCGCCGAGCTCAAGCTGGCGCTGCAGCTCATCGAGCAGATCTCCGCCGACGACTACGAGCCCACGCTCTTCGAAGACGAAGAGAAGAAGCGCATCCTGGTCGCGATCGACGCCAAGATCGCCGGCCAGGAAGTGGTGGCGGTCGAGCATCCGGAAGATGCTGCCGCCGGCGCCCAGGTCATCGATCTCACCGAAATGCTGCGCGCGAGCCTCGGCCGCGCCGTCAAGCCCGGCGCGAAGCAGCCCGCACCCGCAGTCGAAAGCAAGGGCGCAAAGCGTGCTCCCCGGGCGGCAAAGGTGGCCGAGGCCGCGCCGCCGGTGCGCGCGCGCATGAAGAAGTGACGAACAGCGCACCGCTCGAAAGCACGCACCCCTACACCTTGCGCAGCGTCCGGCAGATGCTGGGCCTGACCCGGCATGCCGTCTCGAAGCTGATCGAACTCGGCTTCGTCGACCCGTCGCGCGGACCCGGGCGCGCCTTGCGCTTTTCGTTTCGCGACGTCGTGCTGCTGCGCTCGGCGCACGACCTGCGCGTGGCGCGCATTCCCACGCGGCAGATCCTGCGCTCGCTGCGGCGACTGCGCGACACGCTGCCGCCCGAAGTGCCCGTGAGCGGCCTGCGCATCACGGCCGCCGGCGACCGCATCACGGTGCGCGAAGAGAACGCGCAGTGGGAGCCCGACACGGGCCAGCTCGTGATGGACTTCAGTGTGGCGCCGTCGACCGGCTCGGTGAGCTTCATCTCCCAGCGCGCCGCCGAGCCGGCGACGCCCGAGTCCGACGACCTCGAAGACCTGTTCGAAACGGCGGAAGAGCTGGAAGCCTCCGACCCCACCGCCGCCGAAGACACCTACCGCCTCATCCTCGAGCAGGACCCGGCCCACGCCCACGCCTACCTGAACCTCGGCTTCATGCTGTGCGAGGCCGGCCGCAGCCGCGAGGCCGTGGCGCTCTACGACGAGGGCCTCGCGCACTGCCCCGACGACCCGCTGATGCACTACAACCGCGCCGTCGCGCTCGAGGACCTCGGCCGCGTGGCCGCCGCGCTCGCGAGCTACGAGGAATGCCTGCGCCTGCAGCCCGACTTTGCCGACGCGCACCAGAACGCCGGGCTGCTCTATGCACATGCCGGACAGAAGCAGATGGCCATCCGCCACTTCAGCGCATTCCGGCGGCTGCAACCGCGGGTCTAGCCGGCGGCGACCGCGATGCCCCGCGCCGACCCGCTCAAGAAATACAAGGCCAAGCGCAACTTCGCGCTCACGCCGGAACCTGCGGAGGGCGGCACCGAAAGCATGCACGCGCGGCAGTTCGTCGTGCAGAAGCACTGGGCCACGCGCCTGCACTACGACGTCCGGCTCGAGCTCGACGGCGCGATGAAGAGCTGGGCCGTGCCCAAGGGCCCGAGCTACGACCGTCAAGTGAAGCGCATGGCCGTGCACGTCGAGGACCACCCGATCTCGTACAACAGCTTCGAAGGCACCATCCCGCCGAAGCAGTACGGCGCCGGCAAGGTTGTCATCTGGGACAAGGGCACCTGGACGCCGATCGGCGACCCGCACGAGGGCTACCGTGACGGCGACCTCAAGTTCGAGCTGCACGGCTACAAGCTGCGCGGCAAGTGGGTGCTGGTGCGCATCAAGAGCAAGGAAGAAAAGCAGAACGCCTGGCTGCTCATCAAGGAGCGCGACGCCTACGAGCGCCCTTCGGCCGAGTTCAGCGTTGTCGACGAGTTCCCGGACAGCGTGGCCGACCTGCCGATGCCCAAGCCGGAATCGGCCGCACCCGCGCCCGCACCGGCAAAGAAGCGCGCCGGTGCGCGCGGCATGCCCGCGGGCGCGGTCAAGGCAGAGATGCCGCAGAAGCTGTCGCCGCTGCTGGCCACGCTGGTCGATGCGCCGCCGGCCCGGCCGAGCGAATGGATCTACGAGATCAAGTTCGACGGCTACCGCATGCTGGCGCGCATCGATGCAGCCCAGGGCGTGCGGCTCATCACGCGCAACGGCCACGACTGGAGCAGCCGCATGCCGCACCTGGTGCAGGCGCTCGCGCGCATGAAGCTCAAGCCCGGCTGGCTCGACGGCGAGATCGTCGTGCTCGCCGAATCCGGCCGGACCGACTTCCAGGCGCTGCAGAACGCCTTCGAGAGCGCCAGGACGCAGGGCATCGAGTTCTTCCTGTTCGACGTGCCGTACTACGACGGCCACGACCTGCGCGGCGTGCCGCTGTTCGAGCGGCGCGAGTTCCTGCGCGCGCTGCTCGCCGAGGCGCCGGCCGGCATCCGCCTGAGCGAAGCCTTCGATGCGGCGCCGAAGGACATCATCGCCTCGGCCTGCAAGCTCGGACTCGAAGGCATCATCGGCAAGCGCAAGCAGAGCGGCTACAGCGCGCGCCGTTCGACGGACTGGATCAAGCTCAAGTGCAGCCAGCGGCAGGAGTTCGTCATCGGCGGCTACACCGACCCGAAGGGCTCGCGCATCGGCATCGGCTCGCTGCTGCTCGGTGTTCACGACGACAAGGGCGATCTGGTGTACGCCGGCAAGGTCGGCACCGGCTTCAACGACCGCTCGCTCGCGGACATGTTGACGCGCTTGCAGAAGATCGAGATCGACCAACGCCCCTTCAAGAACAGGACCGAAGACGAACGCAACGCCCACTGGGTCAAGCCCACGCTGGTGGCGGAGGTCACGTACTCGGAGTGGACCGCCGGCGGCCACATCCGGCATGGCGTGTTCGAGGCGCTGCGCGCCGACAAGCCGGCCCGGGCTATCGTGCGCGAGAAGCCCCTGCACCTGGTGGACGCCGATGTCGAGCAGCAGCAGCCCATCGCGCACACGCTGCCGCCGAAGCTCAAGGTTACCCACCCGGAGCGCGTGATCGACCCGAAGAGCGGCGTGACGAAGATCGAGCTGGTGCGCTTCTACGGCCTGATCGCGCCGCTGATGATGGAGCACCTCAAGGGCCGGCCGGTGTCGATCGTGCGCGCGCCCTCCGGCATCACGGGCGAGCTGTTCTTCCAGAAGCACCTGGACAAGGGCAGCATGGAAGGCATCCGGCAACTCGACCCCGCCATCTGGCCGGGCCATGAACAGATGATCGAAGTCGCGACGCCCGAAGGCTTGCTGTCGGCCGCGCAGATGAACGTCATCGAGTTCCACACCTGGAATGCCGTGAAGACCGCGACCGGCAAACCCGACCGCATGACCTTCGACCTCGACCCGGGCGAGGGCGTCGGCTGGCCGGCGGTGCAGCAAGGCGCCGAGGTCGTGCGCGTGTTCCTCAACGAGCTGGGCCTGGTGTCTTTCTGCAAGACCAGCGGCGGCAAGGGCCTGCACGTGGTGGTGCCGCTGCGCAAGCATCACGACTGGGACACGGTGAAGGATTTTTCGGAAGCCATCGTGCGCCACCTGGCCCGCACCTTGCCGATGATGTTCGTCGCCAAGAGCGGCCCGCGCAACCGCGTGGGCAAGATCTTCATCGACTATTTGCGCAACGGCTTCGGCGCCACGACCGTCTGCGCCTGGTCCGCCCGCGCGCGGCCGGGGCTCGGGGTGTCGGTGCCCGTCGAGTGGGCGGAGGTGCAGCACCTGACGAGCGGGGCGCAATGGACGGTGCGAAACATCCATACGCGGCTGGACAAGGGGAACGAGCCCTGGAAGGACTATGCGAAGTCGGCGCAGGGGATTGGGCCGGCGATGAAGATGCTGGGGTTTCGGGGATGAGGGGCCTTGCTCCCTCTGCCTCCGGGAGAGGGCCGGGGTGAGGGCACGCGGCCCGTGCGCGCGTCGATCGGCTCGCCCGGGGCTCGTCGACCACGATAGGCAGGGCGTTCAACTCGGAGCAGAATGCTTCCGGGTGCAGACCTTCGACGGCAATGTCTGCTGACCCAAAGGCATCTCCATTCGGGAAGCACCGCGAGCGACTTCAACGGAGGACGCAATGCGAACGACTCATTGGCTGATGACGGCAGTCCTTGGACTGCTGCTTGCGGGCTGTGCGGGCATCAGAACCGCTCCGACACCGGAAGCGCGACAGGCTTTGGCTCCAACCGGCAAGCTTCGCGTTGGACTCCAGCTTGGCAATCCCTTGAACGTGGTGCGGGACTCCGTGTCGGGTGAGATGAAGGGGGTCGGATTCGACCTCGGAAAAGAGATGGCCCGGCGCATAGAGGTTCCGTTTGAGCCGGTGCTGTACCCATCGATCGGAGCCCTTCACGACGGCGGGAGATCCGGGGCTTGGGACGTCGCCCAATTTGGGTTCAGTCCCGAGCGGGCGAAGGAGTGGGATTTCAGCGCGCTGCACCTGGAAGTCGAATTCGGCTACCTCATCCCTGGCGGTTCTTCGATCTCAACAATGGCTGATGTGGATCGCCCCGGGACTCGAGTTGCCGTGCAGGAGAAGTCCGGACCCGATGTCTTTTTTACTCGCACGCTGAAGAATGCTGTGGTTGTCCGAGCATCAAGCAACCCTGGCGCATTGGAGGCGCTGAAATCCGGGAGAGCGGACGTCATGGGCAGCATCAAGCCGATCCTGTTCGAGATGTCGAATCAATTGCCTGGTTCTCGAGTCCTCGACGGTCGACCAGGCATCGATCCGCACGCGATGGCGATGCCGAAGGGACGGGATCTCGGAGCGGCATACACGCGCCAGTTCATTGAGGACGCGAAGTCCGAGGGTCTGATCAAAGCCGCGATTGAGAGAGCCGGTTTACGCGGCGTGATTGTCGCTCCGCTCAAATGATGCTCTCTAGCCGCGGCTCCGCGCCCGGCATCAGCCGGATCGGCTCCGAGCGCTCTTCCTGTTGCCCTCGGTGCGCGGGGTATCCGTACCCGCCGAGGCACTGCCACCGTTCGCCTGATCGACCCACTGCAAAGCGTCGACATACGACATGAAGCGGTGGAGGTACTCCGGCGACAGTTCACGCATCAACATGAGCGATCGATGCACGAGGTGACGCGAGTTGAGGGGGCCGGCGTTCTGCGGCACCGTCGCCAGCGACTGCGTTAGCCGTCGATCGGCGCTGAGCCTTGACCAGGTGCTTCTGAAGTAGCCGAGCGTCTTCAGTGCGCTGTCCCCATAGGACGACGCATGCCGGCCGACGTGGTCGACGAGCTCCGCGAGCGCCCCGCGATGGGGTTGGCCTTCCCGCGTCGTGGTGCTGTCCGCGCATGGAGCCCTTTCGAGATCCTCGTCATACGCCGCAAGCAGCTTGGCCACCCTGTCGTCCAGGATGCGACGCGCATCGCCGCCGTGCGCAGCCGCCCGCCTGGCCAGCGCTTCGATAAAACGAAAGCGGACCGGATCGAAGCGATGATCGCCACGCTCGCGCCGTGCATCGATCATGGCGCCGGTTGCGCGTGTCCCCTCGCTACTCACGGGACTTCATGCTTGCGTTGGACGGTCTCGGCGTGGGCGCCATTTCCACGCGCCGGTTCCTGGATCGTCCGTCGGCATCGGCATTCGACGCCACCGCCTGCTCGGAACCGAAGGCTGCGGCAAATACCGAGGACGACGCGATGCCTTCCTCGATCAAGGCCCGGGTCACCGTCAAGGCCCGCTGAGCCGACAGCTCCCAGTTGTCGGCGAACTGGCGGTTGCCCCCCCGCACCTGCCGGTCGTCGGTGAAGCCGCTCACCATCAGGATATCGTCGCGGCCCTGGAGGTAGGCGGCCAGCGGTGCGCTCAGGCTCTTCAACAGTTGCCGGCCTTCGGGCTGCAACTCGGCGGAGTTGACGGCGAACAGCACGCTGCCGCTGATGCCGATGCGCCCGTTGTTCAGCGTCACCCGGCCCGCCGCCAGCGGCCCCGCGAGGGCCTGCTCGAGGGCCTGCAGTCGCTGCGCTGCAGCCTGCCGCTGCCTGACCTCGGCTTCCAGCTTCGTCGTGAGGTCCAGCTGCATGCCGACCACGCACACCAGGATCAGCACGAAGGCGCCCAGCAGCCCCGACATCAGATCGCCGAACACGGCCCATACCGGCACCGTCGGCTCCAGGCCGGCGTCGACGTCCTCCGTCATCACGCTTCGCTGCCCACCGGCGCCCGGCTGCTGGCGAGCTGCTGCAGATCCTCGACGATCTGCTTCTGCGACATGATGCTCAGGTCGATGACTTCTCTGGCCTGCGCCACGTAGTAGTCCAGCTGCTCGTCACTGCGCGCGATGGACTTGCCGAGCGCGCCTTCGATGCGCTGCAGATGGGCCACCAGCTTGTCGTTCGATTGGCTGAACAGCTGCACCGCGAATCCGAATGCCTCGCCCAGGCTCGCCACCTCGACGGCACTGCCGGTGATCTGTGCGGCGACGTCGGCCATCTTCCCGGTTTCCGCGTCGACCTTTTCCGTGAAGCGCGTGCCGACACGGTCCAGCAGATCCGCCGACGCAGCGACCAGCGCGTCGATCGCCGAGCGCTGTTCGGTGGACGCATGGTTCACGCTGTCGAGCAGGGTCTGCAGCGTTTCCAGAATGCGGCCGCGTTCCTCCAGCATCGTGTTGTCGCGCGCCATGCTGTCGGAAAGCTTCTGGCGCAGTTCGGCAATCACCTCGGCCGCGGCCCGGGGGGCTTCCGAGGCGGCATGCACGAGTTGGGCGATCTCGGCGATCGTGTTGCTCGCGTGCGCTTCCGTCCGGGCCGATATCTCTTCGGCGGTCTGCGCCAGCGTCTTGCAGAGCTGCTGCTGCTGGCTCTCGCTGCGCGCGCCCGCCTGCTGCCATTCCTGCTGCAGCGACACGGCCATTGCCTCGAGCGCATCGGTCCAGGCCGCCAGCCGCTGCTGGTCGCGCGACGCCATCTCCGCCTGCAGGTCGGCCTGCGCCTGGGCCACAGTGCGCAGCTGTGAAGCCGTATGCTGCTCCAAGCGGGTCGACAGCCCTTCCAGTTGCCGCTGCACGCCGTGCTCGATGGTGCCGTGCAAGGAGGTCGCCTCGCGCGCGATCCCGGCCATCGTGGCTTCGACGACCGGCTGGATCGTCGCGCCGGCAACGCGGGCGCTCTCGGTCAGGCTCTCCTTCAACGAGCGGTCGACGGAGGAGGCCAGGCTTGCATACGCGGCCTCGGCCTTGCTGTGGAAGCTGTCCTGGCTGGAGAGCAGGCGCTCGTTCAAGGCCTGGCTCTGCCGCTCCATCGTCGCCATCATGGCCTGCAGCCGATCGACCAGCTCGGGCATCGCCTGGCCCTGTCGCTGCAGCAGCTTGAAGGACTCCTCGCGCTGATGGGCCAGGGAGAAGGCACGCAAGGTGGTCGCGATGCGCGTGTCGAGCAGCTGCGCGGCCTGCAGCCTGTCGCGCCGGCACAAGGCGGAGACGAGGCCCAGCATCGCGGACGCGGCCACGCCCGCAACGGACGTGCCGAAGGCCAGCCCCAGCCCCTTGACCGGGGCGGCCAGGGAGGAGCGGATGGCCTGCAGGTCCGACGCGCTCTCCAGCGCAATCCCGGTGCCGTTCAGCGTGACCACCATGCCGAGAAAGGTGCCCAGCATCCCCAGCAGCACCAGCAGCCCCGCGAGGTACGGCGTCAGGGCCGGGCCGGGCAAGCCGACGCGCTCACCCTCGATGCGCAGGCGCACCGCGTTCCGCAAGGAAGGATGCAGCTGGTCGAGCCAATGGCCCAGGCTCGCCGGGGGATCGGGCATGTCCGCCAAGGCGCGTGCCAGGGTGGACGTGGCCTGGTGGAAGCGGTGCAGTTCCAGCGCGCCCATCAGGTAGAACGCGCCGACGAGCAGCGTGATCACCAACGCCAACGGGTTCGAGCCGATGTACCCGGCGCCGACCCAACAGACGGCGGCCAAGCCCACGAAAAAAGCGAAGTGTTGAAGAAATCTAGTCATTCACTCTTGCGAAGGGCTTCGAGCAGCCCTTCGACCGGTTGCAATCGAATATCCAGCTCGGCAAGCAACACGCTTTGCATGTCCTTGCAGAAAACGTTTGACCAGCCTTCGGGCTGGGCCCCGCTGTCGGCCTGGCGCAAGCGCCCGAAATGCTTTTCGAGCAACCCGGGCACGGTCGACAGCAAGCGCTGCTCGTGCGCACCCAACGCCTGTTCCATGACGGCATCCACGGCAGCAAGCCGGGCCATGGCGGGCGACCTGACCGCCAGCTTCGCCCGAAGACGACCGCGCAAGGGCTCGATGGCCGCCTCGATCGCCTGTTGCCTGGCAAGGTAGCGCCGACGGTATGCGGAGAAATCGGCCCCGAGTGCGCTGTCTGCGGCGATGGCTTTCGCCAACGCGGCTCGCACGCGGGTGCATTCGGCTTGCTCGGCGCTTGCGGAAGCGCGCGCGCCGGATGGCGCAGTCGCCGCACCGCCATTCAACGCCGCGGACAGCGAGATGGCGTCGGTCCAACGGAGCCATTCACCCAATCGATCCGCGAAGCCTTGTTTGGATTCGGGAACGTCGGTGTCGGTCAGTTGAGCGAGCAAGCGAATGAGCGCCGATCCGGTGAAACCTGTGCGCCGTGACACTTGCACCATACCGCCAGAAGGGGAAAAGCCCGGCAGTCTACACCGCGCACTCGCGCCGGACGGGCTGGCCGAGTCGCCTCTGTAACGAGACGTCACCAGCCTGCGCCGCCGCCCAGCAGGGCGCGCCTGGCCAGCAGAAAGGTCGCCGCATTCCAGCTCTGCCCGGCCATCCCCATCGGCGCCAGCGTGCGGCCGTGGAACCACTCGGTGAAACGCCAGTCGCCGAG
The DNA here is from genome assembly GCF_964253985.1 of Variovorax sp. LjRoot290. Classification (NCBI taxonomy): domain Bacteria; kingdom Pseudomonadati; phylum Pseudomonadota; class Betaproteobacteria; order Burkholderiales; family Comamonadaceae; genus Variovorax; species Variovorax sp. LjRoot290. Next base: position 5,001,423 of record NZ_CAXURW020000001.1, on the reverse strand, counting down.
CTCGTTCACGCGCGCCAGTCGCGCGAGCTCCTGCCAGGCCATTGAGTGCAGGCCCACCCGGGCCAGCGCCATCACCCAGAAGCCGCCGACGAAGGGCCAGATGCCGCCGTTGTGGTACTGGTGCACCATGTTCTGCTGATGGCGAGCCATATACGGCCGCCACAGCGCATGCTGGCGCGACAGCGGATGCAGCACCACACGCACAGGGTAGGGATCGCAGGCACGCGCCGCGCTGATGGTCTTGACGATGCGGCGTGCCATGGAGGAATCGGCCAGCCCGCTCTGTATGGCCAGCACGTTGCCGAACACATCCCCCTCGTCGCCGACGACCGAGAGATTGACGAAGCTGAGGTACAGGCCCGGGTCGCGCCGGCCGCGGCGCGCATAGTGCCGCAGCAGTCGGGCGCGATGGTACTCGGGCAGGTTGCGCTGGAACGGATTGAACAGGTGGTTGAAGTGGTACTGCGTCGCCTCGGCCTCGTCCATTGCGTAGCGGCGCTTGACCTCGTACCAGAGTGCGTTGCTGTACAGCACGTAACCCGAGCGCGGCATGATGTCGGCCCAGTCGCTGGCCTCGTTCTGTTGCAGCAGCCGAAAGTGCTGGTGCTCCTGCGCCAGCAGCCAGCCGAGCGCGCGGCCTGCCTCGCGGCCCCAGTGCGAGCGACCGACGCGGCCATGGCGGCGCACATGATCCACCGCGATCAGCCACCACAAGGTGGCGTCGATGCAGCCCAGGTACCAGAAGTCGGCATCGCGGCCTTCCGGGTCGACGTATTTGGGGATCTGCCCATTGGCCGCCTGCTGTGCCGCGAGCGCGTCGAGGCTGGCCACCGCTCCCTGCTCCAGCAGCGGCACACCGCTGCCGCACATCGCCATCACGCAGATCGCGGCGTCGCGCCCGAAGATGCGCGTGTAGCGCCGCGCCTCGGCCGCCTCGGTACGGCTCGCGGCCAGGATGCCGTGCGGCGTCAGGTTGCGTTGCAGCAGTTCGAGTGAAGCCTGGGAGCAGGTGTCGATCAGCGCGAGCGTGGGGGCGTCTAGGTTCTTCATGGGGGCGTAGGGGGCGGTGGGGCGCCGCTTGGCAGCGGAAGCCGCCGTTGACTTTGAACGAATCCCCTCCCGTTTCTGGCGAAGATCGCGACGCGGCAGCAGTCAGTCGATCCAGGGACCACCAAGCATTGCTTGGATATACGCCGCGACCTTCACCAGGTCCTCGTCAGACATCGGGATCGGGGGGGCGTCGACAAGGTGCTCGGCGACCAGGTGCAGCTTTGCCGATGCGTTGGGCTGCTCCTGGAGCAAAACCGCGATCGCCGCGGTTTGGGCGACAGCTCGCAACTCGAGCGAACGCAGTCGCGCGTTGACTTCTTCCATTTCCATTTTGTCCCTCCTCCCCGGGTCCAAGTTGAGGAATCTGGATTCTGCTTCGAAAAAGGGCGGGCACGTCAACGGGTCCGCATCCGGTACTGCCTCAGCCCGCCCCATCCGCTGCGACAGAGCTTTCGCATGCAATGGCTGCGGACGCGCGTTCTTGAAGGGCAAGTTCAGAGTCCCGAATCCGCCGGAGGACAGACCTTAGCTCGTTCTCCTCCACATGGGTCAGCTCAAGCGCCAGGCTCCCGAACTCAGCTTGGTAGCAGGGCAACATCAACGCCGCTGTGAGCGCGTGGACGTCATTGCCGCGTGCAATGTACGCATTGCACGCAGCAATGCTTCGATAGATTTCGAGCGCCCGTGCTACTCGGCCGGAACCTTGCTTGCTTGTCTTACTGGTCATCGCCGGCTCCTTGTGGCGCGCCTCGGATGGCGCCGCAAGACAACTCTATTCACTCGGGAGCGCAGCGCGGAGTAACAAGATCGTCGTGAATCTGACCGCTGCACCCGTGGCGTGCGATGGCGATGAGGACTCCTGAATTGGCGCATCGCCCCATGCACGGCTTATCCGTGCTCGTGGGACCTTGACGCCTTCTGCTCCGGGACAGTCACGGCGATTGTTTCGCTGGCAAGGATCTTGTGACTTGGATCGGCAAGTTCGATCAGCATCTTGTGCACGCCAGGCTTCAAACCCACCACGATGATGGGATCGCCGCTCGTGTGGGCCCAGGTGCCGGGCCGATCGTCGACTGTCACGTGAAGGTGGCCGACACGGGGCGATACCTCGGCGGCGTTCTTGCCGAAGACCGGGATGATCCGCAGGTTCTCGGTCCGGTGCTGAACGATGACGACGCCCCGAGCCAGAGGCTCGACCAACGGCGGATACACAACGAGTTTCGGCGGCGGTTCCGATTCGAGCGGAATGACAGCCGCGGGACGGCCGATATCCGTGGCAGTTTGCGCGGCAGCTTGCGCCCAGGCTGCGACGCAGAAAACAGCGGCGGCAGCGGCGACGGCAAGGTGTCTGAAAGCAGATGGCATGACGTTTTCTTTCGCAGAGGGTTGGTTGACGACGGCCGAATTTTCAGTGGGGATCTGAGCCTCCGGAGCGCAGAACGTATGCCTCTGTATCGGCACGAGAAATCAACACAGTACGTTTCATCTTGGGTTTGCGCGCCGCCCACGCGCCATGCGCCGCACGCCGGCAGTCGTTCTGTGCGCCACTGTGTCTGACAGGCGCGAGAACACACGGGAATGCAAATCGACGGCCGCTCGACACATCGCAGATACGAGCGCCGTCTCCAATGCACTCTTCAACTTTTTGAAAGCCAGCCATGAAGACCTATTTCGCCATCGCATCGGCCAGTGCGGCGCTTGTCAGCCTGTTCGTGTTCTTGTCCCCTGCCTACGCCCACATGCCGCAGGCGCAGCCGCCGGGAATCGCGCGCACCGATCTCCAGCGGCACGATCTCACCGCGCCGGGACGCGAAGTCGTCCAGGTGCGCGTCGATTTCGCCCCCGGGGTGGTGGCTCCCAAGCACAGCCATCCGGGCGAAGAGATCGTCTATGCCATCGAAGGCTTGCTGGAGTACCAGCTCGAGGGCAAGCCGCCGGTGACGCTCAAGGCCGGTGAGGTCCTGTTCATTCCGGCCGGAGCGAACCACAGGGTGACGAACGTCGGCAGCGGCAACGCGGCGGAGCTCGCCACGTACATCGTCGAAAAAGGGAAGCCGCTCGTTGTGCTGGGGAAGTGAGAGACCAGCTTCGGGCCCCTTGTTGTCCGTCGACCTCCGCATCTGAACTTTCGCTCCGCAGCGAAACCGGCCGTTACCCGCAAGATGCTGGGCTTCGACAGTCGGGCCAACAGAAGACCTTCGACCCTGAGGCGCGAACCTACTGCCCTACGACCGACCAGCCCGCTTGTTGGTTCGTCTTGTCGTTTTCGTACTCCCACCGCGTGCCGCAGGCGTCACAACGGTAGCTGGTGATGGTGACCGTGTGACCGCCGCTATCGCCATCGCTGCGCTCCGCCTTGCGACTGGACATCTGAACGAGTTCGGCATGCCCGGGCGCGCGGCGCCAGTTGCGCTGGATTGCGGCGCACGAGGCGCAGAGCACCAGCTTCTTCAGTTCGTCTCGTCGGTTGGATGCGTTCGTCATACGGCTTCTGCCTTCTCTCTATCGGGTCGACCATTCAATTGGCCCATGCTAGCAACATGACAGATTCCACTGGCCAGTCCGTCAGGGGCTCTCCCTTCGCATTTGCCCATGCGGCGCCGAGGACTGAACACGCGTCCGAAAAGTGCGACGCAAAAAGATGAGGTGACCCTCCGAACAGTGCTTGAAAGACGCTCTCCGAGGTGCTCGGCGACTAAATTCCGTCTCAGAATTCGGACGCAAGTTCTGAAGCGGCTTGCACGTGCTTTTCCTCGTAAGCCCGGACTTCGACTTGGCCGAATATTGAGACGTGGTGGCTCAATGGCGCTCCTAGGATGGGGCCATCGCATCAATCGACGTTACGGTGATCACGCGTTCCATGCACCAGTCGCCCCGTTTCGGGGCACCGATTGATGAACCGAGGAAACCATGTCAGCCACTCTCGAACTCGACTCCATCCGCCAGGAGTTTCCCGTCACCAAGCGGATGCTCTACCTGGACTCCGCGCACCAGACGCCGATGGCGACTTGCGTCCGCCAGGCGCTCGCGGAATTTCTCGCCGAAGGCAACGAAATGGCCGGGCCGAAGCCGGTATGGATGCGCCGCGTGGAGCGCGCTCGTGAGGACGTTGCTGCGCTGCTCAACGCGTCGCCCGGCGAGATCGCCTTCACCAAGAACACGTCTGAAGGACTGAACATCGCCGCCAATGCCGTTCCGCTCGCGAGCGGGGATACGGTCCTCATGCTCGAAGGCGACCATCCGAACAACGCCTATGCCTGGCTCAACCTCAAGCGCAAGGGCGTGGAGGTACGCTTCGTGAAGGTGGCAGACGATGAAATCGCGACGGCGGAAACCTTCGAGCGCTTCATCGACGCCACGACCAAGGTGATCTCGCTGTCTCACGTGACCTTCCATGCTGGCCAGCGGCACGATATCGCCAGCATCGGCCGTCTGTGCGCGCAAAAGGGCATCTACCTGGTTGTCGACGTGATGCAGTCGGTCGGCGTGGTTCCGGTCGACGTCAAGAAACTGGGCGTTTCTGTGCTCGCCGCCGGCTGCCATAAGGGTTTGCTGGTACCCCAGGGCCTGGGCATCCTCTACGTGAAGGCCGGCCTCGATGAGCTTCAACCGGCGTACCTGGCAATGAGCAGCCTGGCGAATCCCCCCGAAGACTACATAGCGCGGCCTGACGATCTTGCACCGCGCAAGGATGCGGGTCGCTTCGAGTTCGGCAACTACAACCTTCCGGATCTGCATGCCCTGTCGAGCTCGATCGGTCTCATTCAGAAGACCGGCGTCGAGCGAATCGAAGAGCATGTGCTCGCGCTCGGTGATCGGCTGATCGCCCAACTCGAAAAGCTCGACGTGCGCCTCGTTGGACCGCGCGCTCGTGCCAGCCGTGCGCACATCTACGTGATGGATCTGCCGGTTGCCGAGTGGCACGACTATTTCACGCAAAACCAGGTTCGCGTGTCGCCCGAGCGAGGCGGTGTTCGCATCTCCTTCGGCATGTTCAACACCGCCGAGGACGTTGACCAGGTTGTGTCGCTGATCGAGCAGCGCTTGAACCGAACCAGTCATCCGACCGCTGCGATACAGGTCGACTGAGCGCCATCCATTTCCATTGCCCGCAGGAGAATCTTCCATGAACTTGAAGTCGTCCTTTCTCACCATCGCAGCGGCAAGTCTGTTGGTTGCGAGCATGCCGACCTTCGCCCAGGCGGGCGGCGATACGCTGCAGAAGATCAAGGAAACCGGAGCGATCACGCTCGGCTACCGCGAGTCGTCCGTGCCGTTCTCATTCCTGGACAGCCAGCAGAAACCCGTTGGCATCTCGATGGACCTGTGCGCGGCCATCGTGGACAAGGTGAAGCAGCAGCTGAACCTGCCCAAGCTTGAAGTCAAGTACGTGGCGGTCAACTCGTCGAATCGCATCCCGCTGGTCGTGAACGGCACTGTCGACGTCGAGTGCGGTGGCACCGCGAACAATGCGGCGCGGCAGAAGCAGGTCGGCTTTTCCGTTGCGACCTTCGTCAGCCAGCCGCTTTGGCTGGTGCGCGTGGACTCCGGCGTGAAGAAGCCCACGGACCTCAAGGGCAAGACCGTCGTGGTCACGCAGGGCTCCAACGCCGTTGGCTTCGCGCGCAAGTTCAACGAAGAGCAGAAGATGGAGCTGGTGACGATCGCGGCCAAGGATCACGGCGAATCGATGCTCACGCTCGACAGCAACCGTGCTGTAGGCTGGCTCGAAGACGACATCCTGCTGGCGGGCGAGAAGGCCAACTCGCGCAACTCGGCATCGTTTGCCCTTGTGCCGGGCGGCTTCGACAACGTCTACTACGGCTTGATGCTGCGCAAGGACGATCCAGCGTTCAAAGCCCTGGTCGACGGCGTGCTCGGCAACCTCATGAAGAGCGGCGAGTACGACAAGCTCTACAAGAAGTGGTTCGAGTCGCCGATTCCGCCGCGCAACGTGAGTCTTTCCTTTCCGATGACGGAAAAGCTGAAGGAGCGAGTCAAGGCGCCCAGCGACAGGATCGACTGAAGAACCATCTGCAACTGACCGGAGCTCGGCGTGTTCGAAGTCCTTTTCGAAACAGTCCAGGACGGAGAGGAGCTGTATCTCACCTGGCTGCTCAATGGTTTGGCTTGGACGGTGGCTCTGGCGCTGGCAGGCTGGTGTTTTTCCTTCGTCTTGGGGGTGCTGGTCGGATGCTGCCGGACATCCTCCAACCGGGGCATAGCGCTGGCCGCGCGGCTCTATGTGGAGGTCTTCCGCAATATTCCAATCATCGTCCAGATGTTCCTTTGGTATTTCGTACTGCCGGAACTGCTACCAGCCGATCTCGGCAGCGCGATGATGAAGATGCCGCCCCCCTGGGGTGCGTTCGTTCCGGCCCTCATCGCGCTTTCGCTCTACACCGGAGCGCGCGTGGCCGAGCAAGTCAAAGCGGGTATCGAGGCGTTGCCCTACGGCCAGCGTTCAGCAGCCAGGGCACTCGGCATGAGCGAGCTGAGGGTGTATCGCACCATCCTGCTTCCGCAGGCGCTGCGAATCATCATGCCTACGCTGACCAGCGAGGTGATGGGCGTCTTCAAGAACACGTCCGTAGCTCTAACCATCGGGCTTCTCGAACTCACCGCCCAAGCCCGACAGATCAACGAGTTCACCTTCAAGACGTTCCAAGCCTTTGGCGCGGCAACCCTTCTCTATCTGCTGCTCGCTCTCTTCGTCTACGCAATCATGCATGGCTTGGAACGGCGCCTTCGCACGCCTGGCTCGGAACTCACGATCTCGCGGCGCCGCTTCTTCTTGCTGAGGAAGGAGGCTGCAAAGCCATGAATCACTTCGATTTCTCCGTGATTGCGCAGGCCTACCCGTTCCTGCTCAAAGGGTTGGTGTTCTCGCTGGAGCTCACCGCGGTCGGCTTCCTCGGGGGATTGGTGCTCGGTATCGGCTTGGCTCTTGTGCGGCACCTTGAAGTTCCGGTGGCATCGCAGCTCGCCAGCGCGTACATCACGCTGATTCGCTCAGTCCCGCTGATCATGGTGCTCTTCTGGTTCTTCTTCCTGATGCCGCTTGTGCTGATGTGGATGACAGGAGCTTCAAGGCCGGTGCAGATCGGACCCGTGTGGACGGCCTTCGTGACCTTCACATTGTTCGAGGCCGCCTACTACGCGGAGATCATCCGCGCCGGGTTCAAGTCGATAGCAAAGGGGCAGTATGGCGCTTGCAGGGCGTTGGGGATGTCCACGTGGCAGACCTATCGGCTGATCATCCTCCCGCAGGTCCTGCGGGTTGTCAGTCCGATCCTGCTCACGCAGACGATCATCCTGTTTCAGGACACGTCGCTCGTCTACGTGCTTTCCGTGACCGATCTCCTGGGTGCAGCGTCGAAGATCGCCCAACGTGATGGGCGCCTCGTCGAGATGTACCTGGCGGTCGCCGTGATTTACATGGTGCTTTGCTCGATCACGTCGCAACTCGTTGCCGTACTGAAGAATCGCTATGCAGTTCCAGGACGGCGCTAGAGTCCCAATAATCCGGTCATGAGCACATCGACCAGGAAGGCCAGGAAAACTTCGACAGCCGTCGCAGGAACGCCCGTCGAACGGCTGTTCGCGGTCCTCAACCTGGCGGCCAAGATGGGCATGATCTCCGCAGCCGATATCGTCTACCTCCTCGATCTGCCCAGGCCTACGGCTCACCGGATGATCGCCTCGCTGGAGGAACTGCAGTTTCTTCAGAAGATGCCGGTCAAGGGCAAGTACGCCGTCGCGCCCAAGCTGGTCGGATTGGCGACCTCGATCCTGAGCTCCACGATTGTCTACGCGCCCATCCAGGCGCTGTTGACCGCCGTTGCACAAAAGACCGGAGAGACCTGTGGGCTGGCACTGATGTCCTTCGGCGAGGTCGAGTACATCGCAAGCGTCATGGGCCAGTCGCCGCTCACGCTGCAGTTCCAGGCTGGGCAAAAGGCGCCGCTGCACTGCACGTCCAGCGGTCAGGTCTTTCTTGCAGCGTTGCCGCCGGATGAACTCGCAAAGTTCATGGCCTCCGGCCCCTGGGAGCCGCTGACGCCCAAGACCGTCACCGAACCGAAGGGGCTTCTCGAGCGCCTCCGAAAGGTGAAGAACCAAGGTTATGCGGCCAACGAGTCCGAGTACATCGTGGGCGTCGTCGGTGCCGCAGTACCCATACAGGGCACAGATGGCCAGGTCGTGGCGGCGCTCACGATTTCTGCGCCGAAGAGCCGACGCACGCTCGAGGAAGTCGTCGCGATGGTACCTACGTTGACGACCTACGCAGATCGGATCAGGCGGGCGATCCAACCTAGATAGGATCTCAGCGGTCTCGGCACCACCGGCCCGAATCCGGACACACACTGGCCCGTGCGCCGTTCACCCAGACTTGCTCTTCATCCAGTTGCAACGAGGTCGAAGGATCGATGTCGAAGTCGATCCGAAGTGCGCGCGCGACATCGGCATTCTCGATAGGAAGTTCCCAGGTCAGGAATACCTGGGTGCAATCCTGGTCGGGCGCGAAGTCGGCCACATGGAAGCCGCCGCTCCGGCGCTTGATGACGGCGTGCGGCTGGCCCGTATCGAATATCACAGCCGTACCCCTGGCAAGCGGGATTCGATGACCTGTAGCGGGGAAATGCAAGTCCAGACCCCGGTCCTCGCTCAGGAAGAGATTGCAGAAGGCCGCACCGCCATAGTGTGCGCCGTCATGGTGGTACTTCGCACCGCGGCAGGCCATGAGGGCTACGTCACAGGAGGCAAGCACCTCAGGCAGGCCGAGCGTGCGCGTCCAGTCGGACACCGCCTTCACGCAGTGCCTGTAGTCCGGCCAGCGCGCACGCGCTCGCGCCAGAGGCATTGCCTCGACGTCTCCGGGTTCCAGGCCCAAGCGCAACGATGTCTCCCTTTCCCAATCTGCCATCAGCCTTGCAGGGGGAGCAGGCACGTCGACCGTGCCAGACAGCACCACATCACTCACGCTTCGACTGCGGATGGCATCGCCACTCCAGAAATAGGAAGCAAGAAGGTCTCGCACGCGATGCGGTTGAGGGGGGTGGCTCATCCGACCAGTGTAGTAACCGGCGATGGATCGCCCATCGCAAGCAGCCGTGCTGCGGTTGACGCTGTTGTGGCAGGATGCGGCCAGAATCAGGCGATCGAACTCGCCGACTGCAACTCAACTTCCCGGCCTCTCCCATGCCCACGTTTCCGGACGACATCTACACCGAGCCTTCCAACCTGGATGGAAGAACCCTCTCCAACCTCGGTCCGCTGCGCAGGATGGCGGGCCTGTGGCAGGGCGAGAAGGGCGTGGACGTCAAGCCCAAGGCGCAGGGACCGAAGACGCAGGTCTATGGAGAGCACTACGACTTGCAGCCGATCGATCCCCAGACCAACGGCCCGCAAGTGTTGTATGGCCTGCGCTATCACACCTACATCCACAAGCCGGGCCTGACCAAGATGTATCACGATCAGGTCGGCTACTGGTTGTGGGAACCTGCCACCGGCACCGTCATGCACACACTGGCGATTCCGCGAGGCCAGGTAGCGATGGCGAGCGGCCAAGTGAAGGCGGACGCAGACCGCTTTGAACTCGTCGCCACGCGCGGGAGCCTCGTGAACGGCATCGTGTCCAACGCGTTCATCGAGCACGCTTTCACCACGCTGGAGTGGCGTATCGAGGTCGCGTTCAATGCCGATGGCACCTGGTCGTACAACCAAGATACCGTCATGCAGATCCAAGGGGTTGCCGAACCCTTTCATCACACCGACCGCAACACACTCACGAAGCTCGGTGAGCCGGCTCCCAATCCGTTGGCAATGCAGGATTGAGCGTCGCCGCCAGGATCGGTGGCGAATAGTCAGAATGCACCAAGCCCATTGCCCGTCGCTGCATTTCCCCCGGCTTGCGCTGATGGCGCTCGCGGTCGCTCTGCTGGGCGGCTGCGCTTCCGCGCCAGCTACAGCGCCATCGCAGCCATCAACAGCGCTCCCGACGCCCATGCCCGCGGCCGTGGACGACGCAGAGCTCCGCAAGCGGTTCGCACAGTGGGTCGCGGACTTCCGCGCGACCGCGCGCGCAGGAGGCATCGGCGAGGCCACGCTGCGCAGCGCATTCGACAGTGTCCAGTACCTGCCGCGCGTCATCGAACTGGATCGTGTGCAGCCCGAACTCACGCGCACGGTCTGGGACTATCTTGATAGAACCGTGACCCCCCAACGTGTTGCGGCGGGCCAGGACAAGCTCCTGCAGGTTCGCAACGAAGCCGAAGCGGCGGCCTCGCGCTACGGCGTCCCGCCCAGCATCGTGGTCGCCATCTGGGGCATGGAGAGCAACTACGGCAGCAATTACGGCAGTACCCCGACCATCGACGCGCTGGCGACGCTGGGCTTCGAGGGGCGTCGCGCGGACTGGGCGCGCGCTGAGTTGCTCGCGGCGCTGAAGATCGTCGACAACGGCGACATCGATCGCGAACACCTGGTCGGCTCCTGGGCCGGTGCCATGGGCCAGACCCAGTTCCTGCCGTCAAACTTCCTGGCCTACGCGGTGGATGCCGATGGCGATGGTCGGCGTGACATCTGGGGCAGCATGGCGGACGTGATGGCCTCGACCGCGAACTTCCTGTCGCGCGCGGGCTGGCAGGCGGACAAGCCTTGGGGCGTCGAGGTCCGGTTGCCGACTGGCTTCGACTACGGTCGGGCCGACACAGCCGTGCGCCAGTCCACGGCTCAATGGGCCGGCGAGGGGCTGCGAAGCGCGGACGGTCAGCCACTGCCGGAGTTTGCGGACGGCACGATCCTGCTGCCCGCGGGCGCTCGCGGGCCGGCCTTCCTGGTCGGATCGAACTTCCGAGCCATCTTGCGCTACAACAACTCGACCAGCTATGCGCTCGCGGTCGGCCTTCTTGCGCAACGCATGACTGGCGGCCCCGACGTGCAGTCCCCTTGGCCGCGGGATCTGGCCGCTCTCACGCGCAGCCAACTGATCGAGCTCCAGACCGCGCTCAATCAGCGTGGCTTTGCCAGCGGAGCGCCCGACGGCGTGATGGGGCCCGCCACCCGTGACGGCCTGCGCCGCTATCAACGCAGTGTCGGCTTGCCCGCGGACGGCTATCCGAGCGCAGAGTTGCTTCAGCGCCTGCAACAGCGCTAGCCGAGGTCTGCGAGCATAGTGCCGCGGCAATTGGGAGACCCGCAACGGCAGGGATAGTCCGAGGCCGGCGAGCCGTCGTCCGCTGTCAGGCAATAGTCGACGAACAGTTCGTCCCCCGCGTTCACGGGAGCGATCGTCTGGAACTTCAGCAACAACTGGCCTGCGTCGTCGTACTCCTCGACCGCCTCGCAGTTCGGGTCGCAGGCGTGATTCAGGTGCCGAGTGCCATTGCCTCCCTTGGCGCCATCGATGGTTTCCCGATTGGACAAGGTAAACAGGTAAGTGAGCTGGCCATCCCAGACCTTGGCGGCGATCTCCTGCTGTGAGTAGCGCCGGCCTTCGTAGATACCCAGCAATGCGAAAGCGGGCAACGCGCGTCGCGAAGGCGCCGAGGCCGTGGACTTCGCTGGGCCCCACCCTGAGGCAGGGGGTAGAGGAATGGTGTTTGCGAACCTTTGCCATGTGAGTCGGATTTGTAGACGGAGCCCGAACTTGCCGAAGGCTGTATCGGGTAGTTGAACAGGTTCTTTCTGAAGTCGCTCCAGATCGGCGGTTTCATCCGAACAGCTGGGCCGCGCGCCATGTTTGAATACTTTTGTATTGTTTCTTGCGCGCGCAAGGACTAAGCTGGCACCTGTCGGATGAAGATCAAAAAAGGAGGAACGATGACCAGCGTTCCATCGGCGCGCGCCTTGCGCGGCCTTGCTTATGCGTCCCTGGTGTTCCTGGCTTGGTGCGGCGGCGACGACGGAGGCGGCGGCAGAGCGCAGGGCGCCAACGCGGCGCCCGCGGACGTGTCCGCATCGAGCAGGCCGGCGCCGGGCGGAGAGCCTGCGATCCTGACCAGTCCGCCCCCCGGCACCAAATTCGCCAGCCGCAGCGCGACCTTCGTCTGGACCAACACCGGCGCCAACCAGTACGGCTTCGCGATCCAGTCGACCTCCTCGGCGACACCGGTGGTCGACACCGTGACCAGCGCGACCACGCTGACGGTGACAAACCTGCCCACGGACGGCGCGGGACTCGTGGTCCGGCTGCGCTCCCGATTCAAGGGAAAGTGGCTGCCATCCAACGAGTACAGCTTCACGGCAGCCGGATACACCGCGGCGCAGTCCACCGCTGCCGTCAAGCCCTGGTCCGATCCGATCGCGCTGCCGCTCGTGCCTGCCTCGGCCGCCAACCTGCCGGACGGCAAGCTGCTGCTGTGGGCGGCCCGCTCGCCCACCAGCTTCAGCTCGAGCAGCAACGAGGCCTACACCTACACCTCGGTGTTCGATCCCGCCACGCGATCGTCGAGCCCCCTGACAGTCACGGCCACGGGCCACCAGATGTTCTGCCCTGGCCTCAGCCTGCTGGCCGACGGCAGCGTGCTGGTCACCGGCGGCAGCGATGCGGTGAAGACCTCGATCTACGACCCGGCGCTGGGCGGCTGGGTGACGGGTGCGCAACTCGGGATCGCACGTGCCTACCAGTCCAGCACCACGATGTCCGACGGCTCCGTATTCACGGTCGGTGGTTCGTGGAACGGCGGACTGGGCGGCAAGTATGGCGAGGTGTGGTCGGCCAGCACCAGGACCTGGCGCACGCTGTCCGGCGTACCGGCCAACATGCCGGACGCGAGCAATGTCTCCAACCCGCCGCTGGCCGGCCCGGACGAGGCCGGGGTCTACCGAGGCGACAACCACATGTGGCTGTTCGGCGCCGCCGGCGGCTGGGTGTTCCACGCCGGTCCCGCCGCCGCGATGCACTGGATCGACACGCGCGACAGCGGCGCCATCCTGCAGGCCGGCCCGCGCAGCGACGACCCGTACGCCATGACCGCCAGCGCCGTGATGTACGACATCGGCAAGATCCTCAAGCTCGGCGGCGCGCCGAACCACGACAGCGGCAACGCCTTCAAGACCGCCTACATCATCGACATCAATGCGGGCGCGCCGAACCCACCCACGGTGCGCAAGGTCTCGCCCATGGCCTATGGCCGCACCTTCGTCAACAGCGTGGTGCTGCCCAACGGCGAGGTGCTTGTGATCGGCGGCCAGACGCAGCCCGTGACCTTCTCCGACTCCTACAGCGTGCTGGCTACCGAGCTGTGGAGCCCGGTGCTCGAGAGCTTCATCACCCTGCCGCCGATGCAGAGACCGCGCAACTACCACAGCGTGGCGTTGCTGCTGCTGGACGGACGCGTGCTGGCGGGCGGCGGCGGGCTGTGCGCCTGCCCTGCCGACCACCCGGACGCGGAGATCTACACGCCACCCTACCTGCTGGCGCCCGACGGAACGCCGGCACCCCGCCCGGCCATCACGGCCGCGCCGGCCACCGCCACATGGGGCAGCCAGATCGCCGTGGCCACCGACCGCGCGGCGGCCAGCTTTGCATTGGTGCGCATGGCGTCGGCCACTCACTCGGTCAACACCGACCAGCGTCGCATCCCGCTCTCCTTCACGGGCACGGCAGGCAACTACCAGCTGGGCATTCCGGCCGATCGCGGCGTGGTGCTGCCGGGCAACTACATGCTGTTCGCGCTGGACGGCAGCGGCGTGCCCAGCGTGGCGCGCACCATCAACATCCGCTAGTGGCCGGCGCGCTTCGCAAGCTGAGGCTCCCGATGGCGATGGCGATGGCGATGGCGATGGCGCTGGCGCTCGCAACCGCACTGGCCGCGGGCCTGGCGTGGCGCGAACCCACCGTGCCGGCCTCGGTGGCGCGCGGCGCGCGCCTGTTCGACGGCACCGAGCCGCTCGCCGGCACGCTGTCCGGCCACAGCGCGCCGCTGCCGGTCGCGGCGACGCGCTGCACCCAGTGCCACGCCGGCCCTGGCAAGTCCACCGCCGCGGCCTCCAATTTCGCGCCGCCGCTGGACCGGCGCCAGCTGCGCGAAGCCCGCCCGCGCCGGGGCGGCCCGCCCGTCGCGTACGAGCAGGCGTCCTTCTGCCGCACGCTGCGCACCGGCGTCGATCCGGCCCACGTCGTGTTGCCCCGAACCATGCCGCGCTTCGATGCCGACGATGGCCAGTGCGCGGCCTTGTGGGACTACCTGACGCAGGGCCGTCCCGAATGAACGCGCATCGCCCCCTCGTCCCATCCCGGGTTGCATCCCCCGGGCGCCGGCGCCTGCTTGCCGCCGGTGCGCTGGCGTGGCTGGGGGTGCCGCCGGCCGCCCGTGCCAACGCCGGCGTCGGCCCGGTGATGCCGGCCGTGGCGGCGCCGGCCTTGCCGCTGCGGCGTCACGACGGCGCCGCGCCGACGCTCGCGGCGCAGCTGCGCGGCGCCCCGACCGCCGTTCAATTGATGTTCACCGGCTGCAGCACGGTCTGCCCGATCCAGGGCGCCTTGTTCTCGGCGCTGCAGGCCGCGTTGCTGGCCGAGCGCGATGCGGCGGCGCGCCTGCTGTCGCTGAGCATCGACCCGCTGGCCGACGACCCCGCCGCCCTGAGCGCCTGGCTGCGGCGCTTCGGCGCCAGGCCCACATGGAGCGCGGCGGCGCCTGCCCCCGAGGCGCTCGACCCGATGCTCTCGCTGTTCAAGGGGGGCGCGGCCGCGGGCGACCGCCATACCGGCCAGGTTTATCTGTTCGATCGCCACGCTCGGCTGGTCTGGCGTACCAGCGAGCTGCCGCCGGCGGCCGAGGTCATGGCCGCGCTACGGCGCGTTGCGTAGCCGCAGCCTCAGGCCTACGGGCGACATCGTGAACGCCAGCCGCTCCTGCACTTCCATGCCGTCGGCGGTGGATACGTCCGCGATCTCGAACGCGCCGAGCAGCATGGCGGCCACCATCTTCATCTCCGACAGCGCGAGGTAGCGGCCAGGACAGGTGCGCGGCCCGGCGCCGAAAGGCATGGCGACCCGCTTGGCCGAGCCCGCGGCCCGGCCCGGGCCATCCCCGGCGAGCCAGCGTTCCGGCCGGAACGCCTCGGGATCGGCGAAATGCGCGGCATTCACGGCCCCGGGGCGCATCAGGCACATCACCGGCGTGCCGGCAGGCACTGCCACACCGTCCACCACGGTATCGCGCACGGCCTCCTGGATGAGGAGCGGGGCGACCGGCTTCAGCCGCATCGTCTCGTGCGCGCAGGCTTCCACGAAATCGAGCTGGCCCAGCTGCTCGTGGGTGGGATGCGATCCCTCGCCGATCACGCTGCGCACTTCCTCGGCGGCCCGTTGCGCGGCCTCGGGATGGCGATGCAGCAGCCAGATCATCCACGCCAGCGTGTTGGCCGTCGTGTCCTCGCCGGCCAGCAGCATGGTCAGCATGTTGCCGGAAACGTCCTCGTCGGTCAGCTCGGAGCCGGGCCGGTCGCGCTCGGCGACCATGGCTTCGATGAGGTTGCGGGGGTGCTCGCGCAGTTCAGGCTCGTCGGCGAGCCGTTGCCTCGCGGCGGCGATGAAGCCGTTCACGGCGCCGTGCACCGCCGCCAGATCCGCTTCCACCGCCCGGTCGCGCCGCGTCAGCCAGCGCGGCAGCGGCGACAGCACGCGCTTGGCCAGCGCGGGCAGCAGCTTGTCCAGGTGCTGCTGGATCACCTCCTCGTCCGACTCCAACGTGTTGATGTCCGTGCCGAAGGCCAGGCCCGCGGTCACGTCGACGGTGTAGCGCATCAGGTCCGCCTGCAGGTCGATCGGCTGTCCGGCCTCCGCGGCCCGGCGCCAGCGGCCCTCGAAACGCTGCGTGACCTTCACCAGCGTCGGATGGAAGGCCTTGATGTGGGTCGGGTCCAGGCCACGCAGCACCATGGGCCGGTGCCGCCTCCATTCGTCGCCGTTGATGGTGAACAGGCCATTGAAGCCCAGCGTGCGAGCCGCCGCGTTGAGCTTTGCGCCGCGCTGGAATCCGTCGGGCCGGTCGCGCAGCACCGCGGCGACCGTCCCCGGGTTGGAGATGACGACGAACTCGCGGGAGGCGATGCGGAAGCGGTAGGTCTCGCCGTACTCGCGCGCCCACTGCTCGACCTTCTGGTGCAGGCGTTCGCGCTCGATCTGGAGGGCATTGCCCAGCAGAGGCAGGCCGCGCGGCCCCGGCAGCTCGCGAATACGCCGCAGAGGTGCATCCGCACGCGGTCCATCGGTGGTGATCGCCATGTCGGTCCCTTCGTGCGCCGGCGCGCTAAAAGCGCGGCATCTTATCTCGCCACGGGAGGCCATTCAGAAGCCGAACTGGAAGAGCTGGTTGTTCAGCCAGCGCCGCAGCACGTCCACGGGCCGCGGCGCGAGCGCCTGCTGCAGCCGCGGGGCCACGCCACGTTCCATGCGCAGCACCGGCCGATCGGCGCCCTGGGCGCACGCGACGAAGCCCATGCGCTGCATGAAGCGAATCATCCGGCGGTTGGAAGACGGCACCTCGCCGACAAGCCGGTGCAGGCCGGCATCGCGCGCCGCTTCGAGCAGGCGATCGAGCAATTGCTCGGCCAGCCCCTGGCCCTGCCAGAAGTCGGCCACGACAAGCGTCAGCTCCGCGCAGTCGCCGTCCGCGCCGACGTCGTAGCGCGCCTCCCCGATCACCTCCTCGTCGTGGTCCAGCCTCAGCGTGGCGACGAAGCCGGCATGGCGAACGCCGTCCACGTTGACCAGATCCAGCAGCATGGCCGGCGAGCAGGCACCGAAGCCGCGGCCGAAGCGCTCGTAGCGCGACGCGGCCGACAGCCTGGCGACGAAGCCGCCGAAGCGCTTCGCGTCGTCGGAGCGCAGGGAACGGATCTGGGCCGGTACGCCGTTGCGCAGCCGCACGTGCCGAGGCAGTCCCACGGCACGCCGCGTCGCGGCGATGGCTGCGGCCGGGGTGGTGTTCAGCTTGAGCATGGGGCTATTCCGTTGGCTGGTGAAAAGGAGTGCCAAGCTTCTCGCGCCGCGCCCTTCCAGTCCTTAAGTAGTACTGAAGCGTGCTGAAGCCCGCTTCAGGCGGCCGCCGGCCTCCCGAATTCAGAACGCTTAAGGGCCGAATTCATGACGCCGCGGCCGCCTTCGGCGACAGTCTCGGCACGGACCCGGCCGGGTCCACCGATCCGCCCACGAACCATGGCCTTGAATGCACCGCGTTATGTCTGCTTGTCCGACCTTCACCTCGGCGCCGCCTACAGCACCCTGACCTACGCCGACGCGCAGGGACGGCCCGATCCCGGCCGCCCCAGCGACACCCAGATCGCCTTCGGCAGCGCCTTGCGCCAGCTGCTGTCCACCATGGACGGCCCGCCCCCGACACTGATCCTGCTGGGCGACGTGCTCGACATGGGCCTGTCGCCGATGGGCGACGTGGCGGCGGCCTTCCGGTGCTTCGTGGAGACGGTGATGCAGGACGGCGGCCGTCCGGTGTTCGCCCCGCGCGTGCTGTACGTGCCCGGCAACCACGACCACCATCTCTGGCGCATCGCACAGGACCAGCAGTTCCAGGACGCGCTGCAGCAGGGCCGCATCGAGGACGACCTGATCAAGCACACCGCGCTGTTCGAGGACGCTGTAGAGGGAGACGTGGCCGGTGCCGCCCGGATCGCTTCGTCGATGCTGACGCGGCTCGTGGCCGGCTGCCCGGGCCTGGCCGACGCGCGGGTGGACATCGCCTACCCGAATCTCGGCCTGCTCGATGCGTCGCGCCGCCGCTGCGTCGTGCTGCACCACGGGCACTACATCGACCCGATGTACCGGGTGATGACGATCCTGAATGCGCAGGCTCCGGGCCGGAGCGCGGGACGCAACCCCGACACCGTGACGATCTCGGACCTGGAGGGCCAGAACGGCGCCTGGGTCGACTTCATGTGGTCCGACCTCGGCAGTTCCGGCATGACCGGGGCTGGCGCCGGCAAGCTCTACGAGGTGATGCGCGATGCCGCCGCATCGCATGACTTCTCGCAACGGCTGGCCGCCCTGCTGGTGGCCAAGCTCGACCAGAACTTCGGCATGAGCGGGAGCATGGACGTGTTCCAGGGCATCACGGTCAGCCAGCTCGTGCTCGGCACGCTCGACGCCACGCTGGGCCGGGGCGCCGAGTCGCAGCGCGACGGCTATGCCGAAGTGATGAGCGCCGACGACGTGGCGGACCTGCGCTGGTACCTGTCGGGGCCGGTGAAGCTGCAGCTCGAGCAGGCCGGGCTCAAGCCGTCGGAGCTGGATTTCAGCTTCGTCTTCGGCCACAGCCACAAGCCTTTCGAGGACGAGCTGCCGGTGGCCGGCTTCGACCGGCCGGTCGGCATCTTCAACACCGGCGGCTGGGTGATGGACCAGCCCACCATGACCACCACGCAGGGCGCCTCGGCCATGTTCATCGACGATGCGCTGAACGTCGCGTCGCTGCGCCTGTTCAACGATCCGGTGAACGGGCGCATGCCCCCCGTGCACGCACGCGGCATCGGCGGTTTCCGCGACCGCGACAACCCGATGCTGGCGGCGCTGGCCGCCGGCATCGAACGCACGGCACCGGCCTGGGCGGCGTTCTCGCGCAACGCGCAACAGGCCACGCAGAGCCGCGCCACGCTGCTGCTCGACGAATTCTTCACCGCCTCGGTCGCGGTGATTGCGGACGCACGGGCCGAGATGCAGGCCCGGGCAAAGACGATGGCAAAGGCGAACGCATGACGATGAAGCCCATTTCCCGCTCACTCGACGAGATCGCCTCGCACTACACGGTGGTCGTGGTGGGTTCCGGCTATGGCGCCGGCGTGGCGGCTTCGCGCCTCGCGCGTGCCGGCCAGACGGTCTGCGTGCTGGAGCGCGGCCGCGAGATCCTGCCCGGCCAGTTCCCGAACGACATCGCCACCGCGCAGGCCGACATGCAGATCGACGGTGCGCGCGGCAAGCTCGGCGCGCCCGACGGCCTGTACAACCTGCACCTGAACGACGACATGCTGGCGATGGTGGGCTGCGGCCTGGGCGGCACCTCGCTGATCAATGCCAACGTCGCGCTGGAGATCGATCCGCGCCTGTTCGACGCGACGCCCTGGCCGGCCGAGTTCCGCCGCGACCCGAAGCTGCTCGATCCCTACATCGCACGCGCCCGGCAGATGCTCGACCCCTCGCCCTATCCCGAGGATTCGGAAGACTTCCCGCCGCTGAACAAGCTGCTGGCGCTGCAGAAATCGGCCGCGGCGATGAAGAAGCCGTTCAAGCGCCCGCCGATCGCGGTGAACTTCGTCGACCAGGTGAACCCGTTCGGCGTGACGCAGCCGCGCTGCAACCTGTGCGGCGATTGCACCAGCGGCTGCAACGTGGGTGCGAAGAACACCACGCGCATGAACTACCTGCCCGACGCGCACGGCCACGGCGCGCAGATCTTCACGGGCGCGCGGGTCAGCCACGTCGAGCGCGACGGCGCGCGCTGGCGCGTGTTCTTCGACGAGGTTGGCTTGCGGGGTCCGGACGGCCCGGCCGCGCAGGGGGCCGCTGGCCGGCGCAGCGTCAGCGCCGATGTGGTGATGCTCGGCGCAGGCGCCCTGGGCTCGACCGAGATCCTGCTGCGCTCCAAGGCGCACGGCCTGCCGCTGTCGGACCGGCTCGGCCAGCGCTTTTCCGGCAACGGCGATGTGCTCGCCCTGGGCTACAACAGCTACTGGCAGTCCGGCACCGATGCGGAGGGCCAGGCGGTCCAGCGCAAGATCAACGGCGTGGGCACGGGGCGCAACGAGGTCGCGCCGGCCGATCTGCCGGGGCCGTGCATCACCGGCGTGATCGACATGCGCCAGACGCCCGAGGTGGGCGACGGGCTGGTGATCGAGGAGGGCGTGATCCCCGGCGCGCTGGCTCCGCTGCTGACGCCGGCGCTGTTCTTCGCCGACGCCATGCTGGGCGGCGAGTTCGCGTACGGCGCCACCCAGGCCAAGTCCCGCCTGCTCGATGCCCAGGCCCTGGGCGAGGCGGTACAGGGCGACCCCGGCAGCCTGACCCAACTGGCCTACAGCGGCGCGGTGGCCCGCACGCAGACCTACCTGGTGATGAGCGTGGACGAGGCGGCCGGCCGCCTGCACCTCGAGGACGACCGGCTGCGCATCGACTGGCCGAACGCCGGCGCCAGCCCCACGATCGCCAGGGACGAGGCGTGGCTGAAGGCTGCCAACGACGCGGTCCAGGGCCAGTTCATCCCGAACCCGCTGTCGGCCGAATCGCTCGGCCGCAAGCTGATCACCGTGCACCCGCTCGGCGGCTGCGGCATGGGCGACAGTGCGCGCGATGGCGTGGTCAACCACCAGAGCCAGGTGTTCTCGGGCAACGACGGCGAGGCGGTGCACGAGGGCCTGTACGTCTGCGACGGCGCGGTGCTGCCGGGCGCGGCAGGCGTGAATCCGCTGCTGACCATCACCGCGCTGGCCGAGCGCGCCTGCCAGAACCTGTGCGACGCGCGAGGCTGGGCGATCGAGCTCGGCCTGAAGCCACGCCAGATCTTGCCGGCGCGCAGCAGCGCATCCTCGCCTCCAGCCGCGCCTCCTTCGGGCCTGCTGGAGCGCCTGGAGCGCGAGATCTCGTCGATCGCGCATGACGCCGAAGCGCTGCTCCAGAGCGTGACCGGGAATCTCGAAACAGGCGCCATCGAGCTGGCGAAGTACGCGATCAAGAAGCTCATCGAGAAGGATCCGGCGCTGCTCAGCCCGAGCTTCCAGTTCACCGAAACCATGCATGGCTGGATCAGCACCGACGCGGTGGTCGCGCGCCCCGACGCGGCGCGCCGCATCGCCGACGACTACGAAGTCGCCTGCGCCTGGGGCCGCGTGCGCAACCAGACGATGTGCTTCGAGCTGACCATCCATACCCACGACCTGCACGCGATGGTCTCGGACCCGACCCACGCCGCAACCATCTCCGGCACCGTCACCTGCCCGGCGCTGTGGCACGAGCCGATGCCGGTGGTGAGCGGCGTGTTCCACCTGCTGCCGGCCGATGCGCAGCGCGTGGAAACCTGGACCATGACCTACGAGATGATGCTGCAGCGCGGCGACTCGCGGCTGCGCTTCAAGGGCCACAAGCTGCTGCACCAGCGGCCCGGGTCCTCACCCTGGACCGACACCACCACGCTGTTCGTGCGCGTGCACGACGTGGAAAGCGCCGAGAGCCCGCTGGTCGCGCAGGGCATCCTGACGCTCGACCTCGACGATCTCCTGTGGCAGGCCTCCTCCATCAAGCTCGAGCCGCCCGCGAACCTGCTGGGTGAGGTGGAACAGCAGGTGCCGGCCGCGCGCGACGCCATCAACGCCGCCTACCTGGCCAAGTTCGGCGGCTTCTTCGCCACGACGCTGTTCCGCGCCTACGGCGGACTGCTGGCGGACCTGAACAACTTCCCGGCGCTCGACCTCCCCCAGCTGCAGCGGCGCGCATTGCACGCACCGGTGCCGGTGCCGCACAGCGTGGACGTCGGCGACGGCTTCCGGATCAAGCTCACCCGCTATGCCGGCGGCGCGCGCGGGCCGGTGGTGCTGGCGCCGGGCTTCTCGGTGCGGGCGTCGTCCTTCGCCACCGACACGGTGGAGCAGAACCTGGTGGAAGCGCTCTGTGCGCGCGGCTGGGACGTGTGGCTGTTCGATTACCGGGCCAGCCCCGATTCCGGCAGCCCGATCGCCCCCTTCACCATCGACGACATCGCCCGCATCGACTGGCCGGCCGCGGTGCGCTTCATCCTGGAGGCCACGGGCGCACGGGATCTGCAGGCGATCGCGCACTGCGTCGGTTCGATGAGCCTGCTGATGGCCTTGCTCGACGGCATGACCGGCGTGCGGTCGATCGTCTCCTCGCAGCTGACGCTGCATCCGGTGACGAACTGGCTCAACTACGCCAAGGCCGATCTCGGCCTGGCCCGGCTGCTGGAAGGCTATGCACCGCTGGAGGACCGCTTCGACAGCGTGCCCGGCACCACCGACCTGGACCGCGAAATCGACACGCTCGCCTGGAAGGTGCCCATTCCCGCCGGCGAGGAATGCAAGAACCCGCTGTGCCGCCGCGTGTTCTCCATCTTCGGCCCCTCGTATGCGCATGCGCAGCTGAACAACGCCACCCACACGGCGCTGGCGGAAATGTTCGGCTGCGTGTCACTGCGCCCCTTCGAGCAGCTGAGCCTGATGATGCAGCAGGCCAAGGCGGTGGACAGCGAGGGGCGCGACGTCTACGTCGTGCCGGAGAACGCGCCGCGGCTGGCGCTGCCGATCAGCTTCGTGGCCGGCGCCGGCAACCAGCTCTTCTTCCCGGAAACCTGCATCCGCACGCAGAGCTGGCTGTCGGCCTTCAACGACCCGGCGCTCTACACGCGCCACATCTTCGACGGCTACGCCCACATGGACCTGTTCATCGGGCGCGATGCGGCGCGGGACGTCTTCCCCTACCTGATCACGCAGCTCGAACGTGCGGACCCGAGGCAGCGTTGAGAAGGTGCCGCTCGGACACCAGCGCCATGATGGCGTCCTCGTCGAGCCCGGCCCCTTCGAGGCGCCAGGCCTCGATGCTGGCCGCCGGATGCGAGGCACCGATGAGCGCCAGGGCGGCCGCCATCGCGCGGTCGTCGCTGGGCGAGCGCCGCTCGCCGCGCCGCTGGCGCGCGGCGTCGTCGCAGCCGATCAGCAACGCGGCCTCGCGCAGCCGGCCCTGGCGCGCCGCCAGCAGCGCCAGCATGCCCGCGAAGTGGCGCAGCCCGACCGAACGGCGGCAATGCGGCAGGCTTCGAAGCACCTGGGCCTGGGCCTCCTCGAGCGCGCCCTGACCGGTCAGCGCATGCGCGTACCAGTTCAGCGCGAAGGCCATCATCTGCGCATCGGCCAGCGGCGAGCGCTGCAAATGGTCGATGAGCCCGCGGAACTGGGCCACCGCCTCGTCGACATGCCCCAGTTCGTGATGCATGGCAGCCAGGTTGTTGAGCACATGGAACAGCGTGCGCGCGTTGCCCTCCGACCGCACCAGCGGCAGCGCCTGGGAGAAGGCAGACAGCGCCTGGACGGGCTGGTCCTGGTAGCGCCGCACCATGCCCGTGCAGTACAGCCAGGTGCCCTTGAAGGGGCGCAGGCCGGGTTGCTCGACCAGCTCGCGGCATTGCGCCAGCCTGCGCTCGGCGCTGTCGAAATCGCCGCTCACGGCCGCCACGTAGGCGTTCGAGCACAGGGTGAGGGCCAGCAGGCCGTGCGGCGGCTGCCGCTCGAAGATGTCGCAGGCCCGGTCGAGCAGTTGCATCCGCCGCTGCGCGCTGATGCCGCCGTGCAGCCCGACCAGCGCCAGGCCGAGGCTGAACTCGGCCACCACCTGCGCCGGCGTGGCCTCGTCGATCAGGGGCTCGGCCATCAGCATCCAGCGCAGGCATTCGGGGTAGCGGCCTGCCTGGTACATCAGCACCGCGGCGATGTTCACCAGGTCGAGCGCCAGCGCGGCATCGCCGCCGGGGCCGCAGGCCCATTCGATCGCGCTGCGCAGGTTGTCGATCTCGGGGCTGCAGGCCAGCACCCACTGGTCCACCGTCTCGGCGCCCAGGTGGCCGGCACGCACGCGCCGGTCGAGCGCCGACTGCATGCAGCGCGCATGCCATTGTCGCAGGCTGTCCCATTCGGAGGCCGCCTCGAGCTGCTCGCGGGCGTAGACGCGGGCCGTCTCCAGCAGGCGGTAGCGCGGCACCGGGCCGGCATCGACCACGACGATCGACTTGTCGACCAGGTTGCCGAGATGGTCCAGCACGGCCCAGATATCGATGCTCTCGTCGGACGCCACCTGCTGCGCCAGTTCGAGGCCGAAGCCGCCGACGAACACGCCGAGCCGGCGGAACACCTTCTGCTCATCCGGGCTCAGCAGCGCATGGCTCCAATCGAGCGTGGTGCGCAGGGTGCGATGGCGCGAAGGCGCATCGCGCACGCCGCTCTTCAGCACATGCAGGCGCTGGGCCAGGTGCTGCCGCACGCCCTGCACGCCCAGGAGCGGCACGCGCGCGGCGGCGAGTTCCAGCGCCAGCGGCAGGCCGTCGAGCTCGCGGCAAATGTCCACCACCGCGTCCAGATTGCCTTCGTCGAGCCGGAAGCCCGGCTGCATGGCGCCGACGCGAGCCACGAACAGGGCCACCGCGCCATGCGTCGCCGCGTCGGCCAGGACGGCATGGTCCGGCACTGCCAGGGCGCCGAGCCGGACCGGCCGCTCGGTGGCCAGCTTCAAGGGCTCCTGGCTCGTGACCAGGACATGCAGCTTGGGCACGGCTTCGAGCAAGTAGCCCACGAGCGCAGCCACGGGCTCGATCAGGTGCTCGCAGTTGTCCAGCACCAGCAGTTCGTGGCCGCGCAGACGTTCGGCCAGCTCGACGCTCGCGTCGGCCCGGCCGGGCAGGTTGATGCTCAAGGCGAGCGCCACCGCGCCGGGCAGCGCGGCCGGGTCCGAGATGGAGGCCAGCTCCACCATCCAGGCGCCGTCCCGGAAGTCGTGCGCCACCTGGCGGGCGGCGGCGCGGGCCAGGCTGGTCTTGCCGATGCCGCCCGGCCCCAGCAGGCTGAGCAGCCGATGCTGCTGCAGCACCAGCTCGCGCAGCATCGCCAGCTCGGCATCCCGGCCCAGCAAGGGGGGCAGCAGGGCAGGCAGGTTGCCGGTGTCCGAGCGCAGGGCCCTGGCGGCAGATGCCATGGGAGCGCCCCTGGGACTCGATGCGGGCGCCCCGGCGCTCGCGGCAACCGCGGCGACCGCGGCCAAAGCGGGCAGGGCGTCCAGCGCGGCGGCGAAGCGATAGCCGCGGCCCGGAATCGTGACGATGGCTTTGGGCCCCAGCAGCTTGCGCAGCGCGCTCACATGCACCTGGAGGTTGTTTTCCTCCACCACCAGGTTCGGCCACACCATCTCGAGCAGCTCGTTCTTGGTCAGCATCCGCTCGCGGTGCGCGATCAAGGCCGAAAGCACATCGAAGGCGCGGCTCCCCAGGTTGGCGGGCTGGCCCCCTACCAGCAGTTGCCGGGTGGAAGGGCGCAATTCGATATTGTCGAAGCGGTAGATCGAATCAGTCGGAAGCAAAGCGACCTCAAAGCGGTATGAACACAGGCAAAGCCAGGGTTGTAACCGCGTCGGTCGAAAGTAACAACTGCGGTAACAATTTTTGTCGATGCCCGGCTACTTCGAGTTGAGTCTGGCGGCCGTGTCCCCCGTCCCAATCCAGCGGCTGATCTTGGTGTCGTCTTTCCACGTAAAGACCTGCACCCATTCGGACTCGTGCATCTTGCCATCCGGGAGCGCCCTGCTCTTTACGCGGCCGAGGACCGTCACGTGGTTGGGCCCTTCGAGGAACTCGCGAGGCTCGAACTCCTGAATCTCATCGGCCTGCGCGAGCTTTCCGAAGAATTCGGCCACCTGCTGCTTGCCCTTGCAGGTTCCGCCATAGGGCGTACCGGTTTCCGGACTGCCCAAGAATCGCCATTCCACGTCATCTGCAAGGAGCGCGAGGAGCGCAGGAATATCGCGGCTGGCGAACGCTGCGTAGCCTTGCTTCGCAATCTCGGTGGGGGTACCCATGGCGCGTCTCCTTGTGGGTTGAAAGGGCGAATAGTTTAGTGCTACAAGTGCAAGATGCAACGCCGCGCTGCGGTTAAGCGTTTCGCTGGCACCGGTGAGCTACTTCCTTGCGCATGCATGGGCTGTTCGAATCGCGGCCGAGATAGTGACCAGGCCGCAGGTCACATCGGGCAGCGCCGCGGGTGGTGGGTTCGTCGTGACGTCGGGGCGATTCACGGACGAGGCGCGCGAGTTCGCCAAGGGACGCAATGCCAAGTTGATTTGGGTGGCGATGTGCTCTTCGAGTTGATCCGATCGGCGCGTGGAGCAGGGCTCGACGAGCGCTCATGGAGTGCTGAAGCAAAGCCCCAGCCTGAAGCGACGGACACCAGCAGCGCATCGGCAACGCCTGTATGCCCACGATGCGCGGGGCACATGGTGCGAAGGACCGCGAGGAAGGGCGCGCATGTGGGCGAATCTTTCTGGGGATGCGCTGCGTTTCCCAAATGCAGGGGCACTGCATGAGCGCCGGTCGAGGTCGCGCGTGAAGAAGCTGATGGACGGTGCGGAACATCCATGCGCGGCTGGACAAGGGCGCTTGAGCGATT
Organism: Variovorax sp. LjRoot290; assembly: GCF_964253985.1. NCBI lineage: Bacteria > Pseudomonadati > Pseudomonadota > Betaproteobacteria > Burkholderiales > Comamonadaceae > Variovorax > Variovorax sp. LjRoot290. The sequence continues at coordinate 4,975,206 of NZ_CAXURW020000001.1, read as the reverse complement.
CGCTGTGTCGGCGCCGAGATTGAATCTCGGCGAACGTCCGATGAAGAGATTGGAAAGACCGCCGCTGATTCAACCTTCGACAAGGAAACTTGGCAGCAGCCTGGCTGCACTCTGCAGAAGCTCGAACTCGTCATCAGACAGCGGCAGGGACGCCATGTCGAAATGGCTCAGCGTGCCCCACAGCTCGCCGGCAGCTGTCACCAGCGGAACGCTGTGATACGAGACGACCACGCCTTGATAAGGATGGCCTTCGAGCCTTGGGTCAGCCGCCGAGTCGTCTGTTCCTGAACGAGCTGTCCCGAAGAACAAACTGACAGAAGCTTTTGTCGAAGGGCACTGCAGCAAGGTACTCGGGCCGTATCTTCCCCGCCTTGGAGGAGGCGGAAATGATGGATACCCGAAGTCCAGGTGTCGCTGGGCTCACTGATTTGACGCCTACGCGCTCTTCCGCTGAGGCTGGGCAGCCGCTGCTCGCGTGACTGCTACGCGCTCGCGCGCATCGGCTCCAGGAATTCCGTCAACAGAGAGTTCACGAGCTCCGGCTCCTCGTGGTGAACCCAGTGCGTAGCGCCTGGGATGTGAACCACATCGCCGCGTTCACAGTAGGCAATACCGGCCTCTGCAAATCCATGTTCCAAGGCGCTATCACCATCACCCCAAATTACCCTGGCGGGGGTTTGAATACGGCAGGTTTGAGGCTTGGCGAGCGGCATAGCACGGTACCAGTTGAGCATCGTGGTCAGAGCACCTTCCTCTGACCAGGCGCTTCGGTAGTGGGCGAGCATGGCATCGCTGAACGTGCCAGGTCGGCTCGTGCGCGTGAGCGCCAAGCTCAGCGCCGCGTACTCGTAGGCACTCAGCAAGATTTCGGACAGCCATGGAACTTGGAACAGGGCCACGTAGGCGCTTCTTGCAAGCTGTATAGGATGAGTGAGTGCGAATGAGGTGAAGGTCGCCGGGTGCGGTGCGTTGAGAATGGCAACGCCAATCAACTGGTCCGGGTTTCTGGCGGCGAGATGCCAGGCGACCATGCCTCCCCAGTCACTCTCAGGGCTGCGACAAAACTGCCAATCCGGGCGTTGCGAAAACATAGTCGCAGCGAATGGGACTCCAGTAATGCATCTCTCGCGGACGCTCGAGTATCTCCGGAAGGCGCGACTCGTACGCTTTGCGGTATGCCCGACCCATCTGGATCCGAAGGAAGTCTTCCCTGTCGATCCAGGTCTCGTATAGCGTGAACTCGCAAGGGTCTGCTGGATCCTGGTGCAGCATGGTATTGATGAAGGTTTTCTCGTGGCGCATTGCATCGAGGACTGGCGTTACCAGGGCGACGTACTCTTGCTCATGGCCGGGCTTCACGCGATTGCGCACTATGACGACGAACTGCGACATGGCCGATCTTCCCTAATAAAGTGTGGCATCCGGGACGTTCTAGGTGCGCCAGCGTCTGCCGTCCGTTCGTTAACGCACTCAGCGCGTTCCGAGGTGCCTTCTTGATGTCAGGAATGCGCCGTGCTCCGATTCCACGGCGCCAGTTCAAAGCTTCGTGACATCCACCGCTCTATGCCCGAGATGACGGATGCATCACTGCGACCGAACACGCCGATGTCCGACAGAGGCAACCCAAGGCGATGAAGGACCTGCGCCAAGCCTTTTCCGTCGATACACCGCACCTCGTACGTGCGCTCAGCGTTGGTTTCATTTTCGCTCTCGAAGTGAAGCCAGCACTCACGATGAAAAAGCTGCTTTCCCACCAAGAGAGTGCCCGTTTTTGCATCGTAGCCAGTGAACAGATGCCACCTGTCCTGCAGCCGATTGCGAGAGATGCCCACGTACAGGATGACTTGGTCGTCGCCAGCCACCAGGTAGAGATAGGGCCTCAACGCCTCCCATGCCGCTTCGTCGAGAATTTCGTACCGGGCTCGGAGGAAGGGTCCGCCGGCTTGCGGGCCCTTGGAGACGTCGCGCTTCCAGCGTCTGTCGCCAAGGCTGCTGATGCGGATGACGGGTGTTGCCGCCAGGAATATCTGTCGAGCGTCGTCGACTGCAGATGAGGTCATGAGGAGCCTAGGCGCCGCAGGTAGCAGCGACACCAAGTGGTAGCACTTTGTTGGGGCGTGCAGTGTCGGCGGTCGCCGCCATTCCCAAATCCTTTTGGCCTTCGACTGCCTACTTCTTGGGCAAACGTAGAAGAAAGCACGTCTTGTAAGGTTCGATTGGATGTAGGAGTATTCCTACCAATCAATCGCTACCTTGGTTGTGGAGAATCCAAATCCTTACTCTGTTCACCCCCCAGGACCACCGGCGCGCGCAAAGGAGTCCGTCGTGATTGCTTCTCCCGCATCCACTGGCTATGAGTTGCTCTTCCGCTCTCTCATTTCCACTCGTCGCGCCTATGTCTTTCCGTGCGACGCGGTCGGTCATGTCGATATGGACTCACTCTCCGAGCGCGCGCGCGACAACTACCTGTATGCGCGAGCGGTCATGGGAATGGAAGTTGAATGGCCTGACGTCCGGCCAACGACGTCGCACTGAAGCGGTCCGTACAAGAGGCACCCTTTGCCCGTATTCCGGCCCATCAGAAAAAGCAACCCGAACGGGACTCACCATGATCGACAAGACTACCCACGTGTCGCATTCGGTCCCGGCCGGCGTCGAGGCCGACCCGGACGTCACTGTGCTTAGGGATTGGAACCGCCTGCTGATGGCAGTGATTGCAAAGCTGCGATCGAGCGTCGGGGAGCCATACGATGAACCCTTATCTGCCCGGACCAAGGTCGCACGCCAGATCCAGGGGGCCGTTCTAGGCTGCGCGATAGACCTCGATCTACTGCATACCGCGCTGAGTGCGGAGAGTGCGCGGCGGCGCAGGTTCGAAGCCGGGGTTGCCGAGGCGAACACGGCCCTAATGACCTGGTAGCCGCCGAAGAAACGCCTCCCCGCCACATCTCGGGCGGGATCGCGTACCCGAAACCGTCTTCGGTCAAGGAATCTGCTGAACCGGTTGTTGGTTGAAGACCTTTGGTGCTCGCAGCGGCGTTGATCAAGCCCGGTCGAAGGAACATGTCTTCGCTCATCGGCCGCGCGCCTCCGAAGGCGACTACGCTTTGAAAGCGAACGCGGTCAGCTCCCCCGCGGCTTCGCCAGGTGCGAGGTGAATCAAGGTGAGGGAGGTCCAGCGTATTTCCTGCTCCAGGCCTATCCGAATCAGCTGCAGCCCCGTCAGCCCCTTCAAGAGACTCTGGAACTCGTCCCCAAGCGTGTTACCAAAGGCCGTGCCCTGCTGGGCGTACTCCATGCCGTCTCGAAGAGCCGATTCCGAGGCCGAGTGCCAACGGCCGCCGTTCGTGGCACGGTATAGCTCGACCAGCAGGCGCGCGTGTTCACCCGTCAGCTGCACTTTCTCCGGGCCGAGGACGGTGCCCAGTGCTGCAGTGAGTGCCGCGAGGGTTGCACGAGCCCGCCTCGAAGCGGCGCCAAGGGCGTCGAGCAGCGTTCCCACCAGCACCCAGCTGGGCAATCGCAAACGCCGCGGCTGACGGTCGCCCACGACATCCCACATGGCCACTTTGACCGCGGCCGCCAGGTTTCCCGTCAAGTAGCCGGCCACCCCCAGTACGGAAGGCCAGGGGTGAATCTCGTTGCAGAACTCGGTGATTTCACTCAATCGCTCCCGGCCGGTCGCGAGCGCCTCTAGCACTGCGCGAAAGACAAGTTGGTCGTTCTCCGTGGGCTCGGGCTGCCAGGTGCGGGTCAGCATGCTCTCGACCCGGGGTGCGAGGTCATCCAGGACGCCGCGACGCAGAACCCAAAGCATTCGTTTTCCGCTGGATGTGATGATGGTCTGCGGCTGAAGAGCGTTCCAGAGGTCGATCTGGCTTCGCGGAGGCAGCTTAGCCATGACAGCATCGAAAGCGGCCTGGCACGAAGCCACCAGCCCGATGTACTCGGGGAGATTCAGACGGCGTTCGCCTCGAGAGAACGCGTCCTCCCCCCTAGCCCGGGCCATGGTGGCAGCAATCGCGGACGAGGGATTCAGCGGCAAATAGCGAAAGGGCCATGAGGTTGCTCGATATGCCCGATGGGCACAACGTCAGGCTATCGCTGAAACATCAGTTGGTCTGTTCGATACCAAACTCAAGGCAATGGTCGCCTCTAGCTCAGCGCATGCGATCAGTACGGCACCTTCCGGAGCATCGACGAGATACCGTGCCGCCCGGAGCTCATTCCGGTTTTAGCGGGCAGCGCGGAAGGCGAATGCTGAAAACGCATCCGGTGCCAGGCACGTCTCGAACAGTCAACGTGCCGGAGTCGGCCTCAACGCTCTGCCGGGCGATGCAAAGACCGAGACCCAGGCCTGATTTGTCATCACTGCCTTGATTAAAGGGGATGAACATCTTGGCGGCACTTTCGGGCGACAGCCCGCCGCAGTGGTCCTCGACTTCGATGAGGACGTGCTCTCCCACTCCGCGGGCCGTCAACATGACCTCTGTTTGAGAGCGAGTGAATTTGAACGCATTCTGCACGAGGTTGGTCAACGCAGCGAGCAAGAGTTCGCGGTTCGCGCTAACGCGCAGAAGAGGGTCTACTGGTGCGACCTCAAAGGTGCAACCTGCGGCGCTTGCAACTAGTTGGGCCGCGTTTTCGGCGTCCGTTATCAACGAGGCTACGGAGAATGTCTGGCGTTGCTCCGGTGAGCTACTGCGTACCTCGGCGAGCGACCGACTGATCAGATTTCCAAGCGATGAAAGGCTGCGTTTCAGGACGGCTCCAGTAGCGCCGCTCACTGTCATGTTGCCCAACTCAAGGGCTCGGACCGCAAGAATTGCCGTACCCAAGGAGTTACGCAATTCATGAACCAGGAAGCCGAGACGCTCGTGCGCATCGACGTCTTGCTGCCGGGCGATCTGTGTGTCGCGTTGAAGACTGAACTCTGTGACAGCGTCGGCGATGGCATTGTCCAGACACCGATTCAGGGTGCGGAACTCCCCGATGGCGAATGGCGCGTCTCTCTCAAATGCCAAATCAGTGATTGCCTGGCAGACGTCGCCGTAGTCGTGAACGACCTGGTCGACTGAATAGCCAAGCTTCAGCAGTTCTCTTCCATGCGCAGCGGCGCTCAGGCCCAGCTCAGACAATGCCAGCGAATCCCCGCCCGAGGCCCCCGAGATTCTGATGCCTTCCTCAGCTTCGTCAGCCTTTTCCGCTGCAAGCGTTCTTGTCAGTTGGTCCAGAAACAATGGAACGCCATTTGCAAGCTGTTGTTCAGTTGCGGCTCGTCTGGGTCTCTGCGCAACCTTTGTCTTGCAGCGTGAGATCAGCTCATCCCGGTTGTTGATCAAGAATCTTTGCATCATGGAACGCCTCGTGAGCTTCTAACGTACTTCATCTCGACGAACGCCGAACTCTCGTTCTTCTCTTCTACGACTTCAAGCGCGATGAGTCCGTGCGGTAAAGCACGGAGAAGTTCCAGCTCGCGCAGTCCAGGCGCGTCACATGGGGGTATCTTTTGGCGCATTGCAGAAGTCGAAAAACCCGTCCAGTTCCGTAGATTTGTCGAAGACGGCATCCGCACCCAGAGCCATGCATCGCGCACGGATGTCGACCGTGCAGTAGTTCGTGAGGATGACCACTCGTTGGTGCGGCTGTCGGTGGTCGCACCCTTTCAGAACACCGAGCCCTGACCCATCCTTGAGAAAGAGGTCGACCACCGCCAAGTCCCAGGAGCCGTTGTGGCCGTCGAGCCACTCGCTCGCGTCATGCTCGCCTTCGGCAAACCCTACGACCCTGCAGTTGGAAAGATCGTGCAGCGTAGGAATCAAGTTTTCCCTGATGATCGCATTGTCCTCAACGAGATAAGTGATGGCTGCCACAGGCGCACGCATTGGAGAGAGGGGAGCCCATGGCGCCTGACTCGCCCAAGGAGGTGGGTGGGCATGCTGCCCGACTTCTTGTGGGACCAACACCTGCTGGCAGCTGCAAGCTGCTTAAGCCTTGAACGCCAAAACAATCCGATCCATAAACGCAAACACCAGCTCCGTCCCGTACCCCGCCACAAACGCCAGCGTCCATATCGGCAGACTGCTCGACAGCCCCACCTGCTGCGGCGTCAGCAGCCAGGTCGATGCGATGCCGGCCAGTGCGCCGAGCGAGAGCCGCGCGATGTGGTGCAGTGACGAGTGCGGCGCAAACTGTTGGGCTCGAATCTCCAGGCTGATGTTGCGCAGCAGGTAAGAGTAGGAGCCGAGCAGCCCGAAGAGCAGGGGCAGCACGATGCGGTTGAGTCGGTCCAGCGTGGTCCTGGCGCTGTCGAGCACTTCGGCGGCGGATGTCGTGCCGTTGCCATTGCCGTTGCGGACGTTGCCGCCGTTGCCATTGCCGCTGTCCAGGCACAGCCACGCCTTCAGCAGCCACGTGTTGCACGGCCGCTGCTCCCAGCGGCCCAGTGTCGGCGGGATGCCGTCTCTTTCGGATTCGAGCTGCTTCTTCTGCTCGCTCTTCACCACCAGTTCGTCCCCGGCCTGCCGCACCGCGTTCGCAATGGCACGCGCCGCAGGCGACCCGGGCTCCGACCGGTCCCTGTCCGCCAGCGCCTGCTTGTCGAACATCGCGGCCTGCAGCTTCACCCTGTCGTCGGCCAGCTTGGTGATGTCGTCGCTCAGCGCCTTGTGGCGTGCCAGCGCGGCGCTGCCGATGGTCTGGTGGCCCAGCGCCAGGGCGGCCATGATGAGCACGACGACGAAAAGCACCGCGTGGATGAAGCGGCCCCAGGTCATGCCCGACATCCGGGTCATGAAGTTGCCGCGCAACTGCAACAGCGACGACAGCGGGGGCAGCCGCTGCATCGATGCCTGCAGCGTTTCGGCGGTCACGGGCGCGAGCTTGCGGGTCAGCTCCTGGTAGGCCTTGAAGAACTTCTGCTCGTCCTCGAGCGTTGCCGCGTGGCGCCCGACGAGGTCGTGGGTCGAGATGATGGCGTTGCGCAGGTCGTCGTCGATGTCGGGGCTCTTGGTCGATGCCGCATGGCGAAGCAGCTTCATCGCGTCGTCGACCATGGGCGCGAGGCGCATCGACCGTTCGCGTGCGCGCGTGGCCGGTGCGGTGGCCGACCTGGCGCGCGCCGCTTCAACGGTGATGGCGGGGAGCGGGGTCGAGACCGGCGCGCCCGCGATGTCGGTCGCCGCGTTCCACGATTCGCCGTCCTTCAGCTGGCGCATTGCGCCCGAGACGAGGTCGATGACCAGCGGCGGCCTGGTTTCTTCGCCGAAGTCGAGCTGCTTGTCCGCGGTGCTGGCCGCGTTGTCGACCTCGAAGACCGCGCTGCTCGCGCAGATCACCTGCCACCTGCCGGGGGGAAGAACGATGAAACCCATGCTGCCGGCTCCGAGAGTGGTCGCAGGCCGCATGATGACCCGCGCGCCCGCGGGCGCCATCCACTAAAGGATGTATGGCCGGGCGCTCAGTCCAGCGTCAAATTCCTGTACCCCGCCAGCTCGGTGCGCTGAAAGTCCCCCACAGGAATCCGCCGCTCCGCCATCCCCGGAAAGCGCGCGACGATCTCACCGCGTTCGCGGACCCAGCAGCCCTTCAGCGTCGCCGAGTCCCACCAGCTCAGGTAGGCCACGCGGCCGGGGGTGTCGCAGACGTCCTGCGCATCGGTCAGGCTCATCACGTTGAAGTCGGCGCCGTTGGCAACATAGATCACGCCGGGCGTCATGTCGCAGCCGGTGGCGATCCATGCGCAGGCGGCGAGGAGCGCAGCGGTGGCAAGGCGATTTTTTTGGAACTGCATGGTGCTTCCTTCCTTCGATCGGCACGCGCTGAATGAAACGCGCGTGCATGCAATCTAGAAAAGAAGCCCCGCGGCGGAAATGCCGCCTTCGCGTTTGGCATCCCGCGTTCGGGGGAAGGGGACCGACGCTCGGTTCATGAGGCGCCTGAGAGAGAAATTTCACGAACGGTTGCGAAACCCGGGGGCAGTTTCAGGGCGCGGCGGCCTTTGCTGTACAGCAAGTTACATTTCCCGCTCCTCAAACAACCAGAAGAAAGAGCGAGAGATGGCATCACGCCTGAGACTGATCTCGATGTGCACGGCTGCGCTTCTAGCCACCGGCTGCGCGCAACTGATCGCACCCCCTTACTCCAGCGACTACGAAGCGCTCGACCGCCTGAAGCGCGTCCCGGCGGAGCGCGTCGCCGTGGCGACCGTGCAGCCCACGGACGCGAACAACGCCGTCAACAACCTGTCGCTGCGCGGCGCGGGTTTTCGGTCGGGCAGCGGCACTTTCGCCAAGTACCTGGAAGACGCGCTGGTTGGCGACCTGAAGGAAATCTCGTTGTACGACGCCACCGCCCGTACGCGCATCGACACGGTCATTCAGAAGAACGAAATCGCGGTGGCCAACATATCGACCGGCACCGGGCTGATGGACGTCGAGCTGACGGTCGCCCGCGACGGCAAGCAAAGGCTGCGCAAGGTGTATTCGGCGCAGACGAGCTTCGAGTCGAGCTTCGCCGGCGCGGTGGCGATCCCGAAGGGGCAGGCCGAATACCCGAACCTCGTGCGCGCGCTGCTGCGCGAGGTGTACACAGACCCGGCGTTCATCGCCGCCATCAGCAAGTGAAAAAGAAAGATCCCATGTCCATCCGCAGTTTTGTTCGTCTTTGTGCCGCGACCGCGGTCGTTGCCGTTCTCGCCGGTTGTGCCCACCCCATCGTGGTCAGCGCCGAGAAGACGCCGGAACGCGTCGAGTCCCAGTTGGTCCAGAAGAAGGTCGCCTATGCAATGACCGATGCGGACCGCGCCAAGGAAGTGACCACAGAAGGCGGCGGCGGCGACCGCGTCAGCTACTACCCGTATCGCGATCTGGAGAAGGCGATCCGCGAAGCGCTTCGCTCGGTGTACGCGGACGTGGTCGTGATCCGTTCGGCGGCCGACGCCAACGCGATGCGCGACTCGGGCGTGGCGCTGGTCTTCACGCCCGAGATCAAGACCACCTCCGGATCGCCGTCTCCGTTCACCTGGCCGCCGACGCGCTTTACCAGCGAGATCGCGTGCAAGGTCACGGATGCGTCCGGCCAGGAAGTTGCCAGCGTGCGTGCTGCCGGATCGGGCAACGCGGAGTTCAGCGAATTCAAGAGCAACTTCAGCCTCGCGGCGAACCGTGCGGGTTCGGATGTCGCCAGCAAGCTGAGCGCCGAGATCAGGGCCAACGACAAGCTGCGCTGAAGGCGCGTCGCGCCTGAAGGATTGGGCGGCGAGCCGGACTTTCGGCTGCCTCAGCCGAGGCTCACGCCCACCTTCGCCCCGGCCGCGACGATCTCGCCCCAGGTCGCGTCGTCGAGCCAGATGCCCTCGCGCTCGCGCGCCGCACGCGCCTTGCGTTCGGGCTCGCCCGCGATCTGCACCGCGTCGAAACCCTGGCCTGCCGGGCTCTGGCGCAGCCAGGCGATGAAAGCGCTCGCCTCCTCTTCGAAGCTGGCCTGCGTGCCGAGCTTGGCCGGGTCGATCACGATCGCCAGCATGCCGTTGAGCACCGTGCGTGCGGTGTCGGCGGGGCGGTGCCAGGTGCCGCCGCCGGTCAGCGCGCCGCCGAGCAGCTCGCAGGCCACCGCCATGCCGTAGCCCTTGTGTTCGCCGAAGGTCATCAGCGCGCCGAAGAGGCCGTTGCTCTGGGGCACGACGACCACGCCGGGGTCGTCGGTGGGCGCGCCGTGCTCGTCGATCAGGTAGCCGGGCGGCACGCGCTCGCCCTTGTTGTGGGCCACGCGCATCTTGCCCTGCGCCACTCGGCTGGTCGCGTAGTCGAGGATGAAGGGCTCTGCGCCCTTGATCGGTATGCCGATGCAGCACGGGTTGGTGCCGAAGCGCCCGTCGCCGCCGCCCCAGGGCGCGACCACGGGGCGCGAGAGCACGTTGACGAAGTGCATCGCCACCAGGCCCTGCGCGGTCGCCATCTCGGCGAAGTGGCCGATGCGGCCCAGGTGGTGCGCGTTGGCGAGCGAGAGGATGCAGCTGCCGTGCTGCTTGGCGCGCGCGATGGCGAGTTCCATCGCCTGCACGCCGACGATCTGGCCGTAGCCGCGCTGGCCGTCGAGAGCGAGCATGGGGCCGGTGTCGAGGTTGATCTTGACGCTGGCGTTGGGTTTGAGGCCGCCTTCGGCTGCGGCGTCGACATAGCGCGGGACCATGCCCACGCCATGCGAATCGTGGCCGCTGAGGTTGGCGAGCACGAGGTTGGCGGCGACCTGTTCGGCTTCGGCGGGCGTGCTGCCGGTGCCGGCGATGATGGCGGCGACTTGGGCGCGGAGGGTGGATGCTTGAAGTGTTTTGGGCATGAAAATTTCCAATCCGGCTACATCACCGCGCCGACTTGCCACGGCACGAATTCGTTCTGCCCGTAGCCGTGCTTCTCGCTCTTGCTCTGCTCGCCCGAGGCCGTGGCCAGCACCAGCTCGAAGATGCGCTGCCCCATCTCCTGGATCGACACCGTGCCTTCGACGATCTCGCCGCAGTTGATGTCCATGTCCTCTTCCTGCCGCTGCCACAGCGCCGAGTTGGTCGCGAGCTTGAGCGAGGGCGAGGGCGCGCAGCCGTAGGCCGAGCCGCGGCCGGTGGTGAAGCAGATCATGTTGGCGCCGCCCGCGACCTGGCCGGTCGCGCTCACCGGGTCGTAGCCCGGCGTGTCCATGTAGACGAAGCCGTGCGCCGTCACCGGCTCGGCGTATTCGTACACCGCCTCGAGGTTGCTGGTGCCGCCCTTGGCCACCGCGCCCAGCGATTTCTCGAGGATGGTGGTGAGCCCGCCGGCCTTGTTGCCGGGCGAGGGGTTGTTGTTCATCTCGCCCTCGTTGATCTCGGTGTAGTGCTCCCACCAGTGGATGCGCTCGACCAGCTTCTCGCCCACTTCGCGCTTTACCGCGCGGCGCGTGAGCAGGTGCTCGGCGCCATAGACCTCGGGCGTTTCCGACAGGATGGCGGTGCCGCCGTGCGCCACCAGCAGGTCGACCGCGGCGCCCAGCGCCGGATTGGCGCTGATGCCCGAATAGCCGTCCGAGCCGCCGCACTGCAGGCCGATGGTGATGTGCGCCGCGCTGCAGGGCTCGCGCTTCACCGCGTTGGCGCGCGGCAGCATTTCGTTGATGAGCGCCACGCCTTTTTCCACCGTCTTGCGCGTGCCGCCCGTGTCCTGGATGTTGAAGACGCGGAAGTTCTCGCCCTCGGCGAGGTTGCCGGTCGCGAGCCAGGCGTTGATCTGGTTGGCCTCGCAGCCCAGGCCGACCACCAGCACGGCGGCGAAGTTGGCGTGCGTGGCGTAGCCGGTGAGCGTGCGTTCGAGGATCTGCATGCCCATCCCGCCGGTGTCCATGCCGCAGCCGGTGCCGTGCGTGAGCGCGACCACGCCGTCGACGTTGGGGTAGTCCGCGAGTGCGGCCGGATTGGTCTTGCGCGAGAAGTGGTCGGCAATGGCGCGCGCCGCGGTGGCCGAGCAGTTCACGCTGGTCAGCACGCCGATGTAGTTGCGCGTGGCCACGCGGCCGTCGGCGCGCTTGATGCCCATGAAGGTGGCTTCGCGCCGCGCGGGCGGCGGCTTCACGTCGGCGCCGTAGGCGTAGTCGCGGTCGAAGTGGCCCTTGTCGGGGCCCATGTCGAGGTTGTGCGTGTGCACGTGCTCGCCGGGCGCGATCGGCTTGCTCGCGAAGCCGATGATCTGGTTGTAGCGGCGCACCGGCTCGCCCTGGGCGATGGCGCGAATGGCGATCTTGTGGCCGGGCGGGATCAGGCCGCGCGCGGCGACGCCTTCGACCGGCGTGCCGCCGAGCAGCTGGCCGCGCGCAATGACGACATCGTCGGCGGGGTGGAGGCGGATAAAGGGGTTCATCGTGTGTGTCCTTGAAGTATCAAGCGGCATTCGCGCGGCGCCAGCTCGCGCTGAATCGCTGGTGCGATTTGTCCATGTGCGCGTGCATCGCGCGGCGCGCCGCGTCGGCGTCGCGCGCGGCGATCGCGTCGCGGATCGCCTCGTGCTCGGCGATGGCGCTGCGCCACGAATTCACGGTCTCGAAGTAGCCGCCCAGCCGCGTGAAGATGGGCCCCTTGCGCGAATCCCAGAAGGCCTGCACCGTTTCGGAAAGCACCACGTTGCCGCAGCATTCGACGATCGCAAGGTGGAAGGCGCGGTCGCCATCGAGCGGCATCAGGTTGCGGTCGGCCAGCTCGCGCATGCGTTCGATGGCGCGCGTCATCGCATCGATATCCTTGCGCTTGGCGAGCCCCGCCGCGATCGCCGCGGTCTCGCCCTCGACCACGCGGCGGGCGCGGATCAATTCGAGCGGGCCCCATTCGGTGGCGGCCACGGGCGCCGCGGCGCGGTGCGAGCGGTCGAGCACGTAGACGCCCGAGCCGGTGCGCACCTCGACCCAGCCCTCGACCTCGAGCGCGATCAGCGCCTCGCGCACCGAGGGCCGGCTCACGCCCAGCTGCTTGGCCAGGTCGCGTTCGGCCGGCAGGCGCGCGCCGGCCGCGAACTCGCCCTTGGCGATCAGCGCGCGCAGCTGGTCGGCGATCTGGCGGTAAAGGCGTCTGGGTTCGACGGTCTGCAGGGGCACGTGGGTCAATGGGTTTAAGGGTTGTCCTGAATTGGACAAGTGGTAAGGCCAATTCAGAATACGATTCTCCCCGAGATGCAGCCATCGGGCCAAACCCTGAACGCCTGCATCGCGTCCCTTTTTCGACCCAGATTCCAACGAGGACATCCCATGAGACTCAAGGGCAAGACCGCGCTCGTGACCGCGGCCGGGCAGGGCATCGGCCATGCCAGCGCACTCGCACTCGCCGCCGAGGGCGCGCAGGTCTGGGCCACCGACGTCAACGAGAAGCTGCTCGCGCGCTACGCAGGCGTCGCCAACATCCAGGCCGCCAAGCTCGACGTGCTCGACAAGGCCGCGATCGACGCCTTCACCAAGACCCTGCCCACGCTCGACATCCTGTTCAACTGCGCTGGCGTGGTGCACAACGGCGCCGCGCTGCAGGCCACCGACGACGACCTCGACTTCGCCTTCCGGCTCAACGTGCGGGCCCAGTTCTGGCTGATCCAGGCCGTGCTGCCCGGCATGCTGGCCGCGGGCCGCGGCAGCATCATCAACATGGCCAGCGTGTGTTCGAGCATCAAGGGCCTGCCGAACCGCTGCGTCTACGGCACCACCAAGGCCGCGGTGCTGGGGCTCACCAAGAGTGTCGCGGCCGACTACGTGGGGCAGGGCATCCGCTGCAATGCGGTGTGCCCCGGCACGGTGGACACGCCCTCGCTGGGCGAGCGCATCAACGCCAATGCCGACCCGGTCGAAGCGCGCAAGGCTTTCATCGCGCGCCAGCCGATGGGCCGGCTTGCGCAGGCAGAAGAGATCGCGCCGCTGGTCGTGTTCCTCGCCAGCGACGAATCGCAGTTCGTCACCGGCCAGGCCTACGCGGCCGACGGCGGTATCACCATATGAACCAGCTCGATTTCGCCGGCCGGCACGCGGTCGTCACCGGCGGCGCGACGGGCCTGGGCTACGGCATCGCGCAGCGGCTCATCGCCTCCGGCGGCAGCGTGACCTTGTGGGACCGCGACAGCGAAGCGGTCACCAAGGCGGCCTGGGCGCTCGGCGCCAAGGCCTTCGCGCTCGCGGTCGACGTGTCGCAGCAGCCCTCGGTGGCGAAGGCCGTGGCGGACACGCTGGCGCAGGCGAAGCGCATCGATGCGCTGGTCAACAGCGCCGGCATCACCGGGCCCAACACCCGGCTCTGGGACTATCCGGTGGATGCATGGCGCGAGGTGATGGAGGTCAACATCAACGGTGTTTTTCTCTGCTGCCGCGAGGTCGTGCCGCAGATGCGCAAGCAGGGTCATGGCCGCATCGTCAACATCGCCTCGGTCGCTGGCAAGGACGGCAATCCCAACGCTAGCGCCTACAGCGCCAGCAAGGCGGCCGTGATCGCGCTCACCAAGTCGCTCGGCAAGGAGCTGGCCGACACCGGCATCCGCGTCAACTGCGTGACGCCGGCCGCGGTGAAGACCGCGATCTTCGACCAGATGACGCCCGAGCACATCGCCTTCATGCTCTCGAAGATCCCGATGGGGCGCTTCGGCACGGTGGAGGAGATCGCCGCGATGGTGAGCTGGCTTTGCACCGAAGATTGCTCCTTCTCCACCGGCGCCGTGTTCGACCTGTCCGGCGGCCGCTCCACTTACTGAACTCGCAACAAGAAAGGCACACATGAAACTCGTTCGCTATGGCAACCCCGGCAAGGAGAAGCCCGGCCTCATCGACGACAAGGGTCTGCTGCGCGACCTGAGCGCGGTGGTCGAGGACATCGGCCCCAAGCAGCTGGGCGATGCCGCGCTGGCCAAGCTGCGCAAGCTGAAGACCGACAAGCTGCCGCTGGTCAAGGGCAAGCCGCGCTACGGCAGCCCGGTCGCCGATGTCGGCAAGTTCATCGCCATCGGCCTCAACTACGCCGACCACGCGGCCGAGTCGGGCCTGCCGATCCCGGCCGAGCCAGTGGTCTTCACGAAGGCCACGAGCTGCATCCAGGGCCCGAACGATCCGGTCATGCTGCCCAAGAACTCGGTCAAGAGCGACTGGGAGGTGGAGCTCGGCGTGGTGATCGGCGCCCAGGCGCGCTACGTCTCGCAGAAGAGCGCGCTCGACTACGTGGCCGGCTACTGCGTCATCAACGACGTGAGCGAGCGCGAATTCCAGATCGAGCGCGGCGGCACTTGGGACAAGGGCAAGGGCTGCGACACCTTCGGCCCCATCGGCCCCTGGCTCGTGACGCGCGACGAAGTGCCCAACCCGCAGAAGCTCGCGATGTGGCTCGACCTCAACGGCAAGCGCATGCAGACCGGCAACACGAAGACCATGATCTTCAACATCGCCAAGATCGTGAGCTACGTGAGCCAGTTCATGACGCTTGTGCCCGGCGACGTCATCACCACCGGCACGCCGCCCGGCGTCGGCCTCGGCATGAAGCCGCCGCTCTATTTGAAGAAGGGCGACGTGATGACGCTGGGCATCGAGGGGCTGGGGGAGCAGCGGCAGGACGTGGTGGCGTTCAAGCTTTGAACGCGCGAGGCGGCGGCCTGCTTGCCGCCGCTTTTTGTCTTCAAAGCGGCGTGGGGCGTCCGGGAAGCGTCGTACGACCGCGCGCGCGAAGACTGTCGATGAGGCGCAACTCCGTCTGCGCCCGCCTGTCGCCGGCATCGAGTTCGAGGCAGCGGCGATAGCGGCTCTCGGCTTCGTCGAGACGGCCCATCTCGATGAGGGCGAAGCCCTGGCCGCGCAGTGCGCGGGTTTGGTGGCGAACCCTTTCGTCGTCCTTGGAAAACTCGATGAGGCGCTCGGCCTCGGTGAAGATCTCGAGCGCCTTCGGCCAGTTCTTGTCGACCTGGTAGGTGTGGCCGAGCTCCGAGCGGAATTGCGCATTGGCAGGCGAGAGCTCGATCGCGCGCTCGATCGCGCGGCGTCCTTCGGGAACTCGCTTCAGTTCGATCAGCGCATAGCCCTTGAGGTATTGGGCATGGCCCCAGGTCGGGCCGACGTCGATCGCATCCTTCCGATCGCTCGCCGCCTGGGTCATGTAGTAGAGGCTTTCGGGCAAGGTGCGCGCGCTGTAGATGTGCTGCTTGCTGTCGCGGTATCGGGCCTCGAAGCGACCGATCAATCCATCGATCACTTGCAGACCT
This sequence comes from Variovorax sp. LjRoot290, assembly GCF_964253985.1. Taxonomy (NCBI): domain Bacteria; kingdom Pseudomonadati; phylum Pseudomonadota; class Betaproteobacteria; order Burkholderiales; family Comamonadaceae; genus Variovorax; species Variovorax sp. LjRoot290. Next base: position 4,959,478 of record NZ_CAXURW020000001.1, on the reverse strand, counting down.
TCCGCAGGCTTGGCTTGCTTGAAGACCAGAAGGCTCGCCTTCTGGAAGTCGGCCAAGTCCTGTGCCTGTGTCTCCTTCGCGATGGGCGCCGTTGCCTTGGCACCCGGGCCGGTCGCGCAGCCGGAAGCGAGGAAGGCGACGGTCATCGCCAGCGCCAGCAGGAATGTCCTCACGTTTCCCTCCTCCTCTGCGGGCGAGCTTAGCTGAACACGCGTCCCCAGGACAGAGGGCCCGCGCCGACTTCAAATGTCTCATTGACAGAACATTAGAACTGCACAAACATTCAGGGCATGTCGCAGATGCCCTTGCCGAAATACCACCAGATCTACCTGGTGCTGCGCGAGCAGTTGGATGAAGGGCGTTTCGCCGAAGGCGTGCCGGGCGAGCTGGCGCTGATGGCGCAGTTCGGCGTGGCGCGCGTCACCGTGCGGCGCGCGCTGGAGCGGCTGTCCACCGAAGGGCTGATCTCGCGCAACCCCGGGCGCCGGACGCGGCCGGTGCCGCCCGTGTCGGCCGCCGAGCCGCGCGAGAACGAGGGCAGCCAGCGCGCCAACCTGCATGGCCTGCTGGAGAACCTGGTCACCATGGGCCTGCGCACCTCGGTCAAGGTGGTCGATGTCGCGATGGTGTCGGCTTCGACGCAGGTGGCCGAGGCGCTGCAGATCCAGCTCGGCGATGCGGTGCAGAAGGCGGTGCGCGTGCGCTCGACGCGCGAGGGGCCGCTCTCGCACATCACCACCTACGTGCCGGCCGAGGTGGCGCGGCGCTTCGGGCGGCGCGAACTCGCCAAGAAGCCCATCCTCGTGCTGCTGGAAGAGGCGGGCGTCAAGGTCGGGCGCGCGCACCAGACGATCTCTGCGCGGCTTGCGGACAACGTGCTGGCCGAACACCTCGAAGTCTCCGTCGGCTCGGCGCTGCTGGCCGTGCGCCGCCTCGTCTACGACGACGCCGATCGGCCGGTGCAGTGGCTGCACGGCTTCTACCGGCCCGACCGCTACACCTACGAGATGCAGTTGTCCCGCGTGGGCAGTATCGACGCCAAGGTGTGGGTCAGCAAGGATGTGTCAGCCCAGTTCAACTGAAAGAGGAAAAGCCCCATGTCGAATCGTCGCCGCTTCATGTCGCAATCCGCCGCCGTGGCTTCCGCCATCGCATTCCCGCTCGTGGCCGGCGCGCAGCCGAAGACCGTCAAGGTCGGCGTGCTGCATCCGGTGACCGGCGCGCTCGCCTATTCGGGCCAGCAATGCCGCCTGGGCGCACAGCTCGCGATCGAGGACATCAACAAGGCCGGCGGCATCAAGTCGCTCGGCGGCGCGCAGATCGAGGCCCTGCTCGGCGATGCGCAGTCGCAGCCGCAGGCCGGCACGGCGGAGGTCGAGAAGATGAACGAGGCAGGCGTCTCGGCCATCGTCGGCGCCTATGCCTCGGCCATCTGCCTCGCGACCACGCAGGCCGCGGCCAAGTACAACCTGCCGCACGTGGTGGATGTGGGCGTGGCCGACCAGATCGTCGAGCGCGGCCTGAAGAACACCTTTCGCTTCGGCCCCGGCTACAAGAAGTCGACCGAGGTCGCGATGGCCAATCTGCTGGTGCTCAACAAGGCCGCGGGCAATCCGGCCAAGACGGTGATGATCATCCACGAGGAGTCGCTGTTCGGCGCCGGCACGGCGGCGCTGCTGTCGCGCGAGCTGCCGGGCTATGGCTTCGACGTGAAGGAAGTGGTGAAGCACGCGAATCCGACGCGCGACTTCAACAACATCGTGCTGCGCATGAAGTCGGTCAACCCGGACATCGTGATCCCGGCCAACTACTACAACGAGTACGCGCTCCTGGTGCGCACCATGCAGCAGCAGAAGGTCAGTCCCAAGGCGATCTTCTCGGTGCTGGGCGGCGCGGCATCGAGCTACAAGTTCGTGAAGGAGTTTCCGGACGCGGCCAACGGCATCATCGACTGCAATCACTGGTTCAACCCGAAGGACAAGCGCTCGCAGGAACTGAAGAAGCGGGTCGAGGCCAAGGGCCAGTTCTTCAGCTACGAGGTGTTCATGACCTACACCGCGATGTGGCTGCTGGCCGATGCGCTGGAGCGTGCCAGGTCGGCCGAGCGCGCTGCCATCATCGATGCGCTGGAGAAGAGCACCTTCTCGAATCACATCATGCCGTATGGCCCGACGAAATTCACGAACGGCCAGAACGAGGGCGCGCAGCCGCTGATGACGCAGGTGGTGAAGAACGACATCAAGGTGATCATTCCGCGCGACTACCGCGAGGTGGATCCCGTGTTCCCGCTCAAGGCATGAGCACCATCTCTTGTTCCCTCCCCTCCCGGGAGAGGGCTAGGTTGGGGGCTGCGGGCCTGTCCATCGGCGTGCATCTTCGAGACGCCTGACCATGCTCGACTTCGGCATTCTCTTTCCCTCCGTCCTCAACGGCCTCACCACCGGCGCGGTCTATGCGCTGATCGCGCTCGGCCTCACGCTGATCTACGGCGTGCTGCACATCATCAACTTCGCGCACGGTGCCTGCCTGATGCTGGCGCTGTACGCGGTGTACTTCCTCAAGGAGCGCTGGGGCGTCGACCCCTACCTGGCGCTGCCGATCGTCGTGCCGGGCATGTTCGCGCTCGGCTACGCGCTGCAGCGCATCGTGATCAACCGCGCGGGCCACGGCAAGGACGAGAACATCCTGCTCGCCACGCTGGGCATCGCGATCGTGATGGAGAACCTCGCGCTGATCTTCTTCAAGTCCGACACGCGCAACATCGACACCGCCTATTCGCTCAGCACGGTGGCCATCGGGCCCGCGATGATCGCGGTGCCCAAGTTGGTGGCCTTCGCGGGCGCGCTGGTGGTGTCGGCACTGCTGTTCTGGATCATGGGCCGTACCGACCTGGGCCGCGCGATCCGCGCGGTGGCCAAGGAAAGGGAAGGCGCCAAGCTCATGGGCATCGACGTCGACCATGTCTACGCGATGAGCTTCGGCATCGGCCTGGCCTGCCTGGGCGCGGCCGCGTGCTTCCTGCTGCCGGCCTACTACGTCAACCCGCAGGTGGGCAGCGGCTTCGTGCTGGTGGCCTTCACCGTCGTCGTGCTCGGCGGCATGGGCAGCTTCGTCGGCGCGCTCGTCGGCGGCTTCCTGGTCGGGGTGGTGGAGTCGCTGGGCGGGCTCTACCTCGGCGAGTCGCTGGGGCAGATCGGCATCTTCGCGATCTTCATCGGCGTCGTGCTGTTCCGGCCCGAAGGCATGTTCGGAGCGAGGGCATGAGCGCAGGCAACCGGCAACTCGCCCTCATTGCGCTGTTCGCGGTGCTCGTGGCCTGCGTGCCGCTGGTCACGGCGTCCGGCACCACGCTCAACTTCGTGATGATGGCGCTCTATGCCACGCTCATTGCGCAGGCCTGGAACATCCTCGGCGGCTTTGGCGGGCAGTTCTCCTTCGGCCATGCGCTCTTCTTCGGCACCGGCGCCTACATCCAGGCCATCGCGCAGCTGCAGGGCGGCATCAACGCCTGGGTCGCGCTGCCGCTCGCGGTGGCGGGCGCGGCGCTGGTGGGACTCTTCGTCGGCGCGCTGAGCTTTCGCTACGGACTCAAGGGTTCCTACTTCGCGCTGGTCACGCTGGCTTTCGCGGAGGCGTTCCGCATCCTCGCGCTGTCGGTGCCTTTCACCGGCGGCGGCGTGGGCTTGATGGTGCCGCTGCGCGAGTCCGCCGCCAACCTGCAGTTCGCCTCGCGCAGCGGCTACCTGTGGCTGGTGCTGGGCTTCGTCACGGCCGCGCTCATCGTCACCTGGTGGCTGCGCAACAGCCGCTTCGGCGCCTGCCTGCAGGCGGTGCGCGACAACGAGGATGCGGCGCGCGCAGTGGGCGTGAACCCCTTCAACGTCAAGCTCGCGGCCATCGGCATCTCGGGCGCCTTCATGGGCGCGGCCGGCGCGTTCTACGTGCAGGTGTTCCAGTACATCGACCCCGGCATCGCCTACGGCCCCGCGACCTCGGTCGAGGCGCTGGTCGCGGCCATCGTCGGCGGCATGGGCACGCTGTGGGGGCCGGTGCTGGGCGCGCTCGTGCTGCACGTGCTGTCGGACCTTACGCGCAACCTGTTCGGCGAGCTCCCGGGCATCAACATGGTGATCTACGGCGTGGTGCTGGTGCTGATCGTGATCTTCGTGCCGCGCGGCATCGCGGGCATCGGCCTGTCGGCACGGCAGCTCTGGGCCGGGAAGGGAGGCCGCCGTGGCTGAAGCGCTGCTGTCCCTCGCCGGCATCTCGCGTTCCTTCGGCGGCCTCGCGGCGGTGCAGGACGTGAGCCTCGCGGTGGAAGAAGGGCGCCTGTGCGCGCTGATCGGCCCCAACGGCGCCGGCAAGACCACGCTGTTCGCGCTGATGTCGGGCTTCCTCAAGCCCGACAGCGGCACGGTGCGCTTCGCGGGTCAGGACATCACGGGCCGCGAGCCGCATCGCAATGCGCTCCTGGGAATGACGCGCACCTTCCAGATCGTCAAGCCTTTCGCGGCCCAGACGGTGCGCGAGAACATCGCGGTCGGCGCGCACCTGCACGAGCGCAGCCGCGGCATCGCGCTGGCGCGCGCGGAGGCGGTGGCGCAGCAAGTGGGCCTTGCGCGACAGATCGACAAACCGGCCTCCGACCTCACCGTGGCCGGCCGCAAGCGGCTGGAGCTGGCACGCGCGCTCGCCACGCAGCCGCGCCTGCTGCTGCTCGACGAGGTGCTGGCCGGCCTCAATCCGCGGGAGATCGCCGAGATGATGCCGGTGGTGCGTGGCATTGCCGCGAGCGGCGTGACGGTGCTGATGATCGAGCACGTGATGCAGGCCGTGATGCACCTGGCCGAGCATGTCTGGGTTCTGGCGCAGGGCCGCCTGATTGCCGAGGGCAGCCCGGCCGAGGTCACGTCGAACGACAAGGTGGTCGAGGCCTACCTGGGCCACGGCACGGCGGCGCGGCTGCGCGCCGCGGGAGCGGCGGCATGACGGTCCTGCTCGACATCAAGGAGTTGCGCGGCGGCTACGGCCGCGTCGAAGTGCTGCGCGGGGTCGACCTGCAGGTAAATGCCGGCGAGATGGTCGCGCTCTTGGGCAGCAACGGCGCCGGCAAGTCCACGCTCAACAAGATGGTCTGCGGCCTCTGCCCGGCCTGGGCCGGCACGGTGCGCTTCGACGGGCAGGACCTGAGCGGCGCCCACTACCGCGAGGTGGTGCGCGCCGGGCTGATCCAGGTGCCCGAGGGTCGCAAGGTGTTCCCCAACCTCAGCGTGCTGGAGAACCTCGAGCTCGGTTCCTTCACGCGCGCCCGCGAACGCCGCGCGCTCAACCTGGAGCGCGTGTTCGCGATCTTCCCGCGCCTGAAGGAGCGCCTGCGCCAGCACGCCGGCACGATGAGCGGCGGCGAGCAGCAGATGCTCGCGATCGGCCGCGGCCTCATGGCCGAGCCGGTGCTGCTGATCCTCGACGAGCCCTCGCTGGGCCTGTCGCCGCTGCTGGTGGAGGAGATGTTCTCGCTCATTCGCCAACTGCGCGACGACGGCCTTGCGGTGCTGCTGGTCGAGCAGAACGTGGGCCAGTCGCTGGAGATCGCGGATCGTGCGTACGTGCTGGAGAACGGCAGCGTGCGCTTCTCGGGCTTGCCGAAGGACTTGCTGGCAAGTGATGACTTGCGGCGCGCTTACCTGGGCCTTTGATCCGGCCGCGCCAGAAGGAGACAACATGAAACGTCGTGACATCCTCATTGCACCCATGGCGGCGGCATTCGCCGGCGGCGTGCGCGCCCAGATCGGCGGCGCGCCGGTGCGCATCCTGGTCGGCGCGCCGGCCGGCGGCTCCACCGACACGCTGGCGCGCACGCTGGCGGCCAGCATGGGGCCGGTGCTCGGCCGCACGGTGATCGTCGAGAACCGGCCGGGTGCCGGCGGCAACATCGCGGCGGACGCGGTGGCCAAGGCGGCGCCGGACGGCAGCACGCTCCTGATGAGCTTCACCAGCCATGCGATCAATGCCACGCTCTACCCGTCGCTGCCCTTCGATCCGGTGAAGGACTTCACGGCGCTGACCTGCGTCGCGACCGCGCCTTCCATCCTGGTCGCGCATCCATCGGTGCCGGCCAACAACGTGCGCGAACTGATCGCGCTGGCCAAGAGCAAGCCGGGGCAGCTCAACTTCGCGATCGGCGGCATTGGCTCCTCGCTGCACATGGCGGGCGACGCCTTCAAGATGCAGTCGGGCGCCTTCATCGTGAACATCCCCTACCGCGGCACCGCGCCGGCCGTGCAGGACGTGCTCGCGGGCCAGGTGCAGCTGATGTTCGCGGCGGTCGGCAACGTGCAGGCGCATATCAAGGCCGGCAAGCTGAAGGCGCTGGGCGTGACGAGCGCGAAGCGCCTGCCCGCCTTCCCCGAGGTGCCTGCGATCGCCGAGGTGCTGCCGGGCTACGAGTCGAGCGCCTGGTTCGGGCTCTTCGGGCCGGGCAACATGCCGGCCGACGTCGCGCGCCGCACCAGCGATGCGGCGCGGCAGGCGATTGCGCAACCCGAGATGCGCAAGCGCCTGGAGACCGAGGGCGCGATCCCGGTCGGCAACGCGCCCGAGCAGTTCTCGGCTTTCGTGCAGAGCGAGATCACGCGCTGGGCCAAGGTGGTCAAGTTCTCCGGAGCGAGGCCGGAATGAGCGCCGCTGCACGCGCGCCGCAGACGCTGGCGCAGAAGCTCATTGCCCGCGCCTGCGGGCGCGCGCAGGTGGCGGTGGGCGAGGTCGTGACCTGCGCGGTCGATCTCGCGATGTTCCACGACTCATCGGGCCCGCGCCGGTTGCAGCCGATGCTCGAGGAACTGGGCGCACAGGTCTGGGACAAGTCGCGCATCGTGCTGGTGATGGACCATTACGTGCCCGAGCGCGACGAGGACTCGCGCCGCATCGTGCGCATCGCGCGCGACTGGGCGCGCGACCAGAAGCTGCCGCATGTCTACGACAGCCAGGGCATCTGCCACGTGGTGGTGCCGCAGCACGGGCACATCCGCCCCGGCATGCTGTGCGTGGGCGGCGATTCGCATTCGCCCACCGGCGGCGCGTTCGGTGCCTACATGTTCGGCGTCGGCAGCACCGAGATGCTCGGCGTGGTGGTCACCGGTGAGATCTGGCTGCGCGTGCCCGAGACCATCCGCATGTGGTGGGATGGCGCGCTGCCTGCCGGCGTGACGGCCAAGGACATGATGCTCTCCATGATCGGCCGCTTCGGCATGAACGGCGGGCGCTACCAGGCGGTCGAGTTCTGCGGCCCGGCCGTGACCGCGCTGTCGATGCAGGAACGCATGACGCTGTCGAACATGAGCGCCGAGCTCGGCGCGCAGGCCGGGCTGATCGCGCCGGACGCGACCACCGCCGCCTACCTCGCCGAGGCCGGCGCGCCGCCGGTGGACATCGCGCCGTGGTTCACTGATGAAGGTGCCACGTTCGAGCAGCACCGCTTCGACGCCGCCGCGCTGGAGCCGCAGGTCGCGGCGCCGCACAGCCCGGCCAATGCCCACGGCGTGAGCCGCGATGCCGGCACGCCGGTCGACGTGGCCTACATCGGCGCCTGCACCGGCGCCAAGCTCGACGACCTGCGCGCCGCCGCGCAGGTGCTGCGCGGTCACAAGGTGGCGGCCGGGGTGCGCCTGATCGTCGCGCCGGCCAGCCTGCAGGACCAGGAGCAGGCGCGCGAAGAGGGCGTGCTGCAGGTGCTGATGGACGCCGGCGCCGAACTCTTCCCGACCGCCTGCGGCGCGTGCTCCGGCTATGGCGATCCGATGGGCGACGACATCACCGTGATCTCGACCACCGCGCGCAACTTCAAGGGGCGCATGGGTTCGGCGACGGCGCAGGTGTACCTCGGTTCGCCCTATACCGTGGCCGCTTCGGCGCTGCGCGGGTGCGTCACGGACCCGCGGGAGATCCTGCAATGACTCACCGCGTGTGGTGCCTGGGCGCTGATATCGACACCGACGCGCTGGCCCCCGGCCATGCGATGAAGCACGGCATCGAGACCATCGCGCAGCATTGCCTCGAAGCCGTGCGCCCCGAGTTCGCGCGCGAGGTGCGGCGCGGCGACGTGATCGTGGCCGGCCCGAACTTCGGCATCGGCTCTTCGCGCGAGCAGGCCGCGGCGGTGCTGGTGCAGCTGGGCGTGGCGGCGGTGATCGCACCCTCGTACAGCGGGCTTTACTTCCGCAACGCCTTCAACGTGGGGCTGCTGCTGCTCACTTGCGCGGAAGCCGAATCGCTGAAGGAAGGCGAGAGGGTAGAGCTCGATGTAGAGACGCCGGCTGTGCGCACCGCCGAGGGCCGCACGCTGGCCTGCGAGCCGGTGCCGGCTTTCCTCATGGACATGGCGCGCGCGGGCGGCTTGTTGAAGCAGCTGCGCCTGCGTCTCGCCACCGGGGACGCGCATGCGCGCTGAAGAAGGCGACCTGCGCCGCTGGGACGCGCATCTCGCGGTGCTGCATGCCACCGTGGCGCGGCACGCGGCGCGCTCGGCAGAGCCCGAAGCCGCGCAGCAGGCGCGGCGCCTGCTCGTCGACACCGTCGGCTGCGCGATCGCAGGCCGCCATGCAAGAGAGGTGCGGCAGCTCGAAGCGGCGGTGGCCGATTGCGAACCCGGCGGCTTCGCGCTGCCCGACGGTCCCTCGATGAGCGTGCACGCCGCGGCCCAGGTGCTGGCCATGGCCGCCACCTGGGACGAAGCCTGCGAAGGCCACGCGCTCGCGCACGGCCGGCCCGGCGTGCCGCTGGTGGCGGCGCTGCTGCCGCTGGCGCTGCAGCGAGATACGACGCTCGACGCCTTCGTCGATGCCTTCGTGCTCGGCTACGAGGTCGGCGCACGCTGCGGCGCCTGGCTGCGCATTCGCCCGGGCATGCATGTCGATGCCAACTGGCCGGCGCTCGGCGTCGCCGCCGGCGTGGCGCGGCTCATCGGATTGCCCGCGGCGGGCATCGTGCAGGCGATCGGCATCGCCGCCTGCCAGCTCGCGACCAGCCTCTACCTGCCCGTGACCCAGGGCCGCACGGCGCGCAACACCTACCTCGGGCACAGCGCCTCGCTCGGCCTGCAAGCGGCCTTCGCGAGCGCGGCCGGCATCGACGCGCCGGCCGATGCGCTGGCCCACTATGCCAACGCGCATGCGGCCGCCGCGCCGCAGGCGCTGCCCGATGCGGAGATCACGCTGTTGCTGGATGCGTATCTCAAGCCCTTCGCGGCGGTGCGCCACGTTCACTACGGCGCGGTGGCTGCGCGGCAGCTTCGCGAACGACTGGCCGGCGATACCCGGGGCATTCAGGGCATCACGCTCAAGGTCTACGAAGAAGCCATCGTCTACTGCGGCAACCGCGCGCCGCGCACGCCGATCCAGGCGCAGTTCAGCCTCAGCTTCGGCATCGCGGCGATGCTGCGCTTCGGCGACATCGACCCCTCGGTCTACACTGAAGCGCGCTTCGACGACGCCGAGCTGCGGCGGCTCGAAGCGCTGGTGGTGCTCAAGCCCGATGCGGAGCTGACGGCGCGCAAGCAGCGCGGCGCCACGCTGGTGGTGGAGCATTCCTCCGGCCGCTTGCAGGAAGCCGTGCACACCATTGCGGGCGATGCCGCCCATCCGCTCGACCGCGCGGCGCTCGTCGCCAAGTTCAGGCGCTACGTCGCGCGCAGCCTCGCCGGCGAGCGGGCCGCGCTCTTCTGCAACACCGCGCTCGACGCGCAGCAGGACATCGACCTGCGCCTGCTCTGGCAGCAACTCGTTCCTCTTCACACCACTTCCATACGACCATGAAACGCCTGCGCCATCTCGCGACCACGCTCCTCCTTAGCCTGCCGCTTCTCGCCGCGGCCCAGGCCGACGACTTCCCGAACAAGTCGATCCGCATCGTCGTGCCCTTCCCGGCTGGCGGCGCCACCGACGCCGCGGCGCGCCTGGTCGCCACCAAGATGAGCGAGAAGTGGAACCAGCCGGTGGTGGTGGACAACCGCGCGGGCGCCGGCGGCAATGTCGGCTCCGACTTCGTCGCCAAGTCCGCGCCCGACGGCTACACGCTGGTGATGGGCGTGACCGGATCGCACGCGATCAACACCTCGCTCTACAGCAAGATGCCCTACGACCCGGTGGCCGACTTCGTCGCCATCAGCCAGGTCGCGGTGGTGCCCAACGTGCTGGTGGTGCACCCCTCCGTGCCGGTCAGCAACCTGGCCGAGCTGGTGGCGCTCGCCAGGCGCGAGCCCGGCAAGCTCAACTACGCATCGCTCGGCAACGGCACGGCCGCGCACCTGGGCATGGAGATGCTCAAGTCCGCCGCCGGCATCGAGATCACGCATGTGCCCTACAAGGGCAGTGCGCCCGCGGTCTCCGACCTGCTGGCCGGTCAGGTGCAGATGATGGTCGATGGCCTGCCTTCGGCGCTGCCGCACGTGAAGGCCGGCAAGCTGCGCGCCATTGCGCTGACCAGCCTGCACCGCGCGCCGGCACTGCCCGAGCTGCCGACCATCGCCGAGAGCTACCCGGGCTTCTACGCTGACGCGTGGTCGGGCCTGTTCGCACCCAAGGGCACGCCGAAGCCGGTGGTGGACAAGCTCTCGGCCGAGGTGCAGCGCATCCTGAAGCTGCCCGAGGTGCGCGAGAAGCTGGCCGCGCTGGGCGCCGAGCCGGTGGGCTCCACGCAGGTCCAGTTTGCGGCGCATGTGAAGCGCGAAATCGACAAGTGGGGCAAGGTCGTGAAGGCAAGCGGAGCGAAAGTGGATTGACCATGAACGACGCACTCGACCCCGTTACCCTCGCCGTGCTGCGCGGCCGCCTCGAACAGGTGGCCGACGAGATGGACGCGACGCTCTACCGCAGCGCCTTCAACCCGATCATCGCGGAGGCCCACGACGCCTGCCACGGCCTCTACGACGCGGTGAGCGGCGACACGCTGGTGCAGGGCAAGTCGGGCCTGCCGGTGTTCGTCGGCGCCATGGCCTTCGCGGTGCGCATGACCGCGGCCGCGGCGGCGCCGCGCGGCGGTATGGTCGACGGCGACATCTGGATCAGCAACGACGCCTACGACGGCGGCACGCACGCCAACGACTTCAAGCTGGTGCGGCCCTTCTTCCGCGGCGGCAAGCTCTATTGCTACATGGCCTCGGCCGCGCACTGGCACGACGTCGGCGGCGCGGTGCCCGGCAACTACAACCCGGCGGCCACCGAGTGCTGGCAGGAGGCGGTGCAGATCCCACCGGTGCGCATCGTGCGCGGCGGCGAGCTCGACGCCGACGTGCTGGCGATCCTGCGCGCCAACACGCGCCTGCCCGAAAGCCTGTGGGGCGACTTGAACGGCCAGCTCGCCGCGCTGGAGCTCGGCACGAAGCGGCTGCACGGACTGCTCGACGAGTACGGCGATGCGCTGGTGCTGCAGGCCATGGGCGAGCTGCGCAGCCGCGCGCTCAAGCTGATGCGCGCGCACATCGCCTCGCTGCCCGACGGCCGCTACAGCTTCGAGGACCTGCTCGACAACGACGGCATCACCAGCGAGCCGCTCACCATCGCGCTCGACATGACGGTGGCCGGCGAGCGGCTCCTGCTCGACTTCTCGCGCAGCTCGCCACAGTGCGCGGGGCCGGTCAACATCTCGCGCGCCACGGCGGTCGCGGCCTGCTACGTCGCGCTCAAGCACCTGTTCCCCGATGTGCCGGCCAATGCCGGTGTGCTCGACGCGGTGGACTTCGAGATCCCCGACCGGCTGGTGATCAGCGCCGAGCGGCCACGTCCGATGGGCGGCTACACCGAGACCATCCTGCGCATGATCGACGTGATCTTCAGCGCCGCGGCGCAGGCCGATCCGGCGCGCGCTGTCGCGCAGGCCTACGGCACCATCAATGCGCTGTCGATCGCGGGCCACCGCAGCGACGCGGGGCGCGAGGGGCAGCGCTGGGTGATGTTCAGCTTCTTCGGCGGCGGGCATGGCGGGCACTCGGGCGGCGACGGCCTCTCGCACGGCAACGCGCCGATCTCCACCGCCACCATCCCGCCGCTGGAGATCCTCGAGGCCGCCTACCCGGTGCGCTTCACCGAATGGTCGCTGCGCGCTGACTCGGGCGGCGACGGGCAGTTCCGCGGCGGCCTCGGCGCGGTCTACGAGATCGAGCTGCTCGAGAAGGATGCCGAGGTCTTCATCTTCGGCGAGCGCGGCAGCTCGCCGCCCAAGGGCATCGCGGGCGGCGGCGCGGGTGCGCTCAATGTCTTTCGCTACGAGAACGAAGGCGCCTGGCACGTGCCGCCGATGGTGTCGAAGATGCGCGGCATCCGGCTCGCGCGCGGCGAACGCGTGCGGCTCGAAACGCCCGGCGGCGGCGGCTGGGGCGATGCGGCGGAACGCCGGCCAGAACAGCGCGCGCAGGACAGGGCGATGGGCTACGTGAGCGTCGAGCCCGCGAAGAAGAAAGATCAGCAATGACAGCAGCAATCAAATCCGCTGAAGGCGGCTCGCTGGTCGTCGGCGTCGACGTCGGCGGCACCTTCACCGACCTCTTCGTGCTCGACGAGTCGGCCGGCACGGCGCGCATCGTCAAGGTGCCTTCCACCCGCGGCGAGGAAGCGCGCGGCTTCATGAACGGCGTGGCGCGCGTGACCGATTCGGCCGCGGCCATCGCCACCATCGTGCACGGCACCACGGTCGGCACCAACGCGCTGCTCGAACGCAAGGTGGCGAAAACCGGCATCCTCACCACGCGCGGCTTCCGCGACGTGCTGGAAATGCGCCGCCGCGACCGGCCGCAGACCTGGGGCCTGCGCGGCAGCTTCACGCCGGTGGTGCCGCGCAACCTGCGACGCGAGGTCGACGAGCGCGTGCTGGCCGACGGCACGCTGCACACGCCGGTCGACCTCGACCAAGTGCGCGTTGAAGCGCGCGCGCTGCTGGCCGAGGGCTGCGAGGCCGTGTGCGTGTTCTTCATCAACACCTATGCGAACCCGGAGAACGAGCGTCTCGCCGTCGCCGCGGTGCGCGAGATCTGGCCCAACGCGCACGTGACCTCGGCGAGCGAGGTGCTGCCCGAGATCCGCGAGTTCGAGCGCTGCTCCACCGCCACGCTCAATGCCGCGCTGCAGCCGGTGGTCGGCAGCTACCTCGAACGGCTCGAATCCGATCTGCGCGGCCAGGGCTTCGCCGGCGAGCTGCTGGTGGTGCAGAGCAACGGCGGCGTGATGTCGCGCGCCACCGCGAGCGAGCTGCCGGTGCGCACTGCGCTCTCGGGCCCGGCGGCCGGCGTGATCGCCTGCGCCGAGATCGCGCGCGCGGCGGGCTTCCCCAACGCGATCACCGGCGACATGGGCGGCACCTCCTTCGACGTCTCGCTGGTGGCGAACGGCGAGGCGGCGCTGGCGGCGCAGACCGCGATCGAGTTTGGCATGGTGATCCGCTCGCCGATGATCCAGATCGAGACCATCGGCGCCGGCGGCGGCTCGATCGCCTCGGTGGATGCGAGCGGCATGCTGCAGGTCGGGCCCGAGTCGGCCGGCAGCGTTCCCGGCCCGGCCTGCTACGGCCGCGGCAACATGCGCCCGACGGTGACCGATGCCAACGTGCTGCTGGGCCGCATTGCGGCCGACCGGCCGCTCGGCGGCGGCCTGCTGGCGGCGCTCGACGCGGAGAAGTCCTATCAGGCCATCGAGGCGCACGTGGCGAAGCCGCTGGGGCTCGACGTCCATGCGGCGGCCGAGGCCATCCTTACGGTCGCGAACGCGCGCATGGCCGGCGCGATCCGGCTGGTGTCGATCGAGCGCGGCCACGACCCGCGCCGCTTCGCCTACATGCCCTTCGGCGGCGGCGGCGCCCTGCACGTGTGCGCGATGATGCGCGAGGTCGGCGTGGCCACCGGCATCGTGCCGCGCTATCCCGGCGTCACTTCGGCGCTGGGCTGCGTGATCGCCGACATGCGGCACGACGCGGTGCAGACCCTCAATCGGCCGCTGGCCGATCTCGACGTCGATGCCATGCGGCAGCGCATCGCGCAGCTGGCCGAGACCTGCCAGCAGCGCCTCGATTCCGCCGGCGTGCGCTTCGACGAGGTGCGCGAGATCGTCGCGCTCGACATGCTCTATGCGGGCCAGACCCATACGCTGCCGGTGCCGTTGCCGCCGGGCAGCGGCGCGACGCTCACGCGAGAGACGATCCGCGCCGCTTTCGAAGCGAGCTACGAGGCCACCTTCGGCCGCGTGCTCGACGGCATCGGCATCCGCGTGATGAACCTGCGCTACGCGCGCATCGGCGTGCGGCCCAAGTTCGACCTGGCCGTGCTGGCGCCGGAAGGCGAGGGCAGCATCGCCCCGCTGGGCACGCAGCGCGTGTTCCACCAAGGGCGCTGGCACGAGGCGCAGCGCTTCGCGCGCCTCGACCTGCCGGTGGGCGCGCGCGTCGAAGGGCCTGCGATCCTGGAGCAGGTCGACACCACCGTGTGGCTCGAGCCCGGCTTCCAGGCTGAGGTCGATGCCTTCGGCAACCTGCTGGTGAGTTCACATGGACGCTGATACACGCATTGCGGCTGCGAAGACCGCGCTGGTCATCATCGACCTGCAGAACGACTTCCTCGACCCGAAGGGTGCCTATGCGCGCGGCGGCGACACCAACCCACCTGCCTTGCTGCTGCCGGCGCGCGTGGCCGGCGTGGTGCGTGCGCTCAAGAGCGCCGGCGGCATGGTGGTCGCGAGCCAGTTCACGCTGTGGCCCGATGCGGCCGGCGAGCCCATGGTGTCGCCGCACCTGAAGGCGCTGCGGCCCTACCTGACGAAGGGCGACTTCGCGCCGGGCAGCTGGGGGCAGGCGAACGTCGACGAACTGGCAGGACTCATCGACGTGACGGTCAGCAAGGTCGCCTACTCGGCCTTCTTCAACACCCAGCTCGACTGGGTGCTGCGTCGCGCCGGCATCGATACCGTGGCCGTCTGCGGCATCGTGACCAACGGCGGCGTCGCCAGCACGGTGCGCGACGCCCACATGCGCGACTACCGCACGCTGGTGCTGGCCGACGGCTGCGCGGCCTTCGGCGAGGAGCGGCACCAGACCTCGCTGGCCGACATGCGCAACGTGGCCGAAGTCACCGACTGCGCGGCCTTCATCCAGTCGCTGGCATGACGCTGCAGCGAAACATCCGTCGCGCATCGGCCATCGATGCGGAGGCGCACACCGGCGTCGCCATCGTCGGCGCCGGCGCCTGCGGCCTCACCGCGGCGCTGATGCTGCACGACGCGGGCATCGACTGCGTGCTGCTCGAACGCGATGCGACGCCCAGTGGATCGACCGCGCTCTCTTCGGGCTTCATCCCCGCGCCGAGCACCCGCGTGCAGCGCGCGCAGGGCGTGCACGATGACAGCGCCGAACGCTTCGCCGCCGACATCCAGGCCAAGGCCCGCGGCCGCGCCGCGCCCGCGCTGGTGCGGGCCTATGCCGAAGCCATCGGTCCCGCGCTCGACGCATTGCAGGCGCGGCACGGGCTCGGTTGGATCCTGCTCGACGGCTTTCTCTATCCGGGCCACAGCGCCCATCGCATGCATGCGCTGCCGCAGAAGACCGGCGCTGCGCTCATGGCCGCGCTGCAGGCGGCGGTAGAGACGGCAGGCATCCCGGTGCTTACCCAGGCAGTGGTCGAAACGCTGTGCTTCGATGAAGAGGACCGTGCGATCGGCATCGGCTACCGCCGGCCCGACGGCCGCGAAGAATTGCTCGGCTGCGATGCGCTGCTGCTGGCTTGCAACGGCTTCGGCGGCAACGCGGAGATGGTGCGCGCGCTGCTGCCCGAGATGGCGGATGCCGCTTTCGGCGGCCACACCGGCAACGATGGCAGCGCCATCCTCTGGGGCCGGGCACTGGGCGCGCGGCTGCGCGACCTCGGCGGTTACCAGGGACACGGCTCCTGGGTCACGCCGCAGGGCGCGCTGATGTCCTGGGCCGTGATGATGGAAGGCGGCGTGCAGATCAACCGCGAAGGGCGGCGCTTCCATGACGAGACCCAGGGCTATTCCGAGGCCGCGGTGAAGGTGCTCGCGCAGCCGGGCGGCGTCGCCTGGAATGTGTTCGATGCGCCGCTGCTCGCGCTGGCGCACGAGTTCCCGGATTTCTGCGAGGCCGAGGCGGCCGGCGCGCTGCGCCGCTGCGACACGGTGGCGCAGCTCGCCGCGTGCATCGGCTGCGACGTGCCCACCTTGCAAGCCACGCTCGATGCCTTGCGCGCCATCGGTCCGCAACCCGACGGCCGCGTGTTCAAGCGCGGGCTGGCCGCGCCGTACTTCGCGGTCAAGGTGTCGGGCGCGCTGTTCCACACTCAGGGCGGCCTCGACATCGGGCCGGACATGCGCGTGCTGCGCGAGGACGGCACGGCGTTGCCCAACCTGATCGCGGCGGGCGGCGCAGCCGGCGGCGTTTCGGGCGATGCGGTGTGGGGCTATCTCTCGGGCAACGGCCTCCTGAGTGCCGTGGCCGGCGGCGCCATCGCGGCGCGCACGGCGGCGGCGCTCGTCAAGGCAGGAAGGAACCAACATGGCGAATGACACTTCAATGAAGGAACGGCTCGCGTCCAGCGAGATCGTGCTCGCACCCGGCGTCTACGACGCCGTGAGCGCGCTGGTGGCCGAGCAGGCCGGCTTCGAGGCGCTCTACCTCTCGGGCGCTTCGATCGCCTACACGCGGCTGGGCCGTTCGGACGTCGGCCTCACCACCTTCACCGAGGTGGCCGACACGCTGGCGCGCATCTGCGAGCGCGTGAACCTGCCGGTGATCGTCGATGCCGACACCGGCTTCGGCAATGCGCTCAACACGCAGCGCACGGTGCGCGGCTTCGAGCGTGCCGGCGCGGCCATGGTGCAGATCGAGGACCAGGGCTTTCCCAAGCGCTGCGGTCACCTGGACGGAAAGACGGTCGTGCCTGCGCGCGAAATGGCGGGCAAGCTCAAGGCTGCGCTGGATGCGCGTGCCTCGGCCGAGACGCTGATCCTCGCGCGCACCGACGCCGTCGCCGTCGAGGGGCTGGACGCGGCGCTCGACCGCGCCGAGGCGTACCTGGAATGCGGCGTCGATGCGCTCTTCATCGAGGCCTTGCGTTCGCCCGCGCAGATGGAGGCCGCCTGCAAGCGTTTCGCCCACCGCGTGCCGCTCCTGGCCAATATGGTCGAAGGCGGCAAGACGCCGATCCAGGATGCCGATGCGCTGCAGGCCCACGGCTTTCGCATCGCGATCTTTCCCGGCGGCACGGCGCGCGCGGTGGTCCACACGCTGCAGGGCTACTACGCGAGCCTCGCGCAGCACCGCACGACCGAGCCATGGCGCGACCGCATGCTGGACTTCGACGGCCTCAACGAAGTGATCGGCACGCCGGAGCTGATGGCGCTGGGCAAGCGCTACGAATAGGCGCGCATGCACACCGCCCTCGCGCGGCCTCATTCCGGCTTGAGAATGGTCTCGCCCTTGAGCTGCCCCATGTCGCGAATGTTGTAGCGATGGCGCCGCCAGCCGCGCCAGGTGCGGCGCAGGTAGCGCAGCGAGACGAGGTAGTAGACGAACTTGAACATGCGCAGCGCGCCCCACATCGGCGTGCTGCCGTAGATGTCGCCGGCCAGGAGCGACATCAGCGCCTCCTTGATGCGCAAGGGGTTGGCCGGATGCATGAACATGTCGCGGATGGTCGGGTTGGTCACGCGGTAGATGAACCACGAATACTCGCGCGGCCCCTTGCGCATCATGGCCTCGAAGGCCTTGCGTTCGGCTGCCAGCGCGTCCGGCCGGTCGAGCGCGGTGGAGACCAGCTCGGCGCCGTCGAAGGCGCTGTGCATGGCCAGGTAGACGCCCGAGGAGAACATCGGATCGATGAAGGTGAAGGCATCGCCGAGCATCAGGTAGCGCTCGCCCGTGGCATGGGTGCTGCTGTAGGAGAAATTGCCGGTGGCATGCACCGCGCCGTCGACCAGCATGGCCTCTTTCAGGCGGTCGGCCAGCTCGGGGCACAGCGCGATGGTGTCGCGGAAGAATTCCGCCAGCGGCTTGTCGCGCGACTTCAGGTAGTAGGGCCAGCAGACCGCGCCCACACTGGTGGTGCCGTCGGCCAGCGGAATGAACCAGAACCAGCCGTGGGGAAACCAGCAGATGCTGATGTTGCCCTCGCGCTTGCCTTCGAGCCGCCGCACGTTGCGGAAATGCCCGAACAGCGCGGTGCTGTTGTGCGCCGGGTTCTTCTCCTTGCTGCGGAACTTGTTCGCGAGCAGGGTGTCGCGGCCGGTGGCGTCGACCACGAAGCGCGCGCGCCAGCTGCGCTGCGAGCCGTCTTCCAGCTGCGCCTGCGCGGTCGCGCCCGCGTTGTCGAAGCGCACGTCGCGCACCTTGCAGCCTTCGAGCGTGCGCGCGCCGCGCGCGGCGGCATTGCGGAACAGCAGCTCGTCGAGCTCGGAGCGGCGCACCTGCCAGGCGGAGGGCATGGTCTTGTCCCAGGCTTCGGCGAACTCGACGTAGCTGCAGTGGTCGTGCTCGGGCGAAACGAACTCGATGCCCCACTTGGTCATGCCGATCCTGTCGACCTGCTCGCGCACGCCGAGGCGCTCGAACAGGGCGACGTTGGCCGGCAGCAGCGACTCGCCGATGTGGAAGCGCGGGTGGTGTTCCTTCTCGAGCAGCACGACATCGCGGCCCTGCTGCGCCAGCAGCGCCGCGATGGTGGAGCCGGCCGGGCCGCCGCCGATGACGAGCACGTCGCAGTTTTCTTCGTTCGACGCTGTTTCATGCGCGGTGGGGGAGGGGCTTGGCAGGGGCACGGCGAATCAGTCCAGGAAAGTCGGGATGCGCAGGATAGCGCCGTCCGCGAGCAGGCCTGCAAGCCCTGCCGAACCGTCGATAACCTTCCTCCGCCGTGGGTCTTTGCACGGGCCGGGCGCCAAAGGACTGCAAAATAGAACGACCGTTCGTTTTATTCGAAGCCCTTCCCCATGCCCGCCACCGACCTTCCCCCCAAGGCCACCCGTGCGCCCCAGAAAGGCCAGCAGACCAAGGCCGTCATCGTCGATGCGGCGCTGAACCTGGCCGCGCAGATCGGGCTGGAGGGCCTGTCGATCGGCGCGCTGGCCGAGGTCACGCAGATGAGCAAGTCGGGCGTGTTCGCCCACTTCGGCTCGCGCGAGGAACTGCAGATCTCGGTGGTGCGCGAGTACCACGCGCGCTTCGAGCAGGAAGTCTTCTATACCGCCCTGCAGGCGCCGCGCGGCCTGCCGCGGCTGCGCGCGCTGTTCGCCAACTGGATGAAGCGCACCTCGGCCGAGATCGACTCGGGCTGCATCTACATCAGCGGCGCGGTCGAATTCGACGACCGGCCCGGCCCGGTGCGCGACGCGCTGGCCGAGTCGGTGAACATCTGGCTCGCGGCCATGCTGCGCGCCGTGATGCAGGCCCAGGAAGAAGGCCACCTGCACGCCGATGCCGATGCGAAGCAGATCTCCTTCGAGATCCACGCGCTGATCCTGGCCCTGCACTACGAAGCGCGCTTCCTGCGCTCGCCCGATTCGCTCTCGCGCGCCAACGTGGGCTTCGACAACATCCTGGCGCGCTGCGCCACGCCGGAGGCCCTGGCCGGCGACACCGCGCCGTCTACGCGCCGGCTCAAGACCGTGCGCTGAAGCAGCCGCTCACCCTCTCCCCTTTTTCTTTCTATTCCCTGGAGACCTTTCCATGCCCGCCTACACCCCGCCCCTTCGCGACATGCAGTTCGTGATGCACGAAGTGCTCAAGGTCACCGAAGAACTCAAGGTTCTCCCGAAGCACGCTGACGTCGATGCCGAGACCATCAACGCGGTGCTCGAAGAGGGCGGCAAGTTCGCCGCCGAAGTGACTTTCCCGCTCAACATCAACGGCGACGAGGAGGGCTGCGTGCTCGACAAGAGCACGCATGAAGTGAAGACGCCCAAGGGCTTCAAGGAGGCCTACGCCAAGTACGTCGAAGGCGGCTGGGCGGCGCTGTCGTGCGATCCGCAATACGGCGGCCAGGGCCTGCCTTTCGTGGTGAACCAGTGCTTCTACGAAATGCTCAACTCGGCCAACCAGGCCTGGACCATGTACCCGGGCCTCTCGCACGGCGCGTACGAGGCGCTGGTGGCGCACGGCACCGACGAGCAGAAGAAGACCTACCTGCCCAAGCTCACCAGCGGCGAATGGACCGGCACCATGTGCCTGACCGAGCCGCATTGCGGCACCGACCTCGGCCTGCTTCGCACCAAGGCCGAACCGCAGGCCGACGGCACCTACAAGCTGACCGGCAACAAGATCTTCATCTCGGCCGGCGAGCACGACATGGCCGGCAACATCATCCACCTGGTGCTGGGCCGCCTGCCGGACGCGCCCAAGGGCAGCAAGGGCATCAGCCTGTTCGTCGTGCCGAAGTTCAACGTCAAAGCCGACGGTTCGCTCGGCAGCCGCAACGGCATCTATTGCGGCGGCCTCGAGCACAAGATGGGCATCCACGGCAACGCCACCGCGCAGATCGTGCTCGAAGGTGCCACCGGCACGCTGGTCGGCGAGCCCAACAAGGGCCTGGCCGCGATGTTCGTGATGATGAACGCGGCTCGACTGGGCGTCGGCAACCAGTCGCTGGGCCTGACCGAAGTGGCTTTCCAGAACGCGCTGGCTTACGCGAAGGACCGCATCCAGATGCGCTCGCTCTCGGGCGTGAAGGCCAAGGACAAGGAAGCCGATCCGATCATCTTCCATCCCGACGTGCGCAAGATGCTGATGACCGCCAAGGCCTATGCCGAAGGCGGCCGCGCGCTGGCCATCTACTGCACGCTCTTGCTCGACAAGGAGCACCACCATCCCGACGAGAAGGTGCGCAAGGACTCGGGCGAGATCGTCGCCCTGCTCACGCCGATCGTGAAGGCCTTCATCACCGACAACGGCCACATCTCGACCAACGCCTGCATGCAGGTCTTCGGCGGCCACGGTTTCATCAAGGAATGGGGCATGGAGCAGTTCGTGCGCGACAACCGCATCAACATGATCTACGAGGGCACCAACACCGTTCAGTCGCTGGACCTGCTGGGGCGCAAGGTGCTGGGCAACAACGGCGCCACGCTGAAGAAGTTCGGCAAGCTGGTCGCCAAGCTGGTGGAGGAAGAAGGCGTCAACGAGAAGATGAGCGAGTTCATCACGCCGATCGCGGTGCTGGGCGAGCAACTCACCAAGTTCACCACCGAGATCGGCTTCAAGGGTTTCCAGAATCCCGACGAGGTGGGCGCTGCGGCCGTGGACTACCTGCGCGTGGCGGGCCACTTCGTGTTCGGCTACTTCTTCGCGCTGATGGCGCGCGTGGCGCTCGCCGAGATCGCGGCCGGCAACACCGATCCGTTCTACCAGGCCAAGCTGCAGACCGCGCGCTTCTACTTCGCCAAGCTCTTCCCCGAGACCGCGACGCTGATGCGCACCGCGCGCACCGGCAGCGCGCCGCTGATGAACACCGACGCCGCCCTGGCCTAAGCATCATGAAGCGCCTTCTTGCAGCCATCGCACTCGCGTCGGCCGGCTCGGCTTTCGCGCAGATGTCGCCCGTCGGCGTCTGGCAGAGCATCGACGACAAGACGAACGAAGCCAAGTCGCAGATCCGCGTCGCGGAGTCGGGCGGCGCGCTCTACGGCCGCATCGAGAAGCTGCTGCGCAAGGATGCGAAGCAGGATGCGGTGTGCGACGAGTGCACCGACGACCGCAAGGGCAAGCCGCTGCTTGGTCTCGAGATCATCCGCGGCGCGAAGAAGGCCGAGGGCAGGGAGGTCTGGGAGGACGGCAAGATCCTCGACCCCGAAAACGGCAAGACCTACACGCTGCGGCTCACGCCGATCGACGGCGGCAAGAAGCTCGAAGTGCGCGGCTCGGTGTTCGGCATCGGCCGCACGCAGACCTGGGTTCGCGTTCAGTAAGACACCTATTTGTTGGAAATTCCATGTCCCGATTTCAAGTGAAAAAGGTCGCCGTGCTCGGCGCCGGCGTGATGGGCGCGCAGATCGCGGCCCATCTCGTCAATGTGCGCGTGCCGGTCGTCTTGTTCGACCTGCCTGCAAAAGAGGGTCCGAAGAACGGCATCGTGAGCCGCGCTATCGACAACCTCAAGAAGCTCAAGCCCGCACCCCTGGGCGATGCGGCCGATGCGACGCTGATCGAGCAGGCCAACTACGAAGACGACCTCGCCAAGCTCGGCGAGTGCGACCTGGTGATCGAAGCCATTGCCGAGCGCATGGACTGGAAGCTCGATCTCTACAAGAAGATCGCGCCGCATGTCGCCAAGCACGCGATCCTGGCCTCGAACACCTCGGGCCTCTCGGTCACCAAGCTCAGCGAGGCGCTGCCCGAGGCGCTGAAGCCGCGCTTCTGCGGCATCCACTTCTTCAACCCGCCGCGCTACATGTTCCTGGTCGAGCTGATCAACACGCCGACCACCGAGCCCGGGGTGCTGGACCAGTTGGAAGCCTTCGTCACCAGCACGCTCGGCAAGGGCGTGGTGCGCGCGCACGACACGCCCAACTTCATCGCGAACCGCGTCGGCATCGCCGGCATGCTCGCGACCCTGAAGGAAGTCGAGAAGTTCGACCTCACGCCCGACGTGGTGGACGACCTCACCGGCAAGAAGCTGGGCCGCGCGAGCTCGGGCACCTTCCGCACCGCCGACGTGGTGGGCCTGGACACCATGGCCCACGTGGTCAAGACGCTGCAGGACAACCTGAGTGCGGAGACCGATCCCTTCTACGGCAACTTCGCGACGCCGCCGGTGCTGGCCAAGCTGCTGGAACTCGGCAACCTGGGGCAGAAGACCAAGGCCGGCTTCTACAAGAAGGCCGGTCGGGACATCCTGCGCTTCGACCTCGCCAAGGGCGAGTACGTGCCTTCGGGCGACAAGGCCGACGAGGTCTACGGCCGCATGCTCAAGAAGCCGGCGCCGGAGCGCCTGAAGCTGCTGCGCGAAAGCGAAGGCGCGCAGGGCCGCTTCCTCTGGGCCATCCTGCGCGACAGCTTCCACTACGCGGCCGTGCACCTCGCGCCCATCGCCGAGAGTGCGCGCGACGTCGACTTCGCGATGCGCTGGGGCTTCGGCATGAAGCAGGGCCCCTTCGAGCTGTGGCAGGAGGCCGGCTGGGCGCAGGTCGCCAAGTGGATCCAGGAAGACATCGATGCCGGCGAGGCGCTCTCCACTGCGCCGCTGCCCTCCTGGGTGTTCGAAGGTCCGGTCGCACAAGCGGGTGGCGTGCATACGCCCGAAGGTTCGTGGAGCGCATCGCAGAGCAAGTTCATCGCGCCGCGCCGCCTGCCCGTGCATGAACGCCAGCTGTTCCCCGAGAGCGTGCTGGGCAGCAATGCGCCGGACGCCAACAAGGCCGGCACCACGATCCAGGACGAAGGCGACGTGCGCCTCTGGACGCTCGACGGCGAGGTGCTGATCGCGAGCATCCATTCGAAGATGCACGCCATCAGCCCCGACGTCGCCGATGCGCTGGCCGCGGGCGTCGATCTCGCCGAGCGCGAATACAAGGCGATGGTGATCTGGTCCCCCGACGAGATGTTCTCGGTCGGCGCCGACCTGCAGGCGATGCTGCCGGCCTTCGTGGTCGCGGGCATCGGCGCGGTCGAGGGGGCGGAAGAAGAGCTGCAGAACGTGATGCTCAAGATCCGCTATGCCGGCGTGCCGGTCGTCTCGGCCGTGCGCGGCATGGCGCTGGGCGGCGGCTGCGAGCTGGCCATCCACTCGGCCAAGCGCGTCGCGGCGATGGAAAGCTACATCGGCCTGGTCGAAGTCGGCGTGGGCCTGGTGCCCGGCGCCGGCGGCCTGACCTACATCGCGCGCCGTGCGGCCGAGAACGCCGAAGCCTCCACCGGCACCGACCTGCTGCCCTTCCTGACCGAAGGCTTCACCGCCGCGGCCATGGCCAAGGTCGGCACCAGTGCGCTGGAATCGAAGAAGCTGGGCTATCTGCTCGAGAGCGACGTGATCGTGCCCAACAAGGACGAGCTGCTCTACGTCGCATTGCAGCAGGCCAAGGCCATGGCCGACGCCGGCTGGCGCGCGCCGCTGCGCCGTCAATTCAAGGTCGCGGGCCGCAGCGGCGCCGCCACCATCAAGGGGCAACTGGTCAACATGCGCGACGGCGGCTTCATCAGCGAGCACGACTTCCACATCGCGGGCCTGATCGCAGGCGTGGTGACCGGTGGCGACGTCGATGCCGGCAGCCTGGTCACGGAGGAATACCTGATGGCGCTGGAGCGCAAGGCCTTCTGCTCGCTGATCCTGCATCCGAAGACGCAGGAGCGAATCATGGGGATGCTTTCGACGGGCAAGCCGCTACGCAACTAAGTAATACCCAGAAGGAGCATCCTCCATGAAACAACTTCAAGACGCCTACATCGTCTCCGCCACCCGCACCCCCATCGGCCGCTCGCACCGCGGCTTCTTCCGCAACATGCGTCCCGACGATCTGCTCGCGACCACCCTGAAGGCGGCGCTCGCGGCGGTGCCCGGGCTCGATCCGAAGGCGATCGAGGACATCATCTGCGGCTGTGCGATTCCCGAGGCGCAGCAGGGCCTCAACGTCGCGCGCATCGGCGCCGTGCTCGCGGGCCTGCCGACCAGCATCGGCGGCATCACGGTCAACCGTTTCTGCGCCTCCGGCCTGTCGGCGGTGCAGATGGCGGCCGACCGCATCCGCGTCGGCGAGGCCGAGGTGATGA
Source organism: Variovorax sp. LjRoot290 (assembly GCF_964253985.1). Classification (NCBI taxonomy): domain Bacteria; kingdom Pseudomonadati; phylum Pseudomonadota; class Betaproteobacteria; order Burkholderiales; family Comamonadaceae; genus Variovorax; species Variovorax sp. LjRoot290. The sequence continues at coordinate 4,934,740 of NZ_CAXURW020000001.1, read as the reverse complement.
TCGCGGCCGGCGTCGAGAGCATGAGCATGGTGCCGATGATGGGCAACTCGCCCTCGCTGTCGCCATCGATCTTCGAGCGCGACGGCGACGTCGGAATCGCCTACGGCATGGGCCTCACGGCCGAGAAGGTGGCGCAGCAGTGGAAGGTGAGCCGCGAGGCGCAGGATGCCTTCGCGCTGCAGTCGCACCAGCGTGCGCTGGCCGCGCAGCAGGCCGGCGAGTTCGCCGCCGAGATCACGCCCATTGAGGTGACGGACCGCGCGCCGAACCTCGAGACCGGCGAGGCCACGCCCAAGACCCGCACCGTGAACCTCGACGAAGGCGCGCGCCCCGACACCAGCCTCGAAGGCCTGGCCAAACTGCGCACCGTGTTCGCCGCGCGCGGCTCGGTCACGGCGGGCAACAGCTCGCAGACTTCCGACGGCGCGGGCGCGCTGATCCTCGCGAGCGAGAAGGCCTGCAAGCAGTTCGACCTCAAGCCGCTCGCGCGCTTCGTGAGCTTCGCGAGCAAGGGCGTGCCGCCGCACATCATGGGCATCGGCCCGATCGAGGCGATTCCGGCGGCGCTGCGCTATGCCGGACTCACGCAGGACGCGATCGACTGGATCGAGCTCAACGAAGCCTTCGCCGCGCAGTCGCTGGCGGTGATCAACACGCTGGGCCTGGACCCGGCCAAGGTCAATCCGATGGGCGGCGCGATCGCGCTGGGCCATCCGTTGGGCGCGACCGGCGCCATCCGGTCGGCGACCGTGGTCCATGCGCTGCAGCGCAAGAAACTCAAGTACGGCATGGTCACGATGTGCGTGGGCATGGGGCAGGGCGCTGCCGGGATTTTTGAACGCGTCTGACGTCCGGGCCGGTGCTTGCTCGAAAAGAAAACAAGGAGACAAGCGTGAGACAAGAGACATTGCAGCTTGACGACGGCACGCAGCTCGCGCTGCGGATCTACGAGCCCATCGGCCCGCAGCGCGCCAGCGTCGTGATCGGCGGCGCGATGGGCGTGCGCCAGGCCTTCTATGAACCTTTTGCCCGCTGGCTGACGCAGGAGGGCCTCGGCGTCTGGACCTTCGACTACCGCGGCTCGGGCGATTCGCGGCCGGCGACGGCCGGCGGCTCGTTGCGCGGTTTCGAGGCCGACCTGTTCGATTGGGCGCGCGACTACGAGGCCGTGATCGACGCCGCCAAGGCCGCGCGCTCCGACCGGCCGCTCTACCTGCTGGGCCACAGCCTGGGCGCGCAGCTGCCGGGTTTTCTCGAGCGGCCGCAGCAGGTCGACGGCCTCATCAGCATCGCGGCGGGCAGCGGCTACTGGCGCGAGAACGCGCCGCGCCTCAAGCGCAGCATCCTCTACTTCTGGTTCTTCCTGGTGCCGCTGGCCACGCGGCTCTGGGGCTACTTTCCCGGTCGCAAGCTCAAGAAGGTGGGCGACCTGCCGCGCGGCGTGATCCTGCAATGGCGGCGCTGGTGCCTGAACCCGCGCTACAGCGTCGGCGCCGAAGGCGCTGCGGCCGCCCGCAGCTACGAGCGCGTGCGCTTCCCGGTGCTGGCCCTGTCGATGACCGACGATGAACTCATGACGCTCGAAGGCACCGAGAGCCTGCTGAGCTTCTACGCTGGCGCGCCGCGCGCGATGCAGCGCATCGCGCCGGCCGACGTGCAGGCCCGCCACATCGGGCATTTCGGCTTCTTCCGCGAGCAGTTCAGCCTGAGCCTGTGGCCGCGCCTGGCCGACAGCCTGCACCGGCTCGCGGCGCTGACTTCTACAGCGCCATCGGGCGTCCCGCACACGACTGCATAAGCCAAGGTCACGGAGGCACACTGCGACGATCATGAGCACACATCCTCTGGACAAGGCCCTCGCGCTCGCGCACAGCGACATCCGCGCCGGGCTTTTCACCGGTGCCACGAGCCCGGACTACTGGAACATGGTCGGGCCCTTCGGCGGCACGACCGCTGCGGTGATGCTGCAGTCGGTGCTGAAGCATCCCGAACTGCTGGGCGCGCCGGTGGCGCTCACGGTGAACTACGCCGCGGCGCTGGAGGCAGGCGCTTTCGAGGTGCTGGCGATACCGGTGCGCACCAACCGCTCGACGCAGCACTGGACCATGCAGATGTCGCAGGCCGGCGCCGACGGCCAGCCGCATGTCACGACCACCGCGACCGCGGTCACGGCACTGCGCCGCGAGACCTGGGGCGCCAACGATCTGCCGATGCCCGAGGTGCCGTCGCCCGAAGAGGTCGAGCGCCTGAGCATCGGCCCCGCGCGCGTGGCCTGGATCTCGCAGTACGAAATGCGTCCGATCAGCGGCGCGATTCCAGCCAAGTGGGACGGCAGCGGCGATCACAGCGAAACGCGCATGTGGCTGCGGGATGCAGAGCCGCGTCCGCTCGACTTCGCCTCGCTCGCAGCCTTGAGCGACACCTTCTACCCGCGCGTCTGGCTGCGCCGCGCCAAGCCGGTGCCGATCGGCACGGTGTCGATCACGACCTACTTCCATGCCGACGCGAGGCACCTGGCGGAGGTAGGCCACGGCTACCTGCTGGGCCGCGCGACGGGGCAACAGTTCCAGAACGGCTATTTCGACCAGTCGGCGCAGCTGTGGAGCGAAGCGGGCGCGCTGCTCGCCACCAGCAATCAGATCGTCTACTTCAAGGAATGACTGAATGACGGCCAGCAGAGCAGCCTTGATCGTCGGCGCCGGCGATGCCACCGGCGGCGCGATCGCCCGCCGCTTCGCGCGCGCGGGCTATGCAGCCTGCGTCACGCGCCGCAGCCTCGACAAACTGCAGCCGCTGGTCGCGCAGATCGAAGCCGAAGGCGGCACCGTGCACGCCTTTGCCAGCGATGCGCGCAAGGAAGAGGAAGTCGTCGCGCTGGTCGAGCAGATCGAGTCGAGCATCGGGCCGATCGAGGTGCTGGTGTTCAACATCGGCGCCAACGTGCCCGAGAGCATCCTGACCGAGACCGCGCGCAAGTACTTCAAGGTCTGGGAGATGGCCTGCTTCTCCGGCTTCCTGAACGGGCGCGAAGTCGCCAAGCGCATGGTGGCGCGCGGGCGCGGCACCATCCTCTTCACCGGCGCCACGGCCTCGCTGCGCGGCAGCGCCAACTTCGCCGCCTTCTCCGGTGCCAAGATGGCGCTGCGCGCGCTGGCCCAGAGCATGGCGCGCGAGCTCGGGCCGCGCGGCATCCACGTTGCGCACACGGTGATCGACGGCGCCATCGACACCGAGTTCATCCGCAGCAATTTCCCCGAGCGCTATGCGTTGAAGACGGAAGACGGCATCCTCAACCCCGAGCACATCGCCGATGCCTACTGGATGCTGCACGCGCAGCCGCGCGATGCCTGGACCCACGAGCTCGACCTGCGCCCGTGGTCCGAGAAGTTCTGAGGAGACCGGCATGACGACCACGCGATCGGTTGAGTTCTATTTCGACTTCGGCAGCCCCGCCTCGTACCTGGCCGCCACCCAGCTGCCGCACCTGTGCGCCGACACCGGCGCCGAACTGGTGTGGAAGCCGATGCTGCTGGGCGGCGTGTTCCAGGCCACCGGCAACCAGTCGCCGGCCGCCATTCCGGCCAAGGGCCCCTACGTGTTCGAGGACCTGGCACGTTTCGCTCGGCGCTACGGCGTGCCGCTGCAGCAGAACCCTTATTTCCCGATCAACACGCTGCTGCTGATGCGCGGCGCCACCGGCATGCAGATGCGCGAGCCGGAGCGCTTTCGCGCGTACGTCGATGCCGTGTACCACGCGATGTGGGTCGAGCCGCGCAATCTCAACGACCCGGCCACGCTCGCTGCCGCCCTGGCCGAGGCCGGCTTCGACCCGGCAACGATGATCGCGCTGGCCAATGCACAGGAGGTCAAGGACCGCCTCAAGGCCCAGACCGAAGAAGCTGTGCGGCGCGGCGTCTTCGGTGCCCCCACCATGTTCGTCGGCGACCAGATGTTCTGGGGCCAGGACCGGCTCGATTTCGTCCGTGAAGCACTCGGCGCCTGATCGCCCGATACTTTCATTTCTTTGCAGCAAGGAACTCCCATGAGCGACATCCTCGTCCACACCGAAGCCGGTGTGATGACCCTTACCTTCAACCGTCTCGACAAGAAGAATTCCATCACCCGCGCGATGTACGCCGAGCTCGCCGATGCGCTGGCCAAGGCTGAGCAAGACGGCGCGGTGCGCGCCGTGCTGATCCAGGGCGATGCCACCATCTTCAGCGCCGGCAACGACATCGGCGATTTCCTGGACGCCCCGCCCTCGACGCCGGATTCGCCCGTGTTTCGCTTCCTGCACGGCATCGCAACCTTCCCGAAGCCGATCGTGGCCGCGGTCTGCGGTCCGGCCGTGGGCATCGGCACCACGATGCTGTTCCATTGCGACTTGGTCTACGCGGGCGACAACGCGGCCTTCTCGATGCCCTTCGTCAACCTGGGCCTGTGCCCCGAGGCGGCCTCCAGCCTGCTGGTGCCGCAGATGCTGGGCTACCACCGCGCGGCCGAGGCGCTGCTCCTGGGCGAGCCCTTCATGGCCGAGGCGGCGCTCGAAGTCGGCCTGATCAACCGCGTGGTGCCGCCCACCGAGGCCAACGCCATCGCCCAGGCGCAGGCGCGCAAGCTGGCGGCCAAGCCGCTCACGGCGCTGATCGAAACCAAGCGCCTGATGAAGAAGTCGCAGCAGTCGGCCGTGCTCGAACGCATGGGCGAAGAAGGCCAGAGCTTCGGCCGCATGCTGCGCGAGCCGGCGGCGCGAGAGGCCTTCACGGCCTTCATGGAAAAGCGGCGGCCGGATTTCTCGAAGATCTGAGGTCAGGCGACCTCTGGTGCGCTGTCGTGTCTGTGAGGTGGTCACAATCCGTGACCACCTCGTAGCGTTGCCGATCAGTCCTTGACGATCGGCCTCGGCCGCCCGTTGTCGTCGATCGCGACGTAAGTGAAGGTGGCCTCGGTCACCTTGATGTACTCGCCCTGCGCCTTGAAGCGCTCGGCGAACACCTCGACCGTGACGGTGACCGAGGTGCGCCCGATGCGCACCAGCTTCGAATAGAAGGACAGGATGTCGCCCAGCCGCACCGGCTGCTTGAAGATGAACTCGTTGACCGCGACGGTGGCCATCCGGCCCTTGGCGTAGCGGGCCGGGATGACCGAGCCGGCCAGGTCGCACTGGGCCATGACCCAGCCGCCGAAGATGTCGCCGTTGGCGTTGACGTCGGCCGGCAGCGGAATCACCTTGAGCACCAGCTCCATGTCGGCGGGCAGGCTCTTGAGGGTGGCGGCCACATTGGCACTTGGAGATTCGGACATGGGCACAATCTGAGAACAACAAACAGCCACGATTGTCTCCGATGCGCCGCAGCGGCGAAGCCCTTTCCTCTCCCCACCCCGTCTCTGCGGGCCAGCCCGCGCGCGGCGACCGCTCCGACTGGGCCACGCTGCGCCGCCTGTTCCCCTACCTCTGGCGCTACAAGTGGCGCGTGATGGCCGCGCTCGCCTTCATGGTGGGCGCCAAGGTGGCCAACGTCGGCGTGCCGGTGCTGCTCAAGAACCTGGTCGACACCATGACGCCCAAGCCCGACATGGCGCAGGCGCTGCTGGTGGTGCCGATCGCGCTGCTGGTGGCCTACGGATTGCTGCGCCTCTCGACCTCGCTGTTCGGCGAGCTGCGCGAGCTGGTCTTCGCCAAGGCGACCGAGGGCGCGGCGCGCAGCATCTCGCTGGAGGTGTTCCGCCACCTGCATGCGCTGTCGCTGCGCTTCCACCTCGAGCGGCAGACCGGCGGCATGACGCGCGACATCGAGCGCGGCACGCGCGGCGTGCATTCGCTGATCTCGATGTCGCTCTACAGCATCGTGCCGACCATCATCGAGCTGACGCTGGTGCTGACCATCCTGGGCGTCAAGTTCGACGCGCTCTTCGTCTGGATCACCGCGGTCGCGCTGGTGATCTACATCGTCTTCACCGTCACGGTGACGGAATGGCGCACGCAGTTCCGCAAGACCATGAACGAGCTCGACTCGGTGGCGCAGAGCCGTGCCGTTGATTCGCTCTTGAACTACGAGACCGTCAAGTACTTCAACAACGAGGAGTTCGAGGCCGGACGTTACGACGCCAGCCTGGACCGCTATCGGAAGGCGGCCATCAAGAGCCAGCGCACGCTCTCCATGCTCAACACCGGCCAGCAGCTGCTGATCGCGGTCAGCCTCGTGCTGATGCTGTGGCGCGCGACGGCCGGTGTGGTCGACGGGCGCATGACCTTGGGCGACCTGGTGATGGTCAACGCCTTCATGATCCAGCTCTACATCCCGCTCAACTTCCTGGGCGTGATCTACCGCGAGATCAAGCAGAGCCTGACCGACCTCGACAAGATGTTCGTGCTGATGGAAAAGGAGCGCGAGGTGCGCGATGCGCCCGACGCGAAGCCCCTGGCCGGCACCGATTCGACCGTGCGCTTCGAGGACGTGAGTTTCGCCTACGAAGCCGCGCGGCCGATCTTGAAGCATGTGAGCTTCGAGATCCCGGCGGGCAAGACTGTGGCCGTGGTCGGTCCCTCGGGCTCGGGCAAGTCGACGCTGGCTCGACTCCTCTACCGCTTCTACGACGTACAGCAGGGGCGAATTTGCATCGGCGGCGAAGACATCCGCCAGGTCACGCAGGCCAGCGTGCGGCAGGCCATCGGCATCGTGCCGCAGGACACCGTGCTCTTCAACGACACCGTCGAATACAACATCGCCTACGGCCGGCCGGGCGCAAGCCGCGTCGAGGTCGAGGAGGCCGCCCGCGCGGCGCGTATCCACGACTTCATCGCCGCCACGCCCAAGGGCTACGAAACCACCGTCGGCGAGCGCGGCCTCAAGCTCTCGGGCGGCGAGAAGCAGCGCGTGGCGATCGCGCGCACGCTGCTGAAGAACCCGCCGATCGTGATCTTCGACGAGGCCACCTCGGCGCTCGATTCGGCCAACGAGCGCGCGATCCAGTCCGAGCTCAAGAGCGCGGCGCAGAACAAGACCACGCTGGTGATCGCGCACCGTCTTTCGACGGTGGTCGATGCGCACGAGATCCTCGTGCTCGAGGGCGGCGTGATCGTCGAGCGCGGCACGCATGCGGCCTTGCTCGCGCAGCAGGGCAAGTACGCGCAGATGTGGACCTTGCAGAAGATCGAGGCCCAGCCCGTTCTTTGAACTCTTTTTACTGACCCAGGAGCGATTCGAGAATGTCCGAGAAGATTCCCCTGCTGGTGCTCAACAGCCTTTCGAGCGCCCACCAGGCCCAGATTGCCGCGGTCTACGACATGAGCTACGCGCCCACCAAGGCCGAGCGCGCGGCCGCCATCGCCGCGCAGGGCGCGGAGTTCCGCGCCGTGCTGACCATCGGCGTGATCGGCCTCACGCCCCAGGAGCTGGCGGCGATGCCGAAGGTCGAGCTCATCTGCGCGATGGGCGCCGGCTACGAGGGCCTCCCGCTCGGGGCGGCCCGTGCGCGCGGCATTGCGCTCGCCAACGGCGCCGGCACCAACGACGACTGCGTGGCCGACCACGCCTTCGGCCTCTTGATCGGTGCGGTGCGCGGCATCCGCACGCTCGACCGGCAATGCCGCGAGGGCATATGGCGCGAAGAGATTCCGCAGCCGCCCAATGTCTCGGGCAAGCGTCTCGGCATCCTGGGCCTGGGCACCATCGGCCAGAAGATCGCCAGGCGCGCCGCGGGCTTCGACATGGAGATCGGCTACCACAACCGCAAGCCGCGCGAGGGTGCGGCGCACCGTTACTTCGAAAGCCTGAAGGCGCTGGCCGCCTGGGCCGACGTGCTGGTGGTCGCGACGCCGGGCGGGCCGGGCACGCGGCACATGGTCGATGCCGAAATCCTCGACGTGCTCGGGCCTCAGGGCTTCCTGGTCAACATCTCGCGCGGCAGCGTGGTCGACACCGAGGCGCTCGCCAAGGCGCTGCGCGAAAAACGCATCGCGGGCGCCGGCCTCGATGTCTACGAAAGCGAGCCGAAGCGTCCCGAGCCGCTGATCGGGCTCGACAACGTGCTGCTCACGCCGCACATGGCGGGCTGGTCGCCCGAGGCGACGCAGGCCTCGGTGAACCGCTTTATGGCGAACGCCGAAGGGCACTTCGCGCGGCGCGGCGTGGTGTCGCCTATTTAGAATCAGCCTTCATGGAAACCAAGTGGCTTGAAGACTTCGTCAGCCTTGCCGAGACCCGCAGCTTCAGCCGCTCGGCCCAATTGCGCCACGTGACCCAGCCCGCCTTCTCGCGCCGCATCCAGGCGCTCGAAGGCTGGGCCGGCACCGACCTGGTCGACCGCAGCTCCTACCCCACGCGCCTCACGCCCGCCGGCCAGACCTTGTACGGCCAGGCCATCGAGATGCTGCAGGCGCTGCAAAGCACGCGCGCCATGCTGCGCGGCCACTCGGCCGCGGCGCAGGACGTGATCGAGTTCGCGGTGCCGCACACGCTGGCCTTCACCTTCTTTCCGGCCTGGGTCACGAGTCTGCGCGAACAGTTCGGGCCGATGAAGAGCCGGCTCATTGCGCTCAACGTGCACGATGCGGTGTTGCGGCTGGTCGAAGGCAGCTGCGATCTGCTGATCGCCTACAACCATCCCTCGCAGCCGCTGCCGCTGGACGCCACCCGCTACGAGATGGTGAGCCTTGGCCAGGAGGTGGTCGCGCCCTGGGTCAAGCCCGATGCCGACGGCGCGCCGCGCTACCGCCTGCCGGGCCGGCCCGGCCAGCCGCTGCCTTACCTGGGCTATGCGCCCGGCGCCTACCTGGGCCGCGTGGTCGACCAGCTGCTCAAGGAATCCGACACCGCCATCCACCTCGATCGCGTCTACGAGACCGACATGGCCGAGGGTCTCAAGGTGATGGCGCTCGAAGGCCACGGCATCGCCTTCCTGCCGCAGAGCGCGGTGCGAAGGGAAGTGCGCGCCCGCACGCTGGTGAGTGCCTTGCCGCCGGAGATCGAGAGCCTGGAGGCGACGATGGAGATCCGCGCCTATCGCGAGCGGCCCGCCGCATCGGCGCCGGCCAAGGCTGGTGCGCGCAGCGCCAAGAGCGAGGCCGCCGGCCCGCGGGCCAAGGGCACGGTCGAAGCGCTGTGGGCCTATCTGGTCGGGACCCAGCCGGCGCCTTGAACGAGGCCCGGGTTATTTGTGCACTGCACAATCTATGACGCTGCGGCATGCCGATCTCCGCATTGCGCATTTGCCTGCGCGCGATGCCGGCCCTACAGTCTGGCCCCAAGTTTTGCTGTCGCACACGGTTTTGACGCACGCCCACGCGCGTGCTTTTTTTTAGCCGTGCCTTCGGGCACAAAGGCTGCTTAGTCGAATGCGCTCAAGACGAATGCGATGCGGCGCACCAGTGCGGTACTCCTGCCACACTCGGCGTGTCCGTCATCGGTGCAGGGCGCACCGGGTTGGCCCGGGTACCCCGCAGAATGCGAGTGTCTAGAATTTCGGCGTATCTCTCTCAGTCACACAGGAGTTTTCCAAATGAAGAAGCAAGTATTGGCAATGGCAGTGATGGCGTTGGCCGCCGGCGGCGCTTTCGCGCAAGCCAATGACACCCTGGCGAAGATCAAGGCCGCCGGCAGCATCACCGAAGGGGTGCGCGAATCTTCCGGACTTTCCTACACGCTGGGCGGCGGCCAGTACACCGGCTTCCACTACGACATCTGCGCCAACATCATCAAGGACCTCGAGAAGGCTGTCGGCAAGAAGCTGGAAACCAAGTACCAGCCCGTGACCTCGCAGAACCGCATTCCCCTGGTGCAGAACGGCACCGTCGACCTCGAGTGCGGCTCCACTACCAACAATGCCACGCGCCAGAAGGACGTCGCTTTCGCCGTCACCACCTACGTCGAGGAAGTGCGCATCGCCGTCAAGGCCACCTCGGGCATCACCAAGATCGCCGACCTGAACGGCAAGACCGTCGCCACCACCACCGGCACCACCTCGGTCCAGACGCTGCGCAAGAACGAGCGCGCCACCGGCGTCGACTTCAAGGAGCTCTACGGCAAGGACCACTCCGACAGCTTCCTTCTGCTCGAATCGGGCCGCGCCGATGCCTTCGTGATGGATGGCTCGATCCTCGCCTCCAACATCGCCAAGGCGAAGACGCCGGCCGACTTCAAGATCGTCGGCGAAGTGCTGAGCGTCGAGCCGATCGCGATCATGATCCGCAAGGACGACCCGGCATTCAAGAAGGCGGTCGACGACAGCATCAAGGCGCAGATCAAGTCGGGCGAGCTCAACAAGCTCTGGGACAAGTGGTTCCTGCAGCCGATTCCGCCATCGAACGTCAAGATCGGCCTGGCCTTGTCGGACGCCACCAAGAACGCGTGGGCGAATCCGAACGACAAGCCGATGGAAGACTACGCGGTGAAGAAGTAAATCCCGCGCCCGTCGCCGCGCAACGCCCGCCGCACCCGGCGGGCGTTTGTTTTAACGCCCAACATAACAATCAGGTAGAGAAGGAGAGTCCCGATGGGATCGAACTGGGATTGGCAGGTCTTCTTGCAAGACCCCGGGGGGAAGTACCCGACGTACTGGGAATGGATGCTGTCGGCCTGGGGCTGGACCGTGTCCGTGGCCCTCTTGGCATTGATCGTCGCGCTCGTGCTGGGCTCGCTGATCGGCATCATCCGCACTTTGCCCGACAGCCCCTGGCTGATCCGCTTCGGCAACGCGTGGGTCGAGCTCTTTCGCAACATTCCGCTCCTGGTGCAGATCTTCCTCTGGTACCACGTCATACCGGCCATGATTCCGGTCTTGAAGGATGTGCCCAGCTTCATCCTGGTGGTGCTCGCGCTGGGCTTCTTCACCTCGGCGCGGATCGCCGAGCAGGTGCGCTCCGGCATCCAGGCGCTGCCCAAGGGCCAGCGCTACGCGGGCATGGCGGTGGGCTTCACCACGCCACAGTACTACCGCTACGTGATCCTGCCGATGGCCTACCGCATCATCATTCCGCCGCTCACGAGCGAGACGATGAACATCTTCAAGAACTCGTCGGTGGCTTTCGCGGTGTCGGTGGCCGAACTCACCATGTTCGCGATGCAGGCGCAGGAAGAAACCTCGCGCGGCATCGAGGTCTACCTGGCCGTCACGGGGCTGTATGTGATCTCGGCCTTCGCGATCAACCGGCTGATGGCGTACATCGAGAAGAAGACCCGCGTGCCGGGCTTCATCGTCTCGGCCAACGCCGGCGGCGGAGGACACTGACATGATGAATCTCGACCTGTCCTTCTACAACTGGGACGTCATCAGCAACTTCGTCGTCAAGGGCTTCTACTTCAGCATCATGCTGACCATCATCGCCACCATCGGCGGCGTGATCTTCGGCACCATCCTGGCGTTGATGCGGCTGTCGGGCAAGAAGTGGCTCGATGCGCCCGCCGCCGTCTACGTCAACGGCATGCGCAGCATTCCGCTGGTGATGGTGATCCTGTGGTTCTTCCTGCTGGTGCCGGGCTCGTTCTACGCCTCCTTCGGCTCGGTGGGCAGCAACTACCGCTCCGAGATCTCGGCCGTGATCACCTTCATCGCGTTCGAGGCCGCCTACTTCAGCGAGATCATGCGCGCGGGCATCCAGTCGATCCCGCGCGGCCAGGTCTACGCGGGCCAGGCGGTGGGCATGACCTACGGCCAAAACATGAAGCTGGTGGTGCTGCCGCAGGCCTTCCGCAACATGCTGCCGGTGCTGCTCACGCAGACCATCATCCTGTTCCAGGACACCTCGCTGGTCTACGCCATCGGCGCCTACGACATGCTCAAGGGCTTCGAGACCGCGGGCAAGAACTTCGGCCGTCCGATCGAGGCTTACCTGCTCGCGGCGGTCGTGTACTTCATCATGTGTTATGCCTTGTCCTGGCTCGTCAAACGCCTGCACAAGAAAATCGCCATCATCCGCTGAAGGAGAAAAAAGATGTCCGACAAAATGATCGAAATCAAGAACGTTTCCAAGTGGTATGGCCCGGTGCAGGTGCTCCAGGACTGCTCGGTCGACATCGCCAAGGGCGACGTGGTGGTGGTGTGCGGGCCCTCGGGTTCCGGCAAGTCCACGCTCATCAAGACGGTGAATGCGCTCGAGCCCTTCCAGAAGGGCGAGATCACGGTCAATGGCATCCCGCTGCATGACCCGAAGACCAACCTGCCGAAGCTGCGCTCCAAGGTCGGCATGGTGTTCCAGCACTTCGAGCTGTTCCCGCATCTTTCGGTGACTGAGAACCTCACGATCGCGCAGATCAAGGTGCTGGGCCGCAGCGCCGACGAGGCCAAGACCCGCGGCTTGAAGATGCTCGACCGCGTGGGCCTGATGGCGCACAAGGACAAGTACCCTGGCCAGCTCTCCGGCGGCCAGCAGCAGCGCGTGGCGATCGCCCGCGCGCTGAGCATGGACCCGATGGTGATGCTGTTCGACGAGCCGACCTCGGCGCTCGACCCCGAGATGGTCGGCGAAGTGCTGGACGTGATGGTGGCGCTGGCCAAGGAAGGCATGACCATGATGGTGGTCACCCACGAGATGGGCTTTGCGCGCAAGGTGGCCAACCGGGTGATCTTCATCGACGTCGGCGGCCGCATCCTCGAGGACTGCTCGAAGGACGAGTTCTTCAGCCATCCGGAGAACCGTCAACCGCGGACCAAGGACTTCCTGAACAAGATCCTGGCGCATTAGGCTCGCCCCCAGGCTTCGCGCACTTCGTGTCGCGCGCGCCAACCCCTTACCAGGGGCGGCGCCAGCCGACCGGCGAAGCCGGATCGGCGGCACCCCACGAACAAAAAAGCCCCGCATCGGTTTAGCCGTTGGCTTAAAGTGTTGATCCCGACGGCTTGGTTTCGTTGACTGCCCTCCCTGCCCATTCGGGCTCGGAGGGTTTTTTCTGGACAAGATTTCTCCGTCAGGTTTTCGGTTTCCCGATGCCGTTGATGGCATCCAAGTCAACTTCTGCAAGACGATCAGGTGTGGCTCCTTTGGCGTCGCCGAGTCGCCCGATCAAAGGCGACGCGCACCTGAGGCCGATCCGAACCCTGGCGACTACGCGCGCCACGGTGCCAACGACTCCACTTTGATGAAATGCGCTCTGCAAGGCGCACATGCCAATTCGTAGCAACCAAGCTGTGGTCGAGGAGCTACATCGCTACATCGGCTCAGCTCGCACATTCTTGGTCGTACCGCTGCGTCGTGCCCGAATGAGAAGTGCGAGAACGACGGCAAAGCCATTGGTGAACCCGGTCACTACGCCCGCTTCGGAAAGACTCGCTTTGGCACGGCCAGATGGCGTTGCAATTCCTGCGGAAAGACGTTCACAGACGGAGGCAACCCGCTCCTAATAAGGCAGCGAAAGACTCACAAGAACCGCGACGTGTTCATGATGTTGATGGGCCTATTCAGCTTGAGGAGGTGCTGTACTTTCAAGGAAGGCCTCACTCTGAAAGCAGCCCCGCGCGGCGCCATCAAGCTTAGAGCCACCTGTGGCCGGTGGTCGGCGGCTCGCATGGCTGGACTGTGGGTGCCGAGCTACACCAGCGGTGCATAACGCGCGGGCAGACAGCTTTGAAAGGCTACAGTCGCCGCCAACACCGGTCGTTCGACGCCCGAGCCCAATCGAGGCAATATCGTTGCCCGCTCAGGGCGCGTGCCGTTCGAAGTACTCTGCAAAGCGGCTGTTGACGGTCGCCTCCATGCGTTCGACCTCGGCATCGCTCAGTCCTTCAGCCAGCTTGCGCTTGTTCGTGGACAACTTGCCGTGTCCTTGGACGATAACGTCGATGAGTGTGTTGAGCTGCGACTGGCGCATGTCGAGCCAGTTTCCCAACTCGCGCACGGTAAGGTCATGGGCGCGAAGGTAGGCCACCTCGTCCAGCAGGTCCTCTTCGACGCATAGCTTCACACACTCGAGGATGAACTCGCACATCTCGGTGGCGTCGAAGTAGGCGTACAGCCATGCTGGTTGCGGAGACCGTACCAAGATGGTGGCGCTTTCTGCATCCAGCAGGTAGTCGAGAAGCTCCGTGCGCGGCCGCGAGTAGCTCTTGAGCAGGGCGGAGTAGCGAGGCAAGTCCTTGAGCATGCGCGCAGACAGTGGCAGTACCACACCGGCAGGCGTGAAGCCGGCCTGTCGCAGCACATGGTGCAGCAAGAAACGATGTAGCCGCCCATTGCCATCTAGAAACGGATGCACGTAGACCAGGCCGAACGAGGAACAAGCAGCAGCCAGTACCGGATGAAGGCCCCGCCCCGCGGCCAACGCAGCGACCTCGGCCACTGAGTCCATCATCGAGTCCACGAGCGTCGGCGGCGGAGGTATGAAGTCAGCGATGTTCCGCAGGCGTCCTCCGGGGCGCGAAAGCCAGTTCTGACTATTGCGATAAGACGCTTCAATGGACAAGGGGCCAACAATCTGTGACTGCCATTGCACCAGCTGCTCTTCGCTGAGCGCGCCGGGCTCGCCGGCCTGTTCCAGCAGGCGTCGGAACTTGGCCGAGCGATTGTTGTCGGGAATTTCGTCCTCGATGTTGTAGGTCGAGCGCGTCTCCGATAGGTACAGGAAGTCCACGGCTCGTGCCAACATTTCCGGCTCGAGGTTGCTCAGGGCGTTCGCCACCTTTGCGCCGAGGTCCTCAGCGAGTAGCGCGTCGAGCCTTTCAGTACGCCGAATCAGAGGGCTGAAGAAGCGGCCTCCCACCAGGTTGTGCGTCACGCCAAACTTGGTGTCCGGCACGGCTGGGCCGGTGATGTACTCCTTTGGGTCGAGCACAGGCACGCGTGGGGTGCCCGGCGGCAACTTGTATGCAAATTCGTGTCCCGTCAACCACTGGGCCAAATGTCCCGCCATTCGGGCGTACTTCGACGAGGGCTTGTCCTCTAGCCAAGCCTGCACACCCTCTAAAGTCTCCCTGTGCTCGAAGAGGGCGCCCAACACGGTGAGGTTCAGTCGCTCGCGCTTGAGTGCGAAGGTCAGTTGGCCCACCAAGCTGTTGGTGTCGGTCAGTCGTGGAAGAGGCAATTCGACGCGCTCGTCTCCGTCTGCTGCGATGATATGGCGCTCGACAGCACGGTCCACGCCTACGCTCACCGTGCGTAGCGGCGGCACCTGCAGTTGATAGCGCCGAATGAGGGCTTCGTAGCCCAGGTAGACCGGCGCGACGCGCGGGCTACTAGTGGCGGGTTCGGCAAGCGAATTCATCTACTCGAGCAGCGTCTAGGTCCGGATTTGTCTAGGTGGGTTGAAAAACCATCTACTTCACGGGCCATTCTACCAAATTCGTCTACATTTGTTGGTGTGATATCTACTTTTTGGCCATCAACCAGAAAACAATCTACAAGGCCAGCGTTCCAGAAATGACAGACACTTCCCCCTTCGGCCTTCTGAGCGGCGCCGCCCTGCAAGCGGCCCTGAAACCCCTCCGCGTAGTTCGCCACGTTCAGCGCTGGCGAGCGAGCAACCGAAGTCCGCACGGGAACCTCTGCCGGATGCCTGAAGGCGGCGATGAACGGTCGGCCGCGACTGTCAGCTTGCAAGCGAACCAGGCGAATCAAACGAACGTGGTGCCCGTTTGGATCGGAATCGGGTGCGGGTGTGAATGGGAATGACGTGGCGGTTTGAGCGGACTGCCCACCCTGGATTCACCGCTCCATCGAGGTCGACGGTGAGCCGTACTGGGATGGCGGTACGCAGCCAACCCCGCCGTCCGGTGCAGGCCGCTCACGCCTTGTAGCTTTGCCCGCCGCCGTCCTGCGAGCTGGCGCAGGTGCGGCCTCGCATCGTCTGTGACGGCAATTCTCCGAACAGCGCCTTGTACCGTTGAGCAAAGTGGCTCAGATGGTTGAATCCTCTGTCTGCGGCCGCCTGCGCAATGTTCAGGTCCACCGCTCGTGTCGACATCAACTGCCGACGCACGGCGTTCAGCCTCACGCAGCGCAGATAGTGCACAGGCGTCGCGTCGGCGACCTGCCTGAAGCTGTTCTGCAAGGTGCGCCGGCTCGTGCGAAGGCGCAGGCACAGTTCCTCTACGCTAGGTGGGGAATCCCCGCTGCCTGCCACCATCCAATGGCATTGCGCGACGATGAAACTGGCCGAAGCGCTCCCGACGGGCTGCCTCGCGTCGGCGGCACCATCGAACAGTTCGCAAAGCGCTTCGAACACGCCTCGGGACACTGACTGGTCGTTGATCGCTTCCGACTTGCATGGATCGGTTGTCGACGTCTCATCGAACAACGAAAGAAGGTCGTACCGCAATCGCTGCATCGCGCGACCCGGGGCTCGCAGCACGGAGCGGGACAGTAGAGCCCGGGCGCCCGGTGCCCACGGCCGTTCGTCAGACAGGCGACGAAATTCGTCGAGCTCGAACGTCACCGCCATCAGCTCCATCCCTTTCGGCCGTTGTAGCGTGAACTCGTCGCCGCCGCGAAGAACGACGACGCTGTCCTCGTGCATTTCGTGCCCTTGCATTCGGGGCGTTCCAGCGAACTTCCCAAGTGGGATCGCGAAGCAGATCTTGCCGTTGGGTAGACAGCCCTGTTGAATCACCCGCTCACTCATCCACTTGCGAAAGACATGGATGCTGTCCGTCGTCACCTCGGCGAGCGAACTGTGCATGGCCCCCGGCGATACCTGCAGATAGCGTTGATTCCACTCCGGCGCCGAGGCGCCATGCACGTGGAAGTCGTCGAATACGTCCAGTTTGAGTGTCATGCGGTGTTCGGTGGCGGCGCTGCAATCGAAGAATAGCCTAGGCTGGCACGCTGTGTCGCTTTGCCGATTTGGGCTAACGGAGCAGGGCGCTCGCGCTTCATAATTTGCGCACCTTCTCAGGCGAGGACTCTTTCCAGATGTGGACACGACGCATTTCGCGCCTCTTGGCGCTCGTGCTGGCGTTGACTCTCGCAGCCTGTGCGTCATCGACCGAATCGCCCTCCCGCAAACCCGAAGGACAGACCGTCATGAACGTGGAACAGATCAAGGAGGCCCTCGTCGGTGATTGGGCCAGCATCGCCCCGGAGGTCCGCCCGAGCGCCAGCAAGAATCCCGACGGCACGCTGAAGCCGTTCTATCTGAAGCGTGAATTCAAGTACTTGGCCGGGGATCGATTCGAGCTGAACATCGTCAATTCGGCAGACCCGAACGGTGCGGTGCCCATCGCCCGAATCGCCATCCGGGGTCACATGATCTGGCGCGGCCCTCACTCGATCGCTCCAGGGGCGCAAAAGGTGGACTTCGTCGCTGACGAGGGATACGAGGTCGCGCCGCTGATCCAGGGGTTTGCCGATCTGCTGAATCAGGTGGCCGCCACTGGCTACGGAAAGTGGCAAGTCAACGACACGCAAAGTGTGTTCGGCAAGGCGTTTCCCCCGTTCGGGTTGACCGAAGGGAAGAACTTCATGGAATTCGATCTGGTCTACCTGAGCCACGACATGCTGTTCTGGGGCGCGCGCAACGTGGACGGTCGTGGGTTCGACAAGGAAGAGAACCGGCCGACGAACCTGCAGATCCCGCTTGCGCGCAAGTAGGTCTGGAGAACGAAAGTGAGTCTGTCCATCGAAGCGAGAAACAAAGCTCTGGTCCTCGAGGCCTTCGACGCATTGTTCAACCAGCGCGACTACGCGAAGGCCGAACGCTACTGGTCGCCGAACTACATCCAGCACAGTGCTCACATTTCGCCGGGCCGCGACGGGCTTTTCAACCTGATCAAGAGCCTGCCGGCGTCGCTGCGCTACGAGCCGGGCCTGATCATGGCCGAGGGCGACCACGTGATGATCCACGGCCGTTTCTGGGGTGAACACCGTCCGGTGAACTGGATCGGGGTGGACATCCTGCGCATCGCCGACGGAGTTCTGGCCGAGCACTGGGATGTGCTGCAGGACGAGGCGACTCGGGCCGAATCGAAGAGCGGGCTGCCGATGTTCGGCGACGAGTTCCTTGCGTGAGAACCGGAAGCACTGACGCCGCGCCGACAACCCACCCGGCGCGGGCGACGGCTTTCTGGCCACGAATCCAGCGATGCGACCTGCCGGTTTGGGCCCTAACCGGCTGTTCGCCCTTGCTTCATTGCGGACCTACGGGTCGCGCACAAAAGAAACGATCCCCGGGCAGCAAGTGACTCGGAGATCGTTGGCGTTTAGGGCTTCAGCGTCAACACTTTAAGCCAACCCCTAGCCGCATCGCGGGGCTTTTTTATTGCATGTGAGCCCTACTTCTTCCGACTGGCAATCGCCTGCTCTGCCTTCGCCACCAGATCGTTGCCGATCGTCGGCTTCCACTTCGCATACACCGGCCGTGTCGCCTTCACAAAGGCTTCGCGCTCGGCCGGGGATAGCTTGGTGACCGTCACGCCGAGCGCGGCGATGTCCTTGAGCAGGGGCTGGTCGGCCTCGGCGAGTCCCTTGCGCGCGATGACGATCTCTTGCTTGCCGGCGTCGATCGCCGCCTGGCGCACGATCGCCTGGTCGGCCGGCGTCCACGAATTCCAGATCTCCTTGTTGACCACGAAGACCAGCGGATCGGCCACGTAGCCCCACATCGTCACGTTCTTCTGGCCCACGGTGTGCAGCT
This sequence comes from Variovorax sp. LjRoot290, assembly GCF_964253985.1. Taxonomy (NCBI): domain Bacteria; kingdom Pseudomonadati; phylum Pseudomonadota; class Betaproteobacteria; order Burkholderiales; family Comamonadaceae; genus Variovorax; species Variovorax sp. LjRoot290. The sequence continues at coordinate 4,916,180 of NZ_CAXURW020000001.1, read as the reverse complement.
TGGCCGCGGTGAAGATCGACATCGGGTTTTCCTGCCCGTCGACCGCGCCGCTGGCGAAGGCGGGCTGCGCGTCGGCCCAGCTCATCTGCGTGGGATTGGCGCCCAGCGCGGTGAAGGTGTCGACGAAGAGCGGCGAGCCCACCACGCGGATCTTCAGGCCCTTCAGATCTTCCGGCGTCTTGATGGGCCGCTTGGAGTTCGTGATCTCGCGGTAGCCGTTCTCGCCCCAGGCCAGCGGCACCACGCCGGCCTTCTCGAGTGTCGCGAAGATCTCCTTGCCCACCTGGCCCTGAGTCAGCGCATCCACCGCCGCGTAGTCGGGCATCAGGAAGGGCAGCGAGAACAGGTTGAGCTGCTTGACCTGCGGCGACCAATTGATGGTCGAGCCGATGGCCATGTCGATCACGCCCTGTCGCAGCGCGCTGAATTCGCGCGTCTGGTCGCCCTGGATCAGCGAGACGCCGGGATAGAGCTTGATGTTGATGCGCCCCTGGGTCCGCTCGCGAACCAGATTGGCCCAGATCTCTCCGCCCTTGCCCCAAGGGAAGGCGGTGCCGACCACGAGCGACATCTTGTATTCGGGCTTGTAGGTCTGCGCGGGCGCGGCCGCCGAGAAGCCGCCGAGCGCGGCGGCGACGGCCATCAGGCCGAGCAGGGAACGACGGAATTTCATGGGTCAGTCTCCTTTGGAAAAATCTAATAACCTAGTTTTCGGGGCAACCACAGCGCCAATTCGGGCCAGGCAATCACCGCCACCATCACGAGGAACATCGCAACGAGCATCCAGCCGACCCAGCGCACGGTCTCTTCCATGCGCACGCCGGCGATGCGGCACGAGACCATCAGGTTCACCGCCAGCGGCGGCGTGAACTGACCCAGCGCCACCTTGAGCGTGAGGATGACGCCGAACCACACCGGGTCCCACTTGTAGTACTGCACGATCGGCCACAAGAGCGGCACGAAAATCAGGAAGATCGACACGCCGTCGAGGAACATGCCGACTGTGATCAAGAGCAGGATCAGCAGCGAGAGCACGCCGTACTCGCCCAGCCCCGAATTCACGATCGCGCGCGTGACCGGATCGATCACGCCCAGCGTCGAGAGCGAGTAGGCGAAGATGCCCGCGAGCGACACCACCAGCAGGATCACGGCCGAGAGCTCGCCCGATTCACGCAGGATCACGAACAGGTCGCGGACCTTGATCGTGCGGTGGATCGCCATGCCGACGAAGAGCCCGTAGAACACCGCGACCACGGCCGCCTCGGTGGGCGTGAACCAGCCGGCGCGCATGCCGCCCAGGATGAGCACCGGCGCCGCCAGGCCCCAGACCGCATCGCGCAGGCTCTTCCAGAAAGGTGGGCGCGGCAGGGTGGATTCGAGCGCGCCCATCTTGTGCTTGCGCGCCAGCCACACGGCCGGGACGATCAGCGCGATGCCGGCCAGCACGCCCGGCACCATGCCGGCGGCGAACAGCGCCGGCACCGAGGCGCCCGGCACCAGCACCGAGTAGACGATGAAGGCCACCGAGGGCGGGATCAGGATGTCGGTGGCCGCAGCCGCGCCGACCACGCTGGCCGAGTACGCATTGGGGTAGCCCGCGCGCGACATCGCGCCGATCATCACCGCGCCCACGGCCGCCGCGTTGGCCGGGCCCGAGCCCGAGATGCCGCCGAGAAACATCGCCACCACGATCGCCACCAGCGGCAGCATGCCGGGCCCGCGCCCGACGATCGCGATCGCGAAATTGACGAGCCTGAGCGCCACGCCCGAGCGGTCGAAGATCGAGCCCACCAGCACGAACATCGGGATCGCGAGCAGCGGGTATTTGCCCAGGCCGGCATAGAAGTTCTGCGGCACGGCGAGCAGGCCGAACCACTGCGCGTCGGCATTGGCGAGCCCGATGGCGACCGCGCCCGCGAGGCCGAGCGCCGCGCCGATCGGCACGCCGACCAGCATCATCAGGATGAAGGCGACGAAGAGCAGCGTCGGGATCATTCGCCCGAGCCCCCGGCGCGCATCTCGCGGCCGCGCCGGACGAACAGGCCTACCGCGCGCAGCGCGATCGCGGAGCACACGATCGGCAGCCAGATCGAGTACCACCACTGCGGCACGCCGATGCCGGGCGAGGTTTCCTCGAAACGGTAGTTGTCCCAGACCACGCGCACGCTGAGCGCGGCGATCAGGAAGAACAAGAGCGCCACCATCAGCGCGCCGAACTGCGCGAGCCGCTTACGCCTTGCCATCGACCCGCCCTCGGCGAAGTACTCTATGCGGATGTGGCGGTCGCGCGCGACGGCGGCCGAGCCCGCGACCATGGCCAGCAGGATCATGAGGAAGACCGAGAACTCCTCGGTCCATGCGAAGGAGGAGTCGGTGAAGTAGCGCACCAGCACGTTGGCGAAGGTGATGCAGGCCAGGAGGCCCATGATGATCACCGTGGCCCAGTCCTCGATGGCGAGCGGCACGCGCGTGGGCTCGTCGGCGGCTTCGATTTCGGGGGGTAGGGGACTGGCGGCGTCCAGCAAAGGGCCGGACTCAGGGGGAGAGGACATCGGGGGAACGGGTCAGCGGCCGGAATTCGGCCAGCGCAGATCGTAACGATCCATAACCGCTCGCCCCATCGGGGCTTTCCTTGAGCCCCGGTCCTCGTCGTTCACTCGAGCTTGGCGCCCGACTGCTTGATCAGCCGCTCCCACACCGGGCGCTCGGCCTTGTAGGCCGCGGCAAAAGCTTCGGGCGAGCTGTCCTTGAGCTCGAAGCCCATGGCCGCGACCTTCTGCTGCACGTCCGGCTGCTGCGTGGCCTTGCGGATCTCGTCGGCGAGCCGCTGCACGATCGGCTTGGGCGTTCCGGCGGGCGCTGCGACGGCCAGCCAGCCGGTCAGGCGATAGGCCTCGTCCTTCAGGCCCTGCTCGGCCAGCGTGGGCACGTTGGGCAGGGTGCTCAAGCGGCGTTCGCCGGTCACGCCGATGGCCTTGAGCTTGCCGGCCTCGATGTGCGGCTTGGCCTGCAGCGCGCTCGCGTAGGCCATCTGGATCTGGCCGCCGATCAGGTCCTGCACCATCGGCGCCTCGCCCTTGTAGGCCACGTGGTTCATGTCGGCGTCTTGCGTGAGGCTCATGTGCGCGCCGGCCAGGTGCGGGTAGGCGCCCAGGCCGTAGGAGCCGTAGGCCAGCTTGCCCTTGTTGGCGGCCACGTACTTCAGCAGCTCGGGCGCGGTCCTGACCGGCACGCCGGGATGCACCACCAGCACCAGCGGGCCCATCGCGACCTGGTAGACCAGCGTCAGGTCGCGCTCCGGGTGGTAGGGCAGCTTCTCGTAGAGGAACTGGTTGGTGAGCAGCGCGTTGGAGAGCGACATCACGATGGTGTAGCCGTCGGGCGCCGCCTTGGCGACCGCGTCGGTGCCGATGATGCCGGCCGCGCCGGGCTTGTTGTCGATGACGACCGGCTGGCCCAGGCCGGCCGCCAGCTTCTCGCCGATCACGCGCGCCAGCACGTCGGTGCCGCCACCGGCGGCGAAGGGCACCACCATCTTGATCGGCTTGTTCGGGTAGGCCTGGGCGTGCGCAACGCTGCCCGCGCCCAGCGCGAGGGCCGAGGCCGCGGCGCAGAGCCAGGCGCGGCGGTTCAGGGAGTGGGTGTTCATGTGTGTCTCCTGTACGGTTTTTTTTTTGGAATGGGGGGCTTATCGCAGGACGACCTGCGTCTTGAAGGGCAGGCGTCCGAGCGCCTCCGTAAGCCGCGCCTGCAGCGGCGCGGCCTGCGCCCCGGCCGCGGCCGCATCGATCACGACCTTGAGCGCGCTCTCGCCATCGGCCTGCACCTCGGGCCGTGCCGCCAGGCCGAGCGCGGCGCAGGCCTCGCCGACCAGCGCCTCCGCCACTTTGCGCGCGGCCAGGGCACGCAGCTCGGGCTTGTAGATCTTGCCGACGTTGGTCATCGGCATGTGCTCGATCACGACCACCGACTTCGGCTTGGCCGGCGCTTCGTCGACGCGCGCGGCGGCGAAGGCCAGCAGTTCGGCTTCGCTGGCCGTCATGCCGGGCACCAGCGTGGCGAAGGCCACCGGCAGCTCGCCCGCGTAGGCATCGGGCGCGCCGACCGCGGCGCACAGTTGCACCGCCGGGTGTGCGCCCAGCGCGTCCTCGATGGTCTTGGGGTCGATGTTGTGGCCGCTGCGGATGATCAGGTCCTTGGAGCGGCCGCTCAGGTTGAGCCGCTCCTCGCCGTCGAGCCAGCCCAGGTCGCCGGTGGCGAGCCAGCCGTCGTCGGTGAAGGCCTTGGCCGTGTCGGCTGGATCGACGAAGCCCGAGAACAGGTTGGGCGACTTGAAGAGCACCATGCCCTGCTCGCCCGCCGGCAGTTCGCGATCGCTCGGGTTGCCGTGCTCGTCGAGCGCGACGATGCGCAGTTGCGAATAAGGCAGCCGGAAACCCACGCAGCCCGCCGGCCCGATCACGCCCGGGGGCGTGATGGTCGAGATGCCGGCCATCTCGGTCATGCCCAGGCTTTCATGCACGTGCAGGCCGAACAGGCGCTCGAAGCGCGCCGCGAGTTCGGGCGCCAGCACGGCGGCGCCGGTGCGGCAGTAGTGGATGGAGGAAATGTCGGCGCCGTCCAGCGGCACGTTGGCGAGTGCCGCCAGCACCGTGGGCACAGCCGACAGCGAAGTCGGCCGGTACTTCTCCACCAGCCGCCAGTAGTTGGCCAGTACCTGCTTGTTGCGCAGCAGCGCCGTGGTCGGAATGATCACCTCCACGCCGGCCGACAGCGCCGACAGCGAAGCCGGCAGCACGCCCGCCACGTGGAACAGCGGATAGCCGTTGATGGTGACGTCGCTGCTCTTCAGGCCTTGCAGCTTCACGCTGGCCCAGGCGGTGAAGACCTGCGCGCCATGGCTGTGGCGCGCGAGCTTGGGCGCGCCGGTGGTGCCGCCGGTGTGGAAGTAGGCGGCGATGTCGGCAGGCGCGATGTCGCGGCCGCTCGCGAGGTGGTCGGCCGGCACGTGCGCGCACATCGCGTTGAAGTCCGCCACGCCCTCGGGCAGCTCGCCGGCGCTGCCCACGGGCTCGTCGTGCGGCGCCACGCGCAGCACGGTGGTGAGCGTGGGCACCTGGCCGCGCAGGCGCATCGCCTTCGACCACATGCCCGATTCCTCGTCCGAACCGTAGGCGATCAGCACCTTGGCGCGGCCGGCCGTCATCAGCGAGACCAGCTTCTCGTCGGCGAGCAGCGGGTTGAGCGGCTGCACGATGCCGGCCGCTTCTCCGCCCCACAGGGCCAGGTGGTACTCGAGGCAGCCCGGCAGCAGCACGGCCACCGCATCCTCCGGCCCGACGCCAAGCGCGTGCAGCACGTTCGCGGCCTGGTGGATGCCGGCCAAGAGTTCGGCGTAGGACCAGCGGATCGGCTCGTCGGCCGGATCGGCCGTGCGCAGGAAGGTCAGCGCCGTCTTGTCGCCGAAGGCCGCGGCGGCATTGCGGAAGATCTCGTAGGTGCTGCGCACGGTCAGCGCCTCGGAAAGCGGCGTCTCCTCGAGCCTTCGCACGTCCTCGATGCTGCGGACGGGGAACGTCGGGCTGAAGGGCGCGGTGCTCATCTTGCCTGCCTGCCGAAGGCGATGAAGCGCTGCAGGTGATGGTCCTCGTCGCCCAGCTGGTGGTCGATCATCACGAGGCGCTTGGCATAGTGGGCCAGCGGCAGCTCCCAGGTCATGCCGATGCCGCCGTGCATCTGGATGCTTTCCTCGGCCACCAGCGCGCCGATGCGGCCGATGCTGGCTTTGGCCGCCGACAGCGCGCGCTCGCGCGTGGCGCGGTCGGTGTCGTCGATGGCGGCGGCCGCATTGATCACGGCCGAGCGGGCCTGCTCGATCTCGAGCAGCAGGTCCGCCATGCGGTGCTGCAGCGCCTGGAAGCTGCCGATGAGCGTGCCGAACTGCTTGCGCGTGCGCAGGTACTCCAGCGTCGCCGTCTTGGCGGCTTCCATCGCGCCCAGGCTTTCGGCGCACAGGGCCAGCACGCCACGCCCGACGGCGCGTTCCAGCACGGCATGGCCCTGGCCTTCGGCGCCGAGCAACGCATCGGCGGGGAGCGTCACGCCGTCCAGCACGACCTCGGCCACGCGGCCGCCGTCGATGGCCGGGGCGCCGCGCACGTAGACGCCTTTTGTCTTCGCGGGCACCAGGAACAGCGAGATGCCGGCCTCGTCGTCCGGCGCGCCCGAGCTGCGGGCCGAGACCAGGAACAGATCCGCCTGCTCGCCCTGCGGCACCACGGCCTTGGCGCCGTTCAGCAGCCAGCGGTCGCCGCTGCGGTCGGCGCGGGTCTGCACGTGCGCCAGTTCGTAGTGCGTGCCGGGTTCGTCGTGCGCGAGCGCCGCGATGGTGCCGCCGCCGATGATCTCGGCCAGCGTTTCCTTCTGCGCCTCGCTACCGGCGGCTGCGATGGCGTCGCCGACCATGACCGCGCCGAGCAGGGGCTCGACCACCAGGCCGCGGCCCAGCGCCTCGAAGACCACGGCCAGGTCGAAGCCGCCGCCGCCGAAGCCGCCGTCTTCTTCGCGAAACAGTGCGCCGATCACGCCGAGCTCGGCGAACTGCTGCCAGATCTCGGTGCTGAAGCCCTGGGCCGACTTCGCGATCCGGTCGCGCGTCTCGAAGGCGTACTGCTCGGCGATGAAGCGGTTCAGGCTGTCGGCGAGCATGCGCCGGTCTTCGGTGTGTTCGAAGTTCATGGCAGTTTCCTCACAGGCCCAGGATCATCTTGGAGATGATGTTTTTCTGAATCTCGTTCGAGCCGCCGAAGATCGACAGCTTGCGGTTGTTGAAGTACTTGGCCGCTGCGGGTGCGGCATAGTCCGGGCCGATCGGTACGCCGTCGAAGCCCTCTTCGAGCGCCTCGGCGACGAAGGGCCGCGCGTAGGGCCCCATCGCGCGCCGGATCAGCGACGAGATCTCCTGCCGGATCTCGGTGCCGCGGATCTTGAGCATCGAGCTCTCGGCGCCCGGCACGCCGCCGCCGGCCACGGCCGCGATCACGCGCAGGTTGGTGGTCAACATGTTCTCGAGGTCGATCTCCACCCGCGCCATGCGCGCGGCGAAGGCCGAGTCTTCGGCGAGCGGCTTGCCGTTCTTCGTCTGCTTCGCGGCGATGGCCTTGAGCTGCTCCAGCGCAGCCACCGAGAAGCCCACGCCCGCGATGTTGGTGCGCTCGTAGGTCAAGAGGTACTTGGCGCAGGTCCAGCCCTTGTTCTCCTCGCCCACCAGGTTCTCGGCCGGCACGCGCACGTCGGAGAAGAAGACTTCGTTGACCTCGTGCTCGCCCTCGAGCGTGATGATCGGCCGCACTTCGACGCCGGGCGTCTTCATGTCGATCAGGAGGAAGCTGATGCCTTCCTGCTTCTTGGCCTCGCGGTTGGTGCGCACCAGGCAGAAGATCATGTTGGCGTGCTGGCCCAGCGTGGTCCAGGTCTTCTGGCCGTTGACGATGTAGTGATCGCCCTGGGCATCGGTGCCGCGCACCGCGGAGGTCTTGACCGAGGCGAGGTCGGAGCCCGCGCCGGGTTCCGAATAACCCTGGCACCACCAGTCGGAGCCGTCGAGGATGCGCGGCAGCCAGCGGCGCTTCTGTGCCTCGCTGCCGTACTTGATCAGCACCGGCCCGAGCATGTTCACGCCGAAGGGCACGATGCGCGGCGCATGGGCCAGCGCGCATTCGTTCTCGAAGATGAATTTTTCCACTGCGGTCCAGCCGGGGCCGCCGTACTGCTCGGGCCAGTGGTTGGCGAGCCAGCCGCGCGCATGGAGGATGGCATGCCATTCCTCCATGTCGGCCTTGCCCAAGTGCTTGCCGCTCGCGACCTTGTCGGAGAGGCGCTTGGGCAGCTTCTCGGCCAGGAAGCTGCACACCTCGTCGCGGAAGGCTTGCTCTTCGGTGGTGAAGTTCAGGTCCATGTCCGTGCTCCTCAGTAGATTTCGAACAGCCCGGCAGCGCCCATGCCGCCCGCGATGCACATCGTGACCACGGCGTACTTGGCGCCGCGCCGCTTGCCTTCGATCAGCACATGGCCCGTGAGCCGCGCGCCCGTCATGCCGAAGGGGTGGCCGATGGAGATCGCGCCGCCGTCGACATTGAGCCGCTCGGCCGGAATCCCCAGCTTCTGCTGGCAGTAGATGGACTGCGAAGCAAAGGCCTCGTTGAGTTCCCAGAGATCGATATCGTCGACCTTCAGGCCGTTGCGCGCCAGCAGTTTCGGCACCGCGAACACCGGGCCGATGCCCATCTCGTCGGGCTCGCAGCCCGCGATCGCGAGGCCGCGGAAGGCGCCCAGCGGCTTGAGGTTGGCGCGCTCGGCGTCCTTGGCCTCCATCAGCACGCAGGCCGAGGCGCCGTCGGACAGCTGCGAGGCGTTGCCGGCGGTGACGAACTTGTCCGCGCCCATCACCGGCTGCAGCTTGGCCAGCGCCTCGTAGGTGGTGCCGCGGCGGTTGCAGGTGTCGACGTCGATCGTCACCTCGCGATGGCTCACTTCCTTGGTGTCCTTGTCGGTCACGGCCATGGTGGTGGTGCAGGCCACGATTTCCTCGCGGTAGCGGCCGGCGAGCTGCGCTTCCTCGGTCTTGCGCTGGCTCTCTGCCGAGAAGCGGTCCTGCGCCTCGCGGCCGATGCCGTAGCGTTGGGCGACGATGTCGGCGGTCTCGATCATCGCCATGTAGAGCGCGGGCTTGTGCTCGACGATCCACGGGTCCATGCCGCTGTCACCGCTGTCGGTGGCGCTGCGGGTGCGTATCTGCGAGATGCTCTCCACGCCGCCCGCGATCATGGCCGGCGCGCCCTCGACGACGATGCGGCCCGCGGCCATCGCGATGGCCTGCAGGCCCGAGGCGCAGAAGCGGTTGACCGTGGTGCCGGCGATGCTGATGGGCAGCCCCGCGCGCACGATGCTCTGGCGCGCCACGTTGCGGCCGGTGGTGCCCTCGGGGTAGCCGCAGCCGAGGATGGCGTCCTCGATCAGCGCCGGGTCCAGGCCCGAGCGTTCCACCGCGGCGCGCACGGCGAAGGCGGCCAGCGTGGGGCCGGGCGTGATGTTGAACTCGCCGCGGTGCGCCTTGGTGAGCGGCGTGCGGGCGGTGGAAACGATGACGGCTTCGCGCATGGTGTTTGTCTCCTGGTTCGGCTTACTCGGATTGATTGAGGCTCGCGAAATCGGCGCCGCGCTCGACCAGCTCCACCAAGAGCGGCGAAGGCTGCCAGAACAGCGGGTCTTCCTTGGCGAACTCGCGGATGTCGGCCAGCACCTTGGCGAGGCCCACCGTGTCGGCGTACTTCATCGGCCCGCCGCGATGGCGCGGAAAGCCGTAGCCGTAGAGAAAGGTCACGTCGACGTCCAGCGGGCGCAGCGCGATGCGCTGGTGCACGACGTTGGCACCCTCGTTGACCATCGCGGCCATGTAGCGGCGCATGATTTCTTCGTCGCTGAACTTGCGCGGCGCGACGCCTGCGCGCTGGCGCTCGGCATCGATGATGGCCTCGACCTCGGGGTCCGGCGTGCCGGTGCGCGCGCCCTCGGGGTAGAGGTAGTAGCCGCGGCCGGTCTTCTGGCCGAACCAGCCGCGCTCGCAGATGCGGTCGGCGATCTGCACGTAGCGCGCCTTCGGGTCGCGGGTGGCGGCCTTGCGCTTGCGCGTGGCCCAGCCGATGTCGCCGCCGGCCAGGTCCGACACCTGGAACGGGCCCATCGGATAGCCGAAGTCGCGCACCGCCTTGTCGATCTGGTAGGGCGAGGCGCCGTCCTCCATCATGTGGTCGGCCGCCTGGCGATAGACCGCAAGGATGCGGTTGCCGATGAAGCCGTCGCAGACGCCCGCGCGCACCGGCGTCTTCTTCAGCTTCTTCGCCAGCTCGAAGCCGGTCGCCACCACGTCGGCGCTGACCTGGGCCGGCACCACGATCTCCAGCAGCTTCATGATGTTGGCCGGCGAGAAGAAATGCAGGCCCAGCACGTCGGCCGGGCGCGAGATGCCGGACGCGATCTCGTCGATGTCGAGGTAGGAGGTGTTGGTGGCGAGCACCGCCCCCTTCTTGCACACGCGGTCGAGTTCGGCGAAGACGGCCTTCTTGACCGCCATGTCTTCGAACACGGCTTCGACCACGAGGTCGACGTTGGCCAGCGCGTCGTAGGCCGTCGAGCCCGAGAAGCGCGCCATCACCGCGGTCTTGGCCTCGGCCGTCATGCGGCCCTTCTGGATCAGGCCGTCGTAGACCTTTTCGACATGGGCCCGGCCGCGCGCGAGGCTCTGCTCATCGCGCTCGATCATGGTCACCGGCAGCCCGGCGTCGAGCATCGCGACCGCGATGCCGGCGCCCATGGTGCCGCCGCCGACGATGCCGCAGGATTCGATGGGCCGCGGCTTGGCGGCCTTGGTCTCGGGCGCCTTCAGCACTTCGCGTTCGGCGAAGAAGGCATGGATCAGGCCGGCGCGCTGCGGGCTCTCGATGCACTGCAGGAAGAGCTTGCGCTCCAGCGCCATGCCTTCGTCGAAGGGCAGCGTGAGTGCGGCCTCGGTGGCCTCGACGATCTTCATCGGCGAGAAGAGGCCGCGGCTTTTCTTGGCGGTGTAGTCGCGCGCGGCTTCGAGTGCGGCGCGTTGCGCCTCTAGCTCGGCCAGCGCGTTCGCGTCACGCGTGCGGCGCACCGGCGCCTTGGCCGCGACCAGTTCCTTTGCATAGGCCAGGCCTTCGGCCAGCGCGTCGGCACCTTCGCCCAGTCGATCGACCAGGCCCAGGGCCAACGCTTCCTTGGCACCCGCATGGCGGCCGCTCAACATCAGATCGAGTGCGGCTTTCACGCCGATCAGGCGCGGCGCACGCTGCGTGCCGCCGGAGCCGGGCATCAGCCCGAGCTGCACCTCCGGCAGGCCCAGCTTGGCGGAAGGCACGGCCAGGCGGTAGTGCGCCGCCAGTGCGATCTCCAGCCCGCCGCCGAGCGCGGCGCCATGGATCGCGGCCAGCACCGGCTTGCTGCAGTTCTCGATGCGGCTGCACACCTCGGGCAGCGAGGGCGGCAGCGGTGGCTTGCCGAATTCGCGGATGTCGGCGCCGGCGATGAAGTTGCGGCCGGCGCCGACGACCAGCACCGCGGCCACGGCGCCGTCGGCCTCGGCGGCGTCGATGGCCTCGACCAAGCCGCGGCGCACATCCACGCCCAGGGCGTTGACCGGCGGGTTGTCGATGGTGACGACCAGCACATCGGCCTGGCGCTGGAAGGTGACGGGATCGGACGCAGGAAGGGTGTCAGTCGTGGCCATGGTCTTTGTCTCCGGGTGAACCCAGCATTCTTGGCCCGGCTCGTCGCTTTGACAATTGCATTGGCGATTGACAGACTGTCAAAGAATTTTTGACACAATGCCCGCCTCATCATGGATTTGCAATCGCTGACCCTGCTGGTCGAGATCCTCGATGCCGGCAACCTGAGCGAGGCCGCGCGCCGGCTCAAGATGAGCCGCGCCAACGTGAGCTACCACCTGAACCAGCTCGAGCGCTCGGTCGGCGCGCAGCTCGTGCGGCGCACCACGCGGCGCGCCGAAGCCACCGAGATCGGCCAGCGCCTCTACCAGCACGGCCTCGCCATCCAGAGCGAGCTCCAGGCCGCGCGCGAGTCGGCGTCGGCGCTGGGCCAGGGCCTGGTCGGGCGCGTGCGGCTCAGCGTGCCCAGCGGCTACGGGCAGCTGGTCATGTCCGACTGGCTGATCGATTTCAAGCGCCAGTACCCGGGCATCGTGCTCGACGTGCTGTTCGAGAACCGCATCGAGGACCTGCTGCGCGACGAGGTCGACATCGCGATCCGCGTGATCCCCGAGCCGCCGCTCAATCTGGTGGCGCGAGCGCTGGGCCCGGTGCGCTATGTCGCCTGCGCTTCGCGTGCCTACGCGCAGGAGCACGGCCTGCCCACCCAGCTCGACCAGCTGACGGCCGCGCCCGTGGTCACCGCGGCGGTCATCGGCCGGCAACTGCGCATCTCGGCCTACCAGGGCGAGGAGCGGCGCGAGGTGCTGCTGGAGCCGACGCTGATCTCCGAGAACTTCCTGTTCCTGCGCCAGGCCATCCTGGCCGGCCTCGGCATCGGGCTGGTGCCCGACTACGTGGTGCAGGAGGACGTGCGGCGCGGCGAAGTCCTGACCACGCTGGACGACTGGCGGCTCAGCATCTTCGGCACGCAGATGTTCATGCTCTACATGCCGAACCGGCAGCACACGCGCGCGACGCGGACCTTCATCGATTTCATCCTCGAGCGGGCGCGGGGCACACCGGACGAGGGATCGCGCTGAGGCAGGGCCGCCTCAGGGCGCACGCTGGCCGATCCAGCGGTCGACGATCTGCGCGATCTGGTCGCTGTTCCTGTCCATCATCAGCATGTGCGAATTGCCGTGCAGGCCGGTTGCCGGCAGGTCGATCCAGTCCGAGACGCCGCCCGCGGCCCGGTGCGCATCCCGGAAGCGCCGGACGGCAGGCAGGACCTGCTGGTTCCAGTACACGCTGGTGTCCAGGCGATCGCCCCAGACGTAGAGGATCGGCGTGTGCTTCAGCGCGGTCATGTCCTGGGTCGCCGCCTCGGGCGCCCCGCTGGGCTCGACCAGCACCAGCGCCCGGACCTTGGCCGGCGCCCGCAGCGCGGCCTGGAAAGCGAAGTTGGCGCCCTGGCTGTGCGCCAGGATCACGCAGGGACACGCCTTGTCGACCAGGGCGTCATAGGCCTGTTGGGTGACCGCGTCCGTGGTCGTCCAGCGCGGGACGCTCTGCTTCATGAACTGATCGAAGGCGCCGACCGGAAACTGGGTGCCGGGGAAGGCGGTACGTCCCTGCGGGCCGCCGTCGAACGCAGGCCCGATGCGGAACACCTCCCATGCCTCCTTCTTGGTCCTGAACAGCGGCTCGCCGGCAAAGATCTCCGGATAGCGGGACCAGGACGCCCGGCCGCGCTCCATCGCGTCGCTGACATAGGTGTCGTAGCCGGCGCGCATGAAGAAGTCCTGCCAGCCGCGCTGGCCGTCGGGCTTGGTCTCCCAGGTCACGCCGCTCAGGCCGCCGCCATGCCACAGGAGCAGAGGCAGGCTGCGCGCCGGCGAGGCCAGCCGCACGTATTGCACATACATCTGGCCCGACTCGAAGTCCCCGTTCGGATCGCGACGAACGGGCGGCGTGGATGGTGTGAAGCGGATCTCGCGTGCAGGCAGGCCGGACAGCGTCACCTGTTGGCCACCGACGTGGAAGCTGCCGATCTCGCGCACCCGGATGGCGTCTGTGCTCGTACAGCCCATCGAGGTCAGCGCGACCAGGATCGCGGCCGGGATTCCTTTCATGGCTTGGCTTCGCGCGCCGGCGGCGGCAGTACCTCCTCGGGAATCGGACAGCGGTAGGCTGCGCCACCGCGCTTGGCGCGCAGCTCGTTCTCCGCCTCGCACAGCAGCTCGGGACGCCCGGCCAGCGCGACGCCGGTCGCGGCCAGGCACTTGGCGGCCAGCAGCATGCCCTTGTGCGCCAGCGAGGTCTTGCCCTGCGCGACCATCTGCCACGAATGGAAGGCTGTGCCCCACGCGAAGCAGGCGGTCAGGCACTGGGTGGTCGGCGCGGCCCAGCTCACGTCGCCCATGTCGGTGGAGCCGGTCACCGGGCGCGCGGCGTCGGGCCGGTAGGGCTGGATGCCGGTGGCGATGGGCTGCGGGTCGCGCAGCGCGGCGGCGAAATGCTTGGCGCTGCTGGCCAGCTCCTCGCCCGAGATCGTGGCCTGCATCTTGGCGGCGAAGCGGCGCTCGTCTTCGCTGACCTCGAGCGCGCCCACGGCCTCCATCTGCTCGGCCATGACGCGGTCGAGCGTGTCGTTGTGCAGCACATTGGAGACTGCCTTGTCGAACACCATCTCGACCGTGGTGCCGGTCATCATCGCCGCGCCGCGCGCCACCTGCTCGACGCGCTCGAACAGCGCCAGCGCCTCGTCGATGCGTGTCGCCCGCACGGTGTAGAGCAGCTCGGCATGGGCCGGAATCACGTTGGTCGACGGACCGCCCGAGTCGATGTAGGCGAAGTGCACGCGCGCCTGCTCGGGCATGTGCTCGCGCAGGTAGTTGACGCCGACGTTCATCAGCTCAGCCGCGTCGAGCGCGCTGCGTCCCAGGTGCGGCGCGAGTGCGGCATGCGCCGACTTGCCGCGGAAGCGGAAGTAGGCCTGCACGTTGGCCAGCGTGGCGTTCATGAACACCGAATTGGCCACCGACGGGTGCCAGGACAGCGCGGCATCGAGATCGTCGAAGAGCCCGGCGCGCGCCATGAAGGTCTTGCCGGCGGCAGCCTCCTCGGCCGGACAGCCGTAGAAGCGCACCGTGCCGGGCAGGTCATGGCGCCTCAGGTGGTCGCGCGCGACCACCGCCGCCAAGTGCGCTGCCGTGCCCAGCAGATGGTGGCCGCAGCCATGGCCCTGGTTGAGCGCGCGTTCCGGATCGGGCCGGCACTCGAGCGCGCCGCTGGCCTGGTTCAGGCCCGCGAGCGCGTCGTACTCGCCGAGAAAGCCGATCACCGGGCCGCCGCTGCCGGCCTCGGCGACGAAGGCGGTGGGCATCCCGGCCACGCCGCGCGTGACGCGGAAGCCCTCGGCCTCGAGGGCCGCCGCGTGCAGCTCGGCCGACTCGAACTCGCGGTAGCGCATTTCGGCCAGGCCCCAGATGCGGTCGGCGATCTCGATGTAGGGGCGGCGCCGCGCCTCGACGGCGGCGGCGATCTCGGCGACGGCGGAGGCGGGCTTCACTTCTGCGTCTCCAGCTGGGCGGTCGCCACGAACTTCCGATAGCGTGCGTCCTCCGCGCGCATCAGCGCCGGCAGGTCCTCGTCCTCGACCATCGGCAGCCCGCCCAGGTCGTTGAAGGTCTGGCGCAGGCGGGCATCCTTCAGTGTTTCCTTCAGCGCCGCCTTGAGCTTCGCGATGACCGGCTCCGGCACCGCCTTCGGCGCCATCAGCGCGAACCAGCCGGTGAGCTCGTAGCCCTTGAGCTCCGGATGCTCGGCCAGCGCAGGCACGTTGGGATAGATCGGCGCCCGCGTGCCGCTGGTGACGGCGATCGGCACCACCACGCCGGCGTCGATCAGCGGCTTGGCCGGCCCGGTGCCCATGTAGCCGAACTCCACCGCGCCGCCGGCCAGGTCGTTGCCCAGCGCCGGGACGCCGCGATAGGCCACGTGCGTGATCCGGGTGCCGGTGCGTTCGCGCACCAGCTCGCCGGCGAAGTGGAACATCGAGCCGGTGCCCGAGCTGCCGTAGTTGTACTTGTCCGGGTTCTTGCGCAGCAGCTGGATGAACTGGTCGGTAGTCTTGACGCCCGACTGGCGCGACGCCAGCAGCATGCCGCCCTGGTGGTTGACCACGCCGATCGGCGCCAGGTCCTTCTGGCCGTCGTAGGGCTGCTTCGGATTGATCAGCTTGGTCGCGATCAGCTCGCTGTTGCCGCCCATCAGGAGCGTGTAGCCGTCCGGCTTTGCGGTGACCACCTTCAGCGCCCCCAGCGCGCCGCCGGCGCCGCTGAAGTTTTCGACGATCACGCGGGTCTTCAGCACGCGGCCGAACACCTCGGCGAAGGGCCGCGCGACGCTGTCGGTCGAGCCGCCGGCGGAATAGCCGACGACCAGCGTGATCGGCCGCGAGGGGTAGTCGTCCTGGGCGGGGGCCACGGTCGCGACCGTGCCTGCGAACACGGCCGCGAAGAGGCGCGGGAGAGGGGATCGGCAATGGGCCATCATGGTCGGGAAGGGCGTGGGGATGAATCTGGCCCGATCCTAGGATTTGCCGCCCGTGTGCAACAGTCCTGCAACGGTGGCGCTGTTGAGCGCCGGTTGCCGGGTACGCATCTTGCGGCCCGCGCCTCACATTTTTCGGAGACGCGCATGAAGGTTCACCAGTTGAAGGCCCTCGTCGCCGTCGGCGACCACGGCAGCATTCGCGCTGCGTCGCGCGCCGCCGGGCTGTCGCCGGCGGCGGTGACCAAGGCGGTGCGCGAGCTCGAGGAAGATGTCAGGACGCTGCTCATCACGCGCGAGGCCAAGGGCGTGACCTTCACCGATGCCGGCCGGGCGCTGCTGGTGCACGCGCGGCTGGTCGTGGGCCAGCTGGCGCGTGCCGAGGAAGAGATGGCGCAGCTATCGGGCCGCGGGCGGGCGCCGCTGCGCATCGGCGTGAATTCGTGGCTCGCCCTGACCTGCCTGGGCGACGTCGTCAAGCTGTTCCAGCAGCGCATGCCGACGGTGCGCCTGGAGTTGATGGAAAGCGTGCTGACGGTCTCGATCCCGAAGCTGCGCGACGGCACGCTGGACTTCTGCATAGGCCGCGCCGGCCCGGCGTCCACCCATGAGGACATGGCTCACGTGCCGCTGTTCCGCACCAGCTCGGCGGTGGTGGGGCGCGAAGGCCATCCGCTCGCGCACAGCCGATCGCTGGCGGAGCTGCGCGATGCGCAGTGGCTCTTGAACTGGACGCCCGGCGACGACCCGGCAGACCCGCATGAGGACGTGTTCGCCCGCTACCTGCGCGAATGCGCGCCGACTGTCCACGTGGCGCATTCGACGGTGATCGTCACCAGCCTGATCCGCAGCACCGACATGCTGACGCTGATGCCCTGGCCCCTGGTGGAGGCGATCGCCGGCCGCGAGCAGCTCTGCGTGCTGCCGCTGGCCGAGCGCCTCAACGAGACGACGGTGAGCCTGATCTCGCGCCGCGGCGACCCGATGAGCGCGGCCGCGCGCTGCTTCATCGAATGCTTCAACGCGGTGGTCTACCGCGCGCTCGGCTCCGACGATCCTGCGCGCCGTCGCTTGTTCCATTCGATCGACGGACTGGCGCTGAACGACCAGGCCTTGAGCGAGATGGCGCGCGCGCAGGGCTGGGACAGCCGGGTGCTGCTCGGCCCCGGTGCGACGATGCTGCCGCCCGACCCGGGCAGCGCGGCGGCGCACTGAGATCTCACGCCTGCCGATCAGCCGCGCTTGGCGAACTTGAGGTGCGTGACGCCCGGCGCGGCCACCGTCCGCACGAGCTCGAGGCCATGGAGCTGGTCGCCGACGTTCTCGAACAGCCTTTCGCCGCTGCCGAGCAGCGTCGGCACCAGGCTGATCTCCATCTCGTCGACGAGACCGGCTGCCAGATAGTGCTGCGCGGCCCTGGCGCCGCCGGCGAGCGATACGTCCTTGCCTCCGGCGGCGCGCTTCGCCATCTCCAGCGCGTCCTCGATGCCGGTGGTGACGAAGGTGAAGCGCGTTCCGCCCTCGCATTCGAGCGGCTCGCGCGCGTGATGCGTGAGAACGAAGACGGGATGATGGAAGGGCGGGCTGTCTCCCCACCAGCCCTTCCACGGCGTGTTCGCATCCCAGGAGCCGGGATGCCCACCGAACATGTTGCGTCCCATGATCGTCGCGCCGATGTTGGCCAGCGATTCCTCGACGACCGCCGTGCTTGCATTGACTTCCCCGCCTGCCTGGCCATGGAGCCTGCGAAACACCTCGAGCTGGAAGGCCCATTCGTGCAGGCGCGTGCCGCCGATGCCGAGCGGGTTCTGCACGCTCTGATCGGGACCGGCCACGAAGCCGTCGAGTGACATGGCAATCTTGAAGCGCAGTTTGGGCATGTCGCGTCTCCTGGTGATCCTGCATTGTCAGCCCACCAACATCACGCTGGAGGCGATGGGGGGCTAACCCGGCGCTAGCAGCTAGCGCGCGATGCCGATGGTCGCGGTCGCGGTGTAGCCGGCCGTGATACTGCCGGTCATGGCGGGCGTCATGGCGGCGATCTGCGCCGCGGTGTCGTCGCTGAACACGTTGTCGGTCGTGAGCGAGACGGCGGCGAAGTTGTTCACGCTCGTGGTGTAGCCGGTGGCGTAGGGGTAGACCGCGCTGCACGCCGCGCTCGGCATCGCCAGCTGCGAGGTCAGCACCGCGTTGCGGCCGGTGGTGGCCGTGGCGAGGCTCGCGAACACCTCGAAGTGCATGTGCGGCCAGCGGCCGGCGTAGCAGCCGGGGAAGATCGTCGTGAAAGTGACCTGGCCGTTGGCATCGGTGACCTGCACGCCGCGCAGGTAGCTTTCGGCCGCGGCCGTGTACAGCGAGTAGTTGCCGTCGCGGTCGCAGTGCCAGAGGTAGATCGCGTAGCCGGCCAGCGGAGCACAGCTCGAATTGGTGTTGACCAGCGTCAGCGTGAGCGTGGTCAGCACGCCGGGTGCCTGCGTCGTCGTGCTGATGAAGCTGCTGCGGATGTCGCTGCGGACGATGCCGCTGGCGGTGAGCACGTCGGAGGTCGCGCCGGAGGAGCTGTTGGTGCCGTCGGCCGGGTAGGGGCCCGCCGTCTCGCCGGGCAGCGCGGTGCAACTGCTGCTGCTGCTGGACGTGCTTGTCGTCGTGGAGCCGCTCGAGCTCGAGGTGGAGGAAGTCGTCGTTCCGCTCGACGACGCCGTGGTGCTCGTCAGGCCCGCGAGGCTGCTCCCGTCGGAGCCGCCGCCACCGCAGCCGGCCAGCAGGAGTGCCGAGCCGGCGGTGGTGGAGCCCAGCCATGCCAGCGCTCTGCGGCGCTGAAGGAGCTGCGCCGAGATCAGCGGAAGATCGTCGGCCAGATGGTGGCCATGCGACGGTTCGGTGAAAGCGTGGCTGTTGTTGTTCCGCGTGGGGTGTGAATCGTGGACTGACACTGTGGCTCCGTGGGTGGGTGGAGCCCCGAGCTTCGAGCCACGATGTTGCCGGCGGATTTCGCCGCCTTGCGGCTTTGTTGCGAAGCCGGCGGAACTAGCCGCGCGTCACGGCAGGCACGAACATGTAGCCCTCGTTGCGCACCGTGCGGATCAGGTCGGCGCGTGCATCGCCGAAGCTGAGCTTGCGCCGCAGGCGGCTGACCTGAACGTCGATCGCCCGGTCGTAGGAGTCGCTGTCCGAGCCCAGCGCGTAGTCCACCAGCTGTTCGCGCTGCAGCACGCGCCGCGGATGCTGCGTGAAGGCGCGCAGCAGGCGGAATTCGCCGTCCGACAGGCTGACGACCGCGTTCGCCGGGTCGTACAGCACCCGCTCGGTCAGGTCGATGCGCCAGCCGGCGAAGCAAAGCGTGTCGCTGGATTCGGGCCCGGGCGCGGGCGGGGCTGCGGCCGGCGGTGCCGACGCGCGGCGCAGCACGGTGCGGATGCGCGCCAGCAGCTCCCGCGGATTGCAAGGCTTGGCCAGGTAGTCCTCGGCGCCGATCTCAAGGCCCACGATGCGGTCGATGTCGGTGCCGACGGCCGACAGCATGATGACCGGCGGCCCGCTGCTTCTCTGCAGCTCGCGCAGCGCCGTGAGCCCGTCTTCGCCCGGCATCATCACGTCGAGCACGATCAGCGCATAGGCGTTCTGCGCCAGCTTGCCGCGCATTTCCGGGACGTCGGCGGCCGTGTCGACCTGGAAGCCGTGCTTCTCGAGGAAGGAGGACACCAGGCCGCGGATGCCGGCGTCGTCGTCGACGATGAGGATGCGGGTGCAGAGATTCACGGTCTGGCAGGGGATGGAGGGCAGGCGCTATTGTCGATGCTGGGGCGGGCCAAAGCCCGGCCGGTGCAATGGAGCGACACACGCTGAAATCTTTCAGCAAGCTCGCGCTTCCAAACTGCGAGGCCCATGCGTGACATCGTCCTGCGTCCATGCCAGCATCGGCGCATGAACATGACAGGTGCAGCGCGCCGCTGGTCCGGTCCCCCGCTCGCCCTGCAGATGATGGGCCTGCTGCTGGGCGGGCTGGTGGTGGCGCAACTCGTGACGCTGGGGCTGACGATGCTGTTGCCGCCCGAGCCGCAACGCCAATGGGAGCTGGAAGACATCGCCCGTGTGCTGGCCGGTGCCGGCGCGGAGATCCGGGGCCCGCGAAGCTTGCAGCGCGAGCTGCAGGCCGGCCCGCCGGAGCCGAGCGGCCCCGGCTGGCTGACCTCCGAGCGCTCCCGCCGCGAGCTGGCGCAGCTGCTGGGGCGCAACGAATCCGAGGTGCGGCTTTATTTCTATACGCCGCTGCCTTTTGCCGGCACGACGCGTGCGTCGCCTCGCGCCGACCTTCGCGGGGGTTTCGTGCTGGCGGACTTCCAGGTCGCTCAGGCCGGCCGCGGTCCCGGCGGACCTGGAGGGCCGGGCGGCGGAGGTTTCGGTCCGGGCTTCCCCGGCATGCCGCCGGGCGGTGGACCGTTCGGTGGTCCGTTCGGCGGCCCGGCAGGGGGCGGCGGTGCGCCCATGCCGGCGCCTGCCGCACCTTCGCGCGCCCCAGGCGATGCGAGCCCGCCTGCCGCACCGGCAGAGATGGCGCGTGGCGGGCCTGCACCCGCCGCGCCCGCAGCCGGACCGCCTGCCGACGCGCCGTCGGCAGGACGAGCGCCCGATGCGCCGGCCGCGGGGCCCCAGCCGCAGGGCGCAACCGCGCCGGGGCCGGGGCCGGCACCGGGAGGCGCTGCGCCCTCGGCGGGCGCGCCGCCGCCGCTGCCTCCGGGCGGCACTCGGGCCGCCGCCGCGCCCTTGGGCGAGCCGTCGCCGATGCCGTTCCTGCCGTCGCCTGCGCCTTCGGCACTGGACGGCGTGTCGCCAAGAACGCCTGCCGTGCTGCCTCCCACGGCGGCACCGGCACCGGTACCCTCACGCAAGGCCCGCCCCCTTCCTGCCGACACGCCGCAACCGGCGCCCGCCGAGCCAGCGGCGCTCGTCCCACCCGCTGCATCCGTTCCGTCCGTCCCGGCGGCGCCTTCCGCGCTGCAGCGCGTGCCGGCGGCGCGGCCCGCCCAGCGGCCGGTGCCCGAGGAAAAGAGCGTGTCCGTCAGCCCGCCGGCGCGCGGCCTGTTCGGCCTGGCGCCGGCGCCCTTCGTCGAGGGCGACTTCATTGCCGCGATGCGGGTCGGCGATGGCAACTGGGCCGCGGTGCAGCCCGTGCCCGAGCCCTTTCCGAACGCCTGGCAGCGCCGCGTGCTGCTGTGGTTCCTGATTGCCGCGGCCGTGGTCGCGCCCGCGGGCTGGATGTTCTCGCGCCGGCTGGTGCGGCCGATCGCCGGCTTCGCCCATGCCGCCGAGCGGCTCGGCCGCGACCCGGCGGCGCCGGTCCTCGCGCTCGAGGGGCCGGCGGAGCTCGGCCGCGCGGCGCAGGCCTTCAACCTCATGCAGAGCCGGCTGCGCAGCTTCGTCGATGACCGCACCGCGATGATCGGCGCCATCAGCCACGACCTGCGCACGCCGCTCACGCGCATGCGCTTCCGCATCGAGGACGTGCCGGACGACATGCGCAGCGGCATGCTGCAGGACGTGGAGGAGATGGAGCGGATGATCAGCTCGGTGCTGGCCTTCATCCGCGACGCCTCGGAGCCGGGTTCGCGCGAGCGGCTGGACCTGTCGAGCCTGCTCAAGGACGTGGTGGACGACGCGGCCTTCGTCGGCAAGGACGTGCGCCTGGAGCGCAGCGAGCAGGCCGCGGTCGAGGTCGACGCGATCGGCGTTCGCCGGCTGCTCGACAACCTGATCGAGAACGCGGTGAAGTACGGCGAGCAGGCGCGGGTTCGACTCTTCATCGACGAGGACAACGCGGTGGCCGAGGTCAGCGACAGCGGACCGGGGCTGCCGGACGATGAGCTGCAGCGGGTCTTCCAGCCCTTCTACCGCGCGCCCGCCGCGCGTGCGTCCGGCAAGCAGGGCAGCGGCCTGGGCCTGGCTGTCTGCCGCTCCATCGCACGCGCGCATGGCGGCGAAGTGCAGCTCAAGCGCGGGCCGCGCGGGCTGGTGGCGCAGCTGCGGCTTCCGCTGGCCTATCGCGAGGCTCTGGTCTAGCGACATGCTTGGACGCTGGGCACGCTTTCTGCTGTACTCGCGGCATGAACGATGTCGCCTTGAGCACCCCCACACCTGCGGCCGGCCGCGCCGCCGCTCCACTTTCGATCGACCCAGAGCGCCTCTGGGATTCGCTGATGCAGCTCGCGAAGCTCGGTGCTACCGAGAAGGGCGGCGTCTGCCGCCTCGCGTTGACCGATCTTGACCGCCAGGGCCGCGAGCTCTTCGTGCGCTGGATGAAGGAAGCCGGCTGCAGCGTGCGCGTCGATGCGATCGGCAACCTGTTCGCGCGCCGCGAAGGGCAGGACGCGAGCCTGCCGGCCGTGGCCACCGGCAGCCACATCGACACGCAGCCGACCGGCGGCAAGTTCGACGGCAACTACGGCGTGCTTGCGGGCCTGGAAGTGCTGCGCACCCTGAACGATGCCGGCATCCGCACTCTGGCGCCGCTCGAGGTCTGTGTCTGGACCAATGAAGAAGGCTCGCGCTTCGTGCCGGTGATGATGGGCTCGGGCGTCTATGCGGGCGCCTTCACGCTCGCGCATGCGCTCGCCGTTACCGACCGCGAAGGCGTGACGGTCGCTGATGCGCTCCAAGCCATCGGCTTCGCGGGCGACACGCCGGCCGCCGTGGACGACGGCGCACCGCGCTTCGGCGCCTACTTCGAGGCCCACATCGAGCAGGGCCCGGTGCTGGAAGATGCCGACATTCCGCTCGGCGTGGTCACCGGCGCGCTGGGCCAGCGCTGGTACGACGTGGTCGTGACGGGCCAGGAAGCGCATGCCGGCCCCACGCCGATGCAGTTGCGCCGCGACGCGCTGCAGGGCGCCACCAGCCTCATGCAGACCGTGCATCAGATTGCGATGGGCGAGCAGCCCAACGCCCGCGGCACCGTCGGCTATGTGCAGGTGCATCCCAATTCGCGCAACGTGATTCCCGGCCGCGTGACCTTCACGGTCGATTTGCGGCACACAAACGACGAGGGTCTCGACCGCATGGACGCGCAGCTGCGCGCGGCCTGCGCGGCCCTGCAGGCACAGGGCGGGCTCACGGTCGAGGTCGAGCAGACCGTCTACTTCCCGCCGGCCCACTTCGCGGAGCCGCTGGTGCGCGCGGTGCGCGAAGGTGCCGAGCGTGCCGGTCTTGCGCATCTCGACATCGTGAGCGGCGCCGGGCACGACGCGGTGTACGTCGCGCGCACGGCGCCCACAGCGATGATCTTCGTGCCCTGCAAGGACGGCATCTCGCACAACGAGATCGAGGATGCCAAGCCCGAGCACCTCGCGGCCGGCGCCAACGTGCTGCTGCACGCGATGCTGGACCGCGCGGGGATCGCGCAGTGATGCTGCTTGCGCAGCCGCTCACTGCAGAAGCCTTTGCGCCTTACGGCACCGTGCTCGCGGCCCCCGCGGGCGAGGGGCGTCTCATCAACGGCGGCAATGCCGAACGCTTCGATCTGGTCGACGACCTGCAGCTCGGCGCCGAGGGCGGCCGGCCGATGCTCGCGCTGTTTCGCGCGCAGGCGCGCCGCTTTCCACATGCAGTGACCGAGATGGAACGACACGCGCTGGGCAGCCAGAGCTTCGTGCCGCTCGGCGAGCGCCGCTTCGTGATCGTGGTCGCGCCCGCGGGCCCTGCGCCCGCCGGCGAGGCGCTCGCCGCCTTCGTCACCGACGGCCGCCAGGGCGTGACGCTCGCGCCCGGCACCTGGCATCACGCGCTGCTGGCGGTGGATGCGGGCGACTTCGTGGTGGTGGAGCGGGTGGGCGCCGCGGTCGACTGCGACACCGTGGCCTTGGCAGTGCCGGCAGACGTCGGGTTCATTCCACGTTGAGTACCTCGGTGGCGAGGCGATCGAGGTTCTGTTCGTTCGCCTCGACCACGACCTTGGCAATGCGCTGCCGTTCAGCCTCGGTGTCGAACACTTGGTGCCATCCGACCAGCGTCTTGGCTCCTCGCGCCTCAAATGTGATGGTCAATTGGAAGTGATGCTGAGACATGTGCTCGAAGACGATGCGCTCCGGCGCAACGACTTCGGCGAAGACGCTCTCGTTGGGGTAGTTCGCACCGTCAGGCCCGTGCATGACGAAGCGCCAATTGCCACCGGGGCGCAGATCGAACTCGTGAAACGTGCTGGTGAATCCGTTCGGACCCCACCAGCGCGCCAGGTGGGCGGGATCGCTGAAGGCCTTGAAGACCCGCTCGCGTGGCGCGTCGATCAAGCGCGAGTGGACGAACGCGCGGTCCACGGTGGATTCGGCATGGGCAGGGGGCTTTTCGTTCATGTGCAGCGTCCTCAATTGGAGCCGTTTGTCTTGGTGGCTACGGCGGAACTGCTCGTTGGAAAGCGCGGCAACGCGTCGTCGATTCGAAACCATGGGACCTGCTGCTGGGTCCACACATGATCGTCGATACGCACGCGCTGCGGTTCGTCCAGGCTGCCGACAGTGATCTGAACACGGTCCGCCAGCACTTCCTCGTGCATGCTGAGGGTGCTTCCGCATACCGGGCAGAAGCCGCGTTCCGCGAATGCCGAAGATCGATAGCGGGCGGGCTCGCCATGTAGCCAGCTGAAGTCCTGCGTGCGGAAATGAACGAAGGCCAATGCCGGCGCGCCGGAGTGCTTGCGGCACATGGCGCAGTGGCAGATGACGCCACGGATAGGCGCCGAGATGGCGCGATACCGGATCGCGCCGCAGAGGCAGCCGCCTTCGAAGACCGTCGCTTCGCTCATGGTTGCCCCCTTGTGCGTCGTTGCGTTCAAAATCCAGCCCATCCCCAAACCGAGGTTCCCATGACCCGCACTGTCGCCGAAAAACGCGCCGCCTTTCGCGCCCTCCATGCCGAAGGCTGCTTCGTGCTGCCGAATCCCTGGGATGTGGGCAGCGCCCGTTTCCTGCAAGGCCTGGGCTTCAAGGCGCTGGCCACGACGAGCTCGGGCTTCGCCTGGTCGCGGGGCCAGGCCGATGGCGCGCTTTCGCGGGAGACCATCCTCGCCCATCTGCGCGAGATCGTCGCTGCAACCGATCTGCCGGTGAACGCGGATTTCGAGAGCGGCTTCGCCCCTGATCCGCAAGGCGTTGCCGAAAGCGTGCGGATGGCCATCGAGACCGGCGTGGCCGGGCTGTCGATCGAGGATTCGACAGGTGACGCGGCGCATCCTCTGCATGACATCGACGTCGCGGTCGCCAGACTCCGCGCTGCACGCGGGGCGATCGACGAGGCGGGCGGCGACACCTTGCTGGTGGGACGCGCGGAGAACTTCTTTCAAGGCCGGCTGGACCTCGACGACACGATCGCCAGGCTCAAGGCCTATGCGGAGGCGGGCGCCGATTGCCTCTACGCGCCGGGCATCCGCACGCGCGAGCAGATCGCCGCCGTGGTGGCTGCCGTCGCACCCAAGCCGGTCAATCTGCTCGTCGGATCGACCAGCGAGCTCACCCTGCAGGACATTGCCGAACTCGGCGTGCGGCGCGTCAGCGTCGGCGGTGCGCTGGCGCGAGCGGCATGGGGTGGATTCATGCGCGCGGCCCGCACGCTTTCGGAAGAGGGGCGTTTCGACGGCTTCGCGGACGCCGCCTCGGGCAACGAGCTCGATGCGTTTTTCAGTGGGCGCTAGCCCGCCTGCTGCGCCCGCGTCAGCACCGTTCGTACGGCGTAGCCGTCGCGGTACACGCCCTCGATCGTTCCCATGACGGGATCGTTCATGGCCGCCGTCAC
Organism: Variovorax sp. LjRoot290; assembly: GCF_964253985.1. Lineage (NCBI taxonomy): Bacteria > Pseudomonadati > Pseudomonadota > Betaproteobacteria > Burkholderiales > Comamonadaceae > Variovorax > Variovorax sp. LjRoot290. Next base: position 4,890,618 of record NZ_CAXURW020000001.1, on the reverse strand, counting down.
GAACTTTTCGTCATCGGTCCTGTAGACGACGATGGTTCGCGCCGAACGCGCGCTGAGCGTGCGAGCGACTCCGGTGGCCTGATTCAGCGTGCGATAGGTGTTCATGCAAGTCCCCTTTGGCGCGCGAATGCTAACGCGAAGGTACTCAATGCGGCACGGTGTCGAGCGTGGGATCTGGCCTCAATACGGCAAAAGACCACATTTTCCGAAGGTATCTGAGCCGGGCGGCTATCCCGCGATGCGCTCCGCCAACGCGATCAAGGAACGATCCGACCCCGCCGGCCCGAGCAGCGACATGCCCAGCGGCGCGCCCTCGCGCTGCGCCAGCGGCATCGAGAGTTGCGGAAAACCGCTGAGTCCGGCCACGCACAGCATGCGGATCGCGCGGTTGCGGTAATCCTCGAGGCTGCTGTCGGCGGCATCGCGCCGCGGCGCGATGTCGGGCATGGTGGGCATCAGCAGGACGCCGTCGGTGCCGAGCAATTCTGCGAGTTGAGTGCGGAAGGCGATGCGGAAGGCGCGCGCGGCGTTGACCTGCGCGTCCGTCACATCGCGCGACCAGGCGAAGCGCTCGGCGACGCCGGGGCCGAGCGGCGGCGCATAGCGTTCGATCAGCGGGCCGTCGGTGAGCCAGGACTCACGTCCCTGCACGTAGCGGAAGTTCCAGTACATCGCGTCCCAGGATTCGAGTGCGACCTCGACCGGCGACGCCTTGCCGAGCAGCGACTGCACGCGCTGGGCGGCGCCGTCGAGCGCGTCCTTGACCGGCGCCTCCAGCATCGCCCACAGGTCCGTCGGCCACAGCAGCCGAAGCCTGGCCGGCAGCGGGTTGGCATCGGCCTCGAGCAGCACGTCGGCCACGCGCGCGAAGGTGCCGATGTCGCGCGCAAACCAGCCGCAGGTGTCGAGGCTGGGCGCAAGGTCGAGCGCGCTTTCGAGGCTGACGCGGCCGTGCGTGGGGCGCAGGCCGTACAGGCCGCAATGGTTGGCCGGCGCGCGTACCGAGCCGCCGGTGTCGGTGCCGAGCGCGAAGTCGCACAGGCCCGAGGACACGGCCGAGGCCGAGCCCGAGGACGATCCGCCCGTGATGCGGTCCTTGGCCGCGCCGTTGATCGGCGCGCCGAAATGCGCGTTGTTGCCGTTCATCGAGAACGCGAGCTCATCGGTCACGGTCTTGCCCGCGAAACGGGCGCCGGCGTCGAGCAGCTTCTGCACGGTCGGCGCGGTGCGCGTCTTGATGCCCGACATCGCGAGCACCGTGGGGCTGCCGCCGCCCGTGGGGTAGCCCGCGACGTCGAACAGGTCCTTGACGCCGAAGCTCAGGTCGGCCAGCGGGCCGGTCGGCGCGCCGCGGACGGGCACGTCGGGGTAGGGGACGAAGGCGTGGGCAGGGTCGTGCAATGGCATGGTGGCGTGTTGAGTGAGGTTCAGGCGACGACCACCGGCGCGATGGCCGCGGCGGCGCCGGTATGGATGCAGCGCGCGCGATGGCCCGGTGCGAGTTCGACCACCGGCGGCTGCGCCGCGCGGCAGGCTTCGCTCGCGAGCGCGCAGCGTTCGGCAAAGGCGCAGCCCGGCGGTAGCGCCGACAGGTCGGGCGGCGCACCGCCGATGGTTTCGAGCCGGCTGCCGCGCGCCAGCGCGCCGTGGGCGCGGCTCTTCAGCAGCGCGATCGTGTACGGGTGGCGCGGCGAGCGGATCAGCTCGCGCGCCGTACCCTCCTCGACGATGCGCCCGGCATACATTACGGCGATGCGATCGGCCACCTCGACGGCGGCGCCGATGTCGTGCGTGACGAACACCACCGAGAGGCCCAGGTCGCGCTGCAGTTCGCGCAGGAGCAGCAGGATCTGGATCTGCACCGTGGCGTCGAGCGCGGTGGTGGGCTCGTCGGCCAAGAGCAGCTGCGGCCGGCAGGCCAGGGCCAGCGCGATCATCGCGCGCTGCCGCATGCCGCCCGACATCTCGTGCGGATAGGCCGCAAGCCGGCGCTCCGGGCTCGGGATGCGCACGCGCTCGAACAGTTCCAGCGCGCGCCGGCGCGCCTCGGCGGCGGACACCGGCTCGTGCCGGCGGATCGATTCGACGATCTGCGCGCCGACCGAGTAGACCGGGTCCAGCGCCAGGAGCGGCTCCTGGAAGATCATCGAGGCCACCTTGCCGCGGAAATCCATGAGTTCGGCCTGCGTCATCGCCAGCACGTCGCGCCCGGCCACGCGGACCTGGCCGCCCATGCGCGTGCGGCGCTCGGGGTGCAGGCGCAGCAGGGTGCGCATGGTCACGCTCTTGCCCGAGCCCGATTCGCCGATCAGCGCGACCACTTCGCCGCGCTGCACCTCGAGGCTCACGCCGCTCACCGCATGCACGGGCTTGCGGCCACCAGAGAAGGTGACACTGAGCTCGCGCAGGCTCACCATGGGTTCGGGCGCGCAGGAGGGTGTCGATGAGGTGTCGGACATGGAAGTCATGCGGCCTGCGCCAGCGCTTGAGCCATCGGATGCCCGCTGCCCGGCTCGTGGATCAGGCAGCTCACGGCCTGCTGGGCGCCGGCGATCACGCGCGCCGGTACCTGCTGGCTGCACACCGGCGCGGCCAGCGCACAGCGCGGGTGGAAGCGGCAGCCCGAGGGCGGGTTGATCGGGTTCGGCGGGTCGCCGGCCAGCGCCGCCTCCTCGGTGCGGTGGTCGGGGTCCATCGAGGGCATCGACGAGAGCAGGGCGCGCGTGTAGGGATGCGCCGGCGCTTCGTAGAGCGCGTTCGAGGGGCCGATCTCGGCCACCTGGCCCAGGTACATCACCATCACGCGGTCGCTCATGTAGCGCACCACGTTCAGGTCGTGGCTGATGAAGACGTAGGTCAAGCCGAACTCGGCCTTCAGGTCCAAGAGCAGGTTGATCACTTGCGCCTCGACCGACTTGTCGAGCGCGGACACGGCCTCGTCGAGGATCACCATGCGCGGCTGCAGGGCCAGTGCGCGCGCGATGTTGACGCGCTGGCGCTGGCCGCCGGAGAGCTCGTGCGGATAGCGCTCGGCAAAGCGCTGCGGCTCCAGGCCCACACGCGCGAGCAGGTCGCGCGCGCGATGCACCGCCTCGTTGCGCGCCACGCCGTGCACCTGCGGGCCGAAGGCGACCGAGTCCTCGATCGTGAGGCGCGGGTTCAGCGAGGCATAGCTGTCCTGGAACACCATCTGCACCTGGCGGCGGAATTCCTTCAGTGGCAGGTCGCGGCTGCCCACGGCGCGGCCGTCGAAGATCACCTCGCCGGCCGTCGGCGCGATGAGCTGCATCAAGAGCCGCGCGGTGGTCGACTTGCCGCAGCCCGATTCGCCGACCACGCCGAGCGTTTCGCCCTTGAGTACCTCGAAGTCCACGCCGTCGACCGCGCGCACCACGCCGCCGCCGCGGCCCAGCGGGTCTTTCTTGAGGGGGAAGTGCTTCTGCAGTCCGCGGATCGCGAGCAGGGGCTGCGCGGGGCCGCCGATGTCGTTGATTGCTTCCATCGGATCAGCCCTTGTTGTCCATCGCCGAGCGCAGGCCGTCGGAGAGCAGGTTGAAGGAGATCGAGGTGATGAAGATCATCACGCCCGGCAGCGCCGCCACCCAAGGCTGCACGTAGATCGCGGTGCGCAGGGTGTTGAGCATCAGGCCCCACTCGGGCTCCGGCGGCTTCACGCCCAGGCCCAGGAAGGAGAGGCCCGAGGCCAGGATCATCGAGACCGCGATCAGGCTGGTCGCGTAGACGAAGATCGGCCCCAGCACATTGCCCAGCACGTGCACGCGCACGATGGTGAAGGCGTTGGCGCCCGAAGCCCGCGCGGCCTCCACGTAGTCGCGCCCGCGCACCTGCGTGGTCACGCTCTCGGCCACGCGCGCGATCTGCGGGATGAACACGATGGTCAGCGAGATCAGCGAATTGACCACGCCCGCACCCAGCACGCCCGACAGCGCGATCGCCAGCAGCACCGAGGGGAAGGCATAGAACACGTCGATGGTGCGCATGATCGCGGTGTTGACGATGCCGCCCGCATAGCCCGCGAGGATGCCGATCGCCGCGCCGAGGACGAAGGCGCAGATGACGGGCGTGATGCCGATGAAGAGCGACAGCCGCGCGCCGACGATCAGGCGCGAGAGCATGTCGCGCCCCAGCTCGTCGCTGCCCAGCGGCAGGCCTTCGGTGCCGATCGGCTTGAGCCGCTTCAGCATCGACGACTGGTACGGGTCCGCCGGCGCAACCCACGGGCCGAAGACGGCCAGCGCGATCAAGAGCAGCACGACCAGCGCCGCGCCCATCGCGACCGGGTCGCGCGTGAAGCGCAGCATGGCCGAAGTCCAGTAGCCGCGCGAGCGCTGCATGGGCAGCGACGAAACAGTCGAAGCAGAGAGGGGAGCTGGCAGAGCCGACATGGTCGTCCTCGTTTCAGGCGCGAGCTATTCGGGGGTCGAGCAGCGTCTGCAGCACGTCGACCACCAGGTTGAGCAGCACGAAGAACAGCGCGAGCACGAGGATCGTGCCTTGCAGCAGCGGCAGATCGCGCTGGAAGATCGCGGAGTTCAGCAGGAAGCCGGTGCCGGGCCAGGAGAACACGGTCTCGATCAGGATCGAGCCGCCCAGCAGGTAGCCCAGCTGCAGGCCCATCACGGCCAGCGCGGTGGGCGCCGCGTTCTTCACCATGTGGCGGAACACGCCGAAGTGCGTGAGCCCCTTGGCGCGCAGGCCGACGATGAACTCCTGCTCGAGGATCTCGGCCACCAGCGCGCGCACGGTGCGCGCGATGATGCCCATCGGGATCACCGACATCGTGAGCGCGGGCAGCACGAGGAACTGCAGGTGCTCCCAGTCCCAGGCCCAGTCGTTCGAGCCGCCCGGGCCGGCGCCGGTGGCGGGCAGCCACATGAGCTGCGAGGAGAACACGATCACCATCACCATGCCCAGCCAATAGTGCGGCACGCTCACGCCCAGCACCGACAGCATGGAGGCCGCGCGGTCGAGCCAGGAGTTGCGGAAGTAGCCGGCGACGAAGCCGAACAGGCAGCCCAGCACGAAGCCGATCGCGGTCGCGACCACCGCCAGGCGCAGCGTGTTGCCGACCGCAGTCAGCACCTCGCCGGCCACCGCGCGGTTGCTCGCGATCGAGACGCCCAGGTCGCCGTGCATCGCGCGCCACACCCACAGCACGAACTGCTCGGGCAGCGAGCGGTTGAAGCCGTAGAGCTCGCGCAGCTGCGCCTGCAGGTCGGCCGAGGCATCGGGCGGCAGGATCGACACCAGCGGATCGCCCGGCGCCAGGTGCACGAGCGCAAAGCACACGAAGGCCACGCCGATCATGATCGGGATGGCATAGAAGACGCGGCGCAGGAGGTAGGCGAGCATTGAATGGGTTCTCCAAACCCCGTTCGCCCTGAGCTTGTCGAAGGGCTCGCCCCAGCGGGGTCCGGCTTCGACAGGCTCAGCCCGAACGGTTGGGCGGTCTCAGTCCATGCTCATGGTTGCAATATCGATGAACCAGCTCTTGGGCTGCACCACGTTCTTGACCTTGGCCGACAGCGCGCGCGGGCCGACGTCATGCGCGATCCAGACGAAGGGCGCGTCGTCCACGATGTACGCATGCAGCTTGGCGAGCGCGGCGTCGCGCGCCTTGTCGTCGAAGCTGGTGCGGGCGTCGGCCACCAGCTTGTCGACCTCGGGGCTGCCGTAGTAGCCCCAGTTGTTCGACACCGGCGGGAAGGCCTTGGTGCTCACGAAGCGCACCATCGCGAAGAAGGGGTCCATCGCCGCGAAGCTCACGTTGGTGGCATTGGCGCCGTTGGCCGATGCGTCCTTGGCGCCCTTGCGCCAGTTGGTGAACAGCGTGTTCCATTCGATCACGTCGAACTGCACGTCGAAGAAGCATTGCTTCAGCGACTGCTGCACGAACTCGTTCATCGGCAGCGGCTGCATCTGGCCCGAGCCCGAGGCCGAGATCTGGACCTTGACCTTCACCGGCTTGGCGGCCGAGAAGCCGGCTTGCGTCATGAGCGCCTGCGCGGCCTTCACGTCGTACTTCATGTCGAACTTGGGGTTGCCCCACCACGGGTGGCCCGGCGCCACCGTGCCCTTGGGCTCGGCCATCATGCCGCCCAGCAGCTGCTTCAGGCCGCCGCGGTCGACGCAGAGGTTGGCCGCCTGGCGCACGCGCTTGTCGAGCCAGGGCGAGCCTTCGACGAAGGAGAGCTGCCAGGGCCAGACGTGCGGCTGCGCGTTCGAGTAGATCTTGAAGCCGCGCTGCGTGATCTGCGGCATCGCATCGGGCGCGGGCGCCTCGATCCAGTCGACCTGGCCGCCCAGCAGCGCAGCCGTGCGTGCATTGGCCTCGGGCATCGGCAGCATCACGACCTTGTCGATCTTGGGCACGCGCTTGGCATCCCAGTAGCTCTTGTTGGCGGCCAGCTCCAGGCGCTCGCGCGCGACGAAGCGCGTGACCTTGAAGGGACCCGAGCCCGCGGGGTCGGCCGCGAAGGCGGTCCATGCGGCCTTCGAGCGCTCGGCCGGCACCGTCACGCTGGCCGGCACGGCCTTCAGCTTGGCATCCCACTGGGCCGACGAGGCCATGAACAGGTTGGTGAGGTTGATCGGCAGGAAGGCGTCGGGCTCGCTGGTCGTGAGCTCGATCGTCAGGTCGTCGATCTTGCGGGCGCTCTTGAGCGTCGGCATGCGCGAGGCCGTCACGCCGACCTGGCTGGGGTCGAACTGCGGCGCTTCCTTGTCGAGCACCTTGGCCACGTTCCATACCACCGCGTCGGCATTGAAGGCCGAGCCGTCATGGAACTTGACGCCGGGACGCAGCTTGAAGACCCACTTGGTCTTGTCCTTCGCGTCCACCGCCCAGGAAGTCGCGAGCGCGGGAATCACCACGCTGGGCGAATCCGCCTTCGAGAGGTCCCACTGCGTGAGCGAGTCGTAGATCGGGATGCCGGTGAAGCGGTTGCCCTCGAAGCCCTGGTCGGGCTGGCCCAGCGTGCGCGGAATGTCGGCGGCGGTCATCGCGATGCGCAGCGTTTTCTCCTGCGCGAAGGCGGCGGGTTGCGCCAGCGCCAGCGTCAGCAGCGCCGCGCAGGCGGCCAGGGGTTTCAGGGGCAGAGACGGAACGACACGCTTCACGGAGAACTCCTGTTCAGGACAACAAAAATGGATTCGATGAGAAGTCATGCACGAGCCGTGCCAGTGCGGCTTTTCACGGGCGCGACCACAGCCGTTCGCAGCGCACGCGGCGCAGGTCCATCTCGACTTCCATGTCGACGATCGGCGGGCGCGTGAGCTGCCAGGTCAGCCCGCAGCCCAGCTCGCCGCGCCGGACGATCTCGTCGAACGCCAGCGCGCCGATGTCGTGCACGGTGTAGGCCTGCACGGCGCTGGCGTCGGCCCAGCCGAAGCCGAGCGCGGCGCTGCGCCGTTCCATCTCGCCCATGACGTAGCGCAGCTTCTCGCGCAGGCCTTCCCGGCTGGTGTCGCCGAGCCGCACCATGCCTTCGCGGTAGCTGGCCTGGCCGTCGCGCGCCTCGCCGCCGCCCGAGACCACGAAGCCGGCCTGGCCGGGCGCGTCGCCGGTCTCGACGGTGTAGGAGAAGGCATGGAAGGCCGGCGCGGCGGGCACCCTCACGAGCGGGCAGACGTTGGTGCGCGCGACCGGATTGCGCTCTCCGCGCGCCAGCCCCCAGCGTTCGAGCGTGCCCGCGTAGTGGCGGTTGAAAGCCTCGAAACCCGCTTCGGAGAACGGCGCGGGCGAACGCAGCTCGCAGGCGCACAGGGCCGCGAGCGGGCGTCCCAGCGCGGCCAGGTGGGCTGCGATCGCCTCGAAGCCCTCGGCCAGCGGCAGCGCCTCGGGAAACACCATGCGCTCGATCGCGTAGTCGGGCAGCGCAGTCACGCCGCCCGAGTACTGGAACACGCCCTTCAAATAGCGATAGCCCCCTTCGGGGAAGTCCTCCAGCTCAGCTGCTGCTGCCATTCGGTTCCTCCAGATCAGCAGCCACTCTAGGCAAGGGCTGCGCCGGAGAGAAGGCCGATTCAGGCATGCGCATGTTGCCGAAATCAGAACGCCCGCCGGCCTTGCCGCCGTAGCGGCCCATGGCGGTGGCCAGCAGTTCCAGCAGCGAGCGCGCGGCCGGCGAGAGGCGCTGCGTCGGCAGGGTGACGAGGCTGGTCGCGGTCTGCGCGAAGTCGCGCTCCTTGAGCGGCACGGCGCAGAGGTCGCCGTTCGACACCTCGTGCAGCGCGGCATAGCGCGGCATCAGCGTGACCAGGTCGCCGTTGCGCACCACGCCGCGCGCCATCTCGAGCGTGTTGGTCTCGACCGCGAGCTCGAGTTCCACGCCCAGCTTGACCGCGATGCGGTCGACCAGGTGGCGGATCTGGAAGCTGCGGTCGGGCAGCGCCACGCGCTGCCCGGCGAGTTCGAGAAAAGACACCGAGCGCCGCTGCGCCAGCGGATGCGTGGGCGCGACCAGCGCGCAGAGCGGTTGTTCCAGCCGCGCATGCTCGCGAAACGGATGGCGCTCGGCCAGGTTGAAGGCCAGCGCCATGTCGATGCGGCATTCCTGCAGCGCTTCGAGCACCGCCCGCGAGCCCACCACCGAGACCTGTACTTTCACTTCCGGGTGGCGCTTCTGGTAGCGCGCCAGGTTGCAGGACAGGAAGTGCCCGACCATGCCCTCGATGCTGCCGATGCGCACCGTGCCCGAGGGCTTGCCGACCAACTCCTGCAAGGCGGCGCGCAGGGCCGTGCTTTCCTGCAGGGCCGATTCGGCATGCGCGAGCACCAGTTCGCCGGCCGGCGTCAGGGTCGTGCGGTTGGCGCGCCGGTCGAGCAGCAGGATCTTGAGCTCGGTCTCGAGGTTGGCGATCTGCCGGCTGACCGCGCTGGGTGCGATGCCGAGGATTTCGGCCGCGCGGCGCAACGATCCGGCGCGCGCCGTTTCGCGAAAGTAGAGCATCGAAGTGGACAGCATCGTGGGGGTCTTCCTGTGGGTCCTCGCGGGCAAGCAATTGGCATGCCCTCAGGCCTGCGGCGCAATGGGACAATCCCGCCATGACAAGACCTGCAGACACCCTCACCATCACCCGCCCGGACGACTGGCATCTGCACGTGCGCGACGGCGCCGCGCTCGGGGCCGTGGTGCCGCATTCGGCGCGCCAGTTCGGCCGCGCGCTGATCATGCCCAACCTGCGCCCGCCGGTGACGAGCGCCGACCAGGCCATCGCCTACCGCGATCGCATCCGCGCTGTCGTGCCTGAGGGCTTGAGCTTCGAGCCGGTCATGTCGCTCTATCTCACCGACAAGCTGCCGCCCGAGGAAATCGCACGCGCCGCCGCGGCCAGCGTGTGCGCCCTCAAGCTCTACCCTGCCGGCGCCACCACCAACAGCGATGCCGGCGTGACCGACATCCGCAAGACCTACAAGACGCTGGAAGCGATGCAGAAGCACGGCCTGCTGCTGCTGGTGCACGGCGAGGTGACGGACCCCGCGGTCGACCTCTTCGACCGCGAGGCCGTGTTCATCGATCGCGTGATGATCCCGCTGCGCCGAGACTTCCCCGAGCTCAAGGTGGTGTTCGAGCACCTGACGACGAAGGAGGGCGCCCACTACGTGCGCGATGCCGGCCGCTTCACCGCCGCCACCATCACCGCCCACCACCTGCTCTACAACCGCAACGCCATCTTCACCGGCGGCATCCGGCCGCACTACTACTGCCTGCCGGTGCTCAAGCGCGAGACGCACCGCGTGGCGCTGGTCGAGGCTGCCACCAGCGGCAGCGACCGCTTTTTCCTCGGCACCGACAGCGCGCCGCATCCGGCGCACCTCAAGGAGCATGCACTGGGCTGCGCAGGCTGCTACACCGCGCTGACCGCGCTCGAGCTCTACGTCGAAGCCTTCGACAATGCCGGCGCGCTCGACAAGCTCGAAGGCTTTGCGAGCTTCCACGGCGCCGACTTCTATGGCCTGCCGCGCAACACCGACACCGTGACCCTGAAGCGCGAAAGCTGGACCGTGCCGGAAACGGTGCCTTACGGCGATGCAACCTTGAAACCCTTGCGCGGCGGCGAAACCGTGGCGTGGAGACTGACATGATCCCCACCCCGTGTGTGATGCTGCTGATCGACGCCGACAACGTCTCGTCCGACGTGATCGAGCAGGCCGTGCAGCGCACGATGGCCGAGCACGGCGCGATCCACGTGCGGCGCGCGTATTGCAATGCCGAGACCGCGTTTAAGCAGCAGGCGCTCTTCAAGCGGCTCTCGGTGCGGCCCATGGTCAACCTGTCGGCCGGCAAGAACAGCACCGACATCGCGCTCGCAGTCGATGCCATGGATCTCGCGGTGGCCGAGCGTCCCGACATCGTGGTGCTGGTGTCCTCCGATTCCGACTTCGCGCCGCTGGTGATCCGGCTGCGCGAAAAAGGCTGCCGCGTCTGCGGCATCGGGCAGCAGGGCAAGACCGGCGACGAGACCGTCGCGGTCTACGACAGCTTCATCGACCTCCAGCATCATCAATCCGAGCGGCCGGCCGTCGCCAAGCCGGCGGCCAAGCGGGCGGCGCGCGCACCGCGCCGCACCAAGGCCCCGGCACCCCCGGTGGCGCGCATGCCGGCGCTGCCCGAGGACGTGCTGCGCATCCTCGACGCCGTTCCCGAACTGGGTGCGGGCGGCAAGATCGAGCTCAACCACGCGGCCGAGCGGCTGCGCGGCGCCAAGCTGCTGGGCAAGAGCGCGAGCTCGCCCAAGCTGTTCAAGAAATACCCCGAGCTGTTCGCGCTGACGCCGGAGAAGACGCCCAACAAGGTGCAATACGTCGGCCCGCTGCCGTCGTGAACCCCGCCTGGCCCGTCGATACGGCGCGGCCATGGCTGGCGCCCTATGCGCCGCGGGCGGCCGCCGCGGGTGCGATGCTTGCCCAAGGCCTCGGCGTGGCAGAGGCGCTGTCGAACCAACCCGTGCCCATCGGGCTGCCGGCCGGCCCCTTGCGCTTCGTGCCCGCGCACACGGCGCCGGCCGATGAGGCCTACGAAGCCTTCATCTTCCGGACCGCGCAGGTGCCCACGCGCGACAACCTGCACGACTTCTTCAACGGCCTCGTGTGGCTGCATTTCCCCGCGACCAAGCGGCGCCTCAACGAACTGCAGGCGGCCGAGATCGCGCGCGCCGGCATCGGCGCCGAGCGCGGGCCGCTGCGCGATGCGCTCACGCTCTTCGACGAGAACGGAGCCGTGCTCGATGCGCCGCCTGCCTTGTGGGAAGCCTTGCTCGCGCGCGACTGGCAGCGGCTGTTCGTGGCCGAGCGGGCCTTGTGGCGGCAGGCGCGTCTCCTGGTCTTCGGCCATGCGCTGCTCGAAAAGCTGAGTTCGCCACGCAAGCCGATGACCGCGCATGTGCTCTGTGCGCCGGGCGCCAGCCGATCGGTCGCGATCGACGATGCGGCGATCGCAGCAGCGCTGGACGCTGCCCATCTCGCGAGCAAGCCTTTCGCCCCGCTGCCCGTGCTCGGCGTGCCCGGCTGGTGGGCGCCGAACGAGGCGCCCGGTTTCTATGACGATACCGAAGTCTTCAGGCCATCGCGGCCGGCGGGCCGGCTTTACCCGGGGTGAGCGTGGTGGCGTGCACTTGACGCAGAACTTTTGCTCCTATCATCACTCTGTACGCCTGAGCCACGCGGGGCTCCACAACCAAGAACAACTGCCTGCCCCGACCGTCCACCGCTTGAAACCAGGGTGGCGGCCCTCATTTGCTCGCCACGGCGAGCCATCGTCTGTACCCACGGAGAAATCAACTTGAAACGCATCCTTCTGTTCGTCCTGACCAACGTCCTGGTGGTCGCGGTGCTCGGCGTCGTCGCCAGCCTGCTTGGCGTCAACCGCTACCTCACGGCCAACGGTCTCAACCTCACAGCGTTGTTGGGCTTTGCGCTGGTCATGGGCTTCGGCGGCGCGATCATCTCGCTGCTGATCAGCAAGCCGATGGCCAAGTGGAGCGCCGGCGTGCGCATCATCAACGAGCCGCAGTCGCCCGACGAGGCCTGGATCGTGCAGACCGTGCGCAAGTTCGCCGACAAGGCCGGCATCGGCATGCCCGAGGTCGGCATCTTCGAGGGCGATCCCAATGCCTTCGCCACCGGCGCGTTCAAGAACTCCTCGCTGGTCGCGGTGTCGACGGGCCTCTTGGCCAACATGACGCGCGAAGAAGTCGAGGCCGTGATCGGCCACGAAGTGGCGCACGTGGCCAACGGCGACATGGTCACCATGACGCTGATCCAGGGCGTGATGAACACCTTCGTCGTGTTCCTTTCGCGCGTGATCGGCTATGTGGTCGACGGCTTCCTGCGCCGCGGCAGCGACAGCACCGGCCCGGGGATTGGCTACATGATCACCACGCTGGTGCTCGACATCGTGCTCGGCTTCGCCGCCGCGATCGTGGTGGCCTGGTTCTCGCGCCAGCGCGAGTTCCGCGCCGACGCCGGCGCGGCCCAGCTGATGGGCCGCAAGCAGCCGATGATGAATGCGCTCGCGCGCCTGGGCGGCCTGTCGCCCGGCGAACTGCCGAAGGCGGTCGAGGCCATGGGCATCACGGGCAGCATCGGCAAGCTCTTTGCAACGCACCCGCCGATCGAAGAGCGCATTGCTGCGCTCCAAAACGCACCGGCCTGAGCTTCAGTGCCTGCATCAAAGCCGCCTTCGGGCGGTTTTTTTGAGCCGATCAAACAGCCCCGTTCGCCCTGAGCTTGTCGAAGGGCCGGCCCCGGCTTCGACAAGCTCAGCCCGAACGGTGGTGAGGGGGCTCAGGCCCGCGCAAGCACGCTGCGCGCGACCGCTTCCGCCACCTTGATCCCGTCGACGCCGGCCGAAAGAATGCCGCCCGCATAGCTCGCGCCCTCGCCGGCCGGGTAGAGGCCGCGCACGTTGAGGCTCTGGAAATCGTCGCCGCGCGTGATCCTGATCGGCGAGGAGGTGCGCGTCTCGACGCCGGTCAGCACTGCGTCGTGCAGATCGAAGCCCTTGATCTTTCGGCCGAAAGCGGGGAAGGCCTCGCGCATCGCCTCGATCGCGTAGCCGGGCAGGGCGGCGTGCAGGTCGGTCGGCGTCACGCCCGGCTTGTACGAAGGCTCGACGCTGCCGAGCGCGGTCGAGGGCTTGCCGGCGACGAAATCGCCGACCAACTGGCCGGGCGCGCGGTAGTCGCCGCCGCCGAGCACGAAGGCATTGGATTCGAGTTCGCGCTGCAGCGCGATGCCGGCAAGCGCGTCACCAGGGAAGTCGCGCGGATCGATGCCCACCACGATGCCCGCGTTCGCATTGCGCTCGTTGCGCGAGTACTGGCTCATGCCGTTGGTCACCACGCGGCCCGGCTCACTGGTGGCGGCTACCACCGTGCCGCCCGGGCACATGCAGAAGCTGTAGACCGAGCGGCCGTTGCTCGCGTGGTGCACCAGCTTGTAGTCGGCCGCGCCCAGCAGCGGATGGCCGGCATGCCGGCCCCAGCGCGCGCGGTCGATCAGACCCTGCGGATGCTCGACGCGAAAGCCGATCGAGAAGGGCTTGGCTTCGATGTGCACGCCGCGCGCATGCAGCATCTCGAAGGTGTCGCGCGAGCTGTGGCCGAGCGCCATCACCACGTGGTCGGCGCGCAGCTCGCTGCTCTCGCCTGTGCGCTGGTCGAGCACGGTCAGGCCGCGCAGCTGCCCGTCCTCGATCAGCACATCGGTCGCGCGCTGCTCGAAGCGGATCTCGCCGCCCAACGCAGTGATCTGCTCGCGCATGTTCTCGACCACCTTCACCAGCTTGAAGGTGCCGATGTGCGGATGCGCGACGTAAAGAATCTCGGGCGGCGCGCCGGCCTTGACGAACTCCTCCATCACCTTGCGGCCGAGGAAGCGCGGGTCCTTGATCTGGCTGTAGAGCTTGCCGTCCGAAAAAGTGCCGGCGCCGCCCTCGCCGAACTGCACGTTCGACTCGGGGTTCAGCACGCTCTTGCGCCACAGGCCCCAGGTGTCCTTGGTGCGCTGGCGCACGGTCTTGCCGCGCTCCAGCACGATCGGCTTGAAGCCCATCTGCGCAAGCATCAGCGCGCAGAAGATGCCGCAGGGGCCGAAGCCGACCACCACGGGGCGCAGCGGCAACCCAGCCGGCGCCTGGACCGGGGCGCGCCACACCATGTCGGGCGCAGCGCCGATGTGCGGATGTCCGGCGAACTTCGCGAGCAGCGCGGCTTCGAGCGCCGGGTCCGCGATCGTCGCGTCGACGATGTAGACCTGCAGGAGTTGCGGCTTGCGCGCATCGAAACTGCGCTTGAAGACCTTGAAGCCGGCGATCGCCGCGGCAGGCGTGCCGAGGGCCGTTGCGATGGCTTCAGGGAGTGCCGCATCGCCGTGGTCGAGCGGCAGCTTGATTTCGGAGATTCGGAGCATGGCTTTGAGGCCCGTGTCGATCGGGCAAAGGCTGTGGCCGGAACCTTGGATTGTAATACAATTCTGTATTACAGGAGCCTGATCATGACACTGTCGATTCGATTGCCTGCGGAAGACGAGACCCTGCTGGAGCGCGCGGCGGCTGCGTTGCACATCAGCAAGTCGGAGTTCATCCGCCGCAGCATCGCTGCCTACGCGGGCAAAGTGATGCCGGTCGAGCGCGCGGCGGCAGAGATCGATGCGCTCTATATCGGCAAGGGTGGTGGCCTGCGCCGTCCTGAAAGCGTTGCCAACCTGGCCAAGCGAGCGATCCTGGAGCGGCTGCGTGAAAAGCACGGATACGCTCGCTGACACGGGTTTCCTGGTCGCGCTGTTCAACGACGGCGATACGCACCACGCGGGCGCCGTCGGCATGTTGCAGCAACTCGCCGGCCAGCGTCTCTACACGGTCTGGGAGGTGCTCACCGAGGCCGGCCACCTGCTCGACGACACGGCTTGGCTCAATCTGCTGCGCTGGGCTGCCGCCGGTCGGCTGACGGTGCTGTCGAGCGACCCTGCCGATCTTTCGGAGATCGCCGACTTCACCGAGCGCTATGCCGACGGCGGTGCGGACCTCGCCGATGTCGCGCTGGTCTTCGCGGCCGATCGCACCGGCATCTACAACGTGCTGACTGTGGATCGCAAAGACTTCGATCGCTATCGCAGCCCGAGCGGAAAGCGGCTCAAGCGGCTCTGGCTGAAGGACTGAATCAGACTTCGACATCCCGCGAATTTCGGCGACCTTCCTTTGAACGATTGCACAAGTTGCGGAACCGACTACCGATAGCCGACCAGACAATCGCGTCGCTTCAACAAAGGGAGGATGGCATGCGCCATCGACGCACGGCGCTTTGCGCCACCTTGATCCTGGCCCATGCGATGGTGTTCGCGCAACCGGCCGACACCCTGCCGGCCGATGCAAGCTCGGCGATGCCCGAGGTCGTGGCGCCACTGCCGGCAGCCGGCGAAGGCGCCTCCGCTCCGAGCGCCGACCCCATTCAGGCGACACCCCCGAAGGTCGAGTTCTCGCGCGGCAGCTACCCAAGGCGCTCGCTGCCTGCGATCGGCCGCTCGACGAGGGGTTGAAAGACATGCTCTGAGGCTTCAAGCCGGCAGGAAGCCGTCGACCGACAGATAGCGCTCGCCGGTGTCGTAGTTGAAGCCCAGCACCACCGCGTTGGGTGCCAGTTCGGGCAGCTTCTGCGCAATCGCGGTGAGCGTGGCACCCGAGGAAATGCCCACCAGCATGCCTTCTTCAGCCGCGCAGCGGCGCGCCATCTCGCGCGCCGGTTCGGCATCGACCTGGATCACGCCGTCGAGCAGTTCGGTGTCGAGATTCTTCGGAATGAAGCCGGCGCCGATGCCCTGGATCGGGTGCGGCGACGGCGCGCCGCCCGAGATCACGGGCGAGGCGACCGGCTCCACCGCGAACACCTTGAGCTTCGGCCATTTCTTCTTGAGCACCCGCGCGCAGCCCGTGATGTGACCGCCGGTACCCACTCCGGTGATGAGCACGTCCAGCCCATCGGGAAAGTCGGCCGCGATCTCCTCGGCCGTGGTGCGCACATGCACCTCGACGTTGGCCGGGTTGTTGAACTGCTGCGGCATCCAGGCGCCGGGCGTGCCGGCGACGATCTCCTCGGCGCGCGCGATCGAGCCCTTCATGCCCTTCTCGCGCGGCGTGAGGTCGAAGCTTGCGCCGTAGGCGAGCATGAGGCGGCGGCGTTCGAGCGACATGCTGTCGGGCATCACGAGGATCAGCTTGTAGCCCTTGACGGCCGCGACCATCGCGAGCCCGATGCCGGTGTTGCCCGAGGTGGGCTCGACGATGGTGCCGCCGGGCTTCAGCGCGCCGGACTTCTCGGCGTCCTCGACCATCGAGAGCGCAATGCGGTCCTTGATCGAGCCGCCGGGATTGGCGCGCTCGGACTTGATCCACACCTGCTGCGTCGCTCGGCCGAACAGGCGCTGGATGCGGATATGCGGCGTGTTGCCGATGGTCTGCAGGATGCTCTGAGCTTTCATGGGTGATTCTTTCGTGGCGCGCGAAGCGGGCTGCCATTGTCGCGATAATCCATGGTGTGAAGCGCGCCAGACCGCCGCTGGTGCAAGTCTCGAAAGAGCGCACTGGAGGAAGGTCCGGACTGCACAGGACAGCGCAGGAGCTAACGGCTCTCCACCGCGAGGTGAGGATCAGAGCAACAGAGACGAGTCGGCCGGGGGCAACCCCGGTCGGGTGAAACGGGCAATCTCTGCGCGCAGCAACACCAAGTAGGCCAGCGTCGATGTGGTTCCGCAGAGCTGGCGGGTAGGTGGCACCGAGCCGTTTGGCGACAAACGGCCCAGAGTAATGGCGGTCACGTTGGGGGCAACCTCAACGCACAGAATCCGGCCTACAGGCGCGCTTCACACTTTTTTCGGGGTCGGCTTCTTGCGGCCGATCGCCACCAGCAGCGCGGCGACCAGCGAGAAGCCGATCAGCACGCCCACCGCATTGAGCGCGGTGCGGCCATAGCCCAGCGCACCCACGTCGATGAAGGGGTACGGATAGACCCCGGCGATCGCGCCGCGCACCAGTGCATAGACAAGATAGCCCAGCGGATAGGTCCACCAGTACGGGATGTCGCCCCCGCGCAGGCCGTGCGCGGGCACCGCGATCCACCAGTAGACGAGAAAGAGCACTGGCATCAGGTAGTGCAGCAGCACGTCGGCCAGCCACAGCAGGCCCTGCGGATTCCAGATGTGGCGCAGCACGAAAAAGTAGACCAGGCCCACCACCGCGATGTTGGCGCCGATCGCGCTCGCCACGCCGGGCCTTCGGAAGAAGCGCCACAACGCGCCTTGCGCAACGGTTGCCGCGGCCGTCAGTGCCAGCGCGGCGAGCAGGTTGGTCAGGATGGTGAAGTAACCGAGGTACATGAAGACGCCCCAGCCGGCCGGCCTCCCGCCGGCCGTGGCTAGCCCGATCGACAGCACCAGCTGCAGCGCGAGTGCGGCCCAGCCGATGAGTGCGGCTGCGGCGGCGAACCGGCGCACGGGCGTGGGCATCAGAAGCGCTCGTTCGGCAGCAGATAGCGCCACTGGCCGGGCAGCAGGCCCGCGAGCGGCACGCGGCCGATGCGGATGCGCTTCATCGCGAGGATGCGCAGGCCCGCCTCGTCGCACAGGTGAGCGATCTGCCCCGGCCGCGGACCTTTGATCGCAAAGCGCAGGCCGGTGTGGCCTTCGGCCTGCTGGCCGATGCTGACGCGCGCCGCAGCGGCGCGTTCGAGCCGCGCCAGCACATCGGGCCCGACCGGCCCGGCCACGTCGACCATCACTTCGTTCTCGAGGATGCCCGCGTCTTCCTGCAGCTTGCGCTCGATGCGCCACTCCTGCGTGAAGACCACGAGCCCGCTGGCGCCGGTTTCGAGCGGCGTCATGCAGCGCTGGGCCGCCACGTGGCGCGGCAGGAAGCGCAGGCCCGCGCGTTCGGGCTCGTGGTGGTTGGCGGGCACCAGCAGACGGTGCGCGTTGTCGGTCGGCGTGCCGGCCGGCTTGTGCAGGAGCAGCGTGACCGGCACCACCGGCTCGGGCCGCGCACCGCGCTCGATCTCGACCTGCTGGTGCGCGTGCACGCGCGTCTGCGGCAGCAGTGCCGGTTCGCCGTCGATGCGCACCGCGCCGTTCTCGATCAGCAGCTCTGCTTCGCGCCGCGAGCAACCGGCCATCGCGGCCACGCGCTTGGCCAGGCGGATGCCTTCGTCGCTATCGGTCATCGAGCTTGCGCCAGTTGCCGGATGCGTTCCACATGCGCGGCCAGGGAACGCGCGGCCACCGGCCACATGCGTTCGGGCACGTCGTCGTAGGCGAGCGGCAGCCAGTCCTCGGGTGTGCCCTGCGGCAGGCGCTGCATCGCGGCGGCGATCTTGGCCTCGCGCTTCAGGCGGTGCGCCTTCAGATACGCGATGGCGGCACGCGCCTCGCCGAGCACGTAGCCGTGCGCCGGCAGGATGAAGCGCACCTCGCCCTCGGCGCAGAGCGCATCCAGCCTGTCGAGCGAATCGAGGTACGCGTTCATGTTGCCGTCCGGCGGATCGACCACCGTGGTGCTGCCGTTGAGCACGTGGTCGCCGGAGAACAGGAGTCCGTCCTCCTCCAGCACCAGGCACAGGTGGTTGGCCGCGTGGCCGGGGGTGTGGACGGCGCGCAGCGTGTGCGTGGTGCCGTCCGGGCCGTGCAGCACCAGGCGTTCCTGGTCCTGCAGCGTGCGGTCCGGTGCGAAGCGCGCCGAGGCGCGTGCCGTCGGCGCCGAGGGCAGGCCGAGGATGGCCGGCTTCGATGCTGCGCACAACGCCTGCAGCGGCGCCGCGCCCGGCGAGTGGTCGGCATGCGAATGGGTGCAGACGATCATGCGGATGTCGCCGCCGGTCGCGCGGTGCAGCCGCTCGATGTGGCCCGCGTCGTTCGGTCCCGGGTCGATCACGATGTAGCCGCTGGCCGCATCGCCCACGATGTAGCTGTTGGTGCCGGGCCCGGTCATCGCGCCGGGGTTCGGCGCGGTCAGGCGCTGCACGTTCTTCAAGAGCGGCACCGGCGCCTCGCTTTGCCAGTCGAGCGCATGCACGATCTGGCCGTCGGGGCAGACCAGCGCCAGTTCCCCGTAGGGCGAGTCGCGCTCCATATAGCGCGCCTCCTGGCCGCGCAGCAGGCCGGCGCGCGGACAGCTGGTGAACAGCGGGCCTTCGCCGTCTGCACGGTGGGCGCAGGCGTCGAGCAGGGCGTCGACCGAGTCGTAGGCGGCCATGCGCTCCAGCGTGCGCACGGTCGGGAAGATCATGAGGAAGCCGCCCGCCTTGTGGCGCGCGAGCGCATCGGCCGGCCGCACCCAGCAGGGCTCGAACTGTTCGGTCTCGTCGGCCGTCGGCGTCTGGCCCTCGGGCATGCGCGCCACCAGGAAGGGCACGTCGAAGCGCTTGGGCAGGTCGCGGTCGGTGATCCAGTGCGCGAAGGTGAAGAGCTCGTCGGTCGCCAGCCGCAGTCCGCGCGCCGTGCACTGGTCGGCCAGGGCGATGGCGCTCGCGGCCGTGCTGCGGTCCATCGCCGCCACCTCTTCGGTACTCACGGGGCGGCCATCCTCGTGGTGCGCGAGCAGCACGCCGAGCTCCTCGAAGCTCTCGCGGACCGCGGCCACGGCCTGCGTGAGCTGCTGTTCGCTTTGCGTGGGCCGGCGCAAAGCGATGCGGTGCGCGGCGCGGTCGCCTTCGTCGATGCGGCCGCCGGGGAACACATAGGCGCCGGGCGCGAAGCTCGCGCTGGCGGAGCGCCGCGTCATCAGGACCTCGATGCCTTCGGGCGTGTCGCGCAGGAGCAGCACGGTGGCGGCGGCGAGCGGCGGCGCCGGTTCGCGCGGGGGATGGAGCTGTTGGGTGGGGCGGACCATGGGGCGCAATTATCGAGAGGCGATCAGAGAGCTGTGCTGCATAAGCTTCGACAGGGTTTCGCATGAGCCTCGCGCCACAATCGGCGCTTGCTCCATCCGCTTCGAAGGACAGTCATGCCCCATTCTCTCTCCAGCCGTTCGCGCCGTCTGTTCGCTGCCGCCGGCCTCGCCCTCGGCGCCTGCGCTGCGCCCGCTGCTCTTGCCCAGGCCGAGTGGCCGCAGCAACCCGTCACGCTGATCATGGGCTTCCCGGCCGGCTCGGGCGTCGACGTGGTGGCGCGCACGATCCAGGAGCCCTTGCAGCAGAAGCTCGGCCAGCCGGTGGTGATCGACTACAAGTCCGGCGCCGCCGGCAACATCGCGAGCGAGTACGTGGCGCGCGCCAGGCCCGACGGCTACACGCTTGCCTTCGGCACCGCCGCCACGCACGGCAGCAATGCGGCGCTCTACAAGAAGCTGCCCTTCGACGTCGAGGCCGACTTCGTGCCCGTGGCACCGGTGCTCGACGTCTCCAACGTGCTCACGATCAATCCCGAGGTGATCAACGTCAAGACGCTCAAAGAGTTCGTCGAACTCGTGAAGGCCAACCCCGGCAAGTACAACTATGCCTCCACCGGCAACGGCGCCGGCACCCACATGGCTTTTGCCGAACTCAACTCGCGCCTCGGCCTGCAGATGGTGCACGTGCCCTACAAGGGCGGGCCTGAGGCCATCGCTTCGGTGGTGCGCGGCGAGACCTGCTGCATCATGAACCAGGTGCAGACCGTGCTGCCGCAGTACAAGGCGGGCAAGGTGCGGCTGCTGGGCGTCACCACCGCCAAGCCGGTGGCGGCGGTGAAGGAAGTGCCGACCATTGCCGCGAGCGGCATCGCCGGCACCCAGGGCTTCGACAGCTCGATCTGGTTCGGCGTCTTCGCGCCCAAGGGCACGGATGCGCGCATCGTCGACAAGCTCAATGCCGCGATCAAGGCCGTGCTCGAACAGCCCGAGATCCGCGAGAAGTTCGAGGGCCAGGGCAACACGGTGCGCATCGAAACGCCCGCGCAGTTCAAGGCCACCGTTCACGCCAACCGGGTGAAGTGGGCCGAGGTGGCGAAGGCGGCGAACGTGAGTATCGACTGAGGAGGCGCCAGCCCCTTAGACGCATGCCGGGCTTCGGGGGTTGGATGCGACCCAGGCTCCTCCACGGCTGCGGGCGGTGTGCCCTGGGCCGGCCGTTGAGGCACTGCCGAGCGGCACAGCGGCAGGCGGAAAAAGGGCCGCGCGTGTTTGAGCGAAGCGAGTTTGCGCGGACCCCGCCTGTCGCGAGCAGCGCAGGGAAGCCCGAAGGGCCGGTGACGTCGGCCGGCACAGGGCACACCGCCCGCCTCCGCGCCCCCACATGTCAACAGAACCTATTCCCCGGCGCGCGAGCGCTTGAACTTCGCGATCTTCTCCTTCAGCTCCGTGTACTGCTCGCAGGGGAACCAGCAGAGCTTGTCGAGCGCCTTCAGGTGCTTCTCCGCGCCTTCGAGCTGGCCGACCTGCAGATAGGCCTCGCCCACGTACTCGTGTGCGTCGCGGTGGCCGGGGTTGAGCTGCAGGGCGCGCTCGTAGTGCTTGAAGGAGTTGTCCATGTCGCCCAGGTGGCGATAGGCGAAGCCCAGCAGGTTCCATGCGTCGGCATTTCTGGGATCGGTCCGGATGGCCGCCTGGAGCGGGGGCAGGGCTTCGGCCCATTGCTCGGCCTTGACGGCGGCCTGGCCGGCGCGGTAGTCGGGGTCCAGCTCTTGCTGCGACGGGCCGCCACCGCCCCCGCCTCCACCTCCACCTCCACCGCCCGCGGGCCATGCGGGCAGGCTCAGGCAAGCGAGACAGGCCATCGTCGCCAGGATCTTCTTGCGCATGATGTGCTCCTGATGAGTGCTCCGCCGCTCGCTCCCTATCGAATTCGAGTCCTGTCGGCCGCAGGTGTCAAGCGAGACTTCTCGCAGTTCGCCGGCTGCGCCGGTGCCTGAAATTCGCTAGGCTTTGTCTTGCGAGCGATCCCATCGAGCGCGGAGACAACGCGATGAGCCAGGGCGCACCTCTTCGTCTGCATGTGCCGGAGCCCACCGGGCGGCCGGGTCATGAGACCGATTTTTCCTACCTGCATATTTCGCGCGCCGGCCAGGTGCGGCGGCCGCCGCTGGACGCATCGCCGGCCGACACCAGCGACCTCGCCTACACACTGGTGCGCGTGCTCGACGACGAGGGCCGTGCCGTCGGCCCGTGGGTGCCGGAGGCGGATGCAGCCTTGCTGCGCCGCGGCCTCGTCGCGATGCTGAAGACGCGCATCTTCGACGCCCGCATGCTGATCGCGCAGCGCCAGAAGAAGATCTCCTTCTACATGCAGTGCCTCGGCGAGGAGGCCATCGCCATTGGCCATGCGCTGGCGCTGCAGCAGGGCGACATGTGCTTTCCCACCTACCGCCAGCAGGGCCTGCTGCTGGCGCGCGAGGACGTGTCGATGGTGGACATGATCTGCGAACTGATGTCCAACGAGCGCGACCCGCTCAAGGGGCGGCAGTTGCCGGTGTGCTATTCGATGAAGCGCGTCGGCTTCTTCTCGATCTCGGGCAACCTGGCCACGCAGTTCATCCAGGCGGTGGGCTGGGGCATGGCCTCGGCGATCAAGGGCGACACCCGGATCGCCTCGGGATGGATCGGCGACGGCGCCACCGCCGAGTCCGACTTCCACACGGCGCTGACCTTCGCCCACGTCTACCGAGCGCCGGTGATCCTCAACGTGGTCAACAACCAGTGGGCGATCTCGACCTTCCAGGCCATCGCCGGCGGCGAGGCCACCACCTTCGCGGCGCGCGGCGTGGGTTGCGGCATCGCCTCGCTGCGCGTCGACGGCAACGACTTCCTCGCCGTGCTGGCCGCCTCGCGCTGGGCCGCGCAGCGCGCCCGCAGCAACCTCGGGCCGACGCTGATCGAGTGGGTCACCTACCGCGCCGGGGCGCATTCGACCTCGGACGATCCCTCGCGCTACCGGCCGGCCGACGACTGGGCGCACTTCCCGCTCGGCGATCCGATCGCGCGGCTGGCGCAGCACCTGACGGGCATCGGCGCCTGGTCGCAGCAGGAGCACGAGGAGACGCAGGCGAAACTGGAGGCCGAGGTCAACGCCGCGCTGAAGGAAGCCGAGCGCTACGGATCGCTGGCCGATGGGCACCTGTTCAGCGCCGCGGCGATGTTCGAGGATGTCTACAAGGACATGCCGGAGCACCTGAAGCGGCAGCGC
This sequence comes from Variovorax sp. LjRoot290, assembly GCF_964253985.1. Lineage (NCBI taxonomy): Bacteria > Pseudomonadati > Pseudomonadota > Betaproteobacteria > Burkholderiales > Comamonadaceae > Variovorax > Variovorax sp. LjRoot290. Next base: position 4,867,455 of record NZ_CAXURW020000001.1, on the reverse strand, counting down.
GAGCAGATGCAGTCCGGAGCAGCGTCATGACCGCCATGACCATGATCCAGGCCTTGCGTTCGGCGATGGACGTGATGCTCGAGCGCGACGACAACGTCGTCATCTATGGCCAGGACGTGGGCTACTTCGGCGGCGTTTTCCGCTGCACCGAGGGCCTGCAGGCCAAGTACGGCCGCTCGCGCGTGTTCGATGCGCCGATCTCCGAAGGCGGCATCGTCGGCTCGGCCATCGGCATGGGCGCCTACGGCTTGCGCCCGGTGGTCGAGGTGCAGTTCGCCGACTACTTCTATCCGGCCTACGACCAGATCGTTTCCGAAGCGGCGCGGCTGCGCTACCGCTCGGCCGGCGACTTCAGCGCGCCGATCACCATCCGCATGCCCTGCGGCGGCGGCATCTACGGCGGCCAGACGCACAGCCAGAGCCCGGAGGCGCTGTTCACGCACGTCTGCGGCGTGCGCACGGTGATGCCCTCGAATCCGCGCGATGCCAAGGGCCTGCTGATCGCCTCGATCGAAAACGACGACCCGGTGATCTTCCTGGAGCCCAAGCGCCTCTACAACGGCCCCTTCGACGGCCACCACGACCGGCCGCTGGTGTCCTGGTCGGCCCATCCGCTGGGCGAGGTGCCCGAGGGCTACTACACGGTGCCGCTCGAATCGGCCACCGTGTTCCGCCCCGGCGCCGACCTGACGGTGATCAGCTACGGCACCATGGTCTTCGTCTCGGAGGCGGCCGCGCGCGAAGCCGGCATCGATGCCGAGATCATCGACCTGCGCAGCCTGTGGCCGCTGGACCTGGAGGCCCTCGTCGCCTCGGTCAAGAAGACCGGCCGTTGCGTGATCGTGCACGAGGCCACGCGCACCAGCGGCTTCGGCGCCGAGCTGACGGCGCTGGTGCAGGAGCACTGCTTTCATCACCTCGAGGCGCCGATCGAGCGCGTGACCGGCTGGGACACGCCCTATCCGCATGCGCAGGAGTGGGCCTACTTCCCGGGCCCGGCACGCGTGGGCGCGGCCTTCCGGCGCGTCATGGAGAACTGAATGGGCACGCATGCGATCAAGGTGCCGGACATCGGCGAAGGCATCGCCGAAGTGGAACTGGTGGCATGGCGGGTCCAGCCCGGCGACACGGTGGCCGAAGACCAGGTGCTGGCCGACGTGATGACCGACAAGGCGACCGTCGAGATCCCGTCGCCGGTCGCGGGCAAGGTGCTTGCGCTCGGCGGCGAAGTGGGGCAGCAGATGGCGGTGGGTGCGGAGCTGATCCGCATCGATGTGGAGGGTGGCGACAACACCGGCGCGGCGCCGCCCACGCCCACGCCCGCGCCCGCGGCCACGCCTGCACCAGCACCAGCACCAGCACCAGCACCTGAGACCGCGCCGGCCGAACGCACGAGCCTGCCATCCACCGGCAAGCCGACTGCCTCGCCCGCGGTGCGCCATCGGGCCGCGGCGCTCGGCATCGATCTGCAGCAGGTGCCGGGCAGCGGCGTGGACGGCCGCATCCTGCACGAGGACCTCGACGCCTGGCTGGTCCGGCGGCCCGGTCCGCAGGCGGCGAGTGCGGCGCGCTATGCGCAGCAGGACGACGAGGAAGCCGTGCCCGTGACCGGCGTGCGCCGCCGCATCGCCCAGCGCATGCAGGATGCGATGCGCCGCATCCCGCACTTCACCTACGTCGAGGAGATCGACGTGACCGAACTGGAGCTGCTGCGCGCGCGGCTCAACGAACGCTGGGGCCGCGAGCGGGCCCACCTGACGCTGCTGCCGCTGATCGTGCGTGCCGTCGTGCTGGCGGTGCCGCGCTTCCCGCAGATCAATGCCCGCTTCGACGACGAGGCGGGCGTGCTCACGCGTCACGGCGCAGTGCACGTCGGCATCGCGACCCAGACCGCGGCCGGCCTCATGGTGCCGGTGCTGCGCCACGCGGAAGCGCGCGACCTGTGGTCCAGCGCGGCCGAGATTGCGCGCCTGGCCGAGGCCGCGCGCGCGGGCCGGGCCACGCGCGACGAACTGAGCGGCTCGACCATCAGCATCACCAGCCTCGGCGCCCTGGGCGGCATCGCCTCCACGCCGATCATCAACGCGCCCGAGGTGGCGATCGTCGGCGTCAACCGCATCGCGCTGCGCCCGGTGATGCAGGACGGCGCGGTGGTCGCGCGCCGGATGATGAACCTGTCTTCCTCCTTCGACCACCGCGTGGTCGACGGCCAGCTTGCGGCCGAGTTCGTGCAGGCCGTGCGGGCCTTGCTCGAATGCCCGGCCTTGCTCTTTGTCGACTAGGGCCTGTTGCAGTGTGTGACAGCGGCGCCCGCGACTCCTAGAATCCAGCTATGAGGTCCGCCAGAACATGGTTGATGGGACTGGTCCTCCTGGCCCAAGCTGCGGCTGTGGCCAGCGCCGAAGCTGTGTCTGCCGCGGCTCCCGAGGCGCCCCGCATCGTGGTCCTGATGCAGGTCGAGGGCGCCATCGGGCCCGCTTCCGCAGACTATGTGCGCCGCGGCCTCGCGCTGGCTGCCAAGGAACAGGCGCAGCTCGCCGTGCTGCAGCTCGACACGCCGGGCGGGCTCGACGCCTCGATGCGCAACATCATCAAGGACATCCTCGCTTCGCCCGTGCCGGTGGCGACCTTCGTGGCGCCCAGCGGCGCCCGCGCCGCGAGTGCCGGCACCTACATCCTCTACGCGAGCCACATCGCAGCCATGGCACCGGCCTCCAACCTCGGCGCGGCGACGCCGGTGGCCATCGGCATGCCGACGCCGGGCCGGCCGGAGCCGAAGCCGCCGTCCTCTTCCGAGAAGGGTGCCGAGCCCGCTCCCGATGCGATGAGCGCCAAGCGGCTGGCCGATGCCTCGGCCTACATCCGCAGCCTGGCGCAGCTGCGCGGGCGCAATGCCGACTGGGCCGAGCAGGCGGTGCGCGAGTCGGTGAGCCTGTCGGCGCAGGAGGCGCTGGAGAAAAAGGTCATCACCCTGGTCGCACGCGACGTGGCCGACCTGCTGATGCAGGTGCATGGGCGCGAAGTGAGCCTGGCGCATGGCACCGTGCGGCTGGCCACCCAGCGCGCGCAGCTGCTCGCCTTCGACGCCGATTGGCGCAGCCGGCTGCTGTCGGTGATCACCGAGCCCAGCCTGGCGCTGATCCTGCTGATGATCGGCATCTACGGCCTCCTGTTCGAGTTCTCCAACCCCGGCTTCGTGCTGCCCGGCGTGGTGGGCGCCATCTGCCTGACGCTGGCGCTGTTCGGCCTGCAGATGCTGCCGGTCAACTACGCGGGACTGGCGCTGATCCTGCTGGGGGTGGCCTTCCTCATCGCCGAGGCCTTTCTGCCGAGCTTCGGCGTGCTGGGGCTGGGCGGCATCGCGGCCTTCGCGATCGGCGCCGTGCTCCTGATCGACAGCGACGCGCCGGGCTTCGGCGTGCCGCTGTGGGTGGTGGCGGTGATCAGCGCGGTCTCGGCCCTGTTCATCCTCGCGGTCGCCGGCATGGCCGCGAAGGCGCGCCGGCGGCCGGTGAAGAGCGGCATCTCGGCCCTCGTGGGCACCACTGGCGAACTGGTCGAGTTCTCGGACGGCGAGGGCTGGGCGCAGATCCAGGGCGACTACTGGCGCGTGACCGGCGCGGGTGACCTGCATACCGGCGGACGAGTCCGGGTCAGCGGCGTGCAAGGTGTCGTGCTGCAGGTGGCCCCGGACGGCCAATGACCATGTTCTTCAATTTCAGCGTCGCGCTCATCGCTCTGCTCCTGGTGCTGGCGGTGATGCTCGCCGCGGCGTCGCTGCGCATCCTGCGCGAGTACGAGCGAGGCGTGGTGTTCCAGCTCGGCCGCTTCTGGAAGGTCAAGGGGCCGGGCCTGGTGATCCTGATCCCCGGCATCCAGCAGATGGTGCGCGTGGGGCTGCGCGTGATGGTGCTCGACATCCCGAGCCAGGACGTGATCACGCGCGACAACGTGTCGGTGAAGGTGAACGCGGTGCTCTACTTCCGCGTGATCGATGCGGAGAAAGCGATCATCCAGGTCGAGAAGTACCTCGAGGCCACCAGCCAGCTGGCGCAGACCACGCTGCGCGCCGTGCTCGGCAAGCACGAACTCGACGACTTGCTGTCCGAGCGCGAGCGCCTCAATCTCGATATCCAGAAGATCCTCGAGGCGCAGACCGACATCTGGGGCATCAAGGTGACCAACGTCGAGATCAAGCATGTCGATCTCAACGAGAACATGGTGCGCGCCATCGCGCGGCAGGCCGAGGCCGAGCGCGAACGGCGCGCCAAGGTGATCCATGCAGAGGGCGAACTGCAGGCCTCGGTCAAGCTGGCCGAAGCGGCCGAGATTCTGGGGCGCCAGCCGCAGGCGCTGCAGTTGCGCTATCTGGAAACCCTGACCGTGATCGCCGCCGACAAGAATTCGACCATCGTGTTTCCCTTGCCGCTGGAGGTCATCGGACCCTTGCTGCAATGGATCAAGAAGAAGGCCGACGCGCCGTAGCGTCGGCGCCGGGCGACCTACAGCGTCTTGGTCAGCGTGACGATCAGCGGTTGCGCGTAAAGACTTGCGCGCCCTTGCGACGCCGCTCGCGCGTGGCAAGATGCCTCGTCTTCCCTATTGCCCCGGCGCCCCGCATGCTCATCAACTGCGTTGTCTACGAAGACGGCACCAAGCTGGCCGACATTCCCGTTTCCGAAATCAGCGAGTACGCGTCGCTGCCGCGTTGCTTCGTCTGGGTGGCGCTGCGCGACGCCACGCCCGAAGAGCTGGCCGAAGTGCAGGCCGAGTTCGGTCTTCATCCGCTGGCCGTGGAAGATGCCCACAACGGCCACCAGCGGCCGAAGGTGGAGGAGTACGCCGATTCGCTCTTCGTCGTCATGCACCTGCTCGAAGCGGGTGCCGGCGAGCCCGCCACGCTCACGGTCGGCGAGCTCGACGTCTTCGTCGGGCGCAACTACGTGGTGTCGGTGCGCAACCGCAGCGATCACGGCTTCACCGAAGTGCGCGAGCGCTGCGAGCGCGAGCCCGAGCTGCTCAAGAACGGTCCGGGCTTCGTGCTCTACGCGCTGATGGATGCCGTGGTCGACCGCTACTTCCCGATCATCGATGCGTTCGAGGACGAACTCGACACCATCGAGCAGCGCATCTTCACCAAGGGCGCCGCGCGCGACAGCATCAAGCGCCTCTACGAACTGAAGCAGCGCCTGACGCTGCTCAAGCACGCGGTCGCGCCGCTGCTTGAAGGCACCGGCAAGCTGCACGGCGGCCGCGTGCCGCAGATCTGCGTTAGCACGCAGGAGTACTTCCGCGACGTGGTCGACCACCTGAGCCGCATCAACAACACCATCGACTCGATCCGCGACACCATCGGCACCGCGATCCACGTCAACCTCTCGATGGTCACCATCGAGGACGGCGAAGTGACCAAGCGCCTCGCGGCCTGGGCCGCCATCTTCGCCGTGTGCACCGCATTCGCCGGCCTCTGGGGCATGAACTTCGAGCACATGCCCGAGCTGAAATGGCGCTACGGCTATGCGGCCGCGCTGGCGCTCATCGCGAGCCTTTGCGCCTACCTGTACTACCGCTTCCGGCGTGCGGGCTGGGTGTGAGCATGCTTCTGATCCGCCATGTGCGCCCCATGGGCGCCGCCCCTGCCGACGTGCTGGTGCAGGACGGCCGCATCGCGGCCCTCGGCCCGGCCTTGCACGCCGCAGCCGGCTGCGCGGTGGAGGAGGGCGGCGGCGCGCTCCTGCTGCCCGGCCTGGTCGAAGGCCACACGCACCTGGACAAGACGCTGTGGGGCATGGACTGGTACCGCAACGAGGTCGGCACCCGGCTCATCGACAGGATCGACAACGAGCGCGCCTTTCGCCAGGCCAGCGGCCATGACGCGGCCGCGCAGTCGCTGGCATTGGCCCGGGCCTTCCTGGCGCGCGGCACGACGCGGCTGCGCACCCACGTGGACATCGACACCCAGGCAGGGCTGCGCCATCTCGAAGGCGTGCTGCAGACGCGCGACACGATGCAGGCGCTGCAGCAGATCCAGATCGTCGCCTTCCCGCAATCGGGCCTCCTGGGCCGGCCCGGCACGGCCGAGCTGCTGGACCAGGCCATCGCCCGCGGCGCCGACGTGCTTGGCGGCCTGGACCCGTGCGCGATCGACGGCGATCCGGTGCGCTCGCTCGACGCGCTCTTCGCCATCGCCGAGCGCCGCGGCTGCCCGCTCGACATCCATCTGCACGAGCCCGGCGCCATGGGCTCCTTCTCGCTCGACCTGATCCTCGCGCGCACGGCAGCGCTCGGCATGCAAGGCAAGGTCGCGATCAGCCACGGCTTCTGCCTGGGCGACCTGCCCGAGCGCGAATGCGAGGCGCTGCTGGCGCGCATGGCCGCGCTCGGCGTGGTGCTGGTCACCAGTGCGCCGCCTTCGCGCAGCGTGCCGCCGCTCATGGCCTGCCGCCGCGCCGGCGTCACCGTGCTCGGCGGCAACGACGGCATCCGCGACACCTGGACGCCCTACGGCAGCCCCGACATGCTGGAGCGCGCGATGCTGATCGGCCTGCGCTACAACCTGCGGCGCGACGACGAGATCGAGGTCGCGCTCGACTGCGTCACCCATGCGGGCGCGCGCGGCTTGCGCTTCGAAGCCTATGGCCTGGCGCCGGACTGCCGGGCCGACCTGGTGCTGGTCGATGCGCAGACCGTCGCCGAGGCGGTGGTGGCGCGGCCGGTGCGGCGGCTCGTGGTGGCGGGCGGCCGCGTCGTGGCGCGCGATGGGGCGCTGCTGTCGGATGCGGTTCCCGTGTGAAGGAGCAGACGACGATGTACCAGGAAGAATTCATGCGGCGCGCCATCGCGCTCTCGGCGCAGGCGCTGCACACACCGGGCACCGAACCCTTCGGCGCCGTCGTCGTGCAGGACGGCCGCGTGGTGGGTGAGGGCTTCAACCACTCGGTGGCCCATTTCGACCCGACCTCGCACGGCGAGGTGGAGGCCATCCGCGATGCCTGCCGCAATCTGCAGCGCGTGGACCTGAGCGGCTGCGAACTCTACACCTCGTGCGAGCCCTGCGCCCTGTGCGTGGCCGCCATGCGCATCGCGGGCATCGCCAGGCTCTACTACGCGGCCTCGCTTGCGCAGTCGGGCCAGGCCTTCGCCGGGCTGCCGACAGAGGCGCGCCACCCGATCGACATCGAAGACCTGCGTGCCGAGGCCGGTGCGCCGATCGAGCGGCGGACGCTGCCCGCGGAGCAGAAGATGGATCGCGAAGCGGTGCAGATCCTGGCGACCTGGGCCGCGTCGAAAAAGGCTTGAGCACCGGTGGGCGTGCGGGCCCGACGAAGCATTTGGTTGTCTTGCGCCGGAAGACGGTGTCGCGTAACGTCGTGTTACTTATTTTTGCAACATCCGCCGCTTCATGATCTCCAAACGCCGCTTGCTCCAAAGCCTCGCCGCCTCGGCCTGTGCCCCGGCCGCGTGGGCCCAACAGGCAACGTCTTCCACCGCGCCGCGCGCCGCGCGCCCCGCCGGTTCCGCCGCCCCCGGCGCCTGGCCGACCCAGCCGGTGCGCATCCTGGTCGGCTTCCCGGCCGGCGCCTCGCCCGACCTCGCGGCGCGTGCCATCGCCGAGCCGCTCTCCAAGCTGCTGGGCCAACCGGTGACGGTGGAGAACAAGCCCGGCGCCAGCGGCAACCTCGCGGCCGACCTGGTGGCCAAGGCGCAGGACGATCACACCATCGGCGCACTGATCAACGGCAACCTGACGATCGCCAAGCTGCTGAATCCCGCCACGCCCTTCGACCCCGAGAAAGACTTCGCGCCCGTGGGCCTGATCGGCACCGCGCCGCTGGTGCTCGCGGTCTCGGGCGACGCCGTGGGCAAGAACGCCACCGAGCTGTTGCTGTGGGCGCGCAACCTCGGCGACAAGGGCAAGTACGGCACGCCCGGCGTCGGGACCGTGGGCCACCTGGGCATGGAACTGCTGAAGACCCGCACCAGCATCTCGCCGCAGCACGCGCCCTTCAACGGCAATCCGCAGGTCATCGCCGCCATGCTGGCGGGACAGATCCAGATGGCGCTGCTGCCGCCGGGCCTCGCGAAGCCTCATGTGGCCTCGGGCAAGTTCAAGGCCCTCGGCGTCACTTCTCCCCTGCGCAGCCCGCTGTTCAGCGAGCTGCCCACGCTGCGCGAAGCCGACGTGCGCGGCGCCGACCTCGAGATCTGGACCGCGCTCGCGGCCCCGGCCAGCCTGCCCAAGCCGGCGGTGGCCAGGCTCAACGCGGCGCTGGGCGAGGTGCTTCGCTCCGCCGAAGTGCAGCAGCAACTGCTGAAGGCGGGCTGGCAAGCGCAGGCCGGCACGCCACAAGCGCTGGCCTACCGGATGCGCTCCGACACCTCGCAGTTGGGCGGCGTGATCCTGATGCGGGGCATTCGCTCGGAGACTTGAACTCCCCCAGGCTTCGCGCACTTCGTGTCGCTACGCCAACCCCCTCACCGGGGGCGACACCGACGGCCCGGCAAAGCCGGTTCCGTGGTGTTTCTGGAACGGGCTTCGATTAAGAGCCGCTGCACTGCCCCTCAGACACTGGCGGCCTCCTCCTGTGCGGCTTACGCAGACGGCGCTCGGGCACTGACCATCCAGCAGGCGGCGGCGAAGCGAACCTCGGTTCCGTGCACATAGGGATCGAAGGCGGCGCGGACGGTGTCGATGACTTGCGCGCGCGTCCGCTCGTCCACCTCCTGAAGGATCAGGCCGACGGGACCGAGCCGGGTGAAGTAGCCGACCAACTCCTTCTCGGGCAGGGTGCAGTCGACATCGATCGGCCGGATGTCGATCCCGGCCCAGCCGCTCTCTTGCAGGATGGCAGCGACCCGATGCCGGTCTGCGAAGGAGAACTGTCCCGGCGCGCCCGGCTGGCGGGCGGGCATGTTCGGCAGCAGCGGTGCCGCCGCGCGCTCGGCCGTCGTCATGAACGGGTTCTCCGCGGCACTCCGCCAGACGATGAAGCGGAGCCTGGCGTCGTCCCGTGCGGCGCGCCGCAGGTTCGCGAAGGCCAGGACCGGGTGGTCGAAGAACATGACGCCGAAGCGCGACATGATCAGGTCGAAGCTTGCGGGCTCGAAGGCGTGGATTTGCGCGTCGGCACGGATGAAGCTTGCCGGCGTGTCTTCCCGTTCGGCGCGTGCCCGGGCGGCGGCGATCAGCGGATCCGAAATGTCGACGCCGATGCAGTGGCCCGTCGCGCCGAGCAGCCGCGCAACGGCGAGCGTCGTGCTGCCGGTACCGCAGCCGACGTCGAGCACCTGCTGCCCGGGGCCGGCGCGGACCGCTTCGACCAGCAGGTCTTCGAAGGGCTCGAGCACCTGGTCGATCACCTCCTGTGCCTCGACCCAGGCACGCCCTGCGCGGCCGTTCCAAAGCGCCGTCTGCTCGTTGTTGTCGGTCTGGAGTGTGGCATCCATGGTCGTTTTCCTTTGCTTGCCCTCGAGAGGCGGAAGCTAGACTGTGCAACTTCAAGTCGACTTGAGGTCAAGAGAATGATGCACCTGGACATCGCCGAGGTGGCGCAGCGATCCGGCGTTCCCGCGTCGACGCTGCGCTTCTATGACGAAAAGGGGCTGATCGCCTCCACCGGCAGGCGCGGCCTGCGCCGCCTGTTCGATCCCGGCGTGCTGGAGCGGCTGGCGCTGATCGCGCTGGGGCGCGCGGCCGGCTTCTCGCTCGACGAGATCGCGCTCCTGTTCACGCGCGAGGCGCAGCCGCGCATCGACCGCCAGATGCTCGCGGCCAAGGCGCAGGAGCTGGACAAGACGATCCGCAAACTGAGCGCCATGCGCGACGGCCTGCTGCACGCCGCTGCCTGCCCCGCACCGAGCCACATGGAATGCCCCACCTTCCGTCGCATCCTGCAGGCCGCCGCGACCGGCGCTGTCGGAGCGCGAAAGAAGAGGGCTCCGCAGCCACCGGCACGCATCGCCTGATCCAGCGCAGCGCCGCGCGCCCATAAGCCGCGCTTATGTAAAAGCAACGCAAAACGGCGTTCCCTTCAGTACGGTGCGTGTCGATACTTGCCGCCAGCCACGCTGCGGCATCCCTCACAACACGTACCTGGAGACATCGCCATGCATCTTTCTTCCCGACTCGTCCTGCTCGCCGGCCTGGCAGCCGCGCTGGCCTGCGGGACTGTGTCCGCCCAGACCTGGCCCGCCAAGCCGATCCGACTGGTCGTGCCCTTCGCGGCCGGCGGCGCCAACGACCTGATGGCGCGCGCCGCGGCCGAAGGCGCATCGAAGGCGCTGGGCCAGCCCATCGTGGTCGACAACAAGCCCGGCGCCGGCGCCACGCTGGGCGCGGACATCGTCGCCAAGAGCGCGCCCGACGGCTACACCTTCCTGGTGAGCGCGGCCGGCGTGATCTCCAACAGCATGATCAAGAAGCACCTGCCCTACAAGGACAGCGACCTGGTGCCGGTCGGCATGATCGGCCTCGCGCCCTCGGTGATCCTGGTGCCGGCCGACGCGCCCTACAAGGACCTGAAGGAATTCATCGCGGCCTCCAAGACGGGCGCCGGCTTCCACTGGGCGACCGCCGGCACCGGCAGCACGCCGCATTTCGTCGAGGGCATGCTGGAGACGAAGTACGGCGCCAAGCTCGACGTGGTGCCCTACAAGAGCGGCTCGGAGTCGATCACCGCGGTGCTCGGCAAGCAGGTCGAGGCGACGTCGGAGGCCAGCATCGTCGCGCTGCCCTACCTCAAGAGCGGCAAGCTGAAGGCGCTGGCCAACACCTGGACCACGCGCATCTCGGCCTATCCGGAGCTCTCCACGGCCTCGGAGCAAGGCTTCCCGGACGTGCGCATCGCCCACTGGGCCGGCGTGCATGCGCCGCACGGCACGCCCGAGGCGGTGCTCGACAAGATGAGCGCCGCCATCGACGCGGCCATGAAGACCCCGGCCATCGCCGACAAGCTCAAGGGGATGGGCATCGAGCCGATCGGCGGCACGCGCGCCTCCTTCGTGCAGTTCGTCGATGCCGAGCGCGCGCGCCTGGGCGCGGTGGTCAAGGCCACGGGCATGAAGGACGAATGACGATGACGAAGGCCATCCATCCCGGCACGCTGTTGCGGCAAAAGGTCGAAGCCAAGCGCGGCCTGCTGGTGCCGGGCGCGGCCAACGCGCTGGCCGCGCGCGTCATCGAGGAGCTCGGTTTCGAGGCCGTCTACCTGAGCGGCGCCGGGCTCACCAACACCTTCTACGGCATCCCCGACCTGGGCTTCGTCCACCTGGGCGATCTCGCGCAGCACACGGCCGCGCTGCGCGATGCGGTGAAGCTGCCCATCATCGTCGACGCCGACACCGGCTTCGGCAATGCGCTCAACGTGCAGCACACGGTGCGCACGCTGGAGCGCGCCGGCGCCAACGCGATCCAGCTGGAAGATCAGGTGAACCCCAAGAAGTGCGGGCACTTCGAGGGCAAGGCGGTGATCGCGCAGGGCGAGATGCTCGGCAAGGTGAAGGCGGCGGTCGATGCCCGGGTGCATGCCGACTTCCTGGTGATCGCGCGCACCGACGCGGCCGCGGTCGAAGGCATCGACGCTGCGATCGCGCGCGCCGCGGCCTATGCCGAGGCCGGGGCCGACATCACCTTCGTGGAGGCGCCCGAGTCGCTGGAAGCGCTGCGCCGCATTCCGCGCGAGCTGGCCTGCCCGCAGGTGGTCAACGTGGTGATCGGTGGCAAGACGCCGACGCTGGACGCGGCCGAGTTCGGCGCCATGGGCTTCGGCCTGGTGCTCTATGCCAACGCGGCGCTGCAGGGCGCGGTGCGCGGCATGACGCTGGCGCTGCAAGGCCTGCGCGAGCGCGGCCGGTTGGACGAGGCGAGCGGCCTGGTCGCGACTTTCGCCGAGCGTCAGGCGCTGGTGCGCAAGAAGGAATTCGATGAGCTCGATGCGCGCTATGCCTGAGGCGATCGCCGCGATCGACAGCCACGCCCACGTGTTCCGGCGCGGCCTGCGGCTGGCGCCGGTGCATCGCCACGCGCCCGACTACGACGCGCTCTTGCCCGACTACTTCGCGCTGCTCGACGCGCATGCGGTCTCGCATGCGGTGCTGGTGCAGCCGAGCTTCCTGGGCACCGACAACAGCTTCCTGCTCGATGCGCTGCGCGCCTGTCCAGAGCGGCTGCGCGGCGTCGTGATCGTCGAGCCGAGCATCGGCGAGAACGAATTGGCGGCGCTGGACCGGCAAGGCGTCTGCGGCATCCGGCTCAACCTCGTCGGGCTGCCCATTCCCGACTTCGCGCTTGCCGAATGGCAGCGCCTGTTCGAGCGTGTGCGTGTGCTCGACTGGCATGTGGAGCTGCATCGCGAATCGCACGACCTGCCGCTGGTCGGGCAGTCCATCCTCGATGCCGGCTGCAAGCTGGTGGTGGACCACTTCGGCCGGCCCGGCCCGGCGCCCGGCGACGACGAAGGCTTCGCCTGGCTGCTGCGCAGCGCTTCGACCGGGCGCGTGTGGGTCAAGCTCTCCGCGGCCTACCGCAACTGGCCCGACCAGCGCGGCAGCGCGGCCCGCGCCGCTGCACAGGCCCTGCTGCAGGCGCTGGGTGCCGGCCGCCTGCTGTGGGGCAGCGACTGGCCGCACACGCAACACCAGGATCTGGCCGATTACGGATCCACCCAGGCGGCGCTGGCCGACTGGGTGCCGGATGCCGAGGCGCGCCGGCGCATCCTGGTCAACACACCCGCCGCGCTGTTCCGTTTCGCCTGAGTCATCAACATAAAAGGGGCGCCGGCATCGGCGCCCGAAGGAGACACCGATGTTCCATCCCTCGCGCCTCGTGCGCGCCATCATCCGTGCCGCGGGCGGCGCGACCTTGCTGCTCGCAGCCCTCGGCGCACAGGCGCAAGCCTGGCCGGCCAAGCCGGTGCGCCTGGTCGTGACCTATCCGCCGGGCGGCACGGTCGATGCGGTGGCGCGCATCATCGGGCCCAAGCTCTCGGCCCGGCTCGGCCAGCCGGTGGTGATCGACAACCGCGGCGGCGCCGGCGGCGCGATCGGCGGCGACATCGTCGCCAAGAGCCCGGCCGACGGCTATACCTTGATGCTCGATGCCTCCAACCATGCGCAGAACCCGGCGCTGCGCAGCAAGATGCCCTTCGACACGCTGCGCGACTTCGCGCCGGTCTCGCTCTTGGTCAAGGTGCCCAACATCCTCGTGGTGCATCCCGGTGCGCCGATCGCGAGCATCAAGGACCTGATCGCCCAAGCCAAGGCGCGGCCGGGGGAGATCAACTACGCCTCCTCGGGCAACGGCTCCTCGCCGCACCTGGCGGCCGAGCTCTTCGATTCGATGGCCAAGACGCGCATGACGCACGTGGCCTACAAGGGCGGCGGCCCGGCGCTCACCGACGTCATGGCGGGCCAGGTGCCGGTGTTCTTCGCCAGCCTGGGTTCGGGCATGCCCTACATCCAGAGCGGCAAGCTGCGGCCGCTCGCAATCGGCGGCAAGACGCGCTCGCCGGTGCTGCCCGAGGTGCCGACCCTCGCGGAGTCGGGCCTGCCGGGCTACGAGATGTACGAGTGGAATGCGGTCTTCGTGCCGGCGGGCACGCCGGCTGCGGTGATCGCGCGGCTTTCGAAGGAGATCGCCGCCACCGTCAAGGACCCGGAGGTGCGCCAGCGGCTGGAGGCCATGGGCGCCGAGGTGATCGGCTCCGATCCGTCAGAGCTCGATGCGTTCCGCCGCGCCGAGCTCGCGAAGTGGAGCCGGCTCGCCAAGGAGAACAAGCTTCAGCTCGATTGAGGTACGGGGCCCAGCAATTCGGCGAACGCATCGGCAAAGGTGGGTCGCGAGCGCGCCAGCCACATCGCCGACAGCTCGAAGGCGGGCAGGTCCGCGCCGTCGCGCACCTCGGCATAGCGCACGCCTTCGTGCCGCAGCGCATGCACCGAGCGCGGCAGCAGCGACCAGCCGAGGCCTGCGGCCACGCAGGCCAGCACGGTCAGCGTGCGGTTGGCGTCCTGCACCACCTGCACCTGATGGCCGGCGCGGCGGATCGCGCCCAGCAGCTGGCTGCGCAAGGCCGGAATCTGCTGCTCGGGAAACCAGACCAGCCCATGCTGCGCGATCTCGGCCAGGGACACGCAACCGTCGGCTGCCACCTCGTAGCCGGCGGGCAGTGCGGCCACCATCGGCTCCTCGCCCAGGCGCAGCTCGTTCACCTTGGCATTGAAGGACACGGGCGGATGCAGCAGCGCGATGTCGATGCGGCCGCCCGCCAGCGCGTCGACCTGCTCGGCATTGCTCATCTCGCGCAGCACCACGTCGAGCTGCGGATGGGCGGCGCGCAGCAGGCGCAGCGCGCGCGGCAACACCTCGTAGATGGCATGGGTCACGAAGCCGATGGTGAGCCGGCCTGCGCGGCCCGCCGCCATGGCCCGTGCGCGCTCGGCCGCCGCGTCGGCGTGGGCCAGGCTGGCGCGAACGTCCTCCACGATCGCGAGGCCGGCCTCGGTCAGCGTGGCGCCGCGCCGCGTGCGCGTGAAGAGCGGCGTGCCGATCTCGCGCTCGAGCCGGTTCAGCGTCTGCGTGAGCGCCGGCTGCGCGAGGCCCAATTGCTCGGCCGCGCGCGTGAGGCTGCCGGCCTCGCTGACCGCGAGGATGCAGCGCATCTGGCGGGTGTCCATCAGCTTCGCTTGTCCGGCGCGTACCAGCGGGTCGCGATCAGTTCCGGCTCATCGTGTGCCAGCAGGCGCGCCCAGTGGCGGTCGGCGTCCTCGACGAACAGGTCGCGCGCGATCGCGTGGGCCAGGCGCGTGGCACCGATCGCGAGGCCGGGGATGTCACCCGCCAGCGCGCCGTGGCTCATGGTGGCGCCCCAGTTGAACAGGCGCATGCGCGAGAGCGCCTCGGCCTCGGTGCTGCCGGCGACGCCCGTGCGGCCGCGCAGTTCGAAGCCCGCACCCAGGTAGGGGAAGCGCGCCGGCTCGGGATAGCGCTGCGCCTCCTCGGGCAGCACGTGCTGGGCCCAGGTGTCGACCAGCGGCGTGTAGCGCGCGATCTCGGGGCGGTCGAGCAGGTCGACGTCGAAGCCGGTGCCGAAGATCACGGCGTCGAAGCGTTCGCTGCCGCCGTTCGGCGTGCTGACCTCCACGCCTTGCGCATCGGGCGCCACGTCCAGCCAGGGCGTGCCGAGCAGCAGCGTGAAGGCCGCATGCGCATCGCAGCGGCGCACGGTTTCCCAGGGCGGCGGCACCTGCTCGTCGAAGATGTAGGTGTAGACGCGCCACTTGCGCGCATCGTCCAGACCTTCGAAGCCGCGCAGGAAGCCGTGGCTTGATGCGGCCTTGCTCTTGTTGACCTGCGGCAATTGCGGCCGGCGCGCGAACAGCACGACCTCCGCGGCACCGGCCTCCAGCGCGCAGGCCGCGTTGTCGAAGGCCGAGGCGCCGGCGCCCAGCACGCCGATGCGCTTGCCGGCGAGCGAGGCGAAGTCGATCGCGTCGGCCGAATGGAACACCCGGCCGGCCGCGTGCGGGTCGTCGCGCCGCAAGGACGGAAAAGACGGCCAGCGCGGCGCGCCGCTGCCGTCGCGGCCCAGCGCCAGCACCAGCTGCCGCGTGCGTACGGTTTCGCGCCGGCCCTGCGGGTCCGTGAGTTCGACCGCGAGCAGCCGCCCATCGTCGCTGTGCGACACGGAGCGCAGCGCGACGCCGTTGTCCACCGGCAGGCCGACGGTGTCGCGCACCCACAGCAGGTAGTCGCGCCAGTCGATGCGGCCGATCTTGTGCAGCGCAGCCCAGCCTTCGATGCCGTGCTGCGCCTCGTACCAGGCGCGGAAAGACAGCGATGGCACGCCGAGCTCGGGGCCGCCGACCTGCTTGGGGCTGCGCAGCGTGAGCATGCGCGCATAGGTGCCCCATGGGCCTTCGTCGCCGCGCGCGGCGCGGTCGATCACGCGGATGTGGGTCACGCCTTCCTTGCGCAATGCGAAGGCGGCGGTCTGGCCGCACATGCCGGCGCCGGCCACCAGCACGTCGAGCACCGGCGTGTCGGCATCGGCCGATTCGGCCGGCAGCACCCAGGCGGGCGGCGGCAGGTTGATGCGCTCGAGATCGGCGCGCACTTGCGCAGCCAGCTTTTCGAGCGCCGCCGCATCGCGCGGGCTCGCGGTGAATTGCACAGGCACCGGCGGCAGGGCGTCGGAAGAGAGGTCGTCAGGCATCGCCTGAAGATAATCCAGAACATGATCGAACTCGACTGCTACTACAGCCTCTCTTCGCCCTGGGCGTATCTCGGCGGTCCGCAACTGCAGGACATCGTGCGCCGCCACCACGTGCGGCTCGTGCTCAAGCCCTACGATTTCCAGGCCGTGGTGCCGCACACCGGCGGCATTCCGCTCAAGACGCGGCCCGAGCCGCGCCGCACCTACCATGCGCTCGAACTCGCGCGCTGGCGCGAGTACCTGGGCATGCCGCTCAACCTGGAGCCGAAGCACTATCCCAAGGGCCCGCCGGCCGATCCGAACTGGAACAAGTGCCCGGGCTGGATGGTGATCGCCGCCCAGCTGCAGGGGCTCGATGCGCAGCCGCTCTCGCATGCGCTCTTGCGCGCGCTGTGGGCCGAGGAACGCGACACCTCGGATGCCGCGGTGCGCATCGCGGTCGCCGACGAGAACGGCTACGACGGCGCCGCGCTGCAGGCGCTGGAGCAGGGGCCCGAAACCCAGGCCCGCTACCGTGCCAACAGCGCCGAGGCGGTGGAGAAGGGCGTGTTCGGCGCGCCGACCTTCATCCTCGAGGGCGAGCGCTTCTGGGGGCAGGACCGGTTGGCCTTCCTCGACCGGGCGCTCGACCGGATCAGGGCTGGCCGCGGCGGATAATCCCCCGATGCGAATCCGCTTCACCAAGATGCAGGGCGCCGGCAACGACTTCGTCGTGCTGGACGAAACCCGTGGCGCGCTGGGCCTGAGTGCGGCGCAGTACCGCTTCCTGGCCGACCGCCACTTCGGCGTCGGCGCCGACCAGATCCTCACCGTGCGGCCTTCGCCGGCGGCGGGCATCGATTTCCAATACGTGATCCACAACGCCGACGGCGGCGAGGTCGAGCAGTGCGGCAACGGCGCGCGCTGCTTCATGCGCTTCGTGCGCGAGCACGGCCTCACGCCGAAGGACACGGTGCGCGTGCAGACGCTCTCGGGCGTGATCGAGCCGCACATGGGCGCCGACGGCCGCGTGACGGTCGACATGGGCGCGCCGATCTTCGAGCCCGCACGCGTGCCCTTCGACACCGCCGGCCTCGACCCGCAGCACGACGGCGCCTGGCACACCTGGCACCTGACCCTGGGCACGCACGCCGAAAGCGCCAAGGTGTCGGTGGCCGTGCTGTCGATGGGCAACCCGCATGCGGTGCAGATCGTGCCGGACGTCGAGACGGCGCCGGTGGCCACCCAGGGTCCGGCGATCGAGCACCATCCGCGCTTCCCGCAGCGCGTCAACGCCGGCTTCATGCAGGTCGTCGACCGCACGCACGTGCGCCTGCGCGTGTTCGAGCGCGGCGCCGGCGAAACGCTGGCCTGCGGCACCGGCGCCTGCGCCGCGGTGGTCGCGGGCATCCGTCTCGGCCGGCTCGACACCGGGGTCGACGTCCAGACCCGCGGCGGACTGCTCACCATCGAATGGGCCGGCGACGGCGCTCCGGTGCTGATGACCGGGCCCGCCGACACCGTGTTCGAAGGCGAAATCGAAGTGCCATGAACAAATTCAACTCCAACGCCATGAACCCGATCACCGAAGACGACATCGCCAACTACCTCTCGAACACGCCGGACTTCTTCGAACGCCATGCGCAGCTGCTGGGCCAGGTGCAGCTCACCAGCCCGCACGGCAACCGCGCGGTGAGCCTGCAGGAACGGCAGGCCGAGATGCTGCGCGAGAAGATCAAGGCGCTGGAGCACCGGGTGATGGACATGGTGCGCCATGGCACCGAGAACGTGGTCACGGCCGACCGGCTGCAGCGCTGGACGCGAGGCCTCCTGACCACGCGCGACCCGCGCGGGCTGCCGACCCAGATCGCGGAGCAGCTGCAGACGCTGTTCCTGGTGCCGCAGACCGCGATCAAGATCTGGGACTGCGACAGCAGCTACCTCAACGAGCCGTACGCGCAGTGGGTCAGCGACGACGTGAAGGCGCTGGCCACCTCGCTGACGGCGCCGTACTGCGGCCTGAATGCTGGCTTCGAAGCCGCCAACTGGCTGGCCGAGCCGCGTGCCGCGGTGTCGATCGCGCTGATTCCGCTGCGGCCCGACGCCGAAGCGCCGGCCTTCGGCCTGCTGGTGCTGGCATCGCCCGACGCGCAGCGCTTCAATGCCGAGATGGGCACCGACTTCCTGGAGCGCATCGCCGAGCTGGCCTCGGGCGCGCTCTCGCGGCTGCGGCCTTGATCCGCGGCTTCAGGCGCGCGGTACTCGGCGCGCTGGGGGTCCTGCTGCTGGGCTATGCAGCCATCGCGATCACGATCTGGCTGCATGCGCTCGACCTGCTGGGCCATCCGCCCCAGCGCGCGGCCGATGCGGCACTGATCCTCGGCAACCGCGCGTATCGCGACGGCAAGCCCAACCCCTGCCTCACCGGCCGTGTCGACACCGGCATCGCGCTGGCGCGGGAGGGGCGTGTGCGCCAGCTCGTGCTGTCCGGCGGCATCGACCGCGAGGACGGGCGCGTCGAGGCCGAGGTGATGCAGCAGCATGCGCGCGACGCCGGGTACACGGGCACGCTGCTGTTGGAGCCCGTGTCGTCGACGACGCGCGAGAACCTCTCGATGTCGCGCGCCGTGCTGCAGGCAGCCGGCGTGAAGAGCGTGATCATCGTGTCCGAGCCCTACCACCTGTGGCGCGTGGAGCGCCTGGCGCGCGCGGCCGGCTTCGACCGGATGTTCGAGCTGCAATACGCCGCGGCGCCGACCTCCTGCTGGCGCCGCTGGGGCATGCTCTTCAAGGGCGCGTTGCGCGAGCCGCTTGCCATCGTGAACAATGCCTCCAATGGATACCTCCACTGAGTCGCAGATCGCGACCCCGGCACTGGTCGAGAAGTACCTCGAGCACGTGCGCGTGGAACGCCGGCTCGCGGCGCGCACCGTCGAGCTCTACGCCATCCATCTGAAGACGCTGGCCGAGAAGACCCAGGCGGGTGGTCTGGCGCTCGACAAGGTCCAGACCGCCCACGTGCGGCGCTGGATGGCGCAGCTGCACAGCGCCGGCCGCGAAGCGCGCGGCATCGCGCTGGTGCTCTCGTGCTGGCGCGGCTTCTACCGCTGGCTCGGCAACGAGGGGTTGGTGGGCGCGAACCCGGTGCAGGACGTTCATGCGCCCAAGGCAGCTCGGCCCTTGCCGAAGGCGCTGGCGGTCGACGAGGCCGTGCAGCTCGCCGACCTGCACGACGCCGATGCCGACCCCTGGGCCGAGGCGCGCGATCGCGCGATCGTCGAACTGCTCTACGGCTGCGGCCTGCGCGTCGGCGAACTGACCGGATTGGACGTGCGCGCCAGCAACACCGCGCGCGGCTGGGTCGATCTCGATGCGCAGGAAGCCAGCGTGCTCGGCAAGGGCAGCAAGCGCCGCATCGTGCCGGTGGGCGCCAAGGCGGCCGAGGCGCTTGCGGCCTGGCTCGCGGTGCGCGACGAATGCAGCGCGCTCGAGGCCGCCCGACTGCGCGATCCGGCGAATGCCGCCGCGCTATTCATCGGCCGCAACGGCCTGCGTTTCTCCCCCCATTCGGTCTGGAAGCAGCTGCGCCAGCGCAGCCTCAAGGCCGGCCTGGCCGCGCCGGTGCATCCGCACATGCTGCGCCATTCCTTTGCCAGCCACGTGCTGCAGTCCAGCAGCGACCTGCGCGCGGTGCAGGAGCTGCTGGGCCACGCCAACATCGCAACCACGCAGGTCTACACGCGGCTGGATTTCCAGCACCTGGCCAAGGCCTACGATGCGGCGCATCCGCGGGCGCACGCGCGCGACGAGGGCGCATCGGTGCGCGCCCATAAAAGCAAGAACAAGCCATGAAACTTCTGCGTCTTCGGCCCGGCAAGGAGCGCTCGCTGCAGCGCCGCCATCCATGGGTCTTCGAATCGGCGATCGCCAAAGGCGGCGGCGATGCGGGCGAGACGGTGCGCATCGAATCGGACGAGGGCAAGTTCCTCGCCTGGGCGGCCTTCAGCCCGCATTCGAAGATTCGCGCCCGCGCCTGGAGCTTCGACGAGAAGCAGCGCATCGACGCGGCCTTTTTTGCGGCGCGTGTCGCGAGTGCGGTCGCAGCCCGGCAGCTCTTCGACCTGCAGAGCGACGGCGTGCGGCTGGTTCACGGCGAGGCCGACGGTCTGCCGGGTCTGATCGTCGACCGCTATGGCGACACGCTGGTGGCGCAGTTCCTGTCGGCCGGCGTGGAGCGCTGGAAGGAGGTGCTGGCCGATGCTTTGCTGGCTGCCACCGGTCTTGCAAAACTTTACGAACGCTCCGACGCGAGCGGCCGCGAGCGCGAGGGCCTCGCGCCGCAGACCGGCTGGCTGCGCGGCAGCGGTCCCACAGAGCTCACGATCCGCGAGCACGACTGGCAGCTCACGCTCGACATCGCGACCGGCCACAAGACCGGCTTCTACCTGGACCAGCGCGACAGCCGCCGGCGCTTTGCCGAACTGGCCCGGCATCGCCGCTTTCGCCGCGTGCTCAACTGCTTCTGCTACACCGGCGGCTTCACGGTCGCGGCGCTCGCGGGCTTGAAGGCGGCCGGCGCGGTCGAGGGCGCCGAGCTGGTGTCCATCGATTCCTCGCTGCCGGCGCTGGAGCGTGCGCGTGCGCATGTCGCCTTGAATGGCTTCGAAGGCGCGCGCACCGAGTTCCTCGATGCCGACGTCAATGCCGCGCTGCGCCGCTTCATCGAGGAGGGACGGGTGTTCGACGCCATCGTGCTCGATCCGCCCAAGTTCGCGCCCACCGTCGCCCACGCCGAGCGCGCCGCGCGGGCCTACAAGGACATCAACCGGCTGGCGCTCAAGCTGCTGGCGCCGGGCGGCGTGCTCTTGACTTTTTCGTGCTCGGGCGGCATCGGCGCCGACCTGTTCCACAAGATCGTGGCCGGCGCCGGCATCGATGCCGGCGTCGACGGCTACATCAGCGAGCGCCTGGGCGCCGCGCCGGACCACCCGATGACCATCGAGTTCCCCGAGGGCGAGTACCTGAAGGGCCTGGTGGTGGTGCGCAAATAGCTTTTGCCCTTGCCGGAGCGCGGCCGGACCGCCGTCGCTAAACTTTCCGCCTTTCCCCGATTCCACCCCCGGAGCACTTCATGGCCCTCATTCCCGCCACCATCCTGACCGGCTTCCTCGGCGCCGGCAAGACGACCTTGCTGAAGCGCATCCTGAACGAGGCGCACGGACAGAAGATCGCGGTGATCGAGAACGAATTCGGCGAAGAGAACATCGACACCGACATCCTGGTCACCGAGTCGAAGGAGCAGATCGTGCAGATGAGCAACGGCTGCATCTGCTGCACCATCCGCGAGGACCTGCGCGAGGCGCTGCAACTGCTGGCGGCCAAGAAGCGCAAGGGCTTGCTCGATTTCGACCGCGTGGTGATCGAGACCACCGGCCTGGCCGACCCCGGCCCGGTGGCCCAGACCTTCTTCATGGACGACGAGATCGCCGAGAGCTACCTGCTCGACTCGATCCTCACGCTGGTGGACGCCAAGCATGCGCCGCAGCAGCTCAACGACCGCCAGGAGGCGCGCCGCCAGGTCGGCTTTGCCGACCAGATCTTCATCAGCAAGAGCGACCTGGTCGCCGCCGACGAGACCGAGGCGCTGATCCACCGGCTCAAGCACATGAACCCGCGCGCGCCGCAGCAGAAGGTGCATTTCGGCGAGGTGCCGCTGAAAGACGTGTTCGATCTGCGCGGCTTCAACCTCAACGCCAAGCTGGACATCGACCCGGACTTTCTCAAGGAAGACGAGCACGAGCACCACGACCACGAACACGGCGAGGATTGCGACCACCCTTCGCATGCGAACGAGGGCCACGGCCACCACCATCACCATGACGACGACGTGAAAAGCTTCGTCTACCGCGCCGACCGGCCCTTCGACCCGGCGCGGCTGGAGGATTTCCTGGGCGCCATCGTCAACATCTACGGCCCGCGCATGCTGCGCTACAAGGGCGTGCTCCACATGCAGGGCACCGAGCGCAAGGTGATCTTCCAGGGCGTGCACCAGCTGATGGGCAGCGACCTCGGCCCGGCCTGGGGCGCGGACGAAAAACGCAACAGCCGCATGGTCTTCATCGGCATCGACCTGCCGCGCGAAATCCTGGAGCAGGGCCTGGAGCAGTGCCTGGTCTGATGATCGAGTGCGAGGCGGCCGCCGACGGGGCGCCCCAAGGCGAGCTGCGCCTCCCCCTCGGGGGGTGGAGTTACACGCAGCGTAGCGAAGTGAAAAGCCGGGGGCCAACATTCTTTGTCTATACAATCGCGCGCCTGTTCCGGGAGCGCACCTGTCCTGTCTTTATGGGGATGTGTGACTTTCGGCATAGGACTGCGCACGTTTCTGGCCTGCTTTCGGGGGTATAACCCCGGGGTTCGCCACCGGCGAGCACCCTGACAACGTTCGTCGAAGGAGCCAGTCACCGTGAAGAAACCCGTCGCCAAAGCCAAGCCCGTGACCAAGCCGGCGGTCAAGAAGACACCGGCTGCCAAGAAGGCTGTGCCCGCGGCGAAGAAGGTTTCTCCGGTCAAGCCAGTCAAGTCTGCCGCGCCGTCGAAGGCCCCTGCCAAGAGCAAGACCACGACGGCGAGTGCAGGCGCTTCGTCAACCAAGGCGGCCGGCCCTCGTGCCACCGCACATGCTGCATCACCGACTCCCGTGAAAAAAGCGGCTGCCGCCTCCACTCCCGCCACGGCGACACCTTCCATGACCACTCCGACCACCCCCACCAATACCCCCGCCGCCACGCCTGCCCCCGCACGCGGCGGACGCGTTTCGCGGCTGTCGCAGCTGACCGTGCCCTCCATGCCCCAGTCGGTGGCCTCCACCGCGGCCAAATCGAGCTTCGTCCAGATCACGACGAACCCGCTGGTGCCGCCGCCGCCCATCGCCGTCAAGAAGGACCCGAAGCTGGCCAACAACTGGAAGAGCAAGCCGGCCCACGAACTCACCGATGCCGAGGTGATCGCGATGCCGGATTCGGAGTACATGAACGAGAAGCAGATGGCCTTCTTCCGCCTCAAGCTGCAGGAGCTCAAGCGCGGCATCCTCGAGAACGCCGGCGAGACCACCGAGCATCTGCGCGAAGACACGGTGGTCGTGCCGGACCCGGCCGACCGCGCCACCATCGAGGAAGAGCACGCGCTCGAACTGCGCACGCGCGACCGCGAGCGCAAGCTGCTCAAGAAGATCGAGCAGTCGATCCAGCGCATCGACGCCGGCGACTACGGCTACTGCGACGAAACCGGCGAGCCGATCGGTGTCGGCCGCCTGCTGGCCCGGCCGACCGCCACACTGTCCCTGGAGGCGCAACAGCGTCGTGAACTGAAGCAGAAGATGTTCGGCGACTGATCTTTCACGAAGCCGAAGGGGAGACGCTGCGCATGGCCAAGGAAGATTCCGGTCGCTTGTTGTCGAAGGTTGCGAAGTTCGTTCGCAATCCGCTCAAGGATTGGTCCGAGCTCGACGCCGAGGAGTCGTCGCAGCTCGAGAACGGCTACAGCCGCGAGATGCTCAAGGAAATGATCGAGCGGCGGCAGCGCAACGACTTCGTGCGCCGCCGTGAGTTCGACATGCTGCGCAAGTTGCGCCAGCGCGAGGCGGCCGGCGGCCGGGATGCCGCGGCCACGCCGTCCTCCTTCAACGTCAGCAGCACCTCGGGCAAGACCGAGGGCCGGGCGCTCACGCTCAAGAAGATCGACGAGATCGAAGAGCAGATGTCGCAGCAATGGTGGAAGAACCGCGGGCCTGGAGGCGCAGCCGGCCCCGACGGCGCGGCTTCCCGGAACTCCGACATGGCCGCTCAGCATGCGCGCGCCTATGCCGACACCGTACCCGGCGTGCCGCCGCCCCCCGGGGCGACCGGGCAGCAGGGCGCACGCTCCGTCTACGACGGCAGCATCGAGGAAGCCGCCATCCGCTTCGCCCACGGCGACGATGCCGGCGCCGAAGCCATCCTGTTGCAGACGCTGGCACCGGACAGCCCGAGCGCCGATCACGACGACACCTGGCTCGCCTTGCTCGACCTTTACCGGGCCACCGGCGATGCCGAGAAGTTCGCGGCCGCCGGCGTTCGCTATGCGCAGCACATGAAGCGGGCTGCGCCCGAATGGATTTCGCTGCGCGCGCTGGCGCGCAATGTCCAGGCCTCGGCGGCTGCCGATAGCGAATCGGCGCCGAGGGCGGCACCGGTCGGCGGCGCCGACTGGGCGAGCCCCGCGCGGCTGACGCGCGAAAGCCTGCTCGGCCTCACCCGTGCGCTCGCCGCGGCCGGCGCGTCGTGGAAGCTCGACTGGAATGCGCTCGACGCCATCGAAGCCGATGCCGCCGGGCCGCTGCGCGCCTTGTTCAACCACTGGGCCGATTCGGCGGTGCAACTGCGCTTTGCCGGCAGCGATCGCCTGCTGATCGTGCTCACCGAGGCCACGCCCGTCAACAACCGCCAGGTCGATGCGGTTTGGTGGCAGCTGCACATGGCCGCCTTGCGTGTCATGCACCGGGCCGACGAATTCGAACTGCTGGCGCTCAACTACTGCATCACCTACGAGGTGTCGCCGCCGCCCTGGGAAGACCCGAAGGGCGATTTCGGCGAGCTCGAAGCACAGCCGCAGGGGCCCGCACCGGAGGCGGCGTCCGGATTCGCGATCTCGGCCATCGACGACGAGCCCGGCGACGACCTGGCGCCGGCCGGACCCATCGGCCACAGCGCGCTGGCGGGGGAGCTCGTGGGCGAGTCGCTCTCGACCTGGGAGCGACTCGATGCGGAGCTGGTCGGCGCACCGAACTTGTCGGTGTCGTGCGCGGCGCTGGTGCGCATCGATTTCGTGGCGGCCGGCACGCTCCTGAACTGGGTCACGGCCCGCGATGCGCGCGAACAGCGCGTGGCCTTCGTGGACGCGCACCGGCTGATCGCGGCCTTCTTCGGCGTGATCGGCATTGCCGACCACGCCGAGGTCGCAGTCAGAACGAACTAGGCCCCCGGCTTTTCACTTCGCTTCGCTGCGTGTTTTTCTCTCCACCCCCCGAGGGGGGCTCGGCCGCCTTGGGGCGGCCCGGCGGCGGCCGATATAGTCTCTCAAGCTCACGAGGGCACTACGCTTATTCGGCTTGCATTCGCGCCAGCCGTCGCCATATTGCTTCGATGGAACAATTTCACGGAACCACGATCATCAGCGTGCGGCGCAAGACCCCGAACGGCGACCAGGTCGCAATCGGCGGCGACGGCCAGGTCACCCTCGGCAACATCGTCATCAAGGGCAGCGCACGCAAGGTGCGCCGGCTCTATCACGGCAAGGTGCTCGCCGGTTTTGCCGGCGCGACCGCCGATGCCTTCACCCTCTTCGAGCGTTTCGAGGCCAAGCTCGAAAAGCATCAGGGCCACCTGGCGCGCGCCGCCATCGAGCTCACCAAGGACTGGCGTACCGATCGCGTGCTGCGCCGGCTCGAGGCGATGCTGGCGGTGGCCGACGCCACCACCTCGCTGATCATCACCGGCAGCGGCGATGTGCTGGAGCCCGAGAACGGCATCATCGCGATCGGCTCCGGCGGCGCCTACGCGCAGGCCGCGGCCAAGGCGCTGGTCGACCACACCGAGATGAGCGCCGCCGACATCGTCAAGAAATCGCTCGAGATCGCGGGCGAACTCTGCATTTACACCAATATGCATCACACGGTAGAGACCCTGTGAGGCCGCTCCGAGTCCATCCATGTCCATGACCCCCCAGGAAATCGTTTCCGAACTCGACCACCACATCGTCGGCCAGCCCGACGCCAAGCGCGCGGTGGCGATCGCGCTGCGCAATCGCTGGCGCCGCCAGCAGGTCGAGGAAAAGCTGCGCGCCGAGATCACGCCCAAGAACATCCTCATGATCGGCCCCACCGGCGTGGGCAAGACCGAGATCGCGCGCCGGCTTGCGCGCCTGGCCGATGCGCCCTTCATCAAGGTCGAGGCGACCAAGTTCACCGAGGTCGGCTACGTCGGCAAGGACGTCGATTCGATCATCCGCGACTTGGCCGAAATCGCCGTCAAGCAGACGCGCGAAAGCGAGAGCGCCAAGGTGCGCATGCGCGCCGAGGACGGGGCGGAAGAGCGCATCCTCGACGTGCTGCTGCCGCCGGCGCGTTTGGCCGATGGCGCCGCCACAGACGGCAGCGGCAATGCCACGCGGCAGGCCTTCCGCAAGAAGCTGCGCGAACACCAGCTCGACGACAAGGAGATCGAGATCGACCTGGCCGAAGCGCGCGCGCCGCTCGAGATCATGGGCCCCGCCGGCATGGAGGACATGACCGAACAGCTGCGCGGCATGTTCGGCCAGCTGAGTCAGGGCCGGCGCAAGACGCGCAAGCTCAAGATCGGCGAGGCGATGCATTTGCTGATCGACGAGGAGTCCGCCAAGCTGGTCAACGAGGACGAGATCCGCACCCAGGCGATCCACAACGCCGAGCAGAACGGCATCGTCTTCATCGACGAGATCGACAAGGTCGCCACGCGCACCGAGGCGCAGGGCGCCGACGTGTCGCGCCAGGGCGTGCAGCGCGACCTGCTGCCGCTGGTCGAAGGCACGTCCGTGACCACCAAGTACGGCGTGGTGCGCACCGACCACATCCTTTTCATCGCGAGCGGTGCCTTTCACCTGAGCAAGCCGAGCGACCTGATCCCCGAATTGCAGGGCCGCTTCCCGATCCGCGTCGAGTTGCAGTCGCTCTCGGTGGCGGATTTCGAGAGCATCCTGACCCAGACCCAGGCCTCGCTGGTGAAGCAGTACCAGGCGCTGTTGGCGACCGAGGGCGTGACGCTGGAATTCGCGCCCGACAGCATCACGCGGCTGGCGAGCATCGCCTACGATGTCAACGAGCGCACCGAGAACATCGGCGCGCGGCGCCTGTCGACCGTCATGGAGCGGCTGCTCGACGAAGTGAGCTTCGACGCCACCAAGCTCGAAGGCCAGGCGATCCGCATCGATGCCGCCTACGTGGACGCACGCCTCTCGGCACTAAGTCACGACGAAGACCTCTCTCGATTCATCCTCTGATCGGCGCTTTTCACTTGTACGGTTCACGCATCACATTCATTGCGTGAGCTAAGTGCTTCATCTGCAACGAAATTCGGTGTTCTTGGAATTGCAAAAACACCGCTAAGTCGTTGATTCCATTACAAAAAATACCTGCGACGGCCCGTTGCGCGCTAAGTGTTTCCTGCTACAGTGCAAAAAAGTGCAGTTAAGTGGGAAAAAGTGTCGAGCGGTGCCTCTTTTGGGTGCGCGACGCCTCCCACCACAGGGGTTCGTGGTCGTGTTTCAAGGCGCTTCATCGCTCAGTCTGGATGCCAAGGGGCGGCTCTCCGTGCCGACCCGGCATCGTGACGTCCTGAGCGCCACCGCGGCCGGTCAGCTCACGATCACCAAGCATCCGCACGGATGCCTGATGCTGTTCCCTCGTCCCGAGTGGGAGAAATTCCGCGAGCGCATCGCCGCGCTGCCGATGTCGGCACAGTGGTGGAAGCGCGTTTTCCTGGGCAATGCGATGGATGTCGAAATGGACGGCACCGGCCGTGTGCTGATCTCGCCCGAGCTGCGCTCGGCGGCGGGGATCACGCGCGACGTTCTGTTGCTGGGCATGGGCAACAACTTCGAGCTCTGGGACAAGGCCACCTACGACGCCAAGGAGGCCGAAGCCACGCAGGGCGAGATGCCCGATGTTTTCCAGGACTTTTCGTTCTGAGGCCGGCAGTGGAACAGGCATGGACCCATACGACGGTTTTGTTGAAGGAAGCGGTGGAAGCCCTCCTTCCCGATGCGTCGCGGGCCTCCGGCACCTATGTGGATGCCACCTTCGGCCGCGGCGGCCATTCGCGCGCCATCCTCGAGAGGCTGGCGCCGGCCGGCCGGCTGATCGCGTACGACAAGGACGCGGAAGCGGTGGCCGAAGCAGCGCGCATCGAGGATGCGCGTTTTTCCATCCGGCACCAGGGTTTCAAGGACGTGGGGGAACTGCCGCCGGCGAGTGTGGCCGGCCTGCTGATGGACCTCGGCATCAGCTCCCCCCAGATCGACAACCCCGCACGGGGTTTTTCTTTTCGTTTCGACGGCCCGCTCGACATGCGCATGGACACCACGCGCGGCGAGAGCGTGGCCGAATGGCTGGCAACGGCCGAACCACAGCAGATTGCGGAGGTGATTCGTGACTATGGCGAGGAACGGTTTGCTGTTCAGATTGCAAAGGCGATTGCAGCTCGCCGACAAGAACGGGGCGCAATTTCAACCACCGCCGAGCTGGCCGAGCTCGTGGCTGGCGCGGTCAAAACCCGCGAGCCGGGCCAGAACCCTGCAACGCGCACATTTCAGGCTCTTCGGATTTTCATCAACGCCGAGCTTGAAGAGCTGCAACAGGCGCTAGAAGCGAGCCTTACCGTGCTGCAACCCCAAGGCCGGCTCGCGGTGATCAGCTTCCACTCGCTGGAAGACCGCATCGTGAAGCAGTTCATCGCCAAGCATTCGCGCGAGGTCTACGACCGCCGCGCGCCCTTTGCTGCACCGAAGGCGATGAAGCTGAAGGCTTTGGGACGCGTCAAGCCGTCGAAGGCCGAGGTGGACGGCAACCCCCGCGCGCGCAGCGCGATCCTGCGCGTCGCCGAGCGCACGGAAGCCTGAACATGGCCCGCCTCAACCTGCTCCTGCTCATGGCCGTGCTGGCCTCGGCGATCTACCTGGTGCACACGCAGTACCTGTCGCGCCAGCTGTTCACCGAGCTGCACCGCGTGCAGAACGAGGCGCGCCGGCTCGAGCTCGACCACGACCGGCTGCAGGTCGAGAAGCGCGCGCAGGCAACGCCGCTGCGCGTGGAGAAGCTGGCCAAGGAGCAGCTCAGGATGCGCACGACCACGCCGGCCATCACCCAGTACGTGCGGCAGGACGGCACCGTGATCCCGGCGGTTGCAGCGGTGCCCGCGGCTGCAGCCGCGCCAACGCCGGCCTCGCCGGCGCGTGCGGCGACGACGCGGAGGGCCACGCCATGAGTCGCCGCAGCAGCCGCAGCGTGCAATACACGACCAGCCCGCTGCTCGCGAGCAAGACCCCGGTCTGGCGCAGCAAGTTCATCGTAGCCGGCATCGCCTTCGGCTTCCTGGTGCTGGCCGGCCGCGCGGCCTACGTGCAGGTGATCGGCAACGATTTCTTCCAGCGCCAGGGCGAGGTGCGCTTCACGCGCACGCTGGAGCTGCCGGCCAACCGCGGCCGCATCCTCGATCGCAACGGGCTCTTGCTCGCCTCCAGCGTGGTGGCGCCCAGCATCTGGGCGATTCCGGAGGACATCGAGCGCGACGACCCCGAGGTCAAGGCCAAGCTCAAACAGGTCGCCAGGCTGCTGGAGATGACGCAGAAGGACTTCGACAAGAAGCTGGAGGACGAGGACAAGACCTTCGTCTGGATCAAGCGGCAGGTCGACGAGCCCATCGCCAAGCGCATCGCCGAGCTCAACATCAAGGGCATCTACCAGCGCAAGGAATACAAGCGCCAGTACCCCGAGGGCGAGGCGGCCGCGCACGTGGTGGGCTTCACCAACGTCGAGGACAACGGCCAGGAAGGCATCGAGCTCGCGTTCAACAAGGAGCTGGCCGGCAAGGCGGGCGCGCGCCGCGTCATCAAGGACCGGCTCGGTCGCGTGGTCGAGGGCGTGGGCGAGCAGATCCCGCCGGTCGACGGCCGCGACATCCAGTTGAGCGTCGACAGCAAGGTGCAGTTCTTCGCCTACCAGAAGCTGCGCGATGCGGTGACGGCCAACAAGGCCAAGGCCGGCAGCGTGGTGGTGCTCGACGCCGTCACCGGCGAGGTGCTGGCGCTGGCCAACTACCCGAGCTACGTGCCCGACAAGCGGCAGAACCTCACTGGCGAGCAGCTGCGCAACCGCGCGCTCACCGACACCTTCGAGCCCGGCTCGACGATGAAGCCGATCACGGTCGCGATGGCGCTCGAAGCCGGCCGCATCAAGCCGCAGACGCTGATCGAAACCGGCCCCGGCCGATTCAGCATCGGCGGCTTCACCATCAGCGACACCCACAACTACGGCACGCTGACGGTCGAGGGCGTGATCCAGAAGTCGAGCAACGTCGGCGCGCTCAAGATCGCGCAGAAGATGAGCCCGCACGAGATGTGGGACACCTACACGGCGCTCGGCTACGGCCAGAAGCCCCAGCTGCAGTTCCCCGGTGCGGTGACGGGGCGGCTGCGGCCCTGGAAGAGCTGGCGCCCGGTCGAGCAGGCCACCATGGCCTACGGCTACGGCCTGTCGGCCTCGCTGTTCCAGATGGCGCATTCCTACACCTCCTTCGCGCACGACGGCCAGCTCATTCCCGCGACCATCCTCAAGAGCCCCGACCCGGCGGTGGGCGTGAAGGTGTTCTCGCCGCAGAACGCGCTCGCGGTGCGCAAGATGCTGCAGATGGCGGCCGGTCCCGGCGGCACCGGCCAGCGCGCGCAGACCATCGGCTACTCGGTGGGCGGCAAGTCCGGCACCGCGCACAAGCAGGTCGGCAAGGGCTATGCGAGCAACAAGTACCGTTCCTGGTTCACCGGCATGGCGCCGATCGAGAAACCGCGCATCATCGTGGCGGTGATGATCGACGAGCCGAGCGCCGGCCAGTATTTCGGCGGCCTGGTGGCAGCGCCCGTGTTCAGCGAGGTCGTGCAGCAGACGCTGCGCATGATGAACGTCCCGCCCGACATGGCAGTCAAACCGCTGGTCGTGACCAACGGCGTGGAAGAGAGCTTCTGATGCTGACGCTGCACAGTCCCCTCGAGGCCGCCGGCTGGCTCAAGGCCCGCGTGCGCGGCGTGCTGCATGCCGACAGCCGGCCGGTGGGCGCGGGCGACGGTTTCGTCGCCTGGCCCGGCGCGGCCACCGACGGCCGGCGCCATGTCGCGGCCGCGCTGGCGCAGGGCGCCGCGGCCTGCCTGGTCGAAGCCGAGGGCGTCGAGGCCTTCGGCTTCGAAGGCGAGACCATTGCGCGCTACGTCGGCCTCAAGGCCGCGACCGGGCCGATCGCCGCGGCCTACCACGACGATCCTTCGACCCGGCTCGACGTGCTTGCTGTCACCGGCACCAACGGCAAGACCTCCACCGCCTGGTGGCTGGCGCAGGCGCTCGCGGGGCGCTCGCCCTGTGCCGTGATGGGCACGCTGGGCATCGGCGTGCCGCCGGACCTGAGCTATACCGGCCTGACCACGCCCGACCCGGTGATGCTGCAGCGCGAGCTGCGCAACTACGCGGACCGCGGCTTCGGCGCCTGTGCGATCGAGGCCTCCTCGATCGGCATCGCGGAGCGCCGGCTCGACGGCACGCGGATCGCGGTCGCGGTGTTCACCAATTTCACGCAGGACCATCTCGACTACCACGGCAGCATGGATGCGTACTGGCAGGCCAAGGCCGAGCTGTTCGGCTGGCCGGGCCTGCGCGCCGCGGTGGTCAACATCGACGACGTGCACGGCGCCAGCCTGGTCGCGAACCTGATCGAGCGCGGCGTCGGCGCACTCGACGTCTGGACCGTGTCGGCCGCCGGCGCGCCGGCCCGCCTCCGGGCGACGGAGATCGGCTACGACGCGCAGGGCCTGCAGTTCTCGGTGGTCGAGCAGGGCGTGCCGGCCGAACACCTGAAGACGCAGCTGATCGGCCAGTACAACGTCGCGAACCTGCTGGGCGTGCTGGGCACGCTGCGCGCGCTCGGGCTGTCGCTGAAGGAAGCGGTGGCGGCCTGCGCGCGGCTCGACAGTGTGCCGGGCCGCATGGAGCGCGTCGCCATCGCGGGCCAGCCGCTGGCGGTGGTCGACTACGCGCACACGCCCGACGCGCTCGACAAGGCGCTGGCTGGCCTGCGTCCGCTGGCGCGGCTGCGCGGCGGGCAGCTCTGGTGCATGTTCGGCTGCGGCGGCGACCGCGACACCGCCAAGCGGCCCATGATGGCCGCGGTGGCCGAAAAGCAGGCCGACCGCCTGGTCCTGACCAGCGACAACCCGCGCAGCGAGAAGCCCAACGCCATCATCAGCCAGATCCTCCTCGGGCTCGCGCGTCCCGAGGCAGCCCAGGTCGAGCCCGACCGCGCGAAGGCGATCCGCGAGACGCTGGCTCAGGCCGCGCCCGAAGACGTGGTGCTGCTGGCCGGGCGCGGCCACGAGGCCTGGCAGGAAATCGCCGGCGAGCGCATCGCGTTTTCCGATCGAACGCATGCGATCGAAGCCTTGACGCTAAGGAGTGGCGCATGAGCGTTCATCAGCCAGGAACACCCATGATGACGCTCGGCCAGGCACAGGCCTGGATTCCGGGCGCGCGCCTGGTCGGCGATCCCGCCACGCCCGTCTCGCGCGTGCACACCGACACGCGCACGCTGGCGGCCGGCGACCTGTTCGTCGCCCTCAAGGGCGAACGCTTCGACGCCAACGACTTCCTGGCCGATGCGCGCGCGCGGGGCGCGGTCGCTGCGATCGCGCACCGCGGACTGGCGGCCGCCGGGCTGCCGGGGCTCGAGGTGCCGGACACGCTGGCTGCGCTCGGCGCCCTGGCTGCGGGCTGGCGCGCGCAGTTCGAGCTGCCGCTGGTCGCGGTCACCGGCAGCAACGGCAAGACCACCGTCACGCAGATGATTGCGTCGATCCTGCGCGCCGCCGGTGCCGAGCGCGCGCTCGCGACGGCCGGCAACTACAACAACGAGATCGGCGTGCCGCTGACGCTGCTGCGCCTGCGCGAACAGCACCAGCTCGCGGTGGTCGAGCTCGGCATGAACCACCCGGGCGAGATCGCGCGGCTGGCGGCGATTGCGCGTCCCACCATCGCGCTGGTCAACAACGCGCAGCGCGAGCACCTGGAGTTCATGGCGAGCGTCGACGCGGTGGCGCGCGAGAACGGCGCGGCGATCAGCGCGCTGCCGGACAGCGGCACCGCCGTGTTCCCCTACGGCGACGCCTTCACCTCGCTGTGGAACGAAATGGCGCACGAGGGTGCATCGCGCCGCTGCCTGACCTTCGGCGAGCGGCCCGACGCGGACATCGCGCTGGCGGGCGCCGAATGGCGGGGCGACGCCTGGCGCTTCGAGGCGCGCACGCCGCTCGGCGACATCAAGTCCACCCTGCGGATCGCCGGCCGGCACAACGTGGTCAATGCGCTCGCCGCCGTGGCCTGCTCGCTCGCCAGCGGCGTGTCGCTCGAGAAGATTGCCGAGGGGCTGGCCGCGTTCGAGCCGGTCAAGGGGCGTTCGAAGGCCACCGAGCTGCGTTTCGCGGGTCGGCACACGATCACGCTGGTCGACGACAGCTACAACGCCAACCCCGACTCGGTGCGCGCCGCGATCGATGTGTTGAGCGGCCTGCCGGGCCCGCGCCTCCTGGTGCTGGGCGACATGGGCGAGGTCGGCGACCAGGGACCGCAATTCCACGCCGAGGTCGGTGCATGGGCGAGCCAGCGCGGCATCGAAACACTTTTCGCGCTCGGCCGCGAATCGGCGCACGGCATCGCGGCCTTCAAGGCCGCCGGCGGCGCCGAGGCCCGGCATTTCGACGACATCGCGGCACTCAACGCGGCGGTCCTGGCGCAGGTGCCGCGCACGGCCAGCATGCTGGTCAAGGGCTCGCGCTTCATGCAGATGGAGCGTGTGGTGCAGGCCGTCGCGGCGGCTGCCAAAGAACAACAAGACAAGGAGGGCAGCCAATGAACCCGGCCTGCGCATCATGCTAGTGAGCCTCGCCCTGTGGCTGCAGACGCTCTCGCCGGAGTTCGGCTTCCTGCGCGTCTTCCAGTATCTGACCTTCCGCGCGCTGATGGCCGCGCTGACCGCGCTGCTGGTCGGCCTCCTGGCCGGGCCCTACGTGATCCGCCGCCTTGCCGCGCTCAAGATCGGCCAGCCGATACGCGGCTACGGCATGGAGACGCACCTGACCAAGAGCGGCACGCCCACCATGGGCGGCGTGCTGGTGCTGTTCTCGATCGCCTTCGCGACGCTGCTGTGGTTCGACCCGTCCAACCGCTTCGTCTGGATCGTGCTGTGGGTCACGCTGGGCTTCGGCGCCATCGGCTGGGTCGACGACTGGCGCAAGGTGGTGCGCAAGGATCCGGAAGGCATGCGTTCGCGCGAGAAGTACTTCTGGCAATCGGTGGTCGGGCTGGTGGCGGGCTTCTACCTGCTGTTCAGCATCTCCGAAAGCTCCAACTGGCGCGTGCTCGAGCTGTTCTACAGCTGGGTCGGCTCGGGCTTCGACCTCGACTTTCCGCCCAAGATCAACCTCCTGGTGCCCTTCTTCAAGGAAGTGAGCTACCCGCTCGGCGGCATCGGCTTCGTGATCCTGACCTACCTCGTGATCGTCGGCGCCAGCAACGCGGTGAACCTGACCGACGGGCTCGACGGCCTGGCGATCATGCCGGTGGTGATGGTCGGCTCCGCCCTGGGCGTGTTCGCCTACGTGACCGGCAGCGCGGTCTATTCCAAGTACCTGCTGTTCCCGCACATCCCGGGCTCGGGCGAACTGCTGGTGTTCTGCTCGGCCATGGCCGGCGCCGGGCTCGCATTCCTCTGGTTCAACACCCATCCGGCGCAGGTCTTCATGGGCGACGTGGGCGCGCTCGCGCTGGGCGGCGCGCTCGGCACCATCGCGGTGATCGTGCGCCAGGAAATCGTGTTCTTCGTCATGGGCGGCATCTTCGTGGTCGAGGCGATCTCGGTGATGGCGCAGGTGACCTACTTCAAGTACACCAAGAAGCGCTTCGGCGAAGGCCGCCGCGTGCTCAAGATGGCGCCCTTGCACCACCACTTCGAGAAGAGCGGCTGGCGCGAGACGCAGGTCGTGGTGCGTTTCTGGATCATCACCATGCTGTTGTGCCTGGTGGGTCTTTCCACCTTGAAGCTGCGGTAGGACACATGCGGCATCTTCAAGACCAACACGTGCTGATCCTGGGCCTGGGCGCCTCGGGACTGGCGATGGCGCGCTGGTGCGCGCGCCATGGCGCCAGGCTGACCGTGGCCGACACGCGCGAGGCGCCGCCGCAGCGCGATGCGCTGCTTGCCGAGCTGCCCGAAGCGGATTTTGTCGGCGGGCCGTTCTCGGCCGCACTGGTCGAAGGCACGTCGGTGCGCGCCGTCTATCGCTCGCCGGGCCTGTCGCCGGCTTCGATCGCGGTGGTGGTCGATGCGGCGCGCGCCATGGGCCTTCCCGTGGGCGGCGAGCTCGATCTGTTCGCGCAGGCGCTGGCGGACCTGCGCACCGTGGAAGCTGCCGACGCAGTTGATGCGCCGGTGGAAGAGGCCGAGCCGGCGCCGGTGTCGCCGCCGCAGGAGCAGGAAGCCGAATCCGCCGCTATCGAGGACGACGACGACGACGCCGAAGCGCCGACCCCGATCCTCGTGCCCGTCCCGCCGGCGCCCCAGGGCTACACGCCGGCGGTGCTGGCCGTGACCGGCACCAATGGCAAGACGACGGTCACCGCGCTCGCCGGCCAACTGGTGGAACGCGCCGGCAAGACGGTCGCGGTGGCTGGCAACATCGGCCCCACCTTGCTCGACACGCTGGCCGCGCACCTCGACGCCGGCACGCTGCCCGAGGTGTGGGTGCTCGAGCTCTCGAGCTTCCAGCTCGACGGCGTGCAGGGCTTCGAGCCGACCGCGGCCGCGGTGCTCAACCTGACGCAGGACCACCTCGACTGGCATGGCGACATGGCTTCTTACGCAGCGGCCAAGGCGCGTATCTTCGGCGCCAAGGGCACCATGGTGCTCAATCGCGAGGACGAGGCGGTGATGGCGATGCAGCCCGCGCCGGTGAAGCTGGCGAAGGGCCAATCGCCGCGCAGCATCGTCACGTTCGGCGCCGGCATGCCGCTGCGTCCCGGCGACTACGGGCTCGAACGGCTGAATGGAATGCCCTGGCTGGTGCGCGCGCTGGAAGCCGACGAGACGCAGAAGCGCAAGCGCGGCGCCACGGCCGAAGAGGAAGAGATCCACATCCAGCGCCTGATGCCGGCCGATGCGCTGCGCATCCGCGGCCGGCACAACGCCCTCAACGCCCTGGCGGCGCTCGCGCTCGCCGCGGCGGCCGGCTGCCAGCTCGCGCCCATGCTCTACGGCCTGCGCGAATACCGTGGCGAGCCGCATCGGGTCGAGCCGGTCATGATCGTCGACGAGGTCGAGTATTTCGACGACAGCAAGGGCACCAACGTGGGCGCGACGGTCGCGGCCCTGATCGGGCTGGGCGAAGAGCGCCGCCTGGTCGTGATCCTCGGCGGCGAGGGCAAGGGCCAGGACTTCGCGCCGCTCGCGGAACCGGTGCGCCAGTACGTGCGCGCCGTGGTGCTGATCGGCCGCGACGCGCCGCTGATCGAGGCGGCGCTGGCATCGACCGGCGTGCCGCTGCTGCCCGCCGCCTCGCTGCCCGAGGCCGTGACGCTGGCCGCCGGCCGCGCGCATCCCGGCGATGCCGTGCTGCTGTCGCCGGCCTGCGCGAGCTTCGACATGTTCAAGGACTACGAACACCGCGCGACGGTGTTCTGCGAGGCGGTGCAGGAACTCGCCGAGGCACCGCGTGGCACCGGCGGGGAGGAGCTCGCATGAGCACGACCGCCGCAGCCACCCCCAACAAGACGAGCCGCTTCGCCGGCTGGTTCAGCCGCGCCACGAGCGGCATCGACGCGCTGCCCATGCACCTGCCGGTGCGTCTCGGCAATGCCGGGATGACGCAGACCAAGGCGGCGCCGGTGCGCGTGTTGGGCTTCGACCAGGCGCTGGTCTGGGTCACGGTCGCCTTGCTCGCCTGGGGCCTGGTGATGGTCTATTCGGCCTCCATCGCATTGCCGGACAACCCGCGCTTCGCGCGCCAGGGCTACGGCCCGGCCTTCTTCCTCACGCGCCATGCGGCCTCGGTGGTGATCGCCTTCATCGCCGCGCTCTTGGCCTTCCAGATCCCGATGGCGATCTGGGAGCGCGCGGCGCCCTGGCTCTTCGTCGCCTCGCTGCTGCTGCTGGTCGCGGTGCTGATTCCGCACATCGGCATCAACGTCAACGGTGCGCGCCGCTGGCTGCCGATGGGCTTCATGCGCTTCCAGCCTTCCGAGCTGGCCAAGCTCGCGATGATCCTCTACGCCGCCAGCTACATGGTGCGCAAGATGGAAATCAAGGAGCGCTTCTTCCGCGCCGTGCTGCCGATGGGCATCGCGGTGGTGGTGGTCGGCATGCTGGTGATGGCGGAGCCCGACATGGGCGCCTTCATGGTGATCGCGGTGATCGCGATGGGCATCCTGTTCCTCGGCGGCGTCAACGCGCGCATGTTCTTCGTGATCGCCGCGCTGGTGGTCGTCGCGTTCGGCACCATCGTGGCCACCAGTCCGTGGCGGCGCGAGCGCATCTTCGCCTACCTCGATCCGTGGAGCGAAGAGCATGCGCTGGGCAAGGGCTATCAGCTGTCGCATTCGC
Source organism: Variovorax sp. LjRoot290 (assembly GCF_964253985.1). Taxonomy (NCBI): domain Bacteria; kingdom Pseudomonadati; phylum Pseudomonadota; class Betaproteobacteria; order Burkholderiales; family Comamonadaceae; genus Variovorax; species Variovorax sp. LjRoot290. Next base: position 4,829,792 of record NZ_CAXURW020000001.1, on the reverse strand, counting down.
TGATCGCGATCGGCCGCGGCGAGATCTTCGGCGTCGGCCTCGGTGGCAGCGTCGAGAAGCTGCACTGGCTGCCCGAGGCGCACACCGACTTCCTGCTCGCGGTGATCGGCGAGGAGTTCGGCCTGGTCGGCGTGCTGCTCGCGATCGGCCTCTTCCTCTGGCTCACGCGCCGCATCATGCACATCGGCCGCCAGGCGATCGCGCTCGACCGCGTGTTCTCCGGACTCGTGGCGCAGGGCGTCGGCATCTGGATCGGTTTCCAGGCCTTCATCAACATGGGCGTGAACCTGGGTGCGCTGCCGACCAAGGGGCTGACCTTGCCGCTGATGAGCTTCGGGGGCTCGGCCATCCTGATGAACGTAGTCGCGCTCGCGATCGTGCTGCGCATCGACTATGAGAATCGGGTTCTCATGCGCGGAGGCCGCGTATGAGCAGGACGGCACTGGTCATGGCGGGCGGCACGGGCGGGCATATCTTCCCGGGACTGGCCGTGGCCGAGGCCCTGCGCGAGCGCGGCTGGCGCGTGCACTGGCTGGGCGCGCCCGGCAGCATGGAAGAAAAGCTGGTGCCGCCGCGCGGCTTCGCCTTCGAGCCGGTGCATTTCGGCGGCGTGCGCGGCAAGGGGCCGATCACGCTGTTCCTGCTGCCGATGCGCCTCTTGCGTGCGTTTTTGCAGAGCATCGCCGTCGTTCGCCGCGTCAAGCCCGACGTGGTGGTTGGCCTCGGCGGCTACATCACCTTTCCGGGCGGCATGATGAGCGTGCTGCTCAACAAGCCGCTGGTGCTGCACGAGCAGAACTCGGTCGCCGGGCTCGCCAACAAGGTGCTTGCCAGCGTCGCGGACCGCGTCTTCACCGCGTTCCCGAACGTGATGAAGAAAGCCCAGTGGGTCGGCAACCCGCTGCGCGCGGCCTTCACTTCGCAGCCCGACCCGGCCACGCGCTTCGCGGGCCGCAGCGGTCCGCTCAAGCTGCTGGTCGTCGGCGGCAGCCTGGGCGCGAAGGCGCTCAACGCCGTCGTGCCGAAGGCGCTCGCGCGCATCGCACCCGAGCAGCGTCCGACGGTCACGCACCAGAGCGGCGCCAAGCAGATCGACGAGCTGCGCGCCAACTATGCGGCTGCCGGCGTCGAAGGCGAGCTCACCCCTTTCATCGAAGACACCGCAAGCGCCTATGCCGACGCCGACCTGATCGTCGCGCGCGCCGGCGCGAGCACCGTCACCGAAATCGCGGCCGTCGGCGCAGCAGCGCTGTTCGTGCCATTTCCATCCGCCGTGGACGACCACCAGACCACCAATGCGCGCTTTCTTGTCGACGCAGGCGGCGGCTGGCTCGTTCAGCAAACCGAATTGACTCCCGAATTGTTGGCCGACTTGCTACAGAAAACCGGGCGCCCTGCGCTCATGGAACGCGCCGTGAAGGCCAAGACGATGCAGAAAACCGAGGCGGTCAACGTGCTCGTGCAGGCCTGTGAGGAGCTGGTCAAATGAAGCACGCAATTCGTCATATCCACTTCGTCGGCATCGGCGGCTCCGGCATGAGCGGCATCGCCGAGGTGTTGTTCAACCTGGGCTACAAGATCACCGGCTCCGACCTGGCCGACAGCGCGACGCTCAAGCGGCTCGCGGGGCTGGGCATCACCACCTTCGTGGGCCACGACGCGGCGAACATCGCGGGCGCCGACGCGGTCGTGACTTCCACCGCCGTGAATGCCGACAACCCCGAGGTGGTCGCCGCGCGCGAGAAGCGCATCCCTGTCGTGCCGCGGGCGCTGATGCTGGCCGAGCTGATGCGGCTCAAGCAGGGCATCGCGATCGCCGGCACGCACGGCAAGACCACGACGACCAGCCTGGTCGCGAGCGTGCTCGCGGCGGCAGGGCTCGATCCGACCTTCGTCATCGGCGGCCGGCTCAACAGCGCGGGCGCCAATGCGCAGCTCGGCAGCGGCGACTACATCGTGGTCGAGGCCGACGAGTCGGACGCTTCCTTCCTGAACCTGCTGCCGGTGATGGCGGTGGTCACGAACATCGATGCCGACCACATGGAGACCTACGGGCACGATTTCGCGAAGCTCAAGAAGGCTTTCGTCGATTTCCTGCATCGCATGCCTTTCTATGGCACGGCGATCCTCTGCACCGACGATCCGGCGGTGCGCGAGATCGTGACCGAGGTGTCCTGCCCGGTCACCAGCTACGGCTTCAGCGAGGACGCGCAGGTGCGTGCGGTCAACGTGCGCGCGGTCGGCGCGCAGATGCACTTCACCGCGCAGCGGCGCAACGGCGTTACGCTGCCGGACCTGGACATCGTGCTGAACCTGCCCGGCGAGCACAACGTGCGCAATGCGCTGTCAGTGATCGCGGTGGCGGTCGAGCTCAACGTGCCCGACGAGGCGGTGCAGCGCGGCCTGGCCGACTTCAAGGGCGTGGGCCGGCGCTTCCAGCGCTACGGCGAGGTCAAGCTGCCGCGCGCACACGGGCCCGGCAGCTTCACGCTGATCGACGATTACGGCCACCACCCGGTCGAGATGGCGGCCACCATCGCCGCCGCGCGCGGCGCTTTCCCAGGGCGGCGCCTGGTGCTGGCTTTCCAGCCGCACCGCTTCACGCGCACGCGCGACTGCTTCGAGGATTTCGTCAAGGTCATCGGCGCGGCCGACGCGGTGCTGCTGGGCGAGGTCTATGCGGCCGGTGAAGCGCCGATCGTGGCCGCCGACGGCCGCTCGCTGGCACGCGCGCTGCGCGTGGCGGGCAAAGTGGAGCCGGTGTTCGTCGACGAGATCGCGGACATGCCGCAGGCCATCCTCGACAACGCGCGCGAGGGCGACGTGGTGATCTGCATGGGTGCGGGCTCGATCGGCGCCGTGCCCGCCAAGGTGGTCGAGCTCGGCGGCGCGGCCTCTTCCAAGAAATCGGAGCGCTTCACGCGCGAAGGGAGAGCACTGTGAACCCGCAGGACTTCGGCAAGGTGGCCGTGCTTTTCGGCGGCACGTCGGCCGAACGCGAGATTTCCATCATGTCGGGCACCGGCGTGCTGGAGGCACTGCGCTCGCGCGGCGTCGACGCCCACGCCTTCGATCCGGCCGAGCGCGAGCTGGTCGAGCTCAAGCACGAAGGCTTCGCACGCTGCTTCGTCGTGCTGCATGGCCGACACGGCGAGGACGGCACGGTGCAGGGCGCACTGGAACTGCTCGGCATTCCCTACACCGGCTCCGGCGTGATGGCCTCGAGCGTGGCGATGGACAAGGTCATGACCAAGCGCATCTGGCAGGCCGACGGCCTGCCGACGCCGCGCTATGTGCGCCTGGCCTTCGACCAGCAGAGCCGCGAGCAGGTGCTGGCCGTGCCCGACGTGCTGGGGCTGCCGCTGATCGTGAAGCCGCCGCGCGAGGGTTCCTCCATCGGCGTGACCAAGGTCGAGGGTTACTCGCAGATGCAGGACGCCGTGACGCTGGCCGTCGGCTACGACACCGACGTGCTCTGCGAGGAGTTCATCGAGGGCGAGGAAGTCACCTGCGCCGTGCTCGGCGGCGGCCTCGGCGCCGAGGCGCTGCCAGTGGTGCGCATCGCCGCGCCCGAGGGCGCCTACGACTACCAGAACAAGTACTTCACCGACGACGTGAAGTACCACTGCCCGAGCGGCCTGCCCGATGCGGAGGAGCAGGAGATCCGGCGCATCACGCTGGCGGCCTACCACCAGCTCGGCTGCCGCGGCTGGGGCCGCGCCGACCTGATGATCCGCGCCAGCGACCGCAAGCCCTTCCTACTGGAGATGAACACCTCGCCCGGCATGACCACCCATTCGCTGGTGCCCATGTCGGCGCGCGCGGCCGGCATCTCCTACGAGGACCTGTGCCTGCGCGTGCTGGCATCGGCCACCCTGGACTCGAAAGCGGAGGTCTGATGGCTGCCAGCATCCCCGTGCCCTTCGACGTCAAGCTCATGAACGTGACCGCGACCCTGGTGTACGCGTTGTTCGCGCTCGTGTTGCTGGCGGCGGGCGCATGGTGGGTGCTGCGCCAGCCCTTCTTCCCGCTGGCCGGCATCAAGGTCGACGGCGAGGTCACGCACAACAACGCGGTCACGTTGCGCGCCAACGTCGCGCCGCAGCTGGCGGGCAACTTCTTCACGGTCGACCTGGCGCGCGCGCGTGTCGCCTTCGAGGCCGTACCCTGGGTGCGCAAGGCGGTGGTGCGGCGCGAGTTCCCGAACAAGCTGCGCGCCACCCTCACCGAGCATGTGCCGGTGGCGCACTGGGGCGACGAGGCGCAATCGCGCCTCATCAACGGCTTCGGCGAAGTGTTCGAGGCCAACGTGGCCGAGGTCGACGACAGCCTGCCGCGGCTGGACGGGCCGACCGAGCAGTCCGGCCAGGTGCTGGGCATGTACCGCGTGCTGCAGCCGCTGTTTGCGCCCTACGAGCTGTCGCTCGACGCGCTCACGCTGTCGAGCCGCGGCAGCTGGCGCGCGGTGCTGGACACCGGCGCCGCGATCGAACTCGGCCGCGGGCAGAGCGAGGAAGTGGCGGCGCGCACGCAGCGTTTTCTGGTCACGGTGGCGCCGGTCGCGCGGCAGTACGGGCGCACGGTCGCTTCGGTCGAGGGCGCCGACCTGCGGCACAACGAAGGCTACGCGCTGCGCTTGCGCGGTGTCACCACGGTCGTCACCGACCCCAAGAAGAAATAGGAACTGAGGAAGCTTCATGTCCAAGGAATACAAAGACCTGGTTGTCGGACTCGACATCGGCACCGCCAAGGTGATGGCGGTGGTGGCCGAAGTGCTGCCCAACGGCGAGCTCAAGCTGGCCGGGCTCGGCATTGCGCCCAGCAACGGGCTCAAGCGCGGCGTGGTGGTGAACATCGACGCCACCGTGCAGAGCATCCAGCAGGCGCTCAAGGAAGCCGAGCTGATGGCCGACTGCAAGATCAGCCGCGTCTACACCGGCATCACCGGCAGCCACATCCGCGGCATCAACTCGAGCGGCATGGTCGCGGTCAAGGACAAGGAAGTCACGCAGGCGGACGTGGCCCGCGTGGTGGAGACGGCGCGCGCGATCAACATCTCGAGCGACCAGCGCCTGCTCTTGGTGGAGCCGCAGGAGTTCGTGATCGACGGCCAGGACGTGAAGGAGCCGATCGGCATGAGCGGCATGCGTCTCGAGGCCAAGGTGCACATCGTCACCGGCGCCCAGAGCGCGGCCGAGAACATCATCAAGTGCGTGCGCCGCTGCGGCCTGGAGGTCGACCAGCTGATGCTGAACCCGCTGGCCTCCAGCCTGGCGGTGCTGACCGAGGACGAGCGCGAGCTGGGCGTGGTGCTGGTCGATATCGGCGCCGGCACCACCGACGTCGCGATCTTCACCAACGGTGCGATCCGCCACACGGCGGTGATCCCGATCGCCGGCGACCTGATCACCAGCGACATCGCGATGGCGCTGCGCACGCCGACCAAGGACGCCGAGGACATCAAGGTCGAGAACGGCTATGCCAAGCAGCTATTGGCCGATCCGGACACGCAGGTCGAGGTGCCCGGCCTGGGCGACCGCGGGCCGCGCATGCTGAGCAAGCAGGCGCTGGCCGGCGTGATCGAGCCGCGGGTGGAAGAGATCTTCTCGCTGGTGCAGCAGGTGGTGCGCGAGTCGGGCTACGAAGAGGTGCTCTCCTCGGGCGTGGTGCTGACCGGCGGCAGCGCCGTGATGCCCGGCATGGTCGAGCTCGGCGAAGACATCTTCCTGAAGCCGGTGCGGCGCGGCATCCCGAAGTATTCGAGCGCGTTGTCGGACATGGTGGCGCAGCCGCGCGCCGCGACCGTGATGGGCCTGCTCGAGGAGGCGCGCTATGCGCGGCTGCGCGGCTTCAAGGTGGCGCAGAAGAACGGCTCTGTCAAGACGGCCTTCGGACGCTTCAAGGACTTCATTGTGGGGAACTTCTGATCATGAACTTCTACCCACTTTGGTTGGCACGCGGAAGTCCTCAACGTCATTTCAACGAGCGATGGCGACGAACCGGCCCACCGCTCGATCGTTGACGGTTCCCTAGAAAAAATTCACTCATACATACACGGCAACTGCAAATATTCAAGGAGTCAGAAATGGCCATCGAAATGATCGAAATCGAAGAGTTCAACCTAGGCACGCAGATCAAGGTGATCGGCGTCGGCGGCGGCGGCGGCAATGCGGTCGCGCACATGATGGAGCGCGGCGTGCAGGGCGTTCAGTTCGTCTGCGCCAACACCGACGCGCAGGCGCTCTCGCGCAGCAACGCGCACAAGACCATCCAGCTCGGTACCAACGGGCTGGGCGCCGGCAGCAAGCCCGAGAAGGGGCGCGATGCCGCGGAAGCCGCGATCGACGACATCCGCGAAGCCATCGCCGGCGCGCACATGCTGTTCATCACGGCCGGCATGGGCGGCGGCACCGGCACCGGCGCGGCGCCGGTGATCGCGCGCGTGGCCAAGGAGATGGGCATTCTCACCGTGGGCGTGGTGACCAAGCCCTTCGACTGGGAAGGCGGCCGCCGCATGACCAACGCCGATGCCGGCCTGGCCGAGCTCGAGGCGAATGTCGATTCGCTGATCGTGGTGCTCAATGAGAAGCTGCTCGACGTGCTGGGCGAGGACGTCACGCAGGACGAGGCCTTTGCGCATGCCAACGACGTGCTCAAGAACGCGGTCGGCGGCATCTCGGAAATCATCAACGAGTACGGCGGCGTGAACGTCGACTTCGAAGACGTGCGCACCGTGATGGGCGAGCCCGGCAAGGCCATGATGGGCACCGCCGCGGCCGCCGGCCCGGACCGCGCGCGCATCGCCGCCGAACAGGCCGTGGCCTGCCCGCTGCTCGAAGGCATCGACCTCTCGGGCGCCAAGGGCGTGCTGGTGCTGGTGACGGCGTCGAAGTCCTCGTTGAAGCTCAGCGAATCGAAGCTCGCGATGAACACCATCCGTGCCTACGCTTCGCCGGACGCGCACGTGATCTACGGCGCTGCCTACGACGACAACCTGGGCGACGAGATGCGCGTGACCGTGGTCGCGACCGGCCTCTCGCGCGCGGATGCGCGCCGCCAGGCGCCGACGCTGGAAGTGATCCGTACCGGCACCGACAACATCCCGTTCAACGTGCCGACGCTCGGCGGCGCGGGCCACGGGCATGCGAGCGGCCAGCCCAACTACGACGGCATGGCGGTGCCCAGCGTGTGGCGCACCAACCGCACCATGGCCGCTGCCAAAGTGGATGCGCTGTCCTCGGGTGGGATGGATGATTTCGAGATCCCGGCCTTTCTCCGCCGCCAGGCCGATTGACCGTCCCAGATGGCAGCTATCACGGACATAGCGAGGCGCACGGCACGCCGGGCGCCTCGCCCTCCTAAAATCGCTGCCGTGCTCCAACAACGTACCCTCAAATCCATCACCCGCGCGGTCGGCGTGGGGCTGCACAGCGGGCAGCGCGTGGAACTCACGCTCAGGCCGGCGCCCATCGATGCCGGCATCGTGTTCCGCCGCGTCGACCTGCCGGAACCGGTCGAGATCGCGATGACGGCCGAGGCCGTCACCGACACGCGGCTCGCGTCCACCGTGTCGTCCAAGGGTGCCAAGGTCCAGACCGTCGAGCACCTGATGTCGGCCTGCGCGGGCCTCGGCATCGACAACCTCCTGATCGACATCACGGCCGACGAGGTGCCGATCCTCGACGGCTCGGCATCGTCCTTCGTGTTCCTGCTGCAAAGCGCGGGCATCGAGCTGCAGAAGGCGCCGCGCCGCTTCATCCGCGTCACCAAGCCGGTCGAGGTGCGCGAAGGCGAGGGGGCCGATACCAAGTGGGCGCGGCTTTCGCCCTACCACGGCTACAAGCTCAGCTTCGAGATCGACTTCGATCATCGCGTGGTCAATTCGACCGGCCAGCGCGTCGAGTTCGACCTGGGGTCGGGCTCGTACAGCCGCGACATCGCGCGCGCGCGCACCTTCGGCTTCACCAAGGAGGTCGAGTACATGCGCTCCAAGGGCCTGGCGCTCGGCGGCGGGCTCGACAACGCGATCGTGATGGACGACACCAAGGTGCTGAATGCGGGCGGACTGCGCTACGACGACGAGTTCGTCAAGCACAAGATTCTGGACGCCATGGGCGACCTCTACGTCATCGGCCGGCCGCTGCTCGCGGCCTACAGCGCGTTCCGCTCGGGCCACGCGCTCAACAACAAGCTGCTGCGCGAACTGCTCGCGCACGAAGACGCCTACGAGATCGTCACCTTCGACGACCAGAGTCGCGCGCCGGCTGGCTTCGCCGAAGTCGCGCGCGCCTGGTAGCGCGGGGCCTTCCAGACGATGCTGCTGTTTCGCTGGGCCATCCTGCTGCTTCTGCTGGTGGCCGGCATCTCTTTCGCCTTCTTCGCCGGCACCGGGCAGCCCAAGTACAAGCGCTTCGGCTGGATCGTGCTCAAGTGGACGCTGTTCGCGGCCTTCGGCTTCTTCGCGGTACTGATCGCGGAGCGCGTGGTTTGACGTGATATCCTTACCTTTTGGTAAGGAAGGTTAGCATGCAAACCACCCTGACATCAAAGGGCCAGATGACGCTGCCAAGTGCCGCCAGGGCGCGGCTAGGCCTGGAGGCAGGCGATCGGCTTCTGGTGACGGTGGTGGACGACGACACCATCGTTCTGAAAAGGCCGACACCAACGCCTGTCAAGGCGCTGCGGGGTCTGCTGGCGCGGCCCAAGCGGGCGCTGACCGTCGAAGAGATGGACGTTGGGGTTGCGGCCCACCTGGGCGAGAAACATCGCCCCGGCACGGCGAAGTGATCGCGCTCGATACCAACCTGTTGGTGAGGCTCCTCACCAACGACGATGCGCGGCAGGCGGCCAAAGCCGAAGCTTGGCTTCGCGACAACGCCAGCGCGCGTTCACCGGCTTACGTCGATCACGTCGTTCTTTGCGAGCTGAGTTGGGTCTTGGAGCGCAGCTATGGCTACGCGCGTGATGCTGTTCACCAAGCCATGAGCGCATTGCTGAACCATGATCAACTCAAGGTCGAATCACCGGGCCTGGTTCGGCAGGCGCTTGGCCTGTACGAAGCTGGTCCGGCCGACTTTTCGGACTACCTGCTGGCCGTGCGTGCGCAGGCCGCCGGCTACGCGCCGGTGCTGACCTTCGATAAGAAGGCGGCCAAAACACCAACGCATCGGTTGCTGCGCTGACGCGTCCGAATCAGCGCGTCCGCCCCTGCCTGTACATCCCGCTGGTGCTGCGTGCGAGCACCGCGGCCTGGCCGAGCCGGGCCATCGAGCTGCCGACATGGGCGTGCGTGATCGCGATGCCGAGCGCATCGGCCGCGTCGCTGCCGGGCAGGCCGGGTAGTTGCAGCAAGCGCTTGACCATCTCCTGCACCTGCGCCTTCGCGGCCTTGCCGTGGCCCGCGACCGCCTGCTTCATCTGCAGCGCGGTGTATTCGGCGACCGACAGGTTGCTCGTCACCAGCGCCGTGAGGCAGGCGCCGCGCGCCTGCCCGAGCAGCAGGGTCGATTGCGGATTGACGTTGACGAACACGATCTCCACCGCTGCTGCATCGGGCTTGTAGCGCTCGACGACTTCGCAGATGCCGTCGAACAGCACCTTCAGCCGGGCCGGCAGCTCGCCCTGCGCGACGCGCTTGGTGCTGATGGTGCCGCTCGCGACATAGCGCAGCGTGTGGCCGTCCATGTCCACCACGCCGAAGCCGGTGGTCTGCAAGCCGGGGTCGATGCCGAGGATGCGCATGCGAGCCTTATGCGCCGAAATACCAGCGCACCGAATGGAAGAACACGGGTGCCGCGAAGCAGAGCGCATCGACGCGGTCCAGCAGGCCGTTGGCGCCCGTCACGCCGACGCCGCGTTGCCCCCAGTTGGGAATGCCGCGGTCACGCTTGAGCGCCTTCATCACGAGGTGGCCCATCGAGCCGGCGACGCAGGCGATCAGCGACACCGCGAGCGCCTGGGCGAACTTGAAGGGCGTGATGAAGGAGAACAGCGCGCCGACCAGGCTCGCGATGCCCATGCCGATCGCCCAGCTGGTCCAGTTGAAGCTGCGGCTCACGTGGGGTGCGACGGGTTCCTGCCGGAACAGCCAGTGCCCGAGCTTGCCGAGCCGGGCCTTGGCCTGTTCCTCGGGCGCCGGTGCGGAAGCATCCCCGGGCATGGTGCTGCGCCGCGAGATCAAATGCTGCGTCAGCACGCAGGTCTGGACCACGAACACCAGGAAGAACACGAGGAAGGCGCTCTTACCCTCGTAGCCCGGAAAGGACAGCAGGAGCAGCGCCGGCACATGGCTCATGCCGTAGACGCAGACCATGATGCCCCACTGCAGCTTGGCGTTGCGTTCCAGGAAGTGGTTGGGGTCGTCGGCCAGCGCGCTCACCACGGGAATCGCGATGAACACATAGACCGGGATGAACACGGTGAACAGGTCGAAGTGCGCGGTTGCGACCAGCCAGAACTGGATTGGCAGTACGACGAAGAAGGCCAGGATCAGGCTGCGATGGTCGCCGCGCCGCGTCGGCGAGAGCGTGATGAACTCGCGCAGCGCGAAGAAAGAGATCAGCGCGAACAGCACGGTGGCGACCGTTTCGCCCAGCGCCCAGCCGATCCAGAAGATCACCACCATGACCCAGGTGGTGCGCAGCAGGGTGAGGAAGTGCAGCAGTTCGCGTTGCCAGGTCTCGTCGTGCACCGGGTTGCGGCGCTCCCTGAAGGTCAGCAGGAAGGCCACGGTGCTGACGATGACGAGCAGGCCGAAGACGATCAGGAACAGGGCCGCGACCTGGTGGTTCGGCGCGAGATGGCGCAGGTATTCGTTCATACGTAGCGCAGCGCGACGACCGCTTCGCGCGCCCGATCGAGGAAGGGCCGGCGCTCTTCACCTTCTTCGAGGCGAACCGGCTCGCCGAAAGTGACCGAGCAAAGAATGGGCACCGGCACGACCTCGCCCTTGGGCATCACGCGCTGCACGTTGTCGATCCAGGCCGGCACCAGCACCGCCTCCGGGAACATCTGGGCCAGCGCGAAGAGGCCCGACTTGAACTTCTGCGGCTCGCCCGTGTGGCCGCGCGTGCCCTCGGGAAAGATGATGATCGAGTCGCCGCTCTGCAGCGCCTCGATCAGGGGCTGCAGCGGCGCGAGGGCTTCGGCGCTGCCGGGCACTACCGCAGCCGCCGGTTCCGCGATCTCGGCCGCCGGCGGCGCGAGCGGCAGTTCCGTTTGCACCACCCCGTCGAACGAGGGCTCGATGCGCTCCGCGGGCGCGGGCGGCGCGACGGGCGGCGGAACCGGCGCGCTGCCGCCACGCTCCACATAGATCGCATTGAACACCTCGGTCGTGATCCAGCGCTTGAAGGGCGTCGTGGCCCAGTAGTCGCGCGCCGCGATCGGCCGCGTGATGCTGCGCAGTTCCTCGGGCAGCGCGGCCCAGATCATCACCAGGTCGAGATGGCTCTGGTGGTTGGCGAAATAGATGCGCTGCTCGGCCTTGGGCGGGCAGCCCCACCAGCGCGCCTGGGCGCCGGTGAGGAGCCGGATCACGACCAGCAGGGCCCACCCCGTGAACTTTGCAAGCATGGCGGCGATGATACGGGCCCGAACCCGTTCACCCTGAGCTTGGCCTGTCCTGAGCTTGTCGAAGGGTCGAAGGGCTGCGCAAGGCTTCGACAGGCTCAGCCCGAACGGTTTGGGGAACTCAGGGCAGTTCTGCAGACGGCATGCGCGCCGCGATCGTGGCCGCGCGGCCCGAGAGATAGGCCGAGCCGGACCGGCGTTCGTAGGACTTGGGGCTCGGCAGCATCACCGCGAGCCGCGCCGCTTCGCCGGCGCTAAGCCGCGCGGCCGGCTTCCTGAAGTAGTGCTGTGCGGCCGCTTCGGCGCCGAACACGCCTTCGCCCCATTCCACGCTGTTGAGGTAGATCTCGAGGATGCGTTCCTTGTCGAGCAGAAGCTCCAGTGCCGTGGCCAGCACCAGCTCCTGGCCCTTGCGCAGCAGCGTGCGCTCGCCCGAGAGCAGCAGGTTCTTCGCGAGCTGCTGGGTGATGGTCGAACCGCCGCGCAGCTGGGGCGGGCGCGGTTCCTTGCCGCGTGCGCGCATCTTGGCAGCACGCCGCGCGGCGATCTGCTCGGCCTTGGCATTGCGCTGGCGCGCGCGCTCGATCGCTTCCCACTCGACACCCTGGTGGTAGATGAACTGGTCGTCTTCGCTGGCGATCACCGCGCGCTTGAGCGTGTCGGAGATCTGCGTGTAGGGGACCCAGCGCTGCTTCCAGTCCCGCTCCCCATTGCTGCGCCCCTCGGTGGCGAGTTGCCAGGCCTCGGAGCGCTGGAAGGCGGTGGACTGCGGATCGATCGCCGCCATCGCGGCGATGCGCGCGATGAAAAAGACTTCGAGCGCGAAGCCCGCGACGATCAGGCACAGCGCCCAGCGAAGAAGCGCTTTCACGTCCGATCGACAATGGCGCGCAGCTCGGCCAGCACCTGTGCCGCGGGCGGCCGCACGCCGCGCCAGAGCGCAAAGGCCTCGGCCGCCTGCTCGACCAGCATGCCGAGGCCGTCGCGCGGCACGGCGCCGTGGTCGCGCGCCCAGTTCATGAAGCCCGCGGCGGCCGGGCCGTACATCATGTCGACCGCCAGCGCGCCGCGCTTCAGCACGCTCGCCGCGACCGGCACTTCGCCGCCCGCCAGGCTCGAGGCCGTGGCGTTCACCACGATGTCGAAGTTGCCGGGCACCGCGTGCAGTTCCTGTGCTTCCAGCGTGACGTGGTGCGCAAGCGCGAGCGCCGCATGGCGCTGCACCAGCGTGATGGCCTTGGCCAGCGTGCGGTTGGCGACCACCACGCGGCGCGGGCCGCCTTCCAGCAGCGGGCCCAGCACGCCGGCCGCGGCACCGCCGGCGCCGAGCAGCAGCAGCTCGCTGCCGGCGAGCGACACCCCTGCATGGACCGTGATGTCGTTGACGAGGCCGGCGCCGTCGCTGTTGTCGCCATGAATGCCGTCTTCCTCGAAGCTCAGCACATTGACGGCGCGCGCCAGCGCGGCGCGCGGGCTCAGGTGCTGGGCCAGCGCCGCCGCGTCGAACTTGAAGGGCACGGTGATGTTGCAGCCGCGCGCGGTGCCGGCCGGTTCGGCGCGGAAGGCCGCCACCGCTTCATCGAAGCCGTCGATCGGCACCAGCCGGCGGCCGTAGTCCAGCGTCTGGCCCGTCAGTTCGGCAAAGCGCGCATGGATCCATGGCGAGCGGCTGTGCTCCACCGGATTGCCCATCACGCAGTACTGGTCCATGCTCATTGCCTCGATGAAGAAGACACCTGGGTTTCGAGCGTCTCGTCGCGGGTGAACTTGAAGCGCGAGGGCAGCACGATCTGGTCGGTCTGGCGGCGCATCGCGTCGGTGAACTTGCCGAAATTGCCGATGCTGCGCACGATCGCCTGGGCGCGCCGGTCCAAGGCCTGGTTGCCCGAACCTTCGATGACCTCGGTGCCGAGGATCGAGCCGTCGAAGTTGACGGTCACCATCATCGTGAGCTCGCCGTACAGTTTTTTGCCGGCGAGCTCGGGGAAGTTCTCGGTGCCGCGTTGCTCGATGCGCCTGCGCAGCGCGTCGACGTAGACGGCATACGTGGCTTCGCGGGTCGCCGGGCTCAGATAGCGCTTCTTGGGCCGCGCGTTCTCTTCGTTCACGCGGCGTTCGATCTCGGCCAGCATCTTGATCAGCTGGCGGCGCTTTTCCTCGCGCGCCGCGTTCTCGCTCGGGCTGCCCTGGTTGCGCGGGTCGGGCATCGGCATGGCGGCGAGCTGCTGCTTGATCTGCGCCAAAAGCAGCATCTGCTGCGCCTGCATCGCCTCCACCTGGCGCTGCGCGTCTTCCATCGAGTCGCCGACGGCGGTGAAGGTGGAGGGCGGCAGCGGGCTGGTGGCGCGGCCGCGTTCGAGATCGCCGCCGCCGGCCAGCGAGGTCTGGGCGATGGCCCGGGCCTTGTCGGGGCGCTCGTTGGTCTTGGCGTTGACCAGGATGACCTCGAGCGGCGTTTCGGTGAACACGCGGTTGAAAGTCTCCGGGTCGGCAAAGCGCAGCCCGAGCAGCAGCGCGTGCGCCGCGACCGACAGGCCGAGCGCGATCTGCAGGCTGCTCAGGTCGCGCAGGTTCATGCTGTTACCTTCTCCGGGGCAGCCTCGTCGCTGTCGGCGAGGTCGACCGCAATGGCGATCGGCCCGGCCACTTCTTCCTCGTCCTCGCCGCTCTCGTCTTCCGCGGCAGCTTCGGCCGGCGCCGCATCGAGGCGCTCGATGACGGTGCCGTGCACGTCGAGCGCGATCTCGTCGATCTCACCGAGCCTGACGCGCACGCGAGCGCCGCGCATCAAGCCTTGCGTGCCGGTGACCTGGAACACCAGCGGCAGCGTGTCGGCGCGCACCAGGGCGCCGTTGCCCACGTCCTTGATCAGGGTCGCGTCGAGTTCGGCGATGCCCCGCTGCTGGAGGTACTTGAGCGTCCAGAAGCGCTCCATGCCGCCCTGGTGGGCGTTGTAGGCGGCGTAGGCCGCGTCGAAACCCGAGAGGATCGAGAACAGGTCGGCGTCCTTGGGCTTGAAAGGCGCAGCCAACGCCGCGGTCTTGCCGTGGCGCGCGGCCGCGATGATCTGCCACTGGTTCACGAGGTCGGTGTAGCGGCGCAGCGGCGAGGTGCTCCAGGCGTAGCTCTTCACGCCGAGGCCGGCATGCGGCAGGGCCCGCGTGCCCATGCGCACCTTGATGCCGGGCGCCAGGCTGGCCTGGCTGCGGTAGAGGCCGGGCACGCCGAGTTCGCCGAGCCAGCCGCCCCAGCTGCTGTTGGCCAGGATCATGGCCTCGGAAACGATCAGGTCGAGCGGTGCGCCGCGCTGGCGGGTGCTGATCTGCACCTGCTCGTTGCCGGTGGGTTCGCTGTCGTTGCCGATCAGTCGGAAGTTGTAGTCGGGCCGGTTGAAGCTCTCGGGCTTGCCGCGCACCACTTCGCGCTGCGCTTTCAGCTGCTTCGCGAGGCGGAACAGGAAGGACAGCGGGGCGCGCGCGCGTTTCGCGACCTCGGGCGTGTTCTCGCCGTCCACCGAGGCATCTTCGAGCCAGCCCTGCGTGACGACGCCGTCGAGCTGGTCATGGCGCAGGTTGGCCACGATCGGCACGCGCTCGAGCTGGGTCTCTGCGCCTTTCAGTTCCAGCGTCGCTTCGTCGAAGCTGGCGTAGAGCGAGACGGCCGGGCAGTCGCGCCCTTCCTGCAGGGTGTAGGCCTCCACCACGTCGTCGGGCAGCATGGTGATCTTGTGGCCCGGCATGTAGACCGTCGACATGCGCGCGCGCGCCACTTGGTCGATCGGGCTGCCCGGCGCCAGCGCCAGGCCGGGCGCCGCGATGTGGATGCCGACGCGCACCGTGCCGCTGCCGAGGCCCGTGACCGAGAGCGCATCGTCGATCTCGGTGGTCTGCGAATCGTCGATCGAGAAGGCCTGCACCTCGGCGAGCGGCAGTTCGTCGGTGATGGCTGGCGCTTGCAGGGCCGGGAAGCCGGTGCCCTTGGGGAAGTTCTCGAACAGGAAGCGGCGCCAGTGGAACTGGTAGGGCGAATCGATCGCGCCCGCCTGCTTGAGCAACTCGAGCGGCGGTCGCTGCGTCGCACGCGCGGCTTCGACCACGGCCTTGTACTCGGGCGCGTTCTTGTCGGGCCGGAAGAGGATCTTGAAGAGCTGCTCGCGCACCGGCGCCGGGCAAACGCCTTCCGCCAGCTGCGCGGACCATTCGGCGATCTGCGCCTGTACCGCTTTTTTCTTCTCGATAGCGGCCAACGCCTGCTGCACGATCTCGGCCGGCGCCTTCTTGAAGCGGCCCTTGCCCGCGCGGCGGAAATAGTGCGGCGCCTCGAACAGCGCCAGCAGCGCGGCGGCCTGCTGCGCCAGCGTCGGATGAGCCTGAAAGTAGTCAACCGCGAGCTCGGCAAAGGCGAACTCGCCTTCGGGCGCGAATTCCCAGGCCAGGTCGAGATCCATGCCGGCGGCCAGGGTGCGCGCTTCGGCCAGCAATTCGGCCGGAGCCGGCTTCTCGAAGCGCAGCACGATGTTGGCGCCCTTGACCTTGACGCGTTTGCCGGACTCGAGCTCGACCTGCGCCGAGGCCTCGGCCTCCGACAACACGCGGCCGCCGAGGTACTTGCCGGCTTCTTCGAACAAAACAAACATGGCGCGGATTGTCCCATGCGCGGCGATGAACGCCGGCCGCGGACCGCGTTCAGGCCGGGTCGATGAAGGCCATCACATCGTCCAGGTGATGGCGCTCGAAATCGGACAGCGCATGGTCGCTGCCCTCGAGCAGCTTGATGCGGCTTCCGGGGTAGCGGGCCGACATCTCGCGCCAGTCCAGGAGCTCGTCGCCCTTGGCGATGACGGCGAAGACCTGCTCGGGCTGTGCCAGCGGCCCGAGTTCGAGCGCACGCAGTTGATCGATGTACTCGGGCCGGAAAAAAAAGTGCTCGGCCGGGTCGTGCCAGGAGCTTTGCTCGCCGATGTAGTTCGCCAGGTCGCGTGCCGGATGGACCGCGGGGTTCAGCAGCACGGCGCGGCAGCCTGTCATGCCGGTCACATGGGTGGCATAGAAGCCGCCGAGCGAGGAACCCACGACCGCCATCGAGCTGCGCGGCCATGGCGCGATGCCGTTCATCACGAGATCGATGGCCTCGCGGGGGGAGGGCGGCAGTTGCGGGCACCACCACTGCAGTTGCGGGTGCCGTTCGGCCACGCGCTGCGCCATCTGCCGCGCCTTGGTCGACAGCGACGAGGAGCGAAAGCCATGGAGATACAACAAATGGGTGGTGGGCAGCGGGTTCATGCGTTTGGATTGTTACGGAAGCGCGCCGGGACGCGGATAATCCGCGCCCATGTCAGCCGTGTTCAACCAGCCGTCGCTCGCGCGTCGCATCGTCCCCGTGTTCCAGGGCTTCGACGGCTTTCTCGCTTTCGCCGTGCTGCTGCTGGCCTGCGCCGGCATGCTGACCATGTATTCGTCGGGTTTCGACCACGGCTCGCGCTTCGCGGACCACGGCCGCAACATGCTCCTGGCCGGCTTCATCATGTTCGTGGTGGCGCAGGTGCCGCCGCAGCGCCTGATGTTCTTTGCCGTGCCGCTCTACGCCCTGGGCGTGGGGCTGCTGATCGCGGTGGCGCTGTTCGGCATCACCAAGAAGGGCGCCACGCGCTGGATCAATGTCGGCATGGTGATCCAGCCGAGCGAAATCCTGAAGATCGCGATGCCCCTGATGCTGGCCTGGTGGTTCCAGCGCCGCGAGGGCCAGTTGCGCACGCTCGACTTCGTGGTCGCCACCGTGCTCTTGGCGGTGCCGATCGGCCTGATCATGAAGCAGCCCGACCTGGGCACCTCGCTGCTGGTGCTGGCGGCCGGCCTGTCGGTGATCTTCTTCGCCGGGCTCTCGTGGAAACTGATCGTGCCGCCGGTGGTGATCGGGCTGGTCGCGGTGGCGCTGATCGTCGGCTTCGAGTCGCAGCTGTGCGCCGACGGCGTCGACTGGCGCGTGCTGCACGACTACCAGAAGCAGCGCATCTGCACGCTGCTCGACCCGACCAAAGACCCGCTGGGCAAGGGCTTCCACATCATCCAGGGCATGATCGCCATCGGCTCCGGCGGCGTCGGCGGCAAGGGTTTCATGCAGGGCACGCAGACGCACCTGGAGTTCATTCCCGAGCGCACCACCGACTTCATCTTCGCGGCTTATTCCGAGGAATTCGGTCTCATCGGCAATCTGGCGCTGATCGCGGCCTTCGTCTTCCTGATCTTTCGCGGCCTCGCGATCGCGCTGGATGCGCCGACGCTGTTCTCCCGCCTGCTGGCCGGCGCGATGACGATGATCTTCTTCACCTACGCCTTCGTGAACATGGGCATGGTGAGCGGCATCCTGCCCGTGGTCGGCGTGCCTTTGCCCTTCATCAGCTATGGCGGCACCGCGATGGTGACGCTCGGCCTGGGGCTCGGCATCCTGATGTCCATTTCGCGCGCCAAGCGGCTGATGCAGTCCTGAGCGCCATTCGGGGTGCGAGCCTAGAATCCTTCGATGATTTCACGCGAACCCACCATCGAGCGCCTCGCCACGGCGCAGCAGCTCCTGCTCACGCCCTTCGGCCTCGACGAGTCGCACCTGTCGCGCGCCCTGGCCGAAATCACCGCCCACAAGGTGGACGACGCCGACCTCTACTTCCAGTACACGCGCAGCGAGGGCTGGAGCCTGGAGGAGGGCATCGTCAAGACCGGCAGCTTCAGCATCGACCAGGGCGTCGGCGTTCGCGCGGTCAGCGGCGAGAAGACGGCCTTCGCCTATTCGGACGACATCTCCGAGGCCTCGCTGCTCGATGCGGCGCGCACCGTGCGCACCATTTCCGCTGCCGGGCGCAACGGGCGGGTGAAGGCTCCGGTGCGCAAGGTTGCAACGAGCCGTTCGCTCTATGGCGGCGTGGACCCGATCTCGACGCTCGACAGCACCGCCAAGGTCGAGTTGCTCGGCAAGGTCGAGAAGCTCGCGCGTTCCAGGGATCCGCGCGTCGCGCAGGTGATGGCCGGCCTCGCGAGCGAATACGACGTGGTGCTGGTCGCGCGCGCCGACGGCACGCTGGCGGCCGACGTGCGGCCGCTGGTGCGGCTGTCGGTCACGGTGATCGCCGAGCAGAACGGCCGCCGCGAGATGGGCTCGGGCGGCGGCGGCGGCCGCTTCGGCCTCGCCTATTTCGACGATGCGCAGATTGCCGAGTACGTCGACCAGGCCGTCCAGCAGGCGCTCACCAACCTGGAATCGCGTCCCGCGCCCGCGGGCGAGATGACCGTGGTGCTCGGCCCGGGCTGGCCCGGCATCCTGCTGCACGAGGCCATCGGCCACGGGCTGGAAGGCGACTTCAACCGCAAGGGGTCGAGCGCCTTCTCGGGCCGCATCGGCGAGCGCGTGGCGGCCAAGGGCGTGACCGTGCTGGACGACGGCACCATCGCCGACCGCCGCGGCTCGCTCAACGTCGACGACGAAGGCAACGCGACGCAGCGCAATGTGCTGATCGAGGACGGCATCCTGAAGGGCTACATCCAGGATTCGCTCAATGCGCGCCTGATGAAGGTCCCGCCCACCGGCAACGGCCGCCGCGAGAGCTACGCGCACGTACCGATGCCGCGCATGACCAACACCTACATGCTGGGCGGCGACAGGGTGCCGGAAGAAATCGTCGCCAGCATCAAGAAAGGCCTCTACGCCACCAACTTCGGCGGCGGCCAGGTCGACATCACGAGCGGCAAGTTCGTGTTCTCGGCCAGCGAAGCCTACTGGGTCGAGAACGGCAAGATCCAGTATCCGGTGAAGGGCGCCACCCTGGTCGGCAACGGTCCCGATGCGCTGACGCGCGTGACGATGATCGGCAACGACATGGCGCTCGATACGGGCGTCGGCACCTGCGGCAAGGAAGGCCAGAGCGTGCCGGTCGGCGTCGGCCAGCCCACGCTGCGCATCGACGGCCTGACCGTCGGCGGCACCGCCTGACGCCCGCAAACAACAGCCGAGCCCAAAACCCTGTGCTACATTCGGCCTCTATGTCTTCGCGCGTCGCGTTTTTCTTTTCGTACTTTTGGTTCCCGGTTTCCGGCGGACGAGAGGCGAGCGCGTAAAGCACACTGACACACCCTCCCAGAACCGCCGGCGCCTCGAGCCCCGGCGGTTTTTTTATGCCCCGATGATTTTCAAAGTGAAGGAAGAAGCGATGAGCACGAACACTGCCCCGGCCACCGAGAACTGGTATGCGAGCGTCGAGAAAACCAGCCGAACCGACGACGAACGCATCAAGGACATCACCGTGCTGCCCCCTCCCGAACATCTGATCCGTTTCTTCCCGATCCGCGGCACGCCGGTCGAATCGCTGATCAGCGGCACCCGCCGCGCCATCCACAACATCATGGCCGGCAAGGACGACCGGCTACTGGTCGTGATGGGCCCGTGCTCGATCCACGACCCGGCCGCCGCGCTCGAATACGCAAGGCGCCTGAAGGCCGAGCGCGAGAAGTACGCCGGCACGCTGGAGATCGTGATGCGGGTCTACTTCGAAAAGCCGCGCACGACGGTGGGCTGGAAGGGGCTCATCAACGACCCCTACCTCGACGAGAGCTTCCGCATCGACGAGGGCCTGCGCATCGCGCGCCAACTGCTCATCGACATCAACCGGCTGGGGCTGCCGGCCGGCAGCGAGTTCCTCGACGTGATCTCGCCGCAGTACATCGGCGACCTGATCTCCTGGGGCGCGATCGGCGCCCGCACCACCGAGAGCCAGGTGCACCGCGAACTGGCTTCTGGCCTGTCGGCGCCGATCGGCTTCAAGAACGGCACCGACGGCAACATCCGCATCGCGACCGACGCCATCCAGGCGGCGGCGCGCGGGCACCACTTCCTCTCGGTGCACAAGAACGGACAGGTGGCGATCGTGCAGACCAACGGCAACAAGGACTGCCACGTGATTCTGCGCGGCGGCAAGGCGCCCAACTACGACGCCGCGAGCGTGGCCGCCGCCTGCGAGGACCTCGAAGCCGCCAAGCTGCCGCCGACGCTGATGGTCGACTGCAGCCACGCCAACAGCAGCAAGCAGCACCAGAAGCAGATCGACGTGGCGAAGGACATCGCCGCGCAGATTGCGGGCGGCAGCAAGAGCGTGTTCGGCCTGATGGTCGAGAGCCACCTGAGCGCGGGCGCCCAGAAGTTCAGCGCCGGCAAGGACCGCGTGGCCGATCTGGAATACGGCAAGAGCATCACCGATGCCTGCCTGGGCTGGGACGATTCGGCCCAGGTGCTGGAGCTGCTGTCGCAAGCGGTGAAACAGCGCCGCGGCTGAATCGGTGCGACGGCGCTCAGATCAGCGCCGCCAGCTCCGGCCAGTGGTGGCGCAGCAGCGCCGCCTCGTCGCCCTCGGGTTGCATGAACGAGAAATCGCTGAAGTCGAAACCGGGTCCCACGGTGCAACTGACCAGCGTGTAGTCGTCGGTGGCCTGCGACACGATGGGCCGGGCTGCTTGCCACTGGCCTGCCGGAACGGTGTGCTGCGGTCGCGTGCCGTGGACATCGACCGGGCCCAGCCGCAGGTGGACCGGCGGCGTGCGCAGCGCCCCATCGCTGGTCCAGAGCGCGAGCGGAACCCCTTCGAGATGGATCCACACTTCGTCGGACGCCACACGGTGCCAGCGCGAATGCTGGTGGGCTTCCAGCAGGAAATAGATGGTAGTGAGCGCCTGGCGGGCCGGCCGCCCATCGGCGGGCATGACCTGCGCTGTCGAGCGGAACACCTCGCGAAACCAGCCGCCCTCGGGATGAGGCTGCAGATTCAGGGTATCGATGAGCTCCTGTGCGCGCATGAGCCTATTCTGCCGCGCCTGTCGCGCGCAAGGCGGAAAGAAGCTTCTCGTGCACGCCTCCGAAACCGCCGTTGCTCATGCAGACGATGTGATCGCCGGGCCGCGCGACCGCGACGATCTGCGCCACCAGCGGCTCGATCGCGCCGGCCACCTGCGCCCGGTCGCCCATCGGCGCGAGCGCTGCGGCAGCGTCCCATTCCAGTCCGCCGCTATGGCAGAAAGCGAGGTCGGCCGCTTCGAGGCTCCAGGGCAGCTGGGCCGCCATGGTGCCCAGCTTCATGGTGTTGCTGCGCGGTTCGAAGGCGGCCAGGATGCGCTCGCCCTGGTGGCCGTCGGCGTCGAGCTTCTTTCGCAGGCCGTCGAGCGTGGTGCGGATCGCCGTCGGATGGTGCGCGAAGTCGTCGTAGACCGTGATCGCTGCGCCCGCGCGCGCGACGGTGCCGCGCAGCTCCATGCGGCGGCGCACGTTGCGGAAGCTGGCCAGAAAGCCGGCCGCTTCGGCCGGCGCCACGCCCACGTGCTCCGCGGCGGCGATCGCGGCGAGCGCATTCATCTGGTTGTGCAGACCGGACAGCGCCCATTCGACGCGGCCGACCCGCTCGCCTTGGCGCAGCACCTCGAACGCGTCGTGCGGCCCATGGGCCTGCCATTCGCCGCCGGCGCCGAAGCGGGCCAGTTCGCTCCAGCAGCCCTGGGCCAGCACGCGCTGCAGACTTTCCTCGGTGGCGTTGACGACCACACGGCCCGTCCCCGGCACGATGCGGACGAGGTGGTGGAATTGCCGTTCGATCGCCCCCAGGTCGTCGAAGATGTCGGCGTGGTCGAACTCCAGGTTGTTCAGGATCGCGGTGCGCGGGCGGTAATGGACGAACTTGCTGCGCTTGTCGAAGAAGGCCGTGTCATATTCGTCGGCTTCGATCACGAACTTGTTCTTGCCGAGCCGGGCCGAGACGCCGAAGTCGAGCGGCACACCGCCCACCAGGAAACCCGGCGCCAGGCCGGCGCGTTCGAGGATCCAGGCCAACATCGAAGTGGTGGTGGTCTTGCCGTGCGTGCCGGCCACCGCCATCACATGCCGGCCCTGCAGCACGTGTTCTGCCAGCCATTGCGGGCCGCTGGTGTAGCTGGCGCCGGCGTCGAGGATGGCTTCCATCAGCGGGAACTTGGGTGTGCCGTCGGCGAGCCGGGCGCGGGACACCACGTTGCCGATGACGAAGACATCGGGCCGCAGCGCCATCTGGTCGGCGTCGTAGCCTTCGATCAGCTCGATGCCGAGCGAGCGCAGTTGGTCGCTCATCGGCGGATAGACGCCGGCATCGCAACCGGTCACCCGATGGCCGGCTTCGCGCGCCAATGCGGCGACACCGCCCATGAAGGTGCCGCAGATGCCGAGGATGTGAATATGCATCGGTCGATTCTAGGGACGCAGGGCGGCCGGTCTTCTGCCGGTGCCTTACTGCGGGCAAAATGGGCCGATGGACACGTCCAAGCAGGAAATTGCCGCCGCTGCGGCCCGCCTCGTCGTCGAGGAAGGGCTGGAGTACGGCCCCGCCAAGCGCCGCGCGCTGCGCGACCTGGGTCTGCCTGTGCGTACGCCGCTGCCGAACAACGACGAGATCGAGGCCGAGGTGCGGGATTACATCCGGCTCTATTGCGCGGACACCCAGCCCAAGGAATTGCACGCGCTGCGCCAGCTGGCGCTCGAATGGATGGAGCGGATGGCGCAGTTCCGGCCTCACATCGGTGGCGCCGTGTGGCACGGCACGGCGACGCGCCTGTCGGACATCTACATCCAGCTCTTCTGCGACGACCCGAAGTCCGCCGAGATCGCGCTCATCGACCACCATGTCGATTACGAGCCGCGCATGGTCACCGGCTTCCATGGCGAGCAGGTCGAAGCCCTCAGCGTTCATGTGGCGAGCCGGGCACTCGGCGAGGAGATTGGCGTGCACCTGCTGGTGTACGACCTCGACGATCTGCGAGGCGCGCTCAAGCCTGACGCGCAGGGCCGCATCCCGCGTGGCAACCTGGCCGCGCTCAGGCGGCTGATAGAAAAGGACAGTGGATGACTTCGAGCCCCACGCGCCGGGCCTGGCTCTATGGCGGCGTCGCCGCGGTGGCGGCCGTTGCCGGTCTGGGCGGTGCTCTGTGGCACCGCCGGGGCGGCGCGGCCGGCGGCGAGCAGCTGGACGCCGCATTCTGGGCGCAGCGCTTCGATCGGCCCGAAGGTGGCGAACTGGTGTTCGAGAGTCTGCGGGGCAAGCCGCTGTTGCTCAACTTCTGGGCCACCTGGTGTCCTCCTTGCGTCGAGGAGATGCCCATGCTCGATGCGTTCTTTCGCGAAAATGCGGCCAACGGCTGGCAAGTTGTCGGTCTGGCGATCGATCAGCCCACCGCGGTTCGCAAGTTCCTGACCAAGACGCCGGTCAGCTACCCCATCGGTCTGGCGGGGCTGCAAGGCACGGAACTGGTCAAGAATCTGGGCAACACGGCCGGCGGTCTGCCCTTCACCTTGGTGCTCGATGCCGGTGGCGCAGTGGCGGCGCGTAAAATGGGCAAGCTCGAGCCGGGTGATCTCCAGGCATGGCGACGGGCCTAGTTCACGGCTAGAATCGCTCGCCCGTTCGGGCAGTTGATGGCGAAACGCCGAAATACGCCGAAAAACACCGATTTTTAGGCGAGTTAAATCCTAATAGCCGGCAAAGCCGGCGCTGGAGTCCCATGGATCTGCGCAAGCTCAAGACACTGATCGATCTGGTGTCCGAATCGAATATTTCCGAACTGGAAATCACTGAAACCGAAGGCAAGGTCCGCATCGTCAAGGGCGGCGTCGCCGCACCGGTTCAATACATTCAAACCGTCGCCGCGCCGGCTCCGGCCATCGGCGCTGCAGCACCGGCCGGTGCCATCGCCGCGCCAGTCGCGGCGGCGCCGGCCGCAGAGGCGGCGCCCGTCGGCCATGCCATCAAGTCGCCGATGGTCGGCACCTTCTACCGCTCCTCCAGCCCCGGTGCACCCGCATTCGTCGAGATCGGCAGCCAGGTCAAGGAAGGCGACACGGTCTGCATCATCGAGGCGATGAAGATCCTCAACGAGATCGAGGCCGACAAGGCCGGCACCATCACACAGATCCTCGGCGAAAACGGTCAGGCGGTCGAATACGGCCAGCCGCTGTTCATCATCGAGTGACCATGTTCAAGAAGATACTGGTCGCCAACCGCGGCGAAATCGCGCTGCGCATCCAGCGCGCCTGCAGCGAGTTGGGTATCAAGGCCGTGATGGTCTATTCCGAGGCCGATCGCGATGCCAAATACGTGAAGCTGGCCGAGGAAGCGGTATGCATCGGCCCGGCCCCTTCCTCGCAGAGCTATCTGAACATGCCGGCGATCATCTCGGCGGCCGAAGTGACGGACTCCGAGGCGATCCACCCGGGTTACGGCTTTCTGAGCGAGAACGCCAACTTCGCCGAACGCGTGGAGCAGAGCGGTTTTCAATTCATCGGCCCCACGCCCGAATCGATCCGCATCATGGGCGACAAGGTCTCGGCCAAGCAGGCCATGATCAAGGCTGGCGTCCCCTGTGTGCCCGGCTCGGAGGGCGAACTGTCCGACGATTCCTCGACCAACAAGCGCATCGCCCGGGCGATCGGCTATCCGGTCATCATCAAGGCGGCGGGCGGCGGCGGCGGGCGCGGCATGCGCGTGGTGCACACCGAGGCGGCGCTGGTCAATGCGATCCAGATGACCAAGGCGGAGGCCGGCGCGGCCTTCAACAATCCATCGGTCTACATGGAGAAGTTTCTCCAGAACCCGCGCCACATCGAGATCCAGATCCTCGCCGACAAGCACAAGAACGCGGTCTACCTGGGCGAGCGCGACTGCTCGATGCAGCGGCGCCACCAGAAGGTGATCGAGGAATCGCCCGCACCGGGCATCCCGCGCAAGTTGATCGAGAAGATCGGCGAGCGCTGCGCGGCCGCCTGCAAGAAGATCGGCTACCGCGGCGCCGGAACCTTCGAGTTTCTCTACGAAAACGGCGAGTTCTACTTCATCGAGATGAACACGCGCGTGCAGGTGGAGCACCCGGTCACCGAATTCACGACCGGCATCGACATCGTGAAGACGCAGATCATGGTCGCCGCCGGCGAGAAGCTGCCGTTCACGCAGCGCCAGATCGAGATGCGCGGCCACTCGATCGAGTGCCGCATCAATGCCGAAGACGCCTACAAGTTCACGCCCTCGCCGGGCCGCATCACGATGTGGCATCCGCCGGGCGGGCCGGGGGTGCGCGTGGATTCGCACGTCTACACCAACTACTTCGTGCCGCCGAACTACGACTCGATGGTTGGCAAGATCATCGTTCACGGCGATACCCGCGACCAGGCCTTGGCGCGCATGCGCACGGCGTTGAGCGAAACGGTGATCGAGGGTATCCAGACCAACATCCCGCTGCACCGCGAGTTGATGGTCGACGCCAAGTTCATGAGCGGCGGCACCAACATCCACTACCTCGAAGAGTGGCTCGCGGCCCACAAGCGCTGAGCGGGACCGCGGCACCGTGTTCGAACTCCGCCTGCTCGCGCCGGAAGATCGCGTCGAAACCGTCAGCGATGCGCTCGAGGCGCTCGACGCGCTGAGCGTTTCGGTCGAGGACGCGGATGCCCAGACCGATGCCGAGCAGGCCCTGTTCGGCGAGCCGGGCATGCCGCCGCCCAAGGGAGGCTGGCAGCGCTCCCGGGTGATCGCCTTGTTTGCCGCCGAGGCGCAGGCGCGGGAGGCTGCTGCGGTGCTGGCCGCGCAGGACTTCTTTGTGGATTGCGAGGTGCTTGGATTGACCGAGGTGCCCGAGCAGGACTGGGTGCGGCTGACGCAGTCCCAGTTCGCACCGGTCGAAATCACCCCCGAGTTCTGGATCGTGCCCACCTGGCACGATCCGCCGGCGCAAGCGCAGCAGGTCATCCGGCTGGACCCGGGTCTTGCCTTCGGCACCGGCACGCACCCGACCACGCGCATGTGCCTGCGCTGGATCGCAACGCGCGGGGAGCTCCGTGGGAAGCGCGTGCTCGACTACGGTTGCGGCTCCGGCATCCTGGCGATCGGCGCGGCCAAGTTCGGCGCGACCGACATCGACGCCGTCGACATCGACGAAGCCGCCGTGGATTCGACGCGGCTCAACGCTGAGGCGAACGAGGTGCAACTGAAGGCCGGCCTGTCCGACTTGGCAACTGGCCGCTACGACATCGTGCTCGCCAACATCCTCGCCACGCCGCTGAAGGTGCTTGCGCCTTTGCTGTGCGAGCACGTCGCAGCGGGCGGTTCGCTGGTGCTGGCGGGCATCCTCGAGCGCCAGGCCGACGAACTGAAGCTCGCCTATGCGCCCCATGCAGCGCTGGAAGTGAGCGACAGCGAGGACGGCTGGATTCTGATGACCGCGGCCCTCTAGATCGTCCTCGACGCTGGAGGTCGACCCTACAATCGGCGCCTCATGAGCCTGGTCACTCGCTGCCCCGCCTGCGCCACCACTTTCAAGGTGGTGAGGGACCAGCTTCGCATCTCCGACGGGTGGGTGCGCTGCGGCCGGTGCAGCGAGGTGTTCGACGCGACCGTCGATCTGCATGAAGCGCCCGATTCGGCGCCTGGACCCGCGGCAGTCGCACCGACGTCGGCGCCCGACGAAGGCACCAGCAGCGTGCCGCCCGACGCCGATCCGCCGATCGAAACTGAGCTGGACGAAGTGGCAGAGTGGCCCGCGGACGAGGAACCCGTGCGGAACCTCGAGGAGGCGGACTTCCTCGACGACGAACAAGAGATCGAACCACCGGTCGCCGAGCCGCCCGTCGCCGTGCCGCCGCCGCCTGCGTCCAAGACCTCGGCGCCATCCGATCCGCTGTCGTTCGCTGTCGGCGTCGTTGCGGACGAGCCCTGGCCCCAGCGCTCGCAGCCGATGCGTGCAGCCGAAGCGCAAGTGATTCCGCCTTATCCCTCGCTTCCGCCATTCCCGAACATCGACCTGAACCTGCCGGCCGCCCCGCCCATCGGCCGCGAGCCGCCACCGCCACGGCCGTCGCCGCCACCTCCGCCGGCGGCTGAAGAAGACACCGGCAACGCGCAACTGCAGAAGGCGCTGCGCCGTGCGCGTGCCAAGTCCGCCAAGATCGCCAGGGCGAAGGCGCGCGGAGAAGAGCGGGCGGCGCGCGAATCGGCGCCCGTGGTGCTGGCCGCCAGCGAGCCTGAGCCTGCTATCGAGCTCGCTCGGCGCAGCCCTCGGTTTTTGGGCGCCGCCGCCGAGGGATCGGCATTCTGGCAGCGGCCAGCGGTGCGGCGCTCCCTGATCGTCGTGGCCGCGCTGGCTGCGCTTCTTCTGCTCGTGCAGGTATTGCATCAGGAGCGCGACCTCATCGCCGCTCGCCAGCCGGGGCTGCGTCCCGCGCTCGCGGCGCTGTGCAGCCTGACGGGCTGCGAGCTCTCGGCGCTGCGCCAGATCGGCGACATCACGATCGATGGCGCCTCCTTCGCGCGCGAGAAAAGCGGCGATGCCTACCGCCTCAGCTTCACCTTGCGCAATGCCGCCACCGTGCCGCTCGCGATGCCCGCGGTCGAGTTGTCCTTGCTCGACATGCAGGAGCGTGCCGTGATCCGGCGCGTGCTCATGCCGGCCGAGTTCGGCGCGCCGCCCGTCCTGCCCGCCCGTGCCGAGCGCGCGGCGTCGTTGCCGCTGGCGCTGACCGGGCCCGAGGCCGCGGCACTGGCGCCGATCGCAGGCTACCGGGTGCTGGCCTTCTATCCTTGAGCCGCGCGCTCTTTTCTTTTTTCAATCAACCAACGGTTCATCCATGGCAGCAGTGATTTGCGGTTCCCTCGCGTTCGACACCATCATGACTTTCGAGGGACGGTTCGCCGATCAGATCCTTCCGGACCAGTTGCACATCCTCAACGTGTCCTTTCTCGTGCCCGGCCTCAGGCGCGACTTCGGCGGTTGTGCGGGCAACATCGCCTACAGCCTCAACGCGCTAGGCGGCACGGCACTGCCGATGGCGACGGTCGGCAGCGACGGCGTCGACTACCTGGAGCGGCTGCGAACGCTGGGCATCAGCACCGAGTTCGTGCGGCAGGTGGACGACAGCTTCACCGCGCAGGCCATGATCATGAACGACCGCGACAACAACCAGATCACGGCCTTCCACCCGGGCGCGATGCAGCAGGCGCACATCACGCGCATCGCGGCGCGCGAGGACATCCGGCTCGGCATCATCGCGCCCGACGGCCGCGAGGCGATGCTGCAGCATGCCGAGCAGCTCAAGGCTGCGGACATCCCTTTCGTGTTCGATCCCGGCCAGGGCCTGCCGATGTTCGACGGCAAGGAACTCGCGCATTTCGTCGACTTGGCCAGCTGGGTGGTGGTCAACGACTACGAGGGAAAGATGCTCTCGCAGCGCACGGGCTGGAGCCTTGCTGAGATCTCGAAGCGTGTGCGCGGACTGGTTGTGACGCTGGCTGCCGAAGGCTGCGAAGTGTGGACCGAAGGCGAGCGCGAGCACGTGCCCGGCGTGAAGCCGACGGCCGTGGTCGAGCCGACGGGTTGCGGCGATGCATGGCGCGGCGCGCTGCTGTTCGGGCTGGAGCAGGGCTGGCCGCTCGCGCGTTGCGCTGCGTTGGGCAACCGCATCGGCGCGCTCAAGATCGCGCAACGCGGGCCGCAGAATTACCAGGTGGATCGGAAGGCGCTCGGCCTCTGAGCCCATAAAAAAGCCCAGCACCTGTCTTCGGTGCCGGGCCAACCATAAAAAAAGCCCAGCACCTTGCGGTGCCGGGCTTTGTGCCTTCAAGGCCGCTGAACGACTCAGGGCTTGCTGGCCGTCGGAAACGGCCAGGCTGCCTGGGGGTTCAGCGTCGTTTGCGCTGCAGGAGCAGGCACTACGGCTGCCTTGGCGGGCGCTTTCGCGGCCTTCTTGGCAGCAGGCTTTTTCGCTGCTTTCTTGGCAGCAGGCTTCTTGGCTGCAGCCTTTTTCGCAGGCGCTTTCTTGGCAGGCGCCTTTTTCGCGGCGGCCTTCTTCGCCGGCGCCTTCTTGGCTGCTGCCTTCTTCGCAGGCGCCTTTTTCGCGGCGGCCTTCTTCGCCGGCGCCTTCTTCGCTGCTACCTTCTTGGCAGGAGCCTTCTTCGCAGCGGCCTTCTTCGCCGGTGCCTTCTTGGCTGCTACCTTCTTGGCAGGAGCCTTCTTCGCAGCGACCTTCTTGGCCGGTGCCTTCTTGGCGGCGACCTTCTTAGCCGGAGCCTTCTTTGCAGCGGCTTTCTTGGCCGGCGCTTTCTTTGCAGTTGCCATTTCTATTTTCTCCTTGATCAAGTTGAAAAAATCAACCTTTTGAAGCACTCCACGCATGTTGGTAGCGTGAAGCGATTCATGGCGTTGGAGCAAGCCCCAGCACCATGAACACCTGAGCTTTTCACCGCCGCACTCTTCGGTGCGTGTAGCCGGCGAAAGCAATTCTTGAACTCACTTTATTTGTCGGAACGATTCAATCCCAGGAGAGCGCACCACCCGACTGATACTCGATCACGCGGGTTTCGAAGAAGTTGCGCTCCTTCTTCAGGTCAATCATTTCGCTCATCCAGGGGAACGGGTTTTCCTCGTTCGGGAAGAGCGTTTCCAGGCCGATCTGCTGCGCGCGCCGGTTGGCGATGTAGCGCAGGTAGCCCTTGAACATGGAGGCATTCATGCCGAGCACGCCGCGAGGCATGGTGTCTTCGGCGTAGCGGTACTCGAGCTCGACGGCCTTCAGGAAGAGGGCCTTGATCTCGGCCTTGAACTCCGCGGTCCAGAGGTGCGGATTCTCGAGTTTCAGTTGGTTGATCAGGTCGATGCCGAAGTTGCAGTGCATCGACTCGTCGCGCAGGATGTACTGGTACTGCTCGGCGGCGCCGGTCATCTTGTTCTGGCGGCCCAGCGCGAGGATCTGGGTGAAGCCGACGTAGAAGAACAGCCCCTCCATCAGGCAGGCGAAGACGATCAGCGACTTGAGCAGGGTCTGGTCGTTCTCGTGCGTGCCGGTGTGGAAGTGCGGGTCGCTGATGGCTTCGATGAAGGGGATCAGGAACTGGTCCTTCTCGCGGATCGACGGCACCTCGTTGTAGGCGTTGAAGATCTCGCTCTCATCCAGGCCGAGCGACTCGACGATGTACTGGTAGGCGTGCGTGTGGATCGCTTCCTCGAAGGCCTGGCGCAGCAGGAACTGGCGGCACTCGGGGGCCGTGATGTGGCGGTAGGTGCCCAGCACGATGTTGTTGGCGGCCAGCGAATCGGCGGTCACGAAGAAGCCGAGGTTGCGCTTGACGATGCGGCGCTCGTCTTCGGTCAGGCCGTTCGGGTCTTTCCAGAGCGCGATGTCGCGCGTCATGTTCACTTCCTGCGGCATCCAGTGATTGGCGCAGGTGGCGAGGTACTTCTCCCAGGCCCACTTGTACTTGAACGGAACCAACTGGTTGACGTCGGTCTGGCCGTTGATGATGCGCTTGTCGGCGGCCTTCACGCGGCGCGCGGCCTGCGCTTGCGGCATGGAAGCCGGAGCAGGCCGCAGTGCGACGCCATCATCGAGTGTGCGGAAAGTCGGGGCGATAGGAGCAATTTGCGAAGTCGGGAACTCCGACGAGCGACCGACGGTCGCGTCGTTGTTTGATGAGTGCCGCAATCCTTGTTGCAGATCCTTTGGCAAGGAGGGCTTGACTTCTTCGTCCCAGGTCAACATAGAAAGATCCAATGCTCAAATTATGTGAGCAACGATGTGAGTTGCAAAGTGCTGCTTCACATCGCGCTCCAATTATGTTGCCGTTATGTTGTTCGCATGCATCGCCATTTGTCAGGCGATGCCGCGAATCACGGCAACTTCACGCTGACATCACTGGCACGCTTCGCACGTCGGATCGTCGACGCCGCAGAACGCGATGTCGGTCGCCGGCATCGCACTCAGCTGCGCTTGCGCTGCGAGCGCAGCCGCTTCGAGCGCGCTCATGCCCGACGAAGATGCGTCGCCACTGCCATTGCTTCCCGAGGACACCGCGTTGAGCCGGCCCGATTGCACCGTCGATTTCTCGGCGTGCGTCGCGCTCTGCGTGCGCAGGTAGTAAGTGGTCTTCAGGCCGCGCAGCCACGCGAGCTTGTAGGTGTCGTCGAGCTTCTTGCCCGACGCGCCGGCCATGTAGATGTTGAGCGACTGCGCCTGGTCGATCCACTTCTGGCGACGCGCGGCGGCTTCCACCAGCCAGGTGGTTTCGACCTCGAACGCGGTGGCATAGAGCGCCTTGACGTCCTGCGGTACGCGGTCGATCGGGCGCAGCGAGCCGTCGAAGTGCTTGAGGTCCATCACCATCACGTCGTCCCACAGGCCCAGGCGCTTGAGGTCTCGCACCAGGTAGTGGTTGATGACGGTGAACTCGCCGGAGAGGTTCGACTTGACCGACAGGTTGCCGAAGCAGGGCTCGATCGAGGCGTCGACGCCGATGATGTTCGAGATGGTCGCCGTCGGCGCGATGGCGACGCAGTTCGAGTTGCGCATGCCGTCGGCCTTGATCTTCTGGCGCAGCGCATTCCAGTCGAGCGTGGACGAGCGGTCGACGTCGACGTAGCCGCCGCGCGCCTTCTCCAGCAGGTCGAGCGTGTCCGGCGGAAGCACTCCCTTGTCCCACAGCGAGCCCTTGTAGCTCGAATACTTGCCGCGCTCGCGCGCCAGTTCGGTCGAGGCCCAGTAGGCGTGGTAGCAGATCGCTTCCATCGACTCGTCGGCGAACTGCACCGCTTCCTGCGAGGCGTAGGGAATACGCAGCTCGTACAGCGCGTCCTGGAAACCCATCACGCCGAGGCCGACCGGGCGATGGCGCAGGTTGGAGTCGCGCGCCTTCTTGACCGCGTAGTAGTTGATGTCGATCACGTTGTCGAGCATGCGCATCGCGGTCGAGATCGTGCGCTGGAGCTTTTCCTGGTCGACCTTGCCGTCCTTCAGATGCTGCAGCAGGTTGACCGAGCCGAGGTTGCAGACCGCGGTTTCGGTGTCGCTGGTGTTGAGCGTGATCTCGGTGCACAGGTTCGACGAATGGACCACGCCGGCATGCTGCTGGGGCGAGCGCACGTTGCAGGCATCCTTGAAGGTGATCCACGGATGCCCGGTCTCGAACAGCATCGTGAGCATCTTGCGCCAGAGATCGGTGGCCTGGACCGTGCGGCTCGGCTTGATTTCGCCGCGCGCGGCCTTCTCTTCGTAGGCGGCGTAGGCGGTCTCGAAGTCGGTGCCGAACTTGTCGTGCAGGTCGGGCACGTTGGAGGGCGAGAACAGCGTCCAGCTGCCCTTTTCCATCACGCGGCGCATGAACAGGTCGGGAATCCAGTTCGCCGTGTTCATGTCGTGCGTGCGGCGGCGGTCGTCGCCGGTGTTCTTGCGCAGTTCGAGGAACTCCTCGATGTCGAGGTGCCAGCTTTCCAGGTAGGTGCAGACCGCGCCCTTGCGCTTGCCGCCCTGGTTGACCGCCACCGCGGTGTCGTTCACCACCTTGAGGAAGGGCACCACGCCCTGCGACTCGCCGTTGGTGCCCTTGATGTGGCTGCCGAGCGCGCGCACACGGGTCCAGTCGTTGCCCAGGCCGCCCGCGAACTTGGACAGCAGGGCGTTTTCCTTGATCGACTCGTAGATGCCGTCGAGGTCGTCGGGCACCGTGGTCAGGTAGCAGCTCGAGAGCTGCGAGCGCAGCGTGCCGCTGTTGAACAGGGTGGGCGTGCTCGACATGAAGTCGAAGGAGGACAGCACTTCGTAGAACTCGATCGCGCGGGCTTCGCGGTCGATTTCATTGAGGGCCAGCCCCATCGCCACGCGCATGAAGAAAGCCTGCGGCAGTTCGATGCGGGTCTTGCGCACGTGCAGGAAGTAGCGGTCGTAGAGGGTCTGCAGGCCGAGGTAGTCGAACTGCAGGTCGCGCTGGGGCTTGAGCGCGGCGCCGAGGCGGTTCAGGTCGTACTGCAGCAGCTTCTCGTCGAGCAGCTCGTTGTCGACGCCCTTCTTGACGAACTGCGGGAAGTAGTCGGCGTAGGCCTGGGCACGTTCGGCCGGCATCACCTCGCGGCCGATGATCTCCTTGAAGATCGTGTGCAGCAGCAGGCGCGCGGTGGCGAAGGTGTAGTCGGGGTCCTTCTCGATCAGCGTGCGAGCCGCCAGGATCGACGCCTTGTAGACCTCGTCGAGCGGCACGCCGTCGTAGAGGTTGCGCATCGTTTCGGCCACGATCGGGCCGGCCGTGATGCTGTCGCCCAGGCCTTCGCAGGCGGATTCGATCAGGCCCTTGAGTTCGTTGAGGTCGAGCGCGACGCGCTCGCCGCGGTCGAGCACGTGCAGCGTCGAAACGGCGATCTGCGCGTCCTGTTCGCCCGACTTCGAGCGTTCCTGCGAGCGGCGCTCGCGGTACAGCACGTAGGCGCGCGCGATCTCGTGGTGGCCGCCGCGCATCAGGCCGAGTTCGACCTGGTCCTGCACGTCCTCGATGTGGAAGGTGCCGCCGCCCGGACGCGAGCGCACCATAGCGCGGACCACGCCCTGGGTCAGGTTGTCGACCGTCTCGCGCACGCTGGCGGAAGCCGCGCCCTGGGTGCCGTGCACCGCGAGGAAGGCCTTCATCATCGCGATCGCGATCTTGTTGGGCTCGAAGGGCACGACCGCGCCGTTGCGGCGAATGATCTGGTAGTGGGCGAGCGCGTTGCTGGCGGGCGAGCCTGCGACATCGTTTTTTTGCGGCGTCGAGGGTACGGCGCGAGGTGTGGCGGGGGTGTTCAGGGCAGTTTGCATTCGTTCCTCTGTTGGCAATTCTTGTTGGGGCGGTGGTGCCGCTTGCGGCCGGTTGCTCGGCATGAAGCACGGGGCAGGGCACACTATATCTAGGGTCTCGCGGGTCTACAACCCACTAGATGTAGTGTTTTCCCAATGGTTCAAGGAACAAGTTCACAGCGAAGAGCTCTCAGATGAAGAGCTATGCCGCGCCGTTGCTGACCCACCTTAGCGCCTGCCGCTGTCCATGGGCCTTGCAGGCGTTTTTGGGCCTGAAAGGCGCATGGTTGCTGCGCCGCCGGGGTTGCGCGATCGGCGTTGTTGCGCTGCATCCGCTGCGCATCGCGGGATGCATCGCGATTGAAAAATTTCAGCGCACCGCGACGTCGTCGGGGAACATCGCGCGGTCCCAGCCCAGTTGCTCCTGCAGCAGGCGCCAGTCGAAGCCGCTGCCTGGGTCCGCCTTGCGGCCCGGCGCAATATGTTCATGGCCCGCGATGAACGCGATCGCATGGCGCTGCGCGAGCGCCGGGCAAAGGCTCGCGAGGGTCTCGTATTGGGCGGGCTCGAAGCCTTCGCCCTCCAGGCCTTCCAGCTCGATGCCGATCGAGTCGTCGTTGCAGTTGGCGCGGCCGCGCCACGATGAAGGACCGGCATGCCAGGCGCGGTCGTCGCAACTCACGAACTGCCACAGCTCGCCGCTGCGGCGCACATAGAAATGGGCCGAGACCTCGATGCCGCGGATGGTCTGGAAGTAGGGATGCGCATCCCAGTCCAGCTGGTTCGTGAAAAGCCGCTGGACCTCGTCGCCGCCATAGCGTCCCGGCGGCAGGCTGATCGAATGCAGCACGATCAGATCGATCTGCGCGCCCTCGGGGCGCGGCCCGAAATTCGGCGAGCGCAGTTGCCGGGCGAAGCGGTACCAGCCGGCCTGCCAGAGGCCTGCGTTGTCTTCAGTCGTCGACACCGTTGCCACTCGCCTCGTCGCCGCTGGGGGTCGCGATGCCCAGGCGCGCGATCCGGTAGCGAATCTGCCTGAGGCTCAGGCCGAGCCGCGCCGCGGCAGCGGTCCGGTTGAAGCCGCTCTCCTGCAGCGCACGCACGAGGATCTCGCGCTCCTGCTGGTCGAGATAACTCTGCAGGTCGCTCGGTACCGCGGGTGCCGGCTTTGCTTCGGAGGGCGCTGCTGTCGTGCTGGCTGCGGGCTGCTGTTCCGGAGTTGCCGGCGCCGGGGCCACAGGCAGTGCCATGCTGGCGCTGCCCACGAAATCGAGATGGAGCACGTCGCCATCGCTCAAGGCCACGGCGCGATGCAAAAGGTTTTCGAGCTCACGCACGTTGCCGTGCAGCGGATGCTCCGCGAGGCGCTGCAGCACCTCGGGCGAAAGAACGGGCACCGGCATGCCGGCATCGCGCGCGATGCGTGCGAGCAGGGCCTCGCAGAGTGCGGGCAGGTCTTCGCGCCGCTCGCGCAAGGCCGGCACCGCGATCTCGATCACGTTGAGGCGATAGAACAGGTCCTGGCGGAAGCGGCCGGCTTGCACCTCGGCCTGCAGATCCTTGTGGGTCGCGCTCACGATGCGCACGTCGACCGCATCTTCCTGGGTCGAACCGATCGGGCGCACGCTGCGCTCCTGGATCGCGCGCAGCAACTTGGATTGCATCGGAAGCGGCAGGTCGCCGATCTCGTCGAGGAACAGCGTGCCGCCGCGGGCGGCCTGGAAGTAGCCGTCGCGGTCCTGCGAGGAGCCGGTGTAGGAGCCTTTTCTCGCACCGAAGAATTCGGCCTCGAGCAGATTCTCGGGAATCGCGCCGCAGTTGACGGCGACGAAAGGACCGTCGCTGCGCTGGCTGCAGGCATGCACCGCGCGTGCCACCAGTTCCTTGCCGGTGCCGGACTCGCCGCGCACCAGCACCGGCGCCATGCCGCGCGCCACCTTGGCGATGCGGGACTTGACGAGGCGCATCGGCTCGGAAGCGCCAACCAGCCGTTCGAGCGCAGCCAAGCCGGCGTTGCTGGTCGTCGCCGCGACCTTGCTGCTGCCCTCGTCGGCCTGGCGCATGGGCCGTGCAGGCGCAGCCTGGGCCTGCACGGCAGAGGCGACGACGGCGCGGAACTGCTTGAGGTCCACCGGCTTGGTGAGGTAGTCGAAGGCGCCGGCCTTGAGGGCCTCGACCGCGTTCTCGGCCGAGCCGTAGGCCGTCATCACCACGCAGCGCTCGCTGCGCTGGTCCTGCTGGATGCGCTGCAGGATCTCCATGCCGAGCCCGTCGGGCAGGCGCATGTCGGTGATCACGGCATCGAAGCGGCCCGCGTCCAGGTGCTCGCGGGCTTCCGACACGCTGCCGGCCGCCTCGACCCGGTAGCCCTCGCGCAGCAGCGTGAGTTCATAGAGCGTGCGCAGGTCGGGCTCGTCGTCGACGACCAGGATCTGGGCAGGGGGCCGAGGTGCTGAGGAGGTGGGGGTGCTCACGGCGCTATTGTGTCAGCCGGGTCTCGCCCGCAGCGAAGGAGACGAAGAATTCGTTGCCTTCCGGCCCCGCGGCGTAAAGGGCGCGGCGCTCGTAGCCGATCGTCGCGCCGTGCCGCTCGCACAGCTCGCGGCAGAGGAAGAGGCCGAGGCCGCTGGAGCGGCTTTCGGAGGAGAAGAAGGGTTCGAACAGATGGCGCTGCACCGCAGGTTCGAGCGGTGCGCCGTCGCTCCACACCTGCAGGCTGGCGCGGCCGGCCGCGTTCTGGCGCGTCGTCACCTGGATCGAGCCTTCGCGATCGCCGGCATAGCGCGCGGCGTTGTCGAGCAGGTTCACGAGGATGCGCCGCAGATGTTCGATGTCGAAGCGCACCACGCTGCCGGCCGCTTCGAGAACCAGCAGCACGCCCTGGCGCTGCGAGTGCCGCACCCACTCCTCGGCGAGCGTGCGCACGGTCGAATCGAGGGCCAGCTGTTCGCCCAGCGGCAGCACCCGCTGCTGGCGGGCCCGCGCGACATCGAGCACTTCGTCGACGATGCGCGAGAGCCGCTGTGCGTTCTGCTGCACCATCGTCGTCAATTGGCGGTGCGCCGGGTCGACCAGGTCCTCGCCCAGCAGCGCGCTGGCCTGGGTGATGGCGGCCAGCGGGTTGCGGATCTCGTGCGCGACGGCCGCCGACATGCGGCCCATGGCCGCCAGCTTCTCGGTGCGGATGCGCGCCTGGAGCTCGCGCAGGTCCTGCAGGAACATCACGCACAGGCTCTCGGTGTGGCGGTCGGTGCCCGGCGTGAGCCGCGTGCGGACCCGCACTTCGCGCGGCGCGCCCTGCGCCTGCGCGACCGGAATTTCCTTCGATTGCGGCGTGCGCCGCGCGAAGGTCTGGCGCGCAATCGCGGCCAGGGCGGCCCAGGCCGGATAGGTGCTCAGCGCGAAGGGCAGTGCGAGTTCTGCCAGCCCCTGCCCGAGAATCGCGTTGGCGGCGGGGTTGGCGGCATGCACCTGCCCTCGCTCGTCGATCACGAGCACGCCTTCGCTGAGGGTCTCGATCACGAGGTCGTTCACCAGCGCGTGCATCTGGGCGGTGCTTCGATTGCGCTGCGCCAGCGCTTCTTCGCGCGTGAGCCGCCGCGCCAGCTCGTGCGCGAGCAGCGCCACCACGAACAAGCCGGTGCCGGTCAGCGCCGCCTGCACGAAACGCGGCGATGCGTCGCCCGGCTGCTGCAGCCAGTACCAGCCCGCATGCACCAGCAGCAGCAGCGTGACGGCCGCGGTGGTGCCCAGGCCCACCATGCCCGAGCCCAGCACCGCGCCCATCAGCACCGGCAAGGCAAAGAGCGGCGTGTAGTTGATGCTGCCGATCTGCAGCAGTTGCAGCGCGGTGAAGGTGATCAGGTCGATGCCGATGGTCGAAAGCCAGGCGGCGCCGAAGCCGCGCACCGGCAGCTGGAAGAGCGCATAGCGTGCCGCCAGCAAGGCCGCCCCCAGGTAGCCGACGGACAGCGCGATCGCCGCCGGCTCCAGCGGCTGCCCGAGCGCGAAGGTCACCGCCTGCAACAGCAGCAGCACGACGGCGACGAAGCAGCGCGCGGTCATGAAGCCGCGCCACAGGCGCAGCAGCGCCGAGCTTTCGCGGGCGAACTGATCGAGCAGGCTCCAGTCCGTCGCCGGCTCGCCACGCGACCAGAGGAATGTGCTCATCGGCAATGCGCCTCAGTGCGCAGCCGCCTGGCGGTGCGCAGCGCTGCAATACACCGCGCCGTCGGGTCCGCTGATGGCATCCGCTGCCGGCAGATGCAGCCCGCAATGGGCGCAGCGCACCATGGCCTGCGGCGCCCCGACGGCCGGCGTGGCGGGCGGCGGCGGGCGCGAGCGCATCTCGTCGCGCCGATTCTTGCGCCAGAGCCAGATCGCCACGAAGACCACGGCGAGGACGAGCAGGTATTTCATGGTGTCGCGCGCGCCAGCACCACTTCGAGCACGAAGCGCGATCCGACGTAGGCCAGCAGCAGCAGGGCGGAGCCCGCGTAGAGCACGCGCCGGGCCGTGCGGCCGCGCCAGCCGAAGCGAGCGCGACCGATCAGCAGCACCGCGAAACTGAGCCAGGCCAGCACCGAGAACACGGTCTTGTGGTCCCATTTCCAGGCCCGCGCGCTGGCGCCGTACAGCGTCTCGCTGAACAGCAGGCCGGCGAGCAGCGTGGCCGACAGCAGCACGAAGCCGGCGGTGACGAAGCGGAAGGTGAGGCGCTCCATCGTCAGCAGCGGCACACCGCCCTGCGGCTCGGCCGCGAGCCGGATCTGCTTTTCGGCACGGGTCATGAGCCAGGCATGCACCACCGCCGCGGCGAACAGGCCGTACGAGGCGATGCCGAGCGCCAGGTGCAGCGGCAGCCAGGGCGAGGCCGACACATGCAGCGGCGTGCCGGGGAACAGCACGGCGAGCAGCACCGCCGCCGCGCCCAGCGCCGCAAGCACGCGCCGCACCTTGAGCTGCGGATACATGCGGCTTTCGATTGCGTAGACCGTCAGCACCAGCCAGGCCGTGACCGACAGCGCCGGCGCGAAGCCGAAGCGCGGGTCGCCGCCGACCAGCCCGACGCCCAGTGCGCAGGCGTGCAGCAGCCAGGCCAGCCCGAGCAGCCATTGCATGGAGGGGCGGCCCAGCCAGGAAGAGGCAGCGGCGGTCGTGCCATAGGCGGCGGCGGTGGCGATGCCCAGCGCCACGCCGAGTGGGGAGGGGATCGCTAAAATCATCGGTCGGAGTTTAGCGTCTCGCCTTGGCGAGACGCCTCTCGCTCCCGTCTATATACCGGTCCCGCCGAGCGGGAAGCACCATGGCCACCGCCCTCACCGAAAAATTCTCCCGCCTCGTCAAGCAGGTCAGCGGCCAGGCCCGCATCACCGAAAGCAATGTGCAGGACATGCTGCGCGAAGTGCGCATGGCCTTGCTCGAAGCCGACGTCGCTCTGCCCGTGGTGCGCGATTTCGTCGCCCGCGTGAAAGAAAAAGCGCTTGGCCAGGAGGTGCTCGGCTCGCTGAAACCCGGCCAGGCGCTGGTCGGCATCGTCAACCGCGAACTCGCCGCGACCATGGGCGAAGGCGTGGCCGACATCAACCTGGTGGCCCAGCCGCCGGCCGTGATCCTGATGGCTGGCCTGCAGGGCGCCGGCAAGACCACCACCACCGCCAAACTGGCCAAGCACCTGATCGAAAAGCGCAAGAAGAAGGTGCTGACCGTGTCGGGCGACGTCTACCGTCCGGCGGCCATCGAGCAGCTCAAGACGGTCACGAAGCAGGCCGGGGCCGAATGGTTCCCGAGCACGCCTGACCAGAAGCCGCTCGACATCGCACGCGCCGCGCTCGACCATGCCAAGCGCCATTTCTTCGACGTGCTGCTGGTCGACACGGCCGGCCGTCTCGCGATCGACGAGGTGCTGATGACCGAGATCCAGCAGCTGCACACCGCACTGAACCCGGTCGAAACCCTGTTCGTGGTCGATGCGATGCAAGGCCAGGATGCGATCAATACGGCCAAGGCCTTCAAGGAAGCGCTGCCGCTGACCGGCATCATCCTGACCAAGACCGACGGCGATTCGCGCGGCGGCGCGGCGCTGTCGGTGCGGCAGGTGACGGGCGTGCCGATCAAGTTCGCCGGTGTCAGCGAGAAGATCGACGGGCTGGAGGTGTTCGATGCCGAGCGCCATGCCGGACGCATCCTCGGCATGGGCGACATCGTCGCGCTGGTCGAGCAGGTCACGGCCGGCGTTGACGTCGCGGCTGCGCAGAAGCTGGCGGCCAAGGTCAAGAGCGGCGCCGGCTTCGACCTCAACGACTTCCTCGGCCAGCTGCAGCAGATGAAGCAGATGGGTGGCCTCTCCAGCATCATGGACAAGCTGCCCGCGCAGATGGCGGCCAAGGCCACCGAGGCCGACATGACGCGCGCCGAGCGCGACATCCGGCGCAAGGAAGGGATCATCAACAGCATGACGCCGCTGGAACGGCGCAAACCCGAGCTGCTCAAGGCCACGCGCAAGCGCCGCATCGCGGCCGGCGCCGGTGTGCAGGTTCAGGAAGTGAACCGACTGCTCAACGAGTTCGAGCAGATGCAAGGGATGATGAAGAAGATGAAGGGCGGCGGCCTCATGAAGATGATGAAGCGCATGGGCGGCATGAAGGGGATGCCCGGAATGGGCGGAGGCGGGATGCCGCGCTTCTGACCGCAATAAAAAAAGCCCGCTGACAGCGGGCTTTTTTTGCGGCGAGATCAGCGCGTCACACGCGTGCCAGTCTTACTGCATGCATCCACGCTCTGCGCAGCACGGCCGGCGAGCGCGACTCTTCGGGAATCAGCAGGAAGCCGCGATCGCGCAGCGAGTTGCCCAGTGCAATCTGGCTGGTCAGCACGGTCAGCGGGATCGCCAGCAGCAGCGGCAGGCCGACCGGCATCAGCCAGGCCAGCGCACCGGCGTCGATCAGCGCGATACCGACCGCCAGCGCCGCGATCACCAGGGTCATCGGCGCCAGCTGGGCGGCGGCGATGCGCCACGGCACAGCGGCCGCTTCGCGCGGAGGCGACTTCCAGTCCAGCTTGATGCCGGTGAGCGCCACGATCACGAACAGCGAGTGGGCCAGCATGCGGACCGGCGCTTGCACGATGGCCAGCGCGCTTTCGAGCGCGGCGCTCTTGAGCAGGCTGCCGACGCCGCCGTACTGGCGCTGCTCGCGGCGCATCAGCACGGCCGCGATGCCCAGGATGCGGGGCAGGAACAAGAGGCACAGCGTCCACAGCCAGAGGCCGGCCAGTTCCATCGGCATCACCAGCCAGTGGGCGACCACGCTGGAGCCGGTGAGCCACAGGGCCGTGCCCAGCGTCAGGAAGGCGAGCCACAGCGGCGCCGAGACATAGGCCATGGTGCCGGTGACGAACATCGCGCGGTGCACGGAATGCAGGCCCGGTTCGGCCATCAGGCGCGCGTTCTGCAGGTTGCCCTGGCACCAGCGGCGGTCGCGCTGCAGTTCGGCCAGGAGGTCCGGCGGCTGCTGCTCGTAGCTGCCGACCAGGTCGGCCACCAGCCACACGTGGTAGCCGGCGCGGCGCATCAGCGCGGCCTCGACGAAGTCGTGCGACATGATGCCGCCCGACATGCCGCCGGTGCCCTTGATCGGCGCCAGCGCGCAGTGTTCCATGAAGGGTTCGACGCGGAGGATCGCGTTGTGGCCCCAGTAGTGCGATTCGCCGAGCTGCCAGAACTGCATGCCGAGCGTGAACAGGCGGCCCGTCATGCGCGATGCGAACTGCTGGGCGCGGGCAT
Source organism: Variovorax sp. LjRoot290 (assembly GCF_964253985.1). NCBI lineage: Bacteria > Pseudomonadati > Pseudomonadota > Betaproteobacteria > Burkholderiales > Comamonadaceae > Variovorax > Variovorax sp. LjRoot290. The sequence goes on along the minus strand of NZ_CAXURW020000001.1, from coordinate 4,787,809 downwards.
GCAGCGTGACGTGGCCGATGGCCTGCGTCGCGGTCTGGATGATGCCGGCCGTCGGGTTGGCTTCCATCAGCTTGACCATCGAGGTCAGGCAGTCGCCGCTCATCACGCTGTCGGCATCGAGGACCACCATGTAGCGGTAGTCCTTGCCCCAGCGGCGGCAGAAGTCGGCCACGTTGCCGGCCTTGCGATGGGTGCGGCGCTTGCGCAGGCGGTAGTAGACCTCGACCTGCGGCTGGTTCGGGCTCTCCGCCAGCGCGGCGCGCAGCTCTTCCCAGGCGGCGCGTTCGGCGGCGGCAACCTCGGGCGTGTAGCTGTCGGACAGCACGAACACGTCGAACTGCCGCGCATGGCCGGTCGCGGCCACCGATTCGCAGGTCGCGCGCAGGCCGGCGAACACCGTGGCCACGTCCTCGTTGCAGATCGGCATGATGATCGCCGTGCGCGCTTCCGGATTCATCGGATGGTCGGCCACCTGCTTGGCCGAGAGCGCGTGCTTGTCGCCGCGCACCGAGACGTAGAAGCCCATCAGTGCGGTCACGAAACCGGTCACGACCCAGCCCGAGAGCAGGCCGTAGAGGGCGATCTGGCTGTACTCGAGCCAGAGGTTGTCGTAGTCGGGCTGCACGCGGGCGAACAGCGTCGAGGCGATCAGCGTGCTGAAGACGGTGAGCGCCATGAAGGCCAGGCGCCGCTGCGTGGCGGCACGCTGCCAGGGCTGCTTGGCCGCCCGGGCCGGCGCCGCGCCGCGCGCCACCTGGGCTGCGCTGCCGGCGCCGAGCTTGACCAAGAGGGCCGTGCCGATGCTGTTCCAGAAGCCGCGCCAGGGGCGGGGCGCCATCGAACCGCGGTTGATCGGGGGCGCCGTCACCGAATTGGGATGGCGCTCTTCGCGGATCGGGCTGCGGTGCGAGAAATCCGCGGCCGTCAGCACTTTCAGTTGGGAGAAATCGTTGGGCTTCATATGCGACTCACCACCGTTGCTTCTGGACGGATGGCGTGTCGCCGATTGCCGGAAAGCGCTTGAACACGCAGTCCGGTGCGGCACCGCCGGCGTTTGCCAGCGCGGCCGCTGAATGACCCGCGGCACGGGGCCGCGAGAGGGAAAACTGCTTTTGACGCAGGCCGTCGCGCTGCGGACGCAGTGCGAAAGATGGGCTGTTGTGTGCTGTCATGCCTCTACAGGGGCAAACCCTGTGCCAGCATGGAAAAACGCTTTCAGATCAAGCGCTTAGATCGCTTCGGTGGCCTTTCGACTGACCGTGAACCCCGCGAGGGCTCCAAAACCCCCGAATTTGTCGCCGAATCCCGACAAGCTCTGGAGTAGCACTGAGGATGTTCAATCGAATCAACGACTTAGCTGCGTCGCTCGTCGGCGACAGGATCGCCGCCGGGCGACGCCGCGTCGGCCTTGAAGTGGCCGGGCGTGAGTTCGTGCTTCTGCAGCAGCCGGTAGAACTCGGTGCGGTTGCGGTCGGCCAGGCGCGCCGCGTCGGCCACGTTGCCGTCGGTCAGCTTGAGCAGGCCGACCAGGTAATCGCGCTCGAAACGCTGCTTGGCTTCGGCGTAGGTCTGGACCTCGACGCTCGGCACGCGCAGTGCGCGCTGCACCAGCGCCAGCGGGATCAGCGGCGAGCTCGAAAGCGCGCAGACCTGCTCGACCACGTTGAACAGCTGCCGCACATTGCCCGGCCACGAGGCGGTGGTCAGCGCCTTCAGCGCCTCGGGCGCGAAGCCGGAGAGGCGCTTGCCGTACTTGGTCGAGAGCCGCTGGAGGAAATGGTTGGCCAGAAGCGGAATGTCTTCGCGCCGCGCCGCGAGCGTCGGCAGGTTCAGCGTGACGACATTGAGCCGGTAATAGAGATCTTCCCGGAACTGCCCGGCTTCCATGGCCGCATCGAGATCGCGGTGGGTGGCGGAGATGATCCGCACATCGACCGTGATCGACTGGGTTGCGCCCACCGGCCGCACCGCGCGCTCCTGCAGCACCCGCAGCAGCTTGACCTGCAGGGCCGGCGGCATGTCGCCGATCTCGTCGAGCAGCAGCGTACCGCCGTCGGCCTGCTGGAACAGGCCCTTGTGGTTGGCGACCGCGTCGGTGAAAGCGCCCTTCATGTGGCCGAAGAGCTCCGACTCCAGCAGCGCCTCGGGGATGGCCCCGCAATTGACCGCCACGAAGGGCTTGTCGGCACGCGCGCTGGCGCGGTGGATGGCACGCGCCAGCAGCTCCTTGCCGGCGCCGCTGTCGCCGCGCAGCAGCACGCTGGCGTCCGACTTGGCCACCATGCGGGCCTCGGCCAGCAGCTCGGACATGCGGTTGCTCCGGCTCACGATCTCCGAGCGCCAGCTTTCGTCGCCGCCCTTGCCGCTGCCGGTCGTCGGCGCGCCGAGCGCCAGCGCCTGGGCGATCTTGTCGAGCAGCTCGCGCGCGTCGTAGGGCTTGGTCAGGTAGGTGAAGACGCCGCGCGCCGTGGCCTCGACCGCGTCGGGAATGGTGCCGTGCGCGGTCAACAGGATCACCGGCAGCGTCGGATGGCGCTTGCGGATCTCGTCGAACAGCGCCAGGCCGTCGCGGCCCGGCAGCCGCACGTCGCTCAGGACCAGCTGCGGATGCTCGATCTCGAGCTGCGTCAGCGCCGATTCCGCCGAGGTCACGGCCGTGACCTGGTAGCCGGCCCCGGTGAGCCGCATCGACAGCAGCCGCAGCATGTCCGCGTCGTCGTCGACGACGAGGAGGCGGGCGCCGCTGCTGCTGTTGCTCATGGTGCGGGCTTGGGCGTGCTCGGCACCGGGGCCGCCGGTGGCGGGCTGTTGGGCCGTGAAAAGCTGCGCTCGATCGCGCGCAGCGCCTCGATGCGGTCGTTCAACTGGTCGATGCGCCGCTGGCTGTCGCGCAGCTGTTGGGCCTGCCGTTCGCGGTCGTCCTCGACGCGGCGCTGCTCCTGGTAGCGGGCAGCGAGCGCGCGGGCCAGCGGCTGCAAGGGCTGGGCATCGGCCGAGGGGTTGGCGGCCACGCGCTGCATCAGGCCGATGGCGCGTACGAGGTCGGCCGGAACGCGGGTCTGCGCCAGAACCAGCGCGACCTGCATCTGCGTCAGGGGGACGTCGCCGGGCTCGCCGAGGCGCGCGAGTTCGCCCGCGAGTTCGTTGCCGCCGAGCGGCCGCACCCTGTCGGCGTAGGCGAGCAGGGCGGCCACCGGGCCCTGCGTGAGCTGCGTGAACACCAGGGCCGGCTGCGTGGCCGGAGCCATGGGCTCGGCTTCGACCGGCATGACGGGCGGGGGCGGCGGCGGCGCGGGCACCACGGCGACGGCTTCGGCCGGCGGCTTGGGAGGTGCGCTGCACGCGGCGAGCAGCATCGGCACGACGAGCGTCATGACGAAAGCGGATCTGCGGACGATCGGAGAAAAAAGCATGGGTCGGAAGTAGCGCGTGGAGCGGCAGAGTTCAGGCGGAGCGCGGCAGTTCGATGCGGAAGCGTGCGCCGGGCCCCTCCGGCAGCAGCGTGATGCGGCCGCCATGAGCCGCAATGTACTCCTGCACGATCGACAGCCCGATCCCGGTGCCCTTGACCGAATGCTGGGGTTGCCGCTCGCCGCGGAAGAAAGGTTCGAAGATGCGGTCGCGATCGCCCTCGGCGATGCCGGGGCCGGCGTCCTCGATGTCGATGCGTGCGGTGTCGGCCGTGCTCGAGACGGCGATCGCGATGGTGCCTCCGCGAGTCGAAAAACGGATCGCGTTCGACAGCAGGTTGGCCAGCGCGGTGCCCAGCTTCACCGGGTCCACCACCACTGCGATCGGCTCGCCTTCCGCCCGCACCGTGAGGCCGTTGGCCTGCCACTGCAGGCGCTGGGCCTCGATCTGTTCCTCGATCAGCGGCAACAGCGGCGTGCGCTGGCGGCGCAGCTCGCGCGCCTCGAAGGCCGCCGCGTTGAAGCGCAGCAAGGCCTCGATCTGTCCCTGCAGCGCGATGGTGTTCTGCTGCAGGATCTGCGCGACCTCGCGCTGCGCCGGGTTCAAGGCGCCGGTCACGCCGTCTTCCAGCAGCGAGACGCCTTCGCGCAGCGCGGCCAGCGGTGTCTTGAGTTCATGCGACACGTGACGCAGGAAGCGTGCCTTGTCGGCGTCCAGCTCGGTGAGCCGCAGCCGCAGCCATTCGAGTTGCTGCGATACGCGGCGCACGTCGGCCGGGCCGCGGATATCGATCGGCTCGTCGAGCCGATTTTCCCCGAGCCCGACGATGGCGTGCTCCAACCGCTTGAAGGGCCGCGCCAGCCAGATGCCGAAGGCGAGCGCGAGCGATACCGCCAGCGCGCTGGCGGCCAGCACCTCGCGCATCAGCCGCCGGCGCGCGTTCTCGATGCGCTGCGCGAGCGCGTTGTTCTGCGTCTCGATCAGGAACTGGACCTGCTGCGCGATGTTGGTGTTCAGCGCGTCGAGGTCTCGGAATTGCATCGCCATCGAGCTCTCGCGCGCAAGCGCGGTCTCGGGAGCGCCGCCCATCAGGCCCTCGATCACGCTCATCTGGGCCCGCCACTGGTCGGGGCCGGCGGACGGCAGGCCGTTGACGCCGAGGCGATCGAGCACGTGGCGGGCGTCGCGCGCGGCCTCGTCGAAACGGCGGCGCAGCACCGCATCGTTGAGCACCAGCGACTGGCGCCCCGCGCGCTCCATCGCGGCGCTGCGCTCGGCCAGGGACTGCGCCGCGCCCGACAGCGTGAGGGCGCGCGCGGCCGCGTCGCGGCTCTGCGTCACCAGCGCGTCGTACTGGAACACCGAACGCAGCGCGACGCCCACGAGCAGCGCCGTGATCAGCAGGAACGCGAACAGCAGCAGCTGCCGGAACGAGCCGCGCGCCGACTTCAGTTTCGCCATCAGGCCGCCGGCACCGCGGCTTCGCGGGCCGATGCCTGGGGCGATTCGGCGGTCGGGACCTCGCCGCGCAGCGTGTAGGCCAGCGAGCGGGTGATGCGCACGTCGATCATGCGGCCGACCAGCCGCGCATCGCCTTCGAAATTGACCACCCGGTTGCACTCGGTGCGGCCCATCAGCTCGTGCGCATCCTTGCGCGAAGGTCCTTCGACCAGCACGCGCTGCAGCGTGCCGACGCGGCTTTCGCCGAAGCGCTTGACGTTGCCGTCGATCACGGCCTGCAGCCGCTGCAGCCGTGCGAGCTTGACCGCATGCGGCGTGTCGTCGGGCAGGGCGGCCGCCGGCGTGCCGGGGCGCGGGCTGAAGATGAAGCTGAAGCTGTTGTCGAACTCGAGATCGTCGATCAGCTTCATCATCTTGTCGAAATCGGCATCGGTCTCGCCCGGGAAGCCGACGATGAAGTCGCTGCTGAGCGAAAGGCCGGGGCGGATGGCGCGCAGCTTGCGCACCGTGCTCTTGTATTCCATCGCCGTGTAGCCGCGCTTCATCGCCATCAGGATGCGGTCGCTGCCGTGCTGCACCGGCAGGTGCAGGTGGCTCACGAGCTGCGGCACGCGGGCATAGGCCTCGATCAGCCGCGGCGTGAACTCGTTCGGGTGGCTGGTGGTGTAGCGGATGCGCTCGATGCCGGGAATCTCGGCGATGTATTCGATGAGCAGGGCGAAGTCGGCGATCTCCGCTGTGCCGCCCATCCTGCCGCGGTAGGCATTGACGTTCTGGCCCAGCAGCGTGACTTCGCGCACGCCCTGGTCGGCCAGGCCCGCGACCTCGACCAGCACGTCGTCGAGCGGGCGGTTCACTTCCTCGCCGCGCGTGTAGGGCACCACGCAGTAGCTGCAGTACTTGGAGCAGCCTTCCATGATCGAGACGAAGGCGGTCACGCCCTCGACCCGCGCCGGCGGCAGGTGGTCGAACTTCTCGATCTCGGGGAAGCTGATGTCGACCTGCGGCCGGCCTTCGCGCTCGCGCTGGTTCAGCATCTCGGGCAGGCGGTGCAGGGTCTGCGGGCCGAAGACCACGTCGACGTAGGGCGCACGCGCGATGATGGCCGCGCCCTCCTGGCTCGCCACGCAGCCGCCGACGCCGATCTTCACGCCGCGGGCCTTGAGATGCTTGACGCGGCCCAGGTCGGAGAACACCTTCTCCTGCGCCTTCTCGCGCACCGAGCAGGTGTTGAAGAGGATCAGGTCGGCCTCGTCCACGTTGGTGGTCGGCTCGTAGCCCTGGGCGGCGTGCAGCACGTCGGCCATCTTGTCCGAGTCGTACTCGTTCATTTGGCAGCCGAAGGTCTTGATGAAAACTTTGGGGGTCATGGGGTGCTCCCGGTGAGGTCCGGTTGGCCTTGCTCTTTCGTCATGGCGCGCCTGGCCGGCGGCAAGGCGGCCGGGCCCTGGCGTCGAAGGCGGGCGCTTTTCTACTGCCCGTAGCGGGGCAGCTGGTCAAACGGCGTCTTGCCGTCGTCGCGCGGGCCGGTGTCGGCCACGAAGGGCCAGAAGTTCAGAAGCGGCTTCTCTGCCGATTCGCGCTTGGCCTGCGCCTCCTCGGGCGTGAGGATCCAGACTTCGCGCACCAGGCCGGCGGCATCGCGCGTGTAGTTGACCAGCAGGTTCTGGCCGGTGATGGAGGCCGGCATCACCAGCATGTGCTGGGCGCTGCGGATGCGCGCGCCCGGCGAGAGCCGCTCGGGCTGGCCGTCGAGCTGGATCTCGGGCGGGTTCACCACCATGAATTTGCCGCGCAGCGTGCCGACGGGGAAATTGCGGCCGCCTGCGGCGGCTTCGTTCTGGGTTTGCGGCACGGGCGCGTCCTGCGCCCAGGCGGGCGCCATTACTGCGCCGAGCGCTACTAAAATGAGAGCATTCCAGGGGGTGATGCAGCGGTTCATGGTGTTCATCCAGAGGCTGTGGGAGCGGGGATTCTAGCGGCCCGTTCCCTGTCGGCCCACGCCGGAGCCGCGTCCATGGCGTGCGGTCCCTCATGGTCGCTTTACTTATCTTTACGGGGGTGATGGACTCTTGCAGTGCACCCCTGCTCCAATGGTTGCTGTCAGGTAAAAGTGCACCCACTGCGCCTGCGATCCGCCCACGATCCAACGTATACGCCCCATGAAGAAGAACCTCGTCCTCACCTTTGCGGGCGTGTTGATCGTCGCCGCCGCAGCCGGCACCTGGTGGTGGTCCGGCGCCAAGACGCGCAGCGCGCCAGAGGCCGGCGCGCCGACCGCGGGCAAGGGTGCGGCGCCCAACGGGGGCGCGGTGGCGCTGGTCACGCTGGCCGCCGCGCAGCGGCAGGACGTGCCGGTCACGGTGCAGGTCAACGGCAGCGTGGTTTCTCTCAACAGTGTGGACCTGCGCCCGCAGGTGACCAACACGGTGCGCGAGGTGCATGTGAAGGAAGGGCAGTTCGTGAAGGAGGGCCAATTGCTCTTCACGCTCGACGACCGTCCCGACCAGGCCAACCTCGCCAAGGCGCGGGCGCAGCAGCAGAGGGACGAGGCCACGATGGCCGATCTCGAGCGCCAGCACAAGCGCAGCCAGGAGCTCGTGGCGCAGAACTTCATCGCCAAGGCTGCGGCCGACGCGACGCTGTCGCAGCTCGAGGCGCAGCGCGCCGCGGTGGCGGCCGATCGCGCGGCGGTGCAATCGGCGCAGGTGGCGCTGGGCTATGCGACGCTGCGCGCCCCGATCGCCGGGCGCATCGGCGCCGTCAACATCTATCCGGGCACGCTGGTGCAGCCCAGCCTGTCGCTGGTCACGATCACGCAGCTCGACCCGATCGCGGTGAGCTTCCCGGTGCCCGAAGGAAAGCTGCAGGACCTGCTGGCCGCGGCCCGTTCGCACACGCCGGTCGAGGCGCTCGTGACCGGGCGCAAGGCGCCGATGAAGGGCGCGCTGAATTTCGTCGACAACACGGTCGACCCGCTGATCGGTACGGTGCGCGCCAAGGCGGTGTTCGACAACGCCGACCAGGGCCTCTGGCCCGGCCAGTTCGTCGAGACCCGCGTCACCGTGCGCACCATCGAGGGCGCGACGGTGGTGCCGGCGGCCGCGATCATGATGCTGACCGAGGGCAGCTCGGTCTACGTGGTCGATGCCAACAAGACGGCCGCGCGCCGCAAGGTCGAGACGCTCCACAGCTTCGGCACGCAGGTCGCGGTGCGCGGCGTCGAGCCGGGCGAGCAGGTGGTCATCGAAGGCAAGCAGAACGTGCGTCCCGGCGGCAAGGTGCGCCTCGACGCAGCGGCCACGCCACAGCAACAGCAGCGGCCCGGCGGCACGACGCCCGAGGCCACGCCCGGCAGCGCGGCCTCGGTCGCGCCCTCCAACGCCAGCCTGGTCGCGGAGCGGGAGCGCTCATGAACATCTCCGAGCTTTGCATCCGTCGTCCGGCGATGACGGTGCTGCTCTCTGCCGCCGCGGTGGTGGCCGGCATCTTTGCCTATTTCCAGATCCCGGTCGCGGCGCTGCCGAGCTACAACACGCCGGTCATCAACGTCAACGCGCAGCTGCCGGGCGCCAGTCCGGACACCATGGCTTCCTCGGTCGCGCTGCCGCTCGAAAAACAGTTCTCCACCATCCCCGGGCTGCAGATCATCAGCTCGGTCAACACCCAGGGCGTGACCTCGATCACGCTCGAGTTCGTGAGCAGCCGCGACATCGATGCGGCCGCGGTCGACGTCCAGGCTGCGCTGCTGCGCGCGCAGCGGCAGCTGCCGATCGAACTCACCCAGCTGCCGTCCTATCGCAAGGTCAACCCGGCCGACGCGCCGGTGCTGTTCATCGCGATGGTGTCGCAGTCGATGAGCCCGGCCGAGCTCAACGACTATGCCGAGAACCTGATCTCGCCGACGCTGTCGACCATCGACGGCGTGGCCCAGGTCGTGGTCTACGGGCGCAAGGCCTTCGCGGTGCGCGTCAAGGCCAACGCCGACCTGCTCAACGCGCGCAACATCACGCTCGACGAGCTGGCCGACGCGGTGCGCTCGGCCAATGCCAATACCCCGGTCGGCGTGCTCGACGGCCCGCGCCAGACGCTCACGATCCAGGCCAACGAGCAACTGATGAAGGCCGCCGACTTCGCCAAGCTGATCGTCGGCCAGCGCAATGGGGCGCCGGTGCGTCTGGACGAGGTCGCAACCGTCGAAGACAGCTTCGAGTCGGTCAAGACCGGGAGCAGCTTCAACGGCCAGAACTCGATCTCGCTGGCGGTGCAGCGGCAGCCCAACGCCAACACGGTGCAGGTGGTGGACGCAGTGCGCGCGCTGATGCCGCGCTTCAAGGAAGAGCTGCCGCAGTCGGTCGAGATCAACATGGTCAACGACCGCTCGATCTCGATCCGCGAGGCCGTGCACGACGTGCAGCTGACGCTGCTCGGCACCGTGCTGCTGGTGGTGCTGGTGATCTTCCTGTTCCTGCACCGCGTGGTGGCCACGCTGATTCCGGCCGCCACGATCCCGATCTCGCTGATCGGCGCGGTGGCGCTGCTCGCCGCCTTCGGCTACAGCCTGGACAACGTGTCGCTGCTGGGCATCACGCTGGCGGTCGGGCTGGTGGTGGACGACGCGATCGTGGTGCTCGAGAACATCATGCGCTACGTCGAGAAGGGCATGGAGCCGATGGCCGCCGCGCTGCGCGGCGCGCGCGAGGTGGGCTTCACCATCATCTCGATCTCGATCTCGCTGGTGGCGGTGTTCATCCCGATCTTCTTCATGCCGGGCGTGATCGGCCTGCTGTTCCACGAGTTCGCGGTGGTGGTGGGCCTCGCGGTCATGGTCTCGGCCGTGGTGTCGCTCACGCTGGTGCCGATGCTCGCGAGCCGGCTGCTCCGGCATACGCCGCGTGCCCACGGCGCCCTGGACCATGAGGAAGGCCACCCGGAGCCGGGCACTGCAATCGGGCGCGGCTTCGAGCGGGGCTACCGCTGGGTCCACGGCAGCTACCTGCGCTCGCTCGACTGGACACTGCATCATCGCAAGCTCATGCTGGTCGTCGCCGCATCGACCTTCGCGCTGACGGCGTGGCTGTTCATCGTCATCCCGAAGGGCTTCTTCCCGGAGGAAGATATCGGGCAGATCTTCATCACGACCGAAGCCGCCGAGGACATCTCGTTCCCGGCGATGAAGGTCTTGCAGGATCGCGTGGCCGAGGCCGTACAGGCCGATCCGAACGTGGCCTATGTCAACTCCTTCGTCGGCGTCGGCGGTTCGAGCTCCACGCAGAATGCCGGCCGATTGTTCGTGGTGCTCAAGCCGCGCAAAGAACGCGCCGCCATGGCGCAGGTGATGGAGTCCCTGCGCACGCGCTTTCGCGAGATCGCGGGCATCACCGCCTACATGCAGCCGCTGCAGAACCTGCGCCTGGGCGGCCGGCAGAGCAAGGCGCGCTTCCAGTACACGCTGCAAAGCGTGAGCGCCGGCACCATGAACGTCTGGGCCGACCGGCTGATGGAGCGCATGCGCGCCGACCCGGCCTTCCGCGACGTGACCAGCGATTCGCAGAACCGCGGCCTTCAGGCCACCATCGACATCGACCGCGACAAGGCCGGCGTGCTCGGCGTCGAGGTCGGCGACCTGCGCACCGCGCTCTACAACGCCTATGGCGACCGGCAGATCGGCAGCATCTACGGCCCCAGCAACACCTACCAGGTGATCCTCTCGGCGGCCGACGACGACCGCCAGTTCGAGGAGGACATGACACGCCTCTCGGTGCGCAACAAGGCCGGGCAGCTGGTGCCGCTGTCGGCCTTTTCGACGGTCAAGCGCACCGTCGGCCCGACCTCGGTCAACCACCAGGGGCAGCTGCAGGCCGTGACGGTGTCCTTCAACCTCGCGCCCGACGTGCCGCTGGGCAATGCGACCGCCAAGGTCGACCAGTTCAAGGCCGAGCTCAAGATGCCGGCCTCGATCATCACGAGCTACGGCGGCGACGCTGCGGTGTTCCAGAGCTCGCAGGCCAGCCAGGCGGTGCTGCTGATCCTGGCCGTGCTGGTGATCTACGTGCTCCTGGGCGTGCTCTACGAGAGCTACATCCATCCGCTGACCATCCTGGCCGGCCTGCCTTCGGCGGCGGTCGGGGCGCTGTTGTCGCTCAAGCTCTTCGGCTTCGACCTGACGCTGATCGCGACCATCGGCATCCTGCTTCTGATCGGCATCGTCAAGAAGAACGCGATCATGATGATCGACTTCGCGCTCGATGCGCAGCGCACCCAGGGCATGCAGCCGGTCGATGCGATCCGCGAGGCCTGCCGGCTGCGCTTCCGCCCGATCATGATGACCACGCTGGCGGCCATGATGGGCGCACTGCCGCTCGCGCTGGGCCTGGGCGCCGGCGCCGAACTGCGCCAGCCGCTGGGCGTGGCGGTGGTCGGCGGGCTGATCTTCTCGCAGGTGATCACGCTCTACATCACGCCGGCGATCTACCTCGCGCTGGACCGCTACAGCGGCAGCGGGCCGATGCAGGAGCTGCCTGAGGAAAAGCTGGCGCACGTGGCGCCGGGGGCGGCTGGATAGCGCCGCTGGGAGCCATCCGCCCTGGCCGGCCCGGTCCCGTAGCCGCCATCTAAGTTGTTGATTTATATCGATTCACCGCATCAATTCAGATTTCTTTATTTTTGCGGTGATGAACTACCTCCCACTTCCCGACAACGCGGCCCGCCAGGTCATCGACTCGATGACCGTCTTCGGCGAGTTTCGACGCGTCAAGCGCCAGGTCGAAGCTTACGCCGGCAGCATGTATTTGGAAGCGGGAGGGAGCGTATGAGTACCTGGTGAAGACCAAGCCGCGCCGCCGCGTCCAAGAGCGGCTGGGCGCCCGCTCGGAGCAAACCGAACGCACCTTCACGGAGTACATATCGCGGAAGAAGGCGCTCGAGTCGCGCTTGCAATCGCTGCGTGAAGCGCTCACCGAGGCTGAGCGCATGAACAAGGCGCTGAAGACGGGCCGTACCCCTGATCTGGTCGTTCGGCTGCTTCAGGCGCTTGAAGATGCAGGGCTGTTCAAGCACTTTACCGTCGTGGGCACATACGCCTTGTATGCCTACGAAACGGCCGCGAGTGTTCGCGTCGCGCCGGGCGCACTGGCCACGCAAGACGTCGACCTGTTGTGGGATGCGCGCAGGCGCGTGCAATTCATGACTGACCTCGAGCAGTCGGACTCCTCGGTACTGAAGGTGCTCAAGAGAGCCGACCCGAGCTTCGAGCGCAAGGAAGGGCCCAACAAAACGGCCATCAACGCCCGTGGCTTCGAAGTCGACTTCCTGCGTCGCCAACCCGTGGAGGATGACCCTCACCCTTTCCGGTTCTCTGCCGACGAAGGCGACCTGTGGCCGGTCCAGGCTGTCCGCGCCTCGGTACTCACGAGCGCACCGCGCTTCGAGCACGTGGTCATTTCGCCCACTGGCCGCATGGCGCTCATGAGCACTATCGCGCCGGCGACCTTCGTGGAGTTCAAGCGCTGGCTGGCAGAAGCGGCTCTGCAGCGCGAGGTCGCCAAGCGCCGCCGCGACCGATTGCAGGCGGACATCGTGCAGGACTTGCTGGACCAAGGCCTGCTGGTGGTCTGAGCACCGGAAACGGACGAAGAAGGGGGCGTTCAATGCACCGGATCGCGCTGCCAGGCCGCGGCGCTGCGCGCTGCGCCCGCATGCGTGCCGGCGCGACCCGTTGCAGCGGAATGGGCCGAGGCCGTACCGCCATGCGTCACGCGCAGCGCCCAATCGCACACCACCTTCATGAAGATCTGCTGCGAGGCCATCGAGGTGAGGCTGTGGTCGATCTCGCCGATGAACTCGTATTCGAACTGCTGCATGAAGGGCTCGTCGGCAAAGGGCCCCAACTGGTCGCGGTGGCGGTCCGTCACGTGCATGGTGCCGGTGTAGAAAAGCAGCACCGCCACGTTGCGCTCCGCCAGCTGCGTCATCGAGCGGCGGAACAGCGCGGCCGTGACCTCCGGCGGTTCGGGCTCGAAGATGCCGGGCGAGGCGGCGGCCGCGGCGCTGGCCGAGAACTTGCGCTGCAGCCAGCGCACCGTCTTGCCGATCACGGCCGGATTGGTCGGCACCGCCAGCGCGCGGTGCAAGGTGCGCTCCCAGCGCGCGCGGCGGCCGGGGAAGGCGTAGCCGTCGAACATCAGGAGCCCGATCACGCGCGCATCGGCAACGGCGAGCGAAAGCCCGTTGGTGGCGCCCGAGCACAGGCCGATCGCAATGAAGCGTCGGATGCCGAGCATGGTCTGGATCAGGTTCATCGCCGCCTGCAGATCGAACACCGCCTGCGTGAGGAAATGCTCGGAGCCGCCGGCCGGGCCGCTGTCGCCCAGGCCCGCGAGGTCGAAGCGGATGCTGCTGATGCCGCGTGCGGCCATCTGCCGCGCCAGCTTCACGTTGATGCGCCGAGGCCCGATCCGGTGGTTCGCGCCCATGTTGAGCATGAGGCAGGCGACGGGCGCCAGCGAGCCCTCTGAGGGCGTCGTGATGACGCCGATCAGCGAGCCGTCGGGCCCGAACTGGACGGGGATTTCCTTGTAGTCATTCATGGACTTCTGCCAGCAAGCGTTGCAGGGCCTCGGTGGGGACCATCGCGTTATTGGGATGCGGATCGGAGGTCCAGATCAGGGGATGCTGGAACGGCGTGACGCGCAGCGGCATGTGGCGGGCCGTCTCCTTGCCCGCCCATTGATGGGCAATATGGTCATCGGCATCGGCGAGCACCACCGTTTCGTGCAGCGCCGTGAGCTGCAGGGCTTCCGGGCCGAGCGCACGCAACTGCTGGCGCAGGATCGGCGACACGCCGAAGCCGAAGATCTCGTCGGTGAAGGAATCGCCGTCCTTCGCCAGCCGGCGCCGCCATGCCGGGTCAGGCACGCAGAAGGAACGTTCGAGCGCATCCACGTGGCCGGCGCGCAGCTCCTCGACGTAGCGCGCACCGTCGACGATCGGGTCCCACAGGATCAGCCGGGCCGGATCGCAGCGCCCACTCTTGGCCGCCAGCACCGCCAGCGCGGCGCCCAGGCGCGCGCCGAGCCAAACGATGCGCCGGCTGCCGGCGCGGCGCCGCAACTCCTCGTGCGCGGTGCAGACGTCGCGCCGCCAGCCTTCGAGATCGCCGTCGGTGTCCTCGCCGGGCGAATCGCCGCTGCCGTGGTAGTCGAAGCGCAGCACCGCCACGCCGGAACGCGCGAGCCGGTCGGACAGCACGCGGAACAGGCGATGCGCGCGGACCGCCTCCTGCCCGAGGGGCGGGCAGATCAGCACCGCGATGCCGCTCTCGCGCTCAGGCGAATGGAAGAGCCCGAAGAGCTGCCGCGAGGCCGGGCCGAAGAGCATCGGAGTCATGCGTAAGTCTCGCTTTCGACGGCGGGCAGGCGCTGTACGACAACCGCCTCTTCGCATATCAGCACCCGTGCCACTGCACACAGGGCGCCCTGGACATCATGGAAGGAGGACAGCGCCAGGCGCACCACGCCATCGGCGGAGGTGATCTTCACTTCGCGCGAATCGGGCACCACGCCCACGTCGAAGCTGCGCGTGTCGACCGAGAGGCCCATGCCGGTGGCCTTCAGGCAGGCCTCCTTGCGGGTCCAGCAGGCGAGGAAGGCGCGGTCGCGCGCGCTGGGTTCGAGCTGGGCCAGCGCATGCCGCTCGGCCTCGGTGAAGTAGCTGGCGGCCAGCGCCGCCGCGTCCGGCATCGGGCGCAGCAGTTCGACATCGACGCCCACTTCGGCCTCGTCGCAGACCGCGATCAAGGCCACCGACTGGCTGTGGCTCAGGTTGAAGCGCAGCTGCGCATGCTCGACCAGCGTGGGCTTGCCGAAGGCGCCGTGGTCGAACTCCAGCAGGCTCGCGGGAATGCCGCATTGCGCGGACAGCGTCTCGCGCAGGGCTGCATGGGCGGCGACGAAACGGTTGCGGTCACGCCGGAAGACGAAGCGCCGGGCGCGCTCCCACTCGGCCTCCGACAGGGAAGCCACCGCCTGCGGCGCCGGCGTGGCGTCCAGGTCGACCTGCCAGAGGCGGCAATGTGCCGAGGAGGGGAGTTGTGTGATCGTCATGGTGGCCTCGTCAGCTCTTGCGGCTCCAGCCGGAGAATACGCGGCCGAGCAGGCCGCCGCGCCGCGACTCGCCCTCCGCCGACGCCGCGGCCAAGGCGTCGAGCGCGATGCCGGCAGCGGCCGACGCCAGCTGCCCCAGGCCTTCGAACACATAGCGGCGCGGTTCCACGCGGAAGCCCATTACCTGTTCGGCCTGCTGGATCACGCGCATCGCGAGCAGCGAGTCGCCGCCCAGGTCGAAGAAGTTGTCGTGGGCATGGATGTCGTTGACGTCGATGCTGAGCGCGCTGGCCCAGATCTGGGCCAGCTTCGCCTGTTCGGGCAACAGCAGCACCTGCGGCTGCGCCTGCCGCGGTCGCGAGGCCGCGGTTTGCGCTGCGGTGGGCGCCGGCGCCGCGTCGGCCGCGAGCCGCTGCAGGTAGCTCGCGCTGTTCGAGCCGGCCGGCGCCGCGATGGTTTCCAGCGTGGCGTCCGGCTGCTGCGCGACCAGGCGCAGCAGCTCGAGGTAGCGCTCCTTGAAGGCGGCGCCGGTCTCGCGCTTGTAGATGTCGGCGTTGTAGACCACCGCGCCTTCGAGGCCGTCGGGCTTGTCCATCAGCCAGATGCCGAGATCGTCGGTCGCGCCGCGCTGCGGCAGGTGCATCTGGCGGTGCTGGAGGCCGCCGATGTCGCGCGGCCGCTCGCGCGCATCCTGGAACGAGAACAGGGCCTGGTAGAGCCCCACGCCCTGCGCGCGCTCCACGAACTCCGGCTCGCTGACCAGGCGCTCGAAGGGGATCTGCTGGTGGCTCATCACCGCGATCAGCTCCTGCTTGACATAGCGCATGAACTCGCCGAAGCGCAGCGAGCGGTCGATCTGGAAGGACAGCGGCAGCACGTTGTTGAAGAAACCCATCACCGGCTCGAGCTCGGGCGCCTCGCGGCCGCGCACCGGCGTGGCGATGACGATCGAGCGGCTGTCGATGATGCTGCTCATCATGAGAATATAGACGCCCAGGGTCAGCATGTTGAGCGTGACGTCGTGGCGCTGGCCGGTCTCGCGCAGCCGCTCGGTGAGCGCCTTGTCGACATTGATCCAGTGCGCGCCACCCTGACCGCTCATGCCGGCGCGGCGCGGCATGTCGGTGCGCGGCGCCTTCGGCGTCGGCGAGTTCGCGAAGCGGTCCTTCCAGTAGCGCAGCTGGAGTTCGGCCTCGGGCTCGGTGAGCCAGCGCGCATACCAGTCGGCATAGTCGCCGTGGGTCACGGCCAGTTCGGGCAGGCCGTGCGCCTCGCCGCGCACCAGCGCGCCGTAGATGGCCGCAAGCTCGCTCTGCAGGATGTCGAAGGACCAGCCGTCCCAGATCAGGTGGTGCGGCACGAACACGAAGGCATGATCGTCGGCTGCGATCTTGTAGAGCGCCGCGTGGAACATCGGTGCGCGATGGATGTCGATCGGCTGGTCGGCCATTTCGTGCATGCGCTCGATCAGCTCGGCTTCGCGCTGGTCTTCGGGCAGGTGGCCGAGGTCGATCACCGGCAGCTCGTAGGCCAGCTCCTTCGCGATCAGCGCGGCCGGTGCGCCGGTGGCCGCATCGGCACCGATAGCGGTGCGCAGCGATGGTTGCCGCTCGATCATCACGCGCAGCGCCGCCTTGAACTTCTCGATGTCCAGCGGCCCGCCGAGCCGGTGCGCGGACGGGGCGTTGTAGGTCGAACGCCCCGGATGCAGCTCCTCCACGAAGCGGATGCGCTCCTGCATCGGCGTGAGCGGTGCGCTCCTGCGGTCCGCGACATGCGCGATGGGTGCGCTGCGCGGCGCGTTGCTGCCGTCGAGGCCTTCGATCGCCGCGGCCAGCCGTTCGGCCGTCGGCGCCTCGAACAGCATGCGCAGCGGCACCGTGAGCTCGAACTCGCGGCTCAGCAGGGTCGCCAGGCGCGCCGCCAGCAGCGAATGGCCGCCCAGCGAGAAGAAGTCGTCGCGGATGCCGAGGCCTGGCAGGTTGAGCACGCGCTCCATCGTTTCCATCACGATGCGTTCGCGCTCGTTGCGCGGCGCCAGCCGCTCGCTCGTCTCCTGCCGCGTCGCGCTGGGCTTGGGCAGCGCCTTGCGGTCCACCTTGCCGTTGGGCAAGAGCGGAATGGCGTCGAGGCCGACCACATGCTGCGGCACCATGTACTGCGGCAGGCGGCTGCGCAGATGGCGGTCGAGCGCGGCCAGGTCGACCGTGGCGCCCGGCGAGGCCGCGAGGTAGGCCACCAGGCGCACGTCGCCCGGCTGGTCTTCGCGCGTGACGACCACGCTGCGCGCCACGCCCGGCGCCTCGTTGCAGCGCGCCTCGATCTCGCCGAGCTCGATGCGGTAGCCGCGCACCTTGACCTGGAAGTCGAAGCGGCCCAAGTGTTCCAAGAGGCCGTCGTTGCGCCAGCGGCCGCGGTCGCCGCTGCGGTAGATCAGCGTGTGAACGCCGTCGATGGCGGTCGTCACGAAGCGCTCGGCCGTGAGCTCGGGCCGGTCGAGGTAGCCCAGTGTCACGCCCATGCCGCTGATGCAGATCTCGCCCGGCACGCCGATCGGGCAGGGCTGCAGGTTGCTGTCGAGGATCCAGACGCCGGTGTTCGCCATCGGGCGGCCGATCGAGACTCCGCGCGCCGCGACGATCGGGCGCTCCATGCGCCAGACGGTCGACCACACGGTGGTTTCCGTCGGTCCGTAGAGGTTCCAGAGCTCGCTCGTGCGGCCCATCAATTCGAGCGAGAGATCCGCCGGCACCGGCTCCGCGCCGATCCAGGCGCGGAAGCCGCGCGGACCCGACCACTCTGCATCGAGCAGCAACCGCCACATGCCGGGCGTGGCCTGCAGGATGGTGATGGCTTCGGACTCGAGCAGCGCGCGCAGCCGGTTGCCGTCCATCGCGACCTCGCGCTGCACGATCACGATCTCGGCGCCCGCCGCCAGCGGCAGCATCACCTCGGGCACCGCCATGTCGAAGGACAGCGTGGTCACTGCGGCCATGCGATCGCTCGCGCCGATGCCCGGCTCGCGCTGCATGGTCTGCATCAGGTTCGCCGCCGCGCGGTGCGGCACGCAAACGCCCTTGGGCTTGCCGGTCGAGCCGGAGGTGTAGATCACGTAGGCCGTGTCTTCGCCCTGCGCATCCTGCGCGCCGGGCACGAGCGGCGTGGGCGCTTCGTTCTGCCAGCTGGTGTCCAGGTCGAGCAGCAGCACGCGGTCAGCCGCGTCTTCGCGCCACATCTTCGGCGCCGCGGCGATCGAGGAGCTGGTCAGCAGCAGCCCGAGCTTCGCGTCTTCGGCGTAGTAGTCCAGCCGCGCCTGCGGGAAGGCGGGGTCGAGCGGCACATAGGCGGCGCCGCTCTTGAGCACCGCGAGCAGGGCCACGAACATGTCGAAGCCGCGGTCCAGGCACAGGCCGACACGTTCGCCGCGGCCCATGCCGCGCGCACGCAGCGCATGGGCCAATTGGTTCGAGCGTTCGTCGAGTTCGCGGTAGCTCATGCGCTGGGCGCCATCGCGCAAGGCCGGCTGTGCGGGCTGTGTCGCTGCATGCGTCATGAAGCCCGCATGCATCAGCGGCGCGCCTTCCAGCGGCGTCGGCGCCGGCTGCAGGGCCGCGAGAGCACGCGCTTCGGCGGGCGACAGGAGGTCGAGCCGGCCGACCGGCCGCGTCGGATCGCGCACCACGGCGCGCAGCAGGGATTCATACATGCCGAGCCAGCGGCGCACGGTCGCGTCGTCGTAGAGGTCGGCGTTGTACTGCGCCTCCATCTGCATGCCGCCCACCACGGGCGTCACGTTGAGGAAGAGCTCGAAGTTCTCGTAGCGGCGCGCGATGGTGCTCTGCTCGACCTGCAGGTCGGGAAAGTTGCCTTCGTTGGGCGCGGCATCGCGGTCCACGTTGAACAGCACGTTCACCAGCGGCAGCCGGCTGGGGTCGCGCGGCACGGGCAGCTTCTTGAGCAGCGCGCCGTAGGTCAGGGTCTGGTGTTCGAAGGCGTCGAGCAGGGCGCTGCCCGACTGGCGCGCCAGCGCATCGAAGCGAGCCTGGGCGTCGACCGCCACGCGGATCGGCAGCAGGTTGACGCAGTGGCCCACCAGCGAGGGCATGTCGCTGGGCATCTGGCCCGCGGCGGCGATGCCGATCACCAGGTCGTCCTGCGCCGTGAGGCGGTGCAGGGTCGCGGCGAAGGCGCCGAACATGGTCGCGAACAGGCTGGTGCCCGAGACGGCGCCGACCTTGCGCAGACCGTCGATCAGGTCCTGGCTCAGCACGTGGTCGATGCGGTAGGCATTGAAGGTGCGCACGGCAGGCCGCGGGCGGTCCAGCGGCAGCTCCAGCACCGGCAGGCTGCCGCCGGCGAAGCGCGAGAGCCAGTAGCCGACGTGGGCATCCATCTCGGGGCTGTTCGCCTCTTGCGCCTCCCAGGCGGCGTAGTCGGAGTACTGGGCCGCCGGCTCCAATGCCGGACCGGCGCCGATCTGTTCGGCATAGAGACTG
Organism: Variovorax sp. LjRoot290; assembly: GCF_964253985.1. NCBI lineage: Bacteria > Pseudomonadati > Pseudomonadota > Betaproteobacteria > Burkholderiales > Comamonadaceae > Variovorax > Variovorax sp. LjRoot290. Next base: position 4,768,338 of record NZ_CAXURW020000001.1, on the reverse strand, counting down.
CCGAGGTCCTGGCTGATCACGCCCCAGGACCAGCCGTCGCAGATCGCGTGGTGCGCGCTCATCACGAGCACATGGTCGATCGGCGACAGCCGGTAGAGCGCGGCCCTGAAGAGCGGACCCTGTTCGAGCTGGAAGGGCTCGAGCACGGCGGCCACGCCGTCTTCCTCGAGCCTGCGCTTCTGCGCCGTCGCATCGAGCGCGCCGAGGTCGTGTTCGGCCATGTGGACCGGAGCGGCCTCGCCGATCAGCAACTGCGTGCCATCGGGCGAGATGGTGGCGCGCAGCGATTCGTGGCGCGCGACCAGCCGGTCGAGTGCGCTGGCGAGTGCACGCGTGTCCAGCGTGCCCTTGAGCCGCAGCCGGAGCGTCTCGTTGTAGGCGAGCGAGGCTTCCGGACTCAGGCGATCGCCGAGCCAGACTTCGCGTTGCGCCTCGGTGGTCGAGACGACCCGCTCGATCTGGCCCGAGGCGAAGGGATCGAAATCCTCGGTGGCGTCCTCGGCGGACAGGGTGGCGACTGCGTCGATCATGCTTTGTACTTCGTGAATTTGCCTTGGGCGTTCGGATCGGGCACGAACCAGGCGGGTTGGCCATCCTTGTCGCGGCCCAGCCGCGCATCGGGTGCGGGCGGATGCGAGGGGTCGAGCACCGTCTTGGGCGCGGCGCGGCGCGGCAGCAGCTCGGCTTCCTGCATCTCGGCGATCGATTCCTTGAAGGCGGACTTGATGGTCGCGATGTCCTGCTGCGAATGCGCGGCCGTCATGAAGCAGGGGAAGTTGTCGAGGATGTGCACGCCGCGGCTGCGCATCATCGCGAACAGCAGGTCCTGCAGCGGATGGTCTTCCAGCCAGCTCACGCGCCACAGCGAGGAGAAGTAGCGGATCTCGACCGGCGCGCCGACCTCGCGGCAGAAGGCCGAGAGCTCGTCGGCCATGGCCGCGGTGTGCAGGTTGAGCTGGGTCTGCAGCTTGTTGTTGTCTGCCTTCAGGTGCTCGAGCGCGGCCTTGGCCGCGGCCAGCGCAAGCGGATGCCGCACGAAGGTGCCGGCGAAGTAGGTCACGCCCACGGTGGGCACCGAATCGTCGCCGTACTGCCAGGGGCCGCCGTCGAGCGCATCCATGTACTGCCGCCTGCCGGCGATCACGCCGACGGGGAAGCCGCCGCCCAGCACCTTGCCGTAGGTGGCGAGATCGGCGCGGATGCCGAACAGCGCCTGCGCACCGCCCAGGTCGCAGCGGAAGCCGGTGATGACCTCGTCGAAGATCAGGCAGGTGTCGGATTTTTCGGTGATCGCGCGCACCTCGCGCAGGAACTCGCGCGGCTGGAAGTCGGGCCGGCGGCTCTGCACCGGCTCGACCAGCACGGCGGCCAGGTCCTCGGCGTTGGCGCGGATGAATTCGAGCGCCTCGGGCGTGCCGTAGTCCAGCACGCGCACGTCGCCGAACATGCCTTGCAGCACGCCGGGCGCGGCCGACATGCCCTTGGCGTTGCGGCCCGCGCGCACCAGCACTTCGTCGAAGGTGCCGTGGTAGGAGCCGGTGAAGAGCACCACAGTGCTGCGGCCGGTGACGGTGCGCGCGATGCGCAGCGCCGCCATCACCGCCTCGGAACCGGTGTTGCACAGGCCCGCGCGGTCGAAGCCGGTGAGCTCGCACAGCAGCCGGGTTACTTCGGCGGCCAGCGGATGCTGCGGGCCGATCTCGTAGCCGAGCTCGAGCTGCGTCTTCACCGCTTCGTTGATGAAGTCGGGCGTCCAGCCGAAGAGGTTCATGCCGAAGCCGTTGAGCGTGTCGACGTACTCGTTGCCGTCGATGTCCCACATGCGCGAGCCCTTGGAGCGCTCGATCACGATCTGGTAGGTGATCTCCTTGGTCGCGGGCCGGAAGCCGTTGACCACGCGCGGGTCGGCCATGTGCGGGCGGTTGCGCTCGGTGAAGGCCTTGCTCTTCTGCGTGCGCTCGACGTAGCGGCGCATGAAGGCGGCGAGCCGTGCCTTCTGGCGCTCGGTCGGCTCCTTGCTCTGCGTGTGGATGCGCGCGATGGCGCCGAAGGCTTTCTTGACGTCGTACTTCGGCGCGACCGGGAGCGGCTCCTCGGTGGCAGCCGGCTCGGGGGTGTTGGACGCCGTGGCCGCGGCGGTGGCCATGGGCGTGGGTTGCTCCACCGCCGGGGCCGGCAGCACGGGGCTGGCCGGAACCGTCGGCGCCGCCGACAGCAATGCGAGTTGCTGTTGCATCAATTGCATCTGTTGCGCGATGACCTGCTGCACCAGGCTGCCGTTGCCGCCCGCCATGGCCGCCGCGGGCTGCATGGCCGGCAGCGCTGCCGGCAGCGCCGCAAGCACCGGCTGCTGCGGCACGGCGGCGGGCATCGCCGGCGCGGCCTGTGGCACCACCGCTGCTGCGGCATCCGGCGGCAACGTGGCGTCGAGGAACTCGGCCAGTGCGTCGAAGCTGCGATAGCTCTCCATGAGCTGCCGGAAAGTCAGGTTGACCTTGAAGGTCTTCTTGACCTGCAGCGCGGCCTGCGTGAGCGTGAGCGAGTCGAGGCCGATCTCGACGAAGGGCGCGGCGCCGTCGACGTCGGCCATGTCGGCGCCCGAGAGGTTCTCGAACAGCTCGCGCAGGCGCGTGACGAGGGAGGCGCGGCGCGCGGGTGGCGCGGAAGTGGCGACGGTCATTGTCAACTCCGGAATCGATGGGGTCAGGGGCACGGATGGGGCAGGAATTTCGGCGGGCAGTGCAACGGCGGCCGGCGCCGACGCGATGTCGACCCAGAAGCGCTTGCGTTCGAAGGGATAGGTGGGCAGGCGCACGCGCTGCTTGCGTGCGCGCGTATCGAGGGCGGCCAGGTCGATCTCCACGCCCTGGGCCCAGAGCCGGCCGGCGCCGAGCCGCCAGGCCGCGCTCTCGCTGCTCGTCTGGTCGGCAAGCAGCGAGGCCGCCGGCGCGGGCAAGGCCTTGCTCGCGTGCTGGCGCACCAGCGTCGCCAGCGTGTTGCGCGGGCCGATCTCGACGAAGAGCGGATGCGCGAGCTGGGCCAGCACTTCGCGCACGGCGGGCGAGAAGCGCACCGTCTCGCGCAGGTGGCGCGCCCAATAGTGCGGGTCGGTCGCTTCCTCGGCGCTCAGGAGGCGGCCGGTGAGGGTCGAGTAGATCGGGAGGCGGGGCAGGGCGAGCGGCGTCTCGCGCACCAGCGCCTCGAAGGGCGCGACCGCCGCGTCCATCATCGCGGAGTGGAAGGCATGCGAGGTCTGCAGCGTCTTGGCGACGATGCCCCTGGCTTCGAGCTCGGCGCGCAGCTTCTCGATGGCATCGCTCGGGCCTGCGGCCACGCAGACCGCCGGGCCGTTGTCGGCCGCGAGCGAAATCCCTTCGGGCAGGAGCGGCTGCAGCTCGGCGGCCGGCAGGCGCACCGAGAGCATGGTGCCGGCGGGCAATGCCTGCATCAGCGCGCCGCGCCGCGCGACCAGGCGGGCCGCATCCTCGAGCCGCATCACGCCGGCCAGCACGGCGGCGGCGAACTCGCCGACGCTGTGGCCGATCATCGCGGCCGGCTTCACATCGAGCGCCATCAGCTGGCGCGCCAGCGCGTATTCGAGCGCGAAGGTCGCCGGCTGCGTGACCGAGGTCGGCGCCAGCGCGGCTGCATCGTCCGAGAACATGCGCTCGCGCAGGTCGAAGCCGAGCACGCCCTCGAAGGCCTGCAGGCATTCGTCGAAGGCGGCGCGGAAGACGGCATCGCCGGCATACAGCGTGCGACCCATGCCGGCGTATTGCGCACCTTGGCCGGGGAACATGAAGACCGGCTGCGGCACCCAGGCATTGACCGCGGCGCCGGCGCGGGCGGCCGAGTCGGCGCTGCGCAAGGCCGTCACGGCTTCGTCGATGGATTCGGCGACCACGCAGGCGCGCTGCGCGAACTGCTTGCGTCCCACGCGCAGCGTGTGGGCGACGTCGGCCAACGAGAGTTCGCGGTGCGCATCGAGGTGATCGGCCAGCCGGGCGGTGGCGGCGGCGAGCGCCGCCGGCGTCCGCGCAGAGAGCGTGAGCAGTTGCGGGCCGTTCGCCGGATCGGAAGGCGCGGCGAGCGGCGCTTCCTCGACGATCACGTGCGCATTCGTGCCGCCGACGCCGAAGCTGCTGACGCCGGCACGTCGCGGCGCGGCCTCGCGCGGCCAGGGGCGAAGCTGGCTGTTCACGCGGAAGGGCGTGGCCTCGAAATCGATGGCCGGGTTCGGCGCGTCGTAGTGCAGGCTGGCCGGGATCGCCTCGCAGTGCAGCGCGAGGGCGGTCTTGATGAGGCCGGCCGCACCCGCAGCGGTGACCATGTGGCCGACATTGCTCTTCAGCGAGCCGATGGTGCAGAAGTCGATGTCGGCGGTGTGCGCGGCAAAGGCGCGCGTCAAGCCTTCGACCTCGATCGGATCGCCCATCGGCGTCGCCGTGCCGTGCGTCTCGACATAGGAGATGCTGCGCGCCTCGACGCCGGCCGAGGCGAGCGCCGCTTCGACCACCGCGGCCTGGCCGTCCACGCTGGGCGCGGTGAAGCTGGCCTTGGCGCCGCCGTCGTTGTTGATGCCGGCGCCGCGCAGCACCGCGTAGATGGTGTCGCCGTCGGCGATCGCGTCGGAGAGACGCTTGAGCAGCACGACCGTCGCGCCGTCGCTGAACACCGTGCCTTTGGCCTTGGCGTCGAAGCTGCGCGTATGGCCGTCGGGCGACAGCATCGAGCCTTCGTTGTAGAGATAGCCGCTCTTCGGCGGGCAGGTAACGGAGGCGCCGCCCGCCAGCGCCATGCGGCACTGGCCGGTGCGCAGCGCGAAGAAGGCCTGGGCGATCGCCACCAGCGAGGTCGAGCAGGCGGTGTGCACGCTCACGGCCGGGCCGGTCAGGTTGAGCTTGTTCGCCACGCGGGTGGTGATGTAGTCCTTCTCGTTGGCCAGCATCACCTGGAACTCGCCGATCATCTCGACCAGGTCGGGCCGCGTCGAGACGTGGCGCTGGAAGTAGCTGGCGTTGTACATGCCGCCGTACACGCCGACCGGGCCGGGCGCCTGGTCGGGCACGTAGCCGCCGCGTTCCAGGCATTCCCAGCAGATCTCGAGGAACACGCGCTGCTGCGGGTCCATCAGCTCCGCTTCCTTCGGGTTGATGCCGAAGAAGGCAGCGTCGAACTGATCGATGTCGTCGATCACGCCGCGGGCGCGCACGTAGAGCGGGTCGGCGCGCAGCGCGGCGCTGACGCCGGCGTCCAGCGTCGCATCGTCGAAGAAGCTGATCGACTCGCGGCCGGCCATCAGGTTGTCCCAGAACTGTTCGACATCGGCGGCGCCCGGGAAGCGGCCGGCCATGGCGATCAGCGCCACCGGCTCCATGTCGCTGCCGGTGGCAGGCTTTGCTGCCGGTGTGCGCTCGCGCTGCGGCGGTGCGGGCTCGTCGTCCTGCGCCTGCATGTCGGCGGCCAGGGCCGCGGGCGTCGGCTGGCGGAAGAACAGGTTGCTCGAGAGGCGGCGTTCGCTGCCCTGCTGCAGATCGCGCAACACCCTGAGCACCAAGAGCGAATCGCCGCCGAGGTCGAAGAAGTTGTCGCTGCGGCCGACCTGGTCGAGGCCCAGGGCGCGCGCGAAGGCGGCGCAGACGCGGCGCTCCGTATCGCTGCGCGCTTCCTCGAAGGGCTGCGCGAGCTCGGGCCGTTGCCGCGGCGGCTCGGGCAGTGCGCGGCGGTCCAGCTTGCCGTTGGTTGTGACCGGCAGCTGTTCGAGCCAGACCTGGGCCGCGGGCAGCATGGCTTCGGGCAGGCGATCGGCGAGATGCTGGCGCAGCGTGGTCCAGGGCAGCTCGGCGCCGCGCGCCACGAGGTAGGCCACGAGGCGCAGCCGGCCTGCCGCGTCCGCGCGCGGCACGACCGCACAGGACTTGATGCCGGGATGGGCGAGCAGCGCGGCCTCGACCTCGCCGATCTCGATGCGATGGCCGCGGATCTTCACCTGGCCGTCGATGCGGCCGATGTATTCGATGCTGCCGTCGGGCAGCCAGCGCGCCTGGTCGCCGGTGCGGTAGAGGCGCTCGCCGGGCCCGCCGAAGGGATCGGCCACGAAGCGTTCGGCGCTCAGGTCGGGGCGCTGCAGGTAGCCGCGCGCCAGGCCGCGCCCGCCGATGCAGAGCTCGCCGACCAGGCCGGCGGGCAACATCGCCATCGAGGGGCTCAGCACGCGCAGCACGGTGTCGTTGATCGGGCGGCCGATGGGCACCGAGCGCGCGTCGGCCGCGAGGTCCTGCGCAATCCGGTGGGTGGCCGCGAAGGTGGTGCACTCGGTCGGTCCATAACCGTTGATCAGCGTGAGCCCGGGCAACGCCGCGAGCGCGCGCCGCACGTGCGGCACCGACAGCGCCTCGCCGCCGGTGAGCAGCTGGCGCAGGCCTGCGAGTTGCGCGGGATCGTCGTCGACCACCGCGTTGAACAGGCCGGCGGTGAGCCAGGCGGTCTTCACCGAGTGTTGGGCGATGGTGCGTGCGAGGCCGGCGCCCGTGGGCACCTTCTCGTCATGCACCACGCAGATGCCACCATTGAGCAACGGGCCCCAGATCTCCAGCGTCGAGGCATCGAAGCCCAGCGGCGCCGCATGCAGCATGGCCTCGCCCGGACGGAGTTCGACATAGTGCGCGTCGACCACGAGGCGCAGGATCGAGCGATGGCAGATCTCGATGCCCTTGGGCGTGCCGGTCGAGCCGGAGGTGTACATCACGTAGGCCACCGATTCGCCGTCGGCCGCGGCCGGTGCGAGCGGCGGCAGCGCGGCATCTTGGCCGGCATCGTCGTCGATGGACAGCAGCGCCCGCTCGCTCGGCACCAGCTGCCGGTACGCGGCCTGCGTCACGACCAGGCCGACGTCGGAATGCGAGAACATGAAGGCGATGCGCTCGACCGGGAAATCCGGCTGGACCGGCACATAGACGGCGCCTGCCTTCAGGATGCCGAGCATCACGATCACGGCCGCGCTCGAGCGGTCGAGCATCACGCCCACGGTGTCGCCGGCACGGATGCCGTGCGCCTGCAGGCGGCGCGCCATCCGTTCGGCGCGCTCGGCCAGCTCGCGGTAGCTCAGCGCGCCTGCGTCGCCGACGAGCGCGATCGCATCGGGCCGGCGGGCGACCTGGCGGTCGAACATGGCGTGGACGGTCAGCGCCGCGTCATAGGCCGAGGCGGCGCTGTTCCATGTTTCCAGTTGGCGCTGGCTGTCGAGGGCCGGCAGCGTGCGGATCTCGCGCAGGCTCGCGGCGGGGCGATCGAGCAGATCCGAGGCGGTGTCGGCGATGGCCAGCAGCAGGCCGACTTCGATTGCGCTGTCCATCAGCGAAGCGGTGGCGGCCAGTCGGAGCGTCGCCGGCCGGCCCGCGGGCGCATGGAATTCCAGCTGAAGCGAAGGCGCGTCGGCCTGGCCGGCGCTCACGCCATCACGGAGCCAGAGCGCAAAAGGGGGCGGCGATCCGGCCGTCGATGCGACGGCGCTGTTGCGACGTGCGCTGTCGATCGCGGCCAGCCATTGCTGCGCTGTCGTGGTGTCGTCGCAGTTCACCGCGACGCCGGCACCCGGTGCCTCGTGAAACTCCACCGCCGCCAGGCCCAGCCAGCGGGATTGAAGCAGGATCCATGAAGCGGCGAAGAGCGTGTCCGGCAGAAAGCCGGACGCCTGGGCCTGCGCGGCCCACCGGGTCGCGAGTGCCGGCGGGATATCGAGGCTTGAGACTTGCACCGCGGCTTGCCCCGCTGCGCCGGCACGGGGTACGAACAGGTCCCCCAGCGAAAGCGCCGTCGCGTCGGTCGAGGAATTGGGTTGAGGTCCTTGTTCCATGAACTGGTGGCTCCGCTGTTAGCGCTGTTGCTTCCTTGCCTCGTACGCCGGCCTACATGTATCTATTAAGAGTAACTACAAAGCATTCACTCCATGTGCCGGATATTGCCCCTTGACGATGCGTCGCGCCACCGTACAAAAGGCTATGTGCCCAGCCTATGTCGTTTGGATGCTCTGCAACATTCGACGCATTTGGTTGCGACTGCTGTAGGACGGCGTGGACACGATTCTGCCTCCCTTTTTACATTTTGAATACAAAGGAAGTACAAGAAACGCCGCGTAGACGGCGAGAACTCATAGAAAAGTTCTATTTTTAACGGATCAGGCCTGGTTCAGGCCGCGGCTTCGTCGAGCGACCCCTCGCTCAGGTGTCCGGTATCGCCCCAGCCCACGAGCGTGAAGCCCTGGGGCGTCCAGAGCAGGCGGTTGATGGCGGCATTGCCCAGGTGCCAGGTGCGCGGAGCCTGCAGTTCCTGCCCGGTGGCCGCGCGGTAGAGAACGTCCATCACGCCGCCGTGCGCCACCATCACCACCAGTTCGCCCGGGTGCCGCGCTGCGAGCCCCGCCGCCACGCCGGTCACGCGCTCCCTGAAGGTCAGCAGTGATTCACCGCCATTCGGCGCGAAGGCCGGATCGCGAGTGCGCCAGAGCCGGGCCTGGTCGGGGAGGGTGGCATCGATGTCGGCGAAGGTGCGGCCTTCGAAGTGACCGAAGGCCCGCTCGCGCAGCCCCGGCTCCGCCTTCACCTCGATGCCGCGCGGCGCTGCGATTTCGAGCGCGGTTTGCCATGCGCGCGCGAGGTCGCTGGCATAGATGGCGGCGATGGGTTCTTCCGCGAGCGCCTGCCCGACGCGCCGGGCCTGCCAAAGGCCCGTGTCGTTGAGGGCGATGTCGAGATGCCCCTGGATGCGGGTGTCGACATTCCATGCGGTTTCGCCGTGGCGCACGGCAATCAGGCGGGTGACCTCCATCCGAGGCGATTCTAGGGGTGAACCCTAGGGCCTGCTAACAGACTCTAGTTCTTGGCGGTCGAGACCTCGATGTCCACCCGGCGTTCGCCCTTCGGCGGATTCGGAAAGCCCTGCAAGGCAGCCTGGAACATCACCGGCAGCACCGTCGCGCTGGCCGTGTAGGGGCCGTCGTTGCGCGCATGGGTTTCGTACACCACGCGGTTGGACGGCAGTTCGCGCAGCACGATGCTGACCTCGCGCGCATACCAGGGGTTCGAGGCGGGCGGGAAGGCCGGTCCGTACCAGCCGCCGCCATACCAGCCCCGGCCGTACCAGGGCGAGCCGTAGCGGCCGTAGCGGTAGGGCCCCCATGGCCCGCCGCCGTAGAACCAGGGGTCGGCCCAGGGCGAGAGCTCGGCTGTCACGCGGGCGCCGATCTGTGCCGTGTAGCGGGGGGTGGCGTCGTCGCGGCGCAGGCCGACGCGTTCGAGCGCGGCGCCCGCCATCGCTTCGAGCTGTTGCTGCGAAGCCTCGCTGGCCTGCTGCGAGGGCAGGCGCTCGAAGCGGTAGGTGGCACCGGCCGGAACCGCGCTGATGTTGGAGAAACTTTTCACCTCGCTGTCGACCACCCAGCGGGTGGCGCAGCCGGTGAGGCCGACGGTCAGCACCAGGGCGGTGAGCGCAAGTTTCATGCGGATCTCCTCGTGGAAGCGCCGTCCCTCAAAGTTGCACGATGCGCAGCGCAGACGGCGCCGGGAACTCGGGTGCGTCGAATGCCTTGTCGCCTTCGGCATCGGCCACGCCGGTGGCCTTGAGACCCTTGAAATCGAAGGACGTTCCGTCCAGCAGATGCGAAGGCACCACGTTCTGCAGCGCATTGAACATGTTCTCGACGCGCCCCGGGTGCTTGCGGTCCCATTCGCGCAGCATCTCGCCCACCTGCTTGCGCTGCAGGTTCTCCTGGCTGCCGCAGAGCGTGCACGGAATGATCGGGAACTCGCGGTGCTGGGCCCAGCGAACCAGGTCCTTCTCGGCCACATAGGCCAGCGGCCGGATCACGATGTGGCGGCCGTCGTCGCTCACCAGCTTGGGCGGCATCGACTTGAGCTTGCCCGCGAAGAACATGTTGAGAAAGAAGGTCTGCAGCATGTCGTCGCGGTGGTGGCCCAGCGCGACCTTGGTGGCGCCGAGCTCGTCGGCCACGCGGTACAGGATGCCGCGGCGCAGACGGCTGCACAGGCCGCAGGTGGTCTTGCCCTCGGGGATCACGCGCTTCACGATCGAGTACGTGTCCTGCTCCTCGATGTGGAAGGGCACGCCGAGCGCAGTGAGGTAGCCCGGCAGCACATCTTCGGGAAAGCCGGGCTGCTTCTGGTCGAGGTTGACCGCGACGATGTCGAAGTGGATCGGCGCGCGGGCCCGCAACTTGAGCAGGATGTCGAGCAGCGCGTAGCTGTCCTTGCCGCCCGAGACGCAGACCATGACCTTGTCGCCTTCCTCGATCATGTTGTAGTCGACGATCGCGCGGCCGACCTCGCGGCACAGGCGCTTTTCGAGCTTGTGGGTCTCGCGCTCGATCTTCACGTTGTTGTTGGTGGACGAAGGGGCTTCGTCGATCCATACCGCACTCATCATTTGCTCCTGAAAACTTCAACGCCGACGGCCTCGCAGTCGGGGTACACATCCGGCTTGGCCGTCGACACCCGCGCGGCCTGCACCTTGGGATGCGCGAGCACCTGCGTCAGGATGTCGTCGCACAGCGTTTCCTGCAAGTGGATGTGGCCCTTGGAGAGGCGCGTGGCGACGGTGCGGCGGATGAAGTCGTAGTCGACCACTTCGTCGAGATCGTCCGACGTCGGCGTCGAGACGTCCAGCGGCACGTAGAGATCGACATTGATGATGACGCGCTGCTCGGCGCGCTTCTCGAACTCGTGCACGCCGATGTTGATCCAGACCTCGTAGTTGCGCAGGAAGACGCGCCGGCACGAGAGCAGAAGAGGGTCGAGGGCGGCAGTGGTCATGGTGTGGAGCCTTTTTTCAGCAGCTCGTCGACGACGAACATGATGTCGCGTGCCAGCGGCACCAGGTGCTGGCCGTTGTCGACGCAAAGGGTGGTGCCGGTCACGCTGGGCGTGCCGGCGAGGAAGACGCAGGCGCGGGCGACGTCGGCCGGATCGATGGGCCGGCACAGCAGGTTGGCGCGCGAGGCCTTTTCGAAGTTGGCCTGGTTCTGCGGCCCGCTGGTGTAGAGGATGCCGGGCGCCACGCCGCACACCCGCACCGCGGGCGCCAGCGACTGGGCCTGCAACGCCACGGCGCGCTCCAGCGCCAGCTTGGACACCGTGTAGGAGAAGTAATCGGGGTTCAGGTTGTAGACCTTCTGGTCCAGGATGTGGATGGCCGAACGGTCGATGCCGTCGCCGGGCGCGGCGCTCTTCGCGAGCAGCCGTGCCAGGGACAGCGGCGCGACCAGGTTCACGCCGAGCTGGCGCAGCGCGGCATCGGCGTCGAAATCCAGGCCGGTGTCGGGCTCGAAGGCCGAGGCGTTGTTGACGATGCAGCCCAGCGGGCCGTCGGCCGTGACCTTGGCGATCAGCGCGCGCCGTCCCTCTTCGCTCGCGATGTCGGCTTCGATGGCCGTGGTACGGTGTCCCTCGTCGCGCAGGCGCGCGCACAGTGCCTCGGCCTGCGCGCGCGAGGCGCGGTACTGGCACCACACCGTCCAGCCCGCGCGCGCGAAGGCCTCGCAGACCGCGGCGCCGAGCCGCTGGCCGCCGCCGGTCACGAGCACGCCGGGGCGTGGGGTCGATTCAGCCATCCTGATAGATTTCCCGTATGAACCAGGAGCACAGCGCGCAACGCGCCACCCCCTTGACCCGGATTATCGATGCCACCCTGCAGCGCGCCGGAGGCTGGCTGCCATTTGACCGTTTCATGGCCCTGGCTCTTTATGCGCCGGGCCTGGGCTACTACGCCAACGCGAGCCGCAAGTTCGGCCAGATGCCCGCCTCGGGCAGCGACTTCGTGACCGCGCCCGAGCTCACGCCGCTGTTCGGCCGCGCCCTGGCCGTGCAGGTGGCCGAGGCGCTGGCGAAGACCGGCACCGACGAGCTCTGGGAGTTCGGCGCCGGCTCGGGCGCGCTCGCGCTGCAGCTGCTCGACGCTTTGGGCGATCGCGTCGAGCGCTATCGCATCGTCGACCTGTCCGGCACGCTGCGTGAGCGCCAGCAGCAGGCGCTGGCGCGCCACGCCGGCAAGGTCGAGTGGCTGGCCGAGCTGCCGGAGACGATGCGCGGCGTGGTGGTCGGCAACGAGGTGCTCGATGCGATGCCGGTGCAGCTGCTGGCGCGCAGCGGCGGTGCGTGGTTCGAACGCGGCGTGGTGCGCCGGGGCGAGGGCTTCGTCTGGGAAGACCGTCCGACCGAACTGCGGCCGCCGGTGGAGGTGGAGGGCGCGCACGACTACCTGACCGAAATCCATCCGCAGGCCCAGGCCTTCATTGCCACGCTGGCCGACAGGCTGAAAGAGGGCGCGGCCTTCTTCATCGACTATGGCTTTCCCGAAGCCGAGTACTACCACCCGCAGCGCCACATGGGCACCGTGATGTGCCACCGCGGCCACCAGGCGGACGGCGATCCGCTGGCGGAGGTGGGGGAGAAGGACATCACGGCCCACGTCGACTTCACCGGTGTGGCGCTCGCGGGCCAGGAGGCCGGCCTCGAGGTGCTGGGCTACACGAGCCAGGCGAGGTTTCTGCTCAACGCGGGCATCCTGCCGATGATGGAGCAGGCGTCCCTGGCGGAGCGCACGCTGGCCGCGCGCCTGATCCACGAGCACGAGATGGGCGAGCTGTTCAAGGTGATCGGCTTCGCGGCCGGCGAGCCCTGGGACGCCCTGGGCTTTGCCGAGGGCGACCGCAGCCACACGCTCTGAAGCGGTTGGACAATTCGTCGAGAATGGGCCGCATGACTGCCGCCCCGACCGCAGATACCGCGCCGCATCAGGACTTCGAGGTGCGCCCCTTCGATGCACCGGTCGGCGCCGAGATCGTCGGCCTCGACATCGGAAGGCCAATCAACGAAGCCGATTTCAGGCGCATCCACCGCGCGCACCTGGACCACCACGTGCTCGTGTTCCGCGACCAGCAGATCACGCCGGACCAGCACATCGCCTTCAGCCGCCGCTTCGGCCCGCTCGAGATCCATGTGCTGCACCAGTTTCATCTCGAGGGCCATCCCGAGATCCTGATTGTCTCCAACATCAAGAAGGCCGACGGCGAGCCGCTCGGCCTCGGCGACGCAGGCGCCTATTGGCATTCCGACATTTCCTACAAGCTTCACCCCAGCCTCGGCTCGCTGCTGCATGCGCAGGAACTGCCGAGCGAGGGTGGCGACACGCTCTTCGCCGACCAGCATCTCGCCTGGGAGGGCCTGAGCCTCGGGATGCAGCAACGCATCCTGCCGTTGAAGGCCGAGCACAGCTACCTCGCCAAGTACGAGGAACTGCGCGCCAAGAATCCGTGGCGCCCCAAGCTCTCGCAGGCCCAGATCGACAAGGTCGCGCCCGCGGTTCAGCCCGTGGTGCGCACCCATCCCGAAACCGGCCGCAAGGCGCTGTTCGTCAGCGAACATTTCACGACCCGCATCGTCGGCTTGCCGCAGGAGGAAAGCGATGCGTTGCTGGCCGAGCTGTTCGCGCACAGCGTGAAGCCCGAGTACGTGTACCGCCACCGCTGGGCGCCGCACGACCTGGTGTTCTGGGACAACCGCTCGCTGATGCACCTGGCCGCGGGCACGCCCGACGAACTGCGACGCAAGCTCTACCGAACGACCATCGAGGGCGATCTGCCGTTCTGAAGCCTGGCCGCGACGAAGCGCTTCAGGCCTTGGCCTGACGTCTCACCAGGCGAAGCTCGTCCTTCAGGAAATCGCTCGAGTTGCGCGTGCGCTTGTCCGCCGTTCGGACCTTGTAGGGCACCTTCGTCACTTCGGAGCGCGTGCCGCACAGCCGGATGAAATCCTCGGCGGTCACGATCTTGTCCTTGAAGTGGTCGTACTTGGCGCGCAGGTGCTGCGCCGCTTCCGTGGCATCGTGCTCCTCGCCATTGCGCATGAACTTCATCGATTTTTGGCTGGCAACTCGCTGGATCAGGGTCTCGATCACCCTCTGCTCGGAGGCCGAGGGGGTGGCGTGGGTCGGGCTGGCCGCACACAGCCCAAAAGCCATCGCGGCCAGCAGGGCTTGCAGGAATCGAAGTGTGTTCATTGGCATCGGACTCCAAAGAGCGGGTCACGCAAGTCCAGCCGATGCTAGCGGCGCTGGGCGTGGGGCGTCAAAGCAGCCTGCTGTCAGGTTTAATCTATTTTTTTGCCTTCTCGCGCCATGAGCTCCCACCTCCCTTCGCAAGACGATCTGCGCATCGCCAACGCGCTGGCCGACGCCGCGGCCGCGCATTCGCTGCGCCTGTTCCGCACGCCGCTCGACATCATTGCCAAGGCCGACGAGAGTCCGGTCACCCAGGCCGACCGCGCGGCCGAGACCGCGATGCGCGAGATCCTCGGCCGGGAGCGCCCGGCCGACGGCATCTTCGGCGAGGAGCACGGCCTGGAGCGCGTGGATGCCGCGAGCGTCTGGGTGCTGGACCCGATCGACGGCACGCGCAGCTTCATCACCGGTTCGCCGCTCTGGGGCACGCTGATCGCGCTGGTGCGCGGCGGCCGCGTCGAGCTCGGCATGATCGACATGCCGGTGCTCGGCGAACGCTGGGTCGGCCTGCACAGCCTCGGTGCCGAGCGCAATGGGCAGGCGGTGCGCGCGAGCAGCTGCAGCGCTGTTGCCGAGGCGCGCATCGTCACCACCTCGCCCGACATCTTCAATGCCGCCGACTGGCAGGCCTTCGACACGCTGAGCCGCCGCTGCGCGATGCGCCGCTTCGGCGGCGACTGCTACGGCTACGCGCAGCTCGCGGGCGGCACCATCGACCTGGTGGTCGAGACCGGCCTGCAGCCCTACGACTACCTGGGCCCCGCCGGGCTGATCGAGGCGGCCGGCGGCGTGATCACCGACTGGCAGGGCCAGCCGCTGGGCCTGCAGTCCGACGGCCGCGTGATCGCCGCGGCCACGCCGGCGCTGCACCGGGAGGCGCTCGCGGTGCTGGGCGCGGCAGGCGGCCGCTGAAGCAAGCAGTCGACGCGGGACCTTTGTCCCGCCCGATCACCCGTCCGGCGCACCCGCAGCGCTCGAACCGGGACAGTCGCCTCACGACAACCCGCGCCGTGATCCGAACAATCGATGCTCCCCTCACTGTCTCGCGGGAGTTCTTTCGATGTCAGTTCACGCCATCCACGCGGCGATCCCGCCCTCGCGGCATCCGGCCTTGCTGGGCCTGATTGCGCTGATCGATGCGACGTCCGGCGAGGAGCGCGGTGCGGTCCTCGGACGCTGGCTCGAAACCCGCTTTGGCGAACGCCGCCCGCTGGGCTGGCAGGTCGAGCGCGCGGCCGCCGCGGCGATGTCGCTGCTCGACGCGGCCGACACGCCGATCGACGAGCTGGCGCGCCGGCACCGCGTGAGCCGGCGCCAGCTCGAGCGCGATTTCCGGCGTTGTCTCGGCGTGGCGCCGCGCACCTACGCGCGCCTGGTGCGCTTCCAGCGCGCGGCCTGCGCGATCGCCGACGGCATGCCGCTGGCGCAGGTGGCCGCGGAACACGGCTTTGCGGACCAGGCGCACATGACGCGCGTTTTCGGCGAAACCGCCGGCGTGACGCCGCGCCATCTGCGCGACGGCGACGGGGCTGCGGCCGCGCTGCGTTCGGCGTTCGCGCATCGCACGGTCATGCCGCCGGCCTTGCGGCTGGCGGCCTGAGAAGCCGGCTGCGGCCACCGCGCCTTCCTCACAGATCGTTGACAGGGCCACCCGCGCCTTCGGTCCGCGCGGCGGATGTGCGTTCGCGCGGCTCCTCCATGCCCTGCCAGACGATGACCTTGCCGTGGTCGCTCCAGGCCTCGGTGGCCTGGGCTGCCGAATGAATGGCGCCCCGCGCATCGCAACCGCCGATGCCGGCGGCCAGCACGCACAGCAGGCCGGCCAGCCCGGCGCGGGGGGTGGGGTCGAACATGATGTGCTCCTCGAATTGGAAAGAGCTTCGATGATTGCAGACGCGGCCCCGCGGTCTTGGAGTTTTGCGTCATGCGTTCGGGCGGCCTGTCGCTGGCAGAGCTAGACTCTTCCCATGATTCGCTGGCTGATCGTCGTCGTGCTTGCACTGGTCCTGATGAGCGGGCTCACCGAGTGGCTGCGGCGCTACGGCTTCGGGCGCCTGCCCGGCGACTTCGAGTTCCGCGCCTTCGGGCGCGAATGGCAGCTGCCGATCGGAAGCACGGTGGTGCTCAGCACGATCGCAGCCTTGATCGCAAAGTGGATTTGATTCGATGAGAGCTTGTGTCGATATCGGCGGCACCAAGGTGGCCGTGAGCTTGTCGGCCGACAGCACATCCCCGCTGATCGGCCGGCGCAGCGAACCGACCGCCAAGACCGGCGACAACGATGCGGTGGCGCTGCAGATCCTGCGGCTCATCGACGAGATCTGCGCCGAGCAGGGCATCGCCGCCGATTCGATCGACCGCGTGGGCGTGTCCTCGGCCGGTCCCTTCGTGCTGCGCGACGGCATGGTCGAACTCGCCACGCCCAATATCTGCGGCGGCATCGCGGGTCCGGCGCGCGGCCTGCCCAACCAATGGATGACGGCGATCGTCGAGGCGCCGCTCAAGCGGCGCTTCGACCACGTGCGGGTCGAGAACGACGCGGTGGCCGCGCTCGAGGCCGAGCGCCGCTGGGGCGCGCTGCAGGGCGCCGATCATTGCGCCTACGTCACCTGGAGCACCGGCGTCGGCGTCGGCCTGTGCGTCGACGGCCGCATCCTGCACGGCAAGAACGGCAATGCGGGCCATGCGGGCCACAGTTTCGTGGTCGACGACGACAGCAACGCGCTGTGCGGCTGCGGCAATGTCGGCGACGTCGAGGGCCTGGCCGCCGGCAACTCGATCGCGCGCCGCTTCGGGCATCCGGCCGCGGATCTCTTCGCCGCGGCGGCCGCGGGCGATCCGCAGGCGCTGGCCACCACCGATGCGCTGTGCCGCGTGATGGGCCGCATGCTCTACAACCTGGTCGCCACGCTCGATCTGCAGCGCATCAGCCTGGGCGGCAGCGTGTTCTGGAACAACCGCGATTTCCTGCTGCCGCGCCTGCAGGCGCAGGTCGACGGCAAGCTGGTCGCTTTGACGCGCGGTGCAGTGCTGGTGCCCGCAGGGCTGGGCGACAAGGTGGGTGATTACGCGGCGCTGGCGCTGCTCGACTGAAGCCGGCGCGCCTCAGGCGACCAGGCGGGTGCAGGCGATGGCCGAGTCGTCTGTGCCTTCCCTGCGCCCCGGCTCAACGTCTCGACGATCTGGCCCAGGCGGCGCAGGGCGGCATCGACCGTCTCGCCGTAGGGCCAACCGCAGTTGATGCGCATGTAGTGGTCGAAGCGCGAGGAGTTCGAGAACAGCGTGCCGGGCGCCACCACGATCCGCTCGGCCAGCGCCGCATCGAAGACCCGCGACGAGGAGAGGCGCTCGGGCAGCTCGACCCACAGCTGCAGCCCGCCGGGTGGCAGGTTGATGCGGGTCCCTGCAGGAAAGTAGCCCGCGATCGCATCGGCGGTCTGCTCGCGCTGCGTCTTCAGGCAGTTGCGCAGATGGCGCAGGTGGCGATCGTAGGCGCCGGTGGCCATGAACAGGCCGGCCGCGCCTTGCGAGAGTCCCTCGTTGTTGCGCGTCTGCGCGAACTTGAGCATCTCCACGCGCGCCTGCCAGCGCCCGGCCGCGATCCAGCCCAGCCGCAGGCCGGGCGCGAGGATCTTGTGCAGCGAGGCGCAATGGATCACGTTGCCGCTGGCATCCCAGGACTTGAGCGCGCGCGGCGGCATCTGCGCATCGATGAGCTCGCTGTAGGTGTCGTCCTCGATCAAGGGAATCGCGTGCTGCTCGCACAGCTGCGCGAGCCGCGCCTTGTGGGCATCGGGCATCACGCTGCCCAGCGGGTTCTGCAGGTGAGGCACCACCACCACGGCCTTGATGTTGTCGTAGGTGCGGATCGCGAGTTCCAGCGCCTCGATCGAGATGCCGGTCTGCGGGCTGGTCGGGATCTCCAGCGCGCGCATGCCCAGGCTCTCGAGCACCTGCAGCAGGCCGTAGAAGGTGGGCGACTCCACGGCCACCGTGTCGCCCGGCTGCGCCACGGCACGCAGCGCGAGGTTGAGCGCCTCGATGCAGCCGTTGGTCACCAGGATGTCCTCCGGCGAGATCGTCATGCCCACGCGCAGGCTGCGCTGGGCGAGCACCTCGCGGAACTGGCGATGGCCCTTCAGCGGCGCGGCGACCGCCAGCATGCCGGGGTGCTGGCGCAGCATGCGCGTCATGGCGCTGCGCAGCGCCTCGGCCGGATAGAGCTCCGGCGCGCCGCGCGCGATGGAGAGGTTGAGCTTCTCGGGGATCTGCCGGCGGCGCGCCACGAAGTCCGACACCTTGGCGTGGATGCCGACGTACTGCGCCGGGTCGGGCGCCCGGTCGGCCGCGGGCTCGTCCATGGCCGCGATCGACAGGCGCCGCGGGCGCCGCACGAAGTAGCCCGAGCGCTCGCGCGCCTCGACCCAGCCTTCGCTCTCCATCGCGCGGCACAGCTGCAGCGCGGTCGAGAGGCTGATGTCGTGCTGGCGCATCAGGCGCCGCAGCGAGGGCAGCTTGTCGCCGGGCTTGAGCGAGCCGGCGCGGATCGCGTCGAGGTAGTGCGTGGCCAGCTGCCGGTAGAGCGGGGGTGAGTCCATGGCTTCGATGCTCCGGCAATGAGGGCAGGGAAAACAGATGCAGATGTGGGGGAAAACGACCATAACAGATGGGTTCGGAGCGCCACTGTTGCGCTTCCGATTGCCCTTGGCTGTGCCTGTTTTTGCGGCAGCCCGCTGCCTACGATTCAGCCATCCCCACTCTGCATCGAAAGAGGCCAGCCATGACCAGCGATCTTTCCGAAACCACGCGGCTCGAGCCCGGCCAATCGCTGCGCTTGGCGGTCGATGCGGGCGCCTCGCTGCTGGTCATGGAAGGCCGCGTGCGCATCGTGTCGCCGCCGTCCTGGTTCGGCGACACCGTGTTCAGCGTGGAGAACAGCTTCGACGAAGGCGAGGCCTACCTTGCCGGGCGCGGCGGCTGGATCGAGGTCACGGCGCTGACGCCGGTGCGCCTCAGGGGCGTGCCGCAAGTGGCGCCCGCGGTGCCGGCCGTGAGTTCGCGCGTCGCGCGGCTGGTGCAGTTGCTCTTCGCGAGCTAGCGCACGCTCTCGGCCGCGCGCAGCGCCTCGAGAAAGCTGCGCCGCCACCAGTGCACGTCCTGCTCGCGGATGCGCGCCAGCAGCTTCTGGTGGCGTTCGCGGCGCTCTTCCAGCGGCATCTGCAGCGCCTGTTGCACGGTCTCGGCGGTGCCGTGCGTGTCGTAGGGGTTCACCAGCAGCGCTTCCTTCAACTGTTCGGCCGCACCGGCGAAGCGCGAGAGCACCAGCACGCCCGGATCGGCCGGGTCCTGCGCGGCGATGTATTCCTTGGCCACCAGGTTCATGCCGTCGCGCAGCGGCGTCACCAGTCCGACCGCGGCCGCACGGCACAGCCCCGGCACGCGCTTGCGCGCCACCATGCGGTGGATGTAGCGCACCGGCATCCAGTCGAGCTCGCCGTAGTCGCCGTTGATGGCGCCGCACAGCGATTCGAGCTCGCGCCGGATGTCGGCGTAGGCGTCGACCGTCTCGCGCGTGGGCGAGGCGATCTGGATCAGGGTCGCGCTGCGGCGGTTCTCGGGGTAGTTGGCCAGCAGTTCGCGGAAGGAGCGCACGCGGTTCGGGATGCCCTTGGAATAGTCGAGCCGGTCGATGCCCAGCAGCAGGCGCCGGCTCGAGTACTCGCGCTTCATGGTCTCGTACATGTCGCGCGATTCCTTGGCATGCGTGAGCGCGGCGAACTCGTCGACGTCGATGCCGATCGGGAAGGCGCCGCAGCGCACGGTCTGGCCGTACGCACGGTAGATGCTGTTGCCCATGAAGGCGCCGTTGGCCTCGTTGCGCACGTACTGCTCGAAATGCTGCACGTCCTGCTGGGCCTGGAAGCCGATCAGGTCGTAAGCGAAGAGCGAGCGCATGAGCCATTCGTGCTGCGGGACCGCCGCCATGATGATGTGCGGCGGCAGCGGGATGTGCAGGAAGAAGCCGATGCGCTGCCTGCACCCCATCGCGCGCAGCTCGGCCGCGAGCGGGATCAGGTGATAGTCGTGCACCCAGATGATGTCGTCGTCCTGCAGCAGCGGCAGCAGCTTGCGCGCGAACAGCTGGTTCACACGCCGGTAGCCGCCGATGAAGCTGGCCTCGAAGTTGGCCAGGTCCAGCCGGTCGTGGAACACCGGCCACAGCACGTCGTTGCTGTAGCCGAGGTAGTAGCTGTCGTGGTCTTCGCGGCCGAGGTCGAGGGTGGCGAGCGTGACCTTGCCGGCCTGCTGCCGGTGCATATCGCCTTCGCCGGTCGGGCCGTTCTCGACAATGGTGCCGCTCCAGCCGAACCACAGGCCGCCGGTCAGCTGCAGGCTTTCGCCGAGCGCCACGGCCAGCCCGCCGGCCGCGGGCTTGCGCGGATCGGCAACGCGATTGGAAATGACGACGAGACGGCTCATGGGCTCCTTGTGATCGCGGCCGGTTTCAAATGCACGAATCCCAGGGAGCCGACAGCCGCACCGCCGCATTGATGATGCCGACCATCGAATAGGTCTGCGGGAAGTTGCCCCACATCTCGCCCGTGACCGGGTGCGTGTCTTCCGACAGCAGGCCCAGTGGATTGCGTGCCGCCAGCATGGTCTCGAAGATCTGCCGCGCCTCGGCCTTGCGGCCGATCTTGGCCAGGGCGTCGATGCGCCAGAAAGTGCAGATGTTGAAGGCCGTCTCGGGCTTGCCGAAATCGTCGGCCGCCTCGTAGCGGCGCATGTAGGGACCGTCGCAGAGCGACTTCTCCATGGCCTCGACGGTCGAGATGAAGCGCGGGTCGCGCGCATCGATCAGGCCGACCTCGGCCATCAGCAGGATGCTCGCATCGAGCTCGTGGCCGCCGAAGCTCTCGGCGAAGGCCTGGCGCTCCTCGCACCAGGACTTGGTGAGGATCTCCTCGTGCATGCGCGAGGAGTGGCCGTGCCAGTAGGCCGCGCGCTCCGGCAGGCCGAGCGCGCGCGCCACCTTCGCGAGCCGGTCGCAGGCGGCCCAGCTCATCAGCGCCGAGCTGGTGTGCACGCGCGCGCGCGTGCGCAGCTCCCACATGCCGGCATCGGGCGTACCGTAGACGCGGATGGCCTGCTCGCCCACGGCTTCGAGGTGGGGGAACTCGGCCACGCCGGCGCGGCTGAGCAGCCGGTGGTCGTGGAAGGCCTGCGAGGCGCCGAGCACGATGTTGCCGTAGACGTCGTGCTGGAAGTGCTCCTGCGCCTGGTTGCCCACGCGCACCGGCCCCATGCCGCGGTAGCCGGCCAGCCCTTCGACGAAGGACTCGGGCAGTTCGCGCTCCAGGCCGATGCCGTAGAGCGGCTGGATGTGCTGGCCGTGCGAGCCGATCACGACGTTGCTGAGCCAGCGCAGGTAGTCCTCCATGGTGCCGACCTCGGACAGGCTGTTGAGCGCGCGCACCACGAAGAAGGCGTCGCGCAGCCAGCAGAAGCGGTAGTCCCAATTGCGCTGGCTGCCCGGCGCCTCGGGAATGCTGGTGGTCATGGCGGCGACGATGGCGCCGGTGTCCTCGTAGAGCGAGAGCTTGAGCGTGATCGCGGCGCGGATCACCGCGTCCTGCCACTCGAAGGGGATCGCGAGCCGCTTGCTCCAGGTGCGCCAGTAGGCGATGGTTTCCTGCTCGAAATGGCGCGCCGTGTCGGCGATGCCGTCGGTCAGCGTCTCGTCGGCGCCGAACACGAAGTTGTGCTCGCGCGACAGCACGAAGGGCTGGCGCGAGAGCACGTGCGAGACCGGGGCGTCGGTGTTGAGACGCAACGCGAAGTCGGGCCCCACATAGCGGATGTGGTTGCTGCCGCGCGTCATGGTCGGCGCCGTCGCGCCCCACTGGAAGCGAGGGGCCAGCGAGACGCGGATGCGCGGTGTGCCCTGGATCGGCCTGACGCGGCGAACGATTGTGAGCGGCCTGAAATAACGCGAGCGGCTGTGAAAGCGCGGCGCCAGGTCGGTGATCTCGAGGCCCTGGCCCGCACTGTCGAAGAGCTGGGTGCGCAGCACGGCGGTGTTCGGCTCGTACCACTGCTTGGCCGATGCGAAGTCCTCGATTTCGATGGCCCATGCGCTCGCATCCTCGGCCGGATGCAGCAGCGCGTTGAACACCGGCTCGCCGTCGAAACGCGGCAGGCAGCACCAGACGATGCGCCCGCGCTCGTCGACCAGCGCGCTGAAGGCGCAGTTGCCGATCACGCCCAGCTTCAGCGAGGGGTTGGCCGGCGCAACGAAGCCGCGGCGGGCAGCGGGTGCGTCCAGCACCTCGGGATGCGGCGCTGCCTTGTCGCTCGCGCCGGCGGCGCCGGCAATCGACTCGCCGGCGCGGTCTTCGGGCGCGGCGACCTCTTTCAGATTCGTCGTCATGCAGGTTTTCCTTCCGTGTCGGATTCCGGTCCCGCGAGCAGATCGCGTGCCTGGACCAGCCATTCGAACACGGCGCGCGGGGAATCCAGCCGGTGCAGCGCCAGGCTGGGGCCCGATCCGACCTTGATCGCCACGCCGCCGCGCGGCTGCACGATGGCGAAGCCGCTTTCGTCGGTGGTGTCGTCGCCGGCGAAGACCGGCATGCGGCCGGCGAAGGGCGCTTCGCGCAGGAAGGCGTCGATCGCGACGCCCTTGTTGATGCCCGCGGGCTTGACCTCGAACACGAACTTGCCGTGCAGCAGCTCCAGCTGCGGCTGGCCGTCGATCGCGCGCAGCAGCGCGTCGCGGCAGACGGCTTCGAGCTGGGGCGCGAGCCGGTAGTGCAGGGCGATCGCGGCATGCTTGCGTTCCACCAGCAGGCCTTCGTAGACGCGCGCGAGCTCGTTGACGACGTCCAGCACCATCCTGAGGTCGGGTGCGCGCTGCTCCTGCATCCGGCCCTCGGCATCGCGGCGCTGCACGCCGTGCTCGCCGGCGGCCGGCAGGCGCAGCGGTGCAAGGAAGCGGTCGAGCACGTCGATCTGCCGGCCAGACACGACCGCCAGCGCGCCGCCCAGCAGGTCGTGCAGGTCGTCGAGCAGAGCGACCAGGGAGGTCGGCACCTCGATCGCTTCGGGCGTCTCGGCAATGGCCACGAGCGTGCCGTCGAAATCGAGGAACAGGGCAGCGTCTGGCGTGAGGCGGGGGGGCGTCTGCATTTAGGGGAAAACCATAGCAGACTCGGGCAGTGGGGGGCGTCGGCCAAGACCGCAAATCGGTCTTCTAGGCGCGCGGCGGAAGCGCAGCTGCAACGGCGGCAACCCGCTCACGGGCGATTGCCTCGCCGATTTTCGGGCCCGCTGCACCCGCCAGCTGTGCGTCGCGTGCAATGGGCTCCGTTTCGACCGATTGCGCCGCGCCGAGTGCCGCCAGCAGGCGCTCGCGCTGCGGGTAGGCGCTGTCCTCGAGCCCGAGCCGCCCGCGCGCGTCGCATTCGCAGGCCAGCAGCGCCTGTTCGAAGCGCTCCGGCTTGCGAAATGCATCGCAGCGTTCGAGCAGCCGCACCAGCGCCGTCGCATTGAGTTCGCCGCTGCGATGGATGTTGCCGTGCTCGCGCGCCACCACCTCGGCCAGTTCGCGCAGCTCGACCGGCACGCGCCAGCGCTCGCACACAGCCTGCAGCAGCGCCGCGCCGCGCTGCTCGTGGCCGATGTGGCGCGGCAGTACCTCGGGCGGCGTGCTGCCCTTGCCGAGGTCGTGCACCAGGCAGGCGAAGCGCACCGCCAGCGGCGCCTCGAGCCGCGCCGCCATGTCGAGCACCATCATGAGGTGCAGGCCGGTGTCGACCTCGGGGTGATGGGCTTCGGGCTGCGGCACGCCCCACAGCCGGTCGAGCTCGGGCAGCAGCACGGCCAATGCCCCGCAATCGCGCAACAGCTCGAACATGCGCGAGGGCCTGGCTTCCATCAGCCCGCGCGCGAGCTCCTGCCAGACGCGCTCGGGCACCAGCGCATCGACTTCGCCGGCCGCGACCATCTCGCGCATCAGCGCCATGGTCTCGGGGGCGACCTCGAAGTCGGTGAAGCGGGCCGCGAAGCGTGCGACGCGCAGGATGCGCACCGGGTCCTCGCGGAAGGCATCGGTCACGTGGCGCAGCAGCTTCTGCGCAAGGTCGTGCCGGCCGTGGAAGGGGTCGATCAGGTGCGCTGTGTCGATGGCGCTGGCGGCCTTGTTTGCCGGCAGCGCGATCGCGTTGACCGTCAGGTCGCGCCGGGCCAGGTCCTGCTCGAGCGTGACGTCGGGCGCGGCATGGATGGTGAAGCCGCGATAGCCGGGCGCGCTCTTGCGTTCGGTGCGCGCCAGCGCGTATTCCTCGCGCGTCTTGGGGTGCAGGAACACCGGGAAGTCGCGGCCCACCGGCAGAAAGCCCTTGGCCACCATCTCTTCGGGCGTGGCGCCGACCACGACCCAGTCGCGATCGCTGCCGGGCCGACCCAGCAGCGCATCGCGGATCGCGCCGCCGACGAGATAGGTTTGCATGGGACGCAGTTTAGGTGCTGGCCCCTCATGCCGGATCTCGCTCAGCGCTCGATTCGGTAGGGTTCGTCGATGACGACGAAGCGCTTCTCGACCAGCGCCTCATCGATCCAGGCCTTCACGCCGGGAAGCTGCTGTACGCGCTCGATATAGGCTGTGATCGCGGCAGGCACCGGCAGGCCGAAGGTCCTGATGCGCACGCCGACCGGCGCGAAGTACGCATCCGCGATGCCGAACTCGCCGAACAGCATCGGCCCGCCATGGGTTTCCAGGAGGCCGCTCCACATCTGCACGATGCGCGCGAGGTCGACACCCACCTCCGGCTTGTCGCGCAGGATGATCCGGCCCTGCTCACGCAGGTCCGCCTCGATGTTCATTCCGCAGTGGGTGCGCAGTGCGCCGAAACCTGCGTGCATCTCGGCGCAGATGCTGCGCGCATGCGCGCGCTGGGCCATGTCGCGCGGCCAGAGGGCCTTGTCGGGATGGCTCTCGGCGAGGTATTCGCAGATCGCCAGCGTGTCGTAGACGATGGTGGCGCCGTCCACGAGCACTGGCACGCGGCCGGTCGGGTTGATCGCGTGGATGGTCTTCTTGAAGTGCGAGTCGGCATCGAAGTCGTCGAAGGGCACCATGACTTCCTCGAACGCGATGCCGGCCTGCTTCATGAGCACCCAGGGCCGCATCGACCAGGACGAGTAGTTCTTGTTGCCGATGTAGAGCTTGGGCATCGCGGTCCTCCAGGTTGCTGCAAAGCCCTCGATGCTAGCGGCTGGGCAGCGCGCGATTGATGCCGAAGGCGTGCGCCATTGATGCTCAGCGCCTGGTTTCGTCGTCGGGCGAGGCGATCACGCGGGGTTTCCCGTTCGCACCGCCGCCGGGAGGCGGGCCGATCATCCGCTCGATCAGCTCCACCAGTCGCGGCACCAGCGCAAGCACGGCCAGCGCCAGCAGGGCGCTGAGTATCGCGGTCACCTCGCGTCCGAGTCCGCTGGCCATGCCGATGGCGGCCGTCATCCAGAGGCCGGCCGCGGTGGTGAGGCCCTCCACGTGCCGTTCGTCCCGGCCCTGCTTGAGAATGGTCCCGGCGCAGAGAAAACCCACGCCCGCCACCAGACCCTGGATCACGCGGCTCATGTCGGCCGGCACGATGCCGGTCTGCTGAGGCACGAGCACGAAGAGCGCGGAGCCGATCGCCACCAGCATGTGGGTGCGCACCCCGGCGGCCTTGCCGTGCTGTTCGCGCTCGAAACCGAGCGCGAAGCCCAGCACCGCCGCGAGAAAGAGGCGCACCAGGATGCGCGTGAACTGGGCGACGTCGCCGACGTCCGAGAACTCGGCCGCGATGGTGCTCGCGGCTTCGTCCCACCAGGCCATCAGGGCAGGTCCTTGTTGGGCTCGGGCTCGGCGGCGTCGCGCGGGCCCACGTTGCCGAGGCGGTCCTTGATCGATTGCGGCCGGCCGGTGATCAGGGCCGCGTAGTTGGTGGCGTTGGCGAGCACCTTCTTGACGTAGTCGCGGGTCTCGTTGAAGGGCACGTTCTCGGCCCAGATGGCCGCTTCCATCACCGGCCCGTTGCGCCAGTTGCGCGGCCGGCCCGGGCCGGCGTTGTAGGCCGCGGCGGCCAGCGCCATCGAGCCGTCGAAGTCGTCGAGCGCGAGCTTGAGGTAGTTGGTGCCGATGGTGATGTTGGTGTCGCGGTCGTTGATCTGGCCGGGCGTGAAGCCCGCGAGGCCGATCTTGTTGGCAGTCCAGCGCGCAGTGGCGGGCATCACCTGCATCAGGCCCGAGGCGCCGACGCCCGAGCGCGCGTCCATGATGAAGCGGCTTTCCTGCCGGATCAGGCCGTAGACGTAGGCCGGGTCGAGGCCGATCTCCTCGCTCTTGCGCACCACGGTGTCGCGAAAGGGCATCGGGTAGCGCTGCTCGACATCGATCATGCCCTTGGTGCGCTCGCTGGTGTTGATGCAGCGGTCCCACACTTCGCGCCGGCAGGCGAGGTCGGCCGCGGCCAGCAGTTCGCGGTCGCCCATGCCGCCCTTGTCGTGCAGGTTGGTGGCGTAGTTCCACTCGCGCGTGCCCTCGGGGCGCAGGCCGATCGCGATCGCGTTGAGAGCGCGGTTGAGCGCCGGGTTGTTGCGTGCCGCGTCCTTTTCTTCGGCCGTGAGCGGCGCCGGGCGGGTCGGCACGGTGGCGCGCTCGCCCAGCTCTTCGAGCGCCAGCAGTTCGTAGAAGCCGCGCGTGCCGGCAATGCTTTCGAACAGCGCGCGCGCCTGGGCGCGGCGCTCGTCACCGCCCTGGGCGTGGAGGGCGCGCGCCTTCCAGTAGATCCAGGTCGGATCCTGCTGCGTCGATTCGCTCATGGCATCGATCGCGGCCTGCACGTTCTTCCAGTGGCCGCTGCGCAGCGCGGCGCGCGTCTTCCAGGCCAGCATGTCGTCGGAGAGGTCGCCGTTCTTCGTGACGTTCGCGAAGGCGCCGCCCGCCGCCGGCGAGAGCTTGACGGCGTACTGGCGGCCGATCGCGCCCCAGAGCCAGTTGCGCTCCTCCGACGTCAGCATCGGGCCCCACTTGCTCTCGAGCTGGGAGGCCGCCATGTCCGGGTCGGCGATGGTCATCTTGATCAGCGCGAGCACCACCAGCTCCTTGCGCGCCTTGGTGGCGACGAAGGCGCGGCCGGTCAGGAACTTGGCCATGCTGGCATTCAGCTCGTCGAACTGCGCGACGGCATCGGGCGCGGCAAGGAGGATCGCGGCGCGGGCCGCCTGCGGCCGGTTGGCCTCGATGGAAAGGCGCGCCTTTTTCCATGCGTCGTTGGGCGACATCTGGCCGGCCGCGATCATGCGGTCGGCCGCGGTCAGGCAGCCGTCGTCGAGCTCGCGCTGGCCCAGCCAGTTGCGGCGGACTTCGTCGGCCTGCGCCTTGGTGGCGTTGCCGCCGCGCAGCGTTTCGACAAGGATGGCGTAGCAGCGCACCTGGGCATCGTCGTTCATGCGGTAGGCCGGGTGCAGCGTGGCGAAGCCGTCCCAGTCGCGGCGCTGGCCGAGCAGCATCAGCCAGTCGTTGCGCAGGCGGTCTTCCTGGTAGGTGCCGGCGTAGCGCGAGAAGAAGTCCTGCACCTCGGAGGCGCTCGCTTCCTGAAGGCGCGCCTTGAGCTCCCAGTAGGCGGCCCAGGGTTCCAGCGCGTGGCCTCTTGCCTGCGGCAGCAGGGCCGCGAGACGCGCCTTGTCGCCGCGCTGGAAGGCCTGCTTCATTTGCACCAGCACGTCGTCGTCGCGGTTTTGCGCGCAGGCCGGCTGCAGCAGTGCCGCGGTGGCGAGGACGAGCGAAAGAACGAGGGTGGAGAAGGGCGCGCGGGGCCGGCGGGGCGCGGGTGCCAAAATGCTTGCAAACTGCATCGGGCGATTATGGACAAGTCAAAGGGTGCCGACACCTCGGCAACTGCCAACTTTCTCAAGCAACAGCTGCGAAAAGCGCTGATGGAGCAGCGCCTCGCCATGCCCGACCGCCTCGCGCGCGCCGACCTGCTGCAGCGCGTGATGCGGATCTGGCTGGTCGGCCGGCCCGACACCGTGATCGGCGCCTACTGGCCGATCAAGGGCGAGTTCGATCCCTTGCCCGCGCTGCACCGCTGGAAGGAAGACGGGGAATTGCTGGACGAGCCGCACCGCCGGCGCATCGGCCTGCCGGTGGTCGACCGCGTCCACAAGATCCTGACCTTTCGCGCGTGGTATCCGGGCTGCCCGATGGAGAACGACGCCTTCAACATTCCGAAGCCGAAGGACACCGAGCTGATCGTGCCCACGCTGCTGTTCGTGCCCTGTCTGGGCTACAGCGCCGGCGGCTACCGCCTGGGCTACGGCGGCGGCTTCTACGACCGCACGCTGGCGGCGCTGGAGCCGCGGCCTTTCACCGTGGGGCTCGGCTTCACGAACGGCTACATCGAGGAGTTCGAGCCTGAGGCGCACGATCTGCCGCTCGACGCCATCCTCAACGACAACGGCGTAGTCTGGCCGGCGGGCTGATTCAGTCCAGCTGATCGACGGTGTCGGGGTCCGGCACTTCGCCGATGGTCTCGCGCGTGACCGCGGCCTGCGACTGCAGCCAGTCGCAGAAGTCCCTGATCTCGGGCCGCTGCGCGTTGCGCGGACCGACGATCAGCCAGTAGGCCATCGGTGAATCCATGCGGTGCTGCGGCAGCACCTCGACCAGGTCGCCGTTGGCCAGGCTCTCGGCGATCAGTGAGCTGCGTGCCAGCACCAGGCCCTGGCCGGTGAGCGCGGCCTGCACCATCTGGTAGGCGTAGTTGAAATAGAGCCAGCGCTTGGGCTGCGCCCGATGCAGGTCGTTGACTTCGAACCAGCGGCGCCAGGTGAGCCATTCGAGGTGCGTGCGGTGCGCATCGCCGGCCTCGATCAGCGCGAAACGCGCGATGTCGGCCGGCGCCTTGATCGCGGGGTTGCTCTTGATCAGCCAGGGGCTCGCCACCGGCGTCAGCGTTTCGCCGAAGAGCCGCACCGCGCCGGCCGGCATGCTCTCGCCGGGGCCGTAGCGCAGCGCGATGTCGATGTCCGCGAGGTCCATGTCCAGCGCCGTGTCGGTGGCGTCGATGCGGATGTCGATCTCGGGGTTGTCGCGCTGGAAGGCCTCGAGCCGCGGGATCAGCCACATCGAGGCGAAGGAGGCAAAGGTCGTGAGCGACACGCTCTTGCGGCCCGCGCTCTGCCGGATCTGGCGCACCGCGCCGTCGATGCGCGGCAGCGACTGCTGCACCGCCAGCAGCAACTGGGCGCCGGCGCTCGTGAGCTCGACCGCGCGCGTATGGCGCAGGAACAGGCTCACGCCCACCTCTTCTTCCAGCGACTGGATCTGCCGGCTCACGGCCGACTGGGTCAGCGCCATTTCTTCCGCCGCGGCGCGGAAGTTCAGGTGCCGCGCCACGGCCTCGAAGGCGCGCAGGTGACCGGCCGAGATCGGGCGGGAGCGCAGATGGGTCTGGGAATGCTGCATGGGGTGGGGCTGGATTGATGCGAAATCGGAATCAGTAGGCTACCGCGTTTTCATTGGACCGCCAACGGGGAAGCGCCGATCATTCATTCCCGAAGCGCGCAATTGCGTTTCGGAGAAAACCCTCTACAGGAGTCTCACATGTCCGCCGCTTGCACCACCACCTCTACGTTCCCGTCCCCGGCCCTGGCACGTCCGGCTGCCGTACCGCCGGCCGTGCGCCGGGGTGCATGGCAGCTGTCCGCGGGCGCGGCGACCAGTCTCAGAGCCTCCAGCGCGAGCATCCTGCGCATCCGGCAAGGCCGAGTGTGGGTCACGCGCGATGCCACCGATGTCTGGGGCAGCGAAGACCTGGTGCTCGCACCGGGCGAAACGCTGGCCGTCGCCGCCGGCGAGCGCATCGTGATGGAGCCCTGGGACAGTCACGGCGCCACTTACAGCTGGGATGTCGCGACGGCCTAGCCCGTCGGGGTTTGCCGGCTATCCAGCAATGTCGAGGCGGGGGCGCAGCGCCAGAAAGCGCTCCAGCGCCTCGGCCCCGTCGAGTTGCTGAAGGATGGCGAGGTCTTCGCCTTCCTCATCGTCCTCGGTCTGGGCCAGGCCCATCTCGAAGCGCTGGTAGCGGCGTTTCGAGAGTCCGCCTTCATAGACCACGCGCATCTCGATGTGCCGCGGGTCGGCCTCCAGGCGGTTCAGCAGGCCCAGCACCTGCTTTCGCGGGCCTTCGAAATGCTGGCAGAAGCGCATGCCGTCGAACACCAGCAGTCCCGTGATTCCCTCCGTTGCGTTGCGGGC
Source organism: Variovorax sp. LjRoot290 (assembly GCF_964253985.1). Lineage (NCBI taxonomy): Bacteria > Pseudomonadati > Pseudomonadota > Betaproteobacteria > Burkholderiales > Comamonadaceae > Variovorax > Variovorax sp. LjRoot290. The sequence continues at coordinate 4,737,962 of NZ_CAXURW020000001.1, read as the reverse complement.
TCGCGCCCGAGTCACGATTTGGCCCACGACTTCGGTGGGTTGGCCGGGTGCCAGCAGGCTGCAATAGAGGATCTCGTGGAGTTCGGTCATTCGGTCGCGGGTTGGAAGCGAGCGCAGTGTAGGTGCGCCGAACAGCGCGCGAAATGTGAAAAGACATAGGCGCAAGGCCTATAGTGGGTCGGTGAAATTCGAGGACTATCCGGCCCCTGTCCATCCGCCGCGCTGCGCCCATCCGTGCGAGGAGTGCGGTCTGCGCCGGAACCCCGCTTTCCTGCCCGTATCACCCGAGGAACTGCATGCCATCCAGTCCTTCCGCACGGGCACGCGCGTCGTCGATGCCGGCCGGCCCGTGGTCGAGGAAGACCGACCCAGCGCGCAGCTGTTCACGCTCTATTCCGGTTGGGCCTTTCGCTTCAAGACGCTCAGCGACGGCCGGCGGCAGATCCTGAGCTTCCTGCTGCCGGGCGACTTCATCGGGCTGCAGGACGAGTTTGCCGAGAGTCACACGCACGGCGTCGAGGCGGTGACCGCGGTCACGCTGTGCGTCTTTGCGCGCGACCAGCTCTGGGACCTGTTTCACAGCCAGCCCAAGCTGGGCTACGACATCACGTGGCTGGCGGCGCGCGAGGAAAAGATGGTGGACGACAACCTCGTGACCGCCGGCCGGCGCAACGCGGCCGAGCGGGTCGCGATGCTGCTGATGCATCTCTACCGCCGCGCCGAACGCGTCGACATGGCCCGCGAGGGCTGGGTCGTGTTTCCGTTCAACCAGCAGCACATCGCCGATGCATTGGGCCTGTCGCTGGTGCACACCAACAAGACTTTGCGGCGGCTGCAGCAACTCGGGCTCTACAAGCTCGACAGCGGATGGCTGCGCATCCTCGAGCCGCAAGTGCTCGAGACGCTGGGCGACTATTTCGAGCGGCCGCTGCGGCCCACGCCGCTGATCTAGGGCCTGTTAACAGGCCTTGGTCACGGCCATCGCGTATCGTAGAGGCCCCGCCCGGAAATCCCGGGCACGAGCCCCGACCCGGCAGCCGCCGGCCAACCCCCTGACTGCGCTGCCTCTGTGAAACTCCTGTCCCGTCTGCGCCAGGTCGCCATGGTTGGCGGCGTCGAAACTTTCGGGGTGGCCATCGGCGGCATTGCCGGCCTGCTCATCGTCAACGTGATGCCGAAGGACCAGTACGCGGCCTACACCTTCCTGGTCGCGTGCATGACGCTGATCCTGGGCATCACCGACCTCGGGCTCGCCCATTGCACCCTGCCCATCGTCGGCCAGCGCGCGGGCGAAGTGCCGTGGGTCGTGGGCGTCTGCCACCAGGTGTTCCGCAAGCGCTGGCTGTTGCTGGCGCTGGGCCTGGCCGTGATCGGGCCCTACTGGTTCTACACCTCGCAGCAGCATGCGTGGGCCGGGTGGGCCTATCTCACAGCGTCGCTGCTCATGGTCGCCGTCGTCCTGCTGGCGCTCAGGGAGCACTACGCCAACACGGTGCTGCTGATCCTTGGCCAGATCCCGATCCTGAACCGGATCGCCTTCTCGTCCCATTGCGTGCGCATCGCTTTCGTCGGCGTGGTGCTCCTGCTGCCCGCGACGTCCTGGTCGGTGACCGGCATCGTGGCGGCGACCGCCGCGGCGAGCTTCGTCAGCGTGATGCTGTACCGCAAGGCCTTCAGGACACAGCAGTTGCCGGATGCCCATCTCGATGCGGCCGACACGAAGAAGGTGGACGCCCAGGTGCTGCGGATCGCGAAGCCGCTGGTGCTGCCGGCCATCTTCTACCAGGTGCAGGGCGTGATCACCGTGTTCCTGGTGTCCTTGTTCGGCACCGCCAGCATGATGGCCGAGGTCGGCGCCTTCGGCCGCTTGGCCATGGTGCTGATCGTGGTCGACCGGGTGACCAACACCCTGCTGTTCCCGGCCATCGCGCGGGCGCCGGTGGGCGCGCGCCTCGGCGCGATCGTGGCACAGGCCCATGTGGCCTATTTCGCCATGGGCGCCCTGGTCCTGCTGACTTCCTTCTTCTTCCCGCAGTACTGGATCCTGCTCCTGGGCAAGCAGTACGCCAGCATGACGCCGCTGGTGTGGATGGTGTTCCTGGCCTCGATCCTGATGAACGCCTCGGGTTTTGCCTTCCGCACCCTGTCGGTCCGCGGCGCGACCGCGGGCCAGACCTACAGCATCGCGGTGACGCTGATCACCCAGATCCTCTATCTGCGGCTGGTGGGCGTGAGCGATCTGCGCTCGGTGCTCGGCTTCGGCATTGCCACCAGCCTGGCCAATTTCGGCTACCAGTACTTCCTCCTGGCCGTTCGCTGGCTGGAGTGGCGCAAGGACGCCGTCGACGAGGCTCAGGCGCGCTTGTAGACCCGGCCGATGGCGGCGGCGATCTTCAGCGAGAGCTGGCGCTTGGCGAGCTCGCCGTCCGAATACGCCTTGATCGGCGCGTTGGCGAAGCGGTAGTACCACTTGCTCGCGGCCGAGGGCGGCATGCCGCGCAGGGCCTGGCGGATGTGGCCGCCGTGCCAGGGCTTGACCGAGCCGACCGCGTGCGAAAGGTAGTAGCCGCCGGGCGCGAAATCCATGGCTTCCGGCCCGGCCGTGTTCAGCGGCGCCTCGCAGACGGTGAGGGCGAAGTTCAGCGCGTCCTGGTCGGTCGAATGGAACAGGGCGGCGGAACCGCCGGCCTTGAGCTCCTTGGCATGCTCGTTGTAGGCCACCACCAGGTCGCACAGGCGGCGCCACAGGTCCAGGAACTCGAGATGCGCGCGCGAGACCGCGATGAAGCCCGCGTTGTAGTAGCGGTCGAGCCCGCGCCGCGGCGTGGCGCCGTGCGGTTCGAAGAAGCGCGCCCACAGCAGCCGCTTGGGATGCCGCGCAGGGAAGCACCAGTTGACGTCTTCGGCCAGCGAGATCCCGTCTTCGGTGAACCAGCCGGTCAGCGCGGGCCAGTCGCACTTCACGACGATGTCCGGATCGATGTAGGCCACGACATCCGATTGCGGCGCATGCTTCTCCAGCATCTCGCGGATGAAGGTCGGCTTGTAGTAGGTGAAGTGCAGCGGGGTGTCGAGCTCCAGCATGCACAGCACCAGCCCGGGCGCCGCCTGCAGGCGGCCGGTGGCGCGGTCGAAGGCCGGCGAATCGACGATCCAGCCTGGCAGGGCACCGCGGTAGCCGACCCACAGCTCGCCGGTGTAGCCCGCGGCGATCAGCGAATTCGCCAGCGCCGCGACGCCGAAGTGGTAGTTCCGTTCGAAAAGCGTGCAGAGCGTGATGTTCATGGAGGGTCGCAGTTGATCGCGCTCGAGTGTAAACAAATGTTCTATAGGTCGATGCGGCAAGACATCACGGCGCGGCCATCAGCTCGACCAGGTCGCGTTCGTAGGCCTTGAGCCGCCGTGCCGCCTGCTCGCGCTGGGACGCGCTGGTGCGCTCGTGCAGCGCCGCCATGTTGCGGCAGCCCTCCTGCAGCAGCGCCCGTTGCCGGTCGCGAGCCGGCCCGGGCGGTGGGTCGGCGATGCGCTGCACGTAGGCATGGATGGCTGCGCGCGCTTCGGCCGGCGGCGTCTTCTCGGCCTGGAAGCGGCGCAACAGGGCAAGCGTCTCCTGCTGGCGCTTCCTGCGCTGGCTGTCGATGAAGCGCGGATCGAACGCCGACTGCGCCACCTGCTGCCTCAGCAGCTCGCGCTGGGACGGATCGAGCCGGCCATAGAAGTCCTCGTTGCGATCCAGAAGCAGCTCGTAGCGCTTCTCCTGCCAGCGGGCGGGGCTGCGTTCGAGCCAGTCCTTGCCGTAGTCGGCATTGATCTTGGCGTACTTGCGCTCGAGCTGCTGCAACTGCGCGTCGCCCAGGCGCAGGGCGAGATCGGCGCCGGCGGGCTCGGCATGCTCCGCCACTGCCACCATGCGCGCTCGGACCTCATCGCCCATCTCGCAGGCCTGCGCCGGCGTGAAATCGCCGGGCGCGAGGGCCTGGGCCTTCTGCAGCAGCGCGACGATCTTCGGCAACTCGTTTTGGCGATGCCAGGCCAGGAGCTGCACGAGCTCGTCGCGCACGCGCGGCGACTGCGCGCCGTCGAAGTCGAGGTAGCCGTCGAGCCACCAGTAGCTGAATGCGGGCAGGTTGTTGTAGGCCAGCTTGATCGCGCTGCAGGCGGCCAGCGCGGAGGCGACGAGCAGCACGCCGATAATTCGCGCCAGCTTTGCGCAACGCATCCGCATTCGGGAAAGAGGCATGAACAAGACTCCGCAGGACAACCAGGAACCGGTCGACGTCGTCATCATGGCGGCCGGAAAGGGCACGCGCATGAAGAGCAGCTTGCCCAAAGTGTTGCATCGATTGGGCGGGCGCGCACTCGTCTCGCACGTGGTCGACACCGCCCAGCGCATCGGCGCGCGCCACGTGGTGGTCGTGACGGGGCATGGCGCGACCGATGTCGAAGCCGCGCTAGAAAGCGGCGCGAGCGGCAGGGTGCCCCTGTTCGCGCGCCAGGTGCCGCAGCTCGGCACCGGCCACGCGATGCAGCAGGCCGCACCGCTCCTGCCCGACGACGGCACGGTGGTGGTGCTGTCGGGCGACGTGCCGCTGATCGGCGAGGCCACCCTGCGCGCGCTGGTGGCGCAAAGCGGCGGGCGCCGGCTCGCGCTGCTCACGATCCGGGTCGACGATCCGACCGGCTACGGCCGCATCGTGCGGGCCCCTGCGGCCCAGGACGGCGACGGCGAAGTCCTGGCGATCGTCGAAGAGAAGGACGCGAACGAGGCGCAGCGCGCGATCCGCGAGATCTACAGCGGCGTGATGGCGGTGCCGGCCCAGCTGCTGAAGACCTGGCTCGCACGCCTGGACAACAAGAACGCGCAGGGGGAGTACTACCTGACCGACGTGGTCGGCTTCGCCACCATCGATGGCGTGCCCGTGGTCGCGCACCGTACCGACGACGCGTTGCAGGTGGCCGGTGTCAACAGCCCGGCGCAGCTTGCCGCGCTCGAGCGGGCCTATCAGCTTCGCCAGGCCGATGCGCTGATGGCGCAGGGCGTGCGGCTCGCGGACCCGGCGCGCTTCGACCTGCGCGGCACCCTGGCTTGCGAATCGGATGTGGAGATCGACGTCAACTGCGTCTTCGAAGGCGCGGTGTCGCTGGGGGCGGGCGTGCGCGTGGGTGCCAATTGCGTGATCGCCAACGCGCGCATCGAGACCGGCGCGGTGATCCATCCCTTCACCCACATCGACGGCGAGAAGGCCGGCGTGACGGTCGGCGAGGGTTCGCGCATCGGCCCCTTCGCGCGGCTGCGGCCCGGGGCCCGCCTGGGCGCCGAAGTGCACATTGGCAACTTCGTCGAAGTGAAGAACTCGACCCTGGCTGCCGGTGCCAAGGCCAACCACCTGGCCTACCTGGGCGACGCCACGGTCGGCGCGCGCGTCAACTACGGTGCCGGCAGCATCACGGCCAACTACGACGGCGCCAACAAGCACCGCACGGTGATCGGCGACGACGTGCACGTGGGGAGCAACTGCGTGCTGGTGGCGCCGGTCACGATCGGCGCCGGCGGCACGGTGGGCGGCGGCTCGACCGTGACCAAGAGCACCGAGCCGGGCGCCTTGACGGTGGCGCGCGCGCGGCAGGTCAGCTTCGCGAACTGGCAGCGCCCGACGAAGCCGCCGAAGGACTGATCGGCAGAGGCACGCGCGAAGTGAATTTCGCCCGCTTCAAGCTGAAGAAGGCCTTCACGTTGCGCACATTGGCATCGATGGTGAAGAGGCGCTGCGCGAGCGCTTGGTAGCCGGGCATGTCGCGCACGGTGGCAATCAACACGAAATCCGGCCCCGGCGAAACCCGGTAGCACTGCTGCACGGCATCGTCCGGCGTCACGCGTGCTTCGAACGCGTCGAGGGCAGCGGCGTCCTGGCGATCCAGCGAGACCTCGATCACGGCGGTGAGCAGTGCGCCGACGCGCTCTGTGCTGAGGATCGCGACCTCGCGCTCGATCCAGCCAGCCTCGCGCAGCCGCCGCACGCGCCGGAGGCAGGTGGGGGCGGAGATGTTGAAGCGCTCGGCCAGCGACTGGTTGCTTTGGGAGGCATCCTGCTGCAGGGCATCCAGAAGCTGCAGGTCGATTTGATCTATGTCGATTGATTTCACATTGACGATAATAATGAAATAATAGTTTGTCCGTGAATGGTGGTGAAATATTCAGTCAAATTCAATTGAATATTGATCTCAAGTTTCGCGACAAGACGCCTACGATCCCACCCGACTTCAATTCCGTAGGAGCTTCTCCATGTGTGGCATCGTCGGCGCCGTTTCTGCTCGCAACATCGTTCCCGTCCTCGTGCAAGGCTTGCAGCGCCTTGAATACCGCGGCTACGACTCCTGCGGCGTGGCCGTGCATGCGAAGGGCCTGCAGCGCGCCCGCACCACGGCGCGCGTGGCCGACCTGCTGGCCCAGGTGCGCGACGACCATATCGAGGGCACGACCGGCATCGCCCACACGCGCTGGGCCACGCACGGTGCGCCGGTGGTGCATAACGCGCATCCGCATTTCAGCCATGGGCCCGGCGCCGACGCGGAATCCGCGCGGCCCGGCCGCGTGGCGCTGGTGCACAACGGCATCATCGAGAACCACGAGGCGCTGCGCGCGGCCCTGCAGGCCAAGGGCTATGTGTTCGCAAGCCAGACCGACACCGAGGTCATCGCGCACCTGATCGACAGCCACTACGACGGCGATCTGTTCGAGGCCGTCAAGACCAGCGTGCGGCAACTGCAGGGCGCCTATGCGATCGCGGCGATCTGCCGCGACGAGCCGCATCGCGTGGTCGGCGCGCGCGCCGGTTCGCCGCTGATCCTCGGCGCCGGCAAGGAAGACGGCGAGAACTTCCTCGCCAGTGACGCGATGGCGCTGGCCGGCGTAACCGACCAGATCGTCTATCTCGAGGAGGGCGATGTGGTCGACATCCAGCCGGGCAAGTACTGGATCGTCGACCGTGCCCACAAGCCGGTCACGCGGCCGGTGCGCACCGTGCTCGCGCACAGCGGCGCCGCGGAGCTGGGCCCGTACCGCCACTACATGCAGAAGGAAATCTTCGAGCAGCCGCGCGCAATTTCGGACACGCTCGAAGGCATCGAGGGCATCGTGCCCGAACTCTTCGACGGCGCCGGCAGCGATGGCGCGCCGGGCGCCGCTGCCTGGCGCGTATTCCAGGACATCGACAAGCTGTTGATCCTGGCTTGCGGCACCAGCTACTACAGCGGTTGCGTCGCCAAGTACTGGCTCGAAAGCATCGCGAAGATCCCGACCCAGGTCGAAATCGCGAGCGAGTACCGCTACCGCGATTCCGTACCGGACCCGAAGACGCTGGTCGTCACCATCAGCCAGTCGGGCGAAACCGCCGACACGCTGGCGGCACTGAAGCACGCGCGCTCACTGGGCATGGAGCAGACCCTGACCATCTGCAACGTCGCGACCAGCGCGATGGTGCGCGAATGCAAGCTGGCCTACATCACGCGCGCCGGCGTCGAGATCGGCGTGGCTTCGACCAAGGCCTTCACGACGCAACTGGCGGGGCTCTTCCTGCTCACGCTCGCACTGGCGCAAGCCAAGGGTCGTTTGAGCGAAGCGGAGGAAGCGTGCTACCTGAAGGAGATGCGGCACATGCCGGTGGCGCTGCAGTCGGTGCTGGCGCTGGAGCCGCAGATCATCAGCTGGGCCGAAGACTTTGCGCGCAAGGAGAACGCGCTCTTCCTCGGCCGCGGGCTGCACTATCCGATCGCGCTCGAAGGCGCGCTCAAGCTCAAGGAAGTGACCTACATCCACGCCGAGGCCTATGCCGCCGGCGAGCTCAAGCACGGCCCGCTCGCGCTGGTCACCAGCGAGATGCCGGTGGTGGCCGTGGCGCCCAACGATGCGCTGCTGGAAAAACTCAAGAGCAACCTGCAGGAAGTGCGCGCGCGCGGCGGCGTGCTCTACGTGCTGGCCGACGGCGACACGCACATCGAGAGCGGCGAAGACCTGCACGTGATCCGCATGCCCGAGCACTACGGCGCGCTGTCACCGATGCTGCACGTGGTGCCGCTGCAGCTGCTGGCCTATCACACGGCCTGCGCGCGCGGGACCGATGTCGACAAGCCGCGGAATCTGGCGAAGAGTGTGACGGTGGAGTAGGGGCGGACGTGGCGCCCGGTACTGAGTAGGTAGTAGTCGCCGCGGTTCCTCGATGCCGGCGACTGTCTCCATGGAAACAGCGTGATGGGCGCGCGCTCTGTCCCAGGGCGAGCTCAGGACGCGCGTGCATGCGCCGGCGGCTTTCGTGCGGGCTTCGCCTTCGCTGGCTTTGGCGGTGCCCTTGCTGGGGCAGTTTTGGCAAGGACCTTGGCATCGTCCAGGGTCGGCACTACAATACAGAAATCTGTACTCGCGTCCTGCGACTCGCCAGCCCATGAAGACCACGCTCAACCTCAACGACACATTGCTGACTGAAGCCAAGGCGCTGGCGGTGCAGCAGCGTACGAGTCTGACGCGCCTGATTGAAGAAGGGCTCCAACTGCGCCTGCGCTCATGCCCGCCTCAAAAGAAATCCGTGCGCCTTCCCGTCTACCGAGGAAAGGGCGGCCTGGCCTCAGGGCTCGACGGATTGAGCAACAAGGCAATGTTGGACGCCGCCGACAGTGACGCCTGACGTTAACGTGCTGGTCGCTGCATCGCGTAGCGATCATCCGCACCATGCAGTGGCCCGCAGCTGGTTGGAAGCAGCCGTCGCCAGCGCAACTCAAGGAAAGCCACTGAAGCTGCAGCCGATGGTGATCGCGAGCTTTCTGCGGCTTGTGACGCATCCGAAGATATTCGTGAACCCGACGCCGACGACCGAAGCCTTGCGCTTCGTGGACGTGCTGTTGGCCGCACCGGGTGTCGAGCAATCCGCACTCGGCGCCGAGTGGACTGCGCTCCGCAAGCTGTGCGCTGACAAGGCACTCGGTGCGAACGACATACCGGATGCGTGGCTGGCTGCTGCGGTCATCCATCAAGGCGAGCATTTGGTCACGTTCGACGGCGACTTCAAGCGGCTGCTATCGAGAGCGCAGTTCACACGACTCGCGGCGTAGCGTGGCCGCCAAGCCAATCTTGCTATGTCGGAGGAGCGAGGATGCTTCTATGTGCAGGCTCGAAAATATCCACAACCTGCTGTTGCTTAGTCAAAAATATCCGCAACCTTAGGAAAATTACGACTGTGACTGGGAAGAATAAAGTTCGTCGATGACCATAAAGATGGTCGGGAAAGGCCTAAATCTGGCCAGCAACTTCTACGAGCCGGTCACCGTTTGAGAAACGGCGGAACACTTGCCAAAGGCGCAGACAGGGCACGCTGAGCGTCGCAGGTTTACTAGAGTTGTGGTCAATTTCTCCCCGTGAGACCCCCCAGATTTACCAAAACAATGAGTTGTGGTCATTTTGAGAGAACTCGATTGGAGTTCCGCACGACGGGTTTGCGCCAATACGACAGAAAGGGTGCGCCAGGCCAGACGAACGAAACGGATGGCAGGATCCAGCCATCATCTGATGCTCGTCTTCGTGCTCGATATCGGAGCCCGGAATAGGGCGCCGGTTCAAGTTCGGCGTGCCTCCCGAACTCGACGTCCCAAAGCGGACGTCTATCGTCGCTTGCCCTGGTCGCGCGGTCGCCAGTACCCCACCTGTTCCATCATGCCAGCCGAATAGCGATCGCCGACCGCGGCGCCCATTGGGGCAGCATCGTCCAGCATCTTCAAGTCTTCCCGCGTGAGATTGATTCCGGCCGCAGCGACGTTCTCTTCGAGGACCTGATGCGTCGGGTGCCGGGAATCGGCCCCGTTTCGCGACTCATCGTCCGCGCAGCGAAAGGCCTGAAGGCAGCCTGCGCCGGCGCCGGTACCGGCACTGTTCCATTTGGCAGTCTTCTTGACCGCGCGGTGACGCGGCTTGTGTCAGGCCCGAAAGATGCTTTTGACTTCGCGGGTTTCAAAACTCATCACAACTTCAACCAAGCACTTCACCATGCATCCAGAAGAACAGAGTTTTCTCAGTCGGCGGGCCCTGCTCGCGACGATTGGCAAAGTGGCCGGCGGCGCGGCCATGTACCAGGCCATGAGCTCCATGGGCTACGCCGCCGAATCGGACTATCGAGGGCCGGTGAAACTGTCACCGGCCAAGCCGGGCGCCACGGTCCTGGTGCTGGGTGCGGGCCTGGCGGGCATGACGGCGGCCTATGAGCTGCGCGCGGCCGGCTACCAGGTGCAGATTCTCGAGTTCAACGACCGCGCGGGCGGGCGCAACTGGACGCTGCGCGGCGGCGACCGCTACACCGAGCTGGGCGGCTTCACGCAGAACGTGGACTTCGCCCCAGGCAACTACATCAACCCCGGCCCCTGGCGCATTCCCTACCACCACTACGCGGTTCTGGACTACTGCAAGCGGCTGGGCGTGGCGCTGGAGCCGTTCATCCAGATCAATTACAACGCCTACGTCCACAACACCAATGCCTTCGGCGGCAAGCCGCAGCGCTTCCGTCACATCCAGACCGATGTGCATGGCCATGTGGCCGAGCTGCTGGCCAAGGCAGCCAACCAGGGCGCGTTGGACCAGTCCGTCACGCGCGAGGACCGCCAGCGCCTGCTCGAAGGCCTGAAGGCTTGGGGTGCGCTGGACAAGGACTACCGCTTCGCTGCCGGCACGATCTCCAGCGACCGGCGCGGCTACGACATTGACCCGGGCGGCGGCCTGATGCCGCTGGCCAAGCCCTCGCAGCCCATGGGCCTGAAGGACGTGCTGAGCTCCGAGATGTGGGGCCAGGTCGCGCTGGGCAACATCTACGAGTTCCACAGCGCGATCTTCCAGCCGGTGGGCGGCATGGACAACATCGGCAAGGCCTTCGAGCGCGAGCTCAAGTCGCTGATCCGCTACAACACCAAGATCACGAAGATCGAGCAGTCGGCGAGCAAGGTCACCGTCACCTATGTCGACGCCAAGGGAGGCGGCGCTGCGCGCCAGGCGAGCGCCGACTGGTGCGTGTGCACGATCCCGCTGTCGATCCTAAGCCAGATCGAGGTGCAGGTCGGCGACGCGATGAAGCAGGCCATCTCAGCCGTGCCCTACGGCGCGTCGGTCAAGGTGGGCCTGGAGTTCAAACGCCGCTTCTGGGAAGAGGACGAGCAGATCTTCGGCGGCATCACGCAGACCAACCTGCCGATCCGCAACATTTCCTATCCGTCCAACGGCTTCCTTTCCAAGGGCCCGGGTGTGCTGCTGGGCTGCTACATGTTCGACAACGTGCACGCCTTTCGCATGACGGGCCTGTCGCCGGAGGAGCGCGTGCGCGCCGCGCTGGAGATGGGGTCGCAGATCCACCCGCAGTACAAGCAGGAGTTCAAGACCGGCGTGGCGGTGGCCTGGAACCGCGTGCCGTTCATCAACGGCTGCTACGGCCGGTGGACCGACGCCCTGCGGGCGCAGCACTACAAGAACCTGTGCGAGATCGATGACCGCATCGTGCTGGCCGGCGAGCATGCCTCGTACATCCCGGCGTGGATGGAAGGCGCGATCCTGTCCTCGCTCGATGCCATCCAGCGCCTGCACCGCAAGGCGCTGGCGGCCTGACCCCCAACGGCGAACCTTATCCCATCGTCCAGATTCACGGAGTAACTCATGATCAAACCCGCATTGATCGGCGCCGTCGGCGCGGTGGCCGTCCTGATGCTCGCGGCCTGCGCGCAGCAGCGGCCGGCACCGCAGGGCACAGCCGCCGCACCCGACGCCGCGCCGGCCCTGTCCAACGCGCAGCTCGTGGCCAGCTTCTCCACCAACCCCGCCCGCTTTACCCAGCAGGGCGGCGAGACGCTATATCGCTCCATCTGCCAGGGCTGCCACATGCCGGGCGGCCAGGGCGCCAACGCCGGCGCCGGCTTCTTCCCCGACCTGCGCAGCAACCAGAAATTTGCCGCGGGCGCCTACCCGGTGCTGGTGGTGATGAATGGCCTGAACGGCATGCCGCCCTTCGGCCACCAACTCAACGATCAACAGATCGCTGATGTGGTCAACTACGTGCGGACCCATTTCGGCAACCAGTACGCCGATGCAGTCACCGCCCAGTCCGTGACTGCCATGCGGCCGGTTGCCAAGTAGCCTCGCTGAACCCATGTCCCAAGGAAAGGAACAGATCTTGACTTCGTCGCCCATGAATTCGCTCGCTGCCTGTCTCGGCGCGGCCGCCCTGGTGGCCCTGACCGGCTGCGCCTCTTCGATGGCGGGTTCCTCCGCCAGCGTGGTCCGCCACAAGATCCCGGGCTCCAACTTCCCGATCTCGGCCGCAGTCGAAGTGCCCGCGGGCGCCACGCGCGTGTACCTGTCGGGTAAGGTGCCGCCAGTGGTCGACAAGACCAAGGCCACGACCGACCCGGCAGCCTATGGCGGCGACACGCGAGCCCAGACCGTCGGGGTGCTCAAGGCCATCGAGGCGCAGCTGACCGACATGGGTCTGTCGCTCAGGGACGTGGTGAAGATGCAGGTGTTCCTCGTGGGCGATCCGGCCAAGGGCGGCAAGATGGACTTCGCCGGTTTCATGGAGGGCTACACCCAGTTCTTCGGCACGGCGGCGCAGCCTAACTTGCCCGTGCGCTCGGCCTTCCAGGTGGCGGCGCTGGCCAACCCGGCCTACCTGGTCGAGATTGAGGTCGAGGCCGTGCGCCCGGCCAAGTAGCAGTCGCCGTCCGCTGGCCGCCGGCGGCTCCATGCTCGCGCGCGGGGGGTGCCGGGGCCGGCCCCGATCAATCGGCCTTGATGCCTTCTTGCCGGATCACCTCGCGCAGGCGTGTCACGTCGGCCTGCACGCGCTGGGCGAATTCCGCCGGGCCTTCGAAGTCCGGGTACATCGCCGAGCGTGCCCCGCCGCTACTTCATCTGGCAAGGCTTTGGTTGTCGCCATGTCTTTAAGCGAGACTAGATGCATGTGCGAACCTCGACAAGCTACCACTATCCCCGACTGACTTTCCAGGATTGACAACCATCGATCTCCCGCGCCTCGCGTAGTTCTCGACGAACTTTCGGTCAAAGTACGTGTCGGGACGGGTCTCGACGATCTTTATTCCAAGCCTTCAACTGCTGCTGCTGCTGCTGCTGCTGCTGTGTGTTCCTTGCCATTAATGTCTGAGACATGCCATTAAAGTCTGAGACGCGGCATTAAAGTCTGAGACATCGAGCCGCAGCGAAGGACCGCTTTGCTGGCGGCATGCTCCGGTTGCCTCTCCGTCAGGCAGGCCCACACACTTCAGGAGAACTCATGTTTGACCACGTCAAATTCGGAGTCAGCGATTATGCAGCGAGCAAAGCGTTCTTCCTCAAGGCACTCGAACCGCTCGGCGTAGCTGTTGTCTCGGAGGGGCCCCCGACGTACGGTGTCGAGCTTAGCCCAAAGGGTAAGGCTTCATTGTGCCTGTACCAAACCGAGGAGAAGCCGGCGCATCTTCACCTGGCGTTCACGGCCGAGAATCGCCAGCAAGTCGAAGCTTTCTATCGCGCGGCTCTGGAGGCGGGTGGCAAGGACCATGGTGCGCCTGGTCTGCGCCCGCACTACCACGCGAACTACTTTGCAGCTTTCGTCATTGGTCCGGACGGGCACAACATCGAAGTGGTTTGCAACGAACCCGAGGCCTAACCCTTTATCGAGGGGACGTCCACAAGCGGGCTTCGTTCATCGCCCACTTGTGGACGTCCCCTCATGTCAAACGTTGAAAGTCTGCTTCCAGCCTGCGGACAATCCGCTCTCTGGCTCGGCTTGTCTCAAACATTGGTGCACACCTCGGCATCCGGGGCGTCGAATGGCAAAGCCTGTCCCAGACTTTCGCAGCGAAACCTGGCCCGGCACTGCCCCACGTCCGTGTCTCAGACTTCATTGGCGCGGAACAGGAGGGCAGATTTCAACGTGAGGCTGAAGTTCGCGGATGAGAACTGGATTCTTTCACAGGAATGCGGCTCGCTCATCCATGGTCACAGTCCACGCTTCTGGAATTCCTCGCCCGCAATCCGCATCGCGCCTTGCACCGCCGGAAAGCCGAAGTAAGCCACCATGTTCAGGAGCGTCTCGACGATTTCCTCGCGGCTGGCGCCGACGTTGAGCGCAGCATTGATGTGCACACGCAAGGGCGTTTCCGTCGTCTGGGTCGCGCGACCTGCCAGCGCGGCGCAGGCCGTCAGCTCACGCGTCTTGGGGTCGAGTCCGGGACGACAGAAGATGTCGCCATAGGAATGCTCGACGATCATCTGGCCGATCTCGGGCGCCACGTCCTCGAAGCTGCGGACAACGGCTTCGCCTGATCCACCCGAGGTCGCGGCGAGCGCGGCAAGCCCGCGCTCCCTTCTCCGGGCCCCGTTCTCCGCGCTGGGCTTCAGGCCCGGAACGGCAGAACCGACAGCGGGCACCTCGTCACGCTCCTCGAATGCTTGTGCGGCGACACCGAATGCGTTCAGCGCGGCAGGGAAGCCGGCATAGACGCTGACCTGGATCAGCGCTTCGATGATTTCGTCCTTTGTGGTGCCGACCTTGAGGGCGCTCTCGAGATGGAGGCGCAACGCATCCTGGCGGTTGCCGACCGTTGCCAGCATGGTCGCGATGACGAGATGCTTGGTCTTGTTCTCGAGCCCGCCGCGCGCCAGCACATCTCCAAAGGCGAACTCGATCGACCATTGCGCCAGTTCGGGCGAGATGGCCTCGAACGACGCAAGATAGTCCGAGGGCGGACCTTGCATGAGCTCGCCGAACGCCTTGAGACCGCGCGCGTACCGGCTGCTGCCCGCATCGGGTTCCGGCAGCATCGGAGAGAACGGGATGGACCGATCCGCAAGGATCTGGCGAACGATCCCGATCGTGTTGATCGCCGCCGGAAAACCAAGGATCGCCGTGGCGATGAACATGACTTCCACGAGATCCTGAGCGCTGCCTCCGACGTTCAGCAGACCTTCCATGTGAAATCGCAGCTGAGGCTGAACGGATCCCTGGGCGATGAGCGAGCCCACGTTGCAGAGCTGTCGAAGCCGAAGATCGAGCCCGGGGCGCGAGAGAACGTCGCCGTAGGGATAGTCGACAGTGAAGCGCGCCATGTCCGGCGACACGCGTCCAAGGCGGCCGATGGGGCCGTCGTACTCGGGCCCGCCGATCTGCCGAAGAATGGCCAGGCCCCGCGCGTGGCGCGCTTCTGCATCATCGGAACGCGGCGCATCGTTGTCCGATGCGGTCTTGCCGTTGTCGTTGGTCATCGAGATTCCTTTGTGATCAGCTCGTCACTTGCCTTCGAGCATCCGAACAGATGTCAACGCAACAATGGCGGAGCAAGTTGAAATGCGGCGGGCGGCCGAGCAAGTTCAATAGGGACTTGCCGTTGGCCGAACGATGATCTCGCTGGTGTCGACGTCGTCGGGTTGGTCGATGGCGAAGGCCACGGCTCTCGCGATCGCATAGGGCGAGATCGAGATCTGCCTGTAGCCGCGCATGACTTCGCGCGCGCTCGCGTCCGAGATGCTCTCGGCGAGCTCCGACTCGGTGACGCCAGGGGAAACCAACGTAACGCGGATGTCACCACCGACCTCCTGGCGAAGGCCCTCCGAGATCGCCCGCACGGCGAACTTGGTCGCGCAGTACACCGCGGCCGTCGGAGACACCGTGTGCGCCCCGATCGAAGCCATGTTGATGAACTGTCCGCTGCCTTGCGCCCGCATCCGGGGCAGGCCCGCGGCGATGCCATGCAGGACGCCGCGGATGTTCACGTCGATCATCCGGTCCCATTCGTTGACCTTGGTCTCTTCCAGGGGCGACAGCGGCATGACCCCCGCGTTGTTCACGATGACATCGACGCGGCCGAATTCGCGCGCGGCGAATTCAACGAACGAATCGACGTCCTCGCGCTTCGTCACGTCGACAGCGCGAAAGCGGGCCTGTCCGCCTTCGCGGGTGATCGCCCCGGCGATGGATTCCAGCTTTTCGGTTCGGCGAGCGCCCAGCACGACGCGAGCGCCGCGCTCGGACAGCAAACGCGCGGTGGCCTCGCCGATTCCGCTGCTGGCGCCCGTGATGACGACGACTTTTCCTTCAATTCCAGACATGACTGCTCCTAGGGTGGTGGGTTGAATCCTTGCGCTGTTGCAGGGATGAGATGAAGTCTAGGAACGAGGGGCGGGGGAGTGGTATGCCAATTCGGGCGCATCCTTGCCTAATCCTCGCCAGTGCGAGCCTCGCCCGTGAAAGCCGGCGACAGCGGCCTTGCCGCGCATCGAAGCGGTGGTCTTGGCAGCCCGGAATGCGGCTCGGCTGACCGAAAGCGGGACTGGCGCCGAGGTGGCGGGGTTGGGGGCCATGTCCTGGTCGGATTGCCAGCACACGGGCACCGTGGCGAGATAGTGCGTGCGCGGTTCGATGTCGCGCAGTGCGGATTCGAGCGTCGGATAGACGTCGCCCGCATGCAGATCGAAGGCGCCCGGTTTTCCTTGGCGGTGAAACCAGCCGCTGCGATAAAGGTTGATGTAGCCGGTGATCTTCACGGTTCGTCCTCAGTGGCGGAATGCCCGGTGTTGCGAGCACCGCAGGGGTGGATTGCTGTCGGCCAGCCTGCTGCCGCGGATGAATCCAGCGGTGGCAGGGCTGGCCGGCGGGCTTACCAGGGTTGCGTGGTGGGCAGCACGAAGACCTCCGCCACATTCACGTGCTTCGGCGCCTTCAGCGCGAACAGGATCGTGTCGGCGATGTCCTCGGCCTTGAGGAAGGTCATCTGGTCCTTCAGCTGCTCCATCTGCTCGCGGTACTTCTCGTCGGAGATGTGCTCGAACAGCTCGGACTCGACCGCGCCCGGTTGAATGCAGGTGACGCGGATGTTGTGCTTGGGCGCAACCTCCAGCCGCAGACCCTCCGAGAACGCGGTCACCGCGTGCTTGCTGGAGCAGTACACCGACAGGCCCGGGAACACCTTGCGCCCGGCGATCGACGAGGTGTTGACGATGTGCCCGCCACCCTGCTTCTTCATGTACGGCAGGACCTCTGCCGTCGTGTTCAGCAGGCCCTTGACGTTGACGTCCATCATGCGGTGCCATTCGTCCGTCTTCAGGCTCTCGACGTCCGAGATCGGCATCAGGCCGGCGTTGTTGAACGCGATGTCGATCGCACCATAGGTGTCGGCCAGCTTCTTGACGCCGGCGGCGACTGCCGCAGGATCGGTGACGTCCATGGCGATCGCCACGGCCTCGCCACCTGCAGCGCGGATCTCGGCAACGAGTTGCTCCAGACGGTCCAGACGGCGAGCGGCAACGCCCACCTTCACGCCGTTGGCCGCCAGCTTGCGCGCGGTTGCGGCGCCGATGCCGCTCGAGGCGCCAGACACCAGTGCAACTTTTCCATTGAGTTCCATGACAGTTCCTTTTCCATTCATCAAAGTTGAGGTTTGCGTGCCTCAACGATCAAGCTGTTGAGAAGCGTTGAACTTCGCCGGGCACGGGATGAATGGTCGCGGCGATGCGCTTTTCGAGCGCTCGCTGCGTTGCGGACCCTGTCGGGGTTTTGCTGTCGGAGCAGCGGCAGTCAGGCTTGCCCGCGGTACTCGCTCGGCGCGACGCCGACTTCGCGCTTGAATACCTGTGCGAAGTGGCTCGGACTGGCGTAGCCCACATCGAGTCCCACCTCGATCACCGGCTTGCCGGTCTCGCGAAGAAGGCGGCGTGCCCTGTCGACGCGCAGGCGAATGAAGTATCGGGAGGGGGAGAAACCAGTGGTCTTCTTGAACGCTCTGCAGAAGTGGAACTCGCTCAGCCCTGCGGCGCGTGCCAGGGGCTGCAGGCGGAATTCCTCGTCCAGGTGCTCTTCGAGCATGGCGATGATGCGATGGAGCTTGAATGCGGGCAGCCCGCCGCGTGGGGCGGATGGGCGCCGGCCGGCGTCGGGATAGGCGCGAACCAGGTGCACGGCCAGGCCCTGCGCCAGGCCCTGGACCATCAGCGTGCTCGGCTGACGGTGGGCCATGAGCTCGCTGCGAATCTGCCCGAGAAACATCGAGAGTGTTGGATCGTTCGCCCCGGACACCTCCCTCAGGGCAAGCTCAACTTGGTCTGCGCCGTGGACGTCGCGCACTGCGCGTTTCATGACGTCCAATCCCAGGTAGATGTGCATCACCTGGAAGGGCTCCTTTCCTTCGGTCGTCCATCGCAGCTCGCAAGGCTTCGGCGAGGTGGTCAGGAAGAAGTCTCCGGCGCGCACCCGGCTGGCCATCCACCGCCCCCCGAGTTCGCGCTCCTCGACGACAGCGCTTCCCGACAGCACCCACACGATCAGCGGCTCGGGAACCGCCGGGATGATCAGGCTCTCCTGGACGGGCCGGCGAAGGAAGACCTGCACCAACAGGTCTTTCCACGGCCGCCCCTTGCTGCTGGCGAGCAGCTCGCCGGGGACGCGTTCGTCGAGCGCTTCGGCGGAGGATCGTTCCTGCAGGGGCATCGTTCGGTGAAGGGTGGGTGCTTCCGGCGCCCTTCGAATCGGCCAGGCGCGCCGGGAATAGGCGAATGCTACTTCCGAGCGCCGAATGAGCGGTGAGCTACGGCACCAGAATGGCCGAGCCCGAGCGACGACGAGCGGCAATGTCTTCATGCGCGCGGGCCGCCTCTGACAGCGGGTATCGCGTGATGTCGATCTGTCCGAACGTACCGGCTCGAAGCGCGTGGAACGGATACACCGAAGAGCCTGCCGGCCGCATCGGCCGATCCGCGCTGGCTGGTGGACAGCGCGGTGATCTCGAAGTCGTCCGCGAGCGACTTCAAGGCCGGGATGTGCGCCTGCGCCGCCCATCCGCGAACCGGACTGGCGCCGATGATGCCGACGCGGATCTTCTTGCTTGCGTCGTTGGTCATGGTGGTCAACCGAGATCACTTCGCGCGCGGCAGAACTGACGAGAAGCTGTAGCGGGCGATCTTCCATTGCCCGCCCGTCTTGCGCAGCAGGAACAGCTCCTGGTTGCTGCCCGGAATCTCGGCGCCGTTGGCAACGATCTTGACGGTACCGCTCGAGGTCGTGCGCAGCATGGCCCACTCCGGCGACAGCAGCTTCGCCTCGGCGATCTGGAACTTCAGCTTCAGCGCGATCGCCTGGAAGACGCCGGCATAGGCCTCGCGCAGCACCTTGGTGCCGATGGCCGTCGGGCTCTCCGGCGCCATGAACACGCCATCGTCCGTGTAGAGCTGCACGGCAGCATTCACATCGCCGGTGTTCAGCGCGTGCTCGTACCTGTTCAGCAACTGCTCGATTTCGGCCCGCTGGCCGGCCTGCGCCGTGCTCGACGGCTGGGCCTGGGCGCTGGGCGCCACGGCTTGAAGAGCAAGGCAAGCAGCTGCGACAGCCCAAGAGGTCTTCATCATGTTCAATCCTTGTGTTGACGCGGCGATTCGCGCGGAATGAACAATAGGGATCTAGCCTCGGTCGCACTAGCCGGTGCGAGCTCAAATCACTTTCTCGCCAGTGAGAAGCTGGCAGCCGGGTCGCCGTGCCGGGCTTGCCTTCACGCCAGGGGATGGGCTTCGAAGTAGCTCACGCAAAAGTCCTTGAAGGCACGCACCAGCGGCGACAGGTTTCTATTGCTGGGGAACGCGACGCTCAGCTTGGCGCTGGCGAACTGCCACTCGGGCAGCAGCTCCACCAACCGGCCTTGCTGCAGCGCCGCCTGGCACAGAAAGCTGGGCAACTCCGAGATGCCCCGCCCGCCGACCAGGCCCTGCAGCACGCCCGCATAGTCGTTGATCACCAGCCGCGGCTCGGGCTCGATGCGCACCGACTCGTGCTCGCGGCTCAGCGTCCACGCCAGCGGCCGCTCCCAGCGGGCGAACGCGAGCTGTACATGCGAAGCCACGTCTTCCGGTCGCGTCACCGGCTCGATGCGCGCCAGGTAGTCCGGCGAGGCCAGCAGCCGCGGTCGCTGGACGGCGACGGTGCTGGCGACGACGCTGCTGTCGCGATTGCTCGGCTGACCGCCGCGGATCGAAAGGTCGATGCCGTCGGCGATGTAGTCGATGTAGCGCTCGGTGACCAGGCAATGCACCGTCACCTTGGGATAGCGCTGCTGGAAGGCGCTGACCAACGGAACGACCGCCAAGTCGGACATGCTCGGCGGGATCGAGATTCGCAGCCGGCCCGAGATTTCGGCTTGGCGCTGCGTCACCAGCGAATCGGCCGCCTCGAACTCGGTCAGGCCGCGGCGGCAGGACTCGAAGTAGCCCTGGCCGATCTCGGTCATGCGCAGTTGCCGCGTCGAGCGCTCGAGCAAACGAACGCCCAGCGCCTTTTCCAACTCGGCAATCTTGCGACTGACCGTGGACACCGGCACGCCCTCACGCGCCGCCGCTTTGGAGAAGCTCCCCGCTTCGACCACCCGCACGTAGAGGGCCATCGCGTTCTTGTCAGTGTTCATCGGCCTTCTTGCAGTTTCGTACGATCAGCGTACCGGTTTGAGGCGGTAGTCGTCGCTACCATGCCGAGACGCGACGGCGAACTCAACTACGCCAACGCTCGTGAATTCAGTGGCAGGTGTCGCGCCGGCCGCGCATCGGGACGGAGTTTGTCTACCGATACTGGTCGCTCGGAGAGTCTAGACATACCGGGCCCAGCTTTGCCCCCTGAGTACGCGCTCGATGTCGCGCGTCGCTACCGTCAGGCTCTGCATGAGGGTAGTCTGCCGCGCCTTCGTCATACGGGCATTGACCCCTGCCACGCTGATGGCGCCCAGCACGTGGCCAAGACTGTCTCTGAAACTTCGGCCAACCGCCGTGACCCCTGGGGTAATGCGGTTGCGAATCAGGGAGCACCCAGTCTCTCGCGCCGTCTGCAGCGATTCGCGCAGGATGTGCTCGGGGAAGTCCCACTCCTTGGCGATGCGTTCTTGCACCTGCGCCAAGGTGGCCTGCTGCTCGTCATCGTCCAGTGCTGCAAGGATGGCCAGTCCGCCGGCCCCTAAGCCGAGCGGACGGCGGCTGCCCACATGCAGCGTGACAACTCTGACCGGCGTAGGCCCTTCGACCAGGTCGATGCAAACGGCCTCGATTCCACTGCGCTGGATCAGATAGACCGTCTCTGCGGTTTCACTCGCCAACTGCTCGATCAAGGGACGGCATAGGCTCCGAATGTCGAACTGGTGGGTAGCCGCAAGCCCCAGCTCATAGGCCAATGGACCCAGCGCGTACCGCTTCGAGTCCTCCATCTTCATTGCCAAACGCTCGGCGATCAGTTGGGCGAGCAGCCGGTGAACCGTGCTGTTGGAGAGTCCGGTGTCGCGTGCCAATGCGGTCAGCGCCGCACCCCGCCGGCCCGCTGTAGCCAGCACACGCAGCAGTGCGACAGAGCGCTGTAGCAATCCCGCTCCTGCCGCTCCTGCCGCTCCTGCCGCGCCGGCCTTCACATCATGCATTTCCATTGAATGGAAATTCTAGGCGGAAGCGTCGATCAAAGTCCAAGAATTGACGTCAATGCAAACCGCCTTGCTGGCGGCCCTAGGAAAGACATGGAGCGTCAAACATGAAACTCGCCACCCTGAAGCGCGGAGGCCGCGACGGCACCCTGATCGTCGTCAACAAGGCCCTGACCCGAGCCGCGTCGGCGCGGGAGATTGCCCCAACGCTTCAGTACGCCCTTGAGCGTTGGGCGACCGTTGCGCCTCAGCTGCAGG
Organism: Variovorax sp. LjRoot290; assembly: GCF_964253985.1. NCBI lineage: Bacteria > Pseudomonadati > Pseudomonadota > Betaproteobacteria > Burkholderiales > Comamonadaceae > Variovorax > Variovorax sp. LjRoot290. The sequence goes on along the minus strand of NZ_CAXURW020000001.1, from coordinate 4,716,254 downwards.
AGTTGCATGAGCGCCTTGAGCAGGGGGAGCTCACCGATGTGTTCGATCTGAACATCGACGCGCTGGCCAGCCCACTTCCTCGGAGCTATCAGTTCCTGGACGGGTCCGTGTACCTCCATCACATGGAGAAGGCGCGCAAAGCGCGCGGCGCTGACATGCCGCCGAACTACAAGACCGATCCGCTGATGTATCAGGGCCTGTCGGACCGCTTCGACGGCCCGCGCGACCCGATGCGCCTACCCGATGAAAGCCTGGGCATTGACTACGAGGCCGAGGTCGCGGTGGTGGTTGATGACGTGCCCATGGGGACGACCGCTGACGAAGGCGCGTCCCACATCAAGCTGGTGATGCTGCTCAACGACTTCACCCTTCGCACCCTGACACGAAGCGAGTTGCCGAAGCAGTTCGGCTTCGTGCAAGCCAAGCCCACGAGCTCGTTCTCGCCTGTTGCCGTGACGCCGGAGGAGCTGGGCGACGCTTGGGATGGGCGAAAGCTCAGCCTCCCAATCCTGTCCTTCATCAACGGACGCGCGATGGGTCGTGCCAACACCGGGCGAGATATGTTTTTCGACTATCCGCAGCTGATCGCCCATGCGGCGCGCACGCGCTCGCTGAGCGCCGGCACCATCATCGGGGCCGGTGCCGTATCGAACCTCGATCCAGAAGCCGGGTACGCATGCATCGCTGAAGCGCGCGCTGACGAGGAGCTCAGGCACGGGCAGGCCAGCACACCCTGGTTCAGGTTTGGCGACACGGTGCGCATCGAGATGTTGGATGGCGCGGGCCAAACGATCTTCGGCGCCATCGAACAGCGCATCCAGAAGGCCTGACGCGCCATGCTGGTCGAGCAACGCACCTACACAACGCATCCCGGCAAGGTACGGGAGTATCTTGCGCTGTATGAGACGGAAGGCCTCGCCGTGCAGCGCCGCATCCTCGGGCGCATGGTGGGCTATTACCGCTCCGAAATCGGTGAACTGAATCAGGTGGTTCACCTGTGGGCCTATGTCGATCTGTCGGAACGCGGGCAGCGCCGCGCCGCGCTGCTTGCAGACCCACAGTTCAAAGCCTACGTACAGAAGATGCTGCCACTGCTCGTGCGCCAAGAGTCGCGACTTCTCATTCCCGCCTCCTTCTTCACCCCCACATGGCAGGACTGAGCCACTGAAGCTCTTCCAGCCTCCGTCATCAGGAGTTCAAACATGCTTTGCAAGAAACTGCACCACGCCGCCTACCGTTGCAAGGACGCGGACGAGACCACCAAGTTCTACACCGAGATGCTGGGTCTGAAGTTCGCCCATGCCATGGGTGAGGACCATGTGCCGTCAACGGGGAAATACAGCCCCCACGTGCACATCTTCTTCGAGCTCGAGGATGGCAGTTCCATCGCTTTCTTTGAGTGCCCTAAGGACCCGGGTGAGATCAAGGACATGGCTTCCCCAGACTGGATTCAGCACTTCGCCTTCGAGGTAGAGAGCGTGGAGGTCCTGATGCGTGCAAAGGAGGATTTGCAGGCGAAGGGATTGAAGGTCGTAGGGCCGACAAATCATGATGACTTCATCACCTCGATCTACTTCTTCGATCCCTCAGGGCACCGACTAGAGCTGACCGCACGCACGTGCCACGACCCAGCTCGGCTGCAGAGCTTCGCCGACGAGGCACCGGAGGTTCTTGCGCTTTGGTCCGAGACCCATGACTGGTCGCAACGCGCCAAACTGTTCGGCAGCAGTTCCGGCTACCAGCGCTCCTGAGCGACCAGCCCCTCACACCGAGGTGTGACGTGACATCCCTTCCGAGGTGTGACGCGACATCCTTTCCAACTACAAGCACGAGACAAGCCATGATTCGACGCCAACTATTCGCAGCCATTCTTGCCGCCCCGCTCGTCGCTCAAGCTGCGGGCTACCCCGACCGGCCCATCACGCTTGTCCACGGGTTCAACGCCGGCGGCAACGCGGACGTGGTCGCACGCATCATCGCGCTGCCGCTGTCCAAGGAGTTGGGGCAGTCAGTCCTCGTCGACCCCAAGGCCGGTGCGGGCGGCAACCTGGCATCGGGACAGGTCGCCAAGGCCCCCGCCGATGGCTACACGCTCATCCTGCAGACGGGCGGACATGCAGTGTCGGCCGCGATGATGAAGAAGCAGCCTTTTGACCCGTTGGAGAGCTTCGACTGGGTCTCCGTGGTCACCAAGTTCCCATTGGTGCTGGCGGTCAATGCGGAGAGCAGGTTCAAGAACATAAAGGATGTACTTGTTGCTGCGAAGGCCGCGCCTGGCACCATCTCGTTCAGCTCCGTGGGCATCGGCTCGACTCAGCACCTATCAGGTGAACTGTTCCAGGCCGCCGCAGGCATCGAGCTCATCCACATCCCCTACAAAGGAGGGGCGGCCCCGCTCCAGGATGTATTGGGTGGGCGTGTTGACCTGATGTTCGACTCCGTGACGGTGACCCGGACCCATATCGAGTCGGGCAAGCTCCGTGGCCTCGGCGTGACATCGACTAACAGCGCTCCGCAGCTGCCGAGTGTGCCTCCGATGAAAGACTCGGTGCCAGGTTTCGAAGTGACATCCTGGACCGGTGTTGCCGCACCGAGGGGCCTTCCGCCTGCAGTGGCGCAGCGCCTGCACGAGGCCTTGGTCAAGGTGTTGGCTCAGCCAGATGTCGTCAAGCAGCTCGAGGCGACTGGCGGTGTCGCCAGCCCTTCGTCGAGCGGTGCTGAGATGAAGACTTTTGTTCAGGCGCAAGTCAGTAGGTGGTCCAAGGTGGTGAAGGACGCGAACATTCCCATGCAATAGCCAGCATGAACAACAGCTTCATTGACGTCGTTGGTCTGTGTGGCGGCCTGCGCGCCGCCTCCATCAATCGCATGGCTCTCGGCCTGGCTGGCCAGGTAATGCCTGCGGGGATGGAGGCATGTTCAAGAACATGCTCGACTGCCGTCGCGCGTTGATGCCCAGCCCTTCGCCTACAAGCCCGTGGCGATGATGTCGGCATCTACCGGAGCCCGGCGCACTGCGCGCCTTGATAAGATTTGGGAGTTGTTGGGCCTTGAAAGCCCCGTGAGCGAGGCTAAGCCTTATGCGCTGCGCAAGCTGCGGGTTCGAGAATCCGGCAGGCGCCAAGTTCTGCGAGGAATGCGGCGCCAAGCTGGTACGCGTCTGCCCGGCCTGCGGGCACGAGGCAAGCGCGAGCGCCAGTTTCTGCAGCGAATGCGGCGCTCCATTGAGCGGGCCGCCCGCGGGCGCGGCGCTTGCGGCCGGCGCCCCCATCGACTACACGCCCCCCTATCTGGCCGAGCGCATCCGCGCGGCGCAGGTGGATATGGAAGCCCGCGGCGCGGCGGACGGCGAGCGCAAGACGATCACCGCGTTGTTCGCCGACATGGCCGGTTCGACCGCGCTGATCCACGACCTCGATCCCGAAGACGCCCGCCGCCTGATCGACCCGGTGCTGGCGTTGATGATGGAGGCCGTGCATCACTACGAAGGCTATGTGGCCAGGTCGATGGGCGATGGCATCCTGGCGCTGTTCGGCGCGCCGATCGCGCACGAAGACCATTCGCAGCGCGCCCTCTATGCTGCACTGCGCATGCAAGACGAGATGCGCCGCTACGCCGACCGTGTGCGTCTGGCACAGGGGATCGCGCTGCAGCTGCGCGTCGGCGTGAACTCCGGCGAAGTCGTGGTGCGCGCGATCCGCACCGAGGACTTGCACACCGACTACGACCCGGTGGGGAACTCTATCCACATCGCCTCGCGCATGGAAGGCATTGCGGTGCCCGGTTCGATCGTCGCAAGCGAACGAACGCGCAAGCTGAGCGAGGGCTATTTCGCATTCAAGGCGCTCGGCGCGACGCCGATCAAGGGGCTGCCCGAGCCGCTCGCCGTCTTCGAAGTGCTCGGCCTCGGCCCGCTGCGCACCCGGTTGCAGGTGGCTGCCAGCCGCGGGGTGGCGCGCTTTGTCGGCCGTGCCCGCGAGCTCGAGCAAATGCGAGAAGCGCGGGCGCAGGCGCAGGCCGGGCATGGGCAGATCGTCGGCGTGGTCGGCGAGCCGGGGGTCGGCAAGTCGCGGCTGTGCCACGAGTTCAAGCTAGGCGCGCCGCGCGATGGCCTGGTGCTGGAGACCTTCTCGGTCTCGCACGGCAAGGCCTATCCTTATCTGCCGCTGATCGAACTGCTGGAGAACTACTGCCAGATCACTGCGCAGGACGATGAGCGCCGGCGGCGCGAGAAGCTCACCGGCAAGGTGCTGACCCTCGACCGCGCGCTGGAAGACAGCCTGCCCTATCTGTTCCACCTGCTGGGGGCGACCGAGCCGAGCTCGGCGTTGGCGCAGACGAACCCTCAGATCCGCCGGCAGCGCACTTTCGAGGCGATCCAGCGACTCCTGGTGCGCGAGAGCCAGGCGCAGCCGCTGGAGCTGATCGTAGAGGATCTGCAATGGCTCGACAGCGAGACCGACGCCTTCCTCGGCGTTCTCGCCGAGAGCGTGGCCGACGCCCGCATCCTTCTGCTGGTCAATTACAGGCCCGAGTACCAGCACGACTGGAGTCGCAAGGGCTACTACACCCAGTTGCGGCTGGATCCCCTGGGCGAAGCCGAAGCCCGGGAACTGCTTCGGGGCCTGCTGGGCGACGCCGCCGGGCTCGGCCCGCTCGAGGAGCTGATCCTGGAGCAGACCGAAGGCAACCCATTCTTCATGGAGGAAGTGGTGCAGACGCTGGTCGAGGAGCAGGTACTGCGCGGCGAGCGCGGGCACTACCGCCTCGAGCAGGTTCCGACCACGCTGCATATCCCGACCACCGTGCAAGGCGTGCTCGCCGCCCGCATCGACCGCTTGGAGCCGGCCGAGAAGGCGCTGCTGCAGACCTTGGCGGTGATCGGCAAGTCATTTGCATGGAGCCTGCTCGCACGCGTCGTCGATCAGCCCGAAGACATGCTGAAGAGCCTGCTGGCGCGGCTGCAGGCAGGGGAGTTCATTTACCAGCAGCCGGCATTTCCGGAGGTGGAGTACAGCTTCGTGCATGGGCTGACCCAGGAGGTGAGCTACGGCTCGCTGCTGAGCGAGCGGCGCCGCGCACTGCATGAGCGCACGGCGCAGGCGATCGAGGCCCTGTTCGCCTCCCAGCTCGAGGAGCACTGCAGCGAGCTGGCGCATCATTTCAGCCGCAGCGGCAACGCGCCGAAGGCGGTGGAATACCTGCACTGCGCCGCGCGCCAGGCGCTGCAGCGCTCCGCCGATGCAGAGGCAATCGCGCACCTCACCACGGCCCTGGCCCTGCTCGAGACCCTGCCCGATGCGCCCGAGCGCGCACGGCGGGAACTCGCGCTCCAGATCACCCTCGGTCCGGCCTGGATGGCCGCCAAGGGGCTCGCTGCACCGGAAGTGGAGGCGACCTATACCCGGGCGCTGATGCTGTGCCGACAGCTCGGGGAGACGGTCCATCTCTTCCCCGCGCTGATGGGGCTGCGGACCTTCTACATGGTCCGGGGGGAACTGCCGACCGCGCGCGAGCTGGCGGAGCAGCTCGTCACGCTGGCCCAGAAGGCGCAAGACCCGGCCTTGCTCGTGCACGCCCATCGGGCGTTGGGAACTGCCCTGTTCGGTCTCGGCGAGCTCGACCCTGCTCGCGCGCATCTGGAACAGGCCTTGGCCCTTCACGACCCTGCGCGGCACCCGTCGCCGGCCTACTTCTTTGTCTTCGAGCCCGGCGTGCTGGGGCTGGCCTTCGTCGCCATGGACCTGTGGCTTCTGGGCTATCCGGACCAAGCCCTCGCACGCAGCCAGGCGATGCTCGCCCGGGCTCAGACCCTGTCCCATCCTCCGGACTCCGCCAGCGCCTTGACCTTCGCCGCCGAGCTCCATTTGTTTCGCCGCGAGGCGCAGCCCGCCCGCGAGCTGACGGAGGCCGTCCTTGCGCTCGCGACCGAGCACGGCTTCCCGTTCTGGCTGGGTTGGGGAACCATCCTCTCGGGCTGGGCGCTGGTCGAGCAGGGACGTGCAGCAGAAGGGATGGAAAGGATGCAACAGGGCTTGAGCGCCTACCAGACCACGGGCGCGGGGCTATGGCGCACGCGCTTCCTGGCCTTGCTGGCCGAAGCCTACGGAAGAGCGGGGCAGGCCGAGGCAGGGCTGAAGACACTGGCCGAGGCCTTGGCCTTGGTGGAGCTCACGCAGGAGCGTGTTTACGAGGCGGAGCTTTATCGACTCAAGGGCGAGCTGATGTTGCTGCAGCCGGGCCGCGAGGGCGAGGAGGCCGGCGGCGAGGTCGAGGCCTGCTTCCTGCAGGCGATCACCATCGCTCGCCGGCAGGGCGCCCGATCGCTGGAGCTGCGCGCGGTGATGGCCTTGAGCCGGCTGTGGCGGCAGCAGGGCAAGTCGGCGGAGGCCCGCCAGATGTTGGCCGAGAGCTATGGCTGGTTCACCGAGGGCTTCGACACTGCGGACCTGCAGGAGGCCAGGTCGCTGCTTGCCGAGCTCCACTGAAGGGTGCGTCATGTCAGCGCCATGTTCAGCGCATGACCTTTCTCTTCGAGGGAGGTTGCGGAAGTCAAAATTGATCGCCGAGTCTCAACAATGGCCGATGCCGCTAACCGGCGCGCGCCGCCTTTGCGCGCGTCCGAGTTGAGCGGCGCAAGGTCTGCGTACCTGGTATGTGTCTCTTGCCCCATCGCACCAGCGCGAGCAGAACGTCACCCATGGCAGTTCCTTTCTTGCTGAGCGCATAGGCGTAACGAATCGGACGCTCCTGGTACGCGGCGCTCACGACAATCCCAGCCTCTTCGAGGCGCTTCAGGCGATCGGCGAGTGTGTTGGTTGGGATTCCTTCGGGCGAGTCCAGCAGTTCCCCAAAGGTGCGTTTCCCGTGGAGCATGTCCCGAATGACGAGCAACGACCATTTGTCACCCACCAGGTCAAGCGTATTTGCAATAGGGCAGGCGGATCTTCGAAAACCTTCAGGCTTGTTCATCTTCGCTTCCATCAGTCGCGGGTGTCGACCGCGCGAGAAACTTGCAAAATGCAAGTAAGTATGCTACGGTTATCAGTAACTTGCAAAGTGCAAGCGACTGTGCAAAGGAGACGCCATGTCGAACCCTGTCCTGTCGCAATCCGCTCAGCCGAGGTCGCCAGCCCTTCGGGGCACAAAGCTAGTCGCCGCAGTCGTGCTTGCCGTCTGGTTCACGCTCGTCATTCTGCAGGGCGCGAGTGGAGCGTTCGTCACGCCGCCCGGGACGTCGCCGCTGCCGATCCTGATCGGGGTCACGGCGCCCATCATCGTGTTTCTCGCCGCTTTCTGGATGTCGCGCCTATTCCGCGAACTTGTTCTGACGGCTGACCTCCGCCTCATGATGGCGATACAGGCATGGAGATTTGCGGGGCTGGGCTTTTTGGCGCTGTACGCCCACGGCGTCTTGCCTGGCAGCTTCGCCTGGCCCGCAGGACTTGGCGACATCGCGATCGGAGTGACCGCGCCTTGGCTACTGGTTGCCCTGATACACCGGCCAAGCTTCGCTGCCAGCAAGACCTTCGTGGTGTGGAATGCGCTCGGGGTGTTGGACCTCGTTGTGGCCCTCGGTACCGGGGCACTCAGTTCGGCCCTCGCCGTCGGCGTCGCCGGGGAGATCACGACCGGCCCGATGGCACTGTTGCCGCTCGTGCTCATCCCCGCTTACTTTGTGCCCATTTTCATCATGCTCCATATGGCAGCGCTCTTTCAGGCGCGACATCTTGCGGGATACCTGAGAGAGCAAGCCTGATCAAGTGCGCCGGACCACTCGGACCTGTGCATGGTGTCGGCAGAAAAGTAGCCCCGTTGCAATCCGGGCTCAGTGTTTTCCTGAGCGGGGGTGATGAGAAAGCTCGCTACAGTGAACAGCGCCGGTTCAGGTTCGTCCACTTCAAGGAACGCGCATGAGCAAGAAAGTCGCATACGTCACCGGGGGCATGGGAGGCATCGGAACCGCCATTTGCCAGCGCCTGCACAAGGATGGTTTCACGGTCATCGCCGGCTGCGGCCCCACGCGTGACCACGCCAAGTGGCTGGGCGAGCAGAAAGCCGAGGGCTACGAGTTCCACGCGTCGGTCGGCAATGTCGGCGACTGGCAGTCGACGGTCGAGGCCTTCACCAAGGCCAAGGCCGAACACGGCGGCATCGACGTGTTGGTCAACAACGCCGGCATCACGCGGGACCGCATGTTCCTCAAGATGACGCTCGAAGAGTGGAGCGCGGTGATCGAAACCAACCTCAACAGCATGTTCAACGTCACCAAGCAGGTGGTCGCGGACATGGTCGAAAAGGGCTGGGGCCGCATCATCAACATCAGCTCGGTCAACGGCGCCAAGGGCCAGGCCGGCCAGACCAACTACTCGGCCGCCAAGGCCGGCATGCACGGCTTCACGATGGCGCTGGCGCAGGAGCTGGCGGCCAAGGGCGTGACGGTGAACACCGTGAGCCCGGGCTACATCGGCACCGACATGGTCAAGGCGATCCGCCAGGAAGTGCTCGACAAGATCGTGGGCACGATTCCCGTCAAGCGGCTCGGCGAGCCGAGCGAAATCGCCTCGATCGTCGCCTGGCTCGCGACCGACGAAAGCGGCTACTCCACCGGGGCCGATTTCTCGGTCAACGGCGGCTTGCACATGCGCTGAGGGCGCTCGCGCCCTCGACGTGCGGCGCTCGGGGATCGAGGCACTCGGACGCGGAGCGACCCTGCGCGACATGAAAACTTTGGACCTCATGTCGCCACGAGTCCCTCCACTGCACGAAAACTAGCAATGCCGACTTCGTCAGAAATGCACGTTTCCTTCGTAGGACCGCACCCCGGAATACGGATCCGCCACCGCTCGCAAACGTACGATATCGCCGTGCTCAACGAGGAAGTGAAGGACTTGAACCATGAGCAAACGCAGCGATGAAATCGAGACGGTGCCCCATTGCCTGGATGCCTGGCCGTCACGGCCTAGAGCCCAAGGGGACTCCCGGCCGTTCGCAAGCACCGTGGCCAACTTCTTCCGCAGAAATGGCAGCGCGGACGCTCCAGAGTCAATGGTCGCCAAGGTCCAGCCATTCGGGTCGGCATCGGAGATCGTCCGGCGCGAGCAGACGGGCGCGAAGTCGAATCTCTTCAAGCACTGGGATGCAATCAGGGCCGAAGGCATCACGGCATCGCAGTTCATCGCGTTCTTGCAGCCTCTCGCCGACCTGGACGGCATCACGGTCTCGTACACCTACAGCGATGAAGATGGCACGGAGCACGTCTACAACCACAGGCGCGGTGAGCTCGGGAGTGCGAATCCGCTTTCCCGAGCAATTCAGGAAAAGAAGCTATCCAAAGAGAAGGCACTGACCTTCGCGCTGAATGAAGAGGGACGCGTCTGGATCGAGAGCAACTTCATCGAGCTCAGCGACCTGACGTAGTAGGCGTTCGAGATTCCGGCCGGCCAGCTCCGAGGAGTCAGCCACCGGCTCATGTGAACGAGGCGACCCAGTCCCAGACCCGCGCGGGTGCCTCGACCATCACATTGTGACCATGCGGCCCAAGGTCCGAGGCATTGGGATCGAGCGCACGGATCTGCCCCATCGTCACCAGCGCGTCATCGCGCCCGCGGCCGAGATGGACGGGGCAGCGAGCCAGAGCCGCCAATTCGGACAGCGGCGGCTTGCCGACGGCATTGGCTCGAGGATCCATCGCGAGACGCCACCCATCGGCGCCGCGCTGGATGCCCCGCGTGACGACAGGTGTCGCTGCGTTGGCGATCCCGCCAAGGCCGGAGACCTTCAGGTACCGCTCCCACGCGTCTTCTTCCGTGGAAAACGTTTTGGCGGGCTGGGAAGCCAGCGTGTCCATGCGGCGGAGTTCATCGTCGCTCCACGCGATCTTGATGCCGGCCCCGAAGACCTGATGCGGTGTGACACCGAACCAACCCGTGGCCAGGGCGAGACCGATCACCCCGCCCAGCGAGTGTCCGAGAACCACGAGCCGGCCTGCGGGATTGACGTGCGGCAGCGCGGCGCGTCCAACGGTTGCGGCGTACTGCCCGATGGCATAGGAGTCTTGTCGGCCGGATTGGCCGTGGCCGGGCAAGTCCAGGACGACCCAGCGGCCGGCCCAGCGAATGCCGGCCCCTGCGCACATGGGCGACCACACGGCCCCCGTCGCGCCCATCCCATGCAGCATGAGGAGCAGGTCCGGGCCTTCGCCGCCTTGTTCCATGTACATGTCCACTGCCTCCATCGCAACTTCGATGGCGCAAGATTACTCGACAGCGCCCCTGCAGCGGGGGCTGCGAACACCTTCAGACATGCGCAGCAGGCCGGTGCAAGGTGGCGCTAAGCGGACTTCTCGAACTCTTCGAGCGCGACCTCGATGGGATCGCGGCGAGCGTTGGCGTCGTATAGCTCGATACCCCGGTCTGCCAGTTGCTCGAGTGTGATCGCGCCCTTCGCGAGGCTGGAGAACTCCTGTGTGAAGCAACGCAGCCAAGCTTCCGCTGGCGTGAGGGTGTAGCCGGCGATGACGACGGGTTGTTCAGGTTTCCAGATAGCAGTCATTCCAAAGCGCAGTTCGTCAAAAGGGTGCCGGCGATCGCACGATCTCCACGGGCCCGATCCCGCTGTAGACGGTATCGCCAGTCTTCAACGATGTCACAGTCCAGCGCTCACCCGGTGTCACTTTGTAGTCGCCAGGCGCCAGGGGCAACTCGCGTGGTCCTCGCTCTGCAATTCGCGCCTCGCGCTTCGACTGTCCCATCCGTGACCGAGCGGACACCGTGCCGGGCCTAGAGTGCGTTGCATAAACCATCGAGCGGAGACATCCATGCACAGGTCCGGATTCTTGCGCGCCGCCCGCGCATCCCTTTGCGTTAGCGCCCTCGCGGCCGGTCTCGCGACCCACGCTGCGGAGACGGTGAAGATCGCATTCATCGATGTGTTGTCGGGACCCTTCGCGCTCAGTGGCCAAGGCTCGCTCAACCAACTGCGCGAGGTGGTGAGCCAGCTCAATTCCACGGCGGGCGCGGCTGATCCGAAGTTCGAGGTCGTCCCCTTCGACGGCAAGGGCACGCCGCAGGAGAGCACGAACGTGCTGAAGGCGGCGTTCGACCAGAACATTCGCTACGTGACGCAGGGCGGCGGCTCGGGAGTCGCCTTCGCCCTGGTCGACGCCATCAACAAGCAGGCCCAGCGCGATGTGAACGGAGCAATGGTGTACCTGAACTATTCGGCGATGGACCCGGGCCTCACGAACGACCGCTGCAGCTTCTGGCACTTCCGGTTCTATCCGTCGAGCGAGATGAAGATCGAAGCCCTGACGACCTACCTGAAGACGAAGCCGGATGTGAAGAAGGTGTTCCTGTTCAACCAGAACTACACGCACGGCCAGCAGGTGGCCAAGGCCTCGCGCGCCTATCTCGCGAAGAAGCGTCCGGATATCGAGGTGGTCGGCGAGGACTACATACCGATCGCCTCGACGCGTGACTTCGCGCCCTACGTGGCGAAGATCGCGTCGTCGGGCGCGGACACGGTCATTACCTCGAACTGGGGCAGCGATCTCGGGCTGTTCCTGAAGGCCGCGCGCGATTTCGGCCTGAACATCAGCTTCTACACGATGAACGCCAACAACCCGGGCGTGCCGGCGCAGATGGGCTCCTGGGGCGCCGACAAAGTGAGCGTGATCTGGAACTGGGGCAGCAATGCGCCGACACCGGCGCTGGAGAAGATCGCGGTCGGCTACAAGCAGAAGTCGGGCGAGGACTTCATCTTCGCCGCGCACTGGAACACGATGAACATGCTGCGTGCGGCGATGCAGAAGGCGAAGTCGACCGACCCCAAGAAGGTCGCCTACGCGCTCGAAGGCATGAAGTACCAGAGCCCGTTGGGCGAGGTCGAGATGCGCTCGACCGACCACCAGTTGCAAGCGCCGATCTACCTTGGCGTATGGGCCAAGAAGGGCAGCCCAGGCGTCAAATATGACGCCGAGAACACCGGCTACGGCTTTCGCTCCGAGGTGGTGTGGAGCCCGGCCGAGAGCACGCAGCCCACGACTTGCCAGATGAATCGGCCTCCGGCCTGAGCGCTTGGTCTCGTCTTGCGGCTTAGCGTCCAACCGAAGCGACGATCAAGAGGGCCAGCGCCAAGAAAACGCCCCCGACGAATCCGGCTTCTATCAAGAGCTCGCGCAAGGGAGCGTTCGTCCCGGGTGTACTAGCCGGTTCAGGCCGAACATCGTTCTGAGCTGCGTCCTCGCTCCCTAACCCCTGTCCGATCATTTGCATGGTTGGCGCTCCTCAGCCAGTGGCTTGTCTCAAAGGTGCGGGCACTATAAAACAATAGTACAAAAATGGGAATTTTTCACATTTTGTGACTGCGTGATGCGTTGCAAGAAGTACAAAAGTACTACATGTGACCGAAGATTTCGGTCATGAGAGACACACAAGACATAAATATCGGCTGGCGGACCGAGCCGCCGCCGGCGACGTATCACGTGAGGGCAGACGATCCTGCGAACTTCTCCACGCACCGGATCACCGCCCTGAATCACAACTTTCACGAGCATCCGCTCTTCCAGGTGCCTGAACTCGTGAAGCTCGGCAAGGAGCTGGCTCCCCTGGGGCAGTGTCGATTCATGAGGCCTGGCCTCACAGTCGCTTCCACCATCGCGCACGACAGCCGGCATCCGGACGGGCGCAGCATCGACGAACACTTCGAGCGCATGGAGGAGCCGGGTTCGTCGGTGGCCCTCTACAACATCGAAGCCATTCCGCGCTACCAGGCCTTGCTGTTCGACATCGTCGGCACCATGCGCGCGGATGTCGAACGCGAGCAGCCGGGCATCTTTCGGGTGAACGGTTTCGTCTTCATCTCGGCACCGCCTTCGGTGACGCCCTTCCACATCGATCGCGAGAACAACTTCTGGCTGCAGCTGCATGGGCGCAAGATCCTGAGCGTCTGGGACCATGCGGATCGCAGCATCGTGCCGGCCGAGGCGGTGGAGGATTTCATCGTCACCCAGTCGCTCAGGAAGGTGCGCTTCAAGGAGGAGTTTAGGCCTCTCAGCCACGAGTTCAACGCCCGTCCGGGAGACGGCGTCTATTTCCCGAGCACCTCGCCGCACATGACGCGTTCCGAGCCTGATTGGACGGCCCCCGGCGATCGCGTGTCGATCTCGATCGGAGTGACCTTCTACACCTCCGTCACGCGCAGGACCGCTCGCGTCTACCAGGTGAACCGGGTCTTGCGCAAATGTGGGTTGTCGCCCGCCTACCCCGGCGAGTCGCCCGCGGCGGACGCACTCAAGGCGTCGGTGGGCGGGCTGGTCGGCGCGACGCGATCCTGCCTCGTCGACATGACCGCATCGGCGCGGCGCTTCAAGCCGGTGACGACACCGCCGCCGGGCTCCTATTGAACATTGAAGCCCCAGGCGGCGCATGAACTCGGAAAACGGCCCTCACTTTCTGACCTTGGCAATCTCCGACTGCAGCTCCTTGACCGTTGCCTCGCCCACAGCTGCCGTTTGCTTCTCGATCACCGGCTTCACCTTCTCGCGCAGCTTGGCCAGTTCGGCCGCAGGCAGCTCGGTGACCGTCATGCCGGCCTGCTTGAGCGCCTGCAGCGCGCTGTCGGCGGCGCCGCGCGAGGCCTGGCGCTGGAAAGCCGTCGCCTCCACAGCCGCGTCTGCAACGATCTTCTTCTCCTCTGCGCTCAAGCCGTCCCAGGTCTTCTTGCTGATGATGAGCGCCTGCGGGTTGTAGATGTGCCGCGTTTCGGTGAGGTGCTTCTGCACCTCGGCGAACTTGGAAGCAAGAATCGTCGTGTTCGGATTCTCCTGGCCGTCGACCGCCTTCTGGTCCAGTGCCGAATAGAGCTCGGGGAAGGGCAGCGGCACCGCGTTCGCGCCCAGCGCGCTGAACAGGTCAATGTAGATTGGCGACTGGATCACGCGGATCTTCAGGCCCGCGATGTCCTCGGCCTTGGCGATCGGCCGCTTGCTGTTGGTGAGGTTGCGAAAGCCCAGGTCCCAGTAGCCGAGGCCGTGCAGTCCCTTCTCGTCGAGCCTGGCCAACAGCTTCCGGCCGAAGGGGCCGTCCGTCACTGCATCGGCTTCCTGCGTATTGCCGAAGAGAAAGGGGAAGTCGAGCACGGCGAACTCCTTCACCTGCGCCGCGAGGATGCCGGCGTTCAGCACCGTCATCTCGACCGTGCCTCCCTGCAGCGCGGAGACGGTCTGCAGATCGCCGCCGAGCGTGCCGCCCGGGAACAGCTTCACCGTGATCTTCTTGCCGGACTTCTCGGCCACGAGATCGGCGAACTTCTGCGCGCCCTGGGCCTGCGGATGGCCGCTCTGGTTCTGGAACGCGAATTTGAGCGTGCGCTCCTTGATCTGCGCCGCGGCGCCGGTGACGGCCAGCGCCGCCACCGCGGCGAGCAGGACCTTGTGCATCGATAGCTTCATGGTTCGTGTCTCCTTATGATCAACCGTGGAAAAACTTCGCGGGCCAGGTGACGAGCCAGGGGAACAGCACCATGAGGAACAGAATCGCGAACTCCGCGATCATGAAAGGCACCACGCCCTTGGTGACGTCGTCCATCGAGATCCGGCCCACGCCCGCCACCACGTTGAGCACGGTGCCCACCGGCGGGGTGATCAGGCCGATCGAGTTGTTGATGATGAACATCACGCCGAAGTAGACCGGGTCGATGCCGGCGGCCTTGACGATCGGCATCAGCACCGGGGTCAGGATCAGGATGGTCGGCGTCATGTCCATCGCGGTGCCGACGATCATCACCAGCACCATGATCGCGAACATCAGCAGGATCTTGTTGTCCATGAAGGGCTGCAGCAGGCCGACCACCTTCGACGGCAGGTCGGCCACGGTGATGAGCCAGGCGCTCACCATCGCGGCCGCGATCAGGAACATCACGATCGCACTGGTCTTCGCGGCGTTCACGAACACCGCGTAGAGATCCTTCCAGCTGAGCTCGCGGTAGATCGCCATCGAGACGAAGAGCGCATACACCGCGGCCACCACCGCCGCCTCGGTGGGCGTGAAGACACCCATGCGCAGCCCGACCAGGATGATCACCGGCAGCATCAGCGCCCACAGTGCCTGGCGAAAGGTCGCGAGCATTTCCGCGGTCGACCTGGCAGGTGGCGGCACGATCTTCTCGCGCCGCACGAGCCAGGCCCAGGTGAGCCAGAGCGCGCCGCCGATCAGGAGGCCCGGCACGATCGCCGCAAGGAAGAGCTTGGAGATCGAGACGTTGGCTGCGACGCCGAAGATGACGAGCCCGATGCTCGGCGGAATCACCGGCCCGATGACGCCGGTGGCGGCGATCAGCCCGCCGGCGCGCGCCTTGTCGTGGCCGGCGCTCACCATCATCGGCAGGAGCAGCGAAGTCAGCGCGGCCGCATCGGCAACCGCCGACCCCGAGAGCGCCGACAGCAGGCAGCCGGCCATGATCGTCACGTAGCCCAGCCCGCCCTTCACGTGGCCGACGAGCGCGAGCGCAAAGTCGACGATGCGCCTGGACAAGCCGCCGGCGTTCATGATCTCGCCGGCCAGCATGAAGAAGGGTACGGCCAGCAGCGGAAAGCTGTCGGCGCCGCCGATGACGTTCTGCGCCAGGATCTGCGCATCGAAGAGGTCGAGGTGCCACATCAGCGCCACGCCGCTGGCGAGCAACGCGAACGCGATCGGGATGCCCATCGCCATCGCGGCGAGCAGGGAGCCGACGAAGACGAAGATCGTCATGGCCGCGCTCCAGCTTGCGGGCGGTCCGCCGGCGCGGCATCGGCCTGCTCGCCCAGGATCTGCTTCAGCTGCACGGCTTCCTCGGATTCCTGGATCATGACCAGGTCCTCGTCGGCGATGCGACCGGACACCAGGCGAAGCAGGTCGAGCGCAAGAAGGAATGCGGCAAGCACGGCGAAGACCACGCCCGACAGGTAGACCACGGCCATGGATGCGCCCGTGACCGGTGCGACGACGTCCCAGTTGATCTTCGTTTGGGCCACGCTGCCCTGGAACAGCAGCCACACGATGTAGAGCATCACGACATGCCCCACCGCCAGGCAGAACTTCTTGGCCGAAGGCGGCAGCCTCCGGACCACCATGTCGACGCCGAGGTGCCCGTGCTCCTTCAGCGCGACGACGGCGCCCAGAAAGGTCATCCAGATGAAGAGCCAGCGCGAGACCTCCTCCGACACCGTGATGCCCGAGTTGAAGCCGTAGCGAAGCACCACGTTGCCGAAGACCAGCACCACCATCAATGCCAGCGCCGCGGCGATCAGCGCCTCAATGCAGGCGCAGCAGCGGTCGATCCATCGATTCATGTTGATCAGGCCGCCTGCGCGCGCTGCATCTCGACCAGCGCACGCAGGCCGGCCAGGTACGAATGCGGACCGAGCCCCTGGATCGTGCCCTTGACCGCCGGCGAGATGATCGAGTGCGCGCGCCAGCTTTCCCGCGCCGCGATGTTCGACATGTGGACCTCGAAGACCGGGAACGGCATGGCCTTGATGGCGTCGTGCAAGGGAACGCCGTGCTGGGTCAGGCCGGCAGGGTTGACCAGTGCGCCTTGCGCCTCGTCGATGTGCTGGTGGAGGAAGTCGATCAGCTCGCCTTCGTGGTTCGACTGGATGGTCTCCAGCTCGACGCCGAGCTCGGCCGCGAGCTTGCCGAGGCGTTCGTTGATCTCGGCCAGGGTGGTCGAGCCGTAGATGTGGGGTTCTCGGCGGCCGAACAGGTTGAGGTTCGGGCCGTGCAGGACGAGGATCTTCATGGTGCCGCTTCGATTCAAGGATGGGACTTGCGCACGCGTGCCAGCTCGTCGTTGTAGAGCTTGACGATGCCCGGGTCGTAGCTGGCGGCGAAACGCTCGGTGACCGGCTTGGCGATCTGGCGCATGCGCGCCTGCTCGGGCGGCGCGAGCTCGTTGAACTGGATGCCCTTGGCCTGGAGATCGCCGATGGATTTCTGCGCCGCCGCGCGGCTGACCTGGCGCTGGTAGCCGCGGGCTTCGTCGGCCGCTTCGCGCATCATCTTCTGTTCTGCCGCGCTCAGCGAGTCCCAGAACTTCTTGCTCACCAGCATGATGTTCGCGGCATAGACGTGGTTGGTGGCGCTCACGAACTTCTGCACCTCGAAGAACTTGTTCGACAGGATCACCGCGTAGGGATTCTCCTGGCCGTCGACGGCCTTCGATTCGAGCGCCCCATAGAGCTCGGCGAAGGGCATGGGCACCGGATTGGCCTTGAAGGCCTTGAAGGTGTCGAGGAACACCGGGTTGGGAATGACGCGGATCTTCAGGCCCTCGAGGTCCTCGGGTTTCGCGATCGGGCGCTTGCTGTTCGTGACGTTGCGAAAGCCCAGATCCCAGTAGCCCAGCGCGACCAGGCCCTTCTCGGGCAGCTTGGCGATGAGCGCCTGGCCGAGCGGCCCGTCGAGGAGGGCATCGGCCTGCGCGAAAGAGCTCACGGCAAACGGGAAGTCGACCAGGCCGAACTCCTTCACGATGCCGGCCAGGGAGGTGGTGGCGGGCGCCGACATCTGCTGCACGCCGCCTTGCAGCGCCGACTGCTGCTGCATCTCGTTGCCGAGCTGCGACGCAGGGAACTCCTGCACCTTGAGCTTGCCGCTGCTCTTCGCCGCGAGCAGTTCGCCGAAGCGCTTGACGCCGAAGCTCACGGGATGGTCCGGGTTGTTCAGGTGGCCGAAGCGGATGACGCGCTCCTGCACGTCCTGGGCCAGGGCCGGCAGCGTCAGGGCCAATGTCGCGCCGAGAAGGGCGAGCGTTCGGTAGAGGGTTCTCAAGTTGGGACTCCGGTGGATGAGGGCCGATGCGCCCGCAGGTCTGGCAGGCGACGCAAGACGCGCCGCATCATAGGTAGAAAGTGGAAAACATTTCCACTAGGGAAAGCACTTGGCAAAACTCGGGTAGAGTTGCTCTGCCATGACCGCCATACTCGAACGCAGCTTCAAGGTGCTCGAACACCTTGTCGCCTACCCGGAAGGGCGAGCACTTTCTGCACTCGCCTCCGATCTCCAGATGCCGCTGAGCGCGACGCATCGACTGCTTTCCGAACTGATCCGCTGCGGTTACGTGCGCCAGGATCAGAGCCACGGCAACTACATGCTGACGATCAAGCTGGTCTCGCTGGGCTTGAGCTTCCTGAGCAACAGCGGCGTCGTCGACGTCGCCCAGCCGCTGCTCGATCGCCTGGCGGCCGAATCGGGGGAGCTCGTCCGGCTGGCAGTCGTCGACGGCGACGAGCTCACCTTCGTGGCCAAGGCACAGGGCGCGACCCGGGGCCTGCGCTACGACCCCGACATGGGCTTGTCGGTGAACCTGTCCTGCAGTTCGGCTGGGCACGCGTGGCTGTCCACCATGCCGGAGGAGCAGGCGCTCCAGCTGGTTGCGAAACAGGGGTTCGGCACGCCTGCCGATTTCGGGCCCAAGGCCGTGACCTCGGTGAAATCGCTGCTGGCCTATCTGCGGGCGGCGCGCAAGCGCGGCTTCGCGATGATCAACGAGGTCTTCGCGCCGGCCATGACTGCGATGGCGGCACCGGTGCGCATCGGCAACGGCGCCGTCATCGGCGTCATCACCATCGCAGGCCCGCTCGTGCGACTGACGGAAGAGCGCATGCTGGCCTTGGGGCCCACGCTTCTCGCGACCGCCGAAGAGGTGGCCTATGCGAGCGGGGCGTCGGCGATGTTCAAGCGGAGAGCTTGACCGGCCGGCGCTCGCTCGCAAAGCAAGACGAGCTTCGGGACAATGAGCAGGATGAAACTCGCACTCGCCCTGATCGCTTCCCTGGTGCTCCTTTCCGGCAAGAGCCCTGCCGCCGCGGCGGTCCAGGCGCAGGAGGGCGAGAACTTCGTCGTCCCCGCGTCGGCGCGGGTTCGCTATGGCGCCGGCGATCGCTGGGTAGAGAAGATCGTTCGCGGTCCGGCAAGCTGCACCAACGAGTTCTTCGGCACCGATCCGGCACCGCATGTGCGCAAGTCATGCACCATCATCGGTCCCGCCCCTGCGGCGGCGGCCAGGTCGATGGAGGCTTCGTCGAAGCCCGCGGCGAGCGGCATCGCCGACGTGGTGGATCGCGCAGGCAAGATCGTTCCCGCGGCCTACCGGGCCATGGCTGCGGCCATGAGCGAGGCCGAGGGCATCGCCTACCGCTACGGCCCGGACGCCGCGCACTACGGCAGCGCCAACGCGAAGCTTCCCACCCTGTACGAGCGCGAGGACCATCTCGCGCGTTGCAACGAAAAGGGCGTCTGCATCACCTCATGGCAGGTCGGCGGTCCGCGCAAGGAGGTTGATTTTTCCTACTCGACCAACCAGTCCAGCGTCGTCTTCCTGGCCGACGATCCGGTCCAGCGCGCCGGTGTCGGCGACCTGCAGGCATCGGCCTTCGAGGTCAACACCTATGCACAGAAGCCGCAATTGCCCTGGCAGCTCGGGGGCGGCGGCCTCGACAGCGTGAATGTCGTGCAGTACCGCTCCGCCGGCCTGCTGCCGAACGACGGCAGCGCCCGCCCCGTCGCGGCCGGGCGCTGCAGCGGCCCGGCGGGCAACTGCCCGACCTCCGTCATCGCTTTCCAGAACGGCCTGCTCGCCACCACCGGCAGCAACACCGCCCACAACCTCGCCACCGCGCGGCTGGCGCCGAACAAGGTGCCGACCGCCGTCGCCATGACGAGCAACAGCGAGTTCGCCTTCGTGACCGTCTGGGACACGGCCGAGCTGAAGGGCCAGGTGGCGGTGGTCGCGCTGGCCGGCTTGTGCGATGGCTGCAAGCTCGAAGGGCCGTACTACGAGTGGTGGTCCGAATGGCAGGGCGTCTACCCGGGCTTGCCGAACATGGGCAACATCGCCTTCATGAAAGTGCTGGGCTACGTGGACCTGCCGGCCGACATGAAGGCGCCGACCGAGATCGCGGTCACCACCGGCATGCATCCTTTCAACACGGTGCTGGGCGGCGGCCTCTTCATGGGCCAAACCCACTCGCCGCTCAGCAGGCACTGGCAGTCCTTCACCCCGTCGGGCAGCAACTACAAGCGCTATGCCAAGGGCGGCGTGGCGGTGGTCGTGTCCAAGTCCGAGCAGAAGGCGGCCTTCATCGATCTGAAGCCGCTCTTCGGCTACATCAACGGCGTCTACTTCAGCGAGGCCGTCGGCAGCATCGGCCCGGTGGGGCAGGACGAGCGCCAGTGGCCGCATGCCTTCAGCTTCAAGCCGCAGGCGCGGCCGGTGGTGGTGAAGACGATCGCGCTCGATGCGCGGCCCACGGCGGTCAAGACGACCGTCACCCGCACGAAGGATGCCCGCGCCTGGATCGCGACGCAGGAGGGCAGCCTGCGCATCTTCAGCCTGGGCGGCTACGCGCCGGGTGCCGAGCTCCGGTCGGGATCGCCGAACGGGATCGCGGCAGAGGGCAGGGTCGCCGTCGGCCGCAACCCGAGTTCGCTCGCGCATTCGAAGGACGACCCCGACCGGCGGCTGGATGCGCTCAACAGCCAGGTGATCGTGACTTCGCGCGGCGATCGCAAGATCCAGTGGGTCCGTTTCTCGGAAGACGGGAAGAGCGCCCGCGTGGTGCGTACGCTGCAGGACAGCCGCATCGTCGACCCGGTCGCGACCGAGGACATCGACAACTTCGCCAACCTCGGCCTGACGCTCAGCGTGGCGGACTACGGCGGCCGTGCGGTGCTCAACTACCGCTACGGCCCGGTGGTGTTCGCCGACCGCGGCGCGGAATGGGCCTGCCAGCCGCCGCGCGGCTGCCCGGTGAAGCCCACGGGCGATGTGGACATCGAATTCGGAGGCGGCTTCAAGATGCAGGGGCGGCCTTACCAGATCAACACCTCGAACGTGCCCTGAGCGCCGCTGACTTCGAGGGCGATGGCCGCCAGCGGCGGGCAACCCATGTGCCCCGATGACGAAAGCGGAGCACGTGAAATGCACAGGGGCGTTCGTTAGAACTAGGTTATCTTCCGCCGCTACAAGCCCCCATCTTTTTTGCAGACGGCACTTCCGACCATGTTTCGAACCCTGCTCAAGTCCAAGATCCACCGCACAACCGTCACCGATTGCGAATTGCACTACGAAGGCTCATGTGCCATCGATGAAGACCTGCTGGATGCCGCCAATCTGGGCGAGAACGAACAGGTTCACATCTGGAACATCAACAACGGCGAACGCTTCGTGACCTATGCGATCCGAGGCCAGCGCGGCACCGGCATCATCTCGGTCAACGGTTCTGCCGCGCGTCGGGCGTCGGTGGGCGACCTGATCATCATCGCCGCCTTCGGCCTCGTCCCCGAGGATCGGGTCAGCGGCTTTCGGCCGAAGCTGGTGTTCGTGGACGACGCCAACCGCATCAAGGAAGAGCGCGCCCATATCCCCGTGCAGACCGCTTCGATAGCCGCCGCTGCGGCCTGAGCGCTGGCGGTTCCTGCACTGGCCCGCTTCGGGCAGGCCGACCGATCGGGGCGCCACGCGCAGCACTCTCCACATCCATCGCATGCACACATCCGTCGGCGCCAACCATTCCTGGCAGCAGCGCAGCCTGCGCAGCGTCTGGCACCCCTGCACGCAGATGCAGCGCGCGGCCGCGGTGCCGCCGCTGCCGATCGCGCGGGGCGTTGGCCCGTGGCTTTTCGACCACGAAGGACAGCGCTACTTCGACGCCACGAGTTCCTGGTGGGTCAACCTGTTCGGCCACGCCGATGCGCGCATCAACGCAGCACTGAAGGACCAGCTCGACCGCCTGCCGCACGTGATGCTCGCCGGCTGCACGCACGCACCGGCCGTGGAACTGGCCGAACGCCTGTCGGCCTTGACCGGCGGCGTGCTCGGCCATTGCTTCTTCGCCAGTGACGGCGCCTCGGCGGTCGAGATCGCGCTGAAGATGAGCTTCCATCATTGGCGCAACCGCGGGCGCCCGAACAAGCGGGAGTTCGTCTGCCTGCGCCAGGGCTACCACGGCGAAACGCTGGGTGCCCTGGCGGTCACCGACGTGGCGGTGTTCCGCGATGCCTACGACCCGCTGCTGATGCGCGCGCACCAGGTGATGTCGCCCGACGCGCGCCAGGCCGCAGCCGGGGAGACCGCGGTGGACGTCGCTGCGCGGGCCGCGGCCGACTTGCAGGCGCTGTTCGAGTCGCGCCATGAACACATCGCGGCGCTGATCATCGAGCCGCTGGTGCAGGGCGCTGCCGGCATGGCGATGCACGATGCGGCTTACCTGCGCACCGTGCGTGCGCTGTGCGAGCGCTACGAGGTGAGCCTGATCGCCGACGAGATCGCGGTCGGCTGCGGGCGCACCGGCACCTTCTTCGCCTGCGAGCAGGCGGCGATCTGGCCGGACTTCGTCTGTCTCTCCAAGGGCATCAGCGGCGGCACGCTGCCGCTGTCGCTGGTGATGACGCGCGACGCGATCTACGAGGCCTTTCTCGACGACGACGTGGCGCGCGGCTTCCTGCATTCGCATTCCTACACCGGCAACGCGCTGGCCTGCCGCGCCGCGCTGGCGGTGCTGGACCGCTTCGAAGAGGACGACGTGCTGCAGCACAACCGGCAGCGTGCCGCCGCACTGAGCGCGGCGCTCGCGCCATTGCAGGCCGACCCGCGCATCGAGCACTTCCGCCAGTGCGGGATGATCTGGGCCCTCGACGTTCGCGAGGCCTTCGTCGGCGAGCGTTTCGCCGAACGCTTTCATCTCGCGGGCCGCGAGCGCGAATTGCTCATTCGGCCGATCGGCCGCACCGTCTACCTGATGCCGCCCTACGTGCTGGACGACGGGCTCGCAGCCTGGCTCGCGCAGCGCGTGATGCAAACGCTGGATGCCGTGGCCTTTGCAGAAAACGCCCATGCTGATCGAACACCTGAACCACCGACTGCGTGAGCTCGAGGCTCAGGCGCTGCGCCGGCAGCGGCGCACGGCCGAGTCGCCCTGCGCGCCGCACCAGCGGGCGTCCGGGCGCGACATGCTGGCCTTCTGCAGCAACGACTACCTGGGGCTCGCGAACCATCCGGCGCTGATCGAGGCGCTGGCCGAAGGGGCGCGCCTCCATGGCGCCGGCAGCGGCGCATCGCATCTGATCAGCGGCCATTCGCGCGCCCATGCACTGCTCGAGGACGAGCTCGCGCGGTGGATGTCGCCCTCCATCCCCGACGCGCGCGTGCTGAGCTTCTGCACCGGCTACATGGCCAACCTGGCGTTGCTCACCGCGCTGGGCGATGCGAGCGCGACGATCTTTGCCGACAAGCTCAACCATGCCTCGCTGGTTGACGGCGCGCTGCTGGCCAAGGCGCCGCTGCAGCGCTACCCGCACGGCCGGCTCGACCTGCTGGCGAGCCAGCTCGGGCGTTGCAGCACGCTGATCAAGCTGATCGTGAGCGATGCCGTCTTCAGCATGGACGGCGACCTGGCCGACCTGCCCGCGCTGCTGGCGCTCGCCGAGGCGCACGACGCCTGGCTGGTGGTCGACGATGCCCATGGTTTCGGCGCGCTCGGCGAAGGCGGCCGCGGCAGCCTGTCGCACTTCGGCCTGCGCAGCGAGCGCCTGATCTACATGGGCACGCTCGGCAAGGCCGCAGGCCTGGGCGGCGCCTTCGTGGCCGCGCACCCGAGCATCATCGAGTGGCTGGTGCAGTCGGCGCGCAGCTACATCTACACGACCGCGGCGCCGCCGGCGATCGCGCATGCGCTGTGCGCGAGCCTGCGCCTGATCGGCGGCGACGAGGGCGAAGCGCGGCGTGCGCGACTGCGGCAACTGATCGGCATGCTGCGCGATCGGCTGGGCGCACTGATGCAGCACAACCCCCGGCTCGGCTGGCGCCTGGCCGATTCCGCCACCGCGATCCAGCCCTTGATCGTCGGCGACAACGCGGCAGCGCTGGCCTTGTCCGCCGCGCTCGATGCACAAGGCCTGTGGGTGCCGGCGATCCGACCGCCGACCGTGCCTGCGGGCACCGCGCGGCTGCGCATCACGCTGAGCGCAGCGCACACGCCGCAGGACGTGCAGACCCTGATCGATGGCCTGGCGCGGGCCGCCGGGAGCCTGCGATGAGGGCCGCAGCGATGCACGGCTGCTTCGTCACCGGCACCGACACCGAGGTCGGCAAGACGCGCGTCGGCGCCGCCTTGCTGCACTGGCTCGGCGAGCGGGGCCTGCGTTGCGCCGGCTACAAGCCGGTGGCCGCCGGCATCGAGACGATCGATGGCGAGAACGTCAACGAGGATGTGCGCGCATTGCGCGACGCGAGCTCGGTGGTGATGACCGATGCCGAGGTCGGCCCCTGTCAGTTCGAAGCCGCCTGCGCCCCGCACATCGCGGCAGCGCTCGAAGGCCGCACCATCGAGCGTGCCGTCCTGCTGCAAGGAGCCAGGACGCTCGCGGCGCGCGCCGAGTACCTGATCGTCGAAGGCGTCGGCGGGTTCTGCGTGCCGCTCGGCGCGGACTTCGACAGCGCCGACTTCGCCGTGGAGCTGCAGTTGCCGGTGGTGCTGGTGGTCGGACTGCGCCTGGGATGCATCAACCATGCGCTGCTGAGTGCCGAGGCGATCCGCGCGCGCGGCCTGCGGCTTGCGGGCTGGATCGCGAACACCGTCGACACGGGAATGCCGCACCGCGATGCCAACCTCGCCACCCTGCGCGATGAACTGGGGCGGCGCCACCAGGCGCCTTGCCTGGGCATGGTTCCCCGTATGAGCAGCCCTGACCCGGCGGCTGTCGCAGCCTGCTTCGACGATGCGGCGTTGCGCGCGCTGTTCGGGCTGGCATAAGACAAGCTTTCACTCCGATCCCCCGCATGGCGCAATTTGCAACCAGATTGGCTGCCCTTGTGACTGGCTCCTGGCTATCCTGACTCGGATGGCCATCCCACCCGAAGGACGACATGACCACCACAGCCACCGTTTCCCTGTCATCTTTGCGCACCAAGACGTCGCGCCCCGAGCCTCGCCCGGATCAGCGCTGGGGCGTCGCCGACGTCGAAGCCCTGTTCGCGCTTCCGTTCATGGACCTGCTGTTTCGCGCCCAGCAGGTGCACCGCCAGCACTTCGATGCCAACGAGGTCCAGCTGTCCACGCTGCTCTCGATCAAGACCGGCGGCTGCGCGGAGGACTGCGGCTACTGCCCGCAGTCCTCGCATTTCGACACCGGTGTGGAGGCGAGCAAGCTCATGCCGCTGCAAGAGGTGGTCGAAGCCGCACAGGCGGCGAAGGCCCAGGGCGCCACGCGCTTCTGCATGGGCGCCGCCTGGTGCAGCCCCAAGGCGCGCGACATGGAGCGCGTGACCGACATGGTGCGCGAGGTCCGGGCGCTGGGCCTGGAAACCTGCATGACGCTGGGTATGCTCGAAGCCGAGCAGGCCCAGGCGCTGAAGGACGCGGGGCTGGACTACTACAACCACAACCTCGACAGCGCTCCCGCGTTCTACGGCAAGATCATCAGCACCCGCACCTACCAGGACCGGCTCGACACGCTGGCCCATGTGCGGGACGTGGGCATCCATGTCTGCTGCGGCGGCATTGTCGGCATGGGCGAAAACCGCACGCAGCGCGCCGGGCTGATCGCGCAGCTGGCCAACCTCGATCCGTACCCCGAGTCGGTGCCGATCAACAACCTGGTGCAGGTCGCGGGCACGCCGCTGGCCGGCACCGAGCCGATCGACCCCTTCGAGTTCGTGCGCACCATCGCGGTCGCGCGCATCACGATGCCGACGACCATGGTGCGGCTGTCGGCCGGGCGCGAGCAGATGGATGAGGCGCTGCAGGCGCTGTGCTTCGCCGCCGGCGCCAATTCGATCTTCTATGGCGACAAGCTGCTGACCACGAGCAACCCGCAGGCCGAGCGCGACCGGGCGCTGTTCGAGCGCCTGGGCCTGAAGGCGCAGCGCAGGCAATGAGTGCGCTGCCGATGCCGGCGGCTGCGCCGAGCCCGCTCGGCCGCCCGATCATCGACGCGGCGTTCCGCGCCGATCCCTATCCGGCCTATGCCGCGCTGCGCGAGGCCGGGCCGATCCACTGGAGCGAGGAGTTCTTCGGTGGTGCGTGGCTCCTGACCCGCCATGCCGACGTGGAGGCGGTGCTTCGCGATTCCGTACGCTTTTCGGCGCAGCGCACCGGCGGCTGGGTCATGCAAAGCCGTGCCGCGCGCGGTGAGCTGAAAGACTTCCAGCAGCTCTTCGCGCGCGCGATGCTGTTCGTCGATGCGCCGGACCACACGCGCATTCGCAGCGTGCTCAACGCGGGCTTTCGCAATGACGTCCTGCAGCAGTTCGTGCCGGCCATCGCGCAGCGCGTCGATGCCTTGCTCGATGCGGTGGACGCCGACGCGGGCTTCGATTTCATGCAGGCGCTGGCGCGGCCGCTGCCGGCCGAGGTGATGGCGATGCTGATGGACATCCCCGCGGCCGATCGTGGCGACTTCATCGCCTGGTCGGACGATCTGGCGGCTTTCATCGGTGCGCCGATGCCCTCGCTCGATGAGGCACGGCGCGCGCGCACCAGCCTGCTGGCGATGAGCGGCTACTTCGAGCAGCTCGTGCCGCAGCGCAGGCGCGCGCTGGGCGACGACCTCGTGAGCCGGCTGCTGCGAGCCGAGGCGGCGGGCGACATCCAGCCCGGCGCCGAGCTGCTCGCCCAATGCGCGATGCTGCTGTTCGCCGGCCACGAGACCACGCGCAACCTGCTGGGCAACGGCCTGCAGGCGCTGCTTGCCGATGCGGCGTCGTGGCAGCGCCTGCAGCGCGAGCCCGCGCTGTTGCCGGGCGCGGTGCGCGAACTGCTTCGCTTCGACAGCCCGGTGCAGTACACCGGCCGTCGCGTGGCGGCCGATCTCGTGCTGCATGGCCAGCCACTGCGCCGCGGCGAGCTGGTCGTTGCGCTCATCGCCTCTGCCAACCGGGATCCGGCGCGCCACGCCGAACCCGATCGCCTGGACGTCGCGCGCCGCCCCGGCGGCCTGCTGTCCTTCGGCGCCGGAGCGCATGTGTGCATCGGCGCGAGCCTGACGCTGATGGAGGCCGAGATCGTCTTCGGCCGGCTGCTGCGCCGATTCCCGGCCCTGCAGCGGCTCGATGCGCAACCGCGCTGGAGCGGCAATGCGGTGTACCGCGGCCTGAGCGTGCTGCCGGTGCAAGCCCGCAGCCGAGTGGGGGGAGACGGTGGCCAAAGGGGTTCGCATGATCGAGACCTTGAGCAGAGGGTGCAGGGTGCGCCCGGCGAGTGTCGATGGCCTTGACGGTTGATGGCGTCATACTGCCGGCCATCGATCTTCTCAGGAGCTTTCAAATGCAGGCCGTTTCCATCCACGTCGTCGATGTAGCCCATGGCGTTGTCGCTCAAGGCATGCGGGTCGACATCGCCCGGTTCGAGGGCGAAGGCTGGACGGATGTGGCGTCGGGCAAGGTCGGCAGCAATGGCGTGGTCGACGGCATCGAAAGCCGCGAGTCCTTGTTCGAGATCGGTTTCTACGAGCTGCGCCTGCACGTGGCCGAGTACTACCGCGCAAGAGGCGTCAAGCTGCCCGAGCCCGCGTTCATGGGCGTGCAGGTCTTCCGCTTCGGCCTGGCCGATATGTCGCAGCACTACCACCTGCCCGTGAAGCTGACGCCGTGGGGCCTGTCCTGCTTCCGCGGCGGCGCCTAGGATTCACGCCGGCGCGCGCAAGGCCCGCGCTTCGTCGCGAAACTGCCGCGGCGTCATGCCGGTCCATTGCCGGAACCGGCGGCTGAAGTAGACCGCATCGCCGAAGCCGCATTGGTGCGCGACGTCGCCGATGCGAATGCCGGAGCTGAGGAGCAGTTCCTTGGCGTGTTCGAGGCGCCGCTCGGTCACGAGCTCGGTGAATGTGCGGTCGGTCTGCTTCTTCAGCAGGTGCGCGAGGTAGTTCGGCGACAACGTGGCCGTGGCGGCCGCATCGTTGAGCGACATCTCCTCGTGCAGGTGTTCGCGCACGTAGCGCATCACGCGCTGCAGCGCATCGTGCCGCGAGCTGCCGCCGCTGCTGTGCCGCCCCGCCTGCTCCTGCAGCCGCGCCTCGTGCCGCTGGCAGGCCAGCCCCAGCAGTTGCAGCACGATGCCGCGGATCGCGCTTCGCGTTGCGAGGCGCCGCGCCCGGTTCAGCGCCGACATCTCGTCCAGCCAGCCGAGGATGCGGGTGAAATCCGCATCGTCGAAGTGGAAGTCGACGTACTCCTGAAAGAGAAACGGAGCCAGCTCGGGCTGGCGGGCGATCGAGACTTCTTCCAGGTCGAGTGGCTCCACATCGAGCTCCGGCCAGAGAAAGCCCTGGTCGAAATTGACGATGGCATAGCGCGCGCCGACGGGATGGGGAACCACGTGCACGCGGTAGGGCAGCACGAAGCTCAAGTACCCGGCGCCGAACGGCCGCACCGCGCCGCCGATGAGCTGCTGCGAGCCGCCTTCGATGCCCACCTGGATCTGGAAGTACTCGTGCCGATGGGGCTGTGCGAGGACATCGCGCGCACCCTCGAAGCGGATGTCGAAGTCGAGGTGGTCGGCGCGCTCCTGCATGCCGTAGAGGCGGAGGCTGGAAGGGCGGGGCGAGGTGGTCGGCATCGCGCCATCGTAGACGCGTCCTCGTTCTGCGTAGATGCGTGCGGAATGATGGCGGCATCCCGGCCAAGAATGGCTCGCGCTCAAACTATGAAGGAGAACAAACCATGTCCAGTTCACGTCGCAACCTGTTGGCAAGCTCCGCCGCCATGGCCAGCGGGGCCATCGCCGGCTGTGCCCTGCCGGCCGGCGCTGCGCGCTCCCCGAGCACGCCATTCGATATCGCCTCGTCGTCGATTCCGATCGTCGGCAGCGAACAGGTGTTCCCGGTGCGGCGCATCTATTGCATCGGCCGCAATTACGCCGCCCATGCGCGCGAGATGGGATCCGATCCGACCCGCGAGCCGCCTTTCTTCTTCCAGAAGCCGGCCGACGCGATCCAGGTCGTCATGCCCGGCGCCGTGGCCGACCATCCCTATCCGAGCCTGACGAAGAACTACCACTACGAAGTGGAACTGGTCGTCGCCTTGTCCAGGGGCGGCAGCAACATCGCGATCGACCAGGCGCTCGCTCACGTGTACGGCTATTCACTCGGCCTGGACATGACGCGGCGCGATCTGCAGCGCGAGATGGGCGACCAGAAGAAGCCGTGGGAGATCGGCAAGAGCTTCGATCACTCCGCGCCGGTCGGCCCGATCCATCCCGTCGCGAAAGTCGGCCACTTCGCCGATGGGGCGATCTGGCTCAAGGTCAACGGCCAGACCAAGCAGAGCGCGACGCTCAAGCACATGATCTGGTCGGTCGCGGAGCAGATCAGCCGCCTGTCGCAGGCCTTCGAGCTGATGCCCGGCGACATCATCTATTCGGGCACGCCGGAAAACGTCGGTCCCGTGGTGCGCGGCGACCTGATCGAGATTCACATCGACGGCTTGCCCAACCTCTCGGTGCGCGTGGTCTGAGCGACTTCGCTCACGCTGCCGTCTGGCCGGCGGTGTAGCGTTCGGCCGGCCGCGCGCGCGAGAGCTTCGGCACCATTTCGCGCCGCGCCGCCTCGAAGCGCTGCCAGTCGCCGGCATCCGGCAGCGAGGGGATCGTCACCAGCTCGCGCGCATCGAGGCCGGCCAGTGCCGCATCGACCAGGTCGTCGGCCGACATCACCATCTCCTGCGGCAGGTTCGACACCGGCATGCCCGCCACGTCCCAGAACTCGGTGCGGATCGCGCCGGGCAGGACGGCCTGCACCTGCACGCCCTTGTCGCCCAGCTCGTGGTGCAGGGACTGGCTGAGGTTGAGCACGTAGGCCTTGGTCCCGCTGTAGCTGCCGTTCAGCAGCTCCGGCGACAGCGCGACGATCGACGCGATGTTGATCACCGTGCCGCTGCCGCGCGCAACGAACGCGGGCGCGGCGGCGCGCGCCAGGCGGGTGAGCGCAATCACGTTCAACCGGATCATCATCTCCAGCTCGTCCGGGTCGGACTCGATCAGAGATGCGGTGGCGCCGATGCCGGCGTTGTTGATCAGCATGGTGATCGAGGGATCGGTGCGCAGGCGTTCCTCGACACGCCGCTGGTCGGCCGCTGCGCCCAGGTCGGCGACCATGACCTCGACGCGGCGCCCGGTCTCGCGCCCCAGCCTTTCGGCGAGCGCGTCGAGCCGCGAGCGGTTGCGCGCCACGAGGATGAGGTCGTGGCCGCGCCGCGCGAGCCTGTCGGCGTAGACCGCGCCGATGCCGGATGACGCGCCGGTGATCAGCGCGGTGCTTTGGGATGCCTGCTTGCTCATGATGTGTGTCCTTGGGGTTCGAAAAAACGGCGGATTGACAAGACGAACATTAGGTCGCAGACTTGCGACTTAAAAGTCATGTTTCCCTCGTTTTAGGACAAAGTGATGAAACGCGTCGGATTGCTGGTTTTTCCGGGCTTCCAGATCCTGGACATGGTGGTGGTCTCGGTCTTCGAGCTCGCCAACGCGGCCGCGACCAGGCCTGCGTACGCCTTGGAGGTGGTGTCGGAAGAGGGCGGGCCGGTGAAGAGCTCCTCCGGCGTGCAGGTCGAGACCCGTGCCTTCGGCAGCGCGAAGTTCGACACGTTGCTGGTCGCCGGCACCATGGACATCGCGCCCTCATCGCCGGCACTGCTGGCCTTCCTGCGCGACGCGGCGAAGAAGTCGCGCCGCGTCGGCAGCATCTGCACCGGCGCCTTCGTGCTGGCCGAGGCCGGGCTGCTCAACGGCCGGCGCGCGACCACGCACTGGCACTTCGCGCGGGAGCTGCAGCGAAATTTCCCGCACGTGAAAGTGGAGGAGGACTGCATCTACATCATCGACGGCACGGTGTGGACATCGGCCGGCATGACGGCCTGCATCGATCTCTCGCTGGCGCTGGTCGAAGGCGATCTCGGCACCGAGGTCTCACGCGCGGTGGCGCGCAAGCTCGTCGTCCACTCGCACCGCACCGGCGGGCAGTCGCAGTTCTCCGCCTTCCTCGAACTCGAGCCGAGATCGGAGCGCATCCACGACGCGTTGAACTACGCCAAGAAGAACCTGCATCTCGCGCTGTCGGTCGAACAGCTGGCGGACGTGGCCCATCTGAGCCCGCGGCAGTTCAGCCGCGCCTTCCTCGCCGAGACGGGCCAGTCGCCGGCCCGCGCGGTCGAGAAGCTGCGCGTGGAAACTGCCCGCGCGCTGATCGAGGACGGGCACTCGATCGACCGGGTCGCGGAAAAGGCGGGATTCGCCGACCCGGAACGCATGCGCCGCGCATTCCATCGCGCCTTCGGGCAGCCGCCGCAGGCGCTCAAGCGGGCGGCGCGGCTGCAGGTGGCGGCCTGACGGCCTGGGGCAAAACTCAGAACGTTTCCCAGTCTCCGCCACCGGTGGCCGTGCCCGCTGCGGCGAGCTGCTTGCGTTGCGGCGCGGCGATGGCTTGTCGGGCCCGGGCCGGTTGCGCTGCTGCCTTGCGCGGGAGGGGAACCACGGGCCGGATGACTTGCTGCTGCCCGTCGAGCTTGAACACGCTGACGGCCTGCGACAGGCTGCCGGCCTGCTCCTGAAGCGACTGCGCCGCAGCCGCGGCCTCTTCCACCAGCGCCGCGTTCTGCTGCGTTACCTGGTCCATCTGCGTGATCGCCTGGTTGATCTGCTCGATGCCCTGCGTCTGCTCGTGGCTCGCCGCCGTGATCTCGCCGATGATGTCGGTCACCCGCTTCACGCTGCCCACGATCTCTTCCATGGTCTTGCCGGCTTCGCCGACCAGTTGGCTGCCGGCATCGACCTTGCCGACCGAATCGTCGATCAGGCCCTTGATTTCCTTGGCCGCGGCGGCCGAGCGTTGCGCCAGGTTGCGCACTTCGGAAGCCACCACCGCAAAGCCTCGGCCCTGCTCGCCGGCACGCGCGGCTTCGACCGCTGCGTTCAAGGCCAGGATGTTGGTCTGGAAGGCAATGCCGTCGATCACGCCGATGATGTCGACGATCTTCTTGGACGAGGCATTGATCGAGGCCATGGTGTGGACCACCTGGCTGACCACATCGCCGCCCTTGACCGCCACTTCGGAGGCCGAGAGCGCCAGCTGATTGGCTTGGCGCGCGTTGTCGGCGTTCTGCTTCACCGTGCTGGTGAGTTCTTCCATCGACGCCGCGGTCTGCTCCAGCGAGCTGGCTTGCTCCTCGGTGCGCGAAGAAAGATCCTGGTTGCCCGAAGCAATCTGGCTCGAGGCCGTCGAGACATTCACCACCACGCCTTGCACCTGCTGCAGCGACTTCTGCAATGCCGTGCGCATCAGGTCGATGGCGCGCAGAAGACGGCCGGTCTCGTCGTTGGCATAGCTTGCCTGCGGCGCACCGGTCAGGTCCATGTCGGCGATCGACTGCGCCATGGTCTCCGCCCGGCGCAGCGGATGCGTGATGCTGCGCGCCAGGAACCAGGCCAGCAGGGTGCCGAAGATCAGCGACAGCGTGGAGCAGACGATCAGCAGCATCGTGGTCTGGGCGCGCAGGCCCTCGGCACGTTGCGCCGCGGCATCGAGCCCTGCACGCTGCAGGTCGACCATCTGCTTCACGCCCGCCAGGTAGCTGACCGAAGTCGGTTCGAAGCGCGCGCTGAAGACGCGGCCGGCACCTTCGAGGTCGCCGGCCAGCTTGAGCTTGCTGACTTCCTCGCGCGCCGCGAGGTAGTCCTTGCGCAGTTCGCCCACCTTCTGGAACAGCTCGCGTTCCTCGGGCTTGACCATCTGTCCTTCGATGAACTTCTGCAGCTCGTTGGTTTCCTTGATCGATGCCGCGGTGGCGGGTGCGAAGTAGGCGATCAGGCTGGCGTCGCTGCTCTTGGCGATGGCAGCAGCCCGCTGCACGCCCGATGTGGTGTGGCGCAGCCAGTCGGCGCCGGCGCGTTCGGTTCTGACGTTGTCCTGGACCATGCCGGTGATCTCGACGCCCAGCTGCCGCAGCTTCAATGCCGCAATCACGCTGCTTGCCAGGAAAAGGGCGAGGATCACGCCCAGCACGATGGCCAATCGCTTGGCTATCGAGATAGTGCTCAGAAACATGGGAGGCTCCGGAAGACGAGAAGGTCAAAAAAGAGAAAAGACAGACCTATATCGGCAGTCGGTCCGAAAAATTAAGGGAAGACCCGCATGTTCGAGCGCGACCAAAGCCAGATCGCTAAACTCTCTGCAGTTATGTGCCGCCGCTCGCTCCATCGCCGCATGACCGCGTTCTTCGTGGTCCTGTCACTGCTGTTCTCACAGCTGGCGCTCGCGAACTACGTCTGCCCTGGCGCCGCGGACGCAGTCGCGATGGCGGAAATGATGGCCGCAGGCGAACCCTGTGAAGGCATGGATTCGGCGCAGCCGGTGCTCTGCCACCAGCACGCAGCCGACATGTCGCTGTCGTTCGAGCCGGTGAAGCTGGCCACCCCGTCGCTCCCGGCCATCGTGCAGGTGCTGGTCGTGCCTGTTGTGATGGAGGCACAGCTCGCGGCGGCGATTCCCGTCGCAGCGACGCCGGAGGTCCGACCTCCGCCCGACCCCGTTTTTCTTTCCACTCGCAGACTCCGAGTCTGAAATCTCCGTCGACTGACCGGCGCTGGCGCGGCTCGTCCGCTCGCCAGCTGATGCCTCATTCGTCTTCGGAGTTTTCATGCCATCCCACCTCCTGCGTGCAGCCGCCTTGGCCGCCGCACTGCTTCCCTGCCTGGTAGCGGCAGCACCCCTGACCCTCGAGACGGCGATCGACCTGGCCGTCAAACGCTCCGAATCCGCTCGCGCCGCGCGAGCTGGGGTGACGAGCGCGTCGGAGGCCGCCCGAGCGGCCGGCCAGCTTCCGGACCCGATGCTGCGCGCCGGCGTCGACAACCTGCCGGTGACCGGGGGCGACCGGTTCAGCACTGCGCGCGATTCGATGACGATGAAGCGCGTCGGCATCAGCCAGGAATGGCTGTCGAGCGACAAGCGAGCCGCTCGCCAGGCGGCGGCCGAGGCCGCCGTCGCCCGCGAAGGAATCCAGTCTCGGACAGCAGTCGCCGAAACCCGGCTGAACACCGCGCTCGCCTACCTCGACGCTTTCTACGCCGGCGAGGCGCAGAAGCTGACGACGCTCATGGAGCATCACGCGCATGAGGAGTTGGAGGCGGCGCGTGCCCGCTTGGCGTCCTCAGCGGGCAGCAGCCAGGAAGTGCTTGCTCTGACCGGCGCGCGAGGTACGGCGGAGGACGAATCGGCCGAAGTGCGCCAGCAGCAAGGCGTGGCCAAGCTGTCGTTGCAGCGTTGGGTCGGCACCCAGGCCGACGAGTTGGCACCCGTGAACGCGCTGTCATTGCCTACGGAGCAAGCGTACGTCGCAGGGCATCCGACTGTCGTGACGAAGCAGCTCGACATCGAAGTGGCCAAGCAGGTTGCCGCCGTCGCCGCCTCGGAGCGCAAGCCCAACTGGACTTGGGAGCTTTCCTATGGACAGCGCACCGGCTACTCGGACATGGTGTCGTTCGGAGTGAGCATTCCGCTTCGAGTGGCCCCTTCGGAGCGCCAGGACCGAGAGACCGCAGCGAAGCTCGCGCTGGCCGACAAGGCCGAGGCAGAGCTTTCCGAGGTCAGCCGCGCAGCCACCGCCGAATACCGAACGCTTGCCAGCGACGCCCAACGGTTGCTCGAACGCATCGAGCGATATCGCTCCGGCGTCGTGACCCCAGCCCGGCAACGGACCACCGTGGCCACTGCCGCATATCGATCGAATCAGGGCACGCTCATGACGCTGTTCGAGGCGAGGCACGCCGAAGTGGAAGCGCAGCGGAAGCTCCTGGCACTTCAACGCGACCTCGCCAAGGTTCAAGCGCAGCTTGCATTCAAGCCACTCGCACAAGGAGCCGACCAATGAAAGGCACTCGCGTCACCGCGCTTCTCATCGTCGCCGGTGCGGTCCTCGCCGGCGCCGGCTTCTTCCTGGGACGGCACACGAGCAACGAAGGCCTGAGTGCCGAAGCAAGCGGCGCCGCTTCGTCCCCGGACGGCCGCAAGGTCCTCTACTGGCACGACCCGATGGTTCCGGGCCCGCGCTTCGACAAGCCGGGCAAGTCGCCGTTCATGAACATGCAGCTCGTTCCGGTCTACGCCGACAGTGACCAAAGCACCTCTGGTGTCAAAGTGAGCCCCACTGTGCAACAGAACCTGGGCATCCGCTACGCCACCGTGCGACGTGCAGAGACCTCGAGCTCGTTCGACGCCATAGGTGCGGTGCAGTTCGACGAGCGCTTGAACGTGGCCGTCCAGACGCGGGTCGCGGGATACGTCGAACGCCTGGCTGTACGTGCGCCGATGGAGCGCGTACGCAAAGGCCAGGCCTTGGCCACCATCTTCGCGCCGGACTGGCTCGGGCCGCAGAACGAGCTGCTTGCGCTCAAGCGCGCCGGGGTCGCGCCCGACCTCATCGCTGCAGCGCGCGAACGGATGCGTGCCATGTCGATTCCGGCCGAACTCATTCGCCAGAGCGAAGAGATCGGGGCCGCGCAGGCGCGCTTCACCCTGAGCGCGCCAACAGGCGGGGTCGTCGCCGAACTGGGTGTCCGGGAAGGCGTTGCCGTCACGCCCGGCATGACCTTGTTTCGCATCGCCGGCCTTGAGAAGGTCTGGGCCGTGGCCGAGGTTCCGGAAGCTCAGGCGGTGCGCTTGAGCCGTGGTCAGAAGGTCAAGGCGGCGCTTCAGGCGGATGCCACTCAAACCTTCGAGGGCGAGCTCAAGGAAATACTTCCAGAGCTCAATGCGAACACGCGCACGCTGAAGGCGCGCTTCGAGGTCGACAACAAGGACGGCAAGCTCACGCCCGGCATGCTGCTGCGTCTGCAGGTGGCGGGACCGACGAGCATCCGGCGGGTCGTACCGGCCGAGGCGATCATCCGCACCGGCAAGCGCGCGGTGGTCATCGTCCGCAAGGACGACGGCGCATTCGAACCGCGTGATGTAGCACTCGGCTTGGACCTGGGTGACGATGTCGAGGTCGTCCAAGGACTGAACGAAGGGGACCAGGTGGTCGCGAGCGGTCAGTTCCTGATCGACTCCGAGGCCCGGCTGCGCTCGGTGCTGGGGAGCATGTCGGCACCTGCCGCGCCGCCCGCATCCACCACCCCATCGCCGGGTGGGAAAGCATCCCAGACCCACGTGGCGGACGGCAAGGTCGAGAGCGTTGAACCGGACGGCATCACGATCTCCCATGGCCCCGTGCCGTCCCTCAACTGGCCGGCCATGACGATGGGCTTCTCCAAGCCGAATCTCCAGGCGTTCGCGGACGTGAGGCGAGGCGATGCCGTCCGATTCGAGTTCAAGGAGGGCGGGCCCATGGGCTATGAGCTGCTCTCGGTGCAGCGCGTGCAACCGGGCATGAAGAAATGATTGCCGCGCTCATTCGATGGTCGATCGGCAATCGATTCCTGGTGCTCATCGCCACGCTGTTCCTGACGGTCGCCGGTGTCTGGTCGGCTGCCCGCATACCGGTGGACGCATTGCCGGACCTGTCGGACGTACAGGTCATCATCCGGACGCCATTTCCCGGCAAGGCGCCACAGGTGGTGGAGGACCTCGTCACCTATCCACTGACGACGACGATGCTCAGCGTGCCGGGCGCCAGGACCGTTCGCGGCTACTCCTTCTTCGGGGACTCGTTCGTCTACGTGCTCTTCGACGACAAGACGGACCCGTACTGGGCCCGCTCGCGCGTCGTGGAGTACCTCAACCAGGTACAGAGCAGGTTGCCCGCAGGGGCGAATGCATCTCTGGGACCCGATGCAACGGGGGTCGGATGGGTTTACGAATACGCGCTCGTGGACCGCTCGGGCAAGCATGACATCGGACAGCTGCGTGCGTTCAACGACTGGTTCCTGAAGTTCGAGCTGAAGACCATCCCGGACGTGGCCGAGGTCGCGAGCATCGGTGGCATGGTGCGGCAGTACCAAGTGGTGCTCGACCCCGACCGCATGCGTGCCCTTGGCATCACGCAAGCGACGGTCGTCGCTGCCTTGCAGAAAGCCAACCAGGCGTCGGGCGGCTCGGTCGTGGAGCTTGCAGAAGCCGAGTACATGGTGCGCTCGCGCGGCTACCTGAAGTCGCTGAGCGACTTCCGCACGATTCCGCTCGCAGTTTCGGGCACGACTCCGGTGCTCTTGCGCGACGTGGCCACGGTGCAGATCGGCCCGGAGATGCGCCGCGGCATTGCCGAGCTGGACGGCCAGGGGGAGGTCACAGGCGGTGTGGTCGTCATGCGCTCGGGCAAGAACGCGCGCACGACCATCGAGGCCGTCAAGGCGAAGCTCGAGACGCTCAAGCCGAGTCTCCCGGCCGGCGTCGAGGTGGTGCCGACGTACGACCGGTCCCTGCTCATCGACCGCGCCGTCGAGAACCTGCGCTTCAAGCTGCTGGAAGAGTTCGCCGTGGTCGCGCTGGTCTGTGCCATCTTCCTGTTCCACCTGCGCTCGGCGCTCGTAGCGGTGGTCGCGCTTCCGATTGGCGTGCTCGCCGCGTTCATCGTCATGCATTGGCAAGGTGTCAACGCGAACATCATGTCGCTCGGGGGCATCGCCATCAGCATCGGGGCGATGGTCGACGGAGCCATCGTGATGGTCGAGAACGTCCACAAGCACCTTGAGGCATTCGAGTCGAAGCATGGCAGGAATCCGACAACGCCTGAGCGATGGCAACTGGTCGGCTCGGCGTCCATCGAGGTCGGTCCGGCTCTCTTCTTTTCGCTGGTGGTCATCGCGCTTTCCTTCGTGCCCGTGTTCTCACTCGAAGCGCAGGAGGGCCGCCTCTTCTCGCCATTGGCGTTCACGAAGACCTATGCGATGGCGGCGGCGGCCGGCTTGTCGGTGACGCTGGTACCTGTGCTGATGGGCTACCTGATCCGCGGGCGCATCCCTCACGAGTCGGCGAATCCTGTGAACCGCTTCCTCATGGCGGCATATCGACCCGCGCTTGAAGCCGTGCTTCGCTTTCCCAAAGCCACGCTGATGGTCGCGGCGCTGTTGCTGGCCCTGACGGCCATACCCGCCATGCGCCTCGGCGGCGAGTTCATGCCGCCGCTGGACGAGGGGGACCTGCTCTACATGCCATCGGCCTTCCCGGGACTTTCAGTTTCCAAAGCGTCGGAACTCCTGCAGCAGACGGACCGCCTCATCAAGACGGTGCCTGAGGTCGAACGCGTCTTCGGGAAGGCCGGTCGCGCCGACACCGCGACCGACCCGGCTCCGCTCGAGATGTTCGAGACGACCATCCAGTTCAAGCCGCGCGAACAGTGGCGACCCGGCATGACGCCCGACAAGCTGGTCGAAGAACTGGACCGCGTCGTGAAGGTGCCCGGACTGACCAATGTCTGGGTGCCACCCATCCGCAACCGCATCGACATGCTGGCAACCGGCATCAAGAGCCCTGTCGGCATCAAGGTGGCCGGTGCGGACCTGGCCACCATCGACCGCCTGACGACGGAAATTGAAGCCGCAGTCAGGGGCGTCTCGGGCGTGTCCTCGGCATTGGCCGAGCGACTGACTGGCGGCCGGTACATCGATGTCGACGTGGACCGGCTCGCCGCAGCTCGCTACGGACTGTCCGTGGCGGACGTTCAGGCCATCGTCTCGACCGCTGTCGGCGGCGACAACGTCGGCGAAGTGATCCAGGGCCGGGAACGCTATCCCATCAATGTCCGCTACCCCCGAGAGATTCGCGACTCGCTGCAGCGCCTGCGAGAGCTGCCCTTCGTGACAGACAAGGGTGCGCAGTTGCTCCTGCAGGACGTGGCGAAGGTCAGCATCGAGGAAGGCCCGCCGATGCTGCGGAGCGAGAACGCGCGCCTGTCCGGTTGGGTCTATGTGGATGTCCGGGGCCGAGACCTCAGGTCGGTCGTCAATGACATGCAGGTTGCAGTGGCCAGATCGGTGACGATGCCTGCCGGCTACGCAGTGTCCTGGTCCGGGCAGTTCGAGTATCTGGAGCGCGCCACGCAGCGGCTCAAACTCGTGGTGCCCGCCACCTTGGCGGTAATCTTCATGTTGCTGTATTTGCTGTTCAGGTCCTTCGGTGATGCTGCGCTGGTCATGGCGGCGGTGCCGTTCTCGCTCATCGGTGGGTTCTGGCTGGTCTGGGCGCTGGATCACTCCATCTCGGTAGCCACGGCCGTCGGATTCATCGCGCTCGCCGGCGTGGCCGCCGAGTTCGGCGTCGTCATGCTCATCTACCTCAAGAATTCCCTTGCACGACGCATCGAGGCTGGAGCGCCGATGAACGACGAGACCTTGCTTGCCGCCATCCGCGAGGGAGCGGTGCTGCGCGTTCGTCCCAAGGCGATGACAGTGGCCGTGGTCATGGCAGGTCTGCTACCCATCATGTGGGGAAGCGGAACCGGCTCGGAAGTCATGACTCGAATCGCTGCGCCCATGGTGGGAGGCATGGTGACGGCTCCCCTGCTGAGCATGCTGGTGATTCCAGCTGCCTGGTACCTGGCGCACCGGCGCCGAGCCGGCGGCCGTGAGACCGCGTTCGCGAGCCATCCCGCGCAGAACGCCATCACTTCAGAGTGAAGCGCGCTGTCCCCAAGGTCTTGCCCGAGTTCGTCACCACGGCCACCGCCTTCGTGCCGGCAGCCACCTTGAAGCTGCCTTTGGCTTCCAGCTTGTCGCCGGCGGGCTTGAGCTCGACCTCCGTCTTCTCGGCGTCTTCGAGCAAGGTGACTTTGGCCGAGGCCTTGGAAAGGTCCATCGGCTTGCCGTGGTCGCTGAGGTACAGCTGCAGCGTGTCGGGCTTGGCCACCAGCTCGAAGTCCGCTTCTTTCCCCGGAGCGACCAGGCCTCCATGCCGCGGCGTGTGGTCGTCGTGTTTGTGGTCGCCCGCAGCAAAAGCGCCGCCGGCAACAGCCAGGGCCAGGGCGGCCATCCATGCTTGCTTTTTCATGAAGAATCCTTTTCTTGGTTGGTTGAATAAAGACGGTTACAGAGCATCCTGACCCTTGGTCTCCGCAAGCCGCTCTGCAGCATTGCGGCCGAAGAGCCAGAACATCGCCGGCGTCAGGAAGGTGTCCAGAAGCGTCGAACTGATCAGGCCGGAAAAGATGACGACAGCGACCGGATGAAGAACCTCGGTGCCCGGCTGCTCGGCTTCGAACAGCAGCGGAGCCAGCGCAAATGCAGTCACGAGCGCAGTCATCAGCACCGGCGCCAGCCGCTCGAGCGAGCCGCGAACAATCATCTTCTGGTCGAAGCTTTCACCTTCGAAACGCATCAGATTGACGTAGTGGCTGACTTTCAGGATGCCGTTGCGGACCGAAATGCCAGCCAGCGTGATGAAGCCCACAAGTGCCGCCACGGAAAGCGGCTGACCCGAGAGCCACAAGCCCACGACCGCACCCACAAGGGCCAACGGAATGTTCGCCATGATGAGCAGCGAGAGCTTGGTCGACTGGTAGCGGCTGTAGAGCACCACGAACATCAAGGTCAGGGAAACCAGCGACAGCAGGCCGACCAGCCGGGAAGCTTCTTCCTGCGCCTGGAACTGGCCGCCGAGCGTCACGAAGTAGCCT
Organism: Variovorax sp. LjRoot290; assembly: GCF_964253985.1. Lineage (NCBI taxonomy): Bacteria > Pseudomonadati > Pseudomonadota > Betaproteobacteria > Burkholderiales > Comamonadaceae > Variovorax > Variovorax sp. LjRoot290. Next base: position 4,675,676 of record NZ_CAXURW020000001.1, on the reverse strand, counting down.
TCGGGCAGCCGGGTCTGCGCCACGACGCGCCGCATGTCCGTCACGATGTCGGAAAGCGCACGTCCCTGCGCGTTGGCCGACAGGACGATGCGCCGCTTGCCGTCGTCGCGGCTGATTTGATTCGGACCGTCGCCTTCTTCGATGGAGGCAAGCTTCGACAGCGGAACACGGCCGGACGGCGTCTCGATGAGGATGTGCTGCAGCCCTTCTGCGGAGCGTGCGGATTCCGGCAGCTTCACGACCAGCGCGAAACGGCGGCCGCCCTCGACGATCTGCGTGACCTTCTCGCCCTCCACCAGGCTTTGCAGCGCCTTCAGTACCTGGGGCGCCGGGACGCCATACTGCGCCGCGGCCGCATAGTCCACCCGGACCTTGATCTGGGGCGCCAGGACCTGCTTCTCGATCTCCAGGTCAGCGATTCCCGGGATGGCCGCCAGCTTGGCGCGCAACACATCGGCCTGGCCGCGAAGCGTGTCCAGGTCTTCACCAAAGATCTTGATGGCAATCTGCGAGCGCACGCCCGAAAGCATGTGGTCGATGCGGTGCGAGATGGGCTGCCCGATGCCGATCGCGGCCGGCAGGTTCACAAGCCGAGCGCGAATATCGGCGGATATGTCCCCCATCGACCGTGTCAGCTCGCCCGGCGGCTTCAGTCCCACGTCCAGTTCGCTGACGTGCACACCCTCGGCATGCTCGTCGAGTTCGGCGCGCCCGCTTCGGCGCCCGACGTGCGTCACCTCAGGCACCTGCTTGATCAGCACTTCGGCCCGGCGTGCCAGCGCCGCGGTCTCGGCCAGCGTGACGCCCGGGTTCAAGCGCATTCCGACAAGCAAGGTCCCCTCGTTGAAGGGAGGCAGGAATGTCGTCGGGAAGAAGGGCACCGCCGCGAGCGACACCAGCACCGCGATGCAGCCGGCAGCGATGGCGCCCTTGGGTTGGCCGAGCACCTTCTGCAGGCCGCGCGCATACCGGGCCTTCAACCAGGCCAACAGCTTCGTGTCGCCATGGTCGAGCGACTTCATCCGTGGCAGCAGGTAGTACGACAGCACCGGCGTCACGGTCACCGACACGACGAGGCTGGCGAGCGTCGAGACGATGAACGCGACGCCCAGCGGAACGAACAGCCTGCCTTCCATGCCCGGCAAGGCGAACAGCGGCACAAAGACGAGAACGATGATGATGGTGGCGTAGAGGATGGATGAGCGAACTTCCATGGTGGCTCGCGCAACGACTTCGACTGGATTGAGCCGATGGTCCGGATGCCTGGCCCGGTCTTCCCTCAAGCGACGGATGGCGTTCTCCAGCCCGACCACCGCGTCGTCGACCAGGCCGCCGACCGCGACGGCCAGGCCTCCCAGCGTCATGGTGTTGATGGAGAGGCCGAAGTACCTGAACACCAGCGCCGCCATCAGGATCGAGACCGGGATGGCGGTGAGAGCGATGACGGTCGGCCGCAGCGTGCCCAGGAAGAAGTACAGAATCACCGCGACGAACACCGACGCCCCGACGAGCTTCCACTGGAGGTTGTCGATCGAAGCCTCGATGAAACTGGCCTGTCTGAAGGTCACTCTCGGCGCGTCCATGCCTGCGGGCAGGGACGCCTTCATGCCGTCCAGGGCGGCCTCGATGGATTGGGTGAGCGAAATGGTGTCCGCCGTGGGCTGCTTCTGGATGCCCAGGATCACGGCGGGCTTGCCCTCGAAGCCCGCGTCGCCGCGCTTGAGCGCGGCAGCGAAGCTGACGTCTGCAATCTGGCGCAGCAGGATGGCCTGGCCATTGCGCGACGTGAGTGCCAGGTTCTTGAGGTCGTCGAGCAGCGAGGTGCGGCCCAGATGCCGGATGAGGTACTCGCGGCCGTTGAGCTCCAGGAAGCCGCCCGAGGTGTTGGATGAAAAGCCCTTGAGCGCGGCCTCCAGCTGATCGTGCGTGATGCCCAGCTCTGCCATGCGCGTGGTGTTGGGCTGTACCTGGAACTGCCGTACCTCGCCGCCGATGGGAATCACCTGAGCAACGCCGGGAATCGCCATCAACCGAGGCCGGAGTATCCAGTCCGCGTACTCGCGCACCGCCATCGGCGAGATCTTCCCGGTGTCCACCGGGATCGCGATCTGCATGATCTCGCCCATGATGGAACTGATGGGTCCCATCCGGGGCACCACACCCTCCGCCAAGCCTTCTTCCATCGACGCCAGGCGCTCCGACACCATCTGCCTGGCGCGGAATATCTCGGTGTCCCAGCCAAAGGTCACATAGAGGAACGACAGCCCGGCCGAGGACACCGAGCGAACGGTCTCGACACCGGGCAGCCCGTTCATCGTTGTCTCGAGCGGGAAGGTGATGAGCTGTTCCACCTCCTCGGCGGCCATGCCGCCCGCCTCGGTCATGATGGTGACCGTCGGCTTGTTGAGGTCGGGAAACACATCCACCGGTGTGCGCGACAGGGTCCACGCACCATAGGCCATCAACACGACGCTCGTGATCAGCACCAGCAGCCGATTGGACAGGCTGCTACTCAGTAGCCACTTGAACATGCGTGGCTCCCGTCAGCGGACTTGGTTGATGAGGCTTGCGCCTTGCGTCGCCACACGGTCGCCTGCCTTCAGGCCTGAAGTGACCGCTACCGACACGCCGTCGAGCGGCAGGGCGCTCACGACGCGCGGCTCGAACTTCTCCGGCGCGGTCTTGACCCACACGATGGTCTGGTTCGACGGGTTCTTCATCAGCGAGGCCGCCGGAACGGCAATGCCTTCCACCTTCGACCGCGTCTGCACATAGACCTTGACGGGTTGCCCGACCGCCAGCTTGGCCAGCGCCGCGCCGCGGGCCGTGAAACTCAGCGGCAGCGCCTGTTCGCGCAGCGTGCGAGTGGCGCCGAGGAACTGAAGCGGTACGCGCTCGTTGCCGATGGCGAGCGTTGCACCTCCGACATTCGCCCCGAGCTCAGCGTCGAAGGAGAGCGCCTCGATGCTCAGCCGACCGGGGTCGACGATGTCATAGATGAGCTCTCTCGCATCGACCACCTGGCCTGCGACCACGTGGGACGAGGCAATGACGCCGGCCACCGGTGCAACCAGTGCTTCCCGTCCGGTCAGGCCAGCACTCACGGCGCTGGCTCGCGCACCCAGGCTGGCGAGTTCTGCCTCGGCTGCTTCGATTTCCTTTCGTGGGACTGTGTCCGACAGCTCCTTGAGCCTGGCCAGGCGCTTTTCAGCAAGTGCCCGAGAGGACCGCAGTTCCGCCAGTTGAGCGGATTGGACCGAGCGCTCCAGCGGGGCCGTGGACGGAACCACGTATGACAGAACCTCGCCTTTGCGAACCGGCTGACCGGCCGTGGGCAAGCCTTGCGGACCCGGCTCGACGCGGCCGGCCGTCGTTGCTTGCACCTTGCCCCCGGCGTTCGGGTCCATCGTGACCTTGCCAGCCAGTTCGACGGTGCGCGCCAGTTCCTCGGTTTTGGCCACTGCGGTTCGCACGGAGAGCTGCCGCTGCGCCGACTTCGGAAGGAAGACGCTGCCGTCGGGTTGCCGGCTGGGGCCGTTCGAGCTTGCCGCCGGAGAGGACTCACCGTGGTTGTGGCCATGTTCGTCTGCAGCCCAGGCGGACGCGGCGCAGCCGACAAGGGCAGCGAATATGAACTTTGCAATCACGCTTCACCTCCCACGCGCGCACGTTGAGCGCCGGCGGCGCGTCGCCCGAGCCAGGCAAGCGCTGCGAGTACCAGAACGGCGCCGGTGGCCCACGCCGCGTACTGTGGCCATCCGCGCTTGCGCGCGTCGTGAGCGGCAGCCTCCTCGTGCAAGCCCAACTCTCCCGCCAGAAGGTCGGCGTCCTTGCCTGCCACGATGGAGGCGGTGACCGCGATGACGCCAGGCTTGAGTTCTTGCGCAAGAGCGCCCTCGTACTGGCCTTCGGCGTGCTGTTGGAGCGCGACTTTCGCGCCACCGATTTCGAGCTCGACCTTTGCATCTTTCACGGGAGCGTTGTTCTCGAAGCTGTCGAGGTAGACGGTCAGCTGCTTGCCGTTGACCACGCCCACCAGTTCGAAGACTTCGGAGACGGCCGAAAAGCGCGGCAAGGCCGGGCCGCTGGGTGCGGTTGGCGCGCCATGGTCGTGCCCGTGTTCGTCGGCTGCCCGGGCCGGCATGGCGCACACGGCGGTCACAAGGCCCAGGCCCGCCAGCATGTTTCTTGGATTCATTGCTTGTTCTTTCATGACTTACTCGGGCAACAGGCCGAGCGATTGGCGCCATTGCGAGATGGCTGCTGCGAGTTCGATGCGGCTGCGAGTCGCCTGGCGTTCGGCGTCGGTGGCCTCCTGTTCGACACGCAGGCGGGTTGGCAGGTCCGTTTCGCCGAGGCGGAAGGACTTCGCGAAGAAGGCGCGTGATTCGCCGGCAAGCCGACTGCGACGCTCCGCCGCCGCGACCGCTGTCGTGAGCGCGGCGACGCGCTCTCTTGCGGCTTGGACCTCCGCCTCGATACGCGCTTGCTCCAATGAAAGCTGGGTCTCGGCTTCGAGCTGTTCGGCACCGGCGGTCGCGATCTTCGATTCGCTGCGGCTGTGAGAACCGAGCGGAATGCGCACACCGACGACGAGCGCTTGGGCGTATCGCTCTCCGAGCTCTGCGCGTTCCCTGGAGACGCCGAGCCTCAACTCGGGATTGGCGCGTGTCTGTGCGCCGGCGAGTTCAGCCTGTCGTCGTGCGACGTCGGCCCGTGCCGCCAGTTCCCGCAGGGTTGGATGCGTGGCATCGGGCATTGCCGCCGGCGGGGCTACTTCAGATATGACCTCATCCCTGGCGGGCGCTGCCTTGCCGGTCAGGGAAGTCCAGCGTTGGGCCGCCTGCGACAACGCGACGGTCGCTTCGGCGACCGCGCTGTCGGCCGCAGCCACCGCGCCCTCCGCCTGGTGGCCATCGGAGCGCGCCAGGTCGCCCGCCTTGACGCGCCGAGCGACGTCCGCAGCAAGCTGCTGCGCATTCTCCAGTCGCTGCTGTGCCAGCGAACGCTCAAGGCGAGCGCGTTGATGGGCCCAGTGGGCTTCGCGAACCTCTGCGGCCAGTCGCCACTGCGTTGCGAGCAGCCGCGCCTCCACTGCCACGGATTCGGCCGAGGCAGCGGCCAGTGAACGCGAGCGTTCGCGCGGCAACCATAGTGGCATAGCGACAGTGGCTTCGTACTCGCGGGCACCGCTGTTGTTCGTTGTTCGGTCGCTCTTGGCGGTCAAGTCCAAGGCAGGCGGCTCTGGGCTCCAGCGCTGCGCCGCACGCTCGCCGGCGACTGCAGCGTCGCGGCGCAACGCTGCGGCGCGCTGTTCGGGCTGACGCGCCCATGCGGCTTCAAAGCCTTGCTTGATGGTTTCACCACCCGTCGGGGGCAGTTGCGCTTGCGCGGGCAAGCCGTAGGCCAGAAAGGCAGCTGCCAGCGCACCGGGAATATCCCAGCGTCTTCTTTTCATGTGAAATCTCGTCGCGATGACGGGCGCATGGGCCCGCTGGTTCATGAACCCGACGAGGGGCGGCGCACCCAGAGGGCGCCGAAGGAAGCACCGCCTCGTCAGCCTGTCAGCTGACGAGCGTCAATGGCGGTCTGAGGAGCGTTTCGACGAAGCGGTCAGGCACTGCTGACGCATAAGGCACATAGAAGGTGCGATGGGCAGAAGGTCCCGGGCCACTGTCCGAGGCGGGGACAACGGCGGAGGTCAACCCGTGGCAGACGCCGCAATCGGGGTGGTCCGCGAGCGAGCCGGCCTGACTGTCACCTGTTGGCTCATCGGCATGTGCCGCCCCCTGATGGGCGTGCTCATGATGGCCGAAGTGGGTAGCTTGACCCTGCTCTTCATGCGCGCAGACGCTCGCCGCCGAGGCCCAGGACCACTGGAGCGGCAGCAAGAGCATCAACACGATGTAGAGGATGCGGCGCATGAAGGGCGCGAGTCTAGCAAAGCAGCTGATAGCGCCGGTCGCGAAGGGTTGTGGTCAGCTTCGATCGACGTGGGGCGGATCAGGTGTCGGTTTTCAACCTACCCTGAATTTTTTCAGCTTGGTTTGAACTGGCGCCCACGCGGGCGCGCCATGGCCTCCGGCGGTGAACGCTAGGAGGAGTGGCCAATGGAGTCGGCGTGAGGGCTCGGCGGCAGCATGGAAGGGAAGAATGCGGGCAACAGCCGGAATCGGGCCATGAGCCGTCATACGGGGTTTTCGTACTTCACACCAGAACGCCACATGGAGATTGAGCGATTCGACGAAGGACTTGAGCATCGGAACATCGTGCCGTATGACCCCGCCTACGCCGAAATCTTTACCAAGGTGCAGGAGTACGCGCGGGTGCGCCTAGCAGGTGTTGAATTCGTTCATATCGGTAGTACGGCCGTGGCCGGGCTACGCGGAAAGCCCATGATCGACGTTGCGGCGATCACGGCCCGCGAGGATCTTCGGGAGGAGCAGAAAGCGTTCGAGCGTGCTGGTTTTCACCGTCGGTCGGTGTGGGTGGACAGGGATGAGAAGCCGTACGTCTGCGCGTCGGTCTTGCATGATGGGCGGCGTTTCAACATCAACATTCACATCTGCCATCGGGGCGATCCAGTTCACAAGGACTCTGTGGCCTTTATGGACGTCCTCAATCGCCGCCCGGATTTGCGCAGGAAGTACGAGGAAGCCAAGGATCGAGCTCACGCTGTAGACCCCGCCAACCCTCAGGTCTACAACCGAGAGAAAGAGACTGTGATCAAGGAGATCGAGGCGCAGATTCCAACCCAATAGGGAGACGGGTGCGAGCGCTCCGGGAGATCTGCTTCGAGTTCGTGCGGCAGAATCCGCAGCCAGTAGCCGTCATTCGCGCTCAACGTTCGGTTTGCCCGCAAGCAGAGCGAGACCCTGGGACTGCATCGGCTGTCGCGCCTGTCTTTGGAGTGACTGGTGAACTGCAAGGCGCATTGGCGGTGTCTGGGCCCGAGAGCGGCTTGCCCCGCCAGAAGCAATGCTCGACGCATGCCGCCAGTTCTCGAGGCTGCGCGCGACGCAACGCTAGTCTCGGGAAGAAGTACCCCTCACTAGCCGCAGAGTCTCGAACGCCTTTCAACAACGCAGTTTGGCGGACGTATGCAAACTGCGGAACAGACTGGTTGACAAGTGGGCTATCCGCGATGAACAGCGATCGGCCCGTGGGACGGATTCGTCGCGATGACTGGGCGCCGGTGTACGCTTCGCGCATGCACCAGCTGCCCGTCCGCCTTCCGCCCGGCTGCGATCTCAGGCACGCCCTGGAGTCACTGGGTCGTGATCAATTTCAGGATGGTGCCTTCGTCCTTTGCGGGATCGGCAGTCTCATCGATCCAAGACTTCGACTCGCCGGCGAGAGCGAGGAGGCTCGTTACGAGGGGCCATTCGAGATCCTCACGCTGTCTGGCACAGTGACTCGTCAGGGCGCCCATCTGCACATGAGCATCGCGTCTTCAGAAGGACATGTGAGGGGCGGACACGTCGTGTATGGCAACGTGGTGAGGACCACCGCCGAACTGCTTCTTGTGCAGGCACCGGAATGGGAGTTGCTGCGCGAGCGTGATGCGGCGACTGGATTCCTCGAACTGGTTGCGAGTCGTCGGCAAGTCAAGGACAAGCCTTGACCAGTCGGTGTCATTCGTTCAATTGCGCGTCGTGACCGAGTCAACTGCAGAGTTCATGCGATGGCTCCGTGAGGAGTCTTCAGAAAAACGGGTACGGCCCCTCGAACTCACCGATGTAACTGATGTGGCTGACCAGACCCTCTGCCGTCCACAGATGGAGGAGGCACGCCGGAGGGCCAGCATATGAACACGGCTCTGCGCCAGGGGCCAAGCGCAAGGCAATTTGCGTCGTGGTGCTTGGGCACGCCATTACAACCGTGCCGGCCCATCGACGAACCATAGAGCGGTGAACGTGGCCGCAAAGCACAGCTTCGATGTTTTTTCGTCCCTCGATGACCGAAGCCAGTAGACCGCCCTCGAAGTATCGATAGTCGTCCAGATAGGGGATGCCGGAAGTGAACGGCGGGTGGTGCATCAGCACCAGCGTCGGCTTTTCCAGGTCGGCATCCAGCGTGGCCCGAAGCCATTCCAGCCCATCGGCTGTCACGTCCCCGTGGTGCTCGCCCGGTGGGCATGAGTCCAGTGCAACGATTCGCACCGGAAACTCGTCAACACAGTAGTGCAGTGGACCTTCCGCAGGCAGGTAGGCGTGGTTGTAGAACGCCGTGGTGAAGTTCACCCGTTCATCATGGTTCCCAGGAACAATCAGGTAGGGCAAGTCCAGCGCCTTGAGCAACTCGCACACGTTCGCGTACTCGTCGGCGTGCCCCTCGTCCACGAGATCCCCGGTCAGCAGCACGAGGTCGGGACGGCGATCCAGGCCTCGCAGGTGCTCGATGGCTTCAGCGAACATCCGATTGGAGTCCACGAGGCCTTTGTAAAGCTCGCCCTTTCGGCGCACATGCACATCAGACAGTTGGGCGATCAGCATCGGGGGCCTTGTTGCTGCAGATTGGTCATCCTATCGCCCTACGGACGAACCAGCGTTTGAGTCTGTCAGAACGTCCAAGTCCTTGATGCGCAACGCCCCGGCCTTCGATCCTGGCCGCCGATCGACATCAGGCGTCGCGACGCACGCGCTGGCCCTGCGCATCGATGACTGCTTCTCCGTCTTCCTTCGTGAACGCACCGCGTTGCGGCGACGGAAGAATGTCCAGCACGAGTTCCGACGGCCGGCACAGCCTGGTGCCCAGCGGCGTCACGACGATCGGGCGGTTGATGAGGATCGGGTGCTCCAACATCAGCTCGATCAGCTGCTCGTCGGTCCATTTCGGGTCGTCGAGGCCGAGCTCGCCGTAGGGCGTTCCTTTCTGGCGCAGCAGTTCGCGTGGCGTGATCCCCATCGCCTTGATCAGGCCGATCAGGGTATCGCGGCTCGGCGGCGTCTTGAGATATTCGACGACGTGCGGCTCGGCGCCGGTGTTGCGGATCAGGGCCAGCGTGTTGCGCGAGGTGCCGCAGGACGGGTTGTGAAAGATGGTGATTTCAGGGTCTTGGGATTGCATGTTTGCGATTATGCAAATATTATTGAACTATGGAAGAGAACGATGTCGTCAGGTCCCTGGCTGCGCTGGCCCAGCCGGTGCGTTTGCAGGTTTTCCGCGCGCTGGTCGTGGCGGGCCCCGGGGGAATGACGCCCGGCACACTGGTCGAAAGCCTGAACGTGGCGGCGACCAGCCTGTCCTTCCATCTCAAGGAGCTGATGCATTCGGGGCTGGTCTCGCAGGAGCGCAACGGCCGCAACCTGATCTATCGCGCTTCCTTCCAGCAGATGAATGCGCTGCTCGGCTATCTCACCGAGAACTGCTGCCAGGGCGAGCAGTGCCTCACTCCGGCGGAACAGGACTGTTCGTGTTGAAGGAGACCCCATGAAGCGATTCCATGTGCACCTCAACGTGCAAGACCTCGAGGCGAGCATCGCCTTCTATTCCAGGCTGTTCGCGTCCGAACCGGCGCGCGTCGAAAGCGACTATGCGAAATGGATGCTCGCGGATCCGCCGCTGAATTTCGCGGTCTCGACCCGCGGCGGCGCCTTGGGCGTCGATCATCTGGGCCTTCAGGCGGAGAGCCCGGAAGAGTTGGCCGAGCTGAAGGCCCGCGCGCAAGCCGCGGACACGCAGCTCCTCGACGAAGGGGCCACCACCTGCTGCTATGCGCGCAGCGAGAAGCACTGGGTCACCGATCCGCAAGGCGTGGCTTGGGAGCAGTTCCATACGCTCGGCAACATCCCCGTGTTCCGGGAGGCAAAAGCGACGGAAACAACCGCCGCCGCGTGCTGCGCTTCGACCTCTTCTTCCTCCTGCTGCTGAGGCCATCCATGACTGAAAAGATCTACAACGTGCTCTTCATCTGCACGGGCAATTCGGCGCGTTCCATCATGGCCGAGGCCCTGATGAACCGTGCCGGCGGCGGCCGCTTCAAGGCCTTCTCTGCCGGCAGCCATCCGACGGGCAAGGTGAACCGGCTGGCGCTGCAGGCGCTCACGTGGCTGCACCTGCCGACCGAAGGCTATCGCAGCAAGAGCTGGGACGAGTTCGCCCAGCCCGACTCGCCGCGGCTCGACTTCGTGCTCACCGTCTGCGACAACGCTGCCGGCGAGCTGTGCCCGGTATGGCCGGGCCAGCCGATGAGCGCCCATTGGGGTGTGCCCGATCCCGCCGCCGTCGAAGGCTCGGAAGAGGAGAGGCTGCGGCATTTCCACGATGCGGCGCTCACGCTCAAGCGGCGCATCGAGCTGATGCTCGCGCTGCCGCTGGCGCGGCTCGATGCAATGTCGCTCCAGCATGAAATGCGCGAAATCGGCAAGACCGGAAAGACCGCCGCAGCATGAGCGCCGCCCGGCCGCCCGAAGGCGCTCGCACCGCAGTGCGCAGCACGGAGGTTAGCCAATGACCACCAACGTGCTGATCCTCTGCACGCACAACTCGGCGCGCAGCGTGCTTGCCGAGGGCATGCTCAACCACTTGGCCAAGAAGGCCGGCAAGGACGTGCGGGCGTTCAGCGCCGGCAGCGCTCCGAGTGGTCGGCTCAATCCGTTCGCGCTGGAAGCGTTGACCCATGTCGATGTGGATGTGTCGTCCTATCGCAGCAAGAGCTGGGACGAATTCGTCGGCGACGACAAGCCGGCGATGCGCATCGTCATCACGGTGTGCGACAGCGCGGCGCAGGAGACCTGCCCGTACTGGCCCGGTAGCCCCGTCAAGGTGCACTGGGGGTATCCCGATCCTTCCAACGCGCTCGGCGACGACGAGGGCAAACGCGTGGCCTTCGAGCTGACACGGCAGGCCATCGCCTACCGCATGACCCAACTGCTGGCCCTGCCGCTGGAATCCATGAGCAACGCAGACCTGCAGCAGGCGCTCACCGCGATCTCGCAGAGCTGACGGCATGACGGATCTTCCTCGCAAGCTGCTGGCCGAGATGCTGGGGACGGCGCTCCTGCTCGCCGTGGTGATCGGCTCCGGCATCATGGCCGAGCGCCTGTCCGGCGGAAACACCGCCGTGGCCTTGCTGGCCAATACCCTGGCCACCGTCGGCGGCCTGTACATCCTGATCGAGGTCTTCGGCCCGATCAGCGGCGCGCACTTCAATCCGGCCGTCAGCGCAGTGATGGCCATGCGCCGCGAGCTTCCCGCATCGAGCCTGGTGCCCTACGTGGCAGCGCAGCTCGTGGGCGCGATGCTCGGCGCCTGGCTGGCCCACGCGATGTTCGACATGAGCATCCTGCAGTTCTCGACCAAGCTGCGAAGCGGAACGGGGCAATGGATCGCCGAAGCCGTGGCCACGGCGGGGCTGCTGCTGGTCATCCTGCGCGCCCCGGCAGGCCGTGCGCCGGCCATGGTCGCGGCCTACATCGGCGCTGCCTACTGGTTCACCGCGTCAACTTCGTTCGCCAATCCGGCGGCGGTGTTCGGCCGGATGTTCAGCGACAGCTTTGCCGGCATCGCGCCCGCCAGCGCGCCGGGCTTCGTGCTCGCAGAGTTGATCGGGGCGCTCATCGGCCTGGCCGTCCACAACGCCTTCGAGCCGCGCCTGCATCCTGCCGGCCACCCCAACGTGATCGAATCCTCGGGCCAGCAGAAGAATCAGATCGCTGAATGAGCCGGCTCACGACAGTGGCAGCCTTGGGCACCGCGCAGACGCTGGCCTGGGCTTCGTCGTACTACCTGCCCGCCATGCTGGCGGTGCCCATGGCGCTCGATCTGGGCATGGCCCCCTCGACGGTCTTCGCCGCGTTCTCGGTGGCGCTGATCGTCTCTGCCGCGCTCGGGCCCTATGCGGGCCGCGCGATCGACCGCTTCGGCGGGCGACCGGTGTTGATCGCGAGCAATCTCGTGTTCGCTGCCGGCCTGGCTGCGCTGGGATGGGCCGACAGCACGCCGCAGCTGTTCCTGGCCTGGGCGCTCATGGGCATCGCGATGGGCAGCGGGCTCTACGAAGCCGCCTTCGCCACCGTGGTGCGCCTGCACGGCCAGGAGGCGCGCAGCGCCATCACCGGCATCACCTTGTTCGCCGGCTTCGCGAGTACCGTCGGCTGGCCCGTGTCGGCGGCGCTCGAATCGCACTTCGGCTGGCGCGGCGCCTGCATGGCCTGGGCCGGGCTGCACCTGCTGATCGGCTTGCCGCTCAATGCCTGCCTGCCCAGGCTGCCGCGCGCGAACGCGGCGGATGCGGCTGCACCGGCGAAGCCGGAGCCCGCTGCGCCGCTTTCAGAAGCCGAGGCGCGGCGCGCCGCTTTCCTGATGGCCTACGTGTTTGCCGTCACCTGGTTCATCAGCACCGCGATGGCCGCGCACCTGCCGAGCGTGCTGCAAGCGGCCGGTGTGGGCTTCGCGCTGGCCGTGTCCTTCGCCGCGCTGGTCGGGCCGGCGCAGGTGGCGGGACGCGTGCTGGAGTTCACGGTGCTGCAGCGCTTTCATCCGCTGCTGTCGGCGCGCCTGGCTGCCATGGCGCATCCGCTCGGCGCAGTGGCGATCGGGCTCGCGGGCGCGCCGGCCGCGGCGGTGTTCACGGCGCTGCATGGTGCGGGCAACGGCATCCTCACGATCGCGATCGGCACCTTGCCGCTGCTGTTGTTCGGTTCGCAGGGCTACGGCCGGCGGCAGGGGCTGCTCATGGTGCCCGCGCGCCTGGTGCAGGCAGGCGCACCCTTTCTCTTCGGCCTGAGCCTGGACCGCTGGGGCGCCGGTGCGCTGTGGCTGTCGGCCTTGCTGGGGCTCTCGGCCTGTGCTGCGCTGTGGTGGATGCCGGCGGGAGCGCGGAGCAGCCCGGCCGGCGGTGCGCGCTGAGTTCAACCCGCTGTGGAAAGCTTCCACAGCGCTGCACCCGGAAAGCGGCCCAGGGCGGCAGAGAGGCGGATGGCTCCGCCCTGCACGACGATCGTCTCGCCGGTCAGCACGTTCGCGAAAGCAGCACCGTCGGCCGCGTCCGGCAGGCGCACGCTCGTGTCCTGCCACACCTCGCCGAGCGGCGGTTCGCCCTCGGCGCTGTCGAGGCCGGTGAAAAGCCGCCCTGCGATCACAACCAGCGTCTGCTCTTCGTGACGGCGCGCGAAAGCGACCACATGCGCGGCCTGCACGCCGCTGGCGCCCAGGGGCTCGTAGCGTCCCTCCCGGAACAGCACAGGCTGTGCGCGCCGAAGCGACAGCATGCGCCAGACGAGCCAGAGCTTGGCCCGGCCGTCGTGGGGCTCGCGCGCGAGCGCATTCACGCGCGCCGGCATGTCGGGCGCCTTCGCCAGCGCCTCGAGCTCGTTCAGGCGCTGCTCGCGAAGGCGGAAATCCACCGGACGGCGGTTGTCGGGATCGACCAGGCTCAGGTCCATCAGTTCATTGCCCTGGTACAGGTCGGGCACGCCGGGCGACCCGTACTTCAGCAGGGCGAGCGAGAGGCTGTTCAACGCGCCGAACCAGGCGAGCCTGGCGCCCATGATCTTCAGCTCGTCGAGAAAACGGTTGTCGGCTCCAGGCCTGAACAGCGCGCGCACGAAGCCCTCGAGGGCGCGCTCGTAGCCTTCGTTGGGATAGGTCCATCGGGTGTTGAGCTTGGACTCGCGTGCCGCCTTCTGCATGTAGCGCACGATGCGTTCGACATAAGGCTCGCGCGCCGCGTCGTCCAGTCCGCCCGGTGGCAGCGTGCCCAGCAGCGTCTGGTAGAGCAGGTACTCGTCGGCGGCCGAAGGCGCGCCGGCGGGTGCGCCCCGGGCTTCCAGCCGCCTGCGTACCGGCCGGGTGAAGCCGTGCCAGCGTCGCAGCGCCAGGCGCCAGGCGGCCGGCATCTCCGACAGCACGTCGATGCGGCAGCGCACGTCCTCGGAGCGCTTGTTGTCGTGCGTGGAGGTGGCCAGCATGGTGTGCGGCCAGCGCCGGCCGCGATCGGCGCTGGCCTCGTGGAACTCGGCAACCGTCCTGCCGAAGCGCGCCGGCTCGCCGCCGACTTCGTTGAGCGAGCTCAAGGGAAAGTAGCGATAGAAGGCGGTGTCCTCCACGCCCTTGGCCGTGACCGGTGAAGTGAACTGCTGGAAACGGATCGCCAGGCGCAGCACGCGCTGCTGGAGTTCGTCATCGGCGCCGGATACCGCGCGTCCGAGCAGCATCTGCTGCACGAAGTCATAGATCGTGAGATCGGCATCCTGGCTGCCGCGCTCCGCCTCGCGCCGGGCCCAGGCGATGAAGCGCTCGTCCTGCGCGGAGGGCGCATCGATGATGTAGGTCCGGTAGACCGGGAGGCAGGCCGCGATCTCGCCGAGCGCACGGCGCAGCGCATTGAAGGTGTAGTCGCGCGTGCGCCGATCGGCCCGCGCGATGCGCAGCAGTTCGGTGGCCAGCACGGTGAGCTCCGAGGCCAGCGCGCTCTGCATGATGTCGCGCTTGCCGTCGCGCGCCAGGGCCTCGAAGTCTTTCTCGACGCCGGTGAAATTGCGCCAGATCTTCTCGAACTTCGTGGCCGCGGCAGTGTCGACGAGCAGGCCGTTGGCCACGTTGGCGAAGCGGTAGCCGGTGGTGCCGTGCACATGCCAGTCTTCGGGCACCTCCTCGTCTTCGGCGACGATCTTTTCCGCCACCACGTAGAGCGGGCGCGCGGGCCGGCCTGCCTCATCGCGCGCTGTCAGCAGCAGGCCAGCGCGCCGCGCATAGCCTTCCTGGAGCTGGCGGAAGTAGCGCGCCGGATCGTAGAGGCCGTCCGGATGATCGATGCGCAAGCCCTCCACGCGGCCGGACGCGGCCAGATCGAGCGCGAAGGACTGCGTGGCCTCGAACACCTCGTCGCGTTCCATGCGCAGCCCGGCGAGTGAATTGATGTCGAAGAAGCGGCGGTAGTTGATCTCGTCCGCGGCCACGCGCCAATAGGCGAGCCGCCAGGCCTGCGTTTCGATCAGCGCATGCAGCTCGTCGCGCATGACCGGCAGGTTGAGCTCGGCCACCCGCGCCGTGATCGCGCGTGCCACGTCCGGATTGCGGGCGGCAAGAAGGGACAGATCGGCCTTGAGCAGTTCCTTGTCGCGTGCGCGCTCGGCGCGGGCGACGGGATCCTCGGCATCGCGGCCCGGCAGCCGGCCGAAGGCGGAGGCCGTGCTGGCCAGGCGCGCCGCGAGCTCCGCATCGCCCTGCTGCGTCTCGGCGCCCGCGAGCACGCGCGGATAGCTCTCCGGCGCCAGCGGAAAGCGGTGTTCGAAGTAGTGCAGCGCCAGGCTTCCGGCTTCCTCGTCGAAGCGCAGCACCAGATCGCCGCTGGTGAGCACGTCGCCATAGTGGTCGCCCAGCACCGGCACCAGCACCTTGCCCGCGAGCTCGGGATTGAGCGGCTGCCAGTCGATGTCGAAGTGCTGCGCGAACAGCGAGGCGGGTCCGTTCTCCAGCACGTCCATCCACCATGCATTGTCGGCGCCCATCACGCCCATGTGGTTGGGCACCAGGTCCAGCAGCTGGCCCATGCCGTGTTCGCGCAAGGCCGCGACGAAGCGATCGAAGCCTTCGCGCCCGCCGAGTTCGGGGTTGATCTCGTCGTGCGCGACGACGTCGTAGCCATGCATGCTGCCGGCGCGGGCGCGCTGGATCGGCGAGCAGTAGATGTGGCTCACGCCCAGGCGGGCGAGGTAGGGGAGGATGCGAATGGCATCGTCGAAGCCGAAGTCCTTGTGGAACTGGAGCCGGTAGGTGGCGCGCGGCACCAATGTGCGGGCGGTGCCGCGGCGCTCGATGTCGGGCGCGCGGCGCGGCCGCGATGCGGCCATGGTGGTGCACAGGCCCGAGACTTCTTCGCTCGCCGCCAGCGCCTGCAGATCCAGCGGCAGCTTGCGCTGCCAGTTCGGCTGCTCCGCGGTGGTGCCGGGCATGTTGACCTGGTCGCAGACGCCGAGCGCGTCCTCGAACTGGACCATCATGATCGCCGAGGGTGCGGCGGCAAGAAAGGCGTGGATCGCCTCCACCGTGCGCGGCGCCGGCGTTGGGCGGCCCGTGGCCTCGGCGACTTCCTCGGCCGACAGCAGACCCGCGTGCTCGAGCTGCAGAAGCAGCCCCACGCGCTCCCGCGCGCGATCGCGGAGCTGCTTCTCGAACAGCGCCAGCTCGGGAAACAGGCCGAGCTGCAGCCGCAACCGCAGGTCCTCTCCGCTCCACCATCCGGCGAGGGTCGGCAGATCGTGCGTGCCGATCGCGGCCAGCGCGTCGGGCGGGTAGTCGGCCGCGGACTTGAATTCGCCGTCGTCGGTGCGTTCGAAGAACAGCACGCGGTAGGACAGCACGTCCACGCGCGCCAGTGCCTCGCGCATCTCCGGCGCCACCGTGCCCAGGTCCTCGCCGATCACCATGCAGCGGTTGCGCCGGCTCTCCAGCGCGACGATCGCGAGCAGCTCGGCCAGCGCGTAGTGCACGTAAGCGCCATCGGTGGCGCTTCGTCCGGGCGGTATCCAGAACAGGCGCATCAGCCCCATCACGTGGTCGATGCGCAGCGCGCCGGCGCTCTTCATATTGGCGCGCAGCGTGTCGATGAAGAGGCGGTAGTGATCGGCGCGCAGGCGATCCGGCCGGAGCGGCGGCAGGCCCCAGCCCTGGCCACCGGGATTGAACTCGTCCGGCGGCGCGCCCACGCTGGCTTCGGCAGCAAAGCAAGTGCGTTCGCTCCAGACCTCGGAGCCCGCGCGGTCCACCGACACCGCCAGATCGAGGTACAGGCCGACGCCCAGCCCCAGCTCCTTGCAGCGCGCGTTGGCGCGCTCGAGCTGGCATTCGGCCAGCCATTGCAGGTACTGGTGGTACTGCACGCGCTCGGCATGCTGCTGTGCGAAGGCGGCGACCTCGGCGCCGGCCGGATTGCGGTAAGCCTCGGGCCATGCCGGCCAGCCCCAGACCGCGTCGTCGGCCGCGTGGAAGTGGGCCTGCAGCGCCTCGAACAGGGCGTGGCCGTGCAGCGCTTCGCCGCCTTCGGCCACGAAGGCCAGGAAGGCGCGGCCCGCATCGTCGCGCGCGTTGCGGCCGTCGGCCGACAGATGCTGTTCGCGAAACTGCGCGTAAAGAAGCTTCAGCACCTCGAACTTCGCTGCGGCCACGGCCGCGTAGTCGACCAGCGGCGCTTCGCGCAGGCGCGCGAGCCGGGTCTGGAATTCGAGCGAGTGCACGAGCTGCCGGGCCGCGTCGCAGGCAGCGAAGCCATCGACCGCCTCGACGTCGATGTAGAGCACATTGAGATGCCGGCGCGAGGACGGGCTGTAGGGACTCGCATGGGCCGGGTTGTGCGGGAAGAGGGCGTGCAGCGGATTGAGTCCGACGATGTCGGCGCCGCGCGCGACCATCTGCGTGACCAGCTGCTCAAGATCGCCGAAGTCGCCGATGCCCCAGTTGCGCGCAGAACGCAGCGCATACAGCTGCACCGCAGGCCCCCAGATGCGGCCGCCGTCCTGCAATGCCGCCGGGCGCCAGCAGCGTGCGGGGGCGCTCACGATCAGCATCTCGCCGACCGGGCCGGCCAGGCCCTCGATGCTGAGGCGGTGGTAGCCGGCCGGCAGCGCAAGCGAAAACGAGAGCTCGCGCTCGCACCAGCGCACGCCATCGAGCTCGGCGTGCGCAAGCTCGGGCAGGGCCAGCGCGTCGAGTTCGCCCTGGTGCCGCGGGCCGGATTCCTCGTCCAGCTGCCAGCGCAGCCGGCCTGTCGTTGCGGGAAGGCGCAAGTGCAGTTGCCACGTCGGCGCCGCAGCTTGGATCGCATGCACCGGCGGCAGGCCTTGCGTCCATGCGGCGCGGCGGGCCGCGGCGAGCGCGTCCTCGGCCGTCGTGGTCGCATCGATGCGGACGTCGAGCTCCGCCAGCAAGGCGACCAGGCTGTTGCGCGGCACCGGACGGCGCGTTCGCCAGACGTCCTCGTAGTCGGTGGCGATGCCGAAGTGTGCACACAGCGGGCCCAGCGCTTCGTCGTCGTCGACGATGCGCGCGGGCTCAGTCAAGGCGGACCTCCTCCTGCAGTGTCGCATGCACCGCGCCGGGCGCCAGGTTCAGCGGCGTGGCATTCGTGGTCTGCGCCGCACCGATGGACCAGAGCAGGTCGCCGGGCGGCGCCGCGCATGCCATTTCCTCGAGGCCGAAGTTCGCGAGCAGATGCAGCGCTGCCGCCGACCCGAGCGTCCAGTCGACCTGCAGCAACGCGCCCTCGCAGTGGAAACGGCCAGCGCCGCGCTGGCCGGCCAGCAGGGGCACCAGGCGCTGCTGGCGCAGGGCCAGCAGTTCGCGCAGCTCGGCGAGGCGGGCGCTGTGATGGGGGACATCCCGCTCCTCCCAGCGCAGCTTGGAGGCCATGAAGGTGGACTCGGCATTGGGATCGGGAATGCGCGAGCGCGCCGCCTCGTCCTTGAAGGCGGCGAAGCGGCCGAACTCCTCGCGCCGGCCGCGCGAGACGGCGGCGGCGAGCTCGGGTCCGAAGTCGCAGAAGTACTGGAACGGCGTCGACGCCGCGAATTCCTCGCCCATGAACAGCATCGGCACATGCGGCGACAGCAGCACGCAGGCCATGGCCGCGCGCAGCATCGCCGCGTCGCCCAGCCTGTGGATGCGTTCGCCGAAGGCGCGGTTGCCGACCTGGTCGTGCGTTTGCAAGAAGGAAACGAAAGCGGCGAGCGGCAGGTGCGTGGACGGCTCGCCGCGCGGCTCGCCGTTGCGAAAGTGCGAAGGCTGGCCCTGGTAGATGAAGCCTTCGGCCAGCGCGCGCCCGAAGCGCGCCACCGGCGCATCGGCATAGTCGGTGTAGTAGCCGTCGGCCTCGCCGGTGACCAGCACGTGGGCCGCATGGTGGAGGTCGTCGTTCCATTGGGCCGTGCCCGCGAGTGGAACGCCGCGGGCGTCGCGCTCGAGCAGCGAAGCCTGGTTCGCATCGTTCTCCAGCACCACGTGCACATGCCGCTCGCTGCCCGGCCCGTCGTGCAGCGCCTCGCAAATCTCGCGCACGATGTGCTTGCCGGAATCGTCACGTATGGCGTGGATCGCGTCCATCCGCAGGCCGTCGAAGCCGAACTCCTCGACCCAGTAGAGCGCGTTGTGGATGAAGAAATCGCGCACCGTGCGGGACGCCTCGCCGTCGTAGT
The DNA here is from genome assembly GCF_964253985.1 of Variovorax sp. LjRoot290. Lineage (NCBI taxonomy): Bacteria > Pseudomonadati > Pseudomonadota > Betaproteobacteria > Burkholderiales > Comamonadaceae > Variovorax > Variovorax sp. LjRoot290. Next base: position 4,656,543 of record NZ_CAXURW020000001.1, on the reverse strand, counting down.
TGATGGCCGAACCCCACGGCGTCTGGTGCGCGGGGTTGAAGAACTGCGGGCAGTAGGCGTGCAGGTAGTTGCCCTCGGGGCCGAAGTGGTTGTAGACCACGTCGATCAGCACCATCAGGCCGAGCCCGTGGGCGTCGTCGACCAGCGCCTTGAGCTCGTCCGGCGTGCCGTAGGCGGCGTCCGGCGCGAAGGGCAGCACGCCGTCGTAGCCCCAGTTGCGCTGGCCCGGAAAGTCGGCCAGCGGCATGAGCTCGACCGCGGTGATGCCCAGCTCGGCCAACGCGTGAAGGCGTTGCCGCGCGGCCGCGAAAGTGCCTTCGGCCGTGAAGGTGCCGACGTGCAGTTCGTAGACCACCGCCTCCTCCCACGGCCGGCCGCGCCAGGCCCGGTGCTGCCATGCATAGGCCGCCGGGTCGACGATGCGGCTCGCGCCGTGCACGTCCTCCGGGTTGAAGCGCGAGGCCGGGTCCGGCACGCGCAGGCCGTCCGGCAAGCGGAAGCGATAGCTGTCGCCGGGCCGCGCCTCGTCCAGGTCGAGGCGGTGCCAGCCTTCCGCGTCGTGCAGCATGCGATGCGTGCGCGCGCCGGCGTCGGGCCCGTGCTCCAGCATCACCAGTTCGACGGCCGGCGCCCACAGTGCGAAGCGTACGCCGCCCTCGGGCAAGACGCCGGCGCCGAAGGGCATGGGATGCACGCGCTTCACTCGGTGTTCTCCGCAGGGCGCGCGGCGCGGCTCAGCAGCACGAAGGACCGTCCTTGCAGCGGGTAGCTCGGCGAGGTCCAGGCCGGTGCTTCGCCGCGGGCGGCCTCGTTCTCGTCGGGCGGCAGGGCCTGCGTCGCGGTGTCGAGCATGAGGCGCCATGCGCCCTGGCCCCCGGACGGCAGCGTGAACGCGATCTCGTCGTGGTGGGCGTTGAAGAGCAGCAGGAAGTCGTCGTCGCGCAGCGCCTCGCCGCGCGGTCCACGCTCGGTGATGCCGTTGCCGGAGATCAGCATCGCGAAGCATCTCGCATGGGCATCGTTCCAGTCTTCCGGCGTCATTTCGAGGCCGTCCGGCTTGAGCCAGCACACGTCCTTGACCGCGCTGCCTTCCAGCGGCTTGCCATGAAAAAAATTGCGGCGGCGAAAGGAGGGATGCGCGCGCCGCAGCGCGATCACGCGCTGCATGAAGGCGAACAGCGCGTCGCCCTCCGGCGTCGGATTCCAGTCCAGCCAGGCCGTTTCGTTGTCCTGGCAGTAGACGTTGTTGTTGCCGTTCTGGGTGTGACCGCGCTCGTCGCCGGCCAGGATCATCGGCACGCCCTGGGACAGCAGCAGCGTGGCGATGAGGTTGCGCTTCTGCCGCTCGCGCAGCGCCTGGATCTCCGGATCGCCGCTCGGCCCTTCGACGCCGCAGTTCCAAGACAGGTTGTGGTTGTTGCCGTCGCGGTTGTCCTCGCCGTTGGCCTCGTTGTGCTTCTCGTTGTAGGAGACCAGGTCCTGCAGCGTGAAGCCGTCGTGCGCGGTGACGAAGTTGATGCTGGCATGCGGCCGCCGGCCCGACCAGCCGTACAGGTCCTGCGAGCCCGTGAGGCGTTGCGCAAGATCGCCCATCACGCCGTCGTCGCCCTTCCAGTAGCCGCGCACGCCGTCGCGGAAGCGGTCGTTCCACTCGGCCCAGCCGTAGGGGAAGTTGCCGACCCGGTAGCCCCCGTGGCCGAGGTCCCAGGGTTCGGCGATCAGCTTCACGCGGTTGAGCGTGGGGTCCTGGCGGATCGCATCGAAGAAGCCGCCGAGATTTTCGACCTTGCCGGATTCGCGCGCCAGCGCCGCGGCGAGGTCGAAGCGGAAGCCGTCCACGTGCATCTCCTCGACCCAGTAGCGCAGCGAGTCCATCACCAGCTGCAGCGCGCGCGGATGCTCCAGGTTCACGGTGTTGCCGCAGCCGGTGAAGTCGTCGTAGAAGCGGCGGTTGTCGGCGGTGGTGATGTAGTAGGAGGCGTTGTCGACGCCGCGCATGGACAGCGTCGGCCCCAGATGGTTGCCCTCGCAGCTGTGGTTGTAGACCACGTCGAGGATGACCTCGATGCCTGCCGAGTGCAGCGTCTTCACCATGGTCTTGAACTCCTTGACCTTGAGCGAGGCGCAATAGCGCATCTCGGGCGCGAAGTAGGCCAGGGTGTTGTAGCCCCAGTAGTTCTGCAGCCCTTTCTCCGCCAGGTGGTGGTCGTTCAGGAAGCTGTGCACCGGCAGCAGCTCGACGGTGGTCACGCCGAGGCGCTTCAGGTAGTCGACCACCGGCGCCGAACCGAGTGCCGCATAGGTGCCGCGCAGCTCCGGTGGCACCTCGGGGTGGGTCATCGTGAAGCCGCGCACGTGCAGTTCGTAGATCACCATGTCCTGCCACGAGATGTGCGGGCGGCGGTCGTCGCCCCAGGTGAATGCGGGCTCGAGCACGCGCCCCTTGGGCATCAGCGGCGCGCTGTCGCGGCGGTCGAAGGAGAGGTCCTCGCGCTTGCTCCCGACGGTGTAGCCGTACAGCGCGTCGCCCCAGCGCAGTTGCCCGATCGTGTCCTTGGCATAGGGGTCGAGCACCAGCTTGTGCGGATTGAAGCGATGCCCCTCCTCGGGCTTGTAGGGCCCGTGCACGCGGTAGCCGTAGGCCAGCCCCGGGCGCGCCTCGGGCAGGTAGCAGTGCCAGATGTCGTCGGTTCGCTCGCGCATCGCGATGCGCAGCCGCTCGTGGCGGCCCTTCTCGTCGAAGAGGCAGAGTTCGACCTTGTGCGCATGCTGCGAGAAGAGCGCGAAGTTGACGCCCTGGCCGTCCCAGTGGGCGCCGGGCGGATAGGGGCGGCCGGGCCAGACTGCGGTGATCTGATCGTTGGTCTTCATCTAGGGAGCTTGTCGTCCGGGCCGTCGCCGGGGTTCTTGCGCTCGCGCGGCCACCATTGCTCGATGCGCTCCGCGGCCCAGTCCTTGCCGCCCAGACCGAAGGCGAGCGCCAGCGCGAAGACCACGCCGGCCAGGATCACGAGAAAGCTTTCGCGAACGATGTCGCCGCCAACCTTGATCTGGTCGAGCGCGATCAGCACCACGAACACCATGATCGCGTACTGCGCGAGCTTGCCGAGGAACACGGCGTCCTGCAGCTTGATGTTGCGGCCATAGGTGGCGACGCTGTCGCCGACGAAGCGCGCAAAGTAGGAGCCGAAGGCCAGCACCAGCAGGGCCACGAAGATGTTGGGAACGAACCAGACCACGCGGCCCAGCAGGTCGGTGATGTAGGTCAGGCCGAGGCCGTTGAAGGCGATCAGGAGCGCGGCGAGGATCACCAGCCAGTACACCAGCACGCCGAACAGGCTGGTGGTGTCGCCGGGCATTCCGCCCTGCCGCAGGAAGTTGTCGAGGCCGGCGCGTTCGGTGAGCACGTTGAAGTTGATCGCGCGCAGGGCCTTGACGACCGTGAAGCGCGCCAGCTTGGCGAGCAGCCAGCCGCCGAGCACCACGATCAGCGCGATCAGAAGACGCGGCAGGAATGCGCCGATCTGGAACAGGATGGCCCGCAAGGGCTCCAGGTGGATTCCGAAGCTTTCCATGATGCGTTTCTCCAGTCGCTCGATCAGCGCGATGAGCCGGCACCGTTCAATGCCAGCAGGCCCTGCAGCGGGACCTGGACCCAGTCGGTGCGATTGTTGAGTTCGTAGCGCAGCTCGTACAGCGCCTTTTCAAGTTCGAACAATTCGAGAAGATTCGCGTCGATCGGTGCCGCCGTTCCAGCCGAAGCCATCGTCGCCCGATAGGCCGAGAGGAAGGCATCCCGCGCGGCAAGCTCCCAGTCGCGCGCCGGTGCGTCGAGCCGCTGGAGCTCGTCGGCGTTCTGCGCCACGCGCCGCAAAGCCGACCAGCGCGCGTAGTTGAACGAGCGCAGCATGCCCGCGACGTCGCGCAGCGGCGAGCCCTTGGCGCGGCGCTCCTCGAAGCTGCGCGTGGGTTCGCCTTCGAAATCGATGATGACGAAATCGTTGTCGGCCACCAGCACTTGGCCCAGGTGGTAGTCGCCGTGGTAGCGGGTCTTGATGCCGCCTTCGACGTTCCCGGCTGCCGCGCTGATGCGCCTTTGCAGCGCCTCGTGGCGCGACAGAAGGGCTTGCGCGTCCTCTTGCGCGGCCGGGGGAAGCAGCAGCAGGCGATCGCGCAGCAAGGCCAGCGTGGCGGTGGCGTCATCGAGTGCGCGCTCGCGCATCGCCTCGACGTCGCCCGGCTCGAACGGCTCGGGATCGAAGGCCGCGTCGCCCGTGCGTGCGGCCAGCGCCAAATGGAGCTCGGCGGTGCGCCGGCCGAGCACCACCATCAGCGCGAGGAAGCCGCCGTGGGCCTGGGCCGGTGCGGCCGCGGCGAAGGTATCGGCGCCCGCCGTACGCAGCTCTTCGAGGAAGCGCTCCAGATAGCCGAGCGTGTAGACCCAGCCGTCGCCCTGGTTGGTCACGTAGGCCTGGACCATCGCCAGCGTCACCACGCGGCCGTCGTCGCCGAGGTATTCGAGTGCGCCCAGGACCGGAACGCAATGCGGAAAGCGTGCGACGCTGGTCAGGAACCAACCCATCTCGAGCTCGGGATTCACGCCGTCGCGCAGGTTGCGATAGCCCTTGAGGAACAGGGTCTCGTCGAAGGTGACGACGGTGTTGCTGCTCACCGCGCTGGGGCGGGCCACGGGCAGCGCAGCGAGGGCTACGGGAAGGTCGCTGAATGCGTCGGTGGCCGTGAAGCGCAACCGGCCGGCGTTGGTGGCGATCTCCTTGCCGGCGCGGATGGCCTCGACCACCGCGCGGCAGAAGGCCTCGTCATAGAAGGCGTCGGCCATCACGCCCACGTTGGACTGCTGCCGCACCTTGGCCAGCGCGGCCGGCGTGAGGCGGTTGAAGCGCTCCTCGTCCTGCTCTTCCCATGCCAGCGCCAGCGGCACGAAGTAGGTCGACGCTTCGGGCGGGCCGTCGAGCTGCAGCAACGGCAGCATCCAGCTGAATTCGCCGGCGTCCCACACCGCATGGTCGACCAGCCGCGCGCGCTCGATCGGCGTGCCCTTGGAGGCGTACCAGCGCTGGATCTCCAGAAAGCGCGGCAGCGTGTCGGTCTCGAACTGCGTCAGCATCCGTTCGGCCATGCCGATGCGCCACGGCATCACGCGGTCGCGGAAAAAGCTGGTCCAGCCGTCGAACAGCACCAGCGTCGGCCGGTCCTGCAGCCCGACGCCTTCCTGGTGCCAGCTCGGCATCTCGGCATCGGCCGCGAGGCGGAACCAATAGAAGCCGTACGAGGGCAAGGTCAGCAGGTAGGGCAGCTCGCCGATGGGCGGGAAGGAGGTGCGGCCCAGCATCTCGACCGGCACCTTGCCCTTGTAGGCCGACAGGTTGAGCTCCACCGGCTGCGCCGCGCGCGAGAGGTTGAAGACCGTGAGGATGGTGTCCTCGTCGTACTCGCTCAGGTAGGCCAGGATCTTGCGGTTGCCGGGCTTCAGGAAGATGCGCTTGCCGCGCCCGAAGGCGTGGCTGGTCTTGCGCACGGCCAGCATGCGTCGCGTCCAGTTGAGCAGCGAGCTGGCGTCGCGCGCCTGCGCCTCCACGTTGAGCGCCTCGAAGCCGTACATCGGGTCCATGATCGGCTGCAGATAGAGGCGCTGCGGGTCGGCGCGCGAGAAGCCGGCGTTGCGATCGGGGCTCCACTGCATCGGCGTGCGCACGCCGTTGCGGTCGCCGACGAACACGTTGTCGCCCATGCCGATCTCGTCGCCGTAGTAGATGATCGGCGAGCCCGGCATCGACAGCAGCATGCCGTTCATGAGCTTGACGCGGTCGAGGTCGTTCTCCATCAGCGGCGCGAGCCGGCGCCGGATGCCGACGTTGATGCGCGCGCGCAGGTCGGCGGCATACATGAGGTACATGTAGTCGCGTTCCTTGCTGGTCACCATCTCCAGCGTCAGCTCGTCATGGTTGCGCAGGAAGATGGCCCATTGGCAACCTTCGGGAATCTCGGGCGTCTGCTGGATGATCTCGACGATCGGATGGCGGTCTTCCTGTGCGATCGCCATGTACATGCGCGGCATCAAGGGGAAGTGGTAGGCCATGTGGCACTCGTTGCCCTCGCCGAAGTACTCGCGCACGTCCTCGGGCCACATGTTGGCCTCGGCCAGCAGGAAGCGGTTCTTGTAGCGCGCGTCGATGGCGGCGCGCAGCTTCTTGATCACCGCGTGCGTCTCCGGCAGGTTCTCGTTGCTGGTGCCGTCGCGCTCGACCAGGTAGGGAATCGCGTCCAGCCGGAAGCCGTCGACGCCCATGTCGAGCCAGAAGCGCATGGTCTTGAACACGGCCTCCAGCACCTGAGGATTGTCGAAGTTCAGGTCCGGCTGGTGGCTGAAGAAGCGGTGCCAGTAGTAGGCCTTTGCGAGCGGGTCCCAGCTCCAGTTGGAGGTCTCGGTGTCGGTGAAGATGATGCGCGTGCCCTGGTAGAGCTGGTCGCTGTCGCTCCAGACGTAGAAGTCGCGCTCCGGCGAGCCGGGCGGCGCGCGGCGTGCGGCCTGGAACCACGGGTGGTCGCTCGAGGTGTGGTTGATGACGAGCTCGGTGATCACGCGCAGGCCGCGGCGGTGCGCCGCATCCAGCATCTCGCGGAAATCGTCCAGCGTGCCGTACTGGGGGTGCACGTTCTCGTACTCGGCGATGTCGTAGCCGTCGTCGCGCAAGGGCGAGGGGTAGAAGGGCATCAGCCAGATGGTGTTGACGCCGAGGTCCTTCACGTAGTCGAGCTTGGCCGTGACGCCCTTGAAGTCGCCGACGCCGTCATCGTTGGAATCGAAGAAGGCCTTGACGTTGAGCTGGTAGATGACCGCATCGCGGTACCACAGCGGATCGTCGCTGCTGTCGATCTCGACGGTTTCGAGAGCAATGTGCGGTACCGGAGCGTTCATGGGCGCAAGACCTCACTGGAAATAGTCGAACTCGCGCTCGTCGCGAACCCGGCGCCGCACCCGGAAGATGTGGGCCGGCACGCTGTGCGGATCGAGCCGGACGAAGTGGCGATCTCCCTGCCACACGAAGCGCTGGTTGCTCAGCAGGTCGTGCATCTGGAACGGATGCCCGGCCTCGCAATCGATGGACGCGGGATCGAGCGCGAGCCAGCCGGACTGCACGTTGTGCGGGTCGAGGTTCACCACCGTCACCACCACGTTGACGCCGTCGTCCGAGCGCTTGGCGTAGGCCAGCAGCTGGTCGTTGTCGATCGCGAGGAAGCGCAGGCCGCGGTCGGCATGGAGCGCGGGGTTGTCGCGCCGGATGCCGTTGACGCGGGCGATGAAGGGCGCGAGGCTTCCCGGATCGTCGTGGTTCCAGGCGCGCAGCTGGTACTTCTCGGAATGCAGGTACTCCTCGCTGCCCGGCTCGCGCGGCAGGTGCTCGCGCAGTTCGAAGGCGGGGCCGTAGATGCCGTAGTTGGCGGCCAGCGTCGCGGCGAGAACCAGGCGCGCCATGAAGACCGCGGGCTCGCCGCCCTGCAAGCGCTCGTGCAGGATGTCGGGCGTGTTGGGCCAGACGTTGGGGCGGAAATATTCGCTGCCCGGTCCCGCCGAGAGTTCGGTGAAGTACTCGGTCAGTTCCTGCTTGTCGTTGCGCCAGGTGAAGTAGGTGTAGGACTGCGTGAAGCCCAGCTTGGCCAGCCGGTGCATCACCTTGGGCCGCGTGAAGGCTTCGGCCAGGAAGATGACCTCGGGATGCTGGCGCTTGATCTCGCCGATCGCCCATTCCCAGAAAGGAAATGCCTTGGTGTGCGGGTTGTCGACCCGGAAGATCTTGACGCCCTCGGCGATCCAGTGGTCGAAGACGCTCTTGAGCTCGGCCCACAGCGCGGGCCAGTCCTCGCTCTCGAAGTTGAAGGGATAGATGTCCTGGTATTTCTTCGGCGGGTTCTCGGCGTACTGCACGCTGCCGTCCGGCCGCCAGCGGAACCAGCTGGGATGCGCCTTCACGTACGGATGGTCCGGCGCGCACTGGAAGGCGATGTCGAGTGCGATCTCGAGCCCGTGGCCGGCCGCCTGCGCGATCAGATGCCGGAAGTCCTCGGCCGTGCCGAGTTCGGGCAGGATGGACTTGTGGCCGCCTTCGGCCGCGCCGATGGCCCACGGGCTGCCGACGTCGTCCGCCTTGGCGACCAGCGCATTGTTCTTGCCCTTGCGCTGCACGCGGCCGATCGGATGGATCGGCGGGAAGTACAGCACGTCGAAGCCCATGGCCGCGATCGCGGGCAGGCGCGCTGCCACGTCCTTGAAGCTGCCGTGGCGTCCGGTCTCGGTCGCCGTCGAGCGCGGGAACAGCTCGTACCAGCTACTGAAGCGGGCGCGATCGCGATCGGCCACCAGCGGCAGCTCCAACGGATACTGCGCCGCGAGGCGGCGGTCCGGGTAGCGGGCTGCGAGCGCGGCCAGGGCTTCGTCCAGCGCCAGCGCCTTGAGCACCGTCGCATCGGCCGCGTCGGCGACGGCGGCGCTGTGCAGTTCCATGCCCCAGCGGGCCAGCGTCTTGCGCTCCACGCCATTGGCGCGTTCGGCGGCCGCCGCGATCTCGAGCGCGCCGATCTGCGATGCGATGCGGATGTCGTCGAGCTCGACGCGGCGCGCCATGTCGTGGCGCCAGGACTCGAAGGCATCGACCCAGGCCGCGACGGTGTAGCGGTAGCGGCCGATCGCGGGCGGCGTGAACTCGGCCTGCCAAACGTCGTTGCCCAGCGGCTTCATCGGCAGCTCGGCGCCGTGGGCGTCGTCCTCGCTGCGCCAGCGCAGCATGACCCGCAGCATGTCGTGCCCGTCGGCGAAGCAGTGGGCCTGAACGCGCAGCGCTTCCCCGGCCACGCGCTTCACGGGAAAGCGCCCGCCGTCCACGATGGGCAGGACGGCGTCGATGACGGCGCGTACGCGGCCGTCCGCGCCGTCCGGATGGGTGGGGGGGCGGACCGGAGTATTTTTCTCAGCCATGGGGGGGGTGCTCGAGGAACAGGGTCGAAAGCGGCGGCAAGGTGAGGCACACGGAGTGCATGCGGCCATGGGCGCGCACCGGCGCCGACTCGATGCCGCCGAGGTTGCCCCAGCCCGCGCCGCCGAACTCGCCGGCGTCGCTGTTGACGAGCTCGCGCCAGAAGCCGGGTGCCGGCACGCCGAGCAGGTAGTTGGTGCGCGGCACCGGTGTCATGTTGCTGACGACCAGGAGCGGCGCGCCGCCGTCGCGCGGCTTGCGCAGGAAGGCGAACACGCTGCGGTCCGCGTCGTCGGCCGCGACCCATTCGAAGCCGGTGGCGGAGAAGTCGAGCTGGTGCAGCGCGGGCGTGGCGCGGTAGACGCGGTTGAGTTCCTTCACGAAACGCTGCAGGCCTGCATGGCCCTCGAGCGCGGCGACCCACCATTCGAGTTCGTCGTCATGGTTCCATTCGCGCCGCTGGCCGAACTCGCCGCCCATGAACAGCAGCTTCTTGCCCGGATGCCCCCACATGAAGCCGAGCAGCGCGCGCAGGTTGGCGAACTGCTGCCATGCATCGCCCGGCATCTTGTTGAGCAGCGAGCCCTTGCCATGCACCACCTCATCGTGCGACAGCGGCAGCACGAAGTTCTCGTTGAAGGCATACACCAGCGAGAAGGTGAGCTTGTGGTGGTGGTACTTGCGATGGACCGCGTCTTCCTTCATGTAGGCCAGGCTGTCGTGCATCCAGCCCATGTTCCATTTCATGCCGAAGCCCAGGCCGTCCATGTCGGTCGGGCGCGAGACGCGCGGCCAGGCGGTCGATTCCTCGGCGATGGTGAGCGTGTCGGGATGCTCGCGGTACACGGCCCGGTTCAGGGTCTGCAGGAACTCGACGGCTTCCAGGTTCTCGCGGCCGCCGTAGCGGTTGGGAATCCAGCCGCCGTGCTGACGCGCGTAGTCGAGGTAGAGCATCGAAGCGACCGCGTCGACGCGCAGGCCGTCCAGGTGGTATTTGTCGAGCCAGAACAGCGCCGACGAAATGAGGAAGCTGCGAACCTCGTTGCGGCCGTAGTTGAAGATGCTCGAGTTCCATTCAGGATGGAAGCCCTGTCGCGGATCGGCATGCTCGTAGAGATGGGTGCCGTCGAAGTAGCCGAGGCCGTGCTCGTCGGTCGGGAAGTGCGAGGGCACCCAGTCCAGCAGCACACCGATGCCGCGCTGGTGCAGGTGGTCGACGAAATACATGAAATCCTGCGGCGTGCCGAAGCGCGCGGTGGGGGCGAAGTAGCCGGTGGTCTGGTAGCCCCAGGAGCCGTAGAACGGATGCTCGGTCACCGGCATGAGCTCGACATGGGTGAAGCCCATCTCGGTCACATAGTTGGCCAGCTCGTGCGCGAGTTCGCGGTAGCCGAAAAAGTGGCCCTCCTTGCGCCGCCAGGAGCCGAGGTGCAACTCGTAGACGGACATCGGCGCATCCAGCGCATTCTTCGGTGCACGCGCGGACATCCATTCGCGGTCGCTCCACGCGTAGTCGAGTGTCCAGATGCGGGAGGCCGTGGCCGGCGGCAGCTCGGCGCAGAAGGCGAAGGGGTCGGCCTTGTCGACCTGCCAGCCGCCATGGCGTGACCGGATGCGGTACTTGTAGGCCTGCCCTGGCGCGGCATCGGGGGCGTGGCCCTGCCAGATGCCGAGCTCGCCGCGCGACTCGAGCAGGTCGACTTCGGCCGACCAGCCGTTCCAGTCCCCGATCACGCTCACGGATTCGGCGTTCGGCGCCCAGACCGCAAAGTCCGCGCCTCCCGTCGCCCGGAGGTGGCAGCCGAGGCGCTCGTAGAGCCGCGAGTGGGTGCCTTCCGCGAACAGGTAGCCGTCTTGTGGACCGATGAATTGGTTTTGCTTTTGGGTATGCACAGCCCGCCATTGAAGTGCTGGCCGGGCCGTGCGCAAGCGCGGCGCATGCGCTTCAGGATGTCGGACAGCAACTCGTTCGTCGGTCCCTGTAAGTCTTTTCGGGAACAGGAGCGGGTGCTGCTCCTACGCCGGCTGGTGGCGGTCTTCGCGAAGTTCGGGAAAACTCTGCAGGAGACGCGCGATGCCCGTCAGCTCTTCCGATCTCAAGCTTCCCGGCCATCACTTCGTGATCGAGAACTCGCAGGGAAAGGTGACGGTTCGCGTGAACAACGAAGCCTTGATCGCGCTCGGCGCGACGCCCGACGAAGAGAGCCTGTCGGCCACCCTCGAACGCCACATGCCGCGGCTGCGCGCCCTTGCGATGCAACTGGCGGGAGGCAGCCGCTGCAGCGAAATCACCATTCGCAGCGCAGACATCTGGTGGTCTTCCTGGCGACGCTAGCGCAACGAAGAAGCGCCCGGCTTACATTGCCGCGTAGGCGCCGGCGAACTCCTCGGCGAAGTCCTCGAAGCGCGTGGCCGTGGTGTTGGCGGCGTTTCGCCCCGCGCTCGGGCCGACCCGGCCTTCGTTGAAGGCGCGCGTCATCTCGATGTACAGCCCGGCAAAGCTCGGCGACAGACCGGCATCGACCATGGCGCCGGTCATGTCGGCCTCGGAGAGCTGCACATAGGCGAGCTCCCGCTTGCCAATGCGCTCGCCGAGGATGCGTGCCACCTCGGTGTGGCTCAGATCGCGCTGGCCGAGCAGCTCGCGCACGGCGACGCCGCTCCAGTCGCGCGCCAGCAGCGCCTGGGCCGCGACCGCGGCGATGTCATCGGCTGCGATCATGGGCACGGCGATGTCCGCCTCGACGGTGTCCGCCATCAGGCCCGCTTCCTTGATCTGCCCCAGCGCGTCGTAAAAATTCTCGAAGAAGGAGACCGGGCGCAGCAGCAGCAGGTGGACGCCGGCGATCCGCTTCAGCCGCTCTTCCTGCGCGTGCAGGCCGGCGATCACGCCCGTGCCTTCGCCCTGGTCCGCGCCCAGGCTGCTGAGCGCGACGACATGGCGCACGCCGCTCGCGCGCAGGGCTTCGGCGATGGCCTCGCCTTCCTGGTCCTGCCGGGCCCGGTAGTCGGGCGCGCGGCGATCGGTGGCCAGCAGCGTGTAGACGGCATCGGCACCGCGAAAGGCCTGCGCGAGAAAAGCCGGGTCGCAAGTGTCGCCCGCCAGCACTTCGGCGCCGGCGCGTTCGAGCGCGGCCAGCTTGGCCGGGTTGCGGCCGAGGGCGCGCACCTTGGCGCCGGCGGCCAGCAGACGCCTGGCAATCTTGCCGCCGGTGTGGCCGGTGGCGCCCATGACGGTGATGGTGGGGATGGTGTTGCTCATGTCCGTTGCTCCTTGGGTTGGGGTTGACATGGCGTCTACTATCGTCGGCGAGAACAGGCTTATCAATGCCAGAAGATCGATTGTTCTTGCTCATTCGTCCAGGCGAGCTGGACGATCGCATCCAGGCTTCGCATACTGCCCGCATGAAGCTCAAAGACGTCCTGGTGCCCGTGGATCCGCTCGGCGAGGCGCTGCACTTCCTGCGGATGAGCGGCATCTTCTATTGCCGCTCCGAGCTCACCGCGCCCTGGGGCTTGACGCTGCCGCCGATGGCGGACAGCTTGATGTTCCATGCCGTGACCTCCGGCCCCTGTTGGCTCGAGGTCGAGGGCAGCGAGCCGCAATTGCTGCAGCCGGGCGATTTCGCGCTGGTGCCACATGGTGCGGGTCATCGGCTGGTGAGCGAACCGGGCGCCGAGGCGCCCGGGCTTTTCGATCTTCCGCGCGAGCAGCAGAGCGACCGCTACGAGGTGCTGCGGCACGGCGGCGGCGGCGCGGCCACCAGCCTGGTCTGCGGCGCGGTGCGCTTCGATCACCCGGCCGCGCACCGGCTGGCCAAGCTGCTGCCCAGCGTGATCCGCATCGATGCTTCGGCGTCGCCCGAGGCCGACTGGCTCGGCAGCACGCTGCGCTTCATGGCCGCCGAAGCGCATGCCATGCAGCCGGGCGGCGAAACTATCATCACGCGGCTGGCCGACATCCTCGTAATCCAGGCGATCCGCTCGTGGATGGCGCGCGATCCCGCGGCCCGCACGGGATGGCTGGGCGCGCTGCAGGACCGGCAGATCGGCCGCGCCATCTCGCTCATCCACCGCGATCCCGCGCGGCGGTGGACGGTGGCCTCGCTGGCGGCCGAGGTCGCGATGTCGCGCTCGGCCTTCGCGGCACGCTTCACGGCGCTGGTCGGCGAGCCGGCGATGCATTACGTGGCGCGTTGGCGCATGCATGTCGCGCTGACCCTGCTGCAGGAGAAGAACGCGCGGCCGGTCGAACTCGCGAGCCAGCTCGGCTACCAGTCCGAGGCGGCCTTCAGCCGTTCCTTCAAGCGCTTCATCGGCGTGTCGCCGGGGGCGGCGCGGCGCCAGCGCGACATCGTGCTGCCCGACTTCTGACTTCTGATCAGCCGCCGAACAGCGGCGCCGGCAGGCCGGGGCTGTCGATGCGCACCGCGAACAGTGCGCCGGCCTCGGGCTCGGCTTCGCGCTGCGCGGGTGTCAGGCCGCTGGTTGCGCTCGTGATGTAGAGCGTGCACAGGTCCGCATCGCCGAAAGCGCAGTTGGTGATGTGGCTGGTGGGCAGCTTCACGCGGCAGAGTTCTTCGGCGCTGAGCGGGTCGTGGCAGCTCACGCAGGCGCCGCCCCAGTGCGCGATCCAGAGCCGGCCGGCGGCGTCGGTGGTCATGCCGTCGGGCAGGCCGTCGCCGCGCGCGAAACGCAGCCACTGGCGCTTGTTGGCGAGCGTTCCGGCGGCCATGTCGAAGTCGTAGGCGTAGATGCGGCCGGTGACGGTGTCGTTGAAGTACATCGTCCCTCCGCCCTGCGACCAGGTCGGGCCGTTGGTCACGGCGAAGCCCTGGTCGTGGCGGCTGCAGCGGCCGTCGGGGTCGAAGCGGTAGAGCGCACCGGTCGGCGCCTCGCAGGCGAAGTCCATGGTGCCGCCCCAGAAGCGGCCTTCTGCATCGCATTTGCCATCGTTGAAACGGTTGGCGGGCAGTTCCGGCTCGGGCTGGTGCAGGTATTTGGGCGGCACCTCGCTCGCCGCCGGATCGAAGAGCGCGAAGCCGCGGCGCAGCGTGACGATCAGGCCCGGCGTGTTGGCCCGCTCGGCCAGCGCCGAGATCTCCTCGTCGAAATCCCAACTCTTGCGCTCGCCGCCGGCGGGGTCGAAGCGATGCAGCCGGCGCTCGACGATGTCGACCCAGTAGAGCGCCTGTTCGCGCACCGACCACAGCGTGCCTTCGCCGAGTGTGGCGCCGGCCGGCCAGACGCAGCGGGGGGCTTCGAGGACCGTGGGCGGGGATGTCTTGTTCAAGCTTGTCTCCTGCGGTGTCCCTTGACGCGGCGGATCGTATCAAGGCATATTGATATTAGAAATCAATTATTTTCTTATTGATTGATACGTAAATTGCAATCTCATATTTTGGAGACACCTGATGAATCCCGCCCCCGCACTTTCCACCTATCCGAGCCTGAAGGGAAGGCCGGTTTTCATCACCGGCGGCGGCAGCGGCATTGGCGCCGCAATGGTGAGCGCCTTCGTCGAACAAGGCGCGCGCGTGGCTTTCGTCGACATCGCCGAGGGCGCGAGCCAGGCGCTCGCGCGGCAACTGGCGGAGGCGGGCCATGCCGCCCCGTGGTGGCGCGTGTGCGACGTGCGCGACGTGGCGGCGCTGCAGTCGTGCATCGCCGAGGCCGCGGCGGCGCTGGGCGATTTCGCGGTGCTGGTCAACAACGTCGCGAGCGACGATCGCCATACGCTGGAATCTGTGACACCGGCCTACTACGAGGAGCGCATGGCGATCAACGAGCGGCCCGCCTTCTTCGCCATCCAGTCGGTGGTGCCGGGCATGCGGCGCCTGGGCTTTGGCTCGATCGTCAATCTCGGCTCGACCGGCTGGCAGGGCAAGGGCGGCGCCTACCCCTGCTATGCGATCGCGAAGTCGTCGGTCAACGGCCTCACGCGCGGGCTCGCCAAGCCGCTGGGCGAGGACCGCATCCGCATCAACACGGTGTCGCCGGGTTGGGTGATGACCGAGCGCCAGATCAAGCTCTGGCTCGACGCTGAGGGCGAGCGCGAGATCAAGCGCAACCAGTGCCTGCCCGACAAGCTGCAGCCGCAGGACATCGCGCGCATGGTGCTGTTCCTTGCCTCGGACGATGCGGCGATGTGCACGGCGCAGGAGTTCAAGGTGGATGCGGGCTGGGTGTAGGGGGTCGACGTACCGTTGGTTTGGACGCCCACCCGGCATGCGCTGCGGGCCGGTCGACCCCACTGCGCCGGCCCTTCGGGCTTCCCTGCAGTGCTCGCCTTTCGCGGGGTCTCGCTCGAACTCGCCTTCGGCTCAGACAATCGCGAGCCCTGATCCGCGAAAGGCTGCGCGCTTCGGCGACGCAGAGGGGATCGCCCGACCCGCAGCGCATACCGGGCTTGATGGGTGATCGAGACTTGCGTGCGCGCCCCCCGGACTAATCCGCCTCCAGCCGCCGCCCGTACACCGCCAGGCATTGCGCCTTCAACGCCTTCATCATCACCTTGGCCGCCGGAGAGGGCAGCCGGTCGGTGCGCGTGATGAGGCCGAAGGCGTCCATGTGGCAGGGCATGTCGACCGGCAGCACGGCCCCGATGCCGTGCGCGGCGTAGTAGCGGGCCACGTCGGTCGCGAGCACGGCCACCATGTCGCTCTGCTGCAGCATGCGCGTGATGAAGAGCAGTGCCGCGGTCTCGATCACGTTGAGCGGCGGCGCGAGGCCTTCCTCCTGGAACATCAGGTCGAAGCGGTGGCGCAGCACGCTGCCCGCGGGCGGCACGATCCAGCCGGCGGACACCAGGTCGCGCAGGCCGAGGCCGGTCATGCCGAGCAGCGGATGCCCGGGGCGCACGAGCGCGCACACCGGCTCCTCGACCAGCGCCTCGTAGCGCAGGTTCGACTTGTCGTGCTCCGCGAAAAGGCGCGCGACCAGGATGTCGAGCTTGCCCTGCTCGAGCCGTTCGAACAGCACCGGGCTGGTCTCGATATCGAGCGAGATGCGCAGGTTCGGCTGCTCGCGCTTCACGGCCGCCATCGCCGGCGGCAGCAGAACCAGGCCGGGCGAGGTGACCGCGCCGATGCCGACCTGGCCGAAGCTGCCGGCCTTGAGCGCGACGAGCTCGTCGTGCGCCTGGTTGAGGCTCGCCAGCGCTTCGCGCGCGTGGCGGATCATGGTCTCGCCGTACCAGGTCGGCCGCATGCCGCGCGGCAGGCGCTCGAACAGCGAGACCTCCAGCACGTCCTCCAGATCCTTGAGCAGCTTCGAGGCCGCGGGCTGCGTCATGTTGAGCACCTGGGCTGCGCGATGGATGTTGCCTTCCTCGGCCAGGGCCACGAGCAACAGCAGCTGGCGGGTCTTGAGGCGCGCACGGATGAACCAGTGCGTGTAGTTGGTCATGGGGTTTTCCTGAATGCTTCTTCTGATATCGATTCAATCCAAATATTGATTGGAAAGATATTGGTGTGATTCCTAAACTCGCCGCACCTTGAAGCGCAGCCACCTCCAACAGAACGCCAGGCAGTACATCAACGGCCGCTGGGAGACCGGCGTGACCAGCGGCCTGAGCGAAAACCCGTCCGACACGCGCGAGGTGGTCGCCGAGTACGCCCGCGCCGACCGCAGCCAGACCGAATCGGCGATCCGGGCGGCGGTCGATGCCTTCCCGCACTGGAGCCGGACCACGCCGCAGCGCCGCGCCGACGTGCTCGACCAGATCGGCAGCGAGCTGCTGGCGCGCCGCGAAGAGCTCGGCGTGCTGCTGGCGCGCGAGGAAGGCAAGACCCTGGCCGAGGCCATCGCCGAAGCGACGCGCGCGGGCCAGATCTTCAAGTTCTTCGCCGGCGAGGCGCTGCGCGCCGGGGGCGAAACGATGTCCTCGATGCGGCCCGGCGTGCAGGTCGACGTCACGCGCGAGCCCGTGGGGGTGGTCGGGCTGATCGCGCCCTGGAACTTTCCGCTCGCGATTCCCGCCTGGAAGATCGCGCCCGCACTCGCCTGCGGCAACAGCGTGGTGTTCAAGCCGGCCGAACTGGTGCCGGCCTGCGGCTGGGCCTTGAGCGAGATCATCAGCCGCGCGGCGCTGCCGGCCGGCACCTTCAACCTCGTGATGGGCAGCGGCCGCGAGGTCGGCCAGACGATCGTCGACAGCCCCCTGGTCGATGCGATCAGCTTCACCGGCTCGGTCGAGACCGGCGAGCGCATCCTGCGGGCCGCATCGGCGCGCCATGCCAAGGTGCAGCTCGAGATGGGCGGCAAGAATCCGCTCGTGGTGCTGGCCGACGCCGACCTCGAGCTTGCCGTCGACTGCGCGGTGCAGGGCGCCTATTTCTCGACCGGGCAGCGTTGCACCGCGTCGAGCCGGCTGATCGTCGAAGCGCCGGTGCACGATGCCTTCGTCGCGCGCCTGCGCCGCCGCATGGCCGCGCTCCAGGTCGGGCATGCGCTGGAGCGCGGCATCGACATCGGTCCGGTGGTCGACCGCCGCCAGCTCGGGCAGAACATGGCCTCGATCGCGGCCGCGATCGAGGAGGGCGCCGAGCACGTGTGGGGCGGCGAGCTGCTGGAGCGGCCGACCGCCGGCCACTACATGAGCCCGGCGCTCTTCTTGGCCCGGCCCCATCAGCGCGTGGCGCGCGAGGAGATCTTCGGGCCGGTCGCCTGCGTGCTGCGCGCCGACGACTACGAGCATGCGCTGGTGCTGGCCAACGACACGCCCTTCGGCCTGTGTGCCGGCATCTGCACCGGCTCGCTGCAGCGCGCCATGCATTTCAAGCGCCATGCCAAGGTGGGCATGACCATGGTCAACCTGCCGACCGCCGGCGTCGACTACCACGTGCCCTTCGGCGGCCGCAAGGCCTCGAGCTACGGGCCGCGGGAGCAGGGGCGCTACGCGGCCGAGTTCTACACCACGGTCAAGACGGGGTACGTGATGGCCTGACGCACGCACCCCGGGGCCTCAAGTTTTTTCACCACGACAACCACAGGAGACAGACCATGAAACTGAACCGTCGCACGCTCACCACCCTTGCTCTCGCAGCCGCGTCGCTGGCTTCGCTGCTGCCGGGCACGGCGCTGGCGCAGAAGAAGATCGTTCTCGGCTTCGCCCAGGTCGGCGCCGAAAGCGAGTGGCGCACCGCCAACACCGAGTCGATCAAGTCGGCCGCCAAGGAGTCCGGCATCGAGCTCAAGTTCTCCGACGGGCAGCAGAAGCAGGAGAACCAGATCAAGGCGATCCGCTCCTACATCGCGCAGAAGGTCGACGTCATCGCGTTCTCGCCGGTGGTCGAGTCGGGCTGGGAGACGGTGCTGCGCGAAGCCAAGGCCGCCAAGATCCCGGTGGTGCTGACCGACCGCTCCGTCAACACCAAGGACGACTCGCTCTACGTCACCTTCATGGGCTCCGACTTCGTCGAGGAAGGCCGCAAGGCCGGGCGCTGGCTGGTCGAGAAGATGAAGGACCAGAAGGGCGAGGTCAACATCGTCGAGCTGCAGGGCACCGTGGGCTCGGCGCCGGCGATCGACCGCAAGAAGGGTTTCGAGGAAATCATCAAGGCCGACCCGAAGTTCAAGATCATCCGCTCGCAGACCGGCGACTTCACGCGCGCCAAGGGCAAGGAAGTGATGGAAGCCTTCCTCAAGGCCGAGGGCAAGAAGATCAACGTGCTCTATGCGCACAACGACGACATGGCGATCGGCGCGATCCAGGCCATCGAGGAAGCGGGCCTGAAGCCGGCCAAGGACATCACGATCATCTCGATCGACGCGGTCAAGGGCGCCTTCGAGGCCATGATGGCCGGCAAGCTCAACGTGTCGGTCGAATGCAGCCCGCTCCTGGGTCCGCAACTGATGACGGCCGTGAAGGACATCAAGGCCGGCAAGACGATTCCGAAGCGCATCGTGACCGAGGAGGGGATCTTCCCGATGGAAGTAGCCAAGACCGAATTCCCCAAGCGCAAATACTGAGCGCACAACGAAGGAGATATCCCAATGAAACGCATTTTTCTCAAGACCCTGCTCGCCGGCGCCGCCATGGGCCTGATCGGCATCACTTCGCTGGCCCAGGCGCAGGACAAGGGCCCGATCGCGATCTCGATGCCGACCAAGTCGTCGGCGCGCTGGATCGCCGACGGCGCCAACATGGTCAAGTACTTCAAGGAGAAGGGCTACAAGACCGATCTCCAGTACGCCGACGACGACATCCCGAACCAGCTCGCGCAGATCGAGAACATGGTGACCAAGGGCTCCAAGGTGCTGGTGATCGCCGCGATCGACGGCAGCACCTTGTCGGACGTGTTGCAGAAGGCGGCCGACAAGGGCGTCAAGGTGATTGCCTACGACCGGCTCATCAAGGGCTCGAAGAACGTCGACTACTACGCGACCTTCGACAACTTCCAGGTCGGCGTGCTGCAGGCGGGCTACATCGAGCAGGCGCTCAAGCTGAAGGAAGGCAAGGGCCCGTACAACATCGAGCTCTTCGGCGGCTCGCCGGACGACAACAACGCCTTCTTCTTCTACAACGGCGCGATGTCGGTGCTGAAGCCCTACATCGACAGCGGCAAGCTGGTGGTGCGCAGCAAGCAGCTGGGCATGGACAAGGTCTCCACGCTGCGCTGGGACGGCGCGGTGGCGCAGGCGCGCATGGACAACCTGCTGTCGGCCTACTACACCAAGGACCGGGTCGATGCGGTGCTGTCGCCCTACGACGGCCTGTCGATCGGCATCATCTCCTCGCTCAAGGGCGTGGGCTACGGCTCGGCCCAGCAGCCGATGCCGGTGGTGACGGGGCAGGATGCCGAAGTGCCCTCGGTCAAGTCGATCCTGCGCAAGGAGCAGACGGCGACCGTGTTCAAGGACACGCGCGAGCTGGCCAAGGTGACGGTGAACATGGTGGACGCGATGCTCGCGGGCAAGACGCCGGAAGTGAACGACACCAAGACCTACAACAACGGCGTCAAGGTCGTGCCCTCCTACCTGCTCAAGCCGATCAGCGTCGACGCATCGAACTGGAAGCAGGCACTGGTCGACAGCGGCTACTACAAGGAAAGCCAGATCAAGTAGTCGCGATGGTGGGGCGGAGGTTCGAAGGAGACAGGGTGAACGATGTGATTCTGGAGATGCGCGGCATCACCAAGACCTTTCCGGGGGTGAACGCGCTGGACAACGTCAACCTCGCGGTGCGCGCGGGCGAGATCCACGCAGTGGTGGGCGAGAACGGTGCGGGCAAGTCGACGCTGATGAAGGTGCTCAGCGGGGTCTATCCCTGCGACTCCTACACCGGCGAGATCCGCTTCGAGGGCGAGCTGCGCCGCTTCCGGGACATTGCCGACAGCGAGAAGCTCGGCATCATCATCATCCACCAGGAGCTCGCGCTGGTGCCGCTGTTGTCGATCGCCGAGAACATCTTTCTCGGCAATGAGACGGCGCGCGGCGGCGTGATCGACTGGTTCGCGGCCTATGCCCAGACGCGCGAGCTGCTGGCCAAGGTCGGCTTGAAGGAGCCGCCGACTGCCCTGATCACCGACCTCGGCGTCGGCAAGCAGCAGCTGGTCGAGATCGCGAAGGCGCTCTCGAAGGAGGTCAAGCTGCTGATCCTCGACGAGCCGACGGCGAGCCTGAACGAGAGCGACAGCGATGCGCTGCTGGCGCTCTTGCTCGGGCTCAAGAAGCAGGGCATCTCCTCGATCCTCATCTCGCACAAGCTCAACGAGATCGCCAAGGTGGCCGATTCGATCACCGTGCTGCGCGACGGCGCCACGGTCGAGACCATGGACTGCCGCACCGCGCCGATCAGCGAGGACCGGATCATCCGCGGCATGGTGGGGCGCGACATGGCGCACCGCTATCCCGAGCGCTCGCCGCGCATCGGCGAGACCGTGTTCGAGGTGCGCGACTGGCGCGTGCACCACGCGCTGCATGCCGAGCGCGAGCAGATCAAGGGCGTCAACCTGCACGTGCGGCGCGGCGAGATCGTCGGCATCGCCGGGCTCATGGGCGCCGGCCGCACCGAGTTCGCGATGAGCGTGTTCGGGCGCGCCTACGGCCAGCGCATCAGCGGCTCGGTTTTCATGCACGGCAAGGAAGTGGACGTTTCCACCATCGGCCGGGCGATCGACCACGGCATCGCCTACGTCACCGAGGACCGCAAGGGCGCGGGCTTGGTGCTGGAAGAAGACATCCGCAAGAACCTGAGCCTGGCCAACCTGGCCGCCGTCTCGGACCGCGGCGTGATCGACGACGGGCGCGAATTCAAGGTGGCGAACGAGTACCGCCGCGCGCTCGGCATCCGCTGCGCCGGCGTCGGCCAGCAGGTGCTCAACCTTTCGGGCGGCAACCAGCAGAAGGTGGTGCTCGCCAAGTGGCTGTTCGCGAAGCCCGAACTGCTGATCCTCGACGAGCCCACGCGCGGCATCGACGTCGGCGCCAAGTATGAGATCTACACCATCATCGACCAGCTCGCGAGCCAGGGCAAAGGCATTCTCATGATTTCTTCCGAACTGCCCGAACTGCTGGGCATGTGCGACCGCATCTATGTGATGAACGAAGGGCGATTCGTCGCCGAGTTTCCTGCCGCCGAGGCTTCGCAGGAAAAGATCATGCGGGCCATCGTGGCCTCGGGGAGCAGCGTCCATGCCGCCTGAAGTCGATACCGTCACGCCGGCGCAGCCCGTCGCGCCGCTCGCGGAGTACGCGGGCTTCCTCAAGAACAACCTGCGCGAATACGGCATGCTGATCTCGCTGGTCGCGATCATGGTGCTGTTCCAGGTGCTGACCGACGGCACGCTGATGCGGCCGCTGAACCTCACCAACCTGCTGCTGCAGAACAGCTACATCGTGATCATGGCGCTCGGCATGCTGCTGGTGATCGTGGCCGGGCACATCGATCTGTCGGTCGGCTCGGTGTGCGGCTTCATCGGCGCGCTGGCCGCGGTGCTGATGGTGGAATATGAATGGCATTTCGTGCCCACCTTCATCGTCTGCCTGCTCGCCGGCGGACTGATCGGCGCATCGCAGGGCTGGTTCGTGGCCTTCTTCCGGATTCCGTCCTTCATCGTCACGCTGGCCGGCATGCTGGTGTTCAAGGGGCTGACGCTGGCGCTACTCGCGGGGCAGTCGGTGGGACCCTTTCCCGAGGCCTTCCAGAAGCTGAGCTCGGGCTTCGTGCCCGACCTGGCGGGCGGCGGCAGCCTGCACCTGAGCTCGCTCGTGCTCGGCGCGCTGGCCGCCGCGGCGCTGGTGTTCTTCAAGCTGCGCGGCCGCGCCAAGCTGGCGCAGCACGGCATGGAGCAGGAGCCCTACGCCTTCTTCCTGGTCAAGAACCTGTTCTTCGCCGCGGTCATCCTGCTGCTGAGCTACCTGCTGGCGACCTACAAGGGCCTGCCGAACGTGCTGATCGTGATGGCGGTGCTGATCGTGGCCTACGACTTCGTGACCAGCCGCACCACGGTCGGCCGCCGCATCTACGCGCTGGGCGGCAACGAGAAGGCGGCGCGGCTGTCGGGCATCAAGACGCAGCGGCTCGCCTTCCTGACCTTCGTCAACATGGGCGTGCTGGCGGCGCTGGCCGGGCTGGTGTTCGCGGCCCGGCTCAATACGGCCACGCCGAAGGCGGGGCTCGGCTTCGAGCTCGACGTGATCGCGGCCTGCTTCATCGGCGGCGCTTCGGCCTCGGGCGGCGTCGGCAAGGTGATGGGTGCGGTCATCGGCGCCTTCGTCATGGGCGTGATGAACAACGGCATGTCGATCCTCGGCATCGGCATCGACTACCAGCAGGTGATCAAGGGCCTGGTGCTGCTGGCCGCGGTGTTCGTGGACGTCTACAACAAGAACAAATGAACCCCGCCGCATCGTCCGAGATGCCGGTGCTCGAGCTCACCGGCATCGACAAGCAGTTCAACGGCGTGCCGGCGCTGCGCGGTGTGGCGCTCCGGCTCCGGCCGGGCGAGATCCATGCGCTGATGGGGCAGAACGGCGCGGGCAAGTCGACGCTCATCAAGGTGCTGACCGGCGTGCATGCCGCCGACGCCGGCGAGATGCGGCTCGCGGGGGAGCCGATCCGGCCGGGCTCGCCGCTCGAGGCACAGCGCATGGGCATCAGCACGGTCTACCAGGAAGTCAATCTCTGCCCCAACCTGTCGGTGGCCGAGAACATGTTCTCGGGGCGCTATCCGCGCTGCGGCGCGGCGCAGGGCTTTCGCATCGACTGGGCGAAGGTGAACCGCGATGCGCGCGCGCTGCTGGCGCGGCTGGATGTGGACATCGATGTCTCGCAGCTGCTGTCGAGCTACTCGGTGGCGGTGCAGCAGATGGTGGCGATCGCGCGCGCCCTCGGCCTCTCGTCCCGCGTGCTGATCCTCGACGAGCCGACCTCGAGCCTCGACGACGAGGAAGTGAAGAGCCTGTTCGCGGTGCTGCGACGGCTGCGCAGCGAGGGCCTGGCCATCCTGTTCATCACGCATTTCCTGAACCAGGTCTATGCGGTGTCGGACCGCATCACCGTGCTGCGCAACGGCAGCTGGGTGGGCGAGTGGCGCGCGAGCGAGCTCGGTCCGCAGGCGCTCATTTCCGCCATGGTGGGGCGCGAGTTCGCGGCGCAGGCCGCGGGCCATGCAGAGCTGCCCGCCCTCGAGGAGTTCGCGCCCGCGGTGCTGCAGGCCGAGGGCCTGGGCCAGCGCGGGCAGCTGCAGCCGATCGACCTCAGCGTGCGCGCGGGCGAGGTGGTGGGGCTGGCCGGCCTGCTGGGCGCCGGCCGTACCGAGCTGGCGCGGCTGCTGTTCGGCCTGGCGAAGCCGGATTGCGGCCGCCTGCGCGTGGATGGCGTCGCCGTCGACCTGACGAGCCCGGCCGATGCGGTGAAGCACGGGCTCGCGCTGTGCCCCGAGGAGCGCAAGACCGACGGCATCGTGGCCGAGCTCTCGCTGCGCGAGAACATCGCGCTGGCGCTGCAGGCGCGGATGGGGCTGCGCCGCACGCTCTCGCGCGCCGAGCAGACGGCGCTGGCGGAGCGCTTCGTCCAGGCGCTGGGCATCAAGACCGCGAGCATCGACACGCCGATCGGCCTGCTGTCGGGCGGCAACCAGCAGAAGGCGGTGCTCGCGCGCTGGCTGGCGACCCGGCCGCGCCTCTTGATCCTCGACGAGCCGACGCGCGGCATCGACGTCGCGGCCAAGCAGGAAATCATGGACGAGATCCTGCGGCTCGCGCGCGAGGGGATGGCGGTGCTGTTCATCTCTTCCGAGATGAACGAGGTGGTGCGCGTGTCGCACCGCATCGCGGTGCTGCGCGAGCGGCGCAAGGTGGGCGAGCTGCCCGCGGGCAGCAGCGAGGACGCGGTCTACGAACTGATCGCGGCGGAATCATGAGCGCATCGTTTCCCGAATCCTTGAGGCGGGTGTTCAGTCACCGCCTCGCATGGCCGGTGGTCACGCTGCTTCTGCTGCTGGCCGTCAACGCGGCCTTCAATCCGAGCTTCCTGCACCTGGAATGGCGCGACGGCCATCTCTACGGCAGCCTGATCGACATCCTCAACCGCGCGGCGCCGCTGGTGCTGGTGTCGCTCGGCATGACGCTGGTGATCGCGACGCGCGGCATCGACATCTCGGTCGGCGCGGTCGTGGCGATCGCAGCGGCGCTGGCGGCCTGGCTGATCGGCGGATCGCTGGTGGTCGCGAACGGCGCCGCCGCGGAGGTCAGCCGCTTCCCGATGTGGCTGGCCATTCTCGTGGCGCTCGGCGCGGCCGCGGCGTGCGGGCTGTGGAACGGCCTCCTGGTGGCGCGCGTCGGCATGCAGCCGATCATCGCGACGCTGATCCTCATGGTGGCGGGGCGCGGCATCGCGCAGCTGATCACGGGTGGCCAGATCATCACGATCTACTACGCCCCCTTCTTCTTCATCGGCAGCGGCTACCTGTTCGGGCTGCCCTTCTCGGTGTACATCGCGGCGCTGGTGCTGGCGGTGGTCTATTTCGGCATCACGCGCAGCGCGCTGGGCCTCTTCATCCAGGCGGTGGGCATCAACCCGAGCGCGGCGCGCGTGGCCGGCGTGCGCGCCCGCCGCATCATCGTCTGCGCCTACATGTTCTGCGGCTTCTGCGCGGGTGTCGCGGGGCTCCTTATCAGCTCCAACGTCAAGAGCGCCGATGGCAACAACGCGGGCCAGCTGCTGGAGCTCGACGCGATCCTGGCGGTCACGCTCGGCGGCACCGCGCTCACCGGCGGGCGCTTCAGCCTGGTCGGCAGCGTGATCGGCGCGCTGATCATCCAGACCCTGACCTATGCCATCTATTCGCTGGGCGTGCCGCCGGAGATCAACCTGGTGGTGAAGGCGGTGGTGGTGTTCGCGGTCATGCTGCTGCAGTCGGCGGAATTCCGCGCCAGCATGCGGCAACTGGTGCGGCGCGCGCCGAGCGGCGAGGTTGCGCGATGAGCGCCGTCGTCTCGCGCCCGCCCGAAGCCGCTGCGCCTGCGGCGGTGCCCAGGCCCCCGCGCACGCGCCTGAACCCCAAGTACCTGCCGCTGGCCGCGACCATCTCGCTCTTCATGCTGATGGCGACGCTGGGCTCGGTGTTCTACGACGGCTTCTTCTCGCCGCAGGTGTTCCTGAACCTGCTGATCGACAACGCCTTCCTGTGCATCGTCGCCGTCGGCATGACCTTCGTGATCCTGTCGGGCGGCATCGACCTGTCGGTGGGATCGGTGATCGCGCTGACCACCATGGTCTCGGCCTCGCTGGTCGAGAAGCATGGATGGAGCCCGGGCGTCGTGATCCCGCTGGCGCTCGTCATGGGCACGCTGTTCGGTGCCGGCATGGGCCTGCTGATCGAGCGCTTCCGGCTCCAGCCTTTCATCGTGACGCTGGCCGGCATGTTCCTCGCACGCGGCCTCTGCTACCTGATCAGCATCGACTCGATCAGCATCACCAACGCGTTCTACTCCGAGGTGTCGCAGTGGCGCATGCCGGTCTGGGGCGAGGCCTCGATCTCGGCAAGCGCCCTGATCGCGCTGGCGGTGGTCGCGCTCGCGGTCTTCGTCGCGCACTACACGCCCTTCGGCCGGACGGTCTACGCGATCGGCGGCAACGAGCAGTCGGCCCTGCTGATGGGGCTGCCGGTGCGCTCCACGGTGATCGGCGTCTATACGCTGTCGGGCTTCTGCTCGGCGCTGGCCGGCGTGGTGTTCACCTTCTACATGCTGTCGGGCTACGGTCTGCACGCGGTCGGGCTCGAGCTGGATGCCATCGCGGCGGTGGTGATCGGCGGCACGCTGCTGACCGGCGGCGTCGGCTACGTCGTCGGCACGATGTTCGGCGTGCTGATGCTGGGCATCATCCAGACCCTCATCTCCTTCGACGGCACGCTGAGCTCCTGGTGGACGCGCATCGTGGTCGGCGCGCTCCTGTTCGTCTTCTGTCTCCTGCAACGCCTGTTCGCCGCGCGCAGGCCCTAGTCCCGAAAGCCCCCGCATGCCCCAGATCCCCAAGAAACTGCGCTCGACCGAATGGTTCGGTTCGGCCGACAAGAACGGCTTCATGTACCGAAGCTGGATGAAGAACCAGGGCATCCCGGACCACGAGTTCGACGGCCGGCCGATCATCGGCATCTGCAACACCTGGTCGGAGCTGACGCCCTGCAACGCGCACTTCCGCAAGATCGCCGAGCACGTGAAACGCGGCGTGTCGGAAGCGGGCGGATTTCCGGTCGAGTTCCCGGTGTTCTCCAACGGCGAGTCGAACCTGCGCCCGACCGCGATGCTCACGCGCAACCTCGCGAGCATGGACGTGGAGGAGGCGATCCGCGGCAACCCGATCGATGCGGTGGTGCTGCTCACCGGCTGCGACAAGACCACGCCCGCGCTGCTGATGGGCGCGGCGAGCTGCGACATCCCGGCGATCGTGGTCACGGGCGGGCCGATGCTCAACGGCAAGCTGGAAGGCCGCGACATCGGATCCGGCACGGCCGTATGGCGGCTGCACGAGGCGATGAAGGCCGGCGAGATCGACGTGCACCAGTTCCTGTCGGCCGAGGCCGGCATGTCGCGCTCCGCCGGCACCTGCAACACCATGGGCACGGCGTCCACGATGGCCTGTATGGCCGAAGCGCTCGGCACTTCGCTGCCGCACAACGCCGCCATCCCCGCGGTCGACGCGCGCCGCTATGTGCTGGCGCAGATGTCGGGCATGCGGGCGGTCGAGATGGCACGCGAAGGCCTGACGCTGTCGAAGATCCTCACGCGCGAGGCCTTCGAGAACGCGATCCGCACCAACGCGGCGATCGGCGGCTCGACCAATGCCGTGATCCATCTGAAAGCCATCGCAGGGCGGATGGGCGTGCCGCTCGAACTCGAGGACTGGACGCGCATCGGCCGCGGCACGCCGACGCTGGTCGACCTGATGCCCTCGGGCCGTTTCCTGATGGAGGAGTTCTACTACGCGGGCGGCCTGCCGGCCGTGCTGCGCCGGCTCGGCGAGAACGGCCTGCTGCCGCATCCCGATGCGCTCACGGTCAACGGCAAGTCGCTGTGGGAGAACGTGCGCGATGCGCCCGGCTACGACGACGAGGTGATCCGCCCGCTCGATCGGCCGCTGGTCGAAGACGGCGGCATCTGCATCCTGCGCGGCAACCTGTCGCCGCGCGGCGCGGTGCTGAAGCCTTCGGCCGCCTCGCCGGAACTGCTCAAGCACCGCGGCCGCGCCGTGGTGTTCGAGAACCTGGAGCACTACAAGGAACGCATCGTCGACGAGGCGCTGGAGGTGGACGCGAGCTCCGTGCTGGTGATGAAAAACTGCGGCCCCAAGGGCTATCCCGGCATGGCCGAGGTCGGCAACATGGGCCTGCCGCCCAAGTTGCTGCGCCAGGGCATCAAGGACATGGTGCGCATTTCCGACGCGCGCATGAGCGGCACCGCCTACGGCACCGTGGTGCTGCACGTGGCGCCGGAAGCCGCCGACGGCGGCCCGCTGGCAGCCGTGCGCGACGGCGACTGGATCGAGCTCGACTGCGAGCAGGGCCGCCTGCACCTGGACATCAGCGATGCCGAGCTGGCCGAGCGCCTGCGTGCCGTCGCCGTGCAGGAAGCGCCCGAGAAGGGCGGCGGCTACCGGCGCCTTTACGTCGAGCACGTGCTGCAGGCGGACGAGGGCTGCGACTTCGACTTCCTCGTCGGCTGCCGCGGCGCCGCGGTGCCGCGCCATTCGCATTGATCCATTGAAACCTGGAGCCCGCATGACCTCTTCCAAGCAACGCCGCTACCAGGGCATCTTCCCGGTAGCGCCCACCACCTTCACCGAATCGGGCGAGCTGGACCTCGCGAGCCAGAAGCGCTGCATCGATTTCATGATCGAGTCGGGCTCGGACGGCATCTGCATCCTGGCGAATTTTTCCGAGCAGTTCGTGCTCGCGGACGACGAGCGCGAGCTCCTGACCCGCACCATCCTCGAACACGTGGCCGGGCGCGTGCCGGTGATCGTGACCACCACCCATTTCAGTACCAAGGTCTGCGCCGAGCGCAGCCGTCGTGCGCAGGACATGGGCGCCGCGATGCTGATGGTGATGCCGCCCTACCACGGCGCCACCTTTCGCGTGCCCGAGTCGCAGATCTACGACTTCTATGCGCGGCTGTCCGACGCGGTGGACATCCCGATCATGGTCCAGGACGCGCCGGCCAGCGGCACCGTGCTGTCGGCGCCCTTTCTCGCCTGCATGGCGACGGAGATCGAGCACGTCGCCTACTTCAAGATCGAGACCGCGGGCGCCGCATCGAAGCTGCGCGAACTCATCCGCCTGGGCGGCGACGCAATCGAAGGTCCGTGGGATGGCGAGGAAGCGATCACCTTGATGCCCGATCTCGACGCCGGCGCCACCGGCTCGATGACGGGCGGCGCCTACGCCGACGGCTTGCGGCCGATCATCATGGACCACCTGGCCGGCCGCCGCGAGGCGGCCTTCGCGCGCTACCAGCAATGGCTGCCGCTGATCAACTACGAGAACCGGCAGGCCGGCCTGCTCGCCTGCAAGGCGCTGATGAAGGAGGGCGGGGTGATCAACTGCGAGGCCCCGCGCCATCCCTTGCCGGCGATGCACCCCGACACGCGCGCCGGCCTGATCGAAACGGCGCGGCGCCTCGATCCGCTCGTGCTGCGCTGGGGCCGCTGAGGGCGCGGCTCAGCGCTTCGAGCGCTTCTTCCAGAACGGGTGCACGTCCGCGATCTTGCCGAGCGCGTCGCGGCATTCCAGCGCGCTTGCGGGCTGGCGCGCGGAAAGCCAGCCGACCGCGAACCATGCCCGTCCGTCACGGTTGGCCGCGTCGCGGTAGGCGGCGATGGCCATGGCGGCATCGTTGTGCGTGCCGAGCGCGTCCTGCGCCGGGCGCAGTTCCTTCAGGTAGCGCTTTGCGCCCTGGTCGAACAAGGGGGCGACGAACTCGCCCAGGTAGCGCAGCCGCTTGAGGCGCTTGCGCACGCGATGTTGTTCCTCGACCTCCAGCGCATCGAAGCGCCGGCCGTCGCGAACCACTTGCCGGTGCAGCTTGGACAGACGAGCGCGCAGCGGCTTGCGGGCCGGAACGCCTGGTTCCAGCTGCTCGCCGGAGGGCTCTTCTTCGGGCAGCGAGGCCTCGATCAGGCTCATCAGCACGAGCTGGAAGGCCGCCGAACGCACCACCTCGGCCGGAGCCGGCGATGAACCCTCCGACGCGCCCTCGTGCCAATCCACCGACGGCCCGCCGACGGCTTCGATCTGCGGCTGCACGGTCTGCTGCAGGTGCTCGCGATCGCGCTGGCGGCCCAGGGCGCGGAATGCGTCCACCAGCGCGGGCTCCCATGCCGGGTCGATCGAAGGCGCGAGCTCGGCCATCTCGCGCAAAGCGGTCCGCAGGCGACGGATGGCGACGCGCAGTTGATGCACGTGCTCGGGATCGGTGCTGCCGGCCGCGACCTCGCTGGCATTGGGCAGGATTTGCGCCAGGCAGCTGTTCAGCACCGCGCGAAAAACCTGCACACCGCTCGGATCGTCGCCCAGCTTCGGCGCTTCGGCCTTGACCGGCTCGCCGTATTCGATGCCCTTGGCCAGCCGCTCTCCGCGCGCCGATTTGGAGACGGTGTCGAGCCACAGGCCGTAGCGCATGCGCCAGCGCCGTGCGAGCTCCAGCATCGACCGCGGGCTGCCGCTCTTCAGCTCGATCTCGAGTTCGCACACCGCGTGCGAATGCTCGCCGGCGCGCACTTCGCCGCGGTCGAAAGCGAGCTCGACCAGCGCATCGCCGGTGCGCATTTCGCGCGTGGTGCGGCGGATGTCGGTGAGGTAGAGCGGCACCAGCACGGCATCGGCCGGTTCATGCCCGGCCGCTCGCAAGGCCTTCGCGATCAGCTCGCCGACGGGCGTGCCTTCATGGCGCTCGATGCGCGGAAGGGGCACCTCGCTCGCGCGCTCGGTGCTCAATTCGACGTTGTCCTCGTGGCGCTGCAGGGGCCCATCTGCCGGGGCCTTGGCGGTCTGTACCCAGTTCTTGCCTTCCTTGCGCACGCGCAGCACGAGACGCTGCGCGGCTAGCGCACCGTCGGCAGTGTCGAAATAGCGGGCTTGGAGTTGGGTGCGGCGAGAGCGGCCGCGCGCCACGGCCGCTTCCACGGCAGCCCGATGCTGGGCGTCGACCTGGAACTTGAGTTCGAACTCGGTCACTGCGGGGGCGTCAACCCGGCAGCTCGCTGATCTGCAGCGACAGGTCGAACAGCTTGGACTTGCTGGCGTAGTAGCGGTCGAGCCGCCATTCCTTCAGGATGTCCATGGCCAGCTGGAAGCTCTTGTAGTCGAGGTCGTAGAGCGTGACCAGCTCGAAGCTGCGCTCCGATTCGAGAGCCAGGACGAGCCGGGCCAGAATCTGGGCCGACTCGTTGGCCGGGTCCGTTTCGATGAATCGGCGTGCGACCTTGATGGCGTTCATGGGGGTGGGCTTCGGAGTTGACGGGCCCACGACTATAGCCAGCACCCCCGGGGCCTTTTATGACAGCCGCGTGACAATGTAGGGCTTTGGTCTTCGTCTCAACGAAGCGGGAGTGGCGCCATCGGTGCCGGCGCTGTCATCGGCGCCGGCGCGGTCATCGGCTCCGGCCGGGTCATCGGCGCTGGCGGCGGCGCGGTCATCGGCATCGGCGCCACGATCGGCGTCACGGTTTCGCGGATCACGCCGCCACCCAGCACGCTGCCTTCCATGGTGGTCCTGCCGGTGCCGAGCACGCGCGCCTCGCAGTCGGCCCGGTCGGCCGGCGGCTGCAGGCTGCAGCGTGCCAATGCGTTCTGTTCGTAGTTGATGGGCGCGGCGCTGGTCAATCCGCCTCGCCGCGCCTCGTAGCGTGCCGCTCCGGCTTCTCGAAGACAGGCGGTGCGATCCTGCAGAACGCCGTCGCAGACAGCGCGCTCGCGCATCAGGGTGGCATCGGAGCCGGCTGCCTGGGCCATGGCCGACGAGGCGCCGATCAGGCCGCCCGCGGCGAGCAGGATGGCAAGGCTCGAACGAATGACTGTTTTCATGAATCACTCCTTTCGGGCAGCGCAGTTCGCGCTGCCGGTCAGGCAGTGTGTTGGCGCTCAGCACCGCAGGCTGTGGGACAGCGTGGCCGCGATCTGGCGCAGGCGCCGCAGCTTCGTGTGGGACAGGTCTGTCACGGCGGCTGCGGCGCCGCGCTTTCAGCCAGCGGCGATGCGCTTCGCCAGGTGAGCGAGCGCTTCCTCAACCTGGTCGACCAGGATCAGCGAGAGGTCGCCCGGCTGGAGCCGATCGAGTGCGGTGTCGATGGCGATGAATTCGCCGCGGATCTCGTCGATGGTGCGGGTGCGCTGCGCGCCTTCGAGCCCCTGCCGCAGCAGCGCCATGACTTCGCCGTCGGCGCGGCCGCGCTGGGCCGCGTCCTGGTAGAGGATCACGTCGTCGAAGGCCTGGCCGAGGATCGCGGTCTGGTCGCGGATGTCGCAGTCGCGGCGGTCGCCGGCGCCGCTGATCACTACCGAGCGCTTCTTCGCCGGCATGGTGTCGACCGCGGCCACCAGCGCGCGCATGGCGTCGGTGTTGTGGCCATAGTCGGCGATCACGGTGGCGCCGCGGTAGTCCATCACGTTGAAGCGGCCCGGCACGCCCGCGGCATCGTTGTTGAAGCTCGCGAGACCGCTGCGGATGGTGTCCCAGTCCAGGCCCACGGCCCAGGCGGCCGCGACCGAGGCCATCACGTTGTCGACCTGGAAGCCGATGGTGCCGTTGCGCGTGATCTGCACGTCGCGCAGCGCAATGCGCTCGCGCCACGAGCCCTCGGCGGCGACCAGCGTGTCCTGGTCGACGTAGACGGTGCGCTTGCCTTGCGCGCGGTGCGTGGCCATCACCGGATGCTGGCGGTCGGCGGTGAAGAAGATCACGCTTCCGGGGCAGGTGGCGGCCATCGCGGCCACGTTGGGGTCGGCCGCGTTGAGCACTGCATAGCCGCCGGGCGCCACGTTGCGCACGATCACGCGCTTGAGCACCGCGAGGTCTTCGACCGTGGTGATGTAGTTGAGGCCCAGATGGTCGCCGCTGCCGATGTTGGTGACCACCGCCACCTGGCAGCGGTCGAAGCCCAGGCCCTCGCGCAGCACGCCGCCGCGCGCCACTTCGAACACGGCCGCGTCGACGTCCGGGTGCAGCAGCACATTGCGCGCGCTCTTGGGGCCGCTGCAGTCGCCGCTGTCGGTCTGGCGGCCGTCGACGTAGACGCCGTCGGTGTTGGTCATGCCGGTGCGCAGGCCGCTGGAGGCGAGCAGGTGGTTGATCAGGCGCGCGGTGGTGGTCTTGCCATTGGTGCCGGTCACGGCCACCACCGGGATGCGGCCGTCGTCGCCGTGCGCGAACAGCGTGTCCATCACTGCCTCGCCGACCGCGCGGCCGCGGCCGAAGGAGGGCGAGATGTGCATGCGCAGGCCCGGCGCGGCATTGACCTCGACCACGCCGCCGTGCTGCTCCTCGAGCGGGCGCAGCACGTTCTCGCAGACCATGTCGACGCCACAGATGTGCAGGCCGACCATCTGGGCCGCGTCGACCGCGCGCGCCGCGACTTCGGGATGCACGGTGTCGGTCACGTCGGTGGCGGTGCCGCCGGTCGAGAGGTTGGCGTTGTTGCGCAGCACCACGCGCTGGCCGAGCGCGGGCACGCTGTCGGGCGCGAGGCCCTGCGATTCGAGGCGGCCGATGGCGATGTCGTCGAGCCGGATCTTGGTGAGCGAGGTCGCGTGGCCAACGCCCCGGCGCGGGTCCTGGTTCACCAGGTCAACCAGCTGGCGCACGGTCTGTCTGCCGTCGCCGATCACCTGGGGCGGATCGCGCCGCGCCGCCGCCACCAGCTTGTCGCCCACCACCAGCAGGCGGAAGTCGAAGCCCGGCAGGAATTTCTCGACCATCACTTCGCCGTAGGCTGCAGCCGAGTCGTAGGCGGCGAGCAGCTGCTCGCGCGTCGTGATGTTGACCGTGACGCCCTTGCCCTGGTTGCCGTCCTGCGGCTTCACGACCACCGGCAGGCCGATCTCGTGGGCCGCGGCCCAGCCGTCGTCGGCATCGCTGACCGGACGGCCCAGCGGCACCGGCACGCCGGCGGCGTTGAGCAGCTGCTTGGTGAGCTCCTTGTCCTGCGCGATCGATTCGGCCACGCCGCTGGTGCTGTCGACCTCGGCGGCCTGGATGCGGCGCTGCTTCGAACCCCAGCCGAACTGCACCAGGCTGCCGCTGGTGAGACGGCGGTAAGGGATGCCGCGCGCCACGGCGGCGTCGACGATCGAGCCGGTGCTCGGGCCCAGGCGTTCGGATTCGTCGAGGTCGCGCAGTTCGGTGATGGCGGCGTGCGCATCGAATTCGGTGCCGGCCTGTGCGGCCGCGATCAGCTGCTCGGCCAGTTCGAGCGCGCGCCGGCCGACCGGTTCTTCGCTGTACTGGAAGGTGACCTGGTAGACGCCTTCATCGACCGTGCGCGCGGTGTGGCCGAAGTTCACCGCGCAGCCGGCCTGCGCCTGCAGCGCCACGGCCGCGTTCTCGAGCACATGCGCCAGCGCGAGCGGCTGGCCGAGCACGATCGGGTGCAGTTCGCCGATGTTCGGGAACAGCGCGCGCAGCCGGGCTTCGAAGCCGGGCAGCCGCCTGATCGCGTTCTCGTCGCCCGTGCAGGTGACGATTGCCTCGATGCAGGTGTGGCGGCTCCAGAGATTGGGCCCGCGCAGGGCGCGGATGCGGGTGACTTCCATGGCGGTGATGCAGTAGGGTGCCGGCGAACCTGAGGGTTGCGCCGGTCAGGCCAGTTGGGGTTCGGGCGAAAGCAGGGTTTGGGACAGCTGCAGCGAGGCGAGCGCCGCCTGCAGATCGGCTTCGAAGGCTTCGACGCCGGCGCCGATCAGGCTCAGCGGAATGCCCAGGGCCCAGGCCGCGGCAACCGCGGCCAGCAGGCTCTCGAGGCCGACGCCCGCATGCGTGGCGCGCCAGATGGTCAGCCGGCCGAGGCCGGGCAGGAAGGACTCGCTGCTGCCGTTGGCCAGCACCACGCGGTCCTGCCGCACCAGCACGGCCTCGCCGCCGGCGCTCTGGTGCTTGGCCAGCGCCTCGGCTTGCGGGTCGACCGAATAGAGGATCACATCGCCATCGCACAGCGGCGCGAGGCCGGCGACGCGCATGTCCGCCGCATTCAGCACCGCAGTGCCTTCGGGCAGCACCACATCGACCTGGGTGCGCAGCACCCTGACCATCTGGTCGCTCTCGGTGATGTCGAACTCCGCCAGGTCTTCGGCGCCATCGAGATCGGTCACGATGCCGACCTCGCAGCGGTCGTAGGCCAGGCCGTCGCGCAGGATGGTCTGGGCGCCGTTCTCGATCACGACTGCCTGCACGGCGCGGTTCACCAGCAGGCGGCGGCCGGCTTCCCAGGTGGCGCTGTCGCGCGCATCGACGCGGCGGCGTTCGAGGAACAGGCCGTCGCGGCAGGCCAGGCCGGTGTGGCGCCCGCCCAGCCCGACGAGCCAGGCGACCAGGCGCGAGAGCACCGCGGTGCCGCGCGAGCCGGCCACGCCGACCACGGGGATGCGGCCCGGCGCGTCGTCGGGAAAGAGGTGGTCGCAGATCGCGCGGCCCACCGGCCGCGGCGAGCCGACGGCCGGCTTCAGGTGCATCAGCAAGCCTGGGCCGGCGTTGACTTCGACGATGGCGCCGCCTTGCTGCGCCAGGGGGCGGCCGATGTCCTGGGCCACCAGGTCGACGCCGGCGATGTCGAGGCCGACCACGCGGGCCGCCAGCACGGCCGCATGCGCGACTTCGGGATGCACATGATCGGTGCAGTCGATGGCCATGTTGCCGTTGCGCTGGATCGTGACGACTCGGCTAGCGGCGGGCACGGCGGCCGCGTCCAGCTCCTGGCGCTTGAGTTCGAGCTGCAGCTTGGCGTCGGTCGCGATGTCGATCACGTCGAGCGGGAATTCTTCTTCGGCGCCGCGCCGCGGATCGCTGTTGAGCTGGCTCTCGATCAGCTGGGCCACGGTCGACGTGCCGTCGCCGGTCACCGTGATGATCTCGCCGCGCGCGGCAGCGACCACCTGGCCGCCGACCACCAGCAGGCGGTGCTCGTGGCCGCGGATGAAGCGCTCGACCATCACATCGCTGCCCTCGGGCTCGGCGACGGCGAAGGCGGCTTCCACTTCCTCGCGGGTATTCAACTCCAGCGAGACGCCGCGGCCGTGGTTGGCGTCCGAGGGCTTGACCACCACCGGCAGGCCGATGTCTTCGGCGGCTTCCCAGGCTTCCTGCGCGTTGGCCACCACCTGGCCTTCGGGCACCGGCACGCCGCAGCCGGCCAGGAGCGACTTGGTGAGCTCCTTGTCGCTGGCGATCGATTCGCCGATCGCGCTGGTGTAGTCGGTCTCGGCGGTCCAGATGCGCTGCTGGTTGGCGCCGTAGCCGAGCTGCACCAGGTTGCCGCTGTTGAGCCGCATGTGCGGAATGCCGCGGTCGGTGGCGGCGCCGACGATGCACGCAGTGCTCGGGCCGAGGTAGCAGTCCTCGACCTTGGCCTTGACCGCATCGACCGCGCGCTGCACGCCAGCGGCGTCGAAGGGGTCGTTGTTGATGGCGGCCATCAGGAGTCGGTGGCCCTCGGCCAGGGCGACGCGGGCGACCTGCTCGTCGCGGGCGCGAAACACCATGCGGTAGACGCCGTACTTGGAGGTGCTGCGCGTCTGGCCGAAACCGGTCGGCATGCCGGCCAGGTTGAGCAGCTCGATCACGACGTGCTCCAGCACGTGGCCCGACCAGGTGCCCTCGGTCAGGCGCTGGATGAAGCCGCCGCGCTCGCCGACGCCGCAGTGGTGCTCGATCAGGGCCGGCAGCAGCGTGGTCAGGCGGTCGGTGAAGCCGTCGATCTTGTTGGAAGGGTAGTCCTCGAGCGCGCCGAGGTCGAGCCAGACTTCCAGCACGGGCCGGTAGGTCCAGAGGTTGGGACCGCGCAAATAGTTGACGCGCAGCAGGCGGATGTCGTCGAAACGGGTCATGAGAACGTTCGTTGTGCTTTGGCCGAGCACGGGGCTGACTTCAAGCGCACCCATGGTCATCGGTCAGAATCGGCGCCCGGCAGGCGCCATGAAGGGCCCCTTCGCGGGCCAGAGACACAGAAACACAATGCAACATCACGATCCAGTCGGCACCCCGGGGGGCGAAGAAGAGGAGGCTTCAGAGGCTCTGAAAAGCCGGCTCAGAGCCGCGGAAAACGTTCTGGCGACCGTGCCGGTTGACCTCGATGGCGAACTTCGGTTTGCTTCCGGCCTGCTGGCGCTGACCGATCGGCGCCTGCTGGCGCGCAATTCCGAAGGCGCCTGGGCCGAATGGCCGCTCGGCGCGCCGGGGCTGGACCTGCAACTGGCCGACCATGCCGGCATCGGCACCCTCGACCTGCTGGACGCCCGCGGGCGGCTGGCGCGCTGGCGCTACACCCTGCGCCACCAGGCGGCCGCGCTGCGGCTGCAGAAGCTGTTCGGCCAGCAGGCGGCCGGAGTCGCGCAGGCGACAGCGGTGGCCGCCGAGGCGGACGAGGCGGCGCTCGCCGAGCCCGAGCTCCAGACCCCGCCCTCGACCTGGGTCCTGCTGCGGCTGGGCCGCTTCGCCAGGCCCTACCGCAAGCAGCTGATCGCCGGCTTCCTGCTCACCCTGGCCTCGACCGCCGCCACGCTGGTGCCGCCGTACCTGACCATTCCGCTGATGGACGACATCCTGATCCCGTTCCAGAACGGGCAGCAGATCGCCTTCGGCAAGGTCGCGATGTTCCTTGGCGCGCTGCTGGCCGCGGCGCTGGCCGGCTGGGCGCTGGGCTGGGCCCGCACCTACCTGCTGGCGCTGGTTTCGGAGCGCATCGGCGCCGACCTGCGCACCACCACTTACGAACACTTGCTCACCTTGCCGCTCGATTACTTCGGCGGCAAGCGCACCGGCGACCTGATGGCGCGCATCGGCTCGGAGACCGATCGCATCAACGTTTTCCTCTCGTTGCATGCGCTGGACTTCCTGACCGACGTGCTGATGATCGCCATGACCGCCGTGATCCTGGTCTCGATCAATCCGCTCTTGGCCGTGGTCACGCTGGTGCCGCTGCCTTTCATCGCCTGGATGATCCACGTGGTGCGCGACCGGCTGCGCACCGGCTTCGAGAAGATCGACCGCGTCTGGAGCGAGGTGACCAACGTGCTGGCCGACACCATCCCCGGCATCCGCGTGGTCAAGGCCTTCGCGCAGGAAAAGCGCGAGGCCAGCCGCTTCCACGCCGCCAATGCCTACAACCTGCAGGTCAACGACAAGCTCAACAAGACCTGGTCGCTGTTCACGCCCAGCGTGTCGCTGCTCACCGAAATCGGCCTGCTGGTGGTCTGGGGCTTCGGCATCTGGCAGGTGGCACGCGGCCGCATCACGGTCGGCGTGCTCACCGCCTTCATCGCCTACATCGGGCGCTTCTACACGCGGCTCGATTCGATGAGCCGCATCGTCTCGGTCACGCAGAAGGCGGCGGCCGGCGCCAAGCGCATCTTCGACATCCTCGACCATGTGAGCAACGTGCCGGAGCCGGCGAACCCGGTGAAGGTCGAGCGCGTGCAGGGGCGCATCGAGATGGCCGACGTCGGCTTCCGCTACGGCAGCCGGGCCGTGATCCGCGACCTCGACCTCGTGATCGAGCCGGGCGAGATGATCGGCCTCGTCGGCCACAGCGGCTCGGGCAAGAGCACGCTGGTCAACCTGATCTGCCGCTTCTACGACGTGACCGACGGCGCCATCCTGGTCGACGGCACCGACATCCGCCGCTTCGCGGTGGCCGACTACCGGCGCCACGTCGGGCTGGTGCTGCAGGAGCCCTTCCTGTTCTTCGGCACCATCGCCCAGAACATCGCCTACGGCAAGCCCGAAGCCACGCGCGAGGAGATCGTGGCCGCCGCGCGCGCCGCCCATGCGCACGACTTCATCCTGCGGCTCGCGCACGGCTACGACTCGCTGGTCGGCGAGCGCGGGCAGGGTTTGTCGGGCGGCGAGCGGCAGCGCATCAGCATTGCGCGCGCCTTGCTGATCGACCCGCGCATCCTGATCCTCGACGAGGCCACCTCGGCGGTCGACACCGAAACCGAGAAGGAAAT
Source organism: Variovorax sp. LjRoot290 (assembly GCF_964253985.1). Classification (NCBI taxonomy): domain Bacteria; kingdom Pseudomonadati; phylum Pseudomonadota; class Betaproteobacteria; order Burkholderiales; family Comamonadaceae; genus Variovorax; species Variovorax sp. LjRoot290. The sequence goes on along the minus strand of NZ_CAXURW020000001.1, from coordinate 4,617,890 downwards.
CCAGAAGGCGCTCGACAACCTGGTGCAGGGCCGCACCACCATCGCCATCGCGCACCGGCTTTCCACGCTGCGCAAGGCCGACCGGCTGGTCGTGATGGACCGCGGCGAGATCGTCGAGGTCGGCCCGCACGACGCGCTGATGGAAAAGCAGGGCGCCTACTGGCGGCTCTACCAGGCGCAGCTGCGCCAAGCCGACGACGAAAGCCCAGGCTTCGCGGCCGAGCGCGCCTCGGTCGCGCTGGTGCTTGGCGGCCATGCGGCGCATCCGGCGGGTGAGGCATGAACGATTGCCAATTGGAACGTGACGGCTTCGGCCGATTGGTGGTGGTCGACGCCGAGGGCGTCCGCCATGCCGGCGTGGTGCCGGTGCGCGCCTTCCCGCTCAGCGCGCCGGGCGATGGTCTGTCGCTGGTCGGCGGCGACGGCCGCGAGCTGCTGTGGATCGACCGCGTCGATGACTTGCCCGAAGAAGTACGTGCCTTGCTCGCGCAGGACTTGGCCGCGCGCGACTTCGCGCCCACCTTGCGGAAGCTGCACAAGGTGTCGAGCTTCGGCGTGCCCAGCACCTGGCAGGTGAGCACCGACCGCGGCGAAACCAGTTTCGTGCTCAAGGCCGAAGAAGACATCCGCCGGCTCGAAGGCGGTGCGTTGCTGATCGCGAGCGCGCACGGCGTGCAGTTCCGCATTCCCGATGTGAGGGCGCTGGACCGGGGGTCGCGCAAGTTGCTGGAGCGTTTTCTATGAAGTTCGATGCCCCTTCTGCAGCAATAAGCCGAACGCGTGCGTGCCCCCTGCCGCCCGGGGCTTCAGGACCGGTCTCTGATGATGGGCGGCACTTGCTGATGCGAAAGAAGGCGGGTTTCTGGATCTTCGTCTTGCCGTCCCACACGCCACACGTGACGTCTCGCCAGGTCAAGAACTTGCTGGAAGGCCGGCCCTGACAAACTTGAACCCTCGCCCGACACGCCGACCACCCCCATGCACACCACCGCCCTAGTCCTCTTCTCCGGCGGCCAGGACTCCACCACCTGCCTGGCCGAGGCGCTGGCCAAATACGAGCGCGTCGAGACCATCGGCTTCGACTACGGGCAGCGCCACCGCGTCGAGCTCGAGGCGCGTACCACCGTGCTTGCGCACCTGCGCGCGCGCTTCCCGCATTGGGCGCCGCGGCTGGGTGAAGACCACCTGTTGAGCGTCGACGTGCTGGGCCAGGTCAGCAGTTCATCGCTCACGCAGGACATCGCCTTCGAGATGCAGGCCAACGGCTTGCCCAACACCTTCGTGCCCGGCCGCAACCTGCTGTTCCTCACGCTGGCCGGCGCGCTGGCCTACCGGCGCGGGCTGGAGGTGATCGTCACCGGCGTGTGCGAGACCGATTTCTCGGGCTATCCCGATTGCCGCGACGACACCATGAAGGCGATGCAGCTCGCGCTCTCGCTCGGCATGGATCGGCGTTTCCTGATCGAGACGCCGTTGATGTGGATCGACAAGGCCGCGACCTGGGCCATGGCGCACCGGCTGGGCGGCGAGCCGCTTATCGAGCTGATCGTCGAGGACACGCACACCTGCTACCTCGGCGACCGCACGCAGCGCCATGCCTGGGGCTATGGCTGCGGCAGCTGCCCGGCCTGCGAGCTGCGCGCGCGGGGATGGGAGCGCTACGCCGCCTCGAGCCGGTAGCGCGCGCCTGCGCCTTCGGGCGCCGGCACCAGGGTCCAGCGCTTGTCGTGGAAAGCCGCCGCCGAGGCGCGGTGCGCGATCGACACCATCGCCCCGCCCGCCGAGCGCACGCCTTCTGCCAGGCGCTTGTAGAGCGTCTCCTCGGCCTGCGCATCGAGCGCGCTTGTGGCCTCGTCGGCAAACAGCCAGGCCGGCTTCTTGAGCAGCACGCGCGCGATCGCCAGGCGTTGCTGTTCGCCGCCGGAAAGCTTCTGTGTCCATGCATCGCTGTCGTCCAGGCGGTCGGCCAGGTCCGGCAGCAGGGCATCCTCGAGCGCCTGCTTCAGCTGCGCGTCGCTGTATTCGCTCGCCGGCTGCGGATAGGCCAGCGCGTCGCGCAGGCGGCCGTCGGGCACATAAGGCCGCTGCGGGATGAACATCGCGTTCTCGGGCATCGACACGCGGCCGCGGGCAAAGGGCCAGATACCGGCGAAGGCGCGGAACAGCGTCGACTTGCCGCTGCCCGAGGGGCCTTGCAGGAGCACGCTGTCGCCGGGCTTGACCATGAGCGCGGCATTCTGGATCAACGACGTTCCGCCCGGCAGCGCAACCGTGAGGTCGTCGACGCGCAAGCCTTCGTCGCCGCCGGCGGGCGCGCGCTCCACCGCGCTGGCCGCGCCGGCATGGGCTCGCATCGCGGTCTCGAAGGAGGTGAGCCGGTCCGCGGTGGCGCGCCAGACGGCGACGCGGTCGTAGTTGTCGACGAACCAGCTGAGCGAATCCTGCACGCGTCCGAAGGCCGAATTGACCTGCATCAGCTGACCGAGCTGGATGGCGCCGCTGAAGAAGCGCGGCGCCTGCACGATGAAGGCGAAGATCACCGAGGCTTGCCCAAAGGAGGCCGTGAAGGCAACCAGGTTCTTCTGCTTGCCGATCAACTTCAGGTAGTTCTTCAGCACCGAGGCGAAGCGCAGCTGGAGCTGGCCGTGTTCGACCTGTTCGCCGCGGTCGAGCGCAATGGCCTCGCTGTATTCGCGAACCCGCATCAGATGGTGCCGGAAGTCGGCTTCGTAGCGCTGCTGCTGGAAGTTCAGGCCGATCAGCGGGCGCCCGATGAAGTGCGTGATCACGGTACCGGCTGCGCAGTAGGCCAGCGCAATCCAGACCATCGAGCCCGGCACTGTATAGCTGCTGCCGAAGAACGGGACGCTGACCACGCCGCTGAGCGCCCAGAGGATGCCGATGAAGCTCACCAGGGTCACCACCGCATTGAGCAGGCCCATCGACAGCGTCATCGTGTAGTCGGTGAAGAGCTGCATGTCTTCCTGGATGCGCTGGTCGGGGTTGTCGGGCGTCTGGCCGTCCTGTTGCCCGTAGCGCGCGAGTTCGAGGCGGTAGAAGGTCCGGTCGGCCATCCAGCGCGCGAGATAGCTGCGCGTCATCCAGGCGCGCCAGCGCAGCTGCAGGAGCTGCGTCAGATAGAACTTGAAGATGGCGATCACGATATAGCCGGCCGCGATCCAGCAGAAAAAGACGATCTCCCTCCAGAACACCGCCTGGTCCTTGTTCTGCAGCGCGTCGTAGAAGCGTGCGAACCACTGGTTGTTCAGCACCAGCATGTAGACCGTGCCGAGATTGAGCGCCACGATCGTCGCAAGAAGCCCGCGCGCCCTCCATTTTTCTTCGGAGTGGAAGTAGGGCGCTGCCAGCGCGCCGATGCGGCGCAGCGTCGAGAGCAGGCTCGTGGAACCGTTGGGAGTGGTCATGGGATGAGCGTGGGTTGGCTGGCGCGCGAAGCGGCGCCTTTGCGCTCATCGTAGCGCCCGGGCGCGCCGCATTCTTAAACGGCGCTGAAGCGCCCGATCAGCGCAGGTTGCTGATGCCGCTCGCCACGTGACCCGAAGGCACATGGCGTGCAGCCGCGTCCACGTGGCCGGTCTGGTCGTCGAAGAAGAAGTCGGGTTCGAATTCGCGCAGGAATTCGCCCTTGGGCAGGCCGCCGAGGAACATGGCTTCGTCGACCTTGATGTTCCAGTTCATCAGCGTGCGGATCGCGCGCTCGTGCGCCGGCGCGCTGCGTGCCGTGACCAGCGCGGTACGGATGCGCATGCTGGGATTGCTCGCGAGCTGAAGCCGATGCAGTGCGGTGAGCAGCGGCTTGAACGGCCCCTCGGGCAGCGGCAGCTGGGCCTTGCTGGATTCGTGCAGCTGGAAGGCGTCGAGCCCCTCGGCCTGGTACACGCGCTCGGCCTCGTCGCTGAAGAGCACCGCGTCGCCGTCGAAGGCGATGCGCACCTCGTTGGGATAGGCATCGCTCGCATGCACCGACTCGACCAGCACGCGCGCGGCCGGGAAGCCCGCGTTGAGCGCTTCGCGCACGTCCTCGGCATTGACCGAGAGGAACAGGTGCGCGCGCAGCGGCCGCAGATAGCCGAAGGGCGGGCGGCCCTGCGTGAACACGCCGCGCTGCAGCGAGATGCCGTTGGCCACGCCCGAGCGGAACACGCGCATGCCCGAGACCGGATCGTTGCGCGAGAGGATCACGACCTCGACGCGCTGCATGCCGTCGTCGTTGAAGCGCAGCAGCTTGCGCACCAGCGAGTAGGCGATGCCGGGCTGGGCCGGTACGTCGAGCCGTTCGAGCTGGAGCTTCATGTAGCCCGCGTCGTCGCCGGATTCGAAGATCCGGTTTTCCTCTTCGAGGTTGAAGAGGGCGCGGGACGAGATGGCGACTACCAGCTTGTCGTCCAAGGACACGGGCATAGGCGGCTACTTCACGAACTGATTGAGTTGGATGATCGGCATCAGCACCGCCAGCACGATCAGCATGACGACGCCGCCCATCGCCACGATCAGCAGAGGCTCTAGGATGGTCGCCAGGTGCATCGCGCGGCGTTGCACCTCGGCGCCCAGCTGGGACGCCGCGCGCTGCAGCATCAGCGGCAGGGTGCCGGTCTGTTCGCCGAGGCGCGCGAACATCGCGACGATGCCGGGGAATCTTTTCTTTTGTGCCAGCGCGGAAGCGAGCGGTGCGCCTTCGCGCACCAGCACCAGCGCATCGAGCGCGTCGGCGCGCATGGCGCGGTTGCTCAGCGTTTCGGACGCGGCCTGCAGCGCGCGCAGGATGGGCACGCCGGCCGTGGCCAGCATCGCGAGCGTGCTCGCGAAGCGCGCCGCGTTGTAGCCGCGGGACAGCCGGCCGACCAGCGGCAATTCGAGCCAGGCGGCGTCGAAGCGCTCGCGCACGGCGGCACGTGCCAGCGCCATGCGCGCGCCGAGGGTCGCCAGCACGATGGCGCCGAGCATCAGCCAGCCGTAGTTGCGCACGAAGTCGCTTAAGCCCAGCATCGCCACGGTGAGGATGGGCAGCGCCCGTTTCGTGCCCGCGAACACGTTGGCCACCTGCGGCACCACGTAGCTGACGAGGAAGATCACGATCACGATCGCGACCAGGGTCACGATCGCCGGGTACAGGGCCGCACCGACCAGTTTCTGCTGCAGCGCTTGCCGCTGTTCGAGGTCGTCGGCCAGGCGCTCGAGCACCAGGCCAAGATTGCCGCTCTGCTCGCCGGCGCCGATCACCGCGGTGTAGATGGGCGAGAACTCGCGCGGATGCTGGGCCAGCGCACGCCCGAAGGGCGAGCCCGCATTGACCTCGGCGCGCAGGGATGCGACGAGGTTGCGCTGCTGCTCGGTCTCGGCCTCGTCGGTCAGCGCAGTGAGCGCGCGTTCGAGCGGCAGGCCGGAGGACACGAGGCCGGCGATCTGCCGCGTCCAGACCGCGAGGGTGGTCGAATTGAAGACGCGCTTGCCGCCGAGCAGGCGGCGCAAGCTCCGGTCCGGGGCGGCGCCGCTCTCGACGCTGCCGACGGCGGTCACCGACAGCGGAATCAGCGCTTGCGCACGCAGCAGCCCGCGGGCGCTGCGCGCGGTGTCGGCTTCGAGCACGCCCTTGCGAGGCTGGCCCGATTGGTCTATGGCTTCAAAGGAATAGGCGGGCATGGGGAGTGGCGACAAAATGCGCGAGCCCGCATTGTCGGCGTTTGGCGTTGCCTTTTCGTCGTGCGGCTTCCACAACACCACACAGAGGAGTCTTCATGTCGGCTCGCACCACTGCTGTTGCTGTTGCCGCCCTCTTGGGCGCGCTGTCTCTTCCCGCCGCGGCCCAGCCCACTTTCGACGGCTTTCTGTGCTGCAACATGCGCACCGACGGCAGCTGGATCAGCGACGCCAACTATGCCGAAAGCGGTAAGCGGATCATCCCGGCCGGCACGCCGACCCGCGTCACGGGCTATGGCCGCATGCGCGTGCTGGTCGAACTCAATGGCGGCAAGCAGGCCATCGGCAACGACTACAGCCGCGACCTCGACCTCGGCACTTTCGCCAAGCGCTATGTGGTCAGCGAAGACCCGGCGCGCAAGATCGCCGGCTATCCACCCAAGATCCGCGACGCGATCAAGTCGGCGCGCGTCGCCAAGGGCATGACGCGCGAGCAGGTGGCGATGGCGGTGGGCTATCCGATGAGCAGCGAGAACCCGAACCTCGACGCACCGATCTGGCGCATGTGGCTCAGCAGCTTCAGCGAGTTCCAGGTGCTGTTCGACAATGCCGGCCGCGTGCGCCAGGTGGAGACCGATCCGCAGACGCGCAACCTGGTGGTGATGGATTGACTGTCTTGGGCCCCCCCCCCGGCTTTTCACTCCGCTTCGCTGCGCGTAACTCCACCCGCCGAGGGGGCGGCTCGGCCGCCTTGGGGCGGCCCGGCGGCGGCCGATTAGCCGATCAGTCTCTCGTCACGCGCAGCAGCTCGGCCCGCGAGGTCACGCCGGTCTTGACCAGCCGCTCGCCGTCCTCGCGCATCGAACGCAGGCCGCCGCGTTCGGCCGCCACGAAGAGTTGGCTTTCGGGTGCGCGGTTGTGGATCAGCGATTGCACCGTGTCGTCGGCCACCAGCAGCTCGAAGATGCCGGTGCGGCCCTGGTAGCCGGTCTGGCCGCAGGCGTCGCAGCCCACGGGCTCGGCCTCGTCGCCGGCGGCCGAGGGCACGGCGCAGACCGGGCAGAGCCTGCGCACCAGGCGCTGCGCCAGCACGCCGAGCAACGAGGAGCTCAGCAGGAAGGGCTCCACGCCCATATCGGTCAGGCGCGTCACGGCGCTGACCGAATCGTTGGTGTGCAGCGTGGCCAGCACCAGGTGGCCGGTGAGCGAAGCCTGGATCGCGATCTGCGCGGTCTCGAAATCGCGGATCTCGCCGATCATGATCACGTCCGGGTCCTGCCGCAGGATCGCGCGCAGCGCCTTCGCGAAGGTCAGCTCGATCTTGGCGTTGACCTGGGTCTGGCCGACGCCCGGCAGCTCGTACTCGATCGGATCCTCGACCGTCATGATGTTGCTGCTGCTGGCGTCGAGCCGGCTGAGCGCGGCGTAGAGCGTGGTGGTCTTGCCCGAGCCGGTCGGCCCGGTGACCAGGATGATGCCGTGCGGCTGGCTGATGAGGTGCTCGAAGCGCGCCAGCGTGTCGCCCTGCATGCCGACGGATTCGAGCGTGAGCTTGCTTTCGGACTTGTCGAGCAGGCGCAGCACCGCGCGCTCGCCGTGCGCCGAGGGCAGGGTCGAGACCCGCACGTCGACCGCGCGCGTGCCGATGCGCAGGCTGATGCGCCCGTCCTGCGGCAGCCGCTTCTCGGCGATGTCGAGGTCGGCCATGATCTTCAGGCGCGAGATCAGCGCCGCATGCAGCGCCCGGTTGGGCTGCACCACTTCGCGCAGCGTGCCGTCGATGCGAAAGCGCACCGAGGAGGTCCGCTCGTAGGGCTCGATGTGGATGTCGCTGGCGCCGTCGCGCGCGGCCTGCGTGAGCAGCGCGTTGAGCATGCGGATGATGGGCGCATCGCCGGCGCTTTCCAGCAGGTCTTCGACCGCCGGCAGCTCCTGCATCATGCGCGAGAGGTCGGCGTCGCCCTGGACCTCGCTCACGACCGCGGCGGCGTTCGATTCGCCTTGCGCATAGGCGGCGCTGATGCGCTGCGCCAGCTCATTGGGTGCCAGCGCCTCGAAGGCCTTGACCGGGTACTTGCGGGCCACCTCGCCGAGCGCGCTGCGCGGCGGCACCTGGGGCATCCAGAGCGTGAAGGCGCCTTCGTCCGTTTCTTCGAGCAGCAGTTGCTGGCTGCGTGCGAAGGCGTAGGGCAGGGGATAGCGCACGGCAGGATCCTTAAGGCAGTTCGCGCGCCGTGGACGGGTCGGCGGTCGGCGGCAGCGCGCCCTTCATCGGGCCCGGCGGCAGCGGTGCGTGCTGCGGCGGCAGCGGCGGCGGGATCAGGCGCGTGCCGTCGATGCGGCGCGACGGGTCGCCGCGCACGGTGTCGCTCAGCGGTGGCAGCACCGGCGCCCCGCGCACCGAATTGAGCATCGGGTTGTCGGTCGAAGGCTGGATGTTCTGCTGCATCGCGCGCAGCGCATCGTAGCGGTCGGCCGTGATCGTGTCGCCGGAGAGCTGGTCGCGCACGATGGTCGGCCGCAGAAACACCATGAGGTTGGTCTTGCGGCGGCTGCGGACCTCGCTCTTGAACAGGTTGCCGAGCACCGGGATGTCGCCGAGCCCGGGCACTTTCTCCTCGGAGGTCGAATACTCGTCGGACAGCAGGCCGCCGAGCACGATGATGTTGCCGTCGTCGACCAGCACGTTCGATTCGATCGAGCGCTTGCTCGTGGTGGGGCCGTTCAGGTTGTTCACCGTGGATGCGACGACGCTGGAGACCTCTTGGAAGATCTGCATCTTGACCGTGCCGGTCTCGCTGATCTGCGGGCGCACGCGCAGCGTCAGGCCGACGTCCTTGCGCTCGATGGTCTGGAACGGGTTGACGGTGTTGGTATTGCCGCCGGCGCTGGTGTACTGGCCGGTGACGAAGGGCACGTTCTGGCCCACGACGATCTTGGCTTCCTCGTTGTCGAGCGTCAGCAGATTGGGGGTGGACAGCACGTTGCCCTCGCCGTTGCTGGCCAGGAAGCGGGCCAGGAAGCCCAGCACGTACTGCCCGTCGCTGCCGTAGCGGTGGCCGATGCCGAAGTTGAAGCCGGTCGAGGGCCGCGTCGCGGCGTTGCCGGTCGCCAGGCCGACGGCCAGGTCGATGATGTTGGCGCCGCCCAGGCTCGAGTTGGTGCCGAGCACGCCGACGTTGCGGTCGCCGCTGCTGCCGATGCCGGCTTGCCACTGGATGCCGAACTCGGCCGCCTTGTCGGCGTTGACCTCGACGATCAGGCTTTCGATCAGCACTTGCGCGCGGCGGCTGTCGAGACGGTCGATCACCGCGCGCAGCTGCCGGTAAAGCGGCTCGGCCGCGCTGATGATCAGCGAGTTGGTCGCCGGGTCGGCCTGGATCTGTCCGCCGGTGGAGGGCTGCGCCGTCCCGCTGATCGGCGCCGTGGCGGCGCTCATTCCGCCTTGCGCACTCGCGCCGAGCTGGCTGAACTGTTGCTGCTGCTGCTGGGCGGCGGGCGTGGTTCCGGCGGTACTGAGGGCGCCGGCCGCGCCGCCCAGCGCGCCGGTGGTGCTCGGCTGCGAGCTCGCGAGCGCGGCGCGCAAAGTGACCGCCATCCGCACCGCGTCGGCGTTCTTGAGGTAGACGACGTAGATATTGCCGGCCGCGCCATTGCCGCTGTCGATCGGCGCGCGGTCGAGGCGGTCGATCAGCGTGCGGACCAGCTGCGAACGTGCCGGATTGGCCGCGCGCAGGATAACGGCGTTGCTGCGCGGCTCGGCCAGGAGCGTGGTGCGGAACGAGGCGTCGGTGGTGCCGGGCGCGGCGCCCGGCACCGGCCCGGTGGCGGATCCGCCTTCGACCAGGCGCGTGAGCACCGGCACCAGGTCGGTGGCGACCGAGTGCTTCAACGGGATGACCTCGATGTCGGAGGCGTTCGGCACGTCGAGCGCGGCAATGATGCGCGCCAGCCGCCGCATGTTCTCGGCATAGTCGGTGATCACCAGCGAGTTGTTGCCCGGGTTCACGTTGATCGTGTTGTTGGGCGCGATCAGCGGGCGCAGCACCGGCAGCAGGTTGTTGGCCGACTCGTAGTTGAGCTTGAAGACCTGGGTCACGATCTGGTTGCCGCTCAGCGTCGCGGTGGCGGGCGTCGAGGTGCTGACCGCGCTGCTCTGCAGCTTGGCGTCGGCCTCCGGCACCACCTTGTAGAGCCCTTCGGACTGCACGACCGCGAAGCCCTGCAGGCGCAGCGCCGCGGCGAACTGGTTGAAGGCCGCGGACGGGGAGATCGGACGGTCGGTCTGCAGGTTCATCGTGCCCTTCACGCGCGGGTCGACCACCACGTCGCGACCGGTCACGACCGCCATGGTGCGCGCGACGGATTCGATCTCGGCATTGGTGAAGTTCAGCGTGATCGGCTCGCCGCGTCGCGGCGGCGCCGCGGCTTCCTGCGCGAACGCGGCCGGAATGCAGGCGGTGATCAGCATCTGTGCCGCGAGGGCGACGGTGCCGATGCGTGTCGCGTACGAAGACTGTTGCTTCATGGTCAACCCAGTGTGATGAGTGAGCGCGCGCCTTCGCGTCGCCCAATGATATTCAACAAATTCGAGAGCGCATCTTCGCGCCCCGGGGCGGCGCTGGCTTCGCCGTCGAAGCGCAGCGCACTTCCGTTCCATCGGCCGCTGCCGCTGAGCTGGAGACTGCCTTCGCGGGTTGTCAGCAGGAGGGTCGGCGTCGGCCCGCCCTCGAGCGTGATGCGGTAGCTGCCCATCGGCTTGAGCGTCGAGAGGCTGGACGAGATGTCGGTCGCGTCGAGCGTGGCGCGGCCGGCGAGCCCCAGTTGCGGGCCGTTCCATTGCATCGCGAAGGCCTGCAGGGAGATGTCGAGCACGCCTTCGGGCTTGAGCGTGTTCCAGGGCGCGCCGAAACCGCTGAGCAGCGCGGCGGGCCAGCGGGACTGGCCGTCGCGCCATTCGAGCTGCATTCCGCTGGGCCGCGGGCGCGCCTTGAACTGCAGCGCTTGCGGCGCGCAGCAAGGGATGTCGAGCGCGGCGACGATGCCGTCCCAGCGCGGGCGCAATGTCCAGCCCAGTGTGCCAGGCAGCGAAATCGATTCGGCACCGCTCCCGCCGCTGGAGAACACGACACCCGCGCTGCCGTTCCAGACCGTTCCGCGCGCATTGACCAGTTGCAGGTGGCCATCGCTCTGCTGCGCCAGCCAGGCGGCCAGCCAGCGTGCCGGCGCGTACACCGAGAGCGCCAGCACCGCGCCGATCAGCGCGCCAAGAGCGGCCCAGCGCCGGCCGGTCGATGTGCCGAGGACAGGAGAGCTTCGGGTGGCCATGGCGGTGACGGTGCTCAACGTGCCGGCAGGCTCATGACCAGCGTGCCGTCCCAGCGCACGGCGGAAGGCTCGGCACCTCTGGCGGCTGCGGCGGCGGGGGAAGAGGCGGCCGGCGCGCCTTGCGCGGTACGCGTCAGATGCGCTTCGCGCGGCACGGCGCGCGCATTGCTGCGCGCCTGTGCCAGCCATTGGGCGAGCGTGTCGGCGGGAGTGGCGCGCATGGCGATCGTCACGCCTTCGCCGGCAGCAGCGGGTTGCATCTGGGCATTGGGTCCGAGGCTCTGGCGCACCGCGGCTTCGAGTGCACGCATGGCGTCGTCGCGGCTGGCGCGTGGCTGGGACTGCAGGGCCTTGGCTTGCGTCTGCAGGCTGGTCATTTGCTGCAGCTGCGTATCGAGCCTGGCGTGCTCGGCCGGCGCCGACGACAGCGTGCGCAGCGCGGGCGCCAGCATCACCCACCAGAGCAGCGCCAGCACCACCAGCGCGGCGGCGATCACGATCATGCGCTGCTCGCGCGGTTCGAGTTCGGGCCACCAGGCCTGCCAGCGTGCTTCGAGGGATTCGAGCCAGTTGTTCATCGCGCGGTCTCCGCCTGAACCAGCAACAGATCGCCTTCGCTGCGCGCGCTGTAGCCGCGCGCGGACAGCGTGGCCGCGACGCTGTCTGCCTCGGCGGGCTGCAAGCCCAGGCCGCGCAGCCGCAATTGGCCGGCGCTGTAGTCGATGGCGCTGGGCAGGCGGCCGGGCGGCAGGCTGCTTGCGAGCACGCCCAGCATGGGTTCGAAATCGGCCGCGGCGACGCCGCCGGTGGCCTGCTGCAGCGAGGCGACTTCGCGTGCCATCTGCACCGGGGCATCGACCACCAGTTGCACCGAGGGAAAAGTCTGCTTGAGGATGCTGTTCACCGCGGCCCGCTTGCTGTCGAGCGCGCCGCGCTCCTTCCAGGCCCAGGCATTGAGGCCGATGAGCTGGGCCAGCACCAGGATCAGCGCGCCCCAGCGTGCCGCGCGCCACTCGGGCCCGTGCCACACGGCGCGCCAGATCGCCGCGAGCTTCTTGCTCGCGCGGGCACGGCCGGTGGACGCGAGGTCGAACTGCGCAAGATCCCAGGGCGATCGGCTCGCTTGCAGCCAGCGCGCGGCCGGCTTGACGATCGGCACGCGGCGCCCGAGCAGGCTTTCCGCCAGTTCGGCCACTGCGGGCTCGGCCAGCATCGTCGTGCCTTCGGGCGGCGTGCCGAGCAGCGCGATGCCGGCGCTGTCGAGGGGGAGTGCGGTCACACCCTGGGTGTCGCAGATCACGAGCCGCGCGGCGTCCGGCTCGCCGATCGCGAGGACCATCGGAGCGGCACCGGCCGGCTGCGGCGCGAATTCGGGAATGATCCGCGTGACGCGACGGCCCGCGGCTTCGAGGGCCTGCACCGCGCTGCGCAGCCAGATCCGGTTGCAGGCCGCCACCCACGCGGGCGCACCGGCGCGGGCGCCGGGCTCCAGCGCGAAGTGCAGCAGCTCCGGGTCGTCGAGCAGCCGGTCTTCGAGCAGGCCGTTGAGCACCGAGCGCACGCGCACGGCGCCGCTCATGCTGCCCTGCGGCATCGTGACCTGGTGCCAGGAGAGGGCGGCCGCGGGCACGCCCAGGATCACTTCGTCCCCGCTCGGCAGCAGGGCCGGCGGCGCGCTTCCCTGAGAGCGCAGCTTGCGGCCGTCGCTGGACCAGACCGCCCAACCGTATTCGCCGCCGGCGGGAACGGGCGGGAGCGGGACGGTGACGAGCAGTAGGGCCATGGCAATCGATGAGGGGTCGTCATTGTAGGAGGATGGTTCACATCCGCCGCTACAGATTTGATAGCGTCTTTCGCACGTGGCGTGGGCGCTCCAGTGCTTTTTATCCTATAAGCGTGACTAAAAGTTTCCGCTTCAGGGCTTCGGTGCCGCCGGCGTGGCGCCCGCACCACGTTCGCGCCACACGATGCGCACCTCGATGCCGTCGCGGCGCAGCAGCGACTGCTCCTCGACCCAGGTGCGGTCCAGCCGCAGCCGCCCATGCACTTCGAAGTAGTTGCTGCCCACGCTGTGCTGTTCGCCGAACTGCGTCGAGCTGTCCTGCAAGAGACGGTTCGCGTCGCTCAGGGAGCGGAAGTGGCTGCGTGTGCGCTGCGCCACCAGACGCTTGGCACCCGCCAGATCGAGCGCGGAAACACTGGCGAACAAGGCTTCGGCGCTGGCGGTGTTGATGTTGAGCTTCGTGCCCGCCGGCAGCACGGTGACGTAGGGCTGCAGCGCGGCCACCGTGGTGGGCGAGAGGCCGAGCCAGACCAGCTGGGAAGTGCGCTGCGGCATCAGCGGGCCGGTGGCCGAGGTGTCGGGGGTCACGGCGGGGGGCGTGGTGCCAGTTCCTGTGCCAGTTCCTGTGCCTGTGCCTGTGCCTGTGCCTGTGCCTGTGCCTGTGCCTGTGCCGGTCGTCGCGGCGGCCGGCAGGGCGCGTTGCAGGTTGGCGGTCAGCGCCGCCAGTTCCTGCGCGGGCAGGCCCAGCAACTCGAACAGCTTGGTGAAGGCGGCGACCGATGCGGCCACGGGCTTGCCGCCCTCCACCAGGTTCAGCACGTTGAGCTTGGACTGGGCATCGACGATGCGGCCCGAAAGAAAGGCATCGGGCAGGCCTTCGAGCACATCGCTGGCGATGTTCTTCTCGGCCGAGAGAAAGCTCGTCAGCTTGGCTTCCTCCAGCGGCACGGCCCAGGGCTCGGCCAGGTGGTCCACGCCGGTGCCGCCGCCGGCGCGAGCGTCCTCGCGCAGGATCAGGCGCGACCAGTCGAGCGCGCCGATCAGCACCCAGGCCGACTGCACCCGCGCCCGCTCGGCCGCCTCGACTTCGACCGCGCGCCACTGCTGCCAGAGCGCCGCGGCGGCGAAGGTGGCGACCAGCGTGACGGTCAGCATGGCGGCCAGCAATGCGGCGCCGCGCGTGTCTCTGGCGGACTTCGATCGCGTCTTCTTCATGACTTGGGCACCGTTGCGGTGGGCCGCACCCAGTCGCGGGTCAGCAGCCCCGCGAGCGCCGGGCCGGGCGGCAGGCTCAGCACCAGGCGCACGCCTTCGGGCAAGGGCGTGCTTGTGCCGAGCACCTCGGCGCCGACCGCCGGGCTCCAGCTGTCGTTGCGGAAGTAGTAGAGCTGCCAGGCCTCGACCGGCATCAGCCCGAGCTCGGCGCCGCGCAACTCGCTGCTGGAACTCGTGCTGGCGCTGCCGTCCTGGCCCCATGCGGCGGCGCGGTCCCAGGCTTGTTGCCAATCGGCGCGGGTGGTGATGCCGGGCGATTGCCAGCGCTGCCAGCGCGCACCCACGGCGGCATCGGCGCGCAGGGTCCAGGCGACCACATAGACCACCGACTGGGCGCTGTCGGTGCTGCGCCGCGTGAGGCGCAGCACGCGGCCGTCCCAGTCCATGGGCCGGATCTGCGCCAGCGCCGTCGTGGCATCGAGATCCGCGTTCCATTGCGACAGCGCAGCCTGCAGCGTGAGCATGGCATCGCCTCGTTCGCGGTTCAGGGCCTGCGCGCGCGCCATGCTCTCCAGGCCGCGCCAGCTCAACAGCGCGAGCAGCGCCATCACCGCGATCGCGACCAGCAGCTCGATCAGCGTGAAGCCTCTGGACCTGCGCATCAATAGCGTCCCACGACAGTGGACAAGCGCAGCACCGGCGCCTCGGCCGCATCGCGCACCTGGACGTCGACGCGGCGGAAGTTCGGGTTCAGCGTGGGCGTGGTCGAGACGGTGACGGCGAAGCTCACGTTGGCCTGGGTGCAGACCAGGCCTGCATCGCCGACCGCCGGCAACTGACGCGCGAGCCGGGCCTTGATCAGTTCGTTCTCGGCGCAGAGCTGCGCCAGCAACATGTCCGATTGGCGTTGCGCGTTGCGCGTGAGCGCCATCGTGGCCTGCGAGCCGGCCATCAATGCGATCGCGACGATGCCCAGCGCGACCAGCACTTCGATCAGCGTGAAACCTGCCTGCTTCACGGCGCAACCACCGCGAAAGGCCGCAGCCCGTCGGTGCCGATGCGCAGGCTGCGTGCCGGCGGGCCATCCATGGTGAGCAGCACCTGCTGCGCCGCGATGATCGGTTCGGGCCCCAGCTGCAGCGCCGGGATCGCCGAGCCGTCGGCGGCCAGCGGTTGCGCGGCGATGCCGTCGGCAAGCCAGGCGATCGGCAAGGTGCCGGGCTGCAGGCCGTCGAAGATGAAGTTCCCGGGGCCTTGCGGCGTCGGACGCCAGCGCACCGCGATGCCGCTGGCACGGGATTGCGCGCGTGCCGATTCGAAGAGCGCCGCGAGCCGCTCGGCTTCGCGGTCGAGCGTGGCCTGGCCCGAATCGCGCAGCGCGAGCCCGACGCCGGCCGTGGCGAGCGCGATGATCGCGATCACCACCAGCAGTTCGAGCAGCGTGAAACCGCCGGTGCGGCGGCGGGCGCGATCGGAGCGGGGGCCGCAGCGCCTATTGCCAGCTGCCGATGTCGGCATTTTTGCCTTCGCCACCGGGCTGGCCGTCGGCGCCGAGCGAAAGCACGTCGATCTCGCCCTTGAGGCCCGGGTTCATGTACTGGTAGGGCCGGCCCCAGGGGTCGTTCGGCAGCTTCTCGACGTAGGGTTTCCAGTTGGGTGCGGCAGGGCCGCTGGTGGGACGGGCGAGCAGCGCCTGCAGGCCTTGCTCGGACGTGGGGTAGCGCTGGTTGTCGAGCCGGTAGAGCTTGAGCGCCTGCATCAGGTTGTTGACGTCGGTCTTGGCGGCGGTGACGCGTGCATCGTCGGCACGCTCGATCACGTTCGGCACGATCAAGGCAGCCAGCACGCCGATGATGACCAGCACGACCATCAGCTCGATCAGCGTGAAGCCGCGTTGCAGGGCGCGCACAAGAGGGCGGTGGGAAAGGGGCATGAAAGGTGGGGAGGAGATCAAAAGAAGCGGGCCTTGCGGCATTCACTGAATGATAATCCGGCCCCATGTCAGTTCCCTACGCACCCGCCCGCTGGCCCTCGGCCACTGCGACGACCGGCCTTTGGGCGCTTGCGGCTGCGAGCATCGTGTTCTGGGGGCTGCGGCTGATGTCGCCGTCCGACGCGGTCGCGCCGCCCGCGGTGAACAGCGGCGCGACCGTGACCGTGGACTCGACAGCGGTGGCGCAAATGCTGGGTGCGGTGCCCAGCCAGGCCGTGGTCGCGGCAACGCCCGATGCGGCAAGCCGCTTCGTGCTGCAGGGGGTGGTGGCCGACACCGAGCAGCAGGGCGCAGCACTGATTGCCGTCGACGGCAAGCCGGCGCGGCCGTTCCGTGTCGGGGCCAAGGTGGCGGACGGCTATGTGCTGCAGTCCGTGAGCACGCGCGCCGCATCACTGGGCGCGAGCCTCGACTCGGCGCCGGCCTTCACGCTGCAGCTGCCGGTGCGACCGCTCGCCGCGAATCCGCCGCCTGCCGTGCCCGGCGCTCCGCCGCCGGTGGTGGCGCCGCCCCCGCCGCGCTGAGGCGTCGGCCGCTTCAGGCCTGCAGGAACAATCGATAGACCGGGTTGGCGGTTTCTTCCACGAAGGGATAGCCGAGCGTCCGCAGGAACTCGTCGAACGCTGCATGGTCGGCCGCCGGCACCTGCAGCCCGACCAGGATGCGGCCGTAATCGGCACCCTGGTTGCGGTAGTGGAAGAGGCTGATGTTCCAGGTCGGCCCCATGAGGCTCAGGAATTTCAGCAGCGCGCCGGGCCGTTCGGGGAACACGAAGCGCAGCAGCCTTTCGTCGTGCGCCAGGCCGGTGCGGCCGCCGACCATGTGGCGGATGTGCTCCTTCGCGAGCTCGTCGTGCGTGAGGTCGATCGCGCCGAAACCGTGCGCAACGAAGGTGTCGGCGATCGTCTTCGATTCGCCGCGCGCCGTCGTGGTCAGTCCCACGAACACGTGCGCCTCCCTGGCGTCGCTGATGCGGTAGTTGAACTCGGTCACGCTGCGCGATGCGCCCGGCAGCTGGCCGACCAATTCGCAGAAGCGGCGGAAGCTGCCGCGTTCCTCGGGAATCGTCACCGCGAACAGCGCTTCGCGCTCCTCGCCCACCTCGGCGCGCTCGGCCACGAAGCGCAGCCGGTCGAAGTTCATGTTGGCGCCGCAGAGGATGGCCGCGTAGGTCTCGCCGCGCGTGCCGTGCGCCTCGACATACTGCTTGATCGCGGCTACCGCGAGCGCGCCGGCAGGCTCGACGATGCTGCGCGTGTCGATGAACACGTCCTTGATGCCGGCGCATACGGCATCGGTGTCGACCGTGATGAACTCGTCCACCAGGTCGCTGGCGACCCGGAAGGTTTCTTCGCCGACCAGCTTGACCGCGGTGCCGTCGGAAAACAGGCCGACGTCGGGGAGCGTCACGCGTTGACGGGCCGCGACCGATTGCATCATCGCGTCCGAGTCGTTCATCTGGACGCCGATCACCTTGATCTCGGGCCGCACGGCCTTGATGTAGTTGGCGACGCCCGCGATCAACCCGCCGCCGCCGATGGCGACGAACACGGCATCGAGCGGGCCCTGGTGCTGGCGCAGGATCTCCATCGCGATCGTGCCCTGGCCGGCGATCACGTCGGGGTCGTCGAAGGGGTGCACGAAGGTCAGCCCGTGCATCTTCTGCTGTTCGAGCGCGTACACGTAGGCATCGGAATAGCTGTCGCCGTGCAATTGCACTTCGCCGCCGAGCGCGCGCACCGCATCGATCTTGAGCTGAGGCGTGGTCACCGGCATCACCACCACGGCCCGCGTGCCCAGCTTGTGGGCGCCGAGCGCCACGCCCTGGGCATGGTTGCCGGCCGATGCGCAGATCACGCCCTTGGCGAGCTGCTCGGCGCTCAAGTGCGCCAGCTTGTTGTAGGCGCCGCGCAGCTTGAAGCTGAAGACGGGTTGCTGGTCTTCTCGCTTGAGCAGCACCGTGTTGCCCAGCCGCGCGCTCAAGGCGCGCGCCGGCTCGAGCGCGGACTCGACCGCGACGTCGTAGACGCGGGCGGTGAGGATCTTCTTCAGGTAATCGGCGGGGGTGAGCGGCGCTGTCGGCTTGGGCATAGGGCCGCGATCATAGGCCTGCGGGCACCGCGCCAGGCAGCCCCAAGAAAAAAGCCCCGGGCCTTGCGGCCCGGGGCTAAATCCACCAATTGGGAGGGTGGAGGAGACAACCGGTGCACACGCGTTCGTGTGCGATGAAATAAAGTATATCGGTTGTTTGTTGCATTGCAACAAGCGGGTGACGCTTTTCCAACACAAATCCACGCCGGCGTGATTTTTTGCCCCGTCGTGACCCTGGAGTCTGCAAAAAAATGGAATGCACAGTGAGCTGGACCGGCAACGCGGGTGCGCGATCGGCGATGGGCTTCGTTGCCGAGACCGGTAGCGGCCACGTCCTGATGATGGACGGGGCGCCGGATGCGGCCAAGCCGGAGAACGGCGGACAGAACCTCGCAGCCCGGCCGATGGAAACCGTGCTCGCCGGCACCGGCGGCTGCACCGCCTACGACGTGGTGCTGATCCTGAAGCGCGGGCGGCACCAGGTCGAGCGCTGCAGCGTCAAGCTGACCAGCGAGAGGGCGGAAAAGGATCCCAAGGTTTTCACCAGGATCCACATGCACTTCACGGTGGCGGGCAAGGCAATCCCGGCGGCCGCCGTGGAACGCGCGATCGCGCTGAGCCACGACACCTATTGCTCGGCCACCATCATGCTGGCGAAGACCGCCGAGATCACGACCAGCTTCGATCTGATCGAAACTTGAATGCAGCCCGGGCCCGCCCGCTCAGATGCGGTGGGCAACTGTCGTCATCACCCGGGAGGCCAGGCGCATCAGGGCCTTGGTCGGTGCCGGCAATTCCTGGGCGCCGGCGCTCCATGCCTGCGCTGCGTGGCGCGCTTCGTCCAGCTTCATTTGGTTGATCACGGCCCGCGATGCGGTGTCACCCGCCGGCAGGCGGTCGAGGTGCCCGTCCAGGTGCGCCTCCACCTGGCGCTCGGTTTCGGCCACGAAGCCCAGGCTCAGCGGATCGCCGAGCCGGCCGGCAATGAGGCCCAGGCCGAATGCGCCCAGATACCAGACGGGATTCAGCACCGAGGGGTGGGCTCCCAATTCGTCGAGGCGCTGTCGCGTCCAGGCGAGGTGGTCGGTTTCTTCGCGCGCTGCCGCGTCGAAATGCGCCCGCAGCACCGGATCCCGCGCAACGGCAGCCTGCGCTGTATACAAGGCCTGGGCGCACACTTCCCCGACATGATTCACGCGCATCAACGCGCCCGCTTCCCGGCGCTCGGCCTCGCTGAGCTCGCCTGCGGGATCCGCCGGTGGCGGGGCGGCCCGCGTTGCATGCGGCTTGGCGAACAAGGTACGCAAGGCCGCGTCTGCGACGGCCAGGGCGGAGTCGAGCGAAGGATTCATGGGGCGATTGGAACCGATCCGAAATAGAGCTCATGCAGGGCAGGTCTTGTTTCGCATGGTGGTGTCGTGATGACTGCTAAAGCTTTGTTGCACTGCTGCAACGAAACGCCGAGCCCGGCCGCGATTTCGGGCGATTTGTTTTGCCCTGGTGAGGCGGCTCTGGTGCAATAGCGACAACTTCCCAAAAGGAGGTTGGCCCGGGGTCCGGTAGGAGCACAAATGTGCCAGTCACGGTGAGCCCTTCGCACCGGAGCCCTATGTTTAACCTTGGAGAAACTTGCAATGAAAAAATCTCTAGTTGCTCTGGCTGCCCTGGCTGTTGCCGGTGTTGCCTCGGCTCAGTCGTCGGTCACGCTGTTCGGTGTGGTTGACGCTGCCATCAGCGGCTATTCGAATAAGTCGGAGAACGTCGGCTTCCCGACCCTCGCCAATCCCTTCTTCGTTGATAGCATCAAGGCCAGCCGCACCGCGCTGACGAACTCGGGCTACAACTCCAGCCGTATCGGCTTCCGTGGTACGGAAGACCTCGGTGGCGGCCTGGCTGCCAGCTTCTGGCTCGAAGCCCCGATCAGCAATGACGACGGCCAAACCGGTATCTCGACGTTCCGTCGTCGTTCGACCGTGAGCCTGTCGGGTGGTTTCGGTGAAGTCCGCCTGGGTCGCGACTACACCCCGACCTTCTGGAACGACACCGTGTTCGATCCGTTCGGCACCAACGGCGTGGGTACCAACCTGGTTTCGACCGCCAACGACGCGTTCGGTACCTTCAACGGCGCTGCTCCCCCGGTGGTCGCCGGCGTCCCCAACGTTGGCGGCAACAACTACGTTCGCGCCAGCAACACCATCGGCTACTTCCTGCCCCCGAACCTCGGTGGCTTCTATGGCCAGGTGCAGTACGGCTTCCACGAGCAGAACAAGTTCGATCCGGGTACCGTCACGCCGACCGCGCTGAACAACTCGCGCACTGGTCGTTACGTCGGCGGCCGCGTCGGCTATGCCAATGGCCCGCTGGACGTCGCTACCTCGTATGGCAACAGCACGATCGGTGACAACTACTATGTCGGCACCACCACCTCGGTGAAGACCTTCAACCTCGGCGCCTCGTACGACTTCGGCGTCGTGAAGCTCTTCGGTGAAGTGTCGCGCGCCAAGAACGAAATCGACGTCGATACGCCGTTCGTCACTGGCACCATCGGCAACGACATCGACCTCAAGGGTTACCTGATCGGCGTGACCGTGCCGGTGGGCGCTGGCCTCATCCGCGCGGCCTACTCGGCTGTCAAGTACGACCTGAACGTGCCGTTCTCGGCGCTCGAAGACCCGAAGGCCAACAAGTTCGCCATCGGCTACGTGCACAACCTGTCGAAGCGCACGGCTCTGTACGCGACGGTGGCTCGCATCCGCAACAAGGATGGCGCAGCTTTGACCTTGGGTGGCCCGTCGTTCGTGACCACCACGACCCTGCTCCCGGGTCAGGCCTTCCTGCCGAAGACCTCGACCGGCTACGACGTCGGTATTCGTCACGCTTTCTGATTTGACGCTGGCGCAAGCCAGCTTTGATGGGAAGTCTTAAAGGCCACCCGACGCAAGTCGGGTGGCTTTTTTCATTGCTCGGGCTTTCTCGAACAGGGATATCCCTTGGGTCGGCGTTCTCCCGTGTCCGAAGCTGGCCCGGCTGTTGCATAGTCCGCGTTTTGACTTTGTGACGGATGGTTAACCATGGATTCCAAGCGCGTATTGATTCCCGTCGCCCTCGCGGCCTTTGTGTTGGCAGCGCCCGCACAGCAGGCAAAGACTTTCAAATGGACGAGCGCGAGCGACATTCCGACGCTCGACATCCATTCTCAGAACAACGCACTGGGCAATGGCGTCCATGCCGCCATCTACGACTCGCTGGTCTACTACAACAGCAAGACATTCAAACCTGAGCCCCAACTCGCGTCCAGCTGGAAGCTCGTGACACCGACCCAGATGCGCTTCACCCTGCGCAGCGGCGTCAAGTTCAGCGACGGCTCGACGCTGACGCCCGAGGACGTGGTGTATTCGCTGACCCGCGCGATGGCCAAGACTTCCAACTACGCGGTCTACGCCCAGGGCATCGACAAGGTGGTCAAGATCGATGCGAATACGGTCGATGTCCTCCTCAAGGGCCCCAATCCCGTGCTGCTGAATCAGCTGACGGAGCTTCGCATCATGAGCAAGGCCTGGGCGGAGAAGAACAAGTCGGTCGAGCCGAAGGACATCAAGACGCCTGAGGAAAGCTACGCCCACCGCAACGCCATGGGCACCGGCCCGTACATGGTCAAGGAATGGCAGCCGGACCAGCGCCTGGTTCTTGTGCAGAACCCCAACTACTGGGGCAAGAACGATACGAACGTGACAGAGGTGATCTACAGCCCGATCAAGTCCGAGGCCACGCGTGTCGCGGCGCTGCTTTCGGGCGAGATCGACTTCGTACTGGATCCGAGCCCGCAGGATCTGGGGCGCCTGCGCCAGAGCGGCAACCTGAAGGTCATCGATGGCGTCGAAAACCGCACCATCTTCTTCGGCATGGACCAGTTCCGCGACGAGTTGCCCGGCTCCAACGTGAAGGGCAAGAATCCACTGAAAGACCAGCGCGTCCGCAAGGCGCTCTACCAGGCTATCGACAGCGCGAGCCTCAATCGCGTGACGATGCGGGGCCTGAGCCAGCCTACCGGCGGGCTGGTGGCGCCGCAGGTCAACGGCTGGAGCGAAGGCGTGCACAAGCGCCATCCCTACGATGTGGAGGCCGCCAAGAAGCTGCTGGCCGATGCGGGGTACCCCAACGGCTTCGAGGTCGATTTCGCCTGCCCCAACAACCGCTACATCAACGATGAGGAAATCTGCCAGGCCGTGACCGCGATGTGGGCGCGCGTGGGCGTCAAGGCGAAGCTCCGCACGCTGCCGCTGGTGACCTATTTCCCGATGATCCAGCGCTACGAAGCCAGCATCTACATGCTGGGCTGGGGCGTGCCGACCTTCGATGCGCTCTACAGCCTGCAGTCGCTCACGCGCACCGTGGGCAGCGGAGGCGACGGCAACTACAACGTCGGCCGCTACAGCAATCCGAAGATGGACCAGATCATCGATCGCGTGAAGACGGAAACCGATCTCCCGGTGCGCGACCGGCTGCTGACCGAGGCGCTGCAGTTGCAGAACGACGACGTGTCCCACATTCCGCTGCACAACCAGATCATTCCCTGGGCCATGAAGAAGAACATCGACGTGATCCATCGCGCCGACAACCGGCTCGACTGGCGCGTCATCAAGGTGAACTGACGCGCTGCAAAGCGTTTGCTGCAGGCGCCTCGTCGCGCCTCGTTTTTGGCTCGGCTTCGAGCAAGGCGCAACCCGGGGAACCACCTCTTGGGCACGCACCTTGCTCTGCTAGCATCGTTGAACACATGCTTTGCTGAATGATTGCTTTCGTACTGCGCCGCCTGATCCAGGCCGTGATCGTCATGATCACGGTCGCCTTCTTCGCCTTCCTCCTTTTCCAGTACGTGGGCGATCCCGTGGTGTTCCTGCTCGGTCAGGACGCAACGCCCGAGCAGGTTCGTGAACTGCGTATCGGCCTCGGGCTCGACAAGCCCTTTTTCGTGCAGTTCTGGCATTTCCTCGTCAATGCCGCGCAAGGCGAATTCGGGTTGAGCCTGCGGCAAGGCAGCAAGGTCTCGCGGCTGATCGGCGAACGCTTCCCGGCCACGCTCGAACTGGCGCTGGCTGCGGCCTTCCTGGCCTTGCTGATCGGTATCCCGATGGGGGTCTATACGGCGCTGCGCCGCGGCACCTTCATGAGCCAGGTGTTCATGACGATCTCCCTGCTTGGCGTCTCGCTGCCCACCTTCCTGATCGGCATCCTGCTGATTCTTGTCTTTGCCGTCCTGCTCGGCTGGTTCCCGAGCTTCGGGCGCGGAGAAACGGTGCAGATCGGCTGGTGGAGCACAGGCCTTCTGCGAGTCGACGGCTGGCACCACATCGTGCTGCCGGCGGTCACGCTCGCCATCTTCCAGCTCACCCTGATCATGCGGCTGGTGCGCGCCGAAATGCTCGAGGTGCTGCGCACCGACTACATCAAGTTCGCACGCGCCCGCGGCCTGTCGGATCGGGTCATCCATTTCGGCCACGCGCTCAAGAACACGCTGGTGCCGGTGATGACCATCACGGGCCTCCAACTGGGCGGTCTGATCGCTTTCGCGATCATCACCGAGTCCGTCTTCCAATGGCCCGGCATGGGGCTGCTGTTCATCCAAGCCGTGACCTTCGCCGACATTCCGGTGATGGCCGCCTACCTGTGTCTGATCGCGCTGATTTTCGTCGTCATCAACCTGGTGGTCGACCTGCTCTATTTCGTGGTCGATCCGCGCCTGCGCATCGGCCGCGCGGGAGGCCACTGATGAGCGAGGCACGTCTGCAGGCGAACGGCAGGGCGTTCGCGCACATCGCGCGCTTCTATCCGGAGATCACCGCCTTCCGGCGCGACCTGCATGCGCATCCCGAACTCGGCTTCGAGGAGGTCTACACGGCCGGCCGCGTCCAGGAAGCGCTTCGGGCCTGCGGCGTCGACGAGATCCATCCCGGCATCGGGAAGACCGGCGTGGTCGGCGTGATCCGCGGCCGGTCCACGGCCAGCCGCCGCATGATCGGCCTTCGCGCAGACATGGACGCCTTGCCGATGCGGGAGGAAAACGACTTCGCTTGGGCGTCGGCCAAGCAGGGCTTGATGCACGGCTGCGGGCATGACGGCCACACCGCCATGTTGGTCGGGGCAGCGCGCTACCTCGCCGAAACTCGCGACTTCGACGGCACCGCGATCCTGATCTTCCAGCCGGGCGAGGAGGGCTTTGCCGGCGCGCGCGCAATGATCGAAGAGGGCCTGTTCGACCGTTTCCCCGTGCAGTCGGTCTATGCGATGCACAACTGGCCCGGCCTGCCGGCCGGCACGGTGGGCATCAACCGCGGCGCGATGATGGCGGCCGCCGATCGCATCACGATCGAAATCGCCGGCAAGGGCGGCCACGGCGCGCATGCCTATCTCACGGTCGATCCGGTGCTGGTGTCCGCACACATCATCACCGCGGTGCAGAGCATCGTGTCGCGCAACGTGCGCCCGATCGACGCGGCAGTGATCAGCATCTGCGCCGTCCAGGCCGGCGACCTCGGCGCCATGAGCGTGGTGCCGGGCAAGGCCATGCTGGTGGGCACCGTGCGGACCTTCAGCGCCCGGGTGCAGGCGCAGGTCGAGCAAAGGCTCGTGGAGCTGTGCGCCGCGGTCGCTTCCGGCTTCGGTGCCACGGCGCAGGTGAAGTTCGAACGCATCTATCCCGCCACCATCAACACGGCGCCCGAAGCGATGTTCGCCGGCGACGTCGCGCAATCGCTGGTGGGCGCGCACAACGTCGAGCGCAACATGGAGCCCAGCATGGGCGCCGAAGATTTCTCCTTCATGTTGCAGAAGAAGGCGGGCGCCTACATGCGCATCGGGCAGGACGCCCGCGGCGGCGCTTTCCTGCACAACAGCAAATACGATTTCAACGACGAGATCCTGCCGCTCGGTGCCGCATTGCATGCCGGCCTGATCGAGCAGGGCATGCCACTGGCCGCTGCCGGCAAATCCACCAAGAACAAAGTCGCCTCGACGGCGTCCTGATCCCTTCAACCCGAGGAGTGCTTCTCATGAATCTGAAGAAACAACTGGCCGCAGCGGCCGTGCTGAGCGCCTTGAGCCTGGTGGCCAGCGCACAGACCATCCGGATCGCGAACCAAGGCGACGCGCTCTCGCTCGATCCGCATTCGCTCAACGAATCGTTGCAGCTCTCCGTCACTTCCAACGTCTACGAGACCCTGGTCGGACGCAACAAGGACCTGAGCCTGGCGCCCTTGCTGGCCACGTCCTGGAAGCAGAGCTCGCCGACCGTCTGGCGTTTCGAGCTGCGCAAGGGCGTGCAGTTCCACGACGGCACGCCGTTCACCGCCGACGACGTGGTGTTCAGCTTCCGCCGCGCCGCGGGCGAAGGCTCCGACATGAAGGCCCACGTGAGCGAGATCAAGGAAGTCCGCAAGGCGGGCGACTCCGCCATCGAGATCGAGACCATGGGAGCGTTTCCGATCCTGCCCGACGTGATCACCAATATCATGATCATGAGCAAGAAGTGGTGCGAGACCAACCAGGCGACCAACCCGGTCGATCGCCGCAAGGGCATCGAGAACACGGCCTCGTTCAAGGCCAACGGAACCGGCCCGTTCCGCGTGCGCGAGCGCCAGCCGAACGTGCGCACCGTCTTCGTTCGCAACGCAAGCTACTGGGGCAAGATCGACGGCAACGCGCAGGAGATCGTCTTCACGCCCAT
Source organism: Variovorax sp. LjRoot290 (assembly GCF_964253985.1). Lineage (NCBI taxonomy): Bacteria > Pseudomonadati > Pseudomonadota > Betaproteobacteria > Burkholderiales > Comamonadaceae > Variovorax > Variovorax sp. LjRoot290. The sequence goes on along the minus strand of NZ_CAXURW020000001.1, from coordinate 4,592,099 downwards.
CGCCAACCCCGCAACGCGCGTTGCGGCGCTGGTCTCGGGCGAGGTCGACGTGATGGAGCCGGTGCCGGTTCAGGACGTGGCGCGCATCAACAGCAGCCCCAGTGCCCGCGTGATCGCGGGCCCGGAACTGCGCACCATCTTCCTGGGTATGGACCAGAAGCGCGACGAGTTGCAGTACTCCAGCGTCAAGGGCAAGAACCCGTTCAAGGACAAGCGCGTGCGCCAGGCTTTCTACGAGGCCATCGACATCAATGGCATCCAGCGCACCGTGATGCGCGGCGCTTCGCGTCCCACCGGGCTGATGGTCGGCCCCGGCGTCAACGGCTGGACCGCCGAGCAGGACAAGCGCCTGCCCTACGACACAGAGGCAGCCAAGAAGCTCCTGGCCGATGCCGGCTACCCGAACGGCTTCGAGGTCACGATGAACTGCCCGAACGACCGCTACGTGAACGACGGCCAGATCTGCCAGAGCGTGGCTGCGAGCCTGGCGCGCATCGGCGTCAAGATCAACCTCGCCACCGAAACCAAGGGCACCTACTTCCCCAAGATCCTGCGCCGCGACACCAGCTTCTACCTGCTGGGCTGGACGCCGACCACCTACGATGCCCACAACGCCTTGAGTTCGTTGACGGCCTGTCCCGACGACAAGGGCACCGGGCAGTTCAACCTCGGCGCCTACTGCAATCCGAAGCTCGACGAGGTCACCAAGAAGATCCAGTCCGAGACCGACAAGGCCAAGCGCAACGAACTGATCAAGGAGGCTTTCAAGATCCATTCGGACGACATTGGCCACCTTCCGCTGCACCAGCAGTCGCTCGCCTGGGGCGTGAGCAAGAAGGTCGAGCTCACCCAGCTGGCCGACAACTTCATGTTCTTCAAGTGGATGAGCATCAAGCCCTGAAAAAATGACGGCCCCCCCGGCTTGCCACTTCGTGTGCTTCGCCACCGCCCGAGGGGGAGGCTCGGCCGCCTTGGGGCGGCCCGGCGGCGGCCTAGTCTGCGCCCCGCGGAATTCGCTCCCACAACCCGATGAAAAAAACCTTAGCCCGCTGGCTGGACAGTGATGTCGGCCACAGCTTTCGCAGCTCGCCGGTCGCGATGCTGGCCGCCGCGATCGCCTTCGTCTGCATCTTCTGCTCGGTGTTCGCCGGCTGGGTGTCGCCGCACAACCCCTTCGACCTGGCCGCGCTCGAGCTCGGCGATGCGCGCCTTCCGCCCGCCTGGGAGTCCGAGGGCACACGCAAGTACCTGCTCGGCACCGACGACCAGGGCCGCGACATCCTTTCTGCGCTGATCTACGGTGCGCGCATCTCGCTGGTCGTCGGCCTCGTGTCGGTGATGCTCTCGGTCATCGTCGGCGTGCTGTTCGGACTCCTGGCCGGCTTCTGGGGCGGCTGGCTCGACGCCTTCCTGATGCGGGTGTGCGACGTGATGCTGTCCTTCCCGCCGATCCTGGTCGCCTTGCTGATCGCCGGCGTCGGCCGTGCCTTGTTTCCGAATGCGCACGACTCGGTGGCCTTCGGCGTCCTGATCATTTCGATCTCGCTCACCGGCTGGGTGCAGTACGCGCGCACCGTGCGCGGTTCCACGCTGGTCGAGCGCAACAAGGAATACGTGCAGGCGGCCCGCGTGACCGGCGTGTCCCCCTGGCGCATCATGGTGCGCCACGTGCTGCCGAACGTGATGGGCCCGGTGCTGGTGCTGGCGACCATCCAGGTCGCCACGGCCATCATCACCGAGGCCACGCTGTCCTTCCTGGGCGTCGGCGTACCGCCGACTTCGCCCTCGCTGGGCACGCTGATCCGCGTCGGCAACGACTACCTGTTCTCGGGCGAATGGTGGATCACCGTGTTCCCGGGCGCGATGCTGGTCCTGATCGCGCTCAGCGTGAACCTGCTGGGCGACTGGTTGCGCGACGCCCTCAACCCACGCTTGCGCTGAAGAAGGTGGAGCACCGCACATGAGCCTTCTGCAAGTCAACCATCTGGTCGTCGAATTCCCGCACCGGCGCGGCACGCTGCGCGCGCTGGACGACATCTCCTTCGAGATCGCACCCGGCGAAATCCTCGGCGTGGTCGGCGAATCCGGCGCCGGAAAATCGCTCACCGGCGCGGCCATCATCGGCCTGCTCGAGCCGCCGGGGCGCATCGCCAGCGGCGAGATCCGGCTCGAAGGGCAGCGCATCGACAACCTGGGCCACGAGGCCATGCGCCACATCCGCGGCCGCAAGATCGGCGCCATCTTCCAGGACCCGCTGACCTCGCTGAACCCGCTCTACACCATCGGGCGGCAATTGACGGAGACCATCCGCACCCACCTGCCCGTGAGCGAGCAAGAAGCGCGCCGGCGCGCCATCGGCCTCTTGCAGGACACCGGCATCCCGGGTGCCGAGCAGCGCATCGACCACTATCCGCACCAGTTCTCCGGCGGAATGCGCCAGCGCGTGGTGATTGCGCTCGCGCTGGCGGCCGAGCCGAAGCTGATCGTCGCCGACGAGCCCACCACCGCGCTGGACGTGTCGATCCAGGCGCAGATCATCCAGTTGCTCAAGAAGATCTGCAAGGACCGCGGCGCCGCCGTCATGCTGATCACCCACGACATGGGCGTGATCGCCGAGACCTGCGATCGCGTGGCGGTGATGTACGCCGGCCGCGTGGCCGAGATAGGACCGGTGCAGGAGGTGATCCACCAGCCCGCGCATCCCTACACCTCGGGCCTCATGGCCGCCATCCCCGACATGACGATGGACCGCGAACGCCTCAACCAGATCGACGGCGCCATGCCCCGCCTCAATGCCATCCCGCGCGGATGCGCCTACAACCCGCGCTGCCCGCGCGTCTTCGACCGCTGCCTGCAAGAGCGGCCCGACCTGCTCAACGCGGGCGCGACCCGCGCTGCCTGCTGGCTGCACGCTGCGCACAGCGCGGCGCCGATCGACGGGATTGCGGCATGAGCGCCCCGATGAGCGCACTGGTCCAGGCGAACGATCTCGCCAAGAGCTTCGACGTCTCGCCGCCCTGGCTCAACCGCGTGCTCGAACGCAAGCCGCGGGTGCTGCTCAACGCCGTCGACGGCGTGAGCTTCTCCATCGAGCGCGGCAAGACGCTCGCGCTGGTGGGCGAATCGGGCTGCGGCAAGAGCACCGTCGCGCGCCTGCTGGTGGGCCTGTACGAGCCCACCCGCGGCGGCATGCACTTCGACGGCCAGGACGCGCATGCCGCCTTCAAGACCGCCGAGGGGCGCAAGCTGCGCCGGCGCATCCAGATGATCTTCCAGGATCCCTACGCGAGCCTCAACCCGCGCTGGATCGTCGAGGACATCGTCGGCGAGCCGCTGCGCGAGCACGAGATCCTCAAGGAAGGCCCGGCGCTCAAGGCGCGCGTGGGCGAACTGCTGCAGTCGGTCGGCCTGAGCCCGCTGGACATGGTGAAGTACCCGCACCAGTTCTCCGGCGGCCAGCGCCAGCGCATCTCGATCGCGCGGGCGCTCGCCACCCAGCCCGAATTCCTGGTGTGCGACGAGCCCACCTCGGCGCTGGACGTGAGCGTGCAGGCCCAGGTGCTCAACATCATGAAGGACCTGCAGCGCGAGCGCGGCCTGACCTACCTCTTCATCTCGCATAACCTCGCGGTGGTGCGCCACGTGGCCGACCAGGTCGGCGTGATGTACCTGGGCCGGCTGGTCGAGGTGGCGGACAAGGCCAAGCTCTTCAGCGACCCGCAGCACCCCTACACGCGCATGCTGCTGGAGGCGATTCCGAAGATGAAGCACGCCGGCGAGCGGCGCACGCCGGTGCAGGGCGAGGTGCCGAACCCGCTCAATCCGCCCACCGGCTGCACCTTCCATCCGCGCTGTCCGCATGCCAACGCGCGCTGCAAGGCCGAGCGGCCGCCGCTGCAGATGCTGCGTGGCGTGCAGGTGGCCTGCCACGCCGTCGAAGAAGGCCGGATCTAGCGCCCCATTCCAGAAACACCGCGGAACCGGCTGCGCCGGGTCGCTGGTGTTGCCCCCTGCAAGGGGGTTGGCGAAGCGACACGAAGTGCGCGCAGCCTGGGGGTGTGCTCAGCTACTGCTCTTCGCTCCAGGCGAAGCCGTCGCGCGCGATCATCGCGCTCGATGCACTCGGCCCCCAAGTGCCCGCTGCGTAAGGGCGCGGCACGCCGTCCGAGGCCCAGCTGTCGATCAGCGGCTCGACCCAGCGCCACGCCTCTTCCTGCTCGTCGCTGCGCACGAACAGGTTGAGCCGGCCGTCGATCACGTCGAGCAGCAGGCGTTCGTAGGCACCCACGCGCTCGGCGCCGAAGCGCTTGTCGAAGTCGAGGTCCAGTTGCACCGGCGCCAGCTGTGGGCCGGCGCGGCGGTTGCCGTTGCGCTGGCGGTTGTCCTGCGCCTGCGCGAGCATGTGCAGCTCCAGGCCGTCCTTGGGCTGGAGGTTGATCACGAGCTTGTTGACCGCGCTGGGCGGCGCGCGAAAGATCGCATGCGGCGTCGGCCTGAAGTTGACCTCGATGCGCGCATCGCGCGAGGCCAGCCGCTTGCCGGTGCGGATGTAGAGCGGCACGCCGGCCCAGCGCCAGTTGGCGATCTCGGTGCGCAGCGCGACGAAGGTCTCGGTGCGGCTCTCGGGGTCCACGCCAGGCTCGTCGCGGTAGCCCGGCACGCGCTCGCCGTAGGCCGTGCCCGAGGTGTATTGCCCGCGGATCGCGTGCAGGCCGATCGACTCCGCGGTCCACGGCTTCAGCGCGCGCAGCACCTTCAGTTTTTCGTCGCGGATCGCGTCGGCGTGCGCATTGATCGGCGGCTCCATGCCGATCGCGCAGACCAGCTGCAGCGCGTGGTTCTGCACCATGTCGCGCAACGCGCCGGTCTGGTCGTAGAAGGCGCCGCGCTTCTCGACGCCGAGGTCTTCGGCGATCGTGATCTGGATGTTGGCGATGTGCTCGCGGCGCCAGATCGGCTCGAACAGCGCGTTGCCGAAGCGCATCGCGAACAGGTTCTGCACCGAGGGCTTGCCCAGGTAGTGGTCGATGCGGAACACCTGGTGCTCGTCCAGCACCTTGCACACCGCCTTGTTGATGGCCCGGTTCGACGCCAGGTCGTGGCCCAGCGGCTTTTCGAGAACGACGCGCGTCTGCGGGCCGTTGAGCCCGGCCGCGGCGATCTGTTGCACCACCTGCGTGAAGAGCGCCGGAGCCGTCGCGAGATACATCACGACGGTGGTGGCGTCGCGGGTCTTCAACAGGTCGGCGAGCTTGGCGTAGTCCTCGGCCTTCGACAGGTCCATGCGCAGGTAGTACAGCATCGAGGCGAACTTCTTGAACTCCTCGGGCGACGGCCGCTTGGCGCCCTCGACCGCCTCGAAGCGCGACTGGATCAGCTCGCGATAGCCGTCGTCGGAAAGATCGTCGCGCGCGACGCCGATGATGCGGCCGTCTTCGGGCAGGCTGCCGTGCCGGAAGGCCTGGAACAGCGCCGGCATCAGCTTGCGCCATGCAAGGTCGCCGGTACCGCCGAAGAGGACGAGGTCAAAACTCATGGATACATCCGTGTTGTTGCGTGAAATGCCGAGCACGAAGCTTGACCTCGAATGGTACTTGTACCGATCCGACAACGGCACCGGCGCGCTAAGCTGAAGGTCGGCCCGCGGGGCCCTTTTTTGTTTTTCGAGCGAGGTTCCCATGAAAAAGCTTTTCGCCGTCGCGGCATTGATGGGCCTGTCGGCCGCGGTGTCGGCACAGACCGTCAACGTCATCTGCTCGGTCCAGGCCGAGTGGTGCAACGTGATCTCGACGGTCTATGCGCGCACGACGGGCGTCAAGATCAACATGGCGCTCAAGGGTTCGGGTGAAGCGCTCGCGCAGCTCATCGCGGAAAAGGACAACCCCAAGACCGACATCTGGTTCGGCGGCACTGGTGATCCGCACCTGCAGGCGGCCGAACAAGGCCTTACGCTCGAATACAAATCGCCCACGCTGGCGCAGCTGCATCCCTGGGCACAGCAGCAGGCCAAGCAGTCCGGCTACAAGACCGTCGGGATCTATTCCGGGCCTCTGGGATTCGGCTACAACCCGGAACTCCTGGCCAAGAAGAAGCTGCCGGTGCCCAAGACCTGGGCCGATCTGCTCAAGCCTGAATACAAGGGCGACATCCAGGTGGCCAATCCGGCTTCCAGCGGCACCGCCTACACCATGATCGCGACGCTCGTGCAACTGATGGGCGAAGACAAGGCCTATGAATACCTCAAGGCGCTGCACAGGAACGTGGGTCAATACACGCGCTCGGGCACTGGTCCCATCAAGGCCGTGGCGCGCGGCGAAACGGCGGTCTCCATCAGCTTCGTGCATGACGGCCCCGGCGAGAAGATGCAGGGCTTTCCAGTGGAAACCATCACCCCGTCCGATGGCACCGGCGCCGAGATCGGCTCGATGAGCATCATCAAGGGCTCGCGAAACCTCGATGCAGCCAAGAAGTTCTACGAATGGGCGCTGACGCCTTCCGCGCAGGAGCTCGGCGCCGCGAACAAGCAGTTTCAGTTGCCGAGCAACATGAACGCGAAGCTCGACCCGCGGATTCCTGACTTCAAGAAGATCAAGTTCATCGACTACGACTATGCGAAGTACGGCGCGAGCGCCGAGCGCCGGCGCCTAATAGCGCGCTGGGAAAAGGACGTCAACTCGCTGCCGCGCTAGCGTGCAGTCCGCTTCCACGGCGGGGCGCCGGCCGAACGCGCCCATCTGGGCATGCATTGCGGTGGGGTTGGTCGGCTACCTTGCGTTGCCTTGGTACGCGATCCAGGACACCGCTTGGTACGAGGCTCTTGGGCAGATCTTCGGCCAAGCCGAGGGCGCGAACGGTGTGATGCATGCCTGGCTGCAGGGCCGCAGCTGGCTCCTTGTTGGCCTCTTCGGGCTCGGCGTGTGCGTCTTGGGCGGCTTGCTGCGTCCCGGCCGAGCCCAGGGCCGTTTGCTGATCGTGGGCGGGTTCACGGGTGCGGTCGGCTTGGTGGCGAGCGGCTTTTTGATCGGCGCGCGCGGCTGGAGCTTCGCCGCCCTCAACACCTACCTTGGTGAGCTGCCGATCAACCAGTTCGGTATCGGCGCGGGCGGCTTCATCGCCTTGGCGGCGCTGGCAATGCTTTTCGCCTTCGGGCTGGCGCGGCTGGGCTTCTTCAAGGGCGATCTGTTCGTCTCGGCGTCGGTAATCGGCTGCGGCGTGCTGATGGCGCTCTTCATCGCGTACCCCGTGAGCAAGGCGCTTGCAGGCGCTTTCTTCGACGAAGACGGCCGCTGGTCGCTGGCCGCATTCGGCGCTCGCATCGGCACCGAGCGCGTCTGGGGGTTGAACTGCCTCTCCGGCGGCGTGCGCTGCGGCGTGGCGTGGAACACGCTGGTCCTTGCGCTGCTCACGGCCGCCGGCACCACTTTTCTCGGGACCTTGATGGCGTTGATGGCCGAGCGCGGCGGCAAGCGCTGGCAGGGTCCGTTGCGCGTGCTGGCCCTGTTGCCCATCATCACGCCGCCCTTCGTCGTCGGGCTCGGCCTGATCCTGCTGTTCGGTCGTGCAGGTGTCGTGAATCAGGCGCTCGAGAGCAGCTTCGGCATCGAGCCGACGCGCTGGTTCTACGGCATGCCGGGCGTGCTCGTGGCCCAGCTGTTTGCCTTCACCCCGATCGCATTCATGATCATGCGGGGCGTGGTGCAGGGCGTGGCGCCGAGCCTGGAAGAGGCCGCGCAGATGCTGCGCGCCAACCGCCGGCGCACCTTCTTCACCGTCACGCTGCCTTTGCTCAAGCCGGGACTGGCCAACGCATTTCTCGTGGGTTTCATCGAGAGCATTGCGGATTTCGGCAACCCGGTGGTGGTGGGCGGGCAATTCTCGGTGCTGTCGACCGACATTTTCTTCGCGATCGTCGGCGCACAGTATGACCAGGGCCGCGCCGCCTCGCTGGCCTGGGTACTCACGATCTTCGCGCTCGGCGTGTTCGCGATCCAGCGCGGCGTGCTCGGCAAGCAGAACTACACCACCGTGAGCGGCAAGGGCGACGCCGGGATCGCCATGGCACTGCCCGATGGCGTGCGTCGCACGATCTATTGCATCGCGCTGCCGTGGATCGCTTTCACGGTGGTCGTCTACCTGTTCGCCTTCGCGGGCGGCTTCGTCCAGACCTGGGGGCGCGACTACACCTTCACACTCGTTCACTTCAAGACCGCGTTTGCGCTGGAGTGGGGGCAGTTCGGTCTCGTCTGGGCAGGTACGGCCTGGAACTCGTTGCTCACGACGCTCAAGCTCGCGGGCATCTCGGCGCCGTTGACGGCGGGCCTTGGACTGCTGATCGCGTGGCTGCTGGCACGCAACGAATTCCGGGGACAGGGTGCCTTCGAGTTCGCAGCCTTGCTCGCTTTCGCCATTCCGGGCACGGTGCTCGGCGTGAGCTACATTCTCGCCTTCAACGTGCCGCCGCTCGAGCTGACCGGCACCGGTCTCATCATCGTGCTGTGCTTCATGTTCAGGAACCTTCCCGTCGGCGTGCGTGCGGGCACGGCGGCTTTCAAGCAGCTCGATCGCTCGCTCGACGAGGCGTCGCTGATGCTGCGCGCGTCCACGTCGCAGACCCTCATCAAGGTCGTGCTGCCGCTGTTGAAGCCGGCGCTGGTTGCTGCGCTGATTTACAGCTTCGTCCGCGCGATGACGACCGTGAGCGCGGTCATCTTCCTCGTCACGGCCGAGAACGAACTCGCCACCACGTACATCATCGGCCGCGTCGGCAACGGCGATTACGGCATTGCCCTGGCCTACTGCACGGTGCTGATGATCCTGATGTCGCTCGCGATTGCGCTCGTGCAGTTCGTCGTCGGCGAGCGCAAACTGGGGCGGCGCAAGGCGGGCGTGCCGACCATCGCGGTCGCGGCGCCTTGAACACGGACCGACACATGAGCAACGGCATCGAACTCCACAACGTCACCAAGCGCTATGGCAGCGACGCGAACGCGCCGCTCGCCGTGAAGGGCATCAGCTTCGAAGTGCCCGAAGGCACCCTGACCACCATCCTCGGCCCCTCCGGCTGCGGCAAGACGACGACTCTGCGCATGATCGCCGGGCTGGAGTCGCCGAGTTTTGGCTCGATCATCATGGGCGGCCGCGATGTCACCACGCTCGGTCCGGCCGATCGGAATGTGAGCATGATGTTCCAGAGCTACGCGCTGTTCCCTCACATGAACGTGATCGAGAACGTGAGCTACGGCCTGAAGATGAGCGGCGTCAGGAAAAACGAGGCGATGGCGCGCGCACGTGACGCGCTCAAGGGAGTCGGCCTGGTCGGTTTCGACGAACGGCTGCCGAGCGAGCTTTCCGGCGGCCAGCAGCAGCGCGTGGCGCTCGCGCGTGCGCTGGTGCTGGAACCCGCGGTGCTGCTTTTCGACGAACCCTTGTCGAACCTCGACGCGCGGCTGCGGCGCGAGATGCGCGAGGAAATTCGCAGCCTGCAGCAGCGGCTCGGCTTGACGGTCGCTTATGTCACGCACGACCAGAGCGAGGCCCTCGCGGTCAGCGACCAGATCATCGTGATGGATCATGGCGTGATCGCGCAGCGCGGCACCCCCCAGCAGCTTTACGGCCATCCGGAAAGCGAGTTCGTGGCTGGTTTCATGGGCGAGGCCATGGTGTTTCCCGCCGTGGCACAGCCCGAAGGCCGCGTCGAGCTCGGGCCGCTGACGCTGCCATTGCGCTATGACATCGCGCCGGGCGTCGTGAAGGTCGCCGTCAGGCCCGAAGCGTGGCAGATCGGCGCTGCCGTCGGCCTGCCTGCGACCTTGCGCAAGGCTGCCTATCTGGGCAGCGTCTACGAATACGCCTTCGACACTGCGCTCGGTTCTGTGTTCGTGGTTTCCGCGGATCTGTCCCGTCCGCTGACCGCCGGCGCCCATACGACGCTGTCCCTCGCCATGCATGGCGTTTCCGTCGTACCGGCCGCCGCATGAACGTGGTCTTCGATCTGGGCGCTGTATTACTGACCTGGGAGCCGGTGCTGCTCGTCCAGTCCCAGTTCATGCGTCACGCGCCCACCGCCGAAGCCGCACATGCGCTCGCGCGCGAGATGTTCCACCACGAGGACTGGCTGGGTTTCGACCGCGGCACGCACAGCCTCGACGACGCCATCGGGCGGATGGCGCTGCGGCTGTCGCTGCCGGTCGGCCGGCTCAACGAGGCGCTGGCGCCCATGGGCGAGCGCCTGGAGCCGATTGCCGTCACCATCGATCTGCTCGACGGGCTGCGTGCGCGCCGCGATGCGGGGGAGGAGCTGCGGCTCTACTACCTCTCCAACATGCCGGTGCCCTATGCGCGCGTGCTCGAAGAGCGCCACGCCTTTTTCCGTTGGTTTGACGGCGGCATCTTTTCGGGCGACGTGCGCATGATCAAGCCGCAGCGCGAGATCTACGAGCTGCTGACCGCGCGCTACCGCCTGGCGGCTGCGGACACCGTCTTCATCGACGACTCGCTGGCCAATGTGGTGGCGGCGCGCGAACTCGGGTGGCAGGCCATCCATTGCGAGCGGCCCAGCGCCTTGCCGGCGCAGCTCGCGGCCTACCTGCCGGTCAACTCGACCTTGTCGACGTCGAAGCCCAGCGAGCGCGCGTAGTCGAGCTCGGCATCGAGCGCGGCGTCGTCCAGCCGCGGCGCACGCGACAGCACCCAGAGGTACTTGCGGTCCGGCGTACCGACCAGCGCCACCTGGTAGTCGCGGTCGAGCTTCAGGATCCAGTAGTCGCCCCAGACTGCGGGCAGCCAGCCGAGCCATTCAGGCGCGAAGCGCACTTCGAGGCGGCCTGCGCCCGGCTGGCCGGCAACCGGTGCCACGCGCGCCACGCCGACCGCTTCGTCGAAGCTGCCGTCGTCCAGGATGCAGCGGTTGCGAACCTCCATCTGGCCATCACCCAGCAGCGTGTACTCGGCCGTGGCCGGGCCCGCGCACTGCTTCTGGAAGCGGTTGGGCAGGCGGGCCTGTTCGTGCCACAGGCCGGCGTAGCGCTGCAGGTCGACTGGCGCCACCACCTGGAGCGGCGCGCGCATCAGCGGCGCGCCATCGGCGGGGCCGCCCACGCGTTCGGTGCGGGTCGCCCGGGCGGTCGCGAGCGCGAGCAGGGTCAGCACACCGCCCACGCAAAAAGCCGTGGCCAGCGTGCCGATCGACGCGCTGTGCGCGCGGTCATCGAACGCAGCGGCTGATGGCGACGCATGGTGGTGTCTGCGAAAAGGCATGGGAATTCCTCCGGAGGCGATCAGCGAAGGCTAGTCGCGGCCCTCGCCAGGCCCCGTCAGCCGAGGACCACACGGACTGTAGTTTTGCGGCGGGATAATGGCCGCATGAACCAACTCGATGCCCTCCGTCAATGGACCACCGTGGTGGCCGACACCGGCGATTTCCGCCAGCTGGCGCAGTTCAAGCCCCAGGACGCCACCACCAACCCCTCGCTGATCCTCAAGGCCGTGCAGAAGGCCGAGTACCGGCCGCTGCTCGACGAAGCGGTGAAGAAGCACGGCAGCCTGCCCGTCGACGAGGTGATCGACCGGATGCTAGTGCGCTTCGGCACCGAGATCCTCTCCCTCATCCCGGGCCGCGTCTCGACCGAGGTCGATGCGCGCCTGAGCTTCGACACGGCCGCCACCATCGAGCGCGCTGAGCGCATCGTGGCGCTCTACCGGGCCGAGGACGTCGAGGTCGAGAAGCGCGTTCTGATCAAGATCGCCGCCACCTGGGAAGGCATCGAAGCCGCGCGCCGGCTCGAAGCGAAGGGCATCCACACCAACCTGACCTTGCTGTTCTCGTTCGCCCAGGCGGTGGCCTGCGGCGCGGCGGGCGTCAAGCTGATCTCGCCCTTCGTCGGGCGCATCTACGACTGGCACAAGAAAGCGGCCGGCGGCAGCTGGGACGAAGCGGCGCGTTCGGGCGCCAACGATCCGGGCGTGCAATCGGTGCGCCAGATCTTCGACTACTACAAGAAGCACGGCATCGCGACCGAGGTGATGGGCGCGAGCTTCCGCAACGTGGGGCAGATCGCCGCACTCGCAGGCTGCGACCTCCTGACCATCAGCCCCGAGTTGCTGGCCGAGCTCGCGGCCAGCGAAGCGCCGCTCGCGCATGCGCTCGACGCCGAGGCCGCGAAGGCGCTCGACATTCCCCAGCTCAGGCTCGACGAGCCGGCGTTCCGCTTCGCCCTCAACGAGGACGCCATGGCCACCGAGAAGCTGGCCGAAGGCATTCGCGCCTTCGCGGCCGATGCGGTGAAGCTGGAGAAACTGATGGAGGAGGTCGCATGACGATGAAGACACGTTGCGATCGCACGGCGGCCTGGGGCCGGCTGCAGGCGCATTACGACGCTGGCGGCCGCGACTTCGACCTGCGGCAGGCTTTTGCCGCCGATCCGCAGCGTTTCGGCGCGTTCAGCCAATCGGCGCCCCATCTCTTCGCCGACCTGTCGAAGAACCTGATCGACGCGAAGACCGAGGAACTGCTGCTGGCACTTGCGCAGGAGGCTGGACTGGAAGCGCACCGCGACGCGATGTTCGCCGGCGCGCACATCAATGCGACCGAAGACCGCGCCGTACTCCACACCCTGCTGAGAAGTCCCGCCTCCGCACCGGCGCCCGAGCAGCTCGCCGGCGCGCTGGCCGATGTCCATGCCACGCTGGCCGCGATGCTGGCCTACGCCGAAGCGGTCCGCGCCGACCACACGATCACCGACGTGGTCAACATCGGCATCGGCGGCTCCGATCTCGGCCCGCAGATGGCGGTGCGCGCCCTCGACCAGTTCGTGGCGCCGGGCAAGCGCTTCCATTTCGTCTCCAACGTGGACGGCCACGAACTCGCGCGCGTGCTGCGCGACCTGGCGCCCGAGCACACGCTGTTCCTCGTCGCCTCGAAGACCTTCACCACGGCCGAGACCATGGCCAACGCGCAGTCGGCCAAGCGCTGGTTCGAGCAGTCGGGCAGCGTCGACATCGCGCGTCATTTCGCGGCGCTCACCACCAACGTCGAGGCCGCGCGCGCCTTCGGCATCGAGACGACTTTCGGCTTCTGGGACTGGGTCGGCGGGCGCTATTCGCTGTGGTCGGCCATCGGGCTGCCGATCGCGCTGGCGATCGGCGCCGACGGCTTCCGCCGCCTGCTGGCCGGGGCCCACGCGATGGACGAGCATTTCCGCACCGCCCCGCTGGCGCAGAACCTGCCGGTGCGTCTCGGCCTGCTCGATGTCTGGTACCGCAACTTCCACCGCTTCGCAAGCCGCAGCATCGCCCCCTACCACAGCGCGCTGCAGCGGCTGCCGGCCTACCTGCAGCAGCTCGAGATGGAAAGCAACGGCAAGCGTGTCGATGCCGGCGGCCAGGCGTTGCCCTTCGGCACCTCGCCCGTGCTGTGGGGCGAGCCCGGCACCAACGGGCAGCACGCCTATTTCCAGATGCTGCACCAGGGCACGGACGTGATCCCGCTGGAATTCATCGCCGTGCGCGATGCGGCGCACGAGCTCGAGGGCCATCATCCCAAGCTGCTGGCCAATGCACTGGCGCAGGCGCAGGCGCTCATGGTGGGGCAGCGCGACGAGGGCGGGCATCGCAATTTCCCGGGCAATCGGCCGAGCAGCTTCTTCGTCTTCGACCAGCTCGCGCCCGAGGCACTCGGCGCCTTCCTCGCACTCTACGAGCACCGGGTGTTCACCAGCGGCGCGCTTTGGGGCATCAACAGCTTCGACCAATGGGGCGTCGAGCTCGGCAAGGTGCTGGCGCGGGACATCGAACCCCGCCTGGCCTCGGGCGACACGCAGGGTCTGGACGCTTCCACGGCCGGCTTGCTCGCCCGCCTGCGCTAGCGAAGAAGGTCACCAAAGCCGGCGAACCGCCCTTTATGATGGCCGCGGGAGTTTTCCCGGGGAACTATCGAGAGGAGTTGTTCGATGAATTTTCAACAAGCCATTCAGACCTGCTTCAGCAAGTACGTCGACTTTTCGGGTCGCGGATCACGCTCCGAGTACTGGTGGTTCGTGCTCGCCTACGTCATCGTGGCCGTCGTGGCAGGCTTCATTCACGAGATCGTCTATTTCGTCGTCATCCTGGCCTTCCTGCTGCCGCTGCTGTCGGCCGGCGCGCGCCGCCTGCACGACATTGGCAAGAGTGGCTGGTGGCTGCTGATCGGCCTGATTCCGCTGGTGGGCCTGGTGCTGCTGTACTTCATGGTCCAGCCCAGCCAGCCCGAGGGCAACGAGTACGGCGCGCCGCCGCTCGCCGCTGCCTGAGTCCAGCCTCGCAAGCGTAAAAAAAACCCCGCGGCTTGCGCTGCGGGGTTTTTCTATTTGGCCGGAGGCCGGGCAGACATTACATGCCCATGCCGCCCATTCCACCCATGCCGCCCATGTCGGGCATGCCGCCGCCGGCGCCGGACTCGTCCTTCGGTGCGTCGGCGACCATCGCTTCGGTCGTCAGCAGCAGGGAAGCGACCGAGGCTGCGTTCTGCAGCGCGGTGCGGGTCACCTTGGTCGGGTCCAGGATGCCCAGCTCGAGCATGTCGCCGTAGGTGTCGTTCTGGGCATTGAAGCCGTAGTTGCCCTTGCCGGCCAACACGGCGTTCACCACCACGCTGGCTTCGCCGCCGGCGTTGTTGACGATCTCGCGCAGCGGCGCTTCGATGGCGCGCAGCACCAGCTTGATGCCGGCGTCCTGGTCGGCGTTGTCGCCCTTGAGCTTGTCGCCCACGGCTTGCTTGGCGCGCAGCAGCGCCACGCCGCCGCCGGCCACCACGCCTTCTTCCACAGCAGCGCGGGTGGCGTGCAGGGCGTCTTCGACGCGAGCCTTCTTTTCCTTCATTTCGACTTCGGTGGCAGCGCCGACCTTGATCACGGCCACGCCGCCGGCCAGCTTGGCCACGCGCTCTTGCAGCTTCTCGCGGTCGTAGTCGCTGGTGGCTTCCTCGATCTGCACGCGCACTTGCTTCACGCGGGCTTCGATGTCGGCGGGAGCGCCGGCGCCGTCGATGATGATGGTGTTTTCCTTGCCCACTTCGATGCGCTTGGCTTGGCCCAGGTCGGCCAGCGTCACCTTCTCGAGCGTCAGGCCCACTTCTTCAGCGATGACCTTGCCGCCCGTCAGGATGGCGATGTCTTCCAGCATGGCCTTGCGGCGGTCGCCGAAGCCCGGTGCCTTGACGGCCACGACCTTCAGGATGCCGCGGATGGTGTTGACCACCAGCGTCGCCAGGGCTTCGCCCTCGACTTCTTCGGCAATGATCAAGAGCGGACGGCCGGCCTTGGCGACTTGCTCCAGCGTGGGCAGCAGGTCGCGGATGTTGCTGATCTTCTTGTCGAACAGCAGCACGAAGGGGTTTTCCAGCAACGCCGATTGCTTCTCGGGGTTGTTGATGAAGTAGGGCGACAGGTAGCCGCGGTCGAACTGCATGCCTTCAACGACGTCGAGTTCGCTGTCGAGCGACTTGCCGTCTTCGACGGTGATAACGCCTTCCTTGCCGACCTTGTCCATCGCGTCGGCGATGAGCTTGCCGATGGTGTCGTCGCTGTTGGCCGAGATCGAGCCGACTTGCGCGATTTCCTTCGAGGTGGTGGTGGCCTTGGAAGCCTTCTTCAGCTCTTCGACCAGGGCAGTGACCGCCTTGTCGATGCCGCGCTTCAGGTCCATCGGGTTGATGCCGGCGGCCACGTACTTGAAGCCTTCGCGAACGATGGCCTGGGCCAGCACGGTCGCGGTGGTGGTGCCGTCGCCGGCGTTGTCCGAAGTCTTGGAAGCCACTTCCTTCACGAGCTGGGCGCCCATGTTCTGGAGCTTGTCCTTGAGTTCGATTTCCTTGGCCACGGACACGCCGTCCTTGGTCACGGTCGGGGCGCCGAAGGAGCGCTCGAGCACCACGTTGCGGCCCTTGGGGCCCAGGGTCACTTTGACTGCGTTGGCCAGGATGTTGACACCCTCGACCATGCGTGCGCGGGCTTCACCGCCGAAGACTACGTCTTTTGCTGCCATGAGATTTCTCCGAATTCAGATAGAGGGGTTGATTACTTCTCGACGACCGCGAACAGGTCGTCTTCCTTCATGACCAGCAGCTCGTCGCCATCGACCTTGACGGTCTGGCCGCTGTACTTGCCGAACAGGACGCGGTCGCCGACCTTGACGCTCATCGCGCCGAGTTCGCCCTTGTCGTTCTTCTTGCCAGGGCCGACGGCCAGCACTTCGCCCTGGTCGGGCTTCTCGGCGGCGTTGTCGGGGATCACGATGCCCGAGGCGGTCTTGGTTTCGCTTTCAATGCGCTTGACGATCACGCGATCGTGCAAAGGACGAAGTTTCATTGCATCTCCTGGATAAGAAACGGGGTTTGGTTCGGGCGCTGGCATGGTTGCCGGCTGCCCAGCCACTGGAAGCGGGGGGTTGTTAGCACTCCTCTTCAGCGAGTGCTAATCATAAGGGCATTTGGCGGGGTTTCAAGGCCCGGCGGTCCAAGGAGAGTCGAGAACGAAGCCATGCTCAGGTGACGCTCGCGCGAACTGCACACACGCTGGCGGCACACCTTTCGAGGGCCAACCTAGGCCAACACTGAGAGGGAAGGAGGGCGCACCGCCCCTTGATGCGGCGGAGTTCTAGCCGTAAAAAATCGTGGCGTTCCGCGTGCGTGCTGTCGCGGCGACGGGGGCTGGGCCGGCATCGGGAGCGTCAGCCGCGCCGAGCCGCTTCGATCGCAGCGATGTCGATCTTTCTCATCCCCATCATGGCTTCGAACGTGCGCTTGGCCGCCGCTCGATCAGGATCGGCGATCGCGGCCGTCAGGGCGCGTGGCGTGATCTGCCACGACAGTCCCCACTTGTCCTTGCACCAGCCGCATGCGCTTTCCTGGCCGCCGTTTCCGACAATCGCGTTCCACAAGCGGTCCGTTTCGGCCTGGTTGTCGGTCGCAACCTGGAACGAGAAAGCCTCGTTGTGCTTGAACGCCGGGCCCCCGTTCAGTCCGAGACAAGGGATGCCCATCACCGTGAACTCGACCGTCAAGACATCGCCCTGCTTGCCCGCGGGATAGTCGCCAGGCGCGCGATGGACAGCTCCCACCGCGCTGTCCGGGAACGTCTCGGCGTAGAACTTCGCGGCGTCCAACGCGGTGCCGTCGTACCAGAGACAAATCGTGTTCTTGCTGACCATCTTGGTTCTCCTAGATTGGGACAGGTACGTGCATTCAAGCCGCCGAAGAAGTGATTCGTCGGCAAGCACGTAGCCGCCAAATTCTGCCCCTATGGCTCCGGGCCGGAGCGAAAAATTCAATGTTCGGAGGCGTGAAGACCACAGGATCGAATGTCTAGCGGCGCATGAGCTGAACGATCAACGGCGCAGTTCCCCGGTGCGCCCTTTCGGATCAATGACTTAAGCCGTCTTGGTGCTCAATCTCCAGTGGCGTTCCACAGTCGGCGGTTTTCAACTTTAGCCTGAATTTTTTGCAGCTTAGTTTGAACTCGCCGCGCCCCCAGTGGGGGAGGAGGCGCCCGGCCGGGGGGCCGTCTTCTGCTGCGGGATCAGCCGTCAAACCCATGACATTGCCCCCGTTGCGTCCGAGCAGGAGTGGCGCATACTGGGCTGCAGAAGTCTCACCATTGACCACCGATGAACATTTCCCCGGCGCGCGACCACGCCGATCCGCCTGCTGCTCCGCCAGACTGGACGATCGAGTTTGGATCTGAGCCCGTAGGCGAAGGCAATTATTTTTTTGCCGATGTAAAGCGGGCCGGGAAAGTGATGTTCCGAATCGGAGTTGGCGGCGTATCCGAAGAGGCAAAAGCAAGGAAGCTGCTTGCGGCCAAGGCGCGCGCCTGGATCGACGAGTTCCTGATCCGAGAACAGCAATCTGGCGCTTCGTCCCAAGGCAACTGAGCTGGTCAGCGCTGCTCAGTCCTCGTCGTCGAGTAGGTCCAGTTTTGGATCGTCCATGCGGGATTGAAGTGCCACGCACCCGGCTTCCCAGGCGCTCTTGTATGTTGGGAAGCTGAGATCTGAGCGTGCCAAGGGCTCAAAGCCAGGCACGTCATCGAAGGATTCGAACAGCACCCATTCGAACGCTCCAGACCGGAGTGCTTCAACCATCGATACAAGAAAGCGGAAGCGGCTCATGCAAGCAATGCTGGGCGTGTGCATTGCCCTTGCCGTAAGCCGGCGCCTTCGTTTGATGGAAGGAAAGCTCGCCGCGCTTCCTAAGTCGTTCGATCCTGAGTGTGCAGTGCCACCAAGTCCCTGACCCCGATCGAAGATGCCCTCAGCGCCCTTAGCGGACCTAGGCGAAGTGATCTGCCTCCCGAAGGCAAGGCCGGGCCGCTCAAGGCTCCATGGTCGTGCACGGCTCGCGGGGACTGCGTATTTCAGGGCATCGTGGACGGCGTTTCAGGCTGATCGTGGACGCGATTTCAGCGTGATCGTGGACGATTTGGGGAGCGCGCAAGTGATCTTTTGACCGGGCCTAGGCTCACCGCTTTTTGTGGTTCAAGCCGATGCAGCGGGGGCGGACGACTTCATGGTCAAACCCATGCGGGTAGGCGAGCTGGCCGCTCGCGTGCGCGCGCTGCTGCGGCGCGCCTACCTGGACACGCAGCCCGAAGAGCAGGTCTGGGGACGCTACCGCTTCGTGCTTGCGACCCGGCAACTGGAGATCGACGGCAGGCCTGTTGCGCTGACGCAGAAGGAGTTCGATCTCGCCTTGTTCGCCGGCGGGCTCGTCGATCACCTGCGCGGTCGAATCGCTTCCGCGTGCATGGGCCGTGCTGGTGAAGGACGAAGGACCCGGCATCGCCGAAGAACTCCGGACGCAGGTGTTCGAGCCCTTCGTTCGAGGCAGCGCCACAGCAAACATCGACGGGGCCGGGCTCGGGTTGGCCTTTGTCAAGACCGTGGCCCAGCGGCACGGCGGCAAGGCGCTGCTCGACAGCGCACTGGGGCGCGGCAGTGCCTTTCGGCTCGTGTTGCCCCGCGCTTGAAAGTTCTTGACGGTGCTTTCACGATGAGACGCTGGCGATGGATCGGCCGCCGGGCTTCGCCCGGCGGAGGTGCGCCAATAGCTCCTCGCGAACCACGCCCGTGATGTGGCTGCGCCGGCCGCTCTCCAGCATGCCCAGGCGACGGGCAATCGGCCGGCCGGGCAGCTGCAGCACGCGCAGTCCGGGGTCGCTTTCCCAATCGAAGTTATTGAGCAGCGGCGCCATGGTGAAGCCCACGTTCTTTCGCACCAGTTCGACGATCGAGAGCAGCGAATTGAGCTCCAGGAACTCCCTGGGAACCAACTGCAGCCGGCGCAGGATCCGGTCGATGCGTGCACCCGTCGGCGTGCGCCGGTCGAAGCGGATGAAGGGATGGTTTGCGAACAAGCCCGCAATGGGGGTGTCGAGCGCGGCGATGCTCGAATTCGCGATCACAGTGAGCGTCTCTTCGTAGCAGGGCGTCCACAGCAAGCCGGGCTTGTCCGGCCATGGGCGCTCAACGACCACCGCGGCATCGAGTTCTCCACTCATCACGTCCTCCGCCAGTCGCGACTGCTCCCGGACTCTGAGCTCGACCTCGAGGTTGGGATGGAGCGATTTGAGCGTTGCCAGCGTGCTCGAGAGCAATCCCATGGCCGAGATCAGCGAGCCGAGCTTGATGGTTCCGGCGATCTGCCGCTGGTCCTGCAGGTCCTGCCGCATCGCCTCGTAGTGCGCGAGCAGTGCCTCGGCCCGTGGCAGCAGCAGATGGCCCGCAGGGCTCAGCGTCATGGTGCGGCCGGTCTTGTCGAAGAGCGTTTTCTTCAGCTCCGCCTCCAGCGCGCGCATCTGCTGGCCGACGGCCGCCTGCGTCAACGCGACCTGATCGGCTGCCGCGGCAAAGGAACCGCCTCGCGCTGCGGCCACGAAGGTGCGAAGAAAGCGGATGGTGCTCATGGCCGAGGCACGGATGAAGACAGCTTCAAGATAAACAATTTCTTTATTGATGCTAAATGATTTTTAAATTTATCTTTTTCTGTTCTTGCAAAACAATCCACCCCCATCGCTACCCGCTCGCGGCGACAAGCGAATGACAAAGTGGCTCAAGCAACATGACAACCCCCCGATACTTTCCCCTTGTCGATGTTTCCGGCACGCCGCATGCGCGTGGCGTGCAGCATGGCCGCGCCGTGCCTGAGCGCGTGGCGCGCAGCATCGCGCTCTACAAGTCGCAGCTCGGCAAACGCGGCGTCGACGAGGCCACGCTGCGGCGCCTCGCGCAATCGATGGCCCAGGTCATCGAGGCCTATGACGCCACCTATCTCGAGGAACTGCGCGGCATCGCCGAAGGCGCGGGTGCGACGCTGGAGGACGTCATCACGATCAACTGCCGCACCGAGATGATGTTCGGCCATGCCGACCTCCAGCAGTCGCTCGAAGCACCGGCCAAGGCCCCGTCGTCGGAAGACGGCGACTGCACCGGCCTGCTCGTGCTGCCCGGCCGCTCAGCCACCGGCCGCCTCATGCATGCCCATAACTGGGACTGGCGCGAAGAATGCGTGGACACCGGCATCGTGTTGCGCATCCGCCGAGAAGAGGGTCCCGACATCCTGAGCTTCACCGAGGCCGGCGCGCTTGCGCGCCATGGCTTCAATGCCAATGGCGTCTCGCTGACCGGCAACTCCCTCTCCAGCGACGAAGACTTCCGCAAGGGCGCCGGCGTGCCGCTGGTGCTGCTGCGCCGTCGCGTGCTCGAAGCCGCCAACCTGGCGCAGGCCATGCGGGCGATCTG
This sequence comes from Variovorax sp. LjRoot290, assembly GCF_964253985.1. Classification (NCBI taxonomy): domain Bacteria; kingdom Pseudomonadati; phylum Pseudomonadota; class Betaproteobacteria; order Burkholderiales; family Comamonadaceae; genus Variovorax; species Variovorax sp. LjRoot290. Next base: position 4,571,330 of record NZ_CAXURW020000001.1, on the reverse strand, counting down.
GGACTCGCGGCGCTATTGCGCCAACAACATGATCCTGGCGCAGGCCGGTGCCGGCGACGGCGCAGGCATGAGCCTCGAAACCTCGCCGGGCGAGATCTTCTGGGTCATGCCCGAGGACGACCTGCTGGTGCATACCAACCACTGGCTCTGCCCGGCCGCGCGCGTCAAGCTGCGCGACCCGTACATGGGCGAGCGGGTCGACAGCCTCTACCGCCAGCACCGGGTCGAGAACGCGCTGCGCCGCGTCTCGGGCCCGATCGGCTGGGACCATGTGAAGGCGATCCTCGCCGATGAATTCGGCAAGCCCGACGGCGTGCTGCGCTCGCCCAAACCCGCGAGCTTCGCCAGCATCTCCGCCACCGTGGCGACCACCCTGATCGACGCCGGCAACAAGACGATGTGGATCGCGCGCAAGCCCTACGAGGCACGCAACTTCCAGGAATACACGTTGTAGCCCGCCGCCGGCGCATACCCTTTCATACGCACCTACACACCGCCATGCTCGAAACCCCCGAGGCTTCTTTCGTTCAGGCCGAACAGCGCGCACGCGCCATCTACGACCTGGGTCCCAGCACCATCTACGCCTCGCGCAGCGATCCGCGCTTCTCGTACTGCACCTACGTGCCGCACCACATCGGCAGCGCCGGCACGCGGCCCATGCAACTGATCGTCGTGATGCACGGCACCGGCCGCGCCTTCGTCAACTACCGGGAGGCCTTCAGCGGCTTCGCCAAGTGGAACGACTGCATCGTGCTGTGCCCGCTGTTTCCGGTCGGCGTGCGCGGCGACGGCAACCGCGACGGCTTCAAGCAGCTGATCGAGGCCGACATCCGCTACGACCGGATCCTGCTCGACATGGTGGCCGAGGTGGGCGAGAAGTTCGATTGCGACTTCAACCGCTTCGCGCTCTTCGGCTACTCGGGCGGCGGGCAGTTCGCCAACCGCTTCGCGCTGCTGCACCCGGAGCGCCTGTGGGCCGTGTCCATCGGCGCACCCGGTTCGGTGACGCAGATCGATCCGCAGCAGGGCTGGTGGGTCGGCACGCAGGATTTCGACACCCGCTTCGGCAAGCCGCTCGACCTCGAGGCGCTGCGCCGCGTGCCGGTCCACATGGTGGCCGGCAAGGCCGACATCGAGACCTGGGAGATCACCCACAGGCCCGGCGGAAAGCACTTCATGCCGGGCGCCAACGACGCGGGCCCCACGCGACCCGAGCGGCTGCAAACCCTGCGCCGCTCCTTCGAAGCGGCCGGCGTGCAGGTCGTCTTCGACCTGCTGGACAACGTGCCGCACAACGGCCTGGCCTGCGTCGGGCGGGTGCAGGACTTCCTCGCCCGCGTGCTGCGCGAGCTTCGCGCCACGCCGTCCCCGTCGCCATCGTCGATCCCGGGCTGAGAACGCGCAAGGAGACAGGCCCATGTTCCGTTTCGCTGCGGCCCGCATCGCGATGGCGATTCCCACACTGCTCATCGTGGCGGTGTCGGTCTTCATCCTGATACGGCTCATTCCCGGCGACCCCGCGCAATTGCTGCTCGGCGACCTGGCCACGCCCGCCAGCCTTGCGGACCTGCGCGCCCGTCTGGGTCTGGACCGCTCGGTGCCGGCCCAGTTCGGCATCTGGTTCGGCCGCGTGCTACAGGGCGACCTCGGCACCTCGATCAACAGCGGCCAGGACGTGCTGCCGCTGGTGGCCGAGCGCTTCCTCATCAGCGGCCGCATCGTGCTGGCCGCGGTGGCGCTGGCCGCGCTGGTGGCGGTGCCCGCCGGCATGATCGCCGCCTGGAAGCAGAACCGCGCACCCGACCTGCTGCTCGTCGGCTCGGCCACGCTGCTGGTGTCGATCCCGACGTTCTGGCTCGGCCTGCTGCTGTTGCTGCTGTTCGGCCTCAAGCTGGGCTGGCTGCCGGTGGTCGGCTACGTGTCGCTCGCCGAAGACTGGAGGGCCGGCCTGCTTTACCTGGTGCTGCCAGTGCTCACGCTTTTCCTGCATGAGATCGGCGTGCTGATGCGCATGGCGCGCGCCAGCACGCTCGAGGTGCTGCGCCTCGACTACATCACCCACGCGCGCGCCAAGGGCCTGTCGGAGCGTGCGGTGCTGATGCGCCATGCCTTCAAGAACGCATTCGGCCCGACCTGGACGCTGATCGGGCTCGTGCTCGGCAACCTGCTCGGCGGCATCGCGGTGGTCGAGACGGTGTTCACCATTCCCGGCCTCGGCCGGCTGCTGGTGGACGCGATCTTCGCGCGCGACTACCCGGTGATCCAGGGCTGCCTGCTGTTCGTCGCCGCGGTCTACGTGTCGGTGAACCTCGTCATCGACCTTTGCTATCCGATCTTCGACCCACGGGTGGCTGTCGAATGAAATTCCGCAAGCAACGCATTCCCCTCAATGCCCTGGTGGGCATCCTGATCGTCGGCGCCGTCGCACTCGCGGCGGTATTGAGTCAGTTCTGGACGCCGCACGATCCGCTGCGAATCAACTTCGGTTCCCGCCTCAGGCCGCCGGGCGGCAGCTACCTGCTGGGCACCGACGAATTCGGCCGCGACGAATTCTCGCGCCTCATGGCCGGCGCCTCGACGAGCGTCTGGATCAGCCTGCTGACGGTGAGCTTCTCCATCGTCGCGGGCAGCATCGTCGGCGTGCTGACCGGCTTCCTGCGCGGCTGGACCGACCGCATCGTGATGGCCTTCAACAATGCGCTGCTGGCCTTCCCCGGCCTGCTGCTGGCGCTGGGCCTGCTCGCGGTGGTCGGCGCCAACCAGTACGGCATCATCCTCGCGCTGGGCCTGGCCTACACGCCCTCGGTCACCCGCATCGTGCGCGGCACGGTGCTGTCGCTGCGCGAGAAGGAGTTCATCGAATCCTCGCGCGTGCTCGGCAACTCCGAGCTCTACACCATGTTCCGGCACGTGCTGCCCAACTGCACCGCGCCGCTGACGGTGCTGGCCACCTCGATGTTCGGCTGGGTGATCCTGGCCGAGAGCGCTCTCTCGTTCCTGGGCCTCGGCGTGCCGCCGCCGGCGCCCACATGGGGCAACATGCTCTCCTCGGCGCGGCCCTTCATGGCGCAGGCCAGCCATCTTTCGATTCTTCCCGGCCTGTGCATCGCGCTGACGCTGCTCGGCATCAACCTGCTAGGCGATGCGGTGCGCGACTGGCTCGATCCGCGCATGAAAGGCGTGCAATGACGACGACACCTCTGGTCAGCGTGGAGGGCCTCACGCTCGCCGTCGGCGCGGGCGGCCGCGAGATCGTGCGCAAGGTCTCGTTCGACATCGCGCCCGGCGAGATGGTCGGCATCGTCGGCGAATCCGGCAGCGGCAAGACGCAGGCCGCGCGCGCCATCATGGGCCTCACGCCGCCGCCGCTGGTGCGCACCGCAGGCCGCATCCTCTTCGAGGGTGAAGACCTTGCGCAGGCAAGGCCGCAGCGGTTGCGCGAGCTGCGCGGCCTGCGGGTCGGCATGGTGTTCCAGGAGCCCATGACCTCGCTCAACCCGTCGATGACCATCGGCCGCCAGCTCGGCGAGGCGCTGGCGCTGCACCGGCGCGAGCTGCCGCCGGATGCGCGCCGCGCGCTGATCCTCGACATGCTCGCGCGCGTCGGCATTCGCGATCCGCAGGCCGCGCTCGGTGCGTGGCCGCACGAGTTCTCGGGCGGCATGCGACAGCGGATGATGCTGGCCTCGGTGATGCTGCTGCAGCCCGCGCTGCTGATCGCCGACGAGCCCACCACCGCGCTCGACGCCGTGGTGCAGCGCGACGTGCTGGAGCTGATGGTCGGCCTCACGCGCGAGCACCGCACCGCCGTGCTGATGATCAGCCACGACCTGCCGATGGTGGCCCGCTTCACCCAGCGCGTGGTCGTGATGCGGCACGGCGAGGTGAAGGAGATCGGCAACACCGACGACCTGCTTGCGCGCCCGCAACACCCCTACACGCGCGAGCTGCTCGAGGCCATGCCGCGGCGCCTACCCGCGCGGCCGGTGGCGGAGGAAGCGCCGGTGGTCGAGGTGCGCAACCTCGTCGTCGACTATCCCGGTCATCGCCGGCTCTTCGCCAAGGCGGTACCCAAGCGCGCGCTGCACGGCATCGACCTGGCGGTGCGCCCGCGCGAGGTGGTGGCGGTCGTCGGCGGCTCGGGCTCGGGCAAGACCACGCTGGGGCGCGCCATCGCCGGGCTGCTGCGGCCCAGCGGCGGCGAGATCCTGTTCCGCGGCCGGCAGATCGCGCGCTCGGACCCCCGCTGGTTCGACTACCGGCTGCAGTGCCAGATGGTTTTCCAGGACCCGTACGCCTCGCTCGACCCGCGCATGACCATCGGCCAGCTGGTGGGCGAAGGCCTGCGGTTGCTGCGGAACATGTCTGCCGTCGACAAGGGGCGGCGCGTGCAGGAAGTGCTCGACGAGGTGGGCCTCGGATCGGGCTTCGCGCCGCGCCACGCGCACGAGCTCTCGGGTGGCCAGCGGCAGCGCGTGGCGATCGCGCGCGCGGTCGTGCGCCGGCCCGAATTCGTGATCGCCGACGAGCCGGTCTCGGCGCTCGACGTGACGGTGCGCGCGCAGGTGCTCGCACTGTTCGCCGAACTGCAGAAGCGCCACGGCTTCTCGTGCCTCTTCATCAGCCACGACCTCGGCGTGGTGGAGCAGGTGGCCGACCGGGTGATCGTGATGCAGGACGGACGCATCGTCGAGCAGGGCACGCGCGACGCGGTGTTCGACCATCCGCAGCAGGACTACACGCGCAAGCTGCTCTCGGCCATTCCGGCACTCGAGTCCACCGACAGCGGCGGCGTGCGGCTGCGCTGGCGCTTCGGCGCCGCCGTTGCGGCCTGAGAGCCCTTTTCCCATACTGACTTCGCAGGAGTACGCCACCATGCCCCGTCTTCTCATCCGTCTCGCTGCCATCGGCGGCGCATCCATCGCCTGCGCCACCGCCTTCGCCCAGACCTCCGTGACGGTCGCGCAGCCGGCCGACATCCGCTCCACCAACCCCGGCGTCAACCGCGACAACACCACCGACGGCATCGTGCTGCACATGGTCGAGGGGCTGGTGGGCTACCGCCAGGACGGCAGCGTGGGCCCGCTGCTCGCGCAGTCGGTGGAGATGTCGAAGGACGGCCTGACCTACACCTTTCGCCTGCGCAAGGGCGTGAAGTTCCACAACGACGCGCCGCTCACCTCGGCCGACGTGGACTGGAGCTGGAAGCGCTACATGGACCCGAAGACCGACTGGCGCTGCCTCAGCGAGTTCGACGGCCGCGGTGGCCTCAAAGTGGTCGAAACCTCGACACCCGACGCCGCCACCTTCGTCATGAAGATCAACAAGCCCTCGGCGATCTTTCTCGACACGCTGTCGCGCACCGATTGCGGCATGACGGCCATTCTTCATCGCAGCTCGGTCAAGGCCGACGGCAGCTGGGACAAGCCGGTGGGCACCGGCCCCTTCAAGCTCGGCGAATGGAAACGCGGCGAGTACGTCACCGTCACGGCCTTCAAGGGCTACACCTCGCCGCCCGGCAGCAAGGCCGACGGCTACGTGGGCCTGAAGGCGCCGCTGGTGGACACGGTGCGCTTCCTCGTCGTGCCCGATGGGTCCACTGCCACCGCAGGTTTGAAGTCCGGCGCCATCGATGCGGGCCAGATCACCGCGAGCGACGTGCAGGAACTCAAGACCGACAGCAAGCTCGCCGTGCAGACGCCCGGCCAGGCCACCAAGAACGTGCTGCTGATCCAGACCCGCGACCCGCTACTGAAGAACGAGAAACTGCGCCAGGCCATCGCCGCCTCCTTCGACATGGAGCAGATCGTGGCGGCGGCTTCCGAGGGCCTCGGCTCGGTCAACAACTCGGCGATCCACAAGGGGTCGGCCTTTTACGGCGCGGCGCAGAAGAAGGGCTACCGCTACGACCCGGCGCTGGCGGCGAAGCTGCTGCGCGAAGCAGGCTACAAGGGCGAGAAGATCACCATCCAGACCAACAAGCGCGCTCACGTGCCGAGCTACACCGTGGCGGTGCTCGCGCAGGCCATGATGCAGTCTGTCGGCATCAACGCGCAGATCGAGGTGCTGGAGTGGGCCACGCAGCTCGACCGCTACAACAGTGGCAACTACCAGATCAGCTCGTTCACGTACTCGTCGCGCCTCGATCCGGCGCTGAGCTACGAGCAGTTCGCGGGCCCCAAGGACAAGCAGTCGCGCAAGGTCTGGGAAGATCCGCAGGCGCTCAAGCTGATCGACGAGAGCTTTGCCGAAGCCGACCCAAAGAAGCGCCAGGCACTGTTCGATCAGATCCACGCGCAGATGATCCGGCAGGTGCCGCTGATCATGCTGTACAACGGCCTCGACGCCTGGGCGGTGCGCAAGCGCATCAGCGGCTTCTCGGTCTGGGAAGGCAAGCCGCGCCTATGGGGCGCATCGGTTGCCACGAGCGCATCGAAGGCCGGCTGACCAAGGGTTTGCAGACCTCGGCTACACTCCGCGCCGCTTGCAGCCAGTCTGGTTGGCTGCGCCGCCTTTGGCAACAAGGCGAACTACTCCAAGGAAATCTGTGAATCGTATTGAACTGGTCGAGAAAATCGCGACCGCACACACCGTCAGCAAGGCCGAGGCTGCGCGCATTCTTGAGACCGTCACTGGCTCCATCGTCGCGGCTGTCAAGAAGGGTGATCCCGTCCAACTCGTTGGTTTTGGAACGTTCAAGCAAGTCGCTCGTGCAGCCCGCACGGGCTTGAATCCCAGCACTGGCGAAAAAATCAAGATTGCTGCGGCAAAGCTTCCGAAGTTCGTTCCCGGCTCCGCGTTCAAAGCCGCCATCGACCCCAAGGCAGCAAAACGCAAGGCTGACAAGGCTGCAGCGAAGCCGGTCGCCAAGAAAGCTGCACCTACCAAGAAGACCAAGAAGTAAGTGCCCCGCGGCGGCGCCGCGGCTCTCACGGACAACGGCCCCGAGGGGCCGTTTCGTTTGGTGCAACGGGTTAGCGGTGAGCTACAGGCTGCCGCTGTAGGCCGCGCAGACCAACTGCGCCAGCAGGCTCGCGGACCCGGTCAGATTGCGGCTCGAGCGATGCACCAGCCCGATGTCGCGGTGGAATGTGTGGCGGCCGAGATCGATGGCGCGTACCGCGGCAGGCCAGCGCCGGTGCGTAGCGGTCTGCGGCACCAAGGCCACCCCCAGGCCGTTGGCCACCAGCCGCACGATCGCGTCCAACTCATCGAGCTCGCAGATCTCCTGCACGCTCAAGTGCGCGGCGCGCAGAAAGCGGTCGACCTGCCGACCGCCGAAAGAAGCGCGGTCGTAGCGCACGAAGGGCTGGCTGGACAGCAGTTCCGCCCAGTCGCTCCCCTCGACATGTCGCGGCACCAGCAGGCGGAATGGTTCATGCGCCAGCGTGGTCCAGCGCAGGTCGCTTTGCAGGGCGAACGGTGGACGGATGACGATGGCCATGTCGATCTCGCCTGCATCGACCAGGTTCAGCAGCGCCATCGACAGGCCGGGAATCACGCGCGTGCGGCAGTCCGGCGACTGCTTGTGGAGGCTGGTCAGCGCCTCGGCCAACAGCAGGCGCTGCGCCGACGCGATCGCGCCGATGCTGACGGGCACAGTCGCGCGCGGGCCGGCATGGCGCGAACCCAGATTGGCGTAGAGGCGAATCAGCTCCGTGGCCTGCTCCAGGGTCTCCTGGCCCATGGCGTTCAGGCGGGCCGAACGGCCGGTGCGGTCGAAAAGCGCGAAACCAAGTTCGGCCTCCAGCCGCTGCATCTGCGCACTGACCGCCGCTTGCGTCAGGCCGATCTTTTGGCCGGCAGCGGCGAAGGTGCCTTCCCGGGCCACGGCGACGAAGGTCTTCAGCTCGCGGATCATTCACAAATTCCATTGATGCATCTGTCAAATATATATTGATTTTTCTTTTTCTCATCCGACCCTAGGATCACGCATCCTCATCCACACCAAGCCCCACCACCATGCTGACTCCGACCACCAACCCGGCCATGATGTCCCCCTTTCACCTGGCCTTTCCGGTGCACGACATCGCGCTGGCCCGCAAGTTCTACGGCGAGCTGCTGGGCTGCCCCGAAGGCCGCAGCGCGGACGACTGGGTCGACTTCAACTTCTACGGCCACCAGATCGTCGCCCACCTGGCGCCCGACGAGACGGGTGTGGCGCAGCGCAACGCAGTCGACGGCCATGGCGTGCCGGTACGCCACTTCGGCATCGTGCTGCCGATGTCCGAATGGGAAGCGATGGCGGCTCGCCTGAGGGCGCAGGGCGTCGAGTTCGTGATCGAGCCGTACATCCGCTTCAAGGGCGAGCCCGGCGAGCAGGCCACGATGTTCTTCCTCGATCCCTCCGGCAATGCGCTGGAGCTCAAGGCCTTCGCCAACATCGAAATGCTCTTCGCCAAATGAAGAAAGCGATACTCGCCATCGTTGCCGCCGCGTGCGCCTGCGCAGCCCAGGCCGATACGTTGCAGAAGATCAGGGAGACGGGGGTTGTCAGGATGGGCGTTCGCGAGTCGTCGGGTGCGCTGTCGTACACGACCGGCTACGGAAAGTACGTCGGCTTCCATATCGACCTGTGCCAGCGTGCCCTGGCCGACATTCAGAAGCAGCTGGGTCTGCCCCAGCTCGATATCAAGTACGCGCCGGTGTCGTCTTCGAATCGCATCCCGCTGCTGCAGAACGGCACGATCGATATCGAGTGTGGCTCGACGACGAACAATGCCGCGCGGCAGCAGCAGGTGGCGTTCGCCCTCACGACATTCGTCGAAGAAGTCCGCATGGCAGTCAAGGCCAGCTCGGGCATCCAGTCGATCAACCAGCTGCGTGGCCGCGGAGTGGCAACAACGACCGGAACGACGAGCGTGCAATTGCTGCGCAAGCATGAGAAGGCCGCGGGAGTCGACTTCCAGGAAATCTTCGGCAAGGACCACACCGACAGCATGCTCAACCTCGACTCGGGCCGGGCGGACGCCTTTGTGATGGACAGCCAGGTACTGGCCGGCAATATCGCCAAGGCGCGCAATCCTGCGGACTACAAGATCGTGGGCGAGGTTCTTGGCGTGGAGCCGATCGCCATCATGCTTCGCAAGGACGACCCTGCCTTCAAGCAAAGCATCGACAACACGCTGCGGGGGATGATGAAGTCCGGCGAGATCGCGCAGCTCTACGACAAGTGGTTCATGAAGCCCATTCCCCCTGCCGGCGCGATCGTCAACTTGCCGGCATCGGAGGCGACGAAGGCTGTCTGGGCGATCCCGAACGACAAGCCCACGGAAGAGTTCACGCTGACGAGCGCCGGGGCCCGCAAGTAACTGGATGCCTGTCATGAATCATTTTCAGCCTGTCGCGCTCGAACACGCGAGCCGCCTCGTCAACCATGGCCCGACCGTGCTGGTGACGAGTGCCGACGGCGCCCGCCGCAACGTCATGGCCGCCGCCTGGTCGATGCCGGTAGAGTTCACGCCGCCGCGTATCGCGGTGGTGATCGACAAGCGGACCTACACGCGCGAGCTCGTCGCCGCCAGTGGCGCGTTCGGCATCTGCCTGCCCGGCACGGCGCTGGTCGACCTCACCTACGCGCTCGGCAACACGAGCGGCCGCACGCTCGACAAGTTCGAGCGCCACGGCATCGCGGCGAGCCGCGGGCCCGTGCTGGGCATGCCCCTGCTCGAGGCGGGCTGCGCCGCCTGGCTGGAATGCAGGCTGATCCGCGAGCCGCATACCGAAGATGCCTACGACACCTGCTTCGGCGAGGTGGTCGCCGCGGCGGCCGACGCGCGCATCTTCGCCGGCGGGCATTGGTTGTTTCACGAGGACAACGCCGACTTGCAGACCATCCATCACCTCGGCGGAGGCAACTTCGTGCGTGCCGGCGGCATGCTGCGGGCTGAACCGCTGTAGCGCAGCGGTGCGGCGGGCCGACGAAGACTTGGTCGCGCCGTCGTCTTCACGGCCTTCCTTGCGGATAGCCCCACAAGTATCGGCGGCATCGATATGTCGCATTCGACACAATCAATTTTACTAGTGGGCTCGGCGCTCATAGGCTCCACCGCTTCTTCGAGTCACCCGAGTCATATGACTTCTCGCGCCGTGTCCTTGTTTTGTATTCGTCCCACACTTGCCTGACCCCGCATTCCGCTTCAACCCAGCGCAGTGCGGCCTCGAGGGCAACGCATGTCCACGCTGAGGCTTGGCGTCCATCGGCTGCCCGCCGCCGAAGTCGTCGTGATTCAAACGATCGTGCGGCTGTCTGCGCACGACGGCGCCTTCCCATGGAAGCTGGTCGATGTGCCGCCGTACGACGCGCTGCTGGTCGACGGGACCACGACCGAAGGCGGGTGTCCCGAGGCCGCTGCCATGGCAAGAGCGGTGCTCACGCTCACTCGCATGAGTTCAGGCGATCTGCCGAATACGCTCGAACGGCCGATTCGCGCCGAAAAGCTTCAGCAATGGTTGAAGAACACCGAACGTGAGCTGCTCGCAGCGCAACCGGCGCTCCCGACCACGGATGAGCAGACTGCAATGGAGATGGAAGTCTCCGATTCGGTCCGCTTCATGCTTCGCCGCTGGCCTCCAGCCGCGCTGCGGGGCAACGACTCCGGCAATGTTCGGATGGCGAGCCTGCTTTCGCGGTGCGAATTGAACGCGAGCGAGCTGGCTGATCTGAGTCAGCAGTCGTTTTCTCGATGCGTCGGGTTCTTGCAAGCCTTGCGCAAGGCAGGCGTGCTGGAGGTGCATCCCGAGTCGATCCTGCCGCGCGAGACGGAACTGCCGATCGTCCCGAAGCTGACCGGCGCGGTCCGCTCAGCCCTTGAAGCTGCATGCGTTGCCCGTACCGATGCCCAGGATGGAGCAGGCGATGCAATGGCACAAGTACCGCACCCACGACCCGGGACTGGTCTGGCTGCGCGGGCTGCTGCACGAAGCCGCCTGGTTGATGGATGCGGAACAGACTGCAGGCGCTCGACCTACAGCTTCTCGTTTTCCTTGAGCACACCCGCGTTGCGCAGCGCGGAGTCCAGCCACTTGGCAGCCGTATCTCCTTTCTTGATGGCATCGATGCGCGCGGCTTCGTCCGCAACTTTCCTTCTTGCCGCCTGAAGAAGCGCCTCTACCTTCTCCCGCTCGACCACGACCACGCCGTCGGCATCGCCAACAACAAGATCACCCGGACGGACGGCCACGCCGCCGACGGACACTGGATGTCCGATCCGCCCCGACGCCAGCTTCGTCGGGCCATTGGGATTGGTGCCGACCGAGAAAACGGGAAAGTCCATCTCTTCGATCTCGACGCTGTCGCGCACCGCGCCGTCGATCACCACGCCGGCGATGCCGACCTGCCTGCAGGCGTTCATCATGATGGTGCCCATCAGGGCAGCGCTCTGGTCGCCCTTGCCGTCGATCACCAGCACGTCGCCGGGCTTGGCCAGCGCGATGGCGGCGTGGATCATCAGGTTGTCGCCCGGCCGCACTTCCACCGTGAGCGCGCTGCCGGCCAGCTTCATCCGGTGACGCAAGGCCTGGATGCGGCCGTGCAGGGCACCTCGGCGGCCTGCAACGTCGGCCAGGATGGCGGGCTGGAAGGCCGAAGCCTGCTGGACCAGATCAGGCGGAACGCGCTGGAAGTCGCGAACGATATCGGGGAGATGGCTCATCGTCTTGTTCTCACTCGGCCTTGACGTCGGCGTCCTTCACCACGCGGCCCCATTTGCGCTTGTCGGCAACCAGGAACGCACGAAACTGCTCGGGGGTGCTCCCAACCGGTTCCAGGCCGTCGGCGGCGAGCCGCTTGGCGATCTCGGGCATCGCGAGCACCTTGGCGACTTCGCGCTGGATGCGCTCGACGATGGCGGGCGGCGTGTTCCTGGCCGCGCAAATGCCTGCCCACGTCACGGGTTCGAAGTCCGGAACGCCGGCTTCCATCACGGTCGGAATGTCAGGGAAGGCCGTCAACCGGCGCGCACTGGCCACCGCCAAGGCGCGGAGCTTGCCCGAGCGCGCGTACTGCATCGAGCTGACGGGCTGGTCGAAGATCATCGAGACCTGGCCTGCCAGCAGATCCGTCATCGCCTGGCCGGTGCCTTTGTAGGCCACGTGGACGATGTCGATGCCTGCGCGCGTCTTCAGCATCTCGCCTGCCAAGTGGCCCCCGGTTGCCGTTCCCGAAGAAGCGAAGTTGATTTCGCCGGGCTTCTGCTTGGCGTAGGCGACGAGTTCCTTGACGCTCTTCACGGGCAGGGTCGCGTTGACCATCAGCATGTAGGGCGCGTTGGTGACCTGCGTGACCGGCACGATGTCCTTCTCTGGATCGAAGGGCATGCTCTTGAGCACATGCGGCTGGATCGACAGGGTCCCCGTGGTGCACATCAGCAGCGTGTGTCCGTCCGCGGGTGCGGCGAGCATCGCCGATGCCGCGATGTTGCCGCCGGCGCCGGGCCGGTTGTCGACCACGACTTGCGCGCCGAGCCCTTCCGCCAGCTTCGGCGCGATCAGGCGTGCGACGACGTCGTTGGAGCCGCCGGGCGAGAAGCCGACCAGGATCTTCACCGGCTTCGACGGGAAAGGATCGGTCGCCCACGCCCGGGTGGCGCCCAGCCAGGCGATGCTTGCGGCGAGGGCCGGCAAGAGCTTCAGAAGCGATCGGAGTTTCATGGCGGTTCCTGGTTCAATTCGACATGGAGGCAAGGATGAGGTGATGGCTTAGCCCGAGAGTTCGTCGCGCGCCCGTGCAATGCGCCGGCAACCCTCCAGCAGCTGTTCGGTGCTGGCGGCAAAGGAGAGGCGGAAGTGCGTCGGCACGCCGTAGGCGCTGCCTTGCAGCGCCGCCAGATCCTGCGAATCGAGCAGGTGCATCACCCAGTCGTCGCTGCTGTCGATCGTTGCCCCCTTGCGCGTGCGAAGGCCGAACAGCGCGCTGCATGAAGCGAAGACGTAGAACGCGCCATCGGGCACTTCGCAATGGATGCCGTCGATGGCGTTGAGCGCCGCCACCACCGTGTCGCGTCGCTTCTGATATTCGCGCCGATTCGTGGCCACGATGTCCTGCGGTCCCGTGAGTGCTGCGACGGCCGCAGCCTGGGCGATCGAGTTTGGGCCGGAGGTGCTCTGCGACTGGAGCTTGACCATCGCCTTGATCAGCTCCGAAGGCCCGGCGCCGTAGCCGATGCGCCAACCCGTCATCGCATAGGCCTTGGAAACGCCATTCACCGTGAGGGTGCGGTCCTTGAGATCGGGCGCCGCCTGGGCCATGGTGGCGAACTCGACATCGCCGTAGATGAGGTGCTCGTAGATGTCGTCGGTCAGTATCCAGACGTGGGGATGGCGCCGGAGCACCTCGGCCAGCGCCTGAAGCTCGGCGCGCGTGTAGGTCGCTCCGCTCGGATTGTTCGGCGAGTTGAGCATCAGCCACCGTGTCTGGCCGGTGATGGCACGCTCGAGATCCGCGGGCCGGAGCTTGAAGCCGTTTTCGGCCGAACAGTCGACGAACACCGGAACGCCACCGGCCAGCAGCGCGATGTCCGGGTACGACACCCAGTAGGGCGCCGGCACGATGACCTCGTCGCCCGCCGCCACCGTGCACATGAGGGCGTTGAAGATCACCTGCTTGGCGCCGCTGCCGACGATGATCTCGCTCGGCGCGTAAGCCAGCCTGTTCTCGTTTCGGAACTTGCCGGCGATCGCCTCCTTCAGCGCCGGCGTGCCGCCCACATCCGTATACCGGGTCTGGCCGGCAGCCATGGCACGGATGGCCGCCTCCTTGATGTGCTGGGGTGTCTCGAAATCGGGTTCGCCCGCAGTCAAGCCCAGGATGTCCCGGCCCATCGCGCGCAGCTCGCGCGCTCTCTGGCCGGCCATGGAACTGGGAGACGGCTTGATTCGATTCAGGCGTGGCGCGATGTGGAGCATGGACGCAGTATCAAAGGCCATGCGCCGCAGGACAAACGAGAAATCGGAGGATCCGGCTATTCCTTTTATTCCTGCGATGGACCTTGGGCGTACATTCCGCTGGAATGAACTTCACCTTCAAGCAGCTGGAGGCCTTTCTCTTCAGCGCCAAGCTTCAGAGCTTCAGCGCCGCGGCGGTGAAGCTGCACACCACGCAGTCGGCCATCTCCAAGAGGTTGGCGGAACTCGAGGCGTCGCTGGGTGGGCCCTTGCTGCACCGCACCTCCCACGGGCTGGAGCTGGCCCAGGCCGGCCGGGAGTTGCTGCCGCTCGCGGAAGAAGCCCAGCGCCTGTGGCAGCGCATTCAACATGACATCAGCGTGGACAAGACGCTGCGCGGCACCTTCCGCGTGGGCGTGACGGAGCTGATCGCGATGACATGGCTCACGCGCCTGATCCAGCTTCTTCAGAAGCTGCATCCCCATGTGACGCTCGAGCCGGTGGTGGATGCGGGCCTGACGCTGTTCGAACGCCTCGAAGCCAACAAGCTCGATCTGTCCATCATGCCCGGCACCTTCTGGGGCCAGGCCTTCGAGACGATCAAGGTCGGGCAGGTCGACCAGGCCTGGATCGCGAGTCCGCGACTCGGCATCCCGAACCGGGCCCTGAAGCCGCACGAGTTTGCCGACTACCCCGTGATCGAGCAGCCCGCCGGCGCCTCGAAGAACAAGTTCTATGAGGCCTGGCGCGCGGAGCACGGTTTCCGCTTCGGCAAGGTTCTGCTGACCAACAGCACGACCGTCTTGCGCGAACTGACCATCAGCGGCTTCGGCATCAGCCAACAGGCGCTCGACTATGTGCGGCCGGACATCAAGAGCGGTTTGCTGCGCGTCGTCAAGAGCGACCCCATGCCGCCGCCGCTGGTCTACAGCGCGGTCTATCGAAGCGACGATGCCAGCCCTGCACTGGCGCGCATTGTCGAGTTGGCCGTCGAGACCTGCGATTTCAAGCTGCGGGCCAGCCAGCACGATGTGGCCCCGGCACGTGCGTTGCGCGGCTCGGGCTCAACCGTGCGGCAACGCTCGGTGCGCCGAGGCGCGAAGAAGCCTGCCAGGAGATAGCCGCTCCTGACGCTTTTCGCCAATCGACGCGACCGGTGCCGCCATTGCCGGGGTGTTGCGCGCCGTTTAGATTGCAGACCTCATGAGCTCTTCCCCTGAATCCCCGGCGCGCGCACCCGGCGGCGCACCGCTGGCAGGCGTGCGCGTGCTGGACCTGACCCGGCTGCTGCCGGGCCCGCTCGGCGCGATGCACCTCGCCGACCTCGGCGCCGACGTCGTCAAGATCGAGGACACCGGCGCCGGCGACTACGCCAGCCCCGCCGTGCGCGCGCTCGTCAACCGCAACAAGCGCGCGATCCGCATCGACCTCAAGCACGCCGATGGCGTGGCCACGCTGCTGCGCCTGTGCCGCGATGCCGACGTGCTGGTGGAAGGCTTCCGGCCCGGCGTGATGCAGCGGCTGGGAGTGGGCTACGAAGCGGTGGCGGCCGTCAACCCGCGCATCGTCTACTGCAGCATCAGCGGCTTCGGCCAGACCGGGCCGTTGCGCGACACGCCGGGACACGACCTGAACTACGCGGCGCTGGCCGGCGTGGCCGACCAGATCGGCAACGCCGCGGGGCCGGCCCTTTCGAACCTGCCGGTGGCCGATCTGCTGGGAGGCACCATGACGGCGGTGGCAGGGATTCTCGCCGCGCTGTTCGATGCCGCACGCAGCGGCCGCGGACGGCATGTGGACATCGCCATGGCCGATGGCGTGCTCGCCCACGCGGTGCTGCCGCTGGCCGGCCTGCACCAGCACGGCCAGGTGCCGCAGACCGGCCACAGCGCGCTGACGGGTGCGCTCGCCTGCTACGGCTTCTATCGCACCGCCGACGACCGGCAGCTCGCGGTCGGCGCGCTGGAACCGAAGTTCTGGGAGGAGCTCTGCCGCACGCTGGAGCGCCCCGATCTCGCGCCGCTGCACCGCAGCGGCGACCCCGCGACCGAGGAAGGCCTGCGCGCCGAGCTGGCCGCCATCTTCGGTGCGCGGCCGCTCGCGCACTGGCGCAGCCTGTTCCACGACGGCGCCGGCTGCGTGACGCCGGTGCTGCGCATCGACGAGGCCCTCGCCCATCCGCACTTCCGCGCGCGCGGCATGCGCGTTGCGGGCGGCGATGCGGCAGCGCCGCAGCTCGGCTGTCCCGTCAAGATGACCGGCTTCGAGCCGTCCGCTCCGCGGCCGGCCCCGCACGCCGGGGAGCACACCGAGGAGATCCTGCGCGAGGCAGGACTGGACGCCTCGGCCGTGGCTGCGCTGCGGGCGGCAGGCGCCGTTGACTGAATGGCGCTGCCTACAATCGTCGGCCGAGCCGCGGCGGCCGCCATCGATGACGCTCACCCACCACACCGTTGCCATCCAGCAGGTGCACAGCATCCTGATGGGCGCGCGCCATCGCGGGCTCGATGCGGCACCCCTGCTGGCACGGGCGGGCATCGCCCCCTCGCTGCTGGAGTCGCCGCTGGCGCGCATCTCGCAGCGCCAGTACGCGCTGCTGATCCGCGCCTTGCGGCGCGAACTGCGCGACGAGATCTGGGGCCTGCTGAGCCACCCGCTGCCGCCCGGAAGCTTCGGCCAGTGCATGCGCCAACTGGTGCGCTGCGCCACGCTCGGCGATGCGTTGCGCGACGGCTTCGCCATGTATCACCTGCTCCTGCATGACTTCGTGCCGCGCCTCACGGTCCGCGAGGGCAGCGCACACGTTCAGTTCGTGCTGCGGTGCGCCTCCGACGCGCGGCTGGACTATGCGGTCAAGGCCTTCATGCTGCTCGCCTTCAACGCCTTCTCCTGGCTGGTGGCGCGCCGCATCCCGCTGCTGGAAGTGGACTACACGGCGGAGCAGACGAGCACCGACACCTCACGCGTCTACCAGGTGCCGATCCGCTATGGCCAGCCCCACGTCGGCCTGTGGTTCGATGCGCGCTGGCTGGCGCTGCCGGTCGTGCAGTCGCCGCAGAGCCTGCGCGAATTCCTCGCCGGCTCGCCCGCCAACCTGATCGTGAAGTACCGCGACACCAGCAGCCTCACCGAACGCATTCGCCGGCTGCTGCGCAAGCAGCTGGGCAACGAGCTGCCGTCGCTGGAGGAGGTGGGCGAGGCGCTCGCGGTGACGCCGCAGACGCTGCGCCGCCGGCTGCGCGAGGAGGGCCGCGGCTTCCAGCAGATCAAGGACGAGCTGCGCCGCGATGCCGCCATCGAATACCTGCTGCACACGCCGCTGCCGCTCCTGGACATCGCCAACCGCGTGGGCTTCTCGGAAGCCAGCACCTTCCATCGCGCCTTCAAGCAGTGGACCGGCGTGGCCCCGGGCGAGTACCGCCTGGTGCACGGGCCGGAACGCTGATGGAGGCAAGCACAGTTGCCAACGCCTATTTCGCGCGCCCGTACTTCGCTGTGAAAGTGGCCGCGGCAAGCTTGTTGGCGTTGATCATGTAGCCCACCAGCGCCGCGGTACCGTCGGGTGGAATGTCGAGCTTGTCAGTCTTCAGCGCGTAGACCGTAAAGACATAGCGGTGCGGCTTGTCGCCCTTCGGCGGACACGCACCGCCGAATCCCGGTGCCCCGAAGTCGGTACGTCCCTGCACGCTTCCGGCAGGCAGTTGTTTACCGTCGGGCAACCCGGCTCCTTCCGGCAACTCGACAGCCGTCGCCGGGATGTTGTAGACCACCCAATGCCACCAACCCGACCCGGTGGGTGCATCCGGGTCGTACACCGTCACCGCGAAGCTCTTGGTGTCCTTGGGCGCGCCGCTCCACTTCAGCGCGGGCGACACGTTCTTGCCCGTGCAGCCGAAGCCGTTGAAGACCTGGGCCTCGGTGAGCATGCTGCCGGGCTTGATGCTCGGACTGGTCAACACAAAGCCGGCACCGTGCGCGAGCGATACGCACATTGCCAACACGGCGGCAAGAGAGGTCGAACGCAACGTCGAATGCATCATCATTTTTCCTTTTCTCGAGCAAAGCAGCTTCATGCAGCCGAGGAGTCTTGAAGTATGAGCTCGTCTCAGTCGTCCTTGCCCCTGGAGATGCGGTCGTCCAGGAACTCGAACGCGGCCTGCCAGGTCTGCGGCGAGTTCAGGATGCCGAGGTGCCCGGTGCGCAGGATGGGATCGTAGGCGCCCTGGCCCGTGAGCACGATCTCGCGCGCGCCGCGCAGGCTGGCGCTCCTGGAGAAGTCCGTCGGCCTGCCGAACGAATCCACGGCGGGCACCGGCGCAACCGAGCCGTCCTGCACCGGGAAGTAGACGAAGCTGGCATCGCCGTTGCGGATCACCAGCACGCGCGTGGGCCCGTCGTTCTCGTTGCGCCCGTTGCGGCCATTGAGCAGGCGCAGGAAGGGCGAGTCGGGCGAGCCCAGTTCCTGGCACACGTCGCTCGCAGGCGTGAAGCCGCCCGCCGCCGGGACCTGCCAGTAGTTGGCGGGGTCGGGCGAGCAGTTGATGATGCCGTGGTTGGGCCCGTCGATCGCGACGAAGCGGCGCACCATGTGTTGCACCTCGTCCTGCCGCATCCATTCACGCGCGAGCGTGACGCCCAGGCTGTGCCCGACGATGTCCACCCGCTTGGCGCCCGTGAAGTCCATCACCGCGCGCACGAAGCGGCGCAGGTCGGGCACGTTGGCCGCATTGGTGTGGGCGATGCTCGAACGGCGTGTCTGGTCCGCGGCCAGGTCGCACTGGTCGCCCTGGTAGCCCACGCCCCAGAGTTCGCTGGTGGAATAGCCGTTGTCGGCGAAGTATTGCGCCATCGCCTGAACGCGCCCGTAGGGGTTGCAGGCGGTGGGGAACGGCGTGTCGTTGTTGCCGTGAATGAAGATGACCGGCGTTCGCGTCACCGGCCCGGCGGCGCCGAAGCCAATGAGCGGCCGGGCGAGCGAGGTGTCTTCGATCGAAGGAAGGCCCGGTGGCAGCGTGTTGCCCACGAGGCCCGCTGCCTGCGCGGCGGCGGCCGCGGTCACGAAGGTGGCGAGAGCGGCGGCATAGCGAATCCACGGTTTCATCAGCAGGCTCCTTCTTCAGCGCTCGCGATGATGCCGACCAAAGCCGTCGCTGGCAAGGTTCGCCGCGCCTTGGCGACGCGACGCTGGATCGGGCGCGAGTGCGCGAGCTGGACCAGGTCGCCGAACTACGCATTCAACGCTCAAGTCACGAATCACCTCGGCCGGTGACAGGCGCATGTTGTGCCATCAGCTCAGCGACCCAACGCTTGAGCAGCTCGTGCATGGCTACGCCACGCTGGCCAGCCTGGTGCGCCCGGCCAAGATCGCGCCCACCATCAAGGATGACCCCGACGACGATGCCGTGCTGGCCGCCGCCGTGGCCGCACGCGCCCGGCTCATCGTCTCGGGCGATCGGCATTTGCTCACGCTCGGGCAGTTTCAGGGCATCGCCATCCTGACCGTGCGCCAGCCATGGAGCAACTGGCGCAGCAGCCATAGCGCGCACACGATGCACCGCAGTCCCCGCGCTGGCAGCTGCAGCCGTGAGTACCGACGAACGCCCCCAGGAAGCCGGTAACACCTCAGGGTCAAGGCTGCATGCGGCCTTGCGCCCGATCGGTGTGACCTCTTGCCGAGCAAGTAACACCGAACAATCGAGCAACCGTGCGGGTTGCCGGGCACCTGGTAGGTGCGTATGGCGTATGGGGGTTGGGCTGCTTAACAATTAAGCAAACGCATTCGGCGCCGCGCCTTCGAGCACCCCGTTCGAGCGATCGGCACGATCGCTTCGAGAGCGTCACATCACGACGCGCATGCGTCCAGGGGTGTAGCCCAACTGCATCCTTTGTGTACCCTTTCTGTACCTCTGCGGCCGTGCTTCGCACGATCATGAGCGCCCCCAGTCGTCGCGCTCCTGCACGTCATCAATCTAATCGCGCAGACGTGGCTGCAGGCTGCACGTTCGACGACGAGATCGACGTAACCGTCTTCATCGTCGATCCCGAATCGAAGTTCGAAACGATCTGGAAGGTGGTGCCGGAGTATTGGGGCAACGCGCCGCACCCGACGCTGACTGGCGTCGGCGTGACGTGGCTCTATGGCTTCCAGTTCGAGATCAAGGTGATCGCGAAGCTTCCAGAGACCAGTGATGGCTGATCTGACCGGCGGAATCCCCTAGGACTTCGCTTTCTTCGAAGGTTTCGACTTGCCAGAACTGTTGAGGGCGATCGCTTGGCCAACGAGCGCCTTGAAGGCGGACTCGTCAACTTCTTCTCCTTCGTGGATGTCGATCGCGCGGCGTACGTTTCCGTCGAGACTCGAGTTGAAGAGACGGGCCGGATCCATCAGAGACGCGCCCTTGGCGAAGGTGAGCTTCACGACATTCTTGTAGGGCTCGCCAGTGCAGATGATGCCGTCGTGCGACCAAATCGGAGTGCCCATCCACTTCCACTCCTCGACGACGTCCGGGTCTGCTTCCTTGATGAGCTTGCGCATTCTGCCAAGGGTTTCCCCGCGCCAGTCCCCGAGTTCGGCGATTCTTTTCGAGATGAGCTCCGATGCCGAATGGCCTTGGCTCGCGCCCGACTTATTCATGCTTTCATCCTAGTTCCAATCGTGGACCGCTCTGGGTACGCGCGGTCTTGCGAACGTGCGCAGCTCGCTCAATAACTGTGACTCCCTCCAGCTGAGCGGTTTCGCCAAGCCCTTTGGCGCTTCTCGCCATGGGTCCGGGCCGCGGCCCGTCCTAAGCTTTGCCGCATCGTTCATCAAGCAAGCGGCTCCATCGTGTACCTCACCCAAGGCCTGCATCGCGCGCTGCAGCGCGACCCGGACAAGACCACGCTCACCCACCTGGGCGAGGCTGGTACTCGCCGCCACACCCATGCGCAACTGGTGAAGGGCGTGGCCCTGCATGCGGCCGCGCTGGCGAAGCGCGGCATCGGGCGCGGCGACCGCGTGGCGCTGCTCGCGCCCAACAGCGACCGGCTGGTGCGCGCCATCCTCGCCTGCTGGTGGCTGGGCGCCGTCGCCTGCCCGCTGAACATCCGCTGGAGCACACCCGAACTGGCGCACGCGCTGCAGGACAGCGAAACCTCGCTGCTGCTCGTCGACGAAACGCTGCTGGCGCACGCGCCCCAGGGCGGGCCTGCGCTGGTGCCATTGGGCGCACTGGAAGAAGAGGGCGCCAGGCTGGATCCGCTGGCCGACACGCGCACCGGCGGCGACGCGCTCGCCGCCATCCTCTACACCGGCGGGACCACCGGCCGGTCCAAGGGCGTGATGCTGAGTCATGCGAACTTCTGGACCGCATCGATCGCGAGAGCCGCCGAGTTGAACAATGCGCCGGACTCGGTGTCGCTGCTGGTGGCACCGCTGTTCCACGTCGCCGGGCTCGGCCGCCTGGTGGGCCAGCTGATCGCCGGCGGCCACTGCGTGACGATGGCGCAGTTCCGTCCCGCTTCGGTGATCGAGGCGATCGCGGAGCACCGCATCGGCGACATCATCGTCGTGCCGACCATGCTGCAGGCGCTGCTCGAGGATCCCTCGTTCGCGCCCGAGCGCGTGCGCAGCCTGAATCGCATCGCCTTCGGTGCCGCGCCGATGCCGCCCGACCTGCTGGATCGCGCCCTGGCCGCCTGGCCGCACGCCGAGTTCTTCCAGGCCTATGGCCTCACCGAAACCGCGGGCGCCGTGTGCATCAACCTGCCGGCGAACCACCGGCCCGAGGCGCGCGCGCTCGGCCGCCTGAACTCCGTCGGCCGCGCCGGTCTCGGCGCCGAGATCATCGTTGCGGACGAGAGCGGCCGCGAGCTGCCGCGTGGCGAAGTGGGCGAGGTGCTGGCGCGCGGGCCGATGATCATGCAGGGCTACTGGCGCAATCCCGAGGCGACGGCCAACGCCTTGCGCGACGGCTGGCTGCACACCGGCGATGCGGGCCGCATGCTGCCCGACGGCCATCTCTTCATCGTCGATCGCCTGAAGGACATGATCATCACCGGCGGCGAGAACGTGTACTGCGCCGAGGTGGAGGCCGCGCTGCGCAACCATCCGCAGGTCCTGCACGCGGCGGTCATCGGCCTGCCGGACGCGCGCTGGGGCGAGGCGGTGCATGCGGCGGTGGTGATGGCCGGCGATGCCGGCGCCAGCGCCGACGAACTCCGCGCCTGGTGCCGCGAGCGCCTGGCCGGCTACAAGTGCCCGCGCGGCATCAGCTTCCTGCGCGAGCTGCCGCTGTCGGCCGCCGGCAAAGTGCTGAAGAACGTGCTGCGCGAGCAGTTGCGCGGATGAAGCCGGTCGTGGGCGGGGACCGCCGCAACCTGTTCGGCCGCGTGCCCTTCATGCGGCTGCTGGACGCGCGGCGCGAGTTCGCCGAAGCGGGACGCGCGCGCGTCGTCATCGACGAGCGGCCGGAGCTCGGCAACGTCGTCGGCGCGGTGCATGGCGGGGTGCTGGTCACGCTGCTCGACGTGGTCATGGCCAGCGCCGCCGTGTCGCTGTTCGACTTCGCCCGCACGGCGGTCACGCTCAACCTCAACACCAGTTTTCTCGAACCGGGCCGCGGCCGGCTCACGGCCGACGGCGAGGTCGTGCAGCACGACGCCGGCGTGGCCTGGTGCCGCGCCTCGATTACCGATGCCGGTGGGCGCATCGTCGCGCAGGCCCAGGGAACGTTCCGCTACCTGCCGCTGCCGCAGGCTTCCTGAACCGCCAATCCCACACAAAGGAGACACCATGAACATGCTCACCCGCTCCCTGCACAGGCGCTCGGCCCTCGGCGCCTTGTTCGCGCTCGGCGCCGCAGCCGCGGCCGGTCCCGCGCTCGCCGCCGACCCGTTTCCCGCCAAGCCGATCACGCTGGTGATGCCGTTCCCGCCGGGCGGCTCCTTCGACCCGATCTTCCGTCCGCTGGCCGACGCCGCTTCGCGCGAGCTCGGGCAGCCGATCGTGCTGATGCACCGGCCGGGCGCAGGCGGCATCAACGGCCCGGGCTCGGTGGCGGTGATGAACGAATCCGACGGCTACACGCTGGCCGTGATCCACAACTCCGTGATCCGCGCACCGCTCTTGCACAAGATCAATTGGCATCCGCTGCGCGACTTCACGTACCTCGCCGGCCTGTTCGGCATGGTCACCGGCATCGTCGTCGCCCACGACGCGCCGTGGAAGACGCTGGACGAGCTGCTTGCCGATGCGAAGAAGCGCCCCGGCGCGATCAGCTGGGGCACCGTGGGCGCCACCAGCATCAACCGCATCTACGGCGAGCGGCTCGCGCGCATGAACGGCACCACCTTCAACATGGTTCCCTTCAAGGGCGGCGGCGAAGCCTTCACCGCCGTGGTCGGCCGCCACCTCGACGTCTACGGCGACCCCGGCTTCGGCGCGCAGGTGCAGGGCGGCAAGGTGCGGCTCTTGGCCACCTTCACCGCCGAGCGCCTCCCGCGCTATCCCGGCGTGCCGACGGTGAAGGAGCTCGGCTACGACCTCGTCATCGATTCGCCGGTCGGACTCGCCGCGCCGAAGAACCTGGACCCGAAGATCGCTGCCCGCCTGGCCGCTGCCTTCCGCAAGGCCGCTGCCGATCCGGTCTACCAGAGTCAGCTGGAGCAGTTCGACATGCAGCCGAAATGGATCGATGGCGAGGCCTACGCCGCTTATGCGAAGGCGCAGTTCGAGCGCGATACGAAGATGCTGACCGAGCTCGGCTTCAAGCCGGAATGAACGCCATGGATTTTTCCGCCTTCGACTTCAAGGGCCGCCACGTGTTCGCCGCCGGCGGCTCCAGCGGCATCAACTTCGGCATCGCGCAGGCCTTCGCGCGCGCCGGTGCGCGCATCACGGTGCTCAGCCGCTCGGACTACAAGGTGGCGACGGCCGCGCAGCAGCTCGAAGCCCTCGGCACCGAGGCGCTCGGCATCCCGGCGGACGTGCGCCAGCCCGAGGCGCTGGAACGTGCCTTCGCGCAGGCGGCGGAGCGTTTCGGCCCGATCGACGTGCTGGTCTCGGGCGCCGCGGGCAACTTCCTCGCGAGCGCGCTCGACATGTCGCCCAACGCCTTCAAGACGGTGGTCGACATCGACCTGCTGGGCAGCTTCAATGTCGCCCGGCTGGCGTACGCGCATCTGCGCCAACCCGGCGCCTGCGTGATCCAGATCTCCGCCGGGCAGGCCTTTATTCCCACGCCCTTCCAGGCCCACGTGTGCGCGGCCAAGGCGGGCGTGGACATGCTGACGCAGGTGCTGGCGCTGGAGTGGGGGGCGCAGGGCATCCGCATCAACTCCATCGTGCCCGGACCGATCGCCGACACCGAGGGCCTGAAGCGCCTCGCGCCCACCGACGAGACGATGGTCGCCATGGCGCAGCGCGTGCCGCTCAAGCGCCTGGGCCGCATCGAGGACATCAGCAGCATGGCCATGCTGCTGGCCAGCGACTGGGGCTCGTACATCACGGGCGCGGTCATTCCGGTCGATGGCGGCCTCGCGTTGACCGGCCCGCGCGACTTCACCGCGGCGGCTGCGGCATCGAAGCGGGAGAAGGCATGAGTCTGCACCTGGCAAGCGCGCAGCGTGAGGAGGGCGACAGGCCGCGCAGCGGCCCGCAGCGCTACGTCCCCTTTTCCGAGCATCTGGGCCTGCGGGTCGAACGCGCCGAGGGCGGCGAATCCGTGGTGTCGGTGGAACTGCGCCCCGAGCTGCTGAACAACCACGCGAGCGGCCACGGCGGCGTGCTGATGACCCTGCTCGACAGCGCGATGGCGCATGCCGCGCTCTCGCGCATGGCTTACGCGCGCGAGGTCGTCACCGTCGACATGCACATCGCCTTCATGCGGCCCACCAGCGGGCGGCTGCAGGCAGAGGGGCGCGCCACCGGCGGCGGCCGCTCGGTGTGCTTCTGCGAAGCCACCGTCACCGACGCGAGCGGCGAGGTGGCGGCACGCGCCATGGGCACCTTCCGCTACCGCGACCCTGCTTGAGCGTTTCGGCCAATCGTTTTGGGCCGATCGGCGATTGTTGAATTGCACGCGGCGGCCGAGACTTCTCTCCATCGTCACACATCTCATCCAGGAGTTTTCATGACACGTATGCAGCGCCCCGTCCATGTGGTCGGCGTGGGCATGATCCCCTTCACCAAGCCCGGCGCCAGCGACCCGTACACCGTGATGGGTGCGCGCGCCGCGAAGCTCGCACTCGACGACGCCGGCGTCGACTACCAACTGGTGCAGCAGGCCTACGTGGGCTACGTCTACGGCGACTCCACCGCGGGCCAGGCGGCCCTCTACGGCGTTGGGCTCACCGGCATCCCGGTCTTCAACCTCAACAACAACTGCTCCACCGGTTCGAGCGCGCTGTTCCTCGCGCGCCAGGCGGTCGAAAGCGGCGTGGTCGAATGCGCCATCGCGCTCGGCTTCGAGCAGATGCAGCCCGGCGCGCTCAAGGGCGCCTACGACGACCGGCCCTCGCCGATGGCGCGCTTCGCCGAGGTGATGACGCAGAAGCAGGGTTTCGTCCCCGAAGCGCCGCGCGCCGCGCAGTTCTTCGGCGGCGCCGGCCGCGACTACATGGCGCAGCACGGCATCCGCCGCGACACCTTCGGCCGCATCTCGGTGAAGGCGCGCCAGCACGCGGCCCGCAATCCGCTGGCGGTGTTCCGCCAGACGCTGACGCTGGACGAGGTGATGGCCGCGCCCCTGGTGTTCGATCCGCTCACCCGTTTCCAGTGCTGCCCGCCCACCTGCGGCGCGGCCGCGGCGATCGTCTGCTCGGCCGAGTTCGCGAAGAAGCACGGACTGGACATGCGCGTCGTGATCGCGGCGCAGGCGATGACCACCGACACGCCATCCACCTTCGAGAGCCAGGACATGCGCAAGCTGGTGGGCTACGACATGAGCGCGGCCGCGGCGAAGCAGGTGTACGAAGCCGCCGGCATCGGCCCCGAGGAACTGGACGTGGTGGAACTGCATGACTGCTTCACCGCCAACGAGCTGATCACCTATGAGGCGCTGGGCCTCACGCCCGAGGGCACGGCGGAGCGCTTCATCGTCGAGGGCGAGAACACCTACGGCGGCCGCGTGGTGACCAACCCGTCCGGCGGCCTGCTCTCAAAGGGCCATCCGCTCGGCGCCACCGGCCTCGCGCAATGCGCGGAGCTGGTGTGGCAACTGCGCGGCCGGGCCGAGCAGCGCCAGGTGGAAGGCGCGCGCCTCGCGCTGCAGCACAACCTGGGCCTCGGTGGCGCCTGCGTCGTCACGCTCTATCAGAGACAGTGATGATCGATCGCCGCCACATCGGCCACACGCTGCCACCTTTCAAGGTGGAAGTGGAAGCGGGCCGCTTGCGCTTCTTCGCCAAGGCCACCGGCCAGACCGATCCCGTCTACATCGACGAAGCCGCGGCCCGCGACGCGGGGCATCCGGGCCTGCCGGTGCCGCCCACCTTCCTCTTCTGCCTGGAGATGGAATCGCCCAACCCGGCCGCCATCCGCGAGCTGCTGGGCATGGACTACCGCAGCCTGTTGCACGGAGAGCAAGGCTTCGGCTACCACGCGATGGCTTATGCAGGCGACACGCTGCGCTTCTCGCAGCGCATCGACGACATCTACGACAAGAAGGGCGGCGCGCTGGAGTTCGTGGTGCGCAAGACGCGTGTGAGCAATCAGCGCGACGAACTGGTGGCGGAACTGCGTTGCGTGACGGTGGTGCGCAATGGCTGACCGGGTTCCGGGGCGGGATCACGCCGGCGGGGCGCGCTGCTCCGCTCATGTCCCCCGGCGGCCTGCGGCCGCCTCCTCCTTTACTTCGCTCCGCAGCGCGCCCCACCCGCCGCCCTCGGCCCGCCCCCGCACTCAACCCAAAGGCCTTCAGCAATGACGACCCCAACCCTCCCCGCCTGGGACACCCTGCAACCGGGCGACACGCTCCCCGTGCTGGAGCTGCCACCGATCACCCGCCTCGCGCTGGCGCTGTACTGCGGTGCTTCCGGCGACCACAACCCGATCCACGTGGACACCGACTTCGCTAAGTCCGCCGGCATGCCGGACGTGTTCGCGCACGGCATGCTGTCGGCCGCCTGGCTGGGACGGCTGTTGACGAACTGGGTGCCGCAGTCGGCGATCCGTTCGCTCGATGTGCGCTTCGCCGCCATCACCCATGTGGGCGAGCGCATCCGCTGCACCGGCAGGATCGCCGAGAAGTTCGAACACGAGGGCCGGCGCTGCGTGCGGCTGCACATCGCGACCGCCAACCAGGACGGCATCACGAAATTGAGTGGCGAGGCGCTGGTCGCCTGGCACTGACACAGGAACAAGGAGACAACACATGAACCGCAAACTCGAAGGCAAAGTCGCCATCGTCTCCGGCTCCGGCCGTGGCATCGGACGCGAGATCGCGCTCAAGCTGGCGAGCGAAGGGGCCAGCGTCGTCATCAACGACCTCGACGCCGAACCGGCCGCGCAGACCGTCGCCGACATCGTGGCCGCGGGCGGCAGCGCAATCGCCTGCGCCGGCAGCGTGACGGACAGCGGCTTTGCCGACCGCTTCGTGCGCACCGCCGTCGACAGCTACGGCGGCCTGGACATCATCGTCAACAACGCCGGCTACACCTGGGACAACGTGGTGCAGAAGATGACCGACGAGCAGTGGGAAGCCATGCTCGCCGTGCACCTGACCGCGCCCTTCCGCATCCTGCGCGCGGCCTCCAACTTCATCCGCGATGCCGCCAAGCGCGAGGCCGACGAAGGCCGCGAAGTGTTCCGCAAGGTGGTCAACATTTCCTCCACCTCCGGCGTCTACGGCAACGCTGGACAGGCCAACTACGCGGCCGCCAAGGCCGGCATCAACGGCCTGACCAAGGCCATGGCCAAGGAATGGGGCCGCTACAAGGTCAACGTCAACAGCGTCGCCTTCGGCCTGATCAAGACCCGCCTGACCGAAGCGGATGCCAGCGCCGGCGCCAGCATCGACATCGAGGGCCGGCAGATCAAGGTCGGCGTCAATCCGCAGATCCTGAAGAACGCGGAAGCCATGATCCCGCTGGGCCGCGGCGGCACGCCGCAGGAAGCGGCCGGCGCGGTCTACCTGTTCTGCATCCCGGAGTCCAACTACCTCAGCGGGCAGGTGCTGGTTTGCGGAGGCGGCCGGCCGTGATGAACCCCACCCGGCCGTGGATGACAGAGGAGCTGGAGATGCTGCGCGACAGCGCGCGCCGCTTCTTCGAGCGTGAATGCGTTCCCAACGAAACACGCTGGCGCGCGCAGCACCACGCCGACCGCGACATCTGGACCAAGGCCGGTGCCGCCGGGCTGCTGTGCGCCAGCATCCCGGAGGAATACGGCGGCGGCGGTGGCAGCTTCCTGCACGAGGCGGTGATCTGCGAGGAGCAGATGCGCGCCATGGCGCAGAGCTTCAGCAACAACGTGCACAGCGGCATCGTCGCCCACTACCTGCTGGCCTACGGCACCGAGGAACAGAAGCGCCGCTGGCTGCCGCGCATGGCCAGCGGCGAACTGGTGGCCGCCATCGCGATGACCGAGCCCGGCGCGGGCACCGACCTGCAGCGCATCAAGACGCAGGCGCGGCGCGATGGCGACCATTGGCGCATCAGCGGCAGCAAGACCTTCATCACCAACGGCATGCATGCCGGCCTCGTCTGCGTCGCAGCGAAGACGGATGCCGCGGGTGGCGCCAAGGGCATCTCGCTGCTGATGGTGGAGACCGAAGGCACGGCGGGCTTTCGCCGCGGGCCGCTCTTGGACAAGATGGGCCAGAAGACGCTGGACACCACCGAGCTCTTCTTCGACGACGTGCGCGTGCCCGCCGAGAATCTGCTCGGCGCCGAGGAGGGCCGCGGCTTCCCGCAGCTGATGGCGCAGCTGCCGCGCGAGCGCATGCTGATCGCCGTCGGTGCGGTGGCGAGCATGCAGCGCGCGATCGGCGAGACGCTGGAATACGTGCGCGACCGCCAGGTGTTCGGCGAACCACTGCTGAAGATGCAGAACACCCGCTTCACGCTGGCCGAGTGCGAGACGCAGGCGCAGGTGGCGCGCGCCTTCGTCGACGACTGCATCGCCCGCTTGATGCGCAACGACTTGGACGTGCCGACCGCAGCGATGGCCAAGTGGTGGACCACCGACGCCTGCTGCCGCATCGTCGACGAATGCCTGCAGCTGCACGGCGGCTACGGCTTCATGAACGAATACGCTATCGCGCGGCTCTATGCCGACGTGCGCGTCGGCCGCATCTATGGCGGCGCCAACGAGGTGATGAAGGAGATCATCGCCCGGGCCATGGAGAAGCAATGATGGCCCAGGGCGAAGGTCCGCACTTCCGCTTCTGGCCGAAGGGCGTCGCGCGCGAGCTGGTCGTGCCGCAGGCGACGCTGCCGGAGTACCTCGAGGTCGCGGCGCGGCGGTATCCGGAGAAGGCCGCGATCGTCTACTGCGGCAGCGTCATCCGCTATGCCGAGCTCCAGCAGCGCGTGGCTGCGATGGCAGCGTGGCTGCGCGACACGCTCAAGCTGCAGCGCGGCGACCGCGTGCTGGTGGCCAGCCAGAACTGCCCGCAGTTCGTGGTCGCCTGCTACGCAATCCTGCGCGCGGGCGGCGTCGTGGTGCCCGTGAATCCCATGAGCAAGGCCCGGGAGGTCCGCTACTACGCCGAGAACAGCGGCGCGCGCATCGCGTTCGTGGCGCAGGAGCTGCTGGAGCACTTCGAGCCGGGCTTGTTCGACCGGATTGTCGTGCACGCGTACGCCGAGGCCGTGGGGGACACCCCCGACGAGATCCCGGACTGGGTGCTTGCTCCGCTGCGTCCGATCTCGCGCCCGGATTGCGAAGGCTGGGCTTGCGTGCCCGCCGCCGGCGATGGCGCCGACCCGGGTGTGCGCCCCGCGGACCTCGCCATCCTTCCCTACACCTCGGGCACCACCGGCCATCCCAAGGGCTGCATGCACACCCACCGAACGGTGATCGCCTCGCTGGCCGCCTCGCACGTCTGGAAGGGCCTGCATTGCGAGACGGTGGTGCTCGCGGTCGCACCGCTGTTCCACATGCTCGGCCT
Organism: Variovorax sp. LjRoot290; assembly: GCF_964253985.1. Taxonomy (NCBI): domain Bacteria; kingdom Pseudomonadati; phylum Pseudomonadota; class Betaproteobacteria; order Burkholderiales; family Comamonadaceae; genus Variovorax; species Variovorax sp. LjRoot290. Next base: position 4,541,355 of record NZ_CAXURW020000001.1, on the reverse strand, counting down.
GCAGAACGGCATGAACATGCCGATCTTCCTGGGCGGCACCTCGGTGATGCTCCCACGCTGGAATCCGGCCCTGGCCGCCCGGCTGATCGAGCGCCACCGCGTCAGCGCGTGGACGGCCCCGCCGGCGATGATCCTGGACTTCTTCTCGAATCCCGAGGTGGCGCAGCGCGACATCTCCAGCCTGACCCTGCTCTCCGGCGGCGCTGCGGCGATGCCGGAAGCGGTGGCGACGATGATGCAGCAGCGCCACGGCATCACCTACAACGAGGGCTACGGCCTGACCGAGACGGCCTCCTTCCTGCAGGCCAACCCGCTCGCGCGCGGCAAGCGCCAGTGCCTGGGCATCCCGGCGCAGGGGGTGGACACCCGCATCGTGGACCCGGAGACGCTGAAGGAACTTCCGCAGGGCGAGCTGGGCGAGCTGGTCACCCACGCGCCGCAGAACACCGTCGGCTACTGGCGCAACCCGCAGGCCGACCGCGAAGCCTTCTTCGAGCTGGAGGGCAAGCGCTTCTTCCGTACCGGCGACCTGGCCTACATGGACGAGGAAGGCTACTTCTTCATGCGCGACCGCCTCAAACGGATGATCAACACCTCGGGCTACAAGGTCTGGCCGGCCGAGGTGGAGAACATGATGTACGAGCACCCGGCGATCCACGAGGCCTGCATCATCGGCGTGCCCGACGCCAGGCAGGGCGAGGCAGTGAAGGCGATCGTCTCGCTCAAGCCCGCCTTCCGCGGCGAGGTGACCGAGCAGGACATCGTCGATTGGGCACGCGGCCGCATGGCGGTCTACAAGGCGCCCCGTCTCGTGGAATTCGTGGACGCCTTGCCCAAGTCGGGCACCGGCAAGATCCTCTGGCGCGAGCTGCAGCAGCAGCATCGCGCCGCGGCAAGGAAGGAATCCGAATGAGCGACAACCCCGTTCGCTACGAACGCCGCGGCACCACGGCCGTGGTGACCCTCGACGACGCCGCCACCCGCAACTCGCTCACCCCCGACCTGAAGGAGGGCCTGGCGGCCGCCATCGCGCGGGTCAAGGCGGACAGCGGCATCCGCGCCGTGGTGATCACCGGCGCCAACGGCGCCTTCTGCGCGGGCGGCGACCTGCGCGGCATCGCCGCCGCCGGCGCGCTCGAAAGCGACGGCTTGCGAGCCCGCATGCACGGCGCGCACGCGATCTTCCGCGAGCTGCTGTCCCTGGACCGCCCCGTCATCGCCGCGGTGGACGGTGCGGCCTACGGTGCCGGCTTCAGCCTGGCGCTGGCGGCGGACTTCGTGCTGGTGACGCCGCGTGCCCGCTTCTGCATGGTCTTCATGCGGGTCGGGGTCATCCCGGACTGCGGCGCCACCTACACGCTGCCGCGCATCGTCGGCGCGCAGCGCGCCCGCGAGCTGTTCCTCTCGGCCAGGGAGGTGGACGCGCGGGAGGCGCTGGCGCTCGGCATCGCCATGGAGCAGCACGAGCAGGCCGCGCTGCTGCCGCGGGCGCTGGCCCTGGCGGACAGCTTTGCCGGCGCCTCGCCGCTGGCCGTGGGCCTGGTCAAGCGCATCGCGCTCGACGCGGGCGCCATGGAAGCCGCCTTCGAGGCCGAGGCCGACGGCCAGGCGCTGTGCTTCCAGACCACGCTGCATCGTAAGGCCCTGCAGCGGTTTTTCGACAAGGAGCCGCCGGCCTTCCAGTGGCCGGCGCGCACGGACAAGGAGTGAAACGCATGAACAGGATGGTGGAGAACAAGGTCGTCGTGGTCACCGGTGCCGGCGGCGGCATCGGCCGCGACATCGCGCTGGCCATGGCACGCGAAGGCGCCCGGGTGGTGGTCAACGACATCGGCGCCTCGGTGGGCGGCGAGGGCCAGGACGCGGGCCCGGCGCAAGCCGTGGTCAACGAGATCAGGGCCTTCGGCGGCCAGGCGGTGGCCAACACCGACAGCGTGTCGGAGCCGGCCGCCGCGGCACGCATCGTCGGCACGGCGGTGGAGGCCTTCGGCCGCATCGATGTCGTCGTCAACAACGCCGGCATCCTGCGCGACCGCTTCTTCCACAAGATGAGCGCGGAAGAGTGGGATGCGGTCATCAAGGTGCACCTGTACGGCAGCTTCTATGTGAGCCGGGCTGCGGCCACGCACTTCAAGGAGCAGGAGAGCGGCTGCTACGTGCACATGACCTCCACCTCCGGGTTGGTCGGCAACTTCGGCCAGGCCAACTACAGCGCGGCGAAGCTCGGCATTGCCGCGCTGTCGAAGTCCATCGCGCTCGACATGCAGAAGTTCCATGTGCGCTCCAACTGCATCTCGCCCTTTGCCTGGAGCCGGATGATCGGCTCCATCCCGACCGAGACGCCCGAGGAGCAGGCGCGCGTCGATCGCCTGAAGCAGATGACGCCCGCCAAGATCGCGCCGCTGGCCGTCTGCCTGGCCAGCGACGCCGCCAAGGATGTCAACGGCCAGATCTTCGCCGTTCGCAACAACGAGATCTTCCTCATGAGCCAGCCGCGGCCGGTGCGCTCGGTGCACCGCAGCGAGGGCTGGACCCCGCAGACGGTGGCCAGCCAGGCGTTGCCGGCGCTGAAGGCGAGCTTCTACGAGCTGGAGCGTTCGGCCGACGTGTTCAGCTGGGACCCGATCTGAGGACGCGCATGACGACACCGACCATCGAAGAAGGCGCCGGCAGCGTGCAGGCCTTCCACCAGGGCGAACTGGACGCCGGCCGCTTCCTCGTGCAGCGCTGCAGCGAGTGCAGCCGCCATGTGTACTACCCGCGCGCGAGCTGCCCGCACTGCGGCAGCGCGGCGCTGGAATGGAAGATGCCCAGCGGCCTCGGCACCGTGCATGCCGTCACCACCGTGCGGCGCAAACCCGCGGATGGAGGCGACCTCAACGTCAGCCTGATCGATCTCGACGAAGGCGTGCGGCTCATGAGCCGCGTGGACAACCTTGCGCCCGAAGCGGTGCGCATCGGCCAGCGCGTCAGGGCGCGGGTGCAGGTGAAGGACGGCCGCGGGCTGGTGCTGTTCGACGTCGTCGAAGGAGCCGCTGCATGAGCGTCGGACTCAAAGCCCTGCGCGGCAGCGCCGCGATCGCCGGCGTCGCCACCTTCGGCTGCGGCGAGACGCCCGGCTTCACCGACATGGAACTGCTGGCGCGCTCGGCACGCGCGGCCGTGGCGGATGCGGGTCTCGCAATGAGCGATATCGACGGCCTGTGCACCGCGAGCGCGTCGGCCGCGATGTGGGCCCTGCCGGTGGTCGAATACCTCGGCCTCAACCCGCGCTACATCGACGGCACCATGCTGGGCGGCAGCAGCTTCATCGCGCACCTGCTGCCTGCGATGCAGGCGATCCGCTCCGGCCAGTGCAGCGCAGTGCTCATCTGCTATGGCAGCGCCCAGCGCAGCGCCGCCTTCGGCCGGCGCGAGATCGTGGCGGCACGCCGCTTCCTCGACCCGCAGCCCTACGAGCATCCCTACGAGCCGATGCTGCCGGTGTCGGCCTATGCGCTGGCCGCCTCGCGCCACATGCACGAGTTCGGCACCACGCGCGAGCAGCTCGCCGACGTGGCCGTGGCGGCGCGTGCGTGGGCCCGGCTCAACCCCGAGGCCTTCATGCGCGAGCCGCTCACGCGCGAGGAGGTGCTGGGCGCCCGCATGGTGTCGGATCCGCTGACCGTGCGCGACTGCTGCCTGGTCACCGACGGCGGCGGCGCCTGCGTGCTGGTGAGCGCCGAGCGCGCGCGCGACCTGTCGAAGAAGCCGGTCTACGTGCTGGGCAATGCGACCGCGGTGTGGAACCGGCAGATCTCCTCGATGGCGGATCTCACCGTCACCGCGGCCAGCCAGTCGGGCCGCGAGGCCTTCGCGATGGCGGGGCTCGCGCCCAAGAACATCGACGTCGTGCAGCTCTACGACGCCTTCACCATCAACACGCTGCTGTTCCTGGAAGACCTGGGCTTCTGTCCCAAGGGCGAGGGCGGCCGCTTCGTTGCCGGCGGCGCCATCGCGCCGGGCGGCCGCCTGCCGGTCAACACCAACGGCGGCGGCCTGTCCTGCGTGCACCCCGGCATGTACGGCATCTTCGCGCTGATCGAAGCCGTGCGGCAGCTGCGCGGCGAATGCGGCGAGCGCCAGGTGAAGAACGCGCACACCGCCATCGCCCATGGCAACGGCGGCATGTTGTCCAGCCAGGCCACCGCCGTTCTCGGCACGGCCGAAGCGCTCTGAGGAACCGACCATGATTCGCGACCCGCAAACCCTGCAAGCCCTGCTCGACGCCGTCGAGCGCTTCGTGCGCGAACGGCTGGTGCCGGCCGAAGCGCAGGTGGCCGAGACCGACGAGATCCCCGACGACATCGTGCGCGAGATGAAGGCGCTCGGCCTGTTCGGCCTGACCGTGCCCGAGGAGTTCGGCGGCCTCGGCGTGACGATGGAAGAGGAGGTGATGGTGATGCTGGCCATGGGCCAGACCTCGCCCTGCTTCCGTTCGCTCTTCGGCACCACGGTGGGCATCGGCTCGCAGGGCATTCTGTTGGACGGCACCGAGGCGCAGAAGAAGAAGTACCTGCCGCTGCTCGCGACCGGCGAGCTGATCGCCTCCTTCGCGCTGACCGAGCCCGATGCCGGCTCCGACGCGGCCTCGCTGCGCACCACGGCCATCCGCGAGGGCGACCACTACATCGTCAACGGCACCAAGCGCTTCATCACCAACGCGCCGCATGCCGGCATCTTCACGCTGATGGCGCGCACCGATCCGCAAGACAAGGGCGCGGGCGGCGTCTCGGCCTTCATCGTGGAGGCGAACACACCGGGCATCAGCATCGGCCGCAAGGACCGCAAGATGGGCCAGCGCGGCGCCCACACGGCCGACGTCATCTTCGAGAACTGCAAGGTGCCTGCCGGGCAGCTGATCGGCGGCCGCGAAGGCCAGGGCTTCAAGACCGCGATGAAGGTGCTGGAGAAGGGCCGCATCCACATCGCCGCCATCTGCGTCGGCGTGGCCGAGCGCATGCTGCGCGACGCGCTGAACTACGCCATCGAGCGCAAGCAGTTCGGCCAGCCCATTGCCGAGTTCCAGTTGGTGCAGGCGATGCTGGCCGACAGCCAGGCCGAGATTTACGCCGCGCGCTGCATGGTGATCGATGCGGCGCGCCGGCGCGACGAGGGCCGCAACGTCTCGACCGAGGCCTCCTGCTGCAAGCTGTTCGCCTCCGAGATGTGCGGCCGCGTCGCGGACCGCGCGGTGCAGATCTTCGGCGGCGCCGGCTACATCGCCGACTACGGCATCGAGCGCTTCTACCGCGATGTGCGCCTGTTCCGCCTGTACGAAGGCACGACGCAGATCCAGCAGATCGTCATCGCCCGCAACCTGGTGCGCGAAGCGATGCGTTGAGTTTTTCCCCACCCACCCGAGGAGACAAGACCATGAAGACATCGAAGATGCGAAGACTCTGCATTGCCGCCGGCCTGGCCGCGCTGCTGGCCGCGCCGGCCGTGGCGCAAACGGCCTATCCGAGCCAGCCGCTGAAGCTGATCGTGCCGTACCCCGCCGGCGGCGCCACCGACACGCTGGCGCGCACCATCGGGCAGAAGCTGCAGGAAGCATGGGGACAGCCCACGCTGGTGGAGAACCGGCCCGGCGCCGGCGGCACCATCGGCAACGCTTTTGTCGCCAAGGCGCCGGCCGACGGCCACACCCTGCTCATCGCCATCACCGCGCTGATCCAGCAGCCGATGCTGATGGAGAAGCTCCCCTACGATCCGCTGAAGGACCTGGCGCCCGTCACCATGATCGCGCGCAGCCCGAGCATGCTGGCCGTGCCGCTGGACTCGCCCGCCAAGAACCTGAAGGACTTCATCGCGATGGTGAAGGCCAGCCCCGGCAAGTACAACTTCGGCAGCTACGGCGCCGGCACCTCCTCGCATATCCAGGGTGCGCTCCTGAACATGCAGGCCGGCATCGACCTGGTGCACGTGCCCTTCCAGGGCGCCGCACCGCTGGCGACCAACCTGGTCGGCGGCCAGCTGGCCTCGGCCTTCATCGACAGCGCCAGCGCCCGGCCGCACCTCAAATCCATGCGCCCGCTGGCAGTGACCGGCACGCAGCGCATGCCCGGGCTGCCGGAGGTGCCCACCTTCGCCGAGCTGGGCTACCACTCCTTCGATCCCTACGGCTGGTTCGGCGTGTTCCTGCCGGCCGCGACGCCGGCGCCGGTGGTGCACAAGCTCTCGGACGAGATCGACCGCATCCTGCGCCTGCCGGAGGTCACGGCCAAGATCGAGGCGCTGGGCCTGCAGGTGGGCGGTGGCAAGCCGGAAGAGTTCCAGAAGCTCGTGCGCACGGATGCCGCCATCTACGCCAAGATCATCAAGGACGCCAATATCCGGCTCGCGCCCTAAGCCTGCGCGCGCGGCGCCGAGGCGCCTACGATCTGCCCGCATGAAGAACGCATACGACTGCGAGTGTCACAAACCCGCGCTGCGAGACGTCTTATAAACATGGACGGCCGCATGGGGCGACCGTCCAGTGGGTTGACAGACAAGATGAACGGAAAGGACTTCATCATGAAAATCGCAGTCATCGGCGGCAGCGGGCTCATCGGAACAAAGCTGGTGAAAAAGCTGCGCGAGCGAGGCCACGAGGCAGTCGCCGCCTCGCCCTCGGAAGGCGTCAATACCCTGACCGGAGAGGGCTTGGCCCAGGCCCTGGCAGGCGCGCAAGTTGTCGTGGATGTGGCGAACTCGCCCTCGTTCGAGGACGCCGCGGTCCTGAACTTCTTCGAGACCTCGGGCCGCAACCTCCTTGCTGCGGAAGAGGCGGCCGGCGTCGGCCACCACGTTGCGCTGTCGGTCGTGGGCACCGAACGGCTGCTTGAAAGCGGCTACTTCCGCGCCAAGATGGCGCAAGAGAACCTGATCAAGGCGTCGCCTGTCCCCTACACCATCGTGCGTGCGACGCAGTTCTTCGAGTTCGCCGGAAGCATCGCCCACACGAGCGCCGAAGGAGAGACGGTCCGGCTCTCGCCGGCGCTCGTGCAGCCCATGGCGGCGGAGGACGTTGCAGAGGCGCTGTCGGAGGTTGCGCTCGAAGCGCCGATCAACGGCATGCTCGAGATCGCCGGGCCTGCGCCGTTGGGCCTGGACAAATTCGTCGGCCAGTTCCTGAGCGCCACCGGAGACGCTCGCAAGGTGGTCACCGATCCCGCCGCGCTCTACTTCGGCACGGCGCTGGACGATCGATCGCTCACCCCGGGCAAGAGCCCGCGCCTCGGCAAGACCACCTTCGCGGACTGGCTCAGCCGGCCCAAGGAAGCGCGATAGGGCGGCCGACGGCGATCACGTTTCTTGTGTGATGCTCATCTCGAGCGGCGTGGTCTGGAATGCCAGCTGCCGCCACTGGCCGTCCTCCTGGACCCAGACCTGCATCACGCGCGAGTCGATGCGCACGGTACCGCTGCCATCCTTGCGCACAGCGACCAGCAGTTGGCGGCCCGTCATCAGGGCGGTGCTGCCCAGCACCTGGACCTTGAGCTCCGACCGGTCGATCTGCCGGTAGTCGACGTGCGTGCCGCCGGCGCGGAAATAGCTTTCGTAGCTGTCGGTCTGGCCCTTGGCGTGGACGTGCGTGAGTCCAGGATGAAGGATCTCGCGCAGCCGTGCGAAGTCGGCTCGCTTCATCGCCTCGCAGCGCTGGGTTTCGAGATCCAGCAGCAGCGACGCGGTATCGGAGGGCGTGAGTGGGTTCTGGGTCATGGTCAATCCAGCATCAAGGCGTGGGTGGCGGTCGAAGCGATTGCTAGCGCGATGCGGGCGCGTTCGAGCAGCGCCTGCGCGCCGTCGAGATCGGCGGCGACGCCGTAGACGATGTGGTCCGGGCGCACGAGCGCCGCGCCGCAGTCCTGCGTTTCGAACCAACGCGCGATGACGCCATCGGCCTCTGCGAGGCCAACCAGGCCCTCGACATCGTCGGCATCGCACAGGCAGACCGCTTTCGCATGCAGGGCCCGGAGACCGGCGGCCAGGCGGTCGAACTGTTCGTGGGAAGGCGCATCGCGCAGGAACAGCAGGAAGCCGCGGGGCAGCAGGTCGTCCATCATCTGCGCGGCGCCCTGCGGGCCGAGCCGTCCCACCGCCTGAGGGAAAGGCGTGCCTGCGGCGCCGTGTTCGCCGTCGATCAGGCCGTGGCGCACGCCGGGCAGAAGGCTCTGGCGCAACTGCATCCTGACCTGGCCGCCTTGCTGCTCGCGCAGGCCGCGATCGCGCTGGGCGGCGCGTTCGGCGTCGCGCTCGCAGATGATCTGGCCCAGGCGCTTGACCGTCCGGGTGGTTTCCTCGACCTGCGGGCCGCGCTCCGTGCCGTAGCTGTCCAGCAGCGTGTCAGGCGCATCGCCCTGCAGCACCCAGTCGAGCTTCCACGCCAGGTTGACGGCGTCGCGCAGGCCTTGGCACATGCCCTGCGCCAGGAAGGGCGGCATCTGGTGCGCCGCGTCGCCGGCCAGCAGCACGCGTCCCTGCCGCCACTGCTCGAGGACGACCGCGTGGAAGCGGTAGGTCGCGGCCCGCCAGATGCGCGCCTCGTGCGGCGCGAGCCAGGGCGAGAGCAGGGTCCAGATCGCGTCGTGCGGCATCTCGCGCTGCCCCGCCTCGTGCGGCAGCAGCAGGAATTCCCAGCGCCGGTGCGTGCCCGGCCCCACCACGTAGGTGCAGGGGCGAGCCGGGTCGCAGTACTGGATGTTGGTGGCCGGCAGGCGATCGAGCGTGTCCTCGTTGACGTGCATGTCGACCACGATCCAGGGCTCGTCGAACTCCAGGCTCTTCAGGCCGAGGCCGAGCTGCTTGCGCATGGGGCTGGTGCCGCCGTCGCAGGCGACCACGTAGCGCGCCCGCAGCTGTGCCGGCGTGCCGTCCGGCGCCCGCGCGGACAGCATCGCGTACCCGCCTTCTTCCTGCACCGACGTGACTTCATGGCCCAGGTGGACCGACACCGACGGCATCTCGCCCACGGCGCGGCGCAAGGAGGCTTCGAGCGCCGGCTGGTTGAAGGTGTACGAAGGCGCCCAGGCCAAGGGGTAGGGCGAGGGGCCCATGTCGAAATGCTGGATCGGCTTGCCATCCGCGCCCTGATAAATCGTGGGGCGATAGGGCGTCATGTGGGGCGCCAGCGCGCCCGCGATGCCGATCTCCTGGAAGGTGCGCAGCGCCTCGTGGTCCAGCGCGAAGGCGCGCGGCAGCGGATAGATCTGATCGGACTTGTCGAAGACGGCCACGCGCCGGCCACGCCGGCCGAGCAGCGCGGCCAGCGATGCGCCGACCGGGCCGAAGCCGATGACGGCGACATCGACGGGCTCGCCGAAGGATTGATTCACTCGTTGTCTCCAAATGCAGGAAGACAAAATTGTGCATAAAAATAGATATTATGCACCGAGGGTTCTCCCGGATGGCATTCGTCATCGCGACGCAGAAAAATGCACAAAACCAGATTTGTGCATTCAACAAGGAGACGCCAATGTCGATGATGAAAGCCGCCCGACTTCACAAGGTCGGCGCACCGATGGAGATCGAGCAACTGCCCATTCCACAGCCCGCCGCCAACGACGTGCAGGTGAGGGTGCATGCCTGCGGCATCGTGCCGAACTTGGGCAACATCCTGGCGAACTGGACCACCTGGTTCCCCGAGCTGCCGCTGCCGCCGCTGCCCGCCGTGTTCGGGCTGGATCCTGCCGGCGAGGTGACGGCCGTCGGCTCCCACGTCCATACCTGGAAGCCGGGCGACCGCGTGTACGTGAACCCGAGCCTGTACTGCGGCGGCTGCCGCGCCTGCCGCAACGGCGACCTGATCAACTGCACGCACTACGCCTTCAGCGGCTACTTCGGCTTTTCGCAGAACTCGCTCAAGCTCTACAAGAACTATCCCTATGGCGGCCTGTGCGAGTACATGATCGCGCCCCAGTACGCGCTGGTGAAGCTGCCCGACAACGTGAGCTTCAACCAGGCCGCGCGCTTCGGCTACCTGGGCACCATGTACTCGGCGATGCGCAAGGCGAAGGTGGGGCCCGGCCGCAGCGTGCTGATCAACGGCATCAGCGGCACGCTGGGCATCGGCGGCGCGCTGTTCGGCCTGGCGATGGGCGCCACGCGCATCCTCGGCACCGGCCGCAACAAGGAACTGCTCGAGCGCGTGAAGGCGCTGGCGCCGGACCGCATCGAGGTCTTCTCGAACGCCGACGGCGAGGCCATCGACACGTGGGCCAAGGCGCGCACCGACGGCCTGGGCGTGGACACCTTCATCGACGCGCTGGGCCCGGGCGCGCCACACGAGACCCTGCAGCAGGGCATTCGCGCGCTCAAGCGGGGCGGTCGCGCCTTCAACATCGGTGCCATCGCGGGCATGGTGGGCATGGACCTGCACACCATGATGGACGAGCAGCAGAGCATCGAGGGTTCGGCCTGGTTCACGGCCGGCGAAGGCCAGGACATGGCCGACATGGCCGAAGCCGGAACGCTCGACCTCTCGGTGTTCGAGCATGTCTGCTATCCGCTGGACCGCATCAACGAGGCGATCTCGGGCATCGCGACGCGCAACGGCGGCTTCAGCAACTTCGTCATCAACCCCTGAACGGCGGCGCACCATGAAGATCAGACGCGTAGTGGCCGGCACCGGCGCCGGCGGCAAGTCCCAGCTGTTCTCGGACGCGGCGGCGCCGCGCAGCTTCGAGTTCGATTCGGTTCCAGGCTTTGCGGCGGCACTGCTGTGGTCCACCGAGGCGGGCGACACGGTGGGCCTGGGCGTTGCCGCCGATCGCAGTCCGCAGGTCGGCTTCGTTCCTGCGGAGGGCGGGACGCGGCTGATGTTCGTCACCTTTCCGCCCGACGCGGTCATGATGCGCGCGGACTTCGATGCGGCGGCCTTCGGCGCCGAGTTCGCGGCGCGCGTGCCGGGCCTGGCCGAAACCTTCGAGCCCGAGCATCCCGGCATGCACACCACCGACAGCATCGACTACGACGTGGTGCTGGAAGGCGAGATCACGCTGGAACTCGACGACGGCGTGCAGGTGCCGCTGCGCCGGCACGACGTGGTCGTGCAGCACGGCAACCGGCATGCGTGGCGCAATCCCGGCGACCGGCCGGCGACGATGCTCTTCGTGCTGATCGGCACGCGGCGCAAGGAGTGATCTATGCATAACATCGCCGCCATGCACAAAAACGAATCCATGGACTACACCCCCACCCTCGTCGAACAGGCCTTCGGGCGCTTGCGCCAGGACGTGCTTACGGGAACCTTCGCCGCGGGCGCCAAGCTCAAGCTCGACGAGCTGCAGACCGTCTACGGCTTCTCGAGCAGCCCCTTGCGCGAAGCGCTCAGCCGCCTCGCGCAGGAGGGCCTGGTGCGCGCCGACGAGCGCCGGGGCTTCCGCGTCGCGGCGATATCCGCCGAGGACCTGGCCGACATCACCCGCATGCGCGTGATGCTGGACGTGCCGGCGCTGCGCGAAGCGATCGCGCACGGCGACGATGCGTGGGAAGCCAGCATCCTGGCCGCCTTCCACCGCCTGGAGAAGGTGGAGTCGCGCCTCGGCGATGGCCCGGTGGTGCTCGACGACGCATGGAGCGAGCTGCACCGCGCCTTCCATCTCGCGCTGGTCGCCGCCTGCCCCTCGGAGCGCCAGCTCAGCTGGAGCGCCAGCCTGTTCGACCAGGCCGAGCGCTACAGGCGCTTCTCCGCGCGCTTTCGCAAGACGGCGCGCCGCAAGTCGAACGAGCACCGCAAGATCATGGACGCGACCCTGCGGCGCGACGCCGACACCGCCTGCGCGATGCTGGAGGAACACATCCTCAGCACGCAACGCAACGTGCAGGCCGCCCTGAAGGCGGCGGAAGCCGAGGCCTAGGATGCTCAAGGTCAGCCGGCCCACGCCCTCGCATTTCGGCATCTTCGTTACCGACCTGGAACGGATGGTGGCCTTCTATACCGAGACCTTCGAGCTCACGATCACGGATCGCGGCGTAGGCAGGACGTTCAAGAACGAGCTGGTCTTCACCAGTGCCAGCCCCGACCAGCACCACCAGCTGGTGCTCGCCTCCGGCCGCCCCGCGGAAGCGACCTTCAGCACCGTGATGCAGATCTCCTTCGTGGTGCCGAGCATCCAGCATCTGCGCGACATCTCTGCGCGTGCCGAAGCGCGGGGCGCGACCCAGATCCGCGGCCTCAACCACGGCAATGCGCTGTCGGTGTACATGCTCGATCCCGAAGGCAACACGGTCGAGATCTACATCGACACGCCGTTCTACGTCTCGCAGCCGCATGGCGATCCGCTGGACCTGTCCAAGGACGACGAGACGCTGATGAGCGAGACCGAAGCGATCTGCCGCCGCGACCCCAGCTTCATGCCGCTGGCGCAATGGCAGGCGCAGTTCCAGGCGAAGGCGCCGGCCGCGGCCTGAGCGCGCCGTTCCACCTCTCTTTTTTTCCTCTCTTCTTCTTGGAGTTCCTATGAAGCTTTTGTCCTTTGTTCTGCAAGGCCGCGAAACCTGGGGCGCCGTCGTCGGCGACAGCGTCGTCGACCTGGGCCGGGCGATGCCGCAGCATGCGAGCCTCGCCGACTACATCGCCTCGGGCGAATACACGCAGGCCTCGCAGCATGTCGAGGGCCTGGCCCCGGCCGCGAAGCTGGCCGACATCCGCTTCCTGCCGGTGATCCCGCGCTCCGAGAAGATCATCTGCGCCGTGCGCAACTACATGGACCATCACCAAGAGGTGCTGGCCGCGGGCATGCAGCGCGAACTCTCCGAGCAGCCGCCCATCTTCCTGCGCGTGTGGCGATCGCAGTGCGCGCACAACGAGCCCATCGTGCGGCCGCGGGTGTCGGAGTCGCTCGATTGGGAAGGCGAGCTCGCGGTCATCATCGGCAAGGGTGGGCGCGACATCGCCGAAGCGGACGCCTTCGACCATGTGGCCGGCTATGCCTGCTACAACGACGGCAGCGTTCGCGAATGGCAGTTCCACGCCAAGCAGATCGCCTCGGGCAAGAACTTCGAATCCACCGGCGGCTTCGGCCCCTGGATGGTGACCGCGGACGAGATCGAGCCCGGCCGCCAGCTCAAGCTCGAGACGCGGCTCAACGGCGAGGTGGTGCAGTCCAGCCACACGGGGCACATGATCTTCAGCATCCCGAGGCTGATCAACTACGCCTCGACGATCTTCACCCTCACGCCCGGCGACGTGATCGCGACCGGCACGCCGGCCGGCGTCGGCTGGAGCAAGAAGCCGCCGCGCTTCATGAAGGCCGGCGACGTCTGCGAGGTCGAGATCGAGGGCATCGGCGTGCTGCGCAACCCGATCGTCGACCAAGACTGACGCGCGGCGTCCGACCACTGCTACCGCCAAGCACGGCAGCGACCCCACAACAAGACGGAGACACACCCATGCGGCGCAGACAGCTGGTCGGCGCGGGCCTTGCCTTGGCCTGCGCGGCACCTTTCACGGTTCACTCGCAGGACTTCCCGGATCGGCCGATCAAGATCGTCCAGGGCTTCGCAGCCGGCGGCAATGCCGACACCATCGCCCGCGTGGTCAGCACGGAGATGAGCAAGGGCCTGGGCCAGCCCTTCGTCGTGGACGCGCAGACAGGGGCCGGCGGCACCATCGCGGCGGCCACCGTCGCGCGCGCCAAGCCCGATGGCTACACGCTGCTGCTGGCCACCGGCGGACATGCGGTGGCGGGGGCACTCTACGGCAAGCTGGGCTACCAGACCGTGTCCGATTTCCAGATGATCTCCACCATCACCTACTTTCCCTTCCTGCTGGTGGTGCGCGCCGATTCGCCGTATCGCAGCCTCACGGAGCTGCTCGCCGCCGCGCGTGCCGACGCGCGCAGCCTGTCGTACGGCTCTGCCGGCATCGGCTCGACGCACCACCTGGCGGGGGAGCTGCTGGTCAAGAGCGCGAAGGTCGAGCTGCTGCACGTGCCCTACCGCGGCGACGCCGCCTCGGTGACCGCGCTGCTCGGCGGTGAAGTGCCGCTCATCGTCGCGCCGCCGACGGCCGTGATGGCCAATATCAAAGCCGGCAAGCTGAGGGCGCTGGCGACCACCGGTGCGCAGCGCTGGGCCGCGATGCCGGAGCTGCCCACGGCGGCGGAGCAGGGCGTCGCCGGCTACGACGTGCGCTCGTGGGCCGGCTTCATGGCGCCCGCCGGCACGCCGCGCCCGGTGGTCGAGCGCCTGCGCGCCGAGACCCTCAAGGCGCTGCAGGTCCCGGGCGTTCGCGCGCGCCTGGAAGACATGGGCGGCGAGGCGCGCGCAAGCACGCCGGAAGAAATGACGGCGATGGTGAGTTCCGAACTCAAGAAATGGACCGCCGTCGTCAACGAAGCACAGATTCCCAAGCAGTGAGGTTCGTATGTCCCTGATCGAAATCCGCAAGCGCAGTCTCACCATCGAGACCATCCATCACGAGGGCGGCCCGCCGGTCGACGAGCCGCTGAAACTGGCCGCGGCCTGCGCGGTGATCCGCAACCCCTACGCCGGGCGCTATGAGCCCGACCTGATGCCCTTCATGGCCGAGCTCCGCACGCTGGGGACTTCGCTGGCGACGGAGCTGGTCGAGGTGCTGGGCCGCGACAAGGTGGAGGTCTACAGCAAGGCCGCCATCGTGGGTGTCAACGGCGAGCTGGAGCATGGCGCCGTGTGGCATGAGGCGGGTGGCTGGGCCATGCGCTCGGTGCTGGGCGAGCCGAAGGCGATCGTGCCCTCGGCCAAGGCGGTGGCCGCCACCGGCTACCGGCTGATGGTGCCGCTGCACTACATCCACGCGGCCTATGTGCGCAGCCACTACAACAGCATGGAAGTCGGCATCCAGGATGCGCCGCGGCCCAACGAGATCCTGTTCGCGCTGGTGATGGGCACGGGTGGCCGGGTGCATGCCCGGCTGGGCGGCCTGAGCAAGGAAACCGTGACCGTGCACGACGGCCAACGCTGAGATGCAAAGCCTCATGCGCGCCGTGCAAGTCAGAAACCCCGGCGGTCCGGAGGCGCTGGAACTGGTCGAGCTGCCGATGCCGGTGTGCAAGCCCGGCGAGGTGAGAGTCCGCGCCGAGGCGATCGGCGCCGGCGGACCCGACGTGCTGATCCGCAACGGCACCTACAAGTGGATGCCGCCGCTGCCGGCCATTCCCGGCAACGAGATGGCCGGTACCGTCGAGGCGCTGGGCCCCGGCGTGACGACGCTGCAGGTCGGCCAGCGCGTGCTGGTCAGTTCGCGCGAGCTGCCGCAGCGCGGCGGCTGCTATGCGGAGTTCATCTGCGTGCCCGAGGAAGCGCCTTTCGTCCTGCCGGACAGCATCGCGTTCCAGGACGCGGTCAGCCTCGGCAATGTGCAACTGGCGCAGGCGATGCTATTGGCCTGCAACGGCGGCCTGCCGGTGCGCTCGATCCTCGTGCCGGGCGCGGCCGGCGGCGTGGCCACCGCGCTCGTTCAACTCGCGGCGCACCACGGCATGACCGTGATCGGCACCGCCTCCACGCCCGAGAAGCGGGCGCATGCGCTGGCGCACGGCGCCAGCGCCATCGTCGACGGCGATCCGGCAGGGCTGCCCGATCGCGTCTTCGAGCGGACCGAGGGGCGTGGCGTGGACTTGGCTTTCGACCACGTGGGCGGCGAGCTGCTGATCGCCTGCATCCGCTCGCTGGCGCCGCTGGGCACCGCGATCTCCTACAACATCGCGGGCGGGCCGCCGGCGCGCGATGTGTTCATGGAACTGCGCTCGCTGTTGAGCAAGAGCCTGGCGGTCAGGACCTTCTCCATCCACACCTTCGACGCCGACCGGCAGCAGCGGCGCGCGCTGATGGACAAGGCCATCGGGCTCATGAGCCAGGGGGCGGTGCGGGCTCCGCCGACTCGCGTGTTCCCGATGGGCGAGGTTCAAAAAGTGCATCGCATGCTCGATGCCGGCGAGTCGCTGGGCAAGCTGGTGCTCGCGCCGCGATAGGCCCCGGCTCACGCAAGCCAGGCCGGAACCGGAAGATTCTTCTCGCGCAGGAAGGCCGGGTTGTACAGCTTCGACTGGTAGCGCGAACCGGAGTCGGCCAGGATCGTCACGATCGTGTGCCCCGGCCCGAGCTCGCGTGCCAGGCGGATCGCGCCGGCCACGTTGATGCCGCTGGAACCGCCCAGGCACAGGCCTTCCTCGCGCAGCAGGTCGAACAGCACGGGCAGCGCCTCCTGGTCCTCGATCTGGTAGGCGTCGTCGAACGAGGTGCCTTCCAGGTTGCCCGTGATGCGGTTCTGGCCGATGCCTTCGGTGATCGAGCTGCCGGTGCTGCGCAATTCGCCGTGCTTGATGTAGTGGTACATCGCCGCGCCCATCGGATCGGCGGCGGCGATCACCACACCCGGCTTGCGTTCCTTCAGGTACTGGCCGACGCCGGCCAGCGTGCCGCCGGTGCCGATGGAGCAGATGAAGCCGTCGATACGGCCGTCCGTCTGCTGCCAGATCTCGGGGCCGGTCGAGCGGAAGTGGCCGTCGCGGTTGGACAGGTTGTCCCACTGGTTCGCATAGAGCACGCCACGGGGCTCGCTGCGCGCGAGCTCGGCGGCGAGGCGTTCGGCCACGTGCACGTAGTTGTTCGGATCGCTGTAGGGCACCGCGGGCACCTCGCGCAGCTCGGCGCCGTACAGGCGAAGCGCATCCTTCTTTTCCTGGCTCTGTGTCTGCGGGATCACGATCACCGTGCGGTAGCCGCGCGCGTTGCCCACCAGCGCGAGGCCGATGCCGGTGTTGCCGGCCGTGCCCTCGACGATCACGCCGCCCGGCTGCAGGTCGCCGCGCGCCTCGGCATCGAGCACGATATAGAGCGCCGCGCGATCCTTCACCGATCCGCCGGGATTCATGAACTCGGCCTTGCCGAGGATCTCGCAGCCGGTCAGCTCGGAGGCCTTGCGCAACCTGATGAGCGGTGTATGGCCCACCGCGTGGGTGAAGCTTTCACGCACGTCCATGATGAACGAGGATATTCCGCGCTTCCGGCCTTTCCGGTTCGCGCGGCCTGCATCGGACTACGTGCAGAAAGGTCTTTCGCTAGAGCTGCCCCTGGCACAGGTACTTGATGTGCATGTAGTCGTCCAGCCCGTGCACCGAGCCCTCGCGGCCGTAGCCGGACTCCTTCACGCCGCCGAAGGGCGCGGCCTCTGCCGCCAGGGCGCCTTCGTTGATGCCGACGATGCCTGATTCCAGCGCCTCGGCCACGCGCCAGATGCGGCGCACGTCGGTCGAGTAGAAGTAGGCCGCGAGCCCGAAGGGCGTGTCGTTGGCGGCGGCGATCACCTCGGCTTCGCTGTCGAAGCGCGTGACCGGCACCACCGGTCCGAAGGTCTCTTCGCAGCTGCATTCCATGGATGCGTCGGCGTTCACCAGCACGGTGGGGGCGAAATAGTTGGGGCCGTCGCAGCGCGCCGAGCGCAGCCGCTTGCCGCCGACGACGACGCGCGCGCCCTTCTCGACGGCATCGCGCACATGGCGCTCGATCTTCTCGACCGCACGCGCGTTGATCATCGGGCCGATCTGCGAATCGGGCTCGGTGGCCGGGCCGACCTTGAGTGCGCCGACCCGTGCGGCCAGCTTGTCGACGAAGGCGTCATGCACCTTGGCTTGCACGAACACGCGGTTCGGGCAGACGCAGGTCTGGCCGCCGTTGCGGAACTTGGCCGCCATCAGGCCTTCGACGGCGGCATCGATGTCGGCGTCTTCGAAGACGATGAAGGGCGCATTGCCGCCGAGCTCGAGCGAGAGCTTCTTCAGCGTGTCGGCCGAGCGGCGCGCCAGGTGCTGGCCCACCGGCGTGGAGCCGGTGAAGCTGATCTTGCGCACGCGCGCATCGTCCAGCCACACGTCCACCACCTCGGGCGTGCGTTCGCGCGAGGCAGTGACGATGTTGATGACCCCCGCCGGCACCCCGGCCTCCTGGGCCAGCTTGACCAGGGCCAGCGATGTCAGCGGCGTGTCCTCGGCCGGCTTGCACACCACGGTGCATCCGGCCGCGAGCGCCGGCGCGATCTTGCGCGCGATCATGGCGGCCGGGAAGTTCCACGGCGTGATGGTGGCGACCACGCCCACCGGCTCCTTCAGCGCGAACATGCGCCGTCCCGGCACCGGCGCGGGGATCACCTCGCCATTGGCGCGCGTGGCTTCCTCGGCAAACCACTCGATGTAGCTGGCGGCATAGGCCACCTCGCCCCGGCCCTCGGCCAGCGGCTTGCCCTGCTCGCGCGAGATCAGCCGGCCCAGGTCCTCCTGGTGCGCCATCACCAGGTCGTTCCAGCGCTTGAGGATGCGGGCGCGCTGCTTGGCGGGCACGGCGCGCCAGGCCGGGAAGGCGGCATGCGCGGCATCGACGGCCGCGCGTGCGTCGGCGGCCGTGCCGTCGGGCACGCTGGCGAAGACGGCGCCGGTGGCAGGGTCGGTGACGTCGAGGCGGCGTTCGTCGCTCGCCGCGCGCCATTCGGCGCCGATGAGGTGGGTGCCGGGCATCAGGTCCTGGCGTTCGAGGGTCAGTGTCATGGTGTTTGTCATGGGGGTTTCAGGCTGCGCTCACACGCTCGGCAATCGCGATGCCGAGTTCGGTGGTGGATGCAGTGCCGCCGAGGTCGCGCGTGCGCGGGCCCTCGCGCAGCACCGCCTCGATGGCGCCGAGGATCGCATCGTGGGCGGCGCGGCCCGCGCCCTGCCCTTGGGTGAGGAAGTCCAGCATCAGCGCCCCCGACCAGATCATCGCGATCGGGTTGGCGATGTTCTGGCCGTAGATGTCGGGCGCCGAGCCGTGCACCGGCTCGAACAGCGACGGGAACCTGCGGTCCGGGTTGAGGTTGGCCGAAGGCGCGAGGCCGATGGTGCCGGTGGTCGCGGGGCCGAGGTCGGAGAGGATGTCGCCGAACAGGTTGCTCGCCACCACCACGTCGAAGCGCGTGGGCTGCAGCACGAAGCGCGCGGACAGGATGTCGATGTGCTGCTTGTCGACCGTCACCTCGGGGTAGTCGCGGCCGATCGCGTCGGCGCGGCCGTCCCACCAGGGCATGCTGATCGCGATGCCGTTGCTCTTGGTGGCCACCGTCAGGTGCTTTCTCTTGCGCGCCTGGGCGAGCTCGTAGGCGTACCTCAGCACGCGGTCGGTGCCGTGGCGCGAGAAGACCGATTCCTGGATCACGATCTCGCGCTCGGTGCCCTCGTACATCACGCCGCCGAGCGAGGTGTATTCGCCCTCGGTGTTCTCGCGCACCACGAGGTAGTCGATGTCGCCGGGCTTGCGGCCGGCCAGCGGGCAGGGCACGCCTTCGAACAGGCGCACCGGGCGCAGGTTGATGTACTGGTCGAATTCGCGGCGGAACTTCAGAAGCGACCCCCACAGCGAGACGTGGTCCGGCACGGTGGCGGGCCAGCCGACGGCGCCGAAGTACAGCGCGTCGACGCCCTTCAGTTGCTCCTTCCAGTCGTCCGGCATCATCTGGCCGTGCGCGGCGTAGTAGTCGCAGCTGGCCCAGTCGATGGTGCGGCAGTCGAGCTCGAAGCCGAAGCGCTCCGCCGCGGCCTGCACCACGCGCAGGCCTTCGGGCATCACTTCCTTGCCGATGCCGTCGCCGGCGATCAGTGCGATGCGGAATGTGGGTGTCATGTCTGTCTCTTTCATGTTGCGAGGGCCGTCTTGCGGTCCATGTCGTCCAGCCAGCCCTGGCGCAGCTCGGGCACCGAACGGGCCAGCAGTTCGTAGTAGGGGTGGTGCGGCCCGCGCTCGTAGTCGCAGCGCGCCACCTGCGCGAGCTTGCGGCCGTGCTGCATCACGACGATCTCGTCGCACACCGCGCGCACCGTGTGCAGGTCGTGGCTGATGAACAGGTAGGACACGCCGAGCTCGCGCCGGAGCTCCGCCATCAGGTCCAGCACCGCCGCGGCGACCACCGTGTCGAGCGCGGAGGTCACCTCGTCGCAGAGGATCAGGTCCGGCTCGGCCGCGAGCGCGCGTGCGAGGTTGACGCGCTGCTTCTGCCCGCCCGAGAGGCCGCCCGGCAGGCGCCCGGCCACCGAGTGCGGCAGCTGCACGAGCTCCAGCAGTTCGCGGATGCGGCGTTTCAGCGGCTCGCCGCGCATGCCCTTGTAGAACTCGAGCGGGCGCGCCAGGATGCGCTCGATGGTCTGCGAGGGATTGAGCGCGGTGTCGGCCATCTGGAACACGATCTGGATGCGGCGCAGCTCGTCGCGGTCGCGCTGCTGCAGCGTCGGCTTGAGCTCGCGGCCGCGGAACAGCACGCTGCCATGGCTGGGCTTCAAGAGGCCGGCGACGGCCCGCGCCAGCGTGGTTTTGCCCGAGCCCGACTCGCCGATCACGCCGATCGCCTGGCCGCGGTGGAGCTTGAGGTCGATGTCCTGCAGGATCGGCATGGCCGGACGCCCCTGCGCATCCACCGGGCCGTAGCCGGCCGAGAGCTGCTGCACATGGAGCAGCAGCTCGGGGTCGTCGTTCGCCGCCTTGCCCGATTCGCGCGTTGCCGGCCGCGCGGCGGCCAGCAGGCACTTCGTGTAGTCGTCCACCGGTGCCGAGAGGATCTGCCCGGTCGCGTTCAGCTCACGCATTTTTCCGTCGCGCAGCACCAGGATGTGGTCCGCCATCTGCGCCACCACGGCGAGATCGTGGCTCACGTACACCGCGGTGGCGCGGCGCTCGCGCACCACGCGGCGGAAGGCGCGCAGCACCTCGATCTGAGTCGTCACGTCGAGCGCGGTGGTCGGCTCGTCGAGGATCACGAGCTCGGGGTCGCCGATCAGCGCCATCGCCGCCATCAGCCGCTGCAGCTGGCCGCCGGAGACCTGGTGCGGATAGCGCGAGCCGATGGTTTCCGGATCGGGCAGCGCCAGCTCGCGGAAGAGCTGCACCGCCTTCGCCTCCGCCTCGGCCCGCTTGCACAGGCCGTGGATGACGGTCGGCTCGACCACCTGGTCCATGATCGTGCGCGAGGGATTGAAGGAGGCGGCCGCGCTCTGCGCGATGTAGGAGACCGTGCGCCCGCGCAGCGCGCGCTGCTGCGCCGCATCGAGCGCCAGCACGTCGGTGTCGCCGATCTGCACCCGGCCGGCCGAGATGCGGCAGCCGTGGCGCGCATAGCCCATCAGCGCCAGCGCGGTGGTGGTCTTGCCGGAGCCCGACTCGCCGATCAGCGCCAGCACCTCGCCGGGCTGCACGGAGAAGCTCAGGCTGTCGACCAGCGTGTTCGCGCCGGCGCAGATGCTCAAGCCCTGGACGGTGAGTGGTGCGCCCATCAGCGTGCTCCTCTTTCGCGGGCGGTGCGGCCCGGCAGGTTGTCGATGACGAGGTTGACCGCGATGGTGAGGCTCGCGATGGCCAGCGCCGGCACGATCACCGAGGCGCCGCCCATGGCCAGCGCGCCGATGTTCTCGCGCACCAGCGAGCCCCAGTCGGCCGCCGGCGGCTGGATGCCCAGGCCGAGGAAGCTCAGGCTCGCCAGCAGCAGCACGACGTAGACGAAGCGCAGGCCCAGGTCGGCCAGCATCGGGCCGACGATGTTGGGCAGGATCTCGCGCAGCATGATGTAGAGCGTGCCCTCGCCGCGCGTGCGCGCCACGGTCACGTAGTCGAGCGCATTGATGTTGACGGCCAGCGAGCGCGCCATGCGGTAGGCGCCCGGCACGTAGATGATGCCCGCCGTGACGACCAGCATCGGCACCGAGGAGCCGAAGCCCGCCACCATGATGAGCGCGAACATCTTGCTCGGGATCGCGGTCAGCGTGTCCAGGCCGCGGCTGAGCACCGCGTCGATCCAGCGGCCGCTGGCGGCGGCCAGCAGCGCCAGCGTGGTGCCGGTGCCGCTGGCCAGCAGCGTGGCAAACAGCGCGACGCCGATCGTGTAGCGCGCCCCCTCGATGATGAGTGCCAGCATGTCGCGGCCCAGGTAGTCGGTGCCCAGCCAGTGCTTCGCGCTGATCGGCGCGAAGACGTTCGAGGTGCCCATGGCCGCCGTGCTGTGCGAGAGCAGCCAGGGGCCGAGCAGCGCTGCGAGCAGCCAGAACAGCAGTACCGCGAGGCCGAGCAGGCCGGAGGGGCCGAAGCCGCCGAGCCGGCGCAGCGGGTTGCTTCGACGCTCGGGTGGCGGGGCCGCGACGGAAGCCATGGCGTTCACGGCCGAGGTGGAGGTGGAGGTGGAGGTGGAGGTTTCCATGGAACTGGCCTCAACGGTGCCGCAGCCGCGGGTTGGCGAGGATGCCGCAGATGTCGGCCGTCGTCACCAGGATCAGGTAGGCGCAGCAGAAGATCATGGCGCAGGTCTGCACCAGCGGCATGTCGCGCTGCGAGACGCCGTCGACCATCAGCTTGGCGATGCCCGGGTAGTTGAAGATGGTCTCGACGATGATCACGCCGCCGAGCAGGTAAGACAGGCTCAGCGCCACGGCGTTGGCGATCGGCCCTACCGCATTGGGCAGCGCATGCGCCAGCACCATGCGCATCGGCGAGGCGCCCTTGAGCCGCACCATCTCGATGTAGGGCGCCTCGAGCTGGTCGATCACCGCGGCGCGGGTCATGCGCATCATCTGCGCGACGATCACGCAGCACAGCACCAGCACCGGCATGGCGAAGGCGCGCAGCAACTGGCCCAGCGACTCGATGTCGTTGACGAAGGAGAGCGCCGGCAGCCAGCGCAGCTGGACCGCGAAGACCAGCACCGCGAGGGTTGCGACCAGGAACTCCGGCACCGACACCACGCCCACCGCCGTCGTCGAGGCGGCGCGGTCGAACCAGGAGCCGCGCCACACCGCCGAGGCGATGCCGAGCGCGAGCGCGATCGGCACCGAGAACAGGGCCGTCACCGCCGCGAGCAGCAGCGAATTGGGCAGCCGGCTGGCGACCAGCTCGGCCACCGGCATCTGCGTCGTGGCCGAGCGGCCGGGGTCGCCCGTCACCATACCGAGAAGCCACTTCGCGTAGCGTTGGGGCGCCGGCACGTCCAGGCCCATCTGCGCGCGCAGCGCGGCGACAGCCTCGGGCGTGGCGTCCTGCCCGAGCTGTTCCTGCGCGGCATCGCCGGGCAGCACCGCGGTGATCGAGAAGACGATCACCGACACCGCCAGCAACGACAGCAGCGCCAGCGCGATGCGCTGGGCAAGAAGCTTGAGGATTACATGGTTCATCTCGGTGCTCCGTGGGGCGAGGCGAACGGCCGGGGAGGCGTCATGCCTCCAGCCATACGTTCTCGGCGAAGTTGTAGCCCATCAGGCCGCCCAGAGGGATGGGCGACAGGCCCTTGAGCTTGGACGTGTGGCCGTCGATGCTGGCGAGGAACAGCGGGATGCCGATGCCGGCATCCTGGTGGATCATGGTCTGCATGTCGGCGTACATCTGCTTGCGCTTGGCCAGGTCGGTCTCGGCGCGCGAAGCCAAGAGCAGCTGGTCGAACTTCTCGTTCTTCCAGCGCGACTCGTTCCAGGCCGCGCCCGACTGGAAGAACTGCGTCAGCAGCACGTCGGCGCTCGGGCGCGGGTTGACGTTGCCGAAGCCCACATGGCTGTTGAGCCAGTGGTTCGACCAGTAGCCGTCGGCCGGCATTCGCTTGATGTCGATCTCCAACCCCGCGCGCTGCGCCGTCTGCTGCAGCAACAAGGCCATCTCCACCGAGTAGAGCGCGGCCGGCGATGCCACCATCGGCACCTTGCCGGTGACGCCGGACTTCTGCAGGTGGAACTTGGCCTTGTCGAGGTCGAAGGGGCGCTGCGGCAGGCCGGCGAAGTAGAAGCGGTTGGTCGGATCGATCGGCTGGTCGTTGGCGACCACCGCATAGTCGAGCGCGATGGTCTTCTTCATCTGCTCGCGGTCGAAGAGGTGCTTCATCCCGAGCACGAAGTCCGGGTTGGTGCCGGGCCCCACGTCCTTGCGCATCACGAGATCGGAGTACTGGCCGGACTGGGTGACGAAGATCCCGAAGCCGGGCGTACTCTTCACGCGCTCCACCGAGCGCGGATTGACCGAGCCCACCAGGTCCATGCCGCCGGACAAGAGCGCATTGACGCGCGCGCTCTCGTCGCCGATGCCCACGAACTCGATCTCGTCGAGGTAGGGCTTGCCCGGCTTCCAGTAGGCCTCGTTGCGTACCATCAGCGAACGCACGCCGGGCTTGAACTCCTTGAGCTTGTAGGGGCCGGTGCCGATGCCGGCGTTGAAGTCGGTGGTGCCTTCCTTGACGATGTGGAAGTGGAAGGTGCCCAGGATCACCGGCAGGTCCGCGTTCGGCGCGCTGAGCACGAAGGTCACTTCGTTCGGGCCGGTGGCCTTGGCGCTGTCGATCTGGTCGGCGAGCACCTTGGCCTTCGACGCCGTGGCCGGGTCCTTGTGGCGCATCACCGAGAACACGACGTCGGCGGGCGAGAGCGCCTTGCCGTCGTGGAAGGTCACGCCCTTGCGCAGCGTGAAGACCCAGGTCTTGGCGTCCTTGGTCGTGAACGATTCGGCCAGCGCGGGCTGCGGCGTCAGGCTGCCGTCCAGCGAGGTCAGGCCGTTGTAGATCATGTTGCCGCGCGAGTAGTCGGTCTGGTTCGACTGCTTGGCCGGATCGAGCGTGTCGGTCGCGGCGGCGGTCGCGCCGGCCACGCGGATGCGCCCGCCCTTCCTGGGCGTCTGCGCATGCGCGGACATCGCCACGCCCGCGATGCCGCCGGCCAGTGTGGCCTGCATGCCGCCGGCCATCAGCATCGAGAGGATGTCGCGCCGCGTGGCGCCGCGCCGGAGCGACTCCATCACGCGAAGGCTTTCGCCGGGACCGACGAGGTTTTCGAAGCTTTTGTTGCTGCTGCTGTCGCTCATGGTGGGGTACTCCTCTGGTTGTCGATGAAGAAAAGGCGCTCAGGCCAACCTGTCCTTGAGCGTGTAGTAGAGGCCGATCGCCGGCAGGAACCACGGCGGGCCGAAGTGGCCGGGAATGGCGGGCCAGTCGCGGCCCTGCCAGGGGTTGGCGAGCGCGTCGCCGCCCATCACGGCGGCCATGCGCTCGCCCATGTGGACCGACATCTGCGTGCCGTGGCCGCTGTAGCCCATCGCGTAGTAGAGGCCGTTGCGCTCGCCGGCGTGGGGCAGGCGGTCCTGCGTCATGTCGACCAGGCCGCCCCAGCAGTAGTC
This sequence comes from Variovorax sp. LjRoot290, assembly GCF_964253985.1. Classification (NCBI taxonomy): domain Bacteria; kingdom Pseudomonadati; phylum Pseudomonadota; class Betaproteobacteria; order Burkholderiales; family Comamonadaceae; genus Variovorax; species Variovorax sp. LjRoot290. The sequence continues at coordinate 4,516,200 of NZ_CAXURW020000001.1, read as the reverse complement.
GAGCCGCACGGCGCCGAGCTGCGGGAAGGTTTCGGCCAGTCCCGCGCGCAGGATCTCGCCGCTTGCGGCATCGGTCTGCGGGCTCGAGACCGCGAAGCGCGCGCGCCCGCCGAACACCAGCCGGTGGTCGGCGGTGAGCCGGAAGTAGTGGTGGATGTTGGCCACCGTCACGTAGGTGCGCCGGGCCGAGAGCAGGGCCTGCGCGCGGTCGGCGCCGAGCGGCTCGGTGACGACGATGAAGCTGCCGATCGGCACGATGCGGCGGCGCAGCCAGCCGAAGCTGCCATAGCCGCCGTGGCGCGTGGCGCCCGTGGCCAGCAGCACCTGCTGCGCGCTGACGGTGCCGCGCTCGGTGTGCAGCCGGTGCGCATGGCCTTGGCCCAGGCGCTCGAGGCGGCGCACGCTGGTGCCGGTGTGGATCTGCGCGCCGCTGCGCTCGGCCGCCGCGGCCAGGCCCTGGGCGAAGCGGCCCATGTGCATCTGGCCGCTGCGCTTGTAGAGCAGGCCGCCGTGGAAGCGCTCGCTCTGCACCTCGGCGTGCACGCGCGCCGCGCCGAGGATCTCGACCTCGCTGTCCACGCCGTCGGCGATGAGGCGCTCGGCGCTGCGTTCGAGCGCGGCCATCTGGTTCGGCCGCGTCGCGAGCTTGAGCTTGCCGTTTCGCAGGAAGTCGCAGGCGATGGCTTCGTCGCGCACCAGCCGCGCGACCGTGTCCACCGCGTCGTCGTAGGCGCGGTACCAGGCACGGGCGCGCTCGACGCCGACCTTGGCGGCGACTTCGGCGTAGTCCACCGCCAGCCCGTTGTTGACATGGCCGCCGTTGCGCCCCGAGGCCTCGGCAGCGACGCGCTCGCCGGCCTCCAGCACCGCCACGGTGGCGCCGCGCTTGGCCAGCGCCAGCGCCGCCGACAGGCCCGTGAAGCCGCCGCCCACGATCGCGACGTCGACCTGCGCCGGCAGCTCGCACGAGCGCGGAACGAAGGCGGGCGCCGAATCGGTCCAGTAGGAGTCGAGCTTCATGGCGTGCGGCGGCTGGAGAAGATCAGAGACCCACGACGCCGGGCAGGCCGCCGATGTCCTTGATCTCGACGTAGCGGTAGGCCGGATTGCCCGGGCCGTGGCCGCGGTTGACGAACACCTTGTTGACGATGCCCAGGTCGTCCGCCGACATCAGGTCGTAGCGCAGGCTGGAGGACACGTGCAGCACGTCTTCGGGGTTGCAGCCCAGCGAGTCGAGCATGTATTCGAAGGCCTGCAGGCGCGGCTTGTAGGCCTGGGCCTGCTGCGCGGTGTAGACGCGATGGAAGGGCGCGCCGAGCATGGCCACGTTCTTCTGGATCTGGTTGTCCGAGGCGTTCGAGAGGATCACCAGCGGGATCTCCTTGGCGACCTTGGCGAGGCCGGCGGGCACGTCCGCATGCGGCGCCCAGGTGGGCACCGCGTCGTAGTACTTCTGGGCTTCGTGGTCCAGGTACTGGAGCTTCCACTTCTTGCACAGCCGCCGCACCGCGTTCTTCAGCACCACTTCGTAGGGCTGCCAGTCGCCCAGCACCTCGTCGAAACGGTAGGCCGTGAAGTCGGCGATGAACTGCTCCATGCGCTCGGCCGGGATGCGGTCGGCGAACATGTCGCGCGCCATGTCGCCCATGCGAAAGCGCGTGAGGGTGCCGTAGCAGTCGAAGGTGATGTACTTGGGACGGAAGCTCATGATGGTCTCGGTTCCTTGGATGGCAAATGCGACAAACTCATTACGAAGCGATTGCAGCACGCACAAGCGCTCGGGTTGTAGGGAAATGGGGCGCCAGGCGCACGAAAGCTGCGGTTTGGAGGGGGTGCGGCGGCATGCCGTGCGGTCTGCCCCTCGCGTGTGCAGCCGCGCACCTCAGTGCGTCGCGGCGAAGTCGATCAGCACGCTTTTGAAGCGGAGGTTGGCCTCGACCGCCTGGCGGCCCAGGTCCTTGCCGATGCCCGACTGGTGGTAGCCGCCGGTGGGGATGACGAAGTCGGCGCTGCGCCCGTAGCGGTTGATCCAGACGGTGCCGGCGGAGATGCCGCGCATCGCGCGCAGCGCGCGGCCGATGTCGGCGGTGTGCACGCCGGCCGCCAGGCCGTAGTGTTCGTGGGCGGCCAGCGCCAGGCCTTCCTCTTCGTCGCCGAAGGTCTGCACCGTGAGCACCGGCCCGAAGATCTCTTCCTGCACGGCCGGGTTGGCCGCGTCCACGCCCTCGATCAGCGTGGGCCGGAAGTAGGCGCCGCCGGGGCCGCCGTCGAACAGGCCGCCGCCGCAGCGCATGCGGCCGCCGGCCTCGCGCGAGCGATCGACGACGTCCTGGATGCGCCCGGCCTGCAGCGCCGAGATGATGGGCGGCAGCGTGGCCGCGTCGTCCCAGGTCGCGCCCGGGCGCAGCGCTTCGAAGCGCGCGGCGATGCCTTCGACCAGCGCATCGGCGATGCCGCGCTGCACGATCAGCCGCGAACCGGCCACGCACACCTGGCCCGCGTTGCCGGTGATCGCGCCGGCGATCATGCCGGCCAGGCGGTCCACATCGGGCGCATCGTCGAACACCAGCTGCGGGCTCTTGCCGCCCAGCTCCAGCGTCACCGGCTTGGGGCCGGTCAGGGCGCAGGCGGCCATGATGGCGGCGCCCGTGCGGGTGGAGCCGGTGAAGGTCATTTTCGAGATCAGCGGATGCCGCGAGAGCGCGTCGCCCGTGGTGCGGCCATCGCCCTGCACGACGTTGAAGAGGCCGGGCGGCACGCCGGCCTCGACGGCCAGCTCGGCCAGCCGCAGAGCGGAGAAGGGCGTCAGTTCCGAGGGCTTGAGCACCACCGCGTTGCCGGCGGCCAGCGCGGCGCCGACCTTCCACGACACCATGACCAGCGGGAAATTCCACGGCGTGATGGCGCCGACCACACCATAGGGTTCGGCCACCACCATCCCCAGATGATCGTGGCGCGTGGCCGCGACCTCGCCGCCGAGCTTGTCCGCGTACTCGGCGAAGAAGCGCAGGCCTTCGGCCGTGAACGGTACGTCCCAGGCGATGGCGTCGCGCACCGGCCGCGTGGAGCACACGGCCTCCAGCGGCCCGAGCCGCGCCGCGTCGGCTTCGATCAGATCGGCCCAGCGGCGCAGCACGCGCGCGCGTTCGCGCGGCGCGCGGCGTGCCCAGTCGCTCGCGCGCCACGCGCTCCAGGCATCGTGCACGGCAGCGTCCACGGTGGCCGCATCGGCCAGCGGAAGCTCGGCATGCGGCTGGCCGTCGGAGGGCCGCTGCACGACCATGCGGCCGCCATCGGGGACCAGGCGTCCGCCGATGAAATGGCCCGAGGGCAGGTGGATCTGTCGCGGGTCGAAGACTTGCATGGTGGACTTTCGATGGCAATCTGTTGCCGAAACGCGAGGTCGCGAAACGGCGCTCGATGCTAGGCAGGTTGGCGCGGCATTTGTGTGCGTAAGCGCGCGCGCTGCCGCATCGAATTGCGAAACCCGGGGCCGCGACAGGCGAAGCTTGCAAGTTGCGGCGAAGCGCGAATTGGGTCTGGCGAAAGGCGCGGATGTCGTCCAAGATGACCTGCCTTTTCGCTGCAAAAAGACCTTCCCGATGCCTGCCCAGACACCGAATGCACCTGCTCTCGACGGCGTGGTGCTGAGACCAATGACCGCCGCGGACCTGCCGCTCGCACATGCACTGACGGCGGAGCTGCGCTGGCCGCACCGCCCCGCGGACTGGGAGCAGGTGTTCGCGCATGCCGAGGGCATCGTCGCCGAGCGCGACGGCGAGCTCGTCGCCACCGCGCTGCGCTGGCGCTGGGGCGAGCGTCACGCCACCATCGGCCTCGTGATCGTGGCGCCGGCCTGCCAGGGTCGCCGCCTCGGCCACCGGCTCATGAGCGCGCTGCTCGAAGGCCTGGACGCGCACACGGTGCTGCTGCATGCGACCGCCGACGGGCGCGGCCTGTACGAACGGCTGGGCTTCGTGCGCACCGGCGAGCTGCGCCAGCACCAGGGCACAGCGCAGCCGGCGCCGCTGGTCGCGCTGCCGCCCGGCTGGCGCCTGCGGCCCGCCGGCCTGCACGAGGCGCCGGCCTTGCAGGCGCTCGACGCAGCGGCACGCGGCATGCCGCGGGATGCGCTGATCGCCGATCTGCTGGCCAGCGCCGACGCCTGCGTGGTGCTCGACCATGACAACGAGCCGCGCGGCTTCGCGATGCTGCGCCGCTTCGGGCGCGGGCATGCGATCGGCCCCGTGGTCGCGCCCGATGCCGAAGGCGCGAAGGCGCTGATCGCGCATCTCGCCGGCCTGAACGCCGGCCACTTCACGCGCATCGACATCGACTTCGCGAGCGGGCTGGCCGAATGGCTCGAGAGCATCGGCCTCTTGCGCGTGGACGCGCCGACGACGATGGTGCGCGGTGCGCCGCTCGCCACGCCGCCGGGCGGGCCGGCGCTGTTCGCGATCGTGACCCAAGCCGTCGGTTGATGGCGATGGGCGCGACCACCTTCCTCTACAAGTCCGACCCGGTGCGCGGCCGCCAGTGGGCCGAGGTGTTCCGGCGCCGCGCACCCGAGATCGACTTCCGCATCTGGCCCGACATCGGCGAACCCGCGCAGGTGCGCTTTCTTGCGGCCTGGGAGCCGCCGGAGGATCTGGCCGAGCGCTTTCCGAATCTCGAGGTGCTGTTCTCCTCCGGCGCAGGCGTCGACCAGTTCGACTTCGCGGCATTGCCGGCCGCACTGCCGGTGGTGCGCATGGTGGAGCCCGGCATCCTGCGCGGCATGGTGGAGTACGTCACGCATGCGGTGCTCGGCCTGCATCGCGACATGCCGCGCTACCGTCGCCAGCAGCAGGAGGCCCAGTGGCGCCCGCTGCCAGTGCGGCCCGCTGGCGAGCGGAGCATCGGCGTGCTCGGGCTCGGCTCGCTCGGCCAGGCCGTGCTGGCGCAGCTCGTCGGCCTGGGTTTCGATTGCGCGGGATGGAGCCGCTCGCGGCATGCGCTCGACGGCGTACGCTGCCATGCGGGCACCGACGAGCTGCAGTCCTTCCTCGCGCGCACCGAGATCCTCGTGTGCCTGCTGCCGCTCACCGATTCGACGCGCGGTTTTCTCGATGCCCGGCTGTTCTCGATGCTGCCTGAAGGCGCAGGGCTGGTGCACGTGGGCCGCGGGCCGCAGCTGATCGATGCCGATCTGCTGGCCGCATTGGCCAGCGGGCAGATCGGCGATGCCGTGCTCGACGTGACCGACCCCGAGCCGCTGCCGCCGGAGCATGCTTTCTGGCGCCATCCGAACATCCAGCTCACGCCGCACATCGCGAGCATGACGCAGCCGCTGAGTGCGGCAGAGGTGGTGCTCGACAACCTGCAGCGCTTCGAGGCAGGCGAACCGATGCTCGGCCTGGTCGATCGGGCTCGCGGGTATTGAGATTCACCCGCACCGTTCGAGATGCACGTTCGCCCTGAGATCCACCCACACCGCTCGCCCTGAGCTTGTCGAAGGGCTTGCGTTGAACCGGCTTCGACAAGCTCAGCCCGAACGGTTCTCGGTGCGCACCGCAGGATCTGCTGTAGCAACTCGCACAACCGCAGCCTGCTTTGCGCGAGGACCCCAAAGCAGCACCACCCGATGCGGTGCGCCGCCTAAGCTGATGGCCATCGAAAGCCTCTTCGCTCTCGCTCCATCCGACACCGACATGACGCATCCCACCGCATTGCCCCACCACGCCGCGCTCGACGCGATCGACCGCGCGCATCTGATCCATCCCGTCTCGCCCTGGCGCGTGCACGAGCAGCGCGGCCCCACCGTGCTCGCCTCGGGCCGCGGCGCGTGGCTCACCGATGCCGACGGCCACGAACTGCTCGACGCCTTCGCCGGCCTGTGGTGCGTGAACGTGGGCTACGGGCAGGAGAGCGTGGTGCAGGCTGCGGCCGAGCAGATGCGCCGCCTTCCCTATGCGACGGGCTACTTCCACTTCAGCAGCGAGCCGGCCATCCGCCTGGCCGAGAAGCTGGTGCGGATCACGCCGGCATCGCTGACCCGCGTGTACCTGACGCTCGGCGGCTCCGAGGCGATCGATGCCGCGGTGCGCTTCATCGTGCAGTACCACAACGCGATCGGCAAGCCGTCGAAGAAGCAGTTCATCGCGCTGGAGCGCGGCTACCACGGCTCCTCGTCCACCGGCGCCGGCCTGACCGCACTGCCGGCCTTCCACCGCGGCTTCGACCTTCCGCTGCCCACGCAGCACTACATCCCGTCGCCCTACGCGTATCGCCATGCGGACGGCGCCGACCCGCAGGCGCTGATCGCAGCATCGGTTGCCGCATTGCGCGCCAAGGTGGCCGAGCTGGGCGCGGACAACGTAGCCGCCTTCTTCTGCGAGCCGATCCAGGGCTCGGGCGGCGTCATCGTGCCGCCCAAGGGCTGGCTGAAGGCGATGCGCGAGGCCACGCGCGAGCTCGGCATTCTCTTCGTCGTCGACGAGGTCATCACCGGCTTCGGCCGCACCGGCCCCATGTTCGCGTGCGAGGCCGAGGGCGTGGAGCCCGACCTGATGACCATGGCCAAGGGCCTGACCGCCGGCTACGCGCCGATGGGCGCGACGATGATGTCGGAGCAGGTCTATGCGGGCATTGCCGACGGCGTGCCGGCGGGCGCGTCGGTCGGCCACGGCGCCACGTACTCCGCGCACCCGGTCAGCGCCGCGGTCGCGCTGGAGGTGTTGCGCCTCTACGAGGAAGGCGGCGTGCTCGCCAACGGCCAGCGCGGCGCGGCCCATTTCGGGGCCGGGCTCGACGCGCTCTGCGCGCACCCGCTGGTGGGCGATGCGCGCCACCGCGGCCTGCTGGGTGCGTTGGAGCTGGTGAGCGACAAGGCCACGAAGCGCGGCTTCGATGCCGCACTGGGCTTGTCCGACCGCATCTTCGCCGCGGGCTACCGCAACGGCCTGGTGTTCCGCTCCTTCGGCGACCACATCCTCGGCTTCGCGCCGGCGCTCACCTTCACCGAAGACGAGTTCGCCCAGATGTTCACGCGGCTGAAAAAGACGCTCGACGAGGTGCTCGACGCGCCCGACGTTCGCGCCGCATTGGCCGCCTGAGCGAAAGCCCGCGCGCCGCCCCGCAACCCATCGAGACAGACGCAGAATCGGGCTCTCTTCGTTTTTCGGCGCCGCCATGTCAGAAGCCTTCAAGATCGACCGACTCGACCTGCGCATCCTGGCGCAGTTGCAAAAGAACGGGCGCATGACCAACGTGGACCTGGCGGACGCGGTGGGCCTCTCGCCCAGCCCCTGCCTGATCCGCGTGAAGCGGCTGGAGCAGGCCGGCTACATCGCCGGCTACGGTGCGCACCTGCGGCTCGAGAAGCTCGGCGATACGCTGACCGTGTTCACCGAGGTCACGCTGTCCGACCACCACCGCGAGGACTTCGTGCGCTTCGAGGCCGCCATCCGCGAGGTCGACGAGGTGCTCGAATGCCACCTGGTGAGCGGCGGCTACGACTACCTGCTGCGCTTCCTGACGCGCGGCGTCAACCACTACCAGGAAGTGATCGAGGAACTGCTCGAACGCAACATCGGCATTGCGAAGTACTTCAGCTACATCGTCATCAAGTCGCCGTTCATCAAGACGCACTGTCCGATCGAACGGCTGTTTCCCAACCAGCGCTGACGGCGCTTCCGTTTCGTCCATGCCCGACACCCCGCCTCGCTTTTATCCGCCCGCCCGCTTCGTGCGGCTGGCCGAAACCGACAGACCCACGCTGATGCTGCAGATCGACGGCCAGCCGGCCACCGCGCTGGCCGGCGACACCCTGCTGGTGGCGCTGCTCGCCCACGGCCGGCGCGTGCGCGACAGCGAGTTCGGCGACGGGGCGCGGGCCGGCTTCTGCCTGATGGGCGCCTGCCAGGACTGCTGGGTGTGGACGCCGGCCGGCGAGCGCCTGCGCGCCTGCTCCACCCCCGTGACGGCGGGCATGTCGGTGTGCACGCGGCCGCCCGCGCAGCACTGGCCGGCGACGCCGGACCTGCTGCAATCCCTGCAGCGCCATGCCCCGGGGGCGGCAGCATGAGCCCTGCATCGCTCGCTCATCCCGCACGCATCGTCGTGGTCGGCGCCGGCCCCGCCGGCGTGCGCGCGGCGCAGGCCCTTGTGCAGGCCGGGCTGCGGCCCATCGTCATCGACGAAGGCCGGCGCGACGGCGGCCAGATCTACCGCCGCCAGCCCGAAGGCTTCAAGCGCCCCTACGCCAAGCTCTACGGCACCGAAGCCGAGAAGGCGCAGGCCTTGCATCGCGATTTCGATGCGCTGCGCGGACAAATCGACTACCGCAGCGATACGCTGGCCTGGAATGTGAGCGAAGGCGCGCTGCACGTGGTGCGCGAGGGCGAGCCGCAGACGCTGCCCTTCGATGCGCTGCTGGTGTGTTCCGGCGCCACCGACCGCCTGATGCCCGTGCCCGGCTGGCAGCGCGCCGGCTGCTACAGCCTGGGCGCCTCGCAGATCGCACTGAAGGCGCAGGCCTGCGCGATCGGCGCGCGCGTCGTCTTCCTCGGCAGCGGACCGCTGCTGTACCTGGTCGCGTCGCAGTACGTGCAGGCCGGTGCGCAGGTGGCGGCGGTGCTCGACACTGCGCCGGCCGCCAAGCCCTGGGGCGCCGTGGCCGGCCTCTTCGCGCGGCCACGGCTCGCGCTGCGCGGCCTCGCGCTGATCCGCGGCCTGCGCCGTGCCGGCGTGCCGGTGCTGCAGGGCGTGACGCCGCTTCGCATCGACGGCGACGATGACCTCGGCGTGCAGGCCGTGGCCGTGCGAGATGCCCAAGGACGCGAGCAGCGCTTCGAATGCGATGCGGTCGGTCTGGGCTGGCATCTGCGCGCCGAGACGCAACTGGCCGATCTCGCGCGCTGCGAGTTCGACTTCGAGCCGCTGAGCCGGCAGTGGCTGCCGCGCATCGATGCCGACGGACGCAGCAGCACGCCGGGCGTCTTCCTCGCCGGCGACGGCGCCCGCATCCTCGGGGCCGACGGCGCCGAGGCCGCCGGCCGGCTGGCCGCGCTGGCGGCGCTCGCCGACCTGAGTCACGCGCCGGGCCGCGTGCTGTACGACGCCGAGTCCGCCGCGCTGCGCCGCACGCTGGCGCAGATGGACCGCTTCCGCGAAGGCCTGGCGCGCGCCTTTCCCTGGCCGCACGCGCAGGCCGCGGCACTGCCCGACGATGCGGTGGTGTGCCGCTGCGAAGCCGTGACGGCCGGCGAACTGCGGCGTTGCGTCAACGAGATGGACAGCCGCGAAGTCAACCGCGCCAAGGCCTTCAGCCGCGTCGGCATGGGCCGCTGCCAGGGCCGCTTCTGCGGCCATGCGTCGGCCGAGATCGTGGCGCAGGCCTGCGGTATTCCTGTCGAGCAAGTGGGACGGCTGCGCACGCAGGCGCCGGTCAAGCCCCTGATGATGAATACGCGCGAGGTGCAGGCATGAGCCCGGGAACACATGACACCGACGTGCTGATACTGGGCGGCGGCCTGATGGGCACCACCGCCGCCTTCTTCCTGCGCCGCGAGCACGGCCTGTCGGTCACGCTGCTCGAGCGCGAGCTGGTGGGCCGCCAGGCCAGCGGCACCAACTTCGGCAATGTGCGGCGCCAGGGCCGCGCGCTGGCGCAGATGCCGCTGGCCAATCGCGCGCGCGCCGTCTGGGGCCGCGTGAAGGAACTGCTGGGCGAGGACCTGGAGTTCGTGCCCTACGGCCATCTGCGCGTCTGCTACACCGAGAAGCAGGCCGCGGTGCTGGAGCAGCATGCGAAGGACGTGAAGCCGCTGGGCCTCGACCTGGAGCTCTTCAGTGCCGGGCAGCTGCGCCGGCGCTGGGGCATCTTCGCGCCCGAGGTGGTGAGCGGTTCGCTCTCGCCGAACGATGGCCATGCCAACCCGCGTCTGGCCGGCCCGGCCTTCGCGCGCGCGGCCCGGCGCGCCGGCGCGAACATCGTCGAGCATGCCGAGGTGATGCACGTCGAGCGCGACGGCACCGGCTTCGTCGCGCACACGGCAGACGGCCGGCGCTTTCGCGCGCCGCAACTGCTGGTGGCCTGCGGTGCCTGGTCGAACCGCATGGCCGAGCAGTTCGGCGAAGCCGTGCCGATGGACGCGCGCGGCCCGCAGATGGGCGTGACGGAGCCGCTGCCCTATGCCATCGGCCCGTCGATCGGCGTCTCATCGCCCATCGAGCACGAAGGCCTGTACTTCCGCCAGATCGCGCGCGGCAACATCGTCTTCGGCGGCGGGCTCAAGGGGCCGGCCCATGCCGACCTGATCCGGGCCTACGTGAAACCGGACAACGTGCTGCGCCAGCTGCGCGAGCTGCGACGCCTGGTGCCGGCCTTCGAGCACGTGCAGCTGATCCGCGTGTGGAGCGGCATCGAGGGCTACACCGGCGACTGGCAGCCGGTGATCGGCCCCAGCGCCCGCGTGCCGGGCCTGCACTACGCCTTCGGCTTCAATGGCGAGGGTTTCGCGATCAGCCCGGGCGTGGGCGAGACGATGGCCGAGCTGATCGCGACCGGGCGCACTTCGACGCCGATCGAGAGCTTCTCGATCGGCAGGTTCGCTTCCGAGTTGGCGAAGCAGGTGGCCTGAAGCGGCTTGGCTGGAGCGTCCGGGTGCGGTGGTGAGCGGTGTGCCCTGTGCCGGCCGACGTCACCGGCCCTTCGGGCTTCCCTGCGCTGCTCGCGCCAGGCGGGGTCTCGCTCAAACTCGCTTCGCTCAAACAGCCGCGAGCCCTGATCCGCCTGCCGCTGCGCTGCTCGGCAGTGCCTCAACGGCCGGCACAGGGCATACCGCCCACCACCGTGGACACGCTGCTGCCTTGCTCCCTCTCCCTCCGGGAGAGGGCTGGGTTGGGGTCGCACGGCCCGTACCGCGTACCGGGCGTGCGTCCAGAGCCAAGATCCTATGCACTCCGGGCCTGGCGGGCCCTACATCGCCATCACGACAAACACCTTGCGCAGGGTCTCATGCACATGCCATTCGCCAGTGGTGTGCTGCGGAAAGAACAGCGTGTCACCCGCGCGGATCTGAAGCGGCTCGCCGCCGGTCGGCGTGAAGGTGCAGGCGCCCGCGAGGATGTGCATGACCTCGGCGTTGGGCAGCTGGCGTTCGAAGCGGCCGGGTTCGCATTCCCAGATGCCGCTGTTGTTGCCGCCGGCGCCTGCCAGCTCGACGTCGATGCCGCGCAGGCGGCATGGCGGCTCGCTCAGCGGGCGCGCGGGCGCGCCCTGGTCTTGCAGGCCGCCGATGGTGGCCGATTGGTGCAGAACGGTGATGCTCATGAGGATGAAGAGGAAAGAGGAGGAGGGGATGCGGGTTCGGCTGCCGGGGCAAGGGCGCGCTCGGCCACCTCGCAGAACCAGCGCACGCCCAGCGGCAGCGCATCGTCGTTGAAGTCGTAGCAGGGGTGGTGCAGCGCGCGATCGCCCTCCGGGCCCGGATCGGCGCGGCCCTGGCCCAGCCACAGGTAGGCGCCGGGCCGGCGCTTCAGCATGAAGGCGAAGTCCTCCGAGGTGAAGGCCGCGCGCGGCGCCGTGTCGGCTTGCAGGCCGATGGCGTTGGCCGCGGCGAGCGCGAGGGCGGCCTCGTCGCTGGTATTGACCGTGGCCGGGTAGTAGCGCACGTAGTTGACTTCGGCCTGGGTGCCGCTGGCCAGCGCCACACCGTCGACGGTGGCGCGCAGCGCCGCCTCGATGCGGTCCTGCGATGCGGCGTCGAAGCTGCGCACGGTGCCGGTGATCGACACCTCCGCGGGCAGCACGTTGTGGCTGTGGCCGCCTTCGATGCGTGTCACCGACAGCACCGCCGATTCGCCGGGGTCGATGCGGCGCGAGACGATGGTGTGCAACTGGGCGACGAGCTGGCTCGCGGCGAGGATCGCGTCGGGCGTGTGATGCGGCTGCGCCGCATGGCCGCCGCGGCCGCGCAGCACGATGTCGAAGCGGTCGGCCGCGGCCATGATCGGGCCGGCCCGCGTCTGCGCGTGGCCCAGCGGCAGGTCGGGCCAGTTGTGCAGCGCATAGACGCTGTCGCAGGGGAAGCGCTCGAACAGGCCGTCATCGATCATCGCGCGCGCACCGCCCTTGCCCTCTTCGGCCGGCTGGAAGATGAAGTGCACCGTGCCGTCGAAGCGGCGCGAGCGCGCCAGCTGGCGCGCGGCGCCGATCAGCATGCTGGTGTGGCCGTCGTGCCCGCAGCCGTGGTGCACGCCCGGCGTGCGGCTGGCGTGGGCGGCGCGCCCGAGCTCGACCATCGGCAGCGCGTCCATGTCGGCGCGCAGGCCCACGCTGCGCACGCCGCTGCCGCAGCGCAGCGTGCCGACCACGCCGGTGCCTCCGACCCCTTCATGCACTTCGAGGCCGAGGAGCCGCAAGGCCGCAGCCACCACGCCGGCCGTGCGCCTTTCCTCGAACGCGAGTTCCGGATGCGCATGCAGGTCGCGCCGCAGCGCGACCAGTTCTGGCAGCAGGTCGGCGACCGGCGCGGCGATCGCCTGCAGCGTCAACGCCCGGCCTCGACGGCATCGGCCAGCTCGGCCAGCGTGTGGAAGTGGTAGTCGGGCTGGGTGTGCTTGGACTCGAGCGTGCCGCCCGAACCCTTCTGCCCATGGCGCCGTTCGATCCAGCAGGTGGTGATGCCCAGCTGCTTGGAGATGCCGATGTCGTGGTACTGGCTTTGCGCCACGTGCAGGTTGTCCGCCTGCTTGTAACCCCAGGCGCCTTCGAAGCGGCCGCGGGCGTAGGCGAAGTAGCGTGCATCGGGCTTCTCGCACAACGCGTCGTCGCAGCTCAGCAGCATGTCGAAGGGAGAGCCCAGCGTCTTGTCGAAATGGGCCAGCGCCCACTGCTGCGCGTTGGTCATGGTCACCAGCTTGAAGCGCTTGCCGAGCCGCTTCAGTGCTTCCACCGAATCGGGGAACGCCGGCCACTGCGCCACCGAATCGCGCAGGCCCTGCGCGAGCGCGTCGGTGTCGGGCAGGCCGAGTTTCGGCGCGATGGCGTGCCAGCAGCGCTCCAGATCGTCGGGGTACCAGCCGGCCTTGCCGTCGGCGCGCGCATAGCGGTAGGCGGCGAGGAAGTCCTCGTCCGTCACGCGGGCCTCGGGCACGGCAGAGCGCAGGTAGGCGAGCATGCCGCCCTCGAAATCGATCAGCGTGCCGACGACGTCGAAGGTGAGCACCTTGAAATCTTGCAGGGACATGGTGAAAGCTCCAGTGATGACGGCAATGCCGGTTGCCATGAGCATAGGGGCCGCTTTCTGCATGGCCGAACCGAACTGGGTCTGCGCCGCGGCACAGGATTTCGTTGTCCGCGCCTTGCCGGCATCTTCTTCTGCCGCGTGCGACCCGCCGACGCCGGCAGGCCGCGACGAGGGCCTTCAGATCAGCGCGCTGATCGCCTCACCCATCTCGATCGTCGTCGCCTTGCCGCCCAAGTCGCCCGTGCGCGGGCCCGCCGCCAGCACTTGCTCGATGGCTCGCACGATCGCATCGTGCGCTTCGCGATGTCCGAGGAAATCGAGCATCAGCGCGCCCGACCAGATCATCGCCACCGGGTTGGCAATGCCCTTGCCGTAGATGTCGGGCGCAGACCCGTGAACCGGCTCGAACAACGAAGGAAACTTGCGGTCCGGATTGAGATTGGCCGACGGCGCCAGGCCGATCGTGCCGGTGCAGGCCGGTCCCAGGTCGGACAGGATGTCGCCGAACAGGTTGCTGGCCACCACCACGTCGAAGCGCTGCGGCTGCAGCACGAAGCGCGCCGACAGGATGTCGATATGCTGCTTGTCCACCTTCACTTCGGGATAGCCGCTGCCGACCGCGTCCGCGCGACCGTCCCACCACGGCATGCTGATCGCGATGCCGTTGCTCTTGGTCGCCACCGTGAGCTGCTTGCGCGGCCGGGACTGCGCGAGGTCGAACGCGTACTTCAGCACCCGGTCGGCGCCGAAGCGGCTGAACACCGATTCCTGCACGACCACTTCGCGCTCCGTTCCCTCGAACATCACGCCACCGAGATTGGTGTATTCGCCCTCGGTGTTCTCGCGCACGATGTAGAAGTCGATGTCGCCGGGCTTGCGGCCGGCCAGCGGCCCGGGCACCCCTTCGAACAGACGCACCGGCCGCAGGTTCACGTACTGGTCGAACTCGCGCCGGAACTTCAGCAACGAGCCCCACAGCGAAATGTGATCCGGCACCGTGTCCGGCCAGCCGACCGCGCCGAAGTAGACGGCGTCCATGCCTTCGAGCCGGGACTTCCAGTCGTCGGGCATCATCTGCCCGGTCTTGACGTAGTAGTCGCAACTGGCCCAGTCGATGTGCGTCACGGCCAGTTCGATGCCGAAGCGGCGCGCGGCCTTCTCGAGGGCGCGCAGGCCCTCGGGCATTACTTCCTTGCCGATACCGTCGCCCGGAATGGCGGCGATGCGAAGCGTCTTGCTCATGGTGTCTGCCTTCTTGTCGATGTTCAGTACGCGGATGCGCCGGCGGCGCTCATGGCGCTCTCGGTGCCGAGGCCGAACTCGCCGGCCAGGCGACGCGCGGCCTGTGCGAGCAGCGTGACGTCGATGCCGACCGCCACGAAGGTGGCACCGAGCTCGAGGTACTTGCGTGCCAGCGCGAGGTCCGCGGTCAGCGTGCCGGCCGCCTTGCCGCTCGCGACGATGGTGCGGATGGCGCGGTCGATGGCGGCCTGGACCTCGGGATGCCCCGGTGCGCCGCGGTGGCCCATCGACGCCGCCAGGTCGGCGGGGCCGATGAACACGCCGTGCACCCCGTCGACGGCGCAGATCTCTTCGAGGTTGTCGAGGGCGGTGACGGTCTCGGCCTGCAGCAGCAGGCAGACCTCGTCGTTGGCAGCGCCCAGGTAGTCGCGCCGGGCACCCCAGCGCGAGGCCCGCGCCACGGCAGCGCCGACGCCGCGCACGCCCTCCGGCGGATAGCGGGTGGCCGCCACCAGCGCGCGCGCCTGTGCAGCCGTGTCGACCATGGGCACCAGCAGGTTCTGCACCCCGATGTCGAGCAACTGCTTGATCAGCGCGGTGTCGCCGCTGACGGCGCGCACGACCGGCTGGCCGGGATAGGCCGCGACCGCCTGCAGCTGCGCCAGGGTGCTGCGCACATCGTTGGGTGCATGCTCGCCGTCGATCAGCAGCCACTGGAAGCCGGCGGTTGCGCAGACTTCCGCGCTGTAGGGCTGCGCCATCGACAGCCAGAGACCGATCTGCGGCTGTTTGGCGAGCAGTGCGTGCTTGAAGGAATTATTCATGACCGTTGCTTCCATTCAGTCCAGCCCGCCCTGGCACACGTACTTGGTGTGCAGGTAGTCGTCCAGGCCGTGGACCGAGCCCTCGCGGCCATAGCCCGACTCCTTCACGCCGCCGAAGGGCGCGGCCTCGGCGGCCAATGCGCCTTCGTTGATGCCGACGATGCCCGACTCCAGCGCATCGGCCACGCGCCAGATGCGACGCAGGTCTTGCGAGTAGAAGTACGCGGCCAATCCGAACGGCGTGTCGTTGGCCTGCGCGATCACGTCCGCCTCGGTGTCGAAGCGCGTGATCGGTGCCACGGGCCCGAAGGTTTCCTCGCAGGCGCAGGCCATCGTCGCGTCGACGTCGACGAGCACCGTGGGCGCGTAGTAGTGGGGTCCCAGCGCCGCCAGGCGCTCGCCGCCGGCGAGCACGCGCGCGCCCCGGGCGACGGCGTCGCGGACATGGCGCTCGATCTTCTCGACCGCGCGGACATTGATCATCGGGCCGATCTGCGAGGCGGCATCGGTGGCGGGCCCGACCTTGAGCGCCGCGACGCGCGCGCCGAGCTTGTCGGCGAAGGCGTCGTGCACGCTGCTGTGCACGAACACGCGGTTGGGGCACACGCAGGTCTGTCCGCCGTTGCGGAACTTGGCGGCCATCAGCCCTTCGACCGCAGCATCGAGGTCGGCATCCTCGAACACGATGAAGGGCGCGTTGCCGCCCAGCTCCAGGGACAGCTTCTTCAGCGTGTCGGCCGAACGACGGGCGAGGTGCTTGCCCACCGGCGTGGAGCCGGTGAAGGTGATCTTGCGCACGCGCGGGTCGTCCAGCCAGACGTCCACCACCTCGGGCGTGCGTTCGCGCGAGGCGGTGACGATGTTGAGCACGCCGGGCGGCACGCCGGCCTGTTCGGCCAGCGCAACCAGCGCCAGCGAGGTCAGCGGCGTGTCCTCGGCCGGCTTGCAGACCACGGTGCAGCCGGCGGCCAGCGCCGGGGCGATCTTGCGCGCGATCATCGCGGCGGGAAAATTCCACGGCGTGATCGCAGCGACCACGCCCACCGGCTCCCTGAGCGCGAACATGCGGCGCCCCGGCAGCGGGGCGGGAATGACGTCGCCGTTGGCGCGCACGGCCTCTTCGGCGAACCACTCGATGTAGCTGGCGGCGTAGGCGATCTCGCCCTTTCCCTCCGCCAGCGGCTTGCCCTGCTCGCGCGAGACCAGGCGCCCCAGGTCGTCCTGGTTCGCCATCACGAGGTCGTTCCAGCGCTTGATGATCTGCGAGCGCTGCTTGGCGGGAACCTTGCGCCAGGCGGCGAACGCGCTGTGCGCGGCGTCGACGGCGGCGCGCGCCTCATCGGCGCCGCTGTCCGGCACCTGGGCGATCCGTCCTCCGGTGGCGGGATCCGTCACGTCGAGCGTGCGGCCGGTGGCGGCGCGCCACTCGCCGGCAATGTAATTGGCGCTGCGCAGCAGGCCGGGTTGGGAAAGCGTCAGGGGCATGGTTCCGGGAATCGGTGGGTTCGGCTAACGAAGGAAGGCTCAGCTCACGATGCCCATGTGCCAGGGCACGAACTCGTGATCGCCCAGGCCCAGCAACTCGCTCTTGGTCGGTTCACCCGAAGCGGCGCGCAGGATGTGCTGGAAGATGCGCTCGCCCATCTGCTGCACGTCGAGTTCGCCGTCCAGGATCAGGCCGCAGTTGATGTCCATGTCGTCCTCGAGACGGGTGAACATGGCCGTGTTGCTCGCGAGCTTGATGGTCGGCGACGGCTTGGAGCCGAACATCGAGCCGCGGCCGGTCGTGAAGCAGATCAGGTTTGCGCCGCTGGCGATCTGGCCGGTCGAGGCGACCGGGTCGTAGCCGGGCGAGTCCATGAACACGAAGCCGGACTTGTCGATAGTCTCGGCATATTCGTACACCGCCTGCAGCGGCGTGGTGCCGCCCTTCATCGCAGACCCGAGGGACTTCTCGAAGATGTTGGCCAGCCCGCCGGCCTGGTTGCCGGGGCCCACAACGCCATTGAACTGCCCGTTGTGGCCGCGTGTGTACTCCTCCCACCAGGCGAGGCGGTCGAGCAGTTTCTGCCCCACTGCCGGGCTCACGGCGCGGCGCGTGAGCATGAACTCCACGCCATGGATTTCCGGGGTCTCCGAGAGGATGGCGGTGCCGCCGTGGCGCACCAGGATGTCCATCGCCGCGCCCAGCGCCGGATTGGCGGTGATGCCGGAGAAGCCGTCCGAGCCGCCGCATTCCAGGCCGATCTTCAGGTGCGCCGCGCTGACCGGCTGGCGCTTCACGTCGTTCGCGGCGGGCAGCATGGACTCGATGGCCGCAATGCCCGCGGCGATGGTGGCGCGGGTGCCGCCGGTGTCCTGCATCACGAAGGTTCGCACATGCGGGCCGGGCACGAGACCCTGCGATGCCACGAGGTCGGCGACCTGGTTGCGTTCGCAGCCGAGGCCGACGATCAGCACGCCGGCGAGGTTCGGATGGCGCGCATAGCCGGCAATGGTCCGGCGCAGCACGTCGAAGTGCTCGCTCGGCGACGACATGCCGCAGCCGCTGGTCTGCGCGAAGGCCACCACGCCGTCGACATTCGGGTACGGCGCCAGGCGCTCCGGCGTGAAGTGGGCGGCGATCTGCTTGATGACGGTGGCCGAGCAATTGACCGACGAGATCAGGCCGACGAAGTTGCGCGTGGCGACGCTGCCGTCCGGGCGCACGATGCCCATGAACGTGGCGCGCTCGGCCTCCGGGACGTAGTCGACGGGGCGCACGTCCTCGCAGAAGCCCGGGTCGCAGTCGAAGTCGACCAGCTCGAGGTTGTGCGTGTGCACGTGCTCGCCGGGCTCGATGTCGCGCATGGCTGCGCCGATGACGGTGTCGTACTTCCTGACCTTCTCGCCGGCGGCGATCCGGCTCGCCGCGATTTTGTGGCCGGCAGGCACCTGCGCGCGCACGCGCAGGCCCAGCTCCGGCAATGCCTGGCCCAGCGCGATGGGGGCGCGGGCGATCAGCACGTTGTCGTTCTCGTGCAGCCGGATGAGCGGCGAAGGGGCGGCGACGGCAGCGGTGGCAACAGCGGTCATGCAGATCTCCTGGCGGGTTCGCCTCAGTTCTTGCTCATCAGCTCCTTGAGCTTGAGCCTCTCGATGAGCAACTTTTCCTTGGCCACGCTGGCGCTCACGTATTTCTCGTAGTCCGGCGCGTCGAGGTACATGAGCGGCGCGTCGATCCTGGCGCAGGCGGCGGCGAATTCCGGACTCGCGACGGCGACCTTGAAGGCCGCGCGCAGCCGGGCGGCGACGTCCGCGGGCAGGCCCTTCGGCGCGCCGATGCCGTTGGGTGCATCCACCACGACGTTGTAGCCGGCCTCTTTCAAAGTGGGCGCGTCCTTGAACTCCGTCGTGCGCTGCTCGCCCCACGTGGCCAGGAGGCGCAGCTTGCCCGACTTGACATGGGGCGCCCAGGAGCTGGAATCGGCCAGCACATCGACGTGGCCGCCCATCAGCGCCTGCAGCGCCTCCGCACCGCCCTTGAAGGGAATGGCGTTGAACTTCACGCCGGCGGCGATGGCGAACTCCTCCATGCCGACATGCGTCGCGCCGCCCAGGCCGGCGGTGCCGTAGGTGATCTTGTCGGGGTTGGCCTTGGCGTCGGCCACCAGGTCCTTGAGCGTCTTCCAGGGCGCTTCGGCACGCACCGCGATGCCGAAGGTCTGGCCCGAAACGCGCGCGATGTAGCTGAGGTCCTTGAGGGGATCGACCTGCACCATGCCGAGCTGCGAAAAGCGCGTCACCGAGATCGGGATCTGGCCGATCGTGTAGCCGTCGGGCTTGGCGCTCGCCAGCGCCTTCAGGCCGATCATCCCGGAGGCGCCGGCCTTGTTGTCCACCACGACCGACTGCCCGAGCTCCCTGGCCGCGGCGGTGCACAGCGCGCGCATGGTCACGTCCGCAGTGCCGCCGGCGGGCCAGGGGCAGATGAAGGTGACGGGACGATCGGGGTAGCCGGCCGCGACAGCGTGCGTGGCGGCGAATGGAAGCATGGCGGCGCCGAGGCTGCCCAGCATGAACTGGCGGCGATTGGATCGCATTGTCTTGTCTCCTGATTGCATCGTGGGAAGCGCCGATTGTTCAGGGTCTCATCATTACAATCCAATGAAGTTACCGACTCTCTTCTTTCCTATTGGGTTATGAACGATGCCTGCCATCGATCGCGTGCTTCGCTCCAACCTGAAGCTGCGGCATCTGCAGTTGCTGGTGTCGCTCGACGAGTTCCGCCATCTCGGCCGTGCGGCCGAATTCCTGTCGGTCACTCAGCCGGCGGTATCGAAGACGCTGGCGGAGATCGAACGCATGTTCGACCTCGAACTCTTCGTGCGTTCGACACGCGGGACGGAACCGACCGCCTACGGATCGGCCGTGGTGCGATTCGCGCGGTCGGTGCTGGCCGACTACGGCCGCACGCGCGACGAGATCGCTGCCGTGGCGAGCGGCGCGGCAGGCCGGACCAGCGTCGGCGCCATGGTGGTCGCCACGCCCTCCTTGCTGATGCGTGCCGTCGCGTTGCTGAAGGAGCGTTCGACACAGACCACCGTCATGATCGAGGAGGGAGATCTCACCCGCCTGCTGCCGCGCTTGCGCGTCGGCGAGCTGGATCTCTTCGTCGGGCGGCTCGAGCCGGGGTATGCGGCGCCGGACCTGAAAACCGAAGCCTTGTACGCCGAGCCCATGTGCGTCGTGGTGCGGCCCGACCATGAACTGGCGTCCGCCGCCAGGCCGACCTGGCGCCAGCTTGTCCAACTGCCGTGGGTGGTGCCTCCGCCCTGGGCGTCGTCGCGCATGAAGCTCGAGCAGATGTTCTACAAGCATCGCCTGGTGCCGCCTGTGGACATCGTCGAGACGGCATCCTTTCTCGTGACGCTCAGCTGCATCCGGGAGCGATCCGCGGCCGGCTTTCTTGCGCTCGGCGTGGCGCGGCATTTCGAAGGCGAGGGCCTCGTCAAGGCGCTCAGGCTGCCGGTCCCGATCGAGCTGCCGCCGGTTGGCATGATCACGATGCACGGGCGCAACCCGACGCCGGCTACCGAGCAACTGATGCGATGCCTGCGGGCCGCCGCGGCCGAGCGCATGTCGACCGAAGCTGCCCTGTAGCGGCCTGTCAGCGCTTCTTCCCGTCGAGCGCCTGCATCGACTTCATCGAGGAGCGGCGAGCAGATCGCCCCCCAGGGCGGAGGCGGCCGAAACGGGATAAGGGCCTTTGCGCCGCACTGCCCGGACGAACTCCATGGCCTGCACCTGCTGCGCGCTGTACTCGGCCGCGGGGCCGGCCGGGAAATGCTTCGGATCCTTGTCCATGGCGATCAGCAGCAGATCGTCCGTCGTCAATGGATCCGAGCCTTGGGCGCGGTCCGCCAGGCCGACCTCGAGCGCGAAGGCCCATTCCGCCGGCGCCGCTGGATCCTTGCGCAGCATGCGCGCCGCGAGCTTCGCGGCGTTGGGACTCAGCCGGGCGATCATTGCAAAACATTCATCCAGATGCACGCAGACCTCCAAAGTTGGCCGGGGGATGCTGCCAGCGCCAGCGAAATTGGCTGTAGGCGGCTTGCGTTATCCGGCGTCGGCCTTGCACGCGCCACGGCTGTGCAGGCCCGGAAAACTGATTTCCGCTCGCGTCCTTGCGCCGGCCGGCCGCCTTGCGCAAACTCCGGCGCCACCAAGGAGACGACATGGACGAGACACTGCAGCAGGAACTCCTGATCCGCCGGCTGGTCGAGCGCTGGGCGGTCTGGCGCGACGCCGGCGACTGGGAGCGCTTCGCCACCGTGTGGCATCCCGAGGGCGTGATGATGGCCACCTGGTTCCAGGGCCCGTTCCGCGAGTTCATCCGCGTCACGCAGGAGGGTTGGGCCAAGGGCGTGAGCATCCTGCACTTCCTGGGCGGCTCGGCCATCGAGGTGGCGGGCGAGCGCGCCATCGCGCAGACCAAGATGACCATCTCGCAGCGCGGCATGGTCGAGGGCGTGCTCTGCGACGTGGTGTGCACCGGCCGCTTCTACGACTTCATCGTCAAGCATGACGGCGAATGGAGGCTGCTGCATCGGCAGCCGATCTACGAGAAGGACCGTATCGATCCCGTCGACTCGGCCGCAACCGTCGAGCTCGATGCCGAAGCGCTGGCGAAGTTTCCCGAGGGCTATCGCCATCTCGCCTACATCCAGACCCGCATCGGTTACACGGTCAAGCTCGACATGCCGATGCTGAAGGGCGAGGCGGTCGAGGCGCTGTACCGCCGCGGCACCGCGTGGCTGGCCGGCGGTGCGCTCGAGCGCTGAGCCCGGCAGCGCGCCATGGACCATTGCCTCACCCGCCGCGCGGCGCTCGGCGCCGCGCTGGCCTTCACCGCATGCGCTGCCATCGCGCAGGGCGGCTACCCCGACCATCCGCTGCGCATCGTCGTGCCCCAGCCGGCAGGCGGCGGCTTCGACTTCGTCGCCCGCACGCTGGCCGACCGCCTGGGCAAGCAACTGGGCCAGCCGGTGGTGGTCGAGAACCGGCCGGGCTCGGGCACGGTCGTCGGCACCGACCTGGTCGCCAAGGCGTCGGCCGACGGCTACACGCTGCTGCTGGGCTCGGTATCGAACCTGGCCTTGAACATGGGCATGTATCGCAACCTGCCCTATGACAGCCTGCGCGACTTCGAGCCGCTGGGCCTGGCCGTGGCCTACAGCTACACGCTGATGGCGCGCAAGGACCTGCCGCAAGCCACGCTGAAGGAAGTGATCGGCTACGCCAAGGCCAACCCGAAGAAGCTCAACTACGCATCGGCCGGCAACGGCTCGGGCCAGCACGTGATTGCCGCGGCGCTGTGGCATGCGGCGGGCGTGGAGCTGACCCACGTGCCCTACCGCGGCGCACAGGCGGCCTACCAGGACCTGATCGGCGGCCGCGTCGATCTGTTCTTCGATCTCTCGTCGACCGCGCGCACCCAGATCGATGCCGGCACGGTGCGCGCGCTCGCGGTTTCCGGTGCGGCGCGCATCCCGACGCAGCCGGACATCCCGACCATCGCGCAGACCGGCGCGGCGCCGCTGGAACTGGAATCGTGGTTCGGCCTGTTCGCGCCGGCGAAGACGCCGCCCGCCATTCTGGAGCGCTTGCGAGCCGAACTCGCACGCGTGATCGCGATGCCGGAGGTGACCGAGACCTTCCGCAAGGCCGGCGGCAAGCCGCTCGCGCTTTCGGTCGCCGACACGCGTGCGCTGGTGCAGAAGGACGTGGAGCGCTGGAGCCGGACCGTGCGCGAGCTCGACATCCGGCCCGAGTGAGCGCTCAGCCGTTGCGGAACAGGAAGCTGTAGGCATTGAGCGCCGGCACGCCGCCCAGGTGGGCATAGAGCACCTTCGAGCCCGGTGCGAACTCTCCACGGCGCACCCTGTCGATCATTCCGTGCATCGACTTGCCCTCGTACACCGGGTCGGTCAGCATGCCTTCCTGCCGCGCGCAGAGACGGATGGCTTCCAGCGTGCCTTCGTTGGGAAGCCCGTATTCGGGGCCGCCGTAGCGCGTGTCGAGAATCACGTCCTGTTCGGTGATGTCGCGGCCCAGCCCGACGAGCTCGGCGGTGCTGCGCGCGATGCGCAGGATCTGCGCCCGCGTCTGCTCGGGCTTGGCCGATGCGTCGATGCCGATGACGCGGTCGGCGCGGCCGTCGGCCGCGAAGCCGACCACCATGCCGGCCTGCGTGCTGCCGGTGACCGAGCAGACCACGATGTAGTCGAACTTGAAGCCCAGTTCGGCCTCCTGTGCGCGCACCTCTTCGGCGAAGCCGACGAAGCCCAGCCCGCCGAAAGGATGCTCGGAGCAGCCGGCCGGAATCGGGAAGGGCTTGCCGCCGGCCTTGCGCACATCGTCCATGGCCTGCTCCCAGCTCGGGCG
The DNA here is from genome assembly GCF_964253985.1 of Variovorax sp. LjRoot290. Taxonomy (NCBI): domain Bacteria; kingdom Pseudomonadati; phylum Pseudomonadota; class Betaproteobacteria; order Burkholderiales; family Comamonadaceae; genus Variovorax; species Variovorax sp. LjRoot290. The sequence goes on along the minus strand of NZ_CAXURW020000001.1, from coordinate 4,492,976 downwards.
GATGCCGATGTCGAAGCCGGCCGCGTCCAGGCGCACATCGGCACCGAGGATGCGCGACATCTCGATGTTGCCCACGCGGTCGTAGACGGCATCCGAATAGTTGACCCAGTTCTCCTGCACCAGCACGCACTTGAGCCCCAGGTGCGCGGCCACGGCGGCGACCTGGCGCGTCTGGTTCGACTGGATGCCGCCGATGGACACCAGCGTGTCGCAGCCCTGGGCCAGCGCCTCGGGAATCAGGTACTCGAGCTTGCGCGTCTTGTTGCCGCCGAAGGCCAGGCCGCTGTTGCAGTCCTCGCGCTTGGCATAGAGATCGACCCTGCCGCCCAGGTGTGCGCTCAGGCGCTTGAGCGGGTGGATCGGCGTGGGGCCGAAGGTCAGCGGATAACGGGGGTAGCGGCTCAGGTTCATGGCGATGCTCCTTGGGTGCGGCGATGGGGCCATCGTAGGAAGAAGTGCGGTTCACAGGGTTGTGAAAACTTGGCTTTCAACGCACCATGAGCATCCTGCTGATCAGTTCGTCAGCGTTTCATTTCACGATGGCCAGAAATCAAGCAACAAAAGTTCGTAGCGCGCCGGAAGCGGCGTCTCTGCTCGATCGCACCGACAAATCGATTCTTCGGGCACTGCAGCGCGATGCCTCGATCTCCAACGTGGCGCTGGCCGCCAAGGTCCATCTGAGCCCGCCGGCCTGCCTGCGCCGCGTCGAGCGTCTGAAGCGCTCGGGAATGATCGGCGCCACGGTCGCGCTCCTGAATCCGCAGGCGCTCGGCGCCGGCATGCTGGTGATGATCGGCGTGGTGCTCGACCGCTCGACGCCCGAATCCTTCAGCGACTTCGAGAAGGCCGCGGTGAAGATCTCCGGCTGCATGGAGTGCCACGTCGTGACCGGCGAGTTCGACTACTTCATGCTGGTGCGCACCGCCGACAGCGAGAGCTTCAACCGGCTGCACGCCGAGCAGCTGCTCTACCTGCCAGGCGTGCGGCAGATCCGGTCCTTCATTGTGATCAAGCAGGTGCTGTCGACGACGCAGATCCCGCTGGCCTGAGCATGAACACCTTCACCACTTCGGCCAGCCCCGTCGCCTGCTCGCGCAGCGACCGCGAGGCTGCGGCCGATTGCTCGACCAGGCTGGAGTTCTGCTGCGTCATCTGGTCGAGCTGGGAGATGGCCTGGGTCACCTGGCCGATGCTGTCGCTTTGCTCGGCCGTGGAGGCATTGAGCTCGGCCATCAGGCCCGTCACGCGTTCCACGGCGGCGACGATCTCGGCCATCGTGCGTCCCGCATCCTCGACCAGCTGAGCGCCCGAGGCCACGCGCAGCACCGAGTCGCCGATCAGGCCCTTGATCTCGCGCGCGGCCTGCGCGCTGCGCTGCGCGAGGTTGCGCACCTCCGCCGCCACCACCGCGAAGCCGCGGCCCTGTTCGCCCGCGCGCGCCGCCTCGACCGCGGCATTGAGCGCGAGGATGTTGGTCTGGAAGGCGATGCCGTCAATCACGCCGATGATGTCGCCGATCTTCTTCGACGCGGCCGTGATCTCGTCCATGTTGGCGACCACCTGGCCCACCACCGCGCCGCCGCGCGTGGCGGCCTGCGCGGCCGAGCCCACGAGCGCGTGGGCCTGGCGCACGGCATCGGCGTTCTGCTGCACGGTCTCGGTGAGCTGGTGCATCGAGGCCGAGGTCTGCTGCAGGCTGGAGGCGGTGGACTCGGTTCGCTTCGACAAATCCTGCTGCCCGCTTGCGATCTCGAGCGCGGCCGTGCCGATGGTGCTCGACGCATGGTCCACATGGCCGATCGCGCCGGCGATGCGTTGCAGCGCCGATTGCAGCAGGCGCGCGGCCGGCGAACGCGCTTCGATGTTCACGCCGTCGAGCGCGAGGCGTTCGCCCTGTTCCAGCCGACTGACCAGCTGGTGCAGCTCGTGCCCCTGGACCGCATCGCGGCGCATGCGCTCGCCGATCAGGATCTCGAAGCCGGTCTGCACCACCACGTAGCCGGCGTGCAGCAGCACGATCGCGAAGTCCGGCTCGGTCGTGCAGTAGACCGGAAAGCCCAGCGCCTGCAGGCGGTCGAAGGCCACGTGGTGCACGGCGATCGCGCCGGCGCCGATGACCAGCGGCTTCCAGTCGCGGTAGAGGAGGAGAAAGGCCAGCGTGACGAAGACGCCGAAGTGGTATTCGACGCGCCCCATGCCGAGCTGGATCTGCAGCGCCACGGTGGCCATCAGCAGTACCGGGAACGTGCAGCGCGCCAACAGGGTGCCGCGCGCGAGCGCATGGAGCGCGAGGCCGACCGCCATGAGCAGGCCAGCGGCGCCCAGCGCCGGTCCGAAGCTCCCCTGGACGAAACCGAGGCCTGCGGCCATCAGGCACCCCAGGGTCAGCGCGCCCATCATCCACGAGTCGGCCTGTCGTCTCAGGCTGGCCAGGTCCAGCGAGGCCGAGGCCCCGGCGAGCGATGTATTCATCTTCGATCTCCGCAGTTGGTGGAGGGAGTACGGATGAATATCGGCAGGAGAAGGGGCTTTGTTTAGAGCTGGTCGGTCGGTACAAACCACGAGAACAGCAGCAACTGCAGCCGCGTCAGCATGCTCGAGTCGGGCTCGTCGTCGAGCACCTCGTTGGTCTCGTCTCCGGTGCCCACCCATTGCACGCTCTGGCCGTCGGGCTTGAGGACCACGCGGTAGACGCCCTCGATGTCGTCCAGCAGGTAGGCATAGAGCAGCGCCTGCGTGAGCTCGAAGCTGTGCACGCGCACGCCGAACTCGGTGTTGAGCCGCTCGGAGCGCGGATCGAGGTTCATCGAGCCGAGCAGCACCCACTCGCGGTCGATCAGGGCCAGCTTGGCATGCAGGCGGCCGCGGGCCTGGCGCAGCAGGCGGCGGATCTGCGTGTTGCGCTTCAACTGCTGCGTGCTGACCTCGAGCAGTTCCACGCCGGTCTGAAGCAGCGCGACGCGAAAGCGGTTGTAGTTGACGTTGACCAGCGGTTCGTCGCTGTCGGCCAGCGAGTTGGTGATGATGGTGATGCGCAGGCCGCGCGCGCGGGCGGCGCGGATCCGCTCCATGCCCTCGTCGCCGGGGATGAAGTAGGGCGAGATCACCAGCACTTGCGACTTGGCAGTCGCCATCGTGGCGTACCAGCGGCGCGCCAGCGTCTCCATGCCGGGCGGCCGGGTGCCGAGCGCCTTGTTCGGGCTGTCGGCCAGGGCTTGGGCCTCGGCGCGCATCCAGAGCAGCTCGCCGCGCGCGAGCTGCTCGGCGAGGCGCGGCTCGCTGAGGATGTCGCTCTCCGGCGGCGCATCGGGCCAGGGCGCATGGGCCTCCGAGGTGGCGAGGTCGAACTCGGCCACCAGTTGTTCGGTCGGGTCGGCCGCGCGCACCATGCGCTGCAAGGGGTAGACCACGTCGCTGTTCCAGTAGTCGTCGAAGATGCGCGCGGACTGCGGCACCACCGGGCCGGCCATCAGCAGCTCGAAGTCGATGAAGTTCGCGCCTTCGCTGCGCAGGAAGTACTCGTCTGCGAGGTTGCGCCCGCCCGCGATCGCGATGGCGCCGTCCGCGATGAAGAGCTTGTTGTGCATGCGGTGGTTGAGCCGCTTGAAGTCGGTGAAGAAATCCAGCCAGCGCGTGGCCGTGTGCTCGCGCCCGTTCACGAAAGGGTTGAACAGGCGCACCTCGGCCTTCGGCTCGGCGGCCAGCGCCAGCAGCAGGCGGTCGAGTCCGCCCGTATAGAAGTCGTCGAGCAAGAGGCGCACCCGCACGCCGCGCCGCGCGGCATCGCGCAGCTCGCGCAGGATCAGGAGGCCGGTCTTGTCCTTGCCGAGCTGGTAGGACTGCACGTCCAGCGAAGCCTGCGCGCGGCGGATCAGTTCGAGCCTGGCGTCCAGCGCGAAGCTGGCCTGCGGCAAGGGCCGCACGGCCGACAGCTCATCGGGCTGGGTGTTGAAGGGGGCGACGATGCGGCCGAGCTCGGTCTGCGCGGAGACGGGTATCGCCAGCTCGGGCGGCTGGGGCTCCCGCGGCGGCAGGCCGGCACAGCCCGCCGCAAGACATGCCAGGCCCATGGCGGCACGCCGCAGCAACGGAAGAAGACGGGCGAAAAGGTCTGGCATGGCGCGGGACGGATGGTAGTCGCGCGACCCTGCCTCGAAGGAGCGGCCTGTCTGCGGGATTGTTGAGTTTTCATTTAATTCACCAATAGAATGCGAATCACTCTTAACAAGATTTCGGGATGAGGGCTTGAACTCCAGTTTTTCCGCGCGGCGCAAGGCCGCATCGCTCCTGGCCGGATGCCTGGCCGTGTCTGCGCAATCGCAGGTTTTTGCCCAAGCGGGCAGCGGCGCCGTTCTGCCGGAGGTGCGGGTCGACGCCAGCGCCGAAACCGAATCCGCCACCAGTCCGGTGATCGGCTATCGCGCGAAGAACGCCGCCACGGCGACCAAGACCGACACGCCGCTTTCCGAAACGCCGCAGGCGGTGACGGTGATCACGCGCGACCAGATCGTGGACCAGGGCGCGACCAACCTGCAGGATGCGCTGGGCTACGCGGCCGGCGTGCGTTCCGACGCCTACGGCCTCGACGCGCGCACCGATTCTTTTCGCGTTCGCGGCGCGTATCCCGACGTCTACCTCGACGGCCTGCGCCAGGCCTACGGCTACTACACCAGCACCACGCGCACCGAGCCCTACACGCTCGAGCGCCTCGAGGTGCTGCGCGGGCCCTCGGGCATGCTGTTCGGATCCGGTACCGCGGCCGGCATCGTCAACATGGTGAGCAAGCGACCCTTGCTCGAAACCCAGCGCGAAGTGGGCATCCAGTACGGCAGCTGGAACCGAAAGCAGATCCAGGCCGACCTGACCGGGCCGCTGACCGAGGACGGCCAGTGGTCCTACCGGCTGATCGCGGTGCAGCGCAAGGCCGACACGCAGGTCGATTTCGTGCCCGACGACCGCAGCCTGATCGCGCCCTCGCTGACCTGGCGCCCGAGCGCGGCGACCTCGCTCACGCTGCAGGGCCTCTACCAGAAGGACAAGAGCGGCTCGAGCTCGCAATTCTTCCCGTGGGAAGGCACGATCCTCCCGAACCCGAACGGGCGCCTGCCGACCAGCCGCTTCATCGGCGAGCCGGGCGACTACTACAACAGCGAGCGCAAGACCTTCGGCTGGCTGTTCGAGCACAAGTTCAACGAGAACTTCACTTTCCGCCAGAACTTCCGCCACGCGCAAAACGAGAACGACAACAGCTACCACTGGGGCGACTTCTTCACCATCACCGGCGGCTGGGGCGCCGATCCGGTCGGCAAGAGGCGCCTGTCGCGCTCGCTCGACAGCTCGCTCACGCGCAATCGCATCGACACGCTGGACAACCATCTCGAGAGCCACTTCGACACCGGCGCGCTCAAGCACACGCTGCTGGTCGGCGCCGACTACCAGCGCCATCGCGAGAACGTGTGGGGCGGGATCTCCACCAGCGAGATCGACGCCTATGCCCCGGTCTACGGCAATCGGCTGGAACCGGAACGCGCGGCGCGGCCGCGCACCACGCAGCGCGCCACCGGCGTCTACCTGCAGGACCAGATCAAGCTGGGCAACTGGAACTTCATCGCCGGCCTGCGGCACGACCGCGTCGTCGCCGGCGCCGAGGGCAGCGAGGATTCGAGGGACAGCGCCACCAGCAAGCGCTTCGGCGTGCTGTATGCCTTCCCGTCGGGCTGGTCGCCGTACGTGAGCTATGCCGAGTCCTTCACGCCGCAGTCGCCGCGTGACGGTCAGGTGTTCAAGCCGCTGCGCGGCGAGCAGTGGGAAGTCGGCGTCAAGTACGAGCCCGCGGGCCGCAGCCTCGCCTTCAATGCCGCGGTCTACGATCTGCGCGAGAAGAACCAGATCGCCCAACCGCTGCCCAACGTCTACGCGCAGATCGGCCAGACCAAGACGCGCGGCGTCGAGCTCGAGGCCAAGGGCTCGATCACGCCGAACCTGGATGTCACGGCGCACTACAACTACACCGACCTCGACCCGCAGCTCGAAGGCCTGCCACGCCACCAGGCGGCGCTCTGGGCCAAGTACCGCTTCGCCATCGCTGGCACGCCGGGCTTTTCGGCCGGCGCGGGCGTGCGCTACATGGGCGCCTTCCGCGACGTCTCCTTCGGCGGCTACGGCCCGCGCATCCCCAGCGTCGCGCTGCTGGACCTCGTGTTCGCCTACGAGACCGCGAAGTGGCGCTATGCGCTGAACATCAACAACGCGACGGACAAGGAGTACTTCAGCACCTGCCTCGCGCGCGGCGACTGCTGGTGGGGTACGCGCCGCAACGTGGTGGCCAGCGCCACCTACCGCTTCTGAACCCCTGAGAAAAAACCGCGATGAACAGCCGACGAATCAAGGCCTGGGCCTGGGTGCACAAGTGGAGCAGCCTGGTCTGCACCGTGTTCATGCTGCTCCTGTGCATCACCGGGCTGCCGCTGATCTTCCATCACGAGATCGGCCACTTGCTGGGCACCGAGGTCGATGCGCCGAAGATGCCCGCCGGCACGCCGCGCGCAAGCCTGGACCGCGTGATCGAGGTCGCGCATGCGCTGCATCCGGAGCGCGTGGTGCAGTTCGTCTCGCAGCCGGAGGATGACGACGGCCTGTGGTTCGTCACGCTCACGCCCACGCCGGCGCCGACCGAGGACTTCAAGTCGGTTGCGGTCGATGCGCGCACGGCCAAGGTGCTGGCGCAGCCCAAGTTCGACGAGGGCTTCATGTACGTGATGTTCAAGCTGCACGTCGACCTGTTCGCCGGCCTGCCCGGCAAGCTGTTCCTCGGCTTCATGGGCTTGCTGCTGCTGGTGGCGATCGTCTCCGGCGTGGTGCTCTATTCACCCTTCATGCGCAAGCTGGACTTCGGCACCGTGCGGCGCGAGCGCCGGCCGCGTCTCAAGTGGCTGGACCTGCACAACCTGCTGGGCATCGTGACGCTGGTGTGGGCCTTCACGGTCGGCGCCACCGGCATGATCAACACCTGGGCCGACCTGATCATCAAGTACTGGCAGTACGACCAGCTGAGCACGCTGCTCGCGCCCTACCAGGGGCAGCCCGAAGTGCCGAAGGCCGAGCGCGGCTCGGTGCAGCGCTCGCTGGACGTGGCGCTCGAGCGTGCGCCGGGCAACAAGGTTTCCTTCATCGCCTTCCCGGGCACGGCCTTCTCGAGCCCGCATCACAACACCGTGTTCCTGCGCGGCAGCGAACCCTTCACTTCGCGCCTGCTGCAGCCGGTGCTGGTCGACGCCAAGACCAATGCGATCACGGCCAGCCCCGAGCTGCCCTGGTACCTGACAGGACTCCTGGTCTCGCAGCCGCTTCACTTCGGCGACTACGGCGGCATGCCGATGCAGATCCTCTGGGCGCTGCTCGACATCGCGACCATCATCGTGCTGGGCAGCGGGCTCTATCTGTGGCTCAAGCGCGGCAACGCCGTGCCGGCCACAGCGCGTGCCGACGAAGCGGCACATCAGGCGGCCGTTCCGCTGGCGCAGCCCACGGCGACGGCGACGGCGACGGCGACGGCGAAGGCGGGCTCATGACGAAGCACCACCATCGCCCCCGCTTCTGGCCCATGTGGGGCTGGCCGATCGTGCTGGGCGTGCTCACCTGCATCGGGCTGGTGTCCGCGCTCTTCAGCGACGGCGGTGCCGGCGATGCGCTGGCATGGGTCGCGCTCGGCATTCCGTGCGCGGTGGGCGCCTGGTACGGCTGGCGCCGGCCTCGGCGTTCGTAGACGCGGCCTCGATCCGGCGCCATAGGGTCTTGCCCGTCGTGGCGGCGCGGCGGCTGGCCGCAGAATCGCCGCGATGAAATCCTCCGTCGCCACGGCCTGCCTGCTGCTTGCCGCGTCTTCCGCCTCGGCGCAGGATGCCGAGTCCGCACCCACGCTGCGCGAGATCACGGTCTCCACGCCGCGCGGCGCGGCGCGGCCCTTCGATGTGCCCGGTTCGGTCGACCGCGTGGAAGGCAATGAGATGCGCGACGCGCGCCTGCAGGTGAACCTGTCCGAAGGCCTGGGTAGCGTGCCCGGGCTGCAGATCCAGAACCGCCAGAACTACGCGCAGGATCTGCAGTTGTCGATACGCGGCTTCGGCGCGCGCTCCACCTTCGGCGTGCGCGGCGTGCGGCTCTATGTCGACGGCATCCCGGCCACGCTGCCCGACGGCCAGGGCCAGACCTCCAACATCGACATCGGCTCGGCCGACCGTGTCGAGATCCTGCGCGGGCCTTTCTCGGCGCTCTACGGCAATTCGTCGGGCGGCGTGGTGCAGGTCTTCACCGAGGACGGGCAGGGGCCGCCGCTGCTCGGCTTCTCGCTCGCCGGTGGCAGCTTCGGCACTGCGCGCGTCGGCAGCAAGCTCAGCGGTTCCTCGGGCGCTATCGACTACCTGCTGAGCGCCAGCCGCTTCCACACCGACGGCTGGCGCGAGCACAGCGCGGCGGATCGCGAGATCCAGAACGGCAAGCTGGGCTTCCGGCTCGACGACGGCAGCAAGCTCACGCTGGTCTTCAACAGCGTGCATCTTTATGCGCAGGACCCCCTGGGGCTGTCGGCCAGCCAGTACGCGCTGAACCCGCGCGGCGTCGATCCGGTCGCCACGCAGTTCGATACGCGCAAGACCGTGGACCAGCAGCAGCTCGGCCTGAGCTACGAGCGCCGCATCGATGCCGCGAACACGCTGCGCCTGATGGTCTACGGCGGCCAGCGCAGCACCGTCCAGTTCCAGGCGATCCCGCCCGCGGTGCAGCAGAACCCGCTGCATGCCGGCGGCGTGATCGACCTGGCGCGCGACTACGGCGGCGTGGACCTGCGCTGGAGCGCCAGGCTGCAGCTGGCCGATAGGCCCTTCGACCTGGTCGCCGGCCTGGCCTACGACGGCCTGCGCGAGCGCCGCCGCGGCTGGGAGAACTTCGTCGGCCGGTCCAGTGCGCCACTGGCCCTGGGCGTGCTGGGCCGCTTGCGCCGCAACGAGCGCAACGAGGTGCGCAACCTCGATCCCTACGTGCAGGGCAGCTGGCGCTTCGCCGATCGATGGACGCTCGAAGCCGGCGTGCGACGCAGCAACGTGCGCTTCTCCTCGCACGATCTCTACATCGTCGGCCCGAACCGCGACGACAGCGGCAGCGCGCGCTACCGCAAGACCCTGCCGATGGCTTCGCTGCGCTACGAGGCCACGCCCGATCTGGCGCTCTACGCCTCCGTCGGCCGCGGCTTCGAGACGCCGACGCTCAACGAGCTCTCCTACCGCGCGGACGGCATCGGCGGGCTCAACTTCGCTCTGCAGCCTTCGGTGAACACCAGCGTCGAGGTCGGCGCCAAGGCGCGCCTGGGTGGCGGCCTGCTCACAGCGGCGCTGTTCCAGACACGGACGCGCGACGAGATCGTGACCAACACCAACTTCGGAGGCCGCGCCACCTTTCAGAACGCCGGCCGCACCCAGCGCGACGGCTTCGAGCTCTCCTGGCAGCACGAGACGGCGAACCATTGGCGCACCCAGCTCGCCTACACCTGGCTCGATGCGCGCTACCGCGACGGCTTCTGCTCGCCGACGCCTTGCAGCGCGATCAGCACGGTGCCGGCGGGCAACCGCATCCCTGGGATCGCGGAGCATGCGCTTTTCGCGTCCTTCGGCTGGGTGCCGCCCGAAGGCTGGCGCGCCGGTACCGAGCTGCGCGCACTTGGGCGCATCCAGGCCAACGACCGCAACGACGCTGCAGCACCCGGCTACGCGGTGGTGGCGCTCTATGCGGGCTACCTCAAGCGCTGGGAGCGTTGGGAGTTCAACGCCTTCGCGCGCGTGGACAACGTCTTCGACCGGCGCTACATCGGCTCGGTGATCGTCAACGAGTCGAACATGCGCTATTTCGAACCCTCCCCGGGCCGCAACTGGACGATCGGCATGGGAGCGGCGTATCGTTTCTGAATGGATTTCAGGGACCGACGCGATGCGGGCCGCAAGCTCGCCAAGGCACTGGACGCGTGGCGTGGGCGCCCCGATGTCGTTGTGCTCGCGCTGCCGCGCGGCGGCGTGCCGGTGGCCTGGGAGGTTGCGCATTTCCTGCACGCGCCGCTCGATGTGCTGGTGGTGCGCAAGCTCGGCTTTCCGGGCCAGGAAGAATTCGCGATGGGCGCCATCGCATCGGGCGGCGTGCGCGTGATGTCGGAGCTGCCCGGCTTCTGGCCGGTGTCGGAGCGGGCCATGGAAGCTGTGGTCGCGCGCGAAACGGTAGAGCTGGCACGGCGCGAGCAGCTCTACCGCGGCCAGCGCGCGCCGCTCGCACTCGCGGGGCATGTCGTCATCCTGGTCGACGACGGCCTCGCCACCGGCGCCACCATGCATGCAGCCGTGCTGGCGGCCCGTGCCGCAGAGCCGCAGCGCATCATCGTGGCCGTGCCGGTGGCCTCGCGCGAGGCGGTCCAGTTGCTGAGCACCGTGGCCGACGAGGTGCTGAGCGTGTTCACGCCCGAGCATTTCCGGGCGGTCGGCCTCTGGTATGCGGACTTCGCGCAGACCAGCGACGAAGAGGTTAGAGAACTGTTGCGCCAGCGGCGCTGACGCTCAGAGTCCGGCGGCCGCGCGCAGCGCCGCTGCCTGGCTCGTGTTCTCCCAGGTGAACTCGGGCTCTTCGCGGCCGAAGTGGCCGTAGGCAGCGGTCTTGCCGTAGATCGGGCGCAGCAGATCGAGCATCTGGATGATGCCCTTGGGGCGCAGGTCGAAGTGCTCCTGCACCAGCGCGGCGATCTTCTCGTCGGAGATCACGCCCGTGCCTTCGGTGTAGACCGTCACGTTCATCGGCTTGGCCACGCCGATCGCATAGGCGACCTGGATCTGGCACTGGCGCGCGAGGCCGGCGGCGACGATGTTCTTGGCCACGTAGCGCGCCGCGTAGGCGGCCGAGCGGTCCACCTTGCTCGGGTCCTTGCCCGAGAATGCGCCGCCGCCGTGCGGGCAGGCGCCGCCGTAGGTGTCGACGATGATCTTGCGGCCCGTGAGGCCGCAGTCGCCCTGCGGGCCGCCGATGACGAAGCGGCCGGTCGGGTTGATCAGGTACTTGGTTTCCTTCAACCACTCCTTGGGGAGCACCGGCTTGATGATCTCCTCGATCACGGCCTCGATGAAGCTGCCCTTCATCTTGGTCGGCGTTTCGCTCTGGTCGGGGTGGTGCTGCGTGGAGAGCACGACGGTGTCGATGCTGTGCGGCTTGCCGTCCACGTAGCGCATCGTGACCTGGCTCTTGGCGTCCGGGCGCAGGAAGGGCAGGCGGCCGTCCTTGCGCAGCTGGGCCTGGCGCTCCACCAGGCGGTGGGCGTAGTAGATCGGCGCGGGCATCAGCTCGGGCGTTTCGTCGCAGGCATAGCCGAACATCAGGCCCTGGTCGCCGGCACCGGTGTTGAGGTGGTCGTCGCTCGCATGGTCCACGCCCTGCGCGATGTCGTTGGACTGCTTGTCATAGCAGACCATCACGGCGCAACCCTTGTAGTCGATGCCGTAGTCGGTGTTGTCGTAGCCGATGCGCTTGATGGTGTCGCGCGCCACCTGGATGTAGTCGACGTGCGCATTGGTCGTGATCTCGCCGGCGAGCACCACGAGGCCGGTGTTGGTCAGCGTCTCGGCGGCCACGCGGCTGCGCGCGTCCTGCGCGAAGATCGCGTCCAGAATTGCGTCCGAGATCTGGTCCGCCACCTTGTCGGGGTGGCCTTCGGAAACCGATTCGGAAGTGAAGAGAAAGTCGTTCGCCATTTCGGTAAAACTCCATGCAAGTGAATTGGCGCGTTGCCAACCCATCAGGAGCTTTGGCGAACGCTTTAGCAGTGATGTTTAACGTCGCCCTGCAAGTAGTTCCATAACTCAGCGACAATTTGCATTCTATTCGAGCCGCGTTACCCTGCGCGCGCGTCCTGGTTTTCACCCCCCCTCCGTGTCGATGATTGCTTTGTTTCGATTGCTCGCCCGTGTGCCGCTGCCCTTGATGCATGCGGTCGGCGGCTGGCTGGGCTGGCTGGTCTGGTGGCTGGCGCCGACCTACCGAAAGCGCTTCAAGGACAACGCCGAGAGCGCCGGCTTCAGCCCTGCGCAATACCGGCCTGCCATTGCCGCGGCAGGCGCTATGGCGGCCGAGTTGCCGTGGCTGTGGGCGCGGCCGCAGGGCGAGAGCGTGCTGCCGCGCATCGTCCGGTGGGATGGCGTCGCCGAATTGGAGGCCGCATTGGACGCGCGCAAGGGCGTGATCCTGGTCTCGCCGCACATCGGCAGCTGGGAGACCCTGGGGCAGGCGGTCGGCGAACGCTTCGTCGATGCCTACGGGCCGATCACGGCCTTGTTCAGGCCGGCCCGCAAGAAATGGATGGCCGAACTGATCGCCGGTTCGCGCGACCGGCGCGGTCTGCAGACGCTGCCGACCAGCGTGGGCGGCGTGCGCGGGTTGATGCGCACGCTGCGCGCCGGCGGCTACACCGGCATCCTGCCGGACCAGGTGCCGCCGCTGGGGCAGGGCGTGTGGGCGCCTTTCTTCGGCCGGCCCGCCTACACGATGACCTTGCTGCCGCGTCTCGCGCAGCAGACCGGTTCGCGCGTGTTCCTTGCCGTCTGCGAGCGGCTGCCGCGGGGCGCGGGCTATGCGATCCGCATCGAAGCCTTCGATGGCACCGCGCTGAACGATCCGAAGGCCACGCCCGAAGCCGCCGCCACCGCCATGAACGAAGGCATCGAACGGCTCATCCGCCGGCTGCCGGGCCAGTACGTCTGGGACTATGCGCGCTACAAGCAGCCGCGCGGCGAGGCGGCACCGGGGGCGGCAGTGGAGGCGGCACCATGAGCCTGTCGTCCCAGCTCGGCATCGGCTTCATGCGCACGCTGGCCCATGTGCCGCTGCCTCTGGCGCGCGGCTTCGGGGCTTTTCTGGGCCGGGTGCTGCATACCGTCGCAGCGCGGCGCCGGCGCGTGGTCGATACCAACCTCGCGCTGTGCTTCCCGGACAAGTCGCCCGAGGAGCGACGCCGCATCGCACGCGAAACCTTCGTCTATGTGGCGCAGTCCTGGCTCGACCGCAGCTGGCTCTGGCATGCGCCGGAAGCAACGGTGGCCGCCCGGCTCACGGTGAAGGGATCGGCCCGGGAGATCGACGAGATCGCCAACGGGAGCGAGCCGATGATCCTGTTCGCGCCGCACTTCTACGGCCTCGATGCGGCGGCCACCGCGTTGACCATGCACACGGCCCGGCCCTCGACCACCATCTACACCACGCAGCGCGATCCGATGGTGGACGAGTGGATTCGCGAGGGGCGCAAACGCTTCGGCAACGTGGTCGCGCTGAACCGGGTCGACGGCATCAAGCCGATCGTGGCCGGGCTGCGCAAGGGCGGCTTGCTGTACCTGCTGCCCGACATGGACTTCGGCCGCGACCAGACGGTCTTCGTGCCCTTCTACGGCGTGCCGGCCTCCACCGTGCCCTCGCTGTCGCGCTTCGCCCGCCTGGGCCGGGCCAAGGTCGTGCCGGTGGTCTCGAAGCTCACCAGGGACGGCTACGAGATCGAGGTGTTGCCGGCCTGGCAGGACTTCCCGAGCGAGGACGTGGTGGCCGACACCGCCTTGATGAACGAGCGCCTGCAAGGCTACATCGACACGATGCCCTCGCAGTACTACTGGGTGCACCGCCGCTTCAAGACGCGGCCGGATGGTGCGGCGCCGGTGTACTGAGCCCCCGGCTTGCCACTTCGTGTGCTTCGCCACCCCCCGAGGGGCTGAAGCCCGCGGCTCCAAGCCTGCCTGCGCAGGCTTGGACGGGCTGAAGGGGTGCTGCCTCTGGCGGCGACTCGGGGCGCGGCCCGCCTTGGGGCGGCCCGGCGGCGGCCGCAGTCTATTGATTGCGCTGCAGGAAGGCCTCGATCTCGCTCGCGACGTACTGCGGCTGCTCGTGCACGATCCAGTGCGTGGCGCCGGGCACCTTCTTGATCTCGAGCTTCGGCACGTACTCTTCGAGTCCTTCGAGCAGTCCCGGCAATAGCGCGGCGTCATCGAGTGCCCAGAAGACGAAAGTGGGCACCTCCACAACGAGGCGCTCACGTGGCAGCGTCGGAATCTCGGACGGCTTGCCGGGCAAGGCCGGCTTCATCGGCGTGACCCGATAGAGGTTGCAGGCGCCGGTGAGGCCCGCGTCCCACACCTCGCGGTACTTGTTCTTGACTTCTTCGGTCAGCCAGCCGAAACCGTCGGCACCGGCCTTCATCTGCGTGAAGGAGAGCCACATGCGCTTGTAGTCGTCGGCAGAAAGCAGCGCTTCGGCATCGGGCCGCGCGAGGAAGTTCATGTAGGCGCTCGCGGCCTGCTGCGCGGGATTGTTCAGCAGCTCGCGCGTGAAGGTGCCCGGATGCGGCGAATTGATGATGACCAGGCGGCCGAGCTTGTCCGGGTGCTGGTTGGCATAGCCCCAGCCGAAGGCGCCGCCCCAGTCGTGCGCCACCAGGGCCTCGATGCGACCGTCCGCGTTTTCGCTTTGGGCGAGCTGCTCGATGTCCTGCACCAGCAGGTGCGCGCGGTAGGCCGATACCTCGGTGGGCGAGCTCGATTTCTCGAAGCCGCGCAGGTTCGGCGCCACGCAGCGGTAGCCGCCGTGCTCGGGGCTCGCGAAGTATTCGAGCAGCTCGTCCCAGATGAAGGCGGCCTCGGGAAAGCCGTGCAGGAACATCATCAGGGGGCGGCCGGGTGCGCCCGCGGCGCGGCAGCTGAGCGTGGTGCCGTTGGGCAGCGCGCGCGCAAAGGTTTCGATCATGGCTCGTTGTCTCCTTCTTCTGTCGGTTCTGCGGGCTGCTCGTTCTGCGGATGGGCCCAGCGCCACAGCAGTTCGGCCGCCTCGTCGACTCCCTGTTGCTTCAAGGCCGAGAACAGTTTGACCTCGCCGCCGCCGGCCTGCAGTCGCGCAATCGACAGCGCCTTGGCGCCTTCGGAGCGCGTGAGCTTGTCGGCCTTGGTCAGGAGCACCAGGAACTTGAGGCCTTGCTCGACCCGCGGGCGGATGACTTCCAGCAGGATGTCGTCGAGCTCGGTGAGGCCGTGGCGCGGGTCGCACATCAGCACCACGCCGCGCAGGTTCTCGCGCGTCATCAGGTAGTTGCCCATGACGCGCTGCCAGCGCAGCTTGGCCTCGCGCGGCACGGCTGCGTAGCCGTAGCCGGGCAGGTCGGCCAGCACGGCGTCGTCGACCTTCTGCTTGCCGACGCCGAACAGGTTGATGTGCTGGGTACGGCCTGGCGTCTTGGAGGCGAAGGCCAGGCGCGTCTGCTGGGTGAGCGTGTTGATGGCGGTCGACTTGCCGGCGTTCGAGCGCCCGACGAAGGCAATCTCCGGCAGGTCGAAGGCCGGCAGGTGTTCCAGCTGGGGCGCACTCGTGAGGAAGTGCGCAGTGTGCAGCCAACCGCGTGCGACGCGGATGCGTTCGGCGGCCGCGGCATCGACGACAGGGGCCTTGCGGGAAGGGGGAGTGGCCGGCAGGCGCCGCGGGGTGGTCATCGATGAGCTTTCGGAACGGGGCGCCATTGTAGAATCGCGCGGTTTTGCGCCATAAATCCAAGCCCCCCGCTATGAAGTTGTTCGCTCATTTTCTGCTCGCAGCCCTCATGGGCGCCGCCGCCAGTACCAGCTTCGCGGCCGATGAGCCCGGGGCCAAGCCGGCTGCCGAGGCGCCTGCCAAGGCGCCCAAGCCCGATCCCGCCAAGGGCGACACCATCTTCAATGCCGCGCCGGCCAACAGCCAAAGCTGCGCCTCGTGCCACAACGCGGACGGCAACTCGGCCATCCCGGCCAATCCCAAGCTGGCGCAGCAGCACCCCGAATACATCCTCAAGCAGTTGCAGGACTTCAAGTCCGGCAAGCGCAAGAGCGCCATCATGAAGCCGCTGGCTTCGGCGCTGTCCGACGAAGACATGCGCAACATCGCCTGGTTCGTCGGTTCCAAGAAGGTCAAGACCGGTTTCTCGAAGGAGAAGGACCTGGTGTCGCTCGGCGAGAAGATCTACCGCGGCGGCCTGGGCGATCGCCAGATCCCGGCCTGCGCCGGCTGCCACAGCCCCAACGGTGCCGGCATCCCGGCCCAGTACCCGCGCCTGGGTGGCCAGCATGCCGACTACATCGTGCAGCAGCTCACCCTGTTCCGCGACGGCGGGCGCCTGAATGCTGCGCAGATGACCGGTGTGGCCGCCAAGCTCAACGACCGCGAGATCAAGGCCGTGGCCGACTACATTGCCGGGCTGCGTTGATTTCCGGCGCGCAAGCGTGAACTAACCGCCGATAACAAACCCAAACAAGGCGGGCCGATCCAGCGAGGATGGCCCGCCTTTTTGCTTTCCACGATTCCCCTTCATGTCAGTTTCCACCCACGGCCTTCGAGTCCGGCGCGGCCCCCACGTGGTCCGCGCGGCGGTGGAGCTCATGTCGTCGATGCGCTTCGCGATCGCGCTGCTCACGGTCATCTGCATTGCATCGATCATCGGCACCGTGCTCAAGCAGCACGAGCCGATCAACAACTACGTCAACCAGTTCGGGCCTTTCTGGGCCGAGGTGTTCCGCGCGGCCAGGCTCGATTCGATCTACAGCGCCTGGTGGTTCCTGCTGATCCTGGCCTTTCTGGTGATCAGCACCTCGCTGTGCATCGCGCGCAATACGCCGCACATCTTCAAGGACCTTAGGACTCTCAAGGAAGGCATCCGCGCGCAAAGCCTCAAGGCTTTCGGCCAGCGGGCCGAAACGGTTCTCGACGAAAGCCCGGACGCCGCGGCCAACCGCATCGGCCAGCTGCTGGCGGGCGGCGGCTGGAAGGTCAAGCTGCAGCACCGCGACGGCGACGGCTGGATGGTGGCCGCGCGCGCGGGCGGCGCCCACAAGCTCGGCTACATCGCGGCGCACAGTGCGATCGTGCTGGTGTGCCTCGGCGGCCTGCTCGACGGCGACCTGATCGTGCGCGCCCAGACCTGGTTCAACGGCAAGAGCGTCTACACCGGCGGCGGCCTGATCGCGGACGTTGCGCCACGGCACCGCCTGTCGCCCAGCAACCCGACCTTTCGCGGCAACATCCTGGTGCCCGAAGGCGGACAGGGCAGCGTCGCGATCCTGAACCAGGCCGACGGCGTGCTGCTGCAGGACCTTCCGTTCTCGATCGAGCTCAAGAAATTCATCGTCGACTATTACTCGACCGGCATGCCCAAGCTGTTCGCCAGCGAGGTGGTGCTGCACGACCGCGAGACCGGCGCGCAGGTGCCGGCGCGCATCGAGGTGAACCACCCGGCCAGCTACAAGGGCATCGAGATCTACCAGTCGAGTTTCGACGACGGCGGCTCCAGCGTGAAGCTCAAGGCGGTGCCGATGGCGGCTGCGGCCAAGCCTTTCGAAGTGGAGGGCATCATCGGCAACAGCTCGGAGATCACCAACGGCACCGACCGGCTGACGCTCGAGTACACGGCGCTGCGCGTGATCAACGTCGAGAACTTCGGCGAGAGCGCCGGCGGTGCGATGACCAGCGGCGCCGACGTGCGCAAGGTCGACCTGACGAGCGGCATCGAATCGCGCCTGGGCGCGGCCAACAAGACCAACAAGCCCAAGGTGCTGCGCAACATTGGCCCGAGCATCGGCTACAAGCTGCGCGACGCGGCGGGGCAGGCGCGCGAGTACCAGAACTACATGGTGCCGGTCGATACCGGCGACGGCCAGCCGGTTTTTTTGCTCGGCATGCGCGAGCGGCCGGAGGAGCCCTTCCGCTATTTGCGCGTACCGGCCGACGACCAGGGCTCGATGGACGGCTTCGTGCGCATGCGCGCCGCGTTGGCCGATGCCGACACGCGCACGCGCGCCATCGAGCGCTACATCGCGCGCGCGGCCGATTCCAAGCGGCCCGAGCTGGCCGAGCAGCTGCGCATCTCGGCCGGCCGCGCGCTGGCGCTGTTCGCGGGCACCGAGCGGGCCAAGGCCGACGCGGTGAGCGCCGGCGGCTGGCAGGCGATCGCCGAATTCATGGAAGCGAACGTGCCCGAGGCCGACCGGGAGCGCGCCGGCGCGGTGCTGGTGCGCATCCTCAACGACGTGCTGTTCGAGGTGCTCAATCTGAGCCGCGAGAAGGCGGGGTTGACGGCCTTGCCGGCCGACGAGAAGTCGCAAGCCTTCCTGACCCAGGCGGTGCTCGCCATCAGCGACGCGTATTTCTACCCCGCGCCGGTGGCGATGATGATGACCGACTTCAAGCAGGTGCAGGCCAGCGTGTTCCAGGTCGCTCGCGCGCCGGGCAAGAACGTGGTCTATCTGGGTTGCCTGTTGCTGATCGTGGGCATTTTTGCGATGCTGTACGTGCGCGAGCGCAGGCTGTGGGTGTGGCTCGCCAAGGACGCGAGCGCCAGTGGCACGGCGGCCACCATGGCTTTTTCGGTCAACCGCAAGACCATCGACAGCGATCGCGAATTCGAGCGTCTCAAAGACAAGCTGCTCGCCAGCAGGAAAGACACCGCCCCATGAGCACCACCACCCTCACACTGAACGACGGCTGGCTTTCGCGCCGCAACGCCTTCGACTGGGTGTTTGCCGCGCTGGTACTGGCCGGCGGACTGTTCGCGTTCTCGCGCTATGTCGGCGCGATGGACATCTACGAGAAGATCATCCTGCTGGCGGCGATGCCCGCCGCCATCTGGCTCGGCTGGTTCTGGCGGCCGCTGCGCGTGCTGGCGATCGTGGTGGCGGCAGCCGCGCTGCTGGGCATCGCCTCCTACCAGGGCGACCTGGCGCGTGCCGACACGGTGTTCTGGCTCAAGTACTTGCTGTCCAGCCAGTCGGCCATCCTGTGGATGAGCGTGCTCTTCTTCATGAGCACGTTGTTCTACTGGATCGGCTTCTTTGCGGCCAAGCAGGCCGACACCATGGACCTCATCGGCTCGCGCCTCGCATGGGCGGCCGTCACGATGGCGCTGATCGGCTCCATGGTGCGCTGGTACGAAAGCCACCAGCTCGGGCCGGACATCGGCCATATCCCGGTCAGCAACCTCTACGAGGTGTTCGTGCTGTTCTGCTGGCTGACGGCGACCTTCTATCTCTACTTCGAATCGCGCTACGGCACGCGGGCCTTGGGTGCCTTCGTGATGCTGGTGGTCAGCGCCGCGGTCGGCTTCCTGCTCTGGTACACGCTGGTGCGTGAAGCCCACGAAATCCAGCCGCTGGTGCCGGCTTTGCAGAGCTGGTGGATGAAGCTGCATGTGCCGGCCAATTTCATCGGCTACGGCACCTTTGCGCTGGCGGCGATGGTGGCCTTCGCCTACCTCATCAAGGAGCAGGCGCAGGAGACCCGCTGGTACAAGCTCACGCCGATGTGGCTGCTTGGCGTGGCGCTGTGCTTCGTGCCCGTGGCGTTCCGCCAGCGCGTGCAGGAAGCCGGCGGCAGCTACTGGTTCGCCTATGCGGCCATCTCGGCATTGATCGCCGCCGGCATCCTGCTGGGCCGCAAGCGCATCGCCGCGCGGCTGCCGGCCAACGAGGTGTTGGACGACGTGATGTACAAGTCCATCACGGTCGGCTTTGCCTTCTTCACCATCGCCACCGTGCTCGGCGCCCTGTGGGCGGCCGACGCCTGGGGCGGCTACTGGAGCTGGGACCCGAAGGAAACCTGGGCGCTGATCGTCTGGCTCAACTACGCGGCCTGGCTGCACATGCGGCTGGTCAAGGGCCTGCGAGGCACGGTGGCAGCCTGGTGGGCGCTGGGCGGGCTGGCGGTGACGACCTTCGCCTTCCTGGGGGTCAACATGTTCCTGAGCGGATTGCACAGCTACGGCACCTTGTAGGAGCGACCCGCGGGTTTTCGCGGTGAAGTGAAACCGGATGAACGCCTGGCGCGTAACCGAATCAGCATTGGGAACGAACTCCCTCAAGCACAACCATCCAGGCGAAAGGCGATCCATGTTGATTCACTCCCGCGACAAGGGCTTCATTCACCCGCATTCCAGCGAGATCACGCCGCGCAGCGTCTACGAAGGGCGGCGCGACATGCTCAAGCTGCTGGCGAGCGGCGTCGCCGGAGCGGCCCTGGCCTCGTGGGCCGCGCGCGACGCCCTGGCGCAGGCCACCGCGCCGGGCAAGCTGGCGGCGCTGAAGGGCGCGAAGTCGGCGGTGCCGGGTGCGCAGACCATGGAAAAGCTCACCGACTACAAGGACGCCACGAGCTACAACAACTACTACGAGTTCGGCACCGACAAGGCAGATCCGGCCAAGAACGCCGGCACCCTGAAGACCCGGCCCTGGACCGTGGAGGTCGAAGGCCTGGTCAAGAAGCCGGGCAAGTACGACATCGAGGACCTGATCAAGCTCAGCGCGCAGGAAGAACGCATCTACCGCTTGCGCTGCGTCGAAGGCTGGTCGATGGTGATTCCGTGGGTCGGTTACTCGCTGGCCGAACTCATCAAGAAGGTCGAGCCGCAGGGCAACGCCAGGTACGTGGAATTCGTCACGCTGGCCGATCCCAAGACCATGCCCTTCGTCGGCTCGCGCGTGCTCGACTGGCCCTACGTCGAGGGCTTGCGCATGGACGAAGCAATGCACCCGCTCACGCTGCTGACTTTCGGCATGTACGGCGAAGTGTTGCCCAACCAGAACGGCGCGCCGGTTCGCATCGTCGTGCCCTGGAAGTACGGCTTCAAGAGCGGCAAGTCGATCGTCAAGATCCGCTTTGTCGAGAAGGAGCCCGGCACGGCCTGGAACAAGGCCGCGGCGCAGGAATACGGCTTCTATTCGAATGTGAACCCGAACGTCGATCATCCGCGCTGGAGCCAGGCGACCGAGCGGCGCATCGGCGACGGCGGGGGCTTGTTCGCCAAGCGCCACAAGACGCAGATCTTCAACGGCTACGAGCCCCAGGTCGGCCAGCTCTATGCTGGCATGGACCTCAAGAAGCTCTATTGAAATGGCTGCCCCCATGCTCGGCACTGACGTGTCCTCGCTGCCCCCGAAGGGGGCGCGAGCCGCCTTGGGGCGGCCCGGCGGCGGCTTCGTGAACAAGCTTCTGATGCACCCGGCGGTCAAGCCGCTGGTGTTCGTGCTCTCATTGCTGCCCTTCGCATGGCTGGTCTATGGTGCGTTCACCGATGGCCTGGGCGCCAATCCCGCCGAGTACCTGATCCGCTCGACCGGCGACTGGACGCTGCGCTTCATCTGCATCGTGCTCGCCGTGACGCCGCTGCGGGTGATCACCAAGACCAATGCGCTGGCGCGCTTTCGCCGCATGCTGGGCTTGTTCGCCTATTTCTATGTCGTGGTCCATCTGCTGAGCTACAGCTGGTTCGACATGGGCTTCGACGTTCCGGAGATCGCCAAGGACATCGCGAAGCGCCCGTTCATCCTGGTGGGCTTCTCGGCCTTCGTGCTGCTCACGCCGCTGGCCGCGACCTCGTTCAACCGGGCCATCAAGGCGCTGGGCGCGAAGCGCTGGCAGACGCTGCACAAGCTGGTCTATGTGATCGCCGGGCTGGGCCTGCTGCACTTCTTCTGGATGCGCGCGGGCAAGAACGACTTCGCGGAAGTGTTCGTCTATGCCGCGATCATCGCGCTGCTGCTGGGCTGGCGCGCCTGGAACTTCGCGAGCGGCAAGAAGAGGGTGCAGCGCCCTGCGCTGCGCCCGGTCAGTCGCTGAGCTGTTCGCTGCGCAGCTGGTCCTCGATGCTTTCACGCCGGCGGATCAAGGCGGCACGCTCACCGCTGACCAGCACTTCGGCGGCACGCCCGCGCGTGTTGTAGTTGCTCGCCATGGCCATGGAGTAGGCGCCGGCCGAAAGCACGGCCAGCAGGTCGCCTGCTTCCACCGCGAGCGCGCGGTCGCGGCCGATCCAGTCGCCGCTCTCGCAGACCGGGCCCACGACGTCGTAGCTGACGGTCTCGCCCTGGCGCTCAGCCACCGGAACGATTCGGTGAAAAGCCTGGTACATCGCGGGCCGCGGCAGATCGTTCATCGCCGCATCGACGATGCAGAAGTTCTTGTCCTCGCCCGGCTTGGTGTAGAGCACTTCCGTCACGCAAACCCCGGCGTTGCCGACCAGCGAACGTCCGGGCTCGACGATGAGCCGGCGCCGTCCGAAGCCGCGCGCATCGAGGCGCGCGAGCAGCTGCTGCCACAGCGCATCGGCCGCCGGCGGCGTGTCGCCGTTGTAGTCGATGCCCAGCCCGCCTCCGAAGTCGAGGTGATGCAGTGCAATGCCGGCCTTCTCGATCGCCTCGACCAGGTCGAGCACGCGCTCCAGCGCTTCGAGGTAGGGCGAGGCGTCGGTGATCTGCGAACCGATGTGGCAGTCGATGCCGACGATCTGCAGCCCCTTCAACGACGCGGCGTGCTGGTAGATCGCGACCGCGCGGTCGTGCGCCACGCCGAACTTGTTGCCCTTGAGGCCGGTCGAGATGTAGGGATGCGTCTTCGGGTCGACGTTGGGATTGATGCGCACGCTGATCGATGCGCGCCGGCCTTCTTCGAGCGCGACGGCGTTGAGCACATCGATCTCGGCCTCGCTTTCCACATTGAAGCAGCCGATGCCGGCCGCGAGCGCCTGGCGCATTTCGCTCTTCGTCTTGCCGACGCCGGAGAAGATCACCTTGGCAGGGTCGGCGCCCGCGGCGAGCACGCGCGCGAGCTCGCCGCCGGAGACGATGTCGAAGCCGCAGCCCGCTTCGGCAAAGACGCGCAGCACGCCCAGCGAGGAGTTGGCCTTGATGGCATAGCAGACCAGCGCGTCGCGGCCGTCGAAGCCGCGCTGGTAGGCGCCGAGCGCATCGAGCATCCATTGCTTCGAATAGACGAACAGCGGCGTGCCATGCTCGCGCGCCAGGGTCGAAAGCGGCACGCCTTCGACGTGCAAGGTGCCGTTCTTGCGTGCGATGTGGGGATGTCCCGGAAGGCGCGGGTCGCTGCTCACTTCGTTCCTTCGGTCGTTGCCGGCGCCTGTGGGGGCGAATTGGCGGGCTCGTTGCGCGACGATTCGGGAATCAGCAAACCCGGCAGCGTGGCGCGATTCTTTGCGGCCGGATCGGTCGGAAGATAGAGCGGGCCCTTCTGGCCGCAGCCGGTCAGCGCGACCCCAACGATTGCGAGGCCAATCGCGCTCACTAGAATTTGATGAACATTCAACATGGTGAAATTGTACTTTTCGACCATTGGTCGCTTGGCGGACCTCCTGACCTTCGGGGTTCCAACCAGTGCACCGGGTCAAGTGGCGGTTGAGCATATTTTTTGTAGTAACAAATAATCCTTGCGCAAGGGCACTGACGGTCTGCGCAAGGTCCGTTGGACCCGTCCCGGCATGGGGAAGCGCGGCGGCGTCCGCGTGATCTATTTCAACCGCAACGACCAGGGTGATCTGGTGTTGTTGCTGGTCTATACGAAGGCCAAGCTCGACAACATTGCACCGGCCTTTCTGGTGAAACTGAAGGAGGCGATCAATGCCTAAGATCAAAGACCCCGACGTGATGCAGTTCGAGCAAGATCTGCTCAAGTCCATCGACGAAATGAAGCGCGGCGAACATGCCGCTGTGCATACGCCGGCACAGATCGCTGCGCGCAAGCGTGGCCGACCGGCAGGCAGCGTGAAGGCGGATGTCAAGGTGTCCACCACCATCCGCTTCGATGCGGACGTGCTGGAGGCGCTCAAGGCCTCCGGCCCGGGCTGGCAGACGCGAGCGAACGACGCCCTACGAGCAGACATCCAGGCGGGCCGGCTGTAACGCCCGCTCGTCAGGCCCGGTGGCATGGCTTGGTCACCGTCGAGTTGCGATCGCCAAGCCCACTGCTGCACGACGGATTCGGATTCACGGCAATATCGTGCTTGGAAGCGGTGCCGGAAAGCCCGCTACGAGACCCCTCATCAAGCGCCTGAGCGCGAAGGTACAAGAACTGTAATGGCCGACCCCGAGTACATGGACCGCGCGGAAGCGGCGCTGGCCGCCATCGAGCGCAGCTGCGACCGCATCAACGACGCGACCGACGCCGATATCGACAACCAGCGCGTGGGCGGCATGATCACGATCACCTTTCGCAACCGTAGCCAGTTGGTCGTCAACCTGCAGCCGCCGTTGCGTGAAATCTGGCTGGCGGCCAAGTCCGGCGGCTACCACTACCGGCACGACGGCCGTGCGTGGGTCGACACCAAGACCGGGGAAGAGCTCTTCGGCAACCTGTCGCGCGAAGCGACTGCGCAAGCCGGGCAGCCCTTGCAGTTCGTGGCCGGCTGACGATCAGTTGCGGAAGAGCTCGAGGATGCGGTTGCGCTCTTCCGGCGGAGGTGCCGGACTGACTGGCACGCCCGAGATCGCTTCGGCCGGCGGCGTCGGGCCGGCCTCGACGCCCAGGGTCGCGACGCCTCGGCCCGGTGCATAGTCGTCGTAGTACCACTCGCCGCCGACGTTGACCACGCCGGACGGCGCCGTGTTCAATTCGGCCACCGGCACGCCCTTGATGGCGGTCTCCATGAAGCTGATCCAGATGGGCAGGCTCAGGCCGCCGCCGGTCTCGCGATCGCCGAGCTTGCGCGGTGTGTCGTAGCCCATCCACGCCACCGCGGCCATCGTGGGCTGGAAGCCGGCGAACCATGCGTCCAGCGAGTCGTTGGTGGTGCCGGTCTTGCCGTAGAGGTCGGGGCGCTTCAGCGTGGCTTGCGCCTTGGCGGCCGTGCCGCTGCGCGCCACCTCCTGCAGCAGGCTGTCCATGATGAAGGCATTGCGCTGGGGAATCGCGCGCATGGCTTCGTTGAGCAGCGGAGGCTGCGTCTCCACCAGGACCTTGTCCTTGTGATCGGTGATGCGCGTCACGAGGTAGGGATTGACGCGGTAGCCGCCATTGGCGAACACCGAGTAGGCGGTGGCCATCTGCATCGGCGTGACCGATCCGGCGCCCAACGCCATCGGCAGGTAGGCGGGATGCTTCTCGCGCTCGAAGCCGAAGTTGCTGATCCAGTCCTGCGCGTAGCGCGTGCCGATCGACTGCAGCACGCGGATCGACACCATGTTCTTGGAGCGGGCGAGCGCGCGGCGCAGCGACATCGGTCCTTCGAAAGTGCCGTCGTAGTTCTTGGGCTCCCACGGTTGTCCGCCGGTGGTGCCGGCGTCGAAGAAGAGCGGCGCATCGTTGACGACCGTGCCGGGCGTGAAGCCCTTTTCGAGCGCGGCCGAGTAGATGAAGGGCTTGAAGCTCGAACCCGGCTGGCGCCAGGCCTGCGTGACGTGGTTGAACTTGTTCTTGTCGAAGTCGAAGCCGCCGACCATGGCCTTGACCGCGCCGTCGCGCGGGTCGAGCGCGATGAAAGCACCCTCGACCTCGGGCAGCTGGGTGATCTCCCAGGTATTTTTCGGGGTCTTCACGACACGGATCACCGCGCCGCGGCGGATCCTGATGTTGGGCGGCGCCTTGTCCGAGAGCCCGGACTGCGCGGGCCGCAGGCCGTCGCCGATGATCTGCAGCGTGTCGCCGTTGCCGCGCACGGCGTTGATTTCCTTGGCGCTGGCCCTGAGCACCACGGCTGACATCACATCGCCATTGTCCGGATGATCGGCCAGGGCGTCGTCGACTGCCTCGTCGAGCTCCTTGGGGTCGCTCGGCAGGTCGACGAACTTCTCGGGGCCGCGATAGATCTGGCGGCGCTCGTAGTCCATGATGCCTTTGCGCAAAGCGCGATACGCGGCGGCCTGGTCGGCGGCCACCAGCGTGGTGTAGACCTTGAGGCCGCGCGTGTAGGTGCTGTCGCCATACTGTGCGTACATCAGCTGGCGCACGGTTTCGGCCACGTATTCGGCATGCAGCCGCGTCGGATCCGCGGCGTCGCGCAGGTGCAGCTCTTCCTTCTTGGCTTCTGCTGCCTGTTCGGCCGTGATGAAGCCGGCTTCCTGCATGCGGTCGATCACATAGAGCTGGCGCCCTCGTGCACGAGCAGGGTTGTTGACCGGGTTGTTGGCGCCGGGCGCCTTCGGCAGCCCGGCCAGCATCGCCGCCTGGGCGATCGTGATGTCCTTGAGGGGCTTGCCGAAATAGGCTTCGGATGCCGCCGCGAAACCGTAGGCCCGGTTGCCGAGATAGATCTGGTTCAGATAGATCTCGAAGATCTGGTCCTTGGAGAGCAGGTGCTCGAGCTTGAAGGTCAGCAGCACCTCGTAGATCTTGCGGGTCAGCGTTTTTTCCGAGCTCAGGTAGACATTGCGCGCCACCTGCATGGTGATGGTGGAGGCGCCCTGGCTCTTGACGCGATTCATATTGGCCAGGCCGGCGCGGACCAGGCCCTTGTAATCAACCCCGCCGTGGTCGTAGAAGCGCGCATCCTCCGCCGCCAGCACGGCGTCCTTCATCACCTTCGGGATGGTCGCGATCGGGGTGAGGTTGCGGCGCTCTTCGCCGAATTCGCCGATCAGAGTGCCTTCCGAGGAAAAAACCCGCAGTGGCAGCTTGGGGCGATAGTCGGCGAGCTCGGAGATGTCCGGCAGGTTCGGATAGGCGACGGCCAGCGCGACGGCAATCACACAGACCAGGGATGCCGCCCCGGCCGCAGCGATACCCAAGCCCCACAGCACGATGCGCATGAGCCATGAAAGCCAGGCCGGGCGCGTGGGAGGAGGGGTTCTGGCGGGCCCGTTGGGGCGAGTTTTTTCGGGCATGAAAGGTGGAGAAGTCAGCGCTCATTATAAAAAGGCGACCCCTTCGGACGGCTCTCGGGGCGCGCATAAAACCCAAGTACTCGCATTTGTGACCAAAGTTGCAGAACCGTACTGTTACGTCCCCTTTTGACAACGCTTGTCGCTGGAGTGAGGATTCGCCGCTTGGTTGCCCGTGCACCTCCTGCTAGCATGCAACCACTCGCAAATATTTCCAATCGTTACAAACGGATGGGATCGAACTTGACTGCTTTGGGATCGTTGTTTCGCCGTCAGCCCGCGCCACTGCTCGGGTTGGACGTCAGTTCGTCCAGTGTGAAGCTGGTCGAGCTCGGCCGCGATGCCAGCGGCAAGCTGGTATTGGAGCGTTGTGCGATCGAGCCTCTGGAACGGGGATGGATCACCGACGGCAACGTCGAGAAATTCGACGAGGTCGCCGAAGCGGTGCGGCGCGTTGTCCGCAAGAGCGGCACCCGCACGAAAAACGCCGCTTTGGCGTTGCCGCCTTCGGCCGTCATCACCAAGAAGATCGTTCTGCCGGGCGGCATGAGCGAGCAGGAGCTCGAGATCCAGGTCGAGTCCGAGGCCAATCAATACATCCCCTTTTCGCTGGACGAAGTGAGCCTGGACTTTTGCGTCATCGGGCAGAGCGCCAATTCGGCAGGCGATGTCGAGGTTCTGATCGCCGCGTCGCGCAAGGAAAAGGTGCAGGACCGCCAAGGTTTGGCCGAGGCGGCAGGGCTGAAGGCCATGATTCTCGATGTCGAATCCTATGCTTCGCGCTTGGCCACGGCGCGGCTCATCGAGCAACTCCCCGGCCAAGGCCGCGATGCCGTGGTCGCGCTGTTCGAGGTGGGAGCGTTCACCACGAGCATGCAGGTCTTGCGCAACCAGGAAGTGCTTTACGACCGCGACCAGGCTTTTGGCGGCGCCCAGCTCACCCAGCTGATCGTTCGGCAGTACGGCTTTTCCGCGGAAGAGGCGGAAGCCAAGAAGCGCAGCGGCGATTTGCCCGACGACTACGGTTCGGGTGTGCTGAAGCCCTTCGTGGCAAGCATCGCCCAGGAGATCGCCAGGGCGCTGCAGTTCTTCTTTACCAGCACGCCGCACAACCGCGTCGACTACGTGTTGCTGGCGGGCGGCTCGGCATCGCTCCCGGGGCTGACCAGCGCCGTGACGCGGCAGACTTCATTTGCCTGTTCGCTCGTCAATCCCTTCGACGGGATGGAGATCGGCAGTGGAATCCGGGAGAAGAAGGTGCGCCGTGAGGCCCCGTCCTATCTGACATCGTGCGGCTTGGCGATGCGGAGGTTTCTGCAGTGATTCTGATCAATCTGCTCCCGCACAGGGAGGCTTCGCGCAAGCGCAGGCGAGAGGCCTTCTATGCGACTTTGGGCGCCTCGGCGGTCCTCGGCTGCCTGATCGCAGGTGCGGCATTCCTCTGGTACCAGGCCCAGATTTCCGGCCAGCAAGCGAAGAACAGCTTTCTGCAGTCCGAGATCACCAAGCTCGAAGCGGAGATCAAGGAAATCTCGACCTTGCAGGCCGAAATTGCGGCCTTGCGTGCACGGCAACAGGCGGTCGAAGACCTGCAGGGCGATCGGAATCTGCCGGTGCATCTGCTCAACGAGCTCGTTCGCCAGCTGCCGGACGGTGTCTATCTGACGAGCATGAAACAGGACAACCAGACGGTCACGCTTCAAGGCATGGCGCAGTCCAACGAACGCGTGTCGGAACTGCTGCGCAATCTTGGCAACAACAGCCCGTGGCTGGTCAAGCCGGAACTGGTCGAAATCACGTCCGCGAATATCAATCTGAGTCCGCGTGACCAGCGCCGGGTTGCGAACTTCACCATGCGCATCGGCCTCAAGCGGCCCACGGATGCTCAGAAGGCCGCGGCCGGTGCGGCCACGGCGGCATCGGCTGCAGTCAAGGGATAGGCGTCATCATGGCAACAACGCGCGCTTCCCAAAAGATCGACATCGCTGCCGCCGCGCAGCGCTTCGGGGATCAGTTCCGGGGTCTCAATCCGAACGACCCATCCGTCTGGCCGCCGGTGCCGCGCTACGCCTTGTGCGTCGCCGTCACGGCCATGGTGCTGGTGGCACTGTGGTTCGTGTGGCTCACCAATTCGAACGACGAACTCGAAGCCGAGCGCGCGAAGGAAGTCACGCTCAAAGCGGACTATCAGAAGAAGGTTGCGCAGGCCGCCAACCTCGACTTGCTGAAGAAGCAGCGCGAGCAGGTGCAGCAGTATGTGACCCTGCTCGAAAAGCAGCTGCCGAGCAAAGCGGAAATGGACGCATTGCTCTCCGACATCAACCAGGCCGGGCTGGGCCGCAGTCTCCAGTTCGAATTGTTCCGTCCGGGGCAGGTTTCGGTGAAGGACTATTACGCCGAGCTGCCGATCGCCGTGCGGGTGACGGGTCGCTACCACGACATGGGCGCCTTCGCCGCGGACGTCGCCAACCTTTCCCGCATCGTGACCTTGAACAACTTGTCGGTGACGCCGCAAAAGGATGGCGCTCTGACCTTGGATGCCACGGCGCGGACCTTCCGCTATCTGGACGATGAAGAGCAGGCGGCGCAGAAACGCGCCGCGGCGGGGGCGAAGAAGAAATGAGAACGCTCGGTTTTCTGTGGCTCGGCATTGCTGCCGTCGGCCTCAGCGGTTGCATGGGGTCGGAGCAGGAGGACCTTCAGCGCTGGATGGCGGAGCAGAGGGCGCAAGTGCGCCCCAACGTTCCGCCCATCACGGAGCCGAAGAAGTTCACGCCCCAGGCCTACACCGAGGCCAGTGCCTTCGAGCCCTTCAACATGCAGAAGCTGACGCAGGCTCTGCGGCGCGACTCGAACCAGCCGAGCACGTCGGGGCTCATCGCGCCCGAATTGGCTCGCCGCAAGGAGGCCCTCGAGGCTTTCCCGCTCGATTCGATGGCCATGGTCGGCAGCATGAACCGCAAGGGCGAGCCGGTGGCCCTGGTCACGGTCGACAAGCTGCTGTACCAAGTGCGCGTCGGCAACTATCTGGGACTCAACTACGGGCGCATCACCCGTATCAGTGAAACCGAACTCGGCTTGCGTGAAATCGTGCAGGACGCCGCCGGTGAATGGATCGAACGCGTGGCGACGCTGCAGTTGCAAGAGAGGTCGAAATGAATTCCAAGAAAACAATGTTCGCGCAGTGGCTGCGCGCTGTTGGCGTGAGCCTGCTTGCATTCGGCACGATCGCCGTCGCGCAGGCGCAGAACGCCATCGAATCGGTGACGAGTTCGATGCAATCCGGCGCCGAAGTCATTCGGGTCGACCTGACGCAACCGCTGTCTGCCGTGCCAACCGGCTTCGCGATTCAGACACCGGCGCGCATCGCGCTCGATTTCCCGGGTGTGACGAATGCCATCGGCCGTTCGGCGATCGATGTCAACCAGGGCAATCTGCGCTCGGTCAACGTGGTGCAGGCCGGTGAACGCACGCGCCTGGTCCTGAACCTGAAGCAGGCGACCGCGTACAAGGCTGAGATCCAGGGCAAGTCCTTGTTGATTTCGCTGGAGCCCGTTCCGGGCGCCGCATTGGTTGCTTCCACGCCTTCCGCATTTGCCGAGAACCGCAACCGGGACACCTTGCCCTTGCGCGACGTCGATTTCCGCCTGGGCTCGGACAACACCGGCCGCGTGATCGTCGACCTGGCCAACAACCAGGTGGGCGTCGACATTCGCCAGCAAGGCAAGAACCTGGTGGTCGAATTCACCAAGTCGACCCTGCCCGAGGGCCTGCGCCGCCGTCTGGACGTTTCGGACTTCGGCACCCCCGTCCAGTTGGTGACGACGCAGCAGTCCGGCGACCGCGTGCGCATGACCATCGAGCCCAAGGGCGACTGGGAGCACAGCGCCTACCAGAGCGAGAACCAGTTCGTCGTCGAGGTGCGCCCGCGCAAGGTCGACCCGACCAAGCTCACGCAGGGCGCCGGCTACAGCGGCGAGAAGCTCTCGCTGAACTTCCAGAACATCGAAATCCGCTCGCTGCTGCAGGTGATCGCCGACTTCACGAACTTCAACATCGTGACCTCCGACTCGGTGACCGGCGCGCTGACCCTGCGCCTGAAGGATGTGCCCTGGGACCAGGCACTGGACATCATCATGCAGGCGAAGAACCTGGGCATGCGCAAGAACGGCAGCGTTCTGTGGATCGCGCCCAAGGACGAAATCAACGCCAAGGAAAAGCTCGAATTCGAAGCCCAGGCTGCCATCCAGAACCTGGAGCCTCTGCGGACCCAATCGTTCCAGCTGAACTACACCAAGGCCATTGCCATCGCACAGGGCCTGACCGGCACGGGCGCATCGAGCGGCGGTGGCGGCGGTTCGGGAACGACGACGCGCATCCTGAGCCCGCGCGGCAGCGTGATCGCCGAATCGCGCACCAACCAGCTCTTCGTTTCGGACATCCCCTCGCGCCTCGCGCAGGTGGCCGAGCTGATCCAGAAGCTCGACGTGCCGGTTCGCCAGGTGCTGATCGAGGCGCGCATCGTCGAGGCTTCGGACACCTTCGGCAAATCCTTGGGCGTGCGGCTCGGCGGCGGCGTCGCCGGCGGCACGGTGGGCTCGAACAGCGGCCGCCCGATTTTCGGCAACGTCGGCGTCATGCCGGTCGTCACGCCGGCAACGGCAACCACGACGGGCAGCGCGTTGACGACTTTCACCAATTCGAACTTCGTGAACCTGCCGTCGACCGGCGTTTCCGGCAACGGCAATGCGCCGGGCACTTTCGCGATCTCGCTCTTCAACTCCAGCTTCTCGCGCATGCTGAACCTGGAAATCTCCGCGCTCGAAGCCGACGGCAAGGGCAAGGTGGTGTCGAGCCCGCGCGTGGTGACTGCAGACCAGACCAAGGCATTGATCGAGCAGGGCACTGAACTGCCCTACCAGGTCGCCACCTCCAGCGGCGCCACCTCGATCGCGTTCCGCAAGGCCAACCTCAAGCTCGAGGTCACGCCGCAGATCACGCCCGAGGGCAACATCATCCTGACGCTCGACGTCAACAAGGACACGGTCGGCCAGGCCACCACGGCCGGTTTCGCGATCAACACCAAGCACGTGCAAACCGAGGTGCTGGTCGAAAACGGCGGCACGGTGGTCATCGGTGGTATCTTCGAGCTCACCGAAACCAACGATGAATCGCGCGTGCCGGTGCTCGGTGAAGTGCCCTATGTCGGGGCGCTGTTCCGTACGCGCAATCGCGTTGCCAACAAGACCGAAATGCTCGTCTTTATCACCCCGAAGATGATTACCGACCGCAACGCCGCGCGCTGAACGCGCGGGCGTTCGTAGCACCGCGTGGCGGTCGCGCTCGTCGGCTTGCCCGGCGCCGGAAAATCAGCAGTGGGCCGGCGCCTTGGCCAGCGCCTGCAGCTTCCCTTCATCGACAGCGACGAGGTGGTCGAGCGCCGGATCGGCTGCTCCATCCGCGACTACTTCGAACGCGAAGGCGAAGAAAGCTTCCGCAATGTCGAAGAAGCCGTGATCGCCGATCTCGCGGCGACGGCCCATGGCGTCGTGGCGACCGGCGGCGGCGCCGTACTGCGGGAGGCCAACCGGATCCAGCTGCGCACGCACTTCCACGTGATCTACCTGCGATCCTCGCCCGAGGATCTGTTCCGGCGGCTGCGCCACGACGTCAAGCGCCCCCTGCTGCAGGTGGCCGATCCCCTGGGTCGCCTGCATGAGCTTTACAGTGCGCGCGACCCGTTCTATCGCGAGACGGCCCACGACGTGGTCGAGACCGGCCGGCCCTCGGTCGCGATGCTGGTGAACATCATCGTGATGCAGCTCGAACTTGCCGGCGCGGTCTCCGCCGAAACCCGGAGCCACCCACCGGACTGAGGCAAGCCCTTGCGGCATGCGCCTAAACTCGGGGCCATGCGATTGCCTGCCTCCCCCGAATCCGTCGAGATCCAGCTCGGCGAACGCAGCTATCCGATCCTGATCGGCAGCGACCTGCTCGGCGAACCGAAGAATTTTGCAGCGGTACCCGCAGCCGCCACGGCCCTGATCGTCACCAACACCACCGTGGCGCCGCTCTATGCGGCTGCATTGCGCCGGACGCTGGCCGGACGCTTCCATGCCGTGCACGTGCTCGAACTGCCCGACGGCGAAGCGCACAAGGACTGGCAGACGCTGAACCTGATCTTCGATGCCCTGCTCGGCCATGGCTGCGACCGCAAGACGGTGCTGTTCGCGCTCGGCGGCGGGGTGGTGGGCGACATGACCGGCTTCGCCGCAGCGAGCTACATGCGCGGCGTGCCCTTCGTGCAGGTGCCGACCACCTTGCTGGCCCAGGTCGACTCGTCGGTGGGCGGCAAGACCGCGATCAATCACCCGCTCGGCAAGAACATGATCGGCGCCTTCTATCAGCCGCAACTGGTGCTGTGCGACCTCGCCACGCTCGGTACGCTGGCGCCGCGCGAACTCAGCGCCGGCCTGGCCGAGGTCATCAAGTACGGCCCCATCTACGACATGCGCTTCCTCGACTGGATCGAGTCGAACATCGACGCGCTGGTGGCCAGAGAACCGGGTGCGCTGGCATACGCCGTCAAGCGCAGCTGCGAGATCAAAGCCGCGGTGGTGGGGCAGGACGAGCGCGAAACCGGCCTGCGGGCGATCCTCAATTTCGGCCACACCTTCGGGCACGCGATCGAGTCGGGCCTGGGCTACGGCAAGTGGCTGCATGGCGAGGCAGTCGGCTGCGGCATGGTCCTGGCCGCGCATCTGTCGCAGCGCCTGGGTGGCGTCGACGCTGCCTTCGTGCAGCGTCTCACGGCCTTGATCGAGCGCGCGGGCCTGCCCGTGGTCGCGCCTGCGCTCGGCGCGGAGCGCTATCTCGAACTGATGCGTATCGACAAGAAGTCGGAGGCGGGCGAGATCCGCTTCGTCGTGATCGACAAGCCCGGCTCGGCCGTCATGCGCAGCGCACCCGAGGCGATGGTGCGCGAGGTGCTGGCGCAATGCTGCGCGGCCTGAATCGGAAGGCTTGGCGATGAGCCTGGCGCGCCATGCCAGCGATCCGGCGCGCTCGCGCGGGCGGCGGCATCCCGAGCCGCCTGCGCCCACGCGCGATGCCTTTCAGCGCGACCGCGACCGCATCGTGCATTCGACCGCGTTCCGGCGCCTGGTCTACAAGACCCAGGTATTCCTGAACCACGAGGGCGACCTGTTTCGCACCCGCCTGACCCATTCGCTCGAGGTCGCGCAGCTCGGTCGTTCCATCGCCCGCGCGCTGCGGCTCAACGAAGACCTGGTGGAAGCCGTCGCGCTGGCGCACGACCTCGGCCACACGCCTTTCGGCCATGCGGGCCAGGACGCGCTCAATGCCTGCATGACGGAGCACGGGGGCTTCGAGCACAACCTGCAGAGCCTGCGTGTCGTGGACGAACTCGAACACCGCTATCCGCAGTACGACGGCCTCAACCTGAGCTTCGAGACCCGTGAAGGCATCCTCAAGCACTGCTCCCGAACGAATGCGCAGCGCATCGAGGCGAGCGAGCCGGGCGGCGTGGCGCGGCGTTTCTGCGACGGCACGCAGCCTTCGCTCGAAGCGCAGCTGTGCAACCTCGCGGACGAGATCGCCTACAACGCCCACGACATCGACGACGGCGTGAGGTCGGGGCTGATCAGCATCGAGCGCGTGAGCGAGGTCGGCCTGTTCGACCGCTATCGCCGCGAAGCGCTGGCCGAGTATCCGCAACTGCAGGGGCGGCGCGTGCTCTATGAGGCGATCCGCCGGATGCTGAGCGCGCAGGTCTACGACGTGATCGATGCCACCCGCGCCGCGCTCGAGGCGGCCGCGCCGGCCGATGCCGACGCCGCGCGCAGGGCCGGGCCGCTGGTGCTCTTCAGCGAGGCCATGCGCGCGCAATCCATCGAGCTCAAGCAGTTCCTTTTTCGCAATCTCTACCGGCATCCGCGCGTCACGCAGACCACCGACCGGGCGCAGCAGGTCGTGCGCGAGCTGTTCGCCGCCTATCTGGCCCGCGCCGAAGAGATGCCCGACTCCTATGCGCAGCGTGCGGGCCGGCATCGCGCGGTGGCCGACTACATCGCCGGCATGACCGATCGCTTCGCGATGCGGGAACACGAGCGCCTCACTGGACGGCGGTGGACCGAAGAATGAGCCGCAGCCAAGCGCATGCTCGCATACCCGCCGCTGCGCTCGCCGTGGTCGTGGCGGGCGTCGCGGCCGCCTTGCATCTCGGCAAGCTGGCGCCGGCCGTCCCGGCCTTGCAGGCCTCTCTGGGCATCGGCTTGGTCGAAGCAGGCTTTCTGCTGTCGTTGGTGCAGGTCGCCGGCATGACCCTCGGCCTCGTGGTCGGCCTCGCGGCGGACACGATCGGCCTGCGCCGCAGCATGCTCGCGGGCCTGGCCGTGATCACAGGCGCGAGCGTGCTCGGCGGGCTGGTCGGGAGCTCGGGCGAGGGCGGGGCGAAGGCCATTCACCTGCTGCTGGTGCTGCGTGCACTCGAAGGCGTCGGCTTTCTCCTGGTGGTGATGCCGGGGCCCGGGCTGATCCGTGCCATGTCGCAACCGAGCACCGAGAAGGCGGCGATGGGTCTTTGGGGCGCCTACATGCCGCTCGGCGTCGCCTTGGCGCTACTGCTCGGACCCGCGTTCATCGCGTGGGCGGGCTGGCCGGGCTGGTGGTGGGCGCTGTCGCTGGTGTCGGCGGCCGCGGCGGCGTGGGTCGTGCTCGGCGTGCCCGCGGACAACAATCGCATGGCATCGCCTGCCGCCATCTCGCCGGAGAACTGGTCGGGACGCCTGCTCGATACCGTGCGCGCAGGCGGACCCTGGACGCTCGCGCTGGCGTTCGCGGTGTACTCGGCGCAATGGATGGCGGTGATCGGCTTCCTGCCCGCCATCTACACCGACGCTGGCGTCCCGGATGCCTGGAGCGCAGCGCTGACAGCGCTCGCGGCGGCGATGAACATCGTCGGCAACGTCGCCGGCGGCCGCTTCCTGCAGCACGGCATCGCGCCCGAACGCCTGCTGCGCGTGGGCTTCGTCGTGATGGCGCTCGGCGGCGTCGCGGCCTTTGCGCAGATCGGCCAGGCCGCCGATGCCGCCAGCCTGCCGCCCGCGCTGCGCTATCTCGCGATCTGCATGTTCTCGCTCGGCGGCGGGGTGGTGCCGGCCACGCTCTTCATGCTCGCGGTCCGGCTGGCGCCCGGGCCTTCCACCGTGTCAACGACGGTGGGGATGATGCAGCAGGCGTCGTCGCTCGGGCAGTTCATCGCGCCGCCGGTCGTCGCCTGGATCGCCCACCGCGCCGGGGGCTGGCAATGGACCTGGGTCGTGACCTTGGCCTGCTCGCTGGCGGGGATGGCCCTCGTATCCCGCGTGTCGCCTTCAAGTCCCCGCACGGGCACGGCATGAACACAGGTGCCACAATTTCGGCAGCACAGGCGCAGGCCGACACGCAACGCTGGCTCAAGCGCGCGGTCATCGGTCTCAACCTATGCCCCTTTGCGAAGGCGGTGCATGTGCGAGGACAGATTCACTATGCCGTCTATCTGCCGGGCGAAGAGGCCGACCTGATCGATACGCTGCTTCTTGAAGCGCACGAGCTCGCGGCCCGGGACCCTTCCGAACGCGACACCACACTCTTGATCGCACCGAACACCTTGGCCGACTTTCTGGACTTCAACGATTTCACGGCGCGCGCTGAGCGTCGGCTGATGCGTGCGGGTTTCGACGGCCAGTTCCAACTGGCGAGCTTCCATCCGCACTACCAGTTCGCCGGCACGGAGGCCGAGGACATCACCAACGCGACCAATCGTGCGCCGTACCCCACGCTGCACCTGCTGCGCGAAGACAGCGTGAGCCGCGCCGTCGAAGCCTTCCCGGATGCCGAGGCCATTTTCGGGCGCAACATCCAGACGCTCGAAGCGCTTGGTGCGCAAGGATGGGCGGCGCTGGACGTCGGTCCGGGCGGAGCGGCGCGATGAGCAGCAAGACCGTCGCCCGCGCGTCGAAAGCCGAAGCCGACCTGCAAAGCGAGTTGCGTCCGGGCCAGTCGGTCGAGCTGTTGAAGGAACTACACATCCTCACGCGCGAAGGCCGGCTCAACCAGGATTCGCGCCGCAAGCTCAAGCAGGTCTATCACCTGTTCCAGTTCATCGAGAAGCTGCTGTACGAATTGCCGAACGAGGGCGCCCAGGCCACGCTGGCCGACCATGGCGCGGGCAAGTCCTACCTCGGTTTCATCATCTACGACCTGTTCTTCAACCAGTGCGGCGGTGGGCACGTATACGGCATCGAAACCCGGGCCGAACTGGTCGACCGGTCGCGCGCGCTTGCTGCACGGCTCGGTTTCGAGCGCATGTCCTTCCTCAATCTCACCGTGGCCGAATCTGCCGGCGCCAGCGAACTGCCGGCGCGGATCGACATCGTGACCGCGCTGCATGCCTGCGATACCGCCACCGACGACGCGATCGCTTTCGGCCTCGCGAAAGAAGCGCGTTTCATGGTGCTGGTTCCCTGCTGCCAGGCCGAGATTGCCGCCTGCCTGCGGCAGACCAAGGCGCTGGCGCTGTCGCGCACACCGCTGGCCGAGCTCTGGCGCCACCCGCTGCACACGCGCGAAATCGGCAGCCAGCTCACCAACGTGCTGCGCTGCCTCTACCTGGAGGCGAACGGCTACCAGGTCACGGTGACCGAGCTGGTGGGCTGGGAGCACAGCATGAAGAACGAGCTGATCATCGCGCGCCATACCGGCCAGCGCAAAGCCAGCGCCGCGGCGCGGCTGCGCGAGCTGCTGGAGCAGTTCGGGCTCGAGTCCTTGCTGGCGACGCGCTTTCGCCTGCCCTGATCGATGCGCTGAATCCGCGCCATGGCACGCCTGCCCCGCCTCACGCTGGCCGACCAGCCGCACCACGTGATCCAGCGCGGGAACAACCGCCAAGCCGTCTTCATCGACCGCGCCGACCGCGAGATGCTGCTGGGCCTGCTGGGCGAGAACGCCGCGCGCTTCGGCATCGCCTTGCACGCCTATGTGCTGATGGACAACCATTTCCACCTGCTCGCCACGCCTTCGAGCGCCGACGGACTGCCGCAGTGGATGCAGGCGATCGGGCGGCGCTACGTGCGCTACTTCAACGACCGGCATGGACGCAGCGGTACCTTGTGGGAAGGGCGCTACAAGTCGACGCTGATCCAGACCGATCGCTACTTGCTGGCCTGCATGGCCTACATCGACCTGAACCCGGTGCGGGCCGGCATCGCCGCGGAGGCGCGCGACTACCCGTGGTCGAGCCATGCGCACTATGCCGGGCTGCGACACGACAAGCTGCTGACGCCGCATCCTTTGTACTGGGCGCTGGGCAACACGCCGTTCGCCCGCGAAGCCGCGTATGCCGATTTGGTGCGCGCGGGCGTTCCGGCCACCGATCAAGCGGAGTTGACCGAGGCCACGCTGCATGGCTGGGCTGTGGGGGATCGCGACTTTCTGGAGTCGTTACAAAAAGCCACGCCGCGGCGTGTGCTCAAGGCCCGCCCTGGCCGCCCGCCGGCCGCCCAGAGCTGATCGAAAAAATGCCGGTGCCCGCGCAGGATACAGTCCATTTGCTATCAATTTTGATGTGTCCCTTAATTAAGTTGTTCCTATGGGTATGGAATGAAATTGGAATCTGACCCCAAATAAAGTGTTTGGCATTATTTGTGCAACGCAATATGCTCCTTTTCCCTGCGAAAAATTGAAGGAGCACGCCCATGACAACGGCTGCCGAGATCGAGCATCTCCAACAACACGGCCTTTACTCCGGTGCCGACGAGCACGACGCCTGCGGCGTCGGCTTCGTGGCCCACATCAAGGGCGAAAAGAGCCATGCCATCGTGCTGCAGGGCTTGAAGATTCTCGAGAATCTGGACCATCGCGGCGCAGTGGGCGCTGACAAGCTGATGGGCGACGGCGCCGGCATCCTGATCCAGCTGCCCGATCTGTTGTACCGCGAAGAGATGGCCAAGCAGGGCGTCACGCTGCCGCCGCCCGGCGAGTACGGCGTCGGCATGATCTTCCTGCCCAAGGAGCATGCTTCCCGCGAGGCCTGCGAGCAGGAGATGGAACGCGCCATCAAGGCCGAAGGCCAGGTGCTCCTGGGCTGGCGCGACGTGCCGGTGAATCGCGAGATGCCGATGTCGCCGACCGTGCGCAAGAAGGAACCGCTCCTGCGCCAGGTCTTCATCGGCCGCGGCAACGACGTGATCGTGCAGGACGCGCTGGAGCGCAAGCTCTACGTGATCCGCAAGACCGCCAGTGCCAGCATCCAGCGCCTGAAGCTCAAGCACAGCAAGGAGTACTACGTTCCGAGCATGTCGAGCCGCACGGTGGTCTACAAGGGTCTGCTCTTGGCCGATCAGGTCGGCACCTACTACCTCGACCTGCAGGACAAGCGCTGCATCTCGGCCCTGGGCCTGGTGCACCAGCGCTTCTCGACCAACACCTTCCCCGAGTGGCCGCTGGCCCACCCGTACCGCTATGTCGCGCACAACGGCGAGATCAATACGGTCAAGGGCAACTACAACTGGATGAAGGCGCGCGAAGGCGTGATGTCCTCGCCGGTGCTGGGTGCAGATCTGCAGAAGCTCTATCCGATCAGCTTCGCCGACCAGTCCGACACCGCTACTTTCGACAACTGCCTCGAACTGCTCACGATGGCCGGCTACCCGATCAGCCAGGCCGTGATGATGATGATTCCCGAGCCCTGGGAGCAGCACGCGACCATGGACACGCGTCGCCGCGCCTTCTACGAATACCACGCCGCGATGCTGGAGCCCTGGGACGGCCCGGCCTCGATCGTCTTCACCGACGGCCGCCAGATCGGCGCCACGCTCGACCGCAACGGCCTGCGGCCCTCGCGTTACTGCGTGACCGACGACGACCTGGTGATCATGGCCTCCGAATCCGGCGTGCTCCCCGTGCCCGAGCAGAAGATCGTGCGCAAGTGGCGCCTGCAGCCCGGCAAGATGTTCTTGATCGACCTGGAACAAGGCCGCATGATCGACGACGAGGAGGTCAAGGCCACCCTCGCGAACAGCAAGCCCTACAAGCAGTGGATCGAGAACCTGCGCATCAAGCTCGACAGCGTCGAGGCCGAGGCCGTGCAGGCGCCGGTGAGCCAGGTCGCGCTGCTCGATCGCCAGCAGGCCTTCGGCTACACGCAGGAAGACATCAAGTTCCTCATGAGCCCGATGGCTGCGGCCGGCGAGGAGGGCATCGGCTCCATGGGCAACGACAGCCCGCTGGCCGTGCTGTCCAACAAGAACAAGCCGCTCTACAACTACTTCAAGCAGCTGTTCGCGCAGGTCACGAACCCGCCGATCGATCCGATCCGCGAGGCGATCGTGATGTCGCTGGTGTCCTTCATCGGTCCGAAGCCGAACCTGCTCGACATCAACCAGGTCAACCCGCCGATGCGGCTCGAGGTGAGCCAGCCGATCCTCGACTTCGGCGACATGGCGAAGCTGCGCGACATCGGCAAATACACGCAGGGCAAGTTCAAGAGCTACACGCTCGACATCACCTATCCGCTCGCTTGGGGCGAGGAGGGCGTCGAGGCCAAGCTGGCCTCGCTGTGCGCCGAAGCGGTCGATGCGATCAAGGGCGGCCACAACATCCTGATCGTGAGCGACCGCGCGGTGAGCCCGACCCAGATCGCGATCCCCGCGCTGCTGGCGCTGTCGGCCATCCACCAGTACCTGGTGCGCGAAGGCCTGCGGACCACCGCCGGCCTGGTGGTCGAGACCGGCTCGGCGCGCGAGGTGCATCACTTCGGCGTGCTGGCGGGCTATGGCGCCGAGGCCGTGCACCCGTACCTCGCGATGGAAACCCTGGCCGCGATGCATGAAGACCTGTCGGGCGACCTGAGCGCCGAGAAGGCGATCTACAACTACGTCAAGGCGATCGGCAAGGGTCTGTCCAAGATCATGTCGAAGATGGGCGTCAGCACCTACATGAGCTACTGCGGCGCGCAGCTCTTCGAAGCCATCGGGCTCAACAGCGAAACGATCGTCAAGTACTTCACCGGCACTGCCAGCCGCGTCGAGGGCATCGGCGTGTTCGAGATCGCGCAGGAAGCCATCCGCATGCACAAGGCGGCCTTCAGCGACGACCCGGTGCTCGCCCACATGCTGGACGCCGGCGGCGAATACGCCTGGCGCACGCGCGGCGAGGAGCACATGTGGACGCCCGACGCGATCGCCAAGCTGCAGCACAGCACGCGCGCCAACAACTTCAACACCTACAAGGAATACGCGCAGCTCATCAACGACCAGAACCGCCGCCATCTCACGCTGCGCGGGCTGTTCGAGTTCAGGATAGATCCGGCCAAGGCGATTTCCGTGGACGAGGTCGAGCCGGCGAGCGAGATCGTCAAGCGCTTCGCGACCGGCGCCATGTCGCTGGGCTCGATCAGCACCGAAGCGCATTCGACGCTCGCCGTCGCGATGAACCGCATCGGCGGCAAGAGCAATACCGGCGAGGGCGGTGAAGACCCGGCGCGCTATCGCAACGAGCTCAAGGGCATCCCGATCAAGGTGGGCGACACGCTCAAGAGCGTGATCGGCGAAGCCAACGTCGAGGTCGACCTGCCTCTGCAGGACGGCGACTCGCTGCGTTCGAAGATCAAGCAGGTCGCCTCGGGCCGCTTCGGCGTCACCGCCGAGTACCTCTCGTCGGCCGACCAGCTGCAGATCAAGATGGCGCAGGGCGCGAAGCCTGGCGAAGGCGGCCAGCTGCCGGGCGGCAAGGTGTCCAACTACATCGGCGCGCTGCGCTACTCGGTGCCGGGCGTGGGCCTCATTTCTCCCCCCCCGCACCACGACATCTATTCGATCGAGGATCTGGCGCAGCTGATCCACGACCTGAAGAACGTCGCGCCGCACGCGAGCGTGAGCGTCAAGCTGGTGAGCGAAGTCGGCGTCGGCACGATCGCGGCCGGCGTCGCCAAGTGCAAGAGCGACCACGTCGTGATCGCGGGCCATGACGGCGGCACCGGCGCGTCGCCATGGTCGTCGATCAAGCACGCGGGCAGCCCGTGGGAGATCGGCCTGGCCGAGACCCAGCAGACCCTGGTGCTCAACCGCCTGCGCGGGCGCATCCGCGTGCAGGCCGACGGCCAGATGAAGACCGGCCGCGACGTCGCCATCGGCGCACTGCTTGGCGCCGATGAGTTCGGCTTCGCGACCGCGCCGCTGGTGGTCGAGGGCTGCATCATGATGCGCAAGTGCCACCTCAACACCTGCCCGGTCGGCGTGGCCACGCAGGACCCGGTGCTGCGCAAGAAGTTCACCGGCAAGCCCGAGCACGTGGTGAACTACTTCTTCTTCGTTGCCGAGGAAGTGCGCCAGATCATGGCGCAGCTGGGCATCCGCAAGTTCGACGAGCTGATCGGCCGCGCCGACCTGCTCGACACCAAGAAGGGCATCGAGCACTGGAAGGCCCGCGGCCTGGACTTCAGCCGCCTGTTCGCGCAGCCGAACGTGCCGGCCGACGTGCCGCGCTACCACGTCGAGGCGCAGGACCACGGCCTCGCGAAGAGCCTCGACAACAAGCTGATCGAGAAGTCGCGCCCGGCGATCGAGAAGGGCGAGAAGGTGCAGTTCATCGAGGTGGCGCGCAACGTCAACCGATCGGTCGGCGCCATGCTCTCGGGCGCGCTGACCAAGGTGCATCCGCAAGGCCTGCCTGACGATTCGATCCGCATCCAGCTCGAAGGCACGGGCGGCCAGTCCTTCGGCGCCTTCCTGGCGCGCGGCATCACGCTCTACCTGATCGGCGATGCCAACGACTACACCGGCAAGGGCCTCTCGGGCGGCCGCGTGGTGGTGCGTCCCAGCCTCGACTTCCGCGGTGAAGCGATACGCAACACCATCGTCGGCAACACCGCGCTCTACGGCGCGACCACCGGCGAGGCCTACTTGTGCGGCGTGGCCGGCGAGCGCTTCGCGGTGCGCCTGTCGGGCGCCACCGCGGTGGTCGAAGGCACCGGCGATCACGGCTGCGAATACATGACCGGCGGCACGGTCGCGGTGCTCGGCAAGACCGGGCGCAACTTCGCGGCCGGCATGAGCGGCGGTGTCGCCTTCGTCTATGACGAGGACGGCCAGTTCGCGTCGCGCTGCAACCTCTCGATGGTCTCGCTCGACAAGGTGCTGACCTCCGCCGAGCAGATCGCGAGCGTGCACCGCAAGATCTGGCACGACGGCGAGACCGACGAGGCGCAGCTCAGGAAGCTCCTGGAAGACCACCATCGCTGGACCGGAAGCAAGCGCGCGCGCGAACTGCTCGACACCTGGGCGGTCTCGCGCACCAAGTTCGTCAAGGTCTTCCCGAACGAATACAAGCGCGCGCTGGCCGAGATCCACGACCGCCAGGTCGAGCTCACGAGCAGCGGCAACAACGCCCACGTGGGCATGGAGCCGCACGCGGTCGTCAACAAACCGGTCACGGCCTGATCAAGCAACAACTCTTCATACGCCGTGCAGCTTCTTTAGGTGTGCCATCTCAACCCTTCGGGGAGCACCGCGGATCCGGCTTTGCCGGGCCGCTGGTGCTGCCCCCTGAAGGGGGCAGGAGGCTACACGAAGTGAGCAAGCAACGGGGGTGAGCAAAGGAATCACGATGGGAAAAATCACCGGCTTCATGGAGCATGAGCGCATCGAGGAGGGCTACAAGCCCGTCAAGGAGCGCGTCAAGCATCACAAGGAATTCGTTGTCGGGCTCGACGAGGCCCAGGCCAAGGTGCAGGGTGCGCGCTGCATGGACTGCGGCACGCCCTTCTGCAACAGCGGTTGCCCGGTCAACAACATCATTCCGGACTTCAACGACCTGGTCTACCAAAGCGACTGGCAGAGCGCCTTCGTGGTGCTCGATTCGACCAACAACTTCCCGGAGTTCACCGGCCGCATCTGCCCCGCGCCCTGCGAGGCCGCCTGCGTGCTCAATGTGAACGACGACCCGGTGGGCATCAAGTCGATCGAGCACGCAATCATCGATCGCGCGTGGGAAGAAAAATGGGTCGCACCGCGGCCGGCCAAGCACAAGACCGGCAAGAAGGTCGCGGTGGTCGGCTCCGGCCCGGCCGGCATGGCGGCCGGGCAGCAGCTCGCGCGCGTCGGCCACGACGTCACCTTGTTCGAGAAGAACGACCGCATCGGTGGCCTGCTGCGCTACGGCATCCCCGACTTCAAGATGGAGAAGGTGCACATCGATCGCCGTGTCGAGCAGATGAAGGCCGAAGGCGTGGTCTTCCGCACCGGCGTGATGGTCGGCGCCGCCAAGGATCCGCTCGGCAAGGGCTCCAAGGTCACGAACTGGGCCAAGGAAATCGTCACGCCCGAGCAGCTCGACCGCGAGTTCGATGCGGTTATCTTGACCGGTGGCGCCGAGCAGTCGCGCGACCTGCCGGTGCCGGGCCGCGATCTCGATGGCATCTATTTCGCCATGGAGTTCCTGCCGCAGCAGAACAAGGTCAACGCCGGCGACAAGGTGAAGGGCCAGATCTCTGCCTCCGGCAAGCACGTGATCGTGATCGGCGGCGGCGACACCGGCTCCGACTGCGTGGGCACCAGCAACCGCCACGGCGCCGCCAGCGTCACGCAGTTCGAACTGATGCCGCAGCCGCCCGAGGAAGAAAACCGCCCGCTGACCTGGCCCTACTGGCCCTACAAGCTGCGCACCAGCTCCAGCCACGAAGAGGGCTGCGAGCGCGAGTTCGCGATCTCGACCAAGGAGTTCATCGGCGAGAAGGGCAAGCTCACCGGCCTCAAGACCGTTCGCGTGGAGTGGAAGGACGGCAAGATGGTCGAGGTCCCCGGCACCGAAGAAGTGCTGAAGGCCGATCTGGTGCTCCTGGCCATGGGCTTCGTGAGCCCGGTCGGCAACGTGCTCGATGCCTTCGGCGTGGAGAAAGATGCGCGCGGCAATGCCAGGGCCAGCGTCGACTTCGTCGGCGGCTACGCAACCAACGTGCCCAAGGTGTTTGCCGCGGGCGACATCCGCCGTGGCCAGTCGCTGGTGGTGTGGGCGATCCGCGAAGGGCGCCAGGCGGCGCGCTCCGTCGACGAATTCCTGATGGGATTCAGCGATCTGCC
Source organism: Variovorax sp. LjRoot290 (assembly GCF_964253985.1). NCBI lineage: Bacteria > Pseudomonadati > Pseudomonadota > Betaproteobacteria > Burkholderiales > Comamonadaceae > Variovorax > Variovorax sp. LjRoot290. Next base: position 4,448,170 of record NZ_CAXURW020000001.1, on the reverse strand, counting down.
GCGCTGAATTAGGCCTGGATTAGGCCCCCACTTCGGGGCATGGGCATGACCCGTGCTTCATTTATCATGGGTGCAACCGCGAGCCGGGATGCCTGAAGGCGCCCCGGCTTTTCTGTTTGATATGGACCCATCCACCACCTCCCTCGTTGAATTTCGCGACCTCGGCTTCGGCTACGGCGAGCGGCCCATCCTCGATGGCGTCTCGTTCTCGGTGCCGCGCGGAAAGGTGACGGCGCTGATGGGGGCCTCCGGCGGCGGCAAGACCACCGTGCTGCGGCTGATCGGCGGCCAGCTGCGTGCGCAGCGCGGCGAGGTGCTGGTGGACGGACAGGATGTCGGCAAGCTCGGGACCGATGCGCTCTACGCCGCGCGGCGCCGCATGGGCATGCTGTTCCAGTTCGGCGCGCTGTTCACCGACATGAGCGTGTTCGACAACGTCGCCTTTCCGCTGCGCGAGCACACGCAGTTGCCCGAAGCCCTGGTGCGCGACATCGTGCTCATGAAGCTCGATGCGGTGGGCTTGCGCGGCGCGCGGCACCTGATGCCCAGCGAGGTCTCGGGCGGCATGGCGCGGCGCGTGGCGCTGGCCCGTGCGATCGCGCTCGACCCGGATCTCGTGATGTACGACGAGCCCTTCGCCGGTCTCGATCCGATCTCGCTCGGCACCGCGGCGCGCCTGATCCGCCAGCTCAACGACACGCTGGGGCTGACCAGCGTCGTGGTCTCGCACGATCTCGAAGAGACCTTTCGCATCGCCGACCACGTGATCATCCTGGCCAACGGCGGCATTGCCGCCCAGGGTACGCCGCAGGAGGTACGCCAGAGCGGCGATCCTCTGGTGCACCAGTTCGTCAACGCGCTGCCCGACGGGCCGGTGCATTTCCACTATCCCGGCGTCGGCGTCGAGGACGATTTCGGCAACACCCACGGAGAGCGCGAATGAGCTGGTACCGGCCCGCCGACGTGGGTTTTGCCGTGCGCTCCAAGCTCGCCGACCTGGGGCTGGGCGCCCACCTGTTCCTGCGCCTGGTGTTCCGGGGCGCGCGCAGCCTGCGCCGCTTCGGCCTGGTGCGCGACCAGATCCACTTCCTCGGCAACTACTCGCTCGCGATCATTGCGGTCTCGGGGCTGTTCGTGGGCTTCGTGCTCGGGCTGCAGGGGTACTACACGCTGCAGCGCTACGGCTCTTCGGAAGCGCTCGGCCTGCTGGTCGCGCTGAGCCTGGTGCGCGAACTCGGTCCGGTGGTCGCGGCCTTGCTGTTCGCGGGCCGCGCGGGCACCTCGTTGACGGCGGAGATCGGCCTCATGAAGGCCGGCGAACAACTAAGCGCGATGGAGATGATGGCGGTCGATCCCGTGCAGCGCATCCTCGCGCCGCGCTTCTGGGCCGGCGTGATCACCATGCCCCTGCTGGCGGCCGTGTTCAGCGCAGTCGGCGTGAGCGGCGGCTACGTGGTCGGCGTGCTGATGCTCGGCGTCGATCCGGGCGCCTTCTGGGGTCAGATGCAAGGCGGCGTCGATGTCTGGCGCGACGTCGGCAACGGCGTGGTCAAGAGCATCGTCTTCGGCTTCACGGTGACCTTCATCGCACTGCTGCAGGGTTACGAATCCCAGCCGACGCCCGAGGGCGTGTCTCGCGCCACCACCCGCACTGTGGTCGCCGCCTCGCTCGCAGTGCTCGGGCTCGATTTCCTGCTGACCGCAATGATGTTCAGTATCTAGCTAAGACGGAAGGCACATACATGCAACGTTCCAACAACGACATCTGGGTCGGCCTGTTCGTGCTGATCGGCGCGGCGGCGCTGCTCTTTCTTGCGCTGCAATCAGCCAACCTGCTGAGCCTCAGCTTCCAGAGGACCTATCCCGTCACTGCGCGCTTCGACAACATCGGCGGACTCAAGCCGCAAACCGCGGTCAAGAGCGCGGGCGTGGTGGTCGGGCGTGTCGAATCGATCACGTTCGACGACAAGAACTTTCAGGCCAGCGTCACGCTCGCTTTGCAAAGCCGTTACAGTTTCCCCAAGGACAGCTCCCTCAAGATCCTGACCAGCGGCTTGCTCGGCGAGCAGTACATCGGGATCGAAGCTGGGGCTGAGGAGAAGAACCTTCAAGCCGGTGACACCATCACCGCAACGCAATCGGCCGTCGTGCTGGAGAACCTGATCGGTCAGTTTCTCTACAACAAGGCGTCCGAGGGCAGCACGCCATCGGGCAACGCCAACAAGAAATGAAACCGCGATCCACTTCCAACTTTTCGTCCGCGATCCGCGGCGCTTCTGTTCTGCGCCGCCTCGGCGCGCTTGCCCTTCTCGCCATCGCGAGCGGCTGCGCGACCGGTCCCCACCCCAATCCGGCCGATCCCTTCGAGCCTTTCAATCGCGGGGTTTCACGCTTCAACGACGTCGTCGACGACGCAGTGCTGCGTCCCGCCGCGACGGCCTACCGCGAAGTGCTGCCCTCGCCGGTGCGCACGGGCGTCAACAACTTCTTTGGCAACCTGTCCGACGTCTGGAGCTTCGTCAACAGCGTGCTGCAGCTGAAGCTGCAGAACAGCGCCGAGACCTTCATGCGCGTGAACGTCAACACCGTCTTCGGACTGGGCGGCCTGCTCGACATCGCCACCGAGGTCGGCATCGACCGCCACAGCGAAGACTTCGGCCAGACCCTGGGCCGCTGGGGTGTGCCGAGCGGTCCTTACGTGGTGCTGCCGCTGTTCGGATCGTCGACCTTGCGCGACACGGCGGCGTGGCCGATCGATCGGCGGGGCGATCTGCTGCGCGCGTTGAACGACATTCCGGTGCGCAACTCGCTGTATGTGCTGCGCGTGATCGATGGCCGGGCCAACCTGCTTCGTGCAGGCCAGCTGCTCGATGATGCCGCGCTCGACAAGTATTCGTTCACCCGCGATGCCTTCCTGCAGCGCCGGCGCAACGAAGTGCACGACGGCAACCTGCCGAATGATGGCAACGAGTGAGTCCGGCGCTTGCATCCCGTTGCGGCCCTTTACCTCCGAGCGGGAACCGTGCAGGCGAACCGTTTCTCCAATTTGCCACGGTCGTCTGACCTGAAACTTCAAACAAGGGACTTATCGATGAACCAGATCCTGCAACGCCGCTCCTTCGGACGCCTGATGCTGGCCGGCCTGCTGCTCGCGGGCGCCGCCGCCTTCGTGCGGCCTGTCCACGCTGCCGACGAAGCGCCCGACGCGCTGGTGAAGCGCCTCTCGACCGATGTGCTCGATACCATCAAGGCCGACAAGACGATCAAGGCGGGCGACGTCAACAAGATCATGGTCCTGGTCGACACCAAGATCATGCCGAACGTGAACTTCCAGCGCATGACCGCTTCGGCGGTGGGCCCGGCCTGGCGCCAGGCCACGCCCGAGCAGCAACAGCGCCTCCAGGAAGAATTCAAGAAGCTGCTGGTGCGCACCTATGCGGGCGCGCTCGACCAGGTGAGCGACCAGACCGTGACCGTGCGCCCCTTCCGCGGCTCGCCCGACGATAAGGAAGTGCTGGTGCGCAGCGAGGTCCGCGGCAGCGGCGACCCGGTGCAACTCGATTACCGGCTCGAGAAGACACCCGGCGAGGCCGGCGGCTGGAAGATCTACAACCTGAACGTGCTCGGCGTGTGGCTGGTCGATACCTACCGCAGCCAGTTCGCGCAGGAAATCAACGCCAAGGGCATCGACGGCCTGATCGCCAAGCTGGTGGAGCGCAACAAGCTCAACGGCAAGAAGTGACAGGAAAGAGCGCCCGATGCTGGTCCTGCCGCCCAAGCTGACGCACGACGACGCGCCCGCGTGCGTGCTTATGCTCCGGCAGGGGCTCGCAGGGCAGACGGGTTCGTCCACCGTGGTCGATGCCACCGCGCTGGCGCAGTTCGATTCGTCGGCACTCGCGGTGCTGCTCGAATGCCGGCGCGAGTCGAGTGCGCTCGGTCGCGGCTTCGCGGTGAAGGGCTTGCCGTCGCGCCTGCGCGAGCTCGCGTCGCTGTACGGTGTGGCAGGCCTTTTGCCGGCCGCACCGTAGAAGATGTCAGCCCCTCGGCTTTTCACTCCGCTTCGCTGCGTGTAATTCGCCACCCCCCGAGGGGGAGGCGCGGCTCGCCCTGGGGCGGCCCGGCGGCGGCGGCATCCGGCAATAAGACCGTTGCGAGGCAGCTTGCGACGTCGCCCCGTAAAATCGCGGGTTCCCATGCCCGCGATCTCCTTCCAATCGGTCTCCAAGACCTATCCTGCCTCACGCCAGCAACGCGCCCAGGGAAAGCCCGGCTTGCGCGCGGTCGACGAGGTCACGTTCCAGATCGAAGAGGGCGAGTTCTTCGGCCTGCTGGGCCCCAACGGTGCCGGCAAGACCACCTTGATCAGCATGCTCGCCGGCCTCTCGCGGCCGAGCTCGGGCGCCATCAGCGTCCATGGTTTCGACGTCCAGCGCGACTACGCCCAAGCGCGCCGCCAGCTCGGCGTGGTGCCGCAGGAACTGGTGTTCGACCCTTTCTTCAACGTTCGCGAGTCGCTGCGCATCCAGTCGGGTTACTTCGGCATCAAGAACAACGACGACTGGATTGACGAACTCCTGCACAGCCTCGGCCTCGCCGACAAGGCCGGCGCCAACATGCGCCAGCTCTCCGGCGGCATGAAGCGCCGCGTACTGGTGGCGCAGGCGCTGGTGCACAAGCCGCCCGTGATCGTGCTCGACGAGCCGACCGCCGGCGTCGATGTCGAGCTGCGCCAGACCCTGTGGCAGTTTGTCGCCAAGCTCAACAAGCAGGGCAGCACGGTGCTGCTGACCACCCACTACCTCGAAGAAGCCGAGGCGCTGTGCCATCGCATCGCGATGCTCAAGCAGGGCCGCGTGATCGCGCTGGACCGCACGAGCGAGCTGCTGCGTTCGGCCGCCAGCAACGTGCTGCGCTTCAAGACCGACGGCATGCTGCCCTGGGCTCTCGCGCAGCACGCCCGCATCACCGGCCGCATCGTGCAACTGCCGGCGCAGAACGCCCGCGAGGTCGAACAGATGCTCGCCGCCATTCGCGAGGCCGGGCTCGACGTGGAAGACGTCGAGATGCGCAAGGCCGATCTCGAAGACGTGTTCATCGACCTGATGGCCGGCGAGCAGACTCCCTTGGAGGTGGCGCGATGATGGTCGGTGCGCTCGGCTGGCGTGCCTTGCTCTACAAGGAAACGCTGCGCTTCTGGAAGGTCGGCTTCCAGACCGTCGGTGCCCCGGTGCTGACCGCGGTGCTCTACCTGATGGTGTTCGGCCATGTGCTCGAAGACCACGTCAAGGTCTACGGGACGGTGAGCTACACCGCCTTCCTGGTGCCCGGCCTCGTGATGATGAGCGTGCTTCAGAACGCATTTGCCAACAGCTCCTCGTCCATCATCCAGAGCAAGATCATGGGCAGCCTGGTGTTCGTGCTGCTGACGCCGTTGTCGCATTGGGGCTGGTTCTTCGCCTACGTGGGTTCCTCGATCCTGCGCGGCCTGGCGGTGGGTGTGGGCGTGTTCTCGGTGACCGCACTGTTTGCCATGCCGAGCTTCGTCGCCCCGCTGTGGATCCTCGTGTTCGCCTTCCTGGGTGCCGCCATGCTCGGCACGCTGGGCCTGATCGCCGGGCTCTGGGCCGAGAAGTTCGACCAGATGGCCGTTTTCCAGAACTTCCTGATCATGCCGATGACTTTTCTCTCCGGCGTGTTCTATTCGATCAACTCGCTGCCGCCGTTCTGGCAGACCGTGAGCCACCTGAATCCCTTCTTCTACATGATCGACGGCTTCCGCTACGGCTTCTTCGGCGTCAGCGACGCCTCGCCCTGGCTGAGCCTGGCGATCGTCGGCAGCGCCTGGCTCGTCGTCAGCGCCATCGCCGTTCACTTGCTTCGCATCGGCTACAAGATCCGAGGATGACCATGACTGCCGAAGAGCTCCAATCAATCATCCAGGCCGGCCTGCCCTGCCAGCACATCGCGCTCGAGGGCGATGGTCGCCATTGGTACGCCACCATCGTTTCTACCGAGTTCGAGGGCAAGCGCGCGATCCAGCGACATCAGCGGGTCTACGCCACCCTCGGTGCCAAAATGCACACCGACGAAGTGCATGCGCTTTCGATGAAGACCTACACGCCCGCCGAATGGGCGGACCAAAACTCCTAGTTCTCTCGCTGGATCTTTCATGGACAAACTTCTGATTCGCGGCGGGCGCACGCTTCGCGGCGAGGTGCTCATTTCCGGCGCGAAGAATGCTGCGCTGCCCGAACTCTGCGCCGCCCTCCTGACCGACCGGCCCGTCACGCTGCACAACGTGCCGCGCCTGAACGACGTCACGACCATGCTCAAGCTGATCCGCAACATGGGCGTGGCGGCCGAGCGCGACGACAAAGGCACCGTGCGCATCGACGCCGGACCGCTGCACACGGCCGAGGCGCCTTACGAGCTCGTGAAGACCATGCGCGCGTCGGTGCTCGCGCTCGGACCGCTCCTGACGCGCTTCGGCAAGGCCAGGGTGTCGCTGCCGGGCGGCTGTGCCATCGGTTCGCGGCCGGTCGATCAGCACATCAAGGGCCTGCAGGCCATGGGTGCCGAGATCGTGGTCGAGCACGGCTATATGGTGGCCAGCCTCGCGGGCGGCGCCAAGCGCCTGCACGGCGCGCGCATCACGACCGACATGGTGACCGTCACTGGCACCGAGAACTTCCTCATGGCCGCCGCGCTGGCCGACGGCGAGACCGTGCTGGAAAACGCGGCCCAGGAGCCCGAGATCTCCGACCTGGCCGAGATGCTGATCGAGATGGGCGCGAAGATCGAAGGGCACGGCACCAGCCGCATCCGCATCCAGGGCGTCGACAAGCTCAACGGCTGCACGCACCAGGTGGTGGCCGACCGCATCGAGGCCGGCACTTTCCTGTGCGCCGTCGCGGCCACCGGCGGCGATGTCGTGCTGAAGCATGGCCGCGCCGACCACCTCGATGCGGTGATCGAGAAACTGCGCGAGGCGGGTGCCCAGGTGGCTGCGGTGGACGGCGGCATCCGCGTCCAGAGCCAGGGCCGCCTCAAGGCGCAGAGCTTCCGCACCACCGAATACCCGGGTTTTCCGACCGACATGCAGGCCCAGTTCATGGCGCTCAACGTGATCGCCGAAGGCACCTCGACCGTGACCGAGACGATCTTCGAGAACCGCTTCATGCACGTCGACGAGATGCTGCGCCTGGGCGCCAAGATCCAGACCGACGGCAAGGTGGCCGTGATCGAAGGCGTTGCGCAGCTCTCGGGCGCGACCGTGATGGCGACCGACCTGCGCGCCTCGGCCAGCCTGGTGATCGCCGGGCTGGTGGCCGACGGCGAAACGCTGGTCGACCGCATCTACCACCTGGACCGCGGCTATGACCGCATGGAAAGCAAGCTGCGCGGCCTCGGCGCCGACATCGAGCGCGTGGCCGGGCCGGCGGAGATGCAGCCGTGATCACGCTCGCCCTGTCCAAGGGCCGCATCTTCGAGGAAACGCTGCCGCTCCTGGCCGCGGCCGGCATCGAGGTGACCGAGGACCCCGAGAAATCGCGCAAGCTGATTCTCGCGACCACGCGGCCCGACGTGCGCGTGGTGCTGGTGCGCGCCTCGGACGTGCCCACCTACGTGCAGTACGGCGGCGCCGATCTCGGCGTGACCGGGCTCGACGTGCTGCTCGAGCACGGCAACCAGGGCCTCTACCAGCCGCTCGACCTGCGCATCGCGGCCTGCCGCCTGAGCGTGGCCGTGCGCGCCGACTACGACTACGAATCGGCCGTCAAGCAGGGCTCGCGCATCAAGGTCGCGACCAAGTACGTCGGCCTGGCGCGCGAGTTCTTCGCCAGCAAGGGCGTGCACGTCGACCTGATCAAGCTCTACGGCAGCATGGAGCTCGCGCCGCTCACCGGCCTGGCCGACGCCATCGTCGACCTGGTGTCGACCGGCAACACGCTCAAGGCCAACCATCTGGTGGAGGTCGAGCGCATCATGGACATCAGCGCGCGTCTGGTGGTCAACCAGGCCGCGCTCAAGCTCAAGCAAGCGCCGATCCGCCGCATCATCGACGCCTTCGCCTCGGCCATTCCTTCCGCCTGACGATGAACCTGAAAGCCTCTCCCGCACGCCTGTCGACCGCCTCGGCCGGCTTCGAAGCCGATTTCAAGGCGCGGCTGCACTGGTCGGCCGAAGCGGATGCCGCCATCGAGCAGGTGGTCGCGGACATCCTGGCCGACGTCCAGCGGCGCGGCGACACGGCGGTGCTCGAGTACACGCGCCGCTTCGACCGGCTCGACGTGGCCGGCATGGAAACGCTGGAACTCAAGGCCGACGAATTGCGCGCCGCCTTCGATGCATTGCCCGCAGTGCAGCGCGAAGCGCTCGAAGCCGCGGCCCGCCGCGTGCGCAGCTACCACGAGGCGCAGAAGAAGGCCAGCGGCGAAAGCTGGAGCTACCGCGATGCCGACGGCACGCTGCTGGGCCAGAAGGTCACGCCACTGGATCGCGTCGGCATCTACGTGCCGGGCGGCAAGGCCGCCTACCCGTCGAGCGTGCTCATGAACGCCATTCCCGCGCACGTGGCGGGAGTCGGCGAAATCATCATGGTCGTGCCCACGCCCGGCGGCGAGAAGAATCCGCTGGTGCTGGCTGCGGCGCACGTGGCCGGCGTGACGCGCGCCTTCACCATCGGCGGCGCGCAGGCGGTGGCCGCACTGGCCTATGGCACGGAAACCATCCCGAAGGTCGACAAGATCACCGGCCCCGGCAATGCCTATGTCGCCAGTGCCAAGAAGCGCGTCTTCGGCACCGTCGGCATCGACATGATCGCCGGCCCGAGCGAGATCCTGGTGCTGGCCGACGGCAGCACGCCGGCCGACTGGGTGGCGATGGACCTCTTCAGCCAGGCCGAGCACGACGAACTCGCGCAGAGCATCCTGCTCAGCCCCGACGCGGCCTACATCGATCGCGTGCAGCAGGAAATCGACCGCCTGCTGCCCTCGATGCCGCGCGCCGAGATCATCGCGGCCTCGCTCAACGGCCGCGGCGCGCTCATCCACACGCGCAGCATGGAAGAGGCCTGCGAAATCAGCAACCGCATCGCGCCGGAACACCTGGAAGTCAGCAGCCGCGAACCGCAGCGCTGGGAGCCGCTGCTCAAGCATGCCGGCGCGATCTTTCTCGGCGCCTACACCAGCGAAAGCCTGGGCGATTACTGCGCCGGTCCCAACCACGTGCTGCCCACCAGCGGCACCGCGCGTTTCAGCTCGCCGCTGGGGGTCTACGATTTCCAGAAGCGCTCGAGCCTGATCGAGGTCAGCGAAGAGGGGGCGCAAGCCCTGGGCCGCATCGCCGTGACCTTGGCCGAAGGCGAGGGCTTGCCCGCGCACGCCGAAGCGGCCCGCCTGCGCCTGCGCTGAAGGGGCGAAGCGATGCGAATGCTACCGTTCGGGCCTGGCCTGGCCCTCGCGCTGCTGACCTTCGGCGCCGCCTGCCAGGCCATGAGCATCCGCGAGCTGCGCACGCTGGAAGCCAATGAAAAGGACGGCAAGCTCTACGCCAACTACTATCTCGTCGGCGTGGTCGAGGGCCTGCGCGAGGCCGGCGACATGGCCCAGCGCGCGGGCCAGAAGCCACCGTTCTGCATCAACGGCCGCCGTCTCGAGCCCGCGATGGCGCGCTCGCTCTACCAAACCGAACTGACGCGCAATGCCGATAGCTACGAGGCCGACATGCCGGTGCAGCTCGTGATCTCGGCCGCGCTGCGCAACAGCTACCGCTGCGCACCCTGAACCGTATGACATCTTCTTCTGCCGCCACCACCGAACGCACGCTGGGCCGCATCCGCGCCGACGTCCAGTCCATGCATGCCTACGCCGTGCAGGATGCACGCGGGCTGATCAAGCTCGACGCCATGGAGAACCCCTTCGGCCTGCCGCCCGCGCTGCAGGCCGCGCTGGGCCAGCGGCTGGGCGCACTCGCGCTGAACCGCTATCCCGGGGCGCGCGGCGCCGACCTGCAGCGCGCGCTGGCGGCCTATGCCGCCATACCCGAGGGCTTCGGGCTGATGCTCGGCAACGGTTCGGACGAACTGATCTCGCTGCTCGCCATGGCCTGCGACCTGCCGGGGGCGGCCATCCTGGCGCCGGTGCCCGGCTTCGTGATGTACGCGATCAGCGCCCAACTGCAGGGCCTGCGCTTCGCCGGCGTGCCGCTGACGGCCGATTTCGAGCTCGACGAGGCCGCCATGCTCGAGGCCATCGCGCGCGAGAAGCCGGCCATCGTCTACCTCGCCTATCCCAATAACCCGACCGCCAACCTCTGGGACGATGCCGTGATCGAAAAGATCATCGAGGCCCAGGGCGCGCAGGGCGGCCTGGTGGTGATCGACGAGGCCTACCAGCCCTTCGCCGGCCGCAGCTGGATCGGCCGCATCGCGCGCCACGGCCACGTGCTCCTGATGCGCACGCTCAGCAAGTTCGGCCTGGCGGGCGTCCGGCTGGGCTACCTGATCGGCCCCCAGGCCCTGATCGCCGAGATCGACAAGGTGCGGCCGCCCTACAACATCAGCGTGCTGAATTGCGAGTGCGCGCTGTTCGCGCTGGAGCACGCCGAGGTGTTTGCCGGGCAGGCGGCGGAGATCCGCGCCCAGCGCCAGCGCATCTTCGAGGCGCTGGCCCGGCTGCCTGCGGTGAAGAGCTGGCCCAGCGACGCCAACATGATCCTGGTGCGCGTGCCCGATGCCACCCGGACCTTCGAGGGAATGAAGGCGCGCGGCGTGCTGGTCAAGAACGTTTCTAAAATGCACCCATTGCTCGCGAACTGCCTGCGCCTGACCGTCGGAACCATCGACGAGAATGCGCAGATGCTTGCGGCCCTCGAAGCATCCCTATGAACACCCCCTCGGCACCCGAAGCAGTCGTCGCCGCCGGCGCGCGCACCGCCACCGTCACGCGCAACACCGCGGAGACGAAGATCACGGTCCGCGTCGATCTCGACGGAAGCGGCCGCTCGAAGCTGTCCACCGGCATCGGCTTCTTCGACCACATGCTCGACCAGATCGCCCGCCACGGCCTGATCGACCTCGACATCGATTGCCAGGGCGACCTGCACATCGACGGCCACCACACGGTGGAAGACGTGGGCATCACCCTCGGCCAGGCGGTCGCGAAAGCGGTCGGCGACAAGAAGGGCATCCGGCGCTATGGCCACGCCTACGTGCCGCTCGACGAGGCGCTGAGCCGCGTCGTGATCGATTTCTCGGGCCGTCCGGGCCTGGTCATGCACGTGCCCTTCACCAGCGGCATGATCGGCACTTTCGACAGCCAGCTCACCTACGAGTTCTTCCAGGGCTTCGTCAACCACGCCTTCGTGACCCTGCACATCGACAACCTCAAGGGCGTCAACGCCCACCACCAGTGCGAAACCGTGTTCAAGGCCTTCGCGCGCGCGCTGCGCGCGGCGCTCGAACTCGATCCGCGCTCGGCCGGCGTCATTCCTTCGACGAAGGGATCGCTCTGACCAAGAATACCGTCGCCGTCGTCGACTACGGCATGGGCAACCTGCGCTCGGTATCGCAGGCCGTCCAGCACGCGGCCGACCAGGTCGGGGTCGAGGTTTTCGTGACCTCCGACCCGGAAGTGGTGCGCCGCGCCACGCGCGTCGTGCTGCCGGGGCAGGGCGCCATGCCCGACTGCATGCGCGAACTGCGCGACTCGGGCCTGCAGGAATCGGTGCTCGAAGCGGCCGCCGCCAAGCCGCTCTTCGGCGTCTGCGTCGGCATGCAGATGCTGCTGTCGACGAGCGACGAGGGGCCGACCGAGGGCCTGGGCCTGATTCCCGGCGAAGTGCGCAAGTTCGAGCTGGCGGGCCGTCTCCAGCCGGACGGCAGCCGCTACAAGGTGCCGCAGATGGGCTGGAACCAGGTCATGCAGATGCGGCCGCACCCGGTATGGGCCGGCGTGCCGGACCAGAGCTATTTCTACTTCGTGCACAGCTTCTACGCGCGGCCGGCGGATGCCCGCCACAGCGCGGGCGAAGCGGAATACGGCGAGCGCTTTACCGCCGCCATTGCACGCGATAATATTTTTGCGACCCAGTTCCACCCCGAGAAGAGTGCGGACCACGGGCTGCAGCTCTATAGAAACTTTCTCCACTGGAATCCCTGAAGAAGCAGTTCCTGCGCTTCATCGCTCGTTCCACGCAATCCCGCACCATGCTCCTTATTCCTGCGATCGATCTCAAGGACGGCCATTGTGTTCGCCTCAAGCAAGGCGACATGGACCAGTCCACCACCTTCAGCGAAGACCCGGCCGCGATGGCGCGCAGATGGATCGAAGCCGGCGCACGGCGGCTGCACCTGGTCGACCTGAACGGCGCTTTTGCCGGCAAGCCGCAGAACCATGCGGCGATCAAGGCGATCCTGAAGGAGGTCGGCGACGACATCCCGGTGCAGCTCGGTGGCGGCATCCGCGACCTCGACACCATCGAGCGCTACATCGACGACGGCCTGCGCTACGTGATCATCGGCACGGCTGCGGTCAAGAACCCCGGCTTCCTCAAGGATGCCTGCAGTGCCTTCGGCGGCCACATCATCGTCGGCCTCGACGCCAAGGACGGCAAGGTCGCGACCGACGGCTGGAGCAAGCTCACGGGCCATGAGGTGGCCGACCTGGGCAAGAAGTTCGAGGACTACGGCGTCGAATCGATCATCTACACCGACATCGGCCGCGACGGCATGCTCTCGGGCATCAACATCGAGGCCACGGTGAAGCTGGCCCAGGCGCTCACCATCCCGGTGATCGCATCGGGCGGGCTCTCGAACATGGCCGACATCGACAAGCTCTGCGCGGTCGAATCGGACGGCATCGAGGGCGTGATCTGCGGTCGGGCCATCTACTCGGGCGACCTCGATTTCGCCGCTGCGCAAGCGCGCGCCGACGAACTCGCAGAGCAATAGCTCGCCTATTCTGTTTTTACGGCCAGCGTCTGGATGATGGTCTCCAGCTGCGGGCTCATCGGCAGATTGATGCTGGTGCTCGAAAGAGGCAGCTTCTGCAGGAACCAGCGCTTGTACTGGCGCTCGATCTCGCCGTCGATGGCCAGCGCCTGGAAGCTGTCGTTCACCACCTTGGCCAGCTGCGCATCGCCCTTGCGGTACATGATGCCGTAGGGGTCGTAGGAGAGGAAGTCGCCGACCACCTGGTACTCGCCCTGCACCTTGCCCTTGTTCTGCGCGATCAGGCCATAGAGCAGCACGTCGTCGGTCGCAAAGGCATCGGCCTGGCCGGCCACCACCTGCGCGAAAGACTCCGCATGGTCGCGCATCACGATCAGGTTCAGGTTGAGCTTGAATTTCTGCGACAGGTCCTGCATCGTCTTCTCGTTGGTCGTGCCGCGCGTCACGGCCACTTTTTTGCCGGCCAGGTCGCGAAATCCCTTGATCGGCGAACCTTTCTTCACCAGCACCTTGGTGCCCGAAACGAAGATCGTGGGTGAGAAGGCCACGCGCTTCTGGCGCTCGAGGTTGTTGGTGGTGGAGCCGCATTCGAGATCGACCTGGCCCTTTTCCACCGCATCGATGCGCGACTCGGAGGTGACGGGCGCCCACTTGATCTCCAGGCTCTTGTGCACCGCCTCCTCGATCGCGGCCACCAGCGCGCGGCACAGCTCGATCGAGTAGCCGATCGGTTCGTTGCGCGGCGACAGGTAGGAGAACGGGATCGACGATTCGCGGTAGCCGATCGTGATGGCGCCGGTGTCGCGCACCTTGGCCAGCGTGCCCGTCAGCGCTGCGGGCGCCGCCGGGGCGGGCTCGGGTTGCGCGCGGGCCATTGCAGACATGCCGAGTGCTGCCGCGAACAGCGCAACAGCGAGCGACGATTTCCAGGTGGGCTTCATGGCCGTGCCTCAGGCATGAACCGGGTGGGCCAGCGTGGCCTTCAATTCCTCGTCGATCTTGCTGGCGTTGGCCGCGGCATCGCTCTCCGAAAGCAGCTCGCCCTCCCACTTGGCCACCACCGCCGTGGCGATCGAGTTGCCCACCGCGTTGGTGGCCGAGCGGCCCATGTCGAGGAAAGTGTCCACGCCCAGGATCAGCAGCAGCCCGGCCTCGGGGATGTTGAACTGGTTCAGTGTGGCGGCGATCACCACCAGCGAGGCGCGCGGCACGCCGGCCATGCCCTTGGAGGTGAGCATCAGGATCAGCAGCATCGTGATCTGGGTGCCCAGCGACAGCTCGATGCCGTAGGCCTGGGCGATGAAAAGCACGGCGAAGGTGCAGTACATCATCGAGCCGTCGAGGTTGAAGGAGTAGCCCATGGGCATCACGAAGCTCGAGATCTTGCGCTTGACGCCGAAGCGGTCGAGCGCGTCCAGGATCTTCGGATAGGCCGCTTCCGAGCTCGCCGTCGCAAAGGACAGCAGGAAGGCCTCCTTGATCAGCACCAGCAGCTTGAACACGCGCGGGCCGAGGAAGGCGAAGCCGGCGAAGATCAGGACGCCCCACAGCAGGAACAGGCCGATGTAGAAGTCGCCCATGAAGACCGCGAACTTGAGCAGGATCTCCAGCCCGTTCACCGCCACGGTGGCGGCCATGGCGGCCATCACGGCCAGCGGCGCCAGCTTCATGACGTAGCCGGTGATCTTCAGCATGGCGTGGGAGAGCTCGTCGATCGCGTTGACCAGGGTCTTGGCCTTGTCACCGAGCGAGGCGAGCGCGACGCCGAAGAACATGGAGAACACCACGATCTGCAGGATCTCGTTGTTGGCCATGGCCTCGGCGAAGGACTTGGGCACCAGGTGGCTGACGAAGTCCTTCAGGGTGAACTTGGAGGTCGCGAGGTTGGCCGAGGCGCCGATGTCGGGCAGCGGCAGGCCCAGGTTGAGGCCCGGCTGCAGCAGATTGGCCATGATCAGGCCCAGCACCAGCGAGACCAGGGACGCGGTGATGAACCAGCCCAGCGCCTTGCCGAAGACGCGCCCCACCGAGGCCGCGTCGCCCATGTGGGCGATGCCCACCACCAGGGTGGAGAACACCAGCGGGCCGATCAGCATCTTGATCAGCCGCAGGAACACGTCCGACATGATCGAGATGTAGCCTGCGATCTGCGTGGCCACCTTCTTGTCGGGAAAGTTGATGAAGATCATGTAGCCGATCAAGATGCCGATCACCATCGCGATCAGGATCCAGGCTGCCGGCGGCAATTTCCTTTTCATGTGCGAGCCCCTTCTTGTCGAACAAGTGATGTGGAGATGACGTCCCTCACCGCCAATCCGCATGCCGCGGCCGCCGGTTGTCGCGATTTCATGCCAAAACCATGCCGGCTGCAATGCGAATTCGGCCTGCGGCCATGCCGTTGCGGCCTGGGGTGACACGGGCCAAACCTAGAATCGGGTCATGTCCTTCAAAGAGATCGTCTTCCGCGGCCAGCCTGCACTGCACCTCGCCCTGCCGGGGGGCAGCGCCTGCACCGTGGCGAGGCACGGCGCCCACCTGCTGTCGTGGACCACGGCCGACGGCGTCGAGCGTCTCTACCTGAGCCCCGAGGCGCGCTTCGACGGCCAGAGCGCGATCCGCGGCGGCGTGCCGATCTGCTGGCCGCAGTTCAACCAGCGCGGGCCGCTGCCCAAGCACGGTTTCGTGCGCAACCTCGCATGGCAGGCCGAGGCGCCCACCGCCGGCGGCAAGGGGGACACGCTCGTTCTCTCGCTGCATGACAACGAGGCCACCCGCGCCATCTGGCCGCACGCCTTTCACGCACGGCTGGCTGTGACGCTGGCGCCGCATTCGCTGCGCATCGCGCTGTCGATCGACAACACCGGCCGCGGGCCCTGGTCCTTTGCGGCCGCGCTGCACAGCTACCTGCGCGTGGACGACATTGCCGCCGCCTCGCTGGAAGGGCTGCAGGGCGCCAATCGCTGGGACGCGGTGCGCGACGACCGGCATGTCGACCTGGCGCCCGCGCTGCGCTTCGGCACCGAATTCGACAGCGTCTACACGGCGCCCGCGCGGCCGCTGCGGCTGGTACAGCCTTCCGGCACGCTCGAGATCGCGCAAAGCGCGAGCTGCACCGAAACGGTGGTGTGGAACCCCGGCCCGGCGCTGAGCGCCCAGCTGGCCGACCTGCCCGACGACGGCTGGCGCCACATGCTCTGCGTCGAGGCGGCGCGCATCGACGAGCCCGTGCTGCTCGCGCCGGGTGCCGCATGGCAGGGCTGGCAGCAGCTCACCATCCTTTGAATCCCGCAAACCCTGAACCCGCCATGCTCGCCAAACGCATCATTCCCTGTCTCGACGTCACCGGCGGCCGCGTCGTCAAAGGCGTCAACTTCGTCGAGCTGCGCGATGCCGGCGATCCGGTCGAGATCGCGGCGCGCTACAACGCGCAGGGCGCCGACGAGCTGACCTTTCTCGACATCACGGCCACCAGCGACGGCCGCGACCTGATCCTGCCGATCATCGAGGCGGTGGCCTCGCAGGTCTTCATTCCGCTGACCGTCGGCGGCGGCGTGCGCACCGTCGAGGACGTGCGCCGCCTGCTCAACGCGGGCGCCGACAAGACCAGCTTCAACTCGGCCGCCATCGCGAACCCGCAGGTGATCGACGACGCGTCGCGCAAGTACGGTGCCCAGTGCATCGTGGTCGCGATCGACGCCAAGCGGCGCTCGGCCGAGGATGCGGCCTTGCGCGGGCCCGGCTGGGACGTCTACAGCCATGGCGGCCGCAAGAACACGGGGCTCGACGCGGTGCGATGGGCTGTCGAAATGGCGCGCCGCGGCGCCGGCGAGATTCTCTTGACCAGCATGGACCGGGATGGCACCAAGAGCGGCTTCGACCTCGAGCTCACGCGAGCTGTCAGCGATGCGGTCAGCGTGCCGGTGATCGCCTCCGGCGGTGTCGGCAATCTCGAGCACCTGGCCGACGGCATCCAGGCCGGCGGCGCCGATGCCGTGCTGGCGGCCAGCATCTTCCACTACGGCGAATACACCGTCGGCGAGGCCAAGGCCTGCATGGCGGCGCGCGGCATTCCTGTGCGCCTGTGACCGACAATACCCCGATGAACTGGCTCGACGAAGTGAAGTGGGATGCGAACGGCCTGGTGCCCGTGATCGCGCAGGAACAGGGCAGCAAGGACGTGCTGATGTTCGCCTGGATGAACCGCGAGGCGCTGGCCAGGACGGCCGAGCTGGGCCGCGCTGTGTATTTCAGCCGCTCGCGCGGCAAGCTCTGGTTCAAGGGCGAGGAATCGGGCCACGTGCAGACCGTGCACGAGATCCGGCTCGACTGCGACAACGACGTGGTGCTGCTCCAGGTCACCCAGCTCGGCCACGAGCCCGGCATCGCCTGCCATACCGGGCGCCACAGCTGCTTTTTCAGCAAGTACGAGAACGGCCAGTGGACCGTGACCGAGCCGGTCTTGAAAGACCCCGAATCGATCTACACATCGTCCCCAAGATGAGCGCCGACGCCCCCGAACGCAATGCCGAAGACGCGCTCGCGCGACTGGCCGCCGTGATCGAAAGCCGGCTGCCCGCGCGCGGCGGCGACCCCGAGAAGAGCTACGTGGCACGCTTGCTGCACCGCGGCCCCGACGCCTTTCTCAAGAAGATCGGCGAGGAAGCGACCGAGGTGGTGATGGCCGCGAAGGACGCCGACCATGGCGGCGAGCGCACGAAAATAGTGAACGAAGTGGCCGATCTCTGGTTCCACAGCATGGTGGCGCTGGCCCACTACGGCTTTTCGCCGCGCGACGTGGTGGCCGAGCTCGAGCGTCGCGAAGGCTTGAGCGGCATCGAGGAAAAGGCCCTGCGCAAGGCGCAGGATCGCGAAGCTTCCAACGACTGAGAGGACGCCATGCCCAACGACATCGTGACCGTGGAGCCCGACAGCTCGCTCAAGACCTGGGGCTGGATCAGTTACATCCTGCATCTGGTGGTGGCCGTCGGCGCCGTGTTGCCCGGCGCGCAGGCTTCCATCGCGCTGCTCCTGATCGCGCTGGTGATCGATCTGGTCAAGCGCGACGATGCCGCCGGCACCTGGCAGGCGACGCATTTCAGCTGGCGCATCCGCTCGGTGCTGTGGGCCGGCGTGTTGTACCTGCTGACCTCCTGGCTCTGGCTGCTGCTGCTCCTGCCGGGCTGGATCGCCTGGGCGCTGATTTCCCTCTGGTTCCTCTATCGCATCGTCAAGGGGATGGTGCGCATGAATGCCGGACGACCGATGGAGCCTGCGAATGTCCTCTGATCCGAACTGCATCTTCTGCAAGATCATCGAGGGCAAGATTCCCTCGCGAAAGATGTACGAGGACGACGATCTTTTCGGCTTCCACGACATCGCGCCCTGGGCGCCCGTGCATTTCATGCTGGTGCCCAAGCGCCACATCCCGTCGATGGCGCAGGTCACGCCGGACGACGCGGCGCTCCTGGGAAAAATCATGACGCTGGCGCCCAGGCTGGCCATCGAGCAGGGCTGCCGGCCCTATCCGCGGGGCGGCTTCCGCATCGTCGTCAACACCGGTGCCGAGGGCGGGCAGGAGGTCCACCATCTCCATGTCCACGTCATGGGTGGCCCCCGGCCCTGGCTCAAGGGTTGATATTCGCCATTGCCGCGGGTTGTGACATCTGCGCCGACTAAAATCAAACACATTCTTCAGGAGTAATCCATGGGTTCACTTTCCATCTGGCACTGGCTGATCGTGCTGCTCGTCGTCGTGATGATCTTCGGCACCAAGAAGCTCCGCAACATGGGCTCCGACCTCGGCGGCGCCGTCAAGGGCTTCAAGGACGGCATGAAGGACGGTTCGGCAACCGCCGAATCGCCCGCCGCCCCGAATCCGCAGGTGACCGGCAACACCACCGCCGCTGACAAGTCGACGATCGACGTCGAAGCGCGTCAAAAGTCTTGAGACGCATCCGTCCGTGATCGACCTCGGCATCTCGAAAATCGCGCTGATTGGCGCGGTGGCGCTGATCGTCATCGGCCCTGAGAAGCTGCCGCGCGTGGCACGCACCGTCGGCACCCTGCTGGGCAAGGCGCAGCGCTATGTGAACGACGTCAAGGCCGAGGTCAACCGGTCGATGGACCTGGACGAACTGCGCAAGATGAAGGACACGGTGCAGGAAGCCGCCCGCGACGTCGAGCACAGCATCCAGACCGGCGCGAGCGAGTTCGAGAAGCAGTTCTCCGAAAGCGGCCAGACCCTGTCGGAACTGGCCGAGCCCACACCGTCCTACCCCGAGTACAAGCATCCCGGCAAGAACTGGCGCCTGAAGCAGGGCGCTACGCCGCAGTGGTACAAGGCGCGCAACGGCGTTCGCACCCGGGCGCTTTCGGGCGCAGCGCGCGTGGCCCGCTACCGTCCCCACAAAATCAACTAGCCGCAACGCCGATCCGGCCGCGCGCAGCGCATGCCGGACGCCCGCCCGCAGCGCTCCCACATGGCCGATTCCCCCGACAAGAACAAAGAAGACGAACTGGCCGGCACCGAGCAGCCTTTCGTTCAGCACCTGATGGAGCTGCGCGACCGCCTGCTCTATTGCGTCTACGGCCTCGCGGTGGCGGGCATCCTGCTGGCGATCTGGCCCGGCCCGAGCGGGCTGATCGACCTGATCGCGGTGCCGATCCGCGCCCACATGCCTCCCGATGCCAAGCTGATCGCGGTCGGCGTGTTCTCGCCTTTCTTCGTGCCGCTGAAGGCGCTGATGATGGCCGCCGTGCTGCTGACCCTGCCCTGGCTCATGTACCAGTGCTGGATGTTCGTGGCGCCCGGCCTCTACAGCCACGAGAAGAAGTTCGCGCTGCCGCTCATCATCTTCGGCAGCTTCCTGGCCTACGCGGGCATCGCCTTCGTGCAGTTTTTCGTGCTCGACAAGATGTTCGGCTTCATCCAGAAGTTCACGCCCGAAGCGGTGGCGGCGACGCCCGACATCGCGTCCTACGTCGAGGCGATCCTGTCGCTCTATCTCGCCTTCGGCGTCGCCTTCCAGGTGCCGATCGTCGTGATGCTGCTGGTGCGCTTCGAGATGGTCACGATCGAGAAGCTGAAGAGCTTCCGCGGCTATTTCATCGTGCTGGCCTTCGTCGTGGCGGCGGTGCTCACGCCGCCCGACGTGGTCTCGCAGCTCGCGCTGGCGATACCGATGTGCCTGCTCTACGAAGTCGGCATCGTGGCCGCGCGCTACTTCGTGAAACACAGCAAGGCGCCCGAGGAAAACGAGAGCGCCGATTCCGCGCAGCCCTGAGCGGGCGGCGCGACAGCAGCAGCTCGCCGCCTATTCGGGCTCGCCCGGGGCGCGGCGGATCGGGCTCCGCGGCCGCGGGCCCGGCGTGACGTTGAGTTCCATCTTGTCCCTGCCGCGCTGAAGCGCAAATCGCGCCGCATTGCCGGGCTTGAGCCCCGCCACCGCGGTCAGCAGTTCCTGCACGTTGTCGATGCTCTGGTCGCCGACGCCGGTGATCACGTCGCCGGGGCGGATGCCGGCCTGGGCGGCCGGGCCGTTCTGCAGCACGCCCGTGATGATGACCCCCTTGTTCGCCTTGATGCCGAAGGTCTCCGCCAGTTCGGGCGAGAGGTTGTTGGGTTCCACGCCGATCCAGCCGCGCGTGACCTTGCCTTCCTTGACGATGTCTTCCAGCACCTGCTTGGCGGTCGAAACCGGAATCGCGAAGCCGATGCCCAGACTGCCGCCGGAGCGCGAGTAGATCGCGGTGTTGATCCCTTCGAGGTTGCCGTTGACGTCGACCAGCGCACCGCCCGAATTGCCGGGATTGATGGCCGCATCGGTCTGGATGAAGTTCTCGAAGGTGTTGATGCCGAGCTGGTTGCGCCCCAGCGCCGAGACGATGCCGCTGGTGACGGTCTGGCCGACGCCGAAGGGATTGCCGATGGCAAGCACCTGGTCGCCGACCTGCAGGTTGTCGGAGTTGCCCAGCACGACCACCGGCAGCTTGTCGAGCTCGATCTTGAGCACGGCGAGGTCGGTGTCGGGGTCGGTGCCGATCACCTTGCCGCGCGCGTGACGGCTGTCGTTGAGCGTGACGTCGATTTCGTCCGCCCCCTCCACCACATGGTTGTTGGTGAGGATGTAGCCGTCCGTGCTGACGATGACGCCGCTGCCCAGGCCGACCTGGGGCTGGTCGACGCCCTGGTCGCCGAAGAAGAAGCGGAACCACGGGTCGTCGCTGCGCGGACTGCGCCGCGCCGCCTTGCTGGTGTTGATGCTGACCACCGCCGGCGAGGCCTTCTTGGCGGCGGCGCTCAGGCTCCCGGGCGCGATCGCCGTCGGATTGGCGGCTGGCGCCTCGATCACCGAGACCACGCCGCCGAGCGAGGTGGTGCGCTGGCCGACCCACTCGGGCTTGAGCGTCGCGACGACGAAATAGGCCGCGAGCAGGACGGTCACGGTCTGGGCGAACAGCAGCCAGGTGCGTTTCATGAAAAACAAGAAAAGAAGGACGTTGAAGTGGGGGGGGGCAGCGCGGCTGGCGCCGAAGACTGCATTGTCCCTCAATGGATCTGCTGCCTCGTTCCGCAGACTCGCGCCTGAGTGAATCGGACTGTTTCCGTCTATATGGTGAAAACCCTGAGGCCTGCGGCCTTGACCGGGCTCTCCGGGCGCAGCTGTGCGAGACGGCCGGCGCCGCTCGGGTCCACAATGGCGCGATGAGTACGACCCGCCACGAGCTGCTGCATGCGTTCGATCTCCTGCTCGCGCCCGAGCGTTTCAAGGACTACGGCCCCAACGGCTTGCAGGTCGAAGGCCGCACCACGGTGCGCAAGATCGTCTCGGGCGTCACCGCGAGCCGCGCGCTGATCGAGGCCGCGATCCACGCCGAGGCCGATGCGATCTTCGTGCACCATGGCCTGTTCTGGCGCGGCCAGGACGGCCGCGTGACCGGCTGGATGAAGCAGCGGCTCAGCCTGCTGCTCGGGGACGACGTGAGCCTGTTCGCCTATCACCTGCCGCTCGATGCGCATCCGGAGCTCGGCAACAACGCGCAGCTCGGTCTCAAGCTGGGCCTGGTCGCGCACGCCGGTTCGACCGGGCGCTTCGGCGAGCAGGAGATCGGCTTCCTGGGCGCGCGCGACAACGGCGAGAGCTTCGCGAGCGCGAAGGCGCTGGCCGCCCACGTCGAGAAGGCGCTCGGCAAGCCGGTCGTCCTGCTGGACACGGCGCATCGCCCGATCCGCAACATCGCCTGGTGCACGGGCGGCGCGCAGGGCTATTTCGAGGCGGCCATCGCGGCCGGCGCCGATGCCTTCATCACCGGCGAGATCTCGGAGCCGCAGGCGCACTACGCGAGAGAAATGGGCGTCGCCTTCCTCGCCTGCGGCCACCATGCCACCGAGCGCTACGGCGCACCCGCGGTGGCGGCGCACGTGGCCGCGCAGTTGGGCCTGGCGCACCAGTTCATCGACATCGACAACCCGGCGTGAAGCGCGACACCGCCCCGATCGCGATCACGCTCGGCGATCCCGCGGGCATCGGGCCCGAGATCATCGTCAAGTCTTTTCGCGATGCGCCCGGCATCACGCAGGGCTGCTTCGTCGCAGGCGACGTGGACACCGTGCGCCGCGCAGCGCAGGCGCTCGCAGCGCCGGGCAGCCCGGCGCTGCCCGTGGCGCTGATCGATGCGCCGGCAGACCTGGCCGCGATGCCGCCGCGCTGCATCCCCGTGTTGCAGGCTGCGAGCCCGCCGCCGTCGCCCATCGCGCTCGGCGAGATCAGCGCCGCCGCCGGCCGCATCGCCGGCGACTGTGTGCTGTGGGCGGCGCGCGCCGCGCTGCGCGGCGAACTCGCGGCCATCGTCACCGCGCCGCTGCACAAGGAGGCGCTGGCAGCGGCCGGCTTCGCCTTTCCCGGCCACACCGAACTGCTGCAGGCCGAAGCCGCGGCCCATCTGGGCCGGTCGCCGGCCGAGCTGCCGGTGCGCATGATGTTGGCCAACGACGAGCTGCGCACGGTGCTCGTGAGCATCCACATGTCGCTGCGCGATGCGATCGAGGCGGTGACGGTCGACAGCGTGCTGCAGACGCTGCGCATCGCGCACCGCGCACTGGCGGCGGTGCTGGGGCGCGCGCCGAAGATCGGCGTCGCGGGGCTCAACCCGCATGCGGGGGAGGGCGGCCTGTTCGGCTCGGAAGAGCGCGAGATCATCGCGCCGGCCATCGCGGCCGCGCGCGCCGAAGGCATCGATGCCGACGGGCCCCATGCGCCAGACACCGTCTTCATGCGCGCCCGCGCAAAGCGCCAAGGGGCGGGCGAGTTCGACGTGGTGATCGCGATGTACCACGACCAGGGCCTGATCCCGGTCAAGTACCTGGGCGTGGAGAAGGGGGTGAACGTGACGCTGGGCCTGCCGCTGGTGCGCACCAGTCCCGATCACGGCACGGCGTTCGACATCGCGGGCCAGGGCATGGCCGATGCCTCCAGCCTGATCGAGGCGATCCGGATGGCGCGCGCGCTGGCGTTCAGGAGCGCTTGAGGCTGTCGCGGATCTCGCGCAGGAGCGCGATGTCCTCCGGCGGCGCGGCTTCAGCGGGTGCTGCTTCCTGCGTTTTGCGCAGCTTGTTGATCTGCTTGACCATCATGAAGATGATGAAGGCCAGGATCACGAAGTTGACCGCGATGGTGATGAAGTTGCCATACGCCAGCACCGGCACGCCGGCCTTCTTGAGCTCGGCCAGGTTGCTGGCCACGCCGGCCGGCGCGGTGCCCAGCACGATGTAGAGGTTCGAGAAGTCGAGCTTGCCGAACACGATGCCGACCAGCGGCATGATGACGTCTGCGACCAGCGAGTCGACGATCTTGCCGAAGGCCGCGCCGATGATCACGCCGACCGCGAGGTCGATCACGTTGCCCTTGACCGCGAACTCGCGAAATTCCTTCAGAACGCTCATGTCGCTTACCTCGCGTCTTTGTTGTTGGACCGCGGCAGTATAGAGGCCGCGTTGCCCTGCATGCGGGGCCTGCGCTCGCGTTGAATTCGCTTGTGACGCTCCGCTACAATCGCCGGTTGACTCCAAGCCCCCAGCGAAGAAGATTTGAGGACCCCCATGAGTGACATCTCCGTCGGCCAACAACGGATCGACAGCAGCAAGCGGACGTGGTTGATCGCATCCGGCTGTGCCGGCGCAGTGGGAGGCGTGGCAACCGCCATCCCGTTCGTGAGCACTTTCCAGCCCTCGGAGAAAGCCAAGGCGGCCGGTGCGCCGGTCGAGGTCGATATCGGTGGCTTGCAGCCCGGCGAGAAGCTTACCGTCGAATGGCGCGGCAAGCCGGTATGGATCCTCAAGCGCACACCGGCCCAGATCGCCGAACTGCCCAAGCTCGACGGCCAGCTCGCCGATCCGCAATCCAAACGCAACCCTGACGAGTTCACCCCGGAATACGCGCGCAACGAAGGCCGCTCGATCAAGCCCGAAGTGCTGGTGGTCGTCGGCATCTGCACCCATCTCGGCTGCTCGCCGATCGACAAGCTGCAGGCCGGTCCGCAGCCCTCGCTGCCCGACAACTGGGAAGGCGGCTTCCTCTGCCCCTGCCACGGCTCGACCTTCGACCTGGCCGGTCGCGTCTTCAAGAACAAGCCCGCGCCCGACAACCTCCCGGTACCGCCGCACATGTACCTCTCCGACACGCGCCTGCTGATCGGCGAAGACAAGAAGGCCTGAGAGGAACAAGAACATGGCTGAATTCAAGGAAATCTCGCCCAATGCCCCCACCGGCGAGAAGCTGCTCAACTGGGTCGACAACCGCTTCCCGCTGACCAAGCTCTGGAACGACCAGTGGGGCAAGTACTACGCGCCGAAAAACTTCAACATCTGGTACATCTTCGGCTCGCTCGCGATGCTGGTGCTCGTGATCCAGATCGTGACCGGCATCTTCCTGACGATGCACTACAAGCCCGACGCAGCGCAGGCCTTCGCGTCGGTCGAGTACATCATGCGCGACGTGCCCTGGGGCTGGCTGATCCGCTACATGCACTCGACGGGCGCCTCGGCCTTCTTCATCGTGGTGTACCTGCACATGTTCCGCGGCCTCATCTACGGCAGCTACCGCAAGCCGCGCGAGCTGATCTGGATCTTCGGCTGCGCGATCTTCCTGTGCCTGATGGCCGAAGCCTTCATGGGCTACCTGCTGCCCTGGGGCCAGATGAGCTACTGGGGCGCGCAGGTGATCGTGAACCTGTTCGCGGCGATCCCCTTCGTCGGCCCTGATCTCGCGCTCCTGATCCGCGGCGACTACGTGGTGAGCGACGCCACCCTCAACCGCTTCTTCAGCTTCCACGTGATCGCGGTGCCGCTGGTGCTGCTGGGCCTGGTGGTCGCCCACCTGATCGCGCTGCACGAAGTGGGTTCGAACAACCCCGACGGCATCGAGATCAAGGCCAAGCTCGACGCCGACGGCCATCCGCTGGACGGCATTCCGTCGCATCCGTACTACACGGTGCACGACATCTTCGGCGTGGTGGTGTTCCTCACGATCTTCTCGGCCGTGATCTTCTTCGCGCCCGAAGCCGGCGGCTACTTCCTCGAGTACAACAACTTCATCCCGGCCGATTCGCTGAAGACGCCGAACCACATCGCACCGGTCTGGTACTTCACGCCCTACTATTCGATGCTGCGCGCGATCACCAGCGAGATGATGTATGTGCTGATCGCCTGCGTCGTGGCCGGCGCCGTCTTCGGCGTCTGGAAGGCGCGCGTCATCGCCTTGATCAAGGGCGCGATCGTGATCGCGGCGGTCATCGTCGCGGTGATGATGCTGCGCGTCGACGCCAAGTTCTGGGGCGTTCTCGTGATGGGCGGCGCCGTCATCATCCTGTTCTT
This sequence comes from Variovorax sp. LjRoot290, assembly GCF_964253985.1. Classification (NCBI taxonomy): domain Bacteria; kingdom Pseudomonadati; phylum Pseudomonadota; class Betaproteobacteria; order Burkholderiales; family Comamonadaceae; genus Variovorax; species Variovorax sp. LjRoot290. The sequence continues at coordinate 4,422,344 of NZ_CAXURW020000001.1, read as the reverse complement.
CCTGCCCTGGCTGGACAACAGCCCGGTCAAGTCGATCCGCTACCGTCCGGGCTGGCACTGGTTCGTGTACGGCGTGTTCGTCGTCAACTTCGTGATCCTCGCCTACCTCGGCGTGCAGCCGCCGTCGCCGATCGGCGAGCGCGTGTCGCAGGTCGGAACGCTCTTCTATTTCGGTTTCTTCCTCCTGATGCCGTGGTGGAGCCGCCTCGGCGAATTCAAGCCGGTCCCCGAGCGCGTGACCTTCAGCGCGCACTGACCGGGAGCACACAAGAATGAAGAAACTGATCCTCACGTTGATTGCAGCGCTCGGCTTCGTGGCCGGTGCACATGCCGCCGAGGGCGGCATCGCCTGGGACAAGGCACCGAACAAGACCAACGACCTGGCCGCGCTGCAGAACGGCGCCAAGCTGTTCGTCAACTACTGCCTCAACTGCCATTCGGCGGCGTTCATGCGCTACAACCGGCTGCAGGACATCGGCATCACCGAGCAGCAGATCAAGGACAACCTCCTGTTCACGACCGACAAGGTCGGCGAGACGATGAAGGCCAACCTCGATCCGCGCCAGGCCAAGGAATGGTTCGGCGGCATTCCGCCCGACCTCACGCTGGTCGCCCGTTCGCGCGCCGGCCACGGCGGCACGGGGGCCGACTACCTCTACACCTACCTGCGCACCTTCTACCGCGACGACACCAAGGCGACCGGCTGGAACAATCTCGTGTTCCCGAGTGTCGGCATGCCGCACGTGATGTGGGAGCTGCAGGGTGACCGCCGGCCGGTGTTCGACAAGATCGAATCGCACGGCCACGCCGCCGAGGTATTCAAGGGCTGGGAGCAGGTCGCGCCCGGGACGATGACGCCGCTGCAGTACGACCAGGCGATCGGCGACCTCGTGAGCTACCTTCAATGGATGGCCGAACCCGCGCAGAACACCCGCATCCGCGTCGGCGTCTGGGTGCTGCTGTTTCTCGTCATGGCGTTGGTCTTCGTATGGCGCTTGAACGCCTCGTACTGGAAAGACGTGAAGTAACGAAGCTGAGAACGCGGTCCGGCTTCGCCGGGCGCGCGTCCTTGTGGAGTGGGTTGCCGCCCGGCATGCCCACTCTTTTTAATTTTTAGGAGTCTTTCGCCATGATGGTTTTGTATTCAGGAACGACCTGCCCCTTTTCCCATCGCTGCCGCTTCGTGCTGTTCGAAAAGGGCATGGATTTCGAGATCCGCGACGTCGATCTCTACAACAAGCCCGAAGACATCAGCGTGATGAACCCGTACGGCCAGGTGCCGATCCTGGTCGAGCGCGACCTGATCCTGTACGAGTCGAACATCATCAACGAGTACATCGACGAGCGCTTCCCGCATCCGCAATTGATGCCCGGCGACCCGGTCGACCGCGCGCGCGTGCGCCTGTTCCTGCTCAATTTCGAGAAGGAACTGTTCGTGCACGTCTCCACGCTGGAAAACCGCACCGCCAAGGGCAACGAGAAGGCGATCGAGAAGGCGCGCTCGCACATCCGCGACCGGCTCACGCAGCTCGCGCCCGTGTTTCTCAAGAACAAATACATGCTTGGCGACAATTTCTCGATGCTCGACGTCGCGATCGCGCCGCTGCTCTGGCGCCTGGACTACTATGGCATCGACCTCAGCAAGAACGCCGCGCCGCTCCTGAAGTACGCTGAACGCATCTTCTCGCGCCCGGCCTACATCGAAGCGCTGACGCCGTCCGAAAAGGTGATGCGCAAGTAGTACCTGCAGCTTCGTTTCTCATGATCAACGCGCTCGAGTCTTCTTCCACCCGCCCCTACCTGATACGGGCCCTGTACGAGTGGTGCACCGACAACGGTTTCACCCCCTACGTGGCGGTGCAGGTCGACGATACCGTGCAGGTGCCGCGCGAGTACGTGAAGAACGGCGAGATTGTGCTGAACATCAGCTTCGATGCGACCAGTTCACTCAAGCTGGGCAACGACTTCATCGAGTTCAAGGCCCGCTTCGCCGGCACCGCGCGCGAGATCAGCGTGCCGGTGGGCCGCGTGATCGCGATCTATGCGCGCGAGAACGGGCAGGGCATGGCTTTTCCGGCGCCCGCACCCGCCGCAGTGCCGGCCATCGAGGACCACAGCACGGCCACGACGTCGCCCGCGGCGCGCACGCCCTTGCGAGACGCGTCCCGCGGCACCGAAGGCGATGCGAGCAAGGTCGTCCATCTGGTCGGCGGCGAGGCTTCCGCGGATGACGCGGCGGCAACGACGACGGCGGGCGCCACGCCTTCGGACCCCGAAGACCCGCCGAGGCCCCCGACCAACGGCGGCGCCCGGCCCTCGCTCAAGCGCATCAAGTAGCGGGCCGAGCGGCAGGCGCCGCACCGCTAAAATCCATCCGTACCCCCACGCCGCTTTAGCTCAGTTGGTAGAGCAACCGCCTTGTAAGCGGTAGGTCGTCAGTTCGATTCCGACAAGCGGCACCACTTCCACTCGATTCTCCAGCGGGCAGGGCAAATCCGAGCACGCGACACGATTGCTCAAGATAATTGTCGCTGGCCAGCGGATCAAAGAAGACATCTGCACGGCGCTCGGAGACATTTGGGGACATGGCCCTGCGATATGCAAGCGAAGAGGCTGCTGCATGTGGGCGGCGCGGAATGTCGCGTGCGAAGGATTGCGAAGCACGTCTGCTGCTGCTGCGCGGGTCTGCCTTGTGGAAGACAGAGTAGGGCAGGCGGGTGGAGCGGCGAAGTTGCCCTTTGCAGTAGGCAGAAACCGGCTTCGCCATGTTCGGAACTGAACAAGCGACGTGTTTCAGTCAGGGTCGCAGCTTACGCTGCCGTCGAAGTTCCTGCGGCACGTCAGGCCACGCGGTTGCGCAGCCCGCTTCAAGTGCGCATTTGGATCTTCCCTTTTCCTGGACGCATTTTGCGAAGGTGCCTGTCCCTTGGCGGAATCCGTAACGCGAACAGAGCTCCCGCGCCGCAGCCCCGGCGCCTGGAGGGCCCGGCTCGCGGCTCCGTAGTCGGAGCCTCTCCGCTTACGCGCCAGGCGGCTGACGGTCGGTGAGCGTCGACGTCCTGGACGTCTGCGGACGTCAGATTGGCTGAGGCGGCTGCTCCAGAAAGAACGACGGCGGCAGCATCGCGCCCTCGAGGTATTCAAGCGCAACGCGGTCGACCCCGGCGCGTTCAAAGAACTCTCGCCAGCCGCTGACAACCTTCAGCATGGAGTCGATTTCGTGTTCAGCTTCCGCAGGCGAGAGCCCAAACACGTCGCATTGCGACAGCAGGTTGTAGCGGCTCGCTGCCCGGCCAAATCTCCCAACCTCCAGTGCAAGATCCCGACGTTCCTGAGACACCAGTGGCTTCGGCACGATGTCGTAGGCCGGTGATAACCGCCATCCTCCGGGTCGATGAAGCACCGCGTGATTGCGCGGGTGATCGTCGTTGTTGGTGACCATTGCATTGAAGACCATTCGCTTGAAGAGCTCGCGCCGATCGTCTTCACTTCGAACAGACCAGCGGCGCAGTTCATCGGCGAGCAGAGGGTAAGACCAGCGCGCACGACCTGCATAACCATCTTCTGCGTCAAGCACCGTCAAGCCCGAGATAAGCCCGTAGCGAAGGTAGGCGCCCTTGTCTTCTCGCCACTCCCTGTCGAAACGCTCCAGCATCAGGGCATCCTTTCCGCCGATTGGTTCCAGTCGCGTGCCGCACACTCGAATTCCTGCCGCATCGGCAAGGCGGAGGGTTGCGAATTCAATTCGCTGCATGTTGACCGGGTCGTTTTTCTCGGGGAGCTTGGCCAGCCAGATTTTTTTGCCATCCTCGATAGTCACCTTCGGCCTGGCTCCGCCCATGCTGGTGCCTGGTTCAAGCTCTTCCAGCACTTCGTGGGGAAGCCGACCATCCTCCTCTAGCTTCTCCGCGGCCTCGCAGAGAGCCTCGAGCTGGTGAGTGCGATTGAACGGACGGCGAGTGGCTGGAGGCTCAATAGTCCTGCCGAAGCTCAGGTTGCCGCCACCGTCGTCCGGACCATTAAGCAGGTAGTCCATCTCCTGCAGATCCTCCTCCTTGCGCTGGAGCTTCGCCTGTATGACACGGCGGCCCCAAGCGTCGGGGCTGGCGTCTCGCACGGCGCCAGGAATTCCTTTCAGTTTCGTAAATCGATGCGGGCGTGGGCCGAGCGAAAGGTGGTATTGGTCTAGCGCGACAACATCCTTGCGGTCCAAGTAGCGCCGCCCGTAGGTAAAGGTGCCCTCGTAGGAGCCAGAGCCAACCTCGCGAACGCGCAAAGACGCACAGGGCACCGTCTCGAAGGTGCCTGGAAGCTGGATGTAGATGTAGCAGTGCTGGTCAGGGGTGGCCATAAGGGATCAGAAGTCGTTGTCCAGATTCGCCGTGCTGTGGCGAACCCTGGTCGGCCGTCGAGCCGCCTCAAGCACTTTGCCGTGCTCGTCCTGGTCGGGATCGGCCAAGCCCGCCGCCGTCCCCAGAAGGCCAAGCTTCCATAGCACCGACAACACGGTACCAAGCGAGGCTGCGGTTGAGCCGTTCTCGAGCGCGTAGAGGGTCTTGCGAGTGATGCCGCTGGCGCTCGCAAGCTCGTCCTGGGTCATGCGTCGGCGCATGCGAGCAGTGCGCAGACGCTCACCGAAGGTGCGTGCGGCCTGAGTGACTTCGAGGGGCGGGGCGCTTTGTGTGTTCATTTAGAAACTCACTATCCAGCTTAATGAGCAGCATATTACCCGTACCGAGGACTGATGTCGAGCGTGCTTGGCTAGTTACGTACCCGTTATACATTATATTGGGTATCACTTTACCCAATTCTGCAATGGCCGTGGGCTGGGGCGGCTGCGGATTCGCCGATCAAGCGCCCACGCCAAGAGGGCCACCAGCCCCTGCGCCATAAAGCCGCCGCCCGCGGGGGGATCCGCGTCGGCCGCGGGGGCCCGGGGATGCATCCGGCACCGGAACCGAGCCCCGCTACCGAACATCATCCGATGACGGAAATGTGTTCGCTTGCGGAAATGCTGGGAGCGCAGCGAAGGGTGGGGCGCCGGCCGTCCTTCGTGAGTGGTAGTAGTCGACGATGCGCGCGGACCACGTTTATCTGAAGTGCCGTCCACGATCGCGATGGGCTGAGTTACGCAGGTGGTCATCGAATGGACTGGCAGTAACACCAGCCGGCAAGGGAAGGGCGGCCTGCATGCCGGTGCGCACGCACGGCGGTTCGGCGTCAAAGCGGCCGAGGCGTCGCCTCGTTTTCGAGTCGGGCGTCCCCTAAGCGTGTGCCCCTGCGCGGATGTAGTTCTGAAAACGGGTATTTCAGAACCCCAAGATGGAGGAGTTCACGCGAACGCGTTACGCGGTTCGTCGGTGACGCTCCCAGCTTGAGGGCTGATACTGGTCGGCCGCCGTGGGTCCATCGAATACCGTCCGGCTCAGCGCTCTCCTGGCTGTGGACCTATGCCCACGGAACGGGAAGGGGGCAGAAAGGGGGCAGAAGGGGGCGTTGCACCTTTATCGTCGAGCCCGTTTAAATGAACTTCGCCGCCCTCGCTGGGAAGAGAGCTTGACTTTCCGCCATCCCCCGGCATGTTCGATCCCGACGTCCGGCTTCGCAAGAACCGCCAAAACGCCCAAATTTGATGCCGACAAGCGGCACCACCAGACAGTCCGGAGGTGCTGCGCTGCGCGCCGTGTCCGGAGATGCAAAGTCATTGCTGCTTCAGGCAGCGCCCGCAGGACGCTGGTGTCCTTGCACGAGCAAGGCATCGAGCAGCAGCATCATCAGCAGCGAAGCGCCGACCAGCGGAAACACGACGCCGCCCACAGCCAGCAATGCCACGACGGCGCGCAACGCGCGGCGGTCGGCGGGCATCGGAGGTACGCCCAGGCCACCGGCCGGCCGGCGCTTCCACCACATCAAGCCGGCGCTCACGCACAGCAGCACGATCGCCAGGCAGACCACCACCAGCACGACCTTGTTGGGCACGCCGAACTCCCGGCCCATGTGGACGTTGATGCCCCACTCCAGCCTGCGGCCCAGCGGCCCGTAGTCGGCATAGCGCATGTCGATGAGCCGCCGGCCGCTGTACTGGTCGAGGTGGATGACGCGCTGCTGCGACAGATCGTCGGGATAGACCGAAGCCGTGTAGATGCCGGTGGGCCCGCGCGGCGGGCTGATGGTGTAGCCGCGGGCGATGCCCAGCCCTTCGACGATCGCGATGGCAGCGTCGAGGCCGATGGCCTGGGGCGAAGCCGCCGTCGCAGCCGGCTGCGGCGGCGCGCCATGCCCTGCGTGATCCTCATGTCCGTCCGGTGCGGACCGAGGCAGGCGGGCCTGCTCGAGCGACCAGGCGGTGGGCGCTTGGTCGCCGAGCCGCTGCGTGGACATCGGCACCTGCACGCGCACGCCGGCGGGATAGCCGAAGTTGTGCCCGTTGGCCCACTGGTTGACCTTCGCGCCCCACAGCACCGACCAGGGCATGCCGGTGAAGGCCAGAAAGGCCAGCGCGCTGCCGACCACCAGGCCCGTCACGGCATGCAGGTCGCGCCAGAACACGCGTTGGCGCGGCCGGCCGCGCACAGAGAGCACCCCGCCGCTGCGCCCGCGCGGCCACCAGAGATAGATGCCGGTGAGCACCAGCAGGATGGCCCAGCCGCCCGCGATCTCGATCGCCCCGCGCGCCACCGGCCCGAAGTACTTCAGGCTGTGGAGTCGGCGGATGGTCCAGGCCACCGTCGCGCGATCGGGCAAGGCGCCCAGCACCGCGGCGCGATAAGGGTCGACGAACACCGCGAGCTGTTCGCCCTGGGCGGTCGCGATGCCGACTTCCGCCGAGTCGGTCGCTGCGCTTGCGGGCGTGTACTTGAGCAGCCGCCCGGGATGTGCCGCCAAGGCTGCGGCGACCACCTCCCCATGGGGCCGCATGGACCCCCTGGCGACCGGCACGGTCTTCAGCTCGCGATGAAAGAAGCCATCGACCTCTGCCTTGAAGACGTACAGGCCGCCTGTGATGGTCAGCCAGATCAGAAAGGGCAGCACCAGCAGGCCGGCATAGAAGTGCCAGCGCCATACGGCGCGATAGAGGCCGTCGGCAGCACCGGCGCGCGCGGGTGCCTCATGGGTCATTGAATTCATGGAAGGGCTCTTCGGCGCCGTGGAGCGCCGATGCATGGCAAGCAAGGAAGTCCGGGCGCCAGCGCCCGTCCTGCGGGGCGCGGTGCGCTACCGGTTCGAAGGCAGGCTCAGAGCGCTGGCGGCCCGCGCGCGGGCAGCGGCGCGGCGGTGGCCGCGGCGATGCGTGCGGCCGGAATGGGCTGGACCGCATGGGCCAGCGGGAGAGGACTCGGCAGCGCAACCGCTGCTGCGGGTGGCGGCGCGCCGGTCAACACGCACAGCGGGCAGTCCATGTGGCTCATGCCCAGCTCCTGCGCGCCGTCGTCGGTCTGCACAACCATCTTGACGGCGCCGGCACTGGAACAGACCAGCTCCACCGCCTGCGGATTCACGATCGGCGAGGCGACCGCCACGCCCAGCGACAGCGCGAACCACAGCAGCACGAAGCGGCCGAGGTGGCGGGCGTGGCGCAGGCAGGACATGAGGCGGCGATTATCCGTTGGAGCACGGCGTCGACGACACGCGCGAGTGGCGGCGGCTGACGCTCTTGCTTTCAGCGGCGCGCGAGCACCTTGATGCGAAGCGTCACGTCGTCCCAGCCTCTGGATTTCAGCCGCGTCTGAAGCAAAGGCACCAGCTGGCGCAGTTTGGCCGCGGCGGCGCTGCCCTGCACCAGCAGGCACCAGGTGCCGCCTTCGACGGGACCGGCCTGCACGGCGGGGCGCAGCTCGGGCGGAATCAGTTCCTGCACCGCCTGCAATCGCTCGCTCGCGTCGCGCGCGCGCGCGGCGAGGCTGGCCAGGGTGGGCGAATCCTGTGCGGCCTGCTGCAAACTGACGGGATTGAAACGGCGGTTCATCGGGGAAGAAGGGGGGGAGCCTCAGAGTGGCAACGCGGCTAAAATGCCCGGTTTGCCGGCGTTCGCGCCGGCGGGGTCCGTTTGCCTTGGCGTGTTGATTTTGCGCCAGGCGCGCCCACCTGCTTTCACCTATCTTAGGAATTTCGGTCGCGGTGCCCGCATGCGTTGGGGTTCCTGTCGACCCTGCTCGCATGGCCACCAACTTCCTGACCCAGATTTTCGGCAGTCGCAACGACCGGCTCCTCAAGCAGTATCGCAAGACGGTCGAACGCATCAATGCGCTCGAACCCGACTTCGAGAAGCTCAGCGACGATGCGCTGCGTGCCAAGACCCAGGAGTTCAAGGACCGGCTGGGGCGCGGCGAGACGCTGGACGACCTGCTGCCCGAGGCTTTTGCGACGGTGCGCGAAGGCTCCAAGCGCGTCATGAAGATGCGCCACTTCGACGTGCAGCTGCTCGGCGGCATGGCGCTTCACAACGGCAAGATCTCCGAAATGCGCACCGGCGAGGGCAAGACGCTCACCGCGACGTTGCCGGTGTACCTGAATGCGCTGACCGGCAAGGGCGTGCACGTGGTGACGGTGAACGACTACCTCGCCAACCGCGACGCCCGCTGGATGGGCCGCCTCTACAACTTCCTCGGGCTCTCGGTCGGCATCAACCTGCCGCAGATGCCGCGCGAGGAGAAGCAGCAGGCCTACGGCAGCGACATCACCTACGGCACCAACAACGAGTACGGCTTCGACTACCTGCGCGACAACATGGTCTACGAGACGCAGGACCGGGTGCAGCGCGGGCTGAACTACGCCATCGTCGACGAGGTGGACTCGATCCTGATCGACGAGGCGCGCACGCCGCTCATCATCAGCGGCCAGGCCGAGGACCATACCGAGCTGTACCTCGCGATCAACAAGGTCGTGCCGCTCTTGACCAAGCAAGAGGGCGAGGCCGATCCGCGCACCGGCGAGGGCGTCACGAAGCCGGGCGACTTCACGGTCGACGAGAAGACGCACCAGGTGTTCATGACCGAAGACGGCCACGAGAAGGCGGAGCAAATCCTCTCCGAATTCAAGCTGCTGCCCGAGGGCGCTTCGCTCTACGATCCGGCCAACATCACGCTGATGCATCACCTCAATGCCGCGCTGCGTGCGCGGCATCTCTACCACCGCGACCAGCACTACGTGGTGCAGCAGGGCGAAGTGGTGATCGTCGACGAGTTCACAGGCCGCCTGATGACCGGCCGGCGCTGGAGCGACGGCCTGCACCAGGCCGTCGAAGCCAAGGAAGGCGTGGAGATCCAGGCCGAAAACCAGACGCTCGCCTCGATCACCTTCCAGAACTATTTCCGCCTCTACGCCAAGCTGGCGGGCATGACGGGCACGGCCGACACCGAGGCCTACGAGTTCCAGGAGATCTACGGTCTGGAGACCACGATCATTCCGCCCAACCGCCCGAGCCGGCGCGAGGACCAGCTGGACCGCGTCTACAAGACCACGCGCGAGAAGTACGACGCGGCCATCGAGGACATCCGCGAGTGCTACGAGCGCGGCCAGCCGGTGCTGGTCGGTACCTCGTCGATCGAGAACTCCGAAATCATCGACGGCCTGCTCGCCAAGGTCGACCTGCCGCACCAGGTGCTCAACGCCAAACAGCATGCGCGCGAGGCCGAGATCGTCGCGCAGGCGGGCCGGACCAAGATGATCACGATCGCGACCAACATGGCGGGTCGCGGTACCGACATCGTGCTCGGCGGCAACGTCGAGAAGGCGATCGAGGCGGTGGAGGCCGACGAGGCGCTCGATCCTTCGGCCAAGGCGGCCGAAATTGCACGCCTGCGCACCGAGTGGGACAAGGACCACGAGTTCGTGAAGTCGGTCGGTGGCCTGCGCATCATCGCCACCGAGCGGCACGAGTCGCGGCGCATCGACAACCAGCTGCGCGGCCGCTCGGGCCGGCAGGGCGACACGGGCTCTTCGCGCTTCTACCTGAGCCTGGACGATCCGCTGATGCGCATCTTCGCGGGCGACCGCGTCAAGGCGATCATGGACCGCCTCAAGATGCCGGACGGCGAAGCCATCGAAGCCGGCATCGTCACGCGCAGCATCGAGAGCGCGCAGCGCAAGGTCGAGGCGCGCAATTTCGACATCCGCAAGCAGCTGCTGGAGTACGACGACGTCTCCAACGACCAGCGCAAGGTGATCTACCAGCAGCGCAACGACATCCTCGACGCGGGCGATCTCACGGCGCAGATCGAGGCGCTGCGCGAAGGCTGCTTCAGCGACCTGGTTCGCCAGTACGTGCCGGCCGAATCGGTCGAAGAGCAATGGGACCTCGCCGGCCTCGAGAAGGTGCTGGCGGCCGAGTGGGGCATCGACATCCCGCTGCAGAAAGACGTGGAGGCTTCGAGTGCCATAGGCGATGAGGACATCGTCGAGAAGGTGGTCGCCGCGGCCAACGAAGCCTTCAACGCCAAGGTGGCGCTGATCGGCCAGGAGAACTTCACCCAGTTCGAGCGCATGGTGCTGCTGCAGAGCATCGACACGCATTGGCGCGAGCACCTGGCTTCGCTGGATTACCTGCGCCAGGGCATCCACCTGCGCGGCTACGCGCAGAAGCAGCCCAAGCAGGAATACAAGCGCGAGGCCTTCGAGCTCTTCGGCCAGTTGCTCGACTCGGTGAAGAACGAGGTCACGCGCCAGCTCATGACGGTGCGCGTGCAGACCGGCGAGCAGTTCGAGGAAGCGGCGGAGGAGCTGGGAAGCCGCGGCGAGAACCTGTCCAACATCACCTACACCGCGCCGACCGAGACCGGCGAGGTCGAAGTGCGGGTCGACGAAGAAAGCCTGCGCCGCCAGGCCACCTCGGGCCTGAGCGTTGGTGCCGCCGCCTTTGCGCGCGTCGGCCGCAACGACCCCTGCCCCTGCGGCAGCGGCAAGAAGTTCAAGCATTGCCACGGCAAACTCAATTGATGCACAGCAGGACCTCGCCATGCCAGTGAATCTCTCCGCTCCCGATCCCGCCGAGCTGCATGCGGTGCCCGGCATCCGCATCGGCGTGGCCGAGGCGGGCGTGCGCAAGGCCAACCGCAAGGACCTGACGGTCGTGCTGATCGACGAAGGCGCCGCCGTCGGCGGCGTGTTCACGCAGAACCGCTTCTGTGCTGCACCCGTGCAGGTGTGCCGCGAGCACCTGGCCCGGGACTTCGGCATTCGCGCCATGCTGATCAACACCGGCAATGCGAATGCCGGTACCGGCGAGGACGGCCTGGCGCGCACGCGCGCGACCTGCATCGCGCTGGCGCGCAAGCTGAACCTCGCGCCCGAGCAGATCCTGCCCTTTTCCACCGGCGTGATCATGGAGCCGCTGCCGATCGACCGCATCGAGGCCGGGCTGCCGGCCGCGCTGGCCGACGCGGCGCCCGCCAACTGGGCGCGCGCGGCCGAAGGCATCATGACCACCGACACCGTGCCCAAGGCCTTCAGCCGGCAGCTGCAGATCGGCGGCGTCACGGTCACCGTCACCGGCATCAGCAAGGGCGCCGGCATGATCCGGCCGAACATGGCGACCATGCTCGGCTTCATGGCGACCGACGCGAAGATCGATCCGTCGCTGATCCAGCCGCTGGCCAAGGCCCTGGCCGAGGCCTCGTTCAACCGGGTGACCATCGACGGCGACACCTCGACCAACGATTCCTTCGTGGTGATTGCCACGCAGAAAGCCGAGCACGGCACCGTCACCTCACTCGATTCCGTGGAAGGCCGCGCCTTGCTGGACGCGATGCAGGCGGTCGCGCTCCAGCTGGCCCAGGCCATCGTGCGCGACGGCGAGGGCGCGACCAAGTTCATCACCATCCGCGTCGAAGGCGGGCGCGACGCCGCCGAGTGCCGCCAGGTGGCTTATGCGGTCGCGCATTCGCCGCTGGTCAAGACCGCGTTCTACGCGAGCGACCCCAACCTCGGGCGCATCCTCGCGGCAGTCGGCTACGCGGGCATCGCCGACCTCGACCAGACCGGCATCGACCTCCATCTCGACGACGTGCACGTCGCGGTCAAGGGCGGGCGCAATCCGAGCTACCGCGAAGAAGACGGCCAGCGCGTGATGAAGCAGAGCGAGATCATGGTGCGCATCGGCCTCGGCCGCGGCGAGGCCGCGGATACGGTGTGGACCTGCGACCTGAGCCACGACTACGTTTCCATCAACGCCGACTACAGATCTTGACCTCCCCCAGGCTTCGCGCACTTCGTGTCGCTTCGCCAACCCCCTCAGCGGGGGGCGACACCAGCGGCCCGGCAAGGCCGGTTCCGCGGTGTCCCCCCGAACAGACAAGCTTCATAGCTAATCGATATGAACGAGAAGTTTGAAAGGCTGATCGAGCGTGCCGAACAGCTGATCGGCCGCATCGAGTCGATCCTTCCCCAGCCGCTGGCGGCGCCCGCCGACTGGAGCGCCTCGATCGCCTGGCGCTACCGCCGTCGCAGTTCGGGGCACGGCACGCTAGAGCCGGTGCGCCATGTGGCGGGCATGTCGCTGGACGCATTGAAGGAAATCGACCTCCAGAAGGAAAAGATCGAGCGCAACACGCGCCAGTTCGTCGAGGGCAAGCCGGCCAACAACGTGCTCTTGACCGGGGCCCGTGGCACCGGCAAGTCCTCGCTGATCCGTGCCTGCCTGCAGGCCTATGCGCCGCAGGGCTTGCGCCTGATCGAGGTCGACAAGGCGGAGCTGACCGACCTGCCGGACATCGTCGAGGTGGTTTCACAGCGGCCCGAGAAGTTCATCGTGTTCAGCGACGACCTGAGTTTCGACGAGGGCGAGCCGGGTTACAAGGCGCTCAAGTCGATCCTCGACGGGTCGATCGCCGCGGCGACACCCAATGTGCTGATCTACGCGACCAGCAACCGGCGCCATCTGCTGCCCGAGTACATGAAGGACAACCTGAGCTACACCCACACCGAGGACGGCGAGGTGCATCCCGGCGAGGTGATCGAGGAGAAGACTTCGCTGTCGGAGCGCTTCGGCCTCTGGGTCAGCTTCTATCCCTTCAGCCAGAACGAATACCTGACGATCGTCGCGCAATGGCTCTCGTCCTTCGGCGTCGATGCGAAGGCGATCGAGGCGGCGCGCCCCGCGGCGCTGGTGTGGGCGCTCGAGCGGGGTTCGCGCAGCGGCCGCGTGGCCTACCAGTTCGCGCGCGACTACGCGGGCCGCAGCTGAACCCGGCCATGACGGACACGCGCAAACACACCGAGGTGGCGGTCGGCATCCTGATCCGCGAAGACGACGCCCTGCTTCTCTCGACGCGGCCCGAGGGCAAGCCTTACGCGGGCTATTGGGAGTTTCCGGGCGGCAAGATCGAGACCGGCGAGACGGTGGAGGAAGCGCTCCGGCGCGAACTGCACGAGGAGCTCGGCATCACGATCGCCGGCGCCGAAGTCTGGAAGACCACCGAACACGACTACCCGCATGCGCTGGTGCGCCTGCACTGGTGCAAGGTCCGAGCGTGGCGGGGCGAGTTCGAAATGCGCGAAGGCCAGTCCATGCGCTGGCAGCAGCTGCCGCTCGATGTGACGCCGGTGCTGCCGGGCGCGCTGCCGGTGCTCGGATGGCTGGCCGAAGAGCGCGGCCAGCCGGACGGTCACTGAAGCTTCGGGTCGCCGAAAGGCTCGTCGTCGGGCGGCGCCTCGGCCGGCATCCTGAATTCTTCGCTGGCCCAGGCGCCGAGGTCGATGCCCTTGCAGCGCGCGCTGCAGAAGGGCCGGTACGGGTTGCTGGGCGCGTAGACGCTGTCTTTCCCGCACGCCGGACACCGGACGATGCGCTCGCCGGCTGCATTGACCTTGGTCATCATGCGCAGAGGGTCAGCTCGAACGGCGTGTCGTCTGCGCTCTGGTGCAGGCGATCGGCCTCCTGCCGCATCAGCCGCACCGACACCATGAGCCGATTGCCGCTGATCTCGGGAATGAGTCCGAGTTTCGGGTCGATGCGCAGGCGCAGCAGCTGGAAGCTGCGGCCCTGGGGCAGGTTCTGCTGGAACTGGCCGCCCGCGGCCATGACCTTGTAAGGCACGTCGGCGTCGCGCAACAGCTTCAGCAGCAGGTAGATCGATTCGGCCAGCGGCGCGAGCGTGGAGGACCAGCGTTCCAGGTCGGCGCGCCGATCGGAGGCCCTGCCGTTCTGCCAGGCGTAGTAGGCCGGCAGGTCGAATTCGCAGGTGCCGCCGGGAATGCCCGCGCGGCTGCGGATGCTCATCAGCCACTCGTTCTCGGTCAATGCCTGGCCGGCTTTGCCAGGCACCGTGTTGAGGGTCGTGAAATTGCTTTCGAGCTTGCCGACGACCTGGTCGAGCACGGCTTCAGAGATGGCCGGATTGCCGCGATAGCTGTTGAAGACATTCTTGTGCTTGTCGAGGTCCCGCATCACGTCGGCCTTGAGGTCGGCGCGCGCCGCCACGTCCATGATCTCGAAGATCGTGACGAGGGCGTAGTGGTGGGAGAGCGCCGAATCGGCAGGCACCAATTCGCCGAGACGGCGAAACAGGTGCTCCAGCCGCAGGTAGGTCCGGATGCGCTCGTTGAAGGGGTACTCGTACAGAATCACGCGTCGGCTTCCAGTCGCACGATGATAGCCGGAAGACTCGCTGCCGCGCCGCAGCGGATGGGAACTGGCATCCGTCCTACGGCGCGTTGTGTCGACCGGGAGAGAGGAACTCGCGCACCTGCGTCAGCATCAGGTCGCCGACCCACAGCTGACCGTGCATCGACAGGTGCGTGTCGTTGGGGAAATACAGATCGCGCACGGTCGTGCGGGCCTCCCTCGCCGCGGTGAACAAGTCGGGGCCGAGTTTGGTCTTGTTGAGCGCGGCCACGAAACTGGCCGAGTGCTTCGGTTCCACGTAGGTCGTCGTCTTGTCGGGCAACACCATCCATAGGATCGGCAACGACGGGTGCGCCTGGTTGATCGCTTCCATCTGCCTGAGCGTCCGCTCGGACAATTCGGCCGCCTTGGTGTCATCGGGAAAAAACAGCGCCTTGTCGCAGAGCCTGTGGCTGAAATAGGCGCAGCCGTCGGGCACGGTGCGCACCCGCGCGCGCTCGCCGAACTGGACGTCGGGCGATGCGATCGCACGCTGCGTGTTGCGATAGGTGTTCAGGCCGGCGGTCAGCTTGGCGTTGGTGTTGAGTTCGAAGCCCGGAACCTGGGCGAGGGGCGGCACGAAGGGCTCCTTCTTGACCGACAGGGGCTTCTTCGACATCGCGCTGCAGGCCTCGCTGTCGTCGAGGCGCTCGGCAAGCAGGCGCTCGATGCTCTCGATCACGATCAGCTTGCCGCGGAAGCCGGTGCCCTCGACCCATTGGCTGAAATTCTTGCAGATGAAGGGAAGTTGTCCCCAGTAGATCGTCGTGACGCGGTAGCCGGCCTTCACCAGCACGCTCTGCCATGTGAGGGTCATCGAGAAGCTGTCGCCGATGACGAGGATGTCGGCCTGGTCCATCGGGACGCCGCGCATGGACTCGAGCGGAAGAGGAGGAGGCGGTTTGCGCCACCCGAATTCGTGATCGGATACCCGCCCGATGCGCGACAGGTCGCCGTAGGGAACCGGTGTGAACAGGGTGACCAGCAGCAGGGCCACGATCACCGCAAAGCCCGCGAAAAAGATCCGCAGCCAGAGTTTCGCTGGGGTCATGTCAGAACTGGAAATAAAGGAAGGGACTGTAGACGCCCAGTTGGGACACGCACATGCCGAACAGCACGACCACGAAAGCGGCGATCAGTGCCGTGACCGCCCGCATCGAGCGCGGACGCCCCGCCAGCGCGATCGGACCAGGCACCCAGCGCTCCAACGCGATCGTGGGAGGCAATGCCAGGCAGATGAACAGGCCGAGCAGCAAGGTCTGGAAGAACTCGGGCTTGCGATACGGGACCGCGAATTCGCCGAATGCGCTCGGCGGCGTTCCGTGCATGCCGAGCATGCCCTTGTAGATTTCGAGCGCCGTGGCGACGCTCTCGGCGCGGAACACGACCCAGGCGATCATCACGCACAGGAAGGTCAGCAACCAGCCGGCCGCGCGCCTCAAGCGGCTCGGTGTGGCATTGCGCAGCACCTTGGCGTTCCACAGGTGGTTGATCATCAGGAATGCGCCGTGCAACGCACCCCAGATCACGAAGGTCCACGCCGCGCCATGCCAGAGGCCGCCGAGCAGCATGGTGAGAAACAGATTGAGGTAGCGGCGCGCCTCACCCTTGCGGTTGCCGCCCAGCGGCACGTACAGGTAGTCGCGCAGGAAGGTCGACAGCGAAATGTGCCAGCGCCGCCAGAACTCGATGATGTTGGTCGACTTGTAGGGCGATCGGAAATTGAGCGGCAACTGCACGCCCAGGCACAAGGACAGCCCCACCGCCATGTCCGAATAGCCCGAGAAGTCGAAGTAGATCTGCAGCGTGTAGGCCAGCACACCGAACCATGCCGTGTAAAGCGAGGGCGCGATGCCGTTGTGCACGCCGTTGAACATCAGGTCGGCGTACTGTCCCATCTTGTCGCCGATCAGCAGCTTCTTCGCGAGACCGAAGCTAAAGATCGCAATGCCGAGCGCGAGCTTGTTCGCATCGATCCGGTAGATGGCTGGGTTGGCGAACTGCGGCATCATCTGCGCGTGATGCAGCACCGGACCCGCGATCAGATGCGGGAAGTAGGTGACGAACAGCACATAGTGAATGAAGCTGCGCTCGTGAACCTTGCCCTGCCAGCAGTCGACCAGGAAGGCAATTTGCGTGAAGGTATAGAACGAAATCCCGATCGGCAGTGCGATATGGAGCAGCGGAATCGGCGCCAGTCCTGCGGCAGCCAGCCCCTCGTTCACGTTCGAGACGAAGAAGTTGGCGTACTTGAAGACCGCCAGCACCCCGAGGTTGACGACGAGCGCAGCGATCAGCATGCGCTTGCGCTGACGGTCGTCGCGTCCCGGGTTCGGCGTGAGGCGCAGTCCGAACCAGTAGTTGACGCAGATCGAGCCCACCAGCAGCGGCAAGGCCATGACGCTCCACCAGCCATAGAAGAACAGCGATGCGAGCGCAAGAAAGCCGGCGGCCGCACGCGCGTTGCGCTTTGCGATCAGGAAGAACCCGACAAGAACTATCGGGAAATAGAGAAAGATGAATGCGTACGAATTGAAAAGCATCTTGGGGAGGGCTGCGTCGCATGGCCCATTCGAGCGCGCCGCCTTGTTGTTGTTTCGCGCGTGTGGCGGCAGTCAGCCCGGGATTATCGCGTGCCTGCGCCGGTCCACCGTTCCCACAGATTTCGGACGTCGGCGGAGAGTTCCGCCAGCGACATTTTCTCGTTGAAGATCACCGCATCGGCTGCGGCGCGGCGCTGCGCGCGGTCGGCCTGCTGAGCAATTACGGCGCGAACGGCTTCGGGCGTCCAGCCCGAACGCGCCACCACGCGCTGCACCTGGGTTTCTTCGGTCGCGTCGACGACCAGCACGCGATCGACCAGGGCGCGCCAACGCTTCGATTCGACCAACAGCGGCACATCGAAGACGATTAGCTGCCCGGCCGCGGCCGACGCCTGGCGTTCGCACTCCGCGCTGATCAAGGGATGCAGGATTGCCTCGAGCCGTTTCCTGGCGCCGGTGTCGGCAAACACCAGGTCCCGCATGCGCGCCCGGTCC
This sequence comes from Variovorax sp. LjRoot290, assembly GCF_964253985.1. Lineage (NCBI taxonomy): Bacteria > Pseudomonadati > Pseudomonadota > Betaproteobacteria > Burkholderiales > Comamonadaceae > Variovorax > Variovorax sp. LjRoot290. The sequence continues at coordinate 4,404,707 of NZ_CAXURW020000001.1, read as the reverse complement.
AGACCGCCATCCGCAGCGATGACTGCGGGGCCGAATTCGGCTTCGATTGCGGGCATGGCGGCCCCATGAGGCTGGGCGATCGCACGTGCAATGGCGTCGGTGTCGATCAGCGTGGCGCCGGCGCTGACCAGTATGGACGCGACAGTGCTCTTGCCGCTGCCGATGCCGCCGGTCAGTCCGATGCGCATGGCACGCGCGCCTTTGCTTGTCAGAGGCCGGCCACGCGAAGGATCGCGTCCGGGCCGAAGAGCATGGCCGTGAAGCCCGCACCCGCGAGGAAAGGGCCGAAGGGCACGTAGCCGCCTTCGCGCAATCCGCTGTTGAGCTTGAGTGCAATGCCGACGATCACACCGATCACCGATGCCATCAGGATGATGGGCACCAGTGCTTGCCATCCGAACCATGCGCCGAAGGCGGCGAACAGCTTGAAGTCGCCGTAACCCATGCCTTCCTTGCCGGTGCTCAGCTTGAACAGCCAATAGACCGCCCACAGCGAGACATAGCCCGCCACGGTGCCCCAGACGGCGTTGGTCAGGCTCACGCCCGTGAAACCCGCGAGGGCAGCGAGCAGGCCGGCCCAAAGCAAGGGCAGCGTGATGTCGTCGGGCAAGAGGGTGGTGTCCCAGTCGATCAGCGCGAGCGCGATCAGCGCGGCCGCGAAGCCGCACCAGGCCAGGCCGCCGAACTGGCCCGGCATGCGCCATACGCACCAGGCGAACAGGGCGCCGGTCGCCAGCTCGACCAGCGGATAGCGCAGGCTGATCGGCGTCTTGCACGCCGAGCACTTGCCGCGAAGAAACAGGTAGCTCAAGACGGGCACGTTCTCGTACCAGCGGATCGCGTGGCCGCACTGCTGGCAGCGCGAATGCGGCACCATCAGATTGAAGGCCTCGGCAGCAGCGGGTTCCGCGCCGTTGAGGCTCGCGCATTCGGCGGCCCATTGGCGCTCCAGCATTTTCGGCAGGCGATAGATCACGACGTTGAGGAAGCTGCCGATCAACAACCCCAGCACGCCGGCCAATGCGGCGTCCACCCCCTGCGAAACCAGCATCAGACGACCTGGCCGAGCTTGAAGATGGGCAGATACATCGAGACCACGATGCCGCCGATGATCACGCCGAGGAACACGATGATGATGGGCTCCATCAGGCTCGAGAGGCCGGCCACCATGTCGTCGACTTCCGACTCGTAGAAATCGGCGGCCTTGCCCAGCATGTGGTCGATCGACCCGGACTCCTCGCCGATCGCGGTCATCTGCAGGACCATGGAGGGGAACAGGTTGGCGTTGGTCATGGCCGACGTCAGGCTGGTGCCGGTCGAGACCTCCTGCTGGATCTTGGCCGTGGCGTCGGCGTACACCGAATTGCCGGATGCGCCGCCGACCGAGTCGAGCGCCTCGACCAGCGGCACGCCGGCGGCAAACATGGTGGCCAAGGTGCGGGTCCAGCGCGCGACGCAGGACTTGTCGATCAGCGTGCCGAAGATCGGCAGGCGCAGCAGCAGCCGGTCCATGACCCGCTGAACGCGCTCGTTGCGCTTCCAGGCCTGCATGAAGAAGTAGAGGCCGCCGCCGATCACGCCGAAGATCAGCCACCAGTACGCGACGAAGAATTCGCTGATGGCCATGACGATCAGCGTCGGGGCCGGCAGGTCGGCGCCGAAGGAGGTGAACACCTGCTTGAAGGCCGGAATCACGAAGATCATGATGATCGCCACCACGACGAACGCGACGACGACCACGGAGGTCGGGTACATCAGCGCCGACTTGATCTTCGACTTGATCGCCTCGGTCTTTTCCATGTAGGTGGCCAGGCGATCGAGCAGTTCTTCCAGGATACCTGCGGCTTCGCCGGCTTCGACCAGGTTGCAGTAGAGGTTGTCGAAGTACTTGGGAAACTTGCGGAAAGCGGCGGACAGCGAGGTACCCGTTTCCACGTCGCTGCGAACGTCGTTGAGCAGCTTGGCCACGCTCGGATTCGCGTTGCCGCGGCCCACGATGTCGAAGGCCTGCAACAGCGGAACGCCGGCCTTCATCATCGTCGCCAGCTGGCGCGTGAAGATGGCGATGTCCTTTGGCTTGATGGCCTTGCCGGAGCGCATGCGCCGCTTCTTGATCTTCGTGGCGAGCACGCCCTGGCGCCGCAGCGCCGCCTGGACCTGGTTTTCGCCGGCAGCGCGGACCTCGCCGCGTACCGCCTTGCCGTTGCGATCCTTGCCTTCCCACTCGAAAACGAATTCCTTGAGGGTTCGGGTTGATGCTGCTGCTGCCGTTGCCATTCGAGCTCCGCTTCTCAATGCTATTCGTTGGTGACCGCGAGCACTTCTTCAAGTGAGGTCAGGCCCTGCATGACCTTCTTCAGTCCCGATTGACGTAGCGAGCGCACGCCTTCGGCTTCGGACTGCTTCGCGATATCGAGGGCGCTGCCATCGCGCAGAATGATCTTCTGGATCTCTTCGGAGATCGGCATCACCTGGTAGATGCCAACGCGCCCCTTGTATCCGCCGTTGCAGGCCGAGCAGCCGACCGGGCGATAGGGCTTCCAGGTACCGTCCACATCGCTTTCCTTGAAGCCGGCATCGAGCAGCGCCTCCTTCGGCACATCCATGGCCGGCACCTTGCAAACCGTGCAGAGGCGGCGCGCAAGCCGCTGCGCGGTGATCAGGATGACGCTCGACGCGATGTTGAACGGCGCGATGCCCATGTTGCGCATGCGCGTGAGTGTCGTGGGGGCGTCGTTGGTGTGCAGGGTCGACAAGACCAGGTGGCCCGTCTGCGCAGCCTTGATCGAGATGTCGGCGGTTTCGAGGTCGCGGATTTCGCCGACCATGATGATGTCCGGATCCTGGCGCAGGAAGGCGCGCAGCGCGGTCGCGAAGGTCAGCCCCGCCTTTTCGTTGACGTTGACCTGGTTCACGCCGGGCAGGTTGATTTCCGACGGGTCTTCCGCCGTGGCGATGTTGACGCCGGCCTTGTTGAGCAGGTTCAGGCAGGTGTAGAGCGACACCGTCTTGCCGGAGCCGGTCGGGCCCGTGACCAGCACCATGCCGTAGGGACGCCCGATGGCAGTGAGCAATCGTTCCTTTTCATCCGCGTCGTAACCCAGTGCGTCGATGCCCAGGCGTGCACTGCTCGGATCGAGAATACGGATCACGATCTTTTCGCCGAACAGGGTGGGCAAGGTGCTCACGCGGAAATCGATCACGCGGTCGGGACCGATCTTGAGCTTCATGCGGCCGTCCTGCGGCACCCGCTTTTCGGAGATGTCCAGCCGCGAAATCACCTTGATGCGCGACGCCAGCTTGTCCTTGATGACCGTGGGCGGGCTTGCGATTTCGCGCAGTTCGCCGTCGACGCGGAAGCGCACGCGGTATTGATGCTCGTAGGGTTCGAAGTGGATGTCCGACGCGCGCATGCTGAATGCGTCGAGCAGCATCTTGTGCAGAAAGCGAACGACCGGCGCGTCTTCGACCTCGGCCACCGCCGGGTCGTTGTTGTCGCTCGAGGTATCCGCCGAAATTTCGTCGAATTCGAACTCGGCACCGACGATGCTGTCGATGGTTTCGGACGCGCTCACTGCGGCCGCCTCGATCATGCGCGAGAGCTTGTCGTACTCGGCGATGACCCAGTCCACGCCCATCTGGGACGCGAACTTGATCTTTTCGGCTGCCTGCTGATCCGAAGGATCGGCTGTTGCAACAATGAGACGATTGTTGCGCTTGCTCAGGACGACGACCCGATAGGCCTGGCACAGCTTGGGGTCGAGCAGGTCCTTGGGAAGGCGCTGCGGGTCGATCGCATCGAGGTCGAGCAGCGGCGCACCGAAGGCGCTCGACAGGGTGTGCGCGAGGTCGGCGGCCGAGACGGCGCCCGTGCCGGTCAGCTCCGCGATGAAGCTGGTCCGCCCGCTGAGCGACTTCTGATAGATGTCTTCGGCTGCTTTTGCCGGAAGCTTGCCGGCCGAAATCAAGGCCCGCGCGAGTCCCGGCAGGGCGATCGACGAGCTTTCTTTGACGAGGGGTTCAGCAGCGGCCATTCAACGAATGTAACAAGACGTGAAAAATTGCTTCACGATCATCGCTGATCCCCCAAGGGCTGTAAATCGCTTCGCAGCAACAGACCGCGGAGCATTTTGCATTTACAGCCGAAAAGGCTGGTCGGGGTGAGAGGATTCGAACCTCCGGCCTCTACGTCCCGAACGTAGCGCTCTACCAGGCTAAGCTACACCCCGATGGTTGCAAGAAAAAGATTCGTCCCGGGTGCCCCTGTCGTGAGGTGTCTAGGCGCGTCGCTCAAGCAACTGAGCCGCCAATTGTAGCAAACCGGCAGAGTGCGAATTCGCGGGAAAGCCGGCAAGCGCATCCATCGCGCGTTGCGCTTCGGCCGCTGCTGCTGCCCGCGTAGCGTCCAACGCACCCGTCTCTCGCACGATGGCGACGATCTGCGGCAGTTGCGCCGTATCGCCCGCCTCGATGGCGGCGCGAATGAGTTCGCGCTGTGCCGGGGTGCCGCGCTGCATGGCCAGAATCAGCGGCAGCGTCGTCTTGCCTTCGCGCAAGTCGTCGCCGACGTTCTTGCCGGTCTCGTTCGCATCGCCTGCATAGTCGAGCACGTCGTCGATCACCTGGAAGGCGGTGCCCAGCGCCTGTCCATAGGCGGCACATGCTGCTTCCACCTCCGGCGTCGCGCCCGCCAATACCGCGGCGAGCCGGGTGCTGGCTTCGAACAGCTTGGCCGTCTTCGAGCGGATCACCCGAAGGTAAGCCTCCTCATCGAGCGAGGCGTCGTGCATGTTCATGAGCTGCAGTACCTCCCCCTCGGCGATCACGTTGGTCGCCTCGGCCAGGATTTCCATGACCCGGACGTTGTTGGCATCCAACATCATCTGGAATGCGCGAGAGTAGAGGAAGTCGCCGACCAGCACGCTGGCCGGATTGCCGAAGGACTCGTTGGCCGTCGGGCGGCCGCGCCGGAGCGTGGATTCGTCGACGACGTCGTCGTGCAGCAAGGTCGCAGTGTGGATGAATTCCACCACGGCGGCCAGGTTGAAGCGCTGTTCTCCGCGATAGCCCAAAGCGCCGGCCATGAGCAGCAGCAGCGCGGGGCGCAGCCTCTTGCCGCCGGCCGAGATGATGTACTTGGAGACTTGGCGCACCAGCGGGACGCCGGTATCGAGGCGGCGGGCGATCACGAGGTCGACCCCTGCCATGTCCTCTGCAATCAGGCTGAGTACGGCGGCAGCGGGGGAGGTGTCGGCGGGGGGAACTGACAAGGCAGGGGCGCTTTGTGCGCTGCGTGAGGGACGACGATGGCGCAGGGCCGGAAGGCGCAGATTATAGGGAGCCGGGTGCCCAGACAATGCGGCGCGGCGTCGCTCTATGCCGGCAGGTGGCCTCCGTGCTAGAATCTTGGGCTCTGCGGAATTCGCCGTAGAACCATCTTATTCCAAGAGGTCCACATGTACGCGGTCATAAAAACCGGTGGCAAGCAGTATCGCGTTGCTTCCGGCGAGAAAATTAAAGTAGAACAGATTGCTGCGGACGTAGGCCAGGAAATCGTGATCGACCAAGTGCTCGCAGTCGGCGACGGCAGCGCAATCAAGGTCGGTACGCCCCTGGTGTCCGGCGCATCTGTGACAGCCACTGTGCTGTCGCACGGCAAGCACGACAAGGTTCGCATCTTCAAGATGCGCCGTCGCAAGCACTATCAGAAACGTCAAGGCCATCGCCAGCAGTTCACAGAGCTGCAAATCGGTGCGATCGCCGGCTAAGGAGCGAACACCATGGCACAGAAAAAAGGCGGCGGCTCAACGCGAAACGGGCGCGATTCCAAGCCCAAGATGCTCGGCGTGAAGGCTTTCGGCGGCGAACTGATCAGCGCCGGTTCGATCATCGTGCGCCAGCGCGGCACCCAGTTCCACCCCGGCGTCAACGTCGGCGTGGGCAAGGACCACACGCTGTTCGCCCTGGTCGACGGCCAAGTGTCCTTCGGCACCAAGGGCGCGCTCAACAAGCACACGGTCAACGTGACCCCGGCGTAAGCCAGTCACTTCGATCTGCTCGAAGCCCCGCTTTGCCGGGGCTTCTTCATTTGTAAACTGGACATCTCATGAAGTTCGTGGACGAAGCCTTCATCGACATCGCCGCCGGCGATGGCGGCAACGGCTGCGTGTCGTTCCGGCATGAGAAGTACAAGGAGTTCGGCGGCCCGAACGGCGGCGACGGCGGGCGCGGCGGCCATGTGTTCGCCGTGGCCGATCCGAGCCTGAACACCCTGGTGGATTTCCGCTTTTCGCGCCGCCACGATGCCAAGCGCGGGCAGCACGGCATGGGCTCGGACATGTTCGGTGCCGCCGGCGACGACATCACGCTCAAGATGCCGGTCGGCACCATCATCACCGACGCCGAAACTGGCGAGGTGCTGTACGAACTGCTGACGCCGGGCGAGGTGATCACTATCGCCAAGGGCGGCGACGGCGGTTTCGGCAACATGCGCTTCAAGAGCGCCATCAACCGCGCACCGCGCCAGAAGACACCCGGCTGGCCCGGCGAGAAGAAGAGCCTCAAGCTCGAACTGAAGGTGCTGGCCGACGTGGGGCTGCTGGGCATGCCGAACGCCGGCAAGTCCACCCTCATCAGTGCGATTTCCAATGCGCGCCCGCGCATCGCCGACTACCCCTTCACCACGCTGCATCCGAACCTCGGCGTGGTGCGCGTCGGTCCGGAGCAGAGTTTCGTCGTCGCCGATCTCCCGGGCCTGATTGAGGGTGCCTCCGAAGGCGCCGGCCTCGGCCATCTGTTCCTGCGCCACCTGCAGCGCACCCGGCTGCTGCTGCACGTGGTCGACATCGCGCCCTTCGACGACGCCGATCCGGTCGCGCAGGCCAAGGCGATCGTCGGTGAGCTCAAGAAATACGATGCAGCCTTGTACGAAAAGCCGCGTTGGCTGGTGCTGAACAAGCTCGACATGGTGCAGGACGACGAGCGCGCCGCGCGTGTGAAGGACTTCGTCAAGCGGCTGCGCTTCAAGGGTCCGGTATTCGAGATCTCCGCGCTCACGCGCGAAGGCTGCGAGCCCTTGGTGCAGGCGATCTACCAGCACGTCAAGGCGCAACAGGTCGCCGAGCAACCGCCGACCGAGATCGATCCGCGTTTTGCCTGACATGACTTCAAGCTCGACCACCGGTTCCACCGCCCTGCGCGACGCGCGCCGCATCGTCGTCAAGGTGGGCTCCAGCCTCGTCACCAACGAGGGCCGGGGCCTGGATGAAAACGCCATCGGTGAATGGTGCCGGCAGCTCGCGACGCTGGTGCGCGACGGCCGCGAGGTCGTGATGGTGTCCAGCGGTGCCATCGCCGAAGGCATGAAGCGGCTCGGCTGGCGCACGCGCCCGCACGAGATCCACGAACTGCAGGCCGCCGCGGCGGTCGGGCAGATGGGCTTGGCGCAGATCTACGAGACCAAGCTGCGCGAGAACGGCATGGGCAGTGCTCAGGTGCTGCTGACACACGCCGACCTGGCCGACCGCGAGCGCTACCTGAATGCGCGCTCGACGCTGGTGACCCTGCTCGCGCTCGGCGTGGTGCCGGTCATCAACGAGAACGACACGGTGGTCAACGACGAGATCAAGTTCGGCGACAACGATACGCTGGGCGCGCTGGTCGCCAACCTGGTGGAAGCCGACGCGCTGGTGATCCTGACCGACCAGAAGGGCCTCTACACCGCCGATCCGCGCAAGAATCCCGACGCGCGCTTCGTGCACGAGGCGGCCGCGGGCGATCCCGCGCTCGAAGCCATGGCCGGCGGCGCCGGCAGCAGCATCGGCCGCGGCGGCATGATCACGAAGATCCTGGCGGCCAAGCGCGCCGCAGGTTCCGGTGCCTCGACAGTGATCGCTTGGGGCCGCGAGCACGACGCATTGCTGCGCCTTGCGCACGGCGAAGCGATCGGCACGCTGCTGCTGGCGCAGACCGCCAAGCACCAGGCGCGCAAGCGCTGGATGGCCGATCACCTGCAGTTGCGCGGCGCGGTCACGGTGGACGCCGGTGCCGCCGCCAAGGTGCGGGGCGAGGGCAAGAGCCTGCTGCCGATCGGCATGACCAGCGTCGAGGGCGAGTTCTCGCGCGGCGACGTCATCGCCGTGCGGGACGCGCAGGGCATCGAACTGGCGCGCGGGCTGGCCAACTACTCGAGCGCCGAAGCCAGGCTGCTGTGCCGCAAGCCCTCAATCGAGTTCGAGCGGCTGCTGGGCTACGTGGCGGAGCCGGAGATGGTGCACCGCGATAACATGGTGCTGATGCCCGACAGCCGCTGAGGCCTCAGGGGAGCTCGCGCAGCGGGTTCTTGATCTGCTGAACCATCTCCCTCACAGAGGCACGCGGCGCGTGGCCGCGGCACAGGGCCTGCGCAGACAGCTCCTTGGCATAACGCGAGTTGCGATCGTCGATGCGCTTCCATTCCGGTTTGGGCACGTGGTGCCAGGCGCCCTGGTTGTAGCGGGCGTACTGCTTCACCTCCTCGGACGCACAGCGCACGCCTTCGTAGAAGGCATTGGTGGCCCCCCCAGCCTTGTTGCTGGCCACGACCACGTAGCGCACCATGCCGTCGCCGCCCAGGGTGATGGTGGCCGGATCGACGCCGTACTTGAGGCTCAGGTAGGGCGGCATCTCGATCGGGAGCAGCCGCTTCTCGTCGAAAGCGGGGGGTGGCGGCACTTCGCCTTCCTTCCACTCGTCAGCCTGAGCCGTCACCTTTGGCGGCGGCGGCATGCCGGCTTGTGCCCAGTCCGGATTGTCGGTGTCTCTCGGACCCGAGCCGCATGCGGTGAGCACGCATGCGAAGGTGAAGGCAAGAACGTGCCTAGCGCGGCACATGAAGAGGATCGGTTGGGTCGGGCGCTTGATGAGGGGCATTGGGATTCGGGTCGAAACTCGCCCCGGGGGGCAGTTCGAAGTTGGGTTCATGGCCTGCAGCGGGCGGGTGGCGCTCGAATTCGCGAGCGCGCACATTGCTGCGCAGGAAGCGGTTGCGGAAATCCTGCCGAGGCAGGTAGCGTGCGAGTTCGGTCAGCGCCATTTCATAGACGCCGCGCTTGAATTCGACCACCACGTCCAGCGGGACCCAGTAGTCGTGCCAGCGCCAGGCGTCGAACTCCGGATGGTCGGTGGCGCGAAGATTGAGATCCCAGTCGTGGCCGATCAGCTGCAGCAGGTACCAGATCTGCTTCTGGCCCTTGTAGTGGCCCCGTGCGTCACGGCGGATGAACCGATCCGGCACCTCGTAGCGCAACCAGTCGCGGGTACGGGCCACGATGCGCACATGCTCCGGCTGGAGACCCACCTCTTCGTGCAGTTCCCGGAACATGGCCTGTTCGGGACTCTCGCCGCGATCGATGCCGCCTTGCGGGAACTGCCAGGAATGGGTGCGGATGCGTTTGCCCCAGAAAACCTGGTTTCTCTGGTTGAGCAAGATGATGCCGACGTTGGGCCTGAAGCCGTCCCGGTCGAGCATAATCAAACCCCAATTTTTTGAACTGAGTCGATTATGCATGCCGGGTTGCACTCGGCAAGCGACCGGTTCCGGGCCCTCTCGTGGCTCGCCCCTTGCCCCTGTACCTGGAACCCTCTCTCGCGACCGATGAAAGCTTCCCGATTCTTTATCTCCACCCTCAAGGAAGCGCCGGCCGATGCCGAGGTCGCGAGCCACCGGCTCATGATGCGCGCCGGCATGATCAAGAAGCTCGGCACGGGCATCTACACCTACATGCCGATGGGCCTGCGCGTGATCCGCAAGGTCGAGGCGATCGTGCGCGAGGAGATGAACCGCGCCGGTGCCGTCGAGCTCGCAATGCCGGTGGTGCAGCCGGCAGAACTCTGGGAGGAGAGCGGCCGCTTCCAGGGCTACGGGCCCGAGCTGCTGCGTATCAAGGACCGCCATGAGCGCGGCTTCGTCGTGCAGCCGACCAGCGAAGAGGTCGTGACCGACATCGCGCGGCAGGAAATCCGCAGCTACAAGCAGCTGCCGAAGAACCTCTACCAGATCCAGACCAAGTTCCGCGACGAGCGCCGGCCGCGCTTCGGCCTGATGCGCGGGCGCGAGTTCGTCATGAAGGACGCCTACAGCTTCGACCGCGACCTCGAAGGCGCGAAGGCCAGCTACCAGGTGATGGCGGACGCCTACCGCAAGATCTTCGACCGCTTCGGCCTGCGCTACCGTGCCGTTGCGGCCGACAGCGGCGCGATCGGCGGCGACGTGAGCCAGGAGTTCCAGGTCATCGCGGCGACCGGGGAAGATGCGATCGTCTATTGCCCCGACAGCGACTACGCGGCCAACATGGAGAAGGCCGAGGCGCTCGCGCCCGCCGTGCCGCGCGGTCCGGCGACCGAGCCGCTCGCCAAGACGCCCACGCCGGGCAAGAGCACCTGCGAGGATGTGGCGCTGCTGCTGGGCGTACCGCTTTCGACCACGGTGAAGTCGCTGGTGCTCGCGACCGACATCGTCGATGCTGCCGGCAATCCCAAGGGTTCCCAGGTCTGGCTGCTGCTGGTGCGCGGCGATCACGACATGAACGAGATCAAGGTGAGCAAGGTGCCGGGGCTGGACAACGGCTTCCGCTTCGCGACGAATGCCGAGATCGAGGATCACTTCGGCTGCAAGCCCGGCTACCTCGGGCCGCTCGCGCTGAAGCAGCCGGTGAAGATCGTCGCCGACCGCGAAGTGGCGGTGATGGCCGACTGGATCACCGGCGCCAACGAAGTCGACTTTCACATGACCGGCGTCAATTGGGGCCGCGACCTGCCCGAGCCCGACGCGGTGGCCGACATCCGCAACGTGGTCGCCGGCGACGCCTCGCCCGACGGCAAGGGCGTGCTGGCGATCGAGCGCGGCATCGAGGTCGGCCACGTGTTCGTGCTCGGCACCAAGTACAGCAAGCCGATGAACGCCACCTTCCTCGACGAGGCCGGCAAGCCGCAGTTCCTCGAGATGGGCTGCTACGGCATCGGCATCACGCGGCTGCCCGCGGCGGCCATCGAGCAGAACAACGACGAGCGCGGGATCATCTGGCCCGATGCCATCGCCCCTTTCACCGTGGTGGTCTGCCCGATCGGCATGGACCGCAGCGCCGAGGTCAAGACGGCTGCCGAAGCGCTCTACGAGGAACTGCTCGCGGCCGGCGTCGACGTATTGCTCGACGACCGCGGCGAGCGCCCCGGCGCGATGTTTGCCGACTGGGAGCTGATCGGCGTGCCGCACCGCGTCGTCATTTCCGACCGCGGCCTGAAGGAAGGCCAGCTCGAATACCAGCATCGCCGCGACACGGCCGCGACCAAGGTGCCGGCGGCCGGCATCGCGGAGTTCATCAAAGGCAAGCTCGCGATATGAGCTTGTCGCGCCGCGCGTACCTGTGCGGCGCCGCCGCCGGAACCCTGTCGCTGGTGCTGCCGCAGCCGGCGCTGGCGGGCGCGCAGATCGAAGAGCCCTTGATCGATTCGGTGCGCACCGCGCTGAGCTCGGCCATTCACAACAAGGCGCCGCCGATCCCCGAGTTCAGCAACACCGAGGCGCGACTCGCCTACCTGCGCTGGCTCGGCGCCATGAGCGAACGCCTCAAGAAGAAGCTGGTCGACTGGCCGACGCGCAAGGAATTCCTCCAGACGGTCTGGTACGAATCGCGCCGCGCCGGCCTCGACGTCAGCCTGGTGCTGGGCCTGGTCCAGGTCGAGAGCAATTTTCGCAAGTACGCGGTTTCGAGCGCCGGTGCGCGCGGCTACATGCAGGTGATGCCCTTCTGGACGCGCGTGATCGGCGACAGCGACCCGGCCAAGCTGTTCCACATGCAGACCAACCTGCGCTTCGGATGCGTGATCCTGCGCCACTACCTCGACCGCGAGGCCGGCGACCTGTTCATGACGCTGGGCCGCTACAACGGCAGCCGGGGCAGGGCGCCGTACCCGAATGCGGTGTTCGCCAACCAGCGGCTCTGGGCCTTCGACGACCGGCGTTCGGACTCGGCTTCAGCCTGAGGCCGCCGCGCCTGCGCCGGCGCGGGTGACCATCACCTGGTCGATGCGGTGGCTGTCGACGTCCATCACCTCGAAGGTGTAACCGCTCCAGCTCACGCTGTCGGTACGCTTGGGCACGCGGCGCAGCATCACCATCAGGAAGCCGGCCAGCGTTTCGTACTCGTCGGCGTGCGGCAGCGCATCGATATCGAGCGCGCGCTGCACGTCCTGGATCGGCGTCACGCCGTCGATCAGCCAGGAGTTCTCGTCGCGCCTGACGATCTGCTGCTCTTCGTCCTGCGGCCCGACCAGGTCGCCCATCACCGTGCTCATCACATCGTTGAGCGTGATCACGCCGACCACCAGGCTGTATTCGTTGACGATGATCGCGAAGTCCTCGTGCGCCTGCTGGAACTGCTCGAGCACCTCGGTGAGCGAGAGCCGGTCGGGGATGACCAGCGCCTTGTGCAGCGGCAGCCCCTGGTCGAAGGAGAGCGGCTGGCCACTCAGTACGCGCTGAAACATGTCTTTCGCATCGACGTAGCCCAGCACGTGGTCGATGTCGCCCTCGCACACCGGATAGGCCGAAAAGGGCTCCGCCACGATGCGTGCGCGCAGCACCGCCTCGGAATCGTCTTTCAGGAACCAGGCGATGCGGTCGCGCGAGGTCATCACGCTGCTGACCAGCCGCGTGTCGAGCTCGAACACGTTGGCGATCACCTGCTGCTCGCGCACCGCGAGCACGCCGGCGCGCGCACCGGCCTCGGTCATGGCGAGGATGTCGGCCGAGGTGATCTTGTCGTCGCGCTGCATCGGCATGCGCAGCAGCTTGAAGAGCAGGTCGGTGCAGTGCGTGAACAGCCAGACCAGCGGCTTGAAGGTGGTGATGAGCACCTGCATCGGCCCGACCATGCGCACCGCGAGCCGCTCCGGATCGTTCATGCCCAGCCGCTTGGGAAACAGGTCGGCGAACACCAGGAATACCGCGATGATCGTGATGAAGGAGGCCAGGAAGGCCATGGTCTGCGCGGCCTCGGATCCGAGCCACAGCTCGAACAGCCGTGCGTAGTAGGGACTCAGCGAACCTTCGCCGACCACGCCGCCGAGGATCGCGACCGCATTGAGTCCGATCTGCACCACCGTGAAGTAGGGGCCGGGCTGCTCCTGCATGCGCATCACGCGGTCGGCACGTGCGTCGCCCTCGTCGGCCATCTGGCGCAGGCGCAGGCGGCGCGAGGCGGCCAGCGCGATCTCGGCCAGGGAAAAGAAAGCGCTCGTCGCAATCAGGGCGACGATGACAAGCAGGCTTTGGGTCAGGGTCACAGAATCATGGATCGGTCGACGAGGACCGCCATGGTGCCATGACCGCAGGACTTACTGGACGAAGCCGATCCGGCTGCGCCCGGCGCTCGCACGCGGCAGGTCGTCGATGCGCACCTCGTCGCGGCCGGCCAGCCGGGCGTTGCCGAAGCCGGTCATCAGCGCGCGGCGCATCTCGCGCGGCGCGAGCGTCGCCAGGTGGTCGAGCACGTCGCCGGAAGGCTCTTCGGCCAGGAGCCGGCCCCAGTCGTGCTCCTTGCGGATCGAGGCATAGAGCTGGCGCGCGATCTGCCGCGCCGCCTCGGGTGAGGGCGCATCGACCTCGAACACGTTCATGCGGTTGAGGATGGGCTCGGGGATGCCGCGCAAGTCGTTCGCCGTCGTGATCCAGATCACCTGGCTGGCATCGATCGGCACTTCGGCGAACTCGTCGACGAAGGCATGGGCGGTGTCGTGCTCGAGCAGGCTGTAGAGCGCGCCCAGCGGGTCGTACTGGGCGTCGGCGCCGGCCTTGTCGATCTCGTCGATCACCATCACCGGGTTGGCGTACTGCCCGTCGACCAGCGTCTCGAACACCTTGCCCGGCTTGGAACCCTTCCATTGGGACGATGCGCCGGAGAGCAGCCAGCCGGCGGTCATCGAGTTCATCGGCACCAGCGACATGCCGGTGCCTAGCAGTTCGGCCAGCTTCTTCGCGAAGTGGGTCTTGCCGATGCCGGGCGGGCCGAGCAGCAGCATCGGCGTGACTTCGAGCCCGTCGCGGCTGTCCTGGGCCAGCGCGACATGGCGGCGCACGTCGTCGAGCACTTCGGTGAAGTTGGGCAACTGGGCGTAGAGCGCAGCCATCTCGGGGACGCCGCTGGGCTTGACCTGGAAGCGTTCGGGGCCGCGTTCGAGCATGCGCTCGTAGGTGGTCCGCAGGTGTTCGTGGTCGCGCTCGGGGAGCTTGGCGAGTTTGCGCTCGACGTCGTGCGTGCGGAAGACGCTGCGCAGGTGGGCCACCGGCAGCTGGAAGGACGCGGGAACCAGATCGCGAGACATGCGGGAATCCATGGGACACCTCCGACTTCGAACACTCGGGTACAGCATAAGCCGTGCCCGATGTCCGTGCGTGTCTACGTTTTCTCGCTTTTGGGGTTTTGTGGCCGGGACTTCAGACGCCACCGTGCGGGTGTGTCGGGTCGACCCACAGCACCGACTCGGGCTTCTCGACCGGTTCGATGTCGAGATTGACCGCCACCGCCTCGCCATCGCTGCGGCAGAGCACGCATTCGAGCGCCTCGGTCGTGCTGGCGTTGATTTCCTGATGCGGCACGTAGGGCGGCACGTAGATGAAATCGCCCGGCCCGGCCTCGGCCGTGAATTCGAGGTGCTCGCCCCAGCGCATGCGCGCGCGCCCGCGCACCACGTAGATCACGGATTCGAGGTGCCCGTGGTGGTGGGCGCCGGTCTTCGCATTGGCATGGATGGTCACCGTGCCGGCCCAGAGCTTCTGGGCGCCGACGCGCGCGAAGTTGATCGCTGCGGCCCGGTTCATGCCGGGCGTCTGGGCCGTATTGGTATCGAGCTGGTTGCCTGGAATCACGCGTACGCCGTCGTGCTTCCAGGCGGGATCGCCGTGATCGGCGTGATCGTGGCTCATGGACCGGCCGAGAAAAAGCTCAGGCCGGGCTGCCGTTGAGCATCTGCTGCAGTTCGCCCGACTCGTACATCTCCATCAGGATGTCCGAGCCGCCGACGAATTCACCCTTCACGTACAGCTGCGGAATCGTCGGCCAGTTGCTGTATTCCTTGATGCCCTGGCGAATGGCGTCGTCCTCGAGCACGTTGACGGTCTTGAGCGTGCGCGTGTCGACGCCCACGGCCTTGAGAATCTGGATCGCGCGGCCGGAGAAGCCGCACATGGGAAAACTGGCGTTGCCCTTCATGAAGAGCACAAGATCGTTGGTCTTGACGAGATCGTCGATACGTTGCTGGGCGTCGGTCATGGGGGACTCCAAAAAGTAAGCTGGGCGGATTATTTCACCGTGCGCCAGATCCCGCCGGAGCAGCGCGCGATGCCGGCGAGGTCGTCGCGGCTTTGAACTTCGGCGAAACCGCGGACTGCCAGCAGTTCCCGGACCGGGGCGGGCTGGTCGTAGCCGTGCTCGAGCAGCAGCCAGCCGCCGTCGCGCAGGTGCTCGGGCGCCGCCTGGACGATGCGGCGGATGTCGGCTAGACCGTCCGGCCCCGAAACCAGGGCGCCCTGCGGTTCGTGGCGCAGGGCGGCCAGATGGGCATCATCGGCCGCGACGTAGGGCGGGTTCGAAACCACCAGGTCGTAGCTGGTGCCGGCGCCGTCCAGCCAGTCGGCTTCGACGAAGCGGACGGCCAAGTCGAGCCGCTGCGCGTTGGCGCGGGCAACGGCCAGGGCATCCGCGCTGGCGTCGACCGCCGTGACCTGCGCATCGGGGCGGGCGTGCCGGATGGCCAGCGCGATCGCGCCGCTGCCCGTGCCGAGGTCGATCACCGACGGCGCTGCGCGGCCTTCCAGGCATTGCAGTGCCCAGTCGACCAGGGTTTCGGTGTCCGGCCGCGGCACCAGGACGCGCGCGTCGACCTGCAGGCCGAGCCCGTGGAACTCCTTCTCGCCGACCAGGTAGGCGACCGGTTCGCCGGCCACGCGGCGGGCACAGAGTTCGGCGAAGCGCAGCCAGGCGCTTTCCGGCAGCGCATCCGTGTCGTGCGCCAGCAGCCAGGCACGGTCGTCCAAGGGCCGGCCCAGCACATGCAGCAGCAGCAGCTGGGCATCGAGCCGCTCCACGCCCAGCGCCGCGGCCGCGGCGAGCATCTCTGCCGCGGTGGAGGGCGAATTCGGGACCGGCGGCATCACGCGGGCAGGCTCGCTTCCAGCTCCGCCAGCTGTTCGGCCTCGCGCGCCGACTGCAGCGCTGCCAGCACGTCGCCCAGGTCGCCTTCCATGATCGCCTGCAGCTTGTAGAGCGTGAGGTTGATGCGGTGGTCGGTGAGCCGGCCCTGCGGGAAGTTGTAGGTGCGGATGCGGTCGGAGCGGTCGCCGCTGCCGATCAGGCCCTTGCGCAGCGCGGCGTCCTTGGCCGCGCGCTCGCTGCGGTCTTTTTCCTGGATGCGGGCCGAGAGCACCTGCAGCGCCTTGGCCTTGTTGCGATGCTGGCTGCGGTCGTCCTGGCACTCGGCGACGATGCCGGTGGGGATGTGCGTGATGCGCACCGCTGAATCGGTCTTGTTGATGTGCTGGCCGCCGGCGCCGCTGGCGCGGTAGGTGTCGATGCGCAGGTCGGCGGGGTTGATCTGCACGGCCTGCGTTTCGTCGGGCTCGGCCAGCACGGCGACCGTGCAGGCGCTGGTGTGGATGCGGCCCTGGGTCTCGGTCGCGGGCACGCGCTGCACGCGATGACCGCCGGACTCGAAGCGCAGCTTGCCGAAGACCTCGTCGCCCGCGATGCGCACCACCACCTCCTTGTAGCCGCCGAGCTCGCTCTCGCTTTCGCTCACGATCTCGCAGCGCCAGCCGGTGCGCTCGGCGTAGCGTGTGTACATGCGCAGCAGGTCGCCGGCGAACAGCGCCGACTCGTCGCCGCCGGTGCCGGCGCGGATTTCGAGGAAGGCGTTGCGCGCGTCGTCAGGGTCCTTGGGAAGCAGCAGGCGCTGGAGTTCGTCCTCGAGCTGCCGCAGCTCGGCTTCGGCGCTCGCGATCTCCTCCTGCGCCATCTCGGCCATGTCGGGATCGTCCTGCATCTCGCGCGCGCCAGCCAGGTCCGACTCGCGCTGCAGGTAGCGCGCGTAGCGGCCCGCGATCTGCGTCACCTCGGCGTGCTCGCGCGAGATGGTCCGGTACTGTGCCATGTCGGACATGATGTCTTCACGCGAGAGCAGGAAGTCGAGTTCGCCGAGGCGTTGCGCGTAGCGCTCGAGTTGGTGGCGGAGAAAGGGTTTCAAGGGAGGCGGGCGGAAAGCGGGAAGAACAGGCCGCGCGATGCGCACGGCGACGGGGCGTGGGCTGCGGCGTGCGCAACCGGGCACGGCCGGCGTCGCTAACGCTCTTTGCGCAGGAACAGCCGCGAAATGGCCTGCGCCGTGTGCTCGCGGGCGCTGGCGTCGCCGGCATGCAGCTCGGCCATCGCGCCGTGCAGCATCTTTTGCGTGAGGCCGCGCGACAGTGCCTCCAGCACGGCCTCGACCGGCTCGCCCTTGGCCAGCAGCTTGCGCGCGCGGGCCAGTTCCATGGCGCGCCATTCGTCCGTCTGGGCATTGAGCTGCTGGATCAGCGGCACGGTGCCGCGCTGATCCAGCCAGTGCATGAAGCTGCGCACGCCGGCGTCGATGATGACTTCGGCCTCCGCCACCGCGGCCTGGCGGCTGGCGTGGCCTTGCTGCACGACCTGCGCCAGGTCGTCGACCGTGTAGAGATAGATGTCTTCGAGCGCCTTGACCTCGGGCTCGATGTCGCGCGGCACCGCGAGGTCGACCATGAACATCGGGCGGTGCTTGCGCAGCTTCAGCGCGCGTTCGACCGCGCCGAGCCCGATCAGCGGCAAGGTGCTCGCGGTGCAGCTCACGACGATGTCGAATTCGGCCAGGCGCGCGGGCAGATCGGCCAGCCGCATGGCCTCGCCGCCGAAGCGCGAGGCCAGCTTTTCGCCGCGCTCCAGCGTGCGGTTGGCGATGACGATGGATTTCGGCTCCTTGGCCGCGAAATGCGTCACCGCCAAGTCGATCATTTCGCCGGCGCCCACGAACAGCACGCGCGTCTGCTTCAGATCCTCGAACAGCTGCGCGGCCAGCCGGACGGCCGCGGCCGCCATGCTGATCGAATGGGCACCGATCTCGGTGGCGGTGCGCACTTCCTTGGCGACGGCGAAGGAGCGCTGGAACAGCTGGTTCAACGTGCTGCCCAGCGAGCCGGCCGTCTCGGCGGCGCGCACGGCGTCCTTCATCTGGCCGAGGATCTGGGCCTCGCCCAGCACCATCGAATCGAGGCCGGCAGCGACGCGGAAGGCGTGGCGGGCAGCCTGGTCGTCGTGCAGCGTGTAGGCATGCGAGCGCAGCAGGGCCGGGGCGACGCCGCCGCTCTCGGCCAGCCATTCGACCGTGTGGTCGAGCGCCGGGTGCTCGGCCGCGCAGTAGATCTCGGTGCGGTTGCAGGTCGAGATGATGGCGGCCTCCACGTCGGGATGCCGGTGGGAGCCGAAGGAATGCCGCAGGCTCTGCAGCGTGGGGGCTATCTGGTCGATCGCGAACGCGAACCGACCGCGCAGGTCGAGCGGCGCGGTCGTGTGGTTCAAGCCGAGAGCCCAGACTGTCATAACGGCTGATTATAAAATCCGCCGCCGCCATGGGCCGCCGCATTTGCGGATGGCCCTCAAAACCCGCGGCGCCTTTGCCTTCCATGCCCGCGCTCGATTTCCTGATTCACCTGCTCAACTTCGCGGCGCCGGCCTTCTTCGTCGCGCTCCTGCTCGCGTTGCTGTTTCGGCTTGCCATGCACAAGCGCAGCGCCGCGACCGGGCTGTGGACGCAGCTTGCCGTCAACTTCGCTGCCGGTCTGGCCGTGCTGATCGCCGGCCTGATCTTCTTCGGCCGTGACGGGCAGATCGCGACCTATGCCGCGCTGGTGGCGGTCTGCGGCACCGTCCAGTGGTGGCTCCTGCGCGGCTGGCGCGGCTGAACCGGCCTTTGGCTCAAACCGGCAAGGGCGGCGTCGGCGCGGGCGGCGCCGGCGGCTCTGTCGGCGACATCACCATGGTGGGCACCGCCAGCGGCAGCCCGGCCTCCTTGAGCAGGTCGAGAATGGCGAAGAGCAGGTCGCTGCGTACCCCGCCGGCGAGGCGCGGGCTCTGCACGTAGGCGATCGCCTGGAAGATCAGCATGCCGTTCTCGATGCCTTCGAGCGTGACCGTGGGCGCGGGCGAGAGCAGCACGCCGGCATGATCGGCGCAGGCCGCCAGCATCAGCTCGCGCGTGCGCTGGGCGTCGGTGTTGAGCGGCATCGGCAGGCGGATCAGCACGCGGCCCTCGGCGTTGGCCAGCGTCATGTTGCGCACGGTCTTGGTGATGAACTCCGAGTTCGGCACGATCAGCGTGGAGCGGTCGCCCAGCTGGATTTCGGTGGCGCGCACGTTGATGCGCCGCACATCTCCTTCGGCATTGCCCAGCACCACCCAGTCGCCGACCTTGACCGGGCGCTCGGCCAGCAGAATCAACCCGGAGATGAAATTCTGGACGATCGCCTGCAGCCCGAAGCCGATGCCGACCGACAGCGCGCTCGCCACCCAGGCGATGCGTTCGATGCCGATGCCCAGCGCCGACAGCGCGAAGGCGACCACCAGGATGCCGCCCACATAGCCGAGCAGCGTCGTGATCGAGCTCTGCATGCCGGGCTCGAGCGCGGTCTGCGGCAGGTAGTGGGCCTCCAGCCACTTCTTGATCACGCGCAGCACGACGAAGCCGACCGCCAGCACCGCGACCGCGCTGAAGATCGCGCCCGGGACGAGCTCGAACTCGCCGATCTTCACGCCGGTGCCGAACTTGCCGCTGCGCTGGAACACCTCGCCCGGGCTGGTGCCCAGCGGCGTGGCCAGCGCGATCACCATGTAGAAGAACAATGCGACGCGGCTGAGGCCCGAGAGCACCACGGCCGCCTGGTCCAGCGTGCGCGGCGCGAAGCCGAAGCTCTTCTGCAGCTTCTGGCCGAAGTCGCTGCGCGAAGACACCAGCGCCATGAACAGGTCGTCGGCGAACTTGAACAGCACGTAGAAGGCCGATGCGACGATGCCGGTCCAGGTGAGCTGGCTGGCGAGGAAACTCGCCATCGCGACGTAGCCGACCGCCACCAGGATCCAGATCACGATCACCGCCAGCGCCACGGCGCTCAGCAGGAAGCTGATCCACATCGGTCGTTCGGGCTCGGCGGGCGGCGGCTGGGCCGCCTCCGTCGTGGGGGCGGCCGCGGGCGCAGCCTGCGGCTCGCGCAGGCGCCAGAGCATCGTGCCGATCAGCGCGGTCAGTGCCAGCGCGGTGACCACGTGCGTCGCGACCACCGCCGCGAAGCTGGCGTCCACCACCGCATTGATCTGGGTCGGTGCCCAGACCAGCACGGCGATCAGCGCGGTGAGCCAGGGGAAGGGCGCCAGGCGCCGGGCCATCTCGTCGGGGATCGGCGGCAGCCGCCAGGAGGGCCGGCCGTTGGACAGCAGCGCGCGGCCCAGGCCGACCACGAAGGCGATGAAGATGATGGACTGCACCACCGCCTGGGCCAGCTTGCGGATCTGTGGTCCCCATATGCCGTGGCGGTCGAGCGTGGCGAACACGCCCTGCGCCGCCAGCGCCACCAGCAGCACGTTGACGGCCACGATCGCGAGCACCAGCAGCGAGCGGCGCAGCCGCCCGGCCGGCAGCACGCGCGCCGCCAGTTGCGCCAGCCCGCGCTCGGCGGCCCAGTTGCCCAGCAGCACGAGCAGCAGCGCCACGGTCATGCTCGCCAGCGCTGCCGTTCGGTGCGCCGGCTCCAGCGCGGTGTCGAAGCTGGCTCGGAGCTCGTCGCCGAGCGTGGCCAGGCGTTCCACGTCGGCAGGCCAGGCGTCGCTGATGTCGAACCAGAACTGGCGGCCGAGCGGCGAGGGCGCGCGCTCGGTGAGCTGAGCCTCGAACAGCGCGCGGCGCTTGGCCAGCAGCTCGCTGCCGCGCTGCTGCGCATCGACCGTGACCAGGCGCGCCAGGCGGATGTCGGCGTCGAGCGCGTTGCGATCCTTCAGCAGCGCCGCGCGCTGGCGCGTGATGTCGGGATCTTCGGCCGCGGCGCCTTCGGCCGGCGGGTTGCCCAGCTCGCCCAGGCGCGCGTTGAGGTCGTTGAGCTGCCCGGTGCGCGAGGCGATGAACTTGTCGGCCTGGACACCGATGGCGTTGATGCGGGCGATGAGCTCGCGCACCTCGGCGTTGCTCTCGACGGAGTCGGGAATGCGGTCGAGCTGGGCCCGCAGATCGGCCACCGTGGCTTCCGGCGGGGCGGCGGTGCTCTGTGCAAAGGCGCCGCCGCAGAGGACGGCGGCCAGCAGCAGGGCCGCGAGGCGGTGCATCCAACTCATGGCTTCATCATAGAAGGGCTTCGCATCCGCCCCGCGCGCGGACTCAGGCCGCAGGACTGAATCGATCGACGCGGTCGGTGATGATGCCGTCGGTGCCGAGCCCGATCAGCCGCTTCGCCAACCACTCGTCGTTGACGGTATAGCTCAGCGCGCGCAAGCCGGCGGCATGCACCAGCGCCACGGTGGCAGCGTCCCACAGCGCATAGTTGCAGACGATCGCCGCGCAATCGAGTCGGCGCGCGGTGTCGAGCCAGCCCTCCCGCAGCGTGTCGAGCAGCAGGCCGCGCGGCAGTTCGGGCTGGGCCGACCGCGCACCCTCCAGGGATTCGGGCGCGAAGGAGGTCAGGAGGGGCGGCGCGACGGCCGAGCCGGCCCACAGCCGAGCGGCGAGCTGCGCGACGCGTCCGCCGGTGTTCAGTTCGACGCCCGGCGTCGGCTTGATCTCGATGTTGAGCGCGTAGCCGTTGGCGAGGCAGAAGCGGATCAGGGCTTCGAGGCTGGCAAGCGGCTCGCCGGCGTAGCGGCGCGAATGCCAGGCGCCGGCGTCGAGCTGAGTCAGCTCCGACCACGCACGCTCACCGGCGACGCCATGACCGTTGCTGGTGCGTTGCAGCGTGCTGTCGTGCAACAGAAAAGGGACGCCGTCGGCGCTGAGCTTCGCATCGCACTCGAACATGCGGTAGCCGTACTCGGCACCGAGGCGGAAGGCGGCGAGCGTGTTCTCGGGGGCCAGCTTGCCGGCGCCGCGGTGGGCGATCCAGCGGGGATAGGGCCAATCCTGCATGCTCATTCGGTGCGCTTGCCGGAACCGGAGTCGAACCAGTGGAGTTTGTCCTGGCGCGCGGCGATTTTCACGGTGTCGCCGGTGGTCGGCGGGGTGTTGCCCTCGTCGACGCGCATGATCAACTGCTCGTCGCCGATGCGGCCGTAGATCAGCCGCTCGGCGCCCAGCAGTTCGACATGCTCGACCTGCACCGACCAGCCCTCCGCATCGAGGACCAGGTGCTCGGGCCGAATGCCGAGGATGGTGCCCGGCCGCACGCCCGGTGCGTGCTTCAGCAGATTCATCGGCGGCGAACCGATGAAGCTCGCGACGAAGGTGGTGGCCGGGCGCGAATAGACCTCTTCGGGCGTGGCGAACTGGTCCATCACGCCGGCGTTCATCACGATGATGCGTTGCGCGAGCGTCATGGCCTCGACCTGGTCGTGGGTGACGAACAGCGAGGTGATGCCGAGCTCGCGGTGCAGCTTCTGGATCTCGATGCGGGTCTGCGCGCGCAGCTTGGCGTCGAGGTTGGACAGCGGCTCGTCGAACAGGAACACCTGCGGCTGCCGCACGATCGCGCGGCCCATGGCCACGCGCTGGCGCTGACCGCCGGAGAGTTCGCGCGGCTTGCGCGCGAGCAGGTGGCCGAGCTCGAGGATCTTGGCCGCCTTGTCGACCCGCGTCTTGATCTCGGGAACCGGCACCTTGGCGATCTTCAGGCCGTAGGCCATGTTGTCGAACACCGACATGTGCGGGTAGAGCGCGTAGTTCTGGAACACCATCGCGATGTCGCGCTCGGCCGGCTCGAGGTTGTTCACCACGCGATTGCCGATGGAGATTTCGCCGGCGCTGATCTCCTCGAGGCCCGCGACCATGCGCAGCAGCGTGGATTTGCCGCAGCCCGAGGGCCCGACGATGACGATGAATTCGTGGTCACCGATCTCGGCACTAACGCCGTGGATGACCTGGTTCGACTTCGGCCCGTGGCCGTAGCGCTTGATGACGTTGCGAATGGATAGAGCTGCCATGTCTTGTTTCTTTATTTCTCGGTGTCCACGAGGCCCTTGACGAACCACTTCTGCATCAGCACCACGACGATGGCCGGCGGCAGCATGGCGAGGATGGCCGTGGCCATCACGACATTCCATTCGTTGGCGGCATCGCCGCCGGCGATCATCCGCTTGATGCCGATCACCACCGGGTACATGTCCTCGCTGGTGGTCGCGAGCAGCGGCCAGAGGTACTGGTTCCATCCGTAGATGAACTGGATCACGAACAGCGCCGCGATCGAGGTCTTCGACAGCGGCACCAGCACGTCCTTGAAGAAGCGCATGGGCCCGGCGCCGTCCATGCGCGCAGCTTCGATCAGTTCATCGGGCACCGTCAGGAAGAACTGGCGAAACAGGAAGGTGGCGGTTGCCGAGGCGATCAGCGGCACCGTGAGGCCAGCGTAGCTGTTGAGCATGCCGAGGTCCGACACCACCTGGTAGGTCGGGCCGATCCGCACTTCCACGGGCAGCATCAGCGTGACGAAGATCGCCCAGAAGCACAGGCCCTTCAAGGGAAAACGGAAGTACACGACCGCGAAGGCCGAGAGCAGCGAGATTGCGATCTTGCCGAAGGTGATAACCAGCGCCGAGACCAGGCTCACCCACATCATGCGGGCCACCGGCGCAGTGGAGCCGGCGCCGGCATCGCGGCCGAACAAGGCGGCCTTGTAGGTTTCCCACAGGTGCGAGCCGGGAAGGAGCGGCATCGGTGCCTGCACGATCTCCTGCGCGGTGTGGCTGGAAGCCACGAATGCGAGGTAGAGCGGAAAGGCGACGATCAGGACGCCGAAGATCATCACGGCGTGCGCCAGGATGCCGAGGGTCGGGCTTCTTTCAACCATGTCAGTAGTTCACTTTTTTCTCTACATAGCGGAACTGAATCACCGTCAACGCGATGACGATCACCATCAGCACCACGGACTGCGCGGCCGAGCCGCCCAGGTCCATGGCCTTGAAGCCGTCGTAGTACACCTTGTAGACCAGGATCGCCGTGTCCTTGCCCGGCCCGCCCTGGGTCGCCGCATCGACGATCGCGAAGGTGTCGAAGAAGGCGTAGACCACGTTGATCACGAGCAGGAAGAAGGTGGTGGGCGAGAGCAGTGGGAACTGCACCGTCCAGAAGCGGCGCCAGGGCCGCGCCCCGTCGATCGCGGCCGCCTCGATCAGCGACTTCGGGATCGACTGCAGGCCGGCCAGGAAGAACAGGAAGTTGTAGGAGATCTGCTTCCAGACTGAGGCCATCACGATCAGTGTCATCGCGTGCGTCGAATTGAGCAGGTGGTTCCAGTCGATGCCGATCTTGCCGAGCGCATAGGACACCACGCCCAGCGCCGGCGAGAACATGAAGACCCACAGCACGGCAGCCACCGCCGGCGCCACGGCGTAAGGAAGGATCAAGAGGGTCTTGTAGAGCATCGCGCCGCGCACGATGCGGTCCGCGAAGACGGCCAAGAGCAACGAGAGGCTGATGCCGATCACCGCCACCAGCACAGAGAAGAGGGCAGTGGTCTTGAAGGACTCCACATAGCTCGGGTCGTCGAACAGCTGCCTGAAGTTCTGCAGGCCGACCCACTCGGTCGAACTGCCGAAGGCATCCTGCACCTGCATCGATTGCATCAGCGCCTGGCTGGCCGGCCAGAAGAAGAACACGGTGATGACGACCAGCTGCGGCGCGAGCAGCGCCCACGGCAGCCAGCCCGATCGAAAGACGACGCGTTTTTCCATGAGCGATACCTGATAAAAGTTCCGCCCCGGCTGCACGGCAGGCGGGGCGGTGGATGTTAGCCGCTCAGACGCGACAACAAGCGCGTCAGCTCTTGTTTGCCTTCTGGAACCGCTCCAGCAGTTCGTCCCCCCGCTTCACGATCGAATCGAGCGCTTCCTTCGGCGCCTTCTTGCCGGACCAGACCTGTTCGAGCTCCTCGTCCTCGATGGCACGGATCTGCACGTAGTTGCCCAGGCGGATGCCGCGGCTCTTGTCGGTCACCTTGCGGATCATCTGGGTCACGGCCACGTCGGTTCCGGGGTTCTGCTTGTAGAAGCCCGACTTCTCGGTGAGCTGGTAGGCCGCGGTGGTCACCGGCAGATAGCCGGTGCGCTTGTGGCTGGCGGACTGGACTTCAGGCGTCGAAACGAACTTGAAGAACTCGGCCACGCCCTTGTACTCGGCCGGCTTCTTGCCCGACATCACCCAGAGGCTGGCGCCGCCGATCACCGTGTTCTGCGGCGCGCCCTGTACGTCAGGGTAGTAGGGCAGCGGTGCCAGACCGTAGCTGAACTTGGCGTTCTTGGCCACGTTGCCGTAGAAGCCCGAGGAGGTGTTGATCATCGCGCACTCGCCGGAGACGAAGCTCGCTTCGGGCACGTTACCGCGGCCCTTGTAGATGAACAGGCCCTGCTTGGACATGTTCGAGAGGTTCTCGATGTGGCGCACGTGCAGCGGCGAGTTGATCTTCATGCGCGCGTCCAGGCCCGACAGGCCGTTGTTCTTGGTCGCGAACTCGACGTTGTGCCAGGCGGAGAAGCTCTCGAGCTGGGTCCAGCCCTGCCAGGCGGTCGTGAACGGACACTTGTGGCCGGCCGCCTTCAGCTTGGCGGCGGCGGCGACCACCTCGGGCCAGGTGCTCGGCGCCTTCTCGGTGTCGAGGCCGGCGGCCTTGAAGGCGTCCTTGTTGAAGTAGAAGATGGTGGTCGAGCTGTTGAAGGGGAAGCTCAGCATCTGGCCGTTCGGCGCCGTGTAGTAGCCGGCCACGGCGGAGATGTAGGCGCTCGGGTCGAACTTGGCGCCCGCGTCCTTCATGACCTGGGCCACCGGGATGATCGCGCCCTTGCTGGCCATCATGGTGGCGGTGCCCACTTCGAACACCTGCAGGATGTGGGGCGCATTGCCGGCGCGGAAGGCCGCGATCGACGCCGTCATCGATTCGTCGTAGGTGCCCTTGTAGGTGGGTACCACCTTGTATTCCTTCTGGCTCTCGTTGAACTGCTTGGCCAGGTCGTTGACCCATTCGCCGTTGACGGCGGTCATGGAATGCCACCACTGGATCTCGGTCTGTGCCATCGCCGGTGTGAAGAGCGTTGCGGCAAGGGCCGAGGCCAAGGCGAGCGTATTGAATCGCATGAAGACTCCTGAGGGGAAAGAAAAGCGCGGATGCTAGGCGGCGCGTATGACACGGCTGCGTCACATTTGTCGCACGGCGAGGGGGCTCGTCCAACCGGGGAAACCCTTTTGGCGCATGGCCGCACACCCCGCTTGCTGCGCCGCACCATGCTAGCATCGCCCTCCGATTTTTCAGCCCGTCGCCGGGGCTTCCATGAGCAAGACCTCCCTCGACAAAAGCAAGATCAAGTTCCTTCTGCTCGAAGGCATCCACCCCTCGGCGGTCGAGGTGCTGCGGGCCGCGGGCTACACGAGCATCGAGACGCTCGCCGGCGCGCTGCCGGAGGCGGAGCTCAAGGCCCGCGTCGCCGACGTGCACTTCCTGGGCATCCGCTCGCGCACGCAGCTGACGGCCGAGGTGTTTGCCGCTGCGCAGAAGCTGGTCGCAGTCGGCGCCTTCTGCATCGGCACCAACCAGGTCGATCTGGATGCGGCGCGCGAGCACGGCGTGGCGGTCTTCAACGCGCCTTACTCCAACACGCGCTCGGTGGCCGAGCTGGTACTGGCCGAGGCCATCCTGCTCTTGCGCGGCGTGCCCGAGAAGAGTGCGGTGGCGCATCGCGGCGGCTGGCTCAAGTCGGCCGAGAACGCCTTCGAGATCCGCGGCAAGACGCTGGGCATCGTGGGCTACGGCTCCATCGGCGCGCAGCTGTCGGTGCTGGCCGAGGCGCTGGGCATGCAGGTGGCTTTCTTCGACGTCGTCACCAAGCTGCCGCTGGGCAACGCGCGCCAGGTGCGCGAGCTGCACGATCTGCTGGCGCAAAGCGACATCGTGAGCCTGCACGTTCCGGAGACCCAGGCCACGCAGTGGATGATCGGCGCGGCCGAACTCGCGGCCATGAAGCCGGGCGCGATCCTGATCAACGCCTCGCGCGGCACCGTGGTCGAGATCGATGCGCTGGCCGAATCGCTCAAGCAAAAGAAGCTGCTGGGCGCCGCGATCGACGTGTTCCCGGTCGAGCCGCGCAGCAACAAGGACGAATTCCAGTCGCCGCTGCGCGGGCTGGACAACGTGATCCTCACGCCGCACATCGGCGGCTCGACGATGGAGGCGCAGGCCAACATCGGCGTCGAAGTGGCCGAGAAACTGGTGAAGTACAGCGACAACGGCACCTCGACCTCCTCGGTCAACTTCCCCGAGGTGGCGCTGCCGGCGCACCCGGGCAAGCACCGGCTGCTGCACATCCACCGCAACGTGCCGGGCGTGCTGTCCGACATCAACCGCGTGTTCGCCGAGAACAACATCAACATCGCCTCGCAGTTCCTGCAGACCAACGAGAAGGTGGGCTACGTGGTGACCGACATCGATGCCGCGTACTCCGATCTCGCGCTCGAAAAGCTGGCGAAGGTGCCCGGCACCATTCGCAGCCGGGTCCTCTTCTAGACTCCCGGGCAAGGTGCGCGGGGCTGACTTAAAATTCATGCCCCTGGTTCATGGGCGCGCAGCGCCCGACCGAGGCCACTCCCCGATGAATGCTCCGACCGCGTTGACGGCGTTGTTGTCGCAGGCCGAAGAGCCCGCGCGATTGCGTGAGATCCCTTACAACTACACGAGTTTTTCCGATCGCGAGATCGTGATCCGCCTCCTGGGCGAGCGCGGCTGGGAACTGCTGCAGACGCTCCGGGCCGAGCGCCGCACCGGTCGTTCGGCGCGCATGCTCTACGAGGTGCTGGGCGACATCTGGGTGGTGCAGCGCAATCCCTACCTGGTCGACGATCTGCTGGACAACCCGCGCCGGCGCGGCCAGCTGGTCGATGCGCTCAACCACCGCCTGTCCGAGGTGCAGAAGCGCCGCACGCCGGACGCGGCCGCGCAGCGCGACGCGCTGGTCGGCGAGCTGACCGCGCTGGTGGCCCAGGCGGTGCAGGCCTTCGACACCATGTTCCGCGATGTGGCGGCGCTCCGGCGCAAGGCTACGCGGGCGCTGGGCCGGCTCACGGCCAAGGACAACATCAAGTTCGACGGCCTCTCGCGCGTGTCGCACGTGACGGATGCGACCGACTGGCGGGTCGAATACCCCTTCGTCGTGCTCACGCCCGACACCGAGGTCGAGATGGCCGGGCTGGTCAAGGGCTGCATCGAGCTGGGGCTCACCATCATTCCGCGCGGCGGCGGCACCGGCTACACCGGCGGCGCGATCCCGCTGACCTGGAACAGCGCCGTCATCAACACCGAGAAGCTCGAGGCGATGACCGAGGTCGAAATGGTCTCGCTGCCCGGGCTCGATGCGCCGGTGCCCACCGTCTGGACCGAAGCCGGCGTGGTCACCCAGCGCGTGGCCGATGCGGCCGAGCGCGCGGGCTTCGTGTTCGCGGTCGACCCCACCTCGGCCGAAGCCTCCTGCGTCGGCGGCAACGTCGCGATGAACGCGGGCGGCAAGAAGGCGGTGCTCTGGGGCACCGCGCTCGACAACCTGGCCTCCTGGCGCATGGTGACGCCCGAGGCCGAGTGGCTCGAAGTCACGCGCATCGGCCACAACCTCGGCAAGATCCACGACGCCGACAGCGCGGTCTTCGATCTGCAGTACTTCGCGGCCGACGGGAAGACCAAGCTGCGCAACGAGCGGCTCGAGATCGTCGGCAAGACCTTCCGCAAGGAAGGCCTCGGCAAGGACGTGACCGACAAGTTCCTCTCGGGTCTGCCCGGCATCCAGAAGGAGGGTTGCGACGGCCTCATCACCAGCGCGCGCTGGGTGGTGCATCGCATGCCGGCGCACACGCGCACTGTCTGCCTGGAGTTCTTCGGCAATGCCAAGGACGCGGTGCCCAGCATCGTCGAGATCAAGGATTTCATGTTCGCGGAGCAGAAGCGCTCCGGGGTGCTGCTGGCCGGTCTCGAACATCTGGACGACCGCTACCTGAAGGCAGTGGGCTACGCGACCAAGTCCAAGAAGCACGGTGGCCTGCCGAAGATGGTGCTGTTCGGTGACATCGCCGGCGACGATGCCGATGCGGTCGCGCGCGTGACCTCCGAGGTGGTGCGCATCGCCAACTCGCGCAGCGGCGAAGGCTTCATCGCGATCAGCCCCGAGGCGCGCAAGAAGTTCTGGCTCGACCGCAAGCGCACGGCCGCCATCAGCAAACACACCAACGCCTTCAAGATCAACGAGGACGTGGTGATCCCGCTGCCGCGCATGGCCGAGTACACCGACGGCATCGAGCGCATCAACATCGAGCTCTCGCTTCAGAACAAGCTTGCGCTCGCCGACGAGCTCGAAGCCTTCTTCGTGCGCGGCAATCTGCCGCTGGGCAGAAGCGACGATGCCAGCGAGATTGCGTCGGCCGAGCTGCTGGAAGACCGCGCCGCCCAGGCCGCGGCGCTGGTGCGCGAGGTGCGGGCGATGTGGCAGGGCTGGCTCGATGACATCGAAGCGCTGTTCCCGCAGCTGCAGGACCACTCGCTGCGCGCGAGCTGGAAGACGCAGATCCGTGCGCCGCTTGCGGCCATCTTCAGCGGCGCCGAGTTCGCGCCGATCCTGGCCGAGTGCAATGCCATCCACCAGCGCGTGCTCAAGGGCCGCGTCTGGATCGCGCTGCACATGCACGCGGGCGACGGCAACGTGCACACCAACATCCCGGTCAACAGCGACAACTACGAGATGCTGCAGACCGCGCATGCCGCGGTGGCACGCATCATGGTGCTGGCACGCAGCCTCGACGGCGTGATCTCGGGCGAGCACGGCATCGGCATCACCAAGCTCGAATTCCTTTCCGACGCGGAGCTGCAGCCCTTCACCGACTACAAGAAGCGGGTCGACCCGGAAGGGCGCTTCAACAAGGGCAAGCTGCTGCGTCCCGTGCTCGGCGATGGCGGCCCGCTGCATGCCGACTTGACCAACGCCTACACGCCCAGCTTCGGCCTCATGGGCCACGAATCGCTGATCATGCAGCAGAGCGACATCGGCGCCATTGCCGACAGCGTGAAGGACTGCCTGCGCTGCGGCAAGTGCAAGCCGGTGTGCGCGACGCACGTGCCGCGCGCCAACCTGCTCTACTCGCCGCGCAACAAGATCCTCGCGACCTCGCTCCTGGTGGAGGCTTTCCTCTACGAGGAGCAGACCCGGCGCGGCGTCAGCATCAAGCACTGGGAAGAGTTTGAGGACGTGGCCGACCACTGCACGGTGTGCCACAAGTGCCTGACGCCTTGCCCGGTCGACATCGACTTCGGCGACGTGTCGATGAACATGCGCAACCTGCTGCGCAAGATGGGCCAGAAGTCCTTCCGGCCCGGCAATGCGGCGGCGATGTTCTTCCTCAACGCCACCAATCCGCAGACCATCAAGATGATGCGCACCGGCATGGTCGATATCGGCTTCAAGGCCCAACGCCTGGCCAACGACCTGCTGCGGGGCCTGGCGAAGAAGCAGACCGCGGCCCCGCCGGCCACGCTGGGCCCGGCGCCGGTCAAGGAGCAGGTGATCCACTTCATCAACAAGAAGATGCCGGGCGGGCTGCCCAAGCAGACCGCGCGCGCGCTGCTGGACATCGAGGATGCCGACTACGTGCCGATCATCCGCAACCCGAAGGCGACCACCTCCGAGACCGAGGCCGTGTTCTATTTCCCGGGCTGCGGCTCGGAGCGTCTCTTTTCGCAGGTGGGCCTGGCCACGCAGGCGATGCTGTGGCATGCGGGCGTGCAGACCGTGCTGCCGCCCGGCTATCTGTGCTGCGGCTACCCGCAGCGCGGCAGCGGCCAGTACGACAAGGCGGAGAAGATGATCACCGACAACCGCGTGCTGTTCCACCGCGTGGCCAACACGCTGAACTACCTCGACATCAAGACGGTGGTGGTGAGCTGCGGCACCTGCTACGACCAGCTGCAGGGCTATCAGTTCGACAAGATCTTCCCGGGCTGCAGGATCATCGACATCCACGAGTACCTGCTCGAGAAGGGCATCACGCTAGGTGACGCCGCTGGTGGCGGCTACCTGTACCACGACCCCTGCCACAGCCCGATGAAGCTGCAGGATCCGATGAAGACCGTCAAGGCGCTGGTCGGCGACAACGTGCTCAAGAACGACCGCTGCTGCGGCGAGTCCGGCACGCTGGGCGTGACGCGCCCGGACATCTCGACGCAGATCCGCTTCCGCAAGGAAGAGGAGCTGAAGAAGGGCGAGGCCGCGCTGCGCGACAGCGGCATGGTGGGGCCCAAGGCCAACGTCAAGATCCTCACCAGCTGCCCGAGCTGCCTGCAGGGCCTGAGCCGCTACGGCAACGACCTGAACAACGGCCTGCTCGAAGCCGACTACATCGTGGTCGAG
This sequence comes from Variovorax sp. LjRoot290, assembly GCF_964253985.1. Classification (NCBI taxonomy): domain Bacteria; kingdom Pseudomonadati; phylum Pseudomonadota; class Betaproteobacteria; order Burkholderiales; family Comamonadaceae; genus Variovorax; species Variovorax sp. LjRoot290. Next base: position 4,373,049 of record NZ_CAXURW020000001.1, on the reverse strand, counting down.
ATGGCGAACAAGATCCTCGGCGACGACTGGATGCCCGAGTACGTGGCCGCGGCCAATCAGGGCGGCATCGAACGCGTGCTGGTATGACGCGCGCGGCTGGCTGCCCTTTGTGCGACGAGCCTGGCGGACGTCTGGTCTTCGAGGCTGCGAAGTTTCGCGTCGTCCATGCGGCGGAAGCGGGCTTTCCCGCGTTCTATCGCGTCGTCTGGAAAGACCACGTGGCCGAGTGGTCCGATCTGGGGCCGGAAGACCGCGCGTTGTGCATGGATGCGGTGGTCGCCGTGGAGCAAAGCCTGCGCAACGCCCTGGCGCCGGCCAAGATCAACCTCGCGGCGCTGGGCAACATGGTTCCCCACCTGCACTGGCACGTGATCGCGCGCTTCGATTGGGACCCGCGTTTCCCGGGGTCGGTCTGGGCCGAAGTGCAGCGCGAGCGCGATCCGGAACGCGAGGCCGGGATCGAGGTCAAACTGCCATCGCTGGAACGCGAGATGATCCAGCGCCTGGCGACTAGGAGTTTCTGATGGCAGGTTTGCAAGCCGGCGCGCCGACGCCGCAATCGATCACCGTGCACAACCAGTCGCGCGTGCTCGAAGTGGGCTTTTCCGACGGTGCCACCTTCCGCATCCCCTTCGAGCTGATGCGCATCTATTCGCCCTCGGCGGAGGTGCAGGGACACGGGCCGGGCCAGGAAGTGCTGCAGACCGGCAAGCGCAACGTCGGTCTGCTGGACCTGCAGCCGGTCGGCAACTACGCGGTTCAACCGAGCTTCTCCGACGGCCACGATACCGGCATCTTCTCGTGGGACCTGCTGTACGAACTCGGCGCCAAGCAGGACGAACTCTGGGCCGAGTACGAGCGGCGCCTGGCCGCTGCGGGCGTCGACCGCGATGCGCCGATGGCCGAGAAGGGCGGCCACGCCTGTGGCAGCCACTGAGCGCCGCGTTCTTTGGCCCAAAGCAACGAATGACCGCCGTCCCTGCGGGGTCGTCGGCTTGATGTGAACGCTTCCGGCCTAACATCGGGTGCATGAGCAGTACCCATTTCGGTTTCGAATCGGTCGAGGAAAGCGACAAGGCACGGCGCGTGCGCGGCGTGTTCGACTCGGTCGCAACACGCTACGACCTCATGAACGACCTGATGTCGGCGGGCCTGCATCGTGCCTGGAAGGCCTACACGGTGATGGTCGCCAACGTGGGCGAGGGCTCGAAGGTGCTCGACATCGCGGGCGGCACGGGCGACCTCGCACTGGCCTTCGCGAAGAAGGTGGGCGCAAGCGGCGAGGTGGTGCATACGGACATCAACGAAGCCATGCTGCGCACCGGCCGCGACCGGCTGCTCGATGGCGGCGTCGCGCTGCCCACGCTGGTGTGCGATGCCGAGAAGCTGCCCTTCCCGGATGATCACTTCGATGTCGTGTGCGTCGCCTTCGGCCTGCGCAACATGACGCACAAGGACCTCGCACTGAAGGAAATGAACCGCGTGCTGAAGCCGCGCGGCAAGCTCCTGGTGCTCGAGTTCTCCAAGGTCGCCAAGCCGCTTTCCAAGGTCTACGACTGGTATTCGTTCAAGGTGCTGCCGATGCTCGGCAAGGTGGTGGCGGGCGACGATGCGAGCTATCGCTACCTGGCCGAGTCGATCCGGATGCATCCCTCGCAAGAGGAGCTCAAGACCCTCATGAAAGAGGGCGGTTTCGGACATGTGGACTATCACAACATGACCGGTGGCGTTGTCGCCCTGCATGTTGGAATCAAGTGCTGATGAAGAAATTTTTTGCCGAAAGAGGAGACGTCATGAAGAGTTTTTGGTCCGTTTTGCTGGTGTGCGCGCTGGCCGCTGTGAGCATCGACGCCGACGCACGCCGCCTGGGCGGCGGAACGTCGATCGGCAAGCAGTCGGGCAACGTGACGCAGCGCGAGGCAACGCCCACTGCGCCGGCCGCGCCCGGCGCCCCCGCACAGAACGTGAACAGCGCTGCGGCCAAGCCGGCCGCGGCCGCGCCCGCTGCGGCGGCGCCCAAGCGTCCGTGGGCCGGCATGCTCGGCGGCCTGGCCGCGGGCCTCGGCCTGGCCTGGCTTGCGCATTCGCTCGGCCTCGGCGCAGCCTTCGGCAACATCCTGCTGATCCTCCTGCTGGTGGTCGCGGCCGTGGTCGTGTGGCGCATCTTCGCGGCGCGTTCGCGTGCCAACGGCGCGTCCCGCAGCGGCGGCTTCGCGTTCCAGGGCGCAGGCCATCCCGCTGACGCCACGGCGCCTTCGCAGTACAGCCCGAACAACGTCGGCAACGACGCCTCGGCCCGTCCGTGGGAGCGCAACACCGCGGCCTTCGACGCCAGCCCGGCGCAGCAGCCCGATCACCCGGCCGAGCGCAGCACCGGCGGTTCGTCGATGGCGGGCGCGGCAGCGGCCGGTGGCAGCCTGATCGGTTCGGCCTTGGGCGGCTCGCAGTCCTGGGGCATCCCGGCCGGCTTCGATGTCGACGGTTTCCTCGCCGCTGCCAAGCGCAACTTCGTGACCCTGCAGGACGCCTGGGACCGCGCCGACATCGGCACCCTGCGTTCGATGATGACCGACGGCATGGTCGGCGAGATCCGCCAGCAGCTGGCCGAGCGCGAGAACCACACCGGCGGCCAGCCGAACAAGACCGAGGTCGTGATGCTGGATGCCAAGCTGCTGGGCATCGAGGAACTGCCCGATGCCTACCTGGCCAGCGTCGAGTTTTCCGGCATGATCCGCGAGGACGTGTCCTCCGGCCCGAGCCCCTTCCGCGAAGTCTGGAACATGACCAAGCCGACCAGCGGCACGAGCGGCTGGCTGGTGGCCGGCGTGCAAGCTCTGCAGTAAAAGCACGCAGCGCCGCGGCCGGGAGGCCGACGGCTCAGGAATAATGGGGACATGGTCACACCATCGTCCCCATTTTCTTTTCTCGACGACTTCGTCAACCGCGTCGGCAGCCGCCTGCAGCCGCCCGATTGGGTCGTCCACGAGGTCCAGCACCGCGCCGTGCTGTTTCTCAACCACGTGCTGCAGCAGGAACCCGAGGCCCAGCAGCGGCTGATGCGCCAGCAGGGGCGGGTGGTCCAGTTCGAATGGCGCTTCGTCACGATGAAGTTCGTGGCCACGCCGGCCGGCCTGCTCGACCTGGCGCCCGAGGACGCCCTCTCCGAGCTCACGCTCGCGGTGACCGAGGAATCCCCGTTCGGCCTCGCGCGGGCCGCGTTCCGCGGCGACAAGCCGCCGGTGCGCATCGAAGGCGACGTGCAACTGGCGGCCGAGGTCAACTGGCTGGTCGACCACGTGCGCTGGGACGTCGAGGATGACTTGGCGCGCGTGATCGGCGATGTTCCCGCCCACACCATTGCCACCGGCGCCCGGCGCGTGGTGGCGGCACTGCGGCAGTTCGTCGGTGAGCGCGGCGGCAAGGCCGCCGGGCCCGCAGGCCCCGAATGAGGCGTTTCTACCGCGGCATCGTCATCGTCCTGGTCGCGCTGCGCTACGGCCTCGACGAGCTCGTGCTCACGAGCTTCCAAAAGCCCTGGCTGCGCGTGGTGGCGCGCGTCGTCTCGATCGGCCGCAATCTCGACGCGCCGCGCGGCCAGCGCCTGCGCGAAGCACTGGAGAGCCTGGGGCCGATCTTCGTGAAGTTCGGGCAGGTGCTGTCGACGCGGCGCGACCTGCTGCCTGCCGACATCGCGGACGAGCTGGCCTGGCTGCAGGACCGCGTGCCGCCCTTCGATTCGAAGGTCGCGATCGCGACCATCGAGCGCGCCTTCCGCCGGCCGGTGGGCGAGATCTTCGTGCAGTTCGACGAGACGCCGGTGGCCAGCGCGTCGATCGCGCAGGTGCATTTCGCGACCATCCGCGACCCCGGCGGCGCCGTGCGCGAGGTCGCGGTCAAGGTACTGCGGCCCGGCATGCGCGGCGTGATCGAGAAGGACCTGGAACTCATGGCCATGATGGCCGCCTGGGTGGAGGGATTGTCGACCGATGCCAAGCGGCTCAAGCCGCGCGAGGTGGTGGCCGAGTTCGACAAGTACCTGCACGACGAGCTCGACCTGGTGCGCGAGGCCGCCAACGCCGCCCAGTTGCGGCGCAACATGAGCAAGCTCGAACTGGTGATGATCCCCGAGATGCTCTGGGACTTCTGCCATCCCGAGGTGATCGTGATGGAGCGCATGAAGGGCGTGCCCATCGCCCAGCTCGACCGCCTGCGGGCGGCCGGGGTCGACATCCCGAAGCTGGCGCGCGACGGCGTCACCATCTTCTTCACGCAGGTGTTTCGCGACGGCTTCTTCCATGCCGACATGCATCCGGGCAACATCCAGGTCAGCCTGGACCCGGCCACTTTCGGGCGCTACATCTCGCTGGACTTCGGCATCATCGGCACGCTGACCGAGTCCGACAAGGAGTACCTGGCGCAGAACTTCGCCGCCTTCTTCAGGCGCGACTACAAGCGCGTGGCCGAGCTGCACCTCGAAAGCGGCTGGGTTCCCGAAGGCACGCGCATCGACGAGCTCGAGGGCGCGATCCGCACCGTGTGCGAGCCTTACTTCGACCGGCCGCTGAAGGAGATCTCGCTCGGCATGGTCCTGATGCGCCTGTTCCAGACCTCGCGCCGTTTCCACGTCGAGATCCAGCCGCAGCTGGTGCTGCTGCAGAAGACCCTGCTCAACATCGAGGGCCTGGGCCGCCAACTCGATCCCGAACTCGACCTCTGGCACACGGCCAAGCCTTTCCTCGAGAAGTGGATGAGCGACCAGATCGGCCCGCGCAAGCTGCTGGAGCAGCTGCGCGCCGAGGCGCCGCGCTACGCCAAGCTGCTGCCCCAATTGCCTCGGCTTCTGCACGATTTCCTCGAAAATCGGCCGGCCGACCACCGGCGCGAACTGATGGAACTGCTGGCCGCTCAAAAGCGGACCAACCGGCTCCTGCAGTCCATCATCTACGGTGGCATAGGTTTTGTATTGGGGTTGATCGCGATGCAGGTGCTGGTGCGCGTGCGTCTTTTCTGAAAGGAGATTTCGTCGTGCTGCTGACCCTGGTCATCATCTACCTGCTGCTCACGATCGCCGTCGGCCTGTACGCGGCCAAGCGCGTGAAGAACACCACCGATTTCGCAATCGCCGGGCGCCATCTGCCGCTCTACATGATCGTGACGACCACTTTCGCCACCTGGTTCGGCTCCGAAACGGTGCTCGGCATCCCGGCCAAGTTCATCGAAGGGGGCCTGAACGGCGTGGTCGAGGATCCTTTCGGCGCCGGCACCTGCCTGATCCTGGTCGGGCTCTTCTTCGCCGGCAAGCTGTACCGCATGACGCTGCTCACCATCAGCGACTATTACCGGGAGCGCTTCGGCCGCACCATCGAGATCGCCTGCTCGCTGATCATCATGCTGAGCTACCTCGGCTGGGTGTCGGCTCAGGTCACGGCGCTCGGGCTGGTGTTCAACCTGCTGTCGGGCGGCGTCATCAGCATCCCGATCGGCATGGTGATCGGCGTGGTCTCGATCCTGGCCTACACGCTGTTCGGCGGCATGTGGTCGGTGGCGGTGACCGATTTCATCCAGATGATCATCCTGGTGCTGGGCCTGGCGGTGATCGCGATGTTCGCGGGCAACATGGCCGGCGGCGTCGACAAGGTGATCGCATTCGCCGCCAGCAAGGACCTGTTCCGGTTCTGGCCGGAGCCGAACTTCAAGGACATCATCTTCTTCTTCGCCGCCGCGATCACCATGATGCTCGGCTCGATCCCGCAGCAGGACGTGTTTCAGCGCGTCATGTCGGCCAACAGCGTGAAGGCCTCGACGCGCGGGCCCGTGATCGGCGGCGTCGCGTACATCCTGTTCGCCGCCGTGCCGATGTTCCTGGTGGCGAGCGCGCTCCTGATCATGCCGGAGCAGACTGCGACGCTGCTGAAGGAAGACCCGCAAAAGGTGCTGCCCATGCTGGTGCTCGAGAAGATGCCCTTCGTGATGCAGGTGTTCTTCTTCGGCGCGCTGCTGTCGGCCATCAAGTCGACGGCCTCGGCCACGCTGCTGGCGCCGAGCGTGACCTTCACCGAGAACATCTGGCGCCAGTTCCGGCCGGCCGGCAGCGACAAATCCAACCTGATGACGATGCGCATCACGGTGCTGCTCTTCAGCGTCGCCGTGCTCGCCTATGCGATCCGCATGCAGGGCACGCCGATCTACGAGCTGGTCTCGGGCGCCTACCAGGTGCCGCTGGTGGGCGCCTTCGTGCCGCTGGTCTGCGGCCTGTACTGGCAGCGCGCGACGACCCAGGGCGCCATTGCGGCGGTCGTGCTGGGCATCGGGGTCTGGCTGCTGTTCCTGGCCATGCCTTGGGGCGAGCAGTTCCCGGCACAACTGGCCGGTGTGCTGGCGGCCTTCGCCGGCATGTTCGCCGGCTCGCTGGCGCCACAGTGGGTCTCCAACACCCGCACGCCGCATCGTCCGCTGGCCGTCGACCCCGCCTGAGCGGGGTGGGGCGGCGCTTATAATCGAGAGCTTTGCGAGCGGCCGCCGGCCGCTCATCCGCCCCCCGACCCCATGCCTATCTACGCCTACAAGTGCAGCGCCTGCGGCTTTGCCAAGGACGTGCTGCAGAAATTGTCCGATGCGCCCTTGACCGAGTGCCCGAGCTGCGGCGTGGGTGCGTTCAGCAAGCAGCTCACCGCCGCCGGCTTCCAGCTCAAGGGATCGGGCTGGTACGTGACCGATTTCCGCGACGGCGGCGGCAAGAAGGGCGCTGAAAAGGGCGCTGACGGTGCGGGCGCGCCGGCCGACGGAACTGCCGCGAAGCCGGCCGAAACTGCGGGCGCGCCGGCACCGTCCGCTGCGCCTGCCGCATCCCCCGCGCCGGCGCCGGCGCCTGCCGCTGCCGCGGCCAAGAACGACTGATCGAGCCGCACACGCCATGCTCGCGCTGCGCAAATGGGTGCTTTCCGGCTTGCTGGTCATCGTGCCGCTGGTCATCACGCTGGGCGTGCTGAACTGGATCATCGGCACGCTCGACCAGACGCTGTGGCTGCTGCCGGAAGATTGGCAGAAGTGGCTCAACGACCACAGGGTGCGCGGGCTGGGCGTGCTCTTGACGCTGGCGATCCTGCTGGCGGTCGGCGCGATCGCCAGCAATTTCGTCGGCAAGCGCCTGCTGGGATGGGGCGATGCCGTGGTGCGCCGCATTCCGGTGGTCCGCTCGATCTACTCCAGCGTCAAGCAGGTGTCGGACACGCTGTTCTCCGAGAACGGCAATGCGTTCCGCACCGCGGTGCTTGTCGAGTGGCCGCGCGAAGGCGTGTGGACCATCGCGTTCGTGACCGGTGCGCCCGGCAGCGACGTGGTGGAGCACCTCGGCGGCGGCGACTACCTCAGCGTCTACGTGCCGACCACGCCCAACCCGACGGGCGGCTATTTCGTGATGCTCAAGCGCAGCGACTGCATCGAACTCAAGATGAGCGTGGACGACGCGCTCAAGTACATCGTGTCGATGGGCGTGGTCGTTCCCGGCGGCCCCGCAACCATCGCGATCAAATAAAACGCGCCACTGTCGGCGCCGGAATCCACCTATGGCCATGCGTTCTCACTACAGCGGTCTCGTGACCGAAGCCCTGCTGGGCCAAACCGTCACCCTGTGCGGGTGGGTCAACCGCCGCCGCGACCATGGCGGCGTGATCTTCATCGACCTGCGCGACCGCGAAGGGTACGTGCAGGTGGTGTGCGATCCCGATCGCGCCGCCACCTTTGCCACGGCCGAGGGCCTGCGCAACGAGTTCTGCGTACAGGTCACCGGCCTGGTTCGCGCGCGGCCCGAGGGCACGGTCAACGAGAACCTGAAGAGCGGCAAGGTCGAAGTGCTGTGCCAGGAGATGAAGGTGCTCAATCCTTCCGTCACGCCGCCCTTTCTGCTGGACGACGACAACCTCTCGGAAACCACCCGCCTCACGCACCGCGTGCTGGACCTGCGCCGCCCCGCGATGCAGCGCAACATGATGCTGCGCTACAAGGTCACGATGGAGGTGCGCAAGTTCCTCGACGCCAACGGCTTCATCGACATCGAGACGCCGATGCTCGGCAAGTCCACGCCCGAAGGCGCGCGCGACTACCTGGTGCCGAGCCGCGTGCACGACGGCTGCTTCTTCGCGCTGCCGCAGTCGCCCCAGCTCTTCAAGCAGCTGCTGATGGTGGCCGGCTACGACCGCTACTACCAGATCGTCAAGTGCTTCCGCGACGAGGACCTGCGCGCCGACCGCCAGCCCGAGTTCACGCAGATCGACATCGAAACCTCGTTCATGGCCGAGGAAGAGATTCGCGAGATGTTCGAAGGCATGATCCGCAAGGTGTTTCGCGCGGCGGCCGCAGTCGAGCTGCCGCCGTTCCCGGTCATGAGCTATGCGGACGCGATGTTCAAGTACGGCTCCGACAAGCCCGACCTGCGCGTCAAGCTCGAGTTCACCGAACTGACCGACGTGATGCGCAACGTCGAGTTCAAGGTCTTCGCGCAGGCCGCCAGCACCCCCGGCGGCCGCGTGGTGGCGCTGCGCGTGCCCGGCGGCGGCGCCGAAGGCGGCCTGTCGCGCGGCGACATCGATGCCTACACCGAGTTCGTCAAGATCTACGGCGCCAAGGGCTTGGCCTACATCAAGGTCAACGACGCGGCGCAGGGGCGCGAGGGCCTGCAGAGCCCGATCGTCAAGAACCTCAACGATGCCTCGCTGGCGGAAATCATTGCGCGCACCGGTGCGCGCAACGGCGACATCCTGTTCTTCGGCGCCGACAAGGAAAAGATCGTCAACGACGCCATCGGCGCGCTGCGCGTGAAGATCGGCCACAGCGCCTTCGGCCGCAAGAACGGCCTGTTCGAGGACCGCTGGGCGCCGCTCTGGGTCGTCGACTTCCCGATGTTCGAGTTCGACGAGGAAGGCCAGCGCTGGTCGGCCGTGCACCATCCCTTCACCGCGCCCAAGGACGGCCATGAAGACCTCATGGACACCGCGCCCGAGAAGTGCATCGCCAAGGCCTACGACATGGTGCTCAACGGCATCGAGATGGGCGGCGGCTCGGTGCGTATCCACCGCGAGGAAGTGCAGAGCAAGGTGTTCCGCGCGCTCAAGATCAGTGCCGAGGACGCCCAGAACAAGTTCGGCTTCCTGCTCGACGCGCTGCAGTACGGCGCACCGCCGCACGGCGGCATCGCGATCGGCCTGGACCGGCTGGTGATGCTCCTGAGCGGTGCGGAGTCGATCCGCGACGTGATCGCCTTCCCCAAGACCCAGCGCGCGCAGGACCTGCTGACGCAGGCGCCGAGCCCGGTCGACGAGAAGCAGCTGCGCGAGCTGCACATCCGGTTGCGCAACGCCCAGCTGGCCGCCTGAGCGGGCCGGGGCCAAGCATGAGCCGCCGGGCCGCCCCCAAGGCGAATACCGAAGCGCGCGGCGCGAAGGTTGGTTAGTGAGCGGGCGGCCCTGGAAGATTCCCGAGTCGGTGCTGGTCGTGATCCACACGCCGGCGCTCGACGTGCTGCTGATCCGGCGTGCCGATGCCGAGGACTTCTGGCAGTCGGTCACCGGCAGCAAGGATGACATCGACGAACCGCTGGCGCTGACCGCGGCGCGCGAGGTCGCGGAGGAGACCGGCATCGACTGCCGCGAGGGCAGCGCGCTGGCCTGCCGGCTGCGCGACTGGGGCCTGCAGAACATCTACGAGATCTACCCCCGCTGGCGCGCCCGCTATGCGCCGGGCGTCACCCACAACACCGAGCACCTGTTCGGCCTCTGCGTGCCCGAGCGCCTGACGCCGCGCCTGGACCCGCGCGAACACACGGCCTGGCGCTGGCTGCCCTACCGCGAGGCGGCCGACGCCTGCTTTTCCCCTTCGAACGCCGAAGCGATCCTGCTGCTGCCACAATTTGCGCAATGAACGCGCCGACCAACAGCATCCGGGTGGCGACCTACAACATCCACAAGGGTGTGCAAGGCATCGGCCCCGCACGGCGCCTCGAAATCCACAACCTGGGCCATGCCATCGAGCAGCTCGATGCCGACATCGTCTGCCTGCAGGAAGTGCGCAAGATGAATCGGCAGGCCGCCGCCCGCTTCAGGCACTGGCCCGAGCTGCCGCAGGCCGACTTTCTCGCGCCCGAGGGCTACACGGCCGTCTACGAGACCAACGCCATCACGCGGCACGGCGAGCATGGCAACGCGCTGCTCACGCGCTGGCCGGTGCTGCGCAAGACTCATCAGGACATCTCCGACCATCGCTTCGAGCAGCGGGGGCTGCTGCACGTGGCGATCGACGTCGAGGGCCAGCCGGTGCATGCGATCGTGGTGCACCTGGGCCTCATCAAGGGCAGCCGTGTGCGCCAGGTCGCGCTGCTGCGGGAATTCATCGAGCGCGAGATTCCGCCCGGCGAGGCGCTGGTTGTGGCCGGCGATTTCAACGACTGGGGCGCGCGCATGCGCTACGCGATGAACGCCATGGGGCTGCGCGACACCGGCGACCTGCGCGGACCGCGCACGCTGACCTATCCCTCGCGCCTGCCGGTGACCCAGCTCGACTTCATCTACGGCCGCCAGGTCGAGCCGGTCGCCACCACGGTGCCGCGCGGTCCGATCTGGGCGCGCATGTCCGATCACCTGCCGCTGGTGACGGATTTCGTGCTATCAAAACAATAGCTTTGCGCGCAGGCGGGAAGCGCGCTGCAGGGTCATTCGCCCTGAATACATTCACTGTTAGGATGCTCTCATGCTAAGGAAAACCGACGCCGTAGAGCGCCCCGACGAAGGGGCCGAGGACGAGGGCACGCCCGTGTCCGTGAAGATCCGCGAGCGCCTTCTGGCCGCCCGCAAGCGCTTCCATGCCAACGACAATATTGCGGAGTTCATCGAGCCCGGCGAACTCGAGCGCCTGCTCGACGAGGTCGAAGCCAAGATGAAGCATGTGCTCGAGAGCCTGGTGATCGACCTGGACAGCGACCACAACACCGACAACACGGCCCGCCGCGTCGCGAAGATGTACGTCAACGAGGTGTTCAAGGGGCGTTACGTGGCCCAGCCCTCGCTCACCGAATTCCCGAACGCCGAGCACCTCAACGAGCTCATGATCGTCGGCCCGATCACGGTGCGCAGCGCCTGCTCGCACCATTTCTGCCCGATCATCGGCAAGCTCTGGATCGGCGTCATGCCCAACGAGCAGACCAACGTGATCGGCCTGTCGAAGTACGCGCGGCTGGCCGAGTGGGTGATGAGCCGGCCCCAGATCCAGGAAGAAGCCGTGGTTCAGCTGGCCGACCTGATTCAGGAGCGCACGCAGCCCGACGGCCTGGCGCTGGTGGTCGAGGCCGAGCATTTCTGCATGCAGTGGCGCGGCGTCAAGGAGATGGACAGCAAGATGATCAATTCGGTGATGCGCGGCGCGTTCCTGAAAGACTCCAACCTGCGCCGCGAATTCCTTTCCCTTCTTCCCCGCCGGAGTTGAACGCCATGCTCGTACGACTTCTCTATGTGAGCCGCGCCGTCGATACCAGCTCTGACGCCATCGAAGCGATCCTCGCGCAATCGCGCTCGCACAACACTGCGTGCGGCATCACCGGCATCCTTTGCTATGGCGCAGGCGTGTTCCTCCAGGCCATCGAAGGCGGCCGCACGGCGATCAGCGAGCTGTACGGCCACATCCAGCGGGATCCCCGCCACAAGGACGTGGTGCTGCTGCACTACGAAGAAATCTCCGAGCGCCGCTTCGGCGGCTGGACGATGGGGCAGGTCAATCTGTCCAAGCTCAATATCTCGACCTTGCTCAAGTACTCGGAGAAGCCGGAGCTCGATCCGTATTCGGTCTCCGGGAAGGTATCGCTCGCGCTGCTCGAGGAACTGATGGCCACCGCCGCCATCGTCGGCCGGCACTGAGTCGCGCGCGGCGGCCGAGGCTGCATCGGCCATGCTGCTGCTGGGCTGCGATTTCTCGAGCGCGCCGACTTCGCGCAAGCCCATCGTGCTCGCGCTCGGGGTCGCGCAGGAGGGCGGCGTCCGGCTCTCGCGGCTCGAACGCTTCGCGACTCTCGACGCCTGGCACCAATGGCTGGCGGATACGCCCGAATGGGTCGGCGCCTTCGACTTCCCCTTCGGCTTGCCGCGCGAACTGGTCGCACAGCTCGGATGGCCGCCGCAATGGCGGGCGCTCATCGCGCACTATGCCGGCCTGAGCCGCGACAGCATCCGCGAGACTTTCGCTGCCTTCTGCGCGGCGCGCCCCGCCGGCGGGAAGTTCGCGCACCGCGCAACGGACGGCCCGGCGGGCTCTAGTCCCTCGATGAAATGGATCAACCCACCGGTCGCCTTCATGCTGCACGCCGGCGTGCCGCGGCTGCTCGCGGCAGGTGCCGCACTGCCGGGACTGCACGCGCCGGCCGGCGGCGGCATGGCGCGTGTTGCGCTGGAAGGCTATCCGGGGCTTCTTGCGCGCGAGCTGATCGGGCGGCGCAGCTACAAGAGCGACGATGCCGCTGCCCAGAGCGCGCAGCGGCGCGCGGCGAGGATCGATCTGCTCGCCGCGCTCGAAAGAGGTTCCACGCGTCTCGGCCTGCGTTTCTTTCTCGGCGCTGCCGAGCGCGATCAGCTGCTGGCCGATGCCAAGGGCGATTGCATCGACGCGGTGCTCTGCCTCGTGCAGGCCGCCTGGGGTGCGGCCCGCAAGTCGAGCGCCGGTCCGGGCTATGGCCTGCCGGCGGCGATGGACCCGCTGGAGGGCTGGATCCTTACCGCCTGAAGTCCTGCAGCAGATCAAGCCGGCTTCGGCACGCGGGGCCTATGCGGGCTCGCTAGATTGGTTTTCAGTGGTTCGGTCGAACCACCAGTATTGAGGCTAGCCGGGCTTTTTCTTTGGGTAGTTGGACTTCGTTCAATGGCCGAGCCAGTCCTTCAACTCGTCGGCGTGCTCTTCCTCGTCGGTGAGGATTTCTTCGAGCATGCGGCGCGTCGTTGGGTCCTTGTCGCCGATGAGCGAGATCATCTGCCGGTAGGTCTCGATGGCAATGCGTTCGGCCACGAGGTTGGCGCGCACCATGGCCTGCAGCTGCGTCGCCTCGTCGTAGTCCGCATGACTGCGGTCGAGCAATGTCTTCGGATTGAAGTCGGGCTGGCCTCCGAGCTGCACGATGCGTTCCGCGATCTTGTCGGAATGGGCGGACTCTTCGTTCGCATGCACGAGGAACTCGTCGGCGATCGCCGGCGAGGCCACGCCGTTGGCGGTGAAGTAGTGGCGCTTGTAGCGCAGCACGCAGACCAGCTCGGTGGCCAGCGCGTCATTGAGCAGCTTGACGATGTCGTCGCGCCACGGCCCGTAGCTGGGCGTCACGGCGCCGTCGTCGAGGTGCTTGGACGCCGCGTCGATGGCGGTCTGGTCGAGCGTCAGATGTTACGGGCGCTCCTTGACTGCGGTATTCATGGGGAATCCTTTCGTGAGGGGCTGGGGTTCTTGTGCATCAGCGTGGTCACGAGATCGGCCACGTCCGATGTCTTGAGGGCCGCGGCGAGCACTGCCGTGATCGACAGCAATCGCCAGGGCTTGACCAGCACGACCAGCGCACCCGCCGCCGCTGCCGCCGCCATCAGCTTGGCGGGCTGTTCGCGCGCATAGCGGTCGAGCAGCGGTCGCGCCAATTGGCCGACGGCGTTGGCGGGGTGCCTGCGCCACCAGCGCCGGGTCGCATTGCGCGCGACCGACGCCCAGTCGACCCGGTCGAGCACGCTTTCGCGCTGCGCCGGGCGCCGCCCCGAGGCTGGCCGTGGTGCATCGGCTGCGGCTTCGCTCCCTCGCAGCTGCTGCACCAGCGCCCGGCGGGAGATCGCGAGCCGTTGCTGCGGCGTCAGGTCCTGGCGCTCAATGGCCACGACCTTCTCCCGCCAGATGCAGCGCCTGGACGTCCGCGTCGAGCTGGGCGCGGATATCGCTGAAAGCATGAAATTCGCTCGGGCGCGAAGCAACATAGGCCGAGACGAGCGCGACCAGTACCGCGATGCCCGGAACGACGACCAGCACCCAGTGAAAGCTTCCGTGCAGCGCGCCGAGCATGGCGGCGACGCCGATCAGCCCCAGGGCGAGCATCGCGCTGGCGGCTGCAAGCGCGCCTGCCACGACCCGCGCGATCAGGCCCCGGCTCGCCTGCGCCGTTTCCAGCCTGGCCAGCGCAGCGTAGTTGGCGACGTGATCCGCGATCAGCTCCGGATGCCCGAGCACCGTGGAGAAAATGGGATGAAGCATGGTGCGGCAGGCAGCGGGAAGCGGAATTTCAGATCAATAGTCGTCGCGGCTGCTGCGACGGCTGGCGAGGACGATCAGCGCCGTGATGGCGGCACCGGCCGCGGCGGCGACGAGCACGGAGCGAACCGGCTGGTCGGCGATGTACTTGCCCGTGACGTCGGCAGCCTGCTCGAAGCGGCGTTGCGCACGCGCGCTGGTCGTCGAGGCGGCATCCAGGCCGCGCTGTACCGCCTGCTGCACACGTGCCGCGATCTGCTCCACGGCGGGCTCCGCGTCGCGGCGCAGGTCACGAACCTTCTCTCCGGCGGCGTTCACTGCGTTCTGCGCGTAGGCGCGCGTGGTGTCGATCGCGTCAGCGGCGGTCTGGCGCGCCTCTTCGGCGATCTGCGAAGGGGTCTTGGTGGTCGTGTTCATGAAAATAGTCCTTCCGGAGATTGTTGTGAGAACCTGCTCATCGTAACGAGGCTGTCATCGTCGCATCAAGCCCGCGATGAAGCTGGCGAGGGCCAGCACGATGAAGATCACGAAAAGTATTTTCGCGATGCCGACGGCGCTGGCCGCGATGCCGCCGAAGCCGAACAGCGCGGCGATCAGGGCGATGACCAGGAATACGACTGCGTAATACAACATGCTGAACTCCTTTGGAGGATGGTCTCGTCGTTGTGAATGGCGGCCGGCCGGTTCAGAGGGTGAAACCGCGTGGGATTCACGTTAAGTGGGGGGGCGCCGAAGCCCTGTCAGCAGCAGCGGCCTGGGGGCGTAGGAGAGGGTCGAATCACGGTCGGGCCGCTCCCGAGCCGCGTATTCAGGCTGCTTTGGAGGAGGGAGGCGGGGAGGCGGGGAGCATCGCGCTCAGGCGCGTTCCCTGGCCGGGCGCCGACGAAATGGTGAGCTTGCCCTTGGCGGCTTCCACGCGATGCCGCATGCCTGCCAGGCCATGGGATGAAGGCCGGGTGCTGCGGGCGTCGAAGCCCTTGCCGTTGTCGGCGACTTCCACGATCACGTGGTTGCCGTAGTTCTTCATGACGATGCTGGCTTCGGTCGCCTGCGCGTACTTGCTGATGTTGGTCAGGCTTTCCTGGACCATGCGATAGATGGTGAGCTGGTCGGCTTCGTTGAGCGCCACCGGCTCGAGCACCATCTCGATTTCCATTCCCGAGCGCTCGGCGAATTCGCGGCCGAGGATTTCGAGCGAAGCGATGAGCCCGAGGTTGGCCAGCGACGAGGGCCTCAGGTCTTCGATGATGCGGCGCTTGAGCGCGATGCCGCTGTTGAGGAGCTCGTTCAGATGCTGCAGCCGCTGGATCGCGTCCGGCGAATCGATGAGGCGCGACTTCAGGCGTGCGACGTCCAGCTTGGCCGCGGTCAGCAGCGAGCCCAGCTCGTCGTGCAGCTCGCGCGCCAGGAAGCCGCGCTCGCTTTCCCGCACCTGCTGCAGGTGGGTGGCGAGCTCGGCCAGCGTCGCGGTGCGTTCGCGGACCTCGTCCTCCAGGGCATTGCGTTCGCGTTGCAGCGCCTCCTGCTGCCGCTCGCCGGCCGAGCGCAGCACATGGGCCTGGCGCAAATACAGGTAGAAGGCCAGCAGGCCCGCCAATGCCACCAGCCCGATGCCGATGCGCGCAAAGCGCAGCGACTTCGCGATCTGGACCTGGCCCAGCATCAGCGCCTCGTTGCTGATCGAAATCAGTTCGCCGGCCTGCTGGCGGATGGCCTCCATCTCCTCGCGGCCGACGTCGGTCGTGATCACGAACTTCCAGGCGTCGTCGTTGCCGTCGCGTCGCAGCCGCACGCTCATGTCCATCTCCGCGAGCTTGCGCGAGACGTGCTTCGAGAGCTGGGTCAGGCGCGCCGTCTCGACGGGCTTTCCGGCATAGAGCACCTGCAGGGCGGCCAGTTGACCATCCACCTGCTTCACGGCAACGTCATACGGCTCGCGGTAGCGCGCCTCGCCCGTCAACAGATAGCCGCGCTGACCCGTTTCGGCATCGATGATGTTCTGCAGCAGCATGTTGAGCACCAGGCGCACGCGCTGCGCCTCGCCGACTTCGGTCAGGGCCCGGGTGGACTGGCGGTAGCCGGCCTCGTTGATGCCCACGAGCACGAGCGCGGCGAGCGTCGCGAGCGTGAGGCCGAGGGCCATCTTCGGGAAAGCTAACCAGCGCATGGGGTCTCCGCGGGATGCGGGCAGTTCAAATTCGGGAATAATCGACGTGGATCAGGGGGCGGCATGCCGCGACGCAAGAAACCGCGATACGACAAAGAAGGTACCAGATGATCAAGATCGGAATTGTGGACGACCACGCCATCGTGCGCTCCGGCTTGCGCCAGTTCTTCTCGGAACACGTCGACCTGCGCGTGGCGGGCGAGGCGGCCAGCGGACGCGAAGCGATCGAGCTGGTGCGCACCACGGAGCTGGATGTGCTCGTGATGGATCTCTCGATGCCCGGACAGAGCGGGATCGATGCGCTGGCGATGATCCGCGCCAAAGCGCCGGACGTGGGCATCCTCATCTTGAGCGGCTACCCCGAGGAGCACTACGCGATGAACCTGATCCGCCAGGGCGCGAGCGGCTATCTCAACAAGGAGTGCGAGCCGATGGAGATCGTGAACGCGATCCGCACCATCTCGCTGGGCCGCCGCTACATCACGCCGGCGGTGGCCGAGCTGCTGGCGCGCCAGCTCGACCGCAAGGACGACGCGGCGCCGCACGAGCAATTGTCCGAGCGCGAGTTTCAGGTGTTTCTCAAGCTGGCCAAGGGTGAGACGGCGGGCGATATTGCCAAGACGCTTTCGCTTTCGGTCAAGACCGTCAGTACTTACCGCACGCGCCTGATGGAGAAGATGAATCTCTCTTCCAACAGCGACCTGACGTACTACGCGCTGAAGAACAAGTTGATCGATTGAGATTCCGGCGGCGGCTCCATCCCTGCGGGGCTGCCGCATGCTGGAAAAGACCATCGTTCGCGATGCGGGGCGTCAGCTCGAGCTGGACGGCTGGCGAAGCGCGGAGGACTGCCCGATGCAGAAGTCGATCAGCGCGTCGATCTCGTTCGATTTGTCGAACACGGCATCGACACCGAACTGGGCGCAGCGTTTGCGTATGTCGGGGGTGGCGTAGTTGCTGAGCACCACCACTTTCTGGTCGGGCCGGCGCGCCACGCAAGCCTGCAGCACGCCCAGGCCGCTGCCTTGTTTCAGGAACAGATCGACGATGGCCAGTTCCCACTGGTCGCTGTTCTCGGTCAGCCAGCGGACGGCTTCCGTCTCGGTTTCGGCGAAACCGACGGCTGAGATGCAGGTGAGCTCCTCCAGAGTACCGACGAGATTCTCGCGGATCGTGACGTTGTCTTCGACGATGTAAGTGTTCAATCTGGGGTCCATTGGAGAACCGGCGCGTCTCTCTGGCGATCGAGCTCCGTGGACCGTGGGTCCCCGCGAAAGCCGTTTCGCAAAATGCTACAAATCAACAGCCCCGCATCATGCAGCGTTCGACGCCCTGCGGCTGTAGGTTTGTTCTTACGACAGTGAACGATTTGCGGCCGTAGGCTTTGCCCCACAGCGGCTGCGGTCGAGCGCCGACCCCGGCGCCGGATGCGCCCCCTTACCCTCGATCCCGATGCGGATCGCTCCATGCCTTCGCATCCTTTCTCCAACGGAAGGCGCCGAGATGAACATCGTGTGGAACTACGTGGCCGTCGGCCTCTTGACCTTGGCGGCCGCCGCAGTCGTGGTGATCGGCGAGCCCGCGAACGCCGAGCTGAAGCTCGCCGAAGCGGCGAAAAACGCGGCCGCGGTCGGCATCACCGCCATCTGCTTCCTCGCATCCCCTGCATCCCCTGCATCCATCACCTCGACGCCGGACAAGAAGATGCCGGCACCGTGACCCCGACCACCGCCCACACGCCGCGCCGCTCGATCTGGATCAAGCTCGGCGCGGTGCTGCTGGGGCTGTTCGTGGCCCTCCTGCTGGTGCTGGCTTTCTTTCCCTGGGACGCGCTGCGGGAGCCGATCAACCGCTACGTCAGCGACAAGACCGGCCGCAAGTTCGAGATCACGCGGCGGCTGGATGTCGACCTCGGCTGGCGCGGCGCCACCGTCAAGCTCGACGGTATCGAATTCGCGAATCCTTCCTGGGCCCGCGACCCCTATCTCGTGCGTGCGCAGAGCGCCGAACTGGACCTCCGGCTGTGGCCGCTCCTGGCGCGCAAGGTCGTGATTCCGCGCCTGGCCCTGGTTTCGCCGTCGCTGGGCCTTCAGATGGAAGAGGACGGGCGGCGCACCTGGGCGCTGGGCAAGGACACTTCGGACGAAGCGACAGTGCCGACGATCGGCCTCCTGCAGATCGACGGCGGCGGGCTCGACTTCCTTGCGGAGCATTGGGGCGTGGACCTGCACGCCGATTTCAGCTTCGACACCAGCCGCGGCGACATGCCGCTCAGCTACCGCATCAAGGGCCGCTACCAGCGCCAGCCGCTCACGGCGGAGGGCCGTACCGGCAACGTGCTGCAGCTCAACGCGGCGGGCCAGCCGCCGTTCCCGCTCGAGATCAGTGCGGCCGCGGGTCACACCCGGCTGAAGGCGCAAGGCACGGTGACCGAACTCGCCAGCCTGGATGGCGTTGACGCCCGCTTCGAACTCAAGGGCCAGAACCTCGGCGATCTGTACCGGTTGCTGGGCATCGCGCTGCCCCAGACTTCCCCTTACGCCCTCAGCGGCGAGCTGAAAAAGCGCGCGAAGCTGTGGGAGGTGCAAGGCCTCAAGGGCAAGCTGGGCCTCTCCGACATCGACGGCGACATGCGGTTCGACCAGTCGCAGAAGCCGCCTTATCTCGCGGGCAGCCTCCGCTCGCGCGTGATGGACATGGACGACCTCGGCCCGCTGATCGGCTTGCCGCCGACGGCCCGTTCGGCCAATGCAGTCGAAGGTGTGGCGCCGCCGCCCAGCGTTGCCCAAGTCAAGCGCGCGCGGCGCGATCCCGGGCGCAAGGTGCTGCCCACCGCCACGCTGGACTTCGAGCGCCTGCGCGCCATGAATGCCGAGGTGAAGTACGTGGCCGACCGCATCCGGAACGTGCGCGAGCTGCCGCTCGACAAGGGCAGCGTGCAGGTGAAGCTGAAGGATGGCGTGCTGACGCTCGACCCGCTCGATGTGGGCGTCGCCAACGGCAGGCTGGCCGGCGCGATCCGCATCGATGCCACCCAGAATCCGGCCGACATCCGAGCGGCGCTGGACGTGCGCGCCATGCAGCTCAACCGCCTGATTCCCAAGGTCGAGACCCTGCGCACCAGCTTCGGAAAACTCGATGGGCGGATCAACCTGTCCGGGCGCGGAAACTCGGTCGCGGGCTGGCTGGGCAGCGCCTCCGGGGATGTGGCCGCTCTCACGGGCCGCGGGGAGTTCAGCAACCTGCTGCTGGAATTCATGGGCCTGGACGGCGGCGAGATCATCAAGTTCTTGCTGCGCGGCGACCGGAACGTCGTGTTGCGCTGCGCGGCGCTCGCCTTCGATGTCGACAAGGGCACGATGAACGGCCGCAGCCTGGTGTTCGACACCGAAGACACGGTCTTCAACGTGAGTGGCCATGCCAGCCTCGCGAACGAGACGCTGGATTTCGTGATCCGGCCGCAACCCAAGGACAAGAGCATCCTCTCGCTGCGCGGTCCGCTGGTTGTCGGCGGCACCTTTGCATCGCCGTCGGCGGGCGTCCAGGCCGGCCCGTTGGCGACGCGCGGCATCGCTGCGCTGGCGCTGGGCGCGATCAACCCCTTGCTCGCGCTCGCCGCGACCGTCGAAACCGGCCCCGGCGTCGATGCCGATTGCCAGGAGGTGCTGGCCCAGGCGAAGCGGCCGGTATCCCGGGAGGCAGCCGCCGGCGCTGCCAAGGCAAAGAAGCAGTAGCTTTTCTTCAGCCGGCACCCGGCCGGTGCCCGCACACGCTGCAGCCCGGATCGCGGGCGACGCGCAGGGTGTCGAAAGCCGTCCGGCGCCCGTCGAACATCAGCAGGCTGCCGGCCAGCGAGGGGCCGATGCCGGCCAGCAGCTTCAGTGCCTCGCCGGCCTGCAAGGTGCCAATGGTGCCGACCACCGGCGCGAACACGCCGAGCACGGCGCAGCGCGTTTCCTCGAAGTGGGCATCGGGCGGAAACAGGCAGGCATAGCAGGGCGAGGCCGGATCGCGCGCGTCGTACACGCTCAGCTGGCCGTCGAAGCGGATCGCCGCGCCGGCCACCAGCGGCCTGGCATGGGCGACGCAGGCCCGGTTCACCGCATGCCGGGTGCTGAAGTTGTCGCTGCAATCGATCACCACGTCGGCCTCGGCGACCAGCCGCGCGAGCAGCGCATCGTCGGCGCGCAGGCGGTGCGTCTCGATGCGGATATCCGGATTGATGCCGCGCATCGCCTCGGCGGCCGATTCGACCTTGGCCATGCCCACCCGCTCCGTGCCGTGGGCGATCTGGCGCTGAAGGTTGGTGAGATCGACCTCGTCGTCGTCGACCAGCGTGATGCGGCCGACGCCGGCCGCGGCGAGATAGAGCAGCACCGGAGAGCCGAGCCCGCCAGCACCGATCACCAGCGCATGGCCCGCACTGACGCGCGCCTGGCCGTCGATGCCGAACTCTTCGAGCAGGATGTGGCGCGAATAGCGCAGCAGGTCTTGGTCTTCCATGCGCTGCGCGGTCGATCGCCGGGGGGCGGTGGCTCCCGCGGGGAGCCGCCCGGGATCAGTTTTCCTTCTTTTCTTCCTTGTTCTCGACGATCACCTGCGTCTTGCTCACCAGCACGGGCTGACCCTTGAGCCGGTTGAAGGCCTGCATGAGCGGGAAGTCCTTGTCGGTGCCGAACTCGGGCACCTTGCGGTCCTGCGGCGGCTTCTTGGCTTCTTCCTCGAGCCGCTTACGGGCCTCGTCGCGGGCTTTTTCGCGCTCGGGGTCCTTGCTCTCCGGGCCCTGGCCGCTCGCCAGGTGCTTTTCGAGGTCGGCCTCGCGCATGCGCAGCGCGGCGAAGGGGCTGCCCTCGGCGCTTTCGTCGACCAGCACGTTCGGCACGATGCCCTTGGCCTGGATCGAGGTGCCGCTCGGCGTGTAGTAGCGCGCCGTCGTGATCTTGAGGCCGGTGTCGGGGCCGAGCGGGCGCACCGTCTGCACCGAACCCTTGCCGAAGGTCTGGCTGCCCATCACGACGGCACGCTTGTGGTCCTGCAGGGCGCCGGCCACGATTTCGCTGGCGGAAGCCGAGCCTTCGTTCACGAGCACCACCAGCGGCACCGTCTTGAGCGCCGCAGGGAGGGTGCGCAGCGGATCGCTGCCCGCGCGCCGCTGGTAGAACTCGGGCGCGGCCTTGTAGACCGACTTGCTCTCGGACAGCTGGCCGTCGGTGGAGACGACGGTGACGTTCTCGGGCAGGAAGGCGGCCGAGATGGCCACCGCCGCATCGAGCAGGCCGCCCGGATCGTTGCGCAGGTCGAGCACCAGGCCCTTCAGGTTGGGTTCCTGCTTGTAGATCTCGTCGACCTTCTTGACGAAGTCGTCGACCGTGCGTTCCTGGAACTGCGACAGGCGGATCCAGCCGTAGCCCGGCTCCATCACCTTGCCGCGCACCGACTGCGTGCGAATCTCCTCGCGCGTGATGGTCACCGGGAAGGTGCGGTTCTCGTCCTTGCGGAAGATCGTGAGCAGCACCTTGGTGTTGGCCTCGCCGCGCATGCGCTTGACGGCCTCGTTGAGCGAGAGGCCGCGCACCGCGGTGTCGTCGATCTTGGTGATCAGGTCGTTCGGCTTGAGGCCGGCGCGGAAGGCGGGGGAGCCCTCGATCGGCGACACCACCTTGATCAGGTTGTCCTCCTGCGAAATCTCGATGCCCACACCGACGAAGCGGCCGGTGGTGCCCTCGCGAAATTCCTTGAAGGACTTCTTGTCGAAATACTGCGAATGCGGATCGAGCCCGGCGACCATGCCCGAAATCGCATCCGAGATGAGCTTTTTCTCGTCGACCGGCTCGACATAGTCGCTCTTCACCATGCCGAACACCGCAGCGAGCTGCTGCAGTTCTTCGAGAGGGAGAGGGGCCAGGGAGCCTCGTGCAACGGTTTGCAACGAGACGGTGGTCAGCGCGCCGGCCACGGCGCCGGCTGCAACCCAGCCGGTGATTTTCAATTTCTGGCCCATGTGTAAACGTCCTTGTCGCCTGTCAATCCAATATACACAGCTTGGAAGCAAGTTGTCTGCCGGGGTTCCGCGTACCCGTCGAAGCTGGAGCGGTTTTCGTCATGCCTTGCCTTGCGCAGCCACCGCGGCCACGGCTTTTTCGGCCGCCGCGGCGTCGCCGAGGTAGTAGTGCCGCAGCGGCTTGAGCTCGTCGTCCAGCTCGTAGACCAGCGGAATGCCGTTCGGGATATTGAGGCCCACGATGTCGTCGTCGGAGATGCCGTCGAGGTATTTCACCAGCGCCCGGATCGAATTCCCGTGCGCCGACACCACCAGCCGGCGCCCGGCGCGGATCGCCGGCGCCATCGATTCGTTCCAGAAGGGCAGCACGCGCGCCACGGTGTCCTTGAGGCATTCGGTCAGCGGTACCTGCTCCGGCGGCAGCTTGGCGTAGCGCACGTCGGCGCGTTCGCAGCGCGGATCGTTCGGCTCCAGCGGCGGCGGCGGGGTGCTGTAGCTGCGGCGCCAGACCAGCACCTGCTCGTCGCCGTACTTCTTGGCGGTTTCGGCCTTGTTGAGGCCCTGCAGCGCGCCGTAGTGGCGCTCGTTGAGGCGCCAGGAGTGCACCACCGGCAGCCAGGTGCGGTCGAGTTCGTCCAGCGTATGCCAGAGCGTGCGGGTGGCGCGCTTGAGCACGCTGGTGTAGGCGACGTCGAAGTCGTAACCCTCGGCCTTCAGGAGCCGCCCGGACTGCTTGGCCTGCTCGATGCCGGTGGCCGTCAGGTCGACGTCGGTCCAGCCGGTGAAGCGGTTTTCGAGATTCCAGGTCGATTCGCCGTGGCGGATCAGTACCAGTTTGTGCATGGGGGAAGGCCTTTGGAACGCAAGCGAAAAGTCGACATTCTAAAATCCGGGGTTTGCTACTCAAGGAACACCGTGAAATTCATCGTCGACAACTGGATGCTGATCCTGATCGCGCTCAGCTCGGGCGGCATGCTGGCCTGGCCGCTGCTGCGCGGGGCCAACGCCGGATCGCTCACGGCGCAGGGCGCGGTGCAGCTCATCAACCGCGAACGCGCGGTGGTGGTCGACGTGCGCGAACCCGAGGAGTATGCAGCCGGTCATGTGACCGGCGCGAAGAACGTGCCGCTCAACCAGCTCGACGAAAAACTCGCTGCCGCGGTCAAGAACAAATCGGTGCCGCTGCTTCTGATCTGCGCCACCGGTGCGCGGGCCCAGCGCGCGGTGGCCACGGCCAAGAAACTCGGCTACGAGCAAGCGCAAGCGGTGGCCGGCGGACTCAAATCCTGGAAAGAGGCTAACCTGCCGATTGAAAAAGCCTGAACTTCCCGGATATACGCACGATGCAAGCCGTCAAGATGTACACCACCGCCGTTTGCCCCTATTGCATTCGAGCCAAGCAAATCCTCAAGGCCAAGGGCGTCGATCAGATCGAGGAGATCCGCGTCGACAGCGACCCCCAGGCCCGCGTCGCGATGATGAACACCACCCAGCGGCGCACCGTGCCGCAGATCTTCATCGGCGACACCCACGTCGGCGGCTGCGATGACCTGATCGCGCTCGACGGCCGCGGCGGCCTCATCCCGCTGCTGCAGGGCGCCTGAAGCCGCGGGGCGATAATCGCCCTTCGCATCCTCGCAGACCCATCCTCCAGCCCGCTCTCGGGACCTTCTCCCCGGCGGGCGTTGTTTTGACCCTCGAAAGTTCAGCCATGGCCGACCAGCAAGCCCAAGATCCCGTCTTCCAGATCCAGCGCGTCTATTTGAAAGACCTGTCGCTCGAGCAGCCCAATTCGCCTGCCATCCTGCTGGAGCAGGAGCAGCCGACCGTCGACATCCAACTCGGCGTCGATGCCCAGCCCGTGACCGACGGCATCTTCGAGATCACCGTCTCGGCCACCGTGCAGACCAAGATCCAGGACAAGACCGTGTTCCTGGTCGAGGCCAAGCAGGCCGGCATCTTCGAGATCCGCAACCTGCCCGAAGACCAGATGGGCCCGATCCTGGGCATCGCCTGCCCGCAGATCGTCTACCCCTACCTGCGCGGCAACGTGGCCGACGTGATCCAGCGCGGCGGTTTCCCGCCGGTTCACCTGGCCGAAATCAACTTCCAGGCCATGTTCGAGCAGCAGCAGGCCCAGGCGGCGGGCCAGCCCTCGCCGATCGTCACGCAGTAAGCGCAACGCAACTGCGCCGCCGCCGATGAAGATCTGCGTGCTCGGCGCCGGTGCCTGGGGCACGGCGCTGGCGGTCAATGCGGCCGGCCGCCATCCGGTCACCCTGTGGGCGCGCGATGCGGCCCAGGCCGAGGCCATGTCGGCGGCGCGCGAGAACCAGCGCTATCTGCCCGGCATTGCGCTGCCGCCCTCACTCACCATTCGCGCCGGCGATGCGCTCGCCGCGCTCGAGGGCGCCGATCTCGCGATCGTCGCGACGCCGATGGCGGCCTTGCGCGAACAGCTCGTTCTTTTGCGCGACGCCGCCTACCCGGTGGCCTGGCTTTGCAAAGGCGTCGAGCCGGCGCGCGCGGACCCGGGCGCCGTGGGGCTGCTGGGCCACGAGATCCAGGCCGTCGTCGCGCCCGATCTGATGGCCGGCGTGCTGAGCGGCCCGAGCTTTGCGCAGGAAGTCGCGCAAGGCCGGCCCACGGCGCTGGTTGCCGCCAGTCTCCATACGCAGCTGCGCGATGCGCTGGTCGCGGCCTTCCACGGCCCGACCCTGCGCGTTTATGCCAACGACGACATCGTGGGCGTCGAGGTCGGCGGCGCCGTCAAGAACGTGCTGGCGATCGCGACCGGCCTGGCCGACGGCCTGGCGCTCGGCCTCAATGCGCGCGCCGCGCTGATCACGCGCGGCCTGGCCGAAATGACGCGCTTCGGCGTCGCCCTCGGCGCCCGGGCCGATACCTTCATGGGGCTGTCCGGCCTCGGCGACCTCGTGCTCACGGCCACTGGCGATCTCTCGCGCAACCGCAAGGTCGGCCTGCTGCTGGCCCAGGGCCGGACGCTGGCCCAGGCGGTGGATTCGCTGGGCCACGTGGCCGAGGGCGTCTACTGCGCGCGCACCGTGGTGCAGCGCGCGCGCCATCTGGGCGTCGAAATGCCGATCGCCGACAGCGTGGTGGCGCTGCTTGACGGCCGCGTGCGGCCTGCGGAGGCGGTCGCTGAACTGATGGGGCGCGAGCCGGGCGTGGAATCCGGATGAAACCCATGTGACCCCGCTAAGCAAACAGAACAATGGACGACAACTTTTTCGATTTTTCCCCGGCCCGCGTGGCCGAGCTCGCGCAGACCGATGTCGCGCGGGCGTTGCGCGAGGACGCCGGCGACGGCGACCTCACGGCCGGCCTGGTGCCCGCCGGCGGGCGCGCCACGGCGCGAGTGCTGCTGCGCGAGCCCGCAGTGCTGTGCGGCGCACCGTGGGTGGAGGCGGTCGTGCGGCAGCTCGATCCGCAGGCCCGCATCGTGTGGCATGGTGCAGAAGGCACACAGTGCGCGGCCGAGCAGACCGTGCTCGAAATTTCGGGCGATGCGCGGGCCCTGCTCACTGCCGAACGCACCGCGCTCAACTTCCTGCAGCTGCTGAGCGCCGTCGCGACGCGCACCGCCGCCTACGTCGAAGCGGTCCGCGGCACGCGCGCCGCCATCGTCGACACCCGCAAGACCCTGCCGGGCCTGCGTCTGGCGCAGAAGTACGCGGTGCGCGTCGGCGGCGGCACCAACCACCGCATCGGCTTGTACGACGCCATCCTGATCAAGGAAAACCACATCGCCGCCGCGGGTGGCGTCAGCGCCGCGCTGCAAGCCGCCGCGCGCGTGGCCGGCCAGGCAAAGTTCGTCGAAATCGAAGTCGAGACGCTGGGCCAGCTCGACGAGGCGCTGGCCCAGGGCGCGCGGATGGTGCTGCTGGACAACATGGACCTGCCGACCTTGCGCGAAGCCGTGCGCCGCAACGAGGCGGCCGGAAAGACCCGCGCGGTGTTGGAGATCTCCGGCGGCGTCACACTCGAGAGCGTGCGTGCCCTGGCCGAGACCGGCGTCGATCGCATCTCGGTGGGCGCGCTGACCAAGGACATCAAGGCCATCGATTTTTCGATGCGCTTCCAGGAGGGCTGAGCCGTGGCGACTTCCGTCATCAGCGTCGACTACGAGCAGCCGGCCGAAGCCGGTGCCGCCTGCGACACGCGCCATGCCTGGGCGCGCGTCCCGCCCGAGCCGTCGCCAACCGAACGCGCAGCGCTGAAGCAGCGTATCCGCCGCCTGCTGCGCGAGCGCGATGCGGTGATGGTGTCGCACTACTACGTGCATCCCGACCTGCAGGACCTGGCCGAGGAAACCGGCGGCCTGGTGAGCGATTCGCTCGAGATGGCACGCTTCGGCCGCGACCATGCGGCAAGGACGCTGGTGGTTTCGGGCGTGCGCTTCATGGGCGAGACCGCCAAGATCCTGTCGCCCGAAAAGCGTGTGCTGATGCCCGATCTCGACGCCACCTGTTCGCTCGATCTCGGCTGCCCGGCCGATGCCTTCAGCGCCTTCTGCGACCGGCATCCGGACCGCACGGTGGTCGTCTACGCCAACACCAGCGCGGCCGTGAAGGCGCGCGCCGACTGGCTGGTGACTTCAAGCTGCGCGCTCGACGTGGTGCGTGCGCTGGCGGCGCAGGGCCGCAAGATCCTCTGGGCGCCCGACCGGCACCTGGGCGACTACATCCGGCGCGAAACCGGCGCCGACATGGTGAGCTGGGAAGGCGCCTGCATCGTGCACGACGAATTCAAGGCGCTCGAGCTGGAACTGCTGAAAGAGGCCCATCCGCGAGCCAAGGTGCTGGTGCACCCGGAAGCGCCGGCCGACGTGATCGCGCTGGCCGATGCGGTGGGCTCGACCTCCGGCATCCTGAATGCGGCGCAGCGCATGGATGCAGCCGAGTTCATCGTCGCCACCGACAGCGGCATGCTGCACAAGCTGCGCACGCTCAATCCCGGCAAGATCTTCATCGAGGCGCCCACGGCCGGCAACGGCGCCACCTGCAAGAGCTGCGCGCACTGCCCCTGGATGGCCATGAACGGCCTGGCCGACCTGGCGCGCGTGCTCGAAACGGGCGCCGGCGAGATCCATGTCGACCCGGCGCTGGGCCTTCGCGCACGCGTGCCGATCGATCGCATGCTGGCTTTCACGGCGGGGCTGAAAAACGGCCAGCCGGCCGGCAGCTTGGTCGCCGGCATCGGCGCGGCCTGAGCCGAGCCTCCGGCGTCAGGCGCCGAGCTCCAGCACGCACTCGTCGCCCAGCGCATCGCGCCAGACGCGCACCCGCGAGGGCAGCGGCCGCATGCCGGCCAGGGCCTTGGCGATGAACAGGCAAAGATTTTCCAGCGTGGGGATGCCCAGGCCCGGCACATCGTCGAGCAGGTGATGGTCGAGTTGCTCGCGTACGGCATTCAGATGTCCGCGCAACACGCCGAGGTCGATGACCATGCCGGTTTCGACATTGAGCGGGCCGCGTACGGCGACCTCCGCGTGGTAGGTGTGGCCGTGGATGCGGCGGCTGCCTTCGGCGTCGATCTCGCGCCGCAGGGTGTGGGCAGCGTCGAAAAAGAAGCGCTGGCTGATGGTGAGTTGGGTGGACATTGGCGTCAGTCGGGGAACACCGCGGAACCGGCTTTGCCGGGCCGCTGGTGTTGCCCCCGGAAAGGGGGTTGGCGGACCACACGAAGTGGGGGAGCCTGGGGGAGAGCCAAATTTCAGCGGATCCCGGTCAGTTTGTGGGTCTGCAGGCTGAGCCGCCAGCCGGGGCGGTGCATGCAGGTGTCGATGCACAGGGCCGTGTTCTCGGTCTGTGCCGGACCGTCCATCGGCTGCAGGAAGCGGTGCGCGAAGTGGCTGTCGGCCTGCAGCGCGTCCAGGTCGAGGCCGGGCTGCGGCCACACCACCTTGAGCTCCTGCCCCGTGCGCTGGACCCAGGGCGCGCCGGCCTTCGGGCTGATGCAAAGCCAGTCGATGCCTTCGGGCGCAAGGACGGTGCCGTTGCTTTCCACCGCGATCCGGAAGCGGCGCGCATGCAGCGCGGCGATGAGCGCCGCGTCCACTTGCAGCAGCGGTTCGCCGCCGGTGAGCACGACCATCCGGTGCTTGGCGTCGCCGGCCGGCCATTGCGCGGCGATGGTGTCGGCAAGCAGCTCGGCGTTGGCGAACTTGCCGCCCAGCGTGCCGTCGGTGCCGACGAAATCGGTGTCGCAGAAGCGGCAGATGGCGCTCTCGCGGTCGCTCTCGCGGCCGCTCCACAGGTTGCAGCCGGCAAAGCGGCAGAACACGGCCGGCATGCCGGCCTGGGCGCCTTCGCCTTGCAGGGTGTAGAAGATTTCCTTGACGCTGTAACTCATGAAGACTCAGAGGTCGATTTCCAGGTTGTCGATCAGCCGCGTGGCACCCAGGCGCGCCGCGGCCAGCGCAACCAGCGGCTCGCCGGGCGCCGGCGCCTGCAGGTCGGCGCGGCGGCGCAGTACCAGGTAGTCGGGCTGCCAGCCGCGCTCTTTCAATGACTGCATCGCGCGCGCTTCGATCGCAGCCAAGTCGCGCTCGCCCGAACGCAGCGCGCTGTCCATGGCTTGCAACGCCTTCGACAGCTGCACCGCTTCCGCGCGCTCGGTCTCGCTCAGGTAGCCGTTGCGCGAGGACAGCGCGAGCCCGTCTTCGGCGCGCCGGGTCTCGCTGCCCACGATCTCGATCGGCAGCGCGAACTGCCGCACCATGTGGCGGATGACCATCAGCTGCTGGTAGTCCTTCTTGCCGAACACCGCGACGCGCGGCTGCACGCAGCTGAAGAGCTTCATCACCACGGTGCAGACGCCGACGAAGAAGCCGGGCCGGAAATGGCCTTCGAGGATGTCGGCCAGCACCGGATCCGGATGCACCTTGCAGGTCTGCGGCTCGGGATAGAGCACCTTCTCGTCGGGCGCGAACAGCACGTCGCAGCCGGCCGAGCGCAGCTTCTCGCAGTCGCTGTCCCAGGTGCGCGGATAGGTGTCGAAGTCCTCGTGCGGCAGGAACTGCAGCCGGTTGACGAAGATGCTGGCCACCGTGACGTCGCCCAGCGGCTTGGCCTGGCGCACCAGGGCCAGGTGGCCCTCGTGCAGGTTGCCCATGGTGGGAACGAAGGCCGGGCGCTGGAAGTGGCTCAGGTGTTCGCGCAGTTCGGGGAGGGTGCGGGCGATGTGCATGGTCGTGATCTGCCTACCAGGCGTGGAGTTGGTCGTCGGGGAAGCTGCCGTCCTTCACCGCGCGCACATAAGCTGCAAGAGCCTCTGCGATGCCGGGCGCATCGGCCATGAAGTTGCGCACGAACTTCGGCATCTTGCCGAGGTTGATGCCCAGCATGTCGTGCAACACCAGCACCTGGCCGGCGGTGCCGCGGCCGGCGCCGATGCCGATGGTGGCGCAGTGCTTCAGCTCGCCTGTGAGCTCGGCGGCCAGGGCGGCCGGCACCATCTCCAGCACCAGCATCGCCGCGCCCGCATCCTGCAGCGCATGGGCCTGCTGTTTCAGCAGGGCCGCCGCTTGCTCGCCCTTGCCCTGCACGCGGTAGCCGCCCAGCGCGTGCACCGTCTGCGGCGTGAGGCCGAGGTGGGCGCACACCGGGATGCCGCGCTCGACCAGGAAGCGCACGGTCTCGGTGGTCCAGCCCCCGCCTTCGAGCTTGACCATGTGGGCGCCGGCCTGCATCAGTACCGCGGCGCTGGCGAGCGCCTGCTCGCGCGATTCCTGGTAGCTGGCGAAGGGCAGGTCGGCGACCAGCCAGGCCGTGCCCTGCACGCGGTGCAGCCCACGAAAGACGCTCTCGGTGTGGTAGCGCATCGTGTCCAACGTCACGCCCACGGTGCTGTGAAGGCCCTGGCAGACCATGCCCACGGAGTCGCCGACCAGGAGGCATTCGACGCCCGCCGCATCGGCCATGGCGGCGAAGGTGGCGTCGTAGGCGGTCAGCATGGTGATCTTCTCGCCGCGCGCATGCAGGTCCGCCAGGCGCGGCAGGCTGAGCGGCTTGCGCAGCGAGGGCGGGGAGGCGGGCGGCAGGGTGCCGTAGGGGGTGGCGGAGCCGGCGGCGTTCGACATGGTGGGCTTCTTCAACAGTGGCGCAGCGCGCCGTAGGTTCGAACCGGGCGGCGCCTCAGGCGGCCGGCGGTACCAGGATGGTCGGTGCCGCGGGCGCGGCGAGCGATGGATAGTCGCGGCTGAAATGCAGGCCGCGGCTCTCGCGCCGCGCCTGCGCCGAGCGCACGATGAGCTCGGCCACCTGCACCAGGTTGCGCAGCTCCAGCAGGTCGCGCGTGACATGGAAGTGGGCGTAGAACTCCTGGATCTCGCTGTTCAGCAGCGCGATGCGATGGGCGGCGCGTTCCAGCCGCTTGTTGGTGCGCACGATGCCCACGTAGTCCCACATGAAGCGGCGCAGCTCGTCCCAGTTGTGCGAGATGACCACGGTCTCGTCGGCATCGGTGACCCGGCTGTCGTCCCAGGGCGGCAGCTCGGCGCCGGCGTGCGCCGGCGCCTCCGCGATGGCCTGTGCGGCCGCGCGTGCGAACACCATGCATTCGACCAATGAGTTGCTGGCCAGGCGGTTGGCGCCGTGCAGGCCGGTGCAGGCGGTCTCGCCGATGGCGTAGAGGCCCGGCACGTCGGTGCGGCCGGCGAGGTCGCTCAGCACGCCGCCGCAGGTGTAGTGCGCGGCCGGCACCACGGGAATGGGCTCGCGCGTGATGTCGATGCCCAGTTCGGCGCAGCGCGCGAGGATGTTGGGAAAGTGTTCCTGCAGGAAGGCCGGGCTCTGGTGCGAGATGTCCAGGTGCACGCAGTCCAGCCCGTGCTTCTTCATCTCGAAGTCGATGGCGCGCGCCACCACGTCGCGCGGCGCCAGCTCGGCGCGCGCATCGTGCGCAGGCATGAAGCGGGTCCCGTCGGGCAGCTTGAGCAGTCCGCCCTCGCCGCGCACCGCCTCGCTGATGAGGAAGGACTTGGCATGCGGGTGGTAGAGGCAGGTTGGGTGGAACTGGATGAACTCCATGTTCGCCACCTGGCAGCCCGCGCGCCAGGCCGCGGCGATGCCGTCGCCGGTGGCCGTGTCGGGGTTGGTGGTGTAGAGATAGACCTTGCCGGCGCCGCCGGTGGCCAGGATGGTGTGGGGTGCGCGGAAGGTGACCACCTCGTCGGTCGCTGCGTTCAGCGCATAGAGGCCCAGGCAGGCCGGGTCGGCCAGTCCGAGCTTGCGGCCCGTGATGACGTCGACCAGCGTGTGTTCTTCGAACAGTGTGATGCCGGGCGTGCGGCGCACGACCTCGATCAACGTGCGCTGCACTGCGGCGCCGGTGGCGTCGGTCACGTGCACGATGCGGCGCTGGCTGTGGCCGCCTTCGCGCGTCAGGTGCAGTTCGCCGTTCTCGAGCGAGAAGGGCACGCCGAGTTCGCGCAGCCAGGCGATGGCCTCGGGCGCGTGCTCGACCACGAAGCGGGTGGCGGCCAGGTCGCAGAGCCCGGCGCCGGCGACCAGCGTGTCGTCCACGTGGGACTGCAGGCTGTCGTCTTCGCCCAGCACCGCCGCGATCCCGCCCTGCGCCCACTGGCTGGAACCGTCGTTCAGCGCGCGCTTGGTGAGCACGGCCACGCGGTGCGTGGGCGCCAGGTGCAGCGCGGCACTGAGGCCGGCCAGACCGCTGCCGACGATGAGGACGTCGAACTCATGCATATATCGCTCACCCCCAGGCTTGCCCACTTCGTGTGGCCGCCACCGCCCTCACCGGGGGCGCCACCAGCGGCCCGGCGAAGCCGGTTCCGCGGTGTCTCCCGAATGGGCCTGGCTTCGCCGGCCTCGAATTGATGACCACGCGTCGGGCAACGGCCGGCCGGCGCGCTGAATAGAGCAACATCATGCCGGGGCGTAGGCCAGCCGCACGTAGATCGGCGCGAAGGCCTCGGCCTGCGTGATGTCGATCAGCGTTTCCTTCGCGAGTTCGAGCA
This sequence comes from Variovorax sp. LjRoot290, assembly GCF_964253985.1. Taxonomy (NCBI): domain Bacteria; kingdom Pseudomonadati; phylum Pseudomonadota; class Betaproteobacteria; order Burkholderiales; family Comamonadaceae; genus Variovorax; species Variovorax sp. LjRoot290. Next base: position 4,340,628 of record NZ_CAXURW020000001.1, on the reverse strand, counting down.
TCGCGATGAAGGTGACGATCAGCACCGGCACGCCGCGCGTGACGTCGAACAGCTTCTCGAACTCGACGAACTGCCGCCCCTGCAGGTGGCGCAGCACGATGCTCATGTGCTCGCGCACGCTGAGCTCCTCGCGCGAGATCTTGTGGTGCTGCACGAGCTTGGCGCGCTTCAGGATGTCGGCCCAGGCCTCGCGCAGGTCGACCACGTTCACGTCGGGAAAGCGCGGCTTGAGCGACTGCTCGATGTAGACCTGCGCCTTCCAGAAATCGCGCCCGGCCTGCGGCATCGCGCTGATCGAAGCGGCCTGCAGCTTGGCCTGCTCGTACTCGAGCAGGCGGCGCACCAGTTCCGCGCGCGGGTCCTCGACCTCCTCGCCCTCGGCCGTCTTCTTGGGTGGCAGCAGCATGCGCGACTTGATCTCGATCAGCATCGCGGCCATCAGCAGGTACTCGGCCGCGAGCTCGAGGTTGGTCTGGCGCACCTGGTCCACATAGGTCAGGTACTGCCGCGTCAGTCCTGCCATCGGGATGTCGAGGATGTTGAAGTTCTGCTTGCGGATCAGGTAGAGCAGCAGGTCCAGCGGCCCTTCGAAGGCTTCGAGGAAGACCTGCAGCGCCTCGGGCGGGATGTAGAGGTCGTTGGGCAGCGCGAACAGCGGCTCGCCGTAGAGCCGCGCGAGCGCGACCTGGTCGATCACCTCGGGCATGGCCGCGATCGGCGGCGCGTCGTCGTCGACGACGTCCTCTGCCTCCAGGGCACGGGCATCGTCGCCCGCCATGGTGGCCCGGGAGTGCGCTACAGGCCGGATGGGCACTTGTTACTTCACGCGCGTCTGGTAGACGTAGGGCTGCTGCGGCACATTGGCCTGGCCGTACTCCTCGAGCGCGTCGCGGTCGAGGTGCTTGTCCCACAGGAGTGCGCGGCCGGCGCGCTGTTCGGCTTCGAGCGTCGGCTTCTTTTCCTTCATCTCTTCGATGAAGTTCGTGATCTCGGAGGTGTAGTGAGGGCGGGCGAAGATGGACATGGGGGTTTGGACCTTTGCGGCGAATTTTACCGGGGCTCAATCCCGGCCATCCGGCACCGGTGGATTCCTCATTGTTGGAGGGGTCGCCATGCGCTAGCGTGGCGGCTCCCAAACACCACAAGGAGACTGCTCATGCGCCGACTTTCGCTGTACCTCGCTTCGATGGCCGCGACGGCCATTGCACTGGCGGCCTGCAGCGGCATGACCGGTACGCCGCAAAGCAAGATGAGCTTCTTCCTGACCAGCACGAACCCCGGCAAGGGCGCCGACTTCGGCGGCCTCGCGGGCGCCGACCGCTACTGCCAGAGCCTGGCGGCGAGCGCGGGCGCCGGCGGCCGGACCTGGCGCGCCTACCTGAGCAACAGCGCCTTGGCCGGCAGCCCGGCGGTGAATGCGCGCGACCGGATCGGCAGCGGCCCGTGGCTCAACGCCAAGGGCGAGTTGATCGCCAGCAATGTCGACGGGCTGCACGGTCCCGACAACAAGCTCAACAAGCAGACGGCGCTGACCGAAAAGGGCGAAACCATCAGCGGAAGCGGCGACGCGGTCACCCTGCACGACATCCTGACCGGCTCCTCGCCCGACGGCCGTGCCGTGAGCGACGGCAAGGACAACACCTGCGGCAACTGGACCAAGGGTGGCGAGGGCTCGGCCATCGTGGGTCACCACGACCGCAGGGGGCTGGACGACAGTGCGCCCGCGAAGTCCTGGAACTCCTCGCACCCCACCCGCGGCTGCAGCCTGGACGCTCTCAAGTCAACCGGCGGCGGCGGCTTGATGTATTGCTTCGCACAATAAATGAGGCTCACCTCCAGGCTTGCCCACTTTGCCGCTTTGGCGGCGGTGCTGTGCCTGGGGGGCTGCGATCGACAGCGCATCAGTGAGCTTGAAGAAGGCGTCTCGACCGAGGCCGATGTGCGGACCCGCTTCGGCCAGCCGGAAAACATCTGGGACGCGCCGGGCGGCCGTGTCTTCGAGTACAACCGCCAGCCCCAGGGCCAGAAGAACTACATGATCACTATCGGCCCCGACGGCAAGATGAGCGCGCTGCGCCAGGTGCTCACGCCCGAGAACTTCGCCCGGGTGCAGCCCGGCATGGCGATGGAAGATCTGCGCAACCTGCTGGGCAAGCCGGCCAGGCGCACGCCGTACCCGCTCAAGAACGAGACCGCCTGGGAATGGCGCTGGCTCCAGCCGCCGAATTCGCCGATGGTGTTCGTCGCCACGCTCAATGACGACCAGCGCGTGGTGCGCACCGGTTCTTCGCCCGACCGCAGCACCGAAGCCAATTCGAACTAGTGCGCGGCCTGGCCCGGCGCGCCCGAGGTGATCTCGTCCGCGAAGCCCGAGCGCACGATCACTTCGAGCGGTTGCGGCTGCAGCGACTCGATGCGCAGCACGCCGTCGCGCGCCAGCACCGCCTTGTGCAGCTGGCGCAGCGCGTCCAGGCCGGTGGCGTCGAGCGAAATCAGCTGCATCGCATCGAGCACCACCGTCATGCCGCGCGGGGCCCGCTCGACGGCCTGCACGGTCGGGTCCAGCTTGGCTGCGGCGCCGAAGAACAGCGCACCGTAGAGCCTGAAGGTCAGCACCGGCGGCTGCAGCGACACCATCTCGATGCTGAACAGCGTGCTCATGCGCCGGATGAACAAGGCACAGGCCAGCACGATGCCCGCCTGCACCGCCACCGTGAGGTCGAACACCACGGTGAGGAAGAAGGTGCCGAGCATCAGGAACCGGTAATGCTGGCTGAAGCGGCGCAGCATGTAGGGGGAGAACTCGTGCCATTCGCCCATGTTCCAGGCCACGAAGACCAGGATGCCGGCCAGCACCGCCAGCGGCACGTGCTGCGCGAGCGGCGCTGCCACCAGCACCACCACCAGCAGCGTGAGCGCGTGCACGATGCCGGCGATGGGCGAGCTGGCGCCGGCGCGCACGTTGGTCACGGTGCGCGCGATGGTGCCGGTGGCCGGCATGCCGCCGAAGAAAGGCGTGACCAGGTTGGCGATGCCCTGCGCCATCAGTTCCTGGTTGGGATCGTGGCGCGGCTGGCCGCTGGCCTGGTCGGCCACGCGCGCGCACAGCAGCGACTCGATCGCGCCGAGCAGCGCGATGGTGATCGTGGGCGTCACCAACTGCTTGACGGTTTCCCACGAGAAATCGGGCAGTGCGAAGCCCGGCGCGCCCTCGGGAATGCCGCCGAAGCGCGTGCCGATGGTCTCCACCGGCAGGCTGAAGCCCCAGGACACCAGCGTCAGCGTGACCAGCGCGACGATCGGCCCCGGCATGCGCGAGCCGGCGCGCACGGCGCGCAGCTCGGTCATGCGGCCCAGCACCAGGTGCACCGCGTAGCCGAAGCGCGTCTTGTCGTGCAGGAGCTTCGGCCAGGCGAACAGGCCGATGAGGCAGACCAGGCCGAGCCCGAAGGCGTAGGGATTGAAGCTGCCGAGGTTCTTGGCCAGCGTGTGCAGCTGGGAGAACATGTCGGCCGGCATCTTGGCGATCGAGAGGCCGAGCCAGTCCTTGAGCTGCGAGATCAGGATCAGCGCCGCGATGCCGTTGGTGAAGCCGATCACGATCGACACCGGCACGTAGCGGATCAGGTTGCCGAGCCGGAACAGCCCCATCAGCAGCAGCAGCAGGCCCGCGCAAGCGGTGGCGATCAACAGGTTCGCCACGCCGTAGCGCTCGACGATGCCGTAGACGATCACGATGAAGGCGCCGGCCGGCCCGCCGATCTGCACCGCCGAGCCGCCCAGGGCCGAGATCAGGAAGCCGGCGATGATCGCGGTCCAGATGCCGGCCTCGGGCTTGAGGCCGGAGGCGATCGCGAAAGCCATTGCGAGCGGCAGCGCCACGATGCCCACCGTGGCGCCGGCGCCGAGGTCCTTGAAGAAGCGTTCCCTGTCGTAGCCGGCCAGCGCGTCGATCAGTCGGGGGCGGAAGGGCGCAAGCTTCAATGGCGAGGTCATGACGCTATTGTGGATGCGCCTTTTTCGCTCAACGGTCTTCGCTGTCGGGCAGCACGGCATCGGCCGCGGCGCCTACTGCCTTGCCCGTGATGCGGGCGGTGCCGATCGCGGCATCGGCCGCCAGGCCGACCGCGCCGGCGCCCACGCTCACCACCGTGCTGGCGACCGTGACCACCGCGCAGCCGCCAAGCGGCAGGCCGAGGGCCAGGGTCAGAGCGGCGATGAGGGCGCAGCGGTTCATGAGCGGCGCTAGCGTACCCGCATGCCGGGCGTTGCGCCACTCGTCGGCTCGAGCACGTAGATGCCGGGCTGGGCCTTCTCGTCGGCATGGCTGGCGGCCAGCACCATGCCTTCGGAGATGCCGAACTTCATCTTGCGCGGCGCCAGGTTGGCGACCAGCACCGTGAGCTTGCCGACCAGCTGCTCGGGCTCGTAGGCCGAGGCGATGCCGGAGAAGACGTTGCGGGTCTTGCCCTCGCCGGCATCGAGCGTCAGGTGCAGCAGCTTGGTCGAGCCTTCGACCTTCTGGCAGGCCACGATCTTCGCGATGCGCAGGTCGATCTTTGCGAAGTCGTCGATGGTGATGGTCGGGGCGATGCCTTCGCCGCCGGGGAGGGCGGTGGCGGGAGCGGCTTCCGGGGCCGGCTCGGGCGGCTCGAACAGCTGGTCGAGCTGCTTGGCGTCGACGCGCTGCATCAGGTGCTTGTATTCGCCGATCGGGTGGCCTGAAGGCAAGGGTGCATGAACGTCGCTCCACGCCAGCGGATCGATCTTCAGGAATTCTTCGACCTTGCTTGCGAGCGTCGGCAAGACGGGCTTGAGGTAGAGCGTCAGCAGGCGGAAGGCCTCGATGCAGGCCGAGCACACGTCGTGCAGCCGCGCCTCCTGGCCTGCCTGCTTCGCGAGCTCCCACGGCTTGTTGGCGTCGACGTACGCGTTCACATGGTCGGCCAGCGCCATGATCTCGCGCAGCGCGCGTGCGAAGTCGCGGCTGTCGTAGAGGGCGCGGATGTTCTCCGCTTCGAGGCGCAGCACCTCCAGCACATGCAGGCCGTCGCTGCTGACCTGCCCCAGATGGCCGCCGAAGCGCTTGGCGACGAAGCCGGCCGCACGGCTGGCGATGTTGATGTACTTGCCGATCAGGTCGGCGTTCACGCGTGCGATGAAGTCGTCGGGATTGAAGTCGACGTCTTCCACCTTGGCGTTGAGCTTGGCCGCGATGTAGTAGCGCAGCCATTCGGGGTTCATGCCGATCGAGAGGTACTTGAGCGGGTCGATGCCGGTGCCGCGGCTCTTGCTCATCTTCTCGCCCGAGACCGTGATGAAGCCGTGCACGTTGACCTGGCTCGGCGTCTTGCGGCCGCTGAACTGCAGCATCGCGGGCCAGAAGAGCGTGTGGAAGTAGACGATGTCCTTGCCGATGAAGTGCACCTGCTCCACCGCCGGATCGGCGACGAATTCGTCGAAGCTTTGCGATGTGCGCGAAGCCTCGTGCCAGTGGGCGGCGGCCTGGCCCTTGTCGAAGTGGTTCTTCAGGCTCGCGAGGTAGCCCACGGGCGCATCGAGCCAGACGTAGAAGTACTTGCCCGGCGCATCGGGAATCTCGATGCCGAAGTAGGGCGCCTCGCGCGAGATGTCCCAGTCGGCCATGCCGGCCTCGAACCACTCGCTGGCCTTCTTCGCCATCTCGGGCTGCAGCTTGCCGTCCTGCGTCCACGTCTTCAGGAAGTCGACCACCTTCGGGTCGGAGAGCTTGAAGAAGAAGTGCTCGGAGCTGCGCAGCTCGGGCGTTGCGCCGGTGAGCGTCGAATAGGGGTTGATCAGCTCGGTCGGTGCATAGACGCTGCTGCAGACCTCGCAGGCGTCGCCGTACTGGTCCTTGGCGTGGCACACCGGGCATTCGCCCTTGATGTAGCGATCGGGCAGGAACATGCCCTTCACCGGGTCGTAGAACTGCTCGATGGTGCGCGTGGCGATCATGCCGCCCGCCTTGAGCTTCCTGTAGATGCCCTGCGCCAGCTCGGTGTTCTCGGCGCTGTCGGTCGAGTGCCAGTTGTCGAAGCGGATGTGGAAGCCGTCGAGGTATTCCTTGCGGCCCGCGGCGATCTCGCCGACGAATTCCTGCGGCGTCTTGCCGGCCTTTTCGGCCGCGATCATGATCGGCGCGCCATGCGCGTCGTCGGCGCCCACGAAGTGCACCATGTGGCCCTGCATGCGCTGGAACCGCACCCAGATGTCGGCCTGGATGTATTCCATGATGTGGCCGACGTGGAACTTGCCGTTGGCATACGGCAGGGCGGTGGTGACGAAAAGCTTGCGCTGGGACATCGGGGAGGCGCTTTCTGGGGGAACGGAGGAGCCGGCGGGAGGGGCATTTTAGGCGCCGGGCGCGACTGATAGATTCCGCGGGACATGAAGCACGCCGTCTTCTTCCGCAATCTCAACCTGGGCCGGCCGAACTGCCCGACCCGGGCGCAGTTCGAGGCCGCCTTCCTGGCGGCTGGTGCCGGGTCGGCTTCCTCCTTCCTCACCAACGGCACGCTGGTCTTCGAAGCGCGAAACAAGACCGAGGCGCGCAAGGTGCTGGCGCAGGCCTGCGAAGCGCTTGCGGCCGAGTGCGGATTGCGCGAGCCGGCCTTCCTGCGCAGCGTGGACCGCCTGGCCGAGCTCGTGGCTCTCGATCCCTTCGCAGCCGTCGATCGCGGCAGCGTCTACGAAGTCTGCGTGTCCTTCCTCGGCGCCAGGCGCGGGGCGCTGCCCGCGCTGCCGCTGGTCTCGAAGCGCCAGGACGTCGAAGTCCTTCACGCCACCGAGGGCGAGGCCTTCAGCATCAGCCGCGTGGTCGGCAACACGCCGGGCAGCCCGAACGCCTTCCTCGAAAAGCTGCTGGGCGCACCGGCGAGCACGCGGGCCTGGAACACGGTCGTGCGGCTGGTCGAGAAGCATTGCTGAGCCGCCTAGCAAACCAACCGTGGGTGCGGTGTGGTGACAAAAGGCACACAGCAGGTTAGGATGCCGGCATGAAGTCTTTTCGGTGGAGCCCGGAGAAAAACGACATGCTCAGGGCAGATCGAGGAGTCTCTTTCGAGAGCGTTGTTGTCGCTATCGAATCGGGCGGCTTGCTGGATATCCTGGCCCACCCCGATCAGGTGAAATATCCGAGGCGGCGAGTACTCGTCGTGGCTTATGACGGCTATGCGTATTTGGTGCCGTTTGTCGAAGAGGAAGACTATTTCTTCTTGAAGACCGTCATCCCGAGCCGCAAAGCGACACGCGACTATTTGAATACGGGTGAATCAGATGCAGAACATTGACGACAACGAAAGCGAAATTTCCAGCGCCTACGACAAGGGAAAACTCACGTCGGTCGCCACCAAGAGCGAGCTTGCCAAGTTCAAGGCGGTGGCGCGGGCCACCGCCATCAAGGATCGGCGCGTCAATATCCGCCTTTCCTCCGGCGACTTGAACGACATCCAGGTCAAGGCCCTCGAAGAAGGCATGCCCTATCAAACCTTGATTGCCAGCGTGCTTCACAAGTACGTCACGGGCCGCCTGGCAGAGCAGCCCGAACGCACCACTCCCTCGCCGCGCGCCGCCGCGCGCAAGCGGCGTCCCAGCTCCGCGAGTTGACTCGGTCATGACTCCGACCCTCCCCACCCTGTCCCTGATCGAAACCCGCGTGCTCGGCGTGCTGGCCGAGAAGCAGCGCACCGTGCCCGACAGCTATCCGCTGACCTTGAATGCGCTGGTGGCCGGCTGCAACCAGAAGACCAGCCGCAATCCGCTGATGGAGGCCTCGGACACCGACGTGCAGGCTGCGCTCGACAGCCTCAAGGGCTACAGCCTGGTGATGGAGACGAGCGGCGGGCGCGTTTCGCGCTACGAGCACAACATCGAGCGGGTGCTGCGCGTGCCCTCGCAGTCGGCCATCCTGCTGACGGTGCTGATGCTGCGCGGCCCGCAGACCGCCGGCGAGCTGCGCATCGCCTGCGAGCGCATGCACAACTTCGCCGACATCTCCTCGGTCGAGGCTTTCCTCGACGAGCTCGCGGCCCGGCCGGCCGGCGCGCTGGTGCTGAAGATGTCGCGCCTGCCCGGAGCACGCGAGAGCCGCTGGGCCCATCTGCTCGCCGGCGAGCCGCCCGAGAGCACGCCGGAGACCCGCACCGCGAGCGGTCCTCAGGATGCCTCGCTCGGTGAAGTGGCGGCGCTGAAACTCAACGTGGCGCGGCTCGAGGCGGAGGTTGCCGCGCTCAAGACCCTGACGGCGCGGATCTGCTCCGAGCTCGGCATCGCCAACGACGGCTGATCAGGCCGGCGCCCAGCCGAAGAAGCGACGCACTTCGTTGCGCTGCTTCAGCGTATCGGCCCGCCCGAGCGCCATCAGCTCGCGCGTGAAGCCCTGATCGAAGAGCAGGTAGCTCGCGAGCGCCGCACCCTTGACCTCGTTGTGGCCCGAGAGCGCGTCGCGGCCGCCGAACAGGCGGCGCACCGCGCCGGGCAAGGCGCCCACATGGCGCGCGGCGATTGCGTCGATGCGCTCCGAGGGCGAGATCAGCAGCAGCTCGACCGGCCGCAGGCTCGTGCTCTGCCGCGCATCGGGCGGGATCAGCGCGAGCGTCTGGTTGATGCGCCGCAGGCGCTCGACGTCGACCGCCAGCGCATCAAGGAAGATGCTCGACAGTGCATGGCCCGCGATCTGCGCCATGGTCGGATAGCCGGTGAAGGTGTTGGGTGCGGGTGCTTCGCGCGGCTCGCTCATGCGGCCGGCGCCCACGGCGAGGATGCGCTGCGCGCCCAGGTGGATGGCGGCCGCGATCGGCGCCGACTGGCGCATCGAGCCGTCGCCGAAGTACTCGGTATGGCCGCCCAGGTCCAGGCCGGTGGACGGGAATACGAAGGGAATGGCCGAGGAGGCCAGCAGATGCGCGTGCGTGATGCGCACCGGCACCGCGATGCGCTGCGAGCGCACCCAGGGTTCCATCGGTGCGGCCGCGTCGAAGAAGGTGACGTGCTCGCCCGAGCTGTAGCTCGACGCGGTCACGGCCAGTGCCTGCAGGTGGCCGTCGCGCATCAGTTGCGGCAGGCGCTCGAGCGGCACCATGCGCTCGAGCAGCTCGGCCAGCGGCGCGTTGTCCAGCAGCGAGCGCGGCGCGAGGCGCAGCCACTTGCGCAGCAACTGGCCCACGCCCAGCAGCAGGCGCCAGCGCGCGCCGGCATCGAGCATGGCCAGCGAATCGGCGCGGTACACCTGCTCGGTGCGAAAGCCCTGCCACACGTCGGCGATGCGCCGCACGGTGGCGTCGAAGTCGTCGCTGCCGCAGGCCAGCGCCGCGGCGTTGATGGCGCCGGCCGAGGTGCCGGTGATCACGGCGAAGGGATTGCCCTGCGTCCCCGCACCCGCAGCGAGCCGCAGGTCGGCAATGGCTTCGAGCACGCCGACCTGGTAGGCGGCGCGGGCGCCGCCGCCGGTCAGCAGCAGGCCGGTGGCGGGCAGGGGGGCGGATTCGGGCGGTGGTGGCATGAAGGGCGCCCAAGCGTACCCGCCCTTCGGCCCTTCCGCACGGTCCTAGGCTTCGTCGAGCACCGGCGAATCCGAAGCCAGCGCCTGCTCCACCACCTCGCGCGTCAGCGTCGGCGCAAAGGATTCGATGAAGGCATGCACATAGCCGCGCAGGTAGCTGCCGCGCCGCACCGCGAGCTTGGTGAGGTTGATGCCGAACAGCGGGCCGGCATCCAGCGCGCGCAGCTGCGTGTCGCGCTCGGCCTCGTAGGCAATGCCGGCGACGATGCCCACGCCCATGCCGAGCTGCACATAGGTCTTGATCACGTCGGCGTCCATCGCGGTCAGCACGATGCCGGGCGCGAGGCCCTGTTCCTCGAAAGCGTCGTCGATCTTCGTGCGGCCGGTGAAGCCGGTGTCGTAGGTGATCAGCGGATAACGGGCCAGCGCCTCCAGCGTGAGCGCTGCATCGAGCAGCGCATGCCCCGGCGGCACGATCACCGAATGCGTCCAGCGGTAGCAGGGCAGGGCCACGAGCTGTGGATAGTCGCCCAGCGCCTCGGTCGCGATGCCGACGTCCGCCTCGCCGTCGATCAGCATTTGCGCGATCTGCTTGGGCGAGCCCTGGTGCAGATGGAGCTTGACGTCGGGGAAGTGGCTGCGGAACTCCTGCACCGCCACCGGCAGCGCATAGCGCGCCTGCGAATGCGTGGCAGCGATGGAGAGCAGGCCGCTTTGCCGCGCGACGAATTCCTGCCCCGCATGCCGCAGGTTGCTGCTCTCCATCAGCATGCGCTCGATGATCGGCAGCACATGGCCGCCGGGTTCGGTCAGGCCGGTCAGGCGCTTGCCGGCGCGCACGAAGAGCTCGATGCCGAGCTCTTCCTCGAGTTCGCGGATCTGCCGGCTCACGCCGGGCTGGGAGGTGTGGAGCGTGTGAGCGACTTCGGTGAGGTTGAAGCCGCAGCGCACGGCTTCGCGCACCGAGCGCAGTTGTTGGAAATTCATAGGGCTCGAACGGAGAACGGCGCCGCAAAGGGCGTGGCGCGCCATTGTCCGCAGGGGCCTCGGATCTGGGAACGACCGATTCGTTGATTCCAAATAATCAACTCATCTAACCGTTCGCAGAGAAGGACAGGTCGAAGGTGGAACGTACATCCAGCGGCTGCTTGATGAGCCCGACCTGGCTGTAGAAATCGGCGGTGCCCTGCTGGTCGGCAATCACCCGCGCATCGATGGCCACCCATTTCTGCTGGCGACGCTCGAACTGCAGCTTCGCGGCGTCGGCCGGGATGCCGATGATGCGTGCCAGCGTGGCCGAGAAGGCATCGACATTGCGGTACGACCAGCGCTGCGCGCGCACCACGCGCTGCAGGAAGTCCTGCAGCACCGGCCGCTTGGCGGCGATCGCTGCATCGGTGGCGGCCAGGTAGCTCAGGCCCGGCAGCAGGCCGCGGCCGCTCGCCAGCACCCGCGCATGCCCGCTGGTTTCGGCCAGCGCGGTGTAGGGCTCCCAGGTGGCCCAGGCGTCGACCGAGCCTTGCGTCAGCGCGAGCTTGGCATCGGCCGGGGCGAGGAAGCGCAGGTTCACGTCCTCCGGCTTGAGGCCGGCCGTCGTGATGGCCTTCAGCGTGATGTAGTGGCCGATCGAGCCGCGGTTGGTCGCGATGCTCTTGCCCTTGAGGTCGGCGGCGGTCTTCAGCTGCGAGTCGGGCCGCACCAGCACGGCCGTGCCGTAGGCATCGGAACGGTTGGCGCCGATCGCCTTGACGCGCGTGCCGGCCGCGAGCGCGAAGATCAGCGGCGCATCGCCGATCGGCCCCGAGTCCACGGCTTCTGCATTGAGCGCTTCGGCCAGCGGCGCGGCGGCCGGGAACTCGGACCACTGGATGTCGTAGCTCAGGCCTTCGAGGCTGCCGGCCGCTTCGAGCAGCGCGCGCAGGCCGCCTTTCTGGTCGCCGGCCTTGAGCACGGGGCGCGATTGCGCATGCAGCGCGGGGGCCGGCAGCGCGAGGCTGGTGGCGCCGGCGAGCGTGTGGGTGATGAAGCGACGGCGGGATGCTTGGGTCATGAAGAAGACTCCTTGAATGTGATGAAAGAGGGCGGGCTCAGTGCACGAAGCCGCCCTTGACGAAGCGCACCGGCTCGGCGTCCATGCGCGCGATCAGGGCGCCGAGGCCGTCGGTGAGCGAAGCGTCTTGCGCGTCATGCGGCACCGCCTCGGTGCGGCACAGCAGGTCGTCCTCCGACCAGCCGGCCTGGCCCGGCGCGCTGCGGGCGCGCAGCCAGCCGCCGCGGTCCGCCAGCAGTTGCGTGCCGGCCAGTTGTTCCGTGCCTGCGACCAGTGCAAAGGCGTCCCAGGCATTTGGGTCGGCGATGCAGTCGATGCCGGACTGCGAGGAGGTGTCGCCCGGAGGTCGCAACAGCACGGTCACCAACCGCGGGTCTTCGAGCAAAGGCGCCGCCGCGGCCGAAGCCACGATGCGCAGGCGCTGGCCGCGCCAGCTCGCGAGCGTGCGCGGTGTGCGGCCTTCGCAGCGCACCGCGACATCGGGCAGACCGATGGGCTGGGCCCAGAGGCCGGTCGCGCGCAGGCTCTGTCCCGCGCCCTGGGCCTTCATGAAATCGATCAGCGCCCAGGCCTCGCGCGCACCGAACAGCCCGTCGAAGGCCGGCATGGTGGGCGCGCCGCGCCTGTCCTGCATGCCGTGGAGCACGCGCCACAGCAGGTCGCCATCGGCGCGCCGCCACAGGAGCGGGCCGCTGAGGTTCGGCGGCCACACGGGCTGTGCGGCTGCCAGCGGACCCTGGCCGCGGCCGTCCGCGCCATGGCAGCCGATGCAGTGCTGCGCATAGAGCGCGCGTCCCTGCGCGATGGAGGCCGCGCTGAAGCCGGTGGGCGAGCGATGGAAGCTCGCGGGATAGGCCGGCACCAGCACCACATGGGCCTCGGGCCAGGGTGCGACGGCCAGCAGCAGCGGAACCATCGCGACGAGCACGATCCGCCGCCGGCGCCAGACCAGCGCGAGCAACAAGGCAAGCAGCGCAGCCGCGAGCACCAGCAGCGTGAGCGCGAGCCGCCGTGCCTGGCCGAGATCGATCAACAGGTTCTCGCCCGACAGGCGCAACGCCCATGGCCAAGCCGGCTGGCCATGGCTGGTGCCCGCGAGTCCGAGCCACGCGAGCAGCCGCAGCAGGCCGAGTTGCGCAGCCTGCAGAAAACCGATCAGCGCGTTGAGCCCATCGGCCTCGGCCAGCGGTGTCATCGGGATCTACCAGGTCGCATCCAAACCTAGATGACGCAGTGCTTCGTGCCGGAGTTCGGTCAGCCTCGGATGGCCGCGATGACGCGGGTAGGGCAGGTCGACTTCGAGCTGCGCCGTGATGCGCGCCGGCCGGTCGCTCAGCACGATCACCCGATTGGCGAGGAACAACGCCTCTTCGACGTCGTGCGTGACCAGCAGCGCCGAGAAGCCCGTCCGCTGCCACAGGTTGACCAGCTCGCTCTGCATCGCGATGCGCGTCAGCGAGTCGAGCTTGCCCAGCGGCTCGTCGAGCACCAGCAGCTGCGGATCGTTGACCAGCGCCCGCGCCAGCGCGACGCGTTGCGCCATGCCCCCCGAGAGCTGATGGGGAAAGCTCTTCGCGAAGTCGGCAAGGCCCACGAGCCTGAGCGCATCGTCGACGCGCGAACGCTGCGTCTTCAGCAGGCCGCGCGCCTGCAGCCCGAGCGCCACGTTGTCCCACACGTTGCGCCACGGATAGAGCGTCGGGTCTTGGAACACCACGATGCGCGAGGGACCGGGTCGCGCGATGCGCTCGCCGTCCTGCGTGATGCTGCCGGTGGTGGCTGGCTCCAGCCCGGCCACCAGCCGCAGCAGCGTCGACTTGCCGCAGCCGCTGGGCCCCAGCAGCGCGACGAACTCGCCCGGCTGCACCGTGAGGTCGATGCCGTCTAGCACCTGCAGCACGCCGGCCGACAGCTGGAACCAGTGGCCGACGTTGCGCACCTCGATGCGTGCGCCGGCGGTTGTCGTCGCTGCGGCTACCACTTGACCGTCCCCTTCTGCCACGAGAGCGCGCGGTCGCGCACCGCGAACAGCAGCGTGATGAGGCCCGAGCACAGCACCGCCATCACCAGCAGCGCCGCATACATGTTGGCGTAGGCGGCCCAGCCCTGGGCCCACTGCAGGTACCAGCCGAGGCCGGCCTTCACGCCCATCATCTCGGCCGTGACCAGCACCGAGAACGAAGCGCCGAGCCCCATGAAGAGGCCGACGAAGACCTGCGGCAGGGCAGCCGGCACCGCCACGCGCAGCACCAGGAACCATTCGGGCGCGCCCAGCGTGCGCGCCACGTCGTAGTAGTTCTTGTTGACCGAGGCCACGCCCGACCAGCTCAGCACCGCCACCGGGAAGAAGGTCGCGAGCCCGATCAGGAACACCGCGGCCGCATAGCTCGAGGGCGCGAAGAAGAAGGCCAGCGGCAGCAGCGCCGAGGCCGGCACCGGCCCGAGAAAGCGCAGCAGCGGATGCACCCAGTAGCCGGCGATGCGCGACCAGCCGATCCAGACGCCGGTCGCGAAGCCGACCCCCGCGCCGAGCACGAAGCCGTGCGCCAGCAGGCGCGCCGAATGCGCGGTCGAGAGGCCGAGCCGGCGCCAGTCCTCGTAGGCGACGTCGATCAGGCTTTGCGGCGGGGCGAAGAAGGGCGGTGGCAGCAGGCCCAGCTTGGCGGTCGCCACCTCCCACAGCGCGAGCAGCAGCGGGGCCGCGACCAGCCACTGGCCGGCCGGGCGAAGCACGCGTCCGATGCGGCCGGCGCGCGCGCCGAGCAGCGCGATCGCGAGCAGCAGCAGCGCCACCGCGATCGCGGCGCCGCCGAATTCGGTGGTGAAATTCCAGTCGCTGAAGCCGACCTCCTTGTTGGGCCAGATCAGCGTGACTGCACCGAGCGCGAGCCACGCGGCCGCCGCGACGGTGCCGATGCGCCAAACGCCGGCGAGTACCGGTTCGCGCAACGCACGCGGCTGCGCCGGCGGCGCGTCCAGTACCTGCTCGGCCGTGGTCATGCGAGCACATCCACCGACACGTGGTTCGCGAGCCGCGCCGGATCGGTGTTCTGCTTCAGCACGCCGACCGAGCGGAAGTCGCGCGCATAGAACTCGACCTCGTCGCGCAGGCTTTTGCCCACGGGGTGGTGCCCGTGCGTCAGCGTCCCCAGCAACGCCTGCAGATCCTCGAGCGGCACCTTGGGCGAGTACTTGGCGAAGAGCTTGGCCGACTCGTTCGGGTTCTCGGCCACGAAGTCCGAGGCCTGCACGATCGCACGCACCAATGCCGCGACCACCGGCTTCTCCTTGCGCACCAGCTCGCCGCGCGCGCCGACGATGCAGCAGACCTTGTCCTTGTATTCGCCCGAGAGGTTGGAGGCCAGCTGGACGTAGCGGTCCTTGTTGCGCTTCTCGATCAGGTAGAGCGTCGGGTCGCCGTCGGCGATCGCCTGGATCTCGCCCTTGTTGACCGCGATGTCGAGCAGGTCGGCCGGGTACTGGCGCCAGGTCACATCGCGGTCCGCATCGATGCCGTTCTTCTTCAGCAGGATCGAGAAGAAGTTCTTGCCCGGGCTCGCGATGTCCGAGACGCCGATGGTCTTGCCCTTGAGCTTCTGCAGGTCGGTGATGCCGGCTTCCTTGACGCCCACCAGGCGCACGCAGCCGCCGTGCGAGCTGCCGACGATCTTGACGTCGAAGCCCGACTCGAGCGGCTTCAGCCAGCGATGGATCATGCCCACCGCGGCGTCGGCCTTGGCGGTGGCGAGCGATTCGAGCAGCTGGTCGGTGGAGCCGGTGTAGTTGACCAGGTCCACCTGCAGGCCGTTCTTCTCGAAGAAGCCGCGCTCCTGCGCCACCACCACCGGCGAGAGGCAGAAGGCGGTGGCGTTCCAGGCGAAGCTGAGCTTGCGCGGCTGCGACCAGGCGCGCGAGGCGAGCAGGCCGCTGGATGCGATGGCGGCAGCGGCGCCGCCGGCGCGCAGCACGCGGCGGCGCGAAAAGGATGTGTTCATGGCGAAGGGCCTCGGATCAAAGAAGAAGTTCAGGCTCGGCCTCGACCAGCCCTTCGTAGAGGCTTTCGAAGGCATGCAGCGCGCCTTCGGGCCCGCCGATCTGGCCGTGCGTGTGGCGCGCGACCGCTTCGTCGATGGGATGCGGCGTGCCGGCGGCCTCGGCCAGGAGCTGCGTGTGGCAGGCGTTGTCGAGCGCGATGTACCACCAGGCCGCGGCCTCGACGGTCGGGCCGGCCGTCAGGATGCCGTGGTTCTTGAGGATCGCGCCCTTGCGATCGCCCAGCGCCTTCGCGATGCGCAGCCCCTCGCTCTCGTCGACCACCATGCCGGTGAAATCGTCGAAGAGCGCATGGTCGTCATGGAAGACGCAACTGTCCTGCGTCAGCGTGTCCAGCTTGCGGCCCAGCGTCGACCAGGCCTTGCCGTAGGTCGAATGCGTGTGCGCGGCCGCGATGATCTTCGGGTTGTATTCGTGGATCGCCGCATGGATCGCGAAGGCCGCCTTGTTGAGCGGGCGCTCGCCGATCACTGTCTCGCCCTTCGAATTGACCAGCAGCAGGTCCGACACCTTGATGCGCGAGAAGTGCACGCCCAGCGGGTTGACCCAGAAATGGTCCGTGAGCTGCGGGTCGCGTGCCGTGATGTGGCCTGCCAGCCCCTGCGCAAAGCCGAAGCGCGCGAACAGGCGGAAGGCGCCGGCCAGCCGCTCCTGGCGATGGCGGCGCTCGGCTTCGATGCTGGGGCGTTGCGCAGGCGGATCGAACCAGTATTTCTGCTGCGGGTTCGGATTGAGTTGAAGTTGCTGCGACCTGGCGGCCGGGCGGTCGATGGAAAGAACGGCGCTCATGGCTCAGGCCGCCTTGCGCTGCGCGGCCACACGCTGCGCCACCAGTTCGCGCGTGCGCGGAATCAATTCGCGGCCGTAGTCGATCGCGTCCTCGAGCGGATCGAAGCCGCGGATCAGGAAGGTGGTGACGCCGAGCGCGTGATAGTCGAGTAGCGCATCGGCCACCTGCTCCGGCGTGCCGACCAGCGCGGTGCTGTTCGAGCGTCCGCCGATCTCCTGCGCGACCGCGGTCCACAGCCGCTTGTCGAGCCGCGTGCCATGCTCGGCCGCGGCCAAGAGGCGCTTCGCACCCTCGCTCTGCTGCGGACCGCCGCGGCCGAAGCCCTGCACCACGCGCAGCCGCCGGGTTTCGGTCAGGATGTTGTCGGCGCGCTCCCAGGCCTTGGCTTCGGTCTCGGCCAGGATCGGCCGGAACGAGACCGAGAAGCGCACGTTGCGCCCCTGCTTCGCGGCCTCGGCGCGCACGCGGCCCGTGAGCTCGGCCGCCTGGGCCAGCGATTCGCCCCACAGCGCATAGACGTCGGCATGCTTGCCGGCCACCGGGATCGCGGCTTCCGAGGCGCCGCCGAAATACACCGGCACGTGCGGCCGGCCGTTCAGTGTCTGCACCGGCTTCACTTCGGAGAACGCATCCTTGAAGCGGTAGTGCGCGCCCTCATGGTCGAAAGGCTTGTCGCTGGTCCACACCTTGCGCAGCAGCTCGAGGTACTCGTCGGTGCGCGCATAGCGCTGGTCGTGGTCGAGCCAGTCGCCGTCGCGCTTCTGCTCTTCGTCAGAGCCGCCCGAGATGTAGTGCACGCCAAGCCGTCCGCCGCTGAACTGGTCGAGCGAGGCGAACTGGCGCGCCGCCAGCGTCGGCGCCACGAAGCCGGGGCGGTGCGCCAGCATGAAGTGGATACGCTCGGTGACCGAGGCCGCATAGGCCACGGTCAGCGTGGCGTCGGGGCTGGTCGAGTGGTGCGGCACCAGCACGCGGTCGAAGCCGGCCGCTTCGTGCGCCTGCGCGAAGGCGCGCACGTAGTCGCGGTCGATCGCCGGGCCGCGCGCGGGATGGATTTCCGAGACCTTCTGGGCCTGGATCATGCCGATGAATTCGATGCTGTCGCTCATGGGTGTTTCTTCCTTCGATGCAAAAAGTGGTCAGGCCGGGTTGTTGTTGCGCGAGAGGGCGGCGCCGAAGCTGCGGTCCCACAGCGGCGCCACCTCGGCCGGGCCGTCGAGCACGCCGAGCTTCTGGAAGGTGTCGGCCACCTCCTGGTGGCTGCGCACCGCGGCGCTGGTGACCGGGCCCAGCGCGTAGTCGTTGCTGCGGCCGTTGAAGAGCTCGATCAGGTCGCCCACCGGCACCCGCGTCTCTGCCGACTGCGCCTTCGCGTACTCGAGGTAGTTGCCGTTGGCCCAGGCGTAGGCGCGCTGCAGCCGCAGCAGGAAGTCGGTGATGGCGGCATGGCGCAGCGGCTCGTCCACCGCGCGCGGATTGGCATAGACCGGGAAGTTGCCCGAGAGATAGCCCTTGCCGGTCTTGATGGTGCGCGCGCCGTACTGGGTGCGGGCCAGCTGCCCGTTGTAGCCGTAGATGGCCCAGGCATCGAGGTCGCCGCGCGCGAAGGCCGAGAGGCCGTCCGCCGGACTCAGGTTGATGGGCTGGATGTCGTTGAAGCTGAGCCCGACCTCGGCCAGCTGTTTGCTCAGGTAGTAGTGCGCGGTGGTGGCGCGCACGTAGCCGACGCGCTTGCCCTTGAAGTCGGCGATGGTCTTGATCGGTGCGTCCTTGCGCGCCAGCGTCGCCTGGTTGTTCAGGTCTTCATGGATCACGGCGACGAAGCGCACCTTGGCCTTCTGGCGCGCCGCGAAGGTGGCCGGGATCTCGCTGCCCGAGCCCAGATCCAGCGCATCGCCCTGGATGGCCTCGATGTGGAGCACGCCGTTGTTGAGTTCGCGCCAGTCGATCCTGTAGGGTGTCTTGCCCTGGCCCGATGCCTCGAGCAGCGGGCGCCACAGGCCCTTGTAGGTGCCGATGCGCAGCGTGAGGCCGGAGAGATCGGTGGGCGCGGCGGCCTGTGCCCACGGGCCGGCGGCGCCGAAGGCCGCGGCCGTGCCGGCGGCTTGCAGCCATTGCCGGCGCGACCAGGCAGAAAGGATGGATGTCATGGAAAGCGCTCTTCTCGTGGACCTTGGGGAGGCGTGACCGTAATGCGCGCCGCGGCCGAAGAGAACGCAGAAATGCGAGTTTGGATATGCGGGATTCGTCGTTCCCCGCACGCGGCGCGGCCTTTAAGGTGCCGCACCATGAGTTCTCAAGTCCTGCGCCGCCTGCCGGCCGACCCCGCAACGGACGCCGCGCTGCTGGCCCGCCTGTCCGCCCTGTTTGCCGAGACCGCGGCCGACCACGATAGGAGCGGCGCCTTCCCGCGCGAGAACTTCGCCGAGCTGCAGGCGCAGGGGCTGATCGGCCTGGTCGCGCCGCAGGCGCATGGCGGCGGCGGCGCCTCGCTGGCGGCGGCGCGCCGCGTGCTCGCGGCCGTGGCCTGGGGCGAGCCCGCGACCGCGCTGATCCTCACCATGAGCTGGCTGCAGCAGCATGCGATCGGCCGCACCGACAGCCGCTGGCCGGCCCGCCTGCGCGAGCGCGTGCTGCGCGATGCGGTGCGTGAGGGCGCGCTGATCAATGCCTTGCGCGTGGAGCCTGTACTCGGGTCGCCGGCACGCGGCGGCCTGCCCGCCACCACGGCGCGGCGCGAAGGCGCCCAGTGGAAGATCAACGGCCACAAGCTCTACACCACCGGCATCGAGGGGCTGACGTGGCTCGCCGTCTGGGCCCGCACCGACGACGAGGCGGCGCCGCGCACCGGCTTCTTCCTGGTGCCGCGCGGCGCGCCCGGCATTCGCGTGGTGGCCAGCTGGGACCACCTGGGCCTGCGCGCCTCGGGCAGCCACGAGGTGCTGTTCGAGGAGGTCGCGATCCCGCTCGATCACGCGGTCGATCTGCGCGCGCCGGCCGAGTGGGCGCCCGATGCCGGCAGCCAGACCGACATCGACGCTCATGCCACGCAGCACGCCTGGATGGTGGTGCTCTTGGGCACGCTCTACGACGCCGCGGCGCGTGCCGCGCGCGACTGGCTCGTCGGCTTCCTGAACCGGCGCGCGCCGAGCTCGCTGGGCGCCTCGCTCGCCAGCCTGCCGCGCGTGCAGGAACACGTGGGCGAGATCGAGGCCCTGCTGCGCAGCAACCGCGTGCTGCTTGATCAGGCCACGGCCGAGGTCGACGCCGGCCATGCGCCGGCCGCCACCGACAGCGGCCTCTTGAAGTACACGGTCACGAACAACGCCATCCGCGCCGTCGAGCTGGCGCTGCAGCTCACCGGCAACCACGGCCTGGCGCGGCAGAACCCGCTGGAGCGCCACTACCGCGACGTGCTGTGCAGCCGCATCCATACGCCGCAGAACGATGCGATCCTGGTGGGCGCGGGCAAGGCGGCGCTGGGAGTGCGTTCATGAGCTCGCGCCGTCACTTGCTCAAGCAGGGCGTCGCACTCTCGCTGGCCGGCCCGCTGAGCGCGCTGGCGCAAGGCAGCGCGCCCACGACCCTGGTGCTCGGCGACCAGGCCGGCGGCCTGCGTGCCTTGTTCGAAGCTTCGCGTGCACTCGAAGGCGCACCCTTCCAGTACCGCTGGGCCAACTTCCAGGGCGCCGCGCCGCTGTTCGAAGCCCAGCGCAGCGCGGCCGTCGACACGGCGGTCGCGGGCGACCTGCCGGTGCTCGCCGCGGCTGTGGGCAGGACGCCGCTCAAGATCGTCGCCACGCGCGTCGGCAAGCCCGAGGCGCTGGGGATCGTGGTGCAGCCCGACTCGCCGCTGCGCCGCGTGGCCGACCTGCGCGGCCAGAGCGTGGTGGTGTCGTCCGCGCGCGGCAGCATCTCGCAGTACCAGCTCTACGGCGCACTCGAAGAGGCGGGCGTGAAGCGCGAGGAGGCCAACCTGCGCTTCGTGCTGCCGACCGATGCGGCGGCCGCCTTCGCCTCGCGCCAGATCGACGCCTGGGCCATCTTCGATCCCTACTACGCGATCGCGCTGCAGCAGGGCGGGCGCATCCTGCGCGACGGCCGCGGCATCAACACCGCGCTGGCCTTCATCACCGCGAGCGAGTCGGCGCTGGCCGACGCCGCCAAGCGCGCGGCCATCGCCGATTTCCTGCAGCGGCTGGGCCGCGCCGGCGAATGGGCCAAGGCCAACGCCGAGGCCTATGCCAAGGTCTATGCGGAACTCACGCGGCTGCCGCTGGAGACCTCGCGCACCATCACCGCGCGCGCGGCCGTGACGGGCCGGCCCGTCAGCGAGGCCGACATCGTCGCGCTGCAGGCCGTGGCCGACCGCTCGGCGCGCGACGGCATCCTGCCGCTGCGCGTGGACGTGCGGGCCATCACCGACACGCGGGTCTGGAAGCCGGCAGCGTGAGCGCGCTGGCGCCGCTGCGCGAGTTCGTGGTCGATTTCGGCCGCCTGCTCGATACGCATCCCGGCGAACCGCGCATCCTGGAGGAGGGCGGTGCGCTGCTGCGCCGGCTGGTGGCGCGCGACGACTGGCTGCCCGATGCCTATGCCCGGCCGCACCCCGAGCGCTACCAGCAGTTCCTGCTGCATGCCGACTCGACCGAGCGCTTCTCGGTCGTCAGCTTCGTCTGGGGCCCGGGCCAGGCCACGCCGGTGCACGACCACACGGTGTGGGGGCTGATCGGCATGCTGCGCGGGGCCGAGTACAGCCAGGCCTACCGCGAGCGACATGGCGAGCTGCGCCCCGAGGGCGAGCCCTCGTGGCTTGCGCCGGGCGACGTGGAGGCCGTGTCGCCTCGCATCGGCGACGTGCACCGCGTGCACAACGCCTACGACGACCGCGTGTCGATCAGCATCCATGTCTACGGCGCCAACATCGGTGCGGTGCGGCGCCATACTTACCCTGCGGGCGGCGGGCGCAAGCCCTTCGTCTCCGGCTACTCGAATACGCAACTGCCCAATCTCTGGGACCGATCCGCCGAACTTCACCATCCATGACTGCCACGCTGTCCTTTGTCGCCGTGCGCGCCCACCTGCTTGCGGGCGACGAGATCGCCTTGCTCGACGTGCGCGAGGAAGACCCCTTCGCACAGGCCCATCCGCTGTGGGCCGCGAACCTGCCGCTGTCGCGCATCGAGCTCGATGCCTGGCGCCGCATTCCGCGCCGCGACACGCTGATCGTGGTCTATGGCGAGCACGAGGGCATCGACCTCGCGCCGCTCGCGGACGAGCGACTGCAAGCGCTCGGCTACACGCGCGTGCATTTGCTTGAAGGCGGACTCGAGGGTTGGCGCCAAGCCGGCGGCGAGCTGTTCCGCGACGTCAACGTGCCGAGCAAGGCCTTCGGCGAACTGGTCGAGCATGAGCGCCATACGCCCTCGCTCGCGGCCGAGGAGGTGAAGGCGCTGATCGATGCCAAGGCCGACGTGGTGGTGCTGGACGCGCGCCGCTTCGACGAATACCAGACCATGAGCATCCCCACCGCGACCAGCGTGCCCGGCGCCGAACTCGTGCTGCGCGTGCGCGAGCTCGCCCCCGATCCGGCCACGCGCGTGATCGTCAACTGCGCGGGCCGCACGCGCAGCATCATCGGCACCCAGTCGCTGGTGAATGCGGGCATCCCCAATCCGGTGGCGGCGCTGCGCAACGGGACGATTGGCTGGAAGCTGGCAGGGCAGGTGCTCGACCACGGCGCCACGCGCCGGGCGCCCGAAGCAGGTGAAGCGAACCGTGCCGCGGCGCGGGCTTCGGCGAAAGACGTGGCACGGCGTGCCGGCGTGCGTTGGGTCGATCTCCACGCGCTCGCCACCCTCGAAGCGCCTGGCCGCACGCTCTACCGCTTCGACGTGCGCACGCCCGAGGAGTACGAGGCCGGCCACCTGCCCGGCTTCGCGAGCGCGCCGGGCGGGCAGCTGGTGCAGGAGACCGATCACCACGTGCCGGTGCGCGGCGCGCGCATCGTGCTGGCCGATGACGACGGCGTGCGGGCGCCGATGACGGCCTCGTGGCTGGCGCAGATGGGGTGGGAGGTGCATGTGCTGGCGCCGCAGGCCGCGTCGGCGCGCCGTGACAAGGGTCCGGCACCGGCCAAGGCCGCGACGCCTGCGACCGGCCGCTACCGCCGGCCCTACGAAGGCACCGACGCGCCGCCCGAGGCGATGCAGGCCTACCTCGACTGGGAGTTCGGCCTGGTGGCGCAGCTGGAGTCCGACGGCACGCACGGCTTTCGCGTGCTCTGAATAGGCGCCGCGACGCGGCGGACTAGACTATCTGTCATTAGGAGTTACCAATGGCAGTTACCCAGGCGGCGCTCACCGAAGCGCTCAAGACCGTCCTCGACCCCAACACGGGCAAGGACTTCGTCAGCACCAAGGCGCTGAAAAACCTGCAGATCCAGGAGGGCGACGTCTCCTTCGACATCGAGCTCGGCTACCCGGCCAAGAGCCAGATGCCGGCGATGCGCAAGGCGCTGGTGGCCGCGGCCAAGGGCGTGGCCGGCGTGGAGAACGTGTCGGTCAACATCGCGACCAAGGTCATCAGCCATGCCGTGCAGCGCGGCGTGCAGCTGATGCCCAACGTCAAGAACATCATCGCCGTGGCTTCGGGCAAGGGCGGCGTGGGCAAGAGCACCACCGCGGCCAACCTGGCGCTGGCGCTGGCGGCCGAGGGGGCCAGCGTCGGCCTGCTCGATGCCGACATCTACGGCCCGAGCCTGCCCATGATGCTGGGCATCGACCGCCGTCCCGAGAGCGAGGACGGCAAGACCATGGAGCCGCTGGAAAACCACGGCGTGCAGGTGATGTCGATCGGCTTCCTGGTCGACCAGGACGAGGCCATGATCTGGCGCGGCCCGATGGCCACCCAGGCGCTGGAGCAGCTCCTGCGCCAGACCAACTGGAAAGAGCTCGACTACCTGATCGTCGACCTGCCGCCCGGCACCGGCGACATCCAGCTGACGCTCTCGCAGCGCGTGCCGATGACCGGCGCAGTGATCGTGACCACGCCGCAGGACATCGCGCTGCTCGACGCCAAGAAGGGCATCAAGATGTTCGAGAAGGTCGGCGTGCCGATCCTCGGCATCGTCGAGAACATGGCGGTGCACGTGTGCTCGAACTGCGGCCACGTCGAGCACATCTTCGGCGCCGAGGGCGGCAAGAAGATGGCCGCGCAATACAACATGGAGTACCTCGGCGCGCTGCCGCTGGACATCAACATCCGCCTGCAGGCCGACAGCGGCAAGCCGACGGTGGTGGCCGATCCCGACGGCGAGGTGGCGGGCATCTACAAGTCGGTGGCGCGCCGCGTGGCGGTCGGCATTGCCGAAAAGGCGAAGGATTTCTCGGCCAAGTTCCCGACCATCACGGTCAGCAAGAACACCTGATCAAGCGCTCATGAACCTGCTCGCGTCCATGCGCTACCTCAGCGCGCTGCACGAGCACCGCCACTTCGGCCGCGCCGCGCAGGCCTGCCACATCACGCAGCCGGCCTTGTCGAACGCGCTGCGTGCGCTGGAGGCCGAGTTCGGCGTGGTGATCGTCAAGCGCGGGCGCACCTATTCCGGGCTGACGCACGAGGGCGAGGCCGTGCTGGCCGCGGCCCACCGCATGCTGCACGAGAACGAGGTGCTGCAGCAGCTGCTCAAGAGCGAAGAAGACCGTCCGCGCGGCAACCTGCGCATGGCCGCGGTGCCGACCGCGATGCCGATGCTGGCGCGCTTCGCGGGACGGCTGCGGGCGCGCCATCCGGGCATCGTGCCGACGGTGCTGTCGATGAGTTCGCTCGAGCTCGAAACCGGGCTGGAGAACCTGTCGCTCGACCTGGCCCTCGGCTACACCGAGCGCATGCGAAGCGGCGAGGTCAAGCTCACGGCCTGGCCGCAGAGCATCGAGCACTATTACCTGGTGCGCCGGTCGGCGAGCGCCGACCAGCCGGCGCTGCAGTTCGGCGCGCCCATCGCCTGGGCAGAAGCGGGGCGGCTGCCCCTGTGCCTGCTGACGCCGGAAATGCACAACCGCTCCATCGTCGACCAGGCCTTCGCCGATGCCGGCGTCACCGTGAAGCCGGCCATCGAGACCAATTCGGTGCTGACGCTGGCGCTCAGCGTGAGCGCCGGGGACGTTTGCGCCGTGCTGCCCGGCGGCATGGTCGATGCCGTGCGCAGCCACGGCGAACTGGAGGCGCTGCCGCTGGTGGCGCCGGAGGTGCGCACGCCGATCGGCTTCATGACGCAGACGGCCGTGCGGCCCTCGCGCGCCCTCGATGCGGCGCTGGCGCTGGTCCAGAGCCCGGCCTGGCAGCAGGAAGTCGCGGCGCACAGCGGAGCGCTGCGCGGCTGATATGGCTTGATCCTGTCAAGAGCGCAAGCCCATCTCTCCGGGTTCCGGATTGCAGAATTCGTTCGCGAATGCCGGATGGGGAACGCGACGGAGCCGGGTGCGTGAGCGACGGTTGATCATGCTGATATGCGTGGATTGGCTACCGACAGTTCATGTATTCGTCGCGGGGCTGCCTGCTTTCTAGGGTCTGCGGTTGGTCACTTGCGTGGCTGCGCAATAGCCGCGCCGAGGATTCCCCTGTGGCCGTGGCTGCGCCGCGTTCCCGATCCGGCCTCAAAGAGGTTGTTCGATAGGCGCCTCCTTCGCGTTGCTTGCCATGTCATCGCGGGTTCACGTCGAGGCAGGCGGCGTCACCTCGCGCGCAATGGCCCACACGAAGCCCGAGAGTTCGCGCGCGATGGCCACCACGATCTTGTTGTGCGGCATGCGCCGCGCGGCCAGCCGCTTGAAGCGCGCGCACAGCCGCAACTGCGCCGTCCAGGCGATGTCGGTCACGGCCTTGGGCAACTCCGACTGGCGCCTGGCGATGACCGCACTGACCCGCGCCGGGTAGCGGTACTGGTGCGCCACTTCCACCAGCATGCGCCGCGCCGCCGAGTTGCCGGCCTTGGTGATGGCACCCTGTCGGCGGCGCTGGCCGCTGGAACTCTCGCTGGGCACCAGGCCCAGGTAGGCCATCAACAGGCGCGGGTTGGCGAAGCGGTGGAAGTCCTGGATCTCGGCCACCAGCGTGATCGCGGCGATGAGCTGCACACCGCGCAGCGCCTGCAGCGCGGCCACCACCGGCGCCAGCGACCAGCCCGCCAGCGCATCGCGCAGCGACTGCTCCAGGCGTGCGATGCGCGCCCCCGACTCGCTCACCGCGTGCAGGTACTCCTGGAAGGCGATCTGCTGCGCGGCGTGCGGCAGCGCCATGCTGGCCAGCCAGCGCAGATGCGCCGCCGTCCAGGCGCTCTTGCCCGCGTACACCACGCCGCTGCGCAACAGCAGCGCCTTCAGGCGGTGGCGCGCGTTGCGCTGTTCCCGCACCGCGTCCTCGCGGGCGCGCACCAGATCGCGCAGCGCCTCGTCCACGGCGTCTGGCACGCGCACGGCACTGAGTTCACCTGCGCGTGCCAGGCGCGCCAGCATCAAGGCGTCGCGGCGGTCGGTCTTCACCCGATCACCCGAGCGCTTGGGGATGGACGAGGGCGCCACCACCTCGCAGTGGTAGCCCAGTGCGGCGAGGTGGCGCTGCAGCACGAAGCCGCAGGGGCCCGCTTCGTAGACGACATGTAGGCAATGGCCCCGGCTGACCAGGCGGCGCAGGGCCTTGGTGACGGCACCGACGCCGCCGGCGACCGCGCCCAAATGGCGCACTTCGCCGTCACGGCCGGCCTCGGCCAGGGCGATGTCGATACTGTCCTTGTGGACGTCTAGGCCAACGTAAACGGTGGCCGCAGTGGTGGTAGATTGACTCATGGCCCGTCTCCTTGCTCGTTGACACGCTGTCCGCCCCTCGGGGTGCAGCGTTGTGGCTCGGCGCACCCACGGTGCGCAACCCACGGTAGTCCTGGAGACGGGCCACCTCAACGGCTCAAGCCATTCTGTCTAGTGAGGTGCGCCGCATCATTTCTTTATTGAATCGCCCCATGTGCGGATTCAATTTGCCGAAAACCGCAAGCGGGGCGACAGTCGGGCAGGCCGTGCCTTCGCGCGGCCGGACAGTCCGCAACAACGGCCGAGGCAATGAACTACCCAGGCACCCAGAACGCCGTCCAGGCGATCCCGCTCGCGACCCCCGATCAACTGCGCGAGCGCATCCGCCGCAAGAGCAAGCTCAAGGGCCGGCAGCCCGAGACCGAAGCGCTGGCGGAGGTGCGCGCACTCATCGGCCCGCGGCCCGATGACGGCTGGCGGCGCGACCTGCTGATCGAGCAGCTGCACCTGCTCAACGATGCGCACGGCGGGCTGCACGACCGCCACCTGGTGGCGCTGGCCTCGCTCATCAACGTTCCGATGGCCGAGGTCTACGAGGTTGCGACCTTCTATCACCACTTCGAAGT
This sequence comes from Variovorax sp. LjRoot290, assembly GCF_964253985.1. Classification (NCBI taxonomy): domain Bacteria; kingdom Pseudomonadati; phylum Pseudomonadota; class Betaproteobacteria; order Burkholderiales; family Comamonadaceae; genus Variovorax; species Variovorax sp. LjRoot290. The sequence goes on along the minus strand of NZ_CAXURW020000001.1, from coordinate 4,313,786 downwards.
GCTGCGCGGCGACGAGCAGGCACCCGGGCTCACGATCCGCGTGTGCGATGGCCTGGCCTGCGAGCTGGCCGGCGCACAGGACCTGCTCGCGCGGCTGCCTGCGCTGCTGGGCGCGGCGGGCCGCGACGACGTGCGCGTGATCTCCGCGCCCTGCATCGGCCGCTGCGAGCAGGCGCCGGCCGCGGCGGTGCACCAGCGCGCCGTGCCGCTGGCGACCACCGACCGGCTGCTGCAGGCGCTGGACGCCAGGCCGTCAGCGCCCGAGACCTTCAACTTCGTGCCGGCGGCGCTGGCCGAGAAAAGCGTCTCGCCGCCGCCCGAAGGGATCGCGGAGATCCCCGCCTTCACGGACTACGCCACCTACCGCGCCAACGGCGGCTATGCGCTCGCGGCCGCGCTGGTCAACGGCGAAGAGGACGCCGAGGCCGTGCTCCGCGCGATGGAAGACTCGGGCCTGCGCGGCCTCGGCGGCGCGGGCTTTCCGGCCGGGCGCAAGTGGCGCATCGTGCGCGAGCAGCCGGCGCCGAAACTCATGGCGGTGAACATCGACGAGGGCGAGCCCGGTACCTTCAAGGACCGTACCTACCTCGAGCGCGATCCGCATCGCTTCCTCGAAGGGCTGCTGGTGGCCGCGCAGGTCGTGGGCACCGAGGCCTGCTACATCTACCTGCGCGACGAATACCACGACTGCCGCCGGCTGCTCGAGGCCGAGCTGGCCAAGCTCAAGGCCGACCCGCCCTGCACGCTGCCGCGCATCGAGCTGCGGCGCGGCGCCGGCGCCTACATCTGCGGCGAGGAGTCCGCGATGATCGAGAGCATCGAAGGCAAGCGCGGTGAGCCGCGCATGCGCCCGCCCTACATCGCGCAGGTCGGCCTCTTCGGCCGGCCGACGCTGGAGCACAACTTCGAGACGCTCTACTGGGTGCGCGACATCGTCGAGAAAGGCCCGCAGTGGTTCGGCGGCTTCGGCCGCCACGGGCGCAAGGGGCTGCGCAGCTTCAGCGTGAGCGGGCGCGTCAAGAACCCCGGCGTCAAGCTCGCGCCGGCGGGCATCACGGTGCAGGAGCTGATCGACGAATACTGCGGTGGCATGCTGCACGGCCACACGCTTTACGGCTATCTGCCCGGCGGCGCCTCGGGCGGCATCCTGCCGGCGCGCATGAACGACATCCCGCTGGATTTCGACACGCTGCAGCCTTACGGCTGCTTCATCGGCTCGGCCGCCGTGATGGTGCTGAGCCAGCACGATCGCGCGCGCGATGCGGCGCTGAACATGATGCGCTTCTTCGAACACGAGAGCTGCGGCCAGTGCACGCCCTGCCGCGTCGGCACCGCCAAGGCGGCGGCGCTGATGCAGGCGCAGGTGTGGGACAACGCCACGCTGGAAGACCTCGCGCAGGTCATGGGAGATGCATCGATCTGCGGGCTGGGGCAGGCCGCGCCCAATCCGATCCGCTGCATCCAGAAGTACTTCCCCGAGGAGATCGCGTGAACGCTCCCACACGACTTGCCGAAGTGATTCCGCAGACCATCGAGTTCAAGCTCGACGGCCGCGCCGTCCAGGCCTTCGAAGGCGAAACCATTCTTCAGGCCGCGCAGCGCCACGGCGTCGATATCCCGCACCTTTGCTACAAGGAGGGCCTGCGCCCCGACGGCAACTGCCGCGCCTGCGTGGTCGAGGTGAAGGGCGAGCGCACGCTCGCGCCGAGCTGCTGCCGCAATGCGACGGCGGGCATGGAGGTGCAGGCCCGCAGCGAGCGGGCGCTGAAGAGCCAGAAGATGGTGGTCGAGATGCTCTTGTCCGATATGCCGGACCGCGGGTACAAGTGGAACGACGAGGCGGCGGCGAAGGCTGCGAGCCCCCACCCCAACCCTCCCCCAAAGGGGGAGGGGGCGAGTCCGGAGTTGCTCCCTTCCCCTCTGGGGGAGGGTGGGGGCTTCCCCGTCGGCCAGCACGGCGAGCTCAGCGAATGGGCCGAACGCCTCGGAATCTCCGTCCGCCCCGAGCTCAAGGCCCTGCGCCGCGAGCAACCGAAGGCCGATGTCTCGCACCCCGCGATGGCCGTCAACCTCGACGCCTGCATCCAGTGCAACCGCTGCGTGCGTGCCTGCCGCGAGGAGCAGGTCAACGACGTGATCGGCTACGCGATGCGCGGCGGGGATTCGAAGATCGTGTTCGACCTCGACGACCCGATGGGCGACAGCACCTGCGTGGCCTGCGGCGAATGCGTGCAGGCCTGCCCGACCGGCGCCTTGATGCCCAAGAGCCAGATCGGCTCGCAGCAGGTCGACCGCAAGGTCGATTCGGTCTGCCCCTTCTGCGGCGTGGGTTGCCTGATCACCTACAACGTCAAGGACGAGAAGATCGTCAGCGTCGACGGCCGCGACGGCCCGGCCAACCACAGCCGACTCTGCGTCAAGGGCCGCTTCGGCTTCGACTATGCGCACCATCCGCAGCGCCTGACCAAGCCGCTGATCCGCAAGCCCGGCGTGCCCAAGGACTTCAACGACGCACCGCGGCCCGGCGACTGGCACGACGCCTTCCGCGAGGCCAGCTGGGAAGAGGCGCTCGCGCTCACCGCGGGCAAGCTCAAGAGCCTGCGCGACACGCACGGCAAGAAGGCGCTGGCCGGCTTCGGCTCGGCCAAGGGCAGCAACGAAGAGGCCTACCTGTTCCAGAAGCTGGTGCGCACCGGCTTCGGCAGCAACAACGTTGACCATTGCACGCGGCTGTGCCATGCCTCCAGCGTGGCGGCGCTGCTCGAAGGCGTGGGTTCGGGCGCGGTGAGCAACCAGGTCAACGACGTGGAGCATGCGGACCTGATCTTCATCATCGGCTCCAACCCGACCGCCAACCATCCGGTGGCCGCCACCTGGATGAAGAACGCCGCCAAGCGCGGCGCGAAGATCGTGCTGGCCGACCCGCGCGTCACCGACATCGGCCGACACGCCTGGCGCACGCTGCAGTTCAAGGCCGACACCGACGTCGCGATGCTCAATGCGCTGATCCACGCGGTGATCGACGAGGGCCTGGTCGACGAGGCCTTCGTGCGCGACCGCGCCAGCAACTTCGAGGCGCTGCGCGAGAACGTCAAGGGCTACAGCCCCGAGGCGATGGCGCCGATCTGCGGCATTCCGGCCGAGACGCTGCGCGAAGTGGCGCGGGCCTTCGCCAAGGCCAAGGGCGCGATGGTGTTGTGGGGCATGGGCATCAGCCAGCACGTGCACGGCACCGACAACGCGCGCTGCCTGATCGCGCTGGTCACGGTCACCGGCCAGATCGGCAAGCCCGGCTCGGGCCTGCATCCGCTGCGCGGGCAGAACAACGTGCAGGGCGCGAGCGATGCGGGGCTGATCCCGATGATGTTCCCCAACTACCAGCGCGTCGACAACCCGGGCGTGCACGCTTGGTTCGAGAACTTCTGGGGCATGCCGCTCGACGAGAAGCCGGGCTACACGGTGGTCGAGATCATGCACAAGGCGCTGGCGCCGGACAGCGATCCGCACAAGATCCGCGGCATGTACATCATGGGCGAGAACCCCGCGATGAGCGACCCGGACCTCAACCATGCGCGCCATGCGCTCGCGAGCCTGGAACACCTGGTGGTGCAGGACATCTTCATGACCGAGACCGCGTGGCTGGCCGACGTGGTGCTGCCGGCCACTGCCTGGCCCGAGAAGACCGGCACCGTGAGCAACACCGATCGCATGGTGCAGCTTGGCAAGAAGGCGCTCAACCCGCCCGGCGAGGCGAAGCCCGATCTCTGGATCATCCAGCAGATCGCAAAACGCATGGGCTTGGCCTGGAACTACGAGGGCGAGGAGTCCGGCGTGGCCGCCGTCTACGAAGAGATGCGCCAGGCCATGCATGCGGCCATCAGTGGCATCACCTGGGAGCGGCTGCAGCGCGAATCCAGCGTGACCTACCCCTGCCTGGACGCGGACGATCCGGGCCAGCCGACTGTCTTCATCGACGACTTCCCGACCGCCGACGGCCGCGTGAAGCTGGTGCCGGCCGACATCATCCCGGCCGACGAGCGGCCCGATGCCAAGTACCCCTTCGTGCTGATCACCGGGCGCCAGCTCGAGCACTGGCACACCGGCAGCATGACGCGCCGCGCCACCGTGCTCGATGCGCTGGAGCCGATGGCCACGGCGTCGATGAACCAGAGCGACCTGGAGACCCTGGGCCTCCAGGCGGGCGACGTGGTCACGATCCGCTCGCGCCGCGGCGAGGTGGCGATCCACGTGCGCCGCGACGACGGCACGCCGAACGGCGCGGTGTTCGTGCCCTTCGCCTACTACGAGGCGGCAGCCAACCTGATGACCAATGCGGCGCTCGATCCCATGGGCAAGATCCCGGAGTTCAAGTACTGCGCGGTGCAGGTGCTGCGCGGCGGCGTGCCGGTGGCGGCCGCGGGCTATGGAACCGGGGCGGTGGCAACGGTGGAAACGGCGACGGCGCATTGAAAAGCGGCATCGTGATGTGACATTTTTGGCATAGCGAGCGTCTTTCTGACGCCGGACGTCGCACTGCGGGCACGCATGCCAGGCGCGGCCCTGCGCGAGGACCTGGCTCGAGTGACTGGCATATATGTTGCTGGCCGTAACTTATCCAGCACATCACAACGCCAAGTCAAACGTGGACCAGCCAAAAAACGACAACGACATTTCATTGGATCGCCGCCTCTTCTGCGTGGGCGCAGTGAGCTTCGCAGCCCTGGGAACCGCGGCCTGCGGAGACGGTGGAAGCAGCGGCTTCGGCAGCGCCGGCGCGCTCGGCACCACGCAACAGAATGCGGCGACTTCGACGGCCACGTCCACCGAAGTCGCTGCGACCGAGCCTGTCACCAACTCCACCTTGACGTCGCAAGCGCGAAAGTTCACGCATCCCGGTCTGCTGCACACCGAGGCCGATTTCGAGCGCATGCGAACCAAGATCGCGGCCGGCGCCCAACCCTGGGTCGACGGCTGGAATGCGCTCACCTCCAGCAGCCGTGCCCAGCTCGGCCGCGCGCCCGTGCCGCTGGCAACGGTGGTGCGCGGCGGCGACGGCGAGAACCACCGCACCATGGTCGAGGACATGGAGCGCGCCTACCAGTTCGCGCTGCGCTGGAAGGTCTCCGGCAACACCGCCTACGCGGACCTGGCGGTGCAATACCTCGACGCATGGTCGTCGACGATGACGGCACTCAATGGCAACTCGGACCGCTTCCTGGCCGCCGGCATCTACGGCTACCAATGGGCCAATGCGGCCGAGATGATGCGCAGCTATCCGGGCTGGTCGTCCGAAGGCATCGCGCGCTTCCAGAAGCTGCTGCTGGAGGTGTTCTATCCGCTCAGCCACAGTTTCCTGATCAGGCACAACGACGCGAACATCACCAACTACTGGGCCAACTGGGATCTGTGCAACATCTGCGCCATCCTGGCCATCGGCATCTTCTGCGATCGCACCGATCTTTATGACGAGGCCATCGCCTACTACAAGACCGGCCGCGGCAACGGGGCGGCGGCACACAACGTCTACATGCTCCACCCCGGCTACCTGGGGCAATGGCAGGAAAGCGGCCGGGACCAGGGACACTCCACGCTCGGCATGGCGCTCACCGGCCTGCTGTGCGAAATGGCCTGGAGCCAGGGCGAGGACCTCTACGGCTACGGCAACAACCGCTTCCTCGCCGCCGCCGAGTACGTGGCCATGTCGAACCTGCAGGACGGCAACGGCCAGTACTACTCGCCGCCGTTCTCGACCTACGTCAACAGGCAGGGGACTTTCACCGTGGTGTCGACGGCCGGGCAGCCCAACCTGCGCCCGTGCTGGGAGTCGATCTACAACCACTACGTCAATCGCAAGGGGCTTGCGGCGCCCTGGGTGGCAACCATCGCCGCCCAGCTACGCCCCGAGCGCAGCGAATGGGGCGGCGACCAGCCGAGCTTCGGCACGCTGACCTACAGCCGCGATCCCGCAGCCGCGGGCACGCCGCCGAGCGGCCTCACGGCCTACGTCACTGCTGGCCAGGTACTGCTGTCGTGGTGGGGCAGCGCAGGCGCGACGAGCTACAAGGTCAAGCGAGGCACTTCGGCGAACGGGCCTTTCGCCACCGTCGCCAGCGTCACCGACCCTCGCACCTACACCGACACGCCGGGCAACGGCATCTGGCACTACGTCGTCACCGCGGTGAGCGCAAGCGGCGAGAGCAGCGTCTCCAACGTGGCGCGCGTGGCCTTGCCCGGCGAGCTGCGCGCGCAACTGCCGCTGGATGCGGCGAGCGGAACCACGGCCACCGATGGCAGCGGCAACGGCCAAAGCGGCACGCTGCAGGGCGGCGCCAGCTGGGGCGAAGGCCGCAGCGGCGGCCGCGCGCTGGCGCTCGACGGCAGCAGCGGCCACCTCGCGCTGCCCGCCGGTGTGCTCTCCAGCCTGGGCGACTTCACGATCGCGGTATGGGTGTACTGGAACGCCGCCGTCACCAACACACGCGTGTTCGACTTCGGCTCCAGCGACATCGCCTACCTCGCACTGCTGCCGCGCGATGCCGGCGGCTCGATGCGCTTCACGGTGACCGGCACCACCTGGTACGGTGAGCAGAGCATCGTGGCGAGCGCGTTGCCCACCGGCCGCTGGGTGCACCTGGCGGTCACCCTGTCGGGCACCACCGGCACGCTGTACGTTGACGGCGTGGCTGCCGGCAGCAACAACGCGATTGCGCTCGCGCCCTTCCAGCTCGGCGACACCACCCAGAACTGGCTCGGCCGCTCGCAGTACCCGGCCGACCCTTGCTTCAACGGGCGCATGCAGGACCTTCGCATCTATAGCGGCGCGTTGAGCGCAGCCGAGATCGCGGCGCTCGCGGCCTGAGGCGTCGGACGACGCCTGCCGTTGATCTAGGGTCAACCCCTAGGTCTCATCGATTTTAAGTTACAGTAAGTCACTACTAGTTACATGAGCGCCTGACTCACTTACTCGATGGAAAAACCGATTCAACGCCGGCACGCGATCCAACGCCTTGCCGCCGCGAGCGCCGCGCTGGCACTTCCGGCTTGGGCCCAACCGGCGCGCATCGTGCTCGGGCAATCGGCCGCATTCAGCGGCCCGGCCGAGCAGCTGGGCATTCAGATGAACAAGGGCGCGCGCATCTTCTTCGATGCGCTCAATGCCTCGGGCGGCATCAACGGCCGCAGCGTCGAACTGCGCACGCTCGATGACGGCTACGAGCCCGAACGCTGCAAGGCGAACACCGACAAGCTCATCAAGGACGAGGTCTTCGCGCTCTTCGGCTACGTGGGCACGCCCACCTGCCTGGCGGCGATGCCGCTGGTCGACGCGGCGAAGATTCCGTTCTTCGGCCCGTTCACCGGTGCCGAGGCCCTGCGCGAGCCGTTCCGCAAGACGGTGTTCCATGTCCGCGCCTCGTACTACGACGAGACCGCGCTGATCGTGAAGCAGCTCACCTCGCTGGGTCTCAGGAAGATCGCGGTGTTCCACCAGAACGATGCCTACGGCCAGGCCGGGCTGGAGGGCGTGAAGCGTGCGCTCAAGCCGCTCGCCCTGGACCCGGTGGCCGTGGGCAAGGTCGAGCGCAATTCGGTGAACGTCGCGCAGGCGGTAAAAGACATCACTGCCGCCGGCCCCACGGCCGTGGTGCAGATCGGCGCCTACAAGGCCTGCGCGGCCTTCATCCGCGAAGCGCGCAAGGCCGGCTACGGCGGCACCTTCTTCAACGTGTCCTTCGTCGGCACCGAGGCGCTGGGCGACGAGCTCGGCAAGGACGCCCGCGGCATCATGGTCAGCCAGGTGATGCCCTCTCCGTTCTCGACCAACACGCCGATCTCGCGCGAATACCTGGAGGCCACGCGCAAGGCCGGCCCTGAGGCCAAGCCCAACTATTCGAGCATGGAAGGCTACGTGGCCGCCAAGGTGCTGGCCGAGGGACTTCGCCGCGCGGGCCGCGCGCCGACGCGCGATTCGCTGGTCGCCGGCCTGGAGTCGATCCAGAACGCCGACTTCGGCGGCTTCCGCGTCGACTTCAGTGCCCGCAATCACGCGGCATCGAGCTACGTCGATCTGTCGATGCTGACGCAGGACGGCAAGGTTCGCCTTTGAGCTTGGGAAGCGGCTGCGCCGGCGCGAAACCCCGCTTGCGTGTCGCCGGCGGTGCATCGGCTATCGTCCGCCGCATGGTCCCATCCGAAACTCCATCCGGGGGCGCACACCCTTCTCTCGCCGTGGCGGTCGTGATGCGGCGCGAGCGGCTCCATGGCCCGTCGAGCCATTGGCAGCCCTGGCGCTGGACGCTCGACGAGGTGGTGCCCGACGAGCCGGGCTTCGGCGACGCGCCGCGGCTCTTGCGCGACGACGAGGGCGCGCAGCGCTGGCTGCACCCGGGCTTCCAGGTCGAACTGTTTCGCGATGAAGCAGAGGGTTACCAGCTCAACGCAACAACGCCCGCGCCCTGCTGGTTCGTGATGTGGCGCATGGAAGAAGAGGCGACCCTCGCGCCGGAGCCGATCGCGCGGCCGCTGACGGTGACGCTGAGCTACAACGAAGCGGGCCGCTGGCTCGATGCGCAGGAGAACGTCGAGCAGGTGCCGGCGCCCGAGGAGGTGGTGGCGTGGCTGCGCGCCTTCGTCGAAGAACACTACGTGGTCGAGCCCAAGCGCCGCAAGCGGCCGGAGAGCTTCAAGCCGCTGGTCGACCGCTTCGGCAATGCGGCCAGCGTGTCGACCGAGAAGAAGCGCGGCCGGGGAGCGGGCGATGTCTGAGGGCTTCTTCGATCGCTGGTCGCGGCGCAAGCAGCAGGTGCGCGAAGGGGAGGTGCCGCCGCCGGAGCCGGTGGCGGCCGTTCCGGTTGAACCGGCTGCGCTGGTCGAGACGCCCAGCCCCCATCCCGGCCTTCCGCCAGAGGGGGAAGGAGAAATACCGCCGCCCACGCTGGCTGATGCCGAAGCGTTGACCATCGACTCCGACTTCAAGCCCTTCGTCGCGAAGAACGTCGCGCCCGAGGTCAAGAACGCGGCCTTCAAGAAGCTGTTCGCCGATCCGCATTTCAATGTGATGGACGGGCTGGACACCTACATCGACGACTACTCCCAGTCGACCCCGGTGCCCGAGAGCGTGCTGCGCCAGATGGCGAGCGCGAAGTTCCTGAACCTGTTCGAGGAAGAAGAATCGAAAGAAGACCCTGAGGCCCACGCACCCCCGGACGTGGCACAGTCGATGCCTCCCGAGGAAGTTCCCAGCCCGCCGGTTGCCGATGCGCAACCCGCCAGCCAAGAGACCGATGACCACCACGCTGATCTGCGACTGCAACAAGACGATGCCCCTCGAGCCGAAGACGCTCGGGACGGCACTGGCTGAGAACCTGCCTCTCCATTCGGCACTGTGCCGGCGCGAGGCGCCGGCCTTCCAGCGCGCGATCCAGTCCGGCGACGAGGTGGTGGTGGCCTGTACGCAGGAGAAGCGCTTGTTCGGCGAGCTCGCGCAACAGACCCCGGATGCGGTGTCTCCGATCCGCTTCGTCAACATCCGCGAAACCGGCGGCTGGAGCCGCGACGCGAAGAGCGCGATGCCGAAGATCGCCGCGCTGCTCGCCGCCGCCAGCCTGCCCGAGCCTGATCCCGTGTCGACGGTCAGCTATGCGAGCCAGGGCCGCTTGCTGATCGTCGGTGCGCTCGACGAAGCGGAGAAGGCGGCTGCGCTGGTGGGCGACGCGCTGGACGTCACGATCTTTTCGCAGGGCCCCGGCATGTTCGGCGGTGCGCAGGAGCGCCGCTGGCCGGTGATCGCGGGCCGCATCGATTCGCTCGCCGGCTGGCTCGGCGCCTTCAAGCTGCAGTGGACGCGCGACAACGCGATCGACCTCGATCTCTGCACGCGCTGCAACGCCTGCCTCGCGGTCTGCCCGGAACAGGCCATCGGCTTCGACTACCAGATCGACAACGCCAAGTGCACCTCGCACCGCGACTGCGAACGCGCCTGCACGGTGGCCGGCGCGATCGATTTCAGCCGCGCGCCCGCGCAACTCGACGGCGCCTTCGACCTGGTGCTCGATCTCGGCGCCGCGCCGCTCATCGACTGGCATGCGCCGCCGCAGGGCTATTTCCACCTGGCCGGCGGCCTCGCGCATGCGCAGGGCCTGCAAACCCTGCTGCGCTTGCGCGAGCTGGTCGGCGAGTTCGAGAAGCCGAAGTTCTTCGACTACAAGCAGAAGCTTTGCGCGCACAGCCGCAACGAAGTGGTCGGCTGCAATGCCTGCATCGAGGTCTGCTCCGCGCACGCGGTGGCGAGCGACAAGGAACGCCAGCGCATCGTCGTCAACCCGAACCTCTGCGTCGGCTGCGGCGCCTGCACCACCGTCTGCCCGACCGGAGCGCTCGGCTACACCTATCCGCGCACGCCCGACCAAGGCCTGAAGCTGCGCACGCTGCTTTCCACCTATGCAGGCGCGGGCGGGCGCGATGCCGTGCTGCTGCTGCACAGCCAGGAAGGCGGGCAGGCGCTGGTCGAACGGCTCGGGCGCGACGCGCAGCTCGGCCGCGCGCAGGGCGTGCCCGCGAACGTGATCCCGGTTGGCCTCTGGCATGCCGCAAGCACCGGCATCGACCTCTGGCTCAGCGCGGTCGCCTTCGGCGCTTCGCAGGTGGCCGTGCTCGCGACCGGTGAGGAGGCGCCGGCCTACCTCGATGCGCTGCGCAAGCAGATGGCGATCGCGCAGGCGCTGCTGCTGGGGCTGGGCTACACGGGAACTCACTTCCGGTTGATCGAGGCGGCGACGCCCGCGGCCCTGGATGCCGCGCTGGCCGCCTTGCGCGACACGCGCCAGCAGCGGCCGGCCACGGCGGCGCGCTTCGCGGTCGGCACCGAGAAACGCAGCACGCTCGAACTCGCGCTCGACCACCTGATCGACGCGGCGCCGGCGCTGAAGGCGGCGCCCGAAGCGCCACTCGCGATTCCGCTGCCGGCAGGCTCGCCCTTCGGCACGATCGAGGTCGACAAGAACAAGTGCACGATGTGCTTGGCCTGCGTCAGCGCCTGCCCGGCCAGTGCGCTGCAGGACAACCCGAACGCGCCGCAGCTGCGCTTCGTCGAGAAGAACTGCGTGCAGTGCGGTCTTTGCGAAACCACCTGCCCCGAGGACGCGATCTCGCTGGTGCCGCGGCTGCTGGTCGCGGCCGAGCGCAAGCAGCCGGTGGTGCTCAACGAAGCCAAGCCTTGGAGCTGCATCCGCTGCGGCAAGCCCTTCGGCACGCAGAAGGCGATCGAGGCCATGCTCGGCAAGCTCGCGGGCCATGCGATGTTCCAGGGCGAGGCGCTCGAGCGGCTCAAGATGTGCAGCGACTGCCGGGTCATCGACCTGTACAGCGCGCAGAACGAAATGAAGATCACGCAGTTATGAGCGATAGTTTTCCGGTTTCCTCCGCGCTCGACGAGGAGCTTGCGCGCGCCGAGCTCTACGGCCTGCTGGCGCGGCTCTGGTATGCGGCGCCCGATGCCGAGTTGCTCGGCGTCTTCCAGGTCGCGCCGACCGAGGCGCCGGCCGCGGGCGCCTTTCTCGAGGAGCCCTGGCGCCAGCTCGTGGGCGTGGCGCGCGGCCTCGACGCCGCCGCGGCGAAGAGCGAGTACGACGCGCTCTTCGGCGGCATCGGCAAGCCCGAGGTCTACCTGTTCGGTTCGCACTACCTGAGCGGCTTTCTCAACGACAAGCCGCTGGCCCAGCTGCGTACCGACCTCGACCGGCTCGGCCTGGCGCGCGAGCAGGCGGTCTCCGAGACCGAGGACCACATCGCCTGCCTGTTCGAAGTGATGCGCTACCTGATCGCGGGCGAGGACGTCGCGGTCGCCAATCTCACGCAGCAGCAGGCCTTCTTCTCGACCCATGTTCAGTCTTGGCTGCCCGCCATGTGCGATGCGGTGGCGCAGCATCCGAAGGCGAACTTCTATGCCGCGTTGGCGGTGCTGACGCGCGCATTCGCAGAGGTCGAAGCGCAGGGCTTCGACATGCTGAACTGAGTCTGAGGGAAATAGATTTACGAAATATCAGGGTCTCGACTAGTATCCAAATATATGTAACTGGTTTCATATCTAGTTCCACCCAGCCACTCCTGGAGTTGTTAATGCAGGACAGCCAATCCGCCGGTCCCAAGCCGGCGTCCCGCCGCGGGTTCTTTTTCGGCGCCGCCTCGGTCGGCGCAGCTGCAGCAGCCGTCACGGTGCTGCCCAAAGTCGCGCCGGAGCCTGTTTCCGCCGCCACACCCGTTCCGAAGCCTGCGCCCGAGAAGGGCGGCGGCTACACGCTGAGCGAGCACGTCAAGCACTACTACAAGACCACTTCGGCCTGAGGACGAACACCACCATGTTGTTGACCCGGAAAGCGACCGGCGCTGCGCTCGACAGTGCCTCTTCCCGTTCCTCTTCCTCCTCCTCCTCCTCGCCCTTCGTCCACAGCCTGCGGCGCGGCCTCGCCAATGCGTTGCCGACCATGGACCGGCGCGCCTTCCTGCGGCGCTCCGGGCTGGGTGTCGGCGTCGGTCTGGCCGCGGGCCAGCTCACGCTGATGCGCAAGGCCGAAGCCGCCGGGGACGGCAAGCCGGCTGCGGTCGGCGCCGGCAAGATCGAGATCAAGCGCACGGTCTGCACGCACTGCTCGGTCGGCTGCGCCTCGGACGCGGTGGTCGAGAACGGCGTCTGGGTGCGGCAGGAGCCGGTGTTCGATTCGCCGCTCAACCTGGGTGCGCACTGCGCCAAGGGCGCGGCGCTGCGCGAGCACGGCCACGGCGAGTACCGGCTGCGCTATCCGATGAAGCTGGTGAACGGCAAGTACGAACGCATCAGCTGGGACACGGCGCTCGACGAGATCACCGCCAGGCTCAAGGAGCTGACCAAGGCCAGCGGCCCCGATTCGATCTACTGGATCGGCTCCAGCAAGCACAACAACGAGCAGGCCTATCTGCTGCGCAAGTTCGTGAGCTTCTTCGGCAGCAACAACTGCGACCACCAGGCGCGCATCTGCCACTCGACCACGGTCGCCGGCGTGGCGAACACATGGGGCTACGGCGCCATGACGAACTCGTACAACGACATGCGCAATTCGAAGGTTGCGCTCTACATCGGCTCGAACGCGGCCGAGGCCCATCCGGTGAGCATGCTGCACATGCTGCATGCCAAGGAAAACGGCTGCAAGATGATCGTGGTCGACCCGCGCTTCACCCGCACCGCGGCCAAGGCCGACGAGTACGTGCGCATCCGTTCGGGTTCGGATATTCCCTTCCTCTTCGGCATCCTGTACCACATCTTCAAGAACGGCTGGGAAGACAAGAAGTACATCAACGACCGCGTCTTCGGCATGGACGAGGTGCGCGCCGACGTGATGGCCAAGTGGACGCCCGACAAGGTCGAGGAAGCCTGCGGCGTCAAGGAAGCCCAGGTGCTGAAGGTCGCAACCTGGCTCAACGAGAACCGCCCCGGCACCATCGTCTGGTGCATGGGCCAGACCCAGCACACCATCGGCAACGCGATCGTGCGCGCCTCCTGCATCCTGCAGCTGGCGCTGGGCAACGTGGGCAAGTCGGGCGGCGGCACCAACATCTTCCGCGGCCACGACAACGTGCAGGGCGCTACCGACGTCGGCCCCAACCCCGATTCGCTGCCCGGTTACTACGGCCTGGCCGAAGGCTCGTGGAAGCATTTCGCCGCCACCTGGGGCGTGGACTTCGAGTGGATCAAGGGCCGCTTCGCTTCGCCCGCGATGATGGCCAAGCCGGGCCTCACGGTCTCGCGCTGGATCGACGGCGTGCTCGAGAAGAACGAGCTGATCGACCAGGATTCGAATCTGCGCGGCGTCTTCTACTGGGGCCATGCGCCCAATTCGCAGACCCGCGGCCTCGAGATGAAGCGGGCCATGGACAAGCTGGACCTGCTGGTGGTGGTGGACCCGTACCCCTCGGCCACCGCGGCGATGGCGGCGATGCCGGGCCGCTCGGAAGACCTGAATCCGAATCGCGCGGTGTATCTGCTGCCGGCCTGCACGCAGTTCGAAACCAGCGGCTCCGTCACCGCCTCGAACCGCTCGCTGCAATGGCGCGAAAAAGTGATCGAGCCGCTGTGGGAAAGCCGCAGCGACCACATGATCATGCAGCAGTTCGCCGACCGGCTCGGCTTCGGCAAGGAGCTCAGCAAGAACTACAAGATGCAGAAGGTCAAGGGCATGGACGAGCCCGTGCCGGACGACATCCTGCGCGAGATCAACAAGTGCGTCTGGACCATCGGCTACACCGGGCAGAGCCCCGAGCGGCTGCAGGCCCACATGCGCAACATGGGCGCCTTCGACGTGCGCACGCTCAGGGCCAAGTCGGGCAAGGACAAGGTCAACGGCTACGACCTCTCGGGCGACTACTTCGGGCTGCCGTGGCCCTGCTATGGCACCCCCGAGCTCAAGCATCCGGGCAGCGCGAACCTCTACGACACCACGCGGCACGTGATGGACGGCGGCGGCAACTTCCGCGCGAACTTCGGCGTCGAGCGCAACGGCAAGAACCTGCTGGCCGAGGACGGCTCGCATTCGCTGGGCGCCGAGATCACCACCGGTTATCCGGAATTCGACCACCTGCTGCTCAAGAAGCTCGGCTGGTGGGACGAGCTCACCGCGGCCGAGAAGGCCAAGGCCGAGGGCAAGAACTGGAAGACCGACAGCTCGGGCGGCATCATCCGCGTGACCATGAAGAACCATGGCTGCCACCCCTTCGGCAACGCCAAGGCGCGCGCGCTGGTGTGGAACTTCCCCGATGCCATCCCGCAGCACCGCGAGCCGCTCTACGGCACGCGGCCGGACCTGATGGCCAAGTACCCGACGCACGACGACAAGATGGCCTTCTGGCGCCTGCCCACGCTCTACAAGAGCGTGCAGCAGAAGAACATCGCCGACAAGGTGGCCGAGAAGTTCCCCTTCATCATGACCTCGGGCCGGCTGGTCGAGTACGAGGGCGGCGGCGAGGAAACCCGCTCCAACCCCTGGCTCGCCGAGCTGCAGCAGGAGATGTTCATCGAGATCAACCCCAAGGTAGCGGCCGAGAAGAACATCCGCAACGGCGAGCGCGCCTGGGTGCACACGCCCACCGGCGCCAAGCTCAACGTGCAGGCGCTGGTCACCGAGCGCGTGGGTCCCGACACCGTGTTCATGCCCTTCCACTTCTCCGGCCACTGGCAGGGGGCGGACATGCTCGCCTATTACCCCAAGGGCGCGGCGCCGGTGGTGCGCGGCGAGGCGATCAACACCTCGACCACCTACGGCTACGACAGCGTGACCATGATGCAAGAGACCAAGACCACGGTCTGCAACATCGAGAAAGCATAAAGAGGAATCGATATGGCAAGAATGAAGTTCGTCTGCGATTCCGAGCGCTGCATCGAGTGCAACGGTTGCGTCACGGCCTGCAAGAACGAGAACGAGGTGCCGTGGGGCGTGAACCGCCGCCGCGTGGTGACGCTCAACGACGGCGTGCCGGGCGAGAAGTCGATCTCGGTGGCCTGCATGCACTGCTCCGACGCGCCCTGCATGGCGGTGTGCCCGGTGCAATGCTTCTACCGCACCGAAGAAGGCGTGGTGCTGCACGACAAGGATGTCTGCATCGGCTGCGGCTACTGCTCCTACGCCTGCCCCTTCGGCGCGCCGCAGTTCCCCTCGCAAGGCACCTTCGGTGCGCGCGGCAAGATGGACAAGTGCACTTTCTGCGCCGGCGGCCCCGAGGCCAACGGCTCGCAGGCCGAGTTCGAGAAGTACGGGCGCAACCGCCTGGCCGAAGGGAAGCTTCCGGCCTGCGCCGAGATGTGCTCGACCAAGGCGCTGCTCGCCGGCGACGGCGACGTGGTGGCCGACATCTTCCGCACCCGCGTGCTGCATCGCGGCAAGGGCGCCGAAGTCTGGGGCTGGGGCACGGCCTACGGCTCGAAGCAGGCCGGCACGCCGACCAACGGAGGCACGAAATGAGGCGCGCACTGGCATTGACGATGGCGCTCGGCTCGGCCGCGGTGCTGCTGGCGGCCTGTGGCGAGAAGCCGCAGACCAACGCCGAGGGCGTCAAGCTCGATGCCGCGCCCTGGACCGGCACCGGCACGCAGCAGAACGCGGGCACGGCATTCACCGCGTCGGGTTGGCAGGTCGGCGACAAGAACGCCTGGCAGCAGCAGCTCAAGACGCGCGCGCAGAACGGCCAGAACGACTACGTCCGAGACAACTGAGCGGAAGGAAGGCTGCATGAACAAGGCTCTTCTGAACGCCCTGGTGCTCATCGCCGCGCTGGCCGCCGGCCCGGCCCTGGCCCAGGCGCCGAACCCGGCTGCCGGCGGCGCGGTCGCCGAGCCGCCTGCCGCCGCTGCGGCGCCGCAGCAGCAGCAGGCCGGCGGCATCAAAAGCCAGAACATCTTCGAGGTCAAGCCCGAGGCGAGCGCCGATCCCAACTACCTGCAGCAAAGCAATGCCGAGCGCGCGAAGGTGCAGCCCGGCAACAACGCGCCGATGTGGCGCCAGGTGGGCGAAGGCGTGACGGGCTACAGCAGCCTGCCGAAGTCTCAGGCGCCCGAAGCCGGCAACCTGATCCAGCGCTTCGTGCAGTACCCGGGCTCGCGCTATACCAACGCCGGCGAGGCCTGGCGCCAGGTGCGCAACGACTGGATCATTCCCTACGGTGCGGCGCTGCTCTTCGTGATGCTGCTGGCGATCGCGATCTTCTATTTCACGCGCGGCGCGATCGGCCTGCACGGCACCGAAACCGGCCGCAAGATCGAGCGCTTCACGCCCTTCGAGCGCGCCACGCACTGGTCGAACGCGATCGCCTTCGTCACGCTGGCCGTCTCGGGCCTGGTGATGGCCTTCGGCAAGTTCTTGCTGCTGCCCATCATCGGCGCCGCGTTGTTCGGCTGGCTGACCTATGCGCTGAAGACCGTGCACAACTTCGTCGGCCCGCTGTTCGTCGTCACGCTCATCCTGATGTTCATCACCTTCGTGCGCGACAACTTCCCGCGCAAGGCGGACCTCCAGTGGCTGGCTCATTTCGGCGGCCTGTTCGGCGGCAAGGAGGTGCCTTCGCACCGCTTCAACGCTGGCGAGAAGGTGGTGTTCTGGGGCGGCATCCTCGTGCTCGGCAGCATCGTGGCCGGCTCGGGCCTGTTCCTCGACAAGCTGCTGCCGGGCTTCGTCTACACGCGCGGCGAGATGCAGATCGCGCACATGGTCCACGCGGTGGCCACGCTGCTCATGATGGCGATGATCATGGGCCACATCTACATCGGCACGCTGGGCATGAAGGGCGCCTTCAGCGCCATGCGCCACGGCTATGTCGACGAGACCTGGGCCCGCGAACATCACGAGCTCTGGTACGACGACATCGCTGCCGGCAAGATTCCGGTCCAGCGCAGCGCCGAGGTCTCGGGCGCCGCGCCCGCGAAGACCGTCCGGGTCGAAGGAAGCCCCTCATGAAGAAGATGCTGATCGTCTGCGGCCTGGCCCTGGGCCTGGCCTCCACCGCTTTCGCCAAGCTGCCCGCGCCGCCTTCCACGCCCGAGGCCAAGCTCAAGGCCGCGGAGACCGCGGCCAAGACCGCATGGACAGGCAAGGTCGATGCCTACCAGCTCTGCCAGGCGCAGGACAAGGTGGCGGCCAAATACCGCGCCAGCGCGGCAGCGGCTGGCAAGCAGTTGCCGCCGGCGCCGGCGACGCCCGCCTGCACCGACCCCGGCCCCTTCGCCTTCGTGCCGCCGGCCGAGCAGAAGCCGATCGAGGCCGCGGGTGCCCATTCGCCGGCCGCCACGGCAGCTGCGCCGCCGAGCACCGCCCAGCCAGCGGCGGCGACGAATCCCACGCCGAAACAGTGACGACTGCCTTGCCGCTTCCGCGCCTGACTTCGGCCCGCGCCGAACTCACGCGCGAAGTGGAGATCGTCGACGAGCACGGCGAACGCGGCGTCGTCTCGATCCCGGCCGAACGCGACCTGACGGTCTACGTCGACCGCCGCGAACTGGTCACGCTGATGACGCTCGGCGCCCAGCCCGAGCTGCTGGTGCTGGGCTACCTGCTGAACCAGCGGCTCATCGAGTCCGCGGCCGACGTCGAATCGATCACGGTCGACTGGGAGGTGGGTGCGGCGGCCGTGAAGACCCATGCCGGCATCGACCGCATCGAGGAGCGCACCGCCAAGAAGGTGGTGACCACGGGCTGCGGCCAGGGCAGCGTGTTCGGCGAGCTGATGGCCGGCATCGACAAGCTCGAGCTGCCCGGCACGCGCATGCGGCAGGCGCAGCTCTATGCGCTCGTCAACGTCATCCGGCTCCAGGAGAGCACCTACAAGTCGGCCGGCTCGGTGCATGGCTGCGCGCTGTTCACGCTCGGCCAGGGTGATGAAGCGCACATGCAGTGCTTCGTCGAGGACGTGGGGCGCCACAACGCGATCGACACCATCGCCGGCTGGATCGCGATGCAGCCCGCAGAAAGGCTTACGGGCGGCCGCGTGTTCTACACCACCGGGCGCCTCACGAGCGAGATGGTGATCAAGTCGGCCCAGATGGGCGTGGCCATCGTGGTCTCGCGCAGCGGCATCACGCAGATGGGTCATGAGGTCGCGATGCGCGTGGGCTTGTGCGCGATCGGGCGCGCGACCAACAAGCGCTTCGTCTGTTATGCCGGTGCCGAGCGGCTGGTGTTGCAGCCTGAGCTCGCGGGCGCCCGCGTCACGAGCGCCGCCTAAGCCCTTCGGTTTGGCCGGGCCTTGCGGCTCGGCTATCGTCTCGCCCATGAATGCTTCTCTTCGCCTAGGCTGGCGCACCCTCTGGCGCGACTTGCGCGCCGGCGAACTGCGGCTCCTCATCGTGGCCGTGCTGCTTGCCGTGGCGGCGCTCACCGCGGTCGGTTTCTTCGCCGATCGGCTCAAGGGCGGACTGCAGCGCGATGCGCGCCAGCTGCTCGGCGGCGATGCGGTGCTGGCGAGCGACAACCCGACGCCGAAGGCTTTCGTCGAGCGTGCACGTGCGCTCGGGCTGCAGGACGCGAGCACCTACGGTTTTCCGACCATGGCACGCGCCGGCGAGGAGCAGGGCGGCGCCAGCAAGCTGGTCGCGCTCAAGGCGGTGGAGGACGGCTATCCGCTGCGCGGCAGCCTGCAGGTGAGCACCGAGCCCGGCGTGCCGGGCCGGCCGACGCGGGACGTGCCGGCGCCGGGCGACGCCTGGGTCGATGCGTCGCTGCTCGAATCGCTGGCGCTCAAGGTGGGCGACACGCTGCTTTTGGGCGATGCCGGCCTGCGCATCGCGCGCGTGATCACGCTCGAGCCCGACCGCGGCGCTGGCTTCATGAGCTTCGCGCCGCGCGTGATGCTCAACCAGGCCGACGTGCCGCGCACCGGCCTCGTGCAACCGGCCAGCCGCGTCAGCTACCGCTTTGCCGTGGCCGGCGAGGCGCGCGCCGTCAAGACCTTCAGCGACTGGGCCGACGCGGCGATCAAGAAGGGCGAGCTGCGTGGCCTGCGCCTCGACTCCTTCGAAAGCGGCCGCCCCGAGATGCGCCAGACGCTGGACCGGGCCGAGAAATTCCTCAACCTGGTGGCGCTGCTGGCGGCGCTGCTGTCGGCCGTGGCGGTGGCGCTGGCCGCGCGCGGCTTCGCGGCCAGCCACCTGGACGATTGCGCCATGCTGCGCGTGCTGGGCCAGAGCCAGCGCACCATCGCGCAGGCCTATGCCTTCGAGTTCGCCGCCATCGGCCTCTTTGCCAGCGCGCTCGGCGTGGCCATCGGCTACAGCGTGCACTATGTCTTCGTGCTGCTGCTCGCGGGCCTGGTCGAGACCGCATTGCCCGCGGCCACCCTCTGGCCCGTGGCCTTCGGCCTCGGCATGGGACTCACGCTGCTGTTCGCCTTCGGGCTGCCGCCGGTGCTGCAGCTCGCGCAGGTGCCGCCGCTGCGCGTGATCCGGCGCGACGTCGGCAACCTGAAGCCGGCCTCGATCGCGGTGCTGGCGCTCGGCGTGGCCGGCTTTGCCGCCTTGCTGGTGGCGGCCAGCAGCGACCTGAAGCTGGGGCTGATCGCGGTCGGCGGCTTCGCGGCGGCGGTGGCGGTGTTCGCGCTCCTGAGCTGGATCGCGGTGCTGCTCTTGCGCCGCAGCGTCAACGAAACGACGGCGCCGCGCTGGCTGGTGCTGGCGACGCGCCAGATCTCGGCGCGGCCGGCCTATGCGGTGGTGCAGGTCAGCGCGCTGGCGGTGGGCCTGCTGGCGCTGGTGCTGCTGGTGCTGCTGCGCACCGATCTCGTGGCCAGCTGGCGCAAGGCGACGCCGCCCGACGCGCCGAACCGCTTCGTGATCAACGTCATGCCCGACCAGAGCGAGGGCTTCCAGAAGACCCTGCGCGACAACGGCGTGAGGAAGTTCGACTGGTATCCCATGATCCGCGGGCGCCTCGTCGCCATCAACGGCAAGTCGGTCTCGCCCGACGACTACGCGGACGACCGCGCGAAGCGGCTGGTCGACCGCGAGTTCAACCTGAGCACCAGCGCCGAGGCGCCGGCGCACAACGTCGTCACGGCCGGCGCATGGAAGCCCGGCGCCGCCGGCGAGCTGAGCGTCGAGGAAGGGCTGGCCGAGACCCTGGGGATGAAGCTCGGCGACAGCCTGCGCTTCGACATCGGTGGAATGCAGAACGATGCGCGCATCACCTCCCTGCGCAAGGTCGACTGGGGTTCGCTGCATGCCAACTTCTTCGTCATGTACACCGTGGATGCGCTGCCCGAGGTGCCCCTCACCTACATGGGCGCGTTCCGCGCGCCGGACGTGAAGGGCTTCGACAACGCGCTGGTGCGCAGCTACCCCAACGTGACCAACGTCGACATGAGCGCCACCATCGGCCAGGTGCAGCGCGTGCTCGACCAGGTGATCCGCGCGGTGGAGTTCCTGTTCGGCTTCACGCTCGCGGCCGGCCTCGTGGTGCTGTTCGCGGCGGTCACCGCCACGCGCGAGGAGCGCGCGCGCGAATTCGCCGTGATGCGCGCGGTCGGCGCGCGCGGCAGCCTGCTGCGCCAGGTGCAGCGCGCCGAACTCGTGGGCGTGGGCCTGCTGGCCGGCTTCCTCGCGAGCATCGTCGCCTCGCTGATCGGCTGGGGCCTGGCGCGCTATGTGTTCGACTTCACCTGGACCGCTTCGCCGCTGGTGCCCATCGCCGGCTCGCTGGCCGGCGCCGTGCTCGCGCTCGCGGCTGGCTGGTGGGGCCTGCGCGAAGTGCTGCGCCGGCCGGTGGTCGACACGCTGCGGCGGGCAGCGGAGTAGGCGCAGGGCGACTACGATCATGTCGACTGCACAAGGTGGACGACATGACGACTGAAACCCGACCCGCGGTGCTGGACCTGATCGGCAACACGCCGCTGGTGCAGGTCACGCGGCTGGACACCGGCCCCTGCACGCTGTTCCTCAAGCTCGAGTCGCAGAATCCCGGCGGCTCGATCAAGGACCGCGTCGGCCTCTCGATGATCGATGCGGCCGAGCGCGACGGCCGCCTCCAACCCGGCGGCACCGTGGTCGAGGCGACGGCCGGCAACACCGGCCTGGGCCTGGCGCTGGTGGCGCGCGCCAAGGGCTATCGCGTGGTGCTGGTGGTGCCCGACAAGATGTCGACCGAGAAGGTGCTGCACCTCAAGGCGCTCGGCGCCGAGGTGCACACCACGCGCTCGGACGTGGGCAAGGGCCATCCCGACTACTACCAGGATTACGCCGCGCGGCTCGCGAAGGAGATCCCCGGCGCCTTTTTCGCCGACCAGTTCAACAACCCCGACAACCCGCTCGCGCACCAGTCCAGCACCGGCCCCGAGATCTGGCAGCAATGCGGGCACGACGTGGATGCGATCGTGGTCGGCGTCGGCTCGGGTGGCACCATCACCGGGCTCACGCGCTACTTCCGCGAACTGCAGCCGCAGCTCTTCTTCGTGCTGGCCGATCCGGCGGGCTCGGTGGTCGCGGAGTACACGCGAAGCGGCACGGTGGGCGAAGCCGGATCGTGGGCGGTCGAGGGCATCGGCGAGGACTTCATCCCGGGCATCGCCGATCTGTCGGGCGTGAAGCATGCGTATTCGATCTCCGACCTGGAAAGCTTCGGCACCGCGCGCGAGCTGCTGCGTGCCGAGGGCATCCTCGCCGGCTCCTCCACCGGCACGCTGCTGGCTGCAGCGCTGCGCTTCTGCCGCGCGCAGACGCGGCCGCTGCGCGTCGTCACCTTCGTCTGCGACACCGGCACGCGCTATCTCTCGAAGGTCTACAACGACCAGTGGATGCTCGACCAGGGCCTGCTCGTGCGCGAGCACCATGGCGATCTGCGCGACGTGGTCTCGCGCCGCTTCGAGGACGGCAGCGTGATCAGCGTCGGCCCCGAGGACACGCTGCTCACCGCCTTCCAGCGCATGCGGCTGGCCGACGTGTCGCAGCTGCCGGTGCTCGAAGGCGCGCAACTGGTCGGCGTGATCGACGAATCCGATCTGCTGCTGGCCGTGCATGCGGACGCCGGCCGCTTCCGTTCGAGCGTGAAGAGCGCGATGACCGACGTGCCCGAGACTCTGCCGTCCGGCGCCAGCCTGGCCGAGCTCGAGGCCGTGCTCGACCGCGGCCTGGTGGCGATGATCGCGGACGAGTCCGGATTCCACGGCCTCATCACCCGCGTCGACCTGTTGAATCACCTGCGGAGAAGCTTGAAATGACCCAGGACCCACCCAACACCCCGAAGAAGGGTTTCGCCACCCGCGTGATCCATGCCGGCCAGTCGCCCGACCCCTCGACCGGCGCGATCATGCAACCCATCTATGCGACCTCGACCTATGTGCAGCAGAGCCCCGGCGTGCACAAGGGGCTGGACTACGGCCGCTCGCACAACCCCACGCGCTGGGCGCTGGAGCGCTGCATCGCCGACCTCGAAGGCGGCTCGGCGGCCTTCGCCTTCGCCTCCGGCCTGGCCGCGATCTCGACCACGCTCGAATTGCTGGACGCCAATTCGCACATCGTCTCGGGCGACGACGTCTACGGCGGCACCTTTCGCCTGTTCGAGCGCGTACGGGCGCGCAGCGCGGGGCATCGCTTCAGCTTCGTCGACCTCACCGATCCCGCCAGGCTCGTCGCCGCGCTGCGGCCGGACACGCGCATGGTCTGGGTCGAAACGCCGACCAACCCGCTCTTGCGCCTGGCCGACCTGCGCGCCATCGCCGAGATCTGCCGCGAACGCGGGATCTTGAGCGTGGCCGACAACACCTTCGCGAGCCCGTGGGTGCAGCGTCCGCTGGAGGCGGGCTTCGACGTCGTGGTGCACTCGACCACCAAGTACCTCAACGGCCATTCGGATGTGATCGGCGGCGTTGCCATCGTCGGCCGGGAAGCGCGGCACGAGGCGCTGCGCGAGCGCCTGGGCTTCCTGCAGAACTCGGTGGGTGCGATCGCCGGGCCCTTCGACAGCTTCCTCACGCTGCGCGGCGTGAAGACGCTGGCGCTGCGCATGGAGCGCCATTGCAGCAGCGCGCTGGTGCTGGCGCAGTGGCTCGAACGGCAGGCGCAGGTCGCGCGGGTGCACTACCCGGGCCTGCCTTCGCATCCGCAGCACGAGCTGGCGCGGCGCCAGATGGAGGGCTTCGGCGGCATGATCTCGATCGACCTGCGCTGCGACCTGGCCGGCACGCGGCGCTTTCTCGAGGCGGTGCAGATCTTCTCGCTGGCCGAAAGCCTGGGCGGCGTCGAGAGCCTGATCGAGCACCCGGCCATCATGACCCACGCCACCATTCCAGCCGAGACGCGCGCGCGGCTGGGTATCGGCGATGGGCTGGTGCGGCTGTCGGTGGGCGTGGAAGACCTGGACGATCTGCGCACCGATCTGCAGCAGGCGCTGGCGAAGATCTGAGTCCGGACTGCCGCGCGCCTACAGCACCGCGCTGCGCAGTTGCGGGAACACCTTCGACACCTTGTCGAGCAGGTAGTCGCCATAGATGCCGTTGAAGGCATGCACGTTGGCGCGGTCCCAGCGCGTGGCGCTGTCGTCGACCACGGCGGGCTTCGGCAGGCCTTCGATCGGCCGCACGCGCGCATGGAAGTTGGGGTCGAAGAAGAGAGGGAACGAAAGCCGGTCGCGTCCCGAGGTGTTGCGGATCACGCGATGCGGCGTCGAGCGGTAGAGGCCGCCGGTCATGCGGTCGAGCATGTCGCCGATGTTGATGACGAAGGCATCGGGCACCGGCGCGGCATCGATCCAGCCCTGGCCCGTGCGCACCTGCAGTCCGCCGATGTCGTCCTGCCGCAAGATGGTGAGCAGGCCGTAGTCGGTGTGCTCGCCCACGCCCCATTGCACGTCGAGGTTCGCTGGCACCGGCTGCGTCGGGTAGTTGAAGATGCGGAACAGGATCAGCGGGTCGGCCGTGTAGCGCTCGGCGAAGTAGGAGGCGGGCAGACCCAGGCTCAACGCGATGCCTTCCATCAGCGTGTGGCCGAGCCTTGTGGCTGCCGCCATGTAGTCGAGGATGGTCTGCTTGAAGCCCGGCAGGTCGGGGAACACGTTGCGCCCGTGCACCGGCGTGCGCGCCAGCACCAGCGGATCGTCGTCGGGCAGCTCGGTGCCGAGGTAGAGCCCTTCCTTCCAGTCGGGCCGGCCCGAGGTGAGTTCTCCCGCGACTGGAAAGTAGCCGCGCCAGGCACGGCCGCCGAGTTCCATGCGCCATTGCATCTTGGTTGCTTCGCCCCGCGCGAAGAAGGCGCGGCTCAGGTCTTCGAGCCGCTGCGTCAGCGCGGGGTCGATGCCGTGGCCGGTGATGTAGAAGAAGCCGTGCGCGCGGCAGGCCTCACCGATCTGCGCGGCGACCGCGGCGCGCTCGCGCGTCGATGCGGTGAGCGGCGCGATGTCGATCAGGGGCAGCGAAGTCATGGCGATGTCCAGGGTATCAAACGGCATGCGCGAAGGGCGTGCGGATGTCGGCAAGAAACTGCTGGGCGCGCGGGTGTTGCGGCCGGTTGAAGAAGTCGTCGGGCGTCGCGCGTTCGAGCACGCGGCCGGCGTCCATGAAGAGCACGCGATCGGCCACGTCGCGCGCGAAGCCCATCTCGTGCGTCACGACCACCATGGTCATGCCTTCGCGCGTGAGGTCGCGCATCACCAGCAGCACCTCGCCGACCATCTCGGGGTCGAGCGCGCTGGTGGGCTCGTCGAAGAGCATCAGCGGCGGTTGCATGGCCAGCGCGCGTGCGATCGCCACGCGCTGCTGCTGGCCGCCCGAGAGTTCGGACGGAAAGGCGCTCGCCTTGTGGGCCAGGCCGACGCGATCGAGCAGGGCCATCGCGCGTTCCGTCGCCTCGGCGCGCGAAAGGCCGCGCAGCTGGATCGGCGCCAGCGTGCAGTTGCCGAGCACCGTGAGATGCGGGAACAGGTTGAACTGCTGGAACACGAAGCCGATGTGCGAGCGGAAGTCGTTGAGGTCGATGCCGCGCGCATGGATGTCGCGGCCATCGACCGTGATGTGGCCCGACTGGATCGGCTCGAGCCGGTTGATGGTGCGGATCAGCGTGGACTTGCCCGAGCCCGAAGGCCCGCAGACCACCACGACCTCGCCGCGGGCGATGGTCTCGTTCACCTCGACCAGCGCCTGGTAGTCGCCGTACCACTTGTTGACGTTGTCGAACTGGATCATGCGGGTGCTTTCGGTGCAGAGCGGACGAGCGTGCGCCGGCTGGTGCGCGCCTCCAGCCAGTAGGCGAAGCGCGAGAGGCCGAAGCACATGACGAAGTACGTGAAGCCGAGCACCAGGTAGACCTGTACCGGCTTGGTGAAGACCTGGGTGTTGATCTGCGAGGCGATGAAGGACACCTCCGCCAGCCCGATGATGTAGCCCAGCGAGGTCTCCTTGATGGTGGAGACGAACTGGTTCACCAGCGATGGCAGCATGCTGCGCAGCGCCTGCGGCAGCACCACGAAGCGCATCGCGCGGCCGTAGCCCAGGCCCAGCGAACGCGCGCTCTCGACCTGGCCGCGCGGCACGCCCAGGATGCCGGCGCGCACGATCTCGCCGATGTAGATGCCGTCGAACACCACCAGCGCGATCAGCATGGTGCTGAACTGGTCGGTCTTGACGCCGGTCACGCTGGGCAGGAAGAAGTAGGCCCAGAACACCACCATGAGCAGCGGCGTGCCGCGCACCACGAAGGCCACGGTGGTGACCGGCCAGCGCAGCCAGCGCCAGGGGGCGACGCGCGCCAGGCCCAGCAGCAGGCCGAAGGGCAGGGCGAGCACCAGCCCTAGCGCGGCCAGCAGCACGGTGAGTGCGAGGCCGCCCAGCGGGCCGTTGGGGTATTGGCCGATCAGGAAGTAGATCCAGTAGGTCTGGACCAGCTCGATCATGCGGCCCTCGGCGGAAAGCGGTGCTGGTACCAGCTGGCCGCGCCGGTGATGATCATCGACACCGTGAGATAGGCCGCCGTGGCGAAGGCGAAGGATTCGGCGCTGCGGAAGGTCGCGCTCTCGACCTGCCCGGCCTGGTACATGAGCTCGGCCACGCCGATCACGGTCGCGATGCTGGTGCCTTTCCAGAGATTGAGCGTCTGCGAGATGAGGGGCGGGATCGTGACGCGCAGCGCCTGCGGCAGGATGATGCGGCGCATGGTCGCGAGAAAGCCGAAGCCGAGCGCCCGGCCGGCTTCCATCTGCACCGCGGGGATCGCGCGGATGCCGCTGCGGATGTCTTCGGCCATGTAGGCCGCGGCGTAGAGGCCCAGCGCGACCACCGCGCTCATCGCCTCGATGCGGCCGGCGTAGAGGCGCTGCTTGATGTCCTCGGGCAGGAGCTCGGGCGCACCGAAGTACCAGAAGAGCATATGCGCGAGCAGCGGGATGTTGCGTATCGACTCGACATAGGCGAAGCCCAGCCAGCGCAGCGGCGCGGCCGGCGCCAGGCGCAGCAGCGCCACCACCAGCGCGATGGGCAGCGCCAGCATCAGCGAGGCGGCCAGCAGTTGCAGCGACAGCAGGAAGCCCGCGACGAGCATGTCGTGGTACTTCCCCGTGATGAGCAGGGAGTAGTCGAAGGGCAGCATGAACGGATACGTCGGCGCCCGCGTCGTACGGGCGCGGGGCACATCCTACGCATCCGGCGCCGCGGATGCCCGGCGCGGGCTCAGCTGTCGATCTTGTCGGTCTCGATCTTGAAGCTGCGCTTGTCGAAGCCCGACTTGGTCTTCGGGCCGTACCACTTGAAGAAGATCTTCTCGGCCTCGCCCGATTTCTCGAGCTCGCGCAGCGTGTCGTCGACCACCGCCTTGAGGCCGGTCTCGCCCTTCCTGATGCCGATGGCCAGCGCCTCGGTGCTGAGGTTCTGCGGCAGCACCACGTACTGCGCCTTCTGCGGGCCGAGCTTGGCGTAGCTGTTGAGCAGCGCGGCCTCGTCGTCGACATAGCCCACGCCCTTGCCCTGCTGCAGCGCCTGGAAGGCCTGCTGGCTGGTGTCGAAGGTCACGACCTCGGCGCCGGGCACGGCCTTCTTGATATTGGGCTCCTGCGTGCCGCCGCGGATGGTCAGCACCTTCTTGCCCGAGAGCTGCGGCACCGCGGTGATGCCGCTGTCCTTCTTGACGATGGCCTTCTGGCCGGTGACGAAGGTGGTCAGCGAGAAGTCGATCTGCGCCTCGCGCTCCTTGTTGTGCGTGAGGCCGGCGGCCACCAGGTCGACATGGCCCTGCTGCAGCTCGGGAATGCGCGCCGCGACGGCGATCTGCTTCAGCACCGGCTTGACGCCGATCTTCTTGGCGATCGCGTTCACCAGATCGACCTCGTAGCCGATGATCTCGCGCGTCTTGGGATCGATGAAGGTGGCGGGCTCGTCGGTGCCGAGCACGCCGACGACCAGTTGGCCCTTTTTCTTGATATCGGCGAGTTGGTCGGCATGGACGGCGGTGCCCAGGAGCAGGGCGGCCGCGGCGAAGGCGGAAGCGGCGATTCGGAAACGCATGTTGTTATCTCCAGTGGAAGTCGGCCCGCACCATAGCAACAAAAGCCTGCGCCGAGAAATAGCTCTTTCACATATGCATACTGCCGGCATGCAGATTCAAGACAAGCCGCCCTTCGACACGCCCTTCGAATGGATCGGCGGCGAAGCCAAGGTCCACGCGCTGGTCGAGCGCTTCTACGACCTGATGGAGCTGGAACCGGCCTATGCGCAACTGCGCGCCGTGCATGGCACGACGCTCGACAACGCGCGCCAGCGGCTGTTCTGGTTTCTCTGCGGCTGGCTCGGCGGCCCGCAGCACTACACCGACCGATTCGGCCATCCGATGCTGCGCGCGCGGCACCTGCCGCAGAGCATCGGCGGGCATTCGATCGGCATCAAGGAGCGCGACCAGTGGCTGGCCTGCATGGACCAGGCGATGGGGGAGACAGGGGTGCCGGAAGCCTTGCGTGCCCGGCTTCGTGACTCTTTCTTCCAGACCGCCGACTGGATGCGAAACAGAAGCGGCTAGCGCCGCGCCGGCGCCAGCAGCACCAGCAGCGCGCCGGCTCCACCCTCGGCCGGCTTGGCCTGCACGAAAGCCAGCGTCTCGCTCTTCTGGATCAGCCAGCGCTGCACCTTGGCCTTGAGGACCGGCTGGCGTCCCGGCGAGCCCAGCCCCTTGCCGTGCACCACGCGCACGCAGCGCAGGCCCTGCTTGTAGGCATCGCGGATGAAGGCACCGAGCGCCTCGCGGGCCTCGTCGCTGCGCATGCCGTGCAGGTCGATCTGGCGCTGGATCGACCATTCGCCCGCGCGCAATTTGCGCGTCACGTCGGTGTGGATGCCCGGGCGGCGAAAGCTCATCGCATCGTCGGCATCGAGCAGCGTGGTGACGTCGAACTCGTCGGACAGCGATTCGCGCAGCACGCGCTCTTCGTCCAGTTGATGCTGCACCGGGATCGGCGCCGGCGGCTCGGGCGCCAGCGGCACGGCGGCCTTGCGGCGCAGCGGCTGGGTGGCGCCGATCGCGCGGGCGAACAGGTCCTGTTCGGCCAGGCGCTTCTTCTCGGCGGCCGCGCGCGCAGCGGCCGCGGCGGCTTCGCGCTCGCGCTGTTCGGCCAGCTTGTGCTGCAGCGTTTTCAGGTCGGCGAGGCTCTTGATGGCTTTGGGTGGGAGAGGCATGGGGCTCAGGATAAGGCTTCGTCGTCTCTTGCTCAGACCAGGCCGCGCTCGGCCATCGACAGGGTCTGGCCACGGGCCCAGGCCCTTGATGCGTTTGAGGTCGTCGAGCCCGGCATGGAGGAGCCCGGCCAGCCCGCCGAAGCTGTCGCGCAGCTCCTGGGCGAGCTGCAGCACGTTCTTGCCCGCCACGCCGGTGCGCAGCAGCAGGGCCAGCAACTCGGCATCGCCGAGCGCAGCGGCGCCCTGCGCGATGAGCTTTTCGCGCGGGCGCGCCGCGGCCGGCAGATCCTTGAAAGACATGATTTATGCGGGCTCAAGGGCCCCTCCTTAAAATACAGGCCCAGTCTCTAGCGATCCCCCATCTTGTCCTCCACCACCACCGTCGTCACGCCCGGCTCCTTTCTCACGCTGCACTACCGGCTGGCCGGGCCGGCGGGCGACATCATCAACACTTTCAACGACAAGCCCGCCACGCTGTCGCTGGGCACCGGCGAGCTCTCGCCCGCGGTCGAGCAGCGGCTGCTGGGGCTGGAAGAAGGCACGCACGCCACCTTCGAGCTGCCGGCCGGCGACGCCTTCGGCGAGCGCAACCCCGAGATGCAGCAGTGGGTGGCGCGCAAGCTGCTCGCTCAGATGGGCGACCCCGACGAGCAGTACGCGGTCGGCGACGTGGTGCAGTTCCCCACGCCCGATGGCAGCGGCAGCTACGCCGGCGCGGTGATCGAGTCGAACGAGACCGCGGTGCGCTTCGACTTCAACCATCCGCTCGCAGGTCAGCCCGTGACCTTCGAGGTCCGACTGATCGGCGTGTTGTGAGCACCGCCGGGCCGCCCCAAGGTGCGAAGGCCCCCTCGGGGGGCAGCGAGGACACGCCAGTGCCGAGCGTGGGGGCCAGTTCAACCGGCGTGCAAGAGGTCATCCTGGCCGAACCGCGCGGCTTCTGCGCCGGCGTCGACCGCGCGATCGAGATCGTCGAGCGCGCGCTCGCCAAGTTCGGCGCGCCGATCTACGTGCGCCACGAGATCGTGCACAACACCTACGTGGTCAACGAGCTCAAGGCCAAGGGCGCGATCTTCATCGAGGACCTGGCCGAGGTGCCGCCGGGCTCTACGCTGGTGTTCAGCGCGCACGGCGTCAGCAAGGCGGTGCAGGCCGAGGCGCGCGAGCGCGGCTTCGAGGTCTTCGATGCCACCTGCCCGCTGGTGACCAAGGTGCACGTCGAGGTCGCCAAGCTCGCGAAGGAAGGCTACGAGTTCATCATGATCGGCCACAAGGGCCACCCCGAGGTCGAAGGCACGATGGGGCAGCTGTCGAGCGGCATCCACCTGGTGGAAGACGTGGATGACGTCGCGCACGTATCGCCCGCGCAGACCGACAAGCTGGCCGTCGTCACGCAGACCACGCTGTCGGTCGACGATGCGGCCGAGATCTCGGCCGCGGTGCGCGCGCGTTTTCCGAACGTGCGCGAGCCCAAGCAGCAGGACATCTGCTATGCCACCCAGAACCGGCAGGACGCCGTGAAGCTGCTGAGCCCGCAGGTTGACCTGGTGATCGTGGTGGGCAGCCCGACCAGCTCCAACAGCAACCGGCTGCGCGAGCTGGCGCAACGGCTGGGCACCGAGAGCTACATGGTCGATTCGGCCGCTGAGCTCCAGCCCGAATGGTTCGAGGGCAAGAGCCGTGTCGGCTTGACGGCCGGCGCTTCGGCGCCCGAGGTGCTGGTGCGCGAGGTGATCGAGCGCGTCAAGGCGCTGGGGGCGGTGTCGGTGCGCAAGATGGACGGCATCGAGGAGACGCTCAAGTTCCCGCTGCCCAAGGGCCTGAAGCTCGACGACATTCCCGCACCGGGTCATATCTCGTGAGCGGCGCCGCAACCATCGACTGGCGCCGCGACATCGAGGCCGCCGCCCGCCGCCTGCACGAGCGCGCGCCGCATTTTTTGCGCGAGACGCCGCTGTGGAAGCTGTCAGGCCGTGCGCTGGGTGTGGAAGTGCCGGGCGTCGAAGTCTGGCTCAAGCTCGAGCATCTGCAGGCCAGCGGCAGCTTCAAGGCGCGCGGCATGATGAATCGTTTGCTGGCCAACGAGATTCCGGAAAGCGGCGCGATCGTGGCTTCTGGCGGCAATGCCGGCATTGCCACAGCGGCGGCCGCGCACGCGCTCGGCGTGCATTGCGAGGTGTTCCTGCCCACGGTGTCGCCCGAAGCCAAGCGCGCGCGCCTGCGTGCGCTGGGCGCGACGGTGGTGGTGGGCGGCGAGATGTACGGCGATGCGCTGGCCGCCTGCCTCGAACGGCAGCGCGAAAGCGGTGCGCTGCTCACCCATGCCTACGACCAGCCCGAGGTGGTGGCCGGCGCCGGTACGCTCGGTCGCGAGATCGAGCAGCAGGGCGGCCTGCCGGACGCGGTGCTGGTCAGCGTCGGCGGCGGCGGGCTGATCGGCGGGCTGGCGGCCTGGTTCGAGCAGCGCAGCCGCGTGGTCGCGCTCGAGCCGGAGCGCGCGCCGACGCTGTATCGGGCGCGCGAAGCGGGCGAGCCGGTCGATGTCGAGGTCGGCGGCGTCGCGGCCGATTCGCTCGGCGCAAGGCGCATCGGCGCGATCGCCTGGGACATCACGCAGCGCCATGTGCGCGATGCGCTGCTCCTGCCCGACGAGGCGATCCGCGCGGCGCAGCTGTGGCTCTGGAAGGAGCTCAAGCTGGCCGTCGAGCCGGCGGCCGCCTTGCCGCTGGCCGCGCTGCAAAGCGGCGCCTATGTACCGCGCGAAGGCGAGAAGCTCTGCCTGATCGTCTGCGGCGCGAACGTGGACCCGGCGAGCCTGGCTTAGGGACTGAACAGGCCCTCAGGCCGGCGGCTGGTCGACGTTGACCATCCACGGCACGCCGAACTTGTCTTCCAGCATGCCGAAGCCGGGGGACCAGAAAGTGGCGGCGTAGGGCATGGTGACTTTCCCGCCCTCGGACAGCGCCTTGAAGAGCTGTTCGCCTTCTTTCACATCCTTGGCCTGCACCGAGAGCGAAAAGCCCTTGTAGCCGTCGAAGGCCATGCCGGGCGGCAAGTCCGAGGCCATGATCTGCTTGCCGCGGGCTTCGAGGGTGGCATGCATGATCTTGTTCTTGTGGTCGGCCGGCGTTTCGGCGCCCATCGGGCTTTCGCCGAAGCTCATGCTGAAGAGGATCTTTCCGCCCAGGCTCTTGGCGTAGAAGGCCAGTGCCTCGGCCGCATTTCCGTTGAAGGACAGATAGGCTTCCATCGAATCTCCTTGAGTCAGTTGAAAGGGGGAGAGCGATCCTACGCCCCGCCTAAAATCGCCCGATGCTCGATATCACTCTGTTACGCAAGGACCTCGCCTCGGTCGTTGCCCGCCTCGAAACCCGCAAGAAGAACCAGACCTTTCTCGACGTGGCCAGCTTCAGCGCACTCGAGGCCGAGCGCAAGACCCTGCAGACCCGCACCGAGGAGCTGCAGGCGCGCCGCAACGCGCTCAACAAGCAGATCGGGCCCCTGAAGGCCAAGGGCGAATCGGTCGATGCGCTGATGACCGAGGTCAATGCGCTCAAGGCCGAACAGGAGTCGTCGGCGGTGCGGCTCGATGCCATCCAGCCCGAACTTCAGGCTCTGCTGCTCGCGGTCCCGAATCTGCCGCATCCGAGTGTGCCGGTCGGAGATGACGAAACGGCGAATCTCGAGGTCCGGCGCTGGAGCCCGAAGGGCGGCGGCGGCGCCGATGCGCCCGCGCTCGGCTTCGAGGCCAGGGACCATGTGGACCTCGGCACGCCGC
Organism: Variovorax sp. LjRoot290; assembly: GCF_964253985.1. Taxonomy (NCBI): domain Bacteria; kingdom Pseudomonadati; phylum Pseudomonadota; class Betaproteobacteria; order Burkholderiales; family Comamonadaceae; genus Variovorax; species Variovorax sp. LjRoot290. The sequence goes on along the minus strand of NZ_CAXURW020000001.1, from coordinate 4,280,863 downwards.
TGGGACTGGACTTCGAGACCGGCGTCAAGCTCGCAGGTTCGCGCTTCACCGTGATGAAGGGGCCGATCGCGCGCCTGCACCGGGCGCTCGCCCAGTTCATGCTCGACATCCAGACCGAGCAGCACGGCTACACCGAGTGCTACGTGCCCTACATCGTCAACGCCGAAACGCTGCGCGGCACCGGCCAGCTGCCCAAGTTCGAAGGCGACCTGTTCGCCGCCAAGAAGGGCGGGCAGGACGGCGAGCCGGCGCCCGATCATTCGGCGCTCTATCTCATCCCGACCAGCGAAGTGCCGCTCACGAATTTCGTGCGCGACGAGATCGTGGCCGAGTCGCAACTGCCCATCAAGCTCACCGCGCACACGCCGTGCTTTCGCTCCGAGGCCGGCAGCGCGGGCCGCGACACGCGCGGCATGATCCGCCAGCACCAGTTCGACAAGGTCGAGATGGTGCAGATCACGCATCCCGAAAAAAGCTACGAGGCGCTCGAAACCATGACCGGCCATGCCGAGGCCGTGCTGCAGGCGCTGGAACTGCCCTATCGGGTGGTGCTGCTGTGCACCGGCGACATGAGTTTCGGTTCCACCAAGACCTACGACCTCGAGGTCTGGCTGCCGGCGCAGAACACCTACCGCGAGATCAGCTCGGTCTCGAACTGCGAGGCCTTCCAGGCCCGCCGCCTGCAGGCCCGCTTCAAGAACGCACAGGGCAAGAACGAGCTGGTGCACACCCTCAACGGCTCGGGCCTGGCGGTCGGCCGCACGCTGGTTGCGGTGCTGGAGAACCACCAGAACGCGGATGGCTCGATCACCGTGCCCGAGGCGCTTCGACCCTATCTGGGCGGATTGGGCGTGCTGCGGGCCTGAAAAGCGCCCAAAGCCTCTGCTAGAATCGCGGGCTCGACAGACACCGGAGAGGTGGCAGAGTGGTCGAATGTACCTGACTCGAAATCAGGCGTCCGTGCGAACGGACCGAGGGTTCGAATCCCTCCCTCTCCTCCAGTGACGGATTTCAAGCTGTCTCAGGAAGCTTCAGAAAACCCCGCAAACCCCGCGTCAAGCCTAGGTTTCCGGGGTTTTTTCTTGCCCGGGCGGTCCCACTCGGTTTCTTGGAACCTCGATTTCTTGGAAAGCGGGCGTGGGAAACAGATGCTGATGATCGGCATTGCCTTGCCGAGTTGGGTTGTGCAAGCGGTTCGTCGGTTCAGTTTTCATGCGTTGTCTCTCGCGGCCGCAGGCAACCGCAGTGGTCAAATCCACTCGTCATGATCAACCTGAATCGTTTCGATCTCGTCTCCCTGCGCCTTTTCGTCGCGGTCGTCGATGCAGGAAGCCTGACCGCGGGCGCAGATCGCTTCGGCGTTTCGCTCCCAGCGGCCAGCAAGCGCATCGCCGATCTCGAACGGCATTGCGGCATCGCCCTGCTCCAGCGGGGGCAGCGCGGCGTGACCGCTACGCCGGAGGGACAGACCCTGCACCGACACGCGATCGAGGTGATCGCGCGCCTGGAACAGCTCGTGCAGGCCGTCGACGATTTCCGCTCGGGTGCCACCGGTCACCTGCGGTTGTGCGCCAATCCTTCCGCTTTCGGAGGCTTCCTGCCAAGCGTGCTGGCAGAGTACGCCCGTCGCTACCCCCATGTCGTGATCGACATGGAAGATGCCCTGAGCGAGGACGGTATCCGCGCCGTGCAGAAAGGCTTGGCGGAGCTTGCCGTCATTGGCGACAACGTGCCGCACGAAGGCCTCGAGACAATCGTCTGCAATGTCGACCAGCTGGTCCTGCTCGTGCCGGCAGGTCACGCGCTGGGCAGTCAGCAGAACGCCTCCACAGTGAACGTGTTCGACTATGACCTGGTCACTCTGGCGCGAAGCGCATCGCTCACGCGCAAGGTGATGGCGGCGGCCGACGCGGTGAAGCGCACACCACGCATCCGGGTGCAGGTGCGCAGCTTCGATTCGATGTGCCGCATGGTCGCATGCGGGCTCGGCCTGGCGATCCTGCCACGCGCGGCTGCCGCTCTCTATGCCCAAGCCCTCAACCTCGTGCAGGTCGGCCTCGAAGGCATCGAGATGGAACGCGTGCTGCTGCTGGCAATGCGGAGCCGCCCGGAACTGTCGACGTCCGCAGCCGCGCTCGTGGAAATGATCGAGAGCGCGGCTTCGCTCAGCAGCGTCTCCGCCAGCACTTCATGAATCCTGAGAAGGCGATGCTGGTAGCGCATTTCTCTCCTCGTCAGCGGAGCACAGCGCTGTCGGACGCCTGACGGATGAGACGCTCACGGTCCGCGGGGAGAAGGAAGCCCTCGGCGAACGCCTTCTCGGCGGCGGCTCGCACCGCGGCCACGTAGCCCTCGTGATTGCCGTAGCGCTCCTCGAGCGAGAGGCGCGGGTCGCCACGGGCGATCCGCTCGGCACGCGTCCGGGCGAACGGCACATAGCCGCCCACATAGTTGCACACCTGCCCCTGATGGAAACCCGCAGCGGTGATGTTGAAGCCCAGGTAGGTGCCCAGCGGAGCCATCACGAGCACGGTGGGTACGCCCGCGATCTCGTTGCCGTCGGCGTCGACCTTCGGTACCTTCATCGGGATGACCTTCTTGATGGGCGGCGGCACGTTGGTGGGCACGCCGGAAGCTTCCGCGTGGTTGAATTGCGGGCCCCAGTCGTAGTCGAACACCGGAAACGCAAAGTTCTCCGGCAGGAAGATCGAATCCGGGATGCCGGGCACGCCGTCCGGGAAGCCCATCGCCTCCTTGTTCGCCTCGACCAGCGTCTTGCCCGCGAGCGTGGGCCACCGGCTCGGCGGCGGCGGCGTACCCTTAAGCACCCAGTCGCGCATGGCCAGGCGCAGCACGTTGGTGATCTCCGTGTGCGGCACCGGGTTCGCCGCCAACGTGGCGCGACCAAAGTTGTTGCCGGGACAGGTGGGGCCGGTGGTGGTCGTCGGGATGTGCGTGAAGCTGCCTGCGCCGCCGCCGTGGTTGGTGCTCGGCACGTAGTAGCGGCGAACGTTGCGAGTCAGCGGGATGTCCGCGTCGCCGGCCGTGCCGATCCACTCGGGCGTCAGCTTCAGTGCGTACACCTCGGCCGACCCGAAATGCTCGATCACCTTCGGGCAGGTGTTGTTCGTGTTGCAACGCGAGAAGATGCTGCCGGCGGGCTGGTTGCGCACCGGGTCCGCCCAGTCCACCCACCACTGCGGGCCTTCGCTGCCCTGCTGGTAGAGTTCCAGCACGCCGTCCGGCTGGGCCCAGCGCGAGTTGGCGGCCACCCGGCGGCCCGCGATGATCGGCCAGGCCCCGTCGTAGACCTTGCGCTTGCGTTCGTCCTGGTTCAGGCCCATGAAGATGAACTGGCGCACCATGTTTCCGGACTGCGACACGCCCCGCACCGCCGTGCCCTTGACGAAGCCGGCGATCGGATTTCGCGTGCCGAAGTCGTCGGCGGTCTCGTAGCGGAAGAAGGTCCCGACGTCGCGGAATGCCGCCATGCCCACGCCCAGGATGTAAGCGTTTTGCGCCGGGTACACCACCTGGTACAGCAGGTTGGGATCGAAGCCGTTCCGCAAACAGATGTGCACGGGCAGATTGCCGGGCGCGTTGGCGGGGTTGTTGTCGATCGGAGTACCGGGGAACGGATTGCTGGCGTCGCATTTCGCGAACGCCCAGTCGCCCGCGGCGATGCTCGGACCCTCGGTGATGACGCCGTCGACGGTTTCCTTGGTGTGCGTCTTCAGTGTCGCCTTGGTCGTGTCCAGCGTTGCTGGAAGGTAGGGCATAGGGTTCGATTGCACCGTCAGCGGCTTGGAGTCCGCACCGCTCTGGTTGACGATGCGCGCGAAGACGTTGCCGGTGACCGCCGTGCCGTCGATCTTCGCGATGGGCACTGCCACCCAGTGATTGGTACCCGCCGCGCGATTGGCGGCAATGCCTGTATTGCCGGCGTTGTCGGCCTGCCAGCCGCTGCGCAAGCCGATATCGCCCAGCTCGCGTTCGTCGACGACGATGGTGCCGGCGCCGCCACGGTTGGGCACGTCATGCCAGAGGAAGCCACTGGAGCGGTTCATGTCGACCGGCTTCACCAGATTGAATGTGGTCTCGTAGCGCACCTTGCCATCGGCGTCCGTTCCCAGCTTGATGTCGGTGATGACGCTGTTGTGCGGATCGTTCGGGTCGAGCTCGCCGAAGGCGCGGCCGCGGATTTGCTCGTACAGGATCGCCTGCCCCGTGAGTGGCGTGACACTGTCGATCACGATGCGAGTGACACGGGCCTCGGCCGGCGCGGCAGCAACGGTCGCCGCCGTGGCCGCAGCCGCGAGCCAGGGCAGGCGCGACTGACGCCCGATCAGGCTTCTGGGGTGCATGCTGTCTCCTGCTTTTTGTGGTGGTCCGACGGCGTCGGCGCCTTGCATCCTCACGATTCGGAGGCACGCCGACAATTCGCATCTTGTTTAGTCGGTCTTAACTGATGGTTAAGGGTGACAGTCTCACTAGGATCAACTCGCACGCCTGCATCCAGCAATGACGCTACGCCATCCCGCAAGGTAGTCCGTCGGTGATTCGTGCCATGCGCCAGGGGTGTTGTCGCGGTCGGACATGAGCGGACTTGTTTCTGATGGAATGCGTTCGGGGCCCTTGACCGACCCTGTGACGCAAGTTTCCTGGTTGCCGCGGTGGCTGAAAAATGCGAAATGTGGATATGTCCATAGGCTGAGCCTATGTCTTCTCCGCAAGCAACGGCTTGCGCGCGATCAGCATCTCGTAGAACCCGGGCGGCACCTCATCGAGGGGGCGAACTTCAATGCGCATGCCCCGCACCAGCGAGCATGCGAAGAACCAGAGCTTCCCGAGCTTCCCCGCATTGTGCGTTGAGGGTATGCGATCGATGGAATGGAACTCCGTGTAGCCATAGCTGCGCAGCAGTTCCACTACCTTCGACTTGCCATCCACGAACTCGCCGAAGTGCTGCTCGAAGACCAATATGGGCGAGTCGCGGTCCAGAATGCCCTTCATTCCCTGGATTGCTGCATATTCGTGGCCTTCGACGTCGATCTTGACGAGCCGAATGTCGCGCACGTCCGCCACTTCCTCGTCAAGCCGGCGGCAGGGCAACTCCATCGCCTTTCCTGTGGGCTGCCAGCCCTCTGGAAGCACGTACGTGCCTCCAATATTTCCCGCCTCCTGCTCGAAGCGCAGCGTCCCGTTTGTGTCCGATGCTGCAACCTGGTGGCAGTGAATGTTCTCTGCCAAGTTTGAGTTGAGGGCAAGGACCTCGTACGACCTGGGGTTCGGCTCGATCGCGTGAACGGCTTCGAAGTACCGCGACATGAAGATGCTGTGGTTGCCGATGTTCGCGCCGACGTCGAGCATCGCACCGCCTACGTGGCCGTTCGCCTTGAGCCACTGCGCGAGGACCTCGAGTTCCTCAAACTCCCAGTAGCCGTACATATTGATGCCCTGGCCGATCAGGTCCGACGAGAAGACCACCATCTGGGGATGGTTCGCCGCAGCACGCTGTGAGAACTCCGGCACCAGCACCTTGTTCATGATCAGGCTCTTCAAGATCCGCGATGCGGCATAACGCCTTCCGAAGTTCAACATGTCCTTCTCCGCCTGTCGTGGTGACTGGTGAAGGCTCCTTTTCCGGGGGAAAGCTGGTTCTCTCAAGGCACCTGTGTCAAATTGCGTCCGGGTAAAATGCCGCATGTCCAACACCCAACTCACGCAGGATGGCCTGCGCTACGTCAAGAAGGCGCCAGGCTCCATCATCACCACGCCGCGCGCCGAAGCCATGATGTCCTGCTTCAAGTGCGGGAAGTTCGTTCTTCGCACCGGGATGACTTCGCGGCGCTTTCTCGGCAAGAACCATCTCGTCTGTGCGCCCAAGTGCCCATAGGAAGCGCACCGCGGCGTTGCCCACCAAACTCCGCGGCCTCGGCCACCTGCTGAAGTGAACGCGCGCCGCTCAGCTCAACCTCGCCAGCAAGCACGCGCTCCAGCGACCAATACATCGAACGCCAGGCACAGGGCATTCGCCTGAAGGGACGCGAAGCTTGAGAAGCTCAGGTTCGAATTCGTCGGCAACTGACTGTCGGTAACACCTGGGCGGCGGATGTGGGTTGGTTCGCAGACCGCGGTGTTTCACAATCGGAGGCCGAAGAGAATGGGGTGCCTCCATGAATGAACCCTCCGACAGTGAGGCACTTGCACTGCTGAACGAGCGCCGCGACCTGTTGCGCCGTATGTGGGCGCTTGCGATGGTCAGCATGGCATCTGGAAGTGCGGCGCTCACGGCCTGCGGCGGAGGCTCCGGCGCCCAGACAACAGTAGCTGCAGCTGCAATTGCAGCCGCTCCTGCCCCTGCACCTGCTCCTGCACCTGCTCCTGCTCCAACGGCGCCAGCCCTGGGCGCCCACGCGCTCGACTTCAACCGTGACGGCGTGTCGTCCTCATCGCTGTCCACTTCCGGCATGTCCACGCGCACGACCGGAAGCACCCTGTTGGCCTGCGTCGGGCGGGGTTTGCTTTCTGCCATCGCGCCGACGGACAACGTGGGCAATGCCTTCGTTCAGCTCGATGTGGCGCACACCTACACCCTCTGGCCAAACTCAGGGACGGCTTTGTATGCCTGCGAGCAGGCCCGGGGCATGGTCAGCCACGCGGTCACCGTGGTGAAGCCTAAAGTCACCGACGAAACGACCCTGAGCGTTGTCGAGATCACCGGAGGCGGCTTCGTGCGCGATGTGCAGTGGCGCGAGGTGCTGTCTGGCCAGCCCTTGACCAGCGCCAGTGTCACCACCACCGGCCCTGCGCTGCTCGTCGCATGGTGGTGGGGCGATGCAGGTGTCGACCTGGACAAGACGGCCGTGCCCGACAGCGGCTTCACGGTGGTCGATTCGGTACTGGCTTCTGGTGCATTGGTGCAGTGCGCCGTTGCCGTCAGGCAGGTGAGCGTGGCCGGTACCTACAACGTGACCTGGGCGTCGACGCCGCAGCAAGGAGCGCAGCTCTGGCTCGCTGCCGTGCAGGCGGCCTAGCCCGTCTCAACAGCAGCCTGCACGAACTCCTGGGTGATCCTTAGATCCGCGCGTCTACCAAGTGGAATGCGCGGGCGCCCGCCTCATAGCCCAGCGCCTTCGCGTTGCGCCACAGCGTGGGGGCCACTTGTGTCACCGGCAACGGCAGGTCATCGCGGCGGACCGCGCCCAGCACGAGCTTCGCGAGTTCCCTGCCGAACACCGTTCCCGGTGCGATACCCCGGCCATTGAAACCGTTGAACGAAACCACGTTGTGGTCAAGCTCGTGAAATCGGGGGAGGGCGTTGCTCGTCATGCCGATCGTTCCATACCACTCATGCTCGAACGGCACGTCCTTCAGCTGCGGAAAGATCCTGGCGAGCGCGCGTCGCGCCCAGTCGTGGTGGATCTCCCGTCCCATCCCCCGCAAAGCGCCGACGCTGCCGAAGACGAGCCGCCCCGCGGCGTCGAGACGGAACGAGGACAGAACCTGGCGTGTATCCCATGCGCCTTGGCGTTCGGGCAGGATGCTTTCTGCGCTTGCCCGCGGCAGCGGCGCCGTGGCGAAGTTGAAATAGGGCAATCGCACCTGCTCTGCCTGGATGCCGGGCCACAGCCCGTCGCTCCCGGTGTAAGCATCGGTGGCAACGATGACCCATCTCGCGGACACCATTCCGCCGCTGCTCGTTGCCAATTGCCACCGGGACCCGACACGCTCGGCCGCTGTCACGCGCGTCTGCGTGTGGATGCGCGCACCCGCACGCAGTGCGGCATCGGCGAGGCCTCGCACATAGGCGAGCGGTTGGACGGTGCCGGCCCGGCGGTCCAGCAACGAAGCCGGATAGGCCCGAGTTCCGGTGAGTTCCAGGGTCCGCTGCGCATCGAGGACTTCCACCGGGGCGCCGAGTTCCAGCCACTGGCGCGCGCGCTCGGCAATCTCGGCGAGGCCGCGTTTACCCGCTGCGCAATGCAACGTTCCGTTGTGGACGGCCTCGCACTCGATGCCATGGCGGGCAATCAGATCGAAAACGATGGAAGGCCCATTGCCCAGGATGTCCAGCAGGCGCTGGCCGTGCGACTTGCCGAGCTCACCCAGCAGCACGGATGGCATGACCCACATGCCGGCATTCACGAGGCCCACGTTCCTGCCGGAGGCGCCAAAGCCGATGTCGAACGCCTCGAGCACCGCGGCGCTCGCGCCGCCCTCGGCGAGGTGAAGTGCCGCCGATGATCCGGTATACCCCCCGCCGATGATCGCGACGTCGACCGTTATCCGCTCCGTCAGCGGTTGCGTCCTCGGCGCCAGCGGCGCCGAGGCCTCCCACAGGCCGTGCGAAAGCCGATCGCCGTTCATTGGGAACCTCCGCATTGCTACTGGGCGCGATTGGTGAAGTTCAGCATTCTGCCGGCAAAGACGGCGTTCGCTGCTGAAGAGACGGTCCTGCAATGAGCGAGGAGTTCGCGATCATGTGGTGGATACAAGCGGAAAGGCGCCCGAAGATGTCCTCGAAGCGATCCTTGCCGCGGGAGCCCGGGACTCGTAGTGAAAGACGAGGGCGGTCGCCTCCGCCTGCGACGCAGGCGGGGCTGCCATGCGTGAAGATTTGGCCGCGCTTGGATCCGCAACCAGCCACATTCAACGCTTTGTGCCGACGAGGGCCGGTGGCGAAGGTCCTGGGTGAAACCCCTCGGGAGAGGTGGCAGCGACAGAGGAGCGGGGGCTCGTGCGTTCAGGCCGCCAACCCGGCCTTGCGCAGGCCCGCCACGAACTGCTCAAGAGGCGCCGGGCTGCTGTAGGGCAGAACGCGCAGCGTGAGTTCGATTGCATATTCGGGATGGATGTCCATCAGCTCGCTCCAGATTTGGCGCGCCTCCTCATGGCGACCGGTATGACCGTAGAGCGAGGCCAGGTAGGCGCGCGTGACGTCCGAACCCGGCATGTGGATGAGGCGACGCTTAAAGCTCGCTTCGGCCTCTGCATAGCGTGCGAGGACGAATTGGGCCCGCCCCTGCGCATGCCGCCACAGGCTGAATTGCGGGTCGAGGCGCAACGCCTTCGAGAGCGATTCGATCGCCTCCTCGTGGCGCCCGGCGAAATCCAGGATGATGCCCAGCGTCCCATAGCTCTGGGAGGAATTCGGGTCGAGCGCGACCGAGCGCCGTGCGGCGCGCTCGGCATCGTCCAGCCTGCGTAGCCACATCAGCGCGTTGGAAAGCGCATGGTGTGCCATGGGCTCAAGAGGGTCGCACTCGCACGCCTTGCGCGCCAACGCCAGGTTCTCTTGCAGATCGTCGGCTGTCCGGCCGTTCCAGGCGTTGGCGTACTCGACGCCGCCGGCGATCGCCAGGTAGGCATAGGCCAGCGCCATGCCCGGATCGATCGCCAGTGCGCGCTCCAGCATCTCGCGTGTCTCGGTCAGGGCTGGCGCCGTGAATTGCACGATGCAGCTCTTCGCGCGAATTAGATAGTCGTAGGCCTCGCCGTTGACCTTGCCGCGTTCCTGCCGGCGCTCCTCCTCGTTGCCGGTGAGCCTTACCTCGAGCGTCTCCACGATCTTGCGAGTGACCTCGTCCTGTACCAGGAAGATGTCCTCGAGCTCGCGGTCATAGCGGTCGGCCCAGACATGCCCGCCGGATTCGGCATCGATGAGCTGCACGTTGATGCGCACTCTCATGCCGGCGCGCCGCACGCTGCCCTCAAGCACGTGCCGCACGCCCAACTTGCGCCCGACCTCCTGGATGTCGACGTTCTGCTTCTTGAAAGTAAATGTCGAGTTGCGCGCGATCACGAACAGGCCCGAAATCTTGGAGCAGTCGGTGATGATGTCCTCGGTGATGCCGTCCGCGAAGTACTCCTGCTCTGGGTCTCCACTCATGTTGGTGAACGGCAGCACCGCCAGCGAAGGCCGATCCGGCAAGCGCAGTGCCGGCGTTCGCGAGGACAACGGCGCGGCGGGCGTCAGCTTGAAGGCGTGGACCGGGTGCGAAATGTTCTTCATCGGCTGCTCGCCCTGGTCGACGAAGCTCGCGCCGATCCTGTCCCGCACGGCGCCGTACACCGCGTCGGACACGAAGATGCCGCCCGGCTCGGCCACGCCGCACAGCCGGGAGGCGATGTTCACGCCATCGCCGTACACCGTGCCGTCCGCCTTCTCGATCACGTCGCCCATGTGGATGCCGATGCGAAAGAGCATTCGCCGGTCCTGCGGCAGGACGTCGATGGACGCGCCCAGCTCCCGCTGGACGACGATCGCCGCCGCCACCGCGCCGGTCGCCGTTCCGAATACGGCGAGTACTGAGTCCCCGGCCATGTCGATCACGCGGCCATGATTGGCCTCGATGCGGCTGCGGAACACGGCACGAGCCGCGTCGAGGGCGGCCACGGTAGCGCGGTCGTCTACGGCCATCAGGCGCGAATAGCCCGCGGCGTCCGCTGCGAGGATCGCCACCAAGTGCTGCCTGAGATCAGCCGAGTTCACCTGCGCCGACTCCATAGGGGAAGGATGGCCGGTGCATATTACGCTTCTCGCGGGCAATCAGCGGCTCGATTGGGCAGCCCTGGCTTCGCCTGAAGGACGTGCGCACATGCGGGCGTTCCGGATCTATGACGCGGCTGGACCTTCGATGCCTTCAGTCCAGGGTTGGGACCGGCTTGTTAGGCCCAGTAGCCGTGCGAGCCGCCGCCGGCTCAAGTGGCTCGCGGCTCCATCCGCTCATCACTGAAGGGGGTCAGACCAGTCGGGGTCAGCTCTTGGGCTTTGCGTATTCCTCTGCGCTCATCATCTCGAAGCCAACGAACGGGTCGTTGCCTTCGACCCATGCGTCGTGGCCCGGAGGAATGGTGTACGACATGCCTTCCTCAATTGCGGTCTTCGAGCCGTCATTCATTTGCACGGTGATTCGACCGGAAACCGCATACCCAACGTGAGCTACTTGGCAACTATCCGTGCCGACGACCGGCTTGATGCACTTCGACCAGCGCCACCCGGGCTGAAACTTGAAGCGTCCAAGCGTGTACCCCTCGAGGCGGACCACTTCGACCCGAGTCTTTTCCGGCTCCCGAACCTCATCCGGTTCGTCATGGGATTTCGTCTGGAGCTTGGTGACATTCATCGGGCTTGCCATCACTACTCTCCTTGAACGAGTGAGCAATTAGTCCGCGGCAGCCTCGTGTTAAGCCGCGCGTCGGACGATTGAATATTAGTCCCGGGCCACGCTTCCGGCGACCCATTTTTCGCCCGATCCAAAAGATCAACTGGGTGCGAGCCTGGAAAATGTCCGCTCACGCTGCAAGCCAGCCGCTCGAGAATACGATTTCACCGCTCAGCGATGTAGTGCTGGGTCGTCACCGCCTCGCCGTCGCGCAAGAATACCCGTACACGAGCCTCCACCTCCTGGTCGGCCAGCGTGGCCCGGGCGCGCTGGTGCAGGTAGTCGGCCCAGGAGGCGACGATGAATCGCTCGACATAGCGCGACGGATCGCCGAGGTCTCGATAGACGCGCCATAGGGTGGCGCCGTCGCGGCGCCGCGAGGCGCGCAGCTGGGTCACGGCGTTCAAGAACTCCTCGGCTTCGCCAACGCGAATGCGATAGCCGATCTCCACCGACACCGGGCCATCGTCCGGAAGCGGCTGATCCTTGATGAAAAGATCTTCCCAGAGCGCGACGGGCGTGACCTCCGGCGAAGCGCCCATCCGCAGCGGCAGCCAGCGGGCGAGAAAGATGCCTCCTGTCATGGTGAGAGCTGCGATGCTCAAAGCAATCGGCAGCCCGGTGATGCCGGAAACCGCGCCCCAAAATGCCGAGCCGATGGCGAACGAGCCCAGCGCGCTGACCGTGTGCAGTGCCACGGCGCGCGAACGGACCCAGGGCGGCGCGCTGGACTGCGTGGCCGTGTTGAAGGTGGCCATGACCGCCATCCAGGCGGCGCCGCCGATGGCAAGCGCCACGAATACCACGGTGGGAATGCGCACGAACGCAGCGATAAGCATCACAGCGGCGAAGACCATGCACCCCAGGGCGACGAGGCGCTCAAGCCCCAGGTGCGCACGCAACTTGCCCAGTACCAGGCCCGCAGCAACCGCGCCTGTGCCCAGGCATCCCATGAGAAAACCGAATCCGGCGGCGCCCAACTTCAGTTGTTGCGCCGCGATGGCCGGCAACAGCGCCCACAGCGCCGAGCCCGCGCCGCTGTAGGCGACGGTGCGCAGTAACTGAGCCAGGATCATCGGCGAGTGCCTTGCATAGCGCAGGCCCGCGACGGTGCCGCTCCAGAGGCGCTCCGCCGGCAGGGGCGACTTCGCATGTGGGGCAGGGGGCCAGCGCCGCACCGCTTGCATCATCACCAGTGCGCTCACCACCGCGACCACGAAGACCCAGCCTGCACCGAGCCATGCGAACACGAAGCCCGCGACTGACGGCCCCAATGCCCGCGCGCTGTTCCAGGCGATCGACATCGCCGTGATGGCCTGTGGCATGTCTTCGCGCGGCACCGTGTCCGCCACGCTGGTGTTCCAGGCTGGTGACAGCAGCGCCGTGCAGCAGCCGGCGGCAAAGGTGAACAGCAGCAAGGTCGCCGGTCCCGCCCACCCCCCCAATGCGAGCAGGGACAGGACAACGACGACGGCCACCTGAACGGCCAGCGCATTCAGGATCAGCCGCCGCCGGTCCGTGGTGTCGGCCAGCACGCCGGCCGGCAGTGCCAGCAGGAACATTGGCAGGAACACGGCGGTCTGCACCAACGCTGCGAGGAAAGAGGAGCCCGTGAGCTCCACCATGAGCCATGAAGCCGCCATGACCTGCATGGCGTTTCCGGTGAAATAGATCGCGCTGCCGGTCCACAGGCCCCGGAATGCGGGCAGACGCAACGGGGACCAAAGGGAGTGGGATGCGGAGGACATCGAAGGAAGCTTTGCCCGATTATGGTCGGGGCGTTCGCACGTCTTCCATGGGGGCAACTGGCGCGCTGCGAGGTTGAGGGCCGCGAGAGAGGCCCGCAGACGTTACGTACCCTCGCTCAGCAGTTGGAACAACTCAGGATGCGAGCTGGCCGCTGTCTGGCGGCTGCAACTTCGTTGCGATGCCGTAGAGCGCAAGCATGCCCAGCACGTGCCCGATCGCGACGCCTGGTTCACCTGATTCAATCCGGGCGATCGTCTGGACGTGCACGCCCAATCGGGCGGCAGCGGCGGCTTGGCCGTCGCCGGCACTGGTGCGGGCCAGCTTGGCCGCGGCACCCATGTCCTTGATCGCCTGCAGGGCGTCGCCACCAATGTCTGCCGAGATGCGCTTGCCTTGGGCCATCCGCGGATTGTCGCTGCACAATCGAACTCCCGGTCCAGGTGTGGCCAGCTGGTCACCATGAAGAACCTTCGACTTTCGCTTCTTCGTTGTGCAGACTTGCCAGGGCCATGGCGTCGAGCAACAAGCGTCCGGCCAGGGAGACGTTGGGAACTTGGGCTCAGTTAGAAAGCCTAAGGGAGATACCGTTCTCCAAGGTCGACCACCGACCTTCTTGCCCTGACTGGAAACAGCCAGGGCTTTTTCGTTTCAACGGTGGGTCAGAGTAGGTTCTTGGCCGCCGCGGCCGTGACCTTGCTGCTCTACGCGGCAGCGACCGTAGGCTTGCCTGCGACCGCCCTCGGCGCGCTTGTTCTCTTTCTCCTGGCGGCAGCGGGGGGTGCCGTCCTCAACCTGAACTACCACTGGAAGCAGTTGCCGCTGTCGAAATGGCTTGTCGTCGTCCATGGGCTGGCCGCCGTGGCCGGATTCCTATTGCTGCTCGGCGCGACGCGGGCGACCCGCGCCGCATGAACCCCACTCGAGCTGCCGTGCACAATCTGTCGCATGTCGACCATCACTCTCTGTACGTCCTGGACGCCAGCACGACTGGATCACTGATGTGTCCAGGAGTCCATTTGCCCTAGGCAGTGCATGCGAATCCACGAACTAAAACGGCGACTGCGGGAAGCCGGAGCGGGCCCCATCCACGAGCACCGGATCTTGCGGCTGTGGTCCCATGCTCTACCCCGAAACAGCGGCAAGCGTCGACCAGAGAGCTTTTTTCCGTCGTCGCTGCTGGCTGCCCTGCCGTCCATTGAAGCTGAGCTTGCGGGACTGGCGCGCATCCACGCGGTCCATCGCGGCGCCGATGGTTCCGAGCGGCTGCTCGTTGCCCTCGCGGACGGTCAGACCGTGGAGAGCGTGTTGCTGCCTCGGGACGGTCTGTGCATCTCGTCGCAGGTCGGGTGCGCCGTCGGGTGCCAGTTCTGCATGACGGGCCGCGAGGGATTGCTGCGCCAACTGGGAAGCGCCGAAATCATTGCCCAGGTCGCCCTCGCGCGCCTGCGTCGGCCGGTACGCAAGGTCGTGTTCATGGGCATGGGCGAACCGGCCCATAACCTGGACAACGTGATGGAGGCGATCGACCTGCTCGGCACGGCGGGCAACATCGGCCACAAGAACCTGGTGTTCTCCACCGTGGGCGATCCACGCGTGTTCGAGAGGCTGCACCAGGGAAGCGTCAGACCTGCGCTGGCACTCTCGTTGCACACGACCAAGGCTGAGCTGCGCAGAAAGCTCCTTCCGCGCGCGCCGAACATGACCCCCGAGGAACTGGTCACCGCATGCGAACGCTATGCCCGGGCCACCGGCTACCCGATTCAGTACCAGTGGACGCTGCTGGAAGGTGTGAACGACGGGGAAGAGGAGATTGAAGGCATCGTCAGACTGCTCTCCGGCAGGTACGGCGTGCTGAACATGATCCCCTTCAACGCGGTGGATGGCGTGGCGTTCAGTCGCCCGTCGTGGGAGCGCTGCGAACAGATTGCTCGCACGCTGCACCAGCGGGGCATTCTGACGAAGCTGCGCTATTCAGCCGGCCAGGATGTCGACGGCGGGTGCGGTCAGTTGAGGGCGCGCGCAGCCGAAGTACAGGTGCCGCTTCGAAGGGCCGAAGACTGGCGTTAGGTCACATTCGACACCTGCTGGCAGGCAGCAGTGGGGGGCGATGCACACGTCGGTCAAATGTCCCGGAACAATGCGTACTGCTGCGTGATGGTCGCAACGTCTTCGCGCATTTCGCTGACGAGCCAATCCAGCACGCGGCGCACTTCTTGTCGAATCGACCCGGGCCTTGCCACCAGCCGGTACTCCTTTTCGGTGCGGATCAGGCGGCTGGAGGCCGGCACCAGAAGGCCCTCGCGCAGCGCACCGGATACCGCCGACACCCAACCGAGCGCAATCCCTTGACCGAGCAAGGCGGCCTGCAGCACGAGTGCCGAATCGGAGAAGCTGAGGGAGTTGCCGGGGCGCCGGCAGTCCAGGCCGGTGCGAGCCCCGTATTCTTCCCAATCCATGGTCGTCGTGGTCAGATGGATCAGGGTGTGCTGGCTCACATCGGCAGATTCACCGACGGCACCCACCCGATGCAGGTATTCCGGGCTGCAGACCGGGAGCACCACTTCCGGAAAGAACTCCCAGCTCTGCCACTTCCTCGTGGGGTCGTACAAGCGCAATCCCAGGTCCACCTCGTCGACATCGCCACGGAGAACGCCGCTGATCACCTCGAAGCGCAGGTTGATGTGCGGGACGGCCTGTTGAAAACGTGCGTACCGCGGCATCAACCAGTGCGAGATGAACGCGCTCGACAACGACAGCGTGACGGTGCCCCGATCTGCACGGCGGCGCCTGATCTCGCGCAGCGCCGCCTCCATCTGGCTGAAGCCGGCCGACACCGCCGAATGCAAGACCTCACCTTCTTCAGTGAGTTGAACGCCCAGCCGAGAGCGCGTGAACAAACGAATGCCCAAGGTGTCTTCGAGCCGGCTCACCATGCGACTGACCGCCACGGGCGTCACGTGGAGCTCGGAGGCGGCCAGCGTGAAGTTCGCACAGCGTGCGGCGGCTTCAAACACGCGCAAGGCATTGGCGGAGCGTATCGTCTGCTGCGCTTCCA
This sequence comes from Variovorax sp. LjRoot290, assembly GCF_964253985.1. Lineage (NCBI taxonomy): Bacteria > Pseudomonadati > Pseudomonadota > Betaproteobacteria > Burkholderiales > Comamonadaceae > Variovorax > Variovorax sp. LjRoot290. Next base: position 4,264,891 of record NZ_CAXURW020000001.1, on the reverse strand, counting down.
TAACATCATGTTAGCGATCTCTGCCTAAGATGTAAATGGACCGGCCTCGTGTTCGATTACACAATGTCCATGCAGGCCGGACTCAACCGAGCGCGTTAAGGAGAGGATGTGCAGCGGTTTGCCCACTCCGTTGATGATGAGAAATCGGTGCGGCGACAGGACCCGCTGCTGACCCCGTTCGCCATCAAGAGGGTCATCCTCAAGAACCGCATCATCAGCACCAGCCACGCCAGCGGCCTGACGGAGGGTGACTTCCCCCGGGAACGCTATCAGCGGTACCACGAAGAAAAAGCCATTGGCGGGATCGCGATGAGCATGTTCGGCGGCTCGTCCAACGTCGGCATCGACAGCCCGAGTGTCTTCCGGCAGATCAACATGGGCGTCGACGAGGTGGTTCCCCATCTCCAGCAGTTTTCCGCGCGGATGCACGCCCATGGCACGGCACTCATGTGCCAGCTCACTCACATGGGCCGACGCGGGAGCCCGTATGAAGGCGCCTGGTTGCCGACCATCGCGCCATCTGCCAGGCGCGAAACATTGCATCGCAGCATTCCGCGTGAAATGACGGAGCGGGACATCCACCGGGTGATCCGCTATTTCGGGCAGGCGGCATCGCGCTGCCGGCAGGCAGGCCTGGACGGGCTGGAAACGCTGGCGGGCGGCCATCTGCTTGGCCAGTTCCTGAGCCCATCGGTCAACGTGCGAACCGACAGATACGGCGGTTCGCTGGAAAACCGCTGCCGGTTCATCCTGATGGTGCACGAGGAGATCCGAAAACAGGTCGGCGAGGATTTCGTCGTCGGGATCCGCTATGCCATCGAGGACGGACTGGATTTCGAGGAGAGCGTTCGCGCCGCCGGCATTCTCGAACGCTCCGGGCTCTTCGATTTCTTCAATGTGGTCTACGGGCGCATGGACACTGCCCAAGCCCTGATCACCGACAACATGCCGACCATGTCGATGCCCTCGTCGCCCTGGCTGCAAAAGGCGGCCGCGTTCAAGAAGGAGGTGAGGCTGCCGGTCTTTCATGCGGCCAAGATCGCCGATCTGGCCACCGCGCGCTATGCGATCAGCGAAGGTCTGCTCGACCTGGTTGGGATGACGCGCGCCCACATGGCCGACCCGCACCTGGTTCGAAAGCTGATGGAAGGCCGGGAGCACGAAGTGCGCCCCTGTGTGGGTGCCTCGTTCTGCCGCAGTCATGAGACCGCATGCATCCACAACCCGTCCACGGGGCGGGAGACCTGGCTGCCTCACGAAGTCGATCGCTCGCCCGGTCCATGCAGGAAAGTGGTTGTCGTGGGCGCGGGTCCCGCGGGACTGGAGGCGGCCCGGGTGGCCGCACTGCGCGGACACGAGGTCGTCCTGCTCGAGGCCGGATCGCGGCCTGGCGGCCAGGTGCTGCTGGCGGCGCTTGCGTCATGGCGCAAGGACATCCTCGGCGTGATCCAGTGGCGGGTGGACGCCCTGACTCGCCTCGGCGTGGACATCAGACTCAACAGCTACGCGGACGCTGCCGATGTTACCGGGCTGGAGCCCGACACCGTGATTGTCGCGACGGGAGGCATCCCGTGGCTCGATGAACTTGAGGGCCATGAGCACGGTCTTTCGGTGGTGGACGCGCTGACCCAGCAGCCACCTTCCGGCGGCGAGGTACTGGTCTATGACGGGACCGGACGCCACAACGCCTATGTCTGCGCCGAACGCCATGCGCTCGCCGGCCGTCAAGTGACACTGGTCACCCTGGATGGCCAGCTCGGCATGGAACTGGGCGGACGAGGAGACGACATCGTGTGGCGCCGCAAGCTGACCGAGCTGGGCGTTCATGTCCGCCACGATCTCAGGCTGATCAGTGTGTCGGCCGTATCGGGTCGGCGCCGCGCAGCATTCGTGCACGAGTTGACCGGCGCAACCATTGCGCTCGAGGCGGACCACGTGGTGGTGGAACTGGGCGTGCTCCCGGTGTGCGATGTCTACGATGACCTGAAGCCCGCATCGGTCAATGACGGGGAACTGGATCTGGACAAGTTCGCCAAGGGTGTTCCGCAGGCTTGGCCCGCGGCCGGACCCGGCAAGCGCTTCGAGCTCTATCGGATCGGCGATGCGCATGCTTCGCGCGACATCCACGCCTCCATCTACGAGGCATTCCGCTTGTGCCGGCTCTTTTGATTCGCAACCCCGCCTCTCGAGGAAATCGCCATGAACCTCAGCGGTGCTGATGGATTTGCGCTTTCGGACACGTGGGGACCACAAGTCGCCTTGCTGGGCGAAACGATAGGTCGAGTGGAATGGGTCGTCCATGCGAAGCGCCCCTTCGCCGGACCCGAGGCGGTGCTGGCCTACCTGTCTCGCTACACCCATCGCGTGGCGATCTCCAACAGTCGCCTGATCGCGTTGGATGAACGCGGTGCCTATCGTGGATTCAAATGGAAGGGCAAAAGTGGTTGCTCAACGAATGAGTCCAGCGGAAGCCAAAGGCGGTCCACTGCAACGCTTGGTTAGGCCGATTCATTTGAATACAGGCCTGAAAAAGCTGCGTTCATAGCTGAGGATGCAGCGAGTGTCCTGCGCATACTTGAACGCAGCTTGGCACTCTGGGTCTGTGGCAGACAACGCGCGATATTCCTCGTATGCCGCAAGACTTGGGAACGTGAACATAGCCAGCGCAATGTTGTTCGCGCCTTCCGAGGGCAAAAAGTAGCCATGGTGCTGCCCTCCAAACCTTTCGACGAGAGGAATCCAGATCTTTCCGTAGTGCTCGAACTCCTTGAGCTTGAACGGATCGATGACATAGCGCAGGTAGCAGGTGACCATGGTAGTTCCGAGAGTCTGAGCGTTTGACATGAGGGCTGGCCAGGCCAGTCCGTTCTGTCTGCTTGCGGGCAAACTTTAGCCGACCGCGAGCGGCTGCTAGCGGCCCAGCCGCCGCTTCATTTGCTTTGGCGCCAAAGTGAGATGGCGTTTAGCGACGCCGGAAGTCCAGCTCTTGCAGGATTTGCGCAGTACCCCGGATCAGACGCGTTGCCGGACGTGCCATCGGTGTCGCAAGCACCAGCACATTCCAGATGCTGGGCGGCCCGATCGGTGCGCGTGGCAGGGCTTCGTCGCCGGTCGCGCCCAGGGCGCTCTCCGGAAGGATCGTGCATCCGATCCCGGTCGCCACGAGCGCGAGCACGGTGTGGACGGCGCCCACCTCTGCGAGCACCTGGAGTTCAATGTGACGCGGCCCCAGGACGGAGTCGAGCAAGTGGCGAATCGCATTTGGCGCACTCGGCAGCACCATGGGGTAGTTCGCAAGCGCCGACAATCCGACACGGGCTGGTAGCTTGCTCTTCGGCGGCGCCACCAGCAGCAGCTTTTCCCGCATCAGAGGCTGAAAGGCCAGCTGGGGAGAGGCTGCAGGATCGAAGAGCAGCGCCAGATCCAGCCGCCCCGCGATCAGGGATTCGCGCAGTGCGACGCTCAGGCCTTCGAGGACCGTGATGACGGCGCGCGGAAACTTTTCCCTGAACCGCTGGATGAGGGCCGTGCTCAAGCCCAGCGCCACCCGCGGCGGCATGCCGACCACGATCCGCCCGCCGGGACTTTCGTCCATCTCTCGCAATTCGTCCCGGGCGCGACGGGAGATCTCCAGCATCGCGCGCGCATGAACGAGCAGGGCTTCCCCTGCGTCCGTCGTGGTCACGCCGCGTCCGGTTCTCACCAGCAACCGTTGCCCGAGATCCGCCTCCAGCAAGGCGATCTGCCTGCTCAGACTGGGTTGCGCCAGATCCAGCGCCACGGCACCGCGACTGAAGCTTCCCGCATCGACCACGGTGACGAAGTACAGGAGTTGTCGCAATTCCATAGCCAATAAGCATAGCTGATATAGGAAGAATGTCATTACGGAGGGCAGCTGCGATGGGGACACTGCCTTCATGACCTCAACCCTTCCCCCGGGGGCCTGCAACGCCCACTGCCATGTGTTCGGGCCCGGCATGCGCTTCCCGTACGCCCCTGACGCCACCTTCGTTCCCCAAGCAGATGCGCCGAAGGAGGCCCTGTACGCGTTGAACGACCGACTCGGCTTGCAACGCTGCGTGGTCGTGCAGTCGGCCTGCCATGGCTTCGACAACCGCGCCACCGAGGACGCCGTCGCGCCGCGGCCCTCGAGCTACCGCGCGATCGCCCTGCTGCCGACCGACGTCGGCGACGCAGAACTCAAGCGGCTCGACGCCGCGGGCTTCCGTGGCGTCCGCTTCAACTTCATGGGCCACCTCGGCCGGCACGCACCCATCGAGGAGGTCCTGTCGTTGGCGGGCCGCTTCGCGCCGCTCGGCTGGCATCTGCAGATTCACGGCGATCCCGCGCTGCTCACGGACCTGGCGCCCGCGCTGCGTCGCTCGCCCACGCCGGTGGTGATCGACCACATCGGTCGCATCGATGCAGCGCTGGGTCTTGACCAGCCGGACTTCCAGGCGCTGCTCCGGCTGATGGCGGACGAGCGCTTCTGGGTCAAGGTGAGCGGAATGGACCGCATCACGCGGCTGGGCCCGCCCTACACCGACGCCCAACCCTTCGCTCGAACGCTGGTCGCCGAGTTCGGCGACCGGGTCGTATGGGGCAACGACTGGCCCCACCCGAACCACGCCGGACCCGTACCCGACGAGCAGCAGCTCGTCGACCTCATTGCCGAGATCGCACCCACGGAATCCGCGCGCCATGCGCTGCTGGTCGGCAACCCGGAGCGTCTTTATCAATTTGGAGACAGGACATGAGCCTGCGATTCGAGAACAAGGTAGCCATCGTGACCGGCGCCGGTTGCGTCGGCGCCGGCTGGGGGAATGGCCGCGCCATCGCCGTGCGCCTCGCCGAGGAGGGCGCCAGGGTCTTGGCGGTCGATCGCGATGGCGCCCGACTCGACGAGACACTCGAGCTGGCCGGTGCCGCCCGCGCGTCGATCACGCCGTGGGTCTGCGACGTCACGAACAGCGAGAGCGTGGCGGCCATGGCGGCTGCCTGCCTGAACGCCTACGGGACGATCGACATCCTCGTCAACAACGTGGGGGGGTCCGCGGCGGGCGGGCCGGTGGAGCTGGCCGAAGAGACATGGGATTTGCAGATCGACATCAACCTCAAGAGCGTGTTTCTGACCTGCAAGCATGTGCTTCCCACGATGCTGGCGAAGGGCGGGGGTTCAATCGTCAACATCTCTTCGACATCGGGCCTGCGCTGGACCGGCAGTGCGCAGGTGGCGTACGCCGCGACCAAGGCTGGCGTCATCCAGATGTCGCGCGTGATCGCGGTGCAGCACGCGGCCAAGGGGGTCAGGGTCAATAGCGTCGTGCCGGGACAGCTGCACACGCCGATGGTCGAAACACGCCTGGCGAAGCAGCGCGCGGGCGGCGACGTCGACGCACTGCTGGCCCAGCGCCAGAAACGCATTCCACTCGGTTTCATGGGCGACGGCCGCGACACGGCGAGCGCGGTGCTGTTCCTGGCCAGCGACGAGGCGCGGTTCATCACCGGCACCGAACTGATCGTCGACGGCGGCATGACCGCGCGCTGCGACTGAGATTCGAGTTATTGCAAGACGGAGACATTCATGACCATTCAACGCATCCTGCTCACGGCCGCGTTCGCCATCGCGCTGATGCCCGCAGTCCACGCACAGCCGAAGACGACGCGGATCGTCGTTTCCTTCACCTCCGGGGGACCTGTCGACTCGGTCGCCCGGACCCTGTCCGAGCAGCTCGGCAAGGAGCTGGGCCGTACGGTCATCGTCGACAACAAGCCGGGCGCCAACGGCGCGATCGGTGCCGTCGATGTCATGAAGTCGGCCCCGGACGGCGGCACGCTATGGTTCACCAGCGTCGGCGCGGCTGCGATCAATTCTTCGCTGTACGAGAAGCTCCCCTACGATATGCAGCGTGACTTCGCGCCGGTCTCGCTGGTCGTCAACAACGTCGAGTTGCTGGTGACCCAGCAGACCAGCCCGGCCAAGGATGCGGCCGACTTCGTGGCGGCGACGAAGAAACGCGCCGAGCCAACGCCGATGGGCTCCTCCGGCACAGGAAGCATTCCGCATCTGGCGATCGAGCAGTTGGCCGATTCGAGCGGCGCCAAGCTGCTTCATGTCCCCTACAAAGGCGCAGCGCCGGCCATCACGGACCTGATGGGAGGCCAGATCAGCGGATTCTTCGGTGATGTGCCCGGGTTGCTCGGGCACCTGCAAGGTGGACGGCTCAAGGCGCTGGGCGTGGCGTCGAGCAAGCGACATCCTTCGCTGCCGGACGTGAAGACGCTGGAAGAGCAAGGCATCAAGGGCGTCGACACCAACAACTGGTACGCGCTGTTTGCGCCTGCCAAGACGCCGCCCGAGATCATCGAGGCGCTCAACAGGGCGGTGCGCAACACATTGGCCAACCCAGGCGTGCGCGAGAAGTTGTTGAAGACGGGCACCGAGCCTGCCGGATCCACGCCCCTGGAACTGGCGACCATCCAGAAGCGGGACACCGAGAAGTGGGCGAAGCTGATCCGCGCCAAGAACATCAAGGCCGAGTGATGACGACTGCCCGTATCCGCGTACCCCTCGTGCAGCCCGGCACACGCCCCGAGCTGGCCGAAGTCGAGTCCCGCATCATGGCGCAGCGCGGCCGCGTGTCGCTGCTCTACCAGGTGCTCCTCAACAGCGGGCCGATCGCCTCAGGCTGGGAGCGCATGCTCACGGCGGTTCGCAACCAGACCGGCGTACCCGCCGATCTTCGCGAGCTGATGATCCTTCGGGTCGCTGTCCTCAACGGCGCCGGATTCGAGTACGACGCGCACGTGCCGCATGCGCAGAAGGCCGGCGTCGGCGCCGAGAAGATCGACGCCGTCCGGCAGGACGGATTGTCCGACGTGTTTGCGCCGCCGGAGCGCCTGGTGCTGGAGCTGACCGATGCCATGACCCGTCAGGTCGTGGTTCCGGAAGAGCTCATGGATCGGATCCAGCAGCACTTCGACCCCAAGGGCGTGGTGGAAGTCGTGGCGACCGTGGCGGCCTACAACATGGTGTCGCGCCTGCTGGTTGCCCTGAACGTCGCACATTGACGGGGAGCCGCGAATGCAAGATTTATGGCTTCTCAAGTACGACGCATCCGTGGTCGATCAGCCGCTCGCGCCGGTCCACGCGCTGCCGCCTGAAGTTCAGACGTGGCACGCGATGGATGGCCCTTTGATCTACTTCTACGGATCGGGGAGTGCGTCGCCGACGCTCACCCCAGGTGGTGCCAGCGAATGGAGACGGCTCGCCTGCCTGCAAGAGGTGCGGGGTGCCTCTGCCGGCCAAGTCGCCTCGCACCACTACGTTGTGGAGACGGACGTGCTTCCCGAGTTCGAGGACGACCTCAGTGCCTGGTACGCGCAGGAACATCTGCCCGGACTGGCTGCCGTGCCGGGGACCGTCCGAGCGGCCCGGTATATCGACGCCGCAGGCTCGCCGCGCTATTACGCCTGCTACGAGCTCGCGGGCGCTGAAACCTTGGGCAGCCCCGAGTGGCTGGCCGTGCGTGCGACGCCCTGGAGCTCGCGGGTTCGACCCGCTTTCCGGAACACAAGGCGAACCATGTTTCGCCGGGCGGCGGCAGCGCAGGCCCCCTCGCGGCCCGTTTTGCATTTCTGCGCCATGCCCCGTCAAAGTGAGCCGTAGGCGCTGTCGGCAAGCGACGGACGAGGGGCTTTCCGCGACTCCTGGCGAAGACTCGTCACCCAAAGTCGAGCATGGCGTTGCTCGCGGCTTTCGAAGCGTTCGGTGAAGCGACGGATGGCGGGGCGCTCGATCGCAGCGATCGTCATCCAGTCGGTGGTTCCGAAAGACTGCGATTCGCTGCATCGCTCAACCAGGGCAGGGCGCAGCGCCAGGATTGATTCGGCAGGAATGTTGGGGTCAGCGTCCAGTATCCGCAATGCGATCTTTGCTGCCTTGGGGCTGAGCGTTTGTACCTTGCGAAGATGAAAATCCGAGTCCATCGCGTGGCTCCTTAATGGCTTTGGCGTACAGCGGCGTATCAATATACAAGAAGTGGTTAAGAAATGTGAATATTTCACATGCCTGCAGCCGAGTCGGTTGGCGCTGGGGCAAAAAAAGGCCCGCCGAAGCGGGCCAAGGTCAGCCCTTCACAGATGAAAGGAGGGTTTGGAGGAACCAGGGCTGACAGGTGTCAATGTAGGCCCCGAGTTGGGAGTAATTTGGGAGTAATTTGGGAGGGAGGCCAAGGGCCACGTGTTGCTTTTGCAGGCACAGCATCGTGACGCCCGCGTGGCAACGGTCTGCAGCGATGCGCACATCCTTTTCCACAGTCTTGTCCACTGCCGCGGTGGAGAATCTTCCACTCGGTTTCTGACGCAACCAACACAACGCGCGGCAAAGTTGTACACATTTCGTAGTACATGCGGCGTGTGCGCGCACGGTCCGAGCGGCGGCCTGTTCTCAGGGCATGAAAAAGCCCGCGCGGAGGCGGGCTTTGGATGTTGGCCGTGGGCACTTACGCGGCCCACGTTACGGCACATTCACATGCAGGAGTCACCGTTTGTTTTTTTCGTCGTGGTGGCTCTGGTTCGACGTGCCGCCGTGAGATTCGGCGTTGCCTGCGCAGGCGATCCCGAAAGAGGCCAGGGCGTTTCGGGGAGGCGGGATTCTAGCAGAGCCGCCGCGCGATGCCGGCGACTATCGCGATATTGTGATTCGACACAGTCCGGCGGTTGGTGCTTACTTTGTCTGACATCCACCTCGCCACCTCGCACCATCGAGCTTCCGTCGAGCAGAGCGCGCAATGGATTCACCCGTGGTGGTGCGCAAGAGGTACCAGCGATTTTTCGCCTGGACGTTCGTGTTCGCGACGATGCTGGCGCTTGGCATGTTCTGGGTAGAGCTTGCCTTCCCGCCCCCGCCTGTTCCGCCCGCTGTTCCGGCGGGGACCGTGAATCCCAGCGCTTTCGACCTGCACGACCTGCAACCGCTGGTGGTGGTTGCCGCGCTGGTGGCGGCGCTCGCGTCCTTCGCGGGCCTCGTCATCGCGACGCCGCTGGCTTGGCTCGAAATTCGAAGAGAGCGCACGCGGGCCGCAATCGAGTCCGCGCTGAAGCGGCAGGACCGGATCGACAGGCTGGCCGCGGCGCGCGTCGCCAATTGGCCGGGTGGCAGGGCCTCCCGGACCGTCGGCCACTTGCACGACCTTCACGGCCACCTCTCCGGCAGATGAAGGGCGGCTCTCCAATTAGTCACATCTTCCGACTTGGCGTTCGAGCCGCGTTCCGCTATTGTTGCGCCTCGCCAGGGAGATCCCAGTCCCGCAGCCCGCCTCACCGGGTTGTCGTGTACGCAAGCGTCGAAAAGCCAGGACGGAGATACACATGCGATTCCCCTATCTGGGCGCGGCACGCGTCAAGTACCTGCTCTCCATGTTCGAGCACCGTCGTCTGATGAGTCGGAGCCCCGGATGGCCGGCGGTGCCGATGGCTGATTTCGCAGACACGCGGAAGGCCGGCGAGCCGGTCGACTGGCTCATCGAAACACGGCCCGCGACCAAGGACGCCGGATCGTTCCAGGGGTTGCGTTAGCCGCCTCGGCTCTTCCTTCAAACCACCATCGGCGTCGCAGCGCCATCCATCGGGCCGAGCTCCGCTTCCGCAGCGTCGAGCATGGCCAGCGCGGCGCCTGCGTCGCTCAGATTCGCGCTGTGGCCGCGAACCTCGGTGTGCCCTTCCGTTCGCAGCTGGGCCACCGCGTCGTCCAGATCGGCCGCGGTGCGGCTGATCAGGCTGACCTTCGCACCCTCGCGAAGGAACTCGCGCGCGCAGGCCAGGCCGATGCCGCGGTCGCCGCCGGTGATGCGTACATGCTTGCCGTTCAATTGAAGATCCATGAAGCCTCCGTGCATTGATTTCGAGCTTGGAGTAGTCTGAGGCGCAACGCCCTTTGCGGAGAAATGACCTATGAAGACCGTGGCAGAAATCCTCAAGGAAAAAGGCGACCGGACGGTTCACACCATCGAACCCACGGCCTCGGTGTTCGAAGCCGTCGAGCGGATGGCGCAGAAGAACATCGGGGCGCTGCTGGTCCTGGAGCAGGGCCGCATCGTCGGCATGCTGACCGAGCGCGACTATGCGCGCAAGGTCGTGCTGATGGCGCGCTCGTCCAAGGACACGCCGCTGCGCGAGATCATGACGACCTCGGTCATCTACGTGCGCCCCGACCAGACCAGCGAGGAGTGCATGGCCCTGATGACCCAGAGCCGTGTGCGCCACCTGCCGGTCATCGACGAGGGGAAGCTTGCCGGTCTGATCTCGATCGGCGACCTGGTGAAGGGCATCATCTCGGAGCAGAAGTTCATCATCGAACAGCTGCAGCACTACATCACCGGGGAGCGCGCCTGATCTCCGGCCGCGTTGCGACGCTGTGACCCTGACGGCCGAAGACCTCGAACGGATCGCCGCGTCGACGCTCTCGCACTACGACCGGCGGGCCGAAGATTTCTGGGCCGCCACGCGCGATCACGACGTGAGCCAGAACATCGCGGCGCTGCTCGGGGCGATCGAGGCGCCGCCGCCGTTCGAGATACTCGACTTCGGCTGCGGGCCTGGGCGCGATCTGCTGGCCTTCAAGCGGCTCGGGCATCTCGCGACCGGGCTGGAGGGAGCGCCGCGGTTGGCGGAGATGGCACGCGCCTACAGCGGCTGCGAGGTGCTGCAGCAGAATTTTCTTGCGCTGGATTTGCCGCCAGGCCGCTTCGACGGCGTGTTCGCGAATGCAGCGCTGTTCCATGTCCCCACGCAGGAGTTGCCGCGCGTGCTGCGGGAGTTGCACGCGACGCTGAAGCCGGGCGGCGTGCTGTTCAGCTCGAACCCGCGCGGCGTTGGCGAGGAAGGCTGGAGCGGTGCGCGCTACAGCGCCTTTCATGATCTGGAGGCGTGGCGTAGCCACATGTCGGTCGCCGGATTCGCCGAAGTCGCTCACTACTACCGTCCCGCCGGCCTGCCGATCGAACAGCAGCCGTGGCTGGCGAGCGTTTGGCGCAAGCCCTAGTCGGTGCTTTCCATCGAAGCGCTGTACTTTCCCATGGATGCCGCGGCGTTCAATCGCGCGCGCTTCTGCAGCGCATCCTGAGCCCGGCGTTCATTGGCCGGCTGTCCTTGCCAGGCCTGCATCGCGGTGTCCTGCAATGCACGTCCGTATGAGAAGCTCAGATGCCAAGGCTGGGCGCCCATGCGGTTCATCGCGTCCAGGTTGGCCGTCGCTTCGGCCGGCGACTGGCCCCCGGAAAGAAAGTTGATGCCCGGCACCGCCGCCGGCACCGTGCGCCGCAGGACGCGGAGCGTCTCGGCCGCAACTTCATCCGGCGCAGCCTGCTGCGCATGGGCCTTGCCCGGCACCACCATGCTCGGCTTCAGCAGCATGTGCTCGAGCGCCACCCGGTGGCGGTAGAGCGCGTGGAAGACCTCGAGCAGCACGGCCTGCGTAACCTCGGCGCAGCGCGCCAGCGTGTGATCGCCGTCGATCAGCACTTCGGGTTCGACGATCGGGACCACGTCCTGGGCCTGGCAGATCGCCGCGTAGCGCGCGAGCGCTTCGGCATTGGCCTCGATCGCCGCCCGGCTCGGCAGCACGTCGGAGACGTTGTAGACCGCGCGCCATTTGGCGAAGCGCGCGCCGTGCTGCTTGTAGCCGTCGAGGCGCTGCGCGAGCCCGTCCAGGCCCTGCGTGATCTCGTCGCCCGGCGCCAGCGCCAATGGAATCTTGCCGGCATCGACCTTGATGCCCGGCACGATCCCTTGCCGGGCGGCCAGCTGCGGCAGCGCTTCGCCTTCGCCGCTGCGCTGGGTCAGCGTCTCCTCGTAGAGGATGACGCCGCTGATGTACTGGCCCAGCCCCGGCGCCGCCAGGATCAGGCCGCGCCAGGCGCGCCGGTTCTCCTCCGTCGACTCGACGCCGATCGCTTTGAAGCGCTTGGCGATCGTCGGCCCGCTTTCGTCGGCGGCAAGAATGCCCTTGCCCTTCTGAACCAGCGCGTCCACAGTGGCTTGCAGTTCGGTGCTCATGGCGTGGCCCTCCGTTCGAGTTTTCCAGTCTCCAACGCCGGCCGCGGCAGCGCAAGTCATTCTTTTGCCCGCATTGCGATGTAGATTTACGACGCCAACCCGGAGACAAGCATGCTGATGACCACCCAGACAGTCGAATCAGGGCGCAGGGACGAGCGCCTCGAAGAAGTGGTGCAACTGATTCGGGCCAAGGTCCCGGCCGAGGCGGCGGACGAACTCGCCGCCTTCGCGCGCCAGTACTTCGGCCAGGTCGATCCCGAGGACCTGGCCGAGCGCCAGGTGGCCGATCTGTACGGCGCGGCGCTCTCGCATTGGAGCTTCGCGCGAAAGCGCGAGCCGGGGCGCGCGAAGCTTCGGGTGTTCAACCCGACGATCGCGGAGCATGGGTGGCAGTCCACGCACACCATCATCGAGATCGTCAACGACGACATGCCTTTTCTCGTCGATTCGGTGACGATGGAAGTCAACCGAAACGGGCTGACGCTGCACCTGATCATTCATCCGCTGGTGGCCGTGAACCGCGGCAGCGACGGTACGCTTCAGGGGCTGGCAGGCGAGGGCGCGTCGCCCGATGCGCGGCGCGAATCCTTCATCCATGTCGAGGTCGACCGCGTGCCCGAGCCGGCCCGACTCGAGGCGCTGGCCGCCGACCTGGCGCGCGTGCTCGGCGACGTTCGCCTGGCCGTGGTCGACTGGAAGAAGATGCAGGAGCGCGTGCTGGACATCGTCCGCGGCCTCGACGAGCGCGCGCCGCCGATTCCGCCGCAGGAGCTTGCCGAAGGCCAGGCCTTCCTGCGCTGGCTGGCCGACAACCACTTCACCTTTCTCGGCTGCCGCAGCCATGAGCTGGACAAGATCGATGGCGAGGACGTGCTGAAGATCGTGCCCGATTCGAGCCTGGGCATCCTGCGCGACGGCCCGACGCCGAGCGCCAACGCCGCCTTCGCCGCGCTGCCGCCCGAGGTGCGCGCCCATGCGCGCCGTCCCGACCTGCTGGTGGTGACCAAATCCACCTCGCGCTCCACCGTGCATCGCCCCGGCCACCTCGACTACGTGGCCGTCAAGCGCTTCGACGACGCGGGCCAGGTGTGCGGCGAAGACCGCTTCCTGGGCCTCTTCACCTCCACCGCCTACAGCGCCAACCCGGCCGAGATTCCGCTCTTGCGGCGCAAGGTCGCCGACGTGGTCGAGCGCGCCGGCCTGGCCGCGGGCAGCCACTCGGGCAAGGCGCTGATCAATATCCTCGAGACCTATCCGCGCGACGAGCTGTTCCAGACCAGCGACGACGATTTGCTGCACACCGCGACCGGCATCCTGCACCTGGGCGAGCGCCAGCGCTTCCGTCTGTTCGTGCGGCGCGATCCCTTCGAGCGCTTCCTCTCCTGCCTGATCTACGCGCCGCGCGAGAACTACACCACCGAGCTGCGTCAGAAGTGGCAGGACATCCTGATGCGCGAGTTCAACGGCATCGGCTCCGAGTTCAACGTGCACTTGTCCGAGTCGGTGCTGGCGCGCATCCACATCACCGTGCGCACCAAGCCCGGCAGCATCCCGCCCTTCGATGTGCGCGAGGTCGAGCAGCGCTTGGTGGCCGCGGCGCGGCGCTGGGACGACGACCTGAAGTCGGCCTTGATCGAATCGGCCGGCGAGGCGCGCGGCAACGAATTGCTGCGCCGCTTCGGCGGCGCCTTCCCCGCCGGCTACCGCGACGAGTTCGCGGCGCGCGCCGCGGTGTACGACATCGAGCTGATGGCGCAGCTGAGCGACGCGCAGCCGCTCGGCATGAACCTCTACCGGCCGCTCGAGGCGCCGCCCGGCACGCTGCGCTTCAAGCTGCTGCGGCGCGGCGAGCCGCTCACGCTCTCGGCCAGCCTGCCGATGCTCGAGCACCTGGGCATGAAGGTGCTCGACGAGCATCCGCACCGGCTCGCGCCGCAGGGCGCAGCGCCGATCTGGATCCACGATTTCGGCCTGCAGAGCACGATCGGCGATGCCGACATCGAGATCGACGCGCTGCGCCCGGTGTTCGAGGAAGCCTTCGGCGCGGTGCTGGGCGGCGAGGTCGAGAACGACGATTTCAACCGCCTGGTGCTCGCGGCGCGTCTGCCGGCGCACGAGATCGTGGTGCTGCGCGCCTATGCCAAGTACATGCGGCAGATCGGCTTCGCGCTCTCGCAGTCCTTCATCGAAGGCACGCTGGTCGCCAATGGGCCGATCGCGCGCGCGCTGGTCGAGCTGTTCAAGCTGCGCTTCGATCCGGCGCAGGCCGACGGCGCCGATGACAAGGTGCGCGAGATCGAGGCCGCGCTCGAGCAGGTGGCCAACCTCTCGGAAGACCGCGTGCTGCGCCAGTACCTGGCGCTGATCCTGGCCACCACGCGCACCAACTTCTGGCGCCGCGATGCGGCAGGGAAGCGGCGCAGCTTCGTCTCGTTCAAGTTCGATTCGTCGAAGGTGCCCGACCTGCCGGCGCCGAAGCCCATGTTCGAGATCTTCGCCTACTCGACGCGCTTCGAAGGCGTGCATCTGCGCGGCGGCCGCGTCGCGCGCGGCGGGCTGCGCTGGTCGGACCGGCCGGAAGACTTCCGCACCGAGGTGCTGGGCCTGGTCAAGGCGCAGATGGTCAAGAACACGGTGATCGTGCCGGTGGGCTCCAAGGGCGGCTTCGTGCTCAAGCGCGCGCCCGCTGCGGGCGACCGCGATGCCTTCATGCGCGAAGGCGTGGCCTGCTACCAGGACTACCTGCGCGGCCTGCTCGACATCACCGACAACCGGGTCGGCGACGCGATCGTGCCGCCGCCGCAGGTGCGCCGGCACGACGAGGACGACCCCTACCTCGTGGTCGCGGCCGACAAGGGCACGGCCACCTTCAGCGACTACGCCAACGGCATCAGCAAGGAATACGGCTTCTGGCTCGGCGACGCCTTCGCCTCCGGCGGCTCGGTGGGCTACGACCACAAGGTCATGGGCATCACCGCGCGTGGCGCCTGGGAGTCGGTGAAGCGGCACTTCCGCGAGATGGGCATCGACACGCAATCGACCGAGTTCACGGTCGCCGGCATCGGCGACATGTCGGGCGACGTGTTCGGCAACGGCATGCTGCTGTCGCCGCACATCCTGCTGGTGGCGGCTTTCGACCACCGGCACATCTTTCTCGACCCGAGCCCCGACGCGGCCAAGAGCTTCGCCGAGCGCGAGCGCCTGTTCAAGCTGCCGCGCTCTTCGTGGGCTGACTACGACGCCAAGCTGATCTCCGAGGGCGGCGGCATCCATGCGCGCAGCGCCAAGTCGATTCCGATCACGCGCGAGGTGAAACAGGTGCTCGGCATCACGGCCGATGCGCTCACGCCCACCGAGCTCGTCAATGCGATCCTGAAAGCGCCGGTGGCGCTGATCTACAACGGCGGCATCGGCACCTACGTGAAGGCGACGAGCGAGAGCCACGCGCAGGTCGGCGACCGTGCCAACGACGCGCTGCGCGTCAACGGCCGCGAGCTGCGCTGCAAGGTCTTCGCCGAGGGCGGCAACCTCGGCTGCACGCAGCTCGGGCGCATCGAGCACGCGCTTGCCGGCGGACGCATCAACACCGACGCGATCGACAACTCGGCCGGCGTCGACACCTCCGACCACGAGGTCAACATCAAGATCCTGCTCGGCCTGCCGGTCACCGAGGGCGAGCTCACCGAGAAGCAGCGCAACACGCTGTTGCCGGAGATGACCGACGATGTCGCCGCGCTGGTGCTGCGCGACAACATCTTCCAGACCCAGGTGCTGTCGGTCACCGGCCGCATCGCGCCGCAGCTGCTCGATGCGCAGACGCGTTTCATGCAGTACCTCGAGAAGGGCGGGCGCTTGAACCGCGCGATCGAGTACCTGCCCTCCGACGAGGAACTGGCCGAGCGCCGCGCCCAAGGCCAGGGCCTGACCAGCCCCGAGCGCGCGGTGCTGCTGGCCTACAGCAAGATCTGGCTCTACGACGAGCTGCTGGCCTCGACGCTGCCCGACGACCCCTGGGTCGCGACGGCACTCGAACGCTACTTCCCGGCGCTGCTGGCGACCAAGTTCGCCGGCTACATGCCGCGCCATCCGCTCAAGCGCGAGATCATCGCCACCCACGTGACCAACAGCACGGTCAACCGCGTCGGCAGCACCTTCGTGCACCGGCTGGCCGAGACCACCGGCGCGCGCGCCTTCGAGATCGTGCGCGCCTACCTGATGAACCGCGAGATCTTCGGCATGGTGCCGCTGTGGCTGGCGATCGAGGCGCTGGACAACCAGGTCGACGACGAGGTGCAGTCGAGCATGCTGATCGACACCAGCCGGCAGCTCGAACGCGGCACCATGTGGTTCCTGCGCTCGCGGCGCCTGGCCGAGGACATGTCCGCGACCATCGAGCACTTCAAGCCCAACGTCGAGGCGCTGTCGGCGCGGCTGCCGCAGCTGCTCGACGCCGACGAACGCAGCCGCGTCGATGCGGCGATGGCGCACTACGTTGCCAAGGGCGTGCCGCGCGAACTGGCCGAGCGCGTGGTCACCTTCGGCACGCTCTACGCCACGCTCGACATCGCCGAGATCGCCGGCAGCGCGCGCTGGCCGGTGGAACTGGTGGCGGCGATCTACTTCGATCTTGCCAACCGGTTGGGCATGCCCTGGCTGCGCGACCGGATTGCGGCGCTCCCGGGCGACCAGCACTGGCAGGCCTTGGCCAAGGGCGCGATGCAGGACGATCTGTCGGGCCTGCAGCGCTCGATCACCGGCGCGGTGCTGGCCGGCGGCGGCGAGGGCGAGTCGCCGGCGGCGCTGGTTGAGGCCTGGCAGGCCAGCAACGGGCGCACGCTCGAGCGCGCGGCGCAGCTGCTGGGCGAACTGCGCGCCGTGGCGGCGCCCGATGCGGCGATGCTGGCGGTGGCGTTGCGGGAGCTGCGGGCGCTGGGATAGCAGGGCACGCCAGGCGAGGGGGTCCCCCAAACGCAGGATGGCAGCCATCCTGTCGGCGGCCTAAGCTTCGACCGCCGGCCCCATCCAAGGAGCATCCATGCGCATCGCCTTCGCCTCCTGCATGACTTCTTTCCGCTTCCCCGATCAATCTGCATGGGACGAGATCGCGGCGCGCCAGCCGGACGTGCTGGTGCTCCTGGGCGACTCCGCCTACTACGATGCCGACGGCGCCAGCATGTCGCAGGTGAAGAGCATGAGCGCGCACGATTTCGCCGTGCACGCTCATGGGCGGCTCGCGCGGCAAATCGCGCGGCCCAGCTTTCAGGCGCTCGTTGCCCAACCCCAGCTCACGACCCACGCGATCTGGGACGACCACGACTTTCTCTGGAACGGCGCCTGCGGCGCCGAGATCGCTGGCCAGCCGCACCTCAGCCACCTGATCCCGCCGAGCCGGGCCGTGTTCGCGGCCTACCGCAAGGCGCTGGCGGCACGCCTGGCCCCGGGCAGCTTCCCGCCCGCGCCATTCATATGGGATGCCACGACCCCCGAGCCCGGCTACAGCAATGTTGCGCTCGGCCAGAACGTGCTGCTGCACCTCACCGACGGACGCAGCTACAAGACGCGGCGCGGCCGCAAGGCCTTGCTGGGTGCCGCCCAGATGAGTGCGATCGAGGCGGCCTGCAACGCCGCCGATCCGTCCACCGTTCACCTCATCGCATCGGGCATCGTGTTCGATGCGCGCAATGGCGAAACCTGGCTCGACTGCAAGGACGAGTACGGGCGGATGCAGGCGCTGGCCATGAACCATCGCATCCTCATCCTGAGCGGCGACATTCACGACAACAACCTGGCCTCCTATCGCCTGACCAACGGGCGGTTCCTATTCGAGGCCACCTCGTCGGGCGCCGCGGTGTGCACGGCCGTCACCGTCGGCGCCGAGCAGCGCAACTGGGGCTTGCTGAACGTCGACGCGAATCGCGTGGGCATCGAGATCTTCAAATCGGGCGTGACTCAGTACGCCGGCAGCATCGACCGCGCCACGTGGACCTAGTCTTGCCGCCCGGTGCCGGCGTACGGGTGTCATGCCATTTCTGATGCAACAATCCGCCGCATCGAGCGTTCCGCCCACCATGCCCCAGACACGAATTGCCCTCGTCGAAGACGACTTCAGCATGCGCGAGCGCATTGCGCGCGTGGTCAGGGCCGACCCGTCCCTCGAGCTGGCCCACAGTGCCGGCACGGCGCGGGAGATCTTCGAATGGCTGGCCGAGAATCCGGTCGACGTGCTGCTGGTGGACCTGGGCCTTCCGGATCGATCCGGCCTCGACGTGATCCGCGACTGCCGGCGCACGCAGCCCGCTTGCGCGGTGATGGTGGTCTCGATCTTCGGCGACGAGGGCAACATGGTTCAGGCCTTCGAGGCCGGCGCGAGCGGCTACCTGCTGAAGGACGGCACCGAAGCCGATCTTGCCACCCACATCCGCAACCTGCGCGCCGGCGGATCGCCGATGTCGCCCGTCATCGCGCGGCAGCTGCTGCGCCGCTGGCAGGCCCATCAGCAGCAGGAGCGGCCGGCGGCCGTCGCGCCCCAGGCCGCCGCAGCCTCCTCTCCGCACGAGCGCCTGTCGCCGCGGGAGTTCGAGGTGCTCGACCTGGTGTCCCGAGGCTTTCCCTATGCGGAAGTGGCGGTGCGCATGGGCGTATCGGTCTCCACCGTGCAGACCCACATCCGCAACATCTATGGAAAGCTGGATGTCCACAACAAGTCGGAAGCAGTGTTCGAGGCGCGAAGCCTGGGCTGGCTTCCGTAGCCGCGGCGCCATGCAGGGCGCCATCCGCGCCGTGACGCGCTGCCTCGCCTTGGCGATCGCCGCGCTGACGGCGGTCGCTGCCGGCCCCGCCGCCGCCGAGATCCACAGCGTGAGCGCGGCCACGGCGACCCTCCGGCCCGAGGGACTGCCGTCCGCCAGTCGGGAGGTCGAGCTTCCGTTTCGCTGGGACCGCGAATACCCGGGGCGCGGTGGAACGGTCAGCTACCGGATCACGCTGCCTCCCGGCGCCACGCTGGACGGCGGGCCGCTGGCACTGCTGCTGTCCGGTGTCGGCAACCAGGCTGCCATCTCCCTGAACGGGACCGTCGTCGCCCGCCTCGGCATCCTCGGCGAGCGCGGGTACGACGCCTCCAAGGCGAGCCACCTGATCCGGATTCCCGCGGCGCTGCTGCATGCCGGCCAGCCCGACGAGTTGCTGATCGAGGCGACGGTACAGCGCCAGCGGGGCGCCGGGCTGAGCGCGGTCAGGTACGGCTCCGAAGCCGCGATCGAGCCCCTCGAGGCGGCGCAGCGGCGATGGCGGCACACCTCGTCCATCGTCTACGCCGTGAGCCTGCTGCTCATGGGCGGGCTGGCGGCGGGCCTCTGGTGGCGGCAGCGCGATGCACTCTACGGCTGCTTCAGCCTGGCGGCCTTCTCGGGCGTGATCCGCAACCTCGATCGCGCCTGGCTCGACGTTCCCGTGCCTTGGCCGCTCTGGGGCGCGATGGTGGCGGTGGGCTATGCGTGCCACATCGGCTTCATCGCCCGCTTCGTGCTGCTGGTCCTGGACCGCAATCCGCCCTGGCTCGTCAGGACCATCCACACGGTGCTGGGCACCGCCGTCGTGCTGGCCTGCGCTTCCTTCGGGCTCGCGCGGCCGGCCCTCTGGACCGCCAGCCTCATCCT
The DNA here is from genome assembly GCF_964253985.1 of Variovorax sp. LjRoot290. NCBI lineage: Bacteria > Pseudomonadati > Pseudomonadota > Betaproteobacteria > Burkholderiales > Comamonadaceae > Variovorax > Variovorax sp. LjRoot290. Next base: position 4,245,176 of record NZ_CAXURW020000001.1, on the reverse strand, counting down.
GCTCCAGCTCACCAGCATGGCCTGTCTGCCGCTGGTGCTGCGCGAGGCCTTCGTCGCGCGCCGGCGCATCGCGTGGGTGCTGGTGGCGGCCGGCACCCTGGCCGTCACGGCGGGTGCCCACGATCTGCTCGCCGTGCGCATCGGCCTCTTCGGTGGCGCCGAATTCACGCTGACCTCGCACGCCATGTTCTTCTTCGTGCTGATCCTGGCTGGCGTGGTGATCGAGCGTTACAGCCGCTCCGTGACCGACTACCGGGCGCTGAACGCCAACCTGGCGGAACGCGTGGCCGAGCGCGAGCAGCAGTTGCGGGGTGCGTTCGACAAGCTGCGTGCGCAGCAGCAGGAGCAGGCGGTGTTGATCGAGCGGCAGCGCATCATGCGGGAGATCCACGACGGCGTCGGCTCGCAACTGGTCGGCCTGCTCAACATGGTGACGCAGCGCGGCTCCAGCACGGCGGTGCTGGAGGAGCACGTGAAGCTGGCGCTGGACGAGATGCGCATGGCCGTCGATTCCCTGCAACCCACGCACGACGACCTCGCGACGATGCTGGCCACGCTGCGCTACCGGTTGCAGCCCCGCCTCGACGCGGCTGGCATTGCACTGGACTGGGATGTCGCGGCGATTCCACCGGTCGCCTCGTTCACGGCCCAGGTGGCGCTTCAGTTCCAGCGCATTCTGCTGGAAGCCTTCACCAACGTGCTGAAGCACGCGCGGGCCTCGCGGATCTTCATGCATGCGAGCTGGCGCGACGGCGCGCCGCCCCGCGTGCGCATCGTGCTCACGGACAACGGCGTGGGCATCCAGGGCGCGCCGGCAATGCTCGGCGCCACGGGCCACGGCACGGCGAACATGCGGGCGCGAGCGATGGCGATCGGCGCCACGCTGCAAATCGAAGCGGGTGCCGACGGCGGCACGTCGGTGGTCCTCGACTGGCCTTGCCACCCGGCCTGACGATCAGGGTAAGGCCCGATCACCGCTTGCGGCTTCACGCATTCCGATGCCGCACAATCCCGTCAAGAAGAGAAACAACAGCGGGTAAGGAGGAGAGATGGCGTACGAGCTGCTGAGGAGGATCATCGCGGGCGGGCTGCCGATGACGGTCACGCACGCGGAGGACATCGAACACCTGCGCATCCTGCGCGACGCGGGCTACGTCAAGGCAGACATCCCGATGGACGACGGGGCGGCCGCGGTCGTCAACGCGGTCACGCCGCTCGGTCGCACGGCGCTGCGCTACTTCGGCGGCGGATAGCGGATCCTCCTTCGTGCGCAGTTAAGATCGCTTGTCACCGCCGACCGCCGCAGGCGGTGGGATGCAGGGCCCCTCGCGAGGGGCTTTTTAATGGCCGGACTGACAGTGGGAGAGGGCAGTGAGCCATGATGGGTAATTCGTCATTCGCAGGGTTGGGCAACTCGTCATTCGCGAGCCTCACGCCGGCACCGGCATCCGCCGACGAAGCCGAACCGTGGGTGCGCGGCGAGTTGATCCGCAGCCTGATGCGGGCGTCCCGCGGCTCCTACCTGCTGGCCGCGGCGCTGATGCCGGCCATGGTCGGCCTGAGCTGGGGCCATGTGCCGCCCTGGCAGCTGTTCGCCTGGCTCGCCATCGGCATCGGCGCCACCGCCTGCCGCATCTGGGGCGAGCAGCTCTACGGGCGGCACTACGCCGACCGCGACTCGGCCGCCCAGCAGTACTTCGTCGAGCGCTACCGCTTTCTCTGGAGCGCCAGCGCCTTCGCCTGGGGCCTGTCGATCCTGATCTTCTTCGAGCGCACGCCGCTGGTGAACCAGTTCATGAGCTGGCTGATCGTCGCCGGCGTGGCGACCTTTCCGCTCAACGGGCTGGCGCTGCATCCGCCGCTGCTCAAGCGCTACGTCAACACGCTGTTCGTCACCATGCTGCTGGCGGTCGTCTTCCGCGTGATCGAACTCAAGTTCGAACGGCCGCATTTCCACTACGGTTTCCTGCTCTTGCCGGGGCTGCACTGGTGGCTGCTGCTGCGCGCGGGGCGGCGCATCCACGAGACGGCGCGCAACAGCTTCGAACTGCTGTTCCACAACCACATTCTGATCAACTCGCTCACGCAGCAACGGCAGGCGGCGGTGTCGGCGGTGGCCATGAAGAACCGCTTTCTCGCCAGTGCCGCGCACGACATGCGCCAGCCCGTGCTGGCGCTCTCGCTCTACGCCGACTGGCTGCGCAACGAGCCCGAGCTGGTGGCCGAGATCGCGCCGAAGATCGTGCGCGCGACGCATGCAGTCAATGCGCTGTTCGACTCGCTGTTCGACCTCGCGCGCATCGATTCCGGCCAGGTGCGGCTGCACATCGAGCGGGTGGATGTCGCCCAGCTGCTGCACGATCTCGAACTGCAGTACCGGCCGGTGGCCGAGGCCAAGGGATTGACCTTTCGCATGCACGTGAGCTCCGGCACCGTGCTGACCGACCCGATCCGCGTGCGCCGCATGATCGGCAACCTGCTGGCCAACGCGATCAAGTACACCGCCGAGGGCGGCGTCCTGCTGGCCTCGCGGCACACGCGCGACGGTCTGCGCGTGGAAGTGTGGGACACCGGCATCGGCATCGCGCGCGAACACTTGCGCGACGTGTTCCTGGAGTTCTACAAGGTGGCCGACCATGCCGGCACGTCCGATGGCTTCGGCCTGGGCCTGGCGATCGTGGCGCGGCTGTCGCATGCGCTCGGGCATCCGGTCAGCGTGCGCTCCAGGCTGGGCCGGGGGAGCGTGTTCCGAGTCGCCTTGCACGACGCCGACGAATCCCAGGCGCAGACGCGTATTTCGGGCGCCGTAGGATAAAAAAACCGGGCCACGAGCCTAGACAGAATGGCTTGAGCCGTTGAGGTGGCCCGTCTCCAGGACTACCGTGGGTTGCGCACCGTGGGTGCGCCGAGCCACAACGCTGCACCCCGAGGGGCGGACAGCGTGTCAACGAGCAAGGAGACGGGCCATGAGTCAATCTACCACCACTGCGGCCACCGTTTACGTTGGCCTAGACGTCCACAAGGACAGTATCGACATCGCCCTGGCCGAGGCCGGCCGTGACGGCGAAGTGCGCCATTTGGGCGCGGTCGCCGGCGGCGTCGGTGCCGTCACCAAGGCCCTGCGCCGCCTGGTCAGCCGGGGCCATTGCCTACATGTCGTCTACGAAGCGGGCCCCTGCGGCTTCGTGCTGCAGCGCCACCTCGCCGCACTGGGCTACCACTGCGAGGTGGTGGCGCCCTCGTCCATCCCCAAGCGCTCGGGTGATCGGGTGAAGACCGACCGCCGCGACGCCTTGATGCTGGCGCGCCTGGCACGCGCAGGTGAACTCAGTGCCGTGCGCGTGCCAGACGCCGTGGACGAGGCGCTGCGCGATCTGGTGCGCGCCCGCGAGGACGCGGTGCGGGAACAGCGCAACGCGCGCCACCGCCTGAAGGCGCTGCTGTTGCGCAGCGGCGTGGTGTACGCGGGCAAGAGCGCCTGGACGGCGGCGCATCTGCGCTGGCTGGCCAGCATGGCGCTGCCGCACGCCGCGCAGCAGATCGCCTTCCAGGAGTACCTGCACGCGGTGAGCGAGTCGGGGGCGCGCATCGCACGCCTGGAGCAGTCGCTGCGCGATGCGCTGGCGGGCTGGTCGCTGGCGCCGGTGGTGGCCGCGCTGCAGGCGCTGCGCGGTGTGCAGCTCATCGCCGCGATCACGCTGGTGGCCGAGATCCAGGACTTCCACCGCTTCGCCAACCCGCGCCTGTTGATGGCCTACCTGGGCCTGGTGCCCAGCGAGAGTTCCAGCGGCCAGCGCCGCCGACAGGGTGCCATCACCAAGGCCGGCAACTCGGCGGCGCGGCGCATGCTGGTGGAAGTGGCGCACCAGTACCGCTACCCGGCGCGGGTCAGTGCGGTCATCGCCAGGCGCCAGTCGGAGTTGCCCAAGGCCGTGACCGACATCGCCTGGACGGCGCAGTTGCGGCTGTGCGCGCGCTTCAAGCGGCTGGCCGCGCGGCGCATGCCGCACAACAAGATCGTGGTGGCCATCGCGCGCGAACTCTCGGGCTTCGTGTGGGCCATTGCGCGCGAGGTGACGCCGCCTGCCTCGACGTGAACCCGCGATGACATGGCAAGCAACGCGAAGGAGGCGCCTATCGAACAACCTCTTTGAGGCCGGATCGGGAACGCGGCGCAGCCACGGCCACAGGGGAATCCTCGGCGCGGCTATTGCGCAGCCACGCAAGTGACCAACCGCAGACCCTAGAAAGCAGGCAGCCCCGCGACGAATACATGAACTGTCGGTAGCCAATCCACGCATATCAGCATGATCAACCGTCGCTCACGCACCCGGCTCCGTCGCGTTCCCCATCCGGCATTCGCGAACGAATTCTGCAATCCGGAACCCGGAGAGATGGGCTTGCGCTCTTGACAGGATCAAGCCATATCAGCCGTTGGCTTAAAGTGCTGATCCCGACGACTTGGTCTCGTAGACTGCCCTCCCTGCCCGTTCGGGCTCGGAGGGATTTTTCTGGCCAGGATTTCTCTGTCAGGTTTTCGGTTTCCCGAGGCCGTTGCGGGTCTACATGGACCAAGACAGTGGCATCCGGGCGGCCTTCCTGGCAGCCTTTGTCGACCGGATCAAAGAGCGAACCGCTGATGGCTGGTACGTGTCGGTGCTCAAGGAAACCACCATCCACGACAAGGAGGCCGCGGTCAAGCTGGCTCGTGATCGCCTAAAGGCGGAGGCGGAGGTGCGCCCAGGTCTGGCCCAAGACGAACTGCTTGTTGAACTGATGAAGCGGGAAATGCGTTGTGCAACGTGGGCGTCTTTTGGGTCAGTCGTCCCAGCGAAGTTCGCCTCCAATGCCTCGCTGCCTGCCGAGATTTCTGAGGGCTTCGAGGCCCTCGCAGAGCATCGCGGCGGCAAGCGCACGCTGCGCACGCATGAAGTTCAGGACATGCCGGCGCCAGCGATCCCGGCGAGCGAGTTGATCGCCCTGCGCGAAAGCCGCCATTTGTCCCGTCCTGTATTCGCCCGCTACTTGCGAACCAATCCGAGGACGCTGGAGAACTGGGAACAGGGCCGCGCCAGGCCGAATGCGCAGGCTGCACTTTTGATCCGTCTTGTCCAGCGCTTCCCTGATACGGTGGATCGGCTCGCATCCGTTTGAGTCTTGTCGATAAACGATGGCTGATGTCCGTCGCCGGCCCAACACCGGTCGTTCGACGCCCGAGCCCAATCGAGGCAATATCGTTGCCCGCTCAGGGCGCGTGCCGTTCGAAGTACTCTGCAAAGCGGCTGTTGACGGTCGCCTCCATGCGTTCGACCTCGGCATCGCTCAGTCTTTCAGCCAGCTTGCGCTTGTTCCTGGACAACTTGCCGTGTCCTTGGACGATAACGTCGATGAGTGTGTTGAGCTGCGACTGGCGCATGTCGAGCCAGTTTCCCAACTCGCGCACGGTAAGGTCATGGGCGCGAAGGTAGGCCACCTCGTCCAGCAGGTCCTCTTCGACGCATAGCTTCACACACTCGAGGATGAACTCGCACATCTCGGTGGCGTCGAAGTAGGCGTACAGCCATGCCGGTTGCGGAGACCGTACCAAGATGGTGGCGCTTTCTGCATCCAACAGGTAGTCGAGAAGCTCCGTGCGCGGCCGCGAGTAGCTCTTGAGCAGGGCGGAGTAGCGAGGCAAGTCCTTGAGCATGCGCGCAGACAGTGGCAGCACCACACCGGCAGGCGTGAAGCCGGCCTGTCGCAGCACATGGTGCAGCAAGAAGCGATGCAGCCGCCCATTGCCATCCAGAAACGGATGCACGTAGACCAGGCCGAACGAGGAACAAGCAGCAGCCAGTACCGGATGAAGGCCCCGCCCCGCGGCCAACGCAGCGACCTCGGCCACTGAGTCCATCATCGAGTCCACGAGCGTCGGCGGCGGAGGTATGAAGTCAGCGATGTTCCGCAGGCGTCCTCCGGGGCGCGAAAGCCAGTTCTGACTATTGCGATAAGACGCTTCAATGGACAAGGGGCCAACAATCTGTGACTGCCATTGCACCAGCTGCTCTTCGCTGAGCGCGCCGGGCTCGCCGGCCTGTTCCAGCAGGCGTCGGAACTTGGCCGAGCGATTGTTGTCGGGAATTTCGTCCTCGATGTTGTAGGTCGAGCGCGTCTCCGATAGGTACAGGAAGTCCACGGCTCGTGCCAACATTTGCGGCTCGAGGTTGCTCAGGGCGTTCGCCACCTTTGCGCCGAGGTCCTCAGCGAGTAGCGCGTCGAGCCTTTCAGTACGCCGAATCAGAGGGCCCAAATTTGTCTACGTTTGTTGGTGTGATATCTACTTTTTGGCCATCAACCAGAAAACAATCTACAAGGCCAGCGTTCCAGAAATGACAGACACTTCCCCCTTCGGCCTTCTGAGCGGCGCCGCCCTGCAAGCGGTCCTGAAACCCCTCCGCGTAGTTCGCCACGTTCAGCGCTGGCGAGCGAGCAACCGAAGTCCGCACGGGAACCTCTGCCGGATGCCTGAAGGCGGCCAGAACCGGACATCCGCAACGTATCGGCAAACGAATCACCCATCGGACATGTCCCGTCCTATGACGAAGGCAGAGCGAGTATTGTGAAAAATTAAACTACCTTTCAATAATTATGAAAGTTGACTATAATTTTTCGTATGGAGCTGAACCAGATTTGGCACTGCCCCCGACCGGAGCTCGCAAAGCGCTACCTAGCCCTGCTGCAAGCCGGGCCGGTTGTGAGCACGACCATTTTCGCGCCCCGGCGCACTGGGAAGACGGTGTTTCTGCGCAAAGACCTGACGCCAGCAGCCGACGCTGCCGGCTTCACCGTCGCGTACGTGGACCTTTGGCAGACGAGGTTGAACCCCGGCATCGCGATTGTTCGGGGACTGGAGGAAGCGCTCACGCCGAGGACGTTGGCACAAAAGGCGCTCCACAAGCTGCATGAGCCGGTCAAGAAGGTCAAGGCATCCGGCAGCGCGGGTGAGTTGAAGGGCGCCATCGAGGTTGAGTTGGGCGACGCGAAAAAGGAAGCCACTGAACTCGCCCTGCGTATCGAAGAACTCGTTGTCAAGCTTGTTTCCAAGAAGAAGCTTCTGCTCTTGGTCGATGAAGCTCAGGAACTTGCACGAAACAAGGAGAATGAGCTGATGGCAATGGCACTGCGCACCGCCATCACCAAAAATAGCGACAAGCTGCGAGTCGTATTCACCGGCTCATCGCGCACGCAGCTCGCCAACGTCTTCTCCAACAGCACCGCGCCACTCTTCTCGGTGGGCGCCGCTGTTCAAGAGTTCCCGCTGCTTGGCAGAGAACTAGTCGAATTCGTCGCAAAGAAGTTCCAGGTCGCCAGCGGACGAACCCTGGACGTCGCCGCAGGGTGGACGGCCTTCCAAGAATTCCACCAGCAGCCCGAGCCATTCCTCTCGGTGGTCGTGGCCATGCTCATGGACCCATCGCTCACCTTAGAGCGCGCAGTGGCAACCGAAAAGGCAGAGCAGGACAAGGAGGAAAACCACGAAGGAACCTGGGCGTCGCTCGATGCGATGCAGCGCCAGCTCCTTCTGCTCTTCGTCAACGACCCGCATGCCAAACCATTCGGAAAGGCGGCGCTTGCGAAGCTTGCCAAAGCTCTCGGCGTTCCTTCGCTCGCGCCGTCCGACGTGCAGTATTCGCTCAACAACTTGAAGTCCAAGACCATCATCTCGAAGGCGCCAGGCGGTGTGCACACGTTCGAAAGCGCGGCGTTCGAGCGCTGGGTCAGAACGTTGGCGCCCGTTAATCCCTAACCGGCGCCAAACCGGCTGTGGCGTGTGGCAGCATCCGGCCAGAAGCGGTAGTTGGGCCAGCTGCTCTAAAGCGGTCAGTGAACGGGTACATGGCCACTCAACAGATACCACAGAGCGGCCGTCATCGGCAGATCAGCATCGCATCCCGCAGGCGCCGAAAGAAATCTATTGCAGCAGCGCGGCCGCGGCGGCGCGCGCATCCGCCACCACGTCGTAGGCATAGAGGCGCTTGCGGAATTCGGCGTGTGCGGCGAGCGCCGCGTCACGGGCACTGAGATCGATGTCGGTCGAGTCGAGACGCAGTCCATTCTGTCGGGCACCAAGCTGAATCTCCGCCACGCGCTTGCGACGCAATCGCTCGTAGGCAAGTAGCGACGCCGGTACTCCCGATGTGTCCACCTGGGCCAGGATCGTGGCGAGCGCCATGCCGTCCTCGATTGCCTGGTTGGCCCCCTGACCCAGATGCGGAAGCATCGGATGTGCCGCGTCGCCGAGCAGCGTCAACCGGCCCTTGGTCCAGGTCGGTAACGGCTCGCGGTCGTAGAGTGCCCAGCGAAATGTCTTGTCGACCTGCTGAAGGACATTGGCGATGCGCGGGTCCCAGCCTTCGAACTCGCGGCGCAGCACCGCTGGATCGCCGGGCGCGGACCACGATTCCTTCATTTCCTCATCGGTCGGCACGAACCCGACGTAGTTGACCATCGTTCCGTGACGAACAGGGAAGACCAGGAAATGCCTGGACGGACCGGCCCACATTTGCCAGCGGTCCATCGGCCAGTTCGGCAGGCGCTCCCGCGAGACCAGACCTCGATAAGAAATGGTGCCGTGAAAGACGGGCTTCGAGGGCGGAAAGACGTAGGAACGCAGTTCGGAATGTATTCCGTCGGCGGCAACCACAACGTCGGCCTCGGCGATGGCGCCGTTGGCAAATTCGACGCGGGCTACGTCGTCGGTCTGCTCGAAGGCGATAGCACGATGGCTGGTATGGACGATCCCGGCGGGCAGGTTGGCAGCGAGGAAATCGACAACGTCGGCGCGGTGCATGCCAAAGGTCGCGTTCCAGCCGGAGGCATCCGACACCTGCACCGGGGCGATCGGCGTACCGTCGTGGCGAAAGTAGTAGGAGCCGGGACCGACTCGCGCACCCCATCTCTCGACGGCGGGCCCGAGGCCCAAACGCTCCAAGTGGCGCACCGCATTCGGTGTCACAAACACACCAGCGCCGATCTCGCCCAGTGCGGACGCCTGTTCATAAACCGAAACACGCAGCCCCTGTCCGATCAGCGCATTGGCGGCGAACAAGCCGCCAATTCCGCCTCCGATGATCAGGACGTTTGGTCGAGATGCCATTTCAACCCAATCGAAAATCCTTCAACAGGGCATTGTGCGAGCGTGACGGGCAGAGGGCAACGGCAATTGACGAGGAGCTGATTCTCGCTATGCCGGGTGAGCGCGACTGAGGTGGGTCGGGAAGATCGCGAATGGCCGCTCTGATCCGCCGCCCTTGACTGTTTTGGGCCCTAACCGGCTGTTCCCCTTTGCTCCATTGCGGGCCTACGGCTCTTGCACAAAAAGGAACGACCCCCGGCAGCAAGTGACTCGGAGGTCGTTTGGCGTCTTGGGCTTTGGCGTCAACACTTTAAGCCAACCCCTAGGGCCACGAGCCCGGTTTTTTTAGGGGTTGCTGGAGAGCAATCCGTTCGTGCGGGCGTGGTGCAGCGCCTGCGTCCGGCTCTTCACGCCGAGGCGCCGGAACAGGCGCCACAGGTGCACTTTCACCGTGTGCTCGCTGATGTCGAGCTCGGTCGCGATGTCGCGGTTGCTCATGCCCTGGTCGAGCATGGCGATCAGCTGGGTCTGGCGCTTCGACAGCTTGCTGTTGGCGGCGGCCACCGGCTCCTCGGCCTCGGTGTCGGCCATCAGGAGGCCGCGCAGCGCGGCGGTGAGTTCGGCGGAACTGGCCGACTTCTCGATGTAGGTGTCGGCACCGGCCTCGATGCAGGCCTCTTCCATATCGGCTGCCGGCGAGGCCGAGTAGACCGCAACCGGAACGTCGGGGTAGATCTGCTTCACCGCGATCACGCCTGAAACGCCTGTCACATCGGGCAGTTTCAGGTCGAGGCAGAACAGCCCCGGCGCACCGTGCTGCTTGACGGCGCTGGCCAGCTTGTCGAGCCGTTCCAGCTCCACGATGTTCTCGGCCGGCCGCAGGCGCCGCAGCACCATCACGATGGCGTCGCGCATCAAGGGGTGATCGTCGATGACATAAATACTCATAACTTTTTTCTCACTGTGTGCGCGCTGGCCGGCGGTGCCGGTCGTCATCGCGCGGAATCTTCCCTAGTTCTTCTCGTTTGCAGCCTCGGATGCAAGCGCTTCCAGGGCCTCCGTTGTCGTTCGCATGCCCGCATTGTCGATGGGTTCGAGTTGCGCGGCGATCAGGGTCAGTCCGGCGCCGCGCTGCTCGCGCAGCGTGGCGATGGCCCGGCCCGCCTCCTGCGGCGACGCGAAACCTAGACTTTGTATCAGTTGTGCACCGTTCGCGTCGAGCAGCTTGAAATAAAAAAGCCCGTCTTTTTCGCGGTATTGCTTGAAACTCGGACGCGCGGCCTTGGCTGCCTTGCGGGCCGTGCCCTGGCTCCCGGCCCCCAGATTGCGCAGGCCGACGGCATGGCGCAGCTCGGCCATGAAGGGGCGGGAGAGCGCTCGCGCCTTGTCGGCGCCGGCCAGGAGGATCTGCTCGATCTGCGCCGGGTCATTGAGCAGGGCATCGTAGTGTTCGCGCATCGGCGCGACCTCGCGGTCGATGCGCTCGAACAGGATCTGCTTGGCATCGCCCCAGCCGATGCCGTCGGCGTAGGCTTTGCGCAACGCTTCGGTTTCCTCGCCGTCGGCGAAGGCCTGGTAGATCTGGAACAGCGCCGAGCCCTCGGTGTCCTTGGGCTCGCCGGGTGCGCGCGAGTCGGTCACGATGCCGGCAATCAGCTTCTGCAGCTGGGCGCGCGGGGTGAAGAGCGGGATCGTGTTGTCGTAGCTCTTGCTCATCTTGCGGCCGTCGAGGCCCGGCAGCGTGGCCACCGCGTCGTCGATCTCGGCCTCGGGCAGCGTGAAGTGCTCGCCATAGAGATGGTTGAAGCGCTGCGCCATGTCGCGCGCCATCTCGATGTGCTGCACCTGGTCGCGGCCCACCGGCACCTTGTGGGCGTTGAACAACAGGATGTCGGCGCCCATCAGCACCGGGTACATGAAGAGGCCGGCGCTCACGTCGGCGTCCGGGTCCTCGCCGCGCGCGATGTTCTTGTCCATCTGCGCCTTGTAGGCATGGGCGCGGTTCAGCATGCCCTTGCCGGTGACGCAGGTCAGGAGCCAGGTGAGCTCGGGAATCTCGACAATGTCGGACTGGCGGTAGAAGGTGACGCGCTCCGGATCGAGCCCGCAGGCCAGCCAGGTGGCGGCGATCTCGAGGGTCGAGCGCTGGATGCGCGCCGGCTCGTCGACCTTGATCAGCGCGTGGTAGTCGGCCAGGAAGTAGAAGCTCTGCACATGGGCCTGGCGGCTGAAGCGCACCGAATGCCGCACCGAGCCGACGTAGTTGCCCAGATGCGGCGTGCCGCTGGTGGTGATGCCGGTGAGGAAGCGGACGGGAGCGGTGGAGGACGTTGCCATGGGGGAAAACTCAGCGCAGCAGGGCCGTGAGGGGGGAGATCAGCAGGTTGATCGCCTGGTAGCCGAAGCTCATCAGCGGGCGCAGCCACCAGGTGCTGACGATGCCGGCGATGACCAGGCCCATCACGATGAAGAAGCCGTAGGGTTCGATGCGCGCGAGGAACTCCTGCGCGCCGCCGCGCGGCAGGAGGCCGGCCAGCACCCGGCCGCCGTCGAGCGGGGGCAGCGGAAACAGATTGAAGGCCCACATCACGAGATTGACCAGCACGCCGCCTTGGGCCATCTTGATGAAAAAGGTTTCGTCGACGCCCGCGGCGACCAGGCCGACCAGCAAGAGCGCCCACAGGATGGCCTGGATGAAATTCGAGACCGGCCCCGCCAGCGCCACCCAGATCATGTCGCGCTTCGGATTGCGCAACTGGCCGAAATTGACCGGCACCGGCTTGGCATAGCCGAACAGGAAGGCGCCGGAGGTCGCGAAGTACAGCAGGAGCGGCATCAGGATGGTGCCGATGGGGTCGATGTGCTTGACCGGGTTGAGCGTCACGCGCCCCAGCACGTAGGCCGTGTTGTCGCCGAGGTAGCGTGCCACGTAACCGTGGGCCGCCTCGTGCACCGTGATCGCGAAGACCACGGGCAGTGCGTAGATCAGCACGGTTTGAATCAGGTTTGAAATATCCACCAACCCATTGTCTCAGACCGGCCAGGGAGGCCGGGCTCAAAGGCCGAGCACCGCCAGCGCGCCGCGGCCCTGCCGCACCAGGACCGGATCGCCGCCCATGCCCATCGGCGTGAGGTCGACCACCGTGGTCGGCTCCGAAGGGCAGGCGCCGGCGTCGATCACGGCGCCGATCTGCTTTTCGAAGCGTTCGCGGATCAGCTGCGCATCGTTGAGCGCCTCGGTCTCGCCGGGCGGGATCAGCGTGGTGGCCAGGAGCGGCTCGCCGTGCAGCATGAGCAGTTCACCCAGCACCCTGTGGTCGGGCACGCGCAGGCCGATGGTCTTGCGCTGCGGATGGCTGACGCGCCGCGGCACTTCCTTGGTGGCTTCGAGCAGGAAGGTGTAGGGTCCGGGCGTGGCCGCCTTGAGCAGCCGGTACTGCTTGTTGTCGACCCGCGCATAGGCGGCGAGCTCGCTCAGGTCGCGGCAGATCAGCGTCAGGTGGTGCTTCTCGTCGACCTGGCGGATGCGACGCAGCTGGTCCACCGCATCCTTGTCGTCCAGGTGACAGGCCAGCGCATAGCTCGAATCGGTCGGCACCGCGACGATCTCGCCGCGCGCCAGCAGGGCGGCGGCCTGCTTGAGAAGGCGCTGCTGCGGGTTGTCGGGGTGGAGTTCGAAGTACTGGGCCATGGCCTTGCGCATTCTGCCTAGGATTCGGCCGGCTCGATCGGCACGCGGCGCTCGCGCACCGTGAGCCAGGCGCCGGCCGCGCCGCAGATCGCGATCGTCGCGATGCCGATCAGCGAGAGCCGGTCCGGCACCTGCGAGAACATGAGCCAGCCGCCCAGCATCGCAAAGGCGATCTGCGCGTAGAGGTAGGGCGTGAGGGTGGAGGCTGGCGCGCGCTGGTAGGCCAGGATCAGGATGAAATGGCCGACCGTGCCCATGAAGCCCATCAGGCACAGCAAGGCCCACCAGTGCCATCCCGGCAGTGCCGCCCACGCGAAGGGCAGGGTGAGCGAGGCGATCAGCGTGCCGACCCAGCCGGTATAGAAGTGCATCGTGAGCGGGTTCTCGGTCTGCGCCAGCTTGCTGGTCAGCACCTGGAACCAGGCGTTGGTGAGCACCAGTCCGATCGGCAGCAGCACGGCCCAGCTGAAGGCTTCGCCACCCGGGCGCAGGATGACCAGCGTGCCGGCGAAGCCGCCCGCCACCAGCGCCCAGCGCAGTGGCGACACCTGTTCCTTGAGCGTGGTCGCGGCCAGGAGCGTGATGACCAGCGGCGCGATCAGTACCACCGAGGTGAATTCGGCCAGCGGCATGTAGCGCAGGCTGAGGAAGGCCAGCGTGCTCGACGCGAGCAGCAGGGCGCCGCGCAGCAGCTGGTACTTGGGATGCTGGGTGCGCAGCAGCGCGGGGCCGTGCTTGGGCAGCAGCACGACCGTGGTCGCGACCGCCTGGAAGGCATAGCGGAACCACACGCCCATCAGGATCGGCACGCCGGCGGTCGAGAGCTTGGTGGCGGTGTCCAGCGTTGCGAAGCAGGCGACGGCCAAGAGCACCAGGCCGATGCCGGCCAGGATGCGCTCGGATGCGATGTCGCGCGTGCTCTTCCGGACGGCCAGGCCGCCGCTCGTCGACGGCCCGGTCACTGGATGCGGTGCTCCAGCAGCTCCCACACCGGTGTCAGTTTGCCGGGGAGCCAGGGAAGTTTGCCCAGGTCGCAGTGACTCTCGTCGGGGCTGTGGAAGTCGCTGCCGCGCGAGGCGGCGAAGCCGAACTCCAGCGCCTTGTCGGCGTACTCCTCGTATTCGGCCGGCGAGTGGCTGCCGGTGACGACCTCGATCGCCCGGCCGCCGTGCTCCTTGAATTCGAGGAACAGGGCGTACTCCTCGTTGGCAGTGAACCGGTAGCGGCCGGGGTGCGCGATCACGGCCAGCCCCTTGGCGCCGGTAATCCATCGCACCGCGTCCTTCAGCGCGGCCCAGCGGTGCGGCACGTAGCCGGGCTTGCCTTCGGTGAGGAACTTGCGGAACACCTCGTTGGTGTCGCGGCAGTGGCCCTGCTCGACCAGGAAGCGTGCGAAATGCGTGCGCGAGATGAGCTCGGGATTGCCGACGAACTTGAGCGCACCTTCGTAGGCGCCATGGATGCCGACCTTGGCCAGGCCTTCGGACATCTCCATGGCGCGTTTGCCGCGGCCGCCGCGCGTGTCGTAGAGGCCCTCGGTTATCGCCGCGTCCTCGGGGTCGAAGCCCAGGCCCACGATGTGCACCGTTTCATTGGCGAAAGTGACCGAGATCTCGGTGCCCGTGAGGTACTTCATGCCCTGCTCGCGGGCCGCCGCGGCTGCGCGGTGCTGGCCGCCGATTTCGTCATGGTCGGTCAGGGCCCAGAGTTCGACGCCGTTGGCGGCGGCCCGGGCGGCCAGCTCTTCGGGGGTCAGGGTGCCGTCGGACACCACGGAGTGACAGTGCAGGTCTGCATTGAGGATGGAAGACACGCCACGATCTTATTCTTTTCGTCTTTTCAGCGTTTCTTGCGGAATGCCACCCAGGCCGCGATCGCGGTGAAGCTCAGCACGATCGCCACCACCACCCAGAAGCCGTGCTTGTCCTCGGCCAGCGGGATGCCGCCCACGTTCATGCCGAACAGGCCGGCCAGGATGTTGATCGGCAGCGCCAGCACGGTCACCACCGTCAGCACGAACAGGCTGCGGTTGTTGTCCTCGTTGACGTTGGCCGCGATCTCTTCCTGCAGCAGCTTGATGCGCTCCTGCAGCGCACCCATGTCGCGCAGCACCACCGAGAACTCCTCGGTCGAGCCGCGCAGTTCCTGGGCATCGGCTTCGGCCATCCAGGAGGGCGGGCGCTGCAGCAGCCGGAACAGCGCCGCCGGTTCGGGCGCCAGCAGGCGCTGCAGCCGCACCAGCAGGCGGCGCATCGCGCCGAGCCGGGCGCGCTTGTGGTCGAGTCGGCCGGCCAGGAGTTCGTCCTCGATCGTGTCGATGCGCGCCGTCACGCCGCGCACGATGTTCACCAGCACCTCGGCCTGCGCGCGCAGCAGGTGTTCGAGCAGCTCGGTGGTGGAGCGCGGCGCATCGCCGGCCTTCACCGCCGTGCGCAGCGCGTCGACCGAGCGCAGCGGCTTGGCGCGCGCCGTCACCACCAGGCGCGGGCCGACGCTGATCCACAGGGTGGAGATGTCCGAGGGCTCGAAGCTGAACTCGAAATGCACGTCGTTGATGACCGCGATCAGCGAATCGTCGGCGCGCTCGATGCGGGTCGAATGCAGGCCTTCCTTCAGCGTCTCGAAGAAGGTGTCGGACAGGTCCGCATGCCGCTGCAGCCAGCGCTCGGCCTGCGCGTGGCTCAGGTTGAAGTGCAGCCACAGGAAGGCGCCGGCCGGCGGCTCGGCCTGCTGCAGCCAATCGGCCGCAGCGGCGGAATCGATGGCGCTCGCCGGCTCTTCGGCCGCTGCGTCGAAGAGATAGCCGCAGATCAGGCCTGCTTCGTCCCCGCCATACGATGCGGTGGCGATATCCCGGGGTGAGGGCAAGGCGGAGCGGTTCAGAACGTCAGAGGGTCGGAAGGCAGGCGAATCCCGCCAATGCTGTGCGTCTCTTATGTCAGTATCGTGACGACACGCCGAAAGCGCCTTTTCTGTCACATGTTCGTCATGCAGGCGGGGCAGCATGGTCTTTTCCCCTGATTCGAGCCGACCATGACGCTGCCCAGCACCCTCAGCGACCACAACGACCTGATGGAGCGCATCGCGCGCGACCTGGTCGACAGCTACGACGAGGAGTTCGAGCTCGAGATCGAGGATCGCAATCTCGAGGAGCTCGAATCGGGCCGCACCGCCGACAAGGCTGAGCGCCAAGCCTATTTCAAGGAGCTCTTCCGCCTGCAGGGCGAACTGGTCAAACTGCAGGACTGGGTGCAGCACAGCCGGCAGAAGGTGGTGATCCTGTTCGAGGGCCGCGACGCGGCGGGCAAGGGCGGCGTGATCAAGCGCATCACCCAGCGGCTCAATCCGCGCGTGGCCCGCGTGGCGGCGCTGCCGGCGCCCAACGACCGCGAGCGCACGCAGTGGTACTTCCAGCGCTATGTGGCCCATCTGCCGGCCGCGGGCGAGATCGTGCTGTTCGACCGCAGCTGGTACAACCGCGCCGGCGTCGAGCGCGTGATGGGCTTCTGCACCGACGACGAGTACGAGGAGTTCTTCCGCACCGTCCCGGACTTCGAGCGCATGCTGGTGCGTTCGGGCATCAAGCTCATCAAGTACTGGTTCTCGATTACCGACGAAGAGCAGCACATGCGCTTCCTGGGCCGCATCCACGACCCGCTCAAGCAGTGGAAACTGAGCCCGATGGACCTGGAATCCCGCCGCCGCTGGGAGGAATACACCAAGGCCAAGGAAACCATGCTCGAGCGCACCCATATCGAGGAGGCGCCCTGGTGGGTGGTGCAGGCGGTCGACAAGAAGAAGGCGCGCCTGAACTGCATCAGCCACCTGCTGGGCCAGCTGCCCTATCATGAGGTGCCGCACCCGCCCATCGAACTGCCGGCTCGGGTGCGCAATGCCGACTACCTGCGCCAGCCGGTGCCGGAGTCGATGTACGTGCCCGAGGTGTACTAGCCCAGGCCGGGCGCGGAAGCTGCTAAGGTGTACCGGGCCGGTGAATCCGGCCCACGCATTCACCATGGCCCGTCGTCCCCCGACCTTCGCCGCTTCGGCATTCACGCGCGCCTACCAGCGCGGCCTGAAAGCGCTCACCAATGCCACGCTGCGCAGCGGCACGCGCATCGCGGGCGAGGTGACGCGCGCCGCCGCCAAGCAGCTCAAGCCGCCGCGCGGCCCCGGCGACTGGCTGTCCGGCATGGCCATCGGCCCCGGTGGCGCGCGCCGCTATCACCTGTACCGGCCGCCTGATATCCAGCCCGGTGAACGCCTGCCGCTGCTGGTGATGCTGCACGGCTGCGGGCAGACCGGGCGCGACTTCGCGGTCAGCACGCGCATGAACCTGCTCGCGGCGCGCGAGCGCTTCTTCGTGCTCTACCCCGAGCAGGACCGGCTCGCTCATCCGCAGGGCTGCTGGAACTGGTACGACCGGCGTTCCGGCAAGGCCGACGCGGAAGCCGCGACCCTGATGTCCGCGCTCGACCAGGCCTGCACGCTCTATCCGGTGGACGGCGAGCGTGTCGCCGTGGCCGGCCTCTCCGCCGGCGCCAGCATGGCCGCCTTGCTGGCCACGCGCTACCCGGTGCGCTTCAAGGCGGTAGCCATGCACTCCGGCGTGGCGCCCGGCGCCGCCAGATCGCCGGCCACCGCGCTGGGCGCCATGCGCGGGCGCCACGTGCCGCCCATGCCGGCGACCGCCGTCGGCAAGGCCATGGGCGCCGCCGCCGTCTTCACCACGCTGCCGCCCCTGCTGGTGCTTCACGGCGATGCCGACGTCGTGGTCTCGGCCAGCAATGCGGGCAGCACGGCGGAGGTCTGGGCCACGGCCACCGGCGCCAAGCCCGGCGCGGAGCGTACGCTGCAGCGCGGCAAGCGGCATGCGATGCGCGTGACCGAATTCAAGCGCGGCGGCCGCACCTTCGTGATGCTGTGCGAAGTGGCCGGCCTGGGCCATGCATGGAGCGGCGGGGCGCCGCGGCTGCCCTTCAGCGATGCAGCCGGGCCGAGCGCCACGCGCCTGATCTGGGCCTTCGCGGCCAAGCAGTTCAAGGTGGCCGCGGCGGTTTGAGGCCATGCCTGGCGTTCCGTACGACCCCAGTCGCACCGCGCTCTACTCGCCCGAGCGGCACGAGACGCTGTTCGAGCCCGGCCAGAGCTACACGCCCGCGCAGTGGGCCGTCGAGTCCGCACGGCTGGCCTACTACCGCGCCGAGACTTCGGAGGCCGAGCGGCTGCGTTTGACCGAGGCGCTGCGCCACGCCGGCTTCGGCGCGCCGAAGCTCATCGTGCACGCCGAGACCCACGGCTTCGCCTTTGCCGCCCTGCATGCCGACGGCAGCGCGCTGCTCGCATTCCGCGGCACGCAGCCCGACGAGATTCGCGATCACGCGACCAACCTGCAGGCGCACCAGGTCGACTGGGCCGAAGCCGGCGGCCGTGTGCACGCGGGCTTCGCGCGTTCGGCGCGCGCCCTGTGGCCCGCGGTGCGCGAGTGGGCGGAAGGCGAGGCCGCCGGCCGCAGCGCCTTGATCATGACCGGCCACAGCCTCGGCGGGGCGCTCGCGACGCTGATCGCGACCCTTCTGCCGCCGACCCTGCTGGTCACGCTGGGCTCGCCGCGCGTAGGCAACACCGAGTTCGTCGCGGCCCTCGCCGGGGTCGAGATCGTGCGCCTGGTCGACGGCTGCGATCTCGTGACGCAGCTGCCGCCTGCCTTCTCGCTCTATGCGCATGCGGGGGCCACCAGCTATATCACCTGCGCTGGCGAGTGCCTGCACAACCCCGACGCCAGCTTCATCGAGGCCGACCGCACCCAGGGCCGCGCCCGCTACGTGATCGACCATGCATGGCGCCGCGGCGCCGTGCTGCTGCGCGACCTGGCGGATCATGCGCCGATCAACTATGCGAGGGCGTTCTTCGCGTGATGCTGGAAAATTCGTTCTCATAATTGCTACAATTGAAGCAAAATTGAGAACATGCCCGGTATTGCCGAATATCTGCTGGGCCAGACACGCTCGCGCGTATTGGCCGCCCTGTTACTGCACCCGGAGAAGGCGCTGCACGTACGAGAGCTGGCACGCCTGACAGGCGCATCGGCCGGCTCGCTGCATCGAGAGTTGCGCGGCCTGAGCGACGCCGGGCTGTTACTGCGCAGCGAGGTCGGCCGCCAGGTTCACTACCAGGCGAACACGCAAAGCCCGGTGTTCAATGACCTCGCCGGTTTGCTTCGGAAGACGGCCGGGGTCGCCCGTGCTGCGTGACGCACTTTTTCCTCTAGGCGAATCCGTGTCGCTGGCCTTCGTCTACGGTTCGATGGCCTCGGGCACGGAGAGCCCACGCAGCGACGTCCACGTGATGGTGCTGGGAAGCGCACGATTCGCGGATGTCGCGTTGGCCTTGACCGAAGCCCAGGCGACATTGGGCCGAGAGGTGAATCCCACGCCCATGAGCGTGGCGGATTTCGCAAGGAAGCTGAAGGAAGGGAAGAGCTTCGCGGTCAACGTCGCCGCCGGCCCCAAGATATGGCTGAAGGGGAAAGAAAATGACTTTGCAGAACTTGTTGAGCATCGGGAGGCTCAAGGCGCACGTCGCCACCGCGCTTGAGATGGTGTCCCTGAAGAAGCATCCGAAAAGAAATCATCCGGATCTTCTGCGCGGCTGAGGCCTCGTACGCCACCCGGCGTATTCCCGCTCCGTGACCGATTCCGCAGACTCCCCTCCATCGTTCAAACCACCAGGAGAAGGAGTCTTCATGCAACAACGTCGTTTCACCCTCAAGGCGCTCACCGCCGCCGTGGCGCTTGCCAGCCTGTCCGCCGTGCCGGCCTTCGCGGCCGACACCATCAAGGTCGGCGTGCTGCACTCGCTGTCGGGCACGATGGCGATCTCGGAAACCGTGCTCAAGGACACCGTGCTCATGGCGATCGACGAGATCAACGCCAAGGGCGGCGTGCTCGGCAAGAAGCTCGAGCCCGTGGTGGTCGATCCGGCCTCCAACTGGCCACTCTTCGCCGAGAAGACCAAGCAGCTGCTCGGCCAGGACAAGGTCTCGGTGATCTTCGGCTGCTGGACCTCGGTGTCGCGCAAGTCGGTGCTGCCGGTGGTCGAGGAAATGAACGGCCTCCTGTTCTACCCCGTGCAGTACGAGGGTGAAGAGCTCAGCAAGAACGTGTTCTATACCGGCGCCGCGCCCAACCAGCAGGCCATTCCCGCGGTCGACTACCTGATGAGCAAGGACGGCGGCGGCGCCAAGCGCTGGGTGCTACTGGGCACCGACTACGTCTATCCGCGCACCACCAACAAGATCCTGCGCGCCTACCTGAAGAGCAAGGGCGTGAAGGACACCGACATCGACGAGAAGTACACGCCCTTCGGCCACAGCGACTACCAGACCATCGTGGCCGACATCAAGAAGTTTTCTTCCGGCGGCAAGACGGCCGTGGTGTCGACCATCAACGGCGACTCCAACGTGCCCTTCTACAAGGAACTCGGCAACGCCGGCCTGAAGGCCAAGGACGTGCCGGTGGTCGCCTTCTCGGTCGGCGAGGAAGAGCTGCGCGGCGTCGACACCAAGCCGCTGGTCGGCCACCTGGCCGCATGGAACTACTTCATGTCGATCAAGAACCCGACCAACACCGCCTTCATCAAGCAGTGGAGCGACTACGCCAAGGCCAAGAACATCGCCGGCCACAAGGACAAGCCGCTCACCAACGACCCGATGGAAGCCACCTACATCGGCATCCACATGTGGAAGCAGGCGGTCGAGAAGGCCAAGAGCACCGACACCGACAAGGTGATCGCGGCGATGGCCGGCCAGACCTTCACCGCGCCTTCGGGCATCGTCTCGAAGATGGACGAGAAGAACCACCACCTGCACAAGAGCGTGTTCATCGGCGAGATCAAGGCCGACGGCCAGTTCGGCGTGGTGTGGAAGACGCCGGGTCCGGTCAAGGCCAAGCCGTGGAGCCCGTACATCGAAGGCAACGACAAGAAGCCGGACCAGCCGGCAGGGAAATCCTTGTAACACCCTCAGGCTGCGCGCACTTCGTGTCGCTACGCCAACCCCCTTGCAGGGGGCAACACCAGCGGACCGGCGGAGCCGGATCCGCGGTGTTCCTGGAACAGAGAACGCCGTGTACACATTCTTGCGCTCCATCTACTGCTGCGCGGCGGCGCTCGCGCTGCTCGCCGCCGCTCCTGCCCACGCGCTGACCGCCGACGAGGCGAAGGCCATCGCTTCGGGCGATTCCGAAAACCGCATTGCCGCGCTCAACAAGGCCGTCGCCACGGCCGACGAGAAGACTTCGGCCTTCATTCAGGCCATGGCCGACGATGCGGTCAAGTACACCGAAGACCGCGTGTTCCTCATCAGGAACGACAAGGCCTTCGACCCTGTCACCGGCGCCGAGCAGAAGCTGCCCGACAACGCCGAGGACGTGGTCAACAACAACCTGATGCGCGGCGCGCTCGATGCCGCGCAGGCCGCACTCAAGCTCACCAGCAAGGACGAAGCGGTGCGTGCCGAAGCGGCGCAGGCCCTCTTCAAGGAGCCCGACGAGTCGCGCCTCCCATTGGTCGAGAAGGCGCTGGCCGCCGAGACCAACGCCAAGATCAAGGCCCAGCTCGAACTGGTGCGCGCCGCCAGCATGCTGAGCAGCGCCGACAAGGCCAAGCGCATCGCCGCGGCCAAGGCGCTCGGCGAGAGCCGCAACCCCGACACCAAGCTGCTGCTCAACCAGCGCCTTGCTGACGAGACCGACCCCGAGGTCAAGGCCGTCATCGACGCGTCCATCCGCAGCATCGACGGCGCGCTGGTCTGGGGCGACCGCATCAACGCGATCTTCAGCGGCATCAGCCTCGGTTCGGTGCTGCTGCTCGCCGCGCTGGGCCTCGCCATCACCTACGGGCTGATGGGCGTGATCAACATGGCGCACGGCGAGCTGATGATGATCGGCGCCTACGCCACCTACGTGATGCAGGGCATCTTCCAGCGCTACATGCCCGAGGCGGCCTTCGGCTGGTACCTGGTGGCTGCGATTCCGGTCGCCTTTCTCGCCTCGGCGCTGGTCGGCGCGGTGCTGGAACGCGGCGTGATCCGCTTCCTCTACGGCCGGCCGCTCGAGACCCTGCTCGCCACCTGGGGCATCAGCCTGATGCTGCAGCAGCTGGTGCGCTCGCTCTTCGGCGCCCAGAACGTCGGTGTCGAGAACCCGGCCTGGATGAGCGGCGGCTTCACGATGCTGAGCAACGTCACGCTGCCGTGGAACCGTATCTGCATCGTCATCTTCGCGGGGTTGGTGCTGCTGGCGATGGGCTGGCTCATCGGCAAGACGCGCCTGGGCCTCTTCGTGCGCGGCGTCACCCAGAACCGGCCGATCGCCTCCTGCATGGGCGTGAACACGGCGCGCATCGACACCTATGCCTTCGCGCTCGGCTCCGGCATCGCGGGGCTCGCGGGTTGCGCGCTCTCGCAGATCGGCAACGTCGGCCCCGACCTCGGCCAGAGCTACATCGTCGATTCCTTCATGGTGGTGGTGATGGGCGGCGTCGGCCAGCTCGCCGGCACCGTGTATGCGGCCATGGGGCTGGGCGTGCTCAACAAGTTCATCGAAGGCTGGGCCGGCGCGGTGCTCGCGAAGATCGCGGTGCTGGTCTTCATCATCATCTTCATCCAGAAGCGGCCGCAGGGCATCTTCGCAGTCAAAGGCCGGAGCGCCGAGGCATGACCCGAGTCGCACTTCCTTCCAAGGGCCCGCTCCTGAGCGGCAAGGGCTGGACCGCCTTCTTCATCGCATTGATCGCCGTCTGCGCGCTGGCGCCGGTGCTCAACCTGCTGGTGCCCGCGGGCAGCCCGCTGCACATGAGCGACTACGCGGTGGCGCTGGTCGGCAAGATCATGTGCTACGCCATCTGTGCGCTGGCCATGGACCTGATCTGGGGCTACACCGGCATCCTCTCGCTGGGCCACGGCCTTTTCTTCGCATTGGGCGGCTACATGATGGGCATGTACCTCATGCGCCAGATCGGCCGCGACGGCAACTACAAGAGCGAGCTGCCGGACTTCATGGTCTTCCTCGACTGGAAGACGCTGCCCTGGCACTGGAGCTTGAGCGACAGCTTCGTCGCCACGCTGATCCTGATCGTCGCGGTGCCGGGCCTGATCGCCTTCGTGTTCGGCTTCTTCGCCTTCCGCTCGCGCATCAAGGGCGTGTACTTCTCGATCATCACGCAGGCCATGACTTTCGCGGCGATGCTGCTGTTCTTCCGCAACGAGACCGGCTTCGGCGGCAACAACGGCTTCACCGATTTCAAGCGCATCCTCGGCGTGCCGATCGCGACGCAGGAGATGCGCATGACGCTCTTCGCGCTCACCGGCCTCACGCTGCTCGGCTTCTTCCTGTTCGCCAGGTGGCTGATCGGCAGCAAGTTCGGCCGCGTGCTGCAGGCGATTCGCGATGCCGAGTCGCGCGTGATGTTCTCGGGCTACAACCCGCTGCCCTACAAGCTCACGATCTGGGTCATCTCGGCCATCATGTGCGGCGTGGCCGGTGCGCTCTATGTGCCGCAGGTGGGCATCATCAATCCCGGCGAAATGAGCGCCGCCAACTCGATCGAGATCGCGATCTGGGCCGCGGTCGGCGGCCGCGCCACGCTGATCGGCCCGATCCTCGGCGCCTTCATCGTCAACGGCGCCAAGAGCTGGCTCACGGTGGCCTACCCGGAATACTGGCTCTATTTCCTGGGTGCACTTTTCATTGCTGTCACGCTGTTCCTGCCGAACGGCATCGTGGGCTTGGTCAAGAAATGGGCGGCCAGGGAGAAGGCGCCGGCGAGCGAAGGCCGGCGCGAGGCGCAACGTGCCATGGCTGCGGAGCAGGGCGTCGAGCCCTCTGCGCTCGCGCCGCTGGTGGTGGAAGCGAAGGGAGCCCGCGCATGACGCCCGATCTGATGGAAGCGGGCGCGGAGCGCATCGCGCGGCACGGCCACGGCGACCGCGCCAGCCTGACCGAATCGGGCGGCCGCGAAGCCGGCTACGGTCGCCATGCGACGGCGGGCGAGGTCGACATCACGCACGGCCGCATCCTCTACCTCGAGGACGTGAGCGTGAGCTTCGACGGCTTCAAGGCCATCAACAAGCTCTCGCTCGACATCGCGCCGGGCGAGCTGCGCTGCATCATCGGCCCCAACGGCGCCGGCAAGACCACGATGATGGACATCGTCACCGGCAAGACCCGGCCCGACGAAGGCACCGTCTTCTTCGGCAGCACCATCGACCTGCTGCGCCACAAGGAAGCCGAGATCGCGCAGCTCGGCATCGGCCGCAAGTTCCAGAAGCCGACCGTGTTCGAACACCTCACCGTGTTCGAGAACCTCGAGCTTGCGCTCAAGACCGACAAGGGCGTGAAGGCCTCGATGCTGTTCAAGCTCGATTCGGCGCAGAGCGACCGGCTGGCCGAGGTGCTGCACACCATCCATCTCGAAGGCAGCGTGCTGCGCCTGGCGGGCAACCTGAGCCACGGGCAGAAGCAGTGGCTCGAGATCGGCATGCTGCTGATGCAGGATCCGAAGCTGCTGCTGCTGGATGAGCCGGTGGCGGGCATGACCGACGAGGAGACCGCGCGCACCGCCGAGCTCTTCCTCAAGCTCAAGGGCCAGCACTCGCTGATGGTGGTGGAGCACGACATGAGCTTCATCCGCACCATCTCCGAGATCGTGACCGTGCTGTGCGACGGCTCGGTGCTGGCGCAGGGGACGCTGGACGAGGTGCAGGCGGACGAGCGCGTCATTGAGGTCTATCTGGGAAGGTGACCATGCTTTCAGTCAAGAATATCCACCAGTACTACGGCGGCTCCCACATCCTTCGCGATGTGAGCTTCGAAGCCCACGCCGGCAAGGTCACCGTGCTGCTCGGCCGCAACGGCGTCGGCAAGACCACGCTGCTCAAGTCGCTGATGGGCCTGGTCCCGATCAAGAGCGGCAGCATCGAGTTCGACGGCGCGCCTATCCACAAGAAGACGCCCTACGACCGCGCCCGTGCCGGCATGGGCTTCGTGCCGCAGGGCCGCGAGATCTTCGCGCGGCTCACGGTCGAGGAGAACCTGCGCATGGGCCTGGCCTACAGGCCGGGCTCGACGCCGGTGCCGCCCGAACTCTACGAAGTCTTCCCGGTGCTCAAGCAGATGCTCAACCGCCGCGGCGGCGATCTCTCGGGCGGGCAGCAGCAGCAGCTCGCGATCGCGCGCGCGCTCGCGCCCAACCCGAAGCTCCTGATCCTCGATGAGCCGACCGAAGGCATCCAGCCCAGCATCATCAAGGACATCGGCCGCGTGATCCGCATGCTGGCCCAGCGCGGCGACATGGCCATCGTGCTGTGCGAGCAGTACTACGACTTCGCGCAGGACCTGGCCGACGACTACCTCGTGATGGAGCGCGGCGAAGTGATCGCGCGCGGTCTCGGCAAGGACATGGAAGCGCAGGGCGTGCGCCAGCTGGTCGCGATCTGAGTGCGCCCGCGGGCCGGCCGCGCCCGTTGGCGGTACGCTCCGGGCATGCAGGAATTGATAGCTCTGATGGTCGACCACGCGATCGCCGTGGTGTTCCTCGTGAGCTTCGCGGCCCGCGTCGGGCTGCCGGTGCCGGCAGCGCCGGTGCTGGTGGTGGCCGGCGGATTGGCGGCCGTGGCGGAGCCGGCCCTCCTCGCAACCATGGTGCTGGCCGCGGTGCTCGCCAACGTGCTGGGCGACGGCGTCTGGTTCTATACCGGCCGCACCTACGGCTACCGCTTCATGCGCCTGCTCTGCAAGATCTCGATCTCGCCGGACTCCTGCGTGCGGCGCAGCGAAACGCTGATCGGCCGCTGGGGTGGCATGTCGTTGGTGGCTGCCAAGTTCGTGCCCGGCGTCTCGGTGGTGGCGCCGCCGATGGCGGGTGCGCTGGGCATGTCGACGCCGCGCTTCCTCGCCTTCGAGACGGCGGCCGCGCTGCTGTGGGCCGGCGTGTTCCTGGGCCTGGGCTGGCTGTTTCGCGAGCAGATCCAGGCGGTGCTCGATGCCCTGGCCAATGCCGGCAGCGTCGCGACCGCGGCGCTGGTGATCGTGCTGGCCGCCATGCTGGCGCTGCGCTGGTGGCGCCGTCGCGCCATGCTGCGCATCACCAGCATGCCGCGCGCCACCATCGACGAACTGTTTGCCCTGATGGAAGGCGAGGCGCCGCCGATCGTGGTCGACGTGCGCGGCGAGGCCGGCGTCCAGGTCGATCCGCGACGCATCCCGGGCGCGCTGCCGATCCCGCTGAAGGCGCTGCAGCAGCGGCGAGCGGACCTGCCCTTCGAGGACAGGGGGCGCGAGATCATCCTGTACTGCAGCTGCCCCAACGAGGTGTCGGCCGCGTTGGCCGCGCAGGCCTTGATGGCGCGCGGCTTCGTGCGCGCGCGGCCGCTGGCCGGCGGACTCGAAGCCTGGGTGGAGGCCGGGCGGCCGACCACGCAGCACTGAAATTCAGGGGGCCAGCAGCCGCAGCAGGGTGTTGGCGACCACCAGCGTCGCCTTGTGCAGTTCGTCCAGCGGAACGCGCTCGTCGGCGCGGTGGCCGTTGGCTTCGAGCAGCGTCTGCGGGCCGGCGCCGTACATCACGGTGGGGATGCCGGCCTCGCTGTAGAGGCGCGCATCGGTATAGAGCGGCACGCCGATCGGCGTCACCGGCTTGCCCATCACGGCGCCGGCCTCGCGGCACACGAGATCGGCCAGCGCCTGGGCGCCGGGCGCCGGTGCGAACGGCCGGGCCAGCAGGATCTGCCTGATCTCGACCGAGATGCCCGGCAGCGCGCGGCAGGCGTCCTCGATCACGCTGCGCAGCTCGGCCTCCGCGGCTTCAGGCACTTCCTCCGGAACGATGCGCCGGTCGATTCGCAAGCTCAGCGTGTCGGCGACCACGTTGGTGTTGATGCCGCCGTCGATGAGGCCGACCACCATCGTCGGATGCGTGATGCCGGGTGTTTGCGAAGGCCGGCCGGCGAGTGCATCGCGGTAGCGGTAGAGCGCGGGCAGGAGCGTCGCCGCGGCCTCGATGGCATCGTGGCCGGTGTCGGGGCGCGCGGCATGGGCCGACTTGCCGCGCACCGTCACCTCGAGGTGCAGGCAGCCGTTGTGGGCCACCACCACGTGGTGCGAGAAGGCTGCCGAGAGCACGTAGTCGGGACGACTCAGGCCTTGCGAAAGAATCCAGCCCGGCCCGGTCATGCCGCCAGTTTCCTCGTCGTAGGTGAAGTGCAGTTCGACCGTGCCGGCCAGCGGCATGCCGGATGCGTGCAGCTGCTTCAGCGCGCGCAGGGCAAAGGCATAGGTCGTGAAGTCGGACTTCGATACCGCTGCACCGCGGCCGTAGAGCCAGCCGTCCCGCACTTCGCCGCCATAAGGGTCGACGCTCCAGCCCGAGCCCGGCGGCACGACGTCGCCGTGGGCGTTGAGCGCCACCACGGGACCGTCGCCGAAGCGTTCGCGCACGATCAGGTTGGTGATGCTTCGCATGCCGTGCGCCGCTGCGAATTCGGCCGGCACCGCATGCCTTTCGACCTCGAAATCCATGGCCTCGAGCAGGCGGGCCGTGAGCTCCGCATGCGGCGCGCAGTCGCCGGGCGGATTGTCGGAAGGGCATTGCACCAGTTGCGCGAGCATGCGCACCTGCCCGTCGAAATGCGTGTCGATGAACTGGCGCAGTGTGTCGCGCGCGGAAGAAGAGTCGGTCATGGTGGGGAGGTCAGAGAAAACGGTCGATGCGAAACGGGGTGATGTCGATCTCGGTGCGGCCGAGCACGATCAGCTCGGTGACGAGGCGCGCAACGACGGGCGCCAGCGTGTAGCCGTTGGAGCTGACGGCGTTGTAGAAGCCGGGCACGCCGGGCACCTCGCCGAGGATCGGCGCGCCGTCGATGTTGACGTTCATGCCGGCCCAGCAGCGCACCATGTGCAGACCGCTCACGGCGGGCAGCACCCGGCGCGCCACCCACAGGCTGCCCTCGATGCTGGCGCGCTCGGCGCGGTTCAGGCGCATGCCTTCGTGGAAGGCAGCGGTCCAGCCGCCGCCGATGATGAGTCCGCCGCTGGCCGCCTGCTTGAGGCTCAGGTGCCGGTCGGCATGCGCGATCAGGTGGTCCACCAGCGGCGGCGCCGGCTCGGTGACGATCATCTGCAGCGGCGCGCCCTTGACGGGGATCTTCACGCCCAGCATGTCGCCGACGGTGCTCGACCAGGCGCCGCTCGCGTTGACGATGCGGCCCGCATGAATGGTGCCGCGCGAGGTGTGGACCGTGAAGCCGGCGCCATCGCCGGGCAGGCGCTCGATGTCCTGCACGTTGCAGCCGCGCAGCATGCGCGCGCCTTGCTGTTGCGCGCGCGTCGCCACCGCATAGGTCGCGCGCAGCGGGTTGATCTTGCCTTCCATCGGGCACAGTTCCGCACCCAGCAGCTGTTCCGAAAGCGCGGGCGAGAGCCGCCGCAGTTCGGCGCCGTCGATCACCTGCGCATCGATGCCATGGCTGCGCTCCAGCGCGGCCTTGGCCTCGATGAAGCGCATGCCGGCCACGCTGTCGGCCACCATCAGGCCGCCGGTGATCTTGATCTCGAGGTCCTCGCCGCAGTCGGCCTCGATCTGCTGCCAGAGGCGCACCGACATCGGCCCGAGCGGCAACGTGGCCGCGGCCGGGCCGCCACCTTCCTGTGCCTTGGCGCCGAAGTCGAAGGACAGCAGCTGCACGTGCAGGCTGCCCGCGTTGGCGCCGGAGGCCTGCAGGTTGATGTCGTCGCGCTCCACCACCGTCACGTCCCGGCCGGCCTTCGACAGGTAGTAGCCGAGGCACGATCCGAGCACGCCGGCGCCGATCACCAGCACCTCGGTGTGCAGCGGCGCGAATGGCGCGTGCTCCACGGGCCGGGCGAGGTTGGGGGTGATGGCAGGCTTATGGCCGCCCCATTCGGGCTTCTCGAAGCCCAGCGCACCGGCCGGCACCGGCTTGGCCGGCGGGCGTGGCGCGAAGTACTGCTCGACCTCGGGCGGCCGCCCCGTCAGCTCGCTCACGAGCTTCGCGGCGGTCACTGCGCAGTAGCGGCCCTGGCAGCGGCCCATGCCCAGGCGCGTGTTGCGCTTGAGTGCGGCCAGTGTGTCGCGGCCGGCGCGGATTTGTTCGCGCACCGAGCCGAAAGTGATTTCCTCGCAGCGGCACAGCAGCGTGTCGTCGGGTGTCGTGGACAGCGAGACCGGTGGTGCCTGGTAGAGCGACCACAGCGCCTGCTGGAAGCGCTCGGCCTTCCGCAATTGGCCGAGCTCCTTGCGCGGCTCAGGCGCGGGCAGGTTGAGGTTGCGTGCTGCCGCCGTGCCGGCCAGGGTGCCGCGTGCCAGAGCGACGCGCGAGCCGCCCGTGTCGGCGCCGTCGCCCACGACGAACACGCCGGGCAGGCTGGTGGCGCCGTCTTCGCGCGTCACCGTGGCGAGGTAGCCGAGATGGCGATCCACCGCGCGGTGTTCGCAGCCCAGCATGCGTGCGAGCTCGGTGGAGGGAATGAAGCCGTAGCCCAGGCACAGCGTGTCGGCCTCGAAGCGCAGCGTCGCCGATTGCCCATCGATCGCCGCGGCCTGCACGGCGCGCAGTTCGTCCTCGCCTTCGGCTGAGACCACCGCGTGGCCCCACAACAATGGAACGCGATGGGCGCGCAGTTGCCGCATGTAGCGCCAGCCATCGCGCAGCAGATCGGGTGCGGTGCGCGCGGCCGTCCACAGTTGCCGCCATTGGGCCAGGGAAGGGCGCATGGCCGATTCGAGCACCGCGACGACCTCGGCGCCGCCGGCCAGCAGCTCCGCGGCCAGCTGCAGGTTGAGCGGCCCGTTGCCCGCAATCACCACCCGCTGGCCCGGCGCCACGCGGTAGGCCCGCGCCAGCGTCTGGGCGGCGCCGGTGCTCATCACGCCCGGCAGCGTCCAGCCGGGAAAAGGCACCGGGCGCTCGTAGGCGCCGGGTGCGATCACGAGCTGCCTGCAGCCGATGACGGTCGCGTGCCCGTCGATCAGCGCGCCGACCTGCTGCGGCGAGAACGCCGCCCATACCTGCGCGCCTTGCTGCACCGTGACGCCGGCCGCCCGCACCTGCTGTTCGAGCGCGCGGCCATCCGCGAACTGGCGATCGATCGGCGCGGCCACCTGGTGGGAGGGCGCCAGCGGCTTGTAGAACTGGCCGCCTGACTGAAGGCGCTCGTCGAGCACCAGCACCTCGGCCCCGGCCCGCCGCGCCGCGAGCGCCGCCGACAGGCCCGCCGGCCCGGCGCCGATCACCAGCAGGTCGACCTGCCGGCTTGCCGGCTCGGCGGCTGCTTCGGGCGCGAGCGGGCGCAGCGGATCCGCCGGCGTTCCCGCCGGCATGGCGGAGCGCACCTGCTGGCCCTTGGCCACCTTGGTGAGGCAGGCGCGCTGGCTGGCTTGGCCATCCACCGTCACCAGGCAATCGAAGCAAGCGCCCATGCCGCAGTACAGGCCGCGGCGCTCGCCGCCGCGGGTATGGCGCAGCTGCCGGATGCCGCCGGCGGCCAGGGCGGCGGCGATCGTTTCGCCCTCCAGGCCGTCGATGGGCCGGCCGTCGTACCAAAAGCGCACGGGGCGCCCGCTGGCGGTGATGGAGGGGTGGGTCAGTCTGGCGCTCATTGCAGATCGAAGCAAAAAACCGCATTGACGCGATTCAATGTATACGTATACTACACGTATACATATACTTCGTCATTCGATTTTCACCGAGGACCGAGCAATGACAGCGTTCCGAGGCACCTATACGGTGCTCATCACCCCCATGACCGCCGACGGCAAGCACGTGGACGTGCCGGCACTGAAGAAGCTGGTCGACTGGCAGATCGAGGAGGGCATCCACGGGCTCATCCCCTTGGGAAGCACCGGCGAATTCCTGTCGCTGACGGCCGAAGAGCGGCAGCTGGTGATCGAAACCTGCGTGAGCACGGCAGCAAAACGCGTGCCCGTGCTGATCGGCACCGGCGCGGAGTGGACCGACGAGTGCGTGCGGCTGAGCCGCGAGGCCGAGACCATGGGCGCCGACGGCGTCATGATCATTCCGCCCTTCTACAGCACGCCCACCGACGACGAGCTGTTCGCGCACTACCGCAAGGTGGGCGAGGCGATCGGCATTCCGATCATGGTCTACAACAATCCGGCCACGGCCAACGTCGACCTCAAGCCCGAGCTGGTGGCGCGGCTCTCGCGCATCGACAACTGCAAGTACATCAAGGAGTCGACGCTCGAGGTCACGCGCGTGCGCGACATCATCGAACTCTGCGGCGATCGCATGACGGTGTTCGCCGGCATCCTCGGCTACGAGTCCTTCTGGCTTGGCGCGCAGGGTTGGGTGGCGGTGTGCTCCAACCTGATCCCGAAGATGTCGGCGCGCCTGTTCGAGCTGGTCGCCGACGAGAGCGACATGCCTGCCGCGCTTGCGCTCTACAAGAAGATGCTGCCGATCGTGCGCTGGGTCGGTGGCCACCGCTACGTCGCCGCCTCCAAGGACGGCCTCTCGATGATGGGCCTGCCGGTCGGCAAGCCCCGCGCGCCGCGCCTGCCGCTGCCCGAGGCCGACGCGGTCGACCTACGGCGCGCGCTCGACCAGCTCGGCCTGCTCGACTCGATCCGCGCCTGAGCGCCTTCGCCGCCCCCCCGTTCCCCTTTCTCGTCTCGTCCATCTCCTGAAGGAATCCATCATGAAATTGCTTCCCGCTCTCGCATCGGCAACGGCTCTCTTCGTCTTCGGCATGGGCGGGGTTCAAGCTCAAGCCCAGGCCCAGGCCTGCAAGTCGCCGGTGCCCGACTCGGCGCTGGTCAAGAAAGGCACGCTGGTGATGTCGGTCAACCCGACCTTGCCGCCGATGCAGTTCGTCGACCAGTCCGGCGCGCTCAAGGGCATGCGCGTGGAGCTCGGCGAAGCCATCGCCAAGCGCCTGTGCCTCACGCCCGAATACGTACGCATCGAGTTCTCGGCCATGATCCCGGGCCTGCAGGCCGGCCGCTGGGACGTCATCAACACCGGCATCTTCTACACCGAGGAGCGCGCCAAGCTGATGCAGATGCTGCAGTACGAAGACCAGGCCATCAGCATCAGCACGGCCAAGGGCAACCCGCTGAAGATCGCCAAGCCCGACGACCTCTCCGGCAAGAGCATCGGCGTGGAGATCGGCGGCTTCGAGGAGCGCAAGGCGCGCGAGCTCGACAAGCAGCTCACCGACAAGGGCATGAAGGGCATGACCATCCGCACCTTCGAGAACTTCGCGATGGCCTTCCAGGCGCTGCGCGCGGGCCAGGTCGAGGTGGCGCTGTCGATCGACTCCACCGGCGCCGAGTACCAGAAGCGCGGCGATTTCGACCGCGTGCTCAACGGCCTGTTCCCGACGCCGGTGGCGCTGGCCACGCGCAACAAGGAACTTGCGGTCGCGATGGCCAAGGCGCTCAACGACATGAAGGCCGACGGCAGCTTCCAGAAGCTCTTCGACCAGTACGGCGTGAAGGCGATCGACGGCGCCGTGACCGTCAAGGGGCCCGCGAGCTGATCGCGCCGCGGTCCCTGAGTACACGAAGGAAAGTCCATGGGACAAGGCTGGAACTGGTCGGGGTTCGCCGACTACCTGTTCAATCCGTACATCCTGAGCGGCGCCGTGACCACGCTGTGGCTCACGCTCGCGGCGATCGCCGGCGGGCTGGTCGTCGGATGCGCGCTGGCCTTGGCCAGGCTCTCCAGCCAGCGCTGGCTGGCCGGGCCGGCGCACTTCTACATCTGGGTGTTCCGCGGCACGCCGCTCCTGGTGCAGCTGATCATCATCTACACCGGCCTGCCGCAGCTCGGGCTCAAGCTTTCGGTGATCGAGTCGGCGCTGCTCGGGCTGATCCTCAACGAAGCGGCCTATCTCGCGGAGATCATTCGCGGCGGCATCCAGTCGGTGCCGGTGGGCCAGACCAACGCGGCGCGCGCGGTCGGTTTCAGCAACGCGCAGACCATGCGCTACATCGTCATGCCGCAGGCCATGCGGCTCATCATCCCGACGCTGGGCAACAGCATCAACGGCCTGCTCAAGACCACTTCGATCACCTCGGTGATCTCGATGGAGGAGCTGCTGCGCCGCACGCAGGTGCTGATCCAGGAGAAGTTCATGGTGCTCGAGCTCTTCCTCGTCGCCGCCATCTACTACCTGCTGATGACCACCGCCTGGGACTTCGTGCAGCGCCGCATCGAGCGCCACTACGGCCGCGCCTACGGCAACGCGAGCGCGCCGGTCGTGGCTGTGGACGTCGTGCTCGAGCAGCGCTAGCCGGAGATTCATCATGAGCAGCTACGACCTGATCCTTCGCAACGCTGACATCGCCACCGTCGGCGACCGCTACCGCGCCGACATCGGCGTGCGCGACGGCCGCATCTGCGCCATCGCGCAAGGGCTCGATGCCTCGGCCGCACGCGAGATCGACGCGGCCGGCCGCCTGGTCACGCCCGGCGGCGTCGACGGCCATTGCCACTTCGACCAGCCGACCAGCGACGGCTCGCGCTTCGCCGACGACTTCTTCACCGGCACGCGCTCCGCGGCCTGCGGCGGCACCACCACCGTGCTGCCCTTCGCGGCCCAGCAGAAGGGGCGCAGCATCCAGGAAGCGGTCGACGACTACCACCGGCGCGCCGAGGGCAAGGCGGTGATCGACTACGCCTTCCACCTGATCGTCGCCGACGCCACCAAGGACGTGACGCAGCGCGAACTCCCCGCGTTGATCGAGAAGGGCTACACCTCCTTCAAGATCTACATGACCTACGACGATCTGAAGCTGAACGACCGGCAGATCATCGAGGTGCTCGCGGCCGCGCGCCGGCATGGCGCGATGACCATGATCCATGCCGAGAACAGCGACTGCATCGCCTGGCTCACCGAGCAGCTGCTCGATGCCGGCCTCACGGCCCCGCGCTACCACGGCAGCTCGCGGCCGATGGCGGTGGAGCGCGAGGCCACGCACCGGGCCATCGCGTTGGCCGAGCTGGTCGACACGCCGATCCTGATCGTGCACGTGTCGGGCCGCGAAGCGGTCGAGCAGATCCACTGGGCGCGCGGGCGCGGCCTGCCGATCCACGCGGAGACCTGCCCGCAGTACCTGTTCCTGAGCGCCGAGGATCTGGGCATCGATCCCGACGACCCGATGCACGGCGCGCGCTGCATCTGCAGCCCGCCGCCGCGCGACAAGGCCAATCAGCAGTTCATCTGGAACGGGCTCGCGAGCGGGCTTTTCACGATCTTCTCGTCCGACCACGCACCCTTCAACATGAACGGCGCCGACGGCAAGCGCGTGGCCGGCGACCAGCCTTCCTTCGACCGCATCCCCAACGGCATTCCGGGCGTGGAGACGCGCCTGCCGCTGCTGATGAGCGAAGGCGTGCTCGCGGGCCGCATCGACATCCATCGCTTCGTCGAACTCACCGCCACCAACCCGGCGCGCCTCTACGGTCTGTACCCGAAGAAGGGAACGATCGCGGTCGGCAGCGATGCCGACTTCGTGGTGTGGGACGTCTTCGCCTCGGGGCAGGAGAAGCGGATCTCCAACGACATGCTCCATCACGCGGCCGACTACACGCCCTACGAGGGCATGGCGCTGCGCGCCTGGCCCGGCGTCACCGTTTCGCGCGGGCGCGTGGTCTGGCAGGACGGCGTGTTCTCGGCCGAGGCCGGCTCGGGCCGCTTCCAGCCCTGCCTGCGGCCGCGCGCGCCGAACGACGGCAACCCGTTGGACAAGTGGCTGTGAAGATCACCGCCCTCGCAATGCCGGCCTGATAAGCTTTTCCCCGCCCCCTCGTGGAAATCGCCTCCCCTCGCATGCCAAGCCTCCCCAGTCCGGCGCAACCCGCCACCATCACGATCGCACCGCTCGAGGTGCGCTCTGCCAGCCTTGCCGAGCAGGCCTACGAACGGTTGCGCACGCTGATCCTCGACCGCCAGATCTCGGCCGGCAGCCCGCTGCAGGAAGCGCGCCTGGCTGAAGACCTGCGCATCTCGCGCACGCCGATGCGCGAAGCGCTGGTGCGCCTGGCCGGCGAGGGGCTGCTGGTGCGGCGCGACGCGCGCTCCTATGCCGTGCGCGCGCTGGGCACCAAGGAATACTTCGACTGCATGCGTGCGCGCGAGGTGATCGAGTGCGAGGCCATCGCGCTCGCCGTCGGCAAGATCACGGATGCGGAGATCGACACGCTCGAGGCGGACATCCGCGCGCTCGACAGCGGCGAGCACAACGAAACCGAGCACTGGCACTTCGACGACCGCTTCCATTTGCTGATCGCCACCGCCAGCGGCAACGTGGTGTTCCCGCGGCTGGTGGAGGAACTGCGCGTGAATGCGCGGCTGTTCCGCCTGCACAGTCCGCTGCATCGGCAGCGCGAGAACCACGACGAGCACGGCGAGATCGTCCGCGCGCTGCGCGCCCGGGATCCGGAGCGGGCGAGGGCGGCGATGCGCGAGCACCTGCGCAGCTTGCAGGAAGACGTCAAGCGCGCTCTTGTCGAGTGATGGCGGAGGTGTCGCCGTCCGTATGCAATCCGAGCGGCGGCGCCACGTCCTCGAGCGGCCTGCGCTCCGCATCCACCGCCCAGCGCAGCGCGAGCAGTCCGGCCACGATGACCAGCGCGGCGCCGATCGCATAGCCGATGGCCACGGCGCCGCGGTTGCCGGTTTCGATCAAGGCGCCGAACAGCACCGGCGCCACGAAGCCGCCGGCCCCGGTGCCCACGGCATAGAAGATCGCGATCGCGATCGCGCGCATCTCCAGCGGAAACACCTCGCTCACCGTGAGGTAGGCCGAGCTGGCCGCGGCCGATGCGAGAAAGAACACCGCCGACCAGCACAGCGCCTGGCTGCGCGCATCGAGCCAGCCCTGCATGAAGGCCCAGCCGGTCAGCGCCAGGCCCACGCCCGAGAGCACGTAGGTCAGCGCGATCATGCGGCGCCGGCCCACGTGGTCGAACAGCGGACCCAGGAGCAGCGGCCCCAGCACGTTGCCGAGCGCGAACGGAAAGATGTAGAGCGCCACCTTGCCCTCGGCCACGCCGTGGAAGCGCGTCAGCACCAGCGCGTAGGTGAAGAAGATCGCGTTGTAGAAGAAGGCCTGCGAAATCATCAGCGCCAGCGCCACCATGCTGCGCTGCGGGTAGCGCGAGAGCAGCACCTGCGCGACCTCGCGCCAGCCGGGGCTCGCGCGGTCGCCATAGTGCACCCGGCCGGAAGCCGAAGGCAGTGCGCCCTGCTGCGCAACGATCTCGGCCTCGATGCCCGCAACGATGAGCTCGGCCTCTTCGGCCCGGCCATGCGCCATCAGCCAGCGCGGGCTCTCGGGCACGTTGCGCCGCACCAGCAGGATCGCCACGGCCAGCAGCGCGCCGAGCCCGAAGCCCGCGCGCCAGCCCCACACGGGGCCCAGCACCCCCGGATCGAGCAGCCACAGGCTCAACCCGGCGCCGAGCGCCGCGCCGACCCAGAAGCTGCCGTTGATGGCCAGGTTCACGCGCCCGCGCACGCGCGCCGGGATCAGCTCGTCGATGGCCGAATTGATGGCCGCGTACTCGCCGCCGATGCCCAGGCCGGTGAGAAAGCGGCACAGCGCGAAGAAGGCGAAGTCGGGCGAGAAGGCGGTCGCCAGCGTGGCCAGCGCATAGACCGCCAGCGTGATCAGGAACAGCTTCTTGCGGCCCAGGCGGTCGGTGAGCCTGCCGAAGAGCAGCGCGCCGATCACCGCGCCGCCGACGTAGAGCGAGCCCGACCAGCCGATCTGCGCCGCGCTCAAGCCCAGCGTGTCGGGCCGCTCCAGCACGCCGCCGATCGAGCCCACCAGCGTGACCTCGAGACCGTCGAGCACCCAGGCCACGCCGAGCGCGATCACCACCCGCCAGTGCCAGCGCGACCAGGGCAGGCGGTCGAGGCGGGCCGGGATGTCGCTGCCGGCCGGGGTCGTGCTTTGTTGTTGCATCGCCCGGCAGTCTAGGCAGACCCGCCGGGCCACCTCGTCGGACGAGGCCCCTACATCGCCCAGATGCGCGGCGGCGTACCCGTCATGTGCCAGAGCTCGGCCCGCCATGCCTTCCACACCTGCCGCAGCAGCTGCATGGCCGGCTCGACCACCGGTGCGAGCGCGCGCAGCACGATGATTTCGGCATGCGGGCTGGTCGCGCCGGCGCTCTCGCGCAGGCCGTGCGCATCGATCAGCGCGCGCGCGACCTCGAGCGCCGCGTCGCGCCGCGCGCGCGCGATCGGCGAGCCCGCGACGAAGAAGATCGAGGCGAGGCAGCGGTATCCGGCCAGGCCGATCGGGCTTTGAAGCAGGCGCGTGTCCGCGGCATCGATGCGCCCGCGTTCCAGCCACACGCCCGGCACCTCGATGTGCTGCTGCAGGCTGCCGAGCTCGAAGGGCTTGCCGGCGCCGGGCAGGCCCAACGCCGTCACGTCCCAGCCGATCAGCTCGGCGCCCTCGGCCGCGCGCAGTGTCAGCCGATTCTCGGCGCGGCAGCCGCTGTAGCAGATGGCTTCGAGCGGCAGCCATTCGAGCCGCGCGCCAGCCTCGAGCGTGAGCTCGGTGCGCTGCAGCGCCAGCTCGCCTTCGGAGCGGTAGAAGCGCGTGGCGCCCGGCGTGGTGATGAGGCCGTGGCTGCCCGCCGCGGCGCGCACCGCGATGTCCAGTGTGTCGCCGCCGACCAGCCCGCCGGGCGGATGCACCAGCACGTTGTGGCAGACGGCGTCGCCTTCGGGGTAGAGGCTTTGCAGGATGCGCAGCGGGCCTTCATGGCGAAAGCGGGCGACGCTGCGCTGGTTTTCTAGGTTGTAGGCGAGGGCTAGTCGCGCGTGCCATGGCATGGGGCTAGTGTAGGGATGCGGATCGGGCGCGATCCATCGCGTCGACCACGGCGTCCACCGCCCTCTGCGGGCTCAGCAGCACCGTGTCGATGACCAGGTGGTCGCTGGTCCACGGCGCATAGTCGTGTCCGGCCACCGACGACCATGTCGGCAGGGCCAGTCCGTCGATGTCGCCGATGCGGCCTTCGACGCGGCGCCGATGCTCGTTCGCGTCCGAGCAGATCATTTCGACCTCGACCAGCGCCACTCCGACCTCGCGCGCCACCGACTGCCAGGCCGCGCGCGTGATCGGCAGCGGGTTGACGCAGTCGGCGACCACCATCCGGCCCAGCTCGAGATTCGATCTGGCGAGTGAATAGGCCACCATGTAGCCGGCCGGGCCGATGTCCGCGGCCAGCACCTTCGAATCCCTGATGGCCTGCTCGATCGCATCGATCCGCAGGTAGGCGGCCTGGCACCGGCGCACGAGCTCGCGTGCGATGGTCGACTTGCCGACCCCCGGCAATCCCCCGAATACGACCAGCATCGGTTCTCCGTCGCCTTCAGTAGTGAGGCGGCAGCTCGTCGCGCAGGTTGCGCGTCGCGCCGGCTCCGGGGTCGGGACTCTGCTGCCGAAGCTGTGTGACCTGAAGGGCCAGGCTGTCGATCTGCTGCTGTTGTCTGTAGATGGCCAGGTTCAACTGGTCCAGCAGGTCTTCGGTGAAACTGGCCTTGATCTCCAGTTCGTTGAGGCGGCGTTCTGTGTCGTGCGGGCTTTGCATGCCGCTATTGGACAGCAAGAGCAGGCTCAGTCCTTCCATGCCCCCACGTGCGCCGCAATGGCTTCGTCGAGCAGCGCCGGGCCGATGCATTCGATGGGATGCGACGAGGCTTGGAACACATCGCGGCACGAGAGCTCGGCATCGCGCTGCTCGGGGCGCTCGCCGCGGAACATGCGCAGCCGCTCGGCGTCGATGCCGAACACCACGCGGCCGATGTTGGACCAGAAGATCGCGCCGGCGCACATCACGCAGGGTTCGGCGGACGAATAGAGGGTGGCGCCCGCCAACTCTTCGCGCGACAGCCCGCGCTCGCCGAGCGCGCGCACGGCATTGGTTTCGGCATGGCCGGTGACGTCGCCGGTCTCGGCCGTGTTGCAGTAGGCCTCGGCCAGCACCTCGCCGGTGGCCGACACCACGATGGCGCCGAAGGGCCGGTTGCCGCGGCGACGTGCTGCATGCGACCAGACGATGGCCTTGCGCAGGTAGCGGCCGTCGCGCTCGTCGAGTTCGATTTCGCTGGAAAGGGAAAGGGGGCTCATGCTGGGATGTTAGGGCCTGTTAACGCCATTTTCGACCCCGCAAATAGCGTTATCAGGCCCTCGTGCGATGCACTGCGGCGGTGCGCGCACTGTGAAATGCTTAATGGTTTGGTATGACAAATGCATGACGCATGCCAGCGTCTGCGAGACAATCCGGGCGCGCAACTTGCAATGAGATCTGCGCAGAGTAGAAGCGTTCAGTCTGGCGTCCTGATTTCGACGGGAGCCGCGGCGGGAAATTGCTCTTTCATGTGTTCCCACGCAACCGAAGGAGTTCTTTCATGCTCGTCACGCAGCAACCCGTTTTCCGCAAGTTCTGGCATGCCGTCATGCCGCTGGCCGATCTGCAGCAGGGGCCCAGGCCTTTCACGCTGCTGGGCGAGAACATCGTTCTTTTTCTCGATGCAAAAGGCCAGCCCGCCGCTTTGCGCGACCGCTGCTGCCACCGCACCGCCCGGTTGTCGAAGGGCTGGTGCGTCGATGCCGAAGGCAAGGCCTGCGCCCAGGGCGCCATCCAGTGCGGCTACCACGGCTGGACCTACGACCGCAGCGGCCAGGTGATCCGCATCCCGCAGTACGAGGCCGAGCGCAGGATCTCGCCCGAATATCGGACCACGGCCTACCACTGCACGGCGCGCTACGGCTATGCCTGGGTCGCGCTGGAAGATCCCATCGCGGAGATCCCGCAGATTCCCGAGTTCGACGACCCTGGCTACCGCACCATCTTCCAGTTCCACGAAGAGTGGCAGACCAGCCCGATGCGCGCGCTCGAGAACTCCTTCGACAACTCGCACTTCAGCTTCGTGCACCGCGCGACCTTCGGCGTGGCCGCGAGTCCGAAGCCGAGCAAGTACGAGCTGGTCGAGAACGAGAGCGGCTTCCATGCCGAGACCGTGATCGAGGCGACCAACCCGGCCAAGTTCCACGCCATCAGCGGCGTCGTCGACCCGATCACCACGCGCCACATGCGCAACGCCTACTTCCTGCCCTTCTCGCGCCGGCTCGACATCGAATATCCCTCGGGCATCCGACACATCATCATCAACTGCTTCACGCCCATCGACGATGGTCGCATGCAGCTGTGCCAATGGCTGTTTCGCAACGACACCGAGGCCGACTGCGCGGCGCAGATGCTGATCGACTTCGACGCGGAGATCACGCGCGAGGACAAGGACATCCTCGAATCGACCGACCCTGATGCGCTGGTCGACACGCGCCGCCGCGGTGTCGAGTACTCGATGGAGTCCGACCGGCCCGGCATGCTGATCCGCAAGCACTTGATGCAGCTGCTCGCGAAGCATGGCGAATCGGAGGTGCACCGCGGGATGCGCGTCGAGCCGCTGGTGCGAGCGGCCTGAGGTTTGCTGTCTGCCGACCGGTGGCGCCCGCCGGCCGTCAATGCAGCCGGTAGTCGCGGATCACATCAGCGCTCGGCTCGATGCCGAGCCCGGGGCCCTGAGGCACGGCCATCATCCCGTTCTTCGGAACGATGGCGTCGCCATAGAGCTGCGCTTCCAGATCGAAGAAACGCCACTCGACCAACGCATTGGCGCCGCCCAGCGCTGCGCTGCCGTGAATGCCGGCCAGAAGCCCGGGCCCGTCGTAGAACGCGTGCACCATGACCGTCGTGTTGTTCGCATTCGCCAGCGCGAAGACCTTGCGCAGTTCCGTGATCCCGCCCATCTTGGCGGGGCTGGGCTGAATGAAATCCACCGCCTGCGCCTGCAGCATGTGCGCGAAGTCCATCAGGGTCGATGCGTTCTCTCCCGCGGCGATCGGAATGCCGCCCTCGCGGCGCAATCGCGCCAGGCCCGCGTGGTTCTCCGGCGGCCACACCGGCTCTTCCAGCCACCGCAGGTTGTACTGTTGCAGCCGTCGGGCCATGTCCAGTGCCTCGCGCACGGACCACGGGCAATTGACGTCCAGCGTGATTTCTACCTCGTCGCCGGCCGCTTCGCGCGCGGCGCGCACGCAGGCCGGGTCGATCTCGTGAAGCTTGAGACGCCGGTACCCGAGGTCCAGGGCGCGCCTCACGTTGTCGGCAACCAGTTCCGGATCGGTGTAGCGGATCAGGCTGGCGTAGCAGGACAGCGCGCTCGCGTCGCTGCCGCCGAGCAGCCGGTGCACGGGTTGCCCGGCAGCCTTGCCGGCAATGTCCCAGAGCGCGATGTCGAGGGCCGAAAGGCCGAACATGAGGGCGCCGCTGCGCCCGAAGATGTGCAAGGTGCGCTGCAGCTCCTGCATCAACTTCTCGATCAGCGCCGGATCGCGGCCGATGCACAGCGGCGCGACGACGGCGTCGATGGCCGCCTTGACGATCGGAACGGCCGTGAAGCCGAAGCTCTCGCCCCAGCCGACCAGCCCGTCGTCGGTGCTGACCTTGAGCAGGAGCGAATCCACGGTCTTCAGGTCTTTGCCGCCCCAGGCGCCTGCATCGGACTTGCCGCCCACCGTGAACGGGATGCGCAAGGGAATCGCCTCGATGTGCTGAATCTTCATTCAAAGCGCTCCTGAAGGCGGTGGCCGCCGCTTTGGCGGCCGGCCATCGCGATGTCATCCCTTGGGGAGAACGAGTCTACGGCGTTCTCGACCGCAGCCAGTGCCGGAAGTGCTACAAACTGCCCGGATCGACCGGTTCGCCGCGCGCCCGCGCGGAGCCGATGGATTCACCCCCATGAGCGAGCGCCTCTATCTCCGCCTCGACGACGACCCCTTGCACGGGCCGGAAGCGAGCGCTCCCGCCGGCACGCTGCAGTCCTTCGACGTGGCCGCGCCGCTGCGCCGGCACGTTTCGCACATCCTCCTGTGCCGCGAGACCATTCCCGAGGGGCACGAGGTGTTGGAGCGCGTGCTGCCCGACGGCGCGGTGCGCCTCATCTTCAACCTGGGCGATGCGCCGTCGGCGAGCGAGGGCGCCGGCGAGCCCGTCGAGGCGATAGGCGCATCCACGGCGCCGGCCATGGTGCGCCTGCGCAGCAGGATCGAAGGCCTGTGCGTCACGCTGCGCCCCGGCGCGGCGGCGGCCCTGCTGGGCATGCCGGCCGGCGAGATCGGCGGCACGGCCGTGCATCTGGACGCGTTGTGGCGTGGCGAGGGTGCCGAGCTGCTGGAGCGCATCGCCGAGGCGCGCGACGATGCCGCGCGGATCGCGCTGCTCGGCGCCGCGCTGCAACGCCGCCTGCTCGCGAGCGAGGCATCGCCGCAGCTTTCGGCCGCCATGCATGCGGCGCAGCGCATCGCCGCTTCGGGCGGCCGGCTTCCGCTGCGCGAAGTGGCCGCCGCGCTGGGCATCGGCGAGCGTCGATTGCAGCAGCTCTTCCACGAACACGTGGGACTTTCGCCGCGCGCCTGGGGCCGGCTGGCGCGGCTTCACGCCTGCCTGCGCGCGCTTCGCCAACAGCAGACGCCGGCCTGGGCGGAGCTCGCGCTCGATGGCGGCTTCTACGATCAATCGCATTTGGTGAACGAGTTCCGGGCGCTCTGCGGCATCACGCCGACCGAGTTCCTCGGCCACCGCATTTCGGGTTCTTCCAAGACGGCGGCTTGAGTCCGCACTACCGTAGGCCCTAAAGCCAACGAAAGGAGAACGAATGCAGGACAAGAACACGGACCGGCCACTGAAGGGAAGCGTCGCCATCGTGACGGGTGCCAGCCGGGGCGCCGGGCGCGGCATCGCCGTCGAGCTGGGCGCCGCCGGGGCCACGGTGTACGTCACCGGGCGCAGCACGCGGGCGCAACCCGCCGACACCTACGGAGACATCCTCGCGCTGTCGGGGCTCGCCGCGGTGCCGGGCAGCATCGATGCGACGGCCGAGGAGGTCACGGCAGGCGGCGGCCACGGCATCGCGGTGCGATGCGATCACACGCGCGAAGACGAGGTGGCGAAGCTGTTCGCACAGGTGCAGCGCGACGAAGGCAAGCTCGACCTGCTCGTGAACAACGCCTGGGGCGGCCACGAGACCTTCAACGGCGTGTTCGAGGCGCCCTTCTGGGAGCACTCGCTCGCGCAATGGGATTCGATGTTCGACCGCGGCGTGCGCAACCACCTGCTGGCCAGCCGCTTTGCCGCGCCGATGATGGTCGGCCAGGGCCGGGGGCTGATCGTGACCACCACCTTCTGGGACCGCGATCGCTACCTGCGCGGCAATCTCTTCTACGACCTGGCAAAAGCCGCGATGAGCCGCCTGGCCTTCGGCATGGCGCAGGAGCTGCGCCCGCACGGCGTCGCTTCGCTGGCCGTGTCGCCAGGCTGGATGCGCACCGAATTCGTTCTGACCGGGCACAAG
The DNA here is from genome assembly GCF_964253985.1 of Variovorax sp. LjRoot290. Taxonomy (NCBI): domain Bacteria; kingdom Pseudomonadati; phylum Pseudomonadota; class Betaproteobacteria; order Burkholderiales; family Comamonadaceae; genus Variovorax; species Variovorax sp. LjRoot290. Next base: position 4,201,888 of record NZ_CAXURW020000001.1, on the reverse strand, counting down.
ACCGACGAGGCGCATTGGACCGAGCGCCCGGCACTGGCGCGTACCGAGTCGCCGCGCTACCTGGGCCGCGCGGTGGCCGCGCTGGCGGGCGACCCGAAGGTGCTGGACAAGAGCGGCGCGGTGCATCGCGTGGCGGACCTGGCGCGCGAATACGGCTTCACCGACATCGACGGCCGCCAGGTCGAGGCCTTCGAGATGTAGGGCCTGTTAACAGGCCCTCAGCGACTACCATCGGGCGCTGTCACCAGCAGGAGCGCCCGATGGCAACGCCTGGATTCACAGGCGGCGCCGGCCGAATCTCTCACCCTTCAAAGGAAATTCCATGAGCATCACGGTCCGCCGCGACGGCACCACCGGCACCCGCCACATCCTCAAGGTTCGTGCCCACGAGATCGCGGTCGACACCTCGCCCGATGCAGGCGGCACCGACGCGGGCCCCTCGCCGCACGACCTCTACGATTCCGCGCTGGCCGCCTGCAAGGCGCTGACCGTGCTGGTCTATGCCCAGCACAAGGGCATTCCGGTGGAAGACATCGAAGTCGTGGTGAACCGCGACGACAGCGAGGAACGCAAAGGCGTCTACAGGCTCGACTCCACCCTGCGCGTCACCGGCCCGCTCAGCGACGAACAGCGCGCCTCGCTGCTGCGGGTGGCGGGCAAGTGCCCGCTGCATCGGCTGATGACCGAGGTCAAGACGGAGATCGAGACGCGGCTGGTGTGATCAGCCCACCACCACCTCGCTGATCTGCATCACCGGCTTCAGGTCGGTGTAGTTCCGGATGTCGCCAAGGATCTCCTTGGCGTGCGGGCCGAATGCCGTCTGGAAAGCCTCCGCCGAGTCGCAGAAGATGTGGCAAGACGCGACGTAGGTGGGCGGTTCGCCAGGTGCCCCGCCGGCCAGCCCTTTATCGATCGTGTAGGACTTGCAGGCGTCGCCCATCCTGCTCTTGAGCAGCGGCATGTGCTTGTCGCGGTAGTAGTCGTGGTCGAATCGCGCTCCGGGCGTATGGGGGTACATCACGCTGACCTTGATCATTGCTTATCTCCTTGTTGGGGGGCCGCCAGCATAGGAGAAGGCGCAGCGGGAAACAACCGGCCGTATGGCCGGCTATGCAACCGCCGCGCCGGATTTCAGTCCGTAGGTCTTGCGGTACATCTCGCGCAGGTGCTCCCCGGCCGTGCACGGAGCGTAGCGCGGCGCCTCGCCGGCCGGCACCGTGCCCGGCACAGCTTCGATGCGTGCGAAGTAGTCGGGCTCGTAGAAGAAGGGGATCGAATAGCGCGGCGCGCCGCCCGAATGCAGGTTGCGCACGCGGTGCGGGTTGGAGTGGTAGAGGCCGTTGGTCCAGCGCGGGACCATGTCGCCGAGGTTGACGACGAAGCAGCCCTCGATGGGTGTCGCGGGCACCCAGCTGCCGTCGGGCATGCAGACTTCCAGGCCGCCGTGGGCGTCCTGCGCAAGGATCGTGACGGCGCCCCAGTCGGTGTGCGCGCCGGCGCCGAAGGTGCGCTCGTCGGCATCGGCCGGATGGGCGGGGTAGCGGATCATGCGCAGCGTGAGCATCGGGCTTTCGCTGCTTGCGTCGAAGTAGCCCTCGGGCAGGCCCAGCGACAGCGCCATGAGCTGCATGAGTCGCGTCGCGAGTGCGAGCATCGTGCGGATGTAGCGCTCGCACTGCGCCGGCGCATCGGGCAGTTCGCTCGGCCACTGGTTGTGGCCGTAGGTCTGGTAGCCGGCTCGCACGTAGGGGTGTTCGTCGGGATAGGCCATCCCGCAATAGAAGCTCTCCTTCAGGTCGGGGCGAGCCTCGGCGTCGAGCGTCTGCGCGCCGATGTTCTCGAAGCCGCGCATCGTTGGCGAGTGCTGCATCGACAACGCCTCCCGTGTCTCCTCCGGAAGCGCCATCAGCCGGTGCGCGACGTCGAATTGGCGTGCCACGAGCTCGGCGTCGACGCCATGGTTGCGCACATAGAAGAAGCCGGAGGCCATGGCAGCGGCGCGCAGTTGCGCAGCGGCCTCCGCGCTGCGCGCGCCGCCGGGCGCCAGCGCGTGCTGCAGGTCGATGACGGGGATCGCCACGGCGCGCCCTTGTGTCTCGTCAGGCCTTGAGCTTGCGGTCTGCCGCCAGCGGCAGGAAGCGCTCGGTCCAGAGGTCCGCGACCGCCGGACTGCTCTTCAGGCCGAAGGCTCCCACCGTCTCGTCGATCGTGGCCTGCAGCCGCGCGGTCGTGGCGGCGCCCCAGCCGTTGCTGCGCGTGTCGGGTGTCTTCATGGTGCCGTCGACGATCAGCTTCAGGCGCTCGAACTCGATCTCCTCGTTGGCGAGCGGCTCGCGCGTCTTGATGGCGCCGGCGCCTGCCTTCGGGTCGGCGATCGCCTCGATCCAGCCGCGCGTCGATGCCTTGACGAAAGCCTTCATGGCATCGCCCTGTTCCTGCATGCTCTTCGCGTTGACCACCAGGCCGTTGCCATAGGACTTCATGCCGTGATCGGAAAAGCGGAACACGGTGATCTGCTCCGGCCCCATGCCGCGGGCCTTGAGGTTGAGCAGGCCGGTGAAGAAGAAGTAGGCCGAGGCGTCGAAGTCGCCCTTGACGAAGCGCGTGTCGCCGATGTCGGGCGCGACGTTCTCCCACTTGACGCCCGAGGGGTCGAAGCCCTGGGCCTTGGCGAAGGCGGGAAAGAGCTTGCGCGAGGCGTTGAAGGGCTGGCCCAGGATGCTCTTGCCGGCCAGGTCGGCCGGCTTGGCGATCGGGCCGCCCTTGCGCACCAGGATCGCGTTGGGATTCAGGTCGTACTGGATCGCGACGGCCTTGAGCCCGGCAGTGGGGTTGTTCACGTTGAACTCGATCATCGTCGCGAGGTCGGCCGAGGCGCAGTCGTAGGCGCCGCTGCCGACCAGGCTGATCGCCGACGCCGAGCCGTTGCCGGTGTCGATCGCCACCTCGAGACCCACATCCTTGTAGTAGCCGCGCTGCTGCGCGAGCAGGAAGCCGGCACCGGAAGCCTCGACCTTCCAGCCGAGGTTGAACTTGAACTTCTGGAGCGAGCCCTGGGCGCGTACGAAGGGCGCGGCGGTGACGAGGGCGCTGGCGCCGGCGGCGCGCAGAAGAGAACGACGTTGCATGGATGAAAACTCCGTGGGCGGTTGGAAACAGGACACCGGAGGCAGCGCTGGCGTGCGCTGCCTTCGGAGCAATTTCCGGCCGACACGCCGCAGAAGCCGCACCGTCGTTGGGCGTCTTCACGGCGAAACGGTGAACGCTTCTACTCCGCGGAGTCTGGTGCAGGTTCCGTGCCAGTAGCGCTCGAGCGCCTGCGACGGAGGCCCTCGACCAGACTGAATGCGAGCATCCCGGCCAGCATGGCCGCCACGAAGATCAGCGCCTGCGCACTGCCGCCGGCCGCGCTCACGAGCGCCGGTCCCGGGCAGAAGCCGGCCAGACCCCAGCCGGCGCCGAAGGCCAGGCTGCCGAGCAGGAGCCGCCGGTCGATGCGGGTGGCGGCGGGCAGTTGCATCGCTTGCCCAAGCCAACTCCGGCGGCGCCGTTTCGCCAGCGCGAAGGCGCCCGCGCCGAGCGCGACCGCACCGCCCATCACGAGGGCGAGCGACGGATCCCAGCTGCCCGCAAGATCGAGGAAGCCGAGTACCTTCGCCGGGTCGGTCATGCCCGAGAGCATCAGGCCCAGGCCGAACAGAAGTCCGGCCAGCGCTGCGCTTGCATTCAACATCGTTCAGGCTCCCAGCAGGTGACGCACGAGGTAGACGGTTGCGAAGCCCGCGCCCATGAAGGCGGCCGTGGCCACCAGCGAACGCGGCGAGCCACGCGACAGGCCGCAGACGCCGTGGCCGCTGGTGCAACCGCTCGCGTAGCGCGTGCCGACGCCGACCAGCAGCCCGGCCGCGATCAGCACCGGCGTGCTCGCGGCGATGGCGACCGGCGGCAGTGCGCCTGCGAGCTGCCAGACCCACGGTGCCGCCAGCAAGCCGGCGACGAAAGCCAGCCGCCAGCCCCGGCCGCCGCCTCGTTGCAGCAGGCCCCCGACGATGCCGCTGATGCCGGCGACGCGGCCGTTGAGCAGCAGGAACAGCGCGGCCGCGAGCCCGATCAACAGGCCGCCGGCCAGAGCGCTCCACGGCGTGAAGTGGGACCAGTCGATGCTCATCGCGACTTCGCCGCGGTCTTGCGCGCGGGCGCCTTCTTCGTGCGGGCGGGCTTGGCGCAGAAGATGCCGTAGAGCGTTTGCATCACTGCCATGACCTCTGCGCTGGCGAGGCTGTAGTAGACGAACTTGCCCTCGCGGCGCGCGGTCAGCAGCCCCTCGTCGCGCAGCACGCCGAGCTGCTGCGACAGCGAGGGCTGCACGATGCCGGAGAGCGCCTGCAGCTCGCCGACGTTGCGCTCGCCGCCGATCAGCTGGCACAGCAGCAGCAGGCGCGTCTCGTTCGCCATGGCCCTGAGCAGCGAACAGGCCTCGGTGGCGGCCGAATGCAACTGCGCCATCGCCTCGGTGGATGGCGGCGCGGGGAGGACGGAGTCGAATTCCATGCTTACAGTTTATTGAAAAACATAATGTATATCAATAGAATGTTAAAATATAGAACGTTGGAGCGATGCATCCCATGGACGCGCAGGTACAGGCCTTTTTCGACGACGACACGTCGACCATCACCTACGTGGTGTTCGAGGCCGATGGTGGCGAATGCGCCGTCGTCGACCCGGTGCTCGACTACGACCCCGGGTCCGGCCGCACCTCCACCGTGTCGGCCGACCGGGTGATCGCCTTCGTGCAGGCCCATGGGCTGAAGCTGTCGTGGCTGCTGGAGACGCATGCCCATGCCGACCACCTGTCGGCGGCGCCCTATCTGCGTCAGCGACTCGGCGGCACCATCGCCATCGGCGGGGCGATCCGCGCCGTGCAGGGTGTGTTCAAGACCGTGTTCAACCTCGAACCCGAATTCCGGCTCGATGGCTCGCAGTTCGGCCACCTGTTCGCGCCCGACGAGGTGTTCCATGTCGGCCGCCTGCGCATGAGGGCCCTGCATGTGCCGGGCCACACGCCGGCCGACATGGCCTACGTGCTGGAGAGCGAGGCGGGGGAGACCCGGCTCGCTTTCGTCGGCGACACCTTGTTCATGCCCGACGTGGGCAGTGCGCGCTGCGACTTTCCGGGCGGCGACGCCCGCGCGCTGTACCGCTCGGTGCAGAAGCTGCTGGCCTTGCCGGCGCAGACCCGTCTTTTCATGTGCCACGACTATCCGCCCGACGGGCGCGCACCGAACTGGGAGACCACGGTGGCAGCGCAGCGCGAGAAGAACATCCATCTGCACGACGGCGTCGACGAAGAGGCCTTCGTCGCCATGCGCGAGAAGCGCGATGCCACCCTGGCCATGCCGGCGCTGATCCTGCCCGCGATCCAGGTCAACATCCGAGCCGGCGAGCTGCCGCCGTCGGAATCCAATGGCGTGCGCTACCTGAAGATTCCGGTGAACACGTTGTAGTGCGGCGGCCGGTTCATTTGGCCGGCGGCTCAGGCGCCCCGGCTTTGCCAGAAGCCGCGGTGCGTGGCGATCATCTCGTCGGCCACTTCCGGTACCGGCCCAACGACCTCGATCTGCTTCTGCCCGCGCGCGAAGACTTCGCGGCAGGGCAGCGAGAGCGTCGGGTTCTCGGGGTGGTCGCCGGTCAGCGCGAGCAGCGCGCTTTCTTCGGCGCCGTAGACCACGCGGCCGATATGGGCCCAGTAGATGGTGCCGGCGCACATCGCGCAGGGTTCGAAGGTCGTGACCAGCGTGCACTGCGCGAGGTACTCGGCGGGGTAGTTGAGCGAGGCGTTTCGCGCCAGCGTGGCCTCGGCGTGCTGCACGGTGTCGATGTTGCCCTGCTCGGCCAACACCGTTTCGCCGTCCGGCGCGACGAGCACCGCGCCGAAGGGATGGCGGCCCATGGCCATCGCGCGCCGCGCGACCTCGTCGGCGCGGCGCAGAGCCTTGACGATCTGCTCAGGGGTCATTCGTTTTGAGAGCCTCGATGCGCCCAGCCGGTCGTGTGCTTCTCGATCGCACTGAAGAGCTCGTACATCCCCATCGCCATCGCGCCCACCACCATCAGGCCCGCGAAGGCCAGGCCCATCTGCATGGCCGAACCGGCCGAGATCAGCAGGTAGCCGATGCCTTCGTTGGCGGCCGTCATCTCGCTCACCGTGGTGCCGACGAAAGCCAGCGTGATCGCGACCTTGAGCGAGCCGTAGAAGTAGGGCATGGAGCGCGGCAGGCCTATCTTGACGAGCACGTCCCAGCGCTTGGCGCCCAGCACGCGCAGCACGTCCTCGAGCTCGGGCTCGAGCGTGGCCAGGCCGGTCGCGATGTTGACCATGATCGGGAAGAAGCTGATCAGGAAGGCCGTGAGGATCGCCGGCCCGATGCCGATGCCGAACCACACCACGAGGATGGGCACGAAGGCCGCCTTGGGCAGCGCGTTGAAGGCGGTCATCAGCGGATACACCGCCGCGTAGGCCAGGCGCGAGCTGCCGATCACGAAGCCCAGCAGCACGCCGACCACGATCGCCAGGCCGAAGCCCGCCATCGTGACCCAGAAGGTGCGCCAGGCGTGGCCCGCGATGATTTCCTTGAACTCCCAGAACTGGGTCCAGATGCGCCACGGGCTCGGGAAGATGAAATCCGAGACGCCGAAGCCCGCGCAGATGATCTGCCACAGCACGAGCACCGCGACCAGCAGCAGCCAGGGCGACCAGCGTTCGATCTGTTTGCCGTTCTTCATGCCGGGCTCGCTGCGGCGGCGGCCGCGATGGCATTGCTTCGGATGGCACCGATGTGGCCGCGCAGCTCCAGCACGATGTCGGTGAATTCCTTGGTGTAGGTCAGTTCCAGCTCGCGCGGCCGCGGCAGCTCGATCTCGCGCTTGACCACGAAGCGGCCCGGGCTCTTGCTCATCACGTAGACCGTGTCGGCCAGGAACACCGATTCGCGCAGGTCGTGCGTGACCAGGATCACGTTGAACTGCTGCTCGGTCCAGAGGTCGCGCAAGATGCACCAGAGCTCCTCGCGCGTGAAGGCGTCGAGCGCGCCGAAGGGCTCGTCGAGCAGCAGCATCTTGGGCTCGTGGATCAGCGCGCGGCAGATGCTGGCGCGCTGCTGCATGCCGCCCGAGAGCTGCCACGGGAACTTGTCTTCATAGCCGGCGAGGCCCACCTTCTGCAAGAGCTTGCGCGCGCGCTGCACGTATTCGCGGCGCTTGGCCTTGAAGGTGGAGCGGTAGGGCTCGACGATCTCCAGCGGCAAGAGCACGTTGTCGACCGTGGTGCGCCAGGGCAAGAGCGAGGGCGCCTGGAAGGCCATGCCCGAGATCTTGAGCGGGCCGTTCACGGGCTGGCCGTCGATGCGGATCTTGCCCATCGAGGGCATCTTCAGGCCTGTGGTGAGCTTCATGAAGGTGGACTTGCCGCAGCCCGAGGGCCCGACGATGGCGATGAACTCGCCGCGCTTCACCTTCAGGTCGATGGCCTCGACCGCGAAGTGGTTGGCGGCGAGCAGCTCCTCGTTGTAGGCGAGCCAGACGTCCTGGAAGTCGACGAAGGGCGTGGTCTCCGCGACCGCCATCACTTCTTCAGGATGTTCAGTTCGGCCGTAGGGGGCAGCAGCGCGGCGGTCCACACCGCGTCGGGGCTCACGCGCGTCTTGGTGTTGAAGGCGTCCGACACCTGCGAGGCCATCAGCGAGAGCCGGCCCGCGTTCACCGCGCCGAAGCCTTCGGCGCGCGCGTCGGGGCTGTTGATCACGGTGTCGATCGCCAGCTTGAGGCGGCGCGTCTCGAGCGCGCTGTCGATGATGCCGTCGCGCTTCTTGACCGATTCGATGGCCACGGTCGGATTGGCGATCACTTCCTTCGCGCCCTTGGCGAAGGCCGAGAGGAAGGCCTTGACCGCCGCCGGGTTCTCCTTGATCAGCTTGGGCGAGGCGATGATCACGTTGCCGTAGAGCTTCACGCCGTAGTCGGGGTAGGGCAGCACCACGATATCGGCCGCCTTGGCGCCGCGCGCCTCGAGGTTGAGCAGCGAGGTGAAGGTGAAGCCGGTGATGGCGTCGATGTCGCCGCGGATCAGCATGGTCTCGCGCAGCGTCGGGTCCATCGCGGTCCAGTTGACCGCGCCGATGTTGTTGGCCTTGGCGAAGATCGGGAAGGCGCGGCGGCCGGCGTCGAACACGGGTGCGCCGAGCTTCTTGCCGGCCAGGTCGGCCGGCTTGGCGATGCCGCTCTTCTTGAGCGCCATGACCGAGGCCGGCGTGTTGTTGTAGACCATCATCACCGCGACCGGCTTGTTCGGGCTGTCGGGGTTGTTGGCATGGAACTCCATCAGCGCGGCCAGGTCGGCGAAGCCCATGTCGTAGGCGCCCGAGGCCACCCGCGTGACCGTGCCGCCCGAACCGTTGCCGGCGTCGATCGTCACGTCGAGCTTGGCATCCTTGAAGTAGCCCTTGGCGGCCGGATGGAGGAACAGCGCCGCCGGACCTTCGAAGCGCCAGTCGAGCTGGAACTTGATCGGCGTGAGCGCTTGGGCGTGGGCGGTGACTAGGCCGAAGCTGAGCGCCGAAGTGGCAAGAAAGGTCTGGAGCAGTTGGCGCTTGTTCATGGGAGTCCGTGAAAGGTGATGCACGGGATTCAAGCAAAAACGGTGCCGGCACGCACTTGGTGCGAACCCTCCCGATGAGCCAATGGGGTGCATGGCCGATGGCCATTGCCACTCGGAGCGGGCGTGAAAACGCCCCGTCGCATGCACTGCGGCGGGGCGTCGATCGTGGTGCGCTGCCTACTTGGACGAGGTGGCGTTGGCCACGGCGAGCGCCGTCATGTTGAGCACGCGGCGCACGGTGGCCGAGGGGGTCAGGATGTGGGCCGAGCCGGCCGCGCCCATCAGGATCGGACCCACCGTCACGCCGTTGCCGCCGGTCATCTTCAGCACGTTGAACAGGATGTTGGCGGCATCGAGGTTCGGGCAGATCAGCAGGTTGGCCTCGCCGTTCAGCGAGGTCTCCGGCAGGGCGTTGTGCCGCACCGTGTCCGACAGCGCGGCATCGCCGTGCATCTCGCCGTCGCATTCGATGTCGGGCGCCATCTTGGCGAACAGGTCGCGCGCCACCCGCATCTTGCGCGCCGAAGCGCGCTCGGAGGAGCCGAAGTTGGAGTGCGACAGGAAGGCCACCTTGGGCGGCAGGCCGAAGCGGCGCACTTCCTCGGCCGCCATGACCGCGATCTCGGCCAGCGTCTCGGCGCTCGGGTCTTCGTGCACGTTGGTGTCGGCGATGAAGAGGGTGTACTTCTCGAGCGTGAGCGCGTTGAGGGTGGCGAAGCCCGGGGCGCCGCGCTTCAGGCCCAGCACGTTGTGCAGGATGCGCAGGTGGCTGTCGAAGCGGCCCACCAGGCCGCACAGCATCGCGTCGGCGTCGCCCAGCTGGACCATCAGCGAGCCGATGGTGGTGTTGGAGCGCCGCACCATCGCCTTCGAGGCCTCGGGCGTGATGCCGCGCCGGCCCATGATCCGGTGGTAGGCCTCCCAGTAGGTGCGGAAGCGCGGGTCGTCCTCGGGGTCGACCACGTCCACGTCCACGCCGGGCTTGATGCGCAGGCCGGCCTTCTTGATGCGCGTCTCGATCACCGCCGGGCGCCCGATCAGGATGGGCTTGGCCAGGCCTTCGTCCACCGCCAGTTGCGCGGCGCGCAGCACGCGGTCGTCCTCGCCCTCGCAGTAGGCCACGCGCTTGGCGCTCGCGAGCTTGGCGGCGCTGAACACCGGGCGCATGAACATGCCGGTCTGGTAGACGAAGCGTGCCAGGTTCTGGCGGTAGGCCTCGAGATCCTCGATCGGGCGCGCGGCCACGCCCGAGGCGGCCGCGGCCTTGGCCACCGCCGGCGCGATGCGCAGGATCAGGCGCGAGTCGAAGGGCTTGGGGATGATGTAGTCGGGGCCGAAGGCGAGCTCCTGGCCCGCATAGGCGGTGGCCACCTCCTCGCTGATGTCGGCCTTGGTGAGGTCGGCGATCTCGTGCACGCAGGCCAGCTTCATTTCTTCCGTGATCTTGCTTGCGCCGCAGTCGAGCGCGCCGCGGAAGATGTAGGGGAAGCAGAGGACGTTGTTGACCTGGTTCGGATAGTCCGAGCGGCCGGTCGCGATGATGCAGTCGGGGCGGACTGCCTTGGCGAGCTCGGGCCGGATCTCGGGCTCGGGATTGGCCAGCGCCAGGATGATCGGCTGGCTGCCCATGCTCTTGACCATGTCCTGCGTGACCACGCCGGGCGCCGAGCAGCCGAGGAACACGTCGGCGTTCTTCATCACGTCGGCCAGCGTGCGCGCGCCGGTGTCCTTCTGCGCGTAGCGCGATTTCGAGTCGTCGAAGCCGCCCGGGCGGCCGATGTAGATCAGGCCCTTGGAGTCGACCGCGAAGATGTTGGCCGCTTTCGCACCGAGGCCGATCATCACGTCCAGGCAGGCGATCGCGGCGGCGCCGGCGCCCGAGACGGCGATTTTCACTTCCTCGATCTTCTTGCCGACCAGTTCGAGCCCGTTGATCAGCGCCGCTGCCGAGATGATGGCCGTGCCGTGCTGGTCGTCGTGGAACACCGGGATGTTCATGCGCTCGCGCAGCTTCTTCTCGATGTAGAAGCACTCGGGCGCCTTGATGTCCTCGAGGTTGATGCCGCCCAGCGTGGGCTCGAGCGCGGCGATGATCTCGACCAGCTTGTCGGGGTCGGTTTCGGCGAGTTCGATGTCGAACACGTCGATGCCGGCGAACTTCTTGAACAGGCAGCCCTTGCCTTCCATCACCGGCTTGGCGGCCAGCGGGCCGATGTTGCCCAGGCCCAGCACCGCGGTGCCGTTGGTGACCACGCCGACCAGGTTGCCGCGCGAGGTGTATTCGGCCGCCTTCGACGGGTCGGCCTCGATGTCGAGGCAGGGGTAGGCGACGCCCGGCGAGTAGGCCAGCGAGAGGTCGCGCTGGTTCAGCAGCGGTTTGGTCGGCGAGATGGAAATCTTGCCCCGGACGGGGCTGCGGTGGTATTCGCGGGCGGCTTCGCGCAATGCTTCTTCTGCCGGTGACAGGGTGTCGGCCATGAAAAATCTCCTTGTTTCTGACGACCAATGAGGCTACTCCAAAAGCGCGTGCCCTTCGTGTAGTGGGAACCACGAGGGGGCCATGGCGCGATCGCTACACTCGGGCCGCATTCGCGCTCCAACCGAGCACATAACCACGACCGAGGGCCCGCCATTCATGGCAGTTCAGCAATTCACAACCATGGATCCAGATGTCGTCGTCATCGGCGGCGGGCCTGCCGGCTCGACCGTCGCCGCACTGCTCGCGGACAAGGGCCACGACGTGGTGCTTCTCGAAAAGGCACATCACCCGCGCTTTCACATCGGTGAATCGCTGTTGCCGATGAACATGCCGCTCTTCGACCGGCTGGGCGTGCGCACCGAGGTCGAAGCCATCGGCATCGCCAAGCACGGCGCCGAGTTCGTCTCGCCCTGGCACGACCACACCAGCCTGTTCTTCTTCGGCGAGGCGATGGACAAGTCCTTTCCGTACGCCGTGCACGTGCGCCGTTCGGAGTTCGACGAGCTGCTGTTCCGCCACGCCGCCAAGCGCGGCACGCGCACCTTCGAAGGCCACAAGGTCACGCAGGTTGACATGGACGCCGGCAAGGGCAGCGACCGCCGTGCGCTGGTGGCGGTGAAAGCCGAAGACGGCACCGAGACCGCCTGGCGCCCGCGTTTCGTGATCGATGCCAGCGGACGCGACACCGTGCTGTCGAACCGCTTCGACGCCAAGCAGCGCAACCGCAGGCACGCGAGCGCCGCGCTGTTCGGCCACTTCGCGAACGCCCGGCGTACGCCCGGCCGCTACGAAGGCAACATCACGCTGTTCTGGTTCGACCACGGCTGGTTCTGGTTCATCCCCTTGCTCGATGGCACCACCAGCGTGGGCGCGGTCGCCTCGCCGGCCTACTTCAAGCAGCGCAAGGGCGATCTCACCAGCTTCCTGATGGAAACCATCGCGCTCGCGCCCAAGCTGGCCGAGCGGTTGAAGGATGCCACCCTGATCGAGGGCGCGACGACCACCGGCAACTATGCCTACGACTCGAAGTTCTGCCGCGGCGACCGCTTTGCCATGATCGGCGACGCCTATGCCTTCGTCGACCCGATGTTTTCGTCCGGCGTCTACCTGGCGATGAACAGCGCCTTCGAGAGCGCCACGGCGGTCGATCACTGGCTCAGGGGCGAGGCCAGCCAGGCGGAGCGGGCCTTCCGCCGCTTCGAGAAGGTCATGAAGCACGGGCCCCGGATGTTCTCGTGGTTCATCTACCGCATCACCTCGCCGGCCATCCGCCGGCTCTTCATGCAGCCGGAGAACAACGTCTGGCGCATGCGGGAAGCGCTGCTGTCGATCCTGGCGGGCGACCTGTTCCGCGGCACGCCGGTCGGCCCGCGGCTGCTGGGCTTCAAGGTGATCTACTACCTCTCGTGCATCACGATCCTGCCGCAGGCCTTCAAGACCTGGGCCTGGCGGCGCCGGAACCTGAAGGAGGCGCTGGCAACCGCTGGTCAGAACCCGGCGGAGAACCTCAACATTCGCGGCTGATCGCTCAGTCCGGCTGAACCGGATGCTGCGCCAGCGCTTCCAGAGCCTTCACCAGCGCCGAATGGTCGGACTGGCCATGGCCCAGGGCGGCGCAGGCGTTCATCAGTTGCGCAGCACCCGCCGTCTGCGGCAACGCCACGCCCAGAGAACGTGCGCTCTGCATCGCAAGGTTCAGGTCCTTCTGGTGCAGCGCGATGCGGAAGCCCGGCGCGAAGGTGCGCTTGATCATGCGCTCGCCGTGCACTTCGAGGATGCGCGAGGACGCGAAGCCGCCCATCAGCGCCTGCCGCACCTTGGCCGGGTCGGCGCCGGCCTTGCTGGCGAACACCAGCGCCTCGCCTACGGCCGCGATGTTGAGCGCCACGATGATCTGGTTGGCCACCTTGCAGACCTGGCCGTCGCCCGCGCCGCCGACCAGCGTGACGTTCTTGCCCATCTTCTCGAGCAGCGGCCGCACGCGGCCGAAGGTGCCCTCGTCGCCGCCGCACATGATGGTCAGGCTGGCCGCCTTGGCACCCACTTCGCCGCCCGAGACCGGCGCGTCGATGTAGCCGCAGCCGAGGTCGACGATTTTCTGCGCGAAGCCCTTGGTCGCGATCGGATCGATGGAGCTGCAGTCGACCACCGTCTTGCCCTTGGTCAGTGCGCCCGCGACGCCGTTCTCGCCGAACAGCACTTTCTCCACGTCGGGTGTGTCCGGCACCATGATGAAGACGATGTCGGCCTGCTTCGTCACCTCGGCCGCCGAGGCGCATACCGTGGCCTTGGAAACGAAGAGCTCAGGCACCGGGCCTTGGGTGTTGACGAAGAGCTGGTGGCCGGCATCGAGCAGGTGGCCGGCCATGGGCGCGCCCATGATGCCGAGGCCGATGAAACCGATCTTCTGGGGTGCCGTGTTGGACATTCGCTGAGTTCCTTGTCTGTGTGTATTTATTACGTGAGGGCGGTGCGCCAGCCGAGGCCGTTGACGGTGTCGCTCTTCGGCTTGTATTCGCAGCCGATCCAGCCCGTGTAGCCGGCGGCATCGATGTGCTTGAAGAGCCACGGGTAGTTGATCTCGCCGGTGCCGGGCTCGCCGCGGCCCGGGTTGTCGGCCAGCTGGATGTGGCCGATCTTGGCCATGTTCTTCGCGATCGTCGCGCCCAGTTCGCCTTCCATGCGCTGCGCGTGGTAGATGTCGTACTGCAGCAGCAGGTTGGCCGAGCCGACTTCCTCGATCAGCGCCAGCGCCTGGTCGGTGCGGGTCAGGAAGAAGCCGGGAATGTCGAAGTGGTTGATCGGCTCGATCAGCAGCATGATGCCGGCCGCCTGCAGCTCGCGGGCCGCGAAACGCAGATTCTCTACCGCGACCTTGCGTGCTTCTTCCGCGCCCACCCCTTGCGGCAGCTTGCCCAGCAGGCAGTTGAGCTTGGGGCAGCCCAGCGCCGTTGCGTAGTCGATCGCCATGCCCACGCCTTCGCGGAACTCGCTCACCCGGTCGGGATGGCAGCCGATGCCGCGCTCGCCGCCGTCCCAGTTGCCGGCGGGCAGGTTGTGCAGCACCTGCTGCAGGCCGTTGGCACGCAGGGCGGCGGTCAGTTCCTTCTTGTCGTAGGCATAGGGGAACAGGTATTCGACCGCCTTGAAGCCGGCCTTGGCGGCGGCCTCGAAGCGTTCCATGAACGGCAGCTCGGTGAAGAGCATCGTGAGATTCGCTGCGAATCGGGGCATCTGTGTTGTCTCCTCGGGAATCAGTCGAGCATTGCCACGCCAACGGCCGTGGGCGCGTCTTCGCGGTTTTCGGCCAGCGGCTCGAATTCGTTGACGGCGTCGATCTCGGTGCCCATCGAGATGTTGGTCACGCGCTCCAGCATCACCTCGATCACCACCGGTACGCTGAACTCGGCCATCAACGCTTCGGCGCGCTGGATGGCGGGCTTCATCTCTTCCTGCTTGTAGACGCGGATCGCCTTGCAGCCCAGGCCCTCGATCACCTTGAGATGGTCCACGCCGTAGCTGCGCTCGACGCCGCTGTCAACGCCCGCGTTGATGTTTTCGAAGCCGAGCTGCACGCAGTAGTCCATCTCGAAACCGCGCTGCGCCTGGCGGATCAGGCCGAGATACGAGTTGTTGACCACGATGTGGATGTAGGGCAGCTTGAACTGTGCGCCCACGGCCAGCTCCTCGATCATGAACTGGAAGTCGTAGTCGCCCGAGAGCGCGACGATCTTGCGCGTCGGGTCCGCGGCGCGCACGCCGAGCGCGGCGGGAATGGTCCAGCCCAGCGGGCCGGCCTGGCCGCAGTTGATCCAGTTGCGCGGGTTGTAGACGTGCAGGAACTGCGCGCCGGCGATCTGCGAAAGCCCGATGGTGCTCACGTAGCAGGTGTCGCGGCTGAAGTTGCGGTTCATGCACTGGTAGACGCGCTGCGGCTTCATCGGCACGTCGCCGAAGTTGGTCTTGCGCAGCATCGTCTTCTTGCGCTCCAGGCATTCGCCGGCCCACGTGCCGCGGCTCGGCAACTGGCCCTTGGCCTTCATGGCCTCTGCGACCTCGACGAAGAGCTCAAGCGCGGCCTTGGCGTCCGACACGATGCCGAGGTCGGGCGTGAAGACGCGGCCGATCTGCGTCGGCTCGATGTCGACGTGCACGAAGGTGCGGCCCTTGGTGTAGACCTCGACCGAGCCGGTGTGGCGATTCGCCCAGCGGTTGCCGATGCCGAGCACGAAGTCGGAAGCGAGCATGGTCGCGTTGCCGTAGCGGTGGCTGGTCTGCAGGCCGCACATGCCGGCCATCAGCGGGTGGTCGTCGGGGATGGTGCCCCAGCCCATCAGGGTCGGGATCACCGGCACGCCGGTGGCCTCGGCGAAGCGCACCAGCAAGTCGCTGGCGTCGGCATTGATGATGCCGCCGCCGGCCACGATCAGCGGGCGCTCGGCCGCGTTCAACATCGCGATCGCCTTCTCGATCTGCGCGCGCGTGGCGGCCGGCTTGTAGGGGGTGAGCGGCTGGTAGGTGTCGATGTCGAATTCGATCTGCGCCATCTGCACGTCGAACGGCAGGTCGATCAGCACCGGGCCCGGGCGGCCCGAGCGCATCAGGTGGAAGGCCTGCTGGAACACCTGCGGCACCTGGCCCGGCTCGCGCACCGTGACCGACCACTTGGTGACCGGCTTGGAGATCGACTCGATGTCCACCGCCTGGAAGTCTTCCTTGTAGAGCCGCGCGCGCGGCGCCTGGCCGGTGATGCACAGGATCGGGATCGAATCGGCCCACGCCGAGTAGAGGCCGGTGATCATGTCGGTGCCGGCCGGCCCCGAGGTGCCGATGCACACGCCGATGTTGCCGGCGATGGCGCGGGTGTAGCCCTCGGCCATGTGCGAGGCGCCTTCGACGTGGCGCGCCAGGATGTGGGCGATGCTGCCGTGCTTGCGCAGCGCCGAGTAGAGCGGATTGATGGCGGCGCCGGGCACGCCGAAGGCCTGGGTCACGCCTTCTTTTTCCATCACCAGAACGGCGGCCTGGGCCGCGGTCATCTTTGCCATGTTGCTTGTCTCCTTCAGAGGCCTCGACTGTAGGAATTCGAGGCCTCGTGCAGAAGGCGGCGCCGGACCATAAAAGCTATTCCAGGGCGGAATAACTGGCTACGATCCAGGGCATGGATCGACTGTTGGCAATGGAGATGTTCGTGCGCGTGGTGGAGACCGGCAGCTTCTCCAAGGCGGCGCGCGAGTTCAACACCACCCAGCCCACCGTGACCAAGCAGGTCGCGGCCACCGAGGCGCGGCTCAAGGTACGCCTGCTCAACCGCAACACGCGCGGCGTGAGCCTCACCGAATCGGGCGCGCTCTACTACGAGAAGTGCAAGTCCATCGTGCGCGAGACCGAGGAGGCCGAGAGCGTGGTGCGGCGGCGCGAATCGCAGGCGCAGGGGCTGTTGCGTGTCGGCACCTCGGTCGCCTTCGGCCGGCGCGTCGTGGTGCCGCTGGCGCTGGAGTACATGGCGCGCAACCCGCAGGTGCAGGTGGATCTCAGCTTCGAGGACCGCTACGTCGACCTGATAGCGCAGGGCATCGACGTCGCGGTGCGCATGGGCAAGCTGGCCGATTCCTCGCTGGGCGCGCGCTTTCTCGGCATGAACCCGTGGGTCATGGTGGCGGCGCCGGGCTACTTGAAGAAGCACGGCACGCCGAAGCGTGCGCAGGACCTGAGTGCGCACGTGGCGCTGATCTACAGCAGCGTGGTGGGCGACGACGTCTGGCGCATGCACACGCCCAAGGGGGAGCCGGTCACGGTGCCGGTCACGGGCCGGCTGCGCTCCAACAATCTTTCGGCCGTACTCGCCGCGGCACGCGAGGGGCTCGGCATCGCGCTGATGCCGCGCTACGTGGCGAGCGATTCGCTGGCCGCGGGCAAGGTGGTCGAGGTGCTGCCGGGCCATGCACTGCCCGAGCAGGAGATCCACGCCGTGTTCCCTTCGCCCAAGCTGGTGCCGGGGAAGGTGTCGAGCTTCGTGGCCTTTCTGCAGGGGCGCTTTGAGGAAGGGTGGTGGGAACGGTAGGGCGACGTCGCTGTGCAGCAATGTTTCACATCGGTGGCATCTTGTCGAATTTCGGCAGGGCCGGATCGAGGTGGTCCCAAACGTAACCGCGCACGCCATAAGTCACCATTTGCGGCTTGTATCGGCTTGGATCGTCGAGGCTCGCAGCGCGCACGGTGAAAAAATCAGGCATCGCCGCGAACGTCATATACACCGGTGATCCGCAGGCGGGGCAGAAGGCACGAGTCTTCACATTGCCGCTATCGCCAACCATGTCCCAGTGGCTCGCTTCGCCCTTGAGTTTCACGCCCGTGCGCACGAAGGTCAGATGGGATCCGTGCCCGGTGCCGCTCTCGCGCTGACAGTCGCGACACTGGCAGTCGTTCGTCACCACCGGCTCGCCGGAGATTTCATAACGGATCGCCCCGCAGGCGCATCCGCCGGTATATGCCTCGGTCATGCTTTCTCTCCTTCAAGTGATCAGGGGCCCAACGTCACGCCGGCGCCGATCAGCACGAACACCGCGCCGAAGATCTGGTTGAAGCGCTTGCCGCTGCGGTGCAGCCAGCCGCGCATGCTGCTGGCCAGCAAGGTCATCAGAAGTTCGACAAAGAACTCGATCACTGCGAATGTCGCGGCCATCACGACGAACTGCGTCCCGAGGTCGCGATGCGGGTCGATGAAGGGCGGCAGGAACGCGACGAAAAACAGAACCGCCTTGGGGTTGGTCACCGCAGACAGGAAGCCCTGGCTGAAGAGGCTCCATCCGTGGCGCGGCCGCTGCCGCTGCGAAGCGACCTCGAGTGCAGGCGGCGGTGAACGCCACACCTGGATACCCAGCCACACGAGGTAGGCACCGCCCATCCACTTCATCACCGTGAGCGCCTGTGCCGAAGCGCCCAGCACGGCACCGATGCCGAACATCGACAGCGCGAGCACGAGCACGAAGCCGAGCACGCCTCCGCAAATCGTGAACAGGGTGATGCGCCGCCCGTAGAGCGCGCCGTGCGTCAGCGCGAGCAAGCCGTTGGGGCCGGGCATCAAGGCCAGGCCGGTGGCCGCTGCCAGATAGATCAACCAAGTGCCGAGCGCCATGATTGCGAATCCGTACGAGTGAAGGAAAGTGGATGCACTGTCACACACCGTGGGTCAAACACCGAAGTAAGATTTGGACGTGTTACCAGCCGATTTGGACATCGCCAGAACCGCGGTTCGCAAGCGACCCGGCCGCGTCGTGCTGCCGCCTGCGCAGGTGAAGCCCATCGCGCCGGACGTGCGCGTGCTCATCCTTCCGCTGCCGGATTTCGCGCTGCTGCCCTTTGGCGGCTTTCTCGACAAGCTGCGCTTCTCGGCCGACGATGAGGACTACAGCCGGCAGCGCCATTGCCGCTGGGACATCGTGGGCCTCAAGGCCGGCACTGTCACTTCGAACAGCGGCGTGGAGATCTCGATCCAGCTCACGCCGCAGCAGGTGCGCTGGTCCGACTACGACTACCTCGTCGTCTTTGGCGGCCGCAGCGCCACCGACACGCGGCGCCGGGCGCGGGCCTACGCGTCGCTTGTCAAGGGCGCGGTGCGGCATGGGCTCACGCTCCTGAGCATGGACAACGGCTGCTTCCTGCTCGCAGAGCTTGGGCTGTTGGACGGGCACAAGGTCGCGCTGCATCCGCGGCACGCACTGGAATTCGAGGCCGCATTCCCGCGCATCCCCATCAAAACCGAGCAGCTCTATCTCTTTGATGGCAAGCGCATCACCTGCGCAGGCGGCAGCGCCGCGATCGACGTGGCCGTGGAGCTGCTGGTGCAGCACTGCGGCCGCGCACGCGCACTCAAGGGCCTGGCTGACATGCTGGTTGACGAGCCGCGCGCAAGCCGCCATCTGCTCAAGTCGCAAAGTGCCGAGCCGCAGGTCGGCCGCTACGTCGGTCGCGCCATCGGCCTGATGCGCAAAAGGCTCGCCAGCACGTGTTCGGTCGCTGATATCGCGAGCAGCGTGGGCATCAGCCGGCGCCAGCTCGACCGCCGCTTCCTGCAGCAGTTCGAGCAGACCGCGCAAGCGTACTGGCAGGAGATGCGGCTGCAGCACCTTCGCTGGCGCTTGCTCAACGCCGATAGCAGTCTTGCCGCGCTGGCCGACGAAATCGGCGTGCGAGACGCAAGCTATGCCGGCAAGCTTTTCAGGCGTCGCTTCGGCATGAGCACGGGGGACTTCAGGAAAGAGGCCGAGAGGCAAAGAGTCGAGGCGGCGAATGCATCGCCTGCGCATTCGCGACGCGTGAGGCAGCGCTGAGGCCTGCAGGCCCTTCGCGGATCGGTCATACGGATCGTCCATAATGAGAATGACTCTCATTTGCTCTCCATTGCCAAAGTCGATTTGTGCTCGAGCGCTACTACCAGGAACTGCTGAATTTCTGCTCCCGCACGGCGCGCAGCCGCGATGCCGCGGCCGATCTGGTGCAGGAAAGCTATGCGCGCGTCCTCGCGGTGCAGCGCTCGGGCCAGGCGGTGCCCGAGCCGCGCGCGCTGCTCTATCGCACGGCGCGCAACCTGCAGATCGACCAGTACCGCCGCAGCGAAGTGCGCGGCGAGGCGCTGCAGCCGGATGCCGAGGAGGCCGCCCTCGATCTCGACGAACTGGCCGCGCCGCGGGCCTTCGAGCCCGACATGGCCGCCGCCTCGGGCCAGGCGGTGAGCGCCATGCTCGCCACCATCGACGCGCTGCCGCTGCGCTGCCGCGAGGCTTTCATCCTGCACAAGTTCGACGGCCTGCCGCATGTAGAGGTGGCCGAGCGCATGGGCATTTCGCGCAAGATGGTCGAGCAGCACATTCAACTGGCCATGCAGGCCTGCCGGCGCTGCAAGAACGCGCTCGATGGCACGGCATAGGGTTTCAGGCCGCTCGTGCGTCTACATGAAGGAGCCGAATACTGCGCCATGACCACACAGCCGCCAGCCGAACCGCCAGCCGCGTCATCCCCAGAGCCCGAGAGCACGGCTCTGGATTGGCTCGTGCGCCAAAGGGGCGGGGGCTTCGGTGCCGCCGACGAAGCCGCGCTCCAGGCCTGGCTGGCTGCGGATGAGGCCCACGGCAAGGCCTTCGCGCGCTGGCAGCGCGACTGGGATGCGCTCGATGCGCTGCCGGCGGAGGGCGTGCGCAGCCTGCGGAAGAAGCTGGCCGGGGACAAGGCCGCGGCGCAGGCGCGATCGCATCGCCGCGCCTGGTGGCACCAGCTGACTGCCCTGGCGCCGCAAGGGGCCGTCGCCGCAGCGGCGCTCGTGGTGTGCTGCGGCGGCTACCTGGCCTGGAACCACTGGCAGCAGCCGGTGTTCGCCCAGAGCTTTGCCACCGCGCGCGGCCAGCAGCTCGAGCTGACATTGCCTGACGCCACCCACCTGCGGCTCGACACCGCGAGCCGTGCCGAGGTGATCTTCCATCGCCGGCGCCGCGAGCTGCGTTTGCCCGAGGGCCAGACCGAGCTTCAGGTCAAGTCCGATCCCTCGCGTCCTTTCGACGTGTGGGCGGGGCCGCTGCGCATCACGGTCGTCGGCACCCGTTTCTCGGTGCGCCACACACCCGGCATCGCGGGCAACCAGAACGTGCGCGTGGCGGTGGAGGAGGGCCGCGTGCGCGTGGCCGGCGATGGCGCCGCCGTAGAACTGAGGGGCGGCCAGCAGATCGTCAGCGATGCGGCAGGCCGGCTCGGCGCTGTGACTGCCGTGCCGGCCGCCGGCATCGCCCCCTGGCGCGACAGCCGCGTGAGCTTCGACAACGCGTCGGTGGCGCAGGCGCTGGCCGAATTCGAGCGCTATGGCCCCGCGAAGCTGATCGTGCGCGACCCGGCTGTGGCTGCGCTGCGGGTCACCGGCACTTTCGATCCGCGCCGGCTCGACAACTTCTCGCGCGCACTGCCGCAGGTGCTGCCGGTGCGGCTGCGCGAGCACGACGGCATGACGGAGATCGTTTCGGCCAAGTAATCGCGAAGCGAAAAAAACTTTGCGGCCCACCTGGGGTTTCGCAAAGCCGGTGCGTCTACATGGGAAGGATTCTTATTTACCTTTCCCGTAAACGAACGCATGCCCCGCCCCCGCCCCCGCTTCCACGCCGCGCCGCTGGCTCTGTTCGCGGCATTCGTCTTTGCCGCTACCGCCGCGCACAGCCAAGCCTCCACCCCGGTGCCGATCAGCATCGCGGCGCAGCCGCTGGCGCAGGCGCTCAACGACGTGGCGCGCCAGACCGGGCTTGAACTGATGGTGCCGCCCGCGCTGGTGGCGGGCAAGACGGCGCCGGCCGTCTCGGGCCGGCTGACGCCCCGGCAGGCGCTGGACCGCGTGCTGGCCGGCAGCGGGCTGACGGCGTCTGTCGACGGCAATGCCGTGGTCGTCAAGGCAGCGCCGCCGACATCGGATGCCGCGGGCTTGCCGGTGGTGACGGTCAGCGCCAACGCGGAGCAGGACAGCGCCACCGGCGTGAACGGCTACGTCGCCAGGCGCAGCGCTTCGGGCTCCAAGACCGATACGCCCATCATCGAGACGCCGCAGTCCATCTCCGTGGTGACCAAGCAGCAGCTGGAAGACCAGAAGCCGCGCGCCATCAACGAGGCGCTCAACTACACGCCGGGCGCCTTCACCGGCCTCGTGGGCTCCTCCAACCGCTACGACTACGTGGCCCTGCGCGGCTTCAAGGACAGCAGCGTCGACAGCACCCTGCTCGACGGGCTGCGCATGCTGAGCGATCAGGGCAGCTACACCTCGATGCAGGTCGACCCCTATTTCCTGGAGCGCATCGACGTCGTGCGCGGGCCGGCCTCGGTGCTCTACGGGCGTGCGTCGCCGGGCGGTGTGGTGGCCCTGACCAGCATGACGCCGCAATTCGAGCCCCACCGCGAAGTCCAGCTCACCGTCGGCAACCGCAATCGCCTGGAGGGTGCGGTCGACGTCACGGGGCCTGTCGATTCCAACGGCGTGGCTGCGTTTCGCGTGACGGCGCTGGCGCGCAAGCTGGACTCGCAGTTCGACCACGTGAAGGAGGAGCGGCGCGCCATCGCGCCTTCGCTCTTGATCAAACCCTCGAAGGACACGCGCCTCTTGCTGCAGGCCTACCTCCAGGACGATCCGGATGGCAGCTACCACAGCGGCGTGCCGGCGGACGGCAGCATCAACGCCCACCACAACGGCCGCCGGATCTCGCGCTACTTCTTCGATGGCGATCCGAGCATCGAGAAATACCATCGCACCCAGCGTTTCGTCGGCTACCAGTTCGAGCATGCTTTCAGCGAGCAGCTGAAGTTCCGGCAGAACTTCCGCTACGTCACGGCGGACACCACGCTGCGCCAGGTCTACGGCTACGGCTGGGCGAGCGCCGACGAGTTGACGCGCTTCTACTCCGGCGCCCGCGAATCGACGCGCGGCCACACGATCGACAACCAGCTCGAAGGCCGCTTCCAGACGGGCGCGGTCGAGCACACGCTGCTCGCGGGCCTGGACTACCAGAAGCGCCAGGTCGACGGCAGTTGGGAGTCGGGAGGCGCGTTGCCGATCAACGTGTTCGCCCCCGTCTATGGCTTCCCCGGCCTGAGCGACGTGACGAGCTTCCCGATCGACCGCCGCTTCGAGCAGACCGGCTTCTACCTGCAGGACCAGATGGCACTGGGCCGCTGGCGCCTCACGCTGGGCGGCCGCGAGGACCGGGCGAAGGCGTCGAACCAGATGGGCGCCGGCGCCCCGGCGCAATGGAGCGGCTCCAAGTTCACCAAGCGCGTTGGCGCCGTCTACCTGTTCGACAACGGCGTCGCGCCCTACGTCGGCTATTCGGACGGCTTCAATCCGAGCCTGCGCAACGACCGGCAGGGCAACATCCTGCCGCCGGCCGAAACCGAGCAGGTGGAGGCCGGCGTCCGCTGGCAGCCCAAGGATTCGAACACGCTGCTCTCGGTGGCCGTGTACGACCTGGAGCAGAAGAACGTCGCCACGCGCCCGGTGGGCGCCGCCTACTTCGAGGCTGCCGGCAAGGTGCGCTCGCGCGGACTGGAGCTGGAAGCGCGCTCGCAGCTGACGCGCGACCTGTCGGTGCTGGCGACCTACACCTACACCGACATGAAGTACATCGAGTCGCCGGACGGCTTCACGGGCAAGACGCCCTACCAGGCGCCGCGCCACATGGCTTCGGTGTGGGGCGACTGGAGCTTCGCGCCGGGCTACACGGTGGGCGGCGGCGTGCGCTATGTGGGCACCAGCTGGGTCGACAACGCCAACAGCTTCAAGGTGCCCTCGTACCTGCTGGTGGACCTGATGCTGCGCATCGATCTCGGTCGCCTGAACCCGTCGCTCAAGGGCTCCAACCTGCGCCTGGCCGCGAACAACCTTTTCAACAAGTCGTATGTGGCGTCGTGCATGAACCAGGACTACTGCTACTGGGGCGACACCCGCAACGTGACTGCAACCTTCACCTACCAGTGGTAGGGGAAACAAGGAGATGGCGTGCAATGAGACAAGACATTCATGAATTCATCGGAATCGGGCTCGGGCCCTTCAATCTGAGCCTGGCCTGCCTGGCGCAGCCCATTGCCGATCTGAACGGCATCTTCCTCGAGCGCAACTCGGAGTTCAGCTGGCATCCGGGGATGCTGATCGACAACACCACGCTGCAGAACCCCTTTCTGGCCGACCTGGTGAGCCTGGCGGACCCGAAGAGCCGCTTCAGCTTCCTCAACTACTGCAAGGAAGAGGGCAAGATCTACTCGTACTACTTCCGCGAGAGCTTCTACCTGACGCGCGCCGAGTACAACCGCTACTGCCGATGGGCCGCGGCGCAGTTGAGCAACGTGCGCTTCGAGTACGAGGTGCAGGAAGTCGTCCACGACGCCGAGCGCAACTGCTATGTCGTGACCGGCGTGCGCGGGCCGAAGCGCGAGCCTTTCGTCCTGCGCGGCCGCAAGCTGGTGCTGGGCGTGGGTTCCAAGCCGCTGTTCCCCGCCTGCTGCAAGCCGAGCGAGCACCGCTATCTGCACACCGCCGACTACATCGAGAGCAAGGCGCAGCTGCAGCAGAAGCGCTCCATCACCATCGTCGGCAGCGGCCAGAGCGCGGCCGAGGTCTATCACGACCTGCTCAAGGAAGCCGAGGCGCACGACTACAGCCTGACCTGGATCACGCGCTCGCCGCGCTTCTTCCAGATGGAGACCACCAAGCTCACGCTGGAGATGTTCTCGCCGGACTACATCGACTACTTCTACAACCTCGACGAAGAGAAGAAGGAGCGCATCGTCCGCACGCAGGACAGCCTCTACAAGGGCGTCAACGCCAGCCTGATCAACCAGATCTACGACCTGCTCGACGACCGCCGCACGCGCGGGCGGCTCCGCACGCACCTCATCACCAACTGCGAGCTGCAGGACTGCCGCTACGACGCCGCCGGCGGCAGCTACGAGATCGAATTCCGCCAGCTCGATTGCGAGGCGCGCTATGCGCACCGCACCGAGGGCCTGGTCTTCGCCACCGGCTACCGCGAGAACATCCCGCCCTTCATCGAGGGCATCCGCCATCGCCTGCGCTGGGACGAGAAGGGCCGTTACCGGCTGGCGCGCAACTACGCGGCGGACTTCAACGGCAACGAGATCTTCGTGCAGAACGCCGGCCAGCACACCCACGGCATGACCAACCAGGACCTCGGCATGAGCTGCTGGCGCAACTCGCTCATCCTGCGCGAGCTGACGGGCGTGGAGCACTACCGCATCGAGCGGCGCATCGCGATCCAGGATTTTTCGATTCCCGCGAGCGCGGACTTCGTCAGGCTCTGAAGCGGAACACCATGAGCCTCAGATTTCACATCATCGCGATGACGGTGCTGGCCGTCATCAGCGACGCCATCCTGATTCCCTTCTATCCGCAGTTCTTCAGTGAACGCTACGGGCTGGACAGCGCGGTCCACGTGGGCGCCTACGTGGCGGCCATCTCGATCGCCGTGATGTGCACGCTGCCGATCTGGGCGCGCGTGGCGCGCCGCGTCG
Source organism: Variovorax sp. LjRoot290 (assembly GCF_964253985.1). NCBI lineage: Bacteria > Pseudomonadati > Pseudomonadota > Betaproteobacteria > Burkholderiales > Comamonadaceae > Variovorax > Variovorax sp. LjRoot290. The sequence goes on along the minus strand of NZ_CAXURW020000001.1, from coordinate 4,176,707 downwards.
AGCCTCTGTACCTGCTGGTCTACACGCAGTTCGCCGCCGGCACTTTCAGCCTGCTCTGCGACTGGGCGCCCGACGTCGAGACGTACTGGATGCTGTCGATGCTGATGTTCATGTGCAAGAGCAGCTACCTGCTGATGTACCCGTACATGATGCGCCTCACGCCCAAGGACGAGCACGCGGCCACCATCGGCGTGCTGTCGGTGGTGGTGCACTTCGGCGCCATCTTCGGCGCCGTGGTGGGCGGCCTGGTGCTGGAGGCCTGGGGGCCGCGCGCCAGCATCTATGCGATGGCCGCCGGCGACTTCTTCCAGATGGCGGTCTGCATGTACCTGATCCGGAGCGGCAAGATCGTGCGCGTCAACAGCGGCGAGCATGCGCAGGCGGCCGCCGCCGCTGCTGCCGCGCCGCGCCGCTTCGACTGGCGTGCCCGGCTGCCGATCCTGCGGCTGGCGCTGGTGATGCTGCTGTTCGACTTCAGCGCCTACCTGATCCGCCCCTTCTTCTCGGTCTACTGGCAGAAGACGACCGGCTACGACAGCGAGCTGATCTCCGGCATGGCCTTCGCCATCCCCGGCGTGGTCGCCATCGTCGCGCTGCGCCTGCATGCCCGCATCCGCGCGCGCGGAGGCCGGCTGCCCGACCACACCGTGGGCAACCTGCTGCTGGGCATGGTCGGCCTGCTGCTGCATGCCGCGCCGGACCCGGTGTGGATCGTGCTGGGGCGCGTGCTGTACGGCTGGGCGCTGTTCCAGATCATCGTCAAGCTCGAAGTCAACCTGTTTCGCCTGTCGACGCCTGAGCGCTATGCGCACGACTACAGCATCACCAACTTCTTCCAGAACCTGGGGGTGCTGCTGGCCTCGTTCGCGGCCGGCGCCATCGTCGATCGCTACGGGCTGCACCTGCCCTTCCTGCTGGCGGCGGGTGGCTTCGTGCTGACCGCGCTGCTGGATCGCCTGATCCTCAACGTGCCCAGCGCCGATCATGTGGCCAAGCTGGAGGTGCCGGCCCATGCGAATTGACAGCGTCCACCGCCGCGCCCAGGCCGCGCTGGCGTCGTACCGCGATGCGGAGGGCTTCGTGTTCCGAGCGCTGCGCATTCCGCAGGACGTGCCGATGCTGCACCGCTGGTTCACGCAGGAACGCGCCGCCTTCTGGTTGATGCAGGACAAGACCGAAGACGAAGTCCGCGAGGCCTACCAGGCCTTGATGGATTCCGGCACCGCCACCGCCTACATCGGCCTGCACGAGGGCCGGCCCGCCTTCCTGGCCGAATGCTACGACCCCGCGCACGACCGCATCCGCAGCTTCTACGAGGTGCGGCCCGGCGACCTGGGCATGCACATCTTCGTCGGGCCGTCGGATGTGCGCATTCGCGGCTTCACGCGCGCCGCTTTCCACGCGCTGATGCGCTTCATGTTCGCCCACCTGGGCGCCGAGCGCATCGTGGTGGAGCCGGACGCCACCAACCAAAAGATCCACGCACTGAACCGGTCGGCAGGCTTCGTCTACGACCGCGACGTTGTCTTCACCGAGAAGATCGCCAGCCTCGCCTTCTGCACCCGGCGAGATTTTGAACAGGCCACGGCCGCCACCCTGGAGGAAATCCATCCATGAACCTCACCCTCGTGAACCAACTCTCGCAACGCCCGGCCGAGGCCGCCGCACACCTGACGCCGGAGGTGTGGGCCCAGGCCAATCGCCTGCTGCTGCGCAAGGCGATCGCCGAATACGCGCACGAGCTGATCGTCGAGCCGGAGCAGCTGAAGCCGACCACCGGCGGCTTCGCGCTCTACGAGCTGCTGTCGGACGACGGCGCCGTGCGCTATCTGTTCGAGGCGCAATGCCTGGCACTGCGCCATTGGCATATCAAGCCGGAGTCGATCCGCAAGCTGGTGGGCGACGTCGACGAGCCGCTCGATGCGTTGCAGTTCATCATCGAATGCCGCCAGCGCCTGGGTATCCGCGAGGACCTGCTGCCGATCTACCTCGACGAGATCAGCAGCACGCTGTTCGGCAGCGCCTTCAAGCGCATGAAGGCCGATGCGCCCAGCAGCGCCGAGCTCGCCGACGCCGCGGACTTCCAGACCATCGAGGTCGGCATGACCGAAGGTCACCCGGGCTTCGTCGCCAACAACGGGCGGCTGGGCTTCAATGCGGTCGACTACCGCGCCTATGCGCCGGAGGCCGGCTCCGACATCCGCGTGATCTGGCTGGCCGTGCACAAGGACAACGCCGCCTTCGCCAGCATCTCCACGCTGAGCTACGAGCAGCTGCTGGCCGAGGAACTGGGTGCCGAGACGGTCGGGCGCTTCACCGCCCGGCTGCACGAACTGGAGGTCGACCCGGCCGACTACTACCTGATGCCCGCGCATCCGTGGCAGTGGTTCAACAAGCTGTCGATCGCCTTCGCCGGCTACGTGGCGCGGCGCAAGATCATCTGCCTGGACTACGGCGACGACCGCTACATCGCCCAGCAGTCGATCCGCACCTTCTTCAACACCAGCGACCGTTCCAAGCGCTATGTGAAGACCTCGCTGTCGATCCTGAACATGGGCTTCATGCGCGGCCTCTCGCCTTACTACATGTCGGGCACGCCGGCCATCAACGAGTTCATCAAGAAGCTGGTGACGGACGACGAGTTCCTGCGCGCGAACGGATTCACCATCCTGCAGGAGGTCGCCTCGATGGGCTTCCGCAACCACTACTACGAGGCCGCGATCCCGCTCGATACGCCCTACAAGAAGATGTTCTCGGCGCTGTGGCGCGAGAGCCCGCTGCCGCTGCTGCGGCCGGGCGAGCGCCTGATGACCATGGCCGCGCTGCTGCATGTCGACAAGGACGGCCATGCGCTGCTGCCCGAGCTGATTCGCCGCTCCGGCCTCCCCACCGTGGCCTGGCTGGGCCTCTATCTGCAGGCCTACCTGACGCCGCTGCTGCATTGCTTCTATGCGCACGACCTGACCTTCATGCCGCACGGCGAGAACCTGATCCTGGTGCTCTCCGGCCACGTGCCGGTGCGTGCCATCATGAAGGACATCGCCGAGGAATGCGCCATCCTCGACATCGCGGCCAAGGCAGGCCTGCCGGAGCGCGTCGATCGCATCGCGGTGGATGTGCCGGACCATTTCAAGCTGCTCGGCATCTTCATCGACGTGTTCGACGGCGTGCTGCGCCATATCAACCAGGTGCTGGTGGAAAACGACTGCTGCAGCGAAGACGAGTTCTGGCGCGCCGTGGCCGACTGCGTGCACGACTACCAGGATGCGCACCCGGAGCGCGCCGCCAAGTACGCGCACTACGACATGTTCGTGCCCGAGTTCCTGCATTCCTGCCTGAACCGCCTGCAGCTCGGCAACAACGTGCAGATGGTGAACCTGTCCGACCCGGCCTCCAGCCTGAAGATGGCGGGCAACCTCGCGAACCCCATCGCCAAGTTCCGCCGCCGCCCGGCGGCGCAGGCGTCATCGGCCGCGCTGGCGGAAAGCGTGGCGTGACCCTCGGCATGCAGGCGAGAGTGAGCGGTTCCGTCGTTGCCGGCGCGATGCCGGCCGCGCGGCCCGATCCGGATCTCGCCCGCATGCTGCGGCTGGCGCAGCGCATCGTTCCCGGGCTGTGCGGCACGCAGGGCTGTGAAGCCTTGCCCGGCGCGCTGCGCGAAGCCGACCAGACAAGCCTGCGCGCGCTGTGCCGCCACTGGGCCGAGGCCTATCCGGAGGCCGGCGCGCACTACCGGGCGCTGCGCTGCTGGGGGCTGGCGATCTGGCAGCCGGTCTATCTGAGCGTGATCGCCGCGCACCTGGACACGCACGTGCCGCGGCTCGCCGGTCTCGCGCAGCCGGTGGCCGAGGGTTTTCCGCGCGGCTTCCAGCTGCCCGTCCATGCGCCGGTCACAGGGAGCGCATCGGCGCGCATGGATGCCGCGGCCGCCGAGCTGCGCGTGTTCTGCGATTCGATGCGCGCGGCGCTGGCACCCTCGGTGGCGCTGCATGCGCGCGCGGCCGATCGCCTGCGGGCCGAATGCGTGCTCGGCGCCTTGCTGCTGGTGCATCGCCACGCGCCGGCCTGCAGCGACAGCGAGCTCGCCGCACTCGGCGCGGCCTGGCTTGCGCGCCTCGGCATCGCCGGCGGCTGCGGTTTCTTCGCCTACCGGGCGCGCGACGGCACGCCCGCGCTTGCGCTCGACCGCAAGGTGTGCTGCCACCACTTCCGCCGCCGCGACGGCGAGCAGTGCAGCACCTGTCCCAAGCTCCCGCTCGACACGCGAATCGCCCGCCTGCTGGCCGATTCCTGATCCATTCCCGCGATGCGCCGCCGCCGGCAAAGGCCCGGTGCATCCCGTCACGCCTTGGAGATTCCGATGAACGATGTCGCACGCCTCACGCATGTTCTGCCGGCGTCCACGCAGCTGCCCGTCGATGCCTACTTCGACCCAGCCCTGTTCGCACGCGAGCAGGAACTGATCTTCGATCGATCGGCCCGCTATGTCGGGCACGAGAAGACCGTCCCGCAGGTCGGCGACTGGCGCCGGCTCGCGCAGGAGGGCGGCGGCCGCGTGCTGGTGCGCAACGCCGAGGGGGTGACGCTGATGTCCAACGTCTGCCGGCACCGGCAGGCGCTGATCCTCGGCGGCGAGACCGGCGACGTGCGCGGGCTCGCCAACCCCAGCGGCAACCTGGGCGCGACCGGCGGCCACATCGTCTGCCCGCTGCACCGATGGACCTACGACGACCGCGGCGAGCTGCTGGGCGCGCCGCAGTTCGAGCCCAAACCCTGCAAGAACCTGCAGCGCTTCGGCTTGCGCAACTGCCAGGGCCTGCTGTTCGAAGGCGCACGCGATCCGGCGCAGGACATGGCGGCGCTGTTCGCGCGGCCCGAGTTCGACTTCTCGGACTACGTGCTCGACCATGTCGAGGTTCATCAGTGCAACTACAACTGGAAGACCTTCATCGAGGTGTACCTGGAGGACTACCACGTCGCGCCTTTCCACCCGGGCCTGGGCGCTTTCGTCAGCTGCAGCGAGCTGCACTGGGATTTCGCCGACTGGTACAGCATGCAGCGCGTCGGCGTGCATCAATCGCTGAGCCAGCCCGGCACGGAGGTCTATCGCACCTGGCACGAGCGCCTGCTGGACTATCGCACCGGCGCCGCGCCCGATTTCGGCGCCGTGTGGGTGACCTATTTCCCGACCCACATGATCGAGCTCTATCCGCACGTGCTGGTGCTGTCGACGCTCTATCCGAAGGGGCCGCAGGACACGGTCAATGTCGTCGAGTTCTACTACCCGGAGGAGATCGCTGCCTTCGAACGCGAGTTCGTCGAGGCGCAACGCGCCGCCTACATGGAAACCGCCAGGGAAGACGACGAGATCGGCGAGCGCATGGACGCGGGCCGCCGCGCGCTGCTCGAGCGCGGCGTCTCGGAGGTGGGGCCCTACCAGTCGCCTTTGGAGGACGGCATGTGGCACTTCCATGCCTGGTATCGGCAGATGATGGGTCCCGCCTTCCTTCAGGCCGGCACGAAAGCTCCGTGCAAGCCTAGCGGCAACGCATAGGGCAGCGTCGCCTGCGCCACCGGCCCGGCAGCCAGCCGATCGGCCGCAAAGCACGACAACAGCGTTCGCTTCTGCGCGACGTCGAGCACGGTGCCGAGGATCCAGCCCGGGCCTGTGCCGTCGGGCACGAACAGGTGTTCCTCCACCATCGCTTGCGGGCCGTAGGCGAAGCGCTGGCTGCGGCCGGTTTCGACATCGGTGCGCGCGACGGCGCCGAAGCCGGGCTGCTCGCGCCTGCCCTGCGTCGCATGCACCACGCTGCGATGGCGCAGGCCGACGCGGCGCGGGTCGATGCGCGGGAACTCGGCGTCCAGCGGCAGCGCCTCTTGCGTGGCCTGTCCGGTGGCGAGATTCAGCGTGGCCACGGTCAGGTACGCATCGGTGCTCTTCACGCGGCGAGCGCGCATCAGCTCGCGGTTGGTGGTGAACACCGAGCTGGCGTTCTCCGAGCGCACGTAGTCGATGTGGATCCGCGTGCCGCGCGGCGTGTTCTCTTCCCACGCATTGCCGACGTGGAACAGAAAACCCGCCGGCAGCGTGAGCAGCTGGCGCCGGTCCCAATTCTTCTTGTCGACCACCAGCGCGCGCATGCCCAGCTCCGGGCGCCACACGTGCGCATCGAGAAAGTTCGCACCGGCCTCCTTGCGCTTGACGTCGTAGACCAGCGGCGGCATCAGGAAGACCAGGTGCTGCTCGGTGACGGCGAAGTCGTGGATCATCGGCAGCTCGCCCACCGGCACCACGGCCGCGCGGCGCAGCGCGCCGTCGGGTGCGATCTCGTAGAGCGCCAGCAGCCCTTGGCCGGAGCCGACGCCGAAGTTCCAGATCGTGCCGTCCGGGTCCACCCTGGGATGGGCCGAGAAGGGCATGCCGGCGAGGTCGGGGCGCCAGGTCTTCAGGCCCAGTGTGTCGAGCGTGCGTGCGTCGACGCACGTGGCCGATCCGCCTTCCCACAGCGCGAGCACTTCGCCCGCGAGCGGCAGCACGCTGGTGTTGGCGACATTGATGCTGTCGGCCGAGGCCGGTGGCTCGACGCCCGGCGGGATCGTGCCGAAGGCCTCGGTCAGCCGGCGGCCGGCGCGCACTTCGGCCACGCGCTTGGGCGTCTGGACGTAGCGGCCCTGGTGATGGACCTGCGTGCCTTCGATGACGAAGCGATGCACCATGCCGTCGCCGTCGAACCAGTGGTGGTAGCGCTCACCGCCCAGGTCGTGGCCCGTCGGACCGATGCGAAAGAGCGTGCCCGCGACCGCGTCGGGGAAGCGGCCGCGCACCGCGGTGCGGGCGAGCGGCAGGTCGGCCGGTGGCGTGGCGAAGCCGATCTTCCAGGGCGCATCGGAGGCTTCGAAGTCGGCTTGCCAGCTGTCGGTGCCGGCATGCACGATAGAGGTCAGCAGGGGAGTGGCGCCGGCCGATGCGAGCAGGCGCAGGAGTTCGCGTCTTAGCATCTCCGCCTCAGCGCAGGTGGATGACGGTCTTGAGATCGGCATCGACGCTGAACGACGCGGCATCGAAGCCCGGCGCAGCGCGGTTGCCCTTGGCGTCGTTCGAGAAGCCGTAGCGTTCGGTCGGCATGCCCATGGGGTTGGTGTCGAGCTTGCCGTTTCCGTTCTCGTCCGCGAACACTCGCAGCGCATAGCGTCCGGGCGCCAGGCCAGGGAAAGCGAGCCGGGCCGCGCCGGCGCGCAGCGGCACGGTCTGGGCCGCCAGCGCCTTGTTGCCGGCGTAGCCTTCGGCGCTGTCGAAGAGCGCGACATAGAGCGTGGCTTCGGTCGCCGGACCGTCCACGACGCTCAGGGTCAGGTCGGCGGCGAGCGCGCCCAGTGGGGCGAGCAGGGCGGCGGCGCACAGGGCGCGCGTGCCGCGGCGGGGCAGGGGAGCAGAAGGATTCATGAGGGCCTCGTCGGAAGTGGAGGCCCGAAGATCGCGCGGCCGCCGGCTGCTGCCCAGCGCCATGCGACGGAATGCAAAATGCGCGCGCCAAATGCGCGAGCGGCGGGCGAAGCGCGTCCGGATTCAGGTCGGCGGCTCGTCCTGCTCCTCGTTCGACGAGGAGAACAGGTCCCAGGCGGCCAGGAACAGCGCGGCGATCACCGGCCCGATCACGAAGCCGTTGATGCCGAAGAGTGCCATGCCGCCGATGGTGGAGAGCAGCACGATGTAGTCGGGCATCTGGGTGTCCTTGCCGACCAGGAGCGGCCGCAGGATGTTGTCAACCAGCCCGATCACGACCACGCCGAAGACGATCAGGAACACGCCCTGCCAGATCTCGCCGGTGGCCAGGAAGTAGAGCGCCACGGGCAGCCAGATCAGCGCCGCGCCCACCGCCGGCAGCAGCGAGAGAAAGGCCATCAGCACGGCCCACAGCAGCGCGCCCTGCACGTCCAGGAACCAGAACGCGAGGCCGCCCAGCGCGCCCTGCACGGCCGCGACCGCCACGTTGCCCTTGATGGTGGCGCGGATCACGGTGGTGAACTTGTTGAGCAGGTAGTGCGTGTGCGGCCGCGCCAGCGGCAGCGCCTCGCGCACCGACTTCGACAGCTCGGTGCCGTCGCGCAGCAGGAAGTACAGCAGGTACAGCATGACCGCGAAGCTGACCAGGAACTCGAAGGTGTTCTGCCCGATGTTGACCGCCTGTGTCGCGATCAGCTGGGTGCCCTGGGCCGCGCCCTGCGAGAGCTTGGCCAGCAGCGCTTCGATGTTGCCGAGGCCGAATCGATCCAGCAGGTTGAGCAGCCATTGCGGCAAGGCGGCCGCGATCTGCTGCAGGTAGCGCACGAAGTTGATCTCGCCCGAGCGGATCTTCTGCGCCACCAGCGACACCTCCTGCACCAGCGAGGCGGTGACCATCGAGAGCGGGATGATCACGATCACCAGGCAGATCGTGAGCGTGGCGAGCGCCGCGAGGTTGCGCCGCGTGGGCATCTTCCTGAGCAGCCGCTTGTAGAGCGGCGTGAACAGGATGGCCAGCGCCACGCCCCAGAGCACCGCGCCGGAGAAGGGGGCCAGGATCGCGAGGAAGGCGGCCGTGACGGACGCCAGCAGGAGCAGGAAGACGCCGCGCTGGAGTTGGGGTGAATTCATACGCCGGCTACTGTAGCCGACCGGGTTTGCCGCTCCCTCAGCGCGACGCCCTTGGGAGCGCCACCGGCGCCAGCGTGGCGCGCAGGCGCTCGTCGGCGCCCGGCGCGGCTTCGGCTTCGACCTGCAGCGCCTGCTCGACGTTGCCGATGTGGTCGAGCATCAGCTGCCGCGCGCGCTTCGTGTCGCCGGCCTCCAGCGCGGCCACGATCGCCGCATGCTCGGCGCACGATTGCCCGGCCTCGTGCTTCGACTGGAACAGCGTGGCCGCGAGCGTGGTGCGGGCCGTGAGGTCGCGCAGCACGTCGACCAGCAGGCGGTGGCCCATCTGGTCGGCCAGGCAGACATGGAAGTCGGCCAAGAGGAAGGCGCGCGTCGCGGCATCCGCGCCGGCGATGGCGCGCTTCTCGTCGGCGATGTGCTCGCGCAGCTTGCGGATCACCTTCGAGAGCGGCCGTCCCGCCTCGGCCAGGATGCCGGCCTCGACGATGCGGCGCGCGGCGAAGGCATCGCGCGCCTCTTCGGCCGAAGGCTGCACCACGTACCAGCCGCGGCGCGACTGCACCTCGACGAAGCCGCGCGCCTGCAGCTGCATCAGCGCCTCGCGCACCATGGTGCGGCTGACGCCGAAGTTCTCCGCCAGGTCCTGCTCGCCGAGGCGCTCGCCGGGCGCGAGCTTCTGCGCCAGGATGGCTTCGACCACGCGCTCGGCGATGGTGGTGGGCGTGACGTCGGTCATGGCGAGGGCTTGTGAATGAGCCCTAGTGTGCCGCGTGTGCCGCGTGGGCGGCGTGCGCCGCGGCGACCGGGGAGTCGGGCTCTGCCAGCGGCTCGTCCTCGGGCGAGTGGGTGCCGTTCAGCACCGCATGGGCGCGCTCGCGGTCGATGTCGCCTTCCCAGGCCGCGATCGCGACGGTGGCGACACAGTTGCCGATCAGGTTGCCCAGGGCGCGTGCGATGCCCATGAACCAGTCGACCGAGAGCACCAGCACCAGCCCGATGGCCGGGATGGCGGGAATCGCATGCAGCGTGGCGGCCAGCACCACGATCGCTGAACCCGGCACGCCGTGCGCGCCCTTGGATGTGACCAGCGCGATCGCCAGGATGGTCAAGAGGTCGGTCATCGAGACCGGCGTGTTGGTCGCCTGCGCGATGAACACGGCCGCCAGCGTGATGTAGATCGAGAAGGCGTCGAGGTTGAAGGAGTAGCCGGTCGGGATCACCAAGCCGACGGTCGAGTCGCGGATGCCCATGTGGCGCAGCTTGGCCATGATCTGCGGCAGCACGCTGTCCGACGAGGTGGTAGCGAACACGATGGTCAGTTCCTCGCGCAGGTAGCGCAGCAGCTTGACGAGGCTGAAGCCCGAGAGCCGCATCACGAAGCCCAGCACCACGAACACGAAGACGATGACGGAAGCGTAGAACAGCGCCACCAGCATGCCCAGCTGCTTGAGCGAGCCGATGCCGTACTTGCCCACCGTGAAGGCGATGGCGCCCAGCACGCCCAGCGGTGCCAGCTTGATGATGATGCCCATGATCTTGAACAGCACCAGCGAGAGCGTGTCGACGAAATCGCCGACCGGCTTGCCGCGCGGGCCCAGGAGCGCCAGCGCGCAGCCGAACAGCACCGCGAACAGCAGCACCTGCAGCACGTCGCCGGTGGCGAAGGCGTTGACCACCGTGGTCGGGATCAGCTTCATGAGGAAGTCGACCGTGCCGCCGCTGGTGAGCTTGTCGGCGTTCGAGGCATAGGCGCTCATGGCCGCGGCGTCGAGCGCGCCGGGGTCCACGTTCATGCCCACGCCGGGCTTGAACACGAAGGCCAGCACCAGGCCCATGGCCAGCGCGATGGTGGTCAGCACCTCGAAGTAGATCAGCGACTTGACGCCGACCCGGCCCACGCGCTTCAGGTCGCCTGCGCCGGCGATGCCGTGCACCACCACGCAGAACACCAGCACCGGGATGATCATCTTGATCAGCTTGATGAAGCCGTCGCCCAGCGGCTTGAGCTTGACGGCGAAGTCGGGAAAGAACAGGCCCGCCAGCACGCCGAGCACCAGCGCGATGACCACCTGACCGAAGAGCGATTTGGCGAAACGGGGCATGGGGGATCTCCGTGTTTGGTTGCATGCAAGAGATCAGTAATCTTGCATACAAGCAATGTAGGCAAGATCCGGCGTTTTTCTGTGGGGGTATTCCCGGGGTTGGGGTGCACCTGAAGAAGTTGTTCTAGGTCAATAAATGCCTGAACAGGTCAATAAATGCGCAAACAAGCTAATAAATGCGCAAACAGTCGGGGCCCGGACCTAGCCGGCCTGAGGCGAGAGCAGCGAACATGACGATGAGCCGCGTCATGGACATCGAAAGTAGTCGGAGGTCGGACGGGACCAGCGCTGTGCCGAGTCACTTGCTGCAGGCCGGGGGCACGCTGTCGCTTAACCGTATGCCTGCTTCCGGCCAGGAGCGGACCGTCGCGGCTGGCCGCTCTCGGAAACTGGAGTCCTGGATGATGTGATTTGACGGCTGCCCGCCGCGATGCGCGGCTTGCGTCAGAGAACCGTGATTTCAGAGGAGCACACCATGCAAATACGTGACTGGATACGGGCAGCGGTGGTCGGGCTGTGCATCGGCGGCTGTGCGGGAATGCAGGGGGGAGTGAACCAGGAGACGAGAGCCGCCGTGGCACCAACGGGCACGCTTCGAGTCGCATTTCTCCTGGGGCCGATTTATGCGACCAAGGATTCAGCGACCGGCGAACTCAAAGGCGTTGCAGTCGATCTCGGAAAGGAGCTCGCGCGCCGCGTTGGCGTGCCATTCCAAGCGGTCGTGTATTCCAACCCTCCCGCGCTGATCGGCGGTGCGAAGTCCGGCGAATGGGACGTCGCACTGGCCGGAATCAATGCCGAGCGGGCGGCGGCGATGGATTTCTCAGCGCCTTACATGGAAGTCGAACAGGGTTACCTCGTCCGCGCCGGTGTCCCTGTCGCCACGGCCGCGGACGTGGACAAGGCGGGGATCCGGATCGGAGTGCTCGAAAAATCCGGCGCAGAGCTCCACCTGTCGAAGACCTTGAAACACGCCGAGCTGGTCCGAGTCAATAGCCCTGCTGAAAACTTAGCCTTGCTGGATACCGGAAAGGTCGAAGTGATTGCCGCCACCAAGACGGCCCTCTTCGCCGGAGCGATGAGCCGGCCAGGCTCGCGAGTTCTCGACGGCCGGATCGTCGTCGAGCCGATCGGCATGGGCGTGCCCAAGGGGCGCAATGCTGCCGCGGCCATGTACGTCGCCAAATACGTCGAGGAGGCGAAGTCAGCGAACCTGGTGGCGGCCGCGATCAAGGGGGTGGGCTGCGCGGAGTCGCCGTTGCTCCACCCAAGTAGATGCTCTCTAACGGCGGCTTCCCGGAGGTCGAATGTGAGTCGCAGGAAGTCCGGATCGGCCCCGAAGCGCCAGAGGGGCGCAACCGGCTACAGTCGGCCATAACCCCAGGACCGGTCGTTCGTCCGACGGTGTGCCCTCAGGCCAGTGGGAGCTGAATTCCTGTCTCTGCGAAAACCTCCCGCACGACGAACAGTCCGTTCAGCGCCGCCGGAAAACCCGCGTAGACCGCCATCTGCATCACGACCTCGACCACCTCCTCCGGTTTGCAGCCGACGTGCAATGCAGCATGCACGTGCACACGCAGTTGGGGCGACGCATGGCCAAGTGCGCACAACGCTGCCACCGTCGCCAGTTCGCGTTCACGCAAGCCCAGCCCGTTCCGTGCGTAGATGTCGCCAAACGGGAATTCAAGCACATAGCGCGCGAAGTCCGGGAACGACTTCGCGAGCCCTTCGACCACCGCCAGGCCCGCAGGGCCATCCACGGCAGTCAACATGCGCGAACCGCGTTCGTAACGTTCGGAGCTCATTGACCATCTCCTTTGCGGTACCGCCGCACAGTGCCGTCGCCCCAGTTGCCCACGGCGACTTCCGAGCCGTCGGCGGACCGGGCCATGGCCACAGGGCTTCGGAGGTCTTGAATCACTGTCGAGGCTGAGCCGCTGCGGGTCACGCGCCATACCGAAGTGCCTGCATAGTCGGACACCAGTACCGCGTCGGCCCCATCCGCCACGATGCCGACCGCTGGTGCACCGAGTTTTCTAGTCAGCTCACTCTGCGTGCCGTCGGGCCGAACCTCGACAACGCTGCCGGCAAAGTTCGAAATGACCAGCGTCCCATCAGCGAGCTCGACTGCACCGACGGGTGTCGGAAGCCCATCCGCCAATACTCGCGTCGTGCCAGATGTGTCTGCCCGCAAGACCTGATTGAGGCCCCGGTCGGCAATGAGCAGGTTGCCATCCCTGTCGATGGAGAGACCTGCCGGAGTGCGCAAACCGCGTACAAACACCTGGGGTCTGCCGTCGGGGGAAAGGCGATGGACCACTCCGTCCGAGTAGGACGACACGTAGACGACGCCGTCGCGCCCTACTGCGATGCCCGAGGGCGAACGGACCAAGTCGGTTACGAGCTTTCTTGCGCCAGTCCTGTCGATGTGGGTCACCCGATGGGCCGACCATTCGGTCACGTACAGGCTGCCGCTGGCGTCATACGCGAGGCCGGTCGGCGCTGAAAACGTACCTGGTATGGATTCGGCGCTCCATGGTTTCACTGGCTGCCCGGCGATAGCAGATACCGCGGCGAGGGCGGCGAGGCCGGCCGCTGCAACGTGGCGAGAAAGGGTCATGAAGTCCTCCAAGAAGTCGACGTAGGTCACTGTAGAGATGACCTGCAGCATGCGGAATGACCAAGTTCGTGATACCTTTTTGATATGTCAACCCGCCTGGATTCCCGCTCACTCGCGTTCTTCCTTGCCGTCGCGGATGCGCTGAGCTTTCGTCAGGCGGCCGAGACATTGCACCTGTCGCAGCCGCCGCTGAGCCGGGCGATTCGGGAACTCGAGGAGCGGTTGGGAACACGGCTGTTCGATCGCAACACGAAGGGCGTGAACCTCACCGACGCTGGGCACAGACTGCTGCCCTATGCGCGCAGCATCGGGAAGTTGCTTCGCGAGGCCGAAGCGGAGCTCGCGACCCAGGGCTTGCCGGCCACGCTTCGGCTAGGCCTGACTAGCGCAGTGGAGCCGACCTGGTTCCGTGGGCTGGCACAACGAGTGCAAGCAACTCATCCCGGAACGGCCGTGTCAACCTTTTCCGATACCTCGCCGAGGCTTGTACGCCAGCTTCGCGCCGGCAAATTGGATGCGGCGTTCGTAGCACTCCCTACAGATGCACATGGGTTGGATGTCTTGGAACTCGACCGCCTGCCGATGGTGGTCGCGATGCAGTCTTCCCATCAGTTGGCGAAGCGCAAGGCGGTTCGTCTCGCGGACCTGGCGCGTGAATCGGTCTTTTGGTTCGAGCGCGCGCGGCAGCCCGCGTTTTACGACCACTGCCAGAAGGTCTTCTCGCGCCATGGCTTTGCCCCGCCAAAGCTGAGGGAACCGACCGACCACCACGTTCTGTTGGGTGAAGTGGCTAGTGGACGTGGTGTGGCCCTACTGCCCAAATCGTTCACTGGCTTAAGACGGGCGGGCGTTGCCTACCGGTCTCTAGTCGAGGGCGACGAACTGGCTGTCGGCATCGGGCTGGCTACGCTCAGGGACCGGCAAGCAATGCGCGACATGCTGACCGTAGTGGCAGGCATAACTAGCGCCTCGCACTAGCCCCCAAGGGCGCCATGGGCCTTCTGGCCAAGTTCGAGGATTGACAACGGCCCCGAGACCAACTTGTCGCTTCAAGAGCACTGGCGTTCGCACTTGGACATCCGGACTTCGCATCGAGGCCAGCGCTCTACGGCAGAATGCGGCCAAGAGCAGCCCTTCGTTCTGAGCACCCCCATTGCGCGTCTTCCTTCCCTGTCTCCCAATCGCGCACTGGCGCGAGCTTGTCTTGTCCGCGGGTACTAAAGAGGGAAAGAGGGCGCGTCCCGCAGCTGCCGCTCAAACACCTTCGATGATGCGAATCTCGCGGTCGGCTCCGTCGCCCAGCGCAGCCAGTGCTGCCTGGTACGCCGGGCTGTCGTGCGCGGCGATTGCTTGTTCAACGCTGTCAAACTCAATCAGTACAGTGCGTTGCATCAGGCCGAGTTCATAGACCTTGGACGGTTCGCCACGCGCCAGGAAGCGTGCACCGTTGGCAGTGAGTGCCGGGCCGGCCAGCTTCGCATACGCGGCAAGCTTGTCGGAATCGTTGACCGCGCGATACGCGCTTACCCAGTAGGCTTTTGGCATCTGATTTTCTCTTCGGTGCGACTGAACACGTAAACGTGTGACTGTGCCGCGTGCCTTGATTTGCAGCAAGCCCCGTCGAGCATCTCCGCTGCGAAGGACGGCATTGGGACTGCTGACGCCGGTGCACGTGCGGCAGAATGCGGCCAGAACCAGCCACTCAGCCATCGCCGCAAAATCACAACAGGAGCGAACGTGGTCTTCCTCGCAATCACCCCCGATGGCCTGAAAGATGCGCTGCGCGTAGCGGTGAGTTCGGGCACCACGGTTTGGTGTGGCGCTGATGCCCCTTGCGATCCGTCGCCCTCGATCGCTCAACGGCAGATATGCAGTGCGGGCACGGCTGCTCCGGCGATCAGGTGATCGCTCCAGACCTCGCAAGCCGCTCGCCTGCAATCGCGCGGACCAACTTGCCTTCAATCGACCAACTGAGCCAGCGCCGACTCAGCTCTTGTCTGGTAGACCGTCGCACCCTGCTCCGAGGCGATGCGCACGGCGGTACGCAGCCAACCTTCGGCGAGTGCCGCGTTCACCGCCGAGTCCGCCAGCGCAAGCTCTGCACGCAGCCGCCACATCTCCGGAACATGGATGCCGACTTCCGGCGAAATCAGCGTGTCGAAGGTGCGCGTGACGAGCGCCAACGCCTCCTTGCCGCGGCCGCCCCACCTCAGCGCTTCGATCATGACCAAATGCGGATACACGCCGAGGAAACTGTGCCTGACCGCCGTGTCGTAGTTCGCCTCCATCATGACCAGCCCGGCGGCGATGTCCCCTTGCCGTGCGCGCGCCAGGCCGAGCATGAACTGCCCGAGCCCGCGCTGCAGCGGCAAGTCGTACTTCATTGCCACCTGCATCTCGCGCTCAGCCATGTTCTGGCAGGCTTCGATGTCGCCGGCCAGTTGCAGGGCGACGCTTCCCACCCCCAGTGCGAACGTCAGGCTGAGCGGATGCTGCACCGACTCCGCAAGCGCCAGCGCGGAGTCGAGGCTGGTGGCGGCATCTTGCGCCAGACCCCCCAGGCCCAGCCCGATGGCAGTGCAGCAATGGGCACAGACACCCAGGTCATGGCCCGCATACACCTGGGACAGGCGGTGGTGGCGCTGCGCATCGTAGCGGCGAACGCCTTCACGAGACGCCTCCAGCATCTTCGCGGTCTGGCCCGTGAAGTACCAGATGCCCCAGCGGTGATGCAGGCCTTCCATCTGCAGATCGTCATCGCCGAGCTTGCGGCTGATCGCTGTCAGTTCATCGCCCAAGATGCGGGCATCGTCGAACTGGCGCGAGTTGACCTTGGTGATGTACAGCCCCCATGTCGCCTGGAACAGTTGCCGTTCGGAGTCGGCCTTCTTGGCCAGCGCATAGGCCTGCGTCAGCACCGCTGCCATGTCATGGCTCAGCGGCCCGGACTGGATGTTGAAGGTCGCACCCAGTTTGAGCTTTGCTTCGATCGTGCAGCGCGCACGCGTCGCGGCGTCGGTGATTCGTTCTGCTTGCGCAAGCGCGGCATTCAGGTTGGCGATCGCCTCGGCATGGGCCGAGCGCCACCCCGACCTTTCCGCGGCAAGCATCCAATACGCGCACGATCGCTCTGCCTGCGCCGCGCGGTCGAAATGGTGGGCAACAATCTCGGGCGCGCTGGCGGCCGAGGTGTCCTGCTGCGATGCCAGCAGTTCGGCAATTCTCAGGTGCAAGGCCTGGCGACGGCTGCGCGACAGGCTTTCGTACGCCGCCTCCTGCACCAGAGAATGGTTGAAGCTGTAGCCATCCTGTTGCGAGTCCTCGGTGGCGAATACGAGGCCTGCACCGAGCAGCCGATCCAAGCCCGCGCGCAGCGTGGCCTCCTGCACGCCGGCAATGGCCGCCAGGAGCGGGTAGGAGAAATGGCGCCCGATCACGGAGGCTACCAGCGCAATGTCCTCGGCTTCGCCCAGACGATCCAGCCGGGACATCAGGGAATCCTGCAGCGTCGAAGGCACGACAACGGCGTGCGCAGCCTGCATGTCGATCACCGCCTTGGTGAGTTCTTCGACATACAACGGTACGCCGTCGCTGCGCTCCACGATCTGCTGGATCAGCGCCTCATCGATCGGCCAATCTCCAGCGGCGCGGCGGGCTATGGCAGCACTTTGGTCGTGTCCCAGCGGCTTGCATGAAATGGCCGTGGCGTTCATGTGCTCGCTCCAGGGTTTGCGGAATTCGGGCCGGTGGCTGACAAGGGCGAGCACCTTGCGCGACCCGATGCGCGACAGCAGCCGTTCCACCAGGCTTTGTGTCGTGGGGTCGCTCCAGTGCGCGTCCTCCAACAACAACAGCACCGGCACATCGTCGGGCGTGGCGAGCACGAAGTCTTCGAGGATGGCGAGTATTTCCAGGTTGCGCTGTGCCGTGGTCATCTCCATCGGCGACAGGCGGTCGGGCGTGGGAAGGTCGAGCAACTCCGCGATCAAAAGCAGGTCCCGGCGCGATGTCCGGCCGAGGCGCGGCAGCAGGGCTTCGAGCTTGCCCAGGTTCTCTTCTGTTGCGCGCTCGGTCTGAATCGCCGCTTCGTGCCGCAGCAACTGGGTCAGCGGGTACAACGCGCTGTTGCTGTGATAGGGAGAGCAATGGCAGCGCAGCAGCCGATGCGGCGTGTCGCGTATTCGCTCGGCGAGCGCCTCGACCAACCGCGACTTGCCCATTCCTGCATCGCCGCCGAGCAACACGAGGTGGCCGTTGCCCTGGACCGCACGTTGCCATGAATCGAGAAGAAGGACCTGTTCCCGCTCTCGCGCAACGATCGGCCCGGCAAGTCTGCCGCGCGACGCGGCGAACCGACTCTCCACGCTGCGTTCGCGCACCACCTTCCAGACGGGGACAGGCTTGTCAAAGCCCTTCAGCGCGTGTTCGCCGGCGGACACGTACTCGAAGAATTCGCCACTGAGTTGCCGTGTCATCGGGCTCACCAGCACGCTGCCGGGTTCGGCAAGCGCTTGCAGACGGGCTGCCAAATTCGGCGTATCGCCGACCACTGTCTGTTCGCGTCCGTCACCGGCAGCGTGCCCGACGACCAGGCCCGTGGCGACGCCGACGCGGGCCTGCAGCGCCTGGCCATCGGGGCGCTGCAGACGAGCGACCGCCATCACCATCTCGAGTGCCGATCGGATCGCGCGCTCAGTCGACTGTTCCTGTGCCTGCGGATAGCCGAAGTAGGCCAGTACGCCGTCCCCCAGGTATTGGGCGATGTGGCCGTCGAAGCTCTCAATCACGCGGGCGCAGGCATCGCGATACCTGCGCAACAACTGGTCGAGGTCCTCGGGGTCGAGCTGGCTGGCGATCGCGGTCGAGCCCACCAGGTCCGTGAACACCACGGTGACCTGGCGGCGTTCGACCTCCTTGGCGGCCGGAGCAGGCGCAACGGGGCCGGCAGGCATGGTGGTGGCTTGCCGCAGCTTGGACGCTGCGGCGAGGAGCTTGCGGCGGTGGCCGAGCGACAGCCCCAGCTTTTCAAGGTCCTGTTCGGTCAGGTCCGGCACGACCGTCACGTCGATGTCGTTGCTGGCGAAGACTTCGCAATACCTCTCAAGGCCAAGACCTTGGAGCCACGAGCTGATGTCTGACATTCGAGGACCTCACGACGGTTCGTAAGCGCTCCTTGATTTCCTTGGGAAACAGGAGCCCAAGTTGCCTTTCGTGCGCGACTTGACCCAGTGTCGGCCGTCTCGATACCGGCTGCAAGCCCGTGCTGTC
This sequence comes from Variovorax sp. LjRoot290, assembly GCF_964253985.1. Lineage (NCBI taxonomy): Bacteria > Pseudomonadati > Pseudomonadota > Betaproteobacteria > Burkholderiales > Comamonadaceae > Variovorax > Variovorax sp. LjRoot290. Next base: position 4,158,079 of record NZ_CAXURW020000001.1, on the reverse strand, counting down.
TGCACGAACCTGCAAAGGATACGATCTGCCGCATCCACCGGTGTGCTTGATGCCCAGCGCGGCGAAGCGCTCGCATGCCGAGCATTGACGGTCAGCATCTTATCGGCAGCGAACTGCCAAGAGTCGGTAGTCGGTGGTCGGCCCAGCGCCGCTGAATGACAGCTCCCAAGTCTTGAGCTGCCGCCCGATTGGCGCGGCCCAAGGACCGGTGATGGCCGCATGTTGCCATGGCCAGCGGCCCGTCTAAACGGCCAAGAGCCCCGGGTCATACCAGACCTCAGCCTGCCCAGTGGCAAGTAGCACGCGCCAACCGCGCGCCAGCGCGAGGTACGGCAGGAGGACTGGGGCATGTAAACCGAGATGGCTTACGTGGAGCGGCTGAAAGAACCTCGGGTTGCCGGACAGTTCGCCACCCCAGATGTACCAACCGCATGTGCCGCCTTCTCGTGGGTGACGAAGCGCGTTGAGCGGCAATCGAGAGAGCGTAGGGAGGGCGACACGTTCAAGGTCGGTCTTGTGGCTGCTGTTCTGACTGGCCACTCGCTATCGTGAGCGTGGTACCAGGGATGCGAGACAGCCGCAGGCATCGAAGAACCACCCGGTATGGGCGAGCACCGAAGCAACCTCTACCAGCGCCTGTCGGCTGTCAGGATGCATTCTGAGGTGCGACGGTGAAGCAACGATTACAAGACCAAACACCCCTTGCAGCTGCAGTCGGGTTAGGGCGCCGGCACCGCCTCGCGGTTGCCGGGCACGATCATCGGCTGGTAAGAGAAGACATCGCGGCTCTTCGGATCCACCACGACCTTCAGCCACTGGACGTCATTGTTGCCGTTGGCCGCGTTGTCGCCGAAAGTCTCGACGCGGGTGAAGTTCTCGAGACGGCGGCCGCGGGCGTCCAGGAAGGGCTTGTCGATGCGGAAGTAGTGCGAATCGCCATGCACGTACGCCACCGGGCGCCGGAACGCGATCACGTGTTCGCGCAGGGCCAGAAGGTATTCCTTGTAGCCGTCGGGTGCTCCGTCGGTCTGTTCCAGCGTCAGCGGGTCCCGCAGCGGCGCGCGCGTGGGGTCGCTCTTGTCCCAGCCGGGGTTGGCCTGGGCAATGATCATGAGCGCCACCGAGCCGGTTTGCGCCGCCGCCGCGAAGGACTCGCGCAGCCACTTGATGTTCGCCGCATTGCGTGCCTGGAACTCCGCCGGGTCCGGGGCCGTGTCGCACAGGTTGTTGCAGGAGCCTGGGATGTTCAGCGTGACGTAGGTGACCCGACCCACTTTCCAGCGTCGATTCTCGACGCATGGCACGGCGCCGGCCTGGCCGAGGCACAGGACTTCGGTCTGGACTTCCTGCACGGTCGGATCGCGGCCCATCGAGAGCGGCGTAGAGAAGAACACCTGGCGCTCGCGGTCGAGCCGTTCGCGCGAGCTGAAACCGCCGTTGGCCGGCCGGTCGCAATCGGTCCAGTCGTTGTCGCCCGGCGTGAACATGGCCGCGCCCTGCAGCGCATTGAACCAGCCCACGGCACGGTGGTAGAGGCCGTCGTCGCACAGGCTTCCCGAGCCCTGCTTGAGGTCGCCGTTATGCACGGTGAACGTGAGCTTCTGCGCGTTCATGTCGGCCAGCAGGTTGGGCAATCCGACGGCTTCCTGGACTGGGGAGTAGGGGAGGTCGCCCCAGAGCCCGATCGCATACGCCGCGTTCGCCTCGCCCTGGTCGGCGTGGGCTGGCAGCTGGATGCAGGCGACGAGGCCGAGGGTGACCAGTCCCGCACCCAGCTGCGTGGCGGAGCTGTGCAGGCGTCGAAGCAGCGAGCGGGTCATCGGGTGTTCTCCCTCAGCGGGCCGGCAGGATCGCCGGGGCGCATCTTGGGCTTCACTCGGTGACGCGCCGATGACATCGATCAGTACCCGTCGGCGTCGACGATCGCCGTGCTCGGGATCTGCATGCAAGAGTCGACACGCTGGCGTGGGTGGCGAGCCGTCAAATGATGCTTACCGCCGAGCGTTGTGTGCGCAGCTGAATGGAAAAGCAAGGCTTGGGGATTCAGTCTTCGGAACTTTTGACACTTTGGCGGCCTCTGGCGAAAACGCATCGCGCCTCGTTTGCGGATTCGCATTCCTGTCGGCAGCAGCAAGGCATTTGCCTAGCCGCCCAGAGCGCAGAGGTCTGTTTGCGAATATTTTGTCCACGAACAAAGAAGATCGGACGCCCGGCGTCGCAAGGCTGGAGTCAAGGCGGCCCCGGCGGTCGCAGCGGGATTGACGGGACCGGCCGAAGCGAGGTTCGCGGCCCTGAAAGCTTGGCGCGCCGAAGTGGCGCGTGCCACAACCTCCCGGCCTATGTCATTTTCCATGATGCGACGCTGGGGACGGTGGCGGCAGTGGCGCCGCAATCGCTCAGCGACCTTCAAGGCATCAGCGGAATCGGCGCGGCCAAGCTGGAGAAGTACGGCAGCGGGGTGTTGTGGGTGGTAGCCACCTGGTTCGCCGGGGCTATTCGAGGTCGACGTGGAGGCGAGGGAGCTCGCCGTCGAACTCGCAGTCATCGAGGCCGTAGTCGGGAGACACGGGACTCACGGCGTCCCCTCCGACGTTGAAGCCATTCTGGTTCAGGAATGTCTTCAGGGTCCTGTCAATGCGCCCCCTTGCGACGACATGTCCATCGGCTTCGATGGACAGTGACGCAGCCGAGCCCGGTCTTCTTTCTTCCAGATCGACTTTCGCGACCAGTAGGTGCCGGCCAGGTGAAAGCGCGGCTCCCGCGATGCGGCAACTTACCGGATGGATGGCGTTGTAGTAGAGGACCGGGACACCCTCCAGGAGATAGAAGGCGTAGCCATTGATGCAACTGCCGTGGGAGGCAAGCACGCCATGCCCCCCGTTGGGGCCGACGACCACTTCGCAACTGATGCGGAAGGAGCGGCCCACGGTGTGCGGTGCGGCGTCGGAGTGCAGATTCCGCAAGCGGCGGCGATATTGGAACGAGTTGCGCGCCGCGCCATGGCTGGGTCGTCCCGCGGCCGCTTCTCCGGGTGGATGAATGGGGAGAATCTTTCCGTCCGACGCCAGCTTCCAGAAAAGCTCCTTGAGCGCCTGGAGTTTTTGGGGCTGCTGCTCGGCCAGATCGATTGACTGGCTGAAGTCGTTGTGCAATTCATAGAGTTCCCATCGCCGCCCCTCGGGAATGCTCGCTTTTCTGAGTGCAAAGCTTTCCCATGGATCATTCTCGGGCGTGGTGCATGCCATCCAGCCTTCGTGATAGATGCCGAAGTTCTGCATCGATTCGAAGACCTGGGTTCTTCGATTGGAGGCTGCCTGTGTGCTGTCGAAGGCGTAGAGCATGCTCACCCCGTCCACAGGGTCCTGGGCGATGCCGTTGACCACTGCGGGCGCCTCGATGCCGGCCGCATCGAGAACCGTCGGGAAAATGTCGACGACGTGGTGGAACTGTGTCCGGACTTCCGCGCGCTCGCGCAGTCGGTCTGGCCATGAGACCACGAGGCCGTTTCGCGTACCGCCAAAGTGGGATGCCACCTGCTTGTAGTACTGGAACGGGCTGTTGATAGCCCATCCCCAGGCCGCGGGGAAATGGTTGTATGCAGCCGGCCCCCCGATCCTGTCGATGATCTTGATCTGGTCTTCGAGCTTCTCCTCGAACCCGTTCGCCCAGGATTGCTCGAACAGCAGGCCATTGAATCCTCCTTCCGCGCTGCCACCGTTATCGCCCTGGATGAACAGGATCAATGTGTTGTCGAATTCGTCCCAATCTTTCAGCGCATTGATGATGCGACCCGCCTGGTGGTCGAAATGATCCAACGCGGCAGCGTATGCCTCCATCAGCCGGGCGGCGAGCGTCCTGTGATCGGCTGAGATGGAGGTCCATGCAGGCAAGTTGCCGGGCCGCGGCGTGAGGACAGTGTCCCTGGGGATCAGTCCCGCGACCTTCTGCCGCTCGAAGGTCTGCGAACGGATGGCATCCCACCCCTCGTCGAATCTGCCGCGGTATTTCTGGAGCCATTCATGCGGCGCGTGATGGGGTGAGTGCGCCGTGCCGGTCGCGTAGTAGATGAAGAATGGCTTATCCGCAGCGACGGCCTTCTGCTGCGCGATCCAGTCGATGGTGCGGTCCGCCATGATTCCATCGAAGTGGCGGCCACCCTCCGGAGGGCGCACATGCGACGTGTTCTCCACTAGGTCCGGTGACCACATGTTCGTGTCGAAACCGAGGAATCCGTAGAAGTAATCGAATCCCATGCCGGTCGGCCATCTGTCGAATGGCCCCAACGGGCTCATCTCCCATTCCGGCGTGATGTGACCCTTCCCGAACATGGCGGTGGCATAGCCGTTGGCCCGAAGCACGTCAGCCATGGTTCCCGCGGACTTTGGGATCACGCTGGTATAGCCGTCGTAACTCGAGGGGCGGGCGGTCACCCTGCCCATGCCCACCCGATGCGGGTTGCGGCCCGTGAGGAGCGCCGCGCGTGTTGGCGAGCACATGGCGGTGGTATGGAACTGGGTGAATCGCAACCCGCCCATCGCCAGGCTGTCCAGGTTCTGCGTGTCGATCGGGCCGCCGAAAGTGCTGCATGCCCCATATCCGACGTCATCGGTCAGAAACACGATGATGTTGGGGGCGCCCTTCATGGCCCTTCCCAGGGCAGGCCATTTGCCGGTTTTGTGATTCATGTTCGCATCCCAAATAATTTGGAATGCAAATTCTAATTCTAAAAATGGCAAGATAGCCGCGTTGCGGCTGCCGCTTCTGTCTAGGGAGCAATCAGATAGGCCTTCATCAGGCGAACGAGCTCATCGCGTATCTGGTCGTCCTCAAGTGCCAGGGGCCCCGGGTTGTTGAGCACCGCATGCACCAGCACCCCCGCGAGCGCCTGGTAGGCGAACAGGATCCGCAGGCGCCGCTGGTCCAGCGGCACCGAGGACAGGTACGGGCCAATGAGATCGACGAGCATCACGCGGTACCGATCCCCGGACTTCTTGATCACTTCCCACATGCCCTCCTTGCTGTGCTGCAAGGAAGCACGCATAACGCCGAGGTTTGAGCGGAAGTTTCCGATGGCCTCGTCCACGATGTCGCGGCAAAGTGCATCGATCGAGGACGCATCCGGAGGGTGCCGCGCGACGAATTCCCGGATCGATTGTTCTGTGCGCATCGTCTGAACGCGCTGCAGCGTCAGGAAGAAGTGCTGCTTGTTCTCGAATCGACCATAGAACGCCCCTATGGTCGTCTTGGCGTCTGCGCAAATCGCTTCGATGGAGAGGTCCTCCAGCGAGCGATCGTGAAGCAACCTTCGCCCCGCTTCTATCAATGCGGCAGCGGTACTTGCACTGCGTTTTTGGCGCGACGGCTTCATCTCCGGCAGGTAGCCCCCGCAAGCCCAGGCTTCAACCTCGGCAAAAGAAACTTGGGTTCGCATGGTGTTGACCATCGGTAATTATTGTTGTATCAGCCGTCGCCCTGCATAACGGCCAAAGGAGAGGCGTTGACATGCATAGAAAACAGAATAAGAATTCTACTTCCTTAATGGTGATGCACTTGTCGGAGAAACCATGTTGTACAACCGTCGCAGCATACTGATCGCGGTCACCGGCGCCGCCTTTTGGCCCGCTGCGTGGGCAGAGGGATGGCCTCGCAAACCCGTCCGGGTCATCCTGAACTTTCCTGCCGGCGGGCCCGGCGACGTGGTGACCCGCTATGTTGCCCAGCGAATGAGCGCCCTCCTTGGCCAACAAGTGATCGTCGAAAACCGAAGTGGCGGTGCCGGCGCGGTCGGCATACTCGCCGTCGCGAACGCGCAGGCCGACGGCTACACTTTCCTGTACACAACGGTCACTGGCGTGGTCCAGGTGCCGCTGATAACCAAGGATCAGACATTCGATCCCTTGAGATCCGTGATCCCGGTCATGGGTGTGGGAAGCACACCCATGGGACTACTCGTTCATGCCGGCAGTCCGGCCACCGATTTCCCCAGTTTCCTCGATTGGGCACGAAAGCAAGCGGCCGGGCTGGACATCGGAGGGGGTGGCCCCATCGTCGAGATCGCAACGGCCGTGCTTGCGCGAAGCGCGAACACGAAGCTCGTGTATGTGCCATTTCGGGGAACCGCACCGGTGGTCCAGGCCGCGCTGGCCGGCGACATCAAGGCCTTCTTCAGCACGCCGTCGCCCGTGATTGCCGAGAGCATCAAGGCAGGAAAGCTCAGGGCCATCGCCGTGACCTCGGCAACCGCATCCCATCTGATTCCAGGGGTGGAACCGATCGCCAGGTTCATCCCGGGCTATGTCCAGGACATCAACTTTGGATTTTTCGCGCCTCCCGGGATTCCGGCGGAAGCGGCCACCCGGTTCGGCAGCACGCTGACGACCGTTCTGGCCGAGCCCGGAATGAAGGAGCGACTTGCGGTTTTCGGGCTCAGCCTTCAGCCGGCAGGTGCCGAGGAAATCGCGCGGATCACGGCTCGCGACGTGGAAACCATCCGCAAGACGCTCGAAACGACGCCGGTGAAATTCGGTGAGTGAACACCCAGGAACAAGTGCATGACATTCGCCATCGTTGCGCGTGACCCGCAGACAGGTCACTTCGGAATCGCAAAGACAACCCGAACGATCGCGGCGGGAGGGCTCGATCTCTACCGCCATGTGCCCATGATGGGGTTCTGCCTGGGCATCAGCACCGTCGGCCGATGCCAGAAGGTCGGCGCGCTAATGATTCAGAACGGGCTGGATGCCGAGGCGGCCATGAAGGCCATGATCGGCAGCGACGAATTCTTCGCGAATCGCCAACTCGCCGCGATCGACAACAAGGGACGGATCGCCGCATTCACCGGCGAGAGCTGTCTCCCCTACGCGGGTCACATCGTCGGCGACAACTTTGCCGTGCTCGGCAACGTCCTCACCAGTTCCGCGACCGTCGAGGCCATGGCGGCCGCCTATAAGGATTCCAATGGCCTGCCGTTCGCGCGGAGGCTGCTCGCAAGCCTGGAGGCAGGCCGGGATGCAGGAGGCCAGCACGGCGGACAAAGGTCTTCGGACATGGCGGTGTTCGGCGACCGCGAAGGGCCGCTGATCGACCTGCGCATCGACCTGAACGAAGACCCCGTCGCCGAGCTGGTTCGTCTGTACGAGATCTTCAATCCACTGGTCCCTTACTACGAGCTGCATCGATCGAATCCGCGAGGGCTGCCTCGCGCGGACGATTGGCTCAAGGCCCGGGCGGCTTGAATCACGAAGCAGCCCTGCGAGTCTGTCACTCCACACCTGATCGCCATGCCCAAAGAAATTCTCGTTCCCTCGGCGCGCGGAATTCTTTCCCGGCGAGAAGCCCGCGCGCTTCTGCATTCAGTGCGGGCTGGTCAGGCCGGACGCACTGGTCGAGATCGCATCGATCGCCCATCTGCCTGCCTGATGGCCCGGAACGCAGTCGTGAAGGAACGAGTCGGTGTCCGCGCCGAAGTAAAACTGAGCCACCGGGTGGACTGAACCCCATCGGACTGGACCACTGGGGCCATCAGAACTAAGCCGCCTGCTGAGCGAGATGGGATTCGAATTCGTTGGGTGAGCGATAGCCGAGCGCGATCCACTGCGCATCAACGAGGCCATCGCCAGAATTCTTGCGTCGCGTCACCGGCACGAGCTTGATTCACACCGACCGAATCCCCATAGCTTCGTAGCCTTCTCGGTCCTCGGTGGCGCTTTCCGCGGTTTCCTCCATGGAGACTTGTCCAACTCCTGCCCTCGGGCCGTTCTCGCGCTCGGCGCTGTCGTGTCGCACGGACAGGTATCAGACGACCCTAGACCAAGGCGACCAGTTGGTACGCTCCGAATCGGCCGTAGCAATCACAAGGTTGCCTTGATGCGAGGCGTCCCCGCGAGGGCAGAGCGCACCGCGTCCACGAAGGGCTCGATCAAGGGACTTGGGAGGTCGCTTCTCCAGCAGACTGCGACATCGAACTGGTCCTCGACACCTGCCAGCGGCCTGAACTCCAGGCCGGGCGGACTGCCGTAGGCCGCGCAGGCAGGCAGGATCGCCACACCTTCGCCGGCCATGATCAGGGGGTAGGCCGCATGGATGGTCTCGACGCGGTGCGCGATCGTCATGCTGATGTGCTCGCGCCGTAGAAGTCTGGCTACCAGAGAGTGGTCGACGCCTTCCACCGGCCCCGGCAGACTAATGAGACTGTGGCCACACAAAGTCGCGAGAGGGATGTGGCGAAGCTGCGCGAGCGGCGAGTCTGCTGCCATTGCCACGCACAAGGGCTCGGATGCGACTATCGAGGTCGCGATGCCGTCGCGGATCGCCGGTGGCATGCACACAGCGACTGTGACCTTGAGTTCAGAGATCATGGCTTCGTAATTGGCCGCGCTCATCTCCACGAGCTGGAGTTCGACGTCCGGCATTTCGGCCCGCAGCTGCGGCACGAGCTTCGGCAAGAGCGAATAGCCCAGCGCGAACATGTAGCCGACCGTGAGACGGCCGCTCCGGCCTGCGGCCACGGCACGCGCCGCCTCAAAGCCGTCCTGCGCGAGCGCGAGCGCCGATCGCGCCCGCACCAGCATCGCCTGGCCGGCATCAGTCAGCTGCATGCCGCCTGACAAGCGGCGAAACAGCTGCGCCCCAAGTTGGGTCTCCAGTGCACGGATCTGCACCGACAGCGGCGGCTGCGCCATGTGCAGCCGCAGCGCCGCTTTGCCGACGCTCTGCGCATCGGCCACGGCGACGAAGTAGCGAAGGCTTCGCAGGTCGATCCTGCTCATACGACTCTCATATGGCTGTGTTGTGTCTCGGTATTGGACGGCAAGCACCCTCCATGCCAACCTTCATGCATCGCCTGCCAGGTGGCAGCAGAGACGAAGGGAATCGAGGACATGAGCGACGAGTTGTGTTTCATGACAGCGACTGAACTGCGCAGGCATATCGCGCACAGAGAGCTGTCCCCGGTCGAGGTGACGAGGGCGGTGCTCGAGCGAGCCGAGCGGCTGCAACCCGAGCTCAACTGCTTCATCACCATCTGTGCCGACGAGGCCCTGGCACAGGCCAAAGACGCCGAAAAAGCTCTCATGCGAGGCGAACCGCTGGGCCTGCTGCACGGCGTGCCCTACACCTGCAAGGACGTGATCGATACGCAGGGCATTCGCACCACCTATGGTTCGCTGCTGCACGCACAGCACGTTCCCGCACAAGATGCGGAGGTGGTAGCACGGCTGCGCCGACAAGGTGCGGTTCTCGTGGGTAAGACCACGACCCCCGAATTCGCCGCCAAGTGCCTGACCGACGCGCCGCTTTTCGGTCGCACGCGCAACGCCTGGAGCGCCGCACATTCAAGCGGCGGGTCGAGCGGCGGCACAGCCGTCGCGGTCGCGGCATCGATCGCGCCCATCGGTGCCGCAACCGATGGCGGTGGCTCCACGCGCATCCCAGCCGCCTGCAACGGCATCGTCGGTCTCAAGCAGAGCAGCGGACTGGTGCCCCACAGCCAGGCCGACGACGTCTACGGCAACGTGACCTTCGTCACTCCGATGTCCCGCACGGTGGCCGACACCGCACTTATGCTGCAGGCCATGGCCGGCGAGGATGCGGGCGAGCCATGGTCCACCGGCGTCGAGGTGCCAGACTACGCAAAGGCTTCCGCACCGCAGGGCGACTTGCGCGGCAAGCGCGTGCTGTACTGCTTGGCACCCGAAGGGCGCATTGTGTCGGCCGAGGTGGAAAAAGCCTTCCGCACATCGCTCGCTCACTTGCAGGGCCTGGGCGCGAACCTGATCGAGATGCCTGGAAATGGGTTCGACATCGAGCCGATTTGGCGCGTGATCAACCACACAGTCTGGCGAACCTGCTATGCCGACATGGCGCGAGAGCATCCGCAGATGCTGAGCACAACCTTCCAGAAGCAGATGGCCTTGGTCACTTCCGTGAGCGGCGTCGACTACCAGAAAGCCATGATCGAGCGGACTCGCCTGTTCCGCTTCGTCCAGTCGCTCTTGGATGGCAACGACCTCCTCGCGATGCCGACCTTGACGCGCACGGCCCTGCCCATCGAGCAGGACTTGTTCGGCAGCCTCGAGATCGACGGTCAGGTGTTTCCAGATGTCCGCCCCAACTGGTTCCCCTGGACCATGCCCTTCAACCTGACCGGGCATCCAGCTATCAGCCTGCCGAACGGCTTCGGCGCCTTCGGTCTGCCCATCGGCATCCAGCTTGTCGGCCGCCTCCGTAAGGATGCCGAACTGCTGCGCTGCGCGGCGCTGCTGGAGCGATCACAGGGCCTGCTGGACCGCAGGCCAGCGATCGGCTGATTCACCGACCAGCCGCTGCGCGCGCCTATCGAATTTCACTCTCCGTTCGTTCCATCCTTTCGCCCGATCATGACCAAATCATCTTCCTGCCTCGACCTTGAGGTTCCCGCGCTGTTCCCGCTACGGCGCTCACTCGTCGCAGGCGCGGCCTTCGCGACCCTGGCCCTTGCAATGGCGCCATTGCAATCAGCAGGCGCCGCCACCTATCCGGACCGGCCTGTGACAATCGTCTCGGCGTTTCCCGCAGGCGGCATCGTTGACGTCATCGCGAGGCGAATCGCACAAGGCATGTCCGATCGCCTCAACACCGCCTTTGTGGTTGAGAACCGCACAGGCGCGGCAGGCAGCATTGGCTATTCCTATGCCTCGCGCGCCAAGGCAGATGGCTACACCCTGGTGCTCGCAAGTGGACCGACGACGATGGTGCCGCCCGGCGCGACGTCCTCGACCTGGAACCCGATGACTGGCTTCAGCGCGATTGGGATGATCGGCACCATCCCGCAAGCCTTTGTGGTCCCTCCCAAGACCCCGTCACGTGACCTGCGCGATTTCGTCAAGTCTGCGAAGGCTGAGGCTGCGCACTTCAATTACGGATCGCCGGGCACCGGGACCACTCCCTTCTTCACACTCGAACTGCTCAAGAAGCAGCAAGGCATTGCTCTCACGCACGTCAGCTACCGCGGGCAACCCGACGTGATGATCGACCTGATGCGCGGAGACCTGAACATCGCGGCCGTGACGCTGCCGCTGGTGTTACCGAACGTGCAAGCCGGAAAGATGACGGCCATTGCCGTGACTTCCCAGACGCGCTCGCCATCACTGCCCGGCGTACCGACAGTGCACGAGCTCGGCATGCCCGAGCTTGGCATCTCGAACTGGTTTGCACTGCTGGGGCCTGCCAACCTGCCGCCCGACATCGTGAACACGCTTTCAAGGACACTGGGGGAGGTCCTGAAGGCGCCACAGATCCAGGCTGAGATGAAAGAGATCGGCTTGCTGATCCAACCGAGCCCGCCGGCAGAGACGATGGACTTCGTCAAGTCTGACATCGCTCGATGGACCGCGATGATGGCCAACTTCGGCGAGGCCGACTCGCAGCAGGCCAAGAAGTGAGATGGGCCCCGGACGGAGCGAATCGTGATCGGCAAGACCACCAGCGCCAAGTGCCTGACGGATGCACCACTGTTCGGCAGCACCGCCAACGCCTGGGATGCCACGCGGACCTCGGGCGGCTCCAGCGGCGGTGCCGCGGCCTCGGTGGCCGCGGGCGTCACTCTGAGGTACGGCCCAACTGGTTCCCCTGGACCATGCCCTTCAACCTGACGGGCCACCCGGCCATCAGCCTGCCCAGCGGTGCGGCCAGCGACGCCCTGCCCATCGGCCTGCAGCTGGTGGGCCGCTTCAAGCAGGACCTGCCCCTGCTGCAGGCAGCCACGCAGTTCATGGCCGCGCACACACCCAGCCGGTCGCTGCCCCTCATCGCGGACTGATCCGGTCCGCGCCCATCTCTCACTCCATTCTGGACCCCCTTCCTATGCGCTTCCCCATCTGTTCCTTCCTGGTGGCCCTGGCCGCCGCCTGCGCGCTGGTGCCCGCCCATGCCGACGAAGAGCACATGCCCTACAGGCTGGTGCTGGGTTTCCCGGCCGGCGGCGCACTGGACGTGCTGGCCCGCTCGGTGGCCGAAGAGATGAAGCACACGCTCAAGGCCCCCGTGCTGGTGGAGAACAAGCCCGGTGCCTCAACGCAGATCGCCATCGTCACCGTCAAGAACGCCAAGCCGGATGGCCGCACCATCCTGCTGGCGCACACGCCGGCCTTCGTCCTCTTTCCCATGACCTTTGCGCGGCTGAGCTATGAGCCGCAGAAGGACTTCGTCCCGGTCGCCCATCTGGCCAATGTGCCCAGCGCCCTGTCCACCGGGCCGGCCACGCCCTACAAGACACTGCCCGAGTATGTGCAGTGGGTCAAGACCAACCCGGCCCAGGCCAGCGTGGGCATGGCCAATTTGGGCGGCACCCTGCACTTCGCTTTGCTGAAGCTGGCGCAGGAAACCGGCGTGGACTTGCAGCCTGTGGTCTACAAGGGCGGCGCCCCGCTGGCCACCGACATCATGGGCGGCCACATTCCGCTGAGCATCGACGCCGTGGCCAGTCAGCTGGAGCTGCACCGCTCGGGCAAGCTGCGCATCCTGGCCGTGACGGGGACACAGCGCACCGCTTGGCTGCCCGATGTGCCGACGGCCAAGGAGGCCGGCTTCGCGGCCTTCGACAAGGCCGTGACCACCTACGGCGCCTATGTGCCGGCCGGCACGCCCAAGGCCGCTGTGCAGAAGCTGGAAGCGGCCTTCATCGCCGCGATGAAGACCGACAGCGTGAAGAAGCGCCTGGACCATGTGGGCCTGGAGGCCACCGGCCTGGGCAGTGCCGAACTGAGCCGCACCATGGATGAGGAGCGCAGCTACTGGACGCCCGTGGTGAAGGCCTCGGGCTTCAAAGTAGCGCCGTGAGCGGCGGGCAGCGGCTGGCCATGACCAGCTACGTGACGGCGCAATGAGCGACTCTTCTTCGGCGCAGGCGATGCCCGGCCAGCCGGCGGGCGTCGCGCCCTGGCGCGTGCTGATCAGCTCCTGCCTGGCCGTGGCGCTGTGCTTCTTCAGTGCCACGGCCATGGGCCGAATGCGCCGCTGATGCTGATCCTGCGGGCGCTGCAGGGCGTGGCGGCCGCCGCCATCTTCGCCAATACGGCCACGATGGTGGCCCATGCCTACGCCGACGACGCCCGTCCGCGACCCAGGACACCACCTTTGACGCTTTCGGCGCGCTGCTGTGCCGCGTGGCGCTGGGGGCCCTTTGCTGGGGGCTGACGCTGGCCGGCCGTAGGCAGGCGGGGGGCCAGGCCGCTCTCTTCGCTGGGTTCAGGCACGTTGGGGCGTCTACGCCAGCACCTTCGCCGTGGCGCTGGCCCAGCAAGGACCGCTGGTGGTGCTGGCGCTTTACAGCCAGCTCGCGCTGGGCCGTTCATTCCAGCAGAGCAGGGGGCCTTGTTCAAGCAATTGTTGGCGCACGGGAGCGCTCCGTCCGTGCTCATGCTGGCGTTGTTCGGGATTTCTCGCGCCTTGCTGCCTTGAAAACGTCCTTGGCGGGCCTTGCCTGGCCTGGGTGGCCGTTTGCGCTTGTTTTGAGCCGGAACACGATTGTGTTCTGAGCTATTAATTCCCCAAACGCGTCAATAAATCCGCAAACGACGCCATTAAATCCGCAAACGACCGGGCGACTTTGGCGGCTGCCAGAGTCGGTGACAAGCGGGCACATCGCTTCCTACGGGGATCTCAGCATTTGAGATCGAAGAACAGCTTGCGGGCTTTGTAGAGGTCCACGTCGGCTCGGGCCTTTTTTGGCAGGCCCGAATTGGAACGATGCCGAGCAGGGAAGTTGACGGAGCAGCGAGGACGACTTTGTGGCTTCCTATCGGTGGCGCGGCTCGAGTTCGATTGGGCAGTTGAACACTGGTTTGGTCAGGCGCCATACCGGCTACAGTCGGCCAGAAGCAGGCCAGGAGCCGCCGTTCGACCATCGCGCAGAACTCCAAAAATGGCAGGCATTGGCGCGCCTGTTCTGCCAACAGAGTCGACCTCCTCAAGCCTTGCACGTGACCATTGACAATTCGCGTTGAACTCGCATGAAAAGCCCTCCGCTTTCGAGCCCACTTGGCTCCTATTCCGACCGGGACGAGTTCCAAGCGGGCAGGACGCTGGTTTGGGTGCTGGGCCCGCCCGAGCGACGCGATGAGCTTGTGGCGATTGCCAACATGCAGTTTTCTGAGATTTGGGCCTGCTCAGAAAAGGCGACGGCGACGGCCGTCGAGCTTTCGCGTTCCGAACTCCCCAAGTTTTGGCGAGCGCATGACGACGCGGGAACCAGTAGCCGCCAACTCAAGGTGTGGGGCATTCTGATTGATGCCGCGGCGGGCAGCACGGAATACGACGTGCGCGAGAACTTGGATTTCAACCCGGAATTGCATTGCCCTTCGCTGCCCCTATTACCGTCAAAGCGTTCCTACCGCGTAGTTCGAACTCCCGACGGTGTGTATGCAGCGAGAGCCGTCGGTACCTCAAATCGTTGACTCTTTCCGGCCATGACAAGTCGGTCGCTAGAGAGGTTCAATTCGCCCGCAAGCAGTCGCTCAGGACGAATGTTTTGACTAAGTGGCACGGTGTAGCCATTGCCCCTCTTGGCGGCAGCGAGCATGGACGCCGTCGCAGCTGAAATTCGAGTGCCGCAGGGACGCGCGGAATCGTCATTGGCGCACGCAGTGAGAGGAAGTGTCCAACGAGGCAGGTGGGCGTGCTCTTGGACTGTGCCTGGGTCGAATTGACCCGTTCGGCTGGTGCCCCTATAGTGCGAAGTGCCCTGTCATTGGAACCGACCAGGCCGAAGACAGTCAGGGCAAGCGCGATCAAGCCGGTGATGTGGATGAGATGGGAGACGTTCATTGGTGGGCCCGGAGACGCTCGGGCCCTCGGTTCGAGCAGCTTACCTAAGGCACCTAGGGTTTACCCGGCCAAGACGTCCAGGGAAAACGCATGAGCGCAACTAGTTGGCGTTCCCCAGTCCATTCTTGAGAGGCCGGTCCGATGCGGCAGTCGCGATCGACGACGGGGCGCGCGGCTAGTTTGAGCATTTATTAGCAGTTGCTCGCCTTCGGAACCGGCGCGGGCGGATGTCGTTTGGGCATTTGCGTCGGCGACCTAAAGCTCAAGGAGCTTGGCGAGCCGCGTGCCGCCTGGATCGCCGTTTGGGGATTTATTAGCTCAGAACAGAAGTGGTGTTCTAGGTCAATAAATGCGCAAACAAAGCCAATAGATGCGCAAACAGCCGAGGGGCTCGGACCTCGCCGGCTGCCCATCATGTGTAGGTCGGGGTCAGACTGGTTGCGGACTTTGAACTTGCTTGGGCGAATGCGTACAGTCGGCCCTATGCAGCCGCCCAGCGCCGACTCAAGTAGCCGAATCCCTCTCAGGCAGCAACGCCTCCAAGACGAAACGTGTCGGGCCGCTGGCGCCTCGGTCACTGACCGCGAGACCCAGCTGCCGCCATAGAGCCGGGCTGAGCGGGCGGACGGCGATGCGAGGATCACGCGCGGGCTCGTGCGATTCCTCCGGCAGCAAGGCCGCTCCGTAGCCGGCGGCGACCAGTGTCCTGATCGCATCGTTGTAGTTGAGCTCGACGCACGGCCGGCAATGGACGCCAGCCGTAGAGAACCATTCCGCGGTCAGCCGGTAAAGACGTGTAGTGGAGTCGTTCATGATCAGCGGTCGCTGGGCCAGCCACTGCGGGGTAAGCCGCTTGGGTGCTTTCCAGGCCGCCGGCAGAAAGGCGACGACAGCCTCGCGCCGCAGGGCAGTGACATGAACGCCGCGCACAGGCGCCTGCGGCAGCGCCACGACCGCCAGGTCCAGGCTACCTGCGGCGAGCCGGGCCATGCTGTCGTTGGACGTCAGCACCTGCACGTTCACGTCGATGCCGGGATGGTTCCGGGCAAGACGTTCGAGCGCGGGCGGCAGCAGGTGCGCAATGGCGCCTGTCGAGGCACCCACCCGCACGCGGCCCGTTTGGCCTGCGAGCTGACGTCGAACGTCCTCCACTGCGTCGTCCGCGTCCGCCAGCAGCCTGCGGGCACGCACGATGAAGCGCTCACCCAAGGCGGTCGCTTGCGCGGGCCCCCGCCCACGAACGAGCAAGCGGCCACCCAATCGCGACTCCAGTTCCGCGATCTGAACGGTGACGGTGGGTGCCGCCAGGTGAAGGGCGCGTGCGGCATTGGCCAGGGACCCAAGGTCGGCGATGGCGACGAGGGTGCGCAGATGGTCAAGGCTCAATTCCCGCATCTCGCTAATTTAACTTTTCTTAATCCTGCGTTCCGTATATTTAGCTGGAGCCATGGAAGTCGTATCCCTACGATTGCGCTCCATGGACCTCAATATTTTCATCGACGGCGACCAGGGCACCACCGGCCTTGACCTGCAGAACCGACTCCGGGGTGGGGAATTTCGCATCCGCACATTACCGACAAGCCTGCGCAAGGATGCGGCTGCCCGCCGGGCCGCTCTCAACGAGAGCGACATCGCAATCCTTTGCCTGCCCGATGCCGCGGCGCGAGATGCGGTGGCGATGATCGAGAACCCTTCGGTGCGTGTCATCGATGCCAGCTCGGCGCACCGCACCAGCCCGGGTTGGGTCTACGGCCTGCCGGAGCTCGATGCACGGCAAGGCGAACGTATCGCCTCGGCACTGCGGGTCACAAATCCGGGCTGTTATCCCTCGGCCGCGGTCGCCCTGCTGCGACCGCTGACGGATGCGGGCCTGTTGCCCGCCGACTATCCGCTTGTCATCCACGCCGTCTCAGGCTATTCGGGTCAGGGCAGGGCGGGGGCGGAAGCGCACGAGGCCGGGGCGGGGGCGCATTCACTGAAGGTCTATGGCCTTGCACTCGAGCACAAGCACGTGCCGGAAATTGAGGCCTACGCCGGCTTGGCGGACCGGCCTATCTTCGTGCCGGCCTATGGCAGCTACCGGCAGGGCATTGTGCTCACCATTGGACTGCACACGCGAATGCTTCCCGCCGATGTTTCTGGCGTGCGCATCCACGAATGCCTCAGGGAACGATACCGCGATGCGGCGCATGTGCGTGTGATGCCGATGTCTTCCGCCGCGCCGATGACCGAACTGGACCCGCAAGTCCACAACGGCTCAAACGACATGAGTCTGGCCGTTGCATGCAATGAACGCACAGGTCAGATCGTCTTGAGCGCGGTTCTCGACAATCTGGGCAAAGGTGCCGCAGGCGCGGCCGTGCAGAACCTGCGCCTGATGACGAGGGCTTCGTAGCCCACGTTGTGAATCCGAAGCGTTGATGGGGAGAGGGCACTTTTCTGAAGTTAAAGCCCAACCTTGGCGTGGCGAGCTTCCGCTGCATAAGCGAACCTTGGGCATGTTGTCCACCGGCGGCTCTGGCTTCTTGAATTCGACAAGCGGCCGTCCGACGATCCTCATCAGTACCTGCGCCAACGGCATGTCGGGCCAGAAGAACGTTGCAGACGGCTGTCGCGGGCGGGTGCTCTCCGTTCGTCCTACCTTGCATGCGGTCGGACCGGTTGGTTGCTTCGGCAGTCGCTTCGAATGTGAGCCGAAGAGCTCGCTGATTGCGAGCCGGAAGGATTCGGATTCCAACCAGCTACAGGTAGCTTTGATACTCGTCTCGCGCCTCAGTCTGGCCGCATTCCGACCTTTGCACCGCATCATTCCCGGACGTTGGTCCGCTTGAGTCGAGCACTCGGGATGTCTAGATCAATGCCCGCAGTCGGCGCTGGGCGCGGTCGAGTCCGACGACTAAGCGATTCTCGATACTTTCCGCCTCCGTGATTCGCTCGTCGAGCCATGCTGCATCCGTGCATCCGACTTGGGACATCTTCTGCATCATGACGCCGATGAGGGCGTTTTGATCCGTGATCAACCCATCCCAGAGGTCAATATCCGCCTGGGCGCCTTGTATTTCTACGTAGCTGGCCGTCATCGTTGTCTCCTGCGCACTTGGCTGCATAGGCGTAGCGGCGTTAATTTGCGAATAGGCCGTGTCCGGACATACGGGGCAAGACCATTTTGTTCGTGAAAATCGCGACCAGACATAGCTTCCGCCTGGCGATCGGCAGGCCGCGCTTGCGGAGGCCATCGTTCGTTGGCCTCCTGCAAGGTCCAGTTGGCGAAGGTCCAGCACCACGGCGTGGCATGCGATGGCGTCGCCGGGCGCTCGCAACGGCGACTGCCTTGAAGCTACGTCAAATCGGCAACCATGAGGATTGTCTAGACCATGTTGAACCGGCCAAGGTTCATCACCTTGGTCCACGCCGCGATGAAGTCCTTCACGAACTTCTCCTGCGCGTCCGAACTGCCGTAGACCTCGGCCAGGGCGCGCAGCACTGAATTGGAGCCGATCGCCAGGTCCACGCGCGTCGCGCTGCCCTGGCGCTCGCCCGTCTTGCGTTCAACTCCCTCGTACAGGTTGTTCTCGCCGGGCACAGCCTTCCAGGTCGTGTTCAGGTCGAGCAGGCGCACGAAGAACTCGTTGGTCAGCGCGTGCTCCTTCTGGCTGAAGATGCCGTGCTTGGTGGCACCGACGTTGGCGCCCAGCGCGCGCATGCCGCCCACCAGCACCGTCATCTCGGGCGCGGTCAGCGTGAGCAGCTGCGCCTTGTCGATCAGCAGCGCATCGGCGGGAACGTTGTAGTCCTTCTTGAGGTAGTTGCGGAAACCGTCGGCCACCGGCTCGAGCACCGCCATGGCTTGCACATCGGTCTGCTCCTGCGACGCGTCCATGCGGCCCGGGGTGAAGGGCACCGGCACGTTGTGACCGGTGTTGTTGGCCCCCTGCTCGACGCCGGCGCAGCCGGCCAGGACGATCAGGTCGGCCATCGAGACCTTCTTGCCGCCCGATTGTGCCTTGTTGAACTCGCCCTGGATTCCTTCCAGCGTCTGGAGCACCTTGGCCAGCTTGGTCGGCTCGTTGACTTCCCAGTCCTTTTGAGGCGCGAGGCGGATGCGGCCGCCGTCGGAGCCGCCCCGCATGTCGGAGCCGCGGAAGGTGGAGGCCGAGGCCCAGGCCGTCAGCACCAGGTCGGACACCGACAGGCCCGAGGCCAGCACCTTGGTCTTGAGCGCCGCGATGTCCTTGTCGTCGATGAGGGGATGGTCGACCTTCGGAATCGGGTCTTGCCAGATCAGCTCTTCGGCGGGCACTTCCGGGCCGAGGTAGCGCGAGCGCGGGCCCATGTCGCGATGCGTCAGCTTGAACCAGGCACGCGCAAACGCGTCGGCAAGCTGCTCGGGGTGCTCGAGGAAGCGCCGCGAGATCTTTTCGTAGGCAGGGTCGATGCGCAGTGAAAGATCGGTGGTCAGCATGGTGGGCACGCGCTTCTTCGACTTGTCGTGGGCATCCGGAATGTCCGCCGCAGCGCCCTTGGCCTGCCACTGTCCCGCGCCGGCCGGGCTCTTGACCGGTTCCCACTCGAACTTGAACAGGTTCTCGAAGAAGTGGTTGCTCCACTGCGTCGGCGTCTGTGACCAGGTGACTTCCAGGCCGCTGCTGATCGCATCGCCGGCGATGCCGCTGGCGTGAGTGCTCTTCCAGCCCATGCCCATCTCCTCCAGGTCGGCCGCTTCCGGGGTCGAGCCGACGAGGTCTGCCGGGCCGGCGCCGTGGGTCTTGCCGAAGGTGTGGCCGCCGGCGATCAGGGCGACGGTTTCCTCGTCGTTCATCGCCATGCGGGCGAAGGTTTCGCGGATGTCCCTGGCCGCCGAGACCGGGTCCGCGTTGCCGTTCGGGCCTTCCGGGTTGACGTAGATCAGGCCCATCTGCACCGCAGCGAGCGGGTTTTCCAGGTCGCGGTCGCCGGTGTAGCGCTTGTCCTCCAGCCACGTCGTCTCTTTGCCCCAGTAGACGTCCTGGTCGGGCTCCCAGGTGTCCGGACGGCCGCCGCCGAAGCCGAAGGTCTTGAAGCCCATCGATTCCAGGGCCACGTTGCCGGTCAGGATCATCAGGTCGGCCCAGGAGATCTTGCGGCCGTACTTCTGCTTGATCGGCCACAGCAGTCGGCGCGCCTTGTCGAGGTTGACGTTGTCAGGCCAGCTGTTGAGCGGCGCAAAGCGCTGCTGGCCCCGGCCGCCGCCACCACGCCCGTCGCCGGTACGGTAGGTACCGGCGCTGTGCCAGGCCATCCGAATGAACAGAGGCCCGTAGTGGCCGAAGTCCGCCGGCCACCAGTCCTGTGAGTCCGTCATCAGCGCACGCAGATCCTTCTTCAGCGACTCGTAGTCGAGGCTCTTGAACTCCTTCGCGTAGTCGAAGTCCTTGCCCATCGGATCGGACTTGGAGGAATGTTGGTGAAGCAGGTCCACCCGCAACTGGTTGGGCCACCAGTCACGATTGACAGTGCCGCGGGCCACCGCATGGTGGAACGGGCACTTGGCTTCCGCTTGATTCTGGCTCATGGGGAGTCTCCAGTTTTTTGATTGAGACGTAAGCATTCTGGATCCGCACGGACGAATAGGTCAAACGCTTTGCCTATGACGGTGATAGCCCATTGCCACGTTGACGGACCGCGGTCGCAACCATGGCAGGTAGGCGGGGTGGGGACTCAGAAGGCGGTGGACGGATTTTGGGCGCTGGCGGTGAAATCACCTCTGTCGCAACGAGGAGGTTGTAACGAGCGAAGGCGGCTGCGAGGCACTGGGCTCAAAACGCCAGGCTGTAGAACTGGTTGGCAGCGGCGGTGACTTGGCCCTTTGGATAGGCCAGCTGCCCCATGTTGACCATGTGCATGGCTTCGATGCCGGCGATGTCGATTCTCGGCAATCGCTGCATAGCCGCTGAGAGAAGCGCCCGCTTCGCTTCCACGCGTCCTTTTGTTCAATGCCATCAGCATCACTCCGTCGAAGCAGGGGGCGCGCTTCGGATCTCGAACGCGCAGCAGGCGGGTGGGTGCGGCCGGCGGGCCGCGAGCGCCCCGCGCCTTGGAAATCCAGGGCGGCGGAGCCTTTGCCATTCCGGCTGTGGAGGCTGGGGGCTCGATCTTGGCAGCGCCTGGGGCCTCCAGGGCAGGCGGCCGAGATGGCGGTTGCGCGGTGCCTCGCACGGGCGGCGCTGCGGGCTTGATATGCCTCATCGATCTCAAGGCCCTCAGCGATGCATGGCCTAGGTACCCACCAAGGAGCCGGCAGCTGCGTACACGGAGGTCCAGCCCTCCCACGTCAGGACACTGGCTACAAGGCTGATGGCCACGATGAAGAGGAACGCCAGCAGCCGTGTCCTCGAGCTGCGCGACTGAACAACTTCTGCCGAGGCCTGCCGACCGATCGGTTGCATCCGGTGCAGTAGGTGCCAAAGAAGGTTGTCTGGTCGGTCCGTGCGCGCCTCGGCGATGGGCCATGAATTGGTCGAGGGTGCTGTTCTTTCCCGGGGGGCGAAGCTCCCTAAAGCAGGCCTCTTTCGGTCTATTTCCTTGACAAGCGGTCAGTAATCCCAGTTGACGGGTATCCAACGAAAGACGTCGCCGGCGACCGCCACCCGGCCGACGGACGGGAACGACAGGTGAGCGGCCACCAGCGGCTCGCGGGTCGCCGCCAGCTCCCGCAAGAGACGGACCCGGACGCGGACCGCCTCCTCGGGGTCGTGGTCGAAAGCGTTGTACCAGTCGGGTCGGTCGAAATGGTCCGGGAACACGGCATCGCCGAGGAACGTCAGCCGGTCGCCGCCGGACGCGAGGCGGACCACGCTGTGCCCGGGGGTGTGGCCGCCGGTGCGACAGACGACCACCCCCGGCGCCACCTCGTACTCCGCCTCGAACAGCCGCAGCTGGCTGCGGTACTCGTCCATGACCCGCCCGGCGGCCGACCGAAGCACGTCCGGCATCCGCGGCGGAAAAGAGTTGCGGGAGAAATCGGGCGACGCCCAGAACTCGGCCTCGGCGGCCGCCAGGTGGATCGGCACGTCCGGACGCAGCCTGCCCTTCAGCCCGTCGGCGAGCAGCCCGCCAACGTGGTCCACGTGCAGGTGGGTAAGCACCACGTCGGTCACGGATGCGGGATCGATGCCGGCGGCCTCCAGTCGCATGGCCAGAAGCCCCCCGGCCCGCGGGAAGTCCGGGTACTCCGCCCCCATCCCGGCGTCGATGAGTACGGTCCGGCCGCCGCTACGCACCACGACCACGTTCAGCGGCCACTTGTACACGTCCGACGGCTGGAGCCTGTCGTCCAGCCAGGCCGCCAGGTCGGCCGGGGCGGCATTGGTGGCCAAGGTCGTGGCTGGCAGCGGAAACACCCCATCGCTGATCACCAGCACGTCAATCTCGCCGACCCGCAGCGCGTAACGGGACGGAACCAGCTCGTCGGGCCTCTGGCTACCGGGGCGCAAGGTGTCATCTACAGAAAACATAATGAAATCTCCAATAGACGGCCCGATTGCCCGGGCCAAACCAGTCGGACGACTGGCAGCAAGTCTCCGTTCAACACCTCAGGGTTGTCGGGCACGGATCACGGCAGAAGGCCGTATGTGTTCCATCGTAGATAGGGAGGGGGCACGAGCGGTAGGCCTGCAAGCGGGCGCACAGTGGTGCCTGAGACGCACCAATCAGCACCATGAAGGAGGACTGAGCCCGAAGGCCGCAGAGATCATCCAATTCACGCCGACCTACAGTTCCTGGCTCAACCAGGTTGAGCGATCGTTCGCGCTGATCACCGAGCGCGCCATCCGACGCAACTCGTTTATGGCCAGACCCGCCGCTTCGTGTTGTTTGGGGTCCCAGGAGGAACCGACACGTCTGTCGCACGCTTCGCGCAGATAGCCGGAACCCACCGACGCCGAGAACGGGGCCTCCACCCGAGGGGGCTGCAGGGCCGGATCGCTCCAATATGCGGCCGACACGATCGGCGACGGGACGCGCCTCGTTCGAGCAATTATTTGCTTATGCGCGCCTTCCGTTCCTGCCCGGGCGGATGTTGTTTGTGAATTTGTTTCGCCTACCTTCAAGCTCGAGAGGCCTGGCGTGCCCCGCGCTGCCTGGGTCGCAGTCTGTGCATTTATTTGCCCGGAATACCGCCGACGATGTTGTGTTCTAAGTCAATAAATTCGAGAACAAACCAATAAATCCGCAGACAACGCCAATAGATCCGCAGACAGCCGCTCAAGGCCAAAAGGACACTGGCGGCTGGTTGCCGGCGGGCGATGAAAGGGCGTCAGGAGGCTCGCATAGTCTCGCTTGGCAGTCGGCTCCGAAGCGCCGAAAAAGACTTGACTGGTTGCTGACCTCCGCACAGCCTACTATCAAGGCCTGCTGTCGGCCACAACCGGCCCTTCGTTAGGCCAGTTGCGGCGCCAAGACATTTACGAGGTGCTGGAGGAAGTTCGCTTGAGGCTGGGTGGACTCGTTATCGCGGCTGAAGGCACCGACATCTACGCCAGCAAGGCGTGTATCCCCGCAAGCCCGAGGAGCATGGCCGTGCCAAGGAAGCCGAGCGCTGCCGGCGTTCGCGACGCGGGCTGTAGGGCCAGCGTTCCCAGGCAGCCCAGGAAGAGGAATGGCAGCGGGACAATGACTGGAAGTGAAAACACCAGGGCGTCCGCGAAGGAAGACCATGTCGCCATACCCTCCGGCGTGGTCCAGCGAGTGCCTATCAACGGCAGAGCGGTTACCGCCATGCACAGGAAGAAGCTCGGAAAGACCCAATCACCGGGCGTCTGCCGCTCGCTTTTGCTAGCCGACGCGCAGCCCCAGTCCACTTCATCGAGCTCGTCCAGCGCCTCCACCCTGCTGGCAGCACCGCGACGGCGGTAACTGCGGCCGCGCAGAACAGGGGCTGCGAGCACGTGGAACCCGAGCACCAAGAGCTTGAACCAGGCAGGCGGTCGTCGCGAGCTGCGGTGATGAACGTCCTCGTCAATGCCGTCGGCGCGCTGGAAGGCCTTTTCCTCGGTAGCTCGTTGGGTATGCGATGTCATGCTGCGCAATGTACTGAGGGCGGTCTAGCCTGCCATCGTCCGAGTTGTGCAGTATCGGCTGGCGCTACCGGGCGTTGCAACGCATGGGTCCTCTCGGGAGGCCGCCTACTCCCCCTCCGGTTCAGCGGGAAGGGCAGAATGCGGGCCAGGACCGGACGTTCAACCCAAGCCCCAATCGAGAAGCGACCCAGCAAGATGACGCAAGCTGCGCTGGCACGGCAGCGGCGGCGTCGGCCACCGCACGCTCTACGTCGACAGCCTCGACGCCCGTGTACTCGGCGAGCGCGAACCGTGGAAGGGCACGGCCGCCGACCTCTTCGTGCAGGCCCAGTTCCCGATCCATTCGGGCCGCCTCCTCGGGCTGCCCGTCCGCATCCTGATCTCGGCCATGGGCCTGGTGGTCACGATGCTCAGCGTCTCCGGCGTGGTCATCTGGCGGCGCAAGCGCTGCGCGCAGGCCGAGGCGAGCCGGCTGCAGCGCGGTGCGCGGGCGATGTCGCCTCCCTAGGCTTCGATCTGCATCGAGGGCCGCGCCTGCACCTTCTGCAGCCACGCCTGCACGTGCGGGTGCGAGGACACCGGCGCACCGATGTAGACGCTGTAGCCGATCACCGAGCCGACCACGAGGTCCACGAGCGAGTAGTCCGCGCCCAGCATCCAGGGCTGCTTCGCCAGGCGTGCGTCGAGCAGCGCAAGCAACTGGCTCAGCCCTTCGCGCGCGGCTTCCTCATGGGCCGCGCTGCGCAGCGCTTCCTCGCCATGCGCCGCGACCTGCAGGCGCACCAGCACCGCGCCGTAGGTGACGTAGGACCATGCGCACCAGGACGTCGCCTGCAGCCGCTCAGCCGTGTCCGCCTTCGGCCACAGGCCACGCGCCACGCCGTAGCGCTCGCCTAGCCACAGGTGGATCGCGAGCGCCTCGAACATCGACGCGCCGTCTACCGTGAGCGTGGGCACCTTGCCGTTGGGATTGAGCGCGAGGTAGTCGGGCTTGCGCTGCTCGCCGTTGCGGATGTCGATCTTGACGCGCTCGTGCGGCACGCCGAGCTCGGCGAGGGCGCAAGCGATGGGGGTGGCGCTGGACATGGGGTGCCAGTAGAGGACGAGGGACATGGTGGGCTCCTGGTTGGGTTGGGGTTTCGGGGGACTGTCGCGGCCGCAGCTGCGATGTCGTGAACTCTAGATGTCATTGCGGACAGATTCCGCCCTCGATGCGAGCTACAGTCCTGCTGCCATGCTGACCGCCTCCTCGCGTCTTCTTCGCCTGCTCTCCCTGCTGCAGACCCGCCGCCACTGGGCCGGCGCCGAGCTCGCCGAGCGGCTGGAGATCCACCCGCGCACGCTGCGCCGGGACATCGACCGCCTGCGCGAACTGGGCTACCCCGTGCATGCCAGCAGCGGCGTGGCGGGCGGCTACGCGTTCCGCCCGGGCCACGCGCTGCCGCCGCTGCTGCTCGATGACGAGGAGGCGCTCGCCACTGCGATCGCGCTGCGCACCGCGACGGCCGGGGCCGTCACCGGCATCGAGGAGGCGTCGCTGCGCGCGCTCGTCAAGCTCGAGCAGGTGATGCCGTCGCGCCTGCACCGCCGGATCGACGCGCTGCGCTCCGCCATCGTCCCGCTCGATCGGGCCGGGCCGGTGGTCGACGCGGCCCAGCTCGCGCAACTAGCGGCCGCCTGCCGCGAGCAGTTGCGCCTGTCCTTCGACTACGCCGACAGGCAGGGCCGCGCCAGCGCCCGCACCGTGGAGCCGCAAGGCGTGGTGCACACCGGCCAGCGCTGGTACCTCGTGGCCTGGGACCCGGCGCGCCAGGACTGGCGCACCTTCCGCATCGATCGCATCGCGGGCACGCTCGCCATCGGCGCCCATTTCGCGCCGCGCCCCGCACCCGAGGGCGGCGACTTGCGCGCCTATGTGTCGCGCTCGCTCGCGGTCAACCCCTACTCCGAGCAGGCGCGCGTGGTGCTCCACGCGCCGCGCGCGGCGATGGCGCGGCGCATTCCGCCATCGGCCGGCTTGCTGGAGGAGATCGATGCGAAGCGATGCCTCCTCCAGTGCGGCGCGAACGGGCTCGATTCGCTGGTCTACTGGCTGATGGCGCTCGACGTGGACTACGAGGTGCTGGAGCCCGCCGCGCTGAAGCAGCGGCTGCGCGTCGCGAGCGAGCGTCTCGCGCGCTGCCTTGCGGCCGGCGAGAAGCCGAGGAAGAAGAACAGGAAGATGGCAGGGCCCGCCTGAGCGTCAGGCTTCTCGCAGCAGCGCCATCGCGTAGGCATCGTGGTACGGTGCCATCGACCCGGAAAGGCCTGCGCTTGACGCCCTCCATCTGGAATCCCAGGCGTTCGTAGGCCACAAAGCGGTCGCTCAATGTTCGAGGCGCGGACTTCTGCTGCTAGACGATCGCCCTCGCCGGAGGGCCAGCGGACGGAACCTGATGCGTGGCTATGGGCGTCTTAGCCCCTCGTTTTGTGGCAAGCTCCCGCTCGTGGACAAGTGCAAGTGGACCGGCGTGCGGAGGCTCAACCTTCTATGGTTCCCGAAACCCGATATGCGAGGAGCGGTGGCGTCAACATCGCCTACCAGGCGATCGGCAACGGTCCGCGTGATCTGGTGCTGGTTCCCGGCTGGGTGTCGAATATCGACGTCTTCTGGGAGGAGCCGACGCTGGCCCGGCTGCTGACGCGGCTGGCCTCGTTCTCCCGCCTGATCCTGTTCGACAAGCGGGGCACCGGCCTGTCCGACCGCGTCAACGACATGCCAAGCCTCGAGGTTCGCATGGACGACGTGCGCGCGGTGATGGATGCGGTCGGCTCGCAGCGTGCGGCCTTGTTCGGCTATTCCGAGGGGGGCGCGATGTGCGCTCTGTTCGCCGCCACGTATCCGGAACGGTCTTCGGCGCTCATCATGGGCGGCGCTTTCGCGCGACGCACACGGGCGCCCGACTACCCCTGGGGGCCGACGGCCGAGCAGCACCTGGCATTTGCCAACCAGATCGAACGAGACTGGGGCGGACCGGTAGGCATCGATGCCCGGTGCCCTAGTCTGGCCCAAGACGAGCGCTACCGACGGTGGTGGGCCCGCTGGTTGCGCGCCAGCGCCAGCCCGGCGGCCGCGGCAACGCTGGTGCGCATGAACATGGAGATCGATATCCGGCATGTCCTGCCGGCCGTGCGCGTGCCCACGCTGCTGCTGCACAGCAGCAACGACCGCACGATCGAATTCGGCGCAAGCCGCTACATGGCCGATCACATCCCCGGAGCCAAGCTGGTCGAACTGCACGGCATCGATCACGTTCCCTGGGGCTGCGACTGCGACGCTATCGTCGACGAGATCGAAGAATTCCTCACCGGCGCTCGGCACGACGCGGAACCTGACCGGCTCCTGGCCACCGTCCTATTCACCGACATCGTCGGCGCCACCGAGCGCGCCGCCAGCCTCGGCGACCGCCGCTGGCACGATTTGCTCGACAGCCACCACGCATTGATTCGCCACGAGCTGGAGCACTTTCGCGGCCGCGAGATCGACACCGCCGGCGACGGCTTCCTCGCCGCCTTCGATGGGCCGGCGCGCGCCGTGCGTTGCGCCTGTGCGATCTCCGAGGAGGTGCGTGCGCTCGGGCTCGAGATCCGCGCCGGGTTACACACCGGCGAGTGCGAATGGATGGGAGGCAAGGTCGGCGGCATCGCTGTGCACACCGGCGCACGCGTTGCTGCACAGGCGCGCGCCGGCGAAGTGCTGGTCTCCGGCACGGTCAAGGATCTTGTCGCAGGTTCCGGGCTCGTGTTTCAGGATCGAGGAGTGCAAAGCCTCAAGGGTATCCCTGGCGAGTGGCGGCTGTTCGCGGTAGAGCACTGAGGCGCCTGGCAAAACCAATGAGGCTCCCGGACCGCCACCACTGACCGCGCCTGAGCTCGTTGCTCGATGAGCTGCTCGACCTGGACGCGCGCGGACAGGCACATCGGATGGTGCTGCTGCGTACACCGCTCATGTCATGAGTTAACCACCAACGACTGCTTGGAGCGGCGAATTCGGGTGTGCGAAAGGCTGGAACGGGTTGAGAGCGGCGCCGAGCGGCTGCTTTCTGGCATCCACATTGATTGGCTGGTCATGGCCGGCTTGCGCCTTACGAACTAGGCATACTGCCGACCCAAGATCGAACGTCAGGCGCCGCGAATGCGGCTGTTCGGCGCACACAGCTAAGCTGCGGGTCTGCTGCAGGCGGACACTCCGGATCACCCCAGACAGCGCGGAACGTTCCAGGCTGCGCGTGCGCGAGATCTTCGAGGAAGTCGACGAACGCATGGTAAAGGAGCGGTGTGTGATGGCGGAGCTGGACGCGGGTTTTAGCGCGCACTCGCTAAGAGCGGGCTTCGTGACGGAAGCCGGCCGACAGAACATGCCGCTGCCCGAGACGATGGCGATGACGGGCCACCAGAGCGTCGCGACCGTCATGGGGTACTTCCGGGCCGAGAGCGCACTGGGCAGCAGGGTCAGCCGGATGCTTGACGAAGATTGAATGCCTGCAAGCTGGGGTAATCGTTCCGTCGGTGCAAGAGCCCCGAAGATGTCCTGTCAGTAACTACCCGGATGTGAGCTTCTTGTCTGGGCACTATGTTTGAACATCCTTGCCGACAGGGGCCCGACCATGAAGTCCCATCCAGATCTCGCCCGTCGCAGCTTGCTTGCCGGGACCGCGAGCGCTTTGGCTGCAGCTAGCTTCCCAAGGCTGGCGCAAGCGCAGTCTGGTCCGGCATCTGCGCGCGCCAGCCTGCCGCCGTACGTCGCCTGGAAGAA
Source organism: Variovorax sp. LjRoot290 (assembly GCF_964253985.1). Classification (NCBI taxonomy): domain Bacteria; kingdom Pseudomonadati; phylum Pseudomonadota; class Betaproteobacteria; order Burkholderiales; family Comamonadaceae; genus Variovorax; species Variovorax sp. LjRoot290. The sequence continues at coordinate 4,129,426 of NZ_CAXURW020000001.1, read as the reverse complement.
TGCCGACCACCTGATCGTACATACCGCTACGACGATCGAGACGAAGCGATCCGCCTACGGCACGAGCATCATCACCCCGGCGGACCGGCTGTACATCCGGAACAACTTGCCGGCGCCGGACGCCTCCATCGTCGCCAATCGCGACGCCTGGTCGGTATCGGTTGAAGGAGTCAGGCAGCCGCGCACGCTGACGGTTGCGGAACTGAAGATTGTGGGGTTGGAGACCGTGGCCGCGGTGCTGCAATGCTCCGGTAACGGACGCGGCTACTTTGCCGACAAGCCGAGCGGCACGAAGTGGACCATTGGAGCCGCCGGCTGCGTGATCTGGAGCGGGGTGCCGGTGCGAGACGTGGTGGCCGCGCTGGGCGGTATTGCGGAAGGAGCGCAGTTCATGACCGGCACAGGTGGCGAGATGCTGCCTGCGGGCCTGGATCCGAATTCCATCATCGTCGAGCGTTCCGTGCCGCTGCGCGCCTTCGAAGACGCGCTGCTGGCCTGGGAGATGAACGGCGAGCCGGTTCCACACGCCCATGGTGGACCGTTGCGCCTGGTTGTGCCCGGCTACAGCGGCGTGAACAACATCAAGTACATCAAGCGGCTCGCATTCACTCAGGCGCAGACCGAGGCGGCGATCCAGAAGACAGGTTACCGCATCTCTCCACCTGGCGCGAAGGGAGATCCCAGCCATCCTTCGGTCTGGGAGATGGACGTCAAGTCCTGGATCAATGGGCCGGGGCCCGAGACGGGGCCCGTCAGGGCCGGATGGATCCAGATCCATGGTGTGGCCATGGGCGCGACTCGCGCGTTGCGGCGGGTGGATGTTTCACTAGATGGCGGGCAAACCTGGCGGGAGGCGCGCTTGGTGGGCCCCGACCTGGGCCCATTTGCGTGGAGGCAGTTCGTTCTGCCGGTGCGTCTCCAGCCGGGGCAGTATCTGCTCGCGTCGCGTGCTCAAGACGTCCAGTTCAACTGGCAGGTCGAAGCCACGCCGTCGAACGGCGGCGGATACTTGAACAGTGGGTGGCGCGTACATGCCTTGCCCATCACCGTCGTGTGATGCGACCCGCACTGTGGCACTTGACGCTCAGCGCGTATTTGGCAGGTGTCGCGCTGGCAGCCCATGCGGACGAGGAAGGTCGCCAACTGTTCATCTCGGTCGTGCCGGCATGCGCCCTCTGTCACACCCTGAAGGACGCCGGTGCGACTGGCGCGGTGGGGCCTTCGCTGGATGAGTTGAAGCCCGACGCACAGAGGGTTGCAAAAGCCGTACGCAACGGCATCGGCCAGATGCCTGCTTTTCCCCAGCTCACGGAAGCGCAGGTTCAGGCACTGGCCCGTTACGTCGAAGAAGCGACCAGGTCATCGGCCCCGACGGCGGGCGAGCATCGGCGACCGCATCAGAAGATGACCGATGACATCGGGAGTCATTGTCGAAATCCAGGGCAACGCGGATGCGCCGCATTGCCCTCCCTGCCATATCCATGCACCGCTAAGAAGAAGCAGGCGGCCATCTTCGACACTTCAGTTGAACGGCCCACCTCGGGTGGGATCAAGTTCTGCAGACCATCCTTAGCTACTTTGCGGCGCAAAAATCCGAGCGGTCGCTGAGGGGCTGAGCGGGGACAGGGTGAAGGCAGCCATCGGAGGGCTGGATCGGGAGTCGGGATGGTTGGGGGCCGGTGCGATGACGGCCGTCTATGGCGCGGCCGGCGATGCCAGAGCGATGCCGATATTGATCAGGTTGTCGGCGATGACGCCAAGTCCGACCCATCGCTTGATGCCGGCGGCCCCCTTGTAGCGACATCGGTTCAAGCCGTGGCGGCGCTTGAGCAGGCTGATGCGCCCCTCGCAGCCGGTGCGCCACTTCTGCGCGCTGCGGAACCAACGCTTTTTGTGCAGCCTGCGACGGTCGGCGCTCTTGGTGCACGAGGTTGGGGATCGCCACGCGCTTGACGCCGCGCTCGCGCGCGACAACCTCATTGCGCAGCGAGAAGAAGCCGGCGTCGGCGGTGACCAATCGCGGCGGTCAGCCGTTCGATCTACTTCATGGTGCGCGTGAGCACGCGCACGCCGTCGCCCAGCAGCGAGCCGTCCGTCGGGTAGTGGATGTTGGTCTCCACGACGGTGGTGTCCACGCGCATGCGCCGGCCCTGGACGATCTTGTGCTCCTGAGCGATGGCCACTACACGCCGATGTATCTGCTCGACCACATCTGGCCCCAGCGCCACCCCCAGCTTGCCCAGGGTCTTCGCGTCAGGGACTTTGCACGCACCAACCCGGGTGAAGTGGCGGTACACGAGATTGGCCCGCACCTCGCGCTCGAGAACGGCGTAACTCCAGTTGCGCATGTGCTTGAGCAGCAGCAGTCGCAGCACCACCTCCGCGGGCGTGCCCTTGCGCCCGCGCGTGAGGCTGTGCGTCCAGCGGCGCGCCAGCACCTCGTAGACCAGTTGCACCAGCCGCGCGTCGGCAAGCACCTGGTCGACCTGGCGCATCCAATCTTCCCACAGCCCGGCGGCCTGCTCAGCGATCCAGTCATCGGCGGTGCTGGACGGGCGACGGTGCCGTTCGATCACGTCAGGCCTTCTTGGATGCCTTGGCCCGGCGCGCCCGGCTCTTGTCCTTCTCGCGTGCCAACGCACGCAAGAACTGCTCGCGGTTGTCCGCCGCCACTTCGGTGGCGACCTCCTGGAATCGCACCCACGCGCGGTGCGCGTCCTTGAGCGACTGCGCTTGCCCCGGGGGCACGTAGACCGAATTCGCCTTGCCGTCGGCCGTGAACTTCAGGTACAGGTGCGGCCCGTGACGACGAGCCGGATCCGTCGCGCAGGCGCGCGCCACGCCCCACGCAGAAGTCGTAAATCACGCCCGGCACCGGATCGAAGGCTCCGCGTGCGTAGGCCCAGACGTAGGCCTTCCTAGTCTTGCCCCGGCCCGGGTCGAGCAGGGCCACCGGCGTCTCGTCGGCATGCAGCACCCGGGCCGAGAGTACGAAGCGCTTGTGTGCGTCGTACAGCGGCTCCAATGCCGCGCCGCCGCGGCCGGACCAGGCCGCCAATGTCGAGCGCGGCGTGTGCACGCCCGAGCGTGCGTTGATGGCCTCCTGGCGGTAGTAAGGCAGGTGATCAACGAAGCGGCTGATCAGCGTATGCGCCACCAGGCCAGCCGCGGGCATGCCGCCATCAATGAGCTGCGGCTCGACGGCTTCCTGCACCAGGCGCTGACAGCAGCGGCACGCCCACTTGCCGTAGACGCGCCGGTGCACGAAGAACTCCGCCGGCACGATGTCCAGCTTCTCGCTGATGTCCTCGCCCACGCGCACCATTGGCTTGCCGCAGCCCGGGCTTGGGCAGGCGGTGTCTTCGGGCTCGTGGTTGTGCTGCACGCGGCGCAGATGGCCCGGCAGAGGCTGGCGTCGTGGCTTGCGCTTGGACGAGGCGTTGTCGTCCGGCGGAGGCGTGCCCTTCGCCTGCTCCAGTAAAGCCTGCAGAGCGGCCTCGTCTTCGGCCAGCGTCTCCTCGAACAGCCGGCGCTGCTCGGCGCTCATCGCCTCGGACTTCACACCGAACTTCCATGCCTTGTGACGTGCCAGTTCGAACGTGAGCTTCTCGAGCTTGGCGTCCTTCAGGCGAATGTCCTGCGCCTGGCGCTGGATGTGCTGCAGCATCTGCTGGGCGAGCGCCGTGACCGCTTCGGGCGTCAGATCTTGAAGGTCTTCATCCTTGAGGTCGCGCAGGTCCTGCATGGGTACGCATCGTGCAGGTCCGGCGGCTTCGCGTCATTGGGAGTTGCGCTGTCAACGCGCGGCATGCCGATGCAGGCTTCCTTCACCGCTGCGAGCCTACAGCCGCGTGATCGCACTCATCTCCGGTAGTCGCTCCCAGGGCAGTCCCACCACCAGCGCATCGAACTGCGCCTGCGTCAACGACAGTGGGGTCGCAGCGCAGCTTTCGCTGGGCCACACGAAGCGGCCGGCGTTGAGCCTCCTGGCCGCACACCACACGCCGAAGCCGTCGTGCACGAGCAGCTTGATGCGAGGGGCCCGCACGTTGGCAAACAAATAGCCGTGGTGCGCACGAGCGCTGCCGAGGGCGTGCACGACATGAGCCATCAAGCGCTCGGCGCCGGCACGCATGTCCAGTGGCTGGGTGCACAGCCACAGAGCGTCGATGCGGATCATCGCAACACTTCGCGAAGCCACGCTGCGCAATCGGCTGCCGCTGAGATCGGCCACACGACGCTCACGCCGAGAGCGCCGCGCTTGAGCTCGAGCCGGATCGTCTCGGCGGGTACGGCCGCCGCACGTGATGACGCCGGTGAAGGAGGCGGCGCCGGCAACGACAGCGCAACGAACTCGGGCGCAGACTCGGCAACCGTCGTCGATGCTGCCGATCGTACGGGACTGGCCCCGCGACCGCGACGCCATTGATGCACGAGGTTGTCGTTCAGCCCGAACGACAGCGCAACCGCAGCGACTGAGGCACCAGGTTCGGCGCATGCCGCCAGAACCTGCGCCTTGAACGCTGCGCTGTGACGCCGGCGTTGCTTCGGATTGACGTCCATAGATGTCCAGCTAACTTAGATGGACAGCATGGTCTCCGGCTTGGCTTCAGATCTCAAGGTGGGGCGGCCGGCCGCTTACAACGCATGCGCGAGGGGCGACGGTACTTGGTCGGCGATCGGTTCAGGGCTGCGGATCTCACGTTTGCCGCGCTCGCGTCACCGATGCTGCTTCCTGCAGGATGCGGTGCCGCTTACCCTGTGCTCGACGAAGTGCCGCCTGCCGTGCGCGAGGAGGTTCGGGGCCCGCGCGACACCGAAGCAGGGCGATTCGTACTCCGCCTGTACTCGGAAGAGCGCGTCCGCGCTCCGCGCGGTGCCTGAGAGCCTTCTCAGGTCTTCGCCGACTTCTTCGGCGCTCTACTCGCGGCCTGCAGGGCCGCCGCCTGCGCAGCGTGCTTCTCGGCACGCGAGGGCCTGTGGGCCTTGCCAGCCTTGGCCTCCTTGGGCTCCTTTTTTTCCTTGGGCTTCTCCTTGGCCTGCGGGTGGTGCGTCCTCACCAGCTTGTCGACGGCCTTCGCCCTCGGCTGCTGCGCTTGCGCTTGGCGCTTCGCACGCTCCTCCTTGAGCAGGCGGCGCTCCTCGGCCAGCGCCTGTTCGGCTTCGGACGGCTCATGGTCTGCCCCCAGCGAGTGGACGCGGTCCATCTTCGCCTGGTGAAGCATCGCGCCGTTCTTCGCGATGCGGTGGGTCAGCGATGCGATGCGGATGGGCATGTTGCGATCCTCATGGTGGGTGGAAGACCAATGTAGGCCAGTGCGCCGCGTCCTGCCAATCGATTTGTGTGGCTTCGCCCTTGCGGCAGTGAATTTCTGCTGCCGGAGAACGGACTGTCGCCAATACCTGCTTCTGGCCGGCGACGGACATCAGCCATCGTTTATCGACAAGACTCAAACGGATGCGAGCCGATCCACCGTATCAGGGAAGCGCTGGACAAGCGCCAACGGCGCGCGCGCCGGGATGTCCGAACGGTCACGTCCACTGCGTTTGGCGCGAAGTGTCGGTGGGTGATTCTTGCCTGCTCTACCAACGGAGCCCTCGCCAGTTCGTCAGTCCTAGCCGCCCGGGGTGCCCGCAGCAGCCGCAACGCGCTGATGGGCTTTGCGATGTTCTTTACCTTCTGTTGGCCGATGTCCTCGAAGGCAGCGCCTGTGCGGTCTGAGGCGAACTCCTGCACAGCGTGGGAGACGACAACGCCTCCCGGCTCCGCCACCGCCTGCAGGCGCGACGCGATGTTGACGCCATCGCCATAGACCGTGCCGTCCGGCTTCTCGATCAGGTCGCCGACGTGGATGCCGATGCGAAACAGCAATCGAAGGTGCTCGGGCGCAGCGTCGGCCCGTGTCGCGAGATCTTCCTGGATCTCAACGGCCGCCCGCACTGCGCCAATCGCCGTGTCGAACACAGCCAGCACCGAATCTCCGGATGTGTCGACCACTCGTCCGCTGGCCGCCTCGACATGGCTTCGAAAGACCTGGCGGGCCTCATCCAGCGCGCTCAACGTGCCCAAGTCGTCGAAAGACATCGATCGCGAATAGCCGACCGCATCCGCTGCCAGGATCGCCAGGAGTCGATGTCGGATGCCGTTTTGCATGGCAGCTTGCGTCTAAGCAACCCTTACTGCGTCTGCGCCATTGTCAAGCCCGAGCGCCGAAACGCCAAATGAGCACCGTGGCTTTAGCGCCCTGCATGGTCGTCGAAGACTTGATGATCATCCCGCTCGCGCTTGTGATGGCGGACAGCGGCGGCGCAGGCTGGGGCAAGTGATACCGCATCCTGATGAAGTCGCATTGGCAGTTGGGATGCAATCTGATCATTCTGGCCAGGGCCGCATGCTGCTTTGGCGCTCGGAATGGAAGGGATTGCTAAATACACGCACAACCGTGTCGACAAGCTTCTATGAGTGGCAAATGATCCCCCGTGCTTCTTGGTCGACGCAAAACGTGATGCGGGTCGGACTCGTCAAGACGCCGTTGGATCCGTTGTCTTTCGCCGTGTGCCGCGACTACGCTCACCTCGCAGCAGTGCGGCGCGCGGCGCATAATTTGCTCCCCCTCCATCCGGAAGCGCTGACATGGAACAGTTCGATCAAGCGAAGGTCGTCTCCGTGCTCAACCGGCTACTTGAAGCCGAGCTGGCCGGCGTGGTGCGCTACACGCACTACTCCTTCTTGGTGTTCGGCTTCGGCCGCATTCCCATCGTCTCGTGGCTGCGCGAACAGGCCAGCGAATCGCTGCTGCACGCGCAGCAGGTCGGCGAGTGGATCACCACGCTCGGCGACTACCCCTCGCTCGCGATCGGGCCACTGCTCGATTCGCACCAGCACGACATCGCCGCCATGCTGCGCGAATCGCTCGACACCGAGGCGCGCGCGCTGGCCCTGTACCGCGAGCTGCTGTCGCATGTGGAAGGCCGCTCGGTGGCGCTGGAGGAGTTCGCGCGGCAGATGATCCACGCCGAGGAGTTGCACGCCGCGGACGTCGACAAGATGCTGCGCAAGCCAGGCGACGTGGCGGCGTTCTCGTCGAAGCCGGTGCCCTGAGCGTTCTGCCGCCCGCAGTCGGCAGCATGAATGGCGTACTGGCCCCGCGCCGGAGCCGAAGCAGGCGCGACCCTCCCCAGCGTTTCGGCCGGTGGACTGCCTTGCGAAACGCTTGGGCCATCCGGGCGTGTGCAAGAAGCTCATCCGTTCATCGAGCCCGAGTATGTGGCTGACCGCATCGAGCGCATCCAGCACATGAAGGCAAGCATCATGGCGAGCACAGAGAAGGGTTCGCGGTGCCTATCTCAATGACAGCCTCCGCTGCATATCGGATCCTCACTGCCGCACCCGCCTTTGTGCCGCGTGAGTCGCAAGTGCTATGACCCCCAACTCGACTCGCCACCCCAACTCAGGCATTCTTGCACCTGTTCATTGGTCATTTCAGGTAGAAGACCAACCATGCTGCTGCGCACTCTCTCCGCCTGGATGACCTGCTGGACCTTGTTCGCCGTGGTGCCCCTTGCCGCCGCCGCGGCCGACACCAGCCGCGCGGCGCAGGCGATGACGGCCGCGGCGCGGGCGCTGCTGGAGGCGACGCCGGCGGGACAGCGGCCAGAGCTGCTGCGGCCGTTCACGCTGGAGGCGCGCGGCGATTGGAACTACACGCCGCGTAGCCGGCCCGGCATTGCGTTCAAGACCATGGAGGATGCACAGCGCCAGGCAGCGCAGCAGTTGCTGGCCGCGGCCTTGTCGGAGCCGGGGCTGGTCAAGGTGCAGGCCATCATCGCCTTGGAGATCGCGCTGCGCGAGATCGAATCCTTCGGCCTCTCGCGCGATCCGGAGAACTACGCCATCGCGTTGTTCGGCACGCCGGACTCCACTTCGCCCTGGGGCTGGCGTATTGAAGGGCACCATCTCTCGCTGCACTTCACGCTGGCCGACGGCCAGGTAGTGGCCACGCTGCCGCAGTTTTTGGGTGCCAATCCGGCGCAGGTGCCGCGCGACATCGCCAACAAGGGCCCGCGCAAGGGCCAGCGCGCGCTGGGCGAGGAGGAAGACCGCGCCTTTGCGCTGCTGGCCGTGCTCTCGCCGGCGCAGCGCCAGCAGGCCATCTTCAGTGCCCGGCCGTTCGGTGACATCGTCACGCGCAATGCCGCCCAGCCGGACCCGTTGGCACCTGTGGGTGTGGCCTTCAGCGCCATGGACGCAGCGCAGCAAGCCTTGCTGCTGCGCATCATCGAGTCGCAGGCCTCGGTGGCCGAATCGTCGTTGGCGCAGCAGCGACTGGAACGCGTGCGTGCGGGCGGCCTGGACGGCATCCGCTTCGGATGGGCCGGCGCCACCGAGCGCGGCCAGCCGCACTACTGGCGCATCCAGGGCGCGCGCTTTTTGATCGAATGGGACAACTCGGGCGGCAACCACATCCACAGCGTGTGGCGCGACTTCCAGGGTGACTGGGGGCGCGACGTGCTCGGCGAACACTACCGCCGCGCGCGTGCAAGCAGCCAACGGCACTGAATGTCGCGTTCTGCCAACGGCATCGAACGCAGGCTGCAGGTCGAAACGCAGGTGTCGGTCGGCGTCTGCGCCATGGTGGCCGCCGGCCTCAGCGTGTCGCTGGTCGATCCCATCACCGCTCTGGAGCATCGCGGCGGGGGCCTGACCTTCCTGCCGTTCGAACCCGTCATGGTCATGGACCATGGGAGCGGGAGAAGCGAATAGGCCGCTGCTTCATACTGTGACTCCAACTGCAGGAGGCACGACATGGCGGACACGAGCTTCGAACACCACGGGCACCAGGTCGAGATCAAAGTCTGGCAAACTGAATCGCGTTGGGGGTGGTCGTTCCAGATCGATGATCGATTGCCGGTTGAGAATGTTCAAACCGGTACGCACTCGGAGGAACAGGCGCTCATCGAGGCCAGGCACGAGGCAATCGCGGCGATCAAGGCGCTTGACGCAGCACCCTAGTCTGGCGAAGGGGATGGGGCGTTGCTTCATTTCACGCTGGCTTGTGTCAGCGCATGCGTTGGATCGGACGCGGAGTCGATGCACCCAAGGCGGCAACGCGCTGGAACTTCGCGCAAGGCGGCAATCGCTATCTTTTCGAGAGCGCCATGGTGGATCAGAATGGGCTGACCCTAACGACGCCTTGGGCGCGCGCCCCATGTCGACGTCTTTCTCAAACCCGTGGACTGCGACGCATTCGAAGGAGACTCATGAAGAAGATTCTCCTTCTCATCGTTTCGCACGCTGTCGTGGCCGCTACGGGCTTCGGCGTGGGTATCTATGCCTTACCCATTCTCACGGCTCCGCCCGCGCCTGCGCAGGCCGAGGTCGCGGCACTGGCCGCGCAAGCGCAGTTCACCGGCCGGTTCAGGCGCGACCTGACAGACAGCGATGCCCTGCACTGGGGTGAGGGCACGGTGGCGGTGAGCCGCAGCGCGGTATCGTTGCAAGGCAAGATCGCGCCCGGGCCTGACTACAAGCTCTATCTCGCTCCGGAGTTCGTTCAGACCGAAGCCGACTTCCTGCGGCTGAAGCCGAAGATGCTGCGCGTAGGCGATGTGAAAACCTTCGAGAACTTCATCGTGCCGATGCCGGCATCTGCCGATCCGACGGCCTACAACACAGTCATCGTCTGGTGCGAATCGTTCGGCCAGTTCATCACTGCGGCCCAGTACCGATGACGCGGATGCGCCAACGCGCGAGAGTGGCGTGAAGGCCGCCTGTCTGAAAGTCCGACGAATCCCTCGCCGCTGCATGCATGGACACCGTAAGCGTCGTGGCGCCGGGTCCTTCGCCAACAGGCTCTCCAGCACATCGACGTGCGGCGGTCTCGAGTTCATGACACTGCGTAATGCGATGTTGGCGCCGTCATTCGCTTGCGCGGCCGGGCGCTGCAGGCGACCGGCGTGGGCTTCGCGCTGGCAGTATCCGTTGCGGCCCTGGTGGGACCGGCGCAGGTAGCGGGGCGCGTGCTGGAGTTCAGCGTGTTGCAGCGTTTCCATGCGCTGCTGTCGGCGCGGTTGGCCGCGATGGCGCATTCCCTTGGCGCTGCGGCATGCTGCTGTCCCGGTCGAACCCAAGCGGGAGGACTTGGCCGAACAAGGCGTCTCACCCTTGAGACGCGCCTGCGCGCTCCCACAAGAAGGGGGATCGATGATGAGCGGCTTCTGAGCTGGCGCCGGGGGTGCTCAGCCAGCGCTGACATGCCTGACCCGGCATTTCCGCTTCAATTTCAGCGGACGATCGAAAAGGCCGCGGTCGTTTCGGGTCGGGGCAAGAGCCCTGTTGATTGGCGTTTTTCTTACGGGCTCCCGCTGCTCTGACCCACTGCCTACGGTGAACTGGGCAGTGACATTTGACGCCCGATCATTCTCAAAGGATCTCAGATGAAACTGAAGCGACGGGCCATTGCACCTGCTCTCATTGCCCTTGCTCTTGGCGCTAGCATCGCGCCCTCGATCTACGCAGCCGGGGGCGGAGGTGGAGGCGGGGGTGGCTCCGGCGGTGGGGCCGGCAGCGGGGCTGGCGGCGGTGGAGGCTCCGGCGGGGGCGCATCTGGCGGCGGGTCTGGAGCGGCCTCGGCCTCCGGAAGCGGCCCCGGCAACTCATCGACCTCCAATGCGAGTGCCACCGGATCAGCCAACGCGGCGACACCGGCCACGCCCGCCACCCCAGCGACCCCTGCGACCCCGGCGACTCCTGCGACGGCAACTTCCCCAGCTGCACTCGCCACTCCTGCGACACCGGCAACGCCGGCAACCCCCTCAGCTGCATCAACGAAGAAATAGCTGCGGCGCACCCGCAAAGACAGCCGTTGGCGCGATGCAAGGCGGATCGGCGGAAATGGGCGCCAGGCCCGCACAAGGCACTTCGCAGGGTAGGGCAGGGCAGCGTCGAGAAAAAGGCCTGCGCGAGGCGGGCTTTGAAGGGGGATAGTGAAACGGCGTGGTTCGGGCCGTAGCCGGGATTCGCGAACTTTAGCGTCGACCCAGGACAACCTGTGACGCCTCGGCGAATCGATCGATGACGAAGTCGATTCCGCGCACCTCCCATGCCACACCGAACCACACGTTGTCGGTCCCCGACCAGCGCCGAATTCGGATTTCGTAGGTCTCGCCACGTCGCGCCGCGAACTCGGCGATCTCATAGCTGTTGTCCCACGTATCGCTCGAGGCCACCGTCGCGCCGGTTGAATCCCGCACGTGCAGATCAAGGTCGACCGCCAGGACCGATGCGATCGGCAATTTGATGCCAAGGATGCTGAGCATCGTGATCTTCGAATCCCATGCCAGTGCGACCTTGACGGTGGGCGACAGCAGCACGCGGGGCACGCTGATGCGGTAAACATAGGTCAGGAAGCCGTCGGCGCCGACATCAGCCGACACTACCGTGCCGACGTCAAAGCCGCGGCGCGCCGGCGTATTGTTGCGGCCGCGGCGGGCGCGAGCGATCTGCACAGCGGCGTTCGTGTCGATGGCTCCGGCGCCGTCGGACGCGTCGACGCCAGCCACCACATCGTTTCGCCACGTGCTCCCGGCGGGGTTGCGCCAGGCGGCGGCCATCATGATGGCGCGGCAGCCTTCGGGCCACGAGCGCAGGGTCGCGTTCGCTTGCTGAATCAGTGCCACGCCGCCGGCCACGGCCGGGGCTGCCATGCTCGTGCCGCCGAGGGTCAGCTCTACGGCAGTGACACCGGTGCCGTTGGCGGCGATCTCGGGCAACTCGCGGTCACCGTGCGAAGAACCGGGGTTGCGGAACACCGAATCCGAGGCCATTCCGCCGGCCGCGTCGTTGTGGTTACCCACGGCCAGGCGGTTGAAGCCTTTGTGGTTGACGAACTCGGTGTCCGCGCCGTTGCCAGCCGCTTCGCAAATGGTCGGATAGGGCCAGTGGAGCGCCAGATGGTCCTTGTAGACGTCATCGAACGACAGGCCGGCAGAAGTCTGCTCGTCGGGACGATGGAAGCTCTGGCTGATCACCGTGCACTCGCGGTCCTGCACTGCCCAGCGGAGCGCGTCAAGGTCGCGGCTGTTGGCGGAATGCAGGTTGCAGTCGGGTGCGTGGCCATGGGGCGCGTTGCGCTCGACGTTCTTGATGATGCCGTGTGTATGTCGCGAATGCTGGCTCGTCGCCGGGCTGCTGTCGAATTGATCGGTGATATCCAGGAGGCTGGTGTCGTCGGGGCCCAGCTCGTAGACGGCCACGTTGATGCCGGTGCCGGTGAAGCCCAAGGCATGCGCATCGTCGGCGTTGGCGATGCCTATGGAAGTACCGAGATCATCAATACCTTCTGTCTGGTGCAGGAACACCGCGGCCACCTCGGGCAAAGTAGCGAGCTCGGCCACGCGGTCGGCGGCGACGGTACCGAAGACCACCGGCGCAGCGCTGTCGATGCGGTCTATCTTCATGCCTTGTCGCTCCGCTACCTTCGTGAAGCGGGCAGCCGCAGCCTGCCCTTCCTCTAGTGCCTTGGCCTCTGCAGGGAGGCGGCGGCGGACCACGCCCCGCGCTGGCTTGTCCGGAAGTTCGGCCTCCGGACTGTCCAGCCAAACCGCCACGGGTACTTTGCGTGCCGGCTGAGCCTCGATGCGCGCGTGCAGTGCGGGGTGCAGCTTGCCGTAGACCTTGTGCTGACGCCGTGCAAGCTCGGCAAACTCGCGGTCGATGTCGATGCGCTTGCCTTGTGCATCGAAAGCCAGTTGCGCGGGCTTGCGCGACTTGCGGTCCTCGGACTTGAAGACTTCGACCATGCCCGCCGCACAGGGGCCGATCAGTGGGCTGCGGCTGACCTTGAGATCGTCAAAGCGCAGACGTACCGCATGGCGGATCACGGCGTCGCGCGGCAGCGGGGCGCTTGTGTCGACCACGACAAATGGGATCTCGGAGTCCGGCAAGCTCTTGCCTGAGCGTTTGGACCACAGTTCCTCCACCCGCAGCATGTGCGAGCCTGGCGTGAGTGTCGACGTGTCGATCGCTGCACCGCGGCCGTCGGCCTGCGCTTTGACGTTGACACGTTGGCCTGCTACCGCGACGCCGCGCCAAGCCTCGGGCGAGACTGCAGCGTCAGCGCTAATCACGATCGCTCGTCCGCGCGGCACCACCTCGCCAGCTTGAAGTTCGACGGCATAGCCGGGTCTGCGATTGACCGTGTCAGTCTTGGACATGGGATCCCTTTCGAGAATGCGGACCGGCGCATCGTACATAGGGGTCGGTGATCTCGACATCCCCAGTAAGCAATAGACCGTGACCTATGCATGTCGAACAAGTTGGCGGAGCCCGCCCAGCGGCAGAAGGTCGGAGGGAGCCGTCCTGATGAGCGACTCTGTGAAAGTTTGGAACAGGTATGCAGCGAGGTTGGGGGAAACTCCTTGATGGTCGCCTATTGACCTCTGGCTGCAGCCCGGTCGCGCATCTCCGGAGTGACTTCGAACATTCGGGCAAGAAATTCAGACGGGCTTGCGCTGGCCTCGTGCGCGCCAACCGCCGGCTTCAGCAAGCCCTGGGGTTCCATAGGGATGTGGCTGCTGATCCGGATCTCGGCGAGTTCGCGTGCTGAATCAGTGGACCTTAAGACTGCATCCGGCGGGAGTACGATGCGGAACCAACGGGAACTAAAGTTGTCCTCCCCAAAGACTCCGGCGCTGACGCGTCGCAGGCGTCGAACTCCAGCACCGAACAGGCATTCTGGGGGGGTGTCCGATGCGCATCGCGATCGACACACAGTCCCGGCGGGCGAGCCACTCGGAACGGCTGGCAAGGGTCCCTGGCAAGTCGCTTGGGTGTTGCTCGTTCCCTTGGCACTTTGGTTGGGTCTCGCCAAGACCGCATTGGTCATGGATGCACTGCTCGCGGCGCCGGAAGATGGCGCCGGATGGGTGGCGCTGTTGAAATGGCTCTGGTGGTTCGTTTCCCTGCGCTTCCTGCTCGCGTTGCTCGCGGGCTATGCGATCCAGAGACTGGTGATGCCGCGACACCGATGGGTGTTCTTGCCGATCGCCGCCGCTATCTCGGTCACACTCGCGCTCGCGTTTCCGCAAACAAGTCCCGACGCGACCCTGGACCGGACGTTGCGCGTGTGGGCAATCATCGCGGCCGGCCAGGTGACGGGCCTGGCCGCCTGCTTGTGGCGCGACGCCATCTCCATCGGCTTGACGGCGCTCGCGATGGGGCTGGTGCTCGCACTCACGCCGAGGCGGGCTCAGCGCGGCATCGTGCACTTGCTGCAGGTGCTCGTGCTGCTGCTGTGCGCTTTGGTCGGCATCGACCTGGCCTATCAGCTCGCCACCGGGCAGCCCGGCAGTTTGAGGGTTCTGTTGTTCGCCGTTTTGAACGCCAAGGAACTGGCGCCGCTTGTTGCGTCGGAAGCGACTCCCTTCCGGGTGCTGGCCATCGCGGGCGGCATCCTCGTCGCCGCGGCCTGGGCTTGGCGCCAACGTGCGCTGGCCAGCACGCCCTTGTTCGGTGGGCCGCGCGCGTTCTTGGGTGGCGCGGTAGCGCTGGCGCTCTCGTTGGCGATCGTGCTGCCGACCCCGGCCCATGGCGTGCTGCCGCTGCTGCGGCACACCGAGGGCACGCTCATCACGCTGGCCATGACCGCCGCCCCTACGCTCGCCCACGATGTTCAAGTGAAAGTGGCACAAGAGTTCGAACGGACGCACAAGCCGCGCTGGCACAGCGCCCACATGGCGCTCAAGGAGACCGAGAAGACGAATCGCCGCAACGTTGTGATCGTGATGCTGGAGTCTGTGCGCGCGGAGTCGACGACTCTGCACACGCCGGCGCTGCGGACGACGCCGTTTCTATGGAATCTGGCCAGCAAGAGCCTCGTGGTCGAGGACATGACCGCAGTCATTCCGCGCACCGCGGCGGCGTGGATGGCTGTGCTCGGCGGCCAGTATCCGTTGGCCAACGAGGGCACCCAAAGCTGGGCCAACGAGAACCGCAAGCAACCTCGCATTCGCTCGCTGCCCTCCGTCCTGCGCGACGTGGGCTATGCGACCAGCTTCTTCACCCCCACGGATTTGCGATTCCAGAATGACCTCGACGTCATCGACACCTTCAACTTCGAGTTCATCCAGACCGAACAGGAGCTCATTCACCCAGAGGCCGAACGCGTCACCTATTTCGGCATCGCGGACGAGTGGATGGTCCAGCCCATCCTTGACTGGACAGCTGCTCAATCCAGGGCCAAGCGTCCGTTCTTTACCGCCATCATGACCAACGTGGGCCATCACAATTTCGAGACGCCCTCGACGTGGCTGAAGATGAGGTTCGAAGGTGTTTCCAATCCCAAGCTGGAGGCCTACTACAACTGCCTGCGTTATATCGATGGCGTGCTCTCGACCCTCATCGAGGGCTACCGGCGCCTGGGGGTGCTCGACGACACCATCCTCATCATCGTAGGCGATCACGGACAGATGTTCGACGAACATGGCGCCAGGCAGATTCACAACGCCATTTATCAAGAGGGCCTGCATGTCCCGGCGCTGATCTACGCGCCCGGGATGGCACTGCAGCCTGGTACGGTACGCGGTCCCCGCCAGCAGATCGACATCCTCCCGACCATCGTCGAACTGCTCGGTTATCGCGTCGAAGGCGCCGAACTGCCTGGCCAGTCGCTTCTGCATGCGGTCGATGCGAGTCGGAAGCTTTTTTACACAAGCAGCATCGACTGGTCGTTTCTCAGTGCCCGACGCGGTCAGCGCAAATACATCTACAGCTTCGACCGCCAGCCGATGGAGGTGTTCGACCTCGACAAGGATCCCAAGGAACTGGTCGCGCTCGCCGATATCGACGCTCAAGAGTTGGCGAGCACGAAGCAGGACATGCTCGAGTGGCGCATGCATGCGGAACTGTCGATGCTTGCCCGTCCCAGCGATGGCGCCGATCCGTTGAGTCCTTGGCTTCGCCAATGATGGATTGGTCCTGGGCGGCTTGAGACCGCTTGAGTCAGATTGCCGCAAGCACGCCGGACTCCGTCTACTGCCCGGTCGCTTCGTGGTGATCCAGCAAGCCATGGGGGTGCCGAAAACAAGAGGAGCGGGCGCCGCGCGTGCACTTCACGTTTTCGTCGAAGAGATGAAGGACAGCGGGTTCGTCGCCGACGCATTGCAACGTCACGGCATTGAGGGCGCCTCAGTTGCGCCGAATGAGGCATAGGTCAAGGCTTGCCGTCCGCGGCGTCATGTTGCCGCTTCACGCGGCGGTGCGCGCCTTGAGGTTGGCGACGTAGCTGTTGCGCGTGCCGGTGACGTGGGCGCGCATCAGCGCTTCGAAGGCGGCGAAGTCGCCGGCACGAAACAGCGCCAGCAGATTCGAGTGCTGCTCGAAGCCGGCCGTGTGCAGCACGTCGGCCGGCGCCGACAGGTGCGTGCGCAGCGCCGCGATCTTGGTCGCGGCGGTGGCGTAGGCGGCCTGCATGTACGGGTTGCCGCAATGCTCGAAGAAGGCCTCGTGCAGCCGCGTGTCAGCGCGGCCGTAGCGCACTGCGTCGCGCGCGGCGCGCGCCTCCTCCATCTCGTCGATCGCCGCCTGCAGCGCCGCGGCGGTGGCTTCGCGCCCGTTCTGGTAGGCGAGCTCGGCCGCGCGCGGCTCCAGCAGGCAACGGAATTCGCAGATCGCGGCGATGTCGGCCTCGCTGGGCTCGAACACATAGCTGCCACGTTGCGGCCGGATCACCACCAGGCCGGCCAGCTGCAGTTGGTTCAGCGCTTCGCGCACCGGGGTGCGGCTGACGCCGAAGGAGCTCGCCAGCGACTCCTCCGGAATCATCTCCCCCAGCGCGAACTCGCCGTCGATGATGGCTTCGCGCAGGCGCTGTGCCACGAGGGCCGCGAGTGATTTGGGAGCTTCGATCTTGAATCGGTTGGATGCAGACACGGTGCGATGGAGGCTGATGGAGTCGGGCAGGGCACCCAGGGGCTTATAGCCGACCTGCGGGCGCAGGGAGTAGCCCGGGGAAATACTAATGCCCTAGTGCCTTACATACAAGATGATGCGCTCATCTCTTTCGAACGGATGCCCATGACGCTCACGCTTTCGACCGCCGTGCCGCCGTCCTTGCTCGCGCTGCGCGAGGTGCTCGGCGCCTCCGCCGTGCTCTTTGGCGACGAGGTGCCGCAGCGCAACCGCAACGACTGGAGCACCCAGCCGCCGACGCGCCCGCTGGCGGTGGTGCGGCCGGTGGATGCGGCGGGCGTCTCGGCTGCCCTGGTCGCCTGCCGCGAAGCCGGCGTGCCGGTGGTGCCGCAAGGCGGCTTGACCGGCCTGTGCGGCGGTGCGCGGCCGGAAGACGGCTGGGTGGCACTGTCACTGGAGCGCATGGTCGGCGTCGAGGAGATCGACCCCGCGAGCGCCACCATGACGGTGTGGGCCGGCACGCCGCTCGAACTGGTGCAGCGCGCAGCCGCCGAAGCCGGCTTCTATTTCGCGCTCGACCTCGGCGCGCGCGGCTCCTGCGCCATCGGCGGCAACCTGTCGACCAACGCGGGCGGCAACCGCGTGATCCGCTACGGCATGGCACGCGAGCTGGTGCTCGGCCTGGAGGTGGTGCTGCCCGACGGCACGGTGATGACCAGCCTCAACAAGATGCTGAAGAACAACGCCGGCTACGACCTCAAGCACCTGTTCATCGGCAGCGAGGGGACGCTGGGCATCATCACCCGCATCGTGCTGCGGCTGCACCCGCAGCCGGGCTGCACGCTGTCGGCGCTGTGCGCCGTGCCTGACTACGACAGCGTGGTGCGCCTGCTGGGCGCCGCGCGCGGCGGACTGGGGCCGTTGCTTTCGGCCTTCGAGGTCATGTGGCCCGACTACTGGCAGGTGGTGACCGAGCGGGTGGGCGTGCGCGATCCGCTGACCGGCGGCGCACCGCACGGACACTATGTGCTGGTGGAGGCCCAGGGCACCGACGAGGCGATCGACGGCCCGCGTTTCCAGCGCTGGCTCGAGCGCCTGATGGAAGAGGGCGTGCTGGCCGACGCGGTGGTTGCGCAGTCGATGGCCGATACGCAGTCGTTCTGGGCGCTGCGCGATGCCTGCGCCGAGTTCTTCCCCACCTTGGGCCCGCACGTCTCCTACGACGTCGGCCTGGCGGTGAAGTCGATGGATGCCTACGTGCGTGCCTGCAAGGCGGCGCTGGCCGCGCGCATCCCCGGCTGCGAGAGCGTCTATTACGGGCACATCGGCGACGGCAACCTGCACCTGGTGGCGTGGGTTCGCGGCCTGTCGATCGAGCAGCAGCCCAAGGATGCGATGGACGAGGTGATCTACGGCCTGGTGCGCGAGTTCGGCGGCACGGTATCGGCCGAGCATGGCATCGGCACGGCGAAGAAGCGCTGGCTCGGCCACGCGCGCAGCGCCGAGGAGATCGCGCTGATGAAGACGCTGAAGGCGGCCCTCGACCCCGCGGGCCTGCTCAACCCCGGCAAGGTGGTGTGAGCATGGGCCGCGTCTGGGTCGACCGCCTGTTCAAGGGCATCGAGGCGGTGCTTGCGGCCTTGCTGCTGGGCATGGTGCTGATGGTGTTCGGCAACGTGGTGCTGCGCTACGCGTTCAACTCCGGCATCCAGGTGTCCGAGGAGCTGTCGCGCTTCTTCTTCGTCTGGCTCACCTTCATCGGCGCCATCGTCGCGATGCGCGACGGCGCCCACCTGGGCATGGACGGCTTCGTCAGCCGCCTGTCGCGGCGCGGCAAGCTGGCCTGCCTGGCGGCCAGCCAGGCGATCGTGCTGATTTGCTGCGTGATGCTGTTCTGGGGCACCTGGCAGCAGCACGAGGTCAATGCCACCACCAAGGCGCCGGTCACCGAGATCTCGATGATCTGGGTCTTCGGCGTCGGCTACCTGACCAGCGTGGCGATCGGCGCCCACGCGCTGCACGCGCTGTGGCGCATCGCCACCGGCCGACTGCGCGACGACGAACTGGTGCAGGTGACGGAGAGCGAGGAAATCCCGCACGAGGTCGCTCATCCGGGAGCCCGGCCATGACGATCGCCGTCTTCACCATCTCGCTGCTCGGCGCCATGATGTTGGGCGCGCCGATTGCCTTCGCGCTGCTGATCTGCGGCGGCGCCCTGATGGTCGCCCAGGGCCAGATCGACACCACCATCCTGTCGCAGAAGCTGGTGGAGGGCGCGGACAGTTTCCCGCTGCTGGCGATCCCCTTCTTCATACTGGCCGGCGAGCTGATGAACGCCGGCGGCATCTCGCGGCGCATCGTCAACTTCGCGCTGGCCTGGGTCGGCCACCTGCGCGGCGGCCTCGGGCTGGTGGCGATCTTCGCCTCGGTGGTGATGGCGGCGATCTCCGGCAGCGCCGCCGCCGACGCCGCGGCCATCGGGGCGATGCTGATTCCGATGATGCGACAGGCCGGCTACGACGTGCCGCGCTCGGCCGGGCTGATCGCCGCCGGCGGCGTGATCGCGCCGGTGATTCCGCCGTCGATCGGACTGATCGTGTTCGGCGTCATCGCCAACGTGTCGATCGGCAAGCTGTTCCTCGCCGGCATCGTGCCGGGGCTGATGATGGGCCTGTCGCTGGTCATCGCCTGGCAGTGGGTGGCGCGGCGCGACAAGGTGGCGGTGCAGCCGCGCCAGTCGATGGCCGCGCGCGGCCGCGCCGCGGTCGACGGCATCTGGGCGCTGCTGATGCCGCTGGGGATCATCGGGGGGCTCAAGTTCGGCATCTTCACGCCCACCGAAGCCGGCGTGGCGGCCTGCGTCTACGCCTTCGTGCTCGGCGCCTTTGTCTATCGCGAACTGAGCGCGCGCCAGTGCTACGGCCTGCTCGTGGCGGCCGCGAAGAGCACCGCCGTGGTGGTGTTCCTGATCGCAGCGGCGCTGGTGTCGGCCTGGCTGATCACCACCTCCGAGGTGCCGGCGCAGGTGGCAGCGATGCTCGAACCCTTCATGGGCAACAAGATCCTCCTGATGCTGGTGATCATGGTCATCGTGGTGATCGTCGGCACCGCGCTCGACTTCGCGCCCACGCTGATGATCCTCACGCCCGTGCTGATGCCGGTGGTGAAGCAGGCGGGCATCGATCCGGTGTACTTCGGCGTGCTGTTCATCATGAACAACGCCATCGGCCTGATCACGCCGCCGGTGGGCATCGTGCTCAACGTGATGTGCGGCGTGGCCAAGATCTCGATGCGGGACCTGATGCGCGGCCTGTGGCCCTTCCTCTGGGCCGAACTCATCGTGCTGCTGCTGCTGGTGCTGTTTCCGGCGCTGGTGCTGGTGCCGCTCAAGTGGCTGAGCTGATTTTTCACACATAAAGGAGACATACGATGACGATCCGTTCTTCCCGCCTTTCCCGATTCGTTGCCGTGGCCCTGGCCGCCGGTGTTGCAGCCGGGGCCGCACAGGCCCAGTTCAAGGAGCGCAACTTCCGCGTCTCCAACGGCGTGAGCAAGGAGCACCCGATGGGCAACGGCCTCGCCAAGATGGGCGCCTGCACGCTCGAGAAGAGCGGCGGCAAGATGAAGATCCAGCCCTTCTGGGACGGCGCATTGGGCAACGACCTCACCGGCACGCAGAGCGTGCGCACGGGCTCGCTCGAGATGGTGATCACCTCGACCGCGCCGGTGGTCTCGATCGTGCCGGAGCTGGGCGTGTTCGATCTGCCCTTCCTCTTCAACACTTCCAGCGAGGCCGACAAGCTGCTCGACGGCAAGGTCGGCGACTGGTTCGCTGCCAAGCTGCCGGCGGTCGGCCTGGTCAATCTCGCCTGGTGGGAGAACGGCTTTCGCCACACGACCAACTCGAAGCGGCCGATCAACAAGGTCGAGGATTTCGACGGCGTGAAGATGCGCGTGATGCAGAACACCATCTTCCTCGACACCTTCAAGACCCTGGGCAGCAACGCGGTGCCGATGGCCTTCACCGAGGTCTACTCGGCGCTCGAGACCAAGACGGTGGACGGCCAGGAGAACCCCTTCACCAACATCGAGAACATGAAGTTCTACGAGGTGCAGAAGTACCTCACGCTGACCAAGCACGCCTACAGCCCGACGCTGGTGCTGTTCTCCCGCAAGATCTGGGACACGCTCTCGCCGCAGGAGCAGACCACGCTGCGCGAATGCGCGCTGCAAGGCCGCGACGAGCAGCGCCGCGCCAACCGCGCCATGGAAGCGCGCAGCGTGGACAACCTCAAGGCGAAGGGCATGGCGGTCAACGAGATCGCGCCGGCCGAGATGCAGCGCATCCGCGATCGCTCGAGCGTGATCTACGAGCGCCACGCCAAGGCCATCGGCGGCGAGGCGATCACCATGGTCACCTCCGAGCTCAAGCGCATCCGCGGCAACTGAGGCGAGGGTGTCGACGATGAGTCTTTCCGGAAAGGTCGCCTGGGTCACGGGCGGCGGCAGCGGCATCGGATGGGCCGGCGCGACCGAACTGGCCCTTGCCGGTTGCCGGGTCGTCATCTCCGGGCGCGAGGCGCCCAAGCTCGACGCGGGCATCGAGGCCGCCGAGCGCCTCGGCGCGCCGCGTGGCGCCATCACGGCCGCGCCGCTGGACGTGGCGGATGCGACGGCCGTCGCGGTGGTGGCGCGGACGATCGAGGTCGAGCTAGGCCGCATCGACATCCTCGTCAACAGCGCCGGCATCAACTTCCCCAAGCGCTACTGGTGCGAAACCGACGCGGCCACCTTCGAGCAGGTGGTCGCCGTCAACCTGAACGGCGCCACCTACTGCACGCTGGCGGCGGCCAAGGGCATGCGCGCGCGCCGCGAGGGCACGGTGATCAACGTCGCCTCCTTCGCGGGCTGGCACTACGAGTACCTGACCGGACCGGCCTACACCGCCAGCAAGGCCGCGCTGATGGCGCTCACGCACTCCTTCAACATTGAGGAGTGCGTCAACGGCCTGCGCGCCACCGCGCTGTGCCCGGGCGAAGTCGCCACGCCGATCCTGAAGAAGCGGCCGGTGCAGCCGACCGACGCGGAGAAGGCGCGCATGCTCCAGGAGGCGGACCTGGGGCGCACGATCCGCTTCATCGCCGAGATGCCGCCGCACGTCTGCATCAACGAGCTGGTGATCTCTCCGGTGTGGAACCGCACCTACGTTGCCGGCGAAGCGCTGCAGCGCAAGGTGGCGCCGTGATGCAGGCCGCGAGCGGCGGGCCGGTGGTGGCCGTCACCGGCGCCGGGCAGGGCATCGGCCGTGCGCTGGCGCGGGCTTTCGCAGGACAGGGTGCACGGGTCGTGGTTTCCGATATCGACGTCGGCTCCTGCGCTGACGCGGCGGCCGAACTCGACACGCTCGGCGTGCCGGCCGACGTGACGCGTGCCGAGGATTGCGCGGCACTGGTCGGGCGCGCGGTCGACGCATTCGGCCGCCTCGACGTGATGGTCTGCAACGCCGGCATCATGCAGCTCAAGCCGCTGCTCGAACTGGATGGCAGCGACTGGGACCGCATGCTCGGCGTCAACGTGAAGGGCAGCTTCCTCACGCTGCAGGCGGCGGCGCGGCAGATGCTGGCGCAGCCGCCGCTGGCCGAAGGCAGGCCGCGCGGCAAGATCCTGCTGATGGCGTCGATCGCCGGCCGCAGCGGCGCCGGCGCGATCGCGGCGGTGATCCCGCACTACCGCGCCAGCAAGGCGGCGGTGATCAGCCTCACCCAGTCGGCGGCCATCGCCTTCGCGCCGCAGATCACCGTCAACGCGATCTGCCCCGGGCTGGTGGAGACCGACATGTGGCAGCGCATGGACCGCGACTGGACCGCGCTGCAGGGCGTGCCCCGGGGCCAGGCGTGGCAGCAGCGCGTGGCGGCCGTGCCCATGGGCCGGGCGCAGACCCCCGAGGATGTGGCCGACCTGGCGACGTTTCTCGCTTCGCAGGCAGCCGACTACATGACGGGCCAGTCGATCAACATCGACGGCGGCCTGATGATGAATTGAGATGACCCCACATCCCGCACTGTCCCTCAAGGCGCTGCTTGCCGGCGGCTCCATCGTCCAGGCGCCCGGCGCCTACGACGCGCTGAGCGCGCGGCAGATCGAGCGCGCCGGCTTCCCGGCCATCTACATGACCGGCTTCGGCGCCACCGCGTCGCGGCTGGGCCAGCCCGACATCGGCCTCTTAACCCAGACCGAAATGACCGGCCACGCGCGCGACATGGTGCGCGCCGTCGGCGTGCCGGTGATCGCCGACGCCGACACCGGTTACGGCGGCCCGTCGAACATCGAGCGCACGGTGCGCGAGTACGTCCAGTCCGGCGTGGCCGCCATCCACCTCGAGGACCAGGTGGCGCCGAAGCGCTGCGGCCAGATGGCCGGCATCCGCCTGATCGATGCGCGCGAGAACGAGCGTCGGCTGCGCTGCGCGGTCGCTGCGCGCGGCAGCGATCCCATGCTGATCATCGGGCGCACCGATGCGCTGCCCGCCGCCGGCATCGACGAAGCGCTGGCGCGCGCCCGGCGCTGGCAGGACGCCGGCGTCGACCTGGTCTTCGTCGACGGCATCAAGAAGATCGCCGAGGTGGAGGCCGTGGCGCGGCAGCTGCCCGGGCCGAAGATCGTCTCCATCGTCGACGGCAACGAGACCACTGCGCTGAGCGCGTCCGATCTGCAGGCCATGGGCTTTGCCGTGGTGCTGTACGCCGTGACCGCGCTCTTCAGCGCGGCGCTGGCCGTCGAGCAGGCGCTGGCCCGCCTGCGGCAGGACGGCACGCCGCGCGATGTTCCCTCGCTGGCCTATGCCGACTTCACCCGCATCGTCGGCCTCGCGGCCCACCAGCGGCTCGACGAGCAGTTCGGTGCCGATGGCTGAAACGCATTTCTTCCCTGGCCTTGTCTCTTCCCATTTGCGAAAGTCCCGACCTTGAACACCGCCTCTCCCATTCCCTATGCCGGCATCTGGCCCGCGCTGCTGACCCCGCTCGATGCGAAGCTCGACATCGACATTCCGCGCTTCGCCTCGCACGCGCTGCGCCTGATCGACGCCGGCTGCACCGGCGTCACGCCCTTCGGCACCACCGGCGAAGGGCCTTCCTTCAGCGTGGCCGAGCGCATGGATGCATTGGCTGGCCTGGTGGCGCGGGGCGTACCGGCGGGGCGCATCCTGGTCTCCACCAGCTGCGCCGCACTGCCGGATGCGCTGGCGCTGACCCGGCACGCGGTCGAGCTGGGTGCCTATGGCTGCCTGCTGCTGCCGCCCTTCTTTCTGAAGGGCGTGTCCGACCAGGGCGTGATCGACGCCTACCGGTGGATCATCGACGGCGTCGGCGATGCACGGCTGCGCATCGTGCTCTATCACATCCCGCAAGTATCGGGCGTGGGGTTGAGCCACCACGTGATCCGCACGCTGAAGACGCTGTACCCGGACACGATCGTGGGTCTCAAGGACAGCGGCTGCCGGCGCGAGGATTCGCTGGCCTACGCCGAGGCGTTCATGCCGCCGATGCAGGTGTGGGTGGGCAACGAGCCCGATCTCCAGACCCTGGCCGCACGCGGCAGCGTCGGCGCCGTCAGCGGCATCGCCAACGTCATGCCGCGCCTCGTGCAACGCCTGGTGAAGGGCTCCGGCGAGCCGGCCGCCGATCAGCAGCGCGTGCTCGCGCTGCTCCAGATCCTCGGCGGCTACGGCCTGACGGCGGCCTTCAAGGGTGTGATGGCGCTGCAGGGCGATGCGCCGGGCTGGATGCGCGTGCGTGCGCCGCTGGTGGCGCTGGACGCGGCCGAATACGAGCGGCTGGCGGCGCAGTTGCGCGCCTTCGGCATCGACCGCGACCGGGACTGAGCGCATGGCTGCCACGGTAGTCTGCATCGCGAGCTGGAATGCCGACCTCGTGTCGCGCATCCCGCGGCCGTTGGCGCGCGGCGAGACGCTGATGGCGGACAGCTTCGAGATCAGCCCCGGCGGCAAGGGCTCGAACGCCGCGGTCGCGGCGGCGCGCCAGGGCGCTGCCGTGGCCGTCGTGGCCCGCATCGGCGACGACGATTTCGGCCGCATGGCGCTCGAGCTGTGGCAGGCCGAAGGCATCGACGTGCGTCACGTGGAGCGCGCCGCCGGCGAGCGCAGTGGTGTCGCGCAGATCCACGTTTTCGACGACGGCGACAACGCGATCTCCGTGTTTCGCGGCGCCGGTGCCGGCCTCGGCGCGGCGCATGCACGGGCCGCGGCCGGCACCATGGCGGTCTGCCGGGTGGTGATGGCCTCGTGCGAGGTGCCGCTCGGCTGCACGCTCCAGGCCTTCCGGCAGGCGCGCAGCCTCGGTGCACTGACGCTGCTCAATCCGGCGCCGGCCATGCCCTTGCCCGACGAACTGCTGCCGCTGGTCGACGTGCTCACGCCCAATGAAGGCGAGCTGGCCGCGCTGGCCGGTCCGGCCGCGGCCTCCGTCGACGAGGCGGCGGCGCTGCTGCTGGCACGCGGCGTGGGCGCCATCGTGGTCACGCTCGGCGGCGCCGGCTGCCGTCTCTATCGGCGTGGTGAGTCCCCGCAGCAGGAGCCGGGGCATCGCGTGCCGGTGGTGGACACCATCGGCGCGGGCGACACCTTCACCGGGGCATTGGCCGCCGCGCTGGCGCGCGGCGAGCTGCTGCCCTCGGCGATGCGACTTGCCAACGCTGCGGCGGCGCTATCGGCAAGTGGCCGTGGAGCGATCGATGGCATGCCTCGGCGGCACGAATCGGACGCACTGCTGGCCAGGCGCACTGCGTAGAAGCGTATGCGCGCGAACCGGGATTGCCGAGTGATCGAAGGGCTGCCTACTTGCGCGCGATCACTTCATGCGTGGTCCGGGCAAGCACAAGGTGTTGTTCGGCACGAACTACCCCATGCTCACGCCCGCCGAATGCCTCGCCGGCATCGATGCGCTTCAGTTGGGAGATGAAGTGCTGCCTTTGTTCCTGTCAGGCAACGCGCGACGGGCGTTCAAGCTGCAAGCTTGATATTTGCATGACAGTCTCACTTCAGTGACTGGGGTGGGAGTGGGGCGATAGTTGCGAGCGCAACCACGCGGCCAGGTCGGCCATCACCTGGGTGCCCAGCGTCGATACCGCGGTGAAGTGAATGCAGGCGTGGATGGCACCGGGGTAGTGGCGGTGCTCGGTCGGCACGCCGGCCTGCGCGATGCGCAGCGCCAGCGCATGGCCTTCGTCACGCAGCGGGTCGTGGCCCATGGTGGCCAGCCAGGTGGGCGGCAGCGTGTCCAGTGCCTGCGAGTGCAACAAGGCGAAATCGGAGTGCCGCGCCAGCTCTTGGCGCCCGCCGAGGTAGCAGTCGACAAACCATTGCATGACGCCGGTGGTGAGGAACTTGCCCTCGCCGTTCTCGACCATCGAAGGGCTCGGTTCGCTGTAGTGCTGGGCGACGGGATAGATGAGGCCCAGCGCACGCGGCGCGATCGCGCCGGCCGCACGCAGCGCCGCCACGGTGGCGAGCTGCGCGCCCGCGCTGTCGCCGGCCAGCGCGATGCGCGACGGATCGGCGCCGAGCTCGCGCGCGTGCGCGGCCACCCAGCGCAGCGCACAGGCCACGTCGTCCACCGCCGCTGGAAACGGATGCTCGGGCGCTAGCCGGTAGTCAACCGCCACCACCACGGCGGCCACGTCATGGCACAAAGTGCGGCAAACCTTGTCGTGGGTTTCGAGGTCGCCGATCACGAAGCCGCCACCGTGCACGTAGAGCAGCAAGGGAAGCGGCCCCTCCGCGTCGGGCTGGTAGATACGCAGCATCAAAAGGCTGCAAGGTCCGTCGATGGCACAGTCGTTCGCCGACGCGATGGTGGGTGCCTGCAGGCCCAACTGGGCGGCCAGGTCACGGTAGATCTGGCGTGCCACCAGCGGGGGCAGCGTCTCGAGCGGCGGGTTGCCTTGGGCGGCGGCTTGCGCCAGAAAGCCGGCCAGCGCCGGGTCGAGAGGCGCCGTGGCGAGCACGGTGGGGATGGAGGTGTGGGTCATTGCGATCGTCCAGGTGTTGATCTCGGTTCTCAAGCGGGCACGGATGCCGGTTCGGCCGCAGGCCGCAGCACCGGTGCGGCGGGCTGCAACAGGAAATAGCCCAGCGCGGGCAACAGCACCAACGCGCCGACCATGTTCCACACGAACATGAAAGCCAGCAGGATGCCCATGTCGGCCTGGAACTTGATGGGCGAGAACGCCCAGGTGCCCACTGCCAGCGCCAGCGTGATGCCGGTGAGCATGACCACCCGGCCGGTGAAGCGCAGCGCGTGCGCATAGGCGTCGACCAGGCTCGCGCCTTCGCGCATGCGCGTCAGTGTGACGCTGAGCACGTACAGCGCGTAGTCCACGCCGATGCCCACGCCCAGCGCGATCACCGGCAGCGTGGCGACTTTCACGCCCATGCCCAGGCCCACCATCAGTGCCTCGCACAGCACCGAGGTCAGCACCAGCGGCAGCACCGCCACCACCACGGCGCGCCAGGAACGGAATGTCACCCAGCACAGCAACACCACGGCGGCGTAAACCCACAGCAGCATCTCGCGCATCGCCTGGTGCACCACGATGTTGGTGGCCGCGGCAATGCCCGCGCTGCCGGCCGCCAGCTTGAAGGTGACCTCGGGCGTGTTGTTGGCGGCGGCAAAGCGCTCGACTTCGGCCGTCACCCGCGACAGCGTCTCGGCCTTGTGGTCCTTCAGATAGACGTACAGCGCCAGGAACGAGCAGTTCTGGTTGAACAGCTCGCGCGGCGCGCGCGTCTGAACGCCGCCCAGCGCGCCCTCGTTGGGCAGCAGGTCGAACCACTTGAGGTTGCCCTCGTTGTAGCCCACCATTGCCAGCTTGGACAGCGCCGCCATCGAGTTGGTGGACTCCACGCCGGGCAATTGCTCCAGCCGCCAGGCCAGTGCGTCCATTTTCGCCAGCGTGCCGTAACGCGTGCACTGGTCCACTGGTGTGGTGGCCATCACGGTGAGGATGTCGGTGCTGGCGGCATAGTGGCCGATCAGGTAGTCGTTGTCTAGGTTGTAGCGCGCCTCGCGCCGCAGCTCGGGCGCACCCGGATCCAGGTCACCGATGGACAGGTGCAGGCTCATCGCGAAACCGGCGGCGGCGAGCAGCCCTCCCACGGCGACTGCGCCAACGGCCCAGCGCCTCGTGGTGAAGCGCTCCAGCAGCGACCACAGGCGCGAGCGCTGCGCATCGGACGCGGTTTCCAGGCGCAAGCTGCGCGCGGCTGCCTTGGGGCTCACGCCCAGGTAGGACAGCAGCACCGGCAGCAGCACGAGATTGGTGAAGATCAGCGCGGCCACGCCGATGCTGGCGATCAAGGCGAGGTCCTGGATGACCTTGATGCGGATGATGACCAGCACCGCGAAGCCCACCGCGTCGCACAGCAGCGCGGTGAGGCCGGCCACGAACAGACGCCGGAAGGTGTAGCGTGCCGCCACCAGCCGATGCGTGCCGCGGCCCACGTCCTGCATGATGCCGTTCATCTTCTGCGCGCCGTGGCTCATGCCGATGGCGAACACCAGGAAAGGCACCAGCACCGAATAGGGATCGAGCTCGTAGCCCAGCAGCGCCAGCAGCCCGAACTGCCACACCACCGCCACCAGCGAGCAGGCCACCACCAGCGCCGTGCTGCGCGCGCAGCGCGTGTAGCCGTATAGCACGGCACTGCAGATCGCCAACGCCAGCAGGAAGAACAGTAGCACCTGATGCAGGCCTTCGATCAGGTCGCCCACCACCTTGGCGAACCCGGTCACGCGGATCTGCAGCGCATCGTTGCCGTATTTGCCGCGCAGCGCTTCGATTCGGCGCGACAGCTCGCCGTAGTCGAGCGCCTGGCCGGTCTGCGGATGACGGTCCAGCAGCGGCACGAACACGATGCTGGACTGGAAGTCGGCGGCCACCAGCTGGCCGATCTCGCCCGAGCGTTCGACGTTGGCGCGCAGCTCGGCCAGGCTCGCGGGCGAGCCGTCGTAGGCGTTGGGAATCACCGGTCCGCCATCCAGCCCCTCTTCGGTCACCGCCACCCAGCGCGTGTTGGAAGTCCACAGCGACTTCATGAAGGGCCGGTCCACGCCCGGCATCAGGAAGATCTCGTCGTTGATCTTCTGCAGCGTGTCGAGGTAGACCTTGTCGAAGATGGTGCCCTGGCGGGCCTGCACGACCACGCGCATCGCATTGGCCTGGCCGCCCAGGTCGCCCTTGTGGGCCAGGTAGTTGACGATGTAGGGGTGGCCAGTGGGCAGCGTCTTTTCGAAGCTGGCATTGAGCTGCAGCTTGAGCGCCTGCCAGCCCAGCGTCACGGTGAGCAACAGGCACAGGGCCAGCACCCAAGGGCGGTGATTGAACAAGGCGCGTTCGACGGCCGAGCCGGAGCGCGCGTCGAAGTCTTCGATGCGCGCCACGACGGCCTGCGCGCTGGAGGGAGAGTCGGTATGCATGAGGCGTTAAAGCGGTTCTTTTTTCAGTCGAGCGGCGGCGCGGGCAGCCGGCGCATGCCGCGCAGGCTGGCCAGCACGAGGGCGCCGTCGGCGGCCACGGCGATACCGGCCACGGGCACGGGCTCGCGCGAGGGGATGCGGCGCAGCGCGGCCGTGTCCTGGCGCGCCAGCAGCAAATCGCCGGCCTGCGTCACCAGCGCGAAGCCGCCGCCCGGCAAGGCCGTGCCCGCGCCCACGGTCATGGGCGTGGTGCTGTCCAGCTTGTCCCAGTGCGCGCCATCGTCGCTGGAGCGAAAGGCCGAACCGCGCAGGCCGTAGGCCACCAGCGCACCTCCACGCGTGCGCAGCAGGCCGAAGAAGCTGCCCTTGTAGGGCGAAGGCAGTGGCGCGAAGGTGGCGCCGCCATCGACGGAGCGCAGCAGCAGGCCCTGCTCGCCCGCCACCACCAGCGTGCCGCCGGCCGCGCGCACGCCGTACAGGTGCAGGCTCTTGGGGTTGGGCAGCCGCCCGAGCCAGGGCTCCCAACTCTGACCGCCGTCCGCCGTGGCGAACATCAGGCCGTACGCGCCGGTGGCGAAACCGCGCTCCGCGTCGGTGAATTCCAGGTCGAAGAAGGGCTTGTCCGCGCCCTCCGTCACCAGCTGCTGCGCATGCTTGATCGCGGTAGCGTCGCCCGTGCGCTGCGCCGCCGCGGCGACCAGTGCCGCCGCGGCCATGCCATCGAGTTGCTTGTGCCAGCTCTGCCCGCCGTCATCGCTGCACAGGATGGTGCCCAGGTGGCCCGCCGCCCAGCCGGTGCGCTCATTGACGAAGCACACGCTGGTGAGCGTGGCCTGCAGCGGCACCCGGGCCTGTGCCCAGCGCGCGCCGTGGTCGTCCGACAGCAGCACCGTGCCGCGTTCGCCCACCGCCACCAGGCGCGTGCCTGCACGGCCCACTGCCAGCATGGCGGCGCCCAGCGCCTTGGGTGTGACCACCGCCGGCAACGACAGCACCGCGGGCGTGGCCGGTGCGGCACGGGCGCGCATCGGCAGCAGCGCGGGCACCGCACAACCGGCCAGCCCCACCACGGCCGCGCGCCGTGTCAGCCCGATGGGTGCCGCATCGGCCATCAGCGTCCGCCCTCGTTGGCCAGGGCTTCCGGGCTGAAGAATGTGCGCGGAATCGGCGGCAACAGCTCGTACTGCTTGCGCAGCTCGTTGGAGGCCATGTTCAGGTAATAGGCGCCGGTCTGCATGTCATAGCCGCCCCACAGCACGAAGCTGGTCACCGCCGGGATGTCCGGCGCGGTGAGCATCAGCGAATAGTTGGTGCGCCACAACTGGCCGTTGGCGTCCCAGCCGTCGAACAGCACGATCTGCCAGGAGTCTTCGTCGATGTAGTACTTGCGCTTGGGCACGACGTGGCGCTTGCCCGCAGCCAGCGTGGCCTCCACTTCCCACACGCGGTGCAGCTCCCAGCGCACCTGCGCCGGGTTGAGCGTATTGGGCGTGACCAGCTCGTCCACCTTGGCGGCGGCCGCGCGGTTGTTGTTGTAGGGGATGTAGATCTCCTTCTTGCCTACCAGTTTCAGCTCGTGCTTGTCGATCGGGCCGAACAGGTTGAAGGCTTCGTCGAACAGGCCAATGCCCGAGGTCACCGAGTCGGGCGTGTCGTAGGCGACCGAAGGCGCCTTGCGCACGCGGCGCTGGCCCACCAGGTATTGCCACAGGCCGCGCGGCACCGACTCGTTCATGCCGTCGTGCGCCAGGATGGCCTCGCCGGCCTTGGAGCCGGGCTCGGTCACGAGGAACTTGCCGAACTGGTAGTAGCCGTCGAACTTCTCGGCGCTGCCGTCCTTGTCGTAATAGGCTTGGCGCACCGTCTGCACACCGCCCGAAGCCATTGCACGCCGACCGTCGGACGTCACCACCCACACGCGAACGGGCATGGCGTAGTTGCCGCCCTTCCACGCCAGGCGGTGGTTCCAGATCGCCTCGTAGCCGTCCTTCGGAACGGGGAACGGAATGCCGCCCCAGGCGCCCTCCACGCCGTGGCCTCCATCCACCGTCTTGGCATGCGTCGCGTTCTTGAAGGTGTTGTCGTACACCGATTGCGGAGCCGCCGCGGTGCGATGCGTGGGATAGACGTCGATGCGGAAGTCGGGGTACTTCTTCATCAGCGCCTGCACGCCGTCGGTCAACTTGTCGGCGTACTGCGCCATGTTCTTGGCGTTGATCGACAGCACGGGCTTCTCGCCCGCGAACGGGTCGGGCCGCACGTCGCCGTTCTTGTAGCCGGGTGGCGCCTTGGCCAGGCCGCCGTCCCAGGTAGGGATGGTGCCGGCCTTGTTGCCGGCCTTCTCCGCGCCTACCGGGGTCAGCGTGGACTTGAGCTTTGCGGCCTCATCCGCGCTGACGGCGGCCTGCGCCGAAGCGGCGGATGCCAGCAAGGCGGCCAGCAGCAATGATTGTTTTGCGATGTGCATCATGGTGTGTCTCGATGAGTTTTTTTCAGAAAGTGCGGGAGACGGTGAACGACAGGTAGTTGCGGTCCTTCAGCGTCTGGCCATAGGACAACATGCGCGTGGGCGTGCGCGCGTCGGCGACCGTGAAGGTGTTCTCGCTGCCGAAGAAGGCGGTGTAGCTCAGGCCGATGTTCCAGGTGTTCTGGTACTTGCCCTTGATGCCGAGGGTCACATCGCCCGCATTGGTGGCGCCGCCCGCGAAGTTGAAGATCGCCGAGGAGCGGCCGCCGAAGTTGTAGCCCAGGCCCATCGGGATCGACAGGTCCAGGCCGGGCAGCACCTGGAAGTACTGCGGCTCGAAGATCATGCGGAAGGCGGCGGCCGAACGCGTGGTGTTGGGGTCCAGCCCGCCGAAGCCGGTCGTGCCCGGGTTCTTGGTGACGCTCATCACGCGGTTCCACGCCAGCTCGGCCAGCACCACGCCGCCGTCCCACAGGCCGGACTTCTTCAGCACGTAAATGCCCGACAGGTTCAGGTGGGCCGTCTTGCCGATGGCATAGCACGGGTTCGCCGCCGTACCATCGCAATTGACCGGCGGCATGAAGGGCGCGCCGCCCAGCACGGCCGGGTCGCTGGTGAGCGGCGCGTCGGCGCGCATCGAGCCTTCGAGCGCCCAGTTCAGCTGGCCGATCGACGACGTGACGCTGGCGCCCACGGTCTTGATGCCCTTGGCGTAAACGGTGTGCGCGTTGCCGTTGATCAGGTCGAACACCGGCACGGCCGGCGTCTTGTCGTTGTAGCGCGCCGCATAGAAGCCGTACTCGAAGGCACTGCCGGTCGGCGACCAGCGCAACTGCGCGCCGAACTGGCCGTTGTTGCCGGGCGTTTGGTTCTTGCTGTCGTCGGTGACCAGCACCGGCGGCAGCGGCGGGCCGAAGTACACGCGGCCGCCGCCGATGTAGTCCTGATTGGAGAAGTAGCTGCCGACCCCGGGGATCTTGCTGGGCCGCCACTTGAGCTGGTAGTAGCCGCCCAGCGTCACGCCTTCGGCCACCTGCAGCGTGCCGGAGATCTGCTCCACCGGCAGCAACACTTCCTTGAACTGCCAGTTGGGCACCGAGGCAATCTTGGCGATGTCCACCGGCCCTTGCGCCGCTGCAATGCCGTTCTGGCCGAAGAACAGGCTCTCGCCGTATTGCAGCGCGTGCTTGCCCACGCGAATGGAGGCGGGCATGTCGCCGAGCGATCCCTTGGCATAGACGAATGCATCGAGGAACTGTTGGCCCCGGCCGTGCTGGCTTCGCGTAGCGGGAATGAACTCGTTGGCCGCCTGGCCCAGCTGGTTGCTCACGCCCAGCGAGCCGTCGTTGGCGTTGGTGCCCAGGTACTTGGAGTCGTACCAGGCCGCGTGACTCAGGCGCACGCCCCAGTTGCGGTGGTTGAAGTCGAACTCGGTCAGCAGATCGAAGCGGTTGGAGACCACGCCTTTCCTGAAGTTGGCGTCGCCATCGTTCTCGTTGGTCACGCCGCCGTCGCCCCGCGCCGCGGGCGAGGTCAGCACGGCCGAAGGCTCCTTCAGCCGAGATGCCAGGCTGTACTTGGGCGTGAAGTCCAGCCGGATCTTGGCGTCGGGGTCGCTGGACTCCAGTTCCATCGACAGCGCCGGCAAGGCGCAAGCCAGGGAGCCTGCCAGGACCAGCGCTCGCGGGCGGAAGGGAATGAATGCAGATGTCATCGTGTCTCCTCGTCTCTCTATTTGTTGTGTGGATTGCGGCTCAGATGTAGGTCGATGCCAGTCCGCCGTCGACCGGGATGTTGGCGCCGCTGATCCAGCGCGCTTGGTCGCAGCACAGCCACGCGATCACCGGCGCGATCTCGTCGGCGAAGCCGGGGCGCAGCATGCGGTGCGCATCGGCCTGCACCCGCTCCTGGCCGAGCATGCTCACGAAGTCGCCCAGGATCGGCGTGAACACCGGACCGGGCGCGACGCAGTTCATGCGCACGCCGTGTTCCAGAAACCATTTCTGCGACTGCGTGGCGCTCCAGACGATCAGCGCTTCCTTGAAGTACTGGTAGCAGGTCTCCTGCGGCACGGGGTGGTCGCGCAGCCAATGGGCGCCGGCCTCGAAGCCTTGCGCGGCGGCGAGGGCCTTGTGCGGTTCCAATCGCTGCGGCCATTCGGCGCCGAGGATGGAGGCCACGTTGACGATGGAACCACCACGCGGGATGCGTGGCAGCGCCTGTTCAGTCAGATGGCGCAGCCCCAGGTAGTTGATGTCGGCGACCAGCTCGACTGGCGCCGTGCCGGGCACACCGGCGATGTTGCACAGCGCGTCGAAGCGATCGGGCAATTGCGCCACAGCCGCATCGATGGCGGCGACAGAACTCAAGTCGGCCTTGACGAAGCCGTCGAGCGTGAGGCTGGGGTCGTTGCGGTCCATGCCGATGACGCGGGCGCCGGCAAAGCGCGCGACGCGTACCACCTCGGCGCCAATGCCCGACGACACGCCGGTGACGACGATGGTCTTTCCTTGAAGCTGCATGAAATGTCTCCTCGGGGTTCAGTCGATAACACTCAGAACGGATAGGGATGCGGCGCCTGCTTGATGGTCAGCCACTGCCACTGGGTGTATTCCTCCCAGTCGGCCGGGCCGCCCACGCTGCTGCCGTTGCCGGCGATGCCAGGGCCGCCGAAGGGGTTAACGCACTCGTCGTTGACGGTCTGGTCGTTGATGTGGACCATGCCGGAGTTCAACTGCGCGGCAATCGCCATGGCCCGTCCGATCGAGGGCGAGATCACCGCCGAGGCCAGGCTGCCCTGGTGGTTGTTGGCCAGGGCCACGGCCTCGTCGTCGGTCTTGAAGGTGATGATGTTGGCGACGGGGCCGAACACCTCTTCGTCGTACACGCGCATGCCGGCCCTCACGCCCGCCAGCACCGTGGGTTTGTAGAACAGGCCGTCGCTGCTGCCGCCGGCCAGCAACTGCGCGCCGGCCGCGATGCTGTCCTGCACGATGGCGTGCACGCGGTCGCGCTGCCTGGCGTCGATCAGCGGCCCCAGGGCCACCTGGCCGCTGGCGCCGTCGCCCACCGGCAGGTGCTGGGCCTTCGCGACCAGCCGCTGGGTCAAGGCAGCGGCGATGCTCTCGTGCACGATGATGCGATTGGTCGCCATGCAGATCTGCCCCTGATGCAGGTAGGCGCCCCAGGCGGCATTGCTGGCCGCGATGTCGAGGTCGGCGTCTTCCAGAATGATCAGCGAGTTGGCGCCGCCCAGCTCCAGCGTGACCTTCTTCAGATGACGCCCCGCCAGTTCGCCGATGCGCCGGCCCACGGCGGGCGAGCCGGTGAAAGCGATCATCGGCACGTGCGCATCGGTCACCAGGGCTTCACCGGCGGCGGCGTCACCGGGCAGCACCTGCAGCAGGCCGGCGGGCAGGCCTGCCGCTTCGAACACGCGGGCGATCATGAAGCCGCCGCTCACCGGCGTGCGCGAGTCGGGCTTGATCACCACGCCGTTACCGGCCGCGAGGGCCGGCGCCACGGCGCGAATGGTGAGGATGAGCGGAAAGTTGAAGGGCGAGATCACGCCCACCACGCCACGCGGCACGCGCCGCGCCAGGCTGGTGGTGCCGCTCGCGCTCGGCAGGATCTGCCCCTGCGCCTGCAGGGGCATGGCCGCCGCCAGATGGCACAGGGTGATGGCCTCGCGCACCTCATGCTGTCCTTTGGGCAGGATGGCGCCGCTCTCTCGGGCGACATAGAGCGCCAGCTCGTCGAAGTGCTGCTGGAACAACGCCGCGGCCCGTTGGAACACCGCGGCCTTCTCACGCGGCGCAACCTGCGTCCAGCTTTTCTGCGCTTGCGCCGCGGCGGCCGTGGCCAGCCCCACGTCCTGCGCGTCGGCGATGCCGACGGCCGCCATCACCTTGCCCGTGGCCGGCTCGACGACGTCGCGCACACCGCCTGCGGATGCGACCCACCCGCCGTTGAACACCTTGCCGGTCCAGGCCGCCGCGTCCAGGAACGCCGGCTTCTCCGAAACACCCATGACTCACCCCTTGCGAAAAAAGTTGATCGGCTGGCCGCGGGTGGAAATGCCCGCGGCACTGCCTTCTTTTCGCAACGGGCATACCAGCGGCGCCGCGGCGGGGTGGGCCGACGCCGCTGCGCGACGCTGTTTTTCATTTGAGGATTAGGGGAATTCCCGGAGTCTTGATAGTTATCTTGAATAACTGGTTTACCCTGATCAGCGCTTTCATCAAATGATGAAAAATCGGTCACGCGTTTCACCAAACGATGAGCTCGAAATTGACCAAAGCCACTGCCTCACCGGTCCCGGAGCGGATCTCGCTGGCCGAGGTGGCGCGCGCCACCGGCGCCGCGCTGGGCCGTTTCGACGGCGCCGAAGTGGCGCGTGCGATGAGCCGCTTCGAGGCCTCGCATGTGAGCAGCGAAGAGCACCCGACGATTGCCGACATCAGCGAATGCCTGTTCTTTTCGCCCGGTGACGGCCGCATCTGGCTGCAGGATCAGCGCATGGTGCTTCTGCATACCGAGGCGCTGGGCTCCCTGCGGCGCGAGCTGATCGACAGCCTGGGCCAGGAGAAGGCCCGCGGCCTGTTCACGCGCGCGGGCTACGTCAGCGGCGCGCGCGACGCGCGGCTGGTGCGCGAACATTGGCCCGAGGCCGAGCCGGCCGCGGCCGCGATGGCCGGCACCCGCCTGCATGCCCTGGAAGGCCTGGTGAAGGTCGAGCTGGTGCACGCGCGCTATGACCCCGAGACCTCGGACTACGAGGGCGAATTCGTCTGGCACCACTCGAGCGAAGACGACGAGCACATCGCGGCCTACGGCATCGGCGGCTCGCCGGCCTGCTGGATGCAGGTGGGCTATGCCACCGGCTACGTCAGCACCCTGTTCGGGCGGCTGGTGGTGTTCCGTGAAGTCGCCTGTCGCTCGATGGGCGAGAGCCAGTGCCGCGTGATCGGAAAATCGGCGGAGCGCTGGGACGATGTGGAAGAAGACATGCGCTACCTGCGCGCGCGCGACTTCGTCGGAGTGTCGCAGTACGGCGACGCGGCGCCGCAGGCCGCGGAGTTGCCCACGCCGCCGCGCAAAAGCGACGCGATGGTGGGCGCGTCATCGGCTTTCAACGCGGCCTGCCACCTGTTGCATCGCGTTGCGCCGACCACAGCCACTGTGCTTTTTACCGGTGAGTCCGGCGTCGGCAAGGAAAAGTTCGCCAGCATGCTGCATAGCATCAGCCCGCGGCGCGACAAGCCCTTCGTCGCGGTGAATTGCGCGGCCATTCCGGAGACGCTGATCGAGTCCGAGCTGTTCGGAGTGGAGCGCGGCGCTTACACCGGCGCCGGCGCGGCGCGGCCGGGACGCTTCGAGCGCGCCCACGGCGGCACACTGTTTCTGGACGAGATCGGCACGCTGAGCTACGCGGCCCAGGGCAAACTACTGCGCACGCTGCAGGAGGGCGAAGTCGAGCGCGTGGGTGGCACGCGCAGCGTACAGGTGGACACGCGCGTCATCGCGGCCACCAACGTCGATCTGCGCCAGGCTGTGCGCGAGGGCAAGTTTCGCGACGACCTGTTCTTCCGGCTCAATGTCTTTCCCATTCACCTGCCGCCGCTGCGCGAGCGACGCGATGACGTGCCTCTCTTGATGAGCCATTTTCTGCAGCACTACGGCCGCAAGCACGACCGGCAGGTCACTGGCTTCACGCAAGCCGCTGTCAAGGCGCTTCTGAACTACGACTACCCCGGCAACATCCGCGAACTGCAAAACCTGATCGAGCGCGCCTTGATCGTCGCCCCCGAGGGCGGCCTGCTCGAAGTTCACCACCTGTTCACAAGCGGCGAGACGCTGGACAAGAACGTGCTGTCGGTACGACCGGATGGCCACTTGGCGGGCGTGGGCGCTGCCGGTGCCCCGACCCCGCAGGCCACGCCTGCAGGCCACGCCGTGCCAGACCGCGCCGGCTCCAGTTCATTGGGGCAAGCGGAAGAGGCGCTGATACGCCGTGCGCTGGAACAATGCGGGGGCAACCTCTCCGCGGCAGCGCGTGTGCTGGGCGTCACGCGTCCCCAACTGGCCTACCGTGCGCGCAAGCGCGGCATAACAAGCTGACGACCGCTTGCTCCTGTCGGCTCTGTGCCACTGAATACTTGCTAGACCACCATCGGCGTCAGAGCGCCGTCCATCGTGATGAGCGCCCCCGTCACATAGCTGGCACAGTCCGATGCGAGAAAGACGGCCGCGTTGGCAATCTCCTGAGGATGCGCGTAGCGACCCAACGGGATTCGGGCTTCGTTGGCCTTCAGCAGTTCTTCCTCGGGCTTGCCGGTCAGACGCGATTCCGTCTCGAGCGAGTTCTTCACGCGGTCGGTATAGGTCGCCCCCGGATTGATGGCGTTCACGCGAATGCCGTGACCGCCCCATGCGTTGGCCAGGCCCGCGGATACCAGCATCAAGGCCGCATTGGCCGCCCCGCCCGGCAGGTGCATCGCGCTCGCGACCTTGCCACCCGTTCCGATGATGTTGACGATCGATCCCGCGCGCCGCGCGACCATCGACTTCAGCGCCGCGTCCATCGCGTGCACGTAGCTGAAGTATTTGGCGTCCATCGCGGTTCGCCAGGCCTGCGCGTTCAGTTCCGCCGGCACGACGCGCTTTGCGCCGCCGGCCGAGTTGACCAGCACGTCGATCGGGCCGAGCGCCTCTTCCACCTGCGCGACTGCCGCGAAGGCGCTGCGCGGGTCGATGAAGTCCGCCACGGCGCAAAGTACGTCGAAGCCTTCCCTGGCCAGTTCGGCAGCGGCGGCGCGCAGGTTCTCCTCGCTTCGCGAAGCGATCGCCACGCGCGCGCCCTCGGCCGCAAAGGCCCGCGCGCATGCCAAGCCGATGCCTTTGCTGCCGCCCGTCACCAGGACCACCTTGCCTTGCAGATTCAGATTCATCTCGATTCTCCTCATTGAACGCGCCGCACCGGCACCGCACTGCGGCGCCTATTACTCGGCCTTGATGTTCGCCTCTTTGACCACCCGGGCCCAGCTTCTCAGATCGGATTCGATGACGGTCGCCATCGCTTCCGGCGTGCTCGAACGAACCTCGATTCCTTGCTTGGCAAGCACTGCCTGGACGTCCGGCATGGCGAGGACGCGCATGACATCGGCATTCGCCTTGCGGATCACATCCGCAGGCGTCTTCGCCGGCGCGACGAAACCCGCCCAGATGTCGACGGAAAAACCGGGCAGGGCTTCGCCCACCGTCGGCAGCTGCGGCAGCGACGCATAGCGCGTTGCGCCCGTACCGGCAAGCAGCCGCAGGCGCCCGGACTCGATATGCGGCAGCAACGCATTCGCCTGGCCAAGGAACAGATCCACGCGCCCCGCGAGCAGGTCCGGCAGCGCGGCCTGTGCGCCCTTGTAGGGAACGTGCTGGATCGATGTTCCGCTCATGCTCTTGAGCAACTCGAGCGAGAAGTTCTGCGGCGAACCCGGTCCGCCGGAGGCGTAGGTGAGTTGTCCCGGCCGCGCCTTCGCAAGCGCCAACAATTCCTTGACGTTCTTGGCCGGCAGTGCCGGATGGACCACGAGCAGGTTCTGCACGGAGATCGCAAGACCAAAGGGGGCGAAGTCCTTGACGGGGTCGTAAGGGACCGCGCCGAGCAACGGCGCGAAGACCAGCACGCTGTTCGGGGCTACCAGCCAGGTGTAGCCGTCCGCGGGCGCGTGCGCCACGGCCTTGGCCGCAATCGCCCCGCCGGCGCCCGGCTGGTTCTCCACGATCACCGGCTGTCCCCAGATTTCCTGGAGCTTCTGCGCCACGGTGCGGGCGAGCACGTCGGGACTGCCGCCTGGCGTGAACGGCACGACGATCTTGACGGGCTTGTTCGGATAGGGCTGCGCAACGGCAAACCCAGGGATGAGGCTCGACAAGGCAAACGCTACGAAAGCGCAGAAGCGCCATGAGCACATGTGTATGTCTCCCAATCAATTCGGCCGTACGGCGAGCATCCGGTCGATCAGGCCCGGAGTGTGCGCAGCACCTCGGGGTTGTGAACGGCGATCGGCTCGCCGGCCTCGAAGGCCAGGATTTGCCGAAACGCGTTCCCGTAGGCGATCTCGTGATTGTCGATCTCGACGTAGCCGATGTGCGGGGTGCACACTGCATTGGGAAGCGATAGCAACGGGTCGGCGGCGCCGAGGACTGGTTCGTGGTCCAGCACGTCGACCGCCGCCATCCCCGGCCTGCCTGCCTTCAATGCAGCCACCAGCGCGCCAGGGTCGATCAGTTCCGCACGGCTGGTGTTGACCAGCAGCGATGTGGGTTTCATGCGTGCCAGGTCGTCGGCCGTGACTCTCCCGCGCGTGTCGTCGTTGAGCCGCAAGTGCAGCGAGATCACGTCGCAGCGCTGGAAGAAGTCGGCGCGGTCTCTTGCCATCGCGAGCCCATCGCCCTCGGCCGCGATGCGGCTGCCTTCGCGCCCCCACACGAGCACCGGCATCTCGAAAGCCTTGGCGTAGCCGGCGATCACTTTTCCGATGCGGCCGTAGCCGAGGATGCCCAGCGTGCGGCCCCGCAGCCCCCGTCCTATCGTGCTCTGCCAGCGCCCCTGCTTCAGCGCTTCGACTTCAAACGGAATGTGGCGCAGGGCCGCAATCATCAAGCCCCATGTCAGCTCCGCTGCCGCGTAGGAGGGCCGCGACGTCAAGGTCGCACTGACGAGCACGCCATGACGCGTGCATGCCGCAAGGTCGATGTGCGGAACATGGCCGTTCTGGCTGATCAGCTTGAGCTTCGGCAGGCGTTGCAGCAGCGCCTCGCCGACCGGCGTTCTCTCGCGCAGCAGCACGATCGCTTCCGCGTCCTGGAGCCGATCGGCGAGCACATCGAGGTCGCTCACGTAGTCGGTGTAGATGGTGACGGCCTTGTCCGCGATCAGGCTGAAGCAGTCCAGCTTGCGGACAACGTCTGCGTAGTCGTCGAGGATGGCGATGTTCATGGGTGATCCGCTTCAGGCGTTCGTCGGCAGGTCCGCGACGGGGAGGCCTTCGTCGATGAGCCGGCATTTGCGCTCCTCGGCGGCGGCCTTCTTCAGGGCGAGTTCCAGCACTTCGCGCGCCCTGGCTCGAGGAATGAAGCAGACGCCGGTGTCGTCGGCGAATGCGATGTCCCCCGGAGAAACGCGAACGCCGCCGATGTTCACGTCGCCGTTGATCTCGACCGTCTCGATGCGCCACTTGCCTGTCATCGGCGTCACTTCGGTGGCCCACACCGGGTAGCCGACGTTTCGCGAGTGCGGCACGTCGCGGATGCCGCCGCTGACGATCGCGCCAGCCTCGCCCTGGCGCTTCCCGGTCTGCGCCGAGATGCCGCCCATGTTCGAGACACCCGCCACTCCGTCAATCACGATGACATCGCCCGACTCGGCCAGGTTGTGCGCTTCGAACTCGGCCATCCCGTTGACCTTTGCGCGGGCAGCTTCATACGGGTGCTCGCGCAACGCGATGTTGCGCACTGTCAATGCAGGGCCGACGATGCACGCGCCTGCCATCGTCGGCCTGAACCAGCTGGCGGGCAGCACGCCCGTGATGCCGAGTTCGTCCATGATGTCCGACAGGATGCCGCTTGCGTCGCCGAGCGAGCGGAAACCGGCGATCAGATCAGGGTCGGGTCTGGGGAGCGCCGTCATGAGGATGCGCTCGGGCGCGATCTTTCCAGTGAGCTTTCGTTCTGCCATTGCGCGTCCTATCGGGTTGTGCGGCCGCGCGGCTCGGCCGGTGCGACGTCGAGTCCATCCACGCCGCTGCGCAACACCGAATCCGCCAGGAAGCCGCTCGCGCGCAGGTCGTCCAGCGCCGCGTTGATCCACTTCAGTCGATCACTGCGGTCTAGAGGAACTGCGATCGCTTGCGGTACGCCATAGAAGTTGTCGGGCAGCAGCCGAAGTCCCGATGCGTCTCGCGTATTGGCTGCCAGTCGCTGCCGGTTGCCGGCAAAGGCAATCACGCTTCCGTCCGTGAGCCATTGGACGGCCTCTCGCAGCGTGTAGTCGGGCGTTGCACGAACACGCGCGGCGCCCAGCCGCTCTTGCAGCCATACGCCCACACTGTCGTCCGTGTTCACGCCAACTGCTTGTGTGGCACCGTCCAGGTCCCGGACCGACTGCATCTTCGAGTCGGCGCGCACCAGTGCACTCTGTTGCACCAGCATGTACGTCTGGGAGTAGAGCGCCGTGCCCTTTCGCTGCGGATTCGGGGCTACGAATCCGATGTCGGCCGATCCGCTTCGCACTGCTTCCAGGACATCAGCCGCCGTCGCGAGAGGTGCAATGGCCGTCGGCACGCCCGCTCTGCGACCCAGCTCACGGGTGAGATCGGCCACCACGCCCGAGACGACGCCGGTGGCGGGATCGCGGCGCGCCTGCGCCAGGTTGGCGACGATGTATGCAGCTCGCAGCTGGCCCGTGGGTGCCATGACCGGTTCGGCGGCCATGACGGTTCCAGCGAGCAGCGACATAAACAATGGAGAGTAAGTAGCCAGCCTGATCATGCAATATCGCGCTTTCAGCGTCCGCCGTATTTCTTGCACGCATCTTCACCCGCATGGATGCACGCGTCCAATTTGGAATTCGCCGGTATCGTCATCATTCCAGTGAATAACGTGCGGCTGGATCTCAATCTGGTTTCCATCTTGGAAGCCGTCATGCTCGAACGCAACGTCACGCGCGCAGCGGCCAGTCTCGCGATGACCCAGCCCGCCGTCAGCAACGCGCTTCGTCGCGCCCGCCGACTGACCAACGACGATTTGTTCATCAAGGTCCCCGATGGCGTTCGGCCGACGGCGCGGATGATGGCGATGTGGCCTGAGATCCATCGGTCGCTTGCCGTCTTGCGCGCCTCGATCGCGCCGCAGCACTTCGATCCTCGTGCGGACTCCACCACCTTTCGCATCGCGGTGACCGACAGCCTTGCATCCCAGGCGGTCTCCGGCATCACGCTGAAGCTGAGCGAAGCCTCACCTTTCGGACGCGTCGTGTTCTCCCACCACACGAATGCCAGTTCGCTCGAGGCGATCGAACGCGGCACGCTGGACTGCGCAGTCGGGATGTTTCCAACGCTGCCCCACAGCGTCCACGTGCACAGTCTTCGCGCGGACCACTACGTCTGCGTCATGAGGCGAGGGCACGAACTCGGTCGCGCGATGTCTCTGGATGCGTTTGCCGAAGCGCGGCATGTGCTTGTATCGCCGTCGGGCCAGGACATGGGCATCGTCGACAGCTGGCTCAGCCTGCATGGCCGCGGCCGCAGCGTGGTCGCGGTCGTCAACCGCTTCGCCGACGCACTGCGGATCGTGGCCGACAGTGACTTGCTGGTCTGCATTCCCAACGACCTTCTCCATGACCAGTCTCGCAAGCTCATGGTCAAGAACAAATTTGTGACACGGGACCTGCCGTTCGAAGTGGAGAAGCTCCTGTACAAGTTGATCTGGCACGAGCGCCTGCATGCTCACCCTGCTCATCAATGGTTCCGCTCGCTCGTGGCGGAGGTCTGTGGCGCAACCGTGCGCGATCGTTGAACAACCCTGGCCGGCGCACGGCTCGTCAATGAGCGGACCCAATGAGTTCATTTGCTTTCCTCGTTGGACGCGTCGCATTCGAAGACCTCTAATTCGTGGACTACCACGAACACGACGGAGACTCTTCATGCTTCACATGTCCGGAAAGATCGCCGCCGCGGCCTGCGCGCTTGTGGTCGGATGCGGGAGCATCGGGGCCGCCGCCGCGGCCTCGATCGGCGGGCCCCTGAACCTGGCCGACGAAGGAATGTTCTTCGTCAATGGGAAGGCCGTCACTTCCAAACATGCGGGGGTTTCGCCTGCCGGTCCGGTTCGCCCAGGGACGGTGACCGTCAACCAGATGTACGTGCACTACCGCGTCCCCGCAAGCAGAACCAGCGCCATCCCCATCGTGCTGGTGCATGGCGGTGGGCTGACCGGCATGAGCTACGAGACCACTCCCGACGGACGGGAGGGGTGGGCAACCTACCTCGTGCGCAAGGGTCATGCCGTCTACGTCGTCGACACGCCC
Source organism: Variovorax sp. LjRoot290 (assembly GCF_964253985.1). Taxonomy (NCBI): domain Bacteria; kingdom Pseudomonadati; phylum Pseudomonadota; class Betaproteobacteria; order Burkholderiales; family Comamonadaceae; genus Variovorax; species Variovorax sp. LjRoot290. The sequence continues at coordinate 4,085,471 of NZ_CAXURW020000001.1, read as the reverse complement.
GGGCGCGGACGCTCCGGCTTCAACTCGACAGCCATCAACGAGGCCAAGGCCGAGGGAAGCGTCTCGGGGCTGCCCGCCAGTGTGTTGATGGTGACTGCCGAACTTGCCTGGCCTCTCTTTCGCTTCGGGCCTTCGCACGGAACGGCGTATCCGGATACCCAGTTCCCGGTCGAGGCGTTCCCGCGATTCGCTTCCCAGGGCGTGCCTTTTGCCGAGGCCATGCTCGAGGGAGGTGGCATGGGCACGGCCCCGCAGGCGCTCGCGGCGCTGCTGGACGATATCGGGCCCGCGATCGTCGTGGTGCACTCGCTGGCGGGGCCCTTTGCCGATGCCTTGGTCGGTCTGCGTCCCGCCCTGGTCAAGGCGGTCGTCAACATCGAGGGTGCGCAGTCGGTCGTTCCCACCGACGCGCAGATCGCGGCCTACAGAGGTGTCCCCGTGCTGGAACTGTTCGGCGACCATCTCGACGCTCCCGTGTTCACGGGCCAGCCTCGCTACGAGGCACGCAAGGCCGTGGTCGAGCGGATCAATCGCCTCGAGGCAGGCAGGGCGAGCCTGGTGCGGCTTCCCGACGTGGGCATCAAAGGCAACTCGCACATGATGATGCAGGACAAGAACAACCTAGAGGTGGCTGACTTCATCCTGCGCTGGATCGCGGACAAGGTGCGCTGAGTCATCCTCCGGCGTTGTGTGACGGCAATGACGAGGCCGAACCAGCTCCTGTCCGACCGCGGGACCGGCCGTTCGCTACGAACGCGGCGCGTTGCCGCGATCCTCCGCCACGACATCGTTGCGCAGGATGCCAATGCCCTCGATCTCGACTTCGATGGTGTCGCCCACCTGGATCGGGCCGACGCCCGCGGGGGTGCCGGTCATGATCATGTCGCCCGGCAGCAGGGTCATGTACCTGCTGAGGTAGGAGACGATGGCAGGCACCGAGAAGAGAAGATCCGCGGTCGTGCCGTCCTGGCGCACGGCGCCGTTGACCCGCGTGATGATTCCGAGCCTGGAAGGGTCCAGTCCGGTGGCGATCACCGGCCCCATCGGCGCGAAGGTGTCATAACCCTTGCCTGCCAGCAGGCAGCCGAATTCGCTTTCGCGGCGCTGCAGCACCCGATCGCTCACGTCGTTGCCGCAGGTGTAGCCGAGCACATGGTCCAGCGCATTCGCCGGGGACACGTGGCGCGCTTGTTTGCCGATGACGACAGTGAGCTCGCCCTCGAAGTGGATGTTCTGTCCATCGTCGGGGTAGACGATCGACTCGTTCGGACCAATGACCGTCGTGCTCGGCTTCATGAACAGCACGGGCAACTGAGGAACCGCCTTCCCGACCTCGTTCGAATGCGCGGTGTAGTTGTAGCCGAGCCCGAACACGCGCGGCCGCTCGATGGGGGCGAGAAGGCACACAGCCGCAAGCGCATCGATGGCCCCGCTGCGCTTCAGGCCGTCAAGCGGCGAACCCTCCAGTCGAACGATCGTTGTCTCGTTCTCGATGACTCCGTAGTGGACGCATTCGTCCAACGCGTATCTGGCGATGTGCATGGGTGTGGTTCCGTTTTCTTCCGTTGGGACCGATATCTAGTGCTAACGTTAGCCTGAGAGGCATTGATTGTCAACGAAGGCTATCTACAAGTAATAATTTTCGAAAGATCGTTGACAAGCCGATTGCGCGTTTGCAAGAATATGCGCAAACGTTAGCACAAACAAGGAGACATTCGCTCATGAGCAAAGTTGGACACCATCTGCGGTTCGCCCCTGTCGGCGCCGCATCGCCCGGACGGGATCCCGAGTCGGGCGCGCGCGCATCATGAGCCTGACGCTGCTCGCACAATCGGCCATCGGCGGCTTGTTGCTCGGTGGCATCTACGGGTTGCTCGCGCTCGGACTCAGCTTGAGCTGGGGCTTGCTGCGCCTGGTGAACCTGAGCCACTTCGCCTTGGCCTTCCTGGGTGCCTACCTCACCTATCAGCTGGGAACGCAGTTCGGCATTGCGCCGTGGTTGTCGGCGCTCGTCGTGGTGCCTGCGTTCTTCGTCGCCGGGCTCGCCTTGCACGCGCTCTTCGTGCGCTTTCAGGTCAGCGAGTTCGCGTCGATGCTGGTCACCTTCGGGATCACGATCCTGATCGAGTCCCTGATTCAATGGATCTGGTCTGCGGACTTCCGGAAGTTCGAGTCCGGCTACGCCCAGGAATCGCTGCGGATCGGAGCAGTGTTCGTGCCCGTGCCCGAGCTCGCCGCCTTCGCTTGCGCGGCGCTCCTTGCAGTCGCCGCGTGGGCAGGGCTGAACCGGACCTTGCTCGGCAAGGCATTGCGCGCCGCCGCCCACGATGGCGCTATCGCGGCAGCCTTCGGCATCAACGCCAGGCGGCTGTCGTACCTTCTTGCCGGCCTGTGCGCCGCCTCGGCCGGCGTCGCCGGTGTGTTCATCGCGCTGACCTCGACGCTCGCGCCCTCTCAGATAGAGGCCTGGATCGGCGTCGTCTTTGCGGTCGTGATCATCGGCGGGCTGGCCAGGCCGCTCGGCGCTCTTGCCGCCGGCTGTCTGATCGGCGTGTCCGAGTCGGTCACCATGGCGGCGGTCAATCCCGCCTGGGCGCCGCTGGTCGCTTTCTCGATCCTGATCGTCCTCCTGCTGTGGAGGCCCAAATGGCTCTGACCCGACAGCCTGCCCGGACGGCGGCAGTTGCGGCCGTCGCGCTTCTGGTCGCGCTTCCCTACTCGGGCGTCGCCGACTTCTACCTGTCGTACCTCTATGTCGTTTTCTTCTGGATTGCGCTCGCCACGAGCTGGGGCATCTTGAGCGGCTATTCGGGGTACTGGAGTTTCGGCCACGCGGCATTCTTCGGTGCCGGCGTCTATACGACGGCCACGCTGGCCGGCAAATGGGGCGTGCCCTTTCTGCTGACAGTTCCCGCGGCGGCGGCGATCGCGGCCGCGCTGGCGCTCGGCATCGGGCTCGTGGTGTTCCGCATCAAGACCCTGCGCGCCGAGTTCTTCGCGCTGCTGACGCTCTCCGTCACCTTCGTGCTGGCCGCGATCATCTCCAACACGCCGCTCGACGGCGGCGGCGGGATCTACCTGAGCAACGTCTCCGTCCCGCAGTTCGGCACGACGGTACCCGGCGCCATCTATCTCCTGGGGCTCGCGCTTGCGCTTGCCGCGCTCGCCGTTTCGCGCCGGGTCCTTCGCTCGCGCCTGGGGGCGGGTCTGCTGGCGATCCATGACGACGAGGACGTGGCGGAAGTCAAGGGCGTGCCGACCTTGCACTACAAGCTCATCGCCTTTGCCATCTCCTCGGCGATTGCCGGTGCGGCGGGGGCGATCCAGGCCGCTTACGTGGGCTACGTCACCGTCGGGGAGACCTTCTCGATCACCGTGCCGCTGTACGTCGTGCTCATGAGCATCCTCGGTGGCGCCCGTCATTGGGCCGGGCCCGCCATCGGCGCCACCTTGATCACCGTCGCGTTGAGCATCTTCATCGGCGGCGGGCACGCCGAACTGGGTCGTGCCGGCGTCGCGCTCGCGCTCGTGATGGTGATTCTGGTCCTGCCCCGAGGGATCGCCCCCAGCCTGCTGGGTCGTCTGGTGCGCCGGAAGGACGCCGCGCCTGCGGCTGCGCAAGAGCTTCGCAACGTGGTTGTGATGAAGTCGCCTGCAATCCAGACTGCCACCGGACGGCCGCTGCTGATATGCCGCGGCGTCACAAAGTCCTTCGGTGGCATCCGGGCGCTGCAGGGTGTTCATCTGCAGGTCTACGAGGGGGAGATCCTGGCGCTTGTCGGGCCGAACGGCTCCGGCAAGTCGACGCTGATCAACATGATCAGCGGGCACTTCTCGCTCACCTCCGGCTCCATCCAGCTTGCGGGCGCGGCCATCGACGGCCTGGCACCCCATGAGATCGCGCGCCGCGGCATCGCGCGCACCTATCAGATTCCCCGCCTCTTCGACCACCTGACGGTGCTGGAGAACGTGCGGCTGTGCGCCTTCTTCGGTGGTGCGCGCGAGACGGCAGGGGAGAGCAGTCCGGACGCGCTGGCCCGTCGCTGGCTTGCATTCACTGGACTGGAGGCCAAGGCAGACGCGCTGCCGCCCGCGCTTAATCTGCATGAACGCAAGTTCGTCGAATTCGCCCGCGCGCTGGCGGCTCGGCCACGGCTTCTGCTGCTGGACGAGGTGCTTTGCGGCTTGACGCCGACCGAAGTCGACCAGGCCATCACGATGATCCGGAAGATCAGGGCGGGCGGCACGACCATCGTCTTCGTCGAGCACCTGATGCGCGCCGTGGTCGCTCTCGCCGATCGCATCGCGGTGCTCGACCAGGGGACGCTGCTCGCCCTGGGGCCACCGCGTGAAACGATGCAGGATCCCCGCGTCGTGGGCGCCTACCTGGGGACCGCCCATGCTGCTTGAAGTGCGAAACCTTCACGTGTCCTACGGCGATGCGCCGGCTCTCTGGGATGCGACCCTCGACATCGGCGCCGGCCAGATCGTCGCGGTGGTCGGACCGAACGGCGCGGGCAAGAGCACGCTGATCAACGCCATCGCGGGCATCCTGCGCCCGAGGCAGGGTGAGGTCCGGCTCGACGGCACGGACATCGCGCGGATTCCGGGCCATCGCGTGTGCGACCACGGCATCGCCATCGTCCCGGAAGGAAGGCGCCTGTTCACCCACATGACCGTTCTCGAGAATCTCGAGCTCGGCAGCTATCGCGCCGAAGCGCGTGCCTCGGGGGAAGGCTCGCTCGACAAGGTGTTCTCGCTCTTTCCGATCCTCAAGGAGCGGAGACACCAGATTGCCGGCTCGATGTCCGGGGGGCAGCAGCAGATGGTGGCGATCGGCCGCGCGCTCATGGCGCGCCCCCGGCTGTTGCTGATGGACGAACCCTCGCTCGGCCTCTCGCCGGCTGTGGTCGACGACATGTTCCGGATCATCCGCACGATCAACGAGCGTGGCGTCGCCGTGCTGCTGGTCGAGCAGAACATCCACAAGGCGCTCGAGATGGCGCACCACGCCTATGTCATCGAGCAAGGTCGGATCGTGACCTCGGGCAAACCCGACACGCTGCTCAGCAACCCTCGCATCCGGGAGGCCTATCTTGGCGTCTGATTTCTCACATGACGAAGGGGTGCCGCTTGCCGTCCGCCGGCTCGTCACCGGGCACGATGGGGGCGGCGCGTCGGCGGTGACGCTCGACACGACGGTCCCGCGTTCCAACGCCTTCCAGCACATTCCGGGCATGGTGTCCCGGCTCGTGTGGGCCACCGCGCCGGTGCCCGGCTTGCCTTTCGACGGCGCGGACCCGACGCCAGCCGTCGCCGACATCGTTCCGGCATCCGGTGCGACGCGCTTTCTGATCGTCACCTTCCCGCCGGACAGCGTGTTCTCGGCGCCGGGCTTCGATCCGGCCGCCGCTGCCGCAGAAAACCTGGCGATCAGCCCGGGGCTGGCCGAGCGCTTCGAACCCGATGGCATGCACACCACCGAGACCGTGGACTACGGCATCGTGCTCGACGGCGAGATCTGGCTCGAGCTCGACGAGGGGCGCTCGGCACATCTTCGGCGCCATGACGTGGTGGTTCAGAACGGAACCCGCCATGCGTGGCGAAACAAGAGCGAGCGCTGCGCGACGCTCGCCTTCGTGCTGATCGGGGCTTCGGCTGCGGCACGGGACAACACGCCATTCGACACAGGACATTCTCATGACTGATACAAGAATCACGCGGCTGCACGGGCGGCGCGTGTGGGATTCGCGCGGACGCCCGACGGTGGAGGCGGAGGTCGCCCTGGCGTGCGGAACCGTGGCTCGCGCCATCGCGCCCGCTGGCGCTTCCACCGGCAGCGGCGAGGCGCTCGAGTTGCGTGACGGCGGCACGCGCTTCGGCGGCCTGGATGTGACGAAGGCGCTCACCTCGATCCGGGAAATCGCGGCATCCCTCGTTGGGCTCGATGCACGCGACCAGGCCGGAATCGACGCGCGTCTGGTGACACTCGACGGCACCCCGGACCGCAGCCGCCTGGGCGGCAACGCGATCGTGGCCACCTCGATGTCGGTGCTGCACGCCGCAGCTTCGGCGGCGGGGCAGCCCTTGTGGCGTTATCTCGCCGGCGAACGGCCGGTGCGCATGCCGCTGCCCGAAGTGCAGATCTTTGGCGGTGGCGCGCATGCAGCGCGGCGCGTCGATGTGCAGGACTTCATGGTGATGTGTCCCGCTGCCGGCAGCTTCAGCGAGGCGCTCGAATGGACCGCGGAGATCTACCGCGCCGCCGGCGCCCTGATGAAGAAGGCAGGCAAGCTCCAGGGGGTCGCCGACGAAGGAGGCTACTGGCCAGCCTTCGACTGCAACGAACAGGCGCTGGACATGCTGATGCAGGCCATCGCCGATGCCGGCCTGCGCCCGGGCGAGCAGGTCGGCATTTCCCTCGACATCGCAGCCTCCGAATTCGGCCGCGACGGGCGCTACGCGCTTGCGCTCGATGGCCGCAGCCTCGACACCGGCGAAATGATCGCGATGCTCGGCGCTTGGCTCGACGCGTATCCGATCCTGTCGATCGAGGACCCGCTCGCCGAGGATGACCCGGCGGGTTTCCGTCAGTTCACCGAAGCCTATGGCGCCCGCTGCCAGATCATCGGCGACGATTTTCTCGTGACGAACGCGGCCCGCGTGGCGGCCTCCGCCGCCGAAGGATGCACGAACGCGGTGCTGATCAAACCCAACCAGGCCGGCACCATCACCGAGACGCACGCGGCGCTGGCCGCCGGCAAGCAGGCGGGCTTTGGAACCATCGTTTCGGCGCGCTCGGGCGAAACCGAGGACGTGACCATCGCGCATCTCTGCGTCGGCTGGGACGCCGGCCAGCTCAAGGTGGGTTCGTTCTCCCGCTCGGAGCGCATGGCCAAGTGGAACGAGGTCCTGCGCATCGAGGAATCGCTGGGCCGCGACGCGGTGTTCAGCGGGTGGTCCGCATTGCCGTTCCTCGTTCCATCAACACGGCGCAAGCCACACTAGAAGGCAGTCATTCCCATGAATACGATCCGGCTGGCAGGCATTTCGGGCAGCCTGCGACAAGCTTCCAGCAACACGTCCATTCTCCGCACGCTCCAGGCATCGCTGCCATCGGGCGTGGAGATGACGCTGCTGCCGCTCGACGGCATTCCCCTGTACAACCAGGACCTCGACGGGCCCGGGCTTCCCGACTCCGTGCGGGAATTCAAGGCGGCGATCGATTCAAGCCACGGTGTCGTGATGTGCTCCCCGGAGTACAACTTCGGAATGCCGGGCGTCCTGAAGAACGCGATCGACTGGGCGTCGCGACCGGCATTTGCTTCCCCGCTGAAAGGCAAGCCGGTGCTGGTCATGACCAGCTCGCCGGCATTCACCGGCGGCGTGCGCGCGCAAGCCCAGCTGCGCGAAGCGCTGGGTGGCACCCTGTCGCGCGTCATCTCGAGACCGCAGGTCGTGATCGCCGGCGTCAACGGAAAGATCGAAGGCGGGCGACTGACAGACCCCGCGAGCCTGACATTCGCGCTCGAAGCCATCGACGACCTGATCGCTGAAATCGGCCTGCTTCGTACGGCACAAGCGCTGTCAACGCAGCGCGCCGAAGCCTGAGCAACAAGTCCATCCCTCTTCAACAACCCATCCGCGAGGTCCTTTATGCTGCCCGCCGTCAACCTTCGTCCGCCGTTCAACATCACGCGTGCCAGCCACGTCGTCCTCCATGTCTCGGACCTCGCAAAGAGCCGGGACTTCTACGTCAACATCGTCGGACTCGTCGTCTCGGAGGAGGGCGCAGGCATTTGCTACCTCCGAGGCTTGGCTGAAGCCTGCCATCACAGCCTGGTGCTGGTGCAGTCGCGCGGCGAGCAGACCTGCAAGCGAATCGGCTTTCGCGTCTTCTTCGAGGAAGACCTCGACAGCGCCTACCAGTTCTTCAGGGCCGAGGGACTCTCTGCCGAATGGGTCGATGTTCCGCACCAGGGGCGAACGCTCCACGTAGAGGATCCGATCGGGACCAGGATCGAGCTGTGCGCCCAGATGAAGACGCTGCCGCGGATGTATCTCAAGCGCGAGAGCTTCACCGGCGCGCATGCGCAGCGTCTCGATCACTATCAGCTGCTGGCGCCGGATACCTATGCGCTGTGCGAGTTCTACAGCCGGCTGGGCTTTCGAAACTCCGAGTACATCGCCCATGGCGACAAGCTGCTGGGCGCTTTCATGTACCGAAAGGGCACCTGCCTCGATCTGGCGATCGTGCAGGGCGAGGGGCCTCGCTTGCACCACTTCGCCTACACCGTCCCGGAGTCGCACCAGATCTTTACCGCCTGCGATCTGGCAGGCAACTACGGCTACTCCGCTTCGGTGGAGCGGGGGCCGGGCCGACATGGGCCGGGCGGGATGCTGTTCGTCTATCTGCGGGATCCGGATGGCCACCGCGTGGAACTGTTCAACAGCCACTACCAGACGATCGACATCGAGATCGAGCCCGTCCGGTGGGAGGCCGCTTCGCTGAGCACCAACGTGCGCTGGGGACTGCCGGCCCCGGCTCGCTGGTACTTCGAGGCGACCGACTTCGCGGGTGCCTCCCTCATCGAACCAGCCGAGAAACCCAATCCCGAAACGCTGGAGAGCTATGCGCTGAAGCTCTCCTCTCAGAAGTAAAGACGAGAAAGGTCAAAGCCATGGCGCGAGTCAAATATCTCCAACGTTCGGACACCGACGCCGATCAGGCCCTGTTCGACAGGCTGGAACGTGAGCGCAAGGTGCCCACCGCCAACATCTTCAGGGCGCTGGCGCACGCTCCGCAGATCCTGGATGGGTTCATCTCCTATGCCAACACGCTGCGCGGCTCCAAGCTGAGCCCGAAGCTGCGCGAACTGGCGATCCTCACCGTCGGCCACTGCACCTCGTCGGCGTACGAGATCGCACATCACCAGTCTCACGGACTGAAGGCAGGCATCAGTGCCGAACAACTCCGGGCCGTGCCCGCATTCGAAAGCTCCCCGCTCTTCGACGAAGAGGAACGCGCCGTCATGGCGCTGGCGCGCGAGTCCACCCTGCGCGTCGATGTGAGCGAGCCCACGTGGCGCAAGGCCGCCGCCTTCCTGTCCGAGCGCGAGCAGGTGGAGCTGGTCCTCACGATCGGCTGGTACAACTCCGGCGTTCGCATCATGGGAGCGCTCTCCATCGAGCTGGAAGACGGATACCGATGAAGCCCGCCGCACACCGCGCCGGCATCGTCCAAGCCGTTCATCCGCGTTCAAGGAGACAACCATGAGCACAACGAAATCCCAATTGCAGCGTCGCGCCTTTCTTGCAGTCGCAGGCAGCCTGGCGCTCGCACATGGCCTGCCGGCGCGCGCACAGCAGGGCGGCGTCGGGCCGATCCGCGTCGGCGGCACGCTGCCTCTCACCGGACCGCTCGCGCCGGTGGGCGGCATCCACAAGGTCGCCGGCGAGGTGTTCGTCGACGCGCTGAACAAACGGGGTGGATTGCTGGGGCGCAAGCTGGAGTTGATGCTGCTGGACGATCAGTCGCAGCCAGCCAACACGCGCACCTTGTACGAGCGCCTCATCACGGCCGAAAAGGTCGATCTGCTGATGGGGCCCTATGGCACCAGCTCGATCATCGCGGCGATGGGCGTGGCACAGCGCTTCGGCAAGCTATTCATCCAAAGCAGCCTCGGCGACCCGAGCCTGGCACCTTACGACATGCAGTTTCCCGCGCTTCCGCTGGGGCCGGAGCCGCGGACGGCCGATACCGAGGTGCTGCTCGACGCCTATGCCGGTACCGCCACGCCGCCCAGAACCATCGCCTTCGTCACAAGCAAGTTTCCGTCGGCCCTCGATCTCGCCAAAGGCGGACAGGAGGTCGCGGCCAGGCGGGGTTTGAAGGTCGTGCTGTCGCTCGAGTACGAGTTCGGCACGCGCGACTTCGGCGGCATCGCGGCCCGCATCAAGGACGCCAAGCCGGACCTGCTGTGGTCGGGAGCGCTGGGACTGGAGGCCACGCAGTTGCTCGACGCCATGAAGCGCATCGACTATCAGCCTGCGCGCCAGTTCCACCTATTTCCCGCGCCGGGGCCGACCGTGTCGAATCCGCAGGCGGGCGGCCTGACCACGCTCACCTGGTTCGAGGACCACGCACCCTTCACGCAGAACGCGGGGGCGGCCGAGTTCGTCGCTTCCTACAGCGAACGTGCGAAGGCGGCAGGGCTGTCTTGGCCGCACGTCGACTACCAGGCCGCAGCGGAGTTCGCGGCCTGGCAGATCCTGGAGGCTGCAGCGACCGCCGTGGGCCGCCTCGAAGACAAGGCCATGGCCGCCTGGCTCAGGGCCAATGCAGTCAACACCGTGCTGGGAACGCGTCGCTTCGACGGCAGGTTCAACAGCGGCGTGGCCGACACCAAGGTCAAGCAGGCCCAGAACGGCAAGTGGGTCACCGTCTGGCCGCCCAAGTTTCGCCCTCCGGGGGCGGCATTCGTCGCACCCTGAGGTCTTCACGCAAGAGATCCATATGAACAGAACCATGATCGCAGCAAGGCTGCACGCGCTCGCCACCCCGATGTCGCTCGACACGATCCCGATTCCCAAACCCCGTCCCACGGACGTGCTGGTGAAGGTGATGGCGTGCGGCATCGTCCCCAACATGGCCAACGTCATCAACAACTGGCCGACCTGGTTCCCTCACCAGCCCTTGCCGCGGTTTCCGGCGGTCTTCGGGCTGGATCCGGTGGGGGTCATCGAAGAAGTCGGCGAAGCCGTGATCAATGCCAAGCCCGGGGACCGCGTCTACGTGAGTCCGCTGCGTTCCTGCGGCTCCTGCAAGGCATGCCGCGCCGGCCAGCGCAGCCACTGCCGCTACTTCACCCTCAATGGCTACTTCAGCACGAGCCGGGACGGCCAGCGCATCTTCGACCTGTATCCGTACGGCGGCTTCAGCCAATACATGACGGCGCCGGAGTACGCGATCGTCAACATTCCGGACAACCTGAGCTTCGAGCAGGCGGGGCGGTTCGGCTATCTGGGAACTTCCTACGGCGCCCTGAAGAATGCGGGCGCAGGCCCCGGCCAAGTCGCCCTGATCGACGGCATCACGGGCACCCTGGGCGTCGCAGCCACGGTGCTGGGGCTGGCCATGGGCCTGTCGCAGATCCTCGGCACCGGGCGCGACGAACGGCTGCTGAGCAGGATCAAGGCGCTTGCGCCCGAACGCATCCAGGTGATGAAGCTCGGCGAAGGGTCCAGCGGCGAATGGGCCAAGTCGCTCACGGGCGGGGAGGGCGTCGACTTCACCATCAGCGCATTGGGCGCGAAGGCGCCTGCAGCCACCATGCTCGACTCGATGAAGGGTGTGCGCCGTGGCGGCAAGGTGGTCAATGTGGGCGGCGTGGCGGAAGACCTGCCGATCGACGTGAAGTGGCTGATGGACGAACAGATCCAGTTGATCGGATCGAACTGGTTCACGACGGCACAGGGCCAGGAGATGGCGGAGATGGTCCGAACGGGCACGATCGACCTGTCGTACCTGGAGCACCGAACGTTCCCGCTCTCGCGCGTGAACGAGGCCATCTCCGGCCTGAAGGACCGCGACGGCGGCTTCAGCAACTACGTCGTGCTTCCCCAGGTTTCGGACGCGGCGTGAACAGTCCGGAATCTTCGCTCGGCGCATTCCTGGTGTCGCAGGGCCTTGCAAGTCCGCAAGAACCGGCGCGTTGGCATTCGCTTGCGGGCGGGGTGTCGTCCGATATCTGGCGCGTCGAGCTCCCTGGTCGATCGCTCTGCATCAAGCGCGCGCTTGCCAAGCTCAAGGTTTCAGCAGACTGGCACGCCCCGGTGTCGCGCAACGCGTACGAATGGGCATGGTTGCAGTTCGCGGCATGCCACGCGCCCGACAGCGTGCCGCGTCCGCTCGCCCATGATCCCGAGGCAGGCCTCTTCGCCATGTCCTTTCTCGCACCTGAAGAACATCCGGTCTGGAAAGAACAACTGATGGCCGGCGATGTCTCGACGAGCACGGCGCGTGCTGTCGGGCATGTTCTCGGCGAGCTGCATGCGGCAAGTGCGGGAAAGGCCGAGCTCGCAGCCGCGTTCGACACCACGGACAACTTCCGGGCGCTGCGTATCGAGCCCTACTTCGTCGCGACGGCGCACCGGCATCCGGCGCTCTCCGCTCGGCTGATGGAGCTGGCGGAGCGCACGGCCGGGCTGCACATCGCGCTTGTGCACGGCGACGTCAGTCCGAAGAACATCCTGGTCGGCCCTCGCGGGCCCGTGCTGCTCGACGCGGAGTGCGCCTGGTACGGAGACCCCGCCTTCGACCTCGCTTTCTGCCTGAACCACCTCATGCTGAAGTGCCTCGTCCGTCCGGACCGTTGCGCGGCCCTGCTTGCGGCCTTCACGGCGCTGACCGATGCCTACTTCGAGCAGGCCAGCTGGGAGCCGCGCGGGGATCTGGAAGAACGTGCCGCTCGCTTGCTGCCCGCCCTGCTGCTGGCCCGCATCGACGGCAAGTCGCCGGTCGAGTACGTGAGCGATGAAGCCCGGCGGGAAGTGGTGCGTGAGTTCGCCCGCCCGCTGGTGCTTCGTCCCGTGAACCGACTCTCGCTTATCGCAAGAGAGTGGACCTTTGCAGTGCTTCGCTGATCTCCATCGGCGAGCGAGGCGCGCCGGAGCTATCGTTGCGCCGGCGCGTTGCGTGCTTGCTGCGGTGCTTCGCCGCGCAGCACTCTCACGACTTCCTCGGCCGCGCGCCTGCGCAGCTCGACCAGCGATGCGTCCGACGAGAAGGCGACATGCGGCGTGAGCATCGCGCCGGGGTGGGTGCGGAGCTGAGCAGGAACATCGGGTTCGGACTCGAGAACGTCCAGTGCGGCGGCGGAGAGCTGACCGCTGCCGAGTGCTTCGATCACGGCGTCCGTATCGACGACGGCGCCGCGGCTGACATTGATCAGCAGGCCACCGGGAGGCATCTGCGCGATCCGCTCGCGGTTGATCAGATGCCGTGTCGTTTCCGTCAGCGGCGCGTGCACGATCACGATGTCGCTGCGTGAGAGCAGGGTGCCGAGATCCACGCTCTGAACGCCCTCGCCGCCGTCGGCAAGGTGGGGATCGTGTGCCAACACCCTGCAGCCGAAGGCGCCGAGCTTGCGCGCGGTCGCGCGGCCTATGCGCCCGAAACCGACGATCCCGCACGTGAGCGCGGCAAGGCGGCGCAGCCTGGCCGTCGCGGGATCCCAGCGACCGGCGCGCACTTCGCGGTCGAAGCGAACCAGACCGCGCGTCCACGCGAGCGCGAAGCCGACCGCATGGTCGGACACTTCCTCCACGCAATAGTCCGGCACGTTGGTGACCCAGATGCCCCGCGCGGTCGCGGCATCGACCGCGATGTTGTCGAGCCCTACGCCAAGCCTGGCAACGATCTTGAGATCCGGCGCAGCGGCGATGGCGCCAGCCGATACAGGAGCCCAGCAAGTGAGGATGGCCGAAGGCCGATGCTCGCGCGCCAGCACTTCAATGCCATCCGCAGGCAACGGCGTCGCCGGACCGCTCACGAGGCGCATGCCGGCGGCTTCGACAATGTTCCGCTCGATGCTGTCGTCGGGCCAGGCGTAGTCGGTGAGCAGGACGGTGTGATTCATGGTCTGGATGGATCGGACGGTGGAGTGCCTAGCCGGCGAGCTGACGTGCTTGGCCGCGCTTGGCGTTTGCCGCGTCCACCGGCCGGGTGCTGCCGCGCACAACGAGCGTGGGGGGTGAGACGGAGCTGTAAGGCGCCGCGCTTGCAGGCTTCTGCTTCAACTGATGGATGAACCAGAGCCCGCACGCGGTGGCCAACTCGGAGACAGGAAGGCTCATGGTCGTGAGACCAGGTCCCCACCATCTGAAGCCCAACTCGTCTCCGAACCCGACGACGGACAACTGTTCGGGCACGCGTACGCCGCTTGCCAGCAGTTCCTCCAGCACGCCCTGCGTGTTCTGGACCGAACCCAGGACCACCGCCGTAGGCGGGCTGCGCAGTGCGAGCAGGCGCCGTATCGCATCACGGCCGAAGTCCGTCGATGACGGCACTCCGAGTTCCTCGCGCGCATGCGTGGCCGCCTTGCTGCCGGCGAGGGCGTTGTGAAAGCCTTGCAGCCGCGCGGCTCCGGTGGGCAGGTCCGTGGTGCCGCCGATATAGGCGATGCGCTGATGGCCGAGTTCGACCAGGTGACGGGTCGCCTGGAAGAGCGCCTGCGTGTCGTCGATGCCGAACCAGTGCTCGCCCAGCGAGGCATGCCTGCGCAGCAACTGGATGCGCGGCGTCATCTTGAGAAGGCGCACCGACTCCGGATGCGGCCGGGCCGTGGGCACGATGATGATGCCGGCCACGTTGACGCTGGTGAGTTCGCGGATATGGCGCAGCTCGACCAGGCGGTCGTCGTCAGTCTCGGACAGCGTGAGTTGCAGGTCCGCGCTCTCCAGGCATTTCGACAGCGCATGCGCGATGGTCGAGTAGAAGCTGTTGCGGATATCCGGAACGACCAGGCCCACCAGATTGCTGGAGACGCCGCGCATCATGCGCGCTGCACGGTTGGCGACATAGCCCAACTCGTTCGCGATCTCGAGCACCTTCTGCTTCATGGCGGAGCTGATGCGCGGGTCGTCGGCCAAGGCCCGCCCGACGGTGGACGCGGAAACCTCGAGGCGGGCGGCAATGTCTTTGATCGTGACCATCGAATGAGATGAATGCAGGAATGCACTAACGATAGCACAGCGTAGGCAGCTTGCCAAGCCGCGCCACCCCTGCCAAACGTCGCGCGCTCTCACCAGAGAGTCGTCGCATCTCTGACGAAAACGCACATCGAAGTCGTTGACTTTCTCGAAGCAGTCTTCATAGAATTTATGCTAACGATAGCACAAACCGGATCGGCCTGATCCACCGGCCGGCCAACCCGCCCGGATCACAACGAAAACAGGAGACAACAACGTGAAGCGCAACCCTTGTGTACGTCATGCAGACAAATTGAAGAGCTCATTGCTTGGCATGCTCGCCCTCGGCTCGAGCGGCGTTGCATGCGCCCAGTCGTCCGTCACGATCTTCGGCGTCGTCGATGCGTCGATCAGCCACTACGCCAGCAAGTCGGAGGACCGGAACTCCGCAACGCCGGCGTCGCCGCTCTACGTCAACCAAGGGTCGCGCTCCGTCAGCCGCACCGCGCTGGCGAACTCGGCATACAACAACAGCCGCCTGGGCTTCCGAGGAACGGAGGATCTTGGCGGCGGGCTCGCAGCCGGCTTCTGGCTCGAAAGCCCTATCACCAACGACGACGGCGCGACCGGCCTCGCGAACTTCAGCCGGCGTTCCACCGTGAGCCTCATGGGCGGATTCGGCGAAATTCGCTTGGGGCGCGACTTCACGCCGACCTTCTGGAACGACACGGTGTACGACCCTTTTGCCGCGGTCGGCGTCGGCGCCAACCTGATCTCTTCAGCCAGCCTTTTCAATCCCACCGGTGGTGCCGGCGGTTTTGGCGGCAATGCCAACTACATACGTGCCAGCAACTCGATCGGCTACTTCCTGCCCCCCGCGCTCGGCGGGTTCTACAGCCAGTTCATGTATGCGCTGCACGAGAACAACACCTACGATCCAGGCACCGCGACGCCGCCGGGCGTAAACCCTCTCACCGGCCAGGTGAACGCCGGCCCTGTCGCAAACACCCGCGCCGGCCGCTATGTGGGAGGCCGCATCGGCTATGCCAACGGCCCCTTGGACATTGCACTCGCCTATGGCAGCAGCACTGCGGGCGACGACTATTTCGCGGGCACCACCGACTATGTGAAGACGGCCAATCTGGGCGCGTCGTACGACTTCGGCATCGTCAAGCTTTTCGGCGAACTGTCTCGCGTCAGCAGAACGCGCGACTATGCAGTCGCGCCCTTGGTCCCTTTGCCCGATACCGACCTCAAGGGCTATCTGATCGGAGCCACCGTCCCCGTGGGTCCGGGCCTCATTCGCGCCGCCTATTCGCGCGTTAGGTACGACATGAATTCGGCGCCCACAGCCTTAGCGCCGGTGCCCAATCCGGAAGCCAGCAAGTTCAGCCTCAGCTATGTGCACAACCTGTCCAAGCGCACAGCGCTGTATGCAACTGTCGCTCGCGTCAGCAACAAGAACGGCGCTGCACTGACGGTGGGCGGGCCGGCGTTCATCAGCACGAGCGTGTTTGCGCCGCGAACTTCAAGTGGGTACGACCTCGGCATCCGCCACGCGTTCTAGCGCACCTTGCTTCGAACCCGTTTGGTCGGTGTTGGTTGCTGCGCAGCCCGCGGCGCGACGATGAAGTCGACGAAGCCTTGCGCCGCGTGGGAGAGTGAAACGCCCGCGCGTTGCACGAGCGAGACCTCGCGGTCGATCAGGGGGTTTTCTACACGGCGCCAGCCGATGCGCGCAGGGTCCGTCAGCTTCACCGCATAGCCAGGGAGGATCGCGACGCCGAGCCCGGCGTCAACCATCCCGATGAGCGAGCCTGCATAGTTGGCCTCCCTTGCGGGCTTCAGCATCAGCCCGGCAGCCGCAAAGCCCGCTTCGGTGAGGTCGCGGAACACGCTGCCGCGGCTCAATGCGAGCACCGGCTCCTGCGCGACATCCGCCCAGGTCAGTTGCTGCAAGCGGCTGAACGCATGCCCCGCCGGGAATGCGGCTGCCATGGCTTCCGAGAAGAGAAGCGTGCGCTGGATGTCGGCTTCATCCGAGGCGAAGGTGCCGATACCGACGTCGGCCGCACCGCTGCGCACCAGCGGCAACACCTGATTGGGCAGCGTGTCCTGCAGTACGACTTCGATGCCCGGGTACTGCGCGCCGAAGGCGGCGAGGATCGGCGGTAGATAGGTGCTGGACAGAATCAGCGGCGCCGCCACCACCACGCGCCCGCGTTCCCTCGCCACGAGCTTGTCCACGCCCGCGAGCGCCGACTCGAGCTCGGCCAGCACCCGTTCCGCGCGCGGGAAGAAGTCGCTGCCCGCCGCCGTCAGGGCCACGGCTCGCGTGGTGCGGTCGAACAGCCGGCTGTCGATGGCTCCTTCGAGTTCGCGCACAAGCAGGCTGAGTGCCGATTGCGTGAGGTGCATGGCCTGCGCGGCACGGGTGAAGTTGCCAAGCCGCGCGACCAGCACGAAAGCTCGGAGCTGGCGGAGAGTCACATTCATGAGCGGAGCCAATCATTCGATTGGAAAGTCTCGATTGAATCATAGCCACGCGCGTCTTCTAATCACTGCCATGCAAGCCGATGGAGAGACCCGGTCTGCACCCTCAACAGAAAGACAGAGACATGAAACGCCGTGAACTCCTCGCCGCCGTGCCAGCGTTTGCTGCCACCGCCTTGCCGTCATGGACCGCAGCGCAACCTGTTTATCCGAGCGCGCCCGTCAAGGTGCTGGTGGGTTTCCCGCCCGGCACAGCAACTGACGTGGCGGTGCGTGCCGTCGTGGAGCAGATGTCCAGGCGCCTGGGCCAGCCCTTCGTCGTGGACAACAAGCCCGGCGCCGGCAGCAACATCGCCGCCAAGGCCGTGGCCACGGCGCAGCCCGATGGCTACACCGTCTTCGCGATCACGATCGCCAACATCATCAACGCTGCGTTCCCGGGCGCCAATGCGGTCGATCCACTGAAAGACTTCAAGCCGATCACGCTGATCGGGAACGTTCCCAATGTCCTGGTGGTTCATCCCTCGCTGAAGGTCGCGACCGTTGCCGAACTCATCGCACTCGCGAAGGCCAAGCCGGGCTCTCTGGCCTATGCATCATCCGGCGTCGGCACCTCGCCCCACCTGTCTGGCGAACTGTTCGCACTGATGGCCGACGTCAAGATGGTCCACGTTCCGTACCGGGGCAGCACGCCCGCGGTGACCGACTTGCTCGGCGGCCAGGTGCAGCTCATGTTCTCGCCGGCTTCGACCGTGCTGCCGCACGTGCGCGCGAACAAGCTGGTGGCGCTGGCCGTCACCAGCCCTCGCAGGACCTCGAGCGCGCCGGATCTGCACACGCTCGACGAGCTGGGGTTGAAGGGCTTCGACACCTCGGTGTGGATGGGGCTGGTGGCCCCGGCCCAGACGCCATCCAGCGTCATCGGCAAGCTGCGCACCACGGCCCACGCGGCGCTCGATTCGAGCGAGATCCAGGCGATCTACAAGGCGCAGGCGATCGACGTTCTCAAGACCAGCGACGAAGCGCTGTCCCGCTTCCTGCAGAGCGAGGGCGCGCGGTGGTCGAAGTTCATTCAGCAGACGGGCATCAAGCCCGAGTGAGAGAAGCATTTTCTTCAGAAAGGAATATCGAAATGTCCAAACTGCGCGCTACCGAGTGCCGCGAGTTCATCGCGGCGGTCACCGAGAAGGCTGCCGAGATGGGGGTGCCCATCTCCGTTGCCATCGTCGGGCCCGAAGGCCATCTGATCGCGCTCGAGCGCATGGACGACGCGGGCTTCATCACCCCGGACACGGCCCGCGCGAAGGCATTCACCGTCGCCGCTTTCCGCTCGATGAGCCCGCGTTTCAGCGACGGCCTGGTCATTCAACAATGGTTCAAGGAGCGCAACCCGCAGATGCTGGCCAACGCATCGGTCTTCACCAACGGCCAGGTGGTTGCCTCCGGTGGCTGTGCGCCCGTGTTCAAGGGCAACGAGATGGTCGGCGCCTACGGCATCAGCGGTGCGACGGGCGACCAGGACGAGGAGATCGGCCAGCACGCCCGCGCGAAGGTGGGTTGGGCACACATGCCGGTCGACGACACCACGCCCGAAAGCGTGAAGAAGCACGTGAACGAGATCTACAGCAAGGTGGGCCTGAAGGACCGCGCCCTCTGAGCACCGTGGCCGGCGGCTGAGTCTGCCCGGTATCCCCATCCGAGAATTTTCAATCTGCCCGCCGCGCGCGGGCAACGGAGAACCCATGCCTTCCCAACCCGCCGTGCTGGCTGAAGCAGCCGACGCCCTATGGAACGCCGGCAGGACCGGCAACTACATCCAGCCGTTGAGAGTCTCCTACCCGGAGTTGGATGCGGCCGATGCATACGCCATCCAGCGGTTGAACACCGAGCGCAGACTGGCCGAAGGCCGTCGCGTGGTCGGATGCAAGATCGGCCTGACGGCGCGCGCCGTCCAGGCGCAGCTCGGCGTCGATCAGCCCGATTTCGGCGTGCTCTTCGATGACATGAGCTTCGGGGACGCTGAGCCGATTCCCATGCAGAAGCTCCAGCAGCCGAAGGTCGAGGCAGAGATTGCTTTCGTGCTCGGCCGAGACCTTGACATGGGCAACCCCGGGCACGCGGACGTCATCAAGGCGGTGGACCACGTCCTTCCGGCGATCGAAATCGTGGGTAGCCGCATCGCGGGCTGGGACATCCGGTTCGTCGACACGGTCGCGGACAACGCATCGTCTGGCGCCTTCGTCCTGGGCGGAAGCCCGCGGCTTCTCAGGGAGCTGGACCTCAGGTTGTGCGGCATGGTCATGAACCGCCGCGGCGAGCCGGTGTCGGTCGGCGCGGGTGCGGCATGCCTGGGCAACCCGATCAATGCGGTGGTCTGGCTGGCCCGCACCATGGCCGCGCTCGGCCAGCCGGTGCGCGCCGGCGACCTGGTGCTCTCGGGGGCACTCGGCCCGATGGTGCCGGTCGCGCCGGGCGACGTGTTCGAAACCCACATCAACGGCCTCGGAGGCGTCAAGGCCGTATTCGAAGCCGCTGCCGCCGCGAAGGAATGCAAATGAGCCAGACACCCGAATTCGCGCAACTGCTGGACGATGCGGCCCGTCACGCCAAAGCGGTGCCGCAGATCGACCCGAAGGGCGAGCTCTCGCTGGCCGAGGCCTACGCGATCCAATCCGCCTCCGTTCAGCGACGCGTTGCGCGCGGCGAGCGCCGCGTCGGCGTGAAGATGGGCTTCACCAGCCGCGCCAAGATGGTTCAGATGGGCATCGACGACCTCATCTGGGGGCGCCTGTCGAGCGGCATGCAGGTGGAGGAGGGCACGCCAGTGAAGTTTGCGCGCTTCGTGCATCCGCGCGTCGAGCCGGAACTGGCCTTCGTGCTGAAGAAAGCGCTGGCCGGCGACGTCACCGCGGCCGAGGCGCTCGCCGCGGTCGAAGCCGTGGCGCCGGCGCTCGAGATCATCGACTCGCGCTACCAGGACTTCAAGTTCAGCCTGCCCGACGTGATCGCGGACAACGCATCGTCGAGCGGCTTCGTGATCGGTGCCTGGAGCGACCCGCACCAGGATTTCAGCAATCTGGGCCTGACGATGAGCATCGACGGGCGCGTGGTGCAGGTCGGTTCCACCGCCGCCATCCTGGGCCATCCGCTGCGCTCCTTGGTCGCCGCGGCGCGCCTCTCGGCGGCGGCCGGCGAGCCGCTGCAGGCCGGCTGGGTGGTGATGGCTGGCGGCGCCACGCCCGCCGAGTGGATCAAGCCGGGCCAGTACATCTCGATCGAGATGGAGCGCCTCGGAACCGCCGGCTTCCACGTCGAGGAGTGAACCGTGCCCATTGCCTTGATCAAGATCATTGAGGGGCGCAGCCCCGAGAAGAAGCGCCGGCTGATAGAGAGCGTTTCGCAGGCCATGGCAGACAGCCTCGAGATGCCGCTCGACGCAGTGCGGGTCCTTCTCCACGAATACCCGTCAGGCCATTGGGGACGCGGGGGCCGCCTGGTGTCCGACATCCAGGCGAAAACGCCCTCCGAATCACCCAGTGCACAGGTGGCCGACGCGACGGCCAAGCTGCTCGCGAACTGAAAGAAGCAACATGACGAACAAACTGAAGGTCGCAATCATCGGCCCGGGCAATATCGGCACCGACCTGATGATCAAGGTCATGCGCAACAGCAAGCACCTCGAGATGGGTGCGATGGTCGGGGTCGACCCGAAGTCCGATGGGCTGGCCCGCGCCGAGCGCTTCGGCATCGCCACTACCGCAGAGGGCATCGAAGGGTTGGTGCAGCTCGGCGTGTTCCGCGACATCGACATCGTGTTCGATGCCACCTCGGCCGGTGCCCACAAGCGCCACAACGAGGTGCTGCAGGCCCATGGCGTGCAGGTCATCGACCTGACACCCGCTGCCATCGGCCCCTACGTGATCCCCGCGATCAACCTCGATGCCGAGAACGCCAGCAACATGAACATGGTGACCTGCGGTGGGCAGGCGACCATCCCCATGGTGGCCGCCGTGTCGCGCGTTGCCAAGGTGCACTATGCCGAGATCGTCGCATCGATCTCGAGCAAGAGCGCCGGCCCCGGCACGCGCGCCAACATCGACGAGTTCACCGAAACCACCCGGGCCGCGATCGAGAAGCTCGGCGGCGCAGAGCGCGGCAAGGCGATCATCGTGCTGAACCCGGCGGAGCCGCCGCTGATCATGCGCGACACGGTGCTCGTACTGTCCGAAGCGGCCGACCAGGCGGCGGTGGAAGCCAGCATCGCGCAGATGGTGGCGAGTGTGCAGACCTACGTGCCTGGTTACCGCCTGAAGCAGCGCGTGCAGTTCGACGTGATCCCCGCCGACCGGCCGCTCAACCTGCCCAAGCTTGGCTTGCGCCATGGGCTCAAGACCTCGGTGTACCTCGAGGTCGAAGGCGCCGCGCACTACCTGCCGGCTTACGCCGGCAACCTCGACATCATGACCTCGGCCGCGCTCGCGTGCGCCGACCTGATGGCGCAACGACGCATCGCCAGCGGCATCGCTCGCGGCCTGAAGGAGATCGCATGACGCCGGGCAACAAGCTCTATATCAGCGACGTCACCCTGCGTGACGGCAGCCATGCCGTTCGCCACCAGTACAGCATCGCGGACGTCAAGGCGATATCCGCGGCACTGGACGCTGCCGGCGTCGACAGCATCGAGGTCGCGCATGGCGACGGGCTGGAAGGCTCCAGTTTCAACTACGGCTTCGGTGCGCATACCGATGTCGAATGGATCGCGGCAGCGGCCGAAACGGTCAAGACCGCAAAGGTCGCAACCTTGCTGTTGCCCGGCATCGGCACCACGCACGACCTGCGCAACGCCTACGATGCAGGCGCGTGCATCGTGCGCGTCGCAACGCACTGCACCGAGGCCGACGTGTCTCGCCAGCATCTGGAATACGCGCGCGAGCTCGGCATGGACCCGGTGGGTTTCCTGATGATGAGCCACATGACCACGCCGAAGAAGCTGGCCGAGCAGGCGCTGCTGATGGAAAGCTATGGCGCAAGCTGCGTCTACGTGGTCGACTCCGGCGGCGCGCTCGGCATGGACGACGTGCGGGACCGGTTCCGAGCGTTCAAGGAGGTGCTGAGAGCCGATACGCAGACCGGCATCCACGCGCACCACAACCTGGGCCTTGGCGTGGCGAACTCGATCGTGGCCGTGGAAGAGGGCTGCGATCGCATCGACGCCAGCCTGGCCGGCATGGGCGCCGGTGCCGGCAACGCGCCGCTCGAGGTGTTCATCGCGGCGGCCGAGCGCCAGGGCTGGCGTCACGGCACCGATCTCTACAAGCTGATGGACGCGGCCGACGACCTGGTGCGCCCGCTCCAGGACCGTCCGGTGCGCGTCGATCGCGAGACGCTGGCACTGGGCTATGCGGGCGTCTATTCGAGCTTCCTGCGCCATGCTGAAGCGGCCGCGAAGAAGTATGACCTGAAGACCGTGGACATCCTCGTCGAGCTGGGCGCACGCAAGATGGTGGGCGGCCAGGAAGACATGATCGTCGACGTGGCGCTCGATCTGCTTCGCAGGTCCGAGCACGACCGTGTGCAGTCCGGACTCGCGATGAGCTAGGCAGCGAGGTGCAAGCTGAGGCGATGAGTGCGCCCAGCTCGGCACTCCACTGCGGTGCGCTCCTACATGCATTGCCGAGAGGCGCGGTGTACGTTGTCATTCCAACCGAAGGAGGCACGTCATGGCCACTCAGCAGACACCGTCCCGTCCACGGTCCACTGACAAATCGAAGGTTCTTCCCGAGAGCCCGGCAACCATTGTCCCTGCGGAAGCCGATAGTGACAGCGAGTATGCCGACGCGACCGAATCCACGGGCGGCAGCGCCGCCGACCAGGCAGACGCGGTCAAGCCGGTCGGGGATCAGAACGCCCCAGGTTCCGTCAAGCGCAAGGAGGCCTCGATGGAGCCGGGCCACCGTGGCTTGGGAGGCTTTTGACGCACGTCCGTCTGATCGGCGTGAGTGCACGTTCGCCTCTGGGTCGCAGGGCGGAAGTCCTTGATGTCAAGGATTGCCATCCGCCTCGGTGCGGCGTATCTTGGCTGCCGAGAAGGAGCGATCCATGCCTTCACCAACAAGCTTCGTACGAAGAGACAAGCGCGGCGCGCCCCCGATGCGCTCGAGCTCATCGAGCTACGCCGGAGCAATGACGCCGCCATCGGATGCCGAGTTGTGCGAGCGCGCCGTGCTGGCGATTTGGCGCAGTTTGGACGAGCACGATCTCGTGGACGAGCGGGTACGAGCCGACCTGGCAGGTGTCCTTGAGCCGTTGATCGCTCTTGCCCTGGGAGATCGTCCGCAACGGTTGATCAGCACGCTCAGGTTGCCAAACCCGATCGATGCGTCCCACCTGTATTGGCTCACTCGCCGGCTCCTGACTTTCGTCCCCGAACTGCAAGCCATGGCCGCCAAGCCGGGAGGCGATGGACCTCCGCCCCTCGCCTGACGCGATGTCGTTCGAGGCGTCTTCGACCGAAGCATCGGCCCCTGCGCCGTGAGATCGGGTTGGCGTGCGCCGTGACAGCGGTCACGCGGGCGTTCAGAATAGCGTTCGCCGCTACCCAAGGAGGAGCCGGCCCTACCACCGGCGCTGCGCGACATGCTGCGGCTCACATGCCGCGACGCCTATCGGAGTCGCTCGTGACGAAACGTAAAGACGACGAAACGCTGTCGCGCCCGGCGCGTCAGCCTTTCGAGCGGCAGGTCGAAGCCTCGCTGCGCGAGCACGCCGACCTGCTGAATCTCACGCACGACGCCATGTTCGTGCGCGACATGGAAGCAGCGATCAAGTACTGGAACCGCGGCGCCGAGGAGATGTATGGATGGACGGCTGAAGAGGCGCTCGGCAAGTCCGCGCCCGAGCTGCTGAAGACCGTCTCCACCGTGCCGCTCGAGCAGATCGAATCGCAGGTGCTGAGCACCGGACGCTGGGAAGGCGAGCTGGTGCATCACAGGCGAAACGGAACGCCGGTGGTCGTGGCGAGCCGCCTGGCATTGCAGCGAGACGAGCAGGGCGAGCCGGTGGCGATCCTCGCGACCAATACCGACATCACGCAGCACAAGCGGGCCGAGGAGGCCCGGCAGGATCTCGAGGAGCAATGGAGAGCGGCCTTCGAAGCCAATCCCACGATGTACTTCATCATCGATGCGGCCGGCGCGATCCTGTCGGTGAATCCTGTCGGCGCAGAGCAGTTGGGTTGGCACGTGAGCCAGCTGATCGGCCAGCCGGTGCTGAACGTGTTCTACGAAGCCGATCGGGCGTTCGTCCAGGGAAACGCCGAGCAGGCTTTCCGGCAGCCGGGGCGCGTGATGCGCTGGAAGGCGCGCAAGGTCCGCAAGGACGGCACGATGCTGTGGGTCCGGGAGTCGGCGAACGCGGTCGTGCTGAGGGGCGGGCCGGTGCTGCTCGTGGCGTGCGAGGACATTACCGAGCGCAAGCACGCCGAGGAGGCGTTGCGCGAGAGCGAGGAGCGCTTTCGCACGCTTGTGAAATTCTCTTTCGACGTGTACTGGGAGAGCGACGCCCAGCATCGCTTCACCCGGCAGGAGTATTCCGCCCAGTTCGACCGTGCGCCGGCGCCGCGCTCGGAGATCGGCAAGACGCGGTGGGAAGTGCCCTATCTGGAGCCGGACGAGGAGGCTTGGCGCCAGCACCGCTCAGCGCTCGATGCCCATGTCCCGTTCCGCGACTTCGAGCTCGCCCGGGCGACGTCCGACGGCGGCATACGCCATGTGTCGGTATCCGGGCTGCCGATGTTCGACGAGGCGGGGCGCTTCACGGGCTACCGGGGCGTCGGGCGGGACATCACCGAGCGCAAGCGCGCTGAAGATGCGCTGCGCCGGAGCGAGAAGGAGCTTCGGGAGGTGCTCGAGACGATGCCGGCGATTGCCTTCGTCACCAACGCCGATGGCTCCGGTGTGCTCGTCAACCGGCGCGGGAGCGAATACACCGGCTTCTCGCTCACCGGGGCGAACTGGCTGGCTGCAATTCATCCCGAAGATCTGCCCGGCTACGTGCAAGCGCGGGCGCATCACATGGCGACCGGCGAGCCTTTCGAGCAGGAAACGCGTGTTCGTCGCGCGGACGGCGAATACCGCTGGTTCCTGAGCCGCGCCGTGCCGATGCGCGGCGAAGGTGGAAGGATTCTGAAGTGGTATGGAATCCTTACCGACATCGAAGACCGGAAGCGCGCGGAAGAGGAACGCCGCGCGCATCTGTGGTTCCTGGAAAGCATGAACCGCGTCAACCGCGCCATGCAGGGAACCAACGACCTCGAGAAGATGATGAGCGATGTGCTCGATGCAGTCCTCGACATCTTTGCTTGCGACCGGGCATGGCTCACCTATCCGTGCGATCCGGAAGCTGGCTGCTGGCGCGCGGTCATGGAACAGACGCGGCCTGAGTTTCCCGGCGCGTTCAGCCTGGGCGCCGAGCTGCCCCTCGATGCGGATGTCGCCACGGTGTTCCGGACAGCGCGCGCTGCGAGCGGAGCCGTGTCATTCGGTCCTGGCTGCGAGCTCCAGGTGCCGGCGCAGCTCGCGGAGAGTTTCAGCATCAGATCCGTGCTCGCCATGGCGCTGTACCCCAAGGCCGATCAACCTTACCTCTTCGGGCTGCACCAGTGCTCGCGCCCGCGCGCCTGGACGGCGCAGGAAACGCGGCTGTTCGAGGAGATCGGACATCGGCTTGCCGACGCGCTCACCAGTCTTCTCATCTTCCGCAGCCTGCGCGAAAGCGAGCGCAAGCTCGAAGAGGCGCAGCGCATGGCGCATCTCGGTCATTGGGAAGCCGACCTGGACAGCGGTCGCGTGACCGCCTCGGAAGAAGCCTACCGCATCCACGGCCTTAAGCGGCCCGAGTCCGGGCAATTGGAAGGCCGGTTGCTGGACCTCGTCCATCCGGACGACCGGGAACGGGTGAAGCAGGCCAATGAGGCCGGCGTGCAGGGCGGTCCGCGCTTCGACATGGAATACCGGGTGGTGCGTCCGGACGGTGAGGTGCGCGTGGTCCACAACAGCGCCGACGTGGCGCGCGATCCCTCCGGCCGGCCTCGGCGCTTCTTCGGCATCGTGCAGGACATGACGGAGCTCAGGCATGCGGAAGAGGAGCTGCGCGAAAGCGAAAGCCGATACCGGCACATTTTTCAGGGCGCGAGCGTTTCGATCTGGGAAGAGGACTTGTCCGCGGTCGAGGCGGCCATCGACGGACTCAAGGCGCAGGGCGTGCGCGACTTGCGCCGGCACCTGGCCACGCATCCCGAGTTCGTCCGGCAGGCCCTCGCCCTGGTGAAGGTGCTCGACGTCAACGACGCAACCATCGAGCTGTTCGGGGCGCGGAGCAAGGAGGAGCTCATGGTGTCGCTCCCCAAGCTCGTCCTGCCGGAGACCGATCAGGTGTTCGCAGAAGAGCTGTGCGCCCTGGCAGAGGGCCGGACTTCCTTTACGGCCGAGACGGTGCGCGGAACGCTGAAGGGAGACAAGTTGTCCGTCCTCCTCACGATCGCGTTTCCGCCTCAGCCGGCCAAGTTCGGCAGCACGCTCGTGAGCATCATGGACATCACCGAGCGCAAGCGGGCCGAGTACTTGACGCGGCAGATGTTCGAGAGTGCCTCCGATGGCGTGGCCGTGATCGGCCGGGATTACCGCTATCAAAGGGTCAATGCGGTCTACGAGCGCAACTGGAGGATGCCGGCCGAGAAGATCGTCGGCATGCATGTCGCCGATCTCCTCGGGACCGACGTCTTCGAGCGCACCGTGAAGCCGAGTCTCGACCGCTGTCTCGCCGGAGAGCAGTTCACCGTCGCAGAATGGTTCACGACCGAACTGGGGCGCTTCTACCTGTCGGTGTCCTACTCGCCGCTGCGGCTCGATTCGGAGCGCCTGGAGGCAGCGCTTGTGATCACGCGCGATCTCACTGACCACGTCCTCGCGTCGGAAGCCCTGCGCGAGGCGCAGGCGGCGCTTGCGCGAGTGAACCGCGTGACCACGCTCGGCGTGCTGGCGGCCTCGATCGCGCACGAGGTCAACCAGCCGCTCGGAGCCATGGTCGCAAGCGCGGGGTCCTGCGCGCGCTGGCTCGCGGCCCAGCCGCCCGAGCTCGAAAAGGCCCAGCGCTCGCTCGGACGCATTGCCAGGGACGGCAAGCGCGCGAGCGAAGTCATCGACCGCATCCGCGCCCTGGTCATGCGCCAGCCGCCGCACCGGGACCGCGTCGACGTCAACCAGACCATCCTCGACGTGATTGCGCTCACGCGTGACCAGATGCGTCGCAACGACATTGCGCTCGAGAAGACGCTTGCCGACGGCCTGCCGCCCGTATGGGGCGACAGGGTGCAGCTCCAGCAGGTGATCCTCAATCTGATCGTCAACGCCATCGAGGCCATGAGCGCGACCGGCAATCGCCCGCGACAGCTGGTCATCGGCGCGAGCGAAGCGGAGGGCGGCGTGTGCATCGAGGTGCGCGACTCGGGCCCCGGCATCGCGCCCGAGATCGCGGACAAGCTCTTCGAGCCCTTCCATACCTCCAAGGCGCAGGGCATCGGCATGGGGCTTTCGATCAGCCGGTCGATCGTCGAGGCCCATGGCGGCCAGCTCCGGACCGCGCCGAACCTGCCCCACGGCGCCGTGTTCCGGTTTTCGCTGCCGACCGGGGAACGGGAGCCGTAATGGCAACCGAGCGGCCCGTCGTCTTCGTGGTCGATGACGACCTGGCCATGCGCGAGGCGCTTCAGGACCTCCTCGCCTCCGTCGGCATGGACGTGCGCCTTTTCGCCTCGACGCAGGACTTCCTGCAGGCGCAGCGCCCGGACGCGCCCGGCTGCCTGGTGCTCGACGTGCGGCTGCCCGGCGCAAGCGGATTGAGCTTCCAGGAAGAACTCCCGCGAGCGGGCGTCGATCTGCCGGTGATCTTCATCACCGGGCACGGCGACATTCCGATGACGGTGCGCGCCATGAAGGCCGGCGCAGTCGAGTTCCTGAGCAAGCCCTTCCGCGACCAGGAGCTTCTCGATGCGATCGATGCTGCGGTCGAGCGGCACCGCGCGCAGCGCCGCGAGACGGCGCTCGTCGCGGAGCTCCGGCAACGTTTCGCCGCGCTCACCCAGCGCGAGCGCGAAGTCATGGCGCTGGTGAGCACCGGGCGCGTGAACAAGCAGATCGCGGCCGAGCTGGGCATCAGCGAGGCCACCGTCAAGGTCCACCGCGGGCAGATCATGCGCAAGATGCAGGCGAAATCCCTGGCGCAGCTCGTGCGCATCGCGGACACGCTCGGCCTCTCCAACCCGAGGCCTTAGGCGCCTAAACCAAAGTCGTAGCGCACGTGACGCACGTGCAATGGTCTTGCGCGCGCAATCGGCCTAGTCTTGCGTCAACGTTCAAGAAGACCTGCAAGGAGATCCAAGTGCGCAACAACCCGACCGTAGCGATCGTGGACGACGATGAATCGGTTCGAGACACCACGAAGGACCTGCTCGACTCTGCCGGCCTGTCCGCCGCCACCTTCGACTCGGCCGAGAGCTTCCTGCAATCGAAGGGCACGTGCGCCATCCAATGCCTCATCGCCGACATGCGCATGCCGGGGATGACCGGGCTCGAGCTGCACGGCCGCCTGGCCGCCGCCGGCACCCCGATTCCTACGGTCCTCATCACCGCCTACCCCGACGAACGGGAGCGCGCGCGCGCCTTGAAGACGGGCGTGATCTGCTTTCTCGCAAAGCCCTTCAGTGCGGAAGACCTCCTCGCCTGCATCCAGACCGCCCTGCGCGGACGCGATCCTGCGTGAGGCGCACGACCATGCTTCCCGGAGCTGCTTCATCGAAATGAACCACGAGGACACCGCCATGCACGCCGCGCGCCATTCATCCGCTGCACAGTCCGCCTTCGAGCTGCGCTTTCCCTCGCTCAGCGGCACGGGCCGCGCCCTGTCATTTCCCTGCGATGCCAGCGGCTCGGTGCAAATGGACAGCTTGAGCGAGCGCGCGCTGAACAACTACCTTCTTGCGCGCGCACTGACGGGCCGCGACTACGGGTGGCCCAGCGTGCAGGCCTCGTGCCAAGTGCAAAGCTGAAGCGAAGGAGCAAAGCCATGAGCGATCGATCTGCCGAAATCCCGGACGGCGAGGTGCCGTTCCAGGATCCGACTCCCCACGCGTCGCTCGGCGGCGAAGGAGTCGCAGCGAAGGCCGACAGCGCAGTGAAGGTCATCATCGGCGTAGCCTCGCCCGCGCTTCTGTGCGGCCTCGAATCGCTGGTGAGCGGCACCGCGGGCCTCGCTTTCGGGCGCTCGGCGCCCACACTGGACCGTTTGCTCGTCTGCTGCATGGAGGCCGAGGACTGCATCGCTCTGGTGGATCCGACCCTCGGTCCGCAGGGGCTGCGCGCATTCATGCAATTGCTCCGCATGATGGCTGCCAGGGTGCGCGTCGTGCTCATCAGCGACATGCATTCGCCGCACATGGTGCGCGAGGCGATCCGGTGGGGCGCCAGCGGATTCGTCGAGAAGACGGCCCAGCCCGCCGAGATCCGCGCCGCGCTGGTCGCGGCCGCCCGCTCGCAACGCTACCTTTCGCCGCGGATGGCGGCGGACCTGGCCGATTCCTTCGTGCTGCAGGACCTGACCCCACGCGAGATGGATGTGCTCGCCCTCCTCACGCGCGGCGACTGCAACAAGCTCATTAGCTCATTGCACCCGAACTGGCGGTGACCGGAGCTTTCACGATATTCCGCCCGCCGCACGGCCGGAGGACCCACATGCAATCGCTGCAAGACCTCCTCTATGAAAAGAGGGCGGGGATCGCCTACGTCACGATCAACCGCCCGCAGGCGATGAACGCGCTGAGCCACACGGCGCTCGACGAGTTGAGATCGGTGATGGAGGACGCGCGAGGGGACCCCGTCGTCCATGGCGTGATCGTGACCGGCGCGGGCGACAAGGCCTTCGTCACCGGGGCCGACATCACCGCGGGCGCGTCGATTTCCGCCATCGACGCGCACGCGTTCACGCGCAGCGGCCGGCTTGCGTTCGATCTGATCGAGCAGCTCGGCAAGCCGGTCATCGCCGCTGTGAATGGCTGCGCGTCGGGCGAAGGGTGCGAACTGGCGATGGCTTGCACCTTGCGTCTTGCAACGGCGCATGCGAGATTCGGCAGCCCGGAAGCGAAGCCCGGTTTCGTTCGCGGCTTCGGCGGGACGCAGCGCCTCCTGCGTCTCGTCGGCAAGGGCCGTGCGCTGCAGCTCATTCTCACGGCGGACACGATCGACGCGACAGAAGCGCACCGGAACGGCCTCGTCAACGAGATTGTCGATGCAGACCAGCTCATCCCCCGTGCGGAAACGATCCTCAGCCGAATGGGGCCTCATCGAACTGGAACAGGGGAAGCAGCGTCTGCGAGCGCCAGCCGAAGCTGATCACCGTGCGCGAGATGATCCATCGCGCGACCAGCGAGATGGGTTTCGCAGGCGGATCTGCCACCGGTCGCAGAGAATCTTCATCCTTCTACGACTTTGTTCCCGGCAAACAATGAAGACGCTTCAACTTGCAACAGGCACTCCGCTGCCCGTGCTCGGCCTGGGCACCTGGCGCCTGGGCGAAGACCGCGCGCTGCGCCGCACCGAGATCGCCGCCGTGCGCGCGGCCATCGAGATGGGCTACCGCCTCATCGACACCGCCGAGATGTACGGCGAGGGCGGCGCCGAAGAAGTGGTCGGGCAGGCGATCGCAGAGGCGCTGCGCGCCGGCGACGTGACGCGCGGCGAGCTCTTCGTCGTCAGCAAGGTCTATCCACACAACGCGAGCCGCAAGGGCACGCCGGCCGCTTGCGCGCGCAGCCTGGCGCGGCTGGGGCTGGAGCAGATCGACCTCTATCTGCTGCACTGGCGCGGCGAATACACGCTTGCCGAAACCTGCGAGGCGATGCGCGCGCTGGTCGACGGCGGGCGCATCCGGCATTGGGGCGTCAGCAACTTCGACACCGGCGACATGGACGAACTGGCCGCCGTGTGCGGCGAGCCGCTGGACTGCACGGCGAACCAGGTCTATTACTCGGTGCGCGAGCGCGGGCCCGAGTTCAGCCTGCTGCCCTGGCAGCGTGCCCGCGGCATGCCGCTGATGGCCTACAGCCCGATCGACCAGGGCGCGCTGGCGGGCGATGCGGCATTGAAGAAGACGGCGCAGCGGCTCGGCGTCACGGCGGCGCAGCTTGCGCTGGCCTGGGTCATTGCACAGCCCGGCGTCGTCGCCATTCCGAAGGCGGTGCGCGAGGCGCATCTGCGTGACAACCTCGCTGCTGCCGAACTGCAGCTCGGCGACGAAGATCTCGCCGAGATCGATAGACTCCATCCCCCGCCGCGGCGCAAGAAGCCGCTTTCGATGATTTGATCCCGACGACCCAGTACGCAACTACCGAAACCCCGATGACTCCTTCCGTACGCCCCGTCACGCAGAACGACCACGCCGCCTGGCGGCCGCTTTGGGACGGCTACAACGCCTTCTACGGCCGCCATGGCGCGACTGCGCTGGCCGAGCACGTGACGCAGACGACCTGGCAGCGCTTCCTGGATCCGGAGGAGCCGATGTTCGCGCTGGTCGCGGAAGACGAGGGGCAGCTCGTCGGGCTGGCCCATTGCGTCATCCATCGCAGCATGACCCGTGTCGAGCCGGTGTGCTATCTCTCCGACCTGTTCACGCTCGAATCCCGGCGCGGGCGCGGCATCGGCCGCCTGCTCATCGAGGCGGTCTACGAGCAGGCGAAATCGGCCGGCGCCTCGCGGGTCTACTGGCAGACGCACGAATCGAACGCCGCGGGCAGGCTGCTCTACGACAAGGTCGCGAAGCACCTTGGATTCATCGTGTACGCGAGGGAGTTTTGATCACCATGCCCACGGAGAATCCGATGCAGTTCGTCGCATGCACGCACGACACCCACGCCGTTGCGATCCTGGAGATCTTCAACGATGCCATCGTCAGCTCGACCGCCCTCTACGACTACAAGCCCCGCACGCCGGAGAGCATGGTCGGCTGGTTCAAGACCAAGGAGGCGGGCGGGTTCCCCGTGATCGGCGCCATCGGAGAAGACGGCGGGCTCCTCGGCTTTGCCAGTTACGGCACTTTCCGCGCCTGGCCCGCGTACAAGTACTCGGTCGAGCACTCGGTCTACGTTCACAAGGACCACCGGGGAAAAGGCCTGGGCCAGCTGCTCATGCAGGAACTGATCGCGGCTGCCAGGGCGCAGCAGTATCACGTCATGGTCGGCGCCATCGACCTGGCCAACAAGGGCAGCATCGCCCTGCACCAGAGGCTAGGCTTCGAGCATGCCGGAACCATCAGGCAGGCCGGATTCAAGTTCGGCCGATGGCTCGACGTGGACTTCTGGCAGCTGGTGCTCGAAACGCCGGCGAATCCGGTCGACGGCTAGCCTGCGTCCTTCAGGCCAGCAAGGCCTTCACCAGATCGAGCTGCCGGTCCGGCACCCCGCTCGTGAGCTGCAGATTCGCCTCGATGCGCGACAGGTGATCCGTCATGCAGGCCACGGCAGCCTCCACGTCGCCGCTGCGGCATACGCGCAGGAAGTCCGAATGCTCGTCCGAAGAGCAGTGCGGATCGTTGGAGGAGTGGTAGAGCATCGCGATCAGCGAGCTGCGCGCGACCAGTTCGCGCACCAGCTCGGCCAGCGTGCCGTTGCCCGCGGCCTCGGCGAGCGCGACGTGGAAATCGCCCAGCAGCTTTTCGCGCACGGTGCCCGTGGTCGTGGAGCGCAGCGCGCTGCGCTCGAACTGGATGTGCTGCTCCAGCGCGCGGTAGTCCGCGGGCCGGGCCTTGGCGATGAAGAGGCGCACCACTTCGCTCTCGAGGATGCGGCGCACGCCGAAGACCTCGCGCGCTTCCTGCACGCTGGGCTTGCTGACGAAGGCGCCCTTGTCCGGAATCATCTCGATCAGCTTGTCCTTGGAAAGCGTCAAGAGCGCCGCGCGGATCTTGGTGCGGCTCACGGCGTAGACGCGCCCCAGCGCCTCCTCGCGCAGCCAGGTGCCGGGCGGCAGGCGCTTCTCGACGATGGCGGTGGCGATGTCCTGCGCGATGCTTTCGATGGTCGCGCTCTTGTCGGGCGCGGCGGCCGCTTCGGGAACGGCCGCCGGCGTGGTCGTGGTTGCTTTGGTGACGCGGGGCATGGCGCGATTGTGGACGAGCGGCGCCGCATCGCGCGCGGGCTTCAGGCCGCGCGTTTCAGCGCCGGCGCCGGAGACGGCAGCGTGAAGCCTTCCAGCAAGCCGGCGACCGCCTTCGGCAGCGGCTGCGCCAGCTCGCCGCGCTTGCTGGTGCAAAGCCGCAGGTTCACGAGCGATTCGATCAGCTGCGTACTGGCTGCCACGCCGTCGACCACCGGCACGCCCAGCACCTGGCCGATGTGTGCGCACAGGTCGGCCATGCCGGCGCAGCCGAGCACGATGGTGTCGGAGCCGTCTTCGTCGAGCGCACGCCGGCATTCGTCGACGATGCGCTCGCGCGCCTTCGAGCCCGGCGCCTCCAGCTCGAGCACCGGAATTTCGCAGGCCCGCACGTTGGCGCAGAAGCGCTTCATGCCGTAGGCCTCGGCCAGGTGCCAGGCCTGGCCCGTCGTGCGGCCCAGCGTGGTCACCACGCTGAAGCGAGTGCCGACCAGGCTGGCCAGGTGCATGGCCGCCTGCGCGATGCCCACCACCGGCCCGCGCGCCAGCTCGCGCGCGGCCGCAAGGCCCGGATCGCCGAAGCAGGCGATCACATAGCCGTCGATGCCTTCGCGTTCGCCGGCGGCGATCTCCTGCAGCAGGCCGGGCACCGCCAGCGCCTCGTCGTAGTGGCTCTCGATCGAGGCCGGGCCCATCGAGGGGCTGACCGCCACGATCTCGGTGCCGGGCCGCGCGACCGAGCGCGCGCAGGCGCCGATCTTCTCGGTCATGCTCCAGGTGGTGTTGGGGTTGATGATCTTGATGCGCATGAAAGTTCAGGGCTTGCGGTTGAGGAGGGCGTAGATCACGAAGCCGAGGCCCATGCCGATGAACCAGGCGTAATTGGCGGCGCCGCGCCAGGCCGGGATCAGCACGCACAGGATCGGGATCAGCGCCGAAGGGATCATGGTCCACACGGCCTTCAGGTTGTAGCCCTTGCTGTACCAGTAGCGGCCCTTGGGGCTCAGCGTGTAGAGATCGTCCACCACCACCTGCTGCTTGCGCACCAGGTAGAAGTCGGCGATCAGGATGCCGAACAGCGGGCCGATGAAGGAGCCCAGGATGTCCAGCGTGTAGTGGATCACCTCGGGGTTGTTGTAGAGGTTCCAGGGCGTGAGGAAGATCGAGCCCACCGCGGCGATCATGCCGCCGGTGCGCCAGCTGATGTGCTGCGGCGCGACGTTCGAGAAGTCGAAGGCCGGCGAGACGAAGTTGGCGACGATGTTGATGCCGATGGTGGCGATCATGAAGGTCAGCGCGCCCAGCACGACGGCGGTGGTGCTGTCGATCTTGCCGACCGTGTGCACCGGGTCGGTGATCAGCTCGCCGAAAACCGGCAGCGTCGCGGCCGTGGTGATCACGGTGAGCAGCGAGAAGAACACGAAGTTGACCGGCAGGCCCCAGAAGTTGCCCTTTTTCACCGCGTCGAAGCTCTTGCTGTAGCGCGAGAAGTCGCCGAAGTTGAGCATCGGGCCGCTGAAGTAGCTCA
This sequence comes from Variovorax sp. LjRoot290, assembly GCF_964253985.1. Classification (NCBI taxonomy): domain Bacteria; kingdom Pseudomonadati; phylum Pseudomonadota; class Betaproteobacteria; order Burkholderiales; family Comamonadaceae; genus Variovorax; species Variovorax sp. LjRoot290. Next base: position 4,050,560 of record NZ_CAXURW020000001.1, on the reverse strand, counting down.
CCACCAGCGCAATCGCCGAGAGCATCACCGGCAGCGCGTCCCAGCCCTGGAACTTGACGCCGCCCAGGTTGAGGTCGATGCGGCTCCAGCCGGCCTTCCACACCAGCCAGCCGCACAGGATCGTCATCACCACGTAGACCCCCGGGCCGGCCCAATCGATGAACTTGCGGATCGCTTCCATGCCGTGCCAGAACACGAAGGCCTGCAGCACCCACATCACCATGAAGGCCAGCCAGCCCAGCGCCGACAGGCCTGCGAAGCCGTGCAGCTTGACGTCGGCGTACGGCGCGAGGTTGGGGAACAGGTGCAGCGCGAGCACCATGAAGGCGGCCGAGGCCAGGTAGGTCTGGATGCCGTACCAGGCCACCGCGATCAGGCCGCGGATGATGGCCGGGATGTTGGCGCCGCGCACGCCGAAGGAGGCGCGGCAGATCACGGGGTAGGGCGTGCCGGTCAGCTGGCTCGGCTTGGCCACCAGGTTGCAGAAGAACTGCACGATGCAGATGCCCACCAGCAGCGCCACCAGCACCTGCCAGCTCGACAGGCCGAGCGCGAACAGGCTGCCCGCGGTGATGTAGCCGCCGACGCTGTGCACGTCGGACATCCAGAAGGCGAAGATGTTGTATTGGCCCCAGGTCTGCTTCTTGAGCGGCGCGAGGTCTTCGTTGGTGAGGGCGGGGTCGTAGCCCGGCTTGATGAGCGCGTTGGATTCGGTATGCGGCGCATGGCCGGCGATCGGCAGGTCCATGCTTCCTGGGCTGACGGCTGTGTTCACGGGTGTCTCCTCGTGGGGGATGGGCGGATGTCCGAACGGCATGTTCGGTTCGTTGATTGCACCCTATATTTGTATACAAAAAATGGGTGCAATCAAGGTCGATCTGCGGCCTGATGGTTGGTGTTTACCCTTGCTTGAGGAACAATCGCGCCATGAACCCTGGCGACAAGAACGAGGCGATCGAGTGCCGGCTGGTGCGCTTGCGCGGCCGAGTGCAGGGCGTCGGCTACCGGGATGCCTGCCTGCACCACGCGCGCGCCAAGGGCATCACCGGTTGGGTCCGCAACCGCGCCGATGGGTCGGTCGAAGCCATGCTGCAGGGCTCTCGCCGTGAACTGGATGCCATGTGCAATTGGCTGCGCGACGGCGTGCCCGGCGCATGGGTCGACGCGCTCGAGCTCACGCAGGTGCCGCCGCCTTTCGATCGCCTCGATCGTTTCGAACGGCTGCCCAGCTTGTAGAGCAGACGCAAAAGAATCTATCTTTTGTCCTTGTCGAAGCCGCTTCAACCGGCGCGCCCGGCTGGCCACACTCCGGGCCAAAGGAGACAAAGCATGAAAGCCAGCCACTACTTCGCGCGTCGCGCGATTCTTCGGGCCTGCCTGGCCTGCGGCATAGCCCTCGGCGCCCCCTTGGCCATCGCCGCCTACCCTGACAAGCCCATCAAGCTGGTCGTTCCCTATCCGCCCGGCGGCGCCACCGACGTGATCGGGCGCATCGTCGCGCTCAAGCTCGGCGAACTGCTCGGGCAGCAGGTCGTCGTGGACAACCGCGGCGGCGCCGGCGGCAACATCGGCGCCGAGGCGGTCGCGAAGGCAGCGCCGGACGGCTACACCCTGCTGATGGGCGCGCTGACTTCGCACGCGACGATGGCGACGCTGGAGAAAGGGCGCCTGCGCTACGACATCTCGAAGGACTTTGCGCCCGTCATGATCGTCGGGTCGGTGCCGCTGGTCGTGGTGGTCAATCCGCAGGTTCCGGTCAAGACGCTGAAGGAACTCATCGCCTACGCCAAGGCCAATCCCGACAAGTTGAACTACGCCTCGTCCGGCGCCGGCGCGCCCCAGCGCATGGCCGCCGAAATCCTCCAGCGCGAGACCGGCATCAAGATGACGCACATCGCCTACAAGGGCAGCGGTCCGGCGATGACCGACGTGGTCGGCGGCCAGGTCGGCCTGATGGTCGAGACGGCGCCGGCCTCGCTTCCCTTCATCACTTCGGCCAAGCTTCGTGCGCTGGCGGTCACGACGCCGCAGCGGATCTCGATGCTGCCCGATGTGCCCTCGGCGGCCGAGGCGGGCGTGCCGAACCTCGAAGTCAGTTCCACCTTCGGCGTCCTGGCGCCGGCGGGCACTCCCGCGGCCATCGTGGCGCGCCTCAACGAGGCGCTCGCGAAACTCGTGCAATCGCCCGAGGCCAGGGAGATGCTGCTCAAGCAGGGCGTCTATGCGGCGGCGCCGACGACGCCGGCGAAGTCGGACGAGCAGATCCGGGCCGAGATTGCCCGCTGGAAAAAAGTCATTGCCGACGCCAATATCAAGTCCGACGAATGAGGGCCCACTGAACATGTCCAAAGCCTCCTCCAAGCCCGACGGCACCGATGAACCCTCGGGCATGCGCAAAGGCCTGACCAGCTACGGCGACCAGGGCTTCTCGCTCTTCCTGCGCAAGGCCTTCATCAAGGGCGCCGGCTATACCGACGCGGCGCTCGACCGCCCCGTGGTCGGCATCGCGAACACCGGCAGCGCCTACAACCCCTGCCACGGCAATGCGCCGCAGCTCATCGAAGCGGTGAAGCGCGGCGTCATGCTCGCCGGCGGACTGCCGATGGACTTTCCGACGATCTCGATCCATGAGAGCTTCGCGGCGCCGACGAGCATGTACTTGCGCAACCTCATGTCGATGGACACCGAGGAGATGGTCCGCGCACAGCCGATGGATGCCGTGGTCCTGATCGGCGGCTGCGACAAGACGGTGCCGGCGCAGCTCATGGGCGCGGCCTCGGCCGGCATTCCCTCGATCCAGCTGATTACCGGTTCCATGCTGACGGGCAGCCATCGCGGCGAGCGCGTCGGCGCATGCACCGACTGCCGGCGCTACTGGGGCAAATACCGCGCGGGCGAAATCGACGACGAGGAAACCGCCGACGTGAACAACCAGCTGGTGGCGAGCGTGGGGACCTGCTCGGTCATGGGCACGGCCAGCACCATGGCCTGCATTGCCGAAGCGCTGGGCATGACGATGCCGGGCGGCGCCTCGCCGCCGGCCGTCACGGCCGACCGCATCCGCATCGCGGAGCAGACCGGCGCGCAGGCTGTTCAGATCGCGCGCGACGGCCTGACCATCGACAAGGTGCTCACACCCGCTGCCTTCGAGAACGCGATGCGGGTGCTGCTCGCGATCGGCGGCTCGACCAACGGCATCGTGCACCTCGCCGCGATCGCGGGCCGGATGGGCCTGGACATCGATCTGCACGCGCTCGACCGCATGGGGCGCGAGACGCCCGTGCTGCTGGACCTGAAGCCCTCGGGCCAGCACTACATGGAAGACTTCCACAAGGCCGGCGGCATGGCGACGCTGCTGCGCGAACTCCAACCCTTGCTGCGGCTCGAGGCCATGACCGTCACCGGCAGGACGCTGGGCGAAGAGATCGAACGCGCGGGGCCGGGATTCGCGCAGGACGTGGTGCGCACCGTGGACAACCCGATCTATCCGCAGGGCGGCATCGCGGTGCTGCGCGGCAACCTGGCGCCGGGCGGGGCCATCATCAAGCAGTCCGCGGCGGATGCGGGGCTGATGGAGCACGAAGGCCGCGCCGTGGTCTTCGAGAACATCGAGGACCTGGTCCTTCGCATCGACAGCGACGATCTCGACGTCGCGCGCGAGGACGTGCTGGTGCTCAAGAACATCGGCCCCAAGGGCGCGCCGGGCATGCCCGAGGCAGGCTACATCCCGATCCCGCGCAAGCTCGCGCGCGCGGGCGTGAAGGACATCGTGCGCATCTCCGACGGCCGCATGAGCGGCACGGCCTTCGGCACCATCGTGCTGCACGTGACGCCGGAGTCGGCCATCGGCGGTCCGCTCGCGCATGTCCGCAACGGCGACCGCATCCGGCTGAGCGTGGCGAAGCGCGAAATATCGCTGCTGGTATCGGACGACGAACTGGCGCGCCGCGCGAAGGAGTCGCCGGTGGTCGAACCGACGGCCGAACGAGGCTATCGAAGGCTCTTTCTGCAGACCGTGATGCAGGCCGACAAGGGCGTCGACTTCGACTTTCTTCGCGCGCCGAAACCTTAGGCACGCGCTTTGCAGACGGCCTGCGCCTCGGCAAGAAGGGCCTTCGCCAGCCCGGCGCGCGGCCCGTGCGTGGCCCAGATCAGGCCCACGCGTCGCACCGGCGCGCGCGCCGGCAGCGCCACGCGTGCGATCGCGAATCCGCTGTTCCACATCGGCGCCCAATCCGGCAGCAAGGCCACGCCCAGCCCCTGGCCGACCAGTGCCGCGACAGCCATCAGGTTGTCGATCTCCAGCCGCTGCCGCACGCCGATGCCGTGGTCGCGCAGGTAGCGGTCGGCCAGTTGTCCGCCCACCACCGAGCGGTCATAGCGGATGAAGGGCTCGGTCGCGAGCAGCTCATGGGCCTTGCGCCGGGCCAGGGCCTTGGGCGCAACCACGACCAGGCGCTCCTCGAACAGCGCCTGGAAGGTGCAGCCCTTGCCGATGGCGAATTGCGGCTCGACCACGATGGCGGCGTCGAGCGCGCCGGTCGTCACCTGCCGGCACAGTTCCACGGAGCTGCCGGGCGCGACGAAGACCGACAGATCGGGAAAGCGCGCGTACAGCCGCTTGAGCACCAGCGGCAGCACGCTGGTCATGGCCGAGACGAACACGCCCAGGCGCAACTCGCCCAGCGACGCGCCGTCGCTGGTGACCGCCCGCAGGTCGCGCACGTCGCGCAGCACGTTGCGGGCGCGATCGAGCATCTTGAGCCCCGCCTCCGTGGGGCGCACGGAGCGGCCGGAGCGTTGGACCAGCGGCAGGCCGATGTCTTCCTCGAGGGCCTTGACGCGCGCGGCGATCGCGGCGGGCGTGAGGTCGAGCCGGCGCGCCGCCTCGGCCATCGAGCCCAGTTCGGCGACGGCGACAAAGCTCTGGAGGTAGCGTGTATCCATCGGCGCGAATGTACAGGCCGCCTTCGATCAAACCCAAAAAATCTTTTGCTTTGACCGTGCTGGCTTCTTGCCCTCGAGAACACCCGTCATTCGATACTTCATCCGCATGAACTCCCACATGACGAAGCGGCTGCACGGCGTGATCGCGCCGGTGCTCACGCCTTTCAACGACAAGCTCGAGCCCGACGTCGAGCGCTTCATCGCCCACTGCCGCTGGCTGGTGGACAACCATGCGGGGCTGGCGATCTTCGGCACCAATTCGGAGGCGGCATCGCTTTCCGTCGGCGAGCGGCTGTCGTTGGCGCAGGCCCTGGTGGAGGCCGGCATTCCCGCCGCGATGCTCATGCCGGGAACGGGGGCCTGCGCATTGCCGGACGCGGTGGAACTGACCCGCCACGCCACCCGGATCGGCGCCTCGGGCGCCCTGGTGCTGCCGCCCTTCTATTTCAAGGGCGTGTCGGACGATGGCGTGTTCGCCTATTACGCGGAGATCATCGAGCGGGTGGGAAGCGGCTGCGTGCCCATCTACCTCTATCACATCCCGCAGCTCAGCCAGGTGCCCATCACGCTCGACCTGATCGAGCGTCTTCTCGAGCGCTACCCGGGCACGATCGCGGGCGCCAAGGATTCCTCGGGCGACTGGAAAAATTCCAAGGCCATGATCGACAACTTCGCCACTGCAGGCTTCGACGTGTTCCCGGCCAGCGAGTCCTTGCTCTCCCAGGCCTTGCCGATCGGCGGCGCGGGTTGCATCAGCGCGACGGTGAACATGAATCCGGCCGGCATCCATCGCCTGTTCGAAGGCTGGCAAGGTCCCGAAGCCGCCGAGCTGCAAGCCAAGGCGGACGCCATTCGCACGATCTTCCAGGCCGCGCCGATGATCCCGGCGATGAAGCACGTGGTCTCCAGCTTCGCTGCGCATCCATCATGGCGCAGGGTGCGTCCGCCGCTCGTCGCGCTGGGCGACGCCGCAGGCGGCGAGGTCCTGGCCCGGCTGGACGCCGCCGGGTTCGACATGCCCGGCTACCCGCGACGCCCTCAGTGAAGCTCTGCACGTTCGCGCCGCGATCACTATGATGGCCTGCCGCCACCGCATCACAGCAAACCCATGAGCATTCCCACCACCCGCCTGGGCCGCACCGGCCTGACCGTGTCGCGGCTCGCGCTCGGCACCATGACCTTCGGGCTGCAGACCGACGAAGCGGTCTCGCAGCGCATCCTCGACAAGGCGACCGAGGCCGGCATCAACTTCCTGGACACCGCCGACGTCTACCCGCTCGGCGGCACGGTCGAGACCACCGGCCGCACCGAAGAGATCATCGGCCGCTGGCTGCAAGCTAAAGGGCCGGGCGCGCGCCGCCGCTTCGTGCTCGCCACCAAGGCGGTCGGCAAGGTCGGCCCGAACCCCTGGGACCAGGGCGCATCGCGCAAGCATTTGCTCGATGCCATCGACGCCTCGCTCAAACGGCTGCAGACCGACCATGTCGACCTGTACCAGCTCCACAGCGACGACCGCGAGACGCCGCTCGACGAGAGCCTGGAGGCGCTCGATGTCATCGTCAGGTCGGGACGCGCGCGCTACATCGGCGTCTCCAACTTCCTGGCCTACCGGCTGGCGCGTGCGCTGGGCCGCTCCGAGCTGCACAAGCTCACGCGCTTCGTCTCGGTGCAGCCGCGTTACAGCCTCTTGTTCCGCGAGATCGAGCGCGAGCTGCTGCCGCTCTGCGGCGAAGAGGGCCTGGGCGTGATTCCCTACAACCCTCTCGCGGGCGGTCTGCTGACCGGCAAGTACAAGGCCGGCGCCAAGCCCGAGGACAACACGCGCTTCACGCTCGGCACCGCGGGCACGATGTACCAGGACCGCTACTGGAACGAGCGCAGCTTCGCGAGCGTCGCGCAATTGCATGCGCTGGCCGACGAAGCGGGCGTGCCGCTCGCGACCCTGGCCGTCGCGTGGGTGATGGCCAATCCGCTGATCACCGCGCCGCTGCTCGGCGCCAGCCGGCCGGAGCAGCTCGATGCCACGCTCGCGGCGGCCGACTACAAGCTCGATGCGGGGCTCAAGCAGCGGCTCGACGAACTCACGGCCGACTTTCGCAAGGGCGACGCGCCGCGCTGACACAAGAGACAAGAGGGCACGCCATCACTGGATCACCTTGTCCGCCCGGTTCAGCACCGAGCGCGGGATGGTGAAACCGATGCGCTTGGCGGTCTTCAGGTTGATCAGCAGCTCGAACTTTGTCGGCTGTTCAATGGGAAGATCCGCCGGCTTGGCGCCTTTCAGGATCCTGTCGACGTAGCGGGCGCCGTCCTTGCCTTCCATGCCGTAGCCGGGTCCGTAGGCCATGAGGCATCCGTTTTCCGCATAGTCGCCCCGTGCGCAGATCGACGGCAACCCGCTGGCGATGGCCAGCTCGGCAATGAGCTTCTGGTTCGAATTGGCGACCGGGTTGAGCGTGATCCAGACGGCGCTGCTGCGCGCCTTGACGGCTTGCGTGAACGCAGACACGTACTCGTCGACGCTGCTCACCTCCATCGAATAAAGCTGCAGACCCAGCTTCTCCGCGGGCGCCTGGCTGGCTTCCCACTGTGGAATGGAGCCCGGCGCCTTGCGGTCCCAGAGCACCGCGACCCGGCTGGCCTTGGGCATGGTTTCCTTCAGCAGCTCCAGCCTCTTGCCGGCCAGGACCGCCGCCACGTTGGTGATCCCCGTGCTGTTGCCGCCCGGCCGCGCCAGGGTTTCGGCCAGGCCGGTGGTGATCGGGTCGGTGACGCCCATGAAGACGATGGGAATGGTGCCGGTCGTCTTCTTGGCAGCCAGGGCTGCGTTGGTCGTGACCGTGACGAGGACGTCGACGTCCAGTCGGACCAGCTCGGCCGCATGGCCGGGAAGCCGCTCGAAATCCAGGCTTTCATGGCGGTAGTCGATCTGGATGTTCTGTCCTTCGACATAGCCGAGGTCGCGCAGGCCTTGCCGGAATGCCTCGAGCCGGGGTGCGTCCGCGCTGGCCGAAACGGCCGCCAGATAGCCCACGCGCGGCACCTTCCTGGGCTGCTGGGCCTCGGCGACGGGGCCGGCGGCAAGCATCAGCGCGCAAAGAAGAAGCCGCAGGTTCTTGCCGTTCATCAGGTTTCTCCTTCGGAGCTTCCGTCTTCCATAGGCTGATTGGTGGATTTCGCCGAGTCCGCAAAGGCGGAAAATCGGCGCCGCGCCGCTGTGAATGGCGCAGCCAATCGACGACAAAGTGATCGAATCATGAAAGCCCCGGCCGCGTGGACCTCGCTGGGCTTCCGTGGCAACGCGCCATCAGCAGTTGAAATGAAAGCAGCCGAGGAAGATGGCCGTGCCATGCCCGATGTCGCTCTGCCGGCAGAGTCCACGCGCGACATCCACCGCGGGCACCTGTTCCGCAAGTACCTGCTGCTGATCCTCTCCTTGGTCATGACTGTGCTGCTGGCGTCGGGCGCGATCAGTCTCTACTTTTCCTATCAGGAAAACAAGGCGGCGCTGGCCAGCCTGCAGCAAGTCAAGGCCGTCGGCGCGGCGTCGCGGATCGAGCAATACATCCAGCAGCTCACCGAACAGCTGAGCTTCGCGTCGGTTCCGCTGTTCGACGAAGCGGACCTGGAAGCGCGCCGCATCGAGTTCCTGCGGTTGCTGCGCCAGGTTCCCGAGGTGACCGACGTGGTGCAGCTCGATGGCAGCGGCCGCGAACGGGTTGCGGTGTCGCGCCTTGGCATGGACTCGGTGGGCTCCGGAAAGGATCGCTCGTCGGAAGCGCCGTTCCAGCATGCCCGGGCCGGCTCGCCCTGGTTCGGGCCGGTGTACTTCCACAAGGACACCGAGCCCTACATGACCGTGGCGATCCGGTCGGAAGGCGACAAGAGCGCCGTGACGGTGGCCGACCTCAATCTCAAGTTCATCTGGGACGTGATCTCGCGCATCAGCACCGACGACGCGGGCAAGGCCTACGTGGTGGACCGCAACGGCCTGCTCGTGGCGGACCCGGACATCGGCCTGGTGCTGCGCAAGACCAGCCTGGCGTCGTTGCCGCACGTCCGGGCGGCGGCGGCGGCGAAGGCGCCGGGCCCGCAGGCCATGGTGACGCACGACCTGCAGGGCGCGCAAGTGCTGGTTTCGGTGGCGCCGATCGAGCCGCTGGGCTGGAACGTGTTCGTCGAGCGGCCGATGGCCGAGGTGTATGCCAAGCTGAACGCCTCGATCCTGCGCACCGGCCTGCTGTTGCTGGCCGGCCTGATGGTCTCCGCCGTGGCGGCATGGGTGTTGGCGCGCAACATGGTGCGGCCGATCCGCACGCTCGCCGCGGGCGCGCGGCGCATCGGCGAGGGCGAACTGGACGCGCAGATCGTCGTCAAGACCGGCGACGAGCTGGAAGCCTTGGCCGATCAGTTCAACCGCATGTCGGCGCAGCTGCGCGAGTCGTACGGAGAGCTGGAGCGCAAGGTCGAACAGCGCACGGCGGAACTGACGGCGTCGCTCGAATTCCAGACCGCGGCGGCGGAAGTCCTGCGGGTGCTCAGCCACACGCCGTCGGATCTGCAACCGGCCTTGCAGGCGATCGCCGAGCGCTCCGTGCTGCGCTGCCGCGCCGATGCCAGCAAGATCTGGCTGCAGGAGGGCGATCACTTCCGGGCTGTCACCGGCTATCCGGTCAAGGGCGGTTCCGGGCCGGGCCGCGACGATGCCCTGCCGATGAGCGCCAGGTCGGTGGTCGGCCGGGCATTCGTCGAAGGCCGGACGGTGCATGTCGAGGATGTCGCCCAGTTGGTCGATTGGAGGCCCCCGGCATCGCGCAAGGCGCCGAAGCGCAACGACGTTCACACGGTGCTTGCCGTGCCGATGGTGCGCGAGGGCGCGTCGATCGGGATCATCGCCGTCCTTCGCAAGGAAGTGCAGCCCTTTTCGGATGCGGAAGTCCGCCTGGTCGAGACCTTTGCCGACCAGGCCGTGATCGCGATCCAGAACGCGCGGCTGTTCCGCGAGATCGAGAACAAGGGCCGCGAGCTCGAGGTGGCCAACCGCCACAAGTCGGAATTCCTGGCCAACATGTCGCACGAGCTGCGCACGCCCTTGAACGCCATCATCGGCTTCTCGGAGGTGCTGACCGAGCGGATGTTCGGCGAGGTCAACGACAAGCAGATGGAATACCTGCAGGACATCCATTCGTCCGGCCAGCACCTGCTGACGCTGATCAACGACGTGCTCGACCTGTCGAAGATCGAGGCGGGCCGGATGGAGCTGGACCTGAGCTGCATCGACCTCGGCCTGCTCATGGACGACGCACTGACCCTTGTGCGCGAGCGCGCGCAGCGCGACGGTGTGCTGATCTCCCTCGAGATCGGCGATGGACTGACGGAATGGGTGGCCGATGCCCGAAAGGTCAAACAGGTGGTCGTGAACCTGCTGTCGAATGCGGTGAAGTTCACGCCGGCCGGCGGCAGCGTGCGCCTCCGCGCCCGGCGCCTCGATGCGGCCGGCCAAAGCGTCGCCGAGGTCAGCGTGGCCGACACCGGCGTGGGCATCGCCCCGGAGGATCAGGCCCTGGTGTTCGACGAGTTCCGCCAGGCCGGCAGCGACGCTTTGCGCAGGGCGGAAGGCACCGGCCTGGGCCTGGCGCTGGCCAAGCGCTTCGTCGAACTCCACGGCGGAACGATCCGCGTCGAAAGCCGGCCCGGCGAAGGCGCGACCTTCAGCTTCCTTTTGCCGATGCAGGTTCCGGAGGCTGTGATATGAGACGCCGGGCCGCTCCCAAGTCGAATAGCACCGCAGCGCATGGCGCGGAGGTTATCGAATGAGCACCATCCTGATCATCGAAGACAACGAGAAGAACATGAAGCTGATGCGCGACGTCCTGCAGCACGCGGGCCACGCCACGCTGGAGGCGAGGACCGGGGAGGCGGGCGTGCAGCTGGCCATCGACCACCCGCCCGACCTGATCCTGATGGACGTGCAGCTGCCGGGCATGGGCGGCATCGCGGCCCTGCAGAAGATTCGCGAGCAGCCGGCATTGCAGGCGGTGCCGGTCATCGCGGTGTCGGCCTCGGTCATGCCCGAAGACCATCGCAGCATCGTGAACTCGGGATTCGACGCCTTCATGACCAAGCCGATCGCCCTGAAGACCCTGCGCGCGACCGTCGATCGCTTCCTGAAACAGAAGGGACCACGATGAGTGCCCACATCCTGGTCGTCGACGATGTCGAAAAGAACGTCAGGCTGCTCGCCGACGTCCTGACGGCGCGCGGCTATCGAACGAGCACCGCGGCCTCCGGCGAGGAAGCGCTGGCACGCATCGCGGCCGACCTGCCCGACCTGGTCTTGCTGGACGTGATGATGCCGGGGATGAACGGCTACGACGTGTGCCGCGCGATCCGTGCCGATCCGGCTTGCGCGGTGCTGCCGGTGGTGCTGGTGACCGCGCTGGACCCGGAACACGAGCGCGTGAAGGGGCTGGAGGCGGGCGCGGACGACTTTCTGAGCAAGCCCATCCACCAGGCCGAGTTGATGGCGCGTGTGCGTTCGTTGCTGCGCGTCAAGGCCTTGTACGACGAGGTCCAGCGGCAGAGGGCCGAGCTGCAGGCCTGGAACCTCACGCTCGAACAGCGCGTGGCCGATGCCGTAGAGCAGCTCGAACGCGTCGGGCAGCTCAAGCGCTTCTTCTCGCCGCAACTGGCCCAGGCGATCCTGGCCGGCGGCGCCGACGATCCGCTCAAGAGCCATCGGCGCGAGATCACCGTCGTCTTTCTGGACCTGCGCGGCTTCACCGCCTTCACCGAGACGGCCGATCCCGAGGAGGTGATGGCCGTGCTGGGCCAATACCATGCGGCGATGGGCCGGCTGGTGCTGGCCCACGAGGGGACGCTGGAGCGCTTTTCCGGCGACGGCATGATGATCTTCTTCAACGATCCGCAGCCGGTGCCCGATGCGCCGGTGCGCGCGGTGCGAATGGCCGTCCGGATGCAGGAGGAGATGCGCCACCTCAGCGGCCAGTGGCTCCGGCGCGGCTACGACTTGCACATGGGCATCGGCATCGCCCAGGGCTTCGCGACGATCGGCAGCATCGGTTTCGAAGGGCGTATCGACTATGGAGCCATCGGAACCGTGACCAACCTGGCCGCACGGCTGTGCGGAGAAGCGGAGGGTGGCGAGATCCTGCTGTCGCAGCGCGTCCAGGCCGCCTTGCAGGAGGCGCGGCCGGAAGGCGAGTGGTCGACCCAGCAGGCCGGCGAACTGGCGCTCAAAGGCTTCCAGCGCAAGGTGCCCGTATGGCGCGTCGTGCCGGATTCCTGAACTGGGGCTGTTAGCAGGCCCCGCTACCAGGCGGCCGGCAGCTTGCGCAGGATCACCAGGCGGCCGTCGCGCTGGGTGACATAGCCGCCGGCGGTGAGTTCCTTCATGACCCGGTTCACCATCTCGCGCGAGGAGCCGATGCGATCGGCGATGTCCTGCTGCGTCACCTTGTGGCGCAGCACGCGCTCCTCGCCGGCCGGCTCGGACAGCTCGATCAGCACCCGCACCATGCGGCCGTAGACGTCCTGCAGCGCAATGCTGCGAACCTGCTCGGTCAGGCGCCGCACCATGCGGATCAGCTTGCGGGTCAGGTGCACCGCGAAGTCAGGGTGCTCCGCGAGGAACTGGCGCAACTCCGAACCCTGGACCACGCGGCAGCTGCACGCCGTGAGCGCCTTGATCGACGCCGAGCGCTTCTCGCCGTCGATCGAGAGTTCGCCGAAATACTCGCCGGGACCGTACTCGGCGAGCACCACCTCGCGGCCGTCCTCCGAACTGGCGTAGACCTTCACCCGTCCGCTCAGCAGGATGTAGAGCGAGTCGGTCGCGTCGCCCTCGTTGATCAGGATCGCGTGGGCCGCGAACGAGCGCGTCGACCCGTGCGGCGCGATGGCATCGAGCAGAGGCTGCGGCAGGCGGTCATTGGCGTCGGCGGAATTCATCGGTCACTCCGGGTGCTGCGCAGGGGCACGGCCAGGCGGCTGCATGGCGGCAAACGATTATCGGGCGCGCCGCCGCCTGTGACCAATGTCACATCCGCGCGGCGCACTGCGCACTCGTGACAAAGGGGGGCTCTGCCTAGATTAGAGGCCTACCAGAGAGAGCCCGCCATGACCTCCCTTTTCCCTCGCGCCCCCCTGCTGATCGCCCATTGCGTCGGCCTGCGCCTGATCGCGCTCGCCCAAGCCAAGGCCGACCCGCGCCTGGCGGTGTGGGCCTTCGTCGTGGTGCTGTTCGGGATGCTGACGGCCTGCGCCGGCTTGCCGAGCGGCGTGCAGCGCCCGAACTCGCAAGCCCGCATCGACGTGGCCGACACCCGCCTCGCCGCGGTGGCCGCCGCATCGATGCCGGCCGGCAACGGGCAGCTGTCGGGCATGCGCCTGCTGCCCGCCGGCGACCAGGCTTTCGAGGCCCGCCTCGCGCTGGCCCGTGGCGCCGAGAAGAGCGTCGACGCGCAGTACTACCAGATCGCCGACGACCTGTCCGGGCGGCAGTTCCTGCGTGCGCTGGCCGACGCCGCCGCCCGCGGCGTGCGCGTGCGCCTCCTGGTGGACGACCTGCACGCAGCCGGCCAGGACGCGCTGCTGGCCGGTCTCGCCGCCCGCCCGAACCTCGAAGTGCGCATGTTCAACCCCTTGGCGGTGCGCGACGGCAGTGTCGCCTCGCGCGTGCTGTTCTCGCTGCACGAGTTCTCGCGCGTCAACCGGCGCATGCACAACAAGCTGTTGGTCGCCGACAACGTGTTCGCGATCACCGGCGGCCGCAACATCGCCAACGAGTACTTCGGCCGCAGCGAGCCCGCCAACTTCATCGACATGGACATGTTCGCGGCCGGATCGGTGGTGCGTGAGCTGTCGGCGGTGTTCGACGGCTACTGGAACAGCGAGCATGCCTATCCGATCCAGAGCCTCGCGGCACCGGAGTTCTCGTCGGAAGCCGCCCGGCGCCAGTTCGACGACACCGTGCGTGCAGCCGGCGCCGCCGACCTGACGGTGGCGGCGCGCGACCCGCTCGGCCAGAGCAGCGTCGGCTCGCAGCTGGCCAATGGGCGCCTCGAACTGCACATCGCCGCCGCCCGCGTGATCGCCGATGCGCCGGCCAAGGCCGCGCCGGGCGATGCGTCGCTCGCCTACGGCGCCGTCATGAACGGCAAGCTCGAGCTGATGCAGTCGGCGCGTTCCGAGGTGCTCGTCGCCTCGCCCTACTTCGTTCCGGGTCGGCGCACGATGGAGATCCTCAAGCAGGCCACCGACAACCGGGTGCGCGTGTCGGTCATCACCAACTCGCTGGCCACGACGGACGAGCCGCTGGTGCATTTCGGCTACGCGCGCTACCGCGGCGCCTTGCTGCAGATGGGCGTCTCGCTGTTCGAGCTGATGCCCGGCGCCGAGACGCGGGACAGCGCCGCCGGCGAACTGCGCGGCTCGCTCGGCCGCCTGCATGCCAAGGTGGCGGTGGTGGACCAGCGCTGGCTCTACATCGGCTCGCTGAACATGGACCACCGCTCGGCCCACTCCAACACCGAGATGGGGCTGATCGTCGACAGCCCGGAGCTGGCCGGCCAGGTGGCGAGCCTGCTGCAAGGTGAACGGCTGCCCAGGAGCTACCAGGTTCGCAGCACCGCCGACCAGCCGGGACTCCAGTGGGTCGCGCAGGACGGACAGGACAAGGTCGTGTTCGCAGACGAGCCGAACTCGAACTGGGGAATGCGGCTGCGCTTGTCGGTGGTGTCCATGTTCGTGGACGAAGAGCTTCTCTGAAGACGACGGCGGCGCCTCAGCGGCGCCGCTGTTCTCAGTTCTCGCCGTAGGTGGCTGCGCCGTTGGCCGCAATGGCCCGTGCGCCCGCGCGGACCGTGGCGCGGTCGGCCACGCTGATGGGAGCCCGCACGCCGGTGCCGCCATTGCTGATCTGGACGGGGGTTCTGGCCTGCGCCTGGACCGCGGCCCACGTCATCGTCGACTGGAAGGGCGGTGGCGGCAGGGGGGTCTGCTCGCCCTGGAAGGCTTGCGCAGCAAAGGCTGCGAGGCTGCCAAGGGCGGCGATGGCGATGAGCTTCGTATTCATGGCGGGACTCCAAAAAAAGGGTGGGTCGGGCCGCCTGGAAATGCTGCTGCATCGCCGGCGGCTGCCAGATATACGCCGCCGTGCACGCATTGGATTCATGCGGGGCGCACCCGCTCGGGCTCAGTTCAGCAGGTCGCTGAGCGTGCGCGCGATCACCTTGGTCGCGCGCCGCAGGTCTTCGAGCACCACGCGCTCGTCGTTGCGCTTGGCGTGCGATTCGAGCACGGTGCGCGGTCCGGCGCCGTAGATCACGCCCGGGATGCCGGCTTCGCCGTAGAGCCGCACGTCGGTATAGAGCGGCGTGCCCATGGCCTTGATCGGCTCGCCGAAGATCTCCTGGCCGTGCTTCTGGATCGCCTCGACCAGCGGCTTGTTGCCCGGCAGCGGCTTCATCGAATTGGCCAGCAGCAGGCGCTTGATCTCGACCGTGATGCCGGGCAGCGCTTCCGCCGCGTCGGCGATCACCTTTCGGATCGTGGCCTCGACCTCGACCGGGTTCTCTTCCGGGATCATGCGGCGATCCAGCTTGAAGACCACCTTGCCGGGCACGACATTGGTGTTGGTGCCGCCCTCGATGCGGCCGACGTTGAGATACGGGTGCGTGATGCCCTCGACCTTGGACGTGACCTGCCGGTAGAGCGTGTTCTGCGCATAGAGCGCGTTCAGGATCTGCACCGCGCCCTGCAGCGCGTCGACGCCGGTCGTCGGGATCGCGGCATGCGCCATCTTGCCGTGCACCGTGACTTCCATCTGCAGGCAGCCGTTGTGCGCCGTCACCACCTCGTAGCTGAAGCCGGCCGCGATCATCAGGTCGGGCTTGGTGAGGCCGTTCTTGAGCAGCCAGCCCGGGCCCAGGATGCCGCCGAATTCCTCGTCGTAGGTGAAGTGCAGTTCGACGCTGCCGCGCGCCGGCCTGGCCACCGCTTCGAGCGCGCGCAGCGCAAAGGTGAAGCTCGCGAAGTCGCTCTTGCTGACCGCGGCGGCGCGGCCGTAGAGGCTGCCGTTCTCGATCTCGCCGCCGTAGGGGTCGTGCGTCCAGCCTTCGCCGGGCGGCACCACGTCGCCGTGGGCATTCAATGCCACGGTGCGGCCCTCGCTTCCGTACTTGCGCCGCACGATCAGGTTGGTGATCGATTCGAGGCCGTAGTCCTTCACCTCCTGATCGGGCACGGCATGCTTCTCGGCCTCGAAGCCGAAGTCCTTCAGCAGCTCGGCCGTGCGTTCGGCGTGCGGGGCGTTGTTGCCCGGGGGCGTATCGGTCGGCACGCGCACCAGCTGTTGCAGGAACTGCACTTCCTCGTCGAAGTGGGCGTCGATCCAGGCGTCGAGTTTGTTGTAGTCGGTCATGAGGGGGCTTGTTCGGTGGCGAGGTTGTTCAGCAGCAGCTGGAAGGCTTCCACCGCCAGCTGCATGTCGTCGTTGGTGCTCGATTCGAGCGGGTTGTGGCTGATGCCGGAGTTGATGCCGCGCACGAAGAGCATGGCCTGCGGCATCACCTCGTGCAGCTTCATCGCGTCGTGGCCGGCGCCGCTGGGCATGCGGAACAGCGGTACGCCGAGCGTGTCCACCGCCTTCTCCCAGCGCTGCTGCCATTCGGGCGCGCTCGGCGCGGCCGAGGCCCGCATGCTTTCTTCCAGCGTGTAGCGCACGCCGCGGCGCTCGCAGATGGCCTTGAGCTCGGCGAGCACATCGGCCGTCAGCGCGTCACGCTGCGGGTTGTTCGGTGCGCGCATGTCCAGGCTGAACTTGCAGAGGCCGGGCACCACGTTGATCGAGCCGCTCGGCACTTCGAGCATGCCGACGGTGGCGACCGAGTCGCCGTCCCTCGCGGCGCGCTGCTCGGCGAAGAGGATCAGCTCGGCCACCGCGGCGGCGGCATCGCGGCGGCGGTCCATCGGCGTGGTGCCGGCGTGGCTGGCCATGCCGATCACCTCGCCCACGTAGCGCACGCCGCCGTTGATCGAGGTCACGATGCCGAGCGGGATGTCGAGCTCGTTGAGCACCGGGCCCTGCTCGATGTGCACTTCGATGAAGCCGAGGTACTTGGCCGGATCGCGCTGCAGCTTGGCGATGTCTTCTTCCTTGAGGCCGGCGATCTGCCGTGCCTCGCGCATGGTGATGCCGTCGGCGTCCTTCTGGTCCAGCCACTTGGGATCGAAATGGCCGATCAGCGCGCCCGAGCCCAGGAAGGTAGCCTTGTAGCGCTGGCCTTCCTCTTCGGCAAAGCCCACCACCTCGAAGGCAAAGGGCAGGCGGCGGTTCTGGCGCTTGAGCTCACGCACGCAAGCCATGGGCACGAAGATGCCCAGCCGCCCGTCGTACTTGCCGCCATTGCGCACGGTGTCGTAGTGCGAGCCGGTGAGCAGCGTCTTGGCGCCGGGCGTGGCGCCCTCGTAGCGGCCGACCACGTTGCCGACGGCATCGATGTTCACAGTGTCGAAGCCCGCTTCGCGCATCCCGTCGGCGATCTGCCGCGCGCAGGCGCGGTGTGCCTCGGTCAGGTAGGTCACGGTGAGCTGGCCCTTTTCGGCGTAGCCCGGGTCGGTGTGCACCGAGAGTTGTTCCTGCCAGTCCCACACCTCGTTGCCGAGCGCGGGTAGGGCGCCGAACTTGTCGTCGAGACGGATCTCGGCGATGCGGTGGATGTTGCGCAGCGCCTCGCCCAGCTCGAAGCCCGGATGGTTGTGCAGACGGCGCTCGAAGGTGTCGATGATCTCGCGCTTGCTCAAACCGGTGCCGCGCGGCCCGCGCACCGCGAGGATGAAGGGGAAGCCGAATTTCGCGTTGTAGTCGGCGTTGAGCTGCTGGATCTTCGCGAACTCCTCGGGCGTGCAATCGGTCAGGCCGGCCTTGC
Source organism: Variovorax sp. LjRoot290 (assembly GCF_964253985.1). Taxonomy (NCBI): domain Bacteria; kingdom Pseudomonadati; phylum Pseudomonadota; class Betaproteobacteria; order Burkholderiales; family Comamonadaceae; genus Variovorax; species Variovorax sp. LjRoot290. The sequence goes on along the minus strand of NZ_CAXURW020000001.1, from coordinate 4,032,663 downwards.
CCTGCTCGTTGGTGGATTCGGCGGTGAGCGTCTTGCTGACCATGGCCTTGCCCGCGAGCTCGGGATGGGCGCGGATCAGGCCCAGCTGCTCGTCGGCGGAGGCGCCAGCGACGACCTGCACCAGCGCGTGCTTGAGGTGCGCGAGCGAGCGGAAGGGGCGGGTGGCGGCGGCACGTTTCGCGATCCACGGCGAATGCTCGTAGGTGCCGTCGAGCAGGGCGGTGAACTCGTCCGGCGTGACAGTGTTGAGCTGTTCGATAGTCAGTTGCATATCAGTGACTCCATGGCGCCATAGCGCAGGACATGAAAAGAGCGGCCGGCGCAGCCAGGCCCGTTCGGGGGACACCGCGGAACCGGCTTTGCCGGCCCGCTGGTGTCGCCCCCGGTGAGGGGGTTGGCGTAGCGACACGAAGTGCGCGAAGCCTGGGGGGAGTCATGTGCATGGGTGCGTCGCCTTCCAGTGGCGCGCGATATCGAGGCGGCGGCACACCCACACGCGGTCGTGCTTCGCGATGTGGTCCAGGAAGCGCTGCAGCGCCGTGATGCGGCCGGGGCGGCCGAGCAGGCGGCAGTGCATGCCGATGCTCATCATCTTCGGCGCCTCGTCGCCCTCGGCGTAGAGCGCGTCGAAGCTGTCCTTCATGTACTGGAAGAAGGGGTCGGCGTGCGAGTAGCCCTGCGGCAGCGCGAAGCGCATGTCGTTGCAGTCCAGCGTGTAGGGCACGATGAGCTGCGGCACGACGTTGCCGTCGGTCTTCTGCACCTTCATCCAGAAGGGCAGGTCGTCGCCGTAGTAGTCGCTGTCGTATTCGAAGCCGCCATAGTCGGCGACGAGGCGGCGCGTGCGCGGGCTGTCGCGGCCGGTGTACCAGCCGAGCGCGCGCTCGCCGGTGAGCTTCTGGATCGCTTCCATGCCCAGGCGCATGTGCTCGCGCTCGGTGGCCTCGTCGAGGTTCTGGTAGTGGATCCAGCGCCAGCCGTGGCAGGCGATCTCGTGGCCCAGTTCCTTGAAGGCGGCCGCGACCTCGGGGTAGCGCTCGAGCGCCATGCCGACGCCGAACACGGTGAGCGGCAGGCCGCGCTTCTCGAACTCGCGCAGGATGCGCCAGACGCCCGCGCGCGAGCCGTATTCGTAGATGCCCTCCATGCTGATGTGCCGGTCGGGGAAGCTCGCCGGGTTGAACATCTCGGAGAGAAATTGCTCGGAACCCGCGTCGCCATGCAGCACGCAGTTCTCGCCGCCTTCCTCGTAGTTGAGGACGAACTGCACCGCGATGCGCGCGCGGCCGGGCCATTGCGCATGGGGCGGGTTGCGGCCGTAGCCGACCAGGTCGCGCGGGTAGGGCAGGGTGGTGTCGTAAGTGCTCATGCGCTTCAGGCTAATGCGAGGCTGATGTCGTGGGTGGGGACCTTGCGGTCGAAAACGAGGTTGGCCTCGACGTTCAGCAGGTGCTCGGTCATGAGCTGCACCGCGAGCTCTTCGTCCTTGGCGGCCAGCGCCTTCACGATGTCGGCATGCTCGTCGTTCGAGTGCTCGGCCGCGCTCGCGCTCTGGTACATCAGCGTGATGAGGGCGCAGCGCGAGATCAGCTCGCCGAGGATCTGCGCCAGCACCGCATTGCCCATGAGCTCCGCCATGCGCACGTGGAAGTCGCCGAGCAGCTCGGTGCGGCCCGAAACGTCTTCGCCCGAGACCGCGGCTTTCTCGAGCGCCACATGCTCCCTGAGCGCCTTGATCTTGGCCGGTGTCACGCTGCGCACGAAGGCGCGCGTCATCTCGGCTTCCAGCATGCGGCGCACCGCGAACACCTGCTTCGCCTCGTCGACCGCCGGCGCCGCGACGAAGGCGCCGCGCGCGGGCTCGAGCCGGATCAGCTTGTTCTGCGACAACTGGAACAGCGCCTGGCGCACCAGCGTGCGCGAGACGCCGAAGTGGTCGGCCAGCTTCTGTTCCGCCAGCTTGCTGCCGGGTTGCAGCCGGTGTTCCACAATGGCTTTGGTGAGTGCGTCGACGATGGCGCGGGTGGTGGTCGAGTCCATGTTTTTCATGATAGACCCAAAGCCGAGAACTGTATACACTTTTGTCGACCGGAATTTCCCGAATGCCTTGAAGGAGCACAACCATGGGCTTGAGCACCCACGTACTGGACACCATGCACGGCGGCCCCGCGGCCGGCATGGAGGTCGCGCTGTTCACCACCGACGGCGAGCAGGCGACGCTCGTCAAGCGCTTCACGCTCAATTCGGATGGCCGCAGCGACGCACCGCTCTACGACAACAGCACGCTGAAGGTCGGCACCTACCGGCTGGTGTTCGACGTGGCGGGGTACTTCAAGGCCAAGGGTGTGAAGCTGCCCGAGCCCAACTTCCTCAATCGCGTGTCGCTGGATTTCGGCGTGGCCCACACCGACCAGCACTACCACGTGCCGCTGCTGGTGAGCCCTTGGAGCTACTCCACCTACCGCGGATCTTGAAACGAAGAGAGCTGGCCTTCGGTCAACGTATCGAGCTGGAAATGCCCACCCTTGTCCCACAGCCAGGTGTCGGTCCAGACCAGCTTGCCGATGCGGCTGGCGGCCGGGTAGGGCGAGGCTTCGAGCACGGTGCGCTCGATCTCCGCGATCACTTCGGGCGCGTGCTTCGGCGCGCGCATCCAGTGCATCGAGACGACCTTGCCGTTGGCGTCGAGGCTGACCTGCAGGGTGCCGACCGCATAGAGCAGCGGCGGCAGCTTGCCGCTGTAGATGCGTGCGCCGTTGCGCGCATAGATGTGGCGCGCGGCGTCCTGGCGGTACTCGCGGGCGTTGGCTGCGTTCGACGGCCTAGGCATCGCGTGGGCCGTCGAGCCATCGGGAACGGCGCGGGTCAATTGGCCGGGCACCGTCGAAGTGATCGGCGCCGTGGGGCTGGGCGTGCCGCAGCCGGCCAGGCCGAGTGCGGTCGTCAGGGTGGCCGCGAGGGCGCGGCGCAGCGGCGTGAAAAGTTGCAGATTCATCGGTGGATTTATACCTTGCGCACAAGGCTCTCCCACTACAGAGGGTATCGCTCATGAACGGCATGGTCGACGAACTGCTCGCACGGCTCGCGCGCGAAGAGGGCGTGCTGGTGCGCGTCGAGAAGACGCAAGGCTCGGCACCGCGCGAAGCCGGCACCTGGATGGCGGTCTGGGCCGAGGGACTCACGGCCACCATCGGCGGCGGCCAGCTCGAGTTCCAGGCCACCGAGGAAGCGCGCGCCTGGCTTGCCGGCGGCGCGGCCATCGAAGGCGTGCGGCGCTATCCGCTGGGCCCGAGCCTGGGCCAGTGCTGCGGCGGCGTGGTGTTCCTGTCGTTCCGCCGCATCGCGGCATCGGACGCGAAGGCGCTGCAGGGCGAGCTGCTCGCGCACCTGGAGCCGGTGGCGCTGTTCGGCGGCGGCCACGTGGGCGCGGCGCTGGCGCGGCTGCTGTCGACCCTGCCCTTCACCGTGCGCTGGATCGACAGCCGCGACGGCGTGTTCCCCGATGCGCTGCCGGCGCAGATCGAGACCGAGCATTCGGAGCCGGTGCAGGACGCGGTGGCGCAGCTCGCGCCGGGTTCGCGGGTGCTGATCATGAGCTTCAGCCATGCAGAGGACCTGGACATCGTGATCGCCTGCTTGAAGCGCCTGCGCGCGCGCAACGACCTGCCTTACGTCGGCCTGATTGGCAGCAAGACCAAGTGGGCGACCTTCAGCCATCGGCTGGAGGCGAGGGGCTTCACGGCCGACGAGCTGGCGCGCATCACCTGCCCGATCGGCGTGCCGGGCATCACGGGCAAGGAGCCGGAAGTCATTGCCGTGGCAGTGGCGGCACAGTTGTTGCAATCGCTGAGCTAGGGTTTTCCAGCACGGCTGCGTGAAGAAAACCCTCGAACTCCAGCTAAAAAGTGTATACACTCCAGTCCACAAGCCGCAGCGGAGCGAGGCCCCCACGAGGGTCTGCGTTCGCGGCACTCTCTCTGCTTACAGCGCCCGCAGTGGTGAGCAGGCCAATGCAAGGTTGAGCACATGGAAAGCTACTACCTCGACTGGGCCAATCTGCTGCTGCGCTGGGTCCACGTCATCACCGCCATCGCCTGGATCGGCGCGTCCTTCTACTTCGTGATGTTGGACAACAGCCTCGAGAAGCCGCAGGACCAGGAATCATTGGACAAGGGCGTCGGCGGCGAGCAGTGGGCGGTGCATGGCGGCGGCTTCTACAACATGCAGAAGTACGCGCTGGCGCCGAAGAAGCTGCCGGACCACCTGCACTGGTCCTACTGGGAGAGCTACTCCACCTGGATCACCGGCTTCGCGCTCTTCACCATGTCCTACCTGTGGAACGCGAGCACCTACTTGATCGACAAGTCCAAGATGGACTGGCAGCCCGGCGCCGCAATCGGCGTGGCGCTGGCCTTCTTCGTCGTCTTCTGGATGGTCTACGACGGCATCTGCCAGCTCTTCGGCCGGCGCAAGAACGGCGACACCATCGTCGGCGTGCTGGTCGCGCTCTTCATCGTATTCGCGACCTGGCTGGCCTGCCAGTGGTTCGCGGGCCGCGCGGCCTTCCTGCTGGTGGGCGCGATGATGGCCACGACCATGAGCGGCAACGTGTTCTTCTGGATCATCCCGGGCCAGCGCAAGAACGTGGCGGCGCTGCGTGCCGGCCTGCCGGTCGATCCGATCCACGGCGAGCGCGGCAAGCAGCGCAGCGTGCACAACACCTACTTCACGCTGCCGGTGCTGTTCGCGATGCTGAGCAATCACTACAGCTTCACCTACACGCACAAGTACAACTGGATCGTGCTGCTGCTCATCATGCTCGGCGGCGCGGCGATCCGGCAGTTCTTCGTGGTGCGGCACCGCTTCAAGCTCGGCAACGCGGGCAATCCGCTGCCCTATGCGATGGTCGGCGTCGTGGTGCTGGGCCTTTCCATCGTCTGGATGCGGCCCGAGCCCGCGGCCGCGCCGGTGGCGGGCGCCGCGGCACCGAAGGTGGCCTTCGGCGACGTCAAGAAGGTGCTGGAGCAACGCTGCTACATGTGCCACGGCGCGCAGGTGCAGATGAAGAACGTGCGGCTCGACACGCCCGACCAGGTGGCGGCGCATGCGCAGGGCGTCTACCAGCAGGTGGTGGTGACCAAGATCATGCCGATGAACAATTCCACCGGCATCACCGACGCGGAGCGCGCGCTGATCGGCAAGTGGTTCGAGACCGGCGCAAAGACGCATTAGCGCCTGTGGACAATCGGGCCTGGAGACACTCGCAATGAAGCCAACAAATCCCGTACCCGATCCCCATTCCGCGCCGCGCGAATTCCTCGAACATCTCTACCGTGCCGCGGTCGAACGCGCGCTGCCGCTCGCCAGCATGGGCCCCTACCTGCCCAAGCCGCCGAAGGGCCGCACGCTGGTGCTCGGCGCCGGCAAGGCCGGCGGCTCGATGGCGCAGGCGCTCGAGGCGCTGTGGCCGGCCGACGCGAAGCTCGAAGGCCTGGTCGTCACGCGCTACCACCACATTCCGCCACGTCCCGAAGGCCTGGCGCAGCGCATCGAGATCGTCGAGGCCGCGCATCCGGTGCCCGACGAGGCCGGGCTCAAGGCGGCAGAGCGCATCCTCGCGCTGACCGAGGGCCTCACGGCCGACGACTTGGTCCTGTGCCTGATCTCGGGCGGCGGCTCGGCCCTGCTCACGCTGCCGGCCGAAGGACTCACGCTGGCCGACAAGCAGCGCATCAACAAGCAACTGCTCGAATCGGGTGCCCACATCGGCGAGATGAACTGCGTGCGCAAGCATCTCTCGCGCATCAAGGGCGGCCGCCTCGCCGCGGCCTGCGCGCCGGCGCAGGTGGTCACGCTCACCATCAGCGACGTGCCGGGCGACGACCCGGCCGTGATCGCGAGCGGGCCCACGGTGCCCGATGCGACGACCTGCGCCGACGCCTTGGCCATCCTCGACCGCTACGGCATCGAGGTGCCGGCCGCCGTGCGTGCGCAGCTCGAAAACGGCGCGCTCGAGACGCCCAAGCCCGCCGACGCGGTGTTCAAGGGCCATGCCACGCATCTGATCGCCACGCCGCAGCAATCGCTCGAAGCCGCTGCCGCCGTGGCGCGTGCGGCAGGCATCGAGGCCCACATCCTGAGCGACGAGATGGAGGGCGAATCGCGCGAGGTCGGCAAGGTGCACGGCGCGCTGGCGCGCGCGGTGGCGTTGCGCGGTGCGCCCTTCGCCAGGCCCTGCGTGATTCTTTCGGGCGGCGAGACGACCGTCACGATCCGGCCGCGCCAGCCGGGCCAGGCCAAGGGCCGCGGCGGCCGTGCGGGCGAGTTCTGCCTCGGGCTCGCGGGCGCGCTGGCCGGGCAGAAAAATGTGTGGGCTCTTGCCGCCGACACCGATGGCATCGACGGCGTCGAAGACAATGCCGGCGCCTTCGTCACCCCCGACACGCTGGCGCGCGCCGAGGCCGCAGGCCGCAAGCTCGCCGACCACCTGGACCGCAACGACGCCTACGGCTACTTCGATGCCATCGGCGACCTCTGCGTGACGGGACCGACGCACACCAACGTCAACGACTTCCGGGCCTTGCTGGTGTTGTAGGCCGCTTTGTGGACCGAGCCGTCATCGCGCGTACCTCGGACATCACTTTGATCGCCCGATTTGGTACACCGCGATGAGCACGCTGAACAAGGCAGCGGTCAGAAGTGCAAGAGACACGACGTAGTGCCGCACCAGCCGCATCTCCGTCTCCTTCTGCGACTGCTCTGTCCACAGGAGTTGATTGTTCCTGGCCATGTCGAGTCCGCCAACGCTGTTGAGCGCAGCAGCGACGCTCATGTCCTTGGTGATGGTGGCGCCAAGTTCGGTGTATTGCCCGCGAATGTATCGTTGCGGCTTCTGGCCAGCCGTGCTGGAGTCCGGATATCTGAACACGAATGTGTTGAGGGTGCCCACGTAGCTCAACAAGGCGTAGAACGCCGCCACGCTGAGTACCGCAGTGAATGCGACGATCCATCGTCTCTGTCGAAGCGTCAGTCGAGCAGGCATCAGCAAGACGATGCCCAGCAGTATGAGGAGTGCGGCCAGCGAGGCTATGCCGGCGTACAAGGTCGAGGCGAGTTCCCGGGATGGCGGCACCAATTCGTGCAAGACAGAGCCGAACAGGCCAAAGACAGTGCCAACGACTCCTGCGGCGGCAAGAAGAAGTGCCCCGAGCGGCTTGAGATCAATGGCCATGACTCTCAGGGCGCCCGGATTTGATCGGCCTCGTCGAAGATGACGTCAGCCAGACTGGCGGGTGTTGCATCCACCGGAACGTACTTTTTCACAGAGCCGTTCTTGACAAGCTTCGCCATCAGATCGACCGAGTGCCGTGGGCCGACCCATACTGCGTATTTCACGCCAGGCTCGACATCCCCTAAGGAGGGCGACGTGGGCTGAGAAAAAGTCAGTACGCCGATGAGATTGCGCAGCTTCGTCTCGTCGGTTGAAGGGCCGTACCTGACGAGGCCGAGCGGCAGGACGTAGACGGCCAACGGTTCAGCTGCTTTTCCAGAGGGGGCGGAACGCACCACGACCCTGAGCTTGCGTGGCCCGGAGGAAAGAAGTTTGGCGAATGTCTCTGCGTCTGCCGCGATCGCCGCGCTTGCCAACACTGCGTCGGGGCGGTCGACGGAAGCTGAGACCGCTGCTGTACGAATCTGCGCCGTCGCAGCCTCAATCTGAACGGCTGCAAGAGCTTGCTGCCGTGGAGACATCGTCGTTGCTCTCGCTTCGAACACCGCGTTTGCTCGCTCAATCTTGTCCGTGGCAACCTGAAGTCTTTGGTGTTGTTGGGCCGAAAGCTGCGGCTGGCCATACGTTTTTTGGACCTCCATCCGCACTTTTGCAATCTCGGCTCGTTGGGTTGTGAACACAAGGGGAGTGAGCGGGCGGGCTCCCGGGACAACGGCCAGCTTGGCATCGGGCTCGACGTTCTCTACAGGGCGGACGAAAGTAAGGGTCTCGCCTGCGCGGAGTGGATTGATCGTAGACTCCACCTTCGGGTTCCACTTTCGGACAGCTTCCACCGTTCCGGGGTCGACGGCATATCCCTTGCGCCGTGTCACGTCCAACAGCGACTCGCCGGACCTGGATGCCTCATGATCCAGTTTGAAGTTCTTGGACGGCGCGATCGGCGTTCGTTTGCCATCCTGGCCGACAACCTCCATCCCACGAAATTCTCGCGACGCAGTCGCCATCTTGCCGGTGTGTGTGGCCGGCGCTGCTTGCGCACGGCTGTCCAGAGCAAGTGCGCACAGCAGCACAAGAGCGCACGTCGAGGTTGATGCATGCATGTTGTTCCTCCAGGACCGGATTGGCGACTGGCCGCGATCGCAATACTCCGAGCAACCAGTGGACGGCGCAATCCCCGATCGTCGGATTCCAGTGATGCTTGGTCGCCCTTAGGACGCGCACTGGGGGCTACTTGAATCATTTATACGCGCGGCGTCTTCTGTGCGCATCACACATTCGGCCTAGGCATATCGGGCGGCATGCGCGCGGGCTTCGAGTACTTCAAGGCCTTCGAGCGCGACGCCGACGATTTCGCGAAGCTCGCGGCCACGCCGCTCAAGATGCCGATGCTGGTGCTGTCGGGCGAGAAGGCCGGCGGCAGCTTCCTGATCGAGCAGGGCAAGCTGGTCGCCACGATGTCAAGGGCGTGGTGGTGAAGGGCTCGGGCCACTGGCTAATGGAGGAGGCGCCCGATCAGGTCATCCCGGCGCTGGTGGAGTTTCTTGCCCCAACGAAGTCATGATGCTTCCTGAGGCAGGCCGCTAGGCTCGGTAGCTGCGCGCGGGCTTGCGGTGCGCGCCCGCGAGCGCATCCAGCCCGGCGAACATGTAGCGCATCAGGTCTTCGAGCAGCCCCTCGCTGTCTTTGGCGATCGCGGGCAGGACCTTGCTCGGTATCTCCTTCGGCGCGACCAGCATCACGATGCAGGGCAGCACCGAGAACACGAGGGCGCGCTGCACCGCGGGATGGTCCGGCGGCAGTTCCAGGATTTCCGAGATCAGGCCCAGCAGCAGCTTGGCCTTGGGCCGCACCGCCTTGTCGACCAGCGCCGGCGCCAACGGCCCCGGCGACATGATCTCGCGCAGCATGACGCGAAAACCCCAGGGCGCGGCCTCGCGCGAGGAGGGCGCCAGCATGTGCGCGAGCAGCGCGCGCAGCTTCTGCCGCGGATCGCCGAGCGAGCGCGTCATCTCGATCAGCTCGTCCACGCTCACGATCTGGCGGTGCGCCTCGACCAGCACCTCTTCATACAAGGCCTCGCGACTGCCGAAGTGGTAGTTGACCGAGGCCATCGGCGTGCCGGCGCGCTCGCAGATCTCCTTGCTGGTGGCATCGGCATAGCCGCGCTCGGCGAACACCTGGCCCGCGGTCTCGAGCAGATGCGATCGGGTAGCGGCACCGTCGGGGCGCGGGGCGCGCCTGGCGAGCGCGATGGAAGCTTTCTTTTTCGCAGTGGATGGCATATGACAGGCCTATGGAAAGGCCGGGATTAGTTTGAATGTGAATTCAAATTCGTTATCATCCAGTCTACTTCATCGACGACGCACCGGCGAGAAAGCAAGAGCAAACCCATGAACAAGAAACCCCTCATCGTTGGCGCCATCGTCCTGCTGGCGGCCGTCGCGTCGGCCGCCTGGTACTTCAACCGCAAGCCCGTGGACAGCGACAGCCTGGTGCTCTACGGCAACGTCGACGTGCGCCAGGTCTCGCTGGCCTTCAACGGCAGCGAGCGCATCGGCAGGCTCGAGGTGCAGGAGGGCGACCATGTGAAGGCCGGCCAGGTGCTGGGCATGCTGGACACGCGCACGCTCGAGTTGCGCGCGGCCCAGGCGCAGGCGCAGATCGGCGTGCAGCAGCAGGCGCTGCAGCGCCTGAAGACCGGCAGCCGCCCCGAGGAAGTGGCGCAGGCCCGCGCCGGCGTGTCGGCCGCCCAGGCCGATGCCGAGCTCGCACGACAGCAGCTCGACAGGCTGCAGGGCATCCGCCAGACCACCGCCGGCCGCGCGGTGAGCCAGCAGGATCTCGACAGCGCGCAGGCCCGCCGCAAGGTGGCCGAGGCGCAGCTCGAGAATGCGCGCAAGGCGCAGCAGCTGGTCGTGACCGGGCCGCGCAAGGAAGACATCGCGCAGGCCCAGGCCCAGCTCGAAGTGGCGCGTGCCGAACTCGCACTGCTCAACCACCAGCTCGCGCAAGCCGAGCTCAAGGCGCCCATCGATGCCGTGGTGCGCGCGCGCCTGATGGAGCCGGGTGACATGGCCTCGCCGCAGCGCCCGGTGTTCACGCTCGCGATCACCGATCCCAAGTGGGTTCGCGCCTACGTGACGGAGGTCGATCTCGGACGCATCAAGCCCGGCATGGCGGCCACGCTCACGACCGACAGCCACCCCAGCCAGCCGCTCGCCGGCAAGGTGGGCTACATCTCCTCAGTGGCCGAGTTCACGCCCAAGACCGTGCAGACCGAGGAGCTGCGCAGCAGCCTGGTCTACGAGATCCGCGTGCTGGCCGACGACAAGGAAGACCGGCTCCGGCTAGGCATGCCGGTCACGGTCCGGCTGTCGCTCGACGGCGCCAAGCTCGCGGCGGCCGGAGGCGCGCGCTGATGAACGCCGCGGCGCCGGCGCTCGCCGGGCAGGGGCTGCACAAGGGCTTCGAAGTCAAGGGCTCCAAGCTGCTGGTGCAGGCCCTCGGCGACGTGTCGCTGCAGGTTCCCGCCGGCACGCTTTGCGCGCTGGTCGGCCCCGACGGCGCGGGCAAGACCACGCTGCTGCGCCTCGCGGCCGGACTGCTGCGCGCCGACCGTGGAACGCTGCACGTGCTGGGCATCGACGTGGCGGCCGATCCGCAGGCCGTTCAGGACCGCATCAGCTACATGCCGCAGCGCTTCGGGCTCTACGAAGACCTGAGCGTGCAGGAGAACCTCGACCTCTATGCCGATCTGCACGGCGTGCCGAAGAATGTGCGGCGCGAGCGCTATGCGCGGCTGATGGAGATGACCGACCTGGGCCGTTTCACCGCGCGCCCGGCCGGCAAGCTCTCGGGCGGCATGAAGCAGAAGCTGGGCCTGGCCTGCACGCTGGTGCGCTCGCCCGAACTGCTGCTGCTCGACGAGCCCACGGTCGGCGTCGATCCGCTGTCGCGGCGCGAGCTCTGGGAGATCGTGCGGCAGCTGGTCGACGACGAGCGGCTTTCCGTGATCGTGAGCACCGCCTACCTCGACGAGGCCGAACGCTGCGCCCAGGTTTTCGTGATGCACGAAGGCCGGCTGATCGCGCAGGGCGCACCGGAGCAGATCCGCGACAACGCGCGCGATCTGTGCTTCATCGCCAGGCCGCCCGAGGGTGTGCCGGCGCGCACGCTGCAGGCGAAGCTCTTGGATGCGCCGGCGTCGATCGTCGATGCCGTGCCGCAAGGCGGCGAGGTGCGCTTCATCCGCCGGCCCGATGCCGACGAGCAGGCGCTGGCCGCGCTGTTCGACGGCGCGCCCGTCGAGCCGGTGCCGGCGCGCCTGGAAGACGGCTTCATGGTGCTGCTGCGCGCGAAGCAGAAGAAGGAGAAGGAAAAGGGCGCTGCCGCAGCGCAACCGCAGATCGCGACCGTTGCCGTCGCGGGCGAGCCCGACGAGGTCGTGATCGAAGTGAAGGAGCTGGTGCGCAAGTTCGGCGACTTCACGGCTGTCGCGAGCACCAGTTTCGATGTGCGGCGCGGGGAGATCTTCGGCCTGCTCGGCCCCAACGGCGCCGGCAAGACCACCACCTTCCGCATGCTCTGCGGCCTGCTGCCCGCGACCAGCGGCTTCCTGCAGGTGGCGGGCGTCAATCTGCGCCATGCGCGTGCACAGGCCCGCAGCCGGATCGGCTACGTCTCGCAGAAGTTCGCGCTCTACGGCAACCTCACCGTCGCCGAGAACCTCGAGTTCTTCGGCGGCGCCTACGGCTTGCGCGGGCAGCGCCTGCGGGATCGCATGCAGACGGTGCTGCAGCAGTTCGACCTGCTGGGCCAGGAGAAGGCCACCAGCGGACTCCTGCCCGGCGGCTTCAAGCAGCGCCTGGCCATGGCCACGGGCCTCTTGCACGAGCCGGAGATCCTGTTTCTCGACGAACCCACCAGCGGCACCGATCCGCTGGCGCGGCGTGAGTTCTGGCGCCGCATCACCGCGCTGTCCGAAGCCGGCGTGACGGTCATCATCACCACCCACTTCATGGAGGAGGCCGAGTACTGCGACCGCATCGTGATCCAGGACGCCGGCAAGCTGCTGGCCATCGGCACGCCGCAAGAGGTGCGGGTGCAGGCGGGCAGCGCGCCGGACATGGAAGAGGCTTTCATCGGCATCGTCACGCAGTCACGCGAGGCAAGGGCATGAGCGGTTTCTGGCGCCGACTCATCGCACTCACGCGCAAGGAAACGCGGCAGCTCGTGCGCGATCCGAGCAGCATCGCCATCGGCATCCTGCTGCCGATCATCCTGATCCTGATCTTCGGCTTCGGCCTCTCGCTCGACGTCAAGAACGCGCCGCTCGCGGTGGTGATGGAGGACAGCTCGCCCACGGCCGCCGATGCGGTGGCCGGCCTGCAGCTTACGCCCTACATCGCGCCCGTCATGCTGAGCTCGATGCGCGAGGCCGAGCTGCTGATGCGCGAGCGCCGGGTCGACGGCATCGTGCGCGTGCCCGGCGACTTCTCGCGCCGTCTCGCGGCCGGCGATGCGCGCATCCAGGTCATCGTGCACGGCGCCGATGCGGGCCGCGCCAGCATCGTGCTGCGCTACGCCACGGCCGCGCTCGGGGGCAACGCACAGCGGCAAGCCGACCGCGGACAACCCGGCACCGGCATCGGCGCGGTCAGCATCGAGCAGCGCATGTGGTTCAACAGCGCCAACACCAGCACCTGGTACCTGGTGCCGGGCCTGATCGTGCTGATCATGACGCTGGTCGGCGCCTTCCTCACCGCGCTGGTGATGGCGCGTGAGTGGGAGCGCGGCACGCTGGAGGCGCTGTTCGTCACGCCGGTGCGGCCGGTCGAGATCCTGCTGGCGAAGATCATTCCCTACTTCGGCATCGGCATGGTCGGGCTCGCGCTGTGCCTGGTCGCCGCGCGCTTCCTGTTCGAGGTGCCGATGGTCGGCTCGCTCGCGCTGCTGATCCTCGCCGCCATGCTCTACATGCTGGTCGCGGTCGGCATCGGGCTGGTCATCTCCTCGGTCACGCGCAACCAGTTCCTCGCGAGCCAGGTCGCGCTGCTCGCGAGCTTCCTGCCCTCGCTGATGCTGTCGGGCTTTCTGTTCGACCTGCGCAACGTGCCGACGGCGGTGCGCATCGTGGGCCAGGCGCTGCCGGCCACCTACTTCATGGAGCTGATCCGCACGCTCTTCCTCGCCGGCGACGTCTGGCCGCTGGTGCTGCGCAACTGCGCGATCCTGGTTGTCTATGCCGTGCTGCTGCTCGGCCTGGCGCGCTTCGTCACGCGCAAGAAACTCGACTGAAGGCTTCGCCATGCACGCTTCGTTCATCGCGCTACTGCTCCGTATCGCCAACCTCTGCCGCAAGGAGTTCCTGGCGATCCTGAAGGACCCGTCCAGCCGCGCCATCCTGGTCGTGCCTGCGCTCATGCAGAGCCTGCTGTTCGGCTATGCGGCCACCTACGACCTGAGCAACGTCGACTATGCCCTGCTCGACCAGAGCAGGAGCGGCGCCTCGACGGCGCTGGTCGCGAAGCTCGACGGCACCGGCGTCTTCCGCCGCGCCGCGACGCTCGCCACCCAGGCCGACATCGCGCGCGTGATCGAATCGCAGCAGGCGCTGCTGGTGCTCCAGATCGGCCCGCAGTTCGAAGAGCAGCTGCAGGCCGGCGAGAGCGCGCCGATCCAGCTCGTCATCGATGCCCGCAACTCCAACACGGCGGGCTCTGCCGGCGGCTACATCGCTTCCGTGGTCGCGGATTTCAACGACGAGTGGCGGCTGCAGCACGGCGGCGCGAAGGCGCCGGTGACCATCGCCTCGCGCGCCTGGTACAACCCGAACCTCGAGACGCGCTGGAACCTGATGCCCGGCATGATCGCCGCGCTCAGCATGCTGCAGACGCTGCTGCTGACGGCTCTGTCGGTGGCGCGCGAACGCGAGCAGGGCACCTTCGACCAACTGCTGGTTACGCCGCTGTCGCCGATGGAGATCATGGTCGGCAAGGCGGTGCCGCCGGTGCTGATTGGGCTCGTGCAGTCCACCATCGTGCTCTTGGTCACGCTCCTGTGGTTCAAGGTGCCGATGGCCGGCTCCTTCGTCACGCTCTACACCGGCCTTGCCTGCTTCACCATCGCAAGCGTGGGCATCGGGCTGTCGATCTCGGCGGTGTCGGCCAGCATGCAGCAGGCCATGCTCTACACCTTCGTGCTGATCATGCCGCTGATGCTGCTGTCGGGCCTGGTCACGCCGGTGCGCAACATGCCGGAGGTGCTGCAGATCGCGACGCTGGCGAATCCGCTGCGTTTCGCCATCGACCTGGTGCAGCGCGTCTACCTCGAGGGCGTGGGCCTCTTGACCGTCTGGCACAACCTCATTCCGCTGCTCGTCATCGCGGTCATCACGCTGCCGCTCGCCGCCTGGCTTTTCCGCAACCGTCTTGTCTGAAACGGAACGCGACATGAAGAACTCGCAACACCTTCGCTTTTCCCGTCTGCTGACGGTGCTCACGGCGCTGATGCTCGCCGGCTGCGCCGTCGGGCCCGATTTCAAGGCCCCGATGCCCGAGGCGCCCGCCGACTTCTCGGCCTGGCATGGCGGTTCGCCGGAACTGGCCGACCCGCAGCTTCGAAGCACGGCGAGCATGCCGATCGGCTGGTCCGTTTTCGCCGACCCGGTGCTCGACGCGCTGCAGGCCAAGGCGCTCGCCGCCAACCACGATCTGCAGACGGCAGCGCTGCGCTTCGCGCAAGGCCGAACGCAAAGGCAAGCGGCGGAGGCCCAGCGCGGCCCGCAGCTCAACGCCAGCGCGGCGGCGACGCGCCAGCGGCAGAGCGAGTTCGGTTCGGGCACGCGCCTGATCGACGCGCTCAATCCTTCCAACCGCGAGGAGCTGATCGGCGTGCTGAGCGAACCGCACAACCTCTACCAGGCCGGCTTCGATGCCGCCTGGGAGCTCGATCTCTGGGGCCGCGTGCGGCGCTCGATCGAGGCCGCCGATGCCAACCTCGCGGCCTCACAGGCGATGCTGGCGCAGGTGCAACTGAGCGTGCAGTCCGAGCTGGCGCGCAACTACTTCGAGCTGCGCACCGCGCAGCGCCAGCTGCGCATCGCGCGCGCCGAGATCGCCGCGGCCGAGGAGACGCTCGAGCTGGTCAAGGCGCGCGCCGACGGCGGCCTCACGACCGACCTCGACGTGACGCGCCAGCGCGCGCAAACGGCCGATCTGCGCGCGCGGCTGCCGCAATTGCTGGCGCAGGAGGCACAGGCCATCAACCAGATCACGCTGCTGGTCGGCGAACGGCCCGGCGCGCTCCAAGCGCAGTTGACCGAGCGCGCCGATGCGCGGGCGAGCGCATTGCCCGACCTCTCGCCCGGCCTGCCCTCGGAAGCGGCGCTGCGCCGGCCCGACATCCAGCGCGCACAGGCGCAACTGCATGCGGCCACCGCCAGCATCGGCGTCGCCGTCGCCGACCTGTACCCGCGCATCACGCTGGGCGCGAACTTCGGCTTTGAATCGGTCGGAAGCCGCAGCTTCGGCGAATGGGGCAGCCGGCAGTGGGCGATCGGCCCGAGCTTGCAGCTGCCGATCTTCGACGGCGGCCGGCGTCGCAGCACCGTGACCCTGCGCGAGCTGCAGCAGCAGGAGGCCGCGGTGGCCTGGCAGCAGACGGTGCTGAAGGCCTGGCACGAGATCGACGATGCCTTGAGCGCCTACACGGCAGACCGGCAACGCCATCTGCAATTGGTGGAGAAGGAGCGCCACAGCCGCGACGCCTGGGAATTGGCGCGCGTGCGCTACGACAACGGCTTGACCGATTTCCTGGTCCAGCTCGATGCCCAGCGCACGCTGCTGCAGGCGCAGCGCGACGAGGTCGCCAGCAGCGGGCGGCTGGCGCTGGACCTCGTGATGCTGACCAAGGCCCTCGGCGGGGCGGCGCACTAGGCCCTCCGGGCGGCCTCGCGCGTCTCGGCGAAAGCGCTGCGGCCCAGCCAGCGCCACAGGTCGCGCGCATCGCGCGCGGTGCCCGTGACGCGCAACCGGCGTTCGCGGATCAGGTCGTCGGCGTCCCGGTCACCGGTCCAGACTTCGGTCAGTGCCAGCACCGTCGATTCGACGATCAGCGTGGCGTCCTCGCCGGGATCGTCGCGGCACAGGTCGGCGCTGCCCTTGTCCACCACCAGCCACCAGCGGCGCTCGCCCTCGGGCGCATCGGTGAAGCGGAAGTGGACGACGATGCAGCGCCCGCGCGGGCATTCGTCGGGCCGCACGAAGCGGCGGATGTCCCACATCAGAAAGCCGGCATCGAGCTGGCCGCGCTTCAGGCGGCTGCCGATCCAGCGTGCGCCCCAGTGGCCGAGCGCCATCACGATCGGCCGCAACTCCTCGCCGGCACCGGTGAGGTGGTACTCCGCCGACACGCCGGTGCCCTGGACGCGCTTGACGACGCCGACCTCCTCGAGCTTGCGCAGCCGCTGCGCGAGCAGCGAGCCCGACATGCGCGGCACGCCGCGCCGGATGTCGTTGAAGCGGGTGCTGCCGCACATCAGCTCGCGCACGACCAAGGGCGTCCAGCGCTCGCAGAGCACTTCGGCGCCGCGCGCGACGGTGCAGAACTGGCCGTAGTCGATCATGGAGCGAATCTATTCCTCTCGCCCCGGCAAGGCCAGTTCTAATTCTGGACTGGCGCGCAGGGCCACGCGCAGCGATGCTTCGTGCACCTTCTTTCCTCTGGAGACGCACCATGAACACCGTTCTGCAGCCGGCATTCGATGCCGCCGCCTTCAAGACCACGACACGCGCGCAGTGGCAGGCCGCCGCCGAGGCCTGGCACCGCTGGGGCCCCTTCCTCGGCGACTGGCTCGGCGAGGCGACCGAGACCATGTTCGACCTGGCCCGCATCGGCCCGGGATCCCGCGTGCTCGACATCGCCGCGGGCGCAGGCGAACAGTCGATCTCGGTAGCACGTCGCGTGGGCGAGAGCGGCCATGTGCTGGCCACCGACATTGCGCCCGCCTTGCTTGAACGCGCGGCGGCCGACGCCAAGGAAGCCGGGCTCTCCAACGTCGAAACGCGCGAGCTCGACGGCGAGGCGCTCGACGTGCTGCCCGCCGGCTCCTTCGACGCCGCGATCAGCCGCGTCGGCCTGATCTACTTTCCCGACCAGCAGCGCGCGCTCGCGGGCATGTGCCGCGCGTTGCGGCCGGGCGGGCGCGTGGCGGCCATCGTCTACTCGACACCCGAGCGCAATGCCTTCTTCTCCATTCCCGTGAAGATCATCCGCGAGCGCGCCAAGCTGCCACCGCCGCTGCCTGGCCAGCCGGGCCCGTTCTCGCTCGGTGCCGAGGGCGTGCTCGAAGCCGCCTTCGCCAAGGCCGGCTTGCGCGACATCGAGGTGCGCAAGGTGCCATCGCCGGTCAAGCTGCCGAGTGCGGCGGAATGCGTGCGCTTCGAGCGCGAGTCCTTCGGTGCCTTGCACCAGATGATGGTGGGCCTGAGCGAGACCGAGCGCGCGCAGGCCTGGCAAGCCATCGAGGAAGCCTTGCGCGCCTTCGAAACCGGCGATGGCTTCGTCGGGCCGTGCGAGATGCTGGTGGGCGCAGGAACGGTCTAGCTGCTCAGCGCGAGGCCGTCAGCTCCCCGTTCGGCCGGGTCGTCATGTAGGCCAGCGTGCTGCCCACCAGGGCGCGCACGCCTAGGCGCAAGGCCTTCTCGTCGATCACGAATTCGGACGAATGGTTGGGCGCGCCCGGCCTGTCGCCGAAGGGCGAGGCATTCAGGTTCCAGAACACCACCGGCCGGTTCTTGCCGAAGGAGCCGAAGTCCTCCGAGCCCATGCGCGGCCCGATCTCGCGCGCCTGCGCGCCGGGGCCGGCCGCCGCCTCCAGCGCGTTCACCACCACCTGGGTGGCGCCCGGGTCGCTCACCAGCACCTCGTAGCCGGTGTCGATCTCCACCTTGGCCGTCAGGCCGTGCTGCTCGGCGATCTTCTGCGCCTTCAGGCGGATGTTCTCGTGCGCCACCTTCTGGTTCTTGGCCGACAGCGAACGCACCGTGCCGGCCACTTCCGCGGTGTCGGGCAGGATGTTCACGCGGTTGCCGCTCTGCAGCATGCCCACGGTGACCACGGTGGGGCCGTCCAGCGGGTCGATGCGATGGCTCACGATGTTCTGCAGTGCCAGCACGATCTCGGCCGCCGCCACCGTCGGCTCCTTCGCGGTCCAGGGCGAGGAGCCGTGGCCGCCTTGCCCCTTGAGCGAGATCTTGAACACGTCGCCGCTCGCCATCAGGCTGCCGCGCCGGTAGCCGATGCCCAGCGGGCCGCCGGCGTTGATGTGCTGGCCCATCACCACATCCACCTTCGGGTTGTCCAGAACGCCGGCCTGCACCATCGCGGGCGCGCCGCTGAGCACCGGGCCGGGGCCCTGCTCCTCGGCCGGCTGGAACAGGAAGACCACCGTGCCTGGCAGTTCGGCACGCATGCTCCACAGCGCCTGCGCCGCGCCCAGCAACATCGCGACGTGGGTGTCGTGGCCGCAGGCGTGCGAGACCGGTACTTCCTTGCCCAGCCAGTCGCCCTTGGCGGTGGACTTGAAGGGCAGGTCGTTGCGTTCCTCCACCGGCAGCGCGTCCATGTC
The DNA here is from genome assembly GCF_964253985.1 of Variovorax sp. LjRoot290. Lineage (NCBI taxonomy): Bacteria > Pseudomonadati > Pseudomonadota > Betaproteobacteria > Burkholderiales > Comamonadaceae > Variovorax > Variovorax sp. LjRoot290. Next base: position 4,013,803 of record NZ_CAXURW020000001.1, on the reverse strand, counting down.
GGCGCGCAGGGCCACCACCGGTCCGGGCTTGCCGCCGCGCAGCACGGCCTTGATGCCGGTCTTGGCGATGCCGGTCTGCACCTCGATGCCCGGCATCCGGGCCAGCGCCTCGGCCACGTAGGCGGCGGTGCGTTTCTCCTGGAACGACAGCTCGGGGTTCTGGTGGATGTGGCGCCGCCACGCGATCACCTGCGCCTCGGTGGCGTCGGCCAGGGACAGTCCGCGCTGCTGCAGCGCGTCAGGGGCCGCGGCGGTGCCGCTTTGGGCCAGGGCGTTCAGGCTCAACAGGCTGGCCGCGGCCAGGGTGGCGAGGGAATGCAGACGCTTCATGCAGGTTCTCTGGAATGGTTCGAAGAGGAGGGAGGGGAATGGCCGCCCAAGGCCATGGGGCCGCCGGGTCCGCGCAACGGTAGTGCATGCCGGGATAAAAGAAAAGACACGGGATTCTTGCAAGCGATCAAAATTCTTGTTCACCATCATTCCAACCAACCGATGCCTTCCCCGATGAACCTGCGACACCTGGAGATCTTCCGCCGCGTGGCCGAGGCCGGCGGCATCCGTGCCGCGGCGCGCGATGCTGCGCTGACGCAGCCGGCCATGACCTACGCGATCCGCGAGCTGGAGCGCACGCTCGGCGTTGCGCTGTTCGTGCGCAGTGCCCGGGGCGTCGTGCCGACCGAGATCGGCCAGGCCCTGCTGCGGCGCGCCGCGGTGCTGTTCGACGAGGTCCGGCGCACCGAGGACGAGATTGCGCAGCTGCGCGACGGCGGCGGCCACCTGCGCGCGGCGTTCAGCTCGCTGGCGGCGGCACGGCTGCTGCCCGATGCGCTGCTGGCCTTCCGCCGGCGCTGCCCCGGCGTTGCGCTGGAGCTGGTGGAGATCACCAGTCCCGAGGCGACCGGCCCGGGATCGGGCCACGACCTGGCGGTGCTGAGCGAGCTGGAGGGGACGGCGGAAAAGGACGGCCTGGAGCGCGAGGTGCTGCTGCAGGCCCCGCTGGCGGCCATCGCGCGCGCCGGCCATCCGCTGGCGCGGGTGCGCACCCTGCGCCGTCTGGCCGAAGCGCTATGGGCGGTTCCGGCCTACGGCGTGCAAGCCCTGCAGCAGGCCGGGCTCGCGGCCCCGCGCAACACCGTGGTGTGCCAGTCGATCCAGTTCGGCCTTTCGTTGGTGCGCAACGCCGACGCGCTGACCCTGGTCGCCGCGTCGCTGGCGGAGGACCCCGTCGCCTCCCGCGGCCTGGTGCGCCTGCGCCTGGCGGAGCCGCTGCCGCGCGTGCAGGTGTCGGTGCGCCTGCAGGCCTGGTCGCGGCTGACGCCGGCGGCGCGGGCCTTCGTCGAGTGCCTGCGCGAGGCCGCGGCCGGCCCGGCGCGTCGGCGGCGCGCGCCGGGCTGACGCGTTCGACGAACGAGATCCAGCCTGGATCCGACCTTCGTCAGGACCGGCGGTCTCGAGGCGCGGGCAACGATGCGCCCGCAACCGACGTCGGCGCCTGGCTCGAAGCCGCGAGATGCTGCAGCAGCAGGCCGGCTGCGGGCGACAGCTGCTCGCCGGTCTTGGTCGCCATCAGCAGCCGCCGCACCGCCCACGCGTCCTTGAGCCGCACGACCCGCAGATCGAGCGCGCTCACCTGCGCCTTGCAAGCCGCGAAGGGCACCACGCCGATGCCGAGGTTGGCCGCGATCATGTGGCACATGGCGTCGAAGCTGCGCACCTGCACGCGCAGGCGCATCGGGATGCCGGCCTGCTCGGCGGCGCGCGAGGTCAGCTCCAGCAATGAGCTGCTGCGGTTCAGGCCGACGAATTCGTGCGCGAGACAGGTCTTGAAGTCGGCGCGCCGCGTGCGCGCCAGCGGATGCTGCTTGGCGCACAGCACGACCAGCTCGTCGGTCTGGAAGGGCGCCACGTTCAGGCCGTAGGTGGGCGTGTTCTCGGCGAACACGCCGACGTCCGCGAGGCCATCGACGAGCGCGCGGACGATGTCGCCGCTCAACTGTTCCTCGACCTCGACGCGGATGTCGGGATGCCGCTCCAGGAAGGTCGCCAGTGCCGCCGGCAGGAACTCGGTGAGCGCCGACATGTTGGCCCACAGGCGCACATGGCCGCGCACGCCGCTCGAATAGTCCTTGAGCTCGGTGCTGAACTGCTCGAAGCCCTGGAACAGCCGCATCGCATGCTGCATCGCGACGTGGCCGGCCGGCGTCAGCGCAATGCCCTGCGGGCTGCGGTCGAGCAGCTTCGAGCCGGTGGCATTCTCGAAATCCGACAGGCGCCGGCTCGCGGCCGACAAGGCGAGGTGGCAGGCCTCCGCGCCCTTGGTGATGCTGCCCGACTGGGCCACCGCGCAGAACAGACGCAGCGTGACGAAGTCGACGCGGGCCGGATTGATGGTGCTGGCCATCGGGCCATTCTAGGCCGGGGCTTCGCGTTTCGCGAAGGGGTGCTGCCGTCATGGCAATTCCGCGAATCGTGATGTTTTTCTACAGTGCAGCCATCGAACAGCAAAGAGAGACAAGCAAGCCATGAATGCACTCGAAGGCCTCAAGGTCCTGGAGCTCGGCCAGCTCATTGCCGGCCCTTTCGCCGGCAAGACGCTGGCCGAATTCGGCGCCGACGTGATCAAGGTCGAACCGGCCGAGGTCGGCGATCCGCTGCGCAAGTGGCGCATGCTGCGCGACGGCAGCTCGGTGTGGTGGGAAGTGCAGTCGCGCAACAAGCGCTCGGTCTGCCTGGACCTGCGCAGCGAAGAGGGGCAGGAAGCGGCCCGCGCGCTGGCGCTCGAGGCCGATGTGCTGATCGAGAACTTCAAGCCCGGCACGCTGGAAGGCTGGGGCCTCGGCTGGGAGCAGCTGCATGCGCTCAACCCACGCCTCATCATGCTGCGCATCTCGGGCTACGGCCAGACCGGCCCCTACCGCGACAAGCCGGGCTTCGGTGTGCTCGGCGAATCGATGGGCGGGCTGCGCTACCTGAGCGGCGAACCGGGCCGCGTGCCGGTGCGGGTGGGCATCTCGCTCGGCGACACGCTCGCGGCGCTGCACGGCGTGATCGGCGTGCTGACCGCGCTGCACCACCGCACGGCCCACGGCGGCGAGGGCCAGTTCATCGACGTGGCGCTCTACGAGTCGGTCTTCAACGTGATGGAAAGCCTGGTGCCCGAGTACGACGCCTTCGGTGCCGTGCGCGAGCGCGCCGGCAGCGCGTTGCCCGGCATCGCGCCGACCAACGCCTACCGCTGCAACGACGGCCACTACGTGCTGGTCGCCGGCAATGGCGACAGCATCTTCCGCCGCCTGATGCGTGCCATCGGCCGGCCGGACCTCGAGGAAGACCCGGCCCTGCGCCACAACGACGGCCGCGTACAGCAGGCCGAGGCGCTCGATGCCGCCATCGAGGCCTGGACCAGCCGGCGCAGCCGCGACGAGGCGCTCGCGGCGCTCGATGCGGCCGGCGTGCCGGTCGGTCGCATCTACTCGGTGGCCGACATCGCGACCGACCCGCAGTACCTGGCGCGCGAAATGATCGTGGAGGCCCCCACCTCCGACGGCCGCACGCTCAAGGTGCCGGGCGTGGTGCCCAAGCTCAGCGCGACGCCGGGCCGCATCGCGTACCCCGCGCCGCGGCTCGGTGAACACGACGACGACCTGCGCTCGGGCGGCTGGCCCGCGCGTTCACGCTGAAGGAGCAAGAACATGAACACCGGCAACGGCACGCGCCTCCTCGTCAACGAGGTCGCCACGCGCGACGGCTTCCAGATGGAAAGCCGCTTTATTCCTACGGAAGACAAGATCGCGCTGGTCGATCGGCTCAGCGGCCTCGGCTACGCGAAGATCGAGGTCACTTCATTCACTTCGCCCAAGGCCATTCCCGCCCTGCGCGACGGCGAGGAGGTGATGATGCGCATCGCGCGCCAACCTGGCGTGGTCTACACCGCGCTGGTGCCCAACCTGCGCGGCGCCGAGCGTGCGCTCGACAGCCACGTCGACGAGTTCAACATCGTCATGTCGGCGAGCGAAAGCCACAACCTCAGCAATCTGCGCATGACGCGCGAGCAGTCCTTCTCGCAGCTGTCGGATGTGATCGCGCTGGCGCGGCAGGCCGCGGTGCCGGTCAACGTGTCGCTGTCCTGCGTGTTCGGCTGCCCCATGGAAGGCGAGGTGGCGCTTTCCACGGTGCTGGGCTGGATCGAGCGCTTCGCCGCGCTGAACGTGCGCGGCATCACCCTGTGCGACACGACCGGCATGGCTTATCCCACCCAGGTGCAGGCCGTCTGCGCCGCCGCGTCGGAGCGCTTCCCGGCGCTGGACTTCACCGCCCATTTCCACAACACGCGCGGCATGGGGCTCGTCAACACCGTGGCGGCAGTCGAGGCGGGCATCCGCCGCCTCGACATGTCGCTCGGCGGCATCGGCGGCTGCCCCTATGCGCCGGGTGCGACCGGCAACGTCGCGACCGAGGACGTGGTCCACATGCTGCAGTGCATGGGCTACGACACCGGCATGGACCTCGACGGCCTGATCGGCGCCGCGGCGCAGCTCGAAGACCTGGTGCAGCACGAACTGTCGAGCCAGGTGTCGCGCGCCGGCCATCGCCTGACGCGCCATGCGCCGCCGGCGGATTTCGACGACATCGTTGCGCGCGCGAAGGCGCGCGAAGAAAAGGAGCAAGCATGATCGACCATCTGGACCACCTGGTGCTCACCACCGCCAACGAGGAAGTCTGCGTGCGCTTCTATGTCGAGGTGATGGGGATGTCGCTCGAGACCTTCGGCGGCGGCCGCAAGGCCTTTCGCTTCGGCAACCAGAAGATCAACCTGCATCTGAAGGGGCACGAGTTCGAGCCCAAGGCAGAGGTGCCGATGCCGGGCGCGCTGGACCTGTGCTTCATCGCCGCGGTGCCGCTCGACGCAGTCATCGCGCGCCTGAACGAGAAGCAGGTGCCGATCCTCGAAGGGCCGGTGATGCGCACCGGCGCCACTTCGCGCATCCGCTCCGTCTACCTGCGCGACCCCGACCTGAATCTCATCGAGATCTCGGAGCTCGCGCCCTGAAGGGCCGGGCGCCGCGACACGTTCACACACTACAGGAGACAAACATGAAACCTCTTCGCTGCCTTCTCGCAGCCTGCCTTGCCTTGGCCGCCGCCGCATCGCACGCCGACACCTGGCCCTCGAAGCCGATCACCATGATCGTGCCGACTGCGCCCGCCGGCTCCACCGACATCATGGCGCGCATGGTCGCCGATCCGCTGCAGCGCGCGCTGGGCCAGCCGGTGGTGGTCGACAACAAGCCGGGCGCCAGCGGCAACATCGGCGCCGAGGCCGTGGCCCGCGCCGCGCCCGACGGCTACACGCTCCTGATGCAGTACTCGGGCTACCACGTCGGCAACCCTTCGCTGTTCCAGCAGATGAAATGGAGTCCGACCAAGGACTTCGTTCCGGTCGCGCTGGTGATGCGCGCGCCGCACGTGGTGGCCGTCAGCGGCAAGCTGCCGGTGAACTCGATGAAGGAGCTCGTCGAGTACGGCCAGAAGAAGGGCGGCGGCGGCCTTTTCTATGCCTCCTCGGGCAACGGCTCGATCCAGCACATCGCGGGCGAACTGCTCTCGCGCCAGGCCAAGCAGCCGATGACCCACGTGCCCTACAAGGGTTCGGGTCCGGCGATCAACGACCTGATCGCGGGCAACGTCGACATGTTCATCACCACGCCGCCTTCGGTCATCGGCCACATCGCGAGCGGAAAGCTCAAGGCGCTGGCCTACACCGGCAGCAAGCGGCACCCGTCGATGCCCAATGTGCCGACCTCGGCCGAGGCGGGCTTCCCGGGCTACGAGGTCGAGTCGTGGTTCGCCGTCTTCGCGCCGGCCAAGACGCCGCCCGAGATCGTCGCCAGGCTCAGCACCGAGATTCGCAAGATCGTCGAAAGCGAAGCCTTCCGCAAGAAGGTCGACGACCAGGGCGCCTTCGCGGTCTACATGGACCCGCCGGCGCTCGGCAAGTTCGTCGACCAGGAACTGGCCCTGTGGTCGCGCGTGATCAAGGCGGCGGACATCAAGGCGGACTGAGCAGCAGGCGAAGAAGCTCGCTCGCGACATCTCCTTGGCCGGAGCGCTCAGTGGAGCGGCAGGTCTTTGTACGGGCTGCGCGGGTCGCTGAACAGCATCGCATTCGTGCGCACCAGCGCTTCCTGCCGTGCTTCCGAATAGTTCCAGATCAGGCCGGCTGCCACATAGGCAGCGCTGACCTGGGCCCAGTTGCCGTAGGCGGCGCGCACCGGCCCGGCCAGCCCGGAGGCAAAGCCCGTGAACTCGCCGCGGTCGATGTAGCCCAGGTCCACCGCCCAGCGCGACAGGCTGGCCAGCCGCACGGCGTCCCATGCGACCAGGTCGGTGATCTCCGCGGGCTGTACCCCCAGCGGCTTGCGCAGATCGTCCATCCAGTCACTGTAGGAACCCATCAAGGTGGCGATGTCGGCGACGCTCTTGCCGGTCTGGTTGGCAAAGGCCTCGTAGTCCAGCTCGCCCCGCAGTTTCAGCATGAACAGGCCGGGGAAGACCAGCGAGGCTACGGAGCGCAGCAGCAGAGGGGCGGACCGGTGGGCGGTGTCGAGCTTGACCAGGCCGTGCCACACGCCCCGATATTTCTCGCGATGTCCCTCGTCGACGATCCAACGGGCCGTCTGCTCGAAGCTCTTGCGGTCCTGGACGCCCCACATGCCGGCGACACCTTCGCGCAGCGCCTCCGGGCTCTGGCCGGTCTCGACTGCGTTGACGAAGTTGCCGTTGAAGGCGGAGAGCGGCGCGCTCAACGCCACCAGCCATCGCTCCTCGGGCGAGCACCGGCTCTCGGTGGCGAAGTGAAGTTCGTCGTTGTCCATCAGCGCATGGCCGATCTGGTCCATCAAACCCATGGGTACTCCTGTTGCGAAGAAGTGATCGGCCGCGAGTCTATGCGCAGGACTGGCCTCTTGCCAGATCGAAAAAGGTTCACATGTCCATGGCCAACCGGCGACGCGCTCCGCGGCGCGCGTTACGGTGCGACAGGAGACTCTTGGCCGAACTTGATGAGATTGCCGTCCGGATCGATCACATAAAGCTCGTCCATGCCCCAAGCCGTGCGGACCACGCCTTGGATCGAAGGCAACTGGGCACTGAGCTCCGTGTGCACAGCGGCGATGTCCGCGACGCGGATGTAGCACGAGGTGTTCTCAGCGATGTGCTTGTCGTCGCAGGCCCAGAAGTGCAACTCCGTTTCGCCGCGCATTGCCATGCCATAGGAAAAATCCTCGAAGTGCCGCGTTTGGAAGCCGAGCACGTTCTTGTAGAAATCCAAAGTGCGTGCCAGATCGAGTGAGGCGAGTACTGGGATTGCCTTGCCGAAGCTTGCTTGATTCATTGCGAGGTCCAGTTCCTTGATGAAGCAATTGTGCGATGGCTGGTCTGGCGTCTGCTGAAGTCCGGGCGCGTCGCCAAGTCCTACACGGCGATCCCATCGACGACGGCGCGACCATGAAGCGCAGCAGCTATGCTCGAATGCCAACGATAGAAGGACCACGCCATGAAGAAGCTAGTCGCTGCACTTCTCGCAACAGCCATGCTCGGGGGCTGCGCTATCTACCCCGACGGTCCAGGATATCCCGGTGGCGGATACGGGAAGCAATGCCCGCCAGGACAGGCAAAAAAGGGCAACTGCTAATCCTGGTTTCGCTCTCGGCCCGGCTCGGCACGAATGGCCAAGGGCAATTGCCCTTCGGGACATCGCCAAAGTCCGGCCGCCCGCCCGTGTTCCTTGGTAGCCTCTGGCCTTTCTGGCCGGGCGCACGGTAGGACGGCCCTCGGCCAGGAGCAGACGGTCGCAAGTGGATGCCGGGACACGTCTTAGGCGCTCATTTTTCAGCATGGGAGTTCTGATGCCTGTACCCAGTGACCTGCGCCCCTTTGCGTACGTGCTCGCGGTGCCCGACCTCGAGCGAAATACGGCGTACTTCCGTGATGCACTCGGCTTCAGCGTCCAGTGGGGAGGCCGGTCGGACTGGCAACTGGTTTGCAGGGGGAGTGTCAGCGTCATGCTCGGTCACTGTCCAGACGCGCTTCTGCCCTCGGCGACAGGCGACCACAGCTACTTTGCTTACCTGCATGTCGACGATGCGCAGGCGCTGCACGACGAGTGGGTCGGTCGAGGGGCTATCGTGATACATCCACCCATCGACCGAGACTGGGGTATGCGTGAGTTCGCCGTCACTACGCCTGACGGACATCGACTTATGGTCGGGCAAGTGCTGCCGGCGGACTGAGGCCGATCACTGCCGCAATAGCAGCGCCGCGCAACACCACTTCGCTGGCCGCTGGATGGCATGATGGCGAAACCAGCGAGGTACAGCCATGACTGATCACCAGACTTACTTGGGCGGCTGTCACTGCGGAAGAGTCAAGTTCGAACTGCAAGCCACGGTCGCATACGCCATGGAATGTAATTGCTCCCTTTGTCGTCGCAAGGGTGCGCTGTGGCATGGCGCGTCAGACAAGACTCTGCGTATTGTTTCAGGTGAACAGGATCTGACCCTGTACCAGTTCGGAACATTGACCGCCAAGCACTACTCCTGCAGGCATTGCGGCATTTCGCCGTTCACTCGTCCGCGGCTGGACCCGGCTCGATGGGCCGTCAACCTCCGGTGCATCGATGCACTGGATCTCTCGTCGCTCGAGATTCGAAAATTCGACGGCGTGAACTGGGAAGAGGCGGCGAAAGCCATTTATGCGAAACCGAAATAGCGCCAAAGACGACCGTTCGCGGGCCAAGACCGGACATTCCCTAGCTCCTCCCAGTGCCAGATGACCCGTGAAATTCCAGAACTGCAGACACCGCGGCTTCGTCTTAGGGCGTGGCGAGACGAGGACCTGCCTCTTTTCGCGGAACTGAACGCTGACGAGCAGGTGAACCAGTACCTGCTCGGCCCGCTCACGCGAACGCAAAGTGACGCACTCGTCGGACGCATCACCGAGCACTTCCTCCGTGAAGGCTTTGGCTTCTGGGCGGTCGAAGCGCCGGGCGTCGCCAGCTTCATCGGAATGGTCGGCATTGCGATCCCCAGCTACACGGCACCTTTTGCACCGTGCGTCGAAGTGGGCTGGCGCTTGGGTTGCCAGTACTGGGGGCAAGGCTTCGCCACCGAGGCAGCTCGAGCAGCCCTGGAGTTCGGTTTCGAAAGCGTTGGCCTATCGGAAATCGTGGCGCTTACCGTGCCCGGCAACGCGCGTTCTCGTGCGGTGATGTCCAAGCTCGGGATGACGCGAACGGCCTCCGATGACTTCGAGCATCCACTTGTCCCTGCCGGTCACCAGCTGACAAGGCATGTCCTATATCGCTTGTCCAAAGAAGCATGGCTACGGACGCGCGGGCGCGCCGAAGAATTTGAGCGCACCGCTGCTCGAACAGGTCCGTGAGCTGCTGGTCCTGAGCATCGGCCTGTCGGCCTCGCTCCCCTGAAACTTTAGACTTCAGGCCCTGCAGCACACCGGAACGTGAATCAGCCCCCACCGCCCAGATTCGCGAGAAACGAACTCTTTCAGCGTAGGACCGAACCGCGATTTGCCGGCATGCCTGCGCTGCCGACCCTACGATAGCGCCCGGAGTCTAGTGAGAACTCCCAGGAGGTTCGGCCATGGATCATCGCGATGAGGGCCTCGAGATGGTGCCTCGCAATCTGGATGCCTGTCCTACGGGATCTTGCGCCCCGAAGGATCGAACGACGCTCGCGGCGGCGAACTTGCTTCGCCAAAACGGTAGCGCAGACATCCCCCCTTCCATGATCGACAAGCCTTGGTCACCCGCAAACGATGCAGAAGCGCAGCAAGCTGCGCTGAGGTCCATCCTGTTCAAGCATTGGGACGTAATCAAGGCCGAAGGCATCACGGCATCGCAGTTTGTCGACTTCCTGCAGCCACTTGCCGACCTCGACGGAATCACTGTCTCATATATTGACGGCGACGAAGATAACAACGAACGCGTGTACGACCACCGCCGCAGAGAGCCCGACGTTCACAGCCCGCGTTCGCAGGCTATCCCGTAGAAAAAACTGTCCAAAGAAGGCGCTGAACTTCGCGCTCGACGACCAGGGTCGCGTCCTGGATCGGGAGCGACTTCCTCGGACTGCGAACGCAGCCAGTGATCGGACGGCTTCCGTGCGCGCAGGCAGGGGCAAGCACAACGCCCCCTAGCCCGGAAATTTCACCAGTAGAGGGTCGGCAGCCTCGTGCCGGAGCGCGTTGACATTGGTATCTGACGCCAATTTCAACCGAGGACTGCCGATGCCAAAGTGTACCGATGGGACGATTGATTTGGGGCGTGTGGGTCGGCGGGTCATCGAGGCCAACTTCGAGGGCGGGGACATCGGTTCGGACGGCGGGGTCTTGCTGCTGCGTCGCGTTGACGAACGTATCGGTCTGAGCCGAGCGGCTGCGGCCGTGCTCAGTGATGCACGCGATCCGGCACGCATCACGCACAGCCTGCGCGACCTGCTCGCCCAACGCATCTACGGCTTGTGCTGCGGCTACGAAGACCTCAACGACCACGACACCTTGAGAGACGATCTGCTGATGCAGACCGCTGTGGGCCGGGTCGATGCGCTGGCGAGTTCGCCCACGCTCAGCCGCTTGGAGACCGGGGCCACGCGAGCGCAGGCAGTGGCGCTGCATGGCGTGCTCATCGAGCAGTTCATCGCCAGCCACAAGAGCCCGCCCGAAGAACTGGTGCTGGACATCGACGCCTCGGATGTGCCCTTGCACGGCGACCAGGAGCGCTGCGAGTTCCATGCCTACTACGACCACCACTGCTATCTGCCGCTGTACGTGTTCTGCGGCCAAGCCATGCTCGCATGCGTCTTGCGGCGCAGCCGCATCGATGGCGCCAAGAACGCCGCGGCGGTGATCAAGCTGCTGGTGCAGCGGCTGCGCCAGGCGTGGCCCGACGCGCGGATCATCGTGCGCGGTGACTCGGGCTTCTGTCGCCAGAGATTGCTGCGCTGGTGCGAGCGCTCGGGCGTGAACTACATCATCGGGCTGGCGCGCAACGCGCGGCTGGAGGCGACCGTGCAGTACGCCGAGGCGATGCTCGCCGACGAGTACGCGCGCACCGGCGCCAAGCAGCGGTTGATCGACGAGTTCGTCTACGCGGCCGACAGCTGGGACATCGAACGGCGCGTGATCACGCGCCTGGAGCACGGCAGCCAGGGCAACAACCCGCGCTTCGTGGTGACCGATCTTCAGGGCGATGCCATACAGCTGTATGAGCGGCTGTACTGCGCCCGCGGCGAGGCCGAGAACCGCATCAAGGAGGCTCAGCTCGATCTGTTTGGCACGCGGGCAAGTTGCCACCGCTTCGCGGCCAACCAGCTGCGCTTGCTGCTGGCCGCATTGGCCTACACGCTGATGCAACGGCTGCGCGAGTTCGCTCTCAAGGACACCGAGCTGGAACGCGCCGCCGCGGCCACGATCCGCGTGCGCCTGCTGAAGATCGGCGCGGCCATCGTGCGCAACACGCGCCGTGTGCGGGTACTGCTGGCTTCGCACCACCCGCTGCGCAGCGTCTTCCTGAGCGCAGCGCAGGCCCTCGCCCCCTGAAATCCATCCAGTGCTGTCCCCGGCACGCTGACAAACACCGGGGGTAAGGGGGTCGTGTGCCCAAAAACAGCCGCCACTCCATCCAGTAGCTCACACTGCACGCAAGACCACGCTCAATGGCCCTCAGCAGGCTCGGTCGACGGCACATCGGCCTGCTGGTGAAATATCCGGGCTAGCAGGCTGCTGAAATACCTCATTCGAAAGTCCCCCGTAAGTAGGCCTGGGGCGTTGTCTTTGCAGACCCACAAAACCTGCTCCGATGCGCGGCCCTGACACATTCACCGAAGGTTTGTTCACCATGAGACGGCTGGACGACTTCGTTCCCGCCGACCATCCGCTGCGCCGCATCCGGGTGATGGTCAATGAGGCGCTGGCCAAGATGGACGAGTTGTTCTCTCGGATGTACGAGGCCGACATCAAGGGCGGCCGCCCGAGCATCGCGCCGGAGAAGCTGCTTCGCGCGATGCTGTTGCAGATTCTGTTCAGCATCCGCTCGGAGCGCCAGCTCATGGAGCAGACGCAATACAACATGCTGTTTCGCTGGTTCATCGGCCTGGCGATGGACGACGCGGTGTGGGTGCCGACGGTGTTCAGTAAGAACCGCCAGCGCCTGATTGAGCACGACGCGGTCGTCGCCTTCTTCAACGAAGTGCTGGAGACGGCGGAGAACAAGGATTGGTTGTCGGGAGAGCACTTCAGCGTCGATGGCACGCTGATCCAGGCCTGGGCCGGACACAAGAGCTTCGTTGGCAAGGACGGTGACGACGATGGCGCCAGCGGCGGGGACTTCAAGGGGCAGCGACGCAGCAACGAAACGCACGAGTCGAAGACCGATCCCGATTCGAGGCTGTACCGCAAGGGCAAGACTGCCAGCGAGTTGCGCTACATGGGACACACGCTCACCGACAACCGTCACGGCCTGGTCGTTAACGCCATGGTCACGCAGGCCGACGGCTTTGCCGAGCGTGAAGCGGCCAAGGTCATGATCAGGGACGCACGTCAAGCCACCGCGAGTCCGGATACCGAGGTCACGCTGGGCGCCGACAAGGGCTATGACGCGGCCGAGTTCATCGAGGCGCTGCATCGCATGAAGGTCACGCCGCACGTGGCGCAGAACAAATCGGGGCGTCGCTCGGCGGTGGCCGACGAGATCGCTCGGAGCGAGGGCTATGCGATCTCGCAGCGCAAGCGAAAGCTCATCGAGCAAGGCTTCGGCTGGGCCAAGTTCGTCGGCCCCATCCGGCAGGTGATGGTGCGCGGCATCAAGAAAGTCGACCAGTTGTTCGTGCTGACGATGGCCGCCTACAACTTGGTGCGCATGCGGACCTTGGCAGAAGTCCGTCCGTTGGCCGCGTAGCGGGCCAGTGAGAGCCCCAAACGCGCCTCAAAACGGGGGAAACAGGGATGGCAGCGGACTTGGGACGCCGAAATCACAAGAATGCCGTCTTCAGTGCGCTGGGCGCCTTCGGCGTGCCTGGTACTTCAGCAGCCTGCTAGGGCCCCGTCTTGGTGGTCTTGCAGTTCTTCTGATCAGCGATCACGTCCGATAGATAGCTGACCGTACCCTCGCCTGCGACGCGATCAATTCTCAAATCGGCACGACCGGCTTCCTCTTGCCACTTGAGCTCAGTGTCGGAGATCGTGCATGGCTGCCCGTTGCAAGTTCGTGCGTCCAGGTCAATGCGGTTCGTTTTGTCGTCAAGCTGACCCAAGCGCTTGTGCCAATACTCACATTTCACTTCAAGCTTCTCGGCGCTCACCGTGGGCACCCCAAATGCCAGCACTGCGAGCGTCAACAAAACCCGAGCGTTAGTCATTGAGGCCTCCTTAGCGCTTTGTAGATCGGCCATAGCCCGACGGGCACACGATCAGTCTAGTCATGAGTCGCGAGCGACGCAAAAGCCGTAGTCGAGGGCGACGATGCGTAGCTTCGAGCGGCTACAGTCGGCCCCGTGCACACGAAGTGGACTGAAGCGAGCAGGCCGTTGCCGCGACCGCAGAAGCTCGAGTTCGATGGGCATTCATGATGGACTTCCTCGCGCATGGGTGCGGAGCCAGTTTGCCTGCCCGAAGGCGGCCTTGACATCCTCCATCTTGGGCTTGCGTTGGAGCGCGGACCTGCAAAATACTGGACGATCACCCAGGGCGGCCCCGAGCCGGATGCTTTCGCTTCAGTTCGGAATCACCATGGCTACCGACGCTAAGCTCGGCCGCATGGCGAGAAACATCGAAAGCACCGCGTGAATGGAAAGGACGAATCCCGATGACGGTGATCCAGCACAACCCGGAGGGCGTGTTTCCTCCCTACCGCTGCTACAGCCATGCCATGGAGATCAGGGGCGATTCGCGCCTTCTGGTCATCAGCGGACTCAACGGCTACCTCGCAGACGGGATCACCATGCCCGAGTCCTTCGAGGAGCAGGGCGATCTGATCTGGACCCACATGGGGACCATCCTGCGATCGGCCGGCATGGACTACCGGGACCTGGTCTCCGTTCGCACCTACCTGGCCGCGCCCGAGTTCGACGAGGCGAACGTGCGCCTGCGCGTCAAATACCTGGGCGACCATCGCGTGTCGCTGACGGTGGTCTGTTCGCAGTTGCTCGATCCGCGCTGGAAGCTCGAGATCGAGGCAATGGCTGCAAAATAGCCGGTATCGCGCTCTTTCAGGAGACACCCGTGGCCGTTGCTCCCCGCGCCCAGCCGGAAGACTTCTTCAGCACCGAGGAATGGCAGGCGCTTACCGCGCGCTCGTCGTGGAGAGGGCTGTGGGTGGTGGCGCACTGCTGGGCGGTGATCGGTGCGGCGATGGTGGCGCACCGGTTGCTCGAGCGCCGGGGTGTGACCGCACGAATGGAAACGCAGCCCGGCTACGCGAGCGTGCTGACGCTGGCCGCGGCCGCCTGAACCCGGCTTCGCGCGATGGCAGTGACCACCGAGAAAGTCACTCTCACCCGGGAGAAAGAAACCCTCCTCATCACGCTCTATGCCAAGGGCGAGGAGAGTCGGCTGCCCGATTCGCTGCTGCACGACCACTTCGCGGCCGAGGCAATGAGCCGCATCGACTACGACTTTTCCAAACTGCAGGTCAGTCGCGACGACATGATCGGGCTTGCGATGCGCGCCCACATCCTCGATGGCTGGACCCGCGAATTCATTGCGAAGTATCCGAGAGCGACGGTGCTGCATCTGGGCTGCGGCCTGGACAGCCGCGTGTTCCGGATCAACCCGCCGCCCACCATCCGATGGATCGACGTCGACTATCCGGAGGTCATCGCGCTGCGCCGGCGCCTCTATCCGGAGCGCGAGAACTACGCCCTGATCGGCGCGTCGGTCACCGAGCCCGGCTGGCTGGCCTCGGTGCCCTCGTACCGTCCGGCCATGGTCGTCGCCGAAGGGCTTTTCATGTACCTCGCCGAAGACGCGGTGCCGCAACTGCTCGCGCGGCTCACGCGGCATTTTCCGGGCGGCCATGTGGCCTTCGACAGCTTCAGCCGGCTCGGCCTGCAACTCGTGCGCTACCACCGGTCGGTGCGAGCCACCGGCGCCACCCTGCGCTGGAGCATCGACGATCCGCACGAGCTCGAACGCCGCATCCCCAAGATGAAACTGCTGACCGATCTGACGGCCTATGGCCCGAGCGGCTATGACCCGCAGCAGATCGCCAGGATGTCGTGGCCGGCGCGGATGGCGGTGCGGGTGTTTGCCATGGTCCCGCCCCTGGGCAGGCTCGGCCGGCTGCTGCGCTACAGCTTCTGAGGGTCATTGCGCGGCGACCACGCGCGACCAGCGCTGCGTCTTGCCGAAGAGCGGAATGCCGACATACGCGTGCAGCACCAGTTCGCCCGCGGGCTGCTCGGCGGTGCTGACCGTCATGTGGCAGCGGTAGGTCTTGCCGTTCTCGCGGTTGTAGATCTCGCCGCTCCATTCCGTGGGCGGCCGGGCGGCATCGCCGCCGTCGACCGGCGCGAAATCGCGCAGGATCGTCATGCCCAGCGCGGGGCGTGCATCGGCGGCTTCCATGGCCGCGCCCTCGCGGCTCATGGAGCGGTTGCCCAGCACCTGGGTGACCGTGCCGCAAAGTGCGGCGCCGCAGGGCGCGACCTCGACTTCGAGGTTGCCGTTGGCGGTGATCCAGCGGCCGCGCGGGTCGGCAGCCGCGGCGGGTTGCGCAGCTGCGTGCATGACGGTCAAGGCCAGGCTCAGTGCGAGAAAGGCAGGGCGGGAGAAGAGAGTCATGTCGGGCTCCGGAGTGTTGGAAGACGAGGGTTATTGGAGAGTGCGGTCGTATCGCGCGTGTGTCTCCCGCGAGGCGTTTCGTCACCTTGCATGTCCAGCCGGCCCCCAGACAAAGAGCGATACAAACGCGCATCGCGAGGGCTACGTGTTCTGCGCCGAAGCCCACGCGGCCCTAGAATCGTTACGGTCATCGACAGCAAAGGATTCGGTGTGAGAAGGTGGTTTGTGTTGCTCGCCCTGACTCCTGCCGCCGCGCAGGCCCAGACCGCTTGGTTCACTGTGACAGGCAATCCGGACGATGCCTCCGTCAACACGGTCCAGGTCGACCCGGTGGCGATCAAGACCGCGGGTGACTTCAAGACCATGCACGTGCGCGTGAGCCGCTCGGAGCCGCGGATCAACTGGGACGGCGTTCCCTACCGCTCCTACGAGTCGCGGGTTGTCTTCGATTGCCGGGCCGGCAAGGCCAGCTACCTGTACGCGAGCTACTACCTGGAGCCGCTGTGGCAGGGCGCGTCGCACAAGACCGTGGACTATGTGGGCAATCCGCGTCCCATGCTGTTTCGCAACATCGAGCCGAATCCCACCCAGCGCATCGTCCGCGCGGCCTGTCGCCCCAGCATCTAGGCAGCACACCCCGAACTGCGCAAGATTCGTCAAGCGCAGCGCAAGAGGGATCAAGCCGGACAGCGAAGGCCGGCGCACCATGGGGCCATGTGCGACTCATCCGGCAGGCGACCCATGGACTACTACCAAAGCACTCGCGAAACCGCCGCCGCCCTGCAGGCGCGGCAGGTGTCGGCCGTCGAACTGCTCGAGCGGTCGATTGCGCGCATCGAGCGCTTCGACCGCCAGATCAATGCCGTCGCCGTGCGCGACTTCGAACGCGCGCGTGCCGCGGCACAAGCGGCCGATGCGGCGCTGGCGCGCGGCGAGCGGCGTCCGCTGCTGGGCGTGCCGTTCACCGTCAAGGAGGCCTTCAACGTCGCGGGCCTGCCGACGACCTGGGGCATTTCCGGCACCGGGAAGGCGCTGGCGCCCGAGGATGCGGTGGTGGTCCGGCGCCTCAAGGCCGCGGGTGCCGTGCTGATCGGCAAGACCAACCTCGCGCTGCATCTGGCGGACTGGCAGAGCGACAACCCGCTCTACGGCTTCACGCGCAATCCCTGGGACGAGGGCCGCACGCCCGGCGGCTCGTCCGGCGGTTCGGCCGCGGCGCTGGCGGCAGGCTACGTGTCGCTCGAATTCGGTTCGGACCTGGCCGGGTCGCTGCGCGTGCCGGCGCATTGCTGCGGCATCTTCGCGCACAAGCCGACGCACGCCCTGGTGCCGATGCGCGGCTTCGCGCCGCCGGGCACGCCTGTGCTGTCGGTGAGCGCCGATGTCGATCTTGCCGTGGTCGGCCCCATGGCCCGGAGCGCGGGCGACCTGGCGCTGGCGCTCGACCTCACGGCCGGCCCGGACGATGACCGGGCCGCGGCCTGGCGGCTCGCGCTGCCGGCCGCGCGCCACGGCGCGCTGGCGGATTTCCGCGTGCTGGTGCTCGACACCCATCCGCAACTGCCCGCTTCGCAGGCCGTGCGCGCCGCGCTGGACCGCATGGCGGAGCGGCTCGCCAAAGCCGGCTGCAGGATCGCGCGCACGAGTCCGCTGCTGCCGGACCTGGCGCGGCTGGCCGCCACCTGGGGCACGCTGGTGGAGGCCCTGGTCGGCGCCGACATGCCCGATGCCGACTCGATCAGCCATCGCGATTGGGTGCATGCCGACCGCGCACGTGCCGTCTTCGCGCACCAGTGGCGGCAGTTCTTCGTGGAATTCGACGTGATCCTCTGCCCCGTGCTGCCCACCACCGCATTTGCGCACGACCACGGCGAGATGGAGAAGCGGCGCATCGTGGTCGACGGGCAAGCGATCCCCTACGGCGCCCAGTCGGTCTGGGCCAGCGTCGCCACGCTCACCGGCTTGCCGGCGACCGCGATGCCGATCGGGCTGGCCGAAGACGGCCTGCCGGTCGGCATGCAGATCGTCGGGCCGTACCTCGAGGACCGCACGACCCTTGCCTTTGCCGAACTGGTGGAGCGCGAGTTCGGCGGCTTTGTTGTGCCGCCGGGATTCGAGGGCTGATCCGGCATCGCGTCACGGCCGTTACACGTTCATCTGGTGGAATCACGGCCACTCCGCAACCCGGTAAGAACCAAGTGATGGTGAGGCAGCCAATCGTGCATCAATCTTCGGCGTGCGTGGACGCGTCCTTCGAACAGTGGACGCGCCTGACGGACGCCTATGCCAAGCAGTTCTTCCTGCTGCAGCGCGGCGTCCGCTCCGCGCGCGCCGAGGCCATGCGGCTGGCCCAGGAGCTTCAGCGCGTCAACCAGGCGATGCAGAGCGGCGCCTAGGGAGATCCGCGACCCGCACAATGGGTCCATGAAATCCGCAGCCCCCGCGCACATCGAACCGGCCGCGCTGGCGCACTGCCGCGAGATCGCGGAAGTCCACGTTCTTTCCTGGCAGCAGGCCTACGCCGGACTGATTTCCGCCGAGTATCTGGCCGCGCTCTCGGTCGACGGGCGCGAGACCGCTTGGCGCGAGGCCGTGGTCAAGGGCGCGCCGCAACTGCTCGTGGCCATGGCCGACGGCCGGGTGGCGGGCTTCGTCGCCTTCGGCCCTTCGCGCGACAAGGACGCGGCGCCCGGCACTGCCGAGGTCTGGGCGCTCTACCTGGCGCCCGCCTGCTGGTCGCAGGGCACCGGCCGTGCGCTGTGGCTCGCCGCGCTGGAGCGCATGCGTGCCGAGACCTGCACCTCGGTCAGCCTGTGGGTGCTGGCCGGCAACGAGCGCGCCCGGCGCTTCTATGCCGCCGCGGGCTTCACGCCGGACCCGGCCGCGGCGCGCGAGTTCACGATCGGCGGCGCGCGCGTGAGCGAGCTGCGCTATGTTCTGGCGCTGATGCCGGCGCCGCCGGATGGAAACATGACATGAGCACCTCCGCGACACCACCACGCCCACGCCCCTTGATCCTGCGCCATGCCGAGGTGCTGGTCACCATGGACGCCGCGCGGCGCGAGATCGCCGACGGCGCGGTGGTGATCGAAGGCCCCGCGGTCGCCTGGGTGGGCGCTACGGCCGAGTTGCCCGCAGCCTACGTCGATGCGCTGCGAAGCGGCCAGGCTGAAGCCATCGACCTGCACGGCCACGTCGTGATGCCCGGCCTGGTCAACACGCACCACCACATGTACCAGAGCCTCACGCGCGCCGTGCCCGAGGCGCAGGACGCCGAGCTCTTCGGCTGGCTCACGAATCTCTATCTGCTGTGGGCCCGGATCACACCCGAGATGATCCGCGTCTCCACGCAGACCGCGATGGCCGAGCTGATGCTCTCGGGCTGCACCACCACCAGCGACCACCTCTATCTCTTTCCCAACGGCTCGCGCCTCGACGATTCGATAGCGGCGGCCGAGGCGATGGGCATGCGCTTCCATGCCGCGCGCGGCAGCATGAGCGTGGGCAGGAGCCTCGGCGGCCTCCCGCCCGACGAGCTGGTCGAGAGCGAGGAGGCGATCCTCGCCGACAGCGAACGGCTCATCGGCCGGTACCACGACGCGGGGCGCCATGCGATGCGCCGCATCGTGCTCGCGCCCTGTTCGCCGTTCTCGGTCTCGCGCGAGCTGATGCGCCTGTCGGCGGAACTCGCGCGCGAGCGCGGCGTCTCGCTGCACACGCACCTGGCGGAGAACGACAACGACGTCGCCTACTCGCGCGAGAAGTTCGGCATGACGCCGGCCCAGTACGCCGAAGACCTCGGCTGGGTCGGCCGCGACGTCTGGCACGCGCACTGCGTGAAGCTGGACGAGGCGGGCATCGCGCTCTTCGGCCGCACCGGCACCGGCGTGGCGCACTGCCCCTGTTCCAACATGCGGCTCGCCTCGGGCATCGCGCCGATCGGCGCCATGCGCCGCGCCGGCGTGCCGGTGGGCCTGGGCGTGGACGGCAGCGCCTCCAACGACGGCGCCCACCTGCTGGGAGAGGCGCGCCAGGCCATGCTGCTGCAGCGCGTGGGCTACGGCCCCGCAGCCATGACGGCGCGCGAGGCGCTGGAGATCGCCACCCTTGGCGGCGCCCGCGTGCTGGGCCGCGACGACATCGGTGCGCTGGCGCCCGGCATGTCGGCCGACATCGTGGCCTTCGATCTGCAGGACGTCGGGCATGCCGGCGCGGGGCACGATCCGGTGGCGGCGCTGGTGTTCTGCCAGCCGGGCTCGGTGGCGCTGAGCGTGATCAACGGCCTTGTCGTCATCCGCGAAGGGGCGTTCGAGAAGCTCGAACTGAAACCCCTGCTGGCGCGGCACCGCAAGCTGGCGCGTGCGCTGTTCGAACGTGCGCGTCATCCGCATATTGCATAGGCAGGCGCTCAGTGCCGTTTCAGTTACCTGATTGCACTCGCGACAGCCGCTGTAACGGCGCTGACACCGCGACACTCTCCAATGCGGGAACCCCACACCCCCAGGAGCTCTCATGTCGTTAAATTCCCGCCGCGGTTTTCTGCGCGGCTCGACTTCGGTTGCGGTCCTCTCGTTCATCGGCACCATGCAGGCGCTGCAGGCTCGAAACGCCAACGCCGCCACCGGCAGCACCGGCCTCGTCGCCAGCCCGTACGGTCCAGTCGCGCCGGCGCTCGACGAAGCCACGGGCCTGCCGCTGCTGCAGCTGCCTGAAGGCTTCGCCTACCGTTCCTACGGCTGGACCGGCGACCAGATGGACAACGGCCAGCCCTGCCCGAGCAACCACGACGGCATGGCGGTGATCGCCTCGTACGGTCGCGGCAACAGCGTCGACGTGGTGCTGGTGCGCAACCACGAGCGCGGCCAGTCGACGAGCCTGATCCAGGCGCCGGCAATGTACGACACCGCCTCGAGCAGCGTGAACGGCCGATTTGCCGGCGGCGGAACCACCAACCTGCGCTTCAAGGGCCGCCAGTGGCTCGGCATGGAGGCGAGCCTGGGCGGCACCCTCACCAACTGCGCCGGCGGCCCCACGCCCTGGGGCACCTGGCTCACCTGCGAAGAGACCGGCAGCAATCTCGAGTCGCAAGGCGGCAAGAAGCACGGCTACGTGTTCGAGGTGCGCGCCAACGCGGCCGAGACGACGGGCAAGCCGATCGTCGCGATGGGCCGGTTCAGCCACGAGGCCGTCGCCGTCGACCCGAAGACGCGCTTCGCCTACCTCACCGAGGACAACCGCAACAAGTCGGGCTTCTATCGTTTCATCCCCAGCGATGCGAGCGGCCGCCCGGGCAGCTATGAAGCGGGCGGCAAGCTGCAGATGGCCAAGGTGGTCGGCAAGGCCAACGCCGACCTCAATGTCGCCTCGACCGGTGACACGCACAGCCTCGAATGGGTGGACATCGCCGATCCCGATGCGAACCCGGCGTCGATTGCGCTGCCCGGCTTTGTGGGCACCACTCCGGTGGCCGGCCCGTTCGCGCAGGGCTGGGCGCAAGGCGGCTTGCGCATGGCGCGCGGCGAAGGCATCTGGTATCGCGACGGCAAGCTGTTCATCGTCGACACCGCCACCGGCGTGAACGCCGCCGGCGCGGGCGGCAACGGCGAAGGCGCGGTGTGGGAGTACGACCTGGCCACGGGCATGCTCAAGGCGGTCTTCGTGTCGCTCGACGCGGTGGCCGCCAACAACCCCGACAACATCACGATCAGCCCGCGCGGCGGCGTGCTGCTTTGCGAGGACGGCGGCGGCGTCGACGACCAAGGCCAGGGTCGCATCGAGCGCCTGGTCGGCCTGACGCCCGACGGCGCCAGCTTCGTGTTCGCGCGCCACAACGTGAACCTCGGCGCCGATCAGATCGCTTCGGCCGGCAAGATGGTCGCGCCGGGCGACTACCGCAGCAGCGAGTTCTGCGGAGCCTGCTTCGATCCGGCGGGCAAGGTACTGTTTGTGAACGTGCAATCGCCCGGTATCACGTTCGCGATCTGGGGGCCTTGGGCACGCGGCCCGCTTTGATGCCGCTATCCGGCTTGGCGCGGAGCTGTTCGCGCCTGCTCGCAACTCACTCGAGGTAATCGAGAAACAGCGGCGTCACTTGCTGGAGAAACGAGACCTCCTGCGCGTCGATGCTGCGAGGCTCCAGATCGAAATGGATGAACGTGCCATAGGGCGTCCCGGAATCGCGTATCAGCAACCGCCCGTAGTACGACTCGACAAGACCGACATAAGGGCGGTAGCTCATCAAGGACTTGTCTTTGGAGACGTGGCTGGTCGTGAATTCGCCCTCCTCGATCGCGTGTTGGCAAAAGCTCTTGTCCAGGGGAACGGCTTTCAACCAGGTGCGGTATTCAGAGGAGCGATCGAAGACGTGCTCTGCCCGCAACGCATTGCCGCTCAACTTGTAGATGGCCGTGTATCGGTACTGCGTCCTGTCATTGAGCAGCGCCAATGCGCGGCGAATTCCATGGGTGGCTAGAACACTGCGAACCGCTGCTGTTTGCGCAGTCAAGTCAATCTCGGGCATTGGGGATCAAAGTTAGGCGAAGTGCGCAGCTCTTGGCGGGGGTCGTCGACACGGATTTTATTGACGTCCCCAAAGACCTGGGGGGCCAGGGGATGAATTCCCTCGCTCTGCCCAAGCGATTGACCGTCGAGGGGCCGAGTCTGGCGTTGTCGGGTATTCGTTTTGCAGTTTAGGCGGCACATCCGCGGCAGCGAATGGCCAAAACGATGAATCCGATTGGCACGAAATCATTACGCGAGGCCCATGCGCTTGGCGCAGTGGCCGAGCGCATCCGTCTGCTTGAGCTGGGCGCGGGGCCTACTCGCAGAGCCGTCGGATCTCCGGCGGGATCGGCACCGCGCGGATGCCGCCGCCTTCGCGCGTGGCGGCGAAGATGCGCACCTCTTCGCATTCGAGGATCAGATCTTCGCCGCGCTTCATGCGGTAGGTCTGCAGGAAGCTCTTGTCGCGCCACTCGGGAATGGCCACCGCGATCGACAGCGTGTCGCCATAGCTCGCGCTCTTGACGAAGCGCGTGTGGGTATCGACCAGCGGCGTGCCGATCACGCCGAGGGTCTGTGCCGTCTCTTCCCAGCGCGGCACGCCGCGCTCGGCAAAGAAGTGGCGCGAGGCCGCATCGATCCAGCGGAAGAAATTGGGAAACCAGACGATGCCGGCCGGGTCGCAGTCCCCGAACTCGACGCGCACGGTGTAGATGACTTGGGGGCTCATGCGGTGAAGGCTCAGGCGGGGTTCTAGTCCGCAAGTATCTTGCGCTCGCGGATGATGGCAGCGAAGCGCGTGGAATCCGCTGCGATGCGCTCCTGAAAAGCGGCCGGCGTGCCGGGCAGCGCTTCGCCGCCCAGGCTGGCGATACGTTCCCTGACTGCCGGCATCGCGAGGATGCGGTTGATCTCGCGGTTGAGCCGGGTCACGATCTCGGGCGGCGTTCGGGCCGGCGCGTAGAAGCCGAACACCGTGTCGGCATCGAAGCCCTTGAGGCCGGCTTCGTCCAGCGTCGGCACATCGGGGAACAGCGGCGAGCGCTTGGGGCTGCCCACGGCCAGCAGGCGCAGCTTGCCGGCGCGCACCTGGGCGAGCCCGATGCCCGGGTCGAAGTAGTAGTCGAGCTGGCCGGCCAGCAGGTCCTGCAGCGCCGGCGCCGCGCCGCGGTAAGGCACATGGACCGCGTACAGGCCCGTCTGGCTCTTGAACATCTCGCCCGCGAGGTGCGGCGAGCTGCCGGTGCCGGGCGAGCCGTAGGAGAGTTTGCCGGGGCGCTCCTTCACGTAGGCGATGAAGTCCTTGATGTTCTCCGGCGGCAGCGAGGGCTTGGTCACCAGGAACACCAGCACGCGCGCAGCCGCGGCGACCGGCATCAGGTCCTTGGCGGGGTCGAAGGCCATCTTCGGATAGATGTGCGGGTTGACCGACACCATGCCGCCCGAACTCATGAGCAGCGTGTAGCCATCGGCCGGCGCCCGCGCCGCGACCTCGCCGCCGATGTTGCCGTTGGCGCCGCCGCGGTTCTCGATCAGCACCGGCTGCCCGAGCGCTTCCTGCAGCGGCAGCGATACCGCGCGTGCGATCTGGTCGGCCGCGCCGCCGGGCGGGAAGTTCACGACGATCTTGATCGGCTTCGAAGGCCAGGCGCTGCCTTGCGCGTAGGCCGCGGGCGCCGCGGCGGCGGTGGCCAGCAGCAGGGCGAGCAGGGCGCGCCGGGATCTTGGTGTTGTCATCGTTCGTCTCCTCATGTTGTTCAGGGGGTCGCCGCCGGCGGGCGCTTCATCCAGCGGATCGGCTGCGCGATCACCGGCCTGGGCGGCGCGCCGTGGCGCACCAGCGTGGCGTCGAGCGCGGTGCCGGCCTCGTCGGCCAATGCCGCTTCGCGCGCCGCGGCGATCGCGGCCGCGCGCGCGGCCGGCGAGCCGTCGGGCAGCGGCGCCACGGCCAGATGATCGATCACGTGCAGCAGATTGCGCTTGCCGCGCTCGTTGGTGCTGCCGTAGCCCTTGATGAGCCGGCCGCACAGCGCGATGTCGTGGCCGAGACGCCAATCGGTGCGGGTGCCCTGCACGACGGCAGCCAGCCAGCGTTCGATCAGCGCCTGTTCTTCGGCGAAGCGGCTGCCGCGCTTGCGCAGCCAGCGCAGCGAGGCCAGCACGCGCAGCGAGGCCATGCCGGCGACCGAGTGGCTGCCGACCTTGAGCGGCAGGGCGAAGGGCGTCTTCCTTCGCCGGTCCCAGGCCGCGACGCGGTGCGCCAGCGAGGCCGGCAGCAGCGCCGCGAATTCGGGTGCGCCGGGCTTGAAGTGGTCATACACCTTGACGATGTCGTCCTCGCCGGCCTTGACCTCGTTGCGCACGCGCTGCGTGCGGCTGGCGCGGCTCTTGAGCTCGGCCACGCGCACGATGTCGTCGAAGGCCATCCACAGCGCGAGCCAGCGCGCCATCTCGCGCGTGACCGCGAAGCCGTTGGCGCCCGCAGGGTCGGACGCGCGCTCGGCGGCCAGCACCTGCTGCAGGCGTTCGAGGTAGAGCCCGGCATAGGCGTCGTCCTGGTAGTCGACGAGCCGTGCATGGCCGAGCGCGAGCATGTCGTGCACCGGCGGCGGGAAGGCGCGTGCCAACTCGGCGCTCAGCGTGGGCTGCACTGGCGCTTCGTCGCCTCCGCTCGACAGCAGTCGCGTCACCAGCGCGGCCTGCGCGCGCGGCATGCCGACGATGTCGAAGGCCTTCGCGAAACCGCGCAGGCTGGCCGTCGCCATCTTGTTGAGCTTCTCGGGCGCGCTGGTGTCGCCGCCGCGCACCACCTGCTCGTAGGCCTCGCGCGGGAACGGGAACAGCCCGCTGCCCGCGATCGCGCCGAGCATCACCGCGCTGACCACCGTGCCGGCCTCGCGCGCCGCGGTGCCCATGTCGAACACATGGTGCTCGCGGCTGAAGGCCTTGACCACATCGAGCAGCCGCTGGGCATCGGCGCGCCCGTCACCGGGCTGCATGCGCTCGGCCGTGGTCAGCGTGCGGCCCGAGGAGGTGATGACCAGCGTGCGCTGCGGTGCGCTCATGCCATTGCCGATCTGGCGCGTGGTCTCCAGCAGCTCCGAGGAGACGATGGCGTCGAGCGCGCCCGGCACCGGGCTCAGGCTGAACACCGGCCGGCGCCCGCCGAGTTCGGCCAGCGGCACCGGAAAGACCTCGATGTAGTAGGTGGTGGCGCCGGTGCGCTGCGCGACGCCGGGGATGGAGGTGCTCTGCGCGGCGTAGCCGGCATGACGCGCCGTATCGACCAGCCATTCGGTGAGCACGCCGCCGCCTTCGCCGCCGAGGGCGCAGACGAGCAGGGTGATGGGTTGGGTTCGGTTCATCGTGGTCATGTGGAGCTCACGCGGGTTGCAATGCGCGAACGATGGCACCGCGCAGCGAGTGCAGCAGCCGCTCGTGCCACTTCGGGTTCTGCACCACCTCGGCGCGGTAGAAGCTGGGACACAGCGTGGCCGCATGCGCGTTCTCGCCGCACAGGCCGCAGCCGACGCAGCCGTCGATCACCACCGCGACCGGGTCGACCTTGAGCGGATCGGGGTTGTCCTTGATGGTGAGCGTGGGGCAGCCCGAGAGCCGGATGCAGGCATGGTCGCCGTTGCACACGTCCTCGTCGACGCCGTACTTCACGCGCACCACGCGCTCGCCCTTCTTCAACAGGCTGGCGATCCAGGGCTTGATGCGGCGCTGCCGCTCGAGCTGGCATTCGCCCTCGGCGATGATCACCTTGAGGCCGTTGAAGTCGCTCGTGAAGGCGTCGTTGAGCGTCTTGCGCATCTTCTCGACGTGGTAGGTGTGCACGGTGCGCAGCCACTGCACGCCCAGGCCCTTGAGGGTCGATTCGATGGTCTGGTTCTTGTCGACCAGGCTCTGCTGCTTGTCGACCGCATGCGCCTTCATCTCGTCATCGGGCGTGGAGATGATGTCCTGCGTGCCGGTGGCCGAGGTGTAGCCGTTCTTGAAGATCAGGAGCACCGCGTCGTCGCCGTTGAAGAGCGCGCTCTGCACGCCGGTGAGCAGCCCGTTGTGCCAGAAGCCGCCGTCGCCCATGATCGACAGCGCCCGGCGCTGCATCATCGGCGACACGCCCGCGCGGCTCGCCAGGCTCATGCCGTAGCCCAGGATCGAGTGGCCCATCGAGAAGGGCTCGAAGGTGCCGAAGGCGTGGCAGCCGATGTCGGCCGCGATGTGCACCGGCCCGCTGTCCTGCTGCGCGAGCTTGAGCGCGGCGAACACGGGCCGCTCGGGGCAGCCGATGCAGAAGCTCGGCGGGCGGGCCGGCAGCGGCGCCTCGAGTTGCGTGGCCACCGCGGCGCGGCGGTCGCGGTTGCCCATGAGCCAGCCCTGGGCCGAGTCCTGTGCATGCTGCGGCAGGTAGCGTTGCGCGAACCGGCCGAGGCCGGTCGCCAGCACCTCGACGCCATATTCGCCGGCGGCCGGCAGCATGTCGCAGCCGTGCAGCGGCGTCTGGATGTCGCGCCGGCGCAAGAGCGTCGCGATCTCCTGCTCGATGTACTCGGGCTGGCCTTCTTCCACCACCAGCACCGCGCGCTTGCCCACGCAGAAGTCGGCCACCTGTTCGGGTACCAGCGGGTAGGCGACGTTGAGCACCAGCAGGGGAATGTCGGTCGCGCCGAAGGCGTCGGCCAGGCCGAGCTGCTGCAGGCTGCGGATCAGCGCGTTGTAGAGCCCGCCCTGCACCACGATGCCGAGGTCGGCATGCGTGCCGGGGATCAGCTCGTTGAGCTGGTTCTCGGCGATGTAGCGGCGCGCGGCCGGCAAGCGCTCGTCGCCCTTCAGCTTCTCGTGGCGGAAGGTGACGGGCGGATGCGCGAGCCGCATGTAGTCGAAGCCGGCCGGCTCTTCCATCAGCGCGCGCGTCGAGATCAGCGGCGGCAGGTTGTTCTTGCACTCGAAGCTGCCGCGCACGTGGCAGGTACGGATGCGCAGCTCCATCATGCAGGGCATGTTGGAGTATTCCGAGAGCCGGAAGCCGTGCTCCACCATGTTGACCATCACGCCCAGGTCGGGCCGCGGATCGAGCAGGCACATGCTGGACTTGAGCGCATAGGCATGGGTGCGCTCCTGAATGACGCTGGCGCCTTCGCCGTAGTCCTCGCCCACCACGATCAGCACGCCGCCCTTGACGCCGGGCGAAGACAGGTTGGACAGCGCATCGGCCGCCACGTTGGTGCCGACGATGGACTTCCAGGTTACGGCGCCGCGCAGCGGGTAGTGGATGGAGGCGCCGAGCATCGCCGCGGCGGAGGCCTCGTTGGAACAGGCCTCAACGTGCACGCCCAGCTCGTCCATGTAGGGCTTGGCCTGCACCATCACGTCGAGCAGGTGCGAGACCGGCGCGCCCTGGTAGCCGCCGACGTAGGCCACGCCCGACTGCAGCAGGCCCTTGGTGATCGCGAGGATGCCCTCGCCATGAAAGGTGTCGCCGGCGCCGAGGCGCAGGGCCTCGATCTCTTTGCTGAATGAAACTTCCAAAGGTCTTCTCTCGTGGGGATTACTTGCGGCCCGGGAAGCGGGCCAGGTAGTAGGCGAGGGTGTCCAGGTCCTCGTTCGGGATGCGGCCGACCGCCTCGGCCATGGCCATCGTGTAGCCGACGCGCTTGCCGGACTTGAATTCGCGCAGCGTGAGTTGCAGGTAGTCCTCGCGCTGCTGCGCGATGCGCGGAACCTGCTGGCCGCCGCTGAAATCGGCACCATGGCAGAACACGCATTTGTGTTCCTGCGCCAGGGCCTGGCCACGGGTCATGCGCGCCGCATCGGGCGGCGTCGCCGGTGCCGGCACAGGCACTGGCGGCAGCGTGGCGATGAAATCGGAGAAGCCGCGCAGGTCATCGTCCTTCATGGTCTTGGCCACCGCGGTCATGGCCTCGTTCGCGCGCCGGCCTTCGCGAAACAGGAACAGCTGCGTGATCGCGTAGAAGGAGTGCTGGCCGGCCAGCACCGGCGTGCCCGGCATCTCGCTGCGCCCGTTGGCGCCGTGGCAGGCCACGCACAGCGCCGCGTAGCGCTGCGCGTACGCGCCCGCCGAAGGGGCCTGGGCGCCGGCCGGCGCCGCGAGCCAGAGAAACGCTGTCGCTGCTGCCGTGAATGCGAAGGTTCGCGTTCCTCTCATCACTTGCCGTAGCTGATGCGGTAGATGGCGCCCGCGTGGTCGTCGCTCACCAGCAGCGAGCCGTCCTTCAGCACCAGGAAATCGGCCGGGCGCCCGAGGTAGCTGTTGTTCTCGACGAAGCCGGTCATGAAGGGCTCGACCTTGGCGCCGCCCTTGCCGTCGGGCCAGGCGACCGCGACGTCGGCGTACTTGATCGTGCGGTTCCACGGGCCGTGGCGGGCGATGAACATCGCGCCCTGGTACTTGGCCGGGAACATCTTGCCGCGGTAGAAGTTGAGGCCCAGCGAACCGGCATGCGGCCCGAGCAGCGCGGCGGGCTTCGTGTAGTCGCCGCAGGACTTGCCCCAGCCGAATTCCGGATCGGCGATGTTGCCCTGGTGGCAAAACGGATAGCCGAAGTGCTGGTTCGGCCCGGTGACGACGTTGAGCTCGTCGTTGGGCAGGTCCTCGCTCATCCAGTCGCGGCCGTTGTCGGTGAACCAGAGCCGGTCGGTCTTCGGGTCGAAGTCGAAACCCACCGTATTGCGCACGCCGCTCGCGATGGTCTCCATGCCGCTGCCGTCGAGGTTCATGCGATAGATCTTGGCGTACTCGCCGGGGTCGCAGATGTTGCAGGGCGCGCCGATCGCGAAGTAGAGCTTGTCCTTGTGGATGCGCAGGTACTTCCAGCTGTGGTCCTCGCCGCCGGGCAGCTTGTCGTAGAGCACGACCGGCGTGCCGGGGTTGTCCAGCTTCGAATCGATGTTGTCGTAGCGCAGGATCTGCTTGTGCGTGGCCAGGTAGAGCGCGCCCTTGTGGTACTCGAGGCCGGTGGCCTTCTCCATCTTGTCGATGATGGTCTTGACCTCGCGCGCGTTGCCCTTGGGAGTGATCGCATAGACCTTGTTGGCGACGAACAGCGTGCTCACGAACACGGTGTCGTTGGCGCCCTGGCGGAGTTCGCGGGCGTCGAGCACGCCCGAGGCCCAGGTCTCGACCTTGAAGCCCGGCGGCAGCTTGAACTTGGCGGTCGGCAGCTTGTCGGCCGGGGTCGGAATCGGGAAGGCCGGCACCGGCGCCATGCGCGTGGCGGCCTCGGTCTTCGGGCGGCCCTTGGCCCAACCCGGCTCTTCGGCGGGCGGCTGCTGGGCCGTGGCGGAGAGGGCGGCGCACAGCAGCGCGGCCATTGCACAGAACGAGCGGGTCTTCGGCATGGCGATGTCTCCTTTCTACGTTGTTCGAAGCGGCGAGTGTGGGACGCATGCGGCCCGGGTTCAATAAAATAATCGAGCTAAGCGACATGAATGCCATGCATATCGACACCATCGACCTGAACCTGCTGCGCCTGTTCGACGCCGTCTACCGCGCGCGCAGCGTGAGCCGCGCCGCCGATTCGCTCGGCCTCACCCAGCCGGCCGCGAGCCACGGCCTGGGCCGGCTGCGGCTGCTGCTGGAGGACGCGCTGTTCACGCGCACCGCCGGCGGCGTGGCGCCGACGCCGCGCGCCGAGCGGCTGGCGATCGCCGTGCAGTCGGCGCTCGGCACGCTGGAGGAGGCGCTCAACGAGCCCGACCGCTTCGAGCCCACGGCCTCGCGCAAGACCTTCCGCATCCACATGAGCGACATCGGCGAGGGCCGCTTCCTGCCCGCGCTGATGGCGCGCCTGGGCGAGCTCGCGCCCGGCGTGCGGCTGGAGACCCTGCCGCTCGCGCCGACCGAGATCGCGCCCGCGCTCGACAGCGGCCGCATCGACTTCGCCTTCGGCTTCCTGCCCAAGGTGCGCGACACGCAGCGCGTCCATCTGCTGAAGGACCGCTACATCGTGCTGCTGCGCAAGGGCCATCCTTTCACGCGCGGGCGGCGCAGCGGCAAAGCGCTGCTGGAGGCGCTGCAGAAGCTGGAGTACGTGGCGGTGCGCACGCATGCCGAAACGCTGCGCATCCTGCAACTGCTCAACCTCGAGGACCGCGTGCGCCTGACCACCGAGCACTTCATGGTGCTGCCGGCCATCGTGCGCGCCACCGACCTGGCGGTCGTGATGCCGCGCAACATCGCGCGCGGCTTCGCGGAAGAGGGCGGCTACGCCATCGTCGAGCCGGCCTTTCCGCTGCGCGACTTCACCGTGTCGCTGCACTGGAGCAAGCGCTTCGAGGCGGATCCGGCGAACAGCTGGCTCAGGGGGGTGATGAGGGAGTTGTTCGGGGAGGGGTGAGGCGGGCTTGCCGCTATGCTCGGACCTGCGCGATTTCAGACGGCAGGGAGTAAAGAAAAATGACTGTTGTCACCGGAAAGCGTTTGTCCGTTGTCAGGGCGGCCTCATGAGCGCCGCGGGGCCGTCGCTTGCGCTCGAAGCTATCACGCAGCGCATCTTCGTCTTGCGCGGGCAGAAGGTGCTGCTCGACAGCGATCTGGCCGATTTGTATGGCGTAGACACGCGCCGCCTCAATGAGCAGGTGCGCCGCAATCGAGAGCGCTTCCCGAAGGATTTCATTTTCGAGCTGACGCGTGAGGAGTACACCAGCTTGAAGTCGCAATTTGCGACATCAAGCTGGGGTGGCCGGCGCAAGTTGCCGCTGGCGTTCACGGAACACGGCGCGATCATGACCGCGACCTTGCTGAGCAGCCCGCGTGCGGTGGACGTATCGGTCTATGTGGTGCGGGCGTTTGTGCAATTGCGCGAACTGGCTCGCAGTCACGCAGACTTGGCCAAACGCCTCGATGCGTTGGAGGAAAAAACCGAGTTGATCGCGATGCAGCATGACGCCTTTAGTCGTAACACGCGCGTTCAACTGCGCCAGCTTTTCGATGCGTTGCGCGAACTTACCGCCCACCCTGAACCGCCGAAACGGACCATCGGATTTGTGCCGCCCCAGGAGAAGAAGAACGCGAAGAGTTCGCGAGGCAAAAGCAAGAGGTAGAGCCAAACCCGCCTCCTCAAGGCAGGTTCTCCCTGAAGATCACCGGGCTGCGCGTGCGCTCCACGCCGGCCAGCACCTCGCGCTGGTCGCGCAGGTTGGTGAAGATCGTGCTCAAGGGCGGGCAGATGGGGGGAGAGGCGTGTTCGAGCGTCTCACGAACGCTTCGTCGTCAGCATCCGCCCCAGCGCGAAGACCGAGTTGGGCGTGTCCGGAAGCAGTGGCTTGGCTCGCGCGGAAGAGGCCGGGGCCCGCCGCTCGGCCTGCTTGCTTTCGGGCTGCACGCCGCTCGCGATCTGTTCGTCGACCAGGCTTTGGAGTGTGACGGCATCGAGGAACTCGACGGCGCAACGGTTCACCGAGGCCCAGAGTTGGTCCGTCGCATAGCGGCT
This sequence comes from Variovorax sp. LjRoot290, assembly GCF_964253985.1. Taxonomy (NCBI): domain Bacteria; kingdom Pseudomonadati; phylum Pseudomonadota; class Betaproteobacteria; order Burkholderiales; family Comamonadaceae; genus Variovorax; species Variovorax sp. LjRoot290. Next base: position 3,981,989 of record NZ_CAXURW020000001.1, on the reverse strand, counting down.
CGGGTGGCCGGGAGCTGCGGCTCGCCCTTGCTTCGCCGCCTCGGCGGCGGCAGGGTCGTCGATCGCAAAGATGATGTCCGCCACGCTGATGTCCGCAGCCTTGCGGCCGAGCGAGTAGCCGCCGCCGGGCCCGCGCGTCGACACCACCAGACCGTGGCGGCGCAGCTTGCCGAACAGCTGTTCCAGATGGGAGAGGGACACCTGCTGGCGGCGGCTGATGCTGGCCAGGTTGACCGGGTCCGCCTGTCCGTGGAGGGCCACGTCGATCATCGCGCTGACGGCGAAACGACCTCGGGTGGTGAGTCGCATCGAATGTTCTTCTTTCGTTTGCGTTCGACCCTTGGAGGCCGAAGTGTCCCGGCGGGACGTGGAGCGCGGATCTTAGCCGTCGGCTCGGCTGGCTCGCGCCTCGACCAAGGGTTTTCCCGGGCGTCACATACCGGCCCCCACATAGGCCATATGGGCACGATGGTATGCATGCGGCTTGTGAAAGGACTAACTTCGCAGGCACGGTTTTTGATCGCCACCACGAGTTGCCTCCCACGAGCATGAGCATGACCCCGAGCACCCAACCCATCCGCTTCTTCCACCGCGGCCGGATCGTCGACGTGAGCGGCGTGCATCCGACGCGTTCGGTGCTCGACTGGCTGCGCGAGGACGCACGCTGCACCGGCACCAAGGAAGGATGCAACGAGGGCGACTGCGGTGCCTGCACCGTGGTGATCGGCGAACTGGCCGAAGCCGGCGAGGCGAATGCGGTGGGCGGACTGCGCCTCTCGACGGTGAATGCCTGCATCCAGTTCCTGCCCACGCTGCACGGCAAGGCGCTGTTCACGGTCGAAGACCTCAAGGCGCAATGCAGCAAGGGCCGCGACACCGCGCAGCACGACAAGCACGCGGTGACGCGCCTGCATCCGGTGCAGCAGGCCATGGTCGACTGCCACGGCTCCCAGTGCGGCTTCTGCACGCCGGGCTTCGTGATGTCGCTGTGGTCCACCTACGAACACCACCAGGCCGGGGGCACGCGGCCGACGCGCCAGCAGCTGGCCGACGATCTCTCGGGCAACCTGTGCCGCTGCACCGGCTACCGCCCGATTCTCGATGCCGGCCAGCGCATGTTCGACCTGCCCGGCGTGCGGCTCGACGCCGAGCCGGTCGTCACCGCGCTCGCCAGCCTCAAGCACGAAAACAGCTTCGACTACGCCGCGCCGCTGGGCCAGCGCATGGACCACTTCCACGCCCCGACCACGTTGGCCGACCTGGCCGCGCTGCGCGAAGCCAAGCCCGCGGCGCAGCTGCTCGCGGGCTCGACCGACGTCGGCCTGTGGGTCAACAAGCAGTTCCGCGACCTGGGCGACATCATCTTCGTCGGTGACGTCGCGGAGATGAAGGTGGTGGAAGAGCGCGGGGATGCGCTCTACATCGGCGCCGGCGCTTCGCTCGAGGCCGCCTTCGGCGCGCTGGCACGACGCCTGCCCAGCCTGACCGACGTCTGGCTGCGCTTTGCCTCGCCGCCCATACGCAACGCCGGCACCATGGGCGGCAACGTCGCCAACGGTTCGCCGATCGGCGATTCGCCGCCGGTGTTGATGTCGCTCGACGCCGAGATCGAGCTGCGCCGCGGCGAGCGGGTGCGCCGCATGCCGTTGCCCGACTTCTATGTCGACTACATGAAGAACCGCCTGGAGCCCGGCGAGTTCGTGCAAGGGCTCGTGGTGCCGCTCGCAGCCATGCAGCGCCAGGTGCGCGCCTACAAGATCAGCAAGCGTTTCGACTGCGACATCTCGGCCCTGTGCGGCGGTTTTTCCATCGCGCTCGACGGTGACGTGGTGAAGGAGGTGCGCCTGGCCTTCGGCGGCATGGCTGCGGTCGTCAAGCGTGCCGCGCAGGCCGAGGCGGCACTGGTCGGCAAACCCTGGACGCAGGCCAGCGTCAACGCGGCCAAGCTTGCGCTGGCGCAGGACTTCAAGCCGCTGACCGACATGCGCGCCAGTGCCGACTATCGCCTGCAGGTGGCGCAGAACCTGCTGCAGCGGCTGTGGCTCGAAACGCGTACCACCGACCCGCTGCCGGTGGAAGCCACCAGCGTCTGGAGCGTGATGCCCCATGCGGCCCTGCAAGGAGTCTGAGATGAACAAGCCCATCGACCTCGCCCTGCTGCAATCGGCAGAGGCCTTTGCCGACTACCTGAAGAACACCGCCGCGCGCATCGATGCGCGCGCCGAGGCCAAGGCGCACGACGACGGTGCGCGCGTCGGCATCAGCCGGCCGCACGAATCGGCCCACCTGCACGTGGCCGGCGAGGCCACCTACATCGACGACATCCCCGAACTCGCGGGCACGCTGCACTGCGCGCTGGGGCTGTCGCCGGTGGCCAATGGCCGGCTCCAGAACATGAAGCTCGAAGCCATCTGCGCCATGCCCGGTGTGGTGGCGGTGCTGACGGCGGCCGACATTCCGGGCAGCAACGACTGCGGCTCGATCATCCACGACGACCCCATCCTCTGCAGCGGCGACATCCGCTACCTGGGCCAGCCCGTGTTTGCCGTGATCGCCGAGACGCGCGACGCCGCGCGCCGCGCCGCGGCCTGCGCCAAGGACGCGCTGGACATCGAGGCCGAGCCGCCGGTGATCACGCCGCAGCAGGCGCATGAGAAGGGCCAGTACGTGCTGCCGCCGATGCATCTCGTGCGCAGCACGAACGAGGGCGGCGCACAGGCCGCGATCGCGAAGGCGCCGCACCGGCTGAAGGCCACGCTCGACGTCGGCGGGCAGGAGCAGTTCTACCTCGAGGGCCAGATCAGCTACGCGATCCCGAAGGAGGGCGGCACGATGCACGTGCACTGCTCGACCCAGCATCCGAGCGAGATGCAGCACCTGGTGGCGCATGCGCTGCACCTGCATGCGAACGAAGTGCACGTCGAGTGCCGGCGCATGGGCGGCGGCTTCGGCGGCAAGGAGTCGCAGTCGGCGCTCTTCGCCTGCGTGGCGGCGGTGGCGGCGAACAAGCTGCAGCGCCCGGTCAAGCTCAGGCTCGACCGCGACGACGACTTCCTGATCACCGGCCGGCGCCACTGCTTCTGGTACGAGTACGAGGTCGGCTACGACGACGAGGGCCGCATCCTCGGCGCGGAAATCTCGATGGTCTCGCGCGCCGGCCACTCCGCCGATCTTTCGGGCCCGGTGATGACGCGCGCGCTGTGCCACTTCGACAACGCCTACTGGCTGCCCGACGTGGCGATGCACGGCTATTCGGGCCGCACCAACACGCAGAGCAACACGGCGTTCCGCGGCTTCGGCGGCCCGCAGGGCGCGATCGCGATCGAGAACATCCTCGACACCGTGGCGCGCGAGCTGAGCCGCGACCCGCTCGACGTGCGGCGCATCAACTTCTACGGCAAGACGCAGCACAACGTCACGCCCTACGGCCAGCTCGTCAGCGACAACATCATCCACGAGCTGGTGGCCGAGCTCGAAGGCACCAGCGGCTACCGCGCGCGGCGCGAGGAGATCGCGGGCTTCAATGCCAAGAGCCCGGTGCTCAAGCGCGGCATCGCGCTGGCGCCGCTGAAATTCGGCATCTCCTTCAACGTCAAGCACTTCAACCAGGCCGGCGCGCTGGTCCATGTCTACACCGACGGCTCGATCCTCGTGAACCACGGCGGCACCGAGATGGGGCAGGGGCTCAACACCAAGGTGGCGCAGGTGGTGGCGCACGAGCTCGGCGTGAGCTTCGAGAGCGTGCGCGTCACGGCCACCGACACGCAGAAGGTGGCCAACACCTCGGCCACCGCCGCATCGACCGGGGCCGACCTCAACGGCAAGGCTGCGCAGGACGCCGCGCGCCAGATCCGCGATCGCCTGGCCGCCTGCGCGGCGGCGCGCCACGGCGGCGAGGCGAGCGCGGTGCGCTTCGCCAACGACCAGGTCGAAGTCAACGGCCGCTCGCTGTCGTTCAGCACGGTCGTCGGCGAGGCCTACCTCGACCGCGTGCAGCTCTGGTCCGACGGCTTCTATGCCACGCCGGGCCTCAGCTGGGACAAGGACCGGATGCAGGGCCGCCCCTTCTTCTACTACGCCTACGGCGCTGCCGTGAGCGAGGTGATCGTCGATACGCTCACCGGCGAGTGGAAGCTGCTGCGCGCCGACATCCTGCACGACGCCGGCAAGTCGCTGAACCCGGCGGTCGACATCGGCCAGGTCGAAGGCGCCTTTATCCAGGGCATGGGCTGGCTCACGACCGAGGAGCTGGTGTGGCATCCGAAGACCGGCCTGCTCACCACGCACGCGCCCAGCACCTACAAGATCCCGACGGCCAACGATTGCCCGCCGGTGTTCAACGTGCGCCTGTTCGAAGGCCAGAACTTCGAGGACTCGATCCATCGCAGCAAGGCGGTGGGCGAGCCGCCGCTCCTGCTGCCCTTCTCGGTCTTCTTCGCGATCCGCGATGCCGTGTCGGCCGTGGGCAAGCACAAGGTGGACCCGCCGCTGACCGCGCCGGCCACCAGCGAGTCGATTCTCCGAGCGATCACTGCGGTGCAGAACGCATCCGCATAACCCAACCCGTTCGCCCTGAGCCTGTCGAAGGGCCGCGCAAGGCTTCGACCCTTCGTCAAGCTCAGGACAGGCCAAGCTCAGCCCGAACGGACTTAACGTGAATTCAGCGCTGTATAACTGCCCACACATTCAGCAACATGCGGGCAGCTTATGAGAGACCAGGCGCTTCTCGACAAGATCGATCTTCATCTCATCAGGGTTCTACATACCGTGTTGACCGACCGCAGCGTCTCGCGCGCCGCCATCCGCCTGGGCATGTACCAGCCTGCAGTTTCTGCAGCGCTGAAGCGCCTGCGCGAGCTCTCGGGCGACCCATTGCTGGTGCGCTCGGGCTCGGGCATGGTGCCGACCGATGCGGGGCTGCGCATGATCGATCCGGCCGCCAGCATCCTGCGCGCCGCGGAGATGCTGTTCTCCGATGCGCGCGGCTTCGATCCCCAGACCGCGTCCACTACCTTCCGCATCGCGGCCAGCGACTACCTCGATCCTTTGTTCCTGCCGATGCTGGTGGCGCAGGTCAAGGCGCAGGCGCCGTTGTGCCACATCGAGATCCATTCGCTCTCGTCCGATTCGGACTATCACGCGCACCTGTCGCTCGGCCAGGTCGACCTGGTGATCGGCAACTGGCTCAAGCCGCCGGAAGACCTGCACATGGCGCGGCTCTTCGCCGACGACATCGTCTCGCTGGTCAACAAGGACCATCCGGCCGTGCGCCGCGGCTGGGAGCTCGAGACCTGGCTCGCGGCCGAGCACGTGGCGCCGACCCCCATGCACCCCGGCGCGCGCGGCATCATCGACCAGATGCTCGACGAGCTGGGCCGGCAGCGCAACATCACGGCGCGCTGCGCGCACTTCAGCCTGATCCCCGACATGGTGGCCTCGAGCCTGCTGGTGCTGACCACCGGCCGCCAGTACTGCGAGCGTTTTGTCGACCGCCTGCCGGTCGCGATCCTCGAGTGCCCGATCGCACTGCCGCGCCTCATGTACTACCAGCTCTGGCATGAGCGCACCCATTCATCGAGCTCCGCGCGCTGGCTGCGCGAGCGAACCAAAGCCGTGGCGGCCTCGCTGAGGCCGTCGCTTCCCGCTGCCGGCTAGGCAGTTCTTCCACTCGCGCCGGGCGTCGCGACTTCGACCCACGCCATCTACATAAGAGAGACGGAGACAACGCGATGAACCGCACACAACAGATGCTCGACATCAGCGAGCACGACACCAGCTCTGCACGCCCGGCCACCGGCTGGGCCGAGCGCATGTTCAAGCTCAAGGAGCACAACACGACAGTGCGCACCGAGCTGGTGGCAGGCCTCACGACCTTCCTGACGATGGCCTACATCATCTTCGTCAACCCGTCGATCCTCGGCGATGCGGGCATGCCGAAGGACGCGGTGTTCGTCGCCACCTGCCTGATCGCCGCGCTCGGCACCGCGATCATGGCCTTCTACGCCAACTACCCGATCGCGCTGGCGCCCGGCATGGGGCTCAACGCCTACTTCGCCTACGTGGTCGTGCTGCAGATGGGCTTCACCTGGCAGGCGGCGCTCGGCGCGGTCTTCGTCTCGGGCTGCCTGTTCCTGCTGGTCACGCTCTTCAAGCTGCGCGAGCTGATCATCCGCGGCATCCCGCAGTCGATAAGGGTGGCCATCACGGTCGGCATCGGCCTCTTCCTCGCGATCATCGCGCTCAAGAGTGCGGGCATCGTCGCGCCGTCGAAGGCCACCTACATCACGCTGGGCGACCTGCACACGCCGCAGGTGGTGCTGGCGACGCTGGGCTTCTTCACGATCGTGGTGCTCGACCGGCTCAAGGTGCCCGGCGCGATCCTGATCGGCATCATCGCGGTGACGGTGCTGTCCTTCTTCTTCGGTGGCAACACCTTCCACGGCGTGTTCTCGGCGCCGCCCTCGATCGCGCCCACCTTCTTGCAGCTGGACATCAAGTCGGCGCTCTCGGGCGGCATCCTGAACGTGATCCTGGTCTTCTTCCTGGTCGAGCTCTTCGACGCCACCGGCACGCTGATGGGCGTGGCCCGGCGCGCCGGCCTCCTGGTGCCGGGCAAGATGGACCGGCTCAACAAGTCGCTCTTGGCCGACAGCGGCGCGATCTTCGCGGGCTCGCTGCTGGGCACCTCGAGCACCACGGCCTACGTGGAAAGCGCGGCCGGCGTACAGGCGGGCGGGCGCACCGGCCTCACGGCGCTCACGGTGGCGGTGCTGTTCCTGGCCGCTCTGGTGATCTCGCCCCTGGCCGGCTCGGTGCCGGCCTATGCGACCGCACCGGCGCTTTTCTTCGTGGCCTGTTTGATGCTTAGGGACATCACCGAGCTCGACTGGGACGACACGACCGAAGTGATCCCGGCCGCCGTTACGGCGCTGGCGATGCCCTTCACGTACTCGATCGCCAACGGCCTGGCCTTCGGCTTCATCACCTATGCGGTGCTGAAGCTGTTCACCGGCCGCGCCAGGCAGGTGCACTGGATGGTGTGGCTCATTGGCGGCGTGTTCCTTTTCAAGTTCATCTATATCGGCGGACACTGACGAAAATACGGCGATCGTCCCAAGGGCGGTTCAGGGCAACAACAACCCAAAGGCCAGGCACAGGCATGACAATCCAAAGACTTCAGCTCGCGCACATTACGAAGCGCTATCCCGCGGTGGTCGCCAACAGCGGCGTCTCGCTCACGGTGGCGCCGGGCGAAACCCATGCCGTGCTCGGCGAGAACGGCGCCGGCAAGTCCACGCTGATGAAGATCATCTACGGTTCCGTGAAGCCGGACGAAGGCAGCGTGACCTTCAACGGCCAGCCGGTCACCGTGCGCAACCCGCAGGAGGCGAGGGCGCTGGGCATCAGCATGGTGTTCCAGCACTTCAGCCTGTTCGACACGCTCACCGTGGCCGAGAACGTCTGGCTCGGGCTCGACAAGAGCCTGGCGCTGGCCGAGGTCACGCGCCGCATCACGGCCAAGGCGAGCGAGTACGGGCTCGACATCGACCCGTCGCGGCCGGTGCACACGCTCTCGGTCGGCGAGATGCAGCGGGTGGAGATCATCCGCGCGCTGCTCACCGACCCCAAGCTCCTGATCCTCGACGAGCCCACCTCGGTGCTGACCCCGCAAGCAGTGGTCAAGCTCTTCGTGGTGCTCAAGAAGCTGGCCTCTGAAGGCTGCAGCATCCTCTACATCAGCCACAAGCTGCACGAGATCCGCGAGCTTTGCACCGCCTGTACGGTGCTGCGCGGCGGCAAGGTCACGGGCGTGTGCAACCCGCAGAACGAAAGCAATGAATCGCTGTCGCGCCTGATGATCGGCGCCGAGCCGCCGCCCCTGCAGCACCGGCCGGTGCATGCGGGCGCGGTGGCCTTGCGGGTCAAGGGCCTGACGCTGGCGCGCGAAGACCAGTTCGGCGTCGACCTCGACGGCATCTCGCTCGACGTGCGGGCCGGCGAGGTGGTGGGCATCGCGGGCGTGTCGGGCAACGGCCAGAAAGAGCTGCTCTACGCGCTCTCCGGCGAGGACACGCGCGCCGAGGCGCCGATGATCGAGGTCTTCGGCCAGCCGGCCGCGCATTTCAGGCCGCGCAGGCGGCGCGCGCTGGGCCTGCATTTCGTGCCCGAGGAAAGGCTGGGCCGCGGCGCGGTGCCGACGCTGAGCCTCGCGCACAACATGCTGCTCACCCGCAGCAACGCGGTGGGCCAGGGCGGCTGGATCCGCACCGGTGCGCTGCAGCAGCATGCCGGCGAGATCATCCGGCGCTTCAACGTCAAGGCCGGCGGGCCCGGCGCGGCGGCGCGTTCGCTCTCGGGCGGCAATCTGCAGAAGTTCATCGTCGGGCGCGAGATCGACGCCAATCCGAAGATCTTCATCGTCTCGCAGCCGACCTGGGGCGTGGACGTGGGCGCCGCGGCGCTGATCCGAGGCGAGATCCTGGCGCTGCGCGACGCCGGCTGCGCGGTGCTGGTGGTGAGCGAAGAGCTCGACGAGCTGTTCGAGATCAGCGACCGGCTGCACGTGATCGCCAAGGGCCGGCTCTCGCCCTCGATCGACCGCGCGGCGGCCACCGTGCCGCAGATCGGCGAATGGATGAGCGGCCTGTGGAACGCCCCCCAGGCTGCAGCGAAGGAGGTGGCCCATGCTTAAGCTCGAACCCCGCCCGCAGCTCTCGCGCTTCTGGAGCTACGGCTCGCCGATCCTGGCCCTGCTCATCACGGTGCTGATCGGCATGGTGCTCTTCGCGCTGCTGGGCAAGGACCCGGTCAAGGGCCTCGCGGTCTTCTTCTGGGAGCCGATCAAGAGCGGCTATGCGCTGGGCGAGCTGATGGTCAAGGCCACGCCCTTGCTCATCATCGCGCTCGGCCTGGCCGTGTGCTTCCGCTCCAACGTCTGGAACATCGGTGCCGAAGGGCAGTTCGTGTTCGGCGCGATCGCGGCCGGCGGCGTGGCGCTGCTGGCCGACAAGACCACGGGCTCGTGGATCGTGGCTGCGATCCTGGTGGCCGGCATCTTCGGCGGCATGGTCTGGGCCGGCATCGTGGCCTTCCTGCGCGACAAGTTCAACGCCAACGAGATCCTCGTGAGCCTGATGCTGGTCTACGTCGCGACGCTGCTCCTGGGCTACATGGTCTACGGACCCTGGAAAGACCCGATGGGCTACAACTTCCCGCAGACCAAGACTTTCGAGGCGGTGACGCAGATCCCGCGGCTCATGAAGGGCTCGCGCGTGAGCATCGGTCTGGTCATCGCGCTGATCGGCGCGGCGGCCCTGTGGGTGTTCCTGTTCCGCACGCGCTCGGGCTTCGCGCAGCAGGTCGGCGGCCTGGCGCCGGCCGCCGCGCGCTATGCCGGCTTCTCGGCGCGGCGCGCGGTGTGGATCGCGCTGCTCACCTCGGGCGGCGCGGCCGGCCTCGCGGGCGCGCTCGAAGTGGCGGGCCCGATCGGCCAGCTCACGCCCTATGTGCCGGCGGGCTACGGCTTCGCCGCGATCATCGTGGCCTTCGTCGGCCGGCTGCATCCGGTGGGCATGATCTTCTCGGCCATCCTGATGAGCATGTTCTACATCGGCGGCGAGCTCGCGCAGTCGCGCCTGGGCCTGCCCAAGTCGCTGACCGGCGTGTTCCAGGGCCTGCTGCTCTTCACGCTGCTGGCGTGCGACACGCTGATCGCCTACCGCATCCGGCGCAAGTCGGCGCCCAAGGCGGTGGCTGCGCCGGCCGGCACCTCGTCGCTGCAGGCCAGCACGCCACTGACCGCACCCGTCGCCGTCCAAGCCACCGAAGGAGCAATTTAATGAACCCCCACGCTCATCACTTCGTGTATTCGCTGCCCCCCGAGGGGACGCATGCCGCCCTTGGGGCGGCCCGGCGGGAGGCATGATGGAAAGCTACGCACTCCTCCTGGGCTCCACGCTCAGCGCCGGCACCGTGCTCGCGATCGCGGCGCTGGGCTTGCTGATCAACGAAAAGGCCGGCATCGTGAACCTCGGCGCCGAGGGCATGATGCTGTGCGCCGCGATCGCCGGCTTCGCCACGGTGGTGGTCACGCACAACACCTGGCTCGGCTTTCTTGCCGGCGCTGCGGCCGGCGCGCTGCTGGCGGCCTTCTTCGGCGTGCTGGTGATCTGGCTCAACACCAACCAGTACGCGACCGGGCTCGCGCTGAGCCTGTTCGGCGTCGGCTTCTCGGCCTTCGCGGGCATCAACTTCGTGCAGGCCAAGCTGCCCGAGAGCACGAACTACGCGCTGCCGGTGCTGGGCGACATTCCGCTCATCGGGTCGGCCTTGTTCCGGCACCACCCCATGGTCTACTTCGCGGTGCTGCTCACCATCGGCCTCATCTGGTTCCTCTATCGCACCCGCGCCGGACTGGTGCTGCGCTCGGTCGGCGAGTCGCCCGAGTCCTCGCATGCGCTGGGCTATCCGGTGCGGCGCATCCGCTTCCTGGCGGTGATCGCGGGCGGTGCGCTGTGCGGCCTTGCAGGCGCCTATTTGTCGACGGTCTACACGCCGCTTTGGGTCGAAGGCATGGTGGCGGGCCGCGGCTGGATCGCGCTGGCGCTCACCACCTTTGCGACCTGGCGGCCGGTGCGCGTGCTGCTCGGCGCCTACCTGTTCGGCGGCGTCTCGATGCTGGGTTTTCACCTGCAGAGCACGGGCGTCGACGTGCCCAGCCAGTTCCTCAGCATGCTGCAGTACATCGCGCCGATCGTGGTGCTGGCGCTGATCTCGCGCAACCCGGCCTTCATCCGCGTCAACATGCCGGCATCGATCGGGAAACCCTTCTACCCCGGCTCATAATTGAGTTTCGTTTTGTTTCTCTGCCAACCTGTCCTTTTGAGGATTTCGACAATGAATGATCTGAACAAGCGTTCCCTGCTCAAGCTGGCTGCCGTCACTGCGGTCGCTTCGGCCGCCCTCATCGGCTGCGGCAAGAAGGAAGAAGCGCCGGCGCCTGCACCTGCTGCACCGGCACCGGCTCCGAGCGCCGCGGCGCCCGCGCCCGCAGCGCCACTGAACGTCGCGTTCGCCTATGTCGGGCCGGTGGGTGACGGCGGCTGGACCTTTGCGCACGACAACGCGCGCAAGGCGGTCGAGAAGGAATTCGGCGCCAAGATCAAGACCACTTTCGTCGAGAGCGTGCCCGAGTCGGCGGACGCCGAGCGCGTGTTCCGCGACATGGTGGGCCAGGGCAACAAGCTGATCTTCGGCACCACCTTCGGCTACATGGAGCCGATGCTCAAGGTCGCCGGCGACAACAAGGATGTCAAGTTCGAACATGCCACCGGCTACAAGACGGCCGAGAACATGCGCACCTACGACAGCCGCACCTACGAAGGCGCGTACATGGCCGGCATCATCGCGGGCGCGATGACCAAGAGCAACACGTTGGGCGTGGTCGGCTCGGTGCCGATCCCCGAGGTGCTGCGCAACATCAACTCCTTCACGCTGGGTGCGCAATCGGTCAATCCGAAGGTCACGACCAAGGTGGTGTGGGTCAACGAGTGGTTCAGCCCGCCGAAGGAGACCGAGGCCGCCACCGCGCTGATCAACGGCGGCGCCGACGTGCTGTTCCAGAACACCGACTCGCCGGCCGTGCTCAAGACCGCGCAGGAAAAAGGCAAGCGCGCCTTCGGCTGGGATTCGGACATGACCGCCTACGGTCCCAAGGCCCACCTGGCCTCGGCCGTCATCAACTGGACGCCGTACTACACCAAGGCCGTGCAGGACGCGCTCGACGGCAAGTGGGCCACCGGCCAGACCTGGTGGGGCGTGAAGGAAGGCGCGATCGACATCGTGTCGCTGGCCGAAGACGTGCCGGCCCCGATCAAGACCAAGGTCGAGGAAGTCAAGAAGGGCCTGAAGGACGGCAGCTTCTCGATCTGGAAGGGCCCGATCGTCGCGCAGGACGGCAAAGAACTGGTTGCCAAGGACGCAGTCGCCGACGACAAGTTCCTCTCGGGTGTGAACTTCTACGTCAAGGGCGTCGAGGGCAAGGTGCCGGGCGGCGACAAGAAGTAAGCCGTCGGAGTTTTCGTTCTGAAGGGTTGCCGATCGGCAACCCTTTTTCGTTTCCCAACGCTCACGATGATCGAAAAAGAACTCTGGCATCCCGTTGCGCTCACCGATGAAGTAGCTGGCGCACCGTTCGCCGCGCGCCTGCTCGGCGAAAACCTCGTGCTGTGGCGCGACGCCGCCGGTGCGGTGCAGGCCTGGGCCGACCGCTGTCCGCACCGGGGCGCGCAGCTCTCGCTGGGCCGCGTGGTGGCCTGCGAAGGCGGCACGAGGCTGGAGTGCCCGTATCACGGCTGGCAGTTCGCGACCGGTGGGCGGTGCGCACACGTGCCCGCGCTGCCAGACTTCCAGCCGCCGGCCACGCACCGCGCGACGATGCATGCGGCGCAGGAAGCCCATGGCCTGGTCTGGGTGCGCTTGCAAGGCGAGGGTGGCGCGCTGCCGGCCTTCGCGGCCGAGCACGACGTGCAGCTGCGCAAGCTCAACTGCGGCCCTTACGACGTCGAGACCAGCGCGCCGCGCCTGGTTGAGAACTTCCTCGACATGGCGCACTTCGGCTTCGTGCACGAAGGCTGGCTCGGCGCGCGCGACATGACGGCCATCGACGACTACCGCGTCGAGGCCACGCCCGGCGGCCTGCTCGCGACCGGCTGCAAGGCCTGGCAGCCGCAGTCCACGATCAATTCCACGGCGCCGGCGAAGGTGGAGTACAGCTACGAGGTGACCGCGCCCTATGCCGCGGTGCTGACCAAGATCCCCGAAGCGGCGAGCGTGGGCATCGACGGCTACCAGGAATCGATCGCGCTCTTCATCTGCCCCGTCGATGCGGAGTGCAGCCGGGTGTGGTTCCGTCTCGCCACCGCCGACTTTGCGCGCGATGATGCGCAACTGCGCGCATTCCAGGACACCATCTTCCTGCAGGACAAACCGGTGCTCGAATCGCAGCAGCCCAAGCGCCTGCCGCTGGAGCTGCGCGCCGAGCTGCACACCGCGGCCGACAAGGCCTCGTCTTTCTACCGCCGGCACCTCTTGGCGCGCGGCATCACTTTCGGAGTCTGCTGATGACCTACACCGTTCCTCCCGTTGCCGCCGACCGCCTGCCCGCGCTGCTGCGCGCCATGCCCAAGGCCGAGCTGCACATGCACATCGAAGGCTCGCTCGAGCCCGAGCTGATCTTCGCGCTCGCGCAGCGCAACAGCGTGGCCATTCCCTACGCCAGCGTGGAAGAGCTGCGCCGCGCCTACGCCTTCACCAACCTGCAGAGCTTCCTCGACATCTACTACGCGGGCTCCAGCGTGCTGCTTGCGGAGCAGGACTTCTACGACATGGCCTGGGCGTACCTCGAACGTGCCGCGGCCGACAACGTGGTCCATACCGAGATGTTCTTCGACCCGCAGACGCACACGGTGCGCGGCGTCGCGATGCAGACCGTGATCGACGGCCTGCACCGCGCCTGCGTCGACGCGAAGAGCAAGCTCGGCGTGAGCGCGGCGCTGATCCTGTGCTTCCTGCGCCACCTGAGCGAGGAAGACGCCTTCGCCACGCTCGAACAGGCGCTGCCGTTTCGCGACCGCTTCATCGGCGTTGGCCTCGATTCCAGCGAGCTCGGCCATCCGCCCGAGAAGTTCGCGCGCGTGTTCGCGCGTTGCCGCGCGCTCGGCTTCCACCTGGTCGCGCACGCGGGCGAAGAGGGTCCGCCGGCCTACGTGTGGAGCGCGCTCGACGTGCTCAAGGTCGAGCGCATCGACCACGGCGTGCAGAGCACCAAGGACGCCGCGCTGATGAAGCGCCTGGCAGCGGACCGCATCCCGCTCACCGTCTGCCCGCTGTCCAACCTCAAGCTCTGCGTGTTTCCCGATCTCGCGCAGCACAACCTCGGCGCCTTGCTCGACGCCGGCCTGGTCGCGACCGTGAACTCGGACGACCCGGCCTACTTCGGCGGCTACATGAACGAGAACTTCGTCCAGACCTTCGCGGCGACCGGCCTGACGGCGCAGCATGCGTGGCAGCTGGCGGCCAACAGCTTCGAGGGGAGTTTTGTCGACGCGGCGACGAAGGGGCGCTGGATAGATCGGCTGAACGAGGCCTTTGCGCGGGCTTGACGCAGGGCTGTGATGAGATTTCGCTAGGCGGGCATCGGGACCCGGTCCGGTTGATAGCACATAGGTCGCTCGTCGAACGCCAGCCAACCAAGCCGGTCGCACAGGCGCTGAACGATCGCTGAGTGGTCCGCTCGCAGCGAGCATCGCAGGCTGAGTGTGCCCTTTGCCGCAGGAACGTGAAGTTCAATCCATTGACCGTCGATCTGGGTGCGACCGACATGATCACTGTCCCAATCGATGGCATGAATCGCGCGTGCCAGTGCTGCCCGAATTGCAACACCGTTGTTCAACGGAAGGACCGTAGCTTCGCCAAGTTCGTGCGGCTCGAGTGGCAGACGCGTGGGTTGGAAGAAGAGATACGTGTACGCCATGGGCTTCGCGCGTTTGACATGAACGGCAGCTGGAGGCTCTTGCTCTGGCTTCCTGTTGACCCTGAATTCACAGCACTATTCTGCCGATGTCTGTGGGTCGGATTCTGCCTTTGTACTGATTGCGGCACTTGTACCTCTTACGGTCGTACGCCCACGGCCTCGACCCGGGTCCTCTGTATTGGTACGAGCAGCGGCAGCGCCATCAACGCGCAGGCGCTGGCCGCAAACCACACCAGTGGCCAGCCCTGCAAGGCCTGCAGGTGCGGAATCGACAAGGGTGTGAGAAAGCAGACCGCGAACACGCTGGTGTTGGCCATGCCCAGCGCGGTGCCGGCGCGCGCAGCGCCCGCGAGCACGGCGAGCTCGGTGTAGGCCACGCCGTGCCAGGCCGAGACGCAGACGCCGCAAGCGGCCAGCAAGACGATCAGCACGATGCGCAGCGTCGATGAATCGACAACCGTCGCATCGACGGCCAGCGACACTGCGCCGAGCGCGGCGAACAGCAGCACGCTGAGCATGCTGCAAGCGCGCAGGTAGGCCGGCCGGTTCCTGCGGCGGCCGGTCCAGCGGCCGCTCCAGACGCGCATCGCCATCGCGCCCACCTGTACCGTCACCATGGTGGCGGTGATCGCGGCGAGGCCGGCATGGCCGAAGTCGTGCAGGAACACGGTGCCGAAGGACAGCACCGCGAACTGCGGCGCACAGAGGATGCCGATGCCGGCAACGATGCGCCAGACGCGCGGGTCGCGCAGCGGGCCGTTGTGTGGCGCGGCAACGTGCGCTGCGGGTGTTGCGCGCGGCGCGGCCGGCGGCTCATGCACCCAGGCCCGGCAGAGCAGGGCGCTCAGTGCGCACAGCGCGGCCAGCAATCCGTACAGCGCCGCGAAACCGAAGTGCAGCGCGACCACGGGCAGCACCAGCGCGCCGATGCCGCCGCCCAGCGGCACGGCCGTCTGCCGGATGCTCATCGCAAGGCCGCGCTCGCCGTCCGCGAACCAGGTCATCACGGCGCGCCCGCTGGCGCCGTTGACGCTGCCGCCGAGCAGGCCGACAAGGAGCAGGCCCGCACCGAGCCAGCCGAGGCCCGGCACTTGCTGCGCCGTGGGCGCGGCGAACAGCGCCATTGCGACGAGCGCCGCCGTCGTGGCGCCGAGCCCGGTCAGCAGCACGGGCCGATCGCCCCAGCGGTCGGTGAGCAGGCCCCAGGGCAGTTCGCTGACGGCGATGCCCAGGCCCATGAGGCCGAGCACCAGGCCCAGCGTCGCGTTGTCGAGCCGGTAGCCCGAGCGCATGAGCACGGCGGTCATCGGAATGCCGCTGAAGGCGACCGAGAAGGCGGCGTTGGCGGCCACGCCGGCGGCGAGCACCTTCCAGCGGTGCCGGGGAGAGAAATGAGGATCGGATGACATCGTGCGACGCAGTGTCGGCTGTTGCCAGAGTTCTGAAAATCAGAAAATAATCAACCAATCATCCCAAAAAACAGGATCGTCATGGCCCAGGTGATGTTCGACCTCGATGTGCTGCGCAGCTTCTCCACCGGCATCGCGCTCGGCAGTTTTGCGCGCGCGGCAGACAAGCTGGGGCGCTCCACCTCGGCCGTGAGCGCGCAGCTCAAGAAGCTGGAGTCGCAGGCCGGCACGCCGTTGTTCCGCAAGGCCGGGCGCGGCCTCGACCTGACGGACGCGGGCCAAACCATGCTGGCCTATGCGCACCGCCTGCTCGAGATCAACGACGAAGCGGCGGCTGCGATGCGCGGCGTCGATCTGCAGGGCTGGGTGCGCCTGGGCCTGCAGGAGGACCTGGGCGAGACGCTGCTGCCCGGCGTGCTCGGCCGTTTTTCGCGCGCGCATCCCAAGGTGCGCATCGAGGCTTGCGTGGCACGCAGCGCCGAGTTGCGCGAGCGGCTCGACCTGGGCCAGCTCGACCTGGCGCTGATCTGGGAGGTGGAGGGCAGGCTGTCGCTGGCGCACGGCGAGCGCCTGGTGCGCCTTCCGCTGCAATGGGTGGGCCCGGCGGCGCCCGAGGCGCTCGATGCGCCGTGGTGGATCGAGCGCCAGCGGCCCGGCGCGCGCAAGTCGAAGGAGGCGCTGCCGCTGGTGCTGCTCGACGCGCCATGTCCGTTGCGCGAGATCGTCACCACCGTGCTCGACCGCGCGGGCATCCCGTGGCGGCATGCGTTCACCAGCGCCAGCCTCGCGGCGCTGTGGGCCGCGACCTCGGCGGGGCTCGGCCTGTCGGCGCGAACGCCCTTCGGATTGCCTTCGCATGTGCGCGTGCTCGATCGCGCCGGCACCGGCCTGCCGGCCTTGCCGCAGATGGCGCTGGCCATGTACCGCGCGCAGGCCGAGCCCGAAGCGCCGGTGGCGCGGCTGGCGGAGCTGTTGCGCGAGGCAGTGCGCGCGGGTGTGCCCGGCGCGTGAGCATGTCAGTACAGCGTGCGTTCCTGGCGCGCCGGCAGTTCGCGGTCGTAGGTCGCGCCATCGAACTCGCCGGCGGTGAGCGCGGCCAGAATGGCGCCCGGCGTCGGTACCGACCGCTCTGCATCGACCGGCAACGGCGCCCACAGCCGGGAACGTTGAATGGCTCGCGCGCACTGGAAGAACACCAACTCCACGCGGATGACGACCACGCACTGCGGCTCTTTGCCATCGACCGCGAAGCGCTCCAACAGATCGGGCGCGACCGTGATGCCGGCGCGGCCGTTCACGCGCAGCGTTTCGCCGACGCCCGGGATGAGGAACAGCAAGGCCACGCGCGGATCGGCCACGATGTTGCGCAGGCTGTCGATGCGGTTGTTGCCGCGGCGCTCGGGCATGAGCAGCGTCTTCTCGTCCTGCACTGCGACGAAGCCCGGCGGGTCGCCGCGCGGCGAAGCGTCGAGGCCGCCCGGATTGCAGGTGGCAAACACGGCGAAGGGCGAGGCCGCAATCAGCGCCTGGTAAGAGGGATGCAGATAGGGCACTTCTTTCTTGATCGAGGCCTCGCCGGCATGGCCGAACAGCGCTTCGAGCTGGGCCAGGGTTTCGATGGCATGGGGCTGGGTCATGGAGATCATTTCCTCGTGGCAGTGGATGGGAGGTACACGGCTGGCTTCGACTCTCGCCCGCACGCCAGTGCGGCCAGTGCCAGCAGCAGCGCCGGAAGGCCGTAGAGCCACAGCGGGGAAGCGACCGGCAGCAGGAGCCCCGCGAGCAGGGGCCCGGTGCCGGCGCCGATGTCGCGCCACACCGAGCGTGCGGCCAGCGCCTGAACACGCCCGGGCCCCGGTGTGCGCCGCGCCACGATGGGCGGCAGCAGCGGCAGTTGCAAGGCGCGCAGCACGACGATGGCGGCAGCGCAACTCCACAGCCAGCCGGCGCCGAAACCCGCCAGCGCAACGGCGGTGAGCAGCGACAGGATGACCAGCAGGCGCTCGGCGCCCAGCCGCTCGGCCATGCGGCCGCCGACCGGGCTCAGAAGGATTTCCGCCAGGTAGCGCAAGGCCATCAGCAGGCCGGCCACAACCACCGCGCCGCCCGGCAGAAGATCCTTGCCGAGGTAGGACAGGCCGACGATGAAGAGCCCGTCCAGCGTCAACCCTTCCATGAAGGACCAGGCATCCAGGCTGTTGGGCCGCTGGAAGCGCCGCACCGGCGTCGCAATGCGGTGCGGTGCAGAGGGCAGCCTGCGTGCCGCGCAAAGGCCGAGGAGCGACACCGCAGCGAGCACGAAGAAGATCGGCCGCGGCCCGGTCGATTGCGCGAGCAGCGCGCCCACGGGCAGCGCGAGCACCGGCCCGATGGCGATGAAGGCGCGCGAGCGTCCGCTGCGGCGGGCCGCGCCGACCGGATCTGCCGTTGCCAGCGACTGGGTCGAAAGGTTGAGGCCCGCGAAGCACAGGCCCCACAGCAGCCGCAGCGGCAGCAGCGCCCAGAAGCCCGAGAGCGTTGCGTAGCCCAGCGCGCAGAGCGCCGCCGTCGCCACGGCCAGCGTGCAGGTCGGGCGGTCGCCGCGCTGCGCATAGAGGCGCGCCACCTGGCCATAGCCGGCGATGCGCACCAGCCGGTTCGCCGCGAGCAGCATGCCGGCTTCCGCCAGTGTCAGGCCGAACTGCGCCGCGTACATGGGCAGCAGCAGGTACAGCACGGTGTCCGCCGGCAGCGAAAGCGCCAGCGCGAGGGCGGCGTGGCGCGAGTTCAGGTCGGCGGCGGCGGGTGGGGTTCGAGGCATCAGGACCCGATGGTGCGTTGCGCGGGCTTGCCCTGACAAACGACATTCGCGCGCCGGCATGCGTGAGAAAATCGCACGCATGCCGACCCGCGAACCGCCACTGAACGCCATCCGCGTTTTCGTCGCGGCGGCGCGGCACCAGAGCTTCACGCGCGCGGCGGTCGAGCTTCATGTCACGCACGGCGCGGTGAGCCGGCAGATTCGCAGCCTCGAAGAATTTCTCGGCGTCGCCCTGTTCGAGCGGCGCATCCGGCAGGTCACGCTGAGCGCGGAAGGACAGCAGTTCTTCGCCGAGGTCGGCCCTGCGCTCGAGCAGATCGGCGCCGCGGCGCGGGCGCTCGGCAGAGAGGCGCCCGTCCGCGCGGTGCGGATCAACGTGCGGCCGTCCTTCGCGGTGCGCTGGCTGATCCCGCGGCTGCCTTCTTTCGTCGAGCGCCATCCGGACATCGAGCCCCAGGTCGTCACCAGCACGGTCGCGCCGGCGCAGGCCGCCGACGGCTTCGACATCGCGGTGCGGCGCGGACTCGAGGGCTGGCCGCCTTCCATGCGGGTGAGTCCCTTCCTCGAAGACGAGGTGCTGGTCGTTGGCGCGCCGGCGCTCTTCAGATCGCAGCCTCTGGCCGATCTGCGCGCGCTGGCATCGCACGTGCTGCTGTCGGCGAAGACGCGCAAGAGCGACTGGGACGATTGGAAGAAGCAGGTCGGCGCACCGCGGACGAAGCCGGCCGGCCGGCTGCAGTTCGACCACCTGCATTTCGTGCTGCAGGCGGCGGTCGACGGGCTGGGCATTGCGCTGGCGCCGACCTCGCTGCTCGCGCATGACCTCGTCTCGGGGCGATTGCAGCCGGCCCTGCCTGCGCTGCGCATGCCCTTGACGCGCTACTACTACGGCCTCGCGCCCGATGCCGTGCCCGAGGCGCGGTGCGTTGCCGAATGGTTCGAAGAAGAGATGCGGCGCGCGCAATAGTTCACGCAAACGGTCCCCCCAAAAAGCCGGCGCGGACGTACGATGAAGCGCTGAACACATTCGTGTTGAGACGGGGCGGAACATGAAAGCGCGTTGGGAATTTGCTGCACTCGCATCGGCAGCCGTCGTGGGCATCTGCCTTCCGGCCAGTGCCCAGAGCGCAAGAGAACTCGCCTTGGCGGCGCCCAACGAACAGCAGGAGGCGGACTATCGCGTGATCGCCGCGCGCTGCGGCACGCCGGCCTTCGAGAAAGCCTTCTTCCTGCATTCCAGGGCCGCGGTTGCTGCCGGCCTGGTCTCGAAGGGCCGCGACCCGGCGGACGTCGAGAAATCCATCGCAGCGCGGCGGCGCAGCCCGCTCGTCCTGGTCGCCACGCCTTCGGACTGCCCGAGCCAGCTGGCGCAGTTGAAGGAACTGCAGAAGCAGCGCAGCGACGCCATGAGAAGCACGCGCGGAAGCCGGTCGCGTAGCGGCTGAGCGCGCGCCGGTAAAATACCGCCCGGCGCTGCTGCCCCGCAGCGCCCTTTTCTTTCTGGGGCCATGTAGAGGAACACCATGTACAAAAACCTCGCGGGCAGCGCCGTTGCGGCGCTCGCAGCCGCCTGTTTTCTATCGCCTTCATTCTCCCAACCGAAGCCCGCGGCCGATCCGCTCAAGATCGGCTTCGTGTATGTCGCGCCCATCACCGATGCCGGCTGGGTGCGCCAGCATGAAGAGGGCCGCAAGGCCGTCGAGGCCGCGTTGCCCGGCAAGGTGAAGACCACTTTCGTCGAGAACGTGCCCGAGGGCGCCGATGCCGAGCGCGTGATCCGCGATCTTGCGCAGCAGGGCAACAAGCTCATCTTCACGCCCAGCTTCGGCTACATGGAGCCGACGCTCAAGGTGGCGCGCGATTTCCCGGACGTGAAGTTCGAATCCATCACCGGCTACAAGGCCGCGTCCAACGTCGCGACCGCGAACGCGCGCTACTACCAGGGTCGCTACCTCGCCGGCGTCGCGGCCGGCCGCATGACGAAGACCCATATCGCGGGCTACGTGGCCGGCTTCGCGATCCCCGAAGTGCTGCAGGGCATCAACGCCTTCACGCTCGGCATGCGCTCGGTCGATCCGCAGGCCCAGGTCAAGGTCGTCTGGCTCGATGCGTGGTTCGACCCGCCGAAGGAGCGCGATGCCGCGATGACGCTGTTCAACCAGGGCGTGGACGTGATCGCCTTCCACACCGGCTCCACCGCCGTCATGGCCGCGGCGCAGGAGCGCGGCAAGATGGCCGTGGCCTACCACTCCGACATGCGCAAGGTCGCGCCCGATGCGCAGAT
This sequence comes from Variovorax sp. LjRoot290, assembly GCF_964253985.1. NCBI lineage: Bacteria > Pseudomonadati > Pseudomonadota > Betaproteobacteria > Burkholderiales > Comamonadaceae > Variovorax > Variovorax sp. LjRoot290. The sequence goes on along the minus strand of NZ_CAXURW020000001.1, from coordinate 3,960,963 downwards.
CGTCGCCGTCACGCACCAGTGGGGCGCCTACTACACGCAGCGCGCGCAGGCCGTGCTCGACGGCAGCTGGAAGGCCACCAGCGTCTGGGGCGGCGTCAAGGAAGGGATGATCCGCGTCGGCGACTTCGGGCCCAAGGTGCCGAAGGCGGTGCAGGAGGAGGTGCTGGCGCGCCAGCAGGACATCGCCAGCGGCAAGCTGCAGGTCTTTCGCGCGGTCGAGGACGTGCGCGACAACGAGGGCAAGCTCGCCATCGCCAAGGGCACGAGCCTGCGCGACGACCAGATCCTCACGATGAACTGGCTGGCCGAGGGCGTGCAGGGGCGCATCGCGCGCTGAGCGCCTGAACAGGCCCTCCCTCAGCCGAGGCGTTCCACCACGAACTCGACGAAGCTGCGCAGCTTGGCGCTGGGCCGGGCCTCCGGCAGCCGCACGATGTGCACCTCGCGCGTCGGCAAGTCCCAGTCCGGCAGCAGCTGCACCACCTGGCCCGAGGCCAGTGCCGGCGCGAGCAGCGGATCGGCCTGCACGATCACGCCGACGCCGGCCAGGGCCGCCGCGAGCAAGGCCTGCCCATTGTTGGTGGCCAGCGGGCCGCGCACCGGCACGTGCGCCGTCTCGCCGCCGCGCGTGAAGCGCCATGAATGATCGGGCCCCCAGGCGGCGAAGCCGAGCAGCGGCAGCGCCTCGAGCTCGCGCGAATGGGCCGGCATGCCATGGCGCGCGACGAAGGCCGGGCTCGCGACCGCGAACATGCGCGAGCGCGCCAGCGGCCGCGCGATCAGGCGTTCGTCCATCGGCGTGCCCGAGCGCACGCCGCAGTCGAAGCCTTCCTCGGCCAGGTCGACCATGCGGTCATTGAGATTCAGTTCCACCTTCACTTGCGGGTGCGCCGCCAGGTAGTCGCCGATCACCGGCGTCAGGCGGTGCGCGCCGTAGGCCACCGGCGCCGTGACGCGCAGCGTGCCCTGCGGCACGGCCCTGAGCGCTTCGGCCACGCCGTCGGCCGTGCGCACGCTCGCAAGCACGTCGCGGCAGCGCTCGAGGTAAGCGGCGCCGATCTCGGTCAGCGTGTGGCGCCGCGTGGTGCGTTGGAGCAGGCGCGCGCCCAGCTCGGTTTCGAGCGCGCGGATGTGCTTGCCGACCATCACGGCAGAGATGTCCAGCGCTTCCGCCGCAGCCGCGAAGCTGCCGGCATCGATCGTCGCGACGAACACTTCCATGGCGCGCAGCTTGTCCATATTGCTAACCGTTGCTTTCGAATGGACGAAGCGTAGCGTCATTTATCGATCGAGCGATGCACGGAAGAATCTGCTTCTTTCAATCGATGGAGCAGGTCATGAAGATTCTTGTGGTGGGCGCGAACGGCGCGGTGGGCAGTGCGGTGGTGGAGGCGCTGGCCGAACGCCACGAGGTGCTGAGCGCAGGCCGCCAGCACGGCGACTGGCGCGTCGACATCACCAGCGATGCCAGTGTCGAGGCGCTGTTCGCCGCCGTCGGCCCGCTGGATGCCATCGTCTCGGCGGCCGGCAACCTTTTCTTCGGGCCGCTGGCCTCGATGCGGCCGGCCGATTTCAATGTGGGCCTGCAGGACAAGCTGCTCGGCCAGGTGCGGCTCGCCTTGCTGGGCCAGCACGTGCTGCGCGACGGCGGCTCGATCACGCTGACCACCGGCATCGTGGCCGAGGAGCCGATCCGCCAGGGCGCCAACGCGACCGCGGTCAATTCGGCGGTCGAAGGCTTCGTGCGCGCGGCCGCCACCGAGCTGCCGCGCGGGCTGCGCATCAATGCGGTGAGCCCGACGGTGCTGACCGAATCGCTGCCAAGCTACGGCTCCTTCTTTCCCGGCTTCGAATCGGTGCCGGCCGCGCGGGCGGCGCTGGGCTATGTGCGCAGCGTCGAAGGCTCGCAGACGGGGCGCGTGTACCGCGTGTGGCAATGAGCCGCGCCGGGATGGGCGATGTTCATCAGACGGCAACGGCAACGGCGGCCGGCTCAGTGCACGAAGCCGCGCTCGCGGTGGAAGTACTTGGCGTCGCGATCGAGCGTCTTGACCTGCACCGCCGGCGAGCCCGCATAGACCGCGTACTCCTCGGTGTGCGCCTTGTTGAGCACCGAGCCCGCGCCCAGCATCGAACGGTCGGGCAGGGCGGCGCCGCCCAGCACCGTGACGCGCGTGCCGACCAGGCAATAGGCGCCGATGCGGATCGGCTTGCAGTCCTGCCGGTTGTCCACCACGTTGATGCCGTGCGTGATCAGCTGCGAGCGGTAGCCCGCGATGGTGGTGAAGGCACCGATGTCGACGCGATCGGTGCAGTCGATGATGTGCTGCTTGGTGACGGCCGCGTGCTCGCCCAGCGTCAGGGTCGGATCGCGATCGGCGCGATGGGTGAAGTGGGCGCCTTTCGGCGGATGGCCGGTGATCCAGTTGGAGCGGTCGATCACCGAATGCGCGCCGCATTCGAGCCGGCCCAGGTGGATGGCAACGTTGAAGTGGCCGATGTAGGCCCCTTCGCCCATGACCAGCTGCCCCGGAAAGACATAGGACATCCCGATGCGCGCGCCGTCGGCGATCTGGTAGCCCCAGAAGCGGCGCAGCACCCGGCGCTTGAGCGCCCAGGGCAGGAACACCACGGCCAGCGCCAGCAGCTTCTTCACCGGGCGGTCTTTCGCTCTTCGATCACCCGCCGGTAGGCCGCCACGTAGTTCGATGCCATCTGCGCCGCGCTGTAGTGCGTGGCGTTTTCGATGCCGAGCCGGCGCATCTCTTCGAAGCGCGGCGCCGCCTGCTCGATGGCCGCCGCGATGGCGGCGGGATCGTGGGGGTTCACGTAGACCGCGCCCGGCCCCCCGATCTCGTTCATCGGTGCGAGGTCGGAAGTGAAGACCGGGCAGCCGCAGGCCTGGGCTTCGATGATCGGCCAGCCGAAGCCTTCCTGCAGCGAGGGGAAGAGCAGCGCCGTCGCGCCGGCGTAGAGGGCGCGCAGCTGCTCGTGCGAGACGCCTTGCACTGTCTTGACGCGGTCGGCCACGTCGCGCTTGTGCGCCAGCTCGGCCATCTCCGGCACCAGCTCGGGCCCGACGAACAGCAGCTGCCGCACCGGCGCCTCGACGCCGCTCGCGGCCGCGCGCTCCTGCAGCGCGATGAAGGCCTCGAGCACCGTGCGGCGGTTCTTGCGCGCCAGGTCCCAGCCGACATGGATCAGGTACTTGTCGTGCACCGAGATCCCGAGGCCTTCGACGAGGGGCTGCGCCTCCTCGGGCGGCACGGGCCGGAAATCGTCGTTCAAGCCGTTGAGCACCACGCTGACCCTGGGCTCCTGCGCGAGACCCAGCGCCAGCAGCTCGCGCCGGGTCAGATCCGATACGCAGGTGACCAGATCGGCCGCCGCCAGCCCCTTGACGATGAGCCGCTGGAACAGCCGCCCGGTCCAGCTCACGTTCCAGCCTTCGACCATGCCCTTGGCGGCCTGCACGGCGATCACGTCGTGGCAGGTGATGACATTGGGCTTTTTCTTGACCCAGGGGATGTACATGCCGTTGGAGTGGTCGGTCACGTGCACCACGTCGGCCCAGCGCAGATGGCGCCCGATCGAGGGGATGAACAGGATGAACTTGTCCACGTAGCCCAGCCACTTCCACAGGCGCGAAGTGGTCGGCACCCGCTGCACCCGCCGGGGCGGCGTGAGCACGCGCAGCTCGCAGCCGTTGCGGGGGAGTTCACGTTCCAGGATGCGTTTGAAGGCCAGCATGCTGGTCTGGCCGTCGGGGACGTAGTTCCCGATGAGAAGCACTTTCATGTTAGGGACAATACCTGCATGCGCGGCGGTCGGCGTCGCGTGGATTCATCGCTGTTCCTGTTGGGATTGAAGGCGGATTATGTTCGAGCGGCTGGTGCGGCCCTAGGATGTGCCACTGCCGAGCGCGGCTGTCATATAGCCTCCATATGCGCTCGCACATTCCGTACCGGCTTCGCTGCCTTACCCTCCCAGCCCATGCAAGCGTACCGTGCCTCCCTTTTGCGATTCGATGCCGCCGGCCAGCCGGTTTTCGATCAAGACGGCCTGTTGGTGGTCGGCCCCGATGCCGCCGGCCGCCAGCGCGTGCTGGACGCCGGCGCCCATGCGTCGGTGGCGGCCCGCCATCCGGGCGTGGACGTCACGCACTGGCCGGGGCGCATCCTGGCGCCGGGCTTCGTCGACATGCACGTCCACTTTCCGCAGACCGACATCATCGGCGCGCCCTCGGAAGGCCTTCTGCCCTGGCTCGAGAACTACACCTTCCCGGCCGAGAGCCGCTTTGCCGACCCGGCGCACGCGGCGGAGGTGGCCGAGGTCTTCTTCGACGAGCTGCTGCGCAACGGCGTCACGACCTCGCTGACCTTCGCGACCTCGCATCCGCAGTCGGTGCAGGCCTTCTTCGAGGCGGCGCAGCGCCGCCGGCTGCGCATGATCACCGGCAAGGTGCTGCAGGACCGGCATTCGCCCGACGGCGTGCGCGACCAGACGGAACAGAGCCTGATCGACACCGAGTCGCTGATCCGCCAGTGGCACAACGTCGATCGCCTGGGCTATGCGATCACGCCGCGCTTCGCGCCGACCAGCACCGACGCCCAGCTGCGCGGCGCCGGCGAGCTGGCCGCGAAATACCCGGACACCTGGATCCATTCGCACGTGGCCGAGAACAAGGACGAAGTGAAGTGGGCGCGCGAGCTGTTCCCCGGCGCGCGCTCCTACCTCGACGTCTATGCCGGCTTCGGCCTGATGCGCGAGCGCGCCGTCTACGCCCACTGCATCCACTTCGACGACGACGACCGGCGCCTGATGCGCGACACCGGCACCGCTTCGGCCGTGAGCCCGACCAGCAACTTGTTCCTCGGCAGCGGTTTCTTCGACTTCGAGGGCGCCGACCGCATCGGCTATGCCTACGGCCTGGCCAGCGACGTCGGCGGCGGCACCAGCTTCAGCCCCTTCTCGACCATGATGGCCGCCTATTACGTGGGCCGCGAGGGCCAGACCAAGCCGGGCATCAGCATCCCGCCTTCGCAGCTCTGGTGGCGCCACACCGCAGGCGCGGCGCGCGCGCTGGGGCTCGAAGGCGTCATCGGCAACCTGCAGCCGGGCTGCGAGGCGGACTTCCTGGTGATCGATCCGAAGGCCACGCCCTTGCTCGCGCGCAAGACCTCGCTCGCCAACAACCTCGAAGAGCTGCTGTTCGCGATGATCGTGCTGGGCGACGACCGGCTGATCGAGCGGACCGTCATTTCGCAGGCCTAGCCGCGCCGGGTCGCGATCAGCGAGCGCACGTCCGGTGACTTGAGCCGCGGCCGATCGGCCTCCACCGCACGCAAAGGCTCGGCCTCCACCAGGCTGTCCAGGCAGCGGCGCGTGAGGTCCTGGTAGATCTCGGTGCCTTCGCGCTTCCACGCGATCTCGTCGTCGCCGAGCTCGCGCCGCACCGTGGCGGGAATGCCGGCCACCAGGCTCTTCGCCGGCACCCGCATGCCTGCCGGCACGAAGGCGCAGGCGGCGACGAAGGCGAAGGCGCCGATCTCGGCCTCGTCCATCACCACCGCGTTCATGCCCACCAGCGCATCGTGCTTCACCACGCAGCTGTGGAGCACGGCGCCGTGGCCGATGTGGCCGTTTTCCTCGACCACCGTGTCCTGGTCCGGGAAGCCGTGGATCGTGCAGTTGTCCTGCACGTTGGCGCCGCGCTCCAGCAGGATGCGGCCGAAGTCGCCACGCAGGCTCGCGCAGGGGCCGACATAGCAGCCGGGGCCGACGATCACGTCGCCGATCAGCACGGCCGTGGGATGGACGTAGGCGCTGGGGTCGACCACCGGCACGACGCCTTCGAGTGCGTAGCAGGGCATGGCAGCTCCCGGTTGATCAAGCGTGGCGGCGGTGCTGCACGACCACGAAGCGGTCGGCCACGAAGGCGAGGGTGGTGTAGGCCGCATTGGCCGACGGATTGCCGCCGGTGGCGTGGAAGTCGGAGAAGCCGGCCGACTGGTTGACCATCACGCTTTGGGTGAGATTGATCGATAGCGCGACGCGTGCGCGCCGCGCGGCGTTCACCATGTCGTCGATGTACGCCGGGTCGTCGGAGTAGAGACCCAAGGTCATGGCGCCATGTCGGCGGACGCTGCGCTCGGCGATTTCGAGCGCGGCCTCGCGCGAAGGCACGGCCACCAGATAGGACACCGGGCCGAAGCACTCCTGCTCGTAGATGTCGGCATCGTCCACGCCCAAGGCGGCGATCGCCGGCGTGCGCACCTCGGCCTGCGGGTACTCGGGGTGCTCGAGCTTGCGCGAGGCCAGCACCGTGCGGCCGACCTTCGCGGCCTTGTCCAGCCGTTCGAGGGTCTGGGGCGAGCCGATGGCGCCGAGCACCGTCAGCGCCACCTTCGGATCGGCCAGCAGTTGGTCGATCGCCTGCGCGAGATCGGAGCCGACCTGTTCGAAGCTCTTGTGTCCCTGGTCGGTCCGGATGCCCTCAGCCGGCACCAGCAGGTTCTGCGTGGTGGTGCACATCTGGCCGCTGTAGAGCGAGAGCGACAGCGCGAGGTTGCGCAGCATCGCGGCATAGGCATCGGTCGATTCGATGACGAGCAGGTTCACGCCGGCCATCTCGGCATAGAGGCGGGCCTGCGTCGCATGCGTCTGCAGCCAACGGCCGAAGACATTGCCGCCGGTGTAGTCGATGGAGGCCACCGCATGGTGCGTGGCCAGCATCTGCGCCAGTTGCGGTTCGGCGCTGACCGCGAGCGTCACGAGGTTCGGATCCAGCCCCTCTTCGGCCAGCACCTCGCGCAGCACGCTGACCGTGATGGCCGCAGGCAGCACGGCGTTGGGATGGGGCTTGACGATCACCGGGTTGCCGGTAGCCAGCGCCGCGAAGAGGCCGGGGTAGGTGTTCCAGGTCGGGAAGGTCGCGCAGCCGATCACCAGCGCGATGCCGCGGCCCACGACTTCGAAGCGTTTCTTCAGCACCGCGGGCGGGTTCTTGCCCTGCGGCTTTTCCCAGGTGGCCTCGGCCGGCACGTCGGCCATGGCTTTCCAGGCGGTGGCGATGGCTTCGAGCGCGCGATCCTGGGCATGGGGGCCTCCGGCCTGGAAAGCCATCATCGGCCCCTGGCCTGTGGTCAGCATCACGGCATGCGCGATCTCGAAGCTGCGTGCATGGATGCGCTTCAAGGCTTCGAGCACGACGCCCACGCGGCCTTCGGGGCCGATGGCCTGCCAGGCGGGCTCGGCCGCCAGCGCGGCGGCGACCAGCGCTTCACCTTCGCATTCGGGATAGCGGATGTCGAGCGTGGCGCCGAAGGGCGAACGCTCGGTGGCGACGCGCGCGCGTTCGCCGGGCTGGTCCAGCGGGTAGTCCTTGCCGCAGAGCGCGAGCGCGGCGTTGCGGCCCTCGGCCTGCGCGCTATCCCCATAGACCTTGGGCGAAGGGGCTTCCGGAAAAGGGGACCAATGGCCGCGGTGGGTGAGGGCGCGCAGGGCGTCGTCGAGCAGCGTGCGATGGCGATCGAACAGGGTGGTCATGGGTGAAGGTCTCCGGCGATGTTGGAAAAAGGAGTGCCGCGAGCTAGGCTTAAGGGTTAGTACCAAAGGACAAGGCTTGCGGCAGCAAGACCGCGAATCCTATAATCAACCGAACGGTCGGTCAATTATTGAACTCGCCCTTTTGGCCGATCAATCCTCACACCTCAGAACCACGATGGACGAACCCCTGGTACGCATCACACAGTCTGGCGCCGTGCGCACGCTCCAGCTCAACCGGCCGGAAGCGCTCAACAGCTTCAACTCCCAACTGCATGCCGCGCTCATGGCGGCGCTCGACGAGGCGGCGGCCGACAGTGCCGTGCGCTGCGTGGTGCTCGGCGGCGCAGGGCGTGCCTTCTGCGCCGGCCAGGACCTGGCCGACCCGATGGTCGCGCCCGACTACACGCCCGGTGCGCCGCCCAAGGACCTGGCCCACGTCATCGAATCGCTCTACGCACCGCTGGTGCTGCGCCTGCGCTCGATGCCGGTGCCGGTGATCGCCGAGGTCCACGGCGTCGCAGCCGGTGCGGGCGCCAACCTCGCGCTGGCCTGCGATCTCGTCGTGGCCGGGCGCTCCGCGAGCTTCATCCAGGCCTTTACCAAGATCGGGCTGGTGCCCGACACCGGCGGCAGCTGGCTGCTGCCGCGGCTCGTGGGCCAAGCGCGTGCGCTCGGCCTCGCCCTGCTGGGCGAGAAACTGCCGGCCGCCGAGGCCGCCCAGATGGGCCTGATCTGGAAGTGCGTGGAAGACGCCGAGCTGGCGCTCACGGTCGAGACCCTGGCCACGCGCCTGGCCGACATGCCGATTGCCGCATTGGTCGCCACGCGCCAGGCGCTGGCCGATGCGCAGCAGCTCGATCTGGAGTCCGCGCTCGCGATGGAAGCCAGGCTGCAAGGCGGCCTCGGTGCCGCCAACGACTACCGCGAGGGCGTCGAAGCCTTCCGCGCCAAGCGCCCGCCGCGCTTCACCGACCGCTGAGGAGTTCCGTCGATGAGCGAGACCCATCCCCAACACACCGCCGAACGCGTGCGCGATGCCATGTTCGCCAACGACCGCGCCGTGCGCGGCCTCGGCATGGAGGTCGAGGCCATCGGGCCAGGCCGCGCCGACATCGCCATGACCGTGCGCGAAGACATGCTCAACGGCCACGACATCTGCCACGGCGGCTTCATCTCGACCCTGGCCGATTCGGCCTTCGCCTATGCCTGCAACTCCTACAACGAGGTGACCGTCGCCTCGGGCTTCGGCATCGATTTCGTCGCGCCGGCGCGCCACGGCGACCGGCTGGTTGCGCGCTGCGTCGAAGTGTCGAAGGCGGGCCGCATGGGCGTCTACGACACCGAGGTCCTGAATCAGCGCGGCGAGCGGATCGCGGTGTTCCGCGGACGCTCCTACACGATCAAAGGCAAGCCCGTCGTTGCGGCTTGAAGAGAAGGAGACACCCCCATGCCCGTTCAACGCCCGGCACCCGGCGACCTCGAGGCGATCGAGAAGGCCAGTCGCGACGAGATCGCCGCGCTGCAGCTGCAGCGCCTGCAGTCCAGCCTGCAGCGCGCCTACGACAAGGTGCCGCACTACCGCAAGGCCTTCGATGAAAAAGGCGTGCACCCCGGCGACCTCAAGCAATTGAGCGACCTCGCGAAGTTTCCGTTCACCGTCAAGAAGGACTTGCGCGACAACTACCCCTTCGGCCTCTTCGCCGTGCCGCGAGAACAGGTCGCGCGCATCCATGCGTCTTCCGGCACCACCGGCAAGCCGACGGTGGTGGGCTACACCTTGAAGGACATCGACAACTGGGCCGACCTGGTGGCGCGCTCGATCCGCGCGGCGGGCGGACGGCCCGGCGACATCGTGCACGTGGCCTACGGCTACGGCCTCTTCACCGGCGGACTGGGCGCGCACTACGGCGCCGAGCGCGCGGGCTGCACCGTGATCCCGATGTCGGGCGGCCAGACCGAGAAGCAAGTGCAGCTGATCCGCGACCTTCGGCCCGACATCATCATGGTCACGCCCAGCTACATGCAGGTGATCATCGAGGAGTTTCAGCGCCAGGGGCTGGACCCGCGCGAGAACTCGCTCAAGGTCGGCATCTTCGGCGCCGAACCATGGACCGAGGCGATGCGCCGCGAGATCGAGGCCAAGGGCGGCATGGACGCGGTCGACATCTACGGCCTCTCGGAAGTGATGGGTCCCGGCGTCGCCAGCGAGTGCATCGAGAGCAAGGACGGGCCCGTGGTCTGGGAAGACCATTTCTATCCCGAGATCATCGATCCCGAGACCGGCAAGGTGCTGCCGGACGGCGAAGAGGGCGAGCTCGTCTTCACCTCGCTGACCAAGGAAGCGCTGCCCATCGTGCGCTACCGCACGCGCGACCTCACGCGCCTCTTGCCGCCCACCTCGCGCAGCTTCCGCCGCATGGGAAAGATCGTCGGGCGCAGCGACGACATGCTGATCATCCGCGGCGTCAACGTGTTCCCGACGCAGATCGAGGAGATCGTGCTCGCGCACGAGAAGCTCTCGGGCCAGTACCTGATCAAGGTCGGGCGCGAGGGCCATCTCGACAGCGTGGAGCTGCATTGCGAAGTGCAGGCCGGCGCCGGCGACCTCGGCGACGCCGAACGCGAGCAGATCGCGCAATGGGTGCAGCAGCGCGTGAAGACCATGGTCGGCATCTCGACCACCGTGCTGGTGAAACGCCCCGACTCGATCGAACGCACGCTGACCGGCAAGGCCCGGCGCGTGGTCGACGAGCGCCCCAAGACCTGAAAGGAAAGCGTCATGTACACCCAAGCCATGGACACCATGGGCAAGGAATCCGGCGACGGCAAGAAGGTCGTCCGGTCGGCGGAGGAAATGGTTCTCGAGCAGCGCTTCGACGAACGCATCGATGCCGGCGGCTTCATCGAGGCCAAGGACTGGATGCCCGAGCACTACCGCAAGACGCTGGTGCGCCAGATCAGCCAGCATGCGCATTCCGAGATCGTCGGCATGCTGCCCGAAGGCAACTGGATCAGCCGCGCGCCCACGCTCAAGCGCAAGGCCATCCTCTTGGCCAAGGTGCAGGACGAGGGCGGCCACGGCCTGTACCTCTATGCCGCGGCCGAGACGCTCGGCACCAGCCGCGACCAGATGCTCGATGCGCTGCACACGGGAAAGGCCAAGTACAGCTCGATCTTCAACTACCCCACGCTGACCTGGGCCGACATGGGCACCATCGGCTGGCTGGTCGACGGCGCGGCGATCATGAACCAGGTGCCGATCTGTCGCTGCTCCTACGCGCCCTATGCGCGCGCGATGATCCGCATCTGCCGCGAGGAGAGCTTTCACCAGCGCCAGGGCTACGAGGCGCTGCTCACGATGATGCAGCACGGCACCGAGGCGCAGAAGGCCATGGTGCAGGACGCGGTGAACCGCTGGTGGTGGCCGTCCGTGATGATGTTCGGCCCGCCCGACGAGCAGTCGCCCAACAGTGCGCAATCGATGCGCTGGGGCATCAAGCGTTTCTCCAACGACGACCTGCGCCAGAAGTTCATTGATGCCGCGGTCGAACAGGCCAAGGTGCTCGGCGTGACCTTGCCCGACCCCGATCTCAAGTGGAACGAGGAGCGCCAGGCGCACGACCATGGGCCGATCGACTGGAACGAGTTCTGGCGCGTGATCGGCGGCGACGGCCCGTGCAACCGCGAGCGCCTCGGCGCCCGCGTGAAGGCCTGGGAAGAGGGCGCCTGGGTGCGCGAAGCGGCGCTGGCGCATGCGCGAAAACAGAATCACCTGAAGGAGGCCGCATGACGACCGATCAAGAGTGGCCGCTGTGGGAAGTGTTCGTGCGCAGCAAGGCGGGCCTGGACCACAAGCATTGCGGCAGCCTGCACGCACCCGACCCCAAGATGGCGCTGCAGATGGCGCGCGACGTCTACACCCGGCGCCAGGAAGGCGTGAGCGTGTGGGTGGTGCGCTCCGACCAGATCGTGGCCAGCGATCCGGGCGACAAGGACATGTTCTTCGATCCGGCGGAAGACAAGGTCTACCGCCATCCCACCTTCTACGTGCTGCCCAAGTCCGTCGACCACATGTGAACTGAGGCCCCATGCAAGCATCCATCGAACTCGACCGCAGCCCCGCCGTGCAGTACCTGCTGCGCATCGCCGACACCTGCCTGATCCTGGCCCAACGCCTTGGCGAGTGGTGCGGCCACGCGCCGGCGCTCGAAGAAGACATCGCCATGAGCAACATGGCGCTCGATCTCGTAGGCCAGGCGCGTGCGCTGCTCACCCGGGCCGGCCAGATCGAAGGCCGCGCGCATGACGAAGACCAGCTCGCCTTCCTGCGCGACGAGCGCGACTATTTCAATCTCACGCTGGTCGAGCTGCCGCGCGGCGACTTCGCCTTCAGCGTGCTGCGCAACGCGATGGTCGCGACGCTGCTCAAGCTGCTGTGGGAGCGCCTGGCATCGTCGAGCGACGAGGAGGTCGCCGCCATCGCGGGCAAGGCGATCAAGGAAGCGCGCTACCACCAGCAGCATTCGGCCGACTGGGTGGTGCGCCTGGGCGACGGCACGGACGAATCGCATGCGCGCATGGAGGCTGCGCTGAAGGAGCTGTGGCGCTTCGTGCCCGAACTGTTCGCCTCGGACGCCGTGGACGAGGAAGCCAGCGCCAGCGGCCTGGGCCCGGCGTGGGCGGTGTTGCGCGAAGCCTGGTTCGCCGAGATGGGCGCCGTGCTCGACGAGGCCTTGCTCGTGCCGCCGGCCGAGTCGGCCTTCCTGAGTACCGGCAAGCACGGCGTGCACAGCGAGCACATGGGCTACATCCTGGCCGAGATGCAGCATCTGCAGCGCGCTTATCCGGGGGGTGTATGGTGAATGTTGCCGCCTTCGCCCCGACGCGTTGCGAGCAGGCGCGGGAGGTGCTCGCCACCGTGCTCGATCCCGAAGTGCCGGCCCTTTCGGTGTGCGATCTCGGCATCGTGCGCGACGTGATCGAGCGGGGCGATGCACTCGAAGTCGTGCTGACGCCGACCTACTCCGGCTGCCCCGCCACCGAAGTGATCGAGCGCGACGTGCTCGAAGCCATCGAGAAAGCAGGCCTCGGTCCGGCCCATGTCACGCTGCAGCGCGCGCCGGCCTGGACCACCGACTGGATCAGCGCGGAAGGCCGGCGCAAGCTCTCCGAATACGGCATTGCACCGCCCGGACCGGTGGCGCCGGGCGATGCCGTCCCGATCCGCATCTTCGGACGCGGGACCGGCGCGGCCGTTGCCTGCCCGCGCTGCGGCAGCCGGCACACCGAGCGCCTGTCTGCCTTCGGCGCCACCGCCTGCAAGTCGCTCTATCGCTGCCTTGCCTGCCGGGAACCGTTCGAACACTTCAAGCCGATATGAGCGTCATCTTCCACCCCCTGCGCGTGCGCAGGATCGAGCCCGACACCTCCGAGGCCGTGATCGTCTCCTTCGACGTGCCGGAGGAATTGCGCGAGGTCTTCGGCTTCACGCAGGGCCAGTACCTCACGCTGCGCAAGGAGATCGACGGCCAGGACCTGCGGCGCTCCTATTCGATCTGCGCCGGCGTCGACGACGGCGAGCTGCGCGTCGGCGTGCGCAAGGTACAGGGCGGCACCTTCTCCAACTGGATCAACAGCGCGCTCCAGCCGGGCGACACGCTGCAGGTCATGGCGCCGGAGGGGCGCTTCTTCGTGCCGATCGAGCCCGAGGCCCACCGCCACCACGTGGGCATCGCGGGCGGCAGCGGCATCACGCCCATCCTCTCGATCATGAAGACCGTGCTGGCGCGCGAGCCCTTCGCCCGCTTCACGCTGATCTACGGCAACCGTTCACTCAAGTCCACGATGTTCAAGGAGGAGATCGAGGACCTCAAGAACCGCTACATGACGCGGGTCGCGCTGCAGCACGTGTTCTCCGACGAGCACACCGACGTGCCGATCAACATGGGCGTGATGAACCGCGAGAAGATCGCCGAGTTCCTCGAAGGCCTGGTGCCCGCCGGGCAGATCGACCACGTCTACATCTGCGGGCCCTTCCAGATGAACGACGAGGCCGAGGCGGCACTGCTCGCGGCCGGCGTGCCCGAGGAGCGCATCCATATCGAGCGCTTCGGCATCGCCCAACCCGCCGGGCCGGTCGGCGCCGTGGTGCACGAGGCGCAGCCCGGCGATGCCGAGCAGGCGCGCATCACCATCGTGCGCGACGGACTCAGCCGCGAAATCCCGTTCGCCAAGGGCCAGCCGAGTATCCTCGACGCCGCCTCTTCGGCGGGCCTGGAGGTGCCGTATTCATGCACTTCGGGCGTGTGCGGCACCTGCCGTGCCAAGCTGCTGGAAGGGGAAGTGCGGATGGAGCGCAACTTCGCGCTCGACAAGAATGAGGTGGCGGGCGGCTTCATCCTGACCTGCCAGGCGCATCCCTTGACCGAGCGCGTGGTGTTGTCCTTCGACGAACGCTGAAGCGGCCGCAACCTTTTAACCAACGGAGACCTTCATGAAATCATTCACCCGCCTCGGCGTGGCGCTCCTGTGCGCCATGGCCTTTGCCGCGCAGGCCGACGTCAACGTCGGCGTCACGCTGTCGGCGACGGGCCCGGCCGCTTCGCTCGGCATCCCCGAGAAGAACACCATCGGCCTGATGCCCAAGACCATCGGCGGCCAGAAGATCAACTACATCGTGCTCGACGACGCATCCGACACCACCGCGGCGGTGTCGAACACGCGCAAGCTGATCAGCGAGAACAAGGTCGACATCGTGATCGGATCGACCGTCACGCCCAACTCGCTGGCCATGATCGACGTGGTGGCCGAGGAGAAGGTGCCGATGATCTCGATGGCGGCCTCGGCGCGCATCGTCGAGCCCGTGGACGAGAAGCGCAAGTGGGTCTTCAAGACGCCGCAGAACGACATCATGATGTCGCTCGCCATCGCCGAGCACATGGCGGCCAACGGCGTCAAGACGGTCGGCTTCATCGGCTTCTCCGACGCCTACGGCGAAGGCTGGTTCCAGGAGTTCGGCAAGGCCGCCGCGCTCAAGAAGCTGCAGGTGACGGCGAACGAGCGCTACGCGCGCAGCGACACCTCGGTCACGGGCCAGACGCTGAAGCTGATCTCTGCCAAGCCCGATGCGGTGCTGATCGCCGGCTCCGGCACGCCGGCCGCGCTGCCGCAGAAGACGCTCAAGGAGCGCGGCTATGCCGGCAAGATCTACCAGACCCACGGCGTCGCGAACGCCGACTTCCTGCGCGTCGGCGGCAAGGACGTCGAAGGCACGCTGCTGCCCTCCGGCCCGATGCTGGTGGCGGCGCAACTGCCCGATTCGCATCCGCTGAAGAAGTCGGCGCTGGCCTACGTCAATGCCTACGAGGCGGCCAACGGCAAGGGCAGCGTCTCGACCTTCGGCGGCCACGCCTGGGATGCAGGCCTGTTGATGAGCGCCGCGATTCCGGCCGCGCTCAAGAAGGCGCAGCCCGGCACGCCGGCTTTCCGCGCCGCCTTGCGCGACGCGCTCGAGTCGGTGAAGGACGTTCCCGGCGCCCATGGCATCTTCACCATGTCGCCCACGGACCATCTGGGTCTGGACCAGCGCGCGCGCGTGATGGTCAAGATCGAGAACGGTACCTGGAAATACCAGCCTCAAGACTGACCTTCAACCGGAGCGTGCGTGCGAGCGCGTACGCGGGCCGGGGGCCTGCGTGCGCCACGCCGGAGTGGATGCATGGACATGCAAATCGCCCTGATACTGGGGCAGGACGGTATCGTGAACGGGGCGATCTACGGGCTCATGGCGCTGGCGCTGGTGCTCGTGTTCTCGGTCACCCGCGTCATCTTCATTCCCCAGGGCGAGTTCGTCGCCTTCAGCGCCCTGTCGGTGGTTGCCTTGCAGGCCGGCCGCGTGCCGGCCACGCTGTGGCTGCTGGTGGCGCTGGCCGCGATGGCGCTGGTGGTGGAGCTGTGGCGATGGAAGCGGGGTGCCGCGGTCGACTGGGCTTCGACCCTCGCCTGGTGCGTGGTGCTGCCGCTGGTGGCTTGCGCGCTGGTGCTGCTGCTGCGCCCGGAATCGCTGGTGATGCAGACGTTGACGGCGCTCGCGGTGATCGTGCCGCTCGGCCCGCTGCTCTATCGGCTGGCCTACCGGCCACTGGCCGATGCCACCGTGCTCACGCTCTTGATCGTATCGGTGGCGCTGCACGGTGTGCTGGTCGGCCTGGGCCTGCTCTTCTTCGGCGCCGAGGGTTCGCGCACGCCGGCCTTCTCGGACCTGCGGCTCGACCTCGGCGGCGTGGCGTTGACGGGCCAATCGCTGGTGGTGGTCGCGGTCACCGCCGCGCTGGTGGTGCTGATGTTTCTTTTCTTCGAACGCTCGATCGTCGGCAAGGCGCTGCGCGCCACCGCGATCAACCGCGTCGGCGCGCGGCTGATGGGCATTCCCACCGGCCTCTCGGGTGACCTGAGCTTCGCGCTGGCGGCGGCGATCGGCGCGGTCTCGGGCCTCCTGATCGCGCCGCTGACCACCATCTACTACGACACCGGCTTCCTGATCGGCCTCAAGGGCTTCGTGGCTGCCATCGTCGGCGGCCTGGCCAGCTATCCGCTGGCGCTGGTGGGCGCGCTGATCGTGGGCCAGCTCGAGGCCTTCTCCTCCTTCTGGGCCAGCGCCTTCAAGGAGGTCTTCGTCTTCACGCTGATCATCCCGGTGCTCTGGTGGCGCTCGCTGAGCAGCCGCCATGTGGAGGACGAGGAATGACGCGCCGGCATATGGCCATCGCCTTCGTCGTCCTGCTCGCGGCGGTGTGGGGTTTCCTGCCGGACTTTTCGGTCACCGTGCTCAGCTACATCGGCCTCTACGCGCTGGTCGCGGCCGGCCTCGTGATGCTGACCGGCGTGGGCGGCATGACTTCCTTCGGCCAGGCCGCCTTCGTCGGCACCGGCGCCTACGCGACCGCCTGGGTCTGCACCTCGCCCGCGGTCGCCGCCGCGATCGGCACGGTCGTGAGCCCCGCGCTGCTGCCGTGGATCGGGCTCCTGTTCGGCATCCTCGTGACCTTCTTCGTGGCCTGGGGGCTGGGCGCGATCACGCTGCGCCTTTCCGGGCACTACTTGCCGCTGTGCACCATCGCCTGGGGCCTGAGCTTCTACTTCCTGTTCGGCAACCTGGAATTCCTGGGCGGCCACACCGGCGTGGCCGGCGTGCCGCCGATCGTGGTGGCCGGCCTGTCCTTCGCATCGCCGCGTTCGTTGGGCCTGGTGATCTGGGGCGTGCTGCTGCTCGCGCTGTGGGCGTTGCACAACCTGCTGGATTCGCGCGAGGGCCGTGCCATCCGCGCGCTGAAGGGTGGCCGCGTCATGGCCGAATCGATGGGCGTGGACACCGCGCGCTACCGCATCAAGGTCTTCGTGCTGGCAGCGCTGCTGGCGGCGGTGTCGGGCTGGCTCTATGCGCACATGCAGCGCTTCATCAACCCCACGCCCTTCAACCTCAACATCGGCATCGAGTACCTCTTCATGGCGGTGGTCGGGGGCGCCGGCCATCTCTGGGGCGCGGTGCTCGGCGCCGCGCTGATCACCTTGTTGAAAGAGCAGCTGCAGGACATCCTGCCGCGCCTGCTGGGCTCCAGCGGCAACTTCGAGGTGATCGTGTTCGGCCTCCTGATGCTGGTGGTGCTGCAGCGCTTTGCCGACGGCCTGTGGCCGACCGTGGCGCGCCTGGGCGGGCGCTTCCTGAAGCCGGTGAAGCCGCGTGCTCCGCGCCAGACCCTCACGTTGCCCGAGGCCACCTTGCCCCCGCGCGGGCAGGTCGTGCTGCAGGCCGACGCCGTGACCAAGCGCTTCGGCGGCCTGGTCGCCAACGACGCGGTCAGCATGGATGTGAAGGCGGGCGAGATCCACGCGCTGATCGGTCCCAACGGCGCCGGCAAGAGCACCTTCTTCAACATGATTTCGGGCGTGGACGATCCCACCTCGGGCGAGGTGCGGCTGATGGACCGGCCGATGACCGGCCAGCCCTCGCGCGCCTTCGCCGCGCTGGGCCTGGGTCGGACCTTCCAGCACGTGCGTCTGCTGGGCCAGCGCCGGGTGATCGAGAACGTCGCGCTCGGCGCGCACCGCCGCGGGCGGCGCGGATGGATCGCCTCCATGCTGCGTCTGGATCGCGCGGAAGAGGCCGCCTTGCTCGCGCAGGCGCGGCGCCAGCTCGAGCGCTGCGGGCTCGGCGAGTTCGTGGAAGTGCCGGCGGGCTCGCTGGCGCTGGGCCAGCAGCGCGTGATCGAGATCGCACGCGCATTGGCGGGCCATCCCGCGGTGCTGCTGCTCGACGAGCCGGCCGCGGGCCTGCGCCACCTGGAAAAGCGCGCGCTCGCCACCCTGCTCGACCAGCTGCGCGCCGAGGGTCTGGCGATCCTGGTGGTCGAGCACGACATGGAGTTCGTCATGAACCTGGCCGACCGCGTGACCGTGCTGGAGTTCGGCGCCGTCATCGCACGCGGAACGCCGCTCGAAGTGCAGGCCGATCCGAAGGTGCTGGACGCCTATCTCGGTGGCGTCGACGAGCCGGCGGAGCAAAAGCTGATGGAGCAGGTGGCATGAGCAAGGCACTTCTCCAACTCGAAGACTTCTGCGTCTCCTACGGCGCGGTGGAAGCCGTGCACCACATCAACCTGCGCGTCGACGCGGGCGAGATCGTCACGGTGATCGGGCCCAACGGCGCGGGCAAGACCACGCTGCTGTGCGCCGCGATGGGCTTGCTTCCTTCGCGCGGCGGCGTGCTGCTCGACGGCGAGCGCATGGCGCGCACCAGCGTGGAAGCGATGGTGGCGCGCGGCGTAGGCCTGGTGCCGGAAAAGCGCGAGCTCTTCGGCGAGATGTCGGTCGAGGACAACCTGCTCCTGGGCGGCTTCTCGCGCTGGTGGCGCGGCGAGCGCGACCAGCGCCAGCGCATGACGGAGGTCTTCGGCATCTTCCCGCGCCTGCAGGAGCGTCGCGCGCAGCTCGCGTCCACGCTGTCCGGCGGCGAGCGGCAGATGCTCGCGATCGGCCGCGCGCTGATGGCGCGGCCGCGCCTGCTGATGCTCGACGAGCCCTCGCTCGGCCTCGCGCCGCTGATCGTGCGCGAGGTGCTGCAGGTGGTGTCCTCGCTGCGCCAGCATGGCGTCTCGGTGCTGCTGGTGGAGCAGAATGCCCGCGCCGCGCTGCAGGTGGCGGACCGTGCCTACGTGCTCGAAATGGGCGCGGTCGCGCTGCAGGGACCGGCCAAGGAGCTGCTGCACGACCGCCGCATCATCGACACCTACCTGGGGCTGGGCGCGCGTGCCGAAGCCTAGGCCAGCAGCGCCTTCAGCTTCGCACTGGTAAAGGGCACGCTGCGCAGCCGCACGCCGGTGGCGTCGAACACCGCGTTGGCCAGCGCCGCTGGCACCGGGCTGGAAGCCGCTTCGCCGGCACCCAGCGGTGGCTCTTCGCGCCGGTCGATCAGTTCGATCTCCAGCCGCGGCACTTCGGTGAAGTTCAGCAGCGGGTAGCTGACCCAGTCGACGCTGGTGACGCGCGAGCGGTCGAAGGTGGTCTCCTCGTGCAGCGTGCGCGAGAGCGTCTGCAGGATGTTGCCCTCGACCTGGGCGCGCACGGCGTCGGGGTTGATCATCAGCCCGCAGTCGTGGGCGCAGCAGACCCGGCGCACCGCGATCTCGCCGTTCTTGCGATCGACCTCGACCTCCATCGCGATGGCGACATAGGTCTCGTTGTTCTTGTAGTGGATATAGGCCATGCCGCGGCCCCTCGCGATGCCGCCGCCGCGCGTGGCGGCAGGCGAGGGCCGGGCCTGCCAGCCGATCATCCGGCCCGCGCGCCGGATCACCTCGGCGCCGCGCGGGTTCGCGGTGTCGCGCAGGCGGAAGGCCAGCGGGTCCATGCGCGCCTTCGCCGCCAGTTCGTCGACGAAGCTCTCGACCGCGAAGCAGTTCGCGACCTTGCCCGGCGCGCGGATGTTGGAAGGCCTGAGCGGCGCCGGCCCCAGCCAGTGTGCCGTGACCTTGACCGCGTTCGCGCCGTAGGGCGGATCGCCGTTCTGCGACACCAGCCCGACGGACTGGCCCACCGGCTGGCGCAGGCCGGCCGCGAGCGGCGACAGCAGCGGTATCCATTCGAGGTTGGCCGTGGCGCGCGGCACCCACATGTCGGTTTCCCAGGCGTCGATGCGGCCCTCCGGCGTCAGCGTGGCCTTCATGTCGAGCAGCTGCGGCGGGCCCTTCGGGTCCCAGCCCAGCTCGTCCTCGCGGCTCCACTGCACGCGCACCGGCCGGCCGACCGCCTTCGACAGCAGCACCGCATCGGCCGCCGCGTCGTCGTGCCCGTTCATGCCGTAGCAGCCGGCGCCGTCGAGGTAGACCACGCGCAGCTTGTCGCGCGGCAGCTCGACCAGTGCCGCGAAGACGTTGAGGAAGCGATGGCTGGCCTGCGACGCCGTCCACACCGTGCCGCCGTCGGGGCGCACGTCGGCCACGGCGCACGAGGGGCCGATCGAGCCGTGCGACTGGATCGGCCACGCATAGCTCGCGCGCAGCACGTCCGCCGCATCGCGCAGGCCGGCCAGGCGTTGCGCGTCGCCCTTCGACGCGATGACTTCCTCGGCCACGAAGGGGCCGCTGCGGGCCCAGTCGACCAGCGCCGCGTGGCCGATCAGCGGCGCGCTGTCGCTCCATCGCAGCTCGAGTTCGCGCGCCGCGCGCACCGCGGCCCATTCGTCGGGGCTCACGACGCCGACGAAATCGGCGATGCGCACCACGCGCACGCCGGGCAGCCGAGCCACCGGAGCCTCGTTGACCGACAACAGCTTCGCGCCCACCGCCGGCGGCCGCAGCACGCGGCCGTGCAGCATGCCGGGCACCACGTGGTCGTGCACGTAGACATGGCGGCCGGTCACCTTGGCCGGCACGTCGGGCCGCGGCAGCGAGCGGCCCACCAGCACGTACTGCGAAGGCCGCTTGAGCGGTGCCTTCGGATTCATCTTCAGCTCGAAGCCGCGGCCGCCCAGGAGGACGGAGCAGCCGATGCTGCGGCCGTCGGCCGCGCGCACCGCGCCGTCGGCGAGCGTGAGCTGATCGGGCGGCAGTTGCAGCTGCTGTGCCGCCGCCGCAATCAGCGCCTCGCGCGCCGTCGCCGCGGCCTGGCGCAGCTCGACGCCGCCGCGCATCACGCCGGTGCTGCCGGCCGTGGGCCCCTGGTTGGGCGTTAGCGCCGTGTCGCCCTCGATGAGCTCGATGCGCTCGACACCCACGCCGAGTTCCTCGCCTACCATCTGCCGCATTGCGATGCGGTGGCCGGTGCCGAGGTCGACCTTGCCCGAGTAGACGACCACGGTGCCGTCGGCACGCAGCGCCAGGAAGGAATCGACCTCGCCGAGCGCGAGCGAGCGTTGCGCGCCGGCGATCGGCTGTGCATGCGCGGGCTGAATGGGCACGAGCCCGCAGCCCACGACCAGTGCGCCGGCTTCGAGCAGGGCGCGGCGTGTCAGCATGAGCGTCTCCATGCTCAGGCCCTCCCTGAATCGGCAGCGCGCTGCACGGCGCGCAACACCCGCTCGTGCGAGCCGCAGCGGCAGAGGTTGCCGGCGAGCGCCTGCTTGGCCTCGTCGCGGCTCGGCCGCGGCACGGCGCGCAGCAGCGCGACGGCCGTCATCACCATGCCGTTGGTGCAGTAGCCGCACTGCGCGGCCTGCTCGGCGATGAAGGCAGCCTGCACGGCGTGCGGCTTCTCGGGCGAACCCAGCCCTTCGGCCGTGACGACGCGGCGCCCGGCCGCATCGGCGATGCGAATGCTGCACGAGCGCACAGGCATGTCGTCGAGCAGCACGGTGCAGGCGCCGCACTGCGCGAGCCCGCAGCCGAACTTGGCCGCATGCAGGCCCAGGTCGTTGCGCAGCGCGTAGAGCAGCGGCATGTCCGGATCCCAGGCCTCGATGCTTTTCGAGGCGCCATTGACGATGAGGGTGATGCTGGGCATGCGGACCTCCTTGGGCGGCGGTGCAGATTGCCACAGCGTGCCCATCGCATCAAGCGACGTCCGGCATCGGGTCCATGACGAATTCTTTCAGGCTAATACCTTCGTAAGCCGCGCCAGATATGCGTTTGTCGCTATGGATTTGATAGCCAATTTGTCATCGACTCGCCTTAACATCGGCCGGTTTTTTCAACTCGCAAGAAAGGCGAACAACATGAGTGAATGGCTCTATCAGGTCACCGGCAAGGCTTGGCTCGCGCTGCTGTTCGGCATCGGCATCCTCGGGTGGGCCGGCTATGCGCAGTGGAAGGCCTCCGCCGACACGCACGGCACCGCGGTCGAAGACCTGGTCGTGCGCAGCGGCTCGATCACCGGCGGCAGCGAGGTCACCGAAACGTCCAAGCGCCGCCGCGGCGGCACGACGACCCGCCGCTACTTCGTGCTCGATGCCAAGCTGGCCAACGGCGGCACCGAGAAATGGCGCGTCGACAACGCGGTCGGGCGCAGCAAGCTCGAACCGCTGATCGACGAGGCCATCGAGGTCAGGCTCGATCCGTCGGACAACAACATGGTCTACGAGATCAAGCACAAGGGCCGCACCGTGGTCTCCCTCGCCGACGTCCAGAAGATCATGGAATCGAAGGACAAGGTGGCCGCCACGATGGCCAGCGACAAGGTGACGCTGGTCCTCGGCCTGATTGCCTTGCTGCTGGGCATCGTCGGCCTGGTGATCCGCCAGCGCCTGAACAAGGGCCTCGCCGCGGCGCAGGCCGCTGCCGTGCCCACGCCGGCCATCGGCGAAAAAACCTAGTTGTCGATCACCCTGCGGGCGAAGCGTTCCAGGTAGTCGAGCAGCCTGTTCGCGCCCGCGACGGCTGCCGCCTCGTCGCCGGTGGCGATGCCCTGGGCGAGTTCCATGTGGGCCTTGGCGGCTTCGACGATCTCGCCCTCGTGCTGGTAGGCGTACCAGAAGCGGCGGCACTGCACGATCAGCGGCGCCACGCTCTTGACGGCGGAGTGGTTCTGGCTGGCCTGGTGATTCACGCGGTCGAGCTCGTGGTCGGCCTGCATGTAGTCGTCCAGGTGGCCGCGTGCGGCTGCCTTGACCATCTTTTCGGCGCAACGCAGGATTTCCTTGCGCTGCGCGGCGGTGGCCCGGCGTGCCGAGCAGCAGGCGATGAGTATTTCCAGCACGCGCCGCGTCTGCAGCACATCGAGATGGTCGGCCAGGTCGATGCTGGAGACCAGCAGGCCGCGCCGCGGCTGCTGCACGATCAGGCCGATCGAGCTCATGCGCAGCAGCGCCTCCCGCACCGGCGTGCGGCCGAGCCCGGTACGTTCGGCGATCTCGGCCTCGACCACCTGGCTGCCGGGTTCGAGTTGCAGCGTGCATATCAACGCCTCTATCGCGTCGTAGGCGATGTCGGCGGCGCGCCGCGGGGCGGCGGCACTTGGGAAAGACGTGGCTGCAACGGGCATCGTGGAGGGCTGAGGCTGGGGTCGGAAAGGCGGTCGCATTCTCCCATCGGCAGCGACCGGGTGGCGAAGGGGGCCTGGCTTACAGTGCGGCGCCGATCTTGCGCAGTTCGGCGATCTGCGGCGCCTTGGGCAACCAGAGCTTGTCGAACTCCCGGATGACCGGCGCAGGGTCGAAGCCGCTGTCGCTCTTGAAGGCGATGCCGCTCGCCTTGAACTTGTCGATCAGCCCGAGCTCCGTGGTCACGATGTCCTTGATCTGCGCGTCGAGCGATTGCTTGATCAGGTCGCGGATCAGCTCCTTGTCCTTCGCATCCAGCGTCTGCCAGATCCGGCCCGACACCAGCGGCGCGAAGGGCATGAAGAGCGCGTTCATCGGAAGCAGCACCTTCGACACCCGGTCGAAGCGCTGGTTCCACGAGAACTCGATGTCGGCCTCGAGGCCGTCCACCTGGCCGTTGGACATGGCATCGAACACGGCGGGCGTGGGAATGGGCGTCGGCGCCGCGCCCAGCAACTGATAGAAGTCGCGGTACACCGGCGTCGGGTTGATGCGCAGCTTCAGGCCCTTGAGCTCAGTCGGGGTCGAGATGTTCTTGGTCGAGAACACCACGCGCATGCCGGTGATGCCCCAGCCCAGGCCGATGGTCCCGGTTTCGCGCGGCAGCACCTCGAGCAGCTTCAGCGCGGCCGGCGTGCGCACCAGCGTGGCGACGTTGGTGGTCGAACGCACCAGGTAGGGCGCATTGATGGCTGCCACGCTCGCGACGCGCGAGCCCAGCTCGGCCGCCTGGATCCAGCCCATGTCCAGCGCGCCCGATTGCAGCTGCTGCATCATGGCCGACTCGTTGCCCAGCTGGCCCGAGTGGAACACCGTGGCGCTCAGGCGGCCGTCGGTGGCCTTCTTCAGCGCCTCGCCGAAGCCCAGCGCCGCGCGGTTCCACGAATGGCCCGCCGGCGTGATGAGGCCGAGTCGGAAATCCTTGGCCGCGGCCGCGCGCGACGGCGTACTGAAGAGAAGGGACGAGGCGGCGGTGCCGGCCGCAGCCTGGACGAAGTGTCGGCGTGAGAGGGACATGCAATGCTCCGGTTGGGGGGAAGAAAAGAGGCCTACTTGAGAAGACCGAGCGACAGGCTCGGGAAGATCGACAACAGCACCAGCGCCACGCAGCAGATGAGGAAGAAGGGCAGCGTGACGATGAACATCTTTCCGGGCTTGGCGCCGGTGACCGCGGCGGCGACGAAGAAGCTCAGGCCGACGGGCGGCGTCATCAGCCCCAGCACGAGGTTCACCACCACCACCACGCCGAAGTGGCGCGGGTCGATGCCGTAGATCTCGGTGGCGATCGGCAGCAGGATCGGCACCGTCATGATCAGGCCGGGAATGCCGTCGATCACCGTGCCGATCACCAGCAGGATCGCGTTCGCGAGCAGCAGGAAGGTGACCGGGTCTTTGGCGACGGTCTGGATCCATGCCGCGATGGCCTGCGGCACCTTGCCGTAGATCAAGAGCCAGGAGAACACCGCCGCGGCGGCCACCAGGAACAGCACGACCGCCGAGTAGATCGCCGACTTGAGCAGGATCTCCGGCATCGTCCTGAAGCTGAATTCCTTCGTCACGTAACGCCCGACCAGGGCCGCGGCCAGCGCGCCGACGGCCGCGGCCTCGGTGGGGTTGGCGAAGCCGGTGAGGATGGAGCCGACGATCACGATCGGGATCAAGAGCGTGGGGCAGGCCGTCGCAATGGTGTGCAGCCGCTGCCGGAGGGTCCGCTTCTCGGTGCGCGGATAGTTGTAGATCACGCCCATGCAGGCGATCACGACGAAGAACAGCAGCGTGAGCACGATGCCGGGCAGGATGCCGGCGATCAGCATGTCGCCGACCGCGACCTGCGCCAGCACGCTGTAGACCACGAACATCACCGAAGGCGGGATGATCGGGCCGAGCATGCCGCCATACACGGTGAGGCCGGCGGCGAAGGTCTTGTCGTAGCCCTTCTTCTCCATCTCCGGCACCATGATCTGGCTCATGATGGCCACCTGCGCAGTGGCCGAGCCGATGATCGAGGACACCAGCATGTTGGCGAGGATGTTCACGTAGGCGAGGCCGCCCTTGACCGAGCCGATGAAGGCCAGAGCCAGGTCGACCAGGCGCCTGGTGATGCCGCCGCCGTTCATGATTTCGCCGATCAGGATGAACAGCGGAATCGCGATCAGGCCGTAGCTGTCGATCCCCGAGAACATCTGCAGGGGATAGGACTGGATCAGCACCGTGTCCCCGGAATTCAGGATGTAGACGATGCCGGCCAGGCACAGGCAGGCGCCGATGGGCACGCCGATCAGCATCACGACGAGGAAGAATGCGGAGGTCAGCATCTCAGTTCACTGCGTCGGCGTTGAGCACGTGGAACTCGCGGTGCACGCGCTTGGGCTGCAGGCCGAGGTCTTCCAGCAGGTTGGCCAGCGCATGCACGCTGAGCGTGAGCGAGAAGATCGGCAGGATCAGCTGCACGACCCAGGTCGGCCAGTTCAGCGTCTGCGTGGTCTCGGTGTAGAGGAAGTTGAAGGACTCGGCCGCGTAGTCCTTCGCATCGAAGCCGTGGCGCGCGATGCCCACCGGGTCCATCCAGACCCAGCACATCGCCAGCAGCCCGAAGCCGAGCAGCAGCACGCCGCCGGAGGCGCAGGCCTTGGCGGCCGCCGCTGCCTTGGCGCCGAGCTTGTCGGTCAAGAGCGTCACGGCGAAGTCCAGCCGCAGCCGGGTCATCGCCGAGGCGCCGATGAAGGTGAGCCAGACCACCGAGTACACCGATGCCTCGTCCACCCAGTAGAGCGGTACGCCCGTGTAGCGCGTGACCACGTTCAGCAGGATCAGCGCGACGAGCAGGCCCATGAGGCCGGTGAGCAGATAGCGTTCGCAGCGCAGGATCGCGTCCGAGGCATCGAGCACGAAGCGGCTGATGCCCGGCGGTCCGAGGGCGTAGTTGTTCATGGCGTTCTTGCGGCCTGGCGGTGCTGCGGCCCGGATCAGGCGACCGACCGGTACTGCGCCGGGCGGGTCGCGAGCGCCTTGCCGACGATGGCTTCGATCGCTGCGCGTTCCTCGCCGACGAGCGGCAGGCGCGGGCGGCGCATGTGCTCGGTGCCGACGCCGACCAGCAGGTCGATGAGCTTCAGGTTCTGCACCAGCTTGGTCGACACGTCGAGATGGAGCATCGGCGTCATCCACTGATAGAGCTTGAGCGCTTCGGCGAACTGGCCGGCCTTCATCAGGTCGTAGAGCGCCACGGTCTCGCGCGGAAAGGCGCAGCCGACGCCGGCGAGCAGGCCGTCGCAACCCAGCGCCAGGCCTTCGTAGGCCAGGTCGTCCACGCCCAGGAAGAGCTGGTAGCGGTCGCCCACGGTGTTGCGCAGGTCGGTGATGCGGCGGATGTTGTCGGTGCTCTCCTTGATGGCGACGATCCATTCGCAATCGGCCAGCTCGACCATGTGTTCGGGCTTCAGGTCGACGCGATAGGCGACCGGGTTGTTGTAGACCATCACCGGCTTCTGCGCGGCTTCGGCCATGGTGCGCACGTTGAGCATCGCCTCTCGCGCGTCGGCCACGTAGATCACGGAGGGCATCACCATGTAGCCGGCGACGCCGAGCTTGTTGGCGCCGTCGATGTAGCGCAGCGCTTCGCGCGTGCTGGTCTCCGAGACATTGGCCAGCACCGGCACACGGCCGGCGCTGGCTTCCAGCGCGATCCTGGCGACCTCCAGCTTTTCCTCCAGCGTCAGCGTGCTGGCCTCGCCGAGCGAGCCGCAAGTGACGAGGCCGTGAATGCCGTTCCTGATCTGGAAGTCGATGTGCTTCGCGGTGCCTTCGGCATCGATGCGCTCGTCGGCGTGGAATTTGGTGGTGATGGCGGGGAAGATGCCTTGCCAGCGGGGGTTGCTCACGTGCTTGCTCCTGGGGATGGAAGGGGTTGGAAGTGTCTTTTAAATATATTAGGGAGATATTAGAAATATCTTGTCAGGGTATTTAGCAGGTTGCATGCCAGGCTGTTTTGATGGAAATGGCGGGTACGGAGGGCCGCGGCGCGGCATGGCGATGCAAGGCGCATCGTTGAATTGCGCGGCGCGCACTTGTTTGGTCCGTCAGGGATGCAGCGTCACTTCGGCCGCTTGAAGCTCCACCAGGGCAGCAGGGCGTTCAGCGACTGCACCTCGCCGCTGCCGGCGCTCTCGTAGCCGGCGAGCGTGCCGAGGCGGTGCTGCCACGCTGCGCCGCGCAGCAGCGTGAGCAGGGCCAGGATCGCGGGCTGGTCGAGCGCCGACTTGAGGCAGGCCAGGTGATAGCGCTCGTGGACCAGCGGCACGAAGCCCAGGCCCGCGCTGCGCGCGACCGATTCGATCCCGAGCCCGGCGTCGGCTTGGCCGGCCGCCACCGCGTGGGCGACGGCCGCATGCGAAGGCTCGCAGTGCGCATAGCCTTCGAGCGCATCGGCGTCGAGCTTCTGCGCTTCGAGCAGCTCGTCGAGCAGCACGCGCGTGCCGGTGCCGAGCGCGCGGTTCACGTAGCGTGCGCGCCGGCTCGCGACATCGGCCAGGCTGCGCAGGCCCAGCGGATTGCCCGGCGCGACGATCAGGCCCTGCGTGCGCCGCGCGAAGCCGATGATCTTGTGCAGCCCGGGCTTGAGCAGCGGCTTGTAGGTGCGCTGCGCCAGCGAGCCGCGCGGCGGCCGCTCCAGCGTGTGGAAGCCCGCCATCACGCAACGCCCCTCATTGAGCGCGCTGATCGCGTCCACGCTGCCGGTGAAGCGAATGTCGAGCTGCAGGTGCGCGCTCTCGGCCGCGTGCGCGCGCAGCAGCACCAGCGCATCGTCATGGCTCGCATGCAGGCTCAGCACGTGGATGCTGTCGTCGAAGGCGAGCGCGAAGGCGCGTTCGAGATCGGCATGCAGCGCCTCGATCTGCGGTGCGAGCCGGGCCTGCGCCTGGCGCTCGGCCCACAGGAGCTTGTCGCCGAACTCGGAGAGCTGCGCCGAGCGGCCCTGCGCGCCGGTCACGAGCGGATGGCCCAGCGTCTGCTCCCAGCGCTTGAGTTCGCCCCACACATGGCGGTACGACAGGCCCAGCACCCGTGACGCGGCCGAGATGGAGCCGTGCTCGCGCACCGCGTGCAGCAGCTCCATGAGCGGATTGCGGATCAGCGTCCGGCCGTTGCGGCGCGGTGCGATGGCATAGGAAAGTTCGATCTGTTGCACGAAGAAAAGAGGAGGGCGGGATGCCGCGAAGGATTATGCAGAGGCCGACCCTGACCTATGCATGCGATTGCATAAGTTGGCTCCCTGCGTTTGCCCATACTGCCCCGGCTTCCGAACTCCACCACCTGCATGAACACCTTCACCGACAGCGCCGCCGCGGCCTGGCAGCTCGTCGTCTCGGCCGATCCTGTGCTGCTCGCCATCGTCGGGCGCTCGCTGGCCGTCAGCGGCACCGCCTGCGCGCTGGCCTGCGGCTTCGGCCTGCTTCTGGGGGCCTGGCTCGCGGTGGCCCGCTTCCCCGGCCGCGGCCTGCTGCTCACGCTGCTCAACACGCTGCTGGCGCTGCCCTCGGTGGTGGTAGGGCTGGTGATCTACCTGCTGCTCTCGCGCTCGGGGCCGCTGGGCTTCCTGGGCTGGCTGTTCACCTTCAAGGCCATGGTGCTGGCACAGGCGCTGCTGGTGCTGCCGGTGGTCACGGCCCTCACGCGCCAGACCGTCGAGGACGCCGATCGCGCACATGGCGAGCAGCTGCGCTCGCTCGGCGCCGGCGGGCTGGTGCGCGCGCTGCTCCTGGTGTGGGACGAGCGCTATGCGTTGATCACGGTGCTGATCGCTGCCTTCGGCCGCGCGGTGTCCGAAGTCGGCGCCGTGATGATCGTCGGCGGCAACATCGACGGCTTCACGCGCGTGATGACCACCGCGATCGCGCTCGAGACCAGCAAGGGCGACCTGCCGCTCGCGCTTGCGCTCGGGCTGGTGCTGCTGGGCGTGGTGCTGCTGCTCAACCTCGCGATCTCGGCCGTGCGCGGCTGGCGCGAGCGCGTCGACGGCGGCGCGGCCGATGCAGCAGCGGCTCGGCGGGTGGAGGTGCTGTCGTGAGCGAAGCGCTCTTCAGCCTGCACGAGATCGACGTGCATTACGGCCGTGTGCCGGCGCTGGTCCGCGCCACGCTGTCCATCCATGCCGGCGAGCGCGTCGCGCTGATCGGCGCCAACGGCAGCGGCAAGAGCACGCTGCTGCGCGTGCTGCACGGCCTGGTGCCGCATGCGTCCGGCGCCTTCGTCGGCAAGGTGCCGCTGCGTGCGCAGGCCATGCTGTTCCAGCGGCCGCACATGCTGCGCATGAGCGTGCGCAACAACGTCGCGCTCGCGCTTTGGCTGCATGGCGCGCCATGGCGCAGCGCGCAGCGCGAGGCCACGGCGGCGCTCGGGCGCGTCGGCCTTGCCGCGCTGGCCGGCCGCAACGCCCGCACGCTGTCGGGCGGCCAGCAGCAGCGCATGGCGCTGGCGCGCGCCTGGGCGTTGAAGCCGGCCGTGCTGCTGCTCGACGAACCGACGGCGAGCCTGGATCCCACCGCCAAGCGCGAGGTCGAAGCCCTGATCGCCGATGCGGCGCACGGCCGCACGCTGGTGTTCGCAAGCCACAACCTCGGCCAGGTCAAGCGGCTCGCGAGCCGCGTGATCTATCTGGAGCACGGCCGCGTGCTGGCCGACCTGCCGGTACACGATTTCTTCAATGGGCCGTTGCCGGAAGAGGCCCGTCTGTTCGTCAAAGGAGAGTTGGTATGAAGTCATTCAAGTTTCTTGCGCTCGCGCTCGTCCTCTCGGCCGGCGCCTTCTCGGCGAATGCCGAGACCATCACCATGGCGTCCACCACCTCGACCGAGCAGTCGGGCCTGTTCTCGCACCTGCTGCCGGCCTTCAAGCAGGCCAGCAACATCGACATCAAGGTGGTCGCGGTCGGCACGGGCCAGGCGATCGACATGGCCAGGCGCGGCGATGCCGACGTGCTCTTCGTGCACGACAACGCGGCCGAGGAGAAGTTCGTTGCCGAGGGCTTTGCGGCGAAGCGCTTCCCGGTCATGTACAACGACTTCGTGCTGGTCGGGCCGAAGAACGACCCGGCCGCGGTGAAAGGCAAGGACATCGCCGTCGCGCTCAAGAAGGTCGCGACCAGCAATGCGGCCTTCGTCTCGCGCGGCGACAAGAGCGGCACCGATGCCGCCGAGCGCCGGCTGTGGACGCAGGCTGGCGTGGCCGACGCAGGCCCGCAAGTGCCCAACGACAGGAAGGGCACGGGCTACAGGGAATGCGGCTGCGGGATGGGCCCGGCGCTCAACATCGCGGCCTCGAGCAATGCTTACGTGCTGGCCGACCGCGGCACTTGGCTGAGCTTCAAGAATCGCGCCGACCTGGCGGTGCTGGTGGAAGGCGACAAACGCCTCTTCAACCAGTACGGCGTGATGGTCGTGAGCCCGGCGAAGTTTCCGCAACTCAACAGCGCCGGCGCGCAGAAGTTTGTCGACTGGGTGATCTCGCCGGCCGGGCAGTCGACCATCGCGAGCTACAAGATCGGCGGCGAGCAGCTGTTCTTTCCCAATGCGGGCCAGTAGGGCCTGGCGCGCGGTGGCTCTCGCCTCGGGTCTGGTCGCCGGCGCGGCCGCTGCACAGCAGCAGACGCTCGCGGTCCATGCGGCGGGCAGCCTGCGCGCGCCGATCACGCAGGCGGCGCAAGCTTTCGAACAGGCGAACCCGGGCACGCGAATCGCGCTGACTTTCGGTGCCTCGGGCCTTCTGCGCGACCGCATCGCGGCCGGAGAAAAGGCCGACGTGTTCGCCTCGGCCAACATGGCGCATCCGCAATCTCTCGGCGCCGACGGCGCATGGGGGCCGACCCGTGCCTTCGCTCGCAATGCGCTGTGCGCGCTCGCGCGACCCGGGCTGGCGGTGACGCGCGACACGCTGGTCAAGACGATGCTCGACCCGGCGATCAAGCTCGGTACCTCGACGCCCAAGGCAGATCCCTCGGGTGACTATGCCTTCGAACTGTTCGAGCGTGTCGAGCGCACGGGCGCGGCGCCTGCAGGTTCGGCGCGTGCGCTGGCGACCAAGGCGCTGCAACTGACCGGTGGCCCGAACTCGCCCGCACCGCCGCCGGGACGCAATGTCTACGGCATGCTGGTCGCGAGCGGGCAGGCCGATGTGTTCCTGACCTATTGCACCAACGCGGTGGTGGCCATCGCCGAGGCGCCGGGGCTTCAACTTGTCGAGGTGCCTGCGGCCATCAACGTGAGCGCGGAATACGGGCTGGCCGTGCGCAGCGGCGCGGCCCCGGCGGCGCAGGCTTTTGCGGACGACCTGGTCCATGGCGCAGGGCAGGGCGCATTGCGCAAGGCCGGCTTCCTCGCGCCCTGATATCGACAACCGGTCTTGCCCTAAAGGGGGCTGTGCGCGGCCGCGGTGGCTTCGAGCCTCAGCAATTTCCTCTTGCGCCGCACGCCCCAGCGATAGCCCGAGATCGATCCATCGGCCTTGAGCACGCGGTGGCAGGGGATGGCAACCGCGAGCACGTTGGCGGCACAGGCGGCGCCGACTTCCTGCGCGGTCGCAGTCACGGGCAAGGCCTTGGCGATCCGGCCGTAGGTGATGGTCTCGCCGGCAGACACGGCGCGCAAGGCTTGCCAGACCGCCAGCTCCAGTGCCGAGCCGCGGATGTCCAGCGGCAGATCCAGGCCCTCTTCCGGCGCTTCGAGAAAGGCGACGACCTTCGCCGCCGAATCCTCGAGCCCGGCTTCATCGAGCACGAGCCGCGCATCCGGAAACGCGCTCGCCAGCTCGCGGCGCAGCACGTGCCGGTCGTCACCCATCAGGATGGCGGCGACGCCCGTGGCGCTGGCAGCGATCAGTGCGCTGCCCAGCGAGAAGGTTCCGTACGCGAAACGGAGTTCTTCCATTGCGCCTTCCCGGTGATCAACAGTTGTGTTCATTGCGATGTCCTCATTGCTTCCTGTGAGGATTCACTGTGGCATCGCGTCAGCCTGATCGCACTCCGGTCCTTGCTTTCGAATCGCCGCTTCCTTGTGCCCTGCGCGGTGAGCGCTCAATCGAGCGCGCGCACCTCGATGCGCATCAGGTTGCGCACGTGCCGTGCGCCCAGCCGATGGTCGGCCGCGGAGATCAGTGCGATGCGTCCCTCGCGTTCGTCGAGCGCCTTGCCGTCGCGTTCGAACAGCACCAGCACGCCTTCGCCCACCGCGGTGTTGCTGATCTCCGGCCAGGAGAAGAGGGCGCGGTAGCCGTCGGTTGCCGTCGCGACGACGACGAGGGTCTTCCAGTCGTTGCGCCCGGGTGCGGCGAGACCTGCGCGAGCGACCAGTGCGGAAAGCTTGACCCCGCGCACCGAGCTGCGCGTTTCGGTGCCTTGCCCGCTGCGCGATTGCGTGAACTGGCCGATCTCCGCAGCCGGGAAGGCTGCGAGCGCTGCGGCGTCGAGCCGGAGTTGCTGCCGCACCGCGCCCGCCACTTCAAGCTGCTGGCTGGGCTGCGCCGTCGCGATTGCAGGGGCGGTGAACAGCGTCAGGCAAAGGATCAGACGGAGAAGGAGGTGCATCAGGGCTCCAGGGAGTCATCGATCCATCGGAAGGTACAGGCTTTCCTTGACCTCTTCCGTCACGACATAGCTGTGCGACTCGGCCGTCACCGGCAGCTTCTTCGGCAGGTCGTCGAAGCCACCCGACACGAGGTGCATTCCATCACCTCGGGCACGTGCAGCGGCTCATGCGCGACCCATGACGTGCAGCAATGCGCCGGGGCCTGGCTTTTTGTCCATCGGCCGGGTTTCCAGAAATCCCTGAACGCCAGACCAGATCAGGAGTCCTGATGTAAGTATTTGCGTTTAACAGGTTACCAAATGAAACATACGTAACGCAAGCGGCGATAAAAGGGTGCAAACGAAACAAAATGCAAGCATTGTTGGAACGCGTGTCAGACCGCTCCTGCACCCCGGCCTCGATCCTTTTTGGAAGGTATTGGATGAAATCCACTGGAAAAAGCGCGCTTCTGCTTGTTACTGCAGCAGCCGCGCTCGCAGCGTGTGGGGGTGGAGGAGGCGGTGGAAGTGGATTTCCGGTGATGCAAGGGATGGCATCGGATACGACTGCAGCACCGTCCACCTCTGCTGCGCCAACCGACCCTGCCGTCGAAAAAGAAGCGGCACCGGTCGAGAAGGCGCTTGATTCGAGCTGGACCAAGGTGGCTGTCGAGAATCAGCGATTCACACTGGCTTCGGCGACGACCGTGCAGTACGGGGCCAACTCGACCTGGAGGAAGAGATTGCTCTCGGGTTCGGTCGAGTGCAGCAATGCGACCTTTGGCGATCCGCTGCCCTATGTGGCGAAGGCGTGTTACATCCAAGGCCCCGCGCCCGCGCCTGCACCTGCACCTGCACCTGCACCTGCACCTGCACCTGCACCTGCACCTGCACCTGCACCTGCACCTGCGCCCGCGCCCGCGCCCGCGCCCACCGCGCCTGCAGCAGGCACGCTGCTCGCGGGCGAGGGCTCGTCGTTCACCGTCGCTGCTGCCACCCTTGTGCAGTACGGGTCCGGTTCATTGTGGGTTCAAAAGACAGTCAGCGGCACCGGCCAGTGCACGAACGAATTCTTCGGCAAAGACCCTTCGCCCTTTGTCGTGAAGGCTTGCTATTCCCTCGGTGCAGCACCCGGCACCGCTCCCGCTCCCGCGCCGGCTCCGGCACCCGCCCCGGCTCCAGCGCCAGCCCCGGCGCCCGCGCCCGCACCCGCACCCGCACCCGCACCCGCACTCGTCTCCGGCGATGTCGTCGACAGCGCCGGCCGAGTGGTGGCCGATAGCTACCGCGCCCTGGCGCTCAAGTTGGCCACGGCGGAGGGCATCGCCTACCGCTACGGCAATGCGCCGTCCGTGAACAACACCGGCATCCCGACGCTGTTCAAGCGTGCGGACCAGACCATGAGTTACCACGGAGGCACCTGGCAACTGGGGGGACCTCTTCTCGAAGATCCCGGCCTCTACATGACCAACCAGGCCCACGTCGGTTTTGTCGCCGACAACACCGCGGTGCGCATGGGGGTGGGCGATCTGCAGATCTCCGCCATCGACCACAACACCTTCGCGCAAGCGCCGCAATTGCCCTGGCAGGAAGCGGCCGCGTGGGACGGCAGCGCCGGACGCACCAACTACAACGTCAGCACCTACAAGACCGCCGGCCTCACGACCGGCGAGCCGGTGGCGGTGGCGCGTTGCGGCGGCCGCGTAGGCTTCTGCGCCACCTCGCTGGTGGCTTTCCAGAACGGCCTGATCGGCACCGCGGGCAGCAACACGGCGAACAACCGGGGCTCGGTGAAACTGCCCGCCGACAAGGTGCCGACCGGCATGGCCATCACCAACACCAGCGAATACGCGCTGGTGACGGTGTGGGACACGACGGCGCTGAAGGGCCAGGTGGCGGTGATCTCGCTGGCCGGCTTGTGCAACAACTGCAACCCCTACAACTCGGCGAAGAACGGCAGCTACGACGCCTGGTACGACTGGTGGCATGAGTGGATGGGCGTGTACCCCGGCCTGCCGAACATGGGCAACATCGCCTTCATGAAGGTGCTGGGCTACATCGACCTGCCGGGCATGAACGCACCGACCGAGATCGCCGTTACCACGGGCTTCGACCAGTTCCAGACGGCGCTGCCGGAAAAGTACGGCGAGTTCATGGGCCAGACCTACTCGCCGCTGACCGATCCGGCCAAGCGTGCGACGTTCTCGGGTTCCGGCACGAACGCCAACCGGTACGCCAAGTCGGGTGTGGCGGTGGTCATCTCCAAGTCGGAGAAGAAGGCCGCCTTCATCGACCTGAAGCCGTTGTTCAGCTACGTCAACAGCGTCTACTTCGGTACCGGTCCGACGGAGTTCACGAACCTGGGTCAGGCCGACAACCAGTGGCCGTACACCTTCGCCAACAAGCCGCAGCAGACGCCGACGGTGATCACCACGGTGGCGCTGGACAGCAAGCCGACCGCTGTGAAGACGACCATCTTCGGCAACGTGCACCGTGCCTGGATCGCCACCGAAGAAGGCTCGCTGCGCATCTACGGCCTCGGCAACGTGCCCACCGGCACCACGGTCACGGACGTCGTCGAGAAGGGCCGTGTCGCGATCGGGAAGAACCCGACCTCGCTGGCGATCTCGAAGATCGACCCGGAGAACAGGACCTTCGAGCCCTTGAACGAGCAGGTGCTGGTGGCTTCGCGCGGTGATCGCAAGATCCAGTGGGTGAGGTTCGCAGGCGACGGCAACAGCGGCAGCGTGGTTCGCACCCTGCAGGACTCGCGCATCGTCGACCCGATCGCGGTCGAGGATGCCGACAACTTCGCAAGCGACAACATGGTCTTGAGCATTGCGGACTACACCGGCAAGGCGGTGTCGAACTACCGCTACGGCTCGGTGATCTTCGCGAACCGCGGCGGCTCCTGGGCCTGCCAGCCGCCGGGCGGCTGTCCGGTGCAGGGCACCGGCGGCATGAACATGGAGTTCGGCGGCAGCTTCACGATGGAGGGCCGGCCGTTTCATCTCAGGACAGCCAACGTGCCCTGATCCGCCCGAAGCCTCAGCGATCCAGCGGCAGGTACAGGCTTTCCTTGACCTCTTCCATCACCACATAGCTGTTCGACTCGGCCGGCACCGGCAGCTTCTTCAGCAGGTCGCCCAGCAGGCGGCGGTAGTCGCTCATGGCGCGCAGGCGCGCCTTCACCAGGTAGTCGAAGCCACCCGACACCAGGTGGCATTCCATCACCTCGGGCACGTGCAGCAATTCCTTCCTCACCTTGTCGAAGACGTCGGCCGACTTGGAGGACAGCGTGATTTCCACGAACACCAGGAGCGTCTTGCCGATCGCCTGCGGATCGATGCGCGCGTGGTAGCCGGTGATCACGCCTTCGCGTTCCATGCGCCGCACGCGCTCGGAGCAGGGCGAGGTCGAGAGGCCGATCTGCTCGGCCAGTTCGGTCATGGAGATGCGGCCCTGGCGCTGCAGGATGTCGAGGATCTTGCGGTCGGTGCGGTCGAGTTCGGTCATGGGCAGCAAAAAGCACTGGAATGTGTCGATATTTCAGTGGAGTTTATGGCAGATGAATGAATACGCTTGACCCTTCTCTCGCAGCGAAGGTGTCTTGCCATGAAAGTGATCGTTCTGGGCGGCGGTGTCATCGGTGTCACGACCGCCTATTACCTGGCCCGTGCCGGCGCGGAAGTGACGCTCGTCGATCGGCAGAGCGGCCCCGCGGAAGAAACCAGCTTCGCCAACGCCGGCCAGGTGTCGCCCGGCTATTCCACGCCCTGGGCCGCGCCGGGCATTCCCTTCAAGGCCTTGAAGTGGATGTTCCAGAAGCACGCGCCGCTCTCGATCCGACCCGACGGCAGCCTGTTCCAGCTGCGCTGGATGGCGGCGATGCTGAAGAACTGCTCGCCCGAGCGCTATGCGGTCAACAAGGAACGCATGATGCGCGTGGCTGAATACAGCCGCGACTGTCTGCGCGAGCTGCGCGCCGAAACCGGCATCAGCTACGAACATCGCACCCAGGGCACGCTGCAGCTGTTCCGCACGCAGGCCCAGCTCGACGCCGTGCAACGCGACGTGGCCGTGCTGCAGGAGTGCGGCGTTCCCTACCAGTTGCTCGATCGCAGCCAGCTGGCGACGGTCGAGCCGGCGCTGGCGCGTACGGGCGACCTGCTGGCCGGCGGCCTGCGTTTGCCGAACGACGAGACCGGTGACTGCCACCTGTTCACGCGCGCCCTGGCCGACGTCGCGCGCGGGCTGGGCGTGGATTTCCGTTTCGAACAAGACGTCGAAGGGCTCGCCACCGAAGGCGGCCGAATCACCGGCGTGCGCCTGGGCGGGCCGGCGCGCGAAGTGCTCACGGCCGATCGCTACGTGCTCGCCTTCGGCAGCTATTCGCGCGACTTCGCAGCCAAGCTGGGCCTGGACATCCCGGTCTACCCGGTCAAGGGCTATTCGATGACCGTACCGCTCGTCGACCCGGCCGCGGCGCCGCAGTCCACCGTGCTCGACGAAACCTACAAGGTCGCGGTCACGCGCTTCGACGACCGCATCCGCGTCGGCGGCATGGCCGAGCTCGGAGGCTTCGACCTGCGCCTGAATCCGCGCCGGCGCGAGACGCTGGAGCGCGTGATCACCGACCTGTTCCCCTGCGGCGACCTGCCGCGCGCCACTTTCTGGACCGGCCTCAGGCCGATGACGCCCGACAGCACGCCGATCGTCGGTGCCACGCCGTATGCCAACCTGTTCCTCAACACCGGCCACGGCACGCTGGGTTGGACCATGGCCTGCGGCTCGGGCAAGCTGGTGGCCGACCAGGTGATGGGGCGGCGGCCCGACATCCGCACCGACGGCCTGGCAATGGACCGCTACCTTTCGCCCGCGCCGCGTGGTCCTGTCGGCGCGTTGCCGAGCGGCGCCTCGGCCTGAGCCTTCGGGTTTTTCCGTAGAGGGATAGCCTGGATGCGCCGTGGTTTTGCCGCTGGTAAAACCACGGCATGACAAGAAAGATCCAGCCACCCACGATCACGCGGACGCAAGAGGCCGAAGGCACCGGCTTCTCCAAGGTGTTCGCCTTCCTGCGCGACAAGCTGCTCGAAGGCAGCATCCGTTCGGGAGATCGGCTGGTGCCCGAACGCGAACTCGCGCTGCAGCTGGGCGTGAGCCGGCCCATCGTGCGCGAGGCGCTGCGCGCGCTGTCGATGATGGGCGTGGTCGAGATCCGCGAGCGCGTGGGCACCATCGTCCGCAAGCCCGACGTGTCGGTGCTCGGCGACTTCTTCGCGTTCTCGATGGCGCAGCAGGCCGACATCGTGGACGACGTGATGCAGGCGCGCATCGCGATCGAGGTGCAGGCCGTGCGCCTGGCCTGCCGGCACGCGTCGACATCCGACCTGGAGCGCATCGCCGCGGCGGTCGACCGGATCGAGGCGACAGTCGACGACTCCGAAGAGGGCAGCCGCGCCGACTACGAGTTCCACACCGCATTGGTGCGGGCAAGCCGCTCCGAGACCTTGATGCAGCTGTATGCCGCGATGTCGACGCTCCTGATGCGCTCGCACCATGAGCGCCGCGACGTGGTCGGCGGCGATCCGGCGGTCAAGCAGTACCTGGTCGAAGACCATGCGCGCATCTTTCAGGCGCTCGTCGCGCGCGACGAAGACCGAGCCGACCAGGTGCTGCGCAAGCACTTCAGCATCGGCGACGAATACCGGCGCAAGGCCGCCACCGGGCCTGCCGCGCGCGGCCGGCCGCCGACGCGCGAGGAGGTGGCGTGATCGATTTCGACTTCGGGGTCGTGCTCGAACGCTGGCCGCTGTTCGTCGAGGGCGTGTGGCTGACCGTGCGCCTGGCATTGGTCGCCACGCTCTCGGGCTTTGCGATCGGCACGCTGTGCGCGGCCGGCAGGCGAAGCAGCCACCGGCTGCTGGCGCGTGCCTGCGGCGCGTATGTGGAACTGATCCGCAACACGCCGCTCCTGGTCCAGATCTTTCTCGTCTACTTCGGCCTGTCGAGCCTCGGGCTGTCGCTGTCGGCGTTCACCGTCGCGGTGATCGCGCTCGCGGTCAATGCCGGCGCCTATGCGACGGAAATCATGCGCGCCGGTTTCGATTCGGTGAACCGCAGCCAGATCGAGGCTGCCGAATGCCTCGGGCTTTCGCGGCTGCAGGTGTACTGGCACGTCGTGCTGCTGCCCGCGATGGAACGCGTGTACCCGGCGCTGACCAGCCAGTTCGTGCTGCTGATGCTGGCCTCGTCGATCTGCTCGCAGATCTCGGCCGAAGAGCTCACCGCGATCGCCAACCACGTGCAGTCGGACACCTACCGGCCCTTCGAGACCTTCATCCTCGTCGGCGCCGCCTACATCCTGCTGTCGCTGCTGATGCGCCTCGGCTTCTGGGGTCTGGGCGCGCTGCTGTTCCCGCGCCGCCGCAGACTGGGCACCGCGCTGTGATGACCGGCACCGCGTTCAACGCCAACCACCTGCTGTTCCTGCTGCAGGGCGCCGGGTGGACCGCGATCCTCTCGCTCATCGCCTTCGTCGGCGGCGGGCTGTGCGCGTTCATCGTCGCGCTGGCGCGGGTCTCGCCCCATCGCTGGGTGCGCGCGGCGACGGGGCTGTGGGTCCAGCTGGTGCAGGGCTCGCCGCTCCTGGTCATCATGTTCCTGGCCTTCTTCGGGCTGCCGACCCTGGGCATCAAGGTCTCCGCACTCGCCGCGGCCGGCGTGTCCCTGATGATCTACGTGTCGGCCTATCTCGGCGAGATCTGGCGCGGCGCCATCCAGGCGGTGCCGCGCGCGCAATGGGAGGCCGCCGAATGCCTGGCGCTCGGCCGCACGCAGCGCATGTTCAAGGTCGTGCTGCCGCAGGCCGTGCGGCTGGCCACGCCGCCCACCGTCGGCTTCATGGTGCAGATCGTGAAGAACACCTCGCTGGCGTCGGTGGTCGGCTTCGTCGAACTCGCGCGCTCGGGGCAGATCATCAACAACTCGATCTTCGAGCCCTTCATCGTCTACCTCTTCATCGCGGCGATCTACTTCGCGCTGTGCTATCCGCTCTCGGTCTGGAGCCGCCGGCTCGAGCGCAGGGCCGTCGCGTCTCCCACTGCGGCGAAAGCCGTCTTCACCCATGACCCAGTCCTCGCCCAATCCTGAGCGCGCTTCGGCGCCGGTCGTGCGCCTGCACGACGTGCACAAGAGTTTCGGCGCACTGAAAGTGCTCGAAGGCGTCGGCTTCGAAGTCGGCCGCGGCGAGGTCACGGCGATCATCGGCCGCAGCGGCTCGGGCAAGAGCACGGCCTTGCGCTGCATCGATCGCCTCGAGCGCATCGACAGCGGCGAGATCGTGGTCTGCGGCCACCGCGTCGACGACGCGGGCATCGACCTCAAGGCGCTGCGGCTCGATGTCGGCATCGTGTTCCAGAGCTACAACCTCTTTCCGCACCTGACCATCGAGCAGAACATCATGCTCGCGCCGCGCTCGGCCAAGGGCGTGGCCAAGCCGGCGGCGCGCGCGCTGGCACACGAGGTGCTGGCCAAGGTCGGCCTTGCGGAGAAGGCGTCCTGTTATCCCGAGCAGCTCTCGGGCGGCCAGCAGCAGCGGGTTGCCATTGCGCGCTCGCTGGCGATGCAGCCGAAGGTGATGCTGTTCGACGAGGTGACCTCGGCGCTCGACCCGGAGCTCACAGGCGAAGTGCTGCACGTCATCGAGGACCTCGCGGCCGGCGGCATGACCATGGTCATGGTCACGCACGAGATGGCCTTTGCACGCAAGGTCGCGGACCAGGTGCTATTCATGCACCGCGGCAGGGTCTGGGAGCGCGGCGGCCCCGAGATCCTGTCATCCCCGCAAACCGCCGAGCTTCGGCAGTTCGTGGCCAGCGAGCTCTGAAGGCTGGCCTTCTTTCGAAAACATGGAGACAACACCGTCATGAAGCTTTTCCGTTCACTGCCCACCCTGTTGGCCGCCGCCTGCCTCACGCTGGCGGCTGCCGCGCACGCCGACGTGCTCGACGACGTGATGAAGGCGAAGAAGATCCGCATCGCAACGGACTTCTCGATTCCACCGTCCGGCATGCTCGACAAGGACCTCAAGCCGACCGGCTCCGACGTCGAAACCGCGCAGCTGCTCGCCAAGGACTGGGGGCTCGAACTGGAGTTCGTGCAGACCACCGGCGCCACGCGCATTCCGAACCTGCAGACCGGCAAGGCCGACATCGTGGTCTCGACGCTGTCGGTGACCCCGGAGCGCCAGAAGGTCATCGACTTCTCGAAGCCGTATGCGGCGCTGGTCTCCGTCATCGGCGCGCGCAAGGATCTGGCGATCAAGGACTGGCCCGACCTGAAGGGCAAGTCGGTCACCGTCACGCGCGGCACCACGCAGGACACCGAACTCACCCAGCTGGCGAAGGACAGGGAGTTCAAGGTGGTGCGCTACGACGACGATGCGACCATGGTCACCGCCGGCGTCAGCGGCCAGGCCGACATCGTCTCCACCTCGGTCACGATCATGAATCAGATCACCGCGAAGAACCCGCAACGCCCGTTCGAGCAGAAGATCGTGCTGCGCAATCTCGATCTCGCCATCGGCGTCAAGAAGGGCGAGGAGCGCATGGTCGCCAAGCTCAACGAGTGGGTCACGGCCAATCTCCAGAACGGCAAGCTCAACGCCATCTACAAGAAGTTCCACGGCAGCGATCTGCCCGCGAACATGCGTCCCTGATCATCCACAACCCGAAGAGGAATTCATGCGTCTCGTCATCGGTTCGGACCACGCCGGCTGGGTGCTCAAAAGCGCCGTGGTCGACCACATCAGGAAGCTCGGCCACGAGGTCGTCGACGTCGGCAGCCATGACGACCGACCGGTCGACTTTCCGGATGTGGCGCGCGCGGTGGCCGCCAAGATCGTCGCCGGCGAGGTCGAGCGCGGCATCATGGTGTGCGGCACCGGCGTCGGCGCGTCGATCGCCGCCAACAAGATGAAGGGTATCCGCGCGGCGGTCTGCCACGACGTGCATTCGGCGCACCAGTCGGTCGAGCACGACGACGTGAACGTCATGTGCATCGGCGCGCAGATCGTCGGCCCCTGGCTCGCCGCCGACCTCGTCACCTCCTACCTGGGGGCGCGCTTCGCGGCGGAGGACGAGGATTTTCGCCGCCGCGTCGAGAAGCTCCACCAGATGGACGCCGAGTCTTGAACTCCGACCACGCCACGCCCGAGGTCGTGGTGTTCGGCAGCCTCAACATGGACCTGGTGCTCCGTGTGCCGCGCGTGCCGGATGCCGGCGAGACCCTCGAGGCTCGTTCCTTCATGAGCAATCCGGGCGGCAAGGGTGCCAACCAGGCCGTGGCGTGCGCGCGGCAGGGCGCCCGTGTGGCCATGGTCGGTCGCGTGGGCGACGACGCCTTCGGGCGCGCCCTGAAGGCATCGCTCGAAGCGGACGGTGTGGAGACGCGCCATGTGGCCACCGATGCGGCGTCGACCGGCGTGGCCCTGATCATGGTCGACGACGGCGCGCAGAACCGCATTGCGCTGAGTCCCGGCGCGAACGCATCCGTCGGCACCGAAGACATCGGCCGGCTGCGCAACGCTCTCGCGGCGGCGCGCATCGTGTCGCTGCAGCTCGAAGTGCCCATGCCGGCGGTGTGCGAAGCGGCGGCGATCGCGCATGCCCGCGGTTGCACGGTAGTGCTGAATCCTGCTCCCGCGCAGCCGCTGCCTGACGCGCTGTGGCCGCTGGTGAGCATCCTCGTGCTGAACGAGACCGAGGCCGCGATGTTGAGCGGCATGACCGTCTGCGACACGGCGAGTGCCGCCCGCGCGGCCGATGCCCTGCGACAGCGCGGACCCGCTCACGTGATCCTGACGATGGGCGGCGACGGCGTCGTGTCCGCCAACGCCGAGGGCTGCCGCCACTTCGCGGCATTGGCGGTCCAGGCGGTCGACACCACGGCCGCGGGCGACACCTTCATCGGCGCGCTGTGTGCCGCGCTCGCGAACAAGGAATCCATCGATGCAGGCATCGCGCTTGGCATCCAGGCCGCGGCGCTCAGCGTGACGAAGGCGGGCGCGCAGGTGTCGATGCCGCATCGGCAAGACCTCGCGGCACTGCCTGCGGTTCCGCGGCCGAGCCCGGTGGCACTGGGCTGATGCGGCTCAGGCCGGGGCCTCGGCCGACCGTCCCTCGATCAGCTTCACCAGCGTGTGCAGCACGCGATTGGCCGGCGTCGCGATGCCCAGCGCTTCACCCTTGCGCAGCACGTAGCCGTTGAGGTGGTCGATTTCGCTGCGTTTGCCGCGCGCCAGGTCCTGCGCGGTGGAGGAGAACTGGGTTGGCATCGATTGCGCGATGCGCTCGACGGCGGCCCAGCTGTCGCCGGGCACGGTCACGCCGCTGGCCTCGGCGACGGCCAGGCATTCCTGCACCACGTCCCGCATCACGGCGTCCACGCCGACGCCCTGCACGAGCCGGCCGTAAGGCACCTGCGAGATCGCCGACAGCGCGTTGTAGGCGCAGTTGAGAATCAGCTTGGCCCACAGCGCGCCCGCCACGTTGTCGGAGATCTGCGTCGGCACGCCGGCCTCGATGAAGAGGCGCGCGGCCTCATCGCTGCGGGGCGACGGCGCGATGACCAGCTCGCCGCGGCCGTGGTGCTTCACGTGGCCCGGCCCCGCCATCTCGGTGGCGACATACACCACCGTCGCCGCGACCTGCTGGCGCAGCGCCGCCTGCAGCCGGTCGGCGTTGTCGACGCCGTTCTGCAGCGTGAGCACCAGCGCATCCGGCATCAGGTGCGGACCCATCTGCGCGGCAGCGCTCTCGGTGTCGGTGGACTTGACGCAGAACAGCACCAGCTGCGCGCCCTGCACGGCGCTGACTTCCGTGCTGGCCTCGATCGGCACATGCGCCTTGAAGGACTGCGTATCGAGCAGCAGGCCGTCGCGGCGTATCGCCTCGACGTGCTGCGCCCTGCCGATCAGCACCACCGAATGGCCGGCGCGCGCCAGCATGCCGCCGTAGTAGCAACCCACTGCGCCCGCACCCATCACCGCGATCTTCATGACCTGCTCCGAAAAAGTCCTCCCTGCATGGTAGTGCCGTTGCGCCCATGACCTCTCACGTCATCGACCCGCGGCGCGCTCGCGGGGACCATTCATTCACCCCGCGCCGTTGCGGGCCCTGAACAGAAAGGAAACGCCATGAACACCGCCGCCCCCGATGCCGCGCGCATTGCCGAACACTACATCGCCGTCTGGAACGAGACCGACGCCGAGCGCCGCCTCGCGCTGCTCGAAAGCCATTGGACCGCCGACGCGCGCTACGTCGATCCGATCATGCAGGGCAGTGGCCGCGCGCAGATCAGCGCACTGGTCGGCGGCGTGCACCAGCGCTATCCGGGCTTCCGCTTCAGACTCAAGGGCGAGGCCGATGCGCACGGCGACCACCTGCGCTTCTCGTGGACCCTGGGCCCGAGCGGCGCCGAAGACCTGATCGAAGGCACCGATTTCGTCCAGCTCGAAGCGGGCAAGCTGCAGTCGGTCACGGGCTTCCTCGACAAGGTGCCGGTCGGCGCCTGAGGCCTATTCGAGAATCGCGACGCCCTTGACCTGCGCATGCACGGCCGAGCCCACGCCAAGCCGCAGCAGCTCGGCCGACTTGCGCGTGATGCGCGCGAGCAGGCGTGCGCCGCCGAGGTCCAGCCCGACCATGACCTGGGCCGGCCCGTCTTCGGCCAGGTCGGCCACGGTCGCGGGCAGGATGTTGAGCACGCTGGTCGCGGCTTGGTGCTGCAGCGTGAGGCTGACGTCGCGCGCCTGGATGCGAACCCGCACCGCCTGCCCCACGCGCGCGCCGCTGTGCGGCAGGCAGAGCGTGCCGCCCGCGAACGCGAGCTGCGTCAGGCCGTAGGCGGCGTCGTAGCCCGTCACCACCGCGGCGACCACCGCACCCGCCGCATCGCCGTGCGCCAGCGGCAGGTCGAGCCGGGTCATCAACTCGTTGGCCGGGCCGCTCGCAGTCACGCGTCCGGCGTCGAGCAGCACCAGGTGGTCGGCCAGGCGCGCGACCTCGTCGGGCGCGTGGCTCACATAGATCACCGGCATGTCGAGCTCGGCATGCAGCCGCTCGAGGTAGGGGAGGATCTCGCGCTTGCGCTGCAG
Organism: Variovorax sp. LjRoot290; assembly: GCF_964253985.1. Classification (NCBI taxonomy): domain Bacteria; kingdom Pseudomonadati; phylum Pseudomonadota; class Betaproteobacteria; order Burkholderiales; family Comamonadaceae; genus Variovorax; species Variovorax sp. LjRoot290. The sequence continues at coordinate 3,916,173 of NZ_CAXURW020000001.1, read as the reverse complement.
GTCCAGCGAGGCGAGCGGTTCGTCCATCAGCAGCAGCCGCGGACTGGTGGCCAGTGCACGCGCGATGCCCACGCGCTGGCGTTCGCCGCCCGAGAGCGTGTCGGGCCGGCGCGCGAGCAGGTGGCCGATGCCCAGCAGTTCCACCGCCTGCGCGAGCGACACGCGCCGATCGGCTGTGGCGACCCGCTTCATGCCGTATTCGAGGTTGCGCCGAACGTCCAGGTGCGCGAAGAGCCGCGTCTCCTGGAACACATAGCCCAGCGGCCGCCGGTGCGTGGGCAGGAACATGTCGCCGTCCTGCCAGGCCTCGCCATTGACCGTCACCTGCGCACCGGGTGCGCGTTGCAGCCCCGCGATGGCGCGCAGGCAAGTGGTCTTGCCGCAGCCCGAGGGGCCGAAGAGCGCGCTCACGCCGCGGCCCGGCAGGTCGAGCTCGACCTGGAGCGAGAAGCCGGGGTGGTCGACCTTCAACCGCGCATACACGCCATCGCTCATCGCCGCTGTCCCGTCGGATTGAGCACATAGAGCGCCAGCAGCACGAGGAATGAGAACGCCACCATGCCGGCCGCCAGCCAGTGCGCCTGCGTGTATTCGAGCGCCTCGACGTGGTCGTAGATCCGCACCGACACCACGCGCGTCTTGTCGGGGATGTTGCCGCCGATCATCAGCACCACGCCGAACTCGCCCACCGTGTGGGCGAAGCCCATCACGACCGCGGTGAGGTAGCCCGGCCGCGCGAGCGGCAGCACCACGCTGAAGAAGGAGTCGAGCGGCGAGGCCCTGAGCGTTGCCGCCGCCTCGAGCGGCTCCTGGCCGATGGCCTCGAAGGCGTTCTGGATTGGCTGCACCACGAAGGGCATCGAATAGACCACCGAGCCGATCACCAGCCCCGCGAAGGTGAAGGGAAGCACCCCGATACCGAGCCATTGCGTCAACGCGCCGATCGGCCCGTTGGGCCCCATCGTCACCAGGAAGTAGAAGCCCAGTACCGTGGGCGGCAGCACCAGCGGCAAGGCCACCAGCGCACCGACCGGCCCCTTCCATGCCGAGCGCGTGCGCGCCAGCCACCAGGCCAGCGGCGAGCCCACCAGCAGCAGGATCAGCGTGGTCAGCGCCGCGAGCTTCAGCGTGAGGACGATGGCGCCGAGGTCGGAGGCTGTGGGCATGCAGGATCGGCGCTCAGACGTCGTAGCCGAAGGACCGGATCACGGCCTTGGCTGCATCCGATTTGAGATACGCGATGAGCGCAGCGGCGGCCGCGTTGTCCTTGCCGCGGGCGAGCAGCACAGCGTCTTGCCGGATGGGGCCGTGCAGTTCAGCGGGCACGATCCAGGCCGAGCCGCTCTTGAGCTTGCCGTTCTCCCAGACTTGCGAGAGCGCGACGAAGCCGAGTTCCGCATTGCCGGTGGAGACGAAACTGAAGGCCTGCCCGATGCTCTCGCCCTGCACGAACTTGGGTTCGAGCTGTGCCAGCAGGCCGAGGCGCGTGAGCGTTTCCACCGCCGCCGCTCCGTAGGGTGCGAGCTTGGGCGCGGCCAGCGCGATGTGGGCGAACTTCGTGCTCCTGAGCACCTCGCCCTTGGCATCCACCAGATCGGGTTTGGCCGACCACAGCACCAGCTTGCCGGTGGCGTAGGTGAAGCGACTGCCCGGCACAGTAGCGCCTTCCTTGTCGAGCTTGGCCGGCGTCTCGTCGTCGGCCGCGAGGAACACGTCGAAAGGCGCGCCGCTCTGGATCTGCGCATAGAACTTGCCCGTCGCGCCCGAGGAGAGCACGGCCTTGTGGCCGGTCGTCTTCTCGAACTCGGCGGCGATCGCCTTCATGGGCGCGAAGAAGTTGGCCGCGACCGCGACCTGGACTTCCCCCGCCTGGCTGACGAGCGACGCACCGAGCGTGAGCAGCGTGGCGGCGGCGAGGCGAAAGGCGAGTGGGAGCTTCATGGAGCGCTATTCATCAACGGAATAGCGCGAGTGTAGAGCCAACGGCACAATCCGCGCATGGCATCTCCCCGTTTCGGCGACGCGCTCGGCCATGGCATGAGCGACAAGCGCATCGACATCCTGCGCGGCATCGGCCGCACCGGCAGCATCTCCCAGGCCGCGCGCGAGGCGGCCGTGAGCTACAAGGCGGCCTGGCAGGCGGTCGCCACGCTCACCAACCTGGCCGGCGTGCCGCTGGTGGCGCGCGCGGTGGGCGGCGCGGGCGGCGGCGGCGCCGTGCTCACCGCGCACGGGGCGCAACTGCTCGAACTGGCGGAGGCGCTGGATGCGGCGCGCCGTGCCGTTCAGTCGCGGGCAGGCGCCAGTGCCGGCACGGCGGCGGCGCGGCTCTCGATCCGCACCAGCATGCGCAACCAGCTGCCGGCGATCGTGGCCGCGCTCGAATCCACCGGCCGCATCGTGCGCGTGCACATGAGGCTCGGCGGCGATGCGCAGCAGCCCATCGCCGCGCGCATCACGCAGGAGAGCGCGGAACTGCTGGGGCTGGCAGAAGGCATGCCGGCGATCGCGCTGTGCAAGGCGACCGCGGTACGCGTGGAGCGCGTTGCGGCGGCGCGAAGGACCCGTGGCAATCAGCTCGGCGGCCTGGTGCAGGGCGCGGCGCGCGGCGAGGATGGCGACGAGATCGCGATCACGCTCGACAGCGGCCTGCAACTGGTCGGCTTCGCGCCGGCCGGCTCGGGGCTGCGCACGCGGCAGCGCGTGGTGGCCACCATCGACGAAGCGGCGGTGGTGGTGGCGCTGCCGGGGTGAGGGCGAGGGCCTGAACAGGCCCTAGAGTCCGAGGTCGCTCAAACCCGGGTGATCGTCCGGCCGGCGGCCCAGCGGCCAGAAGAACTTGCGTTCGCTTTCCTTGATCGGCAGGTCGTTGATGCTCGCGTGGCGATGCGTCATCAGGCCGTGCTCGTTGAATTCCCAGTTCTCGTTGCCGTAGCTGCGAAACCAGTTGCCGGCGTCGTCGTGCCACTCGTAGCCGAAGCGCACGCCGATGCGCGGGCCGCCGAAGGCCCACAGCTCCTTGATCAGCCGGTAGTCGAGTTCGCGCGCCCACTTGCGCTCGAGCAGCGCCTGCGCGGCCGCCCGGCCGACCGGGAACTCGGCGCGGTTGCGCCAGCGCGTGTCTTCGCTGTAGGCCAGCGCGACGCGGGCCGGGTCGCGCGAGTTCCAGCCGTCTTCGGCCAGGCGAACCTTCTGGGTTGCGGTTTCGAATGTGAAGGGGGGCAGGGGCGGGCGTCTTTCCATGGCGGCGGGTTCCCGAGGGGTGATTGGAAGAAGGTAGACAGAGCTGTCTACGTCGCCAGTCTAATGCACGTAGACAGACCTGTCTACAATGGCGTCATGCCAAGCCCCGTCGCTCCCGAGCTCAAGGACCGCCCTGCCAACGAGCGCATCCTGCTGACCGCGCACGACCTGTTCTACCGCGAAGGCATCCGCGCCACCGGCATCGACCGCGTGATCGCCGAGTCGGGCGTGACCAAGGTCACCTTCTACCGCCACTTCCCGAGCAAGAACGAGCTGATCCGCACCTTCCTGGCCTACCGCCACGAGCGCTGGATGACGTGGTTCGTCGATGCGCTGGAGCGCCACGGCGCGAAGCGCGGCAAGGGCATCGATGCGCTGGTGCCCGCGCTGCGCGACTGGTTTGCGGATGCCGGCTATCGCGGCTGCGCCTTCCTCAACAGCGTGAGCGAGCTCGGCGGCGCCTTGCCGGAGGTGGTGGAGATCGCGCGCAGCCACAAGCGCGACATGACGGCGGAGATCGAGAAGCTGCTGCCGCCGTCGCGCCAGCGCGCGAAGGACGCGCAGCTCATCGCGCTGGCGGTCGACGGCGCCATCGTTCACGCGCAGTTCGACGAAACGCCGGACGCAGCGCTGAAGACGCTGGACCGGCTCGTGAAGCTGCTGCGAAGCAGCGGCGAAGCCTGATTTACAGGCCGGCCTGGCGCGTGAACGACACCTTCGGCTTCTTGTAGGCGGCCGGCACCTCGTCGCGATAGAAGGCACGGCGATCCAGGCTCTCGAACGGGTCGTGCGCCTTGGCGACCGCCTCCGCGCGAATAGTGGCGCGGTCGGCGGTGGACGTGAAGGTCTGCGCACCGGCGCTGGCGCCATCGGCGTACTGATTGCCGGCGCGTGCGGCGGCGACGCCTTCGGCGGCCACTTCCGAGCGGCTGGCCGCCGAGGTCAGGGTGTGCACGCCGTCATAGGTTTCCGCTTGCGCGCCGGCGGCGGCCACGAGCGAGAAGGCAGCAGCGGCGATGATCTTCGAGGCATTCATTTCGGTTCCTTCAAATCGGTTGGTTGGTGAGATGAAGTGTGGGTGCGAAGGCCCTCGAAAAAACGCCGCGAAAAGAACCGCGGCGTTTGCGACTTGGAAACAATGGGACGCGCGGTCCCTCGAGCGACGCTACCTGGCGCGAGGCGCGCGGACCGGATTGGCCAGCGGTCCGGGGCCGATGGCGATCGGCGGCCCCGCGTCGTCGGCGGCCCATGCGGGCGCGCGGGACGAGCTGACGAGTGGGCCTGGACCGGGGACGACCGGTGGTCCCGGGTCGTCGAAGGTCGGTGTGGTCGCGCGAGAAGAGCTGACCAGCGGGCCGGGACCCGGCACGACCGGTGGACCCGGGTCGCGCAGCAACGCCGGTGCGGATACCGAGCCCACCAGCGGTCCGGGACCGGGCGCGATCGGCGGCCCCAGGTCGTCACGGTTCCATGCCGGAGCGCGCGCCTGCCGCGGGGCCATCGGCGGATTCGCGCGAGTGCGCTCCGAGAGCGCGGCGGAGCGAGAGGGGGCGGCTGGTGCCGCCGAGGATTTTTCTTCGTTGGACTGGGACGGCGCCGCAGCGACGGGCGTTGCAGGTGCAGCGGGTGCAGGTGCAGCGGGTGGTGCAGCGGCAGGTGCAGCGGGTGCAGCCGCGACGGGCACAGCTGGCGCAACGGGTGCAACGGGCGCAACGGGCGCAGGCGCCGCGGCCTGCGGCGGTGCTGGTGTCGATGCTGGCGCTGGCACCACCACTGCAGCTTTTTCCGATGGCGGCGCCTTGGCTTCAGGTGCCGCCACCGCCGCGTTCAGTTTCGGCCACCACGACGGTTCCGCGACATCGCGCGTGACATACAGATACCAGCCGATGAAAACCACGCTCATGGCCAATGCCGACAGTAACAGGCGAAGCCAGAAGGCTGCCGTCTCGGCCGGCAGCAGCGCCAGCGAAGCGGCGCGGGGCCGCGAAAACGGCGCGTCCAAGGGGGACATCGGCGCGTCGAATGGCGAGATCGGCGCGGCGCGGCTGGTCTTGACGGCATCGAGGGCCGAAGGGCCGGTCGGCATGAAGCCGGGCAAGCGGCCCGCGCAGCCGCTGCAGAACATCGCCTTGTCGCGGTTCCGGCTTCCGCAAGTCCTACACACCACCGACATGAGCAAACTCCCTGAATAGCAAACAGTACCTCCGCACTGTCCACACCGGCAGCCGTCTGTCTGTCAGCCGTTTCCCACGCAGCGCTTCGGAACGCGCGCGTCTTCGCCGCGTTATTTGCACAGCTTATGGATCCAACAGCCGGTTGCGGCCTCAACTGAACAGAGAAAGCAACGCGTAGAGCGCCGCGAAAAACCAGTTCACTGCCTTTGCCGCGTCCGCGTTCTCCTTCGGCTGTAGGCCGCCGCTTCTCGCTGGCCGGTGGATTCGTCCTACGCTCGAAGACTTGTTTGCAGCGCATGACGCTTCAGACGCGCTGTCGCGGCTGCCGGGATAGAAGCGGGAGACATCATGCAAGCAAACAGCCGATTCGATTTGCGGACGAAGGCGCTGATTCGCGCAGCGTGCATCGCGGCTGCTGCAGGGCTCGCAGGATGCGGCGGTGGAGGCGGCGGTCATGGCGGCGGCGTGGTCTTCCCCCCGGGCCAGACGAAACTGAGCTGCGACGACTCGATCAAGAGCGCCTTCAAGCCGGATGCCAACACCAGCGTGCTGCTGGTCAAGGCCTTCAAGACAGGCGACCCGCTGCTCTTGTCCGGCACGCCGACGCCCACCACACCCACGGCGACCACCGACGTCTGCGTGGTGAAACTGCTGGTCGGACCGGGCAACTCCGGCCCGGCGGATGCCCCATCGACCTCGCTCGGCATCGGCATCGAAGTCTGGCTGCCCAACGAGGCGAAGTGGAACAAGCGGGTGCACGTGAAGGGCGGCGGCGGCTGGGCCGGCGGCGTCCACACCTCCTTGACGGCGCTCGCGGGCGTCACGGGCGGCAGCGCCGGCGCGCCGGCGGAAACCGCGATGGTCGAAGGCGCGGTCTCGGCCAGCACCGACACCGGCCATGCCAACACGGCCAACGGCGGCTCCTTCGCGATGAAGCCGGACGGCACCATCAACACGGCGCTGTGGAGCGATTTCGCCCAGCGCGGCATCCACGAGATGGCGGTCAAGACCAAGGCGCTGGCCGCCGCTTTCTACGGCACGCCGGCCAGGTTCGCCTACTGGAACGGCTTCTCCACCGGCGGCCGCCAGGGCCACATGGAGGCGCAGGCAAATCCGGCCGACTTCGACGGCATCCTCGCCGGCGCGCCGGCCATCAACTGGACCAAGTTCATCACGGCCGAGCTGTACCCGCAGATCGTCTACCAGCGCGACCTGGGCGGCGTGCCGCTCACGCAGGCCCAGCTCACGCTGATGGGCAATGCCGCCATCAACGCCTGCGACGTGGTGAACGGGCAGCATCTCGGCTACATCCCCGACCTCACGCAATGCCGCTACGACCCGCTGCTGGACGCCAGCGTGCTGTGCGCGAGCAGCGGCGGGACGGGCCCCGCCGGCAGCTGCGTCACGGCCGCCCAGGCGCTGGCGATGAACAAGATCTGGTACGGCCAGACCAGCAACGGCTCCGTGCCTTCGCCCTCGGCGGACAACGGCTTCGCGACCTCGCCCTCCGCCTCGGCCAACCAGCGCTGGTACGGGCTCACGCGCGGCACCAACCCGATCGGGCTCGCGGGACCCACACCCTTCACCATCGCGAGCGACATGGTTGCGCTCGAGCTGCAGGACCCGACCTGGGCCCAGCCCAACTTCATCAACGCGACCGGCAACGGCGTGGACCGGTGGAAGACGCTGTCTTACGCGAATCTCTCGAACGCCTTCGACCAGGGCGTCGCCCTGCAATTCGCGTTCGCCAACATCAATACCGACGACCCGGACCTCGGCCGTTTCGCCTTGCGCGGCGGAAAGATGCTGGTCTACCACGGCCTGGCGGACACGCTGATCCCGCCGCAGGGCACCATCAACTACTACACGCGGTTGTCGGATCGGATGGGCGGCGATGCAGTGGTCCGCAACTTCTACCGGCTCTTCCTGGTGCCGGGCATGGCCCACGGTTTCAGCAACGGCACCACCAACGCGGCCGCGAATCCGCCGCTGCCGACGATCAACCTGCTCTACACGGCGCTCACGGCCTGGGTGGAGGGCGGCAACTCGCCGGAGCGCATCGACATCTCGGCCCCCGCCAGCGGTGGCACGCCGGCCAGTTCGCGGCCGATCTGCATGCATCCGACCAAGGCGACGCTGACCGGCGGCGATCCGCGATCGGCGGCTTCGTACGTCTGCTCCTGAACAGAGGCCCTAGCGCCGCGGTAGCTCCGACGTCCTGCGCATCGCCGGCCAGGCGCCGACCGTGAAAGCGCGCAGCGCCCATTCCACCGGGCCGTAGCCGAAGCGGCGCAGCCACAGGCGGCTGGCCGCCAGCTGGCCCGCGAAGATGATCGACGCGATCAGCACGCAGGCCGCCGGCGAGACGCGGCCCATCCAGCCCAGCCCGTAGGCCGTGAAGATCAGCGCGCACAGGAGCGACTGCATGAGGTAGTTGGTCAGCGCCATGCGCCCCGCGGGCGCCAGCAGCCCGGCGATGCGCATGCCGCCCGCGCCCTCGAACAGCATCATCGCCATCCCGACATAGGCGGCGCTCAGGAAGGGCGCGGTCAGGAGGCTCGCGCCCAAGCCCGCGATCTCCCAGCCCGAGCCGACCCCGTAGACCGTGGCCGTTGCATAGAACAGCGCGCCGGGCAGGCCCACCGCCAGGCCCCAGACGGCCAGGCGTCGCCAGAGGCCGCGGTACCGGTCGTGTTGCGCGAACAGGTGGCGCTTGCCGGCCACCAGGCCGAGCATGAACATGGCCAGCGCGCATGGCCCCTGGATCAGCACCACGATCCACCAGGTTTGGCCCAAGTCCCGCAGGCGCTGCGCGACCACGGTGGCCGGCGTGCCCAGCCAGGCCTGCTGCGCGGCGCTCGCGCGGGCCATGGTGCTGGCGATGTCGGCCGTCTCGCCGGCGAGGAGCTGGAGTCCGCCCAGCGAGGCCAGGATGGCGGCGGGCAGCAGCGTGAGCACGCAGGCGAGCACCGTCGCCTGGGCGTCGGTCCGATGCCGCAACCGGAGCAGGATCAGGCCCAGCACGGCATAGGTGCAGAGGATGTCGCCGTGGAACAGCCAGACGGCATGCGCGGCGCCGATGAGCCAGAGCCCGAACAGGCGCCGCAGCATCCTCGGCACGAAGGCCTTGCCGCTGCGCTCGGCCGCGTTCATCTGCAAGGTGAAGCTGTAGCCGAACAGGAAGGAGAAGAGCAGGTAGAACTTGGTCTCGAACAGGCAGGCCACGAGCCACCGCACGGCGCGGTCGATCGGCCGGGCGAAGGCCGGGTCGGGCACGGCCATGCCGAAGTAGGCCGAAGCGAAGGTCGCGATGTTGACCATCAGGATGCCCAGGAGCGCGAAGCCGCGCAGCGCATCCAGGTGCAACAACCTCGGTGGCTGGAGCGCGCGGGCCCCGTATGAAGATGCGTCGACCATGACGCATCCTAGAGCCCGCGCTTGACGAAAGTGACTACACCTTCTCAGGCACCGGATTGCGGAAGCTCACGTTGAGCAGGTTCCAGGCATTGATGACCGCGATGGTGAAGCCGAGTTCGACGATCTCGACGTCGGTGAAGTGCGCCTTCAGCCGCGCGAACTCCTCGTCGCTCGCGTCGCTGTGCGGCGTGGCGTTGACGAGCTCCGCCCAGCGCAGTGCGGCGCGCTCGCGTTCGCTGAAGAAGGGCGCCTCGCGCCAGCCGGCCAGGGCATTGAGATGGCGCGGATCGATCTCCTGCCGGATCAGGTCGCGCCAGTGCATGTCGATGCAGTAGCCGCAGCCGTTGATCTGCGAGAGCCGCAGCAGCACGAGGTCGACGAGACGGCTGCCGAGCGCGCCCTTGTGGACGGCGGCAGAGGCGTCGAGCAGCCCCTGGAAAGCCTTGGGCGCGAGTTGATGGTAGGGAAGACGGGCGGTGTGAGCCATGAAAAGGTCCTTGGTTGCATCAGGACGGCCGCCCCATGCGGCCTTCCATGCATTCAAGACGCAGGAAGGCCTGCGTTTGTGACAGCGGTGGGAGTACGCTGTTGCGGGCGCGGCCCGATCCGCCGACCATCGCCTTCAATTCCATTCACCGAGGAACAAGCCATGAGCCAGAAGATGCGCATCGAACACGACCTGCTGGGTGATCGCGAGGTGCCCGACGAGGTCTACTACGGCGTCCATACGCTGCGCGCCAAGGAGAACTTCCAGATCTCGGGCACGACCATCTCGGCCTACCCGGAGCTGGTGGTCGCGCTCGCCTCGGTCAAGCAGGCGGCCGCCGAAGCCAACACCGAGCTGGGCCTCCTGCCCGCCGAGCTGCGCGACGCGATCGTCGCGGCCTGCAAGGAAATCCGCGGCGGCGCGCTGCACGAGCAGTTCGTGGTCGACGTGATCCAGGGCGGCGCCGGCACCTCGACCAACATGAACGCCAACGAGGTGGTCTGCAACCGCGCGCTCGAGATCATGGGCCACCGCAGGGGCGAGTACCAGTACCTGCATCCCAACGAGCACGTCAACATGGCGCAGAGCACCAACGACGTCTACCCGACCGCGATCCGCATCGCCACCTGCTTCGCGATCGAAGAGCTGCTCGCGGCCATGGAGCATCTGCGCGAAGCCTTCGACGCCAAGGCCAAGGAGTTCGCGCACCTGCTGAAGATCGGCCGCACCCAGCTGCAGGACGCGGTGCCGATGACGCTCGGCCAGGAGTTCTCGACCTATGCGGTGATGGTCGAGGAAGACATCGCGCGCCTGACCGAGGCCTCGGCCTTGATCCGCGAAGTCAACCTCGGTGCCACGGCCATCGGCACCGGCATCACCGCGCATCCCGAGTACGCGGGCAAGGCGCTGGCCGCGCTGCGCGGCATCACCGGCCTCGACCTCTCCACCGCACCCAATCTGATCGAGGCGACCCAGGACTGCGGCGCCTTCGTGCAGCTGTCGGGCGTGTTGAAGCGCATCGCGGTCAAGCTGTCGAAGACCTGCAACGACCTGCGGCTGCTCTCCAGCGGCCCGCGCTCGGGCTTCGGCGAAATCAACCTGCCGCCGATGCAGGCCGGCTCGTCGATCATGCCGGGCAAGGTCAACCCGGTGATTCCGGAGGTCGTCAACCAGGTCGCCTTCGAGGTGTTCGGCAACGACCTGACCGTGACCTTCGCGGCCGAGGCCGGGCAGCTGCAGCTGAACGCTTTCGAGCCGATCATCGCGAGCGCGCTGTTCCGCAGCTTCAAGCACCTGACCAACGGCTGCATGACGCTGGCCGACCTCTGCGTGAAGGGCATCACCGCCAACCCGGACCGGCTGCGCGAGAGCATCGAGCGCTCGATCTCGCTGGTGACCGCGCTGAATCCGATCATCGGCTACAAGGAAGCGACCGAGGTCGCGGCCGAGGCCTTCGCCAACGGAACCAACGTGCGCGAGGTGGTGCTGCGCCGCAAGCTGATGACCGAGGCCGAGCTCGAAGACGCGCTGCGCCACGAGGTGCTGACGCAGCCGCGCGCCTACGAGAAGGCGCAGAAGGCCGGCTGAAGCGGCTTTCTGCGCGCGCGCCTCACGGCATCAGGCCGATGATCTTCTTGATTTCCGAGGCCGAGTAGGCGCGCAGCGTTTGCGAACGCACATTACCGAGCGAGCCGACGCTGAGCAGCGTGGCCATCGCCGCTTCGTCGCTGCCTTCGGTCGTGACCACCAGGTCGTAGCTGCCGGAGGTCCAGTGGATGCTCTTGACGTTCAGGCCCAGCTTGCTTGCCAGGGCCGTGAACGCCTCGGCGCGGTTCGGCGACTCCTTGACATTGCGGATGCCCTGGTCCGTGAAGTTGATGAGCGAGATGTAGGTGGCCATGGCGCTTTCCCTCGTTGCAGGTGGAGGCCTGGCCGCCGCGGCCGCGGCACAAAGCCCTGGAGGGGATGACATCGAGCCGCGATCCCCGGAGACGGATCGCTGAAACTCAATATAGGCGGCGTGCCCGCCGAAGTCCATTCAGCAACCGTTCATCGCCGAGCGGAATGGAGGAGCTCCCCGAGCTCGCGCCGGATCGCATCCGCGCTGTCGGGCCGCACCAGGCGCGCCAGTTCCTTGCCGTCGCGCATGAAGATCAGCGTCGGCCACAGCTTGATGCCGAAGGAGCGGCCCAGCGGCCGGCCGCTGGCGTCCTCGATCTTGAGGTGGCGCAGCGGCGGCACCTCGGCCAGCGCCTTGGCGAGCAGCGGCTGCGCCATCTTGCAGATGCCGCACCACGGTGCGCCGAATTCGATGAGCGTGGGGCCGGAGAGACTGTCGACTTCGCTGCGGGAGGGCTCGACCGGGGCGTAGGAATCGTTCATCGCCCGGATTTTGCGTCGGCCCGCAATTTATTGCCGGCGGCGCGCCAGCTTGCGGTACACCGTGGCGCGGCTGATCCCGAGCGCGCGCGCCGCCTCGGCCACGTTGCCGCGCGCGTCGTCCACCGCGCGGCGGATCAGTGCCGTCTCGACGTCGCGCAGCCGCGGGCGCTCCTGGCTTGCGCCACGCGGCGCGCGGTCGGCGAGCTGCGGCCGGGCCTGCACGCGGAGGCCGGACCACAGCGGCACGTCCAGCGCGTCACCGCGGCGTGCCGCATCGAAGAGCATCTGCGGCGGCAGCGCGAACAGATCGTTGCAGTGCAGCGTCGGATCGGTGCCGAGCGGTTGGTGGAGCATCTGGCGTGCCGCGGTATTGGCGCCGGTCACGCGGCCGTCGGCGTCGATGCACAGCAAGCCCTCGGTGCCCGGCCCTGCGGCATAGCCAGGCCAATCGATGCGCAGCAGCAACTCGCAAGGATGGTTCTGCATCAGCGCGTCCTCGATGCTGCGCGCCGAGAGCGCGGCCAGGTGCCTCAGCTCGGGGCGTTCGACCACTTGCACGCCGGTCAGGTCCAGCATGCCGACGCATTCGCCCCGCGGGCCGAAGAGCGGCGCACCGGCACAGCTGTAGACGCTGGTGTCGTCGAAGAAATGTTCGCCGCGGTGCAGCCATACCGATTCGTGTTCGGCCAGCGCGGCACCGATGGCCGTGGTGCCCACCGCGCGCTCCGACAGGTCGACGCCGATGCGCGCGATGTCACGCGCGTGCCTGGCTGTGGCATCGCTGCCGCCGGGCAGGGCGCCCACATCGACCACGATGCCATCGGCATCGGTCAGGATCGCGAAATAGCGCGTGTCGGCGATGGCGCGCGACAGCTTGTCGAGCACCGGCCGCGCGGCCGAGACCAGGGCCCGGTTGCGCTCCGCGGCATGGCGGGCCGCCGGCGCCGAGACTGGATCGAAGCAGACGCGCTGCTGCGGCTGGTGGCCGGCGGCGAGGCAGCGCTGCCAGGAGCGCGCGAGCCAGGGCTCGATGCGCGCGCCCTGCGGACCCGCGTCATCGCCGTCGAGCCATTCGCGCCGCGCCTGCGCGATGGAGAGGGAGCGCTCGGTCGGCGGCGTGGCGTGGGGGGCGGTCATCGTGTTTCATTTTGAGAATTTCAAGCGCGCGCTGCAAGCGCCTAGGGTTTTGCCTAGGATGGTGCCCCTGTCCGGCGTCCAAGATTCCAGTTGCCGATCCTAGCCATCTCACCCACAACGGAGACAGCCACATGCAGGTTCCATTCACGGTCAACGGCCGCGCGGTCACGGTCGACGCGCCCCCCAACACCTTTCTCGTGCAGGCGCTGCGCGAGCATCTCCACCTGACCGGAACGCATGTGGGCTGCGACACCGCGCAGTGCGGTGCCTGCACCGTCCAGGTCAACGGCCGCGCGGTCAAGTCGTGCAACGTGCTGGTGGCGCAGGTGACCGGCGCGAAGATCACGACCATCGAAGGCATCGCCCAGCCCGACGGCACCATGCATCCGATGCAGGCGGCCTTCAAGGAGTGCCACGGCCTGCAATGCGGCTTCTGCACGCCGGGCATGGTGATGAGCGCGATCGACCTGTGCACGCACCATCCCAAGGCGAGCGAAACCGAAATCCGCGAACTGCTCGACGGCAACATGTGCCGCTGCACGGGCTACCAGAACATCGTCAAGGCCGTGCAGATGGGCGGCGAGGCCATGGCCGCCGCACCGGCCAAAGCCGCTGCCACGGCATAAGGAGCACCATCATGGGCGCACCCGATTTCGCCAGCCTGCCGCACATCGGCGAGGCACTCAAGCGCAAGGAAGACTACCGCTTCCTGACCGGCGCCGGCCAGTACACCGACGACGTGACGATGGCCAACCAGAGCCACGCCATCTTCCTGCGTTCGCCGCATGCGCACGCCAACATCAAGTCGATCGACACCGCCGCCGCCGAGAAGATGCCCGGCGTGGTCGGCATCTTCAGCGGCAAGGACATCGAAGGCAAGATGGGCGGGCTGCCCTGCGGCTGGCTCATCAACAACCCCGACGGCACGCCGATGAAGGAGCCGCCGCATCCGATCCTCGCGATCGGAAAGGTGCGCTATGTCGGCGACCACGTCGCGATGGTGGTGGCCGAGACGGTGGAGCAGGCGAAGAATGCGGCCGAAGCGATCGTGGTCGACTACGAGGAACTGCCCGCGCTGGTGAGCGTGGCCGATGCCGCGAAGAAGGCAGGCGGCGTCACGCTCCACGAGGCCGCGCCGGACAACCAATGCTACAAGTGGGCGCTGGGCGACAAGGCGGCGGTCGACGCGGCCTTCGCCAAGGCGGCGCATGTCACGAAGCTCGACCTGGTCAACAACCGGCTGGTGCCGAACCCGATGGAGCCGCGCGTCGCGATCGGCAGCTACAGCCGCGCGACCGAGGAATACACGCTCTACGTCGCCAATCAGAATCCGCACGTCGAACGCCTGTTGATGACGGCCTTCGTGCTCGGCCTGCCCGAGCACAAGGTGCGCGTGATCGCACCCGACGTGGGCGGCGGCTTCGGCTCCAAGATCTTCCTCTATGCCGAGGACGTGGCGCTGACCTGGGCCGCCAAGCAGCTCAATCGCAGCATCAAGTGGACCGGCGATCGTTCCGAGTGCTTCCTGTCCGACGCGCACGGCCGCGACCATGTGAGCCATGCCGAGATGGCGATGGACAAGGATGGCAAGTTCCTCGCGCTGCGCGTGCACACCGACGCCAACCTGGGCGCCTATCTGTCGACCTTCTCGACCGCGGTGCCGACCATCTTGTACGCCACGCTGCTCGCGGGCCAGTACACGACGCCGCAGATCTACGTCGAGGTCGATGCCTGGTTCACCAACACCGCGCCGGTCGATGCCTACCGCGGCGCGGGGCGGCCCGAGGCCACCTACCTGCTGGAGCGCCTGGTCTCGCGCTGCGCCTGGGAAATGAACCTGGGCCAGGACGAGATTCGCAAGCGCAACTTCATCACCACCTTCCCGTACCAGACGCCGGTGGCGCTGCAGTACGACACGGGCGACTTCCACGCCTCGATGGACAAGGCCAAGGAACTGGCCGAGGTGGCCAGCTTCGCCGAGCGCAAGGCAGCGACCGAAGCCGAGGGCAAGCTGCGCGGCATTGGCTACTCGAGCTACATCGAGGCCTGCGGCATCGCGCCCTCGAACATCGCGGGTGCGCTCGGCGCGCGCGCCGGCCTGTTCGAGTGCGGCGAGATCCGCGTGCATCCGACCGGCAGCGTGACCGTGTTCACCGGCTCGCACAGCCACGGGCAAGGCCACGAGACCACCTTCGCGCAGGTGGTGGCCGCGCGCCTGGGCATTCCGGTCGAGTCCGTCGACGTGGTGCACGGCGACACCGGCCGCGTGCCCTTCGGCATGGGCACCTACGGCTCGCGCTCGATCTCGGTCGGCGGCGCGGCGATCATGAAGGCGCTCGACAAGATCGAGACCAAGGCCAAGAAGATCGCGGCCCACCTGATGGAGGCGAGCGACGCCGACGTCGAGTTCGCCAACGGCGAGTTCACCGTCAAGGGCACCGACAAGAAGATCCCCTTCGGGCAGGTCGCGCTCACCGCCTACGTGCCGCACAACTACCCGCTCGACAAGCTGGAGCCCGGGCTCAACGAAACCGCGTTCTACGACCCGACCAACTTCACCTTCCCGGGCGGCACCTACATCTGCGAGGTCGAGATCGACAAGGGCACCGGCGAAGTGAAGATCGACCGCTTCACCGCGGTCGACGACTTCGGCACCATCATCAATCCGATGATCGTCGAAGGCCAGGTGCACGGTGGGATCGTGCAGGGCCTCGGCCAGGCGCTGATGGAGAACTGCGTCTACGACAAGGAGAGCGGCCAGTTGCTCACCGGCAGCTTCATGGACTACGCGATGCCGCGCGCCGACGACTTCCCGACCTTCAAGGTGGCCACCACCTGCACGCCCTGCACGCACAACCCGCTGGGCACCAAGGGGTGCGGCGAGGCGGGCGCCATCGGCTCGCCGCCGGCCCTGATCAATGCCGTGCTGGACGCGCTGGCGCCGCTGGGCGTCAAGGACCTCGACATGCCGGCCTCGCCCCACCGCGTGTGGGAAGCGATGCAGGCCGTGGCCAAGTAGAACCAAACGAGAAGGAAATCGCCATGTACGCCTTCACCCTCGAACGTCCCGCCACCGTCGCCGATGCGGCCAAGCTGGCTGCCGCCGGCGGCAAGGTCCTCGCCGGCGGCCAGACGCTGCTGGCTTCGATGAAGCTGCGCCTGTCGGCGCCCGAGCAGCTGGTCGACCTCGGCGGCATCAAGGAGCTCGCCGGCATCAAGAAGGACGGCAATGCCTTCGTGATCGGCGCGATGACGCGCCACCTCGACGTCGGCGCCAACGCCGAGATCAAGGCGGGCTTCCCCGCGCTGGCCTGGCTGGCCGACCACATCGGCGACCGGCAGGTGCGTGCCATGGGCACCATCGGCGGCTCGGTGGCCAACAACGATCCGGCGGCCTGCTACCCGAGCGCGGTGCTGGCCTCGGGCGCGACCATCGTCACCGACAAGCGCGAGATCGCGGCCGACGATTTCTTCCTCGGCCTCTTCACCACCGCGCTGGAGGAGGGCGAGCTGATCACCGCGATCCGCTTCCCGATCCCGAAGCGGGCTGCCTACGAGAAGCTGCGCCAGAAGGCCTCGAACTTCCCGCTGGTCGGCGTGTTCGTCACGCAAGGCGACAGCGGCGTGCGCGTCGCGGTTACCGGTGCCGGCAATGGCGTGTTCCGGCACAAGGGGCTGGAAGATGCGCTCGCGAAGAGCTTCACCCCCGAGGCCGCGGCCGGCGTGAAGATCGACGCCAGCGATCTCAACAGCGACCTGCATGCCTCGGCGGCCTACCGCGCCAACCTGATCAACGTACTCACACAGCGCGCGGTGAAAAAGGCGCTGGGCTAAGCTTCGGAGATGACCGACACCACGCCTGCCGCGACCTCCCCGTTCAACACCATCGACGCGGTCGTGCGGGCGCTGGAAGGCGCCGCCTACTACGCCGACCGGCGGCTCGCGACGGCGGTGTTTCTCGCGCTCAAGCTCCAGCGTCCGCTGCTGCTGGAGGGCGAACCCGGCGTCGGCAAGACCGAGCTGGCCAAGGCGCTGGCGACCGCGCTCGCGCGCGAGTTGCTGCGCTTGCAGTGCTACGACGGCCTGGAGCAGCGCGAGGCGCTCTACGAATGGAACTATGCGGCGCAGCTGCTGCACATGCGCGCGGCCGAGGCGCACGGGGCTTCGAGCGACGTCGAATCGGAGGTCTACCAGCCGCGCTACCTGATCCGCCGGCCGCTCTTGCAGGCCCTGCAGGCGCCGGCGCCCGGTGCCGTGCTGCTGATCGACGAGGTCGATCGCGCCGACGAGCCCTTCGAGGCGTTCTTGCTCGAGTACCTGGGCGAATACCAGGTCAGCATTCCCGAGCTGGGCACGGTGCAGGCGCTGGTGCCGCCGGTCACCATCCTGACCAGCAATCGCACGCGCGAACTCAACGATGCCGTCAAGCGGCGCTGCCTCTACCACTGGCTGGACTACCCGGAGCGCGATCGCGAGCTGGCCATCGTGCGTGCGCAGGTGCCGAAGGCGGGCGCCGTTCTTTCCGAGCAGGTCGCAGCCTTCGTCGGGCGCTTGCGTAGCGCGCCCTTTGCAAGCGCCTTCCAGCGCGCACCGGGCATTGCGGAAAGCGTCGAATGGGCAAGGGCGCTGATCGCGCTCGACACCGTCGAGCTCGACCCCGAGATCGTGGTCGATACCGCGGGCATTCTCTTCAAGCAGCGCGACGATGTGGCGGCGCTGACGCACGAGCTGGCCTCCGATCTGCTGAAGCCCGAGGAGGAGTCGGCGTCGTGAGCGTTCCGCAACTCGGCGACGCGCGGCGCGGCAAGCTGGCCGGCAACATGATGGGCTTCGGCCGGGCGCTGCGCCGCGCCGGCGTGCGGACCGATTCGGCACGCATCGCGCTCGCTGCCGAAGCCGCTGCGCTGGTCGGGGTCGACAGCCGGCTCGACCTGGCGGCCGCGATGGAAGCCGTGATGATCAGCCGCGAACAGGATCGCCTGGTGTTCCGAGAACTCTTCGATGCCTGGTTCCGCGATCCCGAGCTTGCCAACAAGCTGCTCGCGCAGATGCTGCCGAGCGCCGAAGGCAAGGCCGAGCCCTCGAAGCGCCGGCCACGCGTGCGCGAGGCACTTGCGGCGCCGCGCGATGCGGTGAAGCCCGCGCAGACCGAGCGCGAGGTCGACTTCGATGCCGCGATGACGGCAAGCGATCGCCAGCGGGTGCACCACGCCGACTTCAACGCGCTGGGCGCCGCCGAGTACCGCCTGGTGGAGCGACTGGCCCGCGACATCGCGCTGCCGGTGCCGGCGCTGCCCTCGCGCCGCCTGCGCGTGACCGGCGATGCGGGAGCGCATTCGCGCATGCACTGGCCCGGCGTCTGGCACGAGGCCGGGCGCACCGGCGGCGAGATGCTGCTTCTGCCGCGGCTCTCGCGGCAGAAGCAGCCGCTGCCCTTGCTGGTGCTGGTCGACGTCTCCGGATCGATGGAGCGTTATGCGCGCCTGCTGCTGGCCTTTCTGCATGCGTCGACGCGGCGCGCCGGCCGGCGCGACGTGTTCGCCTTCGGCACCCAGTTGACCGACCTGACGCCGGCCTTCCGGCTGGCCGACACCGATCTGATGCTGGCCGCAGCCAGCGAGGCCATCGCCGATTTCGCCGGCGGCACGCGTTTCGGCGCCTCGCTCGGCGAACTGCGCGAGCGCCATGCGCGTCGCCTGACCGGCCGCCGCACGCTGGTGCTGGTGATCAGCGACGGCCTGGACACCGGCGAACCCGAAACCCTGGAGCGCGAACTGCTGTGGCTCAAGCGCCATTCGCGGCGGGTGCTGTGGCTCAACCCGCTGCTGCGCTACGAGGGCTATGCGCCGCTCGCGCGCGGGGCGGCCGTTCTGCACCGCCATGCAGACGCGATGCTCGCGGTCCACAATCTCCTGGCACTCGAACAACTGGCCGCGAGTCTCGCGGCCCTGATGCGGTCCGGCCGCTAGAAGGAACCTCACGATGGAAATGCTCGGCAACCGCCGGCTCGGCATCACGCAGCAGCAAGCCTGGGAGGCGCTCAACGATCCCGAGACGCTGAAGAAATGCATCCCCGGCTGCGACAAGTTCGAGGCCGTAGGCGACAACCAGTACGCGGTGGCGCTGGCCGTCAAGATCGGCCCGGTGTCGGCCAAGTTCAATGGCAAGGTCGCGCTGGCCGACATCTCGCCGCCGGACAGCTACAAGCTGTCCTTCGAAGGGCAGGGCGGCGTTGCCGGATTCGCCAAGGGTTCGTCGAGCGTGACGCTCAAGCCGGTCGCCGATGCGAGCCCCGGCTGCGAGCTCGACTACACGGTGCAGGCGCAGGTGGGCGGCAAGATCGCGCAGTTGGGGCAGCGCTTGATCGACGGCGCCGCCAAGTCGACCGCCGACGATTTCTTCAAGCGCTTCGAGGTCGAGATGCAAAGCCGCTACGGCCCGCCGCCGGCCGCGGTGGCCGAGAGCGCCGAGGCGCCCGCTGCCGCCGAGCCGTCCGAGAAGACCGGCGCGATGGCGGGCTTCATGCGCAAGATCGGCATCGGCAGGAAGTCCGACAAATCGGCGAGCGATACGGAAGAGCCGGCCGACTAGGAAGACGAACATCATGGAGAACCTCGACGTCATGGTTCTGCGCACGCTGCGCGACTGGCGGCTCGCGGGCCGCCGCGCGCTGCTCACGACGGTGGTGCGCACCTGGGGATCTTCGCCGCGGCCGATCGGCTCGATCATGGCGCTGGCGGAAGACGGCGCCGTGATCGGCTCGGTCTCGGGCGGCTGCATCGAAGACGACCTGATCGCGCGCTACAGCCGTGCCCACGGCGCGCCGGGCGAGATGCCTTCGGGCGCGCCGGCGCTGGTCAAGTACGGCATCACGGCGGATGAGGCGCACCGCTTCGGCCTGCCCTGCGGCGGCACGCTGGAGCTGCTGCTCGAATACGACCCGGACGCCGCCTCGCTCGAGACGCTGGTGGCCGCGCTCGAAAAAGGGCGGCTGATGCAGCGCACCGTGTCGCTGGCCGATGGCACCGTCAGCGTGGCCGAGGCGAGCGCGCCGGCCGAGCTCTCGATCAGCGACACCGAGCTGGTCAACACCTTCGGGCCCGAATACCGCATGCTTCTGATCGGCGCCGGCCAGCTGGCCGAGTACCTGTCGACGATGGCGAAGTTCAGCGGTTTCGCGGTGACGCTGTGCGATCCGCGCACCGAGTACCGCACCGCCTGGGCCGTGCCGGGCGTGACGCTCAGCACCGAGATGCCCGACGACGCGGTGAGCGCCTTCAAGCCCGACCGCCGCAGCTGCGTTGTCGCGCTCACGCACGACCCGAAGCTCGACGACCTGGCCCTGCTCGAGGCCCTGCAAAGCGAAGCCTTCTACGTCGGCGCGATCGGCTCGCGCCGCAATGCCCAGGCGCGGCGCGAACGCATGATCGAGCACTTCGAGCAGACCGAGGCATCGCTTTCGCGCCTGCGCGGCCCGATCGGCATCTACATCGGCAGCAAGACGCCGCCCGAGATCGCGGTGAGCGTGATGGCCGAAATCCTGGCGGTGAAGAACGGCGTCAGGCTGCCGCGCGAGACCGAGGTCGCGCATGCCAAGGAGGCCGCGGGCGCCGGCAAGTAGCAGCGGGTGAGCCGCCGTCAGTGCCTGCGCAGGCCGGCGAGGAAGGTGGTGCTGCGGCCGAAGGCGCGCTGCATCTCCTTGGATTCGCGGGCTTCCTTGCGGGCCCTGGAGAAGATGAAACTCGCAGCCGCCAGTGCGAAGCACGCGCCGATCGCGATCAGCAATCCGACGAAGGATCCCAGCCACCAGGCGAGGCCGAGGATCACGATGCTGGCGAGAAGAAGAATGGCGCGCATGGGAGAGAGGCTAGCAGAGCCCTGGCCGAACAGGGTATGAACTATTGCTCGGAAGCTGTGGGCGCGCCAGCTTTCATTCTGCGCTGCCCAACGGTGCGTCGGCAGTCGCGTCGAATGCGGCGATCAGCACCGGCGTCAGGTCATGCATACCTGCGGTTGAGGGCCGCATCGGCAGCAGACCCGGCGTGAAGCCGAGGGCCTCGAAGCGTTTGAGCAGTTGCGTGTCCGTGCTGATGATGTGGACCGGTACGTCCCACGAAGCGCCCGCGCTGCTCACGCCCGCCATCGGCTGATGGTCGCCGATCACGATGGTGAGCAGCTGCCGCGGTGCGCGACCCGAGAGGTAGTCGCCCAGCCAGTGGAAGGTGTAGGCCAGCGATTCGAGGTACGCGGGCACGGGCTGCAGCCACGAACCCGGTTGCGCGACGGCCTGTGCGACTTCCGCCGCCGTGTAGGCGTCGGCGCGCAGCAGCCGCTGCCAGTCCGGCACGTAGGGCGCGATCGGGCGGAAGGGCGCATGGCTCGTCAGGGTCGGAAAGACGATGAAGCGCGGCGCGCGTTCCTCGCGCGGCTCGGCCAGTTCCTGCGCGTGCAGCAGTGCCATCGAGGCCTGGTCGGGAACGCGCCAGTAGCCGAAGGGCGGCCCGCGATAGCCGATGCGGTCGGCGTCGGCATAGCGGTCGAAGCCGTAGAAGCTGCCTTCGGGCCAGGGCTTCTGCAGGCCCGGCATCCAGTTCACGGTACGCCAGCCATGGGCCTTGAAATGGCGCACCAGCGTCGAACGATCAGTGGTCAGCAGCAGTTCGTAGGCGCCGGGGTCCTGCATGTCGACGCCGCTGAGCAGCGCCGCATGGGCCAGCCAGGAGGCGCCGCCGAAAGTGGGGGAGCGCACGCGCGCCGAGACCGCCTGCCGGCCGCGGGCCGCGAGCGCCTGCATCAGCTGCGCGCGCGCCGGCGCGAGCGCGGCGGCCTGCTGCGGGTCGTCCAGCGCGGTGACGCCGTAGGACTCGGCAAAGATCAGCAGCACGTCGGCGCCGCGGAGGCCTGCGAGCGAGCTGTGCTCGAAGGCCGGGCTGGGCGAGAGCTGCGAAGCCGCGTGGCCGGGCAGCAGCTGGCCGGCCAGGATTGCGGCCTGCTGCGCAAGAATGGGCGCGACCGGCATCGAGAAGAACCAGCGCGTGTCGCGCCCCCCGATGCCATGCGCGGCAAAGTTCGCGAAGAGCAGAAGGCCGATGAGGCCGATCGCGGGCCGCGGCGTGGGCCAAGCCAGCTCGCGCGCAATCGCAAGCCAGCATCGCCATGCCAGGCCGTACAGCAGCACAGGGATGGCCAGCGCGGCGAGCGCTGCCAAGCCGATCTGCCAAGCTGCGAGCTCGCCCATGCGCAGCACGTCCAGCGCGTGCCTGCTGTCCCAGTAGAGGTTGATCTGCCGGCCGAATACGGCCGACACCGTCACGTCGAGGTAGCGAGCGAGGATCCAGAAGGCGGTGACGCTCGCCAGCAAGCGCAGCATGCGTGCGCCCGGCTGCCCGCGCCAGGCGATCCAGGCCGTGAGCATCACCAGAACCATGACGAGTTCGAAGGACACGCGCAGCGCCAGGCGCGGCCACAGCCCCGGCCCGTGGTTCTCCATCGTCAGCAGCGCATTGAGCAGCAGCAGGGGCAGGGCGAAGCGCGGCAGCCACCCGCCCCATGCGGCGGGCCTCATTTGCGCTTGGCCTCGAACTCGATGATGAGCGGCACCTCGTCGCCGACCCAGCCGTTGCCGACAGCGTAGTTCATGCCGTAGCTGCTGCGCTTGAAGCTGCCGCGCGCCGACACGCCCATCACGTAGCTCTTCTCGATCGGCGAGGGCCCGCTCTTGTTCCAGGTCGCGGCGAGCGTCAGCGGCTGGGAGCGGCCCAGCAGCTCGAGCTGGCCGGCGATCTCGAAGGTGCGCTCGCCGGTGCGCTTGGCTCCGGCCGCGGTGAACACCATGCGCGGGAACTCGGCCGTGTTGAGGAAGTCGGCGCTCTTCAGGTGCTGGTCGCGCTTGGCGAAATTGCTGAAGACGCTCTGGGTGTCGACCTCGATGCGCACGTTGCCGAGCGTGGCCGTGGCCTCATCGAAGCTGTAGCTGCCGCGCGCGGCGCGGAACATGCCCAGCACCTTGGCGTAGCCGATGTGATCGACCAGGAAGGCGATGGTGAGATGTTCGGGGTCGAGCTCGTAGCGTGTGGCCTCGGCGCGCGCGGGCAGGGCGTTCGCCATGAGGCATGACACGATCAGGGCGTACGGCAAGCGGGCCGCGAGTGCTTTCATGAGGCAGGCTCCAGTGGGGATGCGCGATGACGGATCAACCACGCGATGTCGATCGCGAAAGACGCAGTGAGCGCGGCCAGGCTCGCGGCCGCGATGGCCCGGCTCCAGGGCAGCGAGATGATCGGACCGAGGCAGACGAGCAGGCTGGTGATCTGCGCCACGCACACCGCCTTGCGCCGCTGGCTCGGCGCGAGCGGCCGCGCCAGCCAGGGCCAGGGCTTCATCGCCAGCACGAAGGCGTAGCGCATCAGGCCCGCGGCAAGGATCCATGAGCCGGCCTTGTCGAAATGAAAGACCAGCAGGCAGAGCGCGAAGGTCAGCAACGCATCGGTCTCCATGTCGAAGCGCGCGCCGAATTCGCTGGCCAGCCCGCTGCGGCGCGCGAGCGGGCCATCGAGGGCATCGAGCAGCGCGGCGGTCGTGCCCACGACGATGGCGCTCCACGCCATCGCTTCGGCATCGGCCAGGGGCTCGCCGATGCCCGCCGCGAGCAATGCGGCGAGCGCCAGGCGCGCCAGCGTCACGCGGTTGGCGGCACCGAAGCGCGCATTCGGCGCATGCGCCGCAAGGCCATGCAGCACCCACGCGAAGGCTGCCGCAAAGACGGCGGCTGCCTTGAGCTTGAACCAGGGACTGAGCTCGCCCAGCACCGTCAGCCCGCCAGCCGCCACGGCGAGCAGCAGGAAGCAGGGCACGGCCTCGCGCCAGGCATCGCGCCGGAGCGCCGCGAGCCGGCCCGCGCTGCGTGCGGGGCCATCGGCAGGAGGATGGGTGAGCATCGTCATAAGATCCGTTGCATGCCAGCATATCCCTCCCGTGTTGCTTCTGCCGAGTCCTGGGCCTGCTGGATCGAAGCCCCGGGCCGGGCCGGCATCCGGCGCGCTGCATTCGATGCGCCCGGTCCCGAGGAGGTGCAGGTTCGTGCGCTGCACAGCGGCATCAGCCGCGGCACCGAGCTGCTGGTGTTCGGCGGCGAGGTGCCTGCCAGCGAATTCGAACGCATGCGCGCGCCCTTCCAGGAAGGCGAATTTCCAGCGCCGGTGAAGTACGGCTATGCGAGTGTCGGCACGGTCGAGCGGGGGGGCGAGGCGCTTCTCGGCCGCGAGGTGTTCTGCCTCTATCCGCACCAGACCCGCTACGTGGTGCCGGCCGATGCCGTGCACCTGCTGCCCGAGGGCCTGCCGCCCGCGCGCGCGGTGCTGGCCGCCAACCTGGAGACCGCAGTCAATGCGCTGTGGGATGCGGCACCGCGCGTCGGCGACCGCATCGCCGTCGTGGGCGCAGGTGTGGTCGGCCTGCTGGTGGCCTGGCTGGCCGGGCGCATCCCCGGTTGCACGGTCGAGGTGATCGACACGAATCCCGCGCGCCGTGCGGTGGCGGAACGCCTGGGCCTCGTCTTTGCGAGTCCGGAGGCTGCGAGTCTCGAGGCCGATCTGGTGCTGCATGCCAGCGGCAGCCCAGCAGGCCTGGCCACGGCGCTGCGGCTGGCCGCCTTCGAGGCCACGGTGCTGGAACTGAGCTGGTACGGGCAGCGCGCGGTGACGCTGCCGTTGGGCGAAGCCTTCCATTCGCGGCGCCTCACGCTCAGGAGTTCGCAGGTCGGCCAGGTGGCCACCGCGCAGCGCGCGCGCTGGAGCCATCGGCGCCGGATGGCGCTGGCGTTGTCGCTGCTGCGCGATCCGGTGCTCGATGCGCTCATCACCGACAGTGCGCCTTTCGCCGAACTGCCGGCGGTGCTCGGCCGGCTCGCCGCGGGCGCGCCGAACACCTTGTGCCACCGCATCGACTATCCCTGACCCCTTCACCCTGGAAAGACTTCGCATGTACAGCGTCAACGTCCGCGACCATTTCATGATTGCCCACAGCTTTCGCGGCCAGGTCTTCGGCCCCGCGCAGCGCCTGCATGGCGCGACCTATGTGGTGGATCTCGAACTGCGCCGCGCCGAGCTCGATGCCGACGGCGTGGTGGTCGACATCGCGCTCGCCACCGAGGTGCTGCGCAGCGTGCTGGGCGAACTCAACCTGCGCAACCTCGACGACGATCCGGCCTTCGAGGGGCGCAACACCACCACGGAATTCATGGCGCGCGTGATCTTCGATCGCGTTGCCGCGCGCATCGCGGCCGGCGAACTCGGGCCCCACGCAAGCGGCCTCGCGAGCATGCGCGTGAAGTTGAACGAATCGCATGTGGCCTGGGCGGCCTACGAGGGCGCACTTTGACAGCGAGGCGCTGCAGCTTCCTGGTGCCGGGGGACCTGAACACCCGCACCGGCGGCTACACGTACGACCGCCGCATCATCGATGGCCTGCGCGCGCAGCAGTGGGAGGTCGAGGTCCAGACCTTGGGCGAAGGCTATCCGGCGCCCGCTGCGGCAGCGCTCGCGCAGGCCGGCCGCGTGGCCGATGCCTTGCCCGATGGCGCGCTGGCGGTGGTCGACGGCCTCGCCTTCGGCGTGCTGCCCGATCTGGCGCAAAGGCATGCAGAGCGGCTTTGCTGGATCGCGCTGGTGCATCACCCGTTGTCGCTGGAGACCGGCCTCGACGCGGCGCAGCAGCGCGCCTTGTTCGAGAGCGAGCGGCGCGCGCTGGCCAGTGCGCGCGGCGTGATCGTCACCAGCTCTTCCACGGCTCGAGCGCTGGCAGCCTTCGACGTTCCGGATTCGCGCATCGTCGTGGTCGAGCCCGGGACCGAGCCGGCCCCCTTGGCCGCAGGCTCGGGCACCGATGCCTTGTCGCTGCTGTGCGTGGCGACCGTGACGCCGCGCAAGGGGCATGCCCTGCTGATCGAAGCGCTGGCCGGGTTGAAGGACCGGCGCTGGACGCTGCATTGCGCAGGCAGCCTGGTCATGGACGCCGCATGCGCATCGGCATTGATGCAGGCCATCGAACGTCACGGCCTGCGCGAACGCGTGGTGCTGCATGGCGAGCAGGACGAGGTGGGCCTGTGCGCGCTCTATGCGAAGGCCGATGCCTTCGTGCTGCCCTCGTTCCATGAGGGTTACGGCATGGCCCTGGCCGAGGCGCTGGCGTACGGCCTGCCGGTGATCAGCACCCGCGCGGGCGCCATTCCGGACACGGTGCCGGCCGATGCGGGCCTGCTGGTGTCGCCCGGCGACGCGATCGCGCTGCGTGCCGCGTTGCAGCGGCTGATGGACGATGCTGCGTGGCGGGCGCAACTGAAGGCCGGCGCGCAAAGAGCGCGAGGCCGCCTGCCGACATGGCAGCAGAGCGGCGCGCGCTTTGCATCGGTGCTCGCCGATTTCCGGCAGCCGGCAGGAGGCGCATGACAGGCTTCAGCGCCGACTGGCTCGCCCTGCGCGAGCCCTTCGATCGCGCGGCGCGCAGTGCGTCGGCTGCGCTGCTGGATCTGCACGCGATGGCGGCCCGGCTGCGCGGCGACGATCCGGTCCTGCGCGTGATCGACCTGGGCTGCGGCACCGGCGCCAATCTGCGCGACCTGGCACCGCGGCTGGGCGGCGCCCAGCAGTGGCTGATGGTCGACCACGACCCGCGCCTGCTGGCGGCGTTGCCGGAATCGCTCGAAGGCCCGGGGTGGCATGCGAAGGCGCGTCCGCTCCGCATCGATCTGGCGGCGGCGCTTGATGCCGTGCCCTATGGCGCGGCGCGGCTCGTCACGGCCTCGGCGCTGCTGGACCTCGTGTCCGCATCGTGGCTCGACGCGCTATTGAACCATGTGCGAATGGCGAGTGCGGCCGTGCTCTTCGCACTGACTGTCGATGGCCGTGTCGCGTGGGCGCCTGGTCTTGCAGGCGACGCGGAGGTCCACGAACTGTTCGCCACCCATCAACAGCGCGACAAGGGTTTCGGACCCGCGCTCGGCGGCGAAGCGGTTGCGCTGGCGGTCGCCCGCCTCGATGCGATGGGCTACAGCGTCACGCAGGCGCGAAGCGATTGGTGCATCGAGGAGGCGGCGATGCTGCGCGCGATGATCGAAGGCATGGCTCATGCCACGCTGGAACAGGAACCGGCTGCGCACGAGCTCGTCGGCGCATGGAAGGCGCGGCGGTTAGCGCTTGTCGATCGCACCTGCCTGCGCGTGGGGCACGTGGATCTTCTGGCGATGCCTTAGCGAGGTTTTCGTGTCTTGGGTGCCACGAAACCTATGGGGCGCTTGGCTGGCTCGGGTGGTGTCATCAATTCGCGCAGCGCATCGAAAAACCTGCCGAAGCTGGTTGCGCGTGTTGCGGCTGAAGGACTCATGCTGCATCGCCACAAGCTCCGTCTTCTTTTCGAGTTCGGCCAGCCGCTACTTTGCTACATACAAGGGTTAGGGTGAGGGCTCAGCAACCGGCGCCATCGCCACCACGGCCGCTGCCCTCACCCCTGCCCTCTCCCAGAGGGAGAGGGAGCAAGGCGCAGATCCAGATCCCACATCACATCCGCCCCCATGCGAAAGACGCGGCTTGCGGGACGCGGGCAATCGCGCATCGCCGCGCTTTGCGGCAGCAGCAGCCCGGGACGCCCGCCGCCGATCAGCACCGGCGCGACGCTGAGGTGCAGGCGGTCCATGCACCCCTGCGCGATGAAACGCGAGATCGTGATACCCCCGCCCTCGACGAACAGCACGCGCAGGCCGCGCTGCTGCAGCGCGGCCTGCAGGGCGCGCAAGTCCATTGCGCCCTTGGCGTCCACCAGGCCCGGCACGCCCAGCACCTGATCGGCACCCACGCGCTGCGCTGCTTCGGCTTCACGTGCCGCGTCGCACACGAGCAGGGTCGGCGCCTGGCGATCGGTGAAGACGCGCAGCGTCGGCGTCAGGCGCAGGGCCGGGTCGAGCACGACGCGCACCGGGTTGTCGCCCGCCACGCGGCGCGTGGTGAGCTGCGGGTTGTCGATGGCCGCGCTGCCGGCGCCCACGATGACTGCATCGCTGAGTGCGCGCAGCCGGTGCAGGTGCAGCAGCACCTGCTCGCCGTTCACGTAGTTGGAGTCGCCGCCCCGCGTGGCGATACAGCCGTCGAGGCTCTGGCCCAACTGGCCGATCACCCAGGGCGTGGCCTCGGCCGTCCGCTCGAGCAGGGGCTGTAGCAGTGCCAGGAGCTCGACAGCTTCGTCGTCCCAATCCTCGCCCGGCACCAGTGGCGTCGCCGGCGGCTCTCCGCTGCGGCGACGCCGGACGATGTCCAGACACAGCGGCCACAGCGCTTCCATGCCGAAGCTGCGGGGTTGGGTCGAGCTCATGAGCGGGCGCGGGTTGCGGGCATTCACCACCTGGGCTTGTAGTAGGGATCGTCCATGTTAGCGGCGGGCCCGTCGACCCCGCCGCCCCAATGCGCCAATGCCAGCGCGGCTGCAACCCACAAGGCGGCCACCGCGGCCACGATCAGCGTTTCGGCCCAGGGGCGGCCCTCGCCGCGCCGCAGGCGCCGATGTCCCCATCGCACCAGCGAGCCGGAGGTGAAGGACGCAGCCAGCAGCAGCAACGCGCCCGGCCGGGCCGGCGTCAGCAATGCCGTGGCCTGTGCCAGCGCCAGCCAGGCCAGCAGCGCGACGACCGCGCCGCTGGCGCCGAAAGCGATGCGCCCCACAGGCCAGAGCCACAGCGCGCAGCCCGCCAGCGCGGCGCCCAGCCCGAGGCTCAGCTCGAACAGCAGGGCAGAGCCGGACATCATCGCGAGCGCCGCGAGCCCGAAGCTCGCGAGCACGAGCATCGCGATCGCATCGGCGCGCCGCGGGGCTTCCTTCAACACGGCGCGGATCACCGCCAGACCCAGCAGCCAGATGCCGATCTTGAGCGGCAGCGGCTGCCAGGCCAGGATCGCCAGCACCAGGGCCCACAGGATGCCGGCTGCCAGCCACTGCGCGCGCCGGCCGGCGCGCATGGCTTCGAGGCCGAGGCCAAGCAGCGCAGCAGCCGCATAGACCCACGGCAGCTTCTCGGTCAGCGCGCCCGGCATCAGCCGCCAGCCCAGCACCCACAGCACCGTGCCGACGATCGCCACCGCGACGCCCACTGCGGCCCAGCGCGCGCCCTGAACCGGGCCCAGCACGCCGCGCAGAAACCCCGTCGCCGCGAATGCAATGCAAAGCGGCAGCGCCAGGCTCTGGAACAGCGGGTGGTGGAAGTCCATCCCTACGGTTATGCAGGTGCAATGCCGATTCAGTCAACGCTGGCATCTTGGGGCGAAACGCCCTGTGCCAGGGCCGCATCGTGCTGCGCGACGAGGGCGCGCCTGAAGCCGTCGCGCTGCTGCAGGCGTTGCCAGTAGGCGGCAACGGCGGCCGGAAGCTGCGCAACCAGGTCCAGCTTGCTGGCCAGCATCAGCGCATAGCCGACCGAGATGTCGGCGGCGGTGAAGCGTCCCGCGCTGAGGAAGTCTTCCTGCTGCAGCACCGCATCGATGCCGCGCAGCCGTGCCAGGAACCATCGCGTGTAGTCCTCGGCCGCCTGCGGCAGCTTGCGCTCGTCGGGCTCGAAGCGGCCGTAGCGCAGCACGATGGTCTGGGGGAAGGTCAGCGTGGCTTCGCCCTGGTGCAACCCATTGAGCCAGGCGCCGAAGCCGGGCTCGTGGGGTCGAACGGCCAGGCCGTGCAGGTTGTCCGGGTCGAAGCGCTCGGCCAGGTACTGGCAGATCGCGGCTGACTCCGTCATCCGCGTCTCGCCGTCGATGAGGTAGGGAATGGTGCCGAGCGGATTGATCTCGAGGTAGCTGCGCTTGAGCGCGCGCGGCGGGAAGGGCAGCATGCGCAGCTCGTAAGGTGCGCCCAACTCTTCGAGCATCCACAGCGGGCGGAAGGAGCGGGCGCTGACGCAGTGGTAGAGGACGACCATTTGGGCCGACTCTACCCGCGTCCGCGGGCCATTCAATCGAGCGTTGCTCCCGATTGCTTTACCAGCTTCTGGTGCTTGCTCAGCTCGGCCTGGAAGAAGGCCGGCGCCGCGTCGGGGCCGGTGTTCAGCACCATGAGCCCCTGGCCGGCGATCGCGTTCTGCGCCTCGGGCGAGGCCAGCGCGATCTTTATCGCGCCGCTGTAGCCGTCGACGATGTTCTTCGGCAGCTCCGCCGGCCCGATCAGCGCGATCCACGCGTCGAAGCTGTAGCCGGGCACGCCGGCCTCCGCCGCGGTCGGGACCTCGGGCAGCGCGCCGGAACGCGTGGGCGTCGACACGGCCAGCGCGCGCAGCGTGCCGGCCTTGATCTGCGGCGCCACCTGCGACACCGACACGAAGCCCAACTGCACCTGGCCACCGATCAGGTCGGTGACGAGCGGGCCGGTGCCGCGGTAGGGCACATGCTTCATAGCGATGCCGGTCTCGCTGACCAGCAGCTCGCCGGCCAGGTGCAGCGTGCTGCCGTTGCCGGCCGAGCCGAAGTTGAGCGTGCCGGGCTTGGCCTTGGCGAGCGCGATCAGTTCCTTGACGTTCTTCGCCGGTACCGAGGGGTGCACCACCAGCACCAGCGGCACGGTGGCGATCACCGCGATCGGCGTGATGTCCTTCAGCGTGTCGTAGGGCACGGTCTTGTAGATGCCCGGGTTGATCACGTGGTTCGACGAGATCATGCCGAGCGTGAGGCCGTCCTTCGGCGCCCTCACGATCTGCGTGGTGCCTGGGATGCCGCCGGCGCCGGCGATGTTCTCGACCACGACCGGATGGCCCGCGGCCTTGCCGAAGGACGGGCCGATGGCGCGCGCGACCGCGTCCACGGTGGAGCCGGCCGCCAGCGGCACGACCATGCGGATCGGCTTGTCGGAGGCCGGTGCCTGGGCGAGCGCTGCGGTCGCCAAGGCGGCGCTGGCGAGCGATGCCGCGATGCGGCGGATCAGGGGGGCTTTCATCATCGTCACGTGTGTCTCCTTGTCTTGTTTCATGGATGCCGGCGTCGCAGTTCCTCGAAGGACAGCAGCTCGCCTGCGATGGCGCTCGCGGCCACGGTCGGCGGGCTCGCGAGCCAGACCTGGCCCGGTCCGCCGCGGCCCGGAAAGTTGCGGTTGATCGCGCTCACGGTGACCTCTTCCTTGCGCACCGAGGTGCCCGGGCCGCAGTTGCCGCAGGCGCCGCACGACGGTTGCAGGATGCGCGCACCGACCCGCTCGAAGGCATCGAGGTAGCCGCGCGCCGCGCAGTGGTCGCGCACCGCGGTCGTGCCGAATTGGAGGTAGAGCGACACGCGATCCGGCACGCGCAGGCCGCGGTCGGCCGCCCAGCGCAGCACCTCGTGATAGTGGTCGAAGTCTTCGCGCTTGCCCGCGGTGCAGGAGCCGCCGTAGGCGATGTCGATGCGCACCGGTTCCTCGAGCGCCGCCAGCGGCAGCCCGTTGCCGGGGTCGCCAGGGCGGGCCACCATCGGCGGCACCGCGGTGCAATCGACGCGGATCGTCTCCGCATAGACCGCGTCCGCGTCGCTGCGCATCCACGGCTCGAGCACGAAGTCGATGCCGCGCCGCTCGCGCAGGAAGCGCACCGTTTCCGCGTCGGGCGCGACGATGCCGGTGAAGCCTCCGAGCTCGGCCGTCATGTTGGTGAGCGTCGCGCGCTCGTCGGTCGACAGCTGCGCGACCACCTCGCCGGTGAATTCGAACACCCGGCCCACGCCGCCGCCGGCGCGGATGCGCGGCTCGGCCAGCAGGTGCAGCACGATGTCCTTGGCGGTCACGCCTGGCCGCAGCGCGCCGTCGAACACGATGTGCAGCGACTGCGGCACGGTGAGCCGCAGCGCGCCGGTCACGAAGGCATTGGCCATGTCGGTAGTGCCGACGCCGAATGCCACGCAGCCCAGCGCGCCGCTGTGCGGCGTGTGCGAGTCGGTGCCGACCACGACCTGGCCCGGCAGCGCGTAGCGCTCGGCCATCATCGCGTGCGAGATGCCGGCGATGTTGCTGCTGCCGTCGGTGCGCGCCTCCTCCTCGGTCAGGGTGCGGTGCGAGCGCAGGCCGTACGCGGCCGCGAATTCGCGCTGCGCCTCGACCATGCGGTGCACGTTGGGCACCAGGCCGCCGCGCACGTGGGCCGGGCTTTCCCCGACGTAGGAGGTGTGGTCCTCGAACACCACGATCGATGCCGGCTCGTGCAGGTTCAACGGCTTGCGGAAGGTCGCATGCAGCATGTGCGCCGCCATGCCGGTGTAGTACTCGTGGATGAAGCGCCAGTCGGCACGTACGAAGGCGCCGTCGCCGGGCGCCGGGTGCGCCTCGGTGAGCTCGGTCGCGAGCGCATGGCGGGCCACGATCTTCTCGAACAGCGTGCGTGGCCGCTCGGGCGGCGCGCCCTCGGCGCTCCGGATGCGGCACATGAAGTGCTGGCCGAAGCGCAGCAGGCCGCCGCTTTGCAGGATGGCCGCGGCGAGCGCATCGCGGCCGGCGACGAGTTCGGCGAGCGGAATCGCCTCGCCGGCGCGGATGCGTTCGACCAGCCCGAAATCGGTGGAGGTGAAGAGGCCGATGTTGTCGGCGTTCTGGCGGTAGATGCGCTCGAAGCTCTCCCCGATCACGAGCCGCACGCCGGCCAGTTTCTCGGCCGCGGGGCTGTGCTCGCGCGACGAGCCCTTGCCGTAGCGCCTGCCCGCGACCACTACCTCGATGCCGCTCGCGCGGACCGCATCGGTGCCGACGGGCAGGCGGTCACCGGTCTTGAAGCCGGTGTAGGGGTAGCGGCCGAGCTTGTCGTCGTAATGGGTGAGGATGGGCAGCGGTGTGATCTCGTCGGTCGAGATGTCGTCGCGCAAGGGCATGGCTTCCGCCAGTGCCGGCGTTTCGCCGCGCAGGCATTGTTCGACGACTTCGGGTGAGCTGCTCAAGAAGAGCAGCCTGGGCGCGAAGCGAAGCGCCGGAAGATCGTCGGAAGCTGGCGCAAGGGCTGGCATGCCTGATCTTCGCGTCAGGCCCTCGGGCCGAAAAGCGCCAAGGCGGCACAGGGGCTCTCGCGAAATGCGAGATGGGGACTTACCCGCGCAGCGCGTCGATCAATGCCGCGACCGAGCGCGGCCTTGGCGTCTTGCGCAGCGCATAGAGATGCAGCTCGCGCGCCGCCCACGCTTCGTCGAGCGGCCGGCGCACGAAGCGCGGGCTGCCGGCATAGGCCGCGGCGGCGCTTTGCGGAACCACCGCAATGCCCAGGCCCGCCTCGACCATGCGGCAGACCGCATCGAAGCTGCTGACCGACACGGTGGGCGCAAAAGGTTTTTTCTGCAGCGCCTGGGCACGTTCGTGCAGGCAGCGGTCGAGCGCGCCGCCCTGGTGGACGCCGATCAGCGGATGGTCCAGCAGCTCGGCGAAGCCGACGGCCTTTCGTTTGGCCAGCGCATGGCCGGCGGGCAGCACCACCTGCAGCGGATCGGTCGCGAAGCGCCAGGCATCGAGCCCGGCGGGTACCGGCGCCTCCACGCCCACGCCGACGTCGGCACGGTCGTCGAGGCAGGCGCGGATGACGTCGCGCGTGTCTTCTTCATGCAGCGAGATCTGGACGCGCGGATACCGGGCCATGAAGGCCTGCAGACGTTCGGGCAGGAAGCCGATCACGGCCGACATGTTGGCGTAGAGCCTGACCGTGCCGCGCACTTCGTCACCCTCGATTTGCACCTCGCGCACCAGCGACTGCAGGTCGTTGTCGATCTGCTGCCCGCGCTCGAGCACGAGGCGGCCCGCATCGGTGAGCGCGACGCCGCGCGGCGAGCGCACGAAAAGGGCAGTGCCGAAGGCGTGCTCGAGATCGGCGATGCGCCGGCTCAGCGCCGAGGGCGCGATGTGCTCGAGCGCCGCGCCGCGCACGATGGAGCCGGCGCGCGCCGTCGAGACGAAGAGTCGCAGGCTGTAGGCATCGATGCGGCGGGTCATGCCGCGCATCCTAAGGGCGCGGCCCGCCGAGCGAGAATCTGCAGGCATCAACGAAAAAGCCAACCATGCATTCAAGCAGAGACATCGTGATCATCGGCGGCGGCCATGCCGCGGCACAGCTGTGCGCCGGCCTGGCGGAGGCGGGGCAGGGCGCCCGCGTGCACCTGGTGTGCGAGGAGAGCTCGATCCCCTATCACCGGCCGCCGCTGTCCAAGACCTTCCTCAAGAGTCCGGACGAGGCGCCGCAGCTCCACCGCGCCGAGGCGTGGTATGCCGAGGCCGGGATCACGATGCACCTGGGCGACCCGGCGCTTGTGATCGATCGCGCGGCGCGCACCGTCACGCTGCGTTCAGGCACCGTGCTCGGCTGGGAGCGGCTGGTGCTCGCGACCGGCACCCGCGCACGACGGTTGCCGGCGCTGGTGGGGCTGGAGAACGTCGCGCTGCTGCGTGCCGCCGATGAGGCCGCGCAGCTGCGCTCGATGCTGATGGCGGCAGAGCACGTCACGGTGCTCGGCGGCGGGTTCATCGGCCTCGAAGTGGCGGCGACGGCGCTGGCGCTCGGCAAGCGCGCGAGCGTTCTGGAAAGCGCGCCGCGGCTCTTGAGCCGGGCCGTGTCGCCCGCCTTGTCCGAGCATGTGCTCGCGACCCATCGCGCCGCGGGCATGGACATCCGCACCGGCGTGCAATGCGGCGCCTGGCAGACCGAGGGCCGGCGTCTCGCGGCGATCGAGCTCGACGGCGTGGCGCAGCCGGTCGACCTGATGCTGCTCGGCATCGGCGCCGTGCCCGAGACCGCGCTCGCGCAGGCCGCCGGGCTGGAGTGCGCCGATGGCATCGTGGTCGACGCCTACATGCAGACCAGCGACGAGGCCGTGCTCGCGGTCGGCGACTGCACGCGCTTTCCGGATCGGCGCGCAGGCCAGGCCTTGCGGCTGGAGTCGGTGCAGAACGCCAATGACCAGGCGCGCACGGCCGTCGCCACCCTGACCGGCGCGGCCCGTCCGCACGACGCGGTGCCGTGGTTCTGGTCGGATCAGGGCAGCCTGCGCTTGCAGATGGCCGGGCTGGTCCCCGCCGAAGGCACGGCCGGCGCGAGCATGGTGCGGCGCCCGGGCGCCAATCCGGCTTCGTTCTCGCTGCTGCACTACGTGGACGGCGTGCTGCGCTGCGTCGAGTCGGTCAATGCGCCGGTAGACCACATGATGAGCCGCAAGCTGCTGGAAGCCGGACGCAGCCCGGACCCGGCGGTTGCGGCAGACTCCGCCGTGCCC
The DNA here is from genome assembly GCF_964253985.1 of Variovorax sp. LjRoot290. Lineage (NCBI taxonomy): Bacteria > Pseudomonadati > Pseudomonadota > Betaproteobacteria > Burkholderiales > Comamonadaceae > Variovorax > Variovorax sp. LjRoot290. Next base: position 3,881,107 of record NZ_CAXURW020000001.1, on the reverse strand, counting down.
CTGAAGACGCACCTGGCCTGATCAGTTCGTCATGCTGCGGCGCCGCGGGGGCGCAGCGCTCCTGCGCAGCTCGGCATCCATCACGCGGGTTCCGGCCGCTAGCGCGGCCTCGTAAGTGTCGGCGTCGTATTCCGCCGATTTCAGAACCTTCCGCGGCGCGCCGTCGGTGTCGGTTTCGAGCAGCGTCCAGACGAAGGATCCGGGCGCCGGCTCATCGATGGTGAGTTTGATCGGATTTTTCATGGCCCACTCATCCTGGGCGCCGAGGTCCTCGATTTCTGTAGGCGAAGACCGATCGTCGCGCCGGTTACATCGACTGGCGGTTCTAGCTGGTGCGTGCGGCGCCGACCGGCTCTTTTTCCTCTTCGGTTTCGGGCGACAGCGATCCGGCACGCAGCAGCAAGGCGCCGAGCAAGGCCGCCGCGGCCGCGAAGACGGCGCCGACGATGAAGGCCACGTGATAGCCGCCATTGAGCGCGGCCAGCGCATGCGCCCCGGAGCCCGTGAGGCGGTCGGTGCGCGCCGAGGCAAGGCTCGCGAGCACCGCGAGGCCCAATGCGCCGCCCATCATGAAAGCCGTGTTGACGATGCCCGAAGCCAGGCCCGATTCGCTCGGCGCGACATCGCTCATCGCGACCAGCAGCATCGGGTTGAGCGCGATGCCGGCGCCGAGGCCGAGCAGCGTCATGCCTGGCATCACGTCGAGCAGGAAGCTGCCGTCCACCGGCGCGCGCGCGAACAGCGCCAGTCCCGCGGCCGCCAGCAGCAGCCCGAACGCGAGCGGCCCGCGGTTGCCGAAGCGCATCACCAGCTTGGCCGAGAGGCCGAGCGAGAAGACTGCCATGATGAGGTTGGCCGGCAGGAAGGCGAGGCCGACCTGCATCGGGCTGTAGCCCAGCACCAGCTGCAGGTAGAGCGCCGAGATGAAGAACCACGCGAACATCGCGGCGGCCCACAGCACGCCCATCACGTTGGCGACGGCCACGTTGCGCAGGCGGAACAGGCGCAGCGGCATCAGCGGATGGCGCACGCGCGCCTCGATGGCGATGAAGACCGCCAGCAATGCCGCCGCGATGCCGAGCAGGCCCAGCGTCTGCGTCGAAGTCCAGCCGATCTCGTTGCCGTTGACGATTGCATACACCGCCAGCATCAATGAAAGCGTGACGGTCACCGCGCCGCCGACGTCGAGCTTCTCGCCGGCCGCATGCCCGGGCAGGTGCGGCAGCAGCGCGAGGCACAGCGCATAGACCGCCACACCGATCGGCAGGTTGACGAGAAAAATCCAGTGCCAGCTGAGGGCGTCGGTCAGGAGGCCGCCCAGCAGCACGCCGATGCTGCCGCCGCCGGCGCACACGAAGCCGTAGACGCCCATCGCCTTGGCGCGTTCGGCCGGTTCGGTGAACAGGTTCATGATCAGCGAGAGCGCGACCGCCGAGACCACCGCGCCGCCCAGGCCCTGCACCGCGCGCGCGGCGACCAGCAGGGCTTGCGAGTTCGAGAGACCGCAGGCCAGCGAGGCGACGGTGAACAGCGTGATGCCGAGCAGGAACAGCCGCCGATGCCCGAACAGGTCGCCCAGCCGGCCGCCCAAGAGCAGGAAGCCGCCAAAGGTGAGCATGTAGGCGTTCACCACCCAGACCAGCGAGGTCTCGGTGAAGCCGAGGTCGGTGCGGATCGAGGGCAGCGCCACGTTCACGATCGTGGTGTCCAGCACGATCATCAGGACGCCGAGGCAAAGGACCATGAGCGCCAGCCAGCGCCGGCGACCTTCGATGTGCTGGCTCATCCTTGCTTCTCCGCGGCCGTCTTGAGGTTGCCGAGGCCGGTCTCGAAGTCCTTGCCGACCATCGTGTCCATGTCGAAGAACACCTGCATGAGCTTCGCCATGTAGGGATTGGGCCCGTACATCGCCCAGGTCAGCTTGGTGGCATCGCCCTCGGGCTGCATCGTGAATTCGGCGGTGTTGTGGGACTCGAAGGGCTTGCTGAAGTCGAGCTGGATCTTGACGCGTGACGCCGGCGCGACCTCCGTGATCTCCATGCGTCCGGCGCCGGCCTTGCCTTCGCCTTCCCATGCGTACACGGCGCCCTTGCCGCTGGGCGGGCCGCTCAAGGTTCTTTTCATTCCCGGCTCCAGGTTCTCGTAGGGCGACCAGGCGCGCCAATTGCGGAAGTCGCTGATGAGGGGAAGGATTTTTCCCGGCGGCGCCTTGATGGTGGTGCTGCGCTCGACGCGGAAGGTGTCGGGCTTGGTGGCCGCCCACCCGAGCAATGCGGCCAACAGGACGACGATGGCGATGACGATGGTCTTGAGCATGAAAAAAATCTCCGTTCAATCGACGAGAAAGCCGCAGCTGAGGTTGGCGACGGTGCCGGTGATGGCGCCGGCGTAGCCGGAGGCCAGGAACACCGCCGTGTTCGCCACCTCGTCCAGCGTCGGCAGACGTTTCAGCAACGTGCCGGTGGCCGCGCCTGCGAGCATCTGGTCGATGCTGAGGCCGGCGCGTTCGGCCAGCGGACGGAACACCTCACGCGTGTGCGAAGTCGCCACCGCCTCGGGAATCGCATGGGGCCGCATGCAGACGACGCGGATGCCCTGCGCGCCGAGCTCGCCGGCCAAGTGGCGGGACAGCGCCTCGACCGCTGCGCTCGCCACGCAGTTTCCCATGTAGCCGGGCCCCGGCAGGCGGGCGCCTGGCGTCGAGAGGGTGAGGATCACGCCCGAACCCTTCTTCGCCATGTGCCGCGCCACGGCCTGCGCGGTGATGAAGTTGCTGCGCGTGTAGATGGTGATCGGGTATTCGTAGTCCTGCAGCGACAGGTCTGCGAAGGGCGTGCCCTGGACGTGTGCAACGCCGATGGCATTCAATGCGATGTCAATGCCGCCGGCCTTCTGCGCCACGGCATCGGCATGCCGGTCGACCGCTTGCGCATCGAGGGCATCGACCACCGCGCTTTCGGCCGTGCCGCCCGCGGCCTCGATGTCCGCTGCGACGCCTTCGAGGCGGGCCAGCGTGCGGCCGGCGAGAAACACCTTGGCGCCTTCTCGGGCGAAGGCGCGTGCGACGGCACCGCCGACGGCGCCTCCGGCGCCGTGGATCACTGCAGTCTTGTTGGCGAGCAGCATGCGTATCTCCTCGGGTTTGTGTACACCATCCACAAACCTTAGCAGAGATACTGGACGGTGTCCACATGCACCGTCTACGAGTATTCGGAACGCCGTCGAGCGCCGTCGCCGGCGCGAGGCTACCTAGTAGCGATAGGGGTTGTTCGGGCGGCGGTCGTAGCGATTGGGCACGCCGTCACCGTCGCGATCGCGGTCATAACGGTTCGGTATGCCGTCGCGGTCGTTGTCCCCCCAGCCGCGGCGGCGGGAATCCCAGCGATCGTCGCCGTGCCAGCGCTGCTGCGGCTGGCCGTAATAGGGCTGCCCGTAGTAAACCTGCGGCGGCGGAGGCGGCGCCGGAACCACGATCACGCGGTGCGGATAGCGCTCGCCGTATTCAGCATGGGCCGGAGCCGTGATCGCGCCGAGCGACAGCAGGGCGGCGGCGCCAAGAGTGAAAGTGATCTTTCTCATGCGAGCTCCTTGTGCTTGGAAGGAGCCTTCATCGTGCTCCTGCCATGTGAAGTAGGCGTAAGGCACGAGCGAAATCTTGTATAGCCCTGTGTCGCCCCGGTGTTGTCCCTGCCAGGCTTAACGCCGGCTCTGCAAGTTTTGCTTACATGTAGTTAGAATGTATTACATGAACACCGAGCGCGACAACTTCCACGACTGGGCACGAGACAAGCCGGACACCTCGTTCGACACGCTCGCGCGACCCGACCTGGACGATGCCCCGGAGCACCGTGCCGTGCGTTGGGGCCGGCTCGTGGTTCTGGCGCTGCTGGGGGTGGCGCTCATCGTCGGCTTCAAGTGGCTCGCGGGACTTTAAGTCTCCCCAAAGTCATAGAGCGGCACTACTCTTCCTGCGGTTCTTCTGAACCCTGTCGGCGTCTACGCTTGGCAAGGCGTCGCATCACAACCGCGGAGAGCAAACCATGAGCAACACCATCACCGTCCAAGACGGCACGCAGATCTACTACAAGGACTGGGGCACGGGCCAGCCGGTCGTTTTTTCGCACGGCTGGCCGCTGACGGCCGACGCCTGGGACGCCCAGATGGTGTTCCTCGGCGAGCGCGGCTTTCGCGTCATCGCTCACGACCGGCGCGGCCACGGCCGCTCCAGCCAGCCCTGGAACGGCAACGACATGGACACCTACGCCGACGACCTGGCCGAGCTGATGAACAAGCTCGACATCAAGGACGCGGTGATGGTGGGCCATTCCACCGGCGGCGGCGAGGTGACGCGCTACCTCGGCCGCCACGGCACGAAGCGCGTCGCCAAGGCCGTGCTGCTGGGCGCCGTGCCGCCGCTGATGCTGAAGACGGCGGCCAATCCGGGCGGCCTGCCGCTCGAGGTCTTCGACGGCATCCGCGCCGGCGTCACGGCCGACCGCTCGCAGTTCTTCAAGGACCTGACCGCACCTTTCTACGGCGCCAACCGGCCCAACGCCAAGGTCTCGCAGGGCTTGCGAGATTCGTTCTGGCTGCAGGGCATGATGGGCGGGCACAAGGGCCTGCTGGATTGCATCAAGCAGTTCTCGGAAACCGACTTCACCGAAGACCTCAAGAAGATCGACGTGCCGACCCTGATCGCGCATGGCGACGACGACCAGATCGTGCCGATCGGCGCCTCGGCCATGCTGTCGTCCAAGCTGGTCAAGGGCTCGACGCTGAAGATCTACCCGGGCCTTTCGCACGGCCTGGCCAGCACGCACGCCGAGCAGTTCAACGCCGACCTGCTGGCTTTCATCAAGGGCTGAGCTCTCCGGTAGCTGCGACCGCCAGTCGGTTCGCGGCACGCAGGCGGCGCACCTGCAGGAAGGCGCCGATCAGGAACAGGATGAAGATCGGGCCGATGACCTTCTGCAGGCCGGGATCGTCGGCGTTGGCGAACACCGGAGATCCCAGTGGCACGCGCGTGAAGGTCTCGGTCACGCCGGGAATCATGTGGAAGAAGAAGGTGAGCGAATAGCTCACCACTTCCACATAGGCCGACGCCTTGCCGAAGGCACGCGAGCGGCCGGCCAGTACCGCAATGCCCAGCACCACGAGCGTGGCGATGCCCAGCACATGCGGCTTGCCGAAGCCGCCGTGCTGGAAGATGCCGAAGCCGGTCAGGCAGGTCAGGACGGTGGTCCACAGGTAGACCTGCCCCGCGCGGGTCGCCAGGGTGATTTGTTTGTAGCGGAAGAAGGCCACGATGCCCGCGGCGACCGCGAGGAGGCTGATGGCGGTGTGCACGACACCGAGCGGCGTGAGGCCGTAGAACATGGCGCGCTCCTGGGATTGAGTCCCGCGAGCGTAGCGATTAAGCCGTCCGAAGCCCAGCCCCTTGATGGAATGGCGCTAGGTGGGCGGCGGAATGTCGCCGCCCTTCTGGCGCTCGCGGAACAGCGCGGCGCGCATCAGGAAGATGGTCGTGACCGGCGCCGTGAGGGCGACGAAGAGCGCGATCAGCACCGCGTGCAGGAACAGGTTTGCGCCCTGCACGGAGAAGTAAATGATGGTGGCCAGCGTGATGCTCCACACGCCGAGCGTCGCACCGAGCGTGGGCGCATGGATGCGGTGAAAGAAGGTTGGCAGCCGCACCAGCCCGAAGGAGCCGATAGCGGCAAAGGCGGCGCCCAGCACGGTGAATACCGCGGCCAGGATCTCGGCCCAAAGCGGCAGCGGGCCCACGATGAAGTCGCTCATTCGATCACCTCGCCGCGCAGCAGGAACTTCGCGAGCGCGGTCGAGCCGACGAAGCCGAACAGCGCGATCAGCATCGCCGCCTCGAAGTAGACATTGCTCGCATAGACGATGCCGAGCACCAGCATCATCAGCATGCCGTTGATGTAGAGGCAGTCGAGCGCCATCACGCGGTCTTGCGCGGTGGGGCCGACGAGCAGGCGCGCCAGTGCGCACAGCATGGCCACCGCAAGCAGCAGCAGCGCCAGCTTGAGGGCCCAGAAGAGCACGGGGGTCATGATTCGAAGATCTCCATCAGCGGGCGCTCGTAGCGCGCCTTGATCGTGGCGACGAAGGCTGCTTCGTCCTCGACGTCAAACGCGTGGATCAGCAGCGTGGAGCGGTCGAGCGAGATCTCGCCCCAGGCCGTGCCCGGCGTGAGGCACAGGATCATCGCCAGCACCGCCAGCGCATTGGGATCGCGCAGTTGGAGCGGCACGCGCACGAAGCGTGGCGACATGCCGCTGCCGCGCCGCGTGAGCAGCAGGCGGGCCACGGTCAGGGCCGAATGGACGAGGTCCAGCGCGACGACGCCGGCGAGCCGCAGCGCCAGCCCCGGACGGCGCATGCGCACCGTGGCGGGCCTGAGGCTCTGGGTCAGGATCGGGACCGCGATCGCGAGGATGGCCGCCAGCAGCAGCGTCGCTGCATCGAGCGACTGGTTCAGCAGCAGCCACACGACGAAGAGTGCCAGCGACAGCGGCGGCGAGGGAAGCCAGCGTTTGATCATCGTGCGCTGCCTCCTGCTTGCGTGGTGGGGCCCGGGAGCTGCCGCGCGCCGAGCACGGCCTCGCGGTAGGCGGCGGGCGAACGCAGGCCTTCGGCCGTGGCGGCGGCGTGCCGCATCACCGGCTCGGCCGCGAGCGTCAGCGCGAGGCAGGCCGCCAGCAGCGCCGCCACCGGCAGCACTTCGACCGCAGGCAGCGAAGGCAGGGTGGCGTGCGGCTGGGTCCAGAAGTGGCGGATGCCGGTGCGGCTCAGGGCGATCAGCGAAAGAAAACCCGAGACGATCAAGAGCGCGATGAAGGCCCAGCCCGCCGGCGTGATGCCTTGTTCCGCGCCGAGCAGGCCCGAGAGCATCGCGAACTTGCCGACGAAACCCGACAGCGGCGGCAGTCCTGCCAGCAGCAGCGTGCAGCCGACGAAGCCGAGGCCGAGGAAGGCGATGCCGGCCGGGATGGCGCGGCCGTAAAGCGCTTGCGCATCGTCGTCGAGATTCACGTCGTCCAGGCGACTCAAGTCTTCCGAGAGAAAGGGTGCATCGCCGGCCGCCTCGTGCGGCGCGACGCTCATGCCTGCATTGCGCCAGCGCTCGATCATGTCGATCAGGAGAAAGAAGGCGCTGGCCGCCAGCGTGGACGTCAGCAGGTAGTAGAGCGCACCCGCCCACACCGCCGGCTGCCCGAGTCCGATGGCGGCCAGCAGCGTGCCGGCGGAGATCAGCACGCTGAAGCCGGCAAGGTTGGACAGCCGCTGGGTGCCGACAATGCCGAGTGCACCGACGAACAGGGTGGCCAGCCCGGTCGCGACCAGCACGGCCTGCCCGAACTGCGCCGAAGCACCGGTGTCGGGCGCGAACAGCACGGTCCAGAGCCGAAGCACCGTGTAGACGCCGAGCTTGGTGAGGAGCGCGAACACCGCGCCGACCGGCGACACGGCGGCGCTGTACGCCGGCACCAGCCAGAAGTTGAGCGGCCAGGCCCCGGCCTTGGCGAAGAAGGCGGTCGCGAGGATGGCCGCGGCCGCATGCACCAGGCCGCGATCGGCCGGCGCGAGCTGCGCAATGCGCATGCCGAGGTCGGCCATGTTGAGGGTGCCGGTCACGCCGTAGAGCAGCGCTGCGCCCACGAGGAACAGCGACGAGGCCGCGAGGTTGATGGCCACGTAGTGCAGGCCGGCCTGCACGCGCAGCCGGCCGGAGCCGTGCAGCAGCAAACCGTAGGAGGCGGCGAGCATCACTTCGAAGAAGACGAAGAGGTTGAACAGGTCGCCGGTCAGGAAAGCACCGTTGAGTCCCATGAGCTGCAGCTGCAGCAGCGGATGGAAGTGCACGCCGGCCCGGTCCCAGCGCGAGGTCGAGTAGATCGAGGCGGCGAAGGCGACGACGCCGGTGAGCGCCACCATCATCGTCGAGAGCCGATCGGCCACCAGCACGATGCCGAAGGGTGCACGCCAGTTGCCCGGCAGGTAGACGCCGATCGAGCCTGCGCCGCTGCCGGTGTCGGCGGCGTTGACCCAGCGAAGCAAGGCCAGCGCGGCCAGGAGGCCGACCAGGCCGGAGACCACGCTCAGGAAAGACTTGGTGCGCCGGCGCTGTTCGCCCAGGAGCAGCATCAGCGCGGCCGTGAACAGGGGCAGCAGGATCGGCACCGCCACGAGATGCGGCATGCCGAGCTCGAGCAGGTGGTCGAGGAAGCGGAAGAGGCCTGTCATTCCTGCGGCTCCTTGCGCTCTTCGCCGTCCACGTGGTCGGTGCCGCTGAGCCCGCGCGAGGCCAGCAGCACGACCAGGAACAGCGCGGTCATCGCGAAGCCGATCACGATCGCGGTGAGCACCAGCGCCTGCGGCATCGGATCGGCGGTGTTGGCCAGCGTGGCGGCGAAGCCCGGGATCAGCACCGGTTCGCTATCGATCTTGACGCGGCCCATGCTGAAGATGAACAGGTTCACCGCATAGGAGATCAGCGTGAGGCCCATGATCACCTGGAAGGTGCGCGGGCGCAGCAGCAAGTAGACGCCGGAGCCGGCGAGTACACCGATGGCGATGGCGAGCACGGCCTCCATCAGGCGGCGCCTTTCGCATCGGCCGCGGCGCGCTCGGCTTCTTTCTCGGCTTGTTCGTCAGCCCAGCGGTGACTGCGGATGGACTGATGGGCCAGCGCGGTGAGGATCAGCATGGTCGCGCCCAGCACCAGCGCGAACACGCCGATGTCGAAGAACAATGCGCTCGGCACGTGCACCTCGCCGAGCACCGGCAGGTGCAGGTGCGCGGTGTGCGTGGTGAGGAAGGGATAGCCGAACAGCACCGCGCCCGAGCCGGTGGCCAACGCGAGCAGCAGGCCGATCGCGATCCAGCGCCGCGGGTAGATGCGCAGGTGTTCTTCCACCCACTCGGCGCCGGAGACGATGAACTGCAGCACCAGCGCCACCGACATCACCAGCCCGGCGACGAAGCCGCCACCCGGCTGGTTGTGACCGCGCATGAAGAAGTAGATCGACACCAGCACCGAGAGCGGCAGCAGGAAGCGCACGAGCACGGCCGGCACCATGAGGTAGCCGACGGCGGTGTCCTGGGCACGGCGCGGGTTCAGCAGGTCGCTGCTGCCGTCGTCGGTCTGCGCGCGCTGCTGCGCGGGCAGGGCCATGGACTCGGGCGCCGGCCGGAAGCGGCGCAGCAGTGCATAGACGGCGAGGGCGACGATGCCGAGCACTGCGATCTCGCCGAAGGTGTCGAAGCCGCGGAAGTCAACCAGCATCACGTTGACCACGTTGGTGCCGCCGCCCTCGGGCAGGGCGCGCTCGAGGAAGAAGGGCGAAATGCTTTGGGGGAAGGGGCGCGTCATCACGGTCCAGGCCAGCGCGGCCATGCCGCATCCGGACAGTGCCGCAATAGTCAAGTCGCGCCCGCGCCGCCCCCAGAGCCGGATTCGCACCAGTGCGGGCTGCGGCTTGGCGGTGCGCATCGGCAGCCAGCGCAGGCCCAACAGGATCAGCACCACGGTCACGGTCTCCACCACCAGCTGCGTGAGCGCGAGGTCGGGCGCCGAGAACCAGATGTAGGTGGTGCAGCACACCAGGCCCGCGCCCGAGGCCAGCATCAGCGAGGCCAGCCGGTGGAACTTGGCCTGCCAGGCGGCGGCCAGCGCGCAGATGCCGCCGATGACCCAGGTCATCGCGAACATGGTCGAGAAGGGCAGCAGTTCGCGCGTTCCGCGCTCGGCAGGCGTGAGCCACAGCGAGGCCGCCGCGCCGGCGAGGGCGACGACGACCAGCAGCAGCAACTGCATTTGCAGCCGCCGCGTGCCGAAGAGGCGCCGGCTGCGCCGGCCGGCTTCGCTGAGGCGCGCGAGCAGGTTCTCGAACATGCGCTGGCCGTCGAAGCGATGCAGCAGCGGCGTGTACTCGAGATCGCCGCGGGCGCGTCCGCGCCGCTGCAGCATGTAGAGTCCCGCGCCGCCCGCGAGCGCGACGAAGCTCATCAGGAGCGGCGTGTTGAAGCCGTGCCACACGGCCAGGCTGTATTCGGGCAGCACGCCGCCGACCACCGGCGTCGCTGCCGCGGCGAGGAAGGCGCCCACCGACCAGGCCGGCGCCACGCCGACCACGAGGCAGGTCAGCACCAGCAGTTCGACCGGCACGCGCATCCAGTGCGGCGGTTCGTGCGGCTGCTTCGGCACGTCGGGGCCGGGGGACGGGCCGAAGAACACGTCGAACACGAAGCGCGCCGAATAGGCCACGCTGAACACGCCAGCCAGCGTCGCGATGACCGGCAGGCTCAAGTTGACCCAGGGGGTGGCCTGGATGAACACGGTCTCGGCGAAGAACATCTCCTTGGAGAGGAAGCCGTTGAGCAGCGGCACGCCGGCCATCGAGGCGCTGGCGATGATCGCCAGCGTGCCGGTGATGGGCATCAGCCGGAGCAGGCCGCTCAGCTTGCGGATGTCGCGCGTGCCGCTCTCGTGGTCGATGATGCCGGCCGCCATGAAGAGCGAGGCCTTGAAGGTCGCGTGGTTCATGACGTGGAACACGGCCGCGACGGCGGCCAGCGGGCTGTTGAGCCCGAGCAGCAGCGTGATGAGCCCGAGGTGCGAGATGGTCGAGTAAGCGAGCAGCGCCTTGAGGTCGCGCTGGAACATCGCGACATAGCCACCCAAGAGCAGCGTGGCGGCGCCCGCACCGCTCACGAGCCAGAACCAGGCCTCGGTGCCGGAGAGCACCGGCCACAGCCGCGCCATCAGGAACACGCCCAGCTTCACCATGGTGGCCGAGTGCAGGTAGGCGGAAACGGGCGTGGGCGCCGCCATCGCGCGCGGCAGCCAGAAGTGGAAAGGGAATTGCGCGCTCTTGGTGAAGGCGCCGAGCAGCACCAGCACCAGCACCAGCGGATAGAGCCGGTGCGCACGAATCTCCTCGCCCGAGGCCAGCACCACGTCGAGTTCGTAGCTGCCGACGATGCGGCCCAGCACCAGCACGCCCGCGAGCAGGCACAGGCCGCCCGCGCCCGTGACCGTGAGCGCCATGCGCGCGCCGCGCCGCGCGTCGCGCCGGTGGTGCCAGTAGCCGATGAGCAGGAAGGAGAACAGGCTGGTGAGCTCCCAGAACAGCACCATCTGGATCAGGTTGCCCGAAAGCACCACGCCGACCATCGCGCCCATGAAGGCGAGGAAGAAGGCGAAGAAGCGCGGTACCGGGTCCGAAGGCGACATGTAGTACCGCGCGTAGAGCACGACCAGCGTGCCGATGCCGAGCACCAGCATGCAGAACAGCCAGGCGAAGCCGTCCATGCGGAACACGAGGTTGAGGCCGAGCGCGGGCAGCCACGCGATCTCCTCGCGGATCACATTGCCGTCGGCGAGTTGCGGGAAGAGCCATGCAGCCTGCACCGCGCAACCCAGCGCGACCAGGCCCGCCAGCGTCGACTCCCGGTTGCGTGCATCCGACGGCAGCAAGGCCGCGAGCACGCTGGCAACAAAGGGCAGTGCGACGAGGAGGACAAGGGGCATCGCGATCGATTCTATCGAGCGCCCCTCGGAGAAAGCCCTCGAATCAGCCGGCGAACTGCTGCACCGTGCGAATGCCCATCCAGGTGAGGACCAGCGAGCCGCAGACATGCAGCGCCGCCGTGCCGAAGGCCAGCGCGAGCCGGTCCTGCATCAGCATCGCGATCACCTCGGCGGAGAAGCTGGAGAAGGTGGTGAGCCCGCCGAGAAAGCCGGTGATCAGCAGCAGGCGCCAGACCGGGTCGAGTTGCGGTATGGCCTGGAACATGGCGACCGCAACGCCGACCAGATAGCCGCCGATGAGGTTGGAGGCAAGCGTGCCGTAGGGAATCGACGCGCCGGGGGTGCTGAGCCAGAGCCCCAGCCCCCAGCGTGCCAGTGCGCCCAGCGAGGCGCCGACGCAGATCGCGAACACCGGCAGCACGGCGCCTACTTCTCGACGCCCATCACCGCGTTGGGCAACACGGTCACGATGCCCGGGAACAGCGTGATCAGCGCGATGCACAGCACCAGGCAGAAGAAGAAGGGGATCGCGGCCTTGGCGATCACGTTGCTGTCCTTGCCGGTCATGTTCTGCAGCACGAACAGGTTGAAGCCCACCGGCGGCGTGACCTCGGCGATCTCGACCAAGAGCACCACGAAGATGCCGAACCAGACGAGGTCGAAGCCGGCCTTCTGCACCATGGGCAGCACCACGGCGGCCGTGAGCACGATCATGCTGATGCCGTCGAGCGCGGTGCCCAGCACCAGGTACACCACCACCAGCGCGCCGATCAACGCATAGGGCGAGAGGTGCATGCCGTCCACCCACTCGGCCAGCTGCATCGGGATGCCGGTGAAGGCCATGGTCTTGGTGAGGAAGGCGGCGCCGGCCAGGATGAACATGATCATGCAGCTGGTGCGCGTGGCGCCCATGATCCCGTCCTTGAAGTTCTGCCAGGTAAGGCTCTTGCCCCACGCCGCGATGGCCAGCGAACCCAGCACGCCGAAGGCCGCGCACTCGGTGGCCGTGGCCCAGCCCGCGACCAGCACCCATACGATGAAGACGATCAGCAATCCGCAGGGAATCAGGTTGCCCGAGAGGCGGATCTTTTCCCTGAAGCCGGTCGGCGGATCGGCCGGCGGCACCTTGTCGGGGTTGCGCAGGCTCCACCAGCCGATGTAGCCCGAGAACAGCAGCATCAACAGGAAGCCCGGCAGGAAGCCGGCCAGGAAGATGCGGATGATCGAGGCGTCGGCCGCCACCGCATAGACCACCATGGTGATCGAGGGCGGGATCAGGATGCCGAGCGTGCCGGCGGTCGCGAGCGAGCCGATGGCCAGCTTCTCGTTGTAGCCGCGGCGCTTGAGTTCGGGCAGCGCGACCTTGGCGATGGTCGCGCAGGTCGCGGCCGACGAACCCGAGACCGAGCCGAACACGCCGCAGCCGAGGATGGTGGTGTGCATCAAGCGGCCCGGCACGCGGTTGAGCCAGGGGCGCAGGCCTTCGAACATCTCTTCGCTGAGCTTGGTGCGAAACAGGATCTCGCCCATCCAGATGAAGAGCGGCAGCGCCGCGAGCTCCCAGCTGGCATTGCTTTCCCAGAAGGCCGAGAACAGGTTCTTGCCGGGCAGCGTGTTGGTGAAGAAGGCCTGGCCGACCCAGCCGACGATGGCCAGCGTCATCGCGATCCAGACGCCGCCGGCCAGGAGCAGCAGCATGATGGCGAGCAGCAGCGCGCCCATGAGGAGGGTATCGAGCATCTAGATATCCGAGGAGAAGTCGCCGGCCGCGTGCCGTTCTTCGACTGCGCGCTGGTAGCTCGGCTTCTCGCCGCGCACCACGCCGACCAGTTCGTCGATCATCGCGACGAGCAGCAGCCAGCAGCCGATCACGAAGGTCGATTGCGGAATCCAGATCGGGATGACCAGGAGGCCGGTCGCCATCTCGGCGAATTCGTAGCTCTCCCAGGTGAAGCTGGTGGCCCAGTAGGTGAGGTAGGCCACCGAGACCGCGGCGATCAGCAAACACGTGACGTCGAGCACGCGCCGCATCTTGAGCGGCACGGCATCGAGCAGCAGCGTCACGCGCACGAAGTCGCCGTGGCGGAAGGCATGGGCCATCGCGAAGAAGGAGGCCGCGGCGCAGAGCCAGGACACCGCATCGTTGAGCCCGCTCACATGCCAGTTCATCTGGCGGCCGACGCCGGCCACGACCATCAGCACGAAGATCAGGAACACGCAGAACGCGCCGAGCGCACCTGCGCCGCCGTACAGACGATCGAGGAATCGGCGCATGTCTTATTTCTTCTTGTAGGCGTCGACGATCGCTTGGCCATCGGCGCCGGTGGCCTTGAGCCAGTCGGCCTGCATGATGCCGCCGACCTGGCGCATGTCGGCATCGAGCTTGGGCGAAGGCTTGTGGATCTTCATGCCGCGCTCGGCCAGCAGGCGCTTGTATTCGTCGTTCTTTTCCTGGGCGACCTTCCAGCCGCGTGCCTCGGCGTCGGCCGCGACCTTGGTCACTGCGGCCTTGGTGGCGGGGTCGAGCGCGTCGAAGGCCTTGGCATTGACCAGGATCGCGTTCTTCGGGATCCAGGCCTGCGTGTCGTAGAAGTTCTTGATGTGCTCGTAGGTCTTGGTGTCGTAGCCGGTCGAGCCGGAACTCATGTAGCTTTCGATCACGCCCGTGGCCATCGCCGCGCTCAGCTCAGCCTGCTGGATCTGCACCGGCTGCGCGCCGATCAGTTCGGCGATCTTGGCCGTGGCGGGGCTGTAGGCGCGCCACTTGATGCCGCGCAGGTCGGCGACGGAGCCGATTTCCTTCTTCACGTAGATGCCCTGAGGTGCCCATGGCACCATGAACAGCACCTTGATGCCCTGTGCGGCCAGCAGCTTCTCCATGGCGGGCTTGGAAGCCTCGTAGAGTTTCTTCGCTTCGGGATAGGTGGTCGCAAGGAAGGGCACGCCGTCGAGCGCGTAGATCGGGTTCTCGTTGGCGAAATTGGCCAGCAGGATCTCGCCGGCCTGGGCCTGGCCGCTTTGCACGGCGCGCTTGATTTCGGGCGCCTTGAACAGCGATGCGTTCGCATGCACGGTGATCTTGAGCTTGCCGCCGGTGGCGGCGTCGACGTCCTTCGCGAACTGCGTGATGTTCTCGGTGTGGTAGTTGGTGGCCGGGTAGGCGGTGGGCAGGTCCCACTTGGTTTGCGCCAACGCTGCTGCGCCGAGGGTCAGGCCAGCGAGGGCAATGCCGAACTTGTGATTCATGGGCTCTCCAGAACGTACGAAAGTAAAAAGGCGACGGGGAGCATACGTGCAAATATCGGGCCATCGCGTGGGGCTTTCCCCTGCCGTAGGCGCATGGCCGACGCCTCGGCGCGAATGAAAAAGCCGCCCGTAGGCGGCTTTGGATCAGCGCGGCGAACCGCGGCGGAGATGGTTCAGGGCTTGGCGTCGGCCTTCTTGGAGGCGCCGTCGGCCTTGGGGGGCTCGGACTTCGCGACCTTGGCCGCAGGTGCCGCGGCGCCCGCGAAGCTCTGGCCATTGACGGTCAGCCCTTCGGCAGACAGCGTGGCGGCCGCCTTCTCCTTCACGCCCTTGACCCGGCTCATGAGGTCCGGCCAGTCCTTGAACGCGCCTTGCTTGCGTGCTTCGATGATGCGCTTGGAGAGCGCGGGGCCCACGCCCCTGAGCGCATCGAGCTCTGCGTCCGTCGCCTTGTTGACATCGACTGCTGCCCAGGAGGCGGTCGCAACGAGCATGGCCATGATGGCCAACATTACTTCAGCATCTTGAGATTCCCTGACATTGTTGTGAAAGGGATGCCGGGGCATCCCGCCGCACGCGGCATGCGCACGGCGCGGGTTTCAACGGCAGGTTCTGAGCTGCGGTTGACGCCTCTGCGACGAAGTCAGAATTGATCAGATTTGCTCAGAGCTCTTCGACGCGCCGGGGCGGGTAGCTGTCCCAGGCCTGGCAGCCGGGGCAGTGCCAGAAATGCTGATGGGCTTCGAAGCCGCAGGCTGCGCAGCGGTAGCGCAGCAGCGGCCGCGTGGCCTGGTCGAGCGCGCGTTGCACCTGCGGATGGAACTGCTCGTGCGTGAAGTGCTCGCTCGACAGCCAGCGGGACGCCGCCACGAGGGAGGGCTGGTGGGCCAGGTGCGCGATGTAGCCGTCGCGCGGTTCCGGCGCCGCTGGCGCGCTGGACGTGGTGTCCTCCGGCAGCACCGGCGCGCCGCCCAAGGCCATGATTGCCTCGAGCACGTCGATCGAGGGCGATTCTGCATAGCGGCGCTGGAGCAGGATCAGCGCCTCGCCCGCGCGCTGCGAAGCGACCGAGGCCTGCTGCAGCATCGCCGCGTAAAGAGGCAGCGCCAGCGGCGCGTTCTCGCTGAGGGCGGCGAGCGTTTCGAAGGCCTTGGCGGAGTCGCCGTTGCGCAGTTGCAGCGTGGCCGTGTCGATGGCCGGCCGCGGCGCCTGCGGCGCCAGCGCGACCGCCTGCTCCAGCAACTGCGCTGCGGCGTTCAGGTCGCCGGCCGCCGCCTGCTCGGCGGACTGCTCGCAGAGGTGATGGGCCCGGCGCACGCCGTAGCTGGCCTGCTCGGTCTCGTCGAGCTTCTGCGCCACTGCGGCGGCTTGCGCCCATTCGCGCGAGCGTTCGTAGATGGCGAGCAGGGCGAGCCGGGCCTCGTTCTCGTAGCGCGTGCCTTCGAGCTTCTGCAGCGCGGCTTCGGCGCGGTCGAGCAGGCCGGCGCGCAGGAAGTCCTGCGCCAGCGCATGCTGCGCGCGATCGCGGTCGGCGCGGCTCAGGTCGCCGCGGCCCAGCAGGTGCTCGTGCACGCGCACAGCACGCTGGTATTCGCCGCGGCGGCGAAACAGGTTGCCCAGCGCGAAGTGCAGTTCCTGGGTGTCGGGGTCGTTCTGAACGGCTTCGATGAAGGCATCGATGGCCTGGTCCTGCTGCTCGTTGAGCAGGAAGTTGAGGCCGCGAAAGTAGGCCTTGGGCGCCTGCCGGTTCTCGATGCGCAACTGCCTGAGATCGAAACGCGAGGCCAGCCAGCCGAGGACGAAGGCGAGGGGCAGGCCGAGCAGCAGCCAGCTGAAATCAAAGTCCATGTTGGCGTACGGCGGGAAGGTCGGTGGCGGCGGCCGCCGGGGCAGGGGCTGCCGTGACGGGCGAGACCGGCGCCGCGGGCAGCTGCGCCGCGGCGCTGCGGTGCTTCCACCAGCCCGGCAGCATGCCGAGCGCGCCGACCACGAGTCCGCCGGCAAAGGCCGCAAGCACCACCAGCACGAGCGGGGCGCGCCAGTGGGTGCCGAAGAAGAAGTAGACGGTGGCGTCGTGCTGGTTGTTCAGCGCGAAGGCGAAGAGGGTAAAAAAAATGGCTGCCTTGAGCAGCCACAGGAGGTATTTCATGCGCGTCCCCGTTGGCGGGGGAATTCTATGCTTCAGGCTTCGCGTTTCTGCGCGTCGAGTTCGGCCGTGCGGGCGTCGACCGCCTCGCGCAGCGCCTTGCCCGGCTTGAAGTGCGGCACCCGCTTTTCGGGAATCTGCACGCTCTCGCCCGACCGCGGATTGCGGCCGATGCGCGGCGGACGCCGGTTCACCGTGAAGCTGCCGAAGCCGCGGATCTCGATGCGGTGCCCGCGCACCAGCGCGTCGCTCATCGCATCAAGAATGGTCTTGACGGCGTATTCGGCGTCGCGGTGCGTCAGTTGAGCGAAGCGCGCCGCCAATTCTTCGACAAGGTCAGAACGAGTCATAAACCACAGAAGGACACGGTGAGCAACGCTCACCGTGTTTTCCTCTGTTTACTTGTCGTTGTTGTCGAGCTTGGCGCGCAGCAGAGCACCCAGGCTGGTCGTGCCCGCGTTCTCGCGTGCCGACTGCTGGCTCAGGCTGGCCATCGCGCCTTGCTCGTCGACCATGTCCTTCTGCTTGATCGACAGCTGGATGTTGCGGGTCTTGCGATCCACGTTGACCACCACGGCCGTGACTTCGTCGCCTTCCTTGAGCACGTTGCGTGCATCTTCCACGCGGTCGCGGGAGATTTCGCTGGCGCGCAGATAGCCGATGATGTCCTCACCGAGGTCGATCTCGGCGCCGCGGGCGTCCACGGTCTTGACCTTGCCGGTCACGATCTGGCCCTTGTCGTTCACCGTGGTGAAGGTGGTGAACGGGTCGCTGTCGAGCTGCTTGATGCCGAGGCTGATGCGCTCGCGGTCGACGTCCACGGCCAGCACGATCGCTTCGACTTCCTGGCCCTTCTTGTAGTTGCGCACGGCGGTTTCGCCGGGCTCGTTCCACGAGAGGTCGGACAGGTGCACCAGGCCGTCGATGCCGGCAGCCAGGCCGACGAACACGCCGAAGTCGGTGATCGACTTGATCGGGCCCTTGACGCGGTCGCCGCGCTTGGTGTTCTGCGCGAATTCCTGCCACGGGTTGGCCTTGCACTGCTTCATGCCCAGGCTGATGCGGCGCTTGTCTTCGTCGATCTCGAGGACCATGACTTCGACTTCGTCGCCCAGCGAGACGATCTTGTTCGGGGCGATGTTCTTGTTGGTCCAGTCCATTTCGGAGACGTGCACCAGGCCTTCGATGCCGGGCTCGAGCTCGACGAAGGCGCCGTAGTCGGCGATGTTGGTGACCTTGCCGAACAGGCGCGTGCCTTGCGGGTAGCGGCGCGAGACGCCCATCCACGGGTCGTCGCCCATCTGCTTGAGGCCCAGCGAGACGCGGTTCTTCTCGGTGTCGAACTTGAGGATCTTGGCGGTGATTTCCTGGCCGGCCTGCACCACTTCGCTCGGGTGGCGAACGCGGCGCCATGCCATGTCGGTGATGTGCAGCAGACCGTCGATGCCGCCGAGGTCGACGAACGCACCGTATTCGGTGATGTTCTTGACGACGCCGCGCACGACTGCGCCTTCCTTCAGCGTTTCCATCAGCTTGGCGCGCTCTTCGCCCATGCTGGCTTCGACCACGGCGCGGCGCGAGAGCACCACGTTGTTGCGCTTGCGGTCGAGCTTGATGACCTTGAATTCGAGGGTCTTGTTCTCGTAGGGGGTCAGGTCCTTGATCGGACGCGTATCGATCAGCGAGCCCGGCAGGAACGCGCGGATGCCGTTGACCAGGACGGTGAGACCGCCCTTGACCTTGCCGCTGGTGGTGCCGGTGACGAAATCGCCGGATTCGAGTGCCTTCTCGAGAGCGAGCCACGAAGCCAGACGCTTGGCGGTGTCGCGCGAGAGGATGGTGTCGCCGTAGCCGTTTTCAACGCTGCCGATGGCAACGGAAACGAAATCGCCGGCCTGGACTTCGAGTTCGCCCTTGTCGTTCTTGAACTCCTCGATCGGCACGTAGGCTTCGGACTTGAGGCCTGCGTTGACCACGACGTGGTTGTGTTCGACACGCACGACTTCGGCGGTGATGACCTCGCCGGTGCGCATTTCGGAACGCTTCAGGGATTCTTCGAACAGGTCGGCAAAAGATTCAGACATTGAGTTTTCCTTCCGTCACGCAGGGTTTGCAGTCGCAAATGCAATATCGCGGGCGACTGCGTCGGATCTGGAGACGGCGGTTGTTGGGCTTGGGGCCCCGGTTGAGGTTGAACAACCAGCAGGCCGGTGCGCTGTCGCGCGGCGGGGACCTGCTGGACCGAAACGCCTTTTCAAGAAGACTTGAAAGGCTGTACTTCCTGCCACCAGTCCAGCACCCGGTCGACCGATTGCTCGATCGAAAGAAGGGAGTTGTCCAGGAGGCGGGCATCAGGCGCCGGCTTCAGCGGCGCGACGCTGCGGGACGAATCCCGAAGGTCACGCGCTTCCAGGTCGGCGCGAAGACCGTCGATTGTAGTCGAAATACCCTTTGAAATCAACTGCTTATGACGCCGGTCGGCGCGCTGGGCGGCGTTCGCGGTCAGGTAGACCTTGAGCGGGGCGTCGGGGAAAACGACGGTGCCCATGTCGCGGCCGTCGGCCACCAGGCCGGGCAGGCGCCGGAAGCTCTTTTGCAGCGTCATCAGCGCATCGCGCACGGCCGGCAGCGCCGACACGCGGGAGGCGTCCATGCCGGCGGCCTCGGTGCGGATGGCATCGCTCACGTCTTCGCCGGCCAGCACGATCTTGCCTTCGCTGAAGCGAAGGGGCAGGGTGCGGGCGAGCGTGGCAATCTGTGCCTCATGCGCGGCATCTGCGCTGAGCCCCGCGCGGCGCATCGCGAGACCGGTCACGCGGTAGAGCGAACCCGAATCCAGGTAGTGATAGCCGAGCCGGTGCGCCAGCTCGAGGGCCAGCGTTCCCTTGCCGGAGGCGGTGGGGCCGTCGACGCAGATCACCGGCACTTCGACGGCCTCGGCCACCGAGAACAGGGTCTCGAAATAGTCGGGGAAGGTCTTGGCGACGCACTGCGGCTCGAGGATGCGCAGCGGTACGCGGGCCGGATTGAAGGCCGCGAGCGAGAAGCACATCGCCACGCGGTGGTCGTCGTAGGTACGGATGCTGGCCGCGCGCCAGCCGGCCGCGGCCAGCGGGTGCACGCGGATGAAGTCGGGGCCGTCCTCGACCGTGGCGCCCAGCTTGCGCAGCTCGTTGGCCATGGCGTCGATGCGGTCGGTTTCCTTGACGCGCCAGCTCGCAATGTTGCGGAGCAGGCAGGGGCCGTCGGCATAGAGCGCCATCACCGCGAGCGTCATCGCCGCGTCGGGAATATGGTTGGCGTCGAGGTCGATGGCTTTGAGCGGCCAGGCGCCACGCGAGACTTCGAGCCAGTTGGGGCCGCTGTCGACGCGCGCGCCCATCTGACGGGCGGCTTCGACGAAGCGGATGTCGCCCTGGATCGAGCCGGCGCCGACGCCTTCGATGCGGATGCCCGCGCCGCTCGCGATCGCACCGAGCGCGATGAAATAGCTGGCCGAGGACGCATCGGCCTCGACGTGGATGTCGCCGGGTGAACGGTAGCGGCTGCCCGCGGGAATCGTGAAGCGCTGCCAGCCGTCGCGCCGGACCTCGATGCCGAAGCGCGCCAGCAGGTTGAGCGTGATCTCGATGTAAGGTTTGGAAATCAGCTCGCCGATCACCTCGATCACGATGTCGCGCTGCGCTGCGGCCAGCGGCAAGGCGAGCAGCAGCGCGGTGAGGAACTGGCTGGAGACGTCGCCGCGCACGCGGATCGGCGTTTCGAGCTGCAGAGCATCGAGGGCCACCGGATGAATGTGCAGCGGGGGATAGCCGGGGTTGCCGGTGTAGTCGATGCGGCAGCCGAGCTGGACCAGCGCGTCGACCAGATCGCCGATCGGCCGCTCGTGCATGCGCGGCACGCCGCGCAGTTCGAAATCGCCGCCGAGCAGGGCGAGGGCTGCGGTCAGCGGACGCATCGCGGTACCGGCGTTGCCGAGGAACAGCGAAGCGCCCGGCGTCTGCGGCTTGCCGTCGAGGCCGTCGATGCGCAGCGCATTGCCGGTGCGCTCGATGCGGCAGCCGAGCGCGGCCAACGCATCGAGCATCACGCGGGTGTCGTCCGAATCCAGCAGGTCGTGCACCGTGGTCGTGCCGTCGGCGAGCGCCGCCAGCAGCAGCACGCGGTTGGAGATGCTCTTGGAGCCGGGAAGCCTGACGGTACCGCCGGCGGCGACGAGCGGCGGGATGTCGAGGAAAGGTGTTTCGAACATGGTCAGTCGGGCGAAGCGGCCGCGCCCGGATGCCATTTGCTGCGAACGCGGCTGGCTGCCGCGATCGCGTCTTCCAGGCCCTGCGCATCGCCCGCGTTCATCAAGGCCTCGAACTGCGACAGTGCCGCGCGAAAGGCCAGCGAATGCTGCAATACCTGATCGCGATTGGCCAGCAGGACGTCGCGCCACATGGCCGGATCGCCGGCCGCGATGCGCGTGAAGTCGCGAAAACCGGGACCCGCCAGCTCCAGAAAGCGATGGCCGTCGGGCTGGGCGGTGATGGCTTTGACGAATGCGAACGCGAGCAGGTGCGGCAGGTGGCTGACGGCCGCGAAGGCGCTGTCGTGCGCCTCGGCCGTCATCGTCACGACCTTGGCGCCCACCCCCGTCCAGACCTGCGTCGCGCGCTGCACGTTGGAGCGCCGCGTGGCCTTGATCGGCGTGAGTACGACCTGGCGCCCGGCATACAGGCCGGCATCGGCATGCTCGACGCCGGAGAGCTCCTTGCCGGCGATCGGGTGCGCGGGGACGAAGGCGCCGAGCTGGTCCTGCAGGCCGCGCCGCGCGGCCTCGATCACGTCGCCCTTGGTCGAGCCCACGTCCATCACCAGCATCTGGTCGGTGATGCCGTGGCGGATCGCCTTGAAGGTGGCTTCCGAAGCGCCCACCGGAACGGCAATCAGCACCAGGTCGGCACCCGACACCGCGAGCAGGGCGGACGGCGCGGCCACGTCGATCACGCCCAGCTGGCGCGCACGTTCCGTGGTCGATGGCGACTTGCTGTAGCCGACCACGCGCTTGACCAGCCGCGCGCGCTTGAGCGCCAGCGCGAAGGAGCCGCCCATCAGGCCGCAGCCGATCAAGCCGAGCTGTTCAAACATGGGCGGCCTCAAGCGGTGACGGGGTAGGCGCCGATGACTTTGTAGAACGCGCAAAGCTTGCGCAGTTCGGCGAGGGCGGCGGCGACATTGGGCTGTAACGGATGGCCGTCGAGGTCGATGTAGAAGTAGTACTCCCACTGGCCGGTGCGCGCCGGCCGCGACTCGAAGCGCGTCATCGAGACGTTGTTGGTCTTGAGCGGCACCAGCAGGTCGTGCACTGCGCCGGGCCGGTTGGGCACGGAAACCACCAGGCTGGTGCAGTCCTTGCCCGAGGCCGGCGGCATGGCCAGGGTCTGGGGCAGGCAGATGACGGCGAAGCGCGTGCGGTTGTACGAGTCGTCCTGGATCGCGTGGGCAACGATGTGCAGCCCGAAGCGGGTAGCGGCCCGTTCGCTCGCGAGGCCGGCCCAGGCCGGATTGCCGGCCGCGAGCCGCGCACCCTCGGCGTTGCTGGAAACGGCGCGCCGCTCGGCGTTGGGCAGATGCTTGGAGAGCCAGGTCTGGCACTGCGCGAGCGCCTGCGGATGCGCCAGCACCGCTTCGATGCCTTCGAGCTCGTTGCGCGTGCGCAGCAGGTGATGGCGCACCAACAGGCTGACCTCGCCGACCACGTGGGTGGGCGAGTGCAGGAACAGGTCGAGCGAGCGCGTGACCACGCCTTCGGTGGAGTTCTCGACGCCGACCACGCCGTACTGCGCGCTGCCGGCGGCCGTGGCGTGGAAGACCTCGTCGAAGGATGCGCAATAGATCAGGTCGGCGGCGCCGCCGAAGTATTCGATCGCGGCCTGTTCGCAGAAGGTGCCTTCGGGGCCGAGCACGGCGACGCGCTGCGGCGATTCGAGGGCCAGACAGGCCGACATGATCTCGCGCCAGATGGCCGCCACGTGCAGCGCCTTGAGCGGCCCGCCGTTGCTCTGCTGCATCTTCTCGATCACCTGCGCCACGCGATCGGGCCGGAAGTAGGGCGTGCCCTCGCGCTTCTTGACCTCGCCGACCAGCTCGGCGACGTGCGCGCGGCGGTTCAGCAGGTCGAGCAGTTGCTGGTCGAGCGAATCGATCTGCACGCGCAGATCGGCGAGGCTGGCGGAATTGTCGGAGGCAGGAGGCTGTGGGGTGGGTGCGGTCATCGGTCAGGCTCGCATGCATCTAGGCATGCGACCGCTCGAATTCTCGCATGTAGCTCACGAGTGCCTGCACGCCGGCCAGCGGCATCGCGTTGTAAATACTGGCCCGCATGCCGCCGACCGACTTGTGCCCCTTCAGCTGCAGCAGACCCGCTTCGCGCGCGCCGGCGAGGAAGGCCTCGTTGCGGCTTTCGTCCTTGAGGAAGAAGGGCACATTCATGCGCGAGCGGCAGTTGGCGGCGACCTTGTTCTCGTAGAAGCTGGAAGCGTCGATGAAGCCGTAGAGAAGCTGCGCCTTCGCGATGTTGCGCTGCTCCATCGCCTCGACGCCGCGAAGCTCGCCCTCCGTCTGCTGCAGCAGCCATTGGAAGGTCAGGCCGGCGACGTAGATGCCCCAGGTCGGCGGCGTGTTGTACATCGACTTGTTCTCTGCCACCGTCTTGTAGTTGAAGGCCGTGGGGCAGATGTCGAGCGCGCGTCCCAGCAGGTCGTCGCGCACGATCACGATCGTGAGGCCGGCCGGGCCGAGGTTCTTCTGCGCGCCGCCGAAGGCGAGGCCCACGCGGCGCCAGTCGACCGGCCGCGACGCGACATGGGAAGAGAAATCGATGACGAGCGGGGCGTCGCTGCCCAGTGCGGCGAGATCGGGCAACTCCTGGAATTCGATGCCGTGGATCGTCTCGTTGGAACAGATGTGCACGTACGACGCGTCGCGCGCGAGCTGCCAGCTCGCAGGGTCGGGCAGCCGCGTGTGCTGGCTGTCGGCATTGGACGCGGCGACGTTCGCCTTGCAGTAGCGCTGCGCTTCCTTCTGCGATTTGGCGCTCCAGCTGCCGGTGATCACGAAGTCGGCGCCGGCGCCGCGCGACAGGTTCATCGGCACGATCGCGTTCTCGCCGAGGCCGCCGCCCTGCATGAAAAGGATGTGGAAGTGCGCAGGTACCGCGAGCAGCGTCCGGATGTCGGCCTCGGCCTGCGAGCAGATCGCGCCGAACTCCTTGCCGCGATGGCTCATCTCCATCACGCTCATGCCGCTGCCTTGCCAGTCCAGCATGTCGGAGGCGGCGCGTTGCAGCACTGCCTCCGGCATCGCGGCCGGACCGGCGGAGAAGTTGTACGGGCGCGGACCCTGCGTCACTTCTTGGCGGGCGCCTTGGGCGCCGGCTTGGCCGGTGCTGCCGCGCCGTTGCCGGTCGGGGCGCCCAATGCCTTGGCAACGTTGGTGTCGAGCGTGCGCATCTTCGGTTCGATGCTCGTGCGGGTCTCGGCCACGAGCTTTTCCGTGAGTGCGGTCTGCATCTTCGGATTGAGTTCCTGGTACTTCTTGCTCAAGGGCGAGCTGATCCAGGCCAGCAGCTGGCGCAGTTCTTCGTCGCTGAAGTTGTCGCGCAGGATCGGGCCCAGGGCGTCCGGCGCGAGCGCCACCGCCTTGTCGCGCACGATGGGGTAAGCCTCGTCGAAGTACTTCTTGAGCTCGGCGTCGGCGGCCTTTGCGGCGGCTTCGCGCTTGTCGGCCGGCACCTGCGTCTGCAGATACTGCGAACCCGCTTGAGCGATGGGGGCGCTGGACTGCTCGACCAGGCCGCGCGCCAGCGCTTCGATGCCGGGGCGCTGCAGATCGATGAATTGCTTGACCATCGCCGCCTTGTCCTGTGCCATGGCCATCGAGCTGCCGGCGAGCGCGACCGTCAAGAGCGCGAGTTTGAGTTTTTTCACTGAGGGTTCTCCGTTGAAGATGATGAGGAAGTGTCGTCGGCGTCGGGCTCGTTCTCCACGTTCGCGTCGTTCTCGACGATGCGCTGCAGCCCGCTGAGCTTGGCGCCTTCGTCGAGCCCGATCAGCGTGACGCCTTGCGTCGCGCGTCCGAGTTCGCGGATTTCGGAGACACGGGTGCGTACGAGCACGCCCTTGTCGGTGATGAGCATGATCTCGTCGTCGGCATGCACGAGAGTCGCGGCCACGACTTTGCCGTTGCGCTCACTTTGCTGAATCGCGATCATGCCCTTGGTTCCCCGGCCATGACGCGTGTACTCGGTAATGCTTGTGCGTTTTCCGTAACCATTTTCCGTCGCGGTCAGGACGCTCTGCTCCTCGTCCTCCGCGACCAGCATGGCGATCACGCCCTGGCCGTCCTCGAGCGTCATGCCGCGCACGCCGCGTGCGTTGCGGCCCATCGGACGCACATCGTTCTCGTCGAAACGCACGGCCTTGCCGCCGTCGGAAAACAGCATCACGTCGTGCGCGCCGTCGGTCAGCGCGGCGCCGATCAGGTAGTCGCCCGGGTCGAGATCCACTGCGATGATGCCGGCCTTGCGCGGGTTGCTGAATTCGTCGAGCGCAGTCTTCTTGACCGTGCCCATCGAGGTCGCCATGAACACGTATTGATTGGCCGGGAAGGTGCGCTTCTCGCCGGTCAGGGGCAGCACGACGTTGATCTTCTCGCCTTCCTGCAGCGGGAACATGTTGACGATCGGGCGTCCGCGCGAGCCGCGCGATCCGGCGGGCACCTCCCACACCTTGAGCCAGTACAGCCGGCCGCGGTTGGAGAAGCACAGGATGTAGTCGTGCGTGTTGGCGATGAAGAGCTGGTCGATCCAGTCGTCTTCCTTGGTCGCCGTGGCTTGTTTGCCGCGCCCGCCGCGTTTCTGGGCCCGGTATTCGCCCAGCGGCTGGCTCTTGATGTAGCCGCTGTGCGAGAGGGTCACGACCATGTCGGTGGGCGTGATCAGGTCTTCCGTCGAAAGATCGAAGGCGCTGTGCTCGACCTGGCTGCGGCGCACGCCGAGCTTGGTCTGACCGAACTCCTGTTTGATCGTCGTGAGCTCGTCGCCGATGATCACCGAGACGCGCTCGGGCTTGGCCAGGATGTCCAGCAGATCGTCGATCTCCGCCATGACTTCCTTGTACTCGGCCACGATCTTGTCCTGCTCCAGGCCGGTCAGGCGCTGCAGGCGCATCTGCAGGATTTCCTGGGCCTGCGTGTCCGACAGCTTGTAGAGCCCGTCGGCGCTCATGCCGTATTCGATCTCGAGTCCGTCGGGGCGGTAGTCGTCGGCGTTGATGACGCCGCCGTCGGCCCGCGTGCGGGTGAGCATCTCGCGCACCAGCTTGCTGTCCCAGCGGCGGTTCATCAGCTCGGCCTTGGCCACCGGCGGCGTCGGCGCGTTGCGAATGATGGCGATGAATTCGTCGATGTTGGCGAGCGCGACCGCCAGGCCCTCGAGCACGTGGCCGCGTTCGCGCGCCTTGCGCAGTGTGAACACCGTGCGGCGCGTCACGACTTCGCGGCGGTGCTGCAGGAAGACCTGGATCAGGTCTTTGAGGTTGCACAGCTTCGGCTGGCCGTCCACCAGCGCCACCATGTTGATGCCGAAGGTGTCCTGCAGTTGGGTCTGCTTGTAGAGGTTGTTGAGCACCACTTCGGGCACTTCGCCGCGCTTGAGCTCGATCACCAGCCGCATGCCCGACTTGTCGGACTCATCCTGGATGTGGCTGATGCCTTCGATCTTCTTCTCGTGCACCAGCTCGGCCATGCGCTCCTGCAGCGTCTTCTTGTTGACCTGATAGGGCAGCTCGTCGACGATGATCGCCTGCCGTTGGCCGCGGTCGATGTCCTCGAAGTGGCACTTCGCCCGCATCACCACCTTGCCGCGGCCGGTGCGATAGCCGTCCTTGATGCCGTTGATGCCATAGATGATCCCGGCCGTCGGAAAGTCGGGCGCCGGAATGATCTCCATCAGGTCGTCGATGTTGGCGTCCGGGTGGCGCAGCAGGTGCAGGCAGCCGTCGACGACTTCGTTCAGGTTGTGCGGCGGGATGTTGGTCGCCATGCCGACCGCAATGCCGCCCGAGCCATTGACCAGCAAATTGGGCAGCTTGCTCGGCAATACCAGCGGTTCTTTCTCGCTGCCGTCGTAATTCGGACCGAAATCGACGGTTTCCTTGTCAATATCGGCCAGCATTTCATGCGCAATCTTCGCGAGCCGAATTTCCGTGTAGCGCATCGCGGCCGCGTTGTCACCATCGACCGATCCGAAATTGCCCTGGCCATCGACCAGCATGTGGCGCATGGAAAAGTCCTGCGCCAGCCGCACGATGGTGTCATAGACCGACTGGTCGCCGTGCGGGTGGTACTTACCGATCACATCGCCGACGATACGGGCCGACTTCTTGTACGCCCGGTTCCAGTCATTGTTGAGCTCGTGCATCGCATACAGCACGCGCCGGTGCACCGGCTTGAGGCCGTCCCTCGCATCGGGGAGCGCACGCCCCACGATCACGCTCATCGCGTAATCGAGATAGCTGCGGCGCATTTCCTCTTCGAGGCTGATGGGTAGAGTTTCTTTGGCGAACGAGGTCATGGGCAGCAGGCTGACGGCAAGGGGCCGAATTTTACGCCGCGGAGGGTGTCGCACCGCCGCAACACAAGGCCGGTATTCCGCCTCCGTCCTACGTTTCAGGGGCGCCTCGCGGGCGGTTTGCCAAAGACCCTATGGCACAATCGCCTCAACGTTTTGGGTGGTGGTCACTTAAAGCGTCCTTGATTCGCAGCGCGGCTGCGGCTTTTTCCCCAAGAGGAGAACCATGAAGAAACTGAATAAAGTGGCGATGATGTTTGCAGTCGCTGCGCTCGCCACTGCCGCCGGCGCGCAGACCCGCGTCACCGCCGCGAACGGTGGCCCCGTGATCGACAACTGGCAAAACGGCACCAGCGAACTGGTCTGGAAAAACGGCACCAATGAACTGTGCTGGCGCGATGCCAACTGGACGCCCGCCACGGCTGCCGCTGGTTGCGACGGTGCGCTCGTTCCCGCTGCACCTCCCGCCGCTGTGGCCCCGGCTGCTCCGGCACCTGTCCCACCTGCAGCTCCGGCTGTCGCCGCTTCGAAGGTCACCTTCGCTGCCGACGCGTTCTTCGATTTCGACAAGTCGGTCCTCAAGCCTGAAGGCCGCGCCAAGCTGGACGACCTGGTCTCGAAGATCCGTGACGTGAACCTCGAAGTGATCATCGCCGTCGGCCACACCGACTCGATCGGCACCGATGCCTACAACCAGCGCCTGTCGGTTCGCCGCGCTGAAGCCGTCAAGGCCTACCTGGTCTCGAAGGGCATCGAACGCAACCGCGTTTACACCGAAGGCAAGGGCGAGAAGCAACCCGTCGCCGACAACAAGACCAAGGAAGGTCGCGCCAAGAACCGCCGCGTGGAAATCGAAGTGGTCGGTACCCGCGCCAACCGTTGATTCGCAAGAATCTTCAAAAAGAACCCCGCCTCGGCGGGGTTTTTTTATGGGCGATCGCATTGCGATTTCGCGTTGCGGGATTCCCAGCAATTCGCGTCGTTTCATAATCTGCATATGACCGATACCGTGAATGCCGATCCGGCAGAACTTGCCAAATTTTCCGAACTCGCTCACCGCTGGTGGGATCTGGAAAGCGAATTCCGACCGCTGCACGAAATTAATCCGCTGCGCCTGGAGTGGATCGAAAGCATTGCACCGATTGCAGGATGCAGGGTGCTCGATGTGGGCTGCGGCGGCGGGATTCTGGCCGACGCCATGGCGCGGCGAGGCGCCGACGTCCTGGGCATCGATCTGGCCGACAAGGCTCTCAAGGTCGCCCAACTGCATGCGCTCGAGGCAGCGACGCGTGGCGTGAAGTACCGCGAAATCAGTGTCGAAGCGCTGGCCGCCGAACAGCCTGAGAGCTTCGACGTCGTGACCTGCATGGAAATGCTCGAGCACGTGCCTCAGCCGGCCTCCGTCGTGAAGGCCTGTGCGCAGCTTGTCAAGCCCGGCGGCTGGGTGTTCTTCTCGACCATTCATCGGAACCTGAAGTCCTTCCTGTTCGCGATCGTCGGCGCCGAGTACGTGCTGGGCATGCTGCCCCGGGGCACGCACGAGTACCAGAAGCTGATCCGGCCGAGCGAGCTGGCTGCGCATTGCCGCGCTGCAAACCTCGATTTGCGCCATACGCGCGGCCTGCAGCACAACCCGGTGACGCGGCGCTACTGGCTCAGCGACGACACCAGCGTCAACTACATGTTTGCAACCCGCAAACCATCGGCGCCCCAGCCATGATGGCGGCCGATGCGACACAGGCCGTCCTGTTCGATCTGGACGGCACGCTGATCGACAGCGCTCCGGACCTGGGCGCCGCGGCCGACCAGATGCGAACGGATCGGGGCCTGGCCTCGCTGCCCCTGGAGCGCTATCGCCCCATGGCCGGCGCCGGCGCGCGCGGGATGCTGGGCGTGGCTTTCGGCATCACACCCGATGCGCCGGAGTTCGCGCCGCTGCGCGAGGAGTTCTTCGTCAACTACGAGAATCGAATGCTGCGCAACACGCAGGTCTTCGAAGGCGTGGCCGAACTGATCGAAGCGCTTTGCGCGCGCGGGCTGCAGTGGGGCGTGGTGACCAACAAGTCGGTGCGCTTCACTGGTCCGCTGACACGCGCGATACCGCTGTTCGGCACGGCGCGCGCGATCGTCAGCGGCGACACGACGCCATATGCCAAGCCGCATCCCGAACCTTTGTTCGAGGCGGCGCGACAACTGGGGGTGCCGCCCGCTCGTTGCATCTATGTGGGCGACGACCACCGGGACATCATGGCCGGCCGGGCCGCGGGTATGGGAACGGTGGCCGCCGCCTACGGCTACATGGGCGCGGAGGCGGATGTGACGCTGTGGCAGGCCGATGCCGCCATCGCATCGCCCATGGAGCTCTTGCAACTACTCAAACCGGCCTAGAATGCAGCGCTTGGGGCTGCACTGGTTTCGACGTGGGTTCGGAATCGCAGCGGGGCATGTCGAGCTGAATGCGCTCGTAAAACAGATTCAAACAAACTAACTGCAAACGACGAACGTTTCGCACTCGCCGCTTAATTGCCGGTGAGCTTTGCAACAGCAGGCCGATGGGCTGGGCAAGGGGGCGCTAGAGCAATCTGACGCCTCCCGGCTGCAAAGATAATCTACATTGGCTGGCTCCGATCCGGGTACCTTGGGTCGGAGCGAGAACATAGGGTGCTGGCGGCCGGTGTAGCGTGCGACTGCGCGACACCGGTGGCGAGACCTAAATCAGATCGCTAAACATGTAGATCTGCGCGACGAAGGCTTGCGGACGGGGGTTCAAATCCCCCCAGCTCCACCATACATCCAGCGAGTGACACCTCGAGCGGCCCATGCGGCCGCAAGACACCGCTTCGGCGCATGCCGGCTCCGGCTTCGCGCATCAGTCAAGGTCCATTGGATTCTTCGGGCTCACGAGGTCCGCGCTGCTTCGCGCGCGAGCTATAGTCGGCGTCGCTCGCCCAGAGGACACCCATGGATTCAATGACGACCGCGCTCACGAGTTACTACGACACCGTGCCGTACGACTCGCATCCGTTTCCTCAGTCTGCGGTGGAGCACCTGGAGGCGCTGGCCTTCCTGTTCGGGCTGGAGGCGCCTGCGCCGGCGCAGGCACGCGTGCTCGAACTCGGCAGTGCGGCCGGCGGCAACCTGATCCCTTTCGCGGCACGCCACCCGGAGGCGAGAGCGCTCGGCGTGGACCTTTCGCCGGTGCAGATCCGGCAGGGCGCGGCAGCCATCGAGCACTCGGGCCTGAAGAACGTCGAACTGCGCGCTCTCGACATCGCCAGCATCGACGCCTCCTTCGGTCAGTTCGACTACATCATCTGCCACGGCGTCTACAGCTGGGTGCCGGCGCCGGTGCAGGACGCGATCCTGCGCGTGTGCTCAGAGAACCTCGCGCCCAACGGCGTGGCCTACGTGAGCTACAACGTGTACCCGGGCTGGAAGGCGCGCGAGATCGTGCGCGACGCCATGATCCTGCGTGGCGCCCCGCGCGACGAGCCGGACGAGAAACTCTCCTACGCGCGCGGCATGCTCGAGTTTCTCGAACAGTCGGCGCGGCCGGACAGCGTGCTCAAGAAGACGCTCGAAGAGACCATGCCGATCGTGCGTGCCGCGAACAGCTCCTACCTGCTGCACGAGTTCCTCGAGCCCTGCAACTCGCCCTGCTACTTCAAGGAGTTCGCCGCGCGTGCGAGCACGCACGGGCTCAGCTACCTGGCGGACGCCGAGCCGTCGACCATGTTCGTCCAGAACTACGGCGAAAAAGTGCGCGATCCCTTGCTGCGCGAATGCGGAGGCAGCCAGATCATGATGGAGCAGTACCTGGACTTCCTGGTCAACCGCACCTTCCGTCAGACGCTGCTCGTGAAGCAGGAACGTGCCGCCGAGATCCGCTATCGCCTGGTCCCGGAGCGCATCCGCGCGCTCGAATTCGCCGGCGTGTTCGCAGCCGAAGGCGGTGGCGTGCTGACGCTCGATGCGCAGGAGCAGCCCTGCAATGCGATGCGCAACCTCAAGATCACGCTGCGGCTGCCGCTTCAAAAAGCGGTGGCGCAGGTGCTCGACGAGCGCTACCCGGCCACCGCCTCGGCCGACGCGCTGATTGCCGAGGTCTCGGCGCGGACCGGCGAACCGCGCGCCGCGGTCGAGCCGCTCGTCATGGCGATGCTCGAAGAGCTGCTGATCCTCGGCGCCGTCCGCATCCGGCGCGCCGCGCCGCAGGCGGGCGCGCAAGTGTCGGAGTTCCCGCGTGCGCTGGCCGCGGTGCGCAGGACTCCCGGTCTCGCGCTGAATGCCGGACCCTCGGCCATTGCCTGCAACCTGTGGCATGAGCCGGTGGGCCTTTCTTTGCTCGAGCGCTGCCTGCTGCCGCTGCTCGACGGCGAGCATTCGCACGAGTCCCTGGCATTGCACCTGGCGGTTGAAGCCCGCGCTGAGCGCCTGCGCTTCATCAAGGACGAAAAGCCGCTCACCGAAGCAGGTGCGCTGCGCGAGTTCACGCAGCAACAGGTGGCGCTTGCCCTTCGGGACTTGCGCCGCAAGGGGCTGCTTGCGGGCTGATCCATTCTTCAAAGGAGATAAAACCGTGAAACAACTTCAGTGGACTTCGGCCTTGCGAGGCGCCGTCGCGGCGGCGCTCGCGCTGGCAGGCGCGGCACAGCTTCACGCGGCCTCGCAGGCGCCCGTGGCGGCCGAGAACGGCATGGTCGTGAGCGCCCAGCATCTGGCGACCAAGATCGGCGTCGACGTGCTCAAGCGCGGCGGCAATGCGATCGATTCCGCGGTGGCGGTCGGCTATGCGCTGGCGGTGGTCTACCCGGCGGCCGGGAACCTGGGCGGGGGTGGTTTCATGACGGTGCAACTGGCCGACGGCCGCAAGTCCTTCCTCGACTTCCGCGAGAAGGCGCCGCTGGCCGCCACTGCCAACATGTACCTCGACAAGGATGGCAACGTCGTCAAGGGCCTGAGCACGAACGGCCACCTCGCCGTCGGCGTGCCCGGCACCGTCTCCGGCCTCGAGCTGGCGCGCGAGAAGTACGGCACCATGAAGCGCGATGCGCTGATCGCGCCTTCGATCGCGCTGGCCGAGCGTGGCTTCGTGCTGGAGCAGGGCGACATCGACTTGCTCGCCACCGCGACCGCCGACTTCAAGAAAGATCCGGCCTCCGGCGCGATCTTCCTGAACAAGGGCGAGCCTTTCGCGGTCGGCCAGAAGCTGGTGCAGAAAGACCTCGCGAAAACGCTCAAGGCCATCAGCCGCAACGGCGTCGACGGCTTCTACAAGGGCCCCGTAGGCGCCGCGCTCGTGGCCTCCAGCCAGGCCGGCAAGGGCATCATCACGCAGGCCGACCTGAACCAGTACACGACCCGCGAACTGGCGCCGGTCGAATGCGACTACCGCGGCTATCACGTGGTCTCGGCGCCGCCACCGAGCTCGGGTGGGGTGGTGATCTGCGAGATGCTGAACATCCTCGAGGGCTATCCGCTCAAGGACCTCGGCTTCCGCTCGGCGCAGGCCGTGCACTACCAGATCGAGGCCATGCGCCATGCCTATGTCGACCGCAACAGCTACCTCGGCGACCCCGACTTCGTGAAGAACCCGCTCGACCGGCTGCTCGACAAGGGCTATGCCGAAAAGATCCGTGCCGTGATCGACCCGAAGAAAGCCGGCGTCTCGAAGGACATCAAGCCCGGCGTCGCACCCCATGAAGGCAGCAACACCACTCACTATTCGATCATCGACCAGTGGGGCAATGCGGTCTCGGTGACCTACACGCTCAACGACTGGTTCGGCGCCAAGGTCACGGCCGCCGGCACCGGCGTGTTGCTCAACGACGAGATGGACGACTTCACCGTGAAGATTGGCGTGCCCAACCTCTACGGTCTTGTGCAGGGCGAAACCAACGCCATCGCCCCGGGCAAGCGTCCGCTCAGCTCGATGAGTCCTACCATCCTGATCAAGGACGGCAAGCCGGTCTTCATCGTCGGAACGCCGGGCGGCAGCCGCATCATCACCGCGGTGCTCCACACGATCCTCAACGTCGTCGACTACGAAATGAACGTGCAGGAGGCCGTCGACGCGCCGCGCTTCCACCAGCAATGGCTGCCCGACGTGACCAACGTCGAGACCTTCGCGCTCAGCCCCGACACGCGCAAGATCCTGACCGACATGGGCCACAACCTCGGAGTGCCGCAGCCGGCCAATCACGTGGCGGCAATCACCATCGGTGCGCCTGCGCTGGGCGGCAAGCCGGTCGGCAAGAACCGCTTCTACGGCGCCAACGATCCGCGGCGCAACACCGGCCTGGCCCTCGGGTATTGATGCGGATCGACGAGATTCTTTATACCCAGGGCTTCGGCACCCGGCGCGTCTGCGCCGGGCTGGTCCAGCAAGGGCTGGTAAGGGTGGCGGGCACCGTCGTCGCAGATCCGGCGACGGAATTCGAGGCGGAGGGCCTGCTCCTCACTGTGCAGGGCACCGAGTGGGCATATCACGAGAAGGCCTACCTGATGCTGCACAAGCCGGCCGGTACCGAGTGCTCGCAGAAGCCGTCGACCTATCCCAGCATCTACACGCTGCTGCCGTCGCCGCTGCGCCTGCGTCCCAACAAAGGCGCAGTGCAGGGCGTGCAGGCCATCGGCCGGCTAGACCAGGACACCACCGGCTTGCTGCTCCTGACCGACGACGGCCAGTTCATCCACCGCATGGGCTCGCCCAAGCATCATGTGCCGAAGGTCTATGAGGTCGGCACCAAGCATGCGATCGACGACACGCAGGTGGCCCGGCTGCTCGCCGGCGTGGTGCTCGACGACGATCCGAAGCCGGTGCGCGCGGCGGCCTGCGAGCCGGTCGGGCCGCTGCAGCTCCGACTCACGCTGACCGAAGGCAAGTACCACCAGGTCAAGCGCATGCTGGCCGCCGTGGGCAACCGGGTCGAGACCCTGCACCGCTCGCGCATCGGACCGCTCGCGCTGCCTGAAGACCTGGCGCCGGGCCAGTGGCGCTGGCTGGAGTCGGCGCAGGTCGAGGCCTTGCGAACGGCGCGCCCAAGTCAGCCAGCGAACAGGGTCGATCGTTAAAATCGCAAGCCTGCTTCTGGAACTTCCCCCTTGCGCTTCTCTTTCCCCCCGATAGGCCGCCTCGCGGCCTTTTTGTTTGCCTGTGCGGCGCTGCCGTCGCTTGCTGCCGAACCACCGCCGGTCTTCGTGCTCAATTCGCTCGATGCCACGGTGAGCGTGGTCGATCCGGTCAGCTGGACCGAGAAGCTGCGCATCCCGACCGGCAAGGAGCCGCACCATCTCTACCTGTCGCCCGACGAGAACTCGCTGATCGTCGCCAATTCGGCCGGCGACTCGCTCACCTTCCTGAACCCGCGCACGGCCGAGGTTCAGCGCGTGGTCTACGGCATCATCGACCCTTATCACCTGCGCTTCTCGCCCGACATGAAGTGGTTCGTCACCGCCGGCAACCGGCTCAACCACATCGACGTCTACCGCTGGGACGGCAAGGAGCCCAAGCTGGTCAAGCGCATCCCCTCGGGCAAGACGCCGAGCCACATCTGGATCGACGGCAAGAGCACCACGGCCTACGTCACGATGCAGGACAGCGACGAACTGGTCGCGGTCGATCTCGCCACGCAGACCATCCGCTGGCGCACGCCTACCGGCCCGATGCCGGCCGACATCTTCGGCATCCACGACGGCAAGACGCTGCTGGTCGGCCTCACGGGCAGCGACGGCGTGCAGGTCTTCGACGTGGCCGGCCGGGAGCCGAAGCTGGTCGGCAAGATTCCCACCGGCAAGGGCGCCCACGCCTTCCGCTCGGCCGGCGACGGCCGCAGCGTCTTCGTCAGCAACCGCGTGGCCAACACCATCAGCCGCATCGACCTGCAGACGCTGCAGGTCAGCGACACCTACCCGGTGGGCGGCGGACCCGACTGCATGGACGTCTCGGCCGACGGCAAGACGCTCTACGTGACCTCGCGCTGGGCCAGGAAGCTCAGCGTGGTCGATCTGGCTGCCCACAAGGTGGTGCGGCAGGTGCCAGTCGGCCGCTCGCCCCACGGCGTCTGGACCCTCGATCATGCAAAACGCTAGATACGCGCTCGCGCTGCTCTTGCTCGCTGCGGGTGCGGCGCCAATCAGCGCCGTCGCACAGGCCAGCTGCGCCAAGCCGGTCTACCTGAGCTTCGACACCGGCCACATGGGCGTGGCGCCGCTGGTGGCCGAGGTGCTCAAGCGCCAGGAGGTGCGTGTCACCTTCTTCGGCGCGGCCGAGCGCACGCTGAGCGGCGGCGACAGCCTCGACAACCAGTGGGCGCCGTGGTGGAAGGCGAGGGCGGCCGAAGGCCACGAGTTCGCGTCCCACACCTACGACCATGCCTACTGGCGCGGCGACGTGAAGGGACTCGCGCCGCGCTTCCGCATCGCACCCTCGGCCGGCGCCTTTGCCGGCCGGCAGTTCACCTGGGACGCGGAACAGTACTGCGCCAATATCACCAAGGCTTCCGAGCGCCTGCAGTACGTCACGGGCAAGAAGCCGCTGCCGCTGTTTCGCGCGCCGGGGGGCAAGACTTCGCCCAGGCTGCTGGCGGCCGCCAAGGCCTGCGGCTATGCGCACGTGGGCTGGGCGCCGGCCGGCTTGCTGGGCGACGAGCTGCCGAGCGAGAAGTTCAGCAACGAGAAGCTGCTGCAACAGGCCCTCGATCACATCCAGCCCGGCGACATCCTGATTGCGCACCTGGGCATCTGGTCGCGCAAGGACCCGTGGGCGCCGGCCGTGCTGGAGCCCTTGATCGTCGGCCTCAAGGCCAAGGGCTTCTGCTTCGAGACGCTGCGCCAGCATCCCGCGTATCGTGAATGGATCGCGTCTCATCCCTGAATCGCGCGGTGTTCCGATGGACTGGCTGACCGACCCCTTCTCCAACCTGCAGCAATGGCTTTTCGAGGCGGCCGTGCAGCCGCTGGTCTACGCCATCGGCCTCGGCGGCTGGGTCGAGGACGCCTTCGACGCCACCGGATGGCTGCTGGTCGGCCTGATCCAGATAGGGGTGCTGGTGGCCGTGTTCGGTCCGCTGCAGCGCTGGCGGCCGGCGGAGCCGGTGCTCGATCGGCCCGCCATCCGCACCGACATCCTCTACACGCTGATCCACCGGCTGGGGCTGTTCCGGCTGGCCATGTTTTTCGCGCTGGACCCGCTGTTCGACGAGATCCTCGGCACCGTGCGCGCGGCCGGCTGGGGCTCCTTCCACCTCGACCAGCTCTGGCCCGGCGTGACCGACATTCCCTGGGTCGCGTTTGCGATCTACCTGGTGGTGCTCGACCTGGTCGAGTACTTCATCCATCGCGGCCAGCACGGCTTCCAGTGGTGGTGGGCGCTGCATTCGCTGCACCATTCGCAGCGCCAGATGACGATGTGGAGCGACAACCGCAACCACCTGCTCGACGACGTGATCCACGACACGATCATCGTCGTCGTCGCCCAGCTGATCGGCGTGGCGCCGGGGCAGTTCATCGCGATCGTGGCCTTCACCCAGCTCAGCGAGAGCCTGCAGCATGCCAATCTGCGGCTCGGCTTCGGCGCGATCGGCGAACGGCTCTGGATCAGCCCGCGCTTCCACCGCGTGCACCACAGCATCGGGATCGGGCACGAGTCGCAGGGGCCTCGTACGCTCGGCGGCCACAACTTCGGCGTGCTGCTGCCGTGGTGGGACATGCTGTTTCGCACCGTCAATTTCGAGGAGCGCTACGACCCGACCGGCATCCGCGACCAGGTCGAGCCCGACGCCGGGGGCCGCGTACGCGACTACGGGCGCGGTTTCTGGGCGCAGCAGTGGCTGGGGCTCAGGCGTCTTGTCGACCGCGGCTGATCTCGATTCCACGCGACAGGGTTATCCTCGGCGCCGATGCGTCTTCTTCTCGACTCCTTCTGGCGTTCCGTGGCCTATTGCATGCACCCGCGGGTGATCGTGCTCTCGCTGCTGCCGCTCGGACTCATGGTGCTGCTGGCGGCGCTGTTCGGCTATTTCTACTGGGACGCGACCGTGGCATGGACGCGCGAGGCGCTCGACGCCTGGCCGCTTCTGTCCAGCTTCTGGGGCTGGATCGGACGCCTGTTCTCCGGTGACGTCACGGCCGTGCTGGCGCCGATGGTGGTGGTGATCGCGGCCACGCCGCTGATCGTTGTGGTGTCGCTCCTGATCGTGGCCGGGTTCATGGCGCCGCCACTCACGCGGCTGGTGGCCGACCGCCGTTTCCCGTCGCTGGAGCAGAAGAGGGGCGCCTCCTTCTTCGGCAGCGTCGTCCGCTCGCTGGGCCTCACCGTGCTGGCGCTGCTCGCGCTCGTCGTCTCGATGCCGCTATGGCTCATTCCGCCGCTGGTGCTGATCCTGCCGCCGCTGATCTGGGGCTGGCTGACCTACCGCGTGATGAGCTTCGACGCCCTGGCCGAGCATGCGAGCCCGGAGGAGCGCGAGGCCTTGCTGCGCGCCCATCGGCTGCCGCTGCTCGGCGTCGGCGTGCTGTGCGGCTACC
This sequence comes from Variovorax sp. LjRoot290, assembly GCF_964253985.1. Taxonomy (NCBI): domain Bacteria; kingdom Pseudomonadati; phylum Pseudomonadota; class Betaproteobacteria; order Burkholderiales; family Comamonadaceae; genus Variovorax; species Variovorax sp. LjRoot290. The sequence continues at coordinate 3,843,016 of NZ_CAXURW020000001.1, read as the reverse complement.
TGGGCGCCGCCCCGAGCATCGTCTGGGCGTCGGGGCTGCTGTTCGCTGCGGCTTTCTTCGTGCTGGTGCCGCTCGCGATCTGGATCTACACGCTGGTGTTCGCCTTCTCCGCGCTCTGGTTCGCGCACTACTGCCTGGATGCCCTGGCCCAGCTGCGGGCGCAGCGCGCGGCGGCGGCCGTTTCACCTTCCGCGGCCGAGATGGCAGATGTCCATGCGGCCGCCACCCAATGGGGCGCACCATGAGCACACGTTCGTTCGGCCTTCTCGTCGTCGGCGACGAAATCCTGTCGGGCAAGCGTGTCGACAAGCACATGCCCAAGGTCATCGAGCTGCTCGCCGCGCGCGGCCTGCAGCTGGCCTGGGCCGAGTACGTCGGCGACGTGCCGGTGCGCATCACGGAAGCGCTCGCGCGCGCCTTCGCCTCGGGCGACGTCGTGTTCTCCACCGGCGGCATCGGCGCTACGCCCGACGATCACACACGCCAGTGCGCGGCCGCGGCGCTGGGCGTGCCGCTGGGGCTGCATCCGGAAGCCGAGGTGCTGATCCGCGAACGCATGCAGGACACCGCGCGCGAGCAGGGCACGGTCTACGAGCCCGACCGTCCGGACAACGTGCACCGGCTCAACATGGGCGTGTTCCCGCTCGGCGCCAACATCATCCGCAACCCCTACAACAAGATTCCGGGCTTCAGCGTCGGCGACGTGCACTTCGTGCCGGGCTTCCCGGTCATGGCCTGGCCGATGATCGAATCGGTGCTCGACGAGCGCTATGCGCACCTGTTCGCGCACGGTCGGGCGATGGAGAAATCGGTCATCGTCTACGGCGCCATGGAGGCCGCGCTCACGCCGCTGATGGAAGCCGTCGAACTCGCGCATCCCGGCATCAAGGTCTTCAGCCTGCCGAGCGTGGACCATGCCGAGCACGGCCGCCACATCGAGCTCGGCGTCAAGGGGGATGCCGAGCGCATCGATGCCGCCTACGCACAGCTGCTCGAGGGCCTGCACGCCTTTGGCGCGCGTCTTGGACCCGAATTGGTGCGTTAATCTTGATTGCACCAGTTTGGTTACAACTTGCCTGCTTTTGGGGTTTCGGCGCAGTGCCGGGTACCCCTCTTCGGCAGTGACAATGGGCACAAAAACTGCATTCCCAGTCCCGCAATTCCAACCAACCATCCAAACCAGGAGAACCTGATGGCAAAGACCGTCGCCGATGTACTCAAACTCGTCAAGGAAAACGAGGTCAAGTTCGTCGACTTCCGCTTCACCGATACCCGCGGCAAAGAGCAGCACGTGACCGTGCCCGTGTCCGCATTCGACGAGGGCAAATTCACCGACGGCCATGCCTTCGACGGCTCGTCGATTGCCGGGTGGAAGGGCATCGAGGCTTCGGACATGCTGCTCATGCCCGACCCGAACACGGCCAATATCGATCCCTTCTTCGAAGAAACGACGCTGCTTTTGACCTGCGACGTGGTCGACCCGACCGACGGCAAGCCCTACGAGCGCGATCCGCGTTCGCTCGCCAAGCGTGCCGAGGCCTACATGAAGGCCTCGGGCCTGGGCGACACGGCGTACTTCGGACCGGAGCCGGAATTCTTCGTGTTCGACGGCGTGCGCTGGCAGAACGACATGTCGGGTTGCTTCGTCAAGATCGAATCCGAAGAGGCTTCCTGGAACAGCGCCAAGGAATTCGAGCACGGCAACACCGGCCACCGTCCGGCGGTCAAGGGCGGCTACTTCCCGGTTCCCCCGGTCGACAGCTTCCAGGACATGCGCTCCGAGATGTGCCTGGTGCTCGAGTCGCTGGGCATCCCGGTCGAAGTGCATCACCATGAAGTGGCGAACGCCGGCCAGATGGAACTCGGCACCAAGTTCAGCACGCTGATCCAGCGCGCCGACTGGGTCCAGCTGCAGAAGTACGTGATCCACAACGTGGCCCACGCCTACGGCAAGACCGCGACCTTCATGCCCAAGCCGATCGTCGGCGACAACGGCTCGGGCATGCACGTCCACCAGTCGGTCTGGAAGGACGGCAAGAACCTGTTTGCCGGCGACGGCTACGCCGGCCTGAGCGACTTCGCGCTGCACTACATCGGCGGCATCATCAAGCACGCCCGTGCGTTGAACGCCATCACCAACCCGGGCACCAACAGCTACAAGCGCCTGGTCCCCGGATTCGAAGCGCCGGTGAAGCTGGCCTACTCGGCCAAGAACCGCTCGGCCTCGATCCGCATCCCCTTCGTGGCCAACCCGAAGGGCCGCCGCGTCGAAGCGCGCTTCCCCGATCCGATGATGAACCCGTACCTCGGTTTCGCCGCGATGCTGATGGCCGGCCTGGACGGCGTGGAGAACAAGATCCATCCGGGCGAAGCCGCCAGCAAGGACCTCTACCACCTGCCGCCGGAAGAAGACGCGCTGATCCCGACCGTGTGCCACAGCCTCGACCAGGCGCTCGACTACCTCGACAAGGACCGTGCCTTCCTGACCAAGGGCGGCGTGTTCACCGATGCCTACATCGACGCCTACATCGACCTCAAGATGCAGGAAGTCACGCGTTTCCGCATGGCGACGCACCCTGTCGAATTCGACATGTACTACTCCCTGTAAGCCAGCTTTTCGGCTTTGGCGTTAAAAAGGGACGGCCTTGGGCCGTCCCTTTTCCTTTTGGGGCAAGCTTGCGCGGCCGAACTCCCGAATTGCAGGAAAATGCCGGTTTGCTGCGCACTACATTCACGACCATGAAGACTTCTTCCGTTTTCCTCCTGGCCGCCTTGGCGGCGGCCGGCGTGCACCTCCAGGCCCAGGCCCAGCAGGAGCGCGTCTGGCGCTGCGGCAACGAATACACCAACAACGCGACCCTCGCCCAGCAGCGCGGCTGCAAGGTGATGGAGGGCGGCAACGTCACCGTGGTCCAGGGCACCCGCCCGATCGCGGCGGCTGCGGCAGGCAGCACCGCCGCGCGTGCGCCGGCCGGCAGCCCGCGCGTCGACGGCGCCGACCAGCGCGCACGCGACGGCGAAGCCCGCTCGGTGCTCGAGTCCGAGCTCAAGAAAGCCGAAGAGCGCCAGGCCCAACTGCTCAAGGACTACAACAACGGCGAACCCGAGAAGCAGGGCAGCGAAGCGCGCAACTATCAGAAGTACCTCGACCGCGTGGCCGAGATGAAGGCCGAGATCGCGCGCAACGAAAGCGACATCGCGGGCATCCGCCGCGAAATCGGCCGCCTGCCGGCCAATCGTTGATGGCCTTTGGCAAATCCGCCGCTGCCGCCAAGCGTTTTCAGGCCTTCGACCTTCTTTCCACGCTGATCGCGGTGGTGCGCACCGACGGCGCGGTGCTGTTCGCCAATGCCGGCCTCGAAGACGCGCTGGGCACCTCGCGCCGCACGCTCGAAGGCTCGCAGTTCGGCGCCTGCTTCCATGAGCCGCAGGTGCTGCGCACGGCGATCGACGGCGCGCGCAGCAACGACTTCGCCACGCTGCGCTACGAGGCCTTCCTGCGCCGCGTCAACCACGAGCTGATGCCGGTGCAGGTCACGCTCGCGCAGGGCGACCGCGCGGGCGAACTGATCATCGAAATGTCGCCGCTCGAGCAGCAGGTCCGGCAAGACCGCGAAGAGCGGCTGCTCGACCAGGCGCAGGCCAACAAGGAGCTGATCCGCAATCTCGCGCACGAGATCAAGAACCCGCTGGGCGGCATTCGCGGCGCGGCGCAGCTGCTGCAGATGGAAGTCGAGTCGCGCGACCTCATCGAATACACCCAGGTCATCATCCACGAGGCCGACCGCCTGCAGACGCTGGTCGATCGCCTGCTCGCGCCGCACCGCCGCCCGCACGTGGTGGGCGACGTCAACATCCACGAGGTCTGCGAACGCGTGCGCTCGGTGATCCTTGCGGAGTTCCCGCGCGACCTGCACATCGAGCGCGACTTCGACGTCTCGATTCCCGAGTTTCGCGGCGATCGCGAGCAGCTCATCCAGGCCACGCTCAACATCGTCCACAACGCGGCGCAGGCATTGGCCGAGCGGCGTGCAGCCGGCGACGCGTGCATCACCTTCAAGACCCGCATTGCACGTCAGGTGATATTCAACAAGCAGTGGTATCGACTGGCACTGGAATTGCATGTCATCGACAATGGACCGGGTGTGCCGGACGCGATCAAGGACCGCATCTTCTACCCGCTGGTGTCGGGCAGGGAAGGCGGAACAGGCCTTGGATTGACGCTGGCACAAACTTTCGTGCAACAGCACCACGGCGTGATCGAGTGCGACAGTGTCCCGGGCCGGACCGATTTCAAGATATTGATACCGCTGCCTTAGCTAACAGGGAACAAGGAACTGCATGAAGCCGATTTGGATAGTGGATGACGACCAATCGATCCGCTTCGTGCTGGAAAAGGCGCTGTTGCGCGAAGACCTGCCGACCCGCAGCTTCACCAATACGCGCGAGGTGCTGGCCGCGCTCGAAGCCGCGGCCGACGACGAGATGCAGGGCCCGCAGGTCCTGGTGAGCGACATCCGCATGCCGGGCGGCTCCGGCCTCGACCTGCTCGACAAGATCAAGGCCAAGCATCCCGGCCTGCCGGTCATCATCATGACCGCCTTCTCCGACCTCGACAGCGCCGTCTCGGCCTTCCAGGGCGGCGCCTTCGAATACCTGCCGAAGCCCTTCGACCTGCCGCGCGCGGTGGAACTGATCCGCCGCGCGGTCGACGAAAGCCAGCGCGAGGAAGTGTCCGAGGAACGGATGGCCGCTGCGCCCGAGATGCTGGGCCAGGCGCCGGCGATGCAGGACGTGTTCCGCGCGATCGGGCGCCTGTCGCAAAGCAACGTGACGGTGCTGATCACCGGCGAATCCGGTTCCGGCAAGGAGCTGGTGGCGCGCGCGCTGCACAAGCATTCGCCGCGCGCCAGCGGCCCCTTCGTGGCGATCAACACCGCCGCCATTCCGAAAGACCTCCTCGAAAGCGAGCTCTTCGGCCACGAGCGCGGCGCCTTCACCGGTGCGCAGACCATGCGCCGCGGACGCTTCGAACAGGCCGAAGGCGGCACCCTGTTCCTCGACGAGATCGGCGACATGCCCTTCGACCTGCAGACGCGCCTTCTGCGCGTGCTGAGCGACGGCCATTTCTACCGCGTCGGCGGCCACAACTCGGTCAAGGCCAACGTGCGCGTGATCGCGGCCACCCACCAGGACCTGGAACAGCGCGTCAAGATCGGCGGCTTTCGCGAAGACCTGTTCCACCGACTCAACGTCATCCGGCTGCGGCTGCCGGCCCTGCGCGAGCGCGGCGAAGACATCCCCGCGCTCACGCGGCACTTCCTGCAGCAGAGCGCCAAGCAGCTCGGCGTCGAGCCCAAGCGCATCTCCGATGCGGCGCTCGCGCAGCTCGCGACCTTCTCTTTTCCCGGCAACGTGCGGCAGCTGGAGAACATTTGCCACTGGCTGACGGTGATGGCGCCGGCACAGCTGATCGAAGCCAAGGACCTGCCGCCCGAGGTGATGGCCGGTGCTGCTGCTGCCGTTGCAGCGCCCGGTGCCTCCGCCGCTGCCGCTGCCGCCACAGCTGAACGCGAACCCGTTGCGGCGCCTTCCACGTCTGCTGCCGCGGTCTTGGCCTCGGCTTCCCCGACGCCATCCGCGCCCGCTGCCGGCGCTGCGCCGGTCGGTTCGGGCTCGTGGGAGGCCGGGCTCGAACAGGAGGCCCAGAGCCTGCTGGCGGCCGGGCGCAACGACGTCTGGGACGTGCTGTCGCGCCGTTTCGAGTCGCGCCTGATCCTCACGGCGCTGGCCAACACGCGCGGCCGCCGCATCGAGGCCGCGCAGAAGCTCGGCATCGGCCGCAACACGATCACGCGCAAGATCCAGGAGCTCGGCCTGGAATAGCGAGTGGCGCCGGCGCTCAGCGGCTGCGCTGCCCGAGGGTCAGCGTATCGAGCTGGAACTGGCCGCTCCTGTCCCAGAGCCAGGTGTCGACGTAGGTGTGCGCACCCAGCTTGCCTGGGGCCGGCAGGGGCGAGGCCTCGCGGATCAGCTCTGCGATCTTTCCGCTCACCTCCGGCGCATGGCTCGGGGTGCGGCTGAAGTGCACGCCCGTGACGCGCCCGCTGCTGTCGACTTCGGTTTCGGTCACCACCACCGCATACACCAGCGGCGGAATCTTCCCCTTGTAGATGCGCTGGGGGTACTTGTTGTAGATGTGCCGGGCGCCGATCTTGCGGTAGGCGCGCACGGCCGGCGTCTGCACGGTGATGAGCCGCGCGGTCGGCACCTTTTCCGATGGCTGCGAGGGTTGTTCCGCGGGGGCTTTGGCGCCGGGGGAGGGCACTTCGTCGGTGGCGCTCGGCTTCAGCGCCGAGCAGGCGGAAAGGCCGAGCACGGCCGCGAGCAGGGCGAGGTGGAGGATCCGTTTCATGCGTTGAGCTCCAGGGTTACAGGTGCGTGGTCGCTGGGCTTGTCCCACTTGCGCGGCACGCGGTCGATCGTGCAGCCCTTTGCATGCGGCACCAGCGGCTCGCTCACCAGGATGTGATCGATGCGCAGCCCCCGGTTTTTCTGGTAGCCCAGCATGCGGTAGTCCCACCACGAGTAGCTCTTCTCGGGCTGCTCGAAGAGGCGGAAGCTGTCGGCGAGGCCGAGCCCCAGCAGAGCCTTGAAATGGTCGCGCTCCTCGGTCGTGTGATGAATGGTCTCGGCCAGCCCGACGGGGTCGAAGCTGTCGCGGTCCTCCGGCGCGATGTTGAAGTCGCCGAGCAGCACCAGCCTCGGATGCGCCGCGAGCTCCTCGCGCAGCCACTCGCGCATGGCGCGCAGCCAGCTCATCTTGTAGGCGAACTTCTCGGTGCCCGGCGCCTGGCCGTTGACGAAGTAGCCGTTGACGACGCGCAGCTCGCCGGCCGGCGTGTCGATGGTGGCACTGATCACGCGCGAATGATCGTCGGCAAAGCCACCGATGTTCTTCGCGATATCGCGCACCGGAGCGAGGCTCAGGATCGCGACGCCGTTGTAGGTTTTCTGGCCGAACACCGCCGCGTGATAGCCGGCCGACTGCAGCACTTCGAGCGGGAACTTGTCGTCGCTCATCTTCAGTTCCTGCAGGCACAGCACGTCGACCGGGTTGGCGATCAGCCAGTCGAGCACGTGCTGCAGGCGAGCTGTGAGGGAATTGACGTTCCAGGTGGCAATTTTCATAAATTGCGCAAGGGTACCTGAGTTAGGGATCGCCCATGCCCGCGACAGCGCTGGTACGCGCTTCTAGTTCGTTGGACTTGTCAAAGATCGCATCTGCGCCGACCGCCAATCAGACCAAGGTGCCTGCCGCTCATTTCTTCATGGCCTTGATGTCGGCCTTGCCCTTCGCCTGTTCCGACTGGGCCTGCTTCACGCACGCAGTCTTGGCATCGCCCTTCTGGTCATCGCATTTCTCCTTGGCGACGCTGTAGGTGGCCTCCACCTTGGCCTCGGCCACCTTGCGCGCATTGCCGTCGCTGGGCTTGCGCTGCTGGTCGAACTCGGCCTTGGCGACCTTTTCCTTGCCCTTGGCTTCCGCGATGCAGACGTCCTTGGCGTTGTCCTTCATGGCGTCGCACAGCGCCTTGGCAGCCTTGTAGTCGGCTGCGATCTTGTCGCGGGCGGCCTTGTATTCGGCGTCGACCGGATCGATCTTCCCCGGTGGCGAGGGAGTCAGCTGTGCGCTGGCCTGGACGGCAAACAGGCACAACGATGCAATGGTGAACATCGACAGAAGCTTTTTCATGGTGTCTCCTCGTCGCTATCCAGACAGGGTGCAGAGGGCTGATGCTGCGGCGTGCCTGCATGAGGTCCGGCGTCAACAGCAATGTAGAAATCGACGGGTCCCGCAAAGGTAGGACGCTCCGTGGAGCGATCGTAGGTACATGCCGACGCGAGACTTGTCTTCATCGACCTTGACGACGTTGCTCGATTCGGTGCTCAGGCCATTTCCGGTGTCTCGGGGACTTGCTCATGTCGTACTTTCCTAGAGCGGACGGTTGAGATGGCTGAGGAACCAATCGCGCGCCAGCGCGGAAACAGCGCCGAGCGCGTCGGGCTCTTCGAACAGGTGGGTCGCGCCTGGCACGATCGCAAGCCGCTTCTGGCTGTGCAGCAACGCGAGCGCTTGCCGATTCAAATCGATCACCGCCCCGTCGTTGCCGCCGACGATCAGCCACGCGACTCGGCGTTGCGAACGGGCTGGGTCCCGATCGGAACTTCATCCGGCCGCCGGGGTTTGTGTCACCGCGCCGTGTGGCGTGAAGTTTCGGCTTCGTGCAGGATCAGGTGTCGGCAAAGCGGTCGAATAACACACCCCGCAGCCACTGGTTGCCCGGATCGCGGTGGAAGCGCGCATGCCAGAACGCGTTGATCGCGATCTGCGGCAGCGCCACCGGGTGCGTGCGCCAGACCAGCCCGAAGGGCTCGGCGATGCTTTGCGCCAGGCGCTCGGGCACGGTGGCGATCATCGGCGTGGAGCGCAGGATGTGGCCGATGGCCACGAAATGCGGCACCGTGAGCCGGATGCGCCGCGCGACGCCCTGCGCGGCCATCAGCTCGTCGACCTGGCCGTGGCCGGTGCCCGCGGCCTTGACCAGCAGGTGCTCGGCGGCGCAGAAATCCTTCAGCGTCAGCTTCGGCTTGGTCGCGAGCGCATGCGTGGCGCTGAAGAGGCACACGTAGCGCTGCTTGAACAGCCGGCGCTGGAAGATGCTGGCCTTCAACTGCGGCAAGAGGCCGATCGCGATGTCCACCTGACCGGCCTCCATGGCATCGCGCAGGTTGACGGCGGTGTTGCGCACGGTGCTGATGGTCACGCCCGGCGCAGCGCGCGACAGCACCTCCATGAGCACCGGCGCGAAATAGATCTCGCCGATGTCCGTCATCGCGAGCGTGAAGCTGCGCGTGCTGGTGGCCGGATCGAAGACGGTCTGTTGATTGAGCGCGCCGTGCAGCGTGCCCATCGCGTAGGCCACGGGCTCCGCGAGCTGCAGCGCGAAGGGCGTGGGTTCCATGCCGCGCGCGGTGCGCAGGAACAGCTCGTCGCCGAAAGCCCGGCGCAGACGCGCCAGCGCATTGCTGATGGCAGGCTGCGAGAGGCCGAGCGATTCCGCCACGGCCGAGACGCGCTTCTCGGCCAGCATCCGGTCGAAGACCAGCAGCAGGTTGAGGTCGATGTCCCGAAGCTCCATGCCGCACCTTTATTCACAACGGTGATTCGATGAATTCACGAGATTCTATTGGCCAATGTGAGAAGGATGCCGATGATCGGCGCCATGGAACTGCATATCCGCCCCTTCGCACGCACCATCGAGGTCCGCCCGGGCGCGAACCTGTTGGAGGTGCTGCGCGAGCACCAGGTGCCGGTCTCCTACAGTTGCATGGCCGGGCGCTGCGGCACCTGCCGCTGCAAGGTGGTCGAAGGGCGGGTGCTGGACGCAGGGCAGGGGCAGGACGCGATGCGGCCCGAGGGCCTGCGCGAAAGCCATGTGCTGGCCTGCCAGAGCACACTGACCGAGAACTGCACCATCGAGATTCCCGAGCCTGACGAAGTGGTCGTGCACCCGGCGCGCATCGTCAAGGCCACTATTGCGGAGATCGAGACGCTCACGCACGACATCCGCCGGCTGCGCCTGAAGCCGGCCAAGCCCTTGTCGTTCTCGCCGGGCCAGTACGCCCAGCTGCAGTTCGCGCCCGAGCATGTGCGGCCTTATTCGATGGCCCGGCTCAGCGGCGACGCGGAGCTGGAGTTCCACGTGCGGCGCGTGCCCGGCGGCCGCGTGACCGACTATGTGTTCGAGCAACTGAAGCCCGGCGACGCGGTCCGTGTCAGCGGCCCGATGGGCGCCGCCTACCTTCGCACGCGGCACACCGGCCCGATCCTGTGCGCGGCCGGCGGCACGGGGCTGGCGCCCGTGCTCGCCATCGTGCGCGGCGCCATCGAGGCCGGCATGCCCAACCCGATCCACCTCTATTTCGGCGTGCGATCGGACGCCGACGTCTACGGCCTCGAAGAATTGCGCGAGCTCCAGGCGCTGCATGCGGGACTCAAGGTGCACGTGGTCGGCGTGTCGGGCGCGATGCGCCCGGGCTCGCGCCAGGGGCTGATCACCGACGCCATCCGGTCCGACTGGCCCGGCGGCTTCGAGGGCTGGCGCGCCTACCTCTGCGGCTCGCCCCCGATGGTGGAGGCGGTCACGCTGCTGCTCAAGGACCGCGGCCTGGCCGCAGAGAAGATCCATGCCGATGCCTTCTACATGCAGGGCACCTGAGACAGAGAAAGCGAGAAAAGGAGACTCCCATGACCACCCCCCAATCCATCGTATTCCCCGAGAAGATCCACTGGGAATCGGAGAAGACCAGCCGCATTCCCTTCATGGCCTACATCGGCGAGGACCAGCACAAGAAGGAGCTGGAGCGCTTTTTCTACAACAAGCACTGGTGCTACGTCGGCCTGGAAGCCGAGATCCCCAACGCCGGCGACTTCAAGCGCACCGCGATCGGCGAGCGCTCGGTGATCATGGTGCGCGATGCCGAAGGCGGCATCAACGTGGTGGAGAACGTCTGCGCCCATCGCGGCATGCGCTTCTGCCGCGAGCGGCAGGGCAATCGCAAGGAATTCGTCTGCCCCTACCACCAGTGGAACTACACACTCAAGGGCGACCTGCAGGGCGTGCCCTTCCGGCGCGGCGTCAAGCAGGACGGCAAGGTCAACGGCGGCATGCCGGCCGACTTCAAGCCTGAAGAGAACAGCCTCAACAAGCTCAAGGTGGCCACGCGCGGCGGCGTGGTGTTCGCCTCCTTCGACCACGAAGTGGAGTCGCTGGAAGACTTCATGGGGCCGGCCATCCTGCATTACTTCGACCGCCTGTTCGACGGCCGCAAGCTCAAGATCCTCGGCTACAACCGCCAGCGCATTCCGGGCAACTGGAAGCTGATGCAGGAGAACATCAAGGACCCGTACCACCCGGGCTTGCTGCACACCTGGTTCGTCACCTTCGGCCTCTGGCGCGCGGACAACAAGTCCGAACTCAAGATGGATGCGCACGGCCGTCACGCCGCGATGATCTCGACGCGCGGCAGCGCGGGCAAGGCCGCGCAGGTCACGCAGGTGTCCAGCTTCAAGGAGAGTATGCAACTCAAGGACCCGCGCTTCCTCGACATCGTGCCCGAGCCCTGGTGGGGCGGCCCGACCGCGGTGATGACCACGCTGTTCCCGAGCGTGATCTTGCAGCAGCAAGTGAACAGCGTGTCGACGCGCCACATCCAGCCGGTGGGCCACGATGCCTTCGATTTCGTCTGGACGCACTTCGGCTTCGAGGACGACAGCGAGGAGATGCAGCAGCGGCGCCTGCGCCAGGCCAACCTGTTCGGGCCGGCCGGTTTTGTCTCGGCCGACGACGGCGAGGTCATCGAGTTCTCGCAGCAGGGCTTCGAGCAGAAGCCTTATCACCGCACGCTGGCCGAGCTCGGCGGGCGCGAGGTGGAAGACACCGATCACATGGTGACCGAGACGTTGATTCGCGGCATGTACAAGTACTGGCGCAAGGTGATGGAGGCATGACCATGGCGCCGCATGACTACTTCGAGCTGAGCCAACTCTACGCCGACTACGCACGTGCCGTTGACTCGGGCAACTGGGATTTGTGGCCCGCCTTCTTCATCGACGAGTGCAGCTACCGCCTGCAGCCGCGCGAGAACCACGAGCGCGGCCTGCCGCTCGCCACCTTGTCCTTCGAGAGCAAAGGCATGCTGGAAGACCGCGTCTACGGCATTCGCGAGACGCTGTTTCACGACCCCTACTACCAGCGCCATGTAGTAGGCCTGCCGCTGGTGCATGGTGTCGACGAGGACGGCACGATCCGCAGCGAAGCCAACTACGCCGTGTTCCGCACCAAGCTCAGCGAACTCTCCACCGTCTTCAACGTGGGCCGCTACATCGACACGGTCGTGCGGCGGCCCGAAGGCCTGAAGTTCGCTTCACGCCTCGTCGTCTACGACAGCGAAATGATCCCGAACTCCATCATCTATCCGATCTGAGACGAGGCCCACGAGGATGAACATGAGCACTACTTCCTGGATCGACGCCGCCGCCGTCGACGAACTGCCGGCCGACGACGTGTTGGGCATCGAGGTCGAGGGCCGCGACCTCGCGCTCTACAGCGTGGACGGCGAGGTCTTCGCGACGAGCAACACCTGCACGCACGGCCAGGCCCGCCTGTGCGACGGCTTTCTCGAAGGCCACGAGATTGAGTGCCCCTTGCACCAGGGCAAATTCGACGTGCGCACCGGCAAGGCGATGTGCGCGCCGCTCACCGAGGACCTGCGCAGCTATCCGGTGAAGATCGAGGCCGGGCGCGTGTACGTCGCGCTCGCCGAGATCGAATGGGCGCCGTGATGTGCGGAGAGCGGTTGCCGGCCTTCAGGGCCGTTCGAGCGTGACGAAGGCGTAGGGCAGGCCGTTGGCCGCGATGTGCGACTCGCGTGCGGTCTCGCGCCAGGACACGTCGAAACGCGGCGCCCAGGCGTCGCCTTCGTAGTCGCGCCCGATCTCGGTCACGAGGGCGCGCTGCGCCAGCGGCTCGGCCTCGGCATAGATCTGTGCGCCGCCGATCACCCAGACCTCGGGCAACTGCTCGTCTTCGCAGCGGATCAAGGCCTCGCGCAGGCTGCCGGCACGCTCTGCGCCGTCGCTCTGCCAATCCGCCTGGCGCGTGATCACGATGTTGCGGCGGCCCGGCAGCGGGCGGAAGCGCGGCGGCAGCGAGTCCCAGGTCTTGCGGCCCATGATCACCGGCGCGCCGGCGGTCTGTTGCTTGAAGTGCGCCATGTCCTCGGGCAGATGCCAGGGCATCACGCCGTCGCGGCCGATCACGCCGTTGGCGGCGCGTGCGAGGATCAGGTTGATGCGCGTCATGGTTCAGACGGCCACGGGCGCCTTGATGGCCGGGTGATGCTGATAGTCGACGACCTCGAAGTCCTCGTATTCGTAGTCGAAGATCGAGGCCGGCTTGCGCTTGATGACCAGCGTCGGGTAGGGGTAGGGCGTGCGGCTCAGCTGCAGCGCCACCTGCTCGGCATGGTTGCTGTAGATGTGGCAGTCGCCGCCGGTCCAGACGAAATCGCCCACGTCCAGATCGCATTGCTGCGCGATCATGTGCGTGAGCAGCGCGTAGCTCGCGATGTTGAAGGGCACGCCGAGAAAGATGTCGGCGCTGCGCTGATAGAGCTGGCACGACAGGCGGCCCCGTCCTGAGCCTGTCGAAGGAGCCACATAGAACTGGAAGAAGGCATGGCAGGGCATCAGCGCCATCTTCGAGAGCTCGGCCACGTTCCATGCGCTCACGATGATGCGGCGCGAATCCGGGTTGGTCTTGAGCGTGTCGATCACCTGCTGGATCTGGTCGATGTGGCCGCCGTCCGGGGTCGGCCAGCTGCGCCACTGAACGCCGTAGACCGGGCCCAGGTCGCCGTCCTCGCGCGCCCATTCGTCCCAGATGGTGACGCCGCGCTCCTTCAGCCAGTTGTTGTTGCTGGAGCCGGTCAGGAACCACAGCAGCTCCTGGATGATGGACTTGAGATGCACCTTCTTCGTGGTGACCAGCGGAAAGCCTTCGTTCAGGTCGAAGCGCATCTGGTGGCCGAACACGCTCTTGGTGCCGGTGCCCGTGCGGTCGCTCTTGTGCACGCCGGTCATGTCGACGTGGCGCATGAAGTCTTCGTATTGGGAGCGGATGGGGCGGGTGGTCATGTCAGTAGCCTGCAAACAGGGTATCCAGGGCGTCTTGGATTTCGAGTTGTCTATCGGCGAGGTTGGCGACGGGGCGGCGCAGATCGCTGATCGGCACGGCGCCGATCGAAGCCGTGTCCATGATCACCGCCTTGCCTGCCACCTCGAGCTCCGGATTCAGGTTCCGGACGCGGGCGGTGAACCTGCCGCGTATATAGAGAGGCACCACCACGCGTGTTTCGAGGACATCCAGAAAGCCGTTCTGAACGTCGAGCATGAATGGAATTGTCGTGCGGTCTGCGGGATCGGGATTGGCGTAGACGTCGAAGCGAGCCATCTCAGCCTTTTTTGCCATCGCCGAGGCTGCGTGCAAAACTGCGGTACTTGGCCAATGGCAGACCCTCCTTCGCAATCCGCGCGTTGTAGGCCTCCATGGCTTCCTTGTTCTCCGCAGCCCACTTTTCCCAATAGCGGCGTTTGACTTCTTCGGCAAGCAAACCGTCCACCGTCTGCGAGACGTTCATACCCAACTCGCGCGCCATCTCGAGAACCTTGCTATTGAGCGACAGGTTGGTGGCTTTCTTGGGCGCGTTGTCGAAGCGAAGCATGGGGTTTTCCTTGCTCATGGAGTATGCGCATATTTTACGCGCACGCTTACTCTGCGCGAATCACCCGACCCGGATTCAGGATGTTCTGCGGGTCCAGCCCGCGCTTGATGGCGCGCATCATCTCGAGCGCCACCGGCGACTTGTGCTTTTCGAGCTTGTCGACCTTGAGCGAGCCGACGCCGTGCTCGGCCGAGAAGGAGCCGTCGAACTTCTCGACCGCGTCGTAGACCAGCGTGTTGATGCGCTCTTCGTGCTCGCGCAGGAAGGTGCCGTTGTCGCCGCCGGCCGGCGCCTGCACGTTGTAGTGCAGGTTGCCGTCGCCGAGGTGGCCGAAGTTCACCAGCCGTACGCCCGGTACCTCGCGTTCCAGCAGCGCGTCGGTCTCGGCCACGAAGGCCGGGATGCGCGACACCGGAATCGAGATGTCGTGCTTGATGTTGAGCCCTTCCTCGGCTTGCGCCAGCGGAATGCTTTCGCGGATGTGCCAGAGCTGATGTGCCTGCGTGAGGTTCTCGGCCACCACCGCGTCGCTGACGCAGCCGGCCTCGAAGGCGGTTTCGAGCAGTGCCTCGAAGCGGCCACGGGCATGGTCTTCGGATTCGTTGTCGGAGTTCTCGAGCAGCACGCAGTAGGGCGCCGCCGCATCGTCGATGAAGGGCACGCGCAACTGCGGCATGTGCTTGTCGACCAGGCTCAGCGCAAACTTGCCCATGACCTCGAAGCCCGTGAGCCCCGGGCCCAGGCGTTTGTGCGCCAGGCCGAGCAGCGTCACCGCATGTTCGAGTGAAGGCACGGCCGCCCAGGCGGTGAGCCGCGCGGCCGGCAGCGGGTAGAGCTTCAGGGTGGCGGCGGTGATGATGCCCAGCGTGCCTTCGCTGCCGATCATCAGGTCGCGCAGGTCGTAGCCGGTGTTGTCCTTGCGCAGGCCGCTGGTGCCTTCCCAGATGCCGCCCTGCGGCGTGACGACCTCGAGCCCCAGGCACAGCTCGCGCGCATTGCCGTAGCGCAGCACCTGCGTGCCACCCGCATTGGTCGCCAGGTTGCCGCCGATGGTGCAGCTGCCTTCGGCCGCCAGGCTCAGCGGGAACAGGAAGCCGGCCCTTTCGGCGGCTTCCTGCAGGGTCTGCAGCACGCAGCCGGCATCCACCGTCATCGTGAGGTTGGCGGCGTCGATGCCGCGGATCGCGTTCATGCGCTGCAGGCTCAACAGCACCTGGGTGCCGCTCTCGTCGGGGATCGAGCCGACCGCAAGCCCGGTGTTGCCGCCCTGCGGCACGATCGTCGTGCCGGCGGCCGCGCAGGCCTTGACCACCTCGGCCACCTGCTGCGTGCTGGCTGGCCGCACCACGGCCAAAGACTTGCCGCGCGAGCGCTTGCGCCAGTCCTGCTCGTAGGCGCTGAGGTCGCCCTCGGTCAGCACATGGGCGGCACCGACGATGGTGCGCAGCTTGTCGATCAACGATGCGCTCATGGCGCGGCTCCTTCCAGATTGCGGGCCCGCGCCGCGTGGCGCAGGCGAAGACGAACATGCCAGGCGCAGGCGGCGAAGAGCGCCAGGCACAGCGCCACCTCGATCAGCGCAAGGAACTGGCTCGTGCCGTCGGCGTCGCTCCAGGCGCGCACCACGCCTTCGGTGAAATAGAGCCAGACCATGAGGCTGACCCAGCGGTAGGTGTACATCCGGTTCTTGAGCAGGCCCGCGAGCGGCACCACGAGCGGCAACACCTTGAGCGCCAGCCAGGAGCCGCCCGGGCGAAGCGGCGCCAGCCACATTTCCCAGGCCAGGCCGAGCACGATCAGGCCGACCAGGCTGCCGACGGCGAGCCAGCGCGTGGCGGAAACGGAAGGAGGGGAGGCGTTGGGAGCGGTCACGGCAAGGGGAGATCGATCGGGCGGCGCCGGAGCGGCAGAGGACCCGATGGCATGATACCGGCCATGAATCGCCGGCAACTCTGGAGGGATCTTTCGCACTTTCCCTGGGGCAATACCGCCGCGGTGCTGGGCGAACGTTTTCGCGAGGACCGGCTGGGCCTCACGGCCAGCAGCCTGACCTTCACCACCACCATCGCGATGGTGCCTTTCTTCACCGTCGCGCTGGCGCTGTTCACGGTGTTCCCGATGTTCTCGGCCATGCAGGGCCGGGTGCAGCGCTGGCTGATCGAGAGCCTGATCCCGGACAACATCGCACGCCAGGTGCTGGGCTACCTCAACCAGTTCGCGAGCAAGGCCAGCGGCCTCGGCGTCGCCGGCCTGGTGCTGCTGCTGGTGACCGCCATCGCGCTGATCCTGACGATGGACAAGACGCTCAACAACATCTGGCGCGTGCGCACGCCTCGGCCCTTCGCGCAGCGGGTGCTGATCTACTGGGCCGCGATCACGCTCGGGCCGCTGGTGCTGGCCCTGAGCCTGAGCACCACGGCCTATGTCTTCTCGGTCTCGCGCGATGTGGTGGGCCGCGGCATGCTCAAGCTGGTGTTCGACACCTTCGAATTCGTGCTGCTCGCGGGCGGCATGGCCTCGCTCTACCACTACGTGCCCAACACCCACGTGAAATGGGTGCACGCCTGGGCCGGCGGCATCTTCGTGGCTGCCGCGATCGAGATCGCCAAGCGCGTCCTGGGCTACTACCTGAGCCTGGTGCCGACCTACTCGGTGCTCTATGGCGCCTTCGCCACCGTGCCGATCCTGCTGGTGTGGATCTATGTGGCCTGGGTCATCGTGCTGCTGGGCGCGGTGATCGCGGCCTACTTGCCCAGCCTGCTGACCGGCGTCGCGCGACGCGGCGGCACGGCCGGCTGGCCGCTCCAGCTTGCGGTGGAAACGCTGCAGCAGCTGGCGCGCGCGCAGACGTCGCCGGCCAAGGGGTTGGGCGCGGCCGAGCTGGTGGCGCGCATGAAGGTCGACGCCCTGCAGCTCGCGCCGGTGCTGGAAACGCTGGTTGCGCTCGACTGGATCGGGCCGCTGGCCGAGGAGCCGGCCAACGAGGATCCGCGCTACGTGCTGCTGGCCGACCCCCGCAGTACGCGGCTCGAACCTTTGCTTAAGGAATTGCTGATGCCGCAGGCGCCGGCCCTCGATAACCTGTGGCAGAAAGGTCCCTTGCGGACGTTGCTGCTGCAGGATGTGCTTCCGTATCGATAATGGCATCGCTTTCCGTTCCACCCTCATTCATTCGACCTTGAACGATTCCACAGTTCCCGCGAGGCTGGCCCTGGCCGACGATGCCCTGTGGGTGGTCTGCCTGTGCGCCGAATGGTGCGGCGCCTGCCGCGAGTACCGGCCGCTGTTCGAGCAGGTGGCGCGCGCGCATCCGCAGTTCCGCTTTGCCTGGGTCGACATCGAAGACCACGCCGACCTGGCCGACGACTTCGACGTCGAGACCTTCCCGACCATCCTGGTGGCGGGCGAGTCTGGCACCCGCTTCCTCGGCCCGCTGCTGCCGCATGCCGAAACGCTGGCGCGCATGCTCGGCGCGTTGCAGCCGGGGCACGCGTCGGCCGCCGAGGTTTCAACCCTGCTCCGCGCACTGGCGCGCGAGCCCGATACCTTCTGCGTCGGCTAGCGCCATGAACGTCCTGCTCTTCGGCGCGACCGGCATGGTGGGCCAGGGCGTGTTGCGCGAATGCCTGCTCGACGCCGGCGTGTCGCGGGTGCTGAGCGTCGGGCGCAGCACGACCGGGCAGACCCATCCGAAGCTGCGCGAACTGATCGTGGCGGACCTCTTCGACTTGAGCGCCGTCCGGGAACAGCTCACGGGCTTCGATGCCTGTTTCTTCTGCCTCGGCGTCTCGTCGGCGGGCATGAGCGAAGAGGCCTATCGGCACGTCACCTACGAGCTCACGCTTGCCGCCGCCAAGGTGCTGGTGCGGCTCAATCCGCAGATGACCTTCGTCTATGTGTCCGGCGCCGGCACCGACAGCAGCGAGCGCGGCTCCAGCATGTGGGCGCGCGTCAAGGGCGCGACCGAGAACGCACTGATGCGCCTGCCTTTCAAGGCCGCCTACATGTTCCGCCCCGGCTTCATCCAGCCCTTGCACGGCGTGCGTTCCAAGGTGGCGCTCTACCGCTGGATCTACGTGCTGGCCAGCCCGATCTTCGGCCTGATCAAGCGTCTGGCGCCGCGCCACGTGACCACCAGCGAACAGGTGGGCCGCGCGATGCTGGTCGTCGCCCGGCGCGGCGCGCCCACGCCGCTGGTCGAAACCGCGGACATCAACGCGCTGCGCTGAGAAAGTCCCGCAGCGCGAACAGCACCTCGTCCGGCGCTTCCGACATCAGCTGGTGGCCGGCCCTGACGGTGAGCACCTGGGCCCGGGGCGCTTTCGCGCTCAGCGCACGGGTCGCGCGCGCCGGCGTCATCTGGTCCGCGTCGCCGAGCAGGAACAGGATCGGGCACTGCACGGCCGCGATCGCCGCTTCGCCGTTCGCATAATCGTTGCAGGCCTTGAAGCCGATGTGGAACACGTTGGCGTCGCGGTTGCTGGCCAGCACCCGCCGCATCAGCGCGCGCGAACCGCCGTAGAGCCAGGTACCCGGGCCCAGCGAGGACGGTGGCGGCGCCAGCAGCGAATGCGAGAAGGTGTTGACCATGTCGATCGCGCGCTGCGGATCGTTCAGTGCACCGTCGAGCAGCGCGGGTGACACGGTCATCGGGTAGGCCGTGCCGACCAGCGTCAGGTGCGTGACCCGCTCCGGCGCGCGCGCAGCCGCTTCGAGCGCGATCAGCGAACCGAAGCTGTGGCCGACCAGAGCTGCCTTGCCGATGCCGGCCGCATCGAGCAGCGCGACGACGAATTGCGCCGCCTCCTCGACGCTCGCGGGCGGCGGGCCCTCGCTCCTGCAATGCCCGGGCAAGTCGATCGCCAGCACGTTCCAGCCGTGGTTGGCGAACCAGCGGCTTTGCAGGATCCACACGCTGTGGTCGTTGAGCACGCCATGGATGAACACCACGCTGGGCTTCGCGGCATCGAAAGTCTTGCCGCCGGTGTAGCAGTAGCTGCGGTGACCGTTGACGAGCAGATCCATCACGCGCCTGCCTTTTCTGCGGCCTTCAAGGCACGCTTGAGATCGTCGATCAGGTCGGCCGGGTCCTCGAGCCCGATCGACAGACGGATCGTGCCCTGCGAAATGCCTGCGCCGGCCAGCGCCTCGTCGGTCATGCGGAAATGCGTGGTACTCGCCGGATGGATCACCAGGCTGCGGCAGTCGCCCACGTTCGCGAGATGGCTGAAGAGCTTCAGCGCCTCGATGAACTTCTTGCCCTGCTCGCGGTTGCCCTTGAGGTCGAAGCTGAAGACCGCGCCGGCGCCCTTGGCGCCGTGGCGCAGCAGCTTGGCCGCCAGCGCATGGCTCGGATGCGTTTCGAGCAGCGGATGCCCCACGTGCGCCACGAAGGGATGCGCCGCCAGGAACTCGACCACCTTCTGCGTGTTGTCGATGTGGCGTTCCATGCGCAGCGGCAGGGTCTCGATGCCCTGCAGGATCAGCCAGGCCGTGTGCGGGCTCATCGAGGCGCCGAAGTCGCGCAGCCCCTCGCGCCGAGCGCGCAAGAGGAAGGCGCCGACCGTGCTTTCCTCGCTGAAGACCATGTTGTGGAAGCCGTCGTAGGCCTGCGTCAGCTCGGCGAACTTGCCCGAGCGTTCCCAGTCGAAACTGCCGCCGTCGACCACCACGCCGCCGATCACGGTGCCGTGGCCCGAGAGGAACTTGGTGGCCGAGTGGTAGATCAGGTCGGCGCCCCAGTCGAAGGGCTTGATCAGGTAGGGCGAGGTCAGCGTGGAATCGACCAGCAGCGGCACGCCGGCCGCGTGCGCGATCTCGCTCACCGCCGGGATGTCGAGCACGTCGAGGCCCGGGTTGCCCACGGTCTCGCCGAACAGCAGCTTGGTCTCCGGCCGGATCGCGGCGCGCCAGCCGTCGAGGTCGCCCGGCTTCACGAAGGTGGTCTGGATGCCGAAGCGCCGCAGCGTGTAGTGCAAAAGGTTTTGCGAGCCGCCGTAGAGCGCGGTGCTCGCCACGATGTGCGAGCCTGCGCCCATCAGCGTCGCGATCGAGAGGTGCAGCGCGGCCTGGCCGCTGGCGGTCGCGATCGCACCGATGCCGCCTTCGAGCGCGGCCACGCGCTGTTCGAGCACCGCGTTGGTCGGGTTGCTTATGCGCGAGTAGACATGGCCCGCGCGTTCGAGGTTGAAGAGCGCGGCCGCGTGGTCGCTCGACTCGAAGACGAAGGAGGTGGTGAGGTGGATCGGCACCGCGCGTGCGCCGGTGGCGGGGTCGGGTGCGGCGCCGGCGTGCAGTGCCAGCGTATCGAAGCCGGGGTCGGAATAGCCGGGCATGGGAGCCTTTCGATGGTCGTTTCTGCAATGCCCCGTGGCGCGCGCAATGCCTGCGACGCCGACATGGGCCTGTGGACGGGCGGCCATTGTGGGCTATATTCAAATCGGCACGCCGCCGAGCAAGTGAGGAGCACCACGATGAAAGTCAGCGACATCCTGCGCGTGAAGGGCAACACGCTCTACACCGTCACGCCCGACGAACCCCTGTCCGATGCGGTCAACACCATGGCCGACAAGGACATCGGCTCGCTGGTGGTCATGGAGCATGGCGACCTGGTGGGCATGCTCACCTTCCGCGAAGTCATCGTCGCCATCGTCGGCAACGGCGGCCAGGTCGGCGGCACGCTGGTGCGCAAGGCGATGGACGACCATCCCGTCACCTGCACGGCCGAAACCGACCTCGACGAAATCCGCCGCATCATGCTCGAGCGCCATGCGCGCTATATGCCGGTGATGGACAAGCGCATGCTGATGGGCGTGATCAGCTTCTACGACGTCGCCAAGGCCGTGGTCGACAGCCAGAACTTCGAGAACAAGATGCTCAAAGCCTACATCCGCGACTGGCCGGCGGAAGACGAGTCCTCGTAGACCCTCACTCCTTGATGTTCGCCGCCTGCACGATCTTTTGATTGCGCGCGTACTCGGCGTGTACGAACTTGCCGAGTTCTTCAGCCGAACCGCTGCCCGGTAGCGCGCCTTGCTCCGTCAGCTTGGTGCGCACCTCGGGGTCCTTCAACACCGCATTGAGCTCTTGGTTGAGGCGGGTGACGATCGCCGGCGGCGTGTTGGCCGGCGCGAAGATGCCGGTCCAGCTCAGCATTGAATAGCCCTTGAGGCCCGGCATCTCGTCGAAGGCCGGCACGTTGGGCAGCGCGTCGAGACGCTTGTTGCCGGTCACGCCCAGCGCCTTCAGGCGGCCGCCGTTCACATGCGGGATCGCGCTGGTGCTGACCAGCATGGCCAGGTCGATCTGGTTGCCGATCACGTCGGTGGCGATCTGCGCGCCGCCGCGATAGGGCACATGGGTCACGTAGATGCCGCTCCTTTCCTTGAGCAGCTCCATCGCGAGCTGCAGCACCGTGCCTACGCCCGAGGTCGCGTAGTTGTACTTGCCCGGCGCGGCCTTGGCGAGCTTGACGAAGTCGGCGTAGCTCTGCGCCGGCAGGCCCGGCCGCGCGACCAGCACCATCGGCGCGGTGTTGAGCATGCCGACCGGCGCCAGGTCCTTCAGCGGGTCGAACTTGAAGGCGGCGGGGTTGATGAGCTTGCCGATCGCGATCGCGCTGTCCGGCCCCGCCACCAGCGTGTAGCCGTCGGGCGCCGCGTTGGCGGCCTTGGCTACGCCGATGGCGCCGCCGGCGCCGGTTACGTTCTCGATCACGACCGACTGCTTGAGCCGTTCGCCTAGCTTGGTGGCGACCAGGCGCGCATTGAAGTCCACGCTGCCGCCGGCAGAGTAGGGAACGATCAGCGTGATCGGCTTGGCGGCGGGCCATGCGGGCGCTTGGGCGAATGCCGCGCCGGGCAGCGCGGCCAGGAGCATCGAGGCGAGGAGCAGGGGCTTGGGTCTAGGCATGGTCAGTCTTCGGAAGTGATCTGGTCTTGCGGCAGCTGTGCGCGCAGCGCATCGAATTCGGCGCTCCATTGCACGCGCCATTCGCGGCGCGTCGTGTCGTCGATCCACGCGCCGTCGAGCCCGTTGTGCATGAAGCCGCGCAGATCGTCGAGGCCGAAGCCGAAGTCGCGCACCATCATTCCCCAGGCTTGCGTGGGCGTGACCTTGTGCAGCGTGGGGTCGTCGGTGTTGGGATGGATGCGCAGGCCCAGGCCGGGCATGCGGCGGATCGGATGGTCCAGCGCCCAGCGCTCGGGCGGCAGCGTGCGCAGGTAGTAGGAGTTGGTCGGCACCACGGTGAAGAGCACGCCGCGCTCGGCGCACTCGCGTGCGAACTCGGGCTGGTCGACCACCGTGTAGCCGTGGTCGATGCGGTCGACCTGCAACACGTCGAGCGCGGTGCGCACGTTGGTCCACGGCATGCCGAACTCGCCCGCGTGCGCGGTCGTCTTGAGGCCGGCGCGCCGCGCGTCGCGGTAGGCCTGCTGAAAGAGTTCGGGTGGCCGGTCGACCTCGCGGTAGTCGATGCCGATACCGATCACCTCCTCGCAGAGGTTGGCCGTGACCCAGCCGACCATCTCGACAGCAGCCTCGGGGCTGGCCTCGCGGTCGATGGCCGCGATCAGCCGGCCGGTGATGCCGAACTCGTCTTTTGCGTCATGGATGGCGCGCACGATGGCCTCTTGCGCGCTGCGGTAGGCGATGCCGGAGTCGCGCACCGTGCCGGTCGGGTTCCAGAAGAACTCGGCGTAGCGCACGTTGTGGGCCGCCGCGTCCTCGAGGTATTCGAAGGTGAGCCGGTGCAGGTCGTCGGGCACGCGCACCAGCCGCGCATCGAGCGCGCGCAGCACGCGAAGCACGCCGACCGGCTTCTCGCCGCGCGTGTAGAAGCCTTCGATCTCTTCATCGGCCAGCGGCCGCCCGGCGCGGCGATTGAGCGCCGCGAAGCTGTCGTGCCGCACTGTGCCGAACAGGTGGCAATGCAGCTCGAGCTTCGGGATCGCATGCAGGAAGGCATCGAGCGGGGAGGCGGGCGCGGGCGTCATCCGGGCCAGTCTAGACCAGCACCAGCCAGTGGAGTCAGTGCACCTCGGCAGCCGTGTGGATCGCCTCGCGCACCCGCGGATAGATCTGCGCATTCCACTTGCTGCCGCTGAAGACGCCGTAGTGCCCCACGCCCGCCTGCAGGTGGTGGGTCTTGAGGTAGGGGCGCACGCCGGTGCAGAGGTCTTGCGCCGCCACCGTCTGGCCGACCGCGCAGATGTCGTCGCGCTCGCCTTCGACGGTCAGCAGTGCGGTGCGGCGGATGGCAGCGGGGTTGACCTTGCGCTCTCCCACGGTGAGCACGCCGCGCGGCAGGTCGTAGGTCTGGAACACGCGCTCCACCGTCTCCAGGTAGAACTCGGCCGGCAGGTCGTTCACCGCCAGGTACTCGTCGTAGAAATCGCGGATGGTGGCGGCCTTCTCGGTTTCTCCTTCGACCAGGTACTCGAAAAGCTTCTGGAACTGCTGCTTGTGGCGCTCCGGGTTCATGCTCATGAAGGCGGTGAGCTGCAGGAAGCCGGGGTAGACGCGCCGCATCATGCCTGCATGCGGCCAGGGCACGCGGCTGATCAGGTTGCGTTCGAACCAGCCGATCGGGCGCTCGTTCGCAAGCTTGTTGACGGCCGTCGGGTTGATGCGGCAATCGACCGGCCCGGCCATCAAGGTGAGGCTGCGCGGCGTGGACGGGTTGTCGTCCTCGGCCATCAGCGCGGTGGCCGCCAGCGCCGCCACGCAGGGCTGGCAGACCGCAACCATGTGCACGCCGGGTCCGACGGCCTCGAGAAACTTGATGAGCTGCAGCGTGTAGTCGTCCAGGCCGAAGCCGCCATGCCAGAGCGGCACGTCGCGGGCGTTGTGCCAATCGGTCAAATAGACGTCGTGGTCCCGCAGCAAGGTGCGCACGGTTTCGCGCAGCAGGGTCGCGAAATGGCCCGAAAGTGGTGCGGCCAGCAGCACCGGCGGATGCACCGCGCTGGTGTTCTTGCGGAAGTGAAGCAAGGTGCCGAAGGGCGCGACCAGCGCAACCTCTTCATGCACGGCCACTTCTTCGCCGTCGACCGTCACGCTCTGGATGCCATAGGCCGGCCGCGTGTGGGTGAGCCGCATGCGCGAGTAGACCTCCATGGCGGCGGCGATGCGCCGCGCCGCGCTGCGCTGCGAATTCTGCTGCCACAGGGAACTGCCGAGGTACTGCGCCGCGAGCCGCGATGGCGAAAGCAGGTCGGCGCTGGTTTGGTAGGCCCTGTACAACATATATACCTCTCGCAGGCAATTTGCGGGCCAAGGCGCGCGCCGGGGTGGGTGCGACATGCACTGTTCTGGCACAGGCCTTGCACACGCTGCAGGGCCTATCCCGGCAGCCGAGGAGCGTCCCCATGGCGAGCAGCAAACCCGTTCTCACGATCAGCAGCAAGAACTACGGCGCATGGGCGCTGCGCGGCTGGCTGATGTGCCGGCTGGCGGGGCTGGACTTCGTCGAGAAGGTGATCCCGCCCGACGACCCGGCCATGAAGGCCGAGATGCTGCTGCTGTCGGCCTCGATGCTGGTGCCCTCGCTGCAGCACGGCAGTGTGAAGGTCTGGGACACGCTCGCGATCGGCGAATACCTGAACGAGATCAAGCCCAAGGCCGGGTTGCTGCCGGCCGACATCAAGGCCCGCGCCCACTGCCGCGCGATCTGCGGCGAGATGCATTCGGGCTTCGGCTCGATGCGCGGCGCCTTGCCGATGAACATCAAGGCCAGGTTTCCCAACTTCAAGATCTGGTCGCGCGCGCAGACCGACATCGATCGCATCGCCCTGATCTGGCGCGAGTGCCTCAAGGCCTACGACGGCCCCTTCCTGTTCGGCAAGGAGCCCGGCATGGCGGACGCGATGTACGCACCGGTGGTCACCCGCTTCATGACCTACGACGTCGCGCTCGACCGCGCCTGCGCCGCCTACTGCAAGCGGATCGTCGAACTGCCGGCCATGCAGGAGTGGATCGAGGCGGCCAAGCTGGAGCCCGAGGAGATCGACGAGCTCGACGCGGAGTTCTGAGCAGGATCACGCGGAAGGCGCTTCGCTGCGCGCCTTGTAGAAGCGCAGGATGTGCTCGGAGAAATCACCCAGCAGGAAGTGCGCGACCCGGTCCGCATACCAGTTGAAGCGCGTGCTGACGCGCCAGGACACGTCGATGCGCAGCTCGGTGCCGCCATCGCGCGGCGAGAGCGTATAGGCCGAATCGCGCAGGTCGAAATAGTGGCCGCCGATCACCACGTGGTCGTCGAGCGCGCCGGCGGGAAAGGAGTCGGGCGCGAAGCGGTAGCGCCACTTCACGCGCCGCGACGGTTCCCATTCGGTGATGAGCTCGTCGAAGTGCACGTCCTTCTGCCAGCGCACTTTGCGTACCCGGCCTTCGGGGCTTTCCTCGGTTCGTCCTTCCATGGGCATCGGCACGCCGATCCGGTAGGCCCAGGCATCGCCGACTTCGTCCGGCCGGATGTCGCGCGCATCGTTGAGCGATTGCCAGACCCGCTCGGCCGGCGCTGCGATGAAGATCGTGCGCGAGGTGCTCGAGAGCTGCTGGGGATCGGGCAGCGAGGGCTCGATCGCGCCGAGCAGCAGTGGCAAGGCCGCGATGCCGTAGAGCGTCGGCCGCGGCCAGTCGGTGACGCGGCAGACCACGCCCATCATCAGGCCGCCCAGGCTGCCCATGAGCGCGAACAGCGGCACGATGACGATGGCGCAGATCAGGCCCTCGATGTAGATCATCAGCGTGCCGCCCACGAACAGCGCCGTGGCGCACCACGGCGCCCAGAGGTAGTACCAGAAGCTGCGCCGGCGGCTGCGCTCGGCGAGATAAACCGTGACCGCGCCGCAGAGCACCGGTGCCAGATAGATGAAGCTGCCGAGCATGGCCGAGTAGCGTTGGCCCGGCGAGCCGCTGAAGGCCAGGCGCATGACCAGGGCCGCGGCCGCGCCCCCGAACAGCGGCAGGAGCCAATGGAAGGGCAGCTCGACCGCCGGCGGTGCGGCGACGTGGTGAGTGCTTCGCTGGTGCGCCGGATCTGCCTCCTCGCTCATGCGCGGCCCGCCTCGCTCGCGTCGCGCACGGCGGTCACCATGCAGTAGTCGAAGTCGCGCCAGAACAGGCCCAGCGCGAGGGCGCAATAGCTGGCGACGATGTGCTTGCGGCGCCAGGGCGAGAGGCGGCCGCGCGCCTTCCAGAGCTCGGCCAGCGTGAAGCGCGTGGCGAGCACAGGAATGTGCAGCGCGCTCGGTGCCACGCGCCAGCGCAGCGACTTCACTTCGACTTGCGCGAAGCCGTGGCTCTGGAGCGTTGCGGCGAAGTCGTCGCGCGTGGCCAGCGTGGGCACGGCCCAGCTGTCGGCCCAGAGCCGGTGCAGCCAGCCGGCGATGCGGCCGGGCTGGCGGCGCAGCAGGAAACCGTCGATCACCACCAGCCGCGCGCCGGGCTTGAGCAGGCGCGCGGCTTCGGCGACGAAGTCGGCCTTGGTGGCGCCGCTCGCATAGCAGGCGCTCTCGACCGCCCAGGCGCCGTCGGCCTGCGCGGTGGGCAGCCCGGTGCGGGTGTAGTCGGCCTCGACGTGCGCTACGCGGTCGGCCACGCCGGCGCCGGCATCGAGCCGGGCCGCGATCGTGTTCTGCA
Organism: Variovorax sp. LjRoot290; assembly: GCF_964253985.1. Classification (NCBI taxonomy): domain Bacteria; kingdom Pseudomonadati; phylum Pseudomonadota; class Betaproteobacteria; order Burkholderiales; family Comamonadaceae; genus Variovorax; species Variovorax sp. LjRoot290. The sequence goes on along the minus strand of NZ_CAXURW020000001.1, from coordinate 3,816,022 downwards.
CCGCCACGTTGGTCACGGTCACCGCATAGAGCTTGGGGTGCTCCATGGCCAGCGTGCGCGCGGTGGCGCCGGCACCGCAACCGAGGTCGACCACGCAGGCCGGCCGTGCGGCGTCGAGCTGCAGCGCGCGGCCCACGGCGCGGTTCATCTCGACCAGCATGCCCTCGCGCCGCAACGGATTCAGCCCTGCGCGCCAGAAGCCGAAGTGCATGTTGTAGCCCGGGCTCCAAGCGCGGTAGTCGTCGGCGACCTCGGTGAAGTAGTCCTGCGTGTCGCTCGGCGTCACGGGGGCATGCGAGGGCGCGGCAGGTGCCGGCAGCGCGATGCGTTGCGGGAGGGTGTCGCTCATGAAGTGCTTTCCTGAAGTTGATTCACAAGGTGTCGGCGAAATCGCGCAGGTCGCGCGGCTCGGTGCCCAGCCAGCCGCGCAGCGGCGCATTGCTCGCGACGTTGTCGAGCTCGAGCATCACGCGGGTGTCGGTGCACCACGGCACGCCGGGTACGAAGTCGCCGGCGCGCGAACTCAGCACGCCCACCCATGCAGGCAGGCGCAGCACGCGGGCCGGCTTCGGCGCACCGCCGCGCCGCGCGCTGCGCAAGGTGGCGATCAGCTCGGCCAGCGTCATCGCGCGTGCCCCGCCGAACTCCACCACGCCGCGGGAGGGCGAGGCCGGGTCGGCCAGCACCGCCACGGCACGTGCGAGATCCTCGACATAGACCGGCTGCAACTTGGCAGCGAGCGCGGGGGCGGGCATCGCCAGCACAGGCAGTGCGGCCAGCGTGTGGAACAGCTTGGTCGCATCGCCGCCCTGGCCGAGCACGACCGAGGGCCGCAGCGCGATCCACGAGGGGCCGCCGGCGGGCAGGGCTTGCAGTACAGCTTCGGCGGCGCGCTTGGTGCGCGCGTACTGGGTCGGGTTGTCCTTGTCGTTGCGGCCGATGCCCAGCGCCGAGATCTGGACGATGCGGCGCACGCCGGCCTGCGCGCAGGCTTGGAAGAGCGCGGCCGGCGTGTCGGTGTGCACCGCCTGCATCGGCCGGCGCGCGCTGTCGCGCAGCACGCCGACGGCGTTGATCACCGTGTCGAAGCCCGCCAGGCGCGGCAGCCAGGTCGCGGCATCGGTGTCGCGCGAGTAGTCGATCGGCAGGTGGGGCAGGTCGGTGCGCAGGCGCGTTGCGCTGCCGCAGGTCACCTGGTGTCCCGCCTTCAGCACCGCGGCGGCGATGCGGCTGCCGATGAAACCGTTGGCACCGCAGACGAGGATGTTCGATGAAGTGGTCATGGCGCTACTCCGGGTCTGAGTTCTTCTCGATGCTTCAGTCAAAACAGAAATAAACACGCAAAAAAATGTCAGAGCATGGGCAGGCTGGCATGGTGCGCGTCAGGATCGTCCTTGCCGCGGTTCGCATCGCCGCGCACGAACTTCTGCACGCTTGCGCCCAGCGTCAGCACCTTGTCGAGGGTGCCGGGCGACAGCCGCAGCATCTCGTCGGCCCAGGTGCCCAGCTTGGCCATGAGTTCCATGGTGGAGCGGATGCGGTCCTGCGCGTCGGCCGGCTCCTTGCCGAAGTCGGGGCTGGCGATGATCTCGCGCAGCACCCGCACGGTGGGGTCGAACTCGCGCTCCTTGCGCTCGCGCACCACGGTGCGGAACAGCTCCCACACGTCGACGCTGGTCTCGAAGTAGTCGCGACGGTCGCCCAGTACGTGGGTCACGCGCACCAGGTTCCAGGCCTGCAGTTCCTTCAAGCTGTTGCTCACGTTGGAGCGGGCCACGTTGAGCGTTTCGGAAAGCTCCTCGGCATGCAGCGGCTTGCCATGGGCGAAGAGCAGGGCGTGGATCTGCGACACGGTGCGATTGACACCCCACAGGGAGCCCATCTCGCCCCAGTGAAGCACGAATTTGCGTTGGATTTCGGTCAGTTGCATGGTGTGGCCTTGCAATCGAGTTTATGGTTTTCGAAATTTCTGTCAATAAAGAAATGAAAGTCTGATGCAGCGCTGGCCAATTGGTGGAATACTGTATGTTCATAGGGGGTATCCATTTAGCTCCAGTTTGACTAGGATTACTGGATGGATATCCATATATTAGTCCCCAAGGCGGGAGAAGACTACCCGGTCAACTGGAACCAGTTCCTGGACTGGTTCGCCACCGAAGAGGCCTGTCTTGGCTACCTGGAGCGGCTGCGCTGGCCGCAAGGTTTCGTGTGTCCGCGCTGCGGGGTGGCCGCTGAGCCCTATCGCTCCAGCCGCGCACGGCTGATGTGCCGAAGCTGCTCGACCCAGAGCACGGTGACCGCGGGCACCATCTTCGAGAAGACCCGCACGCCGCTGCGGGTGTGGCTGGCCGCCGCCTGGTACGTCACCAACCAGAAGCATGGCGTCAGCGCGCTCGGACTGCAGCGCGTGCTCGGCCTGGGCAGCTACCAGACGGCCTGGGCGATGCTGCACCGCCTGCGCCGGGCGATGGTGCGGCCCGAGCGCGAACGGCTCAGCGGAATCGTGGAGGTCGACGAGACGTATCTGGCCCTCAGCGATCGCGAGCAGCCTGTCGCCCGCGGGCGGGGCAAGGGTCGAAAAAGCCAGACGCACCAGACACTTGTAGTCATCGCCGTGGAGCTGCACGAGCCCAAGGGCTTCGGCCGGCTGCGGCTCGAGCGCATCCAGAACGACTCGACCGAGCAGGTCATCCCCTTCGTGCTGGCCAACATCGAGCCTGGCTCACAGGTGCGCACCGACGGCTCGTCCGCCTACCGCGATCTCGCGGATCTGGGCTATGTGCACCAGCGCACTGTCCATCTGGGCTCCGACGTTCCCGCGCACGTCTCCATGGTCGGCGTTCACCGCGTGGCCGCACTGGTCAAGCGCTGGGTGCTGGGCACGCACCAGGGCGCCGTGCAGCCGGCGCACCTGGACGCCTATCTCGACGAATTCGTCTTTCGCTTCAATCGCCGGGCCTCGCGCTCGCAAGGGCTGCTGTTCTACCGGCTGCTCGAGCAGGCCGTCGTCACAGATCCACTGACCTATCGCGGTGTCGTGGACAACATCCCCAAATCGGCGGAAGTGGCGTAGATTACTGGATGGGCATCCATATATCTCTGGGCGCTGGAGCTAAATGGATACCCCATATGTTCATACAGTTTCCAAGAGGCATTTCACCATGGCCGATGTTTTCATTCCCGTCCATGCCCTCAAGGGCCGAGGCGCGGCCACCCGCCTGCCGCACCGCTTCGAGCGCGACGTGCGCGATGCCTACGACGACGGCTGGGGCACGCTCGAAGAAGGCGCGGCCGAGCCGCTGCCGCCGCTTCAAACAGAGGTGCGTTTCGAAGACGTGAAGTCGGTGTTGTGCGAGAACGATTCGCCAGACATCTACTTCGATCGGTCGATCAATCCGTATCGCGGCTGCGAGCACGGCTGCATCTACTGCTTCGCACGGCCCACGCACAGCTACCTGAACCTGTCGCCTGGCCTGGACTTCGAGACCAAGCTGATCGCCAAGCGCAACATCGTCGAGGTGCTGCGCGCCGAGCTCGGCCGCAAGAGCTACCGGCCCAGCCACATCGCGATCGGCACCGCCACCGATTGCTACCAGCCGATCGAGCGCGAGCTGCGGCTCACGCGTTCGGTGATCGAGCTCTTGAAGGAAACGCGCCATCCCTTCGGGCTGGTCACCAAGTCGAGCGCGGTCGAGCGCGACCTCGACTTGATCGCGCCGATGGCGGCCGAGCATCTGGCGGCGGTGTACGTGACCATCACCTCGCTCGACGGCGAACTCGCGCGCAAGCTGGAGCCGCGCGCCGCGGCGCCGCACCGGCGGCTGCGCACCGTGCGCACGCTGGCCGAGGCCGGCGTGCCGGTGGGTGTGAGCGTGGCACCGCAGATTCCCTTCGTCACCGAGGACATGGAGCAGGTGCTCGAAGCCGCGTGGGAGGCCGGTGCGCGCAGCGCCTTCTACACGGTGATCCGGCTGCCCTGGGAGGTGGCGCCGCTGTTCAAGCAGTGGCTGGAGCTGCACTACCCGCAGCGTGCGGGCCGCATCATGGCGCGCATCCACGAGATGCGCGGCGGCAGGGATTACGACGCCGACTTTGCCACGCGCATGGTGGGCAGCGGCCTGTGGGCCGACCTGATCCGCCAGCGCTTCGAGAAGGCGACCCGGCGCATCGGCTTCAACCGCGAGCGCATCGCGCTCGATCTCAGCGCGTTTCGGCCGCCCGGCGAAGCGGGACAGGGCAGTCTGTTCTAAAGTCGATGCATGGATCGTTTCTGGATCGTTGTCATGGGGGTCTCGGGCTGCGGCAAGTCGAGCCTGGGTGCGGCGCTGGCCGCCGAGTTCACATTGCCGCTGATCGAGGGCGATGACTTTCATCCGCCGGCCAATGTCGAGAAGATGCGCGCCGGCATTGCGCTCGCCGATGCCGACCGCACCGGCTGGCTGGCCACGCTGGGTCGGGAACTCGCCGGCCACCGGCAGGGTGCGGTGCTGACCTGCTCGGCGCTCAAGCGCGACTACCGCGAGCGGCTGCGCGCCGCGGCCCCGGGGCTGCGCTTCGTGTTCATGGATCTGTCACGCGAGGAGGCCGAACGCCGTGTCGCGGCGCGCGCGGCGGAGCACATGTTCCCGGCCAGCCTGGTCGCCAATCAGTTCGCGACCCTCGAATCGCCGGTCGGGGAGCCGGGGGTACTGGCCGTCGATGCGTCGGCGCCGCTGGACCGGCTCGTGGAGCAGGTCCGGGCCTGGCTGCAGCAGGATCAGCGCGCCGGCGGCGTGAGCCCCAGCGCCTCGTAAACGCGGATCGCCGCGTAGGCATCGTTGGCCGCGTAGCGCAGCTGCGCATCGGTCAGCTGCTTGTGGGCCCAGTTCGAGGTGGTGGCCTTGCGCGACTTCACGAAGCGGCGGTCGAACACCAGCGCCACGGCCGTCTTCACGCCGACCGACTTTCGGTAGCCGCGGCGGCGGAACTCGGTGTCCAGATCGAAGACGGCCTGCGGCTCGATGCCGAAGCGCTGCCGGATCAGGCTCAGGTCGGAAGAGAGGCCGAAGCCGACCTTGGTCAGTTCGGTCGAGGCGAGCAGCCCGGCCAGGACCTCGTGGAACTCGCTGCGGTGCAGCTGGAAGAGCCAGGCCGCATCGCGCGTCGCGAACTGCAGCACGTGCGGGCCGCCCGAGACCTCGAACTTCGCGAAGGTTGGCTTGGATTCGGTATCGAAGCCGACCACGCCGCTGGCTCGCAGCGCCGCGACGGCCTGTTCGGCCTTTTGCGTCGTGTCGACCACGTGGATCTGCTGCAGGCCCAGGCCTTCGAAGACTTCGAGCAGCGCGATCTGCTCGCGTTCGGGCAGCGGGGGCGGCATTCCGGTCATGGTGCTTTCGATCGTTTCTTTGGCGCGGTGCCGGATCGCAAGGCGGCTTCCCAGGCGCGCCGGGCCCACAGCGCGGCCTCGTCGCGGTCGTCGAACACCTCGGCCGGCGCTTCCCGGTAGGACGTCTGCATGGTCTTCCCGTTCCTCGTGTATTCGAAAGCCGGCAATCGCAGCCGGTCGAAATGCGCGACGCTTTGCGGGTCGGCCTTGAGGTAGAGCGTGTCGCGCGCCACCAGCGCGAACATGCGCCCCTCGTGGTAGATGCCGTGGCCGCCGAACATGCGCCTGGCTTCGATGCGGCCGAAGCGCTCGAAGACCTCGTGCAGACTCCGGACGAACTCGCTCAAGTCAATGCCCCGGCATGGTGGCGCAGGTGGTCCGCCATGAAGCTCTGGATGAAGTAGTAGCCATGGTCGTAGCCGGCGTGTCGGCGCAGTTGGAGCGGCTGGCCCGCTGCGCGACAGGCGGCCTCGAACAGGTGCGGATGCAGCTGTTCTGCCAGGAATTTGTCGGCCAGGCCCTGGTCGACCAGGATGCCGGCCGGGTAGGGCGGTGCGGTCTGCGACTGCATCAGCGCGCAGGCATCGTGGGCGAGCCAGGCGCTGCGCTCGGCGCCGAGGTAGCCGCCGAAAGCCTTCTCGCCCCACGGGCACTGCGTCGGCGCGCAGATCGGCGCAAGGGCCGAGAGCGACTTGAAGCGACCCGGATGCCGCAGCGCCAGGGTGAACGCGCCATGGCCGCCCATCGAGTGGCCGAAGAGGCCGATGCGCTGCCCGTCGATCGGCAGGGCTTGCGCGATCAGCGGCAGCAGTTCATGGACCAGGTAGCTTTCCATGCGCCAGTGCTGCGCCCATGGCGCCTCGGTGGCGTCGAGGTAGAAGCCGGCGCCGATGCCGAAGTCCCAGCTCGCACTCGCGCCGGGCAGGCTCTCGACGGCGGCGCCGCGCGGGCTGGTGTCGGGCGCGATCAACGCCAGGCCCAGCTCGGCGGCCATGCGCTGCGCGCCGGCCTTGACCATGAAGGTCTCCTCGTTGCAGGTCAGGCCCGCGAGGTACATCAGGGCCGGCACCGGGCCCTGTTCCGCTTGCGGAGGCAGGAACACCGAGAAGCGCATCGGCAGCCCGATTTCGCGCGAGGCGTGCTCGTGAAAGCTTTGCATGCCGCCGAAGCAGCGGTGTTCGGAGAGGGTCTTCAGGCTGTCGGTCATCGGCCGATGTTGCCATGCACGAGATCGCGCACGGCATCGACGAAGGCCTGCGGTTTTTCCTGCGGCAGGTTGTGGCCGGCGCCCTGCACGACGCGGTGCTCGTGCCGGCCGATGAAATGGTGGCCGTGGTCGGCCGTGCCGCCGACCGGCATCACGCCGTCGTCGGTGCCGTCGAAGGTGATGCTCGGCACGCTGATGTCCGGCTGCTCTGCGAGGCGGGCCTCCAGGGCCGCGTACGCCGGGTCGCCGGCCGCCAGGCCATGGCGGTGGCGGTAGGAGTGGATCACGATGTCGACGAAATCGGGGTTGTCGAAGGCCGCCGCGCTGCGCTCGTAGGTCGCGTCGTCGAACTGCCAGATCGGCGACCACATGCGCCACAGCAGCTTGCACAGCGCGCGCCGGTTCTGCGCCAGGCCGGCGCGGCCGCGCTCGGCGTGGAAGTAATACTGGTACCAGTACCGCGCCTCGTTTTCCGGCGAGATGGGCTGCCGCGCCGCCGCGATGTTCTGGATCTTGTAGCTGTTGACCGAGATCAGGCCCGTGCAGCGCTCGGGCCACAGCGCCGCGGCCACGCAGGCCGCGGTTCCGCCCCAGTCGTATCCCGCGAGCACCGCGCGCGGGATGGCCAGCGCATCGAGCAGGTCCCGCACGTCGGCGCCGATCGCGGCCTGCTCGCCCGATCGCGGCGTGCCCGCGTCGGCGAACTGGGTCGGGCCGAAGCCGCGCAGGTAGGGCACGACGACGCGGCAGCCCTCGGCCGCGAGCTGCGGCGCCACCTCGACGTAGGACTGCACGTCGTAGGGAAAGCCGTGCAGCAGCAGCACCGGCGGGCCATCGGCCGGACCGCTTTCGTGGAAGGCGACCTTGAGCACGCCGGCCTGCACGCGGCGCAGGCTGCCCAAAGCGTTTTCATTCATAGAGCACCACGCCCCGGATCGACTCGCCGCGCTTCATCAGGTCGAAGCCCTTGTTGATGTCCTCCAGCGGCATGGTGTGGGTGATCAGGTCGTCGATGTTGATCTTGTTCTCCATGTACCAGTCGACGATCTTCGGCACGTCGGTACGCCCGCGCGCGCCGCCGAAGGCCGAGCCTTCCCACTTGCGGCCGGTGACCAGCTGGAAGGGTCGCGTGCTGATCTCGGCGCCGGCCTCGGCCACGCCGATGATGATGCTGCGGCCCCAGCCCTTGTGCGTGCATTCGAGCGCCTGGCGCATCACCTTCGTGTTGCCGATGCACTCGAAGCTGTAGTCGGCGCCGCCGTCGGTGAGCTGCTGAACAGCATCGACCACGTTCTCGGTGTCCTTGGGGTTGATGAAGTGCGTCATGCCGAACTTGCGCGCCATCGCCTCGCGGGCAGGGTTCAGGTCGACGCCGATGATCTTGTCGGCGCCCACCATCTTCGCGCCCTGGATCACGTTGAGCCCGATGCCGCCGAGGCCGAACACCACCACGTTGGCGCCGGCTTCCACCTTGGCGGTGAAGATCACGGCGCCGATGCCGGTGGTGACGCCGCAGCCGATGTAGCAGACCTTGTCGAAGGGCGCATCCTCACGGATCTTGGCCAGCGAGATCTCGGGCGCGACCGTGTAGTTGCTGAAGGTGCTGGTGCCCATGTAGTGGAAGATGGGCTTGCCGTCCAGGCTGAAGCGGCTGGTGGCGTCGGGCATCAGGCCCTTGCCCTGGGTGCCGCGGATCAGCTGGCACAGGTTGGTCTTGCGCGAGAGGCAGAACTTGCACTGGCGGCATTCGGGCGTGTAGAGCGGAATGACGTGATCGCCTTTCTTGAGCGTCGTGACGCCGGGGCCGACGTCGACCACGATGCCCGCGCCTTCGTGGCCGAGGATGGCCGGGAAGATGCCTTCGGGATCGGCGCCCGAGAGCGTGTAGTAGTCGGTGTGGCAGATGCCGGTGGCCTTGATCTCGACCAGCACCTCGCCGAACTTCGGACCTTCGAGGTCGACGGTTTCGATGGACAGAGGAGCGGCGGATTTCCAGGCGACGGCGGCTTTGGTTTTCATGGGGAGAGCAGGAAGTGGAGAGGCGCGGAGGACGGTCCCCGCGCGTCACTTTATGCCATAGAAGCCCGCCGCGTTCGTGCCCCATACCTGCTCTTGTTCGGATGGCGGGAGGGCTTTGAGCAATTCCCTGGACACGGCCTCCCATTGCAGGTAGTCGCCTGCCAGCTCGAGCACGGGCCAGTCGCTTCCCCACATCAGGCGCGAGGGACCGAAGCAGGCCAGCAGGTGATCGACATAGGGACGCAACGCGTCTGCGTCCCAGCCCGGCCCCGCCTCCGTGGCGAGGCCCGAGAGCTTGCAGCACACCTGCGTCTGCTTGCCGAAACGCGCGATCTGCGTGGCCCAGGGCTCGAAGGCTCCACCAGCGATGTCGGGCTTGGCGGCGTGGTCGATGACCATGCGCAAATTCGGGTGCTGCAGCGCGAAAGCCAGTGCGGCGTCGAGCTGCTGCGGCTTGATCAGGAAGTCCAGGCTGAGATCCAGCTCGGTCATGGTCTCGATGGCAGGCTGCAACTGCGCGCCGAGGATCCAGTTCGGATCGGCGATGTCCTGCAGCATGGGGCGCAATCCCTTGAAGAGCGGCTCCTGCGCGAGGCGGCGGATGCGCTGCGGCGCGTCGGCCGCGTCCAGATCGGTCCAGCCGACGACCGCGCGCACCCGGCTGGCGGGTTGTGCGGCCAGAGCCAGCAGCCGCCAAGTTTCTGCCTCGCTCGGCGCGGCCTGGATCAGCACCGTGCCGTCGATGCCCGCGCGGTCCAGGAGCGGTGCGAGGTCTTCGGGCGAGAAGTCGCGATAGAGCGCGTGCAGCGCCGGCGTGTCCTGCAGCCAGCCGTAGTCACGATGCGCGAGCGACCAGTAATGCTGGTGGGCGTCGATGCGGATCGCCGCCATGGCTCAGTGTTCCCTGGCCAGCGCGTCCCACAGTGCCGCGGGAATGGGCACCTGGCTGTGCGCCACGCTCTGCGTGATCTCCGCGGGGCTGCGCGCACCGACCACCACGGCGGCCGCGCAAGGGCAGGCCAGCGCGAACTGCAGCGCCGCGGCCGGCAGCGCAACGCCGAAGCCTGCGCAGATGCCGGCGAGGCGCTCGACGTGCTCGCGCACGGCGGGTGGCGCAGGCCGGTAGTCGAAGTGCGCATTGGACGTGCTGCCGCTCGCGAGGATGCCGGAGTTGAAGACACCAGCCAGGATCAGGCGGACCTTGCGCGCGACGCACAGCGGAACCAATTCGCGCGCGGCCGAAGCATCGAGCAGGGTGTAGCGGCCGGCCAGCATCATGCAATCGAAGTCGCCCGCGGCCATCGCATCGCGGCACACCTCCCACTCGTTGACGCCGATGCCGATCGCGCCGAGCACGCCTTCGGCGCGCAGGCGGTCGAGCGCGCGGTAGGCGCCTGTCATCGCTTCGCGAAAGCGCTCGGGCTGCTGCTCGCCATGGGTGTGGCGGTCGATGTCGTGGATGAAGGCGATGTCGATGCGCGCCAGGCCCAGGCGCTCCAGGCTCTCTTCGATCGATCGCATCGCGCCGTCGAAGCTGTAGTCGAAGTGCGGCGCGAACGGGAGGCCTTGCACATAGCCGTCGCGCTCCTCGGGCGCGGCCGGGTCGGGACGCAGCAGGCGGCCGACCTTGGTCGACAGTGCGAAGCTGTCGCGCGGCTGCTTCCCGAGCACGCGGCCCAGGCGCTGTTCGCTGAGGCCGTGGCCGTAGAGCGGGGCGGTGTCGAAGTAGCGCAGGCCCTGTCGCCAGGCTTCCTCGATGGTGCGCTCGGCGCTTTCGTCGTCGAGCGGCGCAAAGAGATTGCCCAGCGGCGCGCCGCCCAGACCCAGGCGCAGCGGGCCGGCGAGTCGTTCGAAAAGGGTGTCGTTCACGCCTGCATTCTCGGCGGTAGCTGCCCTGGCGAACACCTGCTACAAACGGGCCATGAAAAAGATCCTCGTCCTCAACGGTCCCAATCTCAACCTGCTCGGAACGCGCGAGCCCGCGCAGTACGGCTACGAAACCCTGGCCGACGTCGAGCGCATGTGCCAGGAGGCGGGCGCGAAGCTCGGCGTCGAGATCGAGTGCCGCCAATCGAACCACGAAGGCCAGCTGATCGACTGGATCCACGAGGCCGGCCGAGAGGTTGCCGCCGGCCGCATGTTCGGCGTGGTGATGAATCCCGGCGCCTACACCCACACCTCGATCGCGCTGCACGATGCGATCAAGGGCGCGAGCGTGCCGCTGGTCGAGCTGCACATCTCGAACGTGCATGCGCGCGAGGAATTTCGCCACCATTCCTACATCTCGCCGGCGGCGCGCGGCATCATCGTCGGCTTCGGCGTCAAGGGCTATCCGCTCGCGATCGAAGCGCTGGTGCGCGTGAGCGAAGCGGCGTAGTCGCCGATGCCAGTGTCTCCGGGGCTTTTCGCCGGCGCCGACGGCACGCTGCGCTGCCGCTGGTGCGAATCCACGCCGGCCTACCAGCACTACCACGACAAGGAATGGGGCTTCCCGGTCACGGACGACCGGCGGTTGTTCGAGAAGCTGTGCCTCGAGGGTTTCCAGGCCGGGCTGAGCTGGCTCACCATCCTCAACAAGCGCGAAGCCTTCCGGCGCGGCTTCGCCGAGTTCGATGCCGAGCGCGTCGCGCGCTTCGGCCCCAAGGATGTGGAACGGCTGCTCGGGGATGCAGGCATCGTGCGGCACCGCGGCAAGATCGAGTCGGCCATCAACAACGCGCAACGCGTGCTGGAGCTGCGCGAGGAATTCGGTTCGCTGGCGGCCTACGCATGGGGCTTCGAGCCCGACCCGGCATCGCGGCCGCGCCGCATCACGCAGAAAGCCTTGCAGGCCATGAGCACGTCGCCCGAATCGGTGGCGATGTCGAAGGACCTGAAGAAGAGGGGCTGGAGCTTCGTCGGCCCGACGACGGTCTACGCCTTCATGCAGGCCATGGGGCTGGTCAACGACCACGTCGAGGATTGCCACGCGCGCGAACTGGCGCTGGCGGCGCGCGCGAAGCTTCGGATGCCGCGCCCTAGGTAGCTTGCGGGCCGGCCACTTTCCGGTGGTTCACCCGGCCCTGGCTGTCGACGCTCTCGAGATGCACGTCGAAGCCCCAGAGGCGGGCGACATGCTTGAGCACCTCCTGCGCATCGTCGTGCAGCGGGCGGTCGTTGTGCTGCGTGTGGCGCAGCGTGAGCGCGCGGTCGCCGCGCAGGTTGACGCTCCAGACCTGGATGTTGGGCTCGCGGTGGTTGAGGTCGTACTGGCGCGACAGCGATTCGCGCAGCTGGCGGTAGCCGCTGTCGTCGTGGATGGCCGACACCTCGAGCTCGGGCTCGCCCTCCTTGTCGCGGATCGCGAAAAAGCGGAAGTCGCGCATCAATTTGGGCGAAAGGAATTGGCCGACGAAGCTCTCGTCCTTGAAATTGCGCATGGCGTAATCCAGCGATGTCAGCCACGGCGAGCCGGCCATGTCGGGGAACCAGCGCTTGTCTTCCTCGGTCGGGTTTTCGCAAATGCGCCGCAGGTCGGTGTACATCGCAAAACCCAGCGCATAGGGATTGATGCCGCTGTAGGCGCGGTGGCCGACCGGCGGCTGAAACACCACATTGGTGTGCGACTGCAGCCACTCCATCATGAAACCGTCGGCCAAAAGGCCTTCGTCGTACAGCGTATTGAGCAGGGTGTAGTGCCAGAAGGTGGCCCAGCCCTCGTTCATGACCTGCGTCTGGCGCTGCGGATAGAAGTACTGCCCGATTTTGCGCACGATACGCACCACTTCGCGTTGCCAGGGGTCCAACAATGGTGCATTTTTCTCGATGAAATAGAGCAGGTTCTCCTGTGGCTCGGACGGAAAGCGCTTGGCGGCCTCTTCGTCCTCGGCGCTGCGCCCGCTTTTCCGGGGCAGGGTGCGCCAGAGGTCGTTGACCTGCTGCTGGAGATGGTGCTCGCGTTCCTCGCGGCGCACCTGTTCCTGGTTCAGCGACAGTTTCTGCGGGCGGCGATAGCGGTCCACGCCATGGTTCATCAGCGCGTGGCAGGAGTCGAGCAGGTCTTCGACGGCCGCCACGCCATGGCGCTCCTCGCATTCGCTGATGTAGTTCCTGGCGTAGACCAGGTAGTCGATGATGGACGAGGCGTCCGTCCACATCTTGAAGAGGTAGTTGCCCTTGAAGAAGCTGTTGTGGCCGTAGGCGGCATGGGCGATCACCAGGGCCTGCATCGCCATGGTGTTCTCTTCCATCAGGTAGGCGATGCAGGGGTCGGAGTTGATGACGATTTCATAGGCCAGGCCCATGTGGCCGCGACGGTAGTTCTTTTCGGTCGAGATGAACTGCTTGCCGTAGGACCAGTGGCGGTAGATGACCGGCATGCCCACCGAGGCGTAGGCGTCCATCATCTGCTCGGCCGTGATGATCTCGAGCTGGTTGGCGTAGGTGTCGAGCTTGTAACCGCGCGCCACGCGGGCGATCTCGCCGTGGTAGCGCTCGATCAGTTCGAAGGTCCAGTCCGAGGGGCTGGGCAGGGGCTCTCGTTTCTTTGCGTTCACGCCGGCACCCCCTCTTTCTTGAACAGGTCGCGGAACACCGGGTAGATGTCCTGCGCATCGGCCACCTTGCGCATCGCGAAGTTCTTGTGGGTTTCGACCAGCTGGCTGTATTCCTCCCACATGTTCTGCTCGGCGTCGGCGACCTGCACGTAGGCGTAGTAGCGCACCAGCGGCAGCAGATGATCGGTCAGCAGCTCGCGGCAGCGGCCGCTGTCCTGGTGCCAGTTGTCGCCGTCGCTGGCCTGGGCGCCGTAGATGTTCCATTCGTTGCTCGGGAACCGCGCGCGGACGATCTCGTGCATCAGCGTCAGCGCGCTGGAAACCACGGTGCCGCCGGTTTCGGTGGCATGGAAGAACTCCTCTTCGCTCACCTCGCTGGCCTGGGTGTGGTGGCGGATGAACACCAGTTCGATCTTCTCGTAGTGCCGGGTCAGGAACAGGTACAGCAGCATGAAGAAGCGCTTCGACATGTCCTTGCGCGCTTCGTCCATCGAGCCCGACACGTCCATCAGGCAGAACATCACCGCCTTGGCCGAGGGCACCGGCACCCTGACGCGGTTGCGGTAGCGCAGGTCGATCGGGTCCAGGTAGGGCACGTGCTTGGCCTTGGCGCGAAGCTCCTCGAGCAGGGCTTCGGTTTCGCGGATCTCGCGCTGCACCAGCGCATCCGCCGCGCGCGGGCTGCGCTTGAGGTGCAGCAGGTGCGCCTCGAGTTCGCGGATCTCGCGCCGCGGGGCGCCGCCGAGCGCGATGCGCCGCGCCAGCGCGCCGCGCATGGAGCGCACGACGTGCAGGTTGGTGGGCATGCCGTCGCTGGTGAAGCCGGCGCGGTGGGTCTTCCATTCCGGCACCTCGGCCAGCTGGGTGCGGATCAGGTGGGGCAGGGCGAGGTCCTCGAAGAAGACCCGCATGAACTCTTCCTTGGTGAGGCGGAAGACGAAGTCGTCTTCGCCGCCTTCGCCATCGCCGGCCTGCGAGCCGCTGCCCGCGCCGCCGCCGCCCTGCTGCGGCCGCTCGATGCGGTCGCCCTTGACGTACTCGCGATTGCCGGGATGCACGTACTCGCGGTCGCCGCCCTGGCCATGGCCGAACACTGGCTCGGAGACATCGCGCTTGGGCAAGGTGATGTCCTCGCCCTGCTCGAGATCGCGAATGCTGCGGCCGCTGACGGCGCGCCGCACGGCTTCGCCGATCTGCTCGCGATAACGCCGCAGGAAACGCTCGCGGTTGCCGATGGACTTGTTCTTCCCCGACAGACGGCGGTCGATGATCTGCTGCAGCATGGCCACGGCAGGAACTCCTTTCAGCTCATCATGAGCTCTTGCGAACGCGCAGATACCACTCGCACAACAGGCGGACCTGCTTGGCGGTGTAACCCTTCTGCACCATGCGGTTGACGAAATCCTCGTGCTTCTTCAGCTCGTCGGCACTGCTCTTGGCATTGAAGCTGATGACGGGCAGGAGCTCTTCGGTGTTGGAGAACATCTTCTTCTCGATCACCGTGCGCAGCTTCTCGTAGCTGGTCCATAGCGGGTTTTTGCCCGCGTTGCCGGCGCGCGCGCGCAGCACGAAGTTGACGATCTCGTTGCGGAAGTCCTTGGGATTGCTGATGCCCGCGGGCTTTTCGATCTTCTCGAGCTCGGCGTTGAGCGAGCCGCGGTCGAAGACTTCGCCGGTGTCCTGGTCGCGGTACTCCTGGTCCTGGATCCAGTAGTCGGCGTAGGTCACGTAGCGATCGAAGATGTTCTGGCCGTACTCGGAGTAGCTTTCCAGGTAGGCGGTCTGGATCTCCTTGCCGATGAACTCCGCATAGCGCGGCGCCATCAGCTCCTTGATGTAGGAGAGGTACTTCTGCTCGGTCTCGGGCGCGAACTGCTCGCGCTCGATCTGCTGTTCGAGCACATACATGAGGTGCACCGGATTGGCGGCAACCTCGCTGCTGTCGAAGTTGAAGACCTTGGAGATGATCTTGAACGCGAAGCGGGTCGATACGCCGCTCATGCCCTCGTCGACGCCGGCGTAGTCGCGGTACTCCTGGATCGACTTGGCCTTGGGATCGGTGTCCTTGAGGTTGTCGCCGTCGTAGACCTGCATCTTGCTGAAGATGCTGGAGTTCTCCGGCTCCTTGAGCCGCGTCAGCACCGAGAACTGGGCCATCATGCGCATCGTTCCGGGCGCGCAGGGCGCCAGCGAGAGCGAGGAGTTGCGCACCAGCTTCTCGTAGATCTTGATCTCTTCGGAGACGCGCAGGCAGTACGGCACCTTGACGATGTAGATTCGGTCGAGGAAAGCCTCGTTGTTCTTGTTGTTGCGGAAGGCCTTCCATTCGCTTTCGTTGCTGTGGGCCAGCACGATGCCGTCGAAGGGAATGGCGCCGAAGCCTTCGGTGCCCTTGAAGTTGCCTTCCTGCGTGGCGGTCAGGAGCGGATGCAGCACCTTGATGGGCGCCTTGAACATCTCGACGAATTCCAGCAGGCCCTGGTTGGCCAGGCACAGGCCGCCGGAGTAGGCGTAGGCGTCGGGGTCGTCCTGCGCGAAGGTCTCGAGCTTGCGGATGTCGATCTTGCCGACCAGCGAGGAGATGTCCTGGTTGTTCTCGTCGCCCGGCTCGGTCTTGGCCACGGCGATCTGCCGCAGCACCGAGGGATAGCGCTTGACGATCTGGAACTGCCGGATGTCGCCGCCGTACTCCTCGAGCCGCTTCACGGCCCAGGGCGACAGGATGCGCTGCAGGTAGCGGCGCGGGATGCCGTATTCCTTCTCGAGGATCTCCCCGTCTTCCGCGGCGTCGAAGAGACCGAGCGGCGACTCGTTGACCGGCGATCCCTTGATCGAATAGAAGGGCACCTGCTCCATCAGCTGCTTCAGGCGCTCCGCGATCGAGCTCTTGCCCCCGCCGACGGGACCGAGCAGGTAGAGGATCTGTTTCTTCTCTTCCAGGCCCTGTGCGGCGTGCCGGAAGTACGAGACCACCTGCTCGATTGCATCTTCCATGCCATAGAACTCCCTGAACGCAGGGTAGATCTTGATGACCTTGTTGGCGAAGATGCGCGACAGGCGCGGGTCGTTGCGCGTGTCGACCAACTCGGGTTCCCCGATCGCCTGGAGCATGCGCTCGGCGGCCGTCGCGTAAGCCCCGGGCTCGCGCTTGCAGATCTCAAGATATTCCTGCAGGGACAGGACCTCTTCGCGGGTCCGCTCGTAGCGGGCGGCGAAGTTACTGACGACATCCATAGACACCTCCATCGAGTCAGCGGGGCGCTGCCCGGAGTTTCCGTGCTGCACACGTTGCATCGTTCGCAGGAATGGTGCCAGGTATGGTGTGCACGCTTCGGATTCACTCCTCAAGCAGGAACTTGGTCAAAGCATAGAACAAAGAGCGCGTCCAGCAAATTGCTTTTCAAATAAGAATTGGCGCGTTGTTTAAAAGTTCCAACGAGAAACCGGAAGCATTAGTCAGATCGACCGAAAAATGTGTGACGCGCGAAGTCGGCCCGGGGCAGGCTCTTCGTCGATCGTGCACGCAGGTTCTTTTCATATGCCTTGAAACAGCAGTCGGGATACAACGCCCCGCCCTTGGTTATAGGCTACGCGCGACGTGAAAGCATCAGTAGTAGGCCGGTTGCTCGAACGGCCGCGAGGAAAACAGCCTGCCGCTACTCGACCTTGCCGATCTTCCGGACGGCCTCGGTCATCATGGCGGCATCGGCGTTCCAGTACGACTGGAACTCCGGAGCGTCGAGGTAGGCGATGGGACTGCCCGCCTTCTCGATGACCTGCGCCACCGCCGGGTCCGCGGCGGCCTTGGCCGAGGCCGCGCGCAGCCGCCGCACGATGTCGTCCGGCGTGGCGGCGGGAACGAAAAGTCCCGACCACTGCGCGAACTTCACCCTGAACCCCGACTGCTCGAAGCTCGGTATCTCGGGCAGCGCAGCCAACGGGCGCTCGCCCCAGTGCGCGAGTGCGCGCAGCTTGCCGGCCTTGATCTGCTGGACCACGGTCGACGGTCCGCTCGCGACCGCATCGACCTGCCCCGCGAGCAGCGCGACCACGGCGGGCCCCGCGCCGGTGTAGGGGATGTGGGTCATGCGGAAGCCGGCCGCATTCTTCAGCATCTCCATCGGCACGTGCATCGTGCCGTAGTTGCCCGAGCTGCCGTAGTTGTAAGCGCCGGGCTTGGCGCGCGCGTCGGCGATGAACTCCGCCAGCGTCTTCCACGGCGCGTCCGCGCGCACGACCAGGACCGTCGGATCGGCGGTGAAGCGCGCGATCGGCTTGAACTGGCTCGTCTGGTAGGCAGGCTTGCGCTCGAGGATGGCGTCGGCCTCCGGCAGGATGGAGATCGAGGACAGGCTCAGCAGCACGGTGTAGCCGTCGGCTGGTGCGCGGGCCGCGAAGCCGATCCCTACCGCGCCGCCTGCGCCGGCCTTGTTCTCGACGATCACGGATTGTTTCAGTTCGCGCGACAAGGCCTCGGCCACGGGCCGTGCCACCGTGTCCGCAACGCCGCCCGGCGGAAAAGGCACGACCATCGTGATCGGCTTGTCGGGCCAGCCTGGCTGCGCGATCGCCGCCATGGCCGTGGCGCAGCAGGCGGCCGCGAGGAACGCGGCGCGCAGCAGCGCGTGTGGGTATGCATGCATGAGCTTGTCTCCATTTGTTGTAATGGGTACGTCCGCTTTCAGGCGAAGCGGTTTTCCAGCGTGCCGAGCCCGTCGATCTCGATGCGTACCGTGTCGCCTGCCTTCAGGTACTGCGGCGGCGACAGTCCCATGCCGACGCCGGCCGGCGTGCCGGTGGCGATCACGTCGCCGGGATACAGGGAGATGCCGCGCGAACAAGTCTCGATCAGCGACGGAATGTCGAAGATGAAGTCGGTGGTCCGCGCATCCTGGCGGAGCTCGCCGTTGACCCAGCAGCGCACGCGGGTGCGCGTGCCGTCCAGCGTGTCGGCGCTCACGATCCAGGGCCCCATGGGGCAGAAGGTGTCGAAAGACTTGCCCAGGTCCCATTGCTGGTGGCGCATCTGCACGTCGCGCGCGGTGACATCGTTGACGATGGTGTAACCGAACACGTGCGACAGCGCCTCGTCGCGCGCGATGTTGCGGCCGCCCTTGCCGATGACCACGGCCAGCTCGGCTTCGTAATCGATCTGCGCCGACACCGACTCGCCCGGCAGCCGGACCTCGTCCTCTGGCCCGATCACGCATTCCGGCACCTTGGTGAACACGATCGGCCAGGCATCGGCTTTGGCCGTGTTGTTCCTGAAGACCGAGCCCGACAGCTCCTGGGCGTGCGCGTGGTAGTTGCGTCCCACGCAGAAGATGTTGCGGCGCGGCAGAGGCAGGGGGGCTTGGAGCCTTACTTTGCTCAGGGCAAGCGGCGCACCCGCAGGAGGCAAGGCCGCGCCGGAGGCTCGGTCTTCGATCAGGGACAGTGCGCCGCGTTGCACTTGGGCGTCGCTGAGTTCGAGCGGACTGACAGTCGCTCCGTCTTCCGAGACCAGGCCGACCTGGCGCCGGCCTTGATATTGATAGGTGGCAATGCGCAAAATGATCTCCTTATGGAGACCAAATGCTACCAATCGAGTACCAAGTGCACAATAGCGTCGCGCGCGCCGCGGTTGATACGATCGGCGCACTCCTCCATTTCATCCACCCAGCTTCGCGACCGTGTACAGCGCCCTGACCCTGCGGGAAGCCATTCTCGAAAACCTGAAATCGCGCACCTGGCGAGCCGGCCATCGCCTGCCGACCGAGCGCGAACTGTGCGGGCAGTTCGGGCTCAGCCGCGGGGCGGTGCGCCGCGTGCTGGCGGACCTGAAGGGGCGGGGCTTGATCACCCAGACGGTGGGCAGCGGGACCTATGTCAGCGAAGCGGTTGCGCAGGCGCTCGCGGAGCTCAGCCATGGCGAGTCGCCGCTCGCGACCAGTCCTGCCGAACTGATGAGCGCGCGCCTGGTGCTCGAGCCCGCGATCATCGCGATGGTGGTCGGCAATGCCACGGCCGCCGATTTCGCCCGGATGGAAGAGTGCTGCGACAGGGGCGAGGCGGCCGCGAGCCTCGAGGAATTCGAGCTATGGGACGGCAGGCTGCACGAGGCCATCGCCGGCGCCGCCCACAACGCCTTCATCTCGGCCGTGTTCCAGCGCATGAACGAGGTGCGCGCGCAAAGCGAGTGGGGGATGCTCAAGCGCCGCAGCGCGACGCCGGAGCGTCGGCTCGACTACCAGCGCGAGCATCGCGAGCTGGTCGCCGCGCTCAAGGACCGCGACGGCGCGCGCGCCGTGCAGCTCTGCCTGGAGCACCTGACGCACGTGCGTCGCAACCTGCTGGGGTACTGAGGGCCCGGACAAACCCGGCCTCGCATTGACCCGCTCGCCGGCGGCCGCTATTCTGGTTTTCAATTGGCACTGTTTGGTACCAATTCGTACCAATCCTTGGAGAAGGCCGTGAAAAGACTTGCCGCAGGCTGGCTGTTCAAGAAGACGGTCTGGAGGTACGTCGCCGCGGCACTGCTCCTCGTGATCGCGCCGTGGACAGCGGCCCAGGATTACCCCTCGCGCCCCGTGCGCATCGTCGTTCCCTTCGCTGCCGGCGGGCCCGCCGACGTTTACGCGCGCTTCATCGCCACGCGGCTCCAGGAAGCGCTCGGCCAGGGTTTCGTGGTGGACAACCGGCCCGGTGCGGGCTCGGTGATCGGCACCGATGCCGTGGCCAAGAGCCCGGCGGACGGCTACACGCTGCTGTTGATGTCCAACGCGCACACGGTCAACGAGTCGCTGATCCCGAACAAGCCCTTTCAGCTGATGCGCGACTTCCTGCCGGTTGCGGCGCTCAACTATTCCGACCTCGTGCTCGTCACCCGCAGCGGCTTGCCGGTGAACGATCTGGCCCAGCTGATCGCGCTGGCGAAGTCGAAGCCCGGTGCCTTGTCCTATGCGTCGTCGGGGCCCGGGACGCCGTATCACATGGCCGGCGAACTCTTCAAGGCGATGGCCGGTGTGTCGATCCTGCACATTCCCTACCGCGGTAGCGCCGGCGCGCGCACCGATGTGCTGGGCGGCCAGGTCGACATGATGTTCGACGCCGTGCCGACGATGGTGGAGCATGCGCGCGCCGGCAAGGTGAAGGCGATCGCCACCACGGGGTTGACGCGCTCCGCCGTGACGCCCGAAGTACCGACCGTCGCCGAGGCCGGCGTTCCGCGGTACGAGGCGACCATCTGGCTCGGCCTGATGGCACCCCGGGGCACGCCTGCAGCCGTCGTCGATCGGCTGAATGCCGAGGTCGTGAAGATCGTGTCCAACCCCGAGGTCGTGCGCGCGTGGAAGGCGCAGGGTGCGACGCCGATGGCCATGAACCCGGTGGAGTTCACCCGCTACATGAACGAAGACATCGAGAAATGGGCCCACATCGTGAAGATCTCCGGCGCCAAGGCCGACCAATGAACCTTCTTTGCGCGGGCGCCGCGCAGGGCCTGGTCAAGGCCTTGCAGGATGCGTTTTTCGAGGCCACGGGCGAAAAGGTGGAAGGCCGTTTCGGCGCCGTCGGTGCGATGAAGGAGGCGCTGCTGGCGGGCGAGCCCTGCGACGTGATGATCGTCACCGCGTCGATGGTCGTGGCACTTCAGGCCGACGGCCGGCTGGTGCCGGGCAGCGAAGCGGCGCTGGGGCGCGTGCGCACCGGCGTCGCCGCGCGAAGCGGCGAGCCGCTGCCCGCCATCGCGACGCCCGAGGCGCTGAAGGCCAGCCTGCTCGCGGCCACCGCCATCTATTTCCCCGACGCCGAGCGCTCGACCGCGGGCATCCATTTCGCCTCGGTGCTGGCCAGGCTGGGGATCGCGGACATCGTGTCACCGCGCCTTCGCACCTTCCCGAACGGCGCGACGGCGATGCGCGCACTGGCTGCGGCGCCGGAGCCGGGCGCCATCGGCTGCACGCAGATCACGGAGATCAACTACACGCCCGGGATCGCGCTGGTGGGCGCCTTGCCCGAAGCCTTCGAACTCGCGACCGTCTACACCGCGGCGGCGAGCGTCAACGCCGTTGAGCCCGAGTCGGCCCGGCGCTTCGTCGAATGGATCGCGGGGCCCCGCTCGCGCGCGCTGCGGGAGCAGGGCGGCTTCGAACCTTAGGCTCGAGCCGTCAGCTGAAGAACTCCTTGGCCTTGTCGAACCAGCCCTTGTCGGTTGGGCTGTGCTTGTCGCCGCCCTTCTTGAGCGATTCGTCGAGTTCTTTCAGCAACTTGCGCTGGTGCTCGGTGAGCTTGACCGGCGTCTCCACGCGGATGTGGCAGTAGAGGTCGCCCGGGTAGCTGGAGCGCACGCCCTTGACACCCTTGCCGCGCAGGCGGAACTGCTTGCCGCTCTGCGTGCCGTCGGGGATGTCGATGGCGGCCGCGCCCTTGAGCGTGGGCACGTTGATCTCGCCGCCGAGCGCGGCGGTGGTGATGCTGACCGGCACGACGCAGTGCAGGTCGTCGCCGTCGCGCTCGAACAGTTCGTGCTTCTTGAGCCGGATCTCAATATAGAGGTCGCCGGGCGGCCCGCCGTTGGTGCCGGGCTCGCCGTTGCCGGTGCTGCGGATGCGCATGCCGTCGTCGATGCCGGCCGGGATCTTGACCTCGAGCGTCTTGTTGTTCTTGATCTTTCCCTGGCCGTGGCAGGTGGTGCAGGGCTCGGGAATGATCTTGCCGGTGCCGTGGCAGGTCGGGCAGGTCTGCTGCACGCTGAAGAAACCCTGGCGCATCTGCACCGCGCCCTGGCCGTGGCAGGTGGTGCAGGTGATGGGCTTGGTGCCGGGCTTGGCGCCCGTGCCCTTGCAGGTGCCGCAGTCGTCCCAGCTCGGGATGCGGATCTGCGCTTCCTTGCCTTCGGCCGCTTCCTCGAGCGTGACTTCCATCGCGTAGCTCAGGTCGCTGCCGCGGAACACCTGGCGCCCGCCCTGGCGGCCGCCGCGGCCGCCGAACACGTCGCCGAAGATGTCGCCGAAGGCTTCCGCGAAGCCGCCGAAGCCTTCCGCGCCCGGCCCGCCGCGCATGTTGGGGTCGACGCCCGCATGGCCGTACTGGTCGTAGGCGGCGCGCTTCTGCGCGTCCGACAGCATCTCGTAGGCTTCCTTGACCTCCTTGAACTTGGCCTCGGCTTCCTTGCCGGTGTCGCCATGGTTGCGGTCGGGATGGTGCTTCATCGCGAGCTTGCGATAAGCCTTCTTGATTTCTTCCTCGCTGGCGTTCTTCGGGACGCCGAGGGTTTCGTAGTAGTCGCGTTTGGTGGCCATGGTCGGTGGGCTTGGGGGCGAAAACGGAAAAAGGCCGGACCGCCTTGTCAGGAGATCCAGCCTTGCATCAGGGTCGAAAAATCAACCCTTCTTGACTTCCTTGACCTCGGCGTCGACCACGTTGTCGTCGGCTGGAGCGCTTGCAGCTTCCGGGCCAGCGCCCGCCGCGCCGCCCGCGGCCCCGGCGGCCGCCTGGGCGTCGGCGTACATTTTCTCGCCGAGCTTCTGGCTGGCCGTCATCAGCGTGTTGGTCTTTTCCTCGATCGCTGCCTTGTCGTCGCCCTTCAGGACTTCTTCCAACTCCTTGATGGCGGTCTCGATCTTTTCCTTCTCGCCGGCATCCAGGCTCGCGCCGTGTTCGCCGAGCGACTTCTTCACGCTGTGCGCCATCGCTTCGCCCTGGTTGCGGGCCTGGGCGAGCTCGACCTTCTTCTTGTCCTCGGCGGCGTTGAGCTCGGCGTCCTTCACCATCTTCTGGATCTCGTCCTCGGAGAGGCCCGAGTTCGCCTTGATGGTGATCTTGTTTTCCTTGCCGGTGCCCTTGTCCTTGGCGCCGACGTGCAGGATGCCGTTGGCATCGATGTCGAAGCTCACCTCGATCTGCGGCGTGCCGCGCGCGGCCGGCGGAATGCCTTCGAGGTTGAATTCGCCGAGCAGCTTGTTGCCCGAGGCGATCTCGCGTTCGCCCTGGAACACCTTGATCGTCACGGCCGGCTGGTTGTCTTCCGCGGTCGAGAAGGTCTGCGCGAACTTGGTCGGGATCGTGGTGTTCTTCGTGATCATCTTGGTCATCACGCCGCCCATGGTCTCGATGCCGAGCGACAGCGGGGTCACGTCGAGCAAGAGCACGTCCTTGCGGTCGCCCGAGAGCACCTGGCCCTGGATCGCGGCGCCGACGGCCACGGCCTCGTCGGGGTTCACGTCCTTGCGCGGCTCCTTGCCGAAGAATTCCTTCACCTTCTCCTGCACCTTGGGCATGCGGGTCATGCCGCCGACCAGGATCACGTCGCTGATGTCGTTCACGCTGACGCCGGCATCCTTGATGGCGGTGCGGCAGGGCGCGATGGTGCGCTCGATCAGCTCTTCGACCAGCGATTCGAACTTGGCGCGCGTGAGCTTGATGTTCAGATGCTTCGGGCCCGAGGCATCGGCCGTGATGTAGGGCAGGTTGATGTCAGTCTGCGCGCTGTTCGAGAGTTCGATCTTGGCCTTCTCGGCCGCTTCCTTCAGGCGCTGCAGCGCGAGCACGTCCTTGCTGAGGTCGACGCCCTGGTCCTTCTTGAACTCGCCGATGATGTAGTCGATCACGCGCTGGTCGAAGTCCTCGCCGCCGAGGAAGGTGTCGCCGTTGGTCGACAGCACTTCGAACTGCTTCTCGCCGTCGACATCGGCGATCTCGATGATCGAGATGTCGAAGGTGCCGCCGCCCAGGTCGTACACGGCGATCTTGCGGTCGGCCTTGTCCTGCTTGTCGAGGCCGAAGGCGAGGGCCGCCGCGGTCGGCTCGTTGATGATGCGCTTCACGTCCAGCCCGGCGATGCGGCCGGCATCCTTGGTGGCCTGGCGCTGGCTGTCGTTGAAGTAGGCGGGGACGGTGATCACGGCCTCGGTGACGGGCTCGCCGAGGTAGTCTTCGGCGGTCTTCTTCATCTTGCGCAGGATTTCCGCGCTGATCTGCTGGGGAGCGAGCTTCTTGCCGCGCACTTCGACCCAGGCATCGCCGTTGTCGGCCTTGGTGATCGTGTAGGGCATCAGGTCGATGTCCTTCTGCACTTCCTTTTCCTCGAACTTGCGGCCGATCAGGCGCTTGACGGCGTAGATCGTGTTCTTGGGGTTGGTGACGGCCTGGCGCTTGGCCGAGGCGCCGACCAGCACTTCGCCGTCTTCCTGGTACGCAACGATCGACGGCGTGGTGCGCGCGCCTTCCGAGTTCTCGATCACGCGGGTCGTGTTGCCTTCCATGATCGACACGCACGAGTTGGTGGTGCCGAGGTCGATGCCGATGATTTTGGCCATGATGTTGTTACTCCTGAATGCGAAAAATATGTTGTTGTGAACTTGTGGATAACCCGGCTCGATTCAAGGGACGGAGCGGGGATTTCCTGTGGGTTTCGTGTGATTCAGTTAGGGGCGCTGACGGTCACCAGCGCAGGTCGCAGCACGCGGTCGGCGATGGTGTAGCCCTTCTGCAGAACGCCCACGATGGTGTTGGGCTCCTGCCCCTCGACCGGCACGACCGAGATCGCCTGATGCTGGTGCGGATCGAACTTGCTGGCCTGGGCCGGCGCGATCTCGATCACCTTGTTGCGTTCCAGCGCGCTCTTGAGCTGGCGCAGCGTGGCTTCGGCGCCTTCGCGGACCTGCTCGGGCGTGGCGTCCTTGTGGTTCAGGCCGGCTTCGAGGCTGTCCAGCACCGGCAGCAGGCTTTCGGCGAAGGACTCGATGGCGAACTTGCGGCCCTTGCTCACCTCCTCGTCGGCGCGGCGGCGCGCGTTCTGCACGTCGGCCTGCGCGCGCAGGTACTGGTCGGCCAGTTCGGCGTTCTTGGCCCGAAGCTCGGCGATCTCGGCCGTGGCGGCTGCCAGCGCGTCGGCCTCGTTGGCGGCTTGCGCGGCTTCCAGCTCTTCGGGGCTGGGCTCGCCCTGCAGGAAGTTCTCTGGATTCGATTGGGGGTTTTGCGGGTCTGACATGCTCAAAAAGCCGGCGTCCACGCCGGAAAACAAAACAATAGCGGGCCAGATGGGGCTGGGTGCGGGGTTTTCAAGGCAAAAAAATGCGCCCATCCAGGCGCATTTCGCTCGGGGCGGCGGTGCCGCCCGTTCAGTGGGCGTCGAGCAGCTCGACGTCGAACTTCAAGGTTGCATTCGGGGGAATCACGCCGCCGGCGCCGCGTGCGCCGTAGCCGAGGGCGGGCGGGATGATCAGGGTGCGCTGGCCGCCGATCTTCATGCCGGCGACGCCTTCGTCCCAGCCCTTGATGACCTGGCCGGCGCCCAGCGAGAAGGCGAAGGGGTCGTTGCGGTCGCGGCTGGAATCGAACTTGGCGCCCTGCACGCCGTCGTTGTAGAGCCAGCCGGTGTAGTGCACATGCACGTGCTGGCCGGCCTTGGCTTCGGCGCCGTCGCCGACGGTGGTGTCTTCGTACTGCAGGCCGGAGGGAGTGATGGGCATGAGATGCTCCTTTGGGGGATGAAGGAAAAAGGCCCGCAGTTTAACGAGGCGCCGGATTCGGCCCGAGTGCGGGTGCAGGCACGGCAGGCGCCGCCTTCTTGACCTGGTTCACCTGCCACTTCACGGCAAAGGCCTGGAGGTCGGACAGGCGCTTGAGCAAGTCCTGCCCGCTCAACGTGAGGCTGTAGCCCTCGCTGCCGTGGTTCACGATGCCGGCTTCGCGCAGCTCCTTGATGCGGGTGTTGAGGGTGTTGGGCGTGATGTTGCCGACGCTGTCCTGCAGCAGGCGGAAGGTCTGGGCATGGCCGTCACGCAGTGCCCAGAGCACGCGCAGTGCATAGCGGGCTTCCAGCAGCGCAAGCAATTGGTTGACGGCCGCGTTTTCCTTGCTACTCATCGAACAACATCTCCTCGGGGCGGCGGCTGCTGCACGGCGCTGTGGCGCCGCGCGTTTTTTATGTTGGGTGCTGGACCACTCGGATCGGGCCGGCGACTATATCCCAGAAGGCAGCTTGCTACAAGTTTTATAGCTATGCAATGAAGCCGGCTGCGGGTCGCAGCGGCAGCGCCTTCAGGAGGTCGAATGGTTGGCCATGAATTCGCCGAGCCGGATCGCGCCTGCCGGCGCCCATGCCGGGTTGAAGACGAGCGGCGGCGGCGGGAACAGCATCACGACCGTGGATCCGAGCAGGAAGCGGCCCATCTCTTCGCCCTTCTTGAGCACGATCTGGCGGTCGGCGTAGTCCCATTCGCGCACCTCGCCGCCGCGCGGCGGGTTGACCACGCCATGCCACACGGTCGCCATGCTGCCGACGATGGTGGCGCCGACCAGCACCAGCACGAAGGGGCCGCGCGCCGACTCGAAGACGCACACCACGCGCTCGTTGCGCGCGAAGAGGCCGGGCACGCCGCGCGCCGTGGCCGGGTTGACCGAGAACAGCTCGCCCGGCACATAGACCATGCGCAGCAGGCGCCCGTCGCAGGGCATGTGGATGCGGTGATAGTCCTTCGGGCTCAGATAGAGCGTGGCGAAACTGCCGTGCTCGAACTGCGCCGCCAGCACCGCATCGCCGCCGACCAGCGCGGTGATGGTGTAGCTGTGGCCCTTGGCCTGGAAGATCTGGTCGCCCTCGATGGGGCCGAACTGGCTGATCGCGCCGTCGACCGGCGACACCAGGTCGGCTTGCGCGATCGGGCGCGCGCCGGGCTTCAGGGCCCGGGTGAAGAACTCGTTGAAGCTCGGGTAGCTCGCGATGTCGCTGTCCAGCGCCTCGCCCATGTCGACGCCGTACTTGGCGACGAAGCGGCGGATGATCCAGGTCGTGACCGCACCGCGCTCCTTGCCCGCGACCCAGCCGGCAAACGAAGTCAGCGCCTGTTTGGGAAAGAGGTACTGCGGCAGGGCGAAGAGGCGGTCGGACAAGAAGGCGCTTCCAAAAAGGGGAAGGCGATTCTATCGAGCGCCCCGCCTGTCGCCAGCGGGACGGCGGCTACTCCGCCTTGATCGCCGCCGCCTTGATCACTTGCGCCCATTTTTCGACCTCGGCCTTCTGGAAGGCGGCGATCTGCGCGGTCGTCATGTCGGCCGGTTCCATGCCGAAGCCCTTGAGCTTGTCCTGCATCTCGGGCTGGGCGAGGATCTTGCGGATCTCGGTGTGCAGGCGATCGACCACCGGCGCCGGAGTCCCGGCCGGCACGAAGATGGCCTGCCAGGACAGCACCTCGAAGTCCTTCAGGCCCGGCAGGCCCGACTCCGCCACCGTCGGCACGTCCGGCATCGAGGCCAGCCGCTTGGCCGAGCTGACCGCGATCGCGCGCAGCTTGCCGCTCTGGATGTGCGGGCCGGCCACCACGGTGGTGTCGAACATCATGTCGACCTGGCCGCCGATCACGTCCTGGATCGCAGGGCCGCTGCCCTTGTAGGGCACGTGCGTGAACTTGACGCCCGACTTGTACGACAGCAGCTCCAGCGTCAGATGCTGCGAGGTGCCGGTGCCGGCCGAAGCGGACGAGAGCCCGCCCGACTTGGTCTTGCTGGCCTCCAGCACATCCTTCAGCGTCTTGTAGGGGCTCGCCTGGTTGACCACCAGCACCACCGGGTTGGTGCCGATCAGCGTGACCGGCGCAAAGGACTTCTGCGGGTCATAGCCGATCTTGGGGTAGAGGCTCACGTTGATCGCGTGCGAGCTGATGGTGCCGCCCAGCATCGTGTAGCCGTCGGGCGCGGCGCGCGACGCGATCTCCGAACCCACGCTGCCGCCGGCACCGCCCTTGTTGTCGATCACGATGCTGGTGCCCAGCGCGGGCCCGAGCTTCTGGCCGATCAGGCGGCCGAGCACGTCGGTGGTGCCGCCGGCCGGGAAGGGCACGAGGTAGGTGATGGCCTTGCCGCTCGGCCATTGGCCTTGAGCGAAAGCGGGCAGGGCGGGCAGGCCCGCGGCGAGCGAGGCGATGGCGGTCTGGATGAGGGTGCGGCGTTGCATGACAGTGTCTCCTTGGCGTTCAGGTGCAAAAAACTCAGCGCGAGCTCACGGCAGCTCGACGATCTCGACCCAGTTCGGGTTCTTGCCCAGCGGCAGTCGCTGGGGCGTGCCGAGGGCACCGCTCGCAGCGTCGATCGGGTGCACCGAGGCGCTGTGGGACTCCTGGCCGACGGCGATCAGGAAACGGCTGCTCGGATCGATGGCGAAGCCGCGCGGCGTCTTCTCGGTCGGTGTCTGGCCCAGCGCTTGCAGCCGGCCGGTCGAGGCGTCGACCTTGAAGCCCGACAGCGTGCTGGACGTGCGCTCCGATGCGTAGAGATAGCGGCCGTCGGGCGTGAGATGAAGATCGGCGGCCCAGGGCTTGCCGGTGAAGCCCGCGGGCAGCACGGTGGCGCTCTGCTGGAGTTGCAGCGTGCCGCGGGCGGCGTCCCAGGCATACACATGCAGGCCGGCGTCGAGCTCGTTCAGCAGGTACACGTTGCGCTGCGCCTTGTCCCAGACGAAGTGGCGCGGTCCCGACTTCGCCGCGCCGGTCGTCAGCGGCGGGTCGTTGGGCGACAAGACCCCGGTCTGGGCGTCGAAGCGCCAGCTCGAGACGTTGTCGCCGCCCAGGCTGGTCGCCAGCACGAAGCGATTGCCGGCATCGGCGTGAATCGCGTGTGCGTTGGGTGTCGTGGGAAGCAACTGCTGGATCGGGCCGACGTTGCCCGCCTTGTCGATGCTGTTGACCGTGATCTTGTGCCCTGGGTAGGAAGCCGCGAACAGCCAGCGCCCCGTGGCGTCGGTGTCGATGTTGGCCATGCTGTCGGCCAGCGGCGCCTCGCCCAGCTTCTTCAGCTTGCCGCTGGTGCCATCGATCGCGAAACTCGCGACGCGAAAGGGCTGCGAGCGAAGTGCGGCGTACAGGAAGCGCTTGTCGGGGCTCACGGCCATTGGCATCACCATGCCGCCGACGTTCACCGACTCCACAGGCTTCAGCGTGCCCTGGCCGCGGTCGAGCTCGAGCACGGAGATCTCCTGGCTGTCCGCATTGGACACGTAGACCCAGGTGGCGGCCGAAACGTTGCCGCCGATCGCGGCGAGTCCGGGCACGAGCAGCAGCGCGAGGCGGCGCAGCGCGCGAGAAGTGATGGCTGGATGCATGTTTTTCTTCCTTAGGGGTTCAGCCGGTTCAAGGCATGTACTGGCCGCCGTTGACTTCGAGAATCTGGCCCGTCACGTAGCTCGAAAGCTGCTCCGAGGCGAGGTAGAGAAAGGCGCCCACGCAGTCGTCGGGCTCGCCGATGCGGGCCATCGGGATCGTGGCCTTGAAGGACTCGAGCATCTGGGGCGTCGAGAACTGGTCGTGGAAGGGCGTCTGGATCACGCCCGGCGCCACCGCGTTGACGCGGATGCGGTCGAGTGCAAGCTCCTTGGCCAGGCCGCGGGTCGCCGTGCTGACGAAGCCCTTGGCGCCGGCATACAGGTAGGCGCCGGGCCCGCCGCCGTGGCGCGCCGCGACCGACGAGACATTGATGATGCTGCCGCCGCGGCCCTGTGCGCGCATCAGCGGCACCACTTCGCGGCAGAAGGCGAGCACCGAGCGCGCGTTGATGTGCAGCACCTCGTCGAAGAGCGCGTCGTCGAAGTCGGCGATCGGCACGCGCTTGACCAGGCTGCCGGCGTTGTTGACAAGGACGTCGATGCCGCCAAGTCGTGCGACGGTTTCGCGCACCACGCGCCGGATCGCTTCGGTGTCGCGCACGTCGCCCTGCAACGCGAAGGCTTCGCCGCCGGCGGCGGTGATCGCGTCCACCACCTCCTTCGCGGGGCCGGCCGAGCGGTTGTAGTGGACGGCCACGCGCATGCCGCGCGCCGCGTAGGCCCGTGCGACGGCGGCACCGATGCCGGTGCTGGCGCCCGTGACGAGGGCGGTCTTGCCTTTCAGATCTTCCATGCGATTCTCCTTTTCAGGTGACGGGCGCCGGGTTGAACAGCACCAGCGCGTTGTGCAGCTTCCAGTGCTCGGCCCAGGTCTTCTTGCGGCCACTTGCCACGTCGAGCATCAGCCGGAACAGCTCCCAGCCCACGTCTTCGATCGTGGCTTCGCCGTCGGCGATGCGGCCGGCGTTGACGTCCATCAGGTCGTGCCAGCGGCGCGCGAGATCGCTGCGCGTGGCGACCTTGATCACCGGCACCTCGGCCAGCCCGTAGGGCGTGCCGCGGCCGGTGGTGAACACGTGCAGGTTGATGCCGGCCGCGAGCTGCAGCGTGCCGCAAATGAAGTCGCTGGCCGGCGTGGCGGCATAGAGCAGGCCCTTCTGCCGCGCCTTCTCGCCCGGCGCGACGACGCCCGAGATCGGCGAGCTGCCCGACTTCACGATCGAGCCCATCGCCTTCTCGACGATGTTGGAGAGCCCGCCCTTCTTGTTGCCGGGCGTGGTGTTGGCGCTGCGGTCGACGCGGCCCTTGTCGAGGTAGGCGTCGTACCAGGCCATCTCGCGGATCATCGCCTCGGCCACCTCGGGCGTGGTCGCGCGCGAGGTGAGCTGGTCGATGCCGTCGCGCACCTCGGTCACCTCCGAGAACATCACGGTCGCGCCGGCGCGCACCAGCAGGTCGGTGCAGAAGCCGACCGCCGGGTTGGCCGTGACGCCCGAGAAGGCATCGCTGCCGCCGCACTGCACGCCGACCACCAGCTCGCTGGCGGGCACGGTTTCGCGCCGGCGGGCGTTGAGGCGCTCGAGATGCTCCTCGGCCTGGCGCAGGATCGAATCGACCATCGACATGAAGCCGATGTGCGCCTCGTCCTGCAGGCACACCACGTCCAGCCCGGTCTCCGCGCTGGCGCCGACGTCGGCCACGTTGCGTTCGTCGATCAAGGGAATCGTGCCGGGCGGCATCAGGCGCTCGGGCTGCAGCTTCTCGCAGCCCAGGCTCACCACCATCACCTCGCCGCCGAAGTTGGGGTTGAGGCTGATGTTGCGCAGCGTGCGGATCGGAATGATCGCGTCGGGCGCATCGATCGCAACGCCGCAGCCATAGCCGTGCTCCAGCGCCACCACGTCGTCGACGTTCGGAAACTTCGGCAGCAGCTCGGCCTTGATGCGCTGCACGGCGAACTCGGTCACGCCGGCCACGCACTGCACGGTCTGGGTGATGGCCAGGATGTTTCGGGATCCGACCGAGCCGTCGGGATTGCGGTAGCCCTCGAAGGTGTAGCCCTCGAGCGGCGCCTGCGGCGGCGGCTTGACGGTGGCGATCGGCAGGCCTTCGAGCTCCCGTGCGGCGGGCATCTTCAAGAGCCGCTCGTGCACCCAGCTGCCGGCGGCGATGGGCTTCAGCGCATAGCCGATCACGACGTCGTAGCGCCGCACCTCGCCGCCTTCGGGAATGTCGACCAGCGCCACCTTGTGCGCCTGCGGCACCTTCTCGACCAGCGCCAGGCCCGAGGGGAACACGGTGCCGGCAGGCAGCCCGCCGTCGTTGGCCACGATCGCGACGTTGTCGCGCTCGTGCATGGTGATGTAGAGGGGTTCGCTCATTTGGGTGCGGAGAAGAGCTCGGGCAGCCACAGGGAGAAGGCCGGCACGTAGGTCACGAGCATCAGGCACACCAGCAGCGCCCCGTAGAAGGGCCAGATCGATCGCATCACCTGCCCGACCGACACCCCCCCGATGGCGCAGCCGATGAACTGCGTGGTGCCGACCGGCGGCGTGTTCAGGCCGAGCGCGCAGTTGATCAGCATGACGATGCCGAACTGTACCGGGCTCATGCCGAACTGCATCGCGATCGGCAGGAAGATCGGCGTGCAGATCAGGATCGTGGCGGCCATGTCGAGGAAGGTGCCCAGCACGAACAGCAGCACGTTGATCATCAGGAAGATGACCCACGGGCTGCTCGAGACCGAGGTCATCAGTTCGCCGGTTTTCTGCGGCACCTCGTACAGCGCCATGAAGTAGCCGAAGGCCGAGGAGATGCCGATCAGCAGCAGCACCACGCCGGTGGTCTTGCAGGCCTTGGCGCAGGCCTTCAGAAAATCCTGCCAGCTGAGCGACCGGTACACCAGCACCGTGACGCCCAGCGCCCACAGCACGGCGGTGGCTGCCGACTCGGTGGCGGTGAACACCCCCGACAGGATGCCGACGAGGATGATCGCGACGATCAGCAGCCCGGGCAGCGCGCCGATGAAGGCCGCCAGCACCTCGCCCCAGCCGGGGAAAGCGCCGCGGATCGGGTAGCCGCGCTTGATCGCCACGTAATACGCCGCCCCCAGATTGCACAGCGTCAGGATCAGCGCCGGAATCATCCCCGCCAGGATCAGGCTCAGCACGCTGACCGAGGCGATGCCGGTGGTGGCCAGTGTGAAGATGATGAGGTTGTGCGAGGTCGGCATCAGCGCGCCGACCAGCGCCGCGTGCGTGGTGACGTTGACCGCATAGTCCGCGTCGTAGCCCTCGCGCTTCATCAGCGGGATCATCACCGAGCCCATGGCCGACACGTCGGCCACCGGCGAGCCCGCCACGCCGCCGAACAGCGTGCAGCCGATCACGTTGCTCATGCCGAGCCCGCCGCGCACATGGCCGATCAGGCTGTTGGCAAAGCGCACGATGCGTTGCGCGATGCCGCCGTAGAGCATCAGCTCGCCGGCGAACACGAAGAAGGGGATGGCCAGGAACGAGAAGATCTGCATCCCGCCGACCATCTTCTGGAACACCACCGCCACCGGCAGACCGGCGTAGAGCACGGTGGCGACCGAGGCGAGGCCGATCGAGAACGCGACCGGCACGCCGAGGACCAGCAGCGCGAGAAAACTAAGAGAGAGAACAATCAATTCCACGCCGGCACCACTTCCTCGTCACGCAGCAGTGCCACGATGTGTTCAACCGAAAACAGAACGATCAACATGCCCGCGATCACGAGCGCCAGGTAGTCCATGCCCACCGGAATGCCCAGCATGGGCTTGATGTCGCTCCACTTGAGCCGGGTCCAGAGCCAGCCGCTGGAAACCATGATGGCGCCGAACAGCGCCACCAGCGCGTGGATCAGGATCTCGATCTTGAGGCGCAGCGACTCCGGCAACAGGGCGACCAGCGAATCCAGGCCGATGTGGCCGGCATCGCGCACGCCGACCGCCACGCCCAGCGCGGTGACGTACAGCACCAGCTGCAGCGCGAGGCCCTCGGCCCAGACCGGCGTGTCGTTGAAGAGGTAGCGCCCGACCACCTGGTACTGCACGCACACGATGATGGCGATCAGCAGCACCACCGCCAGCATCAGGCTGGCCTTGGACAGCAGCGCGCACACGCGCGAGTACGCATGGCGCGAGGGCGGGCGCGAGGTTTCGGATTCGGCCGGCCCGTCGATCACTTGTTGTCCTGGATCGCCTTGACCAGGCGCTGCAGGTCCGGCGTGGAGATGAACTTGGCGTACACCGGTGCCATGGCGGCGCGGAACGAGGCCTTGTCGACGTCGGACACGATGGTGGCGCCGCCCTTGGTGACCACCTCGAGCGACTTGGCCTCCTGCTCGTCCCACTTCTTGCGCTGGAACGCGACCGATTCCTTGGCCGCGGCGCGGAACATGTCCTGCTCGGCCTTGGGCAGCTTGTCATAGACGGCTTTGGACATCACCAGCATCTCGGGCGCCATCGAATGCTCGGTGCGCGAATAGAACTTGACGGCCTCGTAGTGCTTGAAGCCGTCATAGGACGGGATGTTGTTCTCCGCGGCGTCGATCAGCCCGGTCTTGAGGCCGGTGTAGACCTCGCCGATCGGCACCGGCGTGGCATTGGCGCCCATGGCGTTGATCAGCGACACCCACAGGTCGGATTGCTGCACGCGGATCTTCATGCCCTTGGTGTCGGCCAGCGACTTCACCGGCTTCTTGGCGTAGATCGAGCGCGCGCCGCTGTCGTAGAAGGCCAGGCCGACCAGGCCCTCGGGCTCGCAGCTCTTCAGGATCTCCTCGCCGGCCGGGCCGTCGAGCGACTTGCGCATGTGGGCGATCGAGTCGAACAGGAAGGGCATTGTCGGCACCAGCGTCTTGGCGCACAGCGAGTTCAGCGGGCTGATGTTGACGCGGGTCATCTCCAGCGCGCCGATCTTCACCTGGTCGATGGTTTCCTTTTCGGTCCCCAGCGCGCCCTTGTTGAAGACCTTGATCTTGTATTTGCCGTTGCTGCGCTTGTCGAGCAGCTCGCTCATGTACTTGACCGCGGCCACGGTCGGGTAGTCGTCGCTGTTGTGCACATCGGCCGAACGGAATTCGACGGCGTGCGCGGCCACGCCCAAGGCGGCGGCCGCCAGGGCGATCAGGGTGCGGGTGTATGTCATTTGTCTTCCTCTTTGGTGGTGGTTTATGGAAATTGAACGTTGTCAGGTGCCGAACGCGGGCTCCGCGATGCCTTGGGTGCCGGGGCGCAGCGCGAACAGGCCGCCGGCGAGCGGCTGCTCGGAGAGATCGCCGCCCGGGCGGATCGAGGTCACGAACAGCGTGTCGAGCTTCGGGCCGCCGAAGGCGCACATCGCGGGCTTCTTCACCGGCACTTCGAGCGAGCGGTCGAGCCTGCCTGCGGGCGTGAAGCGGTGCACCAGGCCGGCGTCGTTGCCGCAGATCCAGTAGCAGCCGTCGGCGTCGACCGCGGCGCCGTCGGGCCGGCCGGGCAGCGGCTTCATATCGATGAAGACGCGGCGGTTCGTGGGCGTGCCGCTGGCCGTGTCGTAGTCGAAGGCCCAGATGGTCTGCACGCTCGGGTGCGAATCGGAGAGGTACATCGTGCGGCCGTCGGGGCTGAAGGCCAGGCCGTTGGGCACGATCAGGTCGTCGAGTTGCACGGTGGGTGCTTCGGCGCCTTTGTCATAGCGATAGAGGTGCCCGACGCGCGAGCCGGCTGCCATGTCCATCAGCATGGTGCCGGCCCAGAAGCGGCCCTGGCGGTCGCAGCGGCCGTCGTTGAAGCGCATGCCGGGCAGGGCGTGCTCCACCTGGGCGAGCCGCGTCGCGGCGAGCGTGCCGTCGTCCTGCGCTGCAATCGAGAACAGGCCGCTTTCCATGCCCGCGATCCAGGCGCCCGGCACATCGGCGCGCGGCGCGACGCAGGCCAGCATCTCCTCACCGATCCACTTCACATGGCCGGCCGCCGACCAGCGGTGCAGCGCCCGACCCGGGATGTCGACCCAATAGAGCGCTTCGTCAGCCGCCGACCACACAGGGCTCTCGCCCGTGCCGCAGCGAGCATCGACCACGAGCTCGGCTTTGCTGGACATGGCCTTCAATCGCCGAAGGGGCCCTGGGCGGTAAAGGCGCCGCCCTGGTAGATGGCGTTCGGGTCGGTCGGTGCCACGGGCGGCTGCGCCTCGATCTTGGCGCGGAAGACTTCCGAGCTGTCCTGCGGCTGGAAGCCCAGGTGCGCGGCCGCGCTGTTGTCCCACCAGACATCGCGGTTGGCCGACACGCCGTAGACCAAGGTATGGCCCACGGAGGGCGTGAAGAGTGACCTCTCGACCAGCGTCGTCAGGTCGCGGTAGCTGAGCCAGGTGCTCATCATGCGGCGGTTGGCCGGCTCGGGGAAGGAGGAGCCGATGCGGATGCTCACGGTCTCGATGCCCCAACGGTCGAAGTAGAACTGCGCCACGTCTTCGCCGAAGGATTTGGACAGGCCGTAGTAGCCGTCGGGCCGGCGCGCGGCGTGGGCGTCGATCGTTTCGCTCTGCTTGTAGAAGCCGATCACATGGTTCGAACTCGCGAACACCACGCGCTTCAC
Source organism: Variovorax sp. LjRoot290 (assembly GCF_964253985.1). Classification (NCBI taxonomy): domain Bacteria; kingdom Pseudomonadati; phylum Pseudomonadota; class Betaproteobacteria; order Burkholderiales; family Comamonadaceae; genus Variovorax; species Variovorax sp. LjRoot290. Next base: position 3,780,214 of record NZ_CAXURW020000001.1, on the reverse strand, counting down.
GCCATGTCGGCGCGCGCCTTCATAGAGATGGAAGATGCCCTTGATGTTGGCTTCGAGGATTTCCTCGAAAGGGCGTTCGACCGAGACGCCGCCCAGGTGCACGATCGCGTCGCAGCCGGCGATCAGCGCATCGACCGCGGCCTTGTCGGCCAGATCGCAGGGCACGACTTCCTCGTGCTTGCCCTCGGCCGGCGCGAGCGCCGCGATGTCGGAGACGCGCAGCACATCCGCATAAGGACGCAGCCGTTCGCGCAGCACCTTGCCCAGGCCGCCGGCGGCGCCCGTCAGAAGCAGCCGGGCCACGCGGGGCGGATTGGCTTTGGAAATCTCGCTCATCTCTTGTTTGTCTCTGCTGGTAAGTTATCGGTTGTCGTACAACGAGATGACGATTATCATCACCGCATGACGAACCTGTCAACGGGGTCAATCGCTAGCGCCGAAGCCGCCACCTTCACCGGCAGCCCGCGCCGCCGCGGGCGCGGTTTGGCCCATGGCCTGGTCGACGATCTGGGCGAGAAGATCCGCAGCCAGCAGCTCAAGCCGGGCGACAAACTGCCGACCGAGTCGGCCATCATGCAGGCCTACGGCGTGAGCCGCACGGTGGTGCGCGAGGCGCTCTCGAAGCTGCAGGCGGGCGGGCTGGTGGAGACGCACCACGGCATCGGCACCTTCGTGCTGCAGCCCAAGGCCGCGGGCATGTTCCGGCTCGATGCCTCGGACATCGCGACCTCGGTCGACGTGCTCGCGGTGCTCGAGCTGCGCATCAGCCTGGAGACCGAATCCGCCGGCCTGGCCGCGACGCGCCGCACCGACGAGCAGCTGGCCGCGATGCGCGAGGCGCTCGACGATTTCGAGCGCAACGTGGCGGTGGCGGGGGACACGGTGGCGCCCGACTTCCGTTTCCATCTGCAGATCGCGCAGGCCACCGGCAACCCGTACTTCGCGGACATCATGAGCCACCTGGGCACCACGATCATTCCACGCACGCGCATCACCGCCATCCGCAACCACGACCGGCGCGGCGAATACCTGAGCCGCGTGAACCGCGAGCATGAAGAGATCTACGCCGCCATCGCGCGGCGCGACCCGGAGTCGGCGCGCGCGGCCATGCGCATCCACCTGACCAACAGCCGCGAGCGGCTGCGGATCGCGCAGGAAGCGGCCAAGAGCGCCGCTGCCGAAGCCGCGCCGCCTGGCAATCCGGCCGATAGCACGCCGCCGGCCTGAGCGGCCGGCGCGCAGGACTGGACAGGGCGCCCAACTAGTTGTACGATGACTGATGACCAAGCCCGAAGCCGCATGCATGTGCGTGCCTGCGCGGCAGTCGCCCATTCCCATCCTCAGGAGACACAAGACATGACCATGAATCGACGCGATCTCGTGCTCGGCGCACTCGGCACCGGGCTGCTGGCCGCAAGCGGCGCACAGGCTGCCGACGCCTGGCCCGCCAAACCCATCCGCATCGTGGTGCCGTATCCGCCCGGCGGGTCGTCCGACATCATCGCGCGCTCGATCAGCCAGCCGCTGTCGGAAGCGCTCAAGCAATCGGTCATCGTGGAGAACCGCGCCGGTGCCAACGGCAACCTCGGCGCCGACCTGGTGTCCAAGGCGTCGCCCGACGGCTACACGCTGCTCTTGTGCGACGTCGGCGCGCTCGCGATCAGCCCGTCGGTCTACACCAAGCTGCCGTTCGACCCGTCGAAGGACCTGCGCGGCGTGACCATGCTGGCCTATTCGCCGCACCTGCTGGTTGTGCATCCGTCGGTGCCGGTGAGCAACCTCAAGGAACTGGTCGCGCTGTCGAAGAAGTCCGACCTGAACTTCGCCGTCACCGCCACCGGCAGCGCGCCGCACCTCGCCGGCGTGGCGCTCGAACGCGCCAGCGGCGCGCGCTGGCAGTATGTGCCCTACAAGGGCGGCGTGCAGGCCATCCAGGACACGGTGGGCGGCCAGACCCAGGTGCTGATGAACGGCATGCTCGCGACGCTGCCGCATGTGCAGAGCGGCAAGCTCAAGATCCTCGGCGTCTCCAAGTCCACGCGCATGCCGCTGATCGGCGATGTGCCGACCATTGCCGAGCAGGGCGTGCCCGGCTTCGACTCCGGTACCTGGCAAGGCATGCTGGCGCCGCGCGGCACGCCCGAGGCGGTGATCCAGCGCCTCAACAAGGAACTGGTGTCGATCATCCGTTCGCCCGACATCCGCTCGCGCCTGGCCGGGCAGGGTGCCGAGGTTGTGACCATGGCGCCGACCGAGCAGGAGCAGTTCTTCAACAAGGAACGCGCGCGCTGGGCCAAGGTCGTCGATGCGGCCCAGATCAAGCTGGACTAGAGCAACTATCCCGGCCGTTCGGGCTGAGCTTGTCGAAGCCTGTCCTGAGCAAGGACGAGGGGCCCTTCGACAAGCTCAGGGCGAACGGAGCTGAGGACTCATCTTTTTCTTTCTTCACTTCAATCGCATGAATCCGCAAGAACTCAAATCCATCATGGGCTCCGGCCTGCTGTCCTTCCCGTTGACCGACTTCGACGCCGAAGGCAACTTCCACAAGAAGGGGTACATCGAGCGCCTCGAATGGCTGGCGCCCTACGGCGCGAGCGCGCTGTTCGCGGCCGGCGGCACCGGCGAGTTCTTCTCGCTGACCGCCGACGAATATCCCCAGATCATCCGCACCGCGGTCGACACCTGCCGCGGCAAGGTGCCGATCATCGCGGGCGCCGGCGGCCCCACGCGCTTCGCGATCCAGTGCGCGCAGGCGGCCGAGAAGGCCGGCGCCCACGGCATCCTGCTCTTGCCGCACTACCTGACCGAAGCCGGCCAGGAAGGGCTGGCCGCGCACGTGGAAGCCGTGTGCAAGAGCGTGAAGTTCGGCGTCATCGTCTACAACCGCGGCCAGAGCAAGCTCTACCCGGCCACGCTCGAGAAGCTGGCCGCGCGCTGCCCCAATCTCGTGGGCTTCAAGGACGGCATCGGCGACATCGAGCTCATGAGCTCGATCCACCTGCGCATGGGCGACCGCTTCGCCTACCTCGGTGGCCTGCCGACGGCCGAGGTCTATGCGGCGGCCTACAAGGCGCTGGGCACACCGGTGTATTCCTCGGCGGTGTTCAATTTCATCCCGAAGACCGCGATGGACTTCTACAAGGCGGTGGCCGACGACGACATGGCCACGCAGCACCGCCTGCTCAAGGAGTTCTTCATGCCCTACCTGGAGATCCGCAACAAGGGCCACGGCTACGCGGTGAGCATCGTGAAGGCCGGCGCCAGGATCGTGGGACACGACGCCGGCCCGGTGCGCACGCCGCTCACCGAGCTCAAGCTCGAGGAGTACGACGCGCTGGCGGCGCTGATCGACAAGCTCGGCCCGCAATAGGCCGTTTCCGAGTGCGCTCGTTGCAGGGAGCGTAGAGTTCCCCACTGCGCGGGGCCGCTCTTGCGGCCCTTCATTTTTTTTTCCGACCGACCTCCAAGGAACTGCCATGCAGAACTTCGACAACCTGATCAACGGCGAATGGCGCGCCGGCGCCAGCTACAGCCCGAATACCAATCCGAGCAACCTGGGCGACGTGCTCGGGCAATATGCCCAGGGCGATGCCGCCCAGGTGGATGCGGCCGTCGCGGCAGCCACCGCGGCCTTCCCGGCCTGGTCCACCGGCAGCATCCAGGCGCGCAGCGATGCGCTCGACAAGATCGGCAACGAGATCCTGGCGCGCAAGGAAGAACTCGGCACCCTCCTCGCGCGCGAGGAGGGCAAGACCAAGCCCGAAGGCATCGGCGAAGCCACGCGCGCCGGCCACATCTTCAAGTTCTTCGCCGGCGAATGCCTGCGCCTCTCGGGCGAAGTCATTCCGTCGGTGCGCCCCGGCATCGGCGTCGAGATCACGCGCGAGCCCGTGGGCGTGGTCGGCCTCATCACGCCGTGGAACTTCCCGATTGCGATCCCTGCCTGGAAGATCGCGCCGGCGCTGGCTTTCGGCAATTGCGTGGTGCTCAAGCCCGCCGACCTGGTGCCCGGCTGCGCCTGGGCGCTGGCCGAGATCATCAGCCGCTCGGGCATTCCGCCCGGCGTGTTCAACCTCGTGATGGGTCGCGGCAGCGTGATCGGCAACGCCCTGGTCGACCATCCCGGCATCCATGCCATCAGCTTCACCGGCTCGGTGGGCGTCGGCCGCAACATCGCGGTGCAGTGCGCGACGAAGCACAAGAAGGTGCAGCTCGAGATGGGTGGCAAGAACCCGCAGGTGGTGCTGGACGATGCCGACCTCAATCAGGCCGTCGAGCTCAGCGTGCAGAGTGCCTTCTATTCGACCGGCCAGCGCTGCACCGCGTCCAGCCGGCTGATCGTGACCGAGGGCATCTATCCGAAGTTCATCGAGGCGATGAAGGCGCGAATGGCGAAGATCAAGGTCGGCGACGCGCTGGCGCAGGGCACCGATATCGGCCCGGTCTCCAGCGAGAGCCAGCTGCAGCAGGACCTGAACTACATCGAGATCGGCCAGGGCGAGGGCGCCACGCTGGCCGCGGGCGGCGAGCGGCTGAAGCTGGACACCGAGGGCTACTACATGTCGCCGGCGCTCTTCAGCGAATCGGTGGCGTCGATGCGCATCAACAAGGAAGAGATCTTCGGGCCGGTGGCGAGCGTGATCCGGGTGAAGAACTACGAGGAGGCGCTGGCCACCGCCAACGACACCGAGTTCGGCCTGTCGGCGGGCATCGCGACCACGAGCCTGAAGTACGCGACGCACTTCAAGCGCCACAGCCAGGCGGGCATGGTAATGGTGAACCTGCCGACCGCGGGGGTGGACTATCACGTGCCCTTCGGCGGGCGCAAGGGGTCGAGCTATGGGCCGCGGGAGCAGGGGCGCTATGCGCAGGAGTTCTTTACCGTGGTGAAGACGGCCTACACGCTGGCTTGAGCGTCTTGTCTTGCTCCCTCTCCCTCCGGGAGAGGGTTGGGGTTAGAGGCGCCGGAGCCGGGAGTTCGCCCCGGCTCCAGGCCTCAAGATGAAGCGCGTCGTTGCCCCCTTCGCAGCCAGTATTCGATCAGCTCGAACACCCCCTCGCTCAACAGCGCCAGCACCGCCGCCGGCACCGCGCCCGCAACCAGCAACTCGCGGTCGTTGAGCGCAAGGCCGGTCACGATGCGTTCTCCAAAGCCTCCGGCTCCGATGAAGGCCGCGATGGTCGCCGTCCCGATCGCGATCGTCGTTGCCGTCCGTACACCGGCCAAGAGCGTCGGCAGCGACAGTGGCAACAGCACCAGCCGCAGGCTCTGCCTGCCGGTCATCCCGAGCGCCGTGCCAGCCTGTCGCAGGCCCACAGGCACCTCGGCCAGCCCGGTCACCGTGTTGCGCATGATCGGCAGCAGCGAATAAAGCGTGAGCGCGATCAGCGCCGGCAGGGTGCCGATCGCGCCGATCAGCGAGATCAGCACCGCCAGCATCGCGAGCGATGGCACGGTCTGCAGCAAGCCCGTGAGGCCGAGCACCACGGCGCGCAAGCGCAGGTGCGGAAACACGAGGATGCCCAAGGGCACCGCGATCAGGATCGCGAGCCCGACCGAGACCGCCACCAGCAGCAGATGCTGCCGTGCCAGCCGGCCGAGGTCGGGGCCGAAGAGCTTGGCGGCAAAGCCCCGCGCGGCGCTCTCGGCGCCCGCCGGCCCGCTGTGCTTGCCCTGCGCCAGGAAGTCGCGCGCGATCACGTCGAAAGCCACGCCCTGCAGTTCGGCGCGCGCGTTCATCGCGATCATCGCGCGCTCGTCGATGCGGCCTTCGAGCTTCTGCAGCGCGGCCCAGGCCTGCGGAAAGCGCGTGGGCACGTCCAGGCGATACAGCAGCACCGCGTCGTAGCGCGGGAAATAGCGGCGGTCGTCTTCCAGCACGCGCAGGCCGAGGTGGTCGATCTTGGCGTCGGTGGTGTAGATGTCGATCACGTCGATCTGTTTGGCTGCGATCGCGTCGTAGGCCAGGCCGTGGTCCAGGCCGGTCGGCTTCTGGCCGAAGCCGTAGCGCGCGGCCAGGCCCTGCCAGCCATCGGCACGGCCGATGAATTCGTTCGAGAGCCCGAGCCGCAGTTCAGGGTGGCGTGCCAGGTCGCTCAGGCTGCGCACGCCGAGCCGGTCCGCATCGGCCGCGCGCATCGCGAGCGCATAGCCGTCGTTGAAGCCCAGCGGGATGGCGGCGCCGAGCCCGAGCGGCGCGAGCGCGGCGTTCATGGCCTCGCGCGTCATCGGCTGCGGGTTCTTGAGGATCTCCAGACCGATGGTGCCGGTGTATTCGGTGTAGAGATCGATGCCGCCCGAGCGCAGGGCTTCGTAGACGATGGCCGTGTTGCCCAGGCCCTGCCGCACCACGGGCGGGCTCGCCGTATGAGGCGATGCGGTCTGCGCCAGCACTTCCGCCAGGATGTACGACTCGGTGAAGCGCTTGGAGCCGACGCGCAGGCTTCCCTCCTGCGCGTGCGAGGACGAGGCCGCGCAGAGCAGCAGGCCCAGGCAGGACAAGGCGGTCAGCCACGCACGGCGCGAGGGATGCATCGAGCGCAGTGTATCGGCGTGACAGGCCGGTTTCCTACAGCAGCTGGTGTGCGGGGCTGATGCTGCGCCGCACCAGATGAACGCAAGCTGAATCGGTGCTGATCAATTACGTCCGACGCGGTCAAGGAAAGCCCCTGCTGCTCGTTCATGGGCTTGGCAGCAGCTGGCGCTCGTGGCAAACCATCATGGAGCCGCTGGCTGCCAAGCGCGCGGTGGTCGCGATCGACCTGCCCGGTTTCGGCAAGAGCCCGCCGCTGGCAGGAGAAGTCTCCTTGCAGACCCTGGCCAATGCCATCACGGAGTTTCTGCGCGAGCACGACCTGATCGGCACCGACGCCGTCGGCAGTTCGATGGGCGCGCGCCTGGTGCTCGAACTGGCGCGCCGCGGCGGTGTGCTGGGTTGCGTCATCTCGCTCAACCCCGGCGGATTCTGGGCGGGCTGGGAGCGCCAGGTCTTCCACGCTTCGATCTGGCTCTCGGTGCGGCTGGTGCGTGCGCTGCAGTTCGCGATGCCCACGATCACCGCGCACGAATGGTCGCGCAGGCTTCTTCTCACGCAGTTTTCGGCGCAGTCGGCCATGCTGGCGCCGTCGCTTGTGCTCGAGGAAATGCGCAGCTGTGCTGCTGCGCGGTCCTTCAACCTGGTGTTGCGCGATCTCGTGCGCGGTGCGCCGCCGCAAGGCGCGACCATCGGCAGCATGCGCAAGCCGCTTGTGATCGGCTGGGGCCGCATGGACCGCGTCTGTTTTCCGCAGCAAGCCGCGCGGGCGCAGCGGCTTTTTCCCGACGCGCGCCTGCACTGGTTCGAGCGCTGCGGCCACTTTCCGCATTGGGACGCGCCGGAGGAAACCGCGCGCCTGATCCTCGAGACCACGGCCGACTGAATTTTTGTGAAAGACGCAATGGCATCCCACAAGAGAAAAAAAAAGGCTTCGCTTCCCCCACCCGAGATCCATGGCGCGCGAGAACTGCCTACGGTGCTGGTCGAGGGCTACAGCCTCCAGTTGCGCGACAAGGACGGCTTCATCGGCGACCAGGCCAGCCAGACGGCGTTCAGGGAACTGCTGGAGCGCTGGCGACGGCGCCGCCGGAAGAGGGGCAGGGACCCGTTGGGCGCCAAGCATTCGAAGGACCTGCCCAAGAGCACGCTGGACGCCACGCTCAAAGCCGGCCAGACCTCCGAGGCCGCCGACATGGTTCATGGCGCCATCGAGGAATTCGCCGAGGAGCTGGCCTGGGTCATCGAACGCTTCCTGCGCCAGCCGTCATGGCAGGGCGTGGAGCGCATCGTGATCGGCGGCGGCTTCCCGGAGAGCGACGTCGGCGAGCGCGCGGTGCTGCAGGCGGCGGCCATCCTCCAGGGCATGGGCATCGACGTGCAATTGGGCCGCATCGGCCACGAAACCGACGACGGCGGATTGCTCGGCTGGTTGCACCTGGCACCGCCGCCGCTGCTGAAAGGCCGTGACGCGATCCTCGCGATCGACATCGGCGGCACCAACGTGCGCTGCGGCATCGTCAAGATGCGCCGCAAGCGCGCCAAGGACCTGTCGAAGGCGAAGGTGCTGCGGCGCGAAAAGTGGCGCCATGCGGACGACGCCCCGGCGCGCAAGGTGCTGGTCGAGCGCCTGGTGGACATGCTCCACGATCAGATCCGCTACGCCACGAAGAAGGGCATCCGCCTGGCGCCCTTCATCGGCATCGGCTGCCCGGGCCTGATCCGCAAGGATGGCTCGATCGCGCGCGGCGCGCAGAACCTGCCGGGCGACTGGGAGAGCGAACACTTCCATCTGCCGACCGAGCTGGGCAAAAAAATTCCGACGATCGGCGGCGAGCCCGCCCTGGTTCTGATGCACAACGATGCCGTGGTGCAGGGCCTGAGCGAATTGCCTTTCATGCGCGACGTGAAGCGCTGGGCGATGCTGACCATCGGCACCGGACTTGGCAACGCCAGCTACACCAACAAGACCTAGAGCTGGAACGCGATGGTCAGCAGCAGTCCTTCGGCCACGTCGCGCACGATGCCCGGACGGCGCGCGCGGTAGGTCTCGCCGGCCGAGGCGATGGCCTCGATCCATTGCGCGAGCCAGTCGATTTCGTTGCGGTCGTAGAACACAACCGCCGCCTCGTGGTTCAGGAGCAGGCTGCGCATGTCGAGGTTGATCGAGCCGCACAGCGCGAGCTCTTCGTCGACCACCACCGCCTTGGCATGCGCCATGAAGGGCAGCATGCGGAAGATCACGCCGGCGCGCGCCAGGTCGCGCATGGCGCGGGCACGCACGAAATCGGCGAGCCGGTGGTTGGACTGCGCGGGAATCGCGATCGTGACCTGCACGCCGCGCCGCGCGGCCAGGCGCAGCGCATCGCGCAGGCCGTCGCCGGGCACGAAGTAGGGCGTGATCGCGAGCACGCGGTGCTCGGCGCGGAAGCAGGCGTCGATCAGGAGCGCGTGCGCCGTGTCTTCGGTCTGGTCGGGGCCGCTCGGCAGGAATTGCGCCAGGCCGCCAGCCGGCGGCGCCACCGCGGCCGCGATGGCGCGCGGCTTGCGCCCGCGCACCGAGGCCCAGTCATGGTCGAACTGGCGCGCCGCCGCGGTGGCCACGCTGCCCTTCAAATCGAAGGACAGGTCGCGCCAGCCCACCGGGTAGTCGTGGTTGCCGAGGAAGTATTCGCCCGCCATGTTGCGGCCGCCCGACCAGAGCCAGCCGTCGTCGGCGATCGTGAGCTTGCGGTGGTTGCGCAGGTTGCGCGGACCCGCGCGGCGCAGGCTGAAGATCGGGCGGAACACGGCCACCTCGGCGCCGGCATCGCGCAGCGTGTCGAAGTGGCTTCGCGGCAGCGACAAGGCGCCGAAGCCGTCGAGCAGCACCCGCACCTTGATGCCTTCGCGCGCGCGCCGCGAGAGCCGGTTGATCGCCTCGTGCCCGAGCGCGTCGTCGCCGATGATGAAGGTGCAGACGTCGATGCGCGTGCGCGCGCCCTCGATCACTTCCCACAGCGCATCGCGCGCGGCGCCGCCGTCGGCATGGAAGCGCACCGCGCAAGGTCCGGGCGCCGCGAGGCCGAAGCTTTCGACCAGGTCGGCAGCCCAGTGCCCGGCAGGTACCGAGCGCCGCGGCCGCGGCGAGCCCGCGGGCCGCAGCTTGCGCTGGCCGAACAGCAGGTAGATCGGCAGGATGAAGTAGGGCAGCAGCACGAGACCCATCACCCATGAAATGGCGGTGCTGGGCGCGCGCTGCTCGCGCCTTGCGCGCGTCGTCAGCACGTAGACGAGCAGCGCGAAGGTGACGACCAGCAAATGCTGCGACGGCGAGGGCAGCCAGTCGAGCAGGTCGTCGATGCGGTTCACGCGAGGTGCGACTGGAGGGCCAGGGGCACCGGGCGTCCTTGCGAGGCCAGGAACCTCATCATCGGGCCGACCACTTCGCGCACCGCGGGCCGCGCACCCACGCGTTCGCGCCAGACCAGAAGGCGTGGCGTGTCGCCGGTCATGCCTGCGCCCTTGCGGTCAGCGAACACCTGCGCCATGTAGAAGGCGATGTCGGCAAACGAATAGGAGCCGGCGAGGTGGTCGCCGTGCGCCAGCCGATGTTCCATCTGCACATAGAAACGGGCGCAGGCGGCGCAGGCTGCCACCGCGGCCTCGCTTTGCATGTCGTGCTGCAGGCCCATGAGCTTGATCACGTGCGGGAAGAACACCTCGTCTGACATGTGCTCGAGCTGGCGCGCCCGTGCCCGCTCGACCACGCCGCGCGGCCACAGCGGCGGATCCGGCACCCGGTCTTCGAGGTACTCGAAGATCTGCGTCGAGTCGAAGATCTCGACCTCGCCGTCGATCAATACCGGCACCTGCCGCTTGGGGTTGATGCGCAGCACCTCGGGGTGCCTGGGCTCGTAGTTGTCGTCGCGGTCGAAGGGCACCATCACGGCTTCGATCGCGATGCCTTTTTCGAGCGCCGCGATCTGCGCCTTGGCGCCGAACATGCTGAGGGGGCCGGTGAAGAGCTTCATGGAGCGCGATCATGCCCCGACTTCACCTCGCGTGCACCTCAGAGGGAGCCCCACACCTCCTGTGCGGTTTCCACGACCAGCCGCAGCTTCGCGCGCTGCGCCTCGACGGCGATGTTGTTGCCGTGCACCGTGCTCGAGAATCCGCATTGCGGCGAGAGCGCGAGCTGCTCCAGCGGCACGTATTTGGCGGCTGCCTCGATGCGCGCCTTGAGCTCGTCCTTGTCTTCCATCTCGCCGAACTTGGTGGTCACCAGGCCCAGCACCACGGTCTTGCCCTTGGGCAGGAAGCGCAGCGGCCGGAAGTCGCCCGAGCGGGCGTCGTCATACTCGAGGAAGTAGGCGTCGAGGTCCATCTCCTTGAGCAGCGCCTCGGCCACCGGCTCGTAGTTGCCGGCCGCCGCATGCGTGCTCTTGAAGTTGCCGCGGCACAGGTGCATCGCGAGGATCATGCCCTCGGGCTTCTGCGCCACCACCTTGTTGATGAAGGCGGCGTAGCGGTGCGGCAGCTCGTTGGGGTCGTCGCCGCGCTGGCGGGCGGCTTCGCGCATCTTCTCGTCGCACAGGTAGGCGAGGTTGGTGTCGTCCATCTGCACGTAGGTGCACCCGGCCGCGGCCAGCGAGCGCAGTTCGTCGCCGTAGGCCCTGGCCACGTCGTCGTAGAACTCCGGGTCGAGTTCGGGGTAGGCCACCTTGCTGATGCCGGCGCGGCCGCCGCGGAAGTGCAGCATGGTGGGCGAGGGGATCGTGACCTTGGGCGTGTTGCCGGCCGACACCTGGCTCTTGAGGTACTCGAAGTCCGCGAGCTGGATGCACTTCGCGTGCGTCACTTTGTCGATGACGCGCATCACCGGCGGTGCCAGCTCCTCGGTGCCGTCGGGCTTCTTGATGGTGACCGGGATGTCGGTCTTCACGCCGCCGAGCTGCTCGAGGAAGTCGATGTGGAAGTAGGTGCGGCGGAACTCGCCGTCGGTGATGCTCTTGAGGCCGATGTCCTCCTGGAACTTCACGATCTCGGTGATGGCCTTGTCTTCGACCCTGCGAAGCTGTTCGGGCGTGATCTCGCCCCTGGCTTTTTGCTCGCGGGCTTCGAGCAGGTATTTGGGGCGCAGGAAGCTGCCGACGTGGTCGTAGCGGGCAGGCAGGCGGGCGTGCTGGGACATGGAGTGCTCCGTCGAAATCAGAAAAAGTACGGTCGATCGTAATCTCATGCCGATGGACCGCGTTGGATACAGTGGGGTCGGTATTTACCCTCGTTTTAGCCCCGAAAAGTGTTGGAAATACCGGTTAAAATGTATACATTGAGTATCCCATGAGCACCTCTTCAAGCCCTTTTCCACTCAACGCCTGGTACGCGGCCGCCTACGACGTCGAGCTCAAGCACGCGCTGCTGGCACGCACCGTCTGCAACCAGAAACTGGTGCTGTATCGGCGCACCGACGGCCAGGTCGCCGCGCTGGAAGACGCCTGCTGGCACCGGCTGATGCCGCTGTCGATGGGCCGCCTCGATGGCGACGAGCTGGTCTGCGGCTACCACGGCCTGGTCTACAACAGCCAGGGTCGCTGCACCCACATGCCGAGCCAGGAGACGCTGAACCCGTCGGCCTGCGTGCGCGCCTACCCGGCGGTCGAGAAGCACCGCTTCGTCTGGGTCTGGCCCGGCGATCCGGCCAAGGCCGACCCGGCGCTGGTGCCCGACATGCACTGGAACGACGACCCGGCCTGGGCCGGCGACGGCAAGATGATCCGCGTGGCCTGCGACTACCGGCTGGTGGTCGACAACCTGATGGACCTCACGCACGAGACCTTCGTGCACGGCTCCTCGATCGGCAACCGCGCGGTGGCGGAGGCGCCCTTCGTCGCGACCCACGGCGACCGCTCGGCCACCGTCACGCGCTGGATGGAGAACATCGATGCGCCGCCCTTCTGGGCCGCGCAGATCCGGCATGCCCACGGCTACCAGGGCAAGGTCGACCGCTGGCAGATCATCCGCTTCGAGGGACCCTGCACCGTCAACATCGATGTCGGCGTGGCCGAGGCGGGCAGCGGCGCGGCGGGCGACCGCAGCCAGGGCGTCAACGGCTACGTGCTCAACACCATCACGCCCGAGACCGACAAGAGCTGCCTCTATTTCTGGGCTTTCGCGCGCAACTACTGCATCGGCGAGCAGCGCCTCACGCACGAGCTGCGCGAAGGCGTGGCCGGCATCTTCCGCGAGGACGAGCTGGTGCTCGAAGCCCAGCAGCGCGCCATCGACGAGCGGCCCGACTACAGCTTCTACAACCTCAACATCGACGCCGGCGCGATGTGGGCGCGACGGCTCATCGACCAGATGATCGCGAAGGAAAGGCCGCGAACAGCTGCCATTCCGATCCGGCCCGCGGCCGAAGCGGCGGGGGGGCGCACGTGAGCATCGTCGCAACCGAGCCTTCGGAAGTCGGCAGCTCGCAAGCCGTCAAGGCCCAGTTGCGGCTGCGCGAGATGGTGCTGGCCGGCGAGCTGCCCGGCGGCGCGCGCATCGCCGAGGTGGCGATCTCCGAGCTGCTGGGGGTGTCGCGCACGCCGGTGCGCAGCGCGCTCATGCGGCTCGAGCAGGAAGGCCTGCTCGAAGCCCTGCCCAACGGCGGCTACGCGGTGCGCACTTTTTCCGAGCGCGACGTGTCCGACGCCATCGAGCTGCGCGGCACGCTCGAAGGCCTGTCGGCGCGGCTCGCGGCCGAGCGCGGCGCGGCGCCGGTGGTGCTGCGCGAGGCGCGTGCCTGCCTGAAGCGCATCGACGAACTGCTGAAGGAGCCCGCGCTCGACGATGCGGCCTTCTCGCGCTATGTGACTTTCAACGAGCAGTTCCACCGGCTTCTGTCCGAGATGGCGGGCAGTCCGCTGATCGCGCAGCAGCTGGAACGCGTGATCAACCTGCCTTTCGCTTCGCCCTCGGGTTTCGTGGTGGTGCAGGCGAACTCGCCGGCCGCGCGCGACATGCTGCTGATCGCGCAGGACCAGCACGGCCAGGTGCTCGATGCGATCGAGAACCGCGAAGGCTCGCGCGCCGAGGCGCTGATGCGCGAGCACAGCCGCCTCGCGCAGCGCAACCTGCGCGAGGCGCTGCACGGCGCGCAGAACCACCCCTTGCCCGGCGTGCAATTGATTCGCCGCAGAGCCTGATGAAAAGCGATACCCACTGGATGCCCGCGCGCATCACTGCCCTGCGCGACCTGACGCCGACCGTGCGCGAGTTCGAGATCACGCCCGAGTCGGGCATTGCCGCGACGCACGAGCCCGGCGCGCATCTGCAGGTGCAGGTGCTGGTCGGCGCACCGGGCTCGGGGCGCATGCAGACGCGCTCCTACTCGGTCGTCGGCGAGCCCGACGAACGTTCCTGGCGCATCGCGGTCAAGCGCCTGGACGATGGCCGCGGCGGTTCGCTCGCGATGTGGCGCTTGGCGATCGGCGACCGATTGCTCGTCGCCGAGCCGCAGAGCCACTTCGGCCTCGACACCACGGCGCCGGGCTACCTGCTGGTGGCAGGCGGCATCGGCATCACGCCGCTGGTCTTCATGGCGCGGCGCCTGGGCGCGCTGGCCGAGCGCAACGGCGTGCGTGTGCGCATGCTCTACGGGGCGCGCAGCGCCGAGGAACTGGCCTACCTGCCCACGCTGCAGGAGGCGCTGGGCGCCAACGTGCAGGCCCACACCGGCAGCGCGCCGATCGACTTCGCCGCCGAGATCGCGGCCCTGCCGGCCGGCGGCCAGCTCTACACCTGCGGGCCGGTGCCGATGCTCGAAGCCGTCAAGCGCGCCTGGGCCGCCGCCGGCCGCGTGCCGGCCGACTTGCGCTTCGAGACCTTCGGCAGCAGCGGCCGGCTGGCGGCGCAGGCCTTCGAGGTGCGCATTCCGCGCCACGACCTGGCGATCACCGTGCCGGCCGACGGCACCCTGCTCGAGGCGCTCGAAGCCGCCGGCGTGCAGACCCTCTGGGATTGCCGGCGCGGCGAATGCGGGCTGTGCGCGATGGACGTGCTTGCGGTCGAGGGCGAGATCGACCACCGCGACGTGTTCCTGAGCGAGCACGAGAAAGAGCAGGGCCAGCGCATCTGCGCCTGCGTATCGCGCGCGGTCGGAACGATCACCATCGATTCGGCATGGCGTCCCGAAAGTCCATGAAGCGCCGAAAGGCTTTGCGCGATCATCGCGCGCCCCGTTGGCTAATCGCGCAGAAACATGCAGCCCCAGCGCAGCGCTAGGTGTTTGCCTCGGCGCGATCGCAGTTTCGTTTGTTCACAATAGCCAGCATTCCGCTTTCAGCAAAAAGGAGACTTCCATGCAACGTCGCCACCTCGTCCAGGCCGCGAGCCTTGCGGCCATTGCGCTGGCCATGCCGCTGGCCCAGGCCCAGGGCAACACTTTCAAGATCGGCCTGGTGCTGCCGATGACGGGCCAGCAGGCCACCACCGGCCGCCAGATCGAGGCCGCGGCCCGGCTCTACATGGCGCAAAACGGCGACACTGTGGCGGGCAAGAAGATCGAGCTCATCGTCAAGGACGACACCAGCCTTCCCGACGTGACCAAGCGCCTCGCGCAGGAACTGGTGGTGAACGACAAGGTCAACGTGCTGGCCGGCTTCGGCATCACGCCCTCGGCCATGGCCACCGCGCCCATCGCCACCCAGTCGAAGACGCCGATGGTGGTGATGGCGGCGGCCACCTCGAGCATCACCGAGGCCTCGCCCTACATCGTGCGCACCAGCTTCACGCTGCCGCAGGTCTCGGTCGCGATGGGCGACTGGGCACCGAAGAACGGTATCAAGTCGGTCGTCACGCTGGTCACCGACTACGGCCCGGGCAACGACGCCGAGAAGTACTTCAAGGAGCGCTTCCAGCTCAACGGCGGCAAGGTGATCGATTCGCTGCGCGTGCCGCTGCGCAACCCCGACTTCGCGCCTTTCCTGCAGAAGGTGCGCGATGCCAAGCCCGATGCGTTGTTCGTCTTCGTGCCCTCGGGTGCCGGCGCGGCGGTGATGAAGCAGTTCATCGAGCGCGGCATGGACAAGGCCGGCATCAAGATGATCGCCACCGGCGACGTGACCGACGACGACCAGCTCAACGACATGGGCGAGGGCGCGCTGGGCGTGGTCACCACGCACCATTATTCGGCCGCGCACCCCTCGGCGCTCAACAAGAAGTACGTCGAGGCCTTCCAGAAGGCCAACAAGAACATGCGTCCCAACTTCATGGCCATGGGCGGCTATGACGGCATGCGCGTGATCTACGAGGCGCTCAAGACCACCAAGGGCCAGGGCGGCGGCGATGCGCTGCTCGCCGCGATGAAGGGCCAGATCTTCGAGAGCCCGCGCGGCCAGGTGCTGATCGACGCGCAGACGCGCGACATCGTGCAGGACGTGTATCTGCGCAAGGTCGAGAAGAAGGACGGACAGCTCTACAACGTGGAGTTCGACGTGATCAAGGCGGTGAAGGATCCAGGGAAGGCGAAGTGATGAATCGCCGTTCGGTCCACCACCGTTCGGCCGATCCCCGTTCGGCCTGAGCTTGTCGAAGGCTTCGACAGGCTCAGCCCGAACGGTTGCTACCCAGCTTGACCGCTTGATATGTTGACCATCCTCTTCGACGGCATCGCCTACGGCATGCTGCTGTTCGTGCTCGCGGTCGGCCTGGCCGTGACGCTGGGCCTGATGAACTTCATCAACCTCGCGCACGGCGCCTTCGCGATGGCCGGCGGCTATCTCACGGTGTTCGCGATGCAGAAGCTGGGCCTGCCCTTCCTGGCATGCCTGCCGCTTGCCTTCATCGTCGTCGGCCTGGCGGGCGCGCTGCTCGAACGCACGCTCTACCGGCCGATGTACGGCAAGCCGCACCTGGACCAGGTGCTGTTTTCGATCGGCCTGGCCTTCATGGCGGTGGCGGCCATCGACTACTTCGTCGGCTCCTCGCAGCAGAACATCCACCTGCCCGAATGGCTGCGCGGCCGCACCGAGATCGGGGCCGATCCGTGGCTGCTGGGCATGGGGCACTACCGGCTCTTCATCATCGCCGTGTGCGCGGTGCTCACCGTGGTGCTGCAGCTCATCCTGTCGAAGACGCGCTTCGGCAGCCGGCTGCGCGCGGCGGTGGACGATCCGCGCGTGGCGGCCGGGCTCGGCATCAACGTCAACGTGGTGTTCCTCTTGACCTTCGCGGTCGGCTCGGGGCTCGCGGGCCTGGGCGGCGCGCTCGGCGCCGAGATTCTCGGCATGGACCCGACCTTCCCGCTCAAGTACATGATCTATTTCCTGATCGTGGTCTCGGTCGGCGGCACCTCGTCGATCACCGGCCCCTTGCTGGCCGCGCTGCTGCTTGGCATTGCCGACGTGGCGGGCAAGTATTTCATTCCGAAGATGGGCGCCTTCACGGTCTATCTGCTGATGATCCTGATCCTGATGTGGCGGCCGCAGGGCCTGTTCACGCGCAGGGGAGGGAAGTGATGGATTTCCAGAAGTCGCTTGTGCAGAAGGCGCGCTGGCGGCCGTGGGAGTTCGCGGTCTGGGCCGTGGCCTTCGTGCTGCCGGGTATTTTTCCGTCGCACGCGCTGCTGATCAACGAGATCGCGATCGTCGCGTTGTTCGCGATGTCGCTCGACCTGATCCTGGGCTACACCGGCATCGTCTCGCTGGGGCATGCGGCCTTCTTCGGTTTCGGCGCCTACACGGCCGCGCTGTTCGCCAAGCTCGTGATGCCCGATCCGACGGTGGGCCTGGTCGTTGCGGTGCTGCTCTGCGCCGCGCTGGGCGCGCTGGCGAGCATCACGATCTTGCGCGGCAGCGATCTCACGCGGCTCATGGTCACGCTCGGCACCGCGCTGCTGCTGCTCGAGCTTGCGAACAAGCTCGACTGGCTGACCGGCGGCGCCGACGGCCTGCAGGGCGTGGTGATGGGGCCGGTGCTGGGACTGTTCGAGTTCGATCTCTACGGCCGCACGGCGGCCTGGTACTCGCTGGCCGTGATGGGGGTCTTGTTCCTGCTGATGCGGCGGATCGTGCATTCGCCCTTCGGTGCCACGCTGAAGGCCATTCGCGACAACCGCCTGCGCGCGATGGCGATCGGCGTTCCGGTCATCTCGCGCATCGCGGTGATCTATACCGTGGCCGCCGCGGTCGCCGGCGCCGCGGGTGCGCTGCTCGCGCAGACCACCGGCTTCGCCTCGCTCGACGTGCTGGCCTTCGACCGCTCGGCCGACGTGCTGCTGATGCTGGTGATCGGCGGCGTCGGCTGGCTCTATGGCGGCGTGACGGGTGCGATCGTGTTCAAGCTGCTGCAGAACTGGCTCTCGGCGGTGACGCCGCAGTACTGGATGTTCTGGATCGGGCTGATCCTGGTGCTGCTGGTGCTGGTAGGACGCGACCGCTTGTTGAAGCCCTGGACCTGGTTCGGCGCGCGCCGGAGTGCCAAGCCATGAACGACATCGTTCTCTCGGCCACCGGCCTCGTGATGCGCTTCGGCGGCATCACGGCCACCGACAACGTGACGCTGAACCTGAAGCGCGGCGCGCGCCACGCGCTGATTGGCCCCAACGGCGCCGGCAAGACCACGCTGATCAACCTCTTGACGGGCGTGCTCACGCCCACGGCCGGCCGCATCGTGCTCGAGGGCGAGGACATCACGCGCCTGGCGCCGCACCGTCGCGTGGCGCGCGGCATGGTGCGCACCTTCCAGATCAACCAGCTCTTCGACTCGATGACGCCGCTGGAAACGCTGGCGCTCGTGATCTCGCAGCAGGCCGGGCTGGCCGCGCAGTGGTGGCGGCCGCTGGGCTCTTCGTCCAGGGTGTCGGAGCGGGCTGCGCAGCTGCTGGAGCAGTTTCATCTGGGTGACGTTGCGCAGCAGCAGACGCGGCAGCTGGCCTACGGCAAGCGCCGCCTGCTCGAGATCGCGATCGCGCTGGCCTGCGAACCGCGCGTGCTGCTACTCGACGAGCCGGTGGCCGGCGTGCCGGCCGGCGAGCGCGAGGAGCTGCTGCAGACCGTGGCGGCCTTGCCGGCCGACGTGTCGGTGCTGCTGATCGAGCACGACATGGACCTGGTGTTCAGTTTTGCCGACCGCATGACGGTGCTGGTCAACGGAGCCTTGCTCACCGAGGGTGACCCCGACACGATCGCGAACGATCCGAAGGTCAAGGAGGTCTATCTGGGTCAGGGGGCTGTCCATGTCTGAGCTGCTGCGCATCGAGAAGCTCAGTGCCGGCTACGGCGAAGCCGTGGTCCTGCACGACATCGCGCTCACCCTCGGCGAAGGCCAGACCCTGGCGCTCCTGGGCCGCAACGGCACCGGCAAGACCACGCTGATCAATACGCTGGCCGGTGCGACGCGCCAGCATGGCGGCAGCATCGCGCTCGGCGGCGTGGCGCTGCACAAGCTCTCGCCACACCAGCGCGCGGCGGCCGGCATCGGCTGGGTGCCGCAGGAGCGCAATATCTTCAAGTCGCTCACGGTGCACGAGAACCTGAGCGCAGTCGAGCGACCCGGCAAGTGGAATCCGCAACGCGTCTACGAGATGTTCCCGCGCCTGGCCGAGCGCAAGAGCAATCTCGGCACGCAGCTGTCGGGCGGCGAACAGCAGATGCTGGCGGTGGGGCGCGCGCTGGTGGTCAACCCGCGGCTGTTGCTGCTCGATGAGCCCCTGGAAGGCCTGGCGCCGATCATCGTCGAAGAGCTGCTGCGCGCGATCCGCCGCATCACGCAGGACGAAGGGCTGGCGGCGATCATCGTCGAGCAGCATCCGCAGGCCATCCTCGCGATCTCCGACGAGGCGGTGGTGCTCGACCACGGCACGGTGGTGCATGCCGATCGCGCGGCCACGCTGCGAACGCAGCCCGAGGTGCTGGAGCGGCTGCTGGGCGTCGCGCGCTGAACAATGATCGGGCCTACACTGGCTCGATCATGGTCACGACGAAGGCGCTTCACCAAGGTTCGATCTCGGTCATCGACTACCGCTGCGACGCGGGTCCATCCGACCTGGTGTTTGCCGAACTGCATTGCAACAACTCGGTCTCGTATGTGCGCAAGGGCAGCTTCGGCTACCGCTGCGGCGGCCGCTTGTTCGACATGGTCGCCGGCTCGGTGCTGGTCGGCCGCTCGGGCGACGAGTACGTCTGCACCCACGAGCACCACCAGCGCGGCGACGAGTGCCTGTCCTTTCATCTGTCGCCGGAATTGATGGACGAGATCGGTTCACGCCGCGGCATCTGGCGCACCGTCGGCTTGCCGCCGCTGCCTGAACTGATGGTGCTGGGAGAGCTGGCGCAGGCGGCGATCGAGGGCGGCAACGACCTCGGGCTCGACGAGGTCGCGCTGCTGTTCACCGCGCGCTTCGTCGCACTCGCCGGTGAACGCGAGCCCGGCGCGATTCAAGTGACTGCCCTCGACCGGCGCCGGGCGGTCGAGGCGGCGCTCTGGCTGGAGGCCCGCTCGCACGAAGCGATCGATCTCGACCAGGCAGCGCAGCAGGTCGGCCTCAGTTCCTTCCATTTCCTGCGCCTGTTCTCGCGCGTGCTCGGCGTCACGCCGCACCAGTACCTGGTGCGCACGCGCCTTCGGCATGCCGCGCAACTTCTGGCAACGGGCGCGCGGCCGGTCACGGAGGTGGCGCTCGACGTCGGCTTCAGCGATCTCTCGAACTTCGTGCGCAGCTTTCATCGCGCGGCCGGCGTGTCGCCGCGGCGCTTCAGGCAGGCGGCGCGCGGCGACCGCAAGATTTTCCAAGAACGCCTGGCCCTGCACGCCTAGGATCGGTTCATCCGTCTGGAGGATTCATGAGCTCGTCATCCGAAAGCGCGGTGCGCGAGGTTGTCAGGCGCTACGCAGACGCCTGGGCGGCCAACGATCTGAAGACCATATTCGACTGCTACCACGACGAGGTGGTCTTCCACTATTTCGGCGGCGGGCCGCTGGCTGGCGTTCACCAGGGCAAGGCGGCCTGCCTGGCCTTGCTCAAGCAGGTGAAGGAGAAGACGAACCGGCGGCTTGTGTCCATCCGCGACGTGCTCGCGGGCGAGCACTTCGGGGTGATCGTCGCGGTCGAGCAGTTCGAGCGCGACGGCGCGACGCATGTGCTGGAGCGGCTGCTGCGATACAGCGTGCGCGACGGTCGGCTCGCCGAGTGCTGGATCTACGACGAAGACCAGCGCCTGGTCGATCAACTGCTGAGGTGAGGCTCACCCCCAGGCTTGCCCACTTCGTGTGGCCGCCAACCCCCCTCACCGGGGGCAACACCAGCGGCCCGGCGGAGCCGGTTCCGCGGTGTTTCTGGAATGAGACATCCTTCGCATGCAACTGAAAGGAGAACGTCCATGGCATCCATTCGACGCGAAATACAGGTCGCGGCGAGCGCCGAGCAGATCTGGGAAGTCGTGCGCGACATCGGCGAAATTCACCACCGCCTGGTGCCGGGCTTCGTGACCGACTGCCGGCTCGAGAGCAAGGGCGAGGCCCGCATCGTCACCTTCGGCAACGGCCTGGTGGTGCGGGAGGCGATCGTCGATCTCGACGATGCCGCGCGCCGGCTGGCGTGGTCGGCGACCGGCGGCCAGCTCACGCACTACAACGCATCGATGCAGGTGTTCGCCGAGGGCGACCAGCGCAGCCGGATGGTCTGGATCGCCGATCTGCTGCCGCACGAGGCGGCAGGCGCGATCGGCGCGATGATCGACGAGGGCATGCGCGTCATGAAGATGACGCTGGAGGCTTAGCGGCGCGCTCCCATCGGGAGCCGCCGCGGAACCGGCTTCGCCGGGCCGCAGGCGGCGCCCCCTGGAAGGGGGTTGGCGGCTACGCGAAGCGAGCAAGCCTGGGGGTTAGTCAATACCCCACGGTGAACCGCTGACGCGGATGCTCCGGATTTTCGATCTCGTCGGCCATCGCGATCGCGTAGTCCTCCATCGAGATCCAGCTCTTGCCGTTGGCGTCGGCCAGCAACTGGTTGCCGCCGAGGCGGTAGCTGCCGGTGCGCTCGCCGGGCTCGAAGAACGCGGAGGGCGAGATGAAGGTCCAGTCCAGCTCCTTTTCGGCGCGCAGTGCCTCGAGAAACGCACGGCCCGCCAGCGCTTCCGTCTTGTAGATGGCGGGAAATTCGGGCGTGTCCACCAGCGCCTTGCCGGGCGCTACTTCGAGGCTGCCGGCGCCGCCGACCACCAGCAGGCGCGGCACGCCGGCCTTCTTCGCGGCAGCGATGGCGCTTGCTGCATCGATGCCGCCCGCAAAGTGGGTTGAGCTGATCACGGCGTCGTGGCCGCGCAGCAGCGGCACTAGCGCGTCGAGCTGCGTGGCGTCGGCCTGCTGGAGGCTGAGGCCCGCTTTGGCTTCGGCCTTCGCGGTGTTGCGCGCGATGCCGGTGACGGTGTGGTCGCGTTGCAGCAGTTCGGTAGCGATGCGCGAGCCGGCGCGGCCCGTGATGCCGAGGATGGCGATGTTGCTCATGAAATGACTCCTGGTTGAACGAAAACGGAAAAAGTCGAGGGCTCAGGCTGCTTGCTGCGTCATCTGCGCCAGCTGCTCTCGCCAGGCCTCGGGCCGGCCCAGCCACGCGCTGGCGTCGATGCGTTCGAGGCGGCCGTCGCCGCGCGCCAGCGCGAAGGTCGGAAAGCCGCCGCCGGCGACGCGTGCCAGCAGCGCACGGCTGTCGGCGATGTGTTGCCGGGTGCCTTCGCCCGCCTGTTGTGCGAACAGGGCCGCAAACGCGTCGCCGTCGAGCTCGATGTCGATCGCGAGTTCATGCAGCACCGCCGTGTCGGCGATGCGGCGCCCCTCGACGTAGTGGGCACGCTGCAGGCGCTGGAGCAGATCGAGCCCGCGGCCGCCGAGCGCTTCGGCCGCGAGGATGGCTGTGGTCGGCGGTTCGGAATCCATCACCGCCGTGGTGTCGCGCAGCAGCCCTTCGAAGTAGGCCTCGCCGAAGGGCTGGCCCGTGAGTTGCGCGATGCGCCGGTCGTGCGGCATCACGTAGTCGCGCCACTGGGGCGTGATCGGCCGGCGGTTGGCGCCGGTCATCATGCCGCCGCCGTGCAGCGCGATCGCGAGGCCCGGCACCGTGCGTGCCGCCTGGACCAGCGGCGCGGCCGCGTAGCACCAGCCGCACAGCGGGTCGAACAGGTAGTGCAGGATGGGGCTGTCGCTCATTGAACAACCTCCGCGCTGCGCGCTACGGTATTCGCCTTGGGAACGGCCCGGCGGCTCATTGCGCCGGCCACTTCATCTCGCCCTTGATGACCTTGGCGCTCAGCTCGAGCGACGACTGCTGACCCAGGCCGGGGTAGTGCTTCTTCATGGCGGCGATGAGCTCTGCCGAATCCTTGGCCTTCGCGGCTTCGCGCTCGAAGGTCTCCAGGTAGCCGGCGGTGAACTTCACGGCCTGCAGCCCCTTCGGCGCATCGCCCAGGTAGTGGCCCGGCACCACGGTCACGGGCTTGAGCGCTGCAATGCTGTCGAGCGTCTTGCGCCAAGCCTCGCGCGAGGCCGGCGTCTGCGTGTCGGCCACCCACACATGGGTGTTGTGGAACACGGGCACGCCGCCGGCCACGGTCTTCTGCGAAGGAATCCAGACGTAGCTGCGCGCCGGGCTCGGGCCCTGGAGGCCCTTCACTTCGAGCTTGCGGCCTTCGAGCAGGATGGTGTCGCTTTCCAGCGGCTCGGGCAGCACCAGCGCCTTGGGCGCGTTGTCCTTGAGGATCGGCGTCCAGTACGCGAGCTTGCCGTCCATCGAGGCCTTGATCGCCGCCACCGTTTGCGGCGTGGCCACGATCTTCGCGTCGGGAAAGGCGGCCTTGATCACGTCCAGGCCGAAGTAGAAGTCGGGGTCGCTGTGGCTGATGTAGACGGTGCTGAGCTTCTTGCCGCCGGCCTTGATCTTCTGCACCAGGGCTTCGGCGTCGTTGCGCTGGAACTGCGCGTCGATCAGCACGGCCTCGTTGCGGCCGCTCACGATTTCCGAGGACACCGGGAAGATGGCCTTGTCGCCCGGGTTGTAGACCTCGAGCTGCAATGCAGCTTCGGCGGCCGAGGCCGGCAGGGTGTGAACGGCTGCGAGCGAGGCCATGCCTGCGGCGAGGAGGGTTCTGCGAATCATGTGGCGCCTGATGGGTGGGAATGGACGGAATCTTATGTTTCCTAATCCGATCAAAAAACCGCATACGATGCAAATGTTTGTTGCTTGAATCGATCAAATCATGGACCGCATCACCGCCGCCAAAGTGTTCGTGAACGTCGCCGAGCGCGCCAGCATGACGGCCACGGCCGAGGCGCTCGACATGTCGCGCGCCATGGTCACGCGCTACCTCGCGCACATGGAAACATGGGCTGGCGCGCGCCTTCTGCATCGCACGACGCGGCGGATCAGCCTCACTTCCGCAGGCGAGCAGACCCTGTCGCGTTGCCGGCAGATGCTCGAGGTCGCCGAGCAGATGCAGGTTGCCGTGGATGCGCAGGCCGATGTGCCGCAAGGCCTGCTGCGCCTGACCTGCGCCCAGTCGATCGCGCAGGACGTGCTGGCCGCGGCCGTGGCGGACTTCCTGCGCCGCCATCCGCAAACCGCCATCGACCTGCACATCAGCGACCGCACCGTCAACCTGGTGGAAGAGCGCATCGACCTCGCGATCCGCATCACGAACGACCTCGATCCCAACCTGATCGCGCGGCCGCTGGGAAGCTGCGGCTCGGTGGTGTGCGCGACGCCGGCCTACCTTGCCGAGCACGGCACGCCGCGCGCGCCGCAGGAGCTTGCCCTTCACAACTGCCTGACCTATTCGTACTTCGGCAAGAGCCTGTGGCAGTTCGAGCACAAGGGCCGGCAGATCGCGGTGCCGGTGGGCGGCAATCTCAGCGCCAACGAATCGTCGGTGCTGCTGACGGCGGTGCTCGAAGGCGCGGGCATCGCGATGCAGCCGGAGTACTCGGCCGCGCCGCTGATCGCAAGCGGCCGGCTGGTCGCGCTCCTGCCCGACTGGCGGCCCCAGACGATGGGGGTCTACGGCGTCTACAGCTCACGCCGCCAGATGCCGGCCGCGCTGCGCGCGATGCTCGACTTTCTGGCGGCGCGCTTTGCCGACGCGCGCTACTGGCCGCCGGCCGCGGGCGCGATGCTCAGGAAGAAGCGTTGAGCGCAGACGCCGCGGCGCGGTCGCGCAGATGCGCAACCAGCAGCTTGGCGGCGGGCGACAGGTTGGCCTCGCTGCGAAAGCAGATCGCGAAGCGGCGCTCGGCCCAGGCGTCGGAGAGCGGCACCACGCGCAGGCCGAAGCTGGCCGCGAGCGGATCGATCACCTCGCGCGGCACCACGGCGATGCCGAGGTTCGCGCGCACGCAGCGCAGCGCCGCGTCGAAGGTCGACACCGCCGCGCGGTAGCTGAGCGGCCGGCCGATGATCGCGGCCGCCCGCGCCAGCATGGTGTGGACCGCGGTGGAGGCGGGCAGGCCCACGTGATCGAACGCCAGCGTCTCTTCGAAGCTGCAGCGCCGCCGGCGCGCGATGGCGTGCGAAGGATGCGCAACGATGGCCAGCCGGTCGCGCCGGTAGGGCCAGGCCTGCAGCCCTTCGAGATCCGCCGCATCCCAGCACACGCCCACCGGCGCCGAGCCTTCGCGCAACGCGCGCACCAAGTCGCGGCTCAAGGCTTCTTCGATGTCGACGCGGATGTCGTGGTGCGCCGGCGTCTGGAGGAAGTCCGCGATGTCGTCGGGCAGGAACTCGGCGATCGAGGACATGCTGGCCAGCAGGCGCACCTGTCCCTTCACGCCGCGGCCATGGTCGGCCATGTCGCGCGCCACCCGGTCGGCGCTCGCGAGCATGGCACGCGCGTGTTCCAGCAGGATCTCGCCGGCGGCGGTCGGCGTCACGCCGCGGCGGCGGCGCTCGAAGAGCGTCTCGCCCACGACGTCCTCGAGCTGCGCCAGGCGCTTGCTGATCGCCGAGGCCACGATGTGCTGCTGCTCGCCGGCGCGGGCGATGTTGCGGGTTTCGCAGACCGCGACGAAGAGGCGCAGGCTGGTGAGGTCCAGGTCGCGCATGAAGTTCCAGTTCGGAATGTTGGGCGTTCCAGATTACCGCTTTTGCAAGCAATACGGAATGTCTAAAGTCCACGCATCACATCGGCGCCCGTGCCGATGCGCCTGGAGACAAGAACTCATGCCAATGCCCAACCCGCGGCTGCCGCGCGCCGCCGTCATTCGCGAAGTCGGCCTGCGCGACGGCCTGCAGAGCATCGCGACCATCCTGCCCACCGAGCACAAGCGCGAATGGATCCGCGCGGCGCATGCCGCCGGCCAGCGCGAGATCGAGGTCGGCTCCTTCGTGCCGGCGAGGCTCCTGCCGCAACTGGCCGACACGGCCGAACTGCTCGCGTTCGCGAAGACGCTGCCGGGCCTCTTCGTCTCGGTGCTGGTGCCCAACCTGCGCGGCGCCGAGGGCGCCATTGCCGGCCAGGCCGACCTGATGATCGTGCCGCTGTCGGCCAGCCATGCCCACAGCCTTGCCAACCTGCGCAAGACGCCCGACGAAGTGGTGGCGGAAGTCGCCCGCATCCGCGCGGCGCGCGACGCGGCCGGCTCGAAGACGCTGATCGAAGGCGGCGTAGGCACGGCCTTCGGCTGCACGATCCAGGGCCTGGTCGAGAAGCGCGAGGTGCTGCGCCTCATGCAGGCCCTGCTCGATGCCGGGGCCGACCGCGTGAGCCTGGCCGACACGGTCGGCTATGCCGATCCGGCCATGGTGCGCGAGCTGTTCGAGGAGGCCTTGAAGATCGCGGGCGATCGCTTCTGGTGCGGCCACTTCCACGACACGCGCGGCCTGGGCCTGGCCAACGTCTATGCGGCGCTCGAAGTCGGCGTCGCGCGCTTCGATGCCTGCCTGGCCGGCATCGGCGGCTGCCCGCATGCGCCGGGCGCCAGCGGCAATGTTTCGACCGAGGACCTGGCCTACATGCTGGGCAGCATGGGCATCGCCACCGGGGTCGACATCGACGAGCTGCTCGCGCTGCGCCAGCGCGTGGCCGAGTGGCTCGGCGGCGAGACGCTGCACGGCACGCTCTGGCGCGCCGGCCTGCCCAAGACCTTTGCCACCGAAACCGCGCTCGCCTGACCGAAAGCCCCTCATGAACGCTGAAGACAACAAGCTCCCGCTCGCCGGCGTCCGCGTCGTCGAGTTCACGCACATGGTGATGGGCCCGACCTGCGGCATGATCCTGGCCGACCTCGGCGCCGAGGTGATCAAGATCGAGCCACCCGGCGGCGACAAGACGCGCAAGCTGCCGGGTCTGGGCATCGGCTTCTTCCGCTCCTTCAATCGCAACAAGAAGAGCGTGGTGCTCGACATCACGACGGAAGAAGGCCGGGCGACCGCAACCGAGCTGATCGGCCAATGCGACGTGGTGCTGGAGAACTTCCGCCCGGGGCTGATGAGCAAGCTCGGCCTGGACTACCAGACGCTCTCGGCGAAATGCCCGCGCCTGATCTACGTCACGCACAAGGGCTTCCTGCCCGGGCCTTACGAGAACCGCCTGGCGCTCGACGAGGTGGTGCAGATGATGGGCGGACTCTCCTACATGACCGGCCCCGAAGGCCGGCCGCTGCGCGCCGGCACCTCGGTCAACGACATCATGGGCGGGATGTTCGGCGCGATCGGCGTGCTGGCCGCGCTGCGCGAGCGCGAGCGCACCGGCAGGGGGCAGGAGGTGCAGAGCGCCCTGTTCGAGAACTGCGTGTTCCTCTCCTCGCAGCACATGCAGCAGTTCGCGATGACCGGCGAGCCGCCGCCGCCGATGCCCTCGCGCGTGTCGGCCTGGAGCGTCTATGACGTCTTCACGCTGGCCGAAGGCGAACAGCTCTTCATCGGCGCGGTGAGCGACAAGCAGTTCCTGACCTTGTGCCGCGTGATCGATGCGCCTGAACTGGCGCAAGATCCGGCACTGGCCAACAACGCGTTGCGCGTCGCGGTGCGGCCGGCGCTCCTGAAGCGGCTGGGCGAGATCCTCGCGCGGCATCGCGTCGAGGAACTGGCGCCCAAGCTCGAGGAAGCCGGCATTCCCTACGCGCCGATCGTGCGGCCCGACCAGCTGATGGACGATCCGCACCTCAAGGCCAGCGGCGGCCTGGTGCCGATGGAGTGCGACGATGGCGGCATGACCGAGGTGGTGTTGCTGCCGCTCCTGATGGGCGGCCGGCGCCCCGGCGTGCGGCAAGCGCTGGCGCGCGTGGGCGAGCACACTGAGGAGGTGCTGTCGCAACTGGCGGCACGCGAAGCTGCCTGACATAAGTTTTCGAGACCAAGGAGACAAAAGATGAACCCCACCCCTTCGCGCCGCACGGTGCTCGGCCTTGGCGCTTCCGCGCTGGCGGCCGCGGCGCTTCCCGCATTCGCCCAAGGCGCCGACAAGCCGGTGCGCATCATCCTGCCGATCAGCGCCGGCTCGGGCGTGGACACCATTGCGCGCGCCGCCGCACCGGCGCTCGGCAAGGCCTTCGGCCAGCCGGTGGTGATCGAGAACCTGCCGGGCGCCGGCGGCATCACCGGCGCCTCGGTCGTCGTCAAGGCCGCGCCCGATGGCCAGACGCTCGGCATGGTGTCGAACAACCACGTGATCAACCCGAGCGTCTACAAGAAGATGCCCTTCGACGCCATCAACGACATCACGCCCATCAGCGTGGTCGGCGCGACGCCGCTGGTGCTGCTGGTGAACCCGAAGGTGCCGGCGAAGAACGTGAGGGAACTGGTCGCGCTGCTCAAGGCCAAGCCCGACGGCTACAACTACGCGTCCTCGGGCAACGGCACCATCATTCACCTGGCCGGCGAGATGTTCATGGACGAGGCCGGCGTCAAGGCGCGTCACATCCCCTACAAGGGCACCGGCCCGATGGTGACCGACATGATCGCGGGCCAGGTCGAGATCGGCGTGGTCGCGCTGCCGGCGGTGCAGCAGCACATCAAGAGCGGCGCCTTGCGCGCGATCGGCCTGTGCGGGCCCGCGCGCTCGCCGGCCGCGCCCGACATCCCGACGATTGCCGAGCAGGGGCTGCCCAACTACAGCGTCGAAGGCTGGTTCGCGCTGATCGGACCGGCCAAGCTGCCGGCGGCGGAAGTGAAGCGCGCGCACGATGCGGTGGTGGCCGCATTCTCCAGCGCCGAGGTGCAGGAGGCGATGGCCAAGCAGGGCAACATCATCAAGCCGAGCACGCCGGAAGAGGCCGCGAAGTACTTCCGCAGCGAGGCCGCCAGGTACGCTGCGCTCGTGAAGAAGGCCAACGTGACGCTGGAGTAGCCGGCTCAGCTTTCCGGGCCGACGGCGCGGTACAGCGCGCGCACGAAATCGGACTGCGTGATCATGCCGGTGAGCCGCCTTTCACCATCAATGATCGGGATATGGTGGTGGCCGCCCTCGGAGAAGAGCGGCACCAGTTCGACCATCGGCCGCTCCTCGCTCGCCACGCGCACCTGCCGCGTCATGATCTGGCCGACCACCTCGGGCTTGCTCGACATCACGGTTCGCGTCGCGCGGACGAAATCGCGCAGCCGTCCGCCCAGCCCCTCGTGATGCTCCAGGTCGATGTGGCGGAAGAAGTCGGCCTGCGTCATGATGCCGACCACGCGGCGCGTGCGGTCGATCACCGGCAGCGCCTTGATGCGCCGCTGCTGCATCAAGGACCATGCCTCCTGCAGCGGCGTGCCGAACTCGGCGATCACCGGGTCGCGCGACATGATGTCGGCGCAGCGCACGGTGCCGAGGCGGCGCTTGTACGACTCGAGCTCGGTCTGCCGGATCAGCGATTCGAGGTCGTCGCGGCTGATGTCGAGCACCTGGTTGTAGCGCGCGAGCACCGCATCGATGTCGGCCGAGCTGAAGCGCGCATCGGCCTTGGGTTCGCGCGGCGCGAGCTGCACATGCGGGTAGCGCCGGCCGGTCAGGCTGTTGTAGAGCACGCCGGCGAGCACCAGCAGCACGGAGTTGGCCAGCACCGGATAGAGCGAGAAAGGGAAATGCGTCGTGTGGCTCAGCACGGCGAACAGCGCCACCGCGCCGCCGGGCGGGTGCAGGCAGCGCATCGCGAACATCAGCGCGATGGCCAGCGAGGGCGCGAGTGCGCTGGCCCACACCGGGTCCGGCATCCAGCGTGCGCAGGCCACGCCGACGAGCGCCGAGAACGTGTTGCCGGCGATCACGGACCAGGGTTGGGCCAGCGGACTGGCCGGCAGCGCGAACACCAGCACTGCGCTGGCGCCCAGCGGGGCGACCAGCCAGCGGCTGTCAATGGAAGAGCCTGTCATCTGGGAGAGCAGCGCCGTGAGCAGAAGCCCCAGCCCCGCGCCGGCGACGGCGCGCAGCCTTTCGCGTGCGTTGACGTTGGTGCGCGCCGGCAGCCAGGCGCGCGCGAAAGTCCGCAGATCGTCCCAGCGCATCGTCGTCAGGCCACCTCGCCGGCGACCCTGCGCCCGATCTCGGGCCAGCGCCCGTGCAGCCAGACCCAGGCAACCAGGCCCACGCTCATCATGAGGAGCGAGGTCAACGCCAGCGCCAGCGTCGAATGCATCACCAGCGGCGCAATCACGCCGGCCACGATGCCATTGGCGGTCGAGCCGATCACCGCCTGCAGCGAGGAGGCCATGCCGCGGCGCTCGGGATGCAGGTCGAGCACCAGCAGCGTCACCACCGGCACCATCAGCGCCCAGCCGAAGGCGAACACCGCGATGGGCCACAGCGCCCAGGCCGGGTGCGGCGCGAACAAGGCATTGGCCACCACGTTGAGCAGCGAGGTCGCCAGCATGATCACGAAGCCGTCGCGGATCTGCCGCTTGGGCGCGACCTTGCCTGCCATGCGGCCGCTGGCCCAGGCGCCGGCCATGATGCCGCCGATGGTCAGCAGGAAGAACCAGAAGAACTGGGTGGGCGCGAGCGCCAGGTGGTCGCCGAGAAAGGCGGGCGCGGCCAGCACGTAGAGGAACATGCCGTTGAAAGGCACGCCGCTCGCGAGCGCCAGCAGCAGGAAGCGCGGATCGGAGCACAGGTCCCAGTAGCCGCGCATCAGGTGCCGCACCTCGAAGGGTTGGCGCTGGCTCTGGTGCAGCGTTTCGGGCAGCAGCTTCCAATTGGCGGCGAACAGCACCACGCCCACCGCCACCAGGAACCAGAACACGCTGTGCCAGCCCAGGTGCACGAACAGGAAGCCGCCCACGATCGGCGCGATCGCGGGCGCGATGCCGAAATAGATCGTGACCTGGCTCATCACCCGCTGCGCTTCGGCCGGCGGGAACATGTCGCGGATCACGGCGCGCGAGACCACGATGCCGGCGCCGGTCGACAGGCCCTGCAGCGCGCGGAAGAACACCAGCTGGCCGATGGTCTGCGCGAGCGCGCAGCCCAGCGAGGCGATGGTGAACACGGCCAGGCCCCACAGCACCACGGGCCGGCGGCCGAAGCTGTCCGACAGCGCGCCGTGGAACAGGTTCATGAAGGCGAAGCCGAACAGGTAGGCCGACAGCGTCTGCTGCATCTGGGCCGGCGTCGCGCCGATGCTGCTGGCGATGCCCGAGAAGGCCGGGATATAGGTGTCGATCGAGAACGGACCGAGCATGCCCAGCACCGCCAGCAGCACGGCGAGCGCCCAGCGCGGGGCGTGCCAGAGTTTGTCTGCGTCGGGGTTCATGCGAGAGGTCTCCGTTCTTGCTTGTTGTGCGCGGGAATAGAAAACGCCCGCCGCCGGTGAAGGCAAAGCGGGCGTTCGGGCTCGAAGATCCGCTGAAGGATCAGAGCGTATCAATAAAGCTGCGCAGCTTGTCGGAACGGCTCGGATGCTTCAGCTTGCGCAGCGCCTTGGCTTCGATCTGGCGGATGCGCTCGCGCGTCACGTCGAACTGCTTGCCGACTTCTTCCAGCGTGTGGTCGGTCGACATCTCGATGCCGAAGCGCATGCGCAGCACCTTGGCTTCGCGCGGCGTCAGGCTGTCGAGGATGTCCTTGACCACGTCGCGCAGGCCGGCCTGCATCGCGGCCTCGATGGGCGCCGTGTTGCTGCTGTCCTCGATGAAGTCGCCCAGGTGCGAATCGTCGTCGTCGCCGATGGGGGTTTCCATCGAGATCGGCTCCTTGGCGATCTTCATGATCTTGCGGATCTTGTCTTCCGGGATCTCCATCTTCGCGGCCAGGATGCCGGCGTCGGGCTCGAAGCCGAACTCCTGCAGGTGCTGGCGGCTGATGCGGTTCATCTTGTTGATGGTCTCGATCATGTGCACCGGGATGCGGATGGTGCGCGCCTGGTCGGCGATCGAGCGCGTGATCGCCTGGCGGATCCACCAGGTCGCGTAGGTCGAGAACTTGTAGCCGCGGCGGTATTCGAACTTGTCGACCGCCTTCATCAGGCCGATGTTGCCTTCCTGGATCAGGTCGAGGAACTGCAGGCCGCGGTTGGTGTACTTCTTGGCGATCGAGATCACGAGGCGCAGGTTGGCCTCGATCATTTCCTTCTTGGCATCGCGCGAGGACGATTCGCCTTCGTTCATGCGCTTGTTGATGTCCTTGAGCTCGGCCAGTGGCACCACCACGCGCGACTGGATGTCGGCCAGCTTCTGCTGCAGCTCCTGCACCGGCGGGATGTTGCGTGCCAGCACCGTGCTCCAGGGCTTGCCGGCGGCCGCCTGCTTCTCGACCCACTTGAGGTTGAGCAGGTTGGAGGCCACGCGGTTGCCGTTCTTGTCGTAGCCGCTGAAGTCGCGGATGAACTCTTCCTGCGGGAAGCCGCACTTGTCCACGATGATGCGGCGCAGCTCGCGCTCCTTCTTGCGGACGTCGTCGACCTGCGTGCGCACCAGGTCGCACAGCTTCTCGATCGTGCGGGCCGTGAAGCGGATGGTCATCAGCTCTTCGGACAGCGAATGCTGCGCCTTCTGGTAGGCCGGCGTGCCGTAGCCTTCCTTGTCGTAGATCTTGTGGACCTTCTCGAACAGCGCGGCGATGCGATCGAAGCGCTCCAGCGCGTCGCGCTTGAGTTCCTCGAGCTTCTTGGTCAGCGCCTTGGAGCCGCCCTTGCCGTCGTCGTCGTCTTCCTCGTCGAACTCGTCGAAGTCTTCTTCGGCCACGTAGTCGTCGGCCTCGTTCGGGTTCGAGAAGCCGTCGACGATGGTCGAGATGACGACCTTGCCGTCACGGATCTCCTGGCCCAGGCGCAGGATCTCGGCGATGGTCGCGGGCGAAGCCGAAATGGCTTCCATCATGGCCATCAGGCCGCCCTCGATGCGCTTGGCGATCTCGATTTCGCCTTCGCGCGTCAGCAGCTCGACCGTGCCCATCTCGCGCATGTACATGCGCACGGGGTCGGTGGTGCGGCCGAATTCGCTGTCGACGGTCGAGAGGGCCGCTTCGGCTTCTTCCTCGGCTTCCTCGACCGTGGTCGCCGTCGGCGCGGTGTTGTTCAGCAGCAGGGTTTCGGCGTCCGGCGTCTGCTCGTAGACGGCCACGCCCATGTCGTTGAGCATGGTGACCACGACTTCCATGGTCTCGGCGTCGACCAGCTTGTCGGGCAGGTGGTCGGAGATTTCGCCGTGCGTCAGGTAGCCGCGCGTCTTGCCCAGCGTGATCAGGGTTTTCAGGCGCGAGCGGCGCTTGGCCAGGTCTTCCTCGGAGAGCACGGTCTCGTCGAGGCCGAACTCCTTCATCAAGGCGCGTTCCTTCGCCTTGCTGATCTTCATGCGCAGCGGCTTGACCTTTTCTTCGGTCGTCGCCGCCGGTTCGTCGCCGATCAACTCGTCTTCGATGTCGGACAGGTCGACGTCGCTCGCCGGCGCCTCGTTGCCGGCCTTGGGCTTGCGGCCGCGCTTGGCGCCGCCTGCAGCGGCGGGCGCGCCGGCGGCCTTGGGAGGACGACCGACCTTCTTGGCGGCGGGTTTCGGGGCTTCGGCGATGGGGGTCGATTTCGTGGGCACGGTTTTCACTTTCGTTGCGGCTGTCGCCTTGGACGCGGCGGCACCTGACTTAGTTGCCGCCAGGGCGGCCGCTTTCAACGGTTTTTCTGCAATGGGCTTCTTGGCGGCGGACACGGCAGGCTTCTTTGAACTGGGCATACAACCTCGGTACAACAAGAATGAACAAGCGGAATCACAGGCGCCAACAAGCCGGCGCGGGCGGGAGCACAAACAATGGGGCGAAGAGGAGGCAAATCCTCAAGCACGCTTCAAAAAGGCAAGATGTCGGGCGAACATTTGGTGTGCAGTCCTTGCGGTGTATTGACCCTTTTTCCCGTGGGGAAGTGCGTTGCGCTGGAGGGTCGGCCCGGAGGTGCTGCTGTCGCTCTTGCCGTTTCGCGTATAGCGAAGCCTTAAATTATAGCGCGTTGCGCATTTTTCAAGCAAGGTTCGATCCGGCCTGGAGCCGTGCGCGCAGTTCCAGGCGGCGCGCCTCCAACGCCTTGTACCGCTGCAGGGCACGCGGATCGCTCCCTACGGCGCCAATGGCCTCGCTTTGCTGAGCCTTGAGCAGGTCGTCCAGCATGAAGTCGAGCACGTTGCGCAGTTCCCGGGCGGCATCGGCCGCCTGTTCGCCCTCCGCCTCGCCGACGGGCCCGCCGTCGGGGCTGGTCATGACGCGCTCGGCCAAGGCCTCGAAGGCCGTGCCCCGCATGCCTTCGCGCAGCGCGGCCCAGGGCTGCACGCCGTGCTCGTGCAACTGGCTGTCGAGCCAGGCGAAGAGCTGCCCGTGCTCGCCCGGCAGGTCGCACAGCAGGCCGTGCAGCTCATGGGAAAGCCCCTCCCATTCGGCCATGTTCGACAGCAGCAGCCGCGCGGCCACATCCGCCCGGCCGGGCGGCAGCGTGCGGCCGCGGGAGGGCCGCCGGGGGGCGGAAGCGCGGCGGCCCTCCCGCGGCCGGCCATAGCCCTCGCTTTCGCCCCGCTCGCGAGGCGAGGAGGCCGGGGCGCGTGCGGCAGCCGCCGGCGTCCACAGTTCAGACAGCTCCTGGGTGCTCAACTGGACCATCTCGGCGATCTCCCCGAGCAGCTGGCGCTTGAGCGCGCCTTCCGGCAACGCGCTCCAGAGCGGCCGCGCATTGCTGGCCATGTGGGCGCGCCCCTCGGCCGTCCCGAGGTCGCAGCCTTCGCGCGCGGCTTCGAGCATGAAGCGGCTCAGCGGCGTGGCTTCGTTCACGAAGCGCGCGAAGGCATCGGCGCCGAACTCGCGGATGAAGCTGTCGGGGTCGTGCTCGGCCGGCAGAAACAAGAACTTGACGCTGCGCACGTCGCTGGCATAGGGCAGGGCGCCGTCGAGCGCCTTGCGGGCGGCGCGCCGCCCGGCCGCGTCGCCGTCGAAGCTGAACACGACCGATTCGGTGAAGCGGAACAGCTTTTGAACGTGTTCCGGCGTGCAGGCGGTGCCCAGCGTCGCGACCGCGTTCGGAAAGCCCAGCTGCGCCAGCGCCACCACGTCCATGTAGCCCTCGGTCACGAGCGCGTAGCCGCGTTCACGGAAGGCCGCGCGGGCTTCGTAGAGGCCGTAGAGCTCGCGGCCCTTGCTGAACACCGGGGTCTCGGGCGAGTTGAGGTATTTGGGCTTCTCGTCGCCGAGCACTCGCCCGCCGAAGCCGATGCACTCGCCCTTGACGTTGCGGATCGGGAACATCACGCGGTCGCGGAAGCGGTCGTAGCGCTTGCCGTCGCCGTTGTCGTCCGGTTCGCCGGCGATCACCAGCCCGCTCTCGGCGAGCAGCGGATCGTCGTAGTCGGGGAACACGCCGGCCAGCGTGCGCCAGCCCGCGGGGGCGTAGCCGATGCCGAACTGCCGGGCGATCTCGCCCGAGACGCCGCGACCCTTGAGGTAGTCGATGGCCGCGGGCGACTGGCGCAGCTGCTTCTTGTAGGCGTCGCCGGCCTTCTCGAGCACCTCGGACAGGGTGGCCTGCTTCTGGCGCTGGCCGGCAGCGCGGGCGCGCTCCTCGGGCGAGGCGTCGTCCTCGGGCACCTGCAGGCCGTACTGGCCGGCCAGGTCGTGCACCGCCTCGACGAAGCCCATGCCGGCGTGCTCCATCAGGAAGCCGATGGCGTTGCCGTGCACTCCGCAGCCGAAGCAGTGATAGAACTGCTTGGTGGGGCTGACCGAGAACGAAGGCGACTTCTCGCCATGGAACGGGCACAGGCCCATGAAGTTGGCGCCGGCCTTCTTCAACTGGACATAGCGGCCGACGATTTCCACCACGTCGGCGCGCGCGATCAGTTCCTGGATGAAAGAGGCGGGGATGGTCATGTAGGCGGAGAGCGGCAAATCATACGCAAGACCTCATGCCACCGCGGGCCGGCGGCATACTGGTCGCTTCGAATCCCGCGCCGCATCCGCATGATTCGCCACACCGTCCGCCACGCAGTGCCCTTGCTGCGCCATCCCCTCCGGTTCGCCTGGGAGGCGCTCAAGGCCTTCCGGGCCAACCAGGGCCTGCTGCTGGCCGGCGCGGTCGCCTACTACGCGCTGCTGTCGATCGTGCCGCTCCTGATCGTGAGCGTGATCGCGCTGTCGCATTTCATCGACCAGGGAGAACTGCTGAGCGCGGTTGGACGCTATCTGGAGTGGCTGTTGCCGGGCCAGTCGCGGGCCATCGTCGCCGAGCTGTCGAACTTCCTGGCCCATCGGGACGTTCTGGGGCCGGTGCTGCTGGTGACGATGATCTTCTTCAGTTCGCTCGCCTTCACCGTGCTGGAAAGTGCCATGGCGGTGATCTTCCACCACCGCAAGGCCGACCATTCCCGCCACTTCCTGATCTCTGCGGTGATGCCCTACATCTACATCCTGTGCCTGTGCGTCGGGCTGCTGCTGGTGACGCTGGTGTCCGGCGCGCTGCAGGTGATCGGGCAGGAAAGCGTCGAGCTTTTCGGCCGCAGCTGGTCGCTGTCGGGCGTGTCGGGGGTGCTGCTGTACCTGCTCGGGCTGGGCGGCGAGATCTTCATGCTGACCTCCCTCTACCTGGTGATGCCGGTGGGGCGGCTGCGGCTGCGGCACGCGCTGCTGGGCGGCGTGACTGCGGCGCTGCTGTGGGAGATCACGCGCCGCGTGCTGGTGCTCTACTTCGCCACGCTGTCGCAGGTGAACGTGGTCTACGGCTCGCTGACCACCGCGATCGTGGTGCTGCTGAGCCTGGAGATCGCCGCCACGCTGGTGCTGTTCGGTGCCCAGGTGATCGCGCAGTACGAGCGGCTGGAGCGCACCGGCAACGCGACTCCGCTGCCGGCCGAGATCTCGAAGGTCAGCGCGGCGCCAGCCGAATCGCCCCGTCGAGCCGGATCACCTCGCCGTTGAGCATGTCGTTCTCGATGATGTGCTTGGCGAGCTTCGCGTAGTCCTCGGGCGTGCCGAGGCGCGAAGGGAAGGGCACGCTGGCGGCCAGCGCATCCTGCACCTCCTTCGGCATCCCGAACAGCATCGGCGTGCCGAAGATGCCGGGTGCGATCGTCATGTTGCGGATGCCGTTGCGCGCCAGGTCGCGGGCGATCGGCAGCGTCATTCCGACCACGCCGCCCTTGGAGGCGCTGTAGGCGGCCTGGCCGATCTGGCCGTCGTAGGCCGCGACCGAGGCGGTCGAGATCAGCACGCCGCGCTCGCCGGTGGCCTCGGGCTCGTTCTTGCTCATGGCGTCGGCCGCCAGCCGGATCATGTTGAAGCTGCCGATCAGGTTGACCGTGACGGTCTTGCTGAATACGGCGAGCGCGTGCGGACCGCTCTTGCCGACGGTTTTTTCGGCCGGCGCGATGCCTGCGCAGTTGACCAGCCCCATCAGCTTGCCCAGCTTCTGGGCGGCAGCCACCACGGCCTGGCCGTCGGCCTCCTGGCTCACGTCGCACTTGACGAAAGTGCCGCCGATTTCCTTGGCGACCGCTTCGCCCTTGTCGGCCTGCATGTCGGCGATGACCACCTTGGCGCCGTTCGCCGCCAGCATGCGTGCGGTGCCTTCGCCGAGGCCCGAAGCGCCGCCGGTGACGATGAAAACCTTGCCGTCGATCTGCATGGGATGTCTCCTGAAAAAACGTTGCCGGCGATCATAGAGCGCAAAAAAAAAGCCCCGTCCGAGAACAGGGCCCTGAATTGGATCCCGAAGGACCCAAGGAGACAATCAGCGCTTGCGGGAAGCGGTTTGAGCGGTGCTCTTGGCAGCATTCACGGCCGTGGTCGAAACGGCCTGGAAGTTGGCTTCGGCGACGTCGGACGCTTGCTTGACGGCCTTCTGGACCGATTCGAAAGCGTTGTTGGCAGCAGCCACGGCGCTCTTCATCACGGCGACGGCGGTTTCCGAACCGGCGGGGGCGTTCTTGGCAGCACTGTCGACCAGGCCGACGAAGGCTTGCTGGGCTTCAGCAGTCTTCGCTTCGAAAGCCTTGGTGAACTCGGCGCCGGTGCCTTGGGCGATGTCATACAGGTGACGGCTGTAGGCAGCGGTCTTCTCGGCGAGGGGCTGGAACAGGCCGGCTTGCAGGGCGAGCAGCTCTTGCGCGTCCTTGACGCTGAGAATCGCTTGCGTGGTGCCGGCGGCTTCGACCAGCGCAGCCTTGGAGGCGGTCACGTTCAGTTCGACCAGCTTCTCGACGCCTTCGAAGGCCTTGGTGGTCAGCCCGAACAGGGTTTCGAGGTTGGCTTTGTGGGAAGCGATGAGTTGGTCAGCGGTCAGTGCCATGTGGATGCTCCAGTTGATGAATGAAAGAGGTCGGTCGCGGATGAGCTGCCCCTCTTTATTTTGTTGCGGTGCAGCATGGCCTGAAGTATAGGCAGCCAAGCGTTTCGATCAAGTGAAAATTTGTTGCCATGCAGCAATTTAGAACGCGCTTTCTAAAAGGCAGAGGCGCCGCCGACAATGTTCCGATGCGTGCGTTTTACTCAGGCCATTTCGTGCTGCCGCTTCCCAGCGGCCACCGGTTTCCGATGGGGAAGTACGCGCTGCTGCGCGAGCGGCTCCAGCAGCATTTGCCCGCAGTGCAGATGTTCGAGGCACCGCGCGCCAGCGACGGCGAACTGGCGCTGGCCCACACGCCGCAATGGATTGCCGCCATCAGCGACGGCAGTGTCGATCCGCAGGCCATGCGCGAAATCGGTTTTCCATGGAGCGAGGCGATGGCAGAGCGCTCGCGCCGATCGGCCGGCGCCACCATCGCCGCCTGCCGGGCGGCCCTGGCGGAAGGCATCTCGGCCAACATGGCCGGCGGTACCCACCATGCGAGCGCGGACAGGGGCGGGGGTTTCTGCGTCTTCAACGATGCGGCGGTCTCCGCGCGGCTCATGCAGGCGGAGCACGGCAGGCGGGGGCGCCTGCCTTTCCAGGTGGCGGTGATCGACCTCGACGTGCACCAGGGCAACGGCACCGCGCGCATCTTCCGAGAGGATCCGAGCGTGTTCACGCTGTCGATGCATGGGCAGAAGAATTTCCCGTTCCGCAAGGAGGCGAGCGATCTCGACGTCGAACTGCCCGACGGTTGTGGCGATGCCGAGTACCTGGCAGCGCTCGAGCACGCGCTCGACGAACTCGACC
Organism: Variovorax sp. LjRoot290; assembly: GCF_964253985.1. Taxonomy (NCBI): domain Bacteria; kingdom Pseudomonadati; phylum Pseudomonadota; class Betaproteobacteria; order Burkholderiales; family Comamonadaceae; genus Variovorax; species Variovorax sp. LjRoot290. Next base: position 3,741,161 of record NZ_CAXURW020000001.1, on the reverse strand, counting down.
GGCGCTTCTCGCCCGGCCTCGTGATCTACCTCGCGGGCGCCGATCCCTTCGAGCGCGACCGGCTGGGACGCCTCAAGCTGAGCTTCGATGGCCTGGAGGCGCGCGACCGGCGCGTGTTCGACTTTGCCTGGCAGCGCCGGATTCCGCTCGCGTTCGCGATGGCTGGCGGCTATGCGAGCGACATTGCGGAGACCGTTCAGGTGCAGCTCGGCACCTTCCGCGTGGCCTTCGACTACTGGCGGCGGTGGCAGAATGCCGCGCCGAGATCGCACCCATGAGCGCCAGACCCACGCCCCACCACCGCAGCAGCTACCGCGCTTTTCGCAGCATCCCGACGCGCTGGGCCGACAACGACATGTACGGCCATGTCAACAACGTCGTCTACTACGGCTGGTTCGACACCGCCGTCAATGCGCTCCTGATCGAGCGCGGCGCGCTCGACATCCATGGTGGCGACACCATCGGTTTCGTGGTCGAAACCCAGTGCAACTACTTTGCGCCGCTCGCGTTCCCCCAGACGGTGGAGGCGGGCGTCAGGGTGGCGCATGCGGGCGGCTCCAGCGTGCGCTACGAAATCGCGTTGTTCGCCGAGGGGGCCGAGACCGCGGCAGCGCAGGGCCACTTCATCCACGTGTACGTCGACCGGGCGACGCAACGTCCGGTCAAGCTGCCGGCGGCGCTGCTGGCTGTGGTCGACGAACTGCGCGTCTGAGTCGCCCAAAGAAAAGCGGCGTCCGCAGACGCCGCTCGGCCCGGCAACCGGCTTGAAAGCTTATTGCATCTTGGCGGGCTTCGCCATCGCGCGAATGTCGGCCTTGCCCTTGGCTTCCTCGGCCTTGGCTTCCTTCTCGCAAGCGTTCTTGGCGTCGCCCTTCTGGTCGTCGCACTTTTCCTTCGCGACTTCGTAGCGGGCCTTCACCTTCTCTTCAGCTACCTTGCGGGAATTGCTCTCGCTGGGCTTGAACTGCTGTTCGAGTTCCGCCTTGGCAACGTTCTGCTTGCCCTTGGCTTCCTTCCCGCAGACGTCCTTGGCGTTGTCCTTCATGGCATCGCACTTGGTCTTGTCGACCTTGTAGTCGGCTTCGATCTTTTCCTTGGCGACCTTGTACTCGTCCTGGCTCATCGCACCGGCTTGCGTTGCAACAAGGCAGGAGGATGCGATCGCGAGCATGAGCAGATGTTTTTTCATGGGATGTACTCCTTTGGCGTTATCGAACTCAATACTTCTCGAACCACAGCGCAGCGGGCTTGCGGCCATCGCGCGTCTCCCATTCGCTAACTTGCTTCTCGGCCTCTTCCCTGCTGATGCCGTGCCGCTCCTGAATGCGCCCCAGCAGCTGGTCGCGCTTGCCGGCGATGACGTCGAAGTCATCGTCGGTGAGCTTGCCCCACTGCTCCTTCACCTTGCCTTTGAGCTGTTTCCAGTTGCCTTCGACGGTGTCCTTGTTCATCGACGTATCTCCTTCAGATAAGCGGGTTTTGTCGCCTGCCCGAATGCTTGTGGCCGGCGTGAAATGACTCTGGCGTGGGGGGGTGGATCGAACGGTAGGACGCTCGGGGAAGGGGCCGTAGGCACATGCCGACGCGGCCCGTGATAATCGACCGCACGCCGAACCCGGACACCAGCGCGCCGCACCATGATCATTCAAAGCCTGCTCGACACCGACCTCTACAAGTTCACGATGATGCAGGTCGTGCTGCATCACTTTCCGGGCGCCCGCGTCGAGTACCGCTTCAAGTGCCGCAACCCCGGCGTCGACCTGGCGCAGTTCGCGGCACAGATCCGCGAAGAGGTCCGCGATCTCTGCTCGCTCCAGTTCAGGGATCCCGAACTGAGCTACCTGCGCTCCATGCGCTTCATCAAGAGCGACTTCGTCGACTTTCTCGGCCTGTTCCGCCTGAACGAGAAGTACATCAAGATCATCCCGCAGGCCTCGGGCGAGCTCGACATCCGCATCGAGGGGCCGTGGCTGCACACCATTCTGTTCGAGATCCCGGTGCTGGCGATCGTCAACGAGGTCTACTTCCGCAACACGCAACCGAAGCCGGACATTGCCGAAGGGCGCCGGCGCCTCGAAACCAAGATCGCGCAGTTGCAGGGTGAAGGGCTGGAGGACCTCAAGATCGCCGACTACGGCACGCGCCGGCGTTTCTCCAAGGACTGGCACGAGGAGGTGCTGCGCACCTTGAGCGCCAGGCTCGGCGCCGTGAGTTCGCCGCCCCAGCGGGCCGCCAAGCTGCCGCAGTTCGCCGGCACCAGCAACGTGCTGTACGCCATGAAGCTCGGCCTGATCCCGCTGGGCACCATGGCGCACGAGTACCTCCAGGCCTGCCAGGCGCTCGGGACCCGGCTGCGCGACAGCCAGGTCTTCGGTTTCGAGTCGTGGGCGCGCGAATACCGCGGCGACCTCGGCATCGCGCTGTCGGACGTCTACGGCATGAGCGCGTTCCTGCGCGACTTCGACCTGTACTTCTGCAAGCTGTTCGACGGCGCGCGCCATGACAGCGGCGACCCCTTCCAGTGGGGCGAGCGCATGCTGGCCCACTACATTGCGAATCGCGTCGATCCGCGCACCAAAACCCTGATCTTCAGCGACAGCCTCACCGTGCCGCGAACCATCGAGCTCTACCAGCAGTTCCGGGGCCGCTGCCAGCTGGCCTTCGGCATCGGCACCAACCTCACCAACGACCTGGGCTACGAGCCGCTGCAGATCGTGATCAAGATGGTCCGCTGCAACGACCAGCCGGTGGCCAAGCTGTCCGACACGCCTTCCAAGAACATGTGCGACGACGAGAGGTACCTGGCCTATCTGCGGCAGGTGTTCGAGATTGCCCAGCCTGCCGAGCGGCCTGGCTCGGCGCGATGAGAGGCGTTCTGCGCCGGCCGATGGCCATCGCGCTGCTGGCGCTGGCCCCCGCAACGAGCTTCGCTGCCGATTTCGACGGCAGCGTGCTGTCGCCCCTGTGGGGCCTGCCTTTCGCCGGCATCCTGCTGTCGATCGCGCTGATGCCGCTGCTGGCGCCGTCGTTCTGGCACCACCACTACGGCAAGGTTTCTGCCGGCTGGGCGCTGGCCTTCCTGCTGCCTTTTGCCGTGATCTACGGCGTCGCGCTGGCGGGGGCGCAGTTCGTCCATGCGCTGCTGGCCGAGTACATCCCGTTCGTCATCCTGCTCACTGCGCTGTTCGCCGTGGCCGGCGGCATCCATGTGCGCGGCAACCTGCACGGTGCGCCGGGGCTGAACACGGCGATCCTCGCCATCGGCGCGGTGCTTGCGAGCCTCATGGGCACGACCGGCGCCTCCATGCTGCTGATCCGCCCCCTGATCCGCGCCAACGACAACCGCCTGCACAGGGCTCATGTGATCGTGTTCTTCATCTTCATCGTGTCGAACGTCGGCGGCTCGCTGACGCCGCTGGGCGATCCGCCGCTGTTCCTGGGTTTTCTCAAGGGCGTGGACTTCTTCTGGACCGCACAGAACATCCTTGCCGACACGCTGTTCATCGTCGGCATCCTGCTCGCGTTGTTCTATGCGATCGACACCTGGTACTACCGCAAGGAAGGCGTGTTGACGATCGACCCCACGCCCGACACGCGCAAGATCGGCTTCGACGGCGCGGTCAACTTCTGGCTGTTGGCGGGCGTGATCTTCTTCGTGCTGCTCAGCGGCTTCTGGAAGTCGCCCGTCAGCTTCGACGTCCACGGCACCGAGGTCGGCCTGCCGGGCCTCGTGCGCGATGCGGGCCTGATCGCGATCACGCTGCTCTCGCTGAAGATCACGGCGCCCCAGGTGCACGCCGCCAACCAGTTCGCCTGGGAGCCGATGGCCGAGGTAGCCAAGCTGTTCGCCGGCATCTTCCTGACCATCATCCCGGTGATCGCGATGCTCAAGGCGGGCGTGAATGGACCCTTCGGCGCAGTCGTCTCCGCCGTGACCCGCCCCGACGGCCAGCCCGATCCGGCGATGTACTTCTGGGGCACCGGCGTGCTGAGCTCTTTCCTGGACAATGCACCCACCTACCTGGTGTTCTTCAATACCGCCGGCGGCGATCCGCAGGCGCTGATGACCACCTACGCCACCACGCTGGCCGCCATCTCGGCGGGCGCCGTGTTCATGGGCGCCAACACCTACATCGGCAACGCGCCCAACCTGATGGTCAAGGCCATCGCGGAAAGCCGCGGCGTGCGCATGCCGAGCTTCTTCGGCTACATGCTGTGGTCGGGTGCCATCCTGGTGCCGCTGTTCGTCGTCTCCACCTTCATCTTCTTCCGTTGATCATGAGCAAACCCAAAATCCTTGTTGCACGTTCGATCTTTCCCGAGACCATCGCACGCCTCGAAGAACACTTCGAGGTCGAGTCCAACCAGGGCGACCAGAGCTGGAGCAAGACCCAGCTGATCGACAAGCTCAGGGGCAAGCAGGGCGCCTTCACCACCGGCAGCGAGCGCATCGATGCCGAGGTGCTTGCGGCCTGCCCCGAGCTGAAGATCTGCGCCAACATGGCGGTGGGCTACAACAACTTCGACGTCGATGCGATGACCGCGTGCGGCGTGCTCGCCACCAACGCGCCGGACGTGCTGACCGAGACCACGGCCGACTTCGGCTTCGCGCTGCTGATGGCCACCGCGCGCCGCATCACCGAGAGCGAACATTTCCTGCGCGCAGGCAAGTGGGAGAAGTGGAGCTACGACATGTTCGCCGGCTCCGACATCCACGGCGCCACGCTCGGCATCGTGGGCATGGGGCGCATCGGGCAGGGCATCGCGCGTCGCGGTGCCTTGGGCTTCGGCATGAAGGTGATCTATCACAACCGTTCGCGGCTCGATGCGAAGCTCGAAGCCGAATGCAAGGCCAGCTACGTGAGCAAGGAAGAGCTGCTCAAGACCGCCGACCACGTCGTGCTGGTGGTGCCCTACACGCCGGCCTCGCACCACACCATCGGCGCCGCCGAGCTCGCGCTGATGAAGCCGACGGCCACGCTGGTGAACATCGCGCGCGGCGGCATCGTCGACGACGCGGCGCTCGCCGCTGCCTTGCGCGACAAGCGCATCGCCGCGGCGGGACTCGACGTGTTCGAGGGCGAACCCAAGGTGCATCCCGAACTGCTCCAGGTTCCGAACGTCGTGCTCACGCCGCATATCGCGAGCGCCACCGTGCCGACGCGGCGCGCGATGGCCGATCTGGCGGTGGACAACCTGATCGGCTTCCTGGTCCACAACAAGCCGGTGACGCCGCTCAACCCTGCAGTGCTTGCGAGCAAGTAGACGCAATGCCCCCGTTGGAACCCTGGATCCTCCTGGCCCTCGCGGCCCTGACTTTCATCCTCGTCGTCTGGCTGCTGCTGCGCAAGCCGCCGGCGCTCGACCACAGCACGCTGATCGCCACGCTGGGCGCGGCCAACGAACGCATCGAACGCGAGCTGCGCCACGAGATCGGCGAGTCCTCGCGCGGCGCGCGGCAGGAGACTGCCCAGTCCTTCGCGACCTTTCAGCAGGCGCTGGTGCAGCAGAGCGCCGAAGCCACGCGCACACAGAACGCCCAGATCGATGCCTTCGCGCAGCAACTCACGCTGCTGCAGAAGAGCTTGGCTGACACGCTCAATACCCAGCTGCAGGGCCTTTCCGAGTCGAATGCACGGCGGCTTGCCGAAGTCCGCGCCACCATGGAAACCCAGCTCGCGCAACTCCAGCAGAGCAACACCGCCAAGCTCGACGAGATGCGCAAGACAGTCGACGAGAAGCTGCAAAGCACGCTCGAGGCGCGCCTGGGCGAGAGCTTCAAGCAGGTGGCCGAGCGGCTCGAACAGGTGCACAAGGGCCTGGGCGAGATGCAGACCCTCGCGGTCGGCGTCGGCAGCCTGCAGCGCGTGCTGACCAACGTGAAGACGCGCGGCGTGTTCGGCGAAGTGCAGCTCGAGGCCCTGCTCGAGCAGGTGCTCACGCCCGACCAGTATGCGAAGCAGGTCGAGACCAAGCCGCGCAGCGGGCAGCGCGTGGACTTCGCGATCCGCTTTCCGGGCCGCGGCGGCGACGGCGCGCCGGTCTGGCTGCCGATCGATGCCAAGTTCCCGCGCGACGACTACGAGCGGCTGCTCGATGCCCACGAGCGCGTCGACCCTGGCGCCGCCGATCTCGCGGCCAAGGCGCTGGAGGCGCGCATCCGCAGCGAGGCGCGATCGATCGCCGAGAACTACCTGGCCGCGCCGCACACCACCGACTTCGCGATCCTGTTCCTGCCGGTGGAGAGCCTGTATGCCGAGGTGCTGCGCCGCCCCGGATTGATGGACGCGATCCAGCGCCAGCACCGCGTGACGCTGGCCGGCCCGACCACGCTGCTGGCCATGCTCAACAGCCTGCACATGGGCTTCCGCACGCTGGCGCTGGAGCAGCAGGCTTCCGAAGTGTGGAAGGTGCTCGGCGCGGTCAAGACCGAGTTCGAGCGCTATGGCGAATGGGTCGCGCGCATCAAGGAGCAGGTGGCCAAGGCCTCCGACACGCTCGACAAGGCCGACACGCGCGCCAAGCAGATGCGCCTGGCGCTGCGCAAGGTGGAGGCGCTGCCCGAGGCGCAGTCGCAGGCCTTGCTGCCATCGCCCGAGGACACCGACGACGGAGCCCCGTGAGCCCCAAGACTGCATGACCCCGGAGCTGCTGAAGCTCATCGCGGCCCAGATCTGTTTGCATGCGGCAATGACCGGCCTGCGCTTGGCGGGCCCCTTGCTCGCGCTCCAGCAGGGCTACAGCGCGGCGGCGGTGGGCCTGCTGATCGCGCTGTTCGCGCTCACGCAGGTTTTTCTGGCGCTCCCGGCCGGTCGCTTTGCCGACCGGCATGGGCTCAAGCGGCCGCTGATGCTGTCGGTGATCGCCGCCTCCGTGGGTACGGCGCTCGTGGCCGTCGTTCCGTGGTTTTCGGTGATGTGCCTCGCGGCGCTGATGACCGGCGGCGCCACCGGTGCGGCCGTCATCGCGCTGCAGCGCCATGTCGGACGGGCCGCGGCCGATCCGGTGCAGCTCAAGAAGGTGTTCAGCTGGCTCGCGATCGCGCCGGCCGTGGCCAACTTCGTGGGGCCCTTCTGCGCCGGATTGCTGATCGATCATGCAGGCCGAACCCCGGCCGACCTGCCAGGCTTTCGCATCGCATTCGCGGCGCTGGCGCTCTTGCCGCTTGCGGGCTGGTTCTTTGCGCGCAAGACCCCCGAGCTGCCGCGCGTGTCCTTGCCGGCCGGCGGCGCCAGGCCGCGCGCCTGGGATCTGTTGCGCGAGTCGATGTTCCGGCGCCTGCTGTTCGTGAACTGGCTGCAGTCTTCGGCCTGGGACGTGCATGCTTTCGTGCTGCCCATCCTCGGCCACGAGCGCGGACTGGGCGCTTCGGTGATCGGCTCGATCCTCGGCGCCTTCGCGATCGCGGCCGCGGTGATACGGATCGTGCTGCCGCTCGTGGCCTCGCGTGCGTCGGAGCGCAGCGTGATTGCCGCGTCGACGGTCGTCACCGCGCTGGTGTTCGCGGTCTATCCGCTGTTGTCGTCGGCGCTGGCGATGGGCGTGTGCTCGGTGGTACTGGGCTTCGCGCTCGGCGCCGTGCAGCCGATGGTGATGAGCATGCTGCACCAGATCACCCCGCACGCACGCCACGGCGAAGCGCTCGGGCTGCGGCTCATGGCCATCAATGCCTCGAGCGTCGCGATGCCGATGCTGTTCGGCTCGGTCGGTGCGCTGATCGGCGTCGCGGGCGTGTTCTGGCTGGTCGGCGGGGCGGTGGCCCTGGGCGCGCGAGCGGTGTGGGGCTTGCAACTGCCCCGGCACGATCAGAGCTTGTAGAAGCGCTTGATTGCGTCCCAGGCGTCCTGCGGCGCGTCCACGTACTCGATCAGCTTCACGTCCTCGGGCGAGATCACGCCCTCCTCGGCCAGGAAGTCGAAATTGATCAGCTGCTTCCAGTAGTCCGAGCCGAAGAGCACGATCGGCACCGGCTTGGCCTTGCGCGTCTGCACCAGCGTGATCACCTCGAACAGTTCGTCCAGGGTGCCGAAACCGCCCGGAAACGCGACCAGCGCCTTCGCCCGCATCATGAAATGCATCTTGCGGATCGCGAAGTAATGGAACTTGAAGCTGAGCGCCGGCGTGACGTAGGGATTGGCTTCCTCTTCCATTGGCAATGCGATCGCAAGACCGACCGAGAGCCCGCCGCCTTCGTAGGCGCCACGGTTGGCGGCCTGCATGATGCCGGGGCCGCCGCCGGTGCAGACGAAGAGCTTGTCCGCCGGATCCTTGTCGTCGCTGTACTGTGCGACCAGCTTGCCGAAGGCGCGCGCCTTCTCGTAGTAATGGGAGCTGCGCGCCAGCCTGCGCCAGCGGGCCGCCGCCACCGCGTCGCCGGCGGCATCGGCCTGGGCGATCAGGGCACCGGATTCCTCCTCGCTGCGAAAGCGGGCGCTGCCGAACACCACCACCGTGTTCTCGATGCCGTGCGCGCGCATCTCGAGGTCGGGTTTCATCAGCTCGAGCTGCATGCGCAGCCCGCGCGTTTCGCGGCGCAGCAGGAACTCGGGGTCGGCAAAGGCGAGGCGCGAAGGATCGGAATGGAGGGGAAGGCCCTTGTCGGCGTGGGACTGAAGGGTGGCCCAGGCGTCGGCGAGGCGTTTGTCGTGGAGGTCGTGCGTGCTGTTGTGCATGGTCTGGCGAAGGGTTTTTCTTGGATTGTGCGCGCGGTTGCTCAGAACCGGCCGTGCCGGCCCGCGCCGCCGACGAAGCGGGCCGCGCCGGCCGCACCCTCGGTGGCGACGATCGGTGCGCCCAGTCGGCCTTCCTGCTGCAAGGCTTGGGCCAGGGGCAGGTCCCACTGGGCATAGGCGGATGCGCGGTCGGCCAGCATGCATTGCTGCGGAAAGGCCGCCAGTTCGCGCGCAAGCTGTTCAGCCGTCTGCCGCGCGCCGCCGTCGGGCACCACGCGATTGACCAGGCCCATGGCGAGCGCTTCGCTGGCGGCCACGGCCCGGCCGGTAAGGATCAGGTCCAGCGCCCGCCCCATGCCGACGATGCGCGGCAGCCGCACGGTGCCGCCGTCGATCAGCGGCACGCCCCAGCGGCGGCAGAACACGCCGAGCACGGCGCTGTCTTCGGCCACGCGCAGGTCGGCCAGCAGGGCGAGTTCGAGGCCGCCGGCCACGGCATGGCCGCTGATGGCGGCGACGAGCGGTTTGGCCAGTGCCATGCGCGTCGGCCCCATCGGTCCGGTGCCGCCGCCTTCGGGATCCACCTCGTTGCGGCGCGCCGGGTCGTTCACCGCGCTCAGGTCGGCGCCGGCGCAGAACACGCCGTGTTCGCCCCAGAGCACCGCCACGCGTTGGCTGTCGTCGGCCTCGAAGCGCTCGAAGGCCTCGCGCAGCTGCCTTGCCATCTCACGGTCCACCGCATTGCGCTGCCGCGGGCGGCTCATGACGATGGTGCTGACGGGGCCGTCGATCTCGGTGCGAACAGAAGCTGCGCTCATGGCACGAAGCGTACGCAAAAAAGGCTCCCTCGGGAGCCTTCCTTGTCGGCGCAGCAGGCGTTTAGACGCGTTTGCGGTATTCGCCGGTGCGGGTGTCGATTTCGATGCGGTCGCCCTGGGCAACGAACAGCGGCACGCCGATCTCGAAACCGGTTGCGATCTTGGCCGGCTTCATGACCTTGCCCGAGGTGTCGCCCTTGACGGCCGGTTCGGTCCAGGTGATTTCGCGCTCGACGCTGGTCGGCAGTTCGACCGAGATCGCCTTGCCGTCGTAGAACACCACTTCGACCGGCATACCGTCTTCGAGGTAGTTGAGCGAGTCGCCCATGTTCTCGGCTTCGACTTCATACTGGTTGTACTCGGTGTCCATGCAGACGTACATCGGGTCGGCGAAGTAGGAGTAGGTGCACTCCTTCTTGTCGAGCACGATCTGCTCCATCTTGTCGTCGGCCTTGAACACGACTTCGGTGTTGAAGTTGGCGATCAGGCTCTTGAGCTTCATGCGCACGGTTGCGGAGTTGCGGCCGCCGCGGCTGTATTCGGTCTTGAGGACGACCATCGGGTCCTTGCCGTGCATGATCACGTTGCCGGCGCGGATTTCTTGAGCGATTTTCATAATCAGGGTCTCTGGATGTTGGCCGCTCGGTGTGCCATCGGGTTCGTATATCCCTTTGACACATTCACCGCGGCGGGTTCAGCGGAAGGTGCGGCAAACGGGGCTGACCCCGGCCGGAAATCCGCAAAGCCCGCAATTTTAGCTTTTTTGGGCGACGAAGCGCAGCAAGCGGGTCAGAAGATCATCCTGCGCGAGCAGGCACGCGCGCGCGGCGGCGCAGGCGGCGCCCCAGGAAGCCAGCGCCGCATCGTCCAGCGCCGGCAGTTCGCCCTCGGCCATCCCGTTCCACAGGTGGTGGAAGCGGCGCAACGAAGGCGGGGCTTCCAGCCAGTCGAGGAAGGCGCCCAGCTTGGTGTGGTGGGCGTCGTCGTCCTGCGCATAGATCTGCCAGACGAAGGGCGACCCGGCCCAGAGAGCCCGCACCAGCGAGTCTTCGCCGCGCACGAAATTCAGGTCGCAGGCCCAGAGCAGGTGGTCGAAGTCGGTCTGCGGCAGATGCGGCAGCCAGGTGATGTAAAGCGCGCCGCGCCGGGCCGGGCCCGGCGGCAGGGCACGGGCCGCGCGGCCGGCGGTCACCAGCAGATGCGTGGGCTCGCCGGCGCTCTCGAACTGCGCGAGCAGTGCATCGAGGGCCGGTGGCTCGTAGCAGAACAGGCAGACAAGGCGCTCGCCGTGCCATGCGATGCCCTGCTGCGCGAGCCAGGCGGCGCGGTCGAAGCGCTGGCGGCGTTCGAGCAGGTCCCCTTCGCGCAGCAGCCCGCCGGTCGCGGGCGTGAAGCCGGGGTAGAAGAAGTGCTTGGTCAGGCTGGTACCTGGCCCCTTGAACACGGGGGAGGGCAGGCCGTGCAGGCGCTCGACATAGGGTTCGGCCGAAAGGTATTCGAGATTGATCCACACGCGGCGTGCGCCGCCCGGGCGCACGGGCTCGGCAAAACGCGCGATCAGCTCGGGCTCGGGATCGCAGCCGAAGGCCTCGATCAGCACATCCGGCGGTGGGCCGGCGGCGGCCCGTTGCGCGGCATCCCTCCTGTTCCAGGTGACGATTTCGACGCCCTTGCATCCCCCCGGCGCCATCCAGGCCAGCGCCGACGGGTCGTCGATCCAGAGCCGCACCGTTTCGCCCCCGGCGGCGAGTCCGCGGGCCAGCCGCCAGCAGACGCCGGCGTCGCCGTGGTTGTCGATGACCTTGCAGAAGATGTCCCAGCGCATCGCGAGATACTCTACAGATGTCCGAGACGCATTCCGATCAACTGCTCAGCGAGGTGGCGGCACTGCCGCAACTGCCGGGCGTCTACCGCTACTTCGACGCGGCAGGCGCCGTGCTGTACGTGGGCAAGGCGCGCAATCTCAAGAAGCGCGTCGCCAACTACTTTCAGAAGAACCACGCCGGCACGCGCATCGGCCACATGATCTCGAAGATCGCCCGCATGGAGACCACGGTGGTGCGCTCCGAGGCCGAGGCGCTGCTGCTCGAGAACAACCTGATCAAGACGCTCAAGCCGCGCTACAACATCCTGTTTCGCGACGACAAGAGCTACCCCTATCTCAAGATCGCATCGCACACCTTCCCGCGCCTGGCCTACTACCGCGGCGCGGTCGATCGCAAGCATCGCTACTTCGGCCCGTACCCGAGCGCCTGGGCGGTGAAGGAGTCGATCCAGCTGCTGCAGAAGGTGTTCAAGCTGCGCACTTGCGAAGACACCGTCTACGCCAACCGCACGCGGCCCTGCCTGCTCTACCAGATCAAGCGCTGCACCGGCCCCTGCGTGGGCTACATCACGCCCGAGGCCTACGCGCAGGACGTGGCCAACGCCGAGGCCTTCCTGATGGGCGACACGCAGGCCGTGCTCACCCAGCTCGAGGCACGCATGATGGCGCACGCCGAAAAGCTGGAATTCGAGCAGGCGGCCGAGCTGCGCAACCAGATGTCGGCGCTGTCGCGCGTGCTGCACCAGCAATCGGTCGAGATCGCCTCCGACAAGGACGTCGACATCCTGGCGGTCAAGGTGCAAGGCGGCAAGGCCTGCGTCAACCTCGCGATGGTGCGCGGCGGCCGGCACCTGGGCGATCGCGCTTACTTCCCGGTGCACGTCGAAGACGCGACGCAGATCCAGCATGGCGAGAGCGCCATGGAAGGCGAGGAGGCCGCGCCGCCCGCCGAATCGGTCGAGGTGCAGGTGCTCGAGGCCTTCATCGCGCAGCACTACATCGATGTGCCGGTGCCGCCAACGCTGGTGTTGAGCGAGCTCGTGAGCCGCGAGCTGATCGAGGCGGTCGCCCAGCAGGCCGGCACCCGCGTCACGGCGGTGTTCCAGCCGCGCGAGCAGCGCCGGCACTGGCTCGAAATGGCGCAGACCAATGCCGGGCTCCAGCTCGCACGCCTGCTCGCCGAGGAGGGCTCGCAGCAGGCGCGCACGCGCGCGCTGGTCGATGCGCTGGAACTCGCGCCAGACGAGCTCGACAACTTCCGCGTCGAATGCTTCGACATCTCGCACACCGCCGGCGAGGCGACCCAGGCCTCGTGCGTGGTGTTCGAGCACCACACGATGCAGAACCGCGAGTACCGCCGCTACAACATCGAGGGCATCACGCCCGGCGACGACTATGCGGCGATGCGCCAGGTGCTGCATCGCCGCTACGGCAAGCTGGCCGAGGCGATGGCAGCGGAGACGGACGCGCCACCTGCCGGCGACGCAGGCGGCGTCGGCACCGATGCGCGGCCGGGCACGCGGGCGGCGCGCATGCCCGACCTGGTGCTGGTCGACGGCGGCAAGGGCCAGGTGTCAATGGCGCGCGAGGTCTTCGGCGAGCTGGGTCTGCCGCTGTCGCTGATCGTCGGCGTGGAGAAGGGCGAGGGCCGCAAGGTCGGGCTCGAAGAGCTGGTGTTCGCCGACGGCCGCGAGAAGGTCTACCTCGGTCGCGATTCGGCGGCGCTGATGCTGGTCGCGCAGATCCGCGACGAGGCGCACCGCTTCGCGATCACCGGCATGCGCGCCAAGCGGGCCAAGGTGCGGGTGGGCGGCAGCCAGCTGGAAGACATCCCGGGCATCGGCCCCAAGCGGCGCGCGCGCCTGCTGCAGCGCTTTGGCGGCATTCGCGGGGTGGCGGCGGCCAGCGTGGAAGACATCGCCTCGGTCGACGGCATCGCGTTCGATCTGGCCGAAGAGATCTATCGCGCGCTGCATTGACCGTCGACTCGAAGGCATACCTGCCCCGTGACACAATCGCTGCAATGTTCTGGACGCTCCCAACGATCATGACCTGGACGCGCATCGTCGCGATTCCGCTGATCGTGGGCGTGTTCTACCTGCCGCTGGCAGAGCCGATGCGCAACCTCATCGCCACGGTGATGTTCATCGTGTTCGCCGCGACCGACTGGCTCGACGGCTTTCTGGCGCGCAGGCTCAACCAGACCTCGGCCTTCGGTGCCTTCCTCGATCCGGTGGCCGACAAGTTCCTCGTGTGCGCCTCGCTGCTCGTGCTGGTGCATCTGAACCGCGCCGACGTGTTCGTGGCGCTGATCATCATCGGCCGCGAGATCGCCATTTCCGCCTTGCGCGAATGGATGGCGCAGATCGGCGCCGGCAAGAGCGTGGCGGTCCACATGATCGGCAAGATCAAGACCGTGGTGCAGATGGTCGCGATCCCTTTCCTGCTTTTCAACGGCACCTTGTTCGGCCTGATCGACACCGGGGCCTGGGGGCAATGGCTGATCTGGATCTCGGCCGTGCTCACGGTCTGGTCGATGGTGTATTACCTGCAGAAGGCCATTCCCGAGATCCGGGCCCGCGCGAAATGACGGGCACAGCCCGGCCGTCGGGTTGGCTGCGCGCCATGCCCACGGTCTTCGTGCTCATCTGGAGCACCGGCTTCATCGTCGCGCGCTATGGCATGCCCTATGCCCCGCCGCTCAAGTTTCTGGCGGTGCGATATGCGCTGTCGGTGTTCTGCTTCCTCATCTGGGTGCGGCTCGCGCGCGCGAACTGGCCGGAACAGCGCACGCAGTGGCGGCACCTCGTGGTCACCGGCGTGCTGATGCAGGCGGGCTACCTCGGCGGCGTCTGGGCCGCGGTCCGGGCCGGCATGGGCTCGGGGCTCGTCGCCTTGCTGGTCGGCATTCAGCCGGTGCTCACCGCCGTCTGGTTGTCCATGTGGGGCGGCTCGATCACGCGCCGCCAGTGGGCCGGACTGGCCCTGGGCTTCGCGGGCCTGGTGCTGGTGGTGTCGCGCAAGTTCGGCGAGGGCGGGGAGGTGAGTGCGATGACCATGGGCCTGGCGCTGATGGCGCTGTTCTCCATCACGGCCGGCACGCTGTACCAGAAGCGCTTTGTCGCACCTTGCGACGTGCGGTGCGCGGGCGCCATCCAGCTCGCCGCCGCCCTGATCGTCACGATGCCCTTCGCGGCGTTGGAATCCGACAGCATCCAGTGGAACCTGTACTCGGGCGGCGCGATGGCCTGGTCGGTGCTGGCGCTGTCGCTGGGCGGCAGCTCGCTGCTCTACATGTTGATCCAGCGCGGCACGGCGACGGCGGTCACGAGCCTGCTCTATCTCGTGCCACCGTGCACCGCGGTAATGGCATGGCTTCTCTTCGCGGAGCCGATCACGGCGATGACCTTGGCAGGCATTGCGATGACGGCCATCGGCGTGAGCCTGGTCGTGCGCGGGGAAAGGTAAACCGGCTCCCACGCTCCGTCACTGCGTGTACTCGCTGCCCCCCCGAGGGGGCCGCAGGCCGCCTTGGGGCGGCCCGGCGTCGGCCTGATTCAGCGCGAACGCTTGCCCTCGGGTTTCCACGGCTCGCCGCGAAAGCGTTCGATCAGGAAGTCGACCAGGACGCGCACTCGTTTTGGTGTCTTCGGGCGCCAGGGTGCGATCCACTGGATGTCGGCGTCCGGCATCGCGAACTGCGGCAGCAGTTGCACCAGTTCGCCCGATGCGAGCTGCGGGGCGATGTCCCACAGGCTGCGCAGCATGATGCCCTGGCCGGCGAGGCACCAGTCGCGCACCATCTCGCCCGAATTGCTCGACAGTGGGCCGCGCACGCGCACACGCGCCGTGCTGCCGTCCCTGACGTGACGCAGCGTCCAGAGCGCGGCCTCCCGTTCGCTGCCGTCGCCGTTCTCCCGCGCCACCAGGCAGTCGTGCGCGGCCAGCGCGGCGAGATCCGCGGGCTTGCCACGCCGCTCGAGGTAGCTCGGCGCTGCGGCCAGCACGCGCTGATTGCGCGCGATCCTGCGTGTGACCCAGTCGCCGGCGTGGCGACGCTGCACCGGCCACAGCCAGAGCGCGCCGTCGTGGCCTTCGGCGCCGAGGTCGGGGAGTTGCTCCATCAGCTGCAACTGGAACTGCAGCGCGGGGTGCTGCTCGCGAAAAGCCGCGAGCGCGGGGCCGAGCCAGCGCCGGCCGAAACCGAAAGTCGCAACAAGGCGGATCGTGCCGGCCAGCTCGTTTTGGCGCTCGCCGAGCTCGTTCTCGAGCGCCGCAAAGCCGGCCAGCAGGCTCTTGGCGTGCAGGCACACGGCTTCGCCTTCGGCGGTGAGGTTGAGCCGGCGCGTGGTGCGATCGAACAGGCGCTGGCCGAGCCGTGCCTCGAGCGCGCCGAGCCGCTTGGTGACGACGGAGGGCACGACGTCCAGCGCCGCCGCCGCGCCCGCGAGGCTGCCGCGATCGCGGATGGCGATCACCAGTTCCAGGTCTCCACGGTCCATTACTGCCATTTTGGAAAGTATCAATTGGCTGATTGTTGCTTGATGCTGTGCGGCACGCAACGCACAATCGGCCCGTGTTCACCTCGTTCTCCACCTTCGACCTGTCGCGCAACGGCGTGCGATTGCACGGCCGCATCGGCGGACACGGCGCGCCGCTGCTGCTGCTTCATGGCCATCCGCAGACGCATGCGATCTGGCATCGCACGGCCCCGGCGCTGGTGGAGCAGTTCACGGTCGTCATGGTCGATCTGCGCGGCTACGGCGATTCGGGCCGCCCTGCGGCGGATGCGGACCACGCGCACTACAGCAAGCGCGAGATGGCGCTCGATGCGCTGTATGCCATGCAGCAGCACGGCTTCTCACGCTTCGGCGTGCTGGCGCACGACCGCGGCGCTCGAGTGGCGCACCGGCTCGCGGCGGATCATGCGCAGGCGGTCGAACGGCTCATGCTGCTCGACATCGCACCGACCCTCGCGATGTACCAGAACACCTCGGAGGCCTTTGCGCGCGCCTACTGGCACTGGTTCTTCCTGATCCAGCCGCCGCCCTTGCCTGAAGCGCTGATCGAGTCCGATCCGGTGCGCTACGTTCGCAGCGTCATGGGCAGCCGTCATGCCGGTCTCGCGCCCTTTGCACCCGAGGCCTTGGCCGAGTACGAGCGGTGTGCGGCGATCGAGGGCACCGCGCGAGGTATCTGCGAGGACTACCGGGCCTCGGCCACGATCGATCTCGAACACGATCGCGCGGACATCGCCGCCGGCCTCAAGCTGACCCAGCCGCTGCGCGTGCTGTGGGGCGAGCATGGCGCGGTGGGCCGCTGGTTCGACGTGCTCTCGCTGTGGCGCGAACGCGCCGTCGACGTGTCGGGCGCGACCTTGCCTTGCGGTCACTACATTCCTGAGGAGGCGCCGCGCGAGCTGCTGGCCGAGGCGCTGTCTTTCTTCAACACCACTCCAAGGATCTGAGACATGAGCGCCCAACGAATCGCAGTCATCGCCGGCGACGGCATCGGCAAGGAAACGATGCCCGAAGGACTGCGTGTGCTCGATGCCGCGGCACGCAAGTTCGGCATCGATCTTCATTTCGACCATTTCGATTTTTCGAGCTGGGACTACTGCGAGAAGCACGGCAAGATGCTGCCCGACGACTGGAAGGATCAGATCGGCGGGCACGACGCCATCTACTTCGGCGCGGTCGGCTGGCCCGAGAAGATTCCGGACCATGTCTCGCTCTGGGGCTCCCTGCTGCTGTTTCGCCGCGAGTTCGACCAGTACGTCAACCTGCGTCCCGCGCGCCTGATGCCGGGCATCGTGGCGCCGGTGGTCCGGCGGGACGGTACGCCGCGGCAGCCCGGCGAGATCGACATGTACATCGTGCGCGAGAACACCGAGGGCGAGTACTCGAGCATCGGCGGGCGCATGTACGAGGGAACGGCGCGCGAGATCGTCGTCCAGGAGACCGTGATGTCGCGCGTCGGCGTGGACCGTGTGCTCAAGTTCGCCTTCGAGCTCGCGCAATCGCGACCGAAGAAGCACCTCACCAGCGCGACCAAATCCAACGGCATCTCGATCACCATGCCGTACTGGGACGAGCGCGTCGCCGCGATGGCGAAGAGCTATCCGGGCGTCAAGCTCGACAAGTTCCACATCGACATCCTGACGGCGCACTTCGTGCAGCGTCCCGACTTCTTCGATGTCGTGGTGGCGAGCAATCTGTTCGGCGACATCCTGTCCGACCTCGGACCTGCATGCACCGGCACGATCGGCATCGCGCCGAGCGCGAACCTCAATCCGGATCGCACCACGCCCTCGCTGTTCGAGCCGGTGCACGGCTCGGCGCCGGACATCGCCGGCACGGGCATCGCCAATCCGATCGGGCAGATCTGGTGCGGCGCGATGATGCTGGAGTTCCTGGGCCACAAGGCTGCGCATGACGCCATCCTGGCAGCGATCGAGAAAGTACTGGCGCCGGCGAGCGGCGCACCGCGTACGCCTGACATCGGCGGCAGCGCGGGCACGACTGACCTGGGTCGTGCGGTCGCACAAGCGCTCTGAAAAGAGCCGGCGCAAAACACCACTAAAATCGCGGTCCTCGCTGGATTGCGCGGCTGAGTGTCGTATTGACACCCCGTGGACCAGTGGTTGTAATCCTTGTCGGCAGTGCGCTGCCGGCGCGTCAGAACTGCCATCCTTTTTCATTCATCACACCCCATGGCACCGTCATGGGGCCGGCATTGTTTCTGACGTTACCTGATCAACAATTTTTTCCTGCAAGGGGTCCTTGTGAACAAAACCGAACTGATTGAGCACATCGCAAAAAACGCCGATATCTCCAAAGCCGCTGCCACGCGCGCACTTGAATCGACCATCGGCGCCATTCGTACCACGCTCAAAAAGGGCGGTTCCGTATCGCTCGTCGGTTTCGGCACCTTTGCAGTCGGCAAACGCGCTGCGCGCACGGGCCGCAATCCGCGCACCGGCGACGCGATTAAAATCAAGGCCGCCAAGATCCCGAAGTTCCGTCCCGGCAAGGCGCTCAAAGACGCGCTGAACTGAGACACTGGTTCCCGGTGGGGTGCTTAGCTCAGCTGGTAGAGCGGCGCCCTTACAAGGCGTAGGTCGGGGGTTCGAACCCCTCAGCACCCACCACCCGATGCAAAGGCGAACACTCAGTTCGCCTTTTTTGTTTGCTGTTTCGTTCATCCCGCAGAGAGTGTCCAAGCATGTTTGATTCCTTCCGCAAGTACAACAAGGTCATCATGGTGCTCTTGTTCTTGCTGATCATTCCGTCCTTTGTGCTGTTCGGCGTGGATCGCTACCAGGGCGGCGGCCAAGGGGAGAAGGTTGCACGCGTGGACGGCACCGACATCACGCGGCCGGAATGGGATGCGCAGCACCGCAACGAAGTCGACAGGATCCGGCAGCAGGCACCCAACATCGAACCGGGCTTGCTCGATTCGGACGCTGCCCGCTACGCGACCCTGGAGCGGATGGTGCGCGACCGCGTGCTCGCGGCAGCCGCTTCCAAATCGAACATGACGGTGTCCGAAGAGCGGCTCGCGCGCTTGTTCGCCGAAGATACGGGCCTGGCTTCTTTCCGTACGGCCGACGGCAAGTTCGATCGCGAGCGCTTCATGCGTGCGACGGGCCGCACACCCGAGCAGTACGAAGCCTCGGTGCGCGCCGATCTGGCAACGCAGCAGGTGCTGCTGGGCATTTCGGGAACGGCATTCGCCACGCCCGCCCAGGCAGCGGCCACGCTCAATGCGTTCTATGACCGCCGCGAAGTGCAGGTCGCACGTTTCAACCCGGGTGACTTCGCAGCAAAGGTCAGCGTGAGCGATGCCGACCTCGAGGCCTATTACAAGCAGCATGTCGCGCTATTCCAGGTGCCCGAACAGGCGAGCATCGAATACCTGGTGCTCGACCTCGAAGCGGCGAAGAAGAACATCGCGATCAACGAGGCCGATCTGCGCAGCTATTACGATCAGAACGCCGCGCGCTTCGGTACCAAGGAAGAACGCCGTGCCAGCCACATCCTGATCAGTGCGCCCGCGAGTGCGCCCGCTGCCGAGCGCGAGAAGGCGCGTGCGAAGGCGCAGCAGCTGCTGGCCGAAGTCAAGAAGGCGCCTGGCACTTTCGCCGACCTCGCGCGCAAGAATTCGCAAGATCCCGGATCGGCGGAAAAGGGCGGCGACCTCGATTTCGTGACGCGCGGCGCCATGGTCAAGCCTTTCGAGGATGCGATGTTCGCGCTCAAGAAAGGCGAGGTCAGCGATGTCGTCGAAACCGAGTTCGGCTATCACATCATCCAGCTCAACGACATCAAGCCCGCGGTGATACAGCCCTTCGAGCAGGCGCGCGCCGCCATCGAGAACGAAGTGCGCGGCCAGCAGGCCACGCAGGAGTTCGCCAAGGCGGCCGAGAGTTTTACCGACATCGTCTACCAGCAGCCCGACAGCCTGAAGCCGGCCGCCGACAAGTTGAAGCTCACCATCCAGACCGCGAGCAAGATCGGCCGCATGCCGGCGCCGGGCGCCGCGGGCGCGCTGGCAAGCCGCAACTTCCTGAACGCGCTGTTTGCCGCCGATTCGCTTGAGCGCAAGCACAACACCGAGGCGATCGAGATCGGGCCCAACCAGCTCGCATCGGGGCGCGTGACGCAATACAGCCCTGCTCGGGCGTTGCCTTTCGAAGAGGTCAAGGACAAGGTTCGCACGCAGCTTGTCGCCGAGCGCGCAGCCGCGCTCGCCAAGGCCGAGGGCGAAGCCAAGCTCGCGGCGTGGCAAGCCAAGCCGGCCGACGCGAGCCTTGGTGGGCCGGTGACGGTTTCGCGGCTCGAGACCCAGTCGCAGCCGGCGCCTGTCATCGAGAGCGCATTGCGGGCCGATCCGGCCAAGCTTCCTTCACTGGTTGGTGTCGATCTCGGCGCACAGGGCTATGCCGTTGTGCGCGTCAACAAGACGGTGCCGCGGACGCCGTCCGCACCCGAGGCGGCGCAGCAGGAGACGCAGCAGGTCGCCCAGGCCGTGGCCGCGGCGGAGAATGCGGCGTACTACGACATGCTGAAGAGCAGGTTCAAGGCGCAGATCCTGGTGCCGAAACCGGTGGATCCGATCGTTGTCGGCGGGCGCTAGTTTTTTGCCGCTACAATTGCAGGCTCTGTGGTGGCTGTAGCTCAGCTGGTAGAGTCCCAGATTGTGATTCTGGTCGTCGTGGGTTCGAGTCCCATCAGCCACCCCAAACCCCTTTGACATAAAGCGCCGATCATTCGATCGGCGCTTTTTTTTTGGAGTTGCCTCACTTGCGGCAATTGGGATTTGAATTAGAATTTTTACTTTCCAATTCGGAGGATTTCACCGATGGCCTCAACCCTTGCCGACATCAATTCCCAGATCAAGAAGCACGACGAGCAGATTGCGCAATTGCGCAAACAAGCCGAGGAGCTGCGCAATCAGGAGCGCGCGGGTGTCATCGAGGAACTGCGCAAGAAGATCGCGGAATACGGTTTGACTGCGGCCGATCTGAAACTCGGCACGCGTGGCGGCAAGCGCAGTACGGGGGTGGTCACGATCAAGGCGGCTGCAAAGTATCGCAGTCCCACCGGTGAAACATGGTCGGGCGGGCGCGGGCGCAAGCCGCGCTGGATTACGGAGGCGCTGGCCGCCGGCAAGTCGCTGTCGGACTTCGAGATCAAGTAGACGGTTTGCTTGGTCCCTCGTAAAAAAGCCCGCATGTGCGGGCTTTTTTATTGTGTGTAGCAGGCCTTAGTTGACCATCACGAGCTTGCCTTTGACGCCGCGCGAACCCATGTGCGCGTAGGCGGCCTTCAACTCCGCCATCGGCATGGTGCGGTCTATCACCGGCTTGATCTTGCCTTGGCCGTACCACTTTGCCAATTCGGCCATCATCTGCGCATTGGCTTTGGGTTCGCGCTTGGCGAAATCCCCCCAGAACACGCCAACCAGCGACGCGCCTTTGAGCAGCATCAAATTCAATGGCAGCGAGGGAATGGGACCGGCGGCGAAGCCCACGACCAGATAGCGCCCGCGCCAACCGATCGAGCGGAATGCAGGCTCCGCGAAATCGCCGCCTACCGGGTCATAAATGACATCCGGACCCTTGCCGTCGGTTGCTGCCTTGATGGCTTCGCGAAAGCCATTGGGCAGTGCATGCGTCGTGTAGTTGATCGTGAGATCGGCGCCGATGGATTTGCAGAGCTCGCATTTTTCATCGGTGGACGCGGCAGCGATCACCTTGGCGCCGGCGGCCTTGGCGATCTGGATCGCTGCCGTCCCGACGCCGCCTGCCGCACCGAGCACCAGCAAGGTTTCGCCGGCCTTGAGCTGCGCCCTGTCCATCAACGCGTGCCACGATGTCGCGTAGATCATGATGAAAGCCGCCGCATCGACATGGCCGAAGCCCTCGGGCAGCGGCATGCAAAGGGCGGCCGGCGCCAGCGTGTGGGTGCCGAAGCCGCCGGTGCCGGAAAGACAGGCGACGTTCTGGCCGACCTTCAGATGAGTCACTCCGTCGCCGACCGCCGCTACCACCCCTGCATATTCAGACCCAGGCACGAAGGGCAGCGGCGGCTTGATCTGGTACTTGTTCTGCACGATGAGCAGATCGGGGAAGTTGAGGCTGGCAGCCTTGATTTCGATCAGCACCTGACCCGGGCCGGGGGTTGGCGTCGGCAGTTCTTTCCAGGTCAGGGCGTCGACGCCGGTGGGGTTTTCGCAGAGCCATGCGTGCATGCTCGTGTCTCCTTGAGGTAGGTCTCTGGGGCAATGAATCCGGGCCATGATAGGCGGGCTGGCAGGCCGGCATTGTCCCTGCCGTGACGCATCGGCCGCCTACAATCGCGCGCACTCACAGACGACATGAAGATACTTATTTCGAACGACGATGGCTTCCAGGCTCCCGGCATCGTTGCGCTGCACGATGCGCTGAAGGAGGTGGCGGAAGTCGAAGTGGTCGCGCCCGAGCACAACAACAGCGCCAAGTCGAACGCGCTCACGCTGGCGGCGCCGCTCTACGTGCACACCGCGCACAACGGCTTTCGCTACGTGACCGGCACGCCCGCCGACTGCGTGCACATCGCACTCAAGGGGCTGCTCGACTACCGGCCCGATCTGGTGGTTTCCGGCATCAACAACGGCGCCAACATGGGCGACGACACCATCTACTCGGGCACCGTCGGCGCTGCCATGGAGGCCTACCTGTTCGGCATTCCGGCGATCGCGTTCTCGCAGATCGAGAAGGGCTGGGCCCATGTCGACGCGGCGGCCCGCGCGGCCCGGCGGCTGGTGGAGCAGATCGAGCGCGAACGCATGCTCGAGAGCGGCGCATTTCTGCTCAACGTCAACATCCCGAATCTTCCCTTCGACAAGCTGAAATCGCTCAAGGTTTGCAGGCTGGGGCGCCGCCATGCAGCCGAAAAGGTCATTACGCAGGACAGCCCGCGCGGCGAGACCATGTACTGGATCGCGGGGGCGGGCGGCGCCAAGGATAGCGGCGAGGGCACCGACTTCCATGCGACGGCGGCCGGCCACATTGCGCTCACGCCCTTGCAGATCGACCTGACCGACCATGCCAACCTCGGCCAATGGCGCGAGACGGTGGCTCGCCTGGGCGAGCCGTCCTGACATGGCGAGCCAGCGACCAGGATTCCCCGTCCGGCTCACGCCCACCGCGTCGGCTGCGACGCGCGGGCGCGCGTCGGCCGTGCCTGCCAAGCCGCTCGTTCATCACACGCCTTCGATGGCCTCCGACGCCGTGCGCGCGCGCATGGTTCAGCGGCTCGCGGCGCAGGGCATTGCCGACGCGCGGGTGCTGCGCGCCATGGGCACGGTCGAGCGTCATCTTTTCGTCGACAGCGCACTGGTCAATCAGGCCTATGAAGACACGAGCCTGCCGATCGGTCTGGGCCAGACCATCTCGAAGCCGAACGTGGTGGCCCGCATGATCGAACTCCTGCTTGGTGCGCCCGCATTGGCAAACAAGCCCGCCGACCGCCTGGGCCGCGTGCTCGAGATCGGGACCGGCTGCGGCTACCAAGCGGCGGTGTTGAGCCACATCGCGACCGAGGTCTACAGCATCGAACGCCTGCGCGGATTGCACGAGCGAGCGCGCATCAATCTCCGCTCGTTCCGGCTGGCCACGGTCCATCTGCTGCTGGGGGACGGCATGGTGGGCTATGCGAAGGGCGCACCCTACGCGGGCATCATCGCGGCGGCCGGCGGCGAAGCGGTGCCTGAGGCGTGGATCGCGCAGCTGGCCGTGGGCGGCCGCATCGTCGCGCCGACACAGTCCGAGGTCGGCAAACAGGCGCTTGTCGTGATCGACAAAACAGCGCGGGGACTGGAGCGCCGCATTCTTGAGGCGGTTCACTTTGTCCCCCTAAAATCGGGAATTGCTTGAAGGAAGAACACATGCTGGGTATTGGCAATCGGGGCTGGCTTGCCGGCGTGACGCTGCTGGTCGCGCTCTTGATTGCGGGGTGTGCCGCCAGGCGCGGCCCCGTACCGGTCGAGGACCGCGGCACGATGACCAGCGCGACGGTTGCCGCGCCCAGCGCGCCCGGTGTCCCGACCATCACCACGGACGCTTCGGGCAAGCCGCTGCCGGGCATCGAAAACTACGGCAAGCCCGGCTATTACGCGGTGCGTCCCGGTGACACGATTCGCCGCATCGGCACCGAAACCGGCCAGAGCTGGCAGAACATCGCTCGCTGGAACAATCTCGACAATCCCGACCTGATCGAAGTCGGTCAGGTGCTGCGCGTGATCCCGCCGGTCGGCGCTACCGCAAGCGCTGCGGCACCGGCATCTGCAACTGGCACGACCGACGCCTCGAGCGCCGTGACGCGGCCGGTCACGCAGGCCGCTGTCGCACCGTCCTCCGGCGCCGCAGCGGCTCCTGCGGCCGCGGCGAGTCCGGCTGTCAAACCCACCCCGCCCATCATCACCGCTTCACCTTCCGCGCCGGCTGCCACGGCATCGGGCGATGAAGATGTGGGGTGGATCTGGCCTGCGCACGGCTCGTTGATTGCGGGCTTCGACGAAGCCAAGAACAAGGGACTCGACATCGGCGGCAAGGCCGGCGATTCGGTGCTTGCTGCAGCCGATGGACGGGTGGTGTATGCCGGCGCCGGCCTGCGCGGCTACGGCAATCTGATCATCCTCAAGCACAACAACACCTACCTGACCGCTTATGCGCACAACAGGACGCTGCTGGTGAAGGAAGACCAGTCCGTGCAGAAGGGCCAGAAGATTGCCGAGATGGGCAACAGCGACGCGGATCGCGTGAAGCTGCACTTCGAAATCCGCCGCCAGGGCAAGCCGGTCGATCCGGCGCGCTACCTGCCCGCGCGCTAGGATCATGCATGGCTGCCTCCGTCCCGCGTCGCATTCCGGTCGTGCGGCGCGCGGCGGGCAACGGCAGCATCTCGACCTTCCGGCCCTACAAGCCTGCGAGCCTGCCCGCTCCTGCGGATGACGTCGTTGATCGCGCGGACAAGGGCGCGCTGCCTGAGATTCCGCACGACGCGGTGCCGGTCGACCTAGGCGGTGAAGGCGGCGATTCGCTGACGCTCTACCTGCGCGAGATCCGGCGCACCGAACTGTTCACTCCCGACGAGGAATACCAGACCGCCTGCGCCGCCCGCAGCGGCGACTTCTCGGCGCGGCAATCGATGATCGAGCACAACCTGCGGCTCGTGGTGAACATCGCCAAGGCCTATCTCGGCCGCGGCGTTCCGCTGGCGGATCTGATCGAGGAAGGCAACCTCGGCCTGATGCATGCGATCAACAAGTTCGAGCCGGAGCGTGGTTTTCGCTTCTCCACCTATGCAACCTGGTGGATCCGCCAGTCGATCGAACGGGCGGCGATGATGCAGGCTCGCGCGATCCGGCTGCCGGTGCATGTGGTTCGCGAACTGCAACAGGTGATGCGGGCGCGCCGTGCGCTGGAAGGCGACGCCGACTTCATCTCCCGCCGGCCCGACGGCGTGCGGGTCGAAGATGTCGCGGCGCTGCTGGGCCGCGAGGTGCAGGCGGTGGCCGAGCTGATGGCGCTCTCCGAGGCGCCACGTTCGCTCGACGCGGGCAGCGAGCGCGGCGACGACAGTTTCAGCCTGGCCGATACGGTGGCTTCGGAAGACGAGGGCGGAGACCCGACGGGCGTGACGCAGACGCACGAGGTCGAGAAGCTTCTCGATCGATGGATCCTCGCACTGAGCGAACGCGAGCGCGAGGTGCTGGAAGGCCGCTACGGCCTGCACGACCGCGATCCGGAGACACTCGAGGTGTTGAGCGTGCGCCTCGGCCTGACGCGGGAACGCGTGCGGCAGATCCAGAACGAGGCGCTCGCCAAGATGCGCCGCCAGCTCGCGCGCGCCGGCGTCCAGCGCGATGCGTTTTTGTAGCGCTCGGGCCGAGGGCGCCCCGCAGCCCTGAGACAATCCGTGCATGACGGATTCGATAGAGAAGAAGGCGGCGCAGCAGCAAGCCCGCGATGAATGGCTGCACGTCGAGTCGCTCGACCTCGACGCACAAGGCGTGGCGCACAAGGCCGACGGCATGGTGGTATTCATCGAAGGCGCATTGCCTTTCGAAGAAGTGCAGTTCAGCGTGCACCGCAAGAAAAACAACTGGGAGCAAGGCACCGTGGCCGCGATCCGCCGCGAGTCGTCGCAGCGTGTGCGGCCCGGCTGTCCGCATTTTGGTCTGCACGCCGGCGCATGCGGCGGCTGCAAGATGCAGCACCTGGATGCCGCTGCGCAGGTGGCGGTGAAACAGCGCGCACTCGAGGACAACCTGTGGCATCTCGGCAAGGTGCGTCCCGAGAACATGCTGCGGCCGCTGGAAGGGCCTGCCTGGCACTACCG
This sequence comes from Variovorax sp. LjRoot290, assembly GCF_964253985.1. Lineage (NCBI taxonomy): Bacteria > Pseudomonadati > Pseudomonadota > Betaproteobacteria > Burkholderiales > Comamonadaceae > Variovorax > Variovorax sp. LjRoot290. The sequence goes on along the minus strand of NZ_CAXURW020000001.1, from coordinate 3,714,958 downwards.
CTATCGCGCCCGCCTTTCGATGCGCTACGTGGCCAAGAAGGGCACCGTGCTGATCGGCTTTCACGAGCGCAAGAGCCGCTACTTGGCGGACATGCAGGTGTGTCCCGTGCTGCCGGCCCGGGTCAGCGCCATGCTCATGCCCTTGCGCGAACTCGTCGGTTCGATGGAGGCGCGCGACACCTGCCCGCAGATCGAACTGGCTTGCGGGGACGCGCCGGACGGCGCCAGCCTCGGCGTGATCGCCTTGGTGCTGAGGCATCTGGAGCCGCTGTCCGCTGCGGACATGGCGCGGCTCAAAGCGTTCGCGGCGCAGCACGCCGGCGTGCAATGGTGGCTGCAGGCCAAAGGGCCCGAGACGGTGAAGCTCCTCGAACCCGACGGTCCCGCGCTGGCTTACGAGTTGCCGGAGTTCGGCGTCACGATGCCTTTCAAGCCGACCGATTTCACGCAGGTCAATCCGCACATCAACCGCGCGCTGGTCAGCCGCGCTTTGCGCCTGCTCGACGTGCAATCGGGCGAGCGCGTGATCGACTGGTTCTGCGGACTTGGCAACTTCACCCTGCCGCTGGCGAGCCGCGCGCGCGAGGTGCTGGGCATCGAGGGCAGCGATACGCTGGTGGCGCGGGCGACCGACAACTTCGAGCGCAACCGCCCCGCCGTGCCAGGTCGAAGCGCGCTGGCCGCGACTCGCTTCGTCGCGCGCAACCTGTTCGAGATGACGCCCGCGATGCTGATGGCCGACGGCGCCGCGGACAAGTGGCTGGTCGATCCGCCGCGCGAGGGTGCGTTTGCGCTGGCCAAGGCGCTCGCCGACCTTCATCAGCAGATCGAACTGCACGAGGGCGGCTGGTCGCCGCCGAAGCGCATCGTCTACGTGAGTTGCAATCCCTCGACGCTGGCGCGCGACGCTGGCCTCCTGGTACACCAGGCGGGCTATCGCTGCACCTTCGCGGGTGTGGTCAACATGTTCCCGCACACGGCGCATGTCGAGTCGATCGCCGTGTTCGATCGACCATGAAAAAGGGCCCCGAGGGGCCCTTATTGCTTCAAGCCGAGCAGGTGCTCAGTCGCGCTCGCCGCCGAAGATGCCGAGCAAGGCCAGCAGGCTCTGGAACACGTTGAACAGGTCCAGGTAAAGCGCAAGCGTGGCGCTGATGTAGTTGGTCTCGCCGCCGTCCATGATCTGCTTCAGGTCATACAGCATGAAGGCCGAGAAGATGCCGATGGCGGCGACCGAGATCGCCATCATGCCGGCGCTGGAGCCGACGAAGACATTGATGATCGCACCGACCATCAGCACCAGTGCGCCGACGAACAGCCACTTGCCCATGCCCGATAGGTCGCGCTTGATCACCGTTGCCAGCGAGGCCATCACAAAGAACACGCCGGCGGTGCCGCCGAAGGCGGTCATGATCAATTCGGAGCCGTTCTTGAAACCCAGCACCATCGCGATCAGCCGCGACAGCATCAGGCCCATGAAGAAGGTGAACGCCAGCAGCACCGGCACGCCGGCGGCCGAGTTCTTGGTCTTCTCGATGGCGAACATGAAACCGAAGGCACCGCCCAGAAAGACCATGAGGCCGATACCGCCGCTCAGCGAGCGGGTGATGCCGGTGGCGACGCCCAGCCAGGCGCCCAGCACGGTGGGCAGCAGGCTCAGGGCGAGCAGCCAATAGGTATTGCGCAGGACGCGCTGGCGCTCTGCCTGCGGCAACGTCTGGCCGTAGCCGACGGTGGTGTCGAGGGTGTTGACGCGGTCGTTCATTGCTGAAACTCCTGATGTTCGCTGCAACGCTGCAGTTGGGGCCCATTCTAGGTGGCCGCAAGAGCCGGCCGCGACAAAAACCCGCATCCGGATGTCCCTAAAGCACTTTCTGCCATCCGTAAGGGCTCATGCAGGTGCGGGCGCTATGCTTCAGGGCTTAGTTCACTTTTTGCAAGACCATGAAGACCAAGTCCTTTCTCGAACTCGCCGATGTCAAGGCCATTGCCGCCGCGGCCGAAGCCGAAGCGCTCAAGAACAACTGGGCCGTGACCATCGCCATCGCCGACGACGCCGGCAATTTGCTCTGGCTGCAGCGGCTCGATGGGGCAGCGGCCTTGTCGTCGCACATTGCGCCTGCCAAGGCCCACACGGCCGCGATGGGAAGGCGAGAGAGCAGGATCTATGAGGACATGATCAACGGCGGGCGCCCCTCGTTTCTGACGGCGCCTGGGGTGCAAGGCCTGCTCGAAGGCGGTGTGCCGATCGTCAAGGATGGCCAGGTGATCGGTGCGGTCGGCGTCAGTGGCGTCAAGTCGAACGAGGACGCGCAGATCGCCAAGGCGGGTATCGCCGCGCTCGGCCTCTGATCGCCAGACTTCCAAAACAAAAACGCCGACTTTCGGGTCGGCGTTTTCTTTTCGGATTCAAGGCGGAAAAAAAGCTTGGCTAGTCGGCGAACCGTTGGCTAGCAAAAAACGACCCTTCGGAGATGAATCTCCTCGAGTCGCCCCACGATGAAACTTGCGCGAGGGGCGGGCTGATCTCTATTTGGTCAGGATCAGCTTGCCGAGTTTGGTGGCTTGCAGCCGATAGAGCGAGCCGTTGTGCATGATCCCGACGATCTTGCTGCCCTTGAGAAGCTCCGTGCTTTCGAAAAGGGCAGCAGGGCGGGGCGCCTCGGCGGCGGCGCGGCCACCGCCCGAATGATCGAGCGAGGGATGGCTCAGGACGGTGAATGCGTTGGGAGTGGCTGGCATTGGAAATCCCCTTGTCGAAGCGATGCGCGAATGATAATGATTCGCAATAAAAAGTCAATCGTCTCGATCGATCTTTTTGCCTTGCAAAGCAGGCTTTACTTCGCCTCGGGTTCCGTGATGAAGCCGATCTTGCGTACGCCGGTCTCGCGCGCCGCCGACATCGCTTGTGCAACACGCTCGTAGCGCACCGCCTTGTCGCCGCGGATGTGCAACTCGGGTTGCGGTTCCTTGGCCGCTTCGGCCGCGAGCCGTGTCTTCAGCTCAGTGTCGTCGATCTTCTGTTCGTTCCAGTAATAGCTGCCGTCGGCGGCGACGGTGAACAGGATGTTCTGCGGTTTGGTCTGCTCCGGCTCGCTGCTCGCGCGGGGCAGGTCGATGTTCACCGCGTGCTTCATCACCGGCACGGTGATGATGAAGATGATCAGGAGCACCAGCATGACGTCGACCAGCGGCGTCATGTTGATCTCGTTCATCACCTCATCGGGTTCGTCCTGGGTTCCGAAAGCCATGGTGCTCAGCCTTTCTTGAGCGGGACGACGATGGCTTCGACGCCGCTCTGGACGCGTGCGCCCGTCACGAAGTAGGCATGGAGGTCATGCGCAAAGCTGTTGAGCTTGGTCAGCACGAACTTGTTGCCGCGCACCAGCGCGTTGTAGCCCAGCACCGCGGGAATGGCGACCGCCAGGCCGAGTGCCGTCATGATCAGCGCTTCGCCGATCGGGCCGGCCACCTTGTCGATGGTGGCCTGGCCGGCCGAGCTGATGCTCATCAAGGCGTGGTAGATGCCCCAGACCGTGCCGAACAAGCCGATGAACGGGGCCGTCGAACCGACCGAGGCCAGGACGGCCAGACCAGTCTGCAGGCGCGCGGTGAATTCATCGATGCCGTTGCGCAATGCGCGTGTGATCCAGTCGCTCACGTCGAGCGCATCGTGCAGATGGGCCTTGGTGTTGCGATGATGCGCCGCGGCTTCACGGCCTTCCAGGGCGAGGGCGCGGAACGGGTTGCTGTCGTCCTTGCCGAGCTTGTTGAGCGCGGTGGCGAAGTCTTCGCTGTGCCAGAAGTCCTGCGAGTGCTTCGCGAGGCGCTTGTACTTGATGACGTCCAGCGCCTTGATCAGGATCACGATCCACGAGGCGAGCGACATGCCGATCAGCAGCAAGGCGACGGCCTTGGTGACGAAGTCGCCCTGCGCCCATACGTTCATCAAGCCAAATTGGGAATCCATAACTACTGCTCCGGGACTATTGGGAAAGTGTGAAATTGAAAGGCGCCTTCAACAAGTAGACGGTCGCCTCGTCGGCGCCCGGCTGCCTGATCGGCGTGACCTGCGATGACATGGCTGCCTCGCGCGCTGCCTGGTCGAGCCGGTCATAGCCGCTGGACTTGAAAATCTCGGCGCGCTTGGGAAGGCCCGCGCTGTTGAAATAGACCGCCACGACCACCGTGCCGGTCTCGCCCAATCGCTTGCTCATCGCCGGGTAGGTGATGCGAGGTTCGCGGATGTATTGCGTCTGGCCCTGGCTGATTTCGACGAGCTTGGGCGCCGGCGGTGCGGGTGGCGAGGCAGGAGGAGCCGGCGGCTCTGCGGGGGCGGGCGGCGCAATGGGCGCGGGTGGGGGCGGCGGCTCGATGCTCCCCGTGGGCGCATTCGGCGCTGGTGTGGGCTTCGGCTCGCGTATCGCCTGAGGCCGCGGCGGCGGAGGCGTTTTCGTCACTTCCCGCTTGGGCGGTTCGGGTGGCGGGGGCGGCGGTTCTGCCGGCTTGGGCGGCTCAATGAACTCGCTCAGGATTTCCACCGGGATGACCACCTCGGCGGCGCGGCGGAGCAGGCCGCTCTGCAGCGCCCACAGGGCAGCGACGTGAAAAAGCACCACGCCGCCTGCGATGACGGCGTTGCGTGACAGGCCTAGAACGGAGGGAGGAGGCGAGGAAAAGCGGTCAGACACGATCAACTATGGAGTGCCGGCCCTTGCGAAAGGTGCCCGGGTGCAGCGGAACCGCCAGTTACTTACGAAGAATCCACCAGACCGAGCCGGTGACGAGGATCAGGCTGCCGCCGAGTGCCGAGAAGAGTTCCATGCCTTGCTTTCCGTGATGGAGTTGGCAAGCTGGATCGACCTCGGTTCCGATTCGCGGTTGAGTGCGGCAACCGGATGGGAAGCGCTGCATTGCGCGACCACGTCGCGCGCGCAGCCTTCGCACTGGCCGCACTGGGTGGCCACGCCGAGCTCAAACTGCACTTCGTCGAAGGTCATGCCGGCGCGCACATGGCGTGCGATTTCGCGGTCTGACACTCGGCGACATACGCAAACGATCATGGCGGTGAGGCGGCAGTTGGCTGGCTGTTTGTAGAAGGCTCGATTATAAATACGAATTCCTCGCATTTGCAATAACTATTGCAGCTCTGGGGCCAAGCCCTTCGATAGCTGGCCCCTACACCTCGGACCACATGCGCAGCAGGTTGTGATAGTGGCCGGTCAGGGCGACCGTCTCCTCCGATTCGCCGAGCCGGGCGCGCAACTTGATGATGGTTTGGTCGAGTTCGAACAGCATGGCCCGCTGCCGGTCGTCGCGCACCATGCTCTGCAACCAGAAAAAGGAGCAGATGCGCACGCCCTGCGTCACGGGATGCACGCGGTGCAGGCTGCTCGAGGGGTAGAGGATCAGATCACCGGCCGGCAGCTTGACTTCGTGGGTGCCGTAGGTGTCCACGACTTCCAGTTCGCCCCCTTCGTAGTCCTCGGGCTCGGACAGGAACAGGGTGCACGACAGATCGGTGCGCAATTGCTCGCCGGTGCCGGGCACGGAGCGTACCGATCCGTCCACATGCAGTCCGTAGTGTTCGCCGCCTTCGTAGCGATTGAACAGCGGCGGCACGAACCGGAGCGGCAACGCGGCGGAAAAGAGCAGGGCATTCTTGGCCAACGCGGCCAGGATGGTGCTGCCCAGCGCACGGGTCACGGGGGAGAACTCGGGCAGCTGACGATTACGCTTGACCCTGGCGCCCTGTTCCCCGACGGTTTCCCTGCCGTCCACCCAATCGGTCGTGTCGAGGGTTGCTCGCATTTCGCGCACCTGATCCCGCGTCAGGACATCGGGCACATGCAACATCATTTGCAAGATCTCCATGAAAAAAGCCCCAGCGCGACGACTGGGGCTGCGAGTTTCGCAGTCCTCGAGAGTGGGATGGCGGGGCGTGTCAGAACTTGAAGTTGGCGGTCAACGTCGCGGAGCGCGGCGTCCCCACCGTCAGCCGGTTCCCTGCGTTGTTCACCCGTGCCAGATAGAACTTGTCCGTCAGGTTGTACAGGTTGAGCTGGATCGCCACGTTCTTGTTGATTTCGTAGCCGATCATCGCGTCGAAGACCGTATAGCTCGGAATGGTCGGGAAGAAGGTGGTCGGTGTCAGCGCCGCGTTCGACGTCGCCCGCGCCTGCGTGTCGACGTAACGTGCGCCTGCGCCGACGATCAGGCCCATAGGAAACTTGTAGGTCGTCCAAAGCGTGGCCGTGAGCTTCGGCGAGAAGCGAATTTGCGCGCCGTTCTGCGTGGTGCTTGTCCGCGAACCTTCCAGGATCTCGGTGTCGATGCTGGCGATGCCTGCAATGACCTGCCATGCAGGCGTGATCTGCCCGATGGCGCTCAGTTCCACGCCTTGCACGCGCGTCTTGCCGTATTGCTCGGTGTTGCCGAAGGTATCGATCTGAACCTGTTCGTTCTCGTTGGTTGTCCGGAACAGTGCGCCGGTCACCGCGAGGCGCTTGTCGAGCAGATCCCACTTGGTGCCGACCTCGGCGGTCTTCGCCTTCTGCGGATCGAGGTTCGGATTGTTGATGTTGGTGGCCGTGCCCGACAGCGCGAAGTCGGAGCCTGGCGGTTTCGCGGAAGTGGCGTAGGCGGCATAGATGCTGCCGTTGGGGGCCGGCTTGAACACCACGCCTACCTTGCCTGTGAGAAGGTTGTCGGATTTACCGAGCCGTGTTGCGAGTTGCGTCCCGTTGGCTGCAGGTGCGTCCAGGCCGGAAAAGTCGCTCTTGTAGTGCTCGTAGCGGAGACCGCCGTTGATCAGCCATTGCTCGTTGAGCTTGATGGTGTCGAAAGCGTACAGCGCGGCCGTGGTCGTCTTGCCGGCCGTGCTGGCGCCGGTCGGCAGCACCGGAACGAAGGCGCGGTTGACATTGGGGGCGTAGAGGTTGTTGTAGGCAAGAAACGAAGTGCCCGAGCGCACGCCGTTGAGCGCGTTGATCTGGGCCGCCACGGCGGTGTTGTCCTGCTCTTCGCGGCCCAATTCGACGCCGGCGCTGATGGAGTGCTTCAAGCCGCCCAGGGTCAGGTCCGCCGTGATGTTCGTCTGGTTCGCAAAGATCTCGTTGTCTTGAAGCTTGCCCTGCGGCGTCGTGCGCACCGACCAGCCGAGCGGATTGAACACGTTCGGGACGAGCAGCCCGTTGCTGAACACGCCCGTGAGTACCAGGTCCTGCTTGGTGCGGCCCCAGCGGGAGATGTTGCGGATGGTCACGCCGGGCGCAATATCGTGTTCGATGCGCGCCGTGAACATGTCGGCCTTCACGTCGTCATGGTCTGACAGAAAGCCGTAGTAGTTGTTGGTGTCGACCCGGGGCCCGTTGCCGCCGATGCGCGCCAGATCGGCAAGGTAGTAGCCTTCGAGGCCGACCACTGGAATACCGCCGTCAGGGCGATTCTTCTGATCCATGTGCAGATAGGACAGGTAGATGCGCGTCGGCGTACCGAGGCCGATGGCGAGCGAGGGCGCGATGCCCGATCGATTGTTTTCGACCAGGTCCCGTCCCGGCACGCCGCCGTCCTGCACCATGGCATTCAGACGAAATGCCACGGAACCAGTTTCGTTCAGCGCCCGGTTGAGGTCGACCGTCGCCCGCTTCTGGCTGGCGGAGCCCAGGCTCACGCTGCCGGCGAAGAAGTTCTCGGCGGTGGGTACTTTGGATACGAGATTGATGTAGCCGGTCGGCGATCCGCGGCCAATGTCGGCGCCCGCCGGGCCTTTGACGACCTCGACCTGCTCGATATTGAACATGTCGCGCGAGACGGTGCCCACGTCGCGGATGCCGTCTACGAAGATGCTGCCCGAGGTGTCGAAGCCGCGCATGAACACGGCGTCGCCTGTGGACGTGTTGCCGTTTTCCCCCATCTGGAAGGTAATGCCGGGCGTATTGCGCAGCGCCTCGGTCAGCGTCGTCGCGCCCTGGTCCTGCAGGACCTCCTTCTTGATGACGGTGATGGTTTGCGGCGTATCCACCAGGGGCTGGGTGAACTTGGGCGATGAAGACGTTTCGGGCTTGTAGCCATCGGCCGTCGCTTCGATCTTGACTTCGCGCAACGTATTCGCCGTGTTGGTCTGCGCCGCTACGGGCATCGATATCGCGATCAGGGTTGCGGCTGCTGCGCCAGTCAACTGGGGTGACGGTGCACGCCCGACGGCGTGCTTGCGGCTCTTGATGTAGGCCATGAAGGGTTCTCCGGGAAGGACGGCATGTGAGAACTCGACTGGCGGGTCCGAGCGCGCTCCTCCAAGAGGCGGCGGGATTGGCTGGGTGAGCTGAGTTGCGGCTGCGCGAACTCGAAGCGAATGATAATTAATCTCAATACGTTTGTTTACGTATTTCCAAAATTGAGACTAAGTGCCGCTGTGTTTGTTGCCAGTTAGCAACTGGCCTGCAGGCGCCAAAGCGTCAATAGACGTCGCGTCTATAGCGGCCGGTGGCCGTGAGTTCACGCACCAGGGCTTCACCGGCGATCTGGCGCAATGCCGCGTCGACGCCGGAGGCCATTCCCTGCAGGCTGCCGCACACATACACGGCTGCGCCGCGACCGATCCACGAGAGCACTTCCTCGGAAGCCTGCAGCAAGCGGTGCTGGACATAGAGCCGGTCGGGCTGATCGCGCGAAAAGACCATGTCGAGCCGGCGCAGAACGCCTGCGGCGTTCCAAGCTTCGATTTCGGCGCGGTAGAGAAAGTCATGCCGCGCATTGCGCTCCCCGAACACCAGCCAGTTGTCGTGCTGGCGGGCGGCGGCACGGGCTCGCAGATGGCTGCGCAGGCCGGCCAGCCCGGTGCCGTTGCCGATGAGAATCAGCGGCCGCTGCGCATTGCCTTCGAGGCGGAAATTGCGGTGGGGCCGCAGGCGCAGCGCGACCGTGTCACCGATGGCCAAGGTCGAGGTCAGCAGGCCCGATGCGGCACCCAGAGTCCCGTCGGGGTGCTGTTCCTGGCGCACCAGCAACTGGAGTTCTGCGTCGGTTTGAATCGAGGAGATCGAATAGTCGCGCGGTCGACCTGGATCGCTGGCGATGGTGATCTGCGCCACGTCTCCGGACTCCCACTGTGCTGCAGTTCCCGCCGGCGCCACGAACGCCAGGTGGTACACCGGCGCGCCGGCGCTGCCCGCATTCAAGCGCTCGCGCGCTGCGAGACGCCAGGGCATGGTCCTTGCGCTGCTGTCTTCCGCCTGCGCAACTGCGTCGCCGCCGCATCGGGCTCGCCAGACGGCGAGGCTGGCCGGGTCGGTATTGTCGACTTCAAGGCGTTCGAATGTGCGTGTGGCGCCGGCCGAGTGAAGCCATTCGTCGAGCGCGCGGCCGAAGCCGCAGAAGCTTGCGTACTGGCGGTCACCCAATGCGAGCACGGCGTAGCGCAACGAGGAGAAGTCGGCAGTGCTGCCCATCACCTGCTCGGCGAACACGCTGGCGCCGTCGGGTGCGTCGCCTTCACCGTAAGTGCTGGCGATGAAGAGCGCAGAGCTTGCGCCGCGCAAGGTCTTCGTATCGGCTTCGTTGAGCGACATGACGCGGACCGGCGACCCTGCCGCGCGCAGCCAGCCTGCGGTCTGCCAGGCGATGGCTTCGGCCTGGCCGGTCTGGCTTGCGTACAGCACCAACGCGGCCTCTTCGGCGCCATTCCCCGCGAGCGCTGCGGCAGCGCGTGCCAGGACCTGATTGCGTCGGCGTTCGCGCCAGTACACCGCGAGGCACAGGCCCGCGTAGGCGCACACGGTCGAGCCGGCTGCCAGCGCGCGCACGGTGGCTTCGGTCATGCAACTTGCGCTGTCCAGGCCTCGCTGGCCAGCGCCCGGTGCCCCGCACCTTCGCGGCCAACGAACAGGGCTGCGATTCCGTGATGCTGCGCAAAGGTCAAGCCCTTGTCCGGACCGAGCACCGTGAGGACGGTGGCGAGCGCATCGGCGTGCATGCATTGGCGATGCAGCACCGTCACCGCTGTCAGCGCATGGCCGGGCGGCTCGCCGCAGCGCGGATCGAGGGTGTGCGACCAGCTTCGACCCTCGTGTTGACGCAGGTGCCAGCGGTCGCCCGAAGTGGCAACCGCCATGTCGCTGAGCGCAATGCGTGTTGCGACACCGGGCGCGGCATCGATCTGGACTTGCCAGGGCTGCCCACCGGGGCGGCGGCCGACGCCACGCAGTTCGCCGCCCACTTCAACGAGAAAATCCCCGAGCCCGAGAATTTGTAGTTCAGCTGCTACTTGGTCGACCGCAAAGCCCTTGGCGATGCCCGAGAGATCGAGCCAGACACCGCCCGGCTGCAGGATCGAATTGGTATCGGACTCGAAGGCGATGCGCTGCCAGCCGACATGCGAGCGTGCCGCCGCGAGTTCGGCGGGCGAGGGCGGCAGTGGCGATGCATTGGCGTGCGCGCCGAAACCCCAGAGCGCCACCAGCGCCCCGATGGTCGGATCGATGGCGCCGTCGCTTGCCGCAGCCCATTGCAATGCGCAGGCAAGCACCTTGCCGAATTCGGGCGCCAGTGCATGCCGGCTGCCGGCAGCAGCGCGGTTGAAGCGGCTGAGGTCCGAGTCCGATTCCCAGGTGCTCATCTGGGCGATCACCCGGTCCAGCGCAGCCTCTGCACTCGCGCGAACGGCGTCCAGAGGAATCAAGAGCGGGTTGTCGAACCTGAGCGACCAGGTCGTGCCCATGGTCCGCCCGGCAAGTTGCTGAAGACTCGCAGGATCGGCGCGACGCGGCACGGCCGCGTTGGCATAGCCACCCGTGCGCCGGACCGCGAAAGAAGGCCGCTTGTGCGGCGTGTCCCGAGACGTGTTCAGGGCATCACTTCCAAGGTGGCGGCATAGCTCAGGCGCCGCTCCTTGGCTTGCGGCACCGTGGTCTTGCCGTCCTTGGTGCTGGCTTCGAGCCAGTACATGCCGGCTTGCGGCCAAATCACGGAGAACTGGCCCTTGGCGTCGGTCTTGGCCGTGATCTCATCCACCTTGTCGCGGTAGCGCGTGTTGCCGGGCGTGACCGTCACTTCGAGGTCCTTGGCCGGTTGCCCGTCGATCTGCAAGACGAAGCTGGCCTTCTCCCCCTTCACCAGATCTGTCGGATGGGTGGTGGTCACCAGTTCCAGGCCCTTGCCGCTCGGTTTGAGCACACCGGGCTTGCCCACGGTCACGAAGGTTTCGATGCGGCCGGCCGACTGCGTTACCTCGACCTCCTGCGCATCGGCCGGGATCTGGCTGGCAATGTTCTCCGGCGTGCCGCGTGCGCGCTTGGGTTGACCGGTGGCCTTGTCCTTCCAGCGGGCAAACACGCCGCCATTGAGCACCGCGACGCGGTAGGTGCCGGGCTGCGCGAGGTTGAGGTCGAACACGCTGCGCAACTTGCCCTTGTGGATGTTCTCGGCCTTCACGGCGCTGCCGTCTGGTGCGGTCACGGCCAAGTTGTCGAGCGCCAGCGGGTTGTGATTGAAGAAGAACAAGTCGTTCGAGACGGCCGCGTCGACCGTGATCCAGTCGCCTTTCGAGAGCACGGTGCTCGAAGGCAGCAGCCACACGTTGTGCGCCTGCACGGCAGCGGCGCCGGCGGAAAGAGCAAGGGCCAGGGCGGCGGTGCGAAAAGCAAACTTCATGGTGAGACCCGATGAGGAGGATGAAAGGGGATGGATCAGGGCTTGAGCTCGAGCCGGACTTCGCCGAGCTCGCTGTTGCCGGCGACCTGGGGCTGCTCGGCTTTGGCCGGCGGCCACTGGAACGGAATGCTCACGATCTCGCGGCCGCCGACTTCGCGTGCCGCTTCGACGTACAGCTTGTAGGCGCCCGGCGCCAGCTTCGGCAGCGCGACCGAGCCTTCGGTGAAGCTGATCTGGTGCTTGCCGGCAGGGCGGGTGGCGCTGCTCACGCCGTCGACCGGCATTTGCAGCTCGCGTCCCGTGCGCCGCCACCACTGGCGCATGTCCTTGAGCCACTTGGTGCCTTCGCCTTCCGCGTTGCCCTTGTTCTTGATGTCGTACCAGACGGCCAGCGTGGTGGCGACCGACTGGTCGGCGCGCTCGATCCACGCTGCGACGTACGGGCGGTGGTATTCGGCCACCGTCAGGCGCGGCACTTCGATGTTGACCGCGAGGCCGGCTGCGAAGGCGGGCGCGCCGAAGAGCGCTGCGAGCGCGAGCGAATAGCGAACTTGCACGGGAAAACCTCTTTCCTGGATCAATGAATGAACAACAGCGCGAGCAGCACCGGCACGACCAGACCCATGCCCACCATGGGCCAGGTGAAAGGCCGGTTGCCCGCGTGCATCTTGAGAATGAACAGGCCGGTGACCGAGAACACCAGCGTGGCGGCCGCAAAAATGTCGATGAACCAGCTCCAGGCAACGCCGGTGTGGCGGCCCTTGTGCAGGTCGTTGAAATAGGAGAGCCAGCCGCGGTCCGTGCGTTCGTATTCGATCTGCCCGTCGGACAGGCTGAGCCGCAGCCAGGCGTCGCCGCCGGGGCGCGGGAGCGAGAGATAGATTTCGTCGTCGGACCACTCGGCTTCGCGGCCCGAAGTGTCGATCGCCCATTGCTTGTGCACCCAGGCCTGAAGTTCTGCCGGGAGTTCGGCCTTGCCTTTTCGCGCCTTGGCAGCCGGCAGTTGTTGCGCGAGGTGGCCGCGCAACGCGTTGTCGATAGTGCCGGTCAGGCTGCTGACCTTCGGCTTGGCTTCGATGCCGGCGGCATGATTGAGGGTGAATCCCGTGACGCTGAACAGCGCCATGCCGATCAGGCAGAGCGCCGAGCTGACCCAATGCCATTCATGCAAGGTCTTGAGCCAGTAGGCGCGGCGGCGGTTGTCGGTGGCGGCGGGGGGCATTGGAGCCCGCGATTCTAGCCTTGCAAATGAGAATGAATGCCATTTACAAGATGCGATGCGGGCAAAAAAATGCGGGCCGCAGCCCGCCTGCATGGCGCGATGCGCCTTACTCGATCTCGCCCATTTGCGACTGCAGATAGTTCTGCAGCCCGACCTTGTCGACCAGATCGATCTGGGTTTCGAGGAAGTCGATGTGCTCTTCGGTGTCGTCCAGGATCTCTTGCAGCAGGTCGCGCGAGACATAGTCGCGCACCGATTCGCAGTGGGCGATGCCGGCCTTGATGGTGGCTTGTGCGCCGGTCTCTGCGGTGAGGTCGCACTGCAGGATCTCGGGGACGTCTTCGCCGACATTGAGCTTGGCCAGATCCTGAAGATTCGGCAGGCCGTCGAGCACAAAGATGCGATCCATGAGCTTGTCGGCGTGTTTCATTTCGCCGATCGACTCCTCGTATTCCTTCTTGGCCAGCTTGTCCAGGCCCCAGTGCTTGAGCATGCGGTAGTGCAGGAAGTACTGGTTGATCGCAGTGAGCTCGTTCTTGAGCTGCGCCTGGAGATGGTCGATGACTTGAGGGTCGCCCTTCATGGTTATTCCTTGTTCTGAAACCGTCGATTGTGTGAGCCGCTCGTGACAGCACGCAAGCAAACCCATGCGCTGGCGGTCTGCATGCGTTTGATCGTGATAGGTGTTCGCATTTGGCGGTGGCCGCCGACCTCATAGGCCACCGCAATTTTTTTCATAGTTCATAACTATGAATTCGCCTTGATTGGTAGTTATACTAATCGCTCGCCACTTTCTTTCATCAGTCACCCAAGGAAAACTGAATGTCCCTGATCAACACCGAAATCATCCCGTTCAAGGCCACCGCGTACCACAACGGCAAGTTCGTTCCGGTCAGCAACGAAAACTTCAAGGGCAAGTGGTCCGTCGTGGTGTTCTACCCGGCCGACTTCACTTTCGTGTGCCCGACCGAACTGGGCGACCTGGCCGACCACTATGCTGAATTCCAGAAGCTCGGCGTCGAGGTGTATGGCGTGTCGACCGACACCCACTTCACCCACAAGGCCTGGCACGACACCTCGGAAACCATCGGCAAGGTCCAGTACCCGCTGATCGGCGACCCGAGCCAGCAACTCGCACGTGCCTTCCAGGTCCTCATCGAAGAGGGCGAAGACGCAGGCCTCGCCTATCGCGGCACCTTCGTGATCGACCCCGAAGGCAAGATCAAGACCATCGAAGTGCACGACAACGGCATCGGCCGCGACGCCGCCGAGCTGCTGCGCCGCGTGAAGGCCGCCCAGTACGTGGCTGCCCACCCCGGTGAGGTCTGCCCGGCCAAGTGGACCGAAGGCGCCGAAACGCTCAAGCCTTCCTTCGACCTCGTCGGCAAGATCTAACTCGCCGTTTGCGCCAGGCCCGGGCGCGTTTCGCTCCCGGGCTTTTTTGTTCCCCTCGTATTTTCAAAGTGAGTTCACCATGCTCGACGCCGGCACCAAGGCACAACTGAAAAGCTATCTCGACCGCATCACGCAGCCGATCGAAATCGTCGCTTCGCTCGACGACAGCAAGGCGTCGGGCGATCTGCAATCGTTGCTGAAGGACGTAGCCGACTCGTCTTCGCTGGTGAAGGTGACCGAGAGCCGCGACGACAACCATCGCAAGCCCTCGTTCTCGATCAACCGGCCGAGCCAGAGCCATGGCCCGCGCTTCGCGGGCATTCCGATGGGCCACGAATTCACCTCGCTGGTGCTCGCGTTGCTGCAGGTCGGCGGCTATCCGCCCAAGGTCGACGAAGCCGTGCTGCAGCAGATTCGCGCGCTCGACGGCGATTTCGAGTTCGAGATCTACATCTCGCTCACTTGCCACAACTGCCCGGACGTCGTGCAGGCGCTCAATCTGATGGCGGTGCAGAACCCGCGCATCAAGACCACCATGATCGACGGCTCGCTGTTCCAGGACGAGGTGAAAGAACGCCAGATCATGGCCGTGCCGACCGTGTTCCTGAACGGCACCGAATTCGGCCAGGGCCGCATGAGCCTGGAAGAAATCCTGGCCAAGATCGACACCAGCGGCGTCGAGCGCGAGGCGAAAAAGATCGCCGGCAAGGCTCCGTTCGACGTGCTCATCGTCGGCGGCGGGCCGGCCGGCGCGGCAGCGGCCGTGTATGCGGCGCGCAAGGGCATCCGCACAGGCGTGGCGTCCGAGCGCTTCGGCGGCCAGGTGCTCGACACCATGGGCATCGAGAACTTCATCTCGATCAAGGAAACCGAAGGACCCAAGTTCGCGCTGGCGCTCGAGGAGCACGTGCGCAACTACGAGGTCGACATCATGAACCTGCAGCGCGCCGCGGCGCTGGTGCCGGGCACGGATTTCATCGAGATCAAGCTCGAGAACGGTGCTTCGCTCAAGAGCCGCTCGGTCGTGATCTCGACCGGGGCGCGCTGGCGCAACATCAACGTGCCGGGCGAGCACGAGTACAAGAACAAGGGCGTGGCCTACTGCCCGCACTGCGACGGCCCGCTCTTCAAGGGCAAGCGCGTGGCCGTGATCGGCGGCGGCAATTCGGGCGTCGAAGCGGCGATCGACCTCGCCGGCATCGTGGGCCACGTGTCGCTGATCGAGTACGACACGCAACTGCGCGCCGACGCGGTGCTGCAGCGCAAGCTGAAGAGCCTGGCGAACGTCAGGATCGTCACCAACGCACAGACGACCGAGATCACCGGCGACAAGCAGAAGGTCAACGGCCTGATCTACAAGGACCGCGCGACGGGCGAGAGCCACCAGGTGGAACTCGAAGGCGTGTTCGTGCAGATCGGACTGGTGCCCAACACCGATTGGCTCAAGGGCACGGTCGAGCTCTCGAAGCACGGCGAGATCGTGGTCGACGCGAAGGGCCAGACCTCGGTGCCCGGCGTGTTCGCGGCGGGCGATGCGACGACGGTGCCGTTCAAGCAGATCATCATTGCGGCCGGCGATGGTGCGAAGGCCGCGCTCAGCGCCTTCGATCACCTGATCCGGACCTCGGCGCCGGCAGAGGAGGCCGTGGCTGCCTGAATGCGAAGGTGGGCGAGGCCCGTCAAGTCCTGCATCAGCAGGCGGGCGGCGGGTGCGATCCACGGGATCGGCGAAGAAGGCGAGGCCGGGGCGAACCGGCGCAATGCGGCAAGATCGGGTGGAGCGCCTGCTTCCAG
This sequence comes from Variovorax sp. LjRoot290, assembly GCF_964253985.1. Classification (NCBI taxonomy): domain Bacteria; kingdom Pseudomonadati; phylum Pseudomonadota; class Betaproteobacteria; order Burkholderiales; family Comamonadaceae; genus Variovorax; species Variovorax sp. LjRoot290. Next base: position 3,698,898 of record NZ_CAXURW020000001.1, on the reverse strand, counting down.
GCTTTCTGCGCTGCTTTCGAGCGCTCGCCCCGCGGCTTGGCCGAGTGCTGTCCATGCTGCATCGTCGCGCGCGAGCGGCGCGCTCTCGGCCAGCCGAGCGAACAGGGCGGCGTCATGCGCGATGCGTGCCACGAGCTGCGCCGTCCGGGCGCAATCCTCGGCGCCGTCCTGCGCTCTGCGGCGCAGGCAGCGCCAGAGCTTCGCTTCCCGATCGGCGCCCACCGCCATCACGGCCAAGTCGCGCAATGCGAGCCGCGCTGCGCCAGCGGCGGCCTCCTTTTCTTCCGGCGTCAAAGGCGCCGGGCCGAGATCGCGTTGCACGTCGGCCGCGATGCGCCGCAAGACCGACGCACACGCCGCATCGAAGCGCGCTTGCGTGCGCGATGCCAGCCCCAGCATGGAGATCGCCACGCCCGTCGAGATCCCGATCGCAATCTCGACCACGCGCAGGCCGGCGACCTCGAGCGCCGGGTGGCCCGCGATCCCGCCGCTGGACAGCACGATCAATGCAGCGATCGGCGCGCTGCGCATCGAAGCAATCCATGCGCTCCCCAGCGCGAGCAGTGCCACGATGCCGAGCGTGGCCGCCGTCGACCCCACCCCGATGTGATGCTGCAGCCAGACACCGGCCAGTCCCAGGCCGGTACCGGCCAGCGTGCCGCGCACCCGGTCCCAGCCCGCACCGAGCGTGGAGCCCGTGGTCGGGCGCATCACGATCAAGGCGCTCATCACGGCCCAGAAGCTCTCGGGCATATGCAGGGCATCGGACGCCAGGTAGGACAGCACTACCGCGGCCGCCAGTTGAAGGCCGTGGCGCAACGTGGCGTCGTTCATGAACGGCCGACCGGGACTGTTGAAGGCTGCGCGCCCAAGCCTTCGGCCACACGGTCGATGAGCTCGCAGGCCGCGAGCAATTGCGCGCGCTCACCGGCGCTCAGCTGTGCGCCGAGCGCGGATGCAAGCGACGCCTCCCTGCGATGCACCTCGGCGGTGAGCAGATGCGCGCCTGCGGCAGTCAGGGACAGGATCGATTTGCGCGCGTCGCCCTCGTGGGCACGACGCTCCACGAGGCCATCGGTCTCGATTTCTGCGAGCAGCCTCGTCAAGGTCTGGAGCTTGACCCGCTCGTGCAGCGCCAGTTGCGTCGGCGTCAGCGGGCCGCGCCGGTACAGCTGTCCGAGCACGCTCAGCTTGGCCGAACCCGGCTGGTCTGTACTGCCCTGCGAACGAAGATGCCGTGTCAGCTGCGAAACCGCCGCGCGCAGACGCACGGCGGTGTGCATCGCATCTGCGGGAGGTTTGGGAGCCATCCGCAGATCATAAGATCAATCTTAGTAAAAGCCAATCAGTAGGTTAGCCGCTCGGGCCGCAGCTCCTGCAGGATGGTGGTCGCGATTTCCTCGATCGACTTGGTGGTGGTCGACAGCCAGCGGATGCCGGCCCGCCGCATCATCGCCTCGGCCTCGCTCACCTCATGCCGGCAATTCTCGATGCTCGCGTAGCGCGAGTTCGGGCGCCGTTCGTTGCGGATCTCGCTCAGGCGCTCGGGCTGGATCGTGAGGCCGAAGATCTTCTTGCGATGTGGCATCAGGGCTGGCGGCAACTGCCGGCGGTCGAAGTCTTCGGGGATCAGCGGGTAGTTCGCGGCCTTCAGGCCATGCTGCATGGCGAGATAGAGCGAAGTGGGCGTCTTGCCGCTGCGGCTGACGCCGACCAGGATCACGTCGGCGCCGTCGAGGTCGCGGTTGCTCTGGCCGTCGTCGTGCGCCAGGCTGAAGTCGATGGCCTGGATCCGCGCGTTGTATTCCTTGCTCTTGCTCACGTCGCTGAAGCGGCCGATGCGATGGTTCGACTTCATCGCCAGCTCGATTTCGAGCGGCCGCACGAAGGTGCCGAACATGTCGAGCAGCATGCCCTTGCAGCCGGTCTCGATCACCTCGAGCACGTCCATGTTGGCCAGCGTCGTGAAGACGATCGGCCGCAGACCCTCGATTTCGGCCGTGTGATTGATCCGCCGCACGGCCTGGTGGGCCTTGTCGACCGTGTCGGTGAAGGGCAGCCGCACGTGGCGGGGCTTCATCTCGAACTGGGCGAGGACGGCGTTACCGAAGGTTTCGGCAGTGATGCCGGTGCCGTCGGAAACGAAGAAAACGGTGCGCGTGTGCATGGTTGGCGGCCTTGTCCTGCGGCGCGCCGAAGCGGGCGGCGCCTACAATCCGGCCCATTATCGGGAATGCGCCAGCGCCGTTCCCCAATCCCAATGCCTTCTTTCATGCACACCGCCCCTGCGCCCAGAGCAAAAAGAACGATTGCGTCGCGCCGTCTGCATGTTGCCCCGGTTTTAACTTCTGGAGCTTTCCCATGTCTGCACTCTTCGAAGCGACCGCCCTGGTCGTTGCGTTTGAAAACCTGAGGATGACCGACGTCGAGTCGGTCGGCGGCAAGAACGCCAGCCTCGGCGAGATGATTTCCCAACTGCCCCAGGGGGTTCGTGTGCCCACGGGGTTTGCGACCACCGCCCACGCGTTCCGCCAGTTTCTCGCCCACGACGGCTTGGCCGACCGGATCAGCGCCAAGCTCAAGAGCCTGAATACCGAGGACGTGCGCGCGCTGGCCACGGTCGGCGCCGAGATCCGCGCCATGGTCGAGGCCCAGCCTTTCCCGGCCGACCTGCAGAAGGCGATCGGCGAGGCCTTCGCCAAGCTCAGCGCGGGCAACCCCGAAGCCTCTTTTGCCGTGCGCTCGTCGGCCACCGCAGAAGACCTTCCAGACGCCTCGTTCGCGGGCCAGCAGGAGACCTTCCTCAATGTGGTGGGCATCGACGACGTGCTCCACAAGATGAAGGAGGTGTTCGCCTCCCTCTACAACGATCGCGCCATCAGCTACCGGGTTCACAAGGGTTTCGCCCATGACGTCGTGGCGCTGTCGGCCGGCGTGCAGCGCATGGTGCGCAGCGACCTGGGCGCTGCGGGCGTGATGTTCACGATCGATACCGAGTCCGGCTTCGAGGACGTGGTCTTCATCACCTCGAGCTACGGCCTGGGCGAGACGGTGGTGCAGGGCGCGGTGAATCCCGACGAGTTCTACGTGCACAAGCCCACCCTTCGAGCCGGCAAGCGCGCGGTGATCCGGCGCAACCTCGGCTCCAAGCTGATCCAGATGGAGTTCGCGAGCGCGGAGGAAAAGGCGGCCAGCGGCAAGCTGGTGAAGACCACCGACGTGCCGACCGAGCAGCGCAACCGCTATTCGCTGAGCGACGCCGATGTCGAGCAGCTTGCGAAGTACGCCTTGGTCATCGAGGAGCACTATGGCCGTCCGATGGACATCGAGTGGGGCAAGGACGGTACCGACGGCCAGCTCTACATCCTGCAGGCGCGCCCCGAAACCGTGAAGAGCCAGCAGCAGGGCAAGGCTGAGCAGCGCTACAAGCTGCTGGCCAAGGGCGCCGTGCTGGCCGAGGGGCGCGCCATCGGGCAGAAGATCGGCACCGGTCCGGTGCGCCTGGTTCACAGCATCAGCGAGATGGACAAGGTCCAGCCCGGCGATGTGCTGGTAACCGACATGACCGACCCGAACTGGGAACCGGTGATGAAGCGCGCTGCCGCGATCGTCACCAACCGCGGCGGCCGCACCTGCCATGCGGCGATCATCGCGCGCGAACTCGGCATTCCGGCCGTGGTCGGCTGCGGCGATGCCACCGACCTGCTGAAGGACGGCACCCTGGTCACGGTGAGCTGCGCCGAAGGCGATACCGGCTTCATCTACGACGGCCTGCTGGAAACCGAAGTCACTGAAGTCCAGCGCGGCGAAATGCCCGAGATCGACATCAAGCTCATGATGAACGTGGGCAATCCGCAGCTCGCCTTCGACTTTGCCCAGTTGCCGAACCACGGGGTCGGCCTGGCGCGGCTCGAATTCATCATCAACAACAACATCGGCGTGCATCCCAAGGCGATCCTCGACTACCCGAATGTCGATGCGGACCTCAAGAAGGCCGTCGAATCGGTGGCGCGCGGCCATGCCTCGCCGCGCGCCTTCTACGTCGACAAGGTCGCCGAAGGCATCGCCACCATCGGCGCCGCGTTCTGGCCCAAGCAGGTGATCGTGCGCCTGTCCGACTTCAAGTCCAACGAATACCGCAAGCTGATCGGCGGCAGCCGCTACGAGCCGGAGGAAGAAAACCCGATGCTCGGCTTCCGTGGCGCGGCGCGCTACCTGAGCGCGGACTTCGGCGAAGCCTTTGCCATGGAATGCGAGGCGCTCAAGCGCGTGCGCAACGAGATGGGCCTGACCAACGTGCAGATCATGGTGCCCTTCGTGCGCACCCTGGGCCAGGCCGAGCGCGTCACGGGATTGCTGGGCGAGCATGGCCTGAAGCGCGGAGAGAACGAACTCAAGCTGATCATGATGTGCGAGGTGCCGAGCAATGCGATCCTGCCCGAGGAGTTCTTGAAGTACTTCGACGGCTTCTCGATCGGATCGAACGACCTGACGCAGCTCACTCTGGGTCTCGACCGCGATTCCGGTCTCGAACTGCTGGCGGCCGACTTCGACGAGCGCGACCCCGCAGTCAAGGCCTTGCTGAGCCGCGTGATCAAGGCCTGCAAGGCCCAGGGCAAGTACGTGGGGATCTGCGGGCAGGGGCCCAGCGACCATCCCGACTTCGCGCTCTGGCTGGCGGAAGAGGGCATCGAGTCGATCTCCCTGAACCCGGACAGTGTGATCGACACCTGGCAGCAACTGGCGCAACGCTGAAGCTCGAAGCTCGAAGCTCGAAGCTCGAAGCTCGAAGCGCGGCGGGCGGCCTGTCACCGCCGCGCTACAAATTTCGTCACACCCGGCTTGTAATTCCCATGTCAGCTCGGTGTAATTGCAACCAGATGAATCTTTAGTGTCAAACTCATGACCTAGGGGAGGCGCAGCCCCGAGAGCGTAGACAGAGGACAACCATGAAACCTCGATCGCTCTCGGGAAATTCGCGTTGGGGGACAGCATGATTCTTGTCAAGACGGAAGCCGGGCAGCAGGCGCTCAAGGACCGTTCGATCCGGCTCACGCCGCGCCAACGCTCGGCCTTCATCCTGTGCGATGGCAAACGCTCGGTGAGCGAAGTGCTCGATGCCGGCATGGGCATCGCACGCGAGGACATCGACCAGATGGTCGAACTCGGCTTGCTCGGGCAGGTGGGCGGAACGGCCGATGCGGCCAACGCAGGGACGGTTTCGGTCCCGCCCAATTCGGCTGCGCCGGCCGTTGAAGTTCCGAAGGAGGCCGCGCGGCCGGCCGCGCCCGCCCCGACGGAGGCGTCCGCGGCGCACCCAGCCCCGGGGCGCTCGAATCAGCAACGCTACAAGGACGCCTATCCGATCGCGACCCAACTCACCGGCAGCCTCGGCCTGCGGGGCTTCAGGCTCAATCTCTCGGTCGAAGGCACATCGACCTACGAGGAACTGCTCGCCCTGTCGCCCAAGATCCGCGACGCAGTGGGCCCGGAGAGGGCGGCCGCACTCGATCGCGCCCTGGGCCTTTGACGATCTTCAGGCACTTCCCGGACGGCGATACCCTGCTACAATAGCCGGCTTTGCCTTGCCACACTGCGACCGACGCTGCAGGTGGCTTTATCCCTTCCACGGAAGATCCACAAGGAGTGCCATGCGTCACTACGAAATCATTCTGCTGATCCATCCGGATCAAAGCGAGCAAGTTCCGGCCATGCTGGAGCGCTACAAGGGCCTGATCACGGCCGGCGGCGGCAAGGTCCACCGCGTCGAAGACTGGGGCCGCCGTCAGCTGGCCTACCAGATCAACAAGCTCAACAAGGCGCACTACCTGTGCGTGAACATCGAGGCCGAGCAGGCCGTGATGGCCGAACTCGAGCACGCGTTCAAATTCAACGACGCCGTCCTGCGCCACCTCACCGTGGTCAAGAAGAAGGCTGAGACCGGCCCGTCGTCGATGATGAAGACGGTCGAGCGCGAAGAGGCCCGCAAGGCTCAGCAGGCCGAGTACGCCGCCAACAACAACTGATGGTGTGAGCGCTGCCGCAGTCAACAGCCTCGTGCTGACTGCCTGCGTCGCCGAACTCGGTACCTTGCGCTTCACGCCTGCCGGCCTGCCTGCTATCGACCTGCGACTCGAGCACGAGTCGACGGTGACCGAAGCGGCCCAGCCCCGGCAGATCAAGGCGGCCCTCAAGGCCGTGGCCTTCGGCGCAGTGGCCGAGCGGCTCGCGAGACAGGCGTTGGGAAGTCTCTGGCGTTTTCAGGGCTTCCTCGCGACACCGGGCAACGGCAAGCACCCAGTGCTGCACATCCAGGATTTTCAGCAAGATTAATTTTCGAAAAGAGGTCCCACAATGGCCACGTTCAAGAAATTCAACAAAGACAAGCGCCCGAAGCGCAACACCCAGTCGCTGCTGTTCAAGCGCAAGCGCTTCTGCCGCTTCACCGTCGCCGGCGTCGAAGAGATCGACTACAAGGACATCGACACGCTGCGCGATTTCATCAGCGAAAACGGCAAGATCATCCCCGCGCGCCTGACCGGCACGCGCGCGATCTACCAGCGCCAGCTCAACACCGCGATCAAGCGCGCACGCTTCCTCGCGATGGTGCCGTACAGCGACCAACACCGCGTTTAAGGAGCAAGACACCATGCAAGTCATTCTTCTGGACAAGGTCGTCAACCTCGGCGTGCTCGGCGAGATCGTCAAAGTCAAGGACGGCTACGCGCGCAACTTCCTGATCCCCTCGGGCCGCGCACGCCGCGCCACCGAAGCCAACAAGGCCGAATTCGAAGCCAAGCGCGTCGAACTCGAAAAGGCCGCGGCTGCCAAGCTGGCCGAATCGCAAGCCCAGGGCGAGAAGCTCGCCGGCACCACCGTCAAGCTGACGCAGAAAGCCGGCGTCGACGGCCGCCTGTTCGGCTCGGTGACCAACCACGACATCGCCGAAGAGCTCAACAAGCAGGGCTACAAGGTCGCGAAGTCGCAGGTGCGCATGCCCAACGGCCCGATCAAGACCGTCGGCGACAGCACCGTCAGCGTTGCACTGCACACCGACGTGGTGGTCGACATCACCGTCACGGTGTACGGCGAAAGCGCGTAAGCCTTCGGCAAGGAGAAAACAAGATCGCTGGTGCGAACTTGTCCTTGTGGGCCGCCTTTGGGCGGCCTTTCTTTTTGGCCTGCTGTGTTGTCCCGCGCATTGCACCGACAACTCACCGTTTATCCACAGCCTTATAAGGTGACGCCGTCCGCCGTGCCGCTTAGCATGTGCGGCTGCAAGGAAGTCCATGTCCGCCGTTTTCTCCTATGCCGACAACGATCCGTCGGCCGACCGCCAAGTTGCGCAGCTGCGCATCCCCCCGCATTCGATCGAGGCCGAATCGAGCGTGCTCGGCGGCCTCTTGCTCGACAACGGCGCCTGGGACCGCATGGGCGACCTGCTCGTCGACGGCGACTTCTATCGCCACGAGCACAAGCTGATCTATGCGGCGATAGGAACGCTGATCAACGCCAGCAAGCCGGCTGACGTGATCACCGTCTACGAGCAGCTGCAGAACCTTGGCAAGGCCGAGGAAATCGGCGGTCTGGTCTACCTGAATTCGCTGGCGCAGTACGTGCCGAGCGCGAGCAACATTCGCCGCTACGCAGAGATCGTGCGCGAGCGCTCGATCCTGCGCAAGCTGGTGAGCGCCAGCGACGAAATCGCGACCAACGCTTTCAATACCCAAGGCAAGTCGGTCGACAAGATCCTCGACGAGGCCGAACAGAAGATCTTCAACATCGGTGAGGAAGGCACGCGCATGAAGCAGGGCTTCCAGGGCATGGATTCCCTGGTGGTCGAACTGCTGGACCGCGTGACCGAGATGGCGGAGAACCCCAACGACATCACCGGTGTGCGCACGGGTTTCTACGACTTCGACAAGATGACCTCGGGCCTGCAGCCGGGGGACATGATCGTGCTGGCCGCGCGTCCGTCCATGGGGAAGACTTCGCTGGCGATCAACATCGCCGAGCATGTGGCGCTCAACGAGGGGTTGCCGGTCGCGGTGTTCTCGATGGAAATGGGCGCTTCGCAGCTGGCGGTGCGTATCGTCGGCTCGATCGGGCGCATCGACCAGGGGCACCTGCGGACCGGCAAGCTCACCGACGAAGAATGGCCGCGCCTCACCGAGGCCATCGAGAAGCTGCGCAACGTGTCGCTGCACATCGACGAGACACCGGGCCTCACGACCAGCGAACTTCGTGCAAACGCACGCCGCCTCGCGCGCCAGTACGGGAAGCTCGGCCTGATCGTGGTCGACTACCTTCAGCTGATGAGCGTGTCGAGCAGCATGAGCGACGAGAACCGCGCCACGGCCGTGGGCGAGATCTCGCGCGGACTGAAGATGCTGGCAAAGGAACTCAAATGCCCGGTGATCGCGTTGTCGCAGCTCAGCCGCGGTGTGGAAAGCCGGACCGACAAGCGTCCGATGATGAGCGATCTCCGGGAGTCCGGTGCCATCGAGCAGGACGCCGACATCATCATGTTCATCTACCGCGACGACTACTACGACAAGAACAGCAAGGAGCCCGGCGTGGCCGAGGTGATCATCAGCAAGCATCGCAACGGCCCGACGGGCACGGTCAAGCTTGCATTCCTCAAGCCGCTCACCAAGTTCGAGAACCTGGCTGGCGGCGGAGGCGCCGACTTCTGACCCTGGCCGGCGGCGCGGACGGACGCTACCGCAGCCCGGACGATTGAGGTTCCGCCGGGTCCTCCTGCAGGCGGCGCAGCATCTCGGCCAGCGTCTTGCCGGGTTCGTCGCGAAAGCGCTCGGGCAGAACTTCGACCTGGTCGATGCGATCGATCCGGAAGGCTCGAAAGTCCTGCCGCAGCTCGCACCAGGCCGAGAAGGTCCAGACCCGGCCCCAATAGAAACAGCCGAGCGGCCGCACGATGCGCTGGCTCGGCGCGCCGCTGACGTCGCGGTAGTCCATGCTCAGCTTGTTGCGCGACTGCACCGCTTCGCGCAGCGTCTGCAAACGGGCGCGCGTGCCATCGTCGATGGAGAACGCCGGCGCGAAGAGCGCCAGGCTTTCTGCCGAGGCGCGCGCTGCCGGCGGCAGCACCGAGAGGATCTTGCCGAGCGCGGTCTGGATGTCGCGCGCCAGGGCGGGATCGACCGAGCTCTGGGCCAGCCTCGCCGAGGCGACGAGGGCCGCGGCCTCATCCTGCGTGAACATGAGCGGCGGCAGGTCGAAGCCGGCGCCCAAGCGGTAGCCGACGCCGGCTTCCCCTTCGATCGGCACGCCCTGGCGCTGCAGGTCGGCCACATCGCGGTAGACGGTGCGTTCCGACACTTCCAGGCGCTGTCCCAGGAATGCGGCGGTCGTGAGTCGTCGCCCGCGGATGAGCTGGACGATCTGGAACAGGCGGTCGGCGCGGCGCATGCAGGCAAGTCAATGTCGAACGGGCTTCTTGTCGAAATCTTTGTCAGTCCAGGGTGACGCCGATGTGGATGGCGACCTGGTCGGGGCCGCTGTAAGCCTCGAAGTCGCTGCGATAGGTGCGCTTGATTTCCGGGTGCTGCTCGAAATACTGCCAGATCGACTGCCAGACCGCGAGCACCATCTGCGGCATTTCGCCTTGTCCGCTGAAGACGAGGTAATCGCCGGCTTCGATCCGCACGGTCGCCGGGCCGTCCGAGACGGCCACGCCGGTCGTGATGTCGAAGGCGCCGTGCGCATCGGATTCGTAGGCCGAATAGACGCCGTAGAGCCGCATGTCGTTGATCCGGTGCGGCCTTTCATAGGCTCGCTCGTCGAAGAAGCGCGTCCAGAGCTTCCCGATCCGGGCCGATTGCGGATCGTTTTCCTCGCGGTTTGTGGTTCGCACGGTCAGGCCGGCGATGCTGAACGCGTCATGGCGTTGGAGCTGGGGTTGCATGGTTTCTTCTCCTCTTGAATCAAAGGTCCAATGCCCTGATGCTGGCGTTCATGGCGCCGGCGATCAGGTGGATGTCGTGGTCGCTGACTTCGAGCAGCCCGAAGCGGAGCTTGTAGCCCCAGCGCTTCGGGTCCTCGACGAAGTCGAGGTGGTCGATGAGCGGCAGGATCGGTGCCTCCTGCGCGGCCACGTAGCCCACGTCGCGTCGCCACGCCACGAAGCCGCCGCCCATGTCCGCTTCGTAGGGCTCGCCCTTCTGCACGACGCCGATCGAGACGAAGCTCTGCAGCTTGTCGGTGCCGTGGAGCACCGTGGCGGGCGCGTAATAGGCGACACGATCACCCGGCGCGAGGCGCCGGAGGGGCGCGAGTTTGCCATGGCCGACCTGCATGAAGCCCAGGCCGGCGTGGTCGCGCCCACGGCGTGCATGTTCTGCGCTGGCGACGGCGATCCAATTCCTGCGGTTCATGCCGCCAATGCTGCGCGGAGGCTACTGACAACGTCCTGTCAGCAGCCTTCGCGCAAAGCGCAGGAACGCAGGCCGGCTACAGCACGTCGCTCGCGAAATCCGCCAGGCGCGAGCGTTCGCCGCGCGCCAGCGTGATGTGCCCGCTGTGCGGCCAGCCCTTGAACTTGTCGACCGCGAAGGTCAGGCCGGAGGAGCCTTCTGTGAGATAGGGTGTGTCGATCTGCGCCAGGTTGCCCATGCAGATGATCTTGGTGCCCGGGCCCGCGCGCGTGACCAGCGTCTTCATCTGCTTGGGCGTCAGGTTCTGCGCCTCGTCGATGATCACGTACTTGTTCAGGAAGGTGCGCCCGCGCATGAAGTTCATGCTCTTGATCTTGATGCGGCTGCGAATCAGCTCGTTGGTGGCCGCGCGGCCCCATTCGCCGGCGCCGCCGCTGTCGCCCTTGGCCAGGAACTCGAGGTTGTCGTCGAGCGCGCCCATCCAGGGCCCCATCTTTTCCTCTTCGGTGCCGGGCAGGAAGCCGATGTCTTCGCCGACGCTCACGGTCGCGCGGGTCATGATGATCTCGGTGTAGCGCCGATCGTCGAGCACCTGGGTGAGGCCCGATGCCAGCGCCATCAGCGTCTTGCCGGTGCCGGCGGTGCCGGTCAGCGTGACGAAGTCGACCTCGGGGTCCATCAGCAGGTTCATCGCGAAGTTCTGCTCGCGGTTGCGCGTGTTCACGCCCCAGACGGCATTCTTGATCGACCCGTAATCCTTGAGCGTCTTGAGCACCGCCGTCTTGTCCCGGATCTCGGTGACCCGTGCATACATGCTCGGCTCGCCGGGCGCCTCGAAGTAGACGAACTGGTTGATGTAGAGGTTCGGGACGATCGGGCCGCTGATGCGGTAGAAGGTGCTGCTGCCGCTCTGCCAGCTTTCGATGGTCTTGCTCTGGCGCGTCCAGAAATCGGCCGGCAGCGCCAGCGAGCCGGAGTAGAGCAGGTCGCCGTCTTCGAGCGTCTTGTCGTTCTGGTAGTCGTCCGCCGCGAGGCCGAGTGCACGCGCCTTGACGCGCATGTTGATGTCTTTCGACACCAGCACGACCTCCTGCTTCGGCCGGCCGGGCGCGTCCTGGGCATAGAGGTCGCGCAGTGCCTGGACGACGCCAAGGATCTGGTTGTCGGCCTTGCCCTGGGGCAAGCTGGTCGGCAGCGCATAGTCGAGCGGAGCGGTCTGGAAGAACAGCTTGCCGCCGGACTCCCGGTGGCCGGTGGAGTCGAGCTTCAGGCCCTTGGCGATGTCGGCGCCCTGCGTGCCGGCGAGCGCATCGAGGGTGCGGCTGGTCTGGCGGCCGTTGCGCGCGACTTCGGTCGTGCCTTTCTTGTGGCCGTCGAGTTCCTCCAGCACGATCATCGGCAGGAAGATGTCGTGCTCCTCGAAGCGGAACAGGCACATCGGGTCGTGCAGCAGCACGTTGGTGTCCAGCACGAACAGCTTGGCCGGGCCGTTGGGTTTGCTGCGCTTGGCGCGCGCCGCGTTCTGTGGTGCAGCGGGGGCTGGAGCGGGGCGGCTCTCGATCTGGCTGCGCGACGGCGCGGTCGGCGCCGGAGAGGGCGCCAGCGCCCTGACTTTGGGCACGGGCGGCGCCTCGATGCTGCCGCCGCCTTCTGCGGCGTGACGGTCGAGCAGTTCGAGCGGCTGGGGCCCGCTGGACCGGGTCTCTTCAGTTCGCCGATCGGACGAGCGGCGGCCGTTTCTTCCGTGCGAAGAACGGGCGGGCGCGTCGTGCGCGTCCGGCGAAAGCAATGCGGCGCGTTTCGTGGGTGCGGGAGGCAGGGGCATGGGGCAGTTCGCTCGCAAAAAGAAAGAGGCCAGAAAGCGAAAAAGCCGCCTGAAGACCAGGGCGGCTTTGTTCGGGGGATGCGGTCGTGGAGCTCAACGGCATGAAACCATTATGCACATCGAATGTGTCACCTCCCGTGAACGTTGCGCATCGCCAACGCGACCGCGCAAAAGTACACGCTTGCAGGAGATCAGGCGGCCTTCTTGAGCGCCTTGACTGCTTTGAGCACGTCATCGACATGGCCTGGGACCTTGAGGCCGCGCCATTCGGCCTTGAGCACGCCGTCGGCACCGATCAGAAAGGTGCTGCGCTCGATGCCCTTGACCTTCTTGCCGTACATGATCTTGTTCTTGACCACGCCGAACATGTGGCACATCTTTTCTTCGGTGTCGGCGATCAGCTCGAAAGGGAGCTCGAGCTTGGCCTTGAATTCGTCGTGCGACTTCATGTTGTCGCGCGACACGCCGAAAACGGTGGCGCCGGCTTTCACGAAATCCTTGTAGCGGTCGCGGAACTGCATCGCTTCGGTGGTGCAACCGGGCGTGTTGTCCTTGGGGTAGAAGTACATCACCAGCACGTGCCCGAGGTGCGAGGTGTTCGAAACCTTGATGCCGCCGGTGGCGTTGGCGTCGAATTCGGGAATGGGTTTGTTGACAACGATCGCCATGAAACTTGTTTTCTCCGTTTGATTCCATGTTCGAGCCCGCTCCTGGCTCTGGAGGCGCTCGAAATGGAGGATTGGTCGTTGCTTTACTGGGCGGGCTGCCGCTTTGCAACCCGCTATTTTACCCCGAAACGCCCTCTATTTGCCGTCATCCGGCCTCTCGACCAGCAGGGCGGCAACCACATGACGGCCTTCGCCCGCGAGGATGTTGTAGGTGCGGCAGGCGGCGGCCGTGTCCATGGTCTCCACGCCCGTGCGCTGCGCCATGAGTGGCTGCAGCCAGGCTGCCTGCGGAAAACGGATGCGCCCGCCGCTGCCGAAGATGATCAGTTCGGCGCCCATCGAGGCCAACTGCGCGAAATGCTCGGCGCCGAGCTGGTCGAAGCGGGTGCAGTCCCACGCGAAGCGCTCGCCGCGCGAGCCGATCACCACGCTGCTTTCGATCTTCTCGTAGTTGACGGCCACCCAGCCGGGACCGTGTGCGGTGAGGGTCTGGACGTCGGATTTGTCGGGCTGGAGCTTCATCGGGAGGCCGGGGGAACTGTGGTCAAATTATAGGTTTTCCCCCGTGCAGACGCCCTTGGAGGGACTTTGAAAGCGATCAAGAAATCGGCCAAGCTGGCCAACGTGCTCTACGACATCCGCGGCCCGATCATGGACGCCGCGAAGCAGATGGAGGAAGAGGGCCAGAAGATCATCAAGCTCAATATCGGCAACCTCGCGCCGTTCGGCTTCGATGCGCCCGAAGAGGTGCAGCAGGACATGATCCGCAACCTGCCGGCCTCGTCCGGCTACTCGGACAGCAAGGGCATCTTCGCGGCGCGCAAGGCGGTGATGCACGAGACCCAGAAACAGGGCATCGCGGGCGTGACGCTCGACGACATCTACCTGGGCAACGGCGCCAGCGAATTGATCGCGATGGCCGCCAACGCGCTGCTCAACGACGGCGACGAGCTGCTGCTGCCTGCCCCCGACTACCCGCTGTGGACTGCGGTCGCGAGCCTTTCGGGCGGCAAGCCGGTGCACTATCTCTGCGACGAGGACAACGGGTGGATGCCGAGCCTCGACGACATCCGCGCCAAGATCACGCCCCGGACCAAGGGCATCGTGGTCATCAACCCCAACAATCCGACGGGGGCGCTGTATTCGGACGAGCTGCTCCAGAGCATTGTCGCGATCGCGCGCGAGCACGGCCTCGTGATCCTTGCCGACGAGGTCTACGACAAGGTGCTGTACGACGGCGTCAAGCACACCGCCATCGCCAGCCTGTCGAAGGACGTGCTGACCCTGACCTTCAACTCGCTGTCGAAGAGCTACCGCTCCTGCGGCTACCGCGCCGGCTGGCTCGTGGTGTCGGGCGACAAGAAGATCGCGCAGGACTACATCGAAGGCCTCAACATGCTTTCGAACATGCGCCTGTGTCCCAACGTGCCGGGTCAATGGGCGATCCAGACGGCGCTCGGCGGCTACCAGAGCATCAACGACCTCGTGGGGCCCGGCGGCCGCCTGCGCCACCAGCGCGATCTGGCCTACGAGCTCATCACCGCCATCCCCGGGGTGACTTGCGTCAAGCCGAATGCCGCGCTCTACATGTTCCCCAAGCTGGACCCCAAGGTCTACCCGATCGACGACGACCGGCAGTTCTTTCTCGAGCTGCTGAAGGAAACCAAGGTGATGCTGGTGCAGGGCACCGGCTTCAACTGGGCGACGCCGGACCATTTCCGCATCGTGTTCCTCCCGCATGAGGAAGACCTGCGCGAAGCGGTGCAGCGCATCGCCGACTTCCTCGAACGCTACAGAAACCGGGCCGCCGCCTGAGGCCCTCATCGCTCAAGAGACGAAACGAATGAAACCCATCCAAGTAGGCCTGCTCGGCATCGGCACGGTCGGTAGCGGCACCTTTCAGGTGCTGCGGCGCAACCAGGAAGAAATCAAGCGCCGTGCCGGGCGCGGCATCGAGATCACGATGGTCGCCGACCTCGACCTGGCGCGCGCCAAGGCTGCCGTCGGCGAGGGCGTGCAGGTCGTGAACGACGCGCGCGCCGTGATCGCCAACCCCGACATCGACATCGTGATCGAGCTGATCGGCGGCTACGGCATCGCGAAGGAACTGGTGCTCGAGGCGATCGCCGCGGGCAAGCACGTGGTTACCGCCAACAAGGCGCTGCTCGCGGTGCACGGCACCGAAATCTTCGCGGCCGCCCATGCCAAGGGCGTGATGGTGGCCTTCGAGGCCGCCGTGGCCGGCGGCATCCCGATCATCAAGGCGCTGCGCGAAGGGCTCACGGCCAACAGCATCCAGTGGATCGCCGGCATCATCAACGGCACCACCAACTTCATCCTCTCGGAGATGCGCGACAAGGGCCTCGATTTCGGCACCGTGCTGAAGGAGGCGCAACGCCTCGGTTACGCCGAAGCCGACCCGACCTTCGACATCGAAGGCATCGACGCCGCGCACAAGGTCACGCTGATGAGCGCCATCGCCTTCGGCATCCCGGTCCAGTTCGACAGGGCGCATATCGAGGGCATCACCAAGCTCGCGGCGCAGGACATCAAGTACGCCGAGCAGCTCGGCTACCGCATCAAGCTGCTCGGCATCACCAAGCGGAAGGCGCAGGGCATCGAACTGCGAGTGCACCCGAGTCTCGTGCCCTCGAAACGCCTGCTCGCGAACGTCGAAGGCGCGATGAACGCCGTAGTGGTCAACGGCGATGCCGTCGGCACCACGCTCTACTACGGCAAAGGCGCCGGCAGCGAGCCCACCGCCAGCGCGGTGATCGCCGACCTGGTCGACATCACCCGTCTGCACACGGCCGACGCGGCGCACCGCGTGCCGCACCTGGCCTTCCATCCCGACGCCATGAGCGACCTCAAGGTGCTGCCGATGGCCGAGGTCGTGACCAGCTACTACCTGCGCCTGCGCGTCGCCGACGAGGCCGGCGTGCTGGCCCAGGTCACGGGGCTGCTCGCCACGGCCGGCATCAGCATCGATGCGGTGCTGCAGCGCGAAGCCGACGAGGTGGGCGGCGAGGGTTCGACGCAGACCGACCTGATCATCCTCACGCACGACACGCGCGAAGGCACGCTGGACGACGCGCTCGCCCAGCTGCAGGCGCTGCCCACGGTGCTGGCGCCGATCGTGCGCATCCGCAAGGAAGAGCTGTCCTGATGCGCTACCTGTCCACGCGCGGCCATCCGGACCGCCGCCGCTTCTGCGAGATCCTGCTGGAAGGCCTGGCGCCCGACGGCGGCTTGTACCTGCCCGAGCGCTACCCGCAGGTCGACGCGGCCACGCTCGCGAAGTGGCGCGGCCTGCCGTACGCCGATCTGGCCTTCGAAGTGCTCTCGCTCTACATCGACGACATTCCGCCGGCCGACCTGAAGGCGATCTGCGCCAAGACCTACACCGCCGAGGTGTTCGGCACGCCCGAGATCGTGCCGCTGCGCGAGCTCGAAGATGGCGTCTATCTCGAGGCCCTGTCCAACGGCCCCACGCTCGCCTTCAAGGACATGGCGATGCAGCTGCTCGGCAACCTGTTCGAGTACGAACTCGCGCGCCGCGGCGAGGAGCTCAACATCCTCGGCGCGACCAGCGGCGACACCGGCAGCGCCGCCGAATACGCGATGCGCGGCAAGAAGGGCGTGCGCGTCTTCATGACCTCGCCCGACGGCCGCATGAGCCCGTTCCAGCAGGCGCAGATGTTCAGCCTGCAGGACGCCAACATCCACAACATCGCGATCGCCGGCGTGTTCGACGATTGCCAGGACATCGTCAAGGCGGTCTCGAACGACCTGAATTTCAAGCGCAAGTACAGGATCGGCACCGTCAATTCGATCAACTGGGCGCGCCTCCTGGCGCAGGTGGTCTATTACTTCGCTGGTTACTTTCAAGCGACGGCGGACAACGAAAAGCAGGTGAGCTTTACCGTGCCTTCCGGCAACTTCGGCAACGTCTGCGCCGGCCACGTGGCGCGTTCGATGGGCCTGCCGATCCGCACGCTGGTGGTCGCGACCAACGAGAACGACGTGCTCGACGAGTTCTTCCGCACCGGCGTCTACCGCGTGCGCTCGGCCGCCGACACGCACGAGACCTCGAGCCCCTCGATGGACATCTCCAAGGCCAGCAACTTCGAGCGCTTCGTGTTCGATCTCGTGGGCCGCGATGCAGCGAAGGCGCGCGGCCTGTTCGAAGGCGAGCTCGGCCGCAACGGCCGCTTCGACCTGAGCGCCGACCCGGCCTTCGCGCAGGCTTCCGAACGCTTCGGTTTCGCGAGCAGCCGCAGCACGCATGCGGATCGGCTCGCGACCATCCGCGACACGGACAAGCGCTTCGCCACGCTGATCGACACACACACGGCCGATGGCCTCAAGGCCGCCCGCGAGCATCTCGCACCGGGCATTCCGATGATCGTGCTCGAGACCGCGCTGCCCATCAAGTTCGCCGAAACCATCGTCGAGGCACTGGGCCATGAGCCCGAGCGCCCCGCGCGCTTCGAAGGCATCGAGGCGCTGCCCAAGCGCGTCGTCAAGCTGCCGGCCGAGGCCGAGGCGGTGAAAGCCTACATTGCCCAGCACTGTGATTGATCGCGAAGGCGGCGCATGAAAGTCATCGGCTTCGCCGGCTTTTCGGGCGCGGGCAAGACCACGCTGGTCGAACGCCTGATCCCCGTGCTCAAGCTGCACGGCCAGCGCGTTTCGGTGGTCAAGCATGCCCATCACAAGTTCGACATCGACCATCCGGGCAAGGACACCTTCCGGCATCGCGAAGCCGGTGCCTTCGAGGTGGTGGTCGGGTCGGACAAGCGGCTCGCGCTGATCCGCGAGTTCGAGCGACCGACGCAGCTCGGCGTGCACGACCTGGTGGCCGAGCTCGATGACCGTGTCGACTGGGTGCTGGTCGAAGGCTTCAAGCACAGCGACCTGCTCAAGATCGAGATCTGGCGCGAGCCCGGGGAGGGCGAGGCCGCTCGCCCCGCGCGCTACGTGGAAGACGCGCACATCGTCGCGATCGCGACCGACACGCCGGAACGCCTGCCTACCGCCACCGAGCTGCCGATCTTCGACCTGAATGACGTCGATGGCATCGGCGACTGGCTGCTGCAGAACGCGGGGCGTTTCGAGTACAAGGTGGAACGCCATGGCTGATCCATCCGCACGTCCTCCCTTGATGCCGCTCGACGAAGCGCTCGCGCGCCTGCTCGCGGCCGCCACGCCGCAAGTCGGCATCGAAAGCGTCTCCACCTTCGAGGCCGACGGCCGCGTGCTCGCACAGGACGTGGTGTCGGCACTCACCGTGCCGCCGCGTGACAACAGCTCGATGGACGGCTACGCGCTGCGCGTAGCCGATTGCGCGGCACCCGGCGCGGTGTTGCGGGTGGCGCAGCGCATTCCGGCCGGCAGCGTGGGCACGCCGCTTGCGGCCGGCACGGCAGCGCGTATCTTCACCGGCGCGCAGATTCCCGAAGGCGCCGACGCGGTCGTGATGCAGGAAGACACGAGCGCGCTGCCCGAGGAGGGTGGCCTCGGAAGCGTGCGCATCGAGACCGTGCCCACCGCGGGCCGGTGGATTCGCCGCGCCGGCGAAGACGTGGCGGCCGGCGACGTGGTGCTGTCCAGGGGCGAACGCCTCACGCCCGCGGGCCTGGGGCTGGCCGCCAGCGTCGGCCTCGACCGGTTGCAGGTGGCGAAACGCCCGCGCGTCACGCTGCTGTCGACCGGCGACGAACTCGTGATGCCCGGCGAGGTGGCGCCCGAGGCGATGAAGCCGGGCTCGATCTACAACTCCAACCGCTTCTTCATGCGGGCGCTGCTCCAGCGGCTGGGCTGCGAGGTGAACGATCTGGGCATCGTGCCTGACCGGCGCGACGCGACCATCGAGGCCCTGCGCGCCGCGTCGCTTCGCAGCGACGTGATCATCACCACCGGCGGCGTGTCGGTCGGCGAGGAAGACCACATCAAGGCCGCCGTGCAGGCGCTGGGCCAGCTCGACCTGTGGTCGCTCTCGATGAAGCCGGGCAAGCCCTTCGCCTACGGCCGCATCGGCGACGCGCACCTCACCGGGCTGCCCGGCAACCCGGTTTCGAGCTTCCTGACATTCCTGCTGCTCGTGCGCCCGTTCCTGCTCACTCTGCAGGGCGCGACGCGCGTGGCGCCGGCGCCGATCGCGATGCGTGCCGATTTCGACTGGCCGCGCGCCGACCGGCGCCGCGAGTTCCTGCGCGCGCGGCGCAACGCCGCGGGCGGGCTCGACCTGTTCGGCAACCAGAGCTCCGGCGTGCTGACCTCGATGGTCTGGGGCGACGGCGTGATCGACACGCCGGCGGGCCGGCCCTTCAAGGCCGGCGACACCGTGCAGTTCATTCCCTTCGCATCGCTCCTGGCCTGAACATGAAAGTCACGGTGCGTTATTTCGCCTCGGTGCGCGAGGCACTGGGAACCGGCAGCGAGACCGTCGAGACCGGCGCGTCCGATCTGGCCGCGCTGCGCGACGAGTTGATCGCGCGCGGCGAGCCCCATGCAAGCGCGCTGGCTCGCGGCAAGGCCGTGCGCATGGCGCTCGATCAGGTCATGAGCGCCGAGAGCGCTGCGCTGCGCGAAGGCCAGGAAGTGGCCTTCTTCCCGCCGGTCACAGGCGGCTGAGCGCGGCCTGCATCCGAAAGAGGTGCTCGCGCAGCGCGCTGCCGGCCCGCGTCATCGGCGCGCGCAACTCGTCCTGCATCCATCCTTCGTTGGCGAGCACGGCCTTCAACGGTCCGGGGTTCGGTTCGGCGAAGAGCGCTTCGATCAAGGGCAGCAAAGGCTGCCATTGCGCGCGCGCTTCGGCCAGCCGGCCTTCGCGCAACAGCTGAACGACCTGCACGAAACGCGCGGTCTGCAGATGCGCGCTGGCCGCGATGGCGCCCACGCCGCCCTCGGCCAGCGTGCCGAAGAGCTGTGCGTCTTCGCCGGCCAGCACCTGGAGGCGGCCGTCGGCGATCAGCGCCCGGGTCTTGGTCATGTCGCCGCCGCAATCCTTGACCCCGCGGATGCGCGGATGGGCCGCGAGCGAGAGCAGCGTCTCGCGCGCGATCGTCGCGCCGGTGCGGTAGGGGATGTCGTAGACCAGGAGCGGCACGGTGCTCGCTTCAGCGATCGCGCCGAACCACGCGACGAGGCCTGCCTGCGAGGGCCGGATGTAGCTCGGCGCCGGCACCAGCAGCCCGGCCAGCCCGCAGTCGTTCAGCCGGTGCACCCAGTCCAGCGTCTTGCCGAGGTGGTAGCCCGAGATGCCCATGATGCGCGGCAGCGCGGGCGCGGCCTTCGCGACCGTGGCGAGCACGGCCAGCTGTTCGTCGCCGTCGAGCGCCGCTGCCTCGCCGGTCGAGCCGCAGACCACGAAGCCGGCAATGCCGGTGGACGCGAGCCGCTCGGCCAGCGCGGCGAGCGCCGCGTGGTCGACGGTGCCGCCCTTGCGAAACGGTGTCACGAGCGGGATCCAGAGGCCCGAGAAATCAGGGGTGGAAGAAGAGGGGTGCACGCGGATGTCCTTCAGGAATCGACCGATGGAAGAACCACCATCGGATGCGCGCACACGAGAAAACAGCTTCAGCTGGAGCCTTGCAGTTCCGTCGCTCATCCGACGACGGAACCGAAGCTCCGGTCAGACGAGCTCTGGTTTTTTGGCTTTGCCGCCCACGCGCACGCAGGCCATCGCTTCGGGCGAAGCGGGGTGGCGGTGCGGGGCGCGGGAAGGCATCGCCGCAGTCTAGCGCGGTGCCACAATCCGGCCATGGGCAGCCCACGCGTTTTCATTCAAACAGGCGATTTCGACCTCGCGCACGAGATCGCCGCGTTGCGCGGCGACGACAAGCGGGTCGGAGCGGTCTGCAGCTTCATCGGCACCGTGCGTGACCGCAACGATGGGGATGCGGTCGCTTCGATGGAGCTCGAGCACTACCCCGGCATGACCGAGAAATCCATCGAAGCCATGATCGACGAGGCGCATCGCCGCTTCGACATCCTCGGCGCGCGCGTGATCCATCGCGTCGGCCTCTTGCAGCCGCTCGACCAGATCATGATGGTGGCGGTGATCTCGGCCCACCGCGGCCAGAGCTTCCAGGCCTGCGAGTTCCTGATGGACTACCTCAAGACGCAGGCGCCGTTCTGGAAGAAGGAGCAGACGCCCGACGGCGCGCGCTGGGTCGATGCGCGCGTGGACGACGATGCCGCCCTGGCGCGCTGGGGCATCACGAGCAGCAACGCCTGAGCCAAGGGCTTATTGAGGGGTGAAGCCGCTGGCCTTGATGATGCCTTCCCAGGTCTGCGTATAGCTCCGCACGCGCCCCGCGAACTGGCCTTGCGGCTCGTAGGCGACCGTCAGGCCCATCGTGGTGAGCTTCTGCTTCACGTCTGGCATGGCCAGCACCTTGGCCAGGGCATCGCCGAAGCGATCGATGACCGGCTGCGGCGTGCCGACGGGCGCGAACACGCCGTAGTAGGGCAGGTCTTCCAGGTTCGCGAAGCCGAGCTCGGTAAAGGTCGGCACCTGCGGCAGCAGCGCCTGGCGCTTGCTGCCGATGGTGGCGACGATGCGCACCTTGCCCGCCCGATGGTTCTCGATGAAGTCGGGCACCGAGGCGATGCCGGCGCTGATCTGGTTGCCCAGCATGTCGGCCGTCATCGGCGCGCTGCCGCGGTAGGGCGCCGACTGCACGTCGATCTTGTACTTGGTGCCGATCATCTTCACCAGGAACTCGGGGATCGAGGCCGGCGCCGGCACGCCGATGGTGTCCTTGCCGCCGCGCTGGGTGCGCACCCATTTGAGGTACTCGTCCAGGTTCTTCGCCGGGGTACCGCCCGATACCGCGAGCACGTTGGCGAAGGTCGCGAAGCCGGCGACCGGCACGAAATCGGTGGCCGGATTGAAGCCCGCGTTCTTCACCACCTGCGGCAGGATCGAAATGCTGTGGTCGTGCGAGAGGAACAGCGTGTGACCGTCCGGTGCGGCGGCCTTGAGGGCCTGCGCGGCGATCTGGCCACCGGCACCGGCGCGGTTCTCGACCACCACCGGCGCTCCCAGCTGGTCCTTGAGCTTCTCGGCCAGCGTGCGGGCGATCGCGTCGCTGCCGGCGCCGGCAGGAAAGCCGACCAGCAGCTTGATCGGCGTGCCCTGCTGCGCCTGCGCGAAGCCAGAGAAGCCCGCAATCGCGGCCAGGAGCCCGAGCGCGAAGACACGGCGCGGCGCGGAAGCGGCAATCCACCTTGAACAGAACATGAGCAACTCCAGACGATTGAATAAAGAACGAACGAGCGAGCAACACGCGTGCCCGGGTTCGAGGGAAGCTATTCTGAACGAGCGCGGTTCGCTTTCATCGCCGGCGCAGCCGATGCGCCATCGCGATGAAGGCATCCAGCGCCGGGTTGCCGTTGGACGGCCGGAAGGCCAGCCCCAGCGCGTACTTGACCGGTGCGTTGCGCCGCCGCACCTGCAGGTAGACCACGTGCTCGGTCTGCACCGCCTGCATGGCCTGCGGCACCAGCGCGATGCCCAGGCCGCCGCCCACCAGCGCGAGGATGGTCTGCATCTGCGAGGCGACCTGGACGAAGTTCGGTATGAAGCCGCTGTCCTGGCAGGCCGCCATCACCACGCTCTCGAAGCCGGGCCCTTCCTTGAAGGGAAAACCGACGAAAGGCTCCGAGGCCAAGTCGCGCAGCTGCACGCGCTTCTGCTGCGCGAGCGGATGCGTGTCGGGCACCGCCAGCGTGAGCTCCTGGTCGCAGAAGGGCTGGATCCGGAAGTCGCCCGCGTCGTGCAGCGGTGGCACGACGATGCCGACGTCGATGGCGCCGCTCAGGAGCGCCGCCACCTGCTGCGAGGTGGTGTCGCCGGTCAGCACCAGCTTGACGTCGGGGTAGTCCTCGCGAAAGGCGCGCAGGAGCCGCGGCACCACGCCCAGCGCGGCGCTGGGCACGAAGGACAGTCGCAGCGTGCCGAGCTTGCCGGCCGCTGCGCGCTGCGCGATCTCGATCGACAGCTGCGCATGCGCCAGCGTGCGCCGCGCTTCGCGCAGGAAGGCCTCGCCGGCCACGGTCAGGCGCACATGGTGGCGGGTGCGGTCCAGCAGGGTTGCGCCTACCTCGGCTTCGAGCCGCTGCACGGCCACGCTCAGAGGCGGCTGCGACACGTGAAGGCGCTCCGCGGCGCGCCGGAAGCTGCGCTCTTCCGCGACCGCGACGAATTGCCGGAGCTGACGAAGGTCCATCGCTGCTTCCAGGATTGGTGATCGCTCCAGCCTATCACCAGCCCCTTCAAACGGTATTGGACGAAGCACCCGCGCTGCCGCAGCATGCGGCTGAAACTGAGAAAGACCACACGATGCAGCCTTCGCTTCTCGAAGAACTCACCCCGGTTCCGAACCCGTATCCCATCAAGTCCGAGATCGAATATCCGGAGGTCTGGCGCCTGTGCGAACAATCGCGCGAACTGGCATGGAATCCGGCCGCGATCGATTTCTCGGACCTCCGCGACGCGGAGCTTCCCGCCGAGGTGCGAGAAGCCGGTGCGGAATGGTGGAGCCTGCGCGCCTGGATGGAGCACGGTGCCATTCCCTACGGCACCGAACGGCTGCGCGAAGCCGTGTTCGCGCACCAGCCTTTCGAGATCAAGCAGCACATCGTCAACTTCATCGCGGAGGAGCTGCGCCATCACGAGGCCTCATTCCTCGTCGCGCGCGGGCTGGCTGGCTACCAGGACGAGCCGCGCGCCGACTACTTCAAGGCGGTGATCCCGCGCTTCCACGACGAGCGCGACGAAAAGGCGATGTCCTTCTTCGCGGGGCTCGCGGTCAACACGCTGTTCGAGCAGCTCTCGGGCGAGCTGCTGCAGGCGCGCTACGAGAACGCGCGCTTCAAGTCGATCCGCACCGCCTGCCAGCTGATCCTGCGCGACGAGGCGCGGCACATCCAGTTCGGCCGCATCATCATGCGCAGGTTCTTTGCCGAGCTGTCCGCGGACGACCGCCGCCTGCTCGGCGAAAAGGTGGCCAAGAAACTGCGCGGCAGCCTGCTCAACGGCGTCTATGCGGTGGTCAACCTGCCTGACGACGAGCGGGCGCGGGCAGGGCGCAACCGGGCGCTGGCGGCCGAGCACGGGTTGGGCGCGACCCATCCCGACCAGGAGATCGCGATCATCCGGCGTGCGCTGGACCGGATCCGCGCCGACGTCGCGCCCTACGGCGTCGAGATACCGGAAGTGCCCGAAGTGGATCGCGCCGCGGTTTCGGCGCATTGAGGACGAAGCCATGAACCGACTGATGGAAACTCTGGGCTGCTGCCTGATGGCGGCCGTCGGCGCGGTCGCGCTCGCGCCGCCGGTTCATGCGCAGGGCGCGTATCCGCAGCGTCCGGTCACGATGGTGGTGCCGTACCCGGCCGGCGGCTCGGCCGACATCCTTGCGCGCACCGTGGGCCAGAAGCTGGCCGAGCGGCTCGGGCAGCCGGTGGTCGTCGACAACCGCGCCGGTGCGGCCACCGCCATCGGCGCCAGGTTCGTCGCGGCTGCCGCAGCCGACGGCTACACGCTGCTGATGGGCACCGTCAGCTCGCAGGCCATCAATCCGGCCATGAACAAGGTCGGCTACGAGCCGGTGAAAGACTTCACGCCGGTTGCGCCGCTGGCCTCCATTCCCTTCGTGCTTGTGGCACATCCGTCCTTCGCCGCCAGGAACGTGGCCGATGTGGTCGCGCAGGCCAAGACCAGGCCCGGCGAGCTGAGCTACGCATCGGCCGGGCTCGGAACCTCCAACCACCTGGCCGGCGAGCTGCTGGCCTCGGCCGCCGGCATCAAGCTGCTGCACGTGCCCTACAAGGGCAGCGCTCCCGCGCTCAACGACGTGGTGGCGGGCCATGTGCCGCTGATGTTCGATCTGCAGGCCACGGCCTTGCCCTATGTGCAGTCCGGCAAGCTCAAGGCGCTGGCAGTGACCGGCAGGACGCGCAGCGCCTTGTTGCCCGAGGTGCCGACCGTGATCGAGAGCGGGCTCGCGGGCTACGAGGTCACAGCCTGGTTCGGCGTTTTCGCGCCAGCCGGACTGCCGAAGCCGGTGCTCGATCGGCTCAACGCCGAGATCACGGCCGTGCTCAGGATGCCGGACATGCAGAAGCGCCTGCACGAGCTCGGCGCACAGCCCGAAGAGGCCGTGCCCGACGCCTTCGCCGCTTTTGCGCGCAGCGAAGTCGGCAAGTGGTCGGTGGTCGTCAAGAACGCGGGGCTCGCGCAATGACGGAATGATCGAGGGTCCCGAAACCCTGCGCGCGCTGATGGCCGAGATCGGCCCGCGCTGGGCGCTCGATCTCCCAGGGCACAGCCAACGCGTTAAGGACGCCTACGCACCGCTGCTCGCGAGCGCTCCCAAAAATGGCGTGGCGGTGGCGCGGAACCTGGCCTACGGCACGCACGCACGCCAGGTGCTCGACATTTTTCGCCCGAGCGGCGCGAGGCATGCGCCCGTGGTGGCCTTCGTCCATGGCGGCGCCTTCGTGCGCGGCGACAAGTGCACGAGCGCAGAGCTCTACGACAACGTGCTTCACTGGTTCGCGCGGCAGGGCTTCGTCGGCGTCAATATCGAGTACCGGCTGGCGCCCGAGGCGCCTTACCCCGGCGGTGCGCGCGACGTGGCCCAGGCCATGGCCTGGCTGCATGCGCAGGTGGCGGATTACGGAGGCGATCCGTCCCGCATGATGCTGATCGGCCATTCCGCGGGCGGGACGCATGTGGCGAACTACGCATTCGATCCGGATCTGCAGCCGGGCGGATGCCATGCGCGGGCCGTAGTGCTCGTCTCGGCGCGCCTCCAGGCCGACCAATCGCCCGAGAACCCCAATGCGCCGGGCGTCCGTGCCTACTTCGGCGACGACGTTTCGCTCTATGCAGCGCGCTCGCCGATGCGCCTTGCGGGCTTGAGCGACATCCCCGCCTTCATCGTGATCGCCGAGTTCGAGAACCCCCTGCTCGATGTCTACGGGCTCGAATTCGCCCACCGCCTGGCCGACGCGCGCCGGCGCGCACCGCGTTTTCTGCAGATGCGAGGCCATAACCACATGTCCGTCATGGCCCACTTCAACAGCGGCGAAGAGGCGCTGGGGCGCGAGATCATGGACTTCTTTTCCTCGCTGCCTGTTTAGGTGTAGGGTCGTTGCTTTCCGCTTGAATTCGGTGCCGCCCACCCCTACATGCCGGGGAATCGGAGTCATTCATGCGCCAAGACAAACTCACAACCAAATTCCAGGAAGCCCTCGCCGACGCGCAATCGCTCGCTCTCGGCAACGACAACCCCTATATCGAACCGCTCCACCTGCTGGTGGCCATGCTGCGCCAGGACGACGGCCCGCGGGCCTTGCTCGAGCGCGCCGGCGCCAACGTGCCGGGCCTCTTGCAGGCCGCCGAAGCGGCGATCAAGAAGCTGCCGCAGGTGCAGGGCCATGACCAGGTTCAGGTCGGCCCCGAGCTGGGCAAGCTGCTGCAGGCGACCGAGAAGGAAGCCATCAAGCGCAACGACCAGTTCATCGCCGGGGAGCTCTTCCTGCTCGCGCTGGCCGACAGCAAGGCCGAGATCGGCAACCTGGCGCGCAGCCACGGCGTGACGCGCAAATCGGTCGAAGCCGCTATCGATGCTGTTCGGGGCGGGCAGGGCGTGAATAGCGCCGATGCCGAGGGCCAGCGCGAAGCGCTCAAGAAATACTGCCTGGACCTCACCGAGCGCGCTCGCCTCGGCAAGCTCGATCCGGTGATCGGCCGCGACGAGGAAATCCGCCGCGCCATCCAGGTGCTGCAACGCCGCACCAAGAACAACCCCGTGCTGATCGGCGAGCCCGGTGTCGGCAAGACCGCCATCGTCGAAGGCCTGGCGCAGCGCATCGTCGCCGGCGAGGTGCCCGAGTCGCTCAAGGGCAAGCGCGTGCTCTCGCTCGACATGGCGGCGCTGCTCGCCGGTGCCAAGTACCGCGGCGAATTCGAGGAGCGCCTGAAGACCGTGCTCAACGAGCTCGCGAAGGACGAGGGCCAGACCATCGTCTTCATCGACGAGTTGCACACCATGGTCGGCGCCGGCAAGGCCGAGGGCGCGATGGACGCCGGCAACATGCTCAAGCCCGCGCTCGCGCGCGGCGAGCTGCATTGCGTGGGCGCCACCACGCTCGACGAATACCGCAAGTACATCGAGAAGGATGCCGCGCTGGAGCGCCGCTTCCAGAAGATCCTGGTGGGCGAGCCCAGCGTGGAGGCGACGGTTGCGATCCTGCGCGGCCTGAAGGAAAAGTACGAGGTGCACCACGGCGTCGATATCACCGACCCGGCGATCGTCGCCGCGGCGGAGCTGTCCGACCGCTATGTCACCGATCGCTTCCTGCCCGACAAGGCCATCGACCTGATCGACGAGGCCGCGGCCAAGATCAAGATCGAGATGGACTCCAAGCCCGAGGTGATGGACCGGCTCGATCGCCGCCTGATCCAGCTGCAGATCGAGCGCGAAGCCGTGCGCCGCGAGAAGGACGAGGCCTCGCAGAAGCGCCTGGCGCTGATCGAGGGCGAGATCGAGCGCCTGCAGAAGGAAATCGCGGATCTCGACGAGATCTGGCAGGCCGAGAAGGCGCAGGCCCAGGGCAGCGCGCAGATCCGCGAAGAGATCGACAAGATCAAGTTCCAGATCGCCGAGTTCACCAGCAAGGGCGACTTCAACAAGGTCGCCGAGCTGCAGTACGGCAAGCTGCCGGGCCTGGAGAAACGCCTGAAGGAAGCGCAGGACACCGAGGCCAACAAGGGCAAGTCCAGCGCGCCCACGCTGCTGCGCACGCAGGTCGGCGCCGAGGAGATCGCCGAAGTCGTGGCGCGCGCCACCGGCATTCCGGTGGCCAAGCTCATGCAAGGCGAGCGCGACAAGCTGCTCATGATGGAAGAGAAGCTGCACGAGCGCGTGGTCGGCCAGGACGAGGCCATCGGCGCGGTCGCCAACGCGATTCGCCGCTCGCGCTCGGGCCTCGCGGACCCGAACCGCCCGACCGGCTCCTTCCTGTTCCTCGGCCCGACGGGCGTGGGCAAGACCGAGCTGTGCAAGGCGCTCGCGGGCTTCCTGTTCGACAGCGAAGACCACCTGATCCGCGTCGACATGAGCGAGTTCATGGAGAAGCATTCGGTCGCGCGCCTGATCGGCGCGCCGCCCGGCTACGTGGGCTACGAGGAGGGCGGCCACCTGACCGAAGCGGTGCGCCGCAAGCCTTACAGCGTGCTCCTGCTCGACGAGGTCGAGAAGGCGCATCCTGACGTCTTCAACATCCTGCTGCAGGTGCTTGACGACGGTCGCCTGACCGACGGCCAGGGCCGCACCGTGAACTTCAAGAACACGGTGATCGTGATGACCAGCAACATCGGCTCGCCGATCATCCAGGCCATGGTGGGCCGGCCGAACGAAGAGATCAAGGACGCGGTCTGGGACGAGCTGAAGAACTACTTCCGCCCCGAGTTCCTGAACCGCATCGACGAGACCGTGGTGTTCCATGCGCTCGACGCCAAGAATATCGAGGCGATCGCGGCCATCCAGCTCAAGGTGCTGCAGGAGCGCCTGGTCAAGATGGACCTCGGGCTCGAGGTGTCGCCGGCGGCGCTGGCGGAGATCGCCAAGGTCGGCTTCGACCCGGTGTTCGGCGCCCGGCCGCTCAAGCGCGCCATCCAGCAGCGCATCGAGAACCCGCTCTCGAAGCTGCTGCTCGACGGCAGCTTCGGGCCGAAGGATACGATCGTCGTCACCACCGACCCGATCCAGGCGCCGGGGCAGTTCAGCTTCCGCAAGGCCGGGGAACAAAGCCTGGAGGCCGTGGCCTAACTTCGATGCTCAACTTTCTTTTGCGCCTCGTTCTTTTCTTCTTGGGCCTCTTGTTCGCGGCCAGCCTCGCAGTTGCCGTGCTGCTGTTGGCGGCGGTCTGGGGCCTGCGCTATGGCTGGGCACGTCTCACGGGGCAGCCGGTCCAGCCGTGGGTGATGCGCTTCGATCCACGCCACGGCTTCGATCGCTTTCGGGCTGCAGCGCGCCCGGCCGAGCCCACCGCGGCCGACGTGGCTGCGGCGCGAGCGCGCGGCGAAGCCGCCGACAGCCCCGTTCGCCTGCGCGATCCGGGCCGTGTGACGGACGTGGAAGCCCGTCCGGTGTCGCGCGGCGAGTAGAACCCCCCATCGTCCGCACTGCGGCGGGTCGCCTAGACTCCGCCCATGAACGTGCGTTTTCTCGAGGCCTTCGTCTGGGTTGCCAAGCTCGGCAGCTTCAAGGCGGCTGCCGACAAGATGCACACCACGCAGGCCGGCATCTCCAGCCGCATCGCCACGCTGGAGCAGCAGTTCGGCGTCAAGCTCTTCGACCGCGAGCACCGCGGCGTCATGCTCACCTACCACGGCACCGAGCTCATGCCCTATGCGGAACGCATGATCGAGATGCAGGCACGCATGATCGGTGCCATGGGCCAGGCCGATGCCTTCTCCGGCATGCTGCGCATCGGCGTGATCGAGACGGTGGTCCATACCTGGCTGCCCGACCTGCTGTCGCGCTTTGCCGAGCGCTACCCCAACGCCACGCTTGAGCTCGACTCGGACATCACGCCGCACCTGCGCGACGACCTGCTGCGCGGCACGCTGGACTGCGCCATCCTCTCCGAGGAGATCACGCCGGGCTTCATCGACAACCGGCGCATGGTGAACTTCGCGATGCGCTGGGTCGCGAGCCCGAGCCTGGCGCTGAAGCTGCCGGCGCGCAAGCTGCTGTCCTTTGCCGACATCGCCGAGCAGCCCATCATTTCCTTCCATCGCGAGTCGGGCGTCTACCGCAACATCGCACAGGGCGCGAGCGGCTGCGCCAATCTGCGCGTGAGCTACTTCTCGTCGCTGGGCGCCATGGTCGACCTCGCGCGCACGGGCTTCGGCACGGCTTTGCTGCCGCTCGCCGTGATCCAGGAAGACTTGCGCCTCGGGCGCCTCGTGGTGCTCGACGTCGACCCCTTGCCGATCCCGCTGCCGCTGGTTGCCAGCATGCGGCTGGAACCCGCCTCGCCGCTGGCCGAGGCGCTGGTCAACATGGCCCAGGCGGCCTGCGACCAGTTCGTCGCCAACAGCCGCGACGACGTGCTCGCGCCCTAGAGTCTGCCCTCATTCGGTACACCGCGCGCCCGTTGCTGGGGCGGCGGCATGCGCCAGGGCCGTGCATCAGAAAATCCTATCGGCCTCCAAAAAAATTTCCCGTTTGACCGGGCGGGGGTGCGCGACAACACTGCGCGCCATGCACAAGGCCATGTCAAGCAAATTACATCGCGAGTTCTTCGCGATCCGGCTCGATGCGGCATCGACCGCCTGGGTGCCGGTGCCTTCTTCCGCCGGCCGCATCGAGGAACTGGTGCTCGCCGACAACCTCGACGCGGCGGCCCGCACCGGCTCGCGCACGCGGCTCGCACGCTGGGCCGCCGGCGCGCTGATCGACCGGCCGGTGATCCATGACTTCCACGAGGAGGTCTTCATCGTCGAAGGCGAACTCGTGGTCGGCTGCAATGCCGAAGGGCAGGGCGGCGAAGCCTTCGGCCCCTACACCTTCGCCTGCCGCCCGCCGGGGGTCTGGCACGGCCCCTTCGCGTCGCCGGTGGGCTGCGTGCTGCTCGAGTTCCAGTACTACGGGTGAGGCAGCGACCGGCCTGCCGCTCCCCGATCGTTCGTTCCCTTTCTTCGTTTTCCCTCCAGGAGTTCCCGATGAAGCGTTCCCTGCCTCCTCTTGCATGCCTCGCAGCCGCCGCGATGCTGGCTGCCGTGTCTGCCTTCGCCCAGGTGCCCGCCGGTCCGAAGATCGCCGTGCAGGCCATTACCCAGGTGGCGCCCAACCTGCCGCAGTACACCAAGGTCGACCAGCCGATGCTGCGCGACGGCATGACCAAGGCCACCAACGGGCGCGTGGAAGTCACGCTCTCGTCCTGGCCCGAACGCAACGTCAACGGCCCCGAAGTGCTGCGCCTGGTGCGCTCGGGCCAGGTCGACATCGCCGCCGCGCCGCTGACCACCGTGTCGGGCGACGTGCCCATGCTCGACGGCGTGGACCTGGCCGGCATGAACGCCGACATCGCGCAGGCCCGCAAGGTGGCCGATGCGATGGTGCCGGTCGCCAACAAGGAACTCGAACGCCTGGGCATCAAGCTGGTCGCGACCTATCCCTTCTCAGGCCAGATGCTGTTCTGCCGCAAGCCGGTGGCGAGCCTCGCGGACCTGAAGGGCCTGAAAGTGCGGACCAACGGTCCCTCGGCGGCCGACCTCATGAAGGGCCTGGGCGCGCAGCCCGTGTCGCTGGCCTTCGGCGAGGTCTACACCGCGCTGGAGCGCGGTACGGTCGATTGCGGCATCACCGGCGCGGGGTCGGGCAACGGCGTGAAGTGGCCCGAGGTCACGACGCACCTCTACACGTTGCCGCTTTCGTGGTCCACCTCGGGCTACTTCGTCAACCTGGCCTGGTGGAACAAGCTCGACCCCGCCGTGCGCGCGCAGTTCGAGAAGACGATGTCCGAAGTGCAGGAGGCGCAGTGGAAGCTCGGTGTCGAAGCCACCAACGACGGCATCGCCTGCAATGTCGGCCGCGCGGCCGATTGCAAGCTGCACACGCTGGTCAAGAAGCCGATGGTGGAGGGCAAGCCGCAGGGCGACGTGAGCGCCACCCTCAAGAAGCAGCTCGCCGACGACGTGCTGCCCGGCTGGATCAAGCGCTGCGGCGAACGCTGCGTGGCGGTCTACAACGACGTGATCGCGCCGATCACCGGCATCAAGTACGCCGCGAGCCGCTGATGTTCCGCGCGCTCGAATGGGTCAGCGGCAAGGCGATGACCATCGCCGGCTGGTGCTACCTGGTCATCACGGTGCTGATCTGCTTCGACATCGGCGCGCGGCGCCTGCTGGGCTTCTCGACGGAGGCGACAACCGAAGTGACCGGCTATCTGATGGCCATCGGCATGAGCTGGGGCCTGGCCGGCACGCTGTTCGAGCGCGGCCATGTGCGCATCGACGTGCTGGTGCAGAAGCTGCCGCTGAAGATGCGCGTGTGGCTGCACCTCGCTTCGCTGCTCGCGCTGCTGGTCGCCACCGGCTTCTTCGCCTGGGGCGCGTTCTCGCTCGCCAAGGACTCGTGGGACTTCGGCGCCACCGACTTGTCGGCGCTGCACACGCCGCTGGCGATTCCGCAGGGCTTGTGGGCCGCGGGCCTGGCGCTGCTGCTCCTGGCCGGTTTGGCCATCGCGGCGCGCGCGCTGCGCCAGCTGGCGATCGGCGATGCCGATGCGATGGACCGCATGCTGATGGCGCGCACCTACATCGACGAAGCCGCCGAAACGCTCGAGGCCGTGGCCGAAGCGCAGCAGGGCATGCAGCCCGTCGCCGCCGCAGGAGCCACCCGATGATCGCCATCGTCTTCATCGTCGCGATCGGCCTCCTGATCGGCGGCGCTTCCTTGTTCGGCGTGCAGGGCCATGCCGCCGCCGTGGCCTCGGCCGGCGTGCCCTGGTGGGCGCTGGCCGCGGTGCTGCTCGCCTTCGTCGGCTTCTTCGCGGGCGGGATCTATGTCGGCGCCGCGCTGGCCGTGCTCTCGCTGCTGGCGGGTTTCGGCCTGTCGGACCGGCCGTTCTGGAACTTCATCGGCGAAATGATCTGGGGGCCCTCGACCAACTTCGTGCTGGTGTCGGTCCCGCTCTTCCTGCTGATGGGAGAGATCATGCTGCGCGCCGGGCTCTCCGAGCGGCTCTACCGCGCGCTCAACATCTGGATGGGCCGGCTGCCCGGCGGCCTGCTGCACACCAATGTCATGGCCTGCGGCGTGTTCTCGGCGGTGGCCGGCTCCAGCGTGGCGACGGCCGCGACCATGGGCTCGGTCGCGCTGCCGTATTTTGAGAAGAGCCACTACCCCCCGAAGCTGGTGCTGGGCTCGCTGGCGGCCGGTGGTGCCTTGGGCAACCTGATCCCGCCGGGCATCACCTTCATCATCTACGGGCTGATCACCGAGACCTCGGTGGGTGCGCTCTACCTCGCTGCGGTGGGGCCGAGCATGCTGGTGGTGCTGCTGTTCACGGCGGTGATCCTCTACTACAGCTTCAAGCTCGAGCTGCACGGCGACGCGGCTTCCAAGGCCATCACCTGGAAGCATCGCATCGCGAGCCTGTCGGATCTGGTGCCGACGGCCCTGCTGATCGCACTGGTGCTCGGCACCATCTACGCCGGCTGGGCCACGCCCACCGAATCGGCCGCGCTGGGCGTGGCCGGCAGCGTGGTGCTGGCGCTGGCCGACCGCAAGCTGACGTGGAAGATGATGGCGGAATCGATGCGCGCCACCGCGCGCACCACCTCGATGATCGCGCTGATCCTGTTCGGCGCCTACTTCCTCAACTACATCCTCTCCTCGCTGGGCATTCCGCAGATGCTGGCGAAGTTCCTCACGGGGCTGCCCTTTCCGGGCTGGGTGATCATGCTGGTGATCATCGGCTTCTACCTCGCGCTGGGCACCTTCATGGAAGGCATGTCGATGGTGATCACCACCATCCCGCTGCTCTTTCCGGTGGTGACGGCGCTGGGCTACGACCCGGTGTGGTTCGGCGTGGTGATCACCATGCTGGTCGAGATCGCGATGATCAGCCCGCCCGACGGCACCGTGCTCTACGTGCTGCAGGGCATGCGACGGCAGCCCGGGCCGATCACCGACGTGTTCTCCGGCGTTCTGCCTTTCATGGGCGTCTACATGCTCGCGATCATCGTGCTGATGGTGTTCCCCGCCATCGCGCTGTGGCTGCCGGGCGTGCTTATTTAGGACTTTCATTCATGTCATCGAAGCTTCATTTCGCCTGCGAGTCGGTCGCTGCCGACGGCACGCGCTCCGCGCAACTGATCGCCAGCGCGCCGCAACGCCTGGTGGTCGCGGGCTGGACCGGCCGCGACGCCGCCGCCATCGCACACCACATCGAGGAGCTGGAGGCCATCGGCGTGCCGCGTCCCTCGGGCGTGCCGCTCTACTACCGCGTCGGCGCCAACCTGCTGACGCAGGCGCCCGCGATCGAGGCGCTCGGCGAGCAGAGTTCCGGCGAGGCCGAGCCGGTGCTGTTCTTCGCGCGCGGCGAATGGTGGCTCAGCGTCGGCTCGGACCACACCGACCGCAAGGTGGAGGGCTACTCGGTCGCGGTCTCCAAGCAGATGTGCGCCAAGCCGGTGGCCACGGCCGCATGGCGCTGGGCCGACGTGGCCCACTACCAGGACGAACTGCAGCTGCGCTCGCGCATCCTCGAGGATGGGAAGTGGGTGAGCTACCAGCAGGGCAGCCTGGCGGCGATCCGGCCGCTCGCTTCGCTGCGCGACGGCATTTTCGAAGACAGCGAAGAGGGATGCTTCATGACCTGCGGCACGCTGGGCGCGCTGCCAAACGCACGCGGCGAGGGCATCCGGCCCGCGCCCGAAATGGAGATCGAGATCCACGATCCGCGGCTGAAGCGCAGCATCGTGCATCGCTATGCGGTCCAGCCGCTGCCGGTGGTGGCGTGATGAGTGGCGAGACGATCGCCGCGCTGCGCAGCCGCATGGCGCGCGACGAACTCTCGCACGAGCATCTCGTCGCCCAGGCGCTGGAAGGCGCCGCGGCCTCGGGCGCGCAGCATGTGTTCACGCAGCTGTATGCCGAGGCCGCGCTGGCCGCGGCGCGCCATGCCGATGCGGCGCTGCGCGCGGGCGTCGCGCTGCCTGCGCTCGCCGGCCTGCCGGTGTCGGTCAAGGATCTCTACGACGTGGCCGGGGAGACCACCATGGCCGGCTCCATCGTCTGCCGCGACGAGCTGCCGGCTGTGGCCGACGCGCCGGCCGTGGCGCGGCTGCGCGCGAACGGCGCCGCCATCGTCGGCAAGACCAACATGACGGAGTTCGCCTTCTCGGGCGTGGGCATCAATCCGCACCACGGCACGCCGCGCAATCCGGCGGACGCCGCGGTGGCGCGCATCCCGGGCGGCTCCTCCTCGGGCGCCGCCGTGTCGGTGGCGCTGGGGCTGGCGGTCGCCGGCCTGGGCTCGGACACCGGCGGCTCGATCCGCATTCCGGTCGCGCTCTGCGGGCTGGTCGGCTTCAAGAGCACGCAGGCGCGCACGCCACGCACCGGCGCGCTGGAGCTGTCGCGCACGCTCGACACGGTCTGCGCGATGGCGCGCAGCGTGGAGGACTGCCTGCGGGTCGACGCCGCCATCGCCGATGCGCCGCTGGTGGTGCGGCAACGGCCGCTCGCGGGCATGCGCTTCGGCGTGCCGCAGACGCTGATGTTCGACGGCATCGAGCCCGCGGTGGCCAGCGCCTTCGATCGTGCGCTGAAGATCCTGTCCGCGGCCGGCGCGCTGATCGTCGACATCGGGTTGCCGGAACTGGCCGAGATCGCGCAGCTCAACGCGCCCGGCGGCTTCTCGGCGGTCGAGGCGCATGCGGTGCATCGCGAGCGCCTGGCGCAGGCGCGCGAGCGATTCGACCCGCGCGTGGCTGTGCGCATCGCGACCGGTGCCGCGGCGAGCGCGGCAGACTACATCGCGATGCAGGACAAGCGCCGCGCCTGGATCGCGCGCACCGAGCGCGCGCTCGAAGGCTTCGATGCGCTGCTGTGCCCGACGGTGCCCATCGTCGCGCCGCCGATCGACGAACTGGTGCGCTCGGACGAGGCTTTCTTCAAGGCCAACGGCCTGCTGCTGCGCAACACCTTTGCGATCAACTACCTCGACGGCTGCGCCTTCAGCCTGCCTTGCCACCGCGCGGGCGAATTGCCGGTGGGACTCATGCTCTCCTCGGTGCAGGGCGACGATGCGCGGCTGGCCGCGGTGGCGCTGGCGGTGGAGGCGGCGCTGAAGTAGCGCCTATCGACGCTTCTCGTACGTGCCCACCAGCTCCGCCTGTGCGAGCACGTGTCCCTTCATCGCCTTCTCGAGCGCGGCCTTGTCCGGGCGCTCGAGTTCCGGCAGCACGGCGTCGAGCGCGTAGAGCTTGTGGAAGTAGCGGTGGCGGCCGATGGGCGGGCAAGGCCCGCCATAGCCCGTGCGGCCCCAGTCGTTGACGCCCTCGCGCGTGCCCGCCGGCAATGCCGCCGGCTTGACCGCTTCGGGAAGCTCGCCGGCCTCCGCGCCGATGTTGTAGAGCACCCAGTGGACCCATGTCATCTTGGGCGCCGCCGGATCGGGCGCATCCGGGTCGTCGACGATGAGCGCGAAGCTCAGGGTCGCCGCGGGTGCGCCGCTCCACGCCAGCGGCGGCGACACGTCCTTGCCTTCGCAGGTGTGGATGGGCGGTATCGCGCCGTCCGGTGCGAACGCGGTGGAAGTGAGGGTCAGGCTCATGGAGGTCTCCTTTATGATGGCAGTGATTGCGCTGCCCGCACCGGGATGCGCCGCCGGCCGAAGCCGTGGCTGAAGGCGCCGAAGCGGCCTGCGATCGGCGTGCCGCAGTGCGGGCATTCGCCGCGCGCATCGAGTTCGCAGTCCAGCACGAGATACCAGTCGCGGCGCACCAGCGGCGCGCGGCAATGCGGGCACCAGGTCGTCCCGCCTTCCACGTCGTGGACATTGCCGGTGTAGACATGGTTCAGCCCGTTGGCGAGCGCGATGGCGCGGGCGCGCGTCAGCGTGGCAGGCGGCGTCGGCAGCACGTCCATCATCTTGTAGTCCGGATGGAAGGCGGTGAAGTGCAGCGGCACGTCCGGCCCGAGGTGCTCGGCGATCCAGCGGCTCATCGCCTCGATCTCGGCATCGCTGTCGTTGTGGCCGGGGATCAAGAGCGTCGTGATCTCGAACCAGCAGCTCGTCTCGTGGCGCAGGTACTGCAGGGTGTCGAGCACCGGCGCGAGGTGGGCGCCGGTCTGCTGGAAATAGAAGGCTTCGGTGAAGCCCTTGAGGTCGACATTGGCCGCGTCCATCCTGGCGTAGAACTCGCGCCGCGGCGCGGCGTGCATGTAGCCCGCGGTCACGGCGACGCTGAACAGGCCCAGCGCATGGCAGGCATCGGCGGCGTCCATCGCGTACTCGGCGAAGATCACCGGGTCGTTGTAGGTGAAGGCCACGCTCAGGGCGCCGCGCTGGCGCGCCAGCTCGGCGATGCGTTGCGGCGATGCGGCATCCATCAGCCGGTCCATCTCGCGGCTCTTGGAGATGTCCCAGTTCTGGCAGAACTTGCATGCCAGGTTGCAGCCGGCGGTGCCGAAGGAGAGCACGCTGGAGCCGGGATGGAAATGGTTCAGCGGCTTCTTCTCGATCGGGTCGAGGCAGAAGCCCGAGCTGCGCCCGTAGGTCGTCAGCACCATTTCGTCGCCGACACGCTGGCGCACGAAGCACATCCCGCGCTGGCCTTCGTGCAGCCGGCAGTCGCGCGGACACAGGTCGCACTGGATGCGCCCGTCGTCCAACCTGTGCCACCAGCGCCCGGGATGGCTCGCGCTCATGATGCCGGCGCCTCGAACGCGATCGCCGCGTAGCCGACCACGCGGCGGCGGTCTCCCGCGGTATCGCCGGAATTGCGCAGGTCCAGCAGGCGCGGCTGCAGGCGGTGGCTGCGTGCCGCCTGCAGCGCACCGTTGATCGCCCGTGCGCCGCAAGCCTCTTCGGGAACCAGGGCGCCGTCGAAGGCGAGGATGCGCTGCACCGTCGCGCGGTCGCGCGCCTGGGCCTGCGCGTACGGCAGGTAGTGCGACAGGTCGGAGCTGACGACGATCAGCGTTTCGTCTTCGCCCCACAGCCGTTCCAGAATCTCCGCGACCTCGGAGGGACTTGCGTTGCCGACGAGCAGGGGGACCAACGCGAAGTTGTTCAGCACCGTCTGCAGGAACGGCAGTTGCACCTCCAGCGAATGCTCGAAGGCGTGAGGCCAGTCGTCGTGCACGACCTGCGGCGGGCTGCCGAGCAGGGCCAGGGACGCATGTTCCAGTGCGATGCGACCGAGCGGCGTATCGAAGGCGTCCGCTTCCGGTGCCGCCAGCGCGCGCACCGCGCAGCGATGGGCCGGACCGAGCAGCACGACGCGCGTGATCCGCTCGCGCCATGGTGCGAGCAGGGCATAGGCTTGTGCCGCGACGGCGCCGGAATACACATAGCCGGCGTGCGGGACGATCAGCAGCTTCGGTGGCTTCGTGGACTCGGCGACAGCGCTGCCGGCAGCGGCGAGGCAATCGCCGACCTCGCGCTGCAGCTGCAGCGCATCGCCGGGGTAGAAAGTCCCCGCGACCGCGGCGGGACGAACGGCAGGCACGGCATCACACCTCCTGCGTGAATATGGACTCACCGCGGGTCAGCGTCAACCGGCTCGAGATGAAGGCACCACCGCGCAAGCCAAAATAGCGGATGCCCGCGCCGCGTCCGCCCATCCTCATCGACCCTCTGGAAGTCGAGTTCAGCGCCATCCGCGCGCAGGGCGCGGGCGGGCAGAACGTCAACAAGGTATCGAGCGCGGTGCACCTGCGCTACGACATCGCGGCGAGCTCGCTGCCCGAGGACGTCAAGGAGCGCCTGCTCGCGCTGCGCGACAGCCGCATCACGCAGGAAGGCGTGCTGGTGCTGAAGGCGCAGAAGCACCGCAGCCAGGACATGAACCGCGCCGACGCGCTGGCGCGGCTGCAGGAGCTGGTCGACAGCGTCGCCACGCCGCCGCGCGTGCGCCGGCCGACCAAGCCCAGCTATGGCGCGAAGCAGCGGCGGCTCGAGGGCAAGAGCCAGCGTTCGGAGATCAAGAGCCTGCGCGGGCCGGTGAAGGATTGAGGCAGGCGCTTGGCGCCGGTCGCGAGAACACCGTATGCTGTGGCATCGCTCGATTGCACACAATTTGTAGACAAAGCATATGAAATCCAAAGTCACGGCCAAGGCGCCGGTGCATGAGGAGGCCAGGAAGCCCGGTCGGCCGAAGAAATCCGCCGCTCGCGCGGCTGCCGATGCCACGCCTGCAAAGCCGTCGCGCAAGGCCGCGGCGCCCGAGGCGCCGGCCGAGTTGTCGACGAACCTGACCGACCGGGCCTACGCCGTCGTGCGGCGGCTCATCCTCCAGCGGGAGCTGTCGGGTGGGGAAGTGCTGGTCGAAGGGCGCTTGGCCGAGCGGCTCCAGATGTCGCGCACGCCGCTGCGCGAGGCCCTGCTGCGGCTCGAAGGCGAGGGTTTGCTGGTGCGCGCCAATGCGCGCTCCTATGCGGTGCGGCGCATCGCGGCGTCGCATTACTTCCAGTGCCTGCAGGTGCGCGAACGCCTGGAGTCGCAGGCGGTGTCGCTTGCCATGGGGCGCGTGCCGGCCGAAGAGGTGCGGAACCTGCGCGCCAGCATCCTGTCGCTGGACTCGAGCCAGCAGGGCTCCAGCCACTGGCAGGCCGATGACGAGATCCACGGGCTGTTCGCGCGCGCCTCCGGCAATGCGATGCTGGCCGACACCATCGCCCATCTGCGCGTGCTGTGCCGCCTGTTCGAGGTGGTCGATCCCTTCAAGCGCATCGAGGACGACCGCAAGGAGCATCTGGCCATCCTGGACGCGTACATCGCGGGCAACGAAAAGGCGGCCGAGGAGGCCGTGGTGGCGCACCTGCGAAATCTCGCGCGCTACACGCTCTCGCGGCTCAGCAACGGGCTGGTGAGCGAGTTCTCACCATAGCCCGGGCGAACGCGGTCAGTGCCGCAGGATCTTCCCGACGAACTCGCGCGTGCGCGCTT
Organism: Variovorax sp. LjRoot290; assembly: GCF_964253985.1. NCBI lineage: Bacteria > Pseudomonadati > Pseudomonadota > Betaproteobacteria > Burkholderiales > Comamonadaceae > Variovorax > Variovorax sp. LjRoot290. The sequence goes on along the minus strand of NZ_CAXURW020000001.1, from coordinate 3,659,293 downwards.
CGCGGGGCTGATCGAAGATCTGCTTCGGGTCGCCGACCTCGACCACCTGCCCGCCGTCCATGAACACGACCTTGCTCGACACTTCGCGCACGAACCCCATCTCGTGCGAGACGATGAACATGGTCATGCCGTCGGCTGCCAGCAATCGCACCGTGTCCAGCACCTCGTTGACGAGCTCCGGGTCGAGCGCAGCCGTCACCTCGTCGAGCAGCACGATGCCGGGCTGCAGCGCGAGCGCACGTGCGATGGCCACGCGCTGCTGCTGGCCGCCCGACAGCTGGTCGGGGTAGGACTGCAGCTTGCTGCCCATGCCGACTTTTTCGAGCAGTTGCGTCGCATAGGCTTCCACCTGCTTGCGCGGCCGCCCCTTCACCTTGATGGGGGCGACGGTCACGTTGTCGAGCACCGTCATGTTCTGGAACAGGTTGTACTGCTGGAACACGATCGCCATCTGCGAGCGGATGCGGCGCAGCTGCCCGCGGTCGTTGTAGTCGAGCGCCTGGCCGTCGATGCGCACCTGGCCGGAAATCGGCGGCAGCAAACCCATCAGCACGCGCAGCAGCGTGCTCTTGCCGGAGCCCGAGGGTCCGATCAGGCTGACGATCTCGCCCTTCTCGACCGACAGGTTGATGCGCTCGAGCACGGTGTGCGCGCCATAGTTGGCCTTGAGGTCAACGATTTCGAGTTGGGGCAAGCTTTCTCTCCAGGTATTTGCCGAAACGCGCCAGCGGATAGGACAGCATGAAATAGAGGGCGAGCACCGTGCCGTAGACGAGCGTGGCCGAGAAGCCCTTGTTGTTCATCGTCTTGCCGGCGAAGGCCAGTTCGACCACGCCGATCTGCGATGCGAGCGCCGTGTCCTTGATGAACAGCACGAAGAAGCCGAACACCGGCGGCAGGATGATCTTCCAGGCTTGCGGAACGATCACCAGGCGCAGCGTCTGCAGGTAGCTGAAGTTCAGCGTGATGGCGGCGTCCCATTGGTTGCGGTGCACGGATTCGAGCCCGCTGCGCACGATCTCGGCGATGAAGGCCGTGGCGATCAGGCACACGCTGATCAGCGCCACCGCGAACATGCTGAGGTCCGCATGCATCCCCTGGAAGATGAAGAACACCAGCATCAGCGTCACGAGGAAGGGGATGCGCCGGAACAGCTCGGTGAAGATCGTCACCGCCACGCGCAGCGGCCTCGCCGCAGGCCGCGTGCTCAGGCGCACGGCCGCGAGCACGAAGCCGAGCGAGAAGCCCACGATGCAGCCGATGGCCGACAGCGCGAAGGTCGCGCCCAGTGCCTTGGCGAAGAAGATCAGGTTGTAGTAGCCGAAGAAGCGCGGCAGCTCTTCGATGATCTGGTCCCACATCAGAACCACCTCATCTTGGCGCGGAAGAAGCGCTTGCCGACGAAGGCGAGCGACAGCGTCGCGATCAGCGTGATCACGATGTAGAGCACCGCGGCGACCGAGAACACCTCGATCGAGCGGAAGGTTTCGGAGTTGATGTTGAAGGCCCGGCCGGTGAGTTCCTCGACCCCGAACACAGCGGCCATCGAGGTGCCGAGCGTCATCAGGATGTACTGGTTCGAAAGCGGCGGGAACAGCACGCGCACGATGTGCGGCACGATCACGTGGCGGATGGTCTGGAGGCGCGAAAAGCCCAGCGTCTCCGCCGCCTCGAGCTCGGGCAGGCGCACCGATTCGAAGCCCGCGCGCTGGATCTCGGTGAGGTAGGCACCGGCATTGAGCGTCATACCGATCAGCACCGCCTGGTAGGGCGACAGCAGGATGCCCGCGTCAGGCAGTGCGAAGAAGATGAAGAAGATCTGCACCAGCTGCGGCGTGTTGGTGAAGAACACCACGTAGGCGCCGACGATGCGGCGCGCCCAGCGCGGGCCGTAGGCGCGCACCGACGCGCCGCCCAGGCCGATCAGCATGCCGAAAGCGAAAGCGAGAAAGGCGATCTGCAGGCTCAGCCACGCACCGCCGATGAGGTAGGGCAGACGTTCGAGGACCGGGGTGTAGTCGAATTGCATGGGATCTCGGTCGTGCATGCGCGCCGCGCGCAGGCAGGCTGCGCGCGGCGCGGGATCATTCGGCGCGACGCCTACTTGTAGCTCGGCGCGGTGCGCGGGTCATGCAGCATGGGGCCGCCGAACCATTTTTTCCAGCGCTCGTCCACATAACCGTTGCGGTGCAGTTCCTTGATCGCGCCGCTCAGCTTCTCGCGCAGCGCGTCGTTGCCCTTCTGCACGCCGATGGCACAGAAATAGACGTCGATGGGCGCGTCCACGATGCGCCAGTCGATCTTGTGCTTGGCGGTGTGCTCGGTCATGAAGTCCATCACGTCGATCATCGCGTCGGCGCGGCCCTGGGCGATCGCACGCACCGCGTCGGGGTAGTTGTCCAGCAGCAGCAGTTGGGCCTTGGGCAGCTTCTCCTGCACCAGTTTCACGGGGGTGGCGCCGCGCACCTCGACCAGCTTGACCGAGGGGTCGTTGAGCTCCATCCAGTCCTTGTACGGCTTGGCCTTGGTCGTCAGGACGCCCAACACCTCGGTGTGCAGCGGCACGGTGAAGTCGATGACTTTCTGGCGTTCGGCCGTGATCGTCATGGCGCCGAGCACGGCATCGATCTTGCCGCTGCTCACGAAGGGAATGCGATCGGGCGAGCCGACCTGCACGATTTCGGTCTTCACGCCCAGCAGCTCGCCGAGCTTGCGTGCGATTTCGACGTCGAAACCATCGATCTCATTCTTGTCGTTGAAGATGCCCAGTGGCGGCAGCGTGGGATTGACGCCGATGACGATCTTCTTGCTGGCAACGATCTCGTCGAGCGTTCGCGCCGACGCGGACGCCGGCAGCCCCAGCAGGGTCGAGCCGAGTGCGAGCGATCCGGCCGCCAGCAAGGTGCGGCGGACTGCGTTCCTGATTTGCTTCATCGAGAAGAACTCCTAGAGATGGATGGTTGGATCGAACCGCCGATCGCGGTTCGCAGAGCGGGAACGAACGCAAGACGAATGCCAGTTCGATCGATGTCTGCAAAAGAAATAACATCGATATATGAAATGTATACAATAAAATCCAGCGGGTCCAGCCTGGACTTGCTCGGCTTGTTTCAATCGCTCATCCGACGCTTTTTCTTCATGACGAAGTCTTCCTATTCCGCGCCTGCGGCACTGCGTGCCGATCAGGCGGTGCAGCGGGGGCCGGCGGTGCAGTTCCTTGTCGATGGTTGCACCGTCCGGGCATTCGGGGGCGAAAGCGTCGCCGCGGCGCTGTTCGCGGCGGGCCGGCGCGAGCTGCGGTGCAGTCCGCGCGACGGGGCGCCCCGCGGCCTGTTCTGCCTCATGGGCTCCTGCCAGGAATGCCTGGTGTGGGTCGGTGCGCGCAAGCTGCTCGCCTGCCAGGTGCCGGTGGCGGGCGGGCTGGAGGTCGAAACGCTCCCCTTCAGGGAAGAGCGTCATGGCTGAGGCAGCGCTCCAGTCCGTCGATCTGCTCGTGATCGGTGCCGGTCCGGCCGGCGCGCGGGCGGCGCTGCGCGCGCAGGGCTGCGGCCTCAGCGTACTGCTGGTCGACGAGAACCACGACGCGGGCGGGCAGGTGTGGCGGCCGCTTCCCGCAGGATTCACACGTGCAAGCGGCACCGCGCTGTCGACCGAGGCGAGGCAGGGCGATGCCCTGCGCGAAGAACTGCGCCGGGCCGGCGTGCGCTGCCTCTTCGGCCACAAGGTGTGGAACGTCGGTACGAGTCTGCGCACCGACCTGATCGGTCCGGATGGCACCGTCAGCTGGCAGCCGCGTGCGCTGCTGGTGGCGACAGGAGCGACCGAGCGCGTCGTGCCCTTTCCCGGCTGGACCCTGCCGGGCGTCATGGGCCTGGCCGCCGCGACGATCCTGCTCAAGTCGCAGAACATGCTGCCGGGGCGCCGTACGGTGGTGGCGGGCAGCGGGCCGCTGCTGCTGGCGGTGGCGAACGGGATCCTCAAGGCAGGCGGCGAGGTGGCCGCGGTGCTCGACCTGGCCGGGCAGGCCGACTGGCTGCGTGCGCTGCCGTCGCTCACTGGCCGCCCCGATCTGCTGTGGCGAGGGGCGCAGTGGTACGCCAGCCTGCGCATCGCCGGTGTGCCGGTGCTCCACCGGCACGGCATCCATTCCGTCCAGGCGGTGGGCAATGGGTTTCAGGTACGTGCGCTGCGTGTCGATGCGGCCGGCAAGCCGATTGCCGATGTCCCGTCAGCCGTGTTCGTGGCCGACGGCGTGACGGTCGGGCACGGCCTGGTACCGGGCACCGACGTGACCCGGCTGCTGCGCGCCCGCCATCGCTATGCCGCGGAACGCGGCGGCTGGATCGCCGACACCGACGCCGACGGCCGCAGCTCGGTCGCGGGCCTTTACGTCGCAGGGGACGGCGCGGGCATTGCCGGCGCCGCCGCGGCCGGCGCCCATGGCGAACTGGCAGCCTTGGCCTGTGCGCACGACCTCGGCCGGCTGGTGCCAGAGGTCCATGCAAGCGAACGCGCCCGCCTGCTGGCGCAATGGCACAGGCCTGCACGATTCGGGCGTGCGATGGCGGGCCTGATGGCACTGCGCGAAGGCACGGTTGCCGGCATTGCCGCGGACACCATCGTGTGCCGCTGCGAAGACGTGACCCGCGCCGAGATCGATGCGGCAGCGCGCGACGGTGCACGCGACATGAACCAGCTCAAGGCCTGGACCCGCTGCGGCATGGGACCGTGCCAGGGCCGAAGCTGCGGCGATGTGGCCGGGGCACTGCTCGCAGCGCATGTCGGCAGTCGCGAGGCAGTGGGCTGCTTCACGGGCCGCGCGCCGCTGCGTCCGGTCTCGCTCGCCGAGGTGGCGGGCGACTACACCTACGCCGACATCCCCATTCCGAAGGCGGCCCCGCTGTGAGCGAGGCCACGCGCCATGCGGCGGCCTACGACGCGGTCGTGATCGGCGGCGGGGTCATGGGCTGCGCCACCGCCCTGCATCTGGCCGAGGGCGGCATGCGGGTGGCGGTGGTCGATCGCGGACCGCTGTGCCGCGAAGCCTCGGGCGTCAACGCCGGCACGCTCACGCTGCACATGACGCGCGCCGCGCTCGTGCCCTATGCCATGCGCGCGTGGCAGATGTGGATGGATGCGGAGAAGTGGCTCGGCATGGGGGTGCTCGCGACCCACGTGCCCGGGCTCACGCTGGCCTTCACCGAGGCGGAGTGCGAACTGGTCGAATTGCGCGCCAAGGCCCGCCGCGCGTATGGCGCGCCGATCGAGGTGATCACGCCCGAGCGTGCGCGGGAGATCGAGCCCGGCCTGCATTCCGGCCTGCTGAAGGCGGGTTACTGCGAGATCGATGGTTTCGCAAGCGCCTACCTCACGGGCCGGGCGTTCCGCCATGCGCTCACGCACGCCGGCGTCGAGGTGCTCGAAAACGCGCCGGTTGCGGCCATCGATTCGGGCGATGCGGGCCACGTGATTCGTCTCGACGCCGCCGCCGGCCGCGCACCGCTGCACGCGAAGCGGGTGGTGCTGGCCGGCGGCGTGTGGATCCAGAACATGCTGGCCTGGCTCGGCGTGCAGATTCCGATCAAGGTGTTGATCAACCAGCTCATCATCACCGAGCGCATCCGCCCCGTGATGCGCACCGTGCTCAGCGTCGCGAGCGGTCTGCTCTCGCTCAAGCAGTTCGCCAACGGCACCGTGCTGATCGGCGGCGGCTGGCAGGGCGATGGCGACCGAGAGCGCGGCGGCGTCGAGGTCCGCCCGCAGAACCTGGTGGGCAACGTGCGCCTCGCGGCCTACGCGGTACCGGCGCTGGCCGAAGCCCGCATCGCGCGCATCTGGCTCGGCCTCGAGGCCGAGACCGCGGATGCGATGCCCATCATCGGCGACGTGCCCGGCGTGCCGCAGGCCTATGTGGTCGGCAGCGCGCACTCGGGCTACACCAGCGGCCCGTTCATGGGCCGGATCATGGCCCAGCACATCCTCGGCCAGGAGCCCGACCTGCCTCTTTTCGATCCCGCCCGCCTGCTGGGCATGCCGATGTCCGGCACTTGAAATGTCCCCTCCATGATTCCTCAACGACCTGACCCTTTTCACGGCATCTATGCCGCCACGCTGTGCCCGCTGCAGGGCGATGGCCGCATCGACGAGACCACGCTGGCGTCCCACCTGGAGGCCAACGCCTCCGTGCCCGGCATGACGGGCCTGCTGATCAACGGACACGCCGGCGAGAATTTCCTGCTCTCGCGCGAAGAGAAGCGCCGCGTGACCGAGATCGCCTTCGAGGTCTGCGGCCAGCGCGCCATTCTGGTTTGCGGCATCAACGCCGAGGACAGCCTCGAGGCCCGGCACCATGTCGACGATGCCAAGGCCGCCGGTGCCGACGCGGTGCTGGTCTTCCCGCCGTTCTCCTGGGCGCTTTCGCAGGATTCGCGCATGGCCGTGACGCACCACAAGACGGCCAACGCCAACGCGCAGATGCCCTTGATGCTCTACCAGGCCGGCGTCAATGCGGGCGCGATGGCTTATCCGCCGGAGGTGCTCGCCGAGCTCGCGCAGCTGCCGCACGTGGTCGGCGTCAAGGAGGGCAGCTGGGAGGCTGCGGCCTACGAGGCCAACCGCCGCCTGGTGAAGCGCGTGGCGCCGCAGGTGGCGATGATGGCTTCGGGCGACGAACACCTGTTCACCTGCTTCGCCATCGGCACCGAGGGCAGCCTAGTGAGCTTGGCCGTCGTGGTACCGGAGCTCGTGATCGCGCTCGACCAGGCCATCCGGCGCAAGGATCTCGACGAGGCGCGCCGTCTCAACGAGCGCATCTATCCGCTTGCCAAGGCAATCTACGGCACGGCGCCGGGCGGCTACGCGACGGCACGGCTCAAGACCTGCCTGAAGCTGCTCGGACGTTTTCCGAGCGATGCCATGCGGCTGCCGATGGGGCCGCTGCCGGCCGAGGAAGTCGCCGCCCTGGAGCGTGCGCTGGCCGAAGCCGGCGTCAGCGCGTAGCTCGGATTTTTCAGGAGTCAACACCCATGTCCCGCAAAATCATTCTCAACGGCCGCATCGTCACGGCCGTGGACGACTACACCGCAGACCTGCTGGTCGATGACGGCCGGATCGTCGCCATCGGCCGCTCGCTCGACGCGGGCCCCGACGCCGCGGTCATCGACGCCACCGGTCTTCTTGTGTTGCCGGGCGGCGTGGACTGCCACACGCACATGGACAACACCTTCGGAGACTCCACCACCTGCGACAGTTTCGAGTCCGGCACGCGTTCGGCCGCCTTCGGCGGCACGACGACGATCGTGGACTTCGCGTTCCAGCGCAAGGAGGTGAGCGTGCTCGAGGCGATAGCACGCGCCCAGGCCAAGGGCGTGGAGGGCGCTTGCATCGACTACGGTTTTCACGTCATCGTGACCGCGGTCGACGACCAGGCTCTGGCCGACATGCAGCACGCGATCCGGCACGAAGGCGTCTCGAGCTTCAAGATGTTCATGGCCTATCCGGGCTCGGTCATGGTCGACGACGCGGCCATCTTCCGGGCCATGCGCATGGTCGGCCAGCACGGCGGCATGATCGCGCTGCATGCCGAGAACGGCACCATCATCGAGCTTCTCATCCAGGAAGCGCTGGCGCAGGGCCACACCGCGCCCAAGTACCACGCGCTCACGCGGCCGGCCCTCATGGAGGGGGAAGCGACGCACCGCGGCATCAAGCTCGCCGAACTCGCCGATGCGCCGGTGTACTTCGTGCATCTCTCGGCCAAGGAAGCGCTCAAGCATGTGATCGAGGCGCGCGACATGGGCGTGCCGGTGTTCGCCGAAACCTGCCCGCATTACCTGTTCTTCGACGAGAGCGCCTACGACAGCGAGGACTTCGACCTGGCGCGCTACGTCATGAGTCCGCCGCTGCGCTCCAAGGAGTCGCAGCAGGCGCTGTGGACCGCACTGCGCACCGACGATCTGCAGCTCGTGTCGACCGACCATTGCCCGTTCTGCATGAAGGAAGGGCATCTGGGCCGCGTCAACCAGAAGCCGTACGGCCGCGATGATTTCTCGAAGATCCCGAACGGCGTGCCGGGCGTCGAAACACGCATGGCAACCCTCTACGACGGCGGCGTCCGCTCCGGCCGCATCTCGCTCAACCGCTTCGTCGAGCTGACCTCGACGGCGCCGTCGAAGCTCTTCGGCCTGTTTCCGCGCAAGGGCACCATCGCGGTCGGCAGCGACGCCGATCTGGTGCTCTTCGATCCCGGCGCCCAGCATGTCATTTCGGCGAACACGCAGCACGGCAACTGCGACTTCACGCTCTTCGAAGGCCGCAGCGTGACGGGCCGGGTGAGCAAGGTGCTGCTGCGCGGCGAGCTCATCGTCGATGGCGAGCACTGGCTCGGCAAGACCGGCAGCGGCCGCTACGTGCCGCGCGGCGAATCGGGCGGCTGGTAAACGCCTGTGCCCACCTACGACTACGCTTGTGCACGCTGCGGTCCCTTCACCGCGCGGCGGCCTCTGGCGCTGTTCGACCAGCCCGCCCCGTGCCCTGCATGCGGCGCCGAGTCCGGCCGCGCGCTGAGTGTTCCGGTTTCGCTGGGCATGGGCAGCCGGGAGCCAAGATCCGGACTGCGGTCGGAGCAGGGCGCCGGTTCGGGCTACCAGCGCCTGCGGCATGGCGGCGCTTGCGGCTGTTGCCCGCCGGCGCTGCGGACCCGCGCCTGAGGCCGCGTCAGCGGCCGGTGTTCCGCGTGCCGACCTCGACCACGAGCAGCGGGTCGAAGAGCGCGTTCTCGTTGACCCCGTCGCGCGCATAGCCGCGCGGGTTGCACAGCACGCGCGTGTCGTTCACGCGGTAGTCGAAGCTGTCGTGCGTGTGACCGTGGATCCAGAGTTCGGGCCCGCCGCCGGGCATCAACGCCTGCAGGTCGGACACGAAGGAGGCGTTGATCGGCGAGCCGGCAAAGCGCGGATGAATGCTCTTCGGCGAAGGCGCGTGGTGCGTGATGACCACGGTCGGCCCTGCATTTGGGTCGGCCAGCTTGCCCGCCAGCCAGGCCGCGTGGCGCCGGAACAGCGCGGCCGCGTCCGCCGGCGTGAAGAGGGCAGGCGAATCCTCGTTCAGCCGGATGCGGCTGAAGTCGCGCATGAACTGGGCGGCCAGGGCCGTCGCCGACGTGCGCGCCTCACCCGCGCCGAACAGCATGTAGTCGGTCCACAGCGTGCTGCCGAGAAAACGCACGCCGTCGACAACGACCTCCTCGTCGTCGAGCACGCGGATGCGCGTTCCGGCCGCGCCTGCCTTGAGTTCGCGCATCGTGCCGTCGATGCTGGCGCCGTAGAACTCGTGATTGCCGGCCACATAGAGCACCGGCTTGTCGAAGCCCGCGGCCCAGGCCATCGCTTCGGCCGGGCGCGCGATGTCGCCGGCCAGGATGACCAGATCGGCATCGGTTTGCGGATGCGGCAGCACGCCGCGGCTCAGGTGTAGGTCCGAGAGGATGTGGAGTTTCATGCGACGCTCTCCTGCTGCAGGACCGACGCATCGGCCAGCGCGGCCAGCGCGTCGCTGTCGGTCCGGTAGACGAAGAGCATCGGCCCCGGCGCCAGCAGCCCGGCGCGTTCCAGCACCTGCTGCGCCGGCAGCTTGAGCCCGCTCAGGTGCAGCCGCACGCCCTTGGATTCCACCAGCCGGCGGATGGCACCGAAGACCTCCGCGCCGGTCACGTCGATGCGGTTGATCGGCTGCGCGAACAGGCAGATGTCGGTGAGCTCGGGCCGCATCGCCAGCGTGACGGTGATGGCGCGCTCCAGCGTGCTCGCGGTGGCGAAGTCGAGTTCGGCGTCCATGCGCATCGCGTGCAGCTGCGGCGCCAGCGGCGGCAGGTTCCACAGGTGGCGGTCGCGCAGGCTGCCGTCGGGATGCAGGCCCACCTCGATGATGCGTGGATGCAGGTGCCGGTACATGTAGTGGCTCAGGCTCATCAAGAGGCCAGCCAGCACGCCCCAATAGATCGAGGGCGCGGTCGCGATCGTGAGCACGAAGGTGACCAGCGCCGTGACCGCTTCGACGCGCGAGATGCGCCAGAGCGATACGAACTGCCCCGGCCGCACCAGCCCCAGCATGGCGATGACCACGATCGCCGCGAGCACCGCCTGCGGCACGTGGTAGAGCAGCGGCATCGCCCACAGCAGCGCGGCGCCGATCAGCAGCACGCAGAACACGGTGGCCCAGCCGGTCTGCGCACCGGCGTAGAGATTGATGGCCGAGCGCGAAAACGAGGAACTGGTGGGGAAGGCGCCCGAAAAGCCGGAGGCGATCTTGGCCAGGCCCTGGCCGATCAGGTCCTGGTTTTCGTTCCAGAGCTTGCCGGCGCGCGCGTTGTCGACCTTGGCGCTCGATGCGGTTTCGAGAAAGCTCACCAGCGTGATCATCAGGGCCGGCAGCAGCAGCGTGCCGAAGCTGCCGAGCGGGAGCGGGCCGGGCCAGTAGAAGGCCGGCAGGCCCGAGGGCAGGGTGCCGATCACGGCGCCGCCGCGCAGCGCATAGCCGATGGCGGCGCTGATGGCCGCGCAGGCGCCGACCACGATCATCGCGGCCGGAAAGCGCGGCCAGCGCTCCTTGGCGAGCCACAGCGCGGCGATGCTGCCGAGCCCGAAGGCAATGGCCAGGAAGTCGGGCGGCGCGCCATGCAGCAGCTGGCCGATGCTACGGCCCGTGAAGCCGAAGAGCGCCGGCAGCTGCGACAGGATGATCAGCACCGAGGCCGCCTGCGTGAAGCCGATCAGCACCGGCGAATTGACCAGTCGCAGCACCCAGCCGAAACCGCCGAGTCCGAGCACCAGCTGGATTGCGCCGGACATGAGACAGAGCCACACCGCGAGCGTCACCCACTCGGCGCTGCCCGGAATGGCCAGCGGCCCGAGCGAGGCCGCGACCAGCAGGCTGGACAAGGCGGTCGGCCCGACCGAGAGCCTCGTCGATGCACTGAACAGCACGCCGATCAGCGCCGGCAGCAGCGAGGCGTAGATGCCGGTGACCAGCGGCATCCCGGCCAGCGCCGCATAGGCCACGCCCTGCGGGATCATCATCAGCGCCACGGTGACGCCGGCCAGCGCCTCGCCGGTGAGCAGCGCGCGACTCGGGCGGGGCCAGCCGAGGAAGGGAAGCCAGCGCACGAGCTGGTCGCGGTGGAGGGCCATGCCTTCAGCGCGCGGGATGTTGTTCGAGGTGCACCGGCCGATGATACGAAAGCGCTTCCGAGGCGCCGCGGCAGCTACTTCTTCTTGTGCTGGAACGCCGTCGGCGATTTCCCCGTCGCGGCCTTGAACATCGCGCAGAAGGCGCTGTCGGTCGCATAGCCGCTGGCCGACGCCACCTGGCTCACGGCCATGCCGCGCGCGAGCAGGGGCAGCGCATGCGCGAGCACGGCCTGCTGGCGCCATTGCTGCCAGCTCATGCCGAGCTGGTCGCGGAACAGCCGCGCCACGGTGCGCTCGCTGGCGCCGATGGCCTCGGCGCGTTCGGCCAGCGTGGCGCGGCTGGCCGGGTTGCGCAGCAGCGTCTCGCACAACTGGCGCAGGCGCTTGTCGGCCGGCAGCGGCACATCGATGCGGATCTGCGTCGCGCGCTCGAGCTCGTCGACCAGCAGCGGCGCGATCCAGCGCTCGCGCTGCGCCGCATGCGGGTCGGACGGCGGCAGGCCGTCGGGCGTGGTGTCGAGCGCGAGCATCAGGGCGCGCAGCAAGGGGCTGATCTCGAGCACCTCGCATTTCTCCCAGGCCGGCCCGAGCCAGCTGTGCAGGTAGACGGTGCGCAGCTCGGCGTCCTCGATCAGCGTGACGCTGTGCGGCATGTCGGCTGGCACCCAGAGCGCGCGCGAGGGCGGCACGATGTAGCTGCCGTCCTCGGTGCTCAGGCGGATCACGCCGCGCGTCGAGAAGGTCAGCTGCGGCCAGGGATGGGAGTGCAGCTCGACGAGGGTGTCGGCCTTGAGAAAGTGTTCCTTGGCCCGCAGTGGGCGCAGCGCGTCTGGCGCATAGAGATGGGGCGTGAGCGAGGCGACGCTGTAGATCGGCGTGGCGGCAAGGGGCGGCATGATTTCGACAAATGTTGTCTCTGTATCGGCATTCTGCCGCGGCATCCGGGAATACGATCGGTGCCCGCTCCAGTTTCTTGTTGCAATTCATGTCTTCATCCCACGCTTCCGCCGCCACGCCCACCCTGCGCTCCGACGCCAAGCTGATCGGCCTGGTCGGCCTGGCGCATGCCATCAGCCATTTCGCCCAGCTCGTGCTGCCGCCGCTGTTTCCGTGGCTCAAGGACGCCTTCGACGTGAGCTACACCGAACTCGGCGCGGTGCTCACCGTGTTCTTCGTGGTCTCTTGCGTGGTGCAGGCGGCCTCGGGCTTCGTGGTCGACAAGCTGGGTCCGCGGCCGGTACTGTTCGTGGGGCTCGGCCTGCTGGCCCTGGCCGCCGTGGGTTATGCGCTGGCGCAGAGCTACTGGATGCTGCTCGCGAGCGCGGTGGTTGCGGGCGTCGGCAACGGCGTGTTCCATCCGGTCGACTACACGCTTTTCAATCGCAAGGTGGCGCCCACGCGCCTGGGCCATGCCTACAGCGTGCACGGCATCACCGGCAGCCTGGGCTGGGCGGTGGCGCCGGCTTTCGTGGTGCCGCTGGCCATCGCTTTCTCGTGGCGCGTGGCGCTGGCCTCGGCGGGCGCGGTGGCCTTGGTGGTGCTGGCGGTGCTGTGGTGGAACCGCAGCGTGTTGGCGCTCGATGTGAAGGCAGTGCACAAGGCGACCGGATCGGACGCGGCCGCGGGCAGCGAATTCACCTTCCTCAAGATCCCGGCGGTCTGGATGTGCTTCGGCTTTTTCCTCTTCTATGCGATGGCGCTGAGCGTGGTGCAGACCTTCGCTCCGGCCGCGGCCGGCCATCTGCACGCGGTGCCGGTGGCGCTGATCGCGGTGTGCCTCACGATCTACATGGTGGCCAGCGCCGCCGGCATGGTGGTGGGCGGCTTCCTGGCGTCCGACCCCTCGCGGTGCGAGCGCATCGTGGGTGCCGCCTTCGGTGTGGCCGCGGTGCTGGCGCTGGTGCTCGCGCTGGCCGACTTCCCGCCCATCGTGGTGCCGGTGATGTTCGGCGCGATGGGCTTCGCCTCGGGCATCGCAGGGCCTTCGCGCGACCTGCTGGTCAAGCGCTCGACGCCGGCCAATGCATCCGGCCGCGTCTATGGCGTGGTCTACGCGGGCCTGGATATCGGCCAGGCGGTGGCGCCGCTGATCTTCGGCCGGCTGATGGACCATGGCCAGTACGCGAGCGTGATCGTCGGGCTGGCGGTGGTGCAGGCGGTGCTGATCGCCAGCGCGTTCAATGTGCGGCGCGTGCGGCGCGAGGCCTTGGTTCCTGCCTCGGCATGACGAGCCCCCACGCTCGGCACTGCGTGTCCTCGCTGCCCCCCGAGGGGGCCGCAGCCGCCTTGGGGCGGCCCTGCGTCGGCCGATTCGCTTGTCTCTCTACCTGATCGTCGCGCTCGGCGCGGTCGTGGCCGGCTTCGTGCAGGGCCTGTCGGGCTTCGCCTTCGGGCTGGTCGCGATGTCCTTCTGGGCCTGGACGGTGGATCCGAAGCTGGCCGCGGTGCTCGCGACCTTCGGCGCGCTCGCCGGCCAGGTGATCGCGGCCGTCACGGTGCGCCGCGGTTTCAACTGGGCGCTGCTGCTGCCCTTCATCCTTGGCGGCCTCGTCGGCGTGCCGTTCGGCGTCTGGCTGCTGCCGCGGCTCGATGTGCCGCTGTTCAAGGCGTGCCTCGGCGGCCTGCTGGTGCTCTGGTGCCCGGCCATGCTGATGGCGCGCAATCTGCCGCGGGTGAGCGCGGGCGGCCGGGCGGCCGACGCGGTGATCGGCCTGATAGGCGGCGTCTGCGGCGGCCTCGGCGGCTTCACCGGCGCGATCCCGACGCTCTGGTGCACGCTGCGCGGCCTCGAGAAGGACGTGCAGCGCTCGGTGATCCAGAACTTCAATCTCTCGATGCTGGTGGTGGCCTTCTCGTTCTACCTCGGCGCGGGCTTCGTCGCTACCGAGACGCTGCCGCTGCTCGGCATCGTCGCAATCGCGGTGCTGGTACCGGTGCTGCTCGGCGCGCGGCTCTACATCGGCATCAGCGAGGCGCGCTTCCGCCAGGTCGTGCTGGGGCTCCTGACGCTGTCGGGCGTGGCGCTGCTGGCGTCCTCGGTGCCGGTGCTGCTGGCGCGGATCGGCTAGGGCCTGTTAACAGGCCCTAGTTCATTCCAGGTAGTCGATGAACTCCGGGATCACCTCGCGCAGGAAGGTGATTTCCTCCGCCGGAATGCTGCGCGGCTCCAGATCGAAATGGATGAAGGTGCCATAGGGCGTGCCGTCGGCGCGCGTCAGCAGCTGGCCGTAGTAGGACTCGACGAAGCCGGCGTAGGGGCGGTTCGTCAGGCGCTGGTCCTTGGAGGCATCGCTGGTCACGAACTCGCCATGCTCGATCGCATATTGGCAGAAGCTCCTGCCGAGCGGCACCACCTTCAGCCAGCTGCGGTATTCGGAAATGCGGTCGAAAGCGTGCGCCGCATGCATCACTTCGCCGCTCAGTTTGTAGATCGCCGTGAACCGATAGAGCGTCCGGTCGTTGAGCAGGGCCAGCGCCGGGACGATCCCGTGGTTGGCAAGAAGGCTGCGAACCGCCGCAGCAGGCACGGGCAAATCGATGTCGAGCATGGGGATCCTGGTTGGCGTGGGCGCGAATCTTACGCAATTCTTACGGGACTCGGGAACAGGGTTTGACCCCCATCTTGTCAGCGCAAACCCTTGGATGGCCTCACGGAGGCTCAGGGCTCCGCGGCCTCCCAGCCGGGCGTGAAGGGATAGCGCGCGGCCCAGAACTGGGCCAGGCGCGGCTCCGCGTCGACGCGTCGCACCACCTCGGCCATGCGCGGCGCCTCGCGGTAGAAGCGCAGCCGTCGCGGCGTCCAGCGCGAGACCACCGTCACGTAGAGGTCGAGCATGCCGATGGTGTCGCCCAGCAGATAGGGTGTGCCGCGCGGCATCTGCGCATCCATGAGGCGCCAGCATTCGGCGATGCGTTCTTCCGTGCGCTCGAGGATCACCTTCTCGGCCGCCGCATCGGCCGCCAGCCGCGACGGCACATCGCGCGCCCAGAATAGCGAATAGATCGCCGCGGAGACGAAGCTCATCCAGCGCAGGTACTGCGCGCGCTGCGGATCGTCGATGGCGGGGGCGAGACCCGCCTCCGGATGGCGGTCGCCGAGCCAGACCAGGATCGCGGCGCTCTCGGTCATGAGCTCGCCCGAAGGCAGCACCAGTACCGGCACCTGCCGCATCGCGTTGACCGGCAGCAGGCGGTCGCGCTCGGCTTCGCTCTCCCAGGGCGCGACGTCGACGATGGTGCAGGGGGCACCGATGAGCGTGAGCGCGGCATGCGCCGGCGTCGCGCCGGAACCGGGCGCGCCGTAGAGGGTGTAGGGCTTGGCGATGGTGTTCATCGCGAAAGCCTAGGGCTCAGGCGGCGAGCAGCGCATCGACGCGCCGCAATCCCTCCAGGGTCTTCACGCAGGCCTCGGCCACTTCCGTGCCCTTGACCGCGAAATGGCGGTGGAAGTACTTGCGGTGCTCGATGTGTTCGTGGAAGTGGTGTGGCGTGAGCACGGCCGAGAAGACCGGCACGTCGGTCTCGAGCTGCACCTGCATCAACGACTGGACCACCGTGCTGGCGACGAACTCGTGGCGGTAGATTCCGCCGTCGACCACCAGCGCGCAGCCGACGATGCCGGCATAGCGCCCCGAGTTGGCGAGCCGCTTGGCATGCAGCGGGATCTCAAAGGCGCCGGGCACGTCGAAGATGTCGATGCTGTCCTGCGGCACGCCTTGGCGCTGCATTTCCTCGAGGAAGGCGTCGCGCGCCTGGTGGACGATATCCGAATGCCATTGCGCCTGCACGAAGGCGATGCGCCGGCCGCGCGGTGCTTCCGTCGACGCGACGGCGGAGAGGGGAAGGTCGTTGATCTGACTCATGGTTTGCCTTTTGAAGAAGGGTTTCCTGAATCAGGGCGCACGAACCCGAGGCCCGGCACGCGCGCGAACGCGCCTGCCCGGCAACGGGATCGCGCTCTCTTTCATCCGGACTGTGACCGTCGGCCCCGGGATCTCACCAGGTCTGCTGACCCTGCGGCGCATTGCACGCCGCAGGCGCTCGCGGGCTCGTGCGAACGTGTCGCCATCACCGCCGGTGGGGAATTCCACCCCGCCCTGAGAACGCTTTGCCGCTGCGCTTTCGTGCGGCGGCCCGGCGATTCTAGAAGCCGGGCGGCGAGCCGGTTGTCGCGCGTGCGGCAGACCTCGCGTGGCGCGGGGCTTTCGCTAGAAATGCAATGAAATGGTTGCGTTTGACGTTCGCACTGCCTAATATGCAGCCAGGAGGTTGCATATGAACGCATCCACGGACCGCATCGAAAGAAAGATCCTGCTCAAGGCCCCGCGCTCGCGGGTCTGGCGCGCGCTGTCGAACGCCGAGGAGTTCGGCGAATGGTTTCGCGTGTCGCTGAAGGGGCAGGCCTTCGTCGCCGGCCAGCGCGCACGGGGACACATCACCTATCCGGGTTACGAACATCTGGTCTTCGATGTGCTGGTCGAGCGCATCGAACCGGAGCGCCTGCTGGCCCTGCGCTGGCATCCGGCCGCGATCGATCCCGCTGTCGACTATTCGAAGGAGCCGACCACGCTGGTCGAGTTCGAGCTGACCGAAGTCGAGGGCGGCACCTTGCTCACGCTGGTCGAATCCGGCTTCGACAAGATCCCGCCGGAACGCCGGCTGGAGGCCTTCCGCATGAACAGCGGCGGCTGGGACGAGCAGATGAAGAACATCGAGAAGCATGTCGCCACGCCCTAGCGCGCCGGTGAAGCTGAAGAAGCCGGCCCTGAAGAACTCGGCGTCGATCTTCGCGGCGCTGGGCGACGAGACGCGCCTGCGCCTGGTCACCGTGCTGTGCGCCGGCGGCGCGATGTCGATCGCGCAGCTCACATCCGGCACCGAGATCACGCGGCAAGCCGTCACCAAGCACCTGCAGGTGCTGGCCGGCGCGGGTCTGGTGCATGACCTGAAGGTCGGGCGCGAACGGCTCTGGGAGCTCGAGCGGGCGCGGCTGGAAGAAGGCCGGCGTTCGCTCGACGCCATCGCCCAGCAGTGGGATCAGGCGCTCATGCGGCTGAAGCTGGCCGTCGAGGATTGAGCGCCGGTGGCCGCCTGGCCATGAACTCGCTCATGCGCTGCAGCTCGTCGTCGAGCGCCGCGCGAAAGGCCGCGTCGCGCGGCTTCGCGCCGGCATAGCCGAAGGCCGGTTGCAGCCGGCCTTCGCGCGCCGTGACGTTGGCCCAGCCGATCACGCGGTCGTGCCACAACAGGGGCAGCGCGTAGTAGCCGAACTGGCGTTTCGCAGGCGCGAGCCGGCGTGGACGTTTTATCTTCGCAGGGACGTGATCTTGGCCACGCCGAACGCCTCAGCGGTGATCGTCACGACCGGGCATGGGGTTGCACAGAAGACGATGCTCTACAAGCTCGCGGCCGTGCTCTTGGAGTCTGGCCGATTCCTGCCGCGTGCGCCTACACCAGCGCCTGCACGCTAAGAGCGAAAGCGGTCTGACATCACTGTCAGACCTATCAGCGCCACTGCTTCTCCGGAGCTTTCCATGCAGCGGTGGCGTTGCTGCCGCTGCCGGCGACCTGGGTCGCCGGCCACAGCAGGGTATGGAGCAGAGTGACGGTCTCCGGCAGGGTGCTGGCTGCGACAGCGATGCGGCTCTTGTTCAGGAAAGCCTGCCATTGGCGACGCTTGACGTCGTCATCGCCGAATGCCGGGGTCAGCGCAGTCGGAGCCTGGGTGGGCAGGGCGGTGCCGCGGCGCGCAAAGGTGGCCGCAATGGCGCGCGCCAACGTGGCGCCGTCGAGATCGGTCCGCTGCGCGATGAAGGCGATGTCGAAGAAGTCCTTCATGCGGGTGTTGGCCAAGCCGAGCACTGTCATCGCGTGGAACTTCTCGGCGATGACGGTATAGATTGGGTAGACCTTGAGCGTGGGCGCGGCCAAGTCATCGAGAAGCACCGGGAACACGATGGTCTGGGGCTCGGGTGTGACTGCGTCGCCGAACCCGACGTCAATCTGCAGAGCGCAGCGCACGTTGCCGATGCGGCCGGTGAGGCGCACGCGCAGTCCGCCGTAGCGGTTGTCCTCGCGGATCACATCGGCGCGAACAGACTGGGGATCGAAGGCGATGCCGTCGTGGAGGTCGATGGCGGCGATATCGCGGAAGGTCGCGATCAGTGTCTCGGCGTCGTCGGGGCCGAAGCCCAGCAGTTCGGCGTCACGCGTCGGACGGTGGGGCTGGTCGTACCAGAGCGAGAAGAGCAGGGCACCTTTGAGCAGGAAGCGCTCCGCGTGCGCGGACGCAGCGACGCGGCACAGCAGTCGTTCCAGCGCGAAGCGGTTCAGCAGCAGGTTGTAGTCGTCGCCGCGCTGCTTCGCCAGGTTCAACAGGCGGGCAAGCACCGAGGCCCCGAGGTTTGCCGTCATGCGACGACGGTTTCTAGGTAGGGCTGCATGACCTGGGCCACGCGATTGATCTTGGCGTAGCGTGTCACTTCATCGATGTTCAGCTTGCGCTGGCGCCAGGCCTCCTTGAGCGCTTCAAGAGCCACGTCGAGCCCGACCTTGTGGCGGAACTTGAAGCAGTCAGTGATAGTCTTGGACAGGCTGTAGACGCGGATCGTCGAGCCATGCTCGACGATGGTCTCGATGCCTTCGCTGTAGGCCTTGCCGCGCAGGCGCGCGATGCGCAGCGATGGATAGTCGATGGCGGGCGTCTGCGTCGCCTCGGGCAGCGCTATCCAGACCTCATGGGGGAGCTGCGTGCCGATCTCGTGAAACTGCAGCGCGGAGAGCAGGCAGATGACGGCCTTGGGCACACGCCGGCAGACCTCGACAAGCGATTGGTGCTCGGTCATCTCGCTGTCTGGCAGGCTGTAGAGGCCGCGGGTGACGCGTTGGAGCTGACCGGTCCGGTGGAGCTTGAGGAGAAGTTGCGGCGACCAGCCGTGCGAGCGCAGATCAGCCGCGCTCAGCAGTCGCTGGCGGCGGGCGAGTTCGAGTATGCGTGCGGTCTGGGTAAGTGGCACCTGGGAAGTTTAATGTACGCATCACTTGTCAGCAAGTCATGCGCCATTTCGCCAACCAGAGGACCGTACCAAGCAGCCCGAGAACGACGGCACCGTTCACTTGTGGGCTCTGTGGCTTCTCGCCCATCAGCCAGGTGGCGTAGTGCTCACAGTTGCGATTCCACAGGTCGTAGGGCGGCGTGCGGCCGACCGACTGGTGAGCGCGCCTCGCGCGGCAGGAAGCCGTAGTTGACGAGGCAGTCCTCGTCGATCGCCAACCTGGCGTGTCGGCTTTCGAGATCGCCCGCACGGTAGTCCTCGACGCGGTGGCGCAGCGTCAGGTCCTGTGCGCGCGCCGGCGCGCGGATCGGATCGGCCTGCACGAAGCCGAGGCGCCGGATCGCGCGCGGGAGGGTCGTGGCCTTGAAGAGGGTGCGCGCCACGGCATAGCGGCGCAGGTCGTCGAGGGTCGGTTCAGCCATGCGGCGGATTGCAGCACAACCGCCTGCCGCGTGCAGCGCGGCTCAGACCGCGCTGCAATGGCGCTCGATGCAGGTGTCGAGCACTTCCTCGCCGGGGCGCTGCCACCAGTCGAGCGCCGAGAAGATCTCGACTTCGCTGAAGCCGTCGAAGCCGGCGGCCTCGACCCAGCCGCGGATCTTCTTCAGCTCGACCACGCCGTCGCCCATCATCCCGCGGTCGCTCAGCAGGTCGCGCGTGGGCGTGAGCCAGTCGCAGACGTGGTAGGCGAGCAGGCGTTGCTTGCCGGCGCGCGCGATCTGCTGCTGCAGCTTCGGGTCCCACCATACGTGGTAAATGTCGAGCGCGACGCCGAGCATGCCCGAGCGCTGCGGATCGAGTTCGTCGCACAGGTCCAGCGCGTGCTCGAGCGTGTTGATGCAGGCGCGGTCGGCCGCCTGCATGGGATGCAGGGGCTCGATGGCGAGCGGCATGCCGACCCCGCGCGCGTAGTCGAGCGAGGCGGCGATGCCGTCGTGCACTTCGCTGCGTGCGCGAGACAGATCCTTGTAGGCCGCATTGCCTTCGAGCGCGCCGGGCAGGGAGCCGACCACCAGCACGAGACAGGGCGCACCCAGCAGCTTGGCTTCGTCGATGGCGCGGCGGTTGTCGTCCAGCGCGGCCGCGAGGCCGGCCGCATCGGGCGCCGGAAAGAAGCCGCCGCGGCAGTAACCCGACAGGCCGATGCCGTGCGCCTTGAGCTGCTTCGCGATCTTGTCGATGCCGGCGGCGGCGACCTGGTCGCGCCAGGGGCTGATGGCACGGATGCCGCGCGCGGCGCACTGGTCGATGATGCGGTCGAGCGCCACTTCGGCGCCGCGTTGCTTGCGCACGGTGGCGGTGTTGATGGAGAGCCACTCGTGGTCTTGAGAGAAATCGCGCATGGGGAAAAATTCGAAGCGAAGGGGTGGTGAAGAATCAGATGGCGAGCGCCGTCATGGCGTCGAAGTCGGGCATCGCGGCGCTCGCGAAACCAGGGCAGTCCAGTGAGGCGAGGGCGATGCGGCCGTTCGCGATACGCAGGCGCACCGCGCCGTGCGAGCGCTCGTAGAGATCGCCGTGCGCATCGAGAAAAGCTCGCTGCTCTTCGACCGGCAGCGCGGCCATGCCGTTGACGTAATGGTGGCCGTTGCGCTCCACGTGCGTGATGCCCAGCAGGTTGACCAGCGCCAGGTCCTGCTGCACGGCCAGGCCGGCCTGCGTCGTCAGGTCCTCGGCCGACATGAAGTAGCGGATCTGCGAGGGCTCGGCGTTCCATGCCGCGCAGCGCGCCGCATTGAGCAGCGACTTGTAGAAGCCCTTGCAGGTTTTCGAGGACACGCCGGCATAGCCGCGCGCCCGGGCCTGGACGAAGCTGTCGAGCTCGCCGTCGGACTCGTCGATGATCACCGGCTTGCCGATGCTCGCGCTGCGCAGGTCGCGAAGGTCGCGCTCGAGCGCGAGCTTGCGCGCGATCGGCTGCTCGACGAAAAGGATCGAGGCGTAGAGGCGCGCGAGCGCAGGCGTCTCGCGCATCCGCGCCATCAGCTCGGCGATGCCGGCCGCGTCGGTGTATTGCTCGTTGCCGTCGAGCGAGACGAAGTAGGGTTCGGCGGTGCGGTCCAGCACGGCTTCGATCGCGCCGAGGCGCGCGAGGTCGGCATCGATGTCGCCGCCCACCTTGAGCTTGAAATAGCGGTGGCCGTAGACGCGCACCACGTCTTCGAGCGTTTCCGGCAGGCCGTCGGCCACGGGCTCCTTCAGCTCGGTCGCAGTGATGGCATCGACCATGCCGACGGTGTGGCGTGCCTCGATGTGCGCGGCGGGCGCGAGACCGGCGAGGAAAGCGTCCATCCCCAACCCGTCGAACTCGGGCCGCGCCGACCCGATGCCGGCCGCGTTGCTGCGCACCGCTGCGTAGAAGGACATCTGCAGCGCGCGGCACAGCGCGTCGAGCACCGCGCGGTCGAGCAGCGCCGGTCCGTAGCTGGCCAGGAGAGGATTGAAGCCGAGCCGCCCGGCGGCCAGACGGTGCGCATCGTGGTGCCGCGCGAAGTGGCCGAAGGCGCTCCCGGGCGTGGCGTCGCTCAGGTAGGCCTCGCGCGCGAGGGCGGTGACGCGGCGCAGCTGGTCGAAGTTGTCCTCGTTGCTGAGCGCGAGGTTCTTGTCGAACCACTTGGGCGCCATCAGCTCGGCGGCGGCGCCCCAGGCGCTTTGCCCGTCGGCGAACACGATGCGAACGTGCGCGAAGACCTGGGGACATTCGGTCAGCGTCACCACGCCGAAGCGGAAGGGCAGGCGCAGCACCACCGGGCGCTCGTACAGTGCGATCTCGCGGATCACGAAGCGCGGTGCCTCAACCATGGCGAGTTCCTGCGGCTTCCTCGAGCCCGCGCAAATAGCCGATGGCCCGCGCGGCCGAGCCCATGCCGTCGGGCACGTAGTCGAAAGGCTCGACCGCGACGATGCCCTCGTAGTGGCCGCTGTCCTGCATCTCGCGCACGGTCGCCAGGATGGGCGCGAAGCGCATCTCGCCTTGCCCCGGCCCGCGGCGGTTGGGGTCGTTCACCTGCACGTGGGCAATGTGGCCGGTGGGCATCCAGCGGCGCATCAGTGCGGGCACGTCTTCGGCCTCGACCTGGCCTGCAGCACTGCAATCGATCATGGTCTTGAAGGCGGGCGAGGCGATGGCTTGCACCAGCTCGACCGCCTGGGCCACGGTGTTCAGCAGGTCGGTCTCGGTTGTGGACAGCGGCTCGATGCAATAGACCACGCCGCACTGCTGCGCGGACCGCGCGGCGGCCGCCAGGCATTCGCGTGCGCGTTCGAGCGCCGCCGCCTGCGTATCGCCCGGTGGCACCGAGCGCTGCTTCGGCGAGCCGTGCACCAGGTAGCGCCCGCCCATCAGCGCGCAGAGCTCGACCAGGCGCTGCATGACGGCGGTGGTCCGTTGCCTCAAAGCGGCGTCGGCGCTGACGATCGACAGGCCCGCGGGCGCGACCAGCAGCCAGTGCAGTCCACTGATCTCGATGCCGTGGTCCCGCGCCATGCGGCCGAAGGCGCGCGCCTGCGCGTCGCCGATGGCCATCGGGTCCACCGCGAGCGTGAAGGGCGCCACTTCCAGTGCGTCGTAGCCGAGGGCGGCCGCGGCGCGGCACTGCGCCTCGAAGGGCATCTGCTTCAGAACCTCGTTGCAAAGAGAGAACTTCATCGGCGTCAGTCTTCGTTCAGGCACTGCGGCGGAACACGAAGCGTTTGGCGCCGCCCCAGGCACGCCGCAGGCGAACGTTCACCGCCGGGATGTACATCAGCATGGTGAGGATGGTGACGGCAGCCAGCGCCGCGCAGATGGGCCGCGTGAAGAAGGGCGCGATGCTGCCGTCGGACAGCACCAGGCCGCGGCGCAGGCTCTTGTCCAGCAGCTCGCCCAGCACCAGGCCCAGCACGAAAGGCGCCATCTCGTAGCCGCGGCGGCGCAGGAAGAAGGCGCCGACACCGATGGCCAGCATGCAATAGACGTCGAACAGGCGCGAGGCGATCGCGAAGGCGCCCACGGTGCACAGCACGAAGATCACCGGCATCAACACCGAACGGCGCACGCGCAGCACGTGCAGCAGCGGCCGCACCAGGAAGAGCCCGAAGATCAGGATGCTGAAGGTGGCCAGCGTGGTCATCGCCACCACGTCGTAGACGAACTGCGGCGTCTTGATCATGAGCATCGGGCCGGGCTGGATGCCGTGGATGATCATCGCCGCCATCAGCACCGCCGCCGGCGCCGAGCCCGGAATGCCGAGCGCCAGCGCCGGAATGATGCCGCCGGGAATGGCCGACATGTCGCCGGTCTCGGCCGCCATCAGGCCGTCGATCGAGCCCTTGCCGAACTGCTCGCGCTCGGGGCTCACCGTCTTGGCGGCCGCATAGGACATCCACGCGCCCGAGTCCTCGCCGATGCCGGGCAGGATGCCGGTCACCACGCCGATCACGCCGGAGCGGATCACGGTGCGCCAGTACTTCACGACCTCGCGGAAGCGCGGCAGCACGGAGTCCTTCATCTCGACGATCTTGCGCTCGATGGGATCGGCCAGCGAGGTCAGCACCTCGGCGAAACCGAAGGCGCCGATCAAGGCGGGGATGAGCGCGATGCCGCCGGAGAGCTCGTCCCAGCCGAAGGTGAAGCGGTCGTAGGCGTAGAGGCCTTCCTGGCCGATCTGCGCGACCAGGAGGCCCAGGCAGCCCATGAGCCAGCCCTTGATCGGGTCTTCGCCGACGATGCTGCCCGACATCGCCACGCCGAAGAGCGCGAGCCAGAAGAACTCGAAGGCGCCGAAGGACAGCGCGATCTCGGCCAGCGCGGGCGTGAACATCGCCAGGCACAGCACGCCGAACAAGGTGCCGGTGAAGGCCCCCGAGGTCGCGATGCCGATGGCGCGGCCGGCCTCGCCCTTGCGCGCGAGCGCATAGCCGTCGGCGCACGACGCTGCGTTGGCCGCGGTGCCGGGAATGTTGAGAAGAATGGCGCTGCGGCTGCCGCCGTAGAGCGTGCCGACGTAGGCGCAGATCAGGATCAGGATGGCGTCGTTGGGCGCCATCTTGATGGTGAGCGTGGTCAGGAGCGCGATGCACAGCGTGGCCGACAGGCCCGGCATGCAGCCCACCAGGATTCCCAGCAGTGCCCCGCCAAGCCCGTAGGTGATGGACCAGAAGTTCAGGAAGCTGAGGTAGGAGTGCCCCAGCATCTGCAAGCCTTCGAACATGCCGTCTCCTTGGTCTGCGCGTCAGGGCAGGCGCACCAGGAAGAACTCCTGGAACACGAGCGTGACGATGACGCCGGCACCCAGGCCCACGGCCAGCGCGAAGGCCAGGCCGCGGAGGCGCTGGTTCTTCGCCGTCCGCTCCGCGTACTGCAGCAGGCTGATGGTGACGGTGACGAAGATCGCGGCCGCGAGCCAGAAGGGCAGGCCATGGCCCACCAGGCCAGCCGCGAAGCCGATGCACAGCGCGAGCACGGTCCACATGCGGCGCATCTCGGCGCGGTCGGCCTCGGTGCGCGCGTGCGGCACGTGCGGCGCCTTGGCCAACCGGCGCCACGAGCGGTAGAGCATCAAGAGGCCGAAGAACACGATCGCCGCGCCGAGCAAGCCCGGCAGCAGGCCCGGCACGGTGTAGGGGTTGATGTCCTGCCGCTCGAGCCGGTCCATGCGCAGCGAGCCGATGGTGGTCGCGATGCCGAGCGCGATCCAGCCCAGCGACTGCCAGAGGTCCGCGCGCGGCGAGGTCTTGCGCTCGTGCGCCGCGGCCTCGGCCTCCGCCGCGGCGCGTTCGGCGCTGTGGGCGGTGTCGGTCGTCACGGCCGCGCGATGCCGAGCGTCTCGGGCGAGACCTTGGCCTTGCCGCTGTCGAAGAGCAGCCAGGCATTGGCCTGGATGGCCGGCGTGACCGCGGTCTGCGCCTCGGCGCCGTGGAGCGGCGCGAAGAGGGCGCCGCGGCTGGTGGCGTACTTCTTCAGCACCTCGCTCTTGGAGACGTTGTCGACCCAGATCTTCTCGACCGTCTTGACCACCTCGTCGGGCACGCCCTTGGGAATGAAGATGCCGAAATAGTTGGCCGGCGCCTTGAAGCCGGGCAGCGTCTTGGCGAGCGGCTCGATGGTGCCGAAGCCTTCGAGCTCCAGCGCCTTGTCGCTCACCGTGGCCAGCGGCCGGATGCGCTTGCCGCGGATCATGTCGGCCTGCTCGACCGCGAGCTGCGTCGTGACCTCGGTCTCGCCGGCCACCGTCGCCACCACCGCCGGGTTGCCGCCGTCGTAGGTGACGTGCCGGTACTTGACGCCGGTGATCTTGGCGATGAGCTCCATCGCATTGTGGCCGGCCGAGGTCACGCCCGCGGTGGCCACGCTGATCTGGCCGGGCTTGGCCTTCATCGCGTCCAGCAGATCCTTGGCGTTCTTGTACGGCGCGGCCGCATTCACGCCGATGACCTGGACGTTGGCGACATTGAGGAACAGGTGCCAGTCGGCGATCTTGGTCTTGAGCATGCCCAACGTCTCGTAGGAGCCCAGGTCCTGCGCTGCGCCCGCCGTCCAGGTGTAGCCGTCCTTGGGCGCGTCGAGCGCGCTCTTGCTGCCGATCGAGCCCGAGGCGCCGGGCTGGTTGACGATCACCACCTTCTGGCCCAACGTCTTTTCGATCTCCGCCGCCGTGACGCGCGTCACCTGGTCGGTGGAGCCGCCGGCGGCCCAGGGCACGATGATGGTGATGGGCCGCTCGGGCTTCCACTGCTGGGCCAGGACGGGCCCGCCCAGCGCGGCGAGTGCCGCGGCGAAGGCGATGCTTCGGATCAAGGTGCGCTTCTGCATGGTGTCTCCTGGGGTGAGTTGGACTGGGGAAACGGGATGCGGGAACCTTTGAAAAGTGAAGCGGCGCTCAGCTCAGCCAGCGCTTCAGGTGTTCGGCAACGAAGCCGTCGTCGTGCAGATCGGGGTAGGCGTCGTGCACGCGCGTGAGTTCGCTGTCCTGGCCCGGGCTCAGGCCTTCCTGCGGATCGAGGCACCAGGTGCCGGCCAGCAGGCCCTGGCGCCTGAGCACCTCGTGGCAGCCGGCGATGCAGCCGCGGAAATCGTTGGCGACGTCGAACAGGGCGGCGTTGCAGTCGGTCACTTGCGCGTCGAGCGCGAGCATGTCGGCGGGCACGGCGCCGGACGGAACCATGTCGTGGATGCGCGCCAGCAGCTGCACGGCGCGGCGCGTCCACACGCTCCAGTGGCCGAGCAGCCCACCCTTGATGCGCACCGTCACTTCCTTGCCGTCGCGCACGAAGCGGTAGGGCGTGAGCAGGTCCAGCACGATGTGATCGTCGTTGCCGGTGTAGAGCGTGACGCGCGCCTCGGCGCCGGCCTCGACCACGCCGCGCAGCACGTCCAGCGTGCGGTAGCGGTTGAAGGGCGCCATCTTGATGGCCACCACGTTGTCGATCGCGGCGAAGCGGCGCCAGAAGCTCGTGGGCAGGTGGATGCCACCGACCGCGGGCTGCAGGTAGAAGCCCACCAGCGGCATGAGCTCGGCGATGGCGCGGCAGTGGTCGATGAGCGCGTCTTCGCTCGCGCCCTTCAGCGCGGCCAGGCTCAGCAGGCCGGCGTGGTAGCCCAGCCCGCGTGCGGTGATCGCTTCGGCGCCGGCTTGCGCGGTCGAGCCGGCCAGGCCGGCGACCATGAAGAGCGGGCGCCTGCCGTCCAGCGTTTCCCAGGTGAGCGCTTCCTGCATCGCGAGCTCGAGCACCGGCTTGTAGAGGCCCGCCTCGCGGATTGCGAACTGCGTCGAGTGCACGCCCACGGCCAGGCCGCCGGCGCCGGCGTCGAGGTAGTAGCGGCTCATCGCGCGCTGGCGGCGCTCGTCGAGCTTGCGATCGGCATCGAGTGCCAGCAGGTGCGCCGGAATCACTGCGCCGCGCTTGAGCAGCGCGAGCGAGGCGGGCGGGATTTCGGAGTAGTGCATGGTCAGTACTTGCCGTCGCGCGCCTCGAAGTGCGTGGGCTTGCCGAGGCTGGCCATGCCGCGACGCGTCCAGTCGGCCGTCCAGTCCAGCATGCGCGCGAGCGTGACCTGCTGCGGGCCGAAGAGTTCGAAAGCGCGGCTGCAGTCGATCAGCCAGGCGGTGTCGGCCTCGCGGCCGGTGAAGACCGCTTCGACGCCGAGGCGCTGCGCGAGTCCTTCCGCGGCCTCGCGGATGGAAATGGCCGGCCCGCTCAGGTTGAGCGGCGAGGTCGGCGTGTCGCAGTGGGCCAGGGCGCGCAGCGACCAGTCGTTGGCCTCGCCCTGCCAGATGATGTTGGCATGGCCCATGGCCAAGTCGATCGGCGCGCGCGCGATGAGCTTCTGCGCCAGGTCGTGCAGCACGCCGTAGCGCATGTCGATCGCGTACGAGAGTCGGATCAGCCGCCCCGCGGTGCCGTGCAGGTGCGAGAAGTGCTGGAACATGCGCTCGCGCGCGACGCAGGAGTTCGCGTATTCGCCGGCCGGCGGCGTGGGCGGCACCTCTTCGCGTGCGCCCGGCCCGTGCACATCGGCGAACGGGTACACGCAGGCGGTCGAGAAGGCCACGATGCGGGAGCTGCGCCAACGCTCCGCCACCAGTGCCGGCACATGGGCATTCATCGCCCAGGTCAGCCATTCGCTGCCGGAGGAGCCGAACTTGCGCCCGGCCATGAAGACCACGTTCGGTGCATCGGGCAGGGCGGCCAGCGCCTCGCGCGAGAGCAGGTCGGCTTCGATGCAGTCGACGCCGTGGCCTTCGAGCCGTTCGCGCAGGCCGGGTTCGGAGAAACGCGCGACACCGATCACGCGCCGGCCCGGCGTCGCGCGCTTGGCCATACGGGCCAGCGTGGGGCCCATCTTGCCGCCCACGCCCAGCACCAGGATGTCGCCCTCGATCTTCTGCAGCGTCTGCACGAGCGCCGCGGAAGGCTGCGACATCAGGTCCTCGAGCTGCTCGAGGTCTTCGAAGCGGTCGGGCAACGGCATGATGGCGACTCCCGGGTGGTGTGCAATCAGCTGTCGACGCCGTGCATCGCGAGCAGCGTTTTCATGCGCGACACAGCCAACTCCGGCTGCTCCAGCAGATTGGCCGCATCGGCCAGTCGGAACAGTTCGGCGAAATGCGGCAGCGAACGCGTGCTCTGCTGGCCGCCGACCATCGCGAAATGCTTCTGGTGGCCATTGAGCCAGGCCATGAAGACCACGCCGGTCTTGTAGAAGCGCGTGGGCGCCGCGAAGATGTGGCGCGACAGCGCCACCGTGGGGCCCAGGATCGCGTGGAACTTCTCGGTGTGGCCCTGCGCCAGTTCGCCGAGCGCAGCGCTCGCGGCCGGCGCGATGGCGTCGAAAATGCCCAGGAGTGCATCGCTCTTTCCGTGCGTGGGCTCGCTGCCGAAGCCGTCCCCCGCGATCAGCTCGGCATAGTTGAAGTCGTCTCCCGTGTACATGCGCACATCCGCCGGCAGGCGGCGGCGCATCGCGATCTCCTTGTCCTTGTCGAGCAGCGAGATCTTGATGCCGTCGACCTTCTGCGGATGGGCGGCGATGATGCCGAGCGCGGTGTCCATCGCCGCGTCGACATTCTTCGTACCCCAGTAGCCGGCGAGCGCCGGGTCGAACATGTCGCCCAGCCAGTGCAGCACCACCGGCTGCCTCGCCTGCGAGAGGATGCGGTCGTACACGCGCTCGTAGTCGGCCGGGCTCTTCGCGACATGGGCCAGCGCGCGGCTGGCCATCACGATCAGCTTGCCGCCGAGCGCCTCGATGGCTTCCATCTGCTCTTCGTAGGCGCGGATCACGTCGTCGACGTTCTTCACGTCGATCAGGCTCAGATGGTCGGTGCCGCAGCCGGAGGCGACCAGTGCGCCCGGCACGTCCTTGGCTGCGTCGAGCGAACGGCGGATCAGCTCCAGCGAGGTCGGCCAGTCCAGGCCCATGCCGCGCTGCGCGGTGTCCATGGCCTCGGCGACGCCCAGGCCCAGCGACCAGAGATGGCGGCGGTAGGCGATGGTGGCGTCCCAGTCGACCGCGCATTCCAGCCACGGATCGATCGCGGCCAGCGGATCGGCCACCACATGTGCGGCCGAGTAGGCGATGCGGTTGAAGCGGACGCCCGGCGGCGGCTTGACCGGTGTCGTGCCGCGCAGCGTGTAGGGCGCGAGCTTGCCGCCGGTGGTGGGAAGCGTGAGCGAGAGGGTCATCGCAATCCTCAGATCTTCAGCGCTGGCACGTCGATCCAGCGCCGGTCCTTCCACGATTCGAGCGCGGCCTCCACCAGCTGCACGCCCTTGGCGCCTTCGGGCAAGGTCCACTTGTAGGGCGCGTTCTCCACCACGTGGCGAATGAAGTGCTCCCACTGGATCTTGAAGCCGTTGTCGTAGGCCTGCGAATCGGGGATCTCCTGCCACTGGTCGAAGAAGTTCATGCTCTGCTTCTCGTCCGGGTTCCACACCGGGCGCGGCGTGGCGACGCGCGACTGCGCTCGGCACGACGAGAGCCCGGCCACGGCCGAGCCGTCGGTGCCGTCGACGTGGAAGGTCACGAGGTCGTCGCGGCGCACGCGCGTGGCCCAGCTCATGTTGAGCTGCGCGATCACCGGCTCGCCGTTGTGGCCTTTGAGCTCGCAGGTGGCGTAGGCGGCGTCGTCGGCGGTGGCTTCGTAGGGCTTGCCGTCCTCGTCCCAGCGCTTGGGGATGTGCGTGGCGCCCAGGCAGGAGACCGACTGCACCTCGCCGAACAGGTTGTCCAGTACATAGCGCCAGTGGCACATCATGTCCAGGATCATGCCGCCGCCGTCTTCCTTGCGGTAGTTCCACGAGGGGCGCTGGATCGGCTGCAGGTCGCCCTCGAACACCCAATAGCCGAACTCCAGGCGCACCGAGAGCATGCGGCCGAAGAAGCCGGCGCGGCGCAGCATGTCGAGCTTGCGCAGGCCGGGCAGGAAGAGCTTGTCCTGCACTGCGCCATGCTTGAGGCCCGAGCCCTCTGCCAGACGCGCGATCTCGACGGCTTCGTTGAGGTTGGTGGCGATCGGCTTCTCGCAGTAGACATGCTTGCCGGCACGGATCGCCTTGGCCAGCAGGGTGGGGCGCATCTGCGTGGTGCCGGCGTCGAAGAAGATCGTGTCGTCCTTGTTCTCGAGCGCGCGGTCGAGGTCGGTGCCCCAGCGCTCGATGCCGTGCGCCTTGGCCAGCGCCTCGATCTTCTCGGCGTTGCGGCTGATGAGGATCGGATCGGGCATGACCTTGTCGCCGTTGGAGAGCGGGACGCCGCCCTGCGCGCGGATCGCGACGATCGAGCGGATCAGGTGCTGGTTCATGCCCATGCGTCCGGTGACGCCGTGCATGATGAGTCCGAGTCGTTGCTGTGCCATGTATGTGTTTCCTTCCCTGGGTTCTTACTGCGTCGGCGTGAGGCCAGCGGCCTTCACGAGCTTGGCGTTGCTGGCGATTTCTTCCTTGATGTAGGCATCGAACTGCTCGGGCTTGAGCGTCCAGGCGTCGGCGCCGAGCTTCAGGAAGCGTTCCTTGACTTCCGGGCTGGCGAGCGCCTTCGCGACCTCGTCGTGCAGCCGGTTCACGATCTCGCGCGGCGTCTTGGCCGGCGCCATCATTCCGATCCAGAAGTTGAATTCGGAGCCCGGCACCCCGGCCTCGGCCGTGGTCGGCACATCGGGCAACGCGGCCGCGCGCTTGGGCGAGCCCACGGCCAGCGCGAGCAGCTGGCCGTCCTTGATCTGGCCGATGACCGGCGCGATCGGCGAGAAGTAGTAGTCGACGCGGCCGGCCAGCACTTCGGTCACGGCCTCGGCCGAGCCCTTGAACGGGATGTTGGTGGCATCGATGTTGGCCGCCAGCTTGAACTTCTCGGCGTTCAGGTGCGTGGCGCTGCCCTGGCCCGCGGATGCGAAGTTGATGCTGCCGGGCTTGGCCTTGGCGGCGGCGATCAGCTCCTTCAGCGTCTTGATGTTCTTAGAAGGCGAGATCACCAGCGCGTTGGGCAGCGAGGAGATCGGCGTGACGCCGGCGAAGTCGCCCACCGTGTCGAAGGGCAGCTTGGCGAAGGTGGAGGGGCTGACCGTGTGCGAGGACGAGTGGATCATGATCGTGTAGCCGTCCGGCGCGGCCGTGGCCACGGCCTGTTGGCCGATGGTGCCGCTGGCGCCGCCGCGGTTGTCGATCACCAGCGTCTGGCCCATGCTGGCCCCCATCTTGTCGGCGATGGCGCGCGCAATGATGTCGGTGGTGCTGCCGGCGGCGAAAGGCACGATCACGCGGATCGGCTTGTTGGGGTAGACGCCCTGCGCCGCGGCGCCGAACGAGGTGCAGAGCGCGAGCGCGGCAATGAGGGCGGTACGTCGGGTGGTGGGTCGCATGGGAGTCTCCTGTGTGCAATTCACCAAAAAGTGAATTAGAGATTCTAGGAAGCCACTCGCCGGCTCGTCAACGGCCGGACCCTAGGAGATACCCGTATCAGCGCAGCACGTAGCCCAGCACCAGGTCGGTCATGTGCGACAGACGCTGCGCCATGGCCTTGGGCGCGCGCAGGTCGCGGCCGAAGACGGCTGACAGCGTGTCGTTGTTCGAGAGGTAGAAGTAGCAGAGCGAGGCGATGGAGATGTAGAGCTGCACCGGGTCGACGCCGGCGCGGAAGAGGTTGTCGCGCCGGCCGCGCTCGAGCACGGTGTCGAGCAGCTGTACCAGTGGCGAGTTCATGTCCTGGATGCGGTCCGAGCGCTTGAGATGCGCCGCGCGGTGCAGGTTTTCGCTGTTGAGCAGCGTGATGAACTCGGGATGCTCGAGGTAGTAGTGCCAGGTGAAGGAGATCAACCGGCGGACTGCTTCGACAGGCTCGATCTCGTCGAGGTGCAGCCTTTGCTCGGCCTCGCGGATGTCGGCATAGGTGCGTTCGAGCACGGCCAGGAACAGGTCGTCCTTGCTGCCGAAGTAGTAGTAGATCAGGCGCTTGTTGAGCCCGGCGCGCGCCGCGATGCTGTCCATGCGCGCGCCGGCGAGGCCACGCTGCGCGAACTCGTCCCGCGCCGAGGCGAGGATCGCGAGCTGCGAGCGATCGGCATCGCGCGAGCGCGGTTCGGCGGGCACAGGGGATGGGGCTTTCATGGGCGGAATTTAACCAGTTGGTGAATTAAGGCAAGAGGTTTCGGGGCGCGCAGATAATCCGCGCACCGATATTGCAACAGAGGCATCACGTCCATGAGTTCATCGCAACCCGCAGGCCATTTGATCGTCGAGTGCCTGGTCGAGCAAGGCGTGGAGCTGGCTTTCGGCGTCCCGGGCGAGAGTTTTCTGGCAGTGCTCGACGGCTTCCATGCCTACGGCGAGCGCATCCGCTTCATCGTCAATCGCCAGGAGGGCGGGGCCGCCTTCATGGCCGAGGCGCACGGCAAGCTCACGGGCCGGCCGGGCATCTGCTTCGTCACCCGCGGCCCGGGCGCCACCAACGCTTCGATCGGCGTGCACAACGCCTTCCAGGATTCGACGCCGATGGTGCTTTTCGTGGGCGATGTCGGCAGCGACTTCCGCGATCGCGAGGCCTTCCAGGAAGTCGACTACGGCAGCTTCTTCGGCCCCAGCACCAAGGGTTTTGCCAAGCGCGTGGAGCGCATCGACGCTGCGAACCGCATTCCCGAGTACATCGCGCGCGCCTTCGCCACGGCGATGAACGGCCGTCCGGGTCCGGTGGTGCTCGTGCTGCCAGAGGACATGCTGCGCACCATGACCTCGGCGCGACCGCTGGCGCGCGTGGAGGCCGTGCAACCCTGGAGCGACCCCGGCGCGCTGCGCACGCTGCGCGAGCTGCTGATGAAGGCCCAACGCCCGCTGGTGATCGCCGGCGGCGGCGGCTGGACCGTCCAGGCGGCGCAGGCGCTGCAGCGCTTCGCCGAGAACTGGAGACTGCCGGTCGCCAATGCCTTCCGCTTCCAGGACACCTTCGACAACCACCACCCACTCTATGCCGGCGACGTCGGCATCGCGATCAATCCGAAGCTGGCCGAACGCGTGAAGCAAAGCGACCTGATCCTCGCGATCGGCCCGCGCTTGGGTGAGATGACCACCGGCGGCTATACGCTGCTCGAAGCGCCGAAGGCAAAGCAGACGCTGGTGCACATCCATGCGAGCGCCGAAGAGCTCAACCGCGTCTACCAGGCCGACCTGGCCATCAATGCCGGCATGAGCGCGGCCGCACGCAGCCTCGAGGTGCTGAGTGCGCCGGCCGAGTTGCCATGGGAGGCGTGGACCGCGCAGGCCAACGCGGACTACCTGGCGAACCTCGAGCCTCAGGCTCTCGCCGGCTTGCCGGTGGAGACGCCGCGCGGCGCGGTCGACATGGCGGCGGTGGTCCGCCTGCTGCAGCAGCACCTGCCGCAGGATGCGGCCATCACCAACGGCGCGGGCAACTTCGCGAGCTGGGTGCATCGCTACTTCCGCTACCACGGTCTCGTGAAGGGCCACAAGACGCAGCTCGC
Source organism: Variovorax sp. LjRoot290 (assembly GCF_964253985.1). Taxonomy (NCBI): domain Bacteria; kingdom Pseudomonadati; phylum Pseudomonadota; class Betaproteobacteria; order Burkholderiales; family Comamonadaceae; genus Variovorax; species Variovorax sp. LjRoot290. Next base: position 3,625,600 of record NZ_CAXURW020000001.1, on the reverse strand, counting down.
GCCGACCAGCGGCGCCATGGGCTATGGCGTTCCCGCCGGCATCGCGGCCAACATCGCGACCGGGCGCATCGCCTTCACCATCGCCGGCGACGGCGACTTCCTGATGAACGGCCAGGAACTCGCCACCGCTTCGCAGCATGGTGGCAAGAGCATCATCGTGCTGCTCAACAACGGCATGTTCGGCACCATCCGCATGCACCAGGAACGCGAGTACCCGGCGAAGGTGAGCGGCACGGCCTTGCGCAATCCGGACTTCTGCGCGCTGGCCCGCGCCTACGGCTATGCGGCCGAAAGTGTGACCGAGACTGCCCAGTTCGAAGCGGCACTGCTGCGGGCGCTGGCGGCCGATACGGGGACGCTGATCGAGATCCCGCTGGACCCCGAGGTGATCACCACGCGCGGCACGCTGTCGTCGATCACCAAGGCCGCGCAGGCGCGACCGATCGCGTAGGGCAAAAAAAAGCCGGCTCGCGCCGGCTTTCTTCATTCGGGCACCGATGGCGCCCGAGGCTCACTTGACGTGCTTGCCGATCAGCGAGGCGAGCTCGAACATCGACACTTGCGGCTTGCCGAAGATTTCCTTCAGCTTGGCATCGGCGTTGATGTTGCGCTTGTTGGCCTTGTCTTGAAGGTTGTTCTTCTTGATGTAGTCCCACAGCTTGCTCACGACAGCGGTGCGCGGCAGAGGCGTCGAGCCGACCACGGCAGCGAGTGCCGGGCTGGGGGTCAGTGCCTTCATGAACGCAGCGTTGGGGGTGCGCTTCTTGGCGGGAGCTGCCTTCTTCGCAGGAGCCTTCTTGGCGGGAGCGGCCTTCTTTGCGGGTGCTGCCTTCTTCGCCGGAGCCTTCTTGGCAGGAGCCGCCTTCTTGGCCGGAGCGGCCTTCTTCGCAGGAGCTTTCTTGGCCGGAGCCTTCTTTGCAGTTGCCATGGTTGATTTCCTTTTTGGATTGGATACTTTCACCAATGAAAAGCGGTGTCTCCACTGGCATTGCGGATGCTAAAGGAGAAAAAACGCGTTTCCAAGGGAAAAAGCGGTTTTTTCATTGGGAGCTGTTGTTTTTTCAGAGGAGAGAAGCGCTCGTTTTCCCTCTGAGCGGCGCGCAAGCTGTCTCAGGAGCGGCGCGAAGGCCACGTGGCGAGCACCACGCCGAGCAGCGCGAGCGCGAATGCGCAGACCTGCAGCATCGACAAACTCTCGCCGAGAACGAGCACGCCGACGACGGCCGCGCTGACCGGCAGCATCACGGTGAACACGCCGGCCTGCGAGGCCGGCACGCCCTTCAAACCGGTCATCCAGAGCCACACCGTCCAGATGCTCGCGGCCAGCGCATAGACGATCAGGAGGCCCCAGAGGCCGAGCGACACCGCGCCGAAGTCGAAGCGAAGCGCGAACCAGATGCCCAGCGGCGTCGAGAGCACGAAGCCCCAGAGGTTGATCAGCGAAGAGATGCGCTTGGGTCCGAGCCGCCCGGTGAGCGACTTGCCGATCACCGCGTACGCGGACTCGCAGAGCACCGCGCAGAAGACCAGCAGGTTGCCGAGCCAGGGCAGCGGTGCGGAGGCGTCCCTGCCCGGATGGGTTTGCGCAGGCGCCGGCGCGAACGCGAGCAGCCCGATGCCCAGCGCCGCGCAAGCGATCGCGATCCAGATGCGCAGCGTGATGCGCTCGCGCAGAAACAGCCAGCTTGTGAGCGCAACGACAGCGGGGATCGACGCCATGATCACGCCGGCCGACACCGCGCTGGTCAGGCTCACGCCGAACAGCATGCAGATCGAGAACATGAAGTTGCCGAGGAAGGACTCGAGAAAGACCAGGCCGCGCGTGCGCGCCGTCATCGCGGGTTCGTCGCTCGGGCGGCGCAGCCAGTGCGGCATCGCCAAGGCGGCGATGCCGAAGCGCAGCCAGGCGAGCAGCAGCACAGGGAAGGCGACCACCAGGGGTTTGGAGAGCGCGACGTAGCTGCCGACGAGCGACATGCTCAGGGCCAGGCAACCGTAAGCCACGAAGCGGCCGGGCGCGGGGAGGGCGGTGTTCAATAGACTGGGCGCGTTGTGCGAGGAGTGATTCGATGATGCCCCAATCCGCAGCGCCTGCAGACCCGGCCCGCCATGTGTTCGTCTACGGCACCTTGCGCCGTGGCGGGCGCAACGACATCGCACGCTTTGTGCCGGCGCCCGCGCATGTGGCCGATGCCTCCATCGCCGGCACGCTGTACGACCTGGGCAGCTATCCGGGCGCCGTGCTCGGCGGGACTGCGCGGGTGGTCGGAGAGATCTACGCGATCGCATCGGCGCTCGAAGCGCAGCTCGATCTGCTCGAAGAAGTGAAGCCCGATGACAGCGGCGAATACATCAAGCGCGAAGTGAAGGTGCAAGCCGGCGCGAAGGAACTCGTGTGCCTGGTCTACGAGATTCATCCGAAGCGCATCGTGGGCAGGCCGGTGATCGCGAGCGGCGACTGGCTGGCACACATGCCCCCGATTTCATGAGCGAAGAGTTCATTGCGCATCGCGAAATCCGTGCATGCTGCGACGCAATATTTTTTCTCAATACAAGAAAATTTATTCCGCATTGAGAAAACATCGCGTAAGTGGTTGATTTTAAACGGTGAAAAATATGTCTTCTATAAGACATAAGAGTGTGGCCTTGTCGTACAGTAAGTCCACGGCCGCAGCGCCACCTCTCAATCAACCCTCGGAGTGACCATGCCCCAAACCATCACTGAACAACTGAGCCGCGAACAGCAAATCGCCGCCCTCGAAAAAGACTGGGCGACCAACCCGCGCTGGAAAGGCATCAAGCGCGGCTACAGCGCAGCCGACGTGGTGCGCCTGCGCGGTTCCTTCCCGATCGAATACACCCTCGCACGCCGCGGCGCCGAGAAGCTCTGGGATCTCGTGAACAACGAGCCCTACGTCAACTGCCTCGGCGCGCTCACCGGTGGCCAGGCCATGCAGCAGGTCAAGGCGGGCGTCAAGGCGATCTATCTGTCCGGCTGGCAGGTCGCCGCCGACAACAACAGCTACGCATCGATGTACCCCGACCAGTCGCTCTATCCGGTGGACTCGGTGCCGACGGTGGTCGAGCGCATCAACAACACCTTCCGCCGCGCCGACGAGATCCAGTGGTCCAAGGGCGGCAACCCCGGCGACAAGGACTATGTCGACTACTTCGCGCCGATCGTGGCCGATGCCGAAGCAGGCTTCGGCGGCGTGCTCAACGGCTTCGAATTGATGAAGGCGATGATCAAGGCCGGCGCCGGCGGCGTGCACTTCGAAGACCAGCTCGCCTCGGTCAAGAAGTGCGGCCACATGGGCGGCAAGGTGCTGGTCCCGACCACCGAAGCGGTGCAAAAGCTGATTGCCGCGCGCATGGCCGCCGACGTCTGCGGCACGCCGACGCTCGTGATCGCCCGCACCGATGCCGAAGCGGCCGACCTGCTGACCAGCGACTACGACGAGAACGACAAGCCCTTCCTCACGGGCGAGCGCACCGCCGAAGGCTTCTACAAGACCAAGAAAGGCATCGAGCAGGCCATCTCGCGCGCCGTCGCCTACGCCCACTACGCCGACCTGGTGTGGTGCGAGACCGGCACGCCCGACCTCGAGTTCGCACGCAAGTTCGCCGAAGCCGTGCACAAGGTGCATCCCGGCAAGATGCTGGCGTACAACTGCTCGCCTTCGTTCAACTGGAAGAAGAACCTCGACGACGCGACCATCGCGAAGTTCCAGAAGGAGCTGGGGGCCATGGGCTACAAGTACCAGTTCATCACGCTGGCCGGCATCCACTCGATGTGGTTCAACATGTTCGACCTGGCGCAGGACTACGTGAAGCGCGGCATGTCGGCATACGTCGAGAAGGTGCAGGAGCCCGAGTTCGCGGCGCGCGACCGCGGCTACACCTTCGTGTCGCACCAGCAGGAAGTCGGCACCGGCTATTTCGATGAAGTGACCACCGTGATCCAGGGCGGCAAGTCGAGCGTGACGGCGCTCACCGGTTCGACCGAGGAAGAGCAGTTCCACTGATCTTCGTCGGCGCTTGAGTTTTGTCCCCGCGCGAGCAATCCGCGGGGATTTTTTTTCGTCTCGCCTCAGTCGACCATGCGCAGCTCGCGCACGCCGCGGCCCAGGCGCTGGCGCAGCAGTGCGCGCAGCGTCACGCCCTCGGCGTAGCCCACCAGCGTCGCGATCTGTTCCAGGCTCTTGTCGCTGGTCTTGAGCAGATGCACGGCGCGTTCCACGCGCAGGTCCTGGAAGTAGGACAGCGGCGTCTTGCCGAGCACCTGCTGCATGCGTCGCGCCAGGGTGCGTTTGCTGGTGCCCGCCGCCGCGGCTGCCTCGTCGAGCGAAAACCCGTCTGCCAGCCTGCCGCGAGCCCAGCGTTCGAAGCGCTCCACGGTCGGGTCCGAGTGGCTCAGGTGATCGGTGATCACGTAGGCGGACTGTGAAGGCCGCGAGTCGACGATCAGGTATTTCGCCACCAGCGCCGCGAGTTCGGGGCTGGCCTGGCGCACCAGCAGCAGCGCCATGTCGATGTGGCTCAGCGCGGCGCCTGCCGTGACGAAGGCGCCGGAGCTCACCAACATGCGCGATTCGTCGAGCTTCACGCAGGGATAGCGTTGGCGAAACAGCGAGGCCAGCCACCAGGTGGTCGTGGCGTGCTGGTGGTCGAGCAGCCCCGACTCGGCCAGCACGAAGGTGCCGATGCAGGCTGCGGCGATGCGGACACCTCGTACGGATTGCGCGCGCAGGCAGGCCGCAGCCTCTGCGACGTCGCGCCGCTGCAGCGCGAACTGGAGGCCGTCGGGCATCTTCTCGCCGATCGCGGGCACGACGATCCAGTCCGGCTTGCCGGCATCGGGCGATGAGGCCACGGGCACGCTCAGGCCTTGCGAGGTGCGGACCCTCTTTCTCACGCCGGTGAGCTTTGCCTCGAAAGGCGCGACATCCAGACTGAGCATGCCGGCCAGTTCGTTGGCTGTGGTGAACACGTCCAGTACCGTGGCCAGGCCGGTGTCGAACACGCCGTCGAGTGCGAGGATGTTGACCTTCATGACAACAACGATATCAAAGATGTCAAAAATGCCAATAGGTCCTATGCCGCGGCATGCCTAGAGTCACCACCATGGACGCGCAATCCCGCGCTTCCGTGTCCACCGGAGACCTTCATGATCAAGTTCGCATTGTTCGCCCGCCTCGAAGCCAAGCCGGGCAAGGAAGCCGAGGTCCAGCAGTTTCTCGAAGCGGGGCTTTCCATGGCGCGCGACGAGAAGACCACGCCGATCTGGTTCGCCCTGCGCATTTCGCCCACCACCTTCGGTGTCTTCGACGCGTTCGAGGACGAGGCCGGTCGCCAGGCGCATCTGAACGGCCCGATCGCCCAGGCCTTGATGGCCAAGGCGCCGGAGCTGTTCGCCAAACCGCCGGCCATCGAGCCGATCGAGGTGCTGGGTCTCAAGAATGCAGCGCCCGCGTCCTGAGCGGGCTGCGGATAGAATCGGCAGCTCCGTCTCAGCAGCAACAAGAGCGAGAAAGGCACCCTGGTTATGACACCGCGAACTACACCGCAAGCAATGAGCGGTCTTTTCCTTGAAGGAAGAGGCCGGTAGTCCGCGCACGCTGGAAGCATCCAGCACTCAAACCACAGCCAAGCGCGGTCCCAGACCGCGCTTTTTTGTTTTCTCGCCGAGGTTTTCTTCCCATGATCCAGATCACTCTCCCCGACAACTCGCGCCGCGAGTTTCCCGGCCCGGTTTCGGTGGCCGACGTTGCCAAGTCCATCGGCCCCGGCCTCGCGAAGATGACCGTGGCCGGCAAGGTCGACGGCCAGCTGGTCGATGCCAGCGACCTGATCGAGCATGACGCGAAGCTGCAGATCATCACGCCCAAGGACGACGAGGGCCTGGAGATCATCCGCCACTCGACGGCCCACCTGGTCGGCCATGCAGTGAAGCAGCTCTACCCGACGGCGAAGATGGTGATCGGTCCGGTGATCGAGGAGGGCTTCTACTACGACATCGCCTACGAGCGCCCTTTCACGCCCGAGGACATGGAGGCGATCGAGGCGCGCATGCGCGAGCTGATCGCGCGGGACTACGACGTGGTCAAGAAGATGACGCCGCGCGACGAGGTCATCGAGGTGTTCAAGTCCCGCGGCGAGGACTACAAGCTGCGGCTGGTGGAGGACATGCCCGACGAAAAGGCGATGGGCCTGTACTACCACCAGGAGTACGTCGACATGTGCCGCGGCCCGCACGTGCCGAACACTCGCTTCCTCAAGGTCTTCAAGCTCACGAAGCTGGCCGGCGCCTACTGGCGCGGTGATGCGAAGAACGAGCAGCTGCAGCGCATCTACGGCACGGCCTGGGCCGACAAGAAGCAGTTGGACCAGTACGTCCAGCGCATCGAGGAGGCCGAGAAGCGCGACCATCGCCGGCTGGGCAAGGAGCTCGATCTGTTCCACATCGACGAGGTGGCGCCCGGCGTGGTGTTCTGGCATCCCAAGGGCTGGGCGATCTGGCAGCAGGTCGAGCAGTACATGCGCAAGGTGTACCGCGACACGGGCTACCAGGAAGTCAAAGGACCGCAGATCCTCGACAAGAGCTTGTGGGAAAAAACGGGCCACTGGCAGAACTACCGCGAAAACATGTTCACGACGGAGTCGGAAAAGCGCGACTACGCGCTCAAGCCGATGAACTGCCCGGGCCACGTGCTGATCTTCAAGTCCGACCTGCGCAGCTACCGCGACCTGCCGCTGCGCTATGGCGAGTTCGGCCAGTGCCATCGCAACGAGCCCTCGGGCGGCTTGCACGGGATCATGCGGGTGCGCGGATTCACGCAGGACGACGGCCACATCTTCTGCACCGAAGACCAGATCCTCGAGGAATGCGTGGCCTACACGGGGCAATTGCTCAAGGTCTATGCCGATTTCGGCTTCACCGAGATCCTCTACAAGGTGGCAACACGGCCCGATAACCGCATCGGCGCCGACGAACTCTGGGACAAGGCCGAGCATGCGCTGATGGAGGCACTGCGCCGATCGGGTGTGGAATTCGTCATCTCGCCCGGCGAAGGCGCCTTCTACGGGCCGAAGATCGAATACACGCTGCGAGACGCCATCGGCCGCCAGTGGCAGTGCGGCACGATGCAGGTGGACTTCAACATGGCTGAGCGCCTGGACGCAGAGTACGTCACCGAGTCCAGCGGCCGCGCACATCCGGTCATGCTGCACCGCGCGATCGTCGGCAGCCTCGAGCGATTCATCGGCATGTTGATCGAACATCACGCCGGCGCACTGCCCGCTTGGCTGGCGCCGGTGCAGGTCGCGGTGCTCAATATCAGCGAAGGACAGGCGGATTACGCATCTCAAGTTGCGAAATCGCTGCAAAATCAAGGGCTTAGAGTTTTGCTCGATCTGCACAACGAGAAGATTACGTATAAAATACGGAAGCATTCGTTGCAAAAGCTTCCCTACATCCTCGTCGTGGGCGACAAGGAGAAGGAAGCAGGTGCCGTCGCAGTGCGCGCCCGGGGCAATCTTGATCTCGGTGCCATGTCGGTGGAGGCGTTCTCCCAAAAGATCGCCGCCGACATCCAACACAAGCTTTGAATTTGAACCGGTTCAAAGGCTGATTTTGAGCAATCAGGCTGCTTGTGGGCGTGGACTCTACGGCGTTCGCTACAATTTTTGTAGCAGATTGATTGAAGGATTCTGACCATCGCTACTGCATTTCGCGACCGCCGCCACCGCGAGGAACGCCAACACCGCCTGAACCGGGAAATCATGGCCCCGGAAGTCCGCCTGATCGGGCCCGATAACGAGCAATTGGGTGTCGTGAGTCTTGCCGAGGCATTGCGCCTGGCTGGTGAGCAAGACGTGGATCTGGTGGAAGTCGTCGCGGCGGCCAATCCGCCGGTCTGCCGCCTGATCGAGTACGGCAAGTTCAAGTACCACGAGCAGAAGAAGGCCGCCGAAGCGAAATCGAAGCAGAAGGTCATCGAGGTCAAGGAAATCAAGTTCCGGCCGGGTACCGACGAAGGCGACTACAACATCAAGATGCGCAACATCCGGCGCTTTCTTGACGAGGGTGACAAGTGCAAGATCACGCTGCGTTTCCGGGGGCGCGAGATCACGCACCAGGAACTCGGGCTGGCGCTGTTGCAGCGCATTCGTGAGGATCTCGGCGACGCGATCGTGGTTGAGCAGTTTCCGAAGCTCGAGGGCCGGCAGATGATCATGATGATCGCGCCGGGCCGCAAGAAGGCGGGTGGCGCGGCAAAACCGGCGGCTGAGTCGACAACCGCACCCGCCGCGGCCTGAGCTGAAGAGATAGAAGGATTCGAAGGGATTTCGCCCTTGTCAGCACTCCAAGGTGCAGGCAAGGGCGGGATAAAGAAGTGTCTCGGGGCCAACAAGCCCGTGGAATATCCGCGGCGCCTCACGAGCACAAACTAAAGGAGCATTCACATGCCCAAAATGAAGACCAAGAGCAGCGCGAAAAAGCGTTTCCGCGTTCGTCCCGGTGGCACCGTCAAGCGCGGTCAAGCCTTCAAGCGTCACATCCTGACCAAGAAGACCACCAAGAACAAGCGTCACCTGCGTGGTGCAACGGCAGTGCACGAGACCAACATGGTTTCGATGGCCGCCATGTTGCCCGGCAGCGGCATTTAATCCAGACGAACAAGGAGTACACACATGCCTCGCGTCAAACGTGGTGTAACGGCTCGCGCCCGCCACAAGAAGGTTCTCGCACTCGCCAAGGGTTTCCGCGGTCGCCGCGGCAATGTCTTCCGCATCGCCAAGCAGGCGGTGATGAAGGCAGGCCAATACGCCTACCGTGACCGCCGCACCAAGAAGCGCGTGTTCCGTCAACTGTGGATTGCCCGTATCAATGCCGCTTCGCGCGAACTGGGCCTGACCTACAGCCAGTTCGCCAACGGCATCCGCAAGGCCGGTATCGAGATCGACCGCAAGGTCCTGGCCGATATCGCCGTGCACGACAAGGCCGCTTTTGCCGGCATCGTGGAGCAGGTCAAGGCCAAGCTGGCTGCTTGATCCTGCACAGCGGGTTGCCGTCTTCCGGGACAGCGGCCTGCGCCCACGGCACAAGGGCTGGCGCTTGAAAGGGCTCCAGCCCTTTTTTCTTTCACCTCGAAGTATTCCCCATGAACGAGTTGGACTCCCTGGTCGACACCGCACGTGCTGCCTTCGCGAAGGCGAAGGCCCCGGCCGAACTCGAGAACGCCAAGGCGCAGTTCCTCGGCAAGGCCGGCCGCATCACCGAGTTGATGAAGGGCATGGCCGCGCTCTCCGTCGACGAGAAGAAGTCGCGCGGCGCGGCGATCAACGTTGCCAAGCAGGCCATCGAAGCCGCGCTCACCGAGCGCCGCCAGCAACTGGCCGACGAGGAACTCGCCGTCCAATTGCGTGCCGAGGCGCTCGATGTCACATTGCCCGGCCGCCAGCGTGCGCCTGGCGGCCTGCATCCGGTGAGCCGCACGATGGAGCGCATCGAGGCGATCTTCTCGAGCATGGGCTTCGATGTCGCGGACGGTCCCGAGATCGAGAGCGACTGGCACAGTTTCACCTCGCTCAACAACCCGCCGAACCATCCCGCGCGCTCCATGCAGGACACTTTCTACGTCGACATCAACGGCGAAGACGGCATCCCGTACAACCTGCGCCCCCACACCAGCCCGATGCAGGTGCGCTACGCGCATCAGCACGTCAAGAAGTACGCGGCCGAGTTCGAAGCCGCGGCGGCCGACACCACCGGCACGGTCAAGGCGCCCGAGATCCGCGTGATCGCGCCGGGCCGTACCTACCGCGTCGACAGCGACGCCACGCACTCGCCGATGTTCCACCAGTGCGAGGGCCTCTGGCTCGGCGAGAACGTGAGCTTCAAGGACCTCAAGGTCGTGTTCACCGACTTCTGCCGCACCTTCTTCGAGACCGACGACCTGGTGCTGCGCTTTCGTCCGAGCTTCTTCCCGTTCACCGAACCGAGCGCGGAGATCGACATCCAGTTCCAGACCGGCCCCCTGGCCGGCCGCTGGCTCGAGGTCTCGGGCGCGGGCCAGGTGCATCCGAACGTGGTGCGCAACATGGGCCTGGACCCCGAACGCTACATCGGCTTCGCCTTCGGCATGGGCCCGGACCGGCTCACGATGCTGCGCTACGGCGTCAACGATCTGCGCCTGTTCTTCGATGGCGACCTGCGCTTCCTGAGCCAATTCCAGTAAACAGAGAACGAGAACGACGAGATGCAATTTCCAGAGTCCTGGTTGCGCGAGTTCTGCAACCCGCCGCTTTCCAGCGCAGAACTGGCGGAGACGCTCACGATGGGCGGGCTCGAGGTCGAGGAGCGCCGGCCGGTGGCGCCGCCCTTCACCAAGGTCGTGGTCGGCGAGATCAAGGAAGCGGGTCCGCATCCCAACGCCGACCGGCTGCGCGTGTGCCAGGTCGACGCGGGGCAGGGCAGCTTGCTCAACATCGTGTGCGGTGCGCCCAACGCGCGCGCCGGCATCAAGGTGCCGCTGGCGCTGGTCGGCGCGGAGCTGCCGCCGGGCGATGACGGCCAACCTTTCCTGATCAAGCTGGGCAAGCTGCGCGGCGTCGAAAGCCAGGGCATGCTGTGCTCGGCGCGCGAGCTCAAGCTCAGCGAAGACCACGGCGGCCTGCTCGAACTTCCGGCCGATGCGGCCGTAGGCGCCGACGTGCGCGAGGTGCTGAAGCTCGACGATTCGCTGCTGACGCTCAAGCTCACGCCCAACCTGGCGCACGGACTGAGCGTCTACGGCATCGCGCGCGAGCTCGCGGCGTTGACCGGTGCACCGCTCAAGACACCTGCCATCGCCCCGGTGGCGGTGGCATTGAAGGACAAGCTGCCGGTCCAGGTCGCAGCCCCCGATCTGTGCGGCCGCTTCTCGGGCCGCATCGTCCGCGGCGTCGATACGAAGGCCGCCACGCCGGCGTGGATGGTCGATCAACTTGCGCGCTGCGGTCAGCGCAGCGTGTCGCCGCTGGTCGACATCTCGAACTACGTGATGTTCGAGTACGGGCAGCCGTCCCATATCTTCGACCTCGACAAGATCCACGGCGGCCTCACGGTGCGCTGGGGCAAGCCGGGCGAACAGCTCAAGCTGCTCAATGGCAACACGGTCACGGTCGACGAGAAGGTCGGCGTGATCGCCGACGAGCGCGGCCAGGTCGAATCGCTGGCCGGCATCATGGGCGGCGATGCGACGGCGGTGTCCGACGACACCCGCAACATCTATGTCGAGGCGGCCTTCTGGTGGCCCGAGTCCATCCAGGGCCGTTCGCGCCGCTTCAATTTCAACACCGACGCGGGGCACCGCTTCGAACGGGGCGTCGACCCGAGCCGCACGGTGCAGATCATCGAGCGCATCACGCAGCTGATCGTCGACATCTGCGGCGGCCAGGCCGGCGCCATCGACGACCAGAGACTGCGCCTGCCGGAAGCCAAGCCCGTCACGCTGCGCGTGGCGCGTGCTGCGCGCGTGATCGGCATGCCGCTCACCCAGGCCCAGTGCGGCGACGCGCTGCGCCGGCTCGGCCTGCCCATGGAAGAGGGCGAAGGCACGCTGGTCGTCACGCCGCCGCCGCACCGCTTCGACCTGCAGATCGAAGAAGACCTGATCGAAGAGGTTGCCCGCCTGGTCGGCTACAACAACCTGCCGACCATGGCCCCGCTGGCACCGATCACCGCGCGCGTGCGGCCCGAGGTCCAGCGCAGCCGCTTCGCCGTGCGCCATCGCCTGGCCGCGCTCGGCTACCAGGAAACCATCAACTTCAGCTTCGTCGAGGCGCACTGGGAGCAGGAGCTCGCGGGCAACGCCAACCCGATCAAGCTGCTGAACCCGATCGCGAGCCAGATGAGCGTGATGCGCTCGTCGCTGATCGGCTCGCTGCTCCAGGCGCTGAAGTTCAACCTCGACCGCCGGGCGCCGCGCGTGCGCGTGTTCGAGCTGGGCCGCGTGTTCCTGCGCGACGACACAGTCGTCACCACCGACAGCACCGTGAAGGGCATCCACCAGCCCATGCGCGTGGCAGGCCTGGCCTGGGGCGATGCCGAGGCCGCGCGCTGGGACGGCAAGGCGCAGCGCGTCGACTTCTACGATATCAAGGGCGACGTCGAAGCGCTGCTCGCGCCCCTTGTGCCGAGCTTCGAGGCGACCGAGCATCCCGCGCTGCATCCGGGCCGCGCGGCGCGCGTGCTGCTCGACGGCCGTGCGATCGGCGTGGTGGGCGAGCTTCACCCGCGCTGGCGCCAGACATGGGAGTTCGCCCAGGCGCCTGTGCTGTTCGAACTCGAGCTCGATGCCGTCACCGCGCGGCCGCTGCCCGAAGCCCAACCGGTGCCCAAGCACCAGGCGGTGGAGCGCGACATCGCCGTCGTGGTGGCCGAAGCGATCACGCACGATGCGCTGATGCGTACCATCCGCGCGGCCGCCGATCCCAGCTTGCTGCGCGACGCCGTGCTGTTCGACATCTACCGGCCGCCCGTGGCGAGCGACGGCACTGTCGCGCCCGGCGGCCTGGCGCAAGGCGAAAAGAGCATGGCCGTGCGCCTGAGCTTCAATAGCGACAGCGCCACTCTGACCGACGAGCAGGTCGAAGCGGCGGTGGCCACGATCCTCGAGCAACTCAGCGCGCGGCTCGGCGCGCATCTGCGGGTATGAACGCCATGGAATTCACGCTCGAAGTCCTCGAAACGCCCGCGCTCACCAAGGCGCACCTGGCCGACCTGCTGTTCGAGCAGATCGGCCTCAACAAGCGCGAATCCAAGGACATGGTCGAAGCCTTCTTCGACCTGATCGCGGCCAGCCTGATCGAAGGCACGGACGTCAAGATCTCGGGCTTCGGCAATTTCCAGATCCGCGTCAAGGCGCCACGGCCTGGCCGCAATCCGCGTACCGGCGAGGCCATTCCGATCGGCGAGCGCCGCGTCGCCACCTTTCACGCCAGTGCCAAGCTGAAGGAACAAATTCACGGCAGCATCGGCGAAGAGGGGCCGCAAGAGGTGGAGTGGAGTCTCGGCGCCGAATAGTGCTTGGTCGCGCGCGGTGCGTGGAGTAATCTCTAAGGTTTCCCTCGCACCGTCTTGATTTCAATGGAGAAAACGCTCCCACCGATTCCTGTCAAACGCTACTTCACGATCGGTGAGGTCGGCGAGTTGTGCGGCGTCAAGCCGCACGTGCTGCGCTACTGGGAGCAGGAGTTCACGCAGTTGCGCCCGATGAAGCGGCGCGGCAATCGACGCTACTACCAGCACCACGAGGTGCTGATGATCCGCCGCATCCGCGACCTGCTCTACGACCAGGGCTTCACCATCAGCGGGGCGCGCAACAAGCTGCAGGAAATGGTCCAGTCGGAGCGCGACCGCCGCAAGGCTGGCGAAGTGCCGCTCGAAGGCATGGAGGCGGTCGAGATCGATCAGGAAGAGTTCGAAGCCGCACTCAAGGAAGGCACGGATATGCCGCAAGGCGCAGACCGGACCATCGATCCGTCGCAGCTACTCCACCTGCGGCGCGAACTGTACGAAATTCGCGAACTGCTGAGTCCAGGTCACTGAAAACGCACGGCTATAATCGAGAGCTTCGGTGTGTGGCGCAGCCTGGTAGCGCACTTGCATGGGGTGCAAGGGGTCGAAGGTTCGAATCCTTTCACACCGACCAATTTAAAGTCCGGCGTAATCCGGCAAGCTCCGAAAAGCCCTTAAGAATCAACGCTTAAGGGCTTTTTCTTTGTCCGGGTTTGTCCGCCGGGATTCGGCGGCATCCGGCGCCTGTGGGGGCAGCTGGAAATCTGAACGTCAAAGGGCTGGCTCAGAATCCAGGCTCGTAGGAACCTTGGCACATGTCTTTTTGCGCCTTCTCAGAGGCCGCCTCGCGCCTCGCGGGCGTAGCCGGCTATCTATTCGAGCGCCGCCGTGGCGGCCTCTGGATACAGGTTTGGGAACAGGATGTTGAGCGAGGACATGGGGAATCCAATGCTGAGTTCCGACCGGTGGCCGTCGCTCTTCAGCAACCCGTCGGCGAGGAATCGAGACACGACCTTGCGGGCTGTTCGCTCCTCCAAGCCGGTCATTCTGATGAAGTCGCCCCGCGCGACCGAACCCGTCGTTGCGACCGTCTGAAGCGGAAAGACCGCCTCCTCCCGGTACTCCGAGATGCCGTCCGTGGTCCCTCTCACGAGCACGTAAGCCCGAATGCGATCTTTGAGCTTCGGAAGGTCAAGCATGGTGGCCATGAACGTGACCTGGTCCTCGCACAGCTCGATGAAGTAACGACACCACTCCCAAAGCATCTTCTGGCTGAGGTTTCCGCGGCCATCGAGGTCGCCCTGCCGGGCACTGTCGGCGTTGTCGAGCATTTCGTAATAGCGCTGTCGCTGGCGTGCCAGCGCTCGATTTGGGGACCATAAGCCGCCGCTGAGGGGAAACAGGGCGCAGTGGCTCTGCAGTCGAACAGCACGCCCGTTGCCGTCCTCGAACGGATGAGTCCACGCCATGCGGTGATGGGCGGACGCAATGGCGTAGAGAACGGCGTCGACGCCCTTGAGCTGGCCATATCGCTCATCCATCCGCTTTAGGAATTGAGGGACGGACTGCCAGGTCGGAGGTTGATGTCGGCCGACTGCGACGTCGTGCTTCCGGAGCTCTCCCGGAACAACAATGCGTCCATCGTCGGTGCGCCGGTCTTCTTCCGAGAGCCTGCCGTACAGACTTGCGTGCGCCCTCAAGAGAAAATCGCTGCTCAGGGCCGCCGCCTCCGTCGTCACGAGGTGCTCGAGCTCCTGTTCCGCTTCGATGTGCGCCACGGCCACCCGCTGGCGCATGGCCACGTCGGGTTTCTCGGAAAAGTCGTGCCTGAGCGCCCGCTCGATGTTCGCAGGGTGCGTGCCCTGGCCCTCGATGCTGTTCGAGTAGTAGGAGTTCATCGAGCGGACAATTGCGCGCAGGGCATCTCGTGCTTCTGGGCTTGCCGAGGCTCGCAGCTGCGCCGATTTCTCGAAGACGCGGCGCGTGGCCTCAATCAACCCGTCCAGGTTCAGCGCTGGTAACAGCGGCTCAAACTGGTGGGGTTGGTCATAGGCGGCAATCGTCTTGGGTTTTTCTGACATGATTTCCGGTTCTGTTTCCGGTATTGTCGATGAAAAAGTCATACGAAACAACGGGTTAGAGACGAAGCTGGCTGGCGTGGATTCCGGTTGGTTTACCGGTTTGGTTTCCACTTGGATTTCCGATTGGGATGCCCTTCACCAGTTGTTGCGCCAGCATTTAGCCCCTCCAGCGCCACACACGACCAGAGACGCTCCGTTCTAGCGACCTCGCGGCACGCATGGTGCCGTGCGACACTGAGTGAGACGAGGCGCGGAGACGCGCACGGGCGAGTGGCCATCCGCGATACAGCAAGGCCTCCGATTTGACCGGCGGAACGCCTGATCGACCCGTCGATTGCCCGGTCGCACGTCCCCGCATTCGATCCGAGCCGAGCGTCATGCGCGAGGGCGCGCGTTCTTGGAATCAATCGGGTGAGGGCCTGTGCGAAAGGCGCACGTCCATGAGTTCGTGCAGGCAGAGGCAATGTCACACTACCGCGCCGAGAGTCCCGATGCGTTTGAACGGTCATTTCTCGTGCGGTAACGAGGCGGTGTTGCACCAGAACATCGTGGGGGCAGCTATGGGGGCAATTTCTACAACCAAGACGTTGATTGGCAGTAGTGGCGCGGGCTGCAGGTCGAAATATGGATCCTTTCACAGCCAACAAAACGTCCAAGGGCGTCCGGTTTCATCCACCGGACGCCCTTTTTCATTGGGGGACTGGGCGAATGATGTCTATCGGCGTGGGAATGTTTGGGGCATGGATCCTTGCCTCCATTGTCGCCCAGTCGTGGGGAGCGGGGATTTGCGCTCCAGGGCGATTCGATGGCGCCGCGCGAGACGGAGATGGCTGATTGGCCCGTTCCAACGTCGAACAGTGGGCGCGTGCGGGCGTGGAGGGGCGTGCTGAGGGACGCACAGGCTTTGGGGGCCGATCCAGGGGAGAGCCGGCTCAACCTTGAGTAACACAAATTCGCACGATAACAGTGCCTGTGTTATCGTGCGGAACCGATGTTACATAGGAATCAGCCGTGCCGGCCCTCACAACCGCCGTTCGACACTACCTCCATGAGGTCTTGGGCATTGCCGCGCCCGGCGTCAAGCCGTGGGCGCGCGCCGACGAACTGCCGTATTTCCTGCGGGACGCGTTTCAGTTCAGTGAGCTGGAACTGCTGGGGCAGCCTATTGTGCTGGCAGTGGGACGCGCTGGGCGCAAGTATTCCCTCAGCGAGGTCCGAACCTGGCTGACCAAGGTCAGGGCGCTCGCTGGCCAGCCGGCGGTCTACGTCACCGATGCCCTCGCTTCCCACGAACGGAGGCGCCTGATCGACTACAAGGTGCCGTTCATCGTTCCGGGCAATCAGCTTTACCTGCCGGACCTCGGTCTCGACCTGCGTGAATACTTTCGCCAGCGCGCTCCGGCTGCGGAAGCGCTGAGCCCGTCTGCACAAGCCATGTTGATCACGGCGCTGCTGCGCCGGCCGTGGGAACCCGAGTGGCAACCTTCCAAGGTGGCAATAGCCTTGGGCTACACGCCCATGACGCTGTCGCGCGTGGTGAAGGAGCTGACCGCGGCCGGGCTCGCGAGCGTGCACGCTGTGGGCCGCGTGCGCCTGCTGCGCATGGGAGGCCCTCCAGAGCAGGTCTGGGAGCGGGCGAAACCTGTACTGCGAACACCCGTCAGGCAAACGGTGTGGGTTGCCCCCGAAAGCGTCCTTGCCAACGTGCATGGCCGTTTGGCCGGGTTGAGCGCGCTCGCACGGTACTCGATGCTGGCCGAGCCCCAATGGCCGGTGTATGCGATGACGGGCTCCGATTGGAAGGCAACCACGGAGGCAGGCATTCGGGAGCTGCCTGAACCCGTCGCCGGCGCGCAGGAATGGCAGTTGTGGAGCTACAGCCCGGCGTTGCTGCCGAACGCCGCCACGGTAGACCCGCTTTCCCTGACGCTCAGCCTGCAGGACAACACCGATGACCGGATCCAGCTTGCGCTGGACGAACTGAAAGGACACCTACCATGGTGAGAGGGCTAGACGTTTTCAAGGAATGGTTCGCGGCCTACGCCGACCAGTACGTTCTGATTGGCGGCACGGCCGCCACCTTGACGATGGAAGGCGCCGGGCTGGCATTTCGCGCCACCAAGGACCTCGACATCGTCCTACATGTGGAAGCGCTGACGCCGGCCTTCGGGGAGGCCTTCTGGAAATTCGTCGACGCGGGCCGCTACGAAATCCGCCAAGCCAGCGACACGGGCAAGCCGATCTTCTACCGCTTTCAGAAGCCCGGCGACGAACGATTCCCGGCAATGGTCGAGCTCTTTGCGAGAGCGCCCGACGGACTGCAGCTGGCGGAGGGCAGCCAACTCACTCCGATACCCCTGGACGAAGCCGTCTCCAGCCTGTCCGCCATCCTGTTGGACGAGGTCTACTGCGCTCATCATGGCGGGCCGTCGCGAAGAAGATGGCCTGCCATGGGTCGGCGAGGACCGCCTGATTCCCCTCAAGGCCATCGCGTGGCTGGAACTGAGCGCGCGCAAGGACCAGGGTGCCAAGGTGGACGCCAAGGATGTGCGCAAGCACCTCAACGATGTGCTGCGCCTCTCGCAACTGCTGGCGCCCGCCACACGCATTGCGCTCGACCGGAAGGTCGGGGAGGACATGGCGCGGTTCCTGACCGCGGTGGCCGCCGACACCACCATCGATCCGAAGGCGCTGCAACTCGGCGCTGTCACCATCGCCGAACTGGTCGGACGGATCGCCCAAGCTTATGAAATTGAACTGCCGGCACAGGCGGTGAAGTGAGAAGGGGGAGGTGGCATGGCCTTATTCAAGGACTGGTGCGCCGGTACCAAGCAGACAGACAAGAAGAAGACCTTTCGCACGTATATGGCGGGCCCTGCTGCGGGGGCGGCGCGCCGCGGAGCGCAGCAGCAGCGATCGGCGTGGCCCTCCTCCGCCGACCATCTCTTGGGGGCAGGAGGAGTTCAAACCAAAAGCTGCAAAAAGTTCATGCTAAGTTGAAAACCGACAGCCGTCACTTGATCCCGGCGTAGTACTGATGCGTCATGCTTCCGACTGACAGTCGTCCGGCGCTGGTGCTGGTAGAGGTGGCTTCGGCGCCCGACCGAATCGGGCGGCATCCTCGGTGCCGGCGGCTGTCTCAATTTTCGGGGCCGCGGCGGGCAGTTAGAGGTACAGCGCCACCACCTCGACCACTTCGCTCTCCCACACCACAGGTATTGCCAACAGCGCCCAGGACCCGATCGCCGTCGCGGCAGCAGCGGGAGCGCCTGGTTCGGAAGCCGGCCAGTCATTGATCGCCGGCACCCCGCTGAGCCAGGCCCTGGCGATCGATCCCATCGGCGCTGACAAGGGCAGCGTCGCTTCGATCAGCGAGGCACCACCATGGAGTTCACTGAAGGCGTAGACGCGCTGCAGCAAGCCGCCTGGCGCAGCGGGAACCCAGCGCTCGATGCGGCGCGCCAGCGGCAACGTCGCACCGGCAAGGAAGGTCACGACATGGCTGTCATCGAGCCGCGAACCAACTGGGATTGCCAGACCCCGCAGAAGGCCTGCATCGGCCGCCTCATGCGCGCGCAGGAACCGTCCGGTGGTAGGCAGGTTTTCCATGAACACTGCTTCGCCGCGTTGCCAGGCCAGCCCCGGCAGGCCCACGCCGCGCGGCAGGTAGGTCTCGAGCGAGGCTGATTCGAAGGCTTGAGCGTTCGCGCCAAACGCACCATCGACAAGTCTCATGTCGCTGGTGATGCGTGCGTCGTGATGCCAGAGTTCCAAACAGCTGGCTGCGGCGGCCTCGTGTCCGCAGAAGATCACGAGCACCGAAGTGAGGCGGTCATGCACAAAAAGCGGCAGCGCGATGGCGCAGTCCAGGCCGGCGTCGCGGGCGGCCGAAATGCGGCGGAAGTTCGAGCCTTCGAACTGACGCAGAAGGATCGGTCTGCCTTCGTCCCAGGCGCGACCCGGCAAACCTTCCCCTGGGCCGAAGCACATCTCCCGGCTGATGGCCGCGAATCGCCTGGCGGCACCGAATGCGCCGCTTCCGAACTCGAGCAGGGAGCCGTCGTCGCTCGGCAACCAGACTTCTGCGGCCTTGATGAATGTTGAAGTCATGCTGCGACCTGCATACGAACAATCCAAAGCAAGTTGCAAGCCATGGCTACCGGGTGGCGGGTCTTCGCACCACGACTGTCGAGGCCGAATCCATGCATCCGTCGCTATGATCCGGCGGCGGCAAGGCACGAACGACTGCGTTGCGAAGACCTTGGGTCCACGCACGCAGATTGTTCGGCGAGCCTCCAAGCCGTGCACCGAGCCACTCACTTGAAATCATGTTTTCTGCTGACCTGCGCCGCCGCGGCTTCCTTCTGAACACCACGGCGCTCGGCGCCACGGCCGCGCTCGCCTCCCTGTCGTCGTACGCTCACGCCGCGGCCGCCAAGGCCGGCAAACCCTCGAGCCGCATGCCGGTCATCTTCATTGGCCATGGCAGTCCCATGAACGCCATCCGCGAGAACGCGTTCACCCGCCGCCTGATCGACTGGGGCAGGGCGCTGCCGCGACCGACCGCGATCCTGAGCATCTCCGCGCACTGGCTCAGTTCGGGGGCGACGGGCGTTGGCATCCAGGAGAAGCCAAAGACGATTCACGACTTCGGCGGTTTTCCTCAAGCGCTCTTTGACATCGAGTACCCGGCGCCGGGCCATCCGGCCATTGCCCAGGAGGCGCCGAGCCTCGTGAAGCAGGCCAAGGTCATCCCCACGCAGGAGTGGGGCCTCGACCACGGCAGCTGGACCGTCCTGAAATACCTGTACCCGAAGGCTGACGTGCCGGTCTTCCAGATGTCCATCGACTATGACAAGCCGGCGGCCTTCCACTATGCGGTGGGTCGCGACCTGGCCGCCCTCCGCGACAAGGGCGTCTTGGTGCTGGGAAGCGGCAACGTCGTGCACAACCTGCGCGCGACCGACCGCGGCACGCCCGATGGCCTCAGGGCAAGCCGGCCCTGGGCGCAGTCGTTCGACGATGCAGTCAAGGCGGCCCTCCTGGGCCGCGACGACCAGGCCCTCCTCAATTACGGGAAACTGGAAGGCGCGTCCATCGCCGTCGCCACGCCCGACCACTACTACCCCTTTCTGTACGCGCTGGGCGCTGCCAGCGCCAACGAGCGCGCGCAGACCATCTATGAAGGGTTCCAGTCGGGGACCTTGAGCATGCGCTGCCTGCAGTTCGGTTAAGGCTGCCCTGCGATCCCCGGAATTCCCGGCGCACCCATGTAGCAGGTGAGGCCATCGGCGTCGCAGCCGACCAGATACACCTTCTTGGGGGCCTCGTCCCCTTGCAGATCCCGTTCAGACGAGAACACCCGTTCGAACAGAAGCTTCATCTTCTTGGGCATGCCGTCGTTCACGAAGTAGCCATGGCCCCCCTTTCCAACTTCGCCGTTCGTGAAATTGACGTACCGCATGTGTGGAGCTCGAAGCAGTTCGCTCCCTGGAGCGGCGCCGAGCTTGAACTGACTCTTGTCGGCAATGAAGGCTCCGGCCAACACGGTGTCGTTCTTGTTGAAGGTGACAAAGACCTGCCCCTTGGGCCGCACGTTCGCAAGCCAGTCGCGATGCCCGCTCGAGCGAACGCAAGGCGCCAAGAGTGCGACGTTCTGCGCGGCCGCCACGGATTCCGTGGCGCCCGCGACGTCGAGCGAGTACTGAAGGAAGTGCGCGCCGAGGCTGTGTGCAGCGATGGTGAACGGCTGACGATTGATGAACAGCCTGGCTGCGGCGACCATGCGGAAGAATCGCGCGAGAGCTTCCCCGGAATTGATGGCGTTGGTCTTGGCCCTCTGGTACCGCAGGATCTTCGACTTGATCCGTGACGGCTTCTGCTTGCCGACGGCCACGCCGGAAAGGTCGTCCTCATCGCCGTCTTCTGTGTCGGGCTCGACCTCCGGGAGCTTGTCGCCGTTGGAGAGGTAGCCCTCCGACGGCCAGGAAAAGCCGACGACTTCGACGTTGTACATTGCCTCCAGCGTTGCGCATCGCGCGAAGCACTTGGCTGGCGTGTTGTTGTTGCCATGGAGATAGACCAGAACGGGGCGACTTCCCTCGAACAATGGCCGAAGGGCGCCCATGGAGTCCTGGTTGTCGACATCGTTGTCCACGCCGGAGACGCTCCAGCCTTTGCTGGTCTTCTTGACCGTAGCCAACCCGAGGCGATCCGACTGCTCGATGAAGCTGGTGCTAAAAACAGCTTCGTCCGTGCCAGTGGTCAACAAGCGATTCGTGAAGATCAGCATGGGTCCTCCAGTTGTTTTGGGGCGCATTCTGCACCTGCTCGCAGGTGCGTTCAAAGAAAAACAGCCCCGCAAGCGGGGCTGGATTGCGAAGCCGCCGCGGCTTGCTACTGGAGCTTGTAGAACCCGATCTTCTTGCTGATCTCCACCTGGCGCGCGTTGCGGGCCCAGAGTTCGACGGTGTTGATCGATGTGCCCTCGGCGTACTGCTGGCCGAAGGTGTTGTCGCAATGCTTGTCGCTGCTGCCTTGGGTCGAGCAGAACACCATCGCCTTGCGCGCCGAACTCGCTACGCCGGTGCTGTCGTTGAAGCGCGCGCCCGGCTGGCCGGCAGTGGTGCTGCCGAAGGGCGCACGACCGTACACGGCCAACGAGGTCGGCGCCAGCGCGCCCTGCGGCACGGTCCAGGCGTCCAGCTGGCCGTCGGCGCTGAAGTCGACGTTGTTCGGATCGTTCTGGCTGGGCGCGCCGTAGATGCTGGCGCCGTCGGTCGCGATGTCGGTTTCAGCGAGCAACCCGGCACGCATCGTCGCGGTGATGTTCGCAAAGGTGAGCTGCCGGATTTCGGCGACCGACTGCGCGCGGGCCAGGGTGCGGTACTTCTGCGTCGCGACGCTGGCGTTGCTGGTGTCGAAGAACTCCAGCGTCCACACGCTCTGGTTTTGCAGCGCCGCGATTTGCGCGTCGGTGTACTGCGTGCCCACGAAATAGAGGCCGAGCTCCTTGTCGGCCGGGTTGCCGGCGGTGGCCGTGTTCTGGTAGGCGCCGGCGAGCCGAACGATCGGGCTGCCGCTCGGCGTCACGCCGTCGTCCTTCATCACCACCAGGTACGACAAGCCCGACTGCGGCACGAAGGTGCGCACCACGCCGTCAGGCGCGGTCACCAGCACCTTGCTGAAGATCGGGTTGCCGCTGCCGTCGGTCTTGTTGTCGATGTTGATGTTGTAGCCGGTGGTGTAGGAGTTGAAGTTCGGCGTGTTGATCAGGTCGCGGTGCTCCGAGAAGGGGCGCACGCTGGCGCTGTGGTCGTTGCCGTTGCCCGCGAGCTTGAGCGTGCCGCCGACATTGCGCGCAATGATGGTGTCGTTGTCGGCGTTGCCGGCCGTGTCGGTCCAGCGGTAGCTGAGCACCAGGTCGCCGTTGGCGCGCACGAACTCGAAGTTGCCGCGGTCCCACACCAGGCCGGTGGGGCCGGGCCGGAACAGGCTGTTGAATGCGCCCCGGTTGCTGGCAGTGCGGCCCACGGTGTTGCCGTTGTTGTAGTAGGTGGACGGATCGTCGCCGACAAACAGCGTGCGGCAGGCCGGGGCGATCACGTCGGCCGGACCGCCCGTGACGGCGGCCGTGTCGTTCGGCGCGTTGACCCGCTGCGACAGCGGCAGCGCATAGCAAGCCGTGAGGCGCGTGAAGAGGTCCGCGACCGTCGCCGGCGAGGGCGTGTTGGTCAGCGCGCTGGCCGTGACGGTGGGCAGCACGGGCGTGATGGCGCTGCTGGTGCTGTAGCTGATGGACAGCGGCGCGCTGCCGTCGTCCGCGGGCGTGGCCTTGACGGTGATTTCGATGTTGGCGGCGGTGCCGTCGGGCAGCACGCTGACCGAGATCGAATCGAGCACCTTGTCCTGGCCGGTGCCGTCGGCCGCGAAGCTGCCCGAGATCGGGTCGATCGCCGCCAGGCCCAGAGCCGACAACAGCGGGGTGATGGCCGCCACCAGCTCGTCGGTCTGCTTCTTGATGGTCTCGGCTGTCACGGCGCCGGGATTGGTCTGGATCGCGCCGGCCAGGCTGGCCGGATTGCCGTCGGGTGAGAGCTCGGCCACGATGATGGTGGTCAGCGGCGTCACGTTGGCGGTGCCGCCGGCCGCGCTGGCCGTGGTGCTGTAGAAGGCCTGGTCATCGCGCACGGCCTTGATGACCAGCGGTGCCTTGGTGGTGGCCGGCAAGGTGCAGGCGTAGGCGCCGGCGCTGTCGGTCTGGGTCGTGCAGACCGTGCTGCCGGTCTGGTCGACCACGGTGATCGTGGCGCCGCTGAACGCCGCGCCGGTGGCGGCCACGCCGCTGAGCTTGGCGGCCGTCGTGGTGCCGCCGGTGTCGGTGCTGCCCGTACTGCCGGCGGCGGTCGGGAATCCACCTCCGCCTCCTCCGCCGCCTCCGCAGGCGGCCAGCGAGAGCACCAGTGCCGCGGCCCAGCCGGCACGGATCTTGGGGGAAATGGATGTCATGAAAAGAACTCCTCGTGGTTTTGGGTTGTTGACAGGTGGTTGCATGAAAAGAAGCGACGCGAGTGTCGAGGCAGGGTCGGCGAGAGCGCATCCCATGAACGAGTGAGGCGAGGGCGGCCTGCGGCGGGTTCTGTGGCTTTATGCTCACCGCCATGCAAACAGAGGGATCCGAGGCGGAGACGCCGAGCCGTTGGAACGTGCTGGTGGTCGAGGACGATCGCAATGCGCGCGCGTTCTTCGAGGCCAGCGTGCGGCGCAGCCCCCAGCTGCGCTGGCTGGACGGCCTGGGCACGGTGCGCGAAGCGCTGGCCTGGCTGGCCGACGCCGACGAGATTCCCGACGTGCTGCTGGCCGATCTGGGCCTGCCCGACGGCAGCGGGCTGGATGTGATTCGCGCTGCGGTGGCGCGTTTTCCGGAATGCGAGCCGCTGGTGATTTCCGTGTTCGGCGACGAGGACAACGTGCTCGCCAGCATCGAGGCCGGAGCCGTGGGCTACATCCATAAAGATGCCGCGCCCGAGGACATCGCCCACACCATCCTGGAGATGAAGGCGGGCGCCTCGCCGATCTCGCCGATGATCGCGCGTCGCGTGCTCGCCAAGTACCGCAGCTTGCGGCTCGAGCGCGGGCCCGCACCTGCGGTGGCTCCGGAAGCACCGTCGCTGCTCTCGGTGCGCGAGCAGGAGGTGCTGGCGCTGATCGCGCGCGGCTTTTCCTACGCCGAGATCGCGCGACTCAAGACGCTGAGCGTGCACACGGTACAAACGCACATCAAGAACCTCTACGGCAAGCTGGCGGTGCACTCCAAGAACGAGGCGGTGTTCGAGGCGACGCGGCTCGGCCTCTTGCCATGACCGGCACTGCGCGCCGGCTGATGGCGCTGCTGCTGCTGGCGCTGGCCGCCTGGGCGGCGGCGCCCGGCGCGCGGGCCGAAGTGCTCGAACTGCGCCAGGCGCGCGTCAATGTGATGCAGCCCGACGAACCACCGGGTTGGCGCGACACGATGCTGCCCTATCACTGGGACCGCGTGCACCGCAACGTGCCCGGGCACGCGAGCTTCGAGATTCCGTTCGACTTCGCCGAAGCGCCCTCCGAGCCCTACGGCCTGTTCTTCCCGGTCGTGGGCAATGCGGCCGAGATCTGGCTCAACGACAAGTTGCTGGCGCGCTTCGGCGACGTCGCAACGCCGAACCGCGACGACTACGCCAAGGCGCCGCGCTACGTGGCGGTACCGCCGGCGATGCTGCAGAAAGAGAACCTGCTGCGGGTGCACATCCGGGCCGACGGGGGGCGGCGCGGCGGCCTGTCGACCATCCGCCTCGGGCCTTCCCATGAGATGCGCGACAACGTTTTTTCCCACGCCTACGCGTGGCGGGTGACCGGCTCGCTGCTGCTGGGCATGTTCAGCCTCCTGGTCGCCTTCATCGCGTTCACCTGCTGGGCGACGCAGCGCCAGCTCGCGCCCGACGGCCGGCTGCACCGCGACAGCGTCTACTTCTGGGCCGGCGTGGCCGAGCTGTGCTGGACGCTGCGCGTGGGCGACGCGGTGATCCAAGAGCCGCCGCTGGCCTGGCCGCTGTGGGGCGTGGTGCTGACGGCGTCCTACGCGGGCTGGATCTGCGGCGTGCTGCTGTTCTGCCACCACGTTGCGGGGTGGCGTGCGCACCGCTCGATGCGATGGATGCAGGTCGCGACGGCGGCGTTGTTCGCCAGTGGGGTGCTGGCTTCCTGGCTGTCGTTCGCGCAGCACCAGCCTGTGTTCCTCACCGCCTGGCTCGGCTTCGCGAGTTTGAGTTCGGCGCTTTACGCCTGCTTCTATTTCGTGGCCACGCTGCGCCATCCGACCACCGCCCGCTGGCTGGTGGCGGGCGCCGGCATGCTCAACGTGGCGGTGGGCGTGCGCGACTGGGTGATGATTCGCCTCAGCGACAGCTTCGGCGTCATCACCTGGAACCGCTACGTCTCGGTGGTGTTCGGCCTGGCACTGCTCTACATCGTGCTGCTGCGCTTCCGCGAGGCCAGCGGCCAGGCGCGCGAGCTGCTGGGCACGCTCGCCGCCCGAGTGGCACAGCGCGAGCAAGAACTGGCCAGCACCTATGGCCGGCTCGAGCAGGCGGCGCGCGAGCAGGCCCGCACGCACGAGCGCGAACGCATCCTGCGCGACATGCACGACGGCGTCGGCTCGCACATCAGCGCGGCCATTCGCCAGCTGCAGGCGGGGGAGGGCAGCCAGCCGGAGCTGCTGCGCACGCTGCGCGATTCCCTGGACCAACTCAAGCTCACCATCGATTCGATTCACCTGCCCGACGGCGACGTGGGCGCGCTGCTGGCGGCCCTGCGCTACCGCCTGGCGCCGCGCTTCGACGCCTCGGGCATCGCCCTGGAGTGGGCGGTCGACGAACTGGTGCCGGTCGAGCGCCTCGACGCCCAGGCCATGCGCCACCTGCAGTTCCTGCTGTTCGAGGCGATCTCCAACGTGCTGCAGCATGCGCAGGCCACGGTGCTGCGCATCGAGGCAGCGATGGTGGGCACGGCGGTCCGGCTCAGCGTGATCGACGACGGCCGCGGCTACGACGCCTCGCGCGCGCCGCGGTCGCTGCGCGAGCGCGCCCAGGCGATGGGAGTCCGGCTCGTGCTCGAAAGCCGACCGGGTCGCACGGTCGTTCAGCTCGAAATGGCGTGACTAGCAGCGGGAGTGGTCAAAGCCGGAGGGAACTTTGATGGAGCGTTGATGCTTTGCTGAAGCGCTCCGCAGCGTACGGCGTTGGGACCTTAGCTGCGCCATGGCGGCACCGGCTTGAAGCGCTGCTGCAGGAACGACAGGAACAGCTTCACCCTGGCGGACATGCCAAGGCGCTGCGCCACCAGCGCCACCACGTCGGCGGCCGGCAGGCTCCAGTCCTCCAGTACCCGAACCAGATGCCCAGAGGCCAGGCTCTCGGCGATGTCCCATTCCGAGCGCATGATCAGGCCCTTGCCCTTCAGCGCCCACTGTCGCACGACGTCGCCGTCGTTGCTGCTCAGGGTCGCCGCCACCCGCACCGCGACTTCGCTGCGCTTCTTCTTGAAGTGCCACAGCGTCACGTCTTCCTGGTTTTCGCGCAGCGCGATGCAGTCGTGCCCGGCCAACTCCTGCGGCGTGCGCGGCGCAGGGCGGCGGGCGAGGTAGTCGGGCGCGGCGCAGACGAAGCGCGCATTGGGCGCGATGGGGTAGGCGACCATGCTCGAATTCGCGAGGTTGCCGATGTGCACGATCAGGTCGAAGCGGTTCGCGTCGGCCGCCGACACCACGTCGCTGAGCGTCAGGGAAACCTTCAGCCCCGGGTGCCGCGTATGAAAGTCGGCGATGGCGGCTGCCAGGTGATGCCGGCCGAAGCCCAAGGGGCCGCACACGTTCAGCGTCCCCGCGACCTCGCCCGAACGGGCGCGCAGGTTGTCGATCAGGCCATCCAGTTCGGCGAGCAGGCTCACGGCCCCCGCGTGGAAGAGCTCGCCCTCGTCGGTGAGGCTGAAGCGGCGCGTGCTGCGATGGACCAGGTGCAAGCCCAGGCGGCTTTCGAGTTGCCGCAGCCGCTGCGAGACGGACGAGGCCGTCACGTCCATGCGCCGCGCGGCCTCCGCGAGGGAGCCGCTTTCGGTGATGGCGACGAAGAAGCGCAGGTCGGTGATGTCGTGCGACATCCTTCGATACTAATAGTCCACGCTGCTGCCGAGTCCCCGCTTCGCGGCCGCGCGCACGGCGAGATCGGCCACGGCCAGATCCTGCAGCGCCACGCCCGTTCCGTCGAAGAGCGTGATCTCGTCGGCCGTGCGGCGGCCGTCGCACAGGCCTTCGATGACCGCGCCTATGCTGCCGCGGAAGCTCCGATCCGTGATCAGGCCCGCGTCGTAGGCATGCTGGCATTCGCCGATGCTGATGGCCTGTGCGGTCTCGTCGACGAACAGGGCCGCCGTCGCCACCAGCGCCGGATCCAGCTCCTGCTTGCCCCGGGTGTCGGCGCCCATCGCGTTGATGTGGGTGCCGGGGCGCACCCAGGATTTCTCGACCAGGGCCTTCTGCGAGGGCGTCACGGTGATCAGGATGTCGGCGTGGGCGGCCACGGCCTGGGCGCCGCTTTCCGGGACGAACTCCAGGCCGAGTTGCTCCACGATGCGGCCGAAGGCTGTCAGGTTCTCGGCCGAGCGATTCCACGCATGGACCCGGCGGATGGCACGCACGGCCAGTGTCGCGCGCAGCTGGTATTGCGACTGCGCGCCCGCGCCGATGATGCCGAGCACGCTGCTGTCGGGACGCGACAGGTGCTTGGTCGCGATGGCGCTGGCCGCGCCGGTGCGCACGCCGGTCAGGTAGTTCGCGCTGACGAGTGCGCAAGCGCGGCCGGTGTCCGCGTCGAAGAGCAAGGTCGAAGACTGATGGTTGCTCAGGCCCTTGCCCATGTTGTGCGGCCAGTACCCGCCCGCCTTGAGGCCGAGAATGGGTGCGCTGGCGTCGCAGCCGGCCTTGACGCCGAAGACGGCGTCCTGGTAGCCCACGCCCTCGCGAACCACCGGGTAGTTGCGCGCCGCCTGGGCTGCCATGGCGGCGAAGCATTGTTCGACCGCCGCAATGGCGTCCTCGACGCTCACCAGCGCGCGGGCTTCCTGCTCCGAGATGATCAACATCGTGTCTTCCTGTTTGCGCTTCACCAGCCGCTGAAGCGCTGCCAGGTTGCAGTGATCTCGTGGCCGGCGCCGAGCACCTTGTAGTGCTCGTACTGCGCCGCAGTGGGGCAGGCGTGGTTGGGCACGATGCGTACCTGCGCGCCGACCGGCAGATGCAGCGCGCCCTCGATCTTGCCGGAGCGGTGCGCCATGATCCCGTGCTCCTGGTTGGCGCCCACGAGGATGAGGTCGTCCAGCGGCCGCCCGTCGAGGTCGCAGACCAGCCCGTAGCCCTGGTCGACCGGCTGCCTGGCTGTGCCGCGGTCGCGCGACATCGCCATCCATCCGGCGTCGAGGATCGTCCAGCCTTTTTCGCGCTGGTGGCCGATCACCGTGGCCAGCACCGACAGGGCAATGTCGTCCACCCGGCAGACGTTCAGGCCGGCCATCACGAGATCGAAGAACACGAACACGCCGGCGCGCACTTCGGTGACGCCTTCCAGCTGCTCGGCGAAGAGCGCGGTCGGTGTCGAGCCGACGCTGACCACGGGGCATGCGATGCCCGCCGCGCGCAGGCGCTGCGCCGCGTGCACGGCCGCCGCACGCTCCTGCTCGGCCATTGCGCAGATCGCCTCGGTGGATGTGCAGTCGTAGGAGCTTCCGGCGTGCGTGAGGATGCCCTGCACCGGAATGCCGGCGCCTTCGAGGAATTGCGCGATCTCGAGAAGATCGCCGCTATCGGGATTCACGCCCGAGCGGTGGCCGTCCGAGTCGATCTCGATCAGCACGTCGAAATGCCGCTGGGCCGCCTTCGCGCGCCCGGCGAGCATGCGTGCCGCCTCGATGCTGTCCAGGATCAGCGTGAGCCGCACGCCCTGGTCCTGGAGCCTCATCACATGGTCGAGCTTGTTCGGCGCTATGCAGACGGCGTAGAGGATGTCCGTGACGCCGTGCGCCGCGAAGTAGTCGGCCTCGCGCAGCGTCGAAACCGTGATCGGCCCTTGCGGCGATTCCATGATCCGGCGCGTCACCTCGATCGACTTGTTGGTCTTGACGTGGGGACGGAACGAGACGCCGAGGCGGCGCGCCTGGCGGCGCATGCGCTCGATGTTGCGGTCCATGCGCGCCTCGTCGAGCAGCAGCGCGGGCGTCTCCAGTTGTTCGAGAAATTGATTCGTCATTTCAGTGGGCCTCCCGCGCCAGCACGCGCCCGGGGCGCGCGCCGGTCGGGCGGCCGTCTTGCCAGACCATCGCGCCATTGACGATCACCGCGTCGATGCCGCGCGCCGGGGCGATCGGCGTTTCGTAGGTCGCGGCTTCGTCCACGCTGTCGGCGTCGAACAGGGTCAGGTCGGCGTACGCGCCTTCCTTCAGCACGCCGCGGTCCTTGAGGCCGAAGTTCTTCGCCGTGAGCCCGGTCATCTTGTAGACGGCCGTCTCCAGCGGGAACAGCCCGAGCAGCCGGCCGTAGTGGCCCAGCACGCGCGGGAAGCTGCCCCACAGACGCGGATGCGGCGAGGCGTCGTGCGGCAGGCCGTCGGAGCCGATCATGGTCTTGTCGAACTTCAGGATGCGCTGCACGTCGCTCTCGTCGAGCCGGAAGTAGATGCCGCCGGCGGGGCTGAGCCGGCGGATCGCTTCTTCCTCGCTGACGCCCAGCTTCTTCGCAATGACGTCGAGGTCCTGGCCCGCATGTTCGGGCATGGGCTTCGACCAGCTCACGATCACGCGCGACGAGGTCGCTGCGCGGTCGGCCGAGAGGATGGTGGAGCCGGCCGTGTACGGGTAGCAGTCCAGGCAGATCGGCTGGGTGGCCATGTTCTTCTCGATGAAGGACAGCGCCTCCTGCGAACGGCCATGGTTCGCGGGCCCGACCACCTTCATGTGCGAGATCACCACCTGCACGCCGACCTCGCGGCCGACGCGGAAGGTTTCTTCGAGCGAGTCGATCACCTGGTCTGCTTCGTTGCGCATGTGCGTGCAGTACACGCCGTCGAAGTCCTTGAGCGGGCGGCAGGTCTCGATCACTTCCTCGGTCGGCGCGGCGACCGCGGGCTCATAGAACAAGCCGGTGGAGACGCCGATGGCGCCGGCTTCCAGCGCTTCCTGTACCAGCGCGCGCATGCTGGCGATTTGTTCTTCGGTGGCAGGCAGGCCCAGGTCGTCCAGCGTCGCGACGCGCAAGGTGGTGTGGCCCACCAGCAGCGCGCAGTTGGTCGCCGCGGGCTTGGCGCGCAGTGCCTCGATGTACGACGCGAAGGTGGGGAAGGCGAACCAGCCGCCTTCCTCGTCGAGCAGATTCAATGGCGGCGTGACCGGCTGCGTGATTCCGCCCGGCATCGGCGCCAGCGAGATGCCGCAATTGCCCGCGATCACGGTAGTGATGCCCTGGCTGACCTTGGGCGCCATGTCGGGGTTGGAGAGCATGAGGCGATCGTCGTGCGTGTGCGCATCGATGAAGCCTGGCGCCGCGATGCGGCCGCCCTGGTCGATCTCGACGTCGCCGTGCATCGCCGACAGATCGCCGATGCGCGCGATGCGGTCGCCGCGAATGCCGATGTCGCCGGCGAAGCGGGGCGCGCCGGTGCCGTCGACGACGCTGGCGTTGCGGATCAGAAGGTCGAATTTTTCCTGCATCGGATATCTCGAGTTGAAAAGGGTCACAGCAATGCGCCGCGCGCAGCGATCGGCCAGAGGGCTTCGACCCGCTCGCCGCGCACGCAGATCAGTTCGTCATAGAGATTGACGGTCGGGTCGCAGTGGCCGGGCACCAGCATCAGCGGGTCACCCAGCGAAAGCGCGGCTCCGTTGGGGGTGGCCAGCACGCCATGCTCATCCGAGGCTTTCACATAGCGCAGGTCGGCACGCTGCCACACGGTCGGCAGGCCCGAGTCCACGCTGGATGCCTTCAGGCCGGCGTCGACCACGGCGCGCTCGGGCGTCGCGCGGCTCATGACCGTGGTGCGCACGAACAGCGCATGCTCGAAAGCGACGTCGTTCTCGCCGCGCTGGTTGTCGCCATAGTCGCGATCCATGAAGACATAGGAGCCGGCCTGGATCTCGTTGAAGACGCCGGAATCGCGTTCGTGCAGGAAGCTGCCGGTACCCGCGCCCGTTACACACTCGACGGCAATGCCGCAGGCCTCGATGGCCGCGCGGGTGGTGCGCGCGGCCTCCACGGCGCCGGCGATGGCCGCGGCCCGCTCCTGCGGCGCGCGCATGTGCTGGGCCGGGCCGTGGTAGCAGTGCAGGCCCATGAAACGCAGCGGCGTGCCGGCAACGATCTGCCGCGCCAGCCGCACGGCCTCGTCGCCGGGGGCGACGCCGCAGCGGTTCGCGCCTACATTGACCTCGACATAGACATCGAGCGCCACGCCGTGCGCCTGCGCAACGGTGGCCAACGCCTGCACCTGTTGCGGATGATCAACGAGCACGCCCACGCGCGCCTTGCGCGCCAAGGCTGCCAGATGACGCAACTTGGTGTCGCCCATCACCTGGTTGGTGACCAGCACATCCTCGATGCCGGCCTCCACGAACACCGCCGCCTCGCTGACCTTCTGGCAGCAGATGCCGGCGGCGCCCAAAGCCATTTGGCGCAGTGCGATCTTGGGGGTCTTGTGGCACTTGGCGTGGGCACGAAGACGCACGTTCGTGCCGCGCAGCGCCTCGGCCATGCGCGCGAGGTTGCGCTCGAATGCATCGAGGTCGAGCACCAGCGCGGGCGTGTCGATGGCGCTGAGCTGATCGCCGGGCCTTGCAGCTTTCCAGGGGGTCATGGTGTATCAGCCCGACCGTCAGTCGATCTTCGCGCCCGAGTCCTTGATGATCTTGGCCCACTTGACCGTCTCGCGGCGCGAGAGTTCGAGAAACTGCTCCGGCGTGCTGGGGTCGGTCTCGGCACCCAGCATCTTGAAGCGCTCGCGCACCGCCGGGTTGGCCAGCGCGGTACGGATTTCGGCATTGAGGCGGGTCACGATGTCCTTGGGCATACGAGCCGGCCCAACGATGCCGCCCCAGGCCGCAACCTCGAAGCCCGGCACACCGGATTCGGCAATGGTGGGAATGTCCGGGTAGGTGGGCGAGCGCTGGGCGGACGAGATTCCCAGCGCTCTCACGCGGCCGGCCTGGGCCGGCGGACCGGACACCG
This sequence comes from Variovorax sp. LjRoot290, assembly GCF_964253985.1. Lineage (NCBI taxonomy): Bacteria > Pseudomonadati > Pseudomonadota > Betaproteobacteria > Burkholderiales > Comamonadaceae > Variovorax > Variovorax sp. LjRoot290. The sequence goes on along the minus strand of NZ_CAXURW020000001.1, from coordinate 3,593,160 downwards.
GCGTGTTGATCATCATGAGCTGAACGCCGCCGCCGATCAGGTCGGTGAGGCCTGCCGTCCCGGCCTTGTAGGGCACATGCAGCATGTGGGTGCCGGTCATGGACTTGAAGAGTTCCACTCCCAGATGGGCGGTGGTGCCGTTGCCGTCGGATGCAAAAGCCAGCTTGCCCGGGTTCTTCTTCGCATAGGCGATCAGCTCGGGCACGCTTTTGACCGGCAGCTCGTTGTTGACGATCATCAGATTGGACAGGCGCAGCGTGTTGGCGACCAGCGTCAGGTCCTTCTCCACGTCGTACGGCACATTGCTCAGCAGCGAGCGGTTGGTGGCCAGCGAGACGACGTTGCCGTAGGCCAGCGTGTAGCCGTCGGCCGGAGAGCGGACCAGGTCCATGGTGCCGATCGTGTAGGAGCCACCGGGCTTGTTGTCGACCACGATGGGCACGCCCATCTGCTGCGACAACTGCGTGGCCAGTGCGCGCATCAGCGCGTCGGGTGCACCGCCGGGAGCCGACGGCACGATCAGGCGGATCGGCTTGTCAGGATAGGCCGCCAGGGCCGGCATCGAGATGGCCGCCAGCGCGGCAAGAACAAGAGAGGGCAGCAGAGAACGCAGACGCATGGCACGGACCTCCGGCAGTGTGGAATCGATAAGCCGGAAAGCACGGCCTGGAGGCAAGTCTAGGTTTGCGTATTCAAAAAATAAACTACCTGAAACTACATCTATCCTTCAATTTTTCTTACGAGCTGACCCTGTTGTCCAGGAGGACGATCGCCTCGCCGACGAGCTTGCCGTCCGCGGTGATCCTTGGATTGCTCAGCAGCGTGCCATCCGAGCTCAGCTGATAGCCCGTTGCGAACACCGAGTTCTGCACGTTCCCGCCGATCGCCCATGCGACCTCCGGCCCGACGGCCACGACGATGTCGCAATGGCTCGGCAACTCGGGATTGTTCGAGGCATTGAGGTAGTCGTCGTAGCTCGCCGGCTTCTCGCGCCAGCTTCCGATGATGTCGCCCGCCTGGGGTTTTGCCTTGTCGAGCCGCACCCCCCAGAAGGGCGCTGCCAGGTCGCCGCTCGCGTTCTTCTTGATCGCATCCCACATGTACGCGGCATGGCCGATCGACTGCTGGAAGGACTTGTACTCGTCGAACTCCCTGGCCGCCGTCCTCACCATCAGCGAGATCGCCACCGCCGACCAGGGCTGCGTGGCGGTCTTGCCTGTGAACGGCTTGCCGAACGCTTTCCACATCTCGCCGATGAAGCCGCTGAAGGGCTCCTTCGCTTCCTTGCCGGCGCCTCTGTCGAAGCGCAGCCATTGCTCGACGGCCGCGGCAACGAGCGCCTCCCGCGCCGGAGAGGCCGGGTCGCGCAAGGTGGGCTGCTCGGGCGGCTGCCAGTCGAATTTGGTGATCGGCAATGCAGCCTTGACGAAGCCCTCGGTCGATTTCCCATCGACGGCGGTGCGGACGTGATGCCAGCCCTCCGGTCCGTCTTCCAGGTCATCGACGGCCTGCCCGAGGAAGATGGGGCCGATCAGCGTGTCGGGCTCGACCCTGGCCTCGGACCGCACATTGATCGCTTCGACGTTGACGAGTTTCTGCATCGGAAGCTCCTTGTCTCCATGACCAGGCGAGTTGACCACGAAGCCGCGGGCGTAGCCAGTCGCAAACGGCTGACAAGCAGCTCGGCGTCAGCGATGGGGCGACCTCGCCGCCTTCGCGAGTGCCATGACAGGGCGGATGGAAAAAACCAGTTGAACGCTTGCGGATCTCAAAGCCTGCCGCCCAGCTCACCCTGTCTGAAGCGCCGCACGTCGCGCGCAGGCGGCGCGCCGAACATCCGGCTGTACTCGCGGCTGAACTGCGACGGGCTTTCGTAGCCGACCTTGTAGCCGGCCTCCGCGGCGTCCGCCATGTCGCTGAAGAGCAGACGGCGCGCTTCCTGCAGGCGCAACTGCTTCTGGTACTGCAGCGGGCTCATCGCGGTCACGGCCTTGAAATGATGGTGCAGGGACGACACGCTCATGTGCGCGGCCCGTGCCATGTCCTCCAGCTTCAGTGGCGCCGTGCTGTGTTCCCGCAGCCATGCAATGGCGCGGCAGATGCGTTGGCTCTGGCTGCCCGCGACCGCCAGTTGTCCGAGCCGCCAGCCGTTCTCGGCCTTCAGCAGGCGGTAGTAGATTTCCCGGATGACCAGCGGCGCGAGGGCAGGGACGTCCTCGCGCGTGTCGAGCAGGCGGATCAGGCGCACCACCGCGTCGAGGAGTTCGATGGAGGTCTCGCCGGTGAAGATGCCTCGCGCCGCTGCCTTCGGCGACTTGAGGTGGTCCGCCTCCAGCATCATCGTCGCGATCTCCGCCGGATCGATGTCGAGGCGCAGGGCCAGGTAGGGCGCTTCGGGGGTCGCATCGATGACCTGTCCGGTCACCGGGAGGTTCTGCGACACCACGAGATGGCTGGACGAGTCGTAGACGAACAGCTCGTCGCCGAGCATGACGCGCTTGCTCCCCTGCGCAATGAGGCAGAAGGCGGGTTCGTAGGCGCCATGAAGCGGTTCCCCGACGCGCGTGGATCGGAACACCGCCAGGCCGGGAACGGCGGTGGGGTTGGTGCCCTCCGCGACGGCAAAGCGCTCGATCAGCGCGGCGAGTTCGGCGCGCCGGAGGACCAGTTGCAGTTGCTGGTCCGGACGTTCGCGTGCGGTGGCGGCAGTGGAGACGGTGGTCATGTCCATAGCTTAGGCAAGCCTGCTGCGTTTGTCTCGCGCGGCCGGCAGGGTTTGGACGATCGGGCAAGAACTCGCGGCGATCCTGCAAGTCCGGGAGGCCGTTGCCACGCAACTAAGATGCCGCATGGATCGCTGGACCGAGATCGAGTTGTTCGTACAAACCGCGGAGCAGGGCAGCCTGTCGCGCGCTGCCGAGGCCGTGGGCCTGTCGAACGCCGCCGCCAGCCGGCACCTGGCCTCGCTGGAAGCGCGGCTGGGCGTGCGGCTCGTGCAGCGCAACACACGCCGCCTCTCGCTGACCGAGGCGGGCGAGAGCTACTACCACCGCTGCAAGACCATCCTGGCCGATCTGCGCGATGCCGATTCGGCGGTCAATGCCCAGGCGCTCGATCCGATGGGCACGCTGCGCATCAGCGCATCGCTGTCCTTCTGCATGCACCACATCGCGCCGCTGCTGCGCGCCTACACCGAGCGCTATCCCAAGGTCGCGGTCCAGGTGGTCGCGGCCAACCGCTACTACGACCTGATCGACAACAACATCGACGTCGCGATCCGCACGCGCGAGTACGAGAACGACTCCAACATCACCATCCGCAGCCTGGCCGAGACGCGGCGCATCCTCGCCGCCTCGCCGGGCTACCTCGATCGGCGCGGCACGCCGCAGAGCGTGGACGAGCTGGCCGCGCACGACCTGCTGATCTACACCTACAGCCACAACCCCGACGAGCTGGCCTTCCGCCGCGGCAGCGAGCGGCGCGTGATCAAGGTCAAGGGCCTGCTCGAGGCGAACGACGGCCAGGTGCTGCGCGCGGCGGCGCTCGACGGGCTCGGCATCCTGGTGCAGCCCAAGTACATCCTCTATGACGACATCGTGGCCGGCCGCCTGGTGCCGGTGCTCGACGAGTGGGACTTGCCGCGCCTGCGCATCAACATCGCCTTCCAGAGCCGGCGCCACATGTCGGCGAAGGTGCGCACCTTCATCGACTTCCTGGTCGAGCACTTCGAGCGCATGGACTACCAGCGCAAGTGGACCAGCTAGGCCGGCGGCTCGCCGTCGAAGGCGCGCTGCAGCAGCGCGCGGATCGCCTCGCGCTCGACCGGGCGCGGATTCCAGTACGGGTTGGCCGCCGCGATGTCCGCCGCGCGGTCGAGGTCGCTGTGCTTCATTCCGATGTCCTTGAGCGCGACCGGCGCGCCGTTGTCGCGCGCCAGCTCGAAGAGCCCTTGCGCCGCGTTCTTTCGGCCCAGCGCTCGCGCAATGCGCTCAATCGCCCGCGGCGCCGCGGCCGCGTTGTAGGCGATCGCATGCGGCAGTACCACCGTGTGCACCTCGGCATGCGGCAGGTTGAAGCTGCCGCCCAGCGTGTGGCACAGCTTGTGGTGCAGCGCCATGCCGACATTGCCCAGCACGCTGCCGCACAGCCACGCGCCGTAGAGCGCATCGGAGCGCGCCTCGATGTCCTCGGGCTGGCGCCGGATCGCGGGCAGCGCACGCGCGATCGCGGCAATGCCTTCCTCGGCCATCAGGTCCATCACCGGGTTGCTGTCCTGCGCATACAAGCCCTCGGCCGCATGCGCGATCGCATTGATGCCGCTGGTGACGCTCAAACCCACGGGCAGGCTGCGCGAGAGCTCGGGGTCGTAGATCACGGTGCGCGGCAGCACACGGGGATCCTTGCCGGTCTTCTTGAGGCCCGCTTCGGTCAGGCCGTAGATCGGCGTCATCTCGCTGCCCGCGTAGGTGGTGGGAATCGCCAGGATGGGCAGACCCGAATCCAATGCAATGGCCTTGCCCAGGCCGGTGGTGGAGCCGCCGCCGATGGCCGCGGCGCAGTCGGCATCGAGCTCACGCGCGATCTCGCGAGCCTCGCGCGCGGTCTCGATCGGCACGTGCATCGCGGCGCGGTCGAAGATGCCGGCGGCCTGCGCGCCCAGCAGCTCGGCCACGCGCTCGGCCTGGGCGCGCTGCTCGGGCGTGCACAGCACCAGCGCGCGGCGCGCGCCCAGCGCGTCGATCTCGCGCGCCAGGTGGGCGAGGCTGCCGGCGCCGAAGACCACGCGCTGCGGCTGGCTGGTGTAGACGAAGGCCAAGGGTTTCATGCGGGGATGGTAGGCCGAACGCCCCGCGGGAGGCGGCGTGCCGGCGCAAAACAGTTTTCCGCCAAGCTCCTTCCTTGCGTGGCGCGGCAATGCCATAGTCCGGCCCGAACGTTCAAGGAGACCCGCGTGCGCAACCTCGATGAAGACACCATCACCCAGGCCGTACTGGCACGTCACACGGGTGCGGCCGACCCGCGGCTGCGCGAAGTGATGACCAGCCTGGTGCAGCACCTGCATGCCTTTGCGCGCGACATCCGGCTGACCGAGGCCGAGTGGTTTGCGGGCATCAAGTTTCTGACCGAAGTCGGCCACATCACCGACGACAAGCGGCAGGAGTTCATCCTGCTGTCGGACACGCTGGGGCTGTCGATGCTGGTGACGGCGCTCAACAACCGCAAGCCGCGCGAATGCACCGAATCCACCGTGTTCGGACCCTTCCACGTCGAAGGCTCGCCCGAGTATCCGCTCGGGGCCGACGTGGCCAATGGCGCGCGGGGCGAGCCCTGCTTCGTGCGCGGCCGCGTCCTCGGACTCGACGGCGCACCGGTGCCGAATGCGCAGCTGCAGGTCTGGCAAGCCGATGCCGACGGGCTCTACGACGTGCAGTATTCCGGCGAGCACGGCCACCGCGCCCGCGGCACCCTGCATGCCGATGCCGAGGGGCACTTCCATTTCAAGTCGATACGCGCCGAGGCCTATCCGATCCCGCACGACGGGCCGGTCGGCCGCATGCTCGATGCGCTGGGGCGCCATCCGTGGCGGCCCGCCCACCTGCACTTCATGATCACCGCGCCGGGTTTCGAGCGCCTGATCACGCACGTGTTCCGCGACGGCGACAGCTACCTCGACTCCGACGCCGTCTTCGGCGTGCGCCGGTCGCTGATCGCCGACTGGCTGGAGCATCCGCCCGGCACCACGCCCGACGGCGGGATCAGCGAGGTGCCGTACTACACCCTCGACTTCGATTTCATCCTGAATCCCGTAGCGGCTGCATGAAGACGGCTTCGCTGTTCAAATCCAGCTTCCACAACCAGCAGGAAAAATCATCGTGAGCACATTGGATATCGTCGGCCTCTGCGGCAGCCTGCGCGCCGACTCGGTCAACCGGATGGCGCTGAACCTGGCCGCATCGCTGATGCCGGACAGCATGCGCATGGACGCCATCGAATGGCGCGAAATACCGCCCTTCGACGGCGACGTACTGGCCAGGGGCCTTCCGCCGGCCGTGCTGGCGCTGCGCGAACGCATCCGCCGCGCCGACGGCGTGCTCATCGCCACGCCCGAATACAACTTCTCGATACCGGGCGTGTTCAAGAACGTGCTCGACTGGGTGAGCCGCGGCGAGGACCAGCCCTTCGCGCACAAGCCGGTGGCCATTCTTTCGGCCTCGCCCGGCCCGGTCGGCGGCGCGCGCGTTCAGTACGACCTGCGCCGCGTGATGCTGTTCATGAATGCCATGGTGCTGGCGAAGCCCGAGGTGTTCATCGGCGGCGCGGGCGCCAAGTTCGACGCGGCAGGCCAGTGCACCGACGAGACGACCCGCAAGTTCGTCGGCGACCAGATGCGCGCCTTCGACAAGTGGATCAGTGCAGTAAAGCGCATGAGCTGACGTCGGTCGCGTCCAGCACGATGGGCGCGGAGGGCGCGGCGCGGTAGCGCTCCAGGGCCTTGGCCTCGATGCAGTCGAAGTAGTTCTCGCAGGTTTCCGTCAGGTCGCCATCGAGGGTTGGAGACAGGCCGCGCAATGCGGTTTCGGAGATGTGGGCAATGATGCGGGGGCCGTCGAGGCCGTCGGGATAGATGGCGAACCGGACGGTTTTCGTCTCGGTGCAATGGATTGCTTCGCAGTTCATGAAAGTCTCTGGGCTCTCTTTTTCGTGTGCATGGATTTCATGCCGTTGCGATTGCAAAACCGCGCGGCATACTTCGCCACCTGGAGAAAGAAAGCGCCTACAGAGAGCTCCCTGTTGCCCATGAACGATCCCTTCAATTTGCAGCGTTTCGTCGATGCCCAGGACGCCGTGATCGACCGCGTCCGGGACGAGCTGCGCGACGGCAAAAAGCGCAGCCACTGGATGTGGTTCGTCTTTCCGCAATTGGCGGGCCTCGGCCGCAGCGAGATGGCGCGCCACTACGCGATCGCATCGCTGGACGAAGCGCACGCCTACCTCGCGCACGCGCTGCTCGGGCCGCGCCTGCGCGAATGCAGCGCGCTGGTGCTGGCCGTGCAGGGGCGCACGATTGGCGAGATCTTCGGCGCGCCGGACGATCTCAAGTTCTGGTCGTCGATGACGCTGTTTCTCCAGGCCGACCCGTCGCAGGCGGTGTTCCTCGACTGCCTGCACAAGTACTTCGATGGCCGGTCCGATCAGGGGACCTTGTCCCTGATCGAGAGCGGCCATGGCGGCTGATCCTTCGATGCGGCGGGCGCAGGGCGGCTGGGGCAGGGTGGGCGCGTGGCTCGTTTCGATCGTGCTCGCGCTTCTCGTCACGGGCTGTGCCGGCCTTCCGGCGATCGTCGAGCGTCCGCCGTCCTTCGCCCTGGCCGATACGGCGCACACGGCGCTCGCGCGCATGGCCGCCAAGGGCGCGCCCGACGCGCAACTGAGCGGCTTCCGGTTGTTGCCGATGCCGGCGTATTCGATGCATGCACGCCTCGAACTCGCGCGCCGCGCGCAACGCAGCATCGACATCCAGTACTACCTGGTGCAGAACGACGAGACCGGCCGCTACCTGCTGCGCACCCTGCGCGACGCGGCCGAGCGCGGCGTGCGCGTGCGTGTCCTCATCGACGACCTCTACACCGCCGGCGCCGACGAGCTGCTGGCCGGCCTGGGCGCCCATGCGAACGTGGAGGTGCGCCTGTTCAATCCCTTCCCGGCAGGACGCGACCGCCTCGTCACGCGGCTTGCGGCCTCGCTGTTCGACATCGACCGTATCCATCGCCGCATGCACAACAAGCTCTTCGTCGCCGACAACGCGATGGCGGTGGTCGGCGGGCGCAACATCGCCAACGAATACTTCCTGCGTGACGCCGGATCGAACTTCATCGACATCGATACGCTGGTGACGGGCGCGGTGGTCCCGAGGCTCTCCTCGCTGTTCGACGTCTACTGGAACAGCCCTTACGTGTACCCCGTCCAGTCGCTGGCGGCCGTCGGCGGCTCGCTGCGGCAACTGCGCGAGCGCTTCGAGGAGATGACCTGGGACGCCGCCATCTGGATGCCCTCGGCACCGATCGAGCGCGACTTGCTGGGCTATCGGGCGCTGGGCGAGGATTTCGAGGAGGGCGAGCTCTCGCTGATCTGGGCGCGGGCCGAGGCCTACGCCGACGCGCCGCACAAGGCACTGGGCCCGCGCGAGGACCGGCCGCGCGTGACGGCCGATGCGCCCGAGGGCGTGCTGTACAACGTGCGCCGCCTGGTTCGCTCGGCCGAGCGCGAGGCGCTGATCACCACGCCCTACCTGATCCCGGGGCGCGGCGGCATGGAGTCGGTGCGCCTGTTGCGCGAGCGCGGCGTGCGCTTCACGCTCGTGACCAACTCGCTCGCGGCCACCGACGAATCGCTGGTGCACCTGGGCTACCGCCGCTACCGGCCCGAACTGGTCAAGGTCGGCGTGCAACTCTACGAACTGAGCCCCAAGCGGGTCGAGCAGACCAAGCGCTTCGGCGTCTTCGGCTCGGCCGCCGGGCGCCTGCACGGCAAGTCGGCGGTGGTCGACGGCAAGGCGGTGTTCCTCGGCTCGCTGAATTTCGATCCGCGCTCCGATCTGCACAACACCGAACTCGGCCTGTTCATCTACAGCCCGCAGATTGCGGCGCAGCTCACCAGCCTGATCGGCTTCATCACCATGGACGCGGCCTACCGCGTCCGGATGGGGGACAGCGGCAAGATCGAATGGGTGAGTCCGTCGGAAGACGGTGGCCCCGATCTCGTCTTCCACGAGGAGCCCGAAACCGACTTCGGCTCGCGCCTGAAGCTGGAGTTTTTCGCACCGCTGGTGCCGGAGAGCTTGCTCTAGGGCATCAAGCGTCCGCTGAGGTAGGGCTCGGGATCGACCGCCACGCCCTGCTTGCGGATCTCGAAATGCAGCTTCACGCGGTCGGCGCCGCTCATGCCCATCTCGGCGATTCTCTGGCCCTGGCGCACCACGTCCTTTTCCTTTACCAGGATGTTCTGAGCGTGCGCGTAGGCGGTGAGGTAGGTTTCGTTGTGTTTCACGATCACCATGTTGCCGTAGCCGCGCAGTTCGCTGCCGACGTAGACGACGCGGCCGTCGGCGGAGGCGAGCACCGCATCGCCCATGCTGCCGGCGATGTCCAGGCCCTTGTTGCGCTTGCCGTCGAAGCGCGAGAGCGTCGGGCCCGCCGCCGGTCGGATGAAGGCGGCCTGGGCTTGTGGGGCCGGATTGCTGGGAACGTTGGGCTGGCCGGCGCGCGGCGTAGGCAGCGGTGTCGTCGAGCAGGCGGCGAGGCCGGCGACTGCAAGAGCGACGAGGCCGGTGCGGAGAGCGAGGGTCTTGGATGGCATGGCTTTTTTTGGAACGGATTCGGCGCCAAGGGTTCCACCGGGATCCGGGCCGAGGCGCATTTTTAGCACGGTGCGCGCGCCGAGGGCGAGGCCGGCGCCTGGAGCGACGGCTGGCGCGCCAGCACCGCCGCGCGCGCGCCGGCATCGACGATGCGGCCGGCTTCCATCAGCACGACGGTGTCGAAGCGCTCGAGCAGGCTCAGCCGATGGACCGATGCGATCACGCAGGCCTCGGGAAAGGCCGCCGCAATGCGCTCCAGCACGCGGCCTTCGGTCGCTGCATCCAGCGCGCTGGTCGGTTCGTCGAGCAGCAGCAGCGAGCTGCCTTTCGCGGCCAGCACGCCGCGCGCAAGGCACAGGCGCTGCCGCTGCCCGCCGGACAGATTGAAGCCGCGTTCGGATAGCGGCGTGTCCAGATCGCCGCGCGTGGCCGCGAGCACTTCGTCGAAGGTGCTGGCATGCAGCGCGGCCCGGATCGCATCGTCATCGAGCGGCTGGCCGAAGCCCAGGTTCTCGCGCACGCTGGCCTCGAAGACCTCGGTTTCCTGCGGGATCAGGGTCGCGATGCTGCGCAGCCGCGGCCAGGCCGTGGGCTCGCCGTCGATTGCCAGCGTGCCGCCTTGCGGCGCATACAGCCCGGCCAGCACGCGCAGCAGCGTGCTCTTGCCGCCGCCGCTGGGCCCGACGAGCGCAACGCGCTGGCCGCGCCGCAGCATGAGCGCGAGCTCGTGCAGGCCGCTCGGCACATGCTCGGTGACCGCCTCGGTGCCGCGCGGCCGGTAGTTCCAGACCAGTCCGTCGACCTGCAGCGTGCGCCAGGCTGCATCGCGATCGATGCGTTCCTGCGCCAGGTCGTCCGCGCGCGACGGCGCCTGCCAGATCGGCGCCGCGCTGCCGTAGTCGGTGTGCATGCGCGCGAAGAAGCTGAAGTTGGCCGCCATCGAGGTCACGACGCTCGCGGCCTGCTGCGCGTACTGGTAGATCATGAACACCGCACCCAGCATCACCGTCTGGCCCGGCGTGCGCGACTGCCAGACGTAGACCACGACCAGGCCCCAGGTCAGCGCCAGCCCCATGACATCGACCGAGAACCACTTGCCCTCGTTGAGCACCACCGTGCGCTTGAGCGGGGCCGAGATGGCAGCCATGCGCCGGCCCAGCAGCAGGCGCGAGGCGGCCGAGAGCCGGAGGCCGATCACGGTCGAGGCATTGGCCAGGAAGTCGAGCAGCGCCGCGACGTAGCGCCGGTCGGCATCGTTCTCGGCGCGGGCCAGCCGCATCAGTGCGCGGTCGAAGCGCACGATGACGATCGCGATCACCACGTAGCCCGCGATCGCCATCGCGCCGCTGGTGCGCGAGAGCAGCGTGAGCGCGATCAAGGGCCCGATGAAGTTGACGATGTTGGTGAGGTAGATGAACTGGTTCTGCGCGAAGTCCGACAAGGCGCGGCTCGCCTGGTGCACGCGGTGCTGCAGCTCGCCGGAATGGTGGCCATCGTGCCAGGCGAGCGACGCGGCGGCGATGCGCGCATAGAGCGCATCGGCCAGCGCCTCGCGCACGCGCAGACCCACGTTGCGCTCGAGGATGCGCCCTGGGCCGTGGACAACCCACGACAGCACGTAGATCCCCGCCAGCGCCGCGATCCAGCGTCCGGAGCGCGCGATGTCGCCGGTCTGCAGCGCATTGATGGCCTGCGCCGCGAGCCACGGCATCGTGAGCCGCAGCAGTTGGGAGCCGGTGAGCAGCGCGGTCGCGCCGAGCAGCTGCCCGCGCTTGCCCTCGGCGTGGCGCCACAGCGCGCCGTAGAGCTCGCCCATGGCGCCCATCGCATGGCCCGGTGCAGCTGCAACGCTCATGCCAGGCGGCCGCCGCTACTTCAGCGGGATCGGCGTGCCCCGGTCGATCGGCACCGCGGTCACGCTGTTCTTCGGCGAACCGTCGATCAGCAGGTCGGAGTAGGTGAGGTAGACCAGGGTGTTGCGCGCCGGATCGACCATGCGCACCACGCGCAGCCGCTTGAACAGGATCGACAGCCGTTCGCTGTAGACCTCTTCGCGCTTCGGCAAAGGCTGGGTCACGCGCACCGGGCCGACCTGGCGGCAGGCGATGGAGGCCTCGGCCTTGTCCTCGGCCAGGCCGAAGGCACCCGAGAGCCCGCCGGTCTTGGCGCGCGAGACATAGCAGGTCACGCCGCTCACCTTGGGGTCGTCGTAGGCCTCGACCACGATCTTGTGGTCCGGCCCGATCAGCTTGAAGGCGGTGTCGACCTCGCCGACCGGTTCGGCCAGCGCACTCGCGGCCAGCGCGGCGCAGCACAACAGTGCGAGAAGAGGATGCCTCATACGATGTCGAGCGTGTGAACGCGGTCGAAGCTGCCGCGCCGCCGGTCTTCGAAGTAGTGCTCCAGCGCCGCGCGAACGGTGCGGAAGGCGATCTCCTCCCAGGGAATCTCTTCCTCGGTGAAGAGCCTGGCCTCGAGGGTCTCGTGGCCCGGATCGAACTTCTCGCTCAGGAGCCGTGCGCGATAGAAGAGATGCACCTGGCCCACGCGCACCACGCTCATCACCGCGAACAGGCCTTCCATCTCGTACTCGGCGCCGGCTTCCTCGTCGGTCTCGCGCGCCGCGCCCTGCTCGGTGGTCTCGCCCAGTTCCATGAAGCCGGCCGGCAGCGTCCACTTGCCCCAGCGCGGCTCGATGTTGCGCTTGCACAGCAGCACGCGTTCGCCCAGCACGGGAATGGTGCCGACCACGTTCAGCGGGTTCTCGTAGTGCACCGTATGGCACGCCGGACAGATGGCGCGCTCCTTGGTGTCGCCGTCGTCGGGCAGGCGGTAGACCACCGCGGTCCCGCAGTTCTTGCAATGCTTGATGGGGACGCGCAGGAGCATCTTCAGCCCGCGCGCCGGGCCGCCCCAAGGGCGGGCTGCGCGCCCTCGGGGGGCAGCGAATACACGAAGTGATGAGCGTGGGGGCCCATTGCTTCAGATGACTTTGACAGTCAGGGTCGGCAGGCCGGTGACCTCGCCGACCATCGTGTCGCCGGCCATCACCGCGGCCACGCCTTCGGGCGTGCCGGTGAAGATCAGATCGCCGGGCGCGAGCTCCCAGGCGGCCGACAGGTGCTCGATGGTCTCGGCGATGCTCCAGATCAGCTTGCTCACGTTGCTGCGCTGGCGGTCCTTGCCGCCGACCTGCACCGAGATCTCGGCCTTCTCGACATCGCCGGCCTGCGCCACCGGCACGATCGGGCCGATCGGCGCGCTCTGCTCGAAGCTCTTGCCGATGTCCCAGGGGCGCCCCTGCTTCTTCATCTCGCCCTGCAGGTCGCGGCGCGTCATGTCCAGGCCGACCGCGTAGCCGAAGATGTGCTTGTGGGCATCGGCCGCCAGGATGTTCTTTCCGCCGGTGCCGATGGCCGCCACCAGCTCGATCTCGTGGTGCAGGTTCTTGGTGAGAGTCGGGTAGGCCATGGTGCCGGTCTCGCCGGCGGCGACCACCACCACGGCGTCGGCCGGCTTCATGAAGAAGAAGGGCGGCTCGCGGCCGGTAAAGCCCATTTCCTTCGCATGCTCTTCGTAGTTGCGGCCCACGCAGTAGATGCGGTGCACGGGGAAGCGGCCTGCCTGGCCGACCACGGGAATGGAGACCACCGGCGGCGGCGTGAAAACGTATTCGGAAGCCATGGGGAAAAACGTCCTTTTCAGCGAAAGCGGCAGTGTGCCAGAGGGCCGGGCGCGCTGCCCGGGTTTGGCACCCCCCCGGGGCCGGGGCTATGCTTCACACCATGATGAAGCTTCATTCCTACTTCCGCTCCTCGGCCTCGTTCCGGGTACGAATCGCGCTGAACCTCAAGGGCCTCGACTACGACTACATCCCGGTGCACATCGCGCGCGGCGAGCACAAGACCGGGCCCTTCTCCGCCATCTCGGCCGACATGCTGGTCCCGCTGCTCGAAGACGAGGGCGAGCGCTTTTCGCAGTCGATGGCGATCATCGAATACCTGGACGAAGTGCATCCCGAACCGGCGCTGCTGCCGCACGATCCGGTGGGCCGCGCGCGCGTGCGGGCGCTGGCGCAGTCGATCGCCTGCGAGATCCATCCGCTCAACAACCTGCGCGTGCTCAAGTACCTGGTGCGCGAGCTCAAGCTCGACGAGGCGGCCAAGAACGCGTGGTATCGCCACTGGGTGCGCGAGGGCATGCTGGCCTTCGAACGCCAGCTCGCGCAGCATCCCGCCGGCCTCTATTGCTGGGGCAGCGCGCCCACGCTGGCCGACTGCTGCCTGGTGCCGCAGGTCTTCAACGGCCAGCGCTTCGACTGCGACTTCAGCGGCATGCCGCGTACCATGGCGGCCTTCGAGGCCTGCATGCAGCTCGATGCCTTCCAGCGCGCCCAGCCCTCGCGCTGCCCCGACGCAGAAGCATGAACGCTGCCGACTGGCTGGTGCCCGACTGGCCAGCGCCGGCTGGCGTGCATGCGCTGTGCACCACGCGCCGAGGCGGAGTCTCTGGCGGCAACTACCGCGGACTGAACCTCGGGGATCACGTTGGCGATGCACCGGCCGATGTGGCAGCCAACCGGGCGCTTCTGCGCCAGGCCATCGGCGCGCGGGCCGTGTTTCTCCGGCAGGTGCATGGCACGCAGCTGCTGCCGCTCGATGCGTCCACGCCGGATGGCGAGGCCGCCGACGCCTGCACCACCAGCGCCAGCGGCGTGGCCTGCACGATCATGGTCGCCGATTGCCTGCCGGTGCTGTTCACCGACGAACAAGGCCGACGCGTGGCCGCCGCGCATGCGGGTTGGCGCGGCTTGGCGGCCGGGGTGCTCGAACGGACGGTGGAGAGCTTCGGCGCGGACGACCGGCTCATGGCCTGGCTCGGGCCCTGCATCGGGCCCGATGCCTTCGAGGTCGGCGACGAGGTGAAGGCGGCCTTCGATGCCGGCGCCCCTGAAGCCGCTCGATGCTTCAAGTCCGCTGGACAACCCGGCAAATGGCTGGCCGACCTGGCCGGCCTGGCCCGCCAGCGCCTGCGGGCGGCCGGCGTGACGCAGCTTCACGGCAACGACAGCTCCGAGGCTTGGTGCACGGTGCACAACCCGTTACTCTTTTTCTCGCACCGGCGGGACCGCGTCAGCGGGCGTTTCGCGGCCTGCATCTGGCGCGGCTGAAGCGTTCGCGCCAGCCCGGAACGCGGCTTCGCGTTCGGCCGCTTCGCGTTCGCGCAGCGCCCGCCGCCGTGCCGGCGTGGCCATCAGGTAAACCACCAGTGCCACCGGCGCCAAGCCGTAGAGTAGAAAGGTGAAGACCGCGCCGAGCACGGTGCCGGTGGTGTTGGTGGCTTCTGCGACCGCCATCATCAGGGCGACATACAGCCAGGCGATGACGACGAGGTGCATAGACGATTGTTTCAGGAAGGTATAGCGGGGCTTGCTGGTCGGGCCCCTGCGAATGCAGCATACTCAAAACCCGTTGCCATGAGGCGAGTCAGGCGAGGAACCAGGAGACGTCATGAGACCAGAACAACAGGCCGCGGCAGCCGATAGTTTCGCGCCCTTCCAGCAGGCGCTGACCCAAGGATGGGGGAAGGCGCTCGAATCCTTCCAGTCGCTCGGCGCCGGCGGCAACGCGGGCGCCCCGTGGGAGATGCCGAAGTTCTCGTTGTCCGCCGAGAAACTGCAGCAGTTGCAGCAGCAGTACGTCGAAGAGGCCACCGAGCTGTGGCGCCAGGACCTCGCGGCCCGCGCCGGCGGCGACAGGCGCTTTGCGGGCGAGGCCTGGGGCAGCAATCCGGTCTCGGCCTTTTCGGCGGCGGTCTACCTGCTCAACACGCGCACGCTGCTCGGCATGGCCGAGGCCGTCGAAGCCGACGAGAAAACCCGCTCCCGCCTTCGCTTCGCGGTCGAGCAGTGGACGGCCGCCTCGGCGCCCAGCAACTACTTCGCTTTCAACGCCGAGGCGATGAAGAAAGCCCTCGACACGCAGGGCGAGAGCATCGCCAAGGGCATCCAGAATCTCCTGCACGACGTGCAGCAGGGCCACCTGAGCATGACCGACGAAAGCGCTTTCGAGGTCGGCCGCAACGTCGCGACCACCGAAGGCTCCGTGGTGTTCGAAAACGAGCTGTTCCAGCTGCTCGAATACAAGCCGCTCACCGCCAAGGTCTACGAGCGGCCGCTGCTCCTGGTGCCGCCTTGCATCAACAAGTTCTACATCCTCGACCTGCAGCCCGAGAACTCGCTGATCCGCTATGCGGTGGAGCAGGGCCACCGCGTGTTCGTCGTGAGCTGGCGCAATCCCGATGCATCGATGGCCCAGTACACCTGGGACCGCTACATCGAGGACGCCGCGATCAAGGCGATCCAGGTTACGCGGGAGATCACCGGCCAGGACAAGAAGGGTGGGCAGATCGACACGCTGGGCTTCTGCGTCGGCGGCACCATCCTCTCGACCGCGCTGGCGGTGCTGGCGGCGCGCGGCGAGCAGCCGGCGGCGTCCGTAACGCTGCTGACCACCTTGCTCGACTTCGTCGACACCGGCGTGCTCGACATCTTCATCGACGAGGGCTTCGTGCAGTTCCGCGAGATGCAGATGGGCCAGGGCGGCCTTCTGCAGGGCGGCGAGCTCGCCTCGACCTTCAGCTTCCTCAGGCCCAACGATCTGGTGTGGAACTATGTGGTCGGCAACTACCTGAAGGGCGAGACCCCGCCGCCCTTCGACCTGCTCTACTGGAACAGCGACGCCACCAACCTGCCGGGCCCGATGTACTGCTGGTACCTGCGCAACACCTATCACGAGAACAAGCTGGCCCAGCCCGGCGCGCTCACCGTGGCCGGCGAGAAGATCGACCTCGGTCGCATCGAGGCGCCGGTCTACATCTATGGCTCGCGCGAAGACCACATCGTGCCGATCGGCGGCGCCTACGCCTCGACGCAGGTGCTGTCGGGCAAGAAGCGCTTCGTGATGGGCGCCTCGGGCCACATCGCCGGCGTGATCAACCCGCCGGCCAAGAAGAAGCGCAGCCACTGGATCCGCGCCGACGGCAAGCTGCCGAAGACACAGGCCGAGTGGCTGGCCGGCGCGACCGAGCATCCCGGCAGCTGGTGGACCGACTGGTCCGCCTGGCTCAAGACCCATGCGGGCAAGCAGATCCCTGCCCCCAAGACCTACGGCAAGGGCAGCGCCTACAAGGCGATCGAGCCGGCGCCCGGTCGCTACGTCAAGGCAAAGGCCTGAACTTCACTTTTTTTCAATAGCAGCCTCGGAGAGCACACCATGGAAGACATCGTCATCGTTTCAGCCGCACGTACCGCTGTCGGCAAGTTCGGCGGATCGCTGGCCGGGATTTCGGCCACCGAGCTCGGCGCCATCGTCATCAAGGAGGTGCTGGCGCGCGCCAAGGTCGGCAGCGACCAGATCGGCGAAGTCATCATGGGCCAGGTGCTGGCGGCGGGTGCCGGCCAGAACCCGGCGCGCCAGGCGCTCGTGAAAAGCGGCATCACCAAGGAAACGCCGGCGCTCACCATCAATGCCGTGTGCGGTTCGGGCCTCAAGGCCGTGATGCTGGCGGCGCAGGCGGTGGCCACCGGCGACAGCGAGATCGTCGTCGCGGGCGGGCAGGAGAGCATGAGCCTGGCGCCCCACGTGCTGCCCAACTCGCGCAACGGCCAGCGCATGGGCGACTGGAAGCTGGTCGACACGATGATCATCGACGGCCTGTGGGACGTCTACAACCAGTACCACATGGGCATCACGGCCGAGAACGTGGCCAAGAAGTACGACATCAGCCGCGCCGCGCAGGACGAGCTCGCGCTCGGCAGCCAGACCAAGGCGGCCGCCGCGCAGGATGCCGGCAAGTTCAAGGACGAGATCGTCGCCGTCAACATCCCGCAGAAGAAGGGCGATCCGCTGGTCTTCAACCAGGACGAGTTCATCAATCGCAAGACCAGCGCCGAGGGCCTGGCCGGCCTGCGCCCGGCCTTCGACAAGGCCGGCGGCGTGACCGCGGGCAATGCCTCGGGCCTGAACGACGGCGCCGCCGCCGTGTTGGTGATGACCGCCAAGAAGGCGGCCGCGCTGGGCCTGAAACCGCTCGGCCGCATCGCGAGCTACGCGAGCACCGGCCTCGACCCGGCCTTCATGGGCATGGGCCCGGTGCCTGCTTCGACCAAGGCGCTGCAGCGCGCCGGCTGGAAGCCGCAGGACCTCGACGTGCTCGAGATCAACGAGGCCTTCGCCGCGCAGGCCTGCGCCGTCAACCGCGAGATGGGCTGGGATGTGAACAAGGTCAACGTGAACGGCGGCGCCATCGCCATTGGCCACCCGATCGGTGCCTCCGGCTGTCGCATCCTGGTGACGCTGCTGCACGAGATGCAGCGCCAGAACGCGAAGAAGGGCATCGCCTCGCTGTGCATCGGTGGCGGCATGGGGGTGGCGCTCACGATCGAACGCTGAAGCGTCCATCACCACCCCTGAAAGCGCCGCGCAACACGCGGCGCTTTCACTTGCGATCCGCTGGCGCCGGGAGCAAACTGAGGAGACGGCCGGGCCGAGCATGCCGAGCCGCTGTTCGAACCAGGGCCCGTGGCTTCGCACAAGGAGCATGCCATGTCCATTCCTTCGCATCTGTCCGACTACCTCGAACAGCGCGGCACACGCTACGAGGT
The DNA here is from genome assembly GCF_964253985.1 of Variovorax sp. LjRoot290. NCBI lineage: Bacteria > Pseudomonadati > Pseudomonadota > Betaproteobacteria > Burkholderiales > Comamonadaceae > Variovorax > Variovorax sp. LjRoot290. The sequence goes on along the minus strand of NZ_CAXURW020000001.1, from coordinate 3,575,137 downwards.
TTGCATGCATGAGCACAGCCGCACCAGCGCGGAGACGGCTCACAACGCCCATGTTCCTCCGGGTCAACTGGCCAAATCGGTCATCCTCGAGGACGAAACGGGCTGCGTGATGGCCGTCGTTCCCGCCGACAAGATGGTCATGCTGGGCGAGTTCTCCCGCATACTCGGCCGCCACAGGCTGAGGCTGGCCGACGAAGCCCGCGTTGCGACGCTGTTCGAGGACTGCGAACCCGGTGCGATACCGCCGATCGGCATGGCCTGGGGTATCCAGACCATCGTCGACGACGAACTCGAGACCAGCGACGTCGTCTACATGGAAGGCGGCGATCACGAGCGGCTGCTGCGGATGTCGCGCGAGCAGTTTCACGAGCTGATGCGCGCTCAGCCGCACGGGAATTTCTGCAAGTCGCCGACGCATTGAGTGCGATGTCGGAAGCCGTCATTGGCTGGCAATGGTCACTGCGACCTTCCGGTTCTACGAGGAGCTGAACGACTTTCTGGCACGCGAGCGGCGCGGGCACGAGTTCTCCTGCACGTGCGCGCGGGCGGCGACCGCCAAGCACATGATCGAGGCGCTCGGTGTGCCGCACACAGAGGTCGAGCTGGTGCTGGTCAACGGCGAGTCGGCCGGATTCGGGGTGTTGCTGAGCGATGGCGATCGGGTCGCCGTGTTTCCGAAGTTCGAAGCGCTCGATGTCACGCCGCTGCTGCGCGTTCGCGAGCATGCGCTGCGCGTCACGCGCTTCGTCGCCGATGCGCATCTGGGCGGGCTCGCTCACCTGCTGCGCATGACCGGGTTCGATACCCTGTACGACAACCATTTCCGCGACGAAGAGATCGAGCGTATCGCTGTAGCGCAGGGGCGCATCGTGCTGACGCGGGATCGGGAGCTGCTCAAGCGCCGTGGGATCACGCATGGCTGCTACGTGCATGCCTTGCGATCGGCCGAGCAGTTGCGCGAGATCTTCGATCGACTCGACCTGGCGCGTGGTGCGCGGCCGTTCACGCTGTGTCTGAACTGCAACACGCCCTTGCATGGGATCGACAAGGCGCTGGTCACATCGACGCTGCCACCGGCGGTGCGCGAGCGCTACCAACGTTTCAGCGTATGCGATGTTTGCCGTCGCGTGTTCTGGGAGGGGTCGCACTGGCAGCGCATGCGCGTTATGGTGGATGGGTTGCTGGCGGAGTGATGGCCGACAGCGCTCGGAACGTCACGGACCTCGTAGCCACCGGATAGGGCCTTTCGTGACCATGATCGGCAGCCCGCCGACTGGCTCGATGGCTGTGGTCGGGCACTGGCCTTGCGTACCGTCAGCTATTGCACTGAAAACGAGGGGACCCCGGGACAACTATTCGCTCGGGATGCGGATGTTGGGGAACGCATCTGCGACTTCGTTGCGACCGACGTCGGCGTCGTACCAGCAAATCGTCCCCTCTTTCTCGTCGCGAGTCTGCTTGTGCGTACCGTCGCAGAAGGGCTGGGTCGCCGACAGGCCACAGCCGCAGATGAATTTCGTCTCGCCGCCAATGGTCACTGGATAGGGTTTGCTGCGCGTGCGCATCACCAGTCTTGTCATGATTGCCTCCGACGGGTTAGAAGCGGCAAAAGGATCAACTCGAGTGAGCCGAGTCGACAATTCAGTATAGTCCGCGCTGCCCGGGACAAGCGCCTGATACTCACCGCTCAAGCTCCGAAGATCGCGTCCTACTTAGGACGATGGAGTAAAGGCCCAGCAGCAACTCGGACTTGTCAGCGCAGTCTGGTCGAGCATCAACGCGCACTAACCATGGCTGCCGACAAAGGGGCTTGCGCGACTTGACCTTGGAGGTCATTGCGGCGCCGCGCGCCGCGCGCGAGAGTGGCCCCATGACATCCGCTCTTCCCGTCCCTCGCTCCGGCTGGCCCACGCTGCTGCTGCTCTTGAGCGGCACCTTCATGGTGGTGCTCGATTTCTTCATCGTGAACGTCGCGCTGCCTTCGATCCAGCATGACCTGAAGGCCAGCGACAGCGCCCTGCAGCTGGTGGTCGCAGGCTACGGCCTCGCGAACGCGGCCGGGCTCATCACCGGCGGGCGGCTCGGCGATCTGTTCGGACGCCGCCGCATGTTCATGCTGGGCCTGCTGCTGTTCACGCTTGCCTCGGCCGCCTGTGGCCTGGCGCAGGGCACGACGACGCTCATTGCGGCGCGCATCGTGCAGGGCTTGGCCGGCGCCTTGCTGCAGCCGCAAGTGCTGGCGATGCTGGGCTTGGTCTTCACCGGCGAGGCGCGCGCCAAGGCTTTCGGCGCCTACGGCGTGGCGCTGGGCCTGGCTGCGGCGCTCGGCCAGCTGGTGGGTGGGCTGCTGATCCATGCCGACTTCGCGCAGCTGGGCTGGCGGATGTGCTTCCTGATCAACTTGCCGATCGGCCTGGCCGGGTTGCTGTTCGGCCTGCGCTTTATTCCGCCTTTCGCGCCCGAGGCGCGCAGCCGGCTCGACGTGCCCGGCGCGCTGTGGGTCGCGCTGGCACTGGCCGCGGTGCTGTGGCCGCTGGTCGAGGGCCGGCAGCAGGGCTGGCCCCTGTGGAGCGTGCTCACGCTGATCGTCGCGCTGCCGCTGATCGCCGGGCTGGCGCTGCATCAACGCCGGCTGGAGCAGCGTGGCGGCAATCCGCTGATCGCGCCGGCGCTGTTCCGCCTGCCGGCTTTCGTTATCGGGCTGGGCGTGACGCTCGCGTTCTTTGCCGGCAATGCATCGTTCTACTTCGTGCTCGCGCTCTACCTGCAGCAGACCCTCGGGCTCGAGGCGCTGGCCTCGGGCCTGGTCTTCACGGTGCTTGCGGTGGGCTTCTTCGCGACCTCGATGACGGCGAAGAAGCTGGCCGCTCGGCTCGGTCCGCAAACGATCGCGATCGGCGCCTTGCTGCTGGCCGCGGGACACGGGCTGATGATCGCGGTCGTGCTGACGCACCCCGGCAGCGGGGCGGTGGCCTGGCTGCTGCCGGTGTTGTGCCTGCAGGGGGCAGGGCTCGGCATGATCATCGCGCCGCTGATGTCGGCGGTGCTGGCCAGCGTGCCCGCGGCCCATGCGGGCGTGGCGGCCGGCGTGGCTTCCACCGTGCAGCAGGTCGGCAACTCGCTCGGCGTGGCGCTGATCGGCATCCTGTTCTACGCGGGCTGGACGGAGCCGCGGCTCGCCTTCGTCGCCTCGACGGTCTACCTGCTGCTGCTCGCGCTGGCGGTGGCGGCGCTGTTCCAGCGGCTGCTGTGTGCGCCTCAGCCGGCAGAGGCGTCTTGCGCCGCGTAGTGCGCGCAGAGGGTATCGACCAGGGCCTGCGCATAGGTGGGAAGCGTGGCGCGGTCGCGGACCAGCAGGTAGCGCTCGCGCACGCACCAGGGATCGCTGAGTTCGATCAACGCGAGCCGCATGCTCTCGAGATTGCGGCGCGCGGCCGACTCGGGCACCACGCCGATGCCCACGCCGCTGCCGATCATGCGGCACATGGCATCGAAGCCGCCGAGCTGGATGCGCAGCTTCTGGCTCTTGCCCAGGCTTTCAGTGATCTGCGCCAGGAAGGCGTGCAGCGTGCTGCCCTGCTGCATGCCGACGGCGTCCTCGTCCAGCGTCTCGGCAAAGGCGATGCGGCGGCGCCGCGCGAAGCGGTGCTTGCGCGAGGTCACGAGCACCAGCCGGTCGGTACTGAAGTGGATCGCCTCCAGCCCCAGCGTGTCGACGCGCCCGGCGACGATGCCGATGTCGGCGCGGCCGTCGAGCACGCCGTGCGGGATCTGGGTGTTCGGTTTTTCCTGAAGGTCGATGTTGATCCGCGGGTGCCGGGCCAGGAAGCCCGGCAGGATCTCGGGCATGAAATCGCTGACCGCCGTGGTGTTGGCGAACACCCGCAGATGACCGCGCAGGCCCTCGCCGTACTCGGCCAGTTCGGAGCGCAGCTGCCCGGCCTGGTGCAGCATCAGCCGCGCGTGGTGGAGAAAGGCCTCGCCCGGCGGCAGCAGGCGCACGCCGCGCGCTTCGCGCGACAGCAGCGCCAGCCCGGACTGCGCCTCCAGCGCCTTGATGCGCGCGCTGGCTGCGGCCAGCGACAGGTGCTGGCGTTCGGCCGCGCGCGTGAGGCTGCCCAGCTCCGCCGCGGCGACGAAAAGACGCAGGTCGGTCAGGTCGAAATGCATGGGTGCATCCTAGCAAGCCTTCGGAAATCCTGAAGGCTCGGTCTCGAAATCGAAGATTGCGCGCAGGTGCCGCCATGGCCACCATGCGGGTGGGGGCGTGGCTTGAACGCCCAAACGCAACGGAGACACAAATGAGCTTTCGCGCACTCGCGCTTCTTCTGGCTGCTGCTGCCGCGCTATGGCCGGTCGGGCACGCGGCCGTACAAACCGGCTATCCCTCGCGCCCGATCACGCTGGTCGTGCCGCAGGCGGCCGGCGGCACCAACGACATCGTCGGCCGCCTGGTCGGCCAGAAGATCGCCGAGGTGCTGGGCGCCAGCGTGGTGGTGGACAACCGGCCCGGCGCCGGCGGCAACATCGGCACACAGCTGGTGGCCAAGGCGCCGAAGGACGGCTACACGCTGCTCATGACCATCAGCAGCAGCCAGGCCATCAACCCCGCGCTCTACAAGAACCCGGGCTTCGATCCGGTCAAGGATTTCCGCCCCGTGGGCCTGATCGGCGCGGTGCCCAACGTGCTGCTGGTCAACCCGTCGTTCCCGGCCAGGTCGCTCGGCGAGCTGCTTGCGCTCGCGAAGCGCAAGGACGCGGCCTACCAGTACGCCTCGGCCGGCAACGGCACGCTCAACCACCTGCTCGGCGAGATGCTCAACAGCATGGCGGGCATCCAGCTGCAGCACGTGCCTTACAAGGGCGTGGCGCCCGCCATCAACGATGTGCTCGGTGGCCAGCTGCCGATCGTGTTCGCGAGCCTGCCCTCGGCGCTGCCGCACATCAAGGCCGGCAAGCTGCGCGCGTTGGCGGTGAGCGGCGACAAGCGCTCGCCGGTGCTGCCGGACGTGCCCGCCATCGCCGAATCGGTGCCGGGCTACAACGGCACGCTGTGGATCGGCCTGTTCGCACCGGCCGGCGTGCCGCAGGACGTGCTCGCCAAACTGCAGGACGCGACGCAGAAGGCCATGGTCGCGCCGGACCTGCGCGAAAAGCTCGACCAGCAGGGCGTCGAGATCGCGGCGCCGACCTCGCCCGAGCAGTTCACGAAGCTGCTGCAGGACGACATCGCCAAGTGGGCGCGGATCGTCAAGGCTTCCGGCGCCGCCGTGGATTGAACGCATGGCCCTCTCTCAACACCCTTCAGTGATCGATGCCGAGGCATTGGCCCGCCTGCAGGCCTGGCAGGGCCGCAGCGAAACGCTGGCCGACGAGGTCACGGCCGCGCCGGTGCGCGCGCTGGCGGCCACGCTGGACCGCGACGATCCTGCCCCCGGGCAGGGCACGCGGCTGCCCGAGCTCTGGCACTGGCTCTACTTCCTGCCGCACCACCGTCAATCCGAGATCGGCCCCGACGGCCACGCCAAGCGCGGCGGCTTCCTGCCGCCGGTGCCGCTGCCGCGCCGCATGTGGGCCGGCGGTCGACTGGCGTGGGAGGCAGGCAATCCGCTCGTGGTCGGCGATGCGCTCGAACGTACATCGACCATCGCTTCGGTCTCGCACAAGGCAGGCCGCAGCGGCGAGCTGGTCTTCGTGTTGGTGCGCCACGAGGTCCGCAATGCGCGCGGCCTGGTGCTGACCGAGGAGCACGACATCGTCTACCGTGCAGCGCCGGCCGCGGGCGAAGCCGCGCCGCCGCCCATCCCGGCACCGAAGGACGCGGCATTCAGCCGCGAGATCGTGCCTGACGACGTGCTGCTGTTCCGTTATTCGGCGCTCACCTTCAACGGCCACCGCATCCACTACGACCGGCGCTACGTGACCGAGGTCGAGGGCTACCCGGGCCTGATCGTGCACGGCCCGCTGATCGCCACGCTGCTGGTCGACCTGCTGCGGCGCGAGAAGCCGCAGGCCACGTTGTCGAAGTTCGAGTTCCGCGCGGTGCGACCCACCTTCGACACCGCTTCCTTCCGCGTGCATGGCCGCCCCGAGGCCGACGGCAAGAGCTTCCGGCTGTGGGCCGAAGACGCCGACGGCTGGCTCGCGATGCAAGCCACCGCCACCCTGTCCTGAGAGCCTCATGAAAACCCAGATCCCCACCCCCGATGCGCATCAGGAGATGCGCGATGCCCTGCGCGCGCTCTGCGGCAGTTTCGATTCCGCCTACTGGCAGAAGGTCGATCACGAGCGCGGCTACCCCGAAGCCTTCGTGAACGCGCTGACCGAGGCCGGCTGGCTCGCCGCGCTGATCCCCGCCGACTACGGCGGCTCCGGCCTGGGCCTGGCCGAAGCCTCGGTGATCATGGAAGAGATCAACTTCGCCGGCGGCAACGCGGGCTCTTGCCACGGCCAGATGTACAACATGGGCACGCTGCTGCGCCACGGCAGCGAGGCGCAGAAGCGCCAGTACCTGCCGAAGATCGCGACCGGCGAACTGCGCCTGCAGACCATGGCCGTGACCGAGCCCACCACCGGCACCGACACCACGCAACTCAAGACCACCGCGGTGAGGAAGGGCGACCGCTACGTGGTCAACGGCCAGAAGGTATGGATCTCGCGCATCCAGCATTCCGATCTGATGATCCTCTTGGCGCGCACCACGCCGCTCGCGGAGGTGAAGAAGAAGTCGGAAGGCATGTCGATCTTCATCGTCGACCTGAAGCAGGCCATCGGCCGCGGCATGACCGTGCGGCCGATCCTCAACATGGTCAATCACGAGACCAACGAGGTCTTCTTCGACAACCTCGAGATCCCGGCCGAGAACCTGATCGGCGAGGAGGGCAGGGGCTTCAAGTACATCCTGGATGGGCTCAATGCCGAGCGCACGCTGATCGCGGCCGAGTGCATCGGCGATGCCTGGTGGTTCATCGATCGCGCGCGCCGCTACGCGAGCGACCGGCAGGTGTTCGGCCGCGCGATCGGCCAGAACCAGGGCATCCAGTTCCCGATCGCCGACAACTACATCGAGACCGAGGCGGCGAACCTCATGCGCTTCAAGGCCTGCGCGCTGTTCGACGCCGGCCAACCCTGCGGCGCCGAGGCCAACATGGCCAAGTACCTCGCGGCCAAGGCCTCGTGGGAGGCGGCCAACACCTGTCTGCAGACCCACGGCGGCTTCGGCTTCGCCTGCGAATACGACGTCGAGCGCAAGTTCCGCGAGACGCGGCTCTACCAGGTGGCACCGATCTCGACCAACCTCATCTATTCCTATGTGGCCGAGCACCTGCTGGGCTTGCCGCGCTCCTTCTGATCGGAGATCCGTCATGACACGACCTTTGGACGGCATCACCGTCGTCTCGCTCGAACACGCGATCGCGGCACCCTTCTGCACCCGCCAGCTGGCCGATCTCGGCGCTCGCGTGATCAAGGTGGAGCGGCCCGGCGGCGGCGACTTCGCGCGCGCCTACGACCAGCGCGTGGCCGGCGAGGCCTCGCACTTCATCTGGGTCAACCGCTCGAAGGAAAGTCTCACACTCGACCTTAAGCAGCCGGCCGCGCAGGCCGTGCTGCAGGAGCTGGTCGCCGGCGCCGACGTGCTGGTGCAGAACCTCGCGCCCGGCGCCGCCGCACGCATGGGGCTCGGCGCGGAGGTGCTGCAGGCGAAGCATCCGTCGCTGATCGTCTGCGACATCTCGGGCTACGGCGAGGACGGGCCCTACCGCGACAAGAAGGCCTACGACCTGCTGATCCAGAGCGAGGCGGGCTTCCTGTCGATCACCGGCACGGCCGATGCGCCCTGCAAGTCGGGCAACTCGATCGCCGACATCGCGGCCGGCATGTACGCCTACACCGGCATCCTCGCGGCGCTGCTGCAGCGGGGCAAGACCGGCAAGGGTTCGCACATCGATGTCTCGATGCTGGAGTCGCTGGCCGAATGGATGGGCTACCCGATGTACTACGCCTACGACGGCGCGCCGCCGCCGCCGCGCAGTGCGGCCTCGCACGCCACCATCTACCCCTACGGCCCCTTCGCCGCGGGCGATGGCGGCACCGTGATGCTGGGCCTGCAGAACGAACGCGAATGGCGGGCCTTCTGCGAAGGTGTGCTGATGCAGGCCGGGCTCGCGACCGATCCGCGCTTCGACAGCAACGCCAAGCGCAATGCGAACCGCGAGGTCTTGCAGGCCCTGATCCTCGAGACCTTCGCCGCGCTGAGTACGGCGCAGGTGCTCGAACGCCTCGACGCGGCGCAGATCGCCAATGCGCGCATGAACGACATGGCGGGCCTCTGGCAGCACCCGCAGCTGCAGGCGCGCGAGCGCTGGCGCGAGGTCGAGTCGCCGGCCGGTGCCATTCCCGCGCTGCTGCCACCGGGCCGGCAGAGCGCCTTCGACTACCGCATGGATGCGATTCCGGCAGTCGGCGAGCACACCGAATCCATCCTGCGTTCGATGGGCCGCAGCGAGGCCGACATCCACGCACTGCGCGGCGCGGAGGCCATCTGACATGAGCACCGAATCCCTCGCACGCTTCGCCGCCGGGCTGCGCTTCACCGACATTCCGGCGCCCGTGATTCGCCGCACCGAAGACCTGCTGGTCGACTGGTTCGGCTCCGCGATCGCAGGGCACGGCGCACGGCCGGTCGAGACCATTGCCGCCTTCGCGCGCGAGATGGGGCCCGCGGACGGCCGCAGCGAAGTGCTGGTGGGTCGCACGCGCACGAGCCCGTACTTCGCGGCCCTGGTCAATGCCGCGGCCTCGCACGTGGCCGAGCAGGACGACGTGCACAACGGCTCTGTGTTCCATCCGGCGACGGTGGTCTTCCCGGTCGCGCTGGCCTGGGCGCAGGCGCTGGGTGCCAGCGGCGAACGACTGCTCGCGGCGGCGGTCGCGGGCTACGAGGTCGGCATCCGCGTGGGCGAGTTCCTCGGGCGTTCGCACTACAAGGTGTTCCACACGACCGGCACGGCCGGCACCCTTGCGGCAGCGGCCACGGCCGGCCATCTGCTGGGGCTCGACGCGGCACGCATGCAGCATGCCTTCGGCTCGGCCGGCACGCAGTCGGCCGGGCTCTGGGAGTTCCTGCGCACCGCGGCCGATTCGAAGCAACTGCACACCGCGCATGCGGCCGCGGCCGGGCTGATGGCGGCGACGCTGGCGCGCGACGGCTTCACCGGGGCGCAGCAGATCCTCGAAGGCCCGCAGGGCATGGCCGCGGGCATGTCGCAGGATGCCGATCCAGAGCGGCTGGTCGATGGCCTGGGCACACGCTGGGCGCTGGCCGAGACCTCGTTCAAGTACCACGCCTCGTGCCGCCATACGCATCCGGCGGCCGATGCGCTGCTCGAAGTCATGCGCGCGAACGATCTGCGCGCCGAGAACCTGGCGCGCGTCACGACGCATGTGCACCAGGGCGCGATCGATGTGCTGGGGCCGGTGGTCGACCCGGCCACGGTGCACCAGTCCAAGTTCTCGATGGGTACCGTGCTCGCGCTGGTGGCGCGCTTCGGGCAGGCCGGGCTGGCCGAGTTCGACGCGCATTTTCGCGATGCCGAAACAGTGGCGCTGCGCGATCGCGTGCAGATGGTGCTCGACCCCGAGGTCGATGGCGCCTACCCGAAGCGCTGGATCGGCAAGGTCACGGTGCACACGAACGACGGCCGCGTGCTGCAGGGCCGCGTCGACGAACCCAAGGGCGACCCCGGCAACACGCTCTCCCGCGAGGAGATCACGGCCAAGGCGCTGCGGCTCGCGGCCTACAGCGGCGGCGCCAGCGAGGCGGAGATGCACGACGCCATCGAGCGGCTCTGGGACGTGGCGCGCGCGCCCTCGGTCGGCATGCTGCTGGGAGCGTCTTCATGAAGGCTGCTACACCGCTCGCATTGGCGCGTACCTTCCTCTTCGTGCCGGCCGACCGGCCCGAGCGCCATGCGCGTGCGCTGGCTTCGGGCGCCGGCGCCGTGATCGTCGATCTCGAAGATGCGGTGGCGCCCGAGCGCAAGGCGGCGGCGCGCGAGCAGCTCGCCCGCAGCCATGCGGCGCTGTCCGCTGGCGAGCGCAGCCGCCTGTTCGTGCGCGTCAATCCGTCAGGCACGGCCTGGCACGACGAAGACCGCGCGCTCGTGGCGCAGCTGTCGCGGCAAGGGCTCGCCGGCGTGGTGCTGCCCAAGGCCGAGCGTGCCGAAGAACTCGCAGCGCTGGTCGCGACGGTCGGGCCGCAGGGCGTGCTTGTGCCGTTGATCGAATCGGCCGCCGGGCTCGCCGCGCTCGATGCGCTCGCGAACGCAGCGCAGGTGCTTCGGCTTGCCTTCGGCCATCTGGACTTCCAGGCCGATCTCGGTCTGGCCTGCGAAGCCGACGAGGCCGAATTGGTGCCGGTGCGCCTTGCGCTGGTGCTGGCTTCGCGCCGCGCCGGGCTCGCAGCACCGATCGACGGCGTGTCGCCCGACTGGCGCGATCGGGAGCGGCTCCAGCTCGACTGCGCACGCGCGCGGCGCGGTGGCTTCGGCGCCAAGCTCTGCATCCATCCCGAGCAGGTGGGTCCGGTGCATGCGGCCCTCGGCCCGAGTGCCGAGCAACTGGCCTGGGCGCGGCGCGTGAACGAGGCCATGCAGTCCGCCGGCGGTGGCGTGATCAGCCTCGACGGCCGCATGGTCGACGCGCCCGTGCTGCGGCTCGCGCAACGCCTGCTCGCGCTGGAAGCGCAGGGCGCGGTCTGAATCCGGTTTTTATCGACATCAGGAGACGACGACATGGAACTGAAATCCAAAGTTCTGCTTTGCGCATCGCTGGCCGCGGGCCTGCTGGGAATGCAATCGCCCGCTGCGGCCCAGGCCGCGTGGCCCGACAAGCCCATCACGATGGTGGTGCCTTACTCGGCCGGCGGTCCGACCGACGTAGTGGCCCGCATGCTGGCGATCCCGATGGGCAAGTCGCTCGGGCAGACGGTGGTGGTCGAGAACACGGTCGGCGCCGGCGGCACCATCGCGCCCGCGCGGGTCGCGAAGGCGAAGCCCGACGGCTACACCATCCTCATCCATCACATGGGCATGGCCACCGCGCCTGCGCTCTACAAGAAGCTGTCCTATGACCCGCTCAAGGACTTCGAGTACATCGGGCAGGTGATGGACGTGCCGATGACGCTGCTGTCGCGCAAGGACTTCCCGGCCAACAACTTCAGGGAGCTGCTGACCTACGTGAAGGCCAACAAGGACAAGGTCTCGCTTGCCAATGCCGGCATCGGCGCCGTCTCGCAGCTGTGCGGCCTGCTGTTCGCGAGCCAGATCGGCGTCGACCTGACGACCGTGCCCTACAAGGGCGCCGGCCCGGCGCTCAACGACCTCATGGGCGGCCAGGTCGACCTCCTGTGCGACCAGACCACGCAGACCGCGCCGGTCATCAAGGACGGCAACCGCGTCAAGGTGTTCGGCGTGACCACGCCCAAGCGCCTGGCCAGCATGCCCGACATCCCGACGCTCGACGAGCAGGGACTCAAGGGCTTCGACGTGCGCGTGTGGCACGGCATTTACGCGCCCAAGGGCACGCCGGCCGCCGTGACCGGGAAGCTCAACGTCGCCCTGCGCGCGGCCCTGCAGGACGAGGTGGTCAAGCAGCGCCTGGCCGACCTGAGTTCGGAGATCGTGCCCATGGACAAGGTCACGCCCGAGGCGCTGCGCAGCCACCTCGCGGCCGAGACCGCCAAGTGGGGCAAGGTGATCCGCGCCGCCGGCATCCAAGGCGAGTGAGAACCTTAGGCCTCAATCGCCGAACTCGACGAACACGGGCTGGTGGTCGGATGCGCGCGTGGCCAGGTCGACCTCGATGCGGCGCACGCGCGGCGCCAGGCCGTCGCTGACGAACACGAAGTCGTAACTCACCGGATCGGGGCCGTACCTGCGGTCGAAGAGCCGGAAGGTGGGTGCGTGGGGGGCATTGCCGTGCACCAGCGGCCACGCATCCCGCAGGCGCTCGCGCAGCGTCGCGTGCGCCGGGTCCGATGCGGCCATGTTGAAGTCGCCGCAGAGGATGACTTCCTTCGCATGCAGCTTGGGCTGGAAGGGGCCCTCGTAGTCGGCCTTCGGCGGCGCTGCGGCCTGTTCGCAGGCCTCGGCGTGCAATGCGAGCAGGGCCCTTGCCTGCGCCGTGCGCTGCTTCGACGAGTAGTACTCGAGGTGCGTGGTCATCACGCGCAGGGGCCCGAGTTTGGGGCTGGTCAGCGTGAGGACGGTGCACATGCGCGGCATGCTGGTCACGTCCGGGTCGGCCGGCCAGGGCAGCGGGTGGTGCTGGACCCGGGACACCGGCAGGCGGGTCGCGATCACGTTGCCGAAACGCTGGCGCCGGCCCTCGGGGTCGAACTCGTCCACCGCGGCACCGAAGAAGAGCTGAAAGCCCGGCAGCAGCGCGCTGAGCTCGGCCGGCTGGTCGCCCGGGCCGCCGGGCATGGCGCCATAGCCCGATGCGATCTCCTGCAGGCACAGGACGTCGAAGTCGTCCATGGCGCGCGCGCCCTCGACGATGCGCTGCGGGCTCACGACGCCGTCGAGGCCGCAGCACCATTGGGTGTTCCAGGTCACGAGTTTCATTGGATGCCTGCCTTCCTTCTGTTCGAACGCGGTATATGGACGGCTTGTGACACCCCGTTGCATTGAGGGGTCAGTGTTTTCCTGAGCCGGTGGCTGCGCGAAACTTCGCTACAGTGAACAGCGCCTGTTCAGGCTCGTCAACATAAGGAACATCATGAGCAAAAGAGTCGCATACGTCACCGGGGGCATGGGAGGCATCGGAACCGCCATCTGCCAGCGCCTGCACAAGGATGGTTTCACGGTCATCGCCGGCTGCGGTCCCACGCGGGACCATGCCAAGTGGCTGGCCGAGCAGAAAGCCTTGGGCTACGAGTTCCACGCGTCGGTCGGCAATGTCGGCGACTGGCAGTCGACGGTCGAGGCCTTCACCAAGGCCAAGGCCGAACACGGCAGCATCGACGTGTTGGTCAACAACGCGGGCATCACGCGGGACCGCATGTTCCTCAAGATGACGCCCGAGGACTGGAGCGCGGTGATCGAGACCAACCTCAACAGCATGTTCAACGTCACCAAGCAGGTGGTCGCGGACATGGTCGAAAAGGGCTGGGGCCGCATCATCAACATCAGCTCGGTCAACGGCGCCAAGGGCCAGGCCGGCCAGACCAACTACTCGGCCGCCAAGGCCGGCATGCACGGCTTCACGATGGCGCTGGCGCAGGAACTGGCGGCCAAGGGCGTGACGGTGAACACCGTGAGCCCGGGCTACATCGGCACCGACATGGTCAAGGCGATCCGCCAGGAAGTGCTCGACAAGATCGTGGGCACGATTCCCGTCAAGCGGCTCGGCGAGCCCAGCGAGATCGCTTCCATCATCGCGTGGCTCGCGACCGACGAAGGCGGCTACTCGACGGGCGCCGACTTCTCGGTCAACGGCGGCCTGCACATGCACTGAGGCGCCGACGCTTCGGCCAGTTGCAAGAAGACCCGCCGCGGCGGGTCTTCTTGTTTCCGGCGACGATGCTTGCGGTCACGTCCTACTGCGCCAGCCTCCGCCGCACGACAAGGTCACAGCCCATGGATGCCACCTCCACCCTCGGCACGCAGGAGCGCACCGCCTGCGAGGTGCACACGGTCCGCTTCCACCTGAACGGCGTTGCGCGCACGGTGCGGCTCGAGGCCTGGACCACGCTGCTGGACCTGCTGCGCGAGCACTGCGGCCTGACCGGCACCAAGAAGGGCTGCGACCATGGGCAGTGCGGCGCCTGTACGGTGCTGGTGGACGGCCGCCGGATCAACGCCTGTCTCGCGCTCGCGGTGATGCAGGAGGGCGCGACGATACAGACCATCGAGGGGCTGGCGCACGGCGACCTTCTGCATCCGCTGCAGCAGGCCTTCGTCGACCACGATGCTTTTCAGTGCGGCTACTGCACGCCGGGCCAGATCTGCTCGGCGGTCGGCCTGCTGCGCGAGGGCCATGCGCAGAACGAAGACGACGTGCGCGAACAGATGAGCGGCAACCTCTGCCGTTGCGGCGCCTATCCGAACATCGTCAGGGCGGTGGTCGAAGTGCTGGGGCATCAGCAGTCCGGTGCGTGGAAAGCCGTGCGATGAATCCTTTCGAGTACCACCGCGCCACCGATGCGGCCGATGCGCTGCGCTCCATTGGCGGCGTGGACGGCGCGCGCTTCATCGCCGGCGGCACCAATCTGCTCGACCTCATGAAGGAAGGCGTCGCCCGGCCTGCGCGGCTGGTCGACATCACGCACCTGCCGCTGCGCGAGGTGCGCGTCACCGAACGCGGCGGCCTCCACGTGGGCGCGCTGGTGCGCAATGCCGACCTGGCCTGGCATCCGGAAGTGCAGCGCCGCTATCCCCTGCTGGCGGAGGCGCTGCTGGCCGGCGCCTCGCCGCAGCTGCGCAACATGGCGACCGTCGGCGGCAACCTGCTGCAGCGCACGCGCTGCTACTACTTCTACGACATCGTCACGCCGTGCAACAAGCGCGCGCCGGGCAGCGGCTGCCCGGCGATCGAGGGGCTGAATCGCATCCACGCGATCCTCGGCGCCAGCGAGCAGTGCGTTGCGGTGCATCCTTCGGACATGTGCGTCGCGCTGGCGGCGCTCGAAGCGGTGGTTCACGTGCAGGGGCCGCAGGGCGAACGCTCCATCGCCATGGCCGACTTCCATCGGCTGCCCGGCGATGCACCGGAGCGCGATACCACGCTGGCCGCGGACGAACTGGTCATCGCGCTCGAGCTGCCGCCCGATCCCTTCGCTCGCCATTCCTGCTATCTCAAGCTGCGCGACCGGCGCTCCTACGCTTTCGCGCTGGTGTCCGCGGCCTGCGCGCTCGACATCGCGCAGGGGCGCATCCGGTCGGCGCGCATCGCGCTTGGCGGTGTGGCCCACAAGCCCTGGCGCCGGTGCGAAGCCGAGGCGCTGCTGGCCGGCCAGGTGCCCGGTGTCGCTGCGTTCGAGGCGGCCGCCGCCGTTCTGGTCGAGGGCGCGCGGGCGCTGGAGCACAACGGCTTCAAGATCGAACTGGCGCGCCGTACCGTCGTGCGTGCGCTGCTGCAGGCGGCCGGCATGGAGGCGGGTGCGTGACGGCACAACCCGGATTGCCCTTCGGGGCGCCGGTGGCGCGTGTCGACGCTCGGGCCAAGGTGACGGGTGCGGCCCGCTACGCCGCCGAGCATCCGGCCAAGGGCCTGCTCTACGGCGTGGTGGTGCCGAGCCCGATCGCGCGCGGCCGCATCCGTTCCATCGACAGCCGCGCGGCGCGCGCCGTGCCGGGCGTGATCGAGGTGCTGACCCACGAGAACCGGCCGCCCATGGCACGCTTCGATCTGCTGCACAAGGACATGGATGCGCCCGGCGGCTCGCCGTTCCGGCCGCTGCACGATGCGCAGATCCACTCCGACGCGCAGCCGGTGGCGCTGGTCGTGGCGGTGAGCTTCGAGGCCGCGCGCCATGCGGCGCGGCTGATCGAGGTGCACTGCGCCGCCGAGCGGCCGCGCAGCGACATGCAGCGGCTGGCGATCGAGGCCCGCAAGCCGAGCCGCCTCAAGTTCGGCTACCAGGTCGCGCCCAAGGTGCGCGGCGAACCGGAAGATGCCTGGGACGAAGCGCCGGTCAAGATCGAGGCGCGCTACCGCTCGCCGGCCGAGTTTCACAACCCCATGGAAACGCATGCCAGCACGGCGATCTGGGAGGGCGAAGGGCGGCTCACGATCTACGACAAGACGCAGGGCGCGCAGAACAGCCGCGCCTACCTGGCGCGCGTGCTGAAGCTGCGCAAGCGCGATGTGCGCGTGCTGTGTCCCTTCGTGGGCGGGGCCTTCGGGTCGGGGCTGCGGCCCGGCTACCAGCTGGTGCTGGCCGCGATGGCGGCGCTGACGCTGCGGCGCGCGGTGCGCGTGGTGCTCACGCGCCAGCAGATGTTCAGCTTCGGCCATCGGCCCGAGACCCTGCAGACGCTGAAGCTGGCCTGCGATACCGAAGGGCGGCTGCGCTCCGTCGTGCACGAGGCGGTGTCGGAGACTTCGCGCAATGAGGACTACGTCGAGAACATCGTCAGCTGGACGGGTCTGCTCTACAACACGCCGAATCTGCGGCTGGCCCATCGCGTGGTCGAACTCGACCGTTTCACGCCGACCGACATGCGCGCACCCGGCGCGGCCCAAGGGGTTTATGCGCTCGAAAGCGCGATGGACGAACTGGCGCATGCCGTCGGCCTGGACCCGCTGGCCCTGCGCCTGCGCAACTACACCGAGACCGAGCCCGGAAGCGGCAAACCCTTCTCGAGCAAGGCGTTGCGCGAATGCTATGCGCGCGGCGCGGAGCGCTTCGGCTGGTCGCGCCGAGAGCCCGAGCCGCGCTCGATGCGTGACGGCCGCACGCTGATCGGCTGGGGCATGGCCACCGGCGTGTGGGACGCGATGCAGATCCACGGCGCCGCACGCGCCGTGCTGCGGGTCGACGGCACGCTGGAGGTCGGCAGCGCCACCACCGACATCGGCACCGGCACCGGCACCGTGATGTCGCAGATCGCAGCGGCGACCTTGGGCCTGCCGCTTGCCAAGGTGGACTTCAGCCTCGGCGATTCGAGCCTGCCGCTGGCGCCGGTCCAGGGGGGCTCCTTCACCGTGGCCACCATCGGCACGGCGGTTCAGGCCGCCTGCCTCAAGATCGCGGCCAAGCTGCTCCTCATGGCGCGTGCGCAAGGCGATACGCCGCTGCGCCAGCCGCGGTTGAAGGATGTCGAATTCGTCAACGGCCTGGTGCGGCTGCGCGTGGATCCCTCGCGTTCCATCAGCCTGCGCGAGCTGATGCAGCGCGCCGGTGCGGCCCAGATCGAAGCCAAGAGCCTCGCATTGCCCAATCTCATGAAGCAGCGCAAGTACGCGCGCGCCACGCATTCGGCGGTGTTCGCCGAGGTGCGCGTGGATGAAGACCTGGGCAGCGTGCACGTCACGCGCGTCGTCAGCGCGGTGGCGGCCGGACGCATCGTCAATCCGAGAACAGCCACCAGCCAGATCGAGGGCGGCGTGGTCTGGGGCATCGGCATGGCGCTGCACGAGGAGGGTCTCGTCGATCACCGTTTGGGCCGCGTGATGAACCACAGCCTGGCCGAATACCACCTGGCTGCCAACGCCGACGTCGGGGAGATCGAGGTGATCTTCGTCGACGAGCAGGACGAGGTCGTCAATCCGCTGGGCGTCAAGGGCGTGGGGGAGATCGGCATCGTGGGCGTCGCGGCGGCCGTGGGCAACGCGATCTTCCATGCGACGGGGCGCCGCGTGTACAGCCTGCCGATCACGCTCGACAAGGTGCTGGGACTGGATTGACGGCGCGCTGAAAGGTGCAGGTGCGTTGGCGTCGATCTTGCAAAATGCAGCGATGCCCCACAGCGTCTCCCTGATCAATACCGTTGCGGCCGGTCTCGGCCTGGCGCTGGTACTCGGCTTCCTGGCGGCGCGGCTTCGGCTGCCGGCGCTGGTGGGCTACCTGCTCGCGGGCGTGATCATCGGCCCGTTCACCCCGGGCTTCGTGGCGGATGCGGAGATCGCCGCGCAGCTGGCCGAGATCGGCGTGATGCTGCTGATGTTCGGCGTCGGCCTGCACTTCTCGCTCGACGATCTGCTCGCGGTGCGCAAGATCGCATTGCCCGGCGCGATCGTGCAGATGGCGGTGGCCACGCTGCTTGGTGGCGCATTGGCCACGTGGTGGGGCTGGAGCCTGGGCGGCGCACTGGTGTTCGGGCTCGCCTTGTCGGTGGCGAGCACGGTGGTGCTGCTGCGCGCGCTCGAAAGCCTGGGGCTCCTCGATTCCTTCACCGGCCGCATCGCGGTCGGCTGGCTGGTGGTGGAAGACCTCGCGATGGTGCTGGTGCTCGTGCTGCTGCCGCCGCTGGCCGGCGTGATGGGCGGCAAGACGGCCGTGGCCGACGCGGCGCCGGTCTGGCAGACGCTGGGCCTCACGCTGCTGCAGGTGGGCGGTTTCGTGGTGCTGATGCTGGTGGTGGGGCGGCGCGTGTTCCCGTGGATCCTGTGGCAGGTCACGCGCACCGGTTCGCGCGAACTCTTCACGCTGTGCGTGGTGGCGGCCGCGGTCAGCATCGCCTTCGCATCGGCGGCGCTGTTCGGCGTGTCCTTCGCGCTCGGCGCCTTCTTCGCGGGGATGGTGATGCGCGAATCCGAGTTCAGTCATCGGGCGGCGCAGGAATCGCTGCCCCTGCGCGACGCCTTTGCCGTCCTGTTCTTCGTCTCGGTCGGCATGTTGTTCAACCCGGCCGTGCTGATCGAACGCCCGCTGCAGGTGTTGGCGGTCGTGGGGGTGATCGTGGTGGGCAAGTCCGTGGCGGCCTGCGCGCTGGTGCTGCTGTTCCGCTATCCCTTGAGCACGGCGCTCACGGTGAGCGCGAGCCTGGCGCAGATCGGCGAGTTCTCGTTCATCCTGGCTGCGCTCGGCGTCTCGCTCGGGCTGCTGCCGGCCGAGGGCCAGAGCCTGCTGCTGGCCGGCGCGCTGATCTCCATCGCCACCAATCCGCTGTGGTTCAGCCTGATCGGTCCGCTGCAGAAATGGCTGCATGCGCGTTCATCCCTTGCGCGCAGCCTGGCGCTGCGCGACGACCCGTTGGCCGAGCTGCCGGTGAGCACCGAGGCGAAGTACCTGTCGCGCCACGTCGTGCTGGTCGGTTATGGCCGCGTGGGGCGGCGCATTGCCGCCGAGCTGGCAGCCCACGATGTTCCCTTCGTGGTGGCGGAGCAGAACCGCGAACTGGTGGAGAAGCTGCGCGCCGAGGGGATGGCGGCCGTCTGGGGCGATGCGGCCGATCCCGCGGTGCTGATCCAGGCGCATGTGGCGCGGGCCCGCGTGCTCGTGGTCGCCGTCGCCGATGCGATGAATGTGCGGCAGATGATCGAGACCGCGCGCACGCTCAACCCCGCGATCGAGACCGTGATCCGCAGCCACAACGAGGAGGAGGCGCGGCTGCTCTCGGAGGAGGTGGAGGCCACCGTGTTCCTCGGCGAGCACGAGCTTGCGCAGTCGATGGCGCGCGCCGTGCTCAGCCGCGCCGCGCCGGCCTGAGACCTGTTCAGAGGTCCTCGATCACCAGCCTGCAGTAGCGCTCGGCGATCGAATAGGGCACCGTACGCACCACCTCCATCAGGCGCTCGGCCGCGGCCCTGTTCTCGGTCTTGACCAGGAGGCCGGTGTGGCCGTCGCGCGCGAGCTTGGTGTAGGCGCGCACGGTGGCGCCGTCGGTGCCGGCCGAGGGCAGCGGGTTGTCCGCGTCCCTGACCGTGGGCGAGATCTGGGCCAGCATGGTCTTGGGAGGGATCAGGTAGACCTCGTCGCCGCTGAAGCCGTTCTCGATCAGCTGGTGTCCGACTCGGCTCGCGTCCTCGGCATTGGGAAACATCACCATGGAATGGCCGGTCGGATAGAAGGCCCCTCCGAAGGCGGCGACCATGTGGGGGTCGAGGGTGAAATGCTTCATGTCTCCTCCTTGGCACAGCGGTGTTGTTGAGGTGCATTCAGCTTAGGCATGGCGGCACCCGGGCGCTGTAGGAAAAGCTTGGCAGGTGCAAATTACCCACATTCAGGCTATTGAGGGTATTCAAGACTTGCCAATTTAATTACCGTTCATCACATTTGAGACGAAACGTGAAGTTTTGGCTAGGTGTTGTAACGCGCGTTGAATAGGATCGATGAGTTCACTCGATGACCCCCTCCTAAACTCATGTCGCAATTGCGAAATATCGCGCTCACCGTGCACGAACTCGAAGAGGGCGAGTTCTATTGGGTATTGATGGAGGGCACCGACTACGCGATGGAAGAAGCGCTTCCATACCTGCCGCTCGAGGCTGCGAGCGATCCGCAAGCGACCTACGCCAATGCATTGGTGGCAGGGATTGCGGCGATAAGAAAACTGTTCGGCAAGGACGGGCCGCGCGCCTGAGGCGGCGTACCCAGACCCAGAGGAAAGCATGCGGAAATTCGGAGCGGCGGTCGCCGCGCTCACTGTCGCACTGGTGGTCGTCGGCTGGTTCAACCGTCCTGCGACCTCGACCGAATGGGCGGCATGGGTCCAGACACTGGGCGTTCTTGCCGCGATCCTGTGGGCGCTGCGGCTGCAGGCCCTGGCCTCGAAGCAGAGCCTGCGGCAGGCCGGGCAGGTGGCGGCGATCTTCGCCACCAACATGCACTGGGTCTTCAGGGAGCTGAACGACGCCTGCGGCAAGCGCAGCTGGCCCGACTACACGGTGAATCGCCGCATCCTCGATGAAATCCTGGCGCAGGGTCGCGAGGTGACGCTGCAATTGCTCGACGGGCGCTCGCTGGCGATGGTGAGCAGCTTGCGCGCGATCGCGGTCGAGGCGCTCGAAATGACCGCGCCCCATACGGAGGGCGGCAACTGGTCCCACCTGCAGCTCTATTTCGACAAGCGCCTGCCCAGCATCGCGGCCTGGCTGTCGGCGACCGGTCATCCACCCGAGAGCAGCGGGCCGACCGACTATGTGGGGCTTCGCACCTCCTTCGGGCAGCTCGGCGGCCGCTGAAGAAGGAGGAAGCGCCGTCCGTTCAGGACGTGACGTGCTCGCTCATCGAGGGCCACCATCGGCGCCACCACGGGCGTTTCGGTTCGGGCGCCGCGGCGCTGGCCATCAGCTCGGCTGCCATCGAGGCGCGCACGCGTTCGCGCAAGGCAGTCTCGTAAGCGTGCGCGGGCGCTCGCGCGCTGCGGTCTCCGCGCAATGCCAGGCGTCGCCAGGCATGGGCGTGTTCAGCGAGCTCCGCATCGCTCAGGTCATCGG
Organism: Variovorax sp. LjRoot290; assembly: GCF_964253985.1. Classification (NCBI taxonomy): domain Bacteria; kingdom Pseudomonadati; phylum Pseudomonadota; class Betaproteobacteria; order Burkholderiales; family Comamonadaceae; genus Variovorax; species Variovorax sp. LjRoot290. The sequence goes on along the minus strand of NZ_CAXURW020000001.1, from coordinate 3,554,251 downwards.
GGTGGGGCAATTGCTGCGTCATGCTGACGAGATTGTGCCGCGCTCCCGGGCCGCCGGCATTCTTTCAGCGAGGCCGAGTGGCCTGCGGCCAACGCCGCACGAAAAAACCGGGCTCGCGGCCCGGTTTGTCGTCTCGAGTGCAGCCGATTACAGCGCAAGCTGGTCGATGCCGCGCGCTGCGGCGCGGGCTTCGGCGCGCACGGTGGCACGGTCAACCGTGCTGGCGAGCACCGGCGCCACGCCTTGCGCATAGCCTTCCGCGTACGGGTTGGCGCTGCGGGCGGCGGCGACGGCTTCGGCTCGCACGCCGGCACGGTCGCTCGAGGCGGTCAGCGCCGGCGCGACGCGGGACGAGACGCCTTCGGCGTACGGGTTCTCGCTGCGTGCGGCAGCCACCGCTTGGGCCCTCACGTCGCCACGGCTGTTGGCCGACACCAGCGAATGCACGCCTTCATAGGTTTCGGCTTGGGCGCCAGCGGCAGCAAGAAGCGAGAGAGCGGCGGCGGCAAAGATCTTCGAGGTCTTCATTTCAATTTCCTTCAATGGTTTGGATGATGATTTCGAACCGGTCTTGGGTGGGGCGCCGTCCCTTCGGGGGCGGCCACCTCGCTCGGTGCCCTGTTCATCCAGAACAGTGAATGGCTGCTCTGTGGGGATGAAGTTTGCGCCCGAAATCTAGGTAGAAACCCTGCCAAATGGAATTGCGGTGTTTTCGTTCCGGCAACAATCCGGACGCGGCACCCCGATCCGGATCGGGCAATTGGACCCAGAGAAGGCTGCGCGGAAGGACGAAGAAGGCCTCAGCGCTTGTCGGGTGACTGGTTCGCGGGGAGTTTGCGTCCGAGCAGTCGGGTCAGCGCATCCAGTTCGCGTGCGAGCCGTATCGCTTCTGCGCGCGCGCTTTCATCACCCTGCTTCATGTGCAGCAGGTGCTGCTCGTAGGCGTCCGAGAGTTGCGTCCATCGCTCGAAGGATGCGTCGATGGGCGTCACCGAATCCTGCATGGCTGCCTCCATTTCATGGCGCTCGGGCCATTTCGATGGTTATCTCCTGCTCCACGAAAGACTACACAAAGCGCCGGACCCTTTCCATGGCAGGGGTGGGGCCTTGCGCGTCGCATTCGGCACTACTTCATGCTTTTGCCGGATTCGCGAACGCGTGAAATGGATCACGAAAGAAGTTAACCTGTAAGTACTACATGTAATTACAATTGGCTACATGGACATACGCTCCGAGACAAACCACGGTCGGTCTCTTCGCCGTGCCTGCCTGGCAGCACATGTCCTATAGCGTGCTCCAGCGCGTGGCCAAGGGTCCTCTGCCGATGGTCTTCACTGCGGCAGAGGACATCGAGAGCCTGCGCATCCTGAAGGACGGGGGCTGGGTCAAGGTCACGTTCTCGGCGCCGCCGGGACGGGCGGGCACGGCCACCGTGACGGAACTGACCCCTCTGGGTCGTTTCGCGATGCAGTTCGTGCAACCCGACAAGGACAAGCCATGAGAGTCATTGTCTGCATTCTGGCCAGCATCTCGGTCTTTGCCGCTTGCGTCGGCGGGTGGTGGTTCTATTGGCCGATCTGGCAGGTCCAATCACAGGTGAAAACCAGGCTGCCGGAACCCCGCTTCGCCGTGTTCTCCGGCGTGACCTACAACAAGAGCACGGGCACGGGCTGCGGCTACGTGCATGCCGACGACCGCAGCGGCCGCTTGTCCGGCCGAACGCATTTCATTCTGTTGCCCGACGGCGACGTGAGGTTCGACCCGAAGGACCCGATCCGCGGCAACACGGTGCAGCAGCTCGAGAGCCTTCGAAAGCACGCGGACTATCTGGCCCTGGTCTACGACCGCTGCCCGCCGGCTTGAGTGCTTCGCAGCGCCGCTTCTAGGCGCCGCTTGCCGCGACCCGTGGTGCAGGCGCGAGCGGGTTGTCGACGAGCTTCAGCTCGACGAGCTGGGACGCCTGGCGCAGTGCGTCGCGCAGTTGCTCGAGGCTGAAGGGCTTGCACAGCCAGACGGCGCTGTGCAGAGGCCCGTCCGGCGCCTTTCTGCCCGTGGCAAAAATGACCGGCAGCTTGCAACGAGACTGCAACTTGCCGGCCAGTTCCAGCCCGGACAAGGCCGGCAGGCCGACGTCGACCATCAGCACGTCGAACGCGCCTTCGAGGAAGCGGGTGAGCGCACCCTCGGCGCTGCGGACGCCGGTCGCCCAGTGGCCCAGGAGTTCCAGGGCCTCGAGCGCGGCTTCCAGCACATCGGGATCGTCTTCGACCACCAGCACCCGCAAGCTGCAAGCATTGGGCGAGCATGCGGTTGGGGGGGCCATCTGCGATCTCTCGGGACGTTGGGATCGGGAGCATCGTCCTGCGCCGAGGGGCGGACTGTAGGAACGCGCCGCGATCAGATGACCGCCTCCGGTGTATGGCGATACAGGGCGCAACACATGGAAAAGCAGAGCATGTTCTCCGACGCGGCCGATGACGGCTTGCACGTCATGATGCCGACGTCATTCTTCCTCCCATGCCTGCGCCATGAAGATCGCGACCTTCAACGTCAACGGTGTCAACGGCCGTCTCCCGCGCCTGCTGGAATGGCTGGCCGAGTCGAGGCCGGACGTGGCCTGCCTGCAGGAGCTCAAGTCGCCCGACGAGAATTTTCCAGCGGCCGCGATTCGCGCAGCGGGCTACGGCGTCGTGTCTCATGGCCAGCGTTCGTGGAACGGCGTGGCCATCCTCGCGCGCGGCCGGGAGCCGATCGAAACCGGCCGCGGCCTGGACGGCAACAGCGAAGACAGCCAGAGCCGCTACCTCGAGGCCGTGGTCGGCGGCGTGGTCGTCGGCTGCCTGTATTTGCCCAACGGCAATCCCCAGCCCGGCCCCAAGTTCGACTACAAGCTCGAATGGTTCGGACGGCTCGAAGCGCATGCGCGCAAGCTCTACGCCTGCGGGCTGCCGGCGGTGCTGGCCGGGGACTTCAACGTGGTGCCTACCGATGCCGACATCTACAACCCCGCCTCGTGGCGCGACGATGCGCTGCTGCAGCCGGAGGCTCGTGCCGCCTTCGCGCGCCTCTTGAAGCAGGGCTGGACCGACGCGATCCGCGCGCGCCATCCGAACGAGGCGATCTACACCTACTGGGACTACTGGCGCAACCGCTGGCCGCGCAACGCGGGCCTGCGCATCGACCACCTGCTGCTCAATGCGGAGCTCGCGCCCTTGCTGATCGATGCGAACGTGGATCGCGAGGTGCGTGGCCGGGCTGGTGCCAGCGATCACGCGCCGGCCTGGGTCGAACTCGATCTGCCCTCGATCGGGCTCTCCGACAAGAGCTGAAGCAGCGATGCGCTCGCCGACGCCGGCGTTCAGCGGCGAAGCTCCTCGGCGATCTCCGTTGTTCGATGCACCCAATGCAGCGCGGGGTCCAGCGAGAGCGTCTTGCGCGCCGCGTCCTGCTGCGCGGCGCTCAGGGGCGCAAGCATCTCGACCTGGCCCGCGGCGCTGGTCGCGATAGGGATGCCATCCCGGTACAGCACACGCGAGCCTGCGACCCGCGGAATCTTGGTGCCCGGAATGACCGTTCCGAGCAGGTTGGCGGGATCCGAAGCCGACAGGCAGACCAGGCTTTCGTCGGCCGGCCGGCGCCGCATCTGGCGCATGAGCCCGATGGCCTCGGGCAGCGCGAACTGCTCGCCGGACAGGCCCGCGATGAAGCGGCCGCCGCGGATCTCGCCGCGGGCTTCGAGCCGGCGGTAGCTGCGCACCAGGTCGCGCCATGGCGGCAACCAGGCGGCCTCGCGCTCGAGCATGCTCCAGCACACCACGCCATAGCGGCGCAGCAGCACGCGCGCGACCTGTTCGATGGATTCGGGCGCGAGGGCGCGTGGCGGCTCTTCGGTCGTCGCGGAGCCCGGCTGCCGCGTCAGCAGCCAGCGGCCCGCGTCCTCGATGCCGAAGAGCGCGGCGCGGCGCCGGCGCTGCTGCTGCGCGTGCGTCGGCGCGCGCTTCGAGGCCGGAACCAGCAATGCGCGCAGGCCCGCATAACTGTCGCAGCGCACGCGGCCGCGCGCGACCAGTTCGCTGAGCGCGTCTTCGACCTCGGTGCCCAGCAGGCGTGCGCCCTCGGCGATCTCGTCGAAGAATGACGCGCCGTTGGCCGCGAGCCAGGCAGCCACGCGCTGCGCGCGCGAACCCAGTCCCGCGTCGTCGACCGGTGCCGGCGCGAGTCCGTTCCAGAGCGCTGCGCTGCGCCGCGGCAGCAGCAGGATCGGCGTGGCGCGCAGCGACTGGCCGGCACCCCCTGCCGCGCGGCCATCGTTGGCGGACGGCCGCAGCCGCGTCCACAGCACGCGCCCCGCGGTGCACAGGTCGTCGAGCCAGGCGCTGGCATAGTCGTTGACGCGCGCCGGCAGCAGTTCGGCCTCCCACAGCGCGGCCGGCGCCTCGTAGCCTTCCAATAGGGTCAGCACGCCGGCCAGGGCCTCCGGGCCGCTGACACGCGCGGCCGCGCCGACGTGCTGCCATTCGAAGAGAAAGCGTGCGAAGTCGCGCGGCTCCACGGGTTCGATCTCGCGCCGCAGGCGCTTGAGGGTGTAGCGGTGGATGCGTGCGAGCAGATGCCTTTCGCACCACTCCTGGGCGTCGGCCTCGGGCGTGAATCGCCCCTGCAGCACTTGGCCTTCGCTTTGCAATCCCAGCAGTGCGGCTTCGATGTCTGAGAGCGGCAACCGGAGCTGCTGCGCCAGTTCGTCCGCCGAGACCGGGCCCAGCCCGCCGAGGCGCGACTGCAGCAGCTCGCGCAGCAGCTCGTCGCGGCTCCCGGAGGTCTGCGCATATTCGGCAGGGGCCTCGATGAGCGGCTGCATGGCGGCGCCGGGATAGAGCGCCTGGGTCAGCGCCAGGCGCTCGGCCGCGACCCACAGGCCAGGCGACAGGCGCGTCGCGCGGCCGGCGCCGGCGAGCGCCTCGAGCCATGTTTTCCAGTTCGCATTGCGGGCCACGTCCTCGTCGTTGACCACGCCGAGCCCGCTGAGCGCTTCATGCATCTCGTCGGGGTTGCGCGGGCCGGGCCAGGCTTCCTCGCGCACGCTGCCGATCGCCTCCGGGTCCAGCCGGCCCATGTCGTCCGCGCTCTCCGGATCGGTGTAGCGGCGGCTCTGCACGGCCTGGGTGCGGCGCTCTTCCAGCGGCGCATCGTCGAGAAAGGCATAGGGCAGTGCGTTCAGCACTTCCGCGGCGAGCGGCGAGGGCGCGGGAAGATCGCACGCGAGCACGCTCACTTCGCCCGCTTCGATGCGACGCAGCAGGCGCAGCCAGCCCTCGGCGTCCATGGCCTCGTGCAGGCAGTCGTCCAGGGTCTGCGCGACCAGCGGGTGCTCGGGGATCTCGCGTTCGCCCGCGAGGTTCTCGGCGCAGGCGACCTGGTCCGGGAACACGGACGCCAGCAGGTCTTCGGACTTCATGCGCTGCAGCTGCGGCGCCACCTTGCGGCCGCCGATGAAGCGCGGCAGGGCGAGTGCGGTGGTTGCATTCCAGCGCCAGCGCACACCGAACAGCGGCGCGTCCAGCAGCGCCTGCACCAGCACGTCCAGCGCCGTGGCCGAGTGCAGGTAGCGGGCCACCTCCGGCAGCGCAAAGCTGTGGCTGGTGGACAGCGAGAGCACGATCGCATCCTCGGTGGCCGCGGCCTGCAGCTCGAAATTGAACTTGCGGCAGAAGCGCTTGCGCAGGGCCAGGCCCCACGCGCGGTTGAGACGGCTTCCATACGGCGAATGGATCACCAGCTGCATGCCGCCCGATTCGTCGAAGAAGCGCTCGATCACGATCCGGTCCTGCGTCGGCACCGCGCCCAGCGCTGCCACGGTGCGCGCGAGGTGGTCGACGATCTGGCGTGCGGCTTCGTCGTGCAGTCCCACGCCGCGCGCCAGCCGGCGCACCGCGGCCTCGGCGCCTTGCGTGGCGACGTGCTGTCCGACCTCGTCGCGCAGCCGCGAGACGCCGAAGGAGAGCTCGTCGCTGCGGCCCGGCGCCTCGCCGAGCCAGAACGGGATGTTGGGCGCCGCACCATGCGCATCTTCCACGCGCACGCGGCCCGGCTCGATGCGCAGGATGCGGTAGCTGGTGTTGCCGAGCTGGAACACGTCGCCGGCCAGGCTCTCGACCGCGAAGTCTTCGTTCACGGTGCCGATCTTGTGGGCCTGCGGTTCGAGCACCACGCTGTAGTCGCCGGTCTCGGGAATGGTGCCGCCCGAGGTGAGGGCGGTCAGGCGCGCGCCCTTGCGTTCGCGCAAGCGGTGATGAACCGCGTCACGGTGCACATAGCCGGCGCGCGGTCCGTTGCGGGTGGTGAAGCCTTCGGACAGCATGCGCACCACGGCGGCGTAGTCCTCGCGCTTCAACTGCGCATAGGGCCAGGCGCGGCGCAGCAGGGCGAACAGCTCGTCTTCGTCCCATTCGCGGCTGGCGGTCTCGGCCACGATCTGCTGCGCCAGCACATCGAGGGGCGCGGGCAGCACGTGCAAGGCATCGAGCTCGCCGCGGCGGATGCAATCGAGCAAGGCCGCGCATTCGACCAGCTCGTCGCGCGACTGCGGGAACAGGCGCGCCTTGGGCGTGCCGCCCACCGCATGGCCCGAGCGGCCGGCGCGCTGCAGGAAGGTGGCGATCGATCGGGGCGAACCCAGCTGGCACACCAGGTCGACATCGCCGATGTCCAGGCCCAGTTCCAGCGAGGCGGTGGCCACGAGCACTTTCAGTTCGCCGCGCTTGAGGCGTTGCTCCGCGTCGAGGCGCGCCTCCTTCGCGAGGCTGCCGTGATGGGCCGCCACCGCTTCCTTCCCGAGGCGCTCGCCCAGATGCCGCGCCGCACGTTCGGCCATGCGCCGGGTGTTGACGAAGACCAGCGTGGTGCGATGCAGGTGCACGAGTTCGGCGACGCGCGAATAGACCTGCTCCCACTGCTCGTTCGACATCACCGCGCCGAGCGGCACGGGCGGCAGCTCGAGCGCGAGATCGCGTTCCTTGGCATAGCCGATGTCGACGATCTCGCAATCCGCAACGCCATCGGTGACTGCGCCCGCACCCACCAGGAAGCGCGCGACCTCGTCGATGGGCTTCTGCGTGGCGGAGAGACCGATGCGCGTCAGAGGCTTCTCGCAGAGCGATTGCAGCCTTTCGAGCGACAGCGACAGATGGCTGCCGCGCTTGCTGGCCGCGATCGCATGGATCTCGTCGACGATCGCCGTGCGCACGGTCGACAGCATCTTGCGGCCCGATGCCGAACCGAGCAGCACGTACAGCGACTCCGGCGTGGTGACCAGGATGTGCGGCGGCTTGCGCAGGTTCTGCTGGCGATCCCTGGGCGCCGTATCGCCGGTACGCACGGCGCTGCGGATGTCGACGTCCGGCAGGCCCAGCGCGGCCAGTTCGGCGCGGATGCCCGCCAGCGGCACTTCCAGGTTCAGGTGGATGTCGTTGGACAGCGCCTTCAGCGGCGAGACGTAGACCACCGTGGTTTCGTCGGCGAGCCCCTCGGGCTTCAAGCCCTGGCGCACCAGTCCATCCAGCGCGGCGAGGAAGGCCGTCAGGGTCTTGCCCGATCCGGTCGGCGCGGCGACCAGCGTATGGCGGCCCGCACGGATCGCGGGCCACGCCGCCGCCTGCGCCTCGGTGGGCGCAGCGAAGCTGCGGCTGAACCAGCCGCTGACGGCGGGGTGGAAGGCTTCGAGGGACACAGGCAGAACGGACATCGTAGCGGCCGATGGGCCAGCTTGCGATATCCGGTCAATTCGGGCCTTTGTCGCGAATGTCAAGTCAAAAAAAAACGGCTCCTGGGCGAAGCCATGCCGGTGACGCGCGGCAAGACTACTATTTGTTTTTGCGCACGATGAACGACGACATGAAACGCGACCCCGAGCCGGTTCCGGCAACGAGCTACCGGCTCGCCGACAACCGCAGCGCGCTTCAGGGACGCGTGTTCCTGACCGGCACGCAGGCGCTGGTGCGGCTCTTGCTCCTGCAGCGCAAATGGGACGAAGTGCACGGCCTGAAGACGGCAGGTTTCGTGAGCGGCTACCGCGGCTCGCCGCTCGCCGGCGTGGACGTCGAACTCTGGCGCGCGGAGGCCGATCTCGAGGCGCACGACATCCGCTTCCTGCCCGCCATCAACGAGGACCTGGCCGCCACGGCGCTGATGGGCACCCAGCAGGTGGGCGCCGATGCAGAGCGCAGCTTCGACGGCGTCTTCGGCATGTGGTACGGCAAGGGCCCCGGACTGGATCGGGCCGGCGATGCGCTGCGCCACGGCAATGCCGCGGGCACGACGCGCCAGGGCGGCGTGCTGGTGGTGGTGGGCGACGATCATGCGGCGGTCTCGTCCTCGATCCCGAATGCGAGCGAGCTCTCGCTGATGGGCTGGGGCATGCCGATCGTCCATCCGGCCTCGCTCGACGAGTACGACGCCTTCGGGCTGTGGGGCTGGGCCGCATCGCGGCACGCCGGCCTCTGGGTCGCATTCAAGGCCATCTCCGAAACGGTGGAGAGCGGGCGTTCGATCGAGGTGGCGCCGTTGCCCGAGTTCACCGCGCCCGATGAGGCGCCCGGCGCCGCCGAAGCGCGGGCCTACCGCAGCGACGACTTCCTGACGCTCGCCATCGAAGTGCGCCTGGCCGCGAGGCTGGAGGCGCTGAAGGCCTTCGCGCGGCTGAACTCCATCGATCGCCTGGTGGTCGCTGCGCCGGAGGCGACGGCGGGCATCATGGTGGTCGGCAAGTCCTTCCATGACCTGATGGAAGTGCTGCAGCGTTGCGGCATCGACGAAGCCGAATTGCAGTGCATTGGCCTGCGCATCTACAAGCCGGGCCTCTGCTTCCCGCTCGAATCGCAGCGCGCGCAGGACTTCTGCGCCGGCCTGCGCCATGTGCTGGTCATCGAGGAGAAGGCCTCGGTGGTCGAGCAGCAGCTGAAGGAGCTGGTGTTCAACCAGCAACAGCGGCCCACGGTCTGCGGCAAGCACGATCTGGCCGGCGGGCCGCTACTGACGTGGGTGGGCCAGCTGGGCCCCGCATCGATCGCCTCGGCCTTGTGCGCCTGGCTCGGATCGATCGGAGACCCGCTCGCCGAGCGCATCGACGCCGGCCTGTTCGCGAAGCCCGCCTTGCTGTCGAACGAGTCGGACGGCATGCGCCGGCTGCCTTACTTCTGCTCGGGCTGCCCGCACAGCTCGTCGACCAAGGTGCCGGAAGGAAGCAAGGCCCTCGCCGGCGTGGGCTGCCACTACATGGCGAGCTGGATGGACCGCAGCACCGGCGGCTTGACGCAGATGGGTGGCGAGGGCGCCGACTGGCTGGGCCATGCGCCCTTCACCGCGATGCCGCACATCTTCCAGAACATGGGCGAGGGCACGTATTTCCACTCGGGCTACCTGGCGCTGCGCCAGGCGATCGCGAGCGGCGCGAACATCACCTACAAGATCCTGTTCAACGACGCGGTCGCGATGACCGGCGGCCAGCCGGTCGACGGCAGCATCTCCGTCGCGCAGATCTGCACGCAGGTCGCGAGCGAAGGCGCGAAGCGGGTCGTGGTGGTCACCGATGACCCGGAGGTCTACCGCGGCGTGCGGCTGGAAGAAGGGGTGCAGGTGCACCACCGGCGCGACATGGACGCGGTCCAGCGCGAGCTGCGCGAGATCGCCGGCGTCACGGTGCTGGTCTACGACCAGACCTGCGCGGCGGAGAAGCGGCGCCGGCGCAAGAAGAAGAGCTACCCCGATCCGGCCAAGCGCATGTTCATCAACGCCGCCGTGTGCGAGGGCTGCGGCGATTGCGGCGTGCAATCCAACTGCTTCTCGGTCGCGCCGCTCGAAACCGAGTTCGGGCGCAAGCGGCAGATCGAGCAATCGAGCTGCAACAAGGACTATTCCTGCGCCGAAGGCTTCTGCCCGAGCTTCGTGACCGTGCTGGGCGGCGAGGTGCGCAAGAGCAGCACGGCCCTGTCGCCCGCGCCGGATCTGCATGCGCTGGCCGGGGCGCTGCCGCTGCCCGCGCTGCCGAAGGTCGACAGGCCCTTCGACATGCTGGTCGCGGGCGTCGGCGGCACGGGCGTGATCACCATCGGCGCGCTGGTCGCGATGGCGGCGCACCTGGAAGGCAAGGGCGCGTCGGTGCTGGACTTCACCGCGCTGGCGCAGAAGGGCGGCTCGGTCGTGAGCCACATCCGCATCGCCGGCCGGCCTTCGCTCCTGCATGCGGTGCGCGTGCAGCCGCAGCGCGCACGCACGCTGATCGTGGCCGACATGGTGGTGGGTGCGTTGCCCGACGTGCTGGGCACGGTGAAGGAGGGCGGCACGCAGCTCGTCGTCAACTCGCACTTGCAGACCTTGGCGGAGTTCACGCGTTCGCCGGACCTGCCTTTCCGCCACGATGCGCTGTTGCAGAAGTTCCGGGCCGCCGCCGGCGAGGCCCAGGTCCAGGCCATCGATGCGCACGACGCGGCCAAGGCCCTGCTGGGCGACGCGATCGGCGCCAACATGCTGCTGCTCGGCTTTGCCTGGCAACGGGGCGGTGTGCCGGTCGGGCTCGATGCGCTGACGCGGGCCATCGAGCTCAACGGTGTCGCGGTCGAGGCCAACAAGAAGGCCTTTGCCGCCGGGCGCCTGGCCGCGCACGATCCGGCCTGGAAGGCCAAGCTGTCGGGCCGCGAGGGCACGGTGGTGCAGCTGACGCGGCCGCAAGGCCTCGAGAAGATCATCGAGACCCGCGTGCGTTTTCTCGAGGACTACCAGAGCCTGTCGTACGCGAAGCGCTACCTGGATTTCGTGCGGCGCGTCGAGGCTGGCGAGCGCGCGGTCGTGCCGGAGGGCCGGCGGCTGCGCTTGACGGAAGCCGTGGCCCGCAACCTCTTCAAGCTCATGGCCTACAAGGACGAGTACGAGGTGGCGCGCCTGTACACGCGTCCGGAGTTCCTGGCCGAGTTGCGCGCGCAGTTCGAAGGCGATTTCCGGCTCCAGTTCAATCTCGCGCCGACCTGGTTCGCGAAGCGGAATGCGCAGGGCCTGCCGATGAAGCGCGCCTACGGGCAGTGGATGCTGGCGATGTTCAAGGGACTCGGTGCGCTGCGCTGGCTGCGCGGCACGCCTTTCGATGCCTTCGGCTACACGGCGGAACGCAGGCAGGAGCGGCAGCTGATCGCCGAGTACCGCCAGCTGGTGGAGCGCCTGCTCGAGGGCTTGGGTCCCGATCGGCTGGCCGAGGCGGCGCGCATTGCCGGCCTGGCGGAAAAGATCCGCGGTTACGGCCACATCAAGGACGAGAGCATCCGCACGTACCGGGAGAGCCTGGCCGCTGCGCTGGACGGCGCGCAGAAAAGCCGTGCGGCGCCTGCCTTGAGGATCGCCTGAGCGAGGAAAAATTCTCAGGTGCGCGCGCGATCCGGCCCGCCGCCATCGATGCCCGTATTTTTTGCCGAATCCTTCACGCGGTACCCGGGCCGTTTGCGCCGACACTGCGACCCAGGTTCTCTGGGGGATTGCTGACTGCAATCATTCGGCCCGCTTCGTGCGGGCCTTTTTTTGCCTGTCAGCGAGGCCGATGGCCGTAGGCCAGGGTCTTGAAATCGTCGAAGCTCGGCAAGCGCCAGTCGACGTCGTCGCGGGAGAAGCGATAGTCGTCGAGCCACGCCGACCAGCATGCGAACTGCGGCGGCGAGGGCGCCACCACGGGGCGCTGCCTCTTCATCAGTTCGAGCGCCTCGAGCGGCGCATGGCCGCGGTGCACCAGCAGGCACAGCGCCAGCGTGGCGGAGCGGCCGATGCCGTACTCGCAATGGACGAGCACGCGCTGCCCCGCGTCGAGAAACTCGTTCGCGAAGCGGATGCCGTGCTCGACATCTGCCATCCGTACGCCGCACATGTCCTCGGTGGGCAGGTGCAGCAGCGCGATGCCGTGCCGGCGCAGCACGTGCGGATCGGGGATCGCTTCGCCGCGCAGGTCGATCACGGCCTGGATGCGATGCTCGCGCGCGAGCCGCTCCGCGCAGTCGTAGGGGAAGCTGCCGCCGACGGCGAGCAGCTCGGTGATCCAGCTGAAGTTCGGTTGCCAGGGGTCCATGAACCAAACCTAGCGCCTTCTGCCTGGCATTTGCGTAGGCGGTTGTAGAAAGAGATCGCCTTGCTAGACCGACAGCGACCCCAGTCGCGCCACCACCATGTCGTGCAGCGCCCGTGCCGCCGCGGACAAGCTGCCCTCGCGGCGTTGCACGAGGTAGATCCGGCGCGTGAGCTGGGGCATCGGAAGCGGCCGGGTGGCGATCGTCTCGCGCCGGAACTGGTAGAGCGTGAGCGTCGGGACGACGCTGATGCCGAGCCCGGCCTCGACCATGCCCATCACGGTGGCGAGCTGCTCGACCTCGAGCACGGTGTTCATGGCCAGCGGATGCAGCGCGGCTTCGAGCGCCTGCCGCACGCTGCTGTTGCGCGTCATGTGGATGAAGGGCCAGGGCGCCAGCTTGCGCAGCGTGAGCCGCGGCTCGGAAGCCAGCGGGTGGTCGGCTCGGCACACGAGGTGAAAGCGATCGGTGCACAGCACGCGCATGCGCAGCTCGGCCGCATCCGCGACGCGCGTGCTGCCCGACGCCAGCGCGAAATCGGCCTGGCCGCCGCGCACCAGGTCGATGCAGGCATCGGACAGCTGATCGCTCAATGCGAGCTCGATTCCCGGCCAGGTCTGGCGGAACTCCGCGAACAGCGCCGGCAGCCAGCCGGCCGCGAGCGAGGGCAGCGCCGCGACATGCACGCGCCCCTTGCGCCGCTCCACGTGGTCGCCCAGGTCGGCGAGCGCACGGCCCATGTCGGCGAGCAGGCGGCGCGCAGAAGGTTCGAACAGCCGGCCCTCGGGCGTGAGCTGCACGCTGCGCGTGTTGCGGTCGAACAGGCGCGTGCCCACCGATTCCTCGAGCGCGCGGACCAAGGTGCTGAAGGCCGGCTGGGAGAGATGGCAGGCCTCTGCAGCCCGCGTGAAGTGGCGCAGATCGGCCAGCGCGAGAAAGGCGCGCAGCTGGCGGGTGGAAAGGTCGGCGGATGCCATTGATTCGAATAGTGAATGAATCCATCCAAACTTTCGATTGTACGGATGAGGCCCTAAAACCTACATTCACCGCATGACGAGATCGGAGACATGAGCAACTTGCCCGCTTCCCCCTTGCTGGTCGGCTGTGCGGCCGGCTTTTCGGGCGACCGCACCGATGCCGCCGGACCGGTGGTGGACACGCTGATCGCGCGCATGCAGCACGGCCCCTCGGAGCAGCGCGCTTTCCTGATCTTCGAAACCCTGGCCGAGCGGACGCTCGCGCTGGCGCAGCTGCGCCGGCGCGCCGATCCGGAAGCGGGCTACGAGCCGCTGCTCGACGCGATGCTGCGTCCGGTGCTCGCACGCTGCCTGGCGCACGGCATCCGCATCGTCAGCAACTTCGGTGCTGCGAACCCGCGCGCCGCCGCCCGCCACATCGCCCGCATGGCGCGCGAGCTCGGCGTTGCCGCGCCGCGCATTGCGGTGGTGGAAGGCGACGATCTGTCGGCGCCCGCGCAGCGCGCGCTGCTGCGCGAACAGCTGGGTGCCGAGATGGACCGGATGCGCCTGGTCAGCGCCAACGCCTACATCGGCGCCGAGCCGATCGCCGCCGCGCTCGATGCCGGCGCGCAGATCGTGGTGTGCGGGCGCGTTGCCGATCCGTCGCTGACGGTGGGGCCGGCCATGTCGCACTTCGGCTGGCGTTCCGACGACTGGGACCGGCTCGCACGCGCCACCATGGCCGGCCATCTGCTCGAATGCGGCGCGCAGGTCTGCGGCGGCTACTTTGCCGATCCGGGCTACAAGGAGGTGCCGGGCCTGGAGGCGATCGGTTTTCCGATCGCCGAGATCGACGCAGACGGCCTCTGCATCATCGGCAAGGCCGATGCCACGGGCGGCCTGCTCAGCGAGGCCACGGTCAAGGAGCAGCTGCTGTACGAGGTGCACGACCCGGCTGCCTACCTGACGCCCGACGTGGTGGCCGACATCGGCGACGCCGAGGTGAGCGCCGTCGGGCCCGAGCGCGTCGCGCTCTCCGGCGTGCGCGGCCATGCGCGGCCCGCCGACTACAAGGTCAACGTCTGCTACGAAGGCGGCTGGCTGGCCGAAGGCGAGATCTCCTACGCCGGCGCACGCGCCGAGGCGCGGGCACGGCTGGCCGCCGACATCCTGCGCAAGCGGCTCGCGGGCCTCGCGCTGCGGGTCGACCTGATCGGCGCGATCAGCATCTTCGCGGACGACGCCGGCCGCATGCTGGACGCGATGCCCGAGAGCGGCGCGCGCGACGTGCGGCTGCGCGTGGCCGCGACGCACGAGGAGCGCGGCGAGGCCGAGCGGCTCACGCGCGAGGTGATGGCGCTCTACACCTGCGGCCCGGCCGGCGGCGGCGGCGTGCGCACGGCGCTCACGCCGCGGCTCAACACGCGCTCCTGCCTGTTGCCGCGGGAGCAGGTGCCGGTGCGCTTCGAGATCGTGGAGGCGGCATGACACAGGTGCACAAGGTCGCGCTCTTCCGCGCCGCCCACGGCCGCACCGGCGACAAGGGCAACCGCTCCAACATCAGCGTGATCGCCTGGCATCCGGAGCTCTATCCCTTGCTGGTGGCACAGCTCACGCCCGAGGCCGTGGCCGCGCAGTTCGGCCACCGGCAACCGAGCCGCGTGCAGCGCTTCCTGCTGCCGAAGCTGCACGCGATGAACTTCGTGCTCGACGATGTGCTGGACGGCGGCGTCAACGATGCGCTGAACCTCGATGCGCACGGCAAGGCGCTGTCCTTCCTGTTGCTGGACATGTCCATCGAGGTGCCTGCCTCGCTGGCGCATCTGCTGATCGGCCCGGCCGATGCCTGATCTTTCGCTTCGCTTATTCATTCATCCAGGAGACATCACCATGATTCGCATTCGACCCCTCGCGCTGGCCTTCGCCGCGCTGCTGGGCGCCGGCGCCGCAGCGGCGCAGACCTACCCCGACAAGCCCATCAGCTTCGTCGTGCCTTTTGCCGCAGGCAGCGCGACCGACCAGATCGCGCGTGCGCTCGGCAATGGCGTGACGGCGGAAACCAAGCAACCGGTGGTGATCGACAACAAGGCCGGCGCCAGCGGCTTCATCGCCTCGCAGCAGGTTGCGAAAGCGCTGCCCGACGGCTACACGGTGCTGATCACCACCAACACCACGCACGCCGCCAACGAGCACCTGTTCAAGAAGCTGCCCTACGACCCGGTGAAGGACTTCAGCCCGATCGCCGCTTTGGGCAAGGGCGGCCAGATCATGGTGGTGAATCCGAACTCGCCGGCCAAGACGGTGGCCGAGTTCGTCGCGCTCGCGAAGAAGGAGCCCGGCAAGCTGAGCTTCGGCAGCGGCAGCTCCTCGAGCCGCATGGCCGGCGAACTGCTGCAGCAGTTGGCCGGCATCAAGCTGCTGCATGTGCCCTACAAGAGCAACCCGCTCGCGGTGACCGACCTCTTGGGCGGCCAGATCGACATGATGATCACCGACACCGCGACCGGCCTGCCGCAGGTCAAGGCCGGCAAGCTGCGCGCGCTCGGCGTCTCGGGCGCCCAGCGCTCGCCGCTGGCACCGGAGGTGCCGACCATCGCGGAAGCCGGCGTCAAGGGCTACGAGATGGGCTACTGGTTCGCGGCCTATGCGCCCGCGAAGACGTCGCCGGCGGTGGTCAAGCGGCTCAACGAACTGCTGGTCAAGGCGGCGAAGAGCGAGGCTGCGAAGACCGCGTTCTACGAGCCGAGCGGTACCGAAGTGTTCACCACCTCGCCCGAGGAGCTCGCGAAGTTCCAGCACGGCGAATCGCAGAAGTGGGGGCGCATCGTCAAGGCGGCGGGCATCGAGGCCGAGTAAGCGTCGCTGTCCGAAGAGGCAGCCGAGGAGACAAAAATGCAGATGAGAATCAATGGACGCTGCCGCGTCCTGTGCGCAGCCGCGCTTGCGGCACTGATGACGCTGGCCTGCGGTGGCGGCGGCGGTGGTGGTGGCGGCATCGTTGCGCCCCCTGCGTCCGCACCCGCGGCGGCGCAGATGAAGCTGACGATCAGCGCCACCACCGACATGCCGGGCAGCTTCGGCAGCGTCGGCGCCTACGAACAGCTGACCGGCACGATCAGCGGCGAAGTCGATCCGAAGGACCCGAAGAATGCCGTGATCCAGGACCTCGATCTCGCGCCGGTCAATGCGCGCGGCATGGTCGAGTACAGCGCCGATTTCGTGATGCTCAAGCCGAAGGACATGAGCAAGGCCAGCGGCGTGCTGCGCTACGACGCGCCGAACCGCGGCAACATCCTGACGATGCCGAATCTCGCGGCGAATCCCAGCGATGCGGTGTTCTTCGAGCGCGGCTACGTGTGGATGTTCTCGGCCTGGCAAGGCGACGTTCCGAAGAGCTCGCCGCAGCGCTTGACGGTCACGGTGCCGGTCGCGAAGAACAAGGACGGTTCGTCGATCACGGGGCCGTACGCCACCGAGCTGCTGACCTCGGCCGCCGCGCCTTCGCTCAGCCTGCCGGGCGGCGTCTTCAACGGCACGATGATTGCGTATGCGCCCGCGAGCCTCGACAACACGCAGCCCGGCTATCTGCTGACGCGCCGCGTGAACGAGACCGACCCGCGCATTGCGATCCCCGCCGCGGACTGGAAGTTCGCGAGCTGCAACGCCACGGACAACCCGTTCCCGGGCACGGCGGATCCCGCGCGCATCTGTCTGAAGGGCGGCTTTCAGCCGAACACGCTTTACGAGCTCCAGTACGTCGCGAAGGATCCCAAGGTGATGGGTGTCGGCCTCGCGGCGCTGCGCGACACGATCGCCTTCTTCAGGAGCCAGCAAGCCGATTCGGCCGGCACCCCGAATCCGATCGCCGGCAAGATCCGCCATGCGATCGGGCAGGGCACCTCGCAATCGGGCAATGCGATGAAGACCTTCCTGCACCTGGGTTTCAATCAGCGGCTCGACGGCGGGCAGGTCTTCGAGGGCATCTACGCCCATGTCGCGGCGCGCCAGACCAACATCAACACGCGTTTCGCGGTGCCGGGCGGCGGCGGAGGCTTGCGCACCGATCACCGTGCCTTCGGCCAGACCGCGCCGCGCGCACTGGCGGCCGACTACGCCGACGCGATCTCGGGCCGCACGGGCGGCGTGATGAAGCGCTGCACCGAGACCGCCACCTGTCCGAAATTCTTCCTCGGCCTGTCGGGCACGGAGTTCTGGCAATTGCAAGGCTCGCCGGTGTTGACCGATGCCCTGGGTGCCTCGGACCTCGTCCAACCAGCGAATGCGCGCATCTACTACTACGCGAGCACGCAGCACGGCAGCGGCACGGGAAGCCTGGCGAGCGGAATCAATTTCAGTCCGACCTCGGCGGTGTATCCGATCGGGTCGATGACGGACCACGCCGATACCTTCCGCGCCTTGTTCATCGACTTGGAGGATTGGGTCGTCAAGAATCTCGCCCCGCCCGCGAGCCAGGTGCCGAAGCTCGCCGACGGCACGCTGGTGCGGCCCGACCAGCTGGTGTTCCCGACCATCGCGGGCGCCACCTGGCCGCTCGCGGGCGGCGGCGCGCCGACGGCGATTCCGGCCTTCAACTATCTGGCGCGCTACAACGGCTTTCCGCTGCTCGACTACGGCCCGCAGTACAGGCCGCAGGACGAGTCCGGCATCCCGACGGTGGTTCCACCCTCATACATGGGCAAGGACTACGCGATCCTGGTACCGCAGGTCGATCCGGGCACCGGCCTCACCAAGGCCGGCATCCGCAACGTCGACGTGCAGGCGCCGCTGGGCACCAGCCTCGAGTTCAACTACGTGGCCACGCCGGGCATCGTCGATCTGGTGAACCTGTCGGGCAGCTTCATCCCCTTCCACAAGACCGAAGCGGCGCGCATCGCGGCCGGCGACACGCGGCCATCGATCGAATCGCTCTATGGCAACCAGGCCGGCTTCGTGACCGCGGTGACCGGCGCGGCCAACAGCCTGGTGGCCCAGCGCTTCCTGTTGCAGCGCGACGCGGACCGGAGAATCGCGCGGGCTCAAAGCACCGTGGTGCTGCCTTGAGCGAAGCGCGCGGCCGGATCAGGCGGTCTCCGCGAGCGCGTCGCCCAGCGCATTGACCAGGCGGTCGATCTCGGCCTTCTCGGCGATGAAGGGCGGCGCGAGCTGGATGGTGTCGCCGCCGTAGCGCACGTAGAAGCCCTTCTTCCAGCAGTTCATCGCGATCTCGTAGGGGCGGCGTCCCGGCTCGCCGGGCAGGGGGGCGATCGTGAGGCCGGCAGCCAGCCCGAAGTTGCGGATGTCGGCCACGTGCTTGCTGCCCTTGAGGCTGTGCACGGCGTTCTCGAAATGCGGCGCCAGCGCCTTCGCGCGGCCGGGCATGTCTTCCTTCTGCAGAACGTCGAGCGCGGCGATGCCGGCGGCGCAGGCGACCGGATGCGCCGAGTAGGTGTAGCCGTGCGGGAACTCGAGCATGTAGTCGGGGCCGCCGGCCGCCATGAAGGTGTCGTAGATCTCCTTGCTCGCAATCACCGCGCCCAGTGGCTGTGCGCCGTTGGTGACCTGCTTGGCCACGTTCATGATGTCCGGCACCACGCCGAAGGCATCCGCGCCGGTGAGCGCGCCGCAGCGGCCGAAGCCGGTGATGACCTCGTCGAAGATCAAGAGGATGTTGTGGGCGGTGCAGATCTCGCGCAGCCGCTGCAGGTAGCCGCGCGGCGGGATCACCACGCCGGCCGAGCCCGCGAAGGGCTCGACGATCACGGCCGCGATGTTCGATGCATCGTGCAGCGCGATCAGATCGAGCAGGCGCTCGGCCAGTTCGGCGCCGTGTTCGGGCATGCCGCGCGAGAAGGCGTTGGATGCGAGCTGCGTGTGCGGCAGATGATCCGCCTCCACGCCCTGGCCGAAGAGCTTGCGGTTGGCACCGATGCCGCCGACCGAGATGCCGCCGAAGTTGACGCCGTGGTAGCCCTTCTCGCGGCCGATCAGCCGCGTCTTGCCGGCGAGGCCCTTGGTGCGCCAGTAGGCGCGCGCCATCTTGAGCGAGGTGTCCGCGGCCTCGGAACCCGAGCCGGTGAAGAACACGTAGTCGAGCCCGGCGGGCGTGAGTTCCTTGAGCTTGTTGGCGAGTTCGAAGGAGAGCGGGTGGCCATGCTGGAAGGCCGGCGCGTAGTCGAGCTTGGCGATCTGGCGGCTCACGGCCTCGGTGATCTCGGGGCGGCCGTGGCCCAGGCCCGAACACCACAGGCCCGAGAGGCCGTCGAAGATCTTGCGGCCGTCGCCGTCGGTGAAATAGGCGCCCGTGGCCTCCACGATCATGCGCGGGTCGGCCTTGAAGTTGCGGTTGCCGGTATAGGGCATCCAGTGCGCGTCGAGCCAGGCGGCGTCGGTGCGCAGGGCAGGGTTCGGTTCGAGGGCGGTCGATGCGGTGCTCATGGGCGCTTCCGGAGGTGATGGGAATGCGTCGATTGTTCGCACGGCCTTCAGTGTGGAGAATGGCGCAATATCAATCTTCACTTGACGATCCATGCAAGTAAAACCGCCGCGCGAAAGCGCCGCCAGGAGCCGCGCCGTGCTCGGCCAGCTGAGCGACATGGACCTGCGCCTGCTCAAGGTGTTCAAGAGCGTGGTCGAGTGCGGCGGCATGGCGGCCGCCGAGCTGGAGCTCAACATCGGCACCTCCACCGTGAGCCGGCATGTGAAGGATCTCGAAACCCGGCTCGGCCTGGTGCTGTGCCGGCGCGGGCGGGCCGGCTTCTCGCTCACCGCCGAGGGCCAGCGCGTCTACGACGAGACCCTGCGCCTCTTGGCCTCGGTCGACGCCTTCCGCGGCAGCATCGACGACATCCACAACCGCATGGGCGGGCAACTCGAGGTGGCGCTGTTCGACAAGACGGCGAGCAACCCGCAGGCGCGCATCAGCGAGGCCATCGCCCGCTTCACGCAGCTCGCGCCCGAGGTGAGCCTGAGCGTGCACGTGGGGTCCATCAACGCCATCGAGCAGGGCGTGCTGGAGGGCAAGTTCCAGATCGGCATCATTCCGGCGCACCGTACGTCGAAGAGCCTGGTCTACGCGGATCTGTTCGACGAGACCATGCTGCTGTACTGCGGCGCGGGGCATCCGCTCTTCGACAGCAGCCACGCGAAGCTGAACTGGGCGCGGCTGCGCGAGCATCACTTCGCCGGGCTCGGCTACCACTCGCCCAACATGCAGCTCAGCCATCGCGCGAAGCTCACGCGCAAGGCCACCGGCTTCGACCAGGAGGCGATCGCGACCTTGATTCTCTCGGGGCGCTTTCTCGGCTTCCTGCCCGATCACTATGCGCAGGCCTTCGAGCAGCGCGGCCTCATGAAGGCCGTGCTGCCGGCGCGTTTCAACTACAGCTGCCGCTTCGTCAGCGTGCTGCGGCGCTCGCCCAAGCCTTCGCGCGCGGTGCTGGCCTTCCAGGCCTGCCTCGCGGCGGCGCACGCGCCCTAGGAGAGCCGGTCCAGCAGGCTGTACCAGGCGACGCCTGCCGCCACGTAGAAGCGCTGGAGGCCGTGCAGCGGTATGGCCTGCATCGGCGTCACCGGGTAGGGGAAGCTGCTGCTGTCGCCGGTCAGGCGCGCGGCCAGATGCCGGCCCATGCTGGTCGCCAGCGCAATGCCGCGCCCGCTGTAGCCGAGCGCCATCGTGACGCCCGGCGCCGGCGTGTGCACGTGCGGCATGAAGTCGCGCGTGACCGCGATGCGGCCGGCCCAGCGGTACTCGTAGCGCAGCGGCCCCAGCTGGGGAAAGAGCAGCTCGAGCGAGCGCTCCAGGTGCGCGAAATCCTGCGGCCCGCGCGGATCGGCGAAGTGGCCGCGCCCGCCCATCAGGAGCCGCCCCTGCGCATCCTTGCGGAAGTAAAGCAGCAGGCGCTGCGAGGTCGATGCCGTTTCGCCGCGCGGGAGGATCTTGTCGGCGGCAGCACCTTCGATCGGCTGCGTGGCGACGATGAAGCTGTTCGCGGCCAGGATGGTGCGCGCGAGGCCGGGCCACAGCGGGCCCGTGTAGCCGTTGGTCGCCAGCACCACCTGGTCGGCTGTGACGGTGGCGCCCGTCGACGTGCTCGCATGCCAGAGCGCGCCGCGGCGCTCGAGCCCCGTCACCTGCGTTTCGCCGTGCACCGCCGCGCCCAGACTTTGGGCGGCGCGCACCAGGCCGCGCGTATAGGCCAGCGGCTGGATGCCCCCGGCGCGTCCGTCGAGCCAGCCGCCGGCAAAGGCTTCGGTGCCGAGGCGGGCGGCGACGCCGGCGCGGTCCAGCAGCTCCGTTGTCACGCCGCGCCGTGACCACTGCGCGGCACGGGCGTGCAGGCCGGCCACCGCCCGCTCAGAGTACGCGGCCTGCACCCAGCCGCTGCGCACCGGCTGGCAGTCGATGCCGTGACGTGCGATCAGCTCGAACACGAGGTCGGCCGATCGTGACACGGCGTCGATCAAGGGCTCCGCGCGCTCGACGCCATACAGACGCACCAGGTCGTCGGGATCGTGCTTGAGCGTCGGGTTGACCTGCCCGCCGTTGCGCCCGGAGGCGCCCCAGCCCGGCTCATGGCTTTCGAGCACGCAAACCTGCGCGCCGGCCTCGGCCAAGTGCAGCGCCGTCGACAGGCCGGTGAAGCCGCCGCCGACGACGAGCACGTCGGTCTTGTGCGATTCCGTGAGCCGCGGCGTCGGCGGCGCGGCTGGCGCGGTGGCGGCCCAGAGCGAAGGTGGAAGCTGTTGGCCCGATGCGAACCGGTTGTCCGTCACTGCAAAACCTCCGCGGGTGCGGCCGACGGGTGCAGCACGCGCCGCAGGAAGTCCTGCGTGCGCGGCTGCCGCGGCGCGCCCAGCACCTGCGCCGCCGGGCCTTCCTCGACGATGCTGCCGCTGTGCAGGAAGCAGACGCGGTCCGCCACCTCGCGCGCGAAGCCCATCTCGTGCGTGACCACGATCATCGTCATGCCTTCGCCCGCGAGCGCGCGCATCACGGCGAGCACGTCGCCGACCAGTTCCGGATCGAGCGCCGAGGTGGGCTCGTCGAACAGCATGGCTTCGGGCTTCATCGCCAGCGCGCGGGCGATCGCCACGCGCTGCTGCTGGCCGCCCGAGAGCTGGGCCGGGTAGGCCTGCGCCTTCTCGGCCAGCCCGACCTTGGCCAGGAGCGCCATCGCCTCGTTGCGCGCCTGCGCGGGGTTTTCGCGCAGGACGTAGACCGGGCCTTCCATCACGTTCTGCAGCACCGTGCGGTGCGGGAACAGGTTGAAGCGCTGGAACACCATGCCCATGCGGCTGCGCAATTTGTGGATGTTCTTGCTGCCGCGGTCGACGCGTTCGCCGAAGGCGCGCACCTCTCCGCCTTCGTACGACTCCAGCCCGTTGATGCAGCGAAGCACCGTGGACTTGCCCGAGCCCGAGGGGCCGATCAGGCACACCACCTCGCCGGCATCGACGTGCAGGCTGACGCCCTGCAGCACGCGGTGCTGGCCGAAGCGCTTCTCCAGTTCGGTGACGCGGATCATGCTTTCCTCCCGGCGCCGAGACGGCGCTCCAGCCGGCGAAGGCCGTAGACCAGCGGCAGGCTCATGATCAGGTAGAGTAGGGCGACCAGCGTGTAGACCGTCATGTTCTGGAAGGTCGAGGACGCGATCAGCTGGCCGGCGCGCGTCATCTCGGCCACAGTGATGGTGGAGACCAGCGAGGAGTCCTTGAGCATCATGACCAGCGTGTTGCCGTAGGGCGGCAGCGCGATGCGAAAGGCCTGCGGCAGGATCACGCGGCGCATGATCATCGCGGAGCGCATGCCCATGGCCTGCGCGGCCTCGCGCTGGCCCGCGTCGACGGCCTCGATGCCGCCGCGGAAGTTCTCGGCCTGGTAGGCCGAGTAGGCGATGCCCAGCCCGATCACGCCGGCCTGGAAGGCCGTGAGCTGCACGCCGAACTCGGGCAGCACGAAGTAGATGTAGAAGAGCTGCACGATGATCGGCAGGCCGCGGATCAGGTTGATCACCGCCGTTCCGGTCCAGGACAGGGCGCGCACCGGCGACAGTTTCATCAGCGCCAGCGCCAGGCCGAGCACGCTGCTGAGCAGAAAGGAGAGGACGGTCACCTGCACCGTGACGACCGCGCCCTGCAGCAGGATCGGGAGGAAGTCGCGGGCGTGCTGGAGGAAGGACGCGGGCACTAGATGCCCCACTTCTGCACGATCTTCTGCAAGGTGCCGTCAGCCTTGATCGCCGCGATGGCCTTGTTGATCCGGGCCAGCGTCTCGGTGTCGCCCTTGCGCACCACCAGGCACACGTCGCCGACGTTGACCGGCTTGTAGCTGTCCACCAGCTTCACGCCGGTGAAGGTGTTCTGCCGCAGCTGGTAGGCGATGATGGGCTGGTCGCCCAGGCCCGCCTTGATGCGCCCCAGCGCGAGATCGCGCGTCATGTCGGCCACCGAGTCGTAGCTGCGCACCTCCTTGAAGATGCCCTTCTTGGTGAGCATGTCGATGAAGACCGTGCCGACCTGCGCGCCGACCACCTCGCCCTTGAGCTCGTCCAGCGAGGTATAGGCCCGCGTGTCCTCGCTCTTGACGATCAGGCCTTCGCCATAGGAATAGACCGGATCGCTGAAGTCCACCACCTGCTGGCGCGCGGCCGTCTTCAGCATGGCCGCCGAGACGATGTCGATCTTGTTCGAGGTGAGCGAGGGAATGAGCGCCGAGAACACCGTCTGCTGCACGTTGACCCCGAAGCCGCCCGCCTTGCCGACGGCGGTGACGGTGTCCACCATCATCCCCTGGATGGTGTTGGTCTTCACGTCCAGGAAGGTGAAGGGCACGCCGGTGGCCGTGGCGCCCACGTTGTAGGTCGGCGAGGCGCCCTGGGCGCAGGCGAGCGAAACGACACCTGCAGCGAACAGACCCGCGGCAAAGCGATGAAAGCGGCGAACGAAGGGATTCATGTGGACTCCTTGAGGAAGATGCAAATGGGCGGGCCGGAACAGCCCGGCCTTCATGCGATGCAACATGCGTGCCAATATTCGATTCTTAAGAACCTCATATCAATTGATGAAAACCACTAGTCGAATCATATGAATCGATAGTCGATTCTTTCGAATGGGGTCGCTATACTCTTCTGCGATGGACGCCCCACTGAAATCCGCCCCCGACGACAGCAGCAGCCTGCTTTTCAACCAGTCGCTGGAAAAAGGGCTGGCGGTCCTGCGCGCCTTCAGTGCACGGCGGCGCACCATGACGCTGGCGGAAGTGGCCGCAGCCACGGACATCAACAAGAGTTCGGCGCAGCGCATGGTCTTCACGCTGGAGCGGCTGGGCTATGTGCGCAAGCATCCCCAGACGCGGCGCTACCAGCTCACGCCGCGCGTGATGGAAATAGGCTTCAACTACCTGGCGGCCGATCCGCTGATCGACCTGGCCAACCCCTTCCTGTCGGAGCTGACCAAGGTCACCACGGAAACCTCCAACCTCACGGAGCCGGACGGGCTCGACATGGTCTACGTCGCCCGCTTCGTCAGCGCGCAGTTCGTGCCCGTCCACATGCCGATCGGCAGTCGGATCCCGATGTTCTGCACGGCCTCCGGGCGCGCCTACCTGAGCGCGCTTCCGGAGAGCGAGGCGCTGGCGCTGATCGAGGCCTCGGATCGCGTGGCCCACACCATCCACACCCGCACCGCGGTCGAGGACATCCTGGAGGCGCTGCGCCAGGCGAGGCTGCAGGGTTTCGCCACCAACAGCGAGGAGCTCTTCCTCGGCGACATGACCGTGGCGGCGCCCGTGCTGGGCAGCAACGGCCGGCCCGTGGCGGCCGTGCATGTGGTGGCGCCCACGAGCCGCTGGACGATGGATGACGCCGTGCGCAAGCTCGGCCCGACGCTGCTGCAATGCGCGCGGTCGCTGACGGGGTCGGTGCGGGGCATCGGCTGAGCCCCCCGCCACTACGCCTAGAAATCCAGCTTGGCGCTCAAGCTGAGGGTGCGCGGGTCACCGGGCTTGATGTAGTTCGCATACTGGTATTCCCAGTAGCGCTTGTTGGTCAGGTTGTTGACCGCCACCCGGAAGGTCGTGTCGTGGCCGCCAATGCGTGTCGCGTAGCTCGCGCCGATGTTCGCGACCGTGTAGCCGGCGAGTTTCAGCTGGTTCGAGGCGTTGAGCATGGTGCCGCCCGTGTACTTCGCGTCTGCCGACAGCTTGAGACCCGGCACCTGCGGCACCGCATAGGACAGCTGCGCCGTCGCCACGAAGTTCGGCGCACCCGCCACGCGGTTGCCGACAAAGTCGCTGCCGCGCTGGTAGGAGGTGTCGAGGAACATCAGGTTGCCGCCGAGCTGCCATTGCGATCCCAGGCGGGTGGAGGCGCCCAGTTCGAGGCCTTGGTAGATGGACTGCCCGTCTTGCACGAGGACGTTCTGGCTGTTCGCGTATTCGGCTCCGCGTTCGATGCGGAACAGGGCGGCCGTGGCGCTCCAGCGTTCGCGCTGGGTCTTGATGCCCAGTTCGTACTGCTTGCTCTTGAGCGGATTCAGGAGGTCACGGTAGTTGGCATAGGTGATGCCCACCGAAGCGCCTTGCTCGAGGGATTCGACATAGCTGGTATAGAGCGTCGTGTCCGGCGCCGGCTTGAACATCAGCGCCAGCGTGGGCGTCACCACGCCGCTCTTGGTGTATTGCGAAGACCTGGCGCCGGCGATGCTGTAGCTGTTCTGCTCGTAGTTGGTGCTGCGCAGGCCAAGCAGCGCGGACCACTGGTCCGACAGCTTCACGGTGTCGCTGGCGAAGATCGCGCGCTGCGTGATGTCGCTGTCGCGGTAGACCGAGAAGTCGGTCACGCTGGCATAGCCGTTGGTGTTCTGTGTATGGAGGTTGCCGGTGCCGATCTGCTGGTAGACGCTGTTGCTGCTGTAGTCGTTGGTCTGCTTCTGCCAGGACGCGCCCAGGGTTAGCTGGTGTTCGATGGCACCCGTGCGCAACACGCCTTGCGCCATCGCCTGCCATTGGTCGAAGCGATGGCCCTCGCTGCTGTCGGAGCGGAAGTCGTTGTAGTTGCCGCTCGGATCCAGCAGGTAGGCGATGCCCTCGTTGCGACTGCGTGTGGCCGTGCTGTGGCTGTAGCTGGTGCTCAGCGTCCAATCGGGTGACAGCTTGTACTGGAGCCCGGTCGAGTAGAGCTTCAGATCGGTGTCGAGGTGCTGTCCGGGCCCCACGAGGCGCTGGTTGTCGCCTCGGATTGCGGTGGGCAGCTGTGCCCCGACATAGCTGCCGGTGAAGATCGACGGGGTCTGGTCCGTGGAGTTGCGCTTCTGGTACAGCGCGTCGAAATTCCAGCTCAGGTCGCGCGTCAGCCTGGCATCGAGCGCCAGCGACACGGAATCGCGGCGGATGCCGCCGTCGTTGAAGGTCTTGCCTTCCTCGTGCGTGGCGTTGAGCCGGTAGCCGAAGCGGTCGTCGGCGCCGAAGCGCCCGCCGAGGTCGACGTGCTCGCTCCACACGCTGTCGGACTTGTAGCCGACCTCGATGCTCCTCACCGGCCGATCGGTCGGCCTCTTGGACACGTAGTTCACGATGCCGCCCGGCGATCCGAAGCCGTACATGAAGCCGGACGAGCCCTTGAGCAATTCGATCTGCTCGAAGTGCTCGTAGGGCAGGGTGATGGCATAGCTGAGGAAGGGCTTGCCGTCGATCCGATAGGCGTTCTGCCAATCCAGCGGCAGGCCCCGGACCGTGATGTAGCTGGCCCAACTGCTGTAGGCGCCGCTGTTGTCGGAGACCGAGGCGTCGAGGGCGAACACGTCGCCCAGCTTCGATACCTGGCGTTCCGCCAGGTCATCGTTCCTGACCACAGTGGTGGAGAAGGGCGTTTCAAGTTGCGTCCGCGCGCCGAGGGCGCCGCTGCTTACCTTCGTATCGAGGTGCTGGGACGTGTCGTCCTGCGACGCGGTCACGGTCACGACCGGCAGCGCTTTTTGTTCGCTCGTGGGCTCTTGCGCCTCGGCGCGGCCGCCCTGGGCGGCGGCCCATAGAACGAGCAGCGTCGCGCCGGTGTGCAGACTCAGCGTCGAGCGCTTGAAAGGGGGTGCAGAGGCAGATTTTGGCGACCGGTGGGTTTTGGCTGTGGCAATGGGTGTGAGTCTGACGTTCAACAATTTCTATCTCAGTAGTACAAATAGAAATCATTATCATTCACATTTAGGAGAAATCTTGGAGCCGATCGCTCGATATGGAATGGGAATTCGTGAGTGAGCCCTCGGCAAGGCACGCCATGAGAATGAACAAGAATTTCCATCACATCGTCTTCAACGCGGCTCGCGGGGCTCGCATAGCCGTTCGCGAACCAACCATTTCGCGAAGCGGCGGACCCTGAGCGGAGTCTTGGTTCAATAACACGAACGGCTTAAGCGAACTTTCACGCGGGATCCCGCCGCTGCGCATTCGGTCACGAAAGCGCGCAGATTCTTGCCACGCAGCTTGAAGCCTCGACCATGGCCGCCAGAATGCGCGCCTCAACAAGAAGAAGGTGTCGGGGCCAGCGATGGTATTCAGGGGAGGTCGAGGGCCACAGGCTCATGAGAAAACGCGCGCCGTTTTTTTGCGGCGCCATGCCTGGACGATGACGGTGCTGGGCACCGCGGCGGCAGTGGCGCAAGCGCAGACGGCGCCGCTGCCATCGGCGCCCAATCCCTTCGTCGAAGAACAGCGCCAGCAGGAGCGCGAACGCGCGCTGCGCCAGCAGCAGGAACGCGCGGTCGACAGCCGCCTGCAGCCCGCAGCGCCGCCCGAAACCCGGCGCCTGGCCAAGGACGAAAGCCCGTGCTTTCGTATCGAGCGCATCGTGCTCGACGGCGAGCTCGCCGAAGACTTCCAGGGCCTCCTCTCGTCCGCTGCCGGTGAAGACGGCAGCGACGACCCGCTGGGCCGCTGCCTCGGCACCGAGGGCGTCAACATCGTCCTGACCCGGCTGCAGCAGGCCGCCGTCGCGCGCGGCTACGTCACCACCCGCGTGCTCGCGGCGCCGCAGGACCTGAGCCAGGGCACGCTGACGCTCACGCTGATCCCCGGGCGCATCGCCGCCATCCGCTTTGCTGAAGGCAGCGATGCGCGCACCAGCCTCGCGAGCGCCATCCCTGCACGCCCCGGCGAGCTGCTCAACCTGCGCGACATCGAGCAGGGCCTGGAAAACCTCAAGCGCGCACCGACCGCCGAGGCCGACATCCAGATCGAGCCCTCCAAGGCCGCCGGCGCGCGCCCCGGCGACAGCGACCTGGTCGTCAAGTACAGCCAGCGCTTCCCGCTGCGCACCACGCTCAGCCTGGACGACGGCGGCACCAAGGCCACCGGCAAGACCCAGGCCGGCGCCACCGTCGCGTGGGACAACCCGCTCGGACTCAACGACCTCTTCTACGTCAGCGCGAACCACGACGCCTTCAACCACAGCGGCCAGGGCACCAGCGGGCAGACCGTGCACTACTCGGTGCCCTACGGCTACTGGCTCTTCGGCGCCACCGCTTCGCGCAACCGCTACCACCAGACCGTGCAGGGCGCCGACCAGGACTACGTCTATGCCGGCGAGTCGGGCAATGCCGAGCTCAAGCTCTCGCGCCTGATCTACCGCGACCAGCGCCGCAAGACCACGCTCGGCCTGCGCGGCTTCAGGCGCAGTGCGCGCAACTTCATCAACGACACCGAGATCGAGGTGCAGCGGCGCGTGACCGGCGGCTGGGAGCTGGGCCTCGCGCACCGCGAGTTCATCGGCCAGGCCACGCTCGACGCCAACCTTGCGTACCGCCGCGGCACCGGTGCCTTCGGCGCGCTGCCGGCGCCCGAAGAAGCCTTCGGCGAAGGCACCTCGCGCTTCAGGCTCGTCACTGCCGAACTGGGCTTGAACGCGCCCTTCGAGCTCGGCGCGCAGAAGCTGCGCTACACGGGTCTGTGGCGCGGCCAGTGGAACCGCACGCCGCTCACGCCGCAGGACCGCTTCTCGATCGGCGGGCGCTACACCGTGCGCGGCTTCGACGGCGAATCGAGCCTGATGGGCGAGCGCGGCTGGCTGCTGCGCAACGACATCGGCTGGGCGTTGGGTGCGAGCGGCGCCGAGCTCTACCTGGGCATCGACTACGGGCGCGTGGGCGGCCTGTCCACCGAGCAGTTGGCGGGGCGGCACCTGAGCGGCGGCGTGATCGGGCTGCGCGGCGCTCTGAAGGGCCTGAACTACGACCTCTTCGTCGGCGCGCCGATCAGCAAGCCCGAGGGCTATCGCACGGCCAAGACGAGCGGGGGATTCAACCTGAACTTCAGTTTCTGAGCACGCAAGGTAAAAAGAATGAACAAGCACCTTCACCGCATCGTCTTTAGCGCCGCGCGCGGCATGTGCATGGCCGTGCAGGAAACGGCCATGAGCGCGGGCAAGGCCACGGGGGCGACCTCGGCTGTCGTGGCGACTGCCCTCGCTGGCCTGCTTGCCGTTGCACCGGCGCCGGCGCAGATCGTCGGTGCGCCGGGCGTGGCGCCCAACCTGCGGCCCACGGTGCTGGTGGCACCCAACGGCGTGCCCCTGGTCAACATCCAGACGCCATCCGCGGCGGGCGTCTCGCGCAACCTCTTCAACCAGTTCGACGTTCAGCGCAACGGCGTCATCTTGAACAACAGCCGCACCGATGTGCAGACGCAGCTCGGCGGCTTCGTTCAAGGCAATCCCTACCTCGCGACAGGGCCCGCGCGCATCATCCTCAACGAGATCACGAGCGGCAACCCGACGCAACTGCGCGGCTACGTGGAGGTCGGCGGCCAGCGGGCCGAGGTGATCATCGCCAACCCGGCGGGCATCGCCGTCGACGGCGGCGGGTTCGTCAACGCCAGCCGCGCGACGCTCACGACCGGCACGCCGCAGCTCAATGCGCAGGGCGGGCTCGACAGTTATGTGGTGCGCGGCGGCACCATCAGCATCGATGGGGCCGGGCTCGATTTGAGCCGCACTGACTACGCGGCGATCCTCGCGCGCGCCGTGCAGGTCAACGCCGGCCTCTGGGCCAACGAGCTCAAGGTGGTGACCGGGGCCAACCAGGTCTCGGCCGATCACGGGCAGATCAGCCCGACCGCAGGGACCGGCGCCACGCCGACCTTTGCGCTCGACGTCGCGCAGCTCGGCGGCATGTACGCCGGCAAGATCACCCTGATCGGCACCGAGGCCGGGCTCGGTGCGCGCAATGCCGGCACCATTCAGGCCGCGAACGGCGCGGGCACGCTGGCCGGTGCCGGTCAGCTCGTCGTCACCGCGGCCGGGCGGCTGGAGAACATCGGCACCCTGCAGGCCACGGCCGGTGCCAACCTATACGCCGACAGCCTGGCCAACAGCGGCCGCATCGCCAGCGGCGGCGAACTCAAGATCGCCACGCAGGGCACGCTCGGCAACGCGGGCGGCACCCTCGAAGGCCCGAGGGTCGAACTTGCGAGCGCAGGCGGCGATATCGACAACCGCGGCGGCACCATCCGCCAGACCAGCGGCGTCGGCCTGACGGTGGCGGGGCCGAGCCTGAGCAACACCGCGGGCGGCGTGATCGGCGCGGAGCCGATTCCCGAAGCGCCTTCGCAACCCAGCCCCGGCGCGGGCACAGGCGGAACAGGCACCGGCGGCACCACGGTCCCCGGCACGCCGACCACGGGCGATGGGGGCGGCACCGCCACCGGCGGCGGCACAGCCCCTTCGCAACCCTACGTGCCTCCCGCACCCGGCAGCATTACCGCCGCGGGTTCCATCCTCAACGATGGCGGGCGCATCTATGCGGGCGGCCCGATCGCGCTGCAGACGCCGCAGGTCAACAACAACGGCGGCGCGCTCACCACGACGAGCCTGGCCGCGAGCGGCCCGAGCTTCAGCAACGTGGGCGGCAGCGTCAACGTCAGCAACAGCTTCAGCGCCAATGTCGAGCGCTTCGACAACACCGGCGGGAGCCTGCGCGCAGGCAGCCTGAACATCGTCGCCACCGGCGATCTGGTCAACCAGGACGGCAAGCTCGAGAGCAATGGCGATGCGAGCTTGAGCGCCGGCGGCTCGCTCGACAACACGCGCGGCACCGTCTCCGCTGCGGGTAGCTTGACGGGGAGCGTCGCGGGCGCCGTCAACAACACCGCCGGCACTCTGCTGGCCAACCAGGGCGTCGCCCTCGGCGCGCAGTCGCTTACCAACAGCAAGGGCAGCATCCAGTCGGCCACCGCCGGCACCCGGCTCACGGTGGCGAACCAGGTGCTCAATGCCGAGGGCACGATCGGCGCGGCCACGGACCTGTCGGTCCAGGCGGGGAGCCTGAGCAACAGCGGCAGTTTGCGCGGCAGCAACGACACCACGATCGATGTGGCCGATGCACTCGTCAACGACGGCAGCATCACGGCCGGGCGCAACACTGCGATCACTACCGGCAGCCTGCAAAGCCCTTCGACAAGCTCAGGACAGGCGGTATTGGGCGCCGGCATCCAGGCCGATGGCAAGCTCGGCAGCACCGGCGATCTGCGCGTGACGACCACCGGCGCGCTGGTGGCCACAGGCACCCAGCTTGCCGCGGGCGATGCCGTGCTGCAGGGCGCGAGCATGGACCTGTCATCCAGCACCACCAGCGCGGCGAACATCGCGCTGACCGCCACTCAGGGCAATGTCAGCACGAGCGGTGCGACGGTCCTCTCGCCGGGCACGCTGAGCGTCGCGGCGAATGCACAACCTGGCCAGACGCTGGTCAACGACGCAGGCATCCTCAATGCGGGCCAGCTCGACATCCGCGCGTCGAACATCGCCAATACGAACGGCGGCGAGATCGTGCAGACCGGCACCGGCGCAACCACCATCGCCACCTCGGGCGCCATCGACAACACCCAAGGCCGCATCGCCACCAACGGCCAGGACCTGAGCCTCTCGGCCGCGAGCTTCACCAACACCGGCGGCAAGATCGAGCACGCGGGCAGCGGCACGCTGACCATCGCCGGCGGCAGCTACAACAGCGGCGCCGACGGCCAGATCACCGGCAACGGGGCGCTGGTCGTCAACCTTGCGGGCGCCTTCAACCAGGACGGCGGCAGCACCTACGCCAAGCAGATCACCATCGATGCCGGTGCCTTGAGCAACCAGAGCGGCAAGATCGTCCAGGGCGAGTCCGGGAATACGCGCATTACCGTGGTCGGTGCCTTGAACAACAACGCCGGTACCATCGCCAGCAACGGCAACACCATCGTTGCTGCGGGGAGCCTGAGCAACCAGGCCGGCACGATCCGCGTGGCCGAGACTTCGAACCTCGGCCTCACCGTCGGCGGCATGCTGGACAACAGCAGCAAAGGCGAGATCGGCGCCGGCGGCAGCACGACCATCCAAGCCGGCAGCCTGAACAACAACGCCGAAGGGCGCATCACGGCAGTCGGCGATCTCAGCGCGACCGTCGCCGGTACCCTGACCAACGTCGACGGTACCCTGGCTGCCAACGGCAACACCACCGTCGAATCCGCCAGCCTCGACAACACACGCGGCACCGCCGCGGCGGTCAACGGCGACCTGCGCGTCACCACCGCAGGCATCACCGACAACACCACCGGCAAGCTGCAAGCCGGCGGCAACGTCGTGCTGGCCAACGGCGGGCTCGTGAACATCGGCGGCAAAGTGGGCGGCAACAGCCTTTCGGTCGACACCCGCGGCAATGCGCTGAACAACACGCAGGGCACGCTGGCTGCGACGCAGAGCGTCGACCTGAAATCGGGCGTGCTCACCAACACCGCCGGCCTGATCCAGTCCGGCGCTGCGATGCGCATCGACACCAACGGCCAGGCGCTCATCAACACCGCAGGCGCAAGCTACGACAACAAGCAGGGCGGCATCACCAGCGGCGACACCCTGACGTTGAGCACCGGCGCCGTGAACAACACGGCCGGCTTCATAGGTGCGAAGAATGCGCTGAGCGCCAGCACTCAGTCCTTCACCAATGCCGCCGGCGGCCTGGTGCTCGGCCAGGACGCGGTGATCATCAACACCAACGGCGCCGGCTACGACAACCGCGACGGCCAGACGCAGGCCATGGGCGACCTGCGCATCGATGCCGGCGCCATCGACAACACCGCCAGCCTGATCCGCTCGCTCGCGACGACAACGCTGAATGCGGGCACGCTGGCGAACGCCAGCACGCAGGGCACCGAGCAGGGCATCGAGGGCAAGAGCGTGGCCATCAACACCGGTGCGCTGATCAACACCTCGGGAGCCATCCGCGCCGATGTGAACACGACCGTCACCAGCGGCGGCGGCGTCGACAACACCACTGGCCTGATCTCCGCCGGCGACACGCTGGCGATCAAGGATTCGAATGCGGCCAAGACGCTCAATCTGGTCAACACCAACGGCACGCTGGTGGCGGACAAGAGCCTCAAGATCGATGCCGCCAGGTTCAGCGGCGATGGCCAGGCCGTCTCGGGCAAGGACCTGAGCATTGCCCTGACGCAGAACATCGTGAACAACGCCGAGGTGGCCGCCAACGGCAACCTGACCTACACCACCAGCGGCGACTTCACCAACAACGGCAAGCTGCTCGCAGGCGAGACGCTCACCGTCGGCGGCAACAACGTCGAGAACACCGCCAATGCGGAGATGTCGGGCCTGAACACGATCGTCAACGCTGCCGGCACCTTGACCAACCGCGGACTGATCGACAGCAGGGGCAACACGCAGATCGATGCCGGCACGCTCAACAACATCGGCACGGGCCGCATCTACGGCGATGCAATCTCTATCGCCGCCGGCACGCTCAACAACGACGCCGAGACCGTCAATGGCGTGACCAAAGCGGGCACCATCGCCGCGCGTTCAAGTCTCGATATCGGGGCCAACACCATCAACAACCGCGAGCATGCGCTGATCTTCAGTGCCGGCGACATGTTCATCGGTGGCGCCCTGGACGCCAACCGCTATGCCACGGGCCAGGGCGCCACGCTCAACAACCACAGCGCCACCCTCGAATCGCTGGGCAGCATGGCCATCGCCATGGGTGCCATCAACAACTGGGACATTCACCTCCAGCTGGGGCAGCAGGTCACGCATTCGACCACCTCCCGCCTTGCCACCATGGACGGCAAGTTCTGGGACCGCAGCGACACCTGGGGCGACGACGCCAGCCGCTTTGTGTTCCATCGCAACGCCGACGGCTCCGTCGTCGTCGTGGGCTCGGGGTGGGGCATCTGGGACGACACCACCGACGCAACCACCGACTACGCCACGCACACCGATCCGGCGCGCATGGTGGCCGGTGGCAACATCGACATCAACGGCTTCCTCCACAACCGCGACAGCCAGGTGCTCGCCGGCGGCACCATCAATGCCCCCGGCGCCAAGAACGAGGCCACGCAAGGCACCAGGACCGCCACCGTCACCACGCTCGTCACCGGCTACATGGCCAGCAAGCCAGGGACGGGCCCCAACAACTTCACCGTGCTGGGCCCGAACACGTCGAGCGGCACAGTCGACGTCGGCAGCTTCAGATACGAGTCCAACTACCTTGCAACCAGCGGTGCTGCGCCCGCGTCGGCGACCGGCGTGGCCGTGGGTGGCACGGCGGGCGGAACCGGCAGCGTGAACGGTGGCACGCGCCTCGGCGCCATCGTCGAAGTTCCGGCCAACGTCGGCGGCGTCGTCAAGACCTCGGGCACCGGCGCCGATGCGGCTGGCGGTGCAGGCGCCGCCAGCCGCATCGGCGCCAGCCAGGCCATACCGATGGTGGTGCGCACCAGCACCCCGAACACCTCCATCCCCACCGCAAGCCTGTTCGCCATTCATGGCGGCCTCGGCGGCTACTTGATCGAAACCGATCCGCGCTTCGCCAACTATCGCAATTGGCTTGGCAGCGGCTACCTGCTCGACAAGCTGGGCCTGGACCCCGACACCATCCAGAAGCGTCTGGGCGACGGCTTCTATGAGCAGAAGCTCATCCGCGAGCAGGTCGCTCAGCTCACCGGCTACCGCTACCTCGACGGCTTCTACAACGACGAGGACCAGTACACCGCGCTGATGAATGCGGGGGCCACCTTCGCCAAGGAATACGGCCTGCGCCCCGGCATCGCGCTTACGGCCGAGCAGATGGCGCAGCTCACCAGCGACATCGTCTGGCTGGTCGAGCAGACCGTCACCCTGCCCGACGGCAGCACGCAGCAGGTACTGGTGCCGCAGGTCTACGTGCGCATACGCCCGGGAGACATCGACGGCTCAGGCGCACTGCTCAGTGCCGACGCCGTCAAGATCAAGAGCAGCGGTGACGTGACCAACACCGGCACCATCGCCGGCCGCACCCTGGTAAGCATCAACGCCGACACCATCAACAACCTGGGCGGGCGCATCAGCGGCGGCAATGTCGCGCTGGAAGCCGTCAACGATCTGAACAACATCGGCGGCACGATCGATGCGCGCGACAGCTTGTCGCTCAAAGCCGGACGCGACATCAATGTCCGCACAACGACCACCACCAACACTGTCGGCCTGAACAGCAACACCAGCATCGATCGCGTGGCGGGCCTGTATGTGACCAACCCCGGTGGCACGCTGGTGGCCAGTGCGGGCCATGACGTGAACCTGATCGGTGCCATCCTCGAGAACAAGGGGCCGGGCGGCTACACCTCGATCACCGCGAAGAACGACATCAACCTGAGCACGGTGCGCGAGTCCAGCGCGATCGTGGGCAAGGGGATCGGCAGCAACAACTCGATGGCCGCGTCCTCCTCGCGCGAGCTCGGAACGACCATTGTCACCGATGGCACGACGATCCTGAACGCAGTCCGCGACGTCAACGCGCGTCAAGCCACCGTGGATGCCGGCAAGGGCCTCTTGAGCGTGCAGGCCGGGCGCGACATCAACATCGCATCGGGACAGGCCCAAACCTCCGGCAGCTTCTCTGCGCAGTGGACGGACAAGGGCCTGACGCGCAGCACCGACAACAAGCTGAGCAGCGAGTTCGCCAACAGCACCAGCATCGGCAGCAGTTTCTCCGGCGGCATGGTCGCGATCGGCGCCAAGAACGACATCTATATCGAGGGCTCGCACGTCAGCGGCACGCAGGGTGTGATGATCGATGCCGGCCGGAACCTCAGCATCGTCGAGGGGCGCAACACGACTTATTCCTCGGCCGAACAGGACCGCAAGACCAGCGGCGTGAGCGGCTTGCTGGGGATGGCGGTGGGCGCGCCGATCACCCCCGTCTTGCCCTTCTCCAAGGGGAGCACCACAGGCATCGAGCTGCAATCCGACACCGCTTCGGCCAGCACCATCACCAGCAGCCAGGGTGGCGTGCTGCTGCAGGGCGGCACCGTGAACATGGTGGGCGTCCAGGTCGATGCCGCCAAGGACATCGTCATCAACGGCGGCCAGGTCTACATCCAGGCTGCCACCAACACCAGTTCAGTCACCGGCACCAGCAGCACCAGCGGCAAGGGCCTGACAGCCAACCAGTTCATCTGGCACGACCCCAGCACCGGCATCAACGCCAAGCGGACCATCACCACCGACATCCAGGACAGCACGCTCACGCGCACCACGCTCAACGGCGCCAACGTGACAATCACGGCGGCCGACACGCTCGCCATGTTCGGCACCACGGTGAATGCGTCGGGCGCCCTCACGCTCAACGCCGACACCCTGCTCATGGGCACGCAGACCACCGAGCACAGCCAGAGCGAAACCAGCCAGGGGCGCGACCTCGGCTACCAGAAGACGAAGGACAAGGGTACCCAGGACCAGACCACCAACTACAACCAGTTCAACACCGGCAAGCTGGCGGTCAACGCCAACCATGTGCAGGCGGGAATCGGGGCGAGGGACAGTCTCGAACAGCTCGCCAAGCAGCCTGGCATGGGCTGGGTGGAGCAGCTCAACAACGATCCGAAGCTCAGCGGCAAGATCGACTGGGTCAAGGTCGAGGAGGCGCACAAGAACTGGAACCATGAGCAGCAGGGGCTCACACCCGAGGGCGCGGCCATCGTGACCTTAGTGGTGGCGTACTTCACCGCCGGAGCAGCTTCGGGAGCCGGCACCGCCGCAGGCGAGGCGGCAGCGGTGGGTGCGGGTGAGGGTGTTGTGCTGACGACGGGAAGCACCTTCGTGAGCGCTACGACCGGTGCCACGATCTCCAGCGCAGTGGGCGGTGCGGTCACCGCCGGCGTCACGGCGCTGGCTGGCCAGGCGGCGGTGGCGTTGATCAACAACCAGGGCGATCTCGGCGGGGCGCTGCACGATCTGGGATCGAGCTCGAGCGTCAAGAACCTGCTGACGGCCATCGTCACGGGCGGCGTGCTGGGCGGGCTGGACCTCAACCCGACCGGATTGCCGACGGCCGGCGGTGGCGCGCAAGGCTTCATGACCCAGCTGGGCCAGAACCTCACCGCTGGTGCGGCGCGAGCCGTGGTCGGGACGGCCATCAATGGCGGCAGCCTCGAGGAGAACCTGAAGGAGGGCCTCAAGGGGGCGATCCTAGACACC
This sequence comes from Variovorax sp. LjRoot290, assembly GCF_964253985.1. Lineage (NCBI taxonomy): Bacteria > Pseudomonadati > Pseudomonadota > Betaproteobacteria > Burkholderiales > Comamonadaceae > Variovorax > Variovorax sp. LjRoot290. The sequence continues at coordinate 3,516,712 of NZ_CAXURW020000001.1, read as the reverse complement.
GTTGCTGCGCAGGCGGCGTTTGCAATTGGGGGCGCACGACTGGACGACTTCACCAACAAGGTGGCGCACGCGATCGCGGGGTGCGCGGTGGGAGCCGCGAGAGCTGACAGTGCGAGTGGCTGCGGTGCAGGGGCGCTCGGTGCGGCGATCGGTGAGATGGCGGCTGAGACCTATGGTCGTCGGGCTGACACGGTGCAGTTCGCGGCCATGGTGAGCGGAATTGCCGCGGCTCTCACGGGTGCCGATGCGGCGCAGATCAACCTTGCCAGCCAAGCCGGCAGCAACGCGGCGGCCAATAACTACCTAAGTCACCCTGAACAGGTGGCGCGGGCCCAAGCGCGCGATGCATGCTACGCGAGAAACACAGACGCTTGCGGCCAAGTCGCCGCACTCGATCGTCTTGATCAGCAACGCGACCAGCGCGTGAGCGAATTGGCCCAAAACTGCACCACCGACTGTGCCAAGGTGGCGCAATTCATCAACAACGAACTCACCGCCCTGGGCTGCAACACTGGCAGCCCATATGCCTGCGACGATGCGGTGCTCAAGCAGGCATGGGTCAATGCCCAAACCAAGGCGCAAGGATTGCAGCCGGGCTTCGGACCAGATGACGCCGTGCTCATCGCCTATGGCCTGGTGCGTGGCGGACTGAAGATCATCTCGGCCATCGGGGGACAGGGCAGCGGGCCTATTGTGGTGGCGGATGCCTTGAGCGCGCCGCCTGCCGCCGTAGCCAGACAACTCAACAATCTCTATCGGGATGGAGCCGCGCCGGAACTCATCCAGAAAACCTTCAACCAGGCGGCGGTGAGCTCCACTCACAACGCTGGCGCCTCGGAGGTCGTTCTCGGAAGATACATTGCTGGCAGCCCCGACTCCTATGAAGCAGTGGCGCAGGCACGCGGCTCGACGTATTTTTCCATGTCGGATTGGAGTGCTGTGCAGGGGCAGTTGGGGGTCGAACAGATGTGGAATATCAACAGGACATTTTTGGATCAGCAAATTGCGCAGGGGAAGAATTTTGTATTTACCTCCAATCCTGCATTGGCGAGATCTGGCTCCTTCACCCTTCAGGAGTACAATCATCTGTTGAGCTCTGGATATGAAATTCAATCAGCAACAGGAGGACTTTTCCGTGCAATTAAAAAATGATCTGCAAAGCCATAATTTACTCGATGAGACCATCAGGAATTACTACGAGAGAAACGGGGGCAGAGAAGCTCGAAATTTCTTGTACACCGAAGATGGTGAATGGGGATGGCATTACACACATTTTCTGATTGATAGAAAACATGTAATTCGATACGGCTACGGACAAGATCGGGGCGGATGGGTTGGTGGAGTGGAACTTGCGATCGGTCCCCACTACTTCGACCCTTCAGCCTTCTGGTCATTTAAAGACGCAGAACGTTTTGCCATTGAAGCCACCACTGGCGGTGTTATAAGAAATCTCATCTTGCTCGATGAATTCTTGGGCTATCCAACACCCAAGCCATGGGAAACGCCGGCTGCTCCAACTTGAACCAATACAGTGAGTCGTTGAATGCTGCCGGTCAGTAGATCGATAAGATCAACAACCGTTCTGATTCCAGCCTGGCCTGGCACTGCGGCACACGGCACACGGCACACGGCACACGGCACACGGCACACGGCCACGGCCACGGCCACGGCACACGGCACACGGTACGCGAACGCCTCGCGCGAACTTGGAACCACCATCGCGACCGATGGCACCACCGTCCTGAAGGCGGGGCGCGACGTCAACGCACAGCAAGCCACCGTGGATGCCGGAGCTCGCACATCAGCGGCACGAGACGACCTGTGGGCAAATGTGTGCAAGTCGGATAGCTCAGGAAATGGGAGTTCGATCTGCCACAGAGCAAAGCTTTATTGTGACCATGGGAACGGGTACGTCATCCCCTGAGGCATTGGGCCAAGCCTTGACAAGAATGACTGGAAAAAACGTGACGGGTGGTGCGTGGCCAGATCCGCCCGAAACACTCAACTCGCAACAAGTGGTCTCTGCAGTTAATTATTTAACAAACAATAACTCCAGTTCCTTCTTGGCACTTTTTAATGCGCCTGGTACTGGTCCCAAGGATGGTCACTGGGTGTTGGTCCAAGGCTTTGATCTTGCAGGAAATGTAAAAATTCTCGATCCAACAGGCTTATCGTATACCATGAGACCAGCGGATTTCCAGTCCGCTTGGGTTTATGGCGGACTCGTGAAAAACGGAAGATGATCATGAGCGATCTTGTCTTTGATATTCTTGATATTTCCATCCAGCAGAATGAGTACAGGATGCGAATTGTCTATATGGGGGAGAGCATGTCTTTTGTACCAGTAAAATTGACGAAACAGGTCTTTGGTTTGTTCCGGATGGTCAGACGCGAAAAGTGTTCGGTGACTTTGCGTTTCTTCAGGATCGTATTCTTGGTCGAATTTTTGCAATCGCCTTGAGGAAAAGGCCATCTTTTCCCATAAAGGGGGTAAATTGGAATAAGTTGATTGATTGCCTAAATGACCACAAAAAACTGGATGAATTGATTGGTGATTGCATGAAATAGATATGCGCAGGCAATGGGTGCAATTGCCCTCTGGGGCAGCCGGTAGGCGGAGTCTTCCACCCACATAAGGCGAAAAACAGCATCGTTGCCCTGCAACGATGGCTAGACAGAAATTCGAAAGCAAGTCCGGGAGATAGGGCCGCTGCAGAGAATCTGATTCGTGATATGTACTTTGTGCAAACCTCAGTACCCAATATGACGGTGGGGGACCTCGCGGAGGTGGCTCGCTGCTTCGCACATTCGGATGCCCGAAGCGTCTACGGCGTGCCGCTTGAACGAGTCTAGGGGGAGGAGGAGGCCTGTCGCTGAGGAAAAAAGAGACAAGGTTTAGTCAAAAATGACACGGCAAGCGTTTGCAGCTCGTCAAGGGTAGGGCGGCGATCGCGTTCGCGGCCCTTGCCGACCAGGCCCAGGCGCTTGAGCGCAATACGGGCCAGATCAATGGGCTCTACCTGGACGCGAACCCCGTGAACGGCCGCCGCATGCGAAACTACCAGCTTGATGTAGCCGATGTCCATGCTGATGGTGACGGGCCCGGCGCCTTCCTTGGCGCGGTCCTTACCGAACTGGATGAACCGCTCGCGAGTCAGATCCTTCAGCTTCAGCTTGCCCAGTTTGGTCTGTAGCGCATCGAGGGTAAAAGCCTTGGAACGCCGAGGAGCCCTCAGTACTTCCCTCATGTCGGTGACATGCAGATCGATCAGGTCGCCGAACGTGGTCGGGTCCTTGATCTTCGAACGGCTGGCTGGCTCACCCAGATCGATGCGGCGCTCGGTCGCTAGAGCCCACTCCTGGGCGTGTCCTTGTGCCGCCGAAAGGTCTCGCTTGCATAGACGCCCTTGCGGCGAACTTGCGCACGCCAGTTGCCGGACGGAAGCTGCTTGAAGGTGGGCATTTCGTGTGTGCTATGTGTGCACTGACAGGGCGAAATGGAGCGTATTCGGGCGAATTCGAGTGCACACGAGCGTGCAGACGAGGGATTCTAAGTGTATGAATGATAGCGCTAAGTTGTTGAATTTAAAAGAGAAAATTGTCTCTGTCGCTCCGATGATGGATTGGACCGACCGCCACTGCCGCTACCTTCACCGGCTGCTGACGCGCCGCGCCTTGCTCTACACCGAGATGGTGACCACGGGCGCGCTGGTGCACGGCGACGTGCCGCGGCATCTTCGTTTCAACGCCGAGGAACATCCGGTCGCGCTGCAACTCGGCGGCAGCGAGCCGGCCGAGCTCGCGCACTGCGCCAAGCTCGGCGAGGAATGGGGTTACGACGAGATCAACCTCAACTGCGGCTGCCCAAGCGAGCGCGTGCAACGCGGCGCTTTCGGCGCCTGCCTGATGAACGAGCCGCAGCTGGTGGCCGACTGCGTGAAGGCGATGGTCGACGTGGTGAAGGTGCCGGTCACCGTCAAGCACCGCATTGGCATCGACAAGACCGAGAGCTACGAGTTCGTGCGCGATTTCGTCGGCGCGGTGAGCGAGGCGGGCTGCCGCACCTTCATCGTCCATGCGCGCAACGCCTGGCTCAAGGGCCTGTCGCCCAAGCAGAACCGCGAGGTGCCGCCGCTGCGCTACGAGCTGGTGCACCGGCTAAAGCACGACTTCCCCGAGCTCGTTTTTTCGATCAACGGCGGCTTCGACGACAACGCGCAGATGCATGCGCACCTGCGCCTGCTCGACGGCGTCATGATCGGGCGCGAGGCCTATCACAACCCCTGGTGGCTCAGCGAATGGGACGCGGTCTTCTACAAGGAAGCGCCTTCCACGCTCACGCGCGAAGAGGCCGAGCTAGCGATGTGCGACTACATGGTGCGCGAGGCCGCCGAGCACGGCACGCCGTGGTCGAACATCGCGCGCCACATGCTGGGCCTGCGCAACGGCCTCGCGGGGGCGCGCCGGTGGCGTCAGGTGTGGAGCGACCACAGGCTCAAGGCGCTGGCGCCGCACGACGTGATGGCGCTCGCGCACGAGCCGGTGGCGCAGGCGGCCTGATCAGGCCGCCATCAGCCGCGCTTCGGGCACGTCCTCGATGGTGGTGCGGCGCAGCTCGCGGCGCTCGGCGATGTCGTAGCGCCTGCCGCGGTGCAGGGTGCTGCTGAGCGGCTTCAGGTCGCGGCTTCCAAACCGTTCTTGAAGTGCTGCTGCATGCGCGCCATGGCAGCAGCCGGATCGCGCGCCTGGATCGCGGCCATGATCGCGCGGTGCTCCTTGAGCGACTCGGCGATGCGGCCCGACTTCAACAGCGAGTTGTGCCGGTTGAGCTTCATCACCTTGCGCAAGTCGGCCACCATCTGGTCGCGCCAGCGGTTGTCGGCGATGGCCAAGAGCCGCATGTGGAAGCGCTCGTTGACCGCGAAGAAGTGGGCGCGGTCCACCTTGCCGGGGGCGGCAGCGGCTTCGAGCTCGGCGTGCAGCGCTTCCAGCTCGGCCAGCTGCGCCTCGGAAACGTGTTCAGCCACCACGCCGGCGGCATCGCTTTCGAGCAGGCTCAGCAGGTGATAGACGTCGGCCAGGTCTTTCTCGGACACCTCGGTCACATAGGCGCCGCGCCGCACTTTCATCGTGACCAGGCCCTCCGCCGCCAGCACCTTCAGCGCCTCGCGCAGCGGCGTGCGGCTGATGCCGTATTCCTCCGCCAGCTTGAGTTCGTCGATCCAGCTGCCGGGCTCGAGCTCGCGGTTGAAGATGCGCTGGCGCAGCAGCTCCGCCACCTCTTCATAGAGGGCGCGCGGGGTCAGGGTGAGGGCGGACATGCACGGAATGTACCGCAAGTACGGACTCTGAATTAATAATTACAGATGGGTTAGACTCGCCTTGAACTGTCTCGCCCCTGCGTGGACACTCCTCGACACTTGCACGACCTTGCAAAGCGGCGCCCATGAGCAAATCCGAACCGAACTTCAAAACCGCGACCCTCGAAGCCTGGACCCAAGCCGCTGCCAAGTCTGCTCCGGGCGGAGACCTGTTGGCGCTGAACTGGATCACGCCCGACGGCATCACTGTCAAGCCGCTCTACACCGCCGCCGACCTGCAGGGCCTGAAGTACACCGACACGCTGCCTGGCTTCGAGCCCTACCTGCGCGGACCGCAAGCCACCATGTACGCGGTGCGCCCGTGGACCATCCGGCAGTACGCGGGCTTCTCGACCGCCGAGGAGTCGAACGCCTTCTATCGCAAGGCGCTGGCCGCGGGCGGGCAGGGCGTGAGCGTGGCCTTCGACCTGGCCACGCACCGCGGCTACGACAGCGACCATCCGCGCGTGACCGGCGACGTCGGCAAGGCCGGCGTGGCGATCGACAGCGTGGAGGACATGAAGATCCTGTTCGACCAGATCCCGCTCGACAAGGTCAGCGTCTCGATGACCATGAACGGCGCGGTGCTGCCGGTGCTCGCGGGCTACATCGTCGCGGCCGAGGAACAGGGTGTCGCGCAGGACCAGCTCTCGGGGACCATCCAGAACGACATCCTCAAGGAGTTCATGGTCCGCAACACCTACATCTTTCCGCCCGAGCCTTCGATGCGCATCATCGGGGACATCATCGAGTACACGGCCCAGAAGATGCCGAAGTTCAACTCGATCTCGATCAGCGGCTATCACATGCAGGAGGCCGGCGCCAACCAGGCGCTCGAGCTCGCCTTCACGCTGGCCGACGGCAAGGAGTACGTGAAGACCGCGCTGGCCAAGGGCCTGGACGTCGACGGCTTCGCCGGGCGCCTGAGCTTCTTCTGGGCCATCGGCATGAACTTCTACCTCGAGGTGGCCAAGATGCGCGCGGCGCGCCTGCTGTGGTGCCGGATCATGAAGGAGTTCAACCCCAAGAACCCCAAGAGCCTGATGCTGCGCACCCATTGCCAGACATCGGGCTGGAGCCTGACCGAGCAGGACCCGTACAACAACGTGGTGCGCACCACCATCGAGGCGATGGCGGCGGTGTTCGGCGGCACGCAGAGCCTGCACACCAACGCGCTCGACGAAGCCATCGCGCTGCCGACCGAGTTCAGCGCGCGCATCGCGCGCAACACGCAACTCATCATCCAGGAAGAGACGCACATCACGAACGTGATCGACCCGTGGGCCGGCAGCTACATGATGGAGAAACTCACGCAGGACATGGCCGACGCCGCCTGGGCGATCATCGAGGAGGTCGAGGCCATGGGCGGCATGACCAAGGCGGTGGACAGCGGTTGGGCCAAGCTCAAGATCGAGGCGGCCGCAGCCGACAAGCAGGCGCGCATCGATTCGGGCCGGGACGTGATCGTCGGCGTCAACAAGTACAAGCTCGAGTCCGAGGACACGCACGACATTCTTCAGATCGACAACGTCAAGGTGCGCGACGGCCAGATCGCCAGGCTCAAGGCGATCCGCGAGAAGCGCGACGGCGCTGCGGTGCAAGCGGCGCTCGATGCGCTCACGGCGGCTGCAGAAAGCGGCAAGGAAAATCTGCTCGACCTGAGCGTCCAGGCGGTGCGCCTGCGCGCCACGGTCGGCGAGATCAGCGATGCGCTCGAAAAGGTCTACGGCCGGCACCGCGCCGACACGCAGAAGGTGACTGGCGTCTATGCCGCCGCCTACGACTCGGCCGAAGGCTGGGAGGCGCTGCAGCACGAGATTGCGGCCTTCGCCGAAGAGCAGGGCCGGCGCCCGCGCGTGATGATCTCCAAGCTCGGCCAGGACGGCCACGACCGCGGCGCGAAGGTCGTCGCCACCGCCTTCGCCGACCTCGGCTTCGACGTCGACATGGGGCCGCTGTTTCAGACCCCCGAGGAGTGCGCGCGCCAGGCGATCGAGAACGATGTGCATGCGGTGGGTGTGAGCACCCTCGCGGCGGGCCACAAGACGCTGGTACCGGCGATCATCCAGGAGCTGAAGAAGCAGGGCGCCGACGACATCATCGTCTTCGTCGGCGGCGTGATTCCGCGGCAGGACTACGACTTTCTGTACGAGGCAGGCGTCAAGGGCATCTACGGTCCGGGCACGCCGATTCCGGCCAGCGCCAAGGACGTCCTGGAACAGATTCGCGCGGCGGTTGCCGCCTGAGCATGCCGGTTCGAACTCCGGTCACAGCCGAAGCACTGGTTGCAGCGGACGGCCCGCAGCAACGCCGCGCCATCGCCAAGGCGATCACGCTGCTCGAATCCACGCGCCCCGATCACCGCACCCAAGCCGACGAACTGCTCACGGCGTTGCTGCCGCACACCGGCAAGTCCTTCCGGCTCGGCATCTCCGGCGTGCCCGGTGTCGGCAAGTCGACCTTCATCGAGACGCTGGGCCTCCATCTGATCGGGCAGGGCCATCGCGTCGCGGTGCTCACGATCGACCCTTCGTCCACGGTGTCGGGCGGCTCGATCCTCGGGGACAAGACGCGCATGGAGAAGCTGTCGGTCCATGAACGCGCCTACATCCGGCCCAGCCCCTCGAGCGGCACGCTGGGCGGAGTGGCCGAGAAGACGCGCGAGGCGATGCTGGTGTGCGAAGCCGCGGGCTACGACATCGTGATCGTCGAAACCGTGGGTGTCGGCCAGAGCGAAACCGCGGTCTCCGGCATGACCGACATGTTCGTGCTGCTGCAACTGCCCAATGCCGGCGATGACCTGCAGGCGATCAAGAAGGGCGTGATGGAGCTGGCCGACCTGGTCGTCATCAACAAGGCCGACATCGACAAGGATGCGGCGACGCGCGCGCAGGCCCAGATTACTTCCGCGCTGCGGCTCTTCGGCCATCACGGCAATCCGGCGCACGCGCAGCACATGCACGCGGCCCATGCGGCGCCCGGTTCGCCGGAAGCGGAAGTGCGCTTCTGGCTGCCCAAGGTGATCCAGCTGAGCGCGCTGCTGGGCACCGGCATCGACGCCTTCTGGGCCGCGGTGCTGCTGTTCAAGGCGCTGCAAACCGCCAACGGCAAGCTTGCCACGCGCCGCGAAAAACAGGCGCTCGCGTGGATGTGGGAACGCATCGACGCAGGGCTCAAGCAGGCTTTTCGCCAGCATCCGCAGGTGCGCGAGCTGCTGCCGCAGGCCAGCGCCCAGGTGGCGGCCGGCACGCTGCCGGCCTCGACCGCCGCACGCAATCTGCTCGCAGCCCAGGCGGGGCGGGCGCAGTTCAACACTTCCGACAGGACGACATGAAAGAAATCCTCGAACAACTCGAAAAACGGCGCGCGCAGGCGCGGCTCGGCGGTGGCCGGAAGCGCATCGATGCCCAGCATGCCAAGGGCAAGCTGACGGCGCGCGAACGCATCGAACTCCTGCTCGACGACAACACCTTCGAAGAGTGGGACATGTTCGTCGAGCACCGCTCCAGCGACTTCGGCATGGCCGACAACAAGATCCCCGGCGACGGCGTGGTCACCGGCTACGGCATGATCAACGGCCGCCTGGTCTTCGTCTTCAGCCAGGACTTCACCGTCTTCGGCGGCGCGCTCAGCGAAGCGCATGCCGAGAAGATCTGCAAGGTGATGGACCAGGCGATGAAGGTCGGCGCACCGGTCATCGGCCTCAACGACTCGGGCGGCGCCCGCATCCAGGAAGGCGTGGCCTCGCTCGGCGGCTATGCCGAGGTGTTCCAGCGCAACGTGATGGCTTCCGGCGTGGTGCCGCAGATCAGCATGATCATGGGCCCGTGCGCGGGCGGCGCGGTGTATTCGCCGGCCATGACCGACTTCATCTTCATGGTGCGCGACAGCTCCTACATGTTCGTCACGGGCCCCGACGTGGTGAAGACCGTGACCCACGAGGACGTGACGGCCGAGGAGCTCGGTGGCGCCACCACGCACACCACCAAGAGCGGCGTGGCCGACATGGCTTTCGAGAACGACGTCGAGGCGCTGATGATGCTGCGCCGGCTCTACAACTACCTGCCGCTCAACAACCGCGAGAAGGCGCCGGTGCGCCCGAGCGGTGACCCGGCCGATCGCGCCGACCTGTCGCTCGACACCCTGGTGCCCGACAACCCGAACAAGCCCTACGACATGAAGGAGCTGATCGTGAAGGTGGTCGACGACGGCGAGTTCTTCGAGCTGCAGCCCGACTACGCGAAGAACATCGTGATCGGCTTCGCGCGCATGGAGGGGCAGAGCGTCGGCATCGTCGCCAACCAGCCGCTGGTGCTGGCCGGTTGCCTGGACATCAAGTCCTCGATCAAGGCTGCACGCTTCGTGCGCTTCTGCGATGCCTTCAACATCCCGGTCGTCACCTTTGTCGATGTGCCCGGCTTCATGCCCGGCACCAGCCAGGAGTACGGCGGCATCATCAAGCACGGCGCGAAGCTGCTCTATGCCTATGCCGAGTGCACGGTGCCGAAGATCACGGTGATCACGCGCAAGGCCTACGGCGGCGCCTACGACGTGATGGCCTCCAAGCATTTGCGCGGCGACGTCAATCTCGCCTGGCCGCGTGCCGAGATCGCGGTGATGGGCGCCAAGGGCGCGGTGGAGATCATCTTCCGCGAGGACAAGAACGATCCCGAGAAGCTGGCCGCGCGCGAGGCCGAATACAAGGCGCGCTTCGCCAATCCCTACGTGGCGGGCACGCGCGGCTACATCGACGATGTGATCCTGCCGAGCGAAACGCGCAAGCGCATCTGCCGCAGCCTGGTGATGTTGCGCGAGAAGAAGCTCGACAACCCGTGGCGCAAGCACGGAAACATCCCGCTCTGAGCCGGAGACAACAACATGTTCAAGAAAATCCTGATTGCGAATCGCGGCGAGATCGCTTGCCGCGTTATCAAGACCGCGAAGAAGATGGGCATCCTCACGGTCGCGGTGTATTCCGATGCCGACAAGGACGCGCGCCATGTCGAGCTGGCCGATGAGGCCGTGCACATCGGCGCCTCTCCGAGCCGTGAGAGCTACCTGCAGGCCGAGCGCATCATCGCCGCCTGCAAGAAGACCGGCGCCCAAGCCGTGCACCCGGGCTACGGCTTCCTGTCCGAGAACGAAGGCTTCGCGAAGAAGGTCGAGGAAGAGGGCATCGTCTTCATCGGCCCCAAGCACTACTCGATCGCGGCCATGGGCGACAAGATCGCCTCGAAGAAGCTTGCGAACGAGGCCAAGGTCAACACCATCCCGGGTTGGAACGACGCGATCGAAACGGCCGAGCGCGCGGTGGAGATCGCGCGCGGGGTCGGCTATCCGGTGATGATCAAGGCCTCGGCCGGCGGCGGCGGCAAGGGCCTGCGCGTGGCCTTCAACGACAAGGACGCCTTCGAGGGCTTCACCTCCTGCCGCAACGAGGCGCGCAACAGCTTCGGCGACGACCGCGTGTTCATCGAAAAGTTCGTCGAGGAGCCGCGCCACATCGAGATCCAGGTGCTCGGCGACGCGCACGGCAACGTGATCTACCTCAACGAGCGCGAGTGCTCGATCCAGCGGCGCCACCAGAAGGTGATCGAAGAGGCGCCGTCGCCTTTCATCAGCGAGGCCACGCGCAAGGCCATGGGCGAGCAGGCGGTGGCACTCGCCAAGGCGGTGAACTACCAGAGCGCAGGCACGGTGGAGTTCGTGGTCGGCAAGGACCAGAGCTTCTACTTCCTCGAGATGAACACGCGGCTGCAGGTGGAGCATCCGGTGACGGAGGCGATCACCGGGCTGGACCTGGTCGAGCTCATGATCCGCGTGGCCGCGGGCGAGAAGCTGCCGCTGGCGCAGGAAGAGGTACAGCGCAACGGCTGGGCCATCGAGTGCCGCATCAACGCCGAAGATCCGTTCCGCAATTTCCTGCCGTCGACCGGACGGCTGGTGCGCTTCCAGCCGCCGAAGGAGACGCTGTTCGCCGCGGAGCGCCCGGCTTCGAGCGCCTACGGCGGCGTGCGGGTCGACACCGGCGTCTACGACGGCGGCGAGATCCCGATGTTCTACGACTCGATGATCGCCAAGCTGATCGTGCACGGGCGCGACCGCAACCATGCGATCGCGCTGATGCGCGAGGCGCTCAACGGCTTCGTGATCCGCGGCATCGGCAGCAACATCCCGTTCCAGGCCGCGCTGCTCGCGCATCCCAAGTTCGTGAGCGGCGAATTCAACACCGGCTTCATCGCCGAGCACTACGGCAAGGGTTTCCATGCCGAGGACGTGCCGCACGACGATCCGGATTTCCTGGTCGCGCTGGCAGCCTACATGCACCGGCGCTACCGCGCGCGCGCCTCGGGCATCAGCGGGCAGCTCGAGGGGCACAGTGTGAAAGTGGGCGAGCAGTTCGTGGCGGTCGTGCTCGATGCGAAGGGGCAGCATGTGCACACGCCCGTCACGGTCAACGACTTCCACGGGCAGACGGGTTCCAGCGCGGTCGCGGTGGGTGCCCACAGCTACAAGATCGACAGCCATGCGCCGCTCGGCAGCGTCCGTGTCGAGGGCACGGTGAACGGCCGCGCCTTTACCGCGCAGGTCGAGCGGGGTGCCGGCAAGAATCCGCTGGCGCTGCGCGTTTCGCACAACGGCACACAGATCGAAGCGATCGTGCTCTCGCCGCTGGGGTCGCGCTTGTCGAAGCTCATGCCCTACAAGGCGCCGCCGGACCTCAGCAAGTTCCTGATGTCGCCGATGCCGGGCCTTTTGGTCGAGGTCTCGGTGCAGCCGGGCCAGCAGGTGCAGGCCGGCGAGAAGCTTGCGGTGATCGAGGCCATGAAGATGGAAAACGTGCTCTTCGCCACGCAGGATGGCGTGGTCGGCAGCATTTCGGCCGCCAAGGGCGAATCGCTCGCGGTCGATCAAGTGATTCTGGAGTTCGCATGATGGGTGTCAACGATCTGCTTCCGGCTGCCAAAGCCGTTACCCTGCATCGGCCGGCCGCCAAGCCGGCGGCGCCGCGCGGCCCCTGGCCGGTCGAGGCCGTGCAGGCCTTGCTCGACAAGCCCTTCAACGACCTGCTGTTCGAAGCCCAGACCGTGCATCGTGCGCACTTCCCCGAGGGCGACATCGAGCTGGCCACGCTGCTGTCGGTCAAGACCGGCGGCTGCCCCGAGAACTGCGGCTACTGTCCGCAGTCGGCCGAATTCGACACCGGCGTGAAGGCGCAGAAGCTGATGGAAGTCGACGAGGTCGTGCGCGCTGCTCAGGCGGCCAAGGACGCCGGCGCCACGCGCTTCTGCATGGGTGCGGCCTGGCGCGCGCCCAAGGACCGCGACGTCGAGAAGGTGGCGGTGCTGGTGGAAGCAGTCAAGGGCCTGGGCCTGCAGACCTGCGCCACGCTGGGCATGCTCGAGCCGCAGCATGCGAAACAGCTCAAGGCCGCGGGCCTGGACTACTACAACCACAACCTCGACACCGCGCCTGAGTACTACGGCGACATCGTCGACACGCGCACCTACCAGGACCGGCTCGACACGCTGGCCCATGTGCGCGCCGCCGGCATCAGCGTGTGCTGCGGGGGCATCGTCGGCATGGGCGAGACGCCGGTGCACCGCGCGGGCCTGATCGCGCAGCTGGCCAATCTCGATCCTTATCCGGAGTCCGTGCCCATCAACAGCCTGGTGCGCGTGCCGGGCACGCCGCTGGCCGATGCCGACCCGATCGACCCATTGGACTTCGTGCGCATGATCGCCGTGGCGCGTATCACGATGCCCAAGGCGCGTGTGCGGCTGTCTGCCGGCCGGCAGCAGTTGGGCGAAGCGGTGCAGGCGCTGTGCTTCCTGGCCGGCGCCAACTCGATCTTCTATGGCGACAAGCTGCTGGTGACCGGCAACCCGGACGTGGAAGCCGACGTGCAACTGCTGCGCAAGCTGGGGCTCGAGGCGCGGCGGACCAGCGAACAAGGAGCATGTGCATGAACCGTCCTTTCAAGGTGCTCGGCGTCCAGCAGATCGCGATCGGCGGGCCCGACAAGACGCGCCTGCAGAAGCTCTGGGTCGAAATGCTCGGCCTCGAAGTGACCGGCACCTTCAAGAGCGAGCGCGAGAACGTCGACGAGGACATCTGCGTGATCGGCAGCGGACCTTTCAAGGTCGAGGTCGACCTGATGCAGCCGCTCGATCCCGAGAAGAAGCCGGCCGTCCATACCACGCCGCTCAATCACGTGGGCCTGTGGATCGACGATCTGCCTGCCGCCGTCGGATGGCTCGGCGCCCAGGGCGTGCGCTTCGCGCCGGGCGGCATCCGCAAGGGCGCGGCCGGTTTCGACATCTGTTTTCTGCACCCCAAGGGCAACGAGGAGTTCCCGATCGCGGGCGAAGGCGTGCTGATCGAACTCGTGCAGGCGCCGCCGGAAGTGGTAGCGGCTTTCTCGGCCCTGGCGGCAGGCTGAGCGCTCAAGCGCCCATGCAGGGCAGCAGGGCGTCGAGGATCAGGTTTTCTTGCCGTCGGCACGCGAAGCGGCCGCAGCGCGCGCGCGTGCCAGGGCGGCTTCGATCACCGCACGCTTGCGGTCCGGCGCGGCTTCGGGCGCCTTGGCGACCCGGGGTTCGTCGTGCTTCTCGCGCCGCTTGCCGTGCGCCTCATAGCGCTTGCGTGCCTGATCGGCTTGGGCCTGCGACCAGGCTTCCCAGCCGCTCTTGCCCGGCGTCGCCACTTCGAGCGAAATGCAGTCGACCGGGCAGACCGGAATGCAGAGTTCGCAGCCCGTGCAGTGTGTTTCGATCACGGTGTGCATGCGCTTGTGGATGCCGAGGATCGCGTCGGTCGGGCAGGCGTCGAGGCACAGCGTGCAGCCGATGCACCAGGCCTCGTCGATCACGGCCAGGGCGCGTGGGCCTTCGGCGCCGAATTGCGGGTCGATCGGCCGCACCGGCTGGCCGGTGAGCTGCGACAGGCGCGCCACGCCTTCGGCGCCTCCCGGCGGGCATTGGTGGATGCCGGCACTGCCTTCTGCAATGGCTTGTGCGTACCCGGCGCAATCGGGATAGCCGCAGCGCGTGCACTGCGTTTGGGGCAGTGCGTCAAGGATGCGTGCAGCCAGCGCGTACACGGCCCTGGATCGTCAACGCGCAGCGCCGCGCGTCCGCCGCGCAGGGGCGGACTTGCGCGCCACGGCAGGGCGCTTGGCCGCCGCAGCGGCCTTGACCGTGTCTTCGGCCGTCACGCTGGAGCGCTCGGCGCGCTTTTGCGGCTGGTCGTGCGCGGCGATGAAGGCCTTCACCTCGGGGTAGACCCGTTCGCGCCAGCGGCGACCGCTGAAGATGCCGTAGTGGCCGGCGCCCTTGACTTCGTAGTGCTGCTGATGGGCGGCGCTGACGCCGGTGCACAGTTCGTGCGCGGCGCGGGTCTGGCCGGAGCCCGAGATGTCGTCCAGCTCGCCCTCGATCGTCAGCAGGCCGGTCGAATGGATGTCCTGCGGACGTACGCGCTCGAGCACGCCTTCGGGGCTCTTCACTTCCCAGGTGCCGTTGACAAGCTCGAAGTCCTGGAACACGGTGCGAATGGTGTCGAGGTAGTAGTCCGCATCCATGTCGAGCACGGCGTTGTACTCGTCATAGAACTTGCGGTGTGCCTCGGCGCTCGCGTCGTCGCCCTTGATCAGGTCCTTGAAGTAGTCGTAGTGGCTGCTTGCATGGCGATCCGGATTCATTGCGACGAAACCGGTGTGCTGCAGAAAGCCCGGGTACACGCGGCGGCCGACGCCCGGAAAGCCCTCCGGCACCCGATAGATCACGTTGTTCTCGAACCACTCGTAGCTCTTGTTCATCGCCAGGTTGTTGACGGCGGTGGGCGACTTGCGGGCATCGATGGGGCCGCCCATCATGGTCAGCGACAGCGGAATCTTCTCGCCGCGGCTGGCCATCAGCGACACCGCAGCCAGCACCGGCACCGTGGGCTGGCAGACGCTGATCACGTGGCAGTGTCCGTACTCGGCCTGCAGGTGGCGGATGAACTCCTGAACATAGTTGATGTAGTCGTCGAGGTGGAACTCGCCTTCGGACAACGGGACGAGGCGCGCATTGACCCAGTCGGTGACGTAGACCTTGTGATCCTGCAGCATGGTGCGCACGGTGTCGCGCAAAAGCGTTGCGTAGTGCCCCGACAAGGGCGCCACGATCAGCACCACGGGCTGGCTCTTGAGCGTCTGCAGGGTGTGCGGCTCGTCGGTGAAACGCTTGAAGCGCCGCAGCTGGCAGAAGGGCTTCTCGATCTCGACGACTTCCTGGATCACCACATCATCGCCGTCGACCTTGACAGTCTTGATGTCGAACTCGGGCTTCTCGTAGTCCTTGCCCAGGCGGTAGAGGAGGTCGTACCCGGCCGCCATGCGCTGCGCCAGCGGTGTTTGGCCGAAGACGGCGCCTTGACCGTAGAGCTTGGAGGCAGCCTGCGCGAAGTCGGCGAACGGCTCCATCAGGGAGCGTTGTGCTTCGTAGAGTTGATAGAGCATGAGGTCTGCGCGTTATGGGATGTTGCGATGCAATATATCAGCGGCGCAGACCAAATGTGCTAGGCACAAACACCCAATTGGTCTGGCCAATTTGTATCAGATGACCTTGGCGATGCTCTGGCAGACGTGGTCGATGTTCTTGCTGTTGAGCGCGGCCACGCACATGCGTCCGGTGTCGGTGCCGTAGACGCCGAACTCTTCGCGCAGGCGCACCATCTGGTCCTTGCTGAGGCCCGAGTAGCTGAACATGCCGATCTGCGTGGTGATGAAGCTCATGTCTTCTTTCACGCCGGCGGCCTTGAGGCCGTCGACCAGCTTCTGGCGCATCGCCTTGATGCGCACGCGCATCTCGCCGAGCTCTTGTTCCCACAGCGCGCGCAGTTCGGGCGTGCCGAGCACGGTTGCGACCACGGCGCCCCCGTGCGTCGGCGGGTTGCTGTAGTTGGTGCGGATCGCGACCTTGAGCTGGCTCAGCACGCGCGCGGCTTCTTCCTTGCTTTCGCACAGCACCGAGAGGGCGCCGACGCGTTCGCCGTAGAGGCTGAAGCTCTTGGAGAAGGAGGTCGAGACGAAGAAGTCCAGGCCGGCAGCGACGAACTTGCCGATGGCCGCGCCGTCCTCCTGGATGCCGTAGCCGAAGCCCTGATAGGCCATGTCGAGGAAGGCCACAAGCTTCTTTGACTTGACGGCCGCGACGACTTGGTCCCACTGGGCCGACGTGATGTCGTAGCCGGTCGGGTTGTGGCAGCAGGCGTGCAGCACGACGATGGTGCCGGCCGGCGCGGCGTTCAGCGCGGCCAGCATGCCCTCGAAGTCGATGCCGCGCTTGGCAGCGTCGTAGTAGGGATAGCTTTCGACCGGGAAGCCGGCGTTGGTGAACAGGGCGCGGTGGTTTTCCCAGCTCGGGTCGCTGATCAGCACCTTGGCGTCGGGGTTGAGCTTCTTGAGGAAGTCGGCGCCGACCTTGAGGCCACCGGTTCCGCCGATGCCCTGGATGGTCGCGACGCGGCCGGACTTCACGGGCTCGCTGTCGGCGCCGAACACCAGGCCCTTCACGGCGTTGTCATAGGCCGCGATGCCGTCGATCGGCAGATAGCCGCGCGCGGTGGGCGTCTTGGTCATGCTCTGTTCGACCGCCTGTACGCACTGCAAGAGCGGCAGCTTGCCGTTGTCGTCGTAGTAGACGCCGACGCCGAGATTGACCTTGTTGGGGTTGCTGTCGGCGGCGAATTGCTCGTTGAGGCCCAGGATCGGGTCGCGCGGCGCCATCTCGACGGCGGTGAACATTGACATGGAAAAGTCCTTTGGGGGGTGATCGATGCACGGAACCCCGGATCAGCGTTTAAGCTTTCCGGTTGCCTTGAATTTTACCGGCCGCGCCACCAACTCCCAGGGTCCACGCCATGCCAGAAATCACTGAAGCCATTCCCGAGCCGCAACACGCCGACCCGGTCGGTCCTGCAAAGCAGGGCGAATTCATCAAGTTCCCCGGTTCGCCGTTCGAGCTCTACCAGCCTTATCCGCCTGCAGGCGATCAGCCGAACGCGATTGCCGGCCTGGTCGAGGGTGTGCAGGACGGCGAGGTGTTCCAGACCCTGCTCGGCGTCACCGGCTCGGGCAAGACCTTCACCATGGCCAACGTGATCGCCCGGCTGGGCCGGCCGGCCATCGTGTTCGCGCCCAACAAGACGCTGGCCGCGCAGCTTTACAGCGAGTTTCGCGAGTTCTTTCCGAAGAACGCGGTCGAGTATTTCGTGAGCTACTACGACTATTACCAGCCCGAGGCCTACGTGCCGCAGCGCGACCTGTTCATCGAGAAAGACAGCTCGATCAACGAGCACATCGAGCAGATGCGGTTGTCGGCGACCAAGAGCGTGCTGGAGCGGCGCGACACCGTCATCGTGGCCACGGTGAGCGCGATTTACGGCATCGGCACGCCCGAGGACTACACGCAGATGCGCTTCATCATGCGCACCGGCGACAAGATCGGCCAGCGCGACGTGATCGGCCGGCTGATTCGCATGCAGTACACGCGCAACGAGCAGGATTTTTCGCGCGGCACCTTCCGCGTGCGCGGCGACACGATCGACGTGTTTCCGGCCGAGCACAGCGAGCTGGCGATCCGCATCGAGCTGTTCGACGACGAGATCGAGACGCTGCAGCTCTTCGATCCGCTCACGGGGCGCATCCGGCAGAAGATCCCGCGCTTCACGGTGTACCCCTCGAGCCACTACGTGACGCCGCGCGACAAGGTGCTGAGCGCGGTCGAGACCATCAAGATCGAGCTCGACGGCCGGCTCAAGGAGTTCGTGAGCCAGGGCAAGCTGGTCGAGGCGCAGCGGCTGGAGCAGCGCACGCGCTTCGATCTCGAAATGCTGGCCGAGATCGGCCACTGCAAAGGCATCGAGAACTACACCCGCCATCTCTCGGGCGCCGCGCCGGGCGAACCGCCCGCGACGCTGACCGACTACCTGCCGAAGGACGCGCTGATGTTCCTCGACGAGAGCCACCAGATGATCGGCCAGCTGGGCGGCATGTACAACGGCGACCGCGCGCGCAAGACCACGCTGGTCGAATACGGCTTCCGGCTGCCGTCGGCGCTCGACAATCGGCCGCTCAAGTTCGACGAGTTCGAAACGCGCATGCGGCAGTGCATCTTCGTCTCCGCTACGCCTGCGCAATACGAAAAGGACAACGCCGGCAACGTGGTCGAGCAGCTGGTGCGGCCGACCGGGCTGATCGACCCGGAAGTCGAGGTCCGCCCCGCTACCCACCAGGTGGACGACGTGCTGCAGGAAATCCGGCTGCGCGTCGACAAGAACGAGCGCGTGCTGATCACCACGCTCACCAAGCGCATGGCCGAGCAGTTGACCGACTACCTGAGCGACAACGGCGTCAAGGTGCGCTACCTGCACAGCGATGTCGACACGGTAGAGCGCGTCGAGATCCTGCGCGATCTGCGCCTCGGGGCCTTCGACGTGCTGGTCGGCATCAACTTGCTGCGCGAAGGCCTCGATATTCCCGAGGTGTCGCTGGTGGCGATCCTCGATGCCGACAAGGAAGGTTTTCTTCGCGCCGAGCGTTCGCTGATCCAGACCATCGGCCGGGCGGCGCGCAATCTGAACGGCAAGGCCATCCTCTATGCCGACCGAATGACCGACTCGATGACCAAAGCCATCGGCGAGACCGAGCGGCGGCGCGCGCGGCAGATCGCCCACAACGAGGCCCACGGCATCACGCCGCGCAGCATCGTGAAACAGGTGCGCGACCTGATCGACGGCGTCTACAGCGAAAAATCGACCAAGGAAGCCGCCAAGCGCGATCTCGAGCGCGCGAAGGTCGAGGACATGTCCGAAAAGGATGTCGCGCGCGAGATCAAGCGGCTGGAAAAGCTCATGCTGGAACATGCGCGCAACCTCGAGTTCGAGAAAGCCGCCCGGGTGCGCGACCAACTGGCGTTGTTGCGCGAGCAGGCTTTCGGCGCGCCCGGCAGGGACAACATCACAATACCGTCCGCGGGCGAGGCGGGCTCCTGATCGTCATTTGGAGCTTTCAATCGGGTTTACCCGAGCAAGCCGAAGGGCCTTCTGCTATACTTGAGCGAATTACTCAAGCAAACGAACTTCGCGATGAAGAACCGGCTCCTACCGACTGGATCACCAGCGGAAAGTGGGTCGGGAAGGGCGGAGACGGCGTCACCGAAGCCCACAACAGCCGCGGTGTCATTTCAACGGTAAGCACTCAAAGGAGCTTGCGATGCGTCTCACTACCAAAGGCCGTTTTGCGGTCACAGCCATGATCGATCTGGCGCTGCGCCAGAACACCGGTCCGGTCACGCTGGCCGCGATCAGCCAGCGGCAGCAGATTTCCCTTTCGTACCTCGAACAGCTGTTCGGCAAGCTGCGCCGTCACGAGTTGGTCGAGTCGACCCGCGGCCCCGGCGGCGGCTATTCGCTCGGCCGCAAGGCAGCGGATATCACCGTGGCCGACATCATTGTTTCCGTCGATGAACCCATCGATGCCACGCAATGCGGCGGCAAGGAAAACTGCCTGGGTGAAGCCGGCCGTTGCATGACCCATGAGCTGTGGGCATCGCTGAATCAGCGCATGGTCGAGTTCCTCGATTCCGTCACGCTGCAGAAGCTGGTGGACGACCAGCTCGCCAAGGGCGTGCAGATCGAGAACAAGCCGGCGGTCAAGCGCGCGATTTCGAGCCAGCCGGTGGTCAAGCCGATCCGGGTCAACGCCCCGAATTCGGTGTTCGCACTGGGCAACGTCTTCGCCAAGTCGTGATCGGGGGGCGCCTCGCGGCGCCGCTCGATCCGCTTTGACCCCGTTTCGACAAAGATAAACCCCCGCCAGCCTGAGCCAGCCATGGACGTCACTCCTCATTTCCCGATCTATCTCGACTACGGCGCGACGACGCCGGTCGATCCGCGCGTCGTCGACGCGATGATTCCCTGGTTGCGAGAGCACTTCGGCAACCCGGCATCGCGCAGCCACGCCTGGGGCTGGGAAGCGGAGGAGGTCGTCGAGAAGGCGCGTGCCGACGTGGCCGACCTGATCGGCGCCGACCCGCGCGAAATCGTCTGGACTTCGGGCGCCACCGAGTCGAACAACCTCGCGCTCAAGGGCGCGGCGCAGTTCTACAAGGGCAAGGGCAAGCACCTGATCACGGTCAAGACCGAGCACAAGGCCGTGCTCGACACCATGCGTGAACTCGAGCGCCAGGGCTTCGAAGTGAGCTACCTGGACGTGCAGGAAAACGGCCTGCTCGATCTCGAGGTCTTCAAGGCCGCGATTCGCCCCGACACCGTCCTCGCGAGCGTGATGTTCGTGAACAACGAGATCGGCGTGATCCAGGACGTGGTGACGCTCGGCAACATCTGCCGCGAAAAGGGCGTGATCTTCCACGTCGATGCGGCGCAGGCCACCGGCAAGGTCGAGATCGACGTCAAGAGCTTGCCGATCGACCTCATGAGCCTGGCTTCGCACAAGACCTACGGCCCCAAGGGCATCGGCGCGCTGTACGTGCGCCGCAAGCCGCGCGTTCGGCTGGAAGCCCAGATGCACGGCGGCGGCCATGAGCGCGGCATGCGCTCGGGCACTCTGCCCACCCACCAGATCGTCGGCATGGGCGAGGCTTTCCGCCTTGCCAAGCTCGAGATGAAGGAAGACATTGTCAAGGCGCGTGCCTTGCAGCAGCGCCTGCTCAACGGCCTGAAGGACGTCGAGCAGGTCTTCATCAACGGCGACCTCGAACACCGCGTGGCGCACAACCTCAACATGAGCTTCAACTATGTCGAGGGCGAGTCGCTGATCATGGGCATCAAGGGCCTGGCGGTGTCGAGCGGTTCGGCCTGCACCTCGGCCAGCCTGGAGCCCAGCTATGTGCTGCGCGCGCTCGGCCGTAGCGACGAGCTCGCGCACAGCAGCCTGCGCATGACGATCGGCCGCTTCACGACCGCGGAAGAAATCGACTACGCGATCTCCACCATCAAGCACAACGTCGCCAAGCTCCGCGAGCTGAGCCCCTTGTGGGAAATGTTCCAGGACGGCATCGACATCAGCACGATCCAGTGGTCGGCGCATTGAACAAAGACTGAGAGGTACACCCATGGCATATTCATCCAAGGTCATCGACCACTATGAAAACCCCCGCAACGTCGGCTCCTTCGAAAAGGGCGACGACTCGGTGGGCACGGGCATGGTCGGCGCACCGGCGTGCGGCGACGTCATGAAGCTGCAGATCAAGGTCAACCCGGAAACCGGTGTGATCGAAGACGCGCGCTTCAAGACCTATGGTTGCGGCTCGGCGATCGCGTCCTCTTCCCTCGTGACCGAATGGGTCAAGGGCAAGACCCTCGACCAAGCGGCCGCGCTGAAGAATGCGCAGATCGCCGAAGAACTGGCGCTGCCGCCGGTCAAGATCCACTGCTCGATCCTCGCGGAAGACGCGATCAAGGCGGCCGTCAGCGACTACAAGGCCAAGCACGGCGCTGCCGTGGCAAGCACGGAAGCTGCTCACTGACATGGCTGTGACCCTCACCGAATCGGCCGCGCGCCACGTCACCCGCTACCTCGGGAAGCGGGGCAAGGGGGTGGGCGTGCGGCTGGGCGTCAAGACCACGGGCTGCTCGGGCCTGGCCTACAAGCTCGAGTACGTGGACGAACTGGCGCCCGAAGATGTCGTGTTCGAAGACCATGGCGTGAAAGTGCTGGTCGACCCCAAGAGCCTGGCGTACATCGACGGCACGCAGCTGGATTTCGTGCGGGAAGGCCTCAACGAGGGCTTCAAGTTCAACAACCCGAACGAACGCGACCGCTGCGGCTGCGGCGAGAGCTTCCGCATCTGATTGCCGATCGGCTTCGCGCCCGAGCCGCCACCATGTCATGTGCTGGCGGCTTTTTATCGCCATGAACCTGAACGACACCGACTTCGAACTTTTCGCCGTGCCTGCCCGCTTTGCGCAGGACCGTGCCGCGCTGGACGCGCGCTGGAAGGAACTGCAGCGCGAGGCGCACCCCGATCGCTTTGCGGCCCAGGGCGCTGCGGCACAGCGTGTCGCGATGCAGTGGTCGGTGCGCATCAATGAGGCCTATCAGCGGCTCAAGGACCCGATCAAGCGGGCGAGCTATTTGTGCGCGCTGAACGGCTCCCCCATCGATGCCGAGAAAAACACGGCGATGCCCCCGGATTTCCTCCATCAGCAGATGGAATGGCGGGAGGAGCTCGATGAGGCGCGCGACGCCGCCGCGCTCGACAAGCTGCGCGCGGAGGTCGAGGTCGGCCGCGCTCGTGCGCTGTCCTCGCTCGACTGGCTGATCGACGAGAAAGGCGATTACCCCGGCGCGGCGCGCCAGGTGAGAGCCCTCATGTTCATAGAGCGCTTTGCACAGGACATCGAAGCCAAGTCCGAGCAGTGGGGACAATAGCGGGATGAATTGCCCCCACGCTCATCACTTCGTGTATTCGCTGCCCCCCGAGGGGGCGCGGGCCCCCCTCGGGGCGGCCCGGCGGGAGGCCTGATGCCATTGCTCCAGATTTCAGAACCCGGCCAGGCGCCGGATCCGCACCAGCGCCGCATCGCGGTCGGCATCGACCTCGGCACCACGCATTCGCTGGTGGCGGCGGTGCGCAGCGGCGTGGCCGAATGCCTGCCCGACGCCGAAGGCCGCGTGGTGCTGCCGTCGGCCGTGCGCTACCTCGACAAGGATCGCCGCCAGATCGGCTTCGATGCGCTGGCCGCGCGTGCCGTCGACCCGGCCAACGTCATCACCTCGGTCAAGCGCCTGATGGGGCGCGGCGTGCAGGACATCGTCAACCGCGATGCCATGGCCTACCGCCTGAGCGGCGATGCGGGTATGGCCAAGGTGCAGACCGCGGCCGGCGAGAAGTCGCCGGTCGAGGTGAGCGCCGAAATCCTCGCGACCTTGCGCTATCGGGCCGAGGACACCTTCGACGACGAGCTCTACGGCGCCGTGATCACCGTGCCCGCGTACTTCGACGAAGGCCAGCGCCAAGCCACCAAGGATGCGGCCCAGCTTGCCGGGCTCAACGTGCTGCGCCTGATCAGCGAACCGACGGCGGCCGCGATCGCCTACGGCCTGGACAACGCGAGCGAGGGCGTCTACGCGGTCTACGACCTCGGCGGCGGCACCTTCGACATCTCGATCCTGAGGCTCACGCAGGGCGTGTTCGAAGTCATCGCCACCGGCGGCGACTCGGCGCTCGGCGGCGACGACTACGACCATGCGCTCGCCGATCTCGTGCTGGCGCAAACCGGTCTCGAGGCGCAAAGCGACACCGACAAGGCCATGCTGCTGGTGGCCGCGCGGGCCGCCAAGGAGGCGCTGACGGCTGCCGAATCCGCCACTTTCGCGGCGGACGTGGCAGACACCCCGCTGCGCGTCGAAATCCGGCGCGCGCAGTTCGAGGCCGCCACCGCCAGCCTCACCGCACGCACCATCGCGGCCGTGCGCAAGGCGCTGCGCGATGCCCGGCTCCAGCCGGGCGAGCTGCAGGGCATCGTGCTGGTCGGCGGTGCCACGCGCATGCCGCAGATTCGGCATGCCGTCGCCGCATTCTTCGGCCGCGAGCCGCTGATCAACCTGAACCCCGACGAAGTCGTCGCGCTCGGCGCCGCGATCCAGGCCAACCAGCTCGCCGGCAACGGCGGCGCCGACGACCTGCTGCTGCTCGACGTGATTCCACTCTCGCTCGGCATCGAGACCATGGGCGGACTGGTCGAGCGCATCGTGCCACGCAACCAGACCATCCCGACGGCCATGGCGCAGGACTTCACGACCTACCAGGACGGCCAGACCGCATTGGCACTGCACGTGGTGCAGGGCGAGCGCGACCTGGTCGCCGATTGCCGCAGCCTCGCGCGTTTCGAGCTGCGCGGGATTCCGCCGATGGCTGCGGGCGCCGCGCGCATCCGCGTCACCTTCACAGTCGATGCCGATGGGCTGCTCAGCGTGAGCGCGAAGGAGCAAGGCAGCGGCGTGGAAGCGAGCGTCACGGTGAAGCCGTCCTACGGCCTTTCCGACGACCAGATCGCGTCCATGCTGCAGGAAAGCTTCTCGACCGCGGAGCAGGATATGCAGGCGCGTGCGCTGGTCGAGGCGCGCGTGGATGCCGACCGCATGCTGCTGGCCACGCAGAGCGCGCTGGATGCCGACGGCGAGCTCCTGAGCGCCGAGGAGCGCGGGGCGATCGAGGCGCTGATGGCCGCGCTGCGCGAGGCGCGAACAGCCAACGACGCAGCGGTCGTCGAAGCCGCGACCAAGGCATTGGCGGATGGCACCGAAGCCTTTGCCGCCGAGCGAATGAATGCGGGCATCGCGCGTGCGCTCTCGGGCCGCCAGATCGAATCTCTCTAGAACCCTCAATGCCCACGATCAAGATCCTTCCTCATTCCGAGTATTGCCCGCAGGGCGCCGAGATCAGCGCGCCGGCCGGCACCTCGATCTGCGAGGCGCTGCTCGAGAACCACATCCATATCGAACACGCCTGCGAGATGAGCTGCGCCTGCACCACCTGCCACGTCGTGGTGCGCAAGGGGCTCGAATCGTTGAACGAGGCGGAAGAGGGCGAGGAAGACCTGCTCGACCGCGCCTGGGGACTCGAGCCGCAGTCACGGCTGAGCTGTCAGGCGATACTGGGGCAGACCGATCTGACGGTCGAGATTCCGAAATATTCGATCAACCACGCCAAGGAAAACCACTGATGACGCGCCAGATCGTCCTGGACACCGAAACCACAGGACTTTCGGCAGAGAACGGCGACCGCGTCATCGAGCTCGGCTGCGTCGAGCTGTTCAATCGCAAGCTCACCGGCAACGACCTGCACATCTATTTCAATCCGGAGCGCGAGAGCCACGAAGACGCGCTCAAGGTCCACGGACTGACGACCGATTTCCTGCGCGACAAGCCGAAGTTCGTCACGCTCGCGAACGACGTCGTCGAGTACTTGCGCGATGCCGAGCTGATCATCCACAACGCGGCCTTCGACGTCGGCTTCCTCAACAAGGAATTCGAGCTTGCCGGCCTGCCGCCGCTGCGCAGTTTCGTCGGCGAAGTCACCGATACGCTGGCGATGGCGAAGGCGGTCTACCCCGGCAAGCGCAATTCGCTGGACGCGCTGTGCGACCGCTTCGGCGTCGACCGCTCGAACCGCACCTTCCACGGCGCCAAGCTGGATGCGCAGTTGCTGGCCGACGTCTACATCAACCTGACGCGCGGCCAGGATGCGCTCCTGATCGACGTCGCATCGAACGAGCCGACCACGGGCACGGTGGTGATGATCGATCTGCGCAGCATCGAGCTGCCCGTGCTGGTGGCGACCGAGCACGAACTCGCCGCCCACGAAGAACTGCTGCTGCAGCTCGACAAATCCAGCAAAGGCCAAACGCTTTTCCGGCAAATCGACGGAAACGCTGTGGCATAATTGCGGGCTTCGCGCCACACGGCACGAAAATCCATCTGGCGCACCGAGCGTCGGACATCATTTGATTCGACGCCGATGGCGTCGAGGGGCGGTTAGCTCAGGGGTAGAGCACAGCATTCACACTGCTGGGGTCGGAGGTTCGAAGCCTCCACCGCCCACCAAAATTCTCATGTGAAATCAACAGCTTAGAGCTGTTGGCGTTCCCACTCGATCAACGTCTCACCTCCGTGGGACACGTTTGGGACAGTCACAGTGGGCACCATCACGAAGCGCACCGGCGCACGCGGTACGTCATACCAAGCCAAGGTCCGCAGGGCCGGGCATCCAATCCTCTCCAAGAGTTTCCCCGACAGGCGCACAGCCGAGCTTTGGATAGCTCAGCAGGAGCTATCTGTTGCTCGGGGCGATCTGCCCGATCCAGCCGTGGCACGCGGAACGACCATGCTTGCGCTGATGCAGCGCTACCTACAGGAGGTCACTCCGGTCAAGAAGGGGGCGATCCAAGAGAGCTACCACATGCGCCCCCTGATGCGCAGCAAACTCGCCGCCTACACCCCGGCGACACTCACGCCCCAGGCGGTGCGGGAATGGCGGGATGAACGTCTCCGCACAGCTTGCGGCACTACGGTGAATCGGCAACTCAACCTTCTGCACCACGTCATCGAATTTGCCCGCAAGGAATGGGGCATCGGCAGCGGGAACCCCGTCTCCGATGTCAGCCGACCCAAGAACAACCGGGCGCGGGACAGGCGACTGTCGCAAGGAGAGGAGGAGCGGTTGCTGCTGGCCTGTGATGACAGCCGAAGGGGCTACCTCCGCGATGTGGTCACGCTCGCTATCGAGACCGGCATGAGGCAGGCCGAACTACTGGGGCTTCGCTGGGAACTGATCGATCTCGAAAAGGCCACTGCGCGGTTGGTCGACACCAAGAATGGCGAGGATAGGACCGTGCCTCTCAGCAAGGCCGCCGTTGCCTTGTTAACGAAGCGCAAGCCGGAAGGTGAGGGCAACGGCACCGTGTGGCCGGGAATCACGACCGAGGCCGTTAAGCAGGCGTTCCAGCGCGCCCGAGATAGGGCCGGGCTGGAAGACTTTCACTTCCACGACCTGCGGCACGAGGCCACGTCCCGATTCTTCGAGAAGGGGCTGAACATGATGGAGGCCGCGAGCGTCACGGGGCATAAGGACTTGCGCATGCTGAAGCGCTACACGCATCTGGATGCGAGCAAGCTGGCACTGAAGCTTGGTTAGTTTGCTCGCAAGAATCGCGGCCTCAACGCTGCTTGAGTTCCTCGGGTCAACGTCGACCGGGTCGTTCGGGGCCATTGGCGGCAACCTGGGGTATACCCTATATTGTGATTCAAAACGTTGCCGCAATTTGCGTGGTTTCCCAAAATTGGAAAAGCATGGCGACGATCAAAGAAGAATGCGAGAAGCGGAACATCGACCGCCTGCTTCATTTCACCCCAGTCGATCACCTTGGCAGTATCCTGAAGCATGGGCTTCTTGTTCCTTCAGCGTGCAAAGCGAACAACGTGGGGATGAAACCGAACGACGCTTCGCGCCACGACGGTCAAGACGCGATTTGCCTATCGGTGGAATGGCCGAACTGGAAGTTGTACTGGCGCTTCCACCTTCAGGACGAGAAGCGGCCGTGGGCGTTGATCCAAGTGAGGCACTCTGTCCTCTGGGAAAAGCGAGTGTGCTTCAATACTACGAACGCGGCCGACAACTCGATGAGCAGCCAAACATTCGCGGCTCGGCAAGGTGTCAACAAGTTTCTGGAGCTATTCGATGACTGGGGCAACAAGAAGCGGGCTGACCTTCACATCTCCGATCACTTGCCTACCAACTACCAGGCCGAAGTGCTTTGCCTTGACACCATTGAGCCCCGCTACTTTGACGCGATCTACCTTGACAAACAGGACGCCTACAACGCTTACAAAGGTGCACATGGCGCCATTGAACTTAACGACTTCTATTTCAGGCCTCGCCGCGACTGGAGGCACTGGTAGCAATGGCTGAGCGGCCAATCTTCGTACCTGCTAGTCAAGGGAGCTCTCTCGTCTGGAAACACGACGTGGCATTCACATGGCATGCCGGGATGTCGGTCAAACAGGCGCAGAAAAGCATCGACTCCTTGCACGATGCCGCTCGACAACAATTGAGTGTTGAAAGGGTGCTTGAGATCTCCTCAAAATCAAAGGATCCGTTAGGGGTCAAGTTGAGCGCCTTCAACCTGATGATCCACACAATCAAATACCAGCAGACATTTAGCGTGGAATGCGCGTATCAATCGGCAAAGGTGTTCGAGGCTGGTGGCCCATACAAGGACTTGCGCGAGAAGAGCTCGAGAGAGGCGAAACTTGATCCGCGCCTCAAGTCAAGCGGACGGCTGATCAAGTTTCAGTTCTTCGAGGTGGATTGGGATCTTGAGCCCACTACCGCCTTTTATGATTGGCTGTACATCAACGCCTTGCACAAGCAGCCGGAGCTTGCCGACTATGTTCTTGAGCACCGCGCCTTCTCCGACATTGCATTCAACCCCGAGCGGTCGTTCAATTGCCAAGCCTACTCGGCTGCGCTATACGTGGCGCTTCATGACCGGAACCTGCTCACGGCATCGGTTCTCAGAGACAAGGACAGTTATCTTGCGGTCCTGAGAGGGCTACGAACCCAAGTCGTCAGCCCAGTTTGTACGGCTGCCCCACTTCAGCAAGCGACTAAGGAGCAGACTGCCTTCGAGTTCGAGTGACCACTTCGCGTTCGACTAAGCGTGATGTTCAAGCGGCAAGTGTTGCTTGGTGCTTCGCCCAAGCTTCCAGTCCTTCGGGGTGCGCTTCCTCCCACTCCTTCTTATAACGAGCGCGAGCCATGTGCTTGTCTTGGAGGGCCATGAAGTCGCCGCCGAGGCGGTCCACCTCATCCGCTAACCGCTCGAAGTCCATGAGCGCGACTTTCACCGTTGGCATAATTTTGTCGGGGTCGGTCTCCCAAGACAAGGCCACGAACTCAATTTCGCCGGTGCCCTTGTGAACGTAGCCCCACCGACCGTGGGCGAATCGGTTTCTCTGCTTCTGCACCCGCTCGACTTCCTTAAACCACGCTGTAAATTCGTCGGCGACCCTGGTGTCCGAGTGGCCCCAGGTTTCAATGGAAAGCTGATGAAGGAGCTTGAGCCGACGATCGAAGGCGATGTTTTTACGAAGAAGCTTGGCTACGGGACGACTTCTGTACTCGCCGAGCCACTTCAGTTGAAGGCCCATGAAGTGGTCGAGGCGGGCATAGGCATGGATGAGCCTTCCAAGCAGAAGGTGCAACGCATCTCTATCGAAGTCGTACTGACTCATCTTGGTACTTCGCGCTATGCCCTCGCGCCGCTACTCGCCAGGGGGCGCGACTTCCGAGCGGGAAAGCGTCCTCCCTACGAACCCGGGGGCTGATTCTTGGGCGGCCCGAATGCATCAATGAATGAGGAAAACGGAATCTTGGTGCAATCCCATACGCCCCGCCCTTGATCCACGGGCATGTGGGCGAGCATGCTCTCATTGCCGACGACAGCGAGCTGGGGTTTGGATTGATCTCTCAAGCTCCATAAGTGGAAAACGTGTGCGTCGGACTCCATGGCCATATCCCACTCGTTGCGAGTAAGCATGGCGAATCCGGAAGCCCCTTGGGTCGACGTCTTCACTTCAATCGTGAGTCGTTTAAAGTCTGAAGCATCTACCACTGAAAGAACATCGTAACCATCAGCGTTGTTGTCGATAGCTATCCAAGTGGGCAGCCTGCCCGTCCTCTGTGTCTCAAACTTAATCGTCAGGCGCTCGCCAATACGGCCAATCTGTGTGAGCTTGTCATCGCGTTGACCCCGCGCACGGGCGGCCAGCGCGTCCCAAAAAGCCACAACCGCGTCGTCGGTACCGTCAGCAAGGCCAGCCTCTACAAAAACTTGGGCGATCTGGGTTCCGGCGAAGCTAATAACACGACTGCGTCCGAAGGTTGCGTTCTGTACCCAGCTTGGGTGTTCGATATCAATGTAGTCGAGGAGCGCTTGCCGCAGTTGGGCCTCATAGCCGGCGGTTGAAAGTAGACGTTCGCCCCGAAGTGTCAGTTCAGCATGTCCCTGTTCGCCCGCGTGCAACCAATTAAGGCTCTGCGCCGTATCGACGACATCTTGCGAAAGAAGGCTACCCAAGTAAGCAAACGAGCTTTTGATTTCGGTGAAGGAGAGTTGTTGCCGGGTGGTGATTGCCAAGAGCTCAAAGCAGCCTTGGGCGAGCCCCGGCGAGAAGGCAATCACGATTGCCCCCTGTTGAAGTCCGTCAGCAAGGCTTCGATGTCTCCGGAAGAGAGGCCAGTGCTGTATTCCTCGAAGTCCTCGATGTCATTCGGGTCCAAGGCTATTGGGTCAGGCCGCAGCGCCGAGTCCTCCAGCGCCTCGGCCATCGCACCGATCTTTAAACCGAGCCGCAGGCGAACGGTTTCATCTACAGAGTCGGCACACTCGACGATATCAATAGTGGTCTTCTGGCCTTGGGGGAGACCAAAGCGGTGGATGCGATCCTCTGACTGCAAATAGTGGGCAGCGTTGAAGGTGCGATCTAAGTAAAGCGCGTGGTGGCAAACACGGTGCAGACTCACACCCTCACTAGCTGCCGCTGGATTGGCGACCATTACCCTTACATTGGGATCATCGTGGAAGAGCTTGATCTTGCCCTCGCGAGATTCATCATCGTCTTCGTCGCCTGCGTCAACGCCCCCGTGAATGTAGACGGCACCGAGGTCCGCCAGCCGCTGCGCGATGTACTCGACGTTTCTAACGAACGACGACCAGATGAGCACCTTGTGCCCGTCGCGGGCAAGCTGTCTGGCTTTCTTTAGAACGTATTTGAGCTTGGGTCCGTCGCCTTCTGCGAGCACCGCGCCCAAGAGGTCGGGATGAGCGAACCCAATCTCAGACGACAAAAGCGCGGGGTTAGAGACGAACTGCAGTAGCCTGGCGACTGAGCGCCCTAAACTCCTCAACGCCTGTTTGCTTCGAGTGTTGAGGGCGGTAGCGGCCTCTCTAGATACCTCATACTTCATGAGCTTGTAAAGCTCACTTTGCATTGGGGCCATGGGGAGCTGGATTAGCACCCGGTCTACTGGCGGCAGGCCCAATTCAGCCTTATTGGTGCGCACATAGATGGGCTTAATGAGCTCTACCACGGTATCTGCATTTGCAGGAATCTCGGGGTAGAGAAACGCAAACTGCGGGATCAGGTCTTCGGTGGACTGAGGCATGGGAGTGCCAGACATGATCAGCTTACCAACGGGCAAATGGGCGAGTCCCAACGCTGCACGAGCAGTCTGCTTTCCTACACCGCTTTTGATGCGATGGCTTTCGTCCAGAAACACGTGAGTCTTGCGTTGGGCAATGTGGGCAGATATCAGGTCAGGAACCCGAGCGAGTTGCTGGTATGTGATGAGCATCCAACGCGGATCATCATCCAGCATCCTTGCGATCTTCTCTTTGCCGCTGCGCAGCCGCGTAAACTTGACTTGTAGATGGGGCATGCAGTCTTCGATCTGCTCGTCCCACGCCGCAAAAGCATTTTTAGGAGCGATCACCAGCAATCGTTCATCGTCGTTGGCGCGATAGAAGAATGTTGCCAAAGCCTCAGTCGTTTTGCCTGCACCCGGGACCGAAAAAGTCGCAGCCGCAGGCAACGCAGCGATACGACTGACGTTTCGAGCTTGCTTCTCTGTAAGGGTGCGAGAGAAGCCCAAAATTTGCAGCTTCGCTCGAAGCTGCTGCTCCTCTACCGCATGAGCTTGGACCGCAAGCTGATAGCCATCTCCGGCACGACGCGATTGTTGAAGCAATGCGGTGGCCGCAGGGCTCACGCTGAGGGTTGTGCCTGGTAGCAGCTTGTAGCCAGCACAAATCTCCCCGAAGCGATTTCGCAGGGCGATGAAGTTCCACCAAGGCAGAGTGATGACTAAGGCTGCTTCCTGTGTTGCATCGTCAGTCGAATCAAGGAGCAGGCGTTTGATGACATCAAACCACGGGCTTGACTCGTCAGTGTCCGCCCACGTCAGTACGGCCCGCCGATCAGCATCTCTGTAATCAATGCTTAGCATGCTGCTCAACGTAGGCGCGAACCGTGTCGGACTGAGCTTTGATGGCTTCGAGCTGCTTAATAACGCCATCGAGCTTGGACTCTGGCCGAAGGCCTTCCTTTACGGCTGCTGCCAGCGCAGCCTGAGCTTTCGAGCAACAGTCCAAGAGATAGTTGGCGCTCTTCGCATCCTTTTGAAGCTGTCGCTGGCTTTCGATCACCTCCACGATGATTTTGCGGGCTGCATCCACATTTTCAGGTTTCTGAATCTCTTGGGCCAATGGCAGGTCTCGGGAGTCTTCGCCCGCTGCAGGAGGAACTCCGCCAAACAGATCCGCAAGGCCGGCTTCAACGTCTTTCGGCGGCTCAACCGCGAAGGCTTCAAGCAGCTTGGTTCGAACTTCATCGATGCTCTCAAGTACAGCAGGGATGGCCTCGTACAAACGGATTCCCGCCTCCTCAGGCTTTTCGATCAGGATGAACGCGGCTTCCTTGAAGATTTGCTGCTTGCCCACGCTAGATATCTTGCCTCTTGCGGCCACGATTTTCTTGAAAGCGAACTCAGAGTCGGCGACCATTGACCAGTGGTTGGGCTTGCCGCGGGACTTCAGGAACTCTTCGGCATAGGCACGCATGTCGAAAAGCAACTCGACCTCTGACTCCTTCATGTCATAGAGCTCAGCGAGCTCTTTCATGGAGAAGTTGTCCCGCTTTTGCTTGGCGAGCATCATGTTCGCCTGGGCATCCCAGCTGTAGTCAGCTCTGATGTCCTTGGTGATTTGTAGCCTAGCCTCAAGTCGATCGATTTCCCGTTCTTCGCAATGCGGCAGCACTGCAATGTCAATGTGCTGGAAGTGACCATACTTGCCCGGCTCCTTGTGCAGGAGCTCCCGCCACGTGGCCATGCGACGGTTGCCGTTTACGACAAAGCCGTTTTGATCGAGCAGGATGGGATTTACCTGCTGATTGACGGTGTCCTCGAAAAATCCCGCGAGGTCGGCTTGCCTTGCAAGTTGCAGCAGCAGTTTGTGTTGGGCCTCCTGCGCATCCCAAAGTTCAGGGTCCCCACTGAACAAACCAATCCGAGCTTTGGGGGTTTTGGCCAGATACTCAGACTGCAGCGAAGCCGTGCGACCGTTCACCAAGCGGTACTTCGGCAAATCGATAGGGACGCGCACGATTGGGATGTCGATGGTTTTGCCTTGGAACACCACCCGTTCAGTGGCGCCTTGAGGACTGGCCAGCAGTTTTGCAAATTCTTCAGTGCGCTTGGGTTTGGGCCAGCCAAAACGCGAACTGGTGGCCATCTGCTGGTTCTGGTTATCGGTCATGCTTATTCCAAGGCGTAGACGAGGGTCGGGACGTGATAGGCCTTCTTGAAGATTTCCAGTTCACGTTCAAGGCGTTTGGCTTGTGCGAGGTTCTTACCGATGATTCTGGCGACCTCTGGGGAGGGCACAACGATGGCTGCACTACTGATAGCGTTGTTGAAGTACAGCACCTGCAACTTGATGATGTCCGCGTAGATGCGCGCTACGTTGCCCGTTTGCAGACACAGGCCTACGTCACCCTTGCCGGACGTGATTGTCATGTCCGAATCTTTCGAGACTTGAACTTCGCCTGACCACCCCAGCGTCTTCATCGTAGTCAAGAAGGCATCACGAATCTTGGTGGCCGAACCTTCAACGGGCTTGACGGTGATAGCGGCGATAGCGGCTTCGATGTCCCGCTGGTGCGCCTTGGAGACGGACCTATCCCCCGCGCAGTGGCTGTACCTATAAAACTTCACTCTTCCCCCCGGGTCTTATATCCATCTGGTGCCCGCGAGAGACTGCTTTGGGTGTGATCGAAGACGGGCTTGTCGTGTGGCCGGTAGCGAACCGTTCCATCGAGCGCTTCTTGCAACCTCTTGTGCCCGGTCTTCGCATAGCTCGGACTGAGTTCGCAGCCCCAGAAGCGACGTGAGTGCAGCGCGGCGGCGACGCCTGCTGAAGCGACGCCTGCAAATGGATCGAACACTAGCTCGCCGGGATTGGTGAGCGAAAGCACCAGTCGCTCGACTAGACCCACGGGGAACTGGCAAGGGTGGTCCGTCTTTTCAACGTGGTTGCCCTTGACGTTTGGGATATTCCAAACATCCTCAGGATTCTTGCCCAAAGGGTTACCGGAGAATTCCCCTTGGTTGGGGCCCTTGAAGTGCTTCTTCCCAGGGTACTTCGCGGGCACGCGAACGTTGTCCAGGTTGAAGGTGTACTTGTCCTTGCTGCTTTGAGTCTTGGTGTACCAAAGGATCACTTCATAGCGGCCAGAAAAGCGCTTCTGGGCGTGCAGGCCATGCCCGAAGTGCCACACAACGCGATTCCGAAGCTGCAATCCATGCCGCTTAAAGATTGGGGCAAATTCGATGTCCAGCGGCCATACCTGGTTGTCGTTGACGTAGGTGCCAATTTGCCAGCAAAGAGACCCCCCGGGCTTGAGTCGAGGAACAAGCGCATCAATAATTTGCTCTTGCCAAATCAGGTAGCTGTCGAGCGCTTGATGCACCTCGTACTCTTTGCCGACGTTGTAGGGCGGAGAAGAGACGATCAGGTCGAAGAGCGGCTTGTTCGGCAGCAGTTTGAGCAAGCCTTCGATCTTCCCTTGCCAGACGGCATAGTCAGCGGTCAGCAGGTCCGCCACGTCCGGGGACTTGCCGGCTTTCAAGTGGCGTGCTGTTGAAGCGAGGTCCAACGGTTCAAACTCGTTCAGTTTCACGTTATTGGTTATTTGTGGTTCGACGCTGGCAAGCGGCGCCCTGGTCGGCTACTGGGCAACGCCCAGGTTGGGCAGATTTACATTTCATCGCGAGCGTCATAACGTGCCCCCGCAACGGCCCTTGGCGCGCCAGTGTAAGCGAGTAAAAACGGGCGCGAGAGCCCGCGGCAACTCAGGTTCGACGGTTGGGGGCCGAAGTGCGCCCAAACCATGATGTAGTTGCCGATGGCCATGAATGTCGAAGAGCCGGATCCAAAAAATATGGAGATTTTTGCGGGGGTGCACGCCGCCGCCCGCGCCCAGCCGCCCCCATGGCCCCGCCCCCGCTGTTGCCTGAAATGTCCGCCTTCTGAGAGGCGCAGGTAGGCGCGCAGGTGCGAGCCGCACCTTTGCTCTGTCCCGGCCCGCTGCGCCTCGCCTGCGTTGATCGGACACGCAGGGGCAGCATGGGCCAGCAAGCAGGCGGCAACGCCGCACGCACACGCTCTGTCGGTCCTCGATTGACTGCATGACAACATACGAACTAAACTACGGCAATGTTGTCACTCCCTGCACAGACCATGAGAACCGAACGCATCGTTGCCTACTACCGCGTCTCCACACAACGTCAAGGGCAGAGCGGCCTCGGGCTTGAAGCTCAGCGCGAGGCCGTTCGGAAGTACATGGACGGGCGGCCCTGCGAGCTACTGGTCGAGTTCGAGGAAGTCGAGACGGGCAAGGGTGCCAACGCCTTGGACAAGCGGCCCAAGCTGCGCGCTGCGGTGGCGCTGGCGAAGAAGTCGAAGGCCACGCTGCTTATCGCCAAGCTGGATCGGTTGGCCCGCAACGTGCACTTCGTCGCCGGCCTGATGGAGACGGGCGTGCAGTTCCGATGCTGCGACTTCCCGACCGCAGACCGGACCATGATCCACTTCTACGCCGCGATGGCCGAGCATGAGGGCCGGCGTATCAGCGAGCGCATCAGGGACGCACTGGCGGCGAAGAAGGCACGCGGCGAGGCCGTAGGCAACCCCGCCAGCTTGCAGCCGCTCAACGGGGCACGATCCTCGGAGGCCGCAGAGTTCGCGGCGCGTCTCCGTCCCACGCTTGCGGGCTACCGGGCCGCACGGATGACCCAGCGCGAGATGGTTGCAGCGCTGGACGGAGCTGGCATCAAGACGGCACGCGGCGGCGAGTGGAGCCTGATGCAGTTGCAGCGCGTGCTAACCCGGCTCTGACGCCACCCCACCAACAGACAGGGCGCCCCTCGCGGGCGCTTTGTCGTTCCTGGCCCCTATGAGATTGTGAGACGCGCACGGGCGCGCCGCGCCATTGCCCTTGTCCAATGCGCAGCGCGTGCTCCGCGCCGTCTTGACACGCGGAATCGGTATGCGCGTCCGCGCTCCTCGTCGGACCAGTGCCAAAGGCTCGCCCCGGCGGGTATGGGCCATCCACCAGCTACGCGGGAGCACGGGCAGGCGCGCCCTTGCCTATGTCCCAAGCGCCTCGCCAACCGCCCGCACAGCAGCGGCTTTGCGTAGGCAAGAGGTTGTTTGTTCTTTTCGTCCTTCTATCAGGGACAGACAACCGTTTGGGGATGTTGCGACCCGCCCGGCATGCGCAAGCAAGGTTCAGAGCATCGTTTTCGTCCTCTTATCCCGACACACACCATCCCATTGAGGCCGATGCGAGTGCCCCGTCCTGCGCAAGCAAGGTTTGGAGCATCGATTTTGTCCTCTAGTCCCGACACACAGAACCGCCTTTGCGCTGCCACATGGGCCGCCAGGGCGACACCACCACACCGCACGACGGCCGCCGCTCAACGGCAGGCCAAGCCGTGCTTTACCACCCCTTCAGCAGAACCCACCAGCAGCGCTCTGCGCGCACTTCCATCGGCCGCAAACCCGCATGGATGCTGGATTTCTGCTGTTTCCCCCGAATAAAGACAGGAACAACATGAGAGCATCTACCACCTCCCGCGGCGTCGGCGAGCAACTGAGCTTGGACAACCTTGCGGTCTACTCCGTCAGCACGACCAAGGCCGGCAAGGTCCGCAGCATCTCGGCCTATGTCGATCTGAGCACGGGCGAGATCATCCCCCCCGAGCAGTTGAGCATCCCGATCTTGGACTTCCGAGAGAAGCTGCCCGCACGAGCCAAGGCGCTGGCGTCTCTGCGCCCCGAGGTGCGGAAGTTCGCAGTCTTCGTCTTGCGCTTCGCCAACAAGCGCCGGGGCATCACCCCTGGCATTGACACACTGTGCCGTTGGTATGCAGACATGCAAGGTAAGCGGTCGCAGGACATACGTCGCTACATCCCCAAGCTAACGGAAGCCGACATCCTGGCAGGCGAGAACCTCCTCGGCCCGCTGTTCCAACGCACAGGCGGAAGCGTCAAGGAGCACCTTGGGGAGGAGTA
This sequence comes from Variovorax sp. LjRoot290, assembly GCF_964253985.1. Taxonomy (NCBI): domain Bacteria; kingdom Pseudomonadati; phylum Pseudomonadota; class Betaproteobacteria; order Burkholderiales; family Comamonadaceae; genus Variovorax; species Variovorax sp. LjRoot290. Next base: position 3,479,645 of record NZ_CAXURW020000001.1, on the reverse strand, counting down.
CCGAGCATGGTGCCTCCGTACCCGCCTACTTATGCGATCAAAGCTGGACGCCGAAGCAGCAGCCCAGCAAGCGGCATGGGACGCCATCCGCAAGGCAGCGAGGCAAGAACATGCCACGGCAGGGGCATAGGGTTGGCCCTCCCGGTTGCCCGCCCGAGCTACAGCACTACGAGCAGCGATTCGGCGTCCGTCTCTCGGCTTCCAAGCTGACGCGCCTGCATCGTGAACTCGCCCGCTCGGACACTGCGGTAGCCGAGCACTTCCGCCGACGCATCCGGGAGCCTGCGCGCTTCGATGCCTTCCTGGCCGGGCGTCGCAGCTACACCAGCGACACAGCATGCACCCGCTGCGGCAGCAGCATGCGGACGGTTTATTGCGCATCCTGCTACGCCTGCCAGACCGGCCGCAGGCCCTTGCAGTTGACCCACGGCGGCAAGGTGGCTGCATGGCCTCCCGCGCTGCGCTCCCGCGCTGGATGGCTTGCCTTGTGCGAGCAGCGGCGGCGCGAGCGCAGGGGCGAGCGCCAGTCCTGCATCGTCGGGCCGTTCACGGCCACCACCACCCCCACGGGAACGCTCTCAATCAGCGCCCCGGCGTTGGGCTTGTCCATCTCGGACCTGAGCCTGCATTCCTTCGACTTCATCAACAACGTAATCCAGCGGCATCCCGAGTTCTTAGACGTACTCAGGTGGGCCGGCTGGACTTAGAGGACCAACATGCCACATCCCCTTGAATCCAACATCGTGGAGCGTGCGCGCTTCAACGCCATCACCAGCACCAGCGAGCGCTCCGCATGGCGTCGGGCAGTCGAGGCCCTGACCGGCTCGCTTCCATCGTGGGCCGAGAGGAAGCCCAAGGGCCAGAAGCCTTCGTTCGATGTCGCCGCTGCGGTTGCCATGTATCGGGCTGGTGGCGTCACGCTTCGGGAGGTGGGCGAGCGCTATGGCGTCGTGCCCGAGGCCATCGGCCACCACGTCCGCAAGGCGAAGGCCGCAGAGGCGGTACGAGCATGAGCATGCCTCCGTTCCCCACGAGCCCCAGCCGCGACGACTGGTGGGAGGCCGCGACCACGCTCTACACCGTGCCGTCATGGTGGAAGGCACCGATGACGCATGCCGACCCACTGGGGCGCATCGCTGCCCGCGCCCGCGACATCATGCGAAACAGGCATTGCAACTCGCCAGAGTACGCGGCCTTCCTCGCCGCCCAGGACGCAGAGCGACGAGCCGCAGTCGCGTCAGAGGACGCCGAGCGCGCCCGCCGCAACCGCGCCAAGACCGCGAAGGACTGGGCAGAGGAATACGAGTTCTTCGCCGAGGGCGGGACAGAGGAGGAATGGGAAGCCATTCAACAGGCCAAGGCCGCAGCGGCGCGGGACCGAGCTACGCAGCGTCTGCGACGGGCACACCTCACCAAGAACAAGCGCGAGATTGCGCGCATCACCAGGGACACGCAGCACCCCATCACCATCACCAAGGAATCCACATGACCGAATCCAACCCCTTCAACGGCCAGCACGGTCCTTCTGGCTTCTCGGGCCGCAGCGTCACCAGCGCCCGCGCTGAGATGGCCCAAGCAGGCCGGAATGAGTCTGCGCTTGTCAGCACCAGCCCAGCCACGTACAGCCGCAGCGACGCGCCGACCTCCCGCGAGTTCCTGGCGCACCAGCACCAGCAGCAGGCCCGCGCAGACGCATCGGTCTGGTACGACCACGGCACCGCTGCGCCCGTCGTATTGGGCAACGTCCATTCGGACCACAACCCCGATTCGTTCTTGGCGGCGCATGGCTTCCGAGCCACCAACGCCCAGGGCGAGGAAGTAGCCCTCACGCCGCGTCAGGCACGCGGGCTGATTGGCCGCTACTTGGATTCGCTGCTTCGCGGCGGGAACGAGAGCGTCAGCTTCCGCGATGACAGCCTGCCGCCGGCACGAGCAACGGTCTTTCTGCGTCGTCGCTGAGAGCCATTCCAACCCACCACGGGGGCGCCAAGTGCGCCCCTTTTCACATCCCCAAGGAACACAACATGACCACCAACCACATCGCCGCCGTAAAGGCAGCACTCTCCACCGTCACGCCGCTGGCGGACCAACTCCGCGCCATGCAGGCCGCTGTTACCCGTGAGGCCGATCTGAAGCGCACGCTGGCGAACCTCGAAGCGCAGCAGGCTGAGGCCGAGCGCGCAGCCGCGAACAATGCCGCTGCCATCGCACGCTTCCAGAACATCCGCATCGTGGGCACCGGCAAGGGCAATCCCCGCATGGATAACTACACGATCCATTACAACGAGCGCGCCGCCGACCTGCTGACCATGCAGCCGGTCTGGCGCCCTGGCGAGCAGTCCCTGACTGGTCCCACGCCTGAGCTTTACGCCGCCGTCCTGGCTGACCCGAGCGTCCTGCCTCCAGCGATCCGCGCCTTGGATGCGGACCCGGACGCCGCCGTCCGTCGCTACTTCGGTGATAAGGCCCGTGGCTATGTCCGGTCTTGAGGAGGAGAGCATGTCGAGGAACACCGAGAACCGCCCCTCCTTCGCCCAGTTGGCCCGCCGCTACCTTGGCACCTTGAACGAGTACCGCGACGCCAAGGCGGCTGTCAGCGTCGCCGAGCGCATCGGCCACGATGTCCGCGATCTGGAATACCACGCGGCGCAAGCGCACGCCCGCCACCAAGAAGCGTTTGGCGAACTTGTCCGCCTCGCTGTACGGCTAGACGAAACAGGTGCGTTGGTATGAGCGCTGAGTACACCCTGATGCACAGGCAGGGGGCTGCAACTCGAAGCGGCAACAGCGCGGCCTACACCGTCGCGAGTGCCGCTGTTGAGACTGCATGGGCCGAGGACTTCCTGCTGCGGGAGGTTGCAGCGCGGACCGAGCAACTACTCGAATCCCGGCAGAAGATCGAGCGCGCCAAACGGGCGCTTGCGGATGCTCGCGCTGCGCTGATCCAAGGTGCTTGGACGGATGGCACGTTGGCCGACGCACATCCGCTCAGCGTTGAGGTCGCTCGACTACTGGAGCGGCCTCGGGATTGTGGCGGGCGAGCTACGGACTGAAAAATTCCGCTTGTCCCACACGTGTCCCATGCGGGGCTCGATGCGGGCTCCAGCCGAGTTGGAGCGGGTCGTGTGTCACCTGCATTGCCGGTGCTGGGTCTGTGTTGACTGCCTTCCGTAGGTCTTGCAACACTGCCCACACATCAACCAAGAAAGGCACCCTATGCGACGCGGCTTCCCAACCCTTCCTCCCGGCATGCGAGTCATCGCAGACATGCCCGTTGCCCTCATTGATGACTTTGGCTGCTACGCGGACGGCGAGAAGGGCCGCGTTTTGCACGTCGATGCTGACAGTGCGCTCGCATGGATCGCGTTCGACCACGGGGGGTCAAGTCTGGTTCCTCTCGCCCTGCTTGCCGAGCCCAGCGCTGAGTCCCGGCGTGCAGGCCGCATGTGGCTCAAAAGGGGTATCGAACTTGGGACAAATTTGGGACAATCCATCCCGCCGCAGGGTAGAGCACAGCATTGAAGCCCCTGCGGCGCAAGCCGTGGGGGCGCTTTCACACTGCTGGGGTCGGAGGTTCGAAGCCTCCACCGCCCACCAATTTCCTTTTTCCTTATCCTGTTTGTTGTGTCGGCTGGTGCCGACGCCAACTGCGGCAGTGCGCTGCTTGTCGCGCGCCGCAAAGCGCGTAGAACGCTAGGGAAAGGAGAAGCGATCATGGCCACGAGTCCCGATCTTCCGACGCCCATCACCTCCGATCCGCCCGACGTGCCGGAGCTTCCGGTCGAGCCGGACGAAGGTCCCGCCACCCCGCCGGGCGGTCCTTCGGATCCCGAAAACCCGTTCCCCGCCCAGCCGGAGTGAACCTGGCGGGCGCGGGCCCGCTAAGCTCGCCGGATGGATGAATTCGATTGCGCTGTCATCGGCGCCGGTGTTGTGGGCCTGGCCGTTGCCCGAGCGCTTGCGCTCAAAGGCCGCGAGGTGGTCGTGCTCGAGGCCGAAGGCGCCATCGGCACCGGCACCAGTTCCCGCAACAGCGAGGTGATCCACGCGGGCATCTACTACCCCGAGGGTTCGCTCAAGGCGCGTCTGTGCGTCGAAGGCAAGCAGTTGCTCTACGACTACGCGGCCGAGCGCGGCCTGCCGCACCGGCGCTGCGGCAAGCTGATCGTGGCCACGGCGCCGACGCAGGTCGCGCAATTGGACGCGATCGCCGCCAAGGCGCGGGCCAATGACGTCGACGATCTCGTGCTGCTCACGCGGGAGCAGGCGCGCGCGATGGAGCCGCAGCTCGAATGCCTGGCCGCTCTGCATTCGCCGAGCACCGGCATCGTCGACAGCCATGCGCTGATGCTGAGCCTGCAGGGCGATCTCGAGCATGCGGGCGGCGTCCTCGCCCTCAAGTCAGCGGTCGTGCGCGCAGAGTGCGCGGACGGCGTCGTCGTCTTGATGGCCCAGGACGGCACCGCCCTGCGTTGCAACAGCGTCGTGAACGCGGCCGGTCTCGCCGCGCCCGCACTCGCACGGCGCTTCGACGGTTTGCCTGCGAGCGCAGTGCCGTCGGCCCATTTCGCCAAGGGCAGCTACTTCACGCTGGCGGGCCGCGCGCCTTTCAGTCGTTTGATCTACCCGGTGCCCGAAGCGGCAGGCCTGGGCGTGCACTTGACGCTCGATCTGGGCGGCCAGGCCAAGTTCGGCCCCGACGTTCAGTGGGTCGATTCACCCGACGACCTGGTGGTCGATCCGAAGCGCGGCGACGGCTTCTATGCCGAGGTGCGCAAGTACTGGCCGGCGTTGCCGGACGGCGCGCTCATCCCCGGGTACGCCGGCATCCGGCCGAAGGTGTCCGGCCCGGGCGAGGCGGCGCGCGATTTTCTGATCGAGGGCCCGGCCACGCACGGCGTTCCGGGGCTGGTCAATCTGTTCGGCATCGAGTCGCCGGGGCTCACCAGCAGCCTCGCGATCGGCCGGCATGTGGCCGCATTGCTGCCGTAGACCCGCGCGGCCATGTACCATGGAACGCCACGCCGCTTGCCGGCGTGAAGCCGCCGGCACGGTGCCGGTGCAATCCACTGAGGGAAGATTTCAATGACTGCATCCTCAAATCTCGAAGCGGCTGCCAACGCCGTGGCCGAAGACATCGCCAGCGACGTTCGCGGTGTGCTCGCCAGCAAGGATCTCGACACCTTGCCGCACATCAAGGCCCTGCGCCAGCGCATCGACAGCAAACTGGCGATCGCACGCGAGCTCGCGGCCGAGAAGAGCAAGCTCGCCGCCAAGAAGGCGCGTGAAGCGGCCAACACCGCCAATGCCTACGCCCATGACGAGCCGTGGCAAATCGCCGGTGCCGCCTTGGCGGTGGGTGTGCTGGTGGGTTTGCTGCTTGGTCGCCGCTGAGCCTCGCCGATTCGGCCGGCGCGAGGTCCTCGGGGGCCTCGCATGAGGCTGTTGTCCCTGTTCGGGCTGGACTCGCGCCTTCGCCGGCTGCGCATCGCAGCCAGCGAAGGCGCCCTGGCAGCCGAAGACCGTGTCCAGCTGCTGCAGCTGGCATGGGAAGAAGAAAAGCAGCGCCTGCAGCTGATGCTGGTCCTGGTGATCGCGGTGATCGGGCTCACGACGGTCGCCGTCGCCTTGCTGTCGGTGGCGGTGGTCGTGCATTTCTGGGAGACGCCGAACCGCGTTGCGGCCGCCTGGGCAGTGGCGGCGATATGGATCGCGCTCTGGCTGGTTGCGGCCGTGGCGTTGATGAGCACCTTGCGCAAGACCTCGGAAGCCTTCGGCCCCGCACGCCACGAGTTCGAGCGCGATTGGGAATGGGTTCAAGACCGCTTCGGTCTCGGCGACGAGGCCGAAGCGCCACCGCGTGAACCCAGGCCCCAGAGCCGCGAAGAACTGCTCGAGCGCATCGCGCGCCAGCGCGAGCGCATCGCGACGCTGCAGGGCGCGTCGTCGAAGAAGGCCGACGTGCCGCCTGACGACGAGTCCCCCGGCGCCGCAGCGCTGCGGATCGCGCGCGAGCATCCGGTGGCGACCGGCGTCGTGACCGCGGCGGCCGTGGCGGTGCTCGGTCCGCGCCGCCTGCTGCGCTGGGCGGCCATCGTCGTGCCGGTGCTGTGGCGGATGCGCTGATCCGGGAAGACGCTCAGGCGCCGCGCTTGCGCAGTGCCTGAGCTGCCTGGCGCACCAGCGCCGGGCCCCGGTAGATCAGCCCGGTGTAGATCTGCACGAGATCGGCGCCGGCGGCGATCTTGGCCTCGGCATCGGCGGCGCTCAGGATGCCGCCGACGCCGATGATCGGAAAATCACTGCCCAGTGCCGATCGCAGCTGGCGGATCACGCGATTGCTCGCTTCCCTGACCGGCGCACCCGAGAGGCCGCCGGCTTCGTTCGCATGCGGCAGGCCCGCCACCGCGTCACGCGCCAGCGTGGTGTTGGTGGCGACCACGCCGTCCATGCCGTGGCGGCGCAGCGTGGCCGCGATCACCCGAACCTGGGCCTCGTCGAGATCCGGTGCGATCTTCACGAACAGCGGAACCCGCTTGCCATGCCGTGCGGCGAGCGCAGCGCGCTTGTCCGCCACCGCCCCGAGCAGCGCATCGAGCGCCTCGTCGCTCTGGAGCGAACGCAGATTGGCGGTGTTGGGGCTGGAGATGTTGATCGTCACGTAGTCGGCATGCGGGTAGACGCCGTCGAGGCAGATGAGGTAGTCGTCGACTGCACGCTCGATCGGCGTCGCGGCGTTCTTGCCGATGTTGAGCCCCAGCAGCATCGCCCGCTTGGAGTCGTTGCGGCGAAAGCGCGCGCGCTGCACGTTGGCCAGGAAGGCCTCGAGCCCTTCGTTATTGAAGCCGAGCCGGTTGATCAGCGCGTCACGCTGCGGCAGGCGGAACATGCGCGGCTTCGGATTGCCCGGCTGCGCCTTCGGCGTGACCGTGCCGACTTCGACGAAGCCGAAGCCCATGGCGGCAAAGGCATCGATGCAGCGGGCGTTCTTGTCGAGTCCGGCAGCGAGCCCGACCCGGTTCGGGAACGAGAGGCCGGCCAGCGTGCGCCGGTCCTCGATGCGGGGCGCCGCATAGACGCAGGCCAGCGGCGTGTTCTGCGTGCGCGCCAGCGCGTCGAGCGTCAGCTCATGGGCGTGCTCGGGATCGAAGCCGAAGAGGAAAGGTCGGGCAAGACCGTAAAGAGAGGAGGGGAGCAGCAGGGACATCGGATAATTCTGGACTTCGTAGCCCCAAGGATTCTCTCCGATGACTTCCCCCGCTCCCGCATCGGCCCTGACCCAGGACGAACTCAAGGCGCAGGTCGGCCGCGCCGCGCTCGCACACGTGGTGAAGGGAGAGATCGTCGGCGTCGGCACCGGCTCGACGGTGAACAAGTTCATCGACGCGCTGGCGACGATCAAGGGCGACATCCGCGGCGCGGTGTCCAGTTCGGTGGCGTCGACCGAACGCCTGCATGCGCTGGGCATCCCGGTGTTCGACAGCAACGAGGTCGAGGAACTGGCTGTGTACATCGACGGCGCCGACGAGATCGACGGCCGCGGCTACATGATCAAGGGCGGTGGCGCCGCGCTCACGCGCGAAAAGATCGTCGCCGCCCAGTCCAGGCGCTTCGTCTGCATTGCAGATTCTTCCAAGCGCGTGAACACGCTCGGCGCATTCCCGCTGCCGGTCGAGGTGATCCCGATGGCGGCGCAGCGCGTGATACGGCAGTTCGCGCGGCTCGGCGGCATGGCCCAGGTGCGCGAGAAGGACGGCGTGGCGCTGGTCACCGACAACGGCCAGCACATCATCGACGTGACGGGCCTCCGGATCACCGACCCCCTGGGCTTCGAGAGCGAAGTGAATCAATGGCCCGGCGTGGTCACCGTGGGGGTTTTCGCCCACCAACGGGCCAACGTGTGTCTGCTGGGCACGCCGTCCGGCGTGCAGACGCTTCGCTTCGACTGAGCGAGGGTCAGGCCGGCGCCGGGCCGCCCCAAGGCGGCCTGCGTCCCCCTCGGGGGGCAGCGAGTACGCGAAGCGACGGAGCGTGGGGGCTATTGATTCAGAACTTGATGCCGGCCGGATTGCTCGGTGTCGGGCCGGTCGCAGCAGGCGGCTGCGGGGTAGATGGCGCAGGCGCAGCACGCTGGGGCTGCGCCGCAGGCGCTGGCTGGGCAGCCACAAGGGGCTGCGCCGGCGGATTGCGGTAGCTCGCTGGCAACTGGGCGCTCTTGGGATAGCCTGCCGCGTCGAGATACTGCGACCACTCGGCATCCGAAAAACCCTTGAGCTGCTGCGTGCCGATGGACAGCAGCGGCAGCGAGGCCTGGCCGCTCAAGCGCTGCAGCGCCTCCACGTCCTCGTTGCTCTTGATGGTCCGTTCGTCGAAGGGGATTCCGCGTGTCACCAGCAGCGAGCGGCCCGCGCCGCAGGGCCCGCACTCGTCGCTGGTGTAGAGCGTGACCGGGTATCGCTGCGCAACCTGCCGCAGCTCGTAGGGCAGGCCGGCGCTGGCACCCGCCGCGCTGCCGCCGCGCGGCGTCGCGGGTTGCGCATTGGCGGCAGGCGGCTGGTCCGAGAAGGTGACCTTGCCGTTCTTGTCGACATGGCGGTAGACCGGCTGCGCCAGGGCGGCGCCGGCGGCGAACAGCAGGGCGAGGCCTGAGAGATGTGCGTTGAGCTTCATCGATGACTTTCGTGATCCGATGGAGCGGAGTATCTCAGGCCGCGCGGGCGCCGCGCCATATCAGTTGCTCCACCGCGCCTGGCGCGACCCACGACGCATGAAACCTTGTTGTAATTGAGGGGCGGCGTCCGGCAAAGAGGTCGGTTTGTCCTTGCCTCGAACCCGTATATCAGTTGGACCCGCAGCTCCACGAGCACCCCCTACTGTCGCCTGGGGCGTTTCGCCCCTGAGCACGCATCTCAGGCCGGCTGCGCCTCTGTCATTCCCTGGTGTCGCAGCAGCGCATCGAGCTGCGGCTCGCGGCCCCGGAAGGCCTTGAAGGACTCCATCGCGCTGCGGCTGCCGCCGGCCTCGAGGATGGCCTGGCGGTATTTGCGGCCGGTCTCGATGCTCGGCTCTCCATTGGCGCCGGCGGTTTCCTCGAAGGCCGCGTAGGCGTCGGCGCTCAGCACCTCGGCCCACTTGTAGCTGTAGTAGCCGGCCGCGTAGCCGCCCGAGAAGATGTGGCTGAAGGTGTTGGGCGTGCGGCTGAAGGGTGGCGAAGGCATCACCGCGACTTCGTCGCGCACCTTGCCGAGCAGCGCCATCACGTCGCCCGGCTGGGCGCCGGCGGCGTCGTATTCGGTGTGCAGCAGCATGTCGAACAGCGAGAACTCGATCTGGCGCAGCGTCTGCAGGCCGCTCTGGAAGTTCTTGGCCGCCGTCATCTTGTCGAACAGCGCGCGCGGCAGCGGTTCGCCGGTATCGACGTGCGAGGTCATGTGCGCCAGAACATCCCACTCCCAGCAGAAGTTCTCCATGAACTGGCTCGGCAGCTCGACGGCGTCCCACTCGACCCCGCTGATGCCCGAGACGTCGCGCTCGTTGACCTGCGTGAGCATGTGGTGCAGCCCGTGGCCGAACTCGTGGAACAGCGTCGTCACGTCGTCGTGCGTAAGCAGCGGCGGCTTGCCGTCGACGCCCTCGGCGAAGTTGCAGACCAGTTGCGCGACCGGCGTCTGCAGCGTGCCGGTGTCGGGCCTGAGCCAGCGGGCGCGCACATCATCCATCCAGGCGCCGCCGCGCTTGGCGGCACGGGCCGCCGGATCGAGATAGAACTGGCCGACCTTCTGCCCCGCGCGTTCGATGCGGTAGACCTCGACGCTCGGATGCCACACGGGCGCGCTGTCGCGATGGATCGACACCTCGAACAGCGTCTCGACGATCTTGAACAGGCCGGCCATGACCTTCGGCGCGGTGAAGTACTGCTTGACCTCCTGCTCGCTGAAGGCGTAGCGCGCCTCCTTGAGCTTCTCGCCGATGTAGCTCCAGTCCCAGGGTTGCGGGTCGACGATGCCGAGTTGCTGCGCCGCGAACACGCGCAGGTCGGCCAGGTCGCGCTCGCCGTAGGGTTTGGCCTTGGCCGCGAGATCGCGCAGGAACTTGATGACCTGTCCGGCCGATTCCGCCATCTTGGGCACGATGGAAAGCTCGCCGAAGTTGGGATAGCCCAGGAGCTTCGCTTCCTCCTGGCGCAGCGCGAGGATCTCGCGGATCAGTTCGGTGTTGTCGAAGGCGGGGTCGCCGAATTCGCTGGCGCGCGTGACGTAGGCGCGATAGAGCTTCTCGCGCAGGGCGCTGCTCCTGGCGAACTGCATGACCGGCAGGTAGGAGGGCATCTTCAGCGTGAGCTTGTAGCCTTCCTTGCCCTCGGCTTCGGCCGCCGCGCGCGCCGCGCTGACCACGTCTTCCGGCAGGCCCTCGAGTTCGCCGAGTTGGGTGTAGTACGCGAACGCATCGGTCGCGTCGAGCGCGTTCTCGCTGAACTTCTGGCTCAGCTCGGCCTGGCGTTCCTGGATTTCCGCAAAGCGCTTCTTCGCCTCGCCCTGCAATTCGGCGCCGCCGAGCACGAAGTTGCGCACGGCGTAGAGGTGCGCCTGGCGCTGCTCGGGATTCAGGGTCGCCGGATCGATCGCCTTGTATTTGGCATAGAGCCGCTCGTCGGAGCCGAGGCGGGTCCAGAAGGCGGTGACGCGGGGCATCGCTTCGTTGTAGGCGGCGCGCAGCTCCGGCGTGTCGGCGACCGCGTTGAGATGGCCCACGGCGCCCCAGGCGCGGCTGAAACGCTCCGAGGCGACGTCGAGCACCTTGGCGATCGCGGTCCAGTCGGCCGGGAATTCGGGCGTGGTCGCTGCCTGCAATGCGGCCTCGGCGTCGGCGAGCAGCACATCGACGGCGGGCGCGACATGCTCGGGCCTGATCCGGTCGAACAGCGGGAGGTCGTTGAAGTCGAGGAGCGGATTGGTCATGGTCTTGTTCAGATGGCGGGCAGGGGGCTCGAGTTCAAGTGGCCTCGGCGGCGCGTTCGGCCGCCTCGATCGTGTTGACGAGCAGCATCGTGATGGTCATCGGGCCGACGCCGCCGGGCACCGGCGTGATCCAGCCGGCCACCTCGCGCACGCCGGCGAAATCCACGTCGCCGCAGAGCTTGCCTTCGTCGTTGCGGTTCATCCCGACATCGATCACCACGGCGCCGGGCTTGACCATGTCGGCCGTGAGCACATTGCGCTTGCCGACGGCCGCGACCACCACGTCGGCTTGGCGCGTGATGGCGCCGAGGTCCTGCGTCGCGCTGTGGCAGATGGTGACGGTCGCGTTCTTCGCGAGCAGCATCAGCGCCATGGGCTTGCCGACGATGTTGCTGCGGCCGATGACGACGGCGTGCTTGCCGCGCAGTTCATAGCCGATGGACTCGAACATCTTCATGCAGCCGTAGGGCGTGCAAGGCCAGAAGCCGGGCATGCCCGTCATGAGCGCACCGGCGCTTGCGACGTGGAAGCCGTCGACGTCCTTGGCGGGGGCGATGGCCTCGATGACCTTCTGCGCGTCGATGTGCGCGGGCAGCGGCAGCTGCACCAGGATGCCGTGGATCGCCGGATCCTTGTTGAGCGCCTCGACCCTCGCCAGCAGCTCGGCCTCGCTCAGCTCGGCCGGGTACTTCTCGAGCACCGAATGCAATCCGTTGTCTTCGCAGGCCTTGACCTTGTTGCGCACGTAGACCTGGCTGGCGGGGTTCTCCCCGACCAGGACCACGGCCAGCCCGGGCGCGACGTCGCGGGCCTTGAGCGCCGCGGCCCGCGTCGCCACTTCGGCGCGCAGCGTTCGGGAGAGGGCGTTGCCGTCGATCAGTTGAGCTGTCATCGGTTTTGGATTTTCCAAGTAAAAACGCCCGCTTGCGCAGGCGTCGAAGATCGGTATCGCTATCGGGACGATAGCCGCTAGGCTGCCTTGCCGGGCGCCGCCTGTCCCAAGGCGATCTTGAGCAGGTCGGCCACCGTGTTGGCGTTGAGCTTTTCCATGATGTTGGCGCGGTGCGCTTCCACCGTCTTGATGCTGATGCCGAGGTCGTCGGCGATCTGCTTGTTGAGCCGGCCGGCGACGATGCGCTCGAGCACCTGCGCCTCGCGGCCGGTGAGCTTGGAAAGCAGTGCGTCGCGGCTGGCCGATTGCTGGTGCTGCGCGAAGGCGCCGCGCGCGTGTTCGAGCATGCGTTCGACCAGCGCTACGAGCGCATCGTCGTTGAAGGGCTTCTGGATGAAATCCATGGCGCCTTTCTTCATGCTGTCGACTGCCATCGGCACGTCGCCGTGGCCGGTGATGACGACGATCGGCAGCGGCGAGCGGCGCTCGATCAGGCGGTCTTGAAGTTCGATGCCCGACATGCCACCCATGCGGATGTCGACGATCAGGCAGGCGACCTCGCGCGGGTCGTAGCGGGACAAGAAGGATTCGGCCGAATCGAAGCAGCGAACCCGGTAGTCCTTGCCTTCGAGCAGCCATTGCAACGAATCGCGGACTGCCTCGTCGTCATCGACGACATAGACCGTGCCCTTCTTGGGAATCAAACTCATGCAGGTACCTTCGCCTCGTTGCTTGCTACGGAATCAATAGCGTCCAACACCGGAATCCAGAAGGAGAAACGGCATCCGACGACATCCGGGCCATTGTAGATGTTCTCTGCCTTCATCCGGCCGCGGTGCGACTCGACGATGGTGCGGCAGAGGTTGAGCCCGATGCCCATGCCTTCGGGCTTGGTCGAGAAGAAGGCTTCGTAGAGCCGATCCATCACTTCCGGCGCGAGGCCCATGCCGGTGTCCTGCACCGAGAACTCGACCGCGTTCTGGCCGTCGATGACCTTGGGCAGCACGCGCAGCTCGACGCTGCGACGTGCGAGCGGCCGGTCGGCCAGGTCGATCGACTCGGCCGCGTTCTTCAGCAGGTTGACCATCACCTGCTCGATCAGGATCGGATCGACCCGCACCACCGGAAGGCGCGCGGCCACGTAGTGGTTGAGGCGCACGTTGCGGCGGCGGAGCTCGATGCCGGCGAGCTCGACCGCTTCGCTCACCATGGTCGAGACCTCGGCCGGCGTGCGGTTCGGCTCGCTGCGTTTCACGAAGGAGCGGATGCGCTGGATGATCTGGCCCGCGCGCTGCGCCTGCTTGGAGGTCTTGTCGAGCGCCGCGAGCAGGGCCTCGGAATCGATCTGCTGTCCGCGGATGCGCGACATCATGCCGTTGCAGTAGTTGGTAATCGCGGTCAGCGGCTGGTTGAGTTCGTGCGCGACGCTGGACGCCATCTCGCCCATGGTGATCAGCCGGCTGGCGGCCTGCGCGCGGTCGGCCTGCGCGGCCGACAGGTCTTCGGCATCGCGCCGCGGCGTGATGTCGGTGGCGATCACCAGTTGCGCGAGCCGGCCGTCGACCCAGGTCAGGTAGCGCGAACGCACCTCGAGCCACTTGCCGAGCTCGGGCACGAAGATCTCGTTGTTGGCAGGCTGCGCGGTGGTCAGCTGGTCGATCGGCAGGCCGGCGAAAGGATCGACGTCGTCGAGTGCGTCGTCGTGCGCGTGCGAGGCCGGTACGCCGGCCTGCGCCACCATGCCCAGGTGCCCCACGGTGTCGGAGCCGAACCAGAGCCGGTACAACTTGTTGGCGAACAGCAGTTCCTCGCTGCCGAGCGGCGCCACCGACACCGAGGCGTCCAGCGCCTCGAGCACCGTGGTGAAGCGCTCGTAGGAGGCCGAGAGCTGCTCGCGGATGCGGGTGGGCTCGGTGATGTCGGTCATCGAGGTCATCCAACCGGTCTGATGGCCGCGCGCATCGATCAGCGGCGACACGTAGAGGCGGGCGTTGAACACGCTGCCGTTTTTGCGCTTGACGCGCACCTGGAAACCGCCCGGGAGCGCACGGCCATGCAACTCTTCCTCGAGCCGCTCGTTCATGATCTCGCGATCGGATTCCAGCCAGTAGGGGAAGGGCGGCGTCTGGCCCACGAGCTCGCTCTCGTCCCAGCCTGTCATCTGGCAGAAGGCCGCGTTGACGTAGGTGATGCGGCCCTCGAGATCGAGCACGCGCATGCCGGTGAGCATGGAGTTCTCCATCGCGCGCCGGAAGTTGGTTTCGGCCACCAGCGCCTGCTGGGCCTGAAGCCGGCGCCGCGTGTGGCGCCAGGTGCCGATCAGCATCCAGCTTGTGAGCACGCTGAGCGCGCCCACCAGCCAGAAGAGGCCGTTGCCGACCACGCCCTGCGAGGTGCGGTAGGCCTGCGCGCGCAGCACCAGTGCGTTGCCCACCGGCGAGACCGGGACTTCGTATTCGTTGGTCTGTTCGGACCAAGGCAGGAGGCGGGTCTCGGCCTCGCGCGGGCTGGCAACCGTGTTGCCGGCGATCAGGCCGCCCTTGGCATCCAGCAGCGACACCGCGTAGCGCGCCGACACCTCGGAGGGCATGCCGTAGCGCAGCAGGCCATCGATCGAAAACTCGCCCAGCACCATGCCCGCGAACAGGCCCTGGTCGAAGAAGGGGATGTGCAGCTGAAGCATCGACGGCGGGTCGCCGCCGGCCACCGGTTGCGAGAACACAGGCTGGCGCAGCTCGCGCGCCAGCGCGTAATTGCTCTCGATGTCGCCCGGCCGCAGCACGTCGCCCACGGCATGCTGTTGTGCCGGATGGACGCTGGGCGCCGCGTAGCCCGCCTTGAAGCGGCGCCGGTCGTCGATCCAGCTGATCGCCTGAAGCTCGGGAAACTGGCTCACCAGCGATTCCGAGCGGCTCGCGAATTCGGTGGCGTCGATCTCGCGGTTGGAGGCATCGCGCGCCAGGCGCATCAGCTGCTCCTGCCGCTCCAGAAGCCGCAGGCGCACGCGTTGCTGCGCGTACTCCACGTCGCGCTTGACCGACTCCTGCTCGCGCTCCACCTCTTCTGCGCGCAGATACCAGAAGGCCGCGACGATGGCTGCAAGAAAAAGCAGCACCGCCGCCAGCGGCGCCAGCATCGCGACCGCATCCTGTAGCACCGGCGTCTGCCGGCGCCACCAGCGCCGCCACCAGGACAGCGGCGACGCGTTGACAGCGCTGCGCGCGACCGCGATCGGAGAGGAAAAGGGCATCGCGCGAGTTTAGGGGAAGGGCCCGCTGCGGGCCGTGGTTGCGTGCAGTGACATGACTTCGAACGAGGCCACCTTCGCCTCTGACAGCATTCATGTATTTCATAATAAGAAATCATCACGCACTATTTGAAATTTGGATATTTCTGTGCGAAACTCCCGCGCGCTGCCGGATACGGCACTAAATTACAGCCACAACCCCCCCTCAAAAGGAGACAAGCATGTCGGCAAATCCCGAGAACCTGTACGGCTCGGCCGCGAACGACCCGGACGCACAGGAAACCCGCGAATGGATGGACGCCCTGTCGGCCGTCATCGAAAGCGAAGGCCCCGAGCGTGCGCACTTCCTTCTCGAGCAACTGCTCGAACATGCACGCCAGAACAGCATCGACAAACCGTTCTCGGCCAACACCGCCTACGTGAATACGATCGAGACCGACCAGGAAGAACGCTGCCCCGGCAATCTTGAGATCGAAGAGCGGCTGCGCGCCTACATGCGCTGGAACGCGATGGCGATGGTCGTGAAGGCCAACCGCCACCATCCCGCCGAAGGCGGCGATCTGGGGGGGCACATCGGCTCCTTCGCCTCGCTGGCCAACATGTTCGGCGCCGGCTTCAACCACTTCTGGCACGCCGAGAGCGAAAACCACGGCGGCGACTGCCTCTACATCCAGGGACACGTTTCGCCCGGCATCTATGCACGCGCCTACCTCGAAGGCCGCCTGACCGAGGAGCAACTGCTCAACTTCCGCCAGGAAGTCGACGGCAAGGGCCTGTCGAGCTATCCGCACCCGAAGCTGATGCCCGAGTTCTGGCAGTTCCCCACCGTCTCGATGGGCCTGGGCCCGCTGATGGCGATCTACCAGGCGCGCTTCCTCAAGTACCTGCATGCCCGCGGCATCGCCAACACCGAGCACCGCAAGGTGTGGGTGTTCTGCGGCGACGGTGAAATGGACGAGGTCGAATCGCTGGGCGCCATCGGCCTGGCCGCGCGCGAGAAGCTCGACAACCTGATCTTCGTCATCAACTGCAACCTGCAGCGTCTGGACGGCCCGGTGCGCGGCAACGGCAAGATCATCCAGGAACTCGAAGGCGAATTCCGCGGCTCGGGCTGGAACGTGATCAAGCTGATCTGGGGCAGCAGCTGGGATCCGCTCTTGGCACGCGACAAGGACGGTGCGCTGCGCAAGATCATGATGGAGACGAACGACGGCGACTATCAGTCGTTCAAGGCCAATGACGGCGCCTACGTGCGCAAGCACTTCTTCGGCAAGGATCCGCGCACGCTCGAGATGGTCGCCAAGATGAGCGACGACGACATCTGGAACCTGCGCCGCGGCGGCCACGATTCGCAGAAGGTGTACGCGGCCTTCGATGCGGCCGTCAAGCACACGGGCCAACCCACGGTGCTGCTGGTCAAGACCGTCAAGGGCTTCGGCATGGGCAAGATCGGCGAGGGCAAGAACACGGTCCACCAGACCAAGAAGCTCGGCGACGAGGACATCAGGGCCTTCCGCGACCGCTTCAACATCCCGATCCCCGACAGCCAGATCGCCGAGCTGCCGTTCTACAAGCCGGCCGACGACACGCCCGAGATGAAGTACCTGCACGAGCGCCGCAAGGCCCTCGGCGGCTACCTGCCGCATCGCCGCACCAAGGCCGACGAGAGCTTCACCGTGCCGGCGCTCGACACCTTCAAGGCCGTGATGGAGCCCACGGCCGAGGGCCGTGAGATCTCGACCACGCAAGCCTACGTGCGCTTCCTCACGCAACTGCTGCGCGACAAGGCGCTGGGTCCGCGCGTGGTGCCGATCCTGGTTGACGAAGCGCGCACCTTCGGCATGGAAGGGTTGTTCCGCCAGATCGGCATCTACAACCCCGATGGCCAGCAGTACACCCCGGTCGACAAGGACCAGGTCATGTACTACAAGGAAGACAAGAGCGGCCAGATCCTGCAGGAAGGAATCAACGAGGCCGGCGGCATGTCGAGCTGGATCGCCGCGGCCACTTCGTACAGCACCAACAACCGCATCATGGTGCCGTTCTACGTGTACTACTCGATGTTCGGCTTCCAGCGCATCGGCGACCTGGCCTGGGCAGCGGGCGACATGCAGGCGCGCGGCTTCCTGCTGGGCGGCACCTCGGGGCGCACCACGCTCAACGGCGAAGGCTTGCAGCACGAAGACGGCCACAGCCACATCCTCGCGAACACCATCCCGAACTGCGTGAGCTACGACCCGACCTTCGCGCACGAGGTCGGCGTGATCCTGCACCACGGCCTGAAGCGCATGGTGGAGAAGCAGGACAACGTCTACTACTACTTGACGCTCTTGAACGAGAACTACCCGATGCCCGGCCTGCAACCCGGCACCGAGGAGCAGATCATCAAGGGCATGTACCTCTGCAAGCAGGCCCCGGTGGTCAAGGCCGCGAAGGGCAAGGAGGCGCCGACGGTGCAGCTGCTGGGCAGCGGCACGATCCTGCGCGAGAGCATCGCGGCGCAGGAACTCCTCGAGAAGGACTGGGGCGTGAGCGCCTCCGTGTGGAGCTGCCCGAGCTTCAACGAGCTCACGCGCGACGGCCAGGAAGCCGATCGCTGGAACCTGCTGCACCCGACCGACGAGCCGCGCCTGCCCTTCGTTGCCGAGCAGCTTTCGGCGAGCACCGGTCCGGTCGTGGCGTCGACCGACTACATGAAGGCCTACGCCGAACAGATCCGCCCCTTCATTCCGAAGGGCCGCACCTACCGGGTCCTGGGCACCGACGGCTTCGGCCGCAGCGACTTCCGCAACAAGCTGCGCGAGCACTTCGAGGTCAACCGCCACTTCATCGTGGTGGCGGCGCTCAAGGCGCTGGCCGACGAGGGCACGGTGCCGGCTGCCAAGGTGGCAGAGGCGATCAAGAAGTACGGCATCAACGCTGAAAAGATCAACCCGCTCTACGCGTAAACAAAAACCAACAATCAACTGCGCCTCTAGGGCGGGAGACACTTTTATGGCAACAGTGGAAGTCAAGGTGCCGGACATCGGCGATTTCGATGAAGTCGCAGTGATCGAAGTGCTGGTAAAGGTGGGCGATTCGGTGAAGGCCGAGCAATCGCTCATCACGGTGGAGTCGGACAAGGCCTCGATGGAAATTCCGTCGAGCCAGGCCGGCGTCGTGAAGGAACTCAAGGTCCAGGTCGGCAGCAAGGTCAAGGAAGGCTCGGTCGTGCTGGTGCTCGAAGGCGAGGGCGCAGCTGCGGCACCTGCTGCATCCGCGCCGCCGGCCGCGGCACCGGCGCCGGCAGCAGCTGCACCAGCGCCGGCTGCGGCTGCTCCGGCCGCTGCCGCGGCCACAGGCCCGGTCGAGGTCAAGGTGCCGGACATCGGCGACTTCAAGGATGTCGCGGTGATCGAGGTGCTGGTGAAGCCGGGCGACACCATCAAGGAAGAGCAGTCGCTGATCACGGTCGAGTCGGACAAGGCCTCGATGGAGATTCCGTCGTCCGCGGCCGGCGTGCTGAAGGAACTCAAGGTCAAGGTCGGTGACACGGTCAACATCGGGGACCTGATCGCGGTGGTCGAAGGTTCGGGCGGCGGCGCTGCCGCCGCTCCGGCGCAGGCGGCCGCGGTGCCTGCGCCGGCGAGCGCATCGGCGCCTGCGCCGGCAGCCGCCCCGGCGGTATCCGCTGCCCCGGCTGCCGCGCCGGCTGCGCACGATCCGACGGTCGCCCCCAGCGGCAAGCTGCCGCATGCATCGCCCTCGGTACGCAAGTTCGCACGCGAACTCGGCGTGCCGCTCGAGGAAGTCAAGGGCAGCGGGCCCAAGGGCCGCGTCACGCAGGAAGATGTCCAGAACTTCACCCGCGCGGTGATGAGCGGCGCGGCCAGCACCAAGGCTTCGGCGGCCAAGGCGCCCGCGGGCGGCGGCGGCGAAGCGCTCGGCCTGCTGCCCTGGCCCAAGGTCGACTTCACCAAGTTCGGCACCGTCGAGCGCAAGGACCTGTCGCGCATCAAGAAGATCAGCGGTGCCAACCTGCACCGCAACTGGGTGATGATCCCGCACGTCACCAACAACGACGAAGCCGACATCACCGAGCTCGAAGCTTTCCGCGTTTCGACCAACAAGGAAAACGAGAAGTCCGGCGTCAAGGTGACGATGCTGGCTTTCGTGATCAAGGCAGTGGTTTCGGCGCTGAAGAAGTACCCCGAGTTCAACACCAGCCTGGACGGCGACCAGCTCGTCTACAAGCAGTACTTCCACATCGGCTTCGCGGCCGACACGCCCAACGGGCTCGTGGTGCCGGTGCTCAAGGATGCCGACAAGAAGGGCGTTCTGCAGATCAGCCAGGAAATGGGCGAGCTCGCCAAGAAGGCGCGCGACGGCAAGCTCGGCTCGGCCGACATGCAGGGCGGCTGCTTCTCGATCAGCTCGCTCGGCGGCATCGGCGGCACGCACTTCACGCCCATCATCAACGCGCCCGAAGTCGCGATCCTCGGCCTGTCCAAGAGCGCGACGAAGCCGGTGTGGGACGGCAAGGCCTTCCAGCCGCGCCTGCTCCTGCCGCTGTCGCTGTCGTACGACCATCGCGTCATCGATGGCGCTTCGGCCGCCCGGTTCAACGCTTACCTGGGCCAGGTCCTCGCCGACTTCCGCCGCGTTCTCCTATGACCACGGTGGTGGCCGTCCGTAAAGGCGGTCAAGTGGTGATGGCGGCCGATGCGCTCGTGACCTTCGGGGACACGCGGCTGTCGTTCAACGCCGAGGCGAACCAGAAGCTCTTCCGGGTCGCCGACGCGGAGGGCGAGAGCGTCTTCGCCGTCGCCGGCGCGGCCGCGCACTTCCTGGTGCTGCAGCAGGCGCTGGCAGCCCAGCCGGCGGATGCGCTGCGCTTCGGCAGCAAGGACCAGATCTTTCGCACCTTCACGCTGCTGCATCCGGTGTTGAAGGAGTCCTTCTTCCTGCAGACCAAGGAAGACGAGCACGATCCCTACGAATCGAGCCAGTTCACGATGCTGCTCGCCAACCCGAGCGGCATCTACGGGATCTACAGCTACCGCGAGGTCTTCGAGTTCAAGCAGTTCTGGAGCATCGGCTCGGGACGCAGCTTTGCGCTCGGCGCCATGCACGCGGCCTACGACAAGGTGCGCTCGGCGCGCGAGATCGCGGAAGCCGGCGTCGCCGCGGCCTGCGAATTCGATCGCAATTCGGCGGGCCCCATCGACGTTCTCACACTCAAACTGAAGGTGTCCAAATGAGCGAACAGCAAATCAAGGTGCCGGACATCGGCGATTTCGACGAAGTCGCGGTGATCGAGGTGCTAGTGAAAGTGGGCGACACGGTGAAGGCCGAGCAGTCGCTGATCACGGTGGAGTCGGACAAGGCTTCGATGGAGATCCCGTCGTCGCATGCCGGTGTCGTCAAGGCGCTGGCCGTGAAGGTGGGCGACAAGGTGAGCGAAGGCTCGGTGGTGCTGACGCTGGATGTGGCGGAAGGCGCCGCTGCGCCGGCACCCGCGCCGGCAGCGCCGGCCCCGGCACCCGCCGCAGCGGCACCGAAGCAGGCCCCAGCGCCCACACAAGCTCCCGCCGTGGCGTCGAGCTACACCGGCTCGGTCGATCTCGAATGCGATCTGTTGGTGCTGGGCGCCGGCCCCGGCGGCTATTCCGCTGCCTTCCGCGCGGCCGACCTCGGCCTCAAGGTGGTGCTGGTCGAGCGCTACGCGACGTTGGGCGGCGTCTGCCTCAACGTCGGCTGCATTCCTTCGAAGGCCTTGCTGCACGTGGCCGCGGTGATCGACGAGGTCAGGCATTTCGCCGACCTCGGCATCAGCTACGGCGAACCCAAGGTCGACCGCGCCAAGCTGCTCGGCCGCAAGAACAAGGTGGTGGGCAAGCTCACCGGCGGCCTCTCCGCGATGGCCAAGATGCGCAAGGTGACGACGGTGCGCGGCATCGGCGAGTTCGTCGATCCGTACCACGTCAAGGTGCAGGAAACCACGGGCGACGGCAAGGCCACCACCGACAAGGCACAGACGGTCAAGTTCCGCCACTGCGTCATCGCCGCCGGTTCGCAGGCCGTGCATCTGCCCTTCATGCCCAAGGACCCGCGGGTGGTGGATTCGACCGGCGCGCTGGAGCTCGGCGTCGATCCCAAGCGCATGCTGATCCTGGGCGGCGGCATCATCGGCCTCGAGATGGGCTCGGTCTACTCCACGCTGGGCGCGCGGCTCGACGTGGTCGAGATGCTCGACGGCCTGATGCAGGGCGCCGACCGCGACCTGGTCAAGGTCTGGCAGAAACTCAACGCGCCGCGCTTCGACAACATCATGCTGAAGACCAAGACGGTCGGCGCCGAGGCCACCAAGGACGGCATCCGCGTCAGCTTCGAAGGCGAGCAGGCACCCAAGGAGCCGCAGCTCTACGACCTTGTGCTGCAGGCCGTGGGCCGTAGCCCCAACGGCAAGAAGATCGGTGCCGAGAAGGCCGGCGTGAACGTCAGCGACCGCGGCTTCATTCCGGTCGACATCCAGATGCGCACCAACGTGCCGCATATCTTCGCCGTCGGCGACATCGTCGGCCAGCCGATGCTGGAGCACAAGGCGGTGCACGAGGCGCACGTGGCGGCCGAGGTGATCGCCGGCGAGCAGAAGGGCGACAAGGAACTCGCGAGCGCGGCCTTCAACGCCCGCGTGATCCCCAGCGTGGCCTACACCGACCCCGAGATCGCCTGGGTGGGGCTTACCGAAGACCAAGCCAAGGCCGAAGGCGTGAAGATCGAGAAGGGCCTGTTCCCGTGGACGGCTTCGGGTCGCGCGATCGCCAACGGCCGCGATGAGGGCTTCACCAAGCTGCTGTTCGATGCCGAATCGCATCGCATCGTCGGCGGCGGCATCGTCGGCACGCATGCCGGCGACATGATCGGAGAGATCGCGCTGGCGATCGAGATGGGCGCTGACGCGATCGACATCGGCAAGACGATCCACCCGCATCCGACGCTCGGCGAGAGCATCGGCTTGGCAGCGGAGGCCGTGCACGGCCACTGCACGGATTTGCCGCCGGTCAAACGCTGAAGGCATCCGCCAAAAAAAGAACCCGCCGACGGCGGGTTTTTTTTGGTGAACTCTCCGACTCAGTCGCCCGTATTGGCGTTGATCTCGCCCTGCGCCGCCTGCACGCGACGGGCACCGCTGAAGCGGCGCTGCCAGTAGCTTCCACTCATGTCCTCGACGCGGACCTGCGCGCCGGGCTTGGGAGAGTGAATGAACTTGCCTTCACCGACGTAGATGCCGACATGGCTGAACGCGCGGCGCATGGTGTTGAAGAACACGAGGTCGCCGGGCTTGAGTTCGCTGCGATCGATTTTCTGGGTGGCGGCGGCCTGTTCTTCGGCGCGGCGCGGGAGCAGGTGGCCGACCGTCTGGTTGTACATCGCGCGCACGAAGCCGCTGCAGTCGAAGCCGGTTTCCACCGTGTTGCCGCCGCGGCGGTAGGGGACGCCCAGAAAACCGATGGCGGTAACGACCAGATCGGAGGTGCGATCGACGACGGTTTGGCGAACCTGCTGAAGCTGATTGATCAGCCCCTTGTCGGCAAGCAGGGAATCCAGTTCTTCGGTACGGTCTTGTTGCGGTGCGGCATGGGCGGCAAATGCAATCAAGAGGCAGGCGGGTAGGAGAAATCGCATGGCGCGTAGGATATGGATGACAAATAGCGATGTCAATTTCATGCGGATTCGGGATTCTGCATGCAACCCATTGTCCTGGCTACGTTTTTTACATTCGCTGATTTTATGAAATGTAAAGCTCTCCGTTATCAGCCATAAGTTGTTCCGTGATGTAAAGCGAAAGTTTTTAGTTATGGGTGATACTTTTTCGCCTGGTGCGCTTTCACTCATTTCGAAGGATCTCTCATGAATTCATCGAAAGTATTCAAGATGGTTCGGTTTCGGATTGCGTTGCTCTCGGGTCTGGCGATCGCCGCAGTGGGTGTCGCGATGGCGGCGCCGCGGCCGGAGGTGGTCGCTTCGGGTCTCGAAAATCCCTGGGGCGTGGGCTTTCTTCCCGACGGCCGCTTCCTGGTGACCGAGAAGTCCGGCCGCATTCGCGTCGTCGGTGCCGACGGCAAGCTGGGTGCACCCGTGGCCGGGCTGCCCGCCATCGCCACCGGCGGCCAGGGCGGGCTGCTGGATGTGCTGGTGGACTCGGCCTTCGCCAGGAACAGGACCTTCTATTTCTGCTTCTCCGAACCCGAGGCGGGTGGCTCGGCCAACAGTACGGCCCTGGCGCGTGCGCAACTGTCGGCCGACGGCAGCCGTCTCGAAGGCCTGAAGGTGATCTTCAGCCAGCGCCCCAAGGTCGCCAGCCGCCACCATTTCGGCTGCCGCATTGTCGAGGCCAAGGACGGCAGCCTGTTCCTGACGCTGGGCGATCGCTTCAGCCGCAAGGAAGACGCGCAGAAGCTCGACAACCACCTGGGCAAGCTCGTGCGCATCGCCAAGGACGGCAGCGTGCCCGCGGACAACCCCTTCGTCGGTCGAGCCGGTGCGCTGCCCGAGATCTGGAGCTATGGCCATCGCAACGGCCAGGGCGCCGCGCTGGCGCCCGACGGAAAGCTCTGGATGCACGAGCACGGTCCGCAGGGCGGCGACGAGATCAACATCCCCGAGGCCGGCCGCAACCACGGCTGGCCGGTGATCACCTATGGCGAGAACTACGGCGGCGGCAGGATCGGCGACGGCATCACGCGCAAGGACGGGCTGGAGCAGCCGCTGCACCACTGGGTGCCTTCGATCGCGCCCTCGGGCATGGCCTTCCTGACCAGCGATCGCTACGGCACGGGCTGGAAGGGGAATCTCTTCGTGGGATCGCTCAAGTTCGGCTACCTGGATCGCATCGAGCTCAAGGACGGCAAGGTCGTCGCCGAGCACAAGCTGCTGGAAGACGGCAGGGCGCGCATCCGCGATGTGAAGCAGGGGCCCGACGGGCTGCTCTATGTGCTGACGGACGAGTCCGACGGCAAGCTGCTGCGCTTGCGGCCGAACTGAGCGGCCCGATCGGGCCGATCTGTTCGGTGGTACGGTCTAGCCCCCTCGCTTTTTCGTGAAAGACTCCGCCTCATGCTGCTCGATGCATCGCAATCCCAACTGGTCCTGGTCGACTACCAGGCGCGCCTGATGCCGGCGATCTTCGAAGCGGAGGCCGTGGTCGAGAACGCGGTGCGGCTCGGCCGGATAGCCCGCCTGCTCGAGGTGCCGGTCTGGGGCACCGAAGAAAACCCCTCGAAGCTCGGCGAGAACCTGGCCGACATCCGCGCCCTGTGCCAGCGCACGCTGGCCAAGATGCATTTCAGCGCGGCGGAAGAGGGGCTGGGCGAATGGCTGCGCGCGCCTGCCAAGGCCCCCCAGGGCAATGCACGCAGTCTGCCCAAGCACTTGCAGAAGGCGGCGGCCGCCGAAGAGCGCAACACCATCGTGATCGCGGGCTGCGAAGCCCACGTGTGCCTGCTGCAGACCGCCCTCGATCTGCTCGAGGACGAGTTCGAAGTCTGGGTGGTGACCGATGCCTGCAGTTCGCGCACGGAGCGCAATCGCGATGCGGCCTTCGACCGCCTGGCCGGCGCCGGCGCGGAACTCGTCACCACGGAGATGGTCGGCTTCGAGTGGCTGCGAACGGCCGAGCATCCGCGCTTCGATGAAGTGCTGGCGCTGATTCGCTAGCGAAGCGCGGCCGCGTCAGGCCGCGAAGCCCGCCGCGAAGGCCTCTCGCAGATAGGAGACGAAGGCCTCCACCGCGCGCGGCACATGGGCGGAGTAGGGGCGGATCGCATACAGGCGCTCGCCGAAGGCCCCCACCGGCCGCCACTGCGGCAACACCTCTACCAGCCTGCCCGCCTGCAGGCCGGATTGCGCGCTGAAGTCCGGCAGCAGCGCGATGCCTAGACCTGTCGCCGCCCCATCGCGCAACGCCTCGCTGTTGTTGGCGGCGAACGGGCCGCTGACCGGCACCGTCGCCTGTTCGCCATCGGCGTCGCGCACGAAGCTCCAGGCGGGCGTGTCCTGCGTCCGCGGGTAGTGCAGGCAGTCGTGCTTCGCCAGGTCCTGCGGCAGGTTCGGTACGCCGCGGCGGCGCAGGTAGGCGCGACTCGCGACCAGCACCGAGCGGGTGGGCGCCAGCATCCACGCCACGTGCGTCTCCGGCGGCGCGGCGGTGTGCCGCACGGCGAGATCGAAGCCTTCCATCGCGAGCGAGCGCAGGCGATCCGACATGTCCAGCTCCAGGCGCACTTCCGGGTAGGCACGCAGGAAGTCTGCAAGGCGCGGCACCAGCTGCTGGCGCGCGAACGCCACCGGCGCCGTCACCCGCAGCAGGCCGCGCGGCGCGCTGGCCAGGTCGCGTACGCTGGCGAAGCTGTGCGCGATCCGCTCGAAAGGCGCGCGCATGTCGTCGACCAGGCGCTGGCCGGCCTCGGTGAGGCGCACGCTGCGCGTGGTGCGGCGCACCAGCGGCACGCCGGCAGCGCGCTCCAGCTCGGCGATGCGCTGGCTCATGGCCGCCTTGCTGACGCCCAACCTGGCCGCCGCCGCCGTGTAGCTGCCTTGCTGCTCCAGGACGATCAGCCAGTGCAGATGGGTCCAGAGCAGTTCAACTTTTTTGTCATCCATGGCTCTATTGTTCACTATGGCAAACAATCAATTCAGCGCCAGCGCCTAGGCAACAGCGGCGCGGCTTTCTAGACTGGCCGCCTTTCCCTCCACTACCGGCCCGGCCATGACCACCAAGATCTCCGTTCCCACCCCGATCGCGCACTACATCGCGGGCCGCCGTGCCGGCGGAGCTTCGTCGCGTACCCAGGACGTCTTCAATCCCGCCACCGGTGCCGTGACGGGCAATGTCGCGCTGGCCAACCGCGCCGACGTCGATGCGGCGGTGGCCGCCGCGCAGGCCGCCTTTCCCGCCTGGGCCGACACGCCGCCGATCCGCCGCGCGCGCGTGATGTTCAAGTTCCTCGAGCTGCTGAACCGCCATCGCGACGAGCTCGCCCATCTGATCACGGCCGAGCACGGCAAGGTCTTCACCGACGCGCAGGGCGAGGTCACGCGCGGCATCGACATCGTCGAGTTCGCCTGCGGCATCCCGCAATTGCTCAAGGGCGACTACACCGACCAGGTCTCCACCGGCATCGACAACTGGACGCTGCGCCAGCCGCTCGGCGTGGTGGCCGGCATCACGCCCTTCAATTTCCCGGTGATGGTGCCGATGTGGATGTTCCCGGTCGCGATCGCCGCCGGCAACACCTTCGTGCTCAAGCCCAGCCCGACCGACCCCAGCGCCTCGCTGCGCATGGCCGAGCTGCTGAAAGAAGCGGGCCTGCCCGACGGCGTGTTCAACGTCGTTCAGGGCGACAAGGAGGCGGTCGACGCGCTGATCGAGCATCCCGATGTCAAGGCGATCAGCTTCGTCGGCTCGACGCCGATCGCGAACTACATCTACGAGACCGGCGCGCGCCACGGCAAGCGCGTGCAGGCACTGGGCGGCGCCAAGAACCACATGGTGGTGATGCCCGACGCCGACATCGACCAGACGGTGGACGCGTTGATCGGCGCGGGCTACGGCTCGGCCGGCGAGCGCTGCATGGCGATCAGCGTCGCGGTGCTGGTGGGCGACGCGGCGGACAAGATCATGCCGAAGCTGATCGAACGCGCGAGGACGCTCAAGGTGCTCGACGGCGAGAACCTCGCGGCCGAGATGGGCCCGATCGTCACGCGCGCGGCGCATGAGCGCATCACCGGCTACATCGCGCAGGGCGAGAAGGAAGGCGCGAAGCTGGTGGTCGACGGCCGCCGCTTCGATGCCGCGCAGGCAGGCGAGGGTTGCGCCAACGGCTTCTGGATGGGCGGCACGTTGTTCGACCACGTCACGCCCGAGATGCGCATCTACAAGGAAGAGATCTTCGGCCCGGTGCTTTCCTGCGTGCGGGTGCACGACCTGAAGGAGGCCGTGGACCTGATCAATGCCCACGAGTTCGGCAACGGCGTCGCCTGCTTTACGCGCGACGGCAACGTGGCGCGCGAGTTCTCGCGCCGCGTCCAGGTCGGCATGGTGGGCATCAACGTGCCGATCCCGGTGCCGATGGCCTGGCACGGCTTCGGCGGCTGGAAGAAGAGCCTGTTCGGCGACATGCACGCCTATGGCGAGGAAGGCGTGCGCTTCTACACCAAGCAGAAGTCGATCATGCAGCGCTGGCCCGAGAGCACGCCCAAGGGCGCCGAGTTCGTGATGCCGACGGCGAAGTAAGCGGCGTCAAAGCCGCCGCCGCGCCCGAACCGCCGCGGCAAGTTCCTGCAGCACCGGCACCGTCTGCGAAAAACCGATGCACGCGTCGGTGATCGATACCCCGTGCCTGAGCGGGACGCCTGGAACCAGGTCCTGCCGGCCTTCCTCCAGGTGGCTTTCGATCATCACGCCGGCGATGCGTCGCTCGCCGGCGGCGATCTGCCCGGCCACGTCGTGCACGACGTCGATCTGGCGCTGGTACTGCTTGCTGCTGTTGCCGTGGGAGACGTCGATCATGACCTGCTCGCGCAGGCCCAGCGCGCGCAGCGCCTCGCAGGTCGCGGCCACATCCGCGGCGGCATAGTTGGGCGTCTTGCCGCCGCGCAGGATGACGTGGCAGTCGTCGTTGCCGCGGGTTTCGAAGATGGCGGCCATGCCCATCTTCGTCATGCCCATGAACGCATGCGGAGCCCGCGCCGCAAGGATCGCGTCGGCCGCGACCTTGATGCTGCCGTCGGTGCCGTTCTTGAAGCCGACCGGGCAGCTCAGTCCCGAGGCCAGCTGCCGGTGGCTCTGGCTTTCCGTCGTTCGTGCGCCGATGGCGCCCCAGGCAATCAGGTCGGCGATGAACTGCGGGCTCAGCAGGTCGAGGAACTCCGTGCCGGCAGGAAGGCCCAGCGTCGTCAGCTCCAGCAACAGGCGCCGCGCCCGCTCGAGGCCTTCGTTGATCGCGAAACTGCCGTCGAGGTGCGGGTCGTTGATGTAGCCCTTCCAGCCCACCGTGGTGCGCGGCTTCTCGAAGTAGGTGCGCATCACGATCAGCAGGTCGTCCTGCAGCTCGTCGGCCACGGCTTTCAGCCGATGGCCGTATTCGAGCGCCTGGTCGTGGTCGTGGATCGAGCAGGGCCCCACGACCACGACGAGCCGGTCGCTGCGGCCGTGCAGCACGTCGGCGATCGCCGCGCGGCTGGCTTCCACCAGCGAGAGCGTGTCGTCGCGCACCGGGACGCGTTCCTGCAGCAGCGCGGGCGTCATCAGCGGGCGGACGGCGCCGATGCGTACGTCGTCGATGCGGGTGGTATCGATCGTGCTGTCGCGGGAGCCGATCTCGGCGTCATGGAGGGGGTCGTCAAGTCTGGTCATGTGTTCGGTCGCGGCGCGGTTCATGCGTGGGGACCACCGGATTGTCCGTCGATAATCGCCCGGTCCGCGCTGCCGAATCGAGCGCTTCTTTACTTCCTGGAGTCACCCCATGTCCGATGTCATTCCCGCAACCTTGATCGCCGGGGACGGCATCGGCCCCGAGATCGTCGATGCGACGCTCGCCGCCCTCGATGCTTTGCACGCGCCTTTCGAGTGGGATCGCCAGGTTGCCGGCCTCGCCGGCGTGCAGCTGGCTGGCGACCCGCTGCCTGCAGCCACGCTGGACAGCATCCGCCGTACGCGTCTTGCGCTGAAGGGACCGCTCGAAACGCCATCGGGCGGCGGCTATCGGTCCTCGAACGTTCGCCTGCGCGAGGAGTTCCAGCTCTACGCCAACCTGCGCCCCGCGCGCACCATCATTCCCGGCGGCCGTTTCGACAACGTCGACCTGATGGTCGTGCGCGAAAATCTCGAGGGCCTGTACATCGGTCACGAGCACTACGTGCCGATCGACGGCGATCCGCATGCAGTGGCGATGGCCACCGGCATCAACACGCGCCAGGGCAGCCGCCGCCTGCTCGAATATGCATTCGAGACCGCCGTCGCGACCGGCCGCAAGAAGGTCACGATCGTGCACAAGGCCAACATCATGAAGGCGCTGACCGGCATCTTCCTGGAGACCGGACTCGAGCTGTACGAGCGCAAGTACAAGGGCAAGTTCGAACTCGACACGGTCATCATCGACGCCTGTGCGATGAAACTGGTGCTCAACCCCTGGCAGTTCGACATGCTGGTCACGACCAACCTCTTCGGCGACATCCTGTCCGACCTGGTGGCGGGGCTCGTCGGCGGCCTGGGCATGGCGCCCGGTGCCAACATCGGTGCCGACGCGGCCATCTTCGAAGCAGTGCACGGCTCTGCGCCCGACATTGCCGGCAAAGGCATCGCGAATCCCACGGCGCTGCTGCTGGCCGCCGCATTGATGCTCGATCACTGCAAGCTGCCGGAACTCGCGGGGCGCTTGCGCAAGGCCATCGACGAGACGCTGAACATCGACAAGGTGCGCACGGGCGACCTGGGCGGCAGCGCCGGGACCGCTGCTTTCACGAAGGCGCTGGTGAGCCGGATAGCCGGCGGCTGAGAAGCGGATGTCACTTCCGACCGGCCAAGCCGCTCAGGCGCGCGCAGTCGCGGCGCCGGTGAGGGTGGCCGGCTGGGCCATGGCCGCGGGCGCGCTGGGTGTTCTGGTCACCAGCCTGTTCTACGTGCTGTCGCCTCGCGCGGGCGCGATGCCGGTTCAGCCCTTCGACCTCTCTGCCGCGCTGGCGGGTGCAGCGGCCGGCGCCGCGACCATGAAGGCGGCGGGAATGGCGGGCATCTTCGGCGACCTCATCTGGGCCGTCGGTACTTTCCTGATGGCGCAGCACACGGCGCGCTGCGGCCGTGGCCTGGCCACCGCCGGCTGGGTTGTCGGCTTGCTGAGTCTGGCGATCTTCACGCTGGTCGACGCCATGGTGGGCTTCGTCTTGCCCCAGCTGGCCCTCATGCCCGGCGCGGAAGGCGCCTTCGCCGGCTTCAAGCGTCTCTTCGACGTGCTGTTCCTGCTGGGAACCGTGGCCTACGGTTTCAGCGCGGTCCTGGCGCTGGGCAGCGAGGCGCGCACAGGGGGATCCCCGGTCCATCCGGTCCTGGCCGCCGCAACGGCTGTTGTCGGCGGGGTCGCGGTGATCGCCGGCCTGGCGGGCCTGGCCGGACTTTCCGTCGACCTGCTGGTAGGTGCAAGCGTCGGTGTGGGCTCGGCTCTTTTCATCGCCATCGGGTTGCAGATCGCCTTGGCGAAGTCCGGTGAAGCGTCCGCATGGTCGTCGTAGCAGACAAAGTTCGACAGGACGCCCGAGCAGCCCACCCCGGCTGTTGACGTCCTCCCGTCACATCTCATGGGCGAGCTGAGCCGACCGGCTGTTGCCCGCGACCGGACCAGTCAGCGACAGGCAGTACCCGATACGGATGGGCGCTGACGCAGTGGGCATGTCAGACGCCCGCGCCAGCTCGGCCAGCGAGAAGCTGCAGCTCCCAGGCCAAGGCGACAGCGCTGGCGCCGCCATGCTCGAGAACGACGCTCGCGACGCCAGTAGCGGCGGGCTGCGCGCGTGACGGCCCATTGCGCGACAGCGGCAGGCGTGAAGTTGGATGGGGCCGCCGATGCCTGGCGTGCAGCTTCCTTCGCGAGCTGGACGAAGCGCCGGGCCGCCTCGAACTCCTGGTCCTCCGGGCTGAGGCCTTCCAGTTCGATGCCGAAGAACCGGCCCATGCGCGTCGAAGCCGAGCTGGCATCGAGGCTGGTGGGTGCGTTCACGGCAGGCATCGCCCGCCGGGCTGCGGACTGCAGCAGCGCGACGAGCTCGGTCGCGACAGCGTCGTCGATCGCGCCGCCGGCCGGTTGCGCGGACCAGGCGGCCGAGCGTCGCGCCGAAGCCCGGTCTGCCCGCGGCGTTGAGCAACTCGGCGGCCTGCCCCGTGGTCTCGGTGTCGAAGACCACTGCCTTGCGGCTCGCGCGGTTCGGCGCGAGCGCTGTGCCTTTCGTGTCCTCGAAGATGTCGAAGTCGGGGCTGTAGCCCAGCAGCATCCGGTTCATGGTCGGCCTTTCTGGCGGAACTGGACGCCTATTCGCATAGGCCGTGCCACGCCAAGATCGCTGATCGACCGGGGTTTCGGGGAGGGGAAGCGAAAACAGCTTCGCCCGGGCTCACGATGGGCGCGGCAACGCGAACTTCGCTTCGCCGCAGCTATTCGCAGCTATTTCTGGAGGCGTCGATAGGCACTGAAGTGCCGAATGGCCTCCTGCTTGTGGCCGAGATGGTCATGCAACCTGGCGGCATTGAAATGTGCGTCGCCAAGGGAGGGGTCGAGCTGCAGGCAGCGCTCGTAGGATTGGAGCGCGTCGGTCAACTGCCCCAGATCTTCCAGCGCCACGGCGCGATTGAAGTGCAGCAGCGCTTCACGCGGGCAGTGGGCGAGGGCTTCGTCGTAGAGAGCCACGGCTTCGGCATGCCGTTCGGATTCGCACAGCATCGCGCCGAGGTTCAGATAGGCATCCGCATGGTTGGGAGCGAAGGCCAACGCCTTTCGGTAGGCGAGCTCGGCGGCTTCGCAGTCTCTGGTTTCGAGGTCTTCTCCTTGTGCAAACAGCTCGTCTGCAAGAGCTTGCCCCAAGCTCGGATCTTCGCTGCGCAGGTGTTCCACGAAGGCCACTGAACCGCGCGCTGCGGCGATCTCGAAGTCCATGAGCAGTTGGCCTGATTCGGCCTCCCATTGGCTGTCGCGCTCATGGACCGCAATCGTGTTTCCCACCGCGGTGATTCGCAGTCCGGTCAGCGGCAACTCCGCAGGAAGCGTCGCCTTCAGTCGCTGCAGCGCGCGCACGATCTTGCGAGTCGGGATGTCGGCCGCCTGCAGCTGATGGGCGGTCCTCAGAAGCACGACATCGCGAAAGGAAAAACGGTACTCGTTGCGCGGTCCGCGCGAGGGACTCACGAAGCCGTTCGCTATCAGCCCTGCAATCGCACTTCGGGAGAGACCCAACATCTCCTGAATGCTGCGCAGGGTGTGCGGTGCCTCCGACGGATCGTTGCTCACTTCCTCAATCGCGCGCTTGCCGGGGAGGCTGGAGCGGCGGTCTTGGGCGCTCGCTTCACGCCCTTGCGTTCGTTCGATGCCAGTGCCGTGACTGCCTCTGCGGCCGGCACGCGACTCGGGCGCTTCGTGCCGCCGGCGCCGCCCCGTGCCAGGCTGGCGCGCAGCATCTCGGTCAGGTCGATGATCTGGCCGCTCACAGCCGGCTCATGATGCTCCGCGGCGACGATTTGCTTCCCGGCGATCTTCGCGTCGATGGCTGCCAGGATTCGCTTCTTCTCTTCGTCCTCGAACTGCGTCGGGTCGTAGCTTTCCTCGGATATCTGGTCGATGAGCTGGAGCGCCAGCTTCACCTCCGCATCGGAAGGCGTGATCTCCTCGATCTCGAGGTCCTTCATCGACCGCACCTCTTCGGCGTAGAGCAGTTGCTGCAGCACCAGGCCGTCCTCTGCCGCGCGGACCTGGACGATGTACTGCTTTCCCTTCCAGGCCCACTTCGCGAGCGCGCAGCGGCCGCTCTTGCGCATCGCGGCGCGCAAGAGGGTGTACGGCTTGGCGCCGCGCTTGTCGGGTGCGATGAAGTACGCCTTGTCGTAATGGAGGGGGTCGACCGCCATTTCCGGGATGAAGGCAACGATGTCGATCGTGTGGGTCGCGCTTTCTTCCACGGCCTTCAACTCGTCAGGGGTGAACAGGACGTAGCGGTCCTTTTCGAACTCGTACCCCTTGACCATTTCCGAACGGGGAACGACGGTGGTCTGATCCTTCTCCGAAACATATTGCTGCTTGAGGCGAGAGCCGTCCTTGGCCAGCAAGTTGAACTTGACCGTTGCGGCGCTTTCGGTCGCGGAATACAACTTGACCGGGATGGAGACCAATCCGAAGCTGAGAGACAAGGATGCGATGGAACGAGCGGGCATGCCGACCTCCGTTGGACGTGCGGCCGGCACCTCCTGGCCTGAGGATGCCACTTTCCTGAGTCCTCGAACAGAGCGAAGGGGAGGCGCCGCCGCGGTCGGTGGTGGTGGTCACGCGAAATATGGTGCCGAAGGAGCTCGACAGGCGTTGCCGAGCGCAGAGGGCCTTGGTGCTGCTCGCATCTCAGCCGCTTGGGAGTTTCAAAACGACCTATTTCCGGCAGCTTTGCTTGCAAGGCGTAAGAAATAGAGTGCGCAAATTCCAACCCGTCCGCTCACCTTGGAGTCGAGGGGCACGTGCCGAGCAACGTAACGCAGGTTCGCTTCCGGCGCGCCTCGTGCATTCCGTGCTATGGCACAGTTCGGCCAGATGCTGTCGGTCGCTGGTGTATCAGAATTCGCCAAAACCGGACCCTCGCATCCGTCTTTCGCAGCGCACACTTTGGCAGTTCTCTGGGTTGTGCGGGCCTGGCCTGTCACCGTGGCAAAGGGTTGCGCACCTCGCCTTGCGGCGTGAGGCGTGAGGCGTGCGAGAGACATCGACTTTTTCAGTGCCATTTGCGCAATTGGCTAGACCCTCAGTCGCCCAGCCCTGGACGGTTAAGATCTCCTGGGAGAGCGGTAGAGGCAGACAATCGCTCTGTGGAGAACGATAAACGGCAACGCCCTTGCGCGACGGGCCCGCGCGAGCAATAATCGCTCCCATGGGAACGCTTAGGTCGAATAACAGTTCTGATAAGACCGATAAGCCAAGAGGTTCTGCCTCCGCTTCTCCGATTCCGCTTCCGGTGGAGCGCGCCCTCATGAAGCTGGGAAACGACATCTGCCTAGCTCGCCGGCGCCGGCGCATGTCCCAAGAATCGCTGGCTGTGCGCATCGGCGCATCGCTTTCGACGGTGCGCCGCATGGAGAAGGGCAGTGTCAACACCCCCTTGGTCTTTCTGGCCAGGACGCTGCACGTGTTCAGCGAACTCCCGCGGCTTGAGAACCTCTTGGACACGGCCAAGGACGACATCGGTCTCACACTCATGGACGAGGAGTTGCCGCAGCGCATCCGCACGCCCAAGAAGCCAACAAGCGGGGCGCTGTGATGGCCACCCCGGACATTCGCGAGACGGTCGAAGTCTGCCTCGGCCAGGCGGGCATCCCCATCGGCTCGCTGACCTATACCCGCCAGGGTCGGCGGGAGAACTCAGCCTTTGCTTATAGTCAGGGGTGGCTTGCTAGTTCCGACCGCTTCAAGGTGTCCTCTGACCTTGAGCTGACTACCGGCTACCAGTTTCGCAAGGCACCAACTAAGGACGATTCGCCGTTCTTCTGCGCCCTTGCCGATACCGTGCCGGACACCTGGGGCCGTCGGGTCAACCTGCGCGACCATGCCAAGCGCCGCCAAAGGGGCGAAAAGCTGCGCGACCTGAACGAACTGGACTTGCTGCTAGCCGTGGACGACTTCAGCCGCATTGGCGCGTTGCGCCTGCGCGATGGTGCAGGCACGTACCACCGCACGGTCGAGGCCGGTAAGCGCGCCACGCCCCCCTTCGTGGACCTGGGCAAGCTCTACTCGGCCAGTCGCGCCGTGGAGACTGGCAAGGAAACAGCGCAGGACCTGCGCTATCTGCGCGGCAACGGAACTTCCCTGGGCGGCATGCGGCCCAAGGCAACCGTCATCGACCAGAGCGGCCTCCTGGCCATCGGCAAGTTTCCGAGCATCAACGACGACCGAAGCATCACCCGTGGGGAGGTGCTGGCGCTGCGCCTGGCGGCCCTTGCCGGCATCGACGTGGCGCACGCACGCATCGAGCCCATCGAAGGTGTCCCGGTTGCGCTTATTCAGCGATTCGACCGCACTGCCGACAGCGGGCGCATCCCGTACATGTCGGCCGCGTCGATGCTACAGGCCTCGCGCCAGGACGAGCACTCGTACACCGAGATTGTTGATGCCATGCGCGCGTATTCCGGGGACCCGGTCGCGGACGCACAGCAGCTGTGGCGCCGCATAGTCTTCAACCATCTCATCACCAACGTCGACGACCACCTACAGAATCATGGTTTTCTGCATGTCGGCAGCGGCTTCTGGCGACTTGCGCCGGCGTTTGACGTCAATCCGTTCCCAGACAAGGAGCGCGAGTCGAAGACTTGGCTCTCCGAGGCTGATGGGCCCATCGTGTCCATTGAACAGCTCGTGGACAGGAGCGACTACTTCAACCTGAACTTGAAGCAGGCCCATGCGGCGCTGGCGGACGTCTACAGCGCAGTGATTCGCTGGCGAGAGGTTGCGGTGAGTGCAGACGTTGGGCTGACCGCAGCGGAACTCGAGGACTTCGCGCCGGCGTTCGAGCATCAGGCGCTTGAGGAAGCCCGTCTGGTGCTGCGCTAAGCACTGCGTGCGAGGGCGGTTCACTCTTTCCGCCAGGTGCAGCACAGTGGTTGAGGCTAAGTTCTTCCAAACACGTGAATGACCGCGGTCGGAGAGCATTTATCTGACGCCGTGCCGACGCTGATCGAGCGCGCTGGTGTTGCGGCGGCAGATAAACGTCGATGGACTGAACCGCCGCTCCGGGGTGGCGTGCGGGGCTGTTGGGGAATGTAAGGTTCAGACGCGGTGACGGTAGTAGGTGCGGGGTGTGCAGGCGTGAACGTGGGTGCTCAGGCGGCGATTGGTGACGGCCGTTGGGCGGTCGAGGCGCAAGCGATGGGTCGTTCGCGGCATACCGATGGTTCGGCCACACACGTCGGGACGATCCGCACCGCCGTCGCGATGTCGGTGACGGACAAGTTCTTGGACGGTGATGCGCCGGCCGGGTATCACGGCGGACCCCGGCATGCAACGGCTTGCGGTGCAGCGCAGCCGCGCTGGGGTGGCAACACCTGCACGGTACGCCAGTGCCCCAAGCGGCAGTGCGGGCAGCACGAGACTTCGATGCCCGTGACGCGCTGGAGGAACGTGGCGGCGTCCTCTCGAGCCTGGGCATTGGCCGCCGGCATCGACAGCGCCAAGCGGGCCTGCGCCAGGCGCTCGGCCTTGACGGCCGGGCTCAGCAACCCGTAGTGGCGGATGCGCTTGAACCCCGGCGGCAGCACATGCTGCAGGAAGCGAGCGATGAAGGTCGGTCCGTCGATGAGGACCGTTCGCTTGCCGCCATGATCGTCGGCGCGCACGCGCAGTCGCACCCCGTTGGCATCGATGCCGACGATGCGCTCGTTGGAGACTGCCACGCGGTGCGTGTAGCGCGACAGGTAGTCCAACACCGTCTCGGGGCCAGTGAGCGGCGTCTTGGCATACACCACCCAGTCGTGACGCTTGAGCTCGGCCAGCCGTACCTGGCGCATCGCCGGCGTGTTGGCGGGATCGCGGGGCAACTCGCCGGCCTGACTCGCGCGGCGCAGCGCGTCGACGAACTTGCCTCTGAACACGCGTGACAGCGCATGCACCGGGAACAGGAACGTCGGGCTCCGCTTGGGTGCACACCACAGGCCATCGCCGTCCAACCCACCGCAGGCCATCAGCGCGTGCACATGGATGTGGCGGCGCAGGTCCTGCGTCCAGGTATGCAGCACCAGAGTGAAGGCAGCTGTTGCACCGAGCCAGCGCGGGTTCGCGGCGAACTCGCTGAGCGTGGCCGCCGCGCATTGCATCAGCGTGCCGTACGCCCAGCGCGCGTGGAACTGCGCCAGGGCGTTGAGGGCGTGCGGCAGCGTGAAGACCAGGTGGCAGTACGGTACCGGCAGCAACTCGGCAAGCTGGGCCTGGCGCCAGGCGTCGCGGGCGTCGTTCTGGCACTGCGGACAGTGCCGGTTGCGGCAGGAGTGGAACAGCCGCTGCTCCCGTGCGCACTGGTCACAGCGCTGCAACTGACCACCCAGCGCCGGTGTGCGGCAAGCGACGATGGCGCGCCAGGCACGCGCCTGCGGCGTGCTCAGCGTGTGCTGGCGCAGATAGGCCGGCTCGAAGGTGTGCAGCACCTCGGCCAGGGTGGCACTCATCGCGCAGCGGCTTCAGTGCAGCGGCGGTCGCGGTGGCGTCGGCGGTGACGACGGCGCCTTTGGCTCGACCTTGGGCAGATGGGCCAGCAACGCCAGCGCGCTGTCACCGACGCTGTGGCCGGGGCGAGCCATGCGAAGGTAGCGGCTGGTGGTGCTGAGCTTGGCGTGGCCGAGCAACTGGCTGATGCTGTTGAGGTCCACGCCGGCTTCCAGCAGATGTGTGGCAAAGCAGTGGCGCAGCGTGTGGATGCCGCCGACCTTGGCGATGCCCGCAGCGTTGCGCGCGGCGTAGAAGTAGCGCCCGGCGCTACGGGTGTCCAGGTGCTGGGAGGGGTTCAGCCGCGCAGGGAACAACCAGTCCTCGGCCTGTGCAGTGCGTCTGCATTGCCGCCAGTACAGCCGCAACTGCTCGAGCAACTCCGGGCTGAGCAGGCTGTAGCGGTCGTGCCCTCCCTTGCCCGCGATGACGTGAATGCACATGCGGTCGGGCGAGGAGTCGATGTCGCAGCCGCGCAGTTGACACAGCTCGCTCACGCGCAGCCCGCTGGCGTAGGCCGTCATCAGAAGCGTGCGCGCCTTCATGGACATCGGCGCAGCCAGCACCGCTGCCACTTCGGCGCGAGACAACACGTCGGGCAGCCGCTGCGGGGCGTGCCCCATGGGGATGCGCTGGCGTCGCTCGTTCTGGCCGAGCACCTCGCACACCAGAAACCGCACGGCGCTGGAAGCCTGATTGACGCTGCTTCGCGCCAGATGCCGCTCGCGCACCAGGTGCAGCAGATAGGCCTGGACCTCTTGGTCGGTGATCAGCTCCGGGGTTCGGCGGTAGTGACGGGCCATCTGCGCGACAACCCTCAGGTAGGACTCTTGCGTGCGTGGCCTGAAGCCGCGCAGCACCATCGCATCGATCATGCGTTGACGTAGTGGTGTCATCATCGTCTCCGAGTTCCGGGGAACATTCCCCGCAACCAAGGTACAACTCAACTCCGCGCAACGCGATCTGCCCTCGTCGCACACATCCACCGCGTCAGCGGTTTAGTCCATCGGCCAAGAGCTGACCTTTGCGACGGTCCGCTTTGCGGAAAGTGGCACGTTGGCGGCACTCCCCAGCGCGCAGCTACGGCAGAAAGGGCGGCTGGGCTGATCGATGCTGCGGGCGGTTTTGTGAAGCTCAGTTCTCGTTCAGCGTCTGTTCATCCTCGCGACCTACGTTGACGCCATGCTGGCGCAGATTCGTCACCTTGTCGCAAGCCAACACGTATGGTGGTGTGTCATTGGCATGCTCCTCGCCGCATTGCAGCCCTTCATTGGCGCGCACTTTTGCCAGGATGGACTTGAGGACGAAGGGGACTTCCAGGT
The DNA here is from genome assembly GCF_964253985.1 of Variovorax sp. LjRoot290. Classification (NCBI taxonomy): domain Bacteria; kingdom Pseudomonadati; phylum Pseudomonadota; class Betaproteobacteria; order Burkholderiales; family Comamonadaceae; genus Variovorax; species Variovorax sp. LjRoot290. The sequence goes on along the minus strand of NZ_CAXURW020000001.1, from coordinate 3,441,255 downwards.
CCGCAGCATGAGCGCATCGGTGGAGTTCTACCCCGATGAACGCGCCGATCGTGCAGCCGAGCTAGAGACTACGCTGTTCCTGCCTTCGGCCGCGGGCATCGACCGGCCCCATGCACTTCAGCATGGCATCGATGCCTTGATGGCGCTTGTGCCTCTCCAGTTACCGCTGACGGTCGCCTTGGTGCGCCTGGTGGAAATGTTCGCCAGCGTCGATCCCCAGGCAGTGCCCCACACCAGCGGCGCGCCTCCTCCTCTCCCCACAGCGCCTTGGCGACGACTGCCGCCAGAGACCGCACCTCCCCTCACGATTTGACGGACGGCGCCAGACACGGCGTCGAGGCCCTGCTGCGCGCCGCGCAGCCGGCTCTTCTGTTCGTGGTTCGGAGGTTTCAATCATGAGTGCAGCCCCATCCGTTCCTGACGAGGGTTCAACGGTCCTCACCCGCGTGCATGCATGCCTCGCGGTGGTCGTCTTCCTTTTATGCCTGCTCGTCGGCGCCCATGAGGTCCGCGCCGACTCGCAACGGCGCGCCGGCGATTTCCTGGCGACAGCCATACCCCTCGCGACACTCGGCACGGAGCTGTATCGAGGCGATCGGGAAGGCGCCTGGCAGTTCGCAATGACGTTCGCGGCGAGCACCGCCGCCACCGACGTGCTCCAGCGGGTGACCCACGTCGAGCGGCCCGACGGAACCAACCATCATTCGTTTCCGTCGGGGCATGCGGCACGCGCCTTCTCGGCGGCTGCCTACGTGCGTCGGCGCCACGGATTCGACGTGGCGTGGCCGCTGTACCTCGCGGCGCTGTACGTCGGGCACACACGCGTGGCTGCCGACCGCCACCGCTGGGGTGACATCGCTGGCGCTGCCCTGGTGTCGGAGGTGGCTGCCTGGTGGCTCGTGGAGCCCGAATCCAAGGTAGTCGTCATGCCGGTGCTCGGCCGCCGCTACGTCGGCGTGCAGATCGCCGCGCGCTGGTGAAAGGTTCCGTCCTTCACGACGCATTCACCGCAGGGCTTCGACTGTCAGGTCATCAAAGTAACGACGCGAATGCTATCGCTGTTCCTAGTTTGAACTCGACTCGCGCGCGCCGCGCCGCCGTCGCCACGGCAAGCGCCACCTGCTCACCGCCGGCAGCGGGCGGGGCGAGGGCACCTGGCTGGCCGCCAACATGCGGCAGGCGGATCTTTAGCCGCTAAAAATCGGCGGCGTTTCTAGCCGGCTCGTCAGCTGCCGGCTGCTGGGCATTGCTCGCGTCTTTCCGGATCGGAACAAACCATCGGGCCTGCTCGCCGCGTACTTCACAAATTCTCCGTCGATGCCCGTCCCGGCCTAAAGCGATGAACCGCCCAGGGCAAGGCGGGCGCAGTTTTCACGGCAGCCGCGCCGGAAACTGGCGCGACGGGTTCATTGCTGCTTCCAGACCCTCGCGTCGATCGGTTGGATGTCGTAGTCGCCACCCTGTGCCTGCTTGGTCACCTCCGGCGACAGGTAGACGGGAAAGCTATGCGTCGCGCCAGCGGGGATGTTGTCGACGCCCGCCACCCAGAGAGGCTCGATAGCGATAACCTTGCCGGCCTCGTCCTTCACAGCGACGCTCACTCGCACACCGCAGGCAATGGAGTTGTTGTTGCGCACCGCGCCCGTGACGATCATGCGTCCACCCTCGACGCGCGCACTGCGGCTCTCAATTTCGAAACCGCCTGCGCTGCAGATCGGAGGGTCGTCTTGCGTAAAGACGGATCTGATCAACGACCAGCCGTTAGTAAAGAAAATGGCAGCAATCGCGAGTATTGCCGCCGTGCCGACGCCGACGCCGATGATGGCCTTCCTCAGTTTCATGACGAGAACGCGCGCAGCATCAACGCGGTGATGATCTTCCTGACATGATGCATCCATTCCCAAGTTGATGTGCGCAAACATGAGACTCAATAAAAAGCGCCGACTTCAACCGCTTGCCGAGGGCACCTAAAGCCTGCTGCGGGCCGTCGCTCTTCGCTCAGGGCGACAGGTCCTCATTGTCGACTGCGGTCACGATCCTCGTCGAACTGAGGTGTCAGATCAACATGACTGTTGGCTGGCTCAGATTTGGATCGGGGCGGACAGTCACTGCCTCGACGTTTGCCATGCCTAGAATGCGCGGCACAACTCCGGGGGCAGGCGATGGGGGCAACGCGCGCGACGGTTCGACGCCATGCGCTGGCGGCATGCATGCTGGCCAGCGGCAGCGCCTGGGCTGGCGGGCACTTCGATGTTGACGACGCCGGGACACTCGATCCCGGCCAGTGCCAGTACGAAGTCTGGGTCACCCGCATCGAGGTCGAGCCGGCCAAAGTCTTCCACCTCGGGCCGTCCTGCCGGGTGGGGCCGGTCGAGCTGGGCTTGAGTTTCGAGCGGCTTTCCACGCCCGATGGCAGGCAGCGCATGCTCGGCCCGCAGATCAAGTGGACCTTCTTCGGCGGCGGCGAGGCGCCGCTGAGTGCCGCGCTGGGATGGAGCGCAACCTTCGATTTGACGCGTCATGGCAAGCCGGGCCGCCAGATCCTGGTGCCTGTCACCTGGCGGGCGACCGAGAACCTGCAGGTTCATGCCAATGTTGGCCTCGATTGGTTGCCCGTCGATGGCGTGCGTACGCGCCGTGGTGGTATCGCCGGCGAATGGGCGGTCGACGATCGCTTGTCGCTGATCGTTGAGCGCAATCGCGCCGCAGGCTTCTGGACCTCACGCGCCGGCGTGCGCTTCAGCCTCACGCCGCTCATCAGCCTCGACATCAGCGCTTCGCGCACCACTCCGGGCGGCATTCGGAGCTTTGTGATCGGGCTCAACCACGAGTTCTCTCGCTGAGCCTCAAAGCTCAAAGTGCGAAGGTACCGGCGTCCACGCTCGTGCGGCGCCATCGCGAAGCGTTGTCGGGGTACGGCAGGCCAACGATAATTTCACCCACAGAGGAACGAAATGTGCTTGTCCCTGTGCCTGCCGTGTTTCGCCTCGCTGGAGAACCGCCGTGACGTTCAAGTGGCCTGAAATGCTGTGGTCGGCCTTGGTGCTGCCGGTGTTGGCCCTGTTCTACGTCTGGATGCTGCGCCGACGCAGGCCGACCGCGCTGCGCTACCCCGGGCTGGCTTTGGTGCGGCAAGCCGCCGGCAAGTGGATGAGCTGGCGTCGCCATTTGCCGCCGACACTGCTGTTGGGTGCCCTGGGCGCAGTGATCGTGGCGGGCGCGCGTCCGATGGCGGTCGTGACGCTGCCGACGCAGCAGCAGACCGTCATCCTGGCCATGGACGTTTCGGGCAGTATGAGTGCGACCGATGTCGCCCCCGATCGCATCACGGCCTCCCAAGTGGCCGCGAAGACCTTTGCGCACGAGTTGCCACGCGGGGTGCGCATTGGCGTGGTGGCGTATGGTGGCTCGGCCCATCTGGTGCAGGCGCCCACGCTGAGCCGCGAAGACGTGCTGGCTGCCATCGATCGGTTTCAACTGCAGCGCGGCACGGCGATCGGCAGCGGCATCATGGTCGCACTGGCCACGATTTTTCCGGACGCCGGAATCGACGTGTCGCAGCTCAGCGGTCAGCGTAACCAGGCGTGGAGGCCTGGCGGCCTTGGCCGTGTCGACCCTCCGGCTTTCAAGCCGGTGGCACCCGGCTCGTATGGGTCGGCAGTGATCGTGCTTCTCACCGACGGACAAAACACCGCCGGTCCCGATCCCATGGATGCCGCGCAGATGGCCGCCAGCCGGGGCGTCAAAATATTCACTGTCGGCTTCGGCTCGAAGGACGGCGGTGTCATCTCCTTCGAAGGGTGGAGCATGCGTGTTCGCCTGGACGAAGACACGATGAAAAAAGTGGCCAACCTGACTCACGGCGAGTACTTCTATGCAGGCAGCGGCACGGATCTGAAGAAGGTCTACGAGGCGCTCCAGAGCCGGCTGGCGCTCGAGAAGAAGGAAACCGAGATCACGGCCCTGTTTGCCTACCTCGCGGGGGTGCTGATGCTCCTTGCCACTGCACTTTCGTTGTGGTGGTTCGGAAGGGTCGCGTGACCCGGTCCGTGCACGTTCAAAGCCAGCCTGCTCGCCGGAACCGGTAGTACAGGTAGCTGCATGTGCCGGAAATGAGGAAGAGCGCCCCGGCATAGCCATAGGTCCACTTCAGTTCGGGCATGTGCTCGAAGTTCATGCCCCAGATGCCGGCGAACGCGGTGCACACGGCAAAAATACTCGCCCAGGCGGCGAGGCGTTTCATGACCTCGTTTTCCTCGATGGTGACCATCGAGAGGTTGACGTGGATCGCCGTCCCGATGGTTTCGCGCATCGCTTCGATCGATGCGTTGATGCGCCCCAGGTGATCGACCACGTCGCGAAAGTACTCCTGCGAGCCCGCGCAGACCTGGGGCACGCGTCCGCCATGCAGTTTGCTGGCGCCTTCGAGCAGAGGCGCCACCGCGTGCTTCAGAACCATCACGCGCTGCTTCAGTTCATAGAGCTGCTGGATGTTCGCGCGCGGGGCGCCCTTGGTGAAGATCCGCTGCTCGATCGCCTCCAGTTCGACCTCCAGCGAATCAATCACCGGGAAATAGCGATCGACGACCGCATCCATCAGCGCGTAAAGCACGAAACCGGCGCCGCTGCGCAGCAACTCGGGCTCTCGCTCACAGCGCTCCCGCACGCCCAGGAAGCCGAGCTTGCTGCGATTGCGTACCGACAGCACGTAGTTGCGGCCGACGAAGACGTCGACCTCTCCGACGTTGAGGCCGTTCGCGCTCTCCGAGGCCGGCTCGATCAGATGCATCACCGCGAAGAGCGAGTCGCCGTACTCCTCGATCTTGGGGCGCTGGTGCCCATGACGCGCGTCTTCGACGGCGAGCGGATGCAGGCCGAATTCCTCCTGCATCTCGTTGAGTTCTTCGGGCGTGGCGTCGCTCAGCGCGACCCAGACAAAGCAGCCGGGCTGGACGATGTATTCGCTGATGTCCGCGACGGGAATGTCGGCCAGCTTGGCGCCGTCTTTGTAGGCAACGCAGTTGATCAGCATCGGTGGATTTTCCTGCTTGGTGGGCAATGAGCGCGAATCTTGCCATGCCCACAAGTCCTTCGAGCGGATCTGACGGTGCACAAAGGCTCAGGAATCGCGGTGCGAGCGGACCACGGGTCGTCGCAGCGTTCGATGCTGACCCCTACCCAGTCGTCCTTCGCCGCCGGCGAGTCCGCAGCGATAGGCGCAACCCGCTCCTTGAACAGGCCCGTGTGTGTTGCCCACAGAACGGCCCTCGCTCGGGAGGCCCATGGCAATCGACCCCATAGGCAGTAACCGTGTCACATCCCTCCCAGGTTGCCGGCCCGTTGCAAATGACCGCTTTGAGCCAGTCAGTTTCGATTGCCGACCGACTGCAGTGGGCCCATAGCCGCCCTTGAGCGGACGCAAAGGATGCCCTGAAGCGGTCGGCCGATTGTGCAGTTTCTCTGCGCGGGGGAGGGAAGCTAGTGAGCCATTCGGGCTCGGGCGCTGAGGGATCTGCCGATCCACGTTTGGCACTCTATTTGTCGTCTCAATCGGGCATCAGGGCTGAGTTTGGAACTCCATTTCGCGTTCTTACACTCTATTTGCTCGCACCAGGTGGTGGTCCGACTGCCTGTCAGCCTGCTGCAAGCACGGCCTTCATAATTATGAATTCAGTTTCTACGACAAGTCAAAGCCAGAACTGGAGACAACGCCCATGAGCCGCTATGCAGAGTTCTATCGCCAGTCGATCGATGCGCCGGAGGCCTTCTGGGCCGAACAGGCCAAGCTCATCGACTGGAAAACGCCGCCGCAGCAGATCCTCGATGCCTCTAACGCGCCCTTCGCGCGCTGGTTCGCGGGCGGCACGACCAATCTCTGCCACAACGCGGTCGATCGCCACCTCGCCACCCGCGGCGATCAGCCCGCGCTGATCGCCGTTTCCACCGAGACCGGCACCGAAAAAAGCTACAGCTTCAAGGAACTGCATGCCGAGGTGCAGCGTTTTGCGGCGAGCCTGATGGAGCTCGGCGTCGGCAAGGGCGACCGCGTGCTGATCTACATGCCGATGATTCCCGAGGCCGCCTTCGCGATGCTGGCCTGCGCGCGCTTGGGCGCGATCCACTGCGTGGTGTTCGGCGGCTTCGCCAGCGGCTCGCTGGCCTCGCGCATCGAGGATGCGACGCCGAAAGTCGTCGTCAGCGCCGACGCCGGGTCGCGCGGCGGCAAGGTGCTTGCGTACAAGCCGCTGCTCGACGAGGCGATCCGGCAGTCCTCGCACAAGCCCGAGTCGGTGCTGCTGGTCGATCGCGGCCTGGCGCCGCTGGCCCTGACCGAAGGGCGTGACCATCTGGCGGCCGCGCTGGTCGAGAAGCACCGCGATGCGCAGGTGCCCTGCACCTGGCTGGACGCGACCGACATCAGCTACACCATCTACACCAGCGGCACCACCGGCCGGCCCAAAGGGGTGCAGCGCGACACCGGGGGCTATGCCGTGGCCCTGGCCGCCAGCATGAAGCACATCTTCGACGGCCGGCCCGGCGAAACCTATTTCTCGACCAGCGACATCGGCTGGGTGGTGGGCCACAGCTACATCGTCTACGGCCCGCTGATCGCGGGGATGGCGACCCTCATGTACGAGGGCCTGCCCACGCAGGGCCTCGACCGGCAACCCGACGGCGGCATCTGGTGGCGGCTGGTGGAGAAATACAAGGTGACCGTGATGTTCAGCGCGCCGACCGCGGTGCGCGTGCTCAAGAAGCAGGACCCGGCGCTCTTGAAGAAGTACGACCTCTCGAGCCTGCGCGCGCTGTTCCTGGCCGGCGAGCCGCTCGACGAGCCCACGGCGCGCTGGATCAGCGAGGGCCTGGGCGTGCCGATCATCGACAACTACTGGCAGACCGAGTCGGGCTGGCCCATCCTCACGGTGGCCAACGGGGTTGAGCAGACGCGAAGCAAGTTCGGCAGCCCCGGCGTTCCGATGTACGGCTACAAGGTGAAGATCCTTCATGAGGCGACCGGCGAGGAACTGAGCGGCGCCAACGAGAAGGGCGTGGTGGTGATCGAGGGGCCGACGCCGCCGGGCTTCATGCAGACCGTGTGGAAGGACGACGAGCGCTTCGTCAACACCTACTGGAAGAGCGTGCCGGGCAAGCTGGTGTATTCCACCTTCGACTGGGGCATCCGCGACGAGGACGGCTACTTCTACATCCTCGGCCGTACCGACGACGTGATCAATGTCGCCGGCCATCGGCTCGGCACGCGCGAGATCGAGGAAGCGATCTCGGGCCATGCGAAGGTCGCCGAAGTCGCGGTCGTCGGCGTAGCCGATGCGCTCAAGGGGCAGGTGGCGATGGCCTTCGTGGTGCCGAAGGATGGTGCAGCGCTCGGCGACGACCAGGCAGCCCTTCTCCTCGAAGGGGAAATCATGAAGCAGGTGGCCGACCAGCTCGGCGCGCTGGCGCGTCCCGCGCGCGTGCGCTTCGTGAGCGCTCTGCCCAAGACGCGCAGCGGCAAGCTGCTGCGCCGCGCGATCCAGGCCGTGTGCGAACAGCGCGACCCGGGCGACCTGACCACGATAGAAGACCCCGGCGCCCTCCAGCAGATCAGGCAATCGCTATCCCCTTGAGGGCTTGCGAAGGCGCTTTCCGCCGTCACGTAGTTGCCATGGCACAATGCCAGGGTACTCAGGCCCTTCCCCAGCCACAGTCGCATCCGCCATCCGGTTCAGCCGTGTCGCGGAAGGTTTCTTAAACCAGCTAATGCTTCCTACAGGGAAGCGAAGGTCAGCGGAATATGAGCGATTCATCGTCGACGCCCGGCGCGTCCGTCTATCACGCCTACCAAGGCAACACCTACCTCTTCGGCGGCAACGCGCCCTATGTCGAGGAGATGTACGAAAACTACCTCAGCAATCCCGGCAGCGTGCCCGACAACTGGCGCTCGTACTTCGATGCGCTGCAGCACGTGCCCGCCACCGACGGCAGCACCACCCGCGACGTGCCGCACCAGCCGGTCATCAATGCCTTCGCCGAGCGCGCCAAGCAGGGCACCACGAGGGTGGTGCAGGCCAGCGGCGCCGATTCGGAGCTGGGCCGCCAGCGCACCGCCGTCCAGCAGCTGATCGCGGCCTACCGCAACGTCGGCGTCCGCTGGGCCGACCTTGACCCGTTGAAGCGCGCGGAGCGCCCGTCGATTCCGGAACTCGAGCCTTCGTTCTACGGTTTCACCGATGCCGATCTCGAAACGGTGTTCAACACGAGCAACACCTTCTTCGGCAAGGACACGATGTCCTTGCGCGACCTGCTCAACGCGCTGCGCGAGACCTACTGCGGCACGATGGGCGTCGAGTACATGTACACCACCGACCAGAACCACAAGCGCTGGTGGCAGCAGAGGCTCGAGAGCGCGCGGACCAATCCGAAGCTCAGCACCGAGCAGAAGAAGCGCATCCTCGAACGCCTGACGGCGGCCGAAGGCCTGGAGCGCTTCCTCCACACCAAGTACGTCGGCCAGAAGCGCTTCTCGCTCGAAGGCGGGGAGAGCTTCATTGTTTCGATGGACGAGCTGATCAGCCAGGCCGGCGTCAAGGGCGTGCAGGAGATCGTGATCGGCATGGCCCACCGCGGCCGTCTCAACGTGCTGGTCAACTCGCTCGGCAAGATGCCGGCCGACCTGTTCGCCGAGTTCGACCACACGGCGCCTGAAGACCTGCCCAGCGGCGACGTCAAGTACCACCAGGGCTTCAGCTCCGACGTTTCGACGCCCGGCGGTCCGGTGCACCTGAGCCTGGCCTTCAACCCCTCGCACCTCGAGATCGTGAACCCCGTGGTCGAAGGCTCCGTGCGCGCGCGCATGGACCGCCGCGCCGACCCGCTCGGCAAGCAGGTGCTGCCGGTGATCGTGCACGGCGACGCCGCTTTCTCAGGGCAGGGCGTCGTGATGGAAACGCTGGCGCTGGCCGAAACGCGCGGCTATTCCACCGGCGGCACGGTCCATATCGTGATCAACAACCAGATCGGATTCACCACCAGCGACCCGCGCGACAGCCGCTCGACGCTGTACTGCACCGACATCGTCAAGATGGTCGAGGCGCCCGTGCTGCACGTGAACGGCGACGACCCCGAAGCGGTGGTGCTCGCGACCCAGCTCGCCCTCGAATTCCGCATGGAGTTCCAGAAGGACGTGGTGGTCGACATCATCTGTTTCCGCAAGCTCGGCCACAACGAGCAGGACACGCCCTCGCTCACCCAGCCGCTGATGTACAAGAAGATCGCGGCGCACCCGGGCACGCGCAAGCTCTATGCCGAGAGACTCGCCGCCCAGGGCCTGGGCGATGCGCTCGGCGACGACATGGTGAAGGCGCAGCGCGCAGCCTTCGACGCCGGCAAGAACACCACCAATCCGGTGCTGACCAACTTCAAGAGCAAGTACGCGGTCGACTGGAGCCCCTTCCTCAACAAGAAGTGGACCGACGCCGGTGACACCGCCATTCCCACCGCGGAATGGAAGCGCCTGGCCGAGCGCATCACCAGGGCGCCGGAAAAGTTCACCGTGCATCCGCTGGTCAAGAAGGTGCTCGACGACCGTGCGGCCATGGGCCGCGGCGACGTCAACGTCGACTGGGGCATGGGCGAGCACATGGCTTTCGCCTCGCTGGTGGCCAGCGGCTATCCGGTGCGCCTCTCGGGCGAGGACAGCGGCCGCGGCACCTTCACGCACCGCCACGCCGTGCTGCACGACCAGAACCGCGAGAAGTTCGACGAGGGCACCTACGTGCCGCTTTCGAACGTGGCCGACAACCAGGCGCCCTTCGTCGTCATCGACTCCATCCTTTCCGAAGAGGCGGTGCTCGCCTTCGAATACGGCTACGCGTCGAACGATCCGAACACGCTGGTGATCTGGGAAGCGCAGTTCGGTGACTTCGTCAACGGCGCGCAGGTCGTGATCGACCAGTTCATCGCCTCGGGCGAAGTGAAGTGGGGCCGCGTCAACGGCATCACGCTGATGCTGCCGCACGGCTACGAAGGGCAGGGCCCCGAGCACAGCTCGGCGCGCCTCGAGCGCTTCATGCAGCTGTCGGCCGACGCCAACATGCAGGTCGTGCAGCCCACCACCGCGAGCCAGATCTTCCACGTGCTGCGCCGGCAGATGGTGCGCAACCTGCGCAAGCCCTTGGTCATCATGACGCCCAAGTCGCTGCTGCGGAACAAGGACGCGACCTCGCCGCTGTCCGAGTTCACCAAGGGCAGCTTCCAGACCGTCATTCCCGACAACAAGGACCTGAAGGCCGAGAAGGTCAAGCGCCTCATCGCTTGCTCCGGCAAGGTCTACTACGACCTGGCGAAGAAGCGCGAGGAAAAGGGCGCCGACGACGTGGCGATCATCCGCGTCGAGCAGCTCTATCCGTTCCCGCACAAGGCCTTCGCCGCGGAACTCAGGAAGTACCCGAACCTCGTCGACGTGGTGTGGTGCCAGGACGAGCCGCAGAACCAGGGCGCCTGGTTCTTCGTGCAGCACTACATCCACGAGAACATGCTGGAAGGCCAGAAGCTCGGCTACTCGGGCCGCGCCGCCTCGGCATCGCCCGCGGTCGGCTATTCGCACCTGCACCAGGAACAGCAGAAGGCGCTGGTCGACGGCGCATTTGCCAAGCTCAAGGGCTTCGTGCTGACCAAGTAAGAAGAACCACATTCACACCTACGAAGAAACACGAAGCGGAGCACATCAGTAATGTCTATCGTTGAAGTCAAAGTCCCCCAGTTGTCCGAATCCGTGGCCGAGGCCACGATGCTGCAGTGGAAGAAGAAGGCCGGCGAAGCCGTCGCGGTCGATGAGATCCTGATCGAGATCGAGACCGACAAGGTCGTGCTGGAAGTTCCGGCGCCGGCCGCCGGCGTGCTGGCCGAGATCGTGGCGGGCGACGGTGCCACCGTCGTCGCCGACCAGTTGATCGCGAAGATCGACACCGAGGGCAAGGGCGCGGCAGCCGCGCCCGCCGCTGCTCCGGCGGCAGCGCCAGCGGCCGCTCCGGCTCCCGCGGCAGCCGCCGCTGCCGCCCCGGCCGGTGGCTCGAAGTCCGATGTCGCGATGCCCGCGGCAGCCAAGCTCTTGGCCGACAACAAGCTCACGACGGGCGACGTGGCCGGCACCGGCAAGGACGGCCGCGTCACCAAGGGCGACGTGCTCGGTGCGGTCGCCTCCGGCGTCACGGCCAAGGTGACTGCGCCGGTGGCCATCCCGACGGGCGCGCCCAAGACGGCGCTGCCGCAGGTCGCTGCGCCTGCCCGCGCGCCGGATCTCGGCGAGCGTCCGGAAGAGCGCGTGCCGATGAGCCGCCTGCGCGCCCGCATCGCCGAGCGCCTGCTGCAGTCGCAAGCGACCAACGCCATCCTGACCACCTTCAACGAGGTCAACATGGCGCCGGTGATGGAAATGCGCAAGCGCTACCAGGAGAAGTTCGAGAAGGAGCACGGCGTCAAGATCGGCTTCATGAGCTTCTTCGTGAAGGCCGCGGTGCATGCGCTGAAGAAATACCCGGTGATCAACGCCTCGGTGGACGGCAACGACATCGTCTACCACGGCTACTTCGACATCGGCATCGCCGTCGGTTCGCCGCGCGGCCTGGTGGTGCCGATCCTGCGCAATGCCGACCAGATGAGCTTTGCCGACATCGAGAAGAAGATCGCCGAGTACGGCCAGAAGGCCAAGGACGGCAAGCTGGGCATCGAGGAGATGACCGGCGGCACCTTCTCCATCTCCAACGGCGGCGTGTTCGGCTCGATGCTGTCGACGCCGATCATCAACCCGCCGCAGTCCGCCATCCTCGGCGTGCATGCGACCAAGGACCGCGCCGTGGTCGAGAACGGCCAGATCGTCGTGCGCCCGATGAACTACCTCGCGATGTCGTACGACCACCGCATCATCGACGGCCGTGAAGCCGTGCTGGGCCTCGTGGCCATGAAGGAGGCGCTGGAAGATCCTGCCCGCCTGCTGTTCGACATCTGAGGAGCCACCTGATGTCCAACAAGCAATTCGACGTCATCGTCATCGGTGGCGGCCCCGGCGGCTACGTCGCGGCCATCCGCGCAGCGCAGCTCGGCTTCAACGTCGCCTGCATCGACGAGTGGAAGAACGGCAAGGGCGGCCCGGCACTGGGCGGCACCTGCACCAACATCGGCTGCATTCCCTCGAAGGCGCTGCTGCAGTCGTCCGAGAACTATGACCACGCCGGGCATCACTTTGCCGACCACGGCATCAAGGTCGAGGGCCTGAGCCTCGATCTGGCCAAGATGCTGGCGCGCAAGGACGCGGTCGTGAAGCAGAACAACGACGGCATCACCTACCTGTTCAAGAAGAACAAGGTCACGTTCTTCCACGGCCGCGGCTCCTTCGTGAAGGCGTCCGGCGCCGGCTATGAGCTGAAGGTGACGGGCACGGCCGAGGAATCCATCGAGGGCAAGCACATCATCCTGGCGACCGGCTCCAATCCGCGCCCGCTGCCGGGCGCGGACTTCGACGAGGAGAACATCCTCTCGAACGACGGCGCGCTGCGCATAACCGGCGTGCCCAAGAAGCTGGGTCTGATCGGCTCCGGCGTCATCGGCCTCGAAATGGGTTCGGTCTGGCGCCGCCTGGGCGCCGAGGTCACGGTGCTCGAAGCGCTGCCGACTTTCCTCGGCGCGGTCGACGAGCAGATCGCCAAGGAAGCGCACAAGGCCTTCACCAAGCAGGGCCTGAAGATCGAGCTCGGCGTCAAGGTGGGCGAGGTCAAGTCAGGCAAGAAGGGCGTCAGCGTTGCCTGGACCAATGCCAAGGGCGAAGCGCAGACGCTCGAGGTCGACAAGCTCATCGTCTCGATCGGCCGCGTACCCAATACCATCGGCCTCAACGCCGAGGCGGTCGGCCTGAAGCTCGACGAGCGCGGCGCCATCGTGGTCGACGACGATTGCAAGACCAGCCTGCCGAACGTGTGGGCCATCGGCGACGTGGTGCGCGGCCCGATGCTCGCGCACAAGGCCGAGGAAGAGGGCGTGGCGGTGGCCGAGCGCATCGCGGGCCAGCACGGGCACGTGAACTTCAACACCGTCCCGTGGGTGATCTACACCTCGCCCGAGATCGCGTGGGTCGGCCAGACCGAGCAGCAGCTCAAGGCCGAAGGCCGCGCCTACAAGGCCGGCACCTTCCCGTTCATGGCCAACGGGCGCGCCCGTGCGCTCGGCGACACGACCGGCATGGTCAAGTTCATCGCCGATGCGGCGACCGACGAGATTCTCGGCGTTCACATCGTCGGCCCGATGGCCAGCGAGCTGATCTCCGAGGCGGTGGTGGCGATGGAGTTCAAGGCCAGCGCCGAGGACATCGCGCGCATCTGCCACGCGCATCCATCGCTGTCCGAAGCGACCAAGGAAGCTGCATTGGCCGTCGACAAGCGCACGCTCAATTTCTGACCACTTGAGCGTCAAACAGGCTTACGAAGCGGAGCTGGCTGCGCGGGGGTACCAGAGCGACCCCGCGCAGCTGCGCGCCGTCGAAGCGCTCGATCGCTGCGCGAGCGAGTGGGGCGACTACAAGGCGCGGCGCTCCAATGCGCTCAAGAAGCTGATCAACCGGCTGGACATTCCGCGCGGCGTCTACATGTACGGCGGGGTGGGGCGCGGCAAGAGCTTCCTGATGGATTGCTTCTACAACGCGGTCCCGCTCAGGCGCAAGACCCGGCTGCACTTCCACGAGTTCATGCGCGAGGTCCATCGCGAGCTGGCCGAGCTGCAGGGCACGGTCAACCCGCTCGACGAACTCGGGCGCCGGATCGCCAAGCGCTACAAGCTGATCTGCTTCGACGAGTTCCATGTCGCCGACATCACCGATGCGATGATCCTGCATCGGCTGCTGACGGCGCTGTTCGAGAACGGGGTGGGCTTCGTCACGACCTCGAATTTCAAGCCCGACGATCTCTATCCCGGCGGGCTGCATCGCGACCGCATCCTGCCCGCGATCGCGCTGCTCAACGAGCGGCTCGAGGTGATCGGCGTCGACAACGGCACCGACTACCGTCGCCGCACGCTGGAGCAGGTACGCCTCTACCTCACGCCCAACGGCGCGGCGGCCGACAAGGAGATGCGCCACGCCTTCGAGCGCCTCGCCGAAAGCGCGGACGAGAACCCCGTGCTGCACATCGAGTCGCGCGAGATCCACGCGCGCCGCAAGGCCGGCGGCGTGGTCTGGTTCGACTTCAAGACCCTGTGCGGCGGTCCGCGTTCGCAGAACGACTACCTGGAGATCGCGACCCAGTTCCACACCGTGCTCCTGTCCGACGTGCCGTACATGCCGGTGCGCATGGCCTCTGAAGCACGTCGTTTCACATGGCTGGTCGACGTGTTCTACGATCGGCGCGTGAAGCTCATCATGTCGGCGGAGGTTGCGCCGGAGGCGTTGTACACCGAGGGTCCGCTGGCCCACGAATTTCCTCGCACCGTGTCCAGACTCAACGAAATGCAGTCGGCCGAATTCCTCGCGCTCGAGCGCCGCGTCGTCGACACCCGCCTCACATGAAGAACACCGTCCTTGCACTCTTGATGGCCTTGACCGCGCTGCCGCTGTGGGCGCAGTCCACCGCCACGACCGGCAACACCGATTTCGAAGCGGAGCGAGCGCGCCTGTCGCAGGAGCGCAAGGTGGTCGAAGAACGCTTCCAGACCGAGCAGAAGGCCTGCTACCAGAAGTTTGCGGTCGAGGGCTGCCTGGAAGACAGTCGCCGGCGCCGGCGCACCGCCACCGACGACATCAAGCGCCAGGAAGCCGCCATCAACGACATCGAACGCAAGCGCCGCGGGGCCGCTGCGCTCGATCGGCTCGAGGAAAAAAAGGCCAGCCCGCGCCCGCAGGACACACCCTCGCAGCGCGAGCAGTCGATCAAGAACCAGGAGGAGCGCGAGCAGCGCTCGGCCGATCATGCGACGAGCCGCGCCCGCCTGGCCTCCGATGCCGCCCTGCGGAAACGCGAGCTCGAAGACAAGCAGCGCGCGCATGCCGAGAACCAGGCCAAGGCTGCTGCCCGGCGTGCCGAGGCGCCGGTCGAGCGCGAAGCCTACGAGCGCAAGCAGCAGAAGGCAGAGGAGCATCGCGCCGATCGCGAGCGCCGCAACGCCGAGAAGACGAAGGACAAGGCCCGTTCGCCGTCCTTGCCGACGCCGCCTTGAGCGCGTGCCGGCGGCTCGGCCTCAGTCCGCAGCGTCCGCAGCCACCGGAAGCGCTTCGAGCTTCAGCACGACCAGCGAAATATTGTCCCCGGTGCCGCGCGCGCGGCGCCGCGCTTCCGACACCAGCAGTTCGGCTGCCGCGCGGGGCGATTGTTCGTGCAGCACCCTGCCCATCTCCTCCGGCGTGAAGTAGTGCCAGAGCCCGTCGCTGCAGGCCATCAGCAGATCGTCGGGTTCCAGCTTGGGAACCAGGTGGATGTCGACCGGCGGCGGCGTGGACTTCATGCCGAGGCAGCCGAGCAGGATGTTTCCTTGCGGGTGGATGTTGGCTTCCGCCTCGCTGATCTCGCCGCGGTCCACCAGCGCCTGCACGTAGGAGTGGTCCTTGGTTCGCTTGATCAGCTGGCCGTTGCGGAAATGGTAGATGCGCGAATCGCCCGCATGGATCCAGACGCAGTCGCCTCCCGGATTCATGAGGAACGCCGCCAGCGTGCTGTGCGGCTCCTCCTCGCTGGAGATCGCGGTGAGCTTGATCACCGTGTTGGCGTCTTCCAGCAGCTGCCGCAGTATGGCCACGGCCTCGTCGCGACCCGGCTTGTAGCGCGAGAACAACTGGCGTGCCGTCATCAGCACCTGGTCCGATGCCTTGCGCCCCCCGCTGCGTCCACCCATGCCGTCGGCGACGACGCCGAGCACGCAACCCGGCGTGCGCGGGTGGTTCATGATCAGGACCTGGTCCTGCTGGTAGGGGCGATCCCCCTTGTGAAGACCGGTGGCCGCTGCGAGTCGAAAGCCTGGGGTCGTGGGCGCGGAGGCGACGGTGGCTCGGTCTTTCATGTGGTCGTGTGATGGAAACGAAGACGTATTATCGAGTCAACCCCGCGCGAAGCCTGAATCGCCGTTGCATCGTCTTCGCATCGCCCCCGTTGGACTCCAATCTTCACTCCTTTTCCCGTCAGCTGATCGAACTGCGCATCGAGCACGCCGACCTGGACGCCACCATCGACCGACTCGTCGAGGCCGTGCCGCAGGACGAACTGCTGCTGCGGCGCTTGAAGAAAAGGCGGCTCGCCCTGCGCGACCAGATCGTCCGCCTGGAGCGCATGCTCGATCCGCAAGAGCCCGCCTGATGTCGCTCGATCAAATGGTGCGTGACGCCTTCGCGCAGGACGGTGTGCTGTCGCACGCGGCCGAACAGTTCCGCGAGCGCGAAGGCCAGACCCAGATGGCCCTGGCCGTGGCCCGCACCATCGACCAGGGCGGCGTGCTCGTGGTCGAGGCCGGCACCGGCGTCGGCAAGACCTTCTCCTACCTGGTGCCGGCGCTGCTGAGCGGCGAGCGCGTGCTGCTCTCGACTGCCACCAAGACGCTGCAGGACCAGCTCTTCGGGCGCGATCTGCCGCGGCTGGTCGAGGCGCTGGGCCTGCCGGTGCGCACCGCACTGCTCAAGGGGCGGGCGAGCTACCTGTGCCTGCATCGCCTCGACTTGGCGCGCCATGACGCGTCCCTGCCCGAACGCGGCAGCGTTCGCACGCTGGCGAAGATCGAGCAGTGGTCGAAGGCCACCCGCACCGGCGACCTGGCCGAGCTGCCGGGCCTGGACGAGCGCTCGCCGCTGATTCCGCTGGTGACCTCCACGCGCGAGAACTGCCTGGGCGCGCAATGCCCGCAGTTCAAGCCCTGCCACGTCAACCTGGCGCGCCGCGAGGCGATGGCGGCCGACGTGGTGGTCATCAACCATCACCTGTTCTTCGCCGACCTGGCGGTGCGTGAATCGGGCATGGCGGAACTGCTGCCGACCGTGCGCGTGGTCGTGTTCGACGAAGCGCACCAGCTCAACGAGACCGGCGTGCAGTTCCTCGGCGTGCAGCTCGGCAGCGGGCAGGCGCTGGATTTCGCGCGCGACATGCTGGCCGCCGGCCTGCAGCAGGCGCGCGGGCTGGTCGACTGGCAGCAGCTGGTGGCTGCAGTCGAACGCGGCGCGCGCGAATTGCGGCTCGCGGCCGGCAAGCAGTGGCCCGGTGCCAAGCTGCGCTGGGCAGGCGCGTCGCCGGAGGCCGTGCCTGCCGAGGCCTGGCAGGCCGCGCTCGACGCCCTGCAGCAGGCCTTCGAGCACGCAGCGCGGGCACTCGACACGGTGAGCGAACTCTCGCCCGATTTCGTGCGCCTGCACGAGCGCGCGGAACAGCTCGCGGAACGCGCGACCCGTTTTGCCCAGGCCTGCCCCGCGGAATCGGTGCGATGGGTGGACGTGGGCACGCAGCTGCGGCTGGTGGAGTCGCCGCTGGATATTGCCGAGGCGGTGCGCACGCGCGTGCTCAAGGCCGACGCGGTCGATCCGGAAGAACAGGGACGTGCCTGGGTGTTCACCTCGGCCACGCTCGGCGACGATCCGAAGCTGCGCTGGTTCACCGAACCCTGCGGGCTCGACGACGCCGAGGTGCTGCGCGTCCAGAGTCCCTTCGACTACGCGCGCCAGGCTGCGCTCTACGTTCCGCGCGCATTTCCCAAACCCAGCGATCCGGCACACAGCGTGCAGGTGGCGACGCTCGCGGCCCGGGGCGCCGAGGCCTTGGGCGGACGCACGCTGGTGCTCACGACCACGCTGCGTGCACTGCGCACCATCGGCGATGCCATCAAGCAGCAGTTCGAGCGGCTGGAAGCCGGGCGCCGGCCGCAGGTGCTGGTGCAGGGCGAGTTGCCCAAGCGCGCGCTGATGGACCGCTTCCGCGAAGGTGCGGCCGACGGGCGTGCCGGCTGCGTGCTGGTGGCCTCGGCCTCGTTCTGGGAAGGATTCGATGCGCCTGGCGATGCGCTGCAGCTGGTCGTGATCGACAAGCTGCCTTTTCCGCCGCCGAACGATCCGCTCGTTGAAGCGCGTTCGCAGCGCCTCGAATCGCAAGGTCGCAGCGCCTTCAGCGACTATTCGCTGCCGGAAGCGGCCGTGGCCCTCAAGCAGGGCGCAGGGCGCCTGATCCGGCGCGAAACCGACAGGGGCGTGCTGGTGATCTGCGACACGCGGCTGGTCGCGATGGGCTACGGGCGGCGGCTGCTGGCGGCCTTGCCGCCGATGCGCAGGCTGGACAGCGAAGACGCGTTCGACGCCGCGCTGCTGGAACTCGCGGGCTGAAAATCAAAAAGGCCCGGAAAGGGCCTTTGTTGGAGTCGTTACCAGAGCTTCCACCAGGGGTCGTCCTTGGCCCTGAAGCCGCGCGTCAGGTATTCGCTCTTCGGGTAGTTGCTGGTCAGCACGCGCTTGGCGTCGTCGCGCAGGTCGGTCAGGCCGAGCGCGTCGTAGGACTGGACCATGATGTAAAGCGCCTCTTCGAGCGCCGGCACTTCGCGGTAGTCGGCCAGGGCCAGCTGGGCGCGGTTGATGGCCGCCAGGTAGGCGCCGCGCGTGTAGTAGTAGCGCGCCACATGCACTTCGTACTGGGCCAGCGAGTTGACGATGTAGTTCATGCGCAGGCGCGCATCGGGCGTGTAGCGCGATTCCGGGAAGCGGGTGATCAGTTCCTTGAACGCCTCGAAGGACTCCTTGGCTGCCTTCTGGTCGCGTTCGGACAGGTCCTGCCGCGTCATCCACGCGAACAGGCCGAGGTCGTCGTTGAAGTTGATCACGCCCTTGAGGTAGATCGCGTAGTCGAGCGCGGGGCTGGCGGGGTGCAGCTTGATGAAGCGATCGAGGGTCGCGATGGCCGCGGGCCTTTCGCCGGCCTTGTACTGCGCATAGGCCTTGTCCAGCTGTGCTTGCTGCGCGAGCGGCGTGCCGGCGGCGCGGCCTTCGAGCTTCTCGAACAGCGGCACGGCCTTGTCGTAGGCGCCGGAGCTGGCTTCTTCCTTGGCTTCGGAGTAGATGCGGTTGGGACTCCAGTTCGCGGTCCGATCGACGGTGGTCGACGAGCAGCCGGCCACGAGCCACGCGGCCGCGCAAAGAGCCAGCCAGCCGGGGACAACCGATAATTTGGCGCGAAACATCACATAAGGCTTTCGTGAAACAGGTGCCGTCAATTATATCGGCCGACCCCCTGGACGAATCCCCAGGCGCGGTCGAGCACGACGAGGGCGCGGAGCTGTCCGAGCCGAGCGAGATTCGCAACTTCCTGTTCGGCCAGGACGAGCATGGGCAGCGGCTCGACCGTGCGCTGGCCGCGCTGGTGCCCGAGTTTTCGCGCAGCTACCTGCAGCAACTGATCGAAGCCGGCATGGTGGCGATCCAGGGGCGCGTGCTCACCAAGGCTTCGACCACGGTGCATGCGGGCGCTGCCGGGCGCATCGAGCTGCGGCCCACGCCGCAGAGCCAGGCTTTCCGGCCCGAACCGATGCCGATCACCGTGCTGCACGAGGACGAACACCTGCGCGTCATCGACAAGCCGGCCGGTCTCGTGGTCCATCCGGCACCCGGCAACTGGAGCGGCACGCTGCTCAACGGCCTGCTGGCCCTGGACCCGCGGGCCGCGCTGCTGCCGCGCGCCGGCATCGTGCACCGGCTCGACCGCGACACCAGCGGCCTGATGGTGGTCGCGCGCAGCCGTTGCGCGATGGATGCGCTGGTGGCGCTGATTGCGGCACGCGAGGTCACGCGCCAATACCTCGCGCTCGCGCATCGCAGCTGGCAGGGCGCCGCTGCGCGCCACGTGGACGCCGCGATCGGGCGCGACCCGCGCAACCGGCTGCGCATGGCGGCGGTCGATCTGCAGCGGCATTCGGGCAAGCCCGCGCGCACGCTGATCGAAGCGCTGGACAGCAACGAGCAGGGCTGCGCCGTGCGCTGCACGCTGGAGACCGGGCGCACGCACCAGATCCGCGTGCACATGGCTTCGATCGGCCATCCGCTGGTCGGCGACACGCTCTACGGCGGCGCTGCCGCGGCCGGCCTCGCACGGCAGGCGCTGCACGCCTTCAGGCTCGCGTTCGTGCATCCGGTCACGCATCAGCCGATGGAGTTTCGCGCGCCGCCCCCGCCCGATCTGGTGCAGGCTTTGCAGGCCTGGGGGCTGGATTACAATCGTGCCTGACGGCCCCGAGGGCCGCGCCGGCCACCCGATGCCGGCCTTGCTGCAAAGCGCCTGCGGGCCGGCAGCGCCTCTTCATCCTTCTGAAATCAAGCGTCCTTCGTGGCGCCTTTTTCCCGGATACCGCGAACCATGAATACGGCGGATGCCAAGCGCATTCTCGAAACCGCCTTGATCTGTTCGACGCAGCCCTTGCCGGTGCGCGAACTGCGCGTGCTGTTCGACGACGAACTGGGCGCCGACACGATCAAGTCGTTGTTGCTCGAACTGCAGGAAGACTGGTCGCAACGCGGCCTGGAGCTCGTGAGCGTCGCCACCGGCTGGCGCTTCCAGAGCCGTCCCGAACTGCGCGACCATCTCGATCGCCTGCACCCGGAAAAGCCGCCGCGCTATACCCGCGCCGCGCTCGAAACGCTGGCAATCATTGCCTACCGCCAGCCGGTCACGCGCGGCGACATGGAAGACATCCGCGGCGTCACCATCAATTCGCTGATCCTGAAGCAGCTCGAAGACCGCAACTGGGTCGAGGTGATCGGGCATCGCGAGACGGTCGGCCGGCCGGCGCTCTATGCGACCACGCGCCAGTTTCTCGACGACCTGGGCCTGGCTTCGCTGGATCAATTGCCGGTCATCGAATCGCCGGCGCAGCAGGGTGCCTTGATCGACGCGCTCGAACAGGCGTCCGGCGGCGACCAGCCGGCCTTGCCGATCGACGAGTCTTCCGTCGAGACCGCAGAGGCCGTGAGCGAGGCCGAAACCGAGGCGGTTGCCGAAACCTTGCCCGAGCCCGAGCCCGAGCCCGAAACCTTGCCCGAGCCCGAGCCCGAGCCCGAGCCTGAACTCCAGTCCTCGTCCCCCATCGAGCCCGATGCCGAGCCCGATGAGGTTGACATCACCGTCGTCTCCTCCGGAACCCGACCATGAGCCCATCCGATCCCGATGATGCAGCGACGCTGCCGGCCGAACCTGTTTCCGAAGATCGTGCGGCGGCGACCCCCGCACAGCCCGCGGACGGCGTGACCGAGCCGAGCCCCGAAGGCGCAGGCGAGGCGGAGGCGCCTCGCAAGCGGCGGCCGCGCCGGCGCAAGCCCGCTGGCCAGGCCCCCGTCGAGATGGCGGTGGAAGCGGCCGAATTCACCCCGCCGGCGGCCGGTGAAGCGCAGAACGTGGCCGAGGACGACCTGGACGACGAGGAAGAGCCGGACGAGGAGGAAGACGACCTCGACCGGGCTCGCCGCGCCGCCGAGCGCGAGCAGCGCAATGCCCCGCCGCCCGAGCCGATCCGTTTTGCCGATGTCATCTCGGGCCAGTTCGATGCCGACGAGGAAAGCCCCGAGGTCCCGCCGCTCAAGCGCGTGCTGCTGCCTGAAGCCGATTCGCCCAAGCTGCACAAGGTGCTGGCGCAGGCCGGCCTCGGCTCGCGGCTCGAGATGGAGCAGCTCATCCTGCAGGGCCGCATCTCCGTCAACAACGAGCCGGCCCACATCGGCCAGCGCATCCAGTTCGGCGACCAGGTCAAGATCAACGGCAAGCCGATCCGCTACCGCATCGCGCCGCCGCCGGCGCGCGTGATCGCCTACCACAAGCCGGTCGGCGAAGTCGTCACGCACGACGATCCGCAGAACCGTCCGACGGTGTTCCGCAAGCTGCCGCGCCTGCAGCAGGGCAAGTGGCAATCGGTCGGTCGCCTCGACCTGAATACCGAAGGCCTCCTGCTTTTCACCAGCTCGGGCGAACTGGCCAACCAGCTCATGCACCCGCGCTTCGGGCTGGAGCGCGAGTACGCGGTCCGTGTGCTGGGTGCCCTCAGCAGCGAGGAAAAGCAGCGCCTGCTCGAAGGCGTGCGGCTCGACGACGGCATGGCCCACTTCGGCACCATCGAAGAGGGGGGCGGCGAAGGCTCGAACTGCTGGTACCGCGTCACCATTTCCGAAGGCCGCAACCGCGAAGTGCGTCGCCTGTTCGAATCGGTCGGCCACGCGGTCAGCCGCCTGATCCGCATCCGCTACGGTGCGATGGTGCTGCCGCGCGGTCTCAAGCGCGGCGCCTGGATGGAGCTCGACGAGCGTGACATCCGCGCGCTGTTCCAGGCAGCCGGCGGTGCCGGCGAACGGCCGGGACGCGCGGGCGGCGGCCCGAAGGGACCGGGCCCGGAGGGCGGCGGCCGCAACAACCGCAACCGCAAGCGCCGCGGCAATCGCAACAACGGCGGCGGCGCGCAGGCCGAAGGCCGCGAGCCGCCGATCCCGAATCCGCTGGGCAGCGGTCCGGCGGCGCGGGGCGACCGGAATCGGGGAGGCGGCAATGGCGGTCCACCGCAGCAGGGCCGCCGCAACCGCCGCGACGACCGACAGGGCGGCAACCGCGGCGAGGATCGTCCGCCGAGCGGCGCCAACCAGCCCGATCCGATGAAGACTTCGCTCGGCTATATCGGGGCCGACAGCTTCTCGCGCCAGCGCAAGGAACAGCGTTCCGGCCCGCGACGCGGCGGCCCGCCCGGTGCGGGCGGGGGCAATTTCGGCGGGCAGGGCGGCGGGCGGCGCCGCGGCCGCTGAAATCGCGCATCGGTCGCGGTCTTTCACCGGCCCGTCACGGGTGGTGTCGAGCGCGCCGGTTAAAATCAGAGGCTTTGTCAAGGCAGTGCAACCGAAGCGTTGCGGCTTGACGGAACTCATCGAAATCCAAGCTCTCAGGAAAGCAACTCAATGGCCATCGAACGCACCCTCTCCATCATCAAGCCCGACGCCGTGGCGAAGAACGTCATCGGCAAGATCGTCTCCCGCTTCGAGGCTGCCGGCCTCAAGATCGTGGCGGCCAAGCTGGTGCATCTGTCGCGCGCCGACGCCGAGCAGTTCTACGCGGTGCACAAGGAGCGTTCCTTCTTCAAGGATCTGGTCGAGTTCATGATCTCCGGCCCCGTGTTCGTGCAGGCACTGGAGGGCGAGGACGCCATCATCAAGAACCGCGACCTGATGGGCGCGACCGATCCCAAGAAGGCAGCCCCGGGCACCATCCGCGCCGACTTCGCGGACAGCATCGATGCCAACGCTGTGCACGGCTCCGACGCCGTCGACACCGCGAAGGTCGAAATCGGCTTCTTCTTCCCCGAGCTCAAGGCACGCTGAGGCGGAGCCTTCCCACGCAATGACCACGGCCAACCTGCTCGATTTCGATCTCGAGGGGCTGGCTGCGTTCTGCGAAAAGCTCGGCGAGAAGCGCTTCCGCGCCACCCAGCTGTTCCGCTGGATCCACCAGCGCGGCGCGAGCGATTTCGCGCACATGACCGACCTTGCGAAGTCGCTGCGCGAGAAGCTCGCGGGCAGCGCGCGCGTCGAGGCGCTGCCGATGATCACGCAGCACGAATCGGCCGACGGCACCATCAAGTGGCTGTTCGACGTCGGCGACGGCAATGCGGTCGAGGCCGTGTTCATTCCCGAGGACGACCGCGGCACGCTGTGCGTCTCTTCGCAGGCCGGCTGCGCCGTCGGCTGCCGTTTCTGCTCGACCGGGCACCAGGGCTTCAGCCGCAACCTGACGACGGGCGAGATCGTCGCCCAGCTGTGGTTCGCCGAACACTTCCTGCGCCGGCACCTGAAGCGCACTGCCGATCAGGAAGGGCGCGTGATCTCCAACGTCGTGATGATGGGCATGGGCGAGCCGCTGCAGAACTATGCAGCGCTGGTGCCGGCCCTGCGCACCATGCTCGACGACAACGCCTATGGCCTGTCGCGCCGCCGCGTGACGGTGTCGACCTCGGGCGTGGTGCCGATGATCGATCGGCTCGGCGCCGACTGCCCGGTGGCGCTCGCGGTGTCGCTGCATGCGCCCAACGACGCGCTGCGCGACGACCTGGTGCCGCTCAACCGCAAGTACCCGATCGCCGAGCTGCTCGAGGCCTGCCAGCGCTACCTCGCGCACGCGCCGCGCGACTTCATCACCTTCGAGTACTGCATGCTCGACGGCGTGAACGACCAGCCCGAGCATGCGCGCCAACTGGTCGATCTGGTGCGCTCGCAGAGGATCTCCTGCAAGTTCAACCTGATTCCTTTCAATCCTTTCCCGGCGTCCGGCCTGCTGCGTTCGCCGCAGCCGCGCGTGCTGGCCTTCGCCAAGGTGCTGAGCGAAGCCGGCATCGTGACCACCGTGCGCAAGACGCGCGGCGACGACATCGATGCGGCCTGCGGCCAGCTGGCGGGCGACGTGAAAGACCGGACCCATGCGGCCGAGCGCATGGCGCAGCGGCGCACCGTCGTGCTGCACCCGGCCCGCAAGAAGGCCGCCACTTCCACTGCCCAGGAGCCATGAACCGATGAGCCAGGCCTTTCCGATCGTGCACCAGCGAGTGATGCAAGCGCTCTTCGGCCTTGCGGCCGCGTTCCTGCTCGCCGGCTGCGCCACCAAGGACCCTTCCGCGCCGGGCACGGGCAGCAGCAATGCCGCACCCATCATCACGGACTCGGACGAAACCAACGCCCGCAAGCGCGCCCGGCTGCGCGTCGAACTGGCCATCGGCTACTTCGAGCAGGGGCAGACCACCGTGGCGCTGGACGAGATCAAGCAGGCCCTGGCCAACGATCCGACCTTCGCCGATGCCTACAACCTGCGCGGCCTGGTCTACATGCGTCTCGACGATGCGCCTCAGGCCGAAGACAGCTTCCGCCGCGCGATCGCGCTGAACCCGCGCGAGGCGAACACCTTGCACAACTACGGATGGCTGCTGTGCCAGCAGAACCGCTTCGGCGACGCGCAGCAGCAGTTCTTGGCTGCGTTGGCCATCCCCACCTACGGCGACCGTTCCAAGACGCTCATGACGCAGGGCGTGTGCCAGCTCCGCGCCGGCCAGCGTGCCGAGGCAGAGCGCAGCCTGACGCAGGCCTACGAACTCGATGCCGGCAACCCGGTGGTCGGCTTCAATCTGGCCTCGCTGCTCGCGCAGCGCGAGGACTGGTCGCGCGCGCAGTTCTACATCCGCCGCGTCAACAACAGTCCGTCGGCCAATGCCGAGACGCTCTGGCTCGGCATCAAGATCGAACGCCGGCTCAACAACCGTGAAGCGATCACGCAACTCGCGAGCCAGTTGCAGCGGCGCTTCCCCCAGTCGCGGGAGGCGATTGCGTACGAGCGCGGGAATTTCAATGATTGAGAAGGCCAGCGAATTCGGGGCTTCGGCCGCGGTGCCGCTGGTGAGCGGCGACAGCACCTTCATGACGGCCGGCGACATGCTGCGCGAGGCGCGCGAGGCCCACGGTCTGCACATCGACATGGTGGCGGCCGCGCTCAAGGTGTCGACGCAGAAGCTGGCGGCACTGGAGGCCGACGACATCGACGCCTTGCCCGATCCAGTGTTCGCGCGTGCCCTGGCCGCGAGCGTGTGCCGGGCGCTGCGGATCGACCCGGCACCTGTGCTGGCGAAGCTGCCCGGCGCGCAGCCCGCGGGCCTGGCGGAGGCCGACCGCACCATCAGCAAGAGCCTGCGCTCGGCCGCGCCGCGCTCGGGCGGCGTCGGCGGTTCGAACGGGCAACCGTCGCGCGCGCTGCTGATCGTGGTCCTGCTGCTGCTGATCGGCGCCGCGGTGCTGTTCTGGCTGCCGCAGTCGGTCTTCGATCGGATCGGCGAGTCGATCTCTCGCCTGACGGCCGCCAGCAACAACATCGAGGCTTCGCCGTCGACGGAACGGTCGGCAGTGGTCAGCGGCACGGTCGTCGAGGCGGTACCACCCGCGGCACCAGTCGCTGCCGCTGCGGCTCCTGCAGCGCCCATCATTCCGCCGGCAGCGGCACCGGCGGCACCTGCGGCCCAGACGGCGGCAGCAGCGCCTGCCGTGGCCGGTGCCAGCCTGATCGTCTTCGTCGCGCGCGAAGACTCGTGGGTCACGGTGAACGAAGGCAACGGCAAGTCCTTGCTGCGGCGCACGGTGCAGGCCGGCGAGACCGTCGGGGTGACGGGCGCGCCACCCCTGTCGGTGGTCGTCGGTCGTGCCTCGGGTATCGAGGTGCAAGTGCGCGGCAAGGCTTTCGACCTGGCGCCCCTGACGCGTTCGGGCGGCGTCGCGCGTTTCGAGGTCAAGCCATGAACGACGACACGTCGAGCCCCCTGAGCTGCCTGCCGATCGAGTCCGCTGCGCCGCGGCCGCGCCGTTCGCGCCAGGCCAGCGTGGTCTGGGGGCCGCGCACCGTCACCGTGGGCGGCGACGCCCCGGTGCGCGTGCAGTCGATGACCAATACCGACACCGTCGACGCGATCGGCACCGCGATCCAGGTCAAGGAACTGGCGCTGGCCGGCTCGGAGATGGTGCGCATCACCGTCAACACGCCGGAAGCGGCGGCGCAGGTGCCCTACATCCGCGAACAGCTCGATCGCATGGGCGTCGACGTGCCGCTGATCGGCGACTTCCATTACAACGGCCACCGCCTGCTCACCGACTATCCGGCCTGTGCCGAGGCGCTCAGCAAGTACCGCATCAACCCCGGCAACGTCGGCAAGGGCGACAAGCACGACCGCCAGTTCGGCCAGATGATCGATGCGGCCATGCGCTGGAACAAGCCGGTGCGCATCGGCGTCAACTGGGGCAGCCTCGACCAGGAACTGCTGTCCAGCCTGATGGACATCAACAGCCAGCGCCCAGAGCCGTGGGACGCGAAGCAGGTGATGTACGAGGCCTTGGTGACTTCGGCGATCGATTCCGCGCAGCTCGCCGAATCGATGGGCATGAACGGCAGCCAGGTCATCCTGAGCTGCAAGGTCAGCGGCGTGCAGGATCTGGTCTCGGTCTACCGCGAACTCGCCAAGCGCTGCGACTACGCGCTGCACCTGGGCCTGACCGAAGCGGGCATGGGCACCAAGGGCACAGTGGCTTCGGCCACGGCGCTGTCGATCCTGCTGCAGGAAGGCATCGGCGACACGATCCGCGTCTCGCTGACGCCGCAGCCGGGCGAATCGCGCACGCAGGAGGTGCTGATCGCCAACGAGATCCTGCAGGCCCTGGGCCTGCGGGTGTTCGTGCCGAGCGTCACCGCCTGTCCGGGCTGCGGCCGCACGACCAGCACCACCTTCCAGGAACTCGCCAAAGAGATCGACGACTACCTGCGCATGCAGATGCCGGTCTGGCGCACCAAGTACCCGGGCGTCGAGACGATGAAGGTGGCCGTGATGGGCTGCATCGTCAACGGCCCGGGCGAGAGCAAGCATGCCGACATCGGCATCAGCCTGCCCGGCACCGGCGAAGCGCCCGCGGCGCCGGTTTTCATCGACGGCGAGAAGGCGCTCACGCTGCGCGGCGAGAACATCGCCGCCGAGTTCCATCAACTGGTCGAAAACTACATCGAGAAGCGTTTCGGCGGCCACGCCACCGAAGTCGCCTGACACAAGCAATGGCTGAAAAACTCAATGCCGTCAAAGGCATGAACGACATATTGCCGCCCGAATCGGCGCGCTGGGAGTGGCTCGAGGCCACCGTGCGCGAGCTGATGGCGCGCTATGCCTACCGCAACGTCCGCACGCCGATCCTGGAGCACACGGCGCTCTTCGTGCGCGGCATCGGCGAGGTCACGGACATCGTCGAGAAGGAGATGTACTCCTTTCACGACCGCTCGGACAAGTACGGCGACAACGACCACCTGACGCTGCGCCCCGAGAACACCGCCGGCATCGTACGCGCCGCGATCGAGCACAACATGCTCTACGACGGCGGCAAGCGCCTGTGGGCCATCGGCCCGATGTTCCGGCGCGAGAAGCCGCAGCGTGGGCGCTTCCGCCAGTTCCACCAGATCGACGTCGAGGCGCTGGGTTTCGCCGGGCCGGACGTCGATGCCGAACTGATCCTGTTGGCCAGCGGGCTGTGGAAGGCCATCGGCCTGACCGACGTGCGCCTGGAAATCAACAGCCTGGGCCAGCCGGCCGAGCGCGCCGAGCACCGTGCCCAGCTCATCGCGCACTTCGACGCGCACGCCGACCAGCTCGACGAGGATGCCAGGCGCCGCCTGCACAGCAATCCGCTGCGCATCCTAGACACCAAGAATCCGGCGATGAAGGCGGTGGTGGAGTCGGCGCCGAAGCTGATCGACTTTCTCGGCGCCGAGTCGCTGGCGCACTTCGAGGGGCTGAAGGCCATTCTCGACGCCAACGACATCGCCTACACCATCAACCCGCGGCTGGTGCGCGGCCTCGACTATTACAACCTCAGCGTCTTCGAATTCGTGACCGACCGGCTCGGCTCGCAGGGTACGGTGTGCGCTGGCGGGCGCTATGACGGCCTGTTCGAGCAGCTCGGCGGCAAGCCCGCGCCGGCGGTGGGTTGGGCGATCGGCGTGGAGCGTGTGCTCGAGTTGCTGAAGGAGCAGGGGACGGCGGTTCCCGTTTCGACCCCCGATGCCTACGCGGTGGTGCCGGATGCGGCGGCGATGCCGGTCGCGCTGCGCACGCTGCAGCAGCTGCGCGATGCCGGCGTGCGCGTGCAGATGCACGCGGCCACCGCCGACGGCCTCGGCAGCTTCAAGTCGCAGTTCAAGAAGGCCGACGCCAGCGGCGCCGCGCACGCACTGGTCTTCGGCGCCGACGAACTCGCGCGCGGCGAGGTCACGGTCAAGGCGCTGCGCGACGGCAGCGGGGCGCAGACTGCCCGCCCGCTGGCCGAGCTGCCCGCCTGGGCCGCCACCCTACAATCCCCGGCTCCCAACAACTGACAGCGCATGGCAACCCATCTCGACCTTGAAGAACAGGAGCAGCTCGACCAGCTCCGGCATTTCTGGAACACCTACGGCACGCTGATCACCTGGTTCGTGCTGCTGGCGGCCGGCGCCTTCATGGCGTGGAACGGCTGGCAGTATTTCCAGCGCGACAAGGCGGCGCGCGCTTCGGTGCTCTATGACGAGATCGAACGCAGCGCGCAGGCGGGCGACGTGGCTCGCATCGAGCGCGCGCTGGCCGACATGAAGGAGAAGTTCGCCGGCACCGCCTACGCCCAGCAGGCCGGCCTGCTGGCGGCCAAGACCTTGAACGAGAAGGGCAATGCCGACGCCTCGCGCACAGCGCTCGCGTGGGTGGCCGAGCATGCCGTCGATCCGGGCTACCAGGCCGTCGCCAAGCTGCGCCTGGCCGCCGAACTGCTCGAAGCCAAGTCCTACGACGAGGCGCTCAAACAACTTTCGGGCAACGTGCCCAAGGAGTTCGAAGCGCTGGTGGCTGACCGCAAGGGCGACATCCACCTGGCGCAGGGCAAGCGCGGCGAGGCCAAGGCCGAGTACCAGAAGGCCTGGACCGCCTTCGCGCCCGGCACCGACTACCGCCGCCTGGTCGAGATCAAGCTCAACGCCGTCGGCGTCGACCCGAAGAGCCTGGCACCGGCCGCTGCCGGCACCGCCACCCCTGCCAAGACCACACCATGAATTTCAAGCGTTTCGTGACTCCTGCATTCATCCTGCGCGCTGGTGCGGCCGCGGTCGTGGTCGCCGCGCTCGCGGCCTGCTCGGGCACGCCCAGGCCCAAGCCCGCGGAACTGTCGGCCAACCCGGCACTCCTGGGCGTTCGCCAGGCCTGGAGCGTGCGCATTCCGGCGGTGAGCTTCCCGCTGGCGACCAACGTGAGCGGCGACATGGTGGCGGTGGCCGCCACCGACGGCACGGTGGTCATGATCGATGCGCGTTCGGGGCAGGAATCGTGGCGCGCCAGTGCCGGTGCGCCGCTGGTGGCCGGCGTGGGCAGCGATGGATCGCTGGTTGCCGTCGTCACCGCCAACAACGACTTGGTCGCCATGCAAAGCGGCAAGGTGCTGTGGAAGCAGCGGCTCACGGCCCAGGCGTACACCGCGCCGCTGGTGGCCGGCCGTCGCGTCTTCGTGCAGGCTGCCGACCGCAGCACCAGCGCCTGGGATGGCCAGAGCGGTCGTCGCCTTTGGGCACAGCAGCGCACCGCCGAAAACCTGGTGCTGAAGAGGCCCGGGGTGCTGATCGCCGTGGGCGACACCCTGGTGAGCGGTATCGGCGGCCGGCTCGCCGGCATCAATCCGGCCAACGGCATTTCGCGCTGGGAATCGCCGATCGCCGCACCGCGCGGCACGAACGACGTCGAGCGCCTGGTCGACCTGACCGGCAGCGTGAGCCGTGTCGGCGATGTCGTCTGCGCGCGCGCCTACTATGCGAGCGTCGGCTGTGTGGACACCTCGCGCGGCGCGCTGCTCTGGAGCAAGCCCGCCACGGGCGCGGACGGCGTGAGCGGCGACGACCGCTTCGTCTACGGCACCGAGGAAAACGGCAATGTGGTGGCCTGGCGCCGCGCCGACGGCGAGCGCGCCTGGCAGATCGAGAGTTTCAAGTACCGCACCCTGACCGCGCCGCTCGCGGTCGGCCGCTCGCTGGTCATCGGCGACAGCACCGGCCTCGTGCATCTGATCTCGCGCGAGGACGGCGCGCCGCTGAACCGCCTCACCCCCGATGGCTCGGCCATCGCCGCGACGCCGGTGCTTTCCGGCAACACGGTCGTGGTCGTCACCCGCAATGGCGGCGTGTTCGGCTATCGGCCTGAATAATCGATCGAGAGCCCGACCATGAAACCGGTCATTGCGCTGGTCGGGCGTCCCAACGTCGGCAAGTCGACGCTGTTCAATCGCCTCACCCAGACGCGCGACGCCATCGTCGCCGACTTCGCAGGCCTCACGCGCGATCGCCACTACGGCAACGGCCGCCAGGGCAAGCACGAGTTCATCGTGATCGACACCGGCGGCTTCGAGCCCGACGCGGGCAGCGGCATCTTCAAGGAGATGGCCAAGCAGACGCGCCAGGCCGTGGCCGAGGCCGACGTGGTGATCTTCGTGGTCGATGCGCGCGAGGGAATCTCGGCGCAGGACCACGACATCGCCAATGAACTGCGCCGGCTGGGCAAGCCCTGCGTGCTGGTGGCCAACAAGGCCGAAGGCATGCAGGATGGCGCGAAGCTGGTCGACTTCTACGAACTCGGCTTCGGCGAGGTGCACGGCATCTCGGCGGCGCACGGGCAAG
The DNA here is from genome assembly GCF_964253985.1 of Variovorax sp. LjRoot290. Classification (NCBI taxonomy): domain Bacteria; kingdom Pseudomonadati; phylum Pseudomonadota; class Betaproteobacteria; order Burkholderiales; family Comamonadaceae; genus Variovorax; species Variovorax sp. LjRoot290. Next base: position 3,410,053 of record NZ_CAXURW020000001.1, on the reverse strand, counting down.
GCATCCGCAGCCTGGTCGAACTCGCGCTCGAGCCGCTCGGGCTGCCCGATCCCGACGAGGAGGCCGAAGAGGAAGAGACCAACAACAAGCCGATCAAGCTGGCGGTCGCGGGCCGCCCCAACGTCGGCAAGTCGACCCTGATCAACACCTGGCTCGGCGAGGAGCGCCTGGTCGCCTTCGACCTGCCCGGCACCACGCGCGACGCGATCGCCGTGCCCTTCGAGCGCAACGGCCAGCGTTTCGAGCTGATCGACACTGCGGGGCTGCGCCGCAAGGGCAGGGTGTTCGAGGCGATCGAGAAGTTCTCGGTGGTCAAGACCCTGCAGGCGATCGAATCGGCCAACGTGGTCCTGTTGCTGCTCGACGCCACGCAGGGCGTGACCGATCAGGACGCCCATATCGCGGGCTACATCCTTGAAAGCGGGCGCGCGGTGGTGATCGCAATCAACAAGTGGGACGCGATCGATAGCTACCAGCGCGAGCAGATCCAGCGCCAGATCGAGACCCGGCTGCCCTTCCTCAAGTTCGCCGCGCTGCACTTCATTTCCGCCATCAAGCGCCAGGGGCTGGGGCCGGTCTGGCAGGCCATCGCCCAGGCTCACAAGTCGGCCACCCGCAAGATGTCCACGCCGGTGCTCACGCGGCTGCTGATGGAGGCGGTGCAGTTCCAGGCGCCCAAGAAGTCCGGCATGTTCCGGCCCAAGCTGCGCTACGCCCACCAGGGCGGCATGAACCCGCCGGTGATCGTCATCCACGGCAACTCGCTGGAACACGTCACCGACGCCTACAAGCGCTTTCTCGAGGGGCGCTTCCGCAAGGAATTCGACCTGGTCGGCACGCCCTTGCGCATCGAGCTCAAGACCTCGCACAATCCGTACGCAGACAAGGAGGGCTGAAGGCCTCGTGTCCCCGGATGGGGCGCTTGGCCTCCATTGACCACCGTTGAGCGATGCCGGCGCCCGAAGTTCCCGCTTTTAGGTGCCGTTATTTTTGGAAGGCTATTCGGGTTTCGTGCTGCAGTGCGGAAGTGCTGTGTTAAGGTGACCGGTTCCAACAACTACTCTTGAACACGGAGAATATCGTGAGCAATAAAGGGCAACTCCTACAAGACCCCTTCCTGAACACCTTGCGTCGCGAGCACGTGCCGGTTTCGATTTATCTGGTCAACGGCATCAAGCTGCAAGGTCAGATCGAGTCGTTTGACCAGTACGTCGTGTTGCTTCGCAATACGGTGACCCAGATGGTCTACAAGCACGCCATCTCCACCATCGTGCCGGGTCGGGCCGTCAACTTCTCGGCTGCCGAGAACGACGAAGCAGCCGCCTGATCGGCACGGAGCGCGGCGGCTCGCCCGCCGCGCTTTCTTCCAATTTGATTCCGCTTGTCTGAACTGATTTCCCGGAAAGAGGGCGCCGTCGTACTCGTCGGTGTCGATTTCGGGTTGCCCCATTTCGACGGCGAACTCGAGGAACTTGGCCTGCTCGCGCAGACCGCAGGCCTCGAGCCGGTCGCGCGCCTGGTGTGCAAACGCAAGGCGCCCGATGCGGCGCTGTTCGTCGGTAGCGGCAAGGCCGACGAAATCCGCGAGCTGGCCGATCTGCATCGCGCGAGCGAAGTGGTCTTCGACCAGGCGCTGAGCCCGGCGCAGCAGCGCAACCTCGAGCGCCAGCTCGGGGTTGCGGTGTACGACCGCACTTTCCTGATCCTCGAAATCTTCGCCCAGCGCGCACGTTCGCACGAGGGCAAGTTGCAGGTCGAACTGGCGCGGCTGCAGTACCTCAGCACGCGGCTGGTGCGGCGCTGGTCTCACCTGGAGCGCCAGCGCGGCGGCATCGGCACGCGCGGCGGCCCGGGCGAAACGCAGATCGAACTCGACCGCCGGATGATCGGCGAGTCCATCAAGCGCACGCGCGAACGGCTCGCCAAGGTGCATCGCCAGCGTGGCACCCAGCGCCGCCAGCGCGAGCGGCGCGACACCTTCAACATCTCGCTGGTCGGCTACACCAACGCCGGCAAGTCCTCGCTGTTCAATGCGCTGGTGAAGGCGCGCGCCTATGCGGCCGACCAGCTGTTCGCGACGCTGGATACCACCACGCGGCACCTGTACCTGGGCGATGCTCGCCGCAAGGTGTCGATCTCCGACACCGTGGGTTTCATTCGCGAGCTGCCTCACGGCCTGATCGATGCCTTCAAGGCCACCTTGCAGGAGGCGGTCGATGCTGACTTGCTGCTGCATGTGGTGGACGCTTCCAACCCCCACCATCCCGAGCAGATGGCCGAGGTGCAGGCAGTGCTCAAGGAAATCGGCGCCGACACGGTGCCGCAGCTCCTGGTGTTCAACAAGCTCGATGCACTTGAAAGTACGCAACACCCCCTGCATCTGCGCGACGAGATCGACGTCGATGGCGCGCAGATGCTTCGCGTCTTCCTGAGCGCCCACACCGGCGAGGGGGTTCCGGCGCTCCGCGCCGAACTCGCGCAACGGTCGCAGTCGATGAACGAGGCCATGACCCCAGAGTACGACACCGAATTGCACGATGCCGCCAACTGATTGGCACAATCCCCCCTCACTGACGAGAGAACAGAACCGAATGAATGCAAAGCCAGTGTGGAGACGATTTCAGGGCATGTTCAACCTGAACGACGGACGATGGGGCCGGGGCGATGAGCCCTCCTCGAACGGCGACCGTCCGAATGCGAACCGCCCCGACGACGAGCCGACGCCTCCGCCCGGCAACAACAATCGCCCGCGCGGCCAGGGCCCGAACCAGGGGCCGCCGGACCTCGACGAACTCTGGCGCGACTTCAACCGCAAGCTCGGCGGCCTGTTCGGCGGCCGCGGCAATGGCAACGGCGGGCGCCCGAACGGCGGCAACGGCGGTGGCCTCAAGCCCGACATGAAGAACGCGGGCGTCGGCCTGGGTCTGGTCGCCGCGGTCGCGGTTCTGATCTGGCTGGGCACCGGCTTCTTCATCGTCAACGAAGGCCAGCAGGCCGTGATCACGCAGTTCGGCCGCTACAAGGCAACCGTGGGCGCCGGCTTCAACTGGCGGCTGCCTTACCCGATCCAGCGCCACGAGCTCGTGGTCGTGACCCAGATCCGCTCCACCGACGTGGGGCGCGACACCATCGTGCGTTCCACCGGCCTGCGCGAATCGGCCATGCTGACCGAAGACGAGAACATCGTCGAGATCAAGTTCGCCGTGCAGTACCGCCTGAGCGATGCGCGCGCCTATCTCTACGAGAGCAAGACACCGGCCGACACCGTGGTGCAGGTCGCCGAAACGGCGGTGCGCGAAGTGGTCGGCAAGATGAAGATGGACGCGGCCCTCGCCGAGGAACGCGACCAGATCGCGCCGCGCGTGCGCGCCCTGATGCAGACCATCCTCGACCGCTACAAGGTCGGCGTCGAGGTCGTCGGCATCAACCTGCAGCAGGGCGGCGTGCGCCCGCCGGAGCAGGTGCAGGCCTCCTTCGACGACGTGCTCAAGGCCGGGCAGGAACGCGAACGCACCAAGAACGAAGCGCAGGCCTATGCCAACGACGTGGTGCCGCGTGCCACCGGTACCGCTTCGCGCCTGAAGGAGGAATCCGAGGCCTACAAGGCGCGGATCATCGCGCAGGCACAGGGCGATGCACAGCGCTTCGCCTCGGTGCTGACCGAATACCAGAAGGCGCCGCAGGTCACCCGCGACCGCATGTACACCGACGCCATGCAGCAGATCTACGCCAGCACCACCAAGGTGCTGGTCGACTCCAAGCAGGGTTCGAACCTGCTGTACCTGCCGCTCGACAAGCTGGTGCAGATGAGCGGCCAGAGCGCCGCCGGCACTCCGGTCGACGGCGCCAGTCCCAACGTCGCCGGCACCGCGCCGCCGCAGTCGTCCGTGATTCCGGTCGTACCGCCTTCATCCGGCGACGCGCGTGCGCGCGACGGCCGCTCGCGTGACCGCGACGTGCGCTGAGGAAACACTCATGAACAGAATCGGATTCATCGCATCGTCGATCCTCGTGGTGCTCGCGCTCCTGAGCTCCACGCTCTTCGTGGTCGACCAGCGCCAGTTCGGCATCGTCTACGCCCTTGGTCAGATCAAGGAAGTGATCACCGAGCCGGGCCTGAACTTCAAGCTGCCGCCGCCGTTCCAGAACGTGTCGTACATCGACAAGCGCCTGCTCACGCTGTCCAGCCTCGACCCCGAGCCCATGCTCACGGCGGAGAAGCAGCGCGTGGTGGTCGATTGGTACGTGCGCTGGCGCATCACCAACCCCTCGGAGTACATCCGCAACGTCGGCCTGGACGAGAACGCTGGCGCCATGCAGCTCAACCGCGTGGTGCGCAACGCCTTCCAGGAAAACGTCAACAAGCGCACCGTGCGCGACCTGATCTCGGTGCGCCGCGAGGCCCTGATGGCCGACGTCCAGCGCGAAGTGCTGGCCGTGGTGAAGGGCGCCAAGCCCTGGGGCGTGGACATCATCGACGTGCGGATCACGCGGGTCGACTACGTCGAGGCGATCACCGAATCGGTCTACCGCCGCATGGAGGCCGAGCGCAAGCGCGTGGCCAACGAGCTGCGCTCGACCGGCTTCGCTGAAGGCGAAAAGATCCGTGCCGATGCCGACCGCCAGCGGGAGGTGATCGTCGCCAACGCCTACCGCGACGCGCAGAAGATCAAGGGCGAGGGCGATGCCAGCGCGGCATCTGCCTACGCCGGCGCCTTCGGCCGCGATCCGCAGTTCGCACTGTTCTATCGCAGCCTGGACGCCTACAAGCAGAGCTTCAACAAGAAGAGCGACGTGATGGTGCTGGACCCTTCGTCGGACTTCTTCCGCGCGATGCAGGGGTCGGGCGCGGCCGCGGCTGCTCCTCGTCGATAACCGTGACTGCCCCCCGGCTTGCCACTTCGTGTGCTTCGCCACCCCCCGAGGGGGAGGCTCGGCCGCCTTGGGGCGGCCCGGCGGCGACCTAGGCGTGAGCGCAGAAACCTTCTGGAGCGCCCTCGCGCTCGTGCTGGTGATCGAAGGCCTCCTGCCCTTCTTTTCGCCGGGCAGCTGGCGGCGCGGCTTCAGCCAGCTCTTGCAGCTGCGCGACGGGCAGCTGCGCTTCTTCGGCCTGTGCAGCATCCTGCTGGGCCTCTTCCTGCTCTGGATTCTGGGGTGACCCGGGGCCGGTAGAATCCCGGTTTAACCACGCCCCCGATCCCCATGTCCGCCTGGGTCCTCCCGGATCACATTGCCGATGTGCTGCCTTCCGAGGCGCGCCACATCGAAGAACTTCGACGCCAGCTGCTCGATACCGCCCGTGGCTATGGCTACGAGCTGGTGATGCCGCCTCTGCTGGAGCACCTGGAATCCCTTCTTTCCGGCACCGGAGAGGCGCTCGACCTGCAGACCTTCAAGCTGGTCGACCAGCTGTCCGGGCGCAGCATGGGCCTGCGCGCCGACACCACGCCGCAGGTCGCGCGCATCGACGCGCACCTGCTCAACCGCCGCGGCGTGGCGCGGCTCTGCTACTGCGGCCCGGTGGTGCACACCCGGCCCGACCGCCCGCACGCGACGCGCGAGCCGCTCCAGTTCGGCGCCGAGATCTACGGCCATGCGGGGCTCGAAGCCGATACCGAGGTCCTGCGCCTCGGGCTCGATTGCCTGCACGCAGCCGGCGTGCAGGGCCCGGTCATCGTCGACCTGGCCGATGCGCGCATCGTGCGCGCGCTGTTCGCCGGCGTGCCGGTCGATGCGGCGGCCATCGCGCGCGTGCATGCGGCACTGGCGGCCAAGGACACGAGCACCCTGCGCGAACTCACGGAGGGCTTTCCGGCAGCGTCGCGCGAAGGTCTGCTCGCGCTCGTGCAGCTCTACGGCGATGCCGCGGTACTCGACGAGGCAGATCGCGTGCTCCCGGCCTCGGCCGGCGTGCGCACAGCGCTGTCGGACCTGAAGCAGCTGGCGAGCCGGCTCGACGGCGCCCGCGTCAGCTTCGACCTGGCCGACCTGCGCGGCTACGCCTACTACAGCGGCATGCGCTTCGGCATCTACACCGACGGCGCCAGCGACGCGCTGGTGCGCGGCGGCCGCTACGACGAGGTGGGCGCCGTGTTCGGCCGCAACCGCCCGGCGGTCGGCTTCAGCCTCGACGTTCGCGAGCTGGTCGGCGTGCTGCCGGCGCGGCCGCTGCGGGCCGCGATCCGCGCGCCCTGGAGCGATGCCGCGGGCCTCGGCAAGACCATCGCCGAACTGCGCAGCCAGGGCGAGACCGTGGTCTGCGTGCTGCCCGGCCACGAAAGCGAAATCGACGAATTCCACTGCGACCGCGAGCTCGTCGAGCGCGACGGGCAGTGGCGCGTGCAAGCCATCTGAATCTTCTTAAGCGGAACATCATGAGCGTTACCACCGGACGAAACGTGGTCGTCGTCGGCACCCAATGGGGCGACGAGGGCAAGGGCAAACTGGTCGACTGGCTGACCGAGAGCGCGCAGGGCGTCGTGCGCTTCCAGGGCGGCCACAACGCGGGCCACACGCTGGTCATCAACGGCGTCAAGACCGCGCTGCACCTGATCCCGAGCGGCATCATGCGCCCCGGCGTCAAGTGCTACATCGGCAACGGCGTGGTGCTCTCGGCGGCCAAGCTGTTCGAGGAGATCGAGGGGCTGGAAAAGGCCGGCGTCGAGGTGCGATCGCGCCTGCGCATCAGCGAAGCCTGCCCGCTGATCCTGCCTTTCCATGCGGCGCTCGACATCGCGCGCGAGACCTACCGCGAGAAGGGCGGCGTCGAGAAGATCGGCACCACCGGCCGCGGCATCGGCCCGGCCTACGAGGACAAGATCGCGCGCCGCGCGCTGCGCGTGCAGGACCTGAAGCATCCCGAGCGCTTCGCCGCCAAGCTGCGCGTGCTGCTCGACCTGCACAACCACGTGCTGACGCAAGTGCTGAGCGCGCCCGCGATCGAGTTCGATGCCGTCTACGACGAGGCGATGCGCCATGCCGAGCTGCTCAAGCCCATGATGGCCGACGTCTCGCGCGAGCTCAACGACGCGCACCGCGCCGGCGCCAACCTGCTGTTCGAAGGCGCGCAGGGCACCTTGCTCGACGTCGACCACGGCACCTATCCCTATGTGACCTCCAGCAACTGCGTGGCGGGCAATGCGGCCGCCGGCTCGGGCGTCGGTCCGGGCATGCTGCACTACGTGCTCGGGATCACCAAGGCCTACTGCACGCGCGTCGGCGGCGGGCCCTTCCCGACCGAGCTCGACTGGGCGACGCCGGGCACCGTCGGCTACCACCTGAGCACGGTCGGTGCCGAGAAGGGTGTGACCACCGGCCGAAGCCGCCGCTGCGGCTGGTTCGACGCGGCGCTGCTCAAGCGCTCGGCGCAGGTCAACGGCCTGAGCGGCCTGTGCATCACCAAGCTCGACGTGCTCGACGGCCTCGAGGAGTTGCAGCTGTGCACCGGCTACCAGCTCGACGGCGAGTACACCGACATCTTGCCGATGGGCGCCGACGAAATCGAGCGCTGCACGCCGGTCTACGAGAAGCTCGAGGGTTGGAGCGAGAGCACGGTGGGTATCACCCAGTACGACAAGCTGCCGGTCAACGCGAGGCTCTACCTGCAGCGCATCGAGCAGGTCACGGGCGTGCCGATCCACATGGTGTCGACCAGCCCGGACCGCGATCACACGATCATGATGCGCCACCCCTATCTCGCCGACTGAATGACGCACACCCCCAGGCTGCGCGCACGTCGTGTCGCTCCGCCAACCCCCTTGCAGGGGGCAACACCAGCGGGCCGGCAAAGCCGGTTCCGCGGTGTTTCCCGCGAAGACATCGAGACCCCTACCGAAGCAATGATGGAGAAGAGCGCATGTTGACCGAAGACGGCAAACACCTTTACGTGAGCTACGACGAGTACCACAACCTGATCGAGAAGCTCGCGATCAAGGTGCACCAGTCCGGCTGGGAGTTCGACACCATCCTGTGCCTGGCGCGCGGCGGCATGCGGCCGGGCGACGTGCTGTCGCGCATCTTCGACAAGCCGCTGGCGATCATGTCCACCAGCTCCTACCGCGCCGATGCCGGCACGATCCAGGGCCACCTGGACATCGCGCGCTACATCACCACGCCCAAGGGCGAGATCGCCGGCAAGGTGCTCTTGGTCGACGACCTCGCCGACTCGGGCTACACGCTGCATGCCGTGGTGGACATGCTCAGGACCAAGTACCCGCCGATCACCGAGCTGCGCAGCGCCGTGATCTGGACCAAGGCCTTGTCGACCTTCACGCCGGACTATTCGGTCGAGTTCCTGCAGACCAACCCATGGATCCATCAGCCTTTCGAAGGCTATGACTCGATGGGTGCGGAAAAGCTGCTGGAGAAGTGGTCCGTCTGACCGCTCAATCCGTTTTCAGCATCGCGGTGTAGCGCCGCTGCATCTCGTCGGTCGACACCTCCTCGATGCTGTGGCCGACGTTCCAGCGATGTCCGAAGGGATCGCGGAACGAGCCGGAGCGCTCGCCGTAGAACTGGTCCTGTATCGGGATCTCGAGCGTGGCGCCGGCCTTCAGCGCGCGCTCGATCACGGCGTCTGCATCGTCCACGTGCAGGTGGATGGTGACGGCGGTGGCGCCGATCGCCTTGGCGCCAAGGATGCCGTACTCCGGAAACTCGTCGCTGAGCATCAGCGTCGCGCCGTCGAAGTCGAGCTCGGCATGGCCGATGCGGCCGCTGGGCTCGGTCAGCCTGAACTTCTCGCGCGCGCCGAACACCTCGCCGTAGTAGGCGATCGCCGCCGCGGTGTCGTTCACGCAGAGGTAGGCAAACAGTTCGTGGGTGGCCATCGGAGTCTCCTGTGGGGTCTGGTCGCGATTCTGCGCATGCCGCACGCTACCCGTCTTGAAGGAAATTGACCTCAGGCCCGCACGTGATTCGGCGAAGCGGGCGCGGCTCGGGCATAGGCCTGCGGCGTCATGCCGGTGATCTCAAGGAAGTCGCGGTTGAAATGGGGCTGGTCACTGTAGCCGGCCTGCAGGGCGAGGTCGACCCAGGGCAGGGTGTGCGCGCCGGTCCATGCGGCCATCACGCGCTGAAAGCGCAGCACCCGTTCCAGGCGCTTGGGCGGGAGCCCGGCAGCGTCCCGGAACAGCGAGATGAAACGCCGGTGGCTGTAGCCGCTGGCTGCTACCAGTTCGCCGATGGGCGCGCCGCCGCCGAGCCGGGCCAGGGCCTGCGCGATGGCGGGGTGCATGGCTTGCGGGCGGGACCGCAGGCGCTCGGTCAGCAGGGCCTCGAAGACTTCCAGTTGCGCTTCGAGGGCGCCGGCCGCATGAATGCGTTCGAGGGCATGCGCGGCCGCTGTGCCCCAGAGCGCATCGAGCGGCGTGTGGCGTTCGGCCAGTTCATGAGCGGGCAGGCCGAACAGCGCGCGGGCCGCGCCGGGCCGCAGCTGCGCACCCACAGAATGCGTCGCGCCCGACACGTCGCGCGCGTAGAAGGCCGAACGCGCGCCGCCCACGATCGCATAGCCCACCGTGTAACCAGTGCGGTCCTCGGCATCGGCGAACAGCCGCAGCGGCGGGCCGGAGAGCCGGAACACCAGGTGCATGTCGCCGGTCGGCAGCACGTGTTCGCGCAGCGGCGTGTTCGACACCGTGGCGGCAGGCACCATCGCCCACATCGATCGGACGTAAGGCCGCAGCCAGGAGGCGGGAGCGCGCGTCAGCAGCATCGGGCCATTGTCCGGCACCCGGCTTTTCGCGTCGACTAGCATGGCGGCATGCGAAAGCCCATCACCGACCTGATCCACCATCCCTACACCCCGCCCGCGAAATTCGCCGCGCCCCAGCCCGGCGTGTTCAAGGCTTCCACCGTGTTCTTCGCCGACGTCGCGGCGATGCGCGCGCGCGACTGGAAGACCAAGGCCGGCTACACCTACGGCCTGCACGGCACGCCGACCACCTTCACGCTCGAGGAGCGGCTCGCCACGCTGGAAGGCGGCACCGAATGCCTGCTCGCGCCCAGCGGGCTGGCAGCCATCGCGCTGGTGGCCTTTGCCTTCCTGAAGACCGGCGACGAGGTGCTGATCCCCGACAACGCCTACGGCCCGAACAAGGCGCTGTGCAACGGCGAGCTGGCCAACTTCGGCATCACCCACAGGCTGTATGACGCGATGAATCCGGCCGACCTCGCGGCCAAGCTGTCGGATCGCACCAGGCTGGTCTGGGTCGAGGCCGCGGGTTCGGTCACGATGGAATTCCCGGACCTGCCGGCGCTCGTGGGCGCCTGCCGCGCGCGCGGCGTGATCACGGCGCTCGACAACACCTGGGGCGCCGGTCTCGCCTTTGCGCCCTTCGATTTCAACGGCAGCGGGCAGGGCGTCGACATCTCGGTCCAGGCGCTCACCAAGTACCCCAGCGGCGGCGGCGACGTGCTGATGGGCAGCGTCATCACCCGCGACGAGCGGCTGCACCGCGCGCTCAAGTTGAGCCACATGCGCATGGGCTTGGGCATCGGCGTCGGCGATGTCGAGACGCTGCTGCGTTCGCTGCCGAGCATCGGGCTGCGCTACCAGGCGCACGACCGCAGCGCGCGCGAACTCGCCATGTGGCTCGACGGCCGTGCAGAGATCGCGCAGGTGCTGCATCCGGCGCTCGAGGGCTCGCCGGGCCATGCGCACTGGCTGCGGCTGTGCGGCGCGAGCGACCTCGCGGCCGGCCTGTTCTCGGTGGTGTTCGATGCCCGCTACAGCGCCGAGCAGGTCGATCGTTTCTGTGACAGCCTGAAACTTTTTCGGCTTGGTTATTCCTGGGGCGGGCCGATCAGCCTGGTCGTGCCCTACGACATCGGCCTCATGCGCGATGCCAGCGTTGCGCGCTGGCCGCACAAGGGCACGCTGGTGCGCTTTTCAGTCGGGCTGGAGGACGTGGACGACCTGCGCGCCGACCTCGAACAGGCCCTCGCGGCCCTCTGAAGCGCGTCGGTTATCGCGTACAGTCGGACACGTGCAGTCATCGTGACTGCCTCGCCTCAAGGAGAAGCAGTGGCAACACCCAATTACGGCTACGAGAAGCGCCAGAAGGAGTTGGCCAAGAAAAAGAAGAAGGAAGACAAGCTGCGGGAAAAGGCCGCCCGCAAGCTCAGCCCGAGCAGCGAAGGCCTGGCCCAGGGCGATCCGGAAACCGACGTGGCCTCGCTGGAGCACGATCCGCCCACCATCCCGAATCTGCCGACCAAGAACGGCTGATCCGTTCGACCCGGATTCACGGTACCCACGAAAAAGCCGCCGCGGGCAGGGCCTGCGGCGGCTTTTTCCTTTTCAGGTCACATGCCGGCGAGCAGCTTGCGCAACGCCGGCCACACGTTGTCCAGCATGCGCGGCTGGGCCGCGGCCGTCGGATGGATGCGGTCGGCCTGGAACAGGCCCGCCGCGTCGGGGCCGTCCGCCACGCCCTTCAGCAGAAAAGGCACGAGCGCCGCCTTGGTGTTGCCCGCCACCTTGGTGAAGACCGCTTCGAAGCGCCGCGTGTAGTCACGGCCGTAGTTGGGAGGCACCTGGATGCCGACGATCAGCACCTGCGCGCCGGCGGCCTGCGCCGCCTTGGTCATCTGCGTCAGGTTGTCTTCGGTGCTGGTGAGCGGCAGGCCGCGCAGAGCGTCGTTGGCGCCCAATTCCAGCACCATGTGCGTCGGCTTGTGCTGCGCGAGCAGGCCCGCCAGCCGGGCGCGGCCGCCGGCCGTGGTGTCGCCGCTGATGCTGGCATTGATCACGGTCGCGGCGATCTTCTGTTCGGCCAGCCGCTTCTCCAGCAGCGGGACCCAGCCCTCGCCGCGCTTGAGGCCGTATTCGGCGGAAAGCGAGTCACCGACGACGAGAATCACGGGCTTCCTGCCGGCCGCGGGCTGGGCCTGGGCATGGAGCCATGACCCCGCACTGCCGGCGAGCGCACCGGTCAAGATAAAGTGACGTCGATTCACCACGCGAAACCTTTCAATGTCCAGTACCCGATCCGAAGCAATTGTTGCCGTCGAACATGTTTTCAAGTCTGTCACCGACTCCGCCGGCACGCTGGACATTCTGCAGGACATCGACTTCACGCTGGGCGCCCGGGAGACGGCCGCCATCGTCGGCGCTTCGGGCTCGGGCAAGAGCACGCTGCTGTCGATCGTCGCGGGCCTCGACACACCCACCCGCGGCACGGTGAGGCTCGCGGGCGAAGACCTGTTCGCGATCGACGAGGACGAGCGCGCCGCGCTGCGCGCCCGCAAGGTCGGCTTCGTGTTCCAGAGCTTCCAGCTGCTCGGCAACCTGAGCGCGCTCGAGAACGTGATGCTGCCGCTCGAACTGGCCGACCGCCGCGACGCACGAAAGGCCGCCACCGAGATGCTCGGCCGCGTCGGCCTCGGCCAGCGCCTGCGCCACTATCCCAAGGTACTTTCGGGCGGCGAGCAGCAGCGCGTGGCGCTGGCCCGCGCCTTCGTCGTGCAGCCGGCGCTGCTCCTGGCCGACGAGCCCACGGGCAGTCTCGACTTCGCGACCGGCGAGCAGGTGATGCGGCTGATGTTCGACCTCAACCGCGAGCTCGGCACCACGCTCGTGCTCGTCACCCACGACCGCGGCATCGCCGCGCAGTGCGAGCGCCGCATCACGATCGAGGCCGGACGCGTGGTCCCCGGGGACGAAAACGGGGTCTGAACCCGGCTCGATAATCCCCACATGTCTTCCCCCAAAGTGATCTTCGGCTTCCATGCCGTGGGCGTGCGCATCAAGACCGCGCCCAAATCGGTGATCGAGGTGCTGTTCGATGCCAGCCGGCGCGATGCGCGCATGCGGCAGTTCGTCGCCCGTGCTCAGGAGGCCGGCGTGCGGCTGGTCGAGGCCGACGGCCTGCGCCTGGCCAAGCTCAGCGGCAGCCATGGCCACCAGGGCGTCGCTGCGCGCGTGGAGCCGATCCCGCAGACCCACTCGCTCGACGAGCTGCTCGAAGGCCTCGAGACGGCCGGCACCGTGCCCTTGCTGCTCGTGCTCGACGGCGTCACCGACCCGCACAACCTGGGCGCCTGCCTGCGGGTGGCCGACGGCGCGGGCGCGCATGCGGTGATCGCCCCCAAGGACCATGCGGCCGGCATCAACGCCACCGTGGCCAAGGTGGCGAGCGGCGCGGCCGAGACGGTGCCGTACTTCATGGTGACCAACCTCGCGCGCACGCTGGGCGAACTCAAGGAACGCAACATCTGGTGCGTCGGCACCAGCGACGACGCGCCGGGCACGCTCTACCAGAGCGACCTGAAGCGCCCGCTCGCGCTGGTGCTGGGCGCCGAGGGCGAGGGCATGCGGCAGCTCACGCGCAAGACTTGCGACGAGCTGGTGAGCATTCCGATGGCCGGCGCGGTAGAGAGCCTCAATGTCTCGGTCGCGAGCGGGGTGTGCCTCTACGAAGCGATGCGGCAGCGCAGCCTCGCGGCTTAGGGCCTGTTCAGGCCCTAAAGGCTGACGAAGCCGGTGTTGCCGGTGTGGTCGCGGGAACTCCAGTCGTCGACCCAATCCCTGGCCTTGCGTTCCAAGGCGTCGCAGGCCTGCGCGTCGTCCTCAAAGCGGCCCGACAGCGCAACGCGGCACAGGTGGGCTCCTTCTCGCCACAGATCGGCATGTCCGGCCGTCTGACCATCGACCCCCAGGGCACTCAGGCAGACGCGAATCTCCCAGTCCGCATAGACGACGCGTTTGACTTCGCCGTCTTCATCCATGATTTCCTCGCTCAAGGTCTTTTTGTTCCGATGGCCGAATTGATCCATGCGGAAGCTTAAACCTTCCGCATGGGCCTACTTTGCACTGTGACCGCCGGGGGCGGTCCGAGCGCTCAGGCTACCTTGACGTCGATGCGCCGCGGCTGCGCCTGTTCCACCTTGGGGATGCGCAGCGTCAGTACGCCGTTGGCCAGCTCGGCCGAGACCTTCTCGGTGTCGAGCTCCTTGCTCAGCGTGAAGACGCGGTGGAAGCGCGCGAGGCCGACCTCGGCGTGGCTCGATTGCAGGCCTTCGGGGACGGCCAGGTCCGACTCGGCGTCGATGGTGAGCGTGTCGGACTCCACCTGGAGCCGCAGCTTGTCCTTGGAGACGCCGGGCAGATCGGCATAGAGCGTGATGCCGGTGCTGTCCTCCACCACGTCCACCGGCGGCGTGAGCGCCGCCTCGCCGTAGCCCGCCTTGTCCTTGCGGGCGAGGGTGTCAAGCTCGTTCATGGCAAGTGCTCCTTTCATTGGATGGCGATGCGACGGGGCTGCGCGGAAGCGCGCCGCTGGATCGTGATGTGCAAGATGCCGTCGCGGTACTTGGCGTCGACGGCGTCGGAGTCTGCGTCTTCCGGCAGCGTGAGAACGCGGCGGAAGCTGCCCGCAAAACGCTCGTGGATGTGCACGGTGGAAGGCGAGTCGTCTTCCGGCAGCAACGACTTGCGCTCGCCGGCAATGGTCAGCAAGCCACGGTCGAGCTGGACCTCGAGCGTGGCCGGATCAATGCCGGGGGCGAAGGCGTAGATTTCTACCGTTTGCGGCGTGCCGCCGACGTTCAGGGCCGGGAAACCGCCGCGGCCCAAACCTCGGATGCTTGGAGACAGATCGAAGGCCTGCTGCATTTCGCGTTGCAGGCGATCCATCTCGGCGAACAGATCGCGTGGGAACAGGGATCGATACATGGCGAAACCTCCATTTGGCTGAAGAGAAAAACGGAGCGCCGGAGACGCCTCCGGCGCTTCCGGTCAAGGAGGTAGGAGCGGCCCGCGCGGATTTCAAGAGCGGGGCAGCGCTAAAAAAAGCTCAGGAAGGATCCTTGCTGCGCGTGCGCCCCACGGCGGTGAAGATGCCGATGCCGAGCAGGATGAGCGCGCCGATGCCGATGTAGAGCGTCGGCACGCCGGCCACCGAGGCGCCCCAGGCCACACCGGCCAGGAAGATCAGAAAACCGATCAGGTAGAGCGCAAAGGACATGGTTCTCTCTCCGATGTTTGGATCGAACCAGTGTGTCCGGGGAATCGGCCAGGCACGGCGGCTGGTGCCGCCAATGCGTGTGGGAGGGTGCCTACCGCGCCGCGGTCTCGGCGCTCGCGGCGTCGAGCGCGGCGATGGTTTCGGCATCGAGCGCAAGGCTGGCCGCGGCCACCAACTCGTCGAGCTGCTTCTGCGAAGTGGCGCTCGCGATGGGTGCCGTGATGGAGGGGCGCGCGATCTGCCAGGCGATCGCGACCTGGCCCGGCGTCGCGCCATGCGCATTGGCCGCCGCATCGAGCGCGGCCAGGATGCGCAGGCCGCGCGGGTTGAGGTACTTCTTCGTGGTGTTCGCGCCGCGCGCGCTCTTGGCGGCGTCGGCCTCGCTGCGGTACTTGCCCGTGAGGAAACCGGCCGCGAGCGCGTAGAAGTTGATCACGCCGACGCCGCGTTCGAGGCACAGCGGTTCCAGCGCGTCCTCGAACACCGCGCGGTCGTAGAGGTTGTAGAGCGGCTGCAGGCTCTCGTAGCGCGGCAGGCCTTCGCGCTCGGCGACGTCGAGCGCGTCCGCCAGCCGCGGCGCGCTGTAGTTCGAGGCGCCGATGGCGCGCACCTTGCCGGCCTTGATCAGGTCGGCGAAGGCGCCGAGCGTGTCGGTCAGCGGTGTCTCGGCATCGTCGTCGTGCGACTGGTAGAGGTCGATGTGGTCGGTCTTGAGGCGCTTGAGCGACGCATCGACCGCCTCGTGGATGTAGGCCGGCGAAAGCCCTTTCTTGCCTTCGCCCATCGGCTTGCCGACCTTGGTCGCGAGCACCACGCGGTTGCGCTTGCCGGTCTGGCGCAGCCACTTGCCGATGATGGTTTCCGATTCGCCGCCGCTGTGGCCCGGCACCCAGCTCGAGTAGACGTCGGCGGTGTCGACGAAGTTGAAGCCGGCATCGAGCCAGGCATCGAGCAGCCGGAACGAGAGCGCCTCGTCGACAGTCCAGCCGAAGACGTTGCCGCCGAAGGCGAGCGGCGAGACCTGGAGGCCGGAGCGGCCGAGGGGGCGAAGTTGCATGGGATGCTTTCCTTGAAGACTCAGATGAAGCCCAGCGCGCCCAGCAGCGCCCCGGCACCGAGCAGCCAGAGCAGATGGATGCGGGTGCGCCAGACGATAAAGGCTGCCACGCCGGTCAGCAGCCAGAGGTGCCAGGCGGGCGCACCGCCGCCATGGTTACCGGCGGCGAGCACCCAGCCGGTCGCGATCAGCAGGCCCACCACCACCGGCGCCATGCCCTGCTTGAAGGCGCGCACCTCGCGCCGCGTGCGGTTGCGATGGCCCCAGCGCGTCGCGACGTAGGTCAGCGTGGTGCTCGGCAGCATGATGCCCACCATCGTGACCGCGAGTCCGAGCAGGCCGAGCCCCCAGGCCTGGGGCCCGGCGCCGATGCCGCCGCCGGCATTGAGGCCCACGTTCCACCCCATCAGCGCCACGAAGAGCACGTTGGGCCCCGGCGCGGCCTGCGCGATCGCGACCGAGGAGCTGAACTGCGCGTCGCTGAGCCAGCCGTGCTGGGCGACCAGGTAACGGTGCATGTCGGGCACGGTGGTGATGGCGCCGCTGATCGAGAGCAGCGAGAGCAGCAGGTACTGGCCGAAAAGGGCCAGCCAGTCGTGCCAGTGCATGGCAATGGTCATGCTTTGATCTTTTTCCAGGTCCACACGCAAGCCACGCCGCCCACCGCCAGCAGCACCCATCCGAGCGGAATGCGCGCGAACGCGATGGCAGCGAAGACCAGGGCCACGAAACCCAGGCAGGCGCCGAAGCCGAGCGGATGCCGGCGCAGCGCCGGGATCAGCTTGATGCCGGTGGCGGCGATCAGCCCGCCGGCCACCGCGCCCATGCCGCGCAAGGCGCCGGCGACCTGCGGGTTGCCGGCGTAGTGGGCGTAGAGCACGGCCAGCGCAAGGATCACGACCAGCGGCACGGTCAGCATGCCGGCCACCGCGGCCACGGCGCCGCGCAGGCCGAAGTAGCGGTCACCGATCATCAGCGCCAGGTTGATCACGTTCGGCCCCGGCAGCACCTGGGCGACTGCCCAGTCCTCGAGGAATTCGTCGGCCGTGAGCCAGCGCTTCTTCTCGACCATCTCGCGCTGCACGATCGCGAGCACGCCGCCGAAGCCCTGCAATGCGAGCCAGGTGAACGAAACGAAGAGGTCGCGGGTGGATCGGGGTTGCGGGCGGTCGGGTGCCGCCGCATCGGTAGGGGCCGGGTGCATCGCGCTCGATTATCGGGGCAGGTCGGGCGGGCCGTTTGCCGACACGCCGGCGCTGCGCATGCTGCGACACTCGCGCCATGCAGCCGCGCGAACTCTTCGATCTCTGCAAGCAGGCCCTCATGTCCTGGAAGGCCGACTACGCGCCGAGCATGGGCGCGGCACTGGCCTACTACACGGTGTTCTCGGTGGCGCCACTGCTGCTGATCGTGATCGCGGTGGCCGGCCTGGTGTTCGGCCAGGAAGCGGCGCGCGGCGAGATCATGACGCAGCTCTCGGGCCTCATGGGCGAGCAGGGCGCGCGGGCGGTGCAGGGCATGCTGGAGGCCGTCAACAAGCCGAAGGAAGGCATCGTCGCCACCGTGATCGGCATCGCCTTGCTGGTGATCGGCGCAACCACGGTGTTCGGCGAACTGCAGGATGCGCTCGACCGCATCTGGCGCGCCCCTGCGCGCGACGAGAGCGGCGGTCTCTTGAGCCTGCTGCGGGTGCGCCTGCTGTCCTTCGGCATGATCATGGGGATTGGCTTCCTGCTGATGGTGTCGCTGGTGGCCAGCGCGGCGCTGGCGGCGCTCAGCAAGTGGTGGGCACCGGTCTTCGGCGGCTGGGCGACGCTCGCGCAGGCGGTCAACTTCGTCTTCAGCTTCGCGATGGTGACGGTTGGCTTCGCGATGATCTACAAGATCATGCCGCGCGTGCGCGTGCAATGGCGCGACGTGTGGGTGGGCGCCGCGGTCACGGCGCTGCTGTTCACCGTGGGCAAGCACCTGATCGGCCTGTACATCGGCAAGAGCAGCGTGGCCTCGGGCTACGGCGCCGCGGGTTCGCTGGTGGTGGTGCTGGTGTGGGTCTACTACTCGGCGCAGATCTTCCTCTTGGGCGCCGAGTTCACCTGGGTCTACGCGCACAAGTACGGATCGCTGCGCGACGTCGCACGACCGGGCGCGCCTTCCTCGCCGACGCGCGCCTAGCCGGCGAAGCCGCCCTCGTCGAGGAACTTCTGCTCTTCGGGCGTGGTCTCGCGGCCCAGCGCCTTGTTGCGATGGGGAAAGTGGCCGAAGCGCGCAATGATGTCCCGGTGCAGCACCGCGTAGCGCTGCGTGTTGGCATCGAGCGCGGCATTCAGCTCGACCGAGCGTTCCTGGTCCTGGAGCGATTCGGAATGCATGAAGGGCAGGTAGAAGAAGGGCCGCAGCGCGGCTTCGACCTGCCGGTCCAGGCCGGCCTCGATCGCCGTACCCGCGATCGCGCGCGCCTTGCCGTCGGTGGCGAACATGTGGGCGCTGTTGCGCCACGCGTTGCGCGGGAACTGGTCGAGCAGCACCATGAGGGCGAGCGCGCCTTCGGCATCGGCTGCCCAGGCGTCGAGTGTGCCGGTGGCGGCGGCATGGTGGGCGGCTTCGAAGCGCGACTTGAATTCGGCGTCGAAGGCCTCGTCCTTGGCGAACCAGCGCTTCGGTCCTGCCTCGGTCCAGAAGGTCGCGACATCATGGGCTGTAGGCAGGGATTTCATGGGCCCGATGATGCCATCGGGTGCCCCGAAGTCGGGCTCGTGGCCGACACGCTGCGCGCCGGGCGCTGTCTATGCTGGGTGCTCTTGAAACTGACGGAGTTCGCAATGAACAGATATGGCACCCTCTTGCGCATGGCCCTCGTGGCTGGCGCCGCGACCGCGGTACTCGCGGGCTGCGGAATGATGTCGAAGTCCAACACGGCGAGCTTCAGCGGCAGCATGAATGCGGCCAGCCAGGTGCCCCCCAACATGACGCGCGGCAGCGGCCTGGCGGAGGCCTGGCTGAACAAGGACACCAATGTCCTCAAGTACAAGATCGTCTATACCGGCTTGAGCGGTCCGGCCACCGCGGCGCACTTCCACGGTCCGGCCGCCGCCGGCGACAATGCCGGCATCGTGCTGCCCTTCGCGAGTCCGGCCAGCCCGATCGAAGGCCAGGCCACGCTGACGCCGGCCCAGGCGGCCGACCTCATGGCCGGCAAGTGGTACGCCAACATCCACACGGCGGCCAATCCTGGCGGCGAAATCCGCGGGCAGATGCTGCCGAAGATGTAGCCCTGCGAGCCGCGGCGGCGGTGCGCATGGTGTCAAATTGATCCATGCCCGCCGCCAAAAAACCGAACTCGCATCCCTCCACCCCTCGCGTCGACATCACGACCGCCAAGAAAGCCCTGGTGCTCCAGGGCGGCGGCGCGCTGGGCGCCTACCAGGCCGGCGTGTACGCCGGCGTGTTCGAGAAGCACAAAGAGCTCGACTGGGTGGCCGGCGTGTCGATCGGCGCGGTCAATGCCGCGCTGATCGCCGGCAACGCGCCCGAGCTGCGCGTCGCCCGCCTGCGCGAGTTCTGGGATCTCGTCTCATCGGGCCCGGCCCAGCGCCTGCCGCCGGGCTGGGGTGACCGCGCGCTCTTCAACCAGTGGAGCGCCACCTCCGCCGCGGTATTCGGCGTGCCGGGCTTCTTCACGCCGCGCCGCAGCCCGGCGCTGCTGCTCGGCGGCGCGGCGCCGGTGCTGAGCTACTACGACACCGCGCCCTTGAAGTCCACGCTCGAGCGGCTGGTGGATTTCGACCGCCTCAACGACGACGAGATCCGCTTCAGCGTGGGCGCGGTCAACGTGCGCACCGGCAACTCGGTCTATTTCGACAACAAGAAGCAGCGCATCGGCCCCGAGCACATCATGGCCAGCGGCGCCTTGCCGCCCGGCTTCGCGCCGGTGCACATCGAGGGCGAGGACTACTGGGACGGCGGCATCGTTTCCAACACGCCCCTGCAGTACGTGCTCGACACGCATCCGCGCAGCGAGCCGTTGATGGTGCTGCAGGTCGATCTGTTCAGCGCCCGCGGCATCATGCCGCGCACGCTGGCCGAGACCCTGGAGCGGCAGAAGGACATCACCTATTCGAGCCGCACGCGCATGAACACCGACGCCATGGCCTCAAACATGAACCTGCAGCAGGCGGTGGCCGACCTGATCGCCAGGCTGCCCGCCGCGCTGCGCAAGGACGCCAGCGTCGCCGCCGTGTGCGCCCAGCTGACGCACCAGCCGATCGAGATCGTGCACCTGATCTACCGCGACAAGCCCTACGAGCTCGACTCCAAGGACTACGAGTTCTCGCGCGCCTCGGTCGACGAGCATTGGGAGTCCGGCCTGCGCGACATCTGCAACACGCTGGAGCATCCGGAATTGCTGCAGAGCGCTTCGCAGGTCAACGGCGTGACCACCTTCGACCTGGCCCAGCCCAGCGCGCCGCGCGTTCGCCATCCGATGCGGGTGCCGGCCATTCCGGCGGGTCGCTGAGGGCACTGGTCAGCTTCATTCAAGACTTCGGGCGCAGGCTGCGTCACAGGCACGCAGCTTGCACGCGCCATCCTCTCTTCACCGTTCATCCCAAGGAGATCCCATGCAACTCAAGGACAAGGTCGCTTTCATCACCGGTTCGGCCAGCGGCATCGGCAAGGAGATCGCCATCCTGTTCGCGCAGGAAGGCGCGAAGATCGTGATCGCCGACCTCAACAAGCAGGCGGCCGACGCCACCGCTGCCGAGCTCAAGGAGGCCGGCGCGCAGGCGATCGGCGTCGGCGTCGACGTCACCAGCGAAGAACAGGTCGATGCCGCCGTCGAGGAGGCCGCCAAGGCCTTCGGCGGCATCGACATCCTGATCAGCAATGCCGGCATCCAGATCGTGCATCCGGTCGAGGAGTTCAGCTTCGCCGACTGGAAGAAGATGCTGGCCATCCACCTCGACGGCGCCTTCCTCACCACCAAGGCCTGCCTCAAGCACATGTACGCGCAGGGCCGCGGCGGCAGCGTGATCTACATGGGCTCGGTGCATTCCAAGGAAGCCTCGCTGCTCAAGGCGCCCTACGTCACGGCCAAGCACGGCCTGATCGGGCTGGCCAAGACGGTCGCGAAGGAGGGGGCCAGGCACGGCGTGCGCGCCAACGTGATCTGCCCGGGCTTCGTGCGCACGCCGCTGGTCGAGAAGCAGATTCCCGAGCAGGCCAAGACGCTGGGCATCACCGAGGAGCAGGTGATCAAGAACGTGATGCTCAAGGAGACGGTGGATGGCGAGTTCACCACCATTGACGACGTGGCGCGCGTGGCGCTGATGTTCGCGGCCTTTCCGAGCAATGCGCTTACCGGGCAGTCGCTGGTCGTGAGCCACGGCTGGTTCATGCAGTGAGCTTGAGCTCCCAGGTCTCGCCGACCAGCTGCTGGCCGAAGCCTTCGTAGGGCTCGGACTTGACCAGCTTGAAGCCGCGCGCAGCGTAGATGCCGCGTGCGGCGCTCAGGCAGCTGTTGGTCCACAGCAGCATCTTCTTGTAGCCCCTGTGGCGGGCGAAGGCGATGCATTCGTCGGTGAGCCGGGCGCCCAGGCCCAGGCCGCGCGCCTGCGGCGTGAGGATCAGGAGCCGCAGCTGGGCGACGGTGGCCGATTTGCGCATCAGGAACACGGCGCCGACGCGCTCGCCGTCGAGCTCGGCGATCCAGCAGCGCTCCCATTCGGGCTGGAACTTGCGCAGGAACTGGCCTGCGATCTCGGCCACCAGCGCTTCGAATTCGCCGTTCCAGCCGTACTCGCGCGCATAGATCTCGCCATGCTGCTGCACCACCCAGCCGATGTCGCCGGGGCCCGGATCGCGCAGCACGGCGGTGCGGGGCTTGGCCGGCGCGTTGGCCGCGGGTTCGATCAGCGCCTGCACCGTGTGCATCGCATCGATCAACTGGCGTTGCTGCGGCGCCGACAGCGCCGAGAGCAGGGCGCGTGCCTCGTCGCGCGATTTCTGCTGCAGTGGCGCGAAGGCCGCATGGCCGGCCTCCGTGAGGCGCAGCAGGCTCTGGCGGGCATCCTTCGGATGCGTCTCGCGCGTGAGCCAGCCGGCGCTTTCGAAGCGGCGCAGGATGCGGCTCAGGTAGCCGCCGTCGAGCCCGAGGTCCTTGCCGATCTCGCTCGCCACCGCGCTCTCGCGGTGGGCAAGCTCGTAGAGCACGCGCACGTCGGTCAGCGACATCTCGCTGCCCAGGTAGGGGTCGAGGGCACCGATGCGGCGCGTATAGAAGCGGTTGAACTGGCGCACCGCCTTGACGGCGGCCACGTCGGAAAGAGAAGGTGTTTCGACGGACATGCTTGCTATTGTCAATTGAATAGTTGACTTGAGCAAGCATTGGCGGGGCTCGCCTTCGCGCCCCGCCAAGGCCTTTAGGGCGACAGACCCACCCCGAACCCGTAAAATCGCCGGTTGCCCGAAAACGGGCCACCGCGGCATGTCCAGCCGCCACCCCTTCCCCCGATGAACGCCCCTGTCGACGTCTCTTTCTTCCAGCGTGCTGCGAAGCCGCTGACCAGCTACCGCAAGTACTGGGCAGCCCGCTTCGGCACGGCGAAATTCCTGCCCACCTCGCGCGCGGAGATGGACGCGCTCGGCTGGGACAGCTGCGACATCGTCATCGTCACCGGAGACGCCTACGTCGACCATCCGAGCTTCGGCATGGCGGTGATCGGCCGGATGCTGGAGGCGCAGGGTTTCCGCGTCGGCATCATCGCCCAGCCCGACTGGCACAGCGCCGAGCCCTTCAAGGCGTTGGGCAAACCGAACCTGTTCTTCGGCGTGACCGCCGGCAACATGGATTCGATGATCAACCGCTACACGGCCGACCGCAAGATCCGCAGCGACGACGCCTACACGCCCGGCGACGTCGGCGGCGGCCGGCCCGACCGCGCGGCCATCGTCTATTCGCAGCGCTGCAAGGAAGCCTGGAACGAGGTGCCGATCGTGCTCGGCGGCATCGAAGGGTCGCTGCGCCGCATCGCCCATTACGACTACTGGCAGGACAAGGTGCGCCGATCCATCGTGGTGGACGCCAAGTGCGACCTGCTGCTCTACGGCAATGCCGAGCGCGCGATCGTCGAGATCGCGCACCGCCTGGCCGCGCGCGAGCCCGTGGCGCAGATCACGGACGTGCGCGGCACCGCCTTCGTGCGGCGTAATGGCGACGAGTCGGCCCGAGGCTGGTTCGAGATCGACTCGACCAGCGTCGATGAGCCTGGCCGCGTCGAAGCCCATGTGAACCCCTACCTGATGGTCTCGGAGCAGGCCAAGGCGAATGGCGCGACCTGTGCGAAGGAAGACGAGGCCGAGGCGGTGGCCGCTGCGGCGCAGGCGGCTGCCTCGGTCAACCCTGCCATCAAGCCGCTGAACTTCGTGCCCAACCCGGCCTTGCAGGGTCGCGGCAAGCTCAAGGTCCCGCCGCGCGACCGTTCGGTGATCCGCCTGCCTTCCTACGAGCAGGTGCGTGCCGACCCCGTGCTCTATGCCCACGCCAACCGCGTGTTGCACCTCGAGACCAACCCTGGCAATGCCCGGGCCCTGGTGCAGGCGCATGGCGAGGGCACGACCGCGCGCGACGTCTGGATCAACCCGCCGCCGATCCCGCTCACCACGGCAGAGATGGACCACGTGTTCGACCTGCCGTACGCGCGCAGCCCGCATCCGCGCTACGCCGACGAGCACGGCAGCCACGACGGCGCGACCAAGATCCCGGCCTGGGAAATGATCCGCTTCAGCGTGAACATCATGCGCGGCTGCTTCGGCGGCTGCACCTTCTGCTCGATCACCGAGCACGAGGGCCGCATCATCCAGAGCCGTTCGGAAGAATCGATCATCAAGGAGGTCGAGGCCATCCGCGACAGCGTGAAAGGCTTCACCGGCACCATCTCCGACCTCGGCGGGCCGACGGCCAACATGTACCGCATCGGCTGCAAGAGCCCCGAGATCGAATCGGCCTGCCGCAAGCCCAGCTGCGTGTACCCGGGCATCTGCCCGAACCTCAACACCAATCACGACCCGCTGATCAAGATCTATCGCCGCGCGCGTGCGCTGAAGGGCATCAAGAAGATCCTGATCGGTTCGGGGCTGCGCTACGACCTGGCCGTGCAGTCGCCCGAGTACGTGAAGGAACTGGTGCAGCACCATGTGGGTGGCTACCTGAAGATCGCGCCCGAGCACACCGAGCAGGGCCCGCTCACCAAGATGATGAAGCCCGGCATCGGCAGCTACGACAAGTTCAAGCAGATGTTCGAGAAGTTCAGCGCGGAGGCGGGCAAGAAGCAGTACCTGATTCCGTACTTCATCGCCGCGCATCCGGGCACCAGCGACGAGGACATGATGAACCTCGCGATCTGGCTCAAGAAGAACGGCTTTCGCGCCGACCAGGTGCAGACCTTCTATCCGTCGCCGATGGCCACCGCGACGACGATGTACCACACCAACAAGAATCCGCTGCGCAAGATCACCCGCGAGAGCGAGACGGTGGACATCGTGCGCGGCGACAAGCGCCGCCGCCTGCACAAGGCCTTTTTGCGCTACCACGATGCCAACAACTGGCCGCTGCTGCGCGAGGCGCTCAAGAAGATGGGCCGCGCCGACCTGATCGGCAACGGCAAGCACCACCTGATCCCGACCTATCAGCCGCTGACCGACGGCAGCTACCAGAGCGCGCGGCGCAAGAACTCGACCACGGTCGAGCTGAAGCCCGTGCAGCCCGTCAAGGGCCGCATCCTCACGCAGCACACCGGGCTGCCGCCGCGCGACAACGGCGCCGGGCGCGGCAAGCCGCTGCGCAAGAGCCGCTGAGCGCTGCGGCCTCTAAGCCTGTCTCTCGCGCACGCGGCGCAGGCGCGCCGGCAGCGGCTGAAAGCCGAGCCGTTGTATGGTGTCGGACATGAACAGCTTCTTGGCCGCTTCGTGTCGCTGCGTATCTCGCATGGTCCTGTGGCTCGCGCTGGGTGCCTGGGCGCTCGGCGCGCAGGCAATTACGCAAGAGGCCGGCTCGGCGCAGGCCCTGCGCGAGCTGCACCAGAAGCTGGCCGGCCAGCTCGCACGCAGCCCGCTGAAGCGGCCGATGCATCTGGAATCGGTGGAAACGGAGAACGGGCTCCAAGGCGATATCTATGCCGTCGTCGATCACCCGTTGGGCGAGGTGCGCGCCGCGCTCGGCAATGCGTCTCAGTGGTGCGAGATGCTGCTCCTGCACATCAACAACCGGCGTTGCCGCGTGGCCCGGCAGCCGGACGGCGACGTGCTCACGCTCAGCGTGGTGCGGCGCTACGACACGCCGGTGGAGCAGGCCTTCGAGCTCCCCTTCACCCATCGCACCGCCAGCACCACGCGCGACTACCTGGCGATCGATTTGTCCGCGGAAGCAGGGCCGCTCGGCACCAGCCGCTACCGCGTGATGCTCGAAGCCACGCCGCTCGGCGAGCGCCAGACCTTCCTGCACTTCGGCTACGCCTACGACCACAACATGATGGCGCGCTACGCCACCATGGCCTACCTCGCGACCTTCGGCAGCCACAAGGTGGGTTTCACCGTGGTCGGAAAGGCGCCGAACGGCCAGCCCGAATACATCCGCGGACTGCGCGGCCTGATGGAGCGCAACGCGATGCGCTACTTCCTCACCCTCGATGCCTACCTGGCCGGCCTCAAGGTGCCGGCAGCGAAGCGCTCGGAGAAGCGCTTGCATCGCTGGTTCGAAGCCATCGAGCAATATCCGGAGCAGCTGCACGAGATCGACCTCGCAACCTACCTCGCGCACAAGCACGAGGACCGGCAGCGCGACGCCGGCGCGGCGCGCTGACCAGACCCTGTTATCCGCTTAACGCAGCACCAGCACCGGCGTGTGCGAGTGCGTCAGCACGTGCAGCGTTTCGCTGCCCATCAGCAGGCGCTTGATGCCACGCCGTCCGTGCGATGCCATGACGATCAGATCGCAGCGGTAGTTGCGGGCGGCTTCGATGATGGCTTCCGAGACGAGCTCGGACTTCATGACGACCGCCTTGGTGCTCTCGACGCCCTTGGCCAGCGCCTTTTCCTTCACCTTATCGACCACGCGCTGCGCTTCGGCATCGGCTTGTTCCTGCAGGCGCGTGACTTCCATCTGGTTCAAGAGCAGCGAGCCCTCGAAATAGCCGGTGGGGTAGTGGTGCACCACCTTGACGGCAACCAGTTCGGCTTTCATCAGGATGGCCAGGTCGATCGCGCTGGTCACGGCTTGTTCCGAGAGCTCGGAACCGTCGGTGGCGACGAGTATGCGTTCATACATGGCGGTCTCCCGGGCGGGAGGGGCCCCGCCCCTGCTTGCAGGTTAATGCGCGGACCGGTGCCGAGCAAGGCATCCGGCGCGTTCTAGGCGGGCCAGCCTAGCGTTTCACCGCAGCGTCACAAAGCTTCGCCTTGATCCCCGGGGCTCGCGCACGGTGCGCGGGTCGAACCAGCAGGAACAAGAATGAACAAGCGATCGAGGATGGGGTGGCTGGCAGCGATGACTGCCGGCGTGGTGGCGACGGCATGCGGCGGCGGGGGAGGCGGGGGCGGGGGCGGTTTCGCGCCGTCGTCGGGCGGTGGAGATGCACCGCCTGCAGCCAAGAGCGTCACCGGCGTGTTCCTCGATTCCGCCGTCGAAGGCCTGGACTTCGTGGCGGGCTCGTCCGCCAAGGCAGTCACCTCCGCCAAGGGCGAATTCGTCTGCAAGGAAGGCGAGACGGTGCGCTTCAGCCTGGGTGCGCTCGTGCTCGGCAGCGCGCGACCTGCGGTGCCGCGATCACCCAGCTCACGCTGGCCAATCTGCAAGCCACCGCGGCCGGCGTGAAGGCCGACAAGGTGGTCAATCGCCTGTTCGCGCTGCAGAGCTTCGACGAGGACGGCGACCCCTCCAACGGCATCAAGATCACCGATGCGCTGAAGGCGGCGCTCACGGCCGGCTTGCTCGATTTCGACGCCGAGGCCAGCGCCTTCGACGCCAAGCTCGGCACGCTGCTCGCAGCTCTGCCCAGCCCGTACAGCACGCGCGTGATCGATGCCGGCCGCCGCCTGCTGGCGCGCGAACACTTCGAGAACACGCTGGCCGCCAACCTGGGCACGCCGGTGACCGAAGCTTCGACACAGACCAACGCGCTCGGCAGCATCGCGGTGAACGTCACGCGCCATCAGCTGCAGGCCGACAAGAAGTTCTACGTGCCCTACGAAGGCAGCAACGAGAAGACCCGCGCCGAGTTCGCGGACGGCTTCCTGCCGGCCTACGGTTCGGGCCTGGCCTTCAAGGGCACGGCGGCCGACGGCGCACTGGAGTTCTACGCCATCACCGACCGCGGCCCCAACGGCGACGGCCCGACGGCGCCCGTGCCCGGCGGCGGCGGCGCCACCAACATCAGCAAGGTGTTCCCGGCGCCGTCCTTTGCGCCGAGCTTCGGCGTGGTCACCGTCGGCAAGAACGGCGCGGTGCTGCAGTCGAGCACGCCGCTCAGGCTCGATGCCGCGCGCAAGCTCACCGGCCTGCCGCCGCAGTCGGGCGTGGGCTCCACCGGCGAGACGCCGCTGACCGAGAACTACGTGTTCGACGCCGCCAAGGCCGGCTTCGACGCCAACGGCCTCGACCCGGAGACGATGGTGCTCGACAAGGCCCGCAACGTGCTGTGGACCAGCGACGAGTACGGCCCCTTCATCGCGCGCATCAACATCGCCAGCGGCGTGGTCGAGAAGAAGTACGGCCCCGGTGCAGGCGCAGCGGATCTGCCCGCGGTGCTCTCGCAGCGGCGGCCCAACCGCGGCATGGAAGGCCTTGCGCTGGAGGCGGCCGGCGGCAAGCTGCACGGCTTCCTGCAAAGCCCCATCGATCCAAAGGACGGTGCCGGCAAGTCCATCAAGGCCAAGCCGCCGGGCGGCACCAACACCGACGTGCGCCACATCGCCAAGTTCGCGCGCTGGCTCGAGTTCGACCCGGCCACCGAGACCTCGAAGATGTACGCCTACCCGATCGACGGCAGCCAGTACGACAAGGATCGCACCGGCAACGCCAAGCTCGGCGACATGGTGAGCCTGGGCGGCGGCCGTTTCGTCGTGATCGAGCAGGGTGCGCGCAAGAGCGATGCCAAGGTGTTCAACAAGCTGATGCTGGTCGAGATTCCGGCCAACGCGGCCGACATCGCGGCGTTGGACCACAACCTCGAGATCAGCAGCATCACGCAGGCCGTGTCCGGCGCTGCCGACTGGTCCACCGTGGTCCCGATGAAGAAGACCGAGCTGCTCGACCTCAACGCGCTTGGCTGGCTGGCCGAGAAGGCCGAGGGCCTGACGCTGGTGGACGAGAACACGCTGGCGCTGGTGAACGACAACGACTTCGGCCTCGGCACCATGCTCCTGGACGCCAGCGGCCAGCGCGTGGCTGGCAGCATGGAAGACTGCACCGTGGACGCCGCCGGCGCGATCGTCAGCGGCTGCCCGGCGGGCGCGGTCGGTGCGCGCATCATGCGCGGCAGCGAGCTGGAGCGGCCGACGCGCATCTGGCTGCTGCGCTTCGAGCGCAAGCTCGGCGAGCTGCGGCCTCCGGCGCCCTGAAGCCCGGGCCTCGCGAAATTTAAGGTTTCGTGAGGGATTGCTTAAGCAATTCTTAGCGGCGCCGCGGGCCTCGGATTCCTAGACTTCTTTTCCAGCAGGCCGGTGCATGGTGCACCGGCCGCTCACCGAAAAGAAGGACACCCCATGAACATCGATCAGCGCGAGATGCGCAACGTCGCCCAGGCGGCCATGCCCCGCGTCGACCTCTACGCCGGCATCCACAAGGCGCTGCGCGCGCTGATGGCCGACACCCTGCTGGCCGTCGGGCGGATGGACAGCGACGATGCACTCGAACTGGCGCAGGTTGCGCAGCGCGTGATGCAGCTGCTCGACTTCTGCCGCTCGCACCTGCGGCACGAGAACGAGTTCGTGCATGCTGCCATGGAGGCTCGCGCACCCGGCGCCAGCGGCCAG
Source organism: Variovorax sp. LjRoot290 (assembly GCF_964253985.1). Lineage (NCBI taxonomy): Bacteria > Pseudomonadati > Pseudomonadota > Betaproteobacteria > Burkholderiales > Comamonadaceae > Variovorax > Variovorax sp. LjRoot290. Next base: position 3,381,004 of record NZ_CAXURW020000001.1, on the reverse strand, counting down.
ATCGCCCACGAGCATGCCCAGCACGAGGAAGAGATCGCGGTGCTCGCGAACCAGACCGCCGCGCTGCTGCATGACAGCGCGGCGAACCGGGCGGCCGGCGCGCTCGCGCTGTACCGGGCGCTCTCGCTCTTCGTCGCCCACAACTTCGAGCACATGCACGTGGAGGAAACGGCGCACAACGCGGTGCTGTGGGCGCGCTACACCGATGCCGAGCTGATCGAGATCCACAACGCGCTGGTCGCATCGATCCCGCCCGATGAGATGATGTTCGTGCTGCGCTGGCTGGTGCCTTTCATGAACCCCGCCGAGCGTGCCACCATGCTGGCCGACATGCGCGCGCATGCGCCGGCGCCGGCCTTCGCGGCTGCACTCGACGTGGTGCGCCCGCACCTGAGCGAACGCGAATGGGCCAAGCTCGGCGCGAGCCTGGGCCTGCCTGCCGCCTAAGCAGGGATCTCTTCGAGCGCGACCGGCCGGTCCACGCGCAGGCGAAAGCGGCCGCGCCCGGTCTTCTCGATGCGGATGTGCGGGCAGTTCTCGACCAGGCGGCGCTGCAGCAGGACCAGGCGCGCCTCGAGGTTGTCCGAAAGGTCGGGCAGCCGGATGGCCGGGTCGAGCCGCAACTCGCGGTTGGTGAACTCCGAGCGGCCCTGCTGCGCGTGCTCGCGCAGCAGCTTGCCGAGGATGGCTCCGGCCACGCCCTTGATCAGGTAGCGCTCGCCGATGAAGACGCTGTTGTTGGCGAGGTAGTGCCGCACCGGGAAGGGCGGGCCGCTGGCCGAGGGCGCAGCCGCCGCCACGGGCTCCTCGGGCGCCGCGGGCTCGGCCACGGTGTGCAGCAGATCGAGCGCCGCGCCGAGGTGGCCCGCGATGGCGACCAGCGCATCCTCGTCCTCGAAGCCGAAGCGCATGTCGAGCGGGCTCTCGACGAACAGCACGCCGAGCAGCCGGCCGGTCGAGAGGATGGGCACGGCCAGCTGGCTGTGCGGCTCGGCCAGGCCCGGGAAGGGGATCTCGGTGTCGAGCGCGAGGCCAGGTTCGCTCTCGCGCATGCTGCTGCGCACGGCGTGGCTGTAGGCGGCCGCGTTCGTCATGTGGCCGATGCGCACCGGCGTGCGTTCGCGCGCGGCCACGCCGATGACGCCATGGCCCATCTCGATCTCGGAGCCGACGCCGGAGGTCGCGTAGCCGCAGCTCGCCACGGCATAGAGGCGCTGCGTCGCCGCGTCGAGCATCAGCACCATCGCGTGCCGGATGTCCAGGTGGTCGTTGAGCGCGGCCAGCGCGGCCTGCAGCAGCTCGTCGGTCGCGCTGCAGGCGGCCAGGCCTTCGGCCGCGCGCCGCACGCCGGCGAGCGGGCCCGGGCGCGGCGCTGCCGGCAGGCATTCGCCTTCCAGGCGCTCGACGGCCTCGACCTCGTAGATGTCGGAACCGAGCAGCCGGAACACGCCGGCCATGCCCGAGTGCGAGGCGATGCCCGCGAGCTGCGCCTTCATGCCCTCGAACAGCGGGCCCCCGGTTTCGGTGCGCAGGTAGCGCATCTGCAGTCGGTAGAAGCCGGCCGTGACCGGATCCATCACCAGCACGCTGCCGTGCGGATTGGCCAGGATGTTCCGGCGCGTCTTGTTGAAGAACTGGAAGGACAGCGCGACATGGCGCTCGTCCACGTAGTAGACCTGCGAGATGTAGGCCACGTTGGGGGTGCCGTCCTCGGCGCAGGTCGCCATCATGGCCGGGATCGCGCCCTCGAAGCAGGCGCGGATTGCGGGCAGCGAGGGCGCGATGCCTGCGGTCATGGCGCGGCGGACGAAGCGGGCAGGGCGCTGCCTGCGCGCGGGCCGGGCGTCTGGTCGAAGGCCTCGGTGGGGCAGAAACTCACGGCGACCACGTCGCCGAGTTCGCAGGCGAGCATCGCGCGCACGAAGACGGCGCCGTAGCCCACGCAGCCCACTTCGTGTTCCATCGAGGCCAGGTAGCGGCGCAGCACCGGCAGGTCGCTGTCGTCGGCAGCGCGAAGCCGCACCGCCTTGGCCTTGACTTGCACGGTGCGGTGACTCAGCGGCTCGCTGAACACCACGGCCACATGGCCGGTGGCAGCCAGGTCCTGCAGCAGCTGGCGCGATTGGGTGCGCGCGAGGTACACGGTGATCTCCGAGCCCTCGGCCGAGATGCCGGTGCCGACGGCGCGCATCAGGCTCGGGCGAAGCGCAGCGTCGCGCGAAGCCACGATGGCGGACACGCCCTTGCCGATCATCGCGATGCGATCGGGGCTCAGCAGCAGCGGTGGAGGGGCGGCGGTCATGAAAGGAGCTGGAGCGGGAAGAGGGGCATTGTGGTTCAAAGCGGCGCTTCGCCGCATGATTTGCGCGCGGGCATCGCTTTTGCTTGGAAGCGCCATGACCCTCACCACCTGCTCCACGCGCCGCGGCGCGCTTCAACTGCTGGCCGCCGGCGCCGCCTCGCTGGCGCTGCCGGCCTTTGCCCAGTGGCCCGACAAGCCGATCAAGATCATCGTGACCTTCCCGCCCGGCGGGTCGAGCGACATCCTGGCGCGCGTCATGGCCGAGCAGCTCGGCAAGAAGCTGGGCCAGCCCGTCGTGGTGGACAACAAGCCCGGCGCCGGCGGCACCATCGGCGGCGCGCTGGTGGCCGCGGCGCCGGCCGACGGCTACACCTTCATGCTCTCGAACACGACGCCGATCGCGCTCGGGCCCTTCACGCTGGAGAAGCAGCCCTACGATCCGCTGCAGGCCTTCACGCACGTCGCCTACCTGGGCTCGGCGCCGCTGGCGATCATGGCGAGCAAGCCCTCGGGCATCGCGAGCTATGCCGAGCTCGACGCGCGAGCGCGCAAGGATGGGCGGCTGGATTTCGGCTCGGGCGGTCCCGGATCGATCGGCCATATCCACGGCGAGCTGATCCGCAAGACGACAGGCGCCAACCTGGTGCACGTGCCCTACCGCGGCGGCGCGCCGATGACCACCGACCTGATCGCCAACGTGATCCCGGTCGGCATCGACGTCATCACCGCCTATGTGCCCTTCTTCAAGAGCGGCCAGCTGGTGCCGCTGGCAGTGACCGGCAGTGCGCGCTCGCCGCTCATGCCCGAGGTGCCGACGGTGGTGGAACTCGGCCAGCCCAAGCTGGTGCTCGAGAACTTCTTCGGGCTCAGCGGGCCGGCGAAGCTGCCCGCGGACATGGTCGCCAGGCTCAACACCGCCTGCAACGAGGTGCTGGTGATGCCCGAGGTGCAGAAGAAGCTCGTCGAGCTGGGCATCGGCGGCAAGCCCGAGAGCACGGCGCGCTTCGAGAGCTTCGTGAAGGAGCAGGTGGGCGTGCTCGGCCCGACGGTGAAAGGCGCGGGCATCAAGCTCTGAACAAGGGCCCTAGTCGGCCAGCGTGAGCAGCGGCACGTCGCGCTCGCCCGCCATCGCCTCCAGCTCGGCGCGCGTTCGCGTGCGCAGCCAGGCCGCGAGCGCTTCGCGGGTGCCTGGCGCCAGCATGTCGCGCGAGGCCACGCCGGCGGCTTCGCACAGGCGCGCGGCGAAATGCGGCTCCAGCGCAGCCACCGCCACGCGCCCATCGGCGCAGGGGTAGACGCGGTAGCCCGCATGCGCGCCGCCGACCGCGCCGGTGGGCCGGGTCAGGCCCCAGGTGCGCGGCAGCGCGAGCCAGTCGGCCGCGGCATTGAGCGCGACTTCGAGGTACGCGCCCGTCCCCGGCGCGGCGCGGGTATGGAGCAGGGCCTTCAGCACCGCCTCGCTCGCGAGCACGGCACCGCCCATGTCGGCATAGAGCGTGGGCGGCAGCTCGGTGCCGGTGACGAGGCCGCTTTCGGCCAGGTAGGTGAGGTCGTGGCCCGGCTCCTCGGCGCGCGCGCCGGGTGCGCCGACGATCGCCACCTGCGAGAGCGCCGGATGGCGCGCATGCAGCGCCGCCCAGCCCAGGCCCAGCTTGTCGAGGGCCGAAGGTCGAAACGAAGTCAGCAGCACATCGGTTTCTTCGAGCGTGCGATGCAGCTCTTCCTGGCCGGCCTCCGTCTTGAGGTCGGCAGTCCGGACGTCGACGCCCTCGTGCAGCGCGGCGTAGGCGGCCTTGTTGTAGTGGCCCATCGGGTCGCCCGTCGGCGGCTCGAACTTCACGCAGCTCGCGCCCATGGCACGGCAGCGCAGCAGCGCGGCGGGGCCCGGGAGGTTGAGCGCGAGGCTCAGCACGCGCACGCCGGCGAGCGGTGCGAAGGCGGGGGCAGGGGAAGTCGGCATGCTGGGTGTCCTCGGCGGGTGTCACCTTGGGAGCTTACCGGCTCGGGCCGGCCGCTCTACGATGCGGCTTGCACAGCCCTCAAACCCAAGACAAGGAGACCCACATGTACCAATCCGATCTCATGGCCGGCCGGCGCATTCTCGTGACCGGCGGCGGCACCGGCCTCGGCCGGGCGATGGCCGAGCGCTTCCTGGGCCTGGGCGCCGACGTTGCGATCTGCGGCCGGCGTCAGGCGGTGGTCGAGGAGACGGCGGCCGAATGGCGCACCCAGTTTCCGGGACGGCGCATCGATGCCTTCGGCGTCGACATTCGCAACGCGCAGAGCGTGGAAGAGATGGTCGAAGCCCTCTGGCAATCTGGCGGGCTGACCGGGCTCATCAACAACGCGGCCGGCAACTTCGTCGCGCCGACCGAGAGCCTGTCGCCGCGCGCCTTCGACGCGGTGGCCAACATCGTCTTCCATGGCAGCTTCTACGTCACGCAGGCGGTGGGCAAGCGCTGGATCGCCGAGGCCAAGGCAGGGCAGTGGAAGGCGGGCGACCCGTACCGCAGCGTCATGAGCATCATCGTGACCTGGGTCGACAACGGCAGCCCCTACGTCGTGCCTTCGGCGATGAGCAAGGCCGGCGTGGAGGTGATGACCAAGTCGCTCGCGATCGAATGGGCGCGCCACGGCATCCGGCTCAATGCCGTCGGACCGGGCGAGATCCCCACCGAGGGCATGAGCAAGCGCCTGAACCCGGGCGAGGAGCCCGGCGCGCGCAGCAAGGCCAACAACCCGATGGCGCGCACCGGCAAGATGAGCGAGCTGCAGAACCTCGCGGCCTTCCTGATGGCGCCGGGCCAGTGCGACTGGCTCACCGGCCAAAGCATCATGATGGACGGCGGCAACGCGCTGGCGACCGGCGGCAACTTCTACGAGCTGCGGCAGTGGAGCGATGCCGACTGGCAGGAGGCGCGCGAGCGCATCGAGGCGCAGAACCAGAAGGACAAGGCGCAAAGATAAGGCCCCCCGGCTTTTCACTCCGCTTCGCTGCGTGTAACTCCACCCCCCCGGGGGGGAGGCCCGGCCGCCTTGGGGCGGCCCGGCGGCGGCCGGATCAGTCCTTGGCGATGTCGGCCCCGCGTTCGGCCAGCAACTCGCGCAAGAATGAGCGGTGGCAATGCGCTTCGTCTTCGCAATAGCAGCCGATCGAGAACGCGCTCTGGTGCGACAGCGCGGCCAGCAGGTCGAGGCTGCGGCTGGCGTCGGCCTCGGCCATCTCGCTCTTGAACTTGCGGCCGAAGGCCGCCCACTGAGCCGGCGTTTCGGCGGCCTGAGCGATCTTCATGGTCTCGACCGAGGGCGCGAGATTCGGGTACCAGACGTCGTACCAGTTCTGCGAGGCGAACTCGGTCTTCGGCACGCCGCGCGGCGGGCGGCGCACGGTGCCGATGCGCAGGCCCTCGCCGGGTGCGCGTTCGGAGCCGAGGCGAACGATGCGGATGGCCATGGGCATTCCTCCTGGATGGACTGTACTGTTGGCTGCGCGACAGGCGCCATCATCGCCGGGCGCCGATACTTGCGTCGATCCAACCCGGAGACATCCAATGAACGACCGCATCGAATCGATCCGCCACGCCGATGGCGTGGTCGAACTCCAGCTCTCGCGCGCCGACAAGATGAACGCACTGGACCCCGCGATGTTCGATGCGCTGATCGATGCCGGCACGCGGCTTAGCGACGACACGCGCGTGCGCGCGGTGGTCCTTGCAGGCCGCGGCAAGGCCTTCTGCGCCGGGCTCGACATGCAGTCCTTCGAGCGCATGGGGCAGGGCGGCGCGAGCGGTGTCATCGGGTCAGGCGCCGCTGCGGACCTGCTCGCGCGCACGCACGGCATCGCCAACGCCGCGCAGCAGGTGGCGATGGTCTGGCGCGAAGTGCCGGTGCCGGTGATCGCCGCGGTGCACGGCGTGGCCTTCGGTGGCGGCCTTCAGGTCGCGCTGGGTGCCGATGTGCGGCTCGTCGCGCCCGACACCAAGCTGTCCGTGATGGAGATCAAGTGGGGCCTGGTGCCCGACATGGGTGGCATGGTGCTGATGCGCGAGCTGGCGCGGACCGACGTGGTGCGCGAGCTCACCTTCACCGGCCGCATCTTCTCGGGCGAGGAGGCGGTGGCGCTCGGCTTCGCGACGCGGGTGTCGGCCGATCCGCTGGCCGATGCCTTGCAGATGGCGCACGAGATCGCGCAGAAGAGTCCCGACGCGATCCGCGCCGGCAAGCGGCTCCTGAACGCGGCAATGGCGCACAGCGCCGCCGACCTGCTGCTGGCCGAATCGGTCGAGCAGAAGGCGCTGGTCGGCAGCGCCAACCAGACCGAGGCCGTGCGTGCCAACATCGAGCGGCGAGCGCCGCGCTTCGTGCCCGCGCCCTGAGCGGCTGCGTCAGAAGCCGTGGAAGCGCAGCCACTCGTCGGCGGGCGCCCGGTCGCTGACAAGCGCGTTCACCGGATGCTCGGGATCGCGGTGGCCGATGGACATGCCGCAGAACAGCATGCGTTCGGGCGGCAGTCGCAGCACGCTCGCGACCGTGTCCGGGTAGATGGCCCAGCACTCCTGGGGGCAGCTGTCGAGCCCTTCGCCGCGCAGCAGCAGCATGACGGTTTGCAGGTACATGCCGAGGTCCGACCATTGCGGCGGGCCCATCGAGCGATCGACCGAGCAGAACAGCGCGAGCGGCGCGCCGAAGAATCCGTAGTTGTTGGCAAACCAGCGCCGCCGCGCCGCCTTGTCCTCGCGCGGAATGCCGAGGCGCGCGTACATCGCCTCGCCGACCTGGAAGCGCCGCTCGCGCCAGGGCGAGCTCAGCTCTCTGGGATAGATGTCGTAAGCGGCGGGCTCCGTTTCGCCGGCAGCGAGCCGCGCCTGCATGCGCTGCCTGAGTTCGGCCAGCGCGTCCCCCGCGAGCACGTCGATGTGCCAGGGCTGCAGGTTGCCGCCGGAAGGCGCGCGAGCGGCGGCCGTCAGCACGCGGCGGATCGTCTCGCCGTCGACCGGCGTCGACAGAAAAGCCCGGATGGAATGGCGGCTCGCAACAGCTTCTTGAACGTGCATGGGATCGGCCCGCAGAAAAAATGGGCCAAGCCTATACGCTCCGCGTCGTCAGCGCTTGCCGGCGCCTACCGGCCTTTGCGGCGGGCCGGCAGTCAGGCATCGACGCGCGTTGCCTCCTGTATTCGCCTACAAGCCTGTCGCAGACCTGACGCCGCGAGCCGGCATACTCGCCGGGTGCCTATCATCCTGCTTCATCGTTTGGCAGAACACGATCTGCCGGTCGCCGTCAACCACGGTTCGGACGTCGATGCCGTGCGCGTGCTGAGCCTCGCGGGTCACGTCAAGGCGTCCATCCCCAAACCCGTGCGGACCTTGGACGGCTTCAACCAGCCGCCGGCCACTGTCATCGCCATCACCTCGCTGGGACTCAGCATGATCAAGCGCTTTCCGCGGCGCTAGCCGCCAAGTCGCCCTGATCCGCATGCTGACCGCGGCGTGATGGAGCACGGCGATCTCCGTCTCGCACGCCTGAGCGACCCCAGGGTTTGCCCGGATCACCGGTCCGGCGATTCGGACGGCATCTTCGCTCCGCATCCGGATCATCGGCAGAGCACCCGCCCCATCCTCAGCTCATCCCTCATGAAATCAACGGCTTAGCGTGCTTTGCGCGCCGCGCGCCGCGTGGCACATCGATTGCTCTGTACCAAGGCCGACCGCGTCGCCCGATGCGGATCCTGGCCATGACACAGGAGACAAACCGATGAGCACCATGGGTGACCTTGACCCCACGGAAACTGGCGAGTGGATCGACGCGCTTGGCGCGGTTCAACAACACCGCGGCAGCGAGCGCGCGAATTTTCTGTTGAATCGCCTCGTCGACGAGGGCCGCCGCGACGGCGTGTACGTGCCCCGTTCGCTGAACACGGCCTACAAGAACACGATCCCGCCCGAGAAGGAGGAAAAGTCTCCCGGCAACCGCGAGATCGAACACCGCCTGCGCTCCATCATCCGCTGGAACGCGATGGCGATCATCCTGCGCGCCAACAAGGACTCGTCCGAACTCGGCGGCCACATCGCGAGCTTCCAGTCGGCGGCCACGCTCTACGACATTGGCTTCGGCCATTTCTGGCATGCCGCCACCGACACGCATGGCGGCGACCTGCTCTTCATCCAGGGCCACAGCTCGCCCGGCATCTACGCGCGCGCTTTCCTCGAAGGCCGCCTGAGCGAGCAGCAGCTGCTCAACTACCGCCAGGAGGCCGATGGTGGCGGCATCCCGTCGTACCCGCACCCCTGGCTCATGCCCGACTTCTGGCAGTTCCCCACCGTCTCGATGGGCCTGGGCCCGCTGATGGCGATCTACCAGGCGCGCTTCCTCAAGTACCTGCACGGCCGCGGCCTCGCCGACACAGCGCCGCGCAAGGTCTGGGCCTTCATGGGCGACGGCGAGATGGACGAGCCCGAATCGCTCGGCGCCATCTCGCTCGCGGGCCGCGAGAGCCTGGACAACCTCGTGTTCGTCATCAACTGCAACCTGCAGCGCCTCGATGGCCCGGTGCGCGGCAACGGCAAGATCGTGCAGGAGCTCGAGAGCGTGTTCCGCGGCGCCGGCTGGAACGTCATCAAGGTGCTCTGGGGCAGCGGCTGGGACGCGCTGCTCGCCAAGGACAAGAGCGGCAAGCTGCTGCAGCGCATGGAAGAGTGCGTCGACGGCGAGTACCAGGACTTCAAGAGCAAGAGCGGCGCCTATGTGCGCGAGCATTTCTTCGGCAAGTACGACGAGACGAAGGCCCTGGTCGCCGACATGAGCGACGAGCAGATATGGGCGCTGACCCGCGGTGGCCACGACCCGGAGAAGGTGTTCGCCGCCTACGCCGCCGCAGTCAGGCACAAGGGCCAGCCCACGCTGATCCTGCCCAAGACGGTGAAGGGATACGGCATGGGCGAATCGGGCGAGGGCCAGATGATCGCGCACCAGGCCAAGAAGATGACGCAGGACGCGCTGCGCGGCTTCCGCGACCGCTTCCAGATCCCGGTGTCCGATGAAGAGCTGCCCAACGTGCCCTTCATCCAGCTCGCCGAAGACAGCCCCGAGATGAAGTACCTGCGCGAGCGCCGCGCCGCGCTCGGCGGCTACCTGCCGCAGCGCCGCCGCAAGTCGACCGCGCTCGAGATTCCGCCACTGGCCACCTTCGAGCGCCTGCTCAAGGACACCGGCGAGCGCGAGATCTCCACCACCATGGCCTTCGTGCAGATGCTCGGCACGCTGGTGCGGGACAAGGCCATCGGCAAGCACGTGGTGCCCATCGTGCCCGACGAGTCGCGCACCTTCGGCATGGAGGGCATGTTCCGCCAGCTCGGCATCTGGTCCTCGCTCGGCCAGCTCTACAAGCCGCAGGACGCCGACCAGCTCATGTACTACCGCGAGTCGAAGGACGGGCAGGTGCTGCAGGAAGGCATCAACGAGGGCGGCGCGATGTCCAGCTGGATCGTCGCGGCCACCTCGTACAGCACGAACAACGTGCCGATGATTCCGTTCTACATCTACTACTCGATGTTCGGCCTGCAGCGCGTGGGCGACCTGGCCTGGCTGGCCGGCGACATGCGTGCGCGCGGCTTCCTGCTCGGCGGCACCGCGGGGCGCACCACGCTCAACGGCGAGGGCCTGCAGCACGAGGACGGCCACAGCCACATCCTGGCCGGCACGATCCCGAACTGCGTCTCCTACGACCCGACCTTTGCCTACGAGGTGGTGGCCATCGTGCGCGACGGCATGCGGCGCATGTACGCCGAGCAGGAGGACGTGTACTACTACATCACCCTCATGAACGAGAACTACCCGCACCCCGGCATGCCCGAGGGCAGCGAGGCGGGCATTCTCAAGGGCCTCTACCAGTTGAGCGAGGGCGGCAAGACGCCGAAGAAAGGCCACCGCGTGCAGCTCATGGGCAGCGGCACCATCCTGCGCGAGGTGATGTTCGCGGCCGAGCTGCTCAAGAGCGACTTCGGCATCGCGGCCGACGTGTGGAGCGCCACCAGCTACAACGAGCTGCGCCGCGACGGCATGGCCGCCGAACGCTGGAGTCGCCTGCATCCCACCCAGCCCGCGCGCCGGAGCCATGTCGAGCAATGCCTCGACGGCCACGACGGCCCCGTCATCGCGGCCACCGACTACATGCGCAACTACGCCGACCAGGTGCGCGAGTACGTGCAGGCCGCGGGCCGGCGCTACACCGTGCTGGGCACCGACGGCTTCGGCCGCAGCGACTACCGCCGCAAGCTGCGCCGCTTCTTCGAGGTCGACCGCTGGCACGTGGTGGTGGCCGCGCTCAAGGCGCTGGCCGACGACGGCGTGATCAAGCACACCGTGGTGGCCGAGGCCATCGAGAAATACGGGCTCCAAGCCGAGCGCGCCGCCCCCTGGACCGTCTGAGGCAAGGCAGAACATGAGCAACGCAATCGACATCAAGGTTCCCGACATCGGTGACTTCAGCGACGTGCCCGTCATCGAGATCTTCGTGAAGCCCGGTGACACGGTGAAGGCCGAGGACCCGCTGGTTTCGCTCGAATCCGACAAGGCCACGATGGATGTGCCCGCCCCGCGCGGCGGCGTGGTCGAGTCCATTGCCGTGAAGCTGGGCGACAAGGTCAGCGAGGGCAGCGTCATCATGACGTTCAAGGCCGAGGGCGGCGCAGCTGCGCCCGCTCCCGCCGAAGCCGCCAAGCCCAGCGTGAGCGCCGCGCCGTCCGCCACCAGCGCGCCGGCCGGGGTGGCCGAGGTGCGCGTGCCCGACATCGGCGACTTCACGGACGTGCCCGTCATCGAGATCTTCGTGAAGGTCGGCGACACGGTGAAGGCCGAGGACCCGCTCGTCTCGCTCGAATCCGACAAGGCGACGATGGACGTGCCTGCGCCGCTGTCCGGCGTGGTGCAGGCCATCGGCATCAAGATCGGCGACAAGGTCAGCGAGGGCTCGGTGATCCTGACGCTGGCGACCGGCGAGGTGCCCGCAGCGTCCGCGGCAGCGGCACCGGCAGCGTCCGCCGCCGCGACGGCCGCACCTGCGGCTGCCGCTGCCGCGGCTGCCCAAGCGGTTGCGTCCACCGGCACCGCGATCGACGAGGCCACATTTGCGCTCGCCTATGCCGGTCCGGCCGTGCGCAAGCTCGCACGCGAACTCGGTGTGGACCTGGGCAAGCTCAAGGGCAGCGGCGAGCACGGCCGCATCGTGCGCGCGGACGTCGAGGCCTTCGCCAAGGGTGCTGCCGCAGCGCCAGCGCCCGGTAAGGCCGCAGCAGCCCCTGCAGGCGGTGGCGTCGGCGGCATCGACCTGCTGCCCTGGCCCAAGGTCGACTTTGCCAAGTTCGGCCCGACCGAGCGCAAGGAGCTGTCACGCATCAAGAAGATCAGCGCAGCGAACCTGCACCGCAACTGGGTCGTCATTCCGCACGTGACGACGCACGACGAGGCCGACATCACCGAGCTCGAACCCTTCCGCGTGCAGATGAACAAGGAGCTGGAAAAGTCGGGCGTGAAGATCAGCATGCTGCCCTTCATGATGAAGGCGGCAGTGGCCGCGCTGAAGAAGTTCCCGGAGTTCAACGCCAGCCTCGATGGCGATGCGCTGGTGCTCAAGAACTACTGGCACATCGGCTTCGCGGCCGACACGCCCAACGGCCTCATGGTGCCGGTGATCCGCGATGCCGATCGCAAGACCGTGCCCGAGATCGCGAAGGAGATGGGCGAGCTTGCCAAGCTCGCGCGCGACGGCAAGCTCAAGCCCGACCAGATGTCGGGCGGCACCTTCACCATCAGCTCGCTCGGCGGCATCGGCGGCATCTACTTCACGCCGATCATCAACGCGCCCGAAGTCGCCATCATGGGCGTGTGCAAGAGCTACTGGAAGCAGCACTCTTCCGACGGCAAGACCTACACCTCGCGCCTCACGCTGCCGCTTTCGCTGTCGTGGGACCACCGCGTGATCGACGGCGCCGCCGCTGCGCGCTTCAACGTCTATTTCGCCAACGTGCTCGCCGACCTGCGGCGCGTGCTGTTCTGAAGGAAGCTCCCAAATGGCACACATGGTGGAAGTCAAGGTCCCCGACATCGGCGAATTCAAGGATGTCGCGGTCATCGAGCTGCTGGTCAAGCCCGGTGAGGTCATCGCGGTCGATACCGGCCTGATCATGGTGGAGTCCGACAAGGCCTCGATGGAAATTCCGTCGAGCCATGCGGGTACGGTGAAGGAACTGAAGGTCGCGCTCGGCGACAAGGTGAGCGAAGGCTCGGTGATCCTGGTGGTGGAGGCATCGGCGGCCGCGCCTGCAGCGGCGCCGGCCGCCGCTGTCGCCGCGGCGGCTCCCGTTGCCGCCGCACCCGCGCCCACGGCCGGCAGCTACGCCGGCAAGGCCGACATCGAGTGCGAGGTGCTCGTGCTCGGCGCCGGCCCGGGTGGCTACTCGGCCGCCTTCCGCAGCGCGGACCTCGGCATGAAGACCGTGCTCGTGGAGCGCTACGCCACGCTCGGCGGCGTGTGCCTCAATGTTGGCTGCATTCCGTCGAAGGCACTGCTGCATACCGCAAGCGTGATGGACGAAGTCAAGTTGCTGGGCCACCACGGCATCAAGTACACCGCGCCCGAGGTCGACATCGACGCGCTGCGCGGCTTCAAGGACGGTGTCGTCAAGAAGCTCACCGGCGGCCTGGCCGGCATGGCGAAGGCGCGCAAGGTCGAGGTCGTCACCGGTGTCGGCAGCTTCCTCGATCCGCACCATGTCGAGGTGGTGGGCGAGGGCGGCGCGAAGAAGGTGGTGAAGTTCGCCAAGGCCATCATTGCCGCGGGCTCGCAGGCCGTGGAGCTGCCTTTCATGCCCGAGGACGAACGCGTCGTCGACTCCACCGGCGCGCTGCTGCTCAAGAGCATTCCGAAGCGCATGCTGGTGGTCGGCGGCGGCATCATCGGGCTGGAGATGGCCACGGTGTACTCGACGCTGGGCACGCGCGTCGACGTGGTCGAAATGCTCGACGGCCTGATGCAGGGCGCCGACCGCGACCTCGTCAAGGTGTGGGAGAAGTTCAACGCGCCGCGCTTCGACCGCGTCATGCTCAAGACGAAGACCGTCGGCGCCAAGGCCACCAAGGCTGGCATCGAGGTGAGCTTCGAAGGCGAGAAGGCGCCGAAGGAGGCCCAGGTCTACGACCTCGTGCTCGTGGCCGTGGGCCGTAGTCCCAACGGCAAGAAGATCGGCGCCGACAAGGCCGGCGTGGCCGTCACCGAGCGCGGCTTCGTCGACGTCGACAACCAGATGCGCACCAACGTGCCGCACATCTTCGCCATCGGCGACATCGTCGGCCAGCCCATGCTCGCGCACAAGGCCGTGCACGAGGCCCACGTGGCGGCCGAGGCGGCGCACGGCGAAGCGGCGTTCTTCGATGCGCGGCAGATCCCCTCGGTGGCCTTTACCGACCCCGAGGTGGCCTGGGCCGGCAAGACCGAGGAGCAGTGCAAGGCCGAGGGCCTGAAGGTCGGCAAGGCCGTGTTCCCCTGGGCGGCGTCGGGCCGCGCCATCGCCAACGGGCGCGACGAAGGCTTCACCAAGCTGCTGTTCGACGAGGCCACGCACCGCATCGTCGGCGGCGGCATCGTCGGCACGCATGCGGGCGACCTGATCAGCGAGCTGTGCCTGGCCATCGAGATGGGCTGCGAGCCCGGCGACATCGGCAAGACCATCCATCCGCATCCGACACTGGGCGAATCGATTGGCATGGCGGCCGAGCTGTTCGAGGGCGTCTGCACCGATCTGCCGCCGGTGAAGAAGAAGTAGGACGCGCTGCCATGCCAGTTCAACTTGCCTTCGAGGCACTCGGATCGGGGCCTCCCATGGTGATCCTGCACGGCCTGTTCGGCGCCGGCCGCAACTGGACGCAGATCGCCCAGTCGCTGGCCGCCGGCTACCGCGTCTACCTGCCCGATGCCCGCAACCACGGTGCTTCGCCGTGGGCCGAGACCATGTCGTACACCGACATGGCGCTCGACGTGCTGGCGCTCATCGAAAGAGAGCAGCTGGAGCGGCCGTTCGTCGTCGGCCACAGCATGGGCGGCAAGACCGCCATGGCCCTGGCGCTCGGCCACCCAAAAGCCATTGGCGGCGTCGCGGTGATCGACATCGCGCCCGAGTGCTATGCCGACCAGTTCGCCTCGCATGTGTCCGCCATGCGAGGCCTGGACACCGCTGCCGCGGCAAGCCGCCGGCGGATCAGCCAGGCGCTGCTGGACGGTCTGGGCGGCACCGCACCTGTGGACTTCATGATGCAGAACCTGCGGCGCCAGACCGAGCGTTTCGACTGGCGGCTCAATCTGATGGCGACGGCCTTGTGCATGCCGGACCTTTGCGGGTTCCCGGAACAGTTGCTGCGCGAACGCTACGACGGGCCGGCCCTGTTCTTCGCGGCGGCGGAGTCCGACTACGTGCGACCCGATTCGCTTCCACGCATCCAGGCGATGTTCCCCGGCGCGCAGCTGGAGCACATCCCCGAGGCCGGCCACTGGGTGCACGCGGATCAACCGGAAGCGCTGTTGTGCGGCCTGCACGGCTGGCTGGGCGACGCCTGCGCGCTCGCCTCGCGCTGATCAAGACACCCTCGGTACAGACAGACACACGGAGACAAAACCATGTCCGACAACCTGCGCGAAGCTGCCCTCGACTACCACCGCTTTCCCACGCCCGGCAAGATCTCGGTGAACCCGACCAAGCCGATGGCCACCCAGCGCGATCTTGCGCTCGCCTACTCGCCCGGCGTGGCCGACGCCTGCATGGAGATCGCGCGCGACCCGGCCGAGGCCATGAATCTCACCTCGCGCGCCAACCTGGTGGCGGTCATCACCAACGGCACGGCGGTGCTGGGACTCGGCAACATCGGCGCGCTGGCCGGCAAGCCGGTGATGGAAGGCAAGGCCTGCCTGTTCAAGAAGTTCGCCGGCATCGACGTCTTTGACATCGAGCTCGACGAGACCGACCCCGACGCGCTCATCGACACCATCGCGCGCATGGAGCCCACCTTCGGCGGCATCAACCTCGAAGACATCAAGGCGCCCGAGTGCTTCTACATCGAGCGGAAGCTGCGCGAGCGCATGAAGATCCCGGTTTTCCACGACGACCAGCACGGCACCGCCATCGTCGCGGCCGCCGCCATCCTCAACGCGCTCCGGCACGTGAACAAGGACATCCGCGAGGTGAAGCTGGTGGCCTCGGGCGCCGGTGCGGCGGCACTGGCCTGCCTCGACCTGATCGTGAGCCTCGGCCTGCCGCTGCACAACATCTACGTGTCCGACAGCGCGGGCGTGGTCTACACCGGCCGCAAGGAGCAGATGGACCCGAACAAGGCCCGCTATGCGCAGGACACCTCGGCGCGCAAGCTGGCCGACGTGATCGGCGGCGCCGACATCTTCCTCGGCCTGTCGGCCGGCGGCGTGCTCAAGCCGGAGATGGTGAAGGAGATGGCGCGCGATCCGATCATCCTCGCCATGGCCAACCCGACGCCGGAGATCCTGCCGGAAGACGCGCTGGCCGTGCGCCCCGACGCCATCCTCGGCACCGGCCGGTCGGACTATCCGAACCAGGTCAACAACGTGCTGTGTTTTCCGTTCATCTTCCGCGGTGCGCTCGACGTGGGCGCGACCACCATCAACGAGGAGATGAAGCTTGCCGCCGTGCGCGCCATCGCGGAGCTCGCGCATGCCGAGATTCCCGAAGTGGTGGCGCAGGCCTACGGCGCGCTCGGCCTGCGCTTCGGCCGCGACTACCTGATCCCCAAGCCCTTCGACCCGCGCCTGATCGAGGCGGTCGCGCCCGCGGTGGCGCAGGCCGCGGTCGACAGCGGCGTGGCGACACGGCCCATCGCCGACATGAAGGCCTACCGCCAGCGCCTGTCGCAGTTCGTCTACCAGTCGGGCAGCAGCATGCAGCCGCTGTTCGCAGCCGCCAAGCAGTCGCCCAAGCGCGTGGTCTACGCCGAGGGCGAGGACGAGCGCGTGCTGCGCGCCGCGCAGGTGGTGGTGGACGAAGGCCTGGCGCGGCCGCTGCTGCTGGGCCGCCCCGAGGTGATCGCCGAGCGCATCGCGCAGTACGGCCTGCGCCTTGCGCTGGGCACCGACTGCGAGGCCGTCGACCTGCTCGACCCCGCCGTGCACGGCGACGCCGCCGAGGCCTACTACCAGCTCAAGCGCCGCGACGGCGTCTCGCGCCTGGTGGCGCAGACCGAGATGCGCAGCCGCGGCACGCTGCTCGCGGCGATGCTGGTGCGCCAGGGCCGGGCCGACGCCATGCTGTGCGGCACGCTGGGCGGCTACGGCGATCACCTGCGCCATGTGCGCGACGTGATCGGCCTGCGCCCCGGCACCAAGACCATGGCCGCCATGCAGATGCTGATGCTGCCGGGACGCCAGCTCTTCATCTGCGACACGCACGTCAACCGCGACCCCGATGCGGCGCAGATCGCAGAGATCACATTGCTGGCGGCCGAAGAGGTGCGCCGCTTCGGCGTGACGCCGAGCGTGGCGCTGCTGTCGCACTCGAACTTCGGCGGCTCGGATGCGGCCTCGGCCGTGAAGATGCGCGAGGCGCTCGCGTTCATCAAGGCGAGCGATCCGCAGCTCGCGGTGGAAGGCGAGATGCGCGGCGACGCGGCGCTGTCCAAGTCGATCCTCGACCACGAGTTCCCGGACTCGGCGCTGGACACCGAAGCCAACGTGCTCATCATGCCCAACGTCGACGCGGCCAACATCTCCTACAACCTGCTGCGCATGGCGGCCGGCAGCGGCATCACGGTGGGAGGCATCCTGCTGGGCGCCGCGCGCTCGGTGCACATCCTCACGCCGTCGTCCACGGTGCGCCGCATCGTCAACATGACGGCGCTGGCGGTGGTCGATGCCAACTCGCACCGCGGCGCGTCCTGACGGCACGGCCATGAACGACATCGTGCTCCATGGCCCGCAGCGCGGCGCCGCCAAGACGCGCCGGATACCGATCCGCGTGGCCGAGGCAGGCCCGGCCCTGCCCAAGCCCGACTGGATCCGCGTGCGCGTCTCGCAGAGCGAGAGCTTCCGCGAGGTGAAGCGCACGCTGCGCGAGGCCAGCCTGCACACCGTGTGCGAAGAGGCCTCGTGCCCGAACATCGGCGAATGCTTCGGCAAGGGCACCGCCACCTTCATGGTGCTGGGCGACCTCTGCACGCGTCGCTGCCCTTTCTGCGACGTGGCCCACGGCCGTCCGCAGCCGCCCGATCCGCAGGAGGCGCAGCACCTGGCCGACACGGTCGCTCGGCTGCGCCTGAAGTACGTGGTGATCACCAGCGTCGACCGCGACGACCTGCGCGACGGCGGTGCGGCGCATTTCGCCGCCTGCATCCGCGCGGTGCGCAGGCAGTCGCCCGGCACGCAAATCGAGGTGCTCACGCCCGACTTCCGCGGCCGCGCCGAGGTTGCGCTCGACATCCTCGCGGCCGACCCGCCGGACGTGATGAACCACAACCTCGAGACCGTGCCGCGCCTGTACCGCCAGGCGCGACCCGGCGCCGACTACATGCACTCGCTTCGGCTGCTCCAGTCGTTCCGCGCGCGCTGCCCCGGCGTGCCCACCAAGTCGGGCCTGATGCTGGGCCTGGGCGAGACCGACGACGAAGTGCTGGAGGTGATGCGCGACCTGCGCCGCCATGGCGTCGACATGCTCACCGTCGGCCAGTACCTGCAGCCGCGCCCCGGCAACCTGCCGGTTGCGCGCTACGTCGCTCCGGCGCAATTCGAAACTCTTGCTCAGCAGGCGCACGCCATGGGCTTTGCCCATGCCGCCTGCGGACCGCTCGTGCGGTCGAGCTACCACGCCGACCGGCAGGCGCATGCCGCCGGCGTCTGAATTTTCTAGGAGACATTCGTGGACCACCAACCCGTATCCAAGCCCTTCTACAAGTCCCTGTACTTCCAGGTCATCACTGCGATCGTCATCGGCGTGCTGCTGGGCCATTTCTATCCACAGACCGGCGCGGCAATGAAGCCGCTGGGCGACGGCTTCATCAAGCTCATCAAGATGATCATCGCGCCGATCATCTTTTGCACGGTGGTGGTCGGCATCGCCGGCATGGAGGACATGAAGAAGGTCGGCAAGACCGGCGGCCTGGCGCTGCTGTACTTCGAGATCGTCAGCACCATTGCGCTGGTGGTGGGGCTGGTCATCATCAACGTCGTGCGGCCCGGCGCCGGCATGAACATCGACGTGAGCCAACTCGACACCAAGGCGATCGCCGCCTACACAGCGCCTGGACAGATGCAGGGCACGGTCGACTTCCTGCTGCATGTGATCCCGAGCACGGTGGTCGACGCGTTCGCCAAGGGCGAGATTCTCCAGGTGCTGCTGTTCGCCGTGATGTTCGGCTTCGCGCTGCACAAGTTCGGCGGTCGCGGTACGCTGGTGTTCGACTTCATCGAGAAGTTCTCCCACGTCCTGTTCGTCATCGTCGGCTACATCATGAAGGTGGCGCCGATCGGCGCTTTCGGCGCGATGGCATTCACGATCGGCAAGTACGGCGTCGGCTCGCTGCTGCAGCTCGGCCAGCTGATGGCGACCTTCTACGCCACGTGCCTGCTGTTCATCTTCGTCATTCTCGGCGGCATCGCGCGGGCGCACGGCTTCTCGATCTGGAAGTTCATCAAGTACATCAAGGAAGAGCTGCTGATCGTGCTGGGCACCTCCTCCAGCGAATCGGTGCTGCCGCGCATGATGGCCAAGCTCGAGAACCTGGGCGCCAAGAAGTCGGTGGTCGGCCTGGTCATCCCGACCGGCTACTCGTTCAACCTCGACGGCACCTCGATCTACCTGACGATGGCGGCCGTGTTCATCGCGCAGGCCACCAACACCGACATGACGGTGACGCAACAGATCACGCTGCTGCTGGTGCTGCTGCTGACGTCCAAGGGCGCGGCCGGCGTGACCGGCAGCGGCTTCATCGTGCTGGCCGCCACGCTGTCGGCAGTGGGGCACGTGCCGGTGGCGGGCCTGGCGCTGATCCTGGGCATCGACCGTTTCATGTCGGAAGCCCGCGCGCTGACCAACCTGATCGGCAACGGCGTCGCCACGGTGGTGGTCGCCAAGTGGACCAACGACCTGGACGCCGCCCGCATGAAGCGCATCCTGGACAACGAGACGCCGGCCGAGGCCGACGCGCCCGAGGCAGTGCTGGATCAGGTCGAAACCCACATGCCCGTGGCCCAGCCGCGCTGAAGCGACCACATGCCTGTACGGAGCAGCCAACCATGAACAGCCCCGTGCAGAGGCACCGAGTCGTCATCGTGGGCGGCGGCGCCGGCGGGCTGGAACTGGCCACGCGCCTCGGCGATACGCTGGGCAAGCGCGGCATGGCGGACATCACGCTGGTCGACAAGCACCGCACCCACGTGTGGAAGCCCAAGCTGCACGAGATCGCCGCGGGCAGCATGGACCTGAGCGCACACGAGGTCGACTACCTTGCGCAGGCGCACTGGCATCGTTTCCGCTTCCGGCTCGGCGAGCTCACCGGCATCGACCGCGAGCGGCGCGAGGTGCATGTGGCGCCCTACATGGACGACGAGGGCCGGCTGGTCACGCCGGCGCGCGCCTTCGGCTACGACACGCTGGTGGTCGCCATCGGCAGTCTCAGCAACGACTTCGGCACGCCCGGCGTGCGCGAGCATGCGCTGCGGCTCGAGTCGAAGGCGGACGCCCAGCGCTTTCACCAGCGCATGGTCAACGCCTGCATCCGCGCGCACGCGCAGACCGCGCCGCTCAGACCCGAGCAGCTGCACGTGGCGATCATCGGTGCCGGCGCCACCGGCGTGGAGCTGGCCGCCGAGCTGCATCGCACCACGCGCGAGGTCGTGGCTTACGGGCTCGATCGCGTGGATGCCGAGAAGGACATCCAGGTCAGCGTGATCGAGGCCGCCGACCGCGTCCTGCCCGCGCTGCCGCCGCGCATGTCGGCCGCCACCGAGGCGCTCCTGCGCAAGCTGGGCGTGGACGTGCACACCTCGGCCAAGGTGGCGGAGGTGCTGCCCGAGGGCGTGCGCCTGGCCGACGGCCGCACGCTGCCGGCCGAGCTGGTGGTGTGGGCCGCGGGCGTGAAGGCGGCCGATTTCATGAAGGACATCGCGGGACTCGAAACCAACCGCAGCAACCAGCTCGCGGTGCTGCCGACGCTGCAGACCACGCGCGATGCCGACATCTTCGCCATCGGCGACTGCGCGGCCTGCGACTGGCCCGAGGCCAACGACGGCAAGGGCGGCCTGGTGCCGCCGCGCGCGCAGGCGGCGCACCAGCAGGCCTCGCACGTCGCGGCGCAGATCCGCCGGCGCATGGGCGGAAAGGCGCTCAAGCCCTACCGCTACCGCGACTTCGGCTCGCTGGTGTCGCTCGGCGAATTCAGCACGGTCGGCAACATGATGGGCGGGCCCGTCGGCGGCAGCCTGATGATCGAAGGCCGCTTCGCGCGGCTCATGTACATGTCGCTCTACAAGATGCACGAGCTGGCGCTGCACGGCGTCATCAAGGTCTCGCTCGACACGCTCGCCCGCCTCATCACGCGGCGCACCGAACCCCACGTCAAGCTCCATTGAGCAGTCACGGCCATGACCCAACCCTCACCCGATCTCGATGCGACCTCGTGGTTGCAAGCCTGGCAGCAGGGCCTGTCGCAGGGGCACACGCAGTTCGGCACATTGATGCGCCATGCGCTGGAGGCGGCGCCGTTCGACGCACGCGGCAAGGCACAGATGGACTTCGCGCTGCGGCAGGTCGTCGATGCCATGAACCCGGCCAACAGCCTCGCCACCAACCCGGAGGCGATGCAGGCCGCGCTCGATTCCGGCGGCGCGAGCCTGCTCGAAGGCGCGCGCCTTTTCCTGGCGGACGTGGCGAAGGGCCGCATCTCGATGTCGGACGACGAGGCCTTCGAGGTCGGCCGCAACGTCGCGACCAGCCCCGGCAGCGTGGTGTTCGAGAACGAGTTGATGCAGCTCGTGCAGTACACGCCGTCCACGGCGAAGGTCCACAAGCGCCCGCTGGTCATCGTGCCGCCTTGCATCAACAAGTTCTACATCCTCGACCTGCAGCCGGGTAACTCGCTGGTTGCCTATGCGGTCGAACAGGGCCACACCGTCTTCCTGGTGTCGTGGCGCAATGTCTCGGCCGAGCAGGGCCATCTGGGCTGGGACGACTACGTCGAGCAAGGCGTGCTGCGGGCGCTCGATGTCGCGCGGAGCATCGCCCGTGCCGACAAGGTCAACACGCTGGGCTTCTGCATCGGCGGCACGCTGCTGGGCAGCGCGCTCGCCGTAGCCGCCGCGCGCGGTGAAACGCCGGCCGCCAGCGTCACGCTGCTGACCGCGATGCTCGATTTCTCGGACACCGGAGAACTGGGCCTGATGGTGGATGAGGCCATGGTGGCCGCGCGCGAAGCCACCATCGGCCGTGGCGGCCTGCTCAAGGGCCGCGAGCTCGCGACCGTGTTCGCCGCGCTGCGCGCCAACGACCTGATCTGGCCCTACGTGGTCAACGGCTACCTCAAGGGCCGCGCGCCGCCGGCTTTCGACCTGCTGTACTGGAACGGCGACGACACCAACCTGCCGGGGCCGATGTACTGCTGGTACCTGCGCAACACCTACCTGGAGAACAGGCTGCGCGTACCCGGCGGCACGGTGCAGTGCGGCGTGCCGGTGGATCTATCGCGCGTCGATGCGCCGGCCTTCGTCTACGCCTCGCGCGACGACCACATCGTGCCGTGGAAGACCGCCTATGCCGGCACGCAACTGCTCGGCGGCGACACGCGTTTCGTGCTCGGCGCCAGCGGCCACATCGCGGGCGTGATCAACCCGCCCGCGAAGAAGAAGCGCAACCACTGGGTCGGCGATCTCGCGTCGGACGCCGGTGCCTGGCTCGACGGCGCGCAAAGCATCGACGGCAGCTGGTGGCCCGCGTGGAGCGACTGGCTCGCCGCCCATGCTGGCGCGAAGGTCGCCGCCCGCCGCGCGTTGGGCAGCGCGGATTTTCCCGTGATCGAGCCCGCCCCCGGGCGCTATGTCAAAGCCAAGGCGGCCTGAAGCCGGGCCGTCGTCATTCCCTTCGCATCAACCCCCAAGGAGACTCTCATGTCAGACGATATCGTGATCGTGGCCGCGCAACGCACGGCGGTCGGCAAGTTCGGCGGCTCGCTCGCCGGCACGGCCGCGCCCGAGCTGGGCGCGCATGTGGTGAAGGGCCTGCTCGCCAAGGCCGGCGTGCCGGGCGATGCGGTGTCCGAGGTGATCATGGGCCAGGTGCTCGCGGCCGGCTCGGGCCAGAACCCCGCGCGCCAGACCGTGATCAAGGCCGGTTTGGCCGTCGGCGTGCCGGGCCTCACCATCAACAAGGTCTGCGGCTCGGGCCTGAAGGCCGTGATGCTGGCGGCGCAGGCCGTGAAGTGCGGCGACGCCGAGATCGTGGTGGCCGGCGGCCAGGAGAACATGAGCGCTGCGCCGCACGTGCTGCCCAATTCGCGCAACGGCCAGCGCATGGGCGACTGGAAGCTGGTCGACACCATGATCGTGGACGGCCTGTGGGACGTCTACAACCAGTACCACATGGGCACCACGGCCGAGAACGTGGCGAAGAAGTACGGCATTACGCGCGAGATGCAGGACGCGCTGGCGTTGGCCTCGCAGCAGAAGGCCGCGGCCGCGCAGGACGCGGGGCGCTTCGACGACGAGATCCTGCCCTTCAGCATTGCGCAGAAGAAGGGGGACCCCGTCGTCTTTGCGGCCGACGAGTTCGTGAACCGCAAGACCAACGCCGATGCGCTCGCCGGCCTGCGCCCGGCCTTCGACAAGACCGGCTCGGTGACGGCCGGCAATGCCTCGGGCCTGAACGATGGCGCGGCCGCGGTGCTGGTGATGTCGGCCTCGCGCGCCGCCGCACTGGGCCTGCAGCCGCTCGCGGTGATCCGCGCCTACGCGAGTGCAGGGCTGGACCCGTCGCTCATGGGCATGGGCCCGGTGCCCGCTTCGCAGCTGGCGCTGAAGAAGGCCGGCTGGAAGGCGCAGGACCTCGACCTGATGGAGATCAACGAAGCCTTCGCGGCGCAGGCCTGCGCGGTCAACCGCGAGATGGACTGGGACACCAGCCGCATCAACGTCAACGGCGGCGCCATCGCCATCGGCCACCCCATCGGCGCCTCGGGCTGCCGCGTGCTGGTGACGCTGCTGCACGAGATGCGCCGCCGCGGTGCCAACAAGGGCCTGGCCTCGCTGTGCATAGGCGGCGGCATGGGCGTGGCGCTGGCCGTCGAGCGCGCCTGACCGATTTTCTTAGTCACACAACGTACCAAGGAGAATGCAGATGAGCGAGAAGCAGCAACAAGTGGTCCTGGTCACCGGCGGCATGGGTGGCCTGGGCGAGACGATCTCCACCAAGATGGTCGATGCAGGCTACAAGCTCGCGGTGACCTATTCGCCGGGCAACAAGTCGCATGCCGAGTGGGTGGCGCAGATGGCGCAGCGCGGCTATGAGATTCTGGCCGTGCCCTGCGACGTGGCGGACTTCGACTCGTGCGCGCGCGCCGTGTCGGAGGTGCAGGAGCGGCTGGGCCCGGTCGACGTGCTGGTCAACAACGCCGGCATCACGCGCGACATGACCTTCAAGAAGATGGACCGCATCAACTGGGACGCGGTACTGCGCACCAACCTCGACAGCCTGTTCAACATGAGCAAGCAGGTGGCCGACGGCATGGTGGACCGCGGCTGGGGCCGCATCATCAACGTGTCCTCGGTGAATGGCTCGAAGGGCGCGTTCGGACAGACCAACTACTCGGCCGCCAAGGCCGGGGTGCATGGCTTCACCAAGGCGCTGGCGCTCGAGGTGGCGAAGAAGGGCGTCACCGTGAACACCATCTCGCCGGGCTACATCGGCACCAAGATGGTCACGGCCATTCCGAAGGAAGTACTCGACAGCAAGATCCTGCCGCACATCCCCGTGGGCCGTCTCGGCAAGCCCGAGGAGGTGGCGGGCCTGATCATCTACCTCGCCTCGGAAGAGGCGGCGTTCGTGACCGGCGCCAACATCGCCATCAATGGCGGCCAGCACATGCAATGAGCAAACGACCATGATCCTCAAAAACGGCATCGATCAGGTCGCACTGATCAAGAAGTTCTCCGAGGCCTCCGCCAAGCAGGGCGAGACCGTGCGCAAGGCGGTGCACGAGGCCACGCTCAAGGCGCTGCAGGGCCGCGAGCTCACGCTGGCGAACATCCGGCAGGTGTTGGGCACGGTCACCAGGACGGCCTCGGCCGGCGCGGCCGGCAGCAAGCTGCCCGCGCCCGATGTGGAAGGCCTGCTCGGCAAGGTCTTTGCCGGCATGGACGGCGCGCTGGAGCAGGCCGTGCTGGCCAACCAGCGCGCGCTGCAACAGCTGGTCGACCAGGGCGTGAGCCTGCGCGAGACGCAGCTCAAGAAGGCGCTCGCCGACATCGAGAAGATGGAGGAGACGCTGTTCGCCAGCGTGCGCAAGGCGGCGCCGGCCGACGGTCCGTGGAGCGGCGTCTTCCAGGCGATGCAGGGCAAGGGCACCGGCACCGGCGCGCGCGCCACGGCGGCGCTCGAGCAGCTCATGGAAGACACGCAGAAGAGCCTGCGCGACGGCCGCGCGATGGGCCTGCGCGCCTCGCAGGCGCTGATCGACAGCTACTCGGCGCTGGTGAGCGGCGTGCTCATCGGCATGTCGGAAGCCTTGAAGCAGGGCGGGGCGGCGAAGCGATGACCCAGGCCGGCGGCGGCCGCGCCGCCGCCGGCCCGAAAGGAACCTGATGGACGCCCTGATCCTCGCCCGCATGCAGTTCGCGGCCAACATCACCTTCCACATCCTGTTCCCCACGATCAGCATCGCACTGGGCTGGCTGCTGCTGTTCTTGCGCTGGCGCTGGCTGCGCACGCGCGGCGGCGGCAATGCACCGCTGGCGCAGGGCTGGCTCGACGCCTACCGCTTCTGGACCAAGGTGTTCGCGCTGACCTTCGCGCTCGGCGTGGTCAGCGGCATCACCATGAGCTTCCAGTTCGGCACCAACTGGCCGGGCTTCATGGAGCGCGTCGGCAACGTGGCGGGGCCGCTGCTGGGCTACGAGGTGCTCACCGCGTTCTTCCTGGAGGCGGGCTTTCTCGGCGTGATGCTGTTCGGCCATGGCAAGGTCGGCGAGCGCGTGCACCTGCTGTCAACCTTCATGGTGGCCTTCGGCACCACGCTATCGGCCTTCTGGATTCTTGCTCTCAACTCGTGGATGCAGACGCCCGCGGGCCACGAGGTCGTGAACGGCGAATTCCATGTCGCGAGCTGGCCGGCGGTGGTGTTCAACCCGTCGTTTCCGTACCGCTTCGTGCACATGCTGCTGGCCTCCGCGCTGACCTGCGCATTCCTGCTGATCGGCCTGTCGGCCTGGCAGGTGCTGCGCGGCGTGGGACAGCGCAGCGCGGCGCGCGTGATGCGGGTAGGGCTCACGCTGGCGGCGGTGCTGATTCCGGTGCAGATCGTCGTGGGCGACATGCACGGCCTCAACACGCTCAAGCACCAGCCCGCCAAGATTGCTGCCATGGAAGGCGTGTGGGAGACCGGGCGCGGCGTGCCGCTGCTGCTGTTCGCGATTCCCGACGCCGAGGCGCGCAGGAACCGCTTCGAGATCGCGGTGCCGAATGGCGCGAGCCTGATCCTCACGCACGAGGCCGACGGCGAGATCCGCGGCCTGAACGACTTTGCCGGCGCGCATCCGCCGCCGCTGCCGATGTTCTTCGCCTTCCGCATCATGGTCGGCATGGGCGTGCTGATGCTCGCGACCAGCTGGCTCGGCTGGTGGCTGTACCGCCGCGCACGCTGGCAACCGGCGCTGCTGCCGCGCGCGCTCCTGTGGCTGTTCGCGGGGATGACCTTCTCGGGCTGGATAGCCACGGTGGCGGGCTGGTACGTCACCGAGATCGGCCGCCAGCCCTACATCGTCTACGGGCTGGTGCGCACGGCCGACGTGGTGTCGAAGGTGCCGCCCGCGATGATCGGGCTCACGCTCGCGCTCTACATCGCGCTGTACCTCGCGCTCATCGTGGCGTACGTCGCGGTGCTCAAGTACATGGCCGAGAAGCCCGACGAGGTGCTGGCGACCGAGGCCGTCGAGCGGGCCGCGACGCCGCCGGGCGCGATCACCGCGATCACCGCGCCGATGGCCGAAGGAGGCCGCGCATGAGCTTCGACGCCGCGTTGCCGGTGATCTTCATGGTGCTGATGGGCGCGTCGATGCTGGTCTACGTGGTCAGCGACGGCTACGACCTTGGCGTGGGCATGCTCATGCACCGCGCGAGCGACGCCGAGAAGGACGTGATGGTCGCCTCCATCGGCCCGTTCTGGGATGCCAACGAGACCTGGCTGGTGCTGGGCGTGGGCATCCTGCTGGTTGCCTTCCCGAAGGCGCACGGCCTGGTGCTGGGCGAGCTCTACCTGCCGGTGGCGCTGATGCTCGTCGGCCTCACTTTGCGCGGCGTGGCCTTCGACTTCCGAGTGAAGGCGCGCGACAGCCACAAGCGCACCTGGGACCGGCTCTTCTTCGCGGGTTCCACCCTGGCCTCGGTGGCGCAGGGCTGGATGCTCGGGCGCTACATCAGCGGCTTCGGATCCGGCTGGAACTATCCCTTGTTCGCCGCCGCCATCGCCGTGGCGCTGCCGATGGCCTACGTGCTGATGGGCGCGGCCTGGCTCATCATGAAGACCGAGGGTGCGCTGCAGGAGCGCGCCGTGCAATGGGCACGCACCGCCTGGGCGCCGATGGTCGGCGGCATGCTGCTGATCTCGATGGCCACGCCCTGGATCAGCCCCGAGGTGCGCGAGCGCTGGTTCGCGCTGCCCGAGATCCTGGCGCTGGCCGCCATCCCGCTCATGACCGGCGCGGCGCTGCTCGCCGTGCGCGGCCTGCTGAACACGCGCATGGTGCGCGGGCCGGTGTGCTGGCTGCCCTTCGTGCTGCTGGTCATGGTGTTCGTACTCGGCTTCCTGGGGCTGGCCTACAGCATCTATCCCTACGTGGTGATCGGCCAGCTCACGATCTGGCAGGCGGCGAGCAGCGCACCGGCGCTCAAGGTAATCCTGGTGGGCGTGTGCATCTCGGTGCCGGCCATCGTGGGCTACACCGTATTCTCCTACCGGGTCTTCCGCGGCAAGACTGGCGAACTGCGCTATGCCTGAGCAGACTCTGGGCCTGAATGAAACCACCCGTGACACGCGCCACCGGGCAGCCACTGATGCGGCCCGCGCGGCCTTGTGCAATAACGGGTTCATGAATTCACGGGAGCCGGCCCGGCGCTTCGACTTGCCTTCCGACACTCAAAGACGCTGGCGCGGCCTGCCGCGCTGGTGCGGCGCGCTGGCGCTGGTGGCCCTGGCCGCCGTCGCCGGCCATAACCTCGCCATGCAGAACGGCCTGGCGCGGCTGCGCGAGGCGGCCGACCACCGGCTCGACATGCTCGCGACCGGGCTCGATGCCGACCTGGCCCGTTTCGAGTATCTGCCAGCGCTGCTGGAGATGACGCCCATCGTTCCGGCGCTGCTCGGCACGCCGTCGGACTCGAGGCTGCGCGACGCGGTCAACCGCTACCTCGACGGCGTCAACGCCACCGCGGGCGCGGAGATGCTCTATGTGCTCGACGCCGCCGGCACCTCGCTGGCGGCCTCCGACTGGGACCGGCCCGGCACCACCATCGGCCAGGACCTGTCGTTCCGGCCCTACGTGATCGATGCGCTGGGGCAGGGCAGGGGCCGCTTCTACGGCGTCGGCATCACCAGCCGCAAGCCCGGCTACTACCTCTCGTACGCCTTGCGCCACGACCAGCCCGCGCGCGGCGTGGTGGCCGTCAAGGTCAATCTCGAGGAGTCCGAGCGCGCCTGGCGCATGCTGCCAGGCAACGTGGCGCTGATCGACCAGCGCGGCGTGGTGATCCTCGCCACCCGCGAGGACCTGAAGTTCCGGCCGCTGTGGCCGCTCGACGCTTCGCAGCGCGCTGAGGTGCAGCGCTCGCGCCCCTACGGCGAGGCCGGCCTGCAGCCGCTGCAGTGGACGCAGAAAGAGGCGCTGGCGCGCAACGTGCAGGTCATCGCGCTCGACGGCGTGGATCAGCTCGCTTCGACGCGCGCGCTGCGCGGGGCGCCTTGGCAGCTGGTGGTGCTCGACGATCTGGCACCGGTGCGCGTCGGTGCACGTTACGCGGCCATCACAGCGAGCCTGGCGATGGCGGTGCTGCTGCTGATCGCCGTCACGCTGTGGCAGCGCCGCCGCGCCGTGCGGCAGAAGCTGGCCAACCAGGCCGCGCTGCAGGCGGCGCACGACTCCCTCGAGTCGACCGTGGTCGCGCGCACCGCCCAGCTGCGCGCGGCTCAGGGCGAGCTGGTGCATGCCGGCAAGATGGCGGCGCTGGGCCAGATGTCGGCCGGCGTGGTGCACGAGCTGAATCAGCCGCTCACGGCGATGCGCACCCTCTCGGAAAGCGCCGCCATCCTGCTCGACAAGAGCCGCTTCGATGACGTGCGCGGCAACCTGCAGCGCATCCGCGGCATGGTCGATCGCCTGGCGCGCCTGACCTCGCAGCTCAAGACCTTCGCGCACAAGAGCGAGCTGCCGCTCGCGCCGGTGCCGATGGCGCAGGTCGCGGCCGACGCGCAGGTCATCGTCGCCGAAGCCTCAAGGAAGAACGGCATCGTCATCGAGGTCGATGTGCAGCCCGCCACCCTGAGCGTCATGGCCGAAGAGGCCGCGTTGGGTAGCGTGCTCGTCAACCTGATGCGCAACGCCATCGACGCCATGCAGGCATCGCCGCGGCGCACACTGCGCCTGGAAGCGCGACCGCAGGACGGCCGCGTGATCCTGCGCGTGAGCGACACCGGGCCGGGCATTCCGCCCGACATCCTGCCGCGCCTGTTCGAGCCCTTCGTCACCAGCAAGCCGGCGGGCACCGGGCTGGGCCTGGGCCTCGTGATCTCGGCACAATTGGTGCGGGCCATGGACGGCACGCTGCGTGCCGCCAACCTGCCGGACGGCGGTGCCTGCTTCGTGGTCGACCTGCCGGCCGCCATCCGCACCATCCTTACCCCCACCCCACAGGAGTGATCAAAAAGTGAGCGAAGCCCCTGCCATCCGGGTGCTGCTGGTTGAGGACGACGAAGACGTCCGAATCAGCACGACCCAGGTGCTGACCCTGGCCGGTTTCGAGGTCGAATCCTTCGCGAGCGCCGAACGCGCGCGCGCGCAGATCGGTTTCGGCGTGCCCGCCATCGTGGTCTGCGACGTGCGCCTGCCGGGCCTGAGCGGCACCGAATGGCTGATCGAACTCCACAACGCCGACGCCGAGCTGCCCGTCATCCTGGTCACCGGCCACGGCCACATCGCGATGGCAGTGCAGGCCATGCGCGAGGGCGCCTACGACTTCATCGAGAAGCCTTTCAGCTCCGAGCGGCTGGTGGCCATCGTGCGCCACGCCATCGAGCGCCGGCAGCTCACGCTGCAGGTGCGCGCGCTGCGTGATGCGCTGGAGAACTGGCACGGCATCCAGGCAGTGCTGATCGGCCGCTCGGCGCAGATGCAGCAGGTGCGCCGCACCGTGATGACCTTGGCTGAGACCTCGGCCGACGTGCTGATCTACGGCGAAACCGGTACCGGCAAGGAGCTCGTCGCCCGCTGCCTGCACGAGCACAGCGAACGTCGGCGCCAGCATTTCGTGCCGCTCAACTGCGGCGGCCTGCCCGAGGCGCTGGCCGAGAGCGAGTTGTTCGGCCACGAGGCCGGCGCCTTCACCAGCGCCAACCGCGTGCGCGTGGGCAAGTTCGAATACGCCAACGGCGGCACGCTTTTTCTCGACGAGATCGAGAGCATGCCGATGGCGGTGCAGATCAAGCTGCTGCGTGCGTTGCAGGAGCGCTCCATCGAGCGCATCGGCTCCAACAAGGCCATTCCCTTCGATTGCCGCGTGGTGGCCGCGAGCAAGGACGACCTCAAGGATATGAGCGACCAGCAAAAGTTCAGGGCCGACCTGTACTACCGGCTCGGCGTTGCCTTCATCGAGCTGCCTCCGCTGCGCGAACGGCGCGAGGACATCCCTCTGCTGTTCGAGCATTTCACGCTGCTGGCGGCCGCGCGCTATGAGCGCGTCGCGCCGATCCTGAGCGGCGCGCAGGTGGCCGACCTGATGGCCTACGCCTGGCCCGGCAACGTGCGCGAGCTGCGTAACGTGGCCGACCGCTTCGTGCTTGGCCTGCTGGGCGAGCGCCTGACGCAGGCGCGCGGCAACGCCGAAGGCATGCCGGCCTTGCCGCGCGGACTGCCGCAGCAGGTCGAGTCCTTCGAGCGGGCGGTGATCGTCGAGGCGCTGCGCAAGCACCAGGGTGACCAGCCGGCCACCGCCAGCGCGCTGGCGATCGCGCGGCAGACGCTGCACGACAAGCTGCGCAAGCTCGGTATCACGGCGGAAGAATTCAAGTCTTAGTGCCTGGGCGTGCCTCGTTGCCCGGAACGGTCGAGAATGACGGCATGTTTTCCCTGTCCGTCGTCCAAAACGCAAGGCAGCGCGCCCTGGCAGACGGTGCACTGCAGCCGATCGAGACTCAGACCATCCTCCTCGACAGCGATGGCGTCCGGTTCGTCGTGCGCACGGTGTCGAGCCTCGCGCGCAAGGACAAGGCGCGCCATGTCGCGGCGGCCACGGATCCACTCGGCGACTACGACCGTTCTCTGTTCGTAGGTGACCTCGCGCCTTCGCACTACATTCTGCTGAACAAGTTCCAACTGCTTGCCGGCCATGTGCTGCTCGTCACGCGCCGCTTCGAACGCCAGGAGCGCCTCCTTACCGTTGAGGATTTCGCGGCGCTCATCGCCTGCCTGAGCGAGGTCGATGGACTCGGCTTCTACAACGGGGGCGTCGAAGCCGGGGCCAGCCAGCGGCATAAGCACCTGCAGCTTGTGCCGCTCCCGCTTACACGCGAAAGCCCGGACGAAGTGCCGATGGAGCGGGTGCTGGGCAGCGGTTCGCCGCTGCCGTTCAGGCATGCGTTCGCACGTCTGGCGCCGCAAGCGACGGCTCCCGAGTTGCATGCCCTCTATCGCGAGTTGCTTCATCGGTGCGGCATTTCCGCTGTCGCCGCCGAAGAGGGCGAAGTTCAGTCGGCACCTTACAACCTGCTGATTCGCCGAGGCTGGATGCTCGTCGTGCCGCGTTCGCGCGCGTGCTTCGAATCGATCTCCGTGAACGGGCTCGGCTTCGCTGGCTCATTGTTCTTGCGTTCGCAAGAGGAACTGGACCGCGTCCACGCAGTGGGACCAATGCAGGTGCTGCGCGCGGTGGCGATGCCGCAGGACGCGCCTCACGACGTATGACCCATCTGGACAACGTAAGCCCACCTTGCCAAACTGCCCCGCATGGCACTCCCCCACGCATCATCCGGTCAGGTCGTGAATCTCGGCGCGCTCGACGTGCAGGCGGCGGAGACCTGTGCACTCCTGAAGGCCGGCGACATCGAGATCATGTGGCTGGTGCTGCCGGCCGGCAAGCAGGTCCCGTCGCACGCCGTCTCGACGTCGATGACCTTGCAGTGCATGCGCGGAAGGGTCGAGGTGCAGTTCGACGGCAACGTGAAGCTGCTCGAGGCCGATCAGGTGATGTACCTCGCTGGCGGCGTGCCGCACGGCTTGCATGCGCTGGAAGACACCAGGCTGCTGATGACCATCGTGCTGCCGGCCAGCCGCACCGACTGAGTCGGAGCGTGGCGCCCCGTCCCGCGAGGCTCAGCTCACCTGAGCACGTAGCTCGCAAGCACGCTCTGCACCTCGTAGATGCTGAGCTTCTTGTTGAACTGCTTCTGGATCGGAGCGGCCGTCCCCGAGATCCATATCTTGAGCTCGGCATCGAGATCGAAGGTACCGGCGGTCTCGACGCTGAAGTGCGTGATGCTCTTGTAGGGAATGGAGTGGTATTCGACCTTGCTTCCCGTGATGCCTTGCTTGTCGACCAGGACGAAGCGCTTGTCGGTGAACACGAAGTAGTCGCGGATGAGCTGGTAGGCGTGCTCGACCACTTCCCCTTTCGCCAGGATCTGGCTGAACTCCTGCTGAATCTTTGCAGGGTCGATCTTGGCTGCGTTGCCAAGCATTCCATCAAGCAGTCCCAAGGTTGCTTCCTTCCAAACTTGTTGAATACACGCGACCGTCGCCGGTCTTTAAGAGCTGCGCGGTGCGGAGCCACCCTCTACGCAGACGGTCGAGTCTGATGCACGCTTCGCGATCCTATTCCAGAAGAACAACGAATCGTGGTCATCCCAAGAATCGGCCGTCGATTCGATCGCGCATTCCGTAATATCGCGTTGCCAAGGTCACGCCAGGCTGGCGAAACGCGGCGACGAAGGCGCTGTATAGGAATCCCACAGACAAGGGCGTTTGAATCGTCGCCCGAAGCCTCAGGCAGCAGAGCGCGCCATTCTCTGGAGTTCTTCGTAACGTCCTCGGGCGAGCTCGATGCCTTCTCGCCTTGACGACTCTCGCTGCTCATAGCGCCGTTGACCAGGCAGACGCCTCGTTCCTGCTTGCAACAGCACGGACAAGAGTTCGTCAAGCCGCTCCCTGAAGTGCGAAGGAAAAGCAATGCCCGTGATTCGCATCGAACTGTCCGCAGGCCGAACGCAGGAGCAAAAGCAGAAGGTTGCCGAGGAGATCACGCAATCGATGGTTGCTCACTGCGGCTGCAAACCGGAAACGGTCCACGTCGTGTTCGAGGACGTGAAGCCGTCGGATTGGGCGGTGGGCGGAAAGTTCTTGGGAGCGCCGGCGACCTGAGGTTCATCTGCGCGCTCTCGGATCAATCGTCCTGAAGCGCTCTTTGCGTGTGTTCGATGTGCTTCTCCAGCAGTTCGATGGCCAAGGGATTGTCACGAGCCACGCAAGCCTTGAGGATCTCGCGGTGTTCGGATGGGGGGACTTTCGTCCGGCCTTGTACGACTGCTGGGCGCGGAGGTGAATGCCGATCCCGCGCACGATCTCTTCGATCATTTTCAGAAGCCTGGGCCGCCCGCAGGCCCTGTACAAGCACAGATGAAACTCGAGGTTGAGCTCCGCCCACTCGAGAGGCGAGTCGCTTGCGTCGTACCTGGCCATGATCTCGCGCGCCGCCTTGTGGTCAGCTGTCTTCATCAGTGGGATCGCAAGCTTCAGAGCACGCGTTTCCAGGCCGATCCGGATGTCCAGGGTCTCAAGCAGTTCGGGGACGAACTGGGTCGCGACGATGGAGCCTTGGTGCGGGGTATGCTGAACAAGGCCTTCGGCCTGAAGCCGCTTCAAGGCCTCGCGAACGGGGATGCGACTGACACCGAAGCGCTTGGCCAGCGCCTCTTGTTTGAGCTGGACTCCTAAGCCGAGGGACCCGGTCAGAATCATGTCACGCGGTGCGCTCGTGACTGAATCTGCAGACAATAGAAGCACGCCATTCGCCGACTCGTCAGCCATCACAAGACCTCGTATCCAAACCTTCACGGGCCACTGTCTTACTTTCGAATCCAAAATTGGATCCGATCAACCTGGATGGTGCCCCTACCCATGCTGGACAAGGAAACCCTACTGCGCGCGATCGAGATGAAGCTCGATCTCTCCCTCCTGGAGAAGATGTTCGACCACCTTCCCAGCGT
Source organism: Variovorax sp. LjRoot290 (assembly GCF_964253985.1). Classification (NCBI taxonomy): domain Bacteria; kingdom Pseudomonadati; phylum Pseudomonadota; class Betaproteobacteria; order Burkholderiales; family Comamonadaceae; genus Variovorax; species Variovorax sp. LjRoot290. The sequence goes on along the minus strand of NZ_CAXURW020000001.1, from coordinate 3,346,968 downwards.
CCTGTTCTACGTCAAGGACCGGGAGGCACGGTACCTGGTGGTCAACAGTACCTTGCTGAACCACAGCGGCTGTAGGCGCAAGGAAGAGGTGGTCGGACTCACCTCGGACGACTTGTTCGGCTTCACCGGGCCGACCACACTCACGCAGGACCGAGAAGTGATCAGCACCGGCAAGCCCGTGGTCGACGTGCTGCGTCTTTTCTTCTCGGCGGATGGGCGCCGACAGTGGTGCCTCAGCTCGAAGTTTCCCTTGTCGGACAAGGCAGGGCAGGTCGTCGGGCTGGTCGGCGTGTCGCGCATACTTTCGCGTCCCGACGAAAAGCACGCAAGCTACAAGCGGCTACTCGACTTCCTGAAGATGCTGGAGGCCCCGGATCAACAGAACCTGCGGATCAGCGAGATTGCGGTGGCCGTGAACCTGTCAATGGATACGCTGGAGCGCTTGTGCAGGGAGGTGTTCGGCATGGCGCCCAAGCAGATCATGATGCGGATGCGGCTGGATCGCGCATGCCGCAAACTGGAGAACGGCCAGGACAGCATCACCGACATCGCGACAGAGTGTGGGTACACCGACCACAGCGCCTTTTCGAGGCAGTTCAAGGCTGCCACCATGTTCACCCCACAGCAGTACCGCGCTGCTGCGCGCGCGAAGTGACGGGGCATCGGGCGATCCTGAACAGCGGCTCTCCAAACCCCACCACGGCTCCATCCATCGCCAGCGGCTAGCCGACAAAGGAGGTCACGGTGACACCCTCGGCCTCCAACCGCATCCGGACGAGTCTCGTCATCTCGATGGCCCCGGCACTGTCGCCGTGGACGCAGATCGAGTCGGCGTTCAACGCAATAGGCTCGGCGCCCAGCACCGGCATCCTTCCGGTTTTCAGGTAGCCGATCAAGCGATCCGCGGCCTCCTTGGCGTCATGCAGCATGGCACCGGTCTGGCTGCGCGGCACCAGTTGGCCGTTGGGCAGGTACGCGCGATCGGCAAAGATCTCGGAGAACACCTGAACTTCTTGCTCACGCGCGGCGCGCTCGAGCTCCGTGCCGGATATGGCGAGTATCGCGAGCGTCGGGTCAACGGACTTCACCACGGAAACGATGGCCTTCGCCACCGTCATGTCAGCGGCCGCGAGATTGCCCAGCGCGCCATGCGGCTTGACGTAGCTCACTCGCGTGCCCGCCAATCGCGCCATTGCGGCGAGCGCGCCGACCTGCGCCACGACCATCCTGCCGATCTCGGCGGCTTGCATCGGAATCACGCGCCGGCCGAAACCTTCACGGTCCGCATAGCCGGGATGGGCCCCGACCTTGACGCCACGGTCTGCGGCCATGCGCAGCGTCCTGTACATGGTTTCCGCGTCGCCGGCATGACCGCCGCAGGCGATGTTGGCGCTGGTGACGCAGTCCAGGATGAGCGCGTCATCCCCCATGACCCAAGGCCCGTAGCCTTCCCCGAGATCGGAATTCAGATCGATCCGCATCCTTGCGTCCTTCACATCGAGTTGTTTCGTCAGCGCCGGAACCGCCGCTTTTCGTGTGTCAGCGAAAACACGTCGCCAGCCGTCACTTGCCGGGCAGATTCGTTGCACGCGTGAGGAGCGTGACGCCCGCGCCCGGCGCCGAGTCGTAGTAGGTGAAGCCCGTACGGTTGGCGCGGCGCCCGCGCATCAGCACCGGCAGGCCCGCGCCTTTGGCCTGCGCCTCGGCGGCATCGGCGTCCGCAACCTCGAAGCCGATGTGGAAGACACCTTCTCCCTTGCTGTCCAGGTGAAGGCGCTGGGGCGAGGGTTCATCGCCAGGCTCACACAGCTGGATCTGAACGTCGGGCAGGTTGCAGATCCTGTACTTGAGCGACAGGAAGCCGGCCTTGCTGGGAACCTCCAGCTCCTCATACTCGACCAGAGGCGGATATTCGACCCACGGGCCCACGCCGATGGACTCGTAGTAGGCTTGCGCCTTGTCGATGTCGTACACCACGATGCAGATGTGGTGAAACTTGTTGAACAAGGTCGACATGGGTTCAGTCCTTGACCGGTACGACATAGTTCAGCACGCGCCGGCCTCCGTCCACATACACGGTTTCCCCGGTCAGGTACGACGCATCGTCACTGGCGAGGAAGGCGACGACCGACGCGATTTCCGATGCCTGGCCGTAGCGGCCCAGCGGGGTTCGCGACAGGATCGCATGACGGCCCGCGCTGTTGACGAACGCCCCGGCCACCATGTCGGTCATGATCGTCCCGGGGCCGACGCCCACGACACGGATGCCATGGGGCGCAAACGCCACCGCCGCGGTGGAAGTTACCTGGTTCATGCCGCCCTTGGAGATGGCGTAGGGCGCCACGTTGGGGTTGGCCAGCCCGGAGTTGATCGACGACATGTTGATGATCACGCCGCCCTTGCCTTGGTTGATCATCTGGCGGCCTGCTGCCTGCGTCCCGTAGAAGGCGCCCTTGAGATTGACGTCCAGCACGCGATCCAGGAGTTCTTCGGTGACGTCCAGAAAATCAACCACCGGCGCAATGCCGGCGTTGTTCACCATGATGTCGACGGCGCCGAAGCGCTGGACGGCCGCCTCGACGAGCTGAACCACCTCGCTCTTCTTCGCAACGTCGGCGGGTAGCGCCAGAACGGCATCTGGCGTGCCGATCTCACCGGCCGTCTTGTGCAACTGGTCTACGTTGACGTCGGAGACGACCACTTTGGCCCCTTCGGCCAAGAGACGTTCGGCCGTCGCGCGCCCGATTCCGCGCGCAGCTCCTGTCACGACAGCAACTTTTCCTGCAAGCCTCATTTCGACTTCCTCTTAGTAGACGATGGATTCAAACAATGGTGTTGAACTGCGAATTCGGCCCCAGCCCAACGGGGTCATGTCGATGGACCGGAACTCTCCTGTTGTGACCAGTTCTGCAACACCTCGACCCACGGCTGGCGCATGCATGACCCCATGGCCGGAGAATCCGGTCGCCATGATGAGATTGCGGAGTTCATCGTGGGCGCCGACGACCCCGTTGTGGTCCAGCGTATTGACTTCATAGTGCCCCGCCCATGCACGGTGGAGCCGAAGTTCCTCCATGGCCGGAATACGGGTGGCAAGCAAGGGCCAGAAGAGTTCCTCGAAGAGCTCGTGATGCGGCTCGAAATCCCCATCGGCGTCCGCGTCCTTCTCGGCCGGTGGCTGGATGCCCCCGATGTAGCCGGCCCCTTCAGGACGAACCCAGATACCGCTTGAATCAAACAGCATCGGGAAGTTTTCCAGCCTGAACGGCGTCTTGAAGCAGAACACCGTGCGCTTCTTGGGCACAACAGGCAGCGCGATGCCCAGTGACGCGACCAACCGGCCGGATAGCGCGCCCGCCGCCAGAATGCAGAAATCGCAGGAGATCTTCCCTCCATTCGACAGCCCGATGCCGGCGACCCTGGCGTGATGCGTCTCCAACGTCTCGACCGCCGCCTGCACGTAGTGGACGCCGTGCTGGCGCGCCGATCGACGCACCGTGGACAGCAGGCTCCAGGCATCGAACCAGCCTTCGTGCTGCACGCCCAGCGTCCCGATGCCGACGCCGTCGAAACTGATTCCGGGAAAGCGCACGCCGAGTTCGTCGGGGTCCAGCGCGAGGATGCGTGCACCTTGGGCGCATTGCATCTCGGCAGCCGCCACCCGCTCGGCGATCTGATCGCTCTGCCCAAGGATCAGGTAGCCCTTTTCCTGGAATCCGATGTCCGCCTCATCTCCGAACACGGCCTTGATGTTGCGAAACATGTGAGCTCCGAACAGGCTCATCTGGATATTCGTGGGTGTCCCGAACTGTGTGCGTATCGAAGCGGCAGACAGGGCTGTCGAAGAGTACTGGTACGTCGGGTCTTTCTCCACGACAGTGATCGATCCCGCGAAGCCGGCCTGGCGCAGTGACCACGCACAGAAGCTGCCAATGATGCCGCCGCCGACAATAACGACGCGGCCTGAATTCGCTGATGGCATGACCGAGGGGAGCAAATGGATGAACAGCGAAATCAGGCCTGAGCCGGCCGCTGCCGTTGTGCGAAGTCTGACGCCGATTGCTCGAATGTCTGGCCGGCGCGCGGGTTCCACTGCACGCCAGACCGAGCGAGGACACCGGGCTTGAGTCGCTGCGACTTGTCGTAGTCGCTCCAAGGATGGAAGAAGAGCGGCTCGGTCCGGTCGATGCTGCGCAGGCGCTCGGCAAACGCGTCGAGGTAGGCCTGGCGTTCCGCTACCGACACGCGCGCAGGCATCCAGGCGGCAAAGGGTGGGAGCACGGTGAAGCCGGTGTAGCCCAGGATCCCGTTGTGGATGGGCCAGAGCACATGGTGAAGGTCGCCGTCGATGCCGTTGGCTTCGTAGAGGGTGGGCGCCGTCCCTGTTGTGATGCAAAGCATCGCCCGCTTGCCCTTGAGGTGCCCGGATTCGTACTTGCGCCCCGCGGAGTACGCGAAGCCTCGGCTGAAGACGCGGTCGATCCAGCCCTTGAGAATCGCGGGCATAGAGAACCACCAGACCGGGAAATGAAACAGCATGAAGTCGGCGGCTGCGACCTTGGCCTGCTCGGCCGCGACTTCTGCGCTGTATGCGTTGGTCGCGAATGCATGCTCCTGTTCCCTGGAGAGATCCAGGTAGTCGGGGTTTGCTCGCTCGCCTGCGAAGTCGGCAGGACCCAGGGCCGAATTCCAGCCCATGCGGTAGAGGTCACTGACGACGACCGTGTGGCCCTGGCGCTCCAACTCGCCAACAGCGAGGTCCTTGAGCGCTGCGTTGAAGGATGCCGGCTCGGGATGCGCAAATACGATCAGACAGTTCATGCCGGAAATTGTGCGGGCGGGGGATCGGTGCCGCTAGATGGTATGACGCAACCCGGCCGCGGTTTTCTGCATAGTCAAAACGTCGGCCGTTCTGCTGCCCAGGGCGGCATGCCGATGCCGATCCGTGATGGAGCAATCAGTAATAACTATTTCATGACTCCATCAATCAAATCTCAGAATGTCGACCGCAGGGGCACAGGCTCCTCCGTAAGTCAACCACTTCTGAAAGCCGTCATGAAACTTCTCGAGGCCATCACCGTCGTTGCCATCGTGGGGCTGCAGGCACTGGGCGCGGCGCATGCGCAGCCCAAGGACACCTTGCAGAAGATCAAGGAAACAGGCGTCATCAATCTCGGCGGACGAGAGGCATCGTTTCCGTTCTCGTACAAGCTGAGTTCGGACGACAACCCGGTCGGCTTCTCTGCCGACCTTTGCGTGAAGGTTGTCGACGCGGTGAAGGCCAAGCTGGGCATGCCGAACCTGAAGGTGCACTACACCATCGTCACGCCGACCAACCGGATCCCACTGGTGCAGAACGGCGCCGTGGACCTCGAGTGCAGCACGACGACGAACACCGTCGCCCGTGCGCAGCAGGTGGAGTTCGCCCCAACGCACTTCGTGGCCAGCGTGGCCGCCGCCGTCAAGAAGAGCTCGGGAATCAACAGCATGGCTCAACTCGAGGGAAAGACGGTGGCCACCGTCACCGGGAGCACCTCGATCCAGCTGCTTCGTGCTTACCGCAAGAACGAGAAGCTGGAGATCAACGAGATCTCAGGGAAGGACACGGCAGATGCGTTCCTGCTCCTTTCCTCCGACCGCGCGGCGGCCATGATCGTGGAAGACGTGCAGCTCGCGGGCTTGATCGCTCGAACGAACAATCCGGGTGAGTACAAAATTCTTGAAGAGCGTCTGCGAGAAGAGCCCTATGGGTTCATGTATCGCAAGGACGATCCGCAGTTCAAGGCGCTGGTTGATGCGACGCTCACTTCGCTCATGAAGAATGGAGAGATCAATGAGCTCTATGCGAAGTGGTTCACCCGTCCAGTGCCTCCGACTGGAGCGAACATCAACCTCCCGATGCCGAACGCCGTCAAGGAGGCCTACAGGAACCCGAACAACCGGGGCGTCTGAATCGGCAGCTCGGGCTATTCAGCGAGCTCAGGAGTCTTTAGCCCCGGCGGCCTTGCGAGAGGACGCCGAGACGGCGCCCAGTTTGGCGATGATGGTGTCGACGACCGGATTTGCACGCGCGCTGCTCCATGCGACGGCCGTGGTCACGACATTCAAGCGCTCCTTGAGGGGCCGGAAGACGACGTTCTCCGGCGCCAGGCGCTTGAAGGACGAATGCACCAGCGCGATGCCCTGGCCGCATCCGACGAAGGCGACCTGGGACGAGATCGAGCGGACCTCGTGGATCACGCGCGGCGAGAAGCCGTTCGCCAGGCAGGCAGCGACGAGGCTGTCGAAGTAGACCGGGCTGACCTGGCGGGAGAACATCACGAAGGCTTCCTGCGCGAGCGAGGCCAGGCGAATCCTCGGCAACTGCGCCAGCGCATGCGATTTGGGCAGGGCCACCGACAGCCGTTCCTGGGTGAGGGGCACCGACGCGATGTCCCCGCCCAAGTCCCCATCCAGCCGGGCGAAAGCCAGGTCGATGTCCCCGCTCTCCAGAAGGGGGATGGCATCCACGCTGTCGATCTCGCGCACGGACACCGTGAGCGAGGGGAGGTCGGCCTTCAATTGCTCGAGGAGTGCAGGCAGGACATCCACCATTGCCGAGCTGATGGCGCCGATGGTGAGCAGGCCTGTCTGCCCCGCGGCCGCCTCCTGCACGGCCAGTTCCAGCCGCTGCAGCTGCTCGGCGAACTTGCGCACCGCCGGCAGGATGGCCGCGCCCATCGGCGTGAGCTGGGCTCCTCGCCGTGAGCGCTCAAAGAGGCGCATCTTCAGCGACTGTTCGAGAACCTGGATCTGCTCGGTCAGAGGCGGTTGCGACATGCCCAGGCGCTTGGCGGCGCGGCTGAAGTTCTTCTCCTCGGCCACGATCAGGAACAGCCAGAGATGGCGGATGAGGCGGAAGTTGATCATGGCTGGGTCATAGGGTGATCGTATGGATGGGTTCCGAGATTCGGAATTTACAGATGAATTGCATCGGACGAAAGTGGAGCTCCGATTGCTTCACACCGCTATTTCATGACGCCTCCCTGCCTGCTTGTTCGCTTGGCCGCGCTGGACACGAACACTGTCTCCGACGCGCTCGATTTCCTTCAACTGCCCGGCGCCACCTATGGACTGCGTCCGCTGTGGGCCTGTCCCAAGATCGTGGGCCGCGCCAGCACCATCCAGCTCGGCCCGAAGACCGACGCCAAGCCCACCGTGCACTTGATCTCCCCCGTCATCGCGGAGGTCACGAGCAACGAACGGGTGCTGGTCATCGCCGGCGGCGTCGACGGGATCTCCTGCTGGGGTGACATCCTGGCGAACGCCGCCGTGGCGCGGAACATCCGCGGCTCGGTGATCGACGGCCTGAGCCGCGACATCGAAGGCAGCGAATCCATCGGCTATCCCGTCTATGGCCGTGGCGTGACCATGATCAGTGCGCGCAACCGGGTTGTGCAGGTCGATTCCGGCAAGCCGGTGCAGATGGCCGGCGTCACGGTGAATCAGGACGACTACGTGATCGCGGATCGCTGCGGCACCGTGTTCGTGCCGGCGGCGCGCATCAAGGAAGTCCTCGACCTGGGCGAGCGCATCTCGCGCCGCCAGGACGCCATGGTGCAGGCGGTACGCGCCGGCCGCTCGGTCGCCGAAGTTATGCACGACAAGGAATTCGAAGCCATCAACCAAGGAGCCGGCAAATGAACGCACAAGACAAGGAACTCGTCAGTCTCTTCGAGGGATTGGATACCCCAGGCGTCTCGGACGCGATGGACAAGCTGGGCTTGCCGGGCCAGTGCCTGGGCATTGCGCCGCTGGACAACTACAAGCAGGTCGTCATCGGACCCGCCTTCACCGTCAAGTACGTCCCGGCCGCCACGCCCGCCGGGACGGTCGGCGACTTCATCGACGACGTGGCCGAAGGCGACGTGATCGTGATCGACAACGACGGGCGCACCGATTGCACCGTGTGGGGCGACATCATGACCCAGTACGCCGGCATTCGAAAGATCGGCGCCACCGTGATCGACGGCGTGTGCCGCGACGTTTCCAAGGCGCTGGGCGACGGCTATCCGCTGTTCACCAGGGGGCGCTTCATGCGCACGGGCAAGGACCGGGTCGAGGTCGAGTCGGTCAATACGCCGGTATCGATCGGCACGGCCCGGGTCGTGGCGCGCGACATCGTCGTGGCCGATGCGAACGGCGTGGTGGTCGTGCCTCGCGGCCGCGCGCGCGAGGTGGCCGAGCTGGCACGCAAGATCGAAGGGGTGGAAGCCGAGATTCGCGCGCAGATCGCGCAGGGGAAGACCCTCGGCCAGGCGCGCCAGGCGCTGGGCTACCACACGCTGCAGAGGAAGGGCTGATGAGCGCCGCTGCATCCGGCTCGCGGCGCCTGAACACCCACCTCGAGAGCGCGCAGCCTTCCGCCACCTACCGCGTGATGGATCGCGTGGCGGCGCGCCGCGCGGCCGGTGCCAGTGTGATCTCGCTGTCCGCAGGCGAGCCGGATTTCGACACGCCCGAACACCTGCGCGAAGCGGGCATCGCCGCGATCCGCGCCGGCCACACGCGCTACACGCAGGTCGCAGGCCTGCGCTCCTTGCGCGAAGCCATTGCGACGAAGTTCCGGCGCGAGAACGGCCTGGACGTGGGGTGGCAGGACACGCTGGCGTGCAGCGGCGGCAAGCAGGTGATCTACAACGCCCTGGCCGCGACCCTCAACGTAGGCGACGAGGTCATCGTGCCTGCGCCTTACTGGGTGAGCTATCCGGAGATGGTCCAGCTCTGCGGCGCGAAGGCAGTCATTGTCCCTTGCGGCAGCGAGACGGGGTTCAAGCTCACGCCGCAGAAGCTCGCGGACGCGATCACGCCGCGGACGCGGTGGGTGATCCTGAATTCACCTTCCAACCCGACCGGTGCGGTCTACACCCGGTTGGAACTGCTGGCACTGGCCACCGTGCTGCTGGCCTGTCCTCATGTGCTGGTGCTGTCGGACGACATCTACGAGCACCTGATCTTCGACGGCGCCGCTTTCCACACCATCGCGCAAGTCGAGCCTCGGCTGCGCGAGCGCACCCTGACGATGAACGGGGTGTCCAAGGCCTATGCGATGACGGGCTGGCGCATCGGCTTCGGCGCGGGCCCGAGATGGCTGCTCGATGCCATGGAGAAGCTCCAGGGCCAGCAGACCTCGGGAGCGTGCAGCATCTCACAGCATGCGGCGGTGGCCGCCCTGACCGGGCCCCGGGACTTCATCGACAGCAGCCGCGCGGTGTTCCAGAAACGGCGCGACATGATGGTGAGGCTGCTGAACGACACGCCAGGCCTCGGCTGTGAAGTGCCCGCAGGCGCCTTCTACGCCTTCGCTTCATGCGAGGGCCTGATCGGCAAGACAACGCCTGCAGGCACGGTGCTGCACACGGACGAGGACGTTGCGATGGCCCTGCTGGATGGGGCCGGCGTGGCCGTCGTCCATGGCAGTGCGTTCGGCCTGGGGCCGTACATCCGCATTGCCTATGCCCTGGATGACGCGTCGCTGCGAAAGGCGTGCGAGGCCATACAAGGTTTTTGCCGATCGCTGCTGGAGAAGCGCTCCAGTGCCAATGTTGAGTGACCACCATGAGCCAGAAAACAAGTCAGCAACTTCTCGATACCTTGCGTCAACTCGGCGCAGCGACCGTTTACGAGGCCCAAGGGGCCAAAGGCGCCCTCGACAGCGGCATGAAGCCGATCGATCCGACTGTGCGCCTGGCCGGCCCGGCCTTCACCGTCGATTGCCGACCGGCAGACAACCTGATGCTGCACTACGCGGTGCAAAAGGCACAACCAGGCGACGTGCTCGTGGTCGACGCCAAGGGCTTCATGGAAGCGGGGCCCTGGGGCGATGTCCTGACCATCCAGGCGATGAAGGTCGGCATCGCCGGCCTGGTCATCAACGGCTGCGTGCGCGATGCCAATCTCATCATCGAGCTCGGCTTTCCCGTGTTCTGCCGCGGGCTGTCGATCAAGGGCACTGCCAAGAATCAGCCCGGCAGAGTCAACGTGCCCGTCAGCATCGGCGACGTGATGATCCACCCCGGAGACATCATCGTCGGCGACCGCGACGGCCTCGCGGTGGTGCCGCAGGGCGAGGTGGAGTCGACCACCGCGGCCAGTCTGGCGCGCGAAGAGAAGGAAGCGACGCAGCGCGAGGCCATCGCGCAAGGGCGCTTCACCTCGGACCTGCTCGGCCTCACGGACACACTGCGCCGACTCGGGCTGACTTGAGCGCGCTCGACGCGAGTACAGTGACCGGCGTGACGCTGGACTGACGTATGCTTCCCGATCCGAACGATGCCGTGCTCGATGCCGAAGCCTTACTTCGGCTGGCGAGCGAGCACGTGTCGAACAAGGGCTGCGCGCGTTGCGCTGCACTTCGCTGCCCTGGCTGGGAGGCTCTCTCGGCAACCGCGGATGAAAGCAGTCTGCGTCGGGTCGGTTCTCTTCGCCCGCCTGGCGACCAGGAGCCCACGCTGGACGAGTACCACCCGAACGGCACCAGCTACTGGTCGCCCCAGGCGCCGATCGCGCCCGCTTTTCATCCTTACAACCGCTGCGAGCTCTGGGCCTGCGTCGGGTGCGGCCGGCCCTTCCTGCGCTACACCGAGTACGGCGGCTACTACGTGGAGCCTCGCATCCGGGAGCTGCGGATGGAGCTCATCGCTTCTGTCTGATCGGACGACACCGGCCCGGCAGCTCATCAGCCACATGAGGACGCGCGGCGGGACTGGTCTGCAGAGCGACGAATCGACAGAGGCGTCGGGCGTCAGGCGCCGAGCCAGTGGCCCTCCAGCCATGTGCCGGAGTCGATCGCGCGCCGCGCTTCCCTGACCAGCAGGTCCACCGCACAGCGCACATGCCGTCCCGTCGCACGGTCGGCGGGAAGGGCGAGCACGATGGTGCGGGCGATCGGCGGATCGGCCAGGGGCGCACCCGACAGCTTGCCGCTGCGGAGGTCCTCGGCCACCGCGATCGGCGGAAGGATGGTCAGGCCGTGGCCGCCGAGGACCAGGCTGCGCTGCACGCTCAGTGCGTTGGTCTCTGCGCAGATGTCCAGCGTGACATTGGCGACCGCGCACGCATGCTCCACCAGTGCCCGGATTCCATGCGGCGCGCTGGGAAGCACCACCTTCATTCCAGCCAGCTTGGCCAGGGACACCGGTTTGTTCTTGCGCAGCTTGGCTTCCTTCGGGCCGATCACCCACAGGGACTCTTCGATCAGCGGCGTCGTTTGGACTTCGGCCGAGCGTGCGGCGCCGTACAGCAGGGCCGCATCCACCTCGCCGGATTCGAGCCAACGCAGGAGCGTGCCTGCGTAACCCATCGCGATGCGGACGCGGACGCCCGGGTATTCGGCTGCCATGGCCGCGACGAGCGGACTGGACAGCATGTCGATGGTGCTGGGCAAGAGGCCCAGGGTGACCAGGCCGCTCACGCCGTTGCCGCTGCCTCCGATCTCCGCGCGGGCACGCTCGAGTTCCAGCATCGCCCGGCGCGCATAGCCCACCAGCGACTGGCCGGCCGGCGTCAGCGCCATGCCGTGCCGGCCACGGTCGAAAAGGGGCGTTCCGATGTCTTCCTCGAGAAGCCGCAGTTGGCGCGAGACCGCGGGTTGCACGAGATGCAGGACGTCGGCGGCCCGCGTGACGTTGCCGGTCTCTGCCACGGTGAGAAAGGCGCGCAGCTGCTTGAAGTCCATGGATGAATCTCGAATTGCAAATCGTGATGATGGAATGCCGAAATTCTATTTCTCAGCAGGATAGATCAAAAACTATGATTCCTGCACCCCGGTACTACCCAAGGCTCCACACGGCTATGAATCACACACCCGCACCGGCCCCTGCGTGGCAGGAGGCCATCTTCAAGGTTCTCAAGGAGAGCGGCGTGCGCCAGATTGCGTACGTGCCCGACGCGGGTCACTCGCATGTGATCCGCAGCGCCATTGCCGATCCCGACATCGAGGATGTCGTGTTGACGACCGAGGAAGAGGGCGTGGCCGTGGTGAGCGGCGCCTGGCTGGGCGGCCAGCGCGCGGTGCTGCTCATGCAAAGCAGCGGCGTCGGCAACTGCGTGAACATGTTCTCGCTGCTGCAGGCGGCCGACTTCCCGTTCTTCACGCTCGTCACCATGCGCGGCGAGTACGCCGAGTTCAACCCGTGGCAAGGCCCCATGGGCAAGGCCACGCAGGCGGCGCTGGAGCTGATGGGCATCCATGTGCTGCGGGTGTCGGATCCGGAAGAAGCGGGAGAGATCGTCAGCGCGGGCTTCGACGCCGCCTTCGAGGCGGGCGAGAAGGTGGCCGTGCTGCTGGGCCAGAACCTCATCGGTCGCAAGAAGTGGGAGCGCAAGCAATGAACCAGATCGCATCGAGGCCGCGCGCCGATCGCCGCGAGTTCGTCGCCAAGCTGCTGTCGCAAGTGCCCGAGGCGCTGGTGGTGACGGGTCTGGGCTCCGCTGCTTACGACGTGTTCGCCGCCGGCGATCGTGACGAGAACTACTACCTGTGGGGTGCCATGGGCGGTTCGACCTCGCTCGCCCTGGGCCTGGCGCTGGCGCAGCCGCAGAGGTCGGTGGTGGTGATCACCGGCGACGGCGAGCAACTGATGGGCATCGGCAGCCTGGCGACCATCGCGACCAAGCAGCCCAGGAACCTCAGCATCGTCGTGCTGGACAACGGCCACTTCGGCGAGACCGGCATGCAGCGCAGCCACTCCAGCCTGGGCACGGATCTCGTTGCCGTGGCCAAGGGCTTCGGCATTGCCGATGCCTTCACGACCGACAGCCTGGAAGGTTGCGGCGAGGTCTCGCGGCGCATTCTGGCCCGTGACGGCGTGTCGTTCGCGCAGGTCTTCATCGAAGCCGATGAGCCGCCACGCGCACTGCCGCCGCGCGACGGACCGTTCATCAAGAACAGGTTCCGCGCCGCACTCGGGCTCAAGCCGTTCTGACAGCGGGCCCCAGCCCCTGCAACGAGAAGAGACGGTATGAAACGCTACCTGCTGCGCATCGGCGGCCAAGCCTGCGAACACCGCGGCGGCCAGTGGTTCGACACACAGAACCCTTACACCGGCGAAAGCTGGGCGCAGATTCCGCGCGGTGATGCGAGCGACGTGGATGCCGCCGTCCAGGCCGCCCACCAGGCGCTGACGCAAGGTCCCTGGGCCGAACTGACGGCAACCCAGCGCGGCGCCCTGATGCGCAAGCTCGCCGACCTGATCGCTCGCGATGCCGTCAAGCTCGCCACGACCGAGGTTCGCGACAACGGCAAGCTGCTGGCCGAGATGCAGGGGCAGCTCAACTACATCCCGCAGTGGTTCCATTACTACGGCGGTCTGGCCGACAAGGTGCAGGGCAGCACGCTGCCGCTCGACAAGAAAGGGTACTTCGCCTTCACCCGCCACGAGCCGGTCGGCGTGGTGGCGGCCATCACCCCCTGGAATTCGCCGCTGATGCTGCTGAGCTGGAAGATCGCTCCCGCCTTGGCCGCCGGCTGCACCGTGGTGGTCAAGCCCTCGGAGTTCACTTCGGCCTCCACGCTGGAGCTGGCGGAGCTGTTCGAGGAGGCGGGCTTTCCGGCGGGCGTGTTCAACGTGGTTACGGGTTTCGGTGCCGAGGTGGGCACGCCTCTTGTCGAGCACCCGCTGGTGAGCAAGATCAGTTTCACCGGCTCGGACAGCACGGGTCGCCTGATCAACGAGAAGGCGGGCCGCCACCTCAAGCACGCGGCGATGGAGTTGGGCGGAAAGTCGCCCAACGTGGTGTTCGAGGATGCGGACCTGGAACAGGCTGCCTTTGGCGCCATCTCGGGCATCTTTGCTGCGACGGGCCAGACCTGCATTGCGGGTTCCCGCCTGCTGGTGCAGGACAGCATCCACGACGCTTTCGTAGAGCGCCTGCTCGCGGTGGCACGCACGGCCCGCATGGGCGATCCGATGAGCCCGGACACCCAGGTGGGCCCGGTGACCACGCCGCCGCAGTACCGGAAGGTGCTGGAGTACATCGACATTGCCCGCAGCGAAGGCGCGACAGCCGTGCTGGGCGGCGAGAAGGGGAGCGCACCCGAGTGCGGCAAGGGCTGGTTCGTGCAGCCGACGATCTTCACCGGCGTGCGCAACGACATGCGCATTGCACAGGAGGAGGTGTTCGGCCCGGTGCTGTCGATCATTCGCTTCAAGGACGAAGCCGACGCGCTGCGCATCGCCAACGACGTGCGCTTCGGCCTGGCGGCAGCCGTCTGGACGAAGGACATCGGCCGCGCCATCCGCATGTCCGAGAAGCTGCAGGCTGGCACCGTGTGGGTCAACACCTACCGCGCCGTGAGCTTCATGGCGCCGTTCGGCGGCTACAAGGATTCCGGGCTGGGCCGCGAGAACGGCATCGATGCGATCCGCGAGTACCTGCAGACCAAATGCGTGTGGATCAACAGCGGCGCGGTCGCGGGCAACCCGTTCGTGATGCGCTGACACATTCGAATCAATAAGCGGAGACAAGAGCATGAGTCCATCGACGCTGTCACGGCGCGAGCTGATGAAGTGGGGTGTTGCCGCCACGCTGGGCACGCCCCTGCCGCACGCCTTCGCGCAGTCGGTTTTGCCGAAGGGACCGATCGCGCTGGTGGTTCCCTTTTCGGCCGGGGGTGCCACGGATGTCGTTTCCCGCCTGGTGGCGCAAAAGCTGTCGGAGCGCATCGCGCACAGCGTGGTCGTGGAGAACGTCGCCGGCGGTGGGGGCGCCATCGGCGCCGCCAAGGTGGCGAAGGCCGCCGCCGATGGCAGCATGCTGCTGATGGGCACGGTCGCGACACACGCGATCAATCCGCTTTCGACACCGCCGTCCCCCTACGATGCCCAGCGCGACTTCACGTCCATCTCGCTCGTCGCGACCGTCCCCAACGTCCTGCTGGTCAGCTCCTCCGTCAAGGCACAGAACGTGCGGGAGCTCATTGCCCTGATCAAGGCACAGCCGGGCAAGTTCAACTACGGCTCGTCGGGCGTGGGCACACCCCCGCACCTGTCAGGGGAGTTGTTCAAGTCCATGGCCGGCGTGGACATCGGTCACGTTCCCTACAAGGGCGGCGGGCCGGCCATGACCGACCTGGTCGGTGGCCACATTCCCATCTTGTTCGACGTCCTGACTGGGGCGGCATCGCACATCCGGGCCGGCTCGGCGCGTGCGCTGGCGGTGACCACCAGCAAGCGCTCGCCGTCCTTTCCGGACGTCCCGACCCTCGCCGAAGCGGGTCTTGCCGGCTATGAAACCTACACCTGGAACGCCGTCTTCGGGCCCGCAAAGCTGCCGCGCCCTCTGGTCGAACTGTTGAGCCGAGAACTGCAGGCGGTGGTGGCGATGCAAGACGTACAGGCGAAGCTGAAGGACCTGAGTGCAGTGCCGGTGGGATCGACGCCCGAAGTGCTGGATGCGCTGGTCAAGTCCGAGCTCGACAAATGGGGCGCGGTCATCAAGTCCATCGGCGGTCTCAAGAGGGAGTGAGCCATGTGTGCCATCACGCTGGAGAGAGCATGATGCTCAAGACCGCCGCTTTGCTCGAGCGATTCGCCGAGGTTGTCGGCCCGGCACGTGTGTTGACTGATCCGGGCGACACGCAACCGTATCAGCAGGACTGGCGCGGCCGATACCAGGGCGCGGCGCTCGCAGTCCTGATGCCCGGCAGTACGAGCGAGGTGGCGGAGCTCGTGAGAGCCTGCGCGAGCCTGGAGGTGGCGATCGTTCCGCAAGGCGGCAACACCGGCCTGACCGGCGGTGCCGTTGCGGGCGCCGACCGACCGGCCGTGATCCTCAACCTGTCGCGGATGAACCGGATCCGGGACATCGATGCAACCAACAACTCGCTGACGGCCGAGGCCGGCTGCATCCTGGCCCATGTGCGGGAGGCCGCCGATGAGCGCCAGCGCCAGTTCCCGCTGCTGCTGGGCAGCGTCGGCAGCTGCGAGATTGGTGGCCTGGTGTCGACCAATGCCGGAGGCACCGGCGTTCTGCGCTACGGCAACATGCGCGAGCTGGTGATGGGCCTCGAGGTGGTCCTGCCCGATGGCCGCGTATGGGACGGCCTGCGGGCGCTGCGCAAGGACAACGCCGGTTACGACCTGAAGCAGTTGTTCATCGGTGCCGAGGGCACGCTGGGCGTGGTGACGGCCGCGGTGCTGAAGCTTTTTCCCCGTCTCAATGTCTCCGCGACTGCCATGGTGGCGCTGACTGGCGTGCAGCAGGCGGTCGACCTTCTGCGCTTCATGCAGGAGCAAGTGGGCAACCGGATCGAGGCCTTCGAGATCATGTCGCGCCGGCAGATCGAGTTGGTCTTGCAGCACGGCCATGGCCTTCAGTCGCCGATGGAACTGGACAGCCCGTGGTTCGTCCTGATGGAGATCGCGGACAGCTCGCCGCAGTGGGACGCCGTCGCCGAGTTGGAGAAGACGCTCGAGACCGCCTTCGAGCGCGACCTGGTGACCAACGCGGTGGTTGCCACCGACGTGGGGAAGGCCAACCGCATCTGGGAGCTGCGGCATAACATTTCCGAAGCCAACAAGCGCGCGGGCTTCACCGTCTCGAACGACACCGCGGTGCCGGTCTCGAAGCTCCCGCGCTTCATCGATCTCGTGACCGAGCGCATCGAGGAGCAGGTGCCGGGCGCCACGGTGTGCCACGCCGGCCACATCGGCGACGGCAACATCCACGTCATCGCGGTGCTCTCACGTTCGGTTTACGGCACGCCTGAGCAATGCGAAGCGGCGGCTGCGAGCGTCAACCTGATCGTGCACGCGGCGAGTGTGGAACTCGGGGGCAGCATCAGCGCTGAACATGGCATCGGCAGGATGCACGTGGAGCGCCTGGAGCGATTCAAGCCGGCCATCGACCTGCAGATGATGCGGATGGTGAAGTCAGCATTCGACCCGTCGAACCTGATGAATCCGGGGAAGATCCTCCGGGCCAATACCTTCGAAGCGTAAACCGGCAGCGTGATCGATGTGATCCGACAGAGCGCGGGAGCACGCCGCTTGGAACGATAGGTTTGACATATGGAAAGGTTCCAGCAAACGGAATTTACAGAGCGAAAGTAGGGCACGACAGTGTCGCGACTCGTGCGGCGCGATCAAGCGCTTCAGCCCATCGCAACACCAAGGAAAGACATGTCGACACACGATGAAATCGCAAAGGAGACCGTGACATTGCACGTGCAGGGCGTCGAGCTCGAAGTAGCCACGGTGCACCGAGCAGGCGAACTGGCACCGATCGTGTTCCTGCATGGATTCGGCTCGACCAAAGAGGACTACGTCGACATCGTCCGTCACCCGGCGTTCGCGGGACGTCCGTTCATCGCGTACGACGCTCCAGGCTGTGGAGCCACACGCTGCGGCGATCTATCGAAGGTTTCGATCCCTTTCCTCGTGGCAACCGCGAGGGCGGTGCTCGAGCGCTTCGGGATCAGCAGTTTCCACCTCGTCGGGCATTCGATGGGAGGTCTGACAGCGCTCATGCTGGCTCATGAACAGTCGCATCGTCTGTTGAGCTTTGTGGACATCGAGGGCAATGTGGCCCCCGAGGACTGCTTTCTGAGCCGGCAGGTGGTCGACTATCCAGCGGACACTGCGGATGCCTTCTTCGAAGACTTCATCGAGCGGACTTGGCGCTCGCCCTTCTATTCGAGTGCGCTCTATGCGTCGAGTCTGCGTCACAAGGTGCGGGTGGAGGCGGTGCGCGGCATCTTCACGTCCATGGTCGAGTTGTCGGACCATGGTGACCTGATGACGAAATTTCTTGTCCATGCCGTTCCCACGGATGTTCATGTATGGTGAGCAGAACGCGTCCCTGTCGTACCTGCCGCATCTGCGCGCCAATGGCGTCAAGCTGGCAGAGATCTCCCGCAGCGGACATTTCCCGATGTACTCGAACCCT
Source organism: Variovorax sp. LjRoot290 (assembly GCF_964253985.1). Classification (NCBI taxonomy): domain Bacteria; kingdom Pseudomonadati; phylum Pseudomonadota; class Betaproteobacteria; order Burkholderiales; family Comamonadaceae; genus Variovorax; species Variovorax sp. LjRoot290. The sequence continues at coordinate 3,329,040 of NZ_CAXURW020000001.1, read as the reverse complement.
GTCGAGATGTGGGAGCGATTAGCCGGCTTTCTCACACCAGCATCGGCTGGATGAGGCCTTGCTCGGTGCTCGGCACCGACCCATGCGCCAGCGCGGCGCAGCAGCGTATCGACGCAGGACAAGCTGGCCGTAGTGCTGGTCCCATGTCGCCCCTCAAGGAGCGGCGCCACGTTCATTTGCATTCATAGCTGTTGGCCACCGCGAGCGAGCCGCTGCCCGAATAGCTCGCCTTCTGCGGATACAAACACAAGGGCATGCCCACGCTGCCATCGGAGGAGGCCAAGTTGATCCGCGTTGGCGCAACACCGTTCTCGACCCAGTTTCGAAGCGCGGCGAACAACTCGTCGCGTCCTCCCGCGGGCTGCGGCAGCGGCACCCGCCGGGCCGCTAGGTTGGCGCCGGTCGCGGAATCGATGGACGCGCTGCTCGCGAAAGTGCTGTCGTGCGCCAGGCCGGGGATGAGGAAGAGACGATTGAACTTCTGCACCTCGGCGTTGCCGCCCATCGCGGCGGAGACGCGGGTGAAGTAGTTGATCGAACCCTGCGGCATGATCTTGTCGTCGGCCAGGCCGTGGTAGGACAGGATCTTGGTGCCGGCGTCGCGCGCCCCGGCCAGGTTCGGATCGTCGGTGTTGATGGAGCTGAACTGCGGCTGCAAGACGATGCCCTGCGCATAAGCATTCGCGAGGCCTGCATAGTCCAGCGCCTTCCACTTGCTCGTGCCGTTGCCACTCGCGTTGGTGAAGCTGGGTCCGGCATAGCTCGGATCCTGGAGTTCCAGCGCCACCTGGTCGGTCGCGATCGGGAACGGGTTGCTGCCGGCGAGCGACACGGCCAGGTTGGTGCCGCGCGTCAGGCCCCACCACAGGTGATCCGCGCTGCCGAGGGCCGTGCCGCTGCCGTTGTCGCCGGCCGGGTCCGGCGTACTGCCGCTCGCCGTCTGGCCGTACCAGATCTGGTTGATCACGCGGGCTTCCGCCAGACTCACGCAGGACGCGCTGGTGCTCGCGCCGGTCACGCCGTTGCCGGCGACGCCCGCGCACAACACATCGGCATCCTTGGTCGGGTCGTAGCGGCACTGCAGCGGGTCGAGCAGGAAGCCCAGGCCCAGGGTGTCGCAGGCCTTGACGGCCGCGCCGCTCGCGAAGTTCAGCTTCGCCGCGGCCATCGGCGCGCCGAGCTCGCGCTGCATCGCCACCTGCGGGTACAGCTCTGCGGTGATGAACTTGCTCCAGTTGAAAGCCGGCGCGCCGGCCAGGATGCCGTTGAAGTCCGCCGGGTACTTCTGCGCGATCTTGTAGCCCTGGCGTCCGCCGGTGGAGAACCCGTCCCAGTAGGCATAGGCCTGCGCCTCGCCGTAGTAGGCCTTCACCAGCGCCTTGGTCTTGACCGCCATCTCGTGCATGCTGCGCTCGGCGAAGTCCTGCCACAGCACGGTGTTGATGGTGCCGTCGGGGTTCATGGCGAAGGAGCCGTTGTTCAGCAGTGCGTGGCCATGGTCGGAGGCGCTGATCGCGTAGCCGGCGTTGAGCGCCGGGATGAACTGGGCGCGCGAGCCGATCTGCGTGGTGTCGGCATGGACGCCGCCGGCCCAGCCGCCGCTGCCGAAGGCGCGGACGATCCTGTTCCAGGCGCTCGGCTTGGGCAGCCAGACCTCGATGCCGATGCCGGTGGAGGTCGAGGGTGCGCCGGCGGGACCGGGGTTGCCGGGGCCCACCAGCAGCTTGACCAAGCAGGTGTCGATGCCGGCCACGGGCGGTGGGGGCGTGGCGGGCGTGCTGGCGAGCTTCAGGGCGTCGCCCGCCTTGAAGGCTTGGACCAGCGTGACGGTGGTGTTCGCGTCCGGCTTGAAGGCGGTCTTCATGCTGTCGTCGCAGCTCAGCGTCGCGGCTTGCTGCGGCGGAGCAGGGGGCGTGAAGCGGATGCCGCCGCCACCTCCGCCGCAGCCGGCGAGTGCGGCGAGCAGGCCGAGTGCGGCCCACGGCGCGGGGCGCTTCTTCGTGCGCGCGTCGTTCTTCATCGTGTTGTCTCCTTGTCGTGGGTCTGTCGGTTCAGTCGGCGAGCAGCCAGCGCAGCTCGGGCTCGAGCCGGCGCCATTCGATGCCGGACGCCATGTGCCCGTAGGGGCTGTCCAGCTCGAGATGGCGGTGCACGCCGCGCGTGCGCTGCAAGAGCAAGCGCACCTGTGGATCGGGCGGGAAGATCGCGTCGGTGGTGCAGACGACGAACAGCAGCCGGGCGCGGATCTCCGCCATGCGCGCGCGCACGTCGAAGCGCTCGGCCGCGCCGGCCAGCACCACCATGCTGTGCGGATCGAAACGCGCAGCCCATTCGCGGGCCGGCCGCTCGAGCGCGGCCTGGCGCTCCTTCGGATCGGGCATGCGGTCCTCGTAGAGCCGCTCCAGGCCATAGGAGCGCAGCGTCTGCAGGCGCATCTGGAGCAGGTCCTGGTACATGCCGCCGTGCTCGTAGTAGCGGCCGCCATGCCACTGCGGGCTTTCGGTGAACCGGGCGCGCACGGAAGCGGCGCTCAGGCCCGGCGGATGCGTCAGACCCGACATCAGCACGCCGATGGCGTCGACCATGTCGGGGTGGTCGAGCGCCCACTGCAGCGCCTGCCAGCCGCCATAGGAGGGCCCGACCACCGCCTTCAGGCGCCTGACGCCGAGCTGCGCGAGCAGGCGATGCTGGACGCCGACGATGTCGCCCAGTGTGATCGCGGGGAAATCGCCGCCCCATGGGCGGCCGGTCGCCGGGTCGATGCTGGCCGGTCCGGTGGTGCCGAAGGCGGAGCCCAGCATGTTCGAGCAGACGGTGAAGAAGCGCTCGGTGTCCAGCGGGCGCCCCGGAGCGAGCAGCGGCGCCCAGGACCCTTCCGCGGTCAGGTGGCCCGGCGACAGCATGGAGGGACCGCTGGTGTAGCCATGTGTCACCAGCACGGCGTTGCGGCCGTCGGGCGCCAGTGTGCCGTGCGTGACGTAGCCGACGTCCACGGTGGGCAGCACCCGGCCTGACTCCAGTTCGAAGGAGCCGATCGATAGCGTGTGGTTCATGTCAGTCGGGTCGGATGCCTGCGGTCTTGATGACGGCGGCCCACTTGTCGGTCTCGCTGCGCACGAAGGCGGCGTACTGGGACGGCGCGGAGCCGACCACCTGTGCGCCGATCGCCTCCTGCCTGGCTCGGAAGGGACCTTGCAAGACCGTCAGCGCCGCGGCGTGCAGGCGCTGTACCACCGCCTCGGGCGTGCCGCGCGGCGCGGAGAGGCCGGCCCATGCGGTCGCCTCGAAGCCGGGGAAGCCGGACTCGGCCACCGTCGGCACTTCGGCCAGCTGCGCGTTGCGCGCGCTGCCGCTGATCGCCAGCGCGACCAGCCGGCCGCTGCGCACATAGGGCATCACGGCGTCCTGGTTGAGGAACATCAGGTCGACCTGGCCCCCTAGCAGGTCATTGAGCGCCGGCGCACCGCCGCGGTAGGGAATGTGGACCAGGGAAACGCCCGCGCGCTGTTTCAGCATCTCCATCGCGAGGTGGCCGGACGAGCCGTTGCCCGCGCTCGCGTAGCTCAGCTTGCCGGGCTGCGCCTTGGCGAGCGACAGCAGCGCCTTCAGGGACCCGGCAACACCGGGCCGCGCCACCAGGACATTGGCGCCGGAGACCACCTGGGTGACGTGCACGAAGTCGCGATTGATGTCGAGGGCCTGCCGGGGCAACAAGGTCTGGTTCGTCGCGTTGCCGATCCAGGACAGCATGAGGGTGTGGCCGTCCGGCGCCGCGCGCGCCACGGCATCGGCGGCGATGGTGCCGCCCGCGCCCGGCTTGTTGTCGACGATGACGGACTGGCCGAGCACCTTCGCCATGTCCTCCGCCAGCATCCGCGCGACCGCGTCCGAGGGACCACCCGCCGGGGCAGCGACCACGAGCTGGATGGGACGCGTGGGGAAATCCGCGGCCTGCGCGTGCATCGACAGGCCGGCGCCGGCCATCAGGACCGCGCCGGCGACGAGGATTCCGCGGCGCCGGATGCCGCAAGAGGTCGTGCAGCTCACTCTGTCTCCTTTGTTCTGCAGGCGCATCTTGCAGAGTCCGGGCGGCGGCGCCCAATTAATAGTGGGTGGGAGGTATTAGACTGGGCGATACCTTGGAACAGTCCGCCTCCGTCCTCGTCAACCGGCTGCTCGCACGCGGAAAGTTCCGCCATGTGCAGGTGCTGCTGAAGCTCGCGGAGCTGGGCAGCGTGCAGCGCACGGCCGATGCGATCGGCACCACGCAGTCCTCGGTGACGCAGATGCTGGGCTACCTCGAGCAGCTGCTGGACATCCGGCTCTTCGACCGGCATGCCCGCGGGGTCCGGCCCACGCCGGCCTGCGCCGATCTGCTGCCGGTGGCGCGGCAGGTGTTGCTGGGGGTGACGGAAAGCGCCGAGATCGTCACCGCCCGGCGCAGCGCCGGCCGCGGCAGCGTCCGGCTCATTGCCTCCGCGGCAGCCGTCAACGGGCTGCTGGTGGAAGCGATCCCGCAATTCAACGAGCGCTGGCCGGACATCCGGGTGCATCTGCGCGAGGCCGAGAACGATGACCAGCTCCTGGCGATCACCAGAGGTGAGGTCGACCTTGTCGCCTGCCGCCAGCGCATGGTCAATCCCGAAGGGTGGCAGTTCCATCCTCTGGTGCAGGATCGCTTCGCCGTGGTGTGCTCGGTGAATCATCGCCTGGCCCATGCCAAGCGCGTGAGTTGGAAGAGCCTCGGCGGGGAGACTTGGCTGTTGGCGCCGGCAGGATCCGCGGCAAGGGAGCAATTCGACGCACTCGCGGAGCGCTTCTCCGGCACGCCGAAGACCCATCCGCTGGTCACGCGTTCGGACAGCATGATGGCGTGGCTCTTGCGGCAAGGCGATCTGCTCGCGTTGCTGCCGCTGAGCTTTGTGCGGCCTCATCTGCTTGCACGCGAACTCGCCGAGATCCGGGTCAGCAGCGACATCCCGATGGAACCCCTCGGCTTGTTGAAGCCGTCGGTCGGCGCGAGCGAGGCCAGCGCAAGCCTGTGCGACTTCCTGGCCCGATTGTTCGAAGTCACTCCAGAGATGCGCGAGCAGGTTGGAGCCAGTGGCCAACATCTGCGTCAACCGAAGTCTTCACGAGACTAAGTCTTTTTTGAGCTGAGGGTGCAGCGGCTGGACTCACCCGAATAACACATATGCGCGGTGCATCGATCGCGCGGTCTCGAGTTCGATCACACTGATCTCAGCCGTTGTCGATCAAGCACGTCGTGCAGCTAGGCGGCCAGGAGACATGCATGCAAGCGTACAACCGTCGCACCGTACTGGCCGCCTTGGGCTCTTGCGGCCTGCTCGCAGTCACGCCCCGGCCGGCTGCACAGACGGCATGGCCGAGCAAGCCCATCACACTCATCGTCCCGTTCGCCGCCGGCGTTTCGCCTGACGTGGTCGCGCGCCTGCTGGCGGACAGAATGGGGCAGGCGCTGGGGCAGCCGATCATCGTCGACAACCGCGCTGGTGCTTCCGGGATCATCGGTGCGGAACTCGCAGCAAAGGCGCCCGCGGACGGATACGCGCTATTCCTTGCCGTCGAATCCATCCTGGGCGTTCTGCCTCACATCTACGCCAAGCTGAGGTACGACCCGTTCAGAGATTTCGTGCCTGTGACCCAGGTTGCGTACGGTCCTTTCTACCTGGTCACCGCGCCCGATCAGCCGTTCACGACGCTGGCGGCGATGCTGGAGCGGGCGAAGGCACAGCCTGACTTCCTGACCTACGGCTCCCTCGGTGTGGGTTCGGGCGCGCACATGCGCATGGTGATGCTCAGCAGCATGACGGGTGTGAGCCTGTTGCACGTGCCGTACAAGAGCAGCCCGCTTCCGGATGTGATGAGCAGGAACATCGCCATGGCTTTCGAGCCGGCGACGACGGCCATTCCCCTGGTCAGGAGCGGAAAGCTGCGCGCACTCGCCGTCACGAGCGCTACGCGTCAGGCGGCGCTGCCGGACGTGCCCGCCGTCGCCGAGATCGTGCCCAACTTCGACAACGATGGCTGGATGGCATTGGTTGCGCCTGCAGGCACGCCACCCGCCGTCATCGACCGGCTGAATGCCGAAGCCGTGAAGGCGCTGAAGGCCCCTGAGGTGCGATCCCGCATTGCCGACCTCGGTCTGCAGGCCGTCGGCAGCACTGCCGGGCAGTGCTCGGCGCTCATCAAGTCGGAGTTCGACAAGTGGGGCAAGATTGCCCGGCAATACCAAATTCGTGCGGACTGAGAATGCCATGAGCCCGATAGGTGACGTACTGCGCCTGGATCCCCGCCTGGACGCGCTGGTGGACAGCGATGCGCAGGTCGAGAAGATCCTCAAGGATCAGGCCGCGTTCTTCGAAGGGCCGGTGTGGGTGCGAACGCCGAGCGGAGGACACCTGATCTTCACGGACATCGCCAGCGATGCCATCCTCGCACTGGACTGCCGCACGGGCCTGCGCATCATTGCCGACTCATTCTTCGATTCTTCGCCGGTATCCTGCGTTCGCGAGATCGACCTTGGTTCCCGGCGCGTGCAGCTCAAGGGGCCGGACGGCTTGGCGCTGGACCGGCAGGGGCGCATCCTCTATTGCGGTTACGGACCGCGGCACGTGGGCCGACTGGAGCCGGACGGCCGGCGGACCGTGTTGGCAGAGTCCTTCGAGGGCCGCCGGCTCAATACCCCCAATGATCTGGTCGTCAGGAGCGACGGCACGGTGTACTTCACCGACTCTTCTGCGGAAATGCGGGAACCCAAGGACGGCCGCTATCGTGGCGTTGCCACTTCCGCCGTGTACCGCATCGCGCAGGGAGGTTTGCAGATGCTGCACGGGGACTTCGACGCGGCCAACGGACTGGTGTTCTCTCCAGACGAGCGGTACCTCTACGTCAACGACACCCGCCGGAAGCTGATCTGGCGCTTCGACGCCGGGCGCGATGGTCCGCTGGGGCGCCGCGACCTGTTCGCCGACATGAATTCCGACGCTTCCCCCGGCGTGCCGGATGGAATGAAGGTGGACATGCACGGCAATGTCTATTGCACCGGGCCACGCGGCCTTTGGGTGATCGCTCCTGACGGAACTCATCTGGGGGTCATCCAGACACGCGAGCGACTGACCAATCTTGCCTTCGGCGGTGCCGAGGGCGACACGCTGTACATGACGGGGCCTTCCTACTTGTGGTGCATCCAGCTGAAGGTCAGAGGGGCCTCGCTGCCAAGCCGGTAGGCGGGCCTCGGCGCACCCAGCCAGCACCTTCCAACCAGGAGCAAATCATCAAACACCACATCCTCATCATCGGATCCACCGGGCTTGTCGGGGCCGCGGCCGTGGAACACTTCAGCAGGATCCAGGACTGGCAGGTGACGGCGGTCGCCCGCCGCACCTTGCCGTTTCCCGACTCCGTTCGACAGCTGCAGATCGACCTCACTGACAAGTCCGCCTGCGTGGAAGGCCTGAGTGCCGTGCGCGGGGTCACCCACGTCCTCTACACCGCGCTCTATGAAAAGCCGAACCTCGTCGCGAGCTGGAGGGACGAGGAGCAGATGGCAACCAATCTTTCGATGCTGAGGAACGTGCTCGATGTGCTCGATCGCGCGGCCCCCGAGCTGCGGCACATCACGCTGCTGCAAGGCGCCAAGGCCTACGGGCTGCACCTCGGGCCTACGCCGGTCCCATGCAAGGAGAGGGCGCCGCGGCATCCTCACAAGAACTTCTACTGGCTGCAGGAAGACCTGCTGCGCGAGCGCAAGGCTCATCGGGGGTGGACTTTCTCCATCCTTCGTCCTCAGCTCGTGCTCGGGACGGTGGCCGGCACGCCGATGAACATCGTGCTGGCCATCGGCGCCTTTGCCGCGATCCAGCGCGAGCTCGGCAGGCCTCTGTGCTTCCCGGGCGGCGCGTACGGTGTGTACGGCGCGAGCGATTCGCGCCTCATTGCCAAGGCCGCCGAATTCGTGGGTACGCACGAGATCTGCGGCGGGGAAACCTACAACATCGTCAACGGCGACGTGTTCGCCTGGAAGGACATCTGGCCGGGCATCGCGCGCCATTTCGGCATTGAGGCGGGCGAGCCTCGACCGCTCTGCCTTGCGGACGCGATGCCCCGGCACGAGGAGGTCTGGGAGCGGATCGTCACGCGACACGCCCTGAAGCAGACCTCGCTGGCCAAGCTGCTGGACAGATCCTGGCAGTTCGCGGACCGGGCCTTCGGCTACGGGTTCGAGTACCCGCCCCATTCCGTGCTGGACGGTCTGAAGCTCAGAAGCCATGGATTCAACGAGTTCCTCGATACGGAGGACGCCATCGCCTACTGGCTGCGCCGGCTGCAGGAAGAACAGGTCCTGCCGCATTGAAGCCCGCCTGCGGGCAAGAAGGAGACGCTAACCATGAGACCTCATTTCCGCATGAACCGGCGCTCGGCCATGATCGCGATCGGCGCCGCCGTGGTCGGCGCTCCAAAGGCGATCCGGGCCCAGAGTCCATGGCCGAGTCGACCGCTTCGCATCGTCGTTCCCTTCGCCGCCGGCAATTCGGTCGACGTGGTCGCGCGGCTTCTTGGAGACCAGCTCTCCGTCGCGCTGAAGCAGCCGGTGGTGATCGACAACCGGGTCGGGGCAGCGGGGATCATCGGCACGGACAACGTGGCAAAGAGTCCGGCCGACGGCTACTCGTTGTTGCTCGGGGTCGATGCGCTGATGGCAGTCATGCCCCACATCAACAGCAAGACGCCTTACGACCCTTTCAAGGACTTCCTGCCCGTCACGCAGCTCACGAGCGTGCCCTTCTACCTGATCACGCCGCCCACGCGGCCCTACGACTCGCTGCAGCAGCTGATCGCTGCAGCGAAAGACAAGCCGGGCTCCATCACTTATGCGTCCTACGGCATCGGGTCCGCCACGCACATTCGCATGGAGTACCTGAACAACCTGGCCGGCACCACCATGCGGCACATCCCTTACAGGACCTCACCGCTGCCGGAGATGATGGGCGGCCTCGTCGAGATCGGCTTCGAGGCAGCAACCACGACCATTCCGCTTGTTCGCTCGAGGAAGATGAAGGCACTGGCGACCACCAGCGTCAAGCGTTCCGCGGTACTGCCGGAGGTACCCACGGTGAGCGAGACCCTCGCGGGCTATGAGGCGGACGGCTGGCATGCGCTCTTCGTGCCAGCCGGCACGCCGGGCGAGATCGTGGCGAGGCTGAACGCGGAGGCCGTGCGGATCATGCACAGCACCGAAATGAAGGCCCGGCTTTCTGACCTCGGCCTGGAATGCATCGGCAGTGCCATGCAGGACTTCCGCCGCTTTCATCAATCCGAGTACCTCAAGTGGGGAAAGATCGCCAAGGAGAACGACATCCGCTTCGAGTGAGCTGCCCAGCCGAGCACGCAATCCTTCACCTTCTCCAGCATTCCCATGAACATCGTTTTCCTCGACCGCGCCACGATTTCGCCCCAGACCGTGCTCAGAAAGCCCGACTTTGCCCATCACCTGCAGATCCACGATCGGACCTCGCAGGACCAGCTCGCCGAGCGCCTGGCCGAGGCCGATATCGTGATCGTCAACAAGGTGAAACTGGACGCCCGATCGATCGCGGCCGCGCCGCGCCTGCGGTTGATCGCAGTGGCCGCGACCGGCACCGACAACATCGATCTGGTCGCTTGTGCCAGGCGCGGGATCGCCGTCGGCAACATCCGCAACTACGCGGTTCACACCGTTCCCGAGCACACCTTCGCACTGATCTTCGCCCTGCGTCGCAGCATCTGCGCCTACCGGGATGCCGTCCGCGCCGGCCGCTGGCAGGAGGCAGGGCAGTTCTGCTTCTTCGATCATCCGATCCGGGATCTCGCCGGATCGACGCTGGGCATCGTCGGTGACGGTGTGCTGGGCCAGGCGGTCGCGGCCGTGGGGCGGGCCTTGGGGATGGACGTCCTGTTCGCTGCCTACAAGGGGCGCGCGGACATGGGCCCGCTGTACACGCCCTTTGAGCAGGTGCTCGAACGCTCCGACGTCCTCACGCTGCATTGCCCACTGATGCCGAGCACGCGCAACATGATTGGTGCCGACGAGTTCCGGCGCATGACTCGCCAGCCCTTGCTGATCAACACGGCGCGCGGCGGGCTCGTCGACGAAAGCGCCGTCGGCTCCGCACTGGACGCCGGGCAGATCAGCGGCGCTGCCTTCGACGTCGTCAGCGTCGAGCCGCCTCCGCCCGACCATCCGTTCACGGCGTTGCTGGACCGGCCGAACTTCCTGCTGACTCCGCACGTGGCCTGGGCGAGCGACGAGGCGGTGCAGGGCCTTGCCGATCAGCTCATCGACAACATCGAGGCTTTTGCCAAAGGCACGCCGGTGAACCTCGTGCAGGCCGAGCAAGGGTCATAGCGGTGGCGACGCCGGGCTGGCTCGGCCTTTCCCAACCGGGCCCGGCGTGTCTCATGGCGAGTGACGCGACAGGAGCGCTGTCATCCGGCCCGCAGACCGGCATACAGACAACGCTCATACCGGCCGACCAATGCAAGCACGCTTGGATCGAGGAAGGGCAGGCTCTGCGCGAACGCGACGGCTGCGAGACCTGCGTCGAAGTCAATCCAGAAGAAGGTGTTGGCGATGCCGGCCCACGAGATGCTGTTCGCCGACCGGCCGCCCGGTTGTGCCTCCGGATGGAGCAGGCCGAAATGGCTCCACTTCTTTGTGTCGGGCGACATGACAAGATCGCTGCTGCGCTCCGGCGCGCAGGTGGGAAGGTCGCGTACCTCGAGCAATCCGATCTGGTTGCGGCGGGCCTCGGCGACGGTCTGCGGCTGCAGCACCTCCTGCGTGCTGCCCTGCGCCGCACGCAGGATGGACTGAAGAAGCCGCAGCACGTCCCGAGGCGTGGCGTACAGTCCCGCTCCCCCGGCATCGAAGTCGCGATCCGGATTCGCTGCGTTCGGCGCGCTTGCGAGCGAGCCGCCCGCTTGACGGGCGTACAGGGCAGCCCGGATCGCATCGGCCCGGGGCGCGAATCCAGTCGAATGCATCTGGAGGGGCTCGAACACATGGGTCCGCAGGTACTCGCCGAGGCTGCAGCCGGCGATGCGCTCCACCAGCAGACCTGCCCAGTCCATCCCTATGCCGTAGTTCCACATGTCCCCGGGCTGGAAGAGCAGCGGCCGCTCCAGCGAGCGCCGCAGCCCGCTGCGCGCGGCGGGCAGGTTCTGCAGCAGCACATGTTCTGCGAGAGGCCGGCTCCATGTCTCGTACCCGAACCCCGCGGTGTGCGTCATGAGGTGCTGCACCGTGACGCGTGTCGTGGCGGGCACGAGCCCGACCTCCGTCAGGACCTCGAGATCGCGGAAGAAGGGCAGGTAGTCGGCGGCCTCGTCCTCGAACCGCAGCCGTTTGCGCTCGACGAGCTGCAACACCGCCACGGCAGTCGCGAGCTTGGTGATGGAGGCGATCCAGAAGGTGGTGTCCAGCGACATCCTTTCCGACGAGCCGAAGGCGATATGCCCCAGAGATGCGAGGTCGAGCAACGCATTCGGCCCGGCAGCTGCGCACACGATGCCCGGCAACCCGCTCTCAAGCAGTGCCGGCCGCAGTTGTTCCTCGAACCCGTTCACAGCTGCTCCTCTTGGCTTGTTGCGAGCGAACGGCAAACGCCCTCCATCACGGCCGCGGTCCACACCATCTGCTCGGGCGAGATGGGGTAGGGCCGTTCGAGCTCGATTGCCTGCGCGAACGCGTCCAGCTCCAGGCGGAGTGCATCGACCTTTGCCAATTGCCGGCGCTGCGGTGGCTGCCCGGCGCGGTACAACACCATCTCCTCGTCGTTGAGGATCTCCAGCGAAGCATCGCTGCCGAAGAGGTGCATGCGCCAGAAGCGGGGTGTCGTCTGCACCATGGACAGGGTGGCGGATACGCCGTTGGCGAAGGAGAGGAACACGTTGCACGCGTCCTCCGGCGGTGTTCTTGCTTCCATGCCGGAGACCCTGGCGGCGACGCTGTCCGGCCTCCCGAGCAGGGAGATCGCGAGGTCCAGGAGGTGAATACCGGTGCCTGTCATTCCCGCCGCGGGGGATTCCGCGGCCTCGGAGCGCCAGGCGGCGAAGCTCTTGCGGGCACTTTCATTGCTCGAGTTGGCCTCGAGATGGAGCACCTGGCCCAGCAGCCCTCGGCCGAGCGCGTCTTGCAGGTAGGCGATCGCAGGCATGAACCGGCGGTTGTGACCCACCGCGAGCGTCACGCCGGCCGCGGCGCACGCGTCCACGCATTGCCGGGCGCCGTCGCGCGTGAGGGAGAGCGGCTTCTCGCAGAAGACGGCCTTGCCGGCGCGTGCGGCGGCAACGACCTGCTCGACGTGCAGGGAGTGCGGCGTGGCCACCACGATCGCCTGGATCGAGGGATCGCAGAGGACTTCCGAATAGCTCGAGCTGAGCGCCACGCCGAGCTGCTCGGCGACGGCGGTGCGCTTGGCGAGGTCCGGAACGACTGCCTTCACGAAGCGAAGGCGCTCGCTCTTGCCCTGGACTGCCGAGACCAGCGCCTGGCCCCACCAGCCGAGCCCCAGGATAGCGGCATCAACCATGTTGGATCTCCTGGGTGCGTAGCTGCTCCACGATGCCTTCCAGCGCGCCGGCGCAGTGGATCATCTGCTCGGCTGTGACGGGATAGGGTGCAAGACCGCTGCAGCTGCGCGCGAAGGCCTCCAGCTCGCCGCGCAGCGTGTCGGTTTCATCGAACTGGGTGATGAGGGGCGCTGCGTCACGGCGGTACAGGCGAAGCTCCGTGTCGCCGCGGGCCTCGACCGAGCCTTCGAGACCGAACACGTGGATTCGCCAGAAGCGCGGGGTCGGCCGGATCGTGGTCAGCACCCCGGAGACGCCATCGCCGAACTCCAGCAGGACGCTGAGTGCATCACGCGCAGCCTGCCCTGCGGCCGAGTGTGCTCGGTACTGGACTCGAACCACGTCCGCCTTCCCGAACAGCGCCGTCATGATGTCCAGCGCGTGGATGCCCGTGCCGGTCATTCCCGCGCCGGGGCTTTCCAGCGGGGAAGCCCTCCACGCGCCGAAGTCGGAGCGGGTCGTGTTCTCGTTGCTCCAGTGCCCTTCGATGTGCAGAAGCTTGCCGAGCTCGCCGCTCCTGACGGTCTCGATCAAGCTCCTCACGTTGGGCGCGAATCGCCTGTTGTGGCCGACGGCCAGCGTGACGCCGTGCTTCGAGCAGGCAGCGATCGCGCGTTGCGCATCGGCGGCGGTGAGCGCCAGCGGCTTCTCGCAGAACACCTGCTTGCCTGCGGCCGCCGCGAGTTCCACCTGCTTGGGATGGAGCGAGTGCGGCGTGGCGATGACGACGCCGTCGATGCGGCTGTTGCGCACGAGGGTTTCGAAGGAGTCGGTGAGCTCGAGGCCCAGCTCCTTGGCGACATCGGCCCGCTTGGCGGGATCGGACACGGCGGCGGCGACAAAGCGCACCGCGTCGCTTTTCCCGTGCACGGACCGGACCAGGCGCTGGCCCCACCAGCCCAGGCCGGCAATGCCCAGCAGCATCGGCTTCAATGGATATGCCCCTGCTTGAGAACGCGGCGCATCAGGTCCGGCGAGAAGTCGGAGGCGTCGCAGAGCTCGAGCGTGCGCCGCTCCTTGGCGGCGATGCGTTCGACCGCCTCCGGCAGGCGCTTGACGCAGTCGCGCGGAACGACGACGGCGCCATGGTGGTCCGCGTGAACGATGTCGTCATGGCGCACATCCATGCCGAGCACCGAGACGGGCTCGCCGAAGCTGACCAGATGGACGTGCGCATGGCTCGGGCCGAGGCAGCCGCCCAGCATCTTGAAGCCGGGTGCCCAGGCTTCCGTGTCGCGGAAGGAGCCGTTGGTGACGCAGCCGCGAGCCCCCAGCCGGAGGTGAACCTTGGAGTGCACTTCGCCCCAGAAGGCGCCGGCGCCGGGCTGGTCGTCCAGGTCCTGCAGGACCACGATGGTCGGGAGTTCCTTGGCGTGCACGTAGTCGTACCAGTCGAAGCGGTCTGCCGCCGGCTGGGCAGGCCTGCTGCGCGCGCGAATCGTGCCGACGCGCGCCACGCCGATCATTGGCTGGAACGGGCCGTCCACGGGCACGCCCGGCCGCGTCGTGTAGGCGGTGAGCGGCACTTCCGGCATCAGCAGCTCCAAGGCGTTGCAGATGGTCGGCGTATCCCAGGACGCAAGCAGGTCGAGGTCGTCGAGGTTGAAGAGGGCGGTGCTATCGGCCATGTGAGCTCCTTGTTTCGCGATGGTGCGGTTCGTACGGTGCGGTTTGAGGTCGGTCGCTCAGGTGGCCAGCGCATTCTCTTCCGCCACCACCGTGGCGTGCCAGATCAGCGGACCTCCGGCGTCGTGGCCCGTGACGATCGTGAGCATGAGGGCCTCGGTGTCCGCGTCGTTGCGAAAGCCGCGCATCGCGCCGCCCTCGACCGACACGCAATCCCTCGGCTGCGCGGAGATGGCATGCTCCTGCGCGTCGGCGTCGATCCAGTAGATGGTCATGGCCCCTTCGACGGGAATGAACACCTCCTGTGTGGGATGCGAATGCATGCGCGATCCGCCGCCGGGCGGGATCCTGACCCAGTTCATGACGTACCGGTGGTCGCCGGAGATGGCCGGAGGAAGCGGGTTCTCCGACGAGCCGCGGCCGATCAGCTTCAGGTTCTCCTTCGCGCCACCTGGCAGCCGAGTGTCGAGAAAACCGGCCTTGTTGCCCTTGAGCTCTGCGAATCGTGCAACCTGAACCTTCGTCATGTTTCGCTCCTTGTTATAAGAATGCACGGGCATCGCCGCTGCCGTCTATTGGGGCGATGCTTCCTGGGCCAGCTTGCCGTCGGCGTCCAGGTACACGCCCGTCTTCGCCGCACGTTCGAGCACGGACGGATGCCAGCGCACGCTGCCGCCGCCCGAGGCGCCTCCGTCCACGATGGCGAGCATCAGGACGGCACGGTCGGAGTCGTTGCGAAAGCCGCGCATCAGCCCCTCGGGGATCGAGACGCAGTCGAACTGCTGCAGCAGGGTCTCCTGCTCGCCGGTCTCGCCCCAGTAGATGGTCAATGGACCGTCGACCGGGATGAACAGCTCGGCACCCGAGCCCGGGTGATCGTGCAGATTCGAACCCCCGCCGGGCGGAATCAGCACCCAGCTCATGTTGATGTTGTGCGCTGCGGCGATCGCCGGTCGCATGTCCGGGTTCTCGAAGATGCCTTTGCCTGCCGCGACCAGCTTGAAGTTCTGCTTCTGTCCGCCCGGCAGGCGTGAATCGACGAACGCTGTCGTGGTGCCGGAAAGCTCGCGGTAGCGCGCGATCCTCTGTTCCAACTGTTCCTTGCTGACGGAAGTTGCTTGCTGCATGGTGTGGCTCTGAACTGCGGTATCGAAATTGTGGGCGCTGCTTTTCAGCGCAGCGACAGTCCGGAGCATTTCACTTATTCGCGAATGATTCATGCGGCGCAGGCATAAGACTCATGCGCTTCGAACGGATTCGGTCACGCGGGACCGGCGCAGAATCGGGCCGACGGCAATGGTGCGCGAAGCATTGCCGGGCATCGGGTGATGCCCAGAACAATGGAGACACAGCGATGAAACACCTGATTCGCTTCATTCTTGCCCTGTGGATCGGGGTGGCATCGGCCGCTGCTGCCGAGGCAAACTACCCCGACAAGCCCATCACGATGGTCGTGTCATTCCCGGCCGGCGGCGGCGCCGACGCGGCGGGCCGCTTGCTGGCCCGGCACCTCGAGCGCAAGCTCGGCCAGCCGGTGGTGGTCGTGAACCGTCCCGGTGCCGGCGGCGAGATCGGCTTTGCCGCAATCGCTCGCGCCAAGCCGGACGGGTACACCATCGGGGTTGTGACGGCGCCCAATGTCGTCGTCCTGCCGATCCAGCGCGCCGCTCAGTACAAGCTCGCGGATCTCCAGCCGATCGCCAACCTCGTGGAGGATGTGGGGGTCTTCTTTGTCCGCAAGGATCACCGCTTCCAGACCATCAAGGACCTGGTCGCCGAAGCGAAGAGCAAGCCGGACAGCATCAATCTCGCCACGACGGGCAACGGGGGGCTGCCGCATTTCGCTTTGCTCTCACTCCAGAAGAACGCCGGAGTGAAGCTGATGCCAGTGCCGTACTCGGGAACGGTTCCGATCCGGCAAGCAGTGCTCGCAGGGGATGTCGATGTCGGTTTCATCACGATCGCAGATGCCGCTTCCGACCTCGACGGGGGCCTGGTGCGCTCCCTCGGCCAAGCCGCGGAGCATCGCTCACCGACCGCGGTGCAGATGCCGACGCTGCGCGAGCAGGGCGTGGACGTGGTCATCAGCGCGCTGCGGGGCGTCGCAGCGCCCGCGCGAACCCCGGCGCCGGTGGTGCGCGTTCTGGCCGAGGCAATGGAGGCCATCGTGCGCAGCCCGGAGTTCCAGAAGGAAGCCGCCGCCCAGAAGTTGCCGCTGCGGTACATGGGGCCGCAGGATTTCAGGAGTGAACTGGAGCGGCTGGACCGCGACTATCGGGCTCTCTGGCGTGTCTCGCCCTGGGAGAACTAGGAAATTGGGGCATAGCGCTATCATGCCGTGCCCGCACGAGGAGCTTGCACGGCGATGGCGAACGGTTCCGGTCAAAGCAGAACGAGGCAACAGAACGCGAGGAAGATCACGGAGCGAGCCCAGCTGATCGCCGGGATCGAGCTGATCCTCGCGATCGAGCGATCGGGGTCGATCAGTGAAGCAGCCGCGAGCCTGGGACTGTCGCAGCCCGCCGCCTCGAGGCAACTGTTCGCCTTGGAGGAGATGGTCGGCGTTCCATTGTTCAAGCGAACCACGCGATCCATCTCCACCAGCGATGCAGGCCATCTGCTCGTGGATACCGGCAAGGACATGCTGCGTGCGGCCGACCTGTTGCTGGATCAGCTGCGCCAGTCGAATTCCAGTCCCCGCGTGCTGAAGGTGACGACCGGCCCCATGTTCGGCAAGCAACATATCCTGCCGCACCTCCAGTCCTTCCGGGACGCGAACCCGGGCGTGGAGATCCGGCTTACGCTGACCGACGAGAAGGTCGATCTCGTGCGTGACGAGGTGGACCTGCTGCTTCACATCGGGCACCTGCCGGATCGACGCCTGGTGGCGGCGAAGATCGCAAAACAGCGCCGAATCCTCTGTGCTTCTCCGAGCTACGAATCCAAGCGCGGCAAGATCCAGAGTCCCGAGGACCTGGCCAGGCATCCGTGCCTCATTCATACCCGCCTGGCCCCGACGGGCATCTGGCACAGCTGGTCCGGCAGGAACATGCGCACCATCCGGGTCGCCGGGCCGCTGGCAGCGAACAGCTCGGACATCCTCGCGGAGGCTGCGGCGAGCGGCATGGGCGTGACGCTGCTGGCCAGTTGGGCCGTGCAGGCCGACCTGCGCAGCGGCAAGCTGGTCGAACTGCTGCCGCAATGGCGCATCGACAGTGACATGGAGCCGCGCGACATCAGCTTCGTCTGGATTCCCGAGCTGTCGAAGTCGAAGCAGTTGCGAAGTTTCGTCGCTTACTTCACGCAGAAGTTCGGTAGGCCGCCCTACTGGGACTCGTGAGGGGCCGCAGCCGGTACCAGGGCACACGCATAGGTGTTATGTCGGAAATGGCACTGCTTCGATCGCCGGCGTTCGCATACTGGCAGCGTATCCCGCCTGGAGTCGAAGGAGACAAAAATGCTGCGCAGCCTGCTCACCAGCCTGGCACTCGCCCTTGCGGCAGCGGCCTGGCCGGCCCACGCCACCTATCCGGATCGCCCCGTCACGCTCATCGTTCCGTTCGCGCCGGGAGGAGGCGCGGACGCGATGGGCCGCGCCATCGGCCTGTACCTGGAAAAGCGCCTGAAGCAGCCGGTGGTGGTTGCCAATCGCCCCGGTGCCGGCGGACAGATCGGGTTCACCGCCATCGCCAAGGCGAAGCCTGATGGTTACACGATCGGCATCATCACCGCGCCGAACGTGGTGGTGTTTCCGCTGCAGCGCCCCACACAGTACAAGCTGTCCGAATTCGCGCTCATCGCGAACCTGGTCGAGGACGACGGCATGTTCTTCGTGCGGAAGGAGAGCCCTTTCAAGTCGATGCCCGACGTCGTGGCTTATGCCAAGGCGAATCCCGGCAAGGTGACGGTGGGAACGACAGGTGAGGGCAGCTTGCCGCACCTGACGATGCTCGCACTCGAACAAAAGGCGGGCATTCAATTGACGGCGGTTCACTACGCCGGTGCAGCGCCGACTCGGATGGGCATCCTGGCCGGTGACCTCGATATGGCTTACGTCACGGCGGTGGACGGTGCAGGAGATCTGCGCGCTGGGATGGTCCGCGCCCTGGGCGTCACAGCCCGCAAGCGCCTGAACTCGATACCGACCGCGCCAACGCTTGTCGAACAAGGGTATGACGTGGTGACCAGTGCATCGCGCGGCCTGGCTGCGCCTGCCGGCACGCCGGAGGACGTTCTCAAGCTGCTGCGCAGCGCCGTTGCCGACGCCTCGAAGGATCCTGCATTCGTCGAAATCGCCCACAAGCAAGGCATGCCCCTTCACTACATGGACCACGAGACGTTCGCGAAAGACCTCTTGCGGCAGCAGCAGGAATACAGTGTTGTCTGGAAGGAGCGCGCGTCCAAGTAGCTGGCGTGTGCGGCCGGGTCCAGCGTTGCCTTGGTGCGCGTCCTTTCAGGCAGCGACCGGCTTGGTCGCTCGACAGGCCAAGGAAGGCTCTAGTCAGCGATCCTCAAGATCGGAAGACGCAACACAATCGCTGATGTTAGAAACATCAACTGGTTGCACGTCAGAGCCCGCCGCTGTTCTCCCTGATGTCCGTGCAGCCGCTGTGCCTGTCGTCGATGAGGAAGGAGCACCCGCCGAGGACTGAGGAATGGATTTGACAGGAGAGGAGCTTTCCCCATCTCCCCCACCTCCACATCCACTTGTGAAAATAGCGACACATAACATGACGGCCTGCAACCAGTTCTTTCGAAAGATCATCGTTTCGACCTCTTTCACAATGGGTGAACAGAACATCTGAATACCTCTCATCTATTCAATGTCGATTGCCAACCCTGTTCACTGCGCAGCAGTGCTGGTCGGCGACGAAGAA
This sequence comes from Variovorax sp. LjRoot290, assembly GCF_964253985.1. Taxonomy (NCBI): domain Bacteria; kingdom Pseudomonadati; phylum Pseudomonadota; class Betaproteobacteria; order Burkholderiales; family Comamonadaceae; genus Variovorax; species Variovorax sp. LjRoot290. The sequence continues at coordinate 3,309,904 of NZ_CAXURW020000001.1, read as the reverse complement.
GGTGGCGCAGTCGAGCCAACACTCGCATCATCTTTAGGTCCATCCAGGGACCGAAGATATTCGACCAGTGCATCCGAATCTGCAGGCGACAAGCTCGATGCATTTCTATTTCCATGACCGGAGACGATCAGATCCTTTGTCGTTGCCTTCTGGCCATTGTGGAAACTGGACGCATTGCTCCAGATCCCATGCAAAGTTGGCGTGTCGAACCCTGCACCGGCGAGTTTCTTGCCACCACCTTTTCCCGAGCTGGGTTGAATAGTCCCTACATCGTGCCGTTGTCCATCACGCATAGCGAGATCGGAATGGCAAGTGATGCACTGCAGGTCGCCGAATAGTTTCTTACCTTGCAGGGCCGTCACGCTCAAAGCTCCATCGGCGTTGCGTACCGGACTGCGCATGTACTTGTCGAGCGAAGCAAGGTATGCAGCCAAATCGTCCAACTCGGGGCTCTTTCCGGCCTTCCGTGCTCCCAACGGGTCGGCCGTGACCTCGAAGTCCGCTTTAGTCATGAAGCCCGCCCCCCCGAATTCCCGACGAATGTCGTTCTCGAAGTCCTGGACTTCATCGAAGTTGGCACTCCAATGCAGATTGCCATGGCCCAGTCCGGCACGCCCTAGCAGAGAAATGGTGCGGCGCATGCCTTCACCGCGCTGAGTGAAGTCCCATACCATCCCGTCATCTCCGCCATCCACATGACAACTCGCGCATGAGATGTAGCTTTCGTTGGACATGCGGATGTCGCTGGCGTTGTAGAAGAGCTTCTTGCCGCGCAGCACGGATGCCTTCAACGGCTCGGTCGCGACTGTTGAAACGTAGTGAAGCAACGGAGCGTCAGCGTTCTTACCGGAGTAGATCGTGCTCACGTCATACGCAGATACCGAACGATCGAGGAAATTGTTGGTGAACAACAACTTGCGCTCAGCATCGATGTACAAGCCATGCGGCGTACTCCGCATCCGAGTGATCTGAGCCCCCCGACTACCGCTGTAGGCATCGGCGACCGTTACCGTATTTCCCTCCATCTGGGCAACGAAAACGAAGTCGCCCAATGGCGAGAAGACTGCCGCTCTCGACGGCGGCTGATTGTCGAAGTCGATCTGACTGGCGGGGAGGTCTTCACCCTTGGCAAGGTCCACCTGATTGAGCACGGAGCGCACCGTTTTATCGTGATCCAGCTTCCGGCCGTCTCGGCACTGGCCGCGCAGAATATTGTCTTTCTTAGAAGGCAAGACCGCGCGCAAGCCATCTGGCGAGATCACGACCTGATGCAGGTAGTTGGGAACACCGCGCGCACCTGCTTCGGTATCAACGGTGGTGGTATCGACCCGCAGCACAATCGTGCGTCGAGTATTCATCCCGGCCAGATCGACCTCGTACAGTTCACCCCCGGTCCGTTTTGACTTGAAGCGCGTGACATAGGCCGTTCTGGCGTCCCCCGTCACAGCGATGCCGCGGCCGCCGCCGGGTGGTAGATCGAGGGAGCTGCGCCTCTCACCTGTTGTCGGATCAAAGCTGATGAGCTTGGACTTGCTCTCCAATGTCAGCAACCCCATTACGCCGCCCGGCGCGAATACCACGCTATGCGGCCCGCTGCCGTAGTCCAACGCGACGGTAGTTGAAACTGCACCGGTCACCGCATCCAGTGCGACCAGCTTGTCTTCGCCCTGAACCGCCACCCAGACGCGTCCATCCGGCCCCACAGCCACAGTACGCGGCTCCTCCCCGACGCGGGTCTCCCACTTCTTGACGAGCTTCCGGGGATCTCGCGCATCCACCGCCGCCACTGTTCCGCTGTCGGAATTGACGCTGTAGATGTAGGCTCCACGGCCCGTGATGTTCGTGCTGTGCACGGGTGCATTGGCAGTCAAAGGAGCAGTCACAGCCAACACGAAACTGTACCGAACTTCCACCCCATCACTCTGTTTAACGGTCAAGATCACGCTGTAGTGTCCGGGCCGATTGAACAAGCGCGTGTACTTCGGATCGCTGGAGAACGGCGTACTTTTCCCATCGTCGAAGCGCCAGCTGTACTGCGCACCCTTGCCCCCCATCAACGGAGGATCGAACGCCACTTCATTGCCATAGAGCACGGGTTTCATCCCCAATTGTCCGATCACGACCTGCTCGTTCATCTTCTTGACCTCGTCGTCGGTCAGCACCCGGGCGTAGACACGCACATCAGCGAGCTCACCCTTGAACCAGTCCGGACTGTCTTGAAGTTGACCTAGAAACTTGAACTTGTTCTGCAGCCCCATCGCACCCTTGACGCCACTTCCGGTGAACTTGGTACCGTCGACAAACATGGTCATCGCGCCGGAGCTGGAATCGCGTGTCATGATCACGTGATGCCACTTGCCGTCATTGATCGGTGAACCCGACTTGACACCCGGATTGGTCTGCGAGTGGTTACCCACCGTCAGCCTCAGCTCGCCCTTGCTGTCGATCCAACCCCAGAAAGCATCATTGTCGGCAGCCGCCTGGTCGCGCCCGAAGATGCCCGGCGCCAGCCATTGGCTGTCGACTCCTTTCTGCGAGGTCTTCATGTAAAAGCTCACCGAGGCGGTTCCACCGAGGGTTGTGGCCGCAGAGTCGCTTTGCAGCGGGATGCCGCCGGCGCGCGAACTGAAATCCATACCATTGCGTCCATAGACATCCTCACCACTCGTGGGGATGCCGTTGTTCTTGCCAATGGTGTCGTCCAAACTCCCATTGAGCGGCCAGTGGTTGACCATCCCTGCATCGACCGCACTGCGAGTCGTAAAACTGAAGGTGTAGTCTTCCACCAAGGCGTTCCCGGCATAGTCCTTCAACCCGCCTTTCCTGAGTACCACCTCGTAGGTCGTTTCCAGCTTGAGCGGCTCCCTGGGCGAGAAGTTGATGATGCCGAGCTGGGCACTGTAGAAGCCTTCTATCGCCGGGCTATTCCCGACAGAGGGATTGGCTGGTTTGACACGGACAATGAAGTTTTGAGCGTTTACGGTCTCGGGCCGGATGTTGTCAGTCAGCGCGATGCCGATACGCGTAGTCAGCGCTGTGTTCTTCTCGTCGGCACGTGGCGAGATCTGACGTACCTTTGGCGCTGTCGTATCGGGGCCGGTCGCATGCGGCACGAAGCCGCTACCGTTGCCATGGTCGTTGCCGACATACACCAGGTTCCCCAGGAAAGTCACCTGGCCATGGTCTGAGTGGTCTCGCTCCGTCTTGTCCTCGAACAGGCTTCCAGAACCAACCTCCTTGTAGTTCTTGGGGTCGCGGACATCGATCTTGTGAATATAGTGTTGCGCTCCCTGCATCACGTAGTCGTCCTGCGTAGCGCAATACAACTGCTGATTGATGACCAGCGCGCTGTTCTCGAGAGCGATGTTGTTGCGATCACTGATATCAAGGGTGTGCATCTTGGCGCCGTCGTTGCGCATGGAGCCATGGACCTTGACGCCATCGAAGCAGGTTGCGTAGTAGAAGGGCAGCGCCCCTTTCGTAGCGAGCAGCCGGGGATTCAGCGGGTCGGAGATGTCCAGGCTGGATATGCCCTTGTCGGTCGCCTCCATGGAAGTGATCACCATGTGATTGCCCATGGTGAAGATCGGCCCCACATTGAAGCTTCCCAGTTCGCTCGTAGGTACAGGATTGGGACGGCCTTGGCCTCGATCGGCGTACTTGGGATTGGCCGGATCACTCGCATCGATGATGTGGATCCCATCGTCCGATGACGCGACATACACATAGGGTGCCTGCCACCAGAGTTGCCAGCTCACATCGAAGTAGTCCCCGGCATTCACGCCCTTGAGTTCGAGGCGCTTGGTCGGCTTGATATCTTCGATGTCCGTGAAATCCCAGAACTCGATGCCCTTGATGCTCGGGACGACGACGTACACCTTGCCCTTGATGGTCGAGGTGCCGATCGCGTGCGACTCCCGGAACTGGCTGGTCTTACCCTCGGGTTCATAGATCTTCTTCTTCAGCTTGATCTTCTGCGGGTCCGAGACGTCATACACCAGAAATCCCCCTGGCCCACCCCCGCTGTCAGGCGTGAACATGGTGACGAAGTAGCCATTGAGCATCAGGCCCACGTTGGTGCCAAAACGCTTTGCCGTCTTGTACTTGTTGGGCACATCTCCGCCTTCACCATCCCGGACCATGTAAAGCGGCTTGAACAGCTCCTCCTTCTTGAAGGAGGGGTTGCCAAGACCAGGCCCCTGGGGGATCTGGGGAGAGGCCCGGTCGAGCTGATTGGCGAGATCAGTGAAGGCTGTCAGTGCGCCAGACGCCATGTTGGCGACCGTCGTCACCGGATTCGTGCCGGTGATGCCGGCATGGGTCAGCAGGCTTACAAACACCAGCAGGATCACCAAGGTCAACTGTCGGATCTTCATTCTTGCCCCATTTCTTCTTGCGCCGTTGACACCCGTTCTTCAATCAACTTCGTCTCGATCAACTGCGCGCGGTCGAGAATGATCATTGCCTTCTCGAGCCGGCTTTTCGCCTCTGAGCAAAGCGGCCAGCGCTACCTTGCTTTCAGGTTCACTCTTGGGACACGCCGCCCGATTCGTAGATGTCCCAGGCCGCCTCGGCGCTCGCGCCGCGGTGGATCATGGCCATCAGCGCACTGACCACCGCTGACGGATTGGCGTGCTGGTACACGTTGCGTCCATAGACCATGCCGACGGCGCCCTGGTCCATCAGCACGCGCGAACGCGCGAACACCTGCCGCAGGTCTTCGCGCCCGCCGCCGCGCACGAGCACGGGGCAGCGCGCGGCCTGCACCACGCGGTGGAAATCCGGGGGGTCGCTGGTCGGGTCGGCCTTGACGATGTCGGCGCCCATCTCGCGCGCGAGGCGCACCAGCGTGACGATCTTCTCGGCGTCGCCGTCGACCATGTAGCCGCCCTGGTCGCTGTGCGGGCGCATCACCAGCGGCTCGATCATCAGCGGCATGCCGTAGCGGTCGCAGTCGGCGCGCACGCGCGCAATGTTCTGTACGCACTGGCGGAACAGTTCGGGCTCGTTCGGCAGCATGAACAGGTTGACGACCACGCAGGCCGCGTCGCGCTGGATGGCTGGCAGCACCGGGTCTTTCTCGTTCTGCAGCACGGCCCACATCACGCGGTGCGCGGTGGCGTTGTAGGGGTTGCCCATGTCCAGCCGCATCACGAGCGCGGGTTTGTTGCTTCCCGGGCGGTCCTGCAGCAGGTCGGCCTGGCCGTAGTTGAGCTGGATCGCATCGGGCGCGGCGGCCACGAGCTTGTCCATGACCTGGGGCATGTCCTGCAGGCCGTTGAGGAACGAGGGCTCGTTGCACACCCCGTGGTCGAGTGCGATGTCCAGGCAGCGGCCGTTGTTCAGCAGCCGGTTGAGCCGCGCGTCTTTGTCCTTCGACATGTGGAAAGAACTCCTTGTTGGCAGAAATGAAGTGAGGAGGGTGTCAGGCGAGCGCGACCAGGTGGCGCTTCGCCGCGGCGTCGATCAGGCGCAGGGCGTCGTCGCCCAGTTCGACCGAGCCGGCGCCGGCGTTTTCAATCGCCTGCTGGCGCACGCGCGCGCCGCACAGGGCCACCGAGACGGTGCCGCGCGCGATGGTCCAGGCGATCATCAGCTGGCCGAACGAGCAGCCGAGCCGCGCGCGCAGCGGGTCGAGCTGCTCGAAGAAGGCCTTGAGCTTGGAGCGGTTGGCCTCGTTGAAGCGCGGGTTGGTCGCGCGCTGGTCGTCGCCCTTGAACTCGCGTTCGGGATCGATGGGGCCGGCGAGCAAACCAAGCGCCAGCGACGAGTAGCCCAGCACCGCAACGTTGTGCTCGCTGCACAGCGGTGCCAGCGTGGTCTCGATCTCGCGGTCGATCAGGCTGTAGCGCTCCTGCGCCGCATCGATCGGGCCGTAGCGCAGGTACTCGGCTAGCGTTTCGGGGCTCACGTTGCTGACGCCGATGGCGCGGATCTTTCCCTGCTTCTTGAGCTCGAGCATCGCGTCCATGGTTTCGGCCACGGGCGTGGTGCTGTCCTGCCAGTGCGTGATGTAGAGGTCGATGTAGTCGGTCTGCAGCCGCTTCAGGCTTTCTTCGGCTTCATGGGAGATCGATTCGCGGCCGAGGTAGCGGTACACCGGGTGGCCGTCTTCCTCGAAGAAGTGCGTTCCCTTCTGGGTGTGCCAGACCAGGCCGCACTTGGTCGCGATCACGGCCCCGTGGCGGCGCCCCTTGAGCGCGGTGCCAACGACGCTTTCGGAGCGGCCGAGGCCGTAGGCCGGCGCGGCGTCGATCAGGTTCACGCCCGCGTCCAGCGAAGCCTGGATCGCATTGACGGCGGCCGCGTTGTCGCCGCCGCCCCACATCCATCCGCCCATGGCCCAGGTGCCCAGTCCGATGGCCGAGCATTCGATGCCGGAAGGACCCAGCGTTGTCTTCTTCATCGCGTTGTCTTTCTCGTGTTCAGGAGGTGGTCGATGGTCACGGCGGCGAGCAGGATCAGGCCCTTGATGACGTCCTGCCAGTAGGGCGACACGTCGAGTAGGATCAGCGAGCTGGTCACCACCGACAGCAGTGCGAGGCCGAGCACCGCGCCCAGCACCGTGCCGGAGCCGCCCTTGAGACTGGCGCCGCCGATCACCGCGGCGGCAATCACGTTGAGCTCCATGCCCATGCCGAAGGTCGGCGTGGCGGCGCCGAAGCGGGCCGTGTAGATCACGCCGGCCAGCCCTGCCGATGCCGAGCACAGCACCGTGACCCAGAACTTCACGCGTCCGACGCGGATGCCCGAGTACAGCGCGGCCTTCTCGTTGCTGCCCGTGTAGAACACCCGGCGCAGCAGCGTCGAGCGGCGCAGCACGAAGTCGCTCACCACCACGATCAAGAGGAAGATCAGGATTACCGCCGGAATGCCGAAGAGCGTGCCCTGCCCGATGAACTTGAACTCGCCCGGCAGCGAGAACAGCGATTGCGGCGTGCCCTGCGTGAGCGCGAGGCACAGCCCGCGCACGATCACCATGAAGGCCAGCGAGGCGATGAAGTGATTGAGCCCGATGCGCGTCACGCAGCCGCCGATCATGGCGCCGATCAGCCCGCTCGCGCCGATGGCCACCAGGCTCGCGACCCATGGGTCGACGCCCATCAGGAAGAGCTTGCCCGTCACCACCATCGCGAAGCAGACCACCGAGCCGACCGAGAGGTCGATCCCGCCGACGATCAGCAGGATCGTCATGCCGACCACCACGATGCCTTCGATGGAGAAGGACAGCAGCATCGCGCGCACGTTGTCCCAGGTGAGGAAGTAGGGCGATGCGAAGCTCATCGCCACGCACAGCACCGCGATGATCAGAAGAAGCCCTGCTTCGCGCATGCTCGTCAGTTTGTGCGGTAGCTTCACCGGGTCTCCTGTGCGACGGGGTTGGACGCCGGCCAATGCCGTGCCCCCCGCGCCGAGTCTCGATGGAAAGTTCATGCCATCTCCTGTTCGCAGAGTCCGGAGGCGAGCCGCAGCAGGGCTTCCTCCGTCATTTCGTTCGGTTCCAATTCGCCCGCCAGCTCGCCGTCGCGGATCACCAGGGCCCGGTCGCACAACCCGATGATCTCGGGCAGCTCCGAAGAGATCACGATGACGCCCACGCCCTGGTTCGCGAGCTCGCGCAGGATGTGGTGGATCTCGGACTTGGCGCCGACATCGACGCCGCGTGTCGGCTCGTCCATCAGCAGCACCACCGGCTTGGTGGCGAGCAGCTTTGCGATTGCCACCTTCTGCTGGTTGCCGCCCGAGAGGCTCGACACCTCGATGGCGACGCCGTCCGATTTGAGGTTCAGCTTCGCGCCGAGCTCGCGGGCCAGCCGGTGTTCGGCCGAGCGCAGCAGCAGCCCCCAGCCGGAGCTGACGCGCCGCAGCGCCATCGACGACACGTTCTGCGCGATCGGAAGGTCGAGGAACACGCCGGCTTCCTTGCGGTCTTCGCTCAGGTAGGCGATGCCTTCGCACAGCGCGTCGCTGTACTTGCGGATCGTGAGCGCCTTGCCGCACAGGCGCACCGTGCCGCGTTTCGCGAGGCGCAGGCCGCACACGGTTTCGGCCAGCTCGCTGCGTCCGGCGCCCATCAGCCCGGCGATGCCGAGGATCTCGCCGCGCTTCAGCGCGAAGGAGACGCCGTGCACACGCTCGCCGTCGGCGATGTCGGTCACTTCGAGCACGGGCTCGGAGGACCCGGTGGCGGTCTGCTTGGGCGGGTAGTAGTTGCCGAGGTCGCGCCCGACCATGCGGCGGACCAGTTCGTCTGGCGTCATGCCGGCCAGCGGGCCGCAGTGCACGTTGCGCCCGTCGCGCAGCACGGTGACGCGGTCGCCGTGCGTGAGGATCTCGGCCATGCGATGGCTGATGTAGATGATGCCGATGCCCTGCGCCTTGAGGTCGTGCAGCACGCGGAAGAGCGCAGCCGACTCGTTGTCGGTCAGCGCGGCCGTGGGCTCGTCGAGGATCAGCACCTTGCAGTCCAGCGTGAGCGCCTTGGCGATCTCCACCAGTTGCTGGCTCGAGATGCTCAGGTCGCGCACCAGTGCGCCGGGGTCGATGTCCTGCCCCAGCCGCCGCAGCGCCTTGACGGCCCGCTCGTTGAAGCTGGCGTAGTTCATCCACGCCTGCTTGCCGGCGTTGATCTCCGGCATGAAGATGTTCTCGGCCACGGTCGCGTCGGCGCACAGGGCGATCTCCTGGTGCACCAGGCCGATGCCCAGGCGCATCGCATGCGCCGGGCCGTCGATCACGACCTTCTCGCCGTTCAGGACGATGTCGCCTTCGTCGGGGCGGTGGATGCCGTCGATGATGTTCATCAACGTCGACTTGCCCGCGCCGTTCTCGCCGCACAGGGCGTGGATCTCGCCGGCCTGCAGCGAGAAGTCCACGCCCGAGAGCGCGCGCGAGGCGCCGAAGCGCTTGCTGATGCCGCGAAGTTCGAGCAGCGAAGAAGAGCCCGCAGCGCTCACTCGCCGATTCCCTTGGTGCCGCGGCGCGCGAGGTACTTGCCCCAGTAGAAGTCGTCCGCGTTCGCCTTGCTGACCACGGCGAGGCCGTTGTCCAGGAAGGGCACCGACATCGGGTTGGCGCCGTTGCGCTTGGCGTCATTCATCGGATCGATGAGCGACGGGTTCTTCGCCAGGAACAACATCATCATCCCCATGTAGCCCTGCATGCCCTGGTTCGGGTTGATGGAGCCGAACACGTCGCCCGACTTGATCATGTCGAGGATCTTGGCGTTGACGTCGCAGCACATCACCTTGATGTTCTTCTTGGTCTCGACCTTGGCCTGCGCCGCGCCGAGTGCCGAGTTGGCTTCGGGCATGAACAGCGCACCCAGGTTCGGATTGGCCTGCGCCAGGCTCAGCACCGCCTGGTAGGCCTTGTTCGGGTCCTGGTTGCTGGCGGCGCGGCCGACCAGCTTCATGCCCGGGTGCTTGGTCGTCATGCGGTTCACGAAGGCCGCGATGCGGCGGTCGTGGTTGTCCTGGCCCGGGTTCTCCAGCACTGCGTATTCGCCCTTGCCGTTGAGCGAGGTCGCGATGGCGTCGGCCGCCTGCGTGCCCTCGCGATCGTTGTCCGAGGTGACGAAGGACGTGCGCTTCGAGTTCGGCGAGTCGGCCGCGAAGGTGACGACTGGGATGCCCATCGCCGCGGCGCGGTTGATCGGCTCGATGAACGGATCGGGGTTCATCGGGTGCAGCAGGATGCCCGCGGGCTTGCGTGCCAGCTCCTGCTCGAACGATGCCAGCTGCTTGTTGACGTCGTACTCCGGCGTGCCGGTGTAGCGGGTGCGAACGCCCAGCGTGCGGCCGAGCTGTTTCATCATTTCGTAGACCGGAAACCAGTACTCGACGCCCGACACCATCACGTTCATCACGTAGACGTCGCTGGCATTGCCGCGCAGGCCGGCGCCCGCCGCGGGGGCTGCGGATTGCTGTTGCGCGAATGCGCTGGCGCCGGCCAGGCCGATACCGGCGGCAGCTGCGGACCTCAGGAAATTACGCCTCATTCTTTGTCTCCTTACGTTGGCTGGAAGAGCTTGCGACCTGCTGTTCAAGCAGATCTTTGGGATCTCGGTGTCACAATTGCTGTTATGACAGGCAAGAATGTACACTTGGCCCGTTTATCTCGATAACTAGGGGAAACGCTACTGGAGATGAGTTTTGTTCCGCAAAGCTGTTATGACATGAAGCCAAACATACTGATCATTGACATGGGCTCGCGCAGCGCTGAAAGCGCTGGCACCGGAGGCTGGCAGTGGCCGCACGCTGGCGACATCCGGCCTCGCAGTGCCGCGTTCGCGTTGGCCCCGCCGGCGAATGCGAGGTGGGTGCGCAAGCGATCCACGCCGCCCGGTCGGCCCTTTGCTCGCGCCGTGTGACCAGATCGCGCCGGACGCGGCCAACGCGGCGGCGCACACGGATTTTTGTCTTGCCCTCAACGAACTGGTCGACCGCATGTCGCCCACGTTCACCTACCTATCTGGCGAAATCCAATGAAGCATTCCGATCTGCCCTTCGAGCGCCCGGCGTCTCTGTCTGGCCGGCATTTCTCGACAGTGATAGTCGGCGCGGGCATCAACGGCGTGGGCGTGTTCCGCGACTTGTCTCTCCAGGGCGTAACCTGCCTGATCGTGGACAAAGGAGACTTCGGCGCCGGCGCAAGCGGTGCACCGTCCCGCATGATCCACGGCGGTTTGCGCTATCTGGAGAGCGGCGACTTGGCGCTGGTGGCGGAATCCACCCGCGAGCGCAACCTGTTGTTGCGCAACGCGCCTCATCTGGTTCAACCGCTTAAGACGGTCGTGCCCCTGGCGAGCCGGTTTGGCGGCTTGTTGAGCAGCGCGCTCAGATTTGCCGGCATGAAGCAGGCGCCGCGCACGCGAGGCCTGTTTGCTGTTGCGTTCAGTTTGCGTCTGTACGACTTGCTGGGGCGACGGCAGCGCGTCATGCCGGGACACCGGATCGACCATGTGCAGCCCCAGGATCGCACCTTGTTCCGCTCGACCGTGCGATGGCTTGCGACCTACTTCGATGCCTGGATTAGACATCCCGAGTGGCTCATTCTTGAATTGATCGCAGATAGCCACCGCGACCAACCTCAGTCCAGAGCTACGAACTACTGTCGGCTCGTGGGCTGCGAGGGAAAGTCCTTGACGCTGTGCGACGAGCTGACCGGCGAACGGGTACGGGTCAGCGCCGATACGGTGGTCAACGCCGCGGGAGCCTGGCACGACCATAGCGCGGCCGCGCTGGGTGGCGCGGGCTCGCGCGTGACGGGCACCAAAGGCTCTCACCTGGTACTCAAACATCCCGCGCTGCGCGATGCACTCGACGGCCGAATGGCCTATTTGGAGGCGGCGGATGGCAGGGTATGCATCGTCTATCCCTTTCTCGACCGGGTGCTTGTGGGGTCCATCGACATACCGGTGGATGACCCGGATCAGGTCGTCACCGAACCGGACATCGACCATCTGCTTGGCGTTCTGCGCGAACGTTTTCCGCGCTTGAGCTTCGATCACGATGATGTGGTGTACACCTTTGTCGGCGTGCGCCCCCTGGCTCGCTCCGGCGCCGACAAGCCCGGGCGGATCTCGCGCGAACACTCGGTGCTCGTCGATCCGTCAAGTGCGACGCGCGCGATCCCCATGGTTCGCCTCGTCGGCGGAAAGTGGACGACGTTCAGGTCACTTGCACAAGAGGCGACGGACGAGCTCCTGCGGCTGCTCGGGCGCCCCCGGATCGGGTCGACCGAGGAATTGCCCATCGGCGGCGGGGCCGAATGGCCTACCGATCCGCTGCAAGCAGATCGCTTTGTCGAATGGACGATGGCGGTTTCCGGTGTGAGCCGCCGGCGGGCTTCGGAGCTCACGACCCGCTATGGCTCAAAGGCGCTTGTGCTGGCTGAGCGCTTCGCCGCGAATGGCGATCTGCCGCTGCGACACGCGCCCCACTACTCGGCTTCTGAGATCCGCTACCTTTGCCTTGAAACGGGCGTGGTCCACCTGTCCGATCTGGTGATCCGCAGAACGCTGCTGGCCATACGCGGGGAAGTCACCGATGGCATGCTCGCCGAGATCGCCGATCTCGCCGCCCAAGCACTGGATTGGGACGCGATCCGTCGAAACGAAGAACTGCGGACCTGCGGGACCACCTTGCGAGATCGGCACGGCGTTCGGCTGGCCGCAGAACACTCTCCATCCCGAATCGACGGACGAAGCACCCTGGACCCGCGCACCAGCATTCGCCGAAATCTGCCATGAACAACCCGACTGGCTGTTTGCCGCACTCGATCGCAACTCCCCATCCCCGCTGCGGACCCAGTTCAGGGATGCCGTTCGCGTCCAGATTCTGGGCGGCGAATTGGAGATCGGTGCCAAACTCCCGTCCGAGGCCGAGCTCGGCGAGCAATATGGCATCTCGCGCATCGTCGCGAGAGAGGCGCTGGCTGCTCTGGTCCGAAGCGGCTCGATGTACAAGATCAAAGGCCGTGGGGTCCTTGTAAATCGGCCCGCGAGCGCGACGAGGATTCGTGTCGACCGTTCCGGTTTCGCCGACGAGATGTGGAGCGCAAGGGGCGCTCGGTGCGCACTCAGGTGTTAAGCCAAGAACTGCGTTTGCCGCACGAAGACGAAGCGCGTCACTGAGACTGACCGAAGGGATGCAGGGGTTGCATAGTGCCTGCGCAGTGTCGATGGCGAGCTGTGATTGCTTGTGGAAACGGTCGTGCCTGCGGGCCAGGCGCCCAGCCTGCACCGCATCCGGTTGGAAGCTCGATCCCTCTACGACGTGCTGCGACGGCAGTACGGGCTTCGCATTGTTCGGGCCGAACGGTGGATCGATGCCGCGGTGCCTGACGCATCAACCTGCGCCCTTTTGAATCTGCCCGAACCCGAGGCCCTGCTGCGCACTCGCACCATAGCCCTTTGCACATCGTCGCGGGAGAACGCTTCACTCACGCGCATCCGCCCGAACCCACCCGGCCGCCTTTTCTGCCATCATCAAAGTCGGGCTGTTGGTGTTGCCGCTGGTGATGGTCGGCATCGCGCCGGCGTCGACAACGCGCAATCCGGCGATCACGCCACCGCGTCCGTCGCGCACGCGCAGCCGCGAATCCAGCACCGCCATCGGATCGCTGTCAGCGCCCATCTTGGTGGTGCCGACGGGATGGAAGATCGTGGTCGCGATGTCGCCGGCCAGCCGCGCCAGCTCTTCATCGCTCTGGTACTGCGTGCCGGGCTTCCATTCCTCGGGCTGATACTTTGCGAGTGCAGGCTGGGCCGCAATCCGGCGCGTCACGCGAAGCGAGTCGGCCGCCACCTTGCGGTCTTCGTCGGTGCTCAGGTAGTTCGGGGCGATGGCCGGCGCATCCTGGTAGCGATTGCTCTTGATGCGCACCGTGCCTCGGCTGGTGGGGTTGAGGTTGCACACGCTCGCGGTGAAGGCCGGAAAACTGTGCAGCGGCTCGCCGAAGGCGTCGAGCGAGAGCGGCTGCACGTGGAACTCAAGGTTCGGGTGCTCATGCGCGGGCGAGCTGCGCGTGAACGCGCCCAGCTGCGACGGCGCCATGCTCATGGGGCCGCTGCGCTTCGTCAGGTACTCCAGGCCGATCCTTGCCTTGCCGAGCATCGACGAGGCCAGCACGTTGAGCGTCGGTGCGCCGTTGATTTTGAACACGGCGCGGATCTGCAAATGGTCCTGCAGGTTGGCGCCCACGCCCGGCAGGTCGGCCAGCACCGGGATGCCATGCTGCAGCAGCAGGTCGGCCGGGCCGATGCCCGAGAGTTGCAAGACTTGCGGCGAGCCGATGCTGCCGCCGCAAAGCACCACTTCCTGCGTGGCCTGCACAGTGACCATCTCGTGGCCGTCCCACACCTGCACGCCGGTGCAGCGCTGGCTGCCATCAATCTGTGTTTCGACGATGAGCTTCGTCATATGGGCATTGACCCACATCTCGAAGTTGGGCCGGCCGTAGCAGGTGGGCCGCAGGAAGGCCTTGGCCGTGTTCCAGCGCCAGCCGTCATTCTGGTTGACCTGGAAGTAGCCCACGCCTTCGTTGCTGCCGCGGTTGAAGTCGCTGGAGTGGGGGATGCCCGCTTCCTGCGCAGCAAGCGCGAAGGCGTCGAGGATGTCCCAGCGCAGCCGCTGCTTCTCGACCCGCCATTCGCCGCCCGCGCCGTGCAGTTCGTCGGCGCCGAGGTAGTAGTCCTCGTGCTGCTTGAAGGCCGGCAGCACGTTCTGCCAGCGCCATTCGTCGTCGCCTGTGAGCGCAGCCCATTGGTCGTAGTCGCGCGCCTGGCCACGCATGTAGATCATGCCGTTGATGCTGGAGCAGCCGCCCAGCGTCTTGCCACGCGGGTAACGCAGCGTGCGGCCGTTGAGACCGACATCGGGCTCGGTGGTGTAGAGCCAGTCGGTGCGCGGGTTGCCGATGCAGTACAGGTAGCCGACCGGAATGTGGATCCAGTGGTAGTCGTCCTTGCGGCCGGCCTCGATCAGGAGCACGCGGCATTGCTTGTCGGCTGAGAGGCGATTGGCCATCAGCGCGCCGGCGGTGCCGGCGCCGATGACGATGTATTCGAATGAGGAACTCTTGATCTCGTTGCTCACAATAGGCTGTCTCCGGCCAGACTTCGCGCGTGCGCAAAACCTTGCTGCGCATCACTGGCCTTAAATTTTCAGTCTCGCTAGACCGGTGAAGGAAGACTCACTCGACGCCCGACACCATGACGTTCATCACGTAGACGTCGCTGGCATTGCCGCGCAGGCCGGCGCCCGCCGCGGGGGCTGCGGATTGCTGTTGCGCGAATGCGCTGGCGCCGGCCAGGCCGATACCGGCGGCGGCTGCGGACCTCAGGAAACTACGCCTCATTCTTTGTCTCCTTACGTTGGCTGGAAGAGCTTGCGACCTGCTTTTCGAGCAGGTCCTTGGGACTTCGAAGTCACTGTCGATGTTATGACAGGATAGAATGTACGCTCGGCCCGTTTGTCTCGATAACTAGAGCAAACGCTACTGGCGACGCGCTTTTATTCCGCGAAGCTGTTATGACATGAAGCCAAACATACTGATCGGCATCGACATGGGCTCGAGCAGCCTGAAAGCGCTGGCCCTCGAAGCCGGAAGCGGCCGAACGGTCGCCTTGTCCCGAATGCCCTTGCCGCACGACCGGCTGCCCGGAGGCGGCTGCGAGGTGGGCGCCGCAGCGATTCGCGCCGCGCTGACCCACGTGCTGCGCGATGTTGCCCACCAGCTCGGCCCGCGCACGGCCGAGGTTCGCGCCATGGCATGCACCGGCCACGGCGCCGGCCTCTATGCGCTCGATGCCAGCAACGAACTCGTGGGTGGCCGAGCCGTCGCATCGACCGACCAGCGCGCCGATGCCCGTGCGCGCGCCCTGTCGGCGAGCCGCGGTGCGCGGCTGTTCGAGGACGTGGGCTGCGGCCCGTGGCCCGGGCAGCCGACGGTGATCGCCGCCGAGCTGCTGGGCGCCGGTGCCGTGCGGCGCGGCGACCTGCGCCGCCTGCTGTTCGCCAAGGACTACCTCGGCTTCCTGCTGACCGGCGAGATCGCCACCGATGCCAGCGATGCGAGCACCGCCGGCCTGGTGTCGCTGGCCACCGGCGGCTGGTCGCAGGCGGCCTTCGATGCCTCGGGCCTTGCGGACCTCGGGCCGCGCACCTTCGGCCCCATCGTGCCGAGCGGCACCGTGATCGGAAAGCTATTGCCCTGCGAGGCTGCGCTGTGCGGATTGCCTGCGGGCATTCCCGTCGCGATGGGCGCCATCGACCTGCTCGCCTCGATGACCGCGATCTGCGCGGAAGGCCGCGGCCGCGCGGTGTCGGTCTTCGGCACATGGTGCGTGAACGCGGTCATCGGGCCGGTGATCGAGCCCAAGCCCGCTGTCGCTGCCATCGTGAACTTCGGCCGCAAGAACGAGCGGCTCTACATGGAGAACAGCCCCTCATCGATGGCCAACATCGCCTGGCTGGCCGGCGTGCTCGCGCTGCCCGATGCGCGCGCGGTCGTCGACCTTGCCATGACGGTGCCGCTGGGCGCCAACGGTCTGCGCTTCCTGCCTTTCATCAATGGCGGCGGGGGCGTGACAGCGGGCTTCGTGGGCCTCAAGAGCCATCACACGCGCTCGGACATGGCACGCGCCGTGGTCGATGCCGTGACGGCGCAGCATGCGCGGCACACGGCGCGCCTCGCGGCGGGCGGCCTCGCCGTTTCGGCATCGACGGTGCTGGGCGGCGGGGCGAGCGATGCGCGCCTCGTGCGCCTGCTCGCCGCCTTTCTGGGGCGACCGCTCGAGCGCTGCGCCGACGACGAGACCGGCGCACGCGGCGCCGCGCTCTATGCCGCCATGTCGCAGGGCCTCGACGACGCAGCGCACGGCAGTGCCTTGCTCGCGCCCTGCGACGTCATCGAACCCGATGCAAGGGACGCACGCGCCCATGCGGATTTCAACGCCGATTTCAACGAACTGATCGACAGCATGTCACCTGTCTTCACCCACATCGCGGGCGGTGCGCAATGAGCGCATGGCAACTGCCCTTCGTGCGCCCGGCCTCTTTGTCGGGCCGCCATTTCTCGACGGTGATCGTCGGCGCCGGCATCAACGGCGTCGGCGTATTCCGAGACCTCTCGCTGCAGCGCGTAGACTGCCTGATCGTCGACAAGGGCGACTTCGGCGCCGGCGCCAGCAGCGCGCCCTCGCGCATGATCCATGGTGGCCTGCGCTACCTGGAGAACGGCAGCTTCTCGCTCGTGGCCGAAGCCACCCGCGAGCGCAACCTGCTGCTGCGCAATGCGCCGCACCTGGTGCGCCCGCTCAAGACCGTCGTGCCGCTCGCCAACTTCTTCGGCGGCCTGATGAGCAGCGCGCTCAAGTTCTTCGGTCGCACGCCGCCGCAGCGCACACGCGGCCTGCTGGCCGTGGCGCTGGGCCTGCGGCTCTATGACCTGCTGGGGCGCCGCCAGCGCGTGATGCCGGGGCACCGGATCAGCCGCGTGGCCTCGACGGACCGCAGCCTGTTCCGCGCGGCGATACGCTGGACCGCGACCTTCTTCGATGCGTGGATCAGCCACCCCGAATGGCTCATCCTCGAGTTGATCGCCGATGCCTGCCGCGACCAGCCGCGCTCCGCGGCCGCGAACTACTGCCGCGTGGTGGGCTGCGCGGGCAACATCCTCACGCTGCGCGACGAGATCACCGGCGCGCACGTGCGCGTCACCGCCGACACCGTCGTGAACGCCACGGGTGCCTGGCTCGACCGCAGTGCAGCGGTGCTCGGTGGTGCTGGCCCGCGCGTGATGGGCACGAAGGGCTCGCACCTCGTGCTCGACCATCCGGCGCTGCGCGATGCGCTCGACGGCCGCATGGCCTACTTCGAGGCGGTGGACGGGCGGGTGTGCGTCGTCTACCCGTTCTTCGATCGCGTGCTCGTGGGCTCCACCGACATCCCGATCGAAGACCCGGACCAGATCGTCACCGAGCCCGCCGAAGTCGACTATCTGATCGATGTGCTGCGCGATGTTTTTCCGAACATGGCCTTCGGGCGCGACGACGTGGTCTACACATTTGTCGGCGTGCGGCCGCTCGCGCGTTCGGATGCCGACAAGCCAGGGCAGGTCTCGCGCGACCATTCGGTGGTCGTCGACCTGCCGAACGCGACACGCGACATTCCCATCGTCGGTCTCGTGGGCGGCAAGTGGACCACTTTCCGTTCGCTGGCCGAAGAAGCGACCACCGAAGTGCTGCAGCAGTTGGGTCGCTCGCGCACGGCCTCGACCGAGCTGCTGCCCATCGGTGGTGGCGCGGATCTGCCCGCCGATGCGCCGGCAACCGAACGCTTCATCGAACGGATGATGGCCGCCTCCGGCATGGGCCGCACGCGCGCGCTGAATCTGCTGAGCCGCTATGGCTCGAAGGCGCTTCCGCTGGCACAGCGCCTTGCGGCGTCGGGTGACGTGCCGCTGCGACACGCGCCCGATTACTCGGCCGCTGAACTGTCCTACCTGTGTCTCGAAACCGGTGTGGTGCATCTCGACGACCTCGTGATTCGCCGCACGCTGCTGGCCATCCGAGGCCTTGTCACCGATGCCGCGCTCGCCGAGATCGCCGGCGTCGCGGCGGAAGCGCTGGGCTGGGATACAGTGCGCGCGCACAACGAACTGTGTGCCTGCGCGACCGCTCTGCGGGAGCGCCATGGCGTTCGACTCCAGGCGGTGGCTCCCGACGCGGAACCCTCCTTCGATGCATCATTGATGATCAGCTCAGCCTTCGGCCAATCTTAAAGTGAACAGTTCCAACGACATGTCGAGCGTGCTCGACCGCACATCCGAATCACCGCTGTGGGCGCAGTTCCGCGACGCGATCCGCCTGCAGATCCTGCAGGGCGTCCTGCCCATAGGCGCCAAGCTGCCTTCCGAGGCGGAGCTCGGCGACCAGTTCGGTATTTCGCGCATCGTGGTGCGCGAAGCCCTGGCCGACCTGGTGCGCAACAACCTGATCTACAAGATCAAGGGCCGCGGCGCCTTCGTGTCGGCGCGCGAACGGGACGAGGATTTCGTCTCGACCGTGCTGGGCTTCTCCGACGAAATGGAACGCAAGGGCCGCTCGGTGCGCACGCAGATCCTCACGCAGGAGCTGCGCGCGCCCACCGAGCAGGAGGCCACCGCTCTGGGCCTCACCGGAGACGACGCGCAGGTCGTTGCGCTCAAGCGCTTGCGCAGTGTCGATGGCGAGCTGCGCCTGCTGGTCGAGACGGTGGTGCCGGCGGACCTGGCACCGGGGCTGCACCGCACGCGGCTGGACGATCGCTCGCTCTACGACGTGTTGCGCCGGCAGTACGGCCTGCGCCTGGTGCGTGCCGAACGCTGGATCGATGCGGTGCTGCCCGATGCGGCGACCTGCGAACTGCTCGCCCTGTCGCAGCCCGAGCCGCTGCTGCGCATCGAGTCGATTGCCTACGGTGCGAACGGCCGGCCGCTGGAGCACTACCGCGCGCTGCACCGCTGCAAGACGAGCCGCCTGCACGTGCAGACGACGGCCTGACATGGCCACGGCATCGAGAAACTCGCGCTTGCGCGTCTTTCTCGTCGACAGGTTCAGGCACAGATGAAATCCTGAACTCGCCCGATGTCATCGAGCGGCTTGAGAAGCAGACCATCGCCCCGCTAGGCGGCACACCAGCCGACATGGGCAAGGTCTTTGAAGCGGAACTGCGTTTCTGGAAAGACGCCGCAAAGGCGGCGAAGGTTCCGCCGAGTCAGCAACCTCGAATTCAGGAAGGAGACATCATGAGGATCCGCGCTTCTGTCAAACGGCTCGTCGACTACAACGTTGGGATGTGCGTCAAGAGGGATGGCAGGCATGAAGGACTCCAAGGTGATCGTGGCAACCAACAAGGACGAAGAGGCGTCGATCGTCAGCGTGGCCGATTGCGGCCTGGTTGCCGACCTTTTCACGGCCGTGCAGGAACCGGTCAAGACGTTTTTGCGGCGCCCGAGGCGGCGCGCAACGACTTTGTCTGATAGTTTCAAGTCATAACTATTGGCGCGCGGCCGCTGCATTCGCCGCAGATCCTGGACATGGCGAGGGCTGTCATGAAGGCATGGACGGAAGATCTTGTTACGGGCATCAGTCGCGCGCATGGCGTGGACGACCTGTTCGCCCAAATCTGCAAAAGCGCCAGGAGTCTTGGCTTTGAGCGCTGCGCATACGGCTTGCGACGGCCCTCGCCTTTTACGCGGCCAAGAATATTCCTGCTGAACGACTATGACCCGCGTTGGCGTCGTCGCTACGAGGAGGCCGGCTACCTTGCGGTCGATCCCACGGTGCTTCACGCAACCAGGAGCCTGACGCCAATCGTGTGGTCCGATGCGCTCTTCTGCGAGACGCCGGCGCTATGGGCCGAAGCGAGATCCTTTGGCCTGTGCGTCGGCTGGGCGCAATCGTGCTTCGACGCGGACGGTTCGGTGGGGTTGCTGTCCTTGTCGAGATCACACGAACGGCTGACGGAGAAGGAGCTCCGCGCGAAGGACCTGCCTCTGCGTTGGCTGGTAAACGTCGCGCAGATAGCGCTTTCTTCCGCGCTCACGGCCATCGCGTCTGGCGAGCCTCCTCGCTTGACCCGGCGCGAGAGGGAGGTCATGCAGTGGACGGCAGACGGAAAGACTTCCCTCGAGGTCGGGGACATCCTTGGCATCTCGGTCGACACGGTCAACTTCCACGTCAATAACGTGCTCGTGAAGCTCGGGACCGCGAACAAGACCGCCGCTGTTGCACGCCTGGCCGTGCGCTTGTTTCACTGAATTCACCTATGCGTCCCTCTTGGTCGAACTGGCGTCCGACTGTTGAGAGTGCAACGCTCGCCTCCCGCTGCCCGGGATGTCGGTGTATATCCAGCAGGCAAAGACCTGCTGTTCGCCGACGAGCCGCGGCGCTGCCGCGCGGCTTGCACTGATGCGATATCGCCGCAGAAGACGTTCGATCCCGAGTGGAGAAACCGTGATGAGTCGGCCCACCCCGGCGCCGGCGGCCGCCGACATTGCGGCCCGCAGCAAAGCCACCGCCAATGGCGACGAGTATCGACCATCTGCGTGCGGATCGATCGAATCGAGATCCACCGCAGCGAATCTCGACAACTCCCAGATGTCCGGAGATCGCGGGACTTCCGCGTCCCCCATCAGCTCGGGAAAGACCTCGCCGAGCAGGTACGGCCGTTCGGTCGGCAGCAGCCGTGCCGTGCCAACCAGCGTGATAGCGTCGCGCAGCGCTACCAGATAAAGGGTGTCGGGCCGATCGAACTGGTCGTATTCCATTCCTTCGGGCGAAGGTAGCGGCCAGCCCAGGCGCTCGACAAAGACTTTGTGCCGGTAGCGCGCCATCCGGGCCATCAGTTCGGCGCCTAAGCTGATGGGCGTGCCCGCCAGAATTTCCACTTTCTGATCCCGTTGAATGTCATGAGGCCATTCCAGCGGAGCGCGCCGACGTTCGAAACTACGTGATCTGGTAGGTTGCCAACCGGCGGCGGGTTTGACCGGTACCGCACCCGATTTGCGCGGGATGCAAGGCTCCCGGGAGGGACGTACGGCGGCCCACCCTTGCGTCGCATGCAAGCGTTGAAAGCGCACTCAATGCGGGAAATGATCGGCGCACCCAATCAACCCAGGTAGCCTTCCTTGCGAGCGACTCTTTCTCTCCTCAGCATCTTGCGCAGCACGCTGGCTGCCTTTGTTCTTGTTGCGATGGCCACCGGCTCCGGCGCGCAAACTGCCGCCAAGCCGGAGCCTGTTCGCGACAAGTGGCCGACCAAGCCCTTGCGCATCATCGTGGGCTTCGGTGGCGGGTCTTCGCCGGACCTGGTCGCCCGAACGCTGGCCGAGCCGCTGTCCCGAGCGCTGGGGCAGCCCGTGATTGTGGAGAACCACCCTGGCGCGAGCGGGAACATTGCCGCCAACCTGGTGGCCAAGGCCACGGACCTGCACACGATCGGCATGCTGATCAACGGCAACATGACGATTGCCAAGCTGGTGACGCCTTCCACTCCCTACGATCCGCTCACGGACCTCGCCCCCATCAGCCTGATCTGCACCGCGCCGCTGCTGCTGACGGCGCCCGTCGATGCGCCGGGGCGGGACGCGCGCGACTTCTTCGCCGCTGCGCGCACTGCAGGCAACCGCTGGAGCTACGGCACGCCAGGCATCGGCACGGTGGGTCATCTGGCCATGGAACTGCTCAAGACCCGTTCGGGCATCGCGCCGATCCACGTGCCCTACCAGGGCAACCCGCAGGTCATCAACGGACTGATCGGACGCGACATCCAGCTCGCACTGCTTCCGCCTGGCCTGGGCGCGGCTCAGGTTCATGCCGGCAAGCTGCGCGCCATCGGCGTGACCTCGGCGACCCGCAGTGCGCTGGTGCCGGAATTCCCGAGCCTCGAAGAGGCGGGTATCCACGGTTTCCAGATCGAGATCTGGACCGCCGCGGCCGCGCCGGCCACGCTGCCCAAACCCATCATTGCCCGGCTGTCGGCGCTGCTCAGCGAGATCACGCGATCTCCCGAGGTAAGGCAGAAGCTGTTCCAGCAGGGCTACCAGGCCGTTGGCACGACAGCCGAAGGCTTGGCCAGCCGAATCAAATCGGACACGGACCTCTTGAGCGGCATCATCGTGGCGCAGGGTGTGAGGGCGGAATGAACGACTCGGCTCCACCCACGACTGCGTCCCAGTCCACCGGTGATCCCAACGAGGTCCTCGCATCGCTGCGCGCCGAACTCGATCGGATCGACAACATGCTGCTGGCCGCCATTCGCGACCGCCTCGCGTGTTGCCGCCAGATCGGACTCCACAAGAAGCACACCGGGATACCCATGATGCAGCCTGGACGTATCGGGGTCGTCCAGCAGCGCGCATCGTTGTTCGCCGAGCAGCACGGGCTCAACGGGGAGTTCCTGCGGCAGCTCTACGAGCTCACCATCGAGGAGGCATGTCGGCTCGAAGACGCCATCATTCAGTCCGACGGCAGCGATCCGGACCAAGGCATCGTTGTTGCCGTGAAGCAGAGCTGAGGTGGGTTGAGCGCCACCGTCTTGTCTCCGGACTCGTATTCGACCATTCGAGTGGCAGGTGTCGTGTGTCTTGGCCGGCGCCAGGTGAGGGCCACGCTGCAGTGGAGGCAGATGCCATGAGAAGAAAGTCCCCGGCGTCGCCGCTCCCGACGACGAGAAAAACAAGCGTACCAATTGCACTGCCACCCCAGCGCGGCATCCCCGCGTCCACCCGCAGCAAGTCTGCCGCGCGACTGGGCGAGCAGATCAGGGCGCTGCGCGTTGCCTCCGGTGCCTCGGGGGGAGAGCTCGCACGCAACTGCGGCATCTCCCGTTCGATGCTCTCTCGCGTTGAGCGTGGCCTGGTGTCTCCATCTGTCGAAACGCTGGATCGCATCGCCCACGGGCTGGACATTCCGCTCTCGCGCTTCTTCTGCGAGCCGGGGAGCCACCCGGACATGTCGTTCGTGCCGGCCGGCCAGGGCATCGTCATCGAGCGCCTCGGCGCCGGGACGGACTGCCGCCACGCGTTGCTGGGCCACGTGCTGTCAGGCAATCTGCTCGTGGAGCCTCATTTCGTCACGCTGCTGCCGGACGCGCAGCCGCACCCCGGTACTCAACACGCTGGCTTGAAGTTCCTGTACATGATGTCCGGGCGCGTGCGCTACCGGTACGGCACCAGGCTGCTCGAACTTGGCCAGGGCGACGCCTTGCTCTTCGAGGCGAGCGCGCTCCATGGCGTCGACGCAATCATCGAGGCACCGGCATGCTACCTGGCGATCGTCCTGACCCTTCGCAACTAGACTGCCGCAGCACCGCTTCAAATTCATGTCCACCTTCGTCACCCTGGGTCCGCCGAACAGCAACCATGATTTCGTGCTGCGGCGCTATCTGAGGGCGCACGGCCTGCTGGACCTTGAGCGCATTCGCATCGAGCTTGTCGATGACTTCCACCAAGGTGCCCGGATGTTGATCGATGGTCGCGCGGACTTCATGTTGCAGTGCGCCGCGCACCCGTCGACGGCTGAGATCACCGGGGCTTTCCGGCGGCAGGTGTTCGTGGTCGACGCGTTCATCTCGCGCAGCAGGCCCATGTCGCTACTAATGGCGCAGGATCACGACGCTGGGCAGTTGCCGCGCCGCGTAGGGCTACAGCCCGCCACGCGAGAATATGCCGACCTGTCCCGGTGGTCGGAGGCCGTGCTTGAACCTACGGTCACGGCCGTGGGCGAGGGCCTGCTGGCGAAGGAGTACGAGGCCGGCATTGCGTTCTCTTCGCTGCTCGAAGAGTACCCAGGGAGATTCCAGGTCCTGGAGGACGCCGGTGCCATCTGCGATGCGTGGGTGGTGTTCGGGACAGCGGCCGTGGATAGGGGCAAAGCTGTAGTGTGGACGGACAGCCCGCCGGCACTTCGATCGGATGCTACGAACAGGTCCCGCCATGACCGTCATGCCTTGACAAACCAGTCCTCATAGAAGCGGTCGTTCAACGTTTGAGTTCAGCGGCTGCCGTAGGCAGTCCGCTGGAACCTATCTGGTTCTCACCACCAAGTGCAACAAGGCGGTTGCTGACTAGCGAGCAAGCTCAGCAGGTTCACGCTGTGAGCCAGTGAGGGCCGAGGATGGGCGGCATCCAACCAGGAGATGCGCCATGCCGATGAACCGAGTGCAGTTCCAGAAGGGGCTGTCGTTGCCGGAGTTCATGGACCGCTACGGGACCGAGCAGCAATGCGAGCAGGCGCTGGTCGCTGCCCCGCTGGCCCGGCGGGTTCGTCTGCCCGGTTTGCGGCGTGATGCAGTCGCGCACCTCGTTGCGCCGCGAGGGCCGGCTGTACTGGCAGTGCGCCGGCTGCCAGTACCAGTGCAGCGTGACCAGCGGCACCGTCTTCGAGGCCACCAAGCTGCCCCTGACGCGCTGGTTCCTGGCGAAGCAACTGCTCACGCAGGCCAAGAACAACGTGTCGGCGCTGGAACTGACCAGGCAGCTCGGCGTGAGCTATCGCGCCGCGGACAGTGTCGGTGCCCATTGACAAGCCCGCAGGCCCTCGAACAAGATTCCGGGCGCCTGTCGTGGCGTCGAGGAGGAGTTGAAGATGCACGCGGCGAACCCTGCACGCGGCCCTCGGCCGTTCCTGCGCCTGCTGGCGCGGCTGGCATTGGGCATTGCGGCGCTCGGCGCTGCGCTGGTCGCGTCGGCTGCGCCGAAGGCCAAGACGTCTTACGACTACTACCTCACCGGCAATCCGGCCGATGCGGCCTCGTCGCAGCCGCCGCGCTCGCCGTCGACGCTGCTGATGGGTGGTGGCCCCGACGTCGACGCGGCGTTCCGCTGGATGATCGACAAGGCCGGCGGCGGCGACTTCGTCGTTATCCGCGCGACCGGCGCCGACGGCTACAACCAATACGTCTACGTAATGGGGGGCGTCGATTCGGTCGAGTCGCTCGTGATCCCTTCGGTCGAAGCGGCCAACGACCCCTTCGTGGTCGACCGGGTGCGCAAGGCCGAAGCCTTGTTCATCGCAGGCGGCGACCAGAGCGACTACATCGAGTTCTGGAAGGGCACCGCGCTCGACGACGCGATCCGGGACCTGGTCCGCCGCAACGTGCCGATCGGCGGCACCAGCGCCGGGCTGGCGGTGCTGGGGCAGTTCGACTTCGCCGCACTGAAAGGCACGGTCACCTCGGCCAACGCATTGGCCAACCCCTACAACCGCCGCATGACGCTCGACCGCGAGTTCCTGACCGCCGCCGCGATGACCGGCGTCATCACCGACTCGCATTTCGACGAGCGCGACCGCATGGGGCGGCTGCTCGCCTTCCTGGCGCGCCTCACCAACCCCAGCGACGGCTGGATCGGCGTCGATGCGGCGCGCGGCATCGGGGTCGATCCATCGACCGCGGTGGCGATCGACAAGGGCGTCGCGACCCGGTTGGCCGACCGCGACGCGCAAGGCGTCGACCTCGGCGGATCGGTGTACTTCCTGCGGCCGTCGATCGCGCCGACGGTGTGCGAGCCGCGGCAGCCGCTGACCTTTCGCAACGTGCTGGTCGAGCGGCTGTCGGGCGCGGGGTCGTTCCACGTCAAGAACTGGACCGGCGCAGGCGGCGCGACGACGCGCTACGACCTGTCAGCCGAAGCCGGCGTGCTGATCTCTTCGCAGCCGGGGGGCGGGATCTACTGATGGGCCGATGCCTTGGCAGCCGCCCCGGGCCGGTCGTTCAGAGCTGCCCAGCCGCTGCCATCTGGTCGCTGATCTGGATGAGTTCGTCCACGCTGGCCTGCGCGTTCTCCAACAGCTCCAGCATCGGCAGCAGCGCCTGGCCGTGGCTGGCCATCCAGCGCGTCACGGCAGCACGGTTGTTGCGGTGCGAAACCCTCAAGGCGGTCTTGTTTGCCTTACGATCCATCCGTGCGATTCGACCTCACCACGCTAAAGCTCTTCGTCAGCGCGATCGAGCACGGCAGCATCGCAAAAGCCGCAGAGCACGAGCACATCGTCGCTTCGGCGGCGAGCAAACGCATCGGTGACCTCGAGGCCGGGCTCGGAGTCGCGCTACTCGTACGCCAGCACGCGGGAGTCGTCCCGACCGCTGCGGGCGAAGCGCTCGCCCGCCAGGCGCGCGAGGTCATCAAGACGCTCGACCGAATACCCGATGCGCTCAGCACCCTTGCTGCAGACGATCAGCCCGATTTGCGGATGTTGGGGAATCAGACCGCGGTTGTCGTCGTGGCCGCGGATCTCGCGAGCTACATCGCGCAGCGGCCCGCGGTGAAGATTCGTCTTGAAGAAGGCCGGAGTCTGCAGATCATTGAGGAGGTCGCGCAAGGGAGTGCCGACGTCGGCATCATCGGCCACTTTCAGCCCATCGACCGGATGCGCGTCGTTCCTTATCGCAGCATTCCTCTCATGCTGGTCATGCCGGTTTCGCATCCGCTTGCCAGCCGCGGGGCGATCTCTTTCGCGGAAGCGCTCGAGTTCGATCTCATCACGCTGGTGCAAGGCACCGCACTCCGCGGCTGGGCGCTGGCAGCGGCAGCCCGCATGGCGCGCAAGCCGAAGTTCACCATGCAGGTCCAGAGTTACGAGGCGATGCGCGCGATGGTGCGGGCGGGTCTCGGTATCGCGGTGATGCCCGCGCCAAACATTCTGCCGTACGAGGATCTCCTGCAGGTGCGCGCGCTGCCGCTCACCGACGATTGGGCGTGCATGCAACTCTACCTGGTGTGCGCCCCGCGCCCGGCCGCCGCCCCTGCGATCGAGGAACTCCTCGCGCATCTCGCTGCGGGTTGAGCCATCGCGGCCCGCGACGGCCGGCGTTCCGAAAGGTCAGTTGCGAATGAAGCCGGGCGCGTCCAAGCTTGGACGTATAGCCATCAACCGGGAGTGCAGCAATGCTCCCCCTCATCATCGGTGTTTTGGCGGCCTTGGCAGTCGTCGCCTTCGCTGAGAGAGAAAGGAATCCCCAGTGAACAACATGGTATCCCGGCCGAAATCCGAGTACGACGCGAAGTTCCGGGCCGATCTGGACAAGTTCGTGCAGGTGACCGGCTGGACGCTGCAACAGAAGGTCGCGCTCGCGTGCCGCATCCTCGATCGCGATGGGCACGAGTCCGCGCTCGCGGGCCAGGTTTCGGCGCGCGGGGAGAAGCCCGGCACCTACTGGACGCTCCGCTTCGGGCTGGGCTTCGACGAGGCGCGCGAGAGCAACATCCTGCTGATCGACGACGACTTGAACGTCCTCGCTGGCGAGGGCATGGCCAACCCCGCGAATCGATTCCATCTTTGGATCTATCGCGCCCGTGCCGAGACCAACGCGATCGTGCACACCCATCCGCCGCACGCTTCGGCGCTGTCGATGATCGCGGAGGAACTCATCGTGTCGCACATGGACACCTGCGTGCTCTACGAGAACTGCGCTTATCTCCCCGAGTGGCCGGGCGTGCCGATCGGCGACGAGGAGGGCGAGATGATCTCGACCGCGCTGGGCGACAAGCAGGCGGTGCTGCTCGCGCACCACGGCCTGCTGACTGCGGCGACGACCATCGAGGACGCGGCGGTGCTTGCGTTCTACGTCGAGCGCGCGGCGAAGCTGCAACTTATGGCGCGAGCGGTGGGGCCTATCAAGCGGGTGAAGCCGGAACTCGCACGCGAGGCGCGTAGCTATCGGGGCAGTCCCAAGTACATCGCTGCGACGTTCAATTACCTCGCGCGGCGCGTGCTGCGCGAGACGCCGGACTGCCTGAGCTGACGCAACCAAGGGAGACGATATGACACACCCTTCAATGCACCGAATTTGCGCGGCACTGCTCGCGCTTGCAGCCGCGACGGCGTCGGCGCAGACCTACCCGAACAAGATGATTCGCATCATCGTGCCGTACCCGCCGGGCGGCGGCGCCGACATCACCGCGCGGCCAATCGCCCAGATGCTCAGCGAACGCTGGGGCCAGCCGGTCGTCATCGAGAACCACGGCGGGGCGAGCGGCATGATAGGCGCGGACATGGTCGCCAAGGCGCCGCCCGACGGCTATACCCTCTTGGTCAGCGCCTCGGCGGAAGTCGCGCTCAATGTTGCGCTCTTCCCGAAGATGCCGTACGACCCGGTCAGGGATTTCGCGCCGATCACGCTGGCGACGGTGACCCCCATGGCGCTCGTCGTGCATTCGTCGGTGCCCATCACATCGTTGAAGGAATACATCGCGATCGCAAGGGCGAAGCCCGGATCGATGACGTTCGGTTCGGTCGGCTCCGGTACCCCCCACCACTTCGCCGGCGAGTGGCTGAAGATGCAGACCATGATCGACATCGTGCACGTGCCGTACAAGGGCTCCGGCCCGTTGATCAACGATTTGCTCGGCGGGCATTCACCAAGCGGTTTTGCCACGCTGCTGCCGGCGATGCAGCATGTGAAGAGCGGCAAGTTGCGCGCCCTGGCGGTGACGACGCAAAAGCGGGTGCCGCTGTTGCCGGACGTGCCAGCGCTCGCCGAAACGCTGCCCGGATTCGACATCAGCCAGTGGAACGCCGTGTGGGCGCCGGCCGCGACGCCGAAGGACGTGCTCGACAAGCTGAGCGCGGAAATCACGCGCATCGTGCAGTCGCCCGACTACAAGGCGCGCATGTCGGAGCAGGGCAGCGAGGCCATCGGCAATTCGCCATCGGAGCTCGCGTCCTTTCAAAGGGCGGAAATCGACAAATATCGCATGATCGCGGAGCAGGCGAACATCAAGGTCGACAAGTAAAAGACAGGAAAGTCCAACTCCAAAGGAGAACGCAATGCGCACGACTCCTTGGCTGATGACTGCAATACTTGGACTGCTGCTGACGGGCTGTGCGGGCATCAGTACCGCCCCCACAGCGGAAGCGCGACAGGCTTTGGCTCCAACCGGCAAGCTTCGCGTTGGGCTCTTGCTTGACAGTCCCACACACGTGATCAAGGATCCCGCGTCGGGTGAGATGAAAGGGATCGGATTCGACCTCGGAAAGGAGTTGGCCCGGCGCATGGGGGTTCCGTTTGATCCGGTCCTGTACCCATCAATCCCCGCCCTCCTCGACAGCGGAAAGTCCGGCGCTTGGGACGTCACCTTCATTGGGTTTACCCTTGGGCGCGCGAAGGATTTCGATTTCGCCAAGACGCACCTGGAAGTCGAATTCGGCTACCTCGTCCCAGCCGGTTCTTCCATCTCAACGATGGCCGATGTGGATCGCCCCGGAATTCGAGTTGCCCTGCAGGAGAGGTCCGGCCCGGATGTCTTCTTCTCCCCCCTACTGAAAAATGTTGTGGTGGTCCGGGCATCAAGCAACCCTGCCACATTGGATCTGCTGAAAACCGGGAGAGCGGACGTCATGGGCAGCATCAAGCCAATCCTGTTCGAATTGTCGAATCAGTTGCCCGGTTCTCGGGTTCTCGACGGTCGGCCTGGTATCGATCCGCACGCTATGGCGATGCCGAAGGGACGGGACCTCGGTGTGGCTTACGCGCGCAAATTTGTCGAGAGCGCGAAGTCCGAGGGGCTGGTCAAGGCGGCGATCGAGAGGGTCGGAATGCGCGGCGCCCTTGTGACCACGACGCAGTAACGCTCTCTAGAGTGTAGTGCGCTCGAAGTCATGGAACGTATTTCTCTCGGCATACTCGAAGCGCCCAGGAGGCTGGAGCGATGCGAGTTGCCGGGAAGATCGATGCACGCAACCAGGCCTGCCGATGAAGGCCGGGCGCGCCGGCACCCGCACGCACGACTACAAGCGCCACGGCACGACCGCGCTGTTCGCGGCGCTGAACACGCTGGACGGCACCGTGATCTCGATGTGCGAGCCCAGGCATCGGCACGAAGAGTGGCTGAAGTTCCTGCGGCTCATCGACCGCAAGCCAGCCAAGCATCTGACGCTGCACCTGATCGTGGACAACTACGGCACGCATGCCCACCCGGCCGTGCAGGCGTGGCTGGCCAAGCACCCACGGTTCGTCATGCACTTCACGCCCACCGGCGTCGTGGCTGAAGGCCGGAACCAGCTCCCGACACACCCCTACAACAAGGGTGCCAGCCGTTCGGCATCTGCCCCTTTCCATCGCATCGCTCACCACCAGGATGGCGCAAGCGTCGGTGCCGCGTTGAGCTCATCGACAGTGGTGGCGCTGATGAACTCTACTTTGCGGGTCCACCTCCAGTTCTCGCGAGGCAGCGTTAAGGTAGACGGAGTGCGAAATGGGTTGACTGACGACCGACGACTTGCGTCGCGGCGTGCGGGAGGCGAACGACTGCTTTGGACGGAGATGGCACACCGCTCCGGGTCGAGGACAGCAGCTCGATCGTGACCGCGCGAACGACTCCAATCAGTCTCTAGCGGACCGCCAAGTCGGCGCCCCCGGGCGACTGCAAACAGTCTAGAGCGCTCGTTGAAGCTGGCTCTGACGGCCCCACAAGCCCAGATCGCCGAAGTTCGCCGAGGCCCACGGCCCTTGAGATAACCACCGACATCCGCGAAGCAACTGGCTGTCACATCGACGTGGCCACCATCACTCACGAGCACCAGGACCGTGTCAACGCGGCCGAAAGGCGGAGGCGGGCCACTCAGCGGGAACGACTGCCGCGTAGCGCCAGGAGGCCGCCGGCACTGATCAGCACGATGCCGATGCCCGACGCCGCATCGGGCGTCTCGTCCCACCCGAGGTAGCCCATCAGAAGCGCCCAGAGCAGGATGCTGTAGCGAAATGGCGCGACGACCGAGAGATCGACGTCGCGGCAGGCGGCGATCAGCGCGTAGTTACCCAGCGCCGCGCACAGGGCGGCCAGCGCGAGACCCAGCGTTTGCGCGGGCTGCAGCGGTTGCCAGGTCTCCCGCAGGCCGAGCGCGAAACCGCCAGCGCACGAGGCCACCGTCGCCGCGAGGGTGATGAGGACCGAAGGAACACCCGAGGGCATGGCGCGCGTGGCCAGGTCCCTTGCCGCCAGGCCGGCAGCGCAGGCGAGAGAGAACACGATGCCCCAGTTCGCCACGCTCGCCTGCGAGAAGGGTCTGGCGATCAGCAGCACGCCGGCCAAACCGGTCACTGTCGCGAAGATGCGACCGGCTTGCGGCGCCTCCCATCCGAGCGCCATCGCGCACACGGCAATCAGCAAGGGCGACACCATCATGATGGCCGTGACGATGGATAGCGGAGTCAGCGAGAGAGCGGCGACGGAGGCCATGGCGGTCGCCACCTCCAGCACCGATCGGACGGCGACCATCGGCTGCAGCAGTTGCCGCCATCGCGGCAGCATGCCGGCGCGACGGGCGAGCACCAGGACCATCGCCGTGGCAAACAGGCCGCGGACGGCCAGCACCTGCCCATGCGGGTGGTGCGCCAGCGTGAATTTCAGGCAGGCGTCGTTGAGCACGTAGCACGCCATCGCCCCGAGCATCAGGAAGACGCCGCGGCGATTGGCGGAAGGGTCAGCCATTGCTGTCGTGCGGCGTTGGATCCCCGGCACTGCGAGAAGCGCGCGTGCCCGGCGCGCCGGCCTCTTGCAGCACATCCTGCTGGGCCCGCGCCTTCAGGACGATCTCCTCGACTTCGGCGTCCGGATCGGACATTGCGATGATGGCGCCGCCGGAGCCGATCGAGACGCGGCCGTTCGCACTCACGATGGTGCGGATCACGATGTTGAGCTTCGCGCTGCCGTTCAGCGACAGAAAGCCGATGCTGCCGGAGTAGATGCCCCGTGGCGACCCTTCGATCTCGTCGAGGATCCTCATCGTCCGGATCTTGGGCGCCCCGGTCATGGAGCCGCCGGGGAAGGCGGCGTGGACGCAGTCGATCGCACTCACGTCGTACCGCAACTGGCCCCGGATGGTGCTGACCAGCTGGTGGACCGTCGCGAAGGTCTCGATCTGGAACAGGCGCGGCACGTGCACGCTGCCAACCTTGCAGACCCGGTTGAGATCATTGCGCAGGAGGTCGACGATCATGAGGTTCTCGGCGCGGCTTTTTTCGTCGCTGGCGAGGGTTGCCGCGATGGCGGCGTCCTCCTGCGGCGTCGCGCCGCGGCGCGCGGTGCCTTTGATCGGCCTGGACTCGACCGTGCCGTCCGGCTCGATGTTCAGGAACAGTTCGGGCGAGGCGCACAGGACCGCCAGGCCGGGCGTTTTCAGGAAGGCGGCGTAAGGCGCCGGATTGCGCTTGCGCAGCGTGCAATAGACGTCCAGGGCGTCGATCTGGCCGGCGCCCTCCAGCTGGTTGGTCAGGCAGACTTCGTAGGTCTCGCCATCGAGGATGTTCTCCTGGCATCTCGCGATGCGGCGTCGGTAGTCGGGCAGATCGATGCGCCATGCGAGCGCGTCCGCAATTCGGGAAGCGCCGTCAGGTGGTGCAGCGTCCGATGGCACCGGATTGGAGAGGGTCCTTTGCATTTCATTCATCCAGGCCTCGCTGGCCAGGGAATGCGGTTCACGATCGACGCAGACGATCCAGGTCTGTTGCTCGCCGTGATCGATAGCGACAAAGCGACGAACCCGCATCCACAGCGCGTCCGGCGTGGACGCGTCGTGGGCGTGGTTGCCGCCCAGTTCGCCCTTGAGCTCGTAGCCGAAATAGCCCACGTAGCCGCCGGCAAAGTCGAAGGGCAATGACGCTCCGCCAGGCGGCACAACGTTGGTTTCCTGCTTGAGGAAATCGAAGATGCTCTGGATGCGCGTTTCGATGTGCGCTTCGTGGTGGATATCGATCTGCCTGTCACGCGACCGGTAGGTGATCACCTGCGCGTCCGGTCCGCCCGCATCGCCCATGTACGAATAGCGCGCGTTCTGGCCGTCCGCGTCGCTGCTGTCCAGCCAGAAGGCGGCCGCGCTGCCGGCGAAGCGGTGGCGGAATAGCGCTTCGGCGTCTGGATAGCTTTCAAGGCATCGCGCGCGAATGATCAGCGTGTCGTCCTGCTGCAGCGGCATGCCGTGTCCAAGTTGAGGCCACCTGGGCGATGCCGAGGGGCCGTGGACGGCAACTGCGCGGGCTTGCCACTGCTCGGTGAGTTCCCTGAAGTTGCGCAGCAGGCGCGCCCCGTACTCGGTGCAGATCGATTCCGGATGGAACTGCACGCCCCACCAGGGTTTCGACGTATGCCGCAGGGCCATCAGGGTGCCGTCGAAGGTCCACGCCAGCGGCTCGAGCTGCTCGGGCAGCCCGGTCACTGCCAGCGAGTGGTATCGGACTGCATCGAACTGTTCCGGGATTCCCCGGAACAAGCCGCTTCCGGAGTGGCGGACGCGGTCGAGGCGTCCATGCATCGGCCGTATGGCGCGGGCCACGTTCGCACCGCAGAAGTGGGCCATGGCCTGGTGCCCGAGGCAGACACCCAGTACCGGTACCCTGGCGTGCCGGAGCACGTCGGCCGAGACCCCCAGGTCCGAAGGGCGTTGCGGTCTTCCGGGCCCCGGCGAGATGACGATGTTGTCGAACTCGAGTTCGGCGATCTGGGGCCACGACATTTCATCGTTCGTGATGACGCGCGGCGGCTGCGCGTTGGTCGCGGCGAGGTACTGGTAGAGGTTGTGGGTGAACGAATCGTAGTTGTCGATCAGCAGTGTGCGCATCGTGGATCCCTTTGCACTTTAGGCGTGCGGATCCATCGTTGACGACGCGCAGAGTTGTGCCAACTACCAGAACAGGTAGGCATGCTTGAAGGTTGAGCACCTGGTACCACTTGGGCGCGCAGATCGCTCCTGCTCACAGGATTCTTGTCCGGATGACTCTGTGAATGTCGGTGCGAAGGTCCGCTTCTATGTCCGGAGAGCTTCCAACCATGGGGCGTACTTGGCGCCGGTCAGTTCGAAGACGAGCCGCAGCGCACACGATGCACGCGATAGACCGTGCGCCCCTCCTCAGGCGCTGCGGGAGCTACGGCTCAGGAACCGACGGTTTGCCAGTCTCTGCGTATGTTGGGGTGGGGAACCGTGGCCCGGATCTAACTTTCGCGTATCTGAAATACGCAAAGGTCAGTTCTTCTTGAGAAGGAGTCAAGGCGGTGACCTGGCTCACTGCATCCGGGTGATGATCTCCAGCGCCTTGATGCGCCTTTCGGGCGTGAGCGCGTGAAAGGCAAGTAGCATGGCGGCCGTGTCGTCGTCAACCGCGTAGAAGTAGGCCACCGGCACGTCGAGCACTGCGGCCAGTCTTTCCACGGTCAACCAAAGCGCTGGCGGGGCCGCGGCCCGGTCTTGACCTCTTCAGCTGAGCCCCCGGCCCAGCGACTTCAGCCCACTACGGTGCCTTGCCTGTTCTCTTCCTGTGCTGATCTAGGTCCTTGAAAAATTCCGATGGCTGAATGCCGAGCGCAGTGATGATTTTCAGTATGTTGATCAGGGCGAGGTTGTGTTCGCCACGTTCGATACCGCCCATATAGCTGCGGTCGATCCCGCATGCGTCACCGAACGCCTCTTGCGAATAGCCAAGTTTCTTCCGGCGGCGACGAACAGCCTCCCCAAAAAGCAGCAGCTCGGGCACTTTCTGCTTGCCGGTTGAGGTGGGTTTGACCATTCATGGATGGTCAATTTAAATGGCATTAAGCTCCACGGTATAAGATTGGACGGGATATAGTTACCATTCGAGAACGACATTCGCGCCCTCCAGTCCGGGAAGGAATTCACATGAAGAGGGATTGTCGATGCCATGAGCGCGGAATGTGGATCAGCAGAGGTGCACGAGGGCAGGGATGAGGACGCTCCGCATCTCGGTCAGAAAGACATGCCATGAGAAAATTGCTCACTGCTTCGCCGTTCCCGACGGCAAGAAAGCCCAAGATACCCGTTGCGCTGTCGCACCCGCGCGGCCGTCCCGCAACGCCTGCCCGCAGCGAGTCCACCTCGCGCCTGGGCGAGCAGATCAAGGCCCTGCGCGTCGCCTGCGGCGCCTCTGGCGGTGAACTCGCCCGCCGCTGCGGCATCTCCAGCTCGCTGCTCTCGCGTGTCGAGCGCGGCCTGGTGTCCCCATCGGTGGAGACGCTCAACCGCATCGCCCAGGGGCTCGATGTTCCGCTTTCCCGCTTCTTCTCCGACCAGAGAAGCCGCACGGACCTGTCCTTCGTGCCGGCAGGCCACGGGATCATGGTCGAGCGCATCGGCGCCGTGGCGGACTACCGCTACGAGCTGTTGGGCCACCTGCTGTCGGGCAACTTGTTCGTGGAGCCCTATCTGGTCACGCTGCAGCCTCAGGCGCGGCCTTACACCAGCTTCCAGCATCCGGGCCTGAAGTTCCTGTACCTGATGTCCGGGAGCGTGAACTACCGCTACGGCGGCAAGCTGCTCAAGCTCGGCCGTGGCGACGCGCTGCTGTTTGACGCGAGCGCGCTGCACGGGGTCGAGGCGATCATCGAAGCGCCGGTGAGCTATCTGGCGATCGTCTTTTCGTTGCGCGACTAGACCGCAACGCAGTCCCAGCCATAACCCCAGTCTCAGCCCTCCAGCCCTCCAGCCCTCCAGCCCTCAGCCAGCGGCGGCGGCCATGGCGATGGGCAAGTGACGCTTGCAGAAGAACTATGAAACCGGCATTGCGGCGTTCGAGCAGCAGCGCCTAAACCACGATTGCGGGCCGGAACGGCGCGACCACGGACAGAGTGGCACGGGGGCCGCGGAACAGTCAACTCCCAGAACTGGTGGGTGAGCGAAGGCACGCGCTCGGATAGGCTCTTCGAGGGGCGATCAATATGTTGCGTTGGTACGCGACGGCAGGAGCAAGACGTCCAATGAATGATCAGTCGAGGCGAAAGTCAACATGAAAAGACCCACGGGGGAGACGCAGATGATCGACCTTCGCCATTTGCGCCATTTCACTTCCGTCGCCAAGGGGTTGAACTGGGTACGGCCTGGACTCTCCGAGGTATGACCTCGGGGTCCGAAAGCCGCATGAATGCTGCTTGAAGGGGTAGGACCATGCCGAGCATCGTGTCCATCAAGTTCAACGCTGAAGAGGCCGAGGTGCTGCAGCGTGCCCATGCGGCCTCGGGCATCGCCGGCCTGAGCTCGCACATCAAGCAGGTCTACTTCGACGCCCTCACGCTCAACGTCGGCGTGCTCCAGGAGATTCGATCCGAGCTCGAACGCATCGGCGCCGAGGTCGAGCGGCTGCGCGATAGCGATGGTGGAAAGACCGATCCGGACTTGCTGCTGGGCATCCTCTGCGGCCTGTACGTCATGGTTCGCAAGTCGGTCAGTGAAAGCATCCGTGCCCAGGCTGACCAGGTGCTGGACGTCACGGCGATCGAAGGCTTCCTGAAGGGCAGGTGATGTTCGTCAGCCATCGCAGCCCCGACAACGCCCTGCGATCCTTGCTCGCGCTCGGTGTGTTCGCCGCCATCCTGGCGGGCTGGGTCGCTGGCGTCGCGCTCTACTACCGGCTACCCGCATCGATGTTTGCACGGGGTCTCTGGTATGCGGCCAAGGAGACGCCCGGCATTCCAGCGCTCTGGATCGGGCCGATCGCGGGCCTGATTCTCGGCGTGCTGGTCTTCGCCGTCTGTGCGAATCGCTACGTCAATCACTTCGGCGGCGCGGCCTTCGTGACGAGACTGAGGGGGCCCAGGATGGTGAGCCAGACGCTGCTCGCCGCGCAGACCAGGAAGGGCAGGGGGCAACTGCGTTTTGCCGGGATTCCCATTCCTGCGGAAGTGGAGAACACCCAGTTCTTCGTGGGCGGTTCGACCGGCACGGGCAAGAGTGTGTGCATCAGCGACTACATCGAAAGCGCGGTGGCGCGTCAGGACCGCATCATCTGTGTCGATCCCGACGGCGCATCCATGCGCTACTTCTACGCCGCTGGCGACGCGATCCTGAATCCGTTCGACAAGCGCAGCCAGGGCTGGAGCATCTTCAACGAGATCCGGACCAGCTTCGACTGCGAGCAGTACGCGATCAGCCTGATCCCGCGCAGCCCGTCCACGGAGCAGGAGACGTGGAACAGCATGGGCCGCACGATCGTGAGCGAGACCCTGACGGTGTTGCTGCGGCAGGGAGCGGGCACCACGGAGCGCCTGGTCTACTGGCTCACGACGGCCAGCAATGACGACCTCAAGGCGCTGCTGGCGGGAACGCCGGCCGCCGGCTGCTTCCACGGAGCGCCGGACACCCTGGCCAGCATCCGGACCGTGCTGACCCAGTACATCACGCCGCACAAGTACCTGCCCTCGGGCGACTTCTCGTTCCGGGATTGGCTCGACGCGGGCCGGGGAGGCCTGTGGATCACCTGGCGTGAGGACATGCTGCAGGCGTTGAAGCCATTGATCTCTTGCTGGGTGGACGTGACCTGCGCCAGCGTGCTGTCGATGCCGGAGGATCCGGACCGGCGCATGCACCTGGTCTGCGACGAACTCGACTCACTGGAGAAGCTGAACTACATCATCGACGCCGCGACCAAGGGACGGAAGAAGGGCCTGCGCATCATGCCGGGGGTGCAGTCGCTGGCGCAACTCAACGACATCTACGGCAGGGACGACGCGCTGACGTTGCGCAACTGCTTTCGAAGCGCCTTCCTGTGCGGCATCGGCGAACTCGACACCTACACCGCCGAGGAGTTCTCTCGCGGGCTCGGCGAACATACCGTGCTGCGCCGGGCGCCCAGCGTGTCGGTCGGCAGTGCAGGCGGGAAGGGCACCCTTTCGCATCGCCAGGACACCGAGCGCCTGGTGTCGCCGGCCGAGTTCCACCTGCTCCCCAATCTCACGGGCTACCTGAAGCTGGCGGGCAACTATCCCATCGCACGCGTGACCATGAGGTACAAGCCACGCCTGGTGGTTGCGGCGCCGATGGTCATGGCGGACGGCTTTCATGATCGGCCACAGGAAGAAAACCTGCTGTTCTCAGCCGCGGCCGATGCTGCGCCCGCCACGCCCGCAGCAGTGGCCGCCGCGGCCAGTGCCTGACGCTGGAGCGCCGGCGGATGCTGTCCTTCAAGTTCGTGACCAGCGCCTCCGGCGCAGCCCACTACCTCGAAACCTCCGACGACTACTGCGGCAAGGAGGGCCATCGCGGCGACTGGATCGGTCAGGGGGTGATCGATCTCGGGCTGGACGGCATCCACGCCGTCGATCGCGAGACCTTCCAGAACCTGCTCGACGGCCAGTTGCCCAACGGGAAGCGCGTCCGACTCAGCCAGACCAAGGGCAGCAAGGACCGCAAGGGCATCGACTTCACCTTCAGTGCGCCCAAATCGGTCAGCATCCAGGCGCTCGTGAAGGGTGACCCGCGGATCATCGACGCGCACGACGCGGCCGTGAAAAAGAGTCTCGACCTGCTGCAGGAGTTCGCTGCCACCCGCAAAAAGCAAGCCGGCCTGTCGTATCGGGAGCGCACCGGCAAGCTCGTGACGGCGACGTTCCGCCATGAGCTGTCGCGCGCGCAGGATCCGCAACTGCACACGCATGCCATCGTCATGAACCTGACACGCCGTTCGGATGGCGAATGGCGGGCCCTCTCGAACGAGGACATGCTCAGGAACGTGAAGGTGGTGGGCGCCTTCTACCGAGCGACGCTGGCGGCCGAGCTGAGGGCGCTGGGTTTCGAGTTGCGCGAGACCCGAAAGGGCGGCTGGGAGCTGGCGCACATTTCCGATCCGGCTATCCGGCTTTTCAGTCAGCGTAGCCAGGAGATCGAGCGGCTGCTCGCGGCACGCGGTCAGGATCGGGAAAGCGCCACCACCGCCCAGAAACAGATCGTCACGCTGGCCACGCGCCGCAAGAAGACCGAGAGCGACCGTGCCTGGCTGCGCGCGCACTGGCTGCAGACCGCACGCGAGGCCGGCATCGAGCTGGATGTCCAGAGTGGGCTCGGGCAGACGATCCAGCGAAGAGTCGGCAAGCTGGGCGACGCCATCGTCGAGAAGCTGACCGGCAAGGGGGCCAGCGCGACAGCAGCCAATGACGCGATCGATTTCGCGATCGCGCACCTGGCGGAGCGGCAGGGCATCTTCACCCGGGGCGAACTGCTCGAGGTGGCCTATGGCCGCGCCGCAACGCGCACCAGCACCACTGCGGTCGAAGCGGCGCTGAACTCGGCGCAATCGGATGGGCGTCTGCTGCCCGAGCTGCCGCTGTACCAGACGGCGCGCTCGCTGAACATCAGCGCCTCGGAGCTGCTGAAGGATCCTCGCGCGGGCCGCTTCAAGGGACATGACGACTCGGAGAAGCTGACCCGCTCTTCATGGATCGCCCTGACGATGGCGGTGCGCGGCCAGGCCCAGCAGCAGGCGCAGGCCAGCGTCGACGCGGCCATCCGGCGTGGTGCGCTCGTCTCGGCCGAGCCGCGCTTCACGACGCCCGAAGCCCGCCGCAGCGAGATCCGCATCCTGGCCATCGAGAAAGCCGGGCGCGGCGCCGTGCCCGCCGTGGCATCTGCTGAGGCGGCGGCCGGCATGCTGGCATCGAGCGACCTGAATGCCGGCCAGCGTGATGCGGTGTCGATGGTGCTGACCGCGCGCGATCGCTTCGTCGGCATCCAGGGCCTGGCAGGGACCGGCAAGAGCCACATGCTGCGCAAGGCCGTCGAAGGGATCAAGGCCGAGACCGGCAAGCTGTCGGGCAAGCTCGGCTACCGGGTGATCGGGCTGGCGCCCTACGCGTCGCAGAACCAGGCGCTGGCTGCGCTGGGTATGGAGTCGCAGACGCTCGCCTCCTTCCTTGCCCGAACCAGTCAGCATCGAGCGCTCGATCGCCGTTCGATCGTGCTGCTGGACGAAGCTGGCGTCGTGCCGGCGCACCAGCTCGAAAAGCTCATGGCCATCGTCGAGAAGCACGATGCGCGGCTGATCCTGGCGGGCGATCGCAAGCAGACCCACGCGGTGGAGGCCGGCAAGCCTTTCGAGCAGCTGCAGGACGCCGGCATGACCAGGGCCTACCTGACCGAGATCAAGCGCCAGAAGAACGAGGCGATTCGTGCGGCGGTGGTCCACGCGGCGAACAGCGAGGTTCCCGCCGCCGTGTCGGTGCTCCAGCACACGGTAGTGGAGGTCAAGCAGGACGCCCGGCGCTATATGCGCATTGCGCAGGCCTATGTGCAGCTCCCGGCGTCCGAGCGACTCGAAACCCTGATCGTCGCCGGGACCAACGAGGCACGCCGGGCGATCAATGCGCTGGTGCGCGAGGGGCTGTCACTTCCGAACGGTGAAAAGGTGGGAGTCTTGAACAACGTCGACATGACGCGCGCCGAACTCAAGTCAGCGCAGAGCTACGAGGCCGGCCAGATCGTCGTGCCGCAGCGCAGCTACGGCAGCGATCTCGTCAAGGGCGAGCAGCTCAGCGTCGTGAGCCACGACATCCGGCGCAACCTGCTCACCGTGGAGCGGGAAGGGGGCCGGCGCTTCGCCTTCAACCCCGGTCGGCAGTCCATGCTGCGCTTGTACGAGAAGGAGAACGTGGATCTGGCGCCGGGCGACTGGGTGCGTGTGAGCGCGAATGACAAGGCCCTGGGCATCTGCAATGGCGAGCGCTACCAGGTGGCGGCCGTCGATGCGACGCATGTGACGCTCAAAGGCGGTCGCCTGGGCATCAGGATCGATCGCCGGCGGCCCATGCACCTGCAGCACGGCTATGCCAGCACGATCCACTCTGCGCAGGGTCTCACCAGGAACCGGGTGCTGGTCGACGCCAACACGAAAAGCCTGACCAGCAACCGGGCGGTGTTCTACGTGGCCATCTCGCGGCCGCGCAACGACATCACGCTGTTCACCGACGACGCGTCGACGCTCGCCGCGGCAATGAGCCGGGAGCCGAAGAAGTTCGCGGCACTGGAATTGCGCGATGCGCGCAACGAGCAGATGGTCCTGAAAACCAGGATAGACCGTGCCGCCAGGCTCAAGCTTGCCGCTCAGGTCAGGATGCGCCCGCCGCCTGCACGGCCGGCAGCGGCGGCGCTCGGGGTCGCTCACCAGAGGTGAGGTGGCCGTAGCTGGTCGCCACGCGGTGTCGGTCCCGGCGGGACCCTCGTGCACTGCCCGTTCGACCGCGCGACGGAAAAGCCCTATCGGGAAACCGGGGCTCGAGGGGATTCCAAGCCATCGCTCTCGAGCGCCGCAATGATGAACTCGATCTGCGCGGGCTTTTCGAACACCCTGAAGTTGTACTGGCTCGACGCCGCGGCGACCTCCGCCGTGTTGATGCTGCCGTCGCGCAGGCGCCCGCTGAGCAGGGCGATGGCGCCGTGAACAGCCTGCTCGCGGATCTTTGCCACGACCGGCAAGGCATTGCCGCCGCGCACTTTCCAGTCGAGGATGTAGCCGTCGAACGGCGAGCGCTGGATCTCTGCGATCAATGCATTCGCGGCGCTGAAACCCACCGGCTCGTAGCCTTTCTCACGCAGCGCGGCGCAGATCGTCTGCGTGACTTCCTTGTCGTCGTCCAGTACCGCGATGCGGGCAGGCGGGCCGATCGTCTGGTCGATTTCGAAGCGGGCAATCTGCCGGGTCCTGGACGATTTGGGTACCGAGTCTGCAGGAACGACCTTGTAGGCGCCGGCGCTTTCCACGGCCACAAAGGCGGCGTTGCCGAGCTCATCGCCATCGGCAAACCAGACGCGGCACGGGGCCCGGACCTCTCCCACCTGCAACGTCGCTCTCGTCGCTCCCTTGGCACGTCCGCCGCCGAGCATCTCCGGAAGCGACTCCCCGAACTTTTCCGCGAGGGTCTGCAACTCGTCGATGGTCCAGGCAGCCGTGCTGTGAACGCGACGGTGCGCAGCAGCGCGCGAGAGATTGAAGAACTCGCCGACGAATGTGGATTGCCTGTGCTTGGGGATGCCGTGGCGGTCGAGCAGGGCGCGAACGGCCTGAGCGGCTTGCGACGGTGGTTCGTCTTCGTCGGGGGGCGGACTGGATGTCATCTACTCTGGCCTTATCCAAATGTAAGTTTGCGTCACGCGCAACTACAAATCATCTTTTGTATCGTAAGACGATACATAATACGCCACGCCAGACAGCACTGACTAGTTTTCCATCCGTTGACGATCAAAAAATGCTCGCTACGACCATGCAAAGCCACTCCACCGCGACGTTGTGCGATGGTCTACGGCTTGCGCCCTTCCTTGCAAGCGGTACGCGTGGCAATGCAGGAGCGGCGCAATGGTAGCGATCGCTGCGTTGCTCGATCAATGTGCTCCGCAGGTCTCGCCGGTGCTGATGCAGGCGCTCGTGCGTGCCGAGTCGGCCTGGCAGCCCCTGGCGATCGGCATGGACAAGGCGCACGGTTCGGTGAAGCAGCCGGCGAACTTGGAGGAGGCCGTCGCAACGGCCAAGGCCCTGGATGCCGCTGGCCGCAAGTTCTCGGTCGGACTGGCGCAGATTCACGCGAGCAACGTGTCGCTGTACAGGCTGACCTGGCAGCAGGCCTTCGATCCGTGCCAGAACCTCGCTGTGGGCCAGAAGATCCTCTGGAACTCTTACCACCGTGCCGTGGCCTCCGGCTATTCCGGCATGGCAGCGATATGGGCGGCGCTGCGCGGCTACAACTCCGGCGGCGTGGACCGGGCGATCAGCGATGCGTACTGCAACCGGATCTTCGCGTACATGAGCAGTGCGCCGCCCTCGGTGCATTTCGGCGCCGGTGCCCTGGCCGCCCGGCCCGCAGTCTCGGCCCCGCGCGCGGCGGTGAACGTCGCTGCGCTGCCGGCGGACGAAACCAAGAGCAAGCCCACCCTTGCCGGCGAGTCGCTCGACATCTTCGAAAAGGCCGGCAGCCGCCCGGGCTTCTGACCCTCTACCTGCGCAGTCAAACACCGACCACTTCACCTCGGGAGGATTCCATGCTTGTCCAGTTCACCATGCCGCTCCACAGGATTGATCTCGCCAAGGCTCGCCGCGCGGCCGGTTGGGCGCGCATGGCATGCGTTGCGGGCGCGCTCGCAGCAGCTGGCGATCCCGTCATGGCCCAAAGCCTGAAGCAGGCCGGCGTCAACATCTTCAACGTCATCTACGGCGTTGTCGGAGTGATCGGCGCCATCGCCTGCCTGCTCACGCTGCTGAATTGGGTGACCGGCAACTGGCTCGGCCGCGACGATCCGAAGAAGATCTTCTTCCAGGCGCTGCTGGGAACGGCGCTGGCCTTCGGTATCGTGGCGATCATCCAGTTCGTCAAGGACATGGTGGGCGGATCGGCCTCGGGCATCTCGAACCTTTGAGCGCCATGATGGAGGCCGGTCAACGCCACGAGGAGCCGGCGCTCGAGCGCGCCGTGATCTACCGCGGGCCGCAGGCACCGGTGCTGCAGGCCTACGTGCCGCTGTCCGTGTTCGGCGCCGAATGCATGCTCCTGCTGCTGTGCACGCGCCTGTTCGGGTTCTGGACCCTCCTGCTGCTGCCGCTGCATCTGGTCCTGGTTCTCAAGACCAACGACAACCCGTTCTGGGTACGGGACCTGGTGGCGAGCTACCGGCACCGCTGGTTCGCCCTGAACAAGAACAGTCACGGCCGCGGCGTGGTCAGCTTCAGCCCGCACCTGAATCGGAGCGAGGTGCAGTGATGTCTGCCGTGCCCAGCACCAAGGCCGAGCGCAGTGTCGCCAGCTGCCTGCCGTACTCGCAGCAGATCGACGACCACACCGTCATCACCTACGAGGGCGACCTCACGCAGACGATTTCGGTGCAGGGCCTGTCGTTCGAGACCCTCGGCCACAGGGAGCTGGACAACCTCAATCAGCAATGGTTCTCCGCGATCAACAACATCGCGCGCAGCCCGAACGTGGCGCTGTGGACGCATCTGGAGCGCCGGCGCGTGCGCTACGACTTCTCTGACATCCGCTACGACAACAGCCTTTCCGCGGAGTTCGCCCGGCAGTACGCGCGCAAGTTCGAGGGCGAGCAGCACTTCACCAACCAGCTGTTCGTCTCGCCGGTGTATCGCCTTGCCGGCAACCGGGCGGACCGCACCAGCATCCGGTTGTCGAAGCGTTCGAGCGAGGCCATGACCGAGCTGCGATTGCGGGCGCGCGACGAGCTGTCCAAGCTGTCCGCGCAACTGATGGCGAGCCTGAAGCGCTACCACCCGCGGCAGCTCGGGACCTACGACCTCGACGGGCGGCTGTGCTCGCGCACCGCCGGGTTCTATGGCCGGCTGCTGAACAACACCGACCGGAACATCGGGCTCGGGGCGTACGCGTTGAGCCAGAGCCTGCAGGCCGCGGCGCTGAACTTCGGCGCCGAGACGGTGGAGATCGAGGGCGCGGCCGGCTCCCGGTTTGCCGCCATCCTCACGCTGGTGGCCCCGTACCGGGCCGAGCAGCTCGATGCCAAGGTCTTCGAAGGCCTGCTGTCCTCGTCCTTCGAGTTCGTTCTCAGTCAGTCGGTGACGGTGATGGCCTTCGACAAGGCCGATGCCCTGCTCAAGACCCAGTACAACAAGATCAAGTCCACCAGCGACAACGAGGAGCAGCTCAAGGAGGTCGCCGCGGCGCGCACCCAGCTGCAGGCCGGCAAGTTCTCGATGTTCGAGCACGAGCTGATCCTGGT
Source organism: Variovorax sp. LjRoot290 (assembly GCF_964253985.1). Classification (NCBI taxonomy): domain Bacteria; kingdom Pseudomonadati; phylum Pseudomonadota; class Betaproteobacteria; order Burkholderiales; family Comamonadaceae; genus Variovorax; species Variovorax sp. LjRoot290. Next base: position 3,265,410 of record NZ_CAXURW020000001.1, on the reverse strand, counting down.
GGTCTATGGCGACTCCATCAAGGAACTCAACCAGAACGTCAATGCCGCCGTGACCCTGCTCGACCAGAAGAGCATGAACACCTCGCGCGAGCGCGGTGGGGCGCTGATCTGCACCTACTTCAGCACGCTGCCGGGCAACTTCAATTACGGACGCATCCGGGCGATGCCGATCAGCAGCAAGAACTTCTCCAAGTTCTTCCCGATGCACAACCATCCCAGGGGCAACGCGCAGGGCAGCCAGTGGGGTGCGCCGATTGCGCTGCTGAAGACCGCAGCGGGTGGGCCTTACTTCTTCAACTACCACGTGAGCCGCAACCGGCTGATGGAGCAAGGCATCCGGCTCGACTACGACGACGAGCCGGTGGCGCGGCGCGGCTCGGAGGAAGACCAGGGCGGGGCGGCCAACGACGCCGCCGGTGACGCGCGAGCCCGGGTCCACCGCAAGGAGCTGGGAAACTACAAGATCATTGGGCGTTCGGGCGGCGGCAAGACGGTGTTGAAACTCGCGCTGCGCCTGCTCGCAAGGAAGCAAGAGATGGCGAGCGGCCGGCCGCTGAAGATCTTCAGCTTCGACAAGGACTACGGCGAGGAGATCTGCATCCGCGCCATGGGCGGGCGGTACTTCCGGATCACCGGCGGCGAGCCGACAGGCATGAACCCGTTCTCCATGCCCCCGACCCCGGAGAACATCTCCGTGATCCTGAGCATCATGAGCTGGAACGCGCAGTTCGATGGCAAGTATGTCATGACGCACAAGGACGAAGAGGATCTGCTGCGCAGCATCCGGCAGGTCTACGAACTCGAGCCCAAGCATCGCCGCTACGCCCGAGTGCGCGATTCCCTGCCTACCCATCGCGAGAGCAGCCTCTACAACGCGCTGGGTCGCTGGTGCGACGGCGGTGCCTTTTCGTGGGTCCTGGACAACGAGACCGACCGGTTCGATCTGAGCGGCGCCGACACCTTCGGCTTCGACATGACCAACTTCCTCGACATCGAGGAGGCGAGAACGCCGATCCTTCGATACCTCACGCACAAGATCGCGCAACAGGCGTCCGGCGCGCCGCACATCATCGACATCGCCGAGGCCTGGCGGGCGCTGAAGGATCCGCTGATGCAGAGCTTCATCGAGAACAAGGGCAAGACGATCCGCAAGGAAGACGGCGTGATCGGCCTGGACACCCAGGAGCCCAGCGACATCAGCCGCTCGCCGCTCGGCAGCACGCTGCTGTCGCAGTTCCCGACCCAGCTGCTCCTTCCCAACGGCGAGGCCGAGCAGGCCGACTACATCGACGGCCTGAAGCTTACGCCGCGCGAGTTCCACCTGATCAAGCACACCGAGGAGAACTCGGGCCAGTTCCTGCTCAAGAAGGGCGCCGAGTCGGTGCTGGTCAGGATGGACCTGAGCGGCATGGACGACATGCTGGCCGTGCTGTCCGCGAGCCTCGACAACGTCGAGGTCATGCACGCAGCGATCGCCGAGGGGGGTCCCGAGCCGGCCGCCTGGCTGCCCCTGTTTCTGAAAAGGAGAGTGTGATGAAGCGGTTCATGTGCGCTAGGCGCTTCTTTCTCGGACTCGTGGCGAGCGCTGGCCTGGCCAGCGGCGCCAACGCCCAGATCCCGGTGACGGTCACGAGCGACATCCCGGCGACGATGAACCAGATCGAGACGATCATGAAGTGGACCGAGCAGCTGCGCTCGATGAGCGACCAGCTCGACCAGATGAAGCAGGTCTACGGGACGCTGCAGGGAATGCGCAACCTGGGCAGCCTCATGAACAACGACCTGCTGACGCAGTACCTTCCACAGGACTACGTTGGCGCGGTGCGGTCGCTCAAGAACGGCAGCGGGTCGTTCGCCGGCATCTCGGGGTCGCTGAACGACATCATGCGAGCCAACCAGCTGCGATCGTGCGCGGAGCTCAACAGCGATCCCACCATGCGTTCTTCCTGCAACCAGCAGTGGCAGCAACTGGCACTACAGAAGCAGATCGGCGACATGGGTTACCGCAAGGCTGCCGAGAACATCCGCAACCTGCAGACCTTTGTCGGTTCGATCAACGCGTCGACGGACGTGAAGGCGATCAACGAAGTGCAGGCGCGCATCCAGGTGGAAACCGTGCGGATGCAGAACGAGCAGATCAAACTTTCGACCATCCAGGCGATGGAAGAGGCGGACCGCCGGCTCCAGCAGCAGTCGGCGATCGACAACTTCAATGCTGGCATGACCCGTGGGGCGGCTGGCGGCATCAGGTTCTAAGACCATGAAACACGGCTTTCTCGAAGTCGCGGCGATCGCCGTGGTAATTCTCATCACTGCTTGCACCAAGCAGGATGCGGTTGAGGTCCCGAAATTCGACCCGAAGCACGTCGCCGTAGAGGCGGACAAAGGAAATCTCGGGCCTCTCAAGGATCTGAACGCCGCTTGTAGCGCCGAGGTTGAGAAGAGCGGCAAGAGGGGTTCCGCATGTAACGCTCAAGACGAGGTCGGCGCACTGCGCAAGCCATTGAAGCTGCAGTTCTGATCATTGAAATGAAACCATGGCCGACAACATCATCGGCGACATCTACGCCAAATTCGACGGAGCGCTGAGCGGCTTTTACGAGGGTGCTGCAGCTGGCATCTCCGGATACGTGATCCCCATCGCCTGGGTGCTACTCGGCATCTGCATGTTGATCTGGTGCTACCTGATCATCGAGGGCAAGGTTGCGGTGCCGATCACTGATTGGTTGCTGAAATTTGTCGGCTTCATGGTGGTGCTGTACATCATGGGAAACGGGTATCTCAGCTGGGTAGCCAGACCCATCTTCGATCTTCCGTCCGCTCTAACGACCGCGCTGAGCAACAGCGCGACCAATGCGCCTGATTTGCTTGGGCAAGTCAACGAGAAGGTTGTCGATCTTGTCTCCGCCATGTTCGCAGCAGGCAGCAACCTCGTTAAAGAACTTGCCATCGGTCCTGCGATTGCGCTATTCCTGATGGGCGCCCTAGTCATCGTGGCGACATACCTTTTGCTCGCCGTCGCGTTGTTCGCGATCATCTTTTCGAAGCTGGGCCTGAGCATGGTCCTCGCTGTCGGGCCGTTCTTCGTGCTCGCGCTCATTCTTCCGCAAACGAGGAACTACTTCTACTCGTGGCTGAACACGTCGCTCTATTTTGTTTTCTATCACGTGTTCACGGCGCTGTTCATCTTCATGTTTATCGGGATCGTGAACAGCTACGTGGGGACGCTGAACAACACGCTTGGCGGTACAGGCGGAGGGGGCGGCGTGCTGAGTATGGTCGCCAATCTTCTTGGCGTGCGTGGCTCGGGCCTCAACGTAGCGGCCATCACTATCCCGATCCTACTTATCTCGTTAGCGATGTTCTTCATGTTCCTGCAGATTCCGACTATGTGCGCATCGCTCACAGCCGGAAGTGGTGGCTCGTTCAGTGCGGGACTCACGAACTTGATTCACGGACGGTCGCTGCTGAGCCGCTCGAGCTCCAGGTGAGGATGGTGATATGAAGCATCTGCCAAAGCTGTTCTTGTTCGCCGTGGTCGTCAGCCTCCTCGGTTGCGGCGCGCCCAAGCCGCCCGGCTGGCCGGTAGGTGAGGAGCGGCCCATCAACGCGCCGCAGAGCACGAAGGCAGCCAGGTGACCGACAAGCAGACCTACTTCTCGCAGGCGCTGGACTGGGATACCCAGCAGCGCCTCGATCTGGAGCGTCGCGCCTCACGCAACGCCAGGATCGCCTGGGCCTGCGGCATCCTGTGCGCCTTGAGTGTGCTCAGCATCAGCGTGCTGCTTCCACTCAAGCAATTCGTCCCCGCCATCATCCGCGTCGACAACGCCACCGGTGCCTACGACGTCCAGGCGCCCGGTGAGACAGTGACAGTGGGCCGCGACCGCGATCAGAAGATCGTTCAATCGGATGTCGCTCGCTATGTGCTTGCGCGGGAGGGCTTCACGCGCGGCGAGGCCGAGGCCAACTACAAGACGGCCTACCTGATGTCCTGCGGACCGGTGCGCACCGATTGGGAGAACTACTTCAATCCCGAGATCAACGCGCAGTCGCCGGTCAAGACGATGACGCCGACCGATTCCGAGCGCGCCGAGATCCAGAGCGTCACATTCCTGCCGACCGACCAGGACGATCTGCGCGTGGCGCAGGTGCGCTTCGACAAAACCGTGACGCGCGGCGTCGCGCCGTCTGTGCGCACGCGCTACATCTCGACTCTCACGGTGCGGTACGACAAGGCCAACATCCCGTCCCAAATCAAGGACCTGCACGTCAATGCCTTTGGCTTCTGCGCGGTGAACTACCGGCGTGACCAGGAGGGCGTGCCGCAGGTGCTCGGCGCACCGGCAGCGCCCGGGTCGATGGGGCCAGCTCCTGTCTCGCCGACATCTAATGCGATCACGCCGGCCAATGTCGGCATGCCGCAGGCCGCAACCAGATGAACCACTGTGCGTGTGCGCTCCTTGCGCTGCTGCTGTCGGCCGGATTCGTCCGCGCCGAGATCGGCACCGTGCCGTCGGCGGGCGATGCGCGGATCCAGACCGTGAAGTTCACCGGCGACAACATCATCCGCATCGCAGCTGCCGAAGGGGTGGTCACCACGATCGAGCTCAGCAAGAAGGAGGAGATCAAGGACTTCGCGATGGGCGACCGCGATGCCTGGCATGCGGCCGTCAACGGCAACCTGTTCGTGCTCAAGCCCAAGGACGTCAGGGCGGACACCAATCTGACCATCTTCACGAATCGGCGCTCGTACCTGTTCCAGCTCAAGACCACCAGCCGCACGTCGCGCAGCGTCGCGTACTGGGTGCGGCTGCAGTACCCCGAGCAGGACGCCAGCACACCTGAGGCTATCGCGCTGGCGAAACAGGAGGCCGAGCGCAGGCAGATGAATTCGGACTTCAAGGAGTCCTCGCGTGAAGGAACGCTCAACTACGACTACTGGATCGTGGGGCCGCAGGAGCTGCAGCCCCTGTCCATGCACGACAACGGCCGACAGACCTTCATGCTGTTTTCTGCTGCCAACCCGCTGCCCGCGGCGTTCGTCATCGAACCCGACGGGACCGAGAGCCTGGTCGACTACCACGTCGAGGAGGACACCATGGTGCTGCACCGCGTGGTGCAGCGCGTCATCCTGCGCCGCGGCGCGCTGGTGGCGGGCATCACCAACCGCTCGCCGAGCCTGCCGATCCAGTCATCGCCGACCGGCACCGCCAGCGGCAGGGTCCAGCGCGCAATCCGGGAACCGGGAGGCTAGCGATGTTCGAGCAGAAAAGGGAAACACCGGTTGCCGAGGAAGAGCGCGAGGGCCTGGTCGAGCGCAAGCGCGCCGTCGCGCCCGGGCAGAAGCTGATCCTGGTGGCGACGTCGACCGTGGCGGCGCTGCTGATCCTCTTCGGGATCGCCAGCAAGAACAACTACTTCGGCCTCTTCGGGGCGCAGGCAGCATCGAAGAATGACCCCAAGACCGATGCGCGGCCGCTTGCCGCGCCCGAGGTCAAGGTCCCGCTGGCGCTCGGTTCGGTGGCCGCTCCGCCGACGTACGTGGAATGCCCCGGCGGCCTGCGTCTTCCGGTCGGCCTGAACTGCCCCGAGCTCGAAAAGAAACCCGACACCGGCCAGCCCGCCGCCCAGGGCGGCAGGACGGAGGAGGATCGTGTCCGCGAGCGCCGCCGCAAGAGCGCGATCAACCTTGCCGCGACGCAGCCGGTGTCGGCTGCTGCGGCGCAGCTGGGTGCTGTAGTGACGACGGCGTCTGGCCTGCCCGGCGCCTCGACGCCGCAAGGCGGCACGAATGCCCTGGCGAGCGCACTGTCCGCCACGATCACGCCGGGCACCAGCGCGACCATCAACCGCAACCCGTCGATGACGCTGGCCAAGGGCACGCTGCCGGACTGCACCCTGCTGACGGCGATCCTGACCGACCAGCCGGGGTTCCTCAAATGCATCCTCAGCGCTACGGTGATGTCGATGGATGGGAAGGTGGTGCTGATGGAAGCGGGCACGACCATGGAAGGCGAGTACAGCCAGGGGCTGCAGGCCGGCCAGCAGACGATCTTCACCCTCTGGTCGCGTGCGGTGACGCCGAGCTTCGTGTCGGTGCAGCTCAATTCGCCCGGTACCGATGCGCTGGGCCGCGCAGGCACCTCCGGCTATGTCGACAACAAGTGGTTCGAGCGCTTTGCCGGGGCGGTGTTCTTTTCGCTGTTCGAGGATGCCAAGCAGAGCTACATCGCCCGGGACGACGCGAGCGCCTCGCGATTAGCGGGCGCTACCTACGGCGATACATACAACATCGGCACGCAGGGTTCGCTCTCGCAGCTGAACAACACGGGCAGCACGACCAAGTCGATCGTCGAGGAGATGCTCAAACAGGGCAGCCAGCTGCGGCCGAGCCTGTACAAGAACCAGGGCGAGGTCATCAAGATCTTCGTGGCGCGGGACGTCGACTTCTCGACGGTCTACGAGTTGCGCCCGGCCGCATCGGTGAACTGAGGAGCGCGGTCATGGGCGCATCCGACAAGTACGTTTCGATCCTGGCGCACCTGCGTGCATTCCAAGGCTGGCTGGCCGATCCGAGCGTCAACGAGGTGGCGGTAAACGCGCCGGGCACCGTGCAGCTGTGGAAGCGCGGCGTGTGGGAGCAGGTCGAGGCGCCCGCGATCAGCTTCGAGTACCTTCAGGCGCTGGGCAACTTCCTGGCGAACATCTCGCAGAAGCCCTTCGACGAGGGCGACCCGATCTTGTCTGCCTACCTGCCAGGTGGCGAGCGCATCGAGATGACGATGCCGCCGACCGCGGCGCGCGGGATGATCTACCTCAACCTGCGCAAGCACACGAGCCAGTCCTTCGAGCTGGGCCAGTTTGTCGAGCAGCGCTACTTCCAGCGCACGCGGCATGTGCACTCGGCATCGCTGTCGGATGACGAGCGTGCGCGACTGCTCGTTCATCTCGAGCCGGCACAGGTCGAGCTATGGGATCTGGCCAGGGCGGGTGACTGGTCGGCATTCTTCGCACGGGCGGTGAGAGAACATCAGAACCTGATCGTTTCCGGTGCCACCGGCAGCGGCAAGACCTCCTTTATCCGTGCCCTCATCGAGTTGATCCCGGCCTGGGAGCGACTCATCACCGTCGAGGACACGCCGGAGATGCCGCTGCGCAATCATCCGAACTCGCAGGCGCTCTTTTATCGGCGGGATTCGCATGCCGGCGAGCGTGTGGTGGGTGCCACGGCCAAACAGGTACTGCAGGCCGTGATGCGCAAGACGCCCAACCGCGTGCTGCTCGCCGAACTGCGCGGTGATGAGACCTTCTACTACGTGCAGAACGTTCTCAACTCGGGGCACCCGGGCGGCATCACGACCGTTCATGCGAACTCGCCACAGGAGGCGTTCGTTCGGATCGCGCTGCTGATCAAGGCGTCCGACGAGGGACGCAGCCTGGCTCTTCAGGAGATCATGCGGCTGCTGCACACGCTGGTGCATGTCGTCGTGCAGTTGGTGTTCGATCGCGAGCTGGGGCGGCACGTCCCGGCCGTCTACTACGACCCGATGCATGCGCTATCCGTCGTGGGCTAGATGATCCGGCAACAGTAGGAGATGGACATGAATCATGTGCAACTGATCGGACGTCTTGGCCGGGATGCGGAGCGGGCCGGCTCGGCCGAGGATGTCCTTGCGATTCTTAACCTGGCGACCAACGAACGCTGGACGGACAAGGCCGGCCAGGACGTCGAGCACACCGAGTGGCATCGGCTGGTCTGCAAAGGCCGGCTGGCCCAGTGGGCTCTGTCCACGCTGGGAAAGGGAGCCGAGGTGTTTGTCGAGGGCCGGTTGCGATCAACACGCTGGACCGGGCGCGATGGCAGCCAACGACGCGGCTTTGAAATTCTGGTGGACGAGTTGAAGGTGATCAGTGATGCGCCGCGAAGAGATCGCGTGGTACTGGCAGCGAAGGGCTTGTCGTCGATTGAGAAGCTGCTCAGGGATCGCGCCAGCGGCAGGAGGCGCGATGTGTCCCTCGCCGACTTGTCGGGGATGCTCGGAAGTGTGCGCGAGTCTCTTGAGCAAGAGGCAGCGGACGCGCGTTTGTGACCGACACGCTTGGCCTGCCCCAGGCGTCTAAAGTCATACCGAGCGTGGACAGCGCATCATGACCTGGATGGGTATTCCGGCGCATCGTGACCGCCCGTTCCGGGCCATCGTGACCGGGCATTCCGGTCGAACGCGCAGGTACATGCCGCCGCCGTCGGCGTAACGCTCGCCGATCGCGGCACCCTTGTGCTTCACCTGCCTCATGAACGTGTCTGTCAGCATCGCCGCGCCTGGGCTTGTCGGTACCGCGTGTCGGTACCTGATGTCGGGACCAGCGCAGGTACCTGCAAAAGTACCGACAAAGTACCGACATGGCATGCTATGCCGCGGATTGGCTTGCGGCAAAGAAAAACCCGCTTTCCCTCGAAGAGATGCGGGTTCGGAGACTGATTGTGAATTTCGAGAACGTTTGGCGCTGATTTCGGCAATGGACGGCGCTGCTTTTCAGGTTCGCCGCTTCGACAGAACCTAATTTCCGGCATGACGTGTCACTGTTTCGCACCTTTCCGGCAATTCGTGTCGCGTCTTGGAAGAGGGCGCCTGTCGTTCTTCCCCGATGAGGCACCGTATCGCGGTGCGGGTTGTGCGACGCGAATGGACACCGCTGGATGCTGGGTGTACGGAAAGGCAGACGCCTCCAGGGAATGTCACCCCCCAAAGCGGGGATGCGGATTCATTTGTACGAGCACAACATGAAGCTTCCTGGGGTCTGCTGACTCCGCTCCATGTCACAGTGCAAAGTGATCGACTCGCGCAGGGAGAAGCCTACGGGGCCGGCTACACGATCATTTCCGCCATCATCACTTCACGGGACCAGGTCGTTCCGCGTGTCGTAGGGCATCTCCGGGAACAGTCCCGGCACCAGCGTGTGAGGCATGAACATCACGCCCGGCGCGCTGCCGGAGATTTCGCGACCTGATCCTTGCCGATCGTTCTGGTCGCGCCCGACTTGTTCTCGACGACGAACGGCTGTTCGAAAGCCTGCCCCTGGCGATCGGCAAGATTGTGGGTGGGCCATCGGATCCCAAGGGCTGCCCGCGGTGGACGGCACGATGATGCGCACCGGCTTCGCGGGTCAGGCAGGCGTCTCGGTTCGTCCGATCCCTGCGGTTCGTGCGATGACGAGGGAGTCATCTCCGTTCCGCATCGCAGCAGATCAGCGTTCGCCGCGATCGAGCACCCAGGGCATCTTTTCCCACAGTGAGCACTTGTGGAACTCTGCAAACTGTGCGACAGGCGAGGCTTGGCTCCGTCCGCCCGGCCGCAGCGACATCAACGATCCGTCCGCGATCAATCGGGGCCACGCCGCCTGGCCGGGAACCTCCGGGTTGAAGTTTCTGGCGAAAGCGGCCCAGTAGCGGGTCATCTCCTTCGACAACTGCCATTGCGCTTCGGTAAACCGTGAGGAGGAGAGCTGCATGTGAGGCGAATCGGCCCACGTGAACGGAGTATCAAGACCATGTGACGCGCGAAACTCATAGCCGGGCGGCGTCGAGGGTGCCGGTGGGTTTGGATCCTCGAACTGGTAATAGAAAGTGGGCGTTTGCCGCGCGAGATGTCTCGCCAGCGCCAGGTTGGTGCAGCCGCCGAGACCGCGCATTCCGCTGTCGGTAATGAAGTCGCCGATGACGTAGGGCAGCGCGTACTGACCCGAGTATTTGTCCGCTGGATACGCTGCCAGCAACGCTGGGGCACGGTCAGCCCCGACGAGCCGGGTTACCCAGGCCGCGTACGCCTGGGCCGTGAAGTTGGCGAAAGCCGTGCCGGAACTACGACCTTCTTCGCGCGTGCTGCCCAGCAATACAGGCACCGCCCGCCATTCGCCTGCCGCGATCGCGTCGATCGCAGGCTTGCGGTGGAAGCCTTTGGGATCGACATGTGGATTCCAGGCGCCGCCGGCAGTCACCAACTCGCCGGCGCTCTTGGAGCGCAAGCAGGTCACGACATTCCCCGGGTTCGCGCATCCAAGCTTGGCTGCAAAGGCTGCCGCGCGCGCCTCCGACTCCGCGACCGTGTCGACGTCCCGCAAGCAATCATCACTGGAAATAATCGCCGCATGAAGAAGCCCAGCGGTACCAGGGTTGACAAGGAGCGCGCAAACATTGGTTGCTCCCGACGAGGTTCCTCCCAACGTAACCTTGTTGGGATTGCCGCCGAATGCGCCGATGTTGCGTTGAACCCATTCGAGCGCTGCTTTGATGTCGAGCAATGCATAGTTCCCCGCCAGGCGATCCTTGGCCTGCTGGGCGAGCGCGGGATGATTCAAGAAGCCGAGTGATCCGAGGCGGTGATTGATGGCAACAACCACAACCCGGTTTTCTGCCGCCATGCGAGCACCTTCGATCTGGACTGCGCCGCCGACCGTATTGGCCCCGCCGTGAACATACACAAGTACGGGGAGCGATGCGCCCGAAGCAGTGCCTGCGGGACGATAGAGGTTGAGATAAAGGCAGTCCTCGTTCTCCGTTCGACCGATGACCGGGGAACCACCCGTCTGCGGGCAACTAGGTCCCACGACCGTCCCGTCTCGTACGCCCTGCCAGGAAGCGGCTCTTTCGGGCGGGGCCCAACGCAGACTTCCCATTGGCGGCGCCGCGAAAGGCAGTCCGAGGAACACCTCCGCGTTTCCGTTTGCAAGGCCTTTGACGCTGCCGTTCTCGGTCGTTACCGTTGTTGCGGTCGAGCGGCCTGCGTCGGCTGCGACCCCGGCCGTGTACGCGCAGCCAATCTGTGCAAGGGCCGCGGCGCTCATGGCAATCCAGAGAGCTAGCGAGAATGGACGATGGTTCATGATGGACTCATGGTTCGTGAATTAAAAGCCCGGCGCTTTCATTCATCTCGCGGCAAGCGGCATGCTACGCCGCCGAAAAGCGAATCGGGTCTTTCGGGGTTGGCAGCGTGGTGCTCGGCGACAGTGCCCTTGAGGTGGTTAACGCCGCGAGCCGGGCACCGCGGCCGAAGTCGCGCAAGCACGCGGCGCGCACGGTGACGGCCAATGAGCGGACGCGCGAGCGATTGATGTTGAAGGGGTACTCGGTCGCGGCGCGACCGAGGGCCCGGTGCCGTAGAGCTGGCAGCAATCGACACCCGTGCGAGCCTCGATCTCGGCGGCCACTTGGCGAGGCCCCTGGGAGCAGGGTACGGTGCCGTTGATGACCGGCAGCGTGCGCTGCAGGACGACAGGCATGATCCCGCGGGTACCGCACCAAGTCGGTGTGGTGCTGTGGGTCACACCTGTTCGCTGGCCAGCGCTACTTTGCAGAAGCGACGCCCTCCTCATTGGCAACTAAAGCTGTTCGCGCTTTCGAGGTCGGTCGCACCGGCCTTCAGGCGTGCGACTTGCGGATAGGGGCAGAGCGGCCGGGTACGCGCGGGCGACCAACTGGACGGTATGTCAGCGTTGGCAGCGCCGGCGGCATTGCCCGGGCCGCGCACCGTGGCAACCACCGAGTCAGGCGCCCGGCCTTTTTCCACCCAGTCGACCAGCGGCGTAAGCATGTCGAACTGGTCCGCGGCGGGGCCACCGGCGCAGTGGCCCATGCCGGGCACCCGGAAGAAACGCGCAAAGTCAGCGGCATTGCCATTGTTGGCGCTGCGCAGGTTCTCGTACCAGGTCGTGGTGTCATCGACCGAGAAGATGGGATCGCTGACGCCGTGATAGACCATCACCTTGGCGCCACGGTTTTTCAGGGTGCTCAGGTTGCTCGGCTGCACAGGCAGCATGAAGGACAGCGCGGACTCGAGGTAGGTGCTGCTGGTCGCCGCGATGGAAGCAAGCATGCTGTCGATCGATGTGGACGCCACGAAAGCCGGACCGTTGAAGCTTGCCGGATCGGCCGGCGGCGTGCTCCAGACCATGCCAACGGCGCCAGCGTCCAACCCCGCTGGCGCATTGAATTCCCATTGGGCGATGCCACTGCCCGAAAGGCCCGCGTCGAACGGGAAGCTGGAATAGAACTTGTTGCCCTTGCTGTCGGTTGCGCCGGAGAAAATGGGCGCGATGGCCGTCTTTTGTTCGGCCGACAGGCAGCTGCCGTCCCGCGCGCCGCTGCAGGTGGGCACGTCGCGGTTGAAGTCGAAGGCCTGCTGGCAGGCGGCCACGTCCTGGACCATACCGTCAGTCGCGCCGTCGAGCGCGTCGCACTTGGCAAGCACGGCCTTGGCGACCGTGGCGCGTTCCGCCGCGGTGAAGGCCGTGCTTAGGTCTGCCGGATCGGTCGCCACTTTCGCGTACTGCTTGGCGCCGAAGATATTGGCTGTGGCCGCCAGCGGCAGACGGTAACCCGGCGCGCCGGCCAGAAAGCCGTCGTACTGATCGGGCAGGCGGGTCGTGGCCACGAAGGTGTGGCGCCCCCCGTTGGAGCAGCCACCGAAGTAGGACCGGTCCGGCCCTTTGCCGTAGGCCGAGGCGATCAGCGATTTGGCCATGGGCGTGAGCTTAACCGCCGCGTTGTAACCGTAATCCAGCCGGGCCTGGGCGTCGATGCCAAAAGTGGGCCCCAGCGAGCCGATGTGGCCGGCGTCGGAGCTGATGACGGCAAAGCCCATCTTCAGTGGGTTGGTGAAGGCCGGTGCGCTGCCGCCGATCGCCCCGGTGGCCGTGCCAACGCTACCGTCCAGGCCGCCGTTGGCCTGGTAGAAGAAGCGGCCGTTCCAGTCATTGGGCATGCGCATCTCGAAGCCGATGGCGTAGCTCTTGCCGTCCTGCGGGCTGGTGCGGCGATACATCTCGCCTTTCACCTGGCAGTGCGCGCCCACGGGGCTGCCCGCCACCGTCAGCGTGCCCGCGACCACCGGAGTGGCCGAGGTGACGGTGGTATTGGGAAACGAGAACTTGCTGGCCAGATCGGCACAGGCGCCGAGTGGCGCGCCTGAGGCCGCGGCCAGCTGAGGCAGCGACGCGCTGCCGCTGGCCGCGGGCAGCAGGGGCAGCCCGTCGCTGCCACCGCCGCCGCAGCCGGCGATCAGGGCCGCACAGGCGGCGGCAATCCAATGGGGCGCCGTCCCGGCGGGGCGGGCAGGACAGTGGCCATTCGGAATCTTCGTCATGGGTTTCTCCGTGCGCCCGTCAAGACCGGCGAGGTGTAGTGAATGAAAGAGTCATACGTTGAAGGCTTGGCCAGCTACGGCGGCCCCGAGCCATGCGTGCACGCTCGTCGGGGACCGCCAGCCAGGAAGCAGTCGCTGCTCCGGTGGACGGGCCCCAGCCTCCGTGCCAAGGGCGGGAGAGGATGTCTGGTCATCGATGTCTCCGAACTTTGTTGAGGTCCCACAGGCACCGCGATGACGTTTTGGACCACGCACTTGACGGTGGGTCGGTCGCGCGCCGCACAGCCCGATCGCCCGTTGGATCAGATCTACTTATTGTTAATGTACTTAATGATCATGATTTGCGAACACTAGTGGTTTCCCGAGCAGTCTCACACTAAAGTGAGTAAGTAGATTTACGATCAGGCGACCCAAACCTGTCCTCACCGACCCAGTCGGTAGACTCGACGCGATGAAGACCGAAGAGACCCTCACGCCGCAGGGCGCCCTCACAGAGGGAGGCATGCATGACCTGTTGGGATACCAACTGGCCCAGGCCGCGATCCTTACCAGCGAGGCCTTCACTCGCACGGTCGGCGAGCCGCTTGGCCTGCGGAAGGTCGAGTTCACCATCCTGCAGCTCGTCCGAGCAAACACACCGGTGACCGCCGCCCGCGTCGCCAAGTCACTGGCGGTGACAACCCCCGGCGTCAAGGTGTGGCTTGACCAGCTGGAGCAACGCGGACTCATCGCGCGCGAGCGCGGCTCCGTGGATCGACGCACCCAGGATCTGCGTATCACCCGTAAAGGTGATGCGCTCGTCTCAAGGGCCCTCACGACACTGCTCGAGGCCGATCGAGAGATCGTGAGGGACCTGACCGAGGCAGAGCGGCTCATGCTCCTCCAATTGCTGCAAAAGGTCGCTCACAGGCGCAAGGGATGAGAGCTGACGGACGCGGGTGAGGACGCCGCAGCCGAGTTGCTTCAGCCGCACGCGCACGCCGCGACCTGCCGCATCGCGCAGTGCACGGAGGAACTGGTGCCCGATCTCGTCGTCGGCGACAAGGTAGTACTGCGCGTCGATCGAAGCCTGCGCTCGCCATGCCAGGTCGATGCGCGCGTTGAAGGCCGCCTCGCCCGAGGGCAGCAGGCGAAAGCCCGAGAGCTGAGGCTCGCTCGCCGGCAGCGTCGCTGTCGCTGCGCGCCAGGACCGTGTCAGACTCGTCAGCGACCGCGAACTGAGGCAGCGCGGGCTGGTGCGCCGGCAGGCTCGTGCAGCCGGCGAGCAGAGCGAGAACGCAGGCGAGCGAGCGCGACAGCAGCAAGTCAAACGGGTATTGGAGCGACTTGATCCGCATCCATCGACAACTCCCAATTTGGCCTGCCCGCAGTGCAGGCTGTTGTTCCGCTCGAGAAGTCTTACGACGATGCCCATCCAGGCGGCCTCAAGCAGGCATCTGCATCCGCTTGCGCAAGCTCTTGTCGAACGCCGACGTCGGCACGAACCGTCTGAGCAGACTGACCGTTGTGGCGTCACGACCAGCCGTGTACCGCAGGCGCGGCTTCGCGGCGGTGGCGGCGGTGACGACTGTCCCGGCCACCACTTCCGGCGGGTCGGCTTTCGCTACCTCATTGCGCAACACGGCTTCGGCGTTCGCTCGTCCCACTGCGTAGTGCTCGCTCTTCTGGTCGGCTGTCAGCGCGTTGCTCTCGAAGGTGGTGCGGGTGTAGCCAGGTTCGACGAGAACGACCCTGATCCCGCAGACTCTGACCTCGTGGTCCAGCGCCTGCGAATAGCCTTCCACCGCGTGTTTGCTGGATGAATACAGCCCCATGAAAGGCGAGGGAATCAGGCCCATCACCGAGCTGATGTTGACGATGCGTCCTGACCGCCGCTGGCGCATCAACGGCAGGACCGCCTTTGTCATGCGGATCACGCCGAAAAGATTGACGTCGAAGATTGACTTAGCCTGTTCGAGCGAAGACTCCTCCGTAGCCCCCACCAACCCGACTCCTGCGTTGTTGACCAGGAGATCGATGCGGCCGGCCTTGGCCAGCACCTCGCGCACCGCGGCGTCGACCTCCAGGTCGTTAGTCACATCGCATGCCACATAGTCGATGCCGGGCATCTTCGTCGCCGGAAGCTTCCGGTAGGTCCCGAACACTCGGTACCCCGCGGCGTGAAGCGCGCCGGCGGTCGCTGCACCAATGCCTGCCGTCGCCCCGGTGACGATCGCCACGGGCCGCTGTTGCTGTTTCTGATTTGTTGACATTGCTATCTCACTTTCCATTTGAATTTGACCGTACGGGGAACGCTGAGGCGTGCTCTGAACGCCGAATCGAGATGTCTGGCGAACTTGCGAATGACCGAACTCGGCCGCTAAGGCGGCCTCTGTATCAGCCCTTCAAGAACGAACTCGAAGTGCTGGCTGAACAGCTCGGGAAAGCTTGTCAGAGAGTCAGGCGCTACATGAGGACTGATTGCGTGTCGATGCAAGCACATGACGATGAGCGGAGAAACCAATGCATACACCACGACGTCCGGATCCACACGACGGAATTCGCCGCGAGCAATGCCTCGCAAAACAAGCCGGGACACGAGGCGACGCACCGGCTCGATCAGATCGCGCGACCACAAGTCCGCCAGTTCCGGGAAGCTGCGTACCTCCGTGCAGACCAGTTTCAGTATTCCGCCTGCATCCCCTTCCATGAGCGCCGATCGCCAGGCCGTCAGGGCGTCCCGTAGCAACTCGCCGCTTGCCACGTCGTCCTCGGCCTCACGCTCCCCGATGCCGACATGAGATGCGAAGCCGTCCGCAATCAGCCTCTTGAGCAGGTCATCCTTGCTCGCGAAGTAGAGGTACAGCGTTGCCTTGGAAACGCCGGCGCGTGCGGCGATGTCTTCTGCCCTCGACCCGGCGAAGCCTTTCTCGACAAACAGCGCGAGTGCCGCGTCCAAGAGCTCTCGAGGCCGTGCCTCTTTGCGGCGGCGACCCGTGGCGTTGGCGCGACCGTGCATCGGACCCATCCCGGTCCTCAGGCGACGGCCGTCGCGGGTGCCGTCGTCGGCCCCATGGCGGAACTTTCACGCCGGACGCGGAACCAGGCGGCGTACAGCGCCGGCACGAAGACGAGGGTGAGCGCCGTGGCCACGACGAGGCCGCCCATGATCGAGATGGCCATCGGTCCCCAGAAGACGCTGTGCGTGAGCGGGATCATGGCCAGCACCGCGGCGGCGGCGGTCAGCACCACGGGGCGTGAGCGTCGCACCGTCGCATCGACGATGGCGGCCCAAGGCGCAACGCCGCGCGCGATGTCCTGGTCGATCTGGTCGACCAGGATGATCGAGTTGCGCATGATCATCCCGCTCAGCGCGATCACGCCCAGCAGCGCGACGAAGCCGAATGGCGCCTGGAAGAGCAGCAGCGCCGGCACCACCCCGATAAGCGCCAGCGGTGCCGTCATGAACACCATGAACAGGCGTGAAAAGCTCTGCAACTGGATCATCAGCAGCGTCAACATCACCGCGAACATCGCCGGGAACACCGCGAACAGCGCTTCGTTGGCCTTGTCGCTCTCCTCGATCGCGCCGCCTTCCTCGATGCGGTAACCCGCGGGCAAGCTGTCGACGATGGGTTGCAGCGACGGGCGGATCTGCGCCGTGGCGTAAGGACCCTGCACGCCGTCGACGACGTCACTGCGCACGGTGAGCACCATGTCGCGGTTGCGTCGCCACAGCACTGGCTCTTCGAAGCTCGGCTCCACGCGGGCCAACTGCGACAGCGGAACGGTCACGCCGCTGCGCGTGAACACTTGCAGGTCGCTCAGTTGACCGATGCTCTTGCGCTCCTCAGGTGTCGCTCGCACGACCACGTCGACGAGCTCTTCGCCGCGACGGATCTGTGTCACGGGCGCGCCGTCCAGCGCGGTCTGCACCAGGCCTTGGATGTCGGCCGTGGACAGGCCCAGCAGCCGTGCCTTGTCCTGATCGACGTGGACCTGCATCGAGCGGACCTGCTCGTTCCAGTCCAGCTGCGTGTCGCGCACCAGCGCGTTCTGGCGCACCGTGTCGCGCACCCGATACGCGATCTCCCGCACCTGCGCCTTGTCGGGGCCGATAACGCGGAACTGGACTGGGAAGCCCACCGGCGGGCCGAACTCCAGGCGTTGAACGCGCGCCTGGACGTCGGGCAGAGCCTCGTCCTTGTCGAAGAGCTCCATCAGCCGTGCGCGGACGCGTTCGCGCTGTTCAATGCCCGCCGTCTTGATGACGAACTGTGCGAACCCCGGATTGGGGAGTTCCGGCTGGATCGAAAGATAGAAGCGCGGCGTGCCGGCGCCGGTGTAGGCGGTGAAGAATTCGATGTCAGGGTCCTTCGCCAGTCGCGCTTCGAGCAGCTTCACCTGGCGCTCGGTGGCGGCGAACGACGCCCCCTCGCGCAGTCGCAGGTCCACCAGGAGTTCCGGCCGCGATGCGGTGGGGAAGAACTGCTGCTGCACCGTTAGCATGCCGGCTCCGGCGATCGCGAAGACCAGCACCGTGATGCCCAGCACCCAGGCCCGGTGCTGCACCGCCCAATCGATGACGGCACGCAGCCGGTGGTAAACGGGCCGGTCGTAGACGTCATGGTGCGTGCCGGCGGCCAGGTTCTTTGGCAACAGAAGCACGCCTAGGTACGGCGTGAAGATCACGGCCACCAGCCACGACAGGATCAGCGCCACCCCGACGACCCAGAAGATGCCGCCCGCGTACTGGCCGGCGATCGACTTGGCGAAACCCACCGGCATGAAGCCGGCGGCCGTGACCAGCGTGCCGGTCAGCATCGGAAACGCCGTGGACGTGTAGGCATAGGTGGCCGCGTGCAACCGGTCCCAGCCTTCCTCGAGCTTCACCACCATCATCTCCACCGCGATGATGGCGTCGTCGACCAACAAGCCCAGCGCGATGATCAGCGCGCCCAGCGAGATGCGGTCCAGGGCCCAGCCGGCCGCGTACATGACGGCCGCCACCAGCCCGAGCACCAGCGGTACCGAAGCGGCCACCACGATGCCGGTGCGCCAGCCCAGGAACAGGAAGGACACGGCGAGCACGATGGCCAGCGCCTCCAGGAACGAGCGCTCGAACTCCCAGACCGATTCCTCCACCACGCGCGGCTGGTCGGCGTACTGCTGGATCTCCACGCCCGCCGGCAGTTCCTGCCGCACCTGCGCCATCCGCTGTTCGAGCGCGTGCCCGAAGTCCAGCACATTGCCGTTGGCCTGCATCGTCACGCCGATGGCCAGCACCGGAACGCCGTTGTGTCGGATGGACATGCTGGGCGGATCCTCGTAACCGGCGCGCACGGTCGCGATGTCCGCCAGCCGCAGCAGCTGGCCGCCGACTTCGAGCGTGACGTTGGCGACGTCCGCGGTGCTGCGCAACCCGCCGTCCACCCGCACCTGCACACGGTCGTGGGTGGCATCGGCCGAGCCGGCCGGGATCACCAGGTTCTGCCGCGCCAGCGCGTCGAACACCGCGGTCGGCGCGATGCCCAACGCGGCCAGCCGCCGCGTCGACAGCTCCACGTACACGCGCTCGGCCTGCTTGCCCAGCACGTCGACCTTGGCGGCGCCGGGCACGGCCTGGATGCGCCGCTTCACGTCTTCGGTGACCGCCAACAGCTCGGCCATCGAGAGCTCGGGCGCGCTCAGCGCGTAGAGCACGCTGTAGCGGTCGTTGTACTCGTCGTTGAAGAAGGGCCCGCGCACGCCCTCGGGGAGCTCCTGCCGCATGTCGCCGATCTTCTTGCGCACCTGGTACCAGGCGTTGTCCAGGTCCGCCTTGCTGCTGCCGCCCTTCATCCACAGCGTGATGCCGCCGTAGCCCTGGCGCGCGAAGCTGCGCACGTATTCAAAGTGCTCCAGCTCCTGCAGCCGGCGCTCGATGCGGTTGAGCACCTGGTCCTGCACGTCCTGCGCGGTGGCGCCGGGCCACACGACGATGGCCGTCATCTGCGGCACGTCGAAGTTGGGGTCCTCGAGGCGGCCCAGCCGGCTAAAGGACATGACGCCGACGATGAGCGTCGCGATGATCAGGAACAGCACCATCGGCTGGTGCGTGACGGCCCATTCCGAGAGGTTGAAGCGTTTCATGAGCTGCTCTTGGCGACTGTGGCGGTCGGTGCGGCTTCGGGTGCGGCTTCGGGTGCGCGCTCGATAGCGCGCACGGCGGTGGCCGCGTCAAGCTTCTGGGCCCCGACGCTCACGACCCGACTACCGACAGCGAGGCCCGTGACACGCACCGAGGCGTCGCCGTTCGACACCACCTCGACAGGGGCGAAGACGAGGCCAGAGCCCTTGTCATTCAGCACCCAGACGCCTGCCGGTCCGCTGCCCTTCACCAGTGCAGTGACTGGAAGCACCGCGGTCGCAGAGCCGGCGGACGGTCCCGACAGGTTCAACTGCATGGTGCTGCCCAGAGGCAGGGCGGCAACCTGGGCGCGCGACTCCGGGGCCGCAGCGTAGCGCACGCGAAAGGTCCGGCCCTGCGCGCTGGCCAGTGGAGACACCTCACGCAGCACCAGCCGCAGCGACGACTTCGTGTCGTCCCACGGCGTGGCCGTGGCGGCTAGAGTGCGGACACGGCCCACCCAGTCCTCCGGAAGGTCGGCGACGATCTCGCGCTCGCCTTCTCGGGCCAGCGACAGCACCGCCTGGCCTTCGGCCACCACCTGGCCACGCTCGAAGCGCAGCGCGGTGATCACGCCGGCATACGGCGCCACGAGCGTTGTGTAGCCGTCCCGATTGCGCGCCAAGTCGAGCTGGCGGCGCGCCTGCTCGAGCCGGGCCGCGGCAGCGTCGGCGCGCGCTTTCTGGCGCTCGTGGTCGGCAGCGCCCACCGAGCCATCGGCCAACAGCCGCCGCAAGCGCGCCTCGTCGGACGCGGCTTGCTGCGCGTCCACGGATGCCGCCTGCACCTGGTCGGCGGCGGCGCTCACGGCCAGCCGAAGGTCGGCCGGATCGAGCCGCGCCAGCACCTGGCCGGCTTTCACGACGTCGCCCACGTCGACCAGCCGCTCGACCACCTTGCCGCCTGTGCGGAATCCCAGTTCGGTCTCGACACGGGCCCGGACGACCGAGTTGAACGTGCGGATCTGCGCGGATGAGGCCTGCGTCACGGTGGTCACGAAGACCGGCTTGACGACGGCGGCGGGGGCGGGCGGTTCGTTGCAGCCGGCCAGCAGCGCGCTGGCGGCGACAACAGTGGCGAGCGATACGGCGGAAAGGGGCCTGTTCACTGGGGTGTCCTTGCGGTAAGAGGAGTTGGGGCAGTGCCGAGCTGCGCAGGGGCGAGTCCACCGCCCAGCGCCTTGTAGAGCTGCACGTCGGCCAGCACGCGCTGAAGCCGGCTGTCCGACAGCGCGAGTTCGCTGGCGAACACCGAGCGTTGCACGTCGAGCAGCACCAGCAGGTCGACCTGACCTTCGTGATGCAGCGAGCTGGCGCGCTGCAGCGAGCGGCGGCGGTGGTCGACGGTGCGTTCGAGCGCGGCGTGGCGTTGGGACTCCTGCGTGCGCACGAGCAGGCTGTCCTCGACCTCCTGCACGGCCACCAGCACCGACTTTTGCCAGGCCAGCAGCGCTTCCTCGGCCCGCGCCGATTGCGCGCGAATGCCGGCGTCGATGCGGCCGGCATTGAATACCGGCGCGGCAAAGGCCAGCGCGACGCTCGAGAAGTGCACCGGCGCGAGATCGAGCGCGTTCAGCCGCAGATCCTGGCGGCCGAGCAGGGCGCTCAGGAAGAGCTTGGGCCACCACTGGGCGCGTGCCTCGGCGCCGCGCAGCGCCTCGGCCGCCACGCGCGCCTCGGCAGCGATCAGGTCGGGCCGGCGCCTCAGCAGTTCGCTCGGCTGGCCGGTGCCGATCTCGCGCGCCGCAGGCCACGCAAAGCCGGCGTTCTCGTCGACGACGCGGGTCGACGGGCTGCGTCCGAGCAGCACGGCCAGCCGCGTCTGCGAGACGCCGGCCAGAGTGCGCAACGGGGGTACCTGCGCGTCGAGGGCGTCGGCCTCGGCCCGCGCACGGTCCAGGTCGAAAGCGCTGGCCTCGCCTTCGCGCAGGCGGCTCTCGACCCGGGCGGCGGTCTCGCGCTGGGACGCCGCCAGCGCGTGCACGATGCGCAGCCGCTCCTCGGCGCCGCGCAGCACGAAGTACTGCCGCGCGACCTCGCTGGCCACCAGCAGCCGCGCACCTTCCACACCGGCGGCTGCGCCGGCCGCGTCGGCCTGCGCCGCGTCGCGCGCTGCACGCACGCCACCGGCGAGGTCGAGCTCCCAGGCGACATCGACTCCGACGCGCAGCGCACGGGTGTCGGGCATGCCTTGCTTGACGGGCTCGGGCAACCCGCTTTCGCTGCGGGATGCGGAAGCCTGCACGCCCACCGTGGGCCACAGACGCGAGCCCTGCGCATCGGCACCCGCGCGAGCTTGAGCGACACGCTGCAGCGCGATCGCGACGTCCTGGTTGGCAGCCAAGGCCTCGTTGACCAGCCGCGCCAGCGTCGGGTCGCCGTAGCCGTCCCACCAGGCGCCATCGAGGGCGTGGGCGGCCGCGGCAGCCGGTCCGGCCTGCGTGAATGCGGCGGCCAGCGGCACCGAAGGCCCCGGGGGCTGCACGGGCGCTACCGAGCAGGCCGAGAGGAGCGCCAGCGCCGCGGCGGCGGGAACGACGCGGGCCAGTCGGGCAGGAGGGATGAGAGGTTTCATATACTGTACGTCCTGGTCCACTAATTGTAGTGGGCTATACTGGACTGTCAAGTACATAAAAGTAGACGATGCCCAACACCAAGGACGATGTCGCTCCCCCGCCGCGTCGCGGCCGGCCGCGCGACCCCGAGCGCGTGCGGCGCATCATGGAAGCGGCGCACGGCCACTTCAATGCGCACGGTCTGGAGCGGGCCAGCGTCGACGCCATAGCCGCAGACGCCGGCGTCTCGAAGATGACCATCTACAGCCACTTCGGGTCGAAGGAAGGGCTGTTCGAGGCGGCGATTCGCGATCGCACAGACCGAGTGATGGGCGGGGTCGCAAGCGTCGAAGCGCTGGACCCGACGCAGCCTCACAAGGCGCTGCTGTCCGTCGGAGAGCAGTTCCTCGCGCTGGCGCGCGAAGAGGGCGTGCTGGGCCAGTTTCGCTTGATCTATGGAGCCGCCGCGGTGCAGCGCGAGGCGTGCTTGGTGTTTTACAGGCAGGGTCCCGAGAGGTTGATCGATGACCTGGCGGTTTATCTGCGCCGCGCCGATGCGGCCGGCGCGCTGAACATCCGGCACCCGCGCCAAGCTGCGGACTTGTTCCTGTCGATGTTCCTCGGCGACGGCCACATCCGGGGGCTCATGATGCTCGACATGCCCGATGCGCGTGAGAACAGGGTGCTGCTGCGGGAAGCGGTGCGGGTGTTCATCGCGGGCTACGCGAAAACAACGTGACGTGCCCTTTCTGACGAGGCACGGCCGCGGCTCGACGTTCAGCCCTTGCCGTCGGTCGTGAGGTCTGCCGTTTCCGGTTCTTCTCCTGCATGAAGTCGATGAACGTTCGCGGCTTGCCCGGCATTGGAGCGCGGTGCGGGTAGTACAGGTTAAACGTGTCGGCCGGCGCACAGTGCCGGTCCAACAGCGCCAGCAACTCGCCGCGCCGTATGGCCTCCTCGGCAAACTGGCGAAACACGAACGCCAGTCCGACGTCCTGACGCGCGGCTTCGAGGACGCAGCGCATGTCGCTGTGACACGGTCAGCTCGTCCAGGAAGTAATCGTGTGCAAGAAGCCGTTGGCTGAGAAGCGCTTTGGAGCGCTCAGCCGCGTGCGCGCAAATGGCGCATTGGAAGAATCTCGTAGCATGCACCGCCTGCTTTCACCATGGGATCCTGGGAGGTCAAGGCCGTGATTTCTTGATCGTCGCCGATTTGATAGAGCGACATGCCCCACCCGCCGGCCGGATCGTCTACCGGACCGTGCGCAATGACAAGGCCTTTGTCGAGAAGATCGTTGAGGAACGCGCCATGCCGCTTCATCAGGTCACCTTCGTCTGGCGTCATCGTCGTAAGAAAGTCCGAGCGCGGGGGCAGGAACTTGCACAGGTAGTACTTCATGAGGATTTCCTTTGCGGCACCATGGTGCCGAACGTTGACTATTGATCTTTCATCCAGCGCCAACTTCCCTTTGCGCCGCACCAGCGACGCCGCCGTTACTCGGCCTCAATTCTTTGCGCAGAATCTTTCCTACTGCGGATTTGGGCAAAGCCTCCAGGAACGTAATGTGGCGCGGCACCTTGTAGGCCGCGAGGAGCCTGCGGCAGTGCGCTTGCAATTGCTCGGCCTGCAAACCCGGCGCGCGGCCGACTACAAACAGGTGGGGCGCCTCTGCCGTGCGCTCGTCCGGCACCCCGACGCATGCGCATTCGAGCACGTCCGGGTGCATGGCGACGACACCCTCGATCTCGTTGGGATAGACGTTGAAGCCGGAGACCAGGATCATGTCTTTCTTGCGGTCGACGATGTACATCAAGCCTTGCGCATCCATCGTGACCACATCGCCGGTGCGAAACCAGCCGTCGTGCGTGAATGACATGCGTGTCTCGTCCTCGCGGTTCCAGTAACCCGCGAAGAGCTGCGGGCCCTTGATCAGCAACTCACCGGGCGTGCCGAGCGGAACCGGCTCGCCCGCATCGTTAACGATCAGAACGTCGGTGGAGGGTACCGGCGCACCGATCGTGCCGTTGCGGCCAGGCGCATTGAAGGTAACACTGGGCGATGTTTCAGTGAGCCCATAGGCCTCGGTGATGGGCGGGCCGCCGGCCTCTACCCACTTGGCGGCAACGGCCGCCTGGATCGAGGCGCCGGCGCCGATGACCACGTTGCAGCGGGAGAAGTCGATGCCGCTCAGCTCGGGCAATGTCACCATTGCATTGAACATCGTGTTCACGCCGATCAGCATGTCGAAGGGAGCCCGCTTTAGTTCTGCGCAAAGCGCCTGGGTGTCGCGCGGATTGACCACCAGGCGGTTATGGGCGCCACTTGCAAGGGCAGTCAATGTCATGCCGAGCGGAAAGATGTGATAGAGCGGCAGTGGCGTCACGATCTCGAACTTGTCGATGTCGAGTGCCAGTCCCAGCCACGACCGCATCTGCAGCGAGCTGGCCAGCACGCCGCGATGCGTCAGGCACGCACCCTTGGAAACGCCCGTAGTGCCGCCGGTGTACTGCAGGAAGGCCAGGTCGGAGGGGCGGACATGCTCGCCGGCGAAGTCGGCGTCTGCCAGCGAGGAGGTGGCGTCGCGCAAGCTGACGACTTGGGGACCAGGGCTCGCAGCCGCTGCATCCAACTCGCCGGCCGTCGCGAACAGTGTCTGCTTCACCTCTCGCATCGGCACGGTCAAGACATACCGAAGCTGTGTCTGATCGAGAACCTCGTTGACGAGACCCATGAACGACTCGGCAGCCACCAGTGCGGACGCCCCTGAATCGGCCAGCTGGTACGCCAGCTCGCGCGCCGTGTAGAGCGGATTCATGGTCACCCCCACCATGCCCGCGCGCAGGATGGCCGCCAATGCCACGGGGTAAATGAGGTTGTTGTGCAGCAGGAGGGCCACCCTGTCGCCCCGCTTGAGCCCGGACGCTTGCAGGGACCGCGCGAGCAGCGCCGACGCATGCTCCACCTGGGCGAAAGTCAGCGATTCGCCAGCGCAGGTCACGGCCGTCCTGGCGGCGTACCTCGTGAACGCGCGTTCCAACAAGGTGACGAGGGTTTCACGTTCGTCAAGGATGACGTCGTGGGGAAGCCCTGCCGGGTAGGAGGCATGCCAGAGTCGGTGTTCCATGTGATTTCCCTCGTGTTGCCGGGACTCAGGACAGGGCTTCGCGAACGAATTCCATTCGGTCCTGTCCAAAAAACATCTGATCGCCGACGAAGAGCGTGGGCGCGCCGAATACGCCCCGCTCGATCGCTTCTTGCGTCGTGGCCTTCAGCGCGGCCTTGGTCTCGGGATCCTGCGTCAGACGCTCGATCTCGGCTGGATCAAATCCGCCTTCGGTCAGGATGCGGGCCGTGAGTTGCGCGTCGTTCAGGTTGAGCGCGTCGATCCAGAGCGCCTTGAACACGCAGCCGAGCAGCTGCTGCAGCTGCTCGGGGCGACGTAGCTGAATTCCGGTGACCGCGCGCATGAGGAACAGCGTGATGATCGGAAAGTGCGGATTTCCCTTGAAGGGAACGCCGTATCGCCGCGCGTGGCGCTCGTAGTCCATCTGCGTATACCGCCCCTTGACGGGGATCGTGGCCGGCGAGGCATTGCCGGTGGCCTGGTAGACGCCGCCGAGCAGCATCGGTCGGTAGACGAGGTCGGCGCCATGGCTGGCGCACAAGCCCGGCAACTGCGTCCACGCCAGGTAGGACGACGGGCTGCCGACGTCGAAGAAAAAATCAACTGACTTGCGCATTCAATGCTTCCTTTGAGTAAACGGACGTTTGATGAACGAAAGCTATGTGATTGTGCGACTCCCGTCAACAGGGGTTTCACTGCGCACCGCTTTTATTGACAAACGATCGTTAAGTTATTAACGTGCGCTGACTTAGCGGACGTTTTAGTAAACGATCGTAATTACAAAATCCGGAGACAACATGCTGGCATCAATGCAGAACCACCCGCTCCTGATCTCATCGCTAGTCACCTTCGCGGAGCGCCACCATCGGGACGGAGAGATCGTGTCGCGCCGAGTGGAGGGAGACCTTCACCGCTGCACGTGGCGCGACGTGGCTGCTCGTTCGCGTCAGGTTGCCCGGGCGTTGGACGCGCAGGGCCTGCAGTTCTCCGACCGCGTCGCGACTCTGGCCTGGAACGGGTACCGGCACCTCGAGCTGTACTTCGGTGTGTCCGGCTCCGGTCGGGTGCTGCACACCATCAACCCGAAGCTGCCCGCCGAGCAGCTCATCTGGATCGCCAACCATGCAGAGGACCGGGTCCTGTGCTTCGATGTGAGCTTTCTGCCGCTGGTGCAGGCGATTCATTCGAAGTGCTCGACGATCCTGCACTACGTCGCATTGTGCGACGACGCCCACCTGCCGGCAGACAGCGGCCTGCCTGGTCTGGTCAGCTACGAGAGCTGGATCGGCCGGCAGCCGGCCGACTACGAGTGGCCGGTATTCGACGAGAACTCGGCGTCCAGCATGTGCTACACGAGCGGAACCACGGGCAAGCCCAAGGCGGCTGTCTACAGTCACCGCTCCACGATCCTGCACGCCTATGCCGTGGCACTTCCTGACGGATTCAACCTGTCGGCCACCGACAGCGTCCTTCCGGTGGTTCCGATGTTCCACGTCAATGCCTGGGGCATTCCCTACAGCGCTGCGCTGACCGGCTGCAAGCTGGTGCTTCCCGGGCCGGCCATGGACGGCAAGTCGATCCACGACATGATCGAGAACGAGCAGGTCACTTGCGCCGCCGGTGTTCCCACGATCTGGCAGATGCTGCTGGCGCACGTGACCTCCGGCGATCTGCGCTTCTCGACGCTGAACCGAACGGTCATCGGCGGAGCCGCGTGCTCGGGGGCGATGCTCGAGCGTTTCCACCACCTGGGGGTGGACGTCCTGCATGCCTGGGGAATGACGGAAACAAGCCCTTGCGGCACGCTCGGCGCGTTGAAACGCAAACACCTGGCGCTGCCGGCGGAAGAGCGCGCACGCGTTCGCCTCAAGCAGGGGCGCAGCGCTTATGGCGTCGACATGCGCGTCGTCGGGTCGGACGGGGAAGAGATCGCGTGGGACGGCAAGACCTTCGGCGACCTGCAGGTCAAGGGACACTGGGTCATCCAGGAGTACTTCAAGGGGGAGGGCGGCGACCCGCTGGACGGCGACGGCTGGTTCCGCACGGGGGACGTGGCGACGATCGACGAAGACGGCTACCTGCAGATCACCGATCGCACCAAGGACGTGATCAAGTCGGGCGGTGAGTGGATCAGCTCGATCGCGATCGAGAACATCGCGATGTCGCATCCTGCGGTCCACATGGCCGCCTGCATCGGGGTCCCGCATCCCAAGTGGGACGAGCGCCCGATCATCGTGGTCGTCAAGCGGCCCGGCATGGAGGTCGCGGCGGCGAACCTGATCGGGTTCTACGAGGACAAGGTCGCCAAGTGGCAGCGTCCCGACGACGTGATCTTCGTCGACGCCATCCCGCTCGGAGCGACGGGCAAGATGCTCAAGAACAAGCTGCGCGAGATGCTGCGGGACTACGTGCTGCCGGTGTCAGCGTAGCGACCAAGCGATATTTCACACCACTGGAGCCCTGCCATGAACCAAGACATCTTCATCTGTTCCCCGGTCCGAACCGCCATCGCAAGCTTCGGCGGCTCATTCAAGGGAACGCCCGCCGCGGCGCTGGGTGCGCACGCCATTGCGGCCGCCGTTCGTCGCGCGGGCCTCGACCCGGCCCGCGTCGACGCCGTTGTCATGGGCAACGTGGTGCAGGCCGGCAATGGCATGAACGTTGCGCGGCAGGCAGCGGTCCTTGCCCGCCTGCCGGTGAGCGTGCCGGCGATGACCGTGAACCGCGTCTGCGGCTCGGGCGCCCAGGCTGTGGCGACGGCCTATGCGGAGATCGCCGCCGGGCTGGCCCGCGTCGCGGTCGCAGGCGGCATGGAGAACATGGATCGGGCGCCGTACCTGCTGCCCGGCATGCGGTTCGGCACGCGCATGGGCCACGCGGAAACCATCGATGCGCTCCTGACCGACGGCCTTCAAGACGCCTTCTCCGGCAAGCACTCCGGCTGGCACACCGAAGACCTCGTGGCCAAGTTCGAGATCCGCCGCGAGGCCCAGGACGCGTTCGCGGCGCAGAGCCAGCAGCGCTTCGTGAGCGCGCAGGCAGCCGGGCACTTCCAGGACGAGATCGAGCCATTCGCGTTCGACACGCCGAAGAGCCGCTCGAGCTTTGCTGCCGACGAATCGCCGCGGCCGGACACGACCGCCGAGACGCTGGCCCGGCTCAAGCCGGCATTTCGTCCGGACGGGACGATCACGGCGGGCAACGCGCCCGGCATCAACGCCGGTGCCGCCGCGATGATCGTGTGCGATGCGGCTGCCGCCCGTGACCTGCGCCTCGAGCCCATGCTGGCAATCCGCGGCGTCGGCGTTGCTGCGGTCGAGCCCGGGTTCTTCGGCCTCGGCCCGCTGCCGGCGATCCGGCAGGCGCTGGACCGTGCCGGGTGGAAGGTGGGTGACGTCGATCGATTCGAGGTCAACGAGGCTTTTGCGGCGATCGCGATGGCCGTGCGCGACGAACTGAAGATCGACCCTGACAAGTTCAATGTCGACGGCGGCGCGATTGCGCACGGGCATCCGATTGGCGCAACGGGGGCGATCCTCGTCACCAAGGTCGCACATGCCTTGAAGCGGACCGGCGAGAAGCGGGCGGTCGTTTCGCTGTGTATCGGTGGGGGTCAGGGCATCGCGCTGTGCGTGGAGCGGGCCTGAAGCAATCGTGTGAGCGCATCGTGATGACCCGGAAAAGCTGCGCGGTCGATCCTGTTGGCCACGCTATGACTGCTAACGACCAAGCCTCGCGTCCTGTTGCGCGGTGGGCACTGCAGTTCCCCTCGCTGCACGCCGACGGCGGCCTCTATGTCTTCCCCTGCGACGAACGGGGCAACGTGCCGCTCGACGACCTCGGCCGGCGCGCCCTGTTGGAGTACCTGTTCGCCCGGCACATGGTGGGCCGGACGCTCGCACGGCCGCGCGTGGTCGCCATCGCGGAACACTGAGCGACCGGAGGCACCGTCGTCGACGCCTTCTTGTAGGGCCTTATGGCACGGATTCAACAGTACCCACGACAGCGCCGGGCTTTGCCGCGGCCAGGCGCACGGGCACGAACTTGTGCAACGGCGTGTCTGCGATCGGGTCGCGGTGCGCCGCGTCGGTGAGCCAGTTCAGCGCCGGTCCGCGAAGCACGCGCCGGCCCGTCTCGTCCGGATGTGACTGGCCATAGCCGTGGGGAAGGATGACATGGCCGCGGCGCATCGAATCGGTGGCATGTACGCGAACCACGAGGCTGGCGTACCGGCTCTCCACCACCACACAACCCTGGTCCGCGACGCCGAGTTCCGCCAGGTCCTGTGGGTGGATGTACATGGCGCCGTCGGGGTCGGCACGCTTGGCGGCCGGGTCGCGCAGGATCTGGTTCGCGTTCTGCAGGCGCCGTTGCCCGGCCGAGAGCACGAAAGGAAGCTCGGGCGGCGGCATGAGTGAAGCCGGCTCGAGCCGGCGCATCCATTCGAGCATGCGCGGGACGGCGAGCCGCACCTTTCTGTCGGCATGCTCGACGAGGCTCCAGGTCTCGTCCGAGAGGCTGAACATCGCGCTCGAGCGCGACTCGACCACAGTACGGAACAGCAGTTCGGCGAGTACGGAAGCGGGTTGCGCCACGGGATTGACGCCGAGGGCCTGCGCGACCGCATCGCGGCGCTTCTTCGCAACCTCGTGGCAGTAGATCCACAGCGGCGCCGCCGCAGCGGTGCCGCCAGGCAAAGTGCGCCCAAGCGTCAGGTACAGCAGGTGGGGCGCGAGCCTCCTCATCCGTGGGTCAGCCGCCATCGTGGCGGCGAACGCCTTGCCGAAGGTGAGCGGATCGGAGGCCTTGCTTGCGAGCTCTTCGATCAGCTCCTCGGGCGGAAGCAGTCGCATCGCCCGCGCAAGACGCAGGTAGATCTCCGGCTCGGGCAGGGTGCCGGGCAGCGCCGGCAGCACCGGCGCGCGCACGTGGAAATAGTTCGCCGGGGCGTCGAAAGTGAAGAGGGTGAACTCGCACTTCTCGAACACCGAGGCGGCCGGCAGCACGTAGTCCGAGACGGCCGCAGTCTCCGTGAAGGCCACGTCGACCGTCACCAGGAGGTCGAGCTCGCGCAGCGCCTGCTTCAACGTCGCCGTGCCCGCCACGGTGTTGACCGGATTCGTGCTGTCCACCCAAAGCACCCGGATGCGCTCGGGATGGTCGGCGAGGATCGCCTCGGCCATGCGGTTGGGCGAGAGAAAGCCGCAGATCAGTTCGGCCCCCGTTGACGCATGCTGCACGCCCGGTGAGTTGCCGAGAAAGGGGCCCAGCCAGTCGTGCAGCCAGTTGGTGCCGCGGCGACCGAAGTTCCCGGTCATCAGGATCAGCAGCTTCTCGAAATAGGCGTTGAGGGTCGAGTTCAGGCCCTGTTGGACGCCCAGTTCGACGCGCACCACCATCGCGCGGGCTTCGATCACCATCTGCACCAAGCACTCGAAGTCGTCGGCAGTAACATCTGCGGCGGCCAACCACTGCGCGATGGGTATCGATGCCAAGGCGGCCTTCACCTCGTCGACGCCCAGCGCGTGGGTGACGAGGAACTCCTCGTCGAAAGCGCGCCTGCGATGCAGTTCCGCCAGCAAGGCGCCCATGAGGAACGCATCGCTGCCAGGCCGAATTGCGAGGTGAAGGTCTGCAGCCTCGGCGCTCTCGGTGCGCCGCGGGTCGATCACGATCAGCTTGCGCGCCGGATCCTTGCGGATCTCGTTGAGGTGCTCGCGTGCATTGACGAAGCCGTGCGCAATCTTCGGATTCGTGCCGATGAGCAGCAGCAGGTCGCAGTGATGCACGTCCTCGGCAGTCCGGCACGCCTGGGAGCCGAACATATGGCCGTTCAGCCAAGCGTCGCCGGTCTTCTCCTGCGCCCAGGTGTGGAAAACGGTCCGGCAGCCCAGCGCTCGCAGGAACGTGCTGCTATAGAAGCCGCCCGCATGGTTGCCCTGGCCGCCCGAACCGCCGAGCGCGATGCAGCGGCCGCCGTGCGCCGCGACGGCGCTGCCCAGGCGCTCGGCGATCTCCTGGATGGCGGTCTCCCACGAGATCGGTTCGTGCGTGCCATCCGCACTGCGACGCAATGGTGTGGTCAGCCTGTCCCCGTGGTGAACGTAGTTCGGAATCGACTGCGCCTTGTTGCACAGGTAACCGCGCGTGCGAGGGTTGTCACGATCGCCGCGCACGCGCACGATGCGGGCCCCCGTGCCCGTGCCCTCGACGCCCAGCTCGAGACCGCAGTTGATGTAGCAGAGATTGCAGGCCGACTTGTGCCACGTCGGCTCCTGTGCGGGGTGGTCCATCCGATGCTCCCGACCTACGCGACCTCGAACAGCCCGGCGGCCCCCATGCAGGCGCCGATGCACATTGTTATGACGACGTAACGTGCGCTGCGCCGCTTGCCTTCGATCAGCGCATGTCCGACGAGGCGCGCGCCCGTCATGCCGTAGCGGCGCCCAATGGAAGATGCCGCACCCGTTGACATTGAGCAGTTCGGGATAGCTGATGACGCCGGTGTGCTTGTCGGCCACACCCATCGTCGTGGGGATCGGCACGATCTCCGCATCGGGGGCATCAGGCCTGAAGCGCACTGCCGATCGATGGTCTGGCCCGGCACGGTGAATGGCAGGCCGCCTGCAAGTGCGGAGAGTCGGCCCAGGTTCATGCCCGCCGTGCCACCGGCCATCGCAGTGCCGACGACGTCTTCGACCTCCTGCGAATCAATTTGCGCGCACTGCACCGCGTGTTGGACGACATGGCCCATGAGGCTGGGCGACTTGATGTTGTTCAGCGATCCGCGGAAGGCCTGGCCAATGCCGGTACGTGCGGTGGAAACGATGACAGCTTCTCTCATGGGGGTGCTCCGGATTGATCGGTGGCGGCCAGTAACAAAACGGTCGTTTATCAAACGAATCCTATGTTACGATCGAAGCCCTGTCAACAGGAATTCGGAGAGTTGCCTCATGCGCTATCCCAGCTCCCACAAGGAGGAAACCCGCAAGAAGCTCTTGGTCAGCGCCCGCGCCATCGCGAAAAAGGGCGGGTTTGGCACCACCGGAGTCGACGAACTCATGGCCAGCATCGGCCTGACAGGAGGCGCCTTCTACGGCCATTTCCCGAGCAAGGAGGCCCTGTTCGGCGAGGTTGTCGCTGCGGAAATCGCCAACAGCGGTGAAATGCTGGCGGGCGACGAGAACTCGCCGCCGGATCACGTGGCGCAACGTTTGCGCAGCTACCTGAGTTCCTACCACGCGCTGCATCCCGAAACTGGCTGTGCGCTTCCGGCCCTGGGCCCGGAAATCGCCCGCGCCGATCCGGGGGTGAAGGCCACCGTGGAGCACGGCCTGAAGCAGTTGCAGAAGAGCTGGGCGAGCCGTATCGGCAATCCTGACGCTGCGTGGGCACTCATCGCGCAATGCGTCGGCGCACTGGTGCTCGCGCGCTGCGTGGAATCGGAACGCACCCGCAAGGACATCCTCGCGTCGAGCCGGCGGTTCATCGACGAGACGCACGCACTGGATCCGGCACCCGCGTCGCGACGCAAGCGCGTAGCGCAATGAAGCCCCCGATGGCCGCGGGCTCGGTCGAACTGGGTGTGGGGCACGACGCGCGCACCCGGACGATCCGCATCACCGGCACCGTCCGCACCCCGCAATGAACGCCGCGACGCAGCGCGTGCAAGTCACGCGTGAGGAGCTTCTCGACGACGCGTTCATGGCGAAGGTCTATGCACAGCTCCCCGCCGACGCGCGGCTGCGCACAGTCGAGGAGCTGGAAGCTTCGATTGACACCATTCTGTCGCAGCACGAGCGCGACGCGGCCGTTCTTGTCTTCGGCTACGGATCGCTGATGTGGAACCCCGCGCTGAATCATGCGGACGTGCGACCGGCGAAAGTCCACGGTTGGCACCGCAGCTTCTGCCTGCGTTCAATCATCGGGCGCGGCTCGCCGGAGCGGCCCGGACTGATGCTCGCGCTCGACCGTGGCGGCGCATGCCATGGCATGCTGCTGCAGATCGACGCACGCAAGGTGCGCGACGAATTGCGGGTGCTTTGGAGAAGGGAGATGCTCACCGAGATCTACGAGCCCCGATGGGTGACGGCGCACATCTGCAGCGCACCGGTGCGCGCGATCACGTTCACCGTCAATCGTTCGCATCCTCGTTACACCAAGGGACTGCCGATCCAGGAAATGGCGCGGATGATCAACACGGGAGCGGGCAGCCTGGGGACTTGCCGCGAGTACTTCGACGCCACGGTCCAAAAACTCGCGGCGCTGGGCATCCGCGACGCCGGGATGGAGCGCCTGCGTGCCGCGGCAGGCTGAAGCCCCATCTTGCGGTCAAGCCATCATCGCCGGCGCGCGCAGTTCCTTGCGAAGGATCTTGCCCACGGTCGATTTCGGCAGGGCCTCAAGAAGGGTGATGTGGCGAGGCACCTTGTAGGGCGCCAGGAGCTTGCGGCAGTGAGATTCGATCTGGTCCTCCTGCAGCCCCGGCGAGCGACGCACGACGAACAGGTGAGGGGCATCGCCGGAGCGCTCGTCGGGCACGCCGACGCATGCGCACTCCAGCACGTCCGGGTGCAGCGCGACCACGCCCTCGATCTCGTTCGGGTACACGTTGAACCCGGACACCAGGACCATGTCCTTCTTGCGGTCGACGATGGTCATCAGTCCCTGCGCATCCATCGTGACGACGTCGCCCGTCCGAAACCAGCCATCGCTGGTAAATGCCTTGCGCGTTTCTTCTTCGCGCTTCCAGTAGCCGGCGAACACCTGCGGTCCCTTGATGAGCAACTCACCGGGCGTGCCCTGCACAACCGGGTCGCCCGCGTCCTCCACGATCAGCACGTCGGTGGAGGGCACCGGCACGCCGATGGTGCCGTTGCAGCCTGGCGGATTTAAGGTGGCGCTGGGCGACGTCTCCGTGAGCCCATAGGGTTCAGTGATCGGCGGCCCGCCCACCGCCTCCCACTTGCGCGCGACCGCCGCCTGGATCGAGGCGCCGGCGCCGATGACCATGCCACAACGCGAGAAGTCGACCGATGACAGTTCGGGCATGTTCACCATGCCGTTGAACATGGTGTTAACGCCAATCAGCACGTCGAAGGGTGCCCGGCGCAGCTCGGCGCACAAGGCCTTGATGTCGCGCGGATTCATGACAAGCCGGTTGTGTCCGCCGCTCACCAGGGCCATCAGCGCCATGCCGAGCGGGAAGATGTGGTACAGGGGCGGCGTGACCAGCTCGAAGTTCTGGATTTCGAGGTTCAGTCGCAACCAGGACTGCATCTGCAACGCACTCACGAGGACGTTGCGATGCGTGAGGCAGGCGCCCTTTGACACGCCGGTCGTGCCGCCTGTGTATTGCAGGAACGCGAGATCGGAGGGGCGCACCTGTGCGGCGCTAAAGCCGGCATCCCGCACCGATGCGATGGCGGCGTGCAGAGGTACGAGATGCACATCGGGGCCGCGGGCCCGAACCGGCTGATCACCGGCGGGCGCGAGCAGCGATCGCTTAACGTCCTGCATCGGCACGGTGATGACGTGCCGAACTTCTGTCCGCTCGAAGACTTCGGCGACGAGTCCTGTGACAGATCGGTGACCACCAGCGCGGCGGCGCCGGAATCCGCCAACTGGTACTCCACCTCACGAACTGTGTAGAGCGGGTTCATCGTCACCCCCACGAAGCCTGCGCGCGCTATTGCGGCCAAGGCGACGGGATAAAGGAGGTGATTCGGCAGCAGCAGGGCCACGCGGTCGCCGGGCTGTAGGCCCGCCGCCTGGAGGAATGTCGCAAATCGAGCCGACGCATGTCCGAGCTCGGCGAACGTCAGTGATTCGCCGTTGCAAGTCACGGCCGTCCTGGCGGCGTGCTTCGCGAAAGCGCCTTCGAGCAGGGTGACGAGGGTGTCGTGCTCGCCGTACACAAGGTCGCGAGGCAGTCCTGTCGGGTAGGAAGCATGCCAAATTCTTTGATCCACGTTGTCCCCTTTTTGGGTTCGCTCAGGACAGCAGCGCTTCGCGCACGAAGTCCATGCGGTCCTGGCCGAAGAACATCTGGTCGCCGACGAAGAGCGTGGGCGCGCCGAACACGCCGCGCTCGACCGCTTCTTGCGTCGTTGCCTTCAGCGCGGCCTTGGTCTCGGGATCCTGCTCCAGCCGCTCGATGTCGGCGGGGTCAAACCCACCGCTCTTCAGGACGTCGGCCGTGAGCTGCGCGTCGTTCAGGTTGAGCGCGTCGATCCAGAGCGCCTTGAACACGCAGCCGAGCAGTTGCTGCAGCTGCTCGGGGCGGTGCAGTTGAATCCCGGTGACAGCTCGCATGAGGAACAGAGTGATGACGGGAAAGTGCGGATTGCCTTGGAACGGGACGCCACCGGCGCGCGTGGCGCTCGTAGTCCATCTGCGTATAGCGCCCCTTGACGGGGATGGTGGCCGGAGAGGCGTTGCCGGTGGCCTGGTAGACGCCGCCGAGCAGCATCGGCCGGTAGACGAGGTCGGCGCCATGGCTGGCGCACAAACCAGGCAACTGCGTCCAAGCCAGGTAGGACGACGGACTACCGACATCGAAGAAAAAATCAACTGACTTGCGCATTCAGAGCTCCTTTAAGTTAACGGACGTTTGGTAAACGAAAGCTATGTGATTAACGAACCCCCGTCAACGGGGTTTCACTGGGTTCTTCTTCGATTGACAAACGATCGTTCATTGATTAACGTGCGATGACGTAACGGACGTTTTTTAAAGGAGAACGCATGGACCAAACAGCCAACCACCGCGGTGTGGCTCTCGTCGTCGGCGCTGGTGACGCCACTGGCAGTGCCATTGGCGCGCGATTCGCCCGCGAGGGCTACGTCGCATGCCTCACGCGGCGATCGGCCGACAAGCTGGAGCCGGCCGTCGAACGCATCCGCGCGGCAGGCGGCCAGGCGTTCGGCTACGGCAGCGATGCACGCAAGGAGGACGACGTCGCCGCCCTCATCGACCAGATCGAGAAGGAGCGCGGCCCGATCGAGGTGATGGTGTTCAACATCGGTGCCAACGTGCCCAGCAGCATCCTGGAGGAGACCGGGCGCAAGTACATGAAGATCTGGGAGATGGCCGCCTTCAGCGCGTTCCTGAACGCTCGCGAGGTCGCCCGCAGGATGGTCGTGCGGGGCCGCGGCACGATTCTCTTCACCGGCGCGACGGCAGGCGTTCGCGGCTCGGCGAATTTCGCGGCCTTTGCCGGGGCCAAGCATGCGCTGCGCGCACTGGCCCAGAGCATGGCGCGCGAACTCGGCCCGCGTGGCATTCATGTGGCTCACATTGTGGTCGACGGAGCGATCGACACGGAGTTCATCCGCAGCAACTTCCCCGAACGCTATGCGCTCAAGGAGCAGGACGGCATCCTGAACCCCGAGCACATCGCGGAGAACTACTGGTACCTGCACACCCAGCCTCGAGACGCATGGACGTTCGAGATGGACCTGCGCCCCTACATGGAAACCTGGTGAAAGACACATGAAAACACGCATCACTGAACTCTTCGGCATCCGCCACCCGATCATCCAGGGCGGCATGCACTACGTCGGCTTTGCGGAGCTGGCCGCGGCCGTCTCCAATGCCGGTGGGCTCGGGCTCATCACGGGCCTGACGCAAAGAACCCCCGAGCTCCTGGCCAAGGAAATCCGCCGCTGCCGCGAAATGACGGACCAGCCCTTTGGCGTGAACCTCACGTTCCTGCCGACCTTGTCTTCCCCGCCATACCCCGAATACATTGCGGCGATTGCCGAAGGCGGCGTTCGCATCGTCGAGACTGCGGGGCGCAGTCCGGAGGCCTACATGCCGGCGCTCAAGAAGGCCGGCATCAAGGTCATCCACAAGTGCACCTCGGTGCGCCACGCGCTGAAGGCCGAAGCGATCGGATGCGATGCCGTGAGCGTGGATGGCTTCGAGTGCGGTGGCCACCCGGGCGAGGACGACATGCCCAACATGATCCTGCTGCCCCGGGCCGCCGAGGAGTTGAAGATTCCGTTTGTGGCCTCCGGCGGCATGGCCGACGCGCGCAGCCTGGTGGCGGCCCTGGCGCTGGGCGCTGAGGGCATGAACATGGGCACGCGCTTCGTGGCGACGCAGGAAGCGCCGATCCACCAGAACGTCAAGGACGCCATCGTGGCGGCCACCGAGCTCGACACGCGGCTCGTGATGCGCGGCCTGCGCAACACTGAGCGCGTGCTGACCAATTCATCGGTCGAGCAACTGATCCGGATCGAGAAGGAAAAAGGCGCCGATCTCAAGTTCGACGACATCATCGACCAGGTCGCGGGCGTCTACCCGCGCGTGATGCTGCAAGGCGAGATGGATGCGGGCGCCTGGAGCTGCGGCATGGTGGTCGGCCTGATCAACGACATTCCGACGGTGCAGGAGCTGATGGATCGCATCATGGAGGAGGCCGAGCAGCTGATCACACGGCGGCTCTCAGGGTTCCTGGAGCCTGCTCTGGTCTAGTGTCCTGTCTCACTGATACGTGTGCAAAGTCGGCGGAGCTTCTCAAGAATGGAGTCCGCGGTGGCTGTCCCCGCGGATTCGACCCGCTGTCCCAAACGGAGCAAAGAAAATCGTCATGAAGTCTCAAATTGCTTGCACGGCAGCCAGCCTGCTGCTCGGAGTCCTTTTATCCGCAACAACGCTTGCAGGTTCAGCATTTGCCCAATCGACTCCGTCATCCGCCGCCGCCAGCGGGTCGGCATCACCTTGGGACCAGCGGGTCAATGCAGATGCCATTCAGGCCGATGCCTGGTTCCAGAATTACAAGTTCCGAAACGGGGGGACGCTGGAGCGTGTGAAGATTCATTATGCGACCCTGGGTACGCCCCATCGAAACGCCAAAGGCGAGATCGACAATGCCGTCCTTGTGCTGCATTGGACCGGCGGAGACAGCCGGGCCCTTCTGAGCCCGACATTCACCCAGGCATTCTTCGATCCAGGCCGTCCGCTGGACGCCAAGCGCTACTATTTGATTTTTCCTGACAGCGTGGGCCATGGCCAATCGAGCAAGCCAAGCGACGGCCTGAAGACCAAATTTCCCGACTACGACTACGGCGACATCGTCGATCTCCAACACAAGCTGGTGACCGAGACGCTGGGCATCAAGCATCTCCACGCCATCCTTGGCATGTCCATGGGCGGCATGAATGCCTGGCAGTGGGCGCAAGCCTATCCCGACATGATGGACGGCGTCATGCCGGTGGTCTCGCTGCCGATCTCGGTCTCGGGCCGCAACCTCTTGTGGCGGCGCATGGTGATCGACGCAATCCGCTCCGATCCGGATTGGAAGGGCGGAGACTACACGCAAACGCCGCGCGGCTGGGCCAATGGCTTCAGGGTGCTGCGGATGATGATCGACAGCGCCCCAGCGCTTCAACAACAAATTCCCAATGGCGCGGCAGCGGACAAATTTCTGGCGACCACCCGCATACAGGCCGAGCAGGTCGACCCCAACGATATGCTTTACTCCCTGAAATCGTCATTGAACTACGATCCTGAACCTAGACTTTCGGAGATCAAGACGAAGGTTTTCGCACTGAATTTTTCAGACGATGAGTTCAATCCTGACGAGCTGCAGGTGCTTCAGAACACCGTGCCAAAGCTGAAACAGGGCCGTTACGTGGTTCAACCCGGAACGGCAAGGTCACCCGGCCATTTCACGATGACGATCCCCGCCCTTTGGGCTCAGCATGTCGGTAGTTTCATGCAGTGGGTCGGCGATATGCCCTCCCAGGCAAAGAACTAGCTAAGGAGACGCTGATTAATTGATCGATCCCGGCACGGCGTATGCATGCGTGAGAGGACCACGTTTGAGGGCATGACGGACATGAGCCAACGCAGTTTTGCCAGCGCCGAGTACGCATTGAAGAAGAAGCGTACTCGTCGCGAGAAGTTCTTGGCCGACATGGAGCGCGTTGTGCCTTGGGCGCGCTTGGTCGGCGTGATCGAGCCGCTGTATCCCACGAGCGGTCGTGTCGGCCGCCAGCCGATCGGCGTCCCCAGGATGCTGCGCATGTACTGCTTGCAGCAGTGGTACGGCCTGGCCGACGAGGCGCTGGAGGACGCGCTGTACGACAGCCAGGCGCTGCGCGACTTCGTTGGCATCGACCTGTCGCGCGAGTCGGTGCCCGACGCCACCACGCTGCTGAAGTTCAGGCGACTGCTGTTGGACAACGACCTCACCAAGGCCCTGTTCGAGGAGATCAACGCCCATCTTGCCGAGCAAGGTCTTCTGATGCGCGCGGGCACCATCGTGGACGCGACCATCATCGCGGCGCCCAGTTCGACCAAGAACGCGGGCAACACACGCGACCCCGAAATGCACCAGACCAAGAAGGGAAACCAATGGCACTTCGGGATGAAGGCCCATGTGGGCGTGGATGCCGGATCGGGTCTCGTGCATTCGCTGGTCGCCACGGCGGCCAACGTCAACGACGTGACGCAAGCCGGCGCGCTGCTGCACGGCGAGGAGACCGTGGCCTTCGGAGATGCGGGTTACCGGGGTGTCGACAAACGCGCAGAGGCGCGGGGCCCGAAGTGGCATGTCGCGATGCAGCCGGGCAAGCGTCGGCAACTGGACCCGACGCGCAAGTGGGCGCGCCTGCTTGAGAAGGCCGAGCAACTGAAGGCGAGCATCCGGGCCAAGGTCGAGCACCCGTTCCACGTGATCAAGAATCTGTTTCGTCACAAGAAGACCCGCTACAAGGGCCTCGCGAAGAACGAGGCGCAGCTGTTCAGCCTGTTCGGGCTGGCCAATCTGGTCATCGCCAAGAGGTCGCTCCTGCAAGACGCAGCCCGAGGTGCGTCTTGAACAACGAAAGTAGCCTCGAACGAGGCGCAAAACCTATGCGGCGAAGGCCGCGCACCGCGAAGTCGACGGATTCCTCGGCTGCATTCCTTCGTCATGTCCTCAACTCTGGCTGCGACGCTCATAGTTCAGCGTCTCCCTAACGTGCAGATGATTGCCTGCATCAGCATGCCGCATCCGAAATGGGATGAACGTCCGTTCGTCGTGGTGGTCAAACGGCCGGGCTCCAACGTCAGGCACGAAGAGGTGCTGCAGTCTACAAAAGCATGGCAGCGAGATGCCGCAGTTCAGGTCCATTGAAGTCCCCACGGCAGCAAAGAGCCCAGAGACATCGGGGCTCTTTGTCTTCTGAGGTTCCGGATCCTCCACTGCGATCCACTCCGCATCGCCCTTGGCATACAACCTGTCGAGTCCTGACGCCTAGCCGCCCCAGGCTTGCGGAATCCTGGCCCCTAGCCATTGCCCGAGTCTTGCATTCACCTCTACGGGCTTTTCCTGTGCCATCCAGTGTCCTGACTCGATCCGCTCGATGGCCAGATCGCGACAAAGCTTTTTCATCGGTTCGGTCAAAGGCGAATTCACACAGTCGCACGTATAGTCATATGCCGCTTCCAGAAATAGAACGGGCATGTCGAGATAGCCGTCATTCAACGCCTCGGAAGCATAGCGAGCGTTGGCTGCATGATTCATGTACAGGGAGTCCGTGCCGAAAAAGCTTGTTCGCTCATAGGCCGAGGCATAGGCATGCAGATCGTTCTCGGTGATGACTCGCTCATCACGGGGGACGTTTGGAGCGGTTCCCTTTCCACCGAACCAGCCTCCATCACGGCGAGTCTGAGACAAAGGCGCCGGCTTGCACTTCCCATCGGGATTGCCCGCGCGAAAAAGGGCCTTGAAAGTTCCTGCGACGTTTGCCTCCATCGCGCCCGTGGCCTTCGCGAAGTGCTCTTCGTAGAAGCGCTGGTACTCCCAGTTTCCGAACGGGTATTCGCTTTGCGGGTACAGATCGCGGTTGACCAGCCCGACCAACACATCAAGTCCACGCTCCAATGTCGCATAGGGCACGCACAGGTTTGCCGCCGCAAGGCAACGGTCCGGATGGTGGCTGGCAATGTTCCAGACGACCGACGCTCCCCAGTCGTGCCCCACCCAGATCGCCTTTTCCTTTCCGAGGGAATCAAGCAACTCGATCATGTCGGCAACAATTTCGCGCTGGGCATACGCGTCATGCGTGCTGTAGAGCGACGACCTTCCGTGGCCTCGCAAGTCCGGAGCAATCGCCCTGAAGCCGAGTGCACCGAAGACTGGAAGCTGATGGCGCCAGCTCAATGCAAGTTCAGGCCAGCCATGAACGAAGATGATTGGTGTCCCCCGGCTTGGGCCGCTTGCGAAATAGAAAGTACTGTTGCGTGCACTTCGGAACGTGTTCTCTGTGATCTGAAATAGCGACATCGGGGGCCCTATCGGAATATTGGCAGGACTTACTTGCAGCGGATGCACGATTCGGTGACGACGTGGGGCAGGCCGCCACCTCCTCGAGCACGACCTCGGCGCTTCAACGAGCATCCCTGGGTAGACGCGAAATGATTTCACAGCGTGCATTGGCCGTTACCCGACGCACTTTGATGCAGTGCAGGCCCATTGCATTGCTGTACGAACGTTAATCAAACGACTGTGCATTGTCAATCCCGGACGCGACATTCCGGGTGCGACAGCCCAAGCGGCGCGGGGCTTGGTACACGTCTGCGAGTACCACCGCGGTGGCGCGATACGCTTTGCCGCCAAAACCGCCGCCCTACGTCCTCGCCGCCGCAGGCTCGGTTCGGAAATGACTTGGCGGTCTCCCCGTCCACTTTCTGAACGCTTTCCGAAAGTTGGACGGATCCGAAAAGCCAACGCGCTCACAGATCTCTTCGACCGAGAGCGCGGTGCGCTCGAGATACTCCACGGCGAGCGTCCGGCGTACATCGTCGATGATCGATTGGTAGGACAGTCCCTCTGAAGCCAGTCTGCGGTTGAGCGTGCGCAGCGACATGCCAAGGTCTGCAGCAATCTCATCGATATTCGGGAAGCGACCCGGCTGGTTCACGAGAATGACTCTGATGGAGTCAGCGAGCTCCGACCCCGGGGGTTGCTCCGACAAGACCTGTTCGCAGAAGCGCTGGCAAACTTTGACCAGCACGGGGTTCGCGTTGGGCAAAGGCAAGCTCCAGGCCGATTCGGGAAAGTGCCACTCCATAGTCTCGGCTGCGAACTCGACCGGGCAGTTGAACATCTGCCTGTAGGTTCGCCAATGAGGCGGCGCTGGGTAAGGCAGCAGCATTCGCGAGGAAGGAAGCGGCGCCTCCAGTATGTGGCTGAGGAAGGCATGGTTCGAGCTGCGCCAGAACTCCGCAACGAATGGCAGGAGTTCGCCCAGCGACGCGGGGTCATGACTGCGCAACTTGATCGTCCCCCCTTCAACGCGTGAGGTGATCTGCAGCACAGGGCCCACTTGCCGAAGCTGTCGAAAACACAGGTCCATCGCATCCCCGAGTGTCTTGCTGCTGGCCAAGGCATAGCCCCAGACGCCGAAATCGCTGATGCGCTGCCGGGCCCCCGCGCGCAGCGCCACATCCGATCGCTTCGCGAGGCGCTGTGCGTTGCGATAGATGGCCAAACGCTGGTCCCGGGAGATCAGC
Organism: Variovorax sp. LjRoot290; assembly: GCF_964253985.1. Taxonomy (NCBI): domain Bacteria; kingdom Pseudomonadati; phylum Pseudomonadota; class Betaproteobacteria; order Burkholderiales; family Comamonadaceae; genus Variovorax; species Variovorax sp. LjRoot290. The sequence goes on along the minus strand of NZ_CAXURW020000001.1, from coordinate 3,222,935 downwards.
ATTGAATGGTCGTCGAACTGCTCGCTGAGCACCCCCGTTCGACTCAGCAAGGCGCGCGAAGACACGCCCTGACTCTCCATTTCTGCGACGAGTGCCTTCAAGCCGAAGACGCTGAGTTGCGGCGTGTTGCGATCCCCTGGGCGGTGGATGAAAGTCAGCTTGGGCAGTGCCATCGTGAAACCCCGCTTGTCGAAGGTGTGGCATTAGCCAACCTGCATATTGGCATTAAATCACCTTTTCCTTCTGATGTTGCGCTCAGAAAATCGCACCCAGAAAGGCGCGTTGCGGTGCCCGTTTTTCTTGAACTAACCAGGAGACCCCGATGAGTGAAGAAATTATTGTCGCGACAAAGCATGGCGATGTGACTGTGCTGACCATGAACTACCGTCCCTACAACTTGATGGGGCCTGCGCTGTTCAATCCGCTGATCGCGAAGATGCGCGACGCCGCTGCACAAGGCAGCCGCGCCATCGTTCTGCGCAGCGGCCTGCGGCACTACTGCGCGGGTGCGGACGTCACCCAGTTCGAAGCGCTTTTGGAGCAGGGCAAGAAGGACGGTAAGGCTGCGAGCGCACCGATGTGGAATCCGGTGGACGTACTGAATGCGTTCGAAAATTTGCCCGTGCCCATCGTGGCAAGCGTTCACGGCGCCTGCCTGGGCGGTGGGGTTGAACTCGCCCTGGCCTGTGATTACATCATCGCCGCCTCATCGGCCAAGTTTGGCTCAGTGGAAAGCGCATTGGGCCTGCACCCTCTGATGGGCGCCATCCAGCGCCAGGTTCAGCGGATCGGTGTGGCCCGCGCAAAGGAAATGTCGATGCTCGGGCGCCGGTACGACGCCGAGACGCTGGAGCGTTGGGGGCTGATCAACTTGGTCGTAGCGGACGAGAAGTTGGAGGAGTCCACCATGATGGTGGCCCAGGAGTTGGCCAACGGGCCGACGATTGCACATGCAGTGACCAAGCAGATTGCCCGGATCGCCGCCAATCAAGGTGTTGAAGCAGCCGACCTGGCGATGGCCGAGTTGCAAAAGCCGATATGGGCTTCGAACGACGTGAGGGTCGGACTCGAATCCTTCCTCAAGCAAGGCCCTGGCCTCGCAAATTTTGAGGGGCGCTGATCATGTCCGGACCCCTGCAAGGCCTCAAAGTCGTCGACTTCTCGCGCGTGCTGGCTGGGCCTCTGTGCGCCCGGACTCTGGCGGACCTTGGCGCCGAGGTGATCAAGATCGAGCCTCCTCGTCCCGACGTGTCTCGCCTCGCTTTTCCATTCGTCGACGGCATGTCCGGCTATTACGCCCAGCAGAACGTCGGCAAGCGCAACGTCAGCATCGACCTCAACGTCCACGGTTCTGTAGAGCTGGTCTTGAAGATGATCGACCAGGCAGACATCGTGGTCGAGAATTTTCGGGCTGGAACGCTCAAGTTCTTCGGGCTTGACTATGCATCTTTGGTAAAGCGCAATCCGCGTCTGATCTACGTGTCGATCTCGGGCTACGGTCAAGGCGGGCCTTGGGCGTCGCGCATGGCCTATGCGCCGACGGTACAAGCAGAAGCCGGCTTCACGCACAACACGCTGCGCCACTACGGAGACTCGCTGAGCCGCCTGCGGCCTGACCCGCTGTCGCACGCCGACGTTTACGCCGGCTTGCAAGCGACCATTGCCGTCCTGGCGGCCGTCAGGGGCAGAGAAGTCACCGGTCGCGGCCAATACATCGACGTTGCCATGGCGGCGGTCATGTTGGCCGTCAACGAGCGTGCGCACATCGACATGGCGGGCATCGACACGGGTGCTGAGCCAGGAATTTTGGGCGCCACCGAAGGGGCCTTCTTCGTCGGGCCGGGGGGCGAGCGCTTCCTGACGCCGCAGAGTCTCGTGGGCAGCGGAACGTTCCCGCAGTACCTTGGCGCGATGCGCCGCATCGACTTGGCGAGTGACCCCCGCTTCGCGACGGCACAAGCGCGAGCGGCGAACTACGACGCGCTCCATGCCATCGTGCAGGCGTGGGTGCTCACCTTTCGCGACATGGCCACGCTCGATGCACAGTTGGACGAAGCCAAAATTGCAATGGGCCAGATACGGACGACCGAGGAAATTGCGAATTCCGAATGGGCGGAGTACTGGGGTGCCGTGCAGGACGTGCCGGACCGCCGGGGGGGCTCTTACCGTTTACACGGCCGGCCCTGGCGCTTCTCGGAGGACAAGCTTCCCGCCCCCACGGCGCCTTCGTTTCGAGGTGAGGACAACGCGGAGGTTTTTGCGAGCTTGGGCATGAGCCAGGAAGCGATCAAGGCAGCGACCGCGGCGGGCATGCTGATAGAGCACGTGCCAGAAACCCCGGTGTTCGTCGCCCCGGCAACGACCGACGCACCAGCCGACCCCGTGAGTGCCTGATCGCCATGACTTTCGAAACCGATCACACGCACGATGCGAGCGTTCAAAGCTGGGTCACCAGCGCGAACGCGCCGAGCACCGAGTTTCCCATCCAGAACCTGCCGCTCGGCGTATTCAGCACGGCGGGTGCGAAAGAGCGCAGGATCGGTGTCGCTATCGGCGATCAGATCCTCGATCTGAGCGCCGCCTTGGATGGGGGGGTGCTGCCCGGCCTGGATGGCTTGCAGGCCGCGCTGCGCGGCAACAGTCTCAACTTGCTGATGTCGAGTGGACGCGCTGCAAGACAAGCGGTGCGGGATGCGGTTTTCACGCTGCTGCGCGCCGACAGCGGCCACGCGGCAGCGGCCAGTGCCTGCCTGGTGCCGATGCGCGACGCGCAGATGCACTTGCCGGCACAGATCGGCAATTTCACCGATTTCTTCACCTCCATCCACCACGTGCGGCGTACCGGCGAACTCATTCGACCCGAGATGCCCGTGGCCCCCAACTTTCGGCACATGCCTATTGCCTACCATGGCCGCGCCTCCACCGTGGTCGAAAGCGGCGTGCCTTGTATCCGGCCGCGAGGACAGCTTGGGGATCCACAAGGAGCAGCTCAGGTCTACGCGCCCTCACAACGCATGGACTTCGAACTGGAGGTGGGTTGCTTCGTTGGCCGGGAAAACGCCCTGGGTCAGCCCATTTCGATCGACGAGGCCGACGACCATATGTTCGGACTCTGCCTGGTCAATGACTGGTCGGCGCGCGACATCCAGATGTGGGAGAGCTATCCCTTGGGGCCGTTCCTCGCCAAGAGCTTCATGACGACGGCGTCACCGTGGGTGGTGACGCTGGAAGCGCTGGCGCCGTACCGCGTGCCAGCGCCGACGCGCGACGCGGGCGAAACGCCGGTACCGGCGGCGCTCACGTCGGCCAGGCATGCGGCCCAGGGTGGCATCTCGATCTCGCTACAGGTTCTGCTGCAGACCGCGGCGATGCAAAAAAGCGGCATGGCCCCGGTCGTGATTTCGCAGCCGCAGTTCAGCGACCAGTACTGGACGCTCACGCAGATGCTCACCCACCACGCCAGCAACGGATGCAGCCTGCGCACGGGCGACTTGTTGTCCAGTGGAACCGTCTCGGGCCCGGAGCGCAAGGACTCGGGATGCCTGATCGAGTTCAATGCCGGGGGTAAGCAGGCCCTGTCGTTGCCCTCGGGTGAAACGCGTCTTTTCCTCGAGGACGGCGACACTGTGTGGCTGCGCGGCGTGTGCGAGCGGGATGGCTACAAGCCGATCGGGTTCGGCGAGTGCAAGGCTCAAATTGTGGGGGATGCGGGATGACGCCGCAAAAAGTGACCGTCGAAGTCAACGGAGTTCCGGTGAGTGCGGAGATCGAGTCGCGCGAATTGCTGGTGCATTTCCTGCGGGACCACGCGGGCATGACGGGCACGCACATCGGCTGCGATACCTCGCAATGCGGAGCTTGCACTGTGCAGATCGACGGCAACACGGCCAAGTCCTGTACGGTGCTGGCGGTTCAGGCGCAAGGCCACCGCGTCACAACCATCGAGGGGCTGGGCACCCCGAAAAAGATGACGCCGCTGCAACAGGCCTTCGCCGAGATGCACGGGCTCCAATGCGGTTTTTGCACGCCGGGCATGGTCTTCGCGGGGCAGGCGCTGCTGGACCGGGTTCCCAATCCGACCGAAGAGCAGGTGCGTGAAGCCTTGCACGGCAATCTGTGCCGCTGCACCGGCTACCAAAACATAGTCAATGCAGTCATGCTGGCTGCCACCCGAGCAGGTGACACAGGCCACGCTTCTGGCAAGCAGAAGGAGCTCGCGCAATGACCAGGCTCGATGACATTGAACCTGTCAACCATATCGGACAATCCGTCACCCGACGCGAAGACCCGCCTCTTCTGACCGGCCGCGGCCGATTCACCGACGATATCGCGATCAAGGGCCTGACCTGCGCCATGGTGCTGCGTTCGCCCCACGGCCATGCGCTGATCAAGTCGATCGACATCTCTGCCGCCGCGTCCATGCCCGGTGTGGTGGGCATCCTGACCTATGAAGACCTGCGTGGCAAGGTCGGCGACATCCGCCCCAACTGGGTTGTGGGCGGCTCCCTCGTCCCAGCCCACCCCCCGCTGGCCGACGGTCGCGTGCGCTACGTCGGCGAATCGGTCGCGCTCGTTGTGGCCAATACGCGCCAGCAAGCTGCCGATGCGCTGGAAGCCATCTTCGTCGACTATGAAGTGCTGCCTGCGGTGGTGGACGAAGAAGCGGCCCTGCAGGAAGGCGCGCCGCAGTTGCATGACAATGTGCCGGGCAACCTCATCACTGTTTTCAGGGGCGGCGGCGGCGACTACGCCGCAGCGGCAGCGGCAGCGGACCATCTGGTTCGGGTGCGGCTGGTCAACAACCGGTTGATCCCCAGTCCGATCGAGCCGCGGGCCGTGCGAGCCGTCTACGACACGACCACTGAGAAGCTGACTTTCTACCTGCCGACGCAGGTGCCTCACATGTCCAGGCGCTGGTTGGCCGAAACCTTGGGCTGGCCCGAGCACAGGATTCACCTGATCGCGCCCGACATTGGTGGGGGCTTCGGCGCGAAGATGCACTTCTACGCCGAGGAAATTCTGGTCGCGTTCGCCGCAAAACACTTCGAGCGGCCGGTCGGCTGGACCGAGACGCGCAGTGAAGCGCACATGGCCACCACGCACGGCCGCGCACACATCGAGAACGTGGAAGCCGCGGTCACGAAAGACGGCCGGGTGCTGGGCATCAAGATGCGTTCGTTCGCCAACCTGGGTGCCTACCTGTCGAACATGGCAACCGGCATCCCGACGGTCAATACGGTGTCATTCGCCTGCGGCAACTACGACATCCCCGCATTGGATGCGCAGATGCGGCTGGTGACGACCAACACCACGCCGGTGGACGCCTACCGCGGCGCCGGCCGCCCCGAAGCCGCTTACCTCATCGAGCGGACCATGGACGCGGTCGCTGCCAAACTCGGCATCGATCCGGTCGAACTGCGTCGGATCAACCTGATCCGCAAACATCAGTTTCCCTACCGGCCCTACGGACACCCGCTGTTCGTGTGGGACACCGGCAACTACGAGGGTGCCCTCGAGGCCGCGGTCAAGGAGATTGACTACAACGGATGGCGCGAGAAGCAGGCCGCCCTGCGGGCGCAGGGGCGCTATGTCGGCGTTGCCGTCACCTGCTACATGGAACTGGTCGGCGTCGGCAGTTCGGCCGCGATGAAGATGGTTGGGTTCAATCGCGGCGGTTGGGAAAGCGCACTACTGCGGGTCCACTCCGACGGCAAGGTCACGCTGTTCTCGGGGTCCATGCCACAAGGCCATGGGCACGCGACAAGCTACGCGCAGATCGTAGGCAGCGTGCTGCAGTTGCCGATGGACGATATTGACGTCGTCCAGGGCGATACGGACCGTGTGCCCTTCGGCCATGGCACGTTCAACTCGCGCTCCATGGTCGTGGGCGGCACCGCAGCTCACAATGCGGCTCAAAAAGTGCTTGCCAAGGCCAAGCTCATCGCCGCCACCATGCTGGACTCGACGCCGGAACACCTCAACTATACGGGCGGAACGTTCAGCGTCGCGGGCGAGACAAAAGCGCGCAGCGTCGGCTTCGGCCAGGTCGCGCGCATGGCGTACGTCAGCTCCAATCTTCCGCTGGGCATGGAGCCGGGCCTGGAAGAAACCGTGTTCTACCAGTCCGAAAAAATGGTGGCGCCATTCGGCAGCCACGCGGCAGTCGTCGAGGTCGACATCGAGACGGGCGAGGTGAAGATTCTTGACTATGTCGCCGTGGACGATGTGGGCAATCTCATCAATCCCATGCTGTGCCATGGACAGATGCACGGCGGCATCGCCCAGGGCATTGGCCAGGCCCTGTACGAGGGCGTCGAATACGACGAGACCGGGCAGCTCCTGACCGGTTCACTGCTCGATTACGCCGTGCCTAAAAGCGATCAGGTCCCGACGATGCGAACCAGCTTCCAGGTGACCCCAACCCCGGTGAATCCGCTGGGTGTCAAGGGCATCGGCGAAGCCGGCTGTGTCGGCGCACCGCCGGTCATCGTCAGTGCGGTGTGCGATGCGCTCAAGAGCTTCGGCATCACCCACATCGACATGCCGTTGACGCCACCCAAGGTGTGGCGTGCCGTCCGTGCCGCAAAAACCGCCGGGAAAGAGGAGTTGACCCAATGATCCCGAGTGCATTTGAGTACATCCGACCCCGCAGTTTGTCCGAGGCACTTGCCCAACTTACCCACGGCGGCGACGGTGCAAAGTTGATGAGTGGCGGCCACTCGCTGCTGCCAATGATGAAACTGCGCCTGGCAGCGCCCGGGACCCTGATCGACATCGCCGAACTGCCTGAGCTTCAAGGCATCATGATCGGCGCAAGCGAGATTGTCATCGGCGCGGCGACAACCCACGCCCAGCTTGAATATCACGCTGAACTGGCGGAGGCATTGCCGCTTCTTGCGAGCATCGCCGGCCTGATCGCGGACCCGACCGTGCGCAATCGCGGCACCATTGGCGGCTCGCTGGCGCACGCCGATCCTTCGGCCGATTGGCCGGCGGCGATGTTGGCACTGGACGCGACGATCGAAGTCGTCGGGCCCAAAGGCGAGCGTTCGATTCCCGCCGCTTCGTTCTTCAAGGGACTGTTCGAAACTGACTTGCGGCCCGATGAGATCGTTGTGCGTATGCGCATCCCGGCCGGGTCTAGCCGGCGCGGTGCTTACCGCAAATTTCGCCATCCAGCCTCGGGTTATGCCGTCGTCGGTGTGGCGGTGGTTCTGGCGTATGAGGCCAATCGCTGCAGTGGCGGACGGATTGCGGTGACTGGTTTTTCGGCCCATGCATTCCGTGCGAATGCCGCCGAAACCGCGTTGGCCGGATATGCCGGCCAGCCCGACCAAACGGAGCGCCTGATCGACCTGGCGTTCACGGGCGCGTCACCGCTGGAAGACCGCTTCGCCGACGCCGACTATCGCACTCAACTGGGGCGCACGATGCTTCGCCGCGCGCTCACCGATGTGATGTCCTCCGTTTGATCAGTACGGTAACTAGGAGACAACGATGATTGCGAGACCAATGACCAGAAGCAATTTTCTTTCATGGGGGAGGAACGCCCTGATTGGACTGGGAGCTGCCGCGCTGTTGACGGCCCAAGGTCCTGCGGCAGCCGCAACCCAGGAGGATCGGGTGAGCATGCGGCCTTTGACGGTGGAGCACATCCGCATCAGTTCAAAAAGGTCGTTTGACGAAGTGAAGACTGCGCTTGAATCGCGGGTCCGCTTTGTCCAGGTCGATCTGCTGATTCCATACTTGCAAAAAGGAGACATGGCCGGTGCGCGGGCCGAACTGGAGCGGCTGGCAGCGCCTGCCGGATTGTCGATCCTGTACTCGCTGAATCACGGCGCTGCGCTGGCCATGGACGGAGGCCCCCGCAAGGCCGTTGGATACGGCATTGGCAATGTCCTGACCGCCGTCTCGATGAACAAGCACAACGTGGCCGCAGGTCTCTACGCACCGATCCGTGTGATTCTGTACGAGGGCGCCGACGGTACCGCAGTGTTCGAGTACGACAGGCCTTCTTCAATGTTTGGACTGTTGGGCAATGCCTCTATCGACAGCGTGGCTGCTCGGCTGGACGTCGCGCTGAAGGAACTGCTGATGGACGTCGGCAAGTAGCGTTTTACTCACTCACCTTTTTGGAGCCCTCGGGCTTGAACGCATGGAACTTGTTGGCGAAAGACTGATACCGGCATCGATCTTGGCGACCTGGCAATCGCTGAACGACGCTGAGTTTCTCAAGTCCTGCATTGCCGGCTGCGAGTCGCTGGATTGGACGCAGCCCGACACGCTGGCGGCCTTGCTGGTCGCGCGTATCGGACCCATCAGCGCCCGCTTCAAAGGCACGTTGAAATTGAGCAACATGCTGCCGCCGCACAGTTATGTGGTGTCCTTCGAAGGACAGGGCGGCATTGCCGGCTTTGGCAAGGGATCGGCAGAGGTGTCGCTCACGGAAGAGGGCGCTCAGACGCTTCTGCGCTACTCGGCCCGAGCCCAGGTGGGTGGCCGCTTGGCGCAGGTCGGGTCGCGCCTTGTCGATGCCGCCGCGTCCAAGATTACCGAGGATTTCTTTTCAGCATTCGAAGACCGGTTGCGGCTGGTAGCGGTGGAACCGACGGGCGTGCCTCCGCATGCCGCACCCGGAAAGACGCCCGCTTCGGCGACATCGCGCCAGGTCGGAGCCGCCACGCCGAAGACCACCGAGGCTCGCTTGCACCCTGCAAAGGTCGAAGCGACCTTGGATCAGCCCACCGTCCTCGGCAAGGTCGCCGCGTCGGCGAACTCGCGCCCAACCGTTGCTGGCACGCCGATGAAACTGCGTGGAGAAAGACTGGTCCCCGCACCGCTGTTTGCAACTTTCAATGCGCTGAACAATGCCGATTCGCTCAAGTCTTGCATTTTTGGATGCGAATCATTGGATCAGGTGCGGGTGGACAACCTGACGACCGTGCTGGCTCTGGGCATCGGACCTGTCAAGGCGCGTATGAGAGGAACGCTCCAAGTGAGGGACCTCGATATTCCAAGCAGCTATGTGCTCGCATTCGAGGGACCCGGCGGAACCAAGGGTGCGGCCAACATCTCGCTGATCGAAGAGGGCAGGAAGACACGCGTGCGCTATGTGCTCGAGGCTCGAATCCGCGGCCCCCTGAGCTTGGTCGGATCAACCTTGATCGAGGTCGTCTCAGCGATCCTCGTCAAGCTTTTCTTTTCGGCTTTCGAGGCCCAGTTGCGATCTGCGCCGGCGAATCGGTCCGCGGTTCAGAGCAAGACCGGGTTCTCGGTCAAGTAAATGGTGGTGGGCTTTGTTGGCCGCGAGCACCACCGCAGCCGCTTTTGCCATGTGGGCTTAGTTGACCATGAAAGCGAAGCGATCTCGCGTGACACCTTTCTAGACGAGCTTGGTACGAGTAATTAAAACCGGAGACGACGATGCAAAGAAACCAAACCTTCCCGACGCCATCTGACGCTGAAACCCTTAAAACAGGAGACAAGCTTTTGAAGAAAGTTCTTTTCCAGCTGGCCTTCGCGTTCGCACTGCTTGTGCCTGCATTGAGTGCATCGGCTCAAACCTACCCGAGCAAGCTCGTCACCATCCGCGTGCCGTTCCCCGCCGGCGGGCCTGCGGATGCCGGGTTCCGCCAGCTGCAGCCCGGGCTTCAGGCGCAACTCGGCCAAACGGTTGTCGTCGATAACCTGCCGGGTGCAGGTGGTTCCATTGGCGTGATGAAGGTGCTCAGCCTGCCCGCCGACGGGTACAACGTCGTGGGACACACGGCGTCGGACCTGATCCTGGCTCCCTTGGCCCTCGCCACCGCGAAGTACGATCCGGGTCAGCTGCGGCTGGTCTCGCCAATGCTGAGCACGGATTTCGTGCTTGTCAGCTCTCCGCGCTTCTCGTTCAAAGGCGTAGACGACCTGTTGGTCTATGCGCAGCAGCCGGGCAACAAGGAACTCTCGATCGCCCACTGGGGACGTGGATCGACGACGCACATCGCCGGCGCCGATTTCCAGAATCGCGGAAATGTGCGCTTCCTCGAGGTTCCTTACAAGGGCGTTGCGCCCATCATCCCCGATTTGATTGGCGGGCAAGTGGACCTGACTTTCCTGCCCCTCGCGGGTCCGACGATGGGCCTGATCAAGAGCGGCAAGGTCATCCCAATCGGGGTATCGGCCGCGAAGCGCGTCGCAGACTTGCCGGACGTGCCGACCCTCAACGAGGGCAAGGTGATCAAGGGATTCGAGCACCAGATCTGGACTGGTGTTTTTGTCGATCGCAAAGTGGGCAACGCCGAAGTGATCAAGCTGGCTCAGGCGATCAATGCGGTCACCAGGTTGCCGGAGTTCGCCAAGTTCGCGGCCGACCAAGCTGGCCGTACTTTCGATCCGATGACGCCGGCGCAGGCTGACGAGTATTTCAAAGCTGAAACCAAACGCCTGACGGACATCGCGCGGCTGATCAAGCTTCAGCCCGAGTAAATAGCGCGCGCGGCGCGGAGAGATCGAACACCATGGCCGTTAAAGACGTTCATTACTACGAGCCATCCAAGGGCCACGGCCTGAGCCACAACCCGCTCAATGCGCTTATCGCGCCGCGGCCGATCGGTTGGATCTCGTCACGAGACGCGCAGGGGTGCGTCAATCTCGCGCCCTATAGTTTCTTCAACGCATTCAACTACGATCCGCCCATCATCGGATTTTCCTCGATCGCCTGGAAAGACAGCGTGCAAAACGCGTCCGAAACGCGCGAGTTCGTCTGGAACCTGGTGACCCGTGAGCTGGGCGACAAGATGAACCAGACCTCAGCCCCGCATCCGCACGGTGTGGACGAATTCCCGCTGGCCGGCCTCACGGCCGTGCCGGGTCGGATGGTCAATGTCCCGCGCGTGGCAGAGAGCCGGGCCGCCATGGAGTGCAAGGTCGTCGACATCGTTCAGCTTCGAAATACCGCTGACGAGAAGGTGGGGGGCTGGCTGGTCCTGGGCGAGGTGGTGGCTGTCTTCATCGACAAGTTGCTCCTCAAGGATGGCGTCTACCAGACAGCGCACGCGTATCCGATCATGCGTTCCGGCGGGTTGAATGACTACGTCCAGGTGACCCCCGAAACGGTCTTTCAGATCAACCGGCTTACCGGCGCCAGCAGCCCGTCCAGTCATGGCACCAGTTGATCACGACAACACGCGTTGCCAAGGCGATGCCCATGCCGGGTTTGATGCAAAGGCAACCGCTCTTGATTTCGTCGCGGATCGTGTCGCGGCGGGTCGAAGGCGACATTCATCGATACACCTCGAAGGACGTCACCACCCGGGCGCCCCAGCTTGCGAATGCACTGGAGGACCGGATGGCTCGCGCTAACCCACCTGAACTTAGGAAATGCAAATGATCGTTGTACTAGCCAGACTCAAAATCGTGCCCGGAACTTCCGAGCAATTTCTGCAGACAGCAGGACAGTTGGTCCAGGCCTCTTGCAAGGAAGCCGGAGTTATCGGGTACGAGTTGCTTTCGGAAGGTGAAAACCGTTTTGCCTTTCTCGAACGATACAAGGACGCGGATGCCGCGGCCGCCCATCTCAAGACGGATCACTACCGCACACTGGGCCGGCAGCTGGGCCCGTACATCGATGGCAAACCCGAAGTCTTGAAGATGACACCGGCCTCCTGAGGCAACAAGGGCCGTTCGGAAGCATTCGATGTGGGCGGCAAGACCGCCCACATCCCTGCCGGTTCGCGTGGACTCGGTCTGCCGATGGCTGAGACCCAGGGCGAACAAGGCGCCCATCGATTTCACGGGTAGCTCGAACACCGGTGCCACGTGATCGAGACGCAGAGCGATGCCCGACCGTTGCGTTCACACCAGGTATCGTTGCACGGCTTCTTCGTTGAACTCCATTCCCGACCCCGGCCGTTCGCTTGTGTAGGCCATCCCATCGCGCACGTCGAGCGGTTCCTTCAGGATCGGGTTCCACCAATCCATGTATTCGAGCCAATGCGCGGTCGGCGTAGCGCAAAGTAGATGGGCGCTGACTTCCGGCCAGAAATGGTTGGAAAGCGCCACGCCATAGAGCTGGCCCAGTGCGGCAATTTGTTGCCAACCGGTGACCCCGCCGCATCGCATGGCGTCGGGCATGGCCAGGCCGCGCACACCCGCGTCGAAAGCATGGCGGAAACCGAGAGCCCCCAACCAGTTCTCGCCAGATTGCAACGGTGTGGTGGTGGCCGCTGCCAACTGCACGAGCCCAGCGTAGTCGTGGGCAACGATGGGCTCTTCAATCCAGGCGAGGCCTTCGCCCTCCAGGGCGCGCAGGCGCCTCGCCGCGTCGCTGGTACTAAGCGACTGGTTGTAGTCGACCATGATGGCTGCGTCCGGGCCCATCGCCGAGCGCATGGCGCGCACGACGGCCAAGTCTTCCGCGACGGTCGGATAACCGATCTTCGCCTTGACCGCCTTGAAGCCTTTGCGCGCCCACTTCTCGGCGGACTGGCCGCTGCCCAGCACGCCCTCGTAGCTGACGCCCGCATAGGCCTGGACCGGTCGCGGCGATGATCCGAGCATGGCGGACAGGGGTAGCTCGTGTGCGCGAGCGAAAGCGTCCCATACCGCCATGTCGATCCCGGCCAGGGCCATCCCGACCAAGCCTTCGGTGCCGAGCATCCGGAAGTGCCCATGCAGCCTGCTCGAGAGATCGGCGGGCGCCAGGGGCTGGCCGACGGCGACCGATTCGAGATTGCGCATCAGCTCGGCCAACGGCTTCTGTGCGGCGAGCCCGTAGCTGAAGAGGATGCTATGGCCTTGTACTCCGGCGTCCGTGTTGATGGTCAGGAGCACGAGGGGCGACACCCCGACCGTGCCGGAGGCAGTGCGCAGGGGCTCGGGCATGGGAACGATGGCGCAGCGGACCTGGAACGAGGTGATTTTCATTTGGTGATCTCGAAAATTGGTTCAGGCGGCCACCCGCGCCGTTGTTGCCGGTGGCGCAGAGGCGGCCTCGAATTCGGCCAGCAGCGCCTGCCGGGCGATCTCCGCTTCAGCCATGCTGCGCTCCTTCACGTGGCCATAGCCGCGGATGCGCTGCGGCAGTTGGGCCAACTGGATGGCGATCTCCAGGTTGTGTGCGCGCAGTTCGCTTTCCAGGCGCTGCAACAGCACCTCGTAGTTGGCGATCAGCTCGCGTTCGGCACGGCGCTCGGCGGTGTAGCCGAACAGGTCGAATGGCGTGCCGCGCACAAATCGAAGTCGAGCCAGCACGCGCATCGCAGGCAGGATCCAGGGGCCGTATTCGCTTTTCTTCAATTGCCCGGTCAGCGGGTCGCGGCGCGACAGCAGGGGCGGGGCCAGGTTGAAGCGCAGGCGCTGCGGACCCTCGAATTGTGCGGCGAGCGCGGCCTGGAACTCCGGCGCCGCGTGCAGGCGCGCCACCTCGTACTCGTCCTTATAGGCCATCAGCTTGGCCAGGTTTTCGGCGACTGCCAGCGACAGCCGCTGGCTGCCGGGCGCCAGCGCGGCCTCGGCTTGCGCGATTTTTTCGACCAGTGCGCGGTAGCGCCGCGCGTAGTCGGCGGTCTGGTAGCGCGTGAGCAGTTCGGTGCGGTGCGCCAGCACCTCCTGCAGCCCTTGCGGCAGCTTCGGCGCGGGCGGCGAAATACCGGCCGAGGCCGCCTCGACCGCGGCGCGGTTCGTGACCCAGAGGCGGCCCAGGCGCAGCGCGCGACGATTGGACTCGACCTGCACGCCATTGAGCTCCAGCGCCCGCTCGATGGCCGCCACGCCCACCGGCAGCCAGCCCTTCTGCGCCGCCACACCCAGCAGGAACGTGTTGGCCGCCACCGCATCGCCACACAGCGCGGTGGCGAGGCCGGTCGCATCGACATAGTCCACATGCTCGGGGCGTACCACGCCCGCGACCTTGCGCTGGAGCATGGACACCTCGACGCGATGGTCAGGGTTCCTGGTGAAAACCGCGCTCGGCGGCACGCGGTCGTTGCCGAGGAAACGGCTGCGTTCCATGTCCAGCGTGCGTGACGCCTCGTCCGCCAGACCGGCGAGCATGTCGAAGGCCAGCATCAGGTCGGCTTCGCGCAGCCCGATGCGCTGGCTGGCGATGCCCGAGGGCGCCGCCGCGACGCGCAGGTGGCTGAAGACCGTCCCGTTCTTCTGAGCCACGCCGGTCATGTCGTAAACCGAGGCGGCCTTGTGTTCCAGGTGCGCCGCCATGGCCAGCACCGCGCTGACCGTGATCACGCCGGTGCCACCGATACCGGCCACCATGACGGAAAAGCCATCGGCAACGGGCCGCACCGGCGGCACGGGGATGTTCTGCAGCAACGCCTCGGGTATGTCGCCCTGCGCCGGCCGGCGCAGGCTGCCCGAGCTGACCGTGACGAATGACGGGCAAAAGCCCTCTGCGCAGCGATAGTCCTTGTTGCACGAGGACTGGTTGATGGCGCGCTTGCGGCCCAGGGCGGTTTCCACGGGTTCGATGCTGATGCACCCGGATTGCGCCGAGCAGTCCCCGCAGCCCTCGCACACGGCCTGATTGATGAACAGCCGCTTGGGCGGATCGACCATGACCTTGCGCTTGCGCCGGCGGCGCTTCTCCGCGGCACAGGTCTGTTCGTAGATGAGTACGGTGCAGCCCGCCACTTCGCGCAGTTCGCGCTGCACCGCATCGAGATCGTTGCGGTGACGTATCGTCACCTCTTTGGGCATGGAGGCATCGGACCGGTGCAGATCCGGATTGTCCGACACCAGCACCACCTGCTTCACGCCCTCGCCCAGCACCTGGCGGGCCACCCGGCTGACCGAAATAGGCCCATCCACGGGCTGGCCGCCAGTCATGGCCACGGCGTCGTTGTAGAGGATCTTGTAGGTGATGTTGGCTTTGCTGGCGACCGCGCCGCGCAGCGCCAGCAGGCCGGAGTGGTAGTAGGTGCCATCCCCGAGGTTCTGGAACACATGGCGTGTCTTGGTGAAATGGTGCAGTCCGCCCCAGTTCATGCCTTCGCCGCCCATCTGCGTGGACAGCAGGGTGCGCGCCTTGTAGAACATCGCCATGCTGTGACAGCCGATGCCCGCCAATGCGAAGCTGCCTTCGGGCACGTTGGTGGACGTGTTGTGCGGGCAACCCGAGCAAAAGTAGGGAGGGCGGCTGTCCTGGGGCGTCGCCAGTGAGATGACGCCGCTGCGGCGAGGGGCCAGCAGCGCAATGCGCGCCTCCAGCGCTGCATCGGCCAGGCCCGCCGTGCGAAGGCGCGCGGCGATCGCCAGCGCGAGGTCCAGCGGTTCGAGTTGCTTCTCGAGGGTGACCAGCGGCGAACCATGCTCGTCGTTTTTGCCGACGATGCGCGGGCGCGCCGCCTCGTTGTACAGCACGGCGGCGGCCTGCCGCTCGACGAAGGCGGCCTTTTCCTCGATGAAGAACAGTTCGGCCTTGCCGGCAGCAAATTCCTTGAGCCCGAGCGGCTCCAGCGGCCACACCATGCCGACCTTGTACAGCGCCAAGCCCAGCGTGCGAGCCCGCGCGTCGTCGATGCCCAGATAGGACAGCGCCTGGCGCGTGTCCTGGTAGGCCTTGCCGGCTGAAACCAGCCCGAACCGCGCGCTCTCGTCGCCCATCGTGCATTGGTCGATGCGGTTGGCGCGCGCAAAGCGCAGCACCAGCGGCAACCGGTGATGCATTAGGATGGTTTCGTCGCGCGCCGGCGCAAATGCGCCACGGTAATGCACGCCCTCGGGCGGCAACAGATCGGCCGGGTCGGGCAGGGCGATGTGCTGCGCCTGCGGGTCGATGTCAACCGTGGCCGTCTGCTCGATGGTCTCGTTGACCACCTTGAGGCTGGCCCAGCAGCCGGCGTAGCGCGACAGCGCAAAGCCCAGCAAACCGAACCGCACGATGTCCTCGACGTTGGAGGGATACAGCACCGGGATCGAGTTGGCGGCCATCGCCTGCTCGCTTTGGTGCGCGACCGTTGATGACTTGCCGGGGTGATCGTCGCCGAACACGGCCAACACGCCGCCGCGCGGATGCGTGCCGGTGTAATTGGCGTGCTTGAAGGGGTCTCCGGAGCGATCGACGCCGGGCCCCTTGCCGTACCACATGGCGAACACACCATCGACGTTGGCGGGACCCAGCGCGTCCAGCTGCTGCGTACCCCACACCGCTGTCGCGGCCAGGTCCTCGTTGACGCCCGGATCGAAAACAATGCCCGCCTCCTTCAGGCGCCGCGCCGCCGCCCACAGTGCCTGGTCGAAGGTGCCCAGCGGCGAACCGCGATAGCCGCTGATATAGCCGCCGGTGGACATGCCAGCGCGGCGGTCGCGTTCGCGCTGCAGCAGCAGCACGGCGATCAATGCCTGCGCGCCGGTCAGGAATGCCGAGCCCTGCGCCAGATTGAAGCGCTCGTCCAGGCTGGCGAGCGATCGCAGCGCGCCGGCTTCGACCGGGGCTCGGGCGAGATCGATGATGTCGGGCGTAGGGCTCATCGTGCGGACGCTGCCGCGCGCTGGGCCTCGTAGACCTGCAGATTGCAGTAAGCGGTCTGCAGCAGGGGCACCGCTGTGCCCACGAGCTTGGCTTGCGCAATCAGGTCCCCCAGGATGGCCTGTGACTCCAGGCGGGGTGTGCCCGCCATCATGTCGCGCGCCATCGACGCAGCCCAGGGCGAGGCCGGGTCCAGCAGGACGCGCTCGACCATGCCGACCGACGCCGGGCTCGGCGGGTGGCCGGACAGGGTCGCGACGCGCGTCACTTCCTCGATCGACTGCCGGATCACTGCCTCCCCGCCCGCGGCGCGCAGTATCTCGCTGACACTCGCGCGCATCAGGCTGGTCGCCGTGGCCCCGGACGCGAGCATCACCCACTTCTCCCACAACTCCTGCTCGATGTCGGCAGACAGCCTGCGCATGCCGGGCGTGCGCGCGATCAATTCGTGAAAGCGCTGTGCAACGGGCTCTTGCGACGCAGCACGCGCGCCGAGGACAAACACGTCGTTAGGCCCAAAGTGCTGGATCGCGCCGTCGGGCATCAGCATGGTGGCGATGTAAGCAATGCCGCCGAGCACCTTTTCGCGGCCGAAGCGCTGGTCCAGCCGCTTGTAGGCTTCCATGCCGTTGATGACCGGCAGCACCAGCGCGCCCGCTGCCACTGCGGGGGCGATCGTGTCCATTGCCTCGTCGAGTTCGAAAGCCTTGCAGGTCAAGAGCACGACATCTGCCTGCGCCGCAGCCTCCGCCAGTTCGCCGCGGCTGAGCGTCGCAACGGGCAGGCTCATGTCGCTCAAGGCGCTGCGCGCGACCAGCCCATGCTCGCGCAGTTGAGCACGACGCCGCTCGCGCACCAGGAAACGCACTTGCGCGCCGGCCTGTTGCAGGCGGGCCCCGTAATAGCCGCCGGTCGCACCGGCTCCCAACACCAGAATTTGCATGGAGATGTCCCTCTGTTTACTGCGCTTGCAAGTTGATCGACTTGGCCACGGCGCGCATCTTGGCGGCCTCGTCCCTGAAGAAGTTGGCCGCCTGTACCGTGTCCAGGGGCCCCAAGACCCGCGAGCTGTTTTCGCGCACGAAGCGCAGGAATTCAGGCTTTCCCAGCGCCTCGGCGCTGGCACGGTTCAGGCGCGCCACTTCGGCATCCGGAACCCGCGTTGGGACAAACAGGCCGCTCCAGACTGAGTGGCTGAACGACTTGAGGAAACTGCCCTCGCTCAAGGTGGGAACGTCGGGCAGGTCGGGGTTGCGCTGTTCGCTCGCAATGCCGATCGCCTTCACCTTGCCGGACTTCAGCAATCCGACCACAGGACCGGCGAGGGGAAGGAACGCCAGGTCAATCTGGCCGCCCACCAGGTCGGGCACCATCGAGGCAGTGCCTTTGTAGGGCACCGCCATCAGCTTTGCGCCGATACGCGCCTCGAAGTCGGCAGCCGCAATGTGGGATGAGGAGCCGTAACCGATGTTGCCGATGGAGAGTTCCTGGTTGCCGGGCTTGCGCACGTAGGCCACGAGTTCATCGACGTTCTTGAACGAATGCTTGGACGCGCTCAGCAAAATGAAGTCCGTCGTGCCCAGGGGCGCGACCAGCTTGAACGACTCCGGCGAGTATTTCGCCGTAGCGATGCTCAACGGTGCCAGGATCAGGTCGGGTCCGCTCGTGCCTAGGACCACAGCGTTGTCGGGCGCCGCCGAAGCCACGTTCATCGCGCCCAGCGCGCCGCCCAGGCCCGGCAGGTTTTCGACGACGACGGTCTGCCCCAAGCCATCCTGCAAGGCCGGCTGTATCTGCCGGAAAGTCACGTCCACTGCGCCACCGGCAGGCCAGGCTACTCGAATAGTGAGGGGCTTGCCGCTCGCGTTTTGTGCGTTCGCGGCGGGAAGAAAAAACGAAGCGGCGACCGCCGCGGCCAACAGGATTTTTTTCATCGCATTGCTTTTTTTGATGGGCCGAACGTGGCGCGCTACTGCGGCTGCAGATTGGTCTGCCGCGCGAGATCGCCATATTTCAGAATCTCGGCGTTGTAGAAATCGTCGGATTCCTTGGCGGACATCGCCAAGGTGATGACCCCGCCTTCGCTGGCGAACTTCTGAAATTCGGGGCTCAGCACAGCCTCGGTCACCGCCTTGTTCAGGCGTTGCACGATGGCATCCGGCGTGGCTCGCGGCACCAGCAGGCCGATCCATTGCCGGTGGAGGACTGGCCGCTCGGGGTGGGCTTCGGATAGCGTGGGCACATCGGGCAGCACGGGGTTGCGCTTGGCCGCGGCAATGCCGATAGCGATCAGCTTCTTTTGCTGAACCATCGCCACGGTGGCCATGCCCAGGGGGATGAACCCGATGTCCACATGGCCACCGAGCAAATCCTGGACGAGCGGCGCCATTCCCTTGTACGGTATGCCTGCCGCCTTGAGGCCGCTGGCCGCTTTCATGTCGTCGCCTGCGAGCTGCGAGCTCGACCCCGGGCCCTGATGGGCCAGCGACAGGCCGTTTGGCAACGTCTTGCTGTAGTCCACCAGTTCGGCCAGGGTATGGGCCGTCATCGAAGGCCGCGCCACCAGCAGCATGTCGCTCAATCCCAGTGCCGCCGCCATCCGGAACTGGTTGGGTCTGTACTGGGCCGATGCCATTGCCAGCGGGGTCAGGATAACGTCGTTGGTGTGCCCCGCCACGACATAGCCGTCAGCCGGTGCCTTGAGGACATTGACTGCACCGATCGCTCCGCCGGCGCCGGACAGGTTCTCGACCATCAATGGCTGGCCCAACTCGGCCTGCATCCTGGGCAGGATCTGTCGGATGAAGACGTCGGCAGTCCCGCCCGCAGGAAAGGCCACCCGGATCGTTACCGGTTTGGTCGGATAAGCCTGCGCCCATGAATTCGAGCTGATGGCTGCGGCGGCGATGAACGCCCCCAGCAAGATCGATCGTTTGATGCTGTGCATGAAGATTGTCTCCGTTCTTGTTGGGCACCCGCCATCACCTTTCAGAAGCGGTGGGCGTACTTGGCTATCGCGCTCTCGTTCCATTCGATCCCGCTGCCGGGTCGGTCGGGGATGTGGACTTGGCCGTTGCGGACCTCGAAGGGCTCTGCCAGGATCAGATCGGCCCAATCGCACCACTCCAGCCAGTGCGCGGTTTCCGTCACCCGCATCAGGTGTGCCGAGAACTCGGGGTATAGGTGGGTGGACACTGGCACCCCCTTGGCTGCCGCGATTCCGGCGGCGCGCATCCAGCCGGTGACGCCGCCGATCCGCATCAGGTCGGGCATAACGAAGTCCGTGGCGTCCAGTTCGAGTGCGATCTGCAGGTCGCGCGGACCCCAGAAGTTCTCGCCGACCTGGATCGGCGTCGATAGCCGGCGGCGCAACTGCGCCAATCCCGAGAGGTTGTCGCATGCGATCGGCTCCTCCATCCAGTAGAGCCCTTCGCCGTCCAGCGCACGGCAGCGCGCAATGGCTTCGTCCATGGTGTGGGCCTGGCTGAAATCGGCCATGAGTTGCAGCGATGCGCCGCCAGCGCGCCGGGCGGCCGCGATGGACGCAAGATCCTGCGCCAGGCTGTCGCGTCCCAGCCGAATCTTCAGGGCGGTGAAGTCCCCTTGCGCGATGAGCTCCTCCGTCTCGCGCGCCACCTCCGAAGGATCGATCAGCCACAGGCCGTTGCTGTTGTATGCCTTGACCGGACCCACGCTGCCGCCCAGGTAGCGGGCCAGCGGCAACTGCGCCGCCTTGGACAGCGCGTCCCACAACGCCATGTCGAGGCCGGCGATCGCCGCCAGCGTGACGCCTTCCAGCCCGATTGGCCACAGGCTTTGGCGAGCTTGGCGGAACAGGTCGACCGGATTGGCTGGCTTGCCCTTGAAGCGTTCAACCAGGTCGTGGATGAGGGGCGCGATGTATCGCACGCTGTTGGGCAGGTAGGGCTGCAGGTAGCTGCGTCCCACCACGCCTCCCTGCATGTGCAGGTCGATCAGGATGATGGTCCAGGCCGGCGGGGACATGCTCTTGAGCACCGGAGTGCGCTTGAGTGGCACCAGCACGGCGCGCACGTTGACAGACTCGATGGTCAGGGGAGGATGCATGGCAACCACCGCGTTCAGCCCAGGGTGCCCGTGAAGGCGCCGCCGTCGAGCAGCAGGTTCTGCCCGGTCATGAATCCTGCATTGGCACCGCACAGAAAAGCGCAGGCCTGGCCGAATTCCTCGATCGTTCCAAAGCGCCCGGCCGGTACCTGCTGCAGCATGGCGTCGCGTGCTTCGTCCGCGGTCTTGCCGCTGCGCTTGCCCAGCACGGCGAAGCCCATGAGGATGCGGTCGGTCGCGTGGAAGCCAGGCAGCAGGCCGTTGATCGTCACGTTGTGCTTCACGATCTGCCGTGACAGCCCGGCGACGAAGCCGGTCAGCCCCAGGCGCGCACCATTGCTGAGTCCGAGAAAATCAATGGGTGACTTGACGGCGCTCGAGGTGATGTTGACGATGCGCCCGAACTTGCGGCCGATCATGCCGTCCACTGTGGCGCGGATCAGTTCGATCGGTGCCAGCATGTTGGCGTCCAGGGCGGCGATCCACGCGTCGCGGTCCCATTCCCTGAAGTCGCCCGGTGGGGGGCCGCCCGCATTGTTGACCAGAATGTCGGGCGCCGGCATCGCCGCAAGCACAGCTCGGCGGCCCTCGGGCGTTGCGATGTCGGCGGCCACGGTCTTTACCGTCGCGCCGGTGCTGCTGCGGATTTCGTGCGCCGTGCTCTCCAGCGCGTCCACGCCGCGCGCGGTGATCAGCAGTTCCACGCCTTCGCTCGCGAGCGCCAGGGCGCAGCCTTTGCCGAGCCCCTTGCTTGCGCCGCAGACAATGGCGCGCTTTCCTTTGATCCCCAAATCCATTGCTCGCTCCTTGGTGTTGACAAGGCACCCACGCGAACATGACGGTGTGCCTTGTGTCGCCAAATTCTGTAGCGGGCGTTGCGGGTCGACGAGGTCCGGTCGCGCCAGACGGGGGTTCGTTTGCGCCATGCGGCCTTGTCCTCGGGCTGCACGGTCCTGGCCTGGCGTGGCGCTCAGGCGGCTCCGGCGCGGTAGTCGCTCGGCACTTTTCCGGTCCAGCGCCTGAAGGCCTTGCGGAAGTTGGTTGCTTCAGTAAAGCCCACCCGCTCGGCGATGTCGACGACAGGAAGCTTCGAATTGCTGAGATAGCCGATCGCCAGCTCTTTGCGCGTCTGATCGACCACACTCTTGAATGTCACGCCCTGGTCCGCCAGACGCCGGTGCAGTGTGCGCACCGACATACCCAGCCGCTCGGCCAGCCGCGCAACCGACACCATGCAGCGGGCATCGTCAAGGCACGCGCTGCGGACCCGTCCCGCCAACCCGCCGGCCTGGTAGCCGCCGTACGCGGCGGCGACACACAACCGCCTGCACAGCTCGTGGGTGATTGAATTGGCGCCCGGGCAAGCTGCATCCAGGATCGCAGCGTCGAAATGCCATTCGAGTACTTCGGCGTCGAACTCGGCCGTGCAACCGAAGACCTGCGCGTAGGACCGCCAGTGCGCTGGAGCCGGGTAATTGCAGACGAGGCGCCGGGCCGGCAAGGGCACCTCGAGCACGCGCTGAAACAGGGAGTTGAGCGAGCTGCGCCAGAACTCCGCCACGAAGGGAAGGACGGCGCCAAAGCGCTCGGCGGGCGCACAAGCCAGGATAGCCACGTCGCCCAGAACGCGCAGCGTGGGCTGCAGGAACGGCATGGCAGGCTGCATGTGCGTGATTCCAAATTCAAGTCCGTCCCGGAACGTGGCGCTGCTGGCCATTGCGAAGCCGAAGATGCCGAAGTCGCCAATGCGTTGGCGTGCCCCGGCACGCAGCGCCACATCGGACTCGGGCGATAGCTTTTGCGCATTGGCAAAGACCGCCATTCGTTGGGCCGGCGACATCGGGGCGTATGCGTTGTCGATATCGTCGGGCTCCAGCCCTGTGCGTGCGAAGAGGTCGGATAGGGGGACTCCCTCGCATCGCAGCTGTGCCGCCAGCGCCGAAAAACCCAGCATGGCGGCGCTGGGTGCAACGGTCTTGAGGCTTATGGCGTTCAGCGTCATGGCAACGATGCTGTAGCGCCGCCGCTAGAAAAGGTCGAGCGTCGGCGCCATCAATGCGGACGACCCCGCTCGAATTTCGCCGCAGAGTGCCGCCGTCTGCGGCAACAGCCGCCGGTAGTAGTAGCGGGCCGTGGCAATCTTCGACGCGTAGATCGGGTCGGTCGATTCGGATTGCTTTGCCGCAACCTCCGCCATGCGTGCCCAGGTCCATGCGAGGGCCAAATGCCCGACCAAGCGCAGATAAGGCACAGCGGCGGCCCCGGCCGCATCCGGGTCAGTCGCGGACGTAGCTACGAGCTCGCTGGTGAGTTGCCTCACTTCAGCGACCAATCCCGCCAGCGGCTCCGCGAACTCGCGCATCACCTCGCGCGGGCCGCAGGTTTCGGCGAATGCACCCACCATGTCCAGGAAGGTGCCCATCTGCCGGCCCTGGTCGGCCAGCACCTTGCGTCCGAGCAGGTCCATGGCCTGTACGCCGTTCGTGCCCTCGTACAGCCCCACGATGCGCACATCCCGCAGGTGCTGCTCGACGCCGTTTTCGCGGATGTAGCCGTGCCCGCCGAACACCTGCATCGCGAGCAGCGTGCACTCCACCGCGAGGTCGCTGGACAGCGCCTTCACGAGTGGGGTCAGGAGGCCCAGCAGGTCTGCCGTCTCATTGCGTTTGGCGGGATCGGGATGGTGGCGCTGCACGTCGCTCAGCTGCGAGGTCCACAGCGCCAGCGCGCGCGCGCCTTCGATGTTCGCTTTCTGCGTGAGCAGCATGCGGCGCACGTCGGCATGCCCGATGATCGGGTCGGCCACTTCGCCGGACGATCTCGCCCCGCTGGCGCGACCCTGCAGGCGCTCCTTCGCATAGGCCAAGGCCTTCTGGTAGGCCGCTTCCATCAGGCCGATGGCAATCATGCCGACGAGCACACGCATGTGGTTCATCTGCACGAACATGCCCGCCAGCCCCTTGTTGGGCGCGCCCAGCAGCCAGCCCGTCGCGTCGTCGAAATTGATGGTGCAGGTCGAGTTTCCGTGGATGCCCAGCTTGTGCTCGATGGAGCCGCAGACCACGGCATTGCGTGCCCCGGCAGCGCCGCTTGCATCTGGCAGGAATTTCGGAACGATGAAAAGAGAAATGCCCTTCACACCAGGCGGCGAGTCCGGCATGCGCGCGAGCACCAGGTGCATGATGTTGTCGGTCAGGTCCTGCTCGCCGCCCGAGATGAAGATCTTGCTGCCGGTGATGCCGTAGCTGCCATCGGCCCGCGCCACGGCGCGGGTTCGCATCAGGCCCAGGTCGGTGCCCGCGTTCGGCTCGGTCAGGCACATCGTGCCGGCCCACTCGCCCGAGGCGATCTTCGGCAGATAGAGCGCCTTCTGTTCCTCCGATCCATTGGCCGCCACGTTCACGTACGTCGCGTGCGACATGCCGGGATAGGACGACCACGCCATGTTCGCGCCGCCGAAGACTTCATAGACCGCATTGGCCACGACCGAAGGAAAGCCCTGCCCCCCGAACTCGGGGCTGCACGCCAGTCCGGGCCAGCCATTCTTCGTGAACTCGTCGTAGGCTTTCTTGAAGCCCGGCGGCGTCTGCACCACGCCGGCCGAGGGCATGCTGCAACCGTGCTCGTCTCCGGGCGCGTTGAGCGGCGCAATCACCTCGGAGGCGAATTGGCCGGCTGCGGCGAGCACCTGGTCGATGGTCTCGGCGTCGAGCTCCGGCTGGCCGCAGGCCTCCAGCATGGCCGGCACCTGGAGCAGCTCGTGCAATACGAATTGGATGTCCCGCATCGGGCTCTGGTAGCTCATGGTGATATTCCTTCCTTGCCTCACGCCACTTCGAACAGGCCCGCGGCGCCCATGCCGCCGCCGATGCACATCGTCACGACGACGAAGCGCGCGCCGCGCCGCTTGCCTTCGATGAGCGCATGCCCCACCAGCCGCGAGCCGGTCATGCCGTAGGGATGTCCGATCGTGATGCCGCCGCCGTTGACGTTCAGCTTTTCCGGATCGATGCCCAGGCGGTCGCGCGAATACAGCACCTGGCAGGCAAAGGCCTCGTTCAATTCCCACAGGCCGATGTCGCTCACCTTGAGGCCGTGGGTCTTCAGCAGCTTGGGCACGGCCAGGACCGGGCCGATGCCCATTTCCTCGGGCGCGAGGCCGGCCACCGCGATGCCGCGGTACGTGCCCAGGGCCTTGAGCCCGCGGCGCTCGGCGACCGTCCGCTCCACGAGCACGCAGGCCGATGCGCCATCCGAGAGCTGACTCGAATTGCCCGCGGTGATGACGCCGCCTTCGATGACCGGCTTGAGCATGGAAAGGCCTTCGAGCGTGGTGTCGGGGCGATTGCCTTCATCGCGGTCCAGCGTGACGTCGCGGTAGCTGATCGCGCCCGTCTGCTTGTCGGCCACGGCCATGCTCGCGGTGATCGGCACGATCTCGTCATCGAACAGGTGGCGCTCCTGCGCCAGGGCCGTGCGGCGTTGTGCTTCCGCGGAATACGCATCCTGCGCCTCGCGCGAGATGCCGTACTTCTTCGCCACGATCTCGGCCGTGTTGAGCATCGGGATGTAGGCGTGCTGCACGCGCGCAACGAGCAGCGGGTCGGCCTCTTCGCCCACCCACTTGACGAACGGGTTTTGCACGGCAGAGATGTTCTCCTGGCCTCCGCCCACGGTCACGTCCATGCCGTCGACGATGATCTGCTTGGCCGCCGTTGCGATGGCCATCAGGCCGGAGGCGCATTGCCGGTCCATCGTCTGTCCCGGCACCGACTGCGGCAGTCCCGCCGCAAGCGCCGCGAGGCGTCCGATGTTCATGCCCGCGGTGCCGGCGGCCATCGCGCTGCCGATGACCACATCCTCCACTTCCCCGGGATTGATGCCCGCCCGCTGGACGGCGTACTGGATCGCGTGGCCCATCAGGGTGGGCGACTTGATGTTGTTCAATGCGCCGCGAAACGCGCGGCCGATGCCCGTGCGTGCGGTGGAAACGATGACGGCTTCTCTCATGGTCAGACTCCGAGGGGTTCAGTAAACAGGTTGGCGTATCGGCTCGCCTCGACGCGGCGATTCAGGCGCAGCGCGGGCGTGAGTTCTTCGTCGCCTTGATGCAGCGAGCGCGGGATGACGCGAATGGTGACGCTCCTCGTCGAGAGAGAGCCGCGCCGCCGGATGCCCGCCCTCCGCAGGCACGACGATCGCATCGGCGATGTAGGCACTGAGCCGGAAGGCATCTTCCGCAATCTCCGGGCTGATGGATTCGCCGCGTGTTCCGATGGCCCGCGCGCGCACGCGGCCGTGTTCGTTGACACGCCCAAGAACTGGGGGCGGCCGACGGTCCTGCGCATGATCTTCGCTTCCAGCAAGAAGCAGAGCGCGGCCGAGATGCACAGCACGGCGACGAAGCTGAGCGCGACGAGCCCGTAGATTGCTCCGCTCGAGATGCCTTGCGCGATCAGCTGGGTCAGTTGCGTCATCAGATCATCCGCTTGGAGTTAAATAACGATCGTTTGTTAAACGGTAGTGAACTATAGGTTTGCAATGGGTCACCGTCAACATGGCGGCGGGCGTTCTCAGCAGGGGGAAACCCTCGGGCACCGTCAGATTTTTCTGATGAAAATGAATCCGTTTACCAAACGAGCGAAATGCTATGATGGGGTTCCTACGAACTGCAGAGGTCCACGCATGCGCTATTCGGCAACCCACAAAGAGGAAACTCGCAATAAGCTGCTCGCGAATGCTCGTGCCATCGCCAAAAAAGGTGGTTTCGAGACCACTGGGATCGATGACCTGATGGCGGGAATCGGCCTGACCGGAGGCGCTTTCTATGGACATTTCCCCTCCAAGGAAGCGTTATTTTCCGAACTTGTTGAGCACGAAATTTCGAATAGCGCCGACATGCTGGCCGGGGACCGGGACTCGCCGCCCGATCACGTGGCGAAACGATTGCGTAGCTATCTGAGTTCGTATCACGCCCTCCACCCCGAAACCGGGTGCGTCTTGCCAGCGCTTGGACCCGAGATCGCAAGGGCAGGGCCTGAGGTGCGTGCGGCGGTCGAGGTGGGCTTGAAGCGCTTGCAGAAGAGCTGGAGTTCGCGCATAGGCGACCCGGATGCGGCATGGGCACTGATTGCCCAGTGTGTTGGCGCGTTGGTTCTGTCTCGCGCAGTTGAATCCGAGCGCACCCGCAAAGAGATCCTGGCTTCCAGCCGTCGCTTCATCGACCAAACGCATGCATTGGACAAGCTTCCCGCGAAGCCCTCCAAGGTATCCTGACCGCCGCGCGGCTGACATTGCCCTGCGCGCCACTTCTGCACGTGCGCTGATGCACACACCACCTGCACATCAGGCGTACGCGGTTGGTTTCGCCGGGCTTCAGCAATCAGCGTGCACCGACGCCAAAACACATCAGCTCGCTCGCCTCATCAGACAGCACTATGACGCGGAACTCGGCAAGGTTGGTCTTAGAACGACGCAGTATCGGTTGTTGATGGAGGTCAAGGCGCATGGGCCTGTGCGCCCTTGTGATCTCGCCGAGACCCTGTCGCTCTCCCCGTCAACGTTGACGCGCAATCTCAAGCCACTCGTCTCCGCGGGCTGGGTGGGCCTTGGGCCAGGTATCGACGGGCGCACACGCAGCGTGTGCATCACCGCTGCGGGGCGGCGGAAGTGTGCCGAGGGTTTACCTCACTGGTCCATGGCGGAGGCCAGAGTGCATCAGTTGATGGGAGACCAAAATGTGAGCGCATTGCATGCACTCATTGGGGAATGTTTGAGAAGCATGTCAGCAGCGGAATGAATGGTCTCCAATCCCACAGACAGCGTTTGCGTCTTCGTCAAATTTAGATTGCCGTCCATCGTTGCGCTGGGAGATGACTGCAACCGCTCAGAGGCCAGCCTGGTTGGCGAGGGCTCCGGTGGTGGCAGCGCATCGCTCGAGATGTTCAACGCGCGACTGAGCATCAGGATGGCGACACGGCGTTCATATCTACAAGCTGATAGGTACGCCCGGGCAACTCGAAGCTCTCGCTCCAGCGGCCGAACGATAAGGGGTTTGATCGCGATGTGACGCGTGAACTGCTTTTCCGGTCCGCGCACGACCGTGTGCATGCCGATCTCACGGGTGCGGGTCTCTCCGATTTGTCGCTGGCGATCATTCTCAACACGAACGACTGGAACATGCGCGCCGAACGTTCAGGCGCGCGCGGCCTGATTCTCAAAGCGCGCCGGGATAGGCATGTGGGGAGACCCGTTGCTGCACTGTAGAAGGTTTCGGCTACGGAAACGTGGTATGTCCCGATCGTATGACTGCCGATGTCGAATTTGGCGCAAGACTTGATCTGCAGGTTCTCGAGATGAGACCCGCAAGCGTCTTGCTCCAACCTTTTTCGCGACAAGATATGCCGGAATCGACAACTGATGTGAACTTCGATAATGCTTGGCGGTGATTCCGGCAAAGGATGTCACGGCTTCGACGGCAATTCGAGCACGCTAGCCTCAAGTTCTGGCATCTCTTGTCGTTACTTCGCAGTTTTCCGGCATTGCGTGTCACATGTTGAGAGTAGAGGAGGGCAGACCTCAACCTGAACCATGAGCGCATCGGCTTATATCGTGATGCCGAAGCGGGACGGCTGACCGGTTATCTCCGCCGTGGTGGGCGCGCAGCGGCGCGTATGAGTATGGACTGCTTCAGACTGCGTTGCGGCCATCCTGCTCGCAGCGTCAGCCGCGTCTCAGGCAGTTATCTCCCTCAAGTGTCTTTCCCGCATCCAGCGCCTCTTTCACCCGTCTGGCGTCATCCTGTTCGGCTTGAGATGGGTGGCATGCTCGGCTGGACAGCCCCGACGACGCCCGAAGCCCTCGCCGCCAATTCCTTGACTGTCGCTCTGAGCAGATCCATGTCCTTCCGGAATCGATCTGCCGGGCCAGCGACAGTGAGCGATGCGATGCACTCTCCATTGCCGTCGAATACGGGCGCAATCACGGACCCGACCCCAGCGATAGGGGTATCGATGGAACTGCACACACCTTCAGTCCGGATCTTTGCCATCTCGCGCGTGATCGAGGCCCTCGCGATCCCGGCCGGCATCTTGATCTTGAACTGCACCGAGGCCATGTACGCGTCCCGGAACCCCTTGTCGGCAAATGCGAGCAGCAACCAGCCGGTCGGGCTCGCATACAGCGGCCGAACCGTACCGACGGGTACTTGCAGGCGAACCGGATGCGGGCTATTGACAAGTTCGACAAACGCCACGGCCTCGGCCTCACGGTTGAGCACGCCGAGCAAAACGGTCTCGCCGGTGCGTTCAACGAGTTCTTCCATGAAAGGCCGGATCATCTTCGGGAAGTTCCATGCGGACATCACGCTCGCCGAGAGGCGGATGATCGAGGGGCCGATGCGATAGCTGCCCTCACTGTGGATCAGGTAGCCTTCGGCCACGAGGGGGCGCAGCAGATTCAGCAGGCTGCTTTTCGGCGCTGCCAGCGTTGCGCTCAACTCGGCGAGCGACATCCCGTTCTGCGTCAGCGACAACACGTCGAACAATCCCAACAGGCGCGTCAGGGAACGCGGGCCGGTGGTGTCGCGTTCAGGGTCTTCCGCGGGCAGCGGCGCCGATCTCGCCTGTCTTGTCATTCGAATCCTTCGCCCATTCAGGGATGCTGAATCGCCATTTTACCGGGGCACCCCCCTACCGACTCTGGCGATTCATCGACAGGCGATTGACGAAGGTCGCGGCACGCGCTGCGCGATCTCTTCAGAGTTTCAATGCGTCACGCACGGCCTCGGCGATCGTCAGGATCGCGTCTTCGTCGCGTGTTGCCGGGTTGAACAGACGGTTGTGGCAGATCGCCACGGCGAGCTGCGCATCAGGATCGGCCCAGCCGATGGAGCCGCCCTGGCCGGGATGGCAGATCGCGCGCGGGTTCTTCGCCGAACACACTGGTGGATGTTCGCCGCCGAACCAGTAACCCCCGATCGTGATCGGGATCGGGAAGCCGAACATCACCGGATCGGGCTCGTCGCTGTGCGCACGCGGCGTGTTCAGCGTGGCCACCAGGCCTTCCGAGAGCAGCCGCACCCCGTCGAGCTCGCCGCCGCCAGCCAACATGGCCCAGAAACGCGCTTCGCTGCGTGCGGTGAAGATGCCGCCCACCCCGGCCACCTCGGCGCGGCGCACCTCGGGTCGCTCGAACACCGCCGGTCCCAGCGCGACCGCGGGCGGCATCGAGGCGAGATAGAGCGGCGGCAAGTGCTCGGCCGGGAGCGGCCGCATCGCGTCGAACTGCCGCGCGATCCGCGGCTCGACAGCATCGGGGATACCGATCCAGAGGTCCGGCGCGCCGAGCGGCGCAGCGATCTCCTCGCGCACGAAGCGGGCGAGCGAGCGATGGTCCGGGTCGGCACGGCGCACCAGTTCACCGAGGATCCATCCGAAGGTCATTGACAGGTACATGGTCTTCGCGCCGGGCTCCGCCAGCGGCGTGAGCTCGGCAATCGCGCGGGTCATCCAGGGCCAGTCGCACAAGCGCTCCGGGGTCATCCCCTCCGGCATCTGCGGAATGCCGGCGCGATGCGTCAGCACGTCGCGCAGCGTGGTTCTGCCTTTGCCGTGGGCGGCGTACTCCGGCCACCATGTCGTCACGGGTGCGTCGTAGTCGAGCCGGCCGCGATCGACCAGCATGTGCACTGCCGTCGCGGCGACGGCCTTGGTGACCGAGTAGACGTTGAAGAGCGTCTCGCCGTCGACGGGGCGGCCGTTTGCCGGATCGGCCAGGCCGCCCCACGCATCCACCACCAGGCGGCCGCGATGGTAGGCGGCCACCTGAATGCCGATCTCGCGGCCGCTGGCGATCGCGTCATCGATGGCGCGTTGCACCGGAGGGTTGGCGTCGAGCATGGGCGGGGTCAAGCGGGTCTCCTTTCGAGGTGGGCTGCACGGGTCGCTGTGGCAGCGGCGACCTGGGCGCGCAGCGGGGCCTTCGATCGAAAAAGAAGCCTCGAAGCTCTTGTTGAGGTCCCACCAGTTGGTTTATATTGTAGAACGACGTTCAAATAGATGACGTCGCTTTTTCACGAACTCGAGAGCCCTGGGCCCGGGTCGACAAAGGAGCAAGGCATGGTTCAAGGAGTAGCGCAAGACGCCGATGCGGCACTGCTGGCAGGCCGGTGCGCGATCGTGGCCATGCCGGGTCTGGCCCTCGGTGGGGCGCTGGCCCGCGGGCTGCGGCGGCATGGCGCGCGCGTCGTCGAGATCGACGCCGCGCCCGGCTCGCGCGCCGACGCGGAGGCCGCCCTCGGGGATGCCACGCGCGAGGCCGGCGGCGCAGACCTCGTCGTGCATGCGGGCGCCACGCCTGCGGCGCTGGCGTCGCGCCCGCTCGAGGCGCTTTCTGCCGAGCAATGGCACTCCGCCGTGCATCGCAGCATGCTCACGAGCCTGTACTTCCTGCAGGCGGTCCATCGCCAGCAGCGCGAGGCGGGCGGGGCGACGGTCGTCGTCGGCCCTTCGACGGCGCTGGTCGGTGCGGCCGGCCTCGTCGCGCTGATCACGCTGGCCGAAGCGCAGCGCACGCTGGTCAAGTCGGCGGCGCGGCAATGGGGCCGGCACGGCATGCGGCTCAACTGGGTCGGCGTCGAGGCGCAGCGCTACGCGCCCTCGCTGGCAGAGGCCGCGCTGCCGCCGACGCCGGAGCTCGGTCCGCCGCCGCCCGCGCTCGGCCGCGTGCCCGAGGCGGAAGCCGAGGTGGCCGACGTGATCGCATGGCTCGGCAGCGATGGCGCGCGCGGCGTGTCGGGCGCGAGCTTCAACCTCGACGGCGGCGACTGGATGGTGCCATGAGCGCCGCCCGGCCGCCCGAAGGCGCTCGCACCGCAGCCGAAGGCGAAGGTACTCCAATGAGCAATGCAAGCGCAACGACGACGACAACCGGCGCGGGCCTGCTGCAGGGCCGCGTCGCCTTCGTGACCGGCGCCGGCGCCGGCATCGGCCGCGGCATCGCGCTGGCGCTCGCCGCCGCGGGCGCGCGGGTGGCCGTGACCGGGCGCCGGGGGGTGACCTGCGACGACACCGTCGCGCTGATTGCCGCCGAGGGCGGCACTGCTTTCGCGCTGGAGGCAGATGTCGGCGACGCCGCGGCGGTGAACCGTGCGGTCGAAGCAACCGTCGCCCGTTGGGGGCGGCTCGACATCCTGGTGCAGAACGCGAACGCGGGCGCAGACTCGGCGCATCCGATCGCGCTCGAAGAGGTCACGGAAGAAGACTGGCTGCGACAGGCCCGCGTCGCCTGGGACGGCAACCTGCATTGCGCCCAGGCCGCGTTGCCGCACCTGCGGGCCAGCGGGAGCGGCCGCTTCATCGTGCTCGGCTCGGCCTTCGGGCTGCATGGCGCGGCGATGAATCCGGTGTATTCGGCGTTGAAGGGCGGCGACCGCGGCTTCGTCAAGTCGCTGGCGCGCGAGTGGGGGCCCTACGGCATCACCGTGAATGCGATCGAGCCCGCCGCTGCCACCGAGCCGACCCAGGTGTTCTTCGCCCAGAACCCCGCGGTCCGCGACGCCTACCTCCGCATGTTCCCGCTCGGCCGCATGGGCGCGCCGCGCGAGGACATCGGCCGCGCCGTCGTGGCGCTGTGCAGCGACCTGATGGGCTACGTCAGCGGGCAGAACCTGCCCGTCGACGGCGGCCTGTACACCGCATTGTGAGGACAGCCATGACGGGACGCGTGCAAGGAAAAGTGGCGCTGGTGACCGGCGCGGGCGGCGGCATCGGCGCGGCCTGCGCGATGGCGCTGGCGCGTGAAGGCGCCGCGGTCGCGGTCGGCGACATCGACCTGGCCGCCGCCGAGCGCCAGGTCGCAGCGATCGAGGTGGAGGGCGGCCGGGCGATCGCACTGCAGGTCGATCTCGGCGACGAGGCCTCGGTGCTCGCGATGGTCGAAGCCACCGTCTCCCGGCTCGGCGGCCTCGACATCCTGCACAACAACGCGGCCGACACACGGCTCTCGTCGACGCGCGACCGGCCGGTTGCCACCGTCGAGACCGAGGTCTGGGACGCGATCCTGCGCGTCAACCTGCGCGGCACGATGCTCGCTTGCCGGGCGGCCATCCCGCACCTGCGCCGGCGCGGCGGCGGCTCGATCGTCAACACCAGCTCGAATGCGGCGCTCGCCGGCGCGCTCTCGCACAGCGCCTACAGCGCGTCCAAGGCCGCAATCAACTCGCTGACGCAGAGCGTCGCGACGCAGCACGGCAAGGAAGGCATCCGCTGCAACGCGATCTCGCCGGGGCTGATCGTCACGCCGTCGACCAGGGACAGCTATGCCGCCTCTGGCGTCGGAGAGATCATGCTGCGCCACCATCTGACGCCGCGGCTCGGGCGGCCCGAGGACATCGCGGCCGCCGTGGTCTTCCTCGCCTCCGACGAGGCCGGCTTCATCACCGGCCAGGTGATCTGCGTCGACGGCGGTTCGCTGGCGCACCAGCCTTACGTCGCGGACTTCGCAGAGCGCGAGGCAGCATCGTGAGCGATCTGGCGCAGCGTCTGGCCCGCGTCGAGGCTGAGCTGGCGATCGGGCAACTGCCCGCGCGCTACGCCGTCGCGGTCGACTCACGCAATGTCGATGCCCTGGTCGCGCTCTTCGCCGCCGATGTGGACTGCGGCCGCTGGGGCATCGGACGCGAGGCCTTGAAGCGCTACTACGCGAGCCGGCATGTGCTCACGGGCTTCTACCGCTCGGTCCACCTGGTGTGCGGCCAGACGATCGAGCTGATCGACGCCGATCACGCGAGCGGCACGGTCTACTGCCGTGCCGGACACGAAGACAAGGACCACTGGATCGAGATGTCCATCTGCTATTTCGACCGCTATGTCCGCAGCGAAGGCGTCTGGTGCTTCGAGCGCCGCGACGAGAAGCACTGGTACTCGACCGACTGGCAGCAGCGCCCCAACCGCGGCGAGGGCGCGGGCTTCCAGAATTGGCCCGGCAAGTACGAAGGCCCGAAGTTCGCGCCGAGCCTGCCGCATGCCTGGCCGAGCTGGGCGGCCTACTGGGAGGCGCAGGGGGACGTTGCCCGACGCGCGGTGACCCATGCACCCTGATCTCGCATTCACGAGGAACTGACGCATGCGCAGGGCTGCCATCGTCTCCCCTTTGCGCACCGCCGTCGGCGCCTTCGGCGGCAGCCTGAAGCCGCTGCCCGCCGACCAGCTCGCCAGCGCCGTCCTGAAGGCGCTGGTCGCCCGCAGCGGCATCGACCCGGAGCGCATCGACGAGGTCGTGATGGCCCAGTCCTACGCCAACAGCGAGGCGCCTTGCCTCGGCCGCTATGCCGCGCTCGATGCCGGCTTGCCGGTCGCGGTGCCGGGCATGACCCTGGACCGGCGCTGCGGCTCCGGGCTGCAGGCCGTGATCGATGCGGCGATGCAGGTGCAGACCGGCGCGGCCGATGTCGTCGTGGCCGCCGGCGTCGAGAGCATGAGCAATATCGAGTACTACAGCACCGACCTGCGCTGGGGCGCGCGCGCCGGCTCGGTCACGATGCACGACCGCCTGCAGCGCGGTCGCGAGCGCTCGCAGCCCGAACACCGCTTCGGCTACATCTCCGGCATGCCCGAGACCGCCGAGAACCTGGCGGGTGACTACGGCATCTCGCGCGAGGCCGCCGATGCCTTCGCGATGCGCAGCCATCAGCGCGCCGCCGCGGCCTGGCGCGAAGGCCGCTTCGCGCACGAGGTGGTGAGCGTCGCCGTGCCGGCGAAGAAGGGCGAGGCGTTGCACTTCGCGCGCGACGAAGGCATCCGTGCCGAGACCACGATGGAGACGCTGGCGAAGCTGAAGCCCGTGCTGAAGGGCGGCACCGTGACCGCCGGCAACGCGAGCCAGCAGAACGATGCGGCCGCCGCCTGCCTGGTCGTCGCCGAGGACAAGCTGGCCGAACTGAAGCTCGAGCCGATGGCCTGGGTGCGCGGGTGGGCCGCCGCCGGCTGCGAGCCGTCGCGCATGGGCATCGGCCCCGTGCCCGCGGTGAAGAAGCTGCTGGCGCGCACCGGCCTGTCGTTCGACCGGCTCGATCTCGTCGAGCTGAACGAGGCCTTTGCGGCACAGGTGCTGGCGGTGCTGAAGGGCTGGGAATGGAACGATGCCGACCGGCTCAACGTCAATGGTGGCGGCATCTCGCTCGGACACCCGATCGGCGCGACCGGCGTGCGCATCCTCGCGACGATGCTGCACGAGCTGGAACGGCGCCAGGGCCGCTATGCGCTGGAGACGATGTGCGTCGGCGGCGGGCAGGGGCTGGCCGCGCTCTTCGAGCGGGCCGGGTCGTAGTGAACCTCACGGGTCGTACCGCATTGACAGCGCCAACTCGACGCGTTTATATTTCAGAACGTCATTCGATTATTGATACCTGATGCCCGCGAGGCAGCTCGCGTCCGGTGCAGCCAGAACCAGGAGAGACACACAGTGGATACCGCCGTGAAGCCCAAGGTGCGCGTGGACTACGTTCCGGCCGAGCACTACATCTCGCGCGAGATCGTGCAGCTCGAGAAGCGCCTGCTGTGGCCCAAGGTGTGGCAGCTCGCCTGCCGCCTCGAGGAGATCCCCTTTCCGGGCGACTACGTCACCTACGACATCAACGACGAGTCGGTCATCGTCGTGCGCCAGACGCCGGACACGATCCGCGCCTTCTACAACGTGTGCCAGCACCGCGGGCGGCGCCTGACCGAAGGCTGCGGGTCGGCCGCCAGGCTGCAGTGCCGCTTCCACGGGTGGCAATGGAGCCTGGACGGCAAGGTCATCCGCATCGTCGATCGCGACGACTGGCAGGGCTGTCCCGACATGAGCGACGAGGACTTCTCGCTGCCGGAAATCAAGGTCGACACCTGGGCCGGCTTCGTCTTCGTCAATTTCGATCCGGCCTGCGAGCCGCTCGCCCGGCACCTGGCGCCGGTGCCGGAATACACCGACTGCTACGAGTTCGAGAAGATGCGCTACCGCTGGTACAAGTCGGTGCGCCTGCCCTGCAACTGGAAGGTCGCGCTGGAAGCCTTCAGCGAGGGCTACCACGTCTTCGGCACGCACCCGCAGCTGCTCGATTGCCAGGGCGACGACGTGACGCGCAGCTTCACCTTCGGCAGGCACGGCATGTTCGGCTACCCGGCGCCGGCGCGGCTGCCGGGCGCGCCGTCGCCGCGCACCGGACGGCCGGTCCCGGACGACGTGCGCCCCGGCATCGTCAAGTTCTTCGCCGACCTGGAGGACCAGCTCAAGGCGATCACCACCCAGCGCGACCTCGATGCCGCCAGGCGCATCCTCACCGAGTGCTCGCCCGACACGCCGCACCTCGAGCTGCTGATGAAGGTGGGCCAGTTCCAGGCCGAGGCCGCGATCGCCGAAGGGGCAGGCTGGCCGAACATCACGGGCGAGCAGATCTACAAGGCCGGGACCGACTGGCACGTGTTCCCGAACATGATCTTCCTGATGTCGCCCGACGGCATGCTCTTCTACCGCGCCCGGCCGGACGGCGACAACCCCGACTCCTGCTTCTACGACATCTGCTCGATCGCGCGCTACGCGCCGGGCGCCGAGCCGAAGCTCGAGCGCGAGTTCTATTGGGGCGCGGACGACTGGAAGACCGACACCGTCGAGCGCTTCGGCCTGATCCTGTCGCAGGACTTCGCCAACATGACCGAAGTGCAGAAGGGCATGAAGTCCCAGGCCTTCCGAGGCGCGCGCACGAACCCGCTGCAGGAGTCCGCGATCTCGAACTTCCACCGCGCGCTGCGCGAGATCCTGTTCGACGAGACGAGCAGGGCCTGAGGACACGATGTCGACCAACGGAACCTGGGACGAGGCCTTCGACTTCGTCATCGTCGGCAGCGGCGGCGGCTCGATGTGCGCCGCGCTGGCGGCCAAGCAGCTGGGCAAGCGCGCCTTGATCGTCGAGAAGCAGCCGCTGATCGGCGGCTCGACCGGTTTTTCCGGCGGCGTCTGGTGGGTGCCGAACAATCCGGTGATGAAACGCGCCGGCGTGGCCGACAGTGCCGAGCGCGCGCGGCAGTACCTCGATGCGGCCGTCACCTACCAAGGCCCGGGCACCAGCCCCGCGCGGCGCGATGCCTTTCTGCGCAACGGCCCGAGGATGGTCGAATTCCTCGAAGGCCAGGGCATGAAGTTCGTCTATGCCGACGGCTGGTCCGACTACTACGACGAGCTGCCCGGCGGCGAGCCGCGCGGCCGCTCGCTCCTGGCCGAGCTTTTCGACACGCGCGAGCTGGGCGAATGGGAGTCGAAGCTGTCGCGCTACAAGGGCTTCAGCCTGCCGCTGCCGACCGATCAGTTCCCGTCGCTGATGCTGGCCAAGCGCACCTGGGGCGGCAAGAAGACCGCGCTGTCGATGGTCGGACGCATGCTGAAGGCCAAGCTGACCGGCCGGCGGCTCGCCGGCGCGGGCGCGGCGATCCAGGGCCGGATGCTGCAGATCGCGCTGCGCGAGCAGCTGACGATCTGGACCGATTCGGCCCTTGCGCAATTCGTGCTCGATGGCGATCGCGTCGTCGGCGTTGCGGTGCAGCGCGACGGCAGGCTGGTGCGCGTGCAGGCGCGCGATGGCGTGCTGATGAACGTCGGCGGCTTCTCGCGCAGCGCGGCGATGCGCCAGCGCTTCCAGCCCCAGCCGAATTCGGCCACCTGGACCAATGCCAACCCCGGCGACACCGGCGAGGCGATCGAATGGGCGATGGCGCTCGGCGCGGCGGTGGACTGCATGGACGAAGCCTGGTGGGTCGTGACCTCGCTCGCGCCGGACGGCCAGCCGCCGAAGCCCGGCGGCTATGCGGCCGACGGCACGCCGCTGCCCTTCATGCACCACCTGGACCTGTCGCTGCCGTACTCGATGATGGTCGACCAGCTCGGCGAGCGCTTCTGCGACGAGGCCGGCGCCTACATGGAGATCGGCCAGCGCATGTACCAGCGCCAGCGCGAGACCGGAAAGGCCGTGCCGAGCTGGGTCATCATGGACAGCCGCCAGCGCGCCTACTACCCCTGGGGAACCGCGCAGCCCGGCCAAGTGCCCGAGGAGTGGTTGAAGAGCGGCTACATGGTGAAGGCCGAGTCGATCGACGAGCTGGTGAAGAAGACCGGCATCGACGGGGCAGGGCTGGCGCGGACCCTCGAGCGCTTCAACGGCTTCTGCCGCAGCGGCGTCGACAGCGATTTCGGCCGCGGCTCGCGCGCCTTCGATCGTTGCCATGGCGACCCGACCGTGACGCCGAATCCCAACCTCGGCGCGATCGAGAAAGCGCCGTTCTACGCGGTGCGCATGTACCCCGGTGACGTCGGCACGGCCGGCGGCGTGGTCACCGACGAGCATGCGCGGGTGCTGCGGGAGGACGGCTCGGTCATCCACGGGCTCTATGCCACCGGCAACTGCACCGCCTCGGTGGTCGGGCGCTGCTATCCCGGCGCGGGCGCGAGCATCGGCGCCTCCTTCACCTTCGGCTACATCGCCGCGCACCACGCACTGGGCGCACCCCTGCAATGACATCGACCAGGACGAATCCATGACACCAGACACGCGCATCGACCAGGCCATCCTGGTCGACATCTACCGCCGCATGGCCCTGATCCAGCGCAGCGACGATCGCTTCCGCGCGGTCATCAAGGCCGGCAAGATCGTCGCGCCGTACTACTCGCCACGCGGGCAGGAAGCGATTCCCGCCGCGGTGTCGGTGAACCTCACGAACGAGGACACGATCTGCACGATCTACCGCGGCATCCACGACATGCTCGCCAAGGGCGTGCCGTCGAAGCTGCTGTGGGCGGAGATTGCCGGCAAGGCGACCGGTACCTGCAAGGGAAAGGGCGGCCCGATGCACATCACGCACCCGGAGTCCGGCGTGATGGTGACGACCGGGATCGTCGGCAGCAGCATGCCGATCGCCAACGGACTGGCGCTGGCGGCGCAGATCCGAGGGCAGAAGCATGTGTCCGTCGCGTATTTCGGCGATGGCGCGTCGAACATCGGCGCCTTCCACGAGGCATTGAACATGGCGGCGGTCTGGAAGCTGCCGGTGATCTTCGTCTGCCAGAACAACGGCTATGGCGAGCACACGCGCTACGAGCTGGCCACCTCCGCGAAGCAGATCTCCGACCGCGCCGCGGGCTACCAGATGCCCGGCGTCACGATCGACGGCAACGACCCGCTGGCGGTGTATGCGGCGGCGCGCGAGGCCGTCAGTCGCGCGCGCGCCGGCGAGGGCCCGACCCTGATCGAAGCCAAGACCTTCCGCTTCCAGGGCCACGTGTTCGGCGACGCGGACGCCTACATGGCGCCGGGCGAGAAGGAGGCTGCGATGGCGAGGGACCCGGTGCCGCGCTTCCGCAGCTGGCTGATCGAAGGAGGCGTGGCCGAATCCGAGCTGGCGGCGCTCGAGTCGGCGATCGATCGCGAGATCGACGAGGCCGTGGCTTTCGCGCTGGAAAGCCCGGTGCCGGACTTGTCCGAACTGCAGCGGGATGTGCTGGCCGAGGAGGTTGCGCAATGAATACGACAAGCACCGTGCTCGACAAGGTCAAGCCGATGAACACGATCCAGGCCGTCAACCTGGCGCTAGACGAAGCAATGGGCCTGGACCCGAACGTCATCCTGCTCGGCGAGGACATTGCCGACGGCCAGGAGGGCGGCATCGTCGGCGTGACCAAGGGGCTCTCGACCAAGTACGGCACCTCGCGCGTGCGCTCCACGCCGATTTCCGAGCAGGCGATCATCGGCGCGGCGATCGGCGCGTCGATCGTCGGCATGCGGCCGGTGGCGGAGATCATGCTGATGAACTTCACCGCGGTGGCGATGGACATGATCGTCAACCACGCGGCCAAGCTGCGCTACATGTCGGGCGGGCAGACGCATGTGCCGATCACGATCCGCACGATGACCGGCGCCGGCTTCGGCACCGGCGGCCAGCATGCCGACTACCTCGAGGCCTGGTTCGCGCACACCGCCGGCATGAAGGTGGTGGCGCCGTCGTCGCCGGCCGATGCCTACGGCTTGATGCTGTCGTGCATCTTCGACGAAGACCCTTGCCTCTTCATCGAGAACATGCCGAGCTACTGGACGCCCGGCGCGCCGCCGCAGCTCGGCCAGCGCATTCCGCTCGGCAAGGCGAAGGTGCTGCGCGAAGGCCGCGACGTGACGGTGATCAGCTACAGCCGCATGGTGCAGGACTGCGCGGCGGTCGCGGACAAGCTGGCGAAGGAAGGCGTGGGGGTCGAGCTGATCGACCTGCGCACGATCTCGCCGCTGGACGAGGCCACCTTGCTGAGCTCGGTCGCGAAGACGCGGCGCGCGGTGGTCGTGCATGAAGCGGTGCGCCGTTTCGGCGTGGGCGCCGAGATCGCCGCGCTGCTGCACGAGCACCTGTTCAGCGCGCTGAAGGCGCCGGTGCAGCGCGTCGGCGCGAACCACTCGCCGGTGCCGTTCTCCAAGACGCTGGAGGCAGCCCACGTGCCGCAGCCCGCGGCGATCGAGGCGGCGATCCGCAAGACGCTGGACTGAAGCGCGAACATCCCTACGACGAGGACATCCCCGTGGCCACCCAGGTTCTGCTTCCCAAGATCGGCTTTTCCATGAACGAGGCGACGCTCGCCGAATGGATGGTCGCCGACGGCGCCGCCGTCACCGAAGGCCAGCCGCTGTACGCGCTGGAAAGCGACAAGTCCGTGCAGGAGGTCGAGTCGCCCGCGACCGGCACGCTGAAGATCGTGGCCCGCGTCGGCGAGGTCTACGAGGTCGGCGCGCTGCTGGCCGAGATCGCATGATCGGCGCCGACCTTCCGGCGTGGCCGGTGGTCGACTTCGCAGCCTTCGGCGAGGTCGAGCTCAGGCCGCTTTCGCGCATCCAGGGCCTGACCGCCGGGTTCCTGGCTCGCAACTGGCTGAGCATTCCGCACGTCACGCACCAGGACGACGCGGACATCACCGCGGTCGAAGCGCTGCGTGCGACGCTGGCGCCCCGGCCGAGCGCGCTGGCCTTCTTCGCGAAGGCGCTGGTGTCGGGCCTGAAGGCCTTCCCGCAGTTCAACGGGTCGCTGGACGCGAGCGGCAGGAACCTCGTGCTGAAGAAGTACTTCCACATCGGCATCGCGATCGACACGCCGCGCGGGCTCGTGGTCGGCGTGGTGCGCGACTGCGACCGCAAGCCGCTCGCCGACATTGCGGCCGACATCTCGGCCCTGTCCGCCAAGGCCCGGGGCCGCGGGCTGCCGATGAGCGACATGGAGGGCGGCTGCATCTCGATCAGCTCGCTCGGCGGCATCGGCGGCACCGGCTTCACCCCGATCGTCAACGCGCCCGAGCTCGCGATCCTCGGCATCGCCAAGGCCGAATGGAAACCTCGTCGCGGATCGGACGACGCGATCGAATGGCGGCTGAAGGTCCCGCTCTCGCTGAGCTACGACCACCGCGTGATCAACGGCGCCGACGCGGCGCGCTTCCTGCGGCATCTGGACGAGGTACTCGCCGAGCCGAAGCAGCTGCTCGCCTGAGGAAGTCCTGCAAGCCGCTCGTCATCGCGCATCCTCCAGAATCAGATCGGCCGCGCGCCATGCCATCGCCATCACCGGACCGTTGGTGTTGCCGGCGGGCATGGTCGGCGCGATCGACAGGTCCATCACGCGCAGCGCCTCGACGCCGCGCACCTTGAGCAGCGGATCGACGACGCTGCGCTCGTCGCCGCCCATGCGGCAGGTGCCGCAGGCGTGGTAGCCGCTCTGGCCGCCGCTGCGGAAGGCGTCCAGGATCTGTTCGTCGCTCTGCACCGCCGGGCCCGGTCGAGTCTCCGCTGTGATCCATGCCGCCAGGCTCGGTTGTTCCGCGACGCGGCGCATGAAGCGCATCGAGGCGATCGCGATGCGGCGGTCTTCCTCCTCGGCGAGGTAGTTGGGGTCGACCTCGGGCGGCACGTCCGGGTCGGGCGAGACGATGCGCAGATGACCCTGGCTGCGCGGGCGCAGCCCGTAGCTGAAGAGCTGCATGCCGGGGAAGTCTTCCATCGCCATGCCGCCCGCCGCGAAATCGAGCGAGAAGGGGCACATCATCAGCTGCGCGTCGGGCCGCGCGGCCCCGGGCAACGATCGGTAGAAGCCGCCGACCGGATACGAGCCCGTCGCCATCACGCCGCTGCGCGTCGACAGGTACCTGGTCGCATGGAGCCCGAGGCGCCAGCCGCTGAACTCGCGGTTCTGGGAATGGCGCCAGTCGGCGAGCCGCCACTGCGCCATGTACAGCAGGTGCTCGCGCAGGTGGAGCCCGACGGCCAGGTTGTGCGCCACCGCCCGGATTCCCAGGGAGCGAAGATGCTCGCCGTCACCGACGCCGGAGAGCTGCAGCAGGCGCGGCGATTGGAGCGCACCGGCGCAGAGGATGACCTCGCGCGTCGCGTCGAAACGCCGTGCGCGGCCATCGACCACTGCCTCGACGCCGACGGCCCGCCGGCCTTCGAACAGCACGCGGCGGACCCGCGTGTCGGTGAGCACTGTCAGGTTGGGGCGCGATCGCACCGGGGTCAGGAAGGCGGCGGCGGCGCTCTGCCGCACCCCATCGCGGATCGTGTAGCTCAGGTAGGCGATGCCTTCGTGATCGAGACGATTGAGGTCGTCGCGGCGCTCGAGGCCCAGGCGCGCACAGGCGGCGATCGTTGCTTCTGCCAGCTCGGTGCGCTCGCCGTGCGGCGTCACCTTCAGCGGCCCGCCGGCGCCGCGCAGGTCGTCGGCGCCGAGTGCGTGGTCTTCGATCGCCTTGAAGCTCTTCGCGATTTCGGCCCAGCCCCAGCCGGCGGCGCCCTGCGAGGCCCACTCGTCGTAGTCCGCGGGATGGCCGCGCATGTAGACCATGCCGTTGATCGCGCTCGATCCGCCGAGCATCTTCCCGCGCGCCCAGACCTCCTGCCGGCTGCCGTTGCCGGCGTGGGGCGCCACAGGGATGTAGTCGGCATGCTTCGGGTCCGCTAGCAGCTTGCCGAAGCCCTTGGGCATGGCGATCAGGGGGCTGTGGTCCTCGGGCCCGGCCTCGATCAGCAGCACCCGGTGGCCGGGGTTCTCGCTGAGGCGGTTGGCCAGCACGCAGCCGGCCGAGCCGGCGCCGACGATGAGGTAGGTCGCGTCGGTCACTGCAGCGCTCAGTCGAAGCGCACGTGGATGTGCTTGGGCACGCGCATCATCGTGCCCTGGATCCGCGGTGGCGGCATGTCGGGATCGAGGCGCAGGTTCGGCAGATGGTCGAGGATCGCATTCAGCGCCCGCGCCATCTCGACGCGCGCGAGGTGCTGGCCGATGCACACATGGGGCCCGAACGCAAACGCGAAATGGCGCTGTTTCTTGCGGAAGATGTCGAAGCGGTCCGGGTTCTC
The DNA here is from genome assembly GCF_964253985.1 of Variovorax sp. LjRoot290. Lineage (NCBI taxonomy): Bacteria > Pseudomonadati > Pseudomonadota > Betaproteobacteria > Burkholderiales > Comamonadaceae > Variovorax > Variovorax sp. LjRoot290. The sequence goes on along the minus strand of NZ_CAXURW020000001.1, from coordinate 3,179,979 downwards.
GAAGCGCGAGGGATCGCGGTTCGCCGAGCCCGAAGCCACTGAAAGGCAGGCGCCTGCCGGCAGCTTCACCCCGCAGAGTTCGGTGTCGACCGAGGGTGTGCGTGTCGCGATCAGCACAGGGCCGTCCCAGCGCAAGGCTTCCTCGATCGCCTGCGGAATCAGCGAGCGGTCCTTGCGCACCGCCTCGAGCTGGTCCGGATGGGTCAGCAGGCCGGTCAGCAGGATGCTCGTGCCTCGGTAGGTGGTGTCGCCGCCTGCATTGACGAGCTGCCGCAGGAAGGAGATCAGGATCTCTTCGGGCAGGTGCTCGCCGTCGACTTCGGCATGTGACAGCAGGCTCACGAGGTCATCGCCCGGGTCCGCGCGCCGCTCCTGCGACAGGGCCTTGAAATACACGCCCAGCTTGTGCGACGCCTCGGTGCCGTGGGCCACGTCATACGACACCACCGTCTGCGCGATCGCCAGCTTGTGGAAGATGCCGACGTCCTCCGGCGGCAGGTCCAGCTGCCTGTAGATGATCTGGAACGGGTAGTGGTGGGTGAACTCCTGCACCAGATCGGCTCGGCCGCGGCCGCTGAACTTCTCCATCAGCGACGCCACGACGGGATCGACCAGCGTCTCGCCCCACTTCGATACCGTGTTCGGCAGGAACGCCTTCTGGAAGATCTTGCGATAGCGCGGATGGTCCGGCGCATCCATCGTGCTCACGCTCTGGCCGAACGAGATGCCCAGGTTGCGCGCGTAGATGCCGTTCGAGTAGGTCTGCGGATCCAGGAAGACGCTCTCGACCGCGTCGTAGCCGAGCACCAGGTACGCCGGCAGAACCGCCATCGTCACGTCCGGATGCAGGCCCAGCGCGCTCCGGTAGTCGAAGGCATGCACCGGCCCTTGTTCGCGCCACCGGGCAAGCTGCGGGTAGGGATCGTCGTGCTCGCCGAACGCGGCGTCATCGGAGACGAAGGGGTCGTAGGCCGGGTCGTCAAAGTCCTGGATGCGGGGGATGGCGCCCATGGTGATCCTTGTCGATATCGGCGGCATTGATATTGCAGAACGATGTTCAACTATACGACTTGGTTTTCTACGTACGCGAGCAACTGCTCTCGGGTTTTCCCGGATCATGACGGATTAACTTCAGAATAGTATTCACAAAATAGAACGACTGTCATGCGGATAGTCGCACGGTGTTGATGGGGTCGCCGGCGCAGGGGTCGCCTGAGGAGACTGAAATGCTCAGTGGTCTGAAAGTGTTGGCAATCGGCTCGGCAGTGGGTGTGTTCGGCTCGCTCGGCTATCTGAAGTCGGACGCGTCCGATGAAGCGCGCGCCGCGGCCCCCTCGAAGGCCGAGGTCTGCCGGGCGGGCGGCAGCAACCTGCCGGCTGCGACGGCCCAGGAGTGCTACCGGGAGATGGTTCGTGCCTACGGCCACCTGGGAGGCTCGATCGGCCAGGTCTTCGCGGCGTCGCGCCGCTGAGGTCGGCGCCTCGCCGACCGCGCCCGGGCCGGCGCGCACCGCGCGGCGAGCCTGAGCCGGAATTCGCTTCGGATGCCCTGCGATGCCATCGTGCGATGGCTTGTACAGGCGCGTCTGCCCCTGATGGAATTGCCCTGCGGCCGCCCGTGGCGTCGGGCTGCACCGGCATGTGAAGGCATGCTGCAAAGGGTTTGCAATGTTCTTAAAGTAGACTATCATTCGACTATACGAACAGCGAGGTGAGTCTTATGAACAGCCTGCAAATCGATTCGAATGGCACGTTGACCGAACTCGTCGCATTCAAGTGGCTGATGGCCGGGCGCGGCTGGTGGGTGGATGTGCCGCGCTTCTGGCGCGACGCGGCCTACGCACGCGAGTGCGCCCAGAAGGGCGCCGAAAGCGGTCTGGAGCTGCTCGCGCGCAGCAGCGCCGCCTTGCTGGCGCAGGTGCCGCGACCGACACTCCAGGGGACCTGATCCTCACTTCACTGCCATGTCCAGAAAGCCCTTCTCGCACATTCGCGTTCTCGATCTGTCGCGCGTCATCGCCGGCCCGCTGGCCGCGCAGATGCTCGGCGATCTCGGTGCCGAGGTGATCAAGGTCGAGCGCCCCGGCGCGGGCGACGATGCGCGCAGGATGGGCCCGCCGTTCCTGAAGGACCGCGACGGCCGCGACACGCACGAGACGCCGATCATCCTGGGCAGCAACCGCAACAAGAAGTCGATCACGCTCGACCTCGCCCAGCCCGAGGGCCAGGGGCTGGCGCGCCGGCTGGCCGCGATGTCGGACGTGCTGGTCGAGAACTTCAAGGTCGGCGACCTGAAGCGCTACGGCCTGGACCAGGCAAGCCTGCGCGAGCTCAATCCGCGCCTCGTCTATTGCTCGGTGACCGGCTTCGGCCAGACCGGGCCCTATGCGCCGCGCCCCGGCTACGACTCGATCTTCCAGGCCATGGGGGGCCTCATGAGCGTGACCGGCTATCCGGACGAGGAGGGCGGTGCGCCGGTCAAGACCGGCCCTTCGATCGCCGACTTCGTGGCCGGGCAGTTCGCCGCGATCGGCGTGATCACGGCCCTTTACGAGCGCGATGCGAACCGCGAGGCCAGCGGCGGCCGCGGCCAGCACGTCGATGTCGCGCTCTTCGACTCGCTGGTGGCTTCGCTGTCGCACTACGCGGCGCAGTACCTGGCGACCGGCGAGGTGCCGGTGCGGCGCGGCACGCAGGGCAGCGGCGGCTTGCCGTCGCAGGTCTTCCCGTGCGCCGATGGCGGCGTGATGGTGGTGTGCGGCAATGACGAGCAATACCGTCGCTTCTGCAGCGCGCTCGATCACCCCGAGCTCGCCGACGACCCGCGCTTCGCGACCAACCCGCTGCGCGTGGGCAACCGCAAGCCGCTCGCCGCCACCTTCGATGCGATCACGCGCCGCTGGCGCCAGGCCGACCTGCTCGCCGCGATGGAAGCGGCCGGCGTACCGGCGGGGCCGATCCGCGATCTCAAGCAGGTGTTCGACGATCCGCAGGCGCAGCACCGCGGCCTGGCCGCGGAGGTACCGCATCCACTGGCCGGCAGTGTCAGGATCTGCACCAATCCGATCAAGTTCTCGGACACGCCGATCACCGACTACACCGCGCCGCCGACGCTGGGCCAGCACAACGACGAGATCTACCGCGGCCTGCTCGGCCTGGCCGCCGAGGAGATCGAACGCTTGAAGTCGAAGGGAATCGTGTGAGCGGCGAGCGCGATGCGCTGGTCGTCATCGGTGCCGGACATGCCGGCACCGAGCTCGCGGTGCAGGCGCGCGAGGCCGGATGGCAGGGCCGCATCCAGCTGGTCGGCGACGAGACCGCGCTGCCCTACCACCGGCCGCCGCTGTCGAAGGCCTACCTGGCCGGCACCGCGACGCTCGACTCGTTGCACCTGAAGGCGCGCGCCACGCTCGAGAAGGCCGGCGTCGAGCTGGTGCAGGGCCGGCGCGTGCAGACCGTGGACCGAGCGGACCGGCGCGTCGCGTTCGAGGACGGCTCCTCGATCGGCTATGCGCGGCTCGCGCTGGCCACCGGTGGGCGCCCCCGTCCGCTGCCGCCGGCGATCGCGGGCGCGGCCATTGGCGCCGACAACTTCCACTACCTGCGCACGCTCGCCGACGTCGATCGCATCCGCCGGCACTTCGAGCCCGGTGCGCGCGTCACGATCGTCGGCGGCGGCTACATCGGCCTCGAGGTGGCCGCGGTGGCGGTGAAGGCCGGGCTGAAGGTCACCGTGCTGGAGGCGGCCGACCGCGTGCTCGCGCGGGTGACCGCGCCGCGCGTGTCGTCCTTCTACGAGCAGGTGCACCGCGAAGCCGGCGTCGACCTGCGCGTCGGCGTGCAGGTCGACGGCTTCGCGCTCGATGCGGCGCGCCGCAGGGTCACCGGCGTGCATTGCGCCGACGGCGAGCGCCTGGCCTGCGACCTGGTGATCGTCGGCATCGGCCTGGTGCCCAATACCGAGCTCGCCGCCGCCGCCGGCCTTGCGGTCGACGACGGCATCCGCATCGACGCCTGCGCACGCACCAGCGACCCGCAGGTCGTCGCGGCCGGCGATTGCACGCGCTTCGACAGCGCGCTGTATGGCCGCTGCGTGCGGCTCGAGTCGGTGCCGAATGCGCTCGAACAGGCGCGCTCCGCAGCGGCGGCGCTGCTCGGGCATGAGCGGCCGTTCGAGAGCGCGCCGTGGTTCTGGTCCGACCAGTACGACCTGAAGCTGAAGATGGTCGGCCTGTCGCAGGGCCATGACCAGTTCCTGTTGCGCGGCTCGGTCGAGCAGCGCTCGTTCTCGGCCTTCTACCTGAAGGGCGAACGCGTGATCGCGGTCGACACCGTGAATCGCCCGGCCGAGTTCATGCTGGCCAGGCGCATCGTCGGCGAACGCATGGCCATCCCGCCCGAGCGGCTGGTCGACGACGGCGCGCCGCTGAAGAGCCTGCTTGCGGAAGCCTTGCCCCAATAAGGAGAAAACCACCGTGCCCCGTTTCACGATCATCGAGCACACCGGTGCCGAGCACCAGGTCGACGCCGAAGTCGGCCAGTCGGTCATGCAGGGCGCCATCGACGCCCTGGTGCCCGGCATCCTCGCCGACTGCGGCGGCTCTTGCAGCTGCGCTACCTGTCACTGCTACGTCGACGAAATCTGGATGTCCAGGCTGCCGCCGCCGGAATCCACCGAGCGCGACATGCTCGAGTGCGTGCTCGAGCAGCGCGAGACGAGCCGCCTGTCGTGCCAGTTGCGCGTCACGCCCGCGATCGAGGGCCTCGTGATCCGCCTGCCCGCATCGCAAGTCTGAAGCACCCCAATTCGAGCCGTGCCGCGACCGCGCGGAGTGGCATCCCATCCCCGGAGAACCTGATGACGACCACCACCACTTCTGCTGCACCGCTCTTCAAGGGCCCGATCTTCGACGGCGACACCCATCTCTACGAAACCCCCGATTCCTTCAGCCGCTACCTGCCCGAACAGTTCAGGAAGGATTGGAGCTACGAGTGGAAGGTCGGCGCCGACGGCGAATACGCGATGTACGTGGGCCAGCGCAAGGTCGAGATCAGTGCCGGCTATTACTCCGAGGACGGCCGCGTGCCGCCGCCGGGCAAGCTGCACGAGTGGCTGCGCGCGCAGAAGGAGGGCAAGGAGAACGTCGACATGCGCGTGCCGATGACCGAAGACATGTATGCCCGCGACGCCCGCCTCGCGAAGATGGACGAGTTCGGCGTCGAAGGCTGCTTCCTCTACTGCGGCAACATGGTCGCGTCGATCAGCTACCTCGACGAGCCGAAGGCCGCGGCGGCGGTGATGCATGCCTACAACCGCTGGATGCTCGACGACTGGGGCTTCAACTACAAGGACCGCATCTACTCCGCGCCGCTGGTCTCGCTCGACGACCTGGATGCGGCCTGCGCCGAGGCCGAATGGGCCATCAGGAACGGCACGCGCCTGTTCCTGATGCCGATGGGGCCCTTCGGCGGCAAGCCGCCGGCGCATCCTGACTTCGACCGCTTCTGGTCCATCCTCAACGAAGCGCACTGCCGCGTGGTCTATCACGTGTCGGAGGCGATCTACATGAAGGACCACATGGCGGTGTGGGGCGAGCCGGTGCAGCAGTCGCGCCAGCGCCAGACTGCCTTCGTCTGGATGCACGGCTACAGCGAGCGGCCGGTGGTGGAGACGATCTCGTCGCTGATCTTCTGGAACTTCTTCGCGCGCTTCCCCAACCTGCGCGTACTGTCGGCCGAGAACGGCGCCGAGTGGGTGCCGACCATGCTGATCAAGATGGACAAGTGCCGCGGCATGGCGAAGAACGGTTACTGGCCGGGCGGGCAGCTGAAGGAGCGGCCGAGCCGGATCTTCCAGCGCCATGTCAGCGTGGTGGCCTATCCGGAGGACGACCTGAAGACGATCGTCGACCAGGTCGGTTCGCACGAGTGGATGATCATGGGCTCGGACTACCCGCATGCCGAAGGCGTGCCGGCGCCGCGCGACTTCGCCGACGAGGCCTGCAAGCAGCTCGGTGCCGAGCAGACGCAGGGCGTGATGCATGACAACGGCCGGCGCTTCCTCGCGCCGGTGGTGTGAAGCATGAAGACCAAGGTGAGTGCGCTGCTCGGCAGCCGGCTTCCCGTCGTGCAGAGCGGCATGCGCTGGGCCTCGCGCGCCGAGCTGGTCTCCGCGGTCTCGAACGCCGGCGCCTTCGGCATCCTGTCGGCGCACACGCAGCCGGATGCCGAGGCGCTGCGCCGCGAGATCGAGCGCACCCGTTCGATGACCGATCGGCCCTTCGGCGTCAACCTGACGCTGCTGCCGGGCGCCAGCGGCGTTGACGTCGATGGCTACGTGCGGGTGGTCTGCGAAGAGCGCATTCCGGTCGTCGAGACGGCCGGCGGCAGCCCGGCCCGGTATCTCGATGCGCTGAAGGATGCCGGCGTCAAGGTGATGCACAAGGCCACCAGCGTGCGCCATGCGCTGAAGGCCGAGTCGCTCGGCGTCGATGCGGTGATCATCGACGGCTTCGAATGCGCCGGCCACCCGGGCGCTGACGACGTGCCGGGCCTGGTGCTGATCCCGGCCGCGGCGCGGGCGCTGAAGATCCCGGTGCTGGCCGCCGGCGGCATTGCCGACGGGCGCGGCCTGGTCGCGGCCCTGGCGCTGGGCGCCGAGGGCGTCTGCATGGGCACGCGCTTCCTGTTGACGCGCGAGTCGCCCCTGCACCCGCAGGTCAAGGCGCGCATGCTCGCCGCGTCTGAAACCGACACCACGCTGGTCGGCCGCCGCTTCGGTGACAGCATCCGCGTGCTGAAGAACCGCACGGCCGCCGAAGCGCTCGCCCTCGAGGCGCAGCCGGCGACGACGCACGGGGACCTCCTACCGCTGATCGGCGCGCCGCGCTGGATGCAGGCGATGGAAAGCGGCGCCGCGGACGATGCGGCGCTGCCGATCGGCCAGTGCGTCGGCCTGATCGACGATCTGCCCAGCTGCGCCGAGCTGGTCGAGCGCATGCTGGTGGAGGCGCGCGCCGCGATCGAGCAGCGTCTGCCGGCGCTGCTGGGCGCCGCCTAGGCCCAGGCCATGAACGATCCATCCGATCCATCCGCGCCCATCGATGTCGCGCCCTTGTTCGAACCGATCGCGATCCGCGGCCTCCAGCTCGCCAACCGCATCGTGATGGCGCCGATGACGCGCAACTTCTCGCCCGGCGGCGTGCCGGGCGAGGACGTCGCTGCCTACTACCGCCGCCGTGCCGAGGGCGGCACCGGCTTGCTGATCACCGAGGGCGTGGGCATCGATCATCCCGCGGCGCTCGGGGATGCGGGCCTCGGCGAAAGCAACCTGCCGCATCTCCATGGCGAGGCGGCGCTCGCCGGCTGGAAGCGCGTCGTCGATGCGGTGCATGCCGCCGGCGGCCGGATCGTGCCGCAGCTCTGGCACCAGGGCGTGATGCGCGAACCCGGGACCGGCCCGCATCCGGAGGCCGCGTCGCTGCGTCCATCGGGTCTCTGGGGCCCGGCGGGCCGCATGACCTCGATTGACCCGGCATACGCCGAACGCGTGCAGGCGCCGACACGGCCAATGACCGAGCGCGAGATCCAGGACGTGATCGATGCCTACGCGCGCAGCGCCCGTCACGCGCGCGAGGCCGGTTTCGACGGCATCGCGATCCACGGTGCGCACGGCTACCTGATCGACACCTTTCTGTGGGACGAGACGAACCGCCGCAGCGACGCCTGGGGCGGCGAGCGGCGCGCCCGGGCGCGCTTCGCCGCCGAAGTGGTGCGCGCGATCCGGCGCGAGGTGGGCGAGTCGTTGCCGATCTTCTTCCGCTTCTCGCAGTGGAAGCAGCAGGATTTCAAGGCCCGCCTCGCTTCGACGCCGCAGGAGCTCGAGGAGGTGCTCGGCCCGATTGCCGATGCCGGCGTCGACGTGTTCGACGGCAGCGTGCGCTATTTCGACCGCGCCGAGTTCGAGGGCTCGCCGCTGAACCTGTCGGGCTGGGCCAGGAAGCTCACCGGCAAGCTCGCGATGGCGATCGGCGGCATCGGGCTGGACCGCGGCTTCTACGATTCGAAGCGCGACGGCCGTGCCGGCGGGTCCGACAATGTCGCGCTGCTGATGAAGCGATTCGAGCGCGGCGAGTTCGATCTGGTCGCGGTCGGTCGCGCGCTCTTGAACGAACCGAGATGGACCGAGAAGCTGCGTCACGGGCACGCGTTGCCGGCCTTCGACGAGCAGCGGATGAAGGAGCTGTACTGATGAGTGAGGCCATCACCTGGGCGCTCGCCGACGCCGGCGTGCTGACCCTGACGATCGACCGCCCCGAGGTCAGGAACGCGATCGACACCGCCGGGCAGAACCTGCTGGTGCGCCGGCTGGTCGATGCAGCGCGCCATCCGCGCGTGAAGGTCGTCGTGCTGACCGGCGCCGGCGCGGCCTTCTGCACCGGTGCCGACGTGCGTTCGATGGGCGCGCCGGACCCCGACGACGCGATCGCGCAGGAGTTCGGCCAGACCGAGCTCTGGCAGGCGCACGAGGCGCGGGTCGACCGCCTGCGGCGCCTCGCCGAAGCCTCGTTCCTGCTGCACGACATGGGCAAGCCGACGATCGCGAAGCTGCGTGGGCCGGCGGCCGGGCTCGGCTTCTCGCTCGCCCTCGCGTGCGATTTCCGCATCGCCGCCGACAATGCCTTCTTCGTCTCGAGCTTCGCGAAGATCGGCACGCCGGGCGACTACGGCGGCAGCTACTTCCTCACGCAACTCGTCGGCCCCTCGAAGGCAAAGGAGATCTACATGCTCTGCGACCGTGTCGGCGCCGCCGAGGCGCTGGCGCTGGGCATGGTCAACCGCGTCCTGCCCGACGCCGAACTCGATGCCGCGACCGACGCGTTCGCACTGCGGCTGGCGAACGGGCCGGCGCTCGCCTGGCGGGCGATCAAGGAGAACGTCCACGCCGCCGCGCACCAGACGCTGCAGCAGGTGCTCGACCTCGAGGCGCGCAACATGATCCGCTGCCGCCTGAGCGAGGACTGCAAGGAGGCGCTCGCGGCCTTCCAGCAGAAGCGCGAGCCGCGCTTCGAAGGGCGGTGATGCGATGAGCAAAGCCGTCGATCGCCCCGACGACATGGTGCCGCTCGCGCGCGAGGGTGCGGTCGCGGTGCTGACGCTGAACTTCCCGGCGCGCCGCAACGCCTACTGCCTGCAGATGCGCACCCAGCTTCGCGAGCGGCTAGAAGCGGCGATGGCCGATGCCGAGGTGCGCGCGATCGTGCTCACCGGCGCCGGCGGACACTTCTGCGCCGGCGGCGACATCAGCGAGATGGAAGCGCGCACGCTGCTCGAGAACCGCGAGCGCTGGCAGCTGGTGAGCGCGCTGATCCGGCTCATCGCACTGGGGCCGAAGCCGGTGGTTGCGGCAGTCGAGGGCTCGGCGATGGGCGCGGGCCTGTCGATCGCCTCGCTCGCCGATCATGTGGTCGCTGCGCGAGACGCGAAGTTCGGTGCCGCGTTCGTCAAGGTGGGCCTGATGCCGGACATGGGCGCGCTGTGGAGCCTGCAGCACCGGGTCGGTCGTGCGAAGGCCCGCGAGATCCTCGGCCTCGCGCGGGTGTTCGACGGCGCCGAGGCGCACCGGATCGGCCTGGCCAACGAGCTCGCCGAGTCCGGCGGGGCGCTGCCGCAAGCGCTTGCGGTGGCGCACGAATACGCGGCGCTGCCGCCGGTGGCGAACGCGCTGCTGAAGAACGCGCTGGCGCAAGGCGTGGACAGTCTCGATGCGGCGATCCGCAGCGAGGTGGAGTTCCAGGCCGCGGCCATGGCCAGTGCCGACCATGCCGAGGCGGTGCGTGCGTTCCTGGAGAAACGCGCGCCGCGCTTCGAAGGCCGGTAGTTGGAACATCTCGTCACTTACTGAAGACCGCGACCATGACCCGGGTGCGCTCCGAGCATTTGCGTGACGGCGGCGTGCTGCAGCTCGTGCTCGAGCATGCGCCGGTGAACAGCCTCTCGCACCCGATGCGGCTCGCGCTGTGGCAGGCGCTGGAGGCGGCGGATGCCGATGCTACGGTGCGGGCGATCGTGATCGGCGGCGCCGGCCGCGGCTTCTCGGCCGGCGGCGACTATGCCGAGCTGCACTCGCCGTTGCAGCGACAGTGGCCGGCCCTGTCGGCCCACCTGTTCCCGCGCATCGAGGCGTGCACGAAGCCGGTGATCGCGGCAATCCACGGCTTCGCGGTCGGCGGCGGCTTCGAGCTCGCGCTCGCTTGCCACTACCGCATCGCACAGCGCGACGCGCGCATCGCGCTGCCCGAGCTGAAGCACGGCGTCGTGCCGCCGAGCGGGTCGCAGCGCCTGCCGCGTGCGGTCGGCGTGAGGCGCGCGCTCGCGCTGATCCTCGCGGCCGAGCCGGTGCGCGCCGATCGCTACGCCGAGACGCCCTTGTTCGCTCGCTTGTGCGATGCCGACCCGCTGGCTGCCGCCCGCGCGTTCGCCGCGGCGCTGGAGCCGGGCCGGCCGCCGGCGTCGGCGCTGCTGCGCCACCGGCCGCTCGAGCGCACCGGCGCGGCCGAGGCGATTGCCGCGTGTCGCGCCAGACTGGCCGCTGCAGCCGTGCCAAGGCAAGCCGCTTTGCGTTGCATCGACGTCGTCGAATGGGCTGTACGCGCCGCGGACTTCGACGGCGGGCTCGCGGCTGCGAAACAGATCCACGACGAGCTCTCCGCCCGCGCTGGCGCGGGCAGCGCCTGAGCTCGGTTGATATTGATAAACATATCAAGCGGAATGGGCCTGCGGATTCGGGCCTGTCACGGAGCGCGTCCCCACGTCATCAAGCTCGGGTAAACCCGGTTGCGGCTGGAAGTGGCGCCATCGAAGATTCACCAAGATAATAAAAAACAGAACGATGTAAACATAGTTGAACGCTTCGCCAGCAACGATCGAAGGAGATCCTGAGATGGCAAATTGGCTCATTACCGGCGTCTCGAGCGGCTTCGGCCTCGAGCTCGCCCGGGCCGCGCTCGCGCGCGGCGACACCGTCGTCGGCACTGTGCGCCAGCCTGTGCAGGCCGATCGCTTCGAGCAACTCGCGCCCGGCCGCGCCCATGCGCTGCTGCTCGATGTGACGCGGATCGAGGCGGTTGAACCGGCCGTGCAGAAAGCCCTGAAGCTCGCCGGCACGATTGACGTGCTGGTCAACAACGCCGGCTACGGCCTGTTCGGCGCGATCGAGGAAGTGTCCGATGCCGAAGGGCGGCAGGTGATGGACACCAACCTGTTCGGCCCGCTCGCGGTCGTGCGTGCGCTGCTGCCGCACCTGCGCGAGCGGCGCGCCGGGCACATCTTCAATGTCGCGTCGGTTGCCGGCGTGATCGGCTTTCCCGCCTGCGGCCTGTATGCCGCCTCGAAGTTCGCGCTGGAAGGCGCGACCGAGGCGCTGGCGACCGAGCTGGCGTCCTTCGGCATTCGCGTGACGATCGTCGAGCCGGGCGGCTTCCGCACGCAGTTCGCCGGCGGCTCGCAGCGCCAGGCGGCGCTCCGGATCGACGCCTACGCCGGCACGCCTGCGCACAAGGCGCGCGACCACATCGGCCACTACCACGGCCACGAGCCGGGCGACCCGGCCAAGGCGGCGGCCGCGATCATCCAGGCGCTGGAGGCGCCGCAGCCGCCGCTGCGGCTGGTGCTCGGTGCCGACGCGGTCGGCATGCTGCGCGGGGCCTACGAAGCGAGGATGAAGCAGCTCGCCGAGTGGGAGAGCGTGTCGGTCGCCACGGCCATCGAGCCAGGCCGGTGAGGAGGGCAGCATGACACCGATCCGCCAGCAACTGGTCGACATGATCCTCGACCCGAACCTCGCCTACGACCTGCCGACCTCCGACGTCGAGGCACTGCAGCTTCGGGCGGCGCAGGAGCTGTTCGAGGAGCGCAAGGCGCAGATCCCGCTGCTCGCGCGCCGCGCCGAGGACGCCGGCATCGAGCGCATCGGCAAGCTGGAAGACCTGGTTCCTCTGCTGTTCGCGCACACGGTCTACAAGTCCTACCCGCCGTCCTTCGTCGAGAAGGCGCAGTGGGGCCGCATGCTGCAGTGGCTGAACACGCTGTCGGTGGCCGACACCACCGGCGTGGACGTCGACGGCGTGAAGGACGTCGACGACTGGCTCGCGCGCCTGTGGGAGGCCGGCCACCGGGTGCTTGCGACCAGCGGTTCGTCTGGCAAGTGCTCGTTCCTGAACCACACGGTGGGCGACAACGACCTGAAGAGGCGGCACTTCAAGTACTCGGTCGGCTGGCCGTACGTGCGCGCGAATGCGGATCGCACGGTGTTCTGGCTCGGCCCGTCCAGGGGCACGAGCAGCGCGACCGAGGCCGCCCAGTTCAACTTCGAGAACTTCGGCACGCCGGGGCAGACCTTCGCGCTGACCGACCAGCCGCTGCGGATCGCCGATGTCAGCCGGATGGCGGCGATGCGCAAGAAGATGGCCGACGGCAGCGCGACGCCCGACGAGATCGCCGCCTTCGAGCAGGAGGCCGCGCGCAAGGGCGCCGAAGGGCGCGAGGGCTTGCTGAAGCTGCTCGACACGATCCTCGACCGCCGCGCGGAGCCGATGCTGATCTCGGGCATGTGGGCGCAGTACATGGCGCTGATCGCCCGCGCACGCGAACGCGGCATCGGCGACGGCGCGTTCCATCCCGACACCGTGGTCAACGCCGGCGGCGGCATCAAGGGCGTGCCCTTGCCGCCGGATTACAAGGAGCAGGTCGACCGCTTCTTCGGCCAGGTCGTGCGCCCGGGCAACTACGGCATGACCGAGCTCGCGCAGGTGATGCCGCGCTGCGAGGCCGGGCGCTACCACCGCGCGCCGGCGCTGATCTGGCTGATCGTCGATCGCGATGGCGAGCGCCTGTTGACGGCGCGGGACGGCGAGGATGGCGTGGTCGAGGGCCGCTTCGCCTTCCTCGACCTGCTCTACGAAGGACGCTGGGGCGGGCTCATCACCGGCGACAAGGTGAGCGCCGACCTGAAGCCGCGCTGCCCCTGCGGCCGCCGCGGGCCGACGCTGTTCGACAACATCACGCGCTTCGCGCAGCCGGGCGAGGACGACCACATCGGCTGTGCCGGCACCATCGACGCCTATGTCCGGGGAGCGATCGCTGCATGAACACGACCACCACCATAGCGAGTGCCGCGGTCCCCGTATGCCACGTCGTGAAGGGCAGCGTCGTCACCGGAGCGGCCCGCGAGTACGGCAGCCCGCAGGCGCGCTTCGCGACCCCGGCGCTGGACCTGAACGCGCTGGTGTGGACGCGCCGCGAGCCCGGCCCCGCCTTCGACACGCCGCTGGCCGAGATCATCGACCTGCTCGTGGCGACCGGCGAGCGGCTGAAGCACGACCCCGACGGGCTGCTCGCCGAGGCGCTCGAGTTCAGCATGAGGACGAGCCCGCTGCCGCGCGACGTGCTGCAGCGCTCCTATGCCGGCCTCGGCCGTCTGTTCGACCGCCGCAGCATGCTGTTCCAGGTCGAGCAGGAGCTCGGCGGCACCGATGTGCTGGACGGCTGGCGCGTCATCGCCGACACGCCCAGCGGGCGCACCCACCGGATGCGCGCGTTCCCGCCGCGGCTGATCCACGTGATCGCCGGCAACGCGCCGGGCGTGGCCGCGATGTCGGTGGTGCGGGGCGCGCTGACGAAGGGCGTGCACCTGATCAAGCTGCCTTCCAACGATCTCTTCACGGCCACCGCGATCCTGCGCACGATGGCGGCGGTCGCGCCCGGCCATCCGCTGGTGCGCTCGTTCTCGGCCGCCTACTGGCGCGGCGGCGACGCCCAGGTCGAGAGCCTGTTGTTCCGGCCGCAGTTCTTCGACAAGGTGGTGGCCTGGGGCGGCGAGAGCACGATCCGCAGCGTCAAGCAATACATCGGCCCGGGCTTCGAGCTGGTGGCCTTCGATCCGAAGACCTCGATCTCGCTGATCGGCCGCGAGGCCTTCGCTTCCGACGCCGTGCTGGCCGAGGTGGCCGAGCGCGCCGCGACCGACGCGACGATCATGAACCAGCAGGCCTGCGCGTCGAGCCGGGTGCAGTTCGTCGAGGGCTCGGTCCAGGAGGTCGATCGCTATTGCGCGCTGCTGCAGGCGCGGCTGGGCGTGCAGCGCGAGACCTGCTCGGCGCTCGGCAGCCCGCTGTCGGCCGAGCTGCGCGACGAGATCGACGGCCTGCGCGGCATGGAGCCGCATTACCGCGTCTGGGGCGGCTACGAGGGCCGCGGGCTCGTGATCCGCTCGGAAGAGCAGGTCGACTTTCATCCGGACGGCCGCGTCGTCAACGTAGTGCCGGTGACGAGCCTCACCTCGGCGGTGGGCTGCGCCAACGTCGCGACGCAGACCGTCGGCGTCTACCCGCCCGAGCGCAAGGCCGAGTTGCGCGATGCGCTCGCTGCGGCCGGCGTGCAGCGCATCGTCGAGCTCGGCAAGGCGGTGGCCTTCGAGGCGGGCATCTCGCACGACGGCTTCCTGCCGCTGAACCGCTTCGTGCGCTGGGTCAACGACGAAGGCTGAGCGGTCGCGCGGCGCCTTCGCTGATATCGTGAAAGATATCAACGAGCAGGCATACCGATGACCGAACCAAACACCTGGAGCAGATCCTCATGGGCCGAGTTGCTGAAGCAGAAGCGCACCGCGGCGGGCTGGTCGCAACGCGAGCTGGCGCGGCGCGCGGGCGTGCATCAGCCGCAGATCGTGCGCGCCGAACGGGCCGACGACCTGCAGCTTTCGGTGCTCGCGCGCATCGCGGCGCCGCTGGGCCTGGCGCCGGCGTTGGCGCCCGTGGCGCCGGCGGCGGAGGACGACGACGTCGTGCAGCCCAACCTGGAGAGCTGGCGCCGTGCCTGGCCGCAGGTCGATCCCCAGGTGTTCGCGGTCCTGGCGCGGCTGACGCGCCTCGGGCATCACATCGAGCGCAGCATCGCGTCGCTGGCCGCTGCGCAAGGACTGAATTCCGGCGAGGTGATGGTGCTGGGCGCGCTGCGACGCACGGGGCCGCCCTTCGAGAGCACGCCCACCGGGCTGAAGGAGCGGCTGTGGATCTCGCTGCCGGGCCTGAAGAAGCGGCTCGACCGGCTGGTCGCGCGCGGACTGGTGGAACGGGTCGACAACCCGCTCGACCGGCGCGGGCAGATGGTCCGCATGACGGCGCGCGGTGACCAGACGCTGGACCGCTTGATGACGCACCCGGCACCGGTCTTCAAGGCGGTGCGGGCGTTGCCGGAAGACGAGCGCCGGGGGCTGTCGAACAGCCTGAGGCGCCTGCTGCAGCAGTTGGAGGGCGGCGTCGAGGGCCCCTTCGACGGGCCGGCTTAGACCTTCCGATCCATCGCTTTCTGCGACGGTTGCCGGAAGCAGGTGACAAGGGCCCCGGAGACGTGGCGCGAGGAGACATTCGTGAAGCTCGATCCCCCAAAGCCAGCCGAGAACCGCCGCTGGCTGCTGATCCTCGCCGTGCTGGTGTTCGCCGAGGTGAACAGCTCCTTCGAGGTCGGCATGATGTACGGCGCCCTGGCCACGCTGATGCGCGAGTTCGGCGATCCGGTCGGCGTCGGCTGGCTGATCACGGCCTTCCTGCTCGTCGGCGCGGTCTCGGCCGGCTTGAGCTCGCGTCTGGGCGATCTGTACGGCCGGCGCAGGCTGCTGATCCTCACGCTGGTGTTCGCGATGGCCGGCTCGTTGATCGGTGCCTTCGCCACCAGCCTGCCGTGGCTGATCGCCGGGCGCGCGGTGCAGGGCATGTCGGCGGCGCTGCTGCCGCTCACCATCGGGCTGGTCCGCGAGCACCTGCCGAAGGAGCGCGTGCCGGTGGGCATCGGCTGGGTCGCGGCGATGGCGAGCTTCACGGCCGGCGCGGGCATCCTGCTCGGGGGCTGGCTGGTCGATCATGCCGGCTGGCGCTGGATCTTCTGGTTCTCGGTCGCCCAGACGGCGCTGTCGATCGTGGCGGTCGCGTGGCTGCTGCCGCCCTCGGTGCGGCGTGCCGTGGTGGGGCGCCTCGACCTGCTCGGCGGCGTGCTCTTCGCGCCCGGCGTCGCGCTGCTGCTGTGGGCCGTCACGCGCATGAAGGGCAGCGGGCCGGCCGATCCGGTCACGCTCGGGCTGATCGCGGCCGGCCTGCTAGCGATCGCGGTCTGGGTGCGCCACGAATGGCGCCACCCGCAGCCCATGATCGACGTGCGCCGCTTCGCCGAACGCCAGACCGGGCTGGCGATGGGACTGATGGCGCTGTTCGGCCTCGGCACGGCGCAACTGATGCTCGTGATCCTGCTGCTCGCGCAGCAGCCGGCGTGGACCGGCATCGGCCTCGGCCTCACGGCCACGCTGGCCGCGTTGATCAAGGTGCCCGCCAGCGTTGCGGGACTGTTCGGAGCGCCCTGGAGCGGGCATGTCGCGGCCCGGCATGGCGCGCGGCGCGCGGCGCTGATCGGCAGCGCCGTCATCTGCGCCGGCTGGGTGGCCGTGCTGCTGCATCACGACGCCGTGTGGCTGCTGGTCGCGGTCGCGTTCCTGATCACCCTCGGCGGCTCGATCCTCTATGCGGCGATCCCGAACCTGATCGTCGAGGTCGCGCCACCCGATCGCACCAGCGAGATCAACGGCATGTCGCACGTCGTGCGCACCGTGGGCACCGCGATCGGCACGCAGCTCGCGACCTTGCTGCTGGCCAGCTCGACGGTGACCGATGCGACCCGGGGCTCCGGTACGCATCCAAGCCCGGGCGCCTATCTGCTCACCTTCGCCTTCGTCATCGCCTGCGCCGGCGCCGGCGTGCTGCTCGCCATGGCCTTGCCGCGCCGACACCGCGCGGGGGCGCCGTTGCCGCTGCCGTTGCAGGTGCCGGGCCGATCGGGATCACCGGGTAACTACTGATAGTCGTTGGTTGACGTGCCAGTGGTCCTGTGCAACGATATGAACACTGTTCGAGTATTGGCATGACGCAACGTCCAACGCAAGGCGGCGCGACACGCCGGCCCGGCCGGTTCCCCATTCGTACAAAACTGGAGACTCGATGAACAAAGACCGAGGGATTCGCCGCCGCACTCCGCGCGGCGAACGCGCCTTGAAGGCGGCCTGCATCAGCGCGGCAGTGGCCATGGCCGCGCCTGCGGCCGCCTTCCAGATCGACACCGGCTCGCCCGACCTGGAGCTGACGCTCGACACCACGCTGCGATACAACGCGGCGATGCGTACCGGCGAACGTGATCTCCGGCTCGTCAACTCGCCGGCGGTGGACGAGGGCAACTGGCTGTTCGGCAAGAACGACACGGCACTGTCGCGCTTCGATGTCTACACCGAGTTCGACCTGAACTATAAGAAGAACATGGGCTTGCGCCTCAGCGCGGCAGGCTGGTACGACAACAATTTCCCCGACAGGAGCCGCAGCGACCCGCGCTTCGCGACCGTTCCGAACTATGCGCGGAACGAGTTCACGCCCTACATCGACCGCTATTACAAGGGCCCGTCCGCCGAGTTCATGGATGCCTTCGCCTGGGGCAACCTCGACATCGGCGGCACCTCGCTGAACCTGAAGGCCGGCCGCTTCGCCTGGCTGCCCGGCGAATTCCTGTTCGGCAACGGCGGCAGCGTGTCCTACTCGATGGCGCCCAACGACGGCCGCAAGTCGGACCTGAGCCCGGGTGCCTCGGCCAAGGAAACGGCATTGCCGATCGGCCAGGTCGGCGCCACCTGGCAGCTCAACAACCAGTTCTCGCTGATGGGCCAGTACACGGCTGAATTCCGCTCCTCGCGCATTTCCGAAGGCGGCACTTTCTGGCAGGTCAACGACACCGCGCTCGAAGGCCCGCCGTTCATTTCCAACCCGGCCGTGCGGCGCGGCGAGTCGTTCCAGGGCGACAAGGGCGATGTGGCGCTGGGCCTGAAGTGGTCGCCGGAGAAGCTCGAGGGCGACGCTTTCGGCCTCTGGCTGCGCCGCTTCGACGACAAGACACCGAGCTGGCTGAGCCAGATCGCGGTCGGTCCCAACGGCTCGCGCATCGGCCGTGCCGTCTACGCGAAGGACATCGAGCTGATCGGCCTGACCTACAACACCTTGCTCGGCGGTTGGGGCACCGGTATCGAGCTGAACTACCGACGCAAGATGCCGTTGAACGTGCGCAGCGGTTTCGCGTTCGGCACCTTCCCCGGCCTCATCAACGACCCCGGAATGGAAGGCCCGCGCGGCAACACGGTCCACTTCCTGATGAGCGGCGTTTCCACCATCAACAAGAACGCGCTCTTCGACTCGGGTTCGATCGCGCTGCAGTTCGATGCCATGCACCTGCAGAAGATCACCAGCGGCGCGAATCTCTACAACGGCGAGGGCGGCAACCCCGCCTGCACCAACAACCTGGTGCTGCGCGGCTGCTCGACGCGCAACGCCGCCAGCATCGCCTTGTCGTTCACGCCGACGTGGCAGCAGGTCTTCCCGAGCGTCGACATCTCGGCGCCCTTGTTCGTGACCTACGGCCTGTCGGGCAATGCCGCCGCAGTCGGCGCCGGCGTCACGCCCAAGGGGTCGTGGCTGATCCGTCCGGGCATCCGGATCGAGTACCTGGCCGGCAAGTACAAGCATCAGTTCGACCTGGCCTACACCGCACGCGGGGGCAAGACCGGCAACCTTGCCACCGGCCCCGGCGCAGCGCCGTTCTTCGCCTCCGGCCTGGCGAACTTCCGCGATCGCAACTACGTGAGCTTCACCTACCAGACCGCGTTCTGAGCACTTTGGAAGGAATCGAGATGAACATTCGACACATTGCAACCGCCGCGCTGTGCCTCGGCATCGGCGCGAGCTTCGTTCCCGCAGCCAACGCCGAGGACGGCGATCGCCTGCCCTGGGGCGCCTTGAAGGCGGCCAGCAAGGACGGCAGCATTCCGGCCTGGGACGGCGGCCTTCCGGCCAGCACCAGTCCGCCGGGCTTCAAGAAGGACTCGGGCTTCTGGGTCGACCCCTATGCCGCCGACAAGCCGCTCTACACCGTGACCGCGGCCAACATGGCGCAGCACGCCGACAAGCTCTCCGAGGCGACGAAGGAACTGCTGAAGCGCTACCCGAGCTTCCGCATCGATGTCTACCCGACACGCCGGCCGGCCAACTACTCGGCGTGGTACGTCGAGAACACCCGCAAGAACGCCGCCGGCCGCTGCAAGGCGATCGAGGACGGCGAAGCGGTGACCGGCTGCTTCGGCGGCATGCCCTTCCCGGCTCCCAAGACCGGGCAGGAGGGGATGTGGAACCTGATACTGACGAACAAGGGCGCGTCTTCGTGGACCTACGGCCAGGCCTGGTACGTGGATGGCGGCGGCAACAAGGTCATGACGGCCGAGGTGAACAACCGCAACCAGAACGACTACTTCAACCCGAAGCTGAGCGCCGAGGAGTTCTACGCCAAGGGCGGCCAGTACCTCATGAACAACAACATCTACACCGCACCGGCGCGGATCACCGGTGAAGGCAACCTGCAGCGCAAGTTCATCAATCCGGTGGCGCAGCCCGACAAGACCTGGGCCTACACGCCGGGCCAGCGCCGCGTGCGGCTGTCGCCGGACGCGAGCTACGACTTTCCGGTCGCCACCGCCGCCGGGGCCATGCTGTACGACGAGATCTACGCGTTCTCGGGCCGGCTCGACCGCTTCGAGTGGAAGCTGGGCGGCACCAAGGAGATGCTGATCCCGTACAACGCCTACAAGTACCTGGCCTCCAAGCCCGACGACATCCTGATGAAGGGGCACCCGAACCCGGACGCGATGCGCTGGGAGCTGCACCGCGTCACCGTGATCGACGCCACGCTCAAGCCCGGTGCGCGCCACGTGGCCGCGAAGCGCCGCTTCTATCTCGACGAGGACATCCCCGGCGCGGTGGTGGTCGACGCCTGGGATGCCACCGGCAAGCTCTCGCGCGGCATCCTGAATCCGACGGTCTGGGCCTACGACAAGCAGGCAATGGTGCAGGGCGGCACCTTCTACTTCGACTTCGGCACCGGGGCCTGGTACAACTCCTCGATCCTCGGGGGCTACAAGGGCCTGTTCGTGGACATCGACACGGTCGATGCCGACGCGTTCTACAGCCCCGAAGGCCTGGCACGCCGGACCCAGCGCTGAGTGCACGCGAGAGTGGCCCAGGGTGCCTTGTCCTCCGCTCGTGCCATGCCGCAGCTGAGAGCCCTCGCGACGATCGCGGCCTGCCTTTGGGCGTCGATCGTGGTCGCCGCGGCGGCCGGGCCGCCCGCACCCGCTGCTTTCGTCGATCCGCTGGATGCGCCGGCGCGCATGACGCCGCGTTCGCTTCGCGCGCCGGCCTATGCGCTGGCGGTGGTCGATGCCGAGCATGTCGTCGCGGTCGGCCCGCGCGGCCACATCCTGCGCTCCGCCGACCGCGGCAAGACCTGGGAGCAGCGTCCCGCGCCGGTCAGCACCGACCTGCTCGCGGTGCAGTTTCCGTCCTCGACACAGGGCTGGGCGGTGGGCCACGACGGCGTGGTGCTGCGCAGCACCGACGGTGGGCTGAACTGGCGCCGCGTGCTCGACGGCCGCAGTCTCGGAGCGATGATGGTCTCGTACTACGACAAGAAGGGCGCTGCTGGCGATCCGACGGTTGCGCGGGCGCGCGACGAGGCGAAGCGCATGGCCGAGGAGGGGCCGACCCGGCCCTTCCTCGCGGTGCACTTTCGCGACGAGCGCGAAGGCTGGGTGGTCGGCCAGTTCAACCTGATCCTGCACACGGCCGACGGCGGCGCGACCTGGGAGCCGTGGCTCGACCGCACCGATAACCGCGACGGCTATTCGCTGCATGCCATCCGCCAGGCCGGCGACCAGGTGGTGATCGTCGGCGAGCTCGGCCTGGTCATGCGCCTGGACGCGGCAGCCGGACGCTTCGTGCGCATCGAAACGCCGTATCCCGGCACCTGGTTCGGCATGGCGGCCTCGAAGGACGCGATCGTCGCACTCGGCCTGCGCGGCACGGCCTGGCGCTCGACCGACGCAGGCGCGAGCTGGAAGGCGCTCGCGACCGGCACCCACGCGGCCCTCAACAGTGGCGTGCTCCTGCCCGATGGACGGCTGGTGCTGGTGACGCAGGCGGGCGAGGTGCTGATCGGCGCCGGGCTCGGCGCCAGCTTCGTGCCGATGGCGCCGATGCCGGGCCTGGGCGCGGCCTTCGACGTGGTCTCGATGGAAACGGACTGGCTGCTCGTCGCCGGCCCGTCCGGCGTGCAGCGGCTGGCGATGGCGCCGGCGGCGAGGTGATACATGAACATCAGCAGCGAGACCTTCGAGGTCATCCCCGATCCCTCCCGCTTCGACCCGCGCTCCGGCAATGCGCTCGAACGGCTCATCTTCAATCACCGCCGGGTGATCCTCATCGTCTTCGCGCTGGTGTCGATCTTCCTCGGCTGGCGGTCCACGCAGCTGACGATCAACGCCAACTTCGAGCGGATGATCCCGCGCTCGCATCCGTACATCCAGAACTACCTCGACAACAAGACCGAGCTGCGCGGGCTGGGCAACCAGCTTCGGGTGGTGGTCGAGAACACGCAGGGCGACATCTACGACCCCGAGTACCTGAAGTTCCTCGCGTCGATCAACGATGCGCTCTACATCATGCCGGGCGTCGACCGGCCGTGGCTCAAGTCCCTGTGGACGCCGGTGCTGCGATGGGGCGAGGTGACGGAGGAGGGCATGCGCGGCGGCCCGGTGATGCCCGAGCGCTTCGACGGCTCGCCGGCCAAGATAGAGGCGCTGAAGGCCAACATCGCACGCTCGGGCGCAGCCGGCCGCATCATCAGCGACGACCAGCGTTCGTCGATGATCGTCGTGCCGCTGCTGGACCGCTATGCCGACAGCGGCGAGCCGATCAACTACCTGAAGCTGTCGCGCGCCCTTGAGGAGCAGGTGCGCGCCAAGGGCACGGGCAAGTTCCGCGTCTACATCGTCGGCTTCGGCAAGCTCGTCGGCGACCTGATCGAGGGCCTCGCGACGGTGATCTCCTACTTCGCGATCTCGGTCGCGATCGCGGCGCTGTTCGTGTTCCTCTACACCCGATGCCTGCGCAGCACCGTGGTGCTGGTCGTCACCGCGGTGGTCGGCGTGATGTGGCTGATGGGCCTGCTGCAGATCCTCGGCTACGAGCTCGATCCGTATTCGATCCTGGTGCCCTTCCTGCTGTTCGCGATAGGCCTGTCGCACGGCGCGCAGAAGATGAACGGCATCATGCAGGACGTGGGGCGCGGCACGCACAAGTACGTCGCCGCGCGCTACACCTTCCGCCGCCTGTTCCTGGCCGGCCTGACGGCGCTGCTGACCAACGTGGTCGGCTTCATGGTGCTGATCATCATCGACATCCCGGTGATCCGCGACCTGGCGGTGATGACCAGCATCGGCGTCACCGGGCTGATCTTCACGAAGCTGGTGCTGATTCCGGTGCTGCTGTCATACACCGGCGTCAGCCCCAAGGCCGCGCAGCGCTCGTTGAATGCCGACGCGGCCGAGCAGACCGGGCGCTCCGCGATGGGCCGCGTGTGGACCGCGCTGGAGCGGCTGACGGAGCGGCGCTTCGCGCTCGTCGCGATCGTGGCGGCGGCGCTGCTGGGGGCCGGCGCGCTGAGCCTGCGCACGGGGCTGAAGATCGGCGACCTCGACGAAGGCGCGCCGGAGCTGCGCCGCGATTCGCGCTACAACCTCGACAACGCCTACATCGCGCGCCACTACGGCCTGTCGAGCGACCAGTTCGCGGTCATCGTGAAGACGCCGAAGAGTGCGTGCGACCGCTACGAGGGCCTGGTCGAGGCCGAACGCCTCGGCTGGGAGCTCGAGCATGTGCAGGGCGTGAAGGCGGTGACCTCCTTCGCCGAGCAGACCAAGCGCGGGGTCGCCGCGTCGAGCGAGGGCTATTTCAAGTGGAACACGCTGGCGCGAGACCCGCGCATCCTCGGCCCGGCGGCCAACCGCGTGATCCAGGACAACCCGGACGCGATGAACCCGAACTGCTCGCTGTTCGCCGTCACGGCCTACCTGAGCGACCACCGCGCCGACACGCTCGACCGCGTGCTGAAGGCGGTGGAGGGCTTCGCCGCGACGCACAGCCGGCCCGGCGCGGAGTTCCTGCCCGCGGCCGGCCCGGCCGGCATCGAGGCGGTGACCAACATCGTCGTGCGCCAGTCGTTCTACATCATGCACGTGGTGCTCTACATCGCGGTGACCCTGCTGTGCTTCATCACCTTCCGCTCGTGGCGCGCGGTGGTGGTGGCGCTGGTGCCGCTCATGATCACGTCGATCCTGTGCGAGGCGATCATGGTGTTGATGGGCATCGGCGTGAAGGTCGCGACGCTGCCGGTCATCGCGCTCGGCGTGGGCGTCGGCGTCGACTATGCGCTGTACCTGCTGTCGGTGCAGCTCGCGGTGCAGCGTCGCGGCGGCAGCCTGCGCGAGGCCTACAAGCACTCGCTCGAATTCACCGGCAAGGTCGTCGCGCTGATCGGCGTGACGATGGCCGCCGGCGTCGTGACCTGGGCCTGGTCGCCGATCAAGTTCCAGGCCGACATGGGCATCCTGCTGACCTTCATGTTTCTGTGGAACATGATCGGCGCGCTGGTGCTGATTCCGGCGCTGTCGCACTTCCTGCTGCGCGATGTGAAGCAGCGGGGCACGACCGTCTTGCCCGCGGCCACCGCGGCGCACGCGTGAGCTCATCGGGGGCGCTGCCCGTCGGCGGCGCCGGCCGCGGCCATTCGATCGTCGTTGCGCTGGTGTTCGCGGAGATCATCAGCTCGTTCGAGGTCAGCATGATCTACGCGGCCCTGCCGACACTGATGCGCGACTTCGGCGATCCGGCCGGCGTGGGCTGGCTCATCACTGCCTACCTGCTGGTCGGATCGGTCTCGGCGGGCCTGTCGTCGCGGCTGGGCGACCTGTTCGGGCGCAAGCGCCTGGTGCTCGCGATGCTGGCGTGCTCGGCGTGCGGATCGCTGGTCAGCGCCCTGTCGAGCGGGCTGCCGGGATTGATCTGC
The DNA here is from genome assembly GCF_964253985.1 of Variovorax sp. LjRoot290. NCBI lineage: Bacteria > Pseudomonadati > Pseudomonadota > Betaproteobacteria > Burkholderiales > Comamonadaceae > Variovorax > Variovorax sp. LjRoot290. The sequence continues at coordinate 3,155,946 of NZ_CAXURW020000001.1, read as the reverse complement.
GGCCGCGCGCTGCAGGGAATGTCGGCGGCCTTGCTGCCGCTGGCCATCGGCATCGTGCGCGAGCGCCTGCAGGCCGAGCGCGTGCCGGTGGCGGTCGGCTGGCTCACCGCGATGGCGACCTTCAGCGCCGGCGCCGGGCTGCTGCTCGGCGGGCTGCTGGTCGACCACGCCGGCTGGCGCACCATGTTCTGGTTCGGTGCGGTGCACGGCATCGTGGCGATGGTGCTGGTCGCGCGCTGGGTGCCGGCGTCGGCGGCCGCCGCTGGCGGCGCGCGGATCGACTGGATCGGCGGCATGCTCTACGCCCCTGCGGTGGCCGCGCTGCTGTGGGCCGTGTCGCGGCTGAGGGCGCACGGGCTCGGCGACGTCGCGACGCTGGCCGCGCTGGCCGGCGGCGTGCTGCTGCTGGCCGCGTGGTGGCGCCACGAGTGGCGGCACCCGCAGCCGATGATCGACGTGCGCCGCATCGCGACGCGCGAGGTCGGCCTGCCGATCGGCCTGATGTTCCTGTTCGGGCTCGGCACTTCGCAGACCATGCTGGTGCTGATGGGCCTCGCGCAGCAGCCGCCGTGGACCGGCATCGGCCTGGGCCTGAGCGCGACGATGGCCGGCCTGCTGAAGCTGCCGTCGAACTTCATGGGCCTGTTCGGCGCGCCGTGGGGCGGCCACCTCGCGGCGCGGAACGGCGCCCGCAGCGCTGCGCGGCTCGGCAGCCTGATGATCCTGGCCGGCTGGATCGGGCTGACCGCGCTGCACTCCACCGCCTGGATGCTCGTGGGGTGGGTGATGCTGGCCTCGCTCGGCGGGGCGATGCTGATGTCGGCGGTGCCGAACCTGCTGGTGGAGGTGGTGCCCGCCGAGCGCACCAGCGAGTTCGTCGGCTTGTCGCAGGTGGTGCGCACGCTCGGCACCGCGATCGGCACGCAGGCCGCCAGCGTGCTGCTCGCGCTGGCGGTGGTGCGCGGCGAGACGCAGCCGCATGCGGCCTATCCGAGCGCCGACGCCTACCTCTGGACGATGACGGCGATCACGGGTGCGTGCCTCCTGTGCGCGCTGGTCGCCTGGGCGCTGCCGCCGCGGCCGGCGCGGCCGGCGCATGCGGCCGCGCAGGGCGCTGCCGGCATCGGCGTGTCGGCACGGCGCGGCGCCTGATCGGGGGCCTTGCCCCGGCTCAGCGCAGCCGCTCCCGCAACTCGTCCTTGCGTACCTTCCCCGACGCGGTCCGCGGCAGCTCGCCGACGACGTGCAAGCCCTCGGGCGTCTTCTGGCGCGCGACGCGGGCGGCCGCGAAATGGCGCCGTACTGCGTCCAGGTCCAGCGAGGCGCCATCGGCGAGCACGACGAAGGCGCACACCTTCTCGCCGTAGCGCGCGTCGGGCTGCGCCACCACGGCGGCGTCGCGCACCGAAGGGTGCGTGGCCAGCACGCGCTCCACCTCCTGCGACGAGATGTTCTCGCCGCCGCGGATCACGATGTCCTTCTTGCGGTCGGTGATCGTCAGGCAGTTCGCGGCGTCCAGCCGGCCGATGTCGCCGGTGCGGAACCAGCCGTCGGCGCTGCGGGCATGCGCGTCGAGCGACGCGTCGGTGTAGCCGACGAAGAGCTCGGGTCCGCGTGTCAGGATCTCGCCCTCCTGGCCGTGCGCAAGCTCGCGCTCCCGGTCGTCTACGATGCGCACTTCGCTGCCGGGCTGCAGGCGGCCGTCGGTGCCGGCGCGCTGCGCGAGCGGCATCTCGCGCCAGCCGAGGCTGACGGTGGAGTGCTCGGTGAGGCCGTACGAGCGGCTCGCGGCGATGCCGGCGCGCGCGGCCGCCTCGACATGGTCGGGCGTCACGCCGGTGCCGCCGAGCCCGTAGGCGACGAGCGACGAGAGGTCGCGGCCGGCGCGCCGCGCCGCATCGAGCAGGCCCTGCAGGTGAAACGGCGTGCCGCCGGACAGCCGCACGCGGTGGCGCTCGATCAGCTCGGCCGCGACGGCCGCGTCCCAGCGATCGACGAACACCATCTCGGTGGCGGTGACGAAGGGCCGCAGCAGGAAATTGAAGCCGGCGATGTGGCCAGCCGGAAAGGGGGTGAAGTAGGGCCCGTTGCCGCCGGGCTGCGCGGCGGTGGCGGGGGCGTCGTCGATGAACGGGATCTGCCACTCGGCGCCGACCGTCTGGTGCGTGTGCTTCACGCCCTTGGGCGCGGCAGTGGTGCCGGAGGTGTACAGGAGCAGGCAGGTGTCCTGCGGCGCGATGCACTCGGCGGCAGCTGTCGAGGCATCGGCTTCGGCGGCCTGCTGCAGCGCCTGCCAGGTGATGCCGCCGCGCGGCGCCCGCTCGCCGAGCACCAGCACCTGTTCCAGGTCGGGCAGCGCGCCGAGCGCCTCCACGCGTTCCAGGAAATCGATGCCGCGCCATCGCTCTGGCACCTCAAGCAGGCGTGCGCGCGACTGGCGCAAGATGAAGCCGACCTCGGCCGGCCCATAGATGTGCACGATCGGCACCAGCACCGCACCGATCTCGAATGCGGCGAGGTACAGCACCGCGGTCTCGTGCCGGGTCGGCATCTGCACCGCGATCGCGTCGCCGGCCTTCAGCCCGATCGCGCGCAATCCGCGGGCGAGCCGGCGGCCGGCCTGCAGCAGGCCGGAGGTCGTCATCGCGATGTGACCCGCCTCGGTGTAGAAGTGCAGGCGCGTCAGCGGCCGCGCCATCACGGCCCGTGCCAGCAGGCGGCTGAGCGGCACCTGCGGCAGCGGCGCTTCAGGAGGCACTAGCTCACCTGGAAGCCGCCGTCCACCGCGAGCAGTTGGCCGGTGACCAGCCGCGACGCCGGACTGGCGAAGAACAGCGCCGCCATCGCGATATCTTCCGGGTCGCCCATCTTGCCGAGCGGGATGCGGCCCGGCCCCATGATCGGCCCTTTGATGTCGACGCCATCGCTGCTGGCGGCCTTGGCGCCGGGCGTCAGCGTGCCGCCGGGCAGCACGGCGTTGACGCGGATGCCGTCGGCGGCGAACTCCAGCGCGGTGGTCTTGGTGAGGCTGTTCACGCCGGCCTTCGACGCGTTGTAAGTGGCGTTGTGATAGACGACCGCCTGCATCGACGACACCGACGAGATGTTGACGATCGCGCCGCCGTTCCCCTGCGCCTGCATGCGCCTGATCGCCTCGCGCAGGCACAGGAAGGTGCCGCGCAGGTTCACCGCGTGCAGCTTGTCCCAGAACGCGGCGTCGACCTCGAGGAAGGGCTTCTTCGGAAAGATCCCCGCGTTGTTGACGAGCACGTCGAGGCTGCCGAACTCGGCGATCGCGCGGTCGAGCATCGCGGCGACCTGCGTGTCCTGCGACACGTCGGCCGTCGCCGCGATGGCTTGGCCGCCGGCCGCGCGGATGCCCGCTGCGGTGGTTTCGGCGCCGTCGGCCTGGATGTCGGCGACGACGACCTTGGCACCGGCGCGCGCGAACAGCTCGGCGATCGCCTGGCCGATGCCGCTGCCGGCCCCGGTGACGACGGCGGTCTTGCCGGCGAGGCTCAGCGGGCCTGCGGCGAGGGTGGAGTCAGACATGTTGCTTCCTTTTCATTTCTTGCGCATCGCTTCCCATTGCGCGTCGTTCCAGTCCTGCATTGCGCGGAAGGTCGGGCCGCCGGCGCCCTGCATCCAGCGCCCGCCATCCATGACGATCAGGTCGCCGGTCATGTAGCCCGAGCCGTCGGCCGCGAGGTAGGCATACAGGTCGCACAGCTCGCGGTGCTCGCCGAGACGCCGCAGCGGCACGCCGCGCTCCTGCGCTTCGACCTGGCTGCCGGGCGGAAAGAGCTGCTCCCAGGCACCGGGTGTCGGGAACAGCCCCGGCGCCACGCAATTCAGGCGGATGCCCTGGGGGCCCCATTCGACCGCGAGGCTGCGCGTCATCGCGAGCACGCCGGCCTTGGCCGCCGCCGACGGCGCGGTGAAGGCCTGGCCGGTGATCACCGGCGCCGAGACGGTGCTAATCACGTTGCCCGGGTGGCCGGCCTCGATCCAGCGCCGGCCGGCGGCGATCGTGCAGTAGAAGCTGCCGTGCAGCACGATGCCGAGCACCGCGTCGACGGCGCGCGCCGAGAGCCGCTCGCTGCGCGCAATGAAGTTGGCCGCGGCGTTGTTGACCAGCACGTCGAGCGCACCGCTCTGCCAGATGTGCTCCATCATCGCCTCGACCTGTTCGGCATCGCGCACGTCGCAAGTGAGCGTGTCGACGCGCGCACCGGGCAGCTCGGCGCGGAACTCTTCGGCGGTGGCGTCGAGCACCTGGAGCCGACGGCCGCAGATCACCAGGTGCGCGCCGAGTTCGAGATAGTGGCGCCCGATGCTCTTGCCGAGCCCGGTGCCGCCGCCGGTGATGAGGATCTTCTTGCCCGCGAGCAGGTCGTTGCGAAACATGGTGCTCACCTGCCGGCGAACTTTGCCGTGCGCTTCTCGGCGAAGGACTTGCGGCCCTCGGCGGCGTCCTCGGTGCCGTACAGGAAGGTGTTCTTCGCGGTGGCATGCGTCGCCGCGTGCATCCAGCCCTGCCCGAGCGCCAGGCGCGCGTTCTCGATCGTGGACTGCACCGCGAGCGGCGCCTGTTCGGCCACGCGCTGCGCATAGGCGAGGGCGCGCTCGAACTGCTCGCCGGCGGGCACGACTTCCTGCACCAGGCCGAGCCGCAGCGCCTCGGCGCTGTCGAACTCGTCGCCGGTCAATAGCCACTTCATCGCGTTGCCCCAGCCGGCGCGTTCGATGAAGCGGAAGGAGCCGCCGTAGCCGGGCATGATGCCGCGCTTCACCTCGAGTTGCGAGAAGCGGCAGTTGTCGGCGGCGAACACGACATCGGCGGCGAGCATCAACTCGATCGCGATGGTGAAGCAGATGCCCTGCATCGCCGCGACCACCGGCTTCGTGCGATAGGGCTCGCGCAGCTGGCCCGGGTCGACCAGGTTCAGCGGCACGTAGGGCGAGCCGGCCTTGCGGTACTCGGCCATCAGCGGCAGGTCTACGCCGCCGCTGAAATGGTCTCCCTTCGCATACAGCAGGCCGACGAACAGGTCCGGCGCGTTCTCCAGCAGCGTGTAGGCCTCGCCGAGCTCGCGGAACATGCGCGGCGTGAAGCCGTTGCGCTTCTCGACGCGGTCCACGCCCATCAGCAGGATCGGCCCGCGCCGCTCGACGACGATCCGGCCCTCGGGGTGGCGTTCGGTGGCAGCTTCGGTCACAGCAGTTCTCCGTAGCGTTCGACGTGGTGTTCCGAGTTGCCCCAGGTCATGTCGATCGCGGTCAGTCGTTTGAAATAGTGGCCTGAGGCCAGCTCGTCGGTCATGCCCATGCCGCCATGAAGCTGGGTGGCCTGCTGGCCGACGTAGCGCCCGGAGCGTCCGGCCATCGCCTTCGCCGCCGAGGCAGCACGGCGGCGCAACGCGCGCTCCGGCGACTCGACGTGTGCCGCGGCCATCAGCGCCAACGCGCGCGCCTGCTCCACGGCGATGCGCATGTCCGCGGCGCGATGCTGCAGCGCCTGGAAGCTGCCGATCGGCACGCCGAACTGCCTGCGCGTCGAGAGGTGTTCGCAGCTCAGCTCGGTGAGCTTCGCCATCGCGCCAACCGCCTCGGCGGCGAGTGCCGCCAGGCCCTGGTCGGTCGCCCAGTCGGCCAGTTCCAGGCCCTGGCCGGGCTCGCCGATCACGCAGGCGTCGTCGACTGCGGCGCCCTGGAGGCGGATCTCGGCGGCGCGCTGGCCGTCGATGGTCGTGTAGCCGTCGATCGCGACGCCGGATGCCCTGGCGTCGACCAGCATCAGCGCCAGGCCCTGGCCGGTGTCGGCAGTGACGATCAGCCAGTCGGCGCTGTCGCCGTGCGGCACCACGGCCTTCGCGCCGTCGAGCTGCCACCCGCCGTCGCGGCGCACCGCGCGCGCGTGCACCTTGTCCAGGTCCCAGCGCGCCTGCGGCTCGAGCGCGGCGAGCGCGAAGCGCAGCCGGCCCTCGGCGATCGGCCCGAGGAAACGATCCTTCTGCGCCTCGCTGCCGAAGGCGGCGAGAAGGCGCGGCGCGATCACGGCGCTGGCGACATAGGGCTCGATCACGAGGCCGCGGCCGAGGCCTTCCATCACGATCAGGGTCTCGACCGCGCCGGCGCCGATGCCGCCGAAAGCCTCGGGCACGTTCAGCGCGAACAGGCCGAGCTCGGCCATCTGCCGCGCCAGCGCACCGCTCGGACCCTCGGCCAGGCGCCTGCGGCGCGCCTCGAAGCCGTATTCGTTCTGCACGAAGCGCGCCATCGTGTCGGCGAGCATCTGCTGCTCTTCGTTCAGCGTGAAGTCCATGGTGGGGCTAAGCGGGCTGCAGCAGGCTACAGCGGGATGAGGGATTTGCCGATCAGCCCGCGCTGGATCTCGTTGGTGCCGCCGTAGATCGCGACCTTGCGCAGGTCGAGGTACTGGCCGGCGAGGGCGTTGAGCTCTGCGCCGGCCGGCGTCGGCCCGTCGTAGCCGAATTCGAGCGCGGCCTCGACCAGCGGCAGCGCGTAAGGGCCCGCGCATTCCATCAGCAGCTCGCCGAGCTCGCCCTGGATCTCCGAGCCGCGCACCTTCAGCATCGACGGCTCCGCGCCGAGGCCGAGGCCGGCGCGCTCGAGCGAGATGAGCCGCGCCAGCGCCCATTCGTGCGCCAGCACCTCGATCTCGATCCTGGCGATCTTGTCGCGAAAGCGCGGGTCCTCGATCAGCGGCCGGTCGTGCCTGGCCTGCGTGCGCGCCAGCTCCTTCAGCCGGCGCAGCAGCCGCTTGCACATGCCGAGGCCCGCGATGGCGGTGCGCTCATGGCCGAGCAGGTACTTCGCGATCGACCAGCCCTCGTTCTCGGCACCGACCCGGTTCTCGACCGGCACGCGCACGCCATCGAGGAAGACTTCGTTCACGTCGTGTCCGCCGTCCAGCGTGCGAATCGGGCGCACCGTGATGCCGGGCGTATCCATCGGGATCAGCAGCAGCGAGATGCCGCGCTGCGGCTTCGCGTCGGCCGAGGTGCGCACCAGCGCGAACATCCAATTGGCCCATTGCGCGAACGAGGTCCAGGTCTTCTGGCCGTTCACGACGTAGTGCTCGCCGTCGCGTTCGGCGCGCGTCTTCAGCGAGGCGAGGTCGGAGCCGGCGCTCGGCTCCGAATAGCCCTGGCACCACCAGTCGTCCATCGACACGATGCGCGGCAGGAAGCGCGCCTTCTGCGCGTCGCTGCCGAACTTCATCAGCACCGGCCCGATCATCGCGAGACCGAACGGCATCTGGCGCGGTGCGCCGGCGGTGAAGCATTCCTCGTCGAAGATGTTGCGCTGCACGGCGTTCCAGCCGCAGCCGCCGTGCTCGACCGGCCAGCCGGGCGCGCCCCAGACGCGGCCGGCGAGGATGCGCTGCCAGCGCACGTAGTCCTCGCGCGGCACGCGCAGGAAGCCCAGCACCTTCTGCCGGATGTCCCCGGGCAGGTGCGCGGCGACGAAGTCCCGCACCTCGGCACGGAAGGCTGCGTCTTCGGGCGATTCGTGGAGGTTCATCGTCCCTTGAAGCGCGGCTTGCGCTTTTCCTTGAATGCGAGCTTGCCTTCCTGGAAGTCCTCGCTGAGGTTGGTCTGCATCATGTCGGCGCTGTCGGCGATCAGCGCCTCGTGCAGCGTCTGGAACGGCAGCTCCCAGAGCTGGCGCTTGATCATCCGCAGCGACAGCGGCGAGCACGATTCGGCCAGCTCCTTCGCATAGGCATAGGTTGCCTCGGCGAGGGCCTCGCGCGGATGGATCCTGTTCACGAGACCGAGCCGCAGCGCTTCCTCGCCGCGCACCTTGCGCGCCGACAGGAGCAGGTCGAGCGCATTGGCATGGCCGACCGCGTTGCGCAGGGCCCAGGCCATGCCGTATTCGGACGCCAGGCCGAGGCGCGCGAAGGCGGTGGTCAGCACCGCATCGTCGGCCGCGAAGCGCATGTCGGCGTAGAGCGCATGCACCAGGCCGAGGCCGGCGGTGGCGCCGTTGAGCATCGCGATGACCGGCTTGGCGAGCGCGGGGAAGTAGGCGGCGCGGCTCTGATAGTCCGGGCGGCGGCTGAAGTCATAGGCACGCGGCAGCTTGTTCAGCAGCGAGCGCGGGAAGGCGCTTTCGTCGCCGGCCGACTTGAAGCCGGTAACGTCGCCGCCGGCGCAGAAGGCGCGGCCGGCGCCGGTCAGCACGATCACGCGCACCGCGTCGTCGCCCTCGGCCGCGTGCGTCGCGTGCCAGACCTCCTCGGCCATCACGTCGGTCCAGGCGTTCAGGGCCTCGGGGCGGTTCAGCGTGATGGTGGCGATCGCGTCGCGCACCTCGTACAGGATCTGTTCGTAGGCCATGGCTTCAGCGCGTGATGTTGGCTATATCTTCGGCACTGTAGCCAAACCAGCCGAGCACTTCGTCGTTGTGCTCGCCGAGCTGCGGCGGCGGCAGGTGGATGCCGCCGGGCGTGCCGGAGAACTGCGTCGGCACGGCGGTCGTCACCATCGGCCCCTCGGTCGGATGCCGGTAGCGATGGAAGAAGCCGACCTCGTTCAGGTAGGCGTCCGACAGCATGTCCTCGAAGCGCGCGACCGGCCCGTTCGGCACGTCGATCGCGTCGAGCAGCTCGTGCCACTGCGCGGTGGATCTCGTCTTCATCTGCTCCGAGACCATGCCGTAGACGCGGTCGATGTTCTTCATGCGACCTTCGTGCGTCGCGAAGACGGGATCGGTCAGCAGCTCGGGGCGGCCTAGCGTCGGCAGCAGCCGCTTCCATTGCTCGTCGTTGACGGCCAGCACGCAGATGTGGCCGTCGCTCGTCTCGTAGGGGCGGCGATGCTCGGAGAGCAGGCGCACGTAGCCGACGCCGCCGCCCATCGGCGGGTCGAAAGCGCCGCCGTACAGGTGTTCCTGCAGATTGAAGGCGACGATGGTCTCGAGCATCGGCACGCGCACCATCTGGCCGAGGCCTGTGCGCTCGCGTGCGTACAGCGCCATCGCGACGCCGGAGGCCAGCATGTAGCCGCAGAACTTGTCGACGATCACGGTGGGCAGGTAGCGCGCCTGGCCAACCGAGCGCAGCATCAGGTCGGCGATGCCGGCCTCGCCCTGCACCACGTCGTCGAAGGCCGGGTCATTCTCGCGCGGGCCGCCGGGCATGTAGCCGCAGCCGTAGCCGTAGACGATGCGCGGGTTGCGCGCGGCAATGTCCTCGTACGCGACGCCCAGGCGCTTGGCCGCCGCGGGACGCATGCTGTGGATGAACACATCCGCGCTCTCGACCATGCGCAACAGGGCATCGCGTGCCTCGGGCCGCTTCAGGTTCAGCGTCACGCTGCGCTTGTTGCGGTTCATGTTCAGGTGCATCGCCGCCATGTTGGGGTTGCGCGATGGGCCGTTCTGGCGGTTCGGGTCGCCTTCGGGCGTCTCGACCTTGATGACGTCGGCGCCCATGTCGCCGAGGATCATCGTCGCGACCGGGCCGAGCACGTTGACCGTCAGGTCGATCACGCGCACGCCGGTGAGAGGGCCGGCGCTGGTGGCCAGCTTGGCGTGCAGGGGCTCGCCGGCCGGCGCCGGATCCGGCTGCACCTCGGGCCGCATGTAGCCCTGCAGCACCGGCGGTTTCATGTGCGCACCTCGGCGCGCGCCTTGAGCATGCGCAGAGGCGTGTACTCCATCACGACCGTGCCGTCTGCCTTCACGACGCGGTTGCGCGTGCGGACGAGGCCGCGCCCGGGCCGGCTCTCGGAGCGGCGCGCTTCGATCACCTCGCATTCGACGTGGATCGTGTCGCCGGCGAAGGTCGGCCCCTTCACGTCGAGCTGCATGCCGAGGAAGGCGAGGCCGGTGCCCTGCATCGTGGCCTGCGCGAGCAGCCCCTCGGCGAAGCAGAACACCATCGAGCCGGGCGCCAGGCGCCCCGCGAAGCCGGCGACGCCGTGCAGGAACTCGAGATTGGTGAACAGCACCTCGGTCATCCCGATCTTGTCGATGAAGCCCACGATGTCGGCCTCGGTGACCGTGCGCCCCACGGTCTTGAACTGACGCCCCAACGGCAGGTCCTCGAAGCAGAAACCGAGTCCGACTGTTTCCATGTGTGCCTTTGAGCGCAAGAAATTTGCGCTTCCATTGTTGAACGATGTTCGATAATATAAATGCCGAATCGAGATGCCGTCAACCCGATGACCCCCTCGAAAACCCGCCCGTGCCACTGAATCCGAATCGAAGGAGACCCGATTGGAGACCGACAGCCGCTATGCGCGCTACACGCGCCTGAAGTTCGACCGACCGCATCCGCGCGTGCTGCGCGTGACGCTGGATTCGCCGCTGAAGATGGGCGCGATGGATGCCGCGATGCATCGCGAGGCCTCGCAGATCTGGGCCGACGTCGATGCGGACGACAGCGTCTCGGCGGTGATCGTCACCGGCAGCGGCAAGACCTTCTCCGCCGGAGGCGACCTGCACCATGAACGCAAGGTGTGCGAGGACTACGCGCTGCGCATGCAGGCGATGAAGGAGTCGCGCGACCTGGTGCTGGGGATGATCAACTGCCGCAAGCCGATCGTCGGCGCGGCGCGCGGCTGGGCGGTCGGCGCCGGCCTGGCGCTCTTGATTCTTGCGGACGTGTCGATCGCGTCGCGCGACGCGAAGTTCTCCGACGGCCACCTGAAGATCGGTGTCGCGGCCGGCGACCACGCGGCGATCATCTGGCCGCTCCTGTGCGGCATGGCCAAGGCGAAGTACTACCTGATGACGGCGGAGACCTTCACCGGCGAGGAAGCCGAGCGGATGAACCTGATCTCGATGGCGCTGGCCGACGAGGAGGTGGAAGCCAAGGCGGTCGAAGTCGCCTCGCGCCTCGCCGAGAGCGCGCCGGCCGCGGTGCGCTGGACCAAGCAGACGCTGAACCACTGGCTGCGCCAGGCGGCGCCGATCTTCGACGCGTCGCTGGCGCTCGAGTTCATCGGCTTCGCCGGGCCCGAGGGCATGGAGGGCATCGATGCCTTCCTCGGCAAGCGCTCGCCGAAGTTCAGTCCGGACACGCCGGTGTAGGAGGCCTGATGCTCCAGACCATCGGCGAGCTGCTGGAACGCAACGCCCGCTTCCATCCGGAGCGCGAGGCGCTGGTGTGCGAGGGCCGGCGGCTGACCCATCGCCAGTTGCTCAAGCGCGCGAAGCGCCTGGCCGACGGCCTGCACCGGCTGGGCCTCGGGCGGCAGGACCGGGTCGCGGTCTTGTCGATGAACAACGCCGAGTACATCGAGCTGCTGGCCGCCGGCGACTGGGCCGGCTACATCGTCGCGACGGTGAACTTCCGCCTCGCCGCGGCCGAGATCGAATGGCTGCTCGGCGATGCGACGCCGCGCGTGCTGGTGTTCGAGGCGCAGTACGCCGAGCTGGTCGGCGCGCTGCGCCCGCGCCTCGCGACGATCGAAGCCTACGTGTGCATCGGCGGGCGTGCGCCGGATTGGGCGCGAGACTACGAGGCCGTGATCGCGGAGGGCGCTCCCGACGGGCCGCCGTTCCGCTCGCAGCCGCTGGATTACGGGCCGCTGGTCTATACCAGCGGCACCACCGGCCGGCCGAAGGGCGCGCTGCGTGCCCAGTGGCGCTGGGTGCGCACGGCCGACGCCGGCGCGCGCATGAGCGAGCTGGACTCCGACTCGCGCATGCTGCTGACGACGCCGGCATTCCACGTCGGCGTGATCGGTTACGCGCTGCAGGTCCGGTGGTGCGCCGGCACGCTGGTGCTGCATCGCGGCTTCGATGCGGCGAGCGTGATCCGCACGATCCAGCAGGAGCGCATCACCTTCACCTTCGTGGTTGCGGCGATGCTGCAGGCGATCCTCGATTCGCCGGCGATCGGCGATGCGGACCTGTCGAGCCTGCACAACGTCGTGGCCGCCGCGGCGCCGGTGCCGGTGCCGTTGCTGCGGCGCGCGTTCGAGCGCATCGGCCCGGTGTTCTCGGTGCAGTACGGCGCGACCGAAACCGCCGGCTGCGGCATGTACCGCCATGAGCTGAAGCCATACGGCGACGCGCGCGACGTGAAGCGCATCGCGTCGGTCGGCCACCCGGGGCAGGGCACGCGGATCCGCATCGTCGGCGATGACGGTGGGGACTGTCCGGCCGGTACCGCGGGCGAAGTCTGGACCTTCACCGACGAGCGCATGGACGGCTACTGGAACAACACCGCCGCGACGCTCGAGGCGCTGCGCGACGGCTGGTATCGCACCGGCGATGTGGGCTATCTGGACCAGGACGGCTACCTGTTCCTGGTCGACCGCAAGAAGGACATGATCATCTCGGGCGGCGAGAACATCTACAGCCGCGAGGTCGAGGAAGCGGTGCAGGCCTATCCGGGCATCGTCGAGTGCGCGGTGATCGGCGTGCCCGATCCGAAGTGGGGCGAGGCGGTGAAGGCCTACGTGGTCTGCGCGAGTGGCGCGAGCGCGCCGGAAGCCGAGGTGATCGCCCATTGCAAGCGCCTGATCGCGAGCTACAAGTGCCCGAAGCGTGTCGAGGCGATCGGCGAGCTGCCCCGGGTGCCGAGCGGCAAGGTGAACAAGGTGGCGCTGCGCGAGCTCGCCAGGAATTCGCAATGAGCGCCATCATGTTCGAGACCGAAGTCGCCGATCGCATCGCGACCGTCACGCTGTGCCGTGCGCCGGTGAATGCGCTGAGCGAGGAATGGGGCGATGCCTTCGACGCGCTGCTCGACCAGCTGGGCACGCGCGACGACTGGACGGTGCTGCATCTGCGCAGCAGCCAGAAGGTGTTCGCGGCCGGCGCCGATCTGGCGCAGATCGATGGCTGGGCCGGTGAAGGCCGGGCGGGGCCGCGGCTGGCGCTCTACATCGAGCGGCTGCAGGCGGTGTTCGGCCGGGTCGCGAGCTTGCCGCAGGTCACGCTGGCGGAGATCGGCGGTGCCGCGCTCGGCGGCGGACTCGAGCTGGCGCTCTGCTGCGACCTGCGCATCGCCGCGCACGAAGCCAAGCTCGGGCTGCCCGAAGTCGGCCTCGGCCTGATCCCCGGCCTCGGCGGCACGCAGCGGATGACGCGGCTCGTGGGCGCCGGTGTCGCGAGCCGGTTGATCCTCGGCGCCGAGGTACTGGACGGCTCGGCCGCGAAGGCGCTCGGCCTGGTGCAGTGGGCGGTGCCGAGGGCCGAGATCGCCGACGAGGCGCTGCAGCTGTCGCGGCGCGTCGCCGCGCTGCCGCCGCCGGCATTGCGCGTCGCCAAACAGTTGATCGCGGCGGCCGGCGCGTCGGCCACCACCGGCTACGCGCTCGAACGCGAGCTCGGCGGAGCATTGCTCGAGACGCCGGAAGCGCGCGAACGCATCACGGCCTTCCTGCAGCGCAGCGCCAGGCCCACTACCCCAACCCCATTGCCTTGAACCCTGGAGACCGATTCATGACCGAGACCCCCGACACCTCGTGGCGTGCCGTTACCGACCTGGCCGGCAAGAGCGTCGTCATCACCGGCTGCGCCTCCGGCATCGGACGCGCCGCCGCGCTGCAATTCGCCAGTGCCGGCGCCACCGTCTACGCCGGCGACAGGAACGTGGCCGATGGCGAGGCGACCATTGCGCAGATCCGCGCCGGCGGCGGTTGCGGCGAGTTCATCGAGCTGGACCTGGGCGATGCAGCGACCATCGACGCCTTCGTCGACGCCGCCGTGGCGCAGATCGGCGGCGCGCCGGACATCATCGCCAACGTCGCCGGCCTCGACCGCGTGATGCCCTTCCTCGAGAACACGCCCGAGGTGTGGGACCTGCTCGCGCAGGTCAACTACATCGGCCCGGTGCGCATGATCCACCGCTTCCTGCCGCACATGATCGAGCGGCGCCAAGGCAAGATCGTGATGGTGGCGAGCGACGCCGGCCGCGTCGGCAGCATGGGCGAGACCTTCTATGCCGGCACCAAGGGCGCGGTGATCGCGTTCACCAAGTCGCTGGCGCGCGAGACGGCGCGCTCGGGCATCACCTGCAACTGCGTCGCCCCGGGGCCGACCGACACGCCGCTGTTCAACGGCACGATTCCCGAGGGCAAGCTGCGCGACGCGCTGATCAAGGCGATTCCGCTGAAGCGGCTGGCGCAGCCGATCGAGATCGCGCACACCATCGTCTATCTCTCGACGCCGGCCACCGACTTCATGACCGGCCAGGTGGTCTCCGTCAGCGGCGGCCTGACCATGCATGGCTGACAAGCGAGGACCCCGATGAACCCCGAGAAGGAATTCTTCGAGCACCTGGCTTCCGGGCGCTTCATGATCCAGAAGAGCCGCAGCACCGGCGGCTATGTGTACTACCCGCGCATGGCCGAGCCGGGCACCGGCGCGACCGACCTCGAGTGGGTCGAGGCCTCGGGCCGCGCCACCGTCTACTCGACGACGGTGATCCGCGGCAAGCCGCCGGCACCGAACGCCAACCTCGCGCTGATCGATCTCGCCGAGGGCCCGCGCATGATGAGCCGCGTCGACGGCATCGCGCCCGAGGCGGTGAAGATCGGCATGGCGGTGCGCGCCAGGATCATCATTGAAGAAGACCATCCGCTGGTCGTCTTCGAACCGGTGGGGGCCTGAGCGATGCAGGAACGCTTTCCCCGCGGCCGGACCGCGATCGTCGGCGCCGCCACCTTCGGCTGCGGCGCTTCGCCGGGCTACAGCGCGATGGAGCTGGCGCACCAGGCGAGCGTGCTGGCGCTGGCGCAGGCCGGATTGAAGCCGTCGGACGTCGATGGCCTGTTCGTCGTCGTCATGGACGACTCGCTCTCCGGCCTCACGTTCGCCGAGACGCTCGGCATTCATCCGCGATTCCTCGACAACAACCGCACCGGCGGCTCGTCGTTCCAGGTGCATGCGATGCTCGCAGCGCTGGCGCTCGACGCCGGGTTGTGCGACGTGGCGCTGATCGCCTACGGCAGCAACCAGCGCAGCAGCACGGGCAAGCTCCTGCAATCGTCACGGCCCTCGCCGTGGGAGTCGCCGTACAAGCCGCTGCGCCCGATCTCCTCGTATGCGCTCGCCGCGGCACGCCACATGCACCAATACGGAACGACCAAGGAGCAGCTCGGCGCCGTCGCCGTGGCCGCGCGCCAATGGGCTGCGTTGAACCCCGAGGCTTTCGTGCGCGAGCCGCTGACGATGGACGACTACCTGAAGGCGCGCCTGGTCGCCGACCCCTTCGGCGTGCGCGACTGCTGCCTCGTGACCGACGGCGCGGCCGCGGTGGTGATGACGCGCGCGGACCGTGCGCGGGACCTGTGCCGACGGCCGGTGTATCTGCTCGGCGGCGCGCAATCCACCACGCACCGCGAGATCGCGAGCATGCCGGACCTGACCGTCACCGGGCTCGCCGAGGCCGGCCCGCGCGCCTATGCCCAGGCCGGCGTCGGCCCGAAGGACATCGATGTCGTCGAGCTGTACGACGCGTTCACGATCAACCCGATCCTGTTCCTCGAGGATCTCGGCTTCTGCGAGAAGGGCGAAGGCGGCCGTTATGTCGAAGGCGGCCGCATCGCGCCGGGCGGGGAACTGGCGGTCAACACCAACGGCGGCGGCCTGTCCTGCGTGCACCCGGGCATGTATGGCCTGTTCACGATCGTCGAGGCGGCGCGCCAGCTCGCGGGCGATGCCGGCGAGCGGCAGGTGCCGGGCGCGAAGCTCGCGATCGCGCAGGGCAACGGCGGCGAGCTGTCGCACCAGGCGCTCGTGCTCCTCGGCAGCGAAGACACGCTCTAGGCATCGGAATCGGAAATGCTCGACTACGAAATTTGCAAGAACTGGACCTTTCCCGACATCGTGCACCGCTACAGCGAGCGCGACACGATGCTGTACGCGCTGGGCCTGGGCTACGGCCACGATCCGATGGATCGCGGCGCACTGCGCTTCGTCTACGAGAAGGAGCTGCAGGCGGTCCCGACCATGGCCGCAGTGATGGGCTCGCCCGGCATCTGGTGGCGCGACCCCAAGACAGGCGCCGATGCCGTCAAGCTGGTGCACGGCGAGCAGGACGTGCGGCTGCTGCGCCCGCTGCCGGCCAAGGGCTGCGTGATCGCGCGCAACCGCGTCGTCTCGCTGACCGACAAGGGCGTCGGCAAGGGGGCGGTCGCGGTGGTGCTGCGCACGCTGGTCGACGAGGCCAGCGGCGACACGGTGGCCGAGAGCCGCAATGTGACCTTCCTGCGCGGCGACGGCGGCTTCAGCGCCCACGGCGGCAGGAGCGATCCCGGCCCCGAGCCGCTGCCTGCGGTGCCGGAGCGCGCCGCCGATTTCGAGCTGAGCTACGCCACGCGGCCCGAGTCGGCGCTGATCTACCGCCTGAGCGGCGACGTGAACCCGCTGCATGCCGATCCCGACGTGGCGGCCAAGGCCGGCTTCGACCGCCCGATCCTGCACGGGTTGTGCACCTACGGCATGGCCGCGCGCGCGGTGATCGAGCAGGTGCTCGACCACGATGCGGCGCGGCTCAAGCGCCTGGCGCTGCGCTTCACCTCGCCGGTCTGGCCGGGCGAGGCCGTGCGCTACGAAATCTGGCGCGACGGCGCGACCTTGCTGCGCTTGCGCGCCAGCGTCGATGCGCGCAAGACCGTGGTGCTGAACAACGGCGTCGTCGAGCTCGCTTGAAACCGTTGGGATGCTGACGATGCAGGACAAGGTGGTGATCGTGACCGGCGCGTTCGGCGCGCTGGGCCAGGCGGTGGTGCGCACGCTGGCGGGGCAGGGGACGCGGCTGGCGCTGCTCGATGCGTCGCCGGTCGCGCCGGCCGAATTCGCGCAGGCGTTCGAAGCGTCGCACCTCCTGCTGCCCGGCACAGACCTGTCGCGATTCGACGCGGCGCGGGCGGCGGTTGCGCGCGTGGCCGAGCGCTTCGGTGGTGTCGATGCACTGGTCAACATCGCCGGCGGCTTCAGCTGGGAGACGATCGCAGACGGCGACCCGGCCACCTGGGACCGCATGCACACGATCAACCTGAAGACGGCGCTCCACGCCTGCAAGGCGGCGTTGCCGCACCTGCTGGAACGAGCGGGCCGGGTCGTCAACATCGGCGCCGGGGCCGCGGGCAAGGCGGCTGCGGGAATGGGCGCCTATGCGGCCTCCAAGGCCGGCGTGCTGCGCCTCACCGAGGCGCTGTCCGATGAAACCAAGGATCGCGGCATGACCGTCAACGCGATCCTGCCGGGCATCATCGACACGCCGGCCAACCGCAAGGACATGCCCGATGCCGACACCTCGCGCTGGGTGACGCCGCAGGCGATCGCCGAGGTGGTGGGGTTCCTGCTGTCGGATGCGGCGCGCGCGGTGACCGGGGTCGGGCTGCCGGTGACGGGACGGCTCTAGGAGTCTGGGCCGCGGGCCTTCAGGCGGACGACGCTGTCTCCATACGGCTCGTCGCGGTTCTTCAGCGCCTGCTTCAGCCCGCCCGACGCCATGTCGGCCTTGAACTGCGTGCGCCGCGGCCCGTTGGCCAGGTGCGCGCGCGCGTCGAGCTCGGCGGTGAGCCGCTGCAGCGTGCGCACATGCATCAGCTCCATGCCGAGGTTGACCACCCGCTTGTGCGCGGCGAGCAGGTCGACGTCGGTCAGCGCGATGCGGCGCGCGAGTTCCGCGACCTCGGTCTCGAGCCGGTCGGCCGGCACGGCCTCCATCACCAGGCCGAGCCGCGCCGCATCGAGCCCGGTGATGCAGTCACCGGTGAACATCAGCCGCTTGGCCCATTGCGGACCGGCATGCGCGAGCCAGAACTGCGTCGGCGGCGTGCCGTTCGCGCGTGTCGCCGGAAAGCCGATGCGCGCGTCCTCGGCCGCCAGCACCAGGTCGCACAGGAAGGCGAGGTCGGTGCCGCCGGCCAGGCAGTTGCCGTGGATCTTCGCGATCACCGGCTTGTGCAGGTCGAAGATGCGCATGCGCTGCTCGAGCGTGCGTTCGAGCGCCCAGCAGTCGTCGTCGAAGCCGCTGCGCTGGCTGCGGTACAGCGCCGGGTCGTAGGGCATGTTCTCGGGTGCGACGCCGGCGTAGGCGCCGGCCAGGTCATAGCCGGCGCAGAAGTCGCGCCCAGCGCCGTCGATAACTACCACGTTCACGTCGCGCCGGTCGTCGGCTTCGAGCAGCGCCTGCTCGAGCTCGCTGAGCATGGTGTCGGACAGCGCGTTGCGCTTGTCCGGCCGGTTCAGCGTGATGCGCGCCACCCGCTCGTCGACGCTGAAAAGAATGGTGTCGCTGCTCTTCAGCCACTTGTTCATGACTTGTCTCCTGTCAGGGCCGCCGTCGCATCGTCCTCGGCCGCGATCATTTCCAGGGCGGCGAGCGCCGCCACTTCGCCGACGCCGCCGTCCACCGGCAGGCAGGCACCGGTGATGAAGCGAGCCTCTTCGCTTGCGAGGAACAGCGCGGCGGCAGCGACATCCCACGCGTCGCCTTCGATGCCCAGCGGTGCGATGCGGCGGCGGCGCTCGCGGCCGGCGGCGTCGATGAACTGCTCGACCAGCGGGGTGAACAGATGGCCCGGCGCGATCGTGTTCGCGCGCACGCCGTCGCGGCCGTACATCACCGCGAGCTCGCGCGAGAACGCCACGACGGCAGCCTTCGACGGCCCATAGGCCGCGCCGCCGTGGGCACGCAGGCCGGCGGTGGACGCGATGTTGACCACGTTGCCGCGCGAGGCGACCAGATGCGTGATCGCCTGCTGCGTCATCAGCACCGCGCTCTTCAGATTGACGTCGAGCACGCGCTGCCACAGCCCGTCGGGCAGCGCCTCGAGGCGGCCGCCGCCGCCACCGAGGCCGACGTTGTTCACCAGCACGTCGAGGCGGCCGTAGCGTTCGAGCGTCGCCGCGACGACGCGGCGGCAGCCGTCCACCTCGGTGACGTCGGCGGCGCAGACGAAGGCGTCGCCACCGTCGCCGGCGATCATGCGGCGCGTGATCTCGGCGCGCTCTGCGTCCAGGTCCACCAGCGCGACGCGCGCGCCTTCGCGCGCAAAAACATAGGCCATCGCCTTGCCCGTCCCGACGCCATCGCCCTGCGAGCCGGCGCCGGTGACGATCGCGACCTTGCCGGCCAGTCGCTGCAAGTGGCGGGAAGGTCGTGGCATGGTGCTAGGGCCTGTTAACGCCATGCAAGGGGTCGCGTTGCCCCGCAAAGGGGCTGGATGCAAGGCGCCCGCGCGCAGCAAGGCTTTTCGCCTTGCAAGCGCGGGCAACGCCGCAGACGGCCCCTTTGCGGGGCAACCCTTCGGGAAGCTTGCCACAGCCCGCCCCTCGGCGTTGCGCTCCTTGTGCGTGCGCATGCACGCACGGCGTCGCGCGCCTTGATGGGCGGGCTGTGGCGAGCTTCGCGACCCCTTGCATGGCGTTAACAGGCCCTAGTGGATCGGGCGCATGATCGTCGCGCGCCCGTCCCGGGCCGCGAGGATCACTTCGTCGCCGACGTGAAAGTGCTTGCCGACGTCGGCCAACGGGACCTGCTTGCCGTCGAGGCCGCGGCAATAGGTCGCCTCGTCGATGATGAAACGCCCGCCGCGCCCGTCATCGCCTTCGAGGACGACCATCTGCGGCTCGACAGCGATGAGGCGGCCGACCATCGGCGGGTTCTCGTTCGCGCCCATCACGCGGATGTCCATCGACAGGCGAAAGCGGTCGGAATGGTTCGCGAGGCCGGTGTGCGGCGTGTTCAGGTCCATCAGCAGCACGTCGCCCGGCCGGTAGGTGGCGCGGCGCCAGCGGCCGGCCGGCACTGCGCCGTCGGGAATCGGATAGAGCGGCGGCTGCTTGGTGTCGTGCAGGATCGGTCCGCGGTGCAGGCCTTCGCCGAGGATCAGGCCGCCGACTTGGTCATCGATCTCGGCGAGCGGGATCCAGCAGATCCGGAATGGAATGCCCTTGTTGTAGAAGCCGTCCTGGTGCACGAAGTCGAGGCGCGAACGCGCGCGGTCGGCGGCTGGCGGCGTGGCACGGTATTCGACGGTTGGGATCCAGAAGGGCTCGTCCTCCAGCAGGCGCCGGAAGAAGGCGTGGATCGCCGGCTCGCGCACGAAGGGCTGCCAGGCCTTGCGTTTCGACAGCGGATCCATCCGGAAGGGGAAGCCCTCGAGGCTCGCGCCGGTGTGGCGGGCCTGGGGGTCCGCCGGGTCGGCCACGCCGTACTCGCCGAGCAGTTGCATGTAGACGGCGCGCAGGCGCGCGACCGCGCCGTGGTCCAGCACATCGCGGAAGAACCAGTAGCCCTTGCGCTCCCAGGCGGCATCGAGTGCGGCACGGTCGCCCAGCAGGTGGTTCGAGGTCTCCAGCTCGCGTGCGTCGGGCGAGGTGAGGGGCCCTCTCGCCAGAGATTCCGTAGCTTGCATATTGTGGAACAATGTTCGTAAAATAGAACGGAGTTCACTGTATGCGATGACCCGGGCGTCCCACCAAGCGGGTTTACCCGAATCCTCGCCGCAAGCGCATACCCAACCACCCGGAGACCCATTCGATGAGCAGCGAAGACGACCAAAGCCCCAACTACCGGCGGGGCGTGAACCTCGTGCGCGAGATGCTCGGAGAGGTCTTCCTCGACGGGATGCTTTCGGCGGCGAGCTCCGGAGGCTTCGCGGCGGACGCCGCGACGATCGCGCTCGAGTCGGCGTTCGGCGCCGTCTGGTCGCGCCCGGGCCTGGAGCGCAAGGAGCGCAGCCTCGTCACGATCGGCATCCTCGTCGGCATGGGCAAGCCCAACGAGCTGAAGAACCACGTGCGCGCGGCGCTGAACAACGGCCTGACGGTGACCGAGCTGCAGGAGGCGCTGATCCAGGCGATTCCGTACTGCGGCTTTCCGTGCGTGGCCGAAGCGCTGGAGGCGACGGTGGCCGTGCTGCGCGAGCGCGGGCTGGTCGGCGACGACGTGAAGACGGCGAAGGATCGCGGGATGCTTTAGGGGGCGCTCAGAGCAGTGCGATCTTGCGGCGCGGGGCGTATCGGTCTCATGTCGTTTCCTCCCCGATGACCTGGCACTGCGCGGTGGCCTGTGCGATGCGCTGCCCCTGGCTCCAGATATAGCAGTTGGCGAACACGACGCGCCGCCCGGCGCGCACGACATCGACCTGGGCTTCCACCCAGGCGCCGGGTGCCGCGTTGCCGATCAGGTTGACCGAGAGGTTGGTCGTCAGCATCTTCGGTCTCGGCTCGCGCGCATGCTTGGCGGCCCAGACGATCGCGGTATCGGCCAGCATGCAGATCATGCCGCCGTGCATCATTGCGCCGCGGTTGCGATGCTTGTCCTCGACTCGCAGGCCGACGATGTGGATGGCGTCGCGCCGTGCCACGTACAACGGCCCGACCAGCTCGTGGAACGGGCCGAAGGCCGGCATGGGCTCGAAGCCGGCCGGGATGTCCGTCGAAGAATGGTTCATCGATTGCCGAAGCGCGGAGCGCGCTTCTCGAAGTAGGCCTGGCGCTTCTCCGCGGCGTCTTCGGTGGCCTGGGCCTGGAACACCGCGCGCGATTCGATCTCGCACGCCGCCTCCAGGCTCGCGACGCCCTGGTTCAGCCACAACGATTGCTTGGTGAGCCAGACGCCGAGCGGCACGTTGGCACAGATCGCCACGGCGAGCTCGCGCGCTTCTGCCAGCAGACGTTCGTCCGGCACCACGCGCAGCGCCAGGCCGATGCGCGCCGCCTCATCGGCCAGCACCGGGCGCGCCGTCAGCAGGATCTCTGCGGCGCGCTGGGTGCCGACCGCACGCGGCAGCATCCAGCTCATGCCGAGCTCGTGTCCGGTGCCGGCGTTGTGGATCGAGTTGACGAACTTGGCCGATTGCGCGGCGAGGCACAGGTCGGCCGCCAGCGCGAACGCGAAGCCAATGCCCGCCGCAGCGCCGTTCACCGCGGCGATCACCGGCTGCGGCAACTGGCGCATCAAGAGTGGGATCTGCGCGATGCGCGTGATCGAGTGCTTCGCCACATAGGGCTTGCCGAGCGCCGGGTCGACCCACGGCGCCGGTCCGGGCGAGCGTAGGTCATGGCCGGCGCAGAACGCGCGACCGGCGCCGGTGACGATCAGCACGCGCGTGCCGGCGTCGTGCCGAAGTGCCTCGAGTTGCGCGATCAGCGCCTCGTACATCGGGAAGCTGAAGGCGTTCAGTGCATCGGGCCGGTTCAGCGTCAGCGTGGCGATGCCGTCGTCGGAGCGTTCGTAGAGGAGGTCGGTCATGGCGCGTTTGGCTTGTCTCTGCTGTTCGGATTGTAGTACGATGTTCAAAAAACATGACTATGCCGTCGCATCGACGGCCCTGCTTCAGGAGACGCATTCCATGCACCAGCGCGATCCCTGGTTCGACGCACCGATCCGTCCGGTGCGGCTCGGCCCGAGCGCCTGCGAGGTGGCGCACGATTCGGACGGCAACATTCGAATGCGCCTCGCCGAGCCCCTGCAGCGCTATCCGAGGCGCTACACCGACCGGCTGGTCCAGTGGGCCCTCGAACGGCCGGAGCACGTGTTCCTCGCGCGCCGACCGCCGCACGGTCCGCAGACCGGCGCCTGGGAGACCCTGTCCTTCGCCGACACGCTGCGCAAGGTGAGGGCGATCGGCCAGTCGCTGCTGGACCGCGGCCTCGGCGCCGAGAGGCCGGTGATGATCCTGTCGGAGAACGACTTCGACAACCAGCTGCTGGCGCTGGCCTGCACGCACGTCGGCATTCCGTACGTGCCGGTGACGCCGGCGTACTCGCTGCTGTCGCAGGACCACGCGAAGCTGAAGCTCCTGAACGAGCGCGTGCGCCCCGGGCTGGTCTATGCGTCCAGCGCCGCGGCCTACGGGCGTGCCGCGCGCGAGGCCTTCCCCGAGTCGGAGTTCGTCGCCAGCGAGGACAGCGGCGGCGCCACGCCGTTCTCCATGCTGCAGGGCGCCGCGCCGGGGAACGCAGTCGACGCAGCCTACGATGCGATCCGGCCCGAGCAGGTGGCCAAGCTGATGTTCACCTCCGGCACCACCGGCGAGCCGAAGGGCGTGATGCTGACGCAGCGCATGCTCTGCAGCAACCGCCAGCAGGTCGTGCAGGCGATGCCCTTCCTGCTCGACGAGCCGCCGGTGCTGGTCGACTGGCTGCCGTGGCACCACACCTTCGGCGGCACCAACAACCTCGGCATCGCGCTGTACTGCGGCGGGTCTTACTACCTGGACCCCGGCAAGCCGATGGCCGAGGCGGTGCAGCCCAGCGTCGACGCGTTGCGCGAGGTATCGCCGACGATCTACTACAACACGCCGGGGGGCCTGGCCGCCTTGCTGCCGCACCTGCGTGACGACGTGCAGCTGCGCGCGCGCTTCTACGAGCGGCTGCAGCTGCTGTATTACGGCGGTGCCGTGCTGCCTGCGCACATCTGGGCCGGTCTCGACGAAGTGGCGGTGAAGCACTGCGGCGAGAGGGTGCTGATCGTCTCGGGCATCGGCTCCACCGAATGCGGGCCGGTGCCGCTGACGACGGGCTGGGATCCGCGCCGCGAGGCGATCGTCGGCCTGCCGGTGGCCGGCGTCGAGCTGAAGCTCGCACCGGTGAACGACAAGCTCGAGCTGCGCGTGCGCGGCGACTGCGTGACGCCCGGCTACTGGAACGATGCCGAGCGCAGCGCTGCTGCCTTCGACGACGAAGGCTACTTCTGCCTCGGCGACGCGGCGAGCTTCGTCGACCCCGCGCATCCCGAGCGCGGGCTGCGCTTCGATGGCCGGATCGCCGAGAACTTCAAGCTCTCCAGCGGCACCTGGGTCCATGCGGGGCCGCTGCGCTCCACCGCGCTGGCTGGGCTCTCGCCGCTCGTGCAGGACCTGGTCATCGCCGGCAGCGGCGAGGACCATGTCGGCGCGCTGGTGTTCCCCGATCTGGCGGCGTGCCGTGCGCTCGACGCGGCTCTCGCGGCCGATGCGCCGGCGAGCGAGGTCGTCGCGAGCCCGCTCGTTCGAGCGGCCTTCCAGCAGCGGCTGGATGCGCTGGCGGGCGGCGCCACCGGCAGCTCGAACCGCGTGCTGCGCATCGTCGTCGAGACCGAGCCGGCCACGCTCGACAGCGGCGAGATGACCGCCAAGGCCTCGCTCAGTCCGGTCGTGGTGCTGCGCCGCCGCGCCGCCGCGGTGGCCGAGCTGTTCATGGATCCGCCGCCCGCGCGCGTGCTCTGCGCACGCGACGAAGCATTGACAGTCCGTTGCATGGCGTTAAACTAAACGAACAACGTTCGTATATTTGACCAACAAGGAACGACACTGTCCATGCGCTTCGAGTTTTCTCCCGAGGACGAGGCCTTCAGGCTGGAGGTTCGCGCGTTCTTTCGCGACAACCTGCCGCGGCCGATGGCGCGCCGCTTCTACATCGGCGCGCATCCGCCGGCGCGCGACGACGTGCGGGCGTTCCAGAAGCTGATGCACGGCCGCGGCTGGGGCGCGCCGCACTGGCCGGTCGAATGGGGCGGCACCGACTGGAGTCCGCTTCGCAAGCACCTGTTCATGCAGGAGCTGTACGACGCCGACGGGCTCGACTACAGCTGGCAGGGGCTGCACATGGTCGCGCCGGTGATGCTCGCGTTTGCGTCGCAGGCGCAGAAGCGGCGCTTCCTGCCGCCGATGCTGGCCGGCGACGAGTTCTGGACCCAGGGCTTTTCCGAGCCCAACGCCGGCTCGGACCTCGCGAGCCTGAAGACGCGGGCCGAGCGGGTCGGCGACGACTACGTCGTCAACGGCCAGAAGATCTGGACCAGCGATGCCTCCATGGCCGAGTGGGGCTTCTTCCTGGTGCGCACCGACCCCGACGTGAAGCCGCAGCGCGGCATCTCGTTCCTGCTGATCAGGATGGACACGCCGGGCCTGACGGTGCGGCCGATCGTCTCGATCGAAGGCGGCCTCGGGCTCAACGAGGTGTTCCTCGACAACGTGCGGGTTCCCTGCGAGAACCTGGTCGGCGAGGCGGGCATGGGCTGGACCTATGCCAAGTACCTGCTCGGCAAGGAGCGCACCGCGAGCGCCTTCCTCTACTTCAACAAGCGCGAGCTCGAGAAGGCGCGCGAGATCGCCACGGTGCAGCGCGTGAATGGCCAGCGCCTGATCGAGCGCCCCGAGTTCGCGCGCAAGCTCGCGCGCGTCGAGGTCGAGCTGCTCGCGCTCGAATACTCGGTGCTGCGCGTGCTGTCGCAGGAGAAGAACCGCCACAACCTCGACGCGGTGGTGTCGGCGCTGAAGCTGCGCGGCTCGGCGCTGCAGCAGCGCGTGACCGAACTGCAGGTGGAAGCGCTGGGCCTGCATGCGCTGCGCCAGTGGGGTCACGGCGAAGGCGAAGCGATCGATAGCGACGAGGCGCTGCGCTGGCCGCCGCAGGTGCCCGGCCGCACCGCGCAGGCGCTGATTACGCGCGCGTCGACGATCTACGGCGGATCGCAGGAGATCCAGAAGAACATCATCGCCAAGCTCGCCTTCGGGCTGTAGGCAGGACGCAGGCAGGAACGGGTAAATGGACTTCAACCTGAGCGAAGAGCAGCAGATGCTGCGCGATGCCGCGAACCGCTACGTGCGCGAGCAGTACGGCTTCGAGGCGCGGCGCCGGCTGCAGGCGGCCGGCAGCGCATCGACGCCGCACTGGGCGCAGTACGCCGAGATGGGCTGGCTCGGCCTCGGCATCCCGGAGGCCTTCGGCGGCCTGGGCTGCAGCTTCGTCGAGACAGCCCTGGTGGCCGAGGAGCTCGGCCGCGCGCTGGCGCTCGAGCCCTTCATCGGCTGCGCGGTGCTGGCGGCCCGACTGGTCGAGACCGCCGATGCGCCGGTGTTCGCGGCGCATCGGCGCGTCGAGCTGCTCGAAGCCATCGCCGGCGGTGCGCTGCAGATCGCGCTCGCGCACAGCGAGCCGGCCAGCCGCTACGAGCTGGACGCGGCGTCGACCACGGCGCGCGCCGAGGGCGAAGGTTTCGTGATCGAGGGCACCAAGCTGATGATCCCGGGCGCACTCGGCGCGGACCATTTCATCGTGTCGGCGCGAGTCGCCGACGAAGGGCTCGCGCTGTTCTTGGTTGACAGGAGCGCGGCCACG
This sequence comes from Variovorax sp. LjRoot290, assembly GCF_964253985.1. Classification (NCBI taxonomy): domain Bacteria; kingdom Pseudomonadati; phylum Pseudomonadota; class Betaproteobacteria; order Burkholderiales; family Comamonadaceae; genus Variovorax; species Variovorax sp. LjRoot290. Next base: position 3,129,891 of record NZ_CAXURW020000001.1, on the reverse strand, counting down.
CTGCACGGCTATCCGCTGATCGACGGCACGCTGGCCGCCGACCTGGAGCTGCGCTCGGTCTTCGTTGCCGCCGACGCGCGCCTCACGGCGCCCGGGGCCGGCCTCGCGACACTCGAAGAGGCGCTCGATCGCGCCGCACTCGCGCAGGTGGCCGAGGCGCTGGGCTGCATGGAGGCGGTGCTCGAGACGAGCAGCGAGTACCTGAAGACGCGCCAGCAGTTCGGCCAGCCGATCGGCCGCTTCCAGGCGCTGCAGCACCGGATGTCGGAGATGTTCGTCGAGGTCCAGGAGACGCGATCGATCCTGTACCGCGGCATCGCCAGCCTCGATGGCGCGCCGGCGGCGCGGCGGCAGGCGGTCTCGGCCGCGAAGGTGCTGCTGGCATCGTCCGCCCGCTTCGTCGGCGGGCAGGGCATCCAGTTGCACGGCGGCATCGGGCTCACCGACGAGTACCCGATCGGCCATTACTACAAGCGGTTGTTGGCGCTGACGACGCTGTACGGCGACGGCGACTGGCACCTCGGGCGTTTCGTCGAGGCGCAACTGGAGACGGCATCGTGAACCTCGACCATTACCGCAGCCTCGCTCTGCGCCGCGACGGGCGCGTGCTTCATGTGGCCTTCAACCGCCCGGAGGCGCTGAACGCGTTCGACACCGCGATGCACGACGAGCTCGAGCGCCTGTTCGGCGAACTGCCTCGCGACGATGCGACGCACGTCGTCGTGCTGACCGGCGCCGGCAAGGCCTTCAGCGCCGGCGGCGACGTCGAGCAGATGCAGCGCCTGATCGACCGCCCGTCGCTGATGGTGCCGGATGCGACGATGGCCAAGCGCCTCGTGATGGGGCTGCTCGACGTGCCGCAGCCGGTGATCGCCAAGGTGAATGGCGCCGCGATGGGCCTGGGCGCGACGCTGGCGCTGTTCTGCGACACCATCTTCGCCGCCAATCACGCGAAGATCGCCGATCCGCACGTGAAGGTCGGCTTCGTCGCTGGCGACGGCGGCGCGGTCATCTGGCCGCAGCTCGTCGGCTATGCGCGAGCCAAGCAATACCTGCTGACCGGCGACGCAATCACCGGCGAGGAGGCGGCCGCGATCGGGCTCGTCAACTTCGCCTTGCCGGCCGAGGAACTGGATGCGGCCGTCGACGCCTGGGCCCAGCGCCTGGCCGGCGGCGCGCGGCGCGCGATCCAGTGGACCAAGGCCACGATCAACATCGGGCTCAAGCAGATCGCCGCTTCGGTGATGGACGCCGGCATGGCCTACGAGTTGCTGTCGAACCAGACGCGCGACCACGCCGAAGCCGTCGCTGCCTTCCGCGGCAAGCGCACGCCCGATTTCAGCGGCGACTAGACATCGAACTCAAGGAGCAAGCGGATGGGCATGATTCAAGACAAGGTCGTGGTGGTGACCGGCGCCGGTGCCGGCATCGGGCGCGACTTCGCGAAGGCGTTCGCCGCGCACGGCGCGAAGGTGGTGGTCAACGACCTCGCGCGCGACAAGCAAAGCGGCCAGGCGCTGGCCGAATCGGTGGTCGCCGAGATCAGGGAATCGGGCGGGCAGGCGGTGGCGGCGGTGGAGAGCGTGGCCGAGTGGGATTCGGCTCACAAGATCGTGCAGGCCGCGCTCGACAGCTTCGGCCGCATCGACTGCATCGTCAACAACGCCGGCATCGTGCGCGACCGCTTCATCTTCAACATGAGCAAGGAGGAGTGGCAGGCCGTCATCGACGTGCACCTGAACGGCTCCTTCTACATGACGCGCGCGGCGGCGCCGCATTTCAAGAGCCAGGAGAGCGGCAGCTACGTGCACATGACCTCGACCTCGGGGCTGATCGGCAACCTCGGCCAGGGCAACTACTCGGCCGCAAAGATGGGCATCGTGGGCCTGTCGAAGTCGATCGCGCTCGACATGGCGCGGTTCAAGGTCCGGTCCAACTGCATCGCGCCGTGGGCGTGGACGGCGATGACGGCCGGCATCCCGGCCGACACGCCGGAGGAGAAGGCGCGCGTGGAAAAGCTGAAGAAGATGGAGAGCGCCAAGATCGCTCCCCTCGCGGTGTACCTCGCCAGCGACCGCGCCGAGAAGGTCTCGGGGCAGATCTTCGGTGTGCGCGCCAACGAGATCTATTTCTTCAGCCAGATCCGCATGATCCGCTCGATGCACCGCGGCGGCGGCTGGACGCCCGAGATGATCGCCGACGAGGCGATGCCGGCCTTCGAGGCCAGCTTCTTCGACAACGTGCCGTCGATGAAGCTGACGCCGTGGGATCCGGTGTGAGGAGGATCCGGGCATGAAGGCATTGGTCGCAGTCAAGCGCGTGATCGACTACAACGTCAAGGCACGCGTCAAGTCCGATGGCACCGGCGTCGATCTGGCCGGGGTCAAGATGTCGATGAACCCCTTCGACGAGATCGCGGTGGAGGAGGCCGTCCGCCTGAAGGAGGCGGGGGTCGTCACCGAGGTCGTTGTCGCGAGCATCGGCGTGCCGGCCTGCCAGGAAAGCTTGCGCACCGCGATGGCGCTGGGCGCCGATCGCGGCATCCTGGTCGAGACCTCGGACGCGCTTGAGCCGCTGCACGTCGCCAAGCTGCTGAAGGCGCTGGTCGACAAGGAGCAGCCGCAGCTGGTCTTCCTCGGCAAGCAGGCGATCGACGACGACGCCGGGCAGACCGGCCAGATGCTCGCCGCGCTGCTGCGCCGGCCGCAGGCGACCTTCGCATCGAAGGTGGTCGTCGGCGGCGACGGCGTCGAAGTCACGCGCGAGGTCGACGGCGGGCTCGAGACGCTGGCGCTGAAACTGCCGGCGGTCGTCACGGTCGACCTGCGCCTGAATTCACCGCGCTACGCGACCCTGCCGAACATCATGAAGGCGAAGAAGAAGCCGCTCGAGACGATCGCCGCATCGACGCTCGGCGTCGACCTCGCGCCGCGCACGCAGGTGCTGAAGGTCAGCGAGCCGAGGCAGCGGGCCGGCGGCGTCAAGGTGGGCGATGTGGCGACGCTGATCGCCAGGCTGAAGTCCGAAGCAAAGGTACTCTGAGATGGCGATCCTGATCCTCGCGGAACATGAGCACGGCGCGATCAAGGGCGCCACCCGGGCGGCCGTGACGGCCGCGACGCAGATCGGCGGCGAGGTGCACCTGCTCGTCGCCGGCCACCATTGCGACGGTGCGGCCCGGGAGGCCGCGGCGATCGCCGGCGTCTCGAAAGTGCTGGTGGCCGATGCCGCCGCCTATGCGCATCCGCTCGCTGAAAGCCTCGCGGAGCTGGTCGCGGCGCTGGCGCGCGACTACAGCCATGTGCTCGCCGGCGCCACCTCGGCCGGCAAGAACGTGATGCCGCGCGTGGCCGCCTTGCTCGACGTGGCGCAGATCTCCGACATCACCGAAGTGATCGCGCCGGACACCTTCGTGCGTCCGATCTATGCAGGCAATGCAATGGCCACCGTGAAGGCGCTGGATGCGATCAAGGTCCTCACCGTGCGCGGCGCGGCCTTCGACGCGGCAGGCAGCGGCGGTGCGGCGACGCTCGTGCCGGTGCCGGCCGGGCCGGCCAGCGAAACGTCGCGCTTCGTCGGCCAGGCGCTGACGGTCTCCGAGCGGCCCGAGCTGACCGCGGCGCGCATGGTCGTCTCCGGCGGCCGCGGCATGGGAAGCAGCGAGAACTTCCATCTGCTCGACCGGCTGGCCGACAAGCTCGGGGCCGCGGTGGGCGCGTCGCGCGCCGCCGTCGACGCCGGCTATGCGCCGAACGACTGCCAGGTGGGCCAGACCGGCAAGATCGTCGCGCCGCAGCTGTATGTCGCGGTCGGCATCTCGGGGGCGATCCAGCATCTGGCGGGCATGAAGGACAGCAGGGTCATCGTCGCGATCAACAAGGATCCGGAGGCGCCGATCTTCGGCGTGGCGGATTACGGCCTCGTGGCCGACCTGTTCCAGGCCGTCCCCGAGCTGACCGGGGCGCTGTAGAGGCTGCGATGGAACCGAGCTCGGGTAGCATTGCCAGCCTGACGGGCCCGACCGAACTGAGCGGCCCGTCCAGCCTGCACGGGGATTCAATGGCCACCAAGAAAATCGTCGAAGACAACAACACAAGCCTGCCCGCGGATCGCGATGTCACCGGCCCACGCTCGCTCACGCGACTGCTCGGCCTGTTCGACGTGTTGTCGATGACGCCCGACGGCATGTCGCTGGCCGAGCTCAACGTCACGCTGGAGTCCCCGAAAAGCAGCCTGCTGAACCTGCTGCGCCCGCTGGTCGCGGAGGGCTACCTGATCCACAGCGCCGGTCAGTACCGGCTGGGGCCTTCGATCTTCCGGCTGGCCGCGAGCGTGATGTCGGCCTGGAATTTCCCGAAGATGATCCGGCCGTTCATGGAGGAGCTCTGCCAGCGCACCGGCGAATCCGTGCTGCTGGGTGTGCTGAACCGCGATGCAGAGGTGCTGACCTACGTCGAGATCATCGACAGCCCGCACCCGGTGCGCTACCAAATTCCGGTGGGGACCACGCGGCCGCTCTATGCCAGCTCCGCCGGGCGGCTGCTGCTCGCCTATACCGAGAAGCGTTGGCGCGATGCCTACCTGTCGTCGGTGCAGTTCAAGGTCAGGACGGCGATTCCGCTCACGCGCGCGTCGCTCTCGCGCGAGCTCGACCGGATCCGCGCCGAAGGCGTGTCGACCTCGGTGGACAATTACATGGTCGGGCTGGCCGCCGTGGCCGCGCCGGTGTTCGACGGTGACGGCAACTGTGTCGCCTCGCTGAACATTGCCGGACCGTCGGATCGCTTCCGCAACGAGCTCGATCAGCTGAAGGCCGCGGTCAAGGAAGTCGCGGCGAAGGCGTCTGGCGTGGTCGGCGGCATCGAGGCGCGAGCGGCCTAGCTCATTGCGCCTGCGGCCGCCACCCGCCGCAGATGGTGTGCGGTGTCGCCGAACAGCATCTCGATCACCGACAGCCGCCGGAAGTAGTGTCCGGCCTGGCATTCCTCGGTCATGCCGATGCCGCCGTGCAGCTGGATCGCCTCCTGCCCGACGAAGCGCGCGCTCTTGTTGATCTGCACCTTGGCGGCGGAGATCGCGCGGCCGCGCGCTGCGGGGTCGGGCTCGCCGCACATCATCGCTGCATAGAAGGCCATGCTGCGCGCCTGCTCGACGGCGACCAGCATGTCTACCGCACGGTGCTGCAGCGCCTGGAAGCTGCCGATGGCGACGCCGAACTGCTTGCGCACCTTCAGGTACTCGACGGTGATCTCGTGCACCCGCTCCATCGCGCCGACCGCTTCGGCGCACAGCGCGGCCGTGGCGGTATCGATCGCGTGCTCGATCAGCGGCAGTGCGGCGCCCTCGGGGCCGAGCAAGGCGTCGGCACCCACGTGCGCTGCATCGAAGCAGATGTCGGCGGCGCGCTGGTGGTCCTGCGTGCGGTAGCCGCGGCGCGTGACGCCGGCGGCGCCCGGGTCGACGAGAAACAGCGACACGCCGTCGCACTCGCGCGAGTCGCCGTTTGTGCGGGCCGAGACGATCAGCAGGTCGGCGCTGTCGCCGGCCAGCACGAACCGTTTCGTGCCGCAGAGCCGCCAGCCGTCGCCCTCGCGCTCGGCCCGCGTCGCCACGTCGGCCAGGTCGTAGCGCGACTGGGCTTCGGCAGAGGCGAAGGCCAGCGTGCGCTCGCCGGCGACGATCGCGCCCACCTGCGCATCCCGCTGCGCGGCCGAGCCGGCCTGGCGCAGCAAGGCGCCACACAGCACCACTGTCGGGAGGTAGGGCTCGAGCGCGAGCGCACGGCCGAGGGCCTGCATCACGATCAGGGTCTCGACGGGGCCGCCGCCGAGGCCGCCGTCGCCTTCGGCGAAGGGCAGGCCGAGCAGGCCCATCTCGGCATAGCGTGACCACAACTCGCGGCTGTAGCCGGCGGGCTCGTCGCGGCAGGCGAGGCGCTGTTCGAAGCCGCAGCGTTCGGCCAAAAGCCGCTGCAGGCTGTCCTGCAGCATGCGCTGCTCATCGGTGAGGTCGAAATCCATGGTTGGTCAGAGCCCGAGCACGGTCTTGGCGAGGATGTTGCGCTGGATCTCGTTCGAGCCGCCGACGATCGACACGTGCCGCGCCCAGTAGTGGTTGGCGGCGATCGTGAGCGCCCAGTCGTCGGCCTCCTCGGCCGCGTCAGGCCGGCCGGCGACGAAGCCGGGGTCGAACTCCAGCGCATGCAGTCCCGCAACCTCCAGCAGCAGCTCGGCCGCCGCCTGTTGCAGCTGCGAGCCCTTCATCTTCAGGATCGAGGACTTGGGGTCGGGCTTGCCGTTGGGGCGCTTGGCCGTTTCGGCGATCAGCCGCATCTGCGTGATCTCGAGCGCCTTCAGCTCGACCTCAATCTCGGCGACGCGCTCCTGGAAGCGCTCGTCCTCGATCAGCGGCCGGCCGCCCTGCAGCACCTGCGCGGCCAGCTGCCTGGCGCGGCGCACCCGGAACTTCGAGACGCCCACGCGGGCAATGCCGCTGCGCTCGTGACCGAGCAGGTACTTGGCGTAGTCCCAGCCCTTGTTCTCTTCGCCGACGCGGTTCGCCACCGGGATCCGCACGTTGTCGAGGAACATCTCGTTGGTCTCGTGGTGTCCGTCGATCGTCACGATCGGCCGCACCGAGACGCCCGGCGAACGCATGTCCATCAGCAGGTAGGTGATGCCCTGCTGCTTCTTCGCTGCCGGGTCGGTGCGCACAAGCAGGAAGCACCAGTCGGCATGGTGCGCGGTCGAGGTCCACAGCTTCTGGCCGTTGACGAGGTAGTGGTCGCCGTCGCGGACCGCGCTGGTGCGCAGTGCCGCCAGGTCCGAGCCCGCACCCGGCTCCGAGAAGCCCTGGCAGAACCAATAGTCCATGCGCGCGATGCGGGGCAGGAAGCGGCGCTTCTGTTCCTCGCTGCCGAAGGCAATCAGCGTCGGCCCGATCATGTTCATGTTGAAGGAGATCGGCTCGGGCGCCGGTGCCATCGCGAGCTCTTCCTTGAAGATGTACTGCCTGACCGCGTCCCAGCCGGTGCCGCCCCATTCGGGCGCCCACGACGGCGTGGCCCAGCCACGGTCGTGCAGGATGCGCACCCAGCGCTTCATCTCGTCCTTGCCGATGCGCTGGCCGAGCTCGCACTTGCGGCGGATCTCGGGCGGCAGCGCCGTCGCGAAGAAGGCGCGCACCTCGTCGCGGAAGGCGAGTTCTTCGTCGGTGTAGCGGAGGTCCATGGGGTGTCCAGGTCAACAGACCCTAATCAATGACGCCGTCGCGTCGCAGTGCCGCGATCTTGTCCTGGGAGAACCAGCGCGACAAGGCCCGGTCGGTGTTCCCCGGCGTGACCGGCTGCGGCGGCGTCGGAATGGCGGGCGTGCTGCGCGAGAAGCGCGGCGCAGACGCGGACTGCACGATGCCGTCGATCTCGACCAGGCTGCCGCGCGCCTTCAGGTGCGGATGCCGCGCTGCCTCGGCGAAGCTCAGCACCGGCGACACGCAGGCGTCGGTCTGCTCGAGGCGCGCCGCCCAGTCGTCGCGCGTGCGCTTCTTGAACGTGGCGGCGAGCAGCTCTTTGGCGGGCTTCCAGTGCTCGCGCGACATCTGCGGGCCGAGCTTCGAGGCGTCGATCTCAAGCCGGGCGAGCAGCTCGGCGAAGAACTTCTCCTCGATCGGCCCGACAGCGATCCAGCGGCCGTCGGCGCACTCGTAGCAGTCATAGAAATGCGAGCCGCCGTCGGTCGGGTTGCCGCCGCGGCCTTCGCGCCAGATGCCGCCGGCGACCATGCCGTGGAAGGTCGTCGCCAGGTGCACGGCGCCGTCGACGACCGCTGCGTCGACGACCTGGCCCTGGCCGGTGCGGCGCGCGTCCAGGATCGCGGCGAGCAGGCCGACGGCCATGTACAGCGATCCGCCCGCATAGTCGCCGAGCAGGTTCAGCGGGATCGACGGCGGCTGGCCTTCGCGGCCAATCGCCTCCAGGATGCCGGTGATGGCGAGGTAGTTGATGTCGTGCCCCGCCACCTGCGCCAGCGGCCCGCTCTGACCCCAGCCGGTCAGGCGCCCGTAGGCCAGGCGCGGATTGCGCGCGAGGCAGACGTCGGGCCCCAGGCCGAGGCGCTCGGTGACGCCGGGGCGGAAGCCTTCGATCAGCGCATCAGCCTGCTCGACCAGCCCGAGCACGGCCTCCACCGCGGCCGCTTGCTTCAGGTCGAGCGCGATCGACCCGCGGTTGCGCAGCAGCGTGTTGAACTTGAGCGGCCGCTCGAGCCCCAGCTTCACAGGCTGCTTGCGGTCGACGCGGATCACGGTGGCGCCGAGGTCGGCAAGCAGCATTGCGCACATCGGGCCCGGGCCGATGCCAGCCAGCTCGACGACCTTCAGGCCGGCCAGCGGTCCCGTCATCGGCCGGCCTTCCCGAGGAGGCTGTTGGCGATGATGTTGCGCTGGATCTGGTTCGTCCCTTCGATGATCTGCACCACCTTCGCATCGCGGAAGTAGCGGTTGATCGGGTACTCGGCCGACACGCCGGCGGCGCCGAAGAGCTGCACCGCATCAGTGGCGACCTTCATCGCGACATCGGACGCGACGCACTTGGCCATCGCCGCCATCGGCGCCAGCGCCCGACCTGTGACGCCGGCGTCGACCATGGCGGCGGTGCGGTAGACCAGCTGGCGCGCCGCTTCGGTCTGCATCACCATGTCGGCGAGCATCCAGCGCACGCCCTGGAAGTCGCTGATCGCCTGGCCGAAGGCGCGCCGCTCCTGGATGTATCGGACGGCATGGTCGATCGCGCCTTGCGCGATGCCGACGGCACGCGCCGCGACGATCGGGCGGCTGGTGTTGAGCGCCTCCATCGCGACCTTGAAGCCTTCGCCGCCCTCGGGGCCGAGGCGGCTCTCCGCCGGAATCCGCGCCTGGTCGAAGAAGAGCGGGCACGACGGCACGCCGCGGGCGCCCATCTTGTCTTCCTTGCGGCCCACCGTCAGACCGGGCGTGCCGCGATCGACGATGAACAGGTTGATGCCGAGCGGCTGCCCGGCTTCGTCCTGCGTCTTCGCGGCGACCAGGATGAAGTCGGCGATGTCGGCGTTGGTGCACCAGATCTTCGCACCGTTTAACACATAGCCGTCGGCCGTGCGGCGCGCGGTGGTCTTGATGCCGGAGACGTCGGAACCGCTCTGTGGCTCGGTCAGCGACAGAGCGCCGCGCAGCTCGCCGCTTGCCAGGCCCGGCAGCAGGCGCTGCTTTTGCGCCTCGGTGCCGCCGGCAAGGATCGCGCCGAACGGCGTCCACTGCACGACGAGCAGGTAGCCGGTGTTGTAGCACACGCGCCCGAATTCCTCGACCGCGACGCAGGCCGACAGCGTGCTGCCGGTGCCGCCGTATTCGGCGGGGAAGGGCAGCGCGAACAGGCCCAGCCCCTTGAGCAGCTCGAACATGTCGTGCGGGTACTCGGCCGTGCGATCGATCTCGTCGGCGCGCGGCGCCACCTTGTCGCGCGCCAAGCGCCGGATCAGGTCCTGGATGGCCTTCTGGTCGTCGCTCAGGTCGTAGCTTGTGGAGGACACTGGTCGGTCTAATATATGAACATAGTGCGTAATTCTGAACGTCCGACAGAAAGACGTCAAGAAGCGTGACGAATGAAACACCTTGCCTAGGGTGTGTACCAATATCAGAACATCGAGCGAAAATTAGAATACATAACTGTATTTGAAGGAGACATTCATGCAAGCGTTGAGCCGTGAAGAGAAGCGCGAGGTCACTAAGGCCCGCCTGCGCAGATCCGCCACCAGGGCGTTCGCCGACCAGGGCGTCGGTGCGGCGTCTGTAGATGGCATCAGTCAGGCCGCGGGCCTGAGCCGGGGTGCCTTCTATGCGAACTACACCACCAAGGAAGACATGCTGCTCGAGCTGATGAGCGAATGGCTCGAACGCGAAGCCACCGAGTGGGGCAGGGTGGTCGCCGAGGCGCAGGACGCGGAGGCCGTGCTGCAAGGGTTCCTGGCGCGCTTCCGACGTTCCCGACGGGACGGCGACGGTGGTTTGCTGTGGATCGAGCTGACCTTGCATGCCGAGCGCAATCCGGACTTCGCCGTCCACTATCACGCCTTCATCACCGCCCACCACCGGCACGTCGCACGCGTCTTCGCGGCCATGTTCGAGAAGGCCGGCAAGGAGCCGCCGGCTGCGCCCGAAGCGCTCGCCGCGGCGGCCCTGTCTTTCGGCGCTTCGTTGGCGCTGCAGAGCGGCCACGGCGCGCAGCGCGGCAACCCCGCCTACGCCGGCGACATGTTCCTGCTCTACCTGCGCGGGCTGCTGGCGATCGCCGGCCCGGCACGCGCATCCCGCCCCACGAGCCGCAGGGCCCGCACTTCGCCCAAGAGGTCCCCGACATGAGTCATTCCGTTGCCGACCGAATCCCGCCGCACGTGCCCGCCGCGCTGGTGCACGAGTTCGACCTGTACAACGTCGAGGTCGCCGATGGCGACTATCACGCCGCGCTGAAGCGCCTGCACGATCCCGGCATCCCCGACATCTTCTGGACGCCGAAGAATGGCGGGCACTGGGTTGCGACGCGCGGGGAGGATATCTACGAGATCTTCAAGGATGCGGAGCGCTTCACCTCGCAGAAGCTCGTGGTGCCCGCCGAGCGCAACACGCACAGGATGCCTCCGATCTTTCTCGATCCGCCGGAGCACACGAAGTACCGCACGCTGCTGTCCCCGCTGCTGTCGCCGAAGGCGGTGTCGGCCCTCGCGGGGCGCGCGCGCGAGCAGGCGATCGAGCTGATCGAGGGCTTCTATCCGCGCGGTCGCTGCGAGTTCGTCGGCGAGTTCGCCCAGCACCTGCCCATCGGCATATTCATGCGCATGGTCGACCTGCCGGTCGAAGACCGCGAAAAACTGCTGGCCTGGGCCGATCAGCAGGTGCGCCCGAGCAGTGAAGCCGAGCGCGAGCAGAGCTACATGAACATCTTCGGCTATGCCGCGCAGAAGGTGAAGGAGCGGCGGGAGAACCCCGGCCCGGACGCGATCAGCCAGCTGACCAAGGCGCAGGTCGACGGGCGGCCGATCACCGACGAGGAGGTGATCCCCATGGTGGCGCTGGTGTTGATCGGCGGCCTGGACACCGTGGCCTCGGCGATGGGCTTCGCGGCGCGCTTCCTGGCCACCAGCCCGGCGCACCGCAGGGAGCTCATCGAACACCCGGATCGCATCCCGGCGGCGGTGGAGGAACTGCTGCGCCGCTTCCCGGTCGTCAATCAAGGCCGCATGGTGCGCGAGGACATGCAGTACAAGGGCGTCGAGATGAAGGCCGGCGACATGGTCGTGATGCCGACGACGCTGCACGGCGTGGACGATCGCCAGTTCGACGATCCGATGGCGGTGAACTTCCAGCGCCGCACGCCGATCCATTCGACCTTCGGCAACGGCGCGCATCGTTGCCCGGGCTCGCTGCTGGCACGTACCGAGATAAAGATCTTCCTCGAGGAATGGCTGAAGCGCATTCCCGACTTCCAGATCGAGCCGGGCAGGGAATGCGGCGTGCGCGCCGGCGTCAACGCCACGCTTTTCGAGCTGCCGCTGATCTGGGAGGTGCGCGCGCGGTGAACACGAAGAAATGGCAGTGCTTCTTCTGCGCGCATGTCTACGACGAGGCTCTCGGCGATCCCGACCACGACATCGCGCCCGGCACCGCGTGGGCCGACGTGCCGGATGACTGGTGCTGCCCGGATTGCGGCGCGACGAAGAGCGATTTCGCGCCGGTCGAGGAGTGAAGACCCCAGTGACCCCACGAAGTACCGGCACCAGAATCATGAATATCAGGTGATGGCCATGGTCTCTGCAACGCTGTTTCGTGCTTTGGGCTCCCTGCTCATGGTCGCTTTGGCGCTCGGGTTCTCCGTTTCGTCGCGCGCGCAGGACTACCCCCGCGCCAGGCCGATACACCTGGTGGTGCCCTTTCCCGCAGGCGGAGCGACGGACGTGCTCGGCCGGCTCGTGGGGCAGGAACTCGGCAGGGTGCTGGACCAGGTCGTGATCGTCGAGAACAAGGCCGGGGCAGCCGGCTCGATAGGGACCGACCATGTCGCGAAGTCAGCGCCCGACGGCTACACCGTCTGCTTCTGCACCACCGGCCCGCAGGTGATACAGCCGCACCTGATGAAGCAAGGCTTCGATCCGCGCAAGGACCTCATGCCCGTGATCCATGTTCACAACGTTCCCAACGTGCTGGTGGCGCGCACCACGCTCGCGGCGAACACGGTGCCCGAGCTGGTACAGCTGGCGCGGAGCAAGCCGGGCCAGATCAGCTACGGGACCACGGGGCAGGGCGGTCCGCAGCACCTGGCGGGCGAATACTTCCAGAAGCTGGCGGGTATCCGCTTGAGTCACGTGCCCTACAAGGGCGAGAACCCGGCGTTCACCGACCTCATGGCGGGTCACGTCGATCTGGCGTTCGGCTCGATCGCGGTGGCCGAGCCGCTGATCCGGGCCGGCAGGATCAAGCCGGTCGCCGTGACCGGCAAGCGGCGCTCGCCCTCGCTTGCGGATGTGCCGACGGTGGCCGAGCAGGGCTACCCGGACTACGAGGCGTACACCTTCGTGGGGCTGAACGTGCCGGCGGGTACGCCGGTGCCGGTCATCGACAAGCTGAACCGGGCCACCAATGAGGTGCTGGCCGACCACCGAGTCCGCGAGAAGATGCTGGCGCTGGCGGTGGAGCGCGTCGGCGGCACGTCGAAGGCGTATGCCGCATTCCTGGCCGCCGAGTACGAGAAGATGGGGCGCCTCATCGAAGACGGCCGGATCGTCCTGAAGGAATGAATCTGGGTCGCACCTCAATCCGACCGGCGCGTTCGCCAGAACCTTGTCGATGCTGGTGGGCACTCTTGTGAACTAACTGTTGATTGCTGCGCGCAACCGTTCACGCCAGCGAGACCGCGTGCCACGTCAGAATCAACCAATGACTGAACCCGGCGACCTTTCCGACGCTGATCTGCGTGAGCGCGCTCTCGCTTGGCGCGAGCAGGCCCTCCAGGGTGCGCTACACGCAGGGGGCTACGCACATGAATACGAGACCGAGATTCGTCGCCGCGCACGACCGTTGACGACATCGAGCGCAGAGTTGGACGGAACAGATTCGCACGGCGACGGCAAGGCGCACCATCAATGAGCCGAGGGTGTTGCGCGTCTCGTCGTCGGATCACATCGTCGACACGATGCGCGAGAACACGCGCCGGCTGAACGCGACCGAGGAGGCCGAGAACCGCACCGTCGCGGCACTTGAGGCAATCCGCCAGGATGCGCAGGCGAGCAAGGCGGACAACGCGAAGATGCTGTGGTGGGCGCGCGCCGCCGGCATCGCTGGGATCGTCGCGGCGGTCCTGACAGTCGCGGTGCCTTGTGGACGAAGTAGTGCCAACGCCGATTCAGCCCAACAGGCGCGGCTTCAAGCCGGCCTACTACCGCGCAGAGCGGCTATAGCGCGTCGCGATGAAGGGCCTCGTGCACCGGATGTACGAATACGAGCAGGCGGTCGGCAAGCTGTCGCAGCGCGCGATCGTCCTGGCCGCGCAGCGCGGCATGACCGTGTCGCAGGCCGCGTACCGCGCCGTTCGCAAGGAATGCCGCACGCAGCTCACGACCCTGCGCGGCTGGTCCGGCGTACGCAACAAGGCGACCGGGCACTATGACGAGGACACAGCGGATCAGGTGCGAATGCTCGACACAATCGATATCGACGATGTCATGGCGGTCTTCAACGCCTCGATGCGCATCAATCGCGAATTCTTGGCCCTGCTCAAGGATGCGGGCCGGGGCGGCCCCGGGCCGCAGACGGCCTTCGGCGCGCCCCCTGTCGCAATCCGGTACGGCCCCGGCCTCGCTGCCTGGCTGACGGGCTAGGCCGCGCGCTGCCTCGGCATCGCGCTGGCCTTCGCCGGCCGCGTCGCCGTCGCGTGCCGGGGTGGCCTTTAGGTAGGTCCCGCCGAACGGTTCAAGTACAGCCGAAAGGGGCTAACAGCGTGTGGAGGTGGCCGGGGCACGCTTGCACCGCGACCCGTCGGCACCTGCAGACAAAGCTGGAAATGGCCAAAGGTGGACACGGGCTGGAATGAAAAAGGGTGTTGCTACCGATTTAGTAGCGGAACCCTTTGTGCCTATGCGGCTTGTAGTGCCTCCTCGACCCGGGCTCAAACCAGGGACCGACGGATTAATAGGCCGGGGCTCGATCAACTGCCTGCCATTTTTCCGGCATATCGTGTCGCCGCTTTTTCCGGCATATCTTGTCATTCCGGCCAAGTTATTCCGGAATCCACACTGATTGAAGCCTGATGAAACTGGCTGATGGCCTGCCCGGAGGGGATCGAACCCCCGACAACCTGCTTAGAAGGCAGGTGCTCTATCCAACTGAGCTACGGGCAGATGGGGGCCGATTTTACGGTGGCGTCCCCGGCGTCGGCGCCGGACGACAAGGGCTCTGGCCTTTGCCTGAGGCCGGGGCGTGTCGCGAAGAGCGAATGTGGAAGCTCCTCATGGAGTTCAATATGAGCAACGACGCCACCCAACCCGCTTCGTCACGCCACCCGATCCTCGACGAGGAACCCGAGATCGGCTTCGAAGAATCGATCCCTTCGGACGGCAAGGACCCGGTGGGCGAAAAGATGATCGATGAACTCGATCAGGCCAAACCCGATCGGACCGAGCCCAAGAAGGAACCGCCGCCCGAACCGATGCCGGAGCAGTTGCCTGTGAGCTGAGGCGGAAGAAAGAAAGTTGGTCGGGGCGAAAGGATTCGAACCTTCGACCCTCTGGTCCCAAACCAGATGCGCTACCAGGCTGCGCTACGCCCCGACGAAGCCTGCGATTCTAGCCTGTGCGAAGCAGGTCTTTCTCAGCGCTTCGCGTATTGCGTCTTGCCAAAGAGGATTTCGCGCTCCTTGTCGCCGGTGATCGGCGTGCGCAGCTCGGCCAGCACCTTGACGCCGCGCTGCACCGCGGGCCGGGCAGCGATGCCCTCGAACCACTTCTTCAGGTGTGGGAACTCGGTGAGCACGATGCCCTGGTTCTCCCAGCTGCGCAGCCACGGGAAGATGGCGATGTCGGCGATCGAGTAGGTTTCGCCGGCGATGAATCGGTGGCTGGCCAGCTGCTTGTCGATCACGCCGTAGAGGCGCCGCGCCTCGTTGCTGTAGCGGTTGATGGCGTAGGCGATCTTCTCGGGCGCGTACATGCGGAAGTGATGCGCCTGGCCCAGCATCGGGCCGACGCCGCCCATCTGGAACATGAGCCACTGCAGCACCTCGTAGCGCGCGCGCTCGCCTTCGGGAAGAAACTCGCCGGTCTTGCCGGCCAGGTAGACCAGGATCGCGCCGGATTCGAACAGCGAGATCGGCTTGCCGTCCGGGCCCTCGGGATCGGTGATGGCCGGGATCTTGTTGTTGGGGCTGATCTTGAGAAAGCCGGCTTCGAACTGGTCGCCCTTGCCGATGTTGACCGGGTGCGCGCGGTAGGGGAGGCCGCACTCCTCCAACATGATGTGAATCTTGTGGCCATTGGGCGTGGGCCAGGAATAAACGTCGATGGGAGCTTGAGACATGGACTGCGTTCCAGAGGAAAGAGACAGGGCCGGCCAGCATAGCGGCCGGTGGCTTTTCCTGCAGAACGCGGCCTGTTCCGGCCTCAGGCGGCCACGGCGCTCGGTGCCAGGTGCTTGTGGATCAGCGCGACCACGGCAGCGCCTTCGCCGATCGCGCCGCCCACGCGCTTGACCGAACCGGAGCGCACGTCCCCCACGGCGAACACGCCGGCGACGCTGGTTTCCAGCGCAGCCGCGGGCCTGGCTGGAAATCCCCCGCGCGCCGCTTCCCCGGTCAACACGAAGCCATGCTTGTCGACCGAGACGCCGCAGCCCTCGAGCCAGTCCGTTTCCGGCACCGCGCCGATGAAGAGGAAGATATTGCGCGTCGGGCACTGCTCTTCGTCGCCGGTGCGACGGCAGCGCCAGGTGGCCCCGTTCAATCCCGAGGCCGGGTCGCCGTGCAGGCTCACCAGCTCGGTATGCGGATGCAGCTCGATGTTGGGCGTGGCCTCGATGCGGTCGATCAGGTAGCGCGACATGGTGGCTGCGAGCGAAGGGCCGCGCACCAGCACATTGACCTTGGCGGCATGCTGCGACAGGAACACCGCGGCCTGGCCGGCCGAATTGCCGCCGCCGACCAGTGCCACCTCCTGCTGTGCGCACAGCTTGGCCTCCAGCGCCGAGGCCCAGAACCAGATGCCGCGGCCTTCGAATTCGGCCAGGCGCGGCACCTCGGGGCGGCGGTAGCGCGCGCCGCTGGCGATCACGACGGTTCGGGAACGCAGGCGCCGGCCATCGGTGAGCTGGACCGTGAGCTCTCCCTTGGTATCGGCTTCGCTGCAGTCCATGGAGGCGACCTCGGCCGGGATCAGCATCTCGACGCCGAATTTCTGCGCCTGAACGAAGGCGCGGCCGGCGAGCGCGCCGCCGGAGATGCCGGTCGGAAAGCCCAGGTAGTTCTCGATGCGCGCGCTCGCGCCCGCCTGGCCGCCGAAGGAACGGCAATCGACCACGATCACGCGCAAGCCTTCGGATGCGGCGTAGACGGCGGTCGCGAGGCCGGCGGGGCCGGCGCCGACCACCACCACGTCGAAAAGCTCGTCGTGGTCGATGGTGTCGACCATGCCGAGGCAGCGCGCGAGTGCGTTGTCGGTCGGATTGACCACGACGGCACCGTCGGGACAGACCACGAGCAGTTCCGCCTCGCCGTACTGTTCGAGCAGTGCCGCCGCATCCGCGTCCTGCGTCGCGTCGACCACGTTGTAGGGATGGCCGTTGCGGCGCAGGAAGTTCTGCAGCCGCAGCAGCGCGGGCGACTGCGGCGGTCCGATCAGCACCGGCCCGCTGCTGCCCGATTCGATCAGGGCCACCCGGCGCAGGATCATCGCGCGGACCAGCCGTTCCCCGAGGTCGGCCTCGGCGATGATCAGCGCGCGCAGCTGCTCGGGCGGCACCAGCAGAGTCTCTACATCGTCCTCGGCGTGGCCGTCAACCAGGGCAGGGCGGCCGGAGAGTTGCGCGATCTCCGCCAGAAACTGACCCGGGCCCTGGCGTTCGATGGGCACCACGCGCCCGAGCCCGTCGCGCTGGGTGATCGCCACGATGCCGCGCAGCACGACGAACATCCCCGGGCCGGGCTCGCCGGCCCGGAAGAGGCAGTCCCCGCGCGCGTAGTGCCGCACGCTGCCGAAGCGCCTGATGCGCTCGATGCAGGCGGCGCCCAGCACGGGAAACATCTGATGACGGCGGGTCTCGACCTCGACCCTGACTTGGACTTCGGCGGCCATGAAAGAACTCCAGTTGGCGAAACGTCGGGATTAGACGCCGAAAGCAGGCGCCAATGGTTGCAAGTCACGCAACTGCCATCGGATTGACACGCGTGTTTCACCGCTGTCTCACAGACTCCGTGCGCAGAAAGGGTCTCGCATGAAAGAACTGCCCACGCCGACGTTTCCGTTCTCGCAGCTGGGACTGCGCGCCGCCCTGTGGCCGGCGCCGAACCCGGCCCGCGCACCGGCTTCGATTCCTGCAGTACCGGCTGCGGCAACCCCTGCCGCCGCCACCGAAGCCGGCGGCATCAGCGTGACCTGGGCGCGGCACCAGGACGACGTCCGCGCGGCCCAGCGCCTGCGCTACGAGGTGTTTGCGGGCGAGATGGGTGCCCGCCTCACGACCCCGCTGGAAGGCCACGACATCGACCTGTTCGACGACTTCTGCGAGCACCTGCTGGTGCGCGAGCTGGCGACGAACCAGGTGATCGGCACCTACCGCGTGCTGACGCCGGCCCAGGCCCGGCGCATCGGCAGCACCTACAGCGACACCGAATTCGATCTGACGCGGCTGCGCGACCTGCGCGAACGCATGGTCGAGCTGGGCCGCAGCTGCGTCCATGCGGACCATCGCCAGGGCGGCGTGATCCTCGCGCTCTGGGGTGCGCTGGCCGGTTTCATGAACAGCAACAAGCTCGACACCATGATCGGCTGCGCCAGCATCCCGATGTGGCACAACGGCGTGACCAGCGGCGATGCGGCGGCCAGCATCTGGCGCCAGCTCTCGGCCACCCATATGGCACCGATCCAGTACCACGTGCAGCCGCGGCTGCCGTTGCCGGTGCATCGGCTCGACGGCGAACTCCAGATCGAGCCGCCTGCGCTGATCAAGGGCTATCTGCGGCTCGGCGCCAAGGTTCTGGGCCCGCCGGCCTGGGATCCGGACTTCAATACCGCCGACCTTCCGATGCTGATGCGCATCGAGGACCTGCCGGCGCGCTATCGAAAGCACTTCCTGGGCAATTAAGACAGCACGGGAATGTCGTCATACAGTTGTCATGCAACTGTCACAACGGCGGTTGACACTGTCATGATTCCGTCTGCATACACTCCCGTGCCGGTTTCTCCAGAATTATTTTCCTTGTCGCCAGCCCTTTCCGACAGCGCGCCTGTCGCCGCTGAGCCGTCGCTGAGGCTGCTCGACCGCGACCACAGCATCCTGGCCTTCAACGAGCGGGTGCTCGACTGGGCCTATCGGCCCGAGGTGCCGCTGATCGAGCGCCTGCGCTACCTGTGCATCGTGTCGTCCAACCTCGACGAATTCTTCGAGGTCCGGACGGCGCCGCACCTGATCGCCAATGCCGCGGGCGACCACAAGGGCAACTACACCGTGGAGTCCTTCGAGCGCTTGGCCGAGGTGGCGCATGCGCTGGTGGGGCGGCAGTACGCGCTCTACAACGACGAGCTGATCCCCACCTTCGCGGCCCAGGGCATCCACATCATTTCGCACGGCGAGCGCAACCCGGCGCAGCGCAAATGGGTGCACGACTACTATGAGCGCGAAGTCCAGCCGCTCTTGATTCCGGTGGGGCTGGATCCTGCGCATCCTTTTCCCCAGGTTGCGAACAAGTCGCTCAACTTCATCGTTCGCCTCTCCGGCAAGGACGCCTTCGGCCGCGAGAACCCGATCGCCATCGTCAAGGTCCCGCGCGTGCTGCCGCGCCTGATCCGCATGCCGGCCAAGGTGTCGGGCGGCAAGACGCTGTTCGTCGCGCTGTCGAGCATCGTGCGGGCCCACCTGTCCAGCATGTTTCCGGGGCGCGAGGTGGGCGAGTTCTCGCAGTTCCGCGTGACGCGGCACTCCGACCTGGCGGTGGACGAGGAAGACGTCAAGAACCTGCGCACGGCGCTGCGCCAGGGCCTGCAGCATCGCCACTACGGGCAGGCCGTCCGGCTCGAGGTCTCGGCCAGTTGCGCCGAGTCGCTGGCGAGCTTTCTGCTGGCCCAGTTCAACCTGCCGCCGCAGGCGCTGTACCGCGTGCGCGGCCCGGTCAACCTGGCCCGGCTGACGCAGCTGATCGACCTGCTGGAGGAGCCGCAGCTGCGCTTTCCGCCTTACCAGGCGTCCTACCCGGTGATGCTGACGCCGGGGCAGTCCTTCTTCGAGCGGCTGCAGCAGGGCGATGCCCTGATCCACCAGCCTTTCGAGAGCTTCGACGGCGTGCTGGCCTTCCTGCGCGAAGCGGTGCAGGACCCGCAGGTGCTCGCCATCAAGCAGACCATCTACCGCACCGGCACCGATTCCGAGCTCATGGACCTGCTGCGCGAGGCAGTTCGCCGCGGCAAGGAGGTCACGGTGGTGGTGGAGCTCAAGGCGCGTTTCGACGAGGAGGCCAACATCAACTGGGCCGAGATGCTCGAATCGATCGGCGCCCAGGTCGTCTATGGGGTGGTCGGCCTGAAGACGCACGCCAAGATGCTGCTGGTGACGCGCCGCGAGGGCAAGCAGATGCGCCGCTACGGCCATCTGTCGACCGGCAACTACAACCCGCGCACGGCCAAGCTCTACACCGACATCAGCCACCTGACCGCCGACCCCTTGCTGACCGCCGACATGGAGGCGGTGTTCGTGCACATGGCCAGCCAGAGCCGGCTGCCCAAGCTCCATCGCATGTGGATGGCACCCTTCGACCTGCACCGCAACATGATCGCCCGGGTCGATGCGCTCGCTGCCGCGGCGGCCGCCGGCGAGCCTGCACGCATCGTTGCCAAGATGAACGCGCTGACCGACGAGGCCCTGATCGCCGCGCTGGTGAACGCCGGCCAAAAGGGCGTGAAGATCGACCTGATCGTGCGCGGCGCCTGCACCTTGCCGGCGCGCGTGCCGGGCTTGACCGACAACATCCGCGTGCGCTCGGTGATCGGACGCTTCCTCGAGCATTCGCGCGTCTTCTATTTCCGCCGGGGCGAGGACGAATCCCTGTACCTATCGAGCGCCGACTGGATGAACCGCAACATGCTGCGCCGCATCGAGCTGGCCTGGCCGGTGACCGATCCGGCGCTGCGCCAGCGGCTCATCGACGAATGCCTGGTGGCTTACCTGCACGACGGGCGGGATGCCTGGGATCTCGGCGCCGACGGCGCCTATCGCCGCGTCGATCTGCAGCCGGGCGCGGATGGCGCCGTCGTTCGCACCGTCGAGGCCCATGGCGCGCAGACCGCGCTGATGGTCCGCTACGCATCGCGAGGTCGCAGCCGCGCTGCCTCTCGGGAATGACGCAACAAGCCATGGATCTGATTTTCTGGCGCCATGCCGAGGCCGAGGACTGGACCGAGGGCTGCGACGACCTGCAGCGCTCGCTGACCCAGCGCGGCGAGAAACAGGCCAAGCGCATGGCGGCCTGGCTCGATCGGCAACTACCCGAGGGCACGCGCATCGTCTGCAGCCCGGCACGCCGCAGCGAGCAGACCGCGCTGGCACTGGGACGCAAGTACAAGCTGCGCAGCGAACTCGCGCCCGACACCACGGCGGATGCACTGCTGGCAGCGGCCGGATGGCCCAACGGCAAGTCGGTGGTGCTGCTGATCGGGCACCAGCCCTCGCTCGGCGAAGCCATCTCGCTGCTGCTTGGCCTCAAGCAGGACAGCTGCCCGGTGCGCAAGGGTGCCGTCTGGTGGATCCGCACCCGCGAGCGCGACGGCGACGTGCAGACCGTGGTTGTCACGGTGCAGTCGCCCGAACTGCTCTAGGCGTCAGCAGCCCTGCAGCTCGAGCCGCCAGGCGGCCTTCTGCCAGGCCAGCACTTCCTCGCGCAGCAGGTGCGCGGATTGGGGGTAGGTCTCGGACCAGCCCGCACGGCACGCGATGGTGAAAAGCCGGCTGTCCGTTCGCGCCAGGCGCAGGGCCTCGAGGTCAGGATCGCGTCGCGCATGGCACAGGATGACGGCCAGGCGCAGCGCCAGCAGTTGCGCGACGAAGGTCTCGTCGTTCAGAGAGGCTTCGATCTTGCGCAGCTTGCCGCGATGACCGAGCACCAGCTGGCTCAGCCAGTGCATCTCGTTCACCGCGAAGCCCGGCGCGTCGGCGTTGTCGAGGATGTAGGCACCGTGCTTGTGGTACTCGCTGTGCGAAATCTGGGCCCCGATCTCGTGCAGCTGGGCGGCCCAGCCGATCTTGCGCAGTGCCCGTCCGGCGCGGCTCGTGGTACTGCCGCCGCGCGCGGCCGGCTCGAGCTGCAGGAACAGCGCAGCGGCGGTCTCGCTGACGCGCCGGACCTGCGGGGCGTCGATCGCGAACCGGCTGGCCAGGCGCGCCACGGTGCTGGCGCGCAGATCGGCGACGCTCTCGTCGCGCTCGAGCAGCTCGTAGAGCACGCCATGGCGCAGGGCGCCCTGGGCCACCTTCATTTCCTCGATCTCGAGCAGGTCGAACACGGCGCGCAGCACGCTGACGCCGCCGCCGATCACGGCCTTGCGGTCCTCCCGCATGCCTTCGATGCGCAGGCGATCGGCGTTGCCGGCCTTGAGCAACCGGTCGACCAGCCAATCGAGCCCGTCGCGCGTGATCAGCCCCGGCTCGCCGCCGGCGGCCGCGAGCACATCGCCCACCGCGCCGATGGTCCCCGAGGCGCCGTAGGCCACGTCCCAGCGGTCCGGCACGTAGGTGGCGAGCGCGTCGTCCAGCACCGCCTTGGCGGCGGTCTCGGCCGCCTTGAAGGCTGCGGTCGTGAACTGGCCTTCGGGGAAATGCTTCATCGACCATGCGACGCTGCCGACCCGGTACGACTCCATCACCTCGGCCTTCAGGCCTTGGCCGATGATCATCTCGGTGGAGCGGCCGCCGATGTCCACCACCAGGCGGCGCTCCCGGTTCGAGGCGTCGGTGTGGGGCACCAGGTGCGCCACGCCTTGATAGATCAGGCGGGCCTCTTCGCGGCCCGTGATGACATCGATGCCGAAGCCCAGAATGGTGCGCGCCCGCAGCAGGAATTCTTCGCGGTTGCGGGCTTCGCGCAGGGTCTGGGTGGCCACCGCGCGAACTTGCGAGCGCTTGAAGCCCGCCAGCCGCTCGCCGAAGCGGGCCAGCGCGTCCCAGCCGCGCTGCATCGCCTCCGGCGTGAGGTTGCGGGCGCTGTCGAGGCCGTTGCCTTGGCGAACGGTTTCCTTCAGGTACTCGGCGCGGTGGATCTGGCCGTGGTCGACCTGGCCGATCTCGAGCCTGAAGCTGTTCGACCCGAGATCGACCGCAGCGAGGCGGGTTCCGTTTTGCATGTTGAGGAGGAGATGGCGGGCCCCGATCGTAGCGTTTCGGCCGGCGCTGCCGCGCCAAGAGGGTGCTGCAACGAGCGCTCAAGGCTAGGCGTGGCGCATGACGATTGTGTGACAGCGTCACAGAGCGCGGGCCCCTGTGATGGGCGATTTCCCTCTGGAAAAGGGTGTCACACCGGTGTCACACAAGCTTCCTAGAGTCCCTGCCAAGCCCCCTGGAAGGGGTCCTCTGCACATCCAAAAGGAAGCTTCATGAAGATGACGTTCAAGTTTGCTGCCGCCGGCCTCGTGGCCGCGGCCCTGGCCCATGCTCCCGCTTTTGCACAAGAAGCCACCGGCGCCGGCGCAAGCTTCCCGGCCCCGCTGTACTCGAAGTGGGCCTCGGATTTCAACAAGGCCACCGGTGCCAAGATCAACTACCAGTCGGTCGGTTCCGGCGCCGGCATCAAGCAGATCGATGCCAAGACGGTCGATTTCGGCGCTTCCGACATGCCGCTGACCGACGACGACCTGAAGGCCAAGGGCCTGGTGCAGTTCCCCACCGTGATCGGTGGCGTGATTCCGGTGGTCAACATCCAGGGCATCAAGCCCGGCGAGCTCAAGCTCAACGGCCAGGTTCTCGGCGACATCTACCTCGGCAAGATCACCAAGTGGAACGATCCCGCCATCAAGGCGCTGAACGGCTCGCTGGCGCTGCCTGATGCGGCCATCGCACCGGTGCGCCGCGCCGACGGCTCGGGCACCACCTTCCTGTTCACCAACTACCTGAGCAAGGCCAACCCCGACTGGAAGGCCAAGGTCGGCGACGGCACGGCCGTCAACTGGCCCATCGGCGCGGGCGGCAAGGGCAACGAGGGCGTTGCGCAGTTCGTCAGCAAGCTGCCCAACTCGATCGGCTACGTCGAGTACGCCTACGTCAAGCAGAACAAGATGACGTACGCCCAGATGCAGAATGCCTCCGGCAGCTTTGTTTCGCCGGACGATGACGCCTTCAAGGCCGCCGCTGCCGGCGCCGACTGGTCCAAGACCTTCTACCAGGTGCTGACCAACCAGCCCGGCAAGGACGCTTGGCCGATCACCGGCGCGACCTTCATCCTGATGCACAAGTCGCAGGACAAGCCGGCGCAGGCCACGACCACGCTCAAGTTCTTCGACTGGGCCTACAAGAACGGCGACAAGACTGCCGGCGACCTCGACTACGTTCCGATGCCTGACAAGGTGAAGGGCGTGATCGCGACCGCCTGGGGCGAGATCAAGGACGCGTCGGGCAAGCCCGTCGCCTTCAAGTAAAGCGGACCGGCGCGTATGAGCACTCCGCTCGAGCACGCGCCGCTTTCGGAGCGACCTGTGTCATCCACTTTTCCCGCTGCTTCCACCTCGCTCGAGCTTCCGGCCGAGCGTGACCGTGCGACCTCGAGCCCGCCGCCGGCCAAGAGGCCGCGTACCGGCGCCGCCACCGATCGCCTTTTCGGCTGGGCCGCCAAGGGTGCCGCGCTGCTGACCCTGGCGATGCTGATCGGCATCCTGCTGTCGCTGCTGGCCGGCGCCTGGCCCGCCATCTCGAAGTTCGGCTTGGGTTTCCTTACCAGCAGCGTGTGGGACCCGGTGCAGAACGAGTACGGCGGCTTGGTGATGATCTACGGCACGCTGGCCACCTCGCTGATCGCACTCGTGATCGCGGTGCCGGTGAGTTTCGGCATCGCGCTCTTCCTGACCGAGATGTCGCCGGCCTGGCTGAAGCGGCCGCTCGGCACAGCCATCGAGCTGCTGGCAGCCGTGCCCTCGATCGTCTACGGCATGTGGGGCTTGCTGGTGTTCGGGCCGATCCTGTCGACCTTCGTGCAGCAGCCGCTGCAGAAACTGTTCGACGGGGTTCCTTACCTCGGCGCGCTGGTGTCCGGCCCGCCTGTGGGCATCGGTATCCTGTCGGCCGGCATCATCCTCGCGATCATGATCATCCCGTTCATCGCCTCGGTGATGCGCGACGTGTTCGAAGTGACGCCGCCGCTGCTCAAGGAGTCGGCCTATGGCCTCGGCTCCACGACCTGGGAGGTGGTCTCCAAGGTGGTGCTGCCCTACACCAAGGCCGGCGTCATCGGCGGCATCATGCTCGGCCTCGGCCGGGCGCTGGGCGAAACGATGGCCGTTACCTTCGTGATCGGCAATACGAACCAGCTCAACTCGCTCTCGGTCTTCGAAGCCGCCAACAGCATCACTTCGGTGCTGGCCAACGAATTCGCCGAAGCCGGCGAGGGCCTGCACCAGGCTTCTCTGATGTACCTGGGCCTTGTGCTGTTCTTCATCACCTTCGTGGTGCTGTCGCTGTCCAAGATCCTGCTGCAGCAGATGAAGAAGAGCGAAGGAACCAAGTCATGAGCACCGCCGAACGCCTGCTGAGCGCCAAGGCGCTCGACGAAACGCGGGCGGCGAAGTTCGCCAGCCGCAAGCGCGTCAACTTCATCGCGCTCACGCTGTCACTCGCCGCGATGGCCTTCGGCGTGTTCTGGCTGATCTGGATCCTCTGGGAAACGCTGCGCCTGGGCGTGGGCGGCCTGGCGCTGGCCACCTTCACCGAAATGACGCCGCCGCCGAATGAATCGGGCGGCATTGCCAACGCGATCTTCGGCTCGCTCGTGATGGTGGCCCTCGCCACCTTCGTGGGCACGCCGATCGGCATCATGGCCGGCATCCACCTGGCCGAGTACAACCCCAAGAGCTGGCTCTCGAACGTCGTCCGCTTCGTCAATGACATCTTGCTGTCGGCGCCGTCGATCGTGATCGGCCTGTTCGTCTATGCGGTGGTGGTGGCGCGCTTCAAGTCCTTCTCGGGCCTGGCCGGCGCGCTGTCGCTGGCGCTGATCGTGATCCCGGTCGTGATCCGCACCACCGAGAACATGCTGCAGCTGATCCCGGCCGGCCTGCGCGAAGCGGCCTATGCGCTGGGCACGCCGAAATGGAAGGTCATCCTGAGCATCACGCTGCGCGCCGCACGCGCCGGGGTGGTCACGGGCGTCCTGCTGGCGGTGGCGCGCATCGCGGGCGAAACCGCCCCGCTCCTGTTCACCGCGCTCAGCAACCAGTTCTGGACCTCGGACGTGACGCAGCCGATGGCCAGCCTGCCGGTGACCATCTTCAAGTTCGCGATGAGCCCGTACGAGAACTGGCAGCAACTGGCCTGGGCCGGCGTGTTCCTGATCACCGTTGCAGTGCTCGGCCTCAATATCCTCGCGCGGATCCTGACGCGCAACAAACTCTGAACATCATGCCAACCACCATCGCTGCACAGCCGTCGCGCGCCAAGATCTCGGTCAAGGATCTGAACTTCTATTACGGCAAGTTCCATGCGCTCAAGAGCATCAACCTCGAGATTCCCGAGAACAAGGTGACGGCCTTCATCGGGCCGTCGGGCTGCGGCAAGTCGACCTTGCTGCGCACCTTCAACCGCATGTTCGAGCTCTATCCGGAGCAGCGCGCCGAGGGGGTCATCGCGCTGGACGGGGAGAACCTGCTGACCTCCAAGCAGGACGTGGCGCTGATCCGCGCCAAGGTCGGCATGGTGTTCCAGAAGCCGACGCCGTTCCCGATGTCGATCTACGACAACATCGCCTTCGGCGTGAAGCTGTTCGAGAACCTGAGCGCCTCCGAGATGGACGACCGCGTCGAATGGGCGCTCAAGAAGGCCGCGCTCTGGACCGAGGTGCGCGACAAGCTGCAGCAAAGCGGCTCGGGCCTCTCCGGCGGCCAGCAGCAGCGCCTGTGCATTGCGCGCGGCATCGCGATCAAGCCCGAGGTGCTGCTGCTCGACGAACCCTGCTCCGCGCTCGATCCGATCTCCACGGCGAAAATCGAGGAGTTGATCGCCGAGCTGAAAAGCGAGTACACCGTCGTTATCGTGACCCACAACATGCAACAGGCGGCGCGCTGCAGCGACTACACCGCCTACATGTACCTCGGCGACCTGATCGAATTCGGCGCGACGGAAGAGCTGTTCTTCAAGCCGAAGCGCAAGGAAACCGAGGACTACATCACCGGCCGTTTCGGTTAAACGTTACGGTTAAAGGAAGCACCATGACGGAAAAACATCTCTCCAGCCAGTTCGACAGCGAACTCAACGCCGTCTCCTCGCGCGTGATGGAGCTCGGCGGCATGGTCGAGTCCCAGATCCATCAGGCCGTCTATTCGCTGTCGCAGTTCGATTCCGAGGCGGCCGACCGCGTGATGGAAACCGAGCACCGCGTCAACGCGATGGAAATCGAGATCGACCGCGAGCTGTCCTCGATCATCGCGCGGCGCCAGCCGACGGCGCGCGATCTGCGCCTCTTGATCGCGATCTCGAAGACCACCGCCAACCTGGAGCGCGTGGGCGACGAGGCCAACAAGATCGCGCGCATGGTCAAGTCGATCATCGAAAGCGGTTCGGCGCGCGCCCTGCCTTCCACCGAGCTGCGCATCGCAGCCGATCTGGCCTCGGGCCTGCTGCGCAAGGCGCTCGACGCCTTCGCGCGCCTGGACACGGCCGCGGCGCTGTCGATCCTGAAGGACGACGACCTGATCGACAAGGAGTTCGACGGCTTCGTGCGCAAGCTGGTCACCTACATGATGGAAGACCCGCGCACCATCTCGGCCAGCCTCGACCTGCTGTTCCTGGCCAAGGCGATCGAGCGCATCGGCGATCACGCGAAGAACATCGCCGAGTTCATCATCTACATCGTCAAGGGCGCCGACGTGCGGCACACTTCGATGCAGGAAATCGAATCGGCTCTTCAATAGGCCTGCACTTCAATCAATGAAGAAACCCCGCGTCCTGATTGTCGAAGACGAGTCCTCGATCGCCGAGCTGATCGCCGTCAACCTGCGCCACAACGGCTTCGAGCCGATCTGGGCGGAGGATGGCGCGGCAGCGCAGCGCGAGCTCGATGCCTTCCTGCCTGACCTGGTGCTGCTCGACTGGATGCTGCCGGGCCAGAGCGGCCTGCAGCTGGCGCGCCAGTGGCGCAAGGACCCGCGCACCAAGTCGATGCCGATCCTCATGCTGACCGCGCGCGGCGACGAGCCCGACAAGGTGGCCGGGCTCGACGCCGGCGCCGACGACTACATCACCAAGCCCTTCTCGACGCAGGAGATGCTGGCCCGCATTCGTGCCGTGCTGCGCCGCCGTGCGCCCGAGGCCGTCACCGAGCGCGTCGAGATCGGCGAACTCGTGCTCGACACCGCGACGCACCGCGTGACATGGCAGGGCACGCTGCTGAAGGTGGGCCCGACCGAATTCAAGCTGCTCGGCTACCTGATGCAGCATGCCGAGCGCGTGCACAGCCGCGCGCAGCTGCTGGACAAGGTGTGGGGCGATCATGTCTACATCGAAGAGCGGACGGTCGACGTGCACGTGAAGCGCCTGCGCGAATCGCTCGGCCCGGCCGCGCCGATGGTCGAGACCGTGCGCGGCGCGGGCTATCGCCTGACGGCCCAAGCGACGGTCTGAGGGCGCGCTGGGCCAGGGCCCGGCGGGATAATGGGCCGGAATGCCGTTTCGTATCGCAACTTTTCTGATGGCCTCCTTGATCGGGGGCACTGCTGCCGCGGTGCCTTTCGGCTGGCGCTTTTTGTGGTTGGGCGCATGGCTCGGGGCGGTGCTGTGGCTCGTACTCGACGCCTGGCGCGCGCAGCAGCTGTTGGATGTGCTGCGCAACGATGCGACGGGCCTGCCGTCGCGCGGCCCCGGCGTCTGGGGCGAGCTGGCCGAACGCATCCGCAAGCTGCTGCGCACGCGGGAGCAGCAGGCCCGGCAGGCCGAAGACCGTCTGCAGGAGTTTCTGGCCGCGATCCAGGCTTCTCCTAACGGCGTGGTGCTGCTCGACGAACAGGGGCGCATCGAATGGTGCAACCAGACGGCCGCCGGGCAGTTCGGCATCGACGCCGATCGCGACCTGCTGCAGCACCTCGCGAACCTGGTGCGCGATCCGGCGTTCGTGGCCTATCTCGCCTCCTGGAACTACAGCCGCGACGTGGTGATCGACGCGCCGTCGCAAGTCGGAATGCATCGCGGCCATCCGGTCCGACTGTCGGTGCAGGTCCATCCCTATGCCGGCAATCGCCGCATGCTGCTCACGCGCGACATCACCTCGCTGGAGCAGGCTGAGGCCATGCGGCGCGATTTCGTCGCCAACGTCTCGCACGAGATCCGCACGCCGCTCACCGTGCTCGCCGGCTTCGTCGAGACCTTGCAGAACCTGCCGCTCGACGCCGAGGAGCGCGCCCGCTATCTGGCGCTCATGGGCCAGCAGTCGCACCGCATGGAGACGCTGGTCAACGACCTGCTGACCCTGTCGCGCCTCGAAGGCAGCGCGGCGCCGCCGGCCACCCGCTGGACCCGCGTGCGGGCGCTGATGGCGCAGTGCGAGGACGAGGGCCGGGGCCTGTCGAGCCGGCTGGCATCGCAGGGCCATCGCCTGTCCTTCTCGGTGGAGGTCGATTCCGAGATCGCCGGCGCCCCGACCGAGCTGCAGAGCGCGATGTCGAACCTGCTGAGCAATGCCATCCGTTACACGCCCGGCGGCGGCGAGGTGGCGGTGAGCTGGCGCCTCTTGCCCGACGGCCGGGGCGAATACGCGGTGCGCGACAGCGGGCCGGGGATCGCGGCCGAGCACATTCCGCGGCTGACCGAGCGCTTCTACCGCATCGATCGCAGCCGCTCGCGCGAAACCGGCGGCACCGGGCTCGGCCTGGCGATCGTGAAGCACGTCGCGCAGCGCCATGGTGCCGAGCTGCGCATCGAGAGCGCGGTGGGCAAGGGCTCGCGCTTCGCGCTCGTGTTCCCGGTCACGCGCCTGCGGCAGGCGGCCGCGCTCAGCGCCGTCGCCTGAGCGTCGATCCGAGCAGCGCGAGAAACAGCGCCGCGGTGAGCGCCAGGGCCAGCGCGCTCATGAACCAGAACGCCAGCGGCGACTGCATGGCCGGCCAGGGCCCGATGCCGCGATAGGCCAGCAGATAACTGCCGCCGAGCCCCACGCCCCAGAGCAGCGCGCAGTAGAGGACCAGCGGCATCACCGTGACCCGGTAGCAGCGCAGTACGAAGACGCACAGCGTCTGCAGCGCATCCACGAAATGGTAAGCCGCCGTGGCCAGCAGCAGCGTGGCGCCGAGCGCCACCACGGCGGGATTGCCGGAATAGACCTCGGACAATTGCCATCGCAGCGTTGCCATGGCCATTGCGAACAGCAGCGCGCAGACAACTGTCAGCTCGAAGCCTTTGACGCATGCGCGGCGCGCCAGCGCGGCGTCGCCGGCGCCGAGCCAAAAGCTCACGCGTGCGCTGGTGGCGATGGCGAGCGACAGGGGCACCATGTAGGCGACGGCCGTGAGATTCGACGCAATCTGGTGGGCCGCCGATGCGGCCGTGCCCAGGCGCGCGATGAACAGCGCCATCAGCGTGAAGGAGGTCACCTCGACCAGCACCGCCAGTCCAGCCGGGATGCCGAGCCGGGCGAACTGGCCGATCTGGCGCCAGTCGGGCGCCTCGATGCGCCGCCAGAAGCGGTACTCGCGGTAAAGGGGCTGGCTGCGCAGCAGCCAGATCGCGCAGGCGAGCATCGCCCAGTTCACCACCAGCGTGGCCCAGCCGCAGCCCACCAGGCCCATCGCAGGCCAGCCGGCGCCGCCGAAGGTGAACCAGATCGACAGCGGCAGCTTCAGGCACAGCGAGCCCAGCTGCAGCCAAGTCACGAGCTGGGGCTTGCCCAGGCTCTGGTTCAGCGTGCTGAACAGGCGAAACAGCAGTGCCGGGGGCAGGGCGAAGGCGAGTACGCACAGGTAGGCTTCGACGTCGGCGCGCATGGCCAGCGGCACCTCGGCCCAGCGCAGCAGCGGTGTCGGGTACAGCAGCACCGCCATGCCGAGCACGATCGCGAGGCCGCACAGGTAGAGCGACTGCCGCACCGAGCGGCCGACCTCGGCCGTGCGCTGCGCGCCGTGCAGCTCGGCCCACACCGGAAGCAGGGCCTGCAGCATGCCGATCAGCGAGACGAAGACGCTGATGAAGATCGCCGAGCCCACCGAGAGCGCCGCCAGCGCGCCTTCGGCATAGCGGCCGGCGACGATGGTGTCGGTGACGCCGAAAGCCATCACCGCCAGCTGGCCGACCAGCACGGTTGCGGCGTGCCGTGCGATCACCCGCCGTTCGCTCGTCAAGGATTGATTCTTTGGTAGAGCAGCAGGTCGTCGCTCGCGCTGGTCGGGCGGCGCAGCGTGCCGATGAAGCGCCAGCCTTCGAGGTTCACGATCTTGTGCAGGCGCCCGATCGCCTCCGGGCTCGCCAGCAGCCAGGGGCAGGTCTGGGACCCGGTCAGCGGCTGCAGGTTGAACTGGCCGTGATGGCGCAGCGCCGCGATGTGGGGCCGGCTCAGCGCGATCTCGGAGACGCATACCGGCTGGCCGACCCGTTCCGAAATGGCGCGCACCTGGGGCACATAGCTGCGCGCGTAGTCGAGCACCGGCAGCCACAGCGTCATCAGCAGCATCCAGCACAGCGCCGCGCCGCCGCCCGGCAGTACCAGCGTCTTCCAGAGTGCCGCCCGATGCCGGCCGGTACGCCAGCGCACGAGCCAGGCCCATGCCAGCGTCGCGGCCAGTGCGAACACGAAGGCGACCGCCGAGAACTCGGGCACGAAGCCGGGCGCCAGTTTCGCCACGTTGGCTGCCGTCTTGGAGGGCACGCCGGTCTGCATCGCGACCCAGATCACCCAGATGATGATCGCCGAGCCGCTGAAGAAAAGCAGCGTGAACCAGTCGATCAGCGCCGCGACGCTGCGCCTGAAGGTCGGCAGTGCAAAGGCCGCCAGCGTCGCGAAGGCGGGCAAGGCCAGCAGCAGCGAGCGCTCGGAAAAACTGGTGGTCCAGGTCGCGGCCAGCGGCACCAGCGCAAACCACAAGGGCAGCGCGACATGGCGAGCCGTAAGCTGCCGGCGCCAGCGCCACAGCGTCCACAGCGCGAGCGGCCAGGCCGGCCAGGTGAACCACAGCAGCAGCTTGGCCTGGCTGCGCAGCTCGCCGAAGACGCTGGTTCCGGGCTGACTCCCTGGCAGTTCGATCTTCCATTGCAGAAGGCCCAGCCAGGCGGCCAGCAGCCCGGCCAACACCGTGGCGCCAAAGATCGACGCGATCGCGCCGGTGGAATACGTGGGCTCGTCGTCCGGCGTGGTCTCCGGGCCACGTCGGCGTTCGGCGGCGAGCAAGACCACGCAGCCGATGCCCAGCGCCAGCCCGACGGTCGGCCCGCCGCCCAGGGTCATGCCGACGCTGCCGATCACCAGCGCGATCAGGGGGCCGACACGGCGGTAGGGCAGCGCTGCGACGCCATAGAACAGGTGCGAGGTGAAGAAAAGCTGGGCCAGCGCAGGCGTGGTTTCATGCCCCAGCTGGGCGAGCCCGAGGCAGGCGATCAGCGCCAGCAGCGCACCGTCCGCGATGGCGCGCGCGTAGTCGGTGGGACGCGCCTCGCCGCCGAAGGCAAAGGCCACCGGCTGCGCCTGCGTCGTGCGGGCGAGGTAGTAGACCGCATACCAGGTCGCCGTGAAAGTGCCCCAGAGCAGGAGGGCGAAGGCGATGCGCACTGCAAGGTCGGGATGCACCCATGACGGTGCGATCTTGATCGCCCAGGCGCCGATCCAGTAGGGGATCAGGGCGGGCGTCTCGGGCCGCATCCCGAGCAGCATCGGGTCGAACCAGCGCGCCAGGCCCTCGGTGCTGCGCGCCAGTTCGGCCATGTAGCCAAAGGCGGCGATGTCGGCGCTCTTCCAGGGTCCGCGACCCAGCAGGCCGGGCATCAGGTAGGCCGCGCACAGCAGCAGCAGCGCAAGGCGCGGCAGGCGGCGCACGGCGCTCTGTGCAACGATCGCTGGCGTCGGCTGGTTCAACGGAGGGTGAAGTGGTTGGAAGGAAAGAAAAAGGGCAGCGCGGTAAACCGGGCTGCCCTCGACCTGGAAGTGCCTGCCTTACTTGGAGGCGGCGCCGGTGGTCTTGCCGAAGCGGTTGCGGAACTTCTCGACGCGGCCGCCCATGTTGTCGACCGACTTCTGCGTGCCGGTGTAGAAGGGGTGCGATTCGCTCGAGGTGTCGAGCTTGAAGAGAGGCAATTCGCGACCGTCCTTGGTCTTGCCCATTTCCTTGGTGTTCGCGCACGAACGGGTCACGAACTCGAAGCCGTTCGACAGGTCGACGAACAGAATTTCGCGGTAGTTCGGGTGAATGCCTTCTTTCATGATCTTTCCTTTGGTCGATGCGAGAGCCACGTGAAGTTCCGTTAAGAGCTCGGAAACTCCCCCGGCACGGCGCCGGGCTGCACTTTTCGCTAAGCCCGCAATTATCGCATACTGGGCGTCCATAGTGCCAGACCCCTTTCCCCCATGAATTCCCGCCCCTTGCGCGCCGGCCTCGTCGGCTTTGGCTTCGCCGGCCAGACCTTTCATGCACCGGTTCTGTCGGCCGTTCCGGGCCTCCAGCTGGGCGCGGTGGCCAGTTCCCAGCCGCACAAGGTCCATGCCGACTGGCCCGGCGTCGACGTGGTGCCCGACGTGGCGGCCTTGCTGGGCCGCGCCGACATCGACCTGGTGGTGATCGCCGCGCCCAATGCGCAGCACCACCCGCTGGCCAGGGCGGCGCTTGCCGCGGGCAAGCATGTGGTGGTCGACAAGCCCTTCACGCTCGATGCGGCCCAGGCCCGCGAGCTGGCAGAACTGGCGCAGCGCAAGGGCCGCTTGCTGTCCGTCTACCAGAACCGCCGCTTCGATTCGGACTTCCTGACGCTGCAGGGGCTGCTTGCGAGCGGCGAGCTGGGCCGGCCGGTCTACTTCGAGTCGCACTTCGACCGCTTCCGGCCTCAGGTGCGCGAGCGCTGGCGCGAACAGCCGGTGCCGGGGGCGGGCCTGTGGGTGGATCTCGGTTCTCACCTGGTCGATCAAGCGGTTCGGCTCTTCGGCCGGCCCGACACGCTGCAACTCGACACCGCGGCGCTGCGCGACGGGGCGCTGGTCGAGGACTATTTCCATGCGGTGCTGCGCTACGAGAGCGGCGCGCCCGCGCCCTTGCGCGTCGTGCTGCACGCGACCACGCTGGCGGCCCATGCGGCGCCGCGCTACATCGTGCACGGTACGCGCGCCAGCTATGTCAAACGGGGGGTAGATCCGCAGGAGGATGCATTGCGAATCGGCGGACGTCCGGGCGGCGAAGGGTGGGGCGCAGATGCGCTCGTCGGCGAGCTCACCGTGCCGGCCGATGACGGCCATGCCATGACGCGCAAGGTACCGGCGCTGCCTGGAAACTATGTCGCCTACTACGCCGCGGTGCGCGACGCGATTCTGGGTCAGGGCCCGAACCCGGTGCCGCCGGAGCAGGCGGTCGAGCTCATGGAACTGCTCGACCTGGGCCGCCAGAGCGCCGCCGAAGGACGGGCCCTGGCGGTGGGCTGAAGGGGATCAGCCGCCGCGACGCATCATGTCGAAGAACTCGACATTCGTTTTCGTCGCCTTCATGTTCTTCAGCATGAGCTCCATCGCCTCGATCTCGTCCATGTTGTACATGAGCTGGCGCAGGATGCGGGTCTTCTGCAGGATTTCGGGCGGCAGCAGCAGTTCTTCGCGGCGGGTGCCGCTGCGGTTGAGCTGGATCGAGGGAAACACGCGCTTCTCGTAGAGGCGGCGGTCCAGGTGGATTTCGGAGTTGCCGGTGCCCTTGAACTCTTCGAAGATCACTTCGTCCATGCGGCTGCCGGTATCGATCAGCGCGGTGCCGATGATGGTGAGCGAGCCGCCTTCCTCCACGTTGCGCGCGGCGCCGAGGAAGCGCTTGGGACGCTGCAGCGCGTTGGAGTCCACGCCGCCGGTCAGCACCTTGCCCGACGAGGGCACGACGTTGTTGTAGGCGCGGGCGAGGCGGGTGATCGAGTCGAGCAGGATCACCACGTCCTTCTTGAGTTCGACCAGGCGCTTGGCGCGCTCGATCACCATCTCGGCCACGTGCACATGGCGCGCAGCGGGCTCGTCGAAGGTCGAGGCGATGACCTCGCCCTTCACGGTGCGCTGCATCTCGGTCACTTCCTCGGGCCGCTCGTCGACGAGCAGCACCATCATGTGGACCTCGGGATAGTTGGCGCTGATCGCATGCGCGATGTGCTGCATCATGACCGTCTTGCCGCTCTTGGGCGGCGCCACCAGCAGCGCGCGCTGGCCTTTGCCGATCGGCGCAATGATGTCGATGATGCGGCCGGTGATGTTCTCTTCGCCCTTGAAGCCGTCGCGCTCGAGCCGCATCAGTTCCTTGGGGAACAGCGGCGTGAGGTTCTCGAACATCACCTTGTGCTTGTTCTGCTCGGGCAAGCCGTCGTTGACCTTGTCGAGCTTGGTCAGCGCGAAGTAGCGTTCGCCGTCCTTGGGCGTGCGCACCTCGCCTTCGATCATGTCGCCGGTGTGCAGGTTGAAGCGGCGCACCTGGCTCGGCGAGATGTAGATGTCGTCGGTGCTGGCGGTGAAGCTGGTGTCGGGGCTGCGCAGAAAGCCGAAGCCGTCGGGCAGGATCTCGAGCACGCCGTCGGCGAAAACCTGTTCGCCGGCCTTCGCGCGCTTCTTGATGATCGCGAACATCAGCTCCTGCTTGCGCATGCGGCCGACGTTTTCGATCTCAAGCGCTTCGGCCTGCTTGAGGACTTCGGACACGTGGAGTGCCTTGAGTTCGTTTAAGTGCATGGAATGACCCCGTGCGGGGAAATCTTGTCGGAAAGAACCAGGGGGGAGGTTTGAGGAGAGGCGAGAGATGCCTCACAAACCGGGGAACTCGAACCGGGTGCCTGGAAGGGCCGGTGATCTGCGAGGATTATGACAGGAAAAACGAGGCTGCCGGCGCATTGCGCGCAGGCAGCCGGGAATCAACGCTCAGGCGAGCTGCTGGTCGATGAAGGCGGTGAGCTGAGCCTTGCTCATCGCGCCGACCTTGGTCGCGGCCAGCTGGCCGTCCTTGAACAGCATCAGCGTGGGGATGCCGCGGATGCCGAACTTGGCGGGGATGTCGCGGTTCTCGTCCACGTTCATCTTGGCGACCTGCAGCTTGCCTTCGTAGGTGTTGGAGACCTCGTCGAGGATGGGCGCGATCATCTTGCAGGGGCCGCACCATTCGGCCCAGTAGTCCACCAGCACGGGCTTGCCGGACTTGAGCACGTCGGCTTCGAAAGAAGAGTCGGAGATGTGTTTGATGAGTTCGCTGGCCATGAGTGTGTCCTTCTGCGCTGAAAGTTTCGGTGCAGCTAAAGTGCGGGTCATTGTGACAGAAACCAAGTGCCGGCGTGGTCGGCGCGGACGCTATGGCCTCGATAGCCAAAGCCCTACACCAACATCCGATGCAGTCCTCTGAGCGCCACCCCGCGCACGTGCTTTGGTGCGACCCGGCCGATGGCCTCGTCGGCCGGATCGCGCGCATGCTGGCCGAGCGCGGATTGCATGCCGCGCGCACCGTGGTGCTGGTGCCCTACGCGCAATTGATGCAGGTGGCGCGCGCCATGTGGGCCGCGTGCGGCACGCCGGGCTTCGCACCGCGCTTCGAGACCACGCGCAACTGGGCGCGCAGCGCCGGGGGCTTCGTGCCCGCCGTGGACGACATCGCCTTCGACATGGCGCGCGACCTGCTCACGGCGCAGTCGCTGCTGTCCCGCGCGGGCTTTGCGGCATCGCGCATCGCGCTGGCGGGCCGACTGGTCGAGATCGCGCTGCAGCTCGCGCCGCTGGCCGCGGCCGAACATCCGGACGAACGCGCGGCCTGGGCCCAGCGCGTGCGCGGCGCCATCGATGCCGGCAGGGGCTCGGAGTGGTTCGACATCGAGAGCGCGTTGAACGGCATCGCGCTCGCCTGGGCTGCCAGCTCCGGTTATGCGACCGACGTGCTGCTGGGCGGCGGCGCGCTGGCCCAGGTCGACCAGTTGATCGTGCTCGACGGCCTGCAAAGCGATCCGCTCACGAACAAGCTCGCGGCGCTGTTCGGCGAGTCTGTGCTGCACCTTCCGCTCGCGACGCTGGATGCGCCCGCATGCACCGCGGCTCTCCATCGCGCGGCCGACCCCGAAGACGAGGCCCAGCGCGCTGCGGCCTGCGTGCTGCGCCACCTGGCCGAGGGGCGCGCGCCCGTGGCGCTGGTAGCCACCGACCGTGCGCTCACGCGCCGCATCAGCGCCCAGCTGGCCGCGCAGGGGGTAGCGCCGCGCGATGAAACCGGCTGGAAGCTCTCGACCACGCGCGCGGCTGCCACCCTGATGAGCGCTCTGCGCGCCTGCGCCCACGATGCCTCCAGCGACCAGGTGCTCGATTGGCTCAAGAGCGCCAGCGTCCTCGACGGCCGTTCGGTCCGGGCGCTGGAGGCGCGTCTGCGCGATCGCGGCATGCGTGATTGGCACAGCTGGTGCGCCTTCGTTGCGGCGAGCGAGAAGCCGCAGGACCTGGGCCTGCTGCCTTTCACCAACGACGTCGAAGCCCAACGCGCGGCGCTGGCCCGCACCCGACCGCTTGCCGAATGGCTCGCCTCCACGCGCGCGCTGCTCGAAGCCGGCGGCCAGTGGGCCGCGCTGCATGGCGACGTGGTCGGCATCGAAGTCATCGCGGCGCTCTATCTGGATGCCGACGAAGGGGAGATTCGCGGTGCGCGCTGCACCCTGGCAGAGTTCACCGCCTGGGTGCGCGACGTGCTCGAAGCCGCCAGCGTGCGCCTGCCGTCCGACGCGGATTCGCCGCAGGTTGTGGTCCTGCCGTTGCACCAGTTGCTGGGCCGCGCCTTCGGTGCCGTCGTGGTGCCGGGTTGCGACGACCAGCGCCTGCCCGCGTCGCCCGAGCCGCCGGGCGACTGGAATCCGGCGCAGCGCCTCGCGCTCGCGCTGTCGTCGCGCGAAGCGCTGGAGGCCGCCCAGCGCGCCGCGTGGGCCATTGCATTGCGTGCGCCGTACTGCGATCTGCTGTGGCGGCAGTTCGATGCCAGCGGCGAACCCGTGCGCCCCAGCGCGCTCGTGCAGATGCTGCATCTCGACCAGTCGGCGGCCGACGCCGATGACCCGCGCACGCCGGTGCAAGTGGCCGCGCGACCGACACCGCGGCCGCAGCCGCACGGCGATGCGCTCGTGCCCGCCACGCTGTCGTCGACGGCTTACGAGGATCTGCGCCGCTGCCCCTACCGTTTCTTTGCGCTGCGCCAGCTCGGCCTGCGCAGCAGCGACGAACTCGATGCGGAAGTCGACAAGCGCGATTTCGGCAACTGGTTGCACGCAGTGCTGGGCCATTTCCATGAGGCCTTGAAAGAAGCGCCGACCGCCGAGCTGCCCGCCAGGCTCGCGCTGATGGCCCTCGCGGAGCAGGAGGCGACGCGCGAATTCGGCCTCTCGGAGGCCGAGTTCCTTCCTTTCGCCGCGGCC
This sequence comes from Variovorax sp. LjRoot290, assembly GCF_964253985.1. Lineage (NCBI taxonomy): Bacteria > Pseudomonadati > Pseudomonadota > Betaproteobacteria > Burkholderiales > Comamonadaceae > Variovorax > Variovorax sp. LjRoot290. The sequence continues at coordinate 3,091,848 of NZ_CAXURW020000001.1, read as the reverse complement.
TGGCCTGCGGTGCGCGACGGCTACCTGGCCTGGCTGGCCGGGCACGAGGCCGGCGAAGGCGCCGTGTTCGTCGAGGCCGAGCCGTGGAAGGAGGTTCCGTTGGGCAGCGTGAAACTGGTCGGCCGCCTCGACCGCGTCGATGCCACGCCCGATGGGCGGGCCTTCGTGATCGACTACAAGACCGAGTCCGTCGACAAGACAAGGGATCGCGTCAAGGACCCGATCGAAGACACCCAGCTCGCCTTCTACGCCGCGCTCTTCCCCGACGACAGCCTGCGTGCCGCCTACGTCAACGTCGGCGAAAAAGCCTCCGGCACGCGCACCGTCGAGCAGACCGACGTGATCGCCGCGCGCGACGCGCTGGTGACCGGCGTGATGGACGACCTCGCACGCATCGGCCGCGGCGCCGCATTGCCCGCGCTCGGCGAAGGCACGGTCTGCGAACACTGCACGGCGCGCGGCCTGTGCCGCAAGGATTTCTGGGAGCTGGCGGGATGAGCATTGCCGCCTACGAACACAACGGCGCCCCCGTTGCGCGCGAACGTTTCTACGCGATCGCCTGCGACCCGCGCCGCTCGGTTGCGGTAGAGGCGTGCGCCGGCGCCGGCAAGACCTGGATGCTGGTATCGCGCATCCTGCGCGCCCTGCTAGAGGAAGGAGAGGGCGCCTGCGCGCCGCACGAGATCCTCGCGATCACCTTCACGAAGAAGGCGGCCGGCGAGATGCGCGAGCGGCTGGACCAATGGTTGGAGGCCTTTGCCGAATGTCCGCTGGAACAACTCGTGCCCGAGCTCGTGATGCGCGGCATGGACCGCGCGGCTGCCGAAGCCGGCGCACCGCGGCTCCAGGGGCTCTACCGCGAGCTGCTGTCGAGCGGCCGGCCGGTGCAGTTCCGCACCTTCCATGCCTGGTTCGCCGGCCTGTTGCGCAGCGCTCCGGTGGCGGTGCTCGAACGACTCCGGCTGCCGGCCAACTACCAGCTGCTCGAAGACGATGCCGAGGCGCGCGCGCGCGTTTGGCGCCCCTTCTTCTCGGCCGTGGCGGCGAACGCCGAGGCCTCCGCCGACTACCGCGCGCTGGTTGCGACGCACGGCCGTTCGCAGACCGCCAAGGCGCTCGACGATGCGCTCACGCGGCGCGTCGAATTCGCATTGGCCGACGCGCATCACGCGGTCGACGAGGCCGTGGTGCCGATGGGCGTGATGTATCCGGCGTTCGAGAGCACCGATTCGCCCGACGAGGTTCTGCTTCACGACCCGGCCTCTCGCAGCACACTGATGGCGGCTGCCCGCGCGCTGGGCCGCGCGAGCGCGCCGACCTTTTCGCAGAAGGGCGTCGAGCTCGAACAGGCGCTGACCGAGGGCCGCGCCGCAGGCGTGCTCTACACGCTGCTCACCCACAAGGGCGAACCGCGCAAGTTCAGCGAGAAGCTCGCGGGCCTGGCGGAGGTGCGTGCGGCGCAGGAGCGCGCGCTGCAGTACTGCGCCGCACGGGCCCAGCACGCCGCCTGGCTGTACCAGCAGCGCATGGCACGGCTGACGCGGCTTCTGATCCGCTGCTTTGCCGAGGTCAAGGCCGCGCACGGCTGGGTCGACATGAACGACGTCGAGCAGGCCGCTCATCTGCTGCTCGGCAACTCGGAACTCTGGGGCTGGGTGCAGGAGCGCCTCGATGCGCGCGTGCGTCATCTGCTCGTCGACGAATTCCAGGACACCAATCCGCTGCAGTGGCAGGCGCTCCATGGCTGGCTCGGCAGCTATGCGGGGGCCGGCGGGCGGCGTCCCGGCGTGTTCATCGTCGGCGATCCGAAGCAGAGCATCTACCGTTTTCGCCGCGCCGAGCCGCAGGTGTTCATCGCGGCCAAGCAGTTCGTCCAGCAGGGCCTCGGCGGCGATCTGCTCAACTGCGACCACACGCACCGCAATGCGCAGGCTGTGGTCGGCCTGGTCAACGCGGTGATGACGGACGCGCAGCAGGCCGGCGAGTTCGGCGGCTTCCGCGACCACACGACCGAATCGCGCGTGTCCGGCGTGGTGCGCAAGCTGCCGCCGATCGCGCGGGACGCGGTGGCTTCCGCCGATGAGGGCAACGGCCTCGACGAGCATGGCGCGCTGCAGTGGCGCGATAGCCTCGACACCCCGCGCGTGCTGCCGGAAGAGCGGCTGCTGCAGAAGGAATGCCAGCAGGCGGCCCGCTGGATCGCCGAGCGCATCGCGGGCGGGCTCGCACCCAGCAGCATCATGGTGCTGGCGCGCCGCCGCAGCCGGCTGGCCGTGCTGCAGGACGAACTGCGCAAGCTGCACATCGCGGTGCAGCAGCCCGAGAAGAACGAGCTCAACGACGCGCCCGAGGTGCAGGACATGGTGGCGTTGCTCGATGCGCTGGTCTCTCCGGACCACGACCTCTCGCTCGCACGCGCGCTGAAATCGCCGCTGTGGAGCATCGACGACGACGCCTTGGTGCAGCTGGCGCTGCGCCAGCGCGCCCGGCCCGCGAGCTGGTTCGAGCTGCTTCAGGCGCCCGACCTGCCCGAGCCGCTGGCCGGCATCGGTCCGCGCCTGCGGCAATGGCAGCAGTGGCTGGCCGCATTGCCGCCGCACGATGCGCTGAGCGCGATCTACCACGATGCCGACGTGCTGGCCAGGTTCGCAGCTGCTGCACCGGCCGCATTGCGCGCCGGGGTGCTGAGCAATCTGCGCGGCCTGGTGGCTGCATCGCTCGAACTCGACGGCGCGCGCTTCGCGACGCCCTATGCGCTGGTGCGCGCGCTGCGCGCCGGCGGTTTGCGTGCACCGTCGATCGCTGCGGCCGATGCGGTGCAGCTTCTCACGGTCCATGGCGCCAAGGGGCTTGAAGCCGAGCTCGTGCTGCTGCTCGACACCGACGCGGCCAGCCAGCGCGCGCAGACCATGGGCGTGCTCGTGAAATGGCCGGGCCATGCCGCGGCGCCCGAGCGCTTCGTGTTCGTCGCAAGCGAAAAGAATCCGCCGGCCTGCAGCGTGGACGACCTTGCAGAAGAGCAGGCTGCCCGGCACCGCGAGGAGATCAACGCGCTCTACGTGGCGACCACGCGGGCGCGAACCGAGCTCGCGCTGTCGGCCGTGACGGCAGCGCGGCCGAATGCCCAGAGCTGGTGGGCGCGCCTGGAGTCACGTTGCGAGCCGATCGCCGACGTGTCGGGCGCAGTGCCCGTCGCTGCTCCGCGCGCGCCCGCCAGTTTCGGCATGCTGAAGCTGCCTGCGCTGCCAACTGCAATGGCCGAGCGCACGCCATCCATCGAGCCCATGGTGCCGGCCGCCGACACGCGCGCCTCGGCGTTCGGCCAGGCCATGCACCGCCTGCTCGAATGGTCCCAGCCCGGCGCGCCGCTGCCGTCGGCGCATGTGCGCGCCGCGGGCCGCGAGTTCGGACTCGACGCCGCCGCTGCGCGTGCTGCGGCCACGATGGCGCAACGCATTCGTTCGGGCGCGGGCGCCTGGGCCTGGGACCCCGCGGCGCTCGACTGGCATGGCAACGAAATCACGCTGATCCACGGCGGGGAAACGCTGCGCATTGATCGCCTGGTGCAGCATCGCGAAAGCGGCACCTGGTGGGTGCTCGATTACAAATCCGCTGCCCGCCCGGAGCACGACGCTGCGCTGATCGCGCAGCTGCAGCGCTACCGCGAAGCGGTGCAGGGCGCCTATCCCGGCGAGACCGTGCGTGCGGCCTTCCTCACCGGGCAGGGCGAACTGGTGACCCTCGAATGACGCAAGAAGAAAAGAAGGTCGCCGTCGTCGGTGGCGGCCCGGCCGGGCTGATGGCGGCCGAAGTGCTGAGCGCGCAGGGCGTGGAAGTGCATCTCTACGACGCCATGCCCTCGGTCGGACGCAAGTTCCTGCTTGCGGGGCGCGGCGGCCTGAACCTCACGCACTCCGAGCCCTTCGACAGTTTTGCCGGCCGCTTCGGCGAGCGCCGCGCGCAGATCGAGCCGCTGCTGCGCAGCTTCGGCCCCGAACAGCTGCGCGAATGGGTCCACGGGCTGGGCATCGAAACCTTCGTCGGTACCTCGGGGCGCGTGTTTCCCACCGACATGAAGGCCGCGCCCTTGCTGCGCGCGTGGATGCATCGCCTGCGCGCGGCCGGCGTGCGTTTCCACATGCGCCATCGCTGGCTGGGCTGGCCCGACGCGGCGTCGCCGTCGACCGCGCTGCGCTTCGCGACGCCAGCCGGCGAGGTCGAGGTGCAGGCCGATGCCGTGGTGCTGGCGCTCGGTGGTGCCAGCTGGTCTCGACTCGGCTCCGACGGCGCCTGGGTGCCGTGGATCAGCGAGCGCGGCGTGGCGGTGGCGCCGCTCGCGCCGGCCAATTGCGGCTTCGATGCCGTCTGGACCGCGCATTTCGCCGAGCGCTTTGCCGGCATGCCGTTCAAGTCGGTCGCGATCGCCTTCACCGATGCCCGCGGCCGCCGCTTTGCGCGCAAGGGCGAATTCGTCGCGACCGCCACCGGCGTCGAAGGCAGCCTGGTTTACGCGGCCTGCGCGTTGCTGCGCGACGAGATCGCAGCGCAGGGCAGCGCCACCTTGCTGCTCGACCTACTGCCCGATCGCAGTGCCGAGCAGGTGCGCACCGCCGTGCTGCATCCGCGCGGAGCGCGTTCGCTCGCCAGCCATCTGAAGAGCCGGCTCGGTCTCGAGGGCATCAAGACCGGTGTGCTCCACGAAGTGCTCACGCGCGAGCAGATGCATTCGCCCGAGAAGCTGGCCGAGACGATCAAGGCGGTGCCGCTTCGTCTGCTTGCGACCAGACCGATCGATGAAGCGATCAGCACGGCGGGCGGCGTGCGCTTCGACGCGCTCGATGCCCACCTGATGGGCAGCGCGCTCCCCGGCGTGTTCTTCGCGGGCGAGATGCTCGACTGGGAAGCGCCGACCGGCGGCTACCTGCTCACTGCCTCGATGGCCAGCGGCGTGACGGCGGCGCGCGGCGTGATGTCGTACCGGAATACGAAACTGAACACTTCCGATTGACGTGCATTTGTTTGCAGGGCCGCGGACAATGCCACGCTCCTTGAACCTGACAAAAAGAACATGTACCCGCAGGTCGACATTCAAAAAATCAGAGAGAGATATTTCAACTACAGCGTGAGCATCGGCAAGTCCGACAAGCGTTATGCCCGGCAGGGCCTGCGGTCGATCGCGGAATGCCTGCACGATGCGGCGACCGCGCTGGGTCACCACTTCCCGATTGCGGCCCTCAGCTACGAGGGGCGCGCGCTGGGCTGCTATCACGTCGCGAACATGGAGCACAAGACGGTGGCGCTCGCCGACACGCTTCTTGCCAAGCTCGCGCGGGCGGAAACCGCCGCCTGAGGGCGATGCGGTTTCCTTGGATGTGAGGTTGACGAGCCTTACCCCCGGCACTGACTACGCAGTTAGGGCTGCTTGGTTCCCCACCTGACCCGGTTGGCCACTTCACCATGCGGGGAGGCCCGTCAACCGAGGATTGTAGGCCAGGGCCCGTTACCCCCATGAATCACCAAACCATCAGCGAAGTCTCGAGCGCTGCGTCGGCGTAGTAGAGACGCACGCCGACCAGGTAGTGGCGGCCCTTCTGCAGGCGCATGCTGACGCGCGCATTGAGGTCGGTGCCGCTGTCGTCGTTGCCGGCGATCTGCACGTTGCCGGCCGGCGTGACCTCGAACAGCACCAGCACCGTGTCGGAGGTGCCGAAGGTGCCGATGCTGTAGGTGCGCGTGCGAGTCGGTACGAGTTCGAAGTTGCGGGTTTCGCCGGCCTTGAGTTTGAGCAGTTGCGAGAGCCCGACCTTGAGTGCCGACACCGCCGGGGCCCTGACGCCGGGGTAGGTCTCCACCACCCAGGCCTTGTCGTCATAGGACAAGCCGCCCTTGGGCACGAGCCCGGCCTGGTACTGCGCCGGCGCATCGATGAGCCCGGGCTCGAACTGGTATTCCATGACCGAGTCCGGATCCCAGGTCGTGCCCTTGACCTCGGCCTGCGGGATCTTGCGCAGGATGTTCCACTCGATCTGCGACTCCTGCCAGAAGTTCGGCGGGCCCTGGAAATAGTCGATCACTGCCTGGCGGTTCCAGGTGATGCCGGCATGGGGGTTCTGATGTTCATGCTCGAGACCGAGCGTGTGGCCGATTTCGTGCAGCGCCGTGTCCTGGCCATAGGGGGTGGTGAGCGGCCAGCCGAAATTCATCGTGCGCTGCAGCGGGTCGCGAATGCCGAGCACATCGCGGCCGACGTAGGACCAGGAGCCGTCCTGCGCATCGAAGCCGATGCGCACCGTCGCGTCTTCCGGCGCCTCGACGCGCCGAAAGGCGATGCCGATGCCAAGCTTGGCCCAGGCCTCGAAGGACTCCTCGACCACCCCCGTGTCCTCGTTGCTGCCCTGCCATGCGGCGGGCACTGCGTCGCCGCGTTTGAAACAGTAGTAGGTGAGTTGCGTGCCGTTCACCCATTTCTTGCTCGAAGCGATGATGGCGGAGGCGCGGCCCGCGGAGACGCTGCTGTCGAACTGCCGCGGCGCCTGCACCGGCTGGACGCAGTAGCGGCGAAGCCCGGCATCGCCGGACTGTGCTTTCCTGGCCGCGGCAGTGCGCGCGGCCTTGTGGGTCGCAGTGTGCATGTCGGTCTCCTCGAAGGGCCGTTTCATGCTATGCGCGGAACCGCGAAAATCTATAAGTAAAAAGGCCTATGCCTGGTCGGGCGGAGGCCTCCGGTGGGGCCCCTAAAATGCGTCGATGGCCTATCTCGTGCTCGCTCGCAAACACCGCCCCAAGACTTTCAGCGAGATGGTGGGCCAGGAACATGTCGTTCAGGCGCTCGAAAACGCGCTGACCTCGCAGCGGCTGCACCACGCCTATTTGTTCACCGGCACTCGCGGCGTCGGCAAGACCACCGTTTCGCGCATCCTGGCCAAATCGCTCAACTGCCAGGGCCCGGACGGGCAGGGTGGCATCACCGCCACGCCCTGCGGCGTATGCCAGGCCTGCAAGGACATCGACACCGGCCGCTTCGTCGACTACACCGAGCTCGACGCGGCCTCGAACCGGGGCGTCGACGAGGTCCAGGCCCTGCTGGAGCAGGCGGTCTACAAGCCGGTGCAGGGACGCTTCAAGGTCTTCATGATCGACGAGGTGCACATGCTCACCGGCCATGCGTTCAACGCGATGCTGAAAACGCTGGAAGAGCCGCCGGAATACCTCAAGTTCGTGCTGGCCACCACCGACCCGCAGAAGGTGCCGGTCACCGTGCTGTCGCGCTGCCTGCAGTTCAACCTGCGGCCGATGGCGCCCGAAACCGTGTTCGAGCATCTCACGCGCGTGCTGCAGACCGAGACCGTGCCGGCCGAACCGCATGCGCTGCGCCTGATCGCGCGCGCCGCCCGCGGCTCGATGCGCGACGCGCTTTCGCTGACCGATCAGGCCATCGCTTTCGGCAACGGCGAACTGCTGGAGACCGGCGTGCGCCAGATGCTTGGCAGCGTCGACCGCGGCCACGTGTTCCGCCTGATCGAGGCGCTGGCGCAGGGCGACGGCAAGACGGTGGTCGACACCGCCGAGGCGCTGCGCCGCGACGGCATGTCGGCCGCGTCCACGCTCGAAGAAATGACCGCCGTGCTGCAGGCCATGGCCGTGCTGCAGGCCGTGCCTTCGCGCGCAGAAAGCAACGATGCGACGGATCCCGACGCGGCCGAGACCGCGCGCCTGGCGGCATTGATGCCCGCCGACGAAACGCAGCTGCTCTACAGCCTCTGCCTGCACGGCCGCGGCGAACTGGGCCTGGCGCCCGATGAGTACGCAGCGCTCACGATGGTGTTGCTGCGGCTCCTGGCCTTCAAGCCCACCGGCGCGGCCGGCGCGGAAAAAAAAACTCTGAATGAAGCGCCGCGCGCCGCGGCGCCCGCGCCTCGCGCGCCGCCCGTCGAGGCGGTACGCCCTGCGGTGGCTGCGGTCGTGGCGACTGCCGGCCCTGTCGCGCCGCCCGGCCAGCGGCTGCCGGTGCGGGACGAACCCTCGCTCTCTGCAACGGCTGCCTCCAGGCCGGCGGCCGCTGCCGATCCGGCACCTGCGGCGAAGGTCATGGCCATGCAGGTGCGGGTGCAGCCGCCGCCCGGCGCACGCGAAGCACCGCGCGAAAGCGAATCGGCGCCGATCGTGCCCAGCGAGGAGGGCGACTTCTGGCATGCGACCGTGACGCAGATGGTCGCGGCCGAGGCGATCACCGCGCTTGCGCGCGAACTCGCGCTGCAGTCGCAGCTGGTGGCGCGCGATGTCGACCAGTGGCTGCTGCGCGTCGAGCGCGAATCGCTCAACCAGACGAGCAGCCGGGAGAAGCTGCAGGCTGCGCTCGCGGCGCTGGGTCACAGCGTGAAAATCGCGATCGAGATCGGCGCCGTGGTCGACAGCCCCGCACGCCGCAACAAGCAGGCGGCCGACGAGCGCCAGCGCGTGGCCGAGGAAGCGATCCGCAACGACCCCGAGATTCAGTCGATGATGCGCGACTGGGACGCGAGAATCGTCCCGGGTACGCTCAAGCCCGCCTGAAGCTTTCTTTTTTTCATCCAACTTTCGACAGGACCAACGATGTTCAACAAAGGACAACTGGCCGGCCTCATGAAGCAGGCGCAGGCAATGCAGGACAACCTCAAGAAGGCGCAGGAAGAACTGGCCACCATCGAGGTCGAGGGCGAATCGGGCGCAGGGCTGGTGAAGGTCGTGATGACCTGCAAGCACGACGTCAAGCGCATCACCATCGACCCGAGCCTGCTGGCCGACGACAAGGACATGCTCGAAGACCTGGTGGCCGCGGCCTTCAATGCCGCGGTCCGCAAGGCCGAGGAGACCAGCGAGCAGAAGATGGGCAAGCTCACGGCCGGCATGCCGGGCCTGCCCCCCGGCATGAAGCTGCCCTTCTAGGATTGAATGGCCGATTCCAGTTCGCTCGAGGCGCTGGTCGAAGCGTTGCGCCGCCTGCCCGGCGTCGGCGCCAAGTCGGCTTCGCGCATGGCCTTTCACATGCTGCAGCACGACCGCGAGGGCACGCAACTGCTCGCGCGCGCCCTGCAGCAGGCGGCCACCCATGTGCGTCATTGCGAACGCTGCAACACCTTCACCGAGGCGCCGGTCTGCAGCGTGTGCCTCGACACGCGCCGCGATGCCAGCAAGCTGTGCGTGGTGGAGACGCCGGCCGACCAGGCCGCACTCGAGCGCACGGGCGCGTTTCGCGGCTATTACTTCGTGCTGATGGGCAAGCTCAGTCCGCTCGACGGTATCGGGCCGAAGGACATCGGCCTGGCGCGGCTGTTCGAGCGCGCGCTCGACGGTACGGTGAGCGAGGTGATCCTCGCCACCAACTTCACCGCCGAGGGCGAGGCCACGGCGCACGTGATCGGCGAAGAGCTCAGGCAACGCGGCCTGACGGTGACGAGGCTCGCGCGCGGCGTGCCGGCCGGCAGCGAACTCGAGTACGTCGACCTCGGCACCATCGCCCACGCGCTGGTCGACAGGAGATGAACCCACCCTCGTTGACGCTGGCGTACTGGTGCTTGCTGGTCGCGGTGGCCTTGCCCTATGCCGCGGCCTACATCGCCAAGATCGGGAGCTTCAGGCGGCGCGACAACGAGACGCCGCGCGAATGGGCCGCGCGCCAGAGCGGCTGGCGCGCGCGCGCCATGGGCGCGCAGTCCAACAGCTTCGAGGGCCTTCCCTTTTTCATCGGCGCGGTGATCATCGCCCATCAACTCGGTGCGGCGCGGGCGCAGTTGGACCTGCTGGCTATCGCCTATGTGATGCTGCGCATCGCCTATATCGCGCTCTACATCGCAGGCATCGGTACGGCGCGCAGTGCGGTCTGGGCACTCGCGTTTCTGGTCAACATCGCGATCGTGTTCGCCGGCCGCTAGCGGCTTCGTGTTTACGTGAAAACCCGCACGGGGATGTTCCCGATGCAGGCGCTGGGGGGCGCCCCTAAGCTCGATTCGATTCCGAAAGAAACCAAAAGGCCGCGGGTTCACTTCATGCTCAATCGCCGTACCTTCACCGCCGCCGCCACTCTGGGTGCTGCCTCCATCGCGACGCCGCTGGTCCACGCGCAGGCCAAGCTGGAAAAGTCGAAGATCTCCATCGCCGTCGGCGGCAAGGCCGCCTTCTACTACCTCCCGCTCACCATCTCCGAACAGCTCGGCTACTTCAAGGCCGAAGGCCTCGATGTCGAGATTTCCGATTTCGCCGGCGGCGCGCGTGCGCTGCAGGCGGTGGTGGGCGGCTCGGCCGATGTGTGCTCGGGTGCCTACGAACACACCATTAACCTGCAGGCGAAGAACCAGTTCTTCCAGTCCTTCGTGCTGCAGGGCCGCGCGCCGCAGATCGCGATCGGCGTGTCGACCAAGAACATGGCGAACTACATGACCATCGCCGACCTCAAGGGCAAGAAGATCGGTGTCTCGGCGCCTGGCTCGTCCACCAACATGGTGGCCAACCTCGTGCTGTCGCGCGGCGGTCTGAAGGCCAGCGACGTGAGCTTCATCGGCGTGGGCGTCGCGGCCGGCGCGCTGACGGCGCTGCGCTCCGGCCAGATCGACGCCATCAGCAACACCGACCCGGTGATGACGATGCTCGAACAGAAGGGCGACGTGAAGATCATCAGCGACACGCGCACGCTGAAGGGAACGCAGGAGGTCTTCGGCGGCCCGATGCCGGCCGGCTGCCTCTATGCGCCGACGGAATTCATCCAGAAGCATCCCAACACCTGCCAGGCGCTCGCCAATGCCATCGTGCACGGGCTCAAGTGGCTGCAGACCGCGGGGCCGGGCGACATCATCAAGACCGTGCCCGAAACCTACCTGCTCGGCGATCGCGCGCTGTACTTGGCGTCGTTCGACAAGGTGCGCGAGGCCATCGCCATAGACGGACTGATACCGGCCGAGGGGCCGAAGACCGCGCTCGGTGCCATCGCAAGCTTCGACCCGACCGTGAAGGCCGACAAGATCGACCTCGCGAAGACATACACCAACGATTTTGCGCGGCGCGCGAAGGACAGGTTCAAAGCCTGACCCGAGCGTTCTGCAACCCGGCTTCGGCCGGGTTTTTTTGTTTCCACCCCATGTCCAGCTACGCGCTCGAACTCCTCGACATCAGCTGCACCTTCCGCTCGAAGGACGAGCACGGCCAGCGCTACACCGCTGTCGCCGGCACGACGCTGCGCGTCCGTGAGGGCGAGTTCGTCTCGGTGGTCGGTCCCACGGGTTGCGGCAAGTCGACCTTGCTCAACGTCGGTGCGGGCCTGCTCGAACCGTCCTCGGGCACGATCAAGGTGTTCGGCCAGCCGCTCGCGGGCATCAATGCGCGGGCCGGCTACATGTTCCAGACCGAGGCGCTCATGCCGTGGCGCAGCACGCTTGCCAACGTGATGGTGGGCCTGCAGTACCGCGGCGTGCCGGATGCGGAGGCGAGGGCGCAGGCCGAGCAATGGCTCACTCGGGTCGGCCTCACCGGCTTCGGCGATCGCTATCCGCACCAGCTCTCCGGCGGCATGCGCAAGCGCACGGCGCTCGCGCAGGTGCTGGCGCTGGACCCGGACATCATCCTGATGGACGAACCCTTCAGCGCGCTCGACGTCCAGACGCGGCAGCTGATGGAGAACGAGGTGCTCGAGCTCTGGGCCGCCCCGAGCGCCGGGCGCCGGGCCACCCCAAGGCCGGTGCTCACCCCCTCGGGGGGTGGGCGCGAAGCGCCCGAGGGCCCACAAGGACGAAAAGCGGTGCTCTTCATCACCCACGACCTCGATGAAGCGATCGCGATGAGCGACCGCGTGGTGGTGCTCTCGGCCGGGCCGGCCACGCACCCGATCGGCGAGTTCGCGATCGACCTTCCGCGCCCGCGCGACGTGGCCGAGGTGCGCACCCATCCGCGCTTCGTCGAACTGCACACCCAGATCTGGAACGTGCTGCGCGACGAGGTGCTCAAGGGCTATGCGCAGCAACTGAGGAAGGCGGCCTGAATGAGTTTCAGGCCCCATGAAGGCAATGCGCGCTTCTGGCAGATGGCGCTGCTGATCGTGCTGCTGCTGCTATGGCACCTGCTCTCGCGCGACCAGCAGTTCGCTTTCTTCCTCGGCGAACCGATCAAGGTCGCGGGCCGGGTGTGGAGCTGGTTCCTGCCTTTCGCCGTGCCGCCGAACCTGCTGTTTCCCGACGGGCTGCCGGGCAATGCCGACATCTACCGGCACCTCGGCACCACGCTGCTCGAGACCGTGCTGGCCTTCGGTATCGGCACGCTGCTGGGGCTGGCCTGCGGGCTCTGGCTGGCGCTGGCGCCGACCGCAAGCCTGATCCTCGACCCCTACATCAAGGCCGCGAACTCGATGCCGCGCGTGATCCTGGCGCCGATCTTCGCGCTGTGGTTCGGCCTGGGCATCTGGAGCAAGGTGGCGCTCGCGGTCACGCTGGTGTTCTTCATCGTGTTCTTCAACGTCTACCAGGGCGTGCGCGAAGTGAGCCCGGTGGTGCTGGCCAACGCGCGCATGCTGGGCGCCAACCAGCGGCAGCTGCTGCGCACGGTGTACCTGCCGAGCGCGACCAGCTGGGTGTTCTCAAGCCTGCACACCTCGGTGGGGCTGGCTTTCGTCGGTGCGGTGGTGGGCGAGTACCTGGGTTCGGCGCGCGGCGTCGGCTACCTGATCCTGCAGGCCGAAGGCACTTTCGACGTCAACACCGTCTTCGCCGGCATCGTGGTGTTGACGGCGTTCGCGCTGGCGCTCGACGGCATCGTCGGCATCATCGAAACGCGCCTCATGAAATGGCAGCCGCGCAGCGGCGAGACCGAGAAGCTCTGACTCAGCGCTTCTTCTTCGAAGGCGCGCCGCCGCGCTTCTCGCGCACGATCTTGGGCGAAGAAGCCGTCTTCGCCGCGGGCGCGGCCTTGCCGGCACTGGTCTTGACCACGCCGCCGCCGCGTTTGCTGGTCACGATCACCGTGCTGGAGCGGGCGCCCCGGCCCACGCGTTCGGCGGCCGCGGCCTTCACCGGCAGGTAGACCACGACCTGGACGCCGCGCTGGAAGGCGTGGCTGGTCTTCACGTCGTTCCATTCGGCGACGCTGGCCGGGCTGAGGCGGTAGCGGCGCGCGATGCTTGCGACGCTGTCGCTGCGTCCGGCCTTCACGAGCGTGCGGCGCGTGACGATCTCGGGCTGGAAGCTCAGGTGGCCGGTGTCGGCCACCGCTGCATTGACGTCTTCCTGGACGCGCGCGCCGCGCGGCACGATCAGCGTCGAGCCGACCTTGATGAGCATGCGCGGCGGCACGCTGTTGATCGCGCGCAGGTCGGACTCGCTCATGCCGGCGCGCTGGGCGGCATCGGCCACCGTCATCGTCGAGGGCACGGTCCAGGCGGTCCAGCTCGCGTACTGCCCCTGGGTGTAGGCCTCGAAGTTGCGCTGGAACACGGCGGCGTTGTCCCAGGGCAGCAGGATCTCCGGCGTGCCGGCGGCCAGCAGCAACGGCTTGTGCGCGGAGGGGTTGAGCGCGCGGAAGTCCTCGATCTTCACGTCGGCGAGCTTGGCCGCCAGGGCCACATCGAGGTCGCGCTTGAGCGTGACGGTCTGGAAGTAAGGGTGGTTGGCGATCAGCGGCAGGTCGGCGTTGAAGCGCTCCGGGTTGGCGACGATGTTCTTGACCGCCTGCAGCTTCGGCACGTAGAGCCGGGTCTCGGCCGGCATCGACAGGTCGGTGTAGCCGGTGGGCAGGCCGGCGCGCTTGTTCTTGGCGATGGCGCGGCCGACGCTGCCTTCGCCCCAGTTGTAGGCCGCGAGCGCCAGATGCCAGTCGCCGAACATGCCGTAGAGCTTCTGCAGGTAGTCGAGCGCCGCACGGGTGGAGGCGAGCACGTCGCGCCGGTCGTCGCGGAAGATGTTCTGCTTCAGGTCGAAGTCGGTGCCGGTGGCGGGCATGAACTGCCACATGCCTGCGGCCTTGGCGCTGGAGATCGCTTGCGGGTTGAAGGCGCTTTCGATGTAGGGCAGCAGCGCGAGCTCGGTCGGCATGTCGCGGCGTTCCAGCTCTTCGACGATGTGGAAGATGTAGCGGCTCGAGCGCTCGGTCATGCGCTGCATGTAGTCGGGCCGGGTCGCATACCACTGCTCGCGGTCCGTGACCAGGTCACCCTGCAGGTCCGGCATCTTGAAGCCGCGGCGGATACGTTCCCACATGTCGGCCGGCGGCGAGAGCGTGACGACGGAGCGCGACTTGGTGTCGCCCGAGGTGATGGGCGTGAGCGGTCCGCCGGGATAAACCGGCGCCGCCGCGGGGGCGCTGGAAGCAGTGGGCGAGGCAGGGGAAGCGGAAGAGGAGGAACTCGTGCCGGTGGTGCTCGCGCAGCCTGCGAGAAACAGGGAGCCTGCGAGGCAGGCAGCAACGATAAATTTCATCGGAAGTCGTTTTTCCATTGGCGCAGTGCGGCGAACACGTCGGCTTCCGCGGCTTGCGCGGAGAGGCCGGCATGAGCGTGGACCGCTCGGAGGACAGTGGCTTCGCGGCTGCGAAGAAAGGGATTGACCAGGCGCTCGGTGGCGAGCTGCGAGGGCAGCGTCGGTTCACCGCGTGCGCGCAATGCCTCGCAATGCGCGGTGTACTGAGTCAGATCGGCGTTGCCGGGTTCCACGGTCTGCGCGAATCGAAGGTTAGCAAGTGTGTATTCGTGGCCGCAGCACACGCGGGTGTTGCCGGGCAGCGCGGCCAGCGCGTCGAGCGAGGCCAGCATCTGCGCGGCCGTGCCTTCGAACAGGCGGCCGCAGCCGGCGGAGAACAGCGTGTCGCCGCAGAAGAGCAAGGGCGCGAGCTCGCCGGCGACTGCGTTGTGCGCATCGGCCGGCATGAAGAAGGCGATGTGGCCGGCGGTGTGGCCCGGGATGTCGATCACTTCGAAGCGAAGGCCCAGCACCTCGGCACCGTCGCCTTGCGAGAGTCGCGTGAAGGGCTCGGGAATCGTCTCGCGCGCCGGACCGAAGACCTGCGCGCCGGTGGCCGCGTGCAGCGCTGCGACGCCGCCGGTGTGATCGGGGTGGTGGTGCGTGACTAGAATCGCGGCCAGCTGCAGATTGCCGCGCGCCAGTGCTTCGAACACCGGCGCGGCATCCCCCGGGTCCACCACGATCGCGTTGCGACCGTCCTGCAGCATCCAGATGTAGTTGTCGGCGAAGGCGGGCAGCGGAACGAGGGTCATGAGCGGTCAAATTATAGGTTTGCATGATTGGTTCGCGACCGCCCCCGGCCGCTACCTGCTGGCCTGGGAGCAGGCCCAGTTCGACCAGGCCGTGGCCGATGTGTTCGGCTACCACGCGCTGCAGCTGGGGCTGGCCGAGGTCGCCGGGCTGCGCGCCAACCGCATGCCGCATCGCTGGCTGGCGCTGGACGATCCCGCGCTGGCGGCGCAGAGCGCGCTGGTCACCGACTTCACGGCGCTGCCTTTTTCGGCCAACAGCCTCGATCTGGTCGTGTTGCCGCATGCGCTCGAACTCAGCCACGACCCTCATGCGACGCTGCGCGAGGTCGAGCGCGTGCTGGTGCCCGAAGGCCGCGTCGTCATCTGCGGTCTCAATCCGGCCAGCCTCTGGGGCATGCGGCAGCGCCGCGCGCATCTTTACCGGCGCCTCGGCTTCGGCGAGCTGTTCCTGCCCGAGTCCGGCGACTTCATCGGCTATCGGCGCATGCGCGACTGGCTGCGCTTGCTGAGCTTCGAGGTCGAGTCGGGCAACTTCGGCATCTACCGCCCGGCGGTGCGCAGCGAGGCCTGGCTGGAGCGCTGCCGCTGGTTCGACACGGCCGGCGAGCGCTGGTGGCCGATCTTCGGCGCGGTCTATTTTCTGGTCGCGGTCAAGCGGGTGCGCGGCATGCGGGTCTTGAGCGCCGACTGGCGGCGCGCGGCCCAGCGCGCCAGCGCGCCGGTGCCGATCGCGGGCAAGGTGCATCGCGACGCAGTCACCGATCACAACGAGGAAGTCTTTTTTTGAACGAAGTACAGATCTACACCGACGGCGCCTGCAAGGGCAATCCCGGTCCCGGCGGCTGGGGCGCATGGCTCAAGTCGGGTGCTACCGAGAAGGAACTCTTCGGCGGCGAGCTCAACACCACCAACAACCGCATGGAACTCAAGGCCGTGATCGAAGGCCTGCGCGCGCTCAAGCGCCCCTGCAAGGTCGTGCTCTACCTCGACAGCCAGTACGTGCGCATGGGCATCACCGAATGGATCCGCGGCTGGAAGGCCAAGGGCTGGCGCACCTCGACCAACCAGCCGGTGAAGAACGTCGAACTCTGGCAGGAGTTGGACAAGCTGGTGGCGGAGGGCGGCCACCAGATCGAGTGGCGCTGGGTCAAGGGGCACTCGGGCGACCCGGGCAACGAGCGCGCCGACATGCTGGCCAACAAGGGCGTGGAGCGGGCGCTGGGGCGGATCTAGAGAGGGCCGGGCAGGGTGTTGATGCGCTCGGGCTCGTCCAGTGCTTCGCCCATCCGCGCCCGGAACAGCAGCTCGTCGGTGATGCGCAGGCGACGGCTGAGCTCGCGGCCGATGTTCATCTGGATCAACGCGAATTGCTCCGCATCGTGCTCGAACAGGCGCAGCAGATTGTCCGGTGTGATCCGGATCGCGCTGCAGTCCTCGTCGGCGCGCACCGAAGCGCTGCGAGGGAACAGATCGAGGAGCGCCATCTCGCCGAAGCAGTCGCCCTGGCCGAGGCGGCGCAGCAGCAGCTGACGGCCCTGCCAGCTTTTCGAGATCGTCACGCGGCCGCTTTCGAGCACGTACATGCCGTCGGCCAGATCGCCCTCGCGGCAGAAGAAGTCGCCGGCGGCGACCCGGATCACGGGCGCGGGCTCCAGCAGGAATTCGATGGCCTCCGCGCCGATGGCGCCGAAGATCGGCATCTGCTGCATCAATTCGATTCGCGCTGCGAGCATGCGCATCTCCCGCGCGGACTAGCCCACGCCGTCGAACATCATCACGTCGACCGCGTCGCCCGCGGCCACGCTGGCTTGCTCATGGTGCAGCACCACCAGGCCGTTGGCTTCGACCATCGAGCTGAGCACGCCCGAGCCCTGGTTGCCGGCGATGCGGACCTCGGGCAGCGATCCCGGCACCGCCTCCACGCGGCCGCGCTGGTACTCGGTGCGGCCCGGTTTCTTGCGGATCGCGGCCACGCTCCTGGCGCGCAGCATGGGCGGCGGCGCGCAGCCCGCAGCGTGGCAGCCCATCATCCGCAGCAGGGCCGGACGCACGAAGGCGAGGAAGGTGACCATCACGGCAACCGGATTGCCCGGTAGGCCGAACAGCACGGCCGTGCCCTCGGCTTCGCCTTGCTTGGGGATCAGACCGACCGCCATCGGCCGGCCGGGCCGCATCGCGACGCGCCAGAAGGCCATGTCGCCCAGCTGCTGCATCACGGCGCGCGTGTGGTCGGCCTCGCCGACGCTGACGCCGCCGCTGGTGATGATCGCGTCGGCCTCGCGCGCGGCGCGGCGCAGCGTGTCGGCCAGCGCCGCGGGATCGTCGCGCACCAGGCCCAGGTCGATCACTTCGCAACCCAGCCGCGTGAGCAGGCCGAACACGGTGTAGCGGTTGCTGTCGTAGACCGCGCCTTCGCGCGGCAGCTCGCCCAAGCTCAGGATCTCGTCGCCGGTGGAGAAGTAGGCCACGCGCAGGCGCCGCAGCACCGGCACCATCGGCAATCCGAGGCTGGCGACCATGCCGAGCGCAGCGGGCGAGAGGCGCTCGCCGCGTTGCAATGCGGCCTGGCCCTGCATCAGATCCTCGCCGGCCAGGCGGCGGTTGTCGCCGCGGCGCAGCACCTTGGCCGGGAAGCGGACCTGGTCGCCCTCGACGAAACAGAACTCCTGCGGGATCACGGTGTCGAGGCCCGCGGGCATCATGGCGCCGGTCATGATCTTGACAGCGTCGCCCAGGCCGAGCGTGCCGCGCCAGGCGGCGCCGGCCAGCGCCGTGCCGACCACGCGCAGCTTCACCGAGGCATCGCTCGATGCGTCGGCATGGAGCAGCGCGCCGTCGAAGGCGAAGCCGTCCATCGCCGAGTTGTCGTGCGGCGGCACGCTGACGGGCGAGATGATGTCCTCGGCCAGCACCCGGCCGAGCGCGTCGCGCAGTGCGATGCGCTCGCTCTGCGTGACGACGGCCGGTTCGGCGAGGCGAGCCAGGAAGGCCTGCACCGCATCGACGCCCAGGGCTTTCGGGTCGTAGCCGGCCAGGGCAGCGGCGATCTCGGCGATGCGGCTCATCGGTTTTCGAGCGCGTGCAGCTCGGTCAAGGTGTTGGCGTTGAAGAACGCGTCGGGCGCGTCGCCGGGCCGGTCGAAGGGCACCAGCACCGTTCGGTGCTGCGCGGTCCACTTGTCGATCTTGCGGCCGCCGTCCTGGGTGAAGCGCACCAGGCTTTCAAGCAGCGTGGCGCGCAGCAGGCAGAACACGGGCTGCGGGCGCAGCGCCGATGCACCATCGGACTCGGCGGCCATTTCGGGCGCGCTCACCATGGCGATCTCGGCCTGGTCGGCCAGCAAGGCCTCGCCCAATCGGCTCGCCAGGTCGAGCGGAAACAGCGGTGTGTCGCAGGGCACGGTCAGCAGATAGGGCGTTTCGCAGCGTTCCAGCCCGGTCAGGAAGCCGGCCAGCGGCCCGGCGTAGTCGGCCAGGCCGTCGGGCCAGACCGGTGCGCCGAAGGATTCGTAGGCCGACAGGTTGCGGTTGGCATTGACCATCAACTCGCCGACCTGCATGCCGAGGCGCATCAGCGCATGCATCGCGAGCGGCGTGCCGTTGAAGTTCTGCAGGCCCTTGTCGACGCCGCCCATGCGCGAGCCGCGCCCGCCGGCGAGCACGAGGCCGGTGATCTCGCTGGCGGCAATGGTGGCGAGCGCGCTCATCCGCCGATGTAGCTCATCTCGACGCGGCGCGGCGCGGCCGCATCGGTGTCGGGCCCGCGCAATGCGCGCAGTTCGGAGTAGCGGTCGGTGCGCCCTTGCCAGATGTGGCCGATGGCGGAGGCGATCTGCGCATCGTCGGCATCGCCGCGCAGGAGCGGGCGCAGGTCGTGCCCGCTGCTGGCGAACAGGCACAGGTAGAGCTTGCCTTCGGTCGACAGGCGCGCGCGGCTGCAGTCGTGGCAGAAGGCCTGGGTCACGCTGCTGATGACTCCGATTTCGCCGCCGCCGTCGCGATAGGCCCAGCGCTGCGCGGTTTCGCCGGGCGCGCTGGCTTCGAGCGGCGCGAGCGGGAATTCCTCGGCGATGCGTGCCACCACCTCGGCCGAGGGCAGCACCTCGTCCATGCGCCAGCCGTTGGTGGCGCCGACGTCCATGTATTCGATGAAGCGCAGCACCACGCCGGTGCCGCGGAAGCGGCGCGCCATCGGCAGGATTTCCTGCTCGTTGGTGCCGCGCTTGACGACCATGTTGACCTTGATCGGGCCGAGGCCCGCGGCATGGGCCGCATCGATGCCCGCGAGCACCTGGGCCACCGGAAAGCCGACGTCGTTCATGCTGCGGAACACCGTGTCGTCGAGGCCGTCGAGGCTCACGGTCACGCGATTGAGGCCGGCGGCTTTCAGCGCTTCGGCCTTGCGCGCCAGCAGCGAGCCGTTGGTGGTCAGCGTGAGGTCCAGCGGCGCGCCCTGCGGGGTGCGAATGGCGGCCAGCTGCTCCACCAGCACTTCCAGGTTCTTGCGCAGCAGCGGCTCGCCGCCGGTGAGCCGGATCTTGTGCACGCCATGCGTCGCGAAGATGCGCGCCAACCGCGTGATCTCCTCGAAGCTCAGGAGGGCGCTGTGGGGCAGGTACTGGTAGTCCTTGTCGAACACTTCCTTCGGCATGCAGTAGCTGCAGCGGAAGTTGCAGCGGTCGGTGACGCTGATGCGCAGGTCGGTGAGCGGGCGCGAAAGGCGGTCGAGCAGCACGCCGGTGGCCGGCACGGCGCGCTCCGGTGCCGCCACGCGGCGGGCGCGGCCGATCTCGGAGACGTGGACGACGTGGTTCTTCATGGGAAGGGCAATTTAACGCATAGCCCGGCCGGACGCCTTTTCAAGGCTACTTGACCACGGCGGCGTAGATCATGTTGCGCAGCAGGCTGCGGTAGTGCACCCGGTGCTTGGGCGATTGCAGCATGAGCACCACGAACATCTGGTTCTCGGGGTCCACCCACATGTAGGTGCCGCCGGCGCCGCCCCAGTTGAACTCGCCGGCGGCGGCCGGGTAGGGTGCTTCGCCGTCGCTGCGGCGCACCGCGAAGCCCAGGCCGAAGCCGTAGCCCGAACCCGGCAGGTAGAGCGGCCCGGGCGCGATGCCGGCGCCGCCGTTGGCATGGTCCGACACCATGAGGCCCAGCGTGCGCGGGCCCAGATAGCGCTTGCCGTCGAGCGTGCCGCCGTTCAGCAGCATCTGCAGGAAGCGCGCGTAGTCGGCTGCTGTCGACACCATGCCGCCGCCGCCCGATTCGGCCTTCTGCACGACGCGCGGGTCGCTGAACTCGGCGCCGACGCCGAAGCTGCGGTCGCTCGCCAACGGTTCCGCGATGCGCTGCTGGCGCGGCGCTTCGCTCACGTAGAAGCTGGTGTCCTTCATGCCGAGCGGATCGAGCAGGCGGGCTTTTTCGAACTGGTAGAGCGTCTGGCCCGACACCACCTCGACCACGCGGCCCAGGATGTCGGTCGAGTAGCTGTAGTCCCAGGTGGTGCCGGGCTGATAGGCCAGCGGCAGCTTGGCCAGACGCTGCGAGAACTCCGCATTGCTCGGATCGCCGGCATGCAGGTTGGCCGCGTTGTAGGCCTGCTTGACCAGCCCGGGCCCGAAGAAGCCGTAGGTCAGGCCCGAGGTGTGGCGCATCAGGTCGTACACCGTGATCGGCCGGCGTGCCGGCACGGTCTCGAGCACCGGCTTGCCGTCGCTGCCCGGCTTCTCGACGCCGACCGTCATGTTGGCGAACTCGGGCAGGTACATCGCGACCGGGTCGTCGAGCTTCATGCGCCCGTCTTCGACCAGCATCATCGCGGCGACCGTCGTGATGGGCTTGCTCATCGAGTAGATGCGGAAGATGCCGTCGCGCGGCATCGGGGTGCCGGCGGCCGGGTCGAGCCGGCCGATGGGCTCGAACCAAGCGACCTTGCCGCCCCGCGCCACCAGCAATACGGCGCCGGGGATCTTGTTGGCCGCCACGTCTGCTTTGAGCACGTCGGTGAGCATCTGCAGGCGCTCGCTGGAGAGCCCGACGCGCTCGGGGCTGGTGGTCGGCAGCGATTGCGCGGCGGCCAGCAGCGGCCCCGCGAAGAAGAGGCCGGCCGCGATGTGGCGCAGGCAGCGCTTGAATGGCTTCATCATTCTTGTCTCCTCGTTGTGGATGGGATTCGTTCGGGCGGTCTGCGCCGCCTTTTCCCTAGACGCAGCGCGCGCCGTCGACCTCGATGCAGACGCCGCTGATGAAGGACGCCTCGTCGCTGGCCAGGTAGAGCGCCGCATTGGCCACGTCGAGCGCGGTCGAGAAGCGGCCGAGCGGGATGGTGGCGCGGAACTTGGCCTTGCGCTCCTCGGTGATTGGCCCGCCGGCGAACTCGGCGGCCAGGCCGGTGTCGGGGTTGAACACCGGGTTGATGCAGTTCACGCGGATGTTGTCGGGGCCGAATTCGGCGGCGAGCGACTTGCTGGTGGTGATGACCGCGCCTTTCGAGCCGTTGTACCAGGTGAGGCCCGGACGCGGCCGCACGCCGGCGGTGGAGGCGATGTTGATGAAGGAGCCGCCGCCGTTGGCGCGCAACGCCGGCACGGCATGCACGGTCGACAGGTAGATGCTCTTTACATTGACCGCGTAGCAGCGGTCGAACTCGTCCTCGCTCACTTCGAGTGCCGGGCGGTTGCGGTGCGTCCAGCCAGCGTTGTTGACCATCACGTCGAGCTTGCCGTGGCGCTGGACCGCGGCCTCGACCA
Source organism: Variovorax sp. LjRoot290 (assembly GCF_964253985.1). Lineage (NCBI taxonomy): Bacteria > Pseudomonadati > Pseudomonadota > Betaproteobacteria > Burkholderiales > Comamonadaceae > Variovorax > Variovorax sp. LjRoot290. Next base: position 3,069,868 of record NZ_CAXURW020000001.1, on the reverse strand, counting down.
GCGCCTTGACTTCGGCCGACTTGGTGACGTCGGCGGCGAAGAAAGAGGCCCGGCCGCCGGCGCGCAGGATGGCTTCGACCACCTGTTCGCCGAGTGCGGCATTGATGTCGTTGACGACGACCTGCGCGCCTTCGGCCGCCAGCCGCTTTGCGATGCCTTCGCCGATGCCGCCGCCGGCGCCGGTCACGATGATGGATTTGTCCTTGACGCGCATTCGGTATGTCTCCGGGGAAATAGGAACGCGCAAGTGTAGGCACCTCCTCGCCGGCGGCGCTCTATCGCCGGGATTGAAATTCCTGAAGCATGAACCAGATGAGAATTATTATCATTTTCTCATGGACAACAGCTCATCCCTTGCCAGCGCTGCCAAGCGCCCCGTGCTGCCGCTGCGGCAGTTGGTCGGAATCTCGATCGTGCTGGCCGGCGTGCTGGTGCTGGGTGTGCAGTTCTGGCAGTTCGTGGCCAGTCGCCCGGTGGTGCTGCAGGCCTTGACCGGCGGCTCGGTGGCCGCGCTCGCGACCGCGCTGGGCACCTTGCCCATCCTGTTTTCGCAGCGTCTGTCGGATCGCGCGCAGGACACGCTGTTCGGTTTCGGCGCTGGCGTGATGCTGGCGGCCAGCGCCTTCTCGTTGATCATCCCCGGCATTGCCGCCGCGCGCGCCGCGGGTGCGGATGCGTGGGGTGCCGGCGGCATCGTCGGCGGCGCGATCCTGCTCGGCGCGCTCGCGCTGCTGGTGCTGGACCGCGTGCTGCCGCACGAGCATTTCATCAAGGGCGTGGAGGGACAGAACGCACGCGTGCTCCGCCGCACCTGGTTGTTCGTGTTCGCAATTGCGCTGCACAACCTGCCCGAAGGCCTGGCGATCGGCGTCGGCTTCGCAGGCGGGGATGCGCTGCGCGGCAGCGCGCTGGCGACCGGCATCGCGATCCAGGACGTGCCCGAAGGCCTGGTGGTTGCGGTGGCGCTGCTGGCTGCGGGCTACCGGCGGCCTTTCGCGGTCGGGCTCGGCATGGCGTCCGGCCTGGTCGAGCCGGTGGGTGCCGTGCTCGGTGCAGCGATCGTGAGCGGGTCGGCCGCCTTGCTACCCTGGGGATTGGGTTTTGCCGCCGGCGCGATGCTGTTCGTGATCAGCCACGAGATCATTCCCGAGTCCCACCGCAAGGGCCACGAGGCCTTTGCGACGGGCGGGTTGATGGTGGGCTTCGTGCTGATGATGCTGCTGGACACTGCCCTCGGCTGATGGTGATCAGCCGTGGCGCACGGCGACGGTCTTCAGCGTGGTGAAGCCATAGAGCGCTTCGAAGCCCTTCTCGCGGCCATAGCCCGAGGACTTGACGCCGCCGAAGGGCAGTTCGACACCGCCGCCCGCGCCATAGTTGTTGATGAACACCTGGCCGCTCTTCACGCGCTTGGCCATGCGGAACTGGCGCGCGCCGTTCTCAGTCCAGATGCCGGCGACCAGGCCGAACTGCGTGGCGTTGGCGAGCGCCACGGCCTCGTCCTCGTCGCTGAACGCCATCGCGGCCAGCACCGGGCCGAAGACTTCTTCCTGCGCCAAGCGATGCCCCACCGGCACGTCGCGCAGCAGGGTCGGCGCCTGGTAGAAGCCGGTTTCCGGCGCCTCGTCGACCACCACGCCCTGCGCCACCATCGGAATGCCGGCGTGCTGGGCATCGGACAGAAAGTCCCAGACGCGCTGCTGCTGCGTCTGGCGGATCAACGGGCCGACGTCAAGGTCCATCGCGGCGGGGCCGACGCGCAGCGCCTCGAAGGCATGGCCGAGCCGCTCGAGCAGCGGCTCGTAGATCTCTCGCTCGATCAGCACGCGCGAGCCGGCCGAGCAGGTCTGGCCGGCGTTTTGCACGATCGCGTTGATCAGCACCGGAATGGCGGCGCCCAGGTCGGCGTCGGCGAAAATGATCTGCGGGCTCTTGCCGCCGAGCTCGAGCGTGACCGGGCAGTGGCGCTCGGCCGCGACCTGCTGGATCAGCGTGCCCACTTTCGGGCTGCCGGTGAAGCTGATGTGGTCGATGCCCTCGTGGCGCGCCAGCGCATCACCGACCTCGTGGCCGTAGCCGGTCACGATGTTGATCGCGCCAGGCGGGAAACCGACCTCCGCCGCGAGTTGCGCGACGCGGATCAGCGACAGGCAGGCGTCTTCCGAGGGCTTGACCACGCAGACGTTGCCTGCGGCCAGCGCGCCGCCGACGCTGCGGCCGAAGATCTGCATCGGGTAGTTCCACGGAATGATGTGGCCGGTGACGCCGTGCGGTTCGCGCCAGGTGAAGACGCTGTAGCCCTCCTGATAGGGGATGGTCTCGCCGTGCAGCTTGTCGCAGGCGCCGGCGTAGAACTCGAAGTAGCGCACCAGCGCCAGGGCATCGGCACGCGCCTGCTTGACCGGCTTGCCGCAATCGCGTTGTTCGATGAGCGCCAGTTCGTCGGCGTGCGCGGCGATTCTCTGGGAGAGCAGGTAGAGCAGCCGGCCGCGGTCGGCCGCGCTCTTCTTGTGCCAGTGGGTCTCGAAGCAATGACGCCCGGCGCGCACGGCGGCATCGATGTCGGCTGCATTGCCGCGCTGCAGTTCGTCGAAGGTCTGGCCGTCGGAGGGGTCGATCACCGGCAGGGTGCGGCCGGAGGAGGAAGCGATGTTTTGGTTGCCGATGTAATGGAGTTGCATGGCCGAAATTGTGCGCGAAAGCGGCCGGCCGCCGCCCGGAGCACCCGCTAGCGGCTGGCGGTCGACTTCGGCAGCGCCTTCAGGGCATTGAGCATGCGCTCCACGTGCTTGTCGGGATTGAGGTTCTGGTAGTAGTAGGCCACGGTGCCGTTCGGCGAGATCACGTAGGAAAGCCGGTTGGCGAAATCCGGGCGCGTCTGCATCAGCGCATCGAAACCCTGGATCACCGTCTTGGACTGGTCGGAGGCGACCGGGAATTTGCTCTGGCACTGTTTGACCGAGAAGTCCTTCAACGTGTCGACGTCGTCGGCCGAGACGCCGATCACCGTGGCGCCCACCGCCTCGAACTGGCCAATCGCCTCGGCGAAAGCGTGCGCCTCGATGTTGCAGTCCGTGGTGCCGGCCGCCGGGAAGAAATAAACCACCACCGGCCCTTTGGCCAGTGCGTCGGCCAGCGAGTAGCGGAAGGTCTTGCCGCCCAGCGCCGCAGTGGCCGTGAACTTGGGCACCGGGTCGCCGATGTCGAGAGCGGCGAAGGCTGGAGAAAGTGCGAGGCTTGCGAGCGCAGATGCGGCGATACGCGCGAGAATCCATCGGGTCATGATGTAACTCCGGGAGGGGGCATGGCGAATTCTAGAACCCGGACGCGTTGCGCGGCAGAGGTGAAACCGGCAGGCGTGCGCTGCCGTATTAATAACAGACAAAGAGGGGAAAGATCATGAACGCACTGGTCCATCTGCTGCGCATCGCGCTGCTGTGCGCGCTGGCCGCTGGGCTCGGCGCCTGCGGCTCGCTGCCACCGGCCAGGGAGCGGCCTGCGGAGCATTCGGCGCCGGCAGATCCGACGACCACGCTGGCCAAGATCGTCGCCGCATCCACGCCGCCGGACGAACATTCCGGTTTTCGCCTGATGCCGCTCGGCGTGTACTCGCTCGATGCACGCATCCAGCTCGCACAGCGCGCCGAGCGCTCGCTGGTGGTGCAGTACTACCAGCTCGAGAACGATGCCGTCGGCCGGCTGTTGATGCGCTCGCTGCGCGAGGCCGCGGCGCGCGGCGTCAAGGTGCGCGTGCTGGTGGACGACCTCTACACGGCCAAGAGCCAGTACCTGCTGCTGGCGCTTTCGCAGACACCCAACGTCGACGTGCGGCTCTTCAATCCCTTCTGCTGCGGCCGCGACGGTTTCCTTTCGCGTTTCGTCGCCTCGCCGCACGAGATCTACCGGCTCAACCACCGCATGCACAACAAGCTCTTCATCGCCGACGGCGTGATGGCGGTGGTGGGCGGGCGCAACATCGCCGACGAGTACTTCGTGCTCAGCGAGGCGCAGAACTTCATCGACATGGACGCGGTGGTGGTGGGCAAGGTGCTGCCGCAGCTCGAATCCATCTTCGATGCCTACTGGAACAGCGAGCAGGTCTGGCCGATCGAGGACATCGTGCGCGTTGAGGGCGGCCGAACGCCGGGCGTGGAGGACTTCGACGCCTGGGTCGGCATGGCCGCGCCGCCGCCCAAGATCGTGCTGCCGCCCGCCGACATCCTCGGCTACGGGCCGATCGCCGAAGAGCTCGACGGCGGCCGCATGGGCCTGCTGTGGGGCTGGGCCAATGCGGTGGCGGATCCGCCCACCAAGCCCACCACCATGACAGCCGACGAAGCCCTGGCCAACAGCGTCACGATGCGCATGTGGACCATCCTGCTGGGCGCCAAGAACGAGGTGCAGATGACCTCGCCCTATCTGGTGCCGGGCGACAAGGGCATGGCGGCCTTCGAGGACCTGGCCCAGCGCAAGGTCAAGGTCGTGCTCTTGACCAACTCGCTGGCCGCCAACGACGAGCCGCTGGTCCACACGGGCTATGTGCGCTACCGGCAACGGCTGCTGAGATCGGGCGCCGACCTTTATGAGCTGAGCCCCGAACGCACCACCGCGAGCAAGCGCTTCGGCTCCTTCGGCACTTCGCTGGGACGCCTGCACGCCAAGACCGCGGCCATCGACCGCACCCGCCTCCTCATCGGCTCGGCCAACCTGGACCCGCGCTCGGCCACCCAGAACACGGAGATGGGGGTGCTGATCGACAGTCCGCAGCTCGCGCGCGAGCTGCTGCGCGTGATCAACGTCAGCAGGGTGCAGAACTCCTACCGCCTGCGCCTGGCCAAGGACACCGGCGCCGTCGAGTGGCTCACCACCGACGGCGAGAAGGAGATGGTCCTCACCTCCGAGCCGGAGGCGACCTTCTTCCAGCGCTTCTACAACAGGCTGATCGCGCCGATCGTGCCGGAAATGCTCCTGTAGCCTCGCGCGTGGCCGCCACCTTCCAATCCTTGTCCGTCCTGCAGGTCATGCTGTGGGGCGTGGCCTTCTTCGGCAGCATCTACCTGCTCTTCGGTGCCGCCAACTGGCTGCTGACGCGCAGGCTATTGCCCGCGCTGGGCATCGGCCGCGAACTCGACCCGCGGCCGGTGCCGCCTGGACAGCTGCGCCGGGAGCTCGCGCAGTCGGCCGTGTCGGTGCTGGTCTTCGGCATCGGCATGGTGTTCCCATGGGGATTCCTGCAACTGGGGTGGGCGCGGCTCGATGCGAACCCGAGCGGACTGCAGGTCGCACTGGAGATCCTCTCGCTGGCGGTCTGGAACGACGTGCATTTCTGGCTCAACCACCGTCTGCTGCACACCCGGCTCCTGCGGCGCTTCCATGGCCCGCACCATCGCTCGGTCGTGACCACACCCTTTGCCACCTACAGCTTTCATCCGCTCGAGGCGCTGCTGCTGGGCAACGTGATCCTGCCACCGATGCTGGTGCACGACTTCAGCTTCTGGGCGCTGGCCTCGGTGCCGTTGTTCAGCCTGTTCTTCAACAACGTCGGGCATTCGAACTACGACTTCTTTCCGAAGGTCTCGTACAACCACTGGTTCGCCGCCAGCCGCCGGCATCATCTGCACCACACCTGCCACAGCGGCAACTACGGCTTCCAGTTCACCTTCATGGACCGGCTGTTTCGCACACGCATCGCGGCCGACGCGGCCGAGCCGCAGCTGCGCGCGTATCGCGAGCAAGAGAGAAACCGTGGCGCCGCGGCCTGATCGTCCAGCGCGCCTGCCGCGCCTGCGCCATTGGCGCGACTGGCAGAGCCTGGCCTACCTTGCCGCACTGCCTGCGCTGGCGGCCTGGCAATGGGTGCACGGCTTCCACTGGCTGCCGTATGGCGCGATGCTGTTCCTCACGCTCGGGGTCAGCGTGATCCATCACAACCATGCGCACCTGCGTCTGTGGCGCGGCCGCCGGGCGAACCGCTTCACCGATTGCTGGCTGACGCTGCTGCAGGGCCATCCGACCTTCGTGTTCTGGCCGGCGCACGTGGCCAATCACCATCGCCACCGGCACGGGCCGAAGGACGCCGCGCGCACCTACCGCTTCGGTGGCGACACCAATCACCTGCTGGGCTACCTCCTGCATCCGCTGCAGGCCGTGGCCGTGCTCTACCCGGTGTTCGTGGCCTGGCTGGGCCGGCTGCGGCGCCACTGGCCGGGCGCGTGGCGCTACTGCATGGCGCAGTATGTGCTTTGGCTCGGCAGCTGGACCGCGCTGCTGGCGCTCGATTGGCAGAAGGCAGTGCTGTTTGTCATCCTGCCGCAGTTGCATGGCCTGCACTGGCTGCTGGCCACCAACTACCTTCAGCATGCGCATGCGGACGGCCGGCCGCGCCCGGAAGGTGCTTCGCTCGATTACGCGCGCAACTTCGAAGGACTGATCAATCCGCTCCTGTTCAACATCGGCCTGCACACGGCGCATCACGAGAACTCGAAGGTGCACTGGTCGGCGCTTTCACGGCTGCACCGCGAGCACTACCGTGCGCGCGTCGACCCTGCGCTCAACGAGCGCGGCCTCCTCGTGTACATGGGGCGCGTGTTCGTCCTGGGTGCGCTCGTGCCGCGCTTTCGCAGTCGCTCGCTGATGTCTCCGAATTCCAATCCACAGTCCTGATCCATGCCCGTTTCCTTCCAGCGTGTCTATCTCGAAAGTGCCGGCTACTTCATGCCCGGCGCGCCCGTGTCCAACGAACGCATGGATGCCTACATCGCGCCGCTCAACCGGATGTCGGAGCGCATCAAGCGGCGCATCCTGGCCGAGAACGGCATCCGCGAGCGCTACTACGCGATCGACGCCGAGGGCCGCACGGTGCACACCAACGCGCAGCTCGCGTCGGGTGCGATCCGCCACTGCCTGCAGCAAGGTGCGGCCGAGATCTCGCGCGTGTCGCTGCTGGCCAGCGGCTCCTCGGGCGGCGATGCGCTGATGCCGGGCTTCGCCAACATGATCCAGGGCGAGCTCGCGGCACCGCCGATGGAAACGCTCTCGGTGCACGGCATCTGTGCGGCCGGCGTGTCGGCGATCCAGTCGGCGGCGCAGGGCGTGGAGCTCGGCGCGCATCGCTCGGCGCTGGCGGTGGCGAGCGAGATGCCTTCGCGCCTGTTCAAGCGCTCGCGCTTCGCGGCGCGCGGATACGACACCGATTTCGACTCGCACTTCCTGCGCTGGATGCTGTCCGATGGTGCCGGTGCGTTGCTGCTGTCCGATGGTGCGCCGGCGCTGGCCGGCGCGCCGGGCCTGCGCCTGCGCCTCAAGTGGATCCACCAGCGCGCTTTCTCGGGCGACTACCCCGTGTGCATGCAGCTGGGCTTGACCGAGGATCGCTCGCGCGGGCACCTGGACTTCGGCTCCTGGGGCGAGGCCGAGGCCGCGGGCGCCTTGTCGCTCAGGCAGGACATCCGGCTTCTGCCGCACCTGTTCGACATCGGCATCCACGAATACGCAGGGCTGGTGCGCGAGGGCTGGCTCGACCCGGCGCGGGTCGACCATTTCCTGTGCCATTACTCATCGGAGAAGTTCATTCCCGTGGTCGACGGCCTGATGCACAAGGCCGGCCTCGCCATTCCGCGCGAGCGCTGGTACAGCAATCTGGCCTGGCGCGGCAACACCGGCGCGGCCTCGATCATGATCATGCTGGCCGAATTCCTGCAGACCAAGACTCTGAAACCCGGCGAGCAGATCTTCTGCTACGTGCCCGAGTCGGGCCGCTTCATGGCGGCGTACATGCTGTTCGAGGTCGAAGAGGCCGGCGCCGCTGCTGCCGCTGCGCCTGCGCCGGTTCGCGCGGAGGCGGCGGCCGAGGCGCCGACTGAGGTCATTGCGCCGCCGCACGACCCGGCCGCGGCGCCCGAGGGCCTGGGCGAACTGCTCACCGAGCTGGCCGCGATCTGGCACGACTACCGTTCGCGCGTCTGGCGCACGCCGCTGGTGCGGCAGATCCGCGAGCGCCGCTTCGCGCTCGCCGACTACTTGAACTGGATGGAGAACTGGATTCCCCAGGTGCGCGAGGGCAGCAAGTGGATGCGCGAAGGCGCCGCCTCGCTGGCCGAGCCCTACCAGGCGCTGGCGGCGCTGATCGGCGTGCATGCTGGCGAGGAGCAGGACGACTTCATGATCCTGTTCAACGACTACCGCAAGGCGGGCGGCAGCATCGCAGTCATCGATGCCCTGCGACGCAACCCGGGCGGTGAAGCGCTCAACGCCTACCTGCATGGCCTGGCCGCGACGCGCAACCCGATCGGGCTTTTGGGCGCGATCTACATCATCGAAGGCACCGGGCAGCGCATCGTGCCGGCGCTGCTGCCGCTGATCAAGCCCGGGCTGAAGCTGCCGCCCGAGGCCTTCCGCTTCCTCGAGTATCACGGCCACAACGACGAGAATCACCTCAATCGCTGGCTGGCCGCGGTCGAGATGGCGATGGCGCTCGATGGCGAGGGCAGGGCCGCGCGCCAGATCGTCGACACCGCGCGCCACACCGCGGCGCTCTACCGGATGCAGTTCGAGCACGTCACGGAACGAATGCAAGCATGAGCACAACTCCGGACTTCCTGGCGCAGCAGCACGATCTGCGCGACCCGAGCCCCTGGCTCGCCCTCTACCTCGACCAGAGCACGCCGCTGCCCGACAAGGTGAAGGCGGCCTGGCTCGCCGATTCGAGTTCGGCCTCGCGCCAGTACCTGCTGCCGTTTTTGCGGCCGCTGGCGCGCGCCGCCATCGTGCTGTTCCAGGTGATCAAGGTGTTCGTGCCGCGCAAGTGGGCGCATTCGCGGTTGCTGCACCGCCTGCTGGCGTGGGGCCTCCAACGCTTCGTCTCGCCCGAGGCGAATTGGCTGATCCTGCGGCACTTCCACCTGGGTTCGCAGGTGCTGGCCTTCATCGGCGCCAATTCGCCGGTGCCGGTCGCTACCGCGCCGCTGGAGCCGGCCGACATCGACGCGCTGAAGGAGGACATGTTCCTGCAGCACGACCTGAACCTCTTCAATTTCGTGATCCGGCTCAACCAGGCGCTGCGCGCGCAGGGTCTCCAGTTGCGCAAGGCAGAGCAGGTCGATTTCTCGATGATCCGCGAGCCCGCCTTGCAAATCGAAGACATGCCGCACGGCAGGCTCAATTTTCTCGACCTGCAAAGCGCGATCGAGCTGTTCACGCCGCTCTATCAGCTCATGCTGACCGACAACGACTTCTGGCGCGCTGCCAATTCGCTTCAGCTCGACGAAACCATCGGCATCTACGCCGCCACCGTGCTGGATGCGCCCGAGCACCTGATCCTGGTGAACAACAAGCACCCGCTGGTGCCGCTGTCGACCCTGCGCGCGGGGCACCGGCTGGTGATCCACGGCCTGTCCACCGAGATGCTGCACAGCCTCCTGATGAAGTTCCGGGATGCGCGCGCCGCCGCACCCTTGTAATCCGGCGTCCGTGCCCCAGATGCGAGCCATGAACGCTACCAAGACTCCGTCGCCCAAGACCGATCTGGCGGTGACGCACGTGCTGGCCCAGCTCCTCGAGCGGCTCGAGCACAGCGCCGTGCCGGTGGGTGCCGAGCAGTACCGGTCGGTCGTGATGCACCTGGTGGACGAGTTCCGCGAGGTCGAGGCCGGCACCGGCCTCGGGCAGTTGCTGGACGCCTATCCGGCCGCCGCCGAGGTGTACGAAAACCTCAACTATCAGCATGCCGGCCTGTGCCGCTCCGGGCTGGATGCCTCGCTGGCCGCCGAACTGGCTGCCAAGGACGCCATCACGCGCGCCATGCGCCATGCCGAACCCGACGCGACCCATGGCCAAGGCTGACGTCAAGACCGCCGTCGTGGCAGACGGCCTGCGCTACAAGGCCAAGGCGCCGGGCTCCCCGTTTCGCGCCTCGGCTTCGTTCAGCGGCGCGACCATGTCCTGCTTCATGTGCGGCAAGCACCGCGTGCGCTCCCAGATGCGGACCCGGCAGCTGCTGGGCAAGTCGCAAACCGTCTGCGCGCCCTCGTGCAAGGCGCTCGACGAGTTGATCGATCGTGACAGCGTTGCGACGTAGTTGACGAATTCGATTTGCCTCTGCAAATCGGCTACCAAAGCGGCGAATTTCGATCTACAGTTGGAAACAATTGATGCAATTATTTGCCTCAATACCAAAGTTCTAATTGATGGTCGATCAAATGATCCCGCTTAAAACCATTGCCTTCTATTGGTCGGAGCGCGTATGAGCAGGCCGCCCCGCCACGTCATCATGCAGGTCGTCAAGCGCTCGGGTGGCGCCACGCACCACGTCGAATTCAGCATGGACGACAACTTCGCCGATCGCCTGCGGCAGCTGCGCTCGCTGGTGCCGCCCCTCAACGCCCTCAACAAGCAGCGCGATCTCGTGATCGACAAGGTGCGCGTTCGCCTGCCCACCGCCGTATGGCGCTGCGGCGGCGACATCGACAGCCAGGTCGACGGCTCCTGCATCGTCATTGCCGCGGAAGGCTTCTTCAATTGCGGCGGCAAGGACCGCAAGACCAAGGAAAAACTGGTCACCTACACCTTCCCGATCGCACGCCTGATCGAATTGCATGCCGAGCGGCCTGCCGGCGAAACCTTCTACATCCGCGACGGCATCTTCACCAACGACGAGCCCGCCAACTCCGCGGCCGGCCGCTGGGTGGCCTCGCTGCACGAGCTGGAAGAGATGCGCATGCCGGATGCGCCGTCCGACTTCGACACGCTCCAGGGCGTGCCGCTGCGCACCGAGCAAGGCGCGCTGCCGACGCACGGCATCAGCCTGAACTGAGCGGCGCGTCGCGCGCAGCCGGCGCGCGTCGCGTACCCCTTACCGAAGCTTCACTTCAACCCGCCGCGCTTCGGCCGGCGGCCCGTCGGCCTGCGTTTGCGCGGGCTTGGCAAGCTCCACCTTGTCGTCGGCCACGCCGGCCAGCCTGAGCGCGGCGCCCACTGCCAGGGCACGCTGCTTGGCGAGCTCGGCATTCTTTTCGGCATCACCGCTGGCGTCGTGGTAGCCGCTCACGAGCACGCGGCCGCCGCTTTGAACCGCCTTGACGATATCGGCCAGCGCGGCGCTCGAGCCTGCGGGCACCTCGGCGCTGGCGGTGGCGAAATAGAACTTGACCACGCCGTTGTCGGTCTTGATCGAGGCGCCCATGTCACCCGAGGCCGCCGGTGCCGTTGCGGGCGCCGGCGCAGGCGCGGTGATCGGAGCAGGCGCTGCAGCGGGCGTTGTCATCGCGGCCGCGTCGCCGGTATGGAACTTGACCACCAGCGGCACGATCAAGAGCGCCACGATGTTGATGATCTTGATCAGCGGGTTCACCGCCGGCCCGGCCGTGTCCTTGTAGGGGTCGCCCACGGTGTCGCCGGTGACGGCGGCCTTGTGCGCCTCGGAGCCCTTGCCGCCGTGGTTGCCGTCCTCGATGTACTTCTTGGCGTTGTCCCAGGCGCCGCCGCCGGTGCACATCGAGATGGCGACGAACAGGCCGGTGACGATGGTGCCCATCAGCAGACCGCCCAGCGCCTTCGGCCCCAGCAGCAGGCCGACCACGATCGGCACCACCACGGGCAGCAGGCTCGGGATCATCATTTCCTTGATGGCCGCACCAGTCAGCATGCTCACGGCACGGCCGTACTCGGGCTTGCCGGTGCCTTCCATGATGCCGGGGATCTCACGGAACTGCCTGCGCACTTCCTCGACCACCGAACCGGCCGCGCGGCCCACAGCCTCCATCGCCATGGCGCCGAAGAGATAGGGGATCAGGCCGCCGATGAAGAGGCCCACGATCACCATCGGGTCGCTCAGGTTGAAGCTGATGGCCTGCCCGTAGCTCTCGAGCTTGTGGGTGTAGTCGGCGAACAGCACCAGCGCGGCCAGGCCGGCCGAGCCGATCGCGTAGCCCTTGGTCACGGCCTTGGTGGTGTTGCCCACGGCGTCCAGCGGGTCGGTGATGTCGCGCACGCTGGCCGGCATTTCCGACATCTCGGCGATGCCGCCGGCGTTGTCGGTGATCGGGCCGTAGGCGTCGAGCGCGACCACGATGCCGGCCATGCTGAGCATGGCAGTGGCCGCCACTGCGATGCCGTAGAGGCCCGCGAGCCAGTAGGACGCCATGATCGCGATGCAGACGCAGATCACCGGCCAGGCGGTGGAGCGCATCGACACGCCAAGGCCCGCGATGATGTTGGTGCCGTGCCCGGTGGTCGAAGCCTGTGCGATGTGGCGTACCGGCGAGTACTGCGTGCCGGTATAGAACTCTGTGATCCACACCAGTGCGGCCGTGAGTGCCAGGCCGACGAAGCAGGCGCCGAAGAGCTTGAGCTGGCTGCCCGAGGCCGCGATCGCGTTGTCGGGGATGAGCCATTGCGTCACGAACCAGAACGCGATCAGCGACAGGCCGCCCGCCACCGCCAGCCCCTTGTAGAGCGCCGGCATCACGTTGACCATGCCCGGCGAGGCCTTGACGAAGAAGCAGCCGATGATCGACGCGATGATCGATACGCCGCCGAGCGCCAGCGGGTACAGCACGGCGTTGATCGGCGCCGCCGCCACCATCAGCGCGCCCAGCACCATGGTCGCGATCAGCGTCACTGCATAGGTCTCGAACAGGTCGGCCGCCATGCCGGCGCAGTCGCCGACGTTGTCGCCCACGTTGTCGGCGATCACCGCCGGGTTGCGCGGGTCGTCCTCCGGAATGCCGGCCTCGACCTTGCCCACCAGGTCGGCGCCGACGTCGGCGCCCTTGGTGAAGATGCCGCCGCCCAGCCGCGCGAAGATCGAGATCAGCGAGGAGCCGAAGGCGAAGCCGATCAGCGGGTTGAGCAGGTTGGCGAGGTTCTTGTCCGGCGTCAGGTTGCCGTTGCCCACGAGGAACCAGTAGAAGATCGTGACGCCCAGCAGGCCCAGCCCCACCACCAGCATGCCGGTGATGGCGCCGCCGCGGAAGGCGACGTCGAGCGCCGGGCCGATGCCCTGGGTCGCGGCCTGCGCGGTGCGCACGTTGGCGCGCACCGAGACGTTCATGCCGATGAAGCCGCAGGCGCCCGAGAGCAGCGCGCCGACCACGAAGCCGGCCGCGGTGGTCGCATCGAGGAAGATCCCGATCAGGATCGCGAGCACGATGCCGACTACGGCGATCGTGCGGTACTGCTTGGCCAGGTAGGCCGCGGCGCCGGTCTGGATCGCGGCCGCGATCTCCTGCATTCGGGCGTTGCCCGGGTCTTTCGAAAGAATCCAGCTGCGCGCCCAGAAACCATAGCCCACGGCCACGAGGCCGCAGACGATGGCGAGGACGAGAGGGGTGTTGCCGATCATGCCTTGCTTCTCCATTCGTACGTTGTGACTTGTGGAGACGAAAGCACTTAGCCCTGCGCGCAACGCGTACGGGTCAGTGCTTCCGCCGCGTTGCTTCCTCGAAGCCCCGATGCCTTGCAAAAAGCCGGGGCCGATTGGCCAACGCGGCCAATTTACAGGCAAATGCCGGGTTTCGTGCGACCGGGCCGTGACTCGGAAAGTAAACTTCGGGTTTGTCCGCATCCCGCGAACACTTTCAACTACTCCAGACAGATCTATGTCCCTCGGCCAAGTTTCCCCCGGCAAAGACGCCCCCGAAGCCTTCAACGTCGTCATCGAAATCCCGATGAACGCCGACCCGATCAAGTACGAAGTCGACAAGGAATCGGGTGCGATCTTCGTCGACCGCTTCATGACGACCGCGATGCACTACCCGACCAACTACGGCTACGTGCCGCAGACGCTCTCGGGCGACGGCGATCCGGTCGACGTGCTGGTCATCACCCCCTGGGCGCTGGTGCCGGGCGTGGTGGTGCCGTGCCGGCCGATCGGCATCCTGATGATGGAAGACGAGGCCGGCGTCGACGGCAAGGTGCTCGCCGTGCCCACCGACAAGGTGCTGCCGATCTACAGCCACTGGAAGAAGGTCGAAGATGTGAACCCGATGCGCCTGAAGGCCATCACGCACTTCTTCGAGCACTACAAGGACCTGGAAGCCGGCAAGTGGGTCAAGGTGCTGGGCTGGGAAGGCATCGATGCCGCCAAGAAGGAAATCGTGGACGGCATCGCCAACTACAAGAAGTAGAAGCGGGCAGGACCGCCGCTCATTCGGCGGCGATCCCCGCGCGGTGGGCCAGTGCGCGATAGCGCGAGATCTCCGATTCCATCAGGCTCCGGAAAGGGGCGGCACCGATCATCACGGGCTCCATGCCCTGTGCGCGCAGCTGGTCCTGCATGGCCTTGTCTGCCATCGTGGCGCTGACCTCGGCCGCCAGTCTCTGGATCACCGGTGCCGGCGTGCCGGCCGGCGCGGCCAATCCGTACCAGCCGTCGAAAGTGGCCTCGGGCATCTTGAGCTCGGCCATGGTGGGTACGTCCGGCAGCATGCTGGAACGTGTTGTGCCCACGATGGCCAGCGCGCGCAGCTTGCCAGAACGCACATGCGGCGCGACCGCTGCCACGGTGTCGATGCCCATCTCGATCTCGCCGCCGATCAATGCGATCGTGCTCTGGCTGCTGCCCTTGTAGGGCACGTCCTGGAGCTTCACGCCCGCCGCCATCGCGAACAACTCGCCAGCCAGATGCGGGGCGGAGCCGCTGCCGAAGGTGGCGTAGCGGATGTCCCGGGGTTTGGCTTTGGCCGCAGCTACGAGGGCCGAGACGCTGTGCCAGGGCGAGGCCGCGTTGACCACCAGCACCAGCGGCGCCTTCGCGACGATCGCCACCGGCGCCAGGTCCTTCAGCGGGTTGTAGGGCAGTCGCGCACGCAGCGCTGCATTCACGCTGTAGGTGGAAGAGCCCGAGACCAGCAGCGTGTAGCCGTCGGGTTGCGCCTTGGCGACCGCATCGGCGCCGATGACGGTTGCCGCGCCGGGCTTGTTGTCGACGACGACCGGCTGGCCGAGCCGCTCGGCCAGCTTCTGGCCCAGGGCGCGCGCTACGATGTCGGTGCCGCCGCCGGGCGGAAAGGGCACGACCAGCTTGATGGTCTTGGCAGGCCAGGCATCCGCGGCCTGCACGAGGCCGGAAGCGGCGGTGAAGGCGATGGCGACGAGGAGGTGAGCGAGTTGCTTCATGCGGCTTTCTGGTGGGAAGTTGCAGCGAGCGATCCGGCCTGCCAGGGCGTGTTCGCGGCGGCATCGCCGAGATCCCAGTACAGGCCGGCCATGATCTGCAGGCCCTCGCGGGCCAGCGGCGCCAGCAGGTGTTCGTTGGGCGCGTGCTGCGCGCAGGCCGGGTAGGAGTGCGGCACCCACAAGGTCGGCAGGCCCAGCAGGTCGGCAAAGACATCGTTGGGCAAGGAGCCGGCGAGGTTCGGCAGAAGGTTGGGGCGCTGGCCCGTGCTCTCTTCGATGGAGCGCTGAGCCCAGCCGACCCAGGGGTTGGCGAGGTCCAGACGGGTCGCGGCCCCTTCGAGCGTGACCTGCACCTCGACCTGTCCGAACCCGTGTGCGTCGAGATGCGCGCGCACGATCGACGCAAGCTGCTGCCAGGGCGTGCCCACCACGAAGCGCAGCTGGCAATGCGCCACCGCTTCGCCCGGGATCGCATTGACCGGCCGCTGCGGCGAGCCCGCGCCGAGCGCGAGCACCTCGATGGTGTTCCAGGCCATCAGCCGCTCGGCCGGGCTCAGGCCGGGCTCGCCCCAGCCGGCATCCAGCGCCGGGTCGTCCGCGCCGCCGCCAATTTCGATGGCCGCCAGGGCTTCGTGCACCGAATCCGGGATGCTTCGCGGCCGCAGTGCGTCGACCAGGATGCGGCCCTTGGCATCCACCAGCGTCGCCACCGCATGGCTCAGCACCGTGGCCGGGTTGGCGAGCACGCCGCCCCAGTTGCCGGAGTGATAGCCGCGCGGCCGGGCGCGCAGCCGCAGGCTGAAATTGACCGCGCCGCGCGAACCGAGGAACAGCGTCGGCCGCCGGGCGCTCACGCGCGGTCCGTCGCAGGCGATCAGCAGATCGGCGCGCAGCTTGTCGGCCTGCTGCCTGCAGACCTCATGCAGGCCGGGCGACGCGGCTTCCTCGCCCATCTCGAGCAGCAGCGTCACGTTGTAGCCGAGCCGGCCGCCGCGCGCGTGCACCACCTGTGCGAGCGCGCCGAGGTTGATGGTGTGCTGCCCCTTGTTGTCGGCCGTGCCGCGGCCGTACCAGCGCTCGCCTTCGATCGTCAGGGTCCATGGCGTGAGGCCCTCGCGCCATTGCGCCTCCTGGCCGCTGACGACGTCGCCGTGGCCGTAGGTCAGCACGGTGGGGAGCTCCGCGCCCTCGATGCGGCGCGCGATCAGGAAGGGTCCGCCGCCGGGGATGGGGTTGTCGATCACATCGCAGGCGAAGCCGAGCCGTTCCAGCGGCGCACTCATCTCCTCGCGCAGGTAGGCGCCGAGCGCGGGCGTCGCGGCCCCGGTGTCGCTCTCGGTGCGGAAGGCAATGCGTCGACGCAGGTCGGCCAGGAAGCGCCCGTCGTCGAAATAGGCGGCGGCAGCAGAGAGACATTCGTAGCGTTGCATGGTCGTGGGTGCGTGTGATGGCGATGATGCAAGTAAAAGGCCTGATCGCCATTGCGTGAACCACCGAATTGGCAAGCTACCATTGCCTTCAAGGCAACGCTCGCGAACACGCCAATGACACCCTCGGTCCTCAGCATCCCGATGCGCTACTTCATGGAGGTGGCGCTGCACGGGTCGGTCAGCCAGGCGGCAGCGCGGCTTTATGTCGCGTCTTCCGCCGTGAGCCGGCAGATCGCGAAGCTCGAGGATTCGCTGGGGACCGTGCTGTTCGAGCGCAAGGCGCGCGGCATGGCGCTCACGCAGGCCGGCGAGCGCCTGGCCGCTCATCTGCGAACGACGCTGGCGGACACCGAGCAGGTGGTCGAGCAGGTGCGCGGCATCGGCGGCCGGGAGGCGGGCCGCGTCCGCGTCGCATGTACCGAGGGGTTCGCCGTGGGCTTCATGCCCGAGGTGATGGCCCGCTTTCGTGCGGCGCATGCGCAAAGTCAACTGCAACTCCACGTGGGCGCGCCCGACGAAGTCAGCGCCTTGCTGGGCCGCGGCGAAGCCGACATCGCGCTCAAGTATGCGGTCGCGCCGGAAAGGGGGTTCCGCATCGAGCACTCGGCGCCCGCGCCGGTGTACGCGCTGATGTCCCCGGATCATCCGCTGGCGCGCCAGCGCGCCGTCAGCGTGGCCGAGGTGGTGCGCCATCCGCTCGCCGTGGGCAGCAAGGGCGTCACCGCGCGGCAGTTGTTCGACCTGAGTTGCAGCGTGCAGGGGTTGAGCTACGAGCCCGCCTTCGTCAGCAATTTCTCATCGGTCCTGCTGCCGCTGGTGCGCACGCCCGATATCGTCCTTTCCGGCCATCTCACGGCCGTTCACCTGATCGAGAACGGCACGCTGGTTGCGCGGCCCTTCGTGGAGCCGCAGATGCAGCAGCGCCGCCTGCAGGTGCTGTCGCTCGACGGCCGCACGTTGTCGCCGCTCGCGCGGGCGCTCGTGCAGCAGCTGGTCGCGGCCATCGCCAGCGGCGGCAGGCGCAGGCTGGGCCGGGCGCGCAAGGTGTCTGCATAGGGGTCAGTGGCGGGGCCCTTATTCGGCGTGGCGAAACGGACTGCGTTCGCCGAGATGGTCGATGTAGTTCTCGATGCCTTCGCCCTCGCGCTCGAGAAAGCGCTCGACGGCATCGGCGAACGCCGGATGGGCAAGCCAGTGCGCGCTGGTGGTCTTCACGGGCATCAGCGCGCGCGCCATCTTGTGTTCGCCCTGCGCCCCGCCTTCGAAGCGCTGCACGCCGTGTTCGATGCACCAGGCGAGGGGCTGGTAGTAGCAGGCCTCGAAGTGCAGGCAATCCACGCGCTCGAGCGCGCCCCAGTAGCGGCCGTAGGCGACCGAGGCATCGTCCGAAAGCGCGATCAAGCTGCTGGCGATGGCCTGGCCCCCGCGCTCGGCGACGAAGAGCAGCCAGGCTTCGGGCAGCTTCGTGGCCATGCGGTGGAAGAAGTCGCGGCTCAGGTAGGGCGGGTTGCCGTGCTCGCGGTAGGTGCGGGCATAGCAGCGGTAGAAGAAGTCCCAGTCGGCGTCGCCGATGTCGGCGCCGCGCGACCAGCGGAAGCTCACGCCGGCATCGTGCACCTTGCGGCGCTCCTGCCGGATCTTCTTGCGCTTGTCGTGCGAGAGGCTGGCGAGGAAGGCGTCGAAATCCTTCCAGCCGGTTTCGCCGCCGGGCCGCCCCAAGGCGGAACGCGCCCCCTCGGGGCGCAGCGAGGACACGCCAGTGCCGAGCGTGGGGGTTATGTTGTTCCAGTGGAACTGGACGGTGTGCCGGAGCATCAGGCCCGCATCGGCGCAGGCGGCGATGTCCTCGTCGGCGGCGAACAACAGGTGCAGCGACGAGAGCTCCTCTTCCTTGCACCAAGCCACGAGTGCCTGCACCAGCAGGGCGCGGCTGCCGGCGTCGCGCGCGAGCAGGCGCGCACCCGGCACCGGCGTGAAGGGCACGGCAACGACCGCCTTCGGATAGTAGGCCAGCCCGTGCTGCTCATAGGCATTGGCCCATGCCCAGTCGAACACGTACTCGCCGTAGGAATGCGCTTTGATGTAGAGCGGGCAGGCGGCCGCCAGCTGCCGTCCGCGCCAAAGCGTGACGAAGCGCGGCGTCCAGCCGCTGCGGGCCGAGGCACTGGCGCTCTGGTGCAAGGCGTCCAGGTAGGCATGGCGCATGAAGGGGGAGGGCGCGGCCTGCGTGGCCAGCAAGTCGTCCCAGGCCGCGGCATCGATCTCGGATGCCGCGCCGTGAATGCGGATGACAGGGTTGGTCAAAGGAGCCTCGTCAACGCTTGCGTGTGCCTAGGGTTTCGGCAATGTAGATGCCGCCAAGCACCAGGGCCAGCGCCACCGCGTGATAGGTCGACAGCGCCTCGCCCAGCACGAGGACGGCCAGCAGCGGCCCGAAGATCGGCACCAGGTTGAGGAAGACGCCGGCCCGCGCGGGACCGATCAGGCCGACTACGTGGATGAAGCTGATCTGCGAAATGAAGGAGGGCAGAAGTCCGATGAAGAGGATCAGCGCCACGCCCTTCGGCGTCGGCATGAAGAAGTCGCCCATCGCGATTTCTGCCGCGACCAGCGGCACCGAGACGAGGCAGGCCACTGCCGCCGTGGCGGCGAAGAACACGATGGCCGGCACTTGCGGG
Source organism: Variovorax sp. LjRoot290 (assembly GCF_964253985.1). Lineage (NCBI taxonomy): Bacteria > Pseudomonadati > Pseudomonadota > Betaproteobacteria > Burkholderiales > Comamonadaceae > Variovorax > Variovorax sp. LjRoot290. The sequence goes on along the minus strand of NZ_CAXURW020000001.1, from coordinate 3,050,646 downwards.
CGGCGGCGCAGGCCAAGCGCGTAGCCGGCATAGAGCAGGCTGGCGATGATCATCCAGACGTCGCCGATGTTGAAGGCCAGGTCCGCGAGCAAGGCCAGTTGGCCGCGCGAAGCCACCACGGCGATGCCCGCGATGGTGAGCACCACGCCTGCGAGCTGCAGCCAGCTGATCCGGGTACGGAAGAAGAACAGGCTGCCCACCAGCACGAGCACCGGGATGGTGCCTTGGATGATCGCGATGTTGATCGCCGTCGTGTGATGGGCGGCGGCGTAGAACAGCGCATTGAAACCGGTGAAACCCGCCGTGCCCATGAGGGTGATGTAGCGCCACGAGGGCAGCAGGCTGCGCCAGTGGGCCGCGATCTGGCGGCGCGAACTGAGGCCCAGCGCGATGCAGCAGACGATCCAGCGCGAGAAGGTCAGCATCATGGGCGACACCTCGCCCACCGCGAGCCGGGCGGCCACCGCGTTGGCGCCCCAGATCAGCGTGGTGAATACCAGCAGCGGGTAGGCTTGGCCCTGGAGCCAGGGAAGGAAGGAGCCGAAAAAGCCGGCGGAAGAACCTGAGCGCATCGAGCGCCGAGCGTATCAGTCCCAGTCGCCGGGCGTGGAATGCGTTCGACAAGCCATGGCTTCCGAAGGCGAATGACATAATTTCGCAGCGGGTGGCCTCGCCGGCAACTCGCGAAGACGGCCGATGCGACGGCATCCTGGCACGCTACATGCAGGACGCCGAGAGCATCGACGAGATCGTCGCTGCGGGTTACGGATTGGCGCTACCCTACCAGCAAGTTCAACGAAACCGCCGGAAGAGAGACCGTATGAAGCAAATCACCGCCATCGTCAAACCGTTCAAGCTCGACGACGTGCGCGAGGCCCTGGCCGAGGTTGGCGTCACCGGGCTCACCGTGACCGAGGTCAAGGGCTTCGGCCGACAGAAGGGGCACACCGAGCTCTACCGTGGTGCGGAGTACGTGGTCGACTTCCTGCCGAAGATGAAGGTCGAAGTGGTGGTCAACGAGGCCGATGTCGAACGTTGTGTCGACGCAATCGTGAGCGCCGCCCGCACGGGCAAGATCGGCGACGGCAAGATCTTCGTGACCAATGTGGAGCGCGTGGTACGCATCCGCACCGGCGAAGAGGACGAAGCCGCCGTCTAGGGCGCTCAGAGCATCTCGGCGAGCTTGTCGCCACGCGGATGGCGGCCCGCTTCCTCGACCAGGGCTTCGAGCAGGGCCGGGGCTTCGCCGCCCGCTCGTATCAACCCCATCTGCCATTCGCCCATGAAGCCCTCGCGCACGCTGTGGGCAAGAAATTCGAGCAGGCCGGCGTAATAGCCCGCAACGTTCAGGATGCCGACCGGCTTGTCGTGGTAGCCGAGCTGGCGCCAAGTCCAGATCTCGAACAGTTCCTCGAAAGTGCCGATGCCGCCCGGCAGGGCGATGAAGGCGTCGGCGCGTTCGCCCATCATGGCCTTGCGCTCGTGCATGGTGTCGACGACGTGCAGCTCGTCGCACAGTGGGTTGGCGAGCTCCTTGTCGACCAGGGCCTTCGGAATGATGCCCACCACCCGGCCGCCCGCCGTGCGCGTGGCCTCCGCCACCGTGCCCATCAGGCCGGTGCGGCCGCCGCCATAGACCAGTTGGCCGCCGCGTTCGCCGATCCAGCGGCCGACCGCCTGGGCCACGGCCGCGAACTCGGTCCGCTCGCCGGGGCGCGAGCCGCAATAAACACAAATCGAGAAACGAGGAGTCATCCCCCGATCATGCCGCGATCGGATGACGCTCAGCTTGCATTCAGGTCGCGAAACGTTGCCACAACGCGGCCGCCCAGACGCCGCAGCACAGGACGATCGACAGCAGCACCGCGGCGCTGCCCAGGTCCTTGGCGTTCTTGGAAAAGGAGTGCCATTCCGGGCCCACGCGGTTGATGGCGGCTTCGATGCCGGTGTTGAGCAGCTCGACGATCAGCACCAGGATCACGGTCGCGGCAAGCAGCGACACCTCGACCCAGCTGTGGCCGACCCAGAACGCAGCCGGCAGCATGACGATGGCGCACAGGACTTCCTGGCGAAACGCGGCTTCGCCCCAGCCGGCGCGGAAGCCGTCGAGCGAGATCAGGGTGGCATGCCAGATGCGGTCCAGGCCGCGTCGCGACTTCTGCGGATTGACGGGGTCGTTGATGTTGGCGCTCATCTGCGGCTGAGAGGCTTGGAGGAAATCAGGCGGGTACCGGCCCAGGCATCGTGCCAGAACTGGCGCTCGGGGTGGAAGCGCGCGAGCAAGGCCCAGACGATAACCCAGCCGAAGATCAGTACGGAAGATTCGCCGCCGCCGAGGTCGAAGGGCGCGATGGCGGCGAGCGGCGGCAGGAACCAGACCCAGCTCAAGAGGTAGCGCAGCAGCGCGCGGCCCTGCGTGAGCGGTCGGCCGAGCCGGTCCACCACGCGGATGCCCCAGGTTTTCATGGCCAGCGTCTGGCCTTTGGACCAGAACCACACGAAATAGACGCCGAACACGACGAACAGGAAGGCCTGCAGCAGGTGCCGGCGCGAATCCATCGCATCACGCATCTGGCCGAGGGTGCTGAACAGCCAGCCGGCGACGAACACGACGGCGAAGAGCAGCATGCCCTCGTAGAGCCAGCAGGCCATGCGGCGCCACAGGCTGGGCGCGATCAGGGCGGTGGGTGCGATCGGTGCCGGTGTTTCGGCGAGAAGCGGTCGGCCGGGGCCGGACCCCTCGGGAGAACTGGAAGCCATCGACACCTTGAGTCAGGGCGCGGAGGAAGGTTGCTCGGAGACGCGCACCGGCGGCGCGGCAGAGGCGGATGTTTCGGCCGAGGGCGTCGAGGAAGGAGGCGGGATCTGGGCTTCGGCCGAAACGGGCGGAAAGGCAGGAGCCGCAGCTGGAGCGGGCGCCGGGGCCACGAGCTGCGGACGTACGGGCAACGGCGTGGACGGCGCCAGCTGGATTCGCGGCGTGTGTTGGCCGTCGGGCGCGACTGCGGGAAACGGCGCGAGCTTCTGGGGCGGCACCGGCCGGAACGTCGCGGCGGCGCCCGGCCGGGGCGTGGCGCGCTCGGCCAGCTTGCGTTTTTCTTCCTCGCTGAGCGCCTGATAGGCCTCCCACTTCGCCTTTCGCTCGTCGACCGGAACCTGCTTGACCTCGGCGAAATTGAACCTTGCCTGCGTTCGCTGGTGGTTGCTCAGTGCGGCCCATTCGATCATGCGGCTGTGCAGAATCTCCTGGTCGGCGGGTGGCAGCGCGGCGTAGTTGCGCGACAAGGCCAGCCATTTGCGCTTGTGGGGCTCGGTCAGGCCGTCCCAGTGGGGCGCCAGCGGCGCCAGGGCGCGCTGCTGGCGAGCGGTGAGGTCGCGCCACAGCGGCTTGGAGACGACTTGTTTCGCCGCCGGTACCGAGGCCGCCGGCGGTGCTTCCTTGACCTGCGCCTTGACTGGGAGCGCAGCGAAGCCCGAGGCCGCGAGCAGCAAGGCGGCGCCCACCCAGGCGACTGCGCCCGACGGGATCGGGCGCAGCAGGAGGAGCGCTTTCGCGCAGGAGAGAGGGCGATACGGCATGCGGGGCAGGCGATCAGCGCTCGGACGGGGCCTCGGTCTTCAGAAACTGGGCAAAACCGGGGTCCGTGTAAGCGGCGGGTGGCAGATCGTCGGTCAGCAGGGCCGAATCGAGCTCTGCCAACTCGTTGGCACGGTTGTCGTCTTGCATCGCGCTGATGACCAGGAGGCCCGCCACGAGGGCGATCAGCGGGACGACCGAGCCGATGCGCGTCCACCAGCCGGCCCCGAGCGTCGCCGTGCCGCCATTAGCCACGACCGCCGGTGCCGTACGGAGCTGCCGCACCACTTTGCGGCGCCCAACGGCCTGCACGCGGGCGGCGCGCAGGCGTTCACCGATTTCGTGCGGCAGTTCGAGATTGCCGGCCGAAAGCCGACCGGCCACCCGGCGACCGAATTCCTCCTCGGCCGCTTCAGGGGTGTGCGAAAACGTTGTACTCATAGCGAAATTCCCTTGGCCTTGAGCGCCTTGCTCAAGGCGTGCACAGCACGCGAACAGTGGGTCTTGACGCTGCCTTCGGAACAGCCCATGGCGGCGGCTGTCTCGGCGACGTCCATTTCTTCCCAGTAACGCATCAGGAAGGCCTCACGTTGACGACCCGGCAAAGCGGCGATTTGTTCCTCGATCGCATGAAAAATCTGTGCCCGCCGGGTGGTGTCCTCCGCGCTCTCGCTTTCCCGGGAGTCCGTCGGCATCACGAAGTGTTCGAGCAGGTCGAAGTCGCCGTTGTCGTCCACCGCCTCGAAATCGCTCAGGTTGGAGAACAGCGCCCGGCGGGTTTTCTGGCGGCGGAACCAGTCCAGGGTGCAGTTCGAGAGGATGCGCTGGAACAGGAGCGGCAACTCGTTGGGCGGCTTGTCGCCATAGTGCTCGGCCAGCTTCATCATGCTGTCCTGCACGATGTCGAGCGCCGCTTCCTCATCCCGCACGTGGTAGACCGAGCGCTTGAAAGCACGGCGTTCGACGCTTTTCAGGAAATCGGAGAGTTCTTGTTCTGTGGCCAAAGAGAGTCTGGCGCCGGGAAGGCGCCGCGTGGGGATGTGTCTCGGGGACGCGTGAGGTTTTTGTCGCCGCGGATTATGCCTGCGCCCCTGTGGCAGCCATGCGTCGCGCGGGGACCGCCAGTCCGGTGTCATAATCCGCGCTGCAAGTCAAAAGGCAAACGGGTCACGGTCCGGCGGTACGACAAGTCCGCCCATGGCTTTGGCCTCAAGTTTCGACGCGGCTTCACAAGAGCTTGCGAAGGAGCACCCAAGGTTTTTCGTTCCCGAAAAAACGCAAAGGTTCATCATGGAAATCTCGAAGGCGGAACTCGCTTCCGCAGCAGCCGTCACCGGCAGTCAAACGCAGGAACTCATGGGCGCCGAAGTGCTGGTCAAGGCACTGCAGGCCGAAGGCGTGAAGTACGTCTGGGGCTATCCCGGCGGCGCGGTTCTCTACATTTACGACGCGTTCTACAAACAGGACACGATCCAGCACGTGCTGGTGCGCCACGAGCAGGCCGCAGTCCACGCCGCCGACGGCTACGCACGCGCGACCGGCGACGTCGGCGTGGCGCTGGTGACCTCGGGGCCCGGCTTGACCAATGCGGTCACGGGTATTGCGACTGCTTACATGGACAGCATCCCGATGGTGATCATCTCGGGCCAGGTGCCGACGGCGGCGATCGGGCTCGACGCATTCCAGGAATGCGACACCGTGGGCATCACGCGGCCGATCGTCAAGCACAACTTCCTCGTCAAGGATCCCAAGGATCTGGCCATGACGATGAAAAAGGCCTTCCACATCGCGCGCAGCGGCCGTCCCGGCCCGGTGGTGGTGGATGTGCCGAAGGACGTGTCCTTCAAGAAGGTCAGCTACAACGGCTACCCCGACAAGGTCGAGATGCGCTCCTACAACCCGGTGCGCAAAGGCCATGGCGGCCAGATCCGCAAAGCGCTGCAGTTGCTGCTGAACGCCAAGCGACCCTACATCTACACCGGCGGCGGCGTGCTGCTCGGCAACGCCACGAACGAGCTGCGCACGCTGGTCGACATGCTCGGCTACCCGGTCACCAATACGCTGATGGGGCTCGGCGCCTATCCGGCCAGCGACCGCAAATTCCTCGGCATGCTGGGCATGCACGGCACCATCGAGGCCAACAACGCGATGCAGAACTGCGACGTGCTGCTGGCCGTCGGTGCGCGCTTCGACGACCGCGTGATCGGCAATCCGAAGCACTTCGCTCAGAACGAACGCAAGATCATCCACATCGACATCGACCCGTCGAGCATCTCGAAGCGCGTCCGGGTCGACATCCCGATCGTCGGCGACGTGAAGGATGTGCTGAGCGAGCTGATCTCGATGATCAAGGAGAGCAACACCAAGCCCGACGCGGCGGCGCTCTCCGGCTGGTGGGACACCATCGAGGGCTGGCGCAGCAAGGACTGCCTCAAGTACGACCGCGGCAACAAGGACGTGATCAAGCCGCAGTACGTGGTCGAGACCCTCTGGAACATGACCAAGGACGCCGACACGTACATCACCTCGGACGTCGGCCAGCACCAGATGTGGGCCGCCCAGTACTACCGCTTCGACGAGCCGCGGCGCTGGATCAATTCGGGCGGCCTGGGCACCATGGGCGTGGGCATCCCCTACGCGATGGGCATCAAGCTCGCCAAACCCGAGTCGGAAGTGTTCTGCATCACGGGCGAAGGCTCGGTGCAGATGTGCATCCAGGAACTCTCGACCTGCCTGCAGTACAACACGCCGATCAAGATCTGCTCGCTCAACAACCGCTATCTCGGCATGGTGCGGCAATGGCAGGAGATCGAGTATTCGGGCCGCTACAGCCACAGCTACATGGATGCGCTGCCCAATTTCGTCAAACTGGCCGAGGCCTACGGCCACGTCGGCATGCTGATCGAACGCCCGCAGGACGTGGAGCCCGCGCTGCGCGAGGCGCGCAAGCTCAAGGACCGCACCGTGTTCATGGATTTCCGCACCGACCCCACCGAGAACGTGTTCCCGATGGTCAAGGCCGGCATGGGCATCACCGAGATGCTCCTCGGTTCGGAAGACCTGTAAACAGACGATAAGCCGATCCGCGATGCGGACCGGCCCTTCATTAACTTTTTCGGATCAATCTATTGTCCGTCGAGCCTGCGCATTACCGTGTGCGGGGGAGGGCGGCGAAAAGAGGAGTCCTGCTGACATGAAACACATCATTGCCGTGCTGCTCGAAAACGAGCCCGGTGCACTCTCCCGCGTCGTGGGCCTGTTCTCGGCCCGTGGCTACAACATTGAATCGCTGACCGTCGCGCCCACTGAAGACGCGAGCCTGTCGCGCATGACCATCGTCACGGCCGGTTCCGACGACGTGATCGAGCAGATCACCAAGCACCTGAACCGCCTGATCGAAGTCGTCAAGGTCGTCGACCTGACCGAAGGCGCCTACACCGAGCGCGAGCTCATGATGGTGAAGGTGCGCGCGGTCGGCAAGGAGCGCGAAGAGATGATGCGCATGGCGGAAATCTTCCGCGGCCGCATCATCGACGTAACCGACAAGAGCTACACCATCGAGCTCACCGGCGACCACGGCAAGAACGACGCCTTTCTCGAGGCCATCGACCGCGGCGCCATTCTCGAAACCGTTCGCACCGGCGCCAGCGGCATCGGCCGCGGTGAACGCGTCCTGCGCGTCTGACACAAAGCCCGTTTCACATCCCACCGAATCTACGAAGGAGCAACCATCATGAAGGTCTATTACGACAAGGACGCCGATCTGAGCCTCATCAAGGGCAAGACGGTCGCGATCATCGGCTACGGCAGCCAGGGTCATGCGCACGCGCAGAACCTCAACGACAGCGGCGTGAAGGTCGTCGTCGGCCTGCGCAAGGGCGGCGCTTCCTGGCCCAAGGTCGAGAAGGCCGGCCTCAAGGTCGCCGAAGTGGCGGACGCCGTGAAGTCGGCCGACGTGGTCATGATCCTCTTGCCCGACGAGCAGATCGCCAACGTCTACAAGAACGACGTCGCTCCGAACATCAAGCAGGGCGCTTCGCTCGTGTTCGCGCACGGCTTCAACGTGCACTACGGCTTCGTGCAGCCGCGCGCCGACCTCGACGTCTGGATGGTCGCCCCCAAGGCCCCCGGCCACACCGTGCGCAGCACCTACACGCAGGGCGGCGGCGTGCCGCACCTGATCGCGGTGCACGCCGACAGGACCGGCAAGGCGCGCGATCTGGCCCTGTCCTACGCCACCGCCAACGGTGGCGGCAAGGCCGGCATCATCGAAACCAACTTCCGCGAAGAGACCGAGACCGATCTGTTCGGCGAACAGGCCGTGCTCTGCGGCGGTACCGTCGAGTTGATCAAGGCCGGTTTCGAGACGCTGGTGGAAGCCGGCTACGCGCCCGAGATGGCCTACTTCGAGTGCCTGCACGAGCTGAAGCTGATCGTCGACCTGATCTATGAAGGCGGCATCGCCAACATGAACTACTCGATCTCGAACAACGCCGAGTACGGCGAGTACGTGACGGGTCCGCGCATCGTGACCGACGAAACCAAGAAGGTCATGAAGCAGGTCTTGAAGGACATCCAGACCGGCGAATACGCCAAGAGCTTCGTGCTGGAGAACGCGGGCGGTGCGCCCACGCTGATCAGCCGCCGTCGCCTGAATTCCGAGCATCAAATCGAGGTGGTCGGCGAGAAGCTGCGCGCGATGATGCCCTGGATCAAGAAGAACAAGCTGGTCGACCAGACCCGCAACTGATCCGGCTTTCGCCTCGACAAGGGCCACCCGCGCGGTGGCCCTTTTTCTTTGATGCCGCGCGAGCGGCTGAACTACACTGCCACCGATCCATGCATGACGACACGCTCCCCGACGAAGTTGCGCCGCGCAAGCGCCGCAAGGGCATCTACATCCTGCCGAACCTGTTCACGCTGGCGGCGCTTTTCGGCGGCTTCTATTCGGTGGTGATGGCCATGAATGCGCGCTTCGATCTCGCGGCGCTCGGTGTGTTCGCCGCCATGATCCTTGACAGCCTCGACGGCCGCGTCGCGCGCATGACCAACACCCAGAGCGCCTTCGGCGAACAGATGGATTCGCTGTCCGACATGGTGTCCTTCGGCGCCGCGCCGGCCTTGATCGCCTACGAATGGTCGCTCAAGGGCCTCGGCCGCTGGGGCTGGATCGCGGCATTCGTCTACTGCGCCTGCGCGGCCTTGCGCTTGGCGCGTTTCAACGTCAACACCGGCGTGGTCGACAAGCGCTGGTTCCAGGGCTTGCCCTCGCCGGCGGCGGCGGCCTTGGTGGCCGGCTTCATCTGGCTCATGACCGACTGGGGCAAGCGCGGCGGCGAGGTGCTGTATCTCTCCTGGCATCAGATCACCTGGATCACCTTCGGCTTCACGCTCTATGCGGGCCTGTCGATGGTGACCAACGCGCCGTTCTACAGCTTCAAGGACATCCAGGTGAAGAAGAGCGTGCCATTTGCCGTGATCGTGCTGATCGCGCTCGCCATCGCAGTCGTCAATATCCATCCGCCGACGGTGCTGTTCGGCATCTTCGTGGCCTACGGATTGAGTGGCTACGCGGTCTATGGCTGGCGCAAAGCCAAGGGCCAGCATGTGAGCGTGATCAGCACCTCGACCGACGAGCCCGACGAGCGCGGCCTGCACAAGTGATTCGGGCTGTGCTACATTCCCCGCTCCCATGAACAAGATTTCGCTGGCCCTACTACTGATCCCCTACGGGCGGAGTCGGTAGCGCACGCGCAAATCCCTGACCACGGCCCGTTCGCACCAGCAACGGGCCGTTTGTTTTGGGGTTGCTGGTTGATCCTCCAACCAAGCGAGAAATACCAGATGTTGAAGCAACCCGACCGCAAGTACCGCGCCTTTGCACCCATCGGCCTCAAGGACCGCACCTGGCCCGATGCCGTGCTGACCCAGGCTCCGATCTGGCTGTCGACCGACCTGCGCGACGGTAACCAGGCGCTGGTGGAGCCGATGGACATCGCTCGCAAGATGCGCATGTTCGAGATGCTGGTGGCGATCGGGTTCAAGGAGATCGAGGTCGGCTTTCCTTCGGCCTCGCAGGTCGAGTTCGATTTCGTGCGCAAGCTGATCGAGGAAGACCGCATTCCCGACGATGTGACGATCCAGGTGCTCACGCAGGCTCGCGACCACCTGATCGAGCGCACCTTCGAATCGCTGCAAGGCGCACCGCGCGCGATCGTGCACCTCTACAACGCCGTGGCGCCGGTCATGCGTCGCGTGGTGCTCGGCATGGACGAAGACCAGATCGTCGAGCTGGCGACCACGCATGCGCGCATGTTCAACGAGCTCGCCGCCAAGCAGCCGGCGACCGAGTGGACCTTCCAGTACTCGCCGGAAATGTTCTCCGGCACCGAACTCGCTTTCTCCAAGCGGGTGGTGGATGCGGTCACCGAAGTCTGGGCGCCGACGCCCGAGCGCAAGTGCATCGTCAACCTGCCGTCGACGGTCGAGCATTCGACGCCGAACATCTTCGCGGACATGATCGAATGGATGCACCGCCACCTCGCACGCCGCGATGCGATCGTGCTGTCGGTGCATCCGCACAACGACCGCGGCACGGGCACAGCGGCCGGCGAGTTCGCGCTGATGGGGGGAGCAGACCGGATCGAAGGCTGCCTGTTCGGCAACGGCGAGCGCACCGGCAATCTCGACCTGGTGAACGTGGCGCTCAACCTCTACACGCAAGGCGTATCGCCCGGACTCGACTTCTCGAACATCGACGAGATCCGCACGGCCGTCGAGCATTGCAATCAATTGCCGGTGCATCCGCGCCATCCGTACGTGGGCGATCTGGTCTACACCTCCTTCTCCGGTTCGCATCAGGATGCCATCAGGAAGGCCTTCGCCGCGCGCAAGGACGGCGACATCTGGGACATGCCTTACCTGCCGATCGATCCCAAGGACGTGGGCCGCAGCTACGAGGCCGTGATCCGCGTCAACAGCCAGTCGGGCAAGGGCGGCATCGCCTACCTGCTCGAAAGCGAGTACGGGCTTGAACTGCCGCGTCGCCTGCAGATGGAGTTCAGCCAGGCCGTCCAGCGCGTGATGGACGTTGCCGGAAAGGAGCTCACGGCGGCCGACCTCTGGCAGCTGTTCGAGCGCGAATACCGCATCCAGGGCGAGACGGGCCCGCAGCACCGCGTGCTCGAAGAGCATGGCGAGGGTGCCGACGCGTCCGTGGTGCTGCGCGCCGACCTGCCGTGGGAGGGTGAAACTCGAAAGATCGAAGGCCGCGGCAACGGGCCCATCGATGCCTTCATCCATGCTTTGGCCGGCGCCACCGGGCACTCGATCCGCGTGATCGACTATCACCAGCATGCGATCGGCGCCGGGGCCGATGCGCAGGCGGTGGCCTATCTCGAACTGCGGGTCGACGAGGCGCAGACCCTGTTCGGCGTCGGCATGGACGCGAACATCATCTCGGCTTCGCTCAAGGCGATCGTTTCGGGCCTCGAGCGGGCCCGGGCACGGGGCGCACGCAGCGCACAATCCATGGCTGAAGCCGCCTGACAAGAAGGAGATCCACGATGGCCGACAAACTCATCATTTTCGACACCACCTTGCGCGACGGCGAGCAGTCGCCGGGTGCCTCGATGACCAAGGACGAAAAGCTGCGCATCGCGCGCCAGCTCGAGCGCCTGCGGGTCGACGTCATCGAGGCGGGCTTTCCGGCCAGTTCGAACGGTGATTTCGAAGCCGTGATGGCGATCGCCAACGCGATCAAGGAGTCGACGGTGTGCGGCCTGTCGCGAGCCAACGACCGCGACATCTCGCGCGCGGCCGAAGCCTTGAAGGGCGCGGCCAGCGGCCGCATCCACACCTTCATCGCGACCTCGCCGCTGCACATGGAGAAGAAGCTGCGCATGTCGCCCGACGAAGTGTTCGAGCAGGCCAAGCTTGCCGTGCGTTTCGCGCGCAACCTGGTGGGCGACGTCGAGTTCAGCCCGGAGGACGGCTACCGCAGCGACGTCGACTTCCTGTGCCGCGTGCTGGAAGCCGTCATCCACGAGGGCGCGACCACCATCAACGTGCCCGACACCGTCGGCTACGCGGTGCCGGAGCTCTACGGCAACTTCATCAAGACACTGCGCGAACGCATCCCGAACAGCGACAAGGCCGTCTGGTCCGTGCACTGCCACAACGACCTGGGCATGGCGGTCGCCAACTCGCTGGCGGGCGTGAAGATCGGCGGCGCGCGGCAGGTCGAGTGCACCATCAACGGCCTTGGCGAGCGTGCCGGCAACTGCTCGCTCGAAGAGATCGTGATGGCCGTGAAGACACGAAAGGACTACTTCGGCCTCGATCTCGGCATCGACACCCGACACATCTTGGCCGCCAGCCGCATGGTCAGCCAGACCACCGGTTTCGTGGTGCAGCCCAACAAGGCGGTGGTAGGCGCCAATGCCTTCGCCCACGCATCGGGCATCCACCAGGATGGCGTGCTCAAGGCGCGCGACACTTACGAGATCATGCGCGCCGAGGATGTGGGCTGGACCGCCAACAAGATCGTGCTCGGCAAGCTGAGCGGCCGCAACGCCTTCAAGCAGCGCCTGCAGGAGCTCGGCGTAACGATGGAGAGCGAGGCCGACATCAACGCCGCGTTCGCGCACTTCAAAGAACTCGCCGATCGAAAAAGTGAAATATTTGACGAAGATATCCTTGCACTTGTAAGCGCCGAGGAGCATTCGCACGTTGCGGAGCAGTTTAGTTTTGTATCCTTGTCGCAGCACAGCGAAACCGGCGAGCGGCCCCAGGCGCGAATCGTTTTCACGGTGCATGGCAAGGAGGTCACGAGCGAGTCGGATGGCAATGGCCCGGTTGATGCTTCGCTGAAGGCCATCGAGGCCCACGTGAAGAGCGGGGCGGAGATGGTGCTGTATTCGGTCAATGCCATCAGCGGATCGACGGAGAGTCAGGGCGAAGTCACGGTGCGTTTGCAGAATGCGGGCCGGGTCGTCAATGGCGTGGGGGCCGATCCGGACATCGTGGTGGCATCGGCCAAGGCTTATTTGAGTGCGCTCAACAAGTTACAGAGCCAAGCTGAGAGAGTGGCGGCACAAGGTTAGTTCTTGCGACGGATCCTTTGGTTCTAATGAAGAAAGGGATGCAAGTAACTGATATTGCGTGCCTTTTTTGATTTGGATACACTGCGGTTTCTATTCGTCCCGCTGGAGAGTTTTTGATGCCCGAAGCCCGTTCCTGCCGAGTTTCCAGCCAGCGGTTTCTTCCTGCATTCCGCCTCATCGCCGTCGCGCTCTGCGCCACGGCGTTTTTGCTGCCCGCAGCAGAGGCAGCCAAGAAGCCGCCGGCAGGCAAGAAGGTCCAGCAGGTGAGTGCCGACAGCAAGCGCAGCAGCGCCAAGTCGGCATCGAAACACAGCGTCAAGGATGACGACAAGGCCGACCGCGTCGTGAGCGGCGGGCGCAACGTGGTGGCTTCGATCCGCAAGCGGGGCGGCAAGACGGTGGTGGCGGTGCAGCGGCGGTCGGTGGTGCGTGTGGTCGAGGCGCGGCAGTCTTTCGGCCAGCTGGCCGGCCTGCACAGCACCGAAGATGCGCTCGACCTGAAATCCAGCGTCGCGCTGGTGATCGACCAAGACACGCGCGAAGTGCTCTTCAGCAAGAACGACCACGCAGTGCTGCCCATCGCTTCGCTGACCAAGCTCATGACGGGGTTGATCATCAGCGAGGCGCGCCTTCCTTCCGACGAACTGATCACCATCAGCCAGGATGACGTCGACACCGAAAAAGGAAGCCGCTCACGCCTGACGGTCGGCACCACGCTGCCGCGCGGCGAACTTCTGCACCTGGCATTGATGTCGAGCGAAAACCGCGCGGCGCACGCGCTCGGGCGCACCTATCCGGGCGGCCTCGCCACCTTCGTGAGCGTCATGAACGCCAAGGCCAAGATGCTCGGCATGAAGGACACGCGCTACGTCGAGCCCACCGGGCTCTCGAGCCGCAATCAGTCGAGTGCGCAAGACCTGGCCCTGCTGGTCAATGCCGCCTATGCCGACGCCACGGTGCGCCAGCTCTCCACCTCGCCCGAGTACCAGGTCGAAGTCGGCAGCCGCGTGCTGCAGTACAACACCACGAATCGCCTGGTCAAGAATCCGGACTGGGACATCGGCGTGCAGAAGACCGGCTACATCTCGGAAGCCGGCCAATGCCTCGTGATGCAGACCAAGATCGCCGGGCGCAAGCTGATCATGGTGTTCCTCGACTCGGCCGGCAAGTTCGGCCGCATCGGCGATGCCGAGCGCGTTCGCCGCTGGGTCGAAGCCACCCACAACATGGTGAATCCGGCTGCGCAGCAGCAGCAGGCCGTCGCAACGCACGTTGCGGGCTGAGCCGCGCCGGCCTGGCGATCAGGCCGAAGCGGGCGTGTTCGCGTTGTAGCCGAGCGCGCTCGAGATTTCGTTGGCGGTGGCCTGCAGTTTCGGCAGCCACCCGTCGTCGAGCCGGTCTGCCGGCGCCGAGATCGACAACCCCGCAACCAGCTTGCCCTGATCGTCGTAGATGCCTGCGGCCATGCAGCGCACGCCGAGCTCGAGCTCCTCGTTGTCGCGGGCGATGCCGTACTGGCGCGCCTTGGAAAGTTCGCGCTCCAGCGCCGGCAGCTGCGTGATGCTGTTGCGCGTGTGGCCGGCCAGGCCGGTTCGCGTGGCGTAGCTGCGCACCCGCTGGGGTTCGTCGAGCGCGAGGAACAGCTTGCCGGTGGAAGTCAGGTGCAGCGGCGCCCGGCCGCCGATGGCGCGCACCACCTGCATGCCCGAGCGCTCGCTGTAGGCGCGCTCTATATAGACGATCTCGTCACCCTGCCGCATGCTGAGGTTCACCGGCTGCTGCGTGAGCTTGTGCAGTTCCCGCATCGGCGCCATCGCGGCATCGCGCACGTTGAGCCGACCCTTGACCAGGTTCCCGAGCTCCAGCAGGCGCATGCCGAGCCGGTAGCTGCCGGCCTCCGGCCGGTCGACGAAGCGGCCGACCGCCAGGTCGTTCAGGATGCGATGGGTGGTGGACGGGTGCAAGCCCGTCTTCTCGCTGATTTCCTTCAGAGAGATGGCTTCTTCCCGGGATGCCAAGACGTCGATCAGCGCGAACATGCGCTCGATCACTTGGATGACGGGCACGGCAGGAACGTCTGATTGGTGTTTTCTCATGGGCAACGCGGTGTGGAACCGGCTGCCATTTTACTTGGTGAAATGGGTCGGCGCTTGCCAGCGGCCGTCGATCAGCACTTCATGCGGGGCAAAACGGGCCTTGTAGTTCATCTTGGCGCTGCCCTCGATCCAGTAGCCGAGATAGACGTGGGCGAGGCCCAGCTTGCGGGCCTGCTCGATCTGCCACAGCACGCTGTAGTTGCCGTAGCCCGCGCCCGCCTCGGGCTCGTAGAAGGTGTAGACCGCAGAGATTCCGTCGTTCAGCACGTCGAGGATCGACACCATCTTCAAGGCGCCCGCGCTGCCGTCCGGCCGGGTTTCGCGAAACTCCACCAGCCGCGAGTTGACCCTGCTTTGCAGCAGGAACTGGGTGTACTGGTCGATGCTGTCGTGATCCATGCCGCCGCCGGCATGGCGGCCGTTCTGGTAGCGCAGGTAGAGCTGGTAGTGCTCGGGCACGAAGCAGAGCTTGAGCACGCGGGCCTGCAGATCGGCATGGCGTGCCAAGGCACGGCGCTGGCTGCGATTGGGCTTGAACTCGCTCGCCAGTACGCGCAGCGGTATGCAGGCGCTGCAGCCGTCGCAATGCGGCCTGTAGGTGAACATTCCGCTGCGCCGGAAGCCGGCGAGCACCAGGTCCGAGTACGCGTCGTTGTGGATCAGGTGGCTCGGCGTCGCGACCTGCGAGCGCGCCTGCCTGTCCGGCAGGTAGCTGCACGGATAGGGCGCTGTCGCGTAGAACTGCAGCGTGTGGAGCGGGAGATCCTTGAGGTGCGTCACGTCGTGAAGGAAAGTCGCGCAGGCAGGAGTTCGGACCAGTATACGGGCTCGAAACGCCACGCCGGGCCTGCTTGCAGGCGTGCGTCGGCCACATGCGACAGGAAACGTTCGCGCGGCACCTCGTGTGCGCCCAGGCTGGCCAGGTGGCCCGTGTTCTGCTGGCAATCGATCATCGCGATCCCGTGCCGCCGGCAGAACGAGACCAGGGCCGCCAGCGCGATCTTGGAAGCGTCGGGCCGGCGGGCGAACATCGATTCGCCGAAGACTGCGCGGCCGATTGCCACGCAGTACAGGCCGCCCGCGAGTTCGCCGTCGATCCAGGTTTCGACGCTGTGCGCATGGCCGGCGCGGTGCAGATCCGTGTAGGCGCGCACCATCTCGGGCAGGATCCAGGTGCCGGTCTGGCCGACTCGCGGCGCCTGCGAGCAGGCATCGATCACCGTCTCAAAACGGTGGTCGATGCGGATTTCGCAGCCCGCGGTGGCGCGGAAACGCTCCAGCGTCTTGCGCAGCGAACGGTGGAGCCTGAAGCCGGCGGTTTCGAGCACCATTCGCGGATCCGGGCTCCACCAGAGGATCGGCTGGCCCTCGCTGAACCACGGGAAGATGCCGTTGGCGTAGGCGTGAAGGAGGCTGGCGACATCGAGCCCGCCACCTGCGGCCAGAAGGCCGGGCACGGGGTCGGATTCGCCCCAGGCCGAATCGGCATCGGGCAGGGGGTCACCAGGGGCAAGCCAGGGCAGTTGCATGGTCGAAGGTATACACGGCTTCCGCAGACGCGTTGTCGTCGCAAGCCGAATTTGCCTGAAGCCCCTATAGTCGTTCCCGCATTCGCAGCCATCGCTCAAAGCAAAAAGGACCACGGTGAGCACAGAAACCAATCCCATGCGCTTCGGCAGCGGCCAAGCCGTTCGACGACTCGAAGATGAAAGCCTCCTGGCCGGCGCCGGGCGTTTCACCGACGACGTCACGCTACCGAATCAGACCTTTCTGGCCTTCGTCCGTTCCCCGTATCCGCACGCGCGGCTGGCGTCGGTCGACACCGCGTCGGCCGCCGCCATGCCAGGCGTGCTGCGCATCCTCACCGGTGCGGAGCTGCACGGCGCCGGCGTCAAGCCCCTGCCGGGCGCCGCGGGCTTCACGCGCGCCGACGGCACCGACTGCGCGGCGCCGCCGCGGCATGTGCTGGCGCTCGACCGGGTTCGTTTCGTCGGCGAGCCGGTCGCTGCCGTGATCGCTGAAACCGCGCGCGAGGCGCGCGATGCGGCCGAGGCGGTGATGGTCGACTACGAAGCGCTGCCGATGGTGGTCGACCTCGCCGGCGCGACGGCGGATGGCGCGCCCCTGGTTTGGGACGAGGCCACCGGCAACATCGCCGCCGAGATGCGCCACGGCAGCAGGGAAGCGACGAGCGCCGCCTTCGCCAAGGCCAGCCACGTGGTCGCGCTCGACGTCGTCAACCAGCGGGTGGTCGCGCTCACGATCGAGCCGCGCTCGGTGCTGGCCGATTTCGACGCCGCCTCGGAACGGATCACCCTGCGCATGAGCACCCAGATGCCCTCGGGCGTGCGCAATTCGGTCTGCGACGCGATCGGCCTGCCCAAGGAGCAGGTGCGCGTGGTGGTGGGCGATGTCGGCGGCGGCTTTGGCATGAAGACCAGCGCCTATCCGGAAGACATCGTCGTGGCCTTTGCCGCGCGCGCGGTGCGGCGGCCGGTGAAGTGGGTGGCCGACCGCAGCGAGGAATTCCTTTCGAGCTGGCATGGCCGCGACATCGAGGCCCATGCGGAGCTGGCGCTCGACGCCAGGGGCAAGATTCTCGGGCTGCGCATCAGGACCCTGGCCAACGTCGGCGCCTACGCGGGCGGCACCGGCGTCGTGATCCAGCTCCTGATCGGCCCCTGGGTGCAGACCAGCGTCTACGACATCCAGACCATCGACTTCCATTTCCATGCGGTGCTGACCCATACCGCGCCGACGGGCGCCTACCGGGGCGCCGGCCGGCCGGAGGCGATCTACACCATCGAGCGGCTGATGGACGAGGCCGCGCGCCAGACCGGCATCGACCGCATCGAGCTGCGCCGGCGCAACTTCATCCAGCCGGCGCAGATGCCCTACACGAACCCGATGCAGCAGACCTACGACACCGGCAAGTTCGAGTCGGTGATGGACCAGGCGCTGAAGCTGGCCGATTGGCAGGGATTCGATGCGCGCGCGGCGCAGTCCAAGCGCCAGGGCCGGTTGCGCGGGCTCGGCATCGCCACCTTCCTCGAATGGACCGGCGGCAACGTGTTCGAGGAGCGCGTGACGGTCTCGGTGCAGGCCGACGGCGTCATCGAGGTGTTCTCCGCCGTCAACGCCATGGGGCAGGGCATCGCGACCACGCTGGCGCAACTGGCGGTCGATGCCTTCGGCGTGCCGATCGAGAAAGTGCGCATCGTGCTGGGCGACACCGACCGCGGCGACGGCTTCGGCAGCGCCGGCTCGCGTTCGCTCTTCACCGGCGGCTCGGCCGTTCGCGTCGGTGCCGAGCGCACCATCGACAAGGCGAAGGCGCTTGCCGCGCAGGAGCTCGAAGTCGCGCCTGCCGACCTCAGCTACGCGGCCGGCGTTTTCAAGGTCGCCGGCACCGATCTGCAGCTCGACCTGTTCACCCTGGCCGGACGCCAGCCGGATCGGCAGATCTTCGTCGACTCCACCAGCGCCGTCGCCGGCCCGACCTGGCCCAACGGCTGCCACATCTGCGAGGTCGAGATCGACCCGCCCACCGGCGATGTGAGCGTGCTGGCCTATGCCTCGGTCAACGACGTCGGCCGCGTGGTCAACCCGATGATCGTTCGCGGCCAGCTCGAAGGCGGCGCCGTGCAGGGCATCGGCCAGGCGCTGTGCGAGCGCGTGGTCTACGACATCGAAACCGGCCAGCCGCTGACCGGCAGCCTGATGGACTACGCCGCGCCGCGAGCCGACATCATCGCCTCGATGTTCAAGACCGAGATGGACCAGAGCACGCCCTGCCTCAACAACCCGCTGGGCGTGAAGGGCGTGGGCGAGCTGGGCACCATCGGCGCCACGCCGGCAGTCGTCAATGCCGTGGCCGATGCGCTCGCGCGCAACGGCATGGCCGGGCTCACGCCTCGCCTGGACATGCCGCTCACGCCCGCGCGCATGTGGGCGCTCATGCAGCCGGGGCCCTGAAACGCTTCAGAACTCTTCCAGCGGCAGCCCCACGTAGTTCTCCGCCAGCGAGGTCGAGGCGGCGCGCGAGTGCACCAGGTAGTCGAGCTCGGCCTCCTGGATCTTCTGGCCGAACTCCCCGGTTTCCGGGAAGCGGTGCATCAGCGAGGTGAACCACCACGAGAAGCGCTCGGCCTTCCAGACCCGGCGCAGGCACAGGTCGGAGTAGCGGTCGAGCGCCGAGGCGCTGCGTTCGCGGTAGAAGATCTCGAAGGCGCGCGACAGGTAGCCAACGTCGGCCGTCGCCAGGTTCAGGCCCTTGGCGCCGGTCGGCGGCACGATATGGGCCGCGTCGCCGGCCAGGAACAGGCTGCCGAAGCGCATCGGTTCGGCCACGAAGCTGCGCAGCGGCGCGATGCTTTTTTCGAGCGAAGAGCCGGTCACGAGCCGCTCGCGCGCTTCGGGGTCGAGGCGCAGGCGCAGCTCGTTCCAGAACGCCTCGTCGCTCCAGTTCTCCACGCGCTCCTCGACCGGCACCTGCACGTAGTAGCGGCTGCGCGTGGCGCTGCGCATGCTGCACAGCGCGAAGCCGCGCGGCGTGTTGGCGTAGATCAGCTCGTGCGATAGCGGCGGCACATCGGCGAGCACGCCGAGCCAGCCGAAGGGATAGACCTTTTCGTAGGTGTGGATCGCCTGGGCCGGCACGCTGGCGCGGCTCACGCCGTGGTAGCCGTCGCAGCCGGCGATGAAGTCGCACTCGATCTCGTGCGTGGCACCGTCCTTCTCGTAGCGCACGCGGGGCTTCCCGGTGTCGAAGTCATGCAGGCTGACTGGCGAGGCGCCGTAGATGGTGGTCAGGCCCTCTGCCTCGCGCGCATTCATCAGATCGTGGGTCACCTCGGTCTGGCCATAGACCGTGACCTGCTTGCCGCCGGTCAGGCCATGCATGTCGATGCGATGGCGCGCGCCCTTGAACAGCAGCTCGATGCCTTCGTGCGGCAGGCCCTCGGCCTTGGCGCGCGCGTCGACGCCGGCGCGCTGGAGCAAGTCCATCGTGATCTGCTCCAGCACGCCGGCCCGGATGCGGCCCAGCACGTAGTCGCCGGTCTGGCGCTCGATGATGATGTTGTCGATGCCGGCCTTGTAGAGCAGCTGGCCGAGCAAGAGGCCGGCCGGGCCCGCGCCGATGATGGCGACCTGTGTGCGCATGCGTGTCTCCTGATTGCTTGGCCTCAAGCGTAGGACGATGCGGACTCCCCGGCTCGCCGCGATGCCATCCTCTGTGCGATGATGAGGCGGCCTGCGCGATGATCGCGCAACACTTCGCGCCCATGACCATAGCCAAACCCGACTTCATCGAGGGCATCGCCAAGGGCATGGCCGTGCTCGAGAGTTTCGACACCGAGCGCCAGCGCCTCAATGCCACGCTGGCAGCCGAGCGCGCCGGCCTGACGCGGGCCGCGGCCCGGCGCCACCTGCTGACGCTTGCGCACCTCGGCTACCTCGAAACCGACGGCAGCTATTTCTGGATGGCGCCGAAGGTGCTGCGCTTCTCGGGCAGCTACCTCGCGTCGTCGCGGCTGCCGCGCGCGCTGCAGCCCACGCTCAACCGGCTCGCGGCGCAGACGGGCGAATCCTTCTCGGCCGTGGTGCTCGATGGCGAAGAGGTGGTCATCATCGCGCGCAGCGGCAGCTATGGCACGCCGACCCGCGTGCTGGCCTATGGCCTCCACCTCGGGGCGCGCCTCCCGGCCCATGCGACATCGACCGGCCGCGTGCTGCTCGCCGGCATGAGCGCGGCGCAGCTCACGCAATGGCTCAAGGGCCGCAACCTGCCGCGCCTCACGCCGCGCACCATCACCCAGGCGCGCGTGCTGCGCCAGCGCATCGCGCAGGTGCGCAAGGACGATTTCTGCTTTGCCAGCGAGGAACACGAGCTCGGCGTGCAGGCGCTGGCGGTGCCGTTGCGCGACATGCAGGGCCACACGGTGGCGGCGCTCAACGTCGTGCTGTCGGGCACGCGCCACTCCGAAGAGGCGCTGCGCCGCGACATGCTGCCGCTGTTGTTCGAGGCGGCGCGCGAGGTCAGGGCGCTTCTGTGAACGCGCTTGAACTTCGCCGCCGCTACGATCTCGAACCGCCTTTGTGCGGATGAACGACGATGCGACTGCTGCTGCTCGAAGACGACGTGATGATCGGCGAGGCCGTGCTGGACCTGCTGCGCGCCGAGAACTACGCGGTCGACTGGGTCAAGGACGGCGACGCTGCCGACACCGCACTGCGCACGCAGCAGTACGACCTGGTGCTGCTCGACCTCGGCGTGCCGCGCCGCGACGGCCTCGAGGTGCTGCGTTCGCTGCGCGTCCGCAAGCAGCGCATGCCGGTGTTGATCGCCACGGCGCGCGATTCGGTGCAGCAGCGCATCGAGGGCCTGGATGCCGGCGCCGACGACTACGTGCTGAAGCCCTACGACCTCGACGAGCTTTTGGCGCGCATCCGGGCCTTGCTGCGCCGCGCATCGGGGCGGGCCGAGCCGGTCTACGAGCACCTGGGTGTCAGCATCAATCCGTCGACGCGCGAAGTCGCCGTGGGCGGCCAGCCGGTGGTGCTGTCGGCGCGCGAATGGGCGGTGCTCGAACCGCTGATCGCGCGGCCGGGCATGGTGCTCTCGCGCGCGCAGCTCGAAGAAAAGCTCTACGGCTGGAAGGACGAGATCAGCAGCAACGCGGTCGAGGTCTATGTGCACGGGCTGCGCAAGAAGCTCGGCGCCGATCTCATTCGCAATGTGCGGGGGGTGGGCTACATGGTGCCCAAGGAATGAAGTCCTTACGCGCGCGTCTTTTGTGGTTCCTATTGGCTGCCATCGTGCTTGCAGCAGGAACGCAGGCCTTCGTGGCCTATCGCACGGTGCTCAAGGAAGCCGACGAGATCTTCGACTACCACATGCAGCAGATGGCGTTCTCGCTGCGCGCGGGCCTGCCGCCCAGTGCGGCCGTGGGCGGGCTCGGCGGCGGCGAGGAGAACTTCGAATTCGTCGTGCAGATATGGACGGCCGACGGCGTGCGCATCTTCGAATCGGCCGCGCGTGCCGCACTGCCGCAGCGCGCGGTGCTGGGTTTCTCGAACGTGCAGGCGCGCGGCACCACCTACAGGGTGTTCTCGATCCAGAGCGCCGGGCTGGTGATCCAGGTGGCGCAGGACATGGCGGCGCGCCGCACCATGGCGGGAACGCTCGCGCTGCGCACCGTCGGGCCGATCGCGCTGGCGGCGCCGTTGCTGATGCTGGTGGTGTGGTGGGTGGTGAGCCGCTCGCTGGCGCCGGTGGCGCGCGTGCGCAGCCAGGTTGCCTCCCGGCAGGCTGACGACCTCTCGCCGGTCAGCGAAAGCGGCCTGCCCGAGGAGGTACGCCCGCTGGTGCACGAACTCAACCTGCTGTTCGATCGCGTGCGCCGGGCCTTCGAGGCGCAGAAGCATTTCGTGGCCGATGCGGCGCACGAGCTGCGCTCGCCGCTCGCGGCCTTGAAGCTGCAGGTGCAGAGCCTGCAGCGCGCGCCCGACGATGCCGCGCGCGAGCTCGCCGTCGGCCGGCTGGCAGCCGGCATCGACCGCGCGACGCGGCTGGTCGAACAGATGCTGGCGCTGGCGCGGCACGAAGCCAGCGCCGCCGCCGGCGCCAGCGCGGAGCCGGTGGACCTGCAGGAGGTCGCGCGGCTCGCGATCTCCGATGCCATTGCCGCCGCCCAGGCACGCCGGATCGACATCGGCATGGCGCGCGCGGATGCGGCCGAGGTACACGGCCAGGCCGAGGCCTTGCGCACGCTGCTGCGCAACCTGCTCGACAACGCCGTGAAGTACACGCCCGAGGGCGGCCGCGTCGACGTCGGCATCGCGGCGTCGGCCGAGGGGGTGGAGCTCAGCGTGGAAGACAGCGGCCCGGGCCTGCCGGCCGAGGAGCGCTCGCGCGTGCTCGACCGCTTCTATCGCTCGGGCGAGCCGCAGGCGGCGGGCAGCGGTCTCGGGCTGGCGATCGTGAAGTCGATCGCCGACCTGCATGGCGCGACGCTGGCTATCGATGGCTCCGGCAGCCTGGGTGGCCTGCGGGTGAGCGTGCGTTTTCCCAGAACTGTTTAAGGCGGGCTTAAGCGAGCGGACCGACATTCCTTTCATCGTGTTTCCAACTGACACCTCGAAAGGAACTTCAATGAATGTCCGTCTGAACTCGCCCCGCGCGCTCGTTCTCGCCCTGTCGGCCGCGGGCGTCATCGGCGCCGTCGGCGCGGGCGCCTACACCAGTGCCAATGCCGTGAACACGCCGGCGCCCGCCGTGGCCGCGCCGATGGTCACCATGCCCGACTTCTCGACCATCACCACGCGCAACGGTCCCGCCGTCGTCAACATCAGCGTGACCGGCACCATGAAGACTTCGATGGAGGGTGTGGCCGGCATCCCCGGCATGGGTCCCGACGATCCGATGTTCGAGTTCTTTCGCCGCTTCCAGGGCCAGATGGGCCCACGCGGCAAACAGCCGCAGCAGCGCGAGATGCCGGTGCGCGGACAGGGTTCGGGCTTCATCGTGAGCGCCGACGGCGTCATCCTGACCAACGCCCACGTGGTGAAGGACGCGAAGGAAGTGACGGTCAAGCTGACCGATCGCCGCGAGTTCCGCGCCAAGGTGCTGGGCTCCGACGAGAAGACCGACATCGCGGTGCTCAAGATCGACGCGAAGAACCTGCCGACCCTGTCGCTGGGCAACACCAAGGAGCTGAAGCCGGGCGAATGGGTGCTTGCGATCGGCTCGCCCTTCGGTTTTGAGAACACCGTGACGGCAGGCGTGGTGAGCGCCAAGGGCCGCTCGCTGCCCGACGACAGCTACGTGCCTTTCATCCAGACCGACGTGGCCATCAACCCCGGCAACTCGGGCGGGCCGCTGATCAACACGCGCGGCGAGGTGGTGGGCATCAACTCGCAGATCTACAGCCGCAGCGGCGGCTATCAGGGCGTGTCCTTCGCGATCCCGATCGACGTCGCGATCCAGGTAAAGGACCAGATCGTCGCCACCGGCCGCGCCAGCCATGCGCGGCTGGGCGTCGCGGTGCAGGAGGTGAACCAGACCTTCGCCGACTCCTTCAAGCTCGACAAGCCCGAGGGTGCGCTGGTGTCGAACGTGGAGAAGGGCGGCCCGGCCGACCAGGCCGGCCTGCGCTCCGGCGACGTGATCCGCAAGGTCGACGGCGACCCGATCGTCGCCTCCGGCGACCTGCCGGCCGTGATCGGCCAGAAGAAGCCCGGCACCAAGGTCACGCTCGATGTCTGGCGCCAGGGCGCACGCCAGGAGCTCAGCGCCAGGCTGGGCGATGCGAGTGAAAAGGCGAGCACGGTGGCGAAGAACGACGAGCGCGCCGGCGGCGGCAAGCTCGGTCTCGCGCTCAGACCGCTGCAGCCGCAGGAGAAGCGCGAGGCCGCGGTCGAGACCGGCCTCCTGATCGAGGATGCGGGCGGCGCGGCGGCGCTCGCCGGCGTGCAGGCGGGCGACGTGCTGCTGGCCATCAACGGCACGCCCGCAAAGAGCGTCGAGCAGGTGCGCGAGGTGGTGAACAAGGCCGACAAGTCGATCGCGCTGCTCATCCAGCGCGATGGCGATCGGATCTTCGTGCCCGTGCGCATCGGCTGATGGAAGTCACAGCGGCCGCTGCGGCGTTGGCGAAGGCGCGTCACATGGAGCACACATCGTGCAAAAGTGCCTTTGTGGATGATTAACC
Organism: Variovorax sp. LjRoot290; assembly: GCF_964253985.1. NCBI lineage: Bacteria > Pseudomonadati > Pseudomonadota > Betaproteobacteria > Burkholderiales > Comamonadaceae > Variovorax > Variovorax sp. LjRoot290. The sequence continues at coordinate 3,026,156 of NZ_CAXURW020000001.1, read as the reverse complement.
GGCTGTAACAATTCACCCAAACAAGCTGAATAAGAGGTTTCCCTATGGTGCTTCGCGATCTCGCCCTGACTGTGCTCGAACTCGAGCCCTATGAATTTCATTGGGTTCTGATGGAGGCAGTGCAGGCGGATTCGGAGGAGTGCCTGGTGTACCGGCCCGTCGACTCCTCGACCCAGGGCCTGCCCGATTATTCGGAGGCGCTCATTCAGGGCGCCTCGGCACTGCGCGTACTGCAAGGGCTCGCACCCTTCGGCCGTCCCATGGCGCCGGTGGGCCTCGGAGAAGGCGTGCCGGAGCCGTCCGCCGCAGCCGCATCGACGATGGATGCGGATTCCTGCATGCTCACCACCGGTCACTCGATGCTGTAAGCCTGGCAGGCCAGGCACAGCAGATCCGTCTATCTATCGAATCTGCGTACCGAAGTGCAGCGCGGTGATCGCGATCACCTTGGCCGCGTGCGCGCGGATCGTTCCCTGCTGCGAGACGCCGCGCAAGACCAGCAAGGGCTGCGCAGGCCCGCTCACGGGCTTCGAGGAATGCCCGTTCTCGCCGGACGCCGCAAAGGAGGCGCGGCATCGGGCTGCGAACTTGAGCAGTGATGGCATGGCCTCGAAGGTAGCTGCTGCGGCGCCATCGGCCAATCCGCCGAAGGTCGCATCGTTGCCTGTCCAGGCGGCATAGGTCGGAAGCGGCGTCGAATGACGTCATCCATTCTTTTGCGTCGATCGGTCGTCGGCGAAGCAGGCGCGCAAGCTCGCATACAGCGCCTTGAAGCGTGCATGGCGCGCGGCATGGACACCGGCCTTCGTTCCGGCCGGCTCGAAACGCTGCCGCACCGCCGGCCGCAGGCACACCCGGGCTTGCGTGCCGCCGTCCGCCAGCCAGGCAAGCCGGGCCGCACCGAGCGCGCCGCCGGCTTCGCTGCCTTCGCATAGCGCAAGAGGTAGTTCGAGGATGTCGGCCAGCAGCTGGGCCCACCAGGCGCTGCGCGCGCCGCCGCCGACCAGCACCAGATCGCCGGCCGGCCGGGCCAGCGTGTCCAGACCGTCCCGCAGGCCGAAGCTCACTCCTTCCACCACGGCATAGGCGATGTCGGCCGGCCCGTGCGCATGCGTCAGGCCGAAGAGCACGCCCTGCGCATTCGCGTCGTTGTGCGGCGAGCGTTCGCCTGAGAGATAGGGCAGGAACAGCGGCGCGCGGCGGCGCGCTTCGGCATCGAGCGTGGCAGCCGCGGCAAGCAGCGTCGCCTCGTTGCCCAGGCCGAAGCTGCGCGCGGCCCAGCTCACGGCGCTGGAGGCCGACAGCATCACCGACATCTGGTGCCAGCGCCCGGGCAGCGCGTGGCAGAAGGCATGCACGGCGGCCTCGGGCTTGGGCTCGAAGCGCTCGCCGCAGACGAAGATCACGCCCGAGGTGCCGAGCGAGACGAAGCCCTCGCCGGCATCGACGAGGCCCATGCCGACCGCGCTGGCTGCGTTGTCGCCGGCCCCGCCCGCGATCGCGACCTCGGGCGCCAGGCCCCAGCGTCGCGCGAGCTCGGGCTTGAGCCGCCCCGCGGTGGCGCTGCCTTCCACAAGCCGCGGCATCTGCGCGCGCGTGAGGCCGCAGGCGGCGAGCAGTTCGTCGGACCAGTCGCGCGCGCCCACGTCCAGCCACAGCGTGCCCGACGCATCCGACATGTCGCTGGCGAGTTCGCCGCTCAGCCTGTAGCGCAACCAGTCCTTGGGAAGCAGCACGCAGGCGATGCGTGCGAATAGCTCCGGTTCGTGCTCGCGCATCCACAGCAGCTTGGGGGCGGTGAAGCCCGGCATGGCGAGGTTGCCGGCGATCGCGGCGAGGCGCGGCACGCGCGCCGTCAACGCGTCGCACTGGGCGGCGCTGCGGCCGTCGTTCCAGAGGATGGCGGGGCGCAGCACCCGGCCTTGCGTATCCATCGCCACGGCGCCGTGCATCTGGCCCGACAGGCCGATCGCACGCACGGCCGACAAGGCGGCAGCGTGATGGCGCTGCAGTTCGGCCATGACGGCTTCCAATGCCTCCCACCATTGCGAAGGCGATTGCTCCGACCACAGCGGCGCCGGCCGGCTGACGCTGAGCGGGGCTCGTGCCAGCGCGACGATGCGGTGATCGTCGGCCAGCAGCAGCGCCTTCAGCTCGGAGGTGCCGAGATCGAGTCCGAGGTACAAGTGCGGGTCCTCACGCGCCGCCGCCGAAGCGATGGTCGCTCTGGCGCCGGAATTCGGTCGGCGTCATGCCCTTGATCTCCAGGAAGCGGCGGTTGAAGTTGGCGACGTTGTTGAAGCCGACCTGATAGCAGATGTCGGTCACGTAGTGATCGGTCTGCATCAGCAGGTGGCAGGCGCTGTTGATGCGCACGCGGTTCACGAAATCGGTGAAGCTGTTGCCGGTCGAGCGCTTGAAGAAGCGGCTGAAGCGGCTTTCGCTCATGCCCAGCTCGGCGGCGATGTCGGCCATCACGATCGGCTCGGCCAGGTTGGCGGTGATGCGGTTGACGATGACGTTGATCTGGTCGACCTCGGCATCGCCTTCCACGCCCTGCATCTGGACGTTGGAGAGAAGGCGGTAGTCGGTGCACTGGGCGAGGTCGGCCAGGTAGTTGCAGAAGAGGGCGAATCGGCGCAGGCCGCGCGCCGCCTTGACGGCATCCCAGTGTGCCAGAGCGCGTTCCGCGAAGCCGAAGAATTCGATGCCGTGGCGGGCGCGTTCGAGCAGCTGAAGCACCTCGCGCAGCTCAGGAATTTCCACGGCCGCGCGTTCGATCGGCTCATGCCGGAACTGGATCACGCGGTCGCGCCCGGCGGCGCCGCCCACCGGCACATCGAGCGAAATCCAGTTGTGCGGCAGCCGCGGCCCGCACAGCACCAGGTGGCCGGGCTCGAAGGGCCCGATCCAGTCGCCGATGAAGGCCTTGCCCGAGGTCTCGGTGATCAGGTGCAGCTCGTATTCTTCGTGGAAGTGCCAGCGCACCAGCGGGCTCGGAAAGCCGTGCGCCAGGCAACGCACCAGGCCAGTTTCTTCGGGCGCCTCGTAGCCGAGCGAGGGTGAACGCGTGATGTCGCGCTCGAGCTCGGGCTCCCGGTGGCGGGGGAGGTGGCGGTGGCGCACCGATGTCATGGCCGTGTCCTCGTCAGCTCATGACGTTACCACCGTCGACATTGAGCGTCTGCGCGGTGATGTACCGCGCCTCGTCGCTGGCCAGGAACACGGCGGCGCCGGCAATGTCGTCCGGCGTGCCCATGCGCCCGAGTGGCACCTCGAGGCCGACCTGGCGCTTCTTCTCGCCGGGCTGGCGCCCCTCGTACTTCGCGAACAGCGCATCGACATGGCTCCACATCGGCGTGTCGACCACACCGGGCGCGATGGCATTGACGCGGATGCCGTGCGGCGCCATCGCGAGCGCTGCGCTCTGCGTGTAGCTGATGACGGCGGCCTTGGTCGCGCAATAGTGCGAGACCAGCGCTTCGCCGCGGCGGCCGGCCTGCGAGGCCATGTTGATGACGGAGGCACCGGCCGTGCCGGCATCGACCATGTGCTGCAGCACGCGCTGCATCACGAAGAACATGCCCTTCACGTTGACCGCGAACAGGTGGTCGAAGGAGGCCTCGTCGCTCTCCAGCAGCGGCGCCATGTCGAAGACGGCGGCGTTGTTGACCAGGGTGTGGACCGGCCCGTTTGCGGCTTGCGCCGGATCGAGCAGGTGCGCGACCGCGTTCGTGTCGGTCACGTCCGCCGGCAGGTAGACCACGCGCGTCGAATGGGTCCGCTGGAGCAGCGCCACGCCGTCGGAAGGCGCGGGCGAGCGGTCGACCAGCGTGCAGCGTGCACCCTCGGCCAGGCAGGCCTCGGCGATCGCCAGGCCGATGCCGCCGCCGGCGCCGGTCACCAGCACGTGGCGCTGTGCGAGGCGGTCCGTCATGGTCTTACTCCTTCGACGAGTGTTCGAACGCGCGCGCCGGCTTCGCGCACGGCCTGCGTGAGGCGCGTGTCGCCCGCGATATCGCCCCAGAGGCCGGCATCGGCACAGAGCGCTGCAACCGGATCGACCGCGTCGCAGATCGCGTGCGCGGTGGCCTCGTCCATGCCCTGGTCCTGGTACGTGTAGGGCAGGGTGCCCTGATGCCAGCGCCGCAGGAAAGCCAGGAACAGGGCCGGCAGCATCGCCACGCTGGCGATGCGCTCGCCCTGCGCCAGGCGTTCGCGCACGGTCGGCGCGATGAAGCCCGGGATCTTCGAGAAGCCGTCCATCGCCACGCGCTGGTTGGTGTCGCGGATGGCCGGGTTGCCGAAGCGCTCGAGCACCAGGTCGCGGTAGGCCGGCAGGTCGACCGGGCTGGCGTGTCCAGGTGCGTTCAGGCAGGGGATGACGTCGTCCGTCACGTAGTCGTAGGCCATCTGCCGGATCAGCGGGTCCTGCGTGCCTTCGTGGATGAACTCCAGCCCGACCAGCGTTCCGGCCCAGGCGATACAGCTGTGGCTTGCATTGAGGATCCGGATCTTGGCCTCTTCGTAGGGCAGCACCGAATCGACCAACTGCACGCCGACGCGCGCCCAGTCGGGCCGCCCGTTCGCGAAGTCGTCCTCGATCACCCACTGGATGAAGCTCTCGCCCATGACAGGTGCGGCATCGTTCCAGCCGGTCGCGGCCTGCACGCGTTCGCGCAGCTCGGGCGGCGGCCGCGGCGTGATGCGGTCGACCATCGCGTTGGGGCAGGTCGTGTGCGTGCGCACCCAGCCGAGCAGATCCTGTTCGCCGGCCTGCTCGATGAATTCCAGCAGCCCCTTGCGAAAGCGCTCGCCGTTGTGGCGCAGGTTGTCGCAGTTGAGCAGCGTCACCGGCCCTGCGCCGGCCGCGCGGCGCGCACGCAGGATCGCGCAGACCGCGCCGTAGATCGTGCTGCCGGCTTCGCCGCGCTTCGCGCGTGCGAGGTCTTCGGCGAGTTCGGTGGACGTGAAATCGAGCCGGTCCTGCGGATCGAGGTAGTAGCCCGCTTCGGTCACGGTGAAGGAGATCACGCGCGTGCGCGCATCGGCGCCGCGCGCGATCACTGTGTCGAGCGCTGGGTCGTGGTCCAGCACCTCGCGAATCGATTCAATGCGCTGGTAGCGGTATTCGCCCGCGGGCGACACGGTCTCCAGCGTGTAGCAGCCGCCCTGCGCGCGCAGGGCGGCGAGCACCTCGGCCATGTCGGGCCGCAGGTTGGCACCGGCGATGGACCAGCGCGTGTCGCCGGCCTCGATCAGCTGCTGCAGGTAGACCGCCTGGTGTGCACGATGGAAGGAGCCGAGCCCGAGGTGAAGCACCACGAATTCGGATGGAGTGGAAGATGGCATGGCGTGATGGAACTCAGGCGGCAACGGTGCGGCCTTCACGGTTGAAGAAATGCAGCACCGAGGGATCGAGCTCGACGCTCACCACGTCGCCGGCCTGCAGCTCCGTGCGCTCGTTCTGCCGTGCGACCAGCGGCACGCCGCCGACTTCGACGTGGATCAGGGTGTCGGCGCCGAGGGCCTCGATCAGCTCGACCTTGCCCGGCGCGCCGGCGCCGTGGTCGCGGTGCACGCGCAGGCCCTCGGGCCGCACGCCGAGGAAGCCGTCGCTCGGCAGCCGCCCGCCCGTCTGCGCCGAGAAGCTCGGGATCGCGCGCGCATCCACCATGTTCATCGAAGGCATGCCGATGAACTGCGCCACGAACTGGTTGGCCGGGCGGTCGTAGAGCTCCATCGGCGTGCCGACCTGCTCGATCAGGCCGTCGCGCAGCACCACCACGCGGTCCGCCAGCGTCATGGCCTCGACCTGGTCGTGCGTGACGTAGATGCTGGTGGCGCCCAGCGCGCGATGCAGCTTGTGGATCTCGACGCGCGTGTTGCCGCGCAGTGCCGCATCGAGGTTGGAGAGCGGTTCGTCGAACAGGAACACCTTGGGCGCCCGCACGATGGCGCGCCCGATTGCCACCCGCTGCCGCTGGCCGCCGGAGAGCTCCTTCGGCGTGCGCGCGAGGTACTGCGTGAGGTTGAGCGTCTTGGCCGCGTGGTCGACCTTGGTCTTGATCGTGTCCTTGGCCACGTTCGCGAGCTTGAGCGCGAAGGACATGTTGTCGTACACGCTCATGTGCGGATAGAGAGCGTAGCTTTGGAACACCATCGCCAGGTCGCGCTTGCCCGAGGGGATGTGTGTGATGTCCTTGCCGTCGAGCATGAGCTGGCCGCTGGTGATGGGTTCGAGTCCGGCGATCAGCCGCAGCAGCGTCGACTTGCCGCAGCCTGAGGGACCGACGAAGACGATGAACTCGCCCTTGTCGATTTCCAGGTTTACGCCCTTGATGATGTGGGCGTCGCCGAAGCTTTTCTGGATGTTGTCGAGTTGGAGGTATGCCATGGAATGTCTCCGTTCCTTACTTGACGGCGCCGAAGGTCAGGCCCTGCACCAGTTGCTTTTGGCAGAACCAGCCGAAGACCACGATCGGCGCGATGGCCATCAGCGAAGCGGCCGAGAGCTTGGCCCAGAAGAGTCCTTCGGGGCTCGAATAGGAAGCGATGAGGACGGCGAGCGTGCCGGCCTTGGCGGAACTGAGGTTGAGCGCCCAGAAGGCTTCGTTCCAGCTCAGCACCAGGCACAGCAGTCCGGTGGAGGCGAGGCCGCCGACCGAGAGCGGCAGCACCACGTGGCGGAACTCGGTCCAGAGATTGGCGCCGTCCATGCGTGCGGCCTCGAGGATCTCGTGCGGGATGTCCTTGTAGCTGCTGTAGAGCATCCAGACCATGATCGGCAGGTTGGACAGCGTGAAGACGATCGTGAGTGCCGTCAGCGAGTCCAGCAGGCCGGCGGTCTGCGCGATCACGTAGATCGGCACCAGCGCGCCCACGGCCGGCATCATCTTGGTCGACAGCATCCACATCAGGATGTCGCGCGTGCGCTTGGTGCGGAAGAAGGCCATCGAGTAGGCGGCCGGCGCGGCGATCAAGAGGCCGATGATGGTGGAGCCGAGGCTGGTGATCAGCGAGTTGCGCGCGAACAGCACGTAGTCGCTGCGCCGCTGCACCTCTTCGAAGTTGCCGAGCGTGGGCTCGAACACGAAGAGCGGCGGCACGGCGATCGCCTGCAGCTCGGTCTTGAATGCGGTCAGCACCAGCCAGCCCAATGGAAAGAACAGCAGCAGCGTGACCACCCACGCACCGGCGGCGCGCAAGGAAGTGAACAGAAAAGTGGGTTGCATGCCGTGGCCCTCAGTCGAGGCTCTTGCCGATGATGCGGATCAGGAAGGCCGCCACGATGTTGGCCAGCACCACCGCGAAGAGCGCACCCGCCGAAGCCACGCCGACGTCGAAGTTCATCAGCGACTGCTTGAAGATCAGGTAGGTGAGGTTGGTGCTTTCGTTGCCGGGGCCGCCGTTGGTCGTGATGGCGATCTCGGCGAAGACCGAGAGCAGGAAGATCATCTCGATCATGATCACCACCGCCATCGGCCGCGCCAGGTGGGGCAGGATGAGGTAGTAGAAGCGCTGGAACGCGCCGGCCCCGTCCATGCGGGCCGCTTCCATCTGCTCGCGGTCGAGCGACTGCAGCGAGGTGATGAAGATCAGGCAGGCGAAAGGCAGCCACTGCCAGGCCACCATGATGATCACCGACAGCAGCGGCACGTCGGTCATCCAGTCGATGGGCTCGGCGCCGAAGGCGCGCCACACGTCGGCCAGCACGCCGTAGATGGGATTCATCATCATGTGCTTCCACAGCAGCGCATTGACTGCCGGCATGACGAAGAAGGGCGAGATCAGCAGCACGCGCACGATGCCGCGGCCCGGGAAGGGCTCGTTCACCAGCAGCGCCAGCAGCACGCCGAAGACGACGGTGATCACGATCACGCTGCCGATCAGGTTCAGGGTGTTCGCAACGGAGGCCCAGAAGTCCGGGTCGGTGACGAAGTAGTGGAAGTTTTCCAGGCCCGCGAACGGATGATCGCCGGGCTGCATCAGGTTGTAGGTGACGAACGAGAAGTAGATCGTCATCGCCAGCGGCACGATCATCCAGAGAATGAGCGTGACCACGGCCGGCGCCATCAGCGCCCGGGGGAGGAATCGGTTCATCTTAGGGCCACAAGGTCTTTAGCTTCGTGAACTGCCGCGGAACCGGCTTTGCCGGTCCGCAGGCAGTGCCCCCTGCAAGGGGGTGGCGAAGCGACATGAAGTGCGCGCAGCCTGGGGGTTTACTTGTAATACCCGCCCTTTTTCATCTCGCGTTCGGCCGCCGTCTGCGAGGTCTTGAGCGCCTGGTCGACCGTGACCTTGCCCGACAGTGCCGCGCTCATCTGCTGGCCCACCGCCACGCCGATGGCCTGGAACTCGGGGATGGCCGCGTACTGCACGCCGGCGTAGGGCGATTTGGGCAGCGTGCTGTCGGTCAGGTTGGCCGTGTCGATGGCCTTCTTCTCGGACTCGGCGAACTTGGCGACCTTCTGGAACTCGGGATTCGCATAGGTCGACTTGCGCGTGCCCGTGGGCACGGTGGCCCAGCCGTGTTCCTTGGCCACCAGCTTGATGTAGTCCTTGGAGGTCGCCCACTTGACGAAGGTCTGCGCCGCTTCGGCCTTGGTCGAACTGGCGGGGATCGCCAGGTTCCACGACCACAGCCAGTTGGCGCCCTTGGGCGTGACCGCGACCGGCGCCTGCGCGAAGGCCACCTTGTCGGCCACCTTCGACTGCTTCGGGTCGCTGATGAAGGAGGCCGCTATGGTCGCGTCCACCCACATGCCGCACTTGCCTTCGTTGAAGAGCGCAAGGTTCTCGTTGAAGCTGTTGGCCGAGGCCCCCGGCGGGCCGTAGGCCTTCATGATGTCGACGTAGAAGGTGATCGCGTCCTTCCAGGGCTTGGTGTCGATCTGCGGCTTCCAGCTCATGTCGAACCACTGGCCGCCGTGGGTGTTGACCAGGGTCGTGAGGAAGGCCATGTTGTCGCCCCAGCCCGGCTTGCCGCGCAGGCACATGCCGTAGACGCCGGCCTTCGGGTCGTGGATCTTGCCCGCGAGTTCCTTGACCTGCGCCCAGGTGGGCTGCTCGGGCATCTTGAATCCGACCTTGTCGGCCAGGTCCTTGCGGTACATGAGCATCGAGCTCTCGCCGTAGAAGGGCGCGGCGTAGAGCTTGCCCTGGTGCGACAGTCCGTCGCGGATGGCGGGCAGGAGGTCGTCGGCGTCGTAGGCGGCGTCGGTCGCGATCGGCTGCAGCCAGCCCTTCTTGGACCAGATCGGCGCTTCATAGAGGCCGATGGTCATGACGTCGAACTGGCCGCCCTTGGTCGCGATGTCGGTCGTGACGCGCTGGCGCAGCGTGCCTTCCTCCAGCGTGACCCATTTGAGCTTGATGTCGGGGTTGGCCTTCTCGAAGAAGGGTGTGAGCTTCTGCATCTCGATCATGTGGCCGTTGTTCACGGTGGCGATGACCAGTTCGGTCGCGGCGTGGGCGAGGCCGGCGCCCGCGAGCGCGAGCACCAGGCCCGCCTTCAGAAAACGCTTCATGTGATGTCTCCTTGTGGTCGGCGACGAGGCGATCGCCGTGCCCGGATTCTGGAGACTCTTGCTTGCGGAATTGGTACTCGCCAAGCCGATTTCGATACTTGGATGCACTGATTGATCAGTGACTTCCCTAATTTGGGCAAATAGGGATGGATGCGGCGTTCGAGCGAGTGCTAAGGATCGACGATGCCCTCGGCTTGGTCCTGCAGCGCTTTCTTCCCCTTGGGGGTGATGGCCAGCACCTGCGCCGGCTTGTGGCTCTCGCCGCAGGGCAGCGTTTCGGCGGGCGGAATGAAGGCGCTGACGAGTTCGGCGGCGCGCAGCACGCGCAGCTTGTCGATGTCGGCCGGTGCGTAGACCGTGTAGGGCAGCTTCTGGTCTGCGATGTGCCGAAGAAGTTCCATCGGCATGGGGTCTCCTTTCGGGCGACGGAGAACTGTCAATTCTGCGCAATCGGACGGCCGGTGCAAGGCCTCAGGACATCTCGGCCGTCGTCCGACTGTCCGCCCATTTCATGGCTTGCTGTTCCGCGTGCCGCAGCGCTTCCGCTTCGGTTCTACAGAGGTCGGTGTCGCCGAGCAGGACAACCGTTTTTTCGCTCGGCCATCCCAGCTGTCGGATGAGCACCGGTCGAAACTGCGCGGGCTTCTCCTTCTCCGCGGTACAGAGAAAGTGATAGCCCCGATAGACGAACACGACGCTCCTTGGCATGGCGCGCTCCGCGCGGCAGATTTCCCACCTCTTACTTCCCGAGATAGTTGCGCACCGCCTGCGCCGAAGTGCCGGCAGCGGCGACGGCCGCCCGGAGCTGGGCCTCGGTGACTCCCAGTTCCTTGGTCCAGTACCGAAGCTCGTGGGTCTCGTTGACGTTCACGCGCGACCGGTCCTGCGGGCCGCGATTGCTCAAGTCATCTGCCATTTGCGCGTCTCCTGAGTCTGTGTGTGGCCTCAGTGTCGCGCGGCGCGCGTTGGCGAGCGCCGGACGTGGCCGCGATCAAGTGCGGGAATCCGGCTGACATCCGGCGCGGCCGGAACAGTTCAAACTCGCCCCCTTTGGGCCGGCAGGACGGAATGCACATCGTGTGCCTTTATTTGGGGCAAAAGAAGGCGCTCGACACGGTAGTGAGACACCATCGTGACTGTCCGATCGCAACACGCAATCGCTACAAAGGATCTGTACCACCATGGCTCTGCCGAACATTGCGCAAGTACGCAAAATTGCCTCATACAAGCCGATGGCTTTCCGGCCGGCGCACGCGCCGCGCCCGTTTCGCCGCGGCGACCTGGCGCTGGTGCTGGGTGGCGGCGATCCGTCGCTCGTCGGGCAGATGGTGGTCGTCTGCATGTCCGACCGCGGCAACGATGGCCGCGACCCGGAGATCGCAGTCCGTTTCACCCGCGGCAGCAGCGGCCATGTGCGCGCGAGCAGCCTTCAGTTGATCGCTGCGGTGGATGCGCACGAGTACGGGCCGGCTTGCGACGATCTTCTCAACTTCATCGCGGGCTGTGGGCCCGTGGGACTGGCGGATTTGCAGTAGCAGCCAGCGGCTGCCACAACGTTCGAGCATCAGCCGGGTCGACTCGCGGATCTCAAGTCTCGAATCGCGGCCGCTTCCAGGTGCTCGCGCGCCCAAGTCGCCATCGACTTGCGCGCGGCCGCGGCGGCCTCTGCGAACAGCGCTTTTTCACGAGCGCTCACTGGCACCTGAAACATCGCGAAATTCCGCCGCTCGGATGAAGTGTTGGTGGTGTTCTTCATCGGCGCAAGCAAGGCCCATGGACCATGGCCCGCCACGATCTGTAGGAAGCAACCACACCCAACGCGCGGCGATTTTCCATTCGCGAAAGAGAAAGGCCCTGCTACCGATTGGATAGCAGGGCCTTTGTGCCTATGCGGCTTGTAGTGGCTCCTCGACCTGGGCTCGAACCAGGGACCTACGGATTAACAGACCCGCCGAGGACTCCGCGAGGCACCATCGTACACACAATCACGCGTTCAAGGATCGCAATTGGCGCCGGACTTTCATCTCCCGCCGCAAACGTAGTCCGCGGGTCGAGACGTGGAATAAAGCCCCCTTGCAGCCCCGTTCAGCCAATTCCAATACAAGCATCGGCAGGACCCCTCCAGGACCCCCATGACCCCATCGAAGTCGACACCCGAGGGCCCCTGAACACCTCAAGGACGGCCGCCGAACCAGGTCAACGGCGTCGGCGGAGGACTCGACCAGCGCGCTGCAGTGTGTACTTCTGGCTCATTTTTGGTGGCAGCAAACCAAGGCAGAATGAACAGGAACAACAACGAGGACGGAGATGCCAGTGCGCTTTGTCAAAGGAAAGCAATGGCCGGTTTTCTGTTGTTCGGACCAAGCGTTGTTGCGCAGCGACGCTCTCGATCGCAAATGCTCCGTGACGCTCTGCGGCGATGCGACGCATCCCGTACTTGATCTCACCCGCTCTCAAGCCCGTCGATCGCGTCCATCCATCCTCCAACGCAAGGGACGGTGGGTCTCGCGTCCAGGCACGACCCGACCGCAGGCTCCCGTTCGGGGTGACCATGGCTTGCTCGGCGCAAGCGCTATGCGCGCACGCCTTTTCCGTTTGAGCGAACTGCACAACGCACCCTCAATGCACGACGGCGCGGTGAGCACCGAAAGCCGTCGCGCATGATGCCGATCGCATTCTTCCAACCCGGGCCAAGCGGAGATGTCTCATGCGCGTTGCTTATCGCCTTGCCTTCACCACGGCGTCGATGCTCTGGTCTCTGCTTTCGACGGGTGAGGGCGAGGCCGCGACGCTGTATTTCGATGCGGCTGGCGGAACCGGGAACTGGGACGAAGTCACGACCGCGGCCTGGGGCACGCTCCCGGGCGGTCCCTACACCCTCACTTGGACCGGGGGCCTGGGTACCGATGCGGTCTTCGAGGGCACCGGCGGCATCGTCAACATCCAGGCGACGGCGCCGGCTGCAGTCAATTCGCTGACCTTCGGCTCCAGCGGCGGGCAGGCCTACACGGTCAGCGGCGCCGGGCTGAACCTGGCGGCCGCGGCCGCGGTCACGACGAACACCAGCGCGACCATCGCTTCGGTCGTCTCGGGGGCCGGAAGCTCGTTCACCAAGAGGGGCGCTGGAACGCTCAGCCTGACCGGCACCAACACCTACACGGGCGCCACCGCCGTGGAGGCCGGCACGCTGTCGGTCGGCAACGGCGGCACGGCCGGTTCCATTGCCGGCGGTTCCGCCGTCAGCGTCGCTTCCGGCGCGACCATGACCTGGAACAACAACAACTTCACCGGCGGCAGGACCATCGCCAATTCGATCAGCGGCGCCGGCAACGTCCTCCTGCAGGGCCAGAACGACATCGGCGCCTTGCAGACCTCCGTCTACACGATGTCGGGCAACAACGCGGGGTTCACGGGTACCTGGCAATTGAACCGCGCCATCATGTGGAACAACACCAGCCCGTCCCAGCTGGGCGCGTCCTCCACCGTGGAGATCCAGGACCGGGGCACGCTCGCCCTCAACGGCGGCACCTATGCCAACAACATCGTGGTGCAGCAGAACGCCGGCTGGCATCACAACGTCGGCGGCCATGTGGTGCTGGGCGCGATACGGCTGGAGGGCACCAACGTGCTCAACGGCAACATCACCCTCAACAACACCAACCACATCGTGCTCGGCGACAACACGGGCGCCAATTCGACGGTGGGCGGGTATGCCACCGGCGACCACACCTTCAACGGCGTGCTCTCGGGCGTGGGCGATTTCTCGATGAGCCGCTACACCGCGTGGAATGGCGGCAGCCTCGCGGTCGTCAACATCCGGCTGGCCGGCTCGAGCAACAACACCTACACCGGCACCACCGTGGTCGACGGTCAGGGCGCACTGGCCAGCCTGTGGCTGCAGAAGACCGGCGGCGCGGTGGCGATCGCGGGCGGCACCACGGTGCAATTCGGCAACGGCACGGGCGGACAGGCCAACCTGCGCATGGGCGGCAACGAGCAATTCGGGACCGCCAACGGCGGGGTGCTGATGACTTGGGTCACCTCCGCCGGCAACTGGGGCCGCTTCGATCTCAAGGGCACCACCCAGACCGTTGCGGGCCTGAGCAGCACCACGGCCAACGCCTCCATGGTCGTCCAGAACCAGGGTATCGACGCCATCGATCCCGGGACGAACGCCACCTTGACCCTCAACGGTTCCGGGACCTACGCGGCCTATGGCTACATGCGGGACCAGGACAACGGCGGCACCACCCGCAAGCTGAACGTCGTCAAGAACGGCAGCGGGTATCAAGCCATCGGCAACCAGGCGGCCGGTTCGATCAGCTACACCGGGACCACCACCGTCAACGGCGGGACCCTGGCGCACGACACGACCCTGTCATCCGCCACTACCTGGAGCTCGGCCGTGACGGTGAACGCGGGCGCCACCTTCGCCACGACCGGAATCCAGGCCAACCAGGGCGCGGCGGGCGGCACGATCACCTTGAACAATGGCGGTACGCTCACCCATGCCACCACGGCAGCGAACGCGTGGAAAGTCTGGTCGGGAGTCCTGACTGTCAACGGCGCGGGCAACACGGTCAACGTCAACAACACCAACACCACGAACAACAACTTGTTCTTCGATGCCGGCATCGCGGGCTCCGGCAACCTAACGGTGAACACGACCGGCGGCGGCAACAACGGCATCGTGTTTCGCACCGCGGCCGGCTCCTATGCCGGCAACATCACGCTCGACAGCGGCACCACCTTCATCAACGGCGGGGCCGGGCGCGCCCTTCAGAGCGCGACGGTGAATCTCCAGAACGGCGCCAGACTCACGTCCTTCGCCAACTGGGCTGCGTCCGGGACCAACGACGCCTATTTCGGCGTCATCAACGGCGCGGCCGGCACCAACCTCAACACGCAGTCGGTGTTCCATGTCGGCACGAGCAACGGCAACGGCACCTATTCGGGCGACATCACGGGCGTGGGCTCTATCAACAAGCTCGGCGCCGGCACCCAAATTTTGAACGGCGCCACCACCGGCACCAGCGGCTGGCTGATGGCCTCCAAGGGCACGCTGGAACTGGCGTCCGGCTTCTCGAAGACCACCAACGACCTGCTGTACGTCGGCGCCTTCGACCAGGCCAGGTACAACGACGGCGGCGCGGCCGGTACCGGCACCATGCGCTTCACCGGCGGCAATTTCACGTCCACTGCGGCGAACAGCTATGTGCTGCATATGGGCAACTTGGCCGGCAATTCCGGCATCCTGCAAATGGACAGCGGCAGCATCACCGGTTCGGCCAGCTCCGGCGCGCTCATCGGCCAGAACGCCGCCAGCACGCTGAACCAGACGGGCGGCAGCATCACGCTCGGCAACCAGGGCATTGTTGTCGCCAATTTTTCCGGCGCCAGCGGGTCCACCGCGAATTTCAGCGGCGGCACCTTCAGCGCCACCAGCGCGTGGTTCAACGGCGTGCGCGGCAGCGCGACCACCACCATCAGCGGCACGGCCGGTGTTTCCGTTGGCTCCTTCAACTTCGGGCATCCCGGCGGCACCGCCGCTGCCAGCAGCCTCCATCTGACCGGCGGCGTCCTGACCTCGACCAATGGCATGGTCTATGGCCTCGGAACCCACACCGTCAACCTGAACGGCGGAACGCTGCGCGCCGGCTCCAGCGCCTTCGCCTGGGCCCACAACGCCAACGTGACGGCCACCATCGGGGCCTCGAATATCACCTTCGATAGCCAGGCCTTCAACGCGAGCACTGCGCAGGTGCTGGGCGGTGTCGGCGGGATCACCAAGACGGGTTCGGGGACCTGGGCGCTCACCGGGACCAATACCTACACCGGCCCGACCACCGTGCGTGCCGGGACCTTGCGGGCCGGCGCCGCCGCGGGCGGGCAGGCCTTCGGCAACCTGTCTGCCGTGCGCCTGGCCGATGCGGCAGGCGCCACCCTCGACCTCAACAACTTCAGCCAGCGCATCGGCTCGCTGGCCGGCGGCGGCGCAGCCGGGGGCAATGTGACGCTGGGTTCCGCCACCCTCACCACCGGCGGCGACAACACCAGCACGAGCTTCGGCGGCGCCATCAACGGCACCGGCGGCCTGGTCAAGACCGGCGGCGGCACGCAAACCCTCACGGGCACCAGCACCTACACCGGCGCGACCGCGGTCAATGCCGGCCGCCTGCGCGTCAACGGTTCGCTCGCCAACACGGCGGTCGGCGTCGCGAGTGGCGCAACGCTTGAAGGCACCGGCAGCATCGCCGGAGCCGTCACCATCAACGCCGGCGGCACGCTGGGCCCCGGCAATTCGCCGGGAGCGATCACGCTCGGCTCGCTGACGCTGAACTCAAGTTCGCTGCTGGCCTACGAATACGGAGCACCCAACGTGGTCGGCGGTCCCGTGAACGACCTCACCAACGTCACCGGCAACCTCACGCTTGGCGGGACCTTGAACGTCACCGATGCCGGCGACTTTGCCGCCATGCCAGGCAGCTACCGGGTGTTCAACTACGGCGGCACGCTCACCGGCAACGCCGCCAGCCTGGCGCTGGGCAGCACGCCGGGCTACGGCCCCGGCGACCTGGCCGTGCAGACGGTCATCCTGCAGCAGGTCAACCTGATCGCTTCGCAGCCCGGCCTGCCGGTGACCTTCTGGGACGGCACCCAGCTTGCGAACAATGGCGCGATCGAGGGCGGCACCTCGACCTGGAACAACGTCAGGAGCAACTGGACCAACACCACGGGCTCCATCAACCAGCGATGGATCCCGGGCATGGCGATCTTCACCGGCGCTGCCGGCACAGTGACGCTGGGGGAGAACGTCGAGGCGAAGGCGATGCAGTTCTCTACCGACGGCTACGTCGTCGACGGCGCCGGCAACACGATCGGCCTGCTGGGCATGCCCAGCGGCGCGCCGTCGCTGGTGCGCGTCGATCCCGGCGTGACCGCCACGATCGCCGCGGCCCTCGTCGGCAGCGGCGGGCTGCAGAAGGCCGACATCGGAACCCTGGTCCTCTCGGGGGCCAATACCTACACGGGCGAGACCCGGGTGAGCAGCGGCACGCTTCGAGCGGGTGCGGCCAATACCTTGAGCGTTGCGTCCGCCCATGGCGTGGCTCTGGGCGCGACGCTCGACCTGGCGGGCTTCGACCAGACCCTGTCTTCGCTCACCAACAGCGGCACGATCTCGCTGCTGGGCTCGGCGCCGGGCACCACGCTAACCGTCACCGGTCCCTACGTAGGCAACAACGGCACGCTGCGCCTGGGCGCCCTGCTCGATGCCAGAGGCCCGTCGGACCGCCTGGTGCTCGATGGCCCGGCGGCCAGCGCCAGCGGCCGGACGACCCTCCAGATCACCAACCTGGGCGGGCTCGGCGGCCAGACCATCGGCAACGGCATCGAAGTGGTCGGCGCGCGCAACGGCGCCACCACGACGGCACAAGGCAGCAAGGACGCGTTCTCGCTGGCCGGTTCTCACGTGGATGCAGGCGCCTTCGAGTACCGCCTCTACGCGGCCGATGCGGGCGGCGCGGGCGAGAGCTGGTATCTGCGCTCCGAGTTGTCGAACCCCTTGAACCCTGGAGCGCCGGGCATTCCCACTTACCGCGCCGAGGTTCCGCTTTTCGCTGCCGCGCCGGCGCTGATGCGCCAAGCGGATATGGGCATGCTGGCCAACCTGCATCAGCGCGTCGGCGACGACGAGGTCAAGGGCGCCGGCACGGCCGACGGCCGCCGCGACCGTCGCGCCTGGGGCCGGCTCCTCTCCATCGATCCGGAGCTGCGCCAGTCCGGTACGGCAGGTGCTACGAGCCAGGGGCACCTGAGCGGCTTCCAGGCCGGAACCGACCTGTTCGCCGGCGCCGGCTGGCGTGCTGGCCTCTACGTCGGGCAACTCGACGGCGACGCCAGGACCAGCGGCTTTGCCCGCGGCGAATGGGGGCCAGTCGGCAGCAACGACCTGCGCAGCCGGTATCTCGGCGCGTATGGCACCTGGACCGGCGAATCGGGGCTGTACACCGATGTTGTGCTGCAGGGCGGGCGGCATCGCTACACGGTCCGGCCGCTGGGCAATGCTTCGTCATCCGGCGAGGGTTCAAGCCTTGCGGCCTCCCTCGAGCTTGGAAAGCCCTTCGCGCTGGGCGACAGCGGCTGGAAGATCGAGCCGCAGGTCCAGCTCGTGCGCCAGCACATGAAGGTAGACGACACCGCGATCTCCGGCGCCCTCGTGCAGCAGGACCTCCATGACGGCTGGATCGTGCGCGCCGGCGTGCGCATCAAGGGCGAGCTGCGAACTTCCATCTGGACGCTCCAGCCCTATGGGCGCTTCAATGTCTATCGGGCATCGAACGGCAAGGACATCACGCGCTTCATCGGTCCGGCAGCGGCCACCGACATCGCGGCCAGGACCGGCTACACCTCGACCGAACTGGCGGGCGGCTTCACCGTCGCACTGAGCCCGGCGACCAGCGTGTACGGCGAAATCGGCAAGCTGTTCGCGTCGGGCACATACAAGGTCAGGAGCGGGGTGCAGGGTTCCGCAGGGGTGAGTGTGCGGTGGTGAACCCTGGGGGCTGGGAGCCCTGGCCCGCTGTCGTGCAGCGGAGGAGTTGATCGCCCGAGGTCCAGAGGCTGAGCGGATCCTGCTACCCCCCGAGCGCTTCAGAGAAAGAAGGGCGCGGGCCCATTGCTTCGCCGCGGTCAGCGCGGGGGGCAGGGCAGAATGCCGCCCAGCAGCCGCAAACGGCTGTGGCCCGTTGTCGTCTTCAGCGGGGCGGCCCGATGGCGCTGCAGCGTAGCTTTCGGCGTAGCTTTCGGTCGAGGCGCTAGTTTTCCTCTCTGACACACTGCGAGTCGTGTGGGGGGCTTCTGCAGTTCAGCGCGCGAACGGGGCGCCATCGAGTCGATGTTCGCAAGCGTCCTGATGGATGGCGAAGTACTGGATATTTGGCGATTGCCAAATAGGCGCCCAACAAATGAAAAAGCCCGCTATCAATATGACAGCGGGCTTTCCATTTGCCTTGCGGCTTGTAGTGGCTCCTCGACCTGGGCTCGAACCAGGGACCTACGGATTAACAGTCCGGCGCTCTACCGACTGAGCTATCGAGGAACAAGCCTCAAATTATAGCGTGGTTTTCGAGGCCTTCCGGCCGGGCTCGGATTCGTGATTCGCGACTTCATTGGCGCGTACCGGCCTCGACGGCGGCCATCAGACGAGCCGCGGCGGCCTCGGGCTCCGGGTCGGCCACCAGGGCGCGCACCACTGCGACCGAGCCGACGCCGGTGGCAAGCACTTCGGGCAGGCGCGCTTCGTCGATGCCGCCGATGCCCACCTGCGAATAGCCGCGCAGCAGGTGCGCATAGGCGCCGAGCCGCGCCGCGCCCTGCGGTGCGGTCGCCATCTGCTTCAAGGTGGTAGGGTACACCGCGCCCATCGCGATGTAGCTCGGGCTCACGGCATCGGCGCGCAGCATTTCTGCGTAGCCATGGGTGCTGACGCCCAGACGCAGGCCGGAGGCGCGAATCGTCTGCAGCTCCTGCGGCGTCAGCGCGTCCAGGTCTTCCTGGCCCAGGTGCAGGCCGTAGGCCTTGGCCGCGATGGCGGCGCGCCAGTGGTCGTTGATGAAGAGCAGGGCGCCGGTGCCGCGCACCGCTTCGACGGACGCGTGTACTTCACGCGCGATGGCTTCCGTGTCGTCGGATTTGAAGCGCAGTTGTACCGTCGGCACGCCGGCGCGCGCCATGCGGCCGACCCAGGCGGCGTCGGGCAGCACCGCGTAGAGACCCAGCTTCTGGGGACAGGGTGGGAAGGCATTGCGGCGTTCGGTAGGCGGAAAGGGCAGCATGCCGAAGTCCGCCGGCAGTTCGGGCCAGGCATGCGCATCGAAGCTGCCCGTGCGCTGCGTTTGCGCCCGCCAGGCGCGGGCCAGGCATTCGGCATCGACCTCGATGAAGCCGAGTGCGGCGCAGGCCGTCTTGGCGCCGCGATAGACGGCGTCGTCGGACGAGAAGGACGCGGGCGCTTGGGCCGTCTCGCCGAAGCGCGGCGCATGCGCCGCGACGATGGCCTGCGCGATGTTTTGGGGGGCGGTGGTGTTGCTCATGACGGGGTCACTGCGATGCAGCGTGGTGCCAGAACGGCGTGCCGAGCACCGGCGTGCTCGGCTGTGCCGATTCCTGTGCGGCCATCGCGCCCGCAAGGTGGGCGCTGCGGCCGGCCTGCACCGCATCGGCGAAGGCGCCGGCCATCGCGACCGGATCCTGCGCGAGCGCGACGGCGGTGTTGAGCAGCACGCCGTCGTAGCCCCATTCCATCACCTGGCAGGCATGCGAGGGCAGCCCGAGGCCGGCATCGACCAGCAGCGGCACGCTGAGCCGCTCGCGCAGCACCTGCAAGGCATAGGGATTGACGGGCCCGCGGCCGGTGCCGATCGGCGCGGCCCAGGGCATCACGGCCTGGCAGCCGACGTCGACCAGCCGCCGGCACAGCACCAGGTCTTCAGTGCAGTAGGGCAGGACGTGGAAGCCGTCGCGGATCAGCTGCGATGCGGCATCGACCAGATTCAGCGTGTCGGGCTGCAGCGTGTAGTCGTCGCCGATGAGCTCGAGCTTGATCCACGGCGTGTCGAAGAGCTCGCGCGCCATCTGCGCGGTCGCGACCGCCTCCTGCACGCTGTGGCAGCCGGCCGTATTGGGCAGCACGGGCACTTGGAGCCGCCGCAGCAGCTCCCAGAAGCCGTTGTCGCTGCCGGCGCCGTTCGGCGTGGCCGTCTGGCGGCGCAGCGAAGCGGTCAGCATCGCCGGCTGCGCGCGCCGCACGGCCGCTTCGAGCACGTCGGGCGAGGGGTAGCGCGAGGTGCCGAGCAGCATCCGGCTCTGGAAGGCCTGGCCGTAGAGCACCAGCGGGTCGTGGGATGGGGTTGTGGTCATGGCTTTACCTCAGCCGCCTGTCACGGGGCGGATCACTTCGATGCGGTCATCGGGTTGCAAGGCGTGCGACGCGTAGTTCGAACGCGGCACGAACTGGCGATTCACCGCGGCGGCGAAGGGCGGCGTCGCGTGGATGAGGGCCAGCGCGTCGGCCAGCGTCGCGCCGCTCGGCAGCGTCTGCGGTGTGTCGTTGATCAGGATGTTCATGGCAAGACGGTTTCCAGGCTGGGCGCCAGATCGAAACGGCTCGCGAGCGCGGAATGGCCGGTGGCGAGCAGTTCCATCGCGACGTCAAGGATGGCCGGCGCGATCATGAACCCGTGGCGGTACAGGCCGTTGATTTGCATCACGCCGGGTCGCGGCTGACGGAAGGCCGGCAGATTGTCGGGCAGGGTCGGCCGGCATTGGGTCGCGATCTCGAGGATGCGTGCTTCGGCAAAACCGCTGTGCACCGAATAGGCGGCGCTCAGCAGTTCGAGCGTGGAACGCACGCTGGCCGGCGACATGTCGTCGGACTCGATCTCGGTGCCGCCGATCACGAATACCTGCCCGGGCTTGGGTGCGATGTAGAGCGGGTAGCGCGGATGCACCAGCCGCGTCGGTCGCTGCAGCGCGACTTCGGGGGCATGCACCCGGATGACTTCGCCGCGCACGCCGCGCAGGGCGCCCCACTGCGGGCGGGCGCCGAGGCCGCGGCAGTCGATGACGCGTTCGGGCTGGCCGGTTCCTCCGGCGTCGAAGTCGTCGATGCTGCGCGGTGCCTGCCAATGCAGTTGCACGTTGGGCATGGCCTGCAGCGTGGCGAGCAGTGCGGCGAGCAGTCCGCGGTTGTCGAGCTGGCCTTCTTCCGGCAGCAGCAGGCCGTGCGCGAAGCGCTGGCCCAGTGCGGGCTCCAAGGCGGCGATGCCGGCCGCATCGAGCGACTTCATTGCAGGCAGTTCGGGCACCAGTTCGCCGGTGTGCGCCAGCATGCGCGCCAGCCGCGCGGCTTCGGGCGCATCCTGGCGGTGCCACAGCACCAGTGTGCCTGCGCGCTGGAAGAACACGGGCGCCGCCAGCGATTCGAGCAGCACCGGCCAGCGGTTGAGTGCGTAGTGGCCCATGCGCACGACCGAGGGTGGTGCGATCGCAGATTCGGCCAGCGGCGCCAGCATGGCGGCTGCGACGCGCGCGGCCGCGCCGTCGGCCTCAGGCCCGCCGGCGTCGAAGACCTCGACCTTGCAGCCGGCCTGGGCCAGCGTCACCGCGAGCAGGCGGCCCATGAGCCCGGCGCCGAGGATGACGGCGGAGCGGAAAGGAAGGGTGGCAGCGTTCATCGGCAGATCATTCGGTAAGCTTGCTGGCATGACCCAAGCATTCTCTCGTTACGCCCGCGTGCTCTCGATCGCCGGTTCCGACAGCGGCGGCGGCGCCGGCATCCAGGCCGATTTGAAGACCTTCTGCGCGCTCGGCTGCTACGGCATGACGGCCATCACCGCGCTCACCGCGCAGAACACGCTGGGCGTGTCGGGCATCCATGGCGTGCCGCCGGCTTTTCTCAAGGCGCAGATCCAGGCGGTGATCGAAGACATCGGCGTCGACGCGGTCAAGCTCGGCATGCTGCATGCGCCCGAGGTGGTGGAGGTGGTGGCCTGGGCCATCGATCACTACAGGCTTTCCAAGGTGGTGCTCGACCCGGTGATGGTCGCCACCAGCGGCGACCGGCTGATCGCCGAAGAAACCGTGCAGGTGCTGGTGCGCGAGCTGTTCCCGCGCGCCACCGTGGTCACGCCCAACCTCGACGAGGCGGCCCTGCTGATCGGCCATGCCATCGACGGCGTCGACGCGCTCGACGATGCCGCGAGCGAACTGCTCGCGCTGGGCGCGCACGCGGTGTTGCTCAAGGGCGGCCACCTGCCGGGAGACGATGTCGTCGATCTGCTGGCGGAGGCGAGCGGCGAGCGGCTGAGGCTGTCTTCCGAACGCATTGCGAGCCGCAACCTGCACGGCACGGGCTGCACGCTGTCCTCGGCCATCGCTGCACACCTCGCGCTGGGCTACGAACTGGCCGATGCCGTGGAGCGCGCGCGCGGCTATGTCGTGGCCGCCCTGGCGGCCGGTGCGGATGTGAAGATCGGTGCCGGCCACGGTCCGCTCAACCACGGCTTTGCGCCAGTGCCGATGGTCCGTCTGCCGTCGCCGGGCGCGTGATCCATGCCAGCACGAAGGTGAGGGCCAGCGTCGGCAGCGCCGACCCGAACTGAGGCGCCCATCTGGCGCAGGCGTGGTAGATGGCGATACCCGCGATCCAGATCAGCGCCGCGACCCAGTCGATCTTGCGCGCGCCCACCGCGACCGCTGCGCCGCCCGTACCCAGCCGTCCGAGGATCACGCCGTAGAGCGGCACGAACACCGAGCTCAGGAGCAGCAGGAAGGGCTCGAGCGAATGCATCGGCAGCACCAGTGCGAAGGCGATGCACGCGACCGCGAGCCACAGGCCCCAGCGCCGCACGCTCCAGCGCGGCTGCAGGCTGTGGGCCGAGACCGAGCCCGAATAGACGTCGCCATACGCGTTGTCGAGTTCGTCGATCAGGATCAGGCCCAGCGCGACCAGGCCGCCCTGCGCCAGCAGCAGCGCCGCCACGAGGTTGGTGCCGGGTTCCGCCACGCTCACCACCATCACGCCGAGCGCGTAGCACCAGATGTTGGCGAGCGCGTAGCCGACCCAGGTGCCGCCGAAGGCGCCGCCGAGCCCGCCCGCGCTGCGCCTGCCGTGCCGCGCGTAGTCGGCCACCAGCGGCAGCCACGAAACCGGCATCGCGATTACCAGGTCGAGCGCGCTGAACATGCCCGTGCTGCCGTTGCCCGGGCGCGACCAGAAGGCCTCCAGGCCCTTGGCCTGAAGCTGCGTCGCGAATTGCCAGCTCAGCCAGAGCAGCGAGAGCACCACCAGCGGCAGCCCGAAGCGGCTCACGAAGCGCCGCACCAGCTTGACCATCGAGCCGGCCAGCAGCGCGAGCAGCACCGCGCCCCACAGCAGCGTGGTCAGCACTGTGCCCAGCGTGCCCTCCAGCGACCAGCCGAAGGCCTGCTTGCCGATGGCTTGCGTGCCCTCGCGCATGATCACGATCTCGAAGGTGGTCCAGCCGATCAGTTGCACGATGTTCAGCACCACCGGCAGGCGCGCGAAGGCGCTGCCGTAGGTGGCGTGCATCAGGCCCGCGCTGGCCAGCCCGCTTTCGCAGCCGAGGCGGGCGGTCCAGGCCAGCAGGCCGGCGCCGATCAACGACCCCAGCACGATCGCGATCGCCGCCTCGCGCGTGCCGACCGCCGGCACCAGGTAGGCGCCGACCTGCATCACCAGCAGGCCGACGCCGAGGCTGAACCACAGGGCCATGTGGTCGTGCCAGTGGAAGACGCGGTTGACGTCGCCGAGTGGCGTCAGCGCCTCGTTGGATTCAGGTGTTGTTGCCATCCATTTGCTCCATTGCAAAGTGTTTGGCAGGTGGGCGAGGCCACGGCGGCAAGACCGGCACGCGAGAAAACGTGGCGGTCGCCGGACCAGCTTCCCTGCGCGAGGATTACCTCAGTCAGGTTCAAAGGGACTCTCTCAGCCAAGCTGCAACAGGCGTTGCGAGCCGGCACCCCTAGCGTTGCTTCAGGCTGGCGAAGCAGTTCGGATTGTAGAGCCGTGCGCCGGCCGAGTGCGACACGGCGACGTGAAGTCGCCGCGGACCGGGCGGCGCCTCAGTGGTCGATGGCGGCCGACAGTTGCCTCGCGCCCGAGTGGTCGTGGCGAATGAGCGGCAGGACGAAGCGGCGCGCGAGCTGCTGAAGCGTCCAGAACGCGGCAGCGATCCCGCCGGCCAGCAGCAGGCCGGCAGCGATGTCCAGCGGGAAATGCACGCCCACGTAGATGCGCGCCCAGCCCGTGAGGACCGCGATCGCCACGACCGCCAGCCCGGTCTTCCGAAGCGACGCCCGCAGGCAGAACAGCAGCCCGATGGTGAACATCACCGAGGCGTGCGCACTCGGCAGCGAGCCGCGCGCGCCATGGTCGATGTGCGCCGGGCTCAGGCCCACCATGAAGGGGCGCGGCATCGCGATGGCGTCCGCCAGCGCGTGGGCCAGCATGGCCGCCGCGGCCGCGGCGACCAGCGTCACCATCGCATAGACCCGCTGCGAGGGCCGGCGCCAGGCGACCCAGCCCATGAGGGCGGCGCAAAGCCAGGACGCGCCCTCGGCCACGATGGATGCGAGCCACATGATTTCGGCATTCGGGGTGTGGCCAGCGCCAATGGCCTGGAACAGTGCGGTGTTCAACGCGAGCATGCCCGGCATCGTATGGCGGTCTCGTGTCGAACGCGTGAATGCGGCGTTCAGCCTTCGTTCAGGGTGGTTGCTTTGTTCTTCAGCCCACGCCGAGCAGCTGGTGCAGCCGCGTGCTGGTGGTGGTGTACTGCAGCGGCACGGCCTTGCCCGGAAACACGATCGCGGTGGCGGCCCAGGCCGCCAGCGTCGCCTCGTGGAAACCGCAGACGATCAGCTTCTTCTTGCCCGGATAGGTATTGATGTCGCCGACCGCGAACACGCCGGCCTCGTGCGTCTGGAAGCGCTCGGTGTCGACCGGCACCTGCTTGCGCACGAGATCGAGGCCCCAGTCGGCCATGGGGCCGAGCCGCGGCGAGATGCCGAGGCAGGCGATGAGGGCGTCGAGCGGCAGCGTCACGGTCCGGGCGTCGGGCGTGGTGATCTGCAGCACCTGGCCGTCGAAAGCCGCGGGCTGGCCCACGGCGAAGTTCAGTGCGCCCTCGGCCGCCAGTGCGCGCATGCGGGCCACGAGCGCGTCGTCGGCCTGGAAGCCGTCGCGCCGGTGCAGCAACGTGACCTGGCGGGCCTTGCCGATCAGCGCGAGGGCGGTGGCCAGCGCGGCATCGTCGCCGCCATTGACCACCACGGCCTGGCCGTCGAAGCGCTCCAGCGCCTCGGGGTGATAGAAAAGCTTGGTGCCTTCAAAGCGCTGGATGCCTTCGAGCGCGATGCGCTTGGCGACGAAAGCGCCGACGCCGGCGGCGATGAAGACCGTCTTCGCAAGGAAGGTGGTGCCGGCGGTGGTGCCCAGCAGCAGGCGCTGATCGGCCTGGCGCTCGAGCGTCGCGACCTGCTGCTCGAAATGGAACTGCGGCTTGAGGGGTGCCACCTGTTGCAGCAGCGATTCCGCCAGGCCGCGCCCGCTGGTCGCCGGGACGCCCGGAATGTCGTAGATCGGCTTGTCGCCGTAGAGCTGCACGCACTGGCCGCCCGCGGAGGGCAGCGCATCGACGATGTGGCAGGGAATTTCGAGCAGGCCCAGCTGAAAGGCCTGGAACAGGCCGACCGGGCCGGCGCCGATGACCAGCGCCTCGGTCTCGATGGGTGCCGGCGTCGTGCTCAGCGGACCAACTCCCCGATCTTGTCAGCCTTGTCTTTCCACTCCTCGGCATCGGGCAGCGCGGGCTTGCGCTTGGTGATGCTCTTCCAGCCGTCGGCCACGGCGAGCTCGGCGTTGAGCTTGATGAAGGCGATCTGGTTGGCCGGCAGGTCTTCCTCGGCGTAGATCGCGTTGACCGGGCACTCGGGAATGCAGACCGCGCAGTCGATGCATTCGTCAGGGTCGATCACCAGCATGTTCGGCCCTTCGCGGAAGCAGTCCACGGGACATACGTCGACGCAATCGGTGTATTTGCAGCGGATGCAGGATTCGGAGACGACGTGAGTCATGTTCTTGGCTGGCGGGGAATGATCGGGTAAACGGCGAATTTTAGGCTTTTGCGAGAGCGGGCCTTACCAGCACGGCGGCCGAGGTCTTGTGGGAGGCGGTATCGACCAGCACCAGCGAACCCAGCGCACGCGATTGCGTGAAGGGCAGCACGGCCAGCGGCTGCTGCAGCGAGAGCACCACGTCGCCGATCGCATTGGCTTCGAGCCGGTCGGCCGGTTCGGAGTCGAGCGTCGTGATGTTCACTCGATCGACGATGCGCGCCACCTTCGCCTTGACCCAGCGATGGCCCTGCAGCGCCCAGTAGACGCGGCCCGCGACCAGCGGCTCGTCGTCGAGCCACGCGATGGTGGCGGTGATCTCGCGCGCGGGCTCGAAGGCGTCCGGCGCCAGCAGCCAGTCGCCGCGCGAGACGTCGAGCTCGCGGTCGAGCACGATGCCGGCGCTGTGGCCCGCGTGCACCGTCTTCGGCTGGCGCGTGTGGCTCAGCACCTGCGCGACGGTCGCCGTCTGGTTGCTCGGCAGCACCGTGACGCGCTGGCCCGGCTCCACATGCCCGCTGGCCACGCGGCCCCAGAACACGCGGCGGCCTCGGGAAGTGTCGGCCGAGGCCGAGAACTTCTCGACCCACTGCACCGGGAAGGCGAAGGGCACGGCTTCGTCTTGCTGGGTGACAGGCAGTTCCTCGAGCAGCTCGATCAGGCTCGGGCCTTCGTAGCCGCACCAGTTGCCGTGGCGCGAGGCCACGTTCCAGCCCTTGAGCGCCGAGATCGGCACGGTGGCGGCGACCTGCACGCCTGCAGCCTCGGCAAAGTCCGCGAGCGCGCCCGAGATGCGTTCGAAGGCGAGATCGGCATCGGCGATCGCATCGAGCTTGTTGACCGCGAAAACGATCGACTGCACGCGCAGCAGGTGGCACAAGAGCGTGTGGCGGCGCGTCTGCGGCAGCAGCTCGCGCCGCACCACTTCGCCGTCTTCTACCTCAGCGGCCCAGGCCAGCTTGGTGGCATCGACCAGCACCACGGCAGCATCGGCGCTCGATGCGGCCGTGACCATGTTGCGCGTGTACTGCTCGTGGCCCGGCGCGTCGCCGATGATGAACTTGCGCCGTGCGGTCGAGAAGTAGCGGTAGGCGACGTCGATCGTGATGCCCTGTTCGCGCTCGGCCGACAGGCCGTCGGTCAGGAGCGCCAGGTCGGTCTCGCCGCCGCGCTGTACGCCGGCCAACTGGTCCTGCAGCACGGTCTTGCTGTCGACCAGGAGCCGCCCGATCAACGTGCTCTTGCCGTCGTCGACGCTGCCGCAGGTGATGAAGCGCAAGGCCGTGCCGGTGTCGCCGTGGATCGCTGCCGCTTCGGCGGCGGGGGTGGAGGTGCTCGCACTCATCAGAAGTAACCGTCTTTCTTGCGCTTCTCCATCGAAGCCTCGGATGTCTTGTCGTCCATGCGCGTGGCGCCGCGCTCGCTGACTTCGGCTGCCAGCGTTTCCACCACCACGTCGGCGGCGTCGGCTGCCAGGCTGTCGACCGGGCAGGTGCAGGTGATGTCGCCCACGGTGCGGAAGCGCACGTCGCGCACCTCCACCTTCTCGCCGTCGCGCGGCGGCGTGAGTTCGGTCACCGGTACCAGCAGGCCGCGGCGCTCGACCACTTCGCGCTGGTGCGTGTAGTAGATCGAGGGCAGGGCGACGTGCTCGCGCTCGATGTACTGCCAGACGTCGAGTTCGGTCCAGTTCGAGATCGGGAACACGCGGAAGTGTTCGCCGGGCGCCAGGCGGGTGTTGAACAGGGTCCAGAGTTCGGGCCGCTGGTCCTTGGGCTGCCATTGGCCGAAGGCGTCGCGATGCGAAAAGATGCGCTCCTTGGCGCGGGCCTTTTCTTCGTCGCGGCGCGCGCCGCCGATCAGCGCATCGAAGCGGAATTCCTCGATCGCCTCCAGCAGCGTGACCGACTGGTGCACGTTGCGCGATTCGCCCGGATGGGCGAGGCGCACGGTGCCGCGCGCCATCGAGTCTTCGACGCTGCGCACGATCAGCTCGGCGCCGAGTTCCTGCGCGCGGTGGTCGCGGAAGGCCGTCACTTCGGGGAAGTTGTGGCCGGTGTCGATCATCAAGAGCGGGTAGGGAATGCGGCCGGCGCCGAAGGCTTTCTCGGCGCACTTCAGCAGCACCAGCGAATCCTTGCCACCCGAGAACAGCAGCGTCGGGCGCTCGAAGGAGGCGGCGACTTCACGCAGGATGAAGATGGTTTCTTCTTCCAGCGCGTCGAGCTGCGTGTTGGACAGGCGCGCGGGCAGGTGCGTGCCTTGCAGCAGCAGGTCGTATTCGGTGCGGGCGTTCATGAGGAGTATTCGGAGATCAGAAAATGAGGTTCAGGCAATGGCGCGAATCGGAATGACCGACGACACGGCGCCGTCGACATGCAGGCCGCATTCCTTGGCGCTTTCCTGCTCCCACCACCAGCGGCCCGAGCGGAAGTCTTCGCCCAGGGTCACGGCGCGGGTGCATGGCGCGCAGCCGATGCTGGGATAGAACTGGTCGTGCAGCGGGTTGTAGGGCACCTGGTGTGTGGCGATGTAGTGCCAGACGTCGCCCCAGGTCCAGTTCGCCAGCGGATTGATCTTGACGCGCTCCGCCTGCTCTTCGATGAGCTCGACCTCGGCCCGCGCGCCGGACTGCTCGCGCCGCAGGCCCGTGATCCAGCCGCGCTTGCCCGCGAGCGCGCGCTCCAGCGGCTCCATCTTGCGGATATGGCAGCAGGACTTGCGCAGCTCCAGGCTGCGGTACATCGCTTCCTCGCCGTTCTCGGCCACGAAAGCGGCCGCCGCTTCCGCGACGGGGCGATAGATCTCGACCTCGCGGCCGTAGTGGGTCTGCAGGCGTTCGAGCAGTTCGAGCGTCTCGGCATGCAGCTTGCCCGTTTCGAGCACGAAGATGCCGGACTGCACCTGAAAGCGGTGCAGCAGGTCGGTCACCACCATGTCCTCGGCGCCCAGGCTGGAGGCCTGCGTGATCGGCGCGAACTCCTGCGCCGCACCGCGCAGCAGCGCCACGCTTTCGGCGAGCTTGGTCTCGAAATCGGCGGAGGGCTTGGCGTAGAGCGAGATGGCGTTCATGGCGTTCAGGCCGTTTCGCGCTTGAAAAGAGGCGTGGTCTGCACCGCGTCGCCTTGGTAGAAGGCGGAGAAGCGGTCGAACTGGCGCTGCGCGGCGGAGGCGTCGACGCCTTCCCTGAGCACGGCGCTGGAGAAACCGGTGCGTTCCATCTGCACCAGCTGGTCGATCAGCACGTCGCCGGTGGCGCGGATGTCGCCCTTGAAGCCGAGGCGGCGACGCAGCAGGAAGGCCTGGCTGTAGGCGCGGCCATCGGTGAACTTCGGGAAGTTCAGGTCGATGCGGTCGACGTCGTCGAGGCAGACCTCGATGGCCAGCGGGTCGGCGTCGTTGGGCAGTTGCAGCACGTTCGGCTCGCCGTCGTCCACGTGTTCTTCCGCTGAAAGGATGCGCAGCGTCTTGTTCATGCCGCCTCCTCCACCTTGAAGCGCGCACCGTTGGCCGCGGCCTTGAAAGGCTCGATGCCGACGCGGCGCAGCGCGTCGATGAAGCTCTCGCCGCGTCCATCGATCACAAGGCGCGTATCGCGGTAGGTGTTGAGCACGGCCTCGATCACGTCCGGCACTTCGGCCGCCGAGAACGAGGGGCCAACCACCTTGCCGGGCTGCGCCGCGCCCGACAGCGCCGAACCGTCGGAGCCGCCCAAGGTGACCTGGTACCACTCCTTGCCGTCCTTGTCGACGCCGAGGATGCCGATGTGGCCGCTGTGGTGGTGGCCGCAGGAGTTGATGCAGCCGCTGATGTGCAGGTCGATCTCGCCCAGGTCGTCGAGCTCGTCGAGATCCTGGTAGCGCTCGGTGATGGCCTCGGCGATCGGGATCGAGCGTGCGTTGGCCAGCGCGCAGAAGTCGCCGCCGGGGCAGGCGATCATGTCGGTCAAGAGGTGCACGTTGGCGCTGGCGAAGCCGGCCTCGCGGGCACTGAGCCACAGCGCGTGCAGGTCTTCGGCATGGACCCAGGGCAGGAGCAGGTTCTGGTCGTGCGTGACGCGCGCCTCGCCGGCGCTGAAGCGGTCGGCCAGCCGTGCGGCGGTATCGAGCTGGTCGGCCGAGGCGTCGCCGGGCGCCTGCCCGATGCGCTTGAACGAGAGCGTGACCGCGCGCAGGGCCGGGTTCTGGTGCGGCGCCACGTTGCGCTGCAGCCAGCGCGCGAACATCACGTCGTCGGCCGCCTGCGCGCACAGCTCGGCATCGGTCTCTTCGGCGCTCTGGAACACGCGGGTCGCGAGCGTGGGCGGCACGAAGGAGGCGGCCACGCGGTCGTACTCGGCCTGCGTGATGGTGTGCGGCGCGCCGTCGTGCTCGAGGATCTGCTTGTACTCGGCCTCGACATCGTCGATGTAGCGCTGGCCTTCGGCCTTCACGAGGATCTTGATGCGCGCCTTGTAGATGTTGTCGCGCCGGCCGTAGCGGTTGTAGACCCGCACCACGGCCTCGAGGTAGTTCATGATCTGGTTCCACGGCAGGAACTCGCGCAGCACGGTGCCGATGATCGGCGTGCGGCCCATGCCGCCGCCCACCTGCACGCGGAAGCCGAGCTCGCCGGCCTCGTTCTTCACGAGCTTGAGGCCCACGTCGTGCCAGCCGGTTGCGGCGCGGTCTTCGGCCGCGCCGGTGATCGCGATCTTGAACTTGCGCGGCAGGAAGGCGAACTCCGGATGCAGCGTGCTCCACTGCCGCATGATCTCCGCGAAGGGCCGCGGATCGGCCACCTCGTCGATCGCGACGCCGGCACGCTCGTCGCTCGTGATGTTGCGGATGCAGTTGCCGCTGGTCTGGATGCCGTGCATGTCGACCGAGGCCAGCAGGTCCATCACGTCGGCCGACTTGGCCAGCGGGATCCAGTTGTACTGCACGTTCTGGCGCGTTGTGAAGTGGCCGTAGTGCGTGGGCAGCTTGTGCGTGCCGAGCTTGCCCTGTGTCTTCAGCGCAGTCTTGTAGACCTCGGCTTCGGGCTCGTCGTACTCGCGCGCGATGCGGGCCAGCACGCGCAGCTGGGCGCTGGAGAGTTCGCCGTAGGGCACCGCGACGCGCAGCATCGGCGCGTAGCGCTGCACGTACCAGCCGTTCTGCAGCCGAAGCGGCCGGAATTCGTCTTCGGAGAGCTTGCCGGTCTGCCAGCGCTCCAGCTGGTCGCGGAATTGCGCGGCGCGCTGGTGCACGAACTGGCGGTCGAAATCTGTGTATTGGTACATCGTGTGTCAGTTGCTGGAAGGCGGTGCGTCCACGGCCCGTCAACGCGAGCCGGGGAATGTAAAAGCGCGCCTTATGGAAACAAACTATTTTTTGGTTCGCGCCTTATGCGGATATGCTTATTCGCCAGTCCCCATGCGGGTTGCCGGGCGATGCGTTGCTTATTCGGGATAAGGCCGGCGGCGGCTGCCGCGCGTCGAACACCGGTCGATTCTAGGAAGGCCGGCGGCGTCTTGCCCGGCGCTCACTGAGTGGCCGTGATGCCGCCGTCGACAAGGGGCGGGCTACGGAGCAGCCGGATTTCTCTTTTGCTCTTCGAGAAGTTGCTGCCGGCGCACCGCGGTGCATTGTGCGTGCGCCCTGAACTCTGCTTTCTCGCATTGGGCGGCCATGCATCGGGCTGCCACGACGAAGTTCATGCCCGAGCATGCCTGGCCGGGCGCGGTGGCGGCCGCGCTGCGCGGAGCTTTGACGGACTTCGCCTGTGCCGGCTCGCTTGTCGCCCGGACCGGATCCGGCGCTTTCGTTGGCGCGAGTTGCACCTTTTCGGTCTGTGGTTCCGTGACCATGGCAGGCGCTTCGGCCGTGGCGGCGGGCGAGGCAGCACGTTGTTCGGTCTGCGCCGAAGGGTCCGTGCGAACGGGATGCACCTGTGCCTTGCCCGCCGTGTAGAGATACCAGCCGCCGGCACCCGCCACCAGCCAGCCCGCGGCCCCCACGATCAACGCGACGCTGAGGGCAGCAATGCTGACCCACATCCCCTTGGAAAAAGTTTGCGCTGCCTCGGCAACTGCAGGGGCCGCGCCAACGGCAGCAGGCCCCTGCGACTGCTCGGCTCTCCGCATGAAACCGAACAGGGAATTCGCGGCGCTGGCGCGCGGCGCGTCAGCGCTGGCGAACGCAGTGGGAAGCGTGCCGATGCATTCGATGCAGAACTTGGCGGCAGATCGATTCTTTGTCTTGCATTGGGGGCAGATCAGGGCCATTGCTAAAGGCCCTCAGTGCGCAGTCGCATCGTCGCGTGCTGCTTGTGGAAGCTGCGCCGCGACGAGATTCCTCTGCGCTGCCATGATGAGCGTCGCACGATAGACCGATCGGCTGGCTGATTTCGTCAGCTCAATCAGCGTCTTCCATTCGTGCTCCAGTTCGTCAGGCGCGGCGTCGACACGCGGCGTTCGCATCAAGGAGCGGCTGGCATCCAGCAGCGCAGCGGCCGAGTTGAGACAGATGTGAAGGCTGGACTGCGCGGGACTCGCGCGACTGCCCTCCGCGAGCAGCAGCCGCTCCACGGCGGCCAGGGCACTTTCGAGAAGGGCGAGATCGGCACTCGAATGGGTCATGTCGCGAGGTTCGCAGACAGCAGCCCGATTCGAGGCGCGAAAACTTCACACTTTTAAGCAATGTTTGCTTTAGATGTACATCGAGCGTCTAAGACGCCGTCCCGCGCCCGGCATCCAGCAGGTCCTGGATGTCTTCGAGGCCGCGCCCGCGCGTCTCGATGCCGCTCCTGATCAACATCAGCGCCGCGACCGCCATCGGCACCGCAATCAGCAAGGCCGAGGCGGTGAAGTGGCCGAACACGCCCAGCACGCCGAAGCCCGCGCCCAGGATGCCGCCGAACTTGGAGCTGGCCGCGATCACGCCCGAGCCCGTGCCGCGCAGGTGCACCGGGTAGATCTCGGCGGCATAGGGGATGAGCATCGCGATCACGCCGCTCGAGCTCACGAGCAGCAGGGCGGTGGTGAGCACCATCGCCAAGGTCGACTGCACCTGCGCCAGGCCAAGGCCGAAGAACACCAGCAGCGTCGCGGTCGTGAGTGCGATGAACAGCACCAGCGCCTTGATGCTGCTCCAGCGGTGGTAGAGCCAGATCACGATCGCGATGCCGGGCAGCGCCAGCAGCGCCGAGCGCGCGAGCAGGGCGCTCGCGGCCGTGGCGTCCATGCCCATGCTGCCGAGGTTGGTCGGCAGCCACAGCAGAAAGCCGAAGTTCACCAGGCCCCAGGCCACGCCGCAGACGATCAGGCCCCAGGTGATGCGCGCATGGCTGCCGCGCAGCAGCTGCGCGATGCCGCCGGCCGGTGGCTCCTGCTCGGCGACGACCACGGCCGCCTGCGCATTCGCTGCCGTCGCTGCGCCCGTGCCGGCGAAGCGCGCCAGCACCGCGCGAGCCTCGTTGTCGAGCCCGGCGTTCGAAAGAAAGCGCGGCGATTCCGGGATGTAGCGGCCCAGGAAGATGATCACCAGGCCGGTCGGCAAACCCAGCAGCCACAGCGCGCGCCAGCTGAATTCCGGCACCAGCAGCGCGGCCGAGCCGGCCGCGAGCAGATAGCCGGCCGAGGTGCCGACGCCGCCCAGCGCCACCAGCAGCCAGCCGCGGTGCGCGGCGGGCACGGTTTCCGCCATCAGCGTGAAGGTGATCGGCAGCAGGCCGCCGGCCGAGGCGCCCATCAGGAAGCACATGGCAAGGTTCCAGCCGAAGGCCGGCATCGCGCCGCAGATCGCGGTGCCGATGAACATCAGCGCCGACAGCAGGATGGCCGCGCGCCGGCCGAAGATGTCGGCCAGCCGGCCCCACACCACCGAACCCACTGTCGTGCCCGTGAGCGCCACCAGCGCCAGCACGCCGGCAGTCTGCTTGCTGATCTCGTACTCGGTGGTCATGCCCGGCATCACGAAGCCCAGCGTGGCGGGCTTCAGCACGTCGACCGCCAGCGCGATCACCAGCACGATCACCAGCTTCCAGTGTTCGCCGTTCAGCGGCACGCCGTCGGCGACATGGAACTGCAGGTGGCTGTCGCCGTGCAGGCTCTTGTGCATCTGCGCGATGCGCGGCATCAGGCCGTACATGGCCAAGAGCACGCCAAGCGGGATCATCGCCATGCCGGTCAGCATGGTGGCGTCCATCTCCATGCCGACCATCTGGTAGCCCGTGTGCCGGCCCATCATGAACATCGGCACGTGCGCGAGCACGCCGCCGATGATGGCGATGCAACCGGCCCAGAACGCGATCGGGTGGTGGAAGGAGAAGTTCTGGCTTTTCATGCGAATGCTTCTGGGCGAGGCATGTTACCCAAGCCCGAAGCACTGCCGCCGCCCGCAAGGCGGCTCGCGTTGCTACAACACGAAGTGCGCCACCGTGACGTAATGGCTCGCGGTGCCGGCCAGCACGAACAGATGCCAGGTGCCGTGCGCATGGCGCCAGCCGAGGGGGTTGCGGTAGAAGATCGTGCCGGCCGAGTACAGCACGGCGCCGGCCATCAGCCAGGCGAGGCCGGTGCTGTCGAGCCGCGCGATCAATGGCACGGCGGCGATCACGCCGAGCCAGCCCATCCCCAGGTAGAGTGCCAGCGAGGGCGCAGGCGGGTTGCCGGGCCGCAGCTCGCGGGCGATGCCGAACAGCGCCGCGCTCCAGGCCGCGATCAGCAGCGCCCAGCCCCAGGCGCCCTGCAGCGTGACCAGGGCGAAGGGCGTATAGCTGCCGGCGATCAGCAGGTAGATCGCACAGTGGTCGACGCGTTGCCAGAACAGCTTCATGCGGCCGCGCGTGCTGTGGAACAGGACCGATGCCGCGTAGAGCGTCACCATCGACAGCGCGAACACCAGCGCGCTCGCCGTCTTGGCCGGGTCGTTGACCGGCATCGTCTTGGCCAGCAGCAGGGCGGAGCCGGCCGTGGCCAGCATCAGCCCGAGCAGATGGCTGTATCCGTTGAAGCGTTCGCCCTGGTACATGGTGGTCACCCTGAATTGATGTGTCGTCGAGTGGGCCGCGACTTTGCTGCGCCGTCATGACATCAGACGCCGATCGGCGGCCTTGCGCATCCACCGTTGGATTTAGGCGTTGGCCGTAGCGCATGCGCGGGATCGCCGGAAGGCCTACCGCCGCGCGGGCCGCCGCCATAGGATCGAATCCACAAGGAGACACCCATGCCCACCTTCAACACCGTTCTGATCGACAAGGACCCGCAGCACCCGCGCATCGCGCGCCTCGTGCTCAACCGGCCCGAGAAGCTCAATGCCATCGGCAACACCACGCCGGCGGACATCCGCCACGCGGTCGAGTGGGCGCAAGCCGAGGACGAGGTGCACGTGATCGTGGTCGAAGGCGCGGGCCGCGCCTTCTGCGCCGGCTACGACCTGGGCGAATACGCCGAGGGCAAGCCACACGACGGCACGGCCGACCATCCCTGCAGGCAGGAGAAGACGCCGTGGGACCCGATGCTCGACTACGCCGCGATGAAGGGCAACACCGAGGACTTCATGTCGCTCTGGCGCTGCACCAAGCCCACCATCGCCAAGGTGCACGGCTACGCGGTGGCCGGCGGCAGCGACATCGCGTTGTGCTGCGACCTGCTGGTGATGGCCGAGGACGCGAAGATCGGCTACATGCCCACGCGCGTCTGGGGCTGCCCGACGACCGCGATGTGGACCTACCGGCTGGGCGCGCTGCGCGCCAAGCAGCTCATGTTCACCGGCGACACCATCGACGGCACGCAGGCCGCCGAATGGGGCCTCGCCAACTTCGCGGTGCCGGCCGAAGAGCTCGACGCGGCCACGCTGAAGCTGGCAGAGCGCATCGCCGGCGTGCCGCGCTCGCACCTGATGATGCACAAGCTGGTGGTCAACCAGGTCTGGCTCTCGATGGGGCTGGAGCAGAGCCAGATGTTCGCCACCGTGTTCGACGGCATCACGCGCCACAACCCCGAAGGCATGTGGTTCCGCCGCCAGGCCGAGGTCGAGGGCTTCAAGAGTGCGGTTGCATGGCGCGACAGCGGCCGACCGATTCCTGAAGGCGACGAGGCGCGCGCCCTGGTGGCCGAACTCGAGGCCCGGGCCGCTTCAGCCCCGCAGCGCTGAGACCGCCTGCCCGGCCAGCACCACGCCGAGCACCAGCATCACCAGGCCCACGAGCGCATCGAGCCAGCGCCAGGCCACCGGCTTCGCGAACAGCGGTGCCAAGAGCCGCGCACCGGCGCCGAGCCCCGCGAACCAGCTCGCGCTGGCCAGCGCGGTGCCCGCCACGAAGGCGCCCTTGCCGAGGCCGGCCTGCTGCGCGCCGACGGCGCCGACCAGGAGCAGCGTGTCGACGTACACGTGCGGATTGAGCAGCGTGAAGGCGGCGGTCTGCGTCATCACGCGGCGCAGCGAGTTCCGGCCCGCACCGCCCGCGGCCGCATGCA
Source organism: Variovorax sp. LjRoot290 (assembly GCF_964253985.1). Taxonomy (NCBI): domain Bacteria; kingdom Pseudomonadati; phylum Pseudomonadota; class Betaproteobacteria; order Burkholderiales; family Comamonadaceae; genus Variovorax; species Variovorax sp. LjRoot290. Next base: position 2,989,487 of record NZ_CAXURW020000001.1, on the reverse strand, counting down.
GCGCAGCCGGGCGCAGCGCACGCCGCCAGGCGAAGGCGGCATAGACCAGCAGGAACAGCGCGCCGCCGACGGTGAGCGCCGGCGCCACGAGCGGCAGGCGGTCGAGCACCTGGCCCATGCCGACCACGCCGACGGCGACCAGCACCGTGTCGGCCAGCGCGCAGAACAGGATCACCGGCCACACATGCTCGCGCCGCAGGCCCTGGCGCAGCACGAAGGCGTTCTGTGCGCCGATGGCGACGATCAGGCCCAGGGTCAGGCCGAAGCCGGTGGCGAATGCGGGGAAGGCGAAGGGGGTCATGCGCCGATGATTGGCGCTGCGGCAGAATCAGTCCAGTTAACTTTTCTGCGGCTGCATTAGGAATACTTCATTGCTCGACTACCTGTCCCTGGCCGCCGTTGCGCAGGTGGTGCGCGAAGGCAGCTTCGAACGGGCGGCGCGCGCGCTGCACGTGACGCCGTCGGCGGTGTCGCAACGCGTCAAGCTGCTCGAAGATCGATTGGGCCTTGCGCTGATCGTGCGCGGCTCGCCCTGCGTGGCGACCGAGGCGGGTGCCTGGCTGTGCCGGCATGTAGAGCAGGTTGGCATGCTCGAGCGCGATCTGCAGCGCGCCATGCCTGCGCTCGGCACGCTCGACGCCGGCGATCAGCGCGTCACCTTGCGCGTGGCGGTCAACGCCGACAGCCTGGACACCTGGTTCGTCCCCGCGATCGCGGCCTTCAGCGCGAGCGAGCCGGCGCTGCTCGACCTGAGCCTCGACGACCAGGAGCACACGGCCGAGTGGCTGCGCACCGGCGCCGTGCTGGCCGCCGTGACCGCCAGCGCCAAGCCCGGCCAGGGCTGCCGCAGCGTGCCGCTCGGCCACATGCGCTACTTCGCCACCGCGAGCCCGGCCTTCAAGAAGAAGCACTTCGCGGACGGCGTGACCGCGCAGGCGTTGGCCGCGGCACCGAGCCTGGTTTTCAACCGCAAGGACAAGCTGCAGGCGCAATGGCTGCGGGCGGCCTGCGGCAAGCCGGTCGAAACGCCGCGGCACTGGCTGCCTTCGCCGCAGGCCTTCGTGGCGGCCTGCGTCGCGGGCATCGGATGGGGCACGAACCCGGCGAGCCTGGTCGAAGCGCAGCTGCGCGACGGCTCGCTGGTCGAGCTGGTGCCAGGCGTGGACCTGCGGGTGCCGCTCTACTGGCATCACGTGCGCCTGAAGATCCCGATGCTCGACCGTCTCACCAAGGCGGTGGTGGCAGCGGCGCAGACCGGGCTGGAGCCGCTCAGGGCCACCAGTGACGCACGGTGACCGCGATCACGCGCGCCGCATGGCGCCGGATGTCCGTGTGCGGTGAGGGCGCGGGGTTCGAAAGCGGGCGCCGCGAGGTCGGCGTGATCAGGAAGAGACGAGGGACTTGCCGGGGAGCAGGGCTCGGAAGATGAGGGAATGACATGGCCGGGCGCCTTGGGTTTTTCTTGGAGGGCGCTCCATGTTATCTGTATAAAAACACAGTGTCATGACACGCTCCTGCCAAAGTCGAACTTCAGCCCGCGGTGCGCTTCACCTGAACCGTCGCTTCCAGGCCTTCATAGGCTTCCGCCTTGCCATACCAGCTGCCGCTGATCGGCGCGGCCTGCGACGGGTCGCGCGCCACGCCGACGCGGATCAGCTGGCCGCTGCCCATCAGAAGGTTGTTGGTGGGATCGAAAGCGACCCAGCCGGCGCCGGGCAGGTAGGCATGCAGCCAGGCATGCGTCGATCCGGCGCCGGAGACGGATGAGCCCGGCTCGACGCTGCCGGTGTCGAGCGCGGCATCGTAGATATAGCCCGAGACGAAGCGCGTGGCCACGCCGAGCCGGCGCGCGGCCTCCATCATGAGCAGTGCGTAGTCGCGGCAGCTGCCGCTGCCCAGCGCCAGCGTTTCCAGCGGCGTCTGCGTGCCTTCCTCGTCGCGGGCCGCGTAGGTCAGGCTCCGGCCGATGTGCGCATTCATGCGCGTGAGCACCTCGCGCGTGCTGTTGGGCTTGTCGGTGTGGAGAAACTGGTGGGCCCAGCGGATCAGCGTGCCTTCGGGATCGTCGTGGTGCGGGCGCAGATAGTGTTCGAGGTCGAGCCGTTCCTGCACCGAATAGGCGAAGGGCAGGTACTCGGCGGCCGGTTCCAGCGGCAGTTCGTTCATCGGCGCCGGCACGTGCTCGATGGTGAAGGCGCAGACGATGCGCAACTCGGTCGCCTCGCCCATCGGCTGCACCAGCGCCACCGAATTGGAGTGCGGGTCCTGGATCATGCGCACGTAGGCCTCGGGGCTGACCTGCAGGTCGGTGGCCAGCACGCGCAGGTCGTGGCTGTCGCGCGGCCTGAACATCACGCGATGCAGGCCGAAGCTCACCGGCTGGTTGTAGCGGTAGATCGTGGTGTGGGTGATGTCGTAGCGGATGGGCATGGCGAATTGTCTACCGTGTATGAGGTAGACACCGTCCGTTTGGAGGGCGCTTTCCGCCGAACGACACATTGTGAAGTCGAAGCGCGTCCCTAGACTGCACAGCGAAGGGGGTCCTATGGAAAAGGATTCCAAGTCCGGGCTGGGCGGTCTTTCAGGCAACGGCCTCATCGCGGTGATGCTGCTGCTCGCGGGTGCGCTGTTCGTGCGCGAGGCACCGCTCGAAACCACCCGTCTGCCGGCCGGCGAACCGCGCTTCGCGCAGCATTTCTCGCTGCAGGATGTCGACGCGCGGCTCTGGCAGGATCCCTTCGGCGCGGTCGCCAAGGGCCGGGTGGAGGCCAGGAAGAACGACGCGAAAAGGGCGGAGGCGGACGACGCGCGGCGCACCGCCGCCGACCTGGCCCGGGAGATCCGGTCCAGGCAGCCGGTGGAGATCCTCGCGGTCATGCTGCCGGGCGGACCCTACTCGGAGAACGTGGAAAGTCGCAGGCGAGGACGCTATGCGGTGCTAGCAGGCCTCAACGCAAGCCGGCTCTCGCCCGTCGATACCGAACATCTGGGCTACTTCTTTCCGCCGCCGGTTCGTCCCGGTCCGTACGCGAGATCGCAGGAGCCCATACCTTACGAGTGGTTCGAACCCACACTGGATGCGCGCGGGAACAACGATGATCTTCGGCGCGTGCTCGTCATGTGGCTTCGGAGCGAGGCTTTCGACAATGCACCGTTCGCGCGGATGGCGGAACTGGCGCGGCCCTTTCTCGAATCCGGCGCGAGCTGGCGCGTCATTGGACCGAACGGTTCGGACGGGCTCAAGGCCATGATCGACGAAGCGGCGAAGGCCAGCCTCAAGGGCAAGGTGCCCGCGCCGCCGATGCGCTTCTATTCGCCGTACGCGACCGTGCCCGACGATGTCCTGCTCCCGGACGCCGAGTCGAGCCTTGCCGACTTCTTCGAGTCAAGGGGCGCGCTGCTGGTGCGCACCATCGGCAACGACGGAGGTCTCGCCACCAGGCTGATCGATGAACTGGAGCTGCGCGGCCTGAGGCCGCTCACGATCGAGGCGCTGGGGCCGGACCGCGGCGAATCGGATCCGCCCCCGACGCTGACGGCGGAGCAAGAGGTGGAGGCCTACCGGAAAGCCTGCCGTCCGAGCGACGGGGAGAAGCCGGACCCTGCGCCGAGCCATGTCGCCGTGGTGGCCGAGTGGGACACCTTGTACGGCCGCAGCCTGCGGCGCGAATTCCGGCCCGCGGCGAACGAGCGCGGTTTCTGCATCAACTCTTTCAACTATGTGCGCGGACTCGATGGCCAACTGCCTGCGGGCGGCCAGGGCGCGTCGGATTCCGCCAGCGGCGGCAAGCAGGCGCCAGGCGACAAGGATGCGACCCGTCGCAAGGACGGTACCTTCATCGAGCGCGCCGAAGGCCAGAGCCAGTTCGACTACCTGCGCCGTCTCGCCGTGCAGATGCGCGAGAAGGACCGACGCGTACGTGCCGCCAGTGCCGACGGCATGGGTCTGCGCGCGATCGGCGTGTTGGGCAACGATGTGCACGACAAGCTGCTGGTGCTGCAGGCGCTCAAGCCGGAGTTTCCGAACGCCATCTTCTTCACCACCGATCTGGATGCGCGCTTCCTGCATCCGCGCGAGCAGGCCTGGACACGCAACCTCATCGTCGCCTCCAACTTCGGCCTGCGCCTCCGGGACGAGCTGCAAGGCGGCGCACCGCCGTTTCGCGACAGCTACCAGGTGTCCACCTTCCTGACGACACGGATCGCCATGGACGACGCGCGGCATCCCACGCGGCCGTTATCGCAGGCGGCCGTTGGCCGGTGGTTCAAGACACCGCGGATCTTCGAGATCGGCCGCACCGAGGCCTTCGAGTTCTACGGTCGTCCGGCGAACGAGGGCCCGCAGAAGGCCACATCGAATCCGTGCCGGGGCGAGGGCTGGACCGCATGCGAAGACGTCCATCCGCCCGCATCGGCCCGCTATCCGATGCCGCGGGAGGCCACGCTGGTCCTGATCGCGAGCCTTCTCGTGCTCGCCCTGTGGGCGCCCGCGCTCTTCATCAGCCTCGGCGCACGGCGCTTCCTGGGGCGCTTCGTCGCCCGCGCACCTGACGGCTCCGCGCTGCTCGCGCGCTATGCGGCACTGGCGGTGCTTGTCGTGCTGCTGCAGCTCGAGCTGCCGCTCTGGCTGGCCGCCCACTGGCAGCCCTTTGCCGAGTGGCTCACGCGCGAAGGCAAGCCGCTGACTGCGTTCGAAGGCATCAGTCTCTGGCCGACGGAAGCCATTCGCGTGCTCAATCTGGTGCTGTGCCTGTACCTGCTCTTCCGGGGCTGGGGCGCGCTCACGCGCAACCTCGACGAGATCACGCGCGAATTCCACCTGGGCCGCACGCGCCGCGAACTGATTGCCGAGCAGCGCGAGGCCCAGGCGCGGCTGCGCTGGTGGCAGAAGCTGGCCCAGGTGTTCTCGATGCGCTTCGTGCCCGCCGCCAGCCGCTCAAAGCAGGCCGCGCACGGCATGTTGGCACCCGCGCTCGACTTCTGGAAGCGCTACGTGGCGCAGAACAGGCTCAGCGCGCGGCTGTTGCGCACCACGGCCTATGTGGCCGCGGCGCTGCCATGGAGCTACCTGATCGTGCTGGCCTTCGACGAAGAGCGCTCCGTGCCGTACCGCGGCGATCTGTCCCTCGCGGTGCACGACGGCCTGCGCATTCCGTCGCTGGTGGCGATGTACTTCCTGGTGTTCTTCGTCGTCGATGCGACCGCCTTCTGCGTCGGCTTCGTGCGCGGCCTGCGCGAGCAGGCGGCGAACTGGCCCGAAGCCACGCTGGATCTGTTCGAGGCGCAGACCGGCATCCCGCGGGCCCACCTGGACAACTGGGTCGACCTGCAGTTCATCGCGCTGCGCACGCGCAGCGTCACGCACCTCATCTACTACCCCTTCATCGTGATTTCGCTGCTGCTGCTCTCGAGGAGCGCGGTGTTCGACCGGTGGACCATGCCGGTGAGCACCATCGTCCTGTCCGTCGGCGGGGCGGTCGTCGCGCTGGGCTGCGCGCTGGCGCTGCGCCTTGCCGCCGAGGCCTCGCGCCGGCATGCGCTCGACCTGGTCAAGGACGCGCTGATGCGGGCGAACGCCAAGGCGCCGGCCGCGCCCGGCGAGGCCACACCCAAGCAGCTCGAACTGCTGCAGTCGCGCATCGAGAGCTTGCGCATGGGCGCCTTCGCCCCGTTCTGGCAGCAGCCGCTGGTCAAGGCGGTGCTGCTGCCTTTCGCCACGCTGGGCGGCTCGACGCTGTTGGACTATCTGGCGCTGGCGAACATCTGAGCGCTGGAACGCTGCGCATCCAGGGCCCGCGCTTGCGATGCCGAAAGCGGCAAGGGCTCGCCGTGCCACTGTGCCGCAAGCAGTTCGGCACACAGCGCGGCGAATGTGAGGCCGCGCGAGCCCATCGCGGTGCAGAGCCACACGCCCTGCGACGATGCCGGGTCGAGTGGGCCGACCAGCGGCCGGCGGTCGCCCGACGCACAGCGCACGCCGGCCCATGCCTTCGCGTCGCCGCGCTCGAACGCCGACGAGAGCTGCAGCGCAGCATCGGGATGGAGCCTGGCGAGCCGCTCGCGGTTCGATTCGGTGTCGGCGCCGCGTGGCGCGGCATCGCTGCTGTCGCGGTCGAAGGTGGCGCCCGTGAGCCAGAGCGCGCCATCGGCGTCGGGTACATGCGCAATGAGATGGCCGTCGCCGTTGATCGGCACGCGAGGCAGCCGCGTGCCGTCGTCCATGCGCCCCCAGGCGACTTGGCCGCGCACGGGCTGCAGCGCCAGCGCGGGCGCGAACGCACGGCTTTCGAAGCCGGCGGCGATGACCACGCGTTCGGCTTCGGCCAGCAGGGCGCCTTGGGCGTCGTGCAGCGTCCAGCAGGCGAGCCCGGGTTGCGGTGCTTCGATGCGTGCCACGCGCCGTCCGGTGGCGAGTTCGATGGCGGGCTGCGCCAGCCAGGCCTGAGCCAGCCGCGCCGGCCGCACCCAGCCGCCGCGCGCATGCCAGAGTGCAGGCGCATCGGCCGGCAGTCCGGTTTCGCGAATCTGCGCGGCCGAGGCGTGCCACGATTCATTGGGGCCTTCGGCCGTCCAGTCGGCGGGCAGGCGATCCTGGCCCGCGGCGCGCCGTTCGAGGACGCCGCAGGCCCGCCAATCCCTGCCTTCCGCCAGCAGCGCCTCGAGCTGCTGCCACGTGGCTCGCACGCCGGCGCGGGTCAGGCGCGACAGCAGCGCGTCGTCGGGTGACACATGCGGCGCGAGCACGCCGACGGGCAGGCCCGAGGCCCCGGCCGACGGGCGATCGCCGGCATCCAGCACCGTGACCTGCCAGCCGCGCCGCGCCAGGCTGGCTGCCACGGCTGCACCGGCCAGTCCCGCACCGATCACCGCGCAGCGCCCCGGCGCCGCGATGGGCGCGGGCAGCGGCGCGCGGCGCCGAATCTGCCAGGCCGGCTCGAACACGCCCTGCAGGCAATCGCGCTTGGGCGGCAGGCCGGGCGCCCTGCGGAGCTGGAAGCCGCGCTGCGCCAGCGCGTCGCGCACCGTCCGCGCGATGGTCCAGCTCGCGATGCGGGTGCCGCGCCGCGCAAAACGTGCCACGGCCTTGAGTGTCTCGGGCGACCACATCTGCGGATTGCGCTCGGGGCTGAAGCCGTCCAGAAAGATGCTGTCGGCCTCGAAGTGCTGCTGCGTGCGCAGCATGGCCTGCACATCGCCGATGCACAGCGTGAGCAGCACGCGGCCTTCGTCGAAGACCAGTCGATGGAAGCCGGGCAACAGGCCCCACCACTGCGCCCCCAGTGCGGCGGCCAGCGGGGCAAGTTCCGGATAGGCCGCGGCGGCGCGCAGCAGATCGTCGCGCGACACCGGGTGCGCTTCGACCGAGACGAAATGCAGCAGGCGCGGGCGCTGAGGATCGGCTCGCCAAGCCTGCCAGGCTGTCAGAAAAGAGAGGCCGAGGCCAAAGCCGGTTTCGAGAATCCGCCATTGCGGGTGCCCGGCCCAGGCCTCAGGCAAGCCGCAGCCGGCCAGAAACACATGCCGGGCCTGCGCCAGCGCGCCGCTTTCGGAGTGGTAGATATCGCCAAAGCGCGCGCTCTGCGGCACGCCGTCGGCCCGCCAATCGACCGGCTCGGTCATGGCGCGGGCAGGCGATCAGTTCGTCGGGGGAACGTAGCCCTGCGCGACGTCAGCGCCCTCGCCGAAGAAGTGCTTCTCCATCTGGCGCGCCAGGTACTGGCGGGCACGGGCATCGGCCAGGTTCAGCCGGTTCTCGTTGACCAGCATGGTCTGCTGCTTGAGCCAGGCGGCCCAGGCTTCCTTGCTGACGTTCTCCCACAGGCGTTTGCCGAGTTCACCGGGGTAGGGCGGGAAATCGAGCCCTTCGGCCTCTTTGCCGAGCTTGATGCACTGGACCATGCGTGCCATTTGGATTGCCTTCGTGTGGGTTGCTTAGTTGATTTCGCTATTTAGAACTGAGAACTCGGTCGTTCCAGTTTCTTTATGCGCTCTTCAGAATTCGCAGCTTCACTGTTATGCCCTCCTGAGCACAAGACCATGAGCTTTCGCCGCGACTTTATCAAGCTTTCCCTAGGCGCCGCCGCTGCCGCCAGCATCGCCCTGACGGCATTGCCGTCGTTCGCGCAAAGCGTGACCTTGCTCAACGTGTCCTACGACCCGACGCGCGAGCTCTACGTCGACTACAACAAGGCCTTCGCCAAGTACTGGAAGGGCAAGACCGGACAGGACGTGAGCATCAAGCAGTCGCACGGCGGCTCCGGCAAGCAGGCGCGCTCGATCATCGACGGCATCGACGCCGACGTCGCCACGCTGGCGCTGGCCGGCGATACCGACGCGCTGGTCAAGCATGGCGGCCTGGTCAAGGCCGACTGGCAGAAGCGCCTGCCGCACAACTCGGCACCGTACACCTCGACCATCGTCTTCCTCGTGAAGAAGGGCAACCCCAAGGGACTGAAGGACTGGGACGACCTGGCCAAGCCCGGCGTGCAGGTGATCACGCCCAACCCCAAGACTTCGGGCGGCGCGCGCTGGAACTACCTGGCCGCATGGGAGTTCGCCAAGCGCAAGTACGGCGGCGACGCCAAGGCCCGCGAGTTCGTCGGCAGCCTCTACAAGAACGTGCCGGTGCTCGACACGGGTGCGCGCGGCTCGACAATCACCTTCGTGCAGCGCGGCGTGGGCGACGTGCTGCTGGCCTGGGAGAACGAGGCCTTCCTGGCGCTGAAGGAATTCGGCCCCGACAAGTTCGACATCGTCGTGCCCTCGGTCAGCATCCTGGCCGAGCCCACGGTGACGGTGGTCGACAAGGTGGTCGACAAGAAGGGCACGCGCGCCGTGGCCGAGGAATACCTCAAGTACCTCTACTCCGACGAAGGGCAGGACATCGCCGGCCGCAACTACTACCGCCCGACCTCCGACAAGGCCAAGGCCAAGTACGAGAAGCAGTTCCCCAAGCTCACGCTGTTCACCATCGACCAGGCCTTCGGCGGCTGGGCCAAGGCGGACAAGGAGCACTTCGCGGACGGTGGCTCCTTCGACCAGATCTACACGGCGAAGCAGAAGTAACCAGCTCGCCCCCAGGCTCCCCGCACTTCGTGTCGGTACGCCAACCCCCTACCGGGGGCGGGCCCGGCCGCTTCGGGCGGCCGGGCGCGGCGGCCCCCTGAAAAAGAACCACCTTCGAACGAAAGCAATCGTGACTGTTCTCCTGATTGCCGGCAGCCCGTCGGCGCCTTCGCGCTCGGCCGTGCTGCTCGATGCGGTGGCCGCGCGGCTCGCGCTGCGCGACGTGCCGGCCGATCGTCTCGCGATCCGCGAGCTGGCAGCACATGCGCTGCTGCTGGGCGAGGCTTCGCATCCCACCGTGCAGCATGCGGTCGAACAGGTGCGGCGCGCCGACGTGATCGTGATCGCGACGCCTGTCTACAAGGCGGCCTACAGCGGCGTGCTCAAGGTCTTTCTGGATCTGCTGCCGCAGTCCGCGCTCAAGGGCAAGACGGTGCTGCCGCTGGCCACCGGCGGCAGCCCGCACCACATGCTGGCGCTCGACTACGCGCTGCGGCCCGTGCTGCAGTCGCTCGCGGCACGGCACATCCTGCCCGGCGTGTATGCGACCGACGGCCAGGTCACGCTGCAGCCCGAGGGCGCGTACCAGCTGCAGCAGGAGCTCGCCCAGCGGCTCGACGATGCGGTGGAGACGCTGGCGAGCGAAGGGCTCAAGCTGCCCGCCACCAGCGGCTTCGAGCCGGTGCCCTTCTCGCGCGTGCGATGTAGCGTCTGAGCCCGGGCCGGCCGGCCCGGCGCGAGAGCGCCACCACCTTCTTTTTCCACATTGGTTTTTCGCCGCCGGCGCGCGGCGCGGGACAACTCACGCCTGAAAGACATCCGCCATGAACCCTGTCAGCACCGAAGACCTTGCCATCGATGCGCCGCCGCGTCCGCTGTGGCGCGCGCTGCGCGACCTCGCCATCAGCGTGGTCGTGGTCGCCGCCATTGCGCTGATCGTCGGCTTCATTACCGCCACCTGAGCCGCTGGCTCCATCCATCGAAAGCATCACCATGACATTGCATTCATCGAAGCGCCGCCAACTGGTCCAGGGCGCCGCGGCCGCGATCGCCTTGCCTTCGCTGGCGGCACTTGCCCAGGCGCCGGCGCGGCAGTTGCGCATCGGCCATCAGAAAGGCGTGCTGAGCCTGCTGAAGGGCCGCGGCACGTTGGAGAAGCGGCTGGCGCCGCTCAAGGTCTCGCTCAAGTGGACCGAGTTCACGGCCGGGCCGGTGCAGCTTGAGGCGCTCAACGTCGGCTCGATCGACTTCGGCGACGTCGGCGAAGCGCCGCCGATCTTCGCGCAGGCCGCGGGTGCGCCGCTGGCCTATGTGGCGGCGACCGTGCCGCGCCCGCAATCGGAAGCGGTGCTGGTGCCCAAGGGATCGGCGATCCGTTCGGTGGCCGACCTCAAGGGTAAAAAGGTCGCACTCAACAAGGGCAGCAACGTCCACTACTTCCTGGTCAAGCTGCTGGAGAAGCACGGCCTTGGCTACGGCGACGTGAACCTCGCCTTCCTGCCGCCCTCGGATGCGCGCGCCGCCTTCGAGAAGGGTTCGATCGACGCCTGGGTGATCTGGGACCCGTTCCTGGCCGCGGCGGAGAAGACGCTCGAAGCCAAGGTGCTCGCCGACGCCACGGATGTGGTGGGCAACCGCGCCTACTACTTCTCCTCGCTCGGCTATGCAGAGAAGAACGCCGACGTGATCCGGATCCTGACCGAGGAGATCGACCGGGTCGAGCAATGGGGCCAGACCAACAAGAGCGCGTTCGCGGCCGAGCTTTCGCAGCTGTGGGGCATTCCGCAGCCGGTGGTCGACGTCGTGGTGGGGCGCGCGAACTACGGCACGAGGCCGATCACCAAGGCGGTCCTGGCGGAGCAGCAGAAGATCGCCGACACCTTTTTCTCGCTCGGGTTGATCCCCAAGAAGATCAACGTGCTCGATGCAGCGGCCGCCGGTATTGCCTGACAGCGCGCTGTTGCGGCTTCGCGCAGTGCGGGTGCTTCGGACCACGGCACTGGCGTGGGGCCTGCGGCGCTTTCTCTTCGCCATCTGATCGAGATCACACCATGCAAGTCTTCTGGTTTCTTCCCACCCACGGCGACAGCCGCTACCTCGGCACCACCGAGGGCGCGCGCCCGGTCGACCTGGCCTATCTGCAGCAGGTTGCCGGCGCGGCCGACCAGCTCGGCTACGAGGGCGTGCTGATCCCCACCGGCCGCTCCTGCGAGGACCCGTGGGTGATCGCGGCCAGCCTGGTCGGCGCGACGCGGCAACTCAAGTTTCTGGTCGCGGTGCGGCCCGGGCTGCACCAGCCCAGCCTGGCCGCGCGCATGGCCGCGACCTTCGACCGGCTCTCGGGCGGGCGCGTGCTCGTGAACCTGGTGACCGGCGGCGATCAGTCCGAGCTCGAGGGCGACGGCGTCTTTCTCGACCATGCAGCGCGCTACGAGCAGTCGGCCGAGTTCATCCGCATCTGGCGCGAGATCATCGCGCGCAGTCATGAAGGCCAGAGCTTCGACTACGAAGGCAAGCATCTGAGCGTGAAGGGCGCGAAGCTGCTGTACCCGCCGACGCAGAAGCCTTATCCGCCGGTGTGGTTCGGCGGCTCCTCGGCGGCGGCGCACGAGCTCGCGGCGGAACAGGTCGATACCTACCTGACCTGGGGCGAGCCGCCGGCCGAAGTCGCGAAGAAGATTGCCGACATCCGCGAGCGCGCCGCACGCAAGGGCCGCACGGTGAAGTTCGGCATCCGCCTGCACGTGATCGTGCGCGAGACCGCGGACGCGGCGTGGAAAGCCGCCGAAGAACTGATCAGCCGCGTCGACGACGACACCGTGATCCGCGCCCAGGCCGCCTTCGCACGCATGGACTCCGAAGGCCAGCGCCGCATGGCCGCCTTGCACGCTGGTGGTGCCAGGCGCACGCGGGCCGAGCTCGAGATCTCGCCCAACCTCTGGGCCGGCGTGGGTCTGGTGCGCGGCGGCGCCGGCACGGCGCTGGTGGGCGATGCGAAGACGGTGGCGGCGCGCATCGAGGAGTACGCGGCGCTGGGCCTCGACAACTTCATCCTCTCGGGCTACCCGCACCTCGAAGAGTCCTACCGCTTCGCCGAGCTGGTGTTCCCGCTCTTGCCGCGCAAGCGGCGCCCGAGCCTGCCGGGCGGGGCGCTGACCGGTCCCTTCGGCGAGGTCGTCGCCAATCTCGATGCGCCTTCGCGCCTCGTTTCGCAAAGCTGATCAAGGCAAAGGACTCTCTTCATGACTGAACAAGTGCAGCCATTGCCGGTCGCGGCACCTTCGCTGGGCTCGGCGCAAGCCTTCGGGCTCGGGGTCGCCAAGCGCCTCGTGCCCTGGCTCGTGCCCGTGGGGTTGATCGTCGCGTGGCAGATCGCCTCGTCGCTCGGCTGGCTCTCCACCCGCGTGCTGCCGGCGCCGATCGACGTGGTCAAGGCCGCGTGGGCGCTGGCCGTCTCGGGCGAACTGTGGACCCACGTGAAGGTGAGCGCCGGCCGGGCCTTGTCGGGCCTGGCCATCGGCGGCGGGCTCGGCCTTGCGCTGGGCCTGCTCACCGGCTCGGTCAAGTTCTTCGAGACCCTGCTCGATTCCACCATCCAGATGGTGCGCAACATCCCGGCGCTGGCGCTCATTCCGCTGGTGATCCTCTGGTTCGGCATCGACGAATCGGCCAAGCTGTTCCTGATCTCGGTGTCGGTGTTCTTTCCGATCTATCTCAACACCTTCCACGGCATCCGCAACGTGGACCCGCAGCTGATCGAGATGGGCCGCACCTACGGGCTCTCGCGCTGGCAGCTCTACAAGGAGGTGATCCTGCCCGGTGCGCTGTCCTCGATCCTGGTGGGCCTGCGCTTCTCGCTCGGCCTCATGTGGGTGATCCTGATCGTGGCCGAAACCATCTCGGCACAGGCCGGCATCGGCTATCTCACGATGAACGCGCGCGAGTTCCTGCAGACCGACATCGTGCTGGTGGGCATCCTGCTCTATGCGTTGCTCGGCAAGCTGGCCGACGTGTTCGCCCGCGGGCTGGAGCGCTGGTGGCTGCGCTGGCATCCGGGCTACCAGGCGGCGAAATGAAGGAGGAGGGCGAGATGACTTCTCTCACTCGGCGCGCCGCGCTCGGCGCATTGGCTTCACTGGCCGGTGGCATGGCCTATGCGCAAGGCGCGGCCCCGTCCACGATCCGCATCGGCTACCAGAAGTCGTCGACGCTGACCGTGGTGCTCAAGACCCAGGGCACGCTGGAGCGGCAGCTCGCGCCGCTGGGCGTCAAGATCAGCTGGCACGAGTTCACCAGCGGCCTGCCGTTGCTCGAAGCGCTCAATCTCGACAACCTCGACTTCAGCGCCGACGTGGCCGACACCGTGCCGGTGTTCGCGCAGGCCGCGGGCGCGAAGCTGACCTTCGTCGCGCAGGAGGCGCCGTCTCCGGCCGCGCAGGCGATCGTCGTGCGGGCCGATTCGCCCATCCAGTCGGTGGCCGATCTCAAGGGCAGGAAGGTCGGCTTTGCCAAGGCGGCCGGCGTGCACTACCTGCTGATCGCCGCGCTCGACAAGGCCGGCCTCTCGTTCAAGGACATCGAGCCCGCGTACCTCACGCCGGCCGACGGCCGAGCCGCTTTCGAGCGCGGTGCGATCGATGCCTGGGTCGTGTGGGACCCGTTCCTCTCCGCGGCGCAGCGCCAGTCGAAGCTGCGCGTGCTGGCGGACGGCACCGGCATCGCGTCGTACCAGCGCTACTACCTGGCCGGAACGCCGTTCGCGAACGCGCGTCCCGACGTGCTGCGCGTGCTCTACGGCGAACTGCACAAGGCCGGCCTCTGGGTCAAGCAGAAGCCCGCGGAAGCGGCCGCCCTGCTGGCGCCAGTGTGGGGGCTCGATACCGCCACGGTCGAGCATGCCAATGCGCGGCGCAGCTACGCGGTGCGTCCGGTGGTGGTTGGCGGCCTGGCCGAGCAGCAGCGCATCGCCGATGCCTTCTTCGCCGAGAAGCTCCTGCCCAAGAAACTCAATGCGCTCGACGTGGCGCTGTTCAACCCCGGAGTCTGAAAAAACATGAGCGCCATCCTCCAGCAAGGCTTTGCCGGCGTGCGGCTCGAAGCGCGCGGTCTCCACAAGCGCTACGGCACGCGCGAGGTGCTGCGCAACACGCAGCTCACGATCGAGCCGGGCCAGTTCATCGCCATCGTGGGCCGCAGCGGCTGCGGCAAGAGCACGCTGCTGCGCCTGATCGCGGGCCTCGAGGAAGCCTCCGAAGGCGGCCTCTACACCGACGGCAAGCCCGTCGACGGGCTGCACGACGACACGCGGATCATGTTCCAGGAGGCGCGCCTCCTGCCGTGGCGCCGCGTGCTCGAGAACGTCACGCTGGGCCTGCCGACGGCGGCGCGCGTGCGCGGCGACGAAGTGCTCGCGCAGGTCGGCCTGGCCGACCGCAAGGCCGAGTGGCCGGCGCGCCTGTCGGGCGGGCAGCGCCAGCGGGTCTCGCTGGCGCGTGCGCTGGTGCATCACCCTCGGCTGCTGCTGCTCGACGAGCCGCTGGGCGCGCTCGATGCGCTGACGCGCATCGAGATGCATCGCCTGATCGAGAACCTGTGGCAGCGTCACCGCTTCACCGCCCTGCTGGTCACGCACGACGTGCAGGAAGCCGTGGCGCTGGCCGACCGCGTGATCCTGATCGAGGACGGCCGCATCGCGCTGGACGAAAACATCGCGCTCGCGCGGCCGCGCTCGCAGGGCGATCCGGCTTTCGCGGCGATCGAGAAACGCATCCTCGACCGCGTGCTGCAGAAACCCGATGGCGAGCCGGCCAACGACACGCGCTGGGCCGACGGGCCGGCGCACGTCCTGCGCTGGGCGGTCTGATCTTCTTCTTCCTTCTTTTTCAACAGGAGTCCCTCCATGTCCATCCAAGCCATCAACGTCCGCAACCAGTTCAAGGGCAAGGTCCGCGAGATCATCCGCGGCGACGTCGTCTCCGAAGTCGACGTCGAGACCGCCTGGGGCATCGTGACCTCGGTCATCACCACGCGCTCGGTCGACGAGCTGCAGCTCAAGCCCGGCTCCGACGTGGTCGCGCTGGTGAAATCGACCGAAGTGTCCATCGCCAAGCTCTAAACCCTTCCGACGCCGCGTTTGCTCCCGATGCCGCAACAATGTGCGGAAACAAGGAGCAAGCCATGGCCGGATTCGATGTAAGTGAAATCGTCAGCGCGCTGCACGAGGTGCGCGACGAATGGCGCGATTCCCAGAAGCGTTCGCGCGAACCGGGCAGTCGCGAGTTCCCCTCGCGTGATGCGCTGGCCGGCATCGTCGAATCGCTGAAAGGCGCGCTGTTCCCGATGCGGCTTGGGCCGCCCGACTTGCGGCACGAGAGCGAGGACTTCTACGTCGGCCACACGCTGGACTCGTCCCTGCAGTCGCTGTTGACGCAGGCCCGGCTGGAGCTGCGCTACAACGCGCGACACCAGCCGCGCGATGCGGCCGAGATCGATGCGGAGGCGGAGGAGGCGGTGCGCGCTTTCGCAGCCGCGCTGCCCGGCATTCGCCGCCTGCTCGACGGCGACGTGATCGCCGCCTACCAGGGCGACCCGGCCGCGCGCAGCGTCGACGAGGTGTTGCTGTGTTACCCCGGCATCCTGGCGATGATCCATCACCGCCTCGCGCACCAGCTCTACGACCTGGGCCTGCCGCTCTTGGCACGCATCGTGGCCGAGCTCGCGCACGGACAGACCGGCATCGACATCCATCCGGGCGCGCAGATCGACGCCGGCTTCTTCATCGACCACGGCACGGGCGTCGTGATCGGCGAGACCACGGTGATCGGCAAGCGCGTGCGCCTCTACCAGGCCGTGACGCTGGGTGCCAAGCGCTTTCCGACCGATGTCGACGGCAACCTGCAGAAGGGCCTGCCGCGCCATCCGATCGTGGAAGACGACGTGGTGATCTATGCCGGCGCCACCATCCTGGGCCGCGTGACCTTGGGCAAGGGCGCGACCATCGGGGGCAACGTCTGGATCATCGACGACGTGCCGGCCGGCGCCAGCGTGACGCAGGCGAGCCTGCAGAACGCGCCGCAGCACCGGCTGCCGTGATTGGGCTTTTCCGGAAAAGGTCATAGGCGCTTCGGATAATTCCTGGCGCTTCCCGTCAACCCCGTTCAAAAGGAGTTTTCATGAGCCAGACCCGAATCGCCGTCATCGTCGGCAGCCTGCGCAAGGATTCGTTCAACCGCAAGCTCGCACTCGCGATCGCGCACCTCGCACCCTCGGACTTCAATTTCGAGCACCTGCGCATCGACGACCTGCCGCTCTACAACCAGGACGACGACGGCAACCAGGCGCCCGCGGTCAAGCGGCTCAAATCGGAAATCGCCGCGTCGCAAGGCCTCTTGTTCGTGACCCCGGAATACAACCGCTCGTTGCCCGGCGTGCTCAAGAATGCGATCGACAATGCCTCGCGGCCCTACGGCCAGAGCGCCTGGGCCGGCAAGCCGGCCGGCGTGATCGGCGTGTCGGTCGGCGCCATCGGCACCGCGGTCGCGCAGCAGCACTTGCGCAACGTGCTGGCCTACCTCGACGTGCCCACGCTGGGCCAGCCCGAAGCCTTCCTCCAGAACAAGGAAGGCCTGTTCGACGACAAGGGCCACATCGCCGAGGGCGGCACCAAGAAGTTTCTGCAGACCTGGGTCGACAAATACGTGGCCTGGATCAAGAGCCACGCATAGGTCTTCTGCAATGCCTCAGGCGGCGAGGGCGGCGACGTCCTGATTGGCGGCTTCGCCCGCCACGGTGGAGATGTCGGCGCGGGCGGCGCCGAGTGCGGCCGCCTTCGGCGCTTCGCCCATGGCCAGACCTTCGGCGCGCACGAAGCGCACGTCGGTGACGCCGAGGAAGCCCAGGACCACCTTGAGGTAGCTTTCCTGGTGCTCCATCGCCTGGCCGCCTTCGCTGGTCGAGTAGATGCCGCCGCGGGTGATGGCGACGATCACCGTCTTGCCGCCGGCCAGGCCCACAGGTCCCTTCTCGGTGTACTTGAAGGTGCGGCCGACTTGCGCGATGCGGTCGATCCAGGCCTTGAGCTGGCTCGGGATCGAGAAGTTGTAGAACGGCGCGCCGATCACGACCACGTCGGCCGCGAGAAACTGGCTCACCAGCTTTTCGGAGACGGCGTTCTCGTTGCGCTGGCGTTCGGTGAATTCGGTGCCTGCCGGCGCCCGGAAGCCCAGGGAGTGGGCATCGAGGTGGCTGGGGGCGGAAACCGCCAGGTCCAGGTAGTCGACTTCGGTGCCCGCGTGGTTGCGGCGCCATTCGGCCACCACTTCGGCCGTCAATTGACGCGAGACGGAGTTGTCGCCCAGGACGCTGGAATCGATGTGCAGCAGTTTCATGATCTATCGCTCTCTTTCGATGTTGGCGCCGGCACGGAAGCGGTCGGCATGGGAGATAGTCTATTTTTGAGTCGACTGATTGATAAGTCGGCAAAATTGACACAGATCGTCCTGGTGGTAGGACAATCGTGGCCATGCAAGATCTCAACGACATGGTTTTCTTTGCCGAGGTGGCCGAGCGGGGCGGCTTTGCGGCGGCAGGCCGCGCGCTGGGCGTGCCGAAGTCGCGGCTGTCGCGCCGCGTGGCGGATCTCGAGGCGCGGCTGGGTGTGCAACTGCTTCAGCGCAGCACGCGGCGGCTCTCGCTGACGCCGGCCGGTGAGCTCTACCTGCGGCACAGCATCGCGATGCGCGACGCCGCCGAGGCGGCGGCCGAAGCCATCGCGCAGGTGCAGACCGAGCCGCGCGGCGTGGTGCGCATCAGCTGTCCGATCACGCTGGCGCAGAGCGGCATCGGGGTGCTGGTGGCGCAGTTCATCCTCCGCTATCCGGCGGTGCAGATCGAGATGCGCATCCTGAATCGGGCCGTCGACCTGATCGAGGAGGGCATCGACCTGGCGCTGCGCGTACGGCCGGTCATCGAGGACAGCACGACGCTGGTGGCCAAGCAGTTCGCCACTGCCCGGGGCGTGCTGGTGGCCAGCCCGGACCAGCTCCGGCGCCAGGGCCCGGTACGGACGGTGGATGAGCTGGGGCGCCTGGACACGGTCTCCCAGTCGGCCGCCGACGGGCGGGCCAGCTGGTGCCTGGAAGGCCCCGGCGGGGCGATGCACACGATGCAGCACACGCCGCGCTACCTGGCGGATGACCTGCTGACGCTGAAATTCGCGGTGGTGGAAGGCGTCGGCGCCAGCATGCTGCCCGACTACATGTGCAAGGAAGATCTCGAAGCGGGCCGCCTGGTCGAGGTGCTGCCCGGCTGGGGGCCGCCGCCGGGCATCCTGCATGCGGTCTTTCCTTCGCGCCGGGCGCTGGTGCCGGCGATTCGCCACTTGATCGACTTCTTCGCCGAGCACATCGGCGCCGGGGGCTTCAGGCTCACAGTGTGAGAAGGGCCTTATTCATCAAACGCCATATCGAAACAAGTAGATATTCGTTTGTCATCGAAGCGATGCTTTGCAGAATCGGCGCTCCCATCCATCCTCGGAGCGACCATGGCGACCCTGCGACTCGGCGATACGGCCCCCAACTTCACGCCGTCCGACCGTACCTGCGCCTGACGCCGCAGCCCAACAGATAAGCGCTGCGTGACGAAGCCGACCATCATCATCGTTCCGGGCTGGCGCGACTCCGGCCCCGGCCACTGGCAAAGCCTGTGGGCGGAACGCATGCAGGGCGCGGTGCGGGTGCTGCAGGACGACTGGGTGACGCCGAAGCGCACAGCCTGGGTGGCCGCGCTCGAGAAGCTCGTGCTGGAAAGCCCGGGCCCGGTGGTGATCGCCGCGCACAGCCTGGGTTGCATCACGACCACGCACCTGTCCGAGACGGCGGCCGCGCGTATCCACGGGGCCCTGCTGGTGGCGCCGGCCGACCCGGAGCGCCGCGCCGTGCTGTCGGATTTCGCGCCCGTGCCCTACGCCAGGCTGCCGTACCGCAGCATCCTGGTGGCCAGCAGCAACGACCCTTATTGCCCGGTGCGCCTGGCCGGCGCCTATGCCCGCGCCTGGGGCAGCGAATTCGTTCGCATGCAGAATGCCGGCCACATCAACATCGATTCGGGGCATGGCGACTGGCCTTTGGGCCTGGCTCTGCTCCAATCGCTGACGGACGAGCCCACGCCCCTGATGGCCGGCCGTCCCCAACTCGAAGCAAGACCATGACCTCCAGAACCATCAAGACGATCCTCGGCGCCCTGGCGCTCGCCGCTGCCGGCGCGACCTCGGCCCAGACCCTGCTCAACGTGTCCTATGACGTGGCGCGCGAGTTCTACAAGGACTACAACGCCGCATTCGTGGCGAACTACAAGAAGACCACGGGCAAGGAGGTCAAGATCGACCAGTCGCACGCCGGCTCCAGCGCACAGGCGCGTGCCGTGGCCGACGGGCTGGAGGCCGACGTGGTGACGATGAACACCAGCACCGACATCGAGTTCCTCGCCAACGCCGGCGTGGTCGCCAAGGACTGGGCCAAGCGCTTCCCGAACAATGCGGCACCCACCACGTCCACCATGCTGTTCCTGACGCGCAACGGCAACCCGAAGGGCATCAAGGACTGGGACGATCTCGTCAAGCCCGGCACCCAGGTCGTGATCGTGAACCCCAAGACCGGCGGCAACGGCCGCTATGCCTACCTGGCCGCCTGGGGCTACGTGAAGAAGAAGGGCGGCAGCGACGCGCAAGCGGCCGAGTTCGTCGGCAAGCTGTTCAAGAACGTGCCCATTCTCGCGCGCGGCGGCCGCGATGCGACCACCGCCTTCCTGCAGCGCAACATCGGCGACGCGCTGATCACCTTCGAATCGGAAGTGGTCTCCATCGACCGCGAGTTCGGCGCCGGCAAGGTCGATGCGGTGTACCCCTCGATCAGTATCCTGGCCGAGAACCCGGTGGCCGTGGTCGAGCGCACGGTGGTGAAGAAGGGCACCGGCGAACTGGCCAAGGCCTACCTCGACTACCTCTATTCGGACGAAGCGCAGGAAATCGCGGCCAAGCACGCGCTGCGCCCGCGCTCCGATGCGGTGCTCAAGAAGTACGCGGCGACCTTCAAGCCGCTGCAGCTCTTCACCGTGCAGGAGCTGTTCGGCAGCCTCAGCGAAGCGCAGAAGGTGCACTTCAACGACGGCGGGCAATTCGACAAGCTCTATACGCCCGGCGGCAAATAAATGAGCGCCGCGCCGAACCGCTTCAAGCAAGCGAAAGCCCCCTCGGGGGGCAGCGATGACACGTTAGTGCAGAGCGTGGGGGCACGATGAGCGGTGCCATCTCTTCGGCGCTGCCGTCCGCGGCGGCGCCGCTTGCGCGTGCAGGGAACACGGGCGCCTCGCGGCGCGTGCTGCCGGGCTTTCACATCACGCTCGGCTTCTCGATCCTGTACCTGAGCCTGATCGTCCTGATCCCGTTGTCGGCGCTGGTCTTCAAGACCTTCACCCTGAGTTGGGAGCAGTTCTGGGTGGCGGTGACCGCGCCGCGCGTGATGGCCTCGTACCGGCTCACCTTCGGCGCCTCGCTGATCGCCGCGCTGGTCAACCTGGTGTTCGGTCTGCTCGTGGCCTGGGTGCTGGTGCGCTACAAGTTTCCCGGCAAGCGCATTGTCGATGCGCTCGTCGATCTGCCTTTCGCGCTGCCCACGGCCGTCGCCGGCATTTCGCTGACCGCGCTGCTCGCCGGCAACGGCTGGATCGGCCAGTTCCTCGAACCGATGGGCATCAAGCTGGCCTTCACGCCGGCCGGCGTGGTGATCGCGCTGATCTTCATCGGGCTGCCTTTCGTGGTGCGAACGGTGCAGCCGGTGCTGGAAGACACCGAGAAGGAACTCGAAGAGGCCGCGACCAGCCTCGGCGCGACACGGCTGCAGACCTTCACCAAGGTGATCCTGCCTTCGATCACGCCGGCGCTCCTGACCGGCTTCGCGATGGCCTTCGCGCGCGCGATCGGCGAGTACGGCTCGGTGATCTTCATCGCCGGCAACATGCCGATGATTTCCGAGATCACGCCGCTGATCATCATCGGCAAGCTGGAGCAGTACGACTTCGCGGGCGCCACCGCGGTCGCGCTGGTGATGCTGGTCATTTCGTTCCTGCTGCTGCTGGTCATCAACGGCCTGCAGGCCTGGCAGCGCCGCAGGGGGGCATCGGCATGAGCGCGGCTTCATCGAGAACGATTCGCCGCGCGCAGGCCGGCACCACCGAATCGGCCTGGGTGCGCTGGACCCTGATCGGCCTGGCGCTGGCCTTCATGTTCCTGTTCCTCGTGCTGCCGCTGGCCGCGGTGGCGACCGAGGCGCTGCGCAAGGGCATCAACGCCTACATCGAAGCGCTCAAGGAACCCGATGCCTGGAGCGCGATCCGCCTCACCCTGATCACGGCCGCGATCGCGGTGCCGATGAACCTGGTGTTCGGCGTGGCGGCCGCATGGGCCATCGCCAAGTTCGAGTTCCGCGGCAAGGCCTTTCTCACCACGCTGGTCGATTTGCCTTTTGCGGTCTCGCCGGTGGTCGCCGGCCTGATCTACGTGCTGATCTTCGGCGCGCAGGGCTGGTTCGGCCCGTGGCTCGCGGCACACGACGTCAAGGTCATCTTCGCGGTGCCCGGCATTGTGCTGGCCACCGTGTTCGTGACCTTTCCCTTCATCGCACGCGAACTCATTCCGCTGATGCAGGCGCAAGGCACCGACGAAGAGCAAGCCGCCATCGTGCTCGGCGCGACGGGCTGGCAGACCTTCTGGCGCGTGACGCTGCCCAACATCAAGTGGGGGCTGCTCTACGGCGTGATCCTTTGCAACGCGCGCGCCATGGGCGAGTTCGGCGCGGTGTCGGTGGTGTCGGGCCACATCCGCGGCCAGACCAACACCATGCCGCTGCACGTCGAAGTGCTCTACAACGAGTACCAGTCGGTCGCCGCCTTCGCGGTGGCCTCGCTGCTGGCCATCCTGGCGCTGGTCACGCTGGTGATCAAGTCGGTCATCGAATGGCGCCACGAACGCGAAATGAAGGCCATCGCCGAACTGCCGCCGGAACGGCCGCAACCCGCCGTCGCGGCCTGAGGAGAAAAGATCATGAGCATTGAAATCCGCAACGTCAGCAAACGCTTCGGCGACTTCCACGCCCTGCGCGACGTGAGCCTCGACGTCGATTCGGGCGAACTGGTCGCGCTGCTGGGCCCCTCGGGCTGCGGCAAGACCACCTTGCTGCGCATCATCGCGGGGCTGGAGACCGCCGATACCGGCAGCATCCTCTTTGCCGGCGAAGACACGACCGACGTGCATGTGCGCGAGCGCCAGGTCGGCTTCGTGTTCCAGCATTACGCGCTGTTCCGCCACATGACGGTGTTCGAGAACGTGGCCTTCGGCCTGCGCGTCAAGCCGCGCGGACTGCGCCCGAGCGAAACGCAGATCAAGACCAAGGTGCACGACCTGCTCAAGCTGGTGCAGCTCGACTGGCTGGCCGACCGCTATCCGTCGCAGCTCTCGGGCGGCCAGCGCCAGCGCATCGCGCTGGCCCGCGCGCTCGCGGTGGAGCCCAAGGTGCTGCTGCTCGACGAACCCTTCGGCGCACTCGACGCCAAGGTGCGCAAGGAGCTGCGCCGCTGGCTGCGCCGGCTGCACGACGAACTGCACGTCACCAGCATCTTCGTCACCCACGACCAGGAAGAAGCGCTCGAAGTGGCCGACCGCGTGGTGCTGATGAACAGCGGCCGCGTCGAGCAGGTCGGATCGCCGCAAGATGTGTGGGACCACCCGGCGAGCCCCTTCGTCTACGGCTTTCTCGGCGACGTCAACCTGTTCCACGGCCGCGCGCACGAGGGCGAGGTGCATGTCGAAGGCCTGCGCATCGATTCGCCCGAGCACCGCGAGCTGCGCAACGGCAGGGCGCTGGCCTATGTGCGGCCGCACGACCTCGACATCGAACGCTACACCCCGGGCGCCACCGGCATCGTCGCGACCTTGAGCCGCGCCATCGTGGTCGGCCCGATCGCGCGGCTGGAACTCGAACCGGTGGAATCGAATCCAGACAATCCTGGCTCCGGAACCATCATCGAGGCGCAACTCCCTGCGCAACAGTTCCGGGACCTGGCCCTTGCGGAAGGCGACACCGTCGTCGCCAGGCCGCGCAAGGCCAGGGTATTTGTCGAAGATTGGGTTTCTCCGTGATCGATTGGTATTTCGGCGCACCGCGCCGCGCTCTCGCGCTGATCTGCGCCGCCTGCGTGGCGATGCTCGCCTTCGGGCTCTACCTGCAGCACGTGGTCGGCCTCGAGCCGTGCCCGATGTGCATCGTGCAGCGCTATGCGCTGGTGCTGGTGGCGGTCTTCGCGGGGCTCGCGGCCGCCAGCCGCAGCCGGGGCCTGCAGCTCACGGGCGCGCTGCTGGGCCTGGTGATGGCGGTCGGCGGCGCCTACACGGCCGCGCGCCAGAGCTGGCTGCAGTGGCATCCGCCGGAGGTCGTGTCCTGCGGGCGCGACCTCTACGGGATGATCGAGACCTTCCCGCTCAAGCGCGCGCTGCCGATGATCTTCCGCGGCGGCGGCGACTGCACGCAGATCGACTGGACCTTCCTGGGCCTGTCGATCGCGAACTGGTCCTTCATCGCGTTCACGGTCTTCGGGCTGCTGCTGCTGGTGCTGCTGTTTCGCCGCAGCGCTCAGAGCGGCAGCGTGTCGAAGGCTGCGTAAGAGGTCGCGAGCCAGCTCTTGACGCGCTGGCGCTCCAGCAGCCCGAGCGCGTGCTGGCCGTCGCGGTCGTTGACCGCCTTCCAGAAGCTGGTGTTGCGCCCATCGATCTTGCGCATGCTGGCGTCGTGCAGGCGCGGCAGCGCGATGACGCGCGCGCCGTGCGTGGTTGCCTTGCTGAGCGATTGCGAACCGAGCAGCAGGCCGAAGTCGCTGCCGCGGCCGTAGTTCTGCACCACGATGTAGTTCGGCCGGTTGCTGAAGGTGTCGACCAGCGCGCCGAGCAGGTCGCTCGAGTCCTTGCCGTCATCGAGCACGTGCCAGAAGTTGACGGTCACGCCGAGCTCGGCGAACACGTCGAACAGATCGGACTCCTTGATCCAGCGCGCCAGCGGCGCCAGCGTTTGCGCTGCGAGATCGACGATCACGCTCTGCTGCGGATTCGTCTCGAAGCCGTTCACGACCGTGTCGAGGCCTTCGTAGCTGTCCACCACCACCGGCGAGGCGAAGCCCTCGTAGAAGCGGGTGAAGGAGCTGTGCGAGCGATCGGTGTCGAAGCCGACGAAAGGCCGGCTGTGATCGATGAAGTACTGCGCCAAGACCCGTGCCGTGACGGATTTGCCGACACCGCCCTTTTCGCCGCCGATGAAATTGAGGGAGCTCATGAGGTTCCTGGGGATGGAGAAGTGCGAAGCATTCTAGGGGTCGTCGGGAGGGCGAGAGGGTTGGCTTATGGTTGACCGTGTGCTTGCACAATAAAATATGCAATCAATGATATGAGCACTATATTGGGCAAATCAGCTTGACCTTGGCAGCGAACATGCTCAATATGATATGCATATATAATTTTTGCTCAATGAGTTGAACATGACGACTCTTGCCGAAGTCGGCAGCTTCCTGCGCCAGGCTCGAAAGGATCGCGCCATGACGGCCTCCGAACTCGCCCTGAAAGCAGGTGTCTCCAGAAACACCTTGGGTGCTCTGGAAGCGGGGCGGGGGAACGTGGAACTGAACACCTTGCTCGCCTTGCTCAAGAGCCTGGGCCTCGAACTCCAGTTCGTTCCGCAGGTGGTCGCGGACCTGACCCGGGCCGGCAGCGATACCAAATCCACCAGCCTGCAGGATGAAGTGAGCAGCTTGATGCCGAAACCGGCGAGGCGCGGCAGATGAGCGTCGTACGCTCGCTGCGGATCCGGCTGGGAAGAACGAACGTCGGATCGCTCTTCGGGCTCGACGACGGGCGGGTGTATTTCAGATTCGACGACGAATATGCGAAGAACCCGGCACGGCCGGTGCTGTCGCAGCTCTATGTCGTCGCGCCTGCGACCTCGGGCAGCGCCGAAAGAGTGGCCCAGGCGATCGCCGAAGCCGAAGCGGCCACGGTGGCTCAGCTGCTGGACCCGGCCCTGGACGTCAACCGCGGCGACGGCAATTTCGGGTTGCCGCCTTTCTTCCAGAATTTGCTTCCGGAAGGGCCGCTGCGCAAGCAATTGGTCGGCGACCTGGGCCTGGACGCGAATGACGAACTCGGTTTGCTGGCAGCCTGCGGCGGCGATCTGCCCGGCGACGTCTGGGCGAACGCCGAAACGCTCGACGAGGTCGCGCTCGGCCGGTTGATCGGCCAGAGCCGGGACAGCTACGAAATGAGCTCCGGGCAGGTGCCCACCCCCCAGCAGACCTCGATTTCGGGTGTGCAGCCGAAGGTGGCGCTGGTTCTGGGCGGCCCCGGGCGCTACGTGATGCGGTCCAAGCAATCGGACGAGCAGCATTTCATCGGCAAGCTGCCGACGGGCGAATACGACCGGCTTCCGCAAGTGGAGTACAGCTCGCTGACGCTGGCCGCTGCCGCCGGCGTGAACATCTGCGAATTCCGGCTGGAGCCCTTGTCCGCCATCGCCGACCAGTTGCCCTATGCGCTGCAAAAGGACGAGCGAAGTTTCCTGCTGGTCTCCAGGTTCGACCGCGACGTCGATACCGAAACCAGGCGCCTGCACATGGAGGACTTCGCCCAGGTCACGGGGACACCGTCGGAATACAAGTATTCGGGTACCTACGCGGCCATCGGCCTCCTGCTCAAGCGGCGCTCGGCCAAGGGCGAAGCCGACGTGGCGGAGCTGCTGCGCCGCATCAAGGTCTCGGAGCTGCTGGGCAACTACGACGCGCATCTGAAGAACTTCAGCCTCGTGTACTCGCCCGGGCAAACGAAGCCCGAGCTGTCCAAGGCCTATGACATCGTCGCCTACGGCGTGTACCTCAGCGGCTCGGGACATGGGCTGCCATTCTTTCCAAACCAGACGCAGCGCACGCTGCTCACGCCCAAGACGCTGCGCGAGCTCGGAAACGCCTGGGACATCCCTGAAAAGCAACTGCGCGAGGTCGTCGCAAGCTGCGTCGAACAGGCGATGAAGACCTGGCCGAGCCTGTTGAAGGCGTTGCCGCTGTCTGCCGCACACCGAACGCGGCTGGCCGAATACATCCAGACCAACCCCAGCGTTGCGTCATGGCGCAAGCGGCATCCGGACGCCGAGTGGTTCGACTAGAAGCTCACTATCGCTGGATCATCGAGAAGAAGGGCACCAGACTGCCGAGCAGCCAGTTCTGGCTGAAGTCGAGCGCGGCACGGCGGTACTTCTCGTCGGCCTGTGCGGCCATCAGATCGAGCCGCGCAACCACCTTCGAAAGCTCGCGATCGACCACCAGGTTGCGGCCGCGATCGCTGATCTCGGTGGCCAGCAGCAGGGGCTGGCCCTCGGGATTCGTCTTGGAGCTGATGAGCCAGAGCGAGATCTCGACGTTGCGCGCGGCGCGGTAGCTGTTTTCCGCGTTCACCGCGTCGAGCATGCTCTGCTCCCAGGTGCCGCCATTGGCCTGCTTGAGCATCGATGCCCATCCGACCACCAGCGCGGCCACGCGGTCGCCTTCGTAAGCCTTGGGTTTGGTTTCGAAAGCCAGCCGGATCGCATCGATGCCGGTGGCGCCTTGCAGGCCCGGCAGGGGACTTTCCTGCGAGATCGCGTCCCAGGTGCGCTGGATGGCGTCTTCCGCGCTCGCGGCCCATTTGCGCCATTCGCGCGGATTGCGGCGGTAGAGCGAGAGCTGCACGCGCCGGATCGACTGCAGGTTGTCGCGCAGCGCCAGGTTGGCGATGCGGTTGGCGCCGGACTGGAGCCACTCGTTGCCGGCATAGGGTTCGGCGCGCTCGGTCGTGCCGCAGGCGGCCAGGCCCATCAAGGCCACGGTGCTGCCCAGCAGCCATACACGAAGCCCGGCGCGGGGGGAAACGGGGAAATCGCTCATGGCTCGCACGTTATCATCGTCGCCTCGGGTGGCCGCCGGTCCTCGAGCTTCGGGCCGGCAAATTTCTCCTTGCAAATCAACACCTTGGCAAATAACCAGGCTTAAGGCCGACCAGTCGTGCGTCTCAATTCCATCAAGCTCTCCGGCTTCAAGTCCTTCGCCGAACCCACCAACTTCCTGCTGCCCGGCCAACTGGTGGGCGTCGTCGGCCCCAACGGCTGCGGCAAGTCGAACATCATGGATGCGGTGCGCTGGGTGCTCGGCGAATCGCGCGCCTCCGAACTGCGCGGCGAGTCGATGCAGGACGTGATCTTCAACGGCACCACCACGCGCAAGCAGGCCAGCCGTTCGAGCGTGGAACTGGTGTTCGACAACGCCGACCATCGCGCCGGCGGCCAGTGGGCGCAGTTCACCGAGATCGCGGTCAAGCGGGTGCTGACGCGCGACGGCAATTCGAGCTACTACATCAACAACCAGGCGGTGCGCCGGCGCGACGTGCAGGACGTGTTCCTCGGCACCGGCCTCGGCCCGCGCGCCTACGCGATCATCGGCCAGGGCACGATCAGCCGCATCATCGAATCCAAGCCCGAAGAGCTGCGGCTCTTTCTCGAAGAGGCCGCCGGCGTCTCCAAGTACAAGGAGCGCCGCCGCGAGACCGAGAACCGGCTCGGCGATACGCGCGAGAACCTCACGCGGGTCGAAGACATCCTGCGCGAACTCAACAGCAACCTCGAGAAGCTCGAGAAGCAGGCCGAAGTCGCCGCACGCTACAACACGCTGCAAGGCGACGCCACGCGCAAGCAGCATCAACTGTGGTTCCTGAAGCGCAGCGAGAGCGAAGCCGATCAGGCCAAGGTCAAGGCCGACGCGGAAAAGGCGATCAACGACCTCGAATCGCGCTTGGCCGATCTGCGCCACATCGAGGCCGAGCTGGAAACCGTGCGCCAGGCGCACTACGCGGCCGGCGACCAGGTCAACCAGGCGCAGGGCAAGCTGTACGAAGCCAGCGCGGAGGTCGGCCGGCTCGAAGGCGAGATCCGCTTCGTGGTCGAGGGCCGCCAGCGGGTGGAGCAGCGGCTGGTCCAGTTGAGCGAGCAGATCGCGCAGTGGAACACGCGCCGCGAAGATGCCGAGGCAGAAATCGAAACCCTGGCCGGGCAGGGCGTGAACGCCGAGGAACAGGCCGAACTGCTGGCGGCGCAGCTCGAGGAACACGACGCACGCATGCCCGGCCTCGAAGAGGCGCAGCAGCGCGCACAGGGTGAAGCCAACGCCCAGCGCGCCAGCGTCGCGCAGGTGCAGCAGCAGATTCAGGTGCTGGCCGCCGACCAGCGCAACATCGAAGAACAAAGCCGCCAGCTCACGCAGCGCGCCGAACGCCTGCGCAGCGACCAGAACGCGCTCGCGGCGCCCGACGAAGCGCGGCTGCACGACCTGCAGGAGCAACTGGCGGCCGCGCAGGAGGCGTCCAGCGAAGCCGACGCGCGCCTGCACGAGCTGCAGGAATCCGTTCCGCAGCTCGACGACGACCGCCGCACCCGCCAGCAGGCCGTCAATACCGAAGGCGCGCGCCATGCCGAACTCTCCGCGCGCCTCGAAGCGCTCAAGGCGCTGCAGGAAAAGGTCAAGACCGACGGCAAGCTCGCACCCTGGCTCGCGAAGCACGGCCTCGAAGGCTTGCAAGGCCTGTGGAGCCGCATCCACATCGAGCAAGGCTGGGAGAACGCGCTCGAAGCGGCGCTGCGTGAGCGTCTCGGCGCGCTCGAAGTCAGCCGGCTCGACATGGTCCGCGCCTTCGGCAGCGATGCGCCGCCGGCCAAGTTGGCCTTCTACAGCCCGCCGGCTGCCGGTGCGCCGCAGGGCCAGAGCGCGCTGCCGCGTCTGTCGGATCTGCTGCGCCTGAGCGATGCGGGCCAGCAGGCCTTGCTGACCGACTGGCTGCATGGCTGCCTGACGGCGCAAACGCTCGAAGAGGCCTTGGCGCAGCGCGACAAGCTGCAGCCCGGTGAGGCGATCTACGTCAGGAGCGGCCACGCGGTCACCGCGCACAGCGTGAGCTTCTATGCCCAGGACTCCGAGCAGGCCGGCCTGCTGGCCCGCCAGCAGGAGATGGAGAACCTCGATCGCCAGCTGCGCGCCCAGACCCTGATCGCCGAAGAGGCGCGCACCGCGCTGGCGCGTGCCGAAGCGGCTTACGGCGATGCGGCTTCGCGGCTCGTCACGGCGCGCCGCGAAGCGGCCGAAACGCAGTCGCGCGCGCACGAGCTCCAGGTCGAAACGCTGCGGCTCTCGCAGCTGGCCGAGCAGACGCGCGCACGCAGCGAGCAGCTTTCCAACGATCTCGGCGAAGTCGAGGCCCAGCTCGAAGACCTGCAGGAAAAGCGCGTGAACGCGGAGGCGCGCTTCGAAGAGCTCGACATGCAGCTGGCCGACAGCCAGGAGCGCCACGCGCAGCTCGACGAGCGCGTGATCGAGGCCGGTCGCGCGCTCACCGCGAGCCGCGAGCAGCACCGCAGCCTGGAGCGCCAGGCGCAGGAAGCGACCTTCGCCCAGCGCACTCTCGAAGCGCGCCGCGCCGAACTCAATCGCGCGATCGAAACCGCGACGCAGCAGACCGTCTCGCTGGCGCAGGAAGACGAGCGCGCGCGCGCCGAATTGGGTCGCTTGTCCGACGCGGCCGCGCAGGCGGGCCTGCAGGACGCGCTGGCGCTCAAGCTCGAACGCGAAACCGCGCTCGGCGCCGCGCGCAGCCAGTACGACGACCTCACCCTCAAACTGCGCGCGAGCGACGAGCGCCGCCTGCAGCTCGAACGCGAGCTCGACCCGCTGCGCCAGCGCATCACCGAGTTCCAGCTGAAGGAGCAGGCCGCGCGGCTCGGCTTCGAGCAGTACCAGCAGCTGCTGACCGATGCTGAGGCCGACCTCGAAGCGATCGCGCTGTCGATCGAAACCGACAAGGTGCGGCTCACCGGCCTGCAAGGCGAAATCGATCGCCTCAACCGCGAGGTGGCTTCGCTCGGCGCAGTCAACCTCGCCGCGCTCGACGAACTCGCGGTGGCCAGCGAACGCAAGACTTTTCTCGACGCGCAGTCGGCCGACCTGAACGAGGCGATCGGCACGCTGGAGGACGCGATCCGCAAGATCGACGCCGAAACGCGCGAACTGCTCGGCGGCACCTTCAAGATCGTCAACGAGCACTTCAGTCGCATGTTCCCGGAGCTCTTCGGCGGCGGCAATGCCAAGCTCATGATGACCGGCGACGAGATCCTCGATTCCGGCGTGCAGGTGATGGCGCAGCCGCCCGGCAAGAAGAACCAGACCATCCACCTGCTCTCGGGCGGCGAGAAGGCGCTCACCGCCATCGCACTGGTGTTCGCGATCTTCCAGCTCAACCCGGCCCCCTTCTGCCTTTTGGACGAAGTGGACGCGCCGCTGGACGACGCCAACACCGAACGCTATGCCAAACTCGTGACCGCCATGAGCCGCGAAACCCAGTTCCTCTTCATCAGCCACAACAAGATCGCGATGGAGATGGCCGAACAACTGATCGGCGTGACCATGCAGGAGCAGGGTGTTTCGCGCATCGTGGCGGTCGACATGGAATCCGCCGTGTCGATGGTCGAAGCAGCCTAGACGTACAGCGTCGATGAGCAGCCTCACCGTCGCCCTTGCGATCCTCGGCGGCCTCGTACTGGCGGCCGTGGTCGGCTACAACACATGGATGTCGCGCCGCAATGCGCCGCGGCAGCCCGATGCGCCGCAGGACAGCGCGCCGCCCGAGACCGCGCCTGCGCCGGTCACGCGCGACGAAGAGCCCGTCCTGCACATCGATCCGCACCAGAAGCTGGGCAGCGAACGCCACGAGCCGCTGTTCGACCCCGACCTGCCGGCGCCCAGTGCGTTGCCGGTGCCGACGGCCGAACGCCGCGGCGGCCTCGATCCGCTGATCGACGTGATCGCGCCGATCTCCCTCGACGGCCTGGCCTCTGGCGACGCGGCGATCGCCGGCATGCCGGCCACGCGGCGCGCCGGCAGCAAGCCGGTCGCGATCGAAGGCCTCAACGAGCACACCGGCGAATGGGAGCCCGCGGCACCCGGCCAGCGCTACGGCGCTTTTCAGGCCGGCGTGCAGCTGGCCAACCGCACCGGTGCGCTCAACGAGATCGAGTACTCCGAATTCGTCGTCAAGGCGCAGGCCTTCGCCGATGCGGTGAACGGCGCGCCCGAGTTTCCGGAGATGCTGGACGAGGTGGCGCGCGCCCGCGAGCTCGACCAGTTCGCGAGTTCGCACGACGCGCAGCTGAGCTTCGTGCTGCGCGCGCTGCACGCGGCCTGGAGCCCGGGCTATGTGCAGCAGAACGCGGCGCGGCTGGGCTTCGTGGCGGGCATCATTCCGGGCCGGATGGTGCTGCCCGCGGGCGAAGTGGGGTTGCCGCCGATCCTCGGCCTGTCCTTCGACACCCAGGCCGCGCTGGCCGACGATCCGGCGCAGTCGGCCATCCGCGAACTCACGCTGAGCCTCGACGTGCCGCAAGTCGACCGCGCCGAGCGGCCCTTCGAACGCATGCGCGAAACCGCCGCCACGCTGGCGCGCGAGATGGACGGCATCGTGACCGACAGCGACGGCCAGCCCTTGCGCGAAGACACCATGGACGTGATCGGCGCCGATCTCCAGCAGCTCTACGACACGCTCGATTCACGCGATCTCTCGGCCGGCTCGCCCCTGGCGCGCCGTTTATTCTCGTGAAGTTGACTATTCTTTCTTCCGCCAGGAATACCGCGGAACCGGCTTTGCCGGGCCGCTGGTATTGCCCCAGGCGAGGGGGTGGGCGGCCACACGAAGTGGGCAAGCCTGGGGGTGAGCTGTGACCACGCGCGAAGACGCGGCTCGCGAAGCCGCTGCACTGGGCGAGCAGCTGCGCCGCCACGCCCACCTCTACTACGTGCTCGACGTGCCCGAGTTGCCGGACGCCGAGTACGACAAGCTGTTCCAGCGCCTGCAGGCACTGGAAGCCGAGCATCCCGAGCTGCGCACGCCCGATTCGCCGACGCAGCGCGTCGGCGGCAAGGTGCTCGAGGGCTTCGCCAAGGTCCGCCACAAGGTGCCGATGCTGTCGATCCGCACCGAGACCGACATCACGCCGGGCGGCGCCAGCGCCTTCGATGCGCGCGTGCGCAAGGAGCTCGGCCTGGCCGAGGACGGGCCGCAGGTCGAGTACGTCTGCGAACTCAAGTTCGACGGGCTGGCCGTCAACCTGCGCTACGAGCAAGGCGTGCTGGTGCAGGCGGCGACGCGCGGTGACGGCGAGATCGGCGAGGACGTCACGCAGAGCATCCGCACGGTGCAGCAGATTCCGCTGCGCCTGCACGGCGATGCCCCGCCGGTGGTGGAGGTGCGCGGCGAGGTCTACATGCGGCGCGATGATTTCGAGGCGCTCAACGAGCGCCAGCGCGAGAAGATCGCCGCCGGCCAGAAGAACGAGAAGGTGTTCGTGAACCCGCGCAATGCCGCGGCCGGCGCCGTGCGCCAGCTGGATCCGGCGATCGCGGCAAGCCGGCCGCTGAGCTTTTTTGCCTATGGTCTCGGCGAGGTCTCTTCGCCCGAGCAGGGCGGGCCCGACTGCGCGACGCAGTTCGACTGGCTGCAGCAGTTCCACGCCTGGGGTTTTCCCATCGGCGCGCAGACGCAGCGCGCCCGCGGCGCCATCGAGCTGATCGCCTTCCACGAGACCATCGCCCGCCAGCGTGACGCGCTGCCCTACGACATCGACGGCGTGGTCTACAAGGTCGACAGCCTCGAGCTGCAGCGGCGGCTCGGCTTCGTCTCGCGCGAGCCGCGCTGGGCCGTCGCGCACAAGTACCCGGCGCAGGAGCAATTGACCGAGGTGCTCGGCATCGAGGTGCAGGTCGGCCGCACCGGCAAGCTCACGCCGGTGGCCAAGCTGGCGCCTGTGTTCGTGGGCGGTGTCACCGTGACGAATGCGACCTTGCACAACGAGGACGAGGCGCGGCGCAAGGACGTGCGGGTGGGCGACACCGTCATCGTGCGGCGCGCCGGCGATGTGATCCCCGAGGTGGTCGGCGTGCTGCCCGAGAGCGCGGCCCGGCCGGCGGAACAGCGCGGGCCCGTGTTCACCATGCCTCGCAAGTGCCCGGTCTGCGGCTCCGACGCGCTGCGCGAGGAGGGCGAGGTCGACTACCGCTGCACCGGCGGCCTCTTCTGCGCTGCGCAGCGCAAGGAGGCGATCCTGCATTTCGCGGCGCGGCGCGCGCTCGACATCGAGGGCCTGGGCGACAAGCTGGTCGAGCAGCTGGTGGACGCCAACCTGATCCGCACGCTGCCCGATCTCTACAAGCTCGGCTTCACCACGCTGGCCGGCCTGGATCGCATGGCCGACAAGTCGGCGAAGAACCTCGTCGATGCGCTGGAGGCGTCGAAGAAGACCACGCTGCCGCGCTTCCTGTTCGGCCTCGGCATCCGGCACATCGGCGAAAGCACGGCCAAGGACCTGGCCAAGCACTTCGGCAAGCTGGATGCGATCATGGACGCGACCGAGGAACAGCTGCTGGAAGTCAACGACGTGGGGCCCGTGGTCGCGAAAAGCCTGCGCACCTTCTTCGACCAGGCGCACAACCGCGAAGTGGTCGAACAGCTGCGCGCCTGCGGCCTGAGCTGGGAAGAGGGCGAGCCGGCCGCGCGCGCGCCCAAGCCTCTCGCGGGCAAGACCTTCGTGATCACTGGCACGCTTCCTACGCTCAGCCGCGACGAAGCGAAGGACAAACTGGAGACGGCCGGCGCCAAGGTGGCCGGGTCCGTCAGCAAGAAGACCGATTACCTCGTCGCCGGCGCGGAGGCCGGCAGCAAGCTCGACAAGGCGCTCGAGCTGGGCGTGGCCGTGATCGACGAGGCGCGAATGCTCGAAATTCTGGAGAATGGCCTGTGACCGGGCCGGGTGCTTTACCGGGCGTTACGCGACTTCATACAAGCGCAGTCAACAAGGCCTACAACCGAACGTTGAACAAGGGTGCCGACCAGGAGTCCATCATGAACAGAATTCGTCTACTCGGAACTTGCCTCGCCCTCGGCGGGGTGGCCCTGCTCGGCGGCTGCGTCGCCTACCCGGCGGGCTCCTACGGGTATTCCGAACCCTACTACGTGGATCCGGGCCCGGCCGTCGTTCAGCCGAACGTGTACATCGACGGCAGCTACTATTCGCGGCCTCGCTATCCCTACTACTATGGCCGTCCCGGCTACTACGACTACGGACCGCGCCACGGCTATGCGCATCCGGTCCCGGTCCCGGTTCCCCGTCCAGGGGTCGGCCCGCGGCCTGGCGCAGGTGCGCGGCCTGATGCGGGTGCGCGGCCCGGCGGCGGCGTGGCCGGCAACATCGTCCCGGTTCCGCCCGGCCGCTCGCCGCGCGAGATCAATCAGATGCTGACCTCGCCGGATTCCCGCAACCAGACGCCGCCCTGAGCTCATTCGCGGCCGCGGTGGCGATAATTGCCTCATGACGGTACGCGAGATTCTCAAGATGGGTGACCCGAGGCTGCTGCGCATCGCGCAGCCGGTTGCCGCATTCGACACCGACGAACTGCACCTGCTGGTGCGCGACATGTTCGAGACCATGCACGCCGTCAACGGCGCCGGCCTCGCGGCGCCGCAGATCGGCGTCGATCAGCAGTTGGTGATCTTCGGCACCGACACCATCAATCCGCGCTACCCGGACGCGCCGATCGTGCCGCGCACGGTGCTCGTCAACCCCGTCATCACGCCGGTCGGCGACGAGGAAGAGGAGGGCTGGGAAGGCTGCCTGTCGGTGCCGGGCCTGCGCGGCGTGGTACCGCGTTTCGCCACCATCCGCTACACCGGCTTCGACCCCTACGGCGATCCCGTCGATCGCACGGTGAGCGGCTTCCACGCCCGCGTGGTGCAGCACGAGGTGGATCACCTGCTGGGCAAGCTCTATCCGATGCGGGTGCGCGATTTCTCGCGCTTCGGCTACACCGAGGTCCTGTTTCCAGGCCTCGATGCGGCCGAGGACGATTGACGTCCGGGTTAGTTGTACTTGCCGCCTGTGCCGCCGATGCTGAAACGGCCGGCGCCCAGGAAGGCGACTGCCAGCGCGCCGAACAGGTACATGCCCTGCAGTTCGAGCGCCCAGCCGCCTTGCTTGTTGAGCAAGCTGAGCTCCTTCATGTGCACCAGCCAGATCGCCACCAGCATGTTGATGACAACGATCCATGCCGCGGGACGCGTGTACAGGCCGATGATCAGCAGCACCGGCGCAACGATCTCGCCGATGTAGATCAGATACGCCAGTGCGCCCGGCAAACCGTGCGAGGCCAGCGTGTTGGACAGGAAGCCTACTCCGCCGTTGATCTTGGCGATGCCGTGGAGCAGGATCAGGATGCCAAGTGCCAGGCGCAGAACGAGTTTGCCGGTGTCGTCGGAACGGATCATGTCGAAGCCTTTCTGTTGTTAAAAAAACAGGGCGATTGTGGTGGATAAATTCGTCCCGGCGCCGCTCGGCGGCGGGTTTGCGCGGCCCGCTCAGGCTGCGAGCGCTTCGAGCAACTCGGTTTCGATCGCGAGTTGCGCCCGCTGTCCCTGCAGTTCCGAGCCGCTGATCAGGAAGGTGTCTTCCACGCGCTCGCCCAAGGTCGTGACCTTGGCCAGCTGCAAGTTCAGGTGATGGCGTGCCAGCACGCGCGCCACCGAATACAAGAGGCCCGCGCGATCGCTGGCCGAGATGCTGAGCAGCCAGCGCTGCGCCTTGTCGTCGGGCAGCAGGCTGATGCGCGGCTTGATCGGGAAGCTGCGCACCCGGCGCGATACGCGGCCCTTGCTCGGCGGGGGCAAGGGGCCGGCCTCGTCGAGCGTCTTGGCCAGGCCGGTCTCCACCATGTTGATCAGGTCGCGATAGTGCTCGGGGATGAAGGTGGTGACAACCTGGAAGGTGTCGAGCCCGTAGCCGTTGGTGGCGGTGTGCACCTTGGCGTCGAGGATGCTGAAGGAAGACTGGTCGAAGTAGCCGCAGATGCGCGCGAACAGGTCCGGCTGGTCGGGGGTGTAGACCACCACCTGCAATCCCTCGCCCACCGGCGAGAGCCGCGCGCGAACGACGGCCGGCGTTTGCGGGTCGACCGGCACGTCCTTGTGCGGCACATGGCGCGACAACTGCATGGTGTGCCAGGCGATCTCGGATGCGTCGTGCCGCATGAAGTAGCCGACGTCGAGCGTCTCCCACAGCGCCTTGTGCGCCTCGAAAGGCTGCGCATGCAGCGCGAGCTGCACCAGCGCCTCGCGCTTGCGCGCCTCGACCTCGGCGCCGGGGTCGGGCATGCGGCCGCCCAGCGCGCGCAGCGTCGAGCGGTAGAGGTCCTCGAGCAGCTTGCCTTTCCAGGCGTTCCACACGCGCGGCGAGGTGCCGCGGATGTCGGCGATGGTGAGCAGGTAGAGGGCGGTCAGGTAGCGTTCGTTGCCGACGCGCTTGGCGAAGTCGCCGATCACCTTCGGATCGCTCAGGTCCTGCTTCTGCGCGACCTGGCTCATCACCAGGTGCTCGGCCACCAGGAATTCGATCAGCTTGGTGTCCTCGCGCGCGATCTCGTGCTGGCGGCAGAAGCGGCGCACGTCGCGCGCGCCCAGCTCCGAATGGTCGCCGCCGCGGCCCTTGGCGATGTCGTGGAACAGGGCCGCGACATACAGGATCCAGGGCTTGTCCCAGCCGGCCGCAAGCTGCGAGCAGAACGGGTATTCGTGCGCATGCTCGACGATGAAGAAGCGCCGCACGTTGCGCAGCACCATCAGGATGTGCTGGTCGACCGTGTAGACGTGGAACAGGTCGTGCTGCATCTGCCCGACGATGCTGCGGAACACGCGCAGGTAGCGCCCCAGCACCGAGGTCTGGTTCATGAGCCTGAACGCGTGCGTGATGCCGCGCGGCTCCAGCAGCATGCGCATGAAGGTCACGTGGTTCACGCGGTCGTTGCGGAACTTGCTGTCCATCACGTGGCGCGCGTTGTAGAGCGCGCGCAGCGTGCGGGCCGAAAGGCCGTTGACGCCGATGGTCTTCTGGTAGAGCAGGAAGGTCTCGAGGATCGCGTGCGGGTCCTTGAGGTACAGGTCGTCGCTCGCCACCTCGATCAGCCCGGCCCGCTCGAAGAAGCGCTCGTTGATCCGCGTCGCCTCTTCGGCCTGCGGCTGCAGCCGCTCGGCGATGTTGAGCAGGAGGATCTGGTTGAGCTGCGTGACCGCCTTGGCCGCCCAGTAGTAGCGGCGCATCAGCGCCTCGCTGGACTTGCGCTGCGACTCGCCGACGTAGCCGAAGGTGGCGGCGACGGCGGTCTGCAGGTCGAACACCAGCCGGTCCTCGCGCCGGTTGGCGGTCACGTGCAGGCGCGCGCGGATCAGGCTCAGGAGCGCCTCGTTGCGCTTGATCTGCTGCACCTCGAAGGCCGTGGCCAGGCCGTTCTTCGCCAAGTCGTCCCAGCGCTTGCCGAAGCCGGCGGCCTTGGTCATCCAGAGGATGGTCTGCAGATCCCGCAGGCCGCCGGGCGATTCCTTGCAATTGGGCTCGAGCGCGTAGGGCGTGTTGTCGAACTTCTGGTGCCGATGCCGCATCTCCTGCGACTTGGCGGCGAAGAAGGCCTGCGGGTCGATGGCGGCGACGAAGCGCTTCCGGAAGCCCGCATACAGCTTCTTGTCGCCGGCGATGAGGCGGGATTCGAGCAGCGAGGTCTGGACCGTGACATCCTTCGCGGCCTCGGCCAGGCACTCGTCGACCGTGCGCACGCTGGAGCCGATCTCGAGCCCGGTGTCCCAGCACTGGCCGATGAAGGCCTCGATCCGCGCCGGCTCGATGGCCATCGCGTGGTCCTGCGGCAGCAGCAGCAGCACGTCGACGTCGGAATAGGGGAACAGCTCGCCCCGGCCGAAGCCGCCGACCGCGACCAGCGCGAACTGGCTGCCGAAGCCGGCATCGGCCCACAGCGCATTGAGCGCCTCGTCGGCCAGGGCGGCCAACTGACGCAGCACGGTGTGGACGCTGCGCGTGGGCGCGCGCGCGCAGCGCAGCTGGTCGAACAGCGCCAGCTTGTGCGTGCGGTAGGCGTCGCGCAACGATGGAATGTCCACCATGGCAGCCCTCAGAGGCCGGGCCGGCGTCAAGCCGCGGCGTTGACGAAAGCAGGAGGCGGCGGGCTGCCGGCCGAGAGCGTGAGCACCTCGTAACCGGTCTCGGTGACCAGCACGGTGTGCTCCCACTGTGCCGACAGCGAGTGGTCGCGCGTGACGATGGTCCAGCCGTCGTACTGGCCGCCGCGGGCGTCTTCCTTGATGTCGCGCTTGCCGGCGTTGATCATCGGTTCGATGGTGAAGGTCATGCCGGGCTTGAGCTCGTCCAGCGTGCCGGGCTTGCCGTAGTGCAGCACCTGCGGCTCTTCATGGAAGCCACGGCCGATGCCGTGGCCGCAGAACTCGCGCACCACCGAGAAACCGTTGCTTTCGGCGAAGCGCTGGATCGCCCAGCCGATGTCGCCCAGGTGCACGCCAGGCTTCACCTTGACGATGCCGTGCCACATCGCGTCGTAGGTGAAGGCGCACAGCCGCTTGGCTGCGATCGAGGCGTCGCCGACCACGAACATGCGGCTGGTGTCGCCGTGCCAGCCGTCCTTGATGACAGTGATGTCGCAGTTGACGATGTCGCCCTTCTTCAGCGGCTTGTCGTTCGGGATGCCATGGCACACCACGTGGTTGACCGAGGTGCAGATGGACTTGGGGTAGGGCACGCTGCTCGCGCCCATGTAGTTCAGCGGGGCCGGAATCCCGCCCTGGACCTGCGTGATGTAGTCGTGCGCGAGCTTGTCGATCTCGTTGGTGGTCACGCCGGGTTTGACGTGCGGGGTCAGGTAGTCCAGCACCTCGGAGGCGAGGCGGCACGCCACGCGCATGCCGGCCACGCCCTCGGCGTCTTTGTAGGTAATGCTCATCCCGGAATTATCCCATTCACCCCGCTAAAATTCAGGGGTGGCGCGGATGGCCCCAGTCAGCGGCCGCCGCCTCCTTCTCTTGATTCTCAAACGCGGCCGCCCGGCCGATCCGACCGTGATGTTGCCCGTGAACCCGCCTTCCCATCCCGTCGCCCCGGTGGTGACCTTCTTCGAGGGCGGCAGCGCACTCAGCGAATTCAGGGCGCGGCAGCTGCTGCCCCGCCTTTCGTCCGTCGAGCCGCGAATCGAAGGCATTTCCGCCCGTTTCGTGCACCTGGTCGTGACGGATGCGGCACTCGAACACGCCGAGCGCGACCGCTTCGCCGCGCTGCTGGGCTATGGCGAGCCCTTCGTGGCGCCTCCCAAGGCCGGGCCGAGCGTCGTCGTCACGCCGCGCCTGGGCACCGTGTCGCCCTGGGCCTCCAAGGCGACCGACATCGCCCACAACTGCGGCCTGGCGCTGCGTCGGGTCGAGCGCGTGACCCAGTACCACCTGGCGCTGAAGGCGCCGCTGCTGGGCAAGGCACCCACGCTGGAAGGCGACAAGCTCGCCGCGGTTGCCGCACTTCTGCACGACCGAATGACCGAATCGGTGCTGGCCGAGCTCGACCAGGCCGCCAGCCTGTTCGCCGAGCTGCCAGCCCAGCCGATGGCGCACGTCGACGTGCAGGCGGGCGGCCGCGCCGCGCTCGTCGCGGCCAACACGCAGTTCGGCCTCGCGCTGGCCGAGGACGAGATCGATTACCTGGTCGAGGCCTTCACCCGGCTCGGCCGCAATCCGAGCGACGTCGAACTCATGATGTTCGCGCAGGCCAACAGCGAGCACTGTCGCCACAAGATCTTCAATGCCGACTTCATCGTCGACGGCGTGGCGCAGCCGCAGAGCCTGTTCTCGATGATTCGCCACACCGAGCGCCAGAACCCGCAGCACACGGTGGTGGCTTACGCCGACAACGCGTCGATCATGGAAGGCACGCAGGTCGAGCGCTTCGTCGCCGGCTCGGCCTCGGGCAGCTATCAGAAGCAAAGCGCCCAGAGCCACGTGTTGATGAAGGTCGAGACGCACAACCATCCGACCGCGATCTCGCCCTTTCCGGGCGCCTCGACCGGCGCCGGCGGCGAGATCCGCGACGAGGGCGCGACAGGCCGCGGCTCCAAGCCCAAGGCCGGGCTGACCGGCTTCACGGTGTCGAAGCTCTGGCCCGAAGAGGGCAGCTACGGCAAGCCGGCGCACATCGCAAGCCCGCTGCAGATCATGACCGAGGGCCCGCTGGGCGGCGCCGCCTTCAACAACGAGTTCGGCCGACCCAACCTCCTGGGCTACTTCCGCGAGTACGAGCAGGCGATCGAGAGCGACGCTGACACCGTGCA
This sequence comes from Variovorax sp. LjRoot290, assembly GCF_964253985.1. Taxonomy (NCBI): domain Bacteria; kingdom Pseudomonadati; phylum Pseudomonadota; class Betaproteobacteria; order Burkholderiales; family Comamonadaceae; genus Variovorax; species Variovorax sp. LjRoot290. The sequence continues at coordinate 2,949,050 of NZ_CAXURW020000001.1, read as the reverse complement.
GCGCGGCTACCACAAGCCGATCATGATCGCGGGCGGCCTCGGCAGCATCGACGCGACGCAGACGAAGAAGATCCCGTTCCCCGCGGGCTCGCTGCTGATCCAGCTCGGCGGCCCCGGCATGCGCATCGGCATGGGCGGCAGCGCGGCGAGTTCGATGGCTACCGGCGCCAACGCGGCCGAGCTGGACTTCGACTCGGTGCAGCGCGGCAACCCGGAGATCGAACGCCGCGCGCAGGAAGTCATCAACCATTGCTGGCAGCAGGGCGCCGCGAACCCGATCCTCGCGATCCATGATGTGGGCGCGGGCGGCCTGAGCAATGCCTTCCCCGAGCTCACCAACGATGCGGGCCGCGGCGCGCGCTTCGACCTGCATGCGGTGCCGCTCGAGGAGTCGGGCATGGCGCCCAAGGAAATCTGGTGTAACGAGAGCCAGGAGCGCTATGTGCTGGCAATCGCACCGGAATCGCTCGCGCAGTTCCGCGCGTTCTGCGAACGGGAGCGCTGCCCCTTCGCGGTGGTGGGTGTGGCGACGGAAGAAAGGCAGCTGCTGGTCGCCGACGAATCCGTCGAGGCGCAACCCGTCGACATGCCCATGGACGTGCTTCTGGGCAAGCCGCCCAAGATGCTGCGCGACGTCAAGTCGGTCGCGCGCCGCTTCAAACCGCTCGACCTCAACGGTGTCGAGCTGCAGAAGGCCGCCATCGATGTGTTGTCGCACCCCACGGTGGCTTCGAAGCGCTTCCTCGTCACCATCGGCGACCGCACCGTCGGCGGCCTGAGCCACCGCGACCAGATGGTCGGCCCCTGGCAGGTGCCGGTGGCCGACTGCGCCGTGACCCTGGCCGATTACCAGGGCTTCGCCGGCGAGGCCATGAGCATGGGCGAGCGCACGCCGCTCGCGGCCATCGACGCGCCGGCCTCGGGCCGCATGGCGGTCGGGGAGGCCATTACGAACCTGCTGGCCGCGCCGATCGAGCTGTCGCGCGTCAAGCTTTCCGCCAACTGGATGGCGGCCTGCGGCGAGCCCGGGGAGGATGTGGCGCTGTACGAAACCGTCAAGGCGGTGGGCCTCGAACTGTGCCCGGCGCTCGGCGTCTCGATCCCGGTCGGCAAGGATTCGCTGTCGATGCGCACCCAGTGGCAGGACGACGGTGTGCCGAAAAAGGTGACTTCGCCGGTGAGCCTGATCGTGAGCGCCTTCGCCACGCTGGCCGACATGCGCGGCACGCTCACGCCGCAGCTCGACGCCACCGAGCCCGACACCACGCTGGTCTTGATCGACCTCGGCCGCGGCAAGCAGCGCATGGCCGGCAGCATCCTGGCGCAGACGCTGGCGCAGAGCGGCGACACGGTGCCCGATCTCGACGATCCGCAAGACCTGGTCAAGCTGGTGGCGGCCGTGAACGCGCTGCGCGCCGAGGGCAAGATCCTCGCGATGCACGACCGCAGCGACGGCGGCCTGTTCGCCGCGGCCTGCGAGATGGCCTTTGCCGGCCATGTGGGTGTGGCGCTCAACGTCGACCTGCTTGTGACCGAGGGCGACGGCATCAGCGACAGCCGTGCCGAGTACGGTGATGCCAAGAACTGGGCCGGCCAGGTCAGCGCGCGGCGCGAAGAGCTCACGCTCAAGGCGCTCTTCAACGAAGAGCTCGGCATGCTGCTGCAGGTGCGCACCGCCGAGCGCAACGAGGTCATGCAGACCTTGCGTGCGCACGGCCTCAGCGCCCACAGCCACTTCGTCGGCAAGACCCGACCCGCCGCTTCGACCATGGACGCGGGCAAGGGCAAGCTCGAGGTCTGGCGCGATGCCAAGGCCGTCTTCAGCGCCAGCCTGCACGACCTGCACCAGGTGTGGGACGCCGTCAGCTGGAAGATCTGCCGCGAGCGCGACAACCCGGCCTGCGCCGATGCCGAGCATGCGGCCGCCGGCGAGCCGCAGGACCCGGGCGCCCATGTGCTGCTGGCGCCGGGCGCCGAAGAGAACGTGGCCGCGCCCTTCCTGAACCTGGCGCGTCCCAGGGTCGCGATCCTGCGCGAGCAGGGCGTCAACTCGCATGTCGAGATGGCCTACGCCTTCAACGAGGCCGGCTTCGAGTCCTTCGACGTCCACATGACCGACCTGCAGGCGGGCAGGGCAGACCTGGCCGACTTCAAGGGCGTGGTGGCCTGCGGCGGCTTCAGCTACGGCGACACGCTGGGGGCAGGCATCGGCTGGGCGCGCAGCATCACCTTCAACCCGAAGCTGGCCGAGCAGTTCAAGAACTTCTTCGGGCGCGGCGATACTTTCGGCCTCGGCGTGTGCAACGGCTGCCAGATGTTCGCCGAGTTGGCCGACATCATCCCGGGCGCGGAAGCCTGGCCGCGCTTCACCACCAACCAGAGCGAGCGTTTCGAGGCGCGCTTGTCGATGGTCGAGGTGCTCGAATCGCCGAGCCTGTTCTTCGCCGGCATGGCCGGCAGCCGGCTGCCGATCGCGGTCGCGCATGGCGAGGGCTATGCCAACTTCAAGCATCGCGGCGATGCCGCCCGCGCCATCGCCGCGATGCGCTTCGTCGACAACCACGGCCAGCCGACCGAGCGCTACCCCTTCAATCCCAACGGCAGCGCCGGCGGGCTGACCTCGGTGACCACCGCCGACGGCCGCTTCACCGCGCTGATGCCGCATCCGGAACGCGTGTTCCGCAACATCCAGATGAGCTGGACTTCGGGTGACAAGAGTGCGCTGAGCCCCTGGATGCGCATCTGGCGCAATGCCCGTAAATGGGTTGGCTGAGGACGCCGACGCCATGAAAAAAGCGGCCCGCGGGCCGCTTTTTCGTTGGAGCACGCAGGCCGGTGTTACTCGACCTTTGCCTTGGCGCGCAGTTCTTCCTGGTACTTCTGCAAACGCTGCTGCTGCAACTGCTGCACGATCTGCGGCTTGACCTCTTCGATCTTCGGCAGCTGGGCCTGGCGGATGTCGTCGACACGGATGATGTGATAGCCGAACTGCGACTTGACCGGGGCCGAAGTCGTCTCGCCCTTCTTGAGCTTGATCATCGCTTCCGAGAACTCGGGCACGAAGCTCGCCGGCGCGGCCCAGTCGAGGTCGCCGCCGTTGGCGCCCGATCCCGGGTCCTTGCTCTGCTTTTTGGCGATGTCCTCGAACTTCTGGCCCTTCTTGAGGTCGGCCAGGATCTTCTGCGCCTGCTCTTCCTTCTCGACCAGGATGTGGCGGGCCTTGTATTCCTTGCCGCCGTTGGCCGCGACGAACTTGTCGTACTCGGCCTGCACGTCGGCGTCCGACACCGCGTTGGTCTTGCGATAGTTTTCGAACAGCTGGCGGATCAGGATGGCCTGGCGCGCGAGTTCGAGCTGGTTCTTGTAGTCGTCGGTGGCGTCCAGGCCCTGCTTCTGCGCTTCCTGCATGAAGATCTCGCGGGCCACCACTTCTTCGCGCAGCTGGCCCTGCATTTCCGGCGTGACCGGACGGCCGGCGGCCGCGAGTTGCTGGGCCAGCACGTCCATGCGCGCCTTGGGCACCGGCTTGCCGTTGACGATGGCCGCGTTCTGGGCGAATGCGGCGGGAATGGCGCCCAGAAGGGCAGCGGCTGCGACGGCCTGCAGGAGTTGTTTCTTCATAAGGGGAGGGTACTTTTGCCGCCCTGGCGGGCGGGAATCAAAGCGCTTCAAAGCGTCTCGATGGCGATGGCGTGAAGGCCCTGTGCGATGAAAACTTGCAGCGCATCATACACAAGCCGATGGCGCGCCACGCGGGCTTTTCCGGCGAAGAGGGGCGAGGCGATGCGCACGCGGAAATGGGTGCCGTAGCCTTCGGCGCCGGCACCCGCATGGCCGGCATGCGCGGCGCTTTCGTCGATCACCTCGAGCAGCGTGGGTTGCAAGGTGTTACGCAGGCGGGCCTCGAGGTCCGCAGAGGTCGGAAGGCTCATGCCGCAGGCTTGTCGGACTTGAGGTAGGGCGAGATGTAGAGCCCTTGCGCCACCAGGAAAACGATCGGGAAGGCATAGCCCCAGAGCTTGAAATTGACCCAGGCCTCGGTGCTGAAAGACGCGGCCACATAGCCGTTGATCGCGGCCATGAACACGCAGTAGGCGATCCATGCGATGTTGAGCCGGCCCCAGATCTGCGTCGGCAGTTCCAGCTGCGCGCCGAGCAGCATCTTGAGAAAGTTCTTCTTGAAGATCCACAGCGCGACGGCCAGCGCCAGGGCCATCGCGCCGTAGAGCACCGTCGGCTTCCACTTGATGAAGCGGTCGTCGTGCAGGAGCAGCGTGAGCGAGCCGAACAGCAGGATCAGCACCAGCGTGGCCTTCTGCATCGGCGCCAGGCGGCGCTCGTTGAACCAGACGATGCCCGTCTGCAGCACGGTGGCCGCCATCAGCACGCCGGTGGCGGTGTAGATGTCGTAGAGCTTGAACGCGCCGAAGAACAGCAGGATCGGGAAGAAATCGAGAAGCAGTTTCATGTTGTTTCGTCTGCGTCACGCGTCGCGCTTGTGGAAGTCCAGCGAGGCCGAGTTCATGCAGTAGCGCAGGCCGGTTTCGGTGGGGCCGTCGGGAAACACGTGGCCCAGGTGGGCGCCGCAATTGGCGCACACATTTTCGGTGCGAACCATGCCGAGCGAACGGTCGACGATGTTCTTGATGGCGCCCGGCACCGCTTCCTGAGAGAAGCTGGGCCAGCCGCAGCCGGCGTCGAACTTGGTGGCGGATTCGAATAGCTTGGCGCCGCAGCAGATGCAGTGGTAACTGCCGTCTGCCCAGTGCGCCTCGTACTTTCCGGTGAACGGGCGCTCGGTGGCGGCGTGGCGTGTCACCTCGAAGGCGCCGCGCTCGGCGCCTTTTTCGGCCAGGATGGCTTTCCATTCGGCTTCGGTTTTCTGAATGGGCGTGGTCATGATGAGCAGCTGATTTCGATCGTGGAAGCCCAGTCGGGCGGGAAGCCGGCATAGGCCTCGTGGCCGGCATGGTCTTCAAATGGGGTTTCGAGCAGCTTCAGCAAGGTGGCGACGCCCGAGAAGTCTTTTTGCTGCGCCGATTCGATCGCCTGCTGGCCCAGGTGGTTCCGCAGCACGAACTTGGGATTGCTCTTGCGCATCAGGTCGGCGGCCTGCGCCGCCGGCGTCTGCGCATGGCGCTCTGCAAAGGATAGCAGCCAGGTGTCGAAACCGGCGCGATCGAGGAACAGGTCGCGCACCGCCTCGGGGCTGCCGCCGGCCATGTGATCGGACAGGCGGCGCCAGAAGATGGTGTAGTCGACTTTCTCCTGTGCCAGCAGCTTGAGCACGCCTTCGATCAGCGCGCGGTCGGCCGGCGCGGCGTCCATCAGGCCGAGCTTGGCCCGCATGCGCGCCTCGAACGCGTCCGGGAACACCGTCTTGTACGACTCCAGGGCGGCGACCGCGATCTCCTGGTCGCCGATCAGCGGCAGCAGCGCCTGGGCCAGGCAGAACAGGTTCCAGTACGCGACATTGGGCTGCTGGTTGTAGGCATAGCGCCCGGCAGTGTCGCTGTGGTTGCAGATGTGGCGCGGATCGAAGCCGTCGAGGAACTGGAAAGGTCCGTAATCGATGGTGAGCCCGAGGATGCTCAGGTTGTCGGTGTTCATCACGCCATGGCAGAAGCCGACCGCCTGCCACTGGGCCAGGAGCGCCGCCGTGCGCTCGCTCACCGCTTCGAGCAGGGCCGCATAGGCGTTGCCGTTGAAGTGATCGGTCGTGCGGCAGGCGGGGTAGTAGCGGTCGATGACGTAGTCGGCCAACGCGCGCAGTTCCTCGTCGCGCTGGTTGGCCGCGAAATGCTCGAAGTGGCCGAAGCGAATGAAGCTCGGCGACGCGCGCGTCACGACGGCGGCGGTTTCGAGCTCCTCGCGGCGCACGCGCGCATCCGAACCCGTCACGCACAGCGCGCGCGTGCTCGGGATTCCTAGCGCATGCATCGCTTCACTGCAAAGGAATTCGCGGATGCTCGATCGCAGCACGGCGCGGCCGTCGCCCATGCGCGAGTAGGGCGTGCGCCCCGAACCCTTGAGCTGCAACTCGAAGCCGCGCTCGGTTTCACCCAGCATGATGGCGCGGCCGTCGCCCAGCTGGCCGGCCCAGACGCCGAACTGGTGGCCGCTGTAGACGCTGGCGTAGGGGCGCGTGCCGGCGACCGGCACATTGCCGGTGAAGGCGGCCAGGCCTTCGGCCGAACGCAGCCAGGCTTCGTCCAGTCCGAGTTCGCGCGCCAGCGCGGTGCTGCGGCCGACCCAATAGGGTTCGGGCAGCGGAGTGGGGCGGAGCTCGGTGAAGAAGGCAGGGCCCAGTGCGGAAAAGCCCGGGGTCCAGTCGAGGCCCAGGTCGACGATGTCCGCCTCGTCTGCAAGCATGCTCATGTGCGGATTGTCCCGTACCCGCCTAAACCCCTGGCTGCAGGGGCCATCGCGTGGGTGCCGGAAATTGCTGGACAAGTGTCCTGATTGAAACTAAAGTGCCGCCGTGTCCGGAAGCGGCCACCAGCGAAAAACACCTATTGGAGACAAGACGATGATGACGCCTGGTCAAAGCAGGATGAAGGCCATCATCCGCGAGACTTCGGCATGAACGCGCTCGCGGTCGATCTCCTGGGGCGTGATCGTGGACTTGAAGAGCAGCTGGTGAATCATGCCGAGCATGAGCGAAGCATCGATCGCGGCGTTGCGACCGGAGAAACGCCGGATCAGGTTGGCCAGCCGGTTCAAGAGCATGCCCCGATAGGCTTCGATGTGCTGCCTGATCGGCTTGTCCGAACGATAGACGTAGAGGAAGTTCAGCTCGACCGCCACGCCCACCGGGTGCTCGGTCGCCTGGCGAAGAATGAACTCGGCGAGCCGCTGCGACAGCAGCTTGTGCAGCGTGCGGCGCGCGCCCGGCGACAGGGGCCAGGTCGTCGTGCGGCTGGCCATCAGCGCGTCGAGCTCTTCCAGGTGCTTGACGTTGTCGTCGGCCGCCAGAACGGTGAAATGGATGAAAGCCTGCTCCAGCAGGTCCGGCAGGCTCGAGAAGAAGTAGGTGGTGAGCGACTTGGGGACGCCGGCTTCCGCGGCGATGGAGCGATGCGTGATCGAGTAGATGCCTTGCTTGGCGATCGACACCAGCGCCGCATCCAGCAGCAGCTTTTTCGACTGCTCTCCCTTGGTGCTTTTCACGCGCTTGGGTTCGGCAGCAGGCGCTTCGGTGTTCGGGCTCGGATGCCCGGCCTTGCCGGGTCTCGCACTGCGGGTTTCTGTCATTGTGTGATGGGCCGAAGATTGAATGAATCTCGAATCAGGCGGACACCAAAGCCCGCGAAATTTTCGAACTCTATTTGAATAGGAGCTTACAGATGCTGGGTTTGATGCAGGACCAACCGTTGCTGATCTCGTCGCTGATCGAGTTCGCCGAGCGCCACAACGGCGACGCCGAGATCGTCTCGCGGCGCGTCGAAGGCGACATCCACCGCAGCACCTGGCGCCAGATCGCTGCGCGCGCGCGCCGGGTCGCCAACGCGCTGGACCTCGAGCAACTGCTCTTTTCCGACCGCATCGCCACGCTGGCCTGGAACGGCTACCGCCACCTGGAGCTCTACTACGGCGTGAGCGGCAGCGGCCGCGTGCTGCACACCATCAATCCGCGCCTGCATCCCGACCAGATCGCCTGGATCGCGAACCATGCCGAAGACCAGGTCCTGTGCTTCGATCTCACTTTCCTGCCGCTGATCCAGGCCGTGCATGCCAAGTGCACCACCATCAGAAAGTGGATTGCGCTATGTGATGCCGACAAGCTTCCGGCCGACAGCGGCATCCCCAACCTGGTGAGTTACGAGGCCTGGATCGCGCCTCATTCCGACACCTATGCCTGGCCCAGCTTCGACGAGAACTCGGCCTCGAGCATGTGCTACACGAGCGGCACCACCGGCAATCCGAAGGCCGCGCTCTACAGCCACCGCTCCACGATGCTGCATGCTTATGCGGCCGCCTTGCCGGACGTGATGGCGATCTCGGCGCGCGATTCGGTGCTGCCGGTGGTGCCGATGTTCCACGTCAACGCCTGGGGCATTCCGTACTCGGCCGCGCTGGTCGGCGCCAAGCTGGTGTTTCCCGGCCCCGCGCTCGACGGCAAGTCTGTGTTCGAGCTGATCGAATCCGAGAAGGTGAGTTTTGCCGGCGGTGTGCCGACCGTCTGGCAGATGATGCTGGGCCATATGCAGGCCAACGGCCTCAAGTTCTCGACGCTCAAGCGTACCGTGATCGGCGGCTCGGCCTGCCCGCCGGCCATGATCAACGCCTTCCAGCAGCAGTACGGCGTCGAGGTGCTGCATGCCTGGGGCATGACCGAGATGTCGCCGCTGGGCACCTTGTGCACGCTGAAGAACAAGCACCTCACGCAGTCGCCCGAGCAGCAGACGGCCATCCGCATGAAGCAGGGCCGCGCCATCTTCGGCGTCGACATGAAGATCGTCGACGGCGACGGCAAGGATCTGCCCTGGGACGGCAAGACCTCCGGCGATCTGCTGGTCAAGGGGCCGTGGGTGGTCAAGGAGTATTTCAAGGGCGAGGGCGGCGACCCGCTGGTGCCCGACCAGCAGGGGCGCGGCTGGTTCCCTACCGGCGACGTGGCGACCATCGATGCCGACGGCTTCCTTCAGATCACCGACCGCAGCAAGGACGTGATCAAGTCCGGCGGCGAGTGGATCAGTTCGATCGACATCGAGAACATCGCCGTGGCCCATCCGGCGGTCGCGATGGCGGCGTGCATCGGCGTGGCCCACCCGAAATGGGACGAGCGCCCGATCGTGATCGTGGTGAAGAAGCCGGGCGCCGAACTCACGCGCGACGAGCTCTTGGCCTTCTACGGCGGCAAGACGGCAAAGTGGCAGGTTCCCGACGACGTGGTTTTCGTCGACGCCATTCCGATCGGCGCGACCGGCAAGATCCTGAAGACGCGCCTGCGCGAGCAGCTGCGCGACTACAAGCTGCCCGGGTGCTGAAAAGGCGTCGATCCTACCGGCGGGTAGCACCAGCGCAGTGCGTCCTGTCGCATGAGTGATAGAAACCGCCCCCGCCGCGGAACGCTTACGGGCATTCCCTGACGGGCGGGGTCAGAAAGACTTGTAATCTCGTTGCGCATTGCAGCACAGAACAGGAGACATCGAATGAAATACGCTCTGAAGATCGCCAGCGCGGCCATCCTCGCCGCCACCGCCACCGGCGCCCTTGCCCAGAAGGGCGAGACCGTCCGCATCGCGATGATCGAAGGGCTCTCGGGCCCGTTCGCCAACGTCGGCCAGAACCAGCTCAAGAGCTGGCAGCTGGTCGCGGAGAAGCTCAGCGGCGCCAAGAACGCGGCGGGCGTCAAGTTCGAGGTCATCGGCATGGACAGCAAGAGTTCGCCGCAGGAAGCGCTGAACCTCCTGAAGGCAGCCAGCGACCAGGGCTTTCGCTACGTCACGCAGGGCAACGGCTCGAATGTCGCCGTGCCGCTCGCTGATGCCGTCGCCAAGCACAACGAGCGCAATCCCGGCAAGGAGATCATCTACCTGAACTATGCCGCGGTCGACCCGGTGCTCACGAACGAGAAGTGCAGCTTTGCGCATTTCCGGCTCGACGCCGACACGTCGATGAAGATGGCCGCGCTCACCTCCTTCATGAAGGATCAGCCCAAGATCTCGAAGGTCTACCTGATCAACCAGAACTACTCCCATGGCCAGCAGGTCTCGAAGTACTTCAAGGAAGGCATGGCGCGCAACCGGCCCGACGCCAAGATCGTGGGCGACGATCTGCACCCGCTCGGCCAGGTCAAGGACTTCGCACCCTACGTGGCCAAGATCAAGCAGTCGGGCGCCGACACGATCGTCACCGGCAACTGGGGGCAGGACATGACCCTGCTGATCAAGGCGCTGAACGATTCGGGCCTGAAGCTGCCGATCTACGCCTACTACGCCGGCGTGTCCGGCACGCCGACCGCACTGGCTTCGGGCGGCGAACTAGAGGTCTACCAGATCGCCTACAACCACTCGAACTACACCGGCGAGCTGGGCACCTTGATGAGCGAGTTCAAGACCAAGTTCGGCGACGACTTCTACACCTTCTCGATCTACAACGCGATCCTGATGATGGGCGAGGGCATAGCCAAGGCCAAGTCCACCGACCCCATGAAGGTCGCCGGGGCGATGGAAGGATTGAAGTTCAAGGGCTTCAACGGCGAAACCGAGATGCGCAAGACCGACCACCAGCTGCAGCAGGGACTCTGGATCTCCAAGTGGCAGAAGGTCGATGCCAAGTACAAGTACAGCGTGGAGAACACCGGCTACACCTTCGCGCCGGTGAAATACCTCGAGCCCTACATCGCAAGCACGCCGACGTCTTGCGAGATGAAGCGGCCGGCACCGTAATACCGGCACACCAGCGAAACGCCGGTGGGTGATGGAAGTCGCTCACCGGCGCTTTTTTTGACTTCGCCCCTCGCGGCTGCAACGACGACGACGACACCGTGGAATTCTTCGCCATATCCTTGCTGAACGGCCTCAGCTACGGGCTGCTGCTGTTCATGCTGAGCTCGGGCCTGACGCTGATCTTCAGCATGATGGGCGTGCTCAACTTCGCGCACACCAGCTTCTACATGCTGGGTGCTTATTTCGCCTACACCATCTCGGGTGTGCTGGGCTTCTGGACCGCCCTGGTCGTCGCGCCCCTGCTGGTCGGCGTGCTGGGCGCGCTCTTCGAGCGCTACAGCCTGCGGCGCGTTCACAAGTTCGGCCACGTGCCCGAGTTGCTGGTGACTTTCGGTCTGTCCTACCTGATCCTCGAGCTGGTGCAGCTGGTCTGGGGTCGTGCGACGGTGCCGTACGGGCTGCCGGAGCAACTGCAGGGGCCGCTGTTCACCCTGTTCGGGACGCAGTTTCCCAAGTCGAGATCCTTCATCATGCTGCTCGCGCTGCTGATGCTGCTGTCGGTCTGGCTCTTGCTGACCCGCACCCGCATCGGCCTGGTGATCCAGGCTGCGCTCACGCATCCGGAGACGGTGGAAGCGCTGGGCCACAATGTGCCGCGGGTGTTCATGCTCGTGTTCGGCGGAGGCGCGGCGCTGGCTGCGCTGGCCGGCGTGATCGGCGGGAACACCTACGTCACCGAGCCTGCCATGGCCGGGGCGGTCGGGTCGATCGTGTTCGTGGTGGTGGTGGTCGGCGGGATGGGCTCATTGGCTGGGGCCTTCCTCGCATCGCTCCTGATCGGCGTATTGCAGACCTTCGCCGTGGCCATCGACGAGTCCTTGGCGTCCGGGCTGCAGGCCGTGGGCGTCACCGTGACCCCCAGCACCTTCGGGTACGAACTGCTTCAGCTCAGCGTCGCGCAAATCGCTCCGATCCTGCCGTACCTGTTCCTGGTGCTGATCCTGATCTTCCGGCCCAAGGGGCTGCTCGGCAAGCGGGAGGGCTGAAAACATGACGACCCATGCAAGCACTTCCGCGGCGCGTGCCGACGACACGCCGGTGTCCGGCGCCGGTACGCGGAAGACCGCCTACTACCGCTTCAAGCCCTGGAACATCGGGCGCGTGCTGATCTGGACGCTCTTCGCCCTGAGCCTGATCATCGCGCCGCTGGTGTTTCGCAGCAGCCTGGCGCTCACCATGCTGTCGCAGATCGGCTATCTCATCATCATCTGCCTGAGCTACAACATCCTGCTCGGGCAGGGCGGCATGCTGAGCTTCGGCCACGCCGTCTATACGGGGCTGGGCGCCTTCGTCGCGGTGCACGCGATGAATCTCGCCACCAAGGGGGCCATGCCGCTGCCGCTGGTGACGATTCCGCTGGTCGGCGGCGTGGCGGGCGTGCTGTTCGCGATCCTGCTGGGCTATGTGACCACCAAGAAGTCCGGCACCACCTTCGCGATGATCACGCTGGGCATCGGCGAGTTGGTCGCGGCCATGTCGCTGATGTTTCCGGGCTTCTTCGGCGGCGAGGGTGGCGTCACGACCAACCGGGTCTACGGCTCGCCTTTCCTCGGCTTGAGCTTCGGGCCGCAGATCCAGGTGTACTACCTGATCGCGGCGTACTGCTTCGTCTCGACGGCGCTCATGTTCGCGTTCACCGGCACGCCGCTGGGCCGCATGCTCAACGCGGTGCGCGACAACCCCGAGCGCGTCGAGTTCATCGGCTACGACACCCAATGGGTGCGCTACCTGGCCTTCATCATTGCCGGTTTCTTCGCCGGCATCGGCGGCGCGCTGGCGGCCATCAATTTCGAGATCGTCAACGCATCCGACAGCCTGAGCACGATCCGCTCGGGCGGCTACCTCCTGTTTACCTTCCTGGGCGGAGCCACCTTCTTCTTCGGCCCGATCATCGGCGCCGTGTTGCTGGTACTGGCGTCGGTGCTGCTGTCGGAGCTCACCAAGGCCTGGCTGCTGTACCTGGGGCTGGTGTTCCTGTTCATGGTGATGTTCGCGCCGGGCGGCATCGCCAGCCTGATCATGATGAACCTGCGCGTTGCCAAGTTCGGCAAGTTCAAGCGCCTGTGGGGTCTCTACGGCGGCCTGATCCTGACCGGGGCCGTGATGGTGGTCGGCGCGGCGGCGCTGGTCGAGATGATCTATCACGTGCAGCTCAACATGGCGCTGGGCCCGAAGCTCAACTTCATGGGCGTGGAGCTCGACGTCTCCAGCGCGGCCAGCTGGATCGGGGCCGGCGTCGTGCTTGCCGTGGGTGTGTTGCTGGTGGAATGGGTGCGACGCCGCTTCGTGAAGGTCTGGGGCCATATCCAGGAAGAGATCGAGGCCGAGATCAAGCGGAGGGAGCTCGCATGACCCACGCACTCGAATTGAAGGCCTTGCGCAAGAACTTCGGCAAGACCGAGATCATCCGTGGCGTCGACCTGGCGGTAGAAGCCGGCGAGCGCATCGCGATCATCGGCCCCAACGGCGCCGGCAAGTCCACGCTCTTCAACCTCATCAGCGGCCGGCTCGAGCCGACCAGCGGCGAGGTGCTGCTGCATGGCCAGCGCATCGACGGCCACAGGCCCTACGAGATCAACCGCCGCGGCCTTTCGCGCAGCTTCCAGATCACCAACATCTTCCCCAAGCTCAGCGTGTTCGAGAACCTGCGCTGCGGCGTGCTGTGGAGCCTGGGCTACCGCTACACCTTCCTGCGCTTCCTCTCGAAGCTCGACGATGCGAACGAGCGCACCGAGGAGTTGCTGCGCCAGGTGGGACTCGAAAGAAAGCGCGACGTGCATGCGGTGAACCTCACCTATGCCGAACAGCGGGCGCTGGAGATCGGCGTCACCATCGCCGGCGGCGCCAGCGTGATCCTGCTCGACGAGCCCACGGCCGGCATGAGCAAGACCGAGACCGCGCACTTCATCGCGCTGATCAAGCAGGTGACGATCGGCAAGACCCTGCTCACCGTGGAGCACGACATGGGCGTGGTGTTCGGCCTGGCCGACAAGATCGCGGTGGTCGTCTACGGCGAGGTGATCGCCTTCGACACGCCCGCGGCGGTGCGCGCCAATGCGCGCGTGCAGGAGGCGTACCTGGGCTCTTCGGTCGCGGACGCGCAGAGCGGAGGACACTGAAGAAATGCTCAAACTCCAGGACATCCACGCCTACTACGGCAAGAGCCATGTGTTGCATGGCGTTTCATTTGCGGTCGGTCCCGGCGAGATCGTGGCCTTGCTGGGCCGCAACGGCTCGGGCCGCTCGACCACGGCCAAGGCCATCATGGGCCTGGTGCATGCCGAAGGCGGCCTGCACTGGAAGGAAGAGGACATCCTGCGCCGCAAGGCCTACGAGATCGCGCACATGGGCATCGGCTACGTGCCCGAGAACCGCGACATCTTCCCCAAGCTCACGGTACACCAGAACCTGCTGCTCGGGCAGAAGGGCAAGGGGAAGGGCAGCCGCTGGCAGTTCGACGACATGTACGGCATGTTCCCGCGCCTCAAGGAGCGCCAGCACACCGAAGCCGGCGTGCTCTCGGGCGGCGAGCAGCAGATGCTGACGCTGTGCCGCACGCTGATGGGCGACCCCGACCTGATCATCATCGACGAGCCGACCGAGGGCCTCGCGCCCAAGATCGTCGAGCTGGTGGGCCAGTACCTGCGCACGCTCAAGGACAAGGGCATCTCGGTGCTGCTGATCGAGCAGAAGCTGACGATTGCGATGCAGATCTCCGATCGCGCGCTGGTCATGGGCCATGGCAGCATCGTGTTCGACGGCACGCCGGACAGCCTGCGTGCCGATGCCGCGACCCGCAAGGAGTGGCTGGAGGTCTGACCGCCAGCCAACTTGTCTCGGCAGCGACTGATACCCGGTTGCGGGGTCACGCGAAACGCCTAGAATTTCAAACAAAAAAGAACACTCGTGCTTTTTAACGCGAGGCCCCTTTTTTCGATCCTCCCCCATCCCAAAGGAACGCAGCATGACGGCTGAATACAAAGTGCTCGGCGACGTCGCCGTGATCACCCTGACCAACCCCCCGGTCAATGGCCTCGGTTTCTCGACGCGCATCGGCATCACCGACGGCCTCTCGAAAGCGCTCGACGACGCGGCCGTCAAGGCGATCGTGATCACCGGCGCGGGCAAGGCCTTCTCGGGCGGCGCCGACATCAAGGAGTTCGGCACGCCCAAGGCGCTGCAGGAGCCCAATCTGCTGAGCGTGATCCTCGCGCTCGAGGCATCGACCAAGCCGATCGTCGCGGCCATCCATTCGGTCTGCATGGGCGGCGGCCTCGAGCTGGCCCTGGGCTGCCACTACCGCGTGGCCGCACCCGGCACCAGCGTCGCGCTGCCCGAGGTCAAGCTGGGCCTGCTGCCCGGCGCCGGCGGCACGCAGCGCCTGCCGCGCGTGCTGGGCGTGGAGACCGCGCTCAACATGATCGTGAGCGGCGAGGCCGTCAAGAGCGAGCTGCTCGCCTCGCTGCCCGGCCAGAAGCTGTTCGACAAGCTGGCCGCTTCGCCGGAATCGCTGTTCGAGGAAGCGGTCGAGTTCGCCAAGTCGGTGGCCGGCAAGAGCGGCGAGCTGCCGCTGGTGCGCAAGCTGCCGTGCAAGCATCCGCAGGGCGACGCCTACTTCCAGTTCGCGCGCAACATGGTCGGCGGCATGTCGAAGAACTACCCGGCGCCGCTCAAGTGCGTGGATGCGGTGCAGGCCGCCACGCAGATGAAGTTCGACGACGGCATGGCCGAAGAGCGTCGCCTCTTCACCGCGCTGATGTTCACGCCCGAATCGATGGCGCTGCGCCACCTGTTCATGGCCGAGCGCGCGGCTTCGCGCATTCCCGACGTGCCGGAAGACACGTCGCAGCGCACCGTCAAGTCGGTCGGAGTGATCGGCGCCGGCACCATGGGCGGCGGCATCTCGATGAACTTCCTGAACGCGGGCATCCCGGTCAAGATCCTCGAGATGAAGCAGGAGGCGCTCGACCGCGGCATCGCCACCATTCGCAAGAACTACGAAGCGCAGGTCAAGAAGGGCAAGCTCAAGGCCGAGAAGTACGAGGAGCGGATGGCGCTGCTGTCCACCACGCTCGACTACAACGACCTGAAGGACGCCGACCTCGTCATCGAGGCCGTGTTCGAGGAGCTCGGCGTCAAGGAGAAGGTGTTCAAGGAACTGGACCGCGTCGCCAAGGCCGGTGCCATCCTGGCTTCCAACACCTCGACGCTCGACGTCGACAAGATCGCCGCTTTCACCAAGCGCCCGCAGGACGTGGTCGGCATGCACTTCTTCAGCCCGGCCAACGTGATGAAGCTGCTCGAAGTGGTGCGCGGCAAGGAGACGGCCAAGGACGTACTGGCCACCGTGATGGCGATCGCCAAGAAGATCAAGAAAACCGCGGTGGTCTCCGGCGTGTGCGACGGCTTCATCGGCAACCGCATGATCGAGCAGTACTCGCGCCAGGCCGGCTTCCTGCTGGACGAGGGCGCGACGCCGCAGCAGGTCGACCGCGCCATCGAGAAGTTCGGCTTCGCCATGGGCCCGTTCCGCATGGGCGACCTGGCGGGCAACGACATCGGCTGGGCGATCCGCAAGCGCCGCGCCACCGAGCAAGCCGACATGAAGTACAGCAAGACGGCCGACAAGCTTTGCGAGCTGGGCCGCTTCGGCCAGAAGACCGGGGCAGGGTGGTACGACTACCAGGCCGGCAAGCGCGATGCGATCCCGAGCCAGGTCGTGCTCGACCTGATCGAGAAGCACCGCAAGGACGAAGGCATCACGCCGCGCAAGATCTCCGACGAAGAGATCGTGCAGCGCCTGGTCTATGCGCTCGTGAACGAAGGCGCGCACATTCTCGAGGACGGCATCGCCTCCAAGTCGGGCGACATCGACATGGTCTACCTCACCGGCTACGGCTTCCCGGTGTGGCGCGGCGGCCCGATGCACTATGCCAACCAGGTCGGTCTCTACAACGTGGCCGAGGCGATGAAGCGCTTTGCGAAGAACCCGCGCGATGACGCGGGCTTCTGGCAGCCCGCGCCGCTGATCCAGAAGCTGGTGGCCGAAGGCAAGCAGTTCAGCTGAAGCGACGGCGAGGACGGGCTGTGATCAAAAGGACGTTGCTCGTGCTGCTGCTGGCGCTGCTTGTGCTGGCGGTGGTCATCGCGGGCAACACCTGGCGCACGCCCTCGCGGCAGTTGCAGGTGCCGGCGGTACAGAAGGTCGCGGTCGACGCCAAGGCGGCGGCCGAGCGGCTCTCGGGCGCGATCCCGATCCGTACCGTGTCGAGCTTCGAAGGCGCGCAGCAAAGCGGCGAGGAGTTCAGGAAGCTTCACGCCTACCTGGCGCAGCAGTTTCCCAAGCTGCATGCGACGCTGAAGAAGGAAGTCGTCGGCGACAACGCGCTGCTCTACACCTGGACCGGCAGCGACCCCGCTGCCCGGCCGGTTGCGCTGATGGCGCACCAGGACGTGGTGCCGATCGCGCCGGGCACCGAGAAGGCCTGGGAGGTCGAGCCCTTCAGCGGCCAGATCAAGGACGGCTTCGTCTGGGGTCGCGGCACCTGGGACAACAAGGGCAACCTGCTGGCGCAGATGGAAGCCATCGAGATGCTGGTGGCCAGCGGCTTCCAGCCGCGGCAGACGGTGTATCTGGTCGCGGGCGATGACGAGGAGGTCAGCGGCCTGCGTGGCGCGAAGCCGATTGCGGAACTGCTGAAGTCGCGCGGCGTCCGGCTCGAATGGGTGCTCGACGAGGGCCTGCTGGTCACCGAAGGCGTGCTCGCGGGCCTCGACCAGCCGGCCGCCCTGATCGGCCTGGCCGAGAAGGGCTACGGCACCTTCTTCCTCTCGCTCGATACGCCGCCGGGCCACTCGTCGATGCCGCCATCCAGCACGGCCATCGGCAGCATGAGCGCGGCGCTCGCAAAGCTCGAAGCGAACCCGATGCCGGCCGCGATCGGCGGCGTGGCGCGCGAGATGTTCGCGACGCTCGCGCCCGAGATGAAGGGCTTCGGCCGCGTGGCGCTCTCCAACCTCTGGCTCTTCGGCCCGGTGGTGCAGGGCCAGCTCGAGAAAGGCGTGAGCAGCAATGCGATGCTGCGCACCACCACCGCGCTGACCATCGTGCGCGCCGGCAACAAGGACAACGTGCTGCCGGGCCGTGCCGAGGCGGCCGTCAACTTCCGCGTGCTGCCGGGCGACACGCTGGCTTCGGTGGAGGCGCACATCCGCAAGACCGTCGCGAACGATGCGATCACGATCAAGCAGTATCCTGGCAACTCGGAGCCCTCGCCGGTGTCGCCCACCGACAGCGCAGGCTATCGGACCATCGCGCAATCGGTGCGCCAGACCTTTCCCGATGCCATCGTCGCGCCGGGCCTCATGATCGCCGCCACCGATTCGCGCCACTTCGCGATCGTGAGCGACGCGGTCTACCGCTTCTCGCCGGTACGCGCGCGGGGCGAAGATCTGTCGCGCTTCCACGGCACCAACGAGCGCATCTCGATCGCCAACTACGTCGAGATGATCCAGTTCTATCACCAGCTGTTGCGCAACACCGTGCAGCAGCCCCAGTAAGCATCACCCCTCTTTTTCAAAGGACCACACCATGACCAGCGCCGTCATCGTCTCCACCGCCCGCACGCCGCTCGCCAAGAGCTGGAAGGGCGCCTTCAACATGACGCACGGCGCCACGCTCGGCGGCCATGCGGTGCAGCACGCGGTGGCGCGCGCCGGCATCGAGCCTGCCGAAGTCGACGACGTGATCATGGGCTGCGCCAATCCCGAAGGCGCGACCGGCGCCAACATCGCGCGCCAGATCGCGCTGCGCGCCGGATTGCCGATCACCACCGCGGGCATGACCATCAACCGCTTCTGCTCCTCGGGCCTGCAGACCATCGCGACCGCGGCGCAGCGCATCATCGCGGGCGAGGGCGAGGTCTACGTGGCCGGCGGCGTCGAGAGCATTTCGTGCGTGCAGAACGAGATGAACAAGCACATGCTGGCCGACCCCTGGCTGGTGAAGCACAAGCCCGAGATCTACTGGAACATGCTGCAGACCGCCGAGCAGGTCGCCAAGCGCTACGACATCGGCCGCGACGCCATGGACGAGTACGGCGCGGCGAGCCAGCAGAAGGCCACCGCCGCGCTCGAGGCCGGCCTCTTCAAGGCCGAGATCGCGCCGATCACCGTGCTGGCCGGCGTGGCCGACCCGGTGCTGGGCCTGCGTACCAAGGAAGTCACGGTAGAGAACGACGAAGGCATCCGCCCCGGCACCACCAAGGAAGGCATCAGCGGCATCCGTCCGGCGATTCCGGGCGGTGTGATCTCGGCCGGCAACGCCAGCCAGTTCTCCGACGGCGGCGGCGCCTGCGTGGTGGTCGACGAGAAGTACGCCGAGAAGAAGGGCCTGAAGCCGCTCGGCCGCTTCCTCGGCTTCGCGGTCGCGGGCTGCGAGCCCGACGAGATGGGCATCGGCCCGGTGTTCGCGATCCCGAAGGTGCTGAAGCGCCTGGGCCTCAAGGTCGGCGACATCGACCTCTGGGAGCTCAACGAGGCCTTCGCGGTGCAGGTGATCTACTGCCGCGACAAGCTCGGCATCCCGGGCGACCGCCTGAACGTGAACGGGGGCGCCATCGCCGTCGGCCACCCGTATGGCGTGAGCGGCCAGCGCCTGACCGGCCATGCGCTGATCGAAGGCAAGCGCCGCGGCGCCAAGAAGGTGGTCGTCACGATGTGCATCGGCGGCGGCATGGGCGCAGCCGGCGTATTCGAGGTACTCTGAGCCTGCTGCGAGGGCCGAACTGAAGACCGGAGGTGAAGGGCGCAGAGCGTCCTTCGCGCCCGGTTTCCGAATTGAAAGTCACGAAATGAGCCTTCGTCCCACCCTCGACTTCCTGCTCTACGACTGGCTCCACGCCGAGTCGCTCAACGAGCGCGCGCGCTTCGCCGACCACTCGCGCGAAACCTTCGATGCCGTGCTCGACACCTGCGAGCGCATCGCGCGTGAGAAGTACGCGCCGAACAACCGCATCGTCGACACCCAGGAGCCGCACTTCGACGGCGACAAGGTGATCCTGCCGCAGGCCACGCACGATGCGCACAAGGCCTTTGCCGAATCCGGCATGCTGAGCGCCGCGCAGGACTACGAGATCGGCGGCATGCAACTGCCCTACACCGTGCAGGCGGCGGCCAACAGCTTCTTCGCGATGGCCTCGGTCAGCATCGGCTCCGGCATGCTGACCAGCGGCAATGCCAACCTGCTGATGGTTCACGGCACGCCCATGCAGCAATCGGTGTTCGCGAAGAACGAGTTCGCAGGCCGCTGGTCGGGCACCATGTGCCTGTCGGAGCCGCAGGCCGGCTCCAGCCTCAGCGACGTGGCGACGCGTGCCGTGCCCGACGGCGCCGATTTCCGGGACGATCCGCTCGGGCCCCGCTATCGGCTCTTCGGCAACAAGATGTGGATCTCGGCCGGCGACCATGAGCTGACCGAGAACATCGTGCACATCGTGCTGGCCAAGATCCCCGACGAGAAGGGCAAGCTCATCCCGGGCACGCGTGGCATTTCGCTCTTCATCGTGCCGAAGAAGATGGTCGATGCCGAAGGGCAACTCACCGGCGAACGCAACGACGTCGCGCTCGCGGGCCTCAACCACAAGCTGGGCTGGCGCGGCACCACCAACACGCTCCTGAACTTCGGCGAGGGCAAGTTCCCCGTTGGTGGCAAGGCCGGTGCGGTGGGTTACCTCGTCGGCGAGCCCGGCAAAGGCTTGCACTGCATGTTCCACATGATGAACGAGGCGCGCATCGGTGTCGGCACCGCGGCGACCATGCTGGGCATGGCCGGCTACCACGCATCGCTCGACTATGCAAAGAACCGGCCGCAAGGGCGGCCGGCAGGCCCGGCCGGCAAGGACGCGGCCAATCCGCAGGTGCGCATCATCGAGCATGCCGACGTGCGCCGCATGCTGCTCGCACAGAAGGCGTATTGCGAAGGCGCGCTGGCGCTCGAGCTCTATTGCGCGCGCCTGGTCGACGAGCAGAAGACCGGTGACGCGCAGGCCGCCGACGACGCGCGCCTGCTGCTGGAGGTGCTCACGCCGATCGCCAAGAGCTGGCCCAGCGAATGGTGCCTGGAGGCCAACTCGCTCGCGATCCAGGTGCACGGCGGCTACGGCTATACGCGCGACTTTCCGGTGGAGCAGTACTGGCGCGACAACCGCCTGAACATGATCCACGAAGGCACGCACGGCATCCAGGCGGCCGACCTGCTGGGCCGCAAGGTGCTGATGGAAGACGGCCGCGGCCTGCAGCTCTTGGCCGCGCGCATCACCGACACCATCGCGCGTGCGGCCCGCATGCCCTCGCTGGCCGTGCATGCCAAGGCGCTGGCCGAAGCGCTGCAGCGCATCGGCAACGCGACCAAGGCAGCCTGGGCCACCGGCAATCCGCAGGAGGCGCTGGCCAATGCCGTGCCCTACATGCAAGCCTTCGGCCATACGGTGCTGGCCTGGATCTGGCTCGACGTGGCGCAGCACGCGCTCGAACGCGACGCGTCGAAGGCGCTGCCGGCCACGGCCGGGCGTATCGGCGCGACCGACTATTTCTTCAACTACGAACTGCCGAAGATCGGTGCCTGGCTCAATGTGGTCGAACGGCGCGACCCGACCTGCGCAGCCCTGCCCGAGGAGGCTTTCTGATGGCCGTCAAACCCCACGCCACGCTCGAGAAATGGATCTGGATCCTGATCTACGGTGGCCTCTTCATCCTGATCCTCGGCATCGCGACCGGCCGATCGGACGAGACCCTCGGCTGGGTCATGGCCGTCCCAGGCGTGGCCGTGGCCATTGTCGGCGTGGTCCTCATCTACGTTCGCTCCCGCCTGAAGGACTGACATGCCCCCAAGCTCACTTCGTTCGCTGCCCCCCGAGGGGGCGCTCATTGCCCTTCGGGCGGCCGGGCGGGCAATGCCATGATCAAGCACATCGTGATGTGGAAGCTCAAGGACCCGGCCAAGGCCGCGCTGTTCAAGGAGAAGCTCGACAGTTGCCGCGGCCTGGTGCCGGGCATGCGCCAGTTCGAGGTCGCGGTGCGTGCGCCGGGACTCGAAGCCAACTGCGACGTCGTGCTGTGCTCGGCCTTCGACGACAAGGCCGCGCTGCAGTCCTACCTGGAGCATCCGCAGCACGTCGAAGTGTCCGCGGTGCTGGGCACACTGCGCGAAGCCCGCAGCGTCCTCGACTACGAAACCCCCTGAACCCTCGGAGACACCCATGACCGCACGCAGCATCCAGAAACTGTTCGACCTCAGCGGCAAGACCGCGCTCGTCACCGGCGGCTCGCGCGGCCTCGGCCTGCAGATGGCCCATGCGCTCGGAGAGGCCGGCGCCAAGATCATGCTGAGTTCGCGCAAGGCCGATGACCTCGAGCAGGCCGCGGCCGAGTTGCAGGCGGCGGGCATCGACGCCCGCTGGATCGCGGCCGATTGCTCGAAGGAAGAGGACACGCGCCGCCTGGCCGACGAGACGCTGGAACGCCTGGGCGCGGTCGACATCCTGGTCAACAACGCGGGCGCGAGTTGGGGCGCGCCGGCGGAAGACCACCCGGTCGAGGCCTGGGACAAGGTGATGAACCTCAACGTCCGCGGCTACTTCATCCTCGCGCAGCAGATCGCGCGCGGCTACATGATCCCGAAGAAGACTGGCCGCATCATCAACATCGCCTCCATCGCGGGCCTGAACGGCAACCCGCCCGAGATGCAGACCCTGGCCTACAACACCTCGAAGAGCGCCGTGATCGGCTTCACCCACACGCTGGCGGCCGAATGGGGCAAGTACAACATCAACGTCAACGCCATCTGCCCCGGCTTCTTCATGACCAAGATGGCCGCGGGCCTGATCAAGTCCATCGGCGAGGAGAAGATGGCCTCGCATGCGCCGCTGGGCCGCCTCGGCGACGACGAAGACCTGAAGGGCATCACGCTGCTGTACGCGAGCGATGCCGGCAAGCACATCACCGGCCAGTGGCTGGCGAT
Organism: Variovorax sp. LjRoot290; assembly: GCF_964253985.1. Classification (NCBI taxonomy): domain Bacteria; kingdom Pseudomonadati; phylum Pseudomonadota; class Betaproteobacteria; order Burkholderiales; family Comamonadaceae; genus Variovorax; species Variovorax sp. LjRoot290. Next base: position 2,926,577 of record NZ_CAXURW020000001.1, on the reverse strand, counting down.
CGACGGCGGCGTGAGCGTGGTGCTCGGAGCTTGAGGTGGACGACATCAACGTCCGCTCCTACACGAGCCAGATCCCGTTTGCACGGCATCTGGGCTTCGAGCTCACGAAGTTCGAGGGCGGCGAGTCCGAGATCCGCTACACGGCGAAGCCCGAGCATCTCAACACCTTCGACGTGACCCACGGCGGCGCCTGCATGACGCTGCTTGACATCACCATGGCCGCGGCCGCGCGCAGCCAGACGCCGGAGATGGGCGTGGTCACGATCGAGATGAAAACCAGCTTCATGCAACCCTCGGTCGGCCCGCTGCATGCGCGCGGCAAGCTGATCCACCGCACCGCGACGCTGGCCTTCACCGAAGCGAAGATCTACGACGAGCAGGAGCGCGTCTGTGCCCATGCCACCGGCACCTTCAAGTACGTGAAGCGGCGCCTTCCCACCGGCCCCGGCAGCGCCAACGCGATGCGTCCGCCGTCCACAGATTAGGAGACTTTCATGCCCATCAACAGACAACAACTGCTCGACAACCGCCCCGATGGCGAAGCCGTCGCTTCCAATTTCAAGCTCGTGAGCACCGAGACGCCGCCGTTGAAAGACAACGAGGTGCTGGTGCGCCACCACTACATGAGCCTCGACCCCTACATGCGCGGCCGCATGAACGACGCCAAGAGCTACGCGCAGCCGCAGCCGCTGGGCCAGGTGATGCAGGGCGGCACGGCGGGCGAGGTGGTCGAGAGCAAGCACCCCAAGTACGCCGTCGGCGACAAGGTGGTCGGCTTCGGCGGCTGGCAGGAGTACAGCGTGGTCGATGCCTCGCAGCCCGGCGCCTTGAGGAAGGTCGACACCGCGTACGTACCGCTCTCGTACTACCTCGGCGCGGTCGGCATGCCCGGCGTCACGGCCTGGTACGGCCTGGTGAAGATCATCAACCCGAAGGCCGGCGAGACGATGGTCGTCACGGCCGCCAGCGGCGCGGTCGGCAGTGCCTTCGGCGCGCTGGCCAAGGCGCGCGGCTGCCGCGTGGTCGGCATCGCGGGCGGTGCGGACAAGTGCAAGTACGTGACCGACGAACTGGGCTTCGACGCCTGCATCGACTACCGGCAGCATCCCGACGTCAAGAGCATGAGCACAGCGCTGAAGGAGGCCTGCCCGAAGGGCATCGATGGCTACTTCGAGAACGTCGGGGGCTACATCTTCGACGCGGTGCTGCTGCGCGCCAATGCCTTCGCGCGCGTCGCGCTGTGCGGCATGATCGCCGGCTACGACGGGCAGCCGCTGCCGCTGGCCAATCCGGCGCTGTTCCTCATCAACCGGATGAAGCTCGAAGGCTTCATCGTCAGCGAGCACATGGAAGTCTGGCCCGAGGCGCTGGCCGAACTGGGCCAGCTGGTCGCCACCGGAAAGCTCAGGCCGCGCGAGTCGATCGCGCAGGGCATCGAGTCGGCGCCCGAGGCCTTCCTCGGTTTGCTCAAGGGCAAGAACTTCGGCAAGCAACTGGTGAAACTGATCTAGGCAAAGTGCAAGGAGGCCGGCGATGAACACGACGCACGAGGTCTTCAACCAGCCGGCCCCGCTGGCCGGCTACAACCTGTTCGAATCCAACCGGCCGCTGCGCGATGCGCTGAAGTTCAACGCATCGCAGCTGCAGCTCGCGCCGCTCGCGCATCTGGGCGGCGTGATCGGCTCGGTCGAGATGCAGACCCATGCGCGGCTCGCGAACACGAACCCGCCGGTGCTGCACACGCACGACCGCTTCGGCCGGCGCATCGACGAGGTGGAGTTTCATCCGAGCTATCACGCGTTGATGAAGGCGGCGGTGGGGGCCGGCCTGCACGGCACACCGTGGACAGGGGAATCCGCATCCCCGCACGTCCAGCGCGCCGCCGGCTTCATGCTCTTCACCGAGCTCGAGCCCTCGGTGCTGTGCCCGATCTCGATGAGCTACGCCGTGACGCCCGCGCTGCGCGGCAACGCGGCCATCTATGCCGACTGGGGGCCGAAGCTCGCGAGCCTCTGGTACGACCCGGTGCTCAGGTCCGCGCTCGACAAGCCCGGCGTGACCATGGGCATGGGCATGACCGAGAAGCAGGGCGGCTCGGACGTGCGCGCCAACACCACGCGGGCGGTTCGCGTCGCCGGTGATGATTGGGGCGAGCGCTACGAGATCACGGGCCACAAGTGGTTCTTCTCGGCACCGATGTGCGATGCCTTCCTGGTGCTCGCACAGGCGCCGGCCGGTCTGTCGTGCTTCTTCATGCCGCGCGTGCTGCCCGACTGGATGGGCGATGACGTGCGCAACGGCATCCGCATCCAGCGTCTGAAGGACAAGCTCGGCAACAAGGCCAACGCCAGCTCCGAGGTCGAGTTCCATGGCGCGAGCGCCTGGCTGGTCGGCGAAGAAGGCCGCGGCATTCCGCAGATCCTCGAGATGGGCACGATGACGCGGCTCGACTGCGCACTCGGCACCAGCGGCCTGATGCGCCAGGCCTTGAGCCTGGCCCTGCATCACACAGCGCAGCGCCAGGCCTTCGGCAAGCCGCTCATCGAACAGCCGCTGATGAAGAACGTGCTGGCCGACCTCGCGCTCGAAAGCGAAGCAGCGACCGCGCTGGCCATCCGCCTCGCGCGCGCCTTCGATCGCCAGCAGGACGAGCACGAGCGCCTGATGGCGCGCCTGCTGACGCCGGTGGCCAAGTTCTGGATCTGCAAGCGCGGCAGCCACTTCGCGCAGGAGGCGATGGAATGCCTCGGCGGCAACGGCTACGTGGAGGAGGGCGGCGAAGGCGTGATGGCGCGCGTCTACCGTGAGATGCCGCTCAACTCGATCTGGGAAGGCGCCGGCAACATCATGGCGCTCGACCTGCTGCGCGGGCTTCGCAAGGGCGATGCGGTCGCGGCATTGGCGCACGAACTCGCGCCGGCGCGCGGTGTCGATGCGGCGCTCGACAGCCTGGCCGATGCGCTGCCCGCGCGCATCGAGGCCATGGCCACCGAAGCCGAGGCGCGCCGGCTCGCGCAGGACGTGGCGCTCGCGGTGCAGGGCGCGCTGCTCGTGCAGACCGCGCCGCAGGCCGTGGTCGGCGCCTTTTGCGCATCGCGCCTGGGCGGCGACTGGGGCCATGCCTTCGGCACGCTCCGCGCCAGCACCGATTTCGATTCCATCATCGCGCGTGCGCGGCCCCAATGACGCGGACATCCAAAGGACCCTCATGGCAGACCTGATCCTCCACCACTACGCGACCTCGCCCTTTTCCGAGAAGCTGCGCCTGATCCTCGGCTACAAGAAGCTGGCCTGGAAGTCGGTGATCATTCCGCAGCTCCTGCCCAAGCCCGACCTGCTCGCGCTCACGGGCGGCTACCGCAAGACGCCGGTGCTGCAGATCGGCGCCGACATCTACTGCGACACCGCGCTGATCTGCGACGTGCTCGAGCACATCTCGCCGCTGCCCTCGATCTATCCCGAGCCCGGCAAGGGCCTGGAGCGCGTCGTTGCCCAATGGGGCGAGACCTCGCTCTTCTGGGCCTCGATGGCCTACAGCTTCAGCGGCAAGGGCGCGGCCGACCTGTTCGGCAAGGCGCCGCCCGAACTGGCCAAGGCCTTCGGCGAGGACCGCAAGGCCATGAGCGTGAACATGGTGCGGCACCGCCCGGGCGATGCCGCGGCGGCCTACAAGTCCTACCTGCGGCGCATGTCCGACATGCTGGACGACACCGACTACCTGCTCGGCGCCTATCCGACGGTCGCCGATTTCGCCTGCTACCACCCGCTGTGGTTCACGCGCAAGCGCACGCCCTCGATGGCCGGCATCCTGCAGTTCACGCCGGCCGTGGGCGACTGGATGGACCGCATGGCCGCGATCGGCCACGGCACGATGGAGACCTTCGATGCCGCGCAGGCCATTGCGGTCGCGGCCGCTTCGACGCCGCACACCCTCTTGTCCGACAGCACCTTCCAGGACGAGCACGGCATTCCGCTCGGGACCCGCGTCACGGTCGCGGGCGAGAGCTTCGGGCCCGAGCCCACCGAAGGCGAACTCATCGCCGCCACCCGCACCCACTACACGCTGCGCCGCACCGACGCGCGTGCCGGGACCGTGCACGTGCACTTCCCGCGCGTCGGTTATGCGTTGAGAAAAGTCGAAGGCTGACGCTCGCAACGGGCACCTTCGCGACTGCATCGTGCAGGTTTCCGTATTTCAATAGCGTCTCCCTCAAGAGACGAAAAGGACACGGGCAATGATTCAGGATTTCAAGGGCACCACCGCAGTTCTCACCGGCGCCGGTTCCGGCTTCGGCCTCGAGTGCGCGCGCATCGGCGCGGCGCGCGGCATGAGTCTCGTGCTGGTCGACGTGCAGCAGGACGCACTCGACCGCGTGCAGGCCGAGATGGAAGCCGCCGGTGCGCAGGTGCTGGCGCGCAAGGTCGACGTCGCCGATGCGCAGCAGATGGAGCAGCTCGCCAAGGATGTGCAGCAGCGCTTCGGTGCGCCGCACTTCATCTTCAACAACGCGGGCGTGGGCGCCGGCGGCCTGGTGTGGGAGAACACCGTGGCCGACTGGGAATGGGTGCTCGGCGTCGACCTCTGGGGCGTGATCCACGGCGTGCGCCTGTTCACGCCGATGATGCTGCAAGCCGCCGCCAGGGACCCTTCGTACCGCGGCCACATCGTCAACACCGCCAGCATGGCCGGCCTGCTGGCGCCGCCCAACATGGGCGTCTACAACGCGGCCAAGGCGGCCGTGGTGAGCCTCACCGAAACGCTCTACCAAGACCTGAAGCTCATCACCGACCAGATCGGCGCCAGTCTCCTGTGCCCTTACTTCGTGCCGACCGGCATCACCAGCAGCGAGCGCAACCGGCCCGATGCACTCGCTGCCGGCGAACTCACCAAGAGCCAGCTGATCGGCCAGGCGATGAGCAACAAGGCCGTCAGCAGCGGCAAGGTGACAGCGGCCGAAGTGGCGCAGATGGTGTTCGATGCCATCAGCGCCAACCAGTTCTACGTGTTCAGCCACCCGAAGGCGCTGGGCAACGTGAAGAGCCGCATGGAGAGCATCGTGTCGATCTCGAATCCGGCCGATCCCTTCCTGGAACGGCCGGAGATCGGCGCCAAGCTGCGCGAACAGCTGCGCGCGGGCTGAGACTCCCCCTTCAACCCTGCGGCGTTTCCTCGATCGCTTCGACGCGGTCGGGATAGAAGGCGAGGTGGTCCTTGATCTGCTCGACGGACGCGTAGGGCTGCTCGTAGGTCCACACGGCGTTCGCCCCTTTCTCACCGGCCGAGGGAATGCTGTAGTAGGCGCAGTCGCCCTTGAAGGGGCAGTAGGTGGCGTGTTCGGTGCGCTCGAGCAGCGACATGTCCACGTCCTTGCGCGGGATGTACTGCACGGCGGGGTAGCTCGCTTCGCGCAGCGTCAAGGCTTCGCGCGTGTCGGCGATCACGCGGCCGGCGGCCTTCACGACCACGCGCGCGGGGTTCGCGGCAATGGTGATCGGATGGTCCGGGCCGGGAATCTTCACGGGTTTTTCCTGCATGTGTCTGTCCTTGGTTGAACGGCGGCGGCCAGGGTATGAGCGATCCGATGACACTTCCGGCCTGTCAAGTGTTCCACTGCTGCTTCTGGAGGCAATCCGGGCGCAGGCCCCGTGGGACAACGATCTAAAAAGTTCCCAGTGCAGTTTTCCACAAGCTTGTCCACGGGCGCGGGGGACATGTCGGGATGCCGAGGAGACCGCGGGATGTTTTCCTACACCTTCTTCCAGGGCATCGGCACAAAGTTGCAGGGACTTGAAACTGGCGTCGAGGCCGGCTTATACTGAACCAACAGGTTCTGTGTTTCATCCCAACCCCAAGGAGATTTCGAATGTCCTATGTCGATGGATACGTCGTTCCCGTTCCCAAAGCAAATATCGAGGCCTATCGCGCGATGGCCACCAAGGCGGGAAAGATCTGGCGCGAGCATGGCGCGCTCGAATACCGCGAATGCGTGGCCGACGATGTGAAGTCCGGTGAAGTCACCTCCTTTCCGCAGGCCGTGAAACTGAAGGACGACGAGACCGTGATCTTTTCGTACATCGTGTTCGAGTCGCGCCAGCACCGCGACGAAGTCAACGCCAAGGTGATGAGCGATCCGCGCCTGGCCGACATGATGGATCCCAAGACCATGCCCTTCGACGGCAAGCGCATGTTCTGGGGCGGCTTCAGCCCGCTGGTCGAACTCTGAGTCCGGCCTGGCCGGCGATCCACTGCCACACCGCGCGGACCGCCGGTTCATGCTCGCGCCCTTCGGCGGCTGCGAGGAAATAGCTGCCGGTAGCGAGTGCGGGCCCGAAGGGCTGCAGCAACGCGCCGCTTCGCAACTCCTCGGCGCAGAGCGTGAGGCTCAGCAAGGCCACGCCATGCCCCGCCAGCGTGGCGAACAGGGCGTGCGTTTCGTCCGAGAACGAGAGGCCTGAGGCAGCGCGCGTCGTGCGCGATTTGCTCGCAGCGATACCGGCCTCCTCGAACCAGCGCGACCACACGGCCGGTGCGCGCGCCTGCGGCTGCCAGTCGCTGTGGATCAACCGGTGCTTCGGCAGATCCTGCACGCGTTTCAAACCCAGGAGCGGACTGCATACCGGCGCATAGCGCTCGGCCATCAGCTCGGCCGTCACCAGGCCCGGCCAGCCGCCGCTGCCGGAGCGGATCGCGAGGTCGGCATCGCCGCGCGCGAGATCGACCAGCAGATCGCTCGCATGCAAGCGCAGCTCGATGCCGGGGCAGGCGGCGCGAAAGGCCGCCATGCGCGGCAGCACCCACTTGGCCGCGAAAGCGGTGTTGGTCGTGAGCGTGACCGTGTCGCTCGCCGAGCGCTCGCGCAGCGCATGCACGCCGGCTTCCAGCATGTCGAAGCCTTCGCGCAGCGCATGGAACAGGCGCAGCCCGGCCGGCGTGAGCGCGAGTTGGCGCGTCAGCCTGCGAAACAGCGGCTGGCCCAGCGTGCTCTCGAGTCCGCGCACCTGGTGGCTGATGGCCGTGGGCGTGACCGAGAGTTCGGCCGCCGCGCGCTGAAAGCTCAGGTGCGCTGCGGCCGCCTCGAAGGCGCGCAGCGAGGACAGCGGCGGCAGCCGGCGGGGTCGCCTCACAGGTGAATGCAGCTCATCCATGCAGGAAGAAATCCTCGTTTGTGCAAAGGGTGGCGTAACCCTAAATTGAATACGCCAATTCATTCATTGCCACGCAGGAAAGACCCTTTCATGACCACGCTTCTGCACATCGATGCCAGTGCTCGGCCCGGCCGCTCCGGCATCGATCCCCATGGTTCCCATACCCGCAGGCTCTCTGCGCGCTTCGTGGCGCGCTGGCATGCGGCGCGGCCTTCGGACCGCATCGACTACCTCGATGTCGGCCAGGCGCCGCCCGCGCATGTCACGGGTCCCTGGATCCACGCTGCGTTCACGCCCGCCACGGCGCGCGAGCCGTGGATGCACGAAGTGCTTGCGGAGAGCGACCGTCTCGTGGACCAGCTCATCGCCGCCGACCTGATCGTGGTCGGCCTGCCGATGTACAACTTCGGCGTCCCGGCGCAGTTCAAGGCCTACATCGACAACATCGTGCGCGTGGGCCGCACCTTCGGCTTCGACCGTGCGCGCGGCGAGGTGCCTTACTGGCCCTTGCTGGCCGATGCAGGCAAGCGCCTGGTGCTGCTGGGCTCGCGCGGCGACTTCGGCTACGGCGAAGGCCAGCGCATCGCGCACCTCAACCACACAGAGGCCAGCGTGCGTTCGGTGTTCGGCTACATCGGCATCCGCGAGGTGCACGAGATCGCCGTCGAGTACGACGAGTTCGGCGGCGAGCGGCTGGCGCAGTCGCTCGGCGAGGCCGATCTCGCGGTCGATCGGCTGGTCGATAAGCTCTCGGCCTCACACCTTCAACTCATGATGGAAAACGCATGACCGCCATTCAGCTCATCAACCCGCCCGGACTCTACGACCCGGCCCCCAACGGCTATTCGCACCTCGCGATCGTCCCGCCCGGAAGCCGGCTCGTGCTCGTTGCAGGGCAGGGCGGCGAAACGGCGGAGGGCAGCTTGCCGCCCGACTACGCATCGCAGGCCCGCCAGGCCCTCGGCAACATGCGCGTGGCGCTCGCTGCGGCCGGCGCCGAGGTCACGCATGTCGCGCGCCTTCTGGTGCTCATCGTCGATCACACCGAAGAGCGGCTTCACGTGTTCGGCGCCGAACTCGACCGTGTCTGGGGCGATGCGCGGAAGCCGGCCTGCACGCTCATTCCGGTGCCGCGGCTGGCGCTCGACGGCATGCTGTTCGAGATCGAGGCGACGGCAGTGGTGCCTGCCTAGGCGGGACGTTCGGCCTCAGCGGTAAGACAGCACCAGCCCGTGCACCAACCGCGTCCAGCCGTCCAGCATCACGAACAGCAGCAGCTTGAAGGGCAGGGAGATGGTGGTCGGCGCGATCATCGACATGCCGAGCGCGAGCAGCACGGTGGCGACGATCAGGTCCACCACCACGAACACCAGGTAGATGATGAAGCCGATCTGGAAGGCCCGCGTCAGCTCGCTGAGCGTAAAGCTGGGCACCAGCACCATGAAGTCGTCGGCCCCGAGCTGCTCGGCCCTGGCCTTGGGCCAGATGTTGGAGGCCGACTTGAGGAAGAACTGCCGCTCGCGCTCGTGCGTGTGCTTCTGCAGGAATTCCTTCACGGGCACCTTGGCTGCATCGATCACCGCCATGATGTCGCCCATGCTTTCGCCCTTGACGCCGAAGCTGCGGTTGCGCAGCGCGTCGCCGATGTCCATGCCGACCGGCGCCATGATGTAGACCGACAGGATGATCGCAATGCCATTGAGCACCATGTTGGGCGGTGTCTGCTGCAGGCCGAGCGCGGTGCGCAGCAGGCCGAAGACGATGACCAGTTTGGTGTAGCTCGTCACCATCAGCGCCGCGAAGGTCGCGAGGCCGAACGCGACCATCACCGCGACGAGTGTGAGGGGCTCCGGTATTCCGCCTTGCATCGTCAGGGCCTTAGACTTCGCCGGGCGCGAACTCCGACACGCGCACGCCCAGGCGGTCGCCCACGGCAACCAGGTAGCCCTTGCCAAGCACGTTGCCGTGCGCAAGGATGCGCACCGGGCTGCGGTTCAGCGGTTGGGCCAGGTCGAAGATGTGCCCGGCGCGGATGCTCTTCAGTTCGCCGAGCGACAGCGACAGGTCGCCGACCTCGAAGCGCAGCGTCACCTCCAGCGCATCGAGCCGGTCGATCGGCAGGTTGACGTTGTCTGCGGTGTTCGCAGGATCGGCGGGCATATCTGGCTTCATGGCGCTGTTTCTCGATTGCTGAACGGTGATGCGCGAGCCTTCGGCCAGGGCGGAGAGGTGCAGCCCCGCGGGGCCTCCCAGCTCGGCGGTGACGACGATCGCGGCACCCGAAGAACTCCATTGCTCGATGCCGACGATGTCGCCGGGGCGAATGCTGCTGATCTCGCGAAGCTGTATCGGCGTGTTGCCGAGACTGAAGCTCACGGGCAGGTGCAAGGCGTCGAAGGCATCGCCGGTGCGCGCGGCATGCCGGAGTCCGGTGGCCGCAGGTACGAGCGCGTCGAGCGTGGCGGCGTCGTCGAACTGCACGAAGCCGCGCAGCATCGCGCCGCCGTCCGACGGCGTGGCGACGAAGAAGGCCGCGCGCTCCGGGTCGCAATGCAGGAGCGGCTGCTCGCGCGTTTCCCGCGCGTCGCGCGCCTCGGCCTCCGATGGCTGCCATTCGAAGTGCAGGCGCAGTGCCTTCTCGAGCGCGTCGACCACCGGATGCAGTGCATCGGCCAGCAGGATGTAGCGCAGGTCGCGCGGCAGCAGGTCGATGCGGCGTTCGCCGAGCAGCACTTGCATGCTCGGCGCATCCATCGCCAGATGCCCGACATGCGCGCCGAGCCGGAAGCTGTAGCGATCGCGCGTCGTGTGGCCGACGGCCGCATCGTGTTGCCACGCGAGCCGGTAGCTCACGCCCCTGGCCGCCACGCCGTGCTGCGGCGCTGCCGCGTAGAGACGGTTGAGCGCACGCACATTCGCTGCATCGGCGCGAGGCAGGATGCGGGCCTCGCCGAGTTCCGTCACCGCTTCAGCAGGCCCGGTCGGCATGCATGCTTTCGTTCGAACAACTGCTGCGTCTTGTCACTGTCCATGGGCCTCGAAGCAATGCGTACACCTCTCGCATCGGGACGGGCAGCTTAGCGAAACGAAGGTATCGCAGGTAGTACGCAAATGCGTAGTGCCGTGCACGCGACAGGTTCTGCATGCCTACGAGAACTCGTGGTTGCTGTGAACAGATGGCGGCGCTTAGAGTGCGCCGCAGCGTGACTTTTTTCACGTTCGCTGCCAGCTTGATGCTAAGCACATCGGCCTACTACGTCTCCAAGAAACCTTAAAGCAAGGACGCAATGGCGAGCCCCTCGCGATCTCTACAGCAGTACCGTGGCGGCGTTCGCGACCTGTTGAGCAACGCCGGCCGCTACAACGATCTGCTGCTCGCGGGCCTGCTCGTGGTGGTGGTCGCGCTGTTCGTGCTGCCGCTGCCGACGCCGCTGCTGGACCTGCTGATCGCAAGCAACCTGGCCATCAGCCTGGTGCTTTTGATCATCGCGATGTATGTGCCCTCGGCGCTGTCGCTGTCGACTTTTCCGTCGCTGCTGCTGTTCACCACGCTGTTTCGCCTCGCGCTCAACATCGCTTCCACCAAGCTGATCCTGCTGCAGGCCAATGCCGGCCACATCATCGACACCTTCGGCAAGCTGATCGTCGGCAACAACGTGGTGGTCGGCGGCGTGGTTTTCCTGATCATCGCGATCGTCCAGTTCATCGTCATCGCCAAGGGCTCGGAGCGTGTGGCCGAAGTGGCGGCACGGTTCGCGCTCGATGCGATGCCGGGCAAGCAGATGAGCATCGACGCCGACGTGCGCGCAGGCGTGCTGTCCTCCGCCAAGGCGCAGAAGCGCCGCCAGCTGCTGGAGCAGGAATGCCAGCTGCACGGCGCGATGGACGGCGCGATGAAGTTCGTCAAGGGCGATGCCATCGCCAGCATCGTGATCGCGCTGGTCAACATCCTCGCAGGCATTGCCATCGGCACGCTGATGCACGACATGACGCTGGGCGGTGCGCTGCAGCGCTACGCCATCCTGACTGTGGGCGACGGCATGGTGTCGCAGATTCCGTCGCTCCTGGTGTCGATCGCGGCCGGCATCGTGATCACGCGCGTGAGCACCGGCGACCGCCGCGACTCGCAGCTCGCGCAGCAGATCGGCGATCAGTTGATGGCCCATCCGCGCGCGCTCATCATCGCCGGCCTCGCGGTGGCGAGTTTTCTCGTCGTGCCCGGTTTTCCGAAGTGGGTGTTCGGCCTGCTGGCCGCCATCCTGCTCGGCCTGGGCTTCGCGATGCGCATGCTGCGCCAGCAGCGCAACACGCCGGGCTGGATCTCGCACGGCGACGGGGTGGCAGCCGAAGAAACCGACACCGACCACGCCATCGCCGCGCCGCTGGCTGTGCGCCTGTCGGCCGGTTTGCGCGCCGCGGTCGATCGCTATGTGCTCGACCAGCACCTGTCGGCAGTCAAGACTTCGGTCGAATCCGACCTCGGGCCGATCTTTCCGCGGCTCCAGCTGAACTATGCGGGCGGCATGGCCGACAACGAGTACCAGGTGCTGGTGCACGACGTCGCGGTGGCCAGGGGCATGCTCAAACCCGGCTGGCTGCTGCTCGATCCGGCGCAGGCCGTCGCGACGCCGCCGGGCGCGGAAGTCGCCGAACCCTTCGGCCCCTTCGCGCGGGTGGTGTGGGCGCCCAACGCGGACCCCGGCATGACGACGTGGACCGGCGCGGAAGTCGTTGCCCAGCACGTGGACCACACCGTGCGCCGCCACGTGAAGGATCTGATCGGCCTGCAGGAGGTGCAGCGCCTGCTGCATTCGGTGCAGCGCGATGCGCCCGAGCTGGCGGCCGAGGTGCTGCGCGTGGCCTCGGCCCAGCGCATCGCCGAGGTGCTGCGACGGCTGCTGCAGGAAGGCATTCCGATTCGCAACCTGCATGCCATCTTCGAGAGCCTGACGATGTGGGCCGCGAAAGAGCAGGACGGCATCGCGCTGACCGAGCTGGTGCGCATCCACCTCGGGCGCTACATCACCAGCCGCTACGTCGGCGCGAACCGCCAGCTCGAGGCGATCCTGTTCGAGTCCAGCCTGCTGGACCGCGTGCAGAACGCCATCGAGCGCTCGCCGCGCGGCAACCTGCTGCTGCTGAGCCCGGCCGTCACGCAGGACATCCGCGAACAGCTGCGCCGCATCCTCGGCTCGACGGCCGACCGCGTGGTGGCGATCGCGTCGTCCGACGTGCGGCGCTACGTCAAGAACCTGATCGAGCCGGTGGCGCCGCAGCTGGCGGTGCTGTCCTATCAGGAGATCGACGACGACGTGGCCCTGCAGCCGGTGGGCTGGATCACCAATCCCCAAGCGCATTGATGAACGACAACAACGACCTCATTTCCGAGGGAACCGAAACGAGCCATGACACCGCAGAACATTCTGGACATCACGCGCGAGGGCCTGCTGCTCGTGCTGTGGATCTCGCTGCCGGTGGTGGTGGTGTCCACGCTGTCGTCGCTCGTCGTGGCGGTGCTGCAGGCGGTGACGCAGGTGCAGGACCAGAGCATCGGCCAGTCGGTGCGCCTGATCGCGGTGATGGTGGCGATCATCGTCACGGCCGGCTGGCTGGGCCGCGACGTGATGCGCTTCGCCGAGCGTGCCTTCCTGTCGCTGACCACGCTGTCGTGACGGCCGCGATGATGATCGTCACGCGCCTTCATCTCGTCCGCCGGCGGGCCTTCATGCTGCTCGGCTGCGCGGTGCTGATGCTGCTTCTCGTGCAGCACACCATGGCTGCCGAGCTCCGCTGGCAGAACAGGCCCTTCCAGATCATCGCCAACGAGAAGCCGTTGAACGACTTCCTGCGCGAGCTGGCGTCGTCGCAGGGGATCACGGCGGTGATCGATCCCAAGGTCGGCGGCGTCATCAGCGGCAAGTTCGACGGGCCGGCGAAGAACATCCTCAACAGCGTCTGTTCGGTCAACGGGCTCACCTGGTACTTCGACGGCGCCTTCCTCTTCGTCGACCTGGCCGCCGATGCGAAGAGCGAGGTGCTGCCGATCGCGGCCGAGAACGCCGGGCGCATCGCCGAGACGCTGGTGCGCCTGCACATCTCCGACGAGCGCTACCCGCTCAGCATCAGCGAGCGCGATGCCAGCGTCTACGTGACCGGCCCGCGACGCTACGTCGAAATGGTGCGCCAGGCCGTGAAGCTCGCGGACCAGAAGAGCGCGATGGCCGAGGGCGCCGAGATCCGGCTGTTCCCGCTCAAGTACGCCTGGGCTTCCGACTTCCGGATCAACCGCTCGGGCAAGGAGACCGTGATCCCCGGCGTGGCCAACGTGCTGCGCAGCCTCTATGGCCGCACCGGCAATCAGTCCTCGGGCGGCGGCTCGGGTGGCCGGGGAACCATCGGGCCCCTCTCGGTCGGGCCGAACCGGCAGATCAAGCTGCGCAGCGGCGAGACCATCAATGCCCCGAAGATCGATATCGCGGGCGCAGGCGCTGGCCCCGGCGGTGACGCGAGCGCTCTCGGCGGCATGGCCAGCCTCGCCGGCAACGAATTGCCGCAGTTCCAGGCCGACACGCGCATGAACGCGGTGCTGGTGCGCGACATGCCCGACAAGATGGCGCAGTACGCGCGGCTGATCGAATCGATGGACACGCGCCCGCGGCTGGTCGAGATCGAGGTGACCATCATGGACATCAGCTCCGACACGCTCAGCAGCCTGGGCATCGACTGGCGCCTGCACGGCCGGCACGCCGACTTGCAGACTGGCCGCGGTGACCGCGGCCCGCTGACCTGGAGCGGCGCGAGCAGCGAGGCCGGCCAGATCGGCAGCGTCGACGCCTCGGGCAATCCGCTCACGCCGCTGGGCGGCATGTTCACCGCCGCCATCGGCAACAGCGCGCGCAACTACCTGCTGGCCCGCGTGACCGCGCTGGCCACCAACGGCAGCGCCAATTTCGTGGCGCGCCCGAAGGTGATGACGCTGGACAACACCGAAGCCGTGCTGGAGAACCTGAGCGAGTTCTACGTGCGCGTGGACGGTTTCCAGGACGCGGGCCTGTTCAGCATCACCGCCGGCACCGCCGTGCGCGTGACGCCGCTGATCATCGACGAGAAGGCCGGACGCGGCGTGATGATGTCGATCGACATCGTCGACGGCGACCTGAGTCCGCAGTCCGTCGACAGGATCCCGATCGTGCGCCGCCGCACCGTCAACACGCAGGCGCTGGTCGACGAGGGCGCGAGCCTGCTGATCGCCGGCTACTCGTCGGAAGAGAAGAGCAATGCCGTCACGGGTGTTCCGCTGCTGAAGGACATCCCGGGCGTCGGCGGTCTCTTCCGGTACACCGACAAGAAGCAGGCCAACATGGAGCGTTTCTACCTGCTGACGCCGCGCCTGGTCACGCCGGGCTCCACGGCCTCGGTGCCGATGCTGCCCTTGCCCGAGCCGGGAGGTTGAGCATGAATGGCGACATTCCGTTCGACAACGAGCAGGCCGAGTCCGTAGCCCCGCAAGGCATGCCGGCGCAGGCGGCCGGCTGGTGCCTGCGCTTCCTGAGCGGCGCGGTGAAGGGACGCACCATCGTGCTCAAGCCCGGCATCAACGTGCTGGGCTCGGGCGGCGAATGCGAGGTGATGCTGCCGGGCGGTGACGTGCTGCCGCGCCACCTGGTGTTCACCGTCGGCGAACTGGTCGTGTCGATGCAGCGCCTGGGCACCGCCTCGGCGCGCCTCAACGGCGAAGAGATGCAGCAGCCGCGCAAGAGCGTGGTGGCCGGCGACATCGTGAGCGTCGGCCAGATCGACTTTCAGCTCGACCGCAGCTATCCCGTCAACGCGCAGGAAGACCGGATGTTCGCGCCGGCCCATGGCGCATTGCCGGAAGGCGATGCCCTGGCGCGACAGGCACCTTCGGGCACGCAGCGCCTGGGCCTGTGGGTGGGCGGCGTGGTGGCGCTGCTGGCCGTGCTCGGCCTCGCCGCGATGTCGCTGGGCGGCGATCGCGGCGCCTTGATGAACGGCAGCAGCGTGAACCTGGCCGAGGTTGAAAAGGCGTTGGCGCCTTTCCCCGAGATCGAGGTGATCGCGGCGCCCGGCGGGCAGTTCGGCGTCAAGGGCTACGTGGAATCGAAACAGCGCCGCCAGACGCTGGAAGCGGCGATGGCGCGCTTCGGCAGCAAGGTCAGCGTCAACGTTCATTCGGCCGAGGACATGGTCGAACAGGCGCGCCGCTATGTCGACGATCCCGGCGTGGCAGTGACCTACACGGGGCAGGGCCGGCTGGTGCTGACCGGCACCGTCGAGGACGCCGCCGTGCGGCAGAAGATCCGCCGCCTCGGCGAAGACCTGCATCCCTCGGTGCTGGTCTCCGACAAGGTGCAGTACCGCGAGCAGCCCAAGGCCGAGACCAAGGGCGACGACATGCGCGCCCAGTGGGAGAGCTGGCAAAGCGTGCTGCCGGCCCGCATGGTGAGCATCACCGACGACGGCGATGGCCTGCGCCACATCCAGCTGTCGAACGGCAACCGCTATTACGAAGGCTCGGTGCTGCGCTCCGGCGCCGAGCTCAAGCGCATCGACGCCGACGGGCTGGTCCTGAGCGGCGGCGTGCCCAACAAGAAACCCGCGCGGTGAAGGACATGCCCAGCCATGCCGCCTTCAACCCGCGTTCCCCGATTTCGTGCGTCGACGCCCACGGCCCGCCGCATGGAATGGCTTCGTTCTCCAGGACGGAGCGCTTTCATCCGCAAGTGAAAAAACCTCAACCATGACAGGAGTTTCCCCATGAGCGCAGTCGACACCTCGATCCAGCAGATGCAGCAAGCCGCGGCCGACCAGGCCAAGCTGATGAGCGTCAGCATGGCTGCGGGCGCCACCATCTCGGGCGCAGCGGCCACGGCCCAGACGGTGAATGGCGCCAACGCCGCCGGCACCGAAGTGGCGAAGTCCACCGGCAACGACATCCGCCAGTCCGCCAAGCAGAACTGACGGGGAGGCCCGCGTGGAGCCACAGGGCTTCGCGCGGCCCCATTTTTCTTTTCGAGGAGAGCAAAACATGACCGATCCCATCGCATCGGCAGCCGTCAGCGCGCCGCCGGAAGTCGCTGCATCCGCCGCGTCCCATCCGGCGCAGCAAGGCGCGAGCCCGTCGCGCTTCGAGCCGGGCGAGACGCGCATGTTCGCCAACATGATGCAGGGCGTGCAGGCACCCGCCGGGACGAGCGCGCCGAGCGCGATCGGCGACGCGGCCAAGTCGCTGGCCGCGCAGCTGTCGGGCAACGTGCGCTCCATGGAGGACATGCGCAAGAGCATGCTCGAGTCCATTGATTTCGCGGACCCCATCAAGACCATGTTCGTGATGACCGATCACGCCATGGAGGCGAACATGATGTTTGCCCGCATGCACATTTCCACCGGGCTGGCCAGCGCCGCGACCAGCCTGTTCGGCGGCCTGCTGAAGAACCAGCAATGAGGCTGCCCCGACGCTCGCGCTGGCTCGCCGCGCTCGTGCTCTTGCTGGCACTGGCGGGCTGCAAGGTCGCGCTCTATTCCAACCTCAAGGAGCAGGAGGCCAACGAGATCGTCGCCGCCCTGTCGACCGAAGGCATCGGCGCGGCCAAGACGAAGCTCGAGGGCAGCAACTGGCAGATCGAGGTGGAGGAAGACCGCCTGAGCCAGGCGCTGGACGTGCTGCGCGTGCAGGGCCTGCCGGCCGAGCGCTATGCCAGCATGGGCGAGGTGTTCCAGAAGCAGGGCCTGGTGTCCACGCCTTCCGAGGAACGCATGCGCTACATCTATGCCATCTCGCAGGAGCTGTCGCAGACCCTGCGCAATGTCGATGGCGTGGTGGCAGCGCGCGTGCACGTGGTCATTCCGGCCAACGATCCGTTGAGCGAGAAGATCAGGCCCTCGTCCGCGGCGGTGTTCATCAAGCACCGTCCCGACGTCGACCTGCGCCTGCTCGCGCCGGCGGTGAAGGACATGGTGGCGCACAGCATCGAAGGGCTCACGCACGACCAGGTGTCGCTGTCGCTGTTCGAGACGCGCCGGATGTCGAACACAGCGCCCGCCGCCAATGCAGGCGTGTCGCCGATGGTGCTCGGCCTGTTCTCGACCCAGACTGCCATGGTGCTGCTGGCCCTGCTGCTGCTGGCCGCCATCTGCCTCATGGCGCTGCCGGCCCTGCTGCGCCGGCAGGGTCAGGACTGGCGCACCTGGGTGCGCCGCCAGGTACTGAAGCGCTGAGCGCACATCCATGCCGGCACCCGCCATCGCACCACCCCCTCCCATCGCCGTGCCGGGACCGATGGACCTGGTGCGCCTGGTGATGCGCTTCAACCTGCATCCCGAGGCCGACCTGCATCCGAGCTGGCTGCCGGCGAACTGGCCGGCGCGGCATCGATCGGTGGCGCGCATGGGGCCGGCCGGCCGCGCCGTGCTGGCCGAGCTGCTGCGGCGCGGGCAGGCGCCGGGCCCGGCGCAGCCCCATGCGGCGGCCGACTACAACTTCGACTCGCGGCTCAAGCGGCTGGCGCTGCTCGATGCCGCCTCGCTGCGCCGCCTCGCGGCCTACCTCGGCTTCTGCGCGCATCTGCCGCTCTTCAAGGTGCGCGGCGGCGCGGGCCTGCAGATCCGTCGCCAGGCGCGCCGCATCGACCGCGATGCCGTCGACTTCGTGCTCGACCGCGTGCCCCAGCTCACCGAGCTGCGCATGGACAGCACCGTGGTCCAGCAGCGGCCCATCGCCACCGGCCGCGTGGTGCTCGACCGCGGCTATCGCCTGCTGCTGGGCGCAGCCGCGGCCGAAGGCGCGGTCGTGCTCCAGCGCCTGAAGCACAAGCTGCCGCGGCGCATCTCCGCCTTCCGCGTGCCGAGCTTCGAGCCGCGCCAGGCCCTGCAACTCAACGAACTGATGCTCTCGTGCATCGTTCCCGAAAGACTGCCGCAATGGGACTGGCTTTTCTGATCACCACCGACAACCTGCAGCTCCTGAGCGAGCGCAAGGTGTTGAAGGAAAGCGAATACGCGGCCTTGCTCGATGCATCGGCCGTGGTCGACACCGCGCGCAAGGAGGCAGCGCGCATCGTCCGGCAGGCCGAAGACGGCGCCGAGGCCAGCCGCCGCAAGGGCTACGAGCAAGGGCTCGCGCAGGCCAGGGCCGAATACGCACGGCAGCTCGTGTCCGAGAGCATGGCCGTCGAACGGCAGCTGCATGCGCTGCGCACGTCGATGGCGCAGATCGTCGTCAAGGCGGTGGGCCAGTTCCTGGCCGAGGCCGATCCGGCCGTGCTGTTCCGCTCGGCCCTGGTCCGCGTCGAGGCGCTGCTGCGCGTGGAGTCCTTCCTCACGGTGCGCGTGGCACCGGCGCAGGAAGCCAACATGCGCGAGACCCTGCACCGGCTGCGCAGCGACGCCAACTGGCACATGGCCGTGACCCTCACGCCCGACCCCGATCTGCCGGCCGGCGCCTGCGTGGTGCAGACCTCGACCGGGGTGCTCGAGATCGGGGTCGACGCGCAGCTGGAGGCTTTTCGCCGCGCGGTCGAGCAGGGCGGCATGCTGGCGCCGTCCGGGAGGGCGCAGTGATGAACCCGCAGCCGACCATGCTGCGCGGCGCCGGCATGTCCGACGCGGCGCTCGGCATCGTGGCCGAGCTCGAGGCGGCGTTCGCGCATGTCACGCCGGTGGCCATGCGCGGCCGCGTCAGCAAGGCGGTGGGCATGCTGATCGATGCCACGGGCATCCAGGCGCACGTGGGCGAGCTGTGCGAACTGGTGACGCCCGGCGAAGCGCCGCTACTCGCCGAGGTGGTGGGCTTTCGCGGCAACACGGCCATTCTCACGCCGCTCGGTTCGATCACCGGCATCTCGGCGCTGACCGAGGTGGTGCCGACGGGGCGCGGCCATGTCTGCCCGGTGGGTGCGCAACTGCTGGGCCGGGTGCTCGACGCGCTGGGCCAGCCGATCGACGAACTCGGTCCACTGGCCGCGCACACGCGGCTGCCCGTGCACCGCGAGCCGGTGAGCCCGCTCGCACGCCGCATGATCGAGGCGCCGCTGGCCACCGGCATCCGCGCCGTCGACACGCTGCTGACGCTGGGCGAAGGCCAGCGCGTCGGCGTGTTCGCGCCGCCCGGCGTGGGCAAGAGCACCTTGCTCGGCATGCTGGCACGCGGCTCGACGGCCGAGGTCAACGTGATCGCGCTGATCGGCGAGCGCGGGCGCGAGGTGAAGGAGTTCATCGAGCACAACCTCGGTGCCGAGGGCCTGGCCAGGACGGTGATGGTGGTCTCCACCTCCGACCGGCCGCCGATGGAACGCATCAAGTCGGCCTATGTGGCGACCACCATCGCCGAGCACTTCCGCGACCAGGGAAAGAAGGTGCTGCTCCTGGTCGATTCGCTCACGCGCTTCGCGCGCGCGCAACGCGAAATCGGCCTGGCCAGCGGCGAGCCACCGACGCGGCGCAGCTACCCGCCCTCGATCTTCTCGATGCTGCCGCAGCTGCTGGAGCGCGCGGGCCAGGGCAAGACCGGCTCCATCACGGCGGTGTATTCGGTGCTGACCGAAGGCGACGAGGAGAACGACCCCATCGCCGAGGAAGCGCGCTCCATTCTCGACGGCCACATCGTGCTGTCGCGCAAGATCGCGGCGGCCAACCGCTATCCGGCCATCGACGTGCTGGCGAGCATCAGCCGCGTGATGCCGCTTGTGGCTTCGCGCGAGCACTGCGCCGCGGCTGCGCACTTTCGCAGCCTGCTGGCCAAGTACCAGGAGATGGAGCTGCTGGTGCAGATCGGCGAGTACAGGCCGGGGAGCGACGCGCTGGCCGACGAGGCCATCCAGGCGCGATCCGCGATGCTCGACTTCCTGTCGCAGCCGCCGAAGACCAGCCAGCCCTTCGAGCGGTCGCTGGCGGCGCTGCTGCGCCATGCACCACGGGTGGGGGGCGCGCGATGAGCATCGACTGGAAGCTCCTGGTCGACGTGCGCGAGCGGCAGAAGACCGTCGCGATGGGTGTGGTCGCACGCGACCGCGCGGCCGCCGAGCAGAGCCAGGCGCAGTTGCAGCAGGCCGAGTCCTGGCAGCAGCAACAGGTGCAGAACAAGGTGCAGCACTGGCAGGCCACGCGGGGCGCGCTGTCGGGCGGCCAGTGCAGCGTGGCGGAGTTCCGGCATGCGGGCGCATGGAGCGGCGCACTCGATGCGCAGATCGCACAGGCCGGCCAGGCCGCGGCGCAGGCCGCTCGGGCGCACACCGAGCGCGAACAGGTGCTCGAGCAAAGCCGCCGTCAGCTGCGCGCCGCCAGCGGCGAACTCGAAAAGGCCCGGCAGATGCAGCAGCGCGCGCGCACCGAGCGCCTGCATGTGCAGGAACTGCGCCTCGAAGACGTCAACGAAGAGAGCGCCGCGCAGGCCTGGGCCATGCGCCGGCCCGCCTAGGGAACACGCAACAGCCATGGACAGCCTCGAACTCGCCAGCATGGAGAAGTTTTTCTCGGCGGTCGTGCTCACGCTACCGCGGCTGTTCGCGATCTTCGCGGTCGTGCCTTTCCTGTCGGGCGGCATGATCACCGGTGTCGTGCGCAACGGCATCCTGCTGATGCTCGCGATCTTCATGTCGCCGGTGGCAGGCGACATGCCTGCCGCGTCGATGGTCACCTGGGTGCTCATCGCCGCCAAGGAGGCCCTGATCGGCGTGATGCTGGGCCTGGGCTTCGGCATCTTCATCTGGGCCATCCAGAGCGTCGGCGACCTGATCGACTTCCAGACCGGCTCCAGCAACGCCTCCTTCTTCGATCCCGTGGCGGGGCACGAGAACGGCCCGACCAGCGAATTCCTGGGCTGGATGGTCATCACGCTCTTCGTGTCGGGCGGCGGCCTGCTCGCGATGCTGGGGGTGATCGTCGACTCCTACCGTCTCTGGCCGGTTGCTTCCTTCTTTCCCAACCTGGGCGCGGTGCTGGAGCAGTTCGCGATCCGCCAGGGCGACACGCTGTTCCTGTGGATCGTGAAGCTGGCCTCGCCCGTCATCGTGGTGCTGCTGCTGGTCGAGCTGGGCGTGGGCCTGGTGGGGCGGGTGGCGCCGCAGCTCAACGTGTTCGTCGTCGCGCAGCCGCTCAAGAGCCTTCTGGCGCACCTGATGATGCTTCTGTTCCTGTTCTTCGTGTACGAGTCGCTGCAGGACTTCCTGCGGCCCGAGAACGGGGTGCTCGACTTCCTCAGGGCGACCCTGTAGCGACGATGGCCGAGAAAGACCAGAAGCCCACCGCCAAGCGCCTGCGCGATGCGCGCAAGCGCGGCGAAGTGGTGTTCAGCACCGACGTGGCCTCGACCGTGGTGTTCATCGTGGTCGTGGTGTCGATGTGGCTGGGCGGCCAGCTCGTCTACAGCCTGTTGCGCGAACTGTGGCTGCATGCGACCAGCACCAGCTTGCTGACGGCGCCCGACGACCGTTTCGTCGAGCTGTTGCTGCACACGGGCGAGACGCTGGTGTGGGGGACGCTGCCGATCATGGCCATCACCGCCGCGGCCGGCATCGTGGGTTCGCTGTTCCAGGTCGGCGGTGTGGCGGCCTGGGAGCGCCTGAAGCCCGACGTGAACCGCATGAATCCGGCCGAGGGCCTGACGCGCATCTTCTCGACGCGCAACCTCATCAACCTGCTGAAGATGTGCACCAAGACCGCGCTGCTCGGCGTGCTGATGTTCGTGGTGGTGCGCGGCTTCGTCGACACGGCGCTCAAGCTGGGGTACGCGCGGCCGGAGGGAATCATGACGGCCTCGGCCCACATGGTGCTGGTCGCCTTCGGCTGGGCGGTGCTGATCTATGCCGTGATGGCCATGGTCGACTACGCGCACGAGCATCACGAGTTCATGAAGAAGCAGCGGATGTCCATCGAGGAGATCCGCCAGGAATACAAGGAGATGGAGGGCGACCCCATCAACCGCTCGCGCCGCCGCACGGCCCACTTCGAGGCGGTGTACGCGAGCCTGAACGACCGGGTGCGCGCGGCTTCGGCCGTGATCCATTCGCCGCGCGTCGCCGTCGCCCTGCAATACCTCGGCGAGACCGACCTGCCGCGCGTGATCGCGCGCGGCGAGGGCGAAGTGGC
This sequence comes from Variovorax sp. LjRoot290, assembly GCF_964253985.1. Lineage (NCBI taxonomy): Bacteria > Pseudomonadati > Pseudomonadota > Betaproteobacteria > Burkholderiales > Comamonadaceae > Variovorax > Variovorax sp. LjRoot290. The sequence goes on along the minus strand of NZ_CAXURW020000001.1, from coordinate 2,904,326 downwards.
AGCGCAGATCCGGCGCTTCGCCGGCGAAGGCCTGGTCCCCACCGAATTCGAGCCCGCGCTGGCCGAGCGCATCTACGAGGACGTGCCGGAGGACCAGCCGATTCCGCGAGCGCTCTATGCGCCCGTGGCCAAGCTGTTGCGCTGGGCGCAGGGCAACGAGTCTTGAGAAACCGTTTGATCGAAAGGAACAGGCCATGGTCATGATTGCGGATGGTGGCAGCAGCGTGCGCGTGCCGGTGAGCACACCCAATCCCGTGAACCCGGCGCAGCAGCCTGCGAGTTCGGGCGAGTCGGATGCCGCGGCGCGCGCGCGCGAACTGCAGCGCCAGCTCGAGGCCCTGCTCGAAAAGCTGCGCGAAGCGCAGCGCCAGGCCGAAGAGGCCCGCAAGCGCGCGATCGAAGCGCAGAAGAAGGCGAAGCAGGCCAAGGAGCACGCCGAGGCCATGGAGGCGCAGGCGAAGAAGAGCAAAAAGGCGACCGACACCGACATCGCCAAGAAGGCCCGGCAGGACGGCACGCTGGAAGATGCACGCGCCAAGAAGGCCAGCGCGGAGGCCAACCTGAAGGACAAGGACGCCACGCTGCTCCAGGCCCACGTCAAGCAGAAGCGCGAAGAGAAGAAGAGTCCGGAGGCCAAGGCCAGCGCCGCCACGCACAAGAAGGTCCAGGACGCACAGACCGAACGCGACGACGCGCAGAAGACCGACGAGCTCTCCAAGCTCTACCTCGACTCGCAGGAGAAGGAGAGCAAGGCGCAGGACGCCGAAGCCAAGGTCGTCGAGCTGACCCCCGTGGCGGGCCGCCCGTCATACACGATCACCGAAGAGGAGAGCACCGCGCTCAGCGAGGCCCAGGCCAAGGCGAAGACGCTGCGCGGCGAGGCCGACGCCGCGAAAGCCAAGTTCGGCGATGCCGCCGGGGCGGAGGCCAGCACCGAGTTCTACGGCAGCCCGCCCGCAACGGCCGATGCCGCGCAGCCACCCGCGCCGACGGCCGACGACCCGTTGCATTCGCCGCTCACGCAGCTGCTTCAGGTGTCGCCGCAGGCCACGACCACGCCGGCCGCCAGCAACAGCCTGCTGTTTTCACCGACGCTCGCGTCCACGCCTTCCGGCACCACCGGCAGCAACAACCTGCTCCTGGCGCCGTCCGGTACCGCATCGACCACGAGCCTGAGCGCGACCACGCCCTTCAACTCCTTGCTGAAGAAGCCCGAGCCGGTGGTCACGCCGCAGGTGAAGAAGACCCTGGGCGACATCGCGGACGGCAAGAGCGTGGACCAGATCGCGAGCGAGCGGAAGCTCAGCGTCGACCAGGTGGTGGCCGAGGCCAGCGCGGCCGGCGTGAAGATCTCGTCGAGCGCGCCGAGCGCCGACGTGCAGGTGACCACCCTTCAGCGCGGCGATGCCTCGCTCACCTACACGCACGACACGAAGCACGACACCATCACCGTGAAAGGCAGCCTGGCCGATCCGCAGGCGCCCGGCGGCAAGAAGACCATCGATGCGATGGAAGACGGCAACGGCCGCTACAGCCAGACGACCAAGGACGCCAAGACCGGCGACACCGTCACCCAGACCATCGACACGCAGGCCGGCACCCGCACCGTGAGCGTGGTGGACAAGAACGGACTGCGAACCGACACCACCACCTCGCTCACCGGCGCGCAGGTGACGCGCCCGGTGGGCGAGTACGAGGGCTACCTGGAAGTGGCCGAGGCCGCGGGCCTGACGCCCGAGCAGTTGCTGGCGCTGAACCCCGACGTCGATTACGGCAAGGCGCTCGAGCCCGGCCAGGAGATGGTGGTGGCCGGCGTGCCCACCACGGTCAAGACCTTCAACAAGGACGGCTCCACCCTCGAGAAGACCACCGCGAGCGACGGCACCCTGCAGGTGGTGGCCACCAGCGCGAGCGGCCGGCGAACCGTGCTGATGGGCGAGCCCGATGCGAAGGACGGGCCCGGCGAAGCGGCGCGCAAGGCGATCTTCGAGGACAACAAATCCGTGACCGAGGTGGCCAAGAGCCTGGGCCTGACCGAAGACCAGGTGCTGGCGTCGCTGCCGGCCGGCACTGTCGACGTGATCAAGCCTACCACCGACAACGGCGACGTCGAGGTGCGCACGCTCTATGACCCGACCACCAACCGCGTGGTGGTGGAGACGCACGACTGGCAGCACGACGACGTCAGCCGCCAGGTCATCGACGACAAGACGGTGTTCAAGGTCCGGCAGACCGATCCGAAGACCCAGAAGACCGAGCTCGTCGAGGTCGCCGGCGGTGTCGGCTATCTGCAGAAGCTGGCAGACGACAAGGCCGCGCAGGCGAGCAGCTACGGCCAGCAGATCAGCGACCTGGACAAGACCATTCGCCTCTACAAGCGCATGGGCGAGCCGGTGACGGAGCTGAACGAGCAGCGCAAACAGCTGGTCGCCCAGCAGAGCACCGCCAGGGGCGAAGCCACGATCGCAAGCACCAAGGCCACCGCGGCGCTCACCAAGCACCAGCAGGTGGTGGTCGACGAGCAGGCCTCCGTGGCTTATCAGAACCTGGCCTACGCGCGTCCGGGCAGCGAGGAGCAGGCGGCCGCGGCCAAGACGCTGGACGAGAAGCTCGCCCTGCTCGACAAGGTCGACCGGCTCGTAGCTTCCGCCGACAAGGACGTGGATCTGTCGAGGGCCGGCCTCGACAAGCAGCAGAAGCACGACGCCAAGCTCGCCGCCGACGACGAGCTGCAGACCGAGTTCCAGAAGTGGAAGGACGAGGTCTGGATGTGGCAGGGCATCGACGAGGAAACCGCGAAGAAGATGAAGGCCGAGGGCCAGATCCCCACGATGCGGATGTTTCCCGATGCCCAGCAGGAGCACGACGCGGCATGGGAGGCCTTCGTCTACCAGCAGGAGTCGATGGACAAGTACGGCGACGAGGACATTCCCGCCGAATGGCGGCCGGCCCGCGATGCCTGGGTCCAACGCAATGCGGCGAGCGACGCCGAGCTGCAATCCAACATCAGGTACGACGATGCCTCCATTGCCAGCGGCGAGGCCAGCAACAGGCTGATCCAGGGCGACCTGGACCGCCTGCAGCAAAAGAAGGACGCCTGGACCACGGCGAACCCGACCCTCTTCTCCGAGAACTTCGGGGAACAGGACCAGCTCGACGCGCTCACGAAGAGCGTGGCCGACGGCAAGATCAGCGGCCTCCAGCTCGCCGAGGACAAGAAGCACACGCAGTACCTGCTGACGGTGTCCGCGCCCGACCGTGCCGATCCGGAGAAGCTCAAGGAGGCCGAGAACAAGTACACCGAAGACAACCAGGAGGCGACCAGCAAGCTCCAGGGGCAGATCAAGGACCTGTCGGAGCAGGCCATGCGCGACAAGACGAGCGCGGTCGACAGCTACATCGCCGATTGGAACAAGCGCAACCCCGATCTCAAGGCCCAGCTCGACCTGCTGGGCACCGACGACGAGCAGCGCAGCCTGCGCGCGGCCGAGCACAGGAGCGAAGAGATCGCCAAGCTGCTGTCCGCCTCGGACCAGGGCAAGGAGCTGCAGTCGGCGATGAACATGCGCTATGCGCTCAAGGGCCAGCTGCTGGGCCTCGGCGACCAGGACGACGCCCGCCTGCAGGAGGACCTCGACGGCATCGAGAAGGGCATCGAGGGCCACACCTGGGTGCGCGATGCCTGGGGCGGCATGTTCGGCGACTCGGCCGACGACGCGAAGGACTACACGCAGGAGCAGCTCGACAAGGCCCGGCAGCTGCGCAACGACCTCGCCTCGGGAAAGATCTCGATCTCCGAGTACGCGCGCCAGGAAGACGCGTTCATGGACAAGTACGACGTGAAGTCGGGCGAACTGGCCGAGAAGGTCGAGGACAGCGACGGCACCTGGAGCGTGGTCGACGACGCGGTGCGCATGACCGTCGTCGCCGCCGCCGGCATCACGGCCACCATCGCCTCCGGCGGCAACGTGGGCCTGGGCTTCGGCGTGGCGATGATCGTCAACGAGGCCTGGGACACGACGGGCGACATCGTCGCGGCTGCGCAGGGGCGCGACATCTACGCCGACGGCCACACCTCGCTGGTGACGCTCGGGGCCAAGTGGCGGACCGGCAACGCGAGCTGGGACGACGTCAAGTTCACGCTCAAGGAGGAGGCCATCGACGTCGCCACCAACGCCGTCACCGCCACCGGCGTGGGCGCGGGCATCAAGACCAGCACCGCCTTGACGGCCAAGCTGGCCGTCAAGCAGACGCTGAACACCGGCGGGCGCGTCTCGCTCAAGGTCGCCTCCGGGAACGAGCTCAACATCGCCGGCCGGGCCGTGGTCGGCGCGCGTGCGGGCGTCACCTCGCAAGCCGTCGACGGCACCGGCCGGGTGGCGGTGGAGACGATGCGCACCGGGCTCGACGGCAAGCTGGGCACGGAGGAGGGCGACAAGCGCATTGCATCCACCATCGTCAGCTCGGTGGCAGGCCTCGTGACCGCGCCGGTGACCGGTGGCGTGTCGGGCGCGATCCCGCTGATGAGGAGTGTGCCTGGCGCGAACCCGCTGAAGGCGAAGGTGTCGGGCGTGGGCCTCGGCGCGCAGTTCGCCAACGACGCCGTGGCAGGCCTGGGCACCGGCGACCTGATCGCGCTGGTGAACGAAGGCCGGCACATGAACCGGGGCGAGTTCATCGCGGCCTCGCTGCAGGTCGTTCCGGGCACGCTCAACAATGTGGCGCTGCACCCGCAGATGGCGGCGCGGGCCAGGAATGCGCAGGCCGGCAACGCCGAGCAGGCCGGATTGCCGCGAACCGGCGAGACCGACGCCTTCGACGTGCAACCCGTCGACCTGAGCACGCAGACGAGCAAGCTGGCGGACATCGACGGGCAGAGCATCACGAACCTGGTGGTGACGGACGTCGAGCTGCCCCATCTGCTGTCGGATGGGGACATGCCGACGCACGCCTCGGACGCGCTCGCGCCGGGCGGCAAGGTCGAGCTGCGGATCGCGCTCGACACGCAGAAGGCCGTGGTGTCGGCATCGGACGGCGATGGCGACACCGGGTTCTCGGGCAGCACGCCAGGCAAGACCAAAGGCACCGGCAGTGCGGTCCCGCGCAAGAGCGAGGAATCGCAAGCGGCTCAGGACCGCGACAACGACCAGGACGTGGCGATCCACGCGCGGCTGCGGGCCGCCGGCTTCGAAGACATCAAGATCATCCGCAACCCGAATCCCGATGCGGAGCATCCCGCGATCGTGGTGCTGGCCACCAAGTCGGCCGGCGAACACGTGGCCGGGGTCGTTCCCCTGCTGTCGCGCCCGGTCCCGCCCGAGTCGAGTGGGTCGGACGATGCGGCCGCGTCCGCTTCCGCGCCCGAATATGTGCTACCCCCGCCCGGCAGCGATGCGCACACCGTCAGCTGGAGCCAGACGCTCAAGGCCATCCTCCAGTCCGGCGGCACGCTCAAGGACACGGCCTTCTACCTGCACGCCGGCCCCTTCGACGAAGACACCGGCGTGGTGCTGAACGCCGCCGATCGCGGCCTGCCGCCGGCCACGGACAAGGTGACGCCGGCCCAGCGCCAGGCGGCCTACGCGGCGAGCAGCTCGGCCGAGGACTTCTTCGCCATGCCGCCCGCGCGCTACGCCACGCTGGACGAGGCGCTCGCCGCCGCGCAGGCGGGCGACAACCTGCGCGGGAACGACAGGATCGCGCTCGTCTACGAGCCGCTGCTTCGGGCCGACGGCTCGGTCCCGCCCGAGTCGGTGTTGGCCACGCTCGGCATCGACAAGAACGGCGCCGAACCCGCGAAGCTCGTCGACGTGTCGCCCAACCCGCACAGCGACAACGCGGAGACGCTGCCTTTGCGCGTGGTGTATCCGCAGGTCGCGCCGCGTAAGTCGGGGCTCATCCTGCCGGGCAGCGTGGCCCGCGACACCTTCCTCACCGTGCCCGACGATGCCACCGTCTACTACGTCGACAAGTCGAAGCGGGTGACGCAGATCGCGGCCAATGACCCGCGCGTGGCCGAAGCGCTCGAACGCGCACAGCAGTCGCGCGCGCAGCTGCTGGCGCTGCCGAGCCGGGAACACGGCCTCGATCTCGACAGCGTGCGTGCATGGGGCGAGCAGCTCGGCATGGCGCCGATCGACCTCCGGGTGGTCGGGCCCGAGACCGTGCCGAACAACCGGGGCATCTACCACCGGCGCGACGGCGTGGCCCTGGTGGTGCGCGACCCCGCGGTCGAGAACGAGCACGGCACCGCACCGACCTTGCGAACCGCCGCGCACGAGCTGGCGCATGGCAATGAAAACAAGCGCAATGTCTTCGTGCTCAGCGAGACGCAGGATTCGCACACGCTCAAGCCGACCTTCGTCATCGAGCCGATGTCGGGCCTGCTGCGCTTCGACCCGGCCCGGCAGCGGCCGACCGGACTGGCACTCGAAGAGGCCTACGCCGAGCGGAAGGCTCAGCAGTTCGCCGAGGCGCGCTTCGGCCCGCGGCCCGGTGACCCGAGCTTCGATGGTCAGCTCGGCCGCTACAGGCTCGAAGACGGGCAGAGCCTCGACCACGGCGCCTACACCGCGGTCACGCTGGACGCGCTGCTGCGCATGAACCCCGAGCTCGAAGGCCTGATGGAGCGCGCACGCTTCTCGAGCGCGGCGCACGAGGAGCTGATCTCGGTGCTGGGCGAGAAGCTCGATGCCTTCTATGCCTACCGCGGCGAAGACCTTTCCACGGCATCGCATCAGGACTGGGCCGAGAAGGTCTACGACGCCGTGCAGCGCAACCAGGCGCTGCCGATGGATGCGGGCGAGGGTCCCTCGCCGACAGGTCCGGTGACGCTGAGCAGCCGCGCGGTGCAACGCGCGGCCGGCGCCGGCGACGACGGCCTTCCGCTCAAACCCTCGGCCTTCGGGACCGACGGCGACTGGATGGCTGCCGCCCTCCATCTCGAAGGCACCATCGTGCAGCAGCGCAAGGCCGGCCAGGCCGACCAGCTGCCGACCGGCATGATCCTGTCGGACGCCGACAGGGCCGTGACGCAGGCGCTCATGAAGAATCCGGCGCCGGGCTCCGAAGAATGCTTCGTGGTGTCGGGCCGGGAACCCAGCAAGGGCATCTTCGCGGGCGACGACGTGCGCGCCAAGCGCCGCGACGTGTTCGACACGATCGAGAAGGCGCTCGACGCGGTCGCGAAGCGCAATGACGGCGCGTGGATCTACCGCGTCGCGCCCGAAGGCGGCATCGGCGCGATGACTTCCGCCGGCAAGGCGCGCTCGCACAACATCCTGGGCGCGTTCTACGCCAACAAGGACAAGAGCACCTTCCCGGTGGGCATCGCGAATCCGCAGTTCGATCGCTGGGACCTGACGGCCGCCCCGCCGACCGGGCGCGCGCACGTGTACAACGCCGCGCTGACGATGCCGGTGGGCCGGCCGGCCGAAGGCATCTTCCGCCAGGGCGGCATCGAGGAGGGCGCCGACGCGGCCACGGCGGCGATCGACCGCGCCGTGGCCGCTGGCCGCAAACCGAGCGTGATGATCGCCGCCGGCTACTCGATCGAGACGGGCCGCGCCGAAACCAGCGGTCCCGGCGGCGCGGCCGTGGCCGGCAAGGCGGTGCGCCTGTACGCGGGCCAGACGCACGGGGTGGACGCCAAGGTCACCTACGTCGCCGCAGGCCGGAGCCAGCGCAAGGTGCTGGAAGCAGCCCTCGAAGCGCTCGGCGAGCGCAAGGGCGAGCATTACGACATCGTGAGCTTCAACGCGCGCGGCAAGCGTGCCGAATGGCGCTCCGCCACCCTGCTCAGGCGGCACCAGCCCGACCTGCTGATGGGCTTCGACGTGCCAGGCCGCACCGAGAAGGGCGAATACCACAACAGCCAGGGCCACGCGATCGGCTACCACACGGCGGCGCGCGACCAGCTCTTCATCGATGCCACGCGCAACGACAACATCACCACCATCGCCGGCTTCGACCTCGGCAACGAGGTGGGTGGTGGGCATCCCGACGTGCACACGCGCGTGCAGCCGGCGCCCAACGGCACGCGCATCGCGTCGATCGTGACCGCCGACGTGGCGATGACGGGTGGCCGCACCAACTGGGTCGGCTATGCCTTCGGTACCGAGATGGTGCGCCGCACCGGTGCGCTGAGCGCCGTGCCCGACGAGAAGACCGTGCGCGGCATGGTGATGGGAATGATGAAGGCCGGCGGCATCGACAGCGAGACCCGCAGCCGCGTGCCCTTCAGCACCGATGCGCGCGGGCGCACGTCGGGTGTGGGCGGCATGTCGCCCGACGTCGAGGCCGCGGTGGCCGCGATGCTGCGGGTTCGCGCGGAGAAGATCCAGATGGCGCCGAGCATCGACCTGCGCGGCGTGCGGCTGCGGCTGGGCGTGTTCGATTCGGGCTCGGGCGGCATCATTGCCGCGGCGGAGATCAAGCGCGTGGTGGAAGAGACGACCGGCGCGCGCGTCGACCTGGTGATGGTGGGCGACCATGGGGCCGGCACCTACGGTAGCCTGGGGGGCAAACAGCCCATTGCCGATCACACGCGCATGGGCCTCGAGACGCTCGACAAGGTCGGCGTGGACCTGATCGTGATGGCGTGCAACACGGCCTGCACATCGGGCAAGGGGGACTACGCGCGCGGCATCAAGGCCCCCGTGATCGACTTGATCGACAGCACGCGCAGCTTCCACGAGAACCTCGTCAAGCAGGGCGAGCATGTGGTTGCGTTTTCCACGGAGCCGACGGCAAGGCTCCCGCTGCCGGACACCGACATCGTTGGCGTCTACCGCGACAAGGACGTGCTTCCGGTGGGCGGAACCGACGAGGGCCTGGACGTCGCGTCGATCGTGAACCAGTTCCTGCCCGACCCGATGAACAAGGACATGCAGCAGCTGATGCAGAGGGCTGCCGACCACTATGTCGACAAGATCCTGACGGCGAAGCCCGAAGTCACGACCGTCTCCTGGTGCTGCACCCACTACCCCGAGCTGGAGCCATTCTTCGCCAAGGCGCTTCAGGCGCGCGGCAGAGGGGACGTGAAGATGATCAACCCGATGGCCCACCAGGCCATGATGGCGATCAAGGTGGCGGCGCAACTGCCACCGGGCACCGGCACAGGGCCGAGCCGCGCCATCGGCATCACCACGGCCGTGGTGGACAAGATCAAGGCCGTCAAGGATGGTCTTGTCGAACCGAAGCAGGCCACGGTGCAGCAGAGCGAGGTGCTGGACACCCTGCGCATCGCACTGCAGCGCGACGACGTCACGCTCGTTCCCCTGAAAAAGCTGGGCGCCGATGTGGACGTCGAGGCAGTGCGCAACTTGTTGAACAAGGACGAGGCGGGCGATCCCATCGACGCGCTGCAGGCCTTCGACCCCTCGGGCCGCGGCTTCCCGATCCACGTGCCCGGCGGTGCCTACGCCGCGGCCAGGTTGCTGGGGGATGCCGGCAAGGTGGTGGTGGTGGCGGGCTTTCCGGTCCGCACCGCCGCCGGCCGTGTGGCACCCGAGTCGGACAGCACCAAGGGCGCGGCGGTGCTGGCCTCCGCGCTGGCCAAGCTGGGCAAGGACACGACCTGCATCACGGTGCCGTCCAACGTCAAGCCGCTGAAGGCCGCGCTGGCGGTGCTGGGGCGCGAGGACATCGAGGTGAAGGCCTTCGGCCTCCAGATCGGCCCGCACGCCAAGGGCGAAGCCCTGCGCATGCTGCAGGATCTGGACCCGGACGCGCTGGTGAGCGTGGAGGCGCCGGGGCGCGATGCGAACGGCGAATACTGGAGCTCCAACGGCGAGCGCATCACCGACCATGTGGCGGCGCTGGACGAGTTCTTCTACGCGGCGCGCGAAATCAACGGCGGCCGCGCCGACGACGCAGCGAAGATCACGCAGATCGCCATCCTCGACGTGGGCAACGAAGTCGGCGGCGGCAGCGTGGACAAGCGCGTGCGCCGTGCGCCCGACGGCCAGCGCATCGCCTCGGAGGTGACGGCGGACCAGCTCGTAACGGCCGGCATCGGCAGCTGGGGCGCGGACGCGACCGTGGCCGCGCTCGAGGTGGCGCACAAGCGCAGCGACCTGCTGCCCTCGGCGGACGATGTGCCGCGCGTGATCCGCGCCATCACCCGCGAAGGCGGCGTGGACAGCCAGTCGCGCACCGGCATCGACAACGCCGCCGGCTACAGCCCGACGGTCCACGTCGGCATGACGGAGTTGTTCCGACAGGCGGCGCTCGATGTCAAGGCCGACCACGGTGCGGACCCTGCGGCGACCGCGGCAGCGCCGAAGAGCGGCACGCCGAAACCCGCCGCGGCGCGCCCGGCCGAGCCGCAGAGCGCCGCCTTCCGCGGCGACGAATGGCCCGAGGTGCATGCCAGGCTGACGAGCGGCGGCTTCGGCAACGACAACGTCTACGTCTACCGCGTGAAGGGCCAGCCCGACCTCTATGCCGACCCGGCCGCGGCCGTCGACCTGAGCCTGCAACAGATCGACGGCAAGGGCCGCGTCGCGGCGGGCACCGACACCGTTCGCTGGTACGGCAACAGCACGCCGGGCAAAGGTGTTGGCGGGCTGATGCCGCGCCGCGAGATGGGGGCCAAGTTCGGGCTGGAGCCGAAGGGCGACAAGGAGACCGTCTATCGCATCAAGAACCGCGAGACGGGCGAGATCACGCGGCAGACCGACAAGCCGACGGCCGAACAGCGCCGGGATCCCAACCTGCTGATCCGCTCGAGCAAGGTGCGGCCGCCGCGCGAGGCCTTGCCGCAATCGACCGACGACTGGTTCATCGTGTCGAACCAGTCGCCAACCCGCGTCAAGGCGGTCAACGGCCTGCGCGACGTGCCGCGCGGCGACGGCAACTTCACGCTGCCGAGCCTGGAGAACAAGGCCAAGCCGCCCACCGGCTGGAGCATGAGCAAGACGATCAAGCGGCAGATCACGCTGGGCCTGGTGGCGGCGGTGGGCATCACCACGGCCAACGCCATCAGTCCGATCGACGTCGGCCATGACGTGCCGACCGGCATCGTCGGGCTGCCGCGCAATCCGATCTCCGCGACCACACCGCATCAGCACAGCGAGCCTGCTTTCCGCGCGTCGCCCGATGCCTTCTCGGTACCGGCCGAAGTGACGCTCGGCCTGGCCCTGCACCAGCAGCACGAGGCCGACGCGCTGGCCAGGCAGCCGGGCCACGATCCCGCAGCCGCACAGTCGTTGCAGGCGACGGCCGACCGCCACTGGGGCGCCTTCTCGGCCGAGATGCTCAAGGCCATCCGCAGCGACGTGCAGCGCGGCGAGAACCCCGTCGCCTCGGCCAACCAACAGCGCGCCCAGTTGATCGCGCTCGGCAAGTTCGACGTGCGCAGCGACATCGCGGTACGCGATGCGCTGCGCGATTCGGGCCTGCTGAAAGGCACCACGGCCGACGTCGAGGCGCAGATGGACTACGCGCAGCTCGTCGCCAAGCATCCCGCGCTGGTGAACGACAAGAGCCGCGAGCTGGCGCGCCAGGACCCGGCCGCTTTTGCCGCCGCGACGCTGATGGAGATCGGCCCGGACGGCCGCGCCTACCAGTCGCTGGTCGGGAACAACGCGTCCATGCTGGGCCGGCTGTATTCCGAAGGCGTGGTCAAGGAGCGCCTGGCCGAGGGCGACGTGGCCGGTGCCGCCAGGGAAGCGCGCACGCGGCTCGATGCCAGCCGCGACGCGGCCGAACGCGACAAGGCCGCAGCGGGCCTGTTGCCGCTGTTCGAGTCGGAACGCACGCGCGCGATGGGCCTGCTCGACGATCTGCAGATGCACGACGTGGGCGACTACCTCGCGCAATACCGCGATGCACCCCCCGAGATCGCCGAGCCGGTGGCGCAGGGCATGCTCGACCTGTTGCACCGGAACCTGCCCCGGGCAAGCGACGATGTTGCCAGCATGACCCAGTTCGAGCAGCTCGTCGAAGGCCTGTCCATCGTGGCCGAGGCCGCCGATGCGCGTTCGCCGACCTCGGCCTGGTCCGAGCGCTTCGCCACCGAGCTGCTGAAGGACCGCTTCGTCGAGCGGCCGGAATTCGTCGTCAGTCTTCAGCGCGCCGTGTCGGGGGCGGTGGAGCAGGGCGGTGCGAAGCTGCCGGTCGAGCTCGCGAATGCGCTGGAGAAGCAAGGCAACCACGACCTGCGCGACAGCGTGCTGGCCGGCATCGACGAGGGCCTGCAGGCGCAGGACAAGCACCTCGCGGAGGCGATGGGCAACCTGCGCGGCAGTGCCGGCTACAACGCGACCGGCGCCTCGATGTCTTTCTACGTGGCGAACTTCTCCGACGGCACGCCGCAGGGCGCGGCCGCGGCGATCGCGCAGTACCGGCGCGTGAATCCGGGCGTGGCGGACAAGGTCGATGCCGCCACGCGCGTGGTCGGCGAGTGGGGCCGCACGCTGTCCGACACGCACGACAGCCTCAACGGCCTGCGGCTCGGCAAGTCGAGCAGCGAGGCCGAGCAGGGTCTGGAAGGAACGCTCGGCACGGTCTACAACAAGTCCGACGTCAACCTGGCCATCAGCCAGAGCCCGCAGCTGCGCCAGGAGCTTCTGAGCCGCAGTGCGCAGGGCGTGGCCGACCCGCGCACGATGGTCGAGTACCTGATCAACCCGGTCATGTTCGTCACGCGCCACGTGTCGGGCACCACCCGGATGGTGTGGTCGATGCTGGCCGATGCACAGTTCAACGGCATGGTGACCGACCCATCCAACTATGCCAAGCGCTGGGATGCCTTCAAGCTGAAGACCGAGCGCATGGCGAAGGTGCTGGGCCTGAACGCGGACGAAGTGAGGCAGGGCACCGCGCTGGTCGACAAGTACGTAGGCATGGTGAAGGAGGTGGATGCGAAGAAGCTATCCGACGCCGCCCGGATCGACGAATATGCCCGCCTGGGTGCCGAGCTCGACAGCGAGCTGCAGAAGCTGCTCGGCGTCGGCGCGAAGACGATCAACAACGTCACCAACGCCAACACCGCCTTCGGGCAGGTCCTGCGCTGGGTCGCCAACGCGGGCTTCGTGACGCACAACGTCAGCACCGAGCTCACCAACCTCAGGCCCATGGCCGACGGCGTGCAGGACTACGCCCAGTGGTACCACCGCGTCTACGCGCCGACGCAGGCCTTCTTCATGGCCAAGCCCTACACCACGCTGATGGCCGCGCGCTCGTTGGCCGGCAACCGGGTGATCGACGGCGCCGCGGCGGACATCGAGGGAAAGATGGCCTGGAAGTACTTCTTCGGCCTCGGCACGGCCGGCGTGGGGGTGGCCGACCTGTCGCTGGCCGTCGGGCAGGCGAACACGGTGCCGGCCTGGGTGACCTATACGAACGTGGGCATGGGCGTGAGCGGGGTTGTGGACGGCGGCGTCGGTCTGATCAATGTCACCGGCGCTGCGCTGACGCGCGCGGGCGCCGTCGAGCTGGGCGCGCTGCTGGCCATCCCGGGCGAGGTGGCGAGCATCGCCGGCATAGGCGTGGCAGTGTTTACCGGCATCAAGCAGTTCTACAACATCGCCCACCACTACGACCAGGTCGATGCCCGCGAGGCACAGCGCGATCCGGCACTGCGCAATGCGCTGATGGACAGGGGATTCACCGACGCGCAGGCCAAGGCCATGCTGGACTGCACGCATGAAGGCGTGTCGCCGATGGTGGCGTGGAACGCCTTGATGAAGACGCAGGGCAGGACGGTGGACGAGGGCCTGGAACTGCTGCGCGACCGGCTGGCGAAGGACGGGCCGCAGGGCATTCCCGCCAAGGACTGGATCAGCGTCATGCACGGGCTCACCGATCGCAGGATGAACGACAACGACAGCAGCTTCCCGGCTACCGATTCGGGCGCGGCGCAGGCCGGGCAGATCGTGGTGCGGAAGATTCGCACGCGCGGCGGCGAGGTGACTTCGAAGTCCACGGTGCTGCCGGAGAGCGTCGAAGGGCTGGACAACTACGCGCGCATGGTCTGGGACCTGCACCCCTGAGCGCCGGGCGCACGCAAGTGAGATCGGGAATGCGGCGCCGCGCCGGGCGCTGCTGCCGCGTGCGGGCTATGCATTTGGGTTATGGCGCATGCCGCAATTGCCATTGGTGCGCCCGTGGGGACGCTCCTAGACTGGGCGCGATGAATGCATTCGCGAGTCTGATCCGCCCTGCGCTGGCAGCCAGCGCCAATCCTCGATCGGTCGCAGCGAGCTCGCGCGCGAGCCAAGACGGCCACCAGCCGCAAGGCGGCGGTCCGCCGCTTCCGCAGTTCTATTCGGAGGCGCAGCTGTATCTGCCGCAAGCGAGGCCCCCGCATGCGGATGGCGCGCCGGGCTTCGTCGGCGAGCTGCTGGACGCGGGCAGCATCGAGGCGCGCGGCGATCTGATTCGCGCCATGTTGCATGCGATCGGCTTCGAATGGTTGAGCTACGGCGTGATCACGCAGCTGCGCGGGCAGCTGCTGCACTTGAGCTTCTTCACCGGCCATGCGAACCCGCAATGGACAGAGCGCTATTTCTCGCAGCGCCATCACGAGGTGGACCCGCGGTTCCGGGACGCGCCTGCGTCCGGCCTGCCGCTGGTGTGGGATATCGATCGGCTCGAAGCCTCGTCAGGTTCTGCCGGACGGCGGCAGCGATTCCTGGCCGACCTCCGCGGCAGCGGCATCCGCAGCGGCGTGTACTTTCGCCTGGCCTCGCCCACGCATGTGAACGAGCACACGGTCATCAGCCTGCTGTCCCGTTCGCCCGGCCGCGACTGGATCACCGACGCCGTGGTCGGCCGCGCCCTGGTGCTCGGACTGAGCCTGCACGACTATCTGTCGCGCCATTCGCGCCTCCCGGCCGCCCCGGCGGCCGCGCGCGCGGAGATGTCCGCCATGTCGGCGACGCAGCAGTACGTCCTTCAGCTTCTGCTCGAAGGCTGCAGCGACAAGGAGATCGCGCACCGGCTGCGCCTCTCGGCCCACACGGTGGACTACCACATGCGGCAGCTGCGGCGCCGTTTCGCAGCGCGCAACCGCGTGCAGCTGGTGAACGCCGCGAGCCAGGGGCAGCAGGGTGAAGGCTCCTGAGCTTTGTGGTCGCATCAACTCCCCAGCTCTGCGACCATGAGATCGATGAACCGCCTGACCCGAGGTTCCAGAAGCCGCTTTTCAGGATAGACCGCCACAATTCTTGCGTCGTCAGTCTCCAGATCGGGTAGCACCCGCTGGAGGCGGCCCGCGGCCGGTTCTTGAGCGACGAGGAAGTCTGGAAGAAGCGCAATGCCGAGACCGCTCGATTGCGGCATCTCGAATCGCTTCTCCGCTATCGGGTCTTAGCCGGCTGCGGCCTTGTGCCTTGACCCAGGTCCCGCCTTCGTGATCTTGCTTGCGAACAGCGCAGGCGGGCCACTACTGCAGCCATCGAAGATTAGCCCAGAATCTTTCGCCGGCGGCCACGTTTTCCTTGGGGATCGGTATCAACTCCGCGCGTTTCCGCTACCGGCGCGGACTCTTCTCGCACCCCACAGACCCGCACTACGAATTCTCGTCGTTGCTGGCCATCTGCCTGTCATTCTTATCGACCATCCTTTGGAGCGAATCGCCACTGAATCAACGCATCCACCGGAGCGCTCATGGTCGCACCCGCCACCGCATCCTCGCCAAGCCTGTCGCAAGCGGCCATCGACCATGCAGCGGCAGTCAGAGCCGCCGAGGAGCAGCGGCGCCGCGCCGAGGAGGCTGCGCGCAGGGCAGCGGAAGAAGCCCAACGGATCGCCGCGGAAGCCAGAAGGCTGGCCGCGGAGGCGCGCAAGAAGGCCGACGATGCGAGGAAGCTGGCGGAGGCTGCCGAGGCCAAGAAGGCGCAGACCCAGGCCGAGCAGGACGCGGCGGCCAAGCTGCGCGCGCAAGCCAAGATCGATGAACTTGATGCGCTGAAGAAGGAGGCCACCGCCAATCTGCGCACCAAGGAAGAGACGCTCGCCAATTCCAAGCTCGACGACGTGCGCCAGCGGCGCGCGCCGAACGATCCGTCGGAGGCCACGCGCGCGGCGCAGAGCGAGGTCGACGCCGCGCAGAAGACGCAGGCGCTGTACGAGCCCGCGGCCGGCGCGCAGGTCGCCGACCAGCCGGCCCCCAGCGCGGGCACGCAGGCCCTGCTCGACAAGGCGCAGAAGGCCGCCAAGCCGGTGTTCGACGCGCAGGCCAGGGGCGGCGACGGCACCAATGAAGAGAAGGCCGCGCTCAACGTCGCCGTCACGGAATGGCTGGAAGCTGCGCAGCAGGACATGCGCATCGCGGGCCTGAAGGCGCAGGTCGAAGGCAAGGACCCGAGCGCCGCCATCGACCAGGAGGCCGCCAGGATCAACCAGGCGATCGACAAGGGCGGCGTCTTCGACCCGGAGGCGATGGGCGCCTACGTCGACAAGGCACAGGCCGGCGTGAAGGCGGAGACGCCGGAGATCCGCCAGCTGCGCAGCGAGCAGTACAACGTCAACCAGTCGGGCAAGAAGCAGGTTGCCGATGCACGCACCGAAGCGACGGATGCCGACGCCGCGGCCGACAAGGCCGAGGCCTACGCGAAGAGCTTCGGCGACGGCCCCGGCGGCAACGACACCATCATCACCGCCAAGCAGAACGCCAAGGACGAGGCCGCGCGCCTGCGCGGCGTGGCGAACCGGGCCGACGCGAAGCTCGACGGACTGAACAAGGCCGTCGGCACCAGCGATCCGGCCGACCCGGCCAATCCGAAGACCAACGTCGTCGGCGCGGTCAACGCGGACTACAACGCGCGCGTGGCCGATCTCGAGGTCAAGGACCTGAGCGCCAAGTACGACCAGGCGGTGGCCGGCGGCGATGCCGGCAAGATCGCCGAGGCCGACGCCGCCCTGCGCGAGGCGCAGGAGGGGCAGCGCTACATGCACGCGCTCGCCGACGACGAGGCCGCCAAGCTCGATCGCAGCGACGCCGAGATCGAGTACACCGATGCCGAGGGCGCCTGGAATGCCGAGTCGCAGACGCGGCCCGGCACCTACACGGTGACCGAGCACGACGGCGACAAGCAGACCACCAAGACCGTCAAGGCCGAGGGCTACGACCCCGCCTTCTGGGCCAAGCCGGGCAGCGAGGAGGGCAAGAAGGTCCAGGCCAGCGACGGCAAGTACTACTACGTCGACGGCGACAAGAAGACCGAGCTCGATCCCGTCACCTCGCGCCTCTGGGCCGCGCACGACAAGCGCGAGGCCGCCACGAAGCGCATGGGCGACACCGGCTCCACTCTGGGCAAGGTCAAGGAGGACTTGATCGGCGGCACCGACGGCAGCGGCCCCAAGCTGGATGCGGCGCGCTACCTCGACAACGCCGATGCCATCAACCAGCGGCTGGCCGATGCCAATGCCGACGTGGCGGCGGCCCCGGCCGGGCTGAATTCAAAGCATCCGCCGGGATTCATCGGTCCGGTGGCCACGCCGACCACGCCGCAGCAGCTCGGCGAGGCGCTGGAGAAGCAGCGCACTGCGCAGGCCGAGGCCGACGCGCTGAAGGCGATGCAGGATCTGCGCAGCGCCGAGCGCGACCAGGCCGCAGGCAAGCCGGTGGATGCGGCGAAACTCGAAGGCCTGCGCGAGACCGCGCGCGAGAAGCAGCACAAGCACGAGGAATCGCAGCCCAAGCTCTCCGCCGCCGACGAGAAGAAGATGCGCAACGAGCAGTTGCCGCAGGCGCGCAGCGACTACCAGGCCAAGTCCGGCGAGGTCGACAAGCTCACCGCGCCCGGCAGCACCGCCACCGAGGCCGAGCGCAACAAGGCGCTGGACGAGCTCGACGCGCTGAAGCTCGCGGTGCGCGACTACGAGACGCAGCTCGAGCTGATCGACGCCGAACGCGACTGGTATGCGGCGCAGAACCAGTACGGCCAGACCGCCTTCGCCAAGCCGCAGCTGTCGATGTTCATGAAGAACGGCGAGTCGGTCACGGGCGACGTCTACCCGCAGAACTACGACCCGACCTGGAACCTCAAGCCCGGCGCGGACGGCAAGGTCAGTGCGGAAGGCCTGCCGCGCGGACTCTCGCCCGACGACATCGAGGTGCGCCACGACCAGTGCGGCGGCGGCTACACGGTGATCATCAATAAGGACTCCGAGGTCATCGGCTGGCAGAAGTCCGAGCGCTACGGCGACATGCGCAACTTCACCGTGCGCGAGGGCGAGTACAGGATGAATCCCGCCACGGCGCGGCTGTGGGACACCTCGGTGTTCGGCAACGGGCGGCTGGCGCAGGCGCGCAGCGAACGCGGAACGGTCGAGCAGCAGTTGGGCGACGCCAGGGCCGAGGCCCCGCCCGCGCCCGGCGAACAGCCGCTGATCGGTCCGGACGGCAAGCCGGTGCCGACGCTGCGCCTGGGCGACGACCTCACGCAGCGCAAGAAGACGGTGGACCAGAACGTCGGCACCGCGACCAGCGAGCGCGACAAGGCGCAGGCCGCCTACGATGCCGGCACCGGCGATCGCACCGAGCTGAAGAACGCCCTGGACGATGCCAACTCGCGCCTCGCCATCGCGAAGAACGAGCAGGCGGCGGTGGACGCGGTGCTGCTGTGGCAGGAGGCGCATCGCACGCGCCAGCTCTACGAGGCCAACGAACGCGCAGGCCGCGCGCAGCCCATGTGCTACGCCAAGCCGCCGGCAGAACTGGAGAGCGATGCACGCGCCAGCGCGCTCGCCGCACGCAGCAAATGGCTGGGCTCGCACAACAAGTTCTACACCGACACGGCCAAGCGCGATCTGGGCGCCGCGCAGGCTGCGCACGACAAGTGGAAGCGCGAGAACCCGGCGCTGGCCGAGACCGGCAGCGACACCTGGAAGGCGCTGCAGGCGGCCCAGCGCAAGGCCGACGTCGCCAAGCGCTACCAGGCGGCCGGCGCCACCGAGAGCGCGAGCGCGCGCGAGCAGAACTTCATCGCCCAGAACCTGCGGCCCGACCAGCACGGCGACGGCGCCGAGCTCTACAAGCTCTTCATGAAGGATCCGGAGCTGATGGCGCAGTCCATCATCAACACCCACTACGTGCAGTTCGGCGGCCAGTTCACGCAGATGCAGAACCGCACGCAGCTCGCGAACCAGGTCGCAATCGCGCTCGGCTGGAAGCCCGACATCGAACTCGATCCGGCGACGCCGGCCAACAACGAGCGCCTGCAGCAGACGCAGAACCTGTTCGGAAATCTCGACAAGGACCAGAAGGAGATCCTCGACAAGACCGTGAACAAGCTCGTCGAGCTGGGCGGCGACAAGGCCAGGGTGATGGTGCTGCCGGTGGTCTACGGACTCGAGGGCGAGCAGGGCGGCATCGTGAAGACCGCGCTGTTCAAAGTCGAAACCAAGCCCGGTGAAGCGAAGTACGTCGACGAGCAGGGCTGGGAGTACGACAGCCTCGACGACTACCGCGCCAACAACAACCTGCCGGTGGAAGGCGTGAACCTCGTGACGCCGGAGGACGGCAACTTCACGCTCGACGCCGACGGCAACGTCAAGCTCTTCAGCGGCGACGCGCGCACCGAGACCGGCTGGGAGACCTTCAGGCGCAAGTCTCATCTCGACGTCGTGGTCGGCGTGGCCGGCCTGGTGGCCGGGGTGGTGCTGACGGTGGGTTCGCTCGGCACCCTGTCGGCGCCCGGCGTGATGCTGATCGCCGGCTCCGCGGCGGCGCTGGCGGCCGGCTACGGCATCGCCACCTCCACGGAAAGCCTGGTCAAGCAGGGCGGCCACGGCCAGGACATCAATCCGTTCACCAGCACGCAGGCGCGGCTGGACTGGCTGAACCTCGGCCTGTCGGCGGTCAGCGTGCCGGTGGTCGGCGCCTCCACGCGCGCCACCATGCAGGCGATGCGCGCGCGCAATGCGCTCAAGGCCGCGACGGCGGCGCGCGGAGCCGGCGATGCGACCGCGGCCGGCAAGCACCTCGACGACTTCGTGCGCTACTCGCAGAGCGCCCAGGCCTGGGGCAAGCCCGCCGCGGCGGCGGCCAAGCCGCTGGGCGTGGGCAGCGTCGCTGCCTTCGAGGAAGGTGCGCGCTACACGATCGACAACTGGGAGCACATGAACTCCGCCGACCGCGAGAAGCAGCTCGGCATGCTGGGCCTGAACCTCGCCGGCTTCGCCTCGCCGGTGTTCGCACGCGGCTACGTCCGCGTGCACAACGCAGTCAAGCCGATGGTGAACACTGCGCACGCGCAGACGCCGCCGGCCACGCACGCGACCCGGGCGAACGAAGGCGCGGCGGACGGCAGCAAGGTCGTGCCGCTGGCCAGCCGGCGCAACCCCGTGGTGATCGACGATCCGCAGCGGGTCACGGCCGCGGCGGCGGAGGACCCGCTGCTGCCCTTCCGTGAACAGCCCGCGCCGCCAAGCGAAGCGCCGCCGGGCGACGTCCGCCTGCTGCATCCGGATGGCCCGCCGGTCATTGCGGCGGAGGCGCCCGACGCGCCGCTGGCCCAGGTGCTCCCGCTGCTCCTGCGCCGCGCCGGCGACGGGCCGGACCCGGGGCCGGGCTCTGTGCCGGCATCGGCGCGCAGGCCGCAGGAGCAGCAGTTGCTCCTGGCTGTCGGTGGAGACGCCCAGGCGCCCAATGCGCCGTTCACGCGTTCGCCGCATCGCCAGGCGACGCTGCGCCAACTCAACCCGCAGGCATCGGCGAACAACCAGGGCGGTACCGGCGCGCATGGGCAGGGCGGGCAGGGGCAGCCGTCGGTCAATCCGCAGAGGCAAGGGCAGCAGGGGTCGGGTCCCCCGGCATCCCTGCCTTCCAGCGGCGCGGGTTCGCGACCGCCCGCCGCGAACCCGGGAGCGCAGGCTTCTTCCGGCACCGGCGGTCGCGCCAGCCCCGGCTTCGATGCCGACGGCGTGCCGCTGCCGCCGACGACGATGGGCCGCGATCGCGGTTGGGAAAGCGTGGCCAATCACGCCAACGGCATGATCCGCCGGCAGCAGCTGGCGGCCGATCCGGATTCGCCCGCGACGCCGCTCGTGCCCTCGGCCGACGAGGCCGCGGTCACGGCCGCGCTGATGGCCGACCCGCCAGAGGGTTCCGGCGTGCGCTACGTGGTCTCGAAGCTGGGCCCGCGCGACACGATCTACGGCAGCGAAGGCGGCGTGCGCACGCGCAACCGCGACACCTACGACAACTTCGCCGACGCCAGCGCGGCCGCCGCGCGCGAGGGCGGTGGCTGGATCAACCGCGTGCAGCCCGATACCGCCTGGTTCCCGCTGGCCGCTCGCTGCCGCGTCGGGGCCGACGAGATCATCGGCGCGGTCCATGTGAACGGCGACGGCCAGGTGCTGCCGATCGGCGTGCCCAATGCAAGGGATGCGGCCACCCTGGCCGCGACCACCCGCGTGCCGAGCTGGAGGCAGGGCATCAAGGGCGTGCTGTCGGAGCAGCCGAAGGACGCGCTGATCCGCGCCAAGGGCATGACCATGATCGCCGGCGGCGTGCGCGTCGGCTTCGAGGCGATGAAGCCGGTGTTCGGCTTGCCGGCGGAGCTGGCCGGCGGGCGCACGGCGGGCTACCTCAGCTATCCGCTGTCGAGCTTCGGGCGCGCCGCCTACCTCACCGCATCGCAGCGCATGAAGGAATCGATGGCCGCGGCCACGCGCGGCGATCGCGCCACGGCCGAGAAGCTGGTCGAGAAGGTGATCAACGGCAGCGGCTGGCGCGGCGACAAGATCATGGATGAGGCCAAGGCCCAGTCGCTGCGCGACAAGGTGGACGAGGTCGCGACGCTGGGCGCAGCCTTCAAGGCCAGCCGCGAGGCCTGGGCCGACGCGCCTTCCGACAGGAACTTCCAGCTGCACACCATTCGATCGCCCGGCGACACCGCCGAGACGCTGGCGCCTGCCCACTACATGAAGGGCGTGCCGGGGCTGCGCGACTTCTTCGGCGGCTTGCGAAGCGAGTTTCCGGGCAGGAACAAGTCGGAGATCCGTAGCGAGCTATTGCTGCGCATCGACAAGATGAACGCCGATCAGCTCCGGATGGCAGCGGATCCTTCGCACGCGGACACCTCGCCAGAGGCCCGGCTCTTGCGCGAGTTTCCGGAGGTGCATGCCAGGTTCAGCGACTCGGTGAAGCATCGGGCGGAGTTGCGCGAGGCGCATGCCGCGCTCTACGAGAAGCTGCAAGCGCTTTTCCCGGGCAAGAAGGGCGTCGATCCGAAGGGGGCCGAAGGCCTGGGCGGCAGCACCAACTCGCCCAACACGCGCCTGGGCCTGTTCAGCCGCCGCGCGACCATCGCGGTGAGCCTCAACACCTTCGTGGGTACCGTCTTCAAGCCGCTGAATGCAGGCGACTCCATCCAGACGCATGCAGGCAATTTCGCCGACGTCCTGTCGATCGGAACGCTCGGCGCGAACTACATCTACAACAACAAGGTGGATGCGCTCGCGACCGTCGAACTCAAGATCGCCAACGAGGCCAAGGCGGCCAACATGAAGGTCGACGACTACCTCGAGGCCCATCCCGAACTGCAGGCCGATAAGGCCGCCGCCCAGACAAAGAAGAACGACTGGAACAAGTACCGCGACTACGCAGGGCTGCTGAGCGCCGGGCGGGCCATCGCGGTGGGCATGGGCTTGATGGAGACGGGCCCCGAGATCCTGGCCTACGGCGCCTTCGCCCAGGCTGCACTCACGGGCACCTGGGTCGGCCTGCAGCAGATTCCGGCGCTGCGCAACGGCGCCTTCCCGACCGCCACCAAGATCCTCAAGTGGTCGGCGGTCGGCTCCATCGCGATCGTGCCGGCGGCGACGGTGCTGTACAAGGCCATCGCCGGCACCGAGCAGGAGAAGAAGGACAGTGTGGTGCAGATGGTCTGGAACGGCTTCACCGGCCTGTTCGAAACGGATCCGGCCAGGCCGGGCCACCCGACGCCTTCGACGGGCACGACGCCGAGCAGCCCGCCTTCGAGCAGCCCGAGCACGCCTCCGGGACACGAGCCTGGCGAGCCGGAAAAGCCGGACGAAGGCGAGGAGCCGAAGCCGCAGAAGGAACCGGTCGTCAAGCCGATCTTCGTCAGCGTCGGCGGCGACCGCCGCGAGACGGCGACGCTGTGGGGCATCACCGAGAACAACCTGCAGACCCTGCTGACGCCGCCCGAGCTCGGTGCCGCGCGGCAGGAGGGCAGCAAGAACCACGTCGTGAATGAAGCGCTGGCGCAGCTCTTCAACCTCAATCCGCGCTTCGACAAGCGTCTGATGGACGGCATCGCGACGAACATCGAAGGAGACCCCGACACGCTGATCGACGGTTGGCAGATCAAGGTCGGTTAGATCGCTGGCGGCCTATCCCGCGGCTGCGTGGTCCTCGACGATGCCGTTCCTCGCCGAGGGCGGCTGCAAGGCATCGTGCACCGAGAGCCTGCGGTACTCGCCGGGCGTCACGGCGTAGGTGCTGAGGAAGGTCTTGTGCAGGTGGCTCTGGTCGCTGAAGCCGGCGGCATGCGCCGCGTAGATCACGCGCGCACCGCCGGCGAGGAGGTCGCGTGCGTACTCGACGCGGTGGCCCACCAGCAGCTCGTGCGGCGTGAATCCCAAGGCGCTCTTGAAGCGGCGCTGAAGATGTACCGGGTGCCAGCCCACCGCATCGGCCAGCGCGTCCAGCGTGAGCCGCTGGCGAAAGCCCTTGGCGATCAGCTCATAGAGCCGGTTCACGCGATCGTCGCCGCTGTCGATCGTGACCGCGTAGTCGCGCGCGTGCGTCCGGGCTGCGGCGGCCTGCGGCGGAATCCATTGCGCCAGCCGCTGGCGCAGCAGGGAGCGGCCGGCCGCACCGATTTCCTCGTTGCCGGAGTGCGCCGCTTCGTACAGCAGCCGATGGCATTCGATGAACTCGCGCGCCGAGGTGGCCTGCGCAAAGATCGATACCGCTGCATCGCCTTCCTCCCGCGCCGTTCGCACGATGTCGTGCGAAGGGTTCACGCAGCGCGCGACGGCGAAGCTGCAGTACATGGCGTCTTCCCGCCAGGGCGCGGAACGCGCCTGCACCGAATGCCACACGTGCGGCGCGATGCGCAGCAGCG
Source organism: Variovorax sp. LjRoot290 (assembly GCF_964253985.1). Classification (NCBI taxonomy): domain Bacteria; kingdom Pseudomonadati; phylum Pseudomonadota; class Betaproteobacteria; order Burkholderiales; family Comamonadaceae; genus Variovorax; species Variovorax sp. LjRoot290. Next base: position 2,880,276 of record NZ_CAXURW020000001.1, on the reverse strand, counting down.
TGCCCGGCGGCACGACCGTGATGCCGGCGATGGTTCGCACGCGCAACTCCGTGTCGGAAACCGAGAGCGTGAAGCCGCCGTGCCTGTGCGGCCGGATTTCGCGCTGCAGGAATCGATTGGCGGTGAATTGAAGACCTGCAAGGTCGACATCTCGCCAATAGGAGGAAGCAAGGAGTTCCATCGAGGCCCGAATTTATCGCCTGGTTGTGTCGACGTTAAGAATTTACAAGGCGGCGCAGCCGGCCTTTGGTAATTTGCTGCACAAGTCGCGGCGTCGCCGGGCCAACGAGAACTCTTTTCTTATCGCCGGGCAATCGACGGCGTCGACTGGTCATCAACATGATGCTGTCTTCCTTGTTGCAACGTGCGGCCGCGGCATCGCTGCCGGGCACGCCGATTCACGAATCGCCGCCGCCGAACGACGGTGGCCTGCATGGCGGTCCGGTGCCGCAGCTGTATTCGGAGGCGCAGTTGTGCTTGCCGGAAACGATGGGGCGGCTCGCCGAAGCGTCCGGCATCGTCGGTGACCTGCTGGACGCCGGCAGCAGCGAGGCGCGCGTGCGCCTGGTGCGCGGCATGCTGCATGCGATCGGCTTCGAATGGCTGGGCTACGGCACGATCACCTACCTGCGCGGGCAGCCGTGGCCGCTGAGCTTCTTCACCGGCTATGCGAACCGGGAGTGGGCGCAGCGCTATTTTTCGCAGCGCCATTACGAGGTGGACACGCGGTACCGGGATGCGCCCGCTTCCAGTCTGCCGCTGTTGTGGGACATCGACCAGCTGGAGGCGTCGCCGGTGAACCCGGATCCGAGCGGACGCCGCCGCCGCTTTCTCGACGACCTTCGCGCGAACGGCATCAGGAGCGGCCTGTTCCTGCGCCTGGCCTCGCCCACGCACGTGAACGAGCACACGGTGATCAGCCTGTCGTCCAGCGCACCGAGCCGCGGCTGGATCACGGACAGCGTGGTCGGCCAGTCGCTGATGCTGGGTCTCAGCGTGCACGAATACCTGTCGCGCCACGCGCGCGTGCCGGCCGCGCCGCCGGCGGCGCGGGCCGAGATGTCAGGCATGTCGACCACGCAGCAGTACATCCTCGAACACCTGCTGCAGGGGCGCAGCGACAAGGAGATCGCCTACCGGTTGCACCTGTCGGCGCACACGGTGGACTACCACATGCGCCAGCTGCGGCGCCGTTTCGCGGCGCGCAACCGGGTGCAGTTGGTGAATGCAGCGACGCAGTCGCCGTACGCCGAGAGCAACTTCGGCACGATCGAACAGACCTAGACAGCGATCGGGCTGCGTTCGGCGAACTGGCCGTTCCAGTAGGGGTAGTAGGGGTAGGGCGGCGTGACCGCGCTGGCCGCATCGAGTCTCTCGACCTGCTCCGTCGTGAGCTGCCAGCCGAGCGCGCCCAGGTTCTGCTTGAGTTGTTCCTCGTCGCGCGCGCCGATCAGCACGCTGGCCACGGTGGGACGCTGCAGCAGCCAGTTGAGCGCGATCTGCGGCACGGTCTTGCCGGTTTCCTCGGCCACCTGGTCCATCGCATCGACCACGCGGTACAGGCGCTCGTCGTCCACCGGCGGCGCGAAGCCGGCGGTGTCGTGCAGCCGGCTGCCCGCGGGCAGCGGCTGGCCGCGCCGGATCCTGCCGGTCAGGCGGCCCCAGCCCAGCGGGCTCCAGACGATCGCGCCCACGCCCTGGTCGATGGCGAGCGGCATCAGCTCCCATTCGTAGTCACGTCCTACCAGCGAGTAGTAGGTCTGGTTCGCGACGTAGCGCGAAAGGCCCAACCGGTCCGACGCGGCCAGCGACTTCATCAACTGCCAGCCCGAGAAGTTGGAGACGCCGATGTAACGCACCTTGCCCGCGCGCACGAGGTCGTCGAGCGTGCGCAGCACCTGCTCGACCGGCGTCATCGCATCGAAGGCGTGCAGCTGCAGCAGGTCGATGTAGTCGGTGCCCAGGCGCTTGAGCGCGGCGTCGGTGCCGGCGATCAGGTGATGGCGCGAGGAGCCGACGTCGTTCGGCCCGTCGCCCGCGCGCAGCGAGAGCTTGGTCGAGAGGATCACCTTGTCGCGCCGGCCCTGCACCGCGGCGCCGAGGATCGATTCGGAGGCGCCGCTCGAGTACACGTCGGCGCTGTCGAAGAGATTGACGCCGGCCTCGAGGCAGATGTCGACGATGCGGCGCGCGCCGGCGACGTCGGTGTTGCCCCAGGCGCTGAAGAGCGGACCCTGGCCGCCGAAGGTGCCGGCGCCGAAGCCGAGGGCCGGCACCTTGAAGCCGGAGTTGCCGAGATAGCGATGTTCCATGACGAGTCCTTGCAGTTGGAATGAATGATTCAGGTGCGTGCGGGCGCGCAGGCTAGCGGCAGCTCGCGCCGGTCGAGCGCACGGCTCCAGAGCGCGATCGCGAGGCCTGCCAGCGTCAGCAGCGCGGCGACCCAGCCGAGTGCGCCGAGCCCCGGGCCGCGGTCGATCACCATGCCGCCGACCCAGGCGCCGAGCGCATTGCCGAGATTGAAGGCCGCGATGTTGAGGCTGGACGCCAGGTTCTGCCCGGCGCCGGATGCTTTCTCGAGCACGCGCAGCTGGAGCGGCGCGACCGTGGCGAAGGAAGCGATGCCGAGCAGGCCGACGAAGAGCGCCGCCGTCACGCCCGAGTGGAGCGCCGGCTGCATCACGGCCAGCACCACGGCGAGCGCCACCAGCGTGCCCAGCACGGCCGGCATGAGCGCGCGGTCGGCCAGCTTGCCGCCGAGGATGTTGCCCACCGCGAGGCCGCCGCCGAAGAGCAGCAGGGTCGGCGACACCGCCGCTTCGGACAAGCCGGTGATGCGGGTCAGCAGCGGCTGGATGTAGGTGAACACCGCGAACACGCCGGCAAAGCCGAGCACCGTCATCGCGAGCCCGAGCAGCACCTGCGGCCGGGCCAGCACCGCGAGTTCGTCGGCGAGCGAGGCGGGGGCCTGCTTGTCGGAGGCCCGATCGCGGGGCACGAAGACCGCGAGCACGGCGAGGGCGAAGACGCCGATCAGCGCCACGGCCCAGAAGGTCGAGCGCCAGCCGAACTGCAGGCCCAGCCAGGCGCCGGCCGGCACGCCGAGCATGGTCGCGGCCGTGAGGCCGGTGAACATGATTGCGATCGCCGAGGCGCGCTTTTCCGGAGCGACCAGTCCGGTGGCAACGACGGAGCCGACGCCGAAGAAAGTGCCGTGCGCGAGCGAGGTGATCACGCGCGCGGCCATCAGCATCTCGTAGCTGGGCGCCAGCGCACAGGCGATGTTGCCGAGCGTGAAGATCGCCATCAGCGCGAGCAGCACGGTCTTGCGCGGCACGCGGCGGGTGGCGATGGTGAGCAGCGGCGCGCCGACCGCGACCCCGAGCGCATAGCCCGAGATCAGCAGGCCGGCGGCCGCGATGGAGACATGAAGATCCGCCGAGACCTGCAGCAGCAGGCCCATGATGACGAATTCGGTGGTGCCTATTCCGAAGGCACCGGCGGTGAGGGCGAGAAGAGCGATGGGCATGATGCCTCGTACTGTGCGGGCGCTGGGCTTGCGTGACTAGAATGCCGCTCGGACACACAACTGTGACTTGAATTCACATATGGCGCGCATCGAGGTCAACCGCTCCGGCGAGATGGAAGCCTTTGTCCAGGTGGTCGACCGCGGCAGCTTCTCGGCCGGCGCGCGCGTGCTGGGCATGACGCCTTCGGCCATCAGCAAGCTGGTCGCGCGGCTGGAGGCGCGGCTGGCCACGCAACTGGTGCACCGCTCCACGCGCAAGCTGCAGCTCACGCCCGAGGGCCAGAACTTCTACGAGCGCAGCGTGCGCGTGCTGGCCGACATGGACGAGGCCGAGCGCTGCGCCGCGGCCGGCGCCGCGCCGCGCGGGCGGGTGCGCATCAACGCCAGCATCTCCTTCGGCCACCGCCTGCTGATGCCGCTGGTGCCGCGCTTTCTGGAACTGCATCCGCAGGTGACGCTGGACATCGTGCTGACCGACCGCGTGGTCGACCTGATGGACGAGCGCACCGACATCGCGATCCGCTGGGGTCCGTTGCCGCCCTCCGACCTGGTGGCGCGCCATCTCTTCGATACCGGCCAGGCCATCGTCGCTTCGCCCGCGTACCTGGAACGCTACGGCACGCCGCGCACGCCGCAGGAGCTGGAGGCGCACAACCGCATCGGTTCCAGCTACCACCGCAGCGCACCCGACTGGCCGCTCGCGGTCGACGGGCGCGTGGTCGAGATGCCGGTGGTGGGCTCGGTGCGTGCCGGCGATGGAGAAACACTGCGCCGGCTGGTGATGGAGGGGGTCGGGCTGGGCCGGCTCTCGCTCTATCACATCCAGCCCGACATCGACGCCGGCCGCCTGGTGCCGGTGCTGGAGGAATTCAATCCGCGCGACATGACGCCGGTGCATGCCGTCTACCTCGGCAAGCCGGGCCGCCTGCCGGCGCGGGTGCGCGCCGTGCTCGACTACCTGTCGACGCGGCTCGCGGACAATAGCCGTTCACGACCATGAAGGAAGTTCCCGACGCCATCGTCTGCGAGGGCTGCGACGCGGTCTACCGCCGCACGCCGCTGCGCCCGCGCGAAGTCTCGCATTGCGCCCGCTGCGGCACCGAGCTCGACCGGCATGCGGGCGACCAGGGCGCGCGCGTGCTGCCGCTCACGGTGGCGAGCCTGATCCTGTTCGCGATCGCCAACCTGTTTCCGATCGTCGAGATCGAGTTGCGCGGCCTCAGCAGCGAGACCACGCTGGCCGGCGCGGTGATCGTGCTCAGCACCGAGGGCATGTCGGTGGTGGCGCTGTTGGTGCTGGGCACCACCATCCTCTTTCCCTTGCTGCAGCTGTGCATCCTGTTCTACCTGCTGGTGCCGATGGCGCGCGAGCGGCGGCCCGCCGGCTTCGGCGTGCTGGTGCGGATCCTGCAGTCGCTCAGGCCGTGGGGAATGATCGAGGTCTTTCTGCTCGGCGTGCTGGTGGCCATCGTCAAGCTCTCGAGCCTGGCGCAGGTGGTGGCCGGACCGGCGCTGTGGGCCTTCATGGGCCTCACGGTGCTGCTGACGGCGGTGCTGTCCTTCAATCCGCGCACCTTCTGGGAAATGGCCTTCGAGCCGCGGCCGGGGCAGAAGGCATGACGGCAACGGCGCCGATCAGGACAGCGGCGCAGCTCGGGCTCTTGAGCTGCCCCCACTGCGGCACGGTCTGGCAGGGCGCCGCGGAGGGCGAGGCCTGCGGGCGTTGCGGCACGCACCTGCATCGCCGCAAGCCTCACAGCATCCAGTGCACCTGGGCCTTGCTGATCGCGGCCTGCATCATGTACGTGCCGGCCAACCTGCTGCCGGTGATGATCACCAAGAGCCTGCTGGGCACGCAGTACGACACCATCCTGAGCGGCGTGATCTACTTCTGGGTCTCCGGCGCCTACGGGCTGGCGGCGATCATCTTCATCGCCAGCTTCCTGGTGCCGTTGTTCAAGCTGACCGCGCTGATGCTGCTGGCTTACATGGCCCAGCGGCACCGCCCCGCCGGGCAACTCGAACGCGCGCGGCTCTATCGCATCCTCGAGGTGATCGGCCGCTGGTCGATGCTCGACGTCTTCGTGGTGTCGCTGCTCGCCGGCCTGGTGCGCATCCAGGGTTTTGCCGAAATCACCGCCGGCGTCGGCATCGGCGCCTTCGGCGCGGTGGTGGTGCTGACGATGCTGGCCTCGCTGAGCTTCGATCCGCGCCTCACCTGGGACAGCGAGGACGTCATGAACGAAACGGAGCCCGCACACGACATGCACGCAAGAAACGAAAGAACCGCATGAGCGCTGCGCCGGGCCGCTCCAAGCAAGCTCGCACCGCAGTGCGAAGCACGAAGATACTCCAATGAGCGATGAAGACAAGACGTCGGCGCCCTCGCTGGCCGAACCGGTCGTCGTGAAGCGCCGCAACTGGCTGCCCTCGCTGATCTGGCTGATTCCCATCGTGGCGGCGCTGGTCGGCATCGCGCTGGTCGCGCGCATCCTGCTCGATCGCGGGCCCGAAGTGGTGCTGACCTTCAAGACCGCCGAGGGACTGGAGGCCGGCAAGACCGCGGTCAAGTACAAGGACGTGCAGATCGGCACGGTGCAGACCATTCGGCTGGCCGGCGACCGCTCGCATGTGCGCGTGCTGGTGCAGCTCACGAAAGAGGCCAAGAGCTTCACCGCCGAGGACACGCGCTTCTGGGTGGTGCGGCCGCGGCTCGACACCTCGGGCATCTCGGGCCTAGGCACCTTGCTGTCGGGCGCCTACATCGGTGCCGACGCCGGCAGCTCGAAAGAGACGGCCGGCGAGTTCACCGGGCTCGAGGTGCCGCCGATCGTCACGCGCGATGCCTCGGGGCGGCAGTACCTGCTGCGCGCCCGCGACGTGGGCTCGCTCGACATCGGCTCGCCGGTGTATTTCAGGCGCATCAAGGTGGGCCAGCTCGCGGCCTACGAACTCGACGGCGACGGCCGCGGGGTCACGCTGCGCGTGTTCGTCAATGCGCCCTACGACAAGTTCGTCGGCGTCAACACGCGCTTCTGGCATGCGAGCGGCTTCGACGTGGAGCTGAGCGCGAGCGGTGTCAAGCTGCGCACCCAGTCGCTGGCCACCGTGCTGCTGGGCGGCATCGCCTTCCAGGCGCCCGACGATGCGATGGGTCCGGCGGCGCAGGAGAACGCCGCGTTCACGCTGGCCGCCGACGAAACCGCGGCGATGAAGGCACCGGACGGGCCCTCGCAGACGCTGCTCTTGTACTTCAACCAGTCGCTGCGCGGCCTGTCGCCGGGCGCGGTGGTCGACTTCCGCGGCGTGGAGATCGGCGAGGTCAAGTCCATCGGCGTCGAGTTCGATCGCCAGGAGAACCAGTTCAAGATGCCGGTGCTGATCCAGGTCTACCCCGATCGCCTGCGCCGCGGCGCGGGCAACGAGCCGGACGAGTCGCGTTACGCGCAGACGGAGCGCCTGCGCTTCCTGGTCAACAAGGGGCTGCGGGCGCAGCTTCGCACGGGCAACCTGCTCACGGGCCAGGTGTACGTGGCGCTCGACTTCTTCCCGAAGGCGCCGCCGGCGAAGATCAACATCAACCAGAACCCGATCGAGATGCCGACGGTGCCCAACAGCCTGGACGAGATCCAGGCGCAGATCGGCGAGATCGCGAGCAAGCTCAACAAGGTGCCCTTCGAGGAGATCGGCGCCGACCTGCGCAAGACACTGGTCACGCTCAACAAGACGCTCGGCAGCGCCGAGCAGCTTGCAGGCCGGCTGAACAACGATGTCGCACCCGAGATGACGGCCGCCATGAAGGATGTGCGCAAGACGCTCAACGCCGCCGACAAGACGCTGGCCGACGATTCGCCGCTGCAGCAGGACATGCGCCAGACGCTGCAGGAAGTCACGCGCGCGGCCGGGTCGCTGCGCATCCTGACCGACTACCTGGAACGCCACCCCGAATCGCTGATTCGCGGCAAGCCGGAGGACAAGAAGAAATGAGAACGACAAACACCCGGGCGGCGGCCTTGCTCGCTGCCGTGCTGCTGGCGGGCTGCGCCAGCACCGCGCCGCAGTACTACAGCCTGGCCGATGCGACGCCGGGCGCGATGCCCGCGTCGGGCACGGCGCCTGCCTTCGTCGAGCTCGCGCCGGTGGCCATGCCCGAGCGCTTCGCGCGCCCGCAGCTGGTGGTACGGCAGAAGGCCGCCATCGACGGGCCGCAGGTCGACATCCTCGAAGAGCACCGCTGGTCCTCCTCGTTTGAGAACGAACTGCGCGACGCCTTGAGCAGCGGCATCGCGGGCCGCCTCGGCGCTGTCGATGCAACGAAGAGCGGATCGCCGCGCGGCCAGGCCGTGACGCGCATCGCGGTGCAGTTGCGGCAATTCGATGCGGTGCAAGGCAGCCGCGTCGATGCCGGCTTCAGCTGGACCGTGCGCCGCGGCGATCAAGGACCGTCGCTCGCTTGCCAGCGCTCGCTGTCGGAGCCGGTCGAGGGTGCCGGCATCGATGCGCTGGCACGCGGCGCCCAGCGCACTACGGCGAAGCTGGCCGACGCTATCGCACGCAGCGTGACGGCGAACGCCTGCCCGGGTTGAGATGAACGACACCGGTTTCGCACTGTTCGACACTGCCATCGGCGCCTGCGGCATCGCCTGGGGTCCGCGCGGCATCGTCGGCGTACAGTTGCCCGAGGTCGGGGAGGGCGCGACGCGAGCGCGCATGCTGCGGCGTTTTGCGCAGTTGAACGAGACCGAGCCGCCGCCCGAAGTGCTGAGGGCGACGGCCTCGATTCGCGCCCTGATGGCGGGCGAGCCGCTGGACCTGGCGGAGATCGTGCTCGACTACGCGGGCGTCTCCGACTTCCATCGCCGCGTCTACGAGATCGCACGCCGCATCGTGCCGGGCTGCACGCGCAGCTACGGCGAGATCGCCGCCGAGCTCGGCGACAAGGGCCTGGCGCGCGCCGTCGGCCAGGCGCTGGGCCACAACCCTTTCGCGCCGGTGGTGCCCTGCCATCGCGTGCTCGCCGCCGGCGGAAAGCCCGGCGGTTTCTCGGCGCACGGCGGTGCGACGGCGAAGCTCAAGATGCTGATGATCGAAGGCGCAAGGCCGCAGAGCGATACCGCGTCCTTGTTCTGAAATACCGCGCAACTGCCATGGCAAGGCGAGCAGTTGTCCGACATCACATACTGTTGAGGGTGCGACATTTCGTACTAGTGTTCGACTCAAGAGCAGAAGCATTTGTCCGCGTAAGCGGGGGACTCGATGCCGATACGAAGCAAGGACAATTTCTTGATCTTCGGTTCCCCGAAGATCGAAGAGGACGAGATTCTGGAGGTCGAGGCCGTCATGCGATCGGGCTGGCTCGGCACAGGTCCGCGGGTGGCGCAGTTCGAGCATGAGTTCGGCCTGTACCGCGGCGCCGCGCATGCCGTTGCGCTGAACTCCTGCTCCGCCGCCCTGCATCTTTCCTTGCTGGCCTCCGGCGTCGGGCCGGGCGACGAGGTCATCACCACGCCGCTGACTTTCTGCGCAACGGCCAATGCCATCATCCATACCGGAGCGACGCCGGTGCTGGCCGACATCGATCCCGACACGCTGAACATCGATCCGGCGCAGGTGCGCGCCAAGGTGAGCAAGCGCACGCGAGCCATCGTGCCGGTTCATTTTGCAGGGCGGCCCTGCGAAATGGACGAGCTGATGTCGCTGGCGCGGCAGTATGAACTCAAGGTCATCGAGGACTGCGCGCATGCCATCGAAACGCAGTACCACGGCCAGAACGTCGGCACGATCGGCGACTTCGGCTGCTTCTCGTTCTACGTGACCAAGAACGTCGTCACCGGCGAGGGCGGCATGGTCCTGGCGCGCAAGGAGGAGGACGCCGCCCGCATCAAGGTGCTCGGCCTGCACGGAATGAGCAAGGACGCGTGGAAGCGCTTCGGCGACGAGGGCTACAAGCACTACTACGTCGTCGAAGCCGGGTTCAAATACAACATGATGGACCTGCAGGCGGCAATCGGCCTCAAGCAGTTGGCGCGCGTGGAGGTCTACTGGCAGCGGCGCAAGGCCATCTGGAAGCGCTACGGCGACGAACTGGCGGACCTTCCGCTGGCACTGCCCCCGAAGCCGGCGCCGGACACGCGCCACGCGCACCATCTTTTCAACGTGCAGATCGACGCGGCGCGTTGCGGCATCTCGCGCGACGACTTCCTCAACGCCATGACGGCGCAGGGCATCGGCGTCGGCGTGCACTACCTGGCGCTGACCGAGCATCCTTACTATCAGCAAAACTTCGGCTGGCGGCCCGAGGACACGCCGCATGCCACGCGCGTGGGCAGGCGGACCGTCTCGCTGCCGATCTCGGCCAAGCTGAGCGATCAGGACGTCGGCGACGTGATCTCCGCGGTGCGGCTGATTCTGGAGCAGCATGCAGCGCTGGCATCGGCTGCGCCGTGTTGATCTCCATCCTCATCCCGGCCTACGCGCGGCCGGAACAGTTGAGTGAGGCGCTGGGCAGCATCGCGCAGCAGGACCGCTCGCTGATCGGCGAGATCATCATCGGCGACGACAGTCCGCGCTCCTACTGGGCAAGCAACCAGGCGGTCATCGCGGCGAGCGGCCTGGCGGAGCTCATCGAATATCTGCCGAGCGAGCCGTCCAAGGGGACTTACCCCAACCAATGGTTCCTGGCTTCGCGGGCGAAGTTCGACCATCTGCTTTTCCTGCACAACGACGACCAGCTTTGTCCCGGTGCACTGAGCCTGCTGGCGAATGCCTGCGTCAGCGAGACCGATCCGCGCGTGAAGCTGTGGTTCGGCACGCACCTGATCATGGACGCGGCGGGCGTGGTCGACCCCGAGCGATCCGCCGCCAGCGACCAGTGGTTCGGCAGACAGGGCCCGGGCGCGACGCGGCCGGTGTGGGAGTGGTGCTTGACGGAATCCATCCCCCCCGATGCCTTCCTGGTGGAGAGGGCGACCTATCTGCAATACATGCGCGGCGAACGCGACGGCAACGTGGGGGACTTGGCCTTTTCGGTGCGTCTGGCCAACAACGGCGGCTGGGCGCGCTTCATTGGGCAAACCGTGTCCCGCTACAGGGTGCAGGCCGGATCCGTCACGAGCGCCGGGCGCGGCGTCGACGCTCACCGGGCCTACGAGCTGGCGCGCGAGTTGCGCGTGCCCCCCGAAATGGAAGCCGCGAAGCGCAAGCGCTTCAACCGATACATGCTGGTGGTGGCCGTGCGCTATGCGCGGGATGGCGAACGCATGAACGCATGGCGAGCCTTCCTTTCGCCCGATGTTCCCTGGCGGGAGAGATTTTCCCTTCGCGCGGGCCTGGTGCTCTCGATGCTGCTGACGCCGCGGCCGCTCTGGCTCTGGGCGCTGCACTACAAGACCTGAGCGGCGCCATCGCTAGCACAGCGCTCGGCATCGTGCTGCGCAACGCCCATTGCCTCCTTGGAGACAATGGGCGCATGACTTCATCGCGCTTCTTCAAGATCGCGCTCGTGCTGGGCCTCTTGTCGGCCATCGGCCCGTTCGCGATCGACATGTACCTGCCCGCGCTGCCGGAGATCGGCGCGAGCCTCGGTGCCGGCATCGGCCCGGTGCAGATGAGCCTGACGGCCTTCTTCATCTCGCTCGGCGTCGGGCAACTGCTGTACGGGCCGGTGTCGGACATGGTGGGACGCAAGCCGCCGCTGTACTTCGGGCTCGGGCTGTTCGCGCTGGCCAGCATCGGCTGCGCGCTCGCGACCGATATCCAGACCCTGATCGCGCTGCGCTTCGTGCAGGGCCTGGGCGCCGCGGCCGGCATGGCGATTCCGCGCGCGGTGGTGCGCGACCTGCACACCGGCAACGATGCGGCGCGGCTGATGTCCTTGCTGATGCTGGTGTTCAGCGTGTCGCCGATCCTGGCGCCGCTGGCCGGCAGCGGCGTGATCGCCTTCGCCGGCTGGCGCGGCGTGTTCTGGGCCGTGATGCTGGCCGCCGTGGCCGGCCTCGCAATGATGAGCGTGATGCTGAAGGAAACGCGGCCGGCCGAAGAGCGGGTGGAAAGCAGCCTGGGCAGCGCGCTTCGCGCCTACGGTGTGCTGATGCGTGACGCGCACTACCTCGGCCTGGTCTTCATCGGCGCCTTCGCGATGGCCGGTTTCTTCACCTACCTGGCCAACTCCTCCTTCGTGATGATCGACCACTACGGCCTTTCGCCGACGCTCTACAGCCTGGCCTTCGGCATCAACGCCGCTGCGTTCTTCGGTGCCGCGCAGCTCAACGGCGCGCTGTGCGAGCGTTTCGGCATCGTGCGCGTGGTCAAGGCCAGCGTGAGCGCCTGCGGGCTCGTGATGGCGGCGATGTTCGCCTACTACCTGGCCGGCGGCGACCGCCTGGCGGTGCTGATCGTGCTGTACTTCGTTGCCAGCGGCTTCATGGGCTTGGTCATTCCCACCACCTCGGTGCTGGCGCTCGAGAAGCACGGCGCGATCGCCGGCACCGCATCGGCCCTGCTGGGCACGCTGCAGATGCTGACCGGCGCGGTGGTGATGGCGGTGATCGGCCTGTTCACCGACGGCCGGCCCTTGCCGATGGTGACGGGCATGGCCGCCGGTGCGCTGATCGCGGTGGTGCTCACATGGTTCACGCTCGGCGGTCGGCAACCGGCGCCTTATGCAGCGCGCTGAGCCGGTGACCGGAACGCCAACGCCCGTGCTCGACGGCCTGCCGCTGCCGCAGCGCCGGCACGCGATGCTGGTGATCATTCTCGGCATCGCGGTCGCGGTGCTCGACGGCACCATCGTCAACCTCGCACTGCCCGGGATCGCGCGCGAGCTCCATGCCGATCCGGCGCATGCGATCTGGGTGGTCAACGCCTACCAGATCGCCACGCTGGTGATGCTGCTGCCGCTGGCCTCGCTCGGCGACCTGGTGGGCTACCGGCGCGTCTACCTGGTGGGCATGGCGCTGTTTGCCTTTGCCTCGCTCGGCGCCGTGCTGGCCGATTCGCTCGCGACGCTGATCGCGGCGCGCGCGGTGCAGGGGCTGGGTGCGGCCGGCATCATGAGCGTCAACGCGGCGCTGGTGCGGCTGATCTATCCCAGGGCGCAGCTCGGCCGCGGCATGGCGATCAATTCGATGGTGGTGGCGACCGCATCGGTGGCAGGGCCCTCGGTGGCGGCCGCGATCCTGTCGGTGGCTTCCTGGCCCTGGCTGTTCGTGCTCAATGTGCCGCTGGGCGCGCTGGTGCTGGCGCTGGGCTTCTACGCACTGCCGGCCAATCGCGTGGCGGCCGCGGCTGGCGCGCGCTTCTCGTTCGTCGACGTGGCGCTCAACGTGCTGATGTTTTCGCTCATCTTCATCGGCGCCGACCGGCTCGGCGTGCGCAGCAGCGACGCAGGGCAGGGCGCGCAGCCCATCGCCTGGGCGCTGCTGCTGGCCGGCGTGGCGGTGGGCTTCGTCTACCTGCGGCGCCAGCGCGCGCTGGCCGTGCCGCTCTTTCCGGTCGACCTGCTGCGCATCCCGGTGTTCGCGCTCTCGATGGGCACTTCGGTGGCGGCCTTCTGCGCGCAGATGCTGTCCTTCATCGCGCTGCCTTTTCTGCTGCTCGACACCTACGGGCGCTCGCATGTGGAGGCCGGCCTGCTGATCACCGCCTGGCCGCTGGCGATCGTGGTGATGGCGCCGATCGCGGGCCGGCTGATCGGCCGCTATCCCGATGGCCTGCTCGGCGGCATCGGCCTCGGCCTGCTCGCCGTCGGCCTGACCTTGCTCGCGGCGCTGCCCGCACAGCCGGGCAATGCCGACATCGTCTGGCGCATGGCGCTGTGCGGCCTGGGCTTCGGCCTGTTCCAGTCGCCCAACAACCACACCATCGTGACCTCGCCGCCCGCGCATCGCAGCGGCGCCGCGAGCGGCATGCTGGGCACGGCGCGGCTCACGGGCCAGACCCTGGGCGCCGTGATGCTGGCCGCCATCTTCAGCGTCTGGAGCCCGCACGACGGCAAGGGCCAGGTGATCGCGCTGGGGCTGGCCGCCTGCTGCGCGGCCGTGGCGGCGGTGTGCAGTGCGTTGCGCACGCGCGAACCCAGCGCCCGCCACGCCTGAGCGGCGCTCCCTTGCTTCAGCGCCGTGCGGCGGCCGTGACGATGCGCCCCAGCGTTGCCACCGCCCGCTCGCTGCGCGCATCCCACGGATGCCCGTAGTTGAGCCGCAGGCAGTTCGGGAAAGCGCGCTGGGCCGAGAAGATCGGTCCCGGCGCAATGCTGATGCCTTGCGCGAGCGCCTCGCGGTGCACTGCCAGCGCGTCGACCTCGGGCGGCATCTCGATCCAGAGGAAATAACCACCCGCCGGGCGCGTGGCGCGGGTGCCGGACGGAAAGTGCTGCGCGATGGCCTGGGCGTAGGCGGCCTGCTGGTCGACCAGCGTGCGGCGCAGCTTTCGCAGGTGCTTGTCGTAGCCGCTCTTCTCGAGGTAGCTCGCCAGCGCCGCCTGCGCCGGCGCGGAGGTGCTGAGCGAAGTGCCCAGCTTCAGGCGAGCGACCGCGCGTGCCAGGCGCCCCGGCGCGGCCCAGCCGATGCGCCAGCCCGGCGCCAGGCACTTCGAGAACGACGAGCAGTGCATGACGATGCCCTGCGTGTCGAAGGCCTTCGCCGGCGGCGGCCGCTTGTCGCCGAAGTAGAGCTCGCCGTAGACGTCGTCCTCGATCAGGAGCACCTCGTGGCGCGCCAGCAGTTCGACCAGCGCCTTCTTCTTCGCATCCGGCATCAGGCTCCCCAGCGGGTTCTGGAAGCCGGTCATCAGCCAGCAGGCCTTGGGCCGATGGCGCAGGATCGCGCGCTCCAGCGCGTCGAGCTCGATGCCTTCGCGCGGATGGGTCGGGACCTCTATGGCCTCCAGCCCGTTGCGTTCCAGCGCCTGCAGCGCGGCATAGAAGGTCGGCGATTCGATCAGCACCGCGTCGCCCGGGCGCGTCGCGGCCTGCAGGCACAGGTTGAGGGCTTCGAGCGCGCCGTTGGTGATGACGATCTCGTCCACGGGAACGTGCACGCCGTCGGCCAGGTAGCGCCGCGCGATCTGCCGGCGCAGGCGCGCATTGCCGGGCGTGAGATCGTCCACCGCGCTCCACGGGTCGAGCTGCTGCGCGCTGGCGGCCATGACCCGGCCCAGCCGCTGGAGCGGAAAGAGCAGGGGACTCGGGAAGGCCGAGCCCAGCGGCACGACTTCGCGCACCATGGTCGATTCGAGGATCTCGAACACGCGCTCGCTGACGTCGAGCGAGACCGCATCGTCCTCGGGTTGCGACGAGGTCTCGGGTTCGGGAGGCCGCTGTCCCGCGCCCGCGGCCACGTAGTAGCCGGAGCGTTCGCGTGCGCGCACGAGCCCTTGCGCCTCCAGCAGGTAGTAGGCCTGGAACACGGTGGAAGAACTCACGCCGCGGCTGGCGCGGGCCTGGCGCACAGAAGGCAGGCGGTCGCCGGGACGCAGCACGCCGGCGCGGATGGAGTCCGCCATGTCGGCGGCCAATGATTCGTAGCGCTTCATGCCGCTTTGGTTATCTGCATTTCGCATCTATCCTGAGTGTCCTGTTTCCCTGATTGGAGCAGCATCCAAATGAGCGAGAGATACGATTCCATCGTGATCGGGACCGGGCAGTCCGGGCCTTCATTGGCCGTGCGCCTGGCGCAGGCCGGCCGCAAGACCGCCATCGTCGAGCGCAAGCTGTTCGGCGGCACCTGCGTCAACACCGGCTGCATCCCCACCAAGACCTTGATCGCGAGCGCGCGGGTCGCTTACCTGGCGCGCCGCGCGGCCGACTTCGGCGTGATGGTCGAGGGCTTGCGCGTCGACATGGCGCGCGTCAAGGCACGCAAGGACGCCGTGGTGCGGGCCTCCAACCAGGGTGTGGAGCAATGGCTCAAGGGCACGCCGAATCTCACGGTCTACCAGGGACATGCGCGCTTCGAAGGCCCGCGCACGGTCCGGGTCGGCGACGCGCAGCTCGAGGCCGGCGAGATCTTCATCGACGTCGGCACGCGGGCACATGTGCCGGACCTGCCCGGCCTGGGCGAGGTCGACCATCTCACGAACGGCGCCATGCTCGAGCTTGACACCTTGCCCGAGCACCTGGTGGTGGTCGGCGGCAGCTACATCGGCCTGGAGTTCGCCCAGATGTACCGGCGCTTCGGCGCCCGCGTCACCGTCGTCGAGATGGGCCCGCGGCTGATCTCGCGCGAGGACGAGGAGGTGTCGGCGGCGATCCGGGAGATTCTCGAAGGCGAGGGCATCGAGGTCCGGCTCAACGCCAAGTGCATCACCTTGGCGCGGCGCGGCCGCGGCATCGGCGTCGGACTCGACTGCCAGGACGACCCGCACGAGATCGAGGGCTCGCACCTGCTGCTCGCGGTCGGACGCCGGCCGAACACCGACGATCTCGGGCTCGACCAGGCGGGCGTGAAGACGGATGCGCGCGGCTACATCACGGTCGACGAAGAGCTGCGCACCAGCGTGCCGGGCATCTGGGCGCTGGGTGACGTCAACGGCCGCGGCGCCTTCACCCACACCTCGTACAACGACTACGAGATCGTGGCGGCCAACCTGCTCGACAACGATCGCCGCCGCGTCTCCGATCGCGTGCCCGCCTATGCGCTGTACATCGATCCGCCCCTGGGCCGGGCCGGCATGACCGAGCGCGACGTCATGCAGGACGGACGCCGTGCGCTCGTTGCCAGGATGCCGATGAGCCGTGTCGGCCGCGCGAAGGAGCGCAGCGAAACGCAGGGCTTCATGAAGGTCCTGGTGGACGCTTCGAGCCAGAAGATCCTCGGCGCCGCGATCCTCGGCATCGAGGGCGACGAAGTCATCCACTCGATCCTCGACGTGATGGTCGCCGGCGCACCGTACACCGTGCTCCAGCGGGCGATGCACATCCATCCGACCGTCTCGGAATTCATTCCCACGCTGCTGGGCAAGCTGGAACCTCTGGGAGCGCTCGCCTCATGACGCAGATCGGCAAGCCGCCGGGCGACGACACGCTGATCCGGCACGGCTGCGAAGCGATGCCGTGCCCGAAGGCCTCCAAGCCCTGGGTGCTGGCCGCGGCGATCGTCGGATCGAGCATGGCCTTCATCGACGGCACGGTGGTGAACGTGGCGCTGCCCGCGATCCAGAACGATCTGCGCGCGACGGCCTTCCAGGCCCAGTGGGTGGTGGAGTCCTATGCGCTCTTCCTCGCCGCGCTGCTGCTGGCGGGCGGCGCGCTCGGCGACCGCTTCGGACGGCGGCGCATCTTTGCCCTCGGCGTCGTGATCTTCGCGCTGGCCTCGGTGGGCTGCGCGCTCGCGGGCAGCGTGCAGCAGCTCATCCTCGCGCGCGCCGTGCAGGGCATCGGCGGCGCCCTGCTGGTGCCTGGCAGCCTGGCGCTGATCAGCGCCTCCTTTCCCGAGAAGGAGCGCGGGCGTGCGATCGGCACCTGGTCGGGTTTCAGCGGCATCACGGCCGCGGTTGGGCCCGTGCTCGGCGGATTCCTGGTCGACCACTACTCGTGGATCTGGGCCTTTCTCGTCAATGTGCCGATGGCCATCGCGGTGCTCCTGATCGTATGGCGTCATGTCCCGGAAAGCCGCGGCAGCGCCGCCGATGGCGAGCTGGATTTCTGGGGTGCAGCACTCGCCACCGTCGCGCTCGGCGGCATCGTCTATGCGTTCATCGAAGCGCCCACGCAGGGCTGGAACTCGCCGGCCGTGCTGGCGGCGCTGGCCGCGGGCATTGCGACGAGCGCGGCCTTCGTGGTGGTCGAAGGCCGTGTCCGATCGCCGATGCTGCCGCTTTCGCTCCTGCGCATCGGCAATTTCGGCGGCGCCAACCTGCTGACGCTGCTGCTCTATGCGGCGCTGGGCGGCGGGCTCTACTTCTTTCCGCTCAACCTGATCCAGGTGCAGGGCTACTCGGCCACGGTGGCCGGCGCGGCGCTCCTGCCCTTCATCCTGATCATGTTCGCGCTCTCGGGCTGGGCCGGGCAACTGGTGGACCGCTTCGGCCCGCGGCTGCCGCTGGTGGTGGGCCCGGCCATCGCGGCGGCGGGCTTTGCGCTGTTCGCGGTGCCGGGCGTCGGCGCCAACTACTGGACCGCCTTTCTTCCGGCCGTGGTGGTGCTCGGCTTCGGCATGACGATCACGGTCGCGCCGCTCACCACCACGGTGATGAACGCGGTCGGGCCGGATTCGGCGGGCATCGCCTCGGGCGTCAACAACGCGGTGTCGCGCGCGGCCGCGGTGCTCGCGATCGCGGTTTTCGGCGTGGTGATGGCCTGGGCCTTCGATGCGATGCTGGCCCAGGGCCTGCGCGAGGCGGGCGCGTCGGCGGAGACCCGCGCCTTCTTCGAAGACCAGCGCAGCAGGCTCGCCGGCGCAGAGATGCCGCCGGGCATCGACGCGGCCGCTGCGGCGGCGCTCAAGAAGGCGGTCGCGGAATCCTTCGTGGCCGGGTTCCGATGGGTCATGCTGCTCAGCGCCGGCCTGGCGCTGCTGAGCGCACTGAGCGCCTGGATAATGATCGGCCGCGACCCCGATCGCGCGGCTGTTCCCGCCTCTGCATCCCGATAGCGGGTTAGCGCGCGGCGTCTTCCATCGGCCTCGGCCTACGTCCTTTGCGTTAGCGCGCATGGCCGATAGGCAAAGCACTACCCCGCATCGACACTGCGCCTCGTGTTTGCCCATTCACCGACGTTGTCGGACGCAGGAGGAATGGCAATGATCCAAAGTTGCTGGGACGCCGCGAAGTTGTTGCCGCTTGTTGCCTGCATGCTTCTCGCGGCATGTTCTGACGCGCCGCGGCCCGGTGAGGTGTTCGATGAGGCGAAGCAAGCCGGCCGCGATGCGGCCTCGTTCCCGCATGCCTCGGAGCCTTACTTCCGCGACATGGACGGCGGCATCGCGCTCTCGCCCGAGGAGGAGAAGGGGCGCAACATGTGGCTGGTCTGGAGCGGCGGCAACGACCGCTTCTGGACCCAGATGACCGACTACACCTTCGGTGCCTTCGACCTGCTGAAGGTGGTCAGCACCCATCCGAGCCTCGGCTACTCGCGCGCCAGCCGCTGGGAATATTTCGGCCTGGTCAACGAGCCCTGTTTCCAGCCTGCCACCGGCCCCGACAAGAACCGCCGCGGCCTGTGGCTCGACCTGCGCAGCAAGGACTGCGCGCCCGACCCCTTCGAGAACGAGAGCAAGTACCCGGGCGTGAAAATCGGTTCGCGCGGCAAGCCGCTCGGCGACGGCAGCACCCAGCCGGTGGGCTCCTTCTACGGCTGGGGTACCGGCATTGCCGGCCTGCGCCTCTTCCCCAACCCGGCCTTCGACGAGAAGGCGGCCAAGGAATGGGACGCCGAGAAGTACTACACCGACCCGAACTACTACAACCGCAAGGATCTGGTGCGGCCCTACCGCGTGGGCATGTCCTGCGGCTTCTGCCACATCGGGCCCAGCCCGGTGAAGCCGCCGGCCGATCCGAACAACCCGAAGTTCGAGAACCTCAGTTCTTCCGTCGGCGCCCAGTACATGTGGGTGGACCGGCTCTTCATCTACAACGCCAACAAGCCCGAGGGCCGCAAGAATTACATGTACCAGCTGGCCCACACCTACCGCCAGGGCACCATGGACACCTCGCTGGTTTCCACCGACAGCATCAACAACCCGCGCACCATGAACGCGGTCTACGACTTCGTCGCGCGCCTGGAGATAGCCAAGCGCATCGGGCAGGAAAAGATCGACGGCGGCGAGCTCGACAACAAGCAGTTCAACGACTATGTGACGAGCGGCCCGCTGACCGAATTCTTCAACAAGTCCGAGGCCACGGTTCGCACGCCCCATGTGCTGAAGGACGGCGCCGATTCGGTTGGCCTGCTGGGCGCGCTCAACCGGGTCTATCTCAACATCGGCCTGTTCAGCGAAGAGTGGCTGCTGCACTTCAATCCGGTGGTCGGCGGCAAGACGATCAGCCCGATCCCGATCGTCACCGCGCAGAAGAATTCGAGCTACTGGCAGGCGACCGAGGCGGGCACGCCGAACACGGCGCTGTTCTTCCTGAAGGGGGCGAAGCCCGATCGCCTGAAGGACGCGCCAGGCGGAGACAAGTACCTCGCCGCCGGCGAGACCACGCTGGAGCGTGGCAAGGTGGCCTTCGCCGACACCTGCGCGCGCTGCCATTCGAGCAAGGCGCCGTTGCCGCCGCCCACGCTCGAGCTCACGGCCGGGAAATGCGCCGGACCCGGCTACGTCGATTGCTTCAAGCGCTACTGGACCTGGACCCAGACCGACGACTACAAGGCGCAGATGCGCAAGATCGTCCAGGCGCCGGACTTCCTGAAAGACAACTACCTTTCCACCGAAGCCCGCGTTCCGGTGACCCTGCTGCGCACCAATATCTGCAGTCCGCTCGCGACCAACGCGATCAAGGGCAACATCTGGGACAACTTCTCCTCGCAGACCTACAAGAGCCTGCCCTCGGTCGGCACCGTCACGCTGCGCGATCCATTCACCGGCGAGCTGCGGCCCTACGCCATGCCGGGCGGCGGGCGCGGCTACACCCGCGTGCCCTCGCTGATCAGCGCCTGGTCGACCGCGCCCTTCCTGCTGAACAACACGGTCGGTCCCTTCGACAGCAGTCCTTCGGTCGAGGCTCGCCTGAAGGTGTTCGAGGCCTCCATCGAACAGATGCTGTGGCCCGAGAAGCGCGAGCGCGATTCGGAACTCGGCGGCAAGGCGGTCGGCTTCATCGACCGCACCACCGAGCGCAGCACCGTGACCGTGCCGATCGGCTTCGTGCCCGAGGCGATGCAGCCCCTGCAGGGCCGGCTGCATCGCTGGTTCCCGTGGCTGGTCGAGCAGGACGGCGACATCGTGCTCGGGCCGATTCCGAAGGGTGTTCCGGTGGCCTTGCTGGCCAACCTCAAGCTGCGTGCGGAGGGCGATGGCTTCGGCGAAAAGGCCTCGCATGTGCGCGACGTGGGCGAGCTGCTGATCAAGCTCAAGCTCGCACTCAAGAGCGCGCCGGACGGTGCCTCCGACGAGCAGCTGCGCGAACACTTCGCCAGCCTGCGCGGCCCGATGATGGAGCTGAGCAAGTGCCCGGACTTCGTGGTCAACCGCGGCCACTATTTCGGCACCGCGCAGTTCAACCAGCAAGAGGGCTTGAGCGAAGACGAAAAAGCCTTCGGCCGCGAACCGGAGCTCGGCGACGACGACAAGCGCGCGCTGATCGCCTTCCTCAAGACTTTCTGAACATCACCTGCGCCGAGGCCATGTCCGATGCCGAATCAGCTGTCTGGGACTACGTGATCGTCGGCTCGGGCGCCGGCGGCGGCACGCTGGCGGCCCGCCTGGTCGAGGCCGGCATGCGCGTCTTCCTGCTCGAAGCTGGAGGCGATCCGCGCGCGGCTGCCGAACGCCTGCCCGAGGACTACGACGTGCCGGCCTTCCATGCCTTCGCCTGCGAGAACGCGGCAATGAGCTGGAACTTTCGCGTGCGCCACTACGCCGACGAAGGCCGGCAGGCGAAGGATTGGAAATACGAAGCGGGGCAGGGCGTGCTGTACCCGCGCGCGGCCGCGTTGGGCGGATGCACCTCGCACAACGCGATGATCTTCATGCTGCCGCACGATGCCGACTGGAACCACGTCGCGCAGCTCACCGGTGACCGTTCCTGGCGCGCCTCGCGCATGCGCCGCTATGCGCGGCGCGTGGAAGATTGCCGCCACCGGCCGGTATGGCGAGCCCTGCGTCATGTGGGGCTCGATCCGACGGGACATGGATGGGGCGGCTGGCTGCGCACCGAAAAATCGATCCCGCTGTCGGTGCTGGGCGACGAGGGCCTGGTGCGCGTGCTGCGCGACACGGCCAGCGTCTTCACGAGCAGCCTGCCCACGCCCTTGCTCAGCACCCTGCGCTGGCTGCGTAGCGGACTGGGCGACCCCAACACGCGCCGCCTGCGGCCGGGCAGCTTCGAAGGCATCTGCTACACGCCGCTCGCCACCTCGGAGCACCGGCGGGCCGGCGTGCGCGAGCGGCTGCTCGATGTGGCGGCCAGGCATCCGGGCCGCTTGCAGCTGGAGCTCGATGCGCTGGCCACGCGCGTCCTGTTCGACGCCGACGGCGCGGCTTGCGGCGTCGAGTACCTGAAAGGCAAGCGGCTGTACCGGGCCCATGCGGCACCCAGCAGCGCAGAAGGCGTGCGGCGCGACGTGCGCGCGCGGCGCGAGGTGATCCTGTGCGGCGGCGCATTCAACACGCCGCAGCTGCTGATGCTGTCCGGTATCGGCCCGGCCGCCGAACTGGAGGCGCACGGCATTCCGCTGCAGAAGAACCTGCCCGGCGTCGGCCGCAATCTGCAGGACCGCTACGAGGTCGCCGTCACGCACCGCATGCGCGAGCCCTGGGAGGTGCTGGAGGGTGCGCGCTTCGATCGCGACGACACGCTGTGGCGCCACTGGCACGAGGAGCGATCGGGCATGTATTCCTCGAACGGCGCCGCGCTCGGCGTGGTGAGCCGCTCGGCCACGGCCGATCGGACCGGACAGGAGCCCGACCTCTTCTGCATGGCGCTGCTGGCAGGCTTCGAGGGCTACTTCCCCGGCTTCTCGAAGCGGGTTCGCGATCAGCCGGACCAGCTGACCTGGGCCGTGCTGAAGGCGCATACGCTAAACCGCGCCGGCACCGTGCGCCTGCGTTCGGCCGATCCGCGCGACACGCCGCTCGTGAACTTCCACTACTTCGAGGAAGGCGACGACCAGGCCGGCGAGGACCTGCGTGCCGTGGTGCAGGCGATCCGCTTCGTGCGCCGGATGACGGCGCCGCTGCTCGCCAAGGGATGGATCGCCGAGGAGCTGGCGCCGGGGCCGGCCGTGCAGAGCGACGAGGCGCTGGCCGACTACGTGCGCAACACGGCATGGGGCCATCACGCTTCGTGCTCCTGCCCCATCGGCCCGCCTGAGAAGGGCGGCGTGCTCGACAGCGCCTTTGCCGTGCACGGCGTGCCACGGCTGCGTGTGGTCGATGCCTCGGCCTTCCCGCGCATACCCGGTTTTTTCGTGGCGGCCGCGGTCTACATGATCGCGGAGAAAGCGGCCGATGCGGTGCTGCGCACAGCGATGCGCACACCACTTTCGGCAAGTTGACGGCCTCCCGACCCAGGGCCGACACTCTGTGAACGACGGGTCTTCAACGAGGGGAAAGCCCATGGCCTATGACGTACAGCAACTGCTCGACATGTCGCAAGAGAAGCTCGACGAGCTCTTTCGCGCCAGCCCGCCGGGCGACATTCCCTCGGGCGAAGCCGAGGGCACCGCGATCATCGCGCCCGGGACCCGCTACACCGAGTCCATCGCCAAGATGATCAACTTCTTCGGATGGCAGGGGAAGGTGTTCGATGCCGAGAAGGGCGTGCTGAAGAACAAGGTCAGCCCCTTCGGCGTGCAGGCCATCGTGGCCAAGGTCTACAAGGGCGACAGCTGGCTGGACCAGAAGGAGTGCATCGTGCTCGACTACTCCGAGACCTCGCTGGTGGCCCACTGGATCCGCGACGAGATCCGCCTGATCTCTCCGGGCTTCTATCTCGGCAAGGTGTACTGGGGCAAAGAGCGGCTGATCGATTTCTGCCTCAAGTTCTAGCGACGCCGATGCGGTGACTCCCCAATCACACTTCATGGTGGTCGCAGCCATCGCCCCCGGCCGCGAAGCCAGCCTCCGGAAACTGCTGGCCACCATGAACGTGAGGCCCGGTGTGGTCGACCCGGCCAATACGCTGCTGCCTTTTGCTGCCTTCCCGCGATTGCATTTCGCGCGCTTCGCCGTGCTTGGCGATGCGACCATGGCCGACCTCGAGGTCTTCGGCCTGCCGCGGCCCAGGCTGCCCATCTATCTGGTGTTCATGGGCGACTGCGACGGGCCCGGACGGGAGCAGCTGGCCGAGCTGGTGCAGCGCGCCGGCGAGGGTCTGCGCCGCATCTTCTCGCACTGCAAGGCCCTCGATCTGCGCGACGATCTGCTCGACTGGCTCATCGAACACGACCGGCCGGTGGCTGCGCCCTACGTCAACTGGATCGGGCGCACCGTGCAGCAGATCCGCGAAGAGAGCGCATTGCAGCGCGCCTTGTCGGCGCGGGTGCCGCGCGGCGTGACCGACGCCGCCGTCGATCCGCAAACGATGCGGCGCCAGCTGCTGGCCTTCGCGCGCGCCGAGCAGGCCGCCGGACGCCTGGTGCTGACTCCGCCCGCGCAGACGCCGCTCGACTGGCAGATCCGCAATCTCCTCCATGCGATCGGCCTGCCGCTCGCCGGGCTGGTCCTGCTGCCGTTGCTGATCGTGCTGCTGCCGGTCTTCCTGGTGCTGCTGCGCCGCCACGAGAAGCGCGACCCCGAATACTGTCCGCGGCCGCGCGCAGCCGCCGTGCGTGAGATGCAGGAGCTCGAAGACCACGACCTGAGCAACAGCTTCACCGCGCTCGGGCCGGTCAAGCCGGGCTTGTTCCGGCGCTGGCTGGTGCAGCTGCTGCTGGTGCTGATCGCCTACGCCTGCCGCCATGTGTTCGGCCGCGGCCACCTGGGGCGCGTGCGCACCATCCATTTCGCGCACTGGGTCTTTCTCGACGACAAGACCCGCGTGCTGTTCGCGAGCAGCTACGACGGCAGCCACGAAAGCTACATGGACGACTTCATCAACAAGGTCGCATGGGGCCTCAACCTGATCTTCAGCAACGGCTTTGGCTGGCCGCGCACCGACTGGCTCATCAAGGGCGGCGCGCGCCATGAGCTGCGCTTCAAGTACTACCAGCGCGGCCACCAGCTGCCGACCCAGGTCTGGTACAAGGCCTACCCCGGTCTCACGCTGGCCGATCTGGACCGCAACCGGCGCATCCGCGAAGGCTTCGAGCGCGTGGAGATGAGCGATGCGCAGGTGCTCGCATGGCTGAGGCTGCTATGAGCATCGAGTTCGAAGACATCCAGGGCCTGGTGCGCTTCGGCTACAAGCACCTGACGCAGGCCTGCTTCCTGCTGCTGCGCATCCGCGATGCCGAGGCCGCGCGTGCCTGGCTCGCGAACGCGCCGGTCACCAGCGCCATCATGCGCAAGCCGCCGCCCCGGACCGCCGTGCAGATCGCCTTCACTTGCGCAGGCCTGCATGCGCTGGGCGCTGCGGAGGACATCGTCGAAGGCTTCTCGGCCGAGTTCCTGGCCGGCATGAGCAGCGACGAGAGCCGCGCGCGGCGGCTCGGCGACCTCGGCGCGAACGACCCCGCGCACTGGCAGTGGGGCGGCGCGCAGGACCGCATGCCGCACGTGCTGGTGATGCTCTATGCGGTGCCCGGCGGGCTCGACGAGTGGCTGCGGACCGTCCGTGCGCAATGCGAGGCGGGCTTCGAGCAGTTGGACTGCCTGAGCACCTGCGACATGGACGGCGTCGAACCCTTCGGCTTCGTCGACGGCATCTCGCAGCCGCGCATCGACTGGGCGCGAGAACGCGCGGCGCACGACGAGGAACAGTTCGATTACACCAACCTGTCGTGCCTCGGCGAGTACCTGCTCGGCTATCCGAACGAGTACGGCGCCTATACCGATCGGCCCCTGCTGGACCGCGTGCGCGATCCCGCGGCGCTGCTGCCGCGCGCCGAGGACGACGCGGACAAGGCCGATCTCGGGCGCAACGGCAGCTACCTGGTCATGCGGCAACTGCGCCAGGACGTCGAAGGCTTCTGGCGCTTCGTCGGCGGCCAGGCCGGCGGCGACGCTGCCTTGAGCGAGAAGCTGGCCGAAACGATGGTTGGCCGCACCAAGAAAGGCAAGCCGCTGGTGGAGCCGTCCGGCGAGACGGACGATCTCAATGCCTTCACCTACGACGGCGATCCCGAAGGCATGCGTTGTCCCTTCGGTGCGCACATCCGCCGCAGCAATCCGCGCAATGCCGATCTGCCGCCCGGCTGGTCGGATCCGATCTCGCGCCTCGTGCGCAGGCTCGGCTTCGGTTCGGACGCGCTGCGCAACGACCTGATCGCCTCGACGCGCTTCCACCGGCTGCTGCGCCGGGGCCGCGAGTACGGCGGAGCCCCGGGCGAAGACGTGGGACTGCACTTCATCTGCCTGGGCGCCAACATCGCGCGCCAGTTCGAGTTCGTGCAGGGCGCCTGGCTGGCCGGCACCAAGTTCGACGCCCTGCCCGGCGAGGGCGATCCGCTGCTCGGCCATCGCCTGGCGGGGGCGGACGGCATGCCGACCGATGGCTTCTCGATGCCCGCGGCCTCGGGGCCCGATCGGCGCCTGACGGGTCTTCCGCAATTCGTGACCGTGCAAGGCGGTGCCTATTTCTTCCTGCCCGGCATCCGTGCCTTGCGCTATCTGTCAAAGGTGCAGCCATGAATTCGAATGTCAGCCGTCCCGCGCCGCGGGCCAACACGGGTTCTTTGCTGAAGAATTTCATCAGCGATTCGGGCCTGGCCCTGCTGCGGCTGGAACGCAGGTTCGATCCCTTCGTTCGCCCGGCCTTCGACGCGGTGCTGCGCGATCCGCTCGCGCGCCTGACCACGGCGCTGATCAACAGCCGGCGGCCCGACGAAGGGCTCGCGATCGCGCAAGAGAAGCTCATGGTCGACGAAGAGAGTTTTACCGACTCGATCGTGCGGAGCTTCACCCGGCAGATGGGCGACCTCTGGAAGCCCGGCGGCTTCGAGCGCGGCGGCAACACCAAGACGCAGGGCATCGTGCGCGGCGAGTTCACCGTGCACGAGGACATCCCCGAGCACATGAAGCGCGGCATCTATGCCAGGCCCCAGACCTTCAGAGCCTGGGTGCGCTTCTCTGGGCCCGGCCCCTACATCACGCCCGACATCGACGACGTCGGCTTCATGAGCATCAGCATCAAGCTTCTGGGCGTGCCCGGCCCGAAGCTGATGGAGGAGGAGAAGCACACGCTGGACATGTTCGGCGTCTCCACGCCCACCTTCGTGACGCCCGATGCCAAGGCCAACGCGGCGCTGCAGATCGAAAGCGTGAAGAACGCGCAGATCTTCTACTTCGTCAACTTCCGCGACTCGCATGTGCTGGACCTGATCATGCAGTCGCTCTTCATCAAGACGCAGTCCAGTCCCTTCGAGGCGCCGTACTTCAGCTGCGTGCCCTACCTGATGGGCGAGGGGCAGGCGATGCAGTACTCGGTGTGGCCGAAGACGAAGAAGCGCACGCCGATCCCGCGGCTGCCGCTGCGCCCGCCGGACGACTACCTGCGCCAGGCCATGGTGGCTTCGCTGGCCGAGGGCGACGTCGAGTTCGACATCCGGCTGCAGATGCAGACCGACCCGCATCGGATGCCGATCGAGAACGCCGGCGTGCTGTGGCCCGAGAAGCTGTCGCCGCGCATCACGGTGGCCACGCTGCGCCTGCCGCGCCAGACCTTCGATTCGCCGGCGCAGATGGAATTCGCGAAGAGGCTCTCATACAACCCCTGGCACACGATTGCCGAGCATCGGCCGCTGGGCAACCAGAGCCGCGCGCGCAAGAGGATGTACTGGGAGCTTTCGCAGCTGCGGCACCGGATGAATGCGGTGCCGCATTTCGAGCCTACGGGGGATGAGGTGTTCGAGTAGGCCGCTACTCCAGTCCGTCCTTCTTCATCTCGGCCAGCGCCCAGCCCTTGT
The DNA here is from genome assembly GCF_964253985.1 of Variovorax sp. LjRoot290. Lineage (NCBI taxonomy): Bacteria > Pseudomonadati > Pseudomonadota > Betaproteobacteria > Burkholderiales > Comamonadaceae > Variovorax > Variovorax sp. LjRoot290. The sequence continues at coordinate 2,853,082 of NZ_CAXURW020000001.1, read as the reverse complement.
GGGAGGTGAAGAAGAACAGCCGCCACTTGCCGCCCTCGAAGCGCCAGCGGCTGAAGCTCGGATCGCTGACGTCCTCGCGCTTGTATTTGCCATCGGTCTTGGGCGGAATCAGGCCGACGTGGCGCAGCACGACGCTGGCGGTGCCGTCGGGCATCATGCGCACGCGTTTCACCTCCCATTTCAGGTCGGTATTCTTGACGTCGTATTCGAAGGTGGTCTTCACCGCCTTCTTGCCTTTCATGCGCTCGTAGAAGTCCTGCGCTTGCGTGAACCAGACGTCATCGGTCATCAGCGCCAGCCAGGCTTTTACGTCGTGCCGGTTCCAGGCCTTCTCGAACTCGGCGATGGTGTCGCGCAGCGTGGCTTCGGTGCCGGCCGCCTGGGCCTTCTTCGCGGGTTGCGCGCGGGCGCCGCCACCGATCGCCAGCACCGCGGCTAGCGCCCCGATCAGGAGAGTGCGTCGCTTGTTCATGGCCGGTACCTCCTGACGCGAGCATGGGCTAGAGCGCAATCTTTTTCAACTGGCCGGCCATCGCGGCCGCAGGGCAACGGCGCTGGATTGCATCACGTCGACAACGCGACGTGCGACCTTCGATGAGGAGGCTCACCATGGCGATGCGCTTGGTTCCCGCCCGTTTCCGCCCTCTGGCGGGTGCCTTGCTGGGGCTGACGCTGGGTGCCCCGGCCACGGCCGCCGCGCCCCCGGAGGGTCGTGCGAAGTGCGCGGCCCGTTCGCAGGGCAAGCTTCATGCGTGGTGAACGTCCAGCTCTCGCCCAAGGCCAAAGGTGCACGGGCGGGCAAGCTCGAGTTTCTTTTTGCGCCCCCGCCGCCGGTTTGACGCCGCAGAAAGCGCGTCACAGCCCTGACCGGCGCAGGCGTGGCGCGCTGATCGCTTCAGGAAACCGGCAGGCTCTGGCCGGGAAAGGCGATGCCGGGCTGTCCGGTCCGCCAGGGCGTGTACTTGGCCATCACCTGCGTGAACACCGGCGCATCGAGCCGCGCGGCCAGCCAGGCCCGCAGCCGCGGCCAGGGCTGGGCCTCGAACCAGGCTGCATCGACCTGCGCGAACTGGCGCACGAACGGCGCGATCGCGATGTCGGCGAGCGCTGCATGCTCGCCGTGCAGACAGCGCGTGACGACAAGCCGGGTCTCGAGCCGCATCAGGAAGAGGGCGCCCTGCGCGCGATGCGCCTCGCCATCGGCGCCCGGATGCCGCTCGGGGTACTTGTAGCCGTCGAGATGCCGCTTGAACTCGCCGTCGCATTCGGCGACGAGCGCAAGCATCTCGTCCAGCGTCGCGCCTTCGGCTTGCAGCCAACCTTCGGGATCGTTGCGCCGCAAGGCCCACAGCATGATGTCCAGGCTCTGGTCGATCACCATGCCGTCTACGTCGACCAGCACCGGCACCGTGCCCTTGGGCGATGCAGCCAGCAGCTCGGCCGGCTTGCCGCGCAACACGACCTCGCGCAGCTCGCAGCGCTGGCCGCTCGCGGCGATCGCCATGCGCGCGCGCATCGCATAGGGGCAGCGGCGGAACGAATAGAGCACCGGCCGCGTGCTGCCTGCGCTCAGATCAGCCTGCGGATCGTCTTCTTGCGCCATGCGAAGCGGTAGTAGCTGGCCTGCAGCGTCAGCATCGCGATGAAGGCCACCGGGTAGGCGATCCAGATGCCGTTGAGCCCCATGCGATGGCTCAGCCACCAGGCCACCGGCACCTCGATCAGCGCGATGCAGAAGATCGAGATCGCGGTCGGCACCAATACCGAGCCGCTGGCGCGCATGATCCCCGACAGCGCCGCGCCCATGCCGAAGATCACCGTGCTCCACAGCATGATGTGCAAGAGCGTCTGCGCCACCTCGATCACAGGCTCGCTGGTGATGAAGAAGCCCATCAGCGGGCGCGAGAACAAATAGCCCAGCAGCACCAGGCCGCCGGTCAGCACCAGGTTCATCTGCAGCGCGGTGCGCGTGATGGCGCCCAGGCGCTGCGCCTGGCCGGCGCCGATGGCCTGCGCGCCGAGGATCGAGGCGGTGATCGCGATCGAGATCGCCGGGAACTGCACATAGGCCACCACCTGGTTCACCGCGCCGTAGGCCGCGGTGGCGCTCGAACCGTAGGCATTGACGAAGGACAGCAGCGCGAGCTCGGCCAGCGAGACCACGATCATCTGCACGCCGGTGGGCACACCGACCTTGAGCACCGCCTTCAGCAGTGCCGGCCGCACGCGCAGGTGCCGCACGAAGTCGGCGTCCGGCGCGAGCGGACTCTTCGTGCGCCGCAGGTGAAAGGCCAGCCAGGCGGTCGCGACCACGAAGGAAATCACCGTGGCCCAGGCGCCGCTCGCCACGCCGAGCATCGGCAGGCCGAACCAGCCGCGGATGAGCGCCGGCGTGATCATCAGGCCGAGCACCGTCGAGATCATCAGCGTGTAGAGCGGCGTCACCGTGTCGCCCACGCCGCGCAGCATGGCGGTGGAGAGCAGGAACACGAACAGGCCCGGCATCGCGATCAGGATGATCCGCGCGTAGGCCGTGGCATCGGCCAGGATGTCGGGCGGCGTGCCCAGCGCTGTCAGCATCGGCTGCGTGAAGGTGCCGCCGAAGACCGCGACGGCCAGCGCGAACAGCACGCCCACGGCGAGCGTGGTGCCGGCCACGGCGCGCGCCTTCTCGGGCTCGTGCGCGCCCCAGGCCTGGCCGATCAGCACCGAGGCGCCGGCGCCGAGGCCGATGGTGAAGGCGATGAAGAAGAACATCACCGGAAAGAAGCTCGACACCGCCGCCAGCGCGCCGACGCCGATCATCTGCCCCAGGTAGACGTTGTTGAGCGTCCCCGAGAGCGACTGCAGGATGTTGCTGAGCAACATCGGCGCGAGGAAGAACAGGAAGGTCTTCCACAGCGGGCGCGAGGCCATGGCCGCCGCACGCGGGTTGAGGTGCGGGGCCGGTGGCACCGGTTCGGCGACCGTCGTCGCGGGCGTGTCGCCGTTCATTGGGCGCTCCAGGCGTTCGCCGCCAGCTTGTGCAGATGCAGGCGCACATCCTCGGGCCAGGGCGCGACGAGCTCTTCGAAGCGCGCACGGTCGCCGGCGAACAAGGCGCGCGTCGATTCCTCGAAGCCGGGCAGGTTGCCCGCGATCGCGGTCATGAAGCGGTAGGTGGCTTCGCGCGCCGCGCGCTCCGCATCGCGGTCGGCGTGCACGCGCCGCGCCTCGTCGATCAGCCGGCGCAGCGCCACCGAGGCGCCGCCGGGCTGGCGGTTGAGCCAGTCCCAATGGCGCGGCAGCAGGGTGACTTCGCGCGCCACCACGCCCAGCTTGGGGCGGCCGACGCCGCGCGTCGCGAGTTCATCGTGTTTCGTGTTTTCGGACACGGTATTGGCGGATTCGCGCAAATCGAGATCGAGCCGCTCGCCCGTGCTGTCGTCGAACACGAAAGGCGGCGGCTCGTCGGCGCGCGCACGCAGCAGGGCGATCACCTCGGCGCGCGGGCCGGCAGCGATGCGCCTGAACCCGGCGAAGGCGGTGAGGGTGGATTCGGAAGAAGGCATGGCGGCGAATAATACCCGGACAAAACGAGTTCTGCAATCTACCCGGGTGAAATATTCTCAGGCCGTTCGGCGCAGGCTGCGCCACCAGCGGCGGGCGCCGTTTTTCAAGCGCCGGGCGGCGCGCCAGGGCGCGCTCTGGCGCACGAAGCCGAGCACGCGATCCTTCCACTGCTTCCAGCGCGGATACCAGCGCGCGAACAACGGGAAGCGCATCAGCGCCGGCTCGACCAGCTGGAACAGCCGGGCCACGACCGCGGTGCCGGCCAGCTTGGCGCCCACCAGCAGCAGCACGGCGCTGGTGGCATGGCCGCGGCCCAGCAGGAAGAGCGCGAGCAGCTTGAGCGGCAGCAGCATCAGCACCGGCACCAGGAACACCAGCAGCGCGCCCCAGGGCGGCAGGGCCTGCACCGCGCGTTCGAGCCGCGCCCACAACGGCAGGCGGGCCAGCCGGGCAGCCAGCGCGGCGAGCGGCTCCCAGCCCCATTCCTCGAACAGCAGCAAGGGGACGAGGAGGGCGGCAGCGAGTGCGCGCAGGAGTTTCTTCAAGATACGCATGGCCGGGGCATTGTGACCCCAGGCCCTATGGCAAACTTCCGCGCTTTACCCGCAAGGCGCCCACGGCGTCGTCAGCCAGGGCCCCCCCTCAGACATGCAGAAAATCATTCGCCAGCTCGCGGCCGAGATCAAGGTCGGCGAGCACCAGGTGAAGGCCGCGATCGACTTGCTCGACGGCGGTGCCACCGTGCCTTTTATCGCGCGCTACCGCAAGGAGGCCACCGACGGCCTCGACGACATCCAGCTGCGCGAACTCGAGGCGCGTCTGTCGTACCTGCGCGAGCTCGAAGAGCGCCGCGCCGCGGTGCTGAAGAGCATCGAGGAGCAGGGCAAGCTCACGCCCGAGCTGCGCGCCGCCATCGACGCCGCGCCGACCAAGCAGGAACTGGAAGACCTCTACCTGCCCTACAAGCCCAAGCGCCGCACCAAGGGCCAGATGGCGCGCGAGGCGGGCATCGAGCCGCTGGCCGACAAGCTCTTCGCCGACCCGACGCTGAACCCCACCGAGGAGGCCGCGGCCTTCGTCAAGCCGGCTGCGGACGGGCTGGACTTCTCGACCGTGCAGCTCGTGCTGGACGGCGTGCGCGACATCCTCTCCGAGCGCTGGGCCGAAGACGCGGCGCTGGTGCAGCGGCTGCGCGAATGGCTCTGGGCCGAAGGCCTCTTCAAGTCCAGCCTGATGGCCGGCAAGGACGAGAACAACGCCGACATCGCCAAGTTCCGCGACTACTTCGACTACGACGAGCCCATCGGCCGCGTGCCCTCGCACCGCGCGCTGGCCGTGTTCCGCGGCCGCGCGCAGGACATCCTCGATGCCAAGCTGGTGCTGCCCGTCGAGCCCGAGCCGGGCAAGCCGAGCATCGCGGAGGGCAAGATCGCATTGCACTTGGGCTGGAGCCATGCAGGCCGCCCGGCCGACGACCTGATCCGCAAGTGCGTGGCCTGGACCTGGCGCGTGAAGCTCTCGCTGTCCACCGAGCGCGACCTGTTCACCCGGCTGCGCGAAGAAGCCGAGAAGGTCGCGATCAAGGTCTTCGCCGACAACCTGCGCGACCTGCTGCTGGCCGCGCCGGCCGGCCCGCGCGTGGTGATGGGCCTGGACCCGGGCATCCGCACCGGCGTCAAGGTCGCGGTGGTCGACGCCACCGGCAAGCTGGTCGACACCGCCACCGTGTTCCCGCACGAACCGCGCCGCGACTGGGAAGGCTCGCTGCACACCCTCGGCAAGCTGTGCGCCAAGCACGGCGTGAACCTGATCGCGATCGGCAACGGCACCGCGAGCCGCGAGACCGACAAGCTGGCGGGCGACCTGATCAAGCTGCTGGCCAAGATGGCGGCTCAGGCGGGGGCGCCGGAGATGAAGGTCGAAAAGGTGGTCGTGAGCGAGGCCGGCGCTTCGGTCTACTCCGCGAGCGAATTCGCCTCGCAGGAAATGCCCGACGTCGACGTCAGCCTGCGCGGCGCGGCGAGCATCGCGCGCCGCCTGCAGGATCCGCTGGCCGAGCTGGTGAAGATCGACCCCAAGTCGATCGGCGTCGGCCAGTACCAGCACGACGTGAACCAGAGCGAGCTCGCGCGCACCCTGAGCGCGGTGGTGGAGGATTGCGTGAACTCGGTCGGCGTCGACCTCAACACCGCGAGCGTGCCGCTCTTGTCGCGCGTCTCGGGCCTGTCGGCCGGCGTGGCCAAGGCGGTGGTGCGCTGGCGCGAGGCCAACGGCGCGTTCGCAACGCGCAAGCAGCTGCTCGAAGTCAGCGGCTTCGGCGGCAAGACCTTCGAGCAGAGCGCGGGTTTCCTGCGCATCCGCGGCGGCGCCAACCCGCTCGACCTGACCGGCGTGCATCCCGAAACCTATCCGGTGGTCGAGCAGATGATCGAGAAGACCGGCAAACCCATCACCGAACTGATGGGCCGCGCCGAGATGCTGAAGACGCTCAAGCCCGAGCTGTTCGCGAACGAGAAGTTCGGCGTCATCACGGTGAAGGACATCCTCGGCGAACTCGAGAAGCCGGGCCGCGACCCGCGCCCCGACTTCAAGGTGGCGCGCTTCAACGACGGCGTCGAGGACATCAAGGACCTGGTCGAAGGCATGGTGCTCGAAGGCACGGTGAGCAACGTGGCCCAGTTCGGCGCCTTCGTCGACCTCGGCGTGCACCAGGACGGCCTGGTGCATGTGAGCCAGCTCTCGCACAAGTTCGTCAACGATGCGCGCGAGGTCGTGAAGACCGGCGACATCGTCAAGGTCAAGGTGATGGAAGTCGACGTGGCGCGCAAGCGCATCGGCCTGTCGATGAAGCTCGATGCGGCGCCGGCGCGGCGCGACGGTCCGCGCGAGAACCGCTTCGAAGGGGCAGGGCGCGGCCAGCAGGGCCCACGCCGCGACAACGCGCCGCAGCCGGCGGGGCAGATGGCCAGCGCCTTCGCCAAGCTGCAGGGGCTGCGCAAGTAGCGGGCCGAACCCGAGGAGCCTCATGCCGGACACGCACAACACGGTCGATCGCGCCGGCACGCGCCTGGATGGTGCCGCTGTCCCTGCTGCCACCGCTGCCGCCGCCGGCGTGCGCGACCTGCATGCGGACTGGCTGAAGGCCGCCGCGATCGTGGGGGTCGTCAGCATCCACGCGGGCTTGCCCTTTCACGACGTGTTCCGTTTCGGCGTGCCGGTGTTCGTCGGCCTCTGGGCCTTCTATCTGGAAAAGGCGCTTTCTCGCCGGCGCCCCGAAACGCATGCGCGCTTCCTGGTGCAGCGAATGGTCGAGCTGGCCGTTCCGTACCTCGCGTGGACCTTGCTCTACATCGAGAAGTTCTACGCCTCGCGCTGGTCGGCCACGCCGCTGCACACCATCGTCGGCGGCTGGTTCGGCGGCTATGGATGGTCGGGGCAGTACTACTTCGTCATCCTGTTCCAGCTCACGCTGCTTTTTCCACTGCTGCGGCGCTGCGTGGCGCAGGTGCCGACCCTGCCGGTGATCGTCGCAGGCGTCGCGCTCAACGTGCTCGCCGGGTACTGGCTCCTCGACCACCGGTGGATCGGGGCCGTCGGCGACCGGCTCTTCATCTACTGGATTCCCTATGTGGTCATGGGCATCGCGCTGGCGCGCGGCCAGTTCCGCCGGACGCCGGGGCTTGTCATGGCGGCCGTGCTGTTGCTGCTCGCAGCGCCCTTCGAAACCGAATCTCCCAGCGAACACTCGGCCTACCTGGCGTCGACCGTGACGATCGCTTCCTTGCTGCTTCTCGTTGCCGCCGTTGCGGCCGATCGCGCGGCGCCTGCTCGCTCGAATCCGGGCCTGCTGGCGCGGGCCGTGGCCTTCGTGGGGAGGAATACCTTCGCGATCTTCGTTGGCAACGTCGCGATGCTGGAGGTGCTGAAAAGCACCGGCTTCACCGCCTCCGCGGTGTCGCGTGCGGGCCCCTTCGGTTTGCTCGCGGTGGTCGCCGCGACGCTTGCCGGATGCCTTTGCATCGGTTGGCTGCTGAAGAGGCTGGGCCAGGGCATCCTGGTCGGCAAGCCGTGAAAGCGCTGCGCATCCATGCCGGCCCGCTCGCGCGCGAACACATCGCCCAAAACGGCCTGCATCCGCAGGACGTGCGCACCATCCCCGGCGCGGCCGGCGGTCCCAAGGGCCTGATCCTCGGGCCCATCGATCGCTTCCTGTTCGGCGAGTGGCTGCCACAGTCGACGCAGCCCATCGATCTGGTCGGCGCCTCGATCGGCGCCTGGCGGCTCGCCAACGCCTGCCTCGACGATCCGAAGACTGCCTTCGAGCAGTTCGAGCACGGCTACATCCATCAGCATTTCGATGTGCCGCCGGGCCAGAAGCGCATGACGGCGAAGCAGGTCAGCGCGCAATTCGGCGAAGGGCTGCGCAACTTCTACGGCGGCCGCGCCGGCGAAGTGCTGCGCCATCCGCGCTACAAGCTGCACGTGATCACCTCGCGCGGGCGCCATATCCTCGGGCGCGAGGGCAGGGCACGCACGCCGGTCGGCTACCTGGGGGCGTTCATCACCAACAGCGTGCACCGCAAGAGCCTGGGCGCCTGGCTCGAGCGCGTGGTGTTCTCCAGCGCCGGTGCGGCGCTGCCTTTCGGCACGCGGGACTTTCGCACGCGGCAGGTCGAGCTCAGCGAAGCCAACTTCGAACTCGCGCTGCAGGCTTCGTGTTCGATCCCCTTCATGCTGGAGGCGGTGCACGACATTCCCGGTGCGCCGCCCGGCGCCTACTGGGACGGCGGCATCACCGACTACCACCTGCACCTGAACTACAGCAACACCGACGGCGTCGTGCTGTACCCGCATTTCCAGAAGGCGGTGGTGCCGGGCTGGCTGGACAAGGGACTCAAGTGGCGTCACAAGCCCACGCGTTTTCTCGAACGCACGGTGGTGCTGGCGCCGGACCCGGAATGGGTGCGCAGCCTGCCGAACGGCAAGCTGCCCGATCGCAACGACTTCGTGCGCTACGGCAACGATGCGCCGGCACGCATGAAGGCGTGGAGCACCGCGGCGCAGGAGGCGCGCCGGCTGGCGGACGAGCTGGCCGAGTGGCTGGAGCGCGGCGACGCCGGCTGTGTGCTGCCGCTTTGAGGGCGGCTAAAGTCGGGCTAGCATCAATCCCGGAGGATCCCCCATGAACGTAACCCGCATCGTCGGCCTCATCCTGATCGTCGCCGGCATCGCCGCCATCGGCCTGGGCGGCTTCAGCTTCACCAAGGAAACCCATCAGGCCAAGATCGGACCGATCGAGCTGACGGTGAAGGAAAAGCAGGACGTCAACTTCCCGACCTGGGCCGGCGTGGCCGCGATCGTGGTGGGCGGGGCGCTGCTGGTGTTCGGCGGGAAGAAGGGCTGAGCCCTCAGCCCAGATCCTGCTCGCGCAGTTCGATCGCCTGCCCATGCGGCGTGCGATCGGCCGCGCGGTCCCAGGCTCGCTGGTAGCGCGTCAGTTCATCGGCGGAACTTGCGCCTTTGCGAGCCACCAGCGTCTCCAGTGCGGCGAGCCAATGACGGTAGTAGGTGTCGCCGAGGTCGGCATCGCCGGCTGCCTGCGCGGCACCGATCTGCTGCGCCAGCGCGTCGGCCCATTCGGGCCAGGTGAAGAGCCCGCGCTGGTGCAGCGAGACGGCCAGCGCAAAGGCATGCGCCTCCCACGGTTCGCGAAACACCGGCTCTGCGCCGTCCACGCGCATGCCGGGCAACAGCGGTGTGGTCGAGGCGCTCATGCGGCCTCCGTCAAATAGCTTTCCCAGGCATCCACCGACACGCGCAGTCCGGGTTCGGCCTCAGCGCCCCACAACTCGGCACCGTCGAAGACCACGGTGTAGAGCCATTGCGGCTGCTCGCCCAGGCCCTGCGCGTGCGCATCGGCGAACACGTGCATGCCGTGCAGGCGTTCGATGGTGCCGAGCTTGCCCTGCACATAGCCGGGCAGGCGAGTGTGGTGGTCGACATGGCCCGCGCGCGTGCGCACCTGCTGGCCGAGGGCGAAGTGCGCAGGTGCAGTCGCCGGGCGCTCGGTTGCGGAACCCTTGGCCAGCGCGGCCGGCACGTCGGCGGCATGCAGCACGCGCCGGATGGGCGCGGCCGCATGCAGCATGCGCCCGGCAGCGATTTCATCGGGCAGGACCTGCGAACGCTCGGCCATGAGCTTCTCGAGCGCGGCGAGCCAGATCTGGTAGTAGCTCAGCCGTGCGTAGGCCGGCAAGGTTTCACGTGCGCTGCGGCTGGCGTCGATGTTCCAGGAGCCGGTGGCGCCCATCGCGAGCGTCAGGGCCAGCGCGCGCGGCTCCCAGCCGGCGTGGAAGAGTTCGCCTTCGGGCTCGGGCACGATGGCGCCGGGCATCTCGCGTCCGCCGAGATCGGCATGCGTGACGTACGTCATGGCGCGGTCTCCGGGCTGCTGGCCAGACCGGTGCCGATCATCGAATCGCGCGTCACCAGATCGGCCAGTGCCTCTTCGCTCCAGCCTTCGGTGCCGGCCGGCCGCTGCGGGATCACCAGGTAGCGCACCTCGGCCGTCGAGTCCCACACGCGGATCGAGGTCGAAGCGGGCAGCTCGACGCCGAACTCGGCCAGCACGCCACGCGGATCCTTGACTGCACGCGAGCGGTAGGGCGCGCTCTTGTACCAGGTGGGCGGCAGGCCCAGCACCGGCCAGGGGTAGCAGCTGCACAGCGTGCAGACCACCATGTGGTGCTGCGTGTCGGTGTTGACCACCGCCACCATGTGCTCGCCCTGGCGGCCGGTGTAGCCCAGCGAGGCGATCGCCGCGGTCGCGTCCTCCAGCAGCCAGTCGCGAAAGGCGGGATCGGTCCAGGCCTTGGCAACGACGCGGGCGCCGTTGCGCGGACCGATCTTGGTCTGGTAGGTGTCGATGAGCACGTCGAGCGCGGTGGGGTCGATGTAGCCCTTCTGCGTCAACACCGTTTCGAGCGCGCGCACGCGCAGGTCCATTTCGCCGAGCTCGCTGTGGTCGTGTGCCATGCGTGCATGCTAGCGCGGAGGGCAAACCCTGAGGGGGTTGTCGTGGCGGCCTTCCAGAATCGTCGCTCCACCGGAGACCCTTCCATGCCGCAAGCCTCGTTGTCCCGCCGTGCCTTCAATCTGTTGTCCGCTGCGGCCGCGGCGTCGGTCGCGGCGCCTTCTTTCGCGCAGGCCGCCTGGCCGAACAAGCCGATCCGCATCATCGTGCCGTACACGCCCGGCGGCTTCACCGACCAGATGGCGCGGCTGGTGCAGGCGGGCCTTTCGACGCGGCTCGGCCAGCCGGTGGTGATCGACAACAAGCCCGGCGCCAACAGCCTGATCGGCGTCGATGCGATCGCCAAGGCGGCGCCCGACGGCAGCACCTTCGGCGTCGTGATCGCGGCCTATGCGGCCAACACCACGCTCTATCCGAAGCTGCCCTACGACCCGAAGAAGGACCTCACCGGCGTCTCGCTGATGGGCATCTCGCCGCTGCTCGCGGCTGTGAACAACGACGCGCCCTTCAAGACCGCGAAGGAGCTGATCGACTATGCGCGCGCGAACCCGGGCAAGGTGAGCTTCGGCTCCTCGGGCAACGGCTCGGCCGCGCACCTGACCACCGAGCTGTGGAAGTCGCTGACCAAGACTTACATGATCCACATCCCGTACCGCGGCGCGGTGCCGGCGCTGACCGACCTGATGGGCGGGCAGATCCAGCTCTTCTTCGATGCGCCCACCGGGCTCATCAACCAGGGCAAGGCCGGCAAGGTGAGGCTGATCGGCGTGGCCAGCGACCGACGGCTGCCCGCGGTGCCGGACGTGCCCACCTTCATCGAACAGGGCTTCGCGGGCTTCACCGGCAGCACCTGGGCCGGCATGCTGGCGCCGGCAGGCACGCCGCGCGAGATCGTCAAGCGCATGTCGGACGAGGTGGCGCGGATCATCAAGAGCGACGAGACCCGCGCCAGGCTCGATGCGATGGGCACCTTCCCGGCCGGCAGCACGCCCGAGGAGCTCGATGCCTTCATCGACGCGGAGACGGCCAAGTGGGCCCGCGTGATCAAGACGGCGGGCGTGAAGGCGGATTGAGACGCGGCCTCAGGAGCCCTTCGTCGCCCATTCCGCGGCCACCGCAGCCACGGACGCCAGTGCGCGGTTGCGCACCGCCGCCGGTGCCCTTGTCTGCGTGAGATAGACGGACAGAAGGATCGGCGCACGTCCCGGCGGCCGCAGGATGGCGACGTCGTTGGCGCCGTTCTCGCCCGAGCCCGTCTTGTCCCCCACCTTCCAGTCCGCCGGCACGCCGGCGCGTATGCGCTCGTCGCCGGTCTTGTTGGCGTCCAGCCATTGCAGCAGCTGGGCGCGCGAGGCGGGCGACAAGACATCGCCCAAGAGAATCTTTTGCATGCTGCGGGTCATCGCGGCCGGCGTGGTGGTGTCGCGCGGATCGCCCGGCCGGCCTTCGTTGAGCGCGGGCTCGGTGCGGTCGAGCCGCGTGTTCGTGTCGCCGATCGAGCGCATGAACGCCGTCAGGCCCGGCGCGCCACCGAAGCTCGCGAGCAGCAGGTTGCCGGCCGTGTTGTCGCTCAGCGTCATGGTGGCTTCGCACAGTCCGGCCACCGTCATCCCGCCGGCGCCGACGTGCTTCTCGGTCACCGGCGAATAGGTCACCAGGTCGCGCGGCCGAATGACGACGCGGCGTTCCAACTGCTCCTTGCGCCGGTCCACGCGGGCCAGCACGAGCGCAGCGGCCAGGAACTTGAAGGTGCTGTTCAGCGGGAAGCGTTCGTCCTCGCGGTGCCCGGCGCGCCGGCCGGTGGCGGTGTCGAGCACGCCGACGCCGAGGCGGCCGCCGCTGGCTTTTTCGATGTCTGCCAACTGCTTCGAAAGGTTGCTGGCCCCTTCGGCCCGGACGCCGAGGGATGCGGCGGCCAGCGAGACGAAAAGGGTGCTTGTGAATTGCCGTCGATGAATCATGGGTGCTCCTGAAAGGAAGCGACTTTCGGCCATACGATGCGGCGGCACAAACGATAGTATTTGCTGTCTCGCACAAGAAAATCTTATGGCGCGTACCCATCTCCCTCTCAACGCGCTGCGGGCTTTCGAATCTTCCGCACGCCACCTGAGCTTCACGCTCGCCGCCGCCGAGCTGAACGTGACGCAGGCGGCGGTCAGCCAGCAGGTCCGCGGCCTCGAGGCGCGGCTCGGCGTCACGCTGTTCAGGCGCCTGCCGCGCGGGCTGGCGCTCAGCGACGAAGGCCATGCGCTCTTGCCGGTGCTGGCCGATGCCTTCGGGCGCATGGAGGCAGTCGTCCAGCAGTTCGACAACGGCCATTTCTTCGAGGTGCTGACGGTGGGCGTGGTGGGCACCTTCGCGGTCGGATGGCTGCTGCCGCGGCTGCGCCTGTTCCAGCAGAGCTGTCCTTTCATCGACCTGCGCCTGATGACGCACAACAACGTGGTCGACCTGGCCGGCGAGGGGCTCGATTTCGCGATCCGCTTCGGCGATGGCACCTGGCAGGGCCTGCAGTCCGAGCATCTGCTGGCGGCGCCGCTCGCGGTGCTGTGCACGCCGGCCATCGCGGCGCGCATCGCGCGGCCGCACGACCTCGCGCACGAGACGCTGCTGCGCTCCTACCGTCCCGACGACTGGCCCGGCTGGTTCGCCGCGGCCGGCGTCGCCTGTCCGGCGATCCGCGGGCCGGTGTTCGACTCGTCGCGGCTCATGGTCGAGGCCGCGATGCAGGGCGCCGGCGTCGCGCTTGCACCGGCCTCGATGTTCGAGCGCGAGCTGGGCGAGGGCCGGCTGGTGCGGCCGCTGGCGATCGAGGTGATGACCGGGAGCTACTGGCTCACGCGGCTGCGCTCGAAGGCGCCGAGTCCCGCGATGCAGGCCTTTCGCACCTGGCTTTCCCGCGCCGTTCTCGCTGGCTAAACGAACGCTTCGCGGCCACACTGGCGCCCGCCAGCGCTACACCGTGCGCCCGGACATCAACCCGAGCATCTCGGGCAAGGCCAGCAGCTTCGCCGCCTCGATCGAAACGGGCAAGCCCTTCGCGCTCAACGAGCGCTGGAGCATCGAGCCGCAGGCGCAGCTGATCTATCAACGCCTGCGCCCGGACGACACGACGCTCAGTGGTGCGCAGGTGCGCCACGATGCAGCGGGCGGCTGGATCGCCCGCGTGGGCGTGCGCGTCAAGGGTGACATCGCGACCGGCGCCGGACGGCTGCAGCCCTACGCGCGACTGAACATCTACCGGGCGAGCTTCGGCGACGACGTGGTCAGCTTCGTCGGCCCGGCGGGCACGACGGCGATTGCAAGCGCGGCCAGCTACAGCGCGGCCGAAGCGGCCGCAGGAGCGACGCTGGCGCTGACGCCGGCCACCAGCCTGTACGGCGAGATCGGCCACCTGTGGAACATCGGCGGCGAGGCCACCGTCAAGTCCTCCGTGCAGGCCTCCCTCGGCATCAAGCTGCGCTGGTAGTGCAGAAGCCGACGCCCCCTACATCGAGGCTTCGAGCATCTGAACTTCTGATGCACCTCCTGCGACGGTCCGCATGCGCATATCCCGCATCTGTCGCTCCAACGGCACGCACTGCGGCCAAGAAGGCAGACGTCGTATCGAAATTCATTGTTCTTACTCCCTGTGCACAAAACGCTAAAGCAAGATGCGTATGCCGGCGATCGCGAGGAACACCGAGAAAACGCGTTTGAGCGTGTCTACCGGGAGTCTGTGCGAAATCAACGCTCCCAGCGGCGTGAAGGCAAGGCTGCAGATCGATATGCCCAACCATGCCGGCCAATAGATGTAGCCGACGCTATGAGCAGGAAGATCGGCTTGCCCCCAGCCCGCGACCACGAAGCCGATCATCCCGGCCAGGGCCAGCGGAGCGCCGCAGGCGGACGCTGTGCCAACAGCGGACTTCATGTTCACGTTGCACCAGGCGAGAAAGGGCACGACCATGCTGCCACCGCCGACCCCGACGATGGCCGATGTCCAGCCGATCAAGCTTGCGGTGGTCGTGGTTCCTAGCACACCGGGTAGCACTCGCTGGGGTGAAGGCCGCAGTGAAAAAGCCATCTGCACCGCGAGGATCAACAAGAAGACGCCGAATGAGATCCGCAAGACCCGCGCCGGGAACAGTCCCGACATGAGCCCGCCGATCACCGCGCCGATCACGATGCCGGGCGCGAGCCTGCGAACCAGATCCCAGCTGACCGACCCACGGCGGTGATGGGAAATCGCAGATGAGATTGAGGTGATGACGATCGTGGCGAGCGAGGTGCCCAACGCCATATGGACCGCAACGACGGGAGCGAGGCCCTTGTGGTGAAAGATGTAAAGAAGCCCGGGCACCACCACTTGACCGCCCCCGACCCCGAGCATTCCCGACAGCAACCCGGCTCCTATGCCGAGCAGCACATACAGTGTCCACACATCCACTTGTCGCCCTCCCTATTTTTTGGGCGCACTATACCTTTACGAGATCGGGGCGTAACGCGTCATCGCCTTGGCCGCTGGCTGGGCCGGGCCCCCTACATCGAGGCTTCGAGCATCTCGCGGTAGTCCTCCCGCGTCGCGACGCGCGGGTTGGTCTTGTGGCAGTGGTCGGCCAGCGCGCCGTCGATCACCTGCTCGAAGATGGCAGGGGTGACACCGACCTCGGCCAGGCCCTTGGGCAGGCCGATCCGCGCGTTCATGTCGCGGATGGCCGTGCCGAGATCGCCGGCCGAGTCGAGGTGCATGGCCTGCGCCATGCGTTGCAGGCGCTGGTCCTTCTGCACCGATTCCGCGCCCGCGTTGAAATGGATCACGGCCGGCAGGAAGAGAGCGTTGAGCGTGCCATGGTGCAGGCGCGGGTCGATGCCGCCCAGGCTGTGGCTCAGCGAATGCACGCAGCCCAGTCCCTTCTGGAAGGCCAGCGCGCCCTGCATCGACGCGCTCATCATGTTGAGGCGCGCCTCGCGGTCGCTGCCGTCCTTGGTGGCGCGCTCGATGTAGGCCCAGGCGCGCTGCAGCCCGTCGAGGCCGATGCCGTCGGCCGGCGGATTGAAGGCGGCCGACATGAAGGTCTCCATGCAGTGCGCGATGGCGTCCATGCCGGTGGCGGCGGTGAGCCGCGGCGGCAGGCCCAGCGTGAGCTCGGGATCGCAGATCGCGGCCTTGGGCATCAGCGACCAGCTGTGGAAGCCGAGCTTGCGATGGTCGTCCACGATCACGATCGCGCCACGCGCCACCTCGCTGCCGGTGCCGCTGGTAGTGGGCACCGCGATGATCGGCGCCACGCGCTCGGTGATCTTCGGCGAGCCGCCTTCAACGGTGGCGTAGGTCTTGAGCGGCCCCTCGTGCGTGGCCGCGATCGCGACGCCCTTGGCGCAATCGATGGCCGAGCCGCCGCCGACGGCGATCAAGCCGTCGCAGCGCCCTTCGCGGTACATCGCCGCAGCGGCGCGCACGGCGGCCTCGGTGGGGTTGGACGGGGTCTGGTCGAACACCGTGACCGGCAGCTCGCCGAGCGCATCGAGCGCTTTCTGCAGCACGCCGGCCGCGCGCACGCCGGCGTCGGTGACGACCAGCGGCCGCGTGATGCCGACGCGCGCGCACTCGCTGCCCAGCAGCTTGACGGCGCCGAATTCGAACTGGATCTGGGTGAGGTACTGGATGAGGGCCATGGGGTGTGAACGGTACGATGCGGGCCTTCCAATTTAACAACTGCCGCCTCTCTTGCCCATGAGCCAAACCCTTGCGCCAACGCTGACTCCCAAGATGACCGGCGTGGTCGACCGGATGGCGCGTGCCCATCAAGCGCCGTTCTACACCCTGACGCCCGTGGAGGCCCGGGCTGCCTACGAGAAGGGCGCCGGCGTGCTCGAGGTGCCGAAGCCGCAACTCGAACGCATCGAAGACTTCACGCTGCCCGCGCGCGACGGCCATGCGCTGCCGGCGCGGCTCTATGCGCCCTCGCGCGCCGTGCTGCCGGTGCTGCTGTTCTTCCACGGCGGCGGCTTCACGGTCGGCAGCGTCGCGACCCACGACACGCTGTGCCGCGTGCTGAGCCAGAAGAGCGGCTGCGCGGTGATCTCGCTCGACTACCGGCTGGCGCCCGCGCACAAGTTCCCGACGGCGTCGAACGACGCATGGGACGCGCTGCAGTTCCTCGCGAAGCAGGCTGGCGAACTGGGCCTCGACGGCACGCGCATCGCGGTCGGCGGCGACAGCGCCGGCGGCACGCTGGCCGCGGTGTGCGCCATCCTTGCGCGCGACGCCGGCTTGCCGCTCGCCTTGCAGATGCTCTTCTATCCGGGCACGACTTCGCACCAGGACACGGCTTCGCACCGGCGCTTCGCCGCCGGCCCGCTGCTCGACGAGCCGCTCATCACCTGGTTCTTCGCCCAGTACCTGAACACGCAGGCCGAGCGCGAGGACTGGCGCTTCGCGCCGCTCAAGGCCGAGGACGTGGACGGCGTCGCACCGGCCTGGATCGGCCTGGCCGAATGCGACCCCGTGGTCGACGAGGGCATCGCCTATGCCGACAAGCTGCGCGCGGCGGGCGTGGCGGTCGATCTGGAGATCTACCGCGGCGTGATCCACGAATTCGTCAAAATGGGCCGCGCCATCCCCGAGGCGCTGCAGGCGCACGCCGACGCGGCCCGCGCATTGAAGGAAGCATTGCAACCATGAGCACCCCATGAGCACCGAGACCCAGCACAAGAAGACCGACTTCCGCTTTTTCCACCGCCTGCGCGTGCGCTGGGCCGAAGTCGACATGCAGAAGATCGTCTTCAACGCCCACTACCTGATGTACTTCGACACCGCCATCGCCGACTACTGGCGCGCGCTGGCGCTGCCCTACGAGGAGGCGATGAATGCGCTCGGCGGCGACCTCTACGTGCGCAAGGCCACCATCGAATTCAACGCCTCCGCACGCGTGGACGACATGCTCGAGGTCGCGATGAAGTGCGTGCGCGTGGGCAATTCGTCGATCGTGTTCCACGGCGGGCTGTTCCGCGGCGACGAGCTGCTGGTGAGCTGCGAGCTGGTCTACGTGTTCGCCGATCCGGCCACGCAGACCTCCAAGCCGGTGCCGCCGCTGCTGCGCGAGATCTTCACCGCCTACGAGGCCGGCGAGACGATGCGCGAGGTCGCGACCGGCAGCTGGGCGCAGCTGGGCGAGGGCGCCGGCGCAGTACGTCGCAGCGTCTTCATCGAGGAGCAGCGCATCCCCAAGGAACTCGAGTGGGACGCGCACGACGAGACCGCCGTGCATGCGGTGGCGCGCAACCGCATCGGCCAGGTGATCGCGACCGGGCGATTGATCGCAGACGCCGATGGCCTGAGCCGCATCGGCCGCATGGCCGTGCACCGCACCCTGCGCAGCGGCGGCCATGGCGCCGCCGTACTGCGCGCGCTCGAGGAAGCTGCCAAGGCGCGCGGCGACCACGAGGTGGCGCTGCACGCGCAACGCAGCGCCGAAGCCTTCTACACGCGGCTCGGCTATCTGCCGCACGGCGAGCCCTTCGAGGAAGCGGGCATCGCGCACATCGAGATGCGACGCAAGCTCTAAAAAAAGCTTCTCAGCCGTGTACGCCGGCGTACTGGCTCATGATCTCCAGGTCGCCCAGGTGCTCGCGCGGAATCTCGCCGCCGATCTGGCCGCGCTTGATGACCAGCACGCGCTGCGAGACCGCGGCGATGAAGTCCAGGTTTTGCTCCACCAGCACGATGGTGAGCTTCATGCGCTTGCGCAGCGAAGCCAGCGTCTCGGCGATCTCTTCGATGATGGACGGCTGGATGCCTTCGGTCGGCTCGTCCAGCAGCAGCAGGCTGGGCTTGCCGGCCAGCGCGCGCGCCAGTGCCAGCAGCTGCTGCTCGCCGCCGGAGAGCGAGCCGCCCGGCCGGTCGAGCAGCGGCTTCAGGCGCGGGAAGTGTTCGAGCAGGGATTCCACATGCGCGAGCGACTTCTCGCCGGTCTTGACCAGGCCCATGCGCAGGTTGTCCATCGCGCTCAGCGTCGGGAAGATCTGGCGGCCCTGCGGCACGTAGGCCATGCCGAGGCGCGCCCGGACGTTGGGCGCCATGCGGGTCACGTCCTCGCCGGTGAATTCGACCGCGCCCGCCGTGGCGTGAAGCGCGCCGATCAACGTGCGCAGCAGCGTGGTCTTGCCCATGCCGTTGTGGCCGAGGATGCCGATCGACTCGCCGGCTGCGATGGACAGCGTGATGTCGTGCAGCACGGGGATTGCGCCGTAACCGGCGCAGAGACCGCGGGTCTTTAGCATGGGCAAACAGGTCCTAGTGCGGTTTCTTGCCGAGGTAGATCTGCTGGATCAGCGGGTCACTCATGATGCGGTCCGGCGAGTCTTCCTTGATGATCGCGCCTTGGTGCAGCACGGTCACCTTCTTCGCGATCATGCGGATGAAGTTCATGTCGTGTTCCACCACCACGAGCGCGTGGCGCTGGTTGATCTCGAGGATGAGTTCGGCCGTGCGCGCCACTTCGCCGTCGCTCATGCCGGCGGCCGGTTCGTCGAGCAGGATCAACGGCGGGTCGGCGGCGATTACCACGCCGATCTCGACCCACTGCCGCAGGCCGTGCGCGAGCACGCCGGCCAGGGCGTCCTTGTAGGCAGTCATGCCGACGCGCTCCAGCGTCTCGCGGGTCACGCGCTCGGCCTGCCGCGCGCTGTTGACGCGGCGCGCCGAGAGCCAGATGTTCTCCCACACGCTCAGGCCGTTGAACAGGCTGGGCACCTGGGTCTTGATGCCGATGCCCAGGCGGCCCGGGTCGTGGGCGCGCATCCTGGAGATGTCCTGTCCGCGGAAGAAGATCTGCCCCGAGCTGGGTTTGACCTGCCCGGTCAGCAGCTTGAAGAAGGTGCTCTTGCCGGCGCCGTTGGGGCCGATCACGCAGCGCAGCTCGGTCTCCGCCAGCGTGAAGTTCACATCACGCGTGGCATGCACGCCGCCGAAGCGCACGTTCAGGTTGCGGGTTTCGATCAGCGGGGTCACGTGCGGGCTTCCTGTGCCTGCGGCAGCGCTTCTTCGCGGTGCGGGCGGCGCGGGCGGCGCTGCAGCAGCCAGTCGATGACCAGGCCGAGGCTAGGCACGATGCCCTTGGGCACCATCAGGACGAACACCATCAGGATGGCGCCGAGCACCAGGTTGGCGTTGAAGGTCTGCTGCGTGCCGATCTGCGTGGTCAGCCACTGGATCGCGACGCAGCCGACCACCGGGCCGATCAGCGTGCCGAGGCCGCCGACGATGACCCAGATGATGATCTGCGCCGACTGCGCGAGGCCGAAGATCGTCGGGCTGGTGAACGCGCCCCAGTTGGCGAACAGGCAGCCCGCCAGCCCGGCGATGGCGCCGCCCAGCGTGAAGGCGAAGAGCTTGTAGGCGCGGGCGTCGTAGCCCAGCAGCAGCACGCGCTGCTCGTTCTCCTTGCTGGCGATGATCACGCGGCCGATCTTGGAACTGATCAGCACGCGCAGTCCGAGGTAGACCACCAGCAGCGCCGCCATCGACAGGTTGAACATGCCGCGCGGCGTGATGACTTCGTCGAGGTTGCCCGGCGCGTTGAGCGGCGGGATCGCCGGGATGCCGTTGAAGCCGCCGAGCGGCGCGCTGCCGATCTTCCATTCCGGCCCTGCGGTGGAGTTGATCAGGTTGAACAGGATCAGCGTCACGGTCAGCGTGATCACGCCCATGTAGACGTCGGACAGCCTGCCGTAGAAGATCACGTAGCCCAGCAGCGCGGCGAACAGCGCCGGCAGCACGATGGCCAGCAGAAAGGGCACGCTGCTGTCGCCCATGTTGATGACCGCGATCGCATAGACGTATGCGCCCAGGCCGAAGAAGGCCGCCTGCCCGAAGCAAAGGATGCCGCCGAAGCCCCAGATGAAGCCCAGGCTCACGCCGAGGATCGACATCACGACGTAGATCGTGACCTGCAGCAGCATGAAGTCGTCCAGCACGCCGGGCAGCCCGAACAGCAGCGCGATGCCGATCAGCAGGCAGGCTGCCGCGCTCACCCACGATTGAGCGAATTTCTGGCTCACAGCGATCCCTTGAAGAAGCGTCCGGTGATGCCCTGCGGCAGCAGGCGCAGCATGACGATGGCGGCCAGCAGCAAAGCCACTTCGCCGATGACCGGCGTGGCGAGGAAGGTGCTGACCTGGTTGATGAAGCCGAACAGCGTGGAGGCGCTCACGAGGCCGGCCAAGATGGCCGGGCCGCCGCCGATCACGGTGATGAAGGCCTTGGCGACAAAGGCCGCGCCCATGGTCGGTACCACGCCGGTCAGCGGCGCCATCAGTCCGCCGGCCAGGCCGGACAGCGCCGCGCCCACCGCGAAGGTCACCGAGTAGACCTTGCTCGGGCTGATGCCCAGCGCATCGGCCATGGCGGGGTTCTGCATGGTGCCGCGCGCGATCAGGCCGAGCTGGGTGCGCGTGAGCACCCAGCGCAGCGCCGCCGCCAGCACCGCGGCCACCGCGATGATCACCAGCGTGTAGCCGCTCACCGAGTAGCTGCCGATCATGAAGCTGCCGAGCGGCGCCGACACTCCCGCCGTGGTGTTGCCGGCGATCGAGGTGACGATGCCCACCAGCAGCAGCGACAGGCCCCAGGTGGCCAGCATCGTGTCCACCATGCGGCCGTACAGGTGCCGGATGAAGAGGCGCTCCAGCACGATGCCGATCAACCCGACCGCGATCGGTGCCACCACCAGCACCGCGATCCAGAGGTTGATGCCGAGCCCGATCGACCAGATGGTGCCGTAGGCCCCCAGCATCATGAATTCGCCGTGGGCCAGATTGATCACCCGCATCATCCCGAAGATGACCGCCAGCCCGGCGGAGATGATCACCAGGCTGGCGACGGCATAGAGCACCTGTACGGCGACGACAGCGACAAGATCCATGGCACTCAGAGCTTGATCACGTACTGCTGGTTGTCCTTCGGGTTCTTCACGAGGTTGCAGACCGCGCTGGTGTCGCTTGGCTGCTGCTGCTCGAACGTCTTGACGATCTCCAGCTGCTTGTTCTTGACCTCGGCGATGCTCACGTTGAGCACGCAGTGGTGGGTGGCCGGATCGAGCGAGACCTTGCCGCTGGGCCCCTGGATCGAGATGCCGGATTCGAGCGCGTCGAGCAGCTTGTTGCGGTCCAGCGTGCCGGCCTTCCTGACGCCCTCGGCCCAGAGCTTGAAGCCCTGGTAGGTGCCCATCGCGAGCTCGGTGATGTTGGGGTAGTCCTTCCCGAAGCGCTTGTAGAAGCGCTCCTTGAAGGCCTTGTTGTCGGGCGAGTCGAGGTTCTGGAAGTAGTTGTAGGAGACCAGGAAGCCGTCGGTTTCGGCCGGCGACAGCACGATGTGCTCGTTGCCGCCGGCAAAGGTGGTGGAGGCCAGCGGAATCTTCTTCTGCAGCCCGGCCGCGGCCCATTGGCGATAGAACGAGATGTGCGCGCCGCCCACCAGCGCCGACACCACCATGTCGGGCTTGGCGGCCTCGATCTTGGAGATGGTCGGGCCGAAGTTGGTCACGTCGAGCGGAAAGAAATCGATGGAAGCCACCGAGCCGCCGTTGTCCTGCACGAACTTCTTCACCCACTGCGAGGTGATCTGGCCGTAGTTGTAGTCGGCCGCGACCACGTAGACTTTCTTGCCCCACTTGGACATCGCATAGGGCACCAGCTTGGCGACCGTCTGCGCCGGCGTCACGCCGGTGCAGAAGGTGTTGCGGTCGCACACGCCGCCTTCGTACTGCGTGTTGTAGAAGTAGACGGTGCGGTAGCGGTCCAGCACCGGGCGGATCACCTCGCGCGAGGCCGAGGTGATGCCGCCGTGCAGCACCGCGACCTTGTCCTTCAGCGCCGCCTGCTGCGCGAACTGCGCGTACATCTGCATGTTCGACTGCGGGTCGTAGCTCATCAGCTTGAGCTTCTTGCCAAGCAGGCCGCCGGCGGCGTTCTGCTCCTCAACGGCCAGCGTCAGGCAGTCCGCCATGGGCTTGCCGTAGATGTCCAGCCCGCCCGACAGGTCGTGGATGCTGCCGATCAGCATCTCGTCGGCGGCCAGCGCGGCCAGCGGAAGCAGGGGGCCGGTGGTGCCGGCCAGGGTCAGGCCGGAGGCCTTGATGAAGGAACGTCGGTCCATGGTGCTTGAACTCCAGGCAATGAGTAAAGAGTGGGAAGCAGGGGGATCAGATCGACTTCCAGTCACCAGCCTGCTCGAAGGCATAGGCGGCGCGGTAGATCGTGGCCTCGTCGTAGTGCTTCGCGACCAGCTGCATGCCGACCGGCAGGCCGTCGACCAGGCCGCAGGGCAGGCTCATCGCGGGGTGGCCGGTGATGTCGAACGCGCAGGTGTTGGGCAGGACCTCGAAGGCGCGCTGGATCACTTCCTCGATCGGCGCGCCCGGCTTCGGGATCGGCGTCGAGGTGATGGGCAGCGTCGGCATCAGCAGCAGGTCGACGTCCGCCAAGGCGGCGTCGTAGGCCTGCGCGAGCTGGCGCGACAGGTTCTGGGCCTTGGCGTAGTAGTGGCCGCGATAGTGCTTGATGAAGTATTCGCCGAGGATCATCGTGATCTTGAGCGTCTCGGACAGCTCGTCGGCACGCTCCTTCCAGCCAGCGTGATGGTCGACCATGCTGGTGACGTAGAGGCCCTTCCAGTTGAAGCCGTGGCCGTTGTCTTTCATCATCTGCTGCGTCGCGCCTTCGGCGGCGATCGGCAGCCAGATGGCCGGACCCACGCTGTGCATCGGCACCGAGATCTCCGACACGCTGGCGCCGAGGCGGGTGAACCATTGGGCGGCCTTGCGGACCTTGTCGTTGACCGCTTCGCTGGATTGCGGCCATCCGAAACCTTCGGTGACGATGCCGATCTTCAGGCCCTTCACGCCTTCCTTCATCAGTTCGGTGTAGGGCTTCGCCGTCTGGCCCGCATGCTGGCGCGGGTCGAGCCCGTCGGGGCCGGCGAGGACTTCGAGCATCAATGCGTTGTCGCTCACGCTGGCCGTCATCGGCCCGGTGTGGTCGATCGTCAGTTCGATCGGCATCACACCGGTGTAGGGCACCAGGCCGTGCGTGGCCTTCATGCCGTAGATGCCGCAGAACGAGGCCGGCATGCGAATCGAGCCGCCCTGGTCGCCGCCGATCGCCATGTCGACCTCGCCGGCGGCGACCAGGGCGGCCGAGCCCGACGAGGAGCCGCCCGCCGAGTAGCCCATGCGATGCGGGTTGTGCACCGGGCCGGTGGCGCTGGTGTGGGAGCCGCCGGAGAAGCAGAAGTACTCGCAGACCGCCTTGCCGACGATGGTGGCGCCGGCGTCGAGCAGCCGGGTCGCGACCGTGGCGTCCACATTCGGCACATAGCCTTCGAAGGTCGACGCGCCATTCATCATCGGCACGCCGGCCAGGCAGACGTTGTCCTTGAGCACGACCGTCCTGCCCAGCAGCTTGCCGCTGGCGGCGCCCCTGACGGTGGTCTTCACATACCACGCGCCGTACTTGTTTTCTTCGCCCGTCGGGCGGTAGCCGGGCGTGCGGGCATAGCTCACCTGCGGCAGGAAATCGGGCATCTCGTCGACTACGTCGTAGGCGTCGAAGTTGCCTTGCAACAGGGTGTTGTAGGTGCTCAGTTGCTCGGGCGAGAGATGGATGCCGAGATCCAGGGCGACCTGGTCGAGCTGGGCGAGGGTGGGGCGTTTGACTGCCATGGCGGGACTCCGTGAATAAGACGTCGATCGGCAGTCAGTGTGGGAGATTTTATTTTCCTGGTCAAGCATTTTGCTTGCCTTGGAAAATAAAAAAGGGATCGGAATCCCTCTGTGGCACGTTATTCAAAGGCGCGCGATCACCTTGTAGTGGTGGCCTTCGGCCTGGGCGAGATAGATCGGCACCTTGCAGGCCTGTCCGCCGGCGTACACGGCGCCGCGCGCGCTGCGGTAGTGAAAGGGCTCATCGCCCAGACGGCGGAAATCGGTCCAGGGCGCGGCCTCGCGCCCCAGCAGTTCCGCGAGGAAGTGCACCCCTTCATAGGTCGACTGGCCGAAGGTGTTCAGCGTCGGCGCGCGTTCGCCGAAATGGCCGTAGTAGCGCTCCTTGAATGCGAGGTTGTCGTCGGTGTCGAGCGTGGCGAAGTAGCCGCAGGCGACATAGAGGTTGTCGGTGTTGTCGGCGCCGATTCCCAGCAGTTCGTTCTCGCCGATGGCGCAGGACAGCCGCACCATGTCGCGCGCCAGCCCTTCGCGCCCGAAGGCCCGGTTGAACTCGATCGCGTCCTGGCCGATCAGCGAGAGCAGCACCGCATCCGCACGGCTTCGGCGCAACTGCGACAACACCTCCGCGTAGTCGCTGGTGCCCAGGGGCAGGTACCTTTCGCCCACCACCGTGCCGCCCGTCTCGGCGACGTAGTCGCGGGCCATCGCATGCGACACATGCGGCCACACGTAGTCGTTGCCGATGAACATCCAGCGCTTTGGCCGCTGGTGCCGGCCCAGCCATGCGATGGCCGGACGCAGTTGGCTCGCCGTGGTCTCGCCGATGGCAAACACCCCGGGCGTGTGTTCCCCGCCTTCGTACAAGGGCGTGTAGACGAAGGGTAGCTGTCCGCCGACTGCCGCCAGGATGCGTTGCCGCACGGCGCTGGTGTGCATGCCGATCAGCGCATCGACATCGTCGTTTTCCACCAGCTCCAGAAGCGTGCGCTCGAGGTCCGGCGCATCGTCCGCCGCGTTGATGGTCAGCAGCTGGCAGGCCTGGCCGTTGATGCCGGCGCGCTGGTTGAGCTCGGCGACAGCCAGCCGCGCCGATGCCAGGGCGGAAGGCCCCCAGATGCCCACCGTTCCGCCCAAGGGGACGCACAGGGCGATGCGCAGATCATGCTGCGGTGGCCTGCGCGGGCGTGCGGCGAATCCCATCGGGCCCGGACTTGCGGATATTGACGCCATGAGTTGCTCCAGGGGGTGCACCAAGATGGCGCCGGATGACCAAACGCCACGCAGCATGCACCGATCCTTTCCAAGGAAATAGATCGGTCCTAAAATAAGCGCCTGCGTTCCGACTCGATGCACTAACCATGCCCACTGAAAACATCTCCAGTTACCTGGCATTCCTGCTGGCCTCGGCCAACCGGCAGATGCGCATCGGCCTGGCACAATCCATCGCCGCCGAAGAAGTGACCGAAGAGCACTGGCGCATCCTCCAAGTCCTGTCGGACGAAAGAGGGCGTTCGATGGGCGAGCTGGCGCAGGCGGTGCTTCTGAACCATCCGGCGCTGACCAAGAACATCGACAAGCTGGTCAACCGCGGCCTGGTGCTGCGCGCCGCCGACAGTGTGGACAGCCGCAAGGTCGTTGTCTACATCAGCGATCTGGGCCTGGAGACCGTGGCGCGGCTCAAGGCCAGCGTGGATGCTCATCATGGGGCCATCGAGGAAGCACTGGGCCCGCGCAAGACACAGCAGCTCAAGCGGCTGCTGGAGCAGTTCATCGAGGATTCGGCTTCCTGAGCGGCGCAGACCACGCTGCCGGGAATACCCCGTGGCAGGTGGTCCGTTCACCAACCAATATTCCGGCTTCCTTTTCTTCGAGGATTCAGCATGGCCAATTTCGTTCTGGTTCATGGCGCCTGGCATGGCGGCTGGTGTTGGCGCGAGACGGCGCAGGCATTGCGCGCGGCCGGGCATACGGTGTTCACGCCCACGCACACCGGCGTCGGCGAGCGCTTCCACCAGTCGGCGGAAAACATCACGCTCGAGACGCACATCCGCGACGTCTGCGGCTGCATCGAATGGGAAGAGCTGCAGGACGTGATCCTGGTCGGCCACTCGTACGGCGGCATGGTCATCACCGGCGTGGCCGACCGCATGAGCGACAAGGTGCGTTCGCTGGTCTACCTCGATGCCTTCGTGCCCGAGAACGGCGACTCGCTCAACGGCCTGCTGTCGAAGGCGCTCGCGCCCGAAGTGGCGGCGCAGTTCCTGGGCGCTTTTCGCGGCACGGCGCTGTCCGGCAACAGCGGGCTGATGCAGCCGATTCCGGCCGAAGCGTTCAACATCGCGCAGGGCAACCGTGACCGCGTCGACCGCCTGTGCCGGCCGCAGGCGCTGGCGACCTTCGAGATGCCGCTGCTGCTCACCGGCGCCGTCGACACGATGGCGAGCCGGCTCTACATCCTGGCCGATGGCTGGGATCCGAGTCCGTTCCGCTATTTCGCGGCCAAGGTCGATGGCGCGGCCGGCTGGCGTGTCCTGAAGATGCCGGTCAGCCACGACGTGATGGTCGACATGCCGAATGAACTCGCCGCGGAACTTCTGAAACTGGCTTGAAAGCGCGAGCGACAGGGGTGGTAGTCTTGCCGCCCCATGAATCTCCGCACCAAGATCGTTGCGCTCGCCGTCGCGCCGCTCCTGATCGCGCTGGTGCTGGTGGCGCTCGCAGTGCGCCACCAGGAGCGCGACCTGGCACAGCGTGAACGCGCCCTGATCGAGCAGACCTACATGGCACAGCGGCGCAGCGAACTGCGCAGCTATGTCGAACTGGCCCTCAGCACCGTGCGGCCGCTGTACGACGCAGGGCTGGACGACGAGGCGACGCGCACCGAGGCCCTGCGCCGGCTTGCCGCGCTCGACTACGGCGACGACGGCTACTTCTTCGTCTACGACCTGCAGGGCCGCTCGCTCATGCACTCGCGCCAGCCCGACCTGGTCGGCCGGAACCTGTGGGAGCTGCGCGATTCGCAGGGGCGCTTCACGATCCAGGACCTGCTCGCGCGGGCCCGCGCAGGCGGCGGCTACGTCGAGTACCAGTGGCGCAAGCCCTCGAGCGCGCAGACCGCGCCCAAGCTCGGCTACGTGACGGCGCTGCCGCGCTGGAACTGGATGGTCGGCACCGGCCTGTACCTCGACGACATCGAGGCGACGATGCAGACGTTGGACCGGCAGGTGAGCCTCAACGTGACCACCACCATGCTGTGGATCGCCGGCATCGCCGCGCTGTGCCTGGGTGTGGTGAGCGCCACCGGCCTGCTGCTGAACCTGAGCGAGCACCGCATCGCCGAAGCCAAGCTGCGGCTCCTGGCGCGCCAGGTCGTGCAGTCGCAGGAAGAGGAGCGTGGCCATCTCGCGCGCGAGCTGCACGACGGCACCAGCCAGACGCTGGTGTCGGCCAAGCTCTTGATCGAATCGGCCGTCGATGCGCTGGAGCGCGCGCAGCAGAACGCGCCGCCGGCGCTCGGTAAAGCCCTGCAGCGGCTCAACGAGTCGCTCGCCGAAGTGCGGCGCATCTCGCACCGGCTGCGGCCGGCCTTGCTCGACACGCTGGGGCTGCCGGCCGCGCTCGAGCGGCTTGCGGCCGAGTTCGGCGAGGAGGGCGCTGTCCATGCGGCGGTCGCCGTCGAAGGCTTGCCGCGCGAGCTGACGGAGGAAGTGAAGACCGCACTGTTCCGCGTGACGCAGGAAGCATTGACCAACGTGCGCAAGCACGCGCAGGCGCGGCAGGTGCGCATCGCGCTCGATTTCTCGGACGATCGCGTGCGGCTCGAGGTGGCCGACGACGGCGTCGGCTTCGACGTGGAAGCCATGCAACTGGACCCGAAGCGCGGCATCGGGCTGCGCAACATGCGCGAGCGCGTGGCCTCGGTCGGTGGACGGCTCGAAATGCGATCCGGCAGCGGCGGAACGACCATCGTGGCCGATGTGCCGGCGCACAGCCTGGAGCTCGCATGACGCAGCCATCCGCGGTTCGCCTGTTCCTCGTCGACGACCATCCACTGGTGCGCGACGGCCTGCGCGCGCGCCTCGATCCGCTGCCGGGCATCGAGATCGTCGGCGAAGCCGGCAGCGCCGCCGAAGCCCTGGTGCTGATCGAGCGACTGCAGCCCGATCTCGTGCTGGCCGATGTCGGCATGAAGGACATGAACGGCATCGAGCTCGCGGCTTTGCTGCAGCAGCGGCAGCCCGCGGTGCGCGTGGTGATGCTCAGCATGTACGACAACCCCGAGTACGTGCAGCAGGCCCTGCAGGCCGGCGCGCGCGGCTATGTGCTGAAGGATGCACCGGCGGCCGAGATCGTCGCCGCCATCGATGCGGTCTCGGCCGGCGGCACTTTCCTGAGCCCGGCTGTTTCGCAGCGGCTGTTCCGCAACCAGGCGCCCAAGCCGCTGCTCACGCCGCGCGAGAGCGAGATCCTGTCGGCGCTGGGCCGCGGCCAGTCGAGCAAGCAGATCGCGCGCGAGCTGGGCTTGAGCGTGCGCACGATCGAGGCGCACCGCCAGAGCATCAAACGCCGGCTCGGCATCGAAGGGCAGGCCGAGCTGATCAAGTACGCGGTGGAGCACGCACGCATCAAATAGCTCTCCCCCAGGCTTGGTGTTCCTGGAACTAGGGTTTCCCATTACGCAATGCCACGTGGGCGATCCGCGCGGTGTGACGGATGCCGGCGCGGCCAAGGCTCGCCAAACTCCCGGGGTTCAAATCAAGGAGACATCCGCATGCACAGCATCCGCCGCCACCTGGTGTGGCTCGTCGTGGCCGTGATCGGCGCATTCGCGCTGGGAACCGTGGCACTGGCCCGCGGCGAGGCGATCAGCGCCTTGTGGGTCGTGATCGCAGCGATCTGCACCTACCTAATCGCGTACCGCTACTACAGCCTCTTCATCGCCGAGCGCGTGCTCCGTCTGGACGGCAATCGCAAGACGCCGGCACATCGCCACAACGACGGGCTCGACTACGTGCCGACCGACAAGAACGTGCTGTTCGGCCACCACTTCGCGGCCATCGCGGGTGCCGGTCCGCTGGTCGGGCCGGTGCTCGCCGCGCAGATGGGCTACCTGCCGGGCCTGCTGTGGATCTTGGCCGGCGTGGTGTTCGCCGGCGCGGTGCAGGACTTCATCGTGCTCTTCATCTCGACGCGGCGCGACGGCCGCTCGCTCGGAGACCTGATCAAGCAGGAGATGGGCACGGTGCCGGGCCTGATCGCGCTCTTCGGCACCTTCATGATCATGATCATCATCCTCGCGGTGCTGGCGCTGATCGTGGTCAAGGCGCTGGCCGAATCGCCGTGGGGCACCTTCACGGTGGCGGCCACGATTCCGGTCGCGGTCTTCATGGGCGTCTACCTGCGCTACATCCGGCCGGGGCGCATCGGCGAGATCTCGGTGATCGGCTTCGTGCTCTTGATGCTGGCGATCTTCGGCGGCCAGGCGGTGGCGCAGAGCGCGACCTGGGCGCCGCTCTTCACCTTCGACGGCAAGGCGCTGACCTGGATGCTGATCGGCTACGGCTTCATCGCCGCCAGCCTGCCGGTGTGGCTGCTGCTGGCGCCGCGCGACTACCTCTCGACCTTCCTGAAGATCGGCACCATCGTCGCGCTGGCGATCGGCATCGTCTTCGTCGCGCCGACGCTGCAGATGCCTGCCATCACGCAGTTCGCTCAAGGCAATGGTCCGGTGTGGTCGGGCAGCCTGTTTCCCTTCCTCTTCATCACCATCGCCTGCGGCGCGGTGTCGGGATTCCATGCGCTGATCTCCTCGGGCACCACGCCGAAGATGCTCGACAACGAGCGCCATGCACGCTTCATCGGCTATGGCGGCATGCTGGCCGAGTCCTTCGTCGCGGTGATGGCGCTGGTGGCCGCCGCCTGCATCGAGCCGGGCGTCTATTTCGCGATGAACAGCCCGGCCGCACTGGTCGGCAACACGCCGGCGGCGGTGGCGCAGACCATTTCGAGCTGGGGCTTCGTGATCACGCCCGAGATGCTGGTCCAGACCGCGAAGGACGTGGGCGAAAGCACCATCCTCGGCCGCGCCGGCGGTGCGCCGACGCTCGCGGTGGGCATGGCGCACATCCTGCACCAGGCCATCGGCGGGCCGGCCATGATGGCCTTCTGGTACCACTTCGCGATCCTGTTCGAGGCGCTGTTCATCCTGACCGCGGTGGATGCGGGCACGCGTGCCGGGCGCTTCATGCTGCAGGACCTGCTGGGCAGCTTCGTGCCGGCGTTGAAGCGCACCGACTCGATGGTCGCCAACCTGATCGCGACCTTCCTCTGCGTCGGCGCCTGGGGCTACTTCCTCTACCAGGGCGTGGTCGATCCGCTGGGCGGCATCAACACGCTGTGGCCGCTGTTCGGTATCTCCAACCAGATGCTGGCCGCGGTGGCGCTGATGCTGGGCGTGGTGGTGCTGTTTCGCATGAAGCGCGAACGCTACGCCTGGGTCGCGATCCTGCCGGCCGCCTGGCTGCTGGTGTGCACGCTGACGGCGGGCTGGCAGAAGATTTTCTCGGCGGACCCCAAGGTCGGCTTCCTGTCCCATGCCGCGAAGTACGCCGACGGGCTGGCGCAGGGCGTGCTGATCGCGCCGGCCAAAACGCCCGAGGCCATGGCGCGCATCGTCTTCAACGACCGGCTCGACGCCGGGCTGTGCGCGCTCTTCATCTTCGTGGTGCTGAGCGTGCTGTTCTACAGCGTGCGTGCCTGTCTTGCGGCGCGCGCGGCCCACAAGCCGACCGCGCGCGAGACGCCCTTCGAGCCGCTGGCGCCGTCGGCCGCCGCATGAGAACGGCGAGCGCCACCTTGCCGGAAGCCGGGCGCTATCTCGCGCGCTCGCTCGGCGCCACGCTGCGCCTGATGGTGGGCTTGCCGGACTACGACGCCTACCTGAGCCACATGGAACGCACGCATCCGGAGCAGGCGCCGATGAGCTACGAGGCCTTCTTCCGCGAACGTCAACAGGCCCGCTACGGCAGCGGCAGGGGGCGCTGCTGCTGACGAGGCCGCGGCCTCAGATGTCTTCGAGCAGCGGGTAGGGCAGGGGCTCGACCGTGAGCGCCGGTCCGTCGGGCGCGCCCGCGCGCAGGCCGCCCGCATCGAGCGCCGCGATCTGGATCGAGATCAGCGCGGCCGACCCGCCGCCCGGCGCCGGCGCGGCCTGCGCCACGGTGCCGACCGGCTGCTCCGGATCGTTGGCGGCAAAGACCTCCTGGCCCGCGGCGATCGGTGCATCGGCCTGCACGAGGTAGGTGCGGCGCTTCAGCGTGCCGCGGAACTGGCTGCGCGCCACCACCTCCTGGCCCGGGTAGCAGCCCTTCTTGAAGTTCACGCCGCCGACCGATTCGTAGTTGAGCATCTGCGGCACGAAGGTTTCGACGATCGGCGTGCTCAGGGTGACGATGCCGCTGCGCACTTCGCTCCATTGCCACAGCGCGAGGTCGAGGGCAGCGCCCTCGGGCGCGGCGCTGCCGGCCGGCGCGATCCAGAACGCACGCGGAATGCCGTCGGACGGATAGAGCGAAACCACATTGGCGTCGCCGATCTGACTGCAACGGCCCGGCACCGCGCCGGCATCGACGCCATTGGCGGTCAGCGCAGTCCCGGCCAGGCCGTAGAGCGCAAACTCCTCGCTGGCATCGCTGAGCTTGACCTTGGCGCGCAGCACGAACATCGAAAGCCGCTTCAGGGTGACGGCAAGGATGTCGCGGCTCACGGCCAGCAGCACGCGCTCGGGCTCGGGCCGGATGCCGATGAAGCTCGCGATCATGCGGCCCTTGGCCGTGCAAAGCGCGGCCAGGCGCGCTTCGGAAGCGCCGAGCAGTGCGAAGTCCTGGGTCAGCTGGCCATTGAGGAAGTTGGCGGCTTCGGGGCCCTCGGCGCGAATCACGCCGAGGTGGGAGAGGGCTGTTACGCCATTCAGAACGACTGAGGTCATCGCTGAATTATCATGGTCGGCCTCGTCCCGTTCAGTCCGCAGGGCTACCCCGCGTCTCTTCCTCTCCGTCTTCTCCATCGGACCCGTGCGCCGCTTCTTCCTCACCATTTTTCTTCTCGCCGCCTTCATCGTGCTGGGCGCCGGCGCGGCAGGGCTTTGGTGGTTGCAGCAGCCGCTCGAGCTGCCAGCGCCCACGGTCGATCTCTCGGTCGAGCCGGGCACCACGCCGCGCGGCGTCGCGCAGGCAGTGGCCGACACGGGCACGGACGTGTCGCCGCAGCTTCTCTATTGGTGGTTCCGCTTCTCGGGCCAGGACCGGCAGATCCGCGCCGGCAGCTACGAACTGGAGCGGGGCATCACGCCGCGCACGCTGCTCAACGTGCTGGTGCGCGGTGAAGAGGCCACGCGCAGCCTGGTGCTGGTCGAGGGATGGAACTTCCGCCAGGTGCGTAGCGCGCTGGCCAAGGCCGAGCAGCTGAAGCCCGAGACCTTCGGCCTGGCGGACGAAGAACTGATGGCCAGGCTCGGCAAGCCGGGCCTGCACCCGGAGGGCCGCTTCTTCCCCGACACCTACACCTATTCCAAGGGCTCCACCGACATCGCGCTGCTGCAGCGGGCGATGCGCGCCATGGACAAGAAACTCGACGCCGCCTGGGCCGCGCGGGCCTCCGATGTACCCCTCAAGACGGCCGATGAGGCGCTTATTCTGGCCAGCATTGTCGAAAAGGAGACAGGAAAGGCCCAGGACCGGACCCAGATCTCGGCGGTGTTCGCCAACCGCCTGCGCGCGGGCATGCCGCTTCAGACCGATCCGACCGTGATCTACGGGATGGGCACGCGCTTCGACGGCAATCTGCGCAAGAAGGATCTGCAGACCGATACGCCCTGGAACACCTACACCCGTCCTGGCCTGCCACCCACCCCGATCGCGATGCCGGGCAAGGCAGCGCTGCTGGCGGCGGTCCAGCCGGCGCAAAGCAAGTCGCTGTACTTCGTTTCCAAGGGCGATGGCTCGAGCCAGTTCAGCAGCTCGCTCGAAGAGCACAACCGCGCGGTGAACCGCTATCAACGGAGCGGGCAATGAAGGGTTTGTTCCTGACGCTCGAAGGCATTGATGGCGCCGGCAAATCGAGCCACATCGATGCGCTCGAAGCGTTGTTCAAGGCCCGGGGCCGGCAGGTCACGCGCACGCGCGAGCCCGGCGGTACGCCGATCGCCGAAACGCTGCGCACGATGATCCTCACGCAACCGATGGATCCGCTGACCGAGTCGCTGCTGGTGTTCGCGGCGCGGCGCGATCACATCGTGCGCGTGATCGAGCCTGCACTGGCGCGCGGCGAAGTCGTCCTGTGCGACCGTTTTACCGATGCCACCTTCGCCTACCAGGGGGCGGGGCACGGCTTCGACACCGCGGTGCTGTCCGCGCTCGAACAATGGGTGCAGGGCCGGCCTGACGATGGCGCGCTGCTGCAGCCCGACATCACCCTGTGGTTCGACCTGTCGCCCGAACTGGCGGCCGAGCGGCTGGCCGGCGCGCGCCTGCCGGACAAGTTCGAGTCGCAGCCGGTCGAGTTCTTCCGTCGCGTCGCCGCAGGCTATGCGCAGCGCGCAGCCGCGGCATCGCGCTTCGTGCGCATCGATGCCGGCCAGTCGCGCGACCAGGTCTGGCAGCAGATCGAGGCGGCCCTGGCCGCGCGCGGCCTGATGGGGTCTCGATGAGCGCGCCCGCGCTGTCGCCCTGGCTGCAGCGGCCGCTGGGCGAACTGCTGCGCCAGCGCGGCCATGCCTGGCTGCTGCAAGGGCCTTCGGGCCTGGGCCAGTACGAGCTCGGTTTGGCACTGGCCGCCGCCTGGCTCTGTGAGCAGCGCGACGAGGCAAAGGGGGAGGGCGCCTGCGGCCACTGCCCGAGCTGCCACGCGATTTCCGTGCGCACCCATGCCGATCTCTGCGTGCTGATGCCCGAGGTGGCGATGCAGGAACTCGGCTGGCCGCTCGACGAAAAAAGCCAGGCCGACATCGACGACAAGAAACGCAAGCCCAGCCGCGAGATCCGTGTCGAGGCGATGCGCGATGCGGTCGGCTTCGCCCAGCGCACCAGCGCGCGCGGGCGCGGCAAGGCGGTGCTGGTCTATCCGGCCGAGCGCATGAACACGATCACGGCCAATGCCTTGCTGAAGACCTTGGAAGAGCCGGTCGGCGACGTGCGCTTCGTGCTGGCGAGCGAAGCCGCCTGGCAACTGCTGCCCACCATCCGCAGCCGCTGCCTCGGCTTCACCTTGCCCTGGCCTGAAGACGAGGACGCGCGCAACTGGCTGGTGGAGCAGGGCGTGCCCGCCAACGATGCGCCCGCCCTGCTGCGCGCGGCCGGCGGCCGGCCGAGCGATGCGCTGCGGCTCGCCGCCGCGGGCCAGTCGCCCAAGGCCTGGGGATTGCTGCCCAAGGCCATGCTGCGCGGCGACGTCGCCGCGCTGGCCGACCATGCGCCGGCCCAGGCCATCAGCGCGCTGCAGAAGCTGTGTCACGACCTCATGGCCACCGGCAGCGGCGCTGCGCCGCGTTTCTTCGAGGTCGCGGACCTGCCGGCCGTGCCGCCGAAAGTCGCGTTGGCCCGCTGGTCGAAATCGCTCGCGAATGCTGCAAAAACCGCAGAACACCCGTTCAATGCGGGCCTGATGCTCGAAGCGCTTGTGAGCGAGGCGCGAAGCACCCTAAACTCGGCAGGCCGCCGCCCATGAACACACCTGCATCCACCACCCCCTCCGCACCTGCCCGGCCCAGCGTCATCCAGCTGGCCATCAAGGAAAAAGGCGCGCTCTACGCGGCGTACATCCCGCTGTTCGCCGAAGGCGGCATCTTCATTCCGACCTCGCGCGAGTACCGCCTGGGCGACGACGTCTACGTGCTGCTCACGCTGCCCGAAGATCCGCAGCGCTATCCGGTGGCCGGCAAGGTGGCCTGGATCACCCCGGCCCGCGCCGCCGGCAACCGGGCGCCGGGCGTCGGCATCCGCTTCCCGTCCGACGACAAGTCGCGCCAGCTCAAGGCGCGCATCGAAGAAGCGCTCGGCGGCACCATGGCCTCCGACCGGCCAACCCAGACTATTTGAGTCCCCGTTCACGAGACGCGGACCGCAGGCAGTGCGGATGCACAGCCGTTTCTTGAAGCTCCGCGATGTTCACAGACTCCCACTGCCACCTGACATTCCCCGAGTTCGCCGGCCAGATGCCGCAGATTCGCGCCGCGATGGCCGCCGCGCAAGTCGACCGGGCGCTCTGCATCTGCACCACGCTGGAAGAATTCGCCGAGGTGCAGGCCCTGGCGGCGCGTTTTGACAACTTTTGGGCCAGCGTAGGCGTCCATCCGGACAACGAGAACATTGCAGAGCCTTCGGTGGAAGACTTGGTGCAGCGTTCCGCGTTGCCCAAGGTCATCGCCATCGGCGAGACCGGCCTCGACTATTACCAGATGGAAGAACGCAAGGGCGGGCGCAGCATCGCCGACATGGAATGGCAACGCGACCGCTTCCGCGTGCACATCCGTGCCGCACAACAGGTGCGCAAGCCGCTGGTGATCCATACGCGCGAAGCCTCGGCCGACACGCTGGCGATCCTGAAGGAGGAGGGCGAGGACGGCAGGCCCCAAGCCGCGGGCGGCGTGTTCCATTGCTTCACCGAGACCGCCGAGGTCGCACGCGCCGCGCTCGACCTCGGCTTCTACATCTCCTTCTCGGGCATCCTGACCTTCAAGAAGGCGCAGGATCTGCGCGACGTCGCGGCCTTCGTGCCGCTTGACCGCATGCTGATCGAGACCGACAGCCCCTATCTGGCGCCCGTGCCGTACCGCGGCAAGACCAACAATCCCTCGTATGTGCCCTTCGTGGCGCAACAGATCGCGCAGCTGCGCCAGTTGCCGCTGGAGACCATCGCGCAGGTCACCAGCGACAACTTCGAAACCCTTTTCGCTGCCGTGAAAGCATGAAAAACTACTTTAAGAAGATCCTATATCTATCTGTTTTTACAGCAACTTTTGTCGTTCATGCCGGCTCGTTCGAGGATTTCTTCCGGGCCGTGCGCAGCGACAACGCGAGCGTCGTCAATGAGCTGCTGAACCGAGGATTCGACCCCAATACCCCCGACGAGCAAGGCCAGACCGGCTTGCTGATCGCGCTGCGGGAGCCGTCGCCGAAGGTGATCCAGGCCTTGCTGGATTCGCCCAAAACCAATGTCGAGCTGCGCAATGCCAAGGACGAGAGTCCTTTGATGATGGCTGCGCTCAAGGGCCAGCAGGATCTCGTGGCCAAGCTGATTGCGCGCGACGCCGACGTCAACAAGCCGGGCTGGGCGCCGCTGCATTACGCGGCCACCAACGGCCACGTGGCCGTCATAAAGCAGTTGCTGGACAACTACGCCTTCATCGACGCGCAGTCGCCCAACGGCACCACGCCGCTGATGATGGCCGCGATGTACGGCTCGACCGCGGCCGTACAACTGCTGCTTGACGAAGGCGCCGACACCCAGATGAAGAACGAGCAAGGCCTGACGGCGATCGATTTCGCCCAACGAGCCAATCGACCGGATGCGGTCCGGCTGCTGAGCACGGCCGTCCGAGCCAAGAGGCCCAGCGACGGCAAGTGGTGACGGGCTTGGGCCGGCCTGACTCATGGGCCTCTGGGCCTCAAGCAATACAATGTGCATTATGTTAAATTAACAGGGGCTCAGCGTAGGAGCCCTGCCGTCCGTCCATTTGCTGAAAGTTGTTCGTACTAGTCACGGTAAATTTGTTCGCGACTTCGTCCCCGCTCTTCCACTTCCATAGGTTCGAGTTGCAAGCGCTTGTCTGCACTGGCGTTCGACCGAACCAGCCACGGCGCGATCCCATCCGCGAATAGCCGGAACTGAGCAACGCACTCCGGCCGCGCGCTCATGGTCCGCAGCCCGGTGACTGCACGCGCACGGGTCATTCGATGGCTACTCGCGTGGTCTCGGTATGGGTAGAGGCGAATCGGTGCCTAAGCTTTCCGCCCAAGCGAGCACTGCCTCATGGTTTACAACCCGGCCCGCCGCTACGTCAGCCAGCGCCTCACAAGTCAAGCGGGTGCGTTCACTTTCCTGGTGGATCTCCTCGCCGGGCGCAAAGCTCAGACGATCGAACTGCTCGGGCTCCTTGTGGCGAAGCTGGGCGCAGAAGCGCTTGACCGAGTTGTAGGCGCCGTCAAAGCCGTGCAAGTCGACCAGGTCCTGGTAGATGGCGGTGGCGTTGCGGCCCAGGCGCAACTGGGCGTCGATGAAGGCGCGATGGGGTTCGCACTTGGAGGTGGCCAGCGGCAGCGACACTGGCCCGGAAGTCGGTGGCCAGGATGGAGCAGTTTGGGTGGCCATAAGTGGGGCACTTTGGGTGGCCGCCGGGGCACTAGCGTGTTTGAAATTGAACGACTTATCGTAGTCTGGCTACGACAACTCTCACAAAACAAAACATTGCACATGCTTAGGAATATCGGAATAATCGTAGCATGACTACGATAACTCGGTCAAAACTAAACAACCTGCTGGCGCAGGTTCCCAGCGGCACGCCCGTCACCAGTGACGACCTCGCCCTCGAAGGCATCTCCGCCGACCTAGCAGTCCACTACGTTCGCGCGGGATGGCTCAAGCGACTCGCACGCGGTGTGTACGCCCGCCCCGATGCCTCGCTGCAGCGAGACCCCAGTCTTTGGCTGCTCCAGCGACAGATACCTGGCCTCCACGTTGGCGGCAAGACTGCGTTGGATTGGCATGGCGTGCGTCACTATGTCTCTCAGGAGCCCAAACTACACCTGTACGGCCTGAAGTCGGCCAAGCTGCCGGAATGGTTCACGGCCCCCTTCCCGGCTGAATACCACCGCAAGCAGCTCTTCAGCAGCGACGCATTCGGCATGAAGCATGTTGGCCCCTTCGAAGGCCGTGCGCACGGGCCGAATGTCTCCGCCCCTGAGCGCGCGTTCCTGGAGCTGTTGAGCGAAGTGGGCGTGCGGCAGCCGCTGTCCGAAGCGCGCGAGCTTGCCGAAAGCACCTACAGCCTTCGCG
This sequence comes from Variovorax sp. LjRoot290, assembly GCF_964253985.1. NCBI lineage: Bacteria > Pseudomonadati > Pseudomonadota > Betaproteobacteria > Burkholderiales > Comamonadaceae > Variovorax > Variovorax sp. LjRoot290. Next base: position 2,814,742 of record NZ_CAXURW020000001.1, on the reverse strand, counting down.
CATCTGTTCTTGGCGAGCTGCTCCAGGAGTGCACGAGCGTCAAGACGGTCCGCCTGTGCCTACAACTCGGGCGTGACCTATCCCTGCCCTGGGCGAAGAAGCTGGATCCGGCACGCCTGCCGGCCGGTGGCGCTCGACGCTGGGTCTCTCAAACCAACGAAGGACTGCTGGTCCTCAAGAAATGAACGACATCTACCTCAAGACCGCGCGCCTGCTGACCCAGGTCCCCCCTTCGTCTTTACCGACGACACGTTCGCTCTCAAGGGCGGCACGGCCATCAATCTGTTCGTTCGCGAAATGCCCCGCCTGTCCGTCGATCTCGACCTGGTCTTGCCCGACCACACCTTGTCTCGCGCCGCGGCGCTCGAGCAGATCAAAGCGTCGCTCGGACGAGCAGCCGACCAGCTCAAGTCGAAGGGATTCCAGTCGCATCTCTCCGGAGCGCCGGAAGCGGGCGAGACAAAGCTCCTGGTGAAGCGGGACGGCATCGAGGTCAAGGTTGAGGTGAACTATGTGATGCGCGGCACCGTCAGGCCCGTGGCGATGGCGGGGCTTACGCCCAAGGCACAGGAGGTCCTCCAGGCCGACTTGGAGATACCCGTGGTGTCGGAGGATGATGTCTATGGCGGGAAGCTTGTCGCTGCGATGGATCGCCAGCATCCGCGGGATCTGTTCGACGTGATGCACCTGTTGGCAAACGGCGGCATCACCGATGGAATTCGACGGGCGTTCGTGGTGTACCTGGCAAGTCACAACAGGCCGATACACGAGGTGTTGTTTCCTCCGCTGCACGATATGACATACGAGTTCGAGGCCAACTTCAAGGGCATGACCACGGAGCCGGTTGAGCTGGGTGCACTGCTCGCCGCACGGGAACAGATGATTTCCAGATTGCACGAAGACCTGGACGTGGACGAACGAGCTTTCCTCATCTCCCTCGCAGACGGAGAGCCCGATTGGGACCGGATGGGGCTGGACCATCTCAGCGCGTTGCCCGCGATTCAATGGAAGCTGCAGAACCTGATGAAGCTGAGGAAGGCCAACCCGGGAAAGTTCAAGGAACAATCGCAGGAACTGGCCTCGAAGATCACGGCGCTCGCGCCGGGTGACGCGAGCCCCCCGGCGGCCCCTATGGGCTAGCGCTTCGCAACGTGTTGTTGGCGCTGTCGCGGGCGCACTTCGCCGACCGACTGCAGCCACTGTCTCGTCTGATCAAGCTGCTTCTCACGCTATGCGATCGCCAAGTCCAGTGCGCGTTCGCCACTCATCTTTGACCTGCCTCCAGAGGTCGATCAGGCGCTGCTTGGGACTGACGGAACGAGTTGGCTTCAGCCAACGAACGCTAGCAAGTCGTCGATGGCCTGACGGGCCAGCCACTCGAGACCACGTGGAGCGGGGTCTTTCAAGTGGGCGACTGTCCGCATCCGATTCCATCAGTTCCCGCCAGCCAGCGTAGATCAAGAACGTGGTGAACTTCGCGCTTGCCGTCGCCGAGTTGTGAGCTCAGCGACCGTGTTAACGCCGATCTGAAACTGACCCACTGCCGAAGCAAAAGTGGCCCACCTGGGCGAGGATCATGCACACCCACGCGGCGCATCGCTCGATGAGCTCATAGCCCCGCGCTCAGCGCCGTCGAGCTGCGACAGAGTTCAGCGCGTGACGCGAATGCGCGCCGCGCGCCGCCTGTCTTCCGATGACTTGGCAGGGGGCCAACTATTTTTGTGAGAAATTTGCAAAGCCGACTTGTGGCTAAGTGAGTTCTTCATCTATCCCAGGGGACGCGAATTTCACTGCGAAAGTTGTCCACCGAACATGTGGGCAACTCTGTGGGAAACGCCGTCTGCAACCCGGTTTGGCGTTGTACGACGAGCGCTTCGCACCCGTGCCTCCAAAACAAGCATTCGTAGCTCCAGGGCCACCGGGCCTTTCGACGGCCTCCAGCTTTTTGCGATTCGCACATTGTTCGAAAACTCGGCGAGCGCGTGGCACACAGTGTCATGACGGCGGCGCAGGACCGGCTCCGGCGAGCCGGCGAACGGTTGGCATGAATTTTGATTACCGAAGTACTACGCCGGTCACCCAGGCCGGTGTCGTACGTTGTGATCGGATTCACCTGAGACCTCTACAGGGAGACTGGAAAACATGGCATACATCGATCGTGTATCGGCGGCGCAAGCGCACGCGGGCGAGAGCAGCGAAGCGAGACATTCCGACCAGACCACAGGCCCGCGCTACGAATTGCGTTTTCGATCCCTGTTTCGGGAAGGCCGGGGCTGGGCCTTCCCCTGCGATGCGGCAGGTCACGTCGACATGGATTCCATGAGCGAGCGGGCGCGCAACAACTACATGTTCGCACGAGCACTCATCGGGATCGACGTCGCCCCGCCCTGCGTCCAAGCGGCGCATTGAGCCTCAGCGCTCCGCCAGTGCCGCTGGTTTGATTCTGCCCGCCATACCGGCGCTGCCGAAGGCCTGGAAGCGATCGACGCAGAGATTGCGTGCGGCGGCGGTGGCGTCCTTCAGGAATTTCCGCGGATCGAACTCGCTGCGATCGCGCCCCATGGCACGGCGCATGGCGCCGGTCATGGCCAGCCGGATGTCGGTGTCGATGTTGATCTTGCGCACGCCGTGGCGGATGCCCTCCTGGATCTCCTCGACCGGCACGCCATAGGTCTCCTTGATCTCGCCGCCGAATTCGCGAATGACCGCCAGCCATTCCTGCGGCACCGACGAGGAGCCGTGCATCACCAGGTGCGTCTGCGGAATGCGCGCATGGATGTCCTTGATGCGGTCGATCGCCAGGATGTCGCCGGTCGGCTTGCGGCTGAACTTGTAGGCGCCGTGCGAGGTGCCGATGGCGATCGCGAGGGCATCGACGCCGGTCCTGGCCACGAAGTCCGCCGCCTGCTGCGGGTCGGTCAGCAGCTGGTCGTGCGAGAGCACGCCGTCGGCGCCGCTGCCGTCTTCCTCGCCGGCCATGCCGGACTCCAGCGATCCGAGGCAACCCAGTTCGCCCTCGACCGAGACGCCGACCGCATGCGCCATTTCCACCACCCTGCGCGTCACGCCGACGTTGTAGTCGTAGCTGGCCGGGGTCTTGGCGTCTTCCATCAGCGAACCATCCATCATGACGCTGGTGAAGCCCGAGCGGATGGCCTGCATGCACATCGACGGACTGGCGCCGTGGTCCTGGTGCATCACGACGGGAATCTCAGGGTACATCTCCACGGCGGCCTCGACCATCTTGCGCAGAAAGGGCTCGCCGGCGTACTTGCGGGCGCCGGCCGAGGCTTGCAGGATGACCGGGCTGTCGGTCTTCCTGGCCGCCTGCATGATGGCCTGGATCTGCTCCAGGTTGTTGACATTGAAGGCCGGAACGCCGTACTGATGCTCAGCAGCGTGGTCCAGCAGTTGGCGCAGTGAAATCATGGCCATGGCAGGCTCCTGTGGAAGTGGGATGGGAATGGGAACGAAGCGTCAGCGCGGGGTGTAGCGCCTCATGCGGTCTCCCTCACGCCTGCATGCGAGACGCTCGCCAGCAGGCGCCGGGCACGCTCGGCCACCGCCTCGGCAGTAATTCCGAACAGCCTGAAAAGCTCGCCGGCCGGTGCCGACTCGCCGAAGCGGTCGAGCCCGACCACGTCGCCGTGCTCGCCGACGAACTTCCACCACAGGCCGGTGCTGCCGGCCTCCACTGCGAGCCGCGGCAGGTGGCGCGGAATCACCGCGTGGCGCCAGTCCGCATGCTGGCGCTCGAACACATCCATGCACGGCACCGAAACCACACGGGCCGCAATGCCCTCCTTGTCCAGCAAGGCCGCGGCCGCCAGTGCGACCGCGACCTCCGAGCCGCTCGCCAGCAGGGCCACGCGCTCCGCTTCCGGACGCCACAGGATGTAAGCGCCCCGCGCGATGGATTCGACGCGCTCGCCGCCGCCGGCATGCGGCAAGGCCTGACGCGTCAGCAGCAGACAGCTCGGCCCGTCCATGCGGCGCAATGCCTGCCGCCAGGCCACGGCCGTTTCGGTGGCGTCGGCAGGACGCCAGACATCCACATTCGGGATCAGGCGCAAGCTCGAGGCATGCTCGACCGGCTGGTGCGTCGGGCCATCCTCGCCGAGCCCGATCGAGTCGTGCGTGAAGACGTAGATGACCGGCAGCTTCATCAGCGCCGACATGCGCACGCCGTTGCGCGCGTAGTCGGAGAAGGTCAGGAAGGTACCGCCGAAGGGCCGCAGGCCGCCGTGCAGCGCCAGCCCGTTCATGATCGCCGCCATGCCGAACTCGCGCACGCCGTAGTGCACGTGATTGCCCGTGCCCGCACCCTTGAGCGCGCGGTGCCCTTTCCAGTCGGTCAGGTTCGAGCCGGTGAGGTCGGCCGAACCGCCGATCAGTTCCGGCATCGCCGGCCCGAGCTCGTCGAGCACCTGCTGCGAGGCCTTGCGGGTGGCGACGGCCGCCTGCCGCTGCTGCGCAGCCGCTGCCGCCGAGGCCAGCGCTGCCTCGACCTGCGCAGTGAGCGGTGCGTCGGCGCGATGGCGACGCAGCAGCTCGCGCGCGAGCGCCGGATATTCCTGCGCATAGGCGGCGAAGCGCGCCTGCCACGCCGCGTGCAGCGCGGCGCCCGACTCGCGCGCCGACCACGCCTCTGCAACATCCGGCGGCAGCTCGAAGGGCGGCGCACTCCAGCCCAGCGCCTGCCGCGTGAGGGCGATCTCGGCTTCCCCCAGTGCCTCGCCGTGCGCCTTCGCGCTACCGGCTCGATTCGGCGAGCCCTGGCCGATGCGCGTCTTGCAGCACACCAGCACCGGCCGGTCCGCGGCCGCGGCCTTGGCGATGGCCGCGTCGAGGGCCGCCGCGTCATGGCCGTCGACATCGCGCAGCACGGTCCAGCCGTAGGCTTCGAAGCGGCCCGGCGTGTCGTCGCTGAACCAGCCGCAGACCTCACCGTCGATGGAAATGCCGTTGTCGTCGTAGAAGGCCACGAGCTTGTTCAAGCGCCAGGTGCCCGCCAGCGAACAGGCCTCGTGGCTGATGCCTTCCATCAGGCAGCCGTCGCCGAGGAACACATAGGTGCGATGGTCGATCACCGCATGGCCGGGACGGTTGAACTCCTCGGCCAGCAACTTCTCCGCCAGCGCCATGCCGACCGCATTGCCGATGCCCTGCCCCAATGGCCCCGTGGTGGTCTCGACCCCGGGCGTGACGCCGACCTCGGGATGCCCGGGCGTGCGCGAATGCAGTTGGCGAAAGCGCCGGAGTTCCTCCATCGGCAGCGCGTAGCCGCTCAGGTGCAGGAGCGCATACAGCAGCATCGAGCCGTGCCCGTTGGAGACGACGAAGCGATCGCGGTCGATCCACCGCGGGTGGGCCGGGTCGTGCCGCAGGCGATGCCGCCACAAGGCCTCGGCGATGTCGGCCATGCCCATCGGCATGCCTGGATGGCCCGAGTTGGCGGCCTGCACCGCGTCCATGGCCAGCGCCCGGATGGCGTTGGCGCACTGCGTGCGCAAGGCAAGAATTTCAGTTGTCATGACGAAGTTCCTAGATGGCATACGCTTTCTTGCGGCGCTCCATGAGGCGCAGGATCATCGGCGTGAAGATCAGCTGCATGGCCAGCTCCATCTTTCCGCCCGGCACCACCAGCGTGTTGGCGCGCGACATGAAGGAGTCGTGCAGCATGCTCAGCAGATAGGGAAAGTCGAAGCCCGTCGGGTTGGCGAAGCGGATCACCACCAGGCTTTCGTCCGGGCTCGGGATGGTGCGCGCGATGAACGGATCGGAGGTGTCGACCACCGGCACCCGCTGGAAATTGATGTGGGTGCGCGTGAACTGCGGGCAGATGTAGTGCACATACTCGTGCATGCGGCGCAGGATCACGTCGGTCACGGCCTCGGTGGAGTAGCCGCGGGTGCTCTTGTCGCGGTGCAGCTTCTGGATCCACTCGAGGTTGATCACCGGCACCACGCCGATCAGCAGGTCGACATGGCGCGCGATGTCGACCTTGGCCGTCGTCACGCCGCCATGCAGGCCTTCGTAGAACAGCAGTTCGCTCGCCGGCAGCGTTTCCCACGGCGTGAAGGTACCGGGCTCCTGCTCGTAGGGCGCCGCCTCGTGCTCGTCATGCAGATACTTCCGGCTGCGGCCGACGCCCGCTTCGCCGTAGTCGCGAAACAGCGCTTCGAGCTCGGCGAACAGGTTGGCATCCTCGCCGAAATGGCTGAAGTTCCGGTTGCCGGCGGCCTCCTCCTCGGTCATTGCCGCTTTCATGGCGTTGCGGTCGTAGCGGTGAAAGCTGTCGCCCTCGACGATCGCTGCCTTGACGCTCTCGCGGCGGAAGATGTTCTCGAAGGTTCGGGTGACGGAAGTGGTGCCGGCGCCGGAGGAGCCGGTGATGGCAACGATCGGATATTTGGCTGACATGGTGGCCTCGGGAATGAAGAATTCGTGCCTGGTTCAGGCCGCGGTCGCGAACAAGCCACGCTTGCCGAACAGCGGCGCCTGGTAGGTGTCCTGCGGCTCCTCGGCGTGGTACGCCTCCACGCGCGCGACCTCTTCGGACGAGCCGAAGACCAGGCCGATGCGCTGGTGGATCGCCTCGGGCTCGACCGTCATCAGGCGCCGGCGGCCGGTGCTGGCCATGCCGCCAGCCTGCTCGATCAGGAAGGAGATCGGATTGGCCTCGTAGAGCAGGCGCAAGCGCCCCGCCCGGCCCGCCTCCTTGCTGTCGCGCGGGTACATGAACACGCCGCCGCGCATCAGGATGCGGTGCGTCTCGGCCACCAGAGAGGCGATCCAGCGCATGTTGAAGTCGATGCCGCGCGGGCCTTCCCGGCCGGCCAGGCATTCGTCGACATAGCGCTTCACCGCCGGCTCCCAGAAACGGCTGTTCGACGCGTTGATCGCAAACTCGCTGGTCCGCGCAGGAATGCGCAGGTTCGGATGGCTCAGCACCCATTCGCCCAATTGCGGATCGAGCGTGAAGGCATGCGTGCCGTTGCCCAGCGTCAGCACCAGCATCGTCGAAGGGCCGTAGATCGCATAGCCGGCGCCGACCTGCTGCGTGCCGGGCTGCAGAAAGTCCTCCGGCCTGGCGTCGCGCTCGGGCGTCGGCGCGCGCAGGATCGAGAAGATGCTGCCCACCGCCACGTTGACGTCGATGTTGGATGAGCCGTCCAGCGGGTCGAACAGCAGCAGGTACTTGCCGCGCGGATCCTGCTGCGGCGGCACGTAGGGCGCCTCCATCTCCTCGGACACCATGCCCGCCACGTGGCCGCCCCACTCGTTGGCGCGCAGGAACATGTCGTTGCTCAGCACGTCGAGCGTCTTCTGTTCCTCGCCCTGCACGTTGTGGCTGCTGGCGCTGCCGAGCATGTCGCCCAGGGCGCCCAGCGCCACCTTTCGCGATATCGCCTTGCAGGCGAGCGAAACGTCCGTGATGACGGCATTGAGCGCCCCCGTGGCGCCTGGATGGCGGCGGCGTTCCTCGATGATGTACTGGGTCAGCGTGGCCTTGCCTGCGATTGGCATGTCGATCTCCTGGTTCTAGTCATTCGTCGTTTCTTCTTCGCTGCGCATGGCGCGCGACGCGAGTGCGTTCAGCAGCAGTTGCTGCGGCGTCGCCAGGCGCCACGCCGGCACCGATGCGGTCCCGACCGCGCGCCCGCCGTAGCCCCATGCGACCAGGGCGGCCGGACATCCGGCGGCCTTCGCGGCGAGCAGGTCGGGCGGCCCGTCGCCGACCATCAGCAGGCGCGCAGGCGCCACCCCCAGCCGATGCGCCGCGGCCAGCAGCAGGTACGGCGCAGGCTTGCGCTGGGCTTGCGCATCGGCGCCATAGACCCCGGTCAGAAAAGGCAGCAGTCCGGCCGCATCCAGCACGGCGCGTGCCAACCGCGTCGGCTTGTTGGTGACCACCACCATCGGCAGCGTCCGGGCCAGGCCGGCGACCAGCTCGGCGATGCCGTGGAAGACGCTGCCCGATCGCAGAGGCGCCGCCAGCGTGTGCGCATCGAAGGCCTTGCGCAGCCGGGCCTGCAGCGCTTCGTCGGCGTCGATGCCGTGCCAGCACAAGGCGTGCGCGATCAGCGCGTCGGGCCCGTCGCCGATCCATGCGCGCACGGTGTCCAGCTCGAAGCCCTCCAGGTCCGCCTCTTCGAGCGCGGCATTCAAGGCATGCCGGATGTCCGGCGCGCTGTCGACCAGCGTGCCGTCGAGGTCGAAGGCGATGGCGTCGATGGCGCGCAGATCCTTCATGCCGCGCACCCCGCCAGCGCCCGAGTGCGGATGGCGTCGATGGCCTCGCGATAGCGGCCGCCGGCAAACACCGCCGAGCCGGCCACGAGCGTGTCGGCGCCCGCGGCGCCGATGCGCTGCGCGTTGTCGGCTTTCACGCCGCCATCGACCTCGAGCCAGATGTCGCGCCCGCTCGCATCGATGCGGCGGCGCGCTGCCTCGATCTTCGGCAGCACGCTCTCGATGAAGCTCTGCCCGCCGAAGCCGGGATTGACCGACATCAGCAACACCAGGTCGAGTTGGTCCAGCACATGGTCGAGCACCTGCAGCGGCGTCGCCGGGTTGAGCACCAGGCCGGCCTTGCAGCCGCTGGCCTTGATCAGACGGATGGTCCGGTCCACGTGCTCGCTGGCCTCGGGGTGGAACGAAATGATCGAGGCGCCGGCCTCGACGAACATCGGGATCAGCGCGTCGACCGGCTTGACCATCAGGTGCACATCGATGGGCACCGTGGCGTAAGCCTTGATGGCCTGGCACACCAGCGGACCGGCGGTCAGATTGGGGACGTAGTGGTTGTCCATCACGTCGAAATGGATCAGATCGGCGCCGGCTTCGATGACCGCCCTCACCTCCTCGCCCAGGCGCGCGAAGTCCGCCGACAACAGGCTGGGCGCGATCCGCATGGTCGAGGCGGACCCGGGCCGCGCGGAGATTTCTTTCTGCTGCATCTCATCCCCCCCGGTAGAGCGCTTGAACCGCATTCAGCGGCGGCACAGCAGTGGCCCTGCGCGTGAGTTCCTCAACGCTGAGCCATGCGTCTGCGAGACTGGGCAGGACCAGCCCGGCGCCGCTGAAGTCGCCGCCTTCGGTCCAGAAGGTGGGCGCAACCAGCGTCCAAAGGCCGGCAGCGACGGCCGAGCGCACTCCGTTGGGCGAGTCCTCGACGGCGATCGCCCGCTCGGGCGCCACGCCCATGGTGTCGAGCGCGAGCCGGTAGATGTCGGGCGCAGGCTTCTTCGCGCGCACCTGGTCGCCGCAGGCGATCACGTCGAACATCGACAAGCCGCCCGGGCCCAGCGTCGCCAGCAGCAAGGCGTCGATGTTGACGGCCGTCGTGGTGCTGGCGATCGCCAGGCGCAAGCCGGCGCCGAGCGCCTCGTCGAGCAGACGCGCCACGCCGGGACGCAGTTCGATGCCGCCCTGCCGCGCGATCTCGGTGTAGTGCCGCGTCTTCGCGGCGTGGAGCTCCGGCACCCGCTCGTGCAGGCGCTTCTTCTCGGAGGCGCTCGAGGCCAGGCCATCGATGTAGGCCCTCAGCCGCTCCTTGCCGCCCGTCACCGCGAGCAGGGCCCGGTACTCGGAGCGCTCCCAGCGCCAGTCCAGGCCGAGCTCTTCGAAGGCCAGGTTGAAGGCGCGGCGATGCACCTCCTCGGTGTCGGCCAGGGTGCCGTCGACGTCGAACACGAGGGCTTCGATGCTCATTGGGCAAGCTCCGTGCTCATGCGTGCGCTCGGGTCGAACACGCGGCTCGCCAGGATGTCCTGCGCTTCCAGCGTGCAGAGCTGTTCGCGCGTCAGGGCCTCTTCGCTGCCGAACAGCCGCGTGGCGTGGCGCAGCCGGATGCGGTCGAGCGCATTGCGCACCGATCGCGCGTTGGCGAAATGCGGCTGCCGCCGGCGCAGGCTCACATAGCGCGCGAAGGTGGATGCCGCGCCGTCGTCGAAGCTGTAGTTCAGCCGCTTGAGCATCAGCTGCGCGATCTGCATCAGTTCGGCCTCGCTGTAGTCCGGGAAATCGATGTGATGCGCGATGCGCGAGGCCATGCCCGGATTGCTGCCGAAGAAGGTCTCCATGCGGTCCTTGTAGCCCGCAAGAATCACCACCAGGTCATCGCGCTGGTTCTCCATCACCTGCAGCAGGATCTCGATCGACTCCTGTCCATAGTCGCGTTCGTTCTCCGGCCGGTACAGGTAGTACGCCTCGTCGATGAACAGCACGCCGCCCATCGCCTTCTTGATCACTTCCCGGGTCTTGGGCGCCGTATGGCCGATGAACTGGCCCACTAGGTCGTCGCGCGTCACCGCCACCAGATGGCCCTTGCGAACGTAGCCCAGCTGCTTGAGCACCTCGGCCATGCGCATCGCCACCGTGGTCTTGCCGGTGCCGGGATTGCCGGTGAACGACATGTGCAGCGAAGGCGGCTGCGATTGCAGTCCTTGCGCCTGGCGCAGCCTGTCGATCAGCAGCAGCGCGGCGACGTCGCGGATGCGGCCCTTGACCGGCGCCAGGCCGATCAGCTCGGCATCGAGCTGGTCGAGCAGGGCCTTCACGCCCGAGGACTCGAAGAGCTGCCTCGGCGCGGTGGCGGTGGCGGTGGACTGGGCGGTATCCATGCGGGTGGCTTCGCCTCAGTACCGCGCGCCTTCGGGCCGCGCCTGCACGGCGTAGCTCTCGATGCTGTAGCGGATGGTGCGTCCCGGCTCCTCGGTGCGGATCAGGCGGAAGCCCGGCTCGTTGGCCGGCCGGTTGACGATGAAGGACATCACCACCGACTCGGTCCCGTGGGTCGAGTCGAATGCCGTGACGCGGATGTACTGCTGCGCGAAGGTCTTGCGGCAGGCCGCGAGCTCGAGCATGACGCCGGCCGGATCCTGGATGTCGAACATCGGGTTGCCGAACATTTCCCAGAAGGTGTTGCGCGGGTGCGGGTCGTCCGTGTATTCGATGCCGAGTGCCCAGCCCTTGCCGAGGCAATACTCGACCTGCCGGCGGATCTGCTCGTCGCTCAGGTCGGGCAGGAATGAAAAGGTGCCTTGCGTGATTCGCATGTCTGTCTCTCCTCGTGGACCGGTTCAGGCCACCGACGGCGTCGGCACATAGTCGGACGTGTCGGTGGAGGCGTAGTTGAAAGAGATCTCGCCCCAGGTATCGAGCGCCGCCGCCAGCGGTGTGCACCACCGGGCCGCGTCGCGCAGGATCTGCGGCCCCTCGTTGGCGATGTCGCGGCCCTCGTTGCGCGCCAGCACCATGGCTTCCAGCGCCACGCGGTTGGCGGTCGCCCCAGCCTGTATGCCTTGCGGGTGCCCGATGGTGCCGCCGCCGAACTGCAGCACCACGTCGTCGCCGAACAGGTCCAGCAGCTGGTGCATCTGGCCGGCGTGGATGCCGCCCGAGGCCACCGGCATCACCTTGCGCAGCGCGCCCCAGTCCTGGTCGAAATAGATGCCGCGCGGCAGGTCCACCTTGGTGTGCGTATCGCGGCAGACGTTGTAGTAGCCCTGCACCGTCATCGGGTCGCCCTCGAGCTTGCCGACCGCCGTGCCCGCGTGGATGTGGTCCACGCCCGCCAAGCGCATCCACTTGGCGATCACGCGGAAGCTCACGCCGTGGTTCTTCTGCCGCGTGTAGGTGCCGTGGCCGGCACGGTGCAGGTGCAGGATCATGTCGTTCTGCCGGCACCAGTTGCTCATCGACTGGATGGCCGTGTAGCCGATCACCAGGTCCACCATCACGATCACCGAGCCGAGTTCCTTGGCAAACTGCGCGCGGCGGTACATCTCTTCCATCGTCCCGGCCGTGATGTTCAGATAGCTGCCCTTGACCTCGCCCGTCGCCGCGCTCGCCTTGTTCACCGCATCCATCACGAACAGGAAGCGGTCGCGCCAGTGCATGAAGGGTTGCGAGTTGATGTTCTCGTCGTCCTTCATGAAGTCCAGGCCGCCGCGCAGGCCCTCGTACACCACCCGGCCGTAGTTGCGCCCGGACAGGCCCAGCTTCGGCTTGGTCGTGGCGCCCAGCAGGGGACGTCCGAACTTGTCGAGCCGCTCGCGTTCCACCACGATGCCGGTCGGCGGCCCGGCGAAGGTCTTGACGTAGGCGACCGGAAAGCGCATGTCCTCCAGCCGCGCGGCCTTCAGCGGCTTGAAGCTGAAGACGTTGCCGATGATGGAGGCCGCCACGTTGGTGATCGAGCCTTCCTCGAACAGCGACAGGTCGTAGGCCACGTAGCAGAAGTACTGCCCCGGATTGTTGGGCACCGGCTCGACCTTGTAGGCCTTGGCGCGGTACATGTCGCAGGCGGTGAGCCGGTCGGTCCACACCACGGTCCAGGTCGCGGTGGACGATTCGCCGGCCACCGCCGCGGCGGCCTCGATGGCGTCCACGCCTTCCTGCGGCGTGATGCGAAACAGCGCCAGGATGTCCGTGTCCTTCGGCTGGTAGTCGCCGTCCCAGTAGCCCATCTGTGCGTACTTCAGCACACCGGCCGAGTACCGCTTCTTGGCATCGGTGATCTGCGTTGCTTCGTTCATGTTGCCCATGGATTCGCCTCTAGAGATGAATGGATTCGTGCTGTCGGTGAGGAGAATGTAGGCCTCGCCAACGATTAGGAAAAATTAAATCTTTTGACATTGGCATGTTGTAAACCTAATATCGTCCGATGCCCCTTTCCAAGCACGCAAGCTTTCGCCAGCTCAACACCTTCCACGCGGTGGCCCGGCTCGGCAGCGTGTCGCTGGCGGCCGACGAGATGCACCTGACGCAGCCCGCGGTATCGATCCAGATCGCCACGCTCGAGGAATCGGCCGGCACACCGCTGCTGCAGCGCACCGGCCGCGGCATCCGGCTGACCGAGGCCGGCGAGCTGCTGGCAGGCTATGCGGGGCGCATCCTCGACCTGTGGCGCGAGGCCGGCGAGGAAATGGCCACGCTGCAGGGCGTCTTCTCGGGAACGCTGCGCGTCGGCGCCATCACCACCGCCGAATACCTGCTGCCGCCCATCCTGGTGAACTTCGCCAAGGAGCACCCGAAGGTGAAGCTCAAGCTGCAGGTCGGCAATCGCGACGAAATCGTGCGCATGCTCGCGGGCCAGGAGATCGACGTCGCGATCATGGGCCGCCCGCCCGCCGAGCTGAAGACCGATTCGAGCGCCTTCGCCAAGCACCCGATGGCCTTTCTCGCGGCGCCCGGCCATCCGCTGATGTCGGCGCCCAAGCCCAGCCTCGCCCTCCTGTCGGACACGCGCATGCTGGTGCGCGAGCGCGGCTCGGGCACGCGCACCACGGTCGAGCGCTTCTTCAAGGACAACGGCCTGCCGCTGCGCATCGGCTCCGAGCTGTCGAGCAACGAGGCCATCAAGCAGATGTGTGCCGCGGGCTTCGGCATCGCCTTCCTGTCGATGCACACCTGCGTGCTCGAGATGAACGCGGGCCTGCTCGGCCTCCTGCCCGTGGCGGGCAATCCGATCGTGCGGGACTGGTACGTCATGCACCTCGCGTCGCGGCAATTGCCGCAGGTCGCGCTCGCCTTCGAGGACTATCTGCGTACGCATGGCCAGGCCCAGATCCAGCAGCAGCTCGGCCATCTGCCGGCGGCGCGGAAGCCGGCGCGCAAACGCAGCGCGCAGCGCGGCTGAAAACGAATCTGCCCTCAGGCGCCAAGCTGCATCCGCACGCCGAGCCACATCGCGCGCGGCGCGCCCGGGGCCACGAATTGCTCGTTACGCCATGCATCGGGCGGCAGCACCGCGCCGCCGGCGTCGAAGCCGTTGCGGCCGAGCTGGCCGGCGCTGGCGTAGCGGCGGTTGAACACGTTCGCCACCTTGGCGAAGAGTTCGACGCTGCGGCCCAGCTTCCAGCTCGTCGTGAGATCGAGCAGCGCATAGCCGCCCACGTAGCCGGTGCCGCTGAATTCGACCCCGTCGGGCGTGTGTGCGCCGTTATCGTTGCCGCGTACGGATCGCCGCGAGTAGGCGCGGTATTGGGCTCCCAGCGTCCAGGCCGGCGTCACCCGCCAGTCGACGTTGAACTTGAGATGGTGGGCGGGCAAACCAGGCAGCCGATCGCCGCGGCGCACCGCGATCTCGCCTTCGCCGCCGCACGCGGAGCTGGTTTCGGCGCTGCTGTTGGATTCGGACACCAGGCACGCCGGAGAGTCGTATCTCGCCTGCAGGTAGCTGTAGGACAAGGACCATGTCAGCGGGTCCGTCCGCTGCTCGAGTCCGAGTTCCACGCCCCGGCGCAATGTGCGCCCGAAGTTCGTGAAGTAGCCGCGCGACAGCCCACTGCTGACGAACAGCAGATCGTCTTTGTTCAGGGTGCGAAAGACCGAGGCGTTCCAGCTCAGGCCCGGCGCGAAAGTGCCTCGCAACCCGGCCTCGAGCGTCTGCGACACCACCTGCTTGAGGGGCGGGTCGGACTGCAGCGCATTCGGCAGCACGCAGGCGTTTTGCGGATCGGAGCAGCCCAGCTCGATCGGGCTCGGCGCACGGCTGCCCTGGCTCCAGCCGCCATAGGCCGTGAGCCGCGGTGTGGCCTGCCAGGTGAGGCCGGCGGCAGGATTGAACTTGCGGTAGCGGCCCTCGCCGTCGAGCTGCGTGGAAAGGCCGAGCAGCGCCCGGCCTTCGTCGCGGGTCGTCACACGGGTGTCGTTGTAGCGGCCCGAGAGGTTGAGCTGCAGGTCGGGCCTGAGCGCCACCAGGTCGTGGAAGTAGATGCTGGCCGTGCGGCTCTTGCCCGCCAGCAGCGCGTCGACCTCGGCTTCTTCCTGCGGCACCACCGAACGCGTCGCGTCGAGGAAGCCTTCGGCCTCGGTCTGCGCGAAGCGCGTGCGCGCCCGGTCGACGGAAGCGCCGAAGGTGAAGCGATGAATGCCCGCGCTGACCGTCGACTGCAGCGCCAGGCCTTCGCCGTGCTGCCGCGTCCTCGTCCGGTTCTCCACGCCCGACTCCTCGACGTCGGGCGGATCGAAGTCGTTGTTCAAGTCGCCATTGAGCGTCGAGTAGCGCGAGCGCCGCGTGTACGCCGTCATCGAGATCGTCTGCACGTCGCTCAGCTGGTAGCTGGCATTGAGCGTCAGCATCGACATCCGGTTGTCGGTGCGGTCCGGCCGCGTGTAGACCTGCTTGCGGTTCTGCATGAGCATGGACTCGGGCAGCAGGCCGTTGCCTACCAGCCGGTTGTCGCCATGGGTGAAGCTCAGGTCCCAGGAAAGCTTTCCGCGGTCCTGCCCCACCTTGGCGAAGAGCTGGCGCACGCGCGAGGGCGAGTGGTCGCGCCAGCCGTCTTCGTTGAGGCCGCCGAGCGCCAGGAACAGATGCCCGTCTTCGCCCAGCTTGCGCCCGTGCGTGAGCTCGGTGCTCACCCGGCCGAAGGAGCCGGCCTGCAGCTCGAGCTCGGTGCCGGGATGCGTATCGCCGCGCTTGGTCTGCAGCGACAGCGCGCCGCCGAGCGTGTTGAGGCCGAACAGGGGGTTGGAGCCCGGCAGCAGCGTGATGCTGGAGATCGCCGCCTTGGGAATCAGGTCCCAGTTCACCACGTCGCCGAAGGGTTCGTTGATGCGCACGCCGTCCTGGTACACCGACAGGCCCTGCGGCGTTCCGAGCAACGGGCCCGCGGTGAAGCCGCGGTAGTTCACGTCCAGCTGGTAGGGATTGCCCTGGATCTCGTTGACGCTGACGCTCGGCAAGCGGGTGGCCATGAAGTCCGGCAGATTCAGGCTCTGCGCGCGGCGCAGCTGCGCGTCGTCGGCAGTCTGCACATTGGACGGGATCTGGTCCTTGGGCACCTCGATGCCGGGCACGGGCGTGGTGCCCACCACTTCCACGGTGGGCAATGCGGCCACTGGCGCGGCTTGCGCCTGTGCCTGCGATTGCATCGGGCAGGCCGCCGCAACGACGGCCAGCCCGATCAGCCGGCGGGTGGTCTTCTGGTTCGGTTGGCTCATCGGTGCGATTTCCTGTTCAGCTGCCGGTGCGGGCAAGGCCCAGCTTGTCCACCATGGCGCGCTCCTGCACGAAGATCTCGCGGCAGGACTGCGCATAGGCCTGCGGCCCGAGGTAGTCGATCTCCTGGTCGTACTTCGCCAGCTCGTCCTTGAAGCGCTGATCGAACATGGCCTTCTTGAAGGCCTCGTGCAGCACCGTCACCACCCCGGGCGGCAGGCCGCGCGGGCCCGCCAGGCCGAAGGGCGACTTGGCCACGATGTCGAAGCCGAGCTCGCGCAGCACCGGCACCTCGGGCCAGCGCTTCGAGCGCTCGGCGCCGAAGGTCACCAGCAGCCGAAGCGTGCCCGTATCTACCGCCGGCCCGAAGCCGGTGGAATTGACGCCGGCCATCACCTGCCCGCCGGCGATCGCGTTCAACTGTTCGGCCGTGCCCTTGTACGGCACGTGGATGTAGCGCAGGCCGCGGGCAGTGAACAGCTCCTCGAGCACCATGTGCGGCGTGGTGCCGATGCCGTTGGTGGCGATGGTCAGCTCGCCGGGACGCGCGCGTGCGAATGCGAACAGATCGTCGAGCGAACGGATGCGACTGGCGGCCGCAACCAGCACGCCGAAGGTGACGCCGGAAACCTGAATGATCGGCGTCACGTCGCGAATCGGGTCCCACAACACCTTCTGCGTGTGCGGCACGCGAAAAACCGGCTGCGGCATCTGGGCGACGGTGTAGCCGTCAGGCCGCGCCTGCTGCAGCACCGGCATCGCCAGCGTGCCGCCGGCGCCGCCGCGGTTTTCGGTGAGGACCGGCTGGCCGAGCCAGACCGAGGCCAGCTCGGCGAGCAGCCGCAGCGACACGTCGGTCGCGCCGCCGGCGGGCCACGGCACCCACAGCGTGACGGGGCGCGAAGGAAAGATTTCGGGGGAAGCCATCGCGCCGCCCAGCGGCAGCGCGCCCAGCGCCAGTGCGGCGGCCCGCCGCAGCCAGCCGCGCCGGTCGATGCGATCGTGCAGGCTCATTGGATAACCTCCGTGCTCCGCACCGCGGTGCGAGCCCCTTCGGGCGGCCGGGCGGGGCTCATGTGCCCCCTCCCCGCTTGGTCAGGCCGCCGAAGCCGCGCTGCGGGTCGTAGCCCCAGCAGGCCAGGCCGAAGAAGACGATCAGGCAGCCGAACACGACATAGGGCGCGAGGCCCGGGTCCTTGCCGTAGAGCGCGAAGCGAATCCACTCGACCGCGTAGGTGAAGGGATTGAAGCGCGCCAGCTGGTACACCCACTCGGCCCCCGACTCCTGCAACTTCCACAGCGGGTAGAGCGCGGTCGACAGGAAGTACATCGGGAAGATGACGAAGTTCATCGTGCCGGCGAAGTTTTCCAGTTGCTTGATGTGCACCGACAGCAGCAGCCCGAGCGCGCCCAGCATGAGCGCGCCGGCCGCCAGCGCCGCGAGCGCATGCAGGCCGGCGAGCGACAGCAGCGGCACTTCGGTGCCGATCAGGGCGGCCACCACCACGAACGCGAGCGCCTGCAGCACCGACAGCAGCGCGGTGGCGCACAGCTTGGAGAACAGCAGCCAGGGCCGCGGCAGCGGCGCGGTAAGCAGCAGGCGCATCAGGCCCATCTCGCGGTCGTAGACCATCGCGAGCGACGACTGCATGCCGTTGAACAGCAGCACCATGCCGACCAGCCCGGGCACGATGTACACGTCGTAGGGAATGTAGGTGTCGTAGGGCTCGACGATCGCGACGCCGAAGACGTTGCGAAAGCCCGCGGCGAAGACGGCAAGCCACAGCAACGGGCGCACCAGCGCCGACACCAGCCGCCCGGTCTGCTGCGAGAACTTGTACAGCTCGCGCAGCACGATGGCGCGCATCGCCTGCAAGGCGTGGCCCAGCCCGCGCCGCGCCAGTGGCTCGGCACTCGCGCTCTCCGGCGTTTTCAGCGCGCGCTCGGACATAGCTTCTCCGGCGCATCGGCGCCCAGCGTGTCGAGCACGTTGCGCGGATGCAGTACGCCGTCGGCCGGTGCCTGCGCGATCACGCCCTGCCCGTCGCTCAGCAGCATGGGCTGGCGCAGCTGGCCATCCCAGGCGCGGAAGCTCAGGCCGGTGCCCTTGGAACCGTCCAGCGAGCTCTTCGCCACGGCCTGCGCCCAGGCCGCATTCGGCCCCTTGGGCGCGGCGATGGCCGCGGCCGTCAGCGTCTTGCCGGCCATCCACGCCGCCCAGTCGTGCGCCGTCATCGGCCGCTTCGTGGCCTTGGCGAAACGCCGCGCGACCTGCGGCGCGCCGTAGCGCTCGAACTGCGCGTGCCAGGCCAGCGCCACCAGGCCGCCGTCACCCACGACCGGGCGCGGCAGCACGGTGCGATAAGGCAGCGTGCGGGCGAATTCGCCGTCGCTATCGACCACCCAGACGGCGTCGTAGCTGCTGCCGGCCGTCAGCAGCAGCGGGTTGGCCAGGTCGCGCTCGCGCGGGTCCGCCGACAGCTTGAAGGGTTTGCTGCCCACCAGTTGCAGCCCGTAGCGTTTGATCGACGCCTGCGCGGTCGCCGCACGCGAGGCATCCTGCGGGCTGCCGCCCACCAGCAGGAGCAGCTTGCTCCATTTGCGCGACACCAGCGTCTGGGCCAGCGCATCGCTGCGCATGCGCTCGCTGGGAATCAGATGGAACAGTCGCTCGCGGCAGTCTTGCTGGCGCAACCGGTCGGACGCGTCGCTCAGGTTCAGCACCGGCAGCTTCACGGCATCGGCCACCGCCAGTGTCCATTCGGCAGGCAGGTCGGTCAGCAGCACCGCGGCGCCGTTCTTCTCGGCCGCCACGGCCGCCGCGCGCGCCGCATCGACCGAAGCGGCCGGCACGCTGGCCAGGGCCACCTCCGCGCCCGCGGCTTCCAGCTCGAACCTGGCCTCATCGACGGCCAGCTCGAGGCCCTCTGCGAGCGGGCCGCCCGGATGCCCGAGGTAGGCGCGCTCGACGCGCGAACGCTCCAGGCGCGCATCGTCTGCGGGCGTGATCAGGGTGGCCTTGAGCACCGCCGCGGCCGCCGGCGCAGCGTCGATCAGAACTGCCGCCAGCGACGCGAGCGCAAGCCAGGATACCGGTGTGCGCTTCCTCATTCCACGATCACGAGTCCATAAGGCACGCGTCCGACCGGAACGCTCTTGATCGCCTTGGCGAGCGCCACGTCGACCACCGTCACGTCGTCGCTCAGCCCGTTGACGACGTAAAGCCGCGCCTCTGCCTTGTCGAGCGTGACGTTCCAGGCGCGCTTGCCGACCAGCACCAGCGAGCCGACCTTGCGGCTCCCCACGTCGACGAAGGCGACGTGGTTCGCGCGCCCGAGCCCGACGAAGGCCCGCCGGCCGTCCTTCGTGATCTGGATACCCACGGGCGTGATGTCCTCGGCGCGCGCGCCCTTGAGCTCGAACTTCAAGGTGGCGATCACCTCGTGCGTGGCGGTCGAGACGATGCTGACGCTGGCGCCCAACTCGTTGGTGACCCACAGCTCCTTGCCGTCGGGCGTGATCGCCATGCGCCGCGGCCGCTTGCCGACCCGGATGTTCTTGGTGACCTTGCCGCTGGCGGTGTCGATCACGTGCACCAGGCTCGCCACCTCCGAGGTGACGTACAGGGTCTTGCCATCGGCACTGACCTTGACGCCTTCCGGTTCCGCGCCCACCTTCACGGAGCGCAGCTTCTTGCCGCTGGCCGCGTCGATGAAGCTGGCCTCGCCCGCGTCTTCGTTGGAGACATAGATGACCTTGCCGTCGGGCGACAGATCGAAGGCCTCGGGCTCGTCGCCCAGCGGGATGCGCCGCACCGACTTGCCGCTGGCAGGGTCGATCAGGTCGGCCTCGTTCGAGTCAGTGCAGGCGACCATCAGCTGGCGCTCGGGCGTCAGCTGGATGTGGCGCGCGCGCTTGCAGGTGGGGATCGTGCCCTTCACTGCCAGCGTCCCCAGGTCGATCACAGTCAGCGCGCTGTCTTTCTCGCTGGACACGTAGGCGGCGCCCTGCGCCAGCACGGCCTGGCTCGCGGCCGCCAGCGCCAGTGCGCCGGCGGCGGCGCGAAGCCGCGTGCGCAGGATCGGACGAGAAGGTCTCGGCATACATGTCTCCATCTTTTGTTTTCGGGATTTTCAAGTTTCAAGTTGTGCGCGCGATGAAGCCCTCCTCCAGCGTGTCGCCGCCGAGCAGCCGGCTCACCTGCGCCGGCGTGCCGTCCGCCAGCAGCGCTCCCTTGTGCAGCACGAGCACGCGGTCGGCTTCCTCGGCTTCGTCCACCCGATGCGTCGCCCACAACACGCACACCCCGCGCTCGCGCACGTCCGCGCGCAAGGCGGCCAGCAGATCCTGGCGCGATTTCGGATCCAGCCCGACCGTGGCTTCGTCCATCAACAGAACGGCCGGACGATGCAAACCCGCGCGCGCGAGCTCGACCTTGCGCCGGTTGCCGCCCGACAGCTCGCGCACCTTGCGGTCCAGATCTGCGTCGATGTTCAAGCGCTCGCAGGCCGACGCAATGCGCTCCTGCGCCAGCCGCCGCGGAAGGCCATGCAGGTCGGCCTGGAACAACAGGTTGCGCCGGATGCTGAGGTCGAGATCGAGCGACATCTGCTGAAACACGACGCCGATATGCCTGAGCGCAGCGGTCGCGGAATGGCGCAGCGAATGGCCGGCCACTTCGACCTCGCCTTCGTCAGCGGCGAACATGCCGGTCAGGACCTGGAACAGCGTCGACTTGCCGGCGCCGTTGGGCCCCAGCAGCGCCACGAACTGACCCGCAGGCAGACGCAAGGACAACGACTGCAGGGCCGTGCGCGTGCCATAGCGCTTGGTTAAGTCAATGGTTCGCAGCATGGAGGCCGAAGGGATTCGTCGAGCTGTCGTAGTTTCAATGATCAAGGGTATTTGCCGTTCGCTATCAATCCGCAAATTCTGTGCCTCTTCCCTTCGCAGGGTTTTCACTGAAATCCGTCCTACACATTTGCCCGCGCAAGCGCCTCTGCAACCCATCGGCACTCGACATCCGTACTTGGCGCGAGACACTTTGCGTCAAATTTGGATGCGCATGCGGCGCATTGCCGCCGCGACGCGTGACGTGCGGCGCGGCGAAGGCATCCAACGCTGGGGATTTCCCTAGGTCCGATAGTCCTCTTGCAGCCCTCGAAAACCGGCATCCGCCGAGGAGACAGCGCACCCTGCCGATCGAAGCCGCATCGGTGAGCTCGACGACTGGGTGGCGGCATGGTGGGCATGGATGTTGCGGTCCGCAGCCTTCGCCAAACCGATCGAATAGATCCGAAGGCTGCTGCCAATTCGTGTTCGATACCCACTGTCAAATGTGAGGAGACATTTATGAAATTTTCCAGGCAGATCGTCGGCCGTCTCGTGCGGCACGTCGGTGTCGCGATGCTTGCTCTTCCGGCCTTGGCGCTTGCCAATGCCGATGTAGAGAAGAACGTCGCGAACTCGAAGAACTGGGCGATGCAAGCGGGCGATATGTTCAACCAGCGCTACAGCAAGTTGAACCAGATCACCAAGAGCAACGTCGGCAAGATGCAGGTCGCATGGACCTTCTCTACCGGCGTGCTGCGCGGCCACGAGGGCTCGCCCCTGGTGGTCGACGGCACGATGTACCTGCACTCGCCGTTTCCGAACAAGGTGTTCGCGCTCGACGTCGAAACCCAGAAGATCCTGTGGAAGTACGAGCCGAAGCAGGATCAGTCGGTGATCGCGGTCATGTGTTGCGACACGGTGAACCGCGGCCTGGCCTATGCCGAGGGCAAGGTCTTCCTGCAACAGGCCGACACCACCCTGGTCGCACTCGACGCCAAGACCGGCAAGGTGGCGTGGTCGGTGAAAAACGGCGATCCGAAGGTCGGCGCCACCAACACCAACGCGCCCCATGTCTTCAAGGACAAGGTCATCACCGGCATCAGCGGCGGCGAGTTCGGCGTGCGTGGCTTCCTGGCTGCCTACAACATCAAGGATGGCAAGCTGGCCTGGAAAGGCTACAGCACCGGGCCGGACGAAGAGATGCTGATGGACCCCGGCAAGACCATGACCTGGACCGACGGCAAGCTCGCGCCGGTCGGCAAGGACTCTTCGCTGAAAACCTGGAAGGGCGACCAGTGGAAGATAGGCGGCGGCACCACCTGGGGCTGGTACAGCTACGACAAGGCCACCAACGCCGTGTACTACGGCACCGGCAA
This sequence comes from Variovorax sp. LjRoot290, assembly GCF_964253985.1. Lineage (NCBI taxonomy): Bacteria > Pseudomonadati > Pseudomonadota > Betaproteobacteria > Burkholderiales > Comamonadaceae > Variovorax > Variovorax sp. LjRoot290. Next base: position 2,792,578 of record NZ_CAXURW020000001.1, on the reverse strand, counting down.
CCCGTCGACCTGGAACCCTTCGCAGCGCCCCGGCGACAACAAGTGGTCGATGAGCATCTGGTCGCGCGACGTGGACACCGGCAAGGTTAACTGGGTGTACCAGATGACGCCGTTCGACGAATGGGACTTCGACGGCATCAATGAAATGATCCTGGCGGACATCAACGTCAAAGGCAAGCCGACCAAGGCGCTGGTGCACTTCGACCGCAACGGCTTCGCCTACACGCTGGACCGCGTGACCGGTGCGCTGCTGGTGGCCGAAAAATTCGACCCCAAGGTGAACTGGGCCTCGCACGTCGACATGAAGACCGGCCGGCCGCAGGTGGTGGCCAAGTACTCGACCGCGCAGAACGGTGCCGATGTCAATACCAAGGGCGTCTGCCCCGCGGCGCTGGGCAGCAAGGACCAGCAACCGGCTTCCTACGACCCCAACACCAAGCTCTTCTACGTGCCGACGAACCACGTCTGCATGGACTACGAGCCGTTCAAGGTCGAATACACGGCTGGCCAGCCCTACGTGGGCGCCACGCTCTCGATGTATCCCACGCCGGGCAGCCATGGCGGCATGGGCAACTACATCACCTGGGACGCCGGCACCGGCAAGATCGTGCAAAGCAAGGCGGAGAAGTTCTCGGTGTGGAGCGGTTCGCTGAACACCGCCGGCGGGATCTCCTGCTACGGCACGCTGGAGGGCTATCTCAAGTGCGTCGATGCCAAGGACATCAAGAAGGAGCTCTTCAAGTTCAAGACCCCGTCAGGCATCATCGGCAACGTGTTCACCTATGAGCACAAGGGCAAGCAGTTCATTGGCGTCCTCTCCGGCATCGGCGGCTGGGCCGGCATCGGCATGGCAGCGGGCATCGATCCAGAGAAGAGCACCGAAGGACTCGGCGCTGTCGGCGGCTACAAGGAGCTGAGCCAGTTCACCGAGCTCGGCGGTTCGCTGACCGTGTTCGCGCTGCCGAGCAACTGAGCCGCAAGCCGCAAGCCGCGATGTGCGGGCGGGCCGGGAGAGCACTCATGAGAGGGCTCTCCCCTCTACTTTCCCAAAGATATCGGAGACCCAGGAGCCATGAAATTTCGTACGTCAACGTTGCTGCCGTCCCTTCTTCTGCTCGCCGGCGTGGCCTGCACAATGGCCGTCGCAGCGACAGACCCGGCGCCTTACAAAGTAACCGAGGGCTACAAGGTGGACCCGGAAACCATGAAGGGATTTCGCGCCTGGCGCTCCGCCGCCTGCGATCGCTGCCACGGTCCCAACCAGGAAGGCATGGTCGGCCCTTCTCTCATCAACAGCCTGAAGACGCTGAAGAAGGAAGAGTTCGTCAAGATCGTGCGCGACGGAAAGCTCGACAAGGGCATGCAGAGCTTCGGCAACAACCCCGCGGTGATGGACAACATCAACCAGCTCTACGCCTACCTCAAGGGCCGATCCGACGGCGCGATCACCCGCGCCAGAGTGGAAGAAAACAAATGACCGTCCGGCAGCCCGCTGGCAGGCCCCGGCCCATCGGCGCCCGCCTGCGCGCGGGCGTCGTGGGCGCGGCATGCTGTTGCGCGCTGATTCCCGCCGTGGCCCAGGACACGCCGGCGCGCAAGGCGCTGCGCGTGTGCCAGGATCCGAACAACATGCCCTTCTCCAACACCAAGGGCGAGGGCATCGAGAACCGCATTGCCGAGCTGTTCGGCAAGGCGCTCGGACTTCCGGTGACCTACTACTCGTTCCCGCAGCGGCTGGCCTTCTTCCGCAACACGCTGCGCTTCAAGCTGCCGGGACAGGACTACCCCTGCGACATCGTGATGGGCGTGCCGGTCGGCCTCGACGAGGTCTCCGTCACCAAGCCCTACTACCGCTCGACCTATGCCCTGGTTTTCCCCAAGGGCAAGGGAATGGACCACGTGGCCTCGGCCGAGGATTTCCTCAAGCTCGATCCGGCCAAGCTGAAGGCGCTGCGCATCGGCATCTACGACCGCTCGCCGGCCTCGCAATGGCTCAACCGGCACGGCCTGCTCGAACAAGGCGTGCCTTACAAGCTCATGAGCGCCGACCCGGCGCAGTATCCGGGCGAGATCGTCGAGCGGGACCTGGCCGAGGGCAAGCTCGACGCCGTCGTCGTCTGGGGTCCGATCGCCGGCTTCTTTGCCCAGCGCGTCAAGACGCCGGCCCTGGTCGTGGTGCCGCTGAAGTCCGAAAAGGGAATCCGGCTCGACTACCAGATGGCCATGGGCGTGCGCTACGGCGAACGCGAATGGAAGCAGCAGGTCGAGGGGCTGATCGAATCCAAGGCGCCCGAGATCCAGGCGATCCTCAAGGAATACGGGGTCCCGCTGGTCGATGCATCGTTCGGGGCGCCCAATAACTAGAGCCTGTACAGACTCCAAGCCGACTTCCATGCGCTTCGCCGTCGCCGCCTCGCTTTGCGCCTTGCTCGTCTCGCCACTGGCCTCCCGGGCCGAGGGCGAGAAGCCCGACTTCTCGGTCGCGGAGCGCCTGCTGTTCATGACCCCGCAGCTGCAGAGCGTGCAGGCGCCGACCCTGCTGCGCTACACCTTCAGCAAGACAGGCAGTCTCGAAGAGGGTTTTGTCGACAGCGTCACGGTGGGCCTGAGCGCCAAGGCCGACGGCAGCTGCTGCGATGCCAAGGGTGCATTCCTGAGCGGAGAGCGCAAGCTGCAGGTGCCCGATGTGCCGGCAGCCGCCGGCAACCCCGTCATCCTCTACTTCCTCGAGCATGACGTGCGCGAGATGAAGCGCCTCACCGGGGGCTCCGAGAATCATTTCCGCAAGCGCCTGCGCATGGCGGTCTACCAGGGTGCCGAAGTGCGCGACGCGACGATGCGCTACCAGGGGCGCACGGTCAAGGGCAAGGAGATCGTGTTCAGCCCGTTCCTGGACGATCCGAACCGGCCGAGGTACGAAAAATTCGCGAAGAAGAACTATCGCTTCCTGCTCTCGGCCGCAGTGCCCGGGGGCGTCTATGGCATCCGGACGCAGATCCAGGGCGAAGGCCTGGCCGCCAAGCCCCTCCTCGTCGAGGAACTCCTCATCGAGGGTGCCAAGGCGCCGGCGCGCTAGCGCCACTCTTTCGAAACCTGGCGAACCTCATGAAGAAAACCCTCCGCCTTCTCTGCTTTCTCGGCCTGCCGATGGCCGCGCATGGCGCCGCGCTCGCGAACGATTTCCCCACCGTGGACCGAGTGCTCTACGTGCAGGAATGCATGGCCGCACATCCCGGCACCAGTACCTTCGAGATGATCAACAAGTGCTCGTGCGCGCTCGACGCGCTCGCCAAGGAGGTGAAATACGCGGACTACGTGCAGCTGAGCACCGCGAGCAAGGCCACCACCATCGGCGGCGAGCGCGGCGGCTACATCCGCGATTCGGAAAAGCTGCAGGCCGACATCAAGCGCTACCGCGCGCTCCAGGCCAAGGTGAAAAAGGGCTGCTTCATCGGCCCGGCCAACGGACGCTGAACGGCGCCCGAAAAGCGCACAGCCATGACGGGCACCGCAACACCTGTGCGCCACGGATGGATCGCTGCCTTGATGCTGTGCACTTCGGCCTGGTCCTCGCCCTTCGCCTACATCACCAACCAGGGAAGCCATGACGTGTCCGTCATCGACCTCGCCTCGCAGCAGGTCGTGGCCACCGTCGCCGTCGGCCGGTCGCCGGCCGGCGTGGTGGCGTCCGACCGTGCGGGCCGCGCCTTCGTGTCCAACCCCGACAGCAAGACCATTTCGGTCATCGACATGCGGCAACAGAAGGTCGTGAACACGCTGGCTGCGGGAGACGGCCCGGTGGGCCTCGACATCTCGGGCGATGGCCGGCACCTGTACGTCGCCGACTGGTACGGTGCCCGGCTGCTGGTGTTCGACGCGCGCGGCAGCGGCGCCGCGCCGCCCCTGGCCTCGATTCCAGTGGGCCGGGCGCCCGCCGGCGTGGCCGCGCACACCGACAGCGCCACCGTGTTCGTGGCCGAGCGCGACGACGACAGCGTGGCCGTGATCGACACGGCCAAGCGGCGAGTCCTGGCGCGCGTGCGTGTCGGCAGCCACCCCTTCGCGCTGCTCTACGACGCGCCGCGCGCACGGCTCTACGCGCTCAACGTGCAGAGCGACGACATCTCCGTGATCGACATGCGCGACACGCGGCGGCCGGCCGTCATCGCGACCGTGAAGGTCGGCAAGTCCCCGTACGGCGCGGCACTGGCGCAAGGCGGTGCGCTGCTGTTCGTGACCAACCAGCGCGACGACACCGTCAGCGTGGTCGACGCCGATTCGCTGCGGGTGCGGCGCACCCTCCCCGGCTTCGCCTATCCCGAGGGCATCGCCGCGCACGCGGACCGCGTCTATGTCGTGAACTGGATGGACGACAACGTGCAGGTTCTGGATGCCGGCAGCGGACGCAAGCTCAAGACCATCGCCACAGGGCAGAACAGCCGCGCGTTCGGCGCCTTCATCGGCGCGCCGATCGATCCCTGAGGATTATCAGAGCGACCCTTTTCTCAACCCATCGCAGAACATCCATGCTGACACACGCTCCCGGCCGACGGGCTCTCTCGATCCTCGCCGCGTCCCTGCTTCTTGCCGCATCGGCCTCCAGCCTGGCCCACGGCCCGACGCGCCAGAAGGTGACCGAAAAAGTCACCGTCGAGGCGCCGGCCGACGCCGTCTGGGCCAAGATCAAGAACTTCAACGCGCTGAAGGACTGGCATCCGGCCGTGGCGGAAAGCACCGCCGACAAGGGCAACACCGAAGGCTCGGTGAGAACCCTCAAGCTCAAGGATGGCGGCACGCTCGTCGAGGCGCTCGAAAGCTACGACGACGCGCAGAAGAAGTACAGCTACCGCGCCAAGGACGGCGGTGCGCTGCCGGTGACGAACTACACCTCCACGCTCTCCGTCGTCGCCGACGGCGGCAAGTCCGTCGTGGAGTGGCGCGGCGCCTTCTATCGCGGCTTTCCGAACAACAACCCGCCGCCGGAACTCAACGACGAGGCTGCGCTGAAGGCCGTCACCGGCGTCTACCGCAGCGGACTCGGCAACCTGAAGAAGCTGATGGAATCCAAATAGCGGGCCCGCTCGGAACCAGCACCATGGGCTTTCAAGAACAACTCGAAAACTGGCGCCATCTCGCGCTGCGCGTCGAGGACGAGGTCGCGAAGGCGGTGATCGGGCAGACGCAGACGATCCGCCTCATCAACGTCGCGCTGTTCGCGCGCGGCCACGTGCTGCTCGAAGGCGATGTCGGCGTCGGCAAGACCACGGTGCTGCGCGCCTTCTCGCGCGCCATCGGCGGCGATTTCGAGCGCGTCGAGGGCACGGTCGACCTGATGCCGGGCGACCTGGTCTATCACACCTACGTCGATGCCCAAGGACGCCCGCGCATCGATCCGGGACCTCTGCTGCGCCACGGCGAACGGCTGGTCACCTTCTTCTTCAACGAGATCAACCGGGCCCGGCCGCAGGTCCAGTCGCTGCTGCTGCGTGCGATGGCCGAGCGCACCGTCTCCGCCTTCGACCGCGAGTACAGCTTTCCGCACATGACGGTCTTCGCCGATCGCAACAAGGTCGAGCGCGAAGAGACTTTCGAGCTGGCGTCGGCGGCGCGCGACCGCTTCATGTTCGAGCTGAACATGCCCAAGCCCGCCGACCGCGGCATTCGCCAGTCGCTGGTGTTCGACACCGCATTCCACGACACCGAAGGCCTGATCGACAAGGTGGCGCCGGCCATCCTGCCCTGGGACCGGCTCAACGCCATCGGCGCGCAGGTGCAGCGCACGGTGCGCGCCAGCAAGACCATCGAGCGCTATGTGCTCGACCTGTGGGAGGCCAGCGAGACGCCGCAAAAGTTCGGCATCCGGCTCGACGGCGTGGACATGGATCGCCTGATCCTCGCCGGCGCCAGCCCGCGCGGCATGAGTGCGCTGCTGCGCGCGGCGCGCACCGTGGCCTGGCTCGAGGGGCGCGCGCACCTGGAGCCCGCCGATCTGACGGCTGTGCTGCCTTCTGTGCTCGGGCACCGGATCTTCTTCACGCCGGTCTACGAGCTGCGCCGGGCCGAGCTGTCGGAGGCGCTGGTGATGCAGATCATGGACAAGATCGCCGCGCCTTGAAACATCGAGGCAGCGATGGACCGCGTCGACGAATTCCACTATCGGCTGCCGCTTCGCTTCGGCGGTTGGCGCCCGGGTGCGCAGCGCGGCCTGAGCCAGGGCAGCGGACAGGAGTTCGCCGCGCACCGGCGGCTCTTCGACCATCCCGATCCGCGGCGCATCGACCTGCGCGCCAGCGTTCGCGACGGCCGCGGCGACTGGCTGGTGCGCATCCACCGGCTGCGCGTGGCGATCCCCGTGCATCTGGTGGTGGATGTCTCGGCCTCGATGCATTTCGGTGCCGACAGGCGCAAGCTCGACGTGGTGGCCGATCTCGCCGAGGCATTGGGCTACAGCGCATTCCGCACCGGCGACTCGGTGGGCCTGCTGGCTTTCGACCAGCGCGAGCGCGACGATCTGTTCGTGCCCGCGCGCCACAGCCGCGGCAACGGCAGCCTGATGGCGCGCATGCTGCGCGACTGCCGTGCGGCACCGGGCATGGTGCCGCACGGCAGCGCGCTCGACGGCCTGCGGCGCACGACCGAACGCCTGGTCGGCCGCGGCGGCCTGGTGTTTCTTGCCTCCGATTTCCATTGGCCGGTCACTGCCCTCGGTGAGCTGCTCGATCAGCTGGCGCCGGCCTGCGTCGTCCCGGTGGTGGCCTGGGACCCGGCCGAGACCGAGCCACCGCACGAGCGCGCGCTGGTTGCCCTCAGCGATGCCGAAACGGGCGTGCGGCGCAGCCTGTGGATGCGCGAGTCACTGCGCACGCGATGGCGCGAGGCTGTCGCAACACGGCGCGCCGAACTCAGGACCTTGTTCGACGCGCACGGCATGCCGCCCTTCCATCTGCACGGCAGCTTCGACGCCGAGGCCCTCACACGCTACTTCATGGAGACGGCGGCATGAAGGCCATCCGGGCGGCGGTGATGGCGGTGGCGCTAGGCGCCAGTACCGGTGTTGCGCTGAGTGCCGACCCGGTCGCCGCCACGGTCGAACAGCCGCGCAGCTTCGGCCATGTGCTGGGCGACGTCCTGACGCAGCGCGTGCTGCTCGAGCATGCGGGCCGCCCCCTCCAGGCCGGCGCCCTGCCGGCCGCAGCACGGATCGACCTCTGGCTGGAGCGCAGACCTCCGCGGATCGAAACCGATGCGCAAGGACGGCGCTGGCTGGCCATCGACTACCAACTCGTCAACGCGCCGCGCGCGCTGAGCGCCATTGCGCTGCCGGCAATGAGCATCGCCACTGCCTCGGGCCCGACGCTCGCGCTGCCCGCGTGGGCAGTCAGCATCGCGCCGCTGACGCCGCCGGACGTGTTCGGCCAGGGCGATCTGCAGCCGCTGCGCCCTGACCGCCCGGTCGCTGCGCTTCCGACCGATGCCATCGAGCGGCAGATGAGGCTTTCGCTCGCCACCTTGCTGGGCGTGCTGCTGGCTTGGTTCGCCTGGTGGGCCTGGCGCAACGCGCGGGAAGCGCGGCACCTTCCTTTCGCGCAGGCCTGGCGCGAACTCAAGCGCATCGGCGACCCGGGGAGCGCGCAAGCCTGGCGCGTCGTGCATCGCGCACTGAACACCAGTGCCGGGCACGTGGTCCACGGCGCCAGCCTGCCGCGGCTGCTGGCCGAGGCGCCCTATCTGCGCCCGCTCCAGGCGCGGCTCGAGGACTTCTACCGCGAATCCACGAGGCGCTTCTTCGCCGGCGACGCTGCCGCAGCAGAGAGCGATTCCCCCTACCCGCTCAGACCGCTGTGCCGGGCCCTGCGCGATGCGGAGAAGCGCCACCGGCGCTAGGCGAACCATGCGCTTCGACTTCGCCCAGCTCTGGATGCTCGTTCTGCTGCCGCTCGCGCTGCTGCCGCTGCTGCGCCGGCGCAGCGATACGCTGGACTTCCCGTACCTGGCCTGGCTGCCGGCCGACCGCATCGGCCGCGTCGCGGGTTTCCTCTGGCGCGGCTTCGCGGTCGCAGCCATCGCGCTGACCGTGCTCGGACTCGCCGGTCCCGGGCAGTCGGGCGCCCAGGTGCAGCGCACCGGCCGAGGCGCCGAGGTGCTGATCCTGATGGACCGCAGCAGCAGCATGGATGCGACGGTTCACACCAACGGCCTGCAAACGGCGGGCCGCATGTCGCAGGAGCCCAAAGCCAAGGTCGTGCGTGACCTGCTGAGCGACTTCGTCGCGAAGCGGCCCGACAACCGCTTCGCCTTCATGACCTTCAGCACGGTGCCGATCGCCGTCGTGCCCTTCACGCAGAAGACGGACACGGTACAGGCCGCGCTCGCCGCCAGCGCCATCGGGCGCGGCCTGCCCGAAACCCGCATGGGTGTCGCGCTCCTGGCCGCCATCGAGGAATTCGAAAACCGCAGCTACTCGGGAAGCCGCGTGATCCTGATCGTCTCCGACGGCGGCGCCCAGCTCGACGAGGCCACGCGCCAACGCATCCAGGCAGGCCTCGCGCGCGAGAAGATCGGCCTGTACTGGATCTACGTGCGCAGCGGCCCGAACTCTCCCAACCTCAACACCGGGACGGCATCGGCCTACGGCCTCGGCGAAGAACTGGCGCTGCACCAATTCTTCAAGACGCTGAGCACGCCCTACCGGCTGTACCAGGTGGACGACTCCAACGCCATGGCCGCGGCGATGGCCGAGATCGACCGGCAGCAGAACTTCCCGCTGACCATCCACGAGCGGGTACCGCGGCGCGACCACGGTGGCGCCTTCTACCTTGCAGCGATGCTGTGCTGCGCCGGCCTGCTCGCCTGCCGCGCGCTGCAGCTTCAAAGCTGGCGGGCAAGCCCATGAAGCGACGCACCGTTCACCTGGTCTTCGGCGTTCTGAGCCTGTGCTGCGCGGGCGCGGCGCTGGAGCGGGGCTTGCGTTTGCGACAGACGACGGGCCTCAATGCCGAGATCGCCCGCATCGCCGATGCGCCTGCCGGCAAGGATGCGACGGGGATTCCTCTCCGGTCTGCGCGCGAGCTGCAGCTGGCGCAGGCGCTGGCCCTCTCGAAGGCCGGCAATCACGACGCCGCGCTCAAAGGCTATGCGGGCCTGCTCCAGAATGGCGAACGCGACCTCATCGCGCAGCAGGCGCTCTTCAATCTCGGCAACATGTACCTGCGGCAAGGCCTGGCGCAGCAGACTGGCGCCGAGCCGCTGTTCGAACTGGGCAAGCAGCGATTGCGCGACCTGCTGCGCGCGGCGCCGCAGGACTGGGATGCGCGCTACAACCTGGAGCGCGCGCTGCGCCTGGCGCCGGAAGAGCAGGAAGCCTTTTCCGCCGAGCAGCAACAGTCGGTCGAGCAGCGCCGGGTCCGGGTCCCCGGATTCGTCGCCGGGGACTTGCCGTGAACGCCGCCTGGCGGCGCGTCGGCAGCAGCGGCAGCTGGCCGCTGTTGGCGGCCTTGCTGTTGCTCGCACTGGCGGTCTGGCCGCCGCGTGTGCAGCTGCAGCGCCCGGTGTTCGAGTGGCAGGTCAGCTTCGACATCACGCAGAGCATGAACGTCGAGGACGTCGAACTCAACCATGCTGCGGTCAGCCGGCTGACGCTGGCGCGCGCAGCCATGCGCGATGTGCTGGGTGCGTTGCCGTGCGGTTCCAAGGTGGGCTGGAGCGTCTTCGCGGACTACCGCTCGCTGGTGATCCTCGCGCCGATCGAGGTCTGCAGCCACTACGAAGAGCTGCTGGCCTCGCTCGAACGCATCGATGCCCGCATGCGCTGGGCCAACGCCAGCAACGTCGGCAAGGGCGTGACCTGGGCCGTGCGCGGCGCCAGGACCATCGGCCCGCACACCAGCTTCGTCTTCATCAGCGACGGGCAGGAGTCGCCGCCGCTGCGGGCCAACGAAACACCGCCGATGGTCGACGTCACGCCCGGCGAGGTGCAGGGCTGGCTCGTCGGCGTCGGCGGCGACGTGCCGGTGCCGATTCCGAAGACCGGCAGCAGCGGCGAGCCCGCCGGCTACTGGAAGCCGGAGGACGTGGTGCAGGGCTCCGCCATCGGCGGCACGCAGAACCACGAGCATCTTTCCGAGCTGCGCCAGGACCATCTGCAAGCGCTGGCCAAGCTCGTCGGCGTGAACTACCGGCGCCTGCGCACACCGGACGCGCTGAGGACGGCCATGCTGGACCGCCGCTTCGCACAGAGCCAGGCGGCAGACATTGACCTGCGCTGGATCCCGGCCGTGCTCGCCTTGCTGCTGCTGGCCTGGCGATTCGCGCCGGATTTCAGCCTGCTGCGTCGCTGGCAGCCACTGCGGTTACGCGTCCGCCAAGATCATTCAGATGGGCCGTGTTCTTCTGCAGGCCCCGAAAGCGCACCCTCTGCAAGCCGAACTGGCGCTTGACCACCCGGAACGGGTGCTCCACCTTCGCCCGAATGCTGGCCTTGCGGTGCTCTTGCCTCTGGGCTCGAATCTTCGCTCTGCCCTCGGGCAACTTGGCGATGTCGCTGGGCCGCGCCGCGATGTGCCATTGCAGGTCGTCGCGTTTGACGCGGCCTTGCGCTCCGCGATAGCCGGAGTCGGCCCATACAGCTTCTTCCTTACCGTGCAGCAGATCGGCTACCTGCTCAACGTCTGCCTCATTGGCTGGCGGGCGAACTGGCCTCTGCTTCGGCGAAAGGGAAATCGCCGTCCGGGTTGAACGGGGTTTGGCAGAAGTCAAACAAATTAGCGTTGACTTATTAATTAGCATTCGCTAATATAAATCCCATGATGCAAACCGCCCCCCTCGACACCGTCATGCGCACGCTTGCCGACCCCACCCGGCGGGCCGTCTTCGAGCGGATCGCGCACGCGCACGAAATCAGCGTGGTGGAGTTGACCCAGGGCAGCGGCGTGACGCAGTCCGCCATTTCGCAGCACCTGGGCTCGCTCAAGCGGGCGGGCCTGGTGGTGGACCGCGCGCAGGGCCGCAACGTCTTCTATCGCGCCGACCCCAAAGGCCTGGCGCCGCTTGCCGACTGGATGGGCCACTACGGCGTGTTCTGGCGCAAGCGCTTTGCCGACCTCCGAACCCTCTTGAAAGAAATCGACCCATGAACGACGCCGCCTTGAAATCCGCCACGCAAGACATCGTGGTCGACGAAGTGTTTCCCCACGCGCCCGAGACCATCTGGAAGATCTTGACCACAGGCACGCTGATCGCACGCTGGCTGATGGAGCCGCGCGGCTTCGCGCCCGTGCAGGGCACGCGCTTCACGTACCAGACCAAGCCGGCCGGCGCTTGGGACGGCACCATCCACTGCGAAGTGTTGGAGGTCGTCCCGAACGAGCGCTTCGTCTACGCCTGGAAGGGCGGCCATGAGAGCAACAACGGCTACGGTTCGCGGCTGGACACGCTCGTCACCTTCACGCTGGCCAAGGTCCCGCAAGGCACGCGATTGAAGCTCGTGCATTCAGGCTTCGTGACGCCCACCAACGACACCGCGTTCCAGAACATGCGCGATGGCTGGCGCAAGGTCGTCCCCAACCTGAGCAACTTCGCCAACGGGCCGCACTGACGCGCGACCTCAAACACCACCTTAAGACAGGAGGAAGAACATGAGTGACGCCTATACCGGCGGATGCGCCTGCGGCGCGATCCGCTACGAGATCCCCGGCGACCCGCTGGTGATGATCCACTGCCAGTGCCGCGACTGCCAGCGCATGAGCGGCACCGGCCACGGCTCTTATCTGACCTTCGCCGGCGCCGGCGTGAAACTCACGGGCGATGCTACGCAATGGGACATGGTTGCCGACAGCGGCAACGTGAAGACCCGCGGCTTCTGCCCCCGATGCGGCTCACCGGTCTACCTGGGGTTCTCGGCCATGCCGCAGATCTTCACCGTGCACGCGGCAAGCCTGGACGACCCGAGCCGCTACAAGCCGCAGCTGGTGGCCTACCGCATGCGCGCCCTGGCGTGGGACCACCTCGACCCCGAACTGCTGGCATTCGACAAGATGCCGCCGGGATGAGCGAAGTCGGCGGGACTCGCCGGTATTCGGCGCTCGGGCATGTCGGTCCGATGCAGCTCGAGAACTATCAAGAAACTTAGGCCGGCGTCCACAGAACGGGCGGCAGCGCGCGCTAGCTCTGGTCGGTGAACTACACGTTTTGCCTGTCCGGGTGAGGTCGTCCCAGCTACCCTTCAAAGACGTTGACGTTGCAATCAACAGCGTCATAGCATCTGGCAGGCACTGCGCCCAGCCGTGCGAAGGAACTGCCGATGAACACCACTTCTTCGAGCTTCGTCGCCGCCGAAGGCGATGGCTACGAACAGCTGATGGGCCGTTGGAGCCGGCGCCTCGCGCTGCCTTTCCTGGACTTCGTCGGAACCGCGGACGGCGACCGCGTACTCGATGTCGGCTGCGGCACAGGCCATCTGGCCTTTGCGGTGGCCCGCCGCACCGGCGCTGGCGAAGTGCGGGGCGTGGACATCGCTGAGCCCTATGTCGAACATGCCAGGCGCCACAACCAAGATGCGCGCATCGTCTTCAATGTGGCCGACGCCTGTGCGCTGCCCTTCCCGGAGCAGAGCTTCGACCGCGTTCTCTCGCTCCTGGTCTTGCACTTCGTTCCGGAGGCAGGTAAGGCCATTGCCGAGATGCGGCGCGTCGCCAAGCCTGGAAGTATCGTCGGTGCGGCTGTATGGGACGCGCGTGGCGGCTGGGTCGCCAACCGCTTGTTCTTCGACACGGCCGCTGCACTCGACCTGGAAGCGAGGGCGCGCCGCGCCCGCAACTACACACGGCCGATGACGCGGCCCGGCGAACTGGCCCGGGCGTGGCGCGACGCCGGGTTCAAGAATGTGGTTGAGACGACACTCTCCATCCGAATGGAGTTCGCTTCGTTCGCGGACTACTGGGCGCCCTTCGAGGGCAAGGACGGTCCTGGCGCAGAATACGTCGCCACGCTTGGCCAGGTCGAGCGCGCGCGGCTGCGCGACGCTGTCGAGGCAGCCTATCTCGACGGCGAAGCAGATGGCCGACGCTCCTACGCAGCGCTCGCTTGGGCCGTCAAGGGCACGGCTCCTGCGTAGAGCGCGTCTCTTCGGTGGCAGACCCTGCCAATGGAGAAAAGCGGAGGCCTGCTATCAACTTGCAGGACCCATGCACGGAAGCGTACGCGAAAGAGGCATTGAGACAGTCCTTTCGTCACCTCTTCGCGTCGTCGTAGCAGTCAAGTTCGCATATTCAAACTGCGCTGCGCAGCCAGTTCAAACTGGCCTGGCAGATCTGCGCATAAGCCTGGGCCGGCAGCGACGCCCCTGCCCCCTCCAACGTTGGTCGCGGGTCGACAGCGGCGAAAGAAAGCGGCCCGCGACATGCCGCACGCCCTCACGCACCCGGCGTGACGGGTGCGGCGAGGCGGCGCGAATTGGCGGGATCGCGAAACACCAGCGGATGTTCGACCGGGCCGGCCGGGTCGCGCGCAGCCGCGCGCTGCACCGCCTCCACCACCCGGTGGTGGTCGGGGCTCTTCGCGCACACCGGATCGGCGGCGGCCGCGTCGTTGGCCAGCAGGTAGGCCTGGCAGCGGCAGCCGCCCAGGTCCTGTTCGCGCATATCGCAGCTCGCGCAGGGCTCCTTCATCCAGCCGGTGCCGCGGTAGCGGTTGAAGCCCTCCGAATCGAACCAGATCTCGCGCAGGCTGTGCGCCTTCACGTTCGGAAACTCGAGGCCCGGCAGCATCTTGGCGGTGTGGCATGGCAGCGCCGTGCCGTCCGGTGCCACGGTGAGGAACATGCTGCCCCAGCCGTTGACGCACTTCTTGGCGCGCCCCTCGTGGTAGTCGGGCGCGACGAAGAAGATGCGCATGCGCTCGTCCAGCCGGGCGCGCCAGGCATCGGTCACCTCTTCGGCGTGGCGCAGTTGTTCATGCGTGGGCAGCAGCTGGTCGCGGTTCAAGAAGGCCCACGAGTAGTACTGGGTGTTCGCGAGTTCGAGGTACTCGGCGCCCATCTCGTGCGCCATCTCGATGATGCGGTCGATGTGGTCGATGTTCATGCGGTGGATCACCACGTTCAGCACCATCGGCCAGCCCTGGTCCTTGATGATCTTCGCCACCCGGTTCTTCAACTCGAAGGTCTTGGTGTGCGAGAGGAAGTCGTTCATCTCGCGCGTGGAATCCTGGAACGACAGCTGCACGTGGTCGAGCCCCGCGGCCTTCAACGCGGCGGCGCGATCCGCGCTCAGGCCCACGCCGGAGGTCAGCAGATTGGTGTAGTAGCCCAGCCGCTTGGCCTCGGCGACGATGATCTCCAGGTCGTCGCGCAAGAGCGGCTCGCCGCCCGAGAGGCCGCACTGCACGGCGCCGAGCTCCCGGCCCTCGCGCAGCACCCGCAGCCAGTCCTCGGTGCCGAGCTCGCTGTCCTGCTGCGCGAAATCGACCGGGTTGAAGCAGAACACGCAATGCAGCGGGCAGCGGTAGGTCAGCTCGGCCAGCAGCCAGAGCGGCGGCCCGGGGCGTGGCGGCTGCGTCATGCGTCCCACCGCAGCCAGTTCTGCTGCGCCGCCATCTCGACGAAGCCCCGCACTTCGGGCTCGAGCCCGGTGGTGTCGAAGGCCTGCTCCAGGTCGGCCACGATCGCGGCGATGCTGCTTTCACCGTCGCAGCGCTTCATGATCTCGCCCGCGCTGCCGTTGAGCCGCACCATGCCCTCGGGATAGAGCAGCACGTGGCAGTCCTGCACCGGCTCCCATTGCAGGCGAAAGCCGGGACCGACGCGGGGCCTGCTCTCGGGGGTCAACACTTTCTTGTTCTCGCTCATGCGCTGTTCACGCCGTAGCGCGTCGCCATCGCATCGTTCATGGCCCACAGGATGTCGAGCTTGAACTGCAGCACCTCCAGCGCGCGCTCCTGCAGCGCCCGGGTGTCGAAGTGATCGAGCGTGATTGCCAGGCCCTGCTCGACGTCGCGCCGAGCCTGGCTCACGCGGTTGCGGAAGTAGTCCAGCCCGGCCGGCTCGATCCATGCATAGTGCGCCGGCCAGGTGGCCAGGCGCTGCTTGTGAATCTCGGGCGCGAAGAGTTCGGTGAGCGAGGAGCACACCGCCTCCTGCCACGGCGCACGGCGCGCGAAATTCACGTAAGCATCTACCGCAAAGCGCACGGCGGGCACCACGTGGCGCAGGTCGCGCACCTCCTCGCGTGCCAGTCCGACGGCCTCCGCGAGGCGCAGCCAGGCCTCGATGCCGCCCTCATCCTTCACGCCGCCGAGTTCGAAGCCATCATGGTCGAGGATGCGCTGCACCCAGCCGCGGCGCACTTCCTGGTCGGGGCAGTTCGAGAGCACCGCCGCATCCTTGATCGGGATCGCGATCTGGTAGTAGAAGCGGTTCGCCACCCAGCCGCGGACCTGCTCGGGCGTGGCCCGGCCGCTGTTGAGCATCACGTTGAACGGATGATGGATGTGGTAGCTGCGGCCGCGCTCGCGCAGCCGGACTTCGAATTCCTCGCGGCTCCATGCCGGCGCGCTTTTGTCGCTGTCGGTGGCCGGGCGAACCGGGTCTTGAATCCTGTCGGCATGCATGGTGTGTGTGGGGCTCCGCGCTCTCAGAGCTGGATCGTCATCCCGTCCTCGCAGGCCTCGATGCCCGCGCGCCGCAGCGCGGCATGCTCATCGGAGTCCTCGTCTAGGATGGGATTGGTGTTGTTGATGTGGATCAGCATGCGCCGCGTGCTCGCGGGCAGCCGCGCGAGCCATTCGATCATGCCGCCCTCGCCCGACTGCGGAAGATGGCCGATCTCGCGCGCCCGCTTGGCGCCGACGCCCAGGCGGATCATCTCGTCGTCGGTCCAGAAGGTGCCGTCCACCATGACGACGTCGGCATTCGCCATGGCGTCGAACACCGGCGGCGTGATGGCGCCCAGGCCCGGCGCGTAGAACACGCTCCTGCCGCTCTTGCGGTCGCGAATCGTGACGCCGATGTTGTCGCCGGCAACCGGATGCTCGCGGTGCGGCGAATACGGCGCCGCCTTGCCGCTCAGCGCCAGCGCGCGAAAGACCAGATCGGGCACGCCGGGCACCTCGAAGGCGCTGCCGTCGATCGCGATCGGGCTTCGCGCCACGCCGCAGTAGTGGGACAGCACGCGCAGCACCGGATTGCCCTGGCTCAGGTCTTCCGCCACCGGGTCGGTGCACCACAGCGGCAGCGGCGTGCCGCGCTCGCGCAGCATGAAAAGCCCCGTGGCATGGTCGACCTGCCCGTCGATCAGCACCACACCGGCGATGGCGCTGTCGCGCAGCTTGCGCGCCGGCTGCAGCACCGGGTTGCTGCGGATCTGCTCCAGGATATCGGGCGAGGCGTTGAACAGGACGCCGTCGTCGCCCTCGTCGGGCCGCACGAAGATCGAGGACTGCGTGCGCGGCTTGGCGCGCACCGTGCTTGCGCGCACGCCTGCGCAATTGGGGCAGTTGCAGTTCCATTGAGGAAAGCCACCGCCGGCGGCCGAGCCCAGAACAGTGATGCGCATCGAAGAAGAGAAAAAAGGGGGCGAAACAACCCGCCCCGGGAGTGCCGGGGCGGGTTGTCACGAGGCGCGCAACTCAGCGGGCGCTGACGTACATCGTGATCTCGAAGCCGAAGCGAAGATCAGTGGCCGTCGGGGTTTCCCATTTCATGTGTGTGTCTCCTGGAAGCGTTGCACGGCGCCGGTCGGCCGCCGCGGGGATCCGTGGTGTCCCTGGCGCATCTTGGACTGCGGGGCCGCCGCGCTCCAGCCATGAAATCATGAATCGCACTTCATGATTTTCATGAATAGCGGCGAAGGGGCCGGCGCTTACCATGGCCCCGTGCTCCCTTCTGGCCTGTACCCCGAATCGCCGCCCCTGCGCACCCATGCACTGGCGGTGCCGCACGGCCATGTGCTGCATGTGGAGGAAAGCGGCGATCCGGCGGGCATTTGCGCGCTCGTGCTGCACGGCGGGCCCGGTTCGGGCAGCTCGCCGCTCTTGCGCCGCTTCTTCGATCCGTCGCGCTTTCGCGTGATCAGCGTCGACCAGCGCGGCGCCGGGATGAGCCGTCCGCGCGGCGCGACCGCGCACAACCGCACGGCCGAGCTGCTGCAAGACCTGCGCATGGTGCGCGAGCAGCTCGAGGTGCCGCGCTGGCTGGTGGCCGGCGGCTCCTGGGGAGCCACGCTGGCGCTCGCCTATGCGGGCTTCGAGCCGCAGGCGGTGGCGGCCCTGCTGCTGCGCTCGGTGTTCCTCCCCACGACCGAGGAGATCGAGGCCTTCTTCCAGGACACGCCGGGCCGCGCGCCCGCCGCCTGGGCGCGGTTCGCGGCGGTGGCGCCGGCCGATCAGCGCCACGACATGCTGGGTTTTCTGGCCCGCGCCCTCCAGCAGGCGCCGACCGTCGACAACGCGGACCTGCACCGGCGACTCGCCCTCGCGTGGTGGCGCTGGGAGCAAACGCTGGCCGGCGGCGCGGCCGCGCCATCCGACGGGATCGAACCCGAGCTAGAAATGCTGGACGCGCTGGTGGACCGCTACCGCGTGCAGAGCCACTACCTGATCCACCGCTGCTGGCTCGACGCGCCCCCGCTGCTCGATCGCCTCGGCGCGCTGCCGCAGGTGCCTACCTTGCTGCTGCATTCCCGCGACGACCGCGTCTGCCGGCCGGACGCCGCGCAGGCCGTGCATGAGCGCCTCGTGCACGGCCAGCTTCGATGGGTCGACGGTGCGGGCCACGATCCGGCGCATCCGGCGATGGCCTCTGCGATGGTCGCCGCACTCGACAGCTACGCGCTGCACGGCCGCTTCGGCGCTAGGGCCTGTTAACGACATGACGCTGCGCCTGAAGATCAACCTGATCGTGAGCCTGCTGACCCTGCTGTTCGTCGCCGCCATGCTCGCCCTGCAGCTGCGCGCCATGCGCGAATCGGTGCAGGAGGAAGTGGTGGCGGCCAATCGCGTGGCTGCGCAGCTGCTGAACCGGACGGCGTGGCTCTACGCGGCCCAAGGCACGCCGGCAATGCTGGCTTTCCTGCAGGGCGTCGGCCGCGTGCGCTCCAACGACATCACGCTGCTCGATGACGAGGAGCAAGTGCTGTACAGCTCGCCGACCTCGGTCTACAAGGCCGGCCGCGATGCGCCGCACTGGTTCGCCGGCCTCGTCTCGCCTGCGCCGACGCAAATGTCCATCGCCTTTCCCGGCGGCAAGCTTATCGTGCGTTCCAACGCCTCGCGCGCGGTGCTCGATGCCTGGGACAGTGCCGCGCTACTGATGCTCAGCGCGCTCGGCCTGCTGCTGATCGTCAATGCGCTCGTGTTCTGGCTCGTGGGACGCGCCACACGCCCGTTCGCGGACATCGTGGACGCGCTGAACCAGCTCGAGAGCGGGCGTTTCGATGTCGCGCTGCACGCCCTGCCCGGGACCGAGGCGGCGGCCATCGGCGCCGCCTTCAACCGCATGGTCGGCATGCTGCAGCAGCACATCGAGACCGAGCGGCGGGCAGTGCGGGCGGAGAGCCGCCTGTCCGAAAGCCGCGAACTCGGCCGGTGGGTCGACCAGAAGATCGAACAGGAACGACGGCTGATCGCGCGCGAACTGCACGATGAGCTCGGGCAGTCGGTCACTGCGATGCGCAGCATGGCCTTGTCGATCGCCAAGCGCATGCAGGCACTCGATCCACAGGCAGAGCAGGCGGCGCGGGTGATCGCCGACGAATCGGCGCGTCTCTACACCGCGATGCACGGCATGATTCCACGCCTGACCCCGCTGGTGCTCGACAAGTTCGGACTGGTGGCCGCGCTCGAGGATCTGGTCGAACGCACGCGAACGAGCCACAGCGAAGTACAGATCGAATGGCAGCTCGGGCTCGAACTCGACCGCGTGCCGATGGACACCGACGCGGCGCTCGTGCTGTACCGCGCCGCGCAGGAGGGCATCACCAACGCGCTGCGGCACGGACAGGCGCGCCGGATCGTGCTTGCCTTGCATCGCGACGAAGAAGCGGTGAAGCTCTCGCTCACCGACGACGGGCGCGGCCTGCCGGGCCCTGAAGCCACCCGGGAAACGGGCGCGGGCCACTATGGCCTGCGCTGGCTCGCCGAGCGCATCGAAAGCCTGGGTGGCGAATTGCGCCTGGAACCCGCCGCGCCGAACGGTGCCCAACTGACGGTGCGCCTGCCCTTGCCGGCGGCCGTCGCGGAGAACCCATGACCCAAGCGACCCAAGCAATCCGAGTGATGCTCGTCGACGACCATGCGCTGGTGCGCATGGGCTTTCGCATGCTGCTGGCCGACGCGCAGATCGACGTCGTGACCGAAGCCGACACCGGCGAGCAGGCCTGCCAGGACTATCCGCAGGTGCGGCCCGACGTGGTGGTGATGGACCTGTCGATGCCCGGCATGGGCGGCCTTGAAGCCCTGCGGCGCCTGCTCGCCCACGATCCGAAGGCGCGCGTGCTCGCGCTGTCGGCGCACGAGGACACCGCTCACCCGCGCCGCGTGCTGCGCGCGGGTGCCCTCGGCTACCTGGCCAAACGCAGCGCGCCCGAGGCGCTGATCGCCGCGGTGAAAGCGGTGGCGCGCGGCGAACGCTACATCGACGCCCATACTGCGCAGGCGCTGGCGACAGCGCAGATCGAGGGCGACGCCAATCCGGCCGAATTGCTCAGCGAGCGCGAGTTCTCGGTCTTCATCCAGCTCGCGCGCGGCATGACCGTGGCGCAGATCGCCGCCACGCTGAACCTCTCGATCAGCACGGTCGGCTCGCACCTCTACCGCGTTAAGCAGAAGCTGGGCGCGAGCAACCAGGCGGAGCTGACCTGGGTCGCGCTGCGCTGGGGACTGATCCAGGTCTAGATAGCGCGCGGACGCCGCGCGTTCAAACCTCGGAAGGCGCTCGTGCTCTGCCCGAACCAGCATGTTCATTTCTGATTGCCCGACGACAATGTCACGCCATGACCGTTTTCATCGATAGGCGGAATACCAGCCTTGAGGCTCGAAGGTGAGCGTCGCGGATGCGGCTAGGGTAGGACGGCTTAGGCCAAAGCCGAAGTTCAAGTGGCCGCTTGACCAAGCTCGACAGGCCCTTCGGACATGCGGGATCACTCGGCCAGGTAGGCGTCCACCCATCAGTTCACGCGATCGGTCATGTGCCTATGGATTGAAGCTGACGCGCGTGGCGATCAGCACGCCATCGACGACCTGCGCGCCCTCGACGCTCACGCGCACCCCGTTGCCCAGGTTCGACGCGGTGCCGTTGACGAACACGACGCCCGGGCCGCCGGCATTCACGGGTTGTCCTCGTACCCGGAAGCTCGAGGCGGAGCTGAAGTTGCCGATGGCCCCGATCAGGATGAACGATGCCGGCCCGCCGGTGCCAGGGATATGCCTGATCTTGAGCTTGGTGGCCTTGAGGATGCCGTTGGACATCGTGCCGGCAACGTCCACCTTCACACCATTGCCGACCGAGTCCGCGAGCCCGCCGGTGATCTGCGCGGAAGAGGCGTCCACCGGCGTGCCCAGCACCCGAAGCGAACCCAGTCCCGCGTAGTCGGTGACGACGCCTGCGAGCTGGACCGGCGTGGCGTTCGCCGTCGGCACCGGGTACCACCACTGCACGAGGGTGGCAGGCAGGCGGCCCGGCAGGGCGGTGCTCGCACGCACGCGCACGAGGGTGCCGTTGGCAGGCGGGCGCCCGTCGGGGCTGCCACTCAGGGCCGCGACGCTGTAGTCGACAACGAAGCTGCCGAGCGTGAAGGTGCGTCGTGCCTGATCGAGGTTCTGGACCGTGCCGGTGAGGATCGGTGCCGAGGGGCCGTGTTGCTCCACGCGCGTCGCACGCAGCACGCCGGGTGCCGCCGGCAGGCCCCAGACCTGCAGCGTCGTGTTGGGTGCGATGGCAGCAAGCCCGCCCGCATCGGCCCAGACGGTGGCGTTGTCGGTGGTCACCGTGGTGCCCATGATGACGAAGCTGCCCTGCGTCAGATCGACCGATGAAAGCGGGCCGCGAATATCGGCAGCCGAATCGACCCGGCGGGCCGTGCCGCTCGTGAAGTCGGCGTTGACCGGCCCGCTGACCTTCACGCTCATGCCCAGCTGCAGGGATGCGGCATCCTCGAGGTTGATGACGGCGGTGTCCGTGTCGTAGCGCAGTCCGCTGACGATGATGCTGCCGGCGCCATCGACCCCGCCGATGCCGGCCGCATCGGCGGTGCTCACGCCGGTGCCGCCGGAGCCCACGCCCGAGCCACTGTCGCCGCTGGAGGCCGTCGAGGTGCCGTTCGAGCCGCCGCCGGCGCCGGAGCTGCCCGAGCTGCCGCCGCCCTGGCCGTCGCCTGCTCCGCCGGCGGGGCTGCCCTCGCCACTGGGAATCAGTCCGCCACTGAATCCCGCGCTGCCGGCACTCCCGAAAGCTGCGCCGCCGCCACCGCCTCCACCGCCGCCGCAAGAAAGCAGCAAGCCGATCAGCAGTGCCAAAAAGCCGTTGCGCAGCAAGGTGCTCGTCATGCCTTTCTTCGCGATCGTTTGGAGGGAGCGGGGGCCGACTTTTTAGCGTACTCGGGTGTGCCGTTTTCGTAGTAGGTGTAGATGCCGATCCTGATGCGACCCGAAGCTGTCTTTTCGGCCTCGTCGAAGGCGCGCGTCATCTCCCGGGTCAACTCGCCGTGAAGTTCGTTCCACCGCTCGCGCACGAGCTCGTGGATGCGTTCGCAGTCCTCCAGCGCAATCCCGGTTGCGAATACCGATCGTTCGAGCAAGGGCGGCTCTGCGCCGAGCGTGTTGGCCACGCTCGCGAGCAGGTGGTCGCGCGTGTTGTCGCCCAGGAAGGCGAGCATCGTCTTCAAGTCCTTCGCCGGAACGAAGGCGGTGGCGTTGAGCTCGGCGCGGCCCTCGTGCTCGATCGCCATGTTCAAACGCACCAGCTCGTCGAGGATGGTGCGGTGGTGCACGTTGCCACGGCTGGCGCGCCGGGCGACGGTTTCGAACGATGACGCCGGGGCTTCGGCCACGATGGGCAGGGACCGGTGCGCAGGGTCCTCGTCGATCATGTGCAGCCACAAGGTCAGGGTCTTGGCCGCAGCCGACATCCCGGTGTGCGGCAACGGATCTTCCGCTTCACGCACCATGGCAGTCACCGCCTTGCGGTTCAAGCCTGTCGTCACCGACAGCTGACTGATGTTCGGCTCGGCGCCCTTGGATTTGAGCCAAGCGCTGCGCGCTTCGTCAACCAGCACGTCGCGCAGCAGTTCCTCCAGGTGGGCATGCTTGACGCCGAAGGCCAGCGCGAGCCTGACCAACGGCCGCATGACGCGTGCGCAAGCCGAGAGGACCCAGGAGAGTTGGCCTTCTGTCGTCTGCGTCATCTGTCGCAGATCGATCGACGCCGGGCTTGATCACGCTTGGCGTCTTTCGATCCAGTGGGTTTCGTGGCCATGAAGTCTGTCTCCCAGCGCTGCAGCCTGTTGCAGCCTCTCTCTATTGCGAGGCGTGTCAGGAACCCACAAGCCGCCGTTGACCTGGGTAGGAGCTTCCCGCAGCACCTTGTCAGTCCAGCGCAGCCTGATCTCGAACAGCGCGCGCAAGGTTTGGTGCGACACGTGGATCCTTGGACGGGGTGAGATCGGCGTTAACACCCAGTTACCAACTGGACCAGCGACATCCGCCGAAGTCTTACAAAAGTCCTCGCCACTATAAGACAAGAGTAGTACAAATGTGAAGCCTTCACATTTGCCGCGCCGTCGCAGGAGAGCGAGATGTCAAAGTCTGTCACACGCAGAAAGGGCCCGCTAGCGAGGAAGAGGCGCCGTCTTGCTGCACTGCGGCACCGCGGCGCGCGGGCACGAAGGTCCATCGAACCTTGCGAGCGAAGTGCCCGCAGGGCAAGGGCTGCGGCGGTGCGGGTCCGCAAGGCAGTTCAGGGCCGCATCGTTCGAGCGTTCCGAAAGCAGATCGAAGGTTCGGGCGCCGGTCCCGACGACACCGACCTACTGATGTTTGCAAGGATCGCCGTCGCCGAACACCGATTGGGGCGAAGCCTGGCTCAAGCCAAAGCGCAACGCTACCGCGGCGCGCGGGCGCACACCGAACCCGCAACCGTCCTTCGTCCAGGAGCGCATCAATGACAGCCGCTGCCGTTTTTGTTGCCGAGACTAAGAGTCCCTCTTCGAGCGTTGCCTTCGGCAACCTCATCGATCTCGCAAGATTGCAAGCAGGCACCTCGGCGGAAATCTGTGAGGCCTGCAGCACCATCAACACGGGCTCCGCGCGCTTCTGCAAATGCTGCTCTCACAAGCTGCCTGCGTTCTATGCAGCCAGCAAGAATTCGGGCGAACAGGTACCGCCGCCGAAGCCGCCGCGTGGCCTCTCGAAGCGGGCATGGGCCATGGACTTCGTGGCGTTCTGGGTCGTGATCAATTCGCTCGTGATCATCACGAAGTTCATCCCTATTCTGTAGCGCCCCAAGCGCTGCTGTCCTGTCCGGGGGAATGCCGGTATGACGAAGTTCTGTGAGTCGTGCCACACGCCCAACAGGGACCGCGCCAGGTACTGCTGCGGCTGTGCCGGCAAGTTTTCGGGCATTCGCTCGGGCACGACGACCTTCGACACTACCGTCAGCGAGCCGCGCTGGCTGCAAACGGCTTCGCCCTCTTTGTTGCCATTGAACGCTGCTGTTCTGAAGCAGAAAAGTCAGCGCGCGCCGAGACGCATCGGCTTTATCCCCGTGCCGCACGGCGTCGACGTCTCCATCGTCTGGCTGTTGATCGTCCTGGCGCTGTTGTATGGAGCCTTCGTCTTCTGGTACTTGGGCCGTTCTGCGATGAGCGGCCCGACGCTTTCGAGCGCGATCTCGTCTCTGCTGCAGTCGGCCAACCTGCCCACGGAACGAACGGAAGCGCCTCCGTCGCAATCGCCCCTCGTGCCGGTGGGCCCGTCGACGGCAACTTCTCCCCCGCCTTCTGCCGGCTCTGTGAACCGCGCGGCGAAAGCTGTTCCCCAGCCGCCTGCAGCCTCTGTGGATCAGACGATGGCCACTGCTGCGCCGCCGGCGGCGCCTGCGGACCAAACAGTGGTGGTCACTCAATCGGCCGCGCCGGCAACGGAAGGCGCAAAGCAGCCCGAATCGCCGCACACTCCATCAAGCGTGCCTGCCCAGGATGCACCGACTGACTCGGTCGCCCAAGACGACCTCGCTCCGCAGCAGGCTCCAACAACCGTGATGACGGTCCGCATTTCGCCTAGATCGGCGCGTGTCGCACCGACGCCGACACCGGGGCCGGTGCCAAGAGTGCAACAACCCCCAGAGCCCAGAACTGCCAGGACAGACGCGTTCGAAGCCAAGGCTGCCACGCCGGCCACTTCGGCACCGGCACCGGCGCCTGCCGTGGCGCTGGTGAGGCCGCCTGCTGCTGAAACGCATCTCAGCGTCGGCGACGCGCGGCCATTGGCGCGTCCAGATACACGGTTCCAAGCCGCCGCTCCTCCTGCGGCACCAAGAAGCTCGGCTGCATGCGACCGGTACAACCCCTTTGGGGAGGCGCCTTGCTTCAACACCAGGAACGCAAGTCAGTTGGTGCGATCGCCCCTGGTCGGGGGCTCAGGGTCACCTCCGGGGGCGACCGGTTTTTCTGGCGCGGCCAACTCAGCTGTGATCCCCAAAGGTTCGGGCGGAGGCGGGACCGTTGGAATAGCCAGCGCAGACCCGGGTGGTAGCGGCGCCGGCGGCGGAGGTGCTGGTGTTGGCGCAGGCGCTGCTGGCGCAGGTGGCGGCGGCGCAGGTGGCGGCGGCGCAGGTGGCGGCGGTGCAGGTGGTGGTGGCGCAGGCGGTGGTGGCGCAGGCGGTGGCGGCGCAGGCGGTGGCGGCGCAGGTGGTGGCGGCGCAGGCGGTGGCGGCGCAGGCGGTGGCGGCGCAGGCGGTGGCGGCGCAGGTGGTGGCGGCGCAGGCGGTGGTGGCGCAGGCGGTGGTGGCGCAGGCGGTGGCGGCGCAGGCGGTGGCGGCGCAGGCGGTGGTGGCGCAGGCGGTGGTGGCGCAGGCGGTGGCGGCGCAGGCGGTGGCGCAGGCGGTGGCGGTGGTGGTCCCGGCAGCGGCGGTGGTGGTCCCGGCAGCGGCGGTGGTGGTCCCGGCGGCGGCGGTGGCGGTCCCGGCGGCGGTGGTGGTGGTCCCGGCGGCGGCGGTGGCGGTCCCGGCGGCGGTGGTGGGCCTGGCAGATAAGGGCCAGCAGAAGCGACCGTCGCGCCCAGCTCCACAGGTTCCGCAGGATGAATGGTGCGCCGGACCGACCAAGTAGGCGGCGTCCTGCGGGGTGCACCGAACCCTTCCGATGCGGTTGCACTGGAGGAAGGTCAAGCTAGCGTTTCGAGTTCGGGAAAGCCGGAAACGGACACCCCGAACGCGCGGAGGCTCTGCCCAGAGACGAAAGTCCGGGCAGGGCTTCTTGTAGCGAACCTAGCTCCACAGGCTACAGCTCGGGCCGGTCATGGACCGTGTTGGACTGCAATCATTCAGCCGTCAGGGCGTCAAGTCACGATCTCCCAATGGACCGCGTCCTGACGAAATGTGGCGCACTGGAGCACGCGTCGAAGCTTGTCGATTGAATGCGCGCCGCAGCCACCAAGTGGGCGGCAAACCAGGCAACTGAGCAAGTCATGGCAGCGCGGAACTCGGCGCCAGGCCTCCCGTTAGTCGCGACTGCAGCCTTTGAGCTCATGGTGCCTATTTCGCCTTCAGGTAGGCACGAACCTTGGGCGCGCCATGCGCGGCTCAACTTGCCCTCCGCGAGCAGCGCGGGATGGCCCCGCCGTGGAGAGTTCGACCTCTATCTCACCGACGACGGGCTTGCTGCCATCAACGAGCCCTGGCCTCGCCAAGAGGCAGCGTTCGAGCGATGACGGATATGCCGCTATTGACGGCGACCTCGGCTGTCACTTGGCTTGCGTCATCCGGATCTTGTCGTCGACTACCGCCGCGAGCCCGGCCAGCGTGTCCACGCTGTTCGTCTCGTCATCCGCAATAGAGATGGAGAAGCGGTCTTCGATCGCGAACACGAATTCGATCAGCGTCAGCGAATCGAATCCCTTGTCGCGCAGGGGCGCGTGTGGTTCGAGCGCTGCCGCTTCGCTGCCGTATAGCTTGAGGATCAGATCCCGAAGTTCGTTCAGCGAACTTGGGCCCGAGCTCACGTCAACCATGGTGTTGTTCAGTGACGAGTCCATGCGTATTCCCGGTCAAGTACATCTTGGCACCTATGTGAAGAGTATGTGAAAAGTTCACATCCGCCGAATATTGCCGTACATTGCGCCTGATGCGACGTAAGACAGCACGCTCTTACGTGGGGGACAGCCCCAACCGACGGAAAGGAGAAAGCCAGGTGTCCCGTAAAGCACGTGCCCTCATCGAAATCAGGCTGCGGCGCTCGAACGACGTAGTCCAGCAAGAGACTGTGGCCGTTGTCCATGAGCTGTGGCGGCCGGACACACCTCATAACCGGGAAAAATTGGCCTTCGTTGCACACCGGGGAAATCGTCTCTTTGGTAACGATACCCACTGAGTCGAACGACGATTGGCATGACCGTCGTTCGCGCCGTTGCATGCCCGTGACCACATCCTAGAGGTGGTCCGGCTGCCGCCGGCAGCTGACTCTTGGTACAGCGTTGCCCCAACTCCGAGTTGCAGCTCGTGCAGCTTCCCAGGGAGATCAATATGAACAATGAGATTCAGAGGAAATTCGACTATCGAGGCGCGGTCATCACCATCGAGGTGACTGGTGATGGCGAGCAGATTTCCGCGCATGCCGATGTCCATCGGGGCGGCGAGTTCGCGGGCCGGGTCGCGTTGACCACGAGCCAGGCCGAACGGGAGATCATTTTTGACAAGCTCGACTGCAAGGCGAAGAAGCTCGTCGACGGCCAACAAACGGGATGCGACGACAGCCAGCGGCCATTGGCTCCTCTTTCCATAGCGGCGCATGGTCATCCTCGTCCGCACAGCCTCATGGACTGACAAGACGCTGATCGACTGCGGGCGCTTCTATCTGGGCCGAGCGCACGCCTGACGGCTCGTCTTCGCGACGTGAAGCCAGACGCTGTACTACCGCAGCACGCCATCCGAGCTCCCGCGCCGAGCTTTGGCGGAAGGTTCGAGACGCGATCGCGCCGCTCAAGGCCGCCAAGCTCCGCCTGGTTCATTCCAGTTCCCGCCCAGGCTGATGTGCAATCAAGGGGGCCGCGACCATGTGCTGGAGGGACTGACGTTGAGAGTTCACGGCGAAGGCCGGCTCCTGGCCGACTGTAGCCGGTCGCGCTGCCGGAGGACTCCCGACATCGGCCCTTCAGGCGCGTTCGAGAATTTCCCAGCCGGCATGCAGGGCCAGGGCGCGCAGGCGCTCGTCCGGGCACACCGCCACCGGATCCGAGACCGCGTCCAGGAGGGGCAGGTCGCTGATCGAGTCGGAATAGAACCACGACTGCTCGAGGGCCTCGAGGCTCATGCCTCGCGCGGCCAGCCACCGGCTCACATGCATCAGCTTGTGGGCGCCGAAGCAGGGGTCGCCGTTGATCGCCCCGTCGAGCGCATCGTTGACGACCAGCGACTGCGTCGCCAGCACGTCGGCAACGCCGAACAGCCGGCCAAAGGGCTCGGCGATGAGCCAGGTGGTGGCGGTCACGATGGCGCAGAGGTGGCCCGCGTCCTGGTGCCTGCGCACCAGCGCGCGCATCGCCTCGGGCACCTGCGGCGCCATCTCGGCCTCGAACTCGCTCGCCCATTGCCGCAGCACGGCGAGGCCGAAGCGCGCCAGCGGCGCGACGCTGATGCGATGCAGTTCGCGGATGTCCAGCGTGCCGGCCACGTACTGCTGGCAATAGCCCAGGTAGACCGACTCCGCATCCGCCGGCAGGACGCCGCGCGCGATCAGGAAGCGCGTCCAGGCCATGCCGCTGTCGAACGGAATCAAGGTGTGGTCGAGATCGAACAGCGCCAGCTTCATTTCCGGGCCGGGATCGAAACGCGCATCACGCCGCCGAAACCTCATGCGCCTGGAGCTGGAGCTGCGCCGGCAATGCGCCCCGCAGCGCGTTGCACACCACGAGCGCCTGCGCCGCCTGCAGGTCTTCCCGGCGCAGCGTGCGTTCGGCGGCGCGCCACGCGGGATCTTCCAGCAGCACCTCGCGCATCACGCCGGGCAGCGCGCCGTCGTCAAGCGGCGGCGTCCACCATCGCCCATCGATGCGCGCGAACAGTGTGCTGCGTCCGCCTTCGGCGAGCCGGCCGTCGGCCGTGAAGAACAGGCTGTCGAAGGCGCCGGCGCTTTCTGCGGCACGCACGCCGGCGTCGTAGTGCCGGCGCAATGTGGTCTTGTGCGCAGCCAACGGGTTCGCATCGGGCAATCGCTCGTCGGCGATCAGCAGCTTCACCGCGCCGCCGGCCAGGGGCGCCAGCGGTGCGTGCGTGAGACGAAGCCGCCCGTCATGCGCCAGCGCCAGGCGCAGGCGCGAGGGCTGCCGCGGCGCGAGTGCCGGCAGCGCGTCGCGCAAGGCCACGAGCGATGCGTCGCGGTCGAAGGCGAAGCCCAAGGAGCGGGCGCTGCGCGCCAGCCGCGCCAAGTGTCGCTCCAGGTGCCGGATGCCTTCTGGGGTGGCATGCATGGTCTCGAACAGCTCGAAGCCGGGGTCGAGGCCGGTGAGAAAGCGGGCCTTGAGCCGGCACTCTTCGAACTCGTCGGCAGCGCGGCTGTCCTGCACGATGCCGGCGCCGATGCCCAGCCGCAGCGGCCGCGACTGCCCGGCCTCGGCGCCGAGCGTCAGGGTGCGGATCGCCACCGACAGGCAGAAGTCGCCGATGCGCGCGCCGTGCGCCGGCGCATCGACCCAGCCGATGGCGCCGCAGTAGAGCCCGCGCGGCGTGCTCTCCAGTGCGGCGATCCATTCCATCGTGCGGTGCTTGGGTGCGCCGGTGATGGAACCGCAGGGAAACACCGCGCGCAGCAGCTCGGGCATGCCGACCTCGGCGCGCAGCCTCGCCTGCACGGTCGAGGTCATCTGGAACACCGTGGCGTAGGGTTCGACGGCGAACAGCGCCGGCACCTTCACCGAACCGATGCGCGCCACGCGGCCGATGTCGTTGCGCAGCAGGTCGACGATCATCACGTTCTCGGCGCGGTTCTTGGGGTCCACCGACAGCAGGCGCGCCATCTCGCTGTCGCCCTCGGGCGCGCCGCCGCGCGCCGCCGTGCCTTTCATCGGACGCGCTGTCAGCACGCCGGCATCGTGGCGCAGGAAGAGTTCGGGCGAGCACGAGAGCACGTGCGTGACATCGCCCTCCTCCTCCTTCTCGCTCTGCGGCAAGGCGATCAGCGCGCCGTAGGCCACGGGCTGGCGCGCGCGCAGCCGCCGGTACAGGCTCACGGGCGAACCGTAGCTTCGGCCTTGCAGGCGGTAGGTGAAGTTGACCTGGTAGGTCTCGCCCGCCCGGATGGCGGCGTGAATGCGCGCGATGGCATCGGTGAAGGCGGCCTCGTCTAAGCTGGACACGAGCTCCATCACGCCGGCTGCCTGCGGCTCGCCGGCTTCGGACGATTCGCTCTGTTCGCGCTCCGCGAGCCAGGTGGCGACATCGTCGGCCGAGAGCCTCGCGCATTGGCGAAACATCAGCACCCGCAGCGCCGAAGCATCTTCCGATGCGAGCCGCGCCTGCCCGGCATGCAGCAGCTTGGCACCCCACTCGTAATCGGCCAGAAGGACCGCGTGCAGGCCCTGCCGCAGATCGGCATCGACCTGGTCCCACACGGTGTCGAGACTCGCCGGGTCGGTGCACCGGTGCTGGCGGACATAGCCGGTGTACAGCCGGCTGGTCGGCCGCTCGCGCGTCGAGGCGCAGTCGTCGAGCAGCGCGAAGCTGAGACAGTCCCTAGGCATTCAGCTCCAGTCGTCCATGTCGTGCTTGATCCGGTGGCGGTTGGCGATCAGTTCGTCCACGGTGGGCTCGTTGTTCAACGCGCGCCGGATCGCGAGCTTGGTGGCCTCGTAGTTGGTGCGATACATGTCTTTCTTGTCGAGATTGTCGTCCCTGGCGCATCGCGGATCGATCCACACCAGGCTGATGATGCACAGCTCGTTGGCCAGGTCCTTGGGAATGATGCCCTCGATCAGGCAATCGACCACCGCGTCGGCGGTCGCGCTTTGCACCACCCCGCCGAAGAGCTCGATGTTGGCCGAATCCTTGAGCGTGACCTTGGGCACCATGATGGTCGCCGGTCGCACGAGCTGGTTGCAGGCGCGAATCGCGAACATCGCCGTGTGGCCCTTGCTCTGCGCCATCATGCCGGCGAAGGCGGCGCCCACCGGCCCGTCGACAAGGCCGATCAGGATCTCCGGCATGGCATCGGTGAACTGGCCGTCCTTGGCGAGCACGGTGGCCTCGCCGGCGTGGAAGAGATGGGGATGCGTCACAGAAACTCCAGATGTTAGAAGAGCCGTGGGTCACGGGTTCACGTAGATCAGCTCGCCCTTGCCATCGGCTGCGAGATCGCCCAGATGGCGCTCGATGCGGCGCGCTGGCAGTTCGCCGAAAGCTCCGCCATGGCGCGCCAGATCGCGCGCCAGCAAAGCCCAGAACACGGGGGTCGCGGCGCGATTCGCCACGAAGGTCGGCATCGTCTCGACGCCGATCGGCACGGCCGCGCCGGGCCCCGCAAACACCACGCTGCCGCGACGCATGCCATGGCCCGCATGGACGCCGACACGGCCACCCACGGCGATGGTGCCCGCGACCATGCGCGAACCGAGGAAAGCCCCCACGTCGCCATGGACCAGGGCGGTGCCGCGCCGCATGCGGTCGCCGAAGCGCTCGCCCGCATTGCCGCGGACGATAAAGGTGCCGCCGCGCATGCCGTCCATGCTGCCGGGCAAGGTGCTGGCGGCGAAGTCGCCGACATCGCCCTCGACGGTGAGCGTGCCGCCCGCCATTTCGCAAGCAGCCAGCAGGCCTGCGCGGCCCTCGATCTGCAGCTCGCCCGCGCGCATGCAGCCGCCCGCATAGTCGCCGGCATGGCCCTCGACGCGAATGCGGCCGCTGTCCATCTGCCAGCCGATGCGGTCGAAGCGTTCGAGACTGCCTTCGAAATGCAGCACGCCCTCCTCGCGCGGCGCGATGTCGAAGAGTTCCGCCAACGCCAGCGTCGTGTTGCCATGGCCGACCGGCAGCCGCTCGACCTGCTCGATCGGGAGCCCTGCAAGCACGGCCGGCGTGATGCCGCGCAGATCGACGCGCAGCGCAGGCGCCTGCCGCAGCCTGAAATGCCACCCGCTCATTGGTCATCTCCCGCGGCGAGCAGCCTGCGCAGATGGAAGTGGAACGGACCCAGCTTGCCGCCGTAGTTGCCGGCGGAAATGCGCAGCAGTCCGCCGGGCTGTCCGATCGCCACGGCGGCCTCCATGCCCACGCGCATGGCCGCGCCCACGTCGGCCTCCGTCAGGCCATCGATCACGATCTCCATCACGCAACCGATCTGCTGCGCCGGCCCGCCGTGCGCCAGTTCGCTATGCGCCACCAAACCTACCAAGGTGGGGCAAAAGGCGTCGTTGGTCGACGCGCTGAGCGCCGGGTACTTGCTGCCAACCTTGGAGCCCGAGCGCACCACGCCGCCGGGGAAGGGCATGATGACGTTGGGCAGCTGCTTCATCGCCGCCACCGCGGCCTCGGCCACGGCCAAGGCCGCATCGGTATCGCGCGCCAGCAGCAGCAGGTTGCCGCCGCCGACGGCCTTGACCACCGCCGTGGTTTCCTGCGCGACGAACTCGCCGTCCATCACCGGCACGCGCCAGTAGCGAACACCGGCGATCACCTTGCTGGTCTGCCAGCCGTCACCGAAGAAGCGCAGGTTCTTGCCCAGGGCCACGGCTTCGCCCTCCGCGATGCCGGCGAACACCGCCGTCGTCGGGCAGGTCAGCACACATTGGCCGACACGGCGTTCGATCTGCTTCGCCAGCTCCTTGCCCGACATCGAGAAGATCAGCACCGCAATGCCCGGCCGGCCATCGGGCGTTTCCTCGGGCGCCAGTTCGCGCTCGATGCCGGCTTCGCAGCCGCAGGCGATCACCGAAGTCGCGAAGCCGGTGGCCGACACCGCCGCGTGGCGCGCCCAGACGGGGTTGTGCGCCGTGATGACGATGCGCGTGGCCTTCATCGGGAATGCCTCGGCGAAGCCGTCGTCGATCGCGACGCCGTTGACGATCATGAGGTCCCCTCGAAACAGGCCGCCGGCAGCAGGCGCCCACCGCGGCAGCACTGGCACAGTTCGTCGTGGCCGATCGCGAGGTGATCGAAGTTGACCGACCCTTGCGCGGCGAGGTGCCGGCGCAGCCGTTGCTCGATGCCGCGGTCGTACTCCGGCGCGACGAAGTGGGTGCCGCCCACGGGCACCGCCGTCACGCGGCCGGCGCGCGATACCAGGACGCCGTCCTTGAACACGTACGCGGGCGTCGCGAACATGGCCTCGCGGTTGCCGTCCTCGCGGTACACCGCGATGTCGGCTGCCGCGCCCGCGCCCAGGTGGCCGCGGTCGCGCAGGCCCAGCAGGCGGGCGGGACCGGCGCGCGTCATGATCGCAATCTCGTAGAGCGACAACTCGCGCGTGATCGAGCGCAGCGCGGCGTGCGCAGCCACCTCGGGATGCAGCTTGGCCAGTTGCTCCTCCCGAAAGCTGCGGTCCATCAGCAGGCGGATCAGGTGCGGATAGCTGGTGAACGGGCCGCCGTTGGGATGGTCGGTGGTCAGCACCACGCGCCATGGGTCGTCGACCAGCAGGAAGATCTCCAGCCCGATCACCCACTGCAGCGCATTCACGTAGCTCTGCTCGCGATACCGGAAGGGCACTACGCCACAGCCTGCCTCGCATTCGATGTCGGCACCGATCCATTTGCGTGGATCGGCCAGGCCCGACTGCGCGTGCTGCCGCATGGTGTCGCCGGAGGCCGTGACGGTCTGCCCGAACATGATCTGCCCGACGTCGATGCTGACGTTCTTGTGCGCGTTCACCACCTCCGCGAGTTGCAGGGCGGCCGAGGAGAACTTCTTCGGCCCCTCGGTGCCATAGGCATGGAACTGGATGTGCGTCAGGTGTCCGGGCAAGCCCTCCAGCGCGGCGATGGTGTCCAGCGTGGACTGGATATTGCCGGCCACCCCGAGGTTGCTGCCGTGGATGTGCAGCGGATGCGGCACCCCCAGCTCGCGCAGCGCGCGCGCCAGCGTGTGCACCACCTGCCTGGGCGTGATCTGCCAGTGCACGTGGTTCTCGTCGACGTCGAGCTTG
Organism: Variovorax sp. LjRoot290; assembly: GCF_964253985.1. Taxonomy (NCBI): domain Bacteria; kingdom Pseudomonadati; phylum Pseudomonadota; class Betaproteobacteria; order Burkholderiales; family Comamonadaceae; genus Variovorax; species Variovorax sp. LjRoot290. Next base: position 2,759,246 of record NZ_CAXURW020000001.1, on the reverse strand, counting down.
CGCTGGTTGAACTTGAAGGCCGAGATGCCGCCGGGGTTCACCACCTTCACGCCCATCGCCTTGCTGGCGTTGATGGTCCAACCGGCGTAGTCGCGGATGCGTTCGAAATCCCAGCGCTCGGCCAGCATGCGCAGGAACAGCTCGTCGTTGCCGAGCATCACGTAGGCGCCATGGTCGAGGATCGGCGTGTCGCCCATTTCCATGTGCGTATGGCGCGCATTGCAGGCCATCATGGCTGGCTCGAAGGCGGCCGTGTAGCCCATCTCGACGTAGCGGTAGCCGGTGGCCAGCGTGCCGGGCGTGCAGGTGCCGCAGGAGGCCATCTCGAGCGCGTTGTCGGGCAGCGCAAGAGGGTTGGCGTTGGCCCGATGGTCTTCCGGCATCAGCATGCGCGCGAGATTGACCTTGCCGCCGCCGATGTGGGTGTGCATGTCGATGCCGCCGGCCATCACGATGCAGCCGCTCGCGTCGATGTCCTCGGTCGCGGCGCCATGCGGCGCCGGCTCGACGATGCGGCCCTCGCGCACATGAAGATCGCGCACCTCGTCGCACCCGTTCGCCGGATCGATGACGCGGCCGCCGCGCAGGCAAAGGGTCGTCATTGCGCAAGCCCTCGCCTCAGTGCCCGTACCGACTGGGTCAGGCGCCGGACGACGTCGCTCACGCTGGGCAGCCCGTCGTCGTACAGCGGCCGCAACGGCAGCAGGACCGAGCCGTCGGTGCGGAAGAGATGGCCGCCGGACCCGATGCCCGGCGTCGACACGGGGATGAACACCAGCTCGCGGGCAGGCATCGCTTCCTGCTGTAGCCGCATCTGCGGATGGCCCAGGACGATGCGCGGCAGGTCCACCGGCGGCGGCCCGGGTTCGGGGCCGAAGCTCGACACCCACAGCAGCGTGTCCACCGCGCCATCGGCCAGCAAGCGCTCCGCATCGAAGCACAGCGGCTCATGCTCGAGTCCCGCAGGCCCGGCACGCGAGCGCAAAGGCAGGCCGGACAGCCAGGCGAACACCTGGTTCACGGTCGCGGCGCCGTCGTCGCCGCCCAGCGACAGCGAGGCCGCGCGCGTGCTGCGGTTGAGTGTGGCGACGATGCGCTGGATGCCTTCGACGATCAGCGCGCCGTGGGCGGGCAGGCATCCGGGCTCGTACACCAGCACCGCATAGCGGGCTGCATGCAGACGCTCCGACAGTGCTGCGAGGTCGGCCGGCACGCGCGCATCGTCCGCAGCGAGACGGCCGGCCACGAGCGCCGCGAGCAGCGCCACGGTGTCGAACAGATCGCCGTGCAGCGGCAAGATCTCGGTGCGCGCGCCCTCCGGCCCGCCCACGCCGCAGCGGCGGAAGAATTCCGGATAGCGCGGCGTGGGCTCCCCGGTCATGCAGACGATGAGGTCGGCCCGGGTCCTCACTTCGGCCAGCGTGGTCGAGAAGCCGCCGCGATCCTGCAGCGCGCGCAGGCCGTGCATCAGCGCCGGTCCGCGGGCCGGGTCGCAGATGGCACCCGTTTCGCAGGCCAGCGCATAGAGTGCCCGGGCGCCCGCGACATCGGTGCCGAGGCCGCCGAACAAGGGCTGGCGGCTGGCCGCGAGCAAGGATGCGGCGGCGGCCAGCGCGGTATCGAGATCGCAGTCGCGGCCGTCGACCCGCGGCCGCTCGGTTGCGGCCGCGCCGCCGAATGCGGCCAGCGCACTGCGCGCGCGCGGGCACTCGCTGCCGGTCAGCCTGGGCGGCGTGCCGGGCGGCCCGAGCTCCACGCCGAAGCTGTCGCACAACAAGGGGCAGAAAGGACAGGTCCACGGGGCTTGGCCGGGCTGCGCGCTTGCGTCGACTGGAGTCATGGGCAGGCAACCACGCAAAGCACGTGCCATTCACCCGCCAGGCGAGCCGTGCCTGGACGAAGCCCGGCTGACACACACGTTATGAGACAGAGTGTTGCGCTTTCGGGCGGTCAATGCGCGCCGGCAAGCGCCGATGGCAGGGCGCGCGAGCCGCTCGCGGGATGGCACGGTTCGTGTGTGCAGGGCGCTGATGGCATGCCCCCGAACCTTCCTCCCACCGGGCGTCCTCGGTTCAGCGCCGCATCCGCGGCAGCTGCAGGTCGTGCAGCGCGCTGGCCACGAGCCAGGCATCGGCGCCCGCCGCGCTGGCGCGCGCCAGGTCGTCCTCGCTGCGGATGCCGCCTGCACCGATCAGCATGGCGCGCGGCGCCAGGCGGCGCACCTCCTGCAAGGTCTCCAGGTCCGGCCCGGCGCCGGAGCCGACGCGCTCGAGCGTCATCACGATCAGCCGCTGCGGCCACAACTCCACCGCGTCCCAGCAGCCGGCGGCGTCGAGGCGCTGGCCGTCGCGCCGGTCCAGCGACAGCGCGGCCCGGACTTCGTCTTCACCGGCGCCGTTGCCGAAACAGCGCGCCAGCGCCTCGCGCGAACGCAGGGATTCGCTGCCATACACGAACACGATGCGCGAGGCGAACGGTGCCAGCTGGCGGCGCAATGCCTGGCCGGCCGATGCATCCGCCAGGCCCGCGTCCAGCCAGAGCTCGATCTCGGGCAGCGCCTGCAGCAGATCGACCAGCACCGCAATCTGCGTGGCCCGGCCCTGCAAGGCATCGAGGTCGGCCACGTACAACTGCCGCGCCGCACAGTGATCGCACAGGATGCGCGCCACCGTCACCGGATCGCTGCTGGCGCACAGCGCCGACACGATCGGCCGGTACGCTTGCCGGTCGCCGCGCACGGCACGCACCACCTGGCCTTGCAGCAGGTCGATGACGGGGATCAGGTTCAATTCGGAGATCATGGGTAAGCACCCGGAAGGAGGATGGAAATGACGACACGCGTGTTTGTTTACGAGTATCTCAGCGGCGGAGGCTGGACCGACTACGGCGATGACGCGGCGGCCGACGAGCTGCTGCCGCTGGGGCTGTCGATGCGCGATGCCATGGTCGCAGACCTGATGCGCGTTCGCGATTGTTCCGTGTCGGCGGCCACCTGCGTCCCCGTGAACACCCTGCCCGCCCGCGCCGCGCCGCTGCGTCCGCTCGCGGGCGAATCGGCCTTCGCCTTCGTGGCGCGGCAGAGTGCGCTGCACGACATGGTCTGGCTGGTCGCGCCCGAGACGGACGGCCTGCTGGCGCGCTTCCAGCGCATCGTGGGCGATGCGCGCTGGCTGGGCTGCAGCGCCGAAGCCATCGAACTCACCGCCGGCAAACACGCCACGCTCGTGCACCTGGCCGCGCACGGCGTGACGACACCACTGGCCTTCGAGCATGCGCCCGAGATCGAGCGCTGGGTGGTCAAGCCCGACGACGGCGCGGGCGGCGTGGCCACCCACGTGCACACCCGCCGCGCGGCTGCGCTCGAGGACCAGGCCCGGCGCGCGCAGGCCGGCGCGGCCGTCACGCTCGAGCCCTGGGTCGAAGGCGAGGCCCTGAGCCTGTCGCTGCTGTGCACAGAGCAGAATGCCGAGATGCTGAGCGTCAACCGCCAGCGCATCGCGCTCGATGCGCAAGGCAGACTTTCCTTCGAAGGCGTGACGGTCGATGCGCTGGGCCGCGACGATCCGCGCACGCGTCCCCTGGCCACCTTGGCCATGCAGGTGGCGCGCGCCATCCCGGGCCTGCGCGGTTTCGCCGGCATCGACCTGGTCTGGCATCCGCAGCGCGGGCCGGTGGTGATCGAGGTCAATCCACGCGTCACCTGCGCCTATGTCGGGCTCTCGGCGGCCCTGGGCCGCAACCTGGCGGCTGAACTGGTGGCGAGCCGCTTGCACGGCGACACCCAGGATCGGGAACTTGCGCGTGCCCACGTCTGAACGCACCACCATCGGGTGGGACATCGGCGGCGCACACGTCAAGGCCTGCCTGCTGCAAGGCGGCGAGGTCGTCGACGTGGCGCAATGGGGGTGCCCTCTCTGGCAGGGCCTGGACCATCTGGTGCGCGCATTGCAAGCCGCGCGCACGCGCTGGCCCGCGCTCGAGGCCGCGCAGCATGCCGTGACCATGACGGGCGAGATGGTCGATCTGTTCCCCGACCGCGAGGACGGCGTTCGAAGCATTGCCGCCACGCTGGCGGCCGCGCTGCCGGTTCCGCCGAGCGCGCTGCATTTCTTTGCCGGCGATGCCGGCTGGTGCGCCGCCGCGGAGGTTGCCAGGCAATGGGAGTGCGTTGCCTCGGCCAACTGGCTCGCGACGGCGCGGCATGCCGCGCTCACGCTGCCGGAGGGCGTGCTGGTCGACATCGGCAGCACGACCACCGACCTGATCGCGTTCGGCAACGCGCGCGTGCTGACCACGAGCCGCAGCGACGCCGAACGCCTGGTGAGCGGCGAGCTGGCCTACCACGGCGTGGTGCGCACACCCCTGTGCGCACTGACCCAGCGCATCACATGGCGCGGCCATGCGCGCCATGTGATGAACGAATTCTTCGCCACGACCGCCGACGTCTACCGGCTCAGCGGCGAGCTGGATCCGGCGCACGACCTGCACCCGAGCGCCGACAACGCCGCCAAGAGCCTGCCGGCGACGCGCCAGCGTCTCGCACGCATGGTGGGACTGGACGAACGCGATGCTGCCGCCGATGAATGGCTCGATCTGGCACGGGCTTGGCGCAGCGCTCAGCTCGAAGCACTGGCCGCGCAGTTGCGCCGCGTGCTGGCCGCGCATGCGCTCTCCCGTGAAGCCGTGATCGTCAGCGCGGGCTGCGGCGCCTTCCTGGTGCCCGAGCTCGCAGCCGCAGCCGCCGAAGCGGCCCCGCGACGGCTCGCCGCCTATGGCAGCGATGTAGCCAAGGTGGCCCGCCAGGCGGCGGCGGGCACCGCGGGCTGGGCGCAAGTGTGCGCTCCGAGTGTCGCGGTGGCGGCGCTGTTCGAACGGGAGCACGACTGATGTGGGTCGTCAAGATCGGCGGCAGCCTCTGTGCCGACCCGGTGCTGCTGGAGTGGCTGGATCTGCTCACGCAGATCGGCGGCGGCCGCGTGACGATCGTCTGCGGCGGCGGCAGCTTCGCCGACGAAGTGCGACGCGTCCAGGCGCACTGGCAGTTCGATGACCTGGCCGCCCACAACATGGCGGTGCTGGCGATGGCGCAGACCGCCTACCAGTTGCACGCGCTGAATCCCACACTGCAACTGGCCGCGCGCAGGACCGACATCCCCGATCTGCTGCACCAGGGAAAGACCGCGCTGTGGCTGCCCCTCGAGCTGCGGCGCGACCAGCCGGACGCACGCACCGGTTGGGACGCCACCTCCGACACCATCGCGCTGGACCTGGCGAAGCACCTCAACGCCGAGCAGCTGGTGATGGTCAAGTCCTGCGCCATCGACCCGGGGCTGACACTGGCCGAGCTGGGTGATACCGGTGTGGTCGACCCGCAATTTGCCGAGCTGTCCGACGACGCAGCCTTCCCGATCACCTTGCTTCACAAGAGCCAGGTGGCGACCATGCGCGCGCTGCTGCTGGGCGAAGCCACCTACGCTGCGCGCTGAGCGCCGGCGCAGGAGAAGATCAAGCGGGCATGGGCTCGTCGACGGCCTGCCCGTGCAGCAGCGCGGCCAGCGCCGCCAGCCGCTGCGGGCACAGCGCCGTCTTGCGGTCGCCAACGCAAACGGCACTGCGAAAGCCCGCGAAATCGGGCGCCAGCGCCTGCAGCAAGGGAATATGCGTCGTGCGCAGCGCGCCCGCCAGCCCGACCAGCCGGCCCGAGGCGCGCACCAGCGCCAGAAAGTGGCGCAGGTCCGCCATCGGGACCGCATCGAACAGGCTGCCGGCCTGCTTGTCGGCGGTGTCGGCCATGAGCGCCGGAAACTCGAGCCCACAGGCATGCGCGACCAGCGCAGCATCCAGGCCGCGGTCGGCAACGAAGACCGGCACCACCGGCCAGTCGCAGGCCGCCAGCGCGTCGAGCACGGCGAACGCCTCCGGCCCCCGCTCGATGCCGACCTTGACGTAGTCGACGCCGCAGGCGCCGACGGCCTCGACCTGAGCGCGGATGCGAGGCAGCGCTTGCATCGGCAGGTCGCCGATGGTCGCGCTCACGGGCCGTGCGATGTCGTGCGCTCGCAATGCACTCACAATGGCGGCGATCGTCGCCACCGGCAAGCCGCCCAATGCGCCCTCGCCGGGCTCCTTCAGGTCGATGAAGTCGGCCCCGCCGCGTGCCGCGAGCAGGGCCTCCTGCACGCTGCGGACACTCACGAGCATGCGCGTCATGATGTCCGCTCCTGCGCGCGGGCATGGTGCTGCGCGACCGCGGCGCGCAGCCATTCCCACGCTTCGCGCTCCTCGGGTCCGGCAGTCTTGTCGATCGCGATCTGCAGATAGCTCATTTCGGTTTCCACTTTCTCGGGTGCCAGCATATGCAGGCGACTGACCAGCACGGCCCCTTCAATCACCGCGGCCTGGGCGCGGTTGAAGCCGGCGAAGGGTGCGTGCGTGGCCTCGTGCACGGACATCATGCGCAACACCGGCCGCTGCGCGTCGTCGCGGCGCTCGGCCAGCTCCAGTTCGACGTGGCGCAGCGCACAGGCCAGCCGCACGCCGTCGATGCGGTCGGCCGCATGCGTGGGCCAGAGCTTGCGGCCGGTCACGCAGCCAGCGAACACGCGGGTGTCGCACACGATGTTGAGTACCGCACGGCCGGTGGCCACGATGTTGTCGTGCGTGGTGGAGGGCTTGAACGGCATCAGCACGATGCCGCCTTCCTGGTACCGAACTCCCATCGGCGCCACATGCGCCAGCCCGCCGGGCGCCACGGTAGTCACCACGGCTTCGAAGATCTGGTCGTTCATGGGAGTGCTCATGGCCCGGGCTCGGCCGCATTGGTTGTCGGCGCCTTCATGGTGCTTCCCGGCGCGCACCAGCGCGCCAGGTCTTCGGTGGCCCGCGGCGCGGCGCAGCCCCAGTCCAGCGGCTGGTCCTGCACGTAGCGCTTGCCCAGCTGCCAGGCGATCTCCGCGCGCGCCAGCTCGACACCCATGTAGAAGGCATGGTCCGCATCGTCTTCCAGCTTGAGCTGCGGCCAGAGTTCGAAGGCGCCCTGCCCCAGGCGCATGCCGTCGCGGTTGTACACGTGCAGGCCGAGGGGCGAGATCTGCACGCGGAAGTTCGGGTCGCGCACCTGCGCGGCGATCTCGCCGATTTCTTCCGGCGTGTCGGGAAACGGATGCTTGGCGTGCACCGTCATCAGCGCGTCGCTCATGCCCTTGGGCAAGGTGCCGTGCTGAGCCGCCGCATGCATGATGCGGCGCGCCCAGTCGGCCTCGCACACCGCGCGGCGCGCATGCTGACTGACCTGGGTCGTCAGGACAGCGGCAACGTTCAGTTCGGCGGCGATGCCGAACAGCACGGCATTGATGCCGCTCGTGTCGGCCTCGGTGAGCTCGGTCAGGTTGCCGACGCCGAGCATGATCGGCGCGTCGGGAAAACGCGCGCGCAGCCGGTGGTAGCGCACGATCGAGGCGGTCAGCCCGAACGGTATCGGATCGAGGATCGAATCCGCCAGGAAGGCGCGCCCGCGGCGCTGCATCTGCACCACCGCTTCGTACAGCGACTCCTCGTCGGCCGGAACGCGCGGGATCAGCACCGGCGTCGCGGCGACCTCGTCGGCGATCCACAGGCTGTCCAGCGTGAGGCTCAGCAGATAGTCGGCGCCGGCCTTGCCGCCGCGCAGCAGTTCCTGTGAATCGCTCGAATCGACGCTGACCTGGAAGCCGGCGGCCTTCAGCGCCTGCACGCTCTCGGCCAGATGATCGAAGCGCGTCTCGGGCAGGCAACCGAGGTCGATGACGTTGGCGCCGTCTGCAGCCAACCGCTGCGCCCGCTCGATGATCTGCGCCACCGACAGCCGCGGCGCATCGACGATCTCGGCGAAGATCGCAACCTGGTACTCGTTCAGGTCGATGTGCTGCGCAGCCCGGTTGAAGTGGCGCGGCAAGTCCTTCAACTCCTGCGGACCGCGCTCCACCGGAACGCCGTAATGAAGACTCAAGGCCTCGACATCGCCACGGCAGCGGCCCGGCACGATGATGCGATCGGCACGCCGCTTCTCGCCTTCGCCTTCGCTCAACACGGGCGCCGCCACGCGGCGGCGGATCAGGTCGGCCGTCATGAGCGCCGCCACCTGCAGCCCGATCTCTCGCACTTCCCATGTGAACGGGGCCGCCTCGATGCCGGCCAGCACCCGCGTGAGGCTGGCTTGGGCGAGGCGCCCGGTCAGGAAGACGATGTGTTCCATGCGAGAGAGAGTTCCTTCAGTCGTGCATCGAGCACGGCTTCAAGTTCGGCCGGTGAAGAGACCACCCGGCAGAAGTCGATGCCGCGCAGCCGCTCCACGTTGTCCAGTTCGATGCGCCGCGGGCGCAGCGTCACCCAGTCGTGCGGCGACTTGGTGACCACCACCGGTTCCGTATCGCATGCAAACACGATGCCAGGGATGCCGAGCTTGCCGGCCTGGGCGAACATGTTGGTCGGCAGCGTATCGCTGATGCCGAACGCGCACTTGGCCACCGTGTTGCTGGTCGCCGGCGCGACCACGACGGTGTGATAGATGTCGTCGTAGAGCATGCCCACCGGCACGCCGCTGGCCGTCTTGTCGCGGAACACGCGAAAGCGCGGTTTCAGCGTCTCGATGTGCAGCTTGTAGATCGGCAGCACTTCCTCGGCAGCGGCCGAGAGGAACAGGTCCACCGCCGGCAGCCGCGCCGCGAGCGCGAGCGACTCCTCGAGGAAATGACCGGAGCCGGTGATGCACCAGGCCAGGCGCGAACGCGGCGGCGCTGCAGGCAGCTGCGGCTCGCCGGCTTCGAGAGCCAGGCCGGCGCCGCGCGGGTCGATGGCGACCGCATCGGAGCGCCCCAGATTGGCCATGGCCGATGGATGCGCGGACTCAGTCCGGCGGGGAGATCTCGATGTGGAGCTTGTGGAGTTTTCGGTACAAGGTGTTGCGGCTGACATCGAGCGCCTTGGCGACGTTGCTCACGTTCCAACGATGCTGCTCCAGCATCTGCAACAGTACCTGCCGCTCGTTGGCCTGAATCGGGTTGAGTTTGACCGCGGGCGCAGCGTCGGCAGATGCCGTGTTCGCCTCGGCATCCATCGCCTCGGCGACGGCGGGCAGCGCAGCATGGGCGTGCAGGGACGACGGCGCCTGCCTCGCCGCGAGCGAAGGCAGGTGCTCCCTCGTGATGGTCTTGCCGTCGGCCAGCGCGGCCGCGGTGCGCAGCACGTGGCGCAGCTGCCGCAGGTTGCCGGGCCATGGATGGGCCATCAGCAGGCGCTCGGCCTCTTCGCCCAGCCTGCACGCACTGCCGCCTTCGTCCGCCAGCACGGCCTGGATCAGCTCGCGCTTGTCGCTGCGGTCGCGCAAGGGCGGCAGGTCCAGCTCGATGCCGGCCAGCCGGTAATAGAGGTCCTCACGGAATCGGCCTTCGCGCACCAGGCTCGGCAAATGGCGATGGCTCGCGCTCACGAGCTGGAAGTCCACAGGATGGGTTTCCTCGGTGCCGAGCGGCGTCACCTGGCGCTCGTCGAGCACACGCAGCAGGCGGGCCTGCAACTCCAGCGGCATGTCGGCGATCTCGTCGAGAAACAGCGTGCCGCCATCGGCCTGCAGGATCTTGCCGCGTCGTCCGCTGCGCTGCGCGCCGGTGAAGGCGCCGGCCTTGTAGCCGAAGAGCTCGGATTCGATCAAGGTTTCGGGCAGGCTTGCGCAGTTGACGGCGACGAAGGCGCCCTCGGCATGCGGACTGGTCTCGTGGATCGCTCGCGCGAAGACCTCCTTGCCGGAACCGGTCTCGCCGCACAACAGCACCGGGGTGCGGCGCGCTACCACGCGCCGCGCGGTGTCCAGATGGGCCACGAGCCGCGCGTCCTTGAAGGTGCGGATGATCGGCGCGCCACGCCCGGCAGACACTCGCGACGGCACGCGAAAGCCTTCGCCCTGCGCCTCGTCCAGTGCCACGATGCCCATGCCCGCCACACGCGCACGCGCGGGCGTGGAAGCGTCCGACGCCGGCCGGCGCGCCACCGCGAAGAAGCGCAGCGCCGCCTTGGCGCGGTAGGCCACGACCGGGTGGAAGGAGGAGGACAGGCTGCGCTGCAGGATGTCTTCGAGCGAGGTCTGGAACAGGTCATCGATGCGCTGGGAACGAATCTCGTCCATCGATTGCAGGCCGAGCTGGAACAAGGCGCTGCGGTTGGCCGCAAGAATGCGCCCGTCCTCTCCGACCGCGAGCTTGCCCTCGTGCAGCGTGTAGACGAATTCGGGCCGGCTGTGGAAATGCAGCGGATGCGCATTCGAGAAACGCTTGTCGATGAGCCGGTTCTCGATCATGCGCGCCGTCATGCCCAGCAGGACCAGCACATGCTGCTGCATCAGGCTGGAGCGGCTGGTCACGTCGAGCACCGCGATGATCTCGCCGGTCGGATCGAGCACCGGCACCGCCGAACAGGTCAGCTGCGTGAACTGGCTGAAGAAATGCTCTTCCCGCCGCACGGAGATCGGATGCGCGGCCGCGAGGCAGGTGCCCATGCCGTTGGTGCCGGCTTCGGCTTCGCCCCACATGCCGCCGGCATGCAGGCCCATCGGCTCGACCTCGGCAGCGAACTCGGGCGAAGACACCATGTGCACGATCACGCCGTCGGTATCGGTCAGCACCACGGCGGACTCGGGGTCCGCGAGCTGCTGATAGAGCGTGGTCATCTCGTAGCGTGCGCATTCGATCACGTCGGCATGCTGGTTGCGCCGGCTTTGCAAGGCCGCAGACTCAATCACCACCGGTTCGCGCGCGCGCCCTGGGTCGAGCTGGTACTGATTCAGGCAGCGGCTCCACGAGCGCGTGACCAGATCGTTGCCCTCCTCGTGAAATCCACGTCTCACGACATCGAGCACACGGTCGGCGTGTCGATCACCTTGCCGCGGCATCAATGTCATTGGAGTTCTCCGGCGCGTTCCATCGTGTCTCCTTGGTTGGCTCATTGTTGTGCTTGCCGGCATGCCGCGCACCCGGTGAAACACCGAGCCGGGGCAGCGCCGGAGCAGGTCCGTTCACTGGCCTGCATTTTGCGTTGATGAATCCCGCATGGGGGGCTTGACTCGCCAGCGGACACACTTTCAAACACATTCGAATTCACCTGGAGACATCACTTGAACACCAGCCTGCGTCCCTCCATCGACCACCCTTCCAATGTCTCCCAGGTCTCCGACACCGCCGATGCGACTGCACCGATGGACCTGATCTTCATCGAGGGCTTCAACGGCGAGACGGTGATCGGCATCCACGAGTCCGAACTGCACCGCCCGCAGCCGCTCCTGATCGACGTGTACGCAGGCGTGCCTCGCGCGCATGCCTGCGACACCGACTGCATCGGCGACACGATCGACTACAGCGTCGTGCGCGAACGCCTGCACAGGCTCCTGGTCGAACACCGGCTGCAACTGCTCGAGGCTTTCGCCGAGGCCATCGCCGACATTCTCATCGACGAATTCCGCGCGAGCTGGGTTCGCGTCAAGGTCGTGAAGCCGCGCAAGTTCGACGACGTGCAATCGGTCGGCGTTCAGATCGAGCGCCACGCGCCGACGTACCGCACGTCGAGATCGGCTCACAGCGCGACGGTGCTGAAGTTTCTCGCCAGCGGCATGGTGCCCGCCAAGCGCTGAGCGCGCCGCGCCTCGCTCCGAGGCGAAGGAAAAGAAGCCGGCCCGGTTCACGCGCCGGCTTCTTCTCGTTAGTGCTTGCGGCCTACAGGTGCGCCGCGAACGGATGCGCAGTCGTGCCCTTCTTGTCCACCACTTCGGCGGCTGTGGGCGAGCCCGAAACGGCGCGCTGGATCGCCTCGCGCGTCGCCTGGTAGTTGTAGTCCTGGATCTTCTTGTCGTCGTCGGCGAGCCAATGGATGAATACGCCGACGCACAGGAACAGGTTGTCCGCCTCGGCCATGGGGATGGTGCCATCCTCGACGCTGTCGACCACCGCCAGCGCCACCCCGCGCTGCGCCGGTCCGAACATCTGCACCGCCTGCTTGGCGCCCTTGATGGTCACTTTGTTGAACATCACGGTCGCCGGCTTGGTTAGCAGGTTGGGGGCCACCACAGCGAGCAGCGAGGTAAAGCCATCCTTGTTGTTGGTCAACGCGTGGGCGAAGGCGGTTTCAGCGGCGCTGCCGCGCGGGCCGATGATCAGGTCGATGTGGGCGACTTCATTGCCCTCGCCGACGAGCGATTCGCCCACCATCAGTCGATCGATTTTTGCCATGGTTTCGGGTCTCCTCTAAGGTGATACGGTCGTTACGACACCGGCCAGGATGACCAGCGCAATGTCATGGGTATCACGATCCGTGCCATCCGTTCGCTGCTTCGCGCGCGGGCGTCGCGCACGAGCCGATCCAGCCCGCAAGCAGCAGCGCCGCCACCGTGAAATCGGCGCTCGTCCCCGGGTTGATGCGTGCGGCCTTCAGTGACAGATCCCAACCGGCGAAGTCGGGCTCGGCATCGAGCACGGCGCCTGCGCGCTCGCGCTCACGCCAGGCCTGCGCCGCCGTCATGACAGTCTGTGCCACGCGCTCGCCGTGATTTCGCACAATGTGTGAATCCGCAAAGCCGCTCAGGCAAGCCAGGTAAAGCCGTTGGACGGAAGCCACAGTGGCGGCATCGGGCGGCGCCTCGCCGTCGACCGGCCCTTCGCCGCAAGTCATGCCGTGGACCGGCGCCTGGAAGGCCAGTGCAAACAGATCCGCAAAGCCGTCGCGGTACTGCCGCGCGATGAGATCGCGCTCCGCAGCCAGCGCCATCGCAGCACGCAGGTCGATGCTCGGATCGTCGTGCACATCCTCCGCCGGGGCGTTTCCCAGGCCGCCGGGGCGCGCGCGCGCAATCGCGCGATAGGCCGCGCGTGCATCATCGATGTCGAGCGCGGCCAGCACGGACTCGACCGCAGCATGCAAGGCCGCACAGGTCGTGGCGCCGGGGTGGCGCTCCATGGCCAGCGCGATCGGCGCGCACAGCAGCAGGATGCCGAGGTTGGTGTTGCATCCGGCGACCGCCCAGGTCGCGGTCACGGCGCGCTCGATGCGCCCGCCCACACGCAAGCCGGGTTCGAACAGCGCGCCCGCCGCCGCTTGCGCGCTGGCGATGAACATCGAGGCCTCCATGCCGTGCCCCGGAGAGACGAGGCTGACGTTGCCCGGCTTGCGCACCGCGACGTCGAGCCAGCAGGCCCGCAGGAAGCAGGCCCGGGCCCTTTCGATCGCCGCCTGCTGCGCGCTCATCAGGCGCGGCGCTCCGGAGCCACGCCCTCCTCCAGGCGGCGGCGCGCCTGCGCCATCTTGCGGTCCAGCAAGTCGTCGACGATGGCCCCGGCGATGTTGAAAGCCGTCACGCGCTGCAGCCCCTGCCAGGCAGCGACGCCATTGACTTCCAGCACCTGGATCGGCGGCCCGCTCGCCGCTGCGATGAGGTCCACGCCCGCGTAGTCCATGTCCAGCGCGAGCGCGGCGCGTTCGGCCAGCTGCGCGAGCGGCTGCTCCAGTTCGGCAGGCTCGCAGCGCGCACCCTGGGCCACGTTGTGGACCCAGTGCGCGCTCACGCGCCGCATCGCGGTCAGCGCGCGCCCGCCCACCACCAGCACGCGCCAGTCGAAGCCCGGCGCAGCCACCGGCGGAACGAAGCGCTGCAGATATGCCAAGCCCGCGTAACGTGCGTCGGTGTCGGGCATCGGGTGATGCACGCCGTCGACCTCGCCCACCAGCTGCAGGTCCTTGCCCTGCGAGCCGAACAAGGGCTTGAGCACCAGCGCATGGCCCGCAGCCGTCTCGCGCATCGCAATGCGCCGGGCCTGGGCCGCCGATTCCGTCGCCCAGGTGGCGGGGGCCGGAATGCGCGCGGCATGCAGCAGCAGGCTGGTCATCGACTTGTCCACCGAACGCTCGATCGCGCGGGCATCGTTGTAGACCGGCACGCCCAGCTCGCGCAGCGCGTGCAGCACGCCAAGGCGCTTCGTGACCTGCTCGAAACTGCCGCCGGCAATGCCCCGGACCAGGACCGCGTCGGGCAGTTCGCGCCCGTAGCCGGGAATGACCAGGCCATGCCATGCCGCAGTGGTGTCGATCTGGCAGGCCGCCAGGTCAACGCAGCGCCCTACCGCACCGCGCGTGCGCAGCGCGGCTTGCAGCTGGCGCGTGTGCCAACCGATTTCGTCACTCATGATGACCACGCGAATGGTCATGGGCTCACCCCGCGCATGCGATCCATCATTTCAGGCCTCCTGCAGCCACAGGCGCTGCAGCAGCGCCATGTCGGACGCCCCGCCGTGCCAGGTGTTGCCGCTGTCGAGATTGCTGACCCATACCTCGGCCGGGGCGAACAGCGCGCCATCGATCTTGTAGAAGTCGTACGCCACCTCCTTGAAGATCTCCGCGAACGAACGCCCGTAGTCGCGCGAGTTGCGCGAGGGCAGCGCACGGGCCAGCGCGCGGGCCGCGTCGTCGTCGCCGCGCACCGTCAGATGCACGCGGCCGCCGTACAGGATCGCGTCGTTGGTGCGCCCCATGGCCTCGACGCCATCGCTGCTGGGCGACGGCAGCGGAGCGCTGGCGTCGCCATCGACGATGTCCGCCAGCGCATAGCCCAGTTCGTGCGCCTTGTGCAGCGCCACTTCGAGCACGCGCGCCACCACCTGCGTGGTGCCCGCGAGACTGGTGGTGGGCGTGAGGATCAGCGTCAGCGCCTGCGCGGGCAGGTCGCAGTCGCGCAGCAGCTTGTCGACCACGATCTTCGGCGGCGTGCGATCGACTTCCAGCACGAGCACGCCGAAGTCCGCGCGATCGCGGTAGCCCAGCTCGGCGAAGAGTTTTTCCTTGACCGCCAGCGCGCGCGCCGGACCGGAGCCGAGCGAGAAGAACTTCTTGCCGCCGGTCTCCTCCTTGGTCGCCGACAGGCTCCAGCCCGCGTACTGGCTGCCCAGGCATGCCAGTACCGGCTGCGAACTGCGCACGTCGAGCCAGGTCGGCCAGCCTTCGGCGCTGCCGCCGCTGCGCAGGTGCACATGCCCCAGTCCACCCATGCAGATCTCGCCGATCCGCAGCCCGGCAGCCACGCTGCCGCGCGCCTCGATGCCGGCATCGACGATGTGGACCCCGGTGTCGTCGCGGCGCACATGCAGGCCCAGCGCATCGGCATCGGCCAGCAGGCGTTCGACCAATGGCTGCGCCAACAGGTTGACGCTCAGGCCCGCGGCCGCCGCCGGCGAGGAAGTGTTGCTCATGCCAAGGTCTCCAGTGATTGCAGCAGCCGCTCGCGGCCTTCGTTCAAACGCGTGCGAACCTGCTGGGCGCTGCTTGCGCTCGCCGTCAGGGTGCACACGGGGTCGTCGATGCCGAAGCGCTGGCCGGCATCGGGGAGGTCGCGGATGCCGGGCCATGCGGCGAGCCGCTGCGCTGCCGGCGCGTCCAGCTGCAGGGCTCGCGGCGCGAACACGATCTCCATGCCTTCGACATCTTGCGCAGGCAAGGGCGTTGCCGGCGGCAACTCCCCGTCCATGCAGGCTCGCAAGTGCGCCTGCATCAGGCCCGGCGAGCCGGCCGGCCGACGGTAGAGGCTCATGCTCGCCGGCGGCCTCGGATTGACTTCCAGCACGCCGATGGCGTCGCCGTCGCGCATGAAATCGAGACTGCACAGGCCGCAGAGCTCGAACTCCGCGGTGAGCGCCAGCGCGATGGCCGTGACGCGGCGCGCCATGTCGGCCGCTACGGGGACCGGGCCGACCGCGCCGCAAAAAACAAAAGGCCGCGCGCCGAAACTGCGCACGCTCAGTTCGTTGAAGCCGAGCACATGGACATCGCGTCCATTGGCGATGAAGGTGGCCGACATCGGCAGCCCCGGCATCTCGCGCTGGTAATAGCGGTGCGCGCTGGGCCGCTCGTCCTTCGGCCAGGGCGCGCGGCGAACATGCCAGCCGCCGCAGCCATGTGCATCCTTCATCAACCACCCTGCAGGATTCTCGGGAGGCTCGAAGCTCACCTGCGGATGCGGCATGCGCTCGGCCGCGAGAAAGCCGAAGAACACCACCGGATCGCGCAGGCGGCGCACCGCGGCCGCTGCAGTGCCGATCAGCGGCAGTATGGCCGCGCCCTGTTCGAGCAACGCGGGCTCCCCCTCGAAACCGCTGCCCGCCACCCATCCCACGACCGGCCCCCCGCCTTCACGTTCGCGCGCCAGCTCGCGCAATGCGGCCAGGACTCGCGCTGCATCGATGTGCAGGCTTCCGGGCGCACCGATCGGCAGCCAGCGCGAAGCGGCGCGACGCGTGTCGACGTCACCGAACAGATCGAGCGCGACCACGTCGAAGCCGTCGTGCGCTGCCGCCTCGGCCATGGCACGCGCGGAGATTGCGGCGACTGCGAGCGTGCGCATCGCGCGAGCGCGCCTCACGCCGTCTTGCCGGCCTGCTCGGCCAGGAAGGCGCGGGCAACCGCGAAGGCCTCGGGGAAGCTCAGCACCTGCGCCTTCTCGGCCTCGCACATCTGCACCAGCAAACGATGCTGCGTCTGGTACTTGACGTTGCCCACCGCCAGCGCGCCGATGCCGACGGCCTGCGTGCCGGCCAATGGCTTGGCGTCGTCCATCACACCGACGCCGGCGATGCCTTCGGGCGGCACGGCATTCACGTCGGCCGCGACCTTGAGCCGGGTGGCGACGCCGAGCGCCTCGTTCGATACCACCTGAACGCCGGCCGCCGCGCAGGCCAGCAGCACATCGGCCTCGGCGATGGACCTGCGCACCGCGGCCGGGTCGCCGCCGGACAGGCCGTGCAAGGTCACGCCGAAGCGCCGCCCGGTTTCCTGAGCGGCTTCCTCAGCCGCGTCGATGCCGTTGCGGCTGGACAGAAAGACCTCGGCGCCGGCCTGCGCGGCGATCACGCCGGCCACGCGGCCTACCGGGCCCGTGCCGCCCAGAATCACCACGCGCTGGCCTTCCAGACCTTGGGGCTGGTGGCGCTTCAAAGCGGCCTCGACACAGGCCACCATGGCCGCGGCGGTGGTGTAGGCGCCGCTCGGATCGGCCATCAGCGAGACGACGAAGGGCTTGACCATCGAGGTCCTCGCGCGCTCGAGCATGTCGGCGGCCAGCTGCGCATCGCGTCCGCCGATGAAGATGCCGGTGCGTGCGACGCCCTTCGGCCCGCGCGAAAAAATGGTGTCCTGCGTCAGTGCAGTGATGCGATCGAGGTCCACCTCGCAGTAGGGCACGATGATCTGATAACCCGCATCCGCCGCCATGTTGATGTCGAAGGGACTCATCTGGCGGCCGGGCGTGAACATGTGGAGGATGCGGGGACGTTCCATGGGAGCTTTCGGTGTGGATGGTTGTCTGCGGCGTGTTCAATCGATGCGCGGGTCCGAGCTGACTTCGCACACCATCGCCGCGTGGTTGCGGCCGGACACGATGCGCAGCTTCAGATGGGCGTCGACCTGACCGGCTGCCTGCGCGGCTTCGACCAGCGCTTCGGCGCGCGCTTGCGAAGGCAGGATGGCGAAACCCGTGGGACCCCACGAGCTTTGACCGATCGCGGCCGACGGCCCGGTCTTCGCATCGCGGCTCGCCTCGGCGATCCACTGCATCAGGCGGCCGACCGCCGGGCTCGTGAAGGCACCGCCCTGCGCCGGCGCGAAGTGCTCGCCGAGCAGCTGCTGCATCCGGCGGATGCCTGCGGCGAACGGCGCGAATTCCGCGCTCGCCGCCCCCGGCAGGATGCGCATCAGGACCTGGTGGCAGATGTCGGCGGCGCTGGCCTGCGGCAAGGGCGGCAAGGCGGCAATGGCCTTCTTTTCCGCGCTGCCCGACAGGCCCCGATGCGAGGGGTCCTGGGCCACGACGATGCGCCACGCCTCGGGGAAGGCAACGCGCGACAGCAGCGGCGCGGGCAGGCCGTCCGTGCCGGGGCCGCCATCGACGAGCAAGCCTCCGGCGTCGAAGCCCGCGATCCCGACGCCCGATCGCAGGCCGCGGCCGAGCCACTGCGCCAGCGTGGCGGTGTTCAGATCCAGGCCATGCCAGTGCGCGAAGGCCCGACCGATGGCGCACGCGAGCTGTGTGCCGGAGCCGAAGCCCGCGTGAGGCGGCAACACCTGCCGCAGCCGCAGGGACAGCGGCGCATGGCGGCCGCTGCGCTGGCGCAGCAACTGCAGGAAGGCGCCGGCGCGATCGAGTTCCGCTTGCGCGGCCGGCGTATCCCCCGTCATGCGGTCCGAGGCCGCCGCTGCCAGCTCGACCTCGGTCGTGAAGCCATCGATCACCAGCCCAAGGCTGCCGAACGCGCGCCCCAGCGAGCCGGCGGGATCGAGAAAGCCCAGATGCAGCCGCCCGGGCGCGTCCACGCACACCGTACGCACGCTCAGGTGGGGCCTGGAAGCAAGGGCGGTGTCGGGTGGGGTCATGGGCGGTGTCGTGCGACGAAACGAAGGTTGGACCTGCTTGTCAAAGCAAGGGCCGTTCCGCCGGCACGCCCACAGGGCCACACCGCGCCTTGGCTCGTGGTGCGCGCCGCTGATGTCCCAGGACTGGAACAGTGTGTCACACGCTGCGGTAGCAGCGGCGACGAAGCTCCCTTTCAGGCCCGACCTGGTAGTTCATGACCCAACCGCGTCCTGTGCGGCCAGTGCGATGGTTCGCTTGGCAATGTTGACGAGGTGGATCTGACTCGTTCCCTCGTAGAGCCGGAACAGGCGCACATCGCGGTAGAAGCGCTCAGCCACATTGCCGGCCATGTAACCGCTGCCGCCGAAAACCTGCACGGCCCGATCTGCGACACGGCCGCACATCTCGGAGGCGAACAGTTTGCACATGGACGCTTCCATCGTGACGTCGGCGCCGTCGTCCCGCTTGCGTGCGGTCTCGAGCACCAGCGCACGCGCCGCATGCACCTCCGTGTTGCTCTCGGCGATCATCTGCTGCACCAGCTGGAACTCGCCGATCGGCTGCCCGAACTGGTGGCGCGATTGCGCGTGCTTCGCCATTTCCTCGACGAGCCGGATCGCGGGACCGGTGCACAGGGCGGCGAGGTTGATGCGCTGCTTGTTCAGCGTCTTCATGGCGGTGCGGAAGCCCTGCCCTTCGATGCCGCCGACGATGGCGGAGGCTGCAACCCTGACCCGGTCCAGCACGACCTCGCCCACCGGGGAGCCATGCTGGCCCAGCTTGCGATAGGGCGCCGAAGTCGACAAGCCCGGTGTGCCCCGCTCGACGAGAAATGCGGTGATGCCCTTGGCGCCTTTCGCGTCCGGGTCCGTCCTGGCGAAGACGGTGAACAGGTTGGCGATCGGTGCATTGGTGATGAAGCATTTCTTCCCGGTGATCAGGAAGCTGTCGCCGTCGCGCACCGCGACCGTCTTCTGTGCCGTCGCGTCGGAGCCGGCTTCCGGCTCGGTCAACGCGAAGCAGCCGGTCATCTCGCCGCTGGCCAGCCGCGGCAGGTAGGTCTTCTTCTGCCCGGGCGTCCCGTCGACCACGATGGACTCCGACGCGATGCCGGTGTTGCCGCCGAAGCGCGCCCGGAACGAGGTCGCCACCTGCGAGACCTCGATGTTCACCAGCGACAACTCCTCCGTGCTCAGGCCGGCGCCGCCATAGGCCTCGGGGATGCTGTGGCCGAACAGCCCGATCTCGCGCATGCGCTGCACCAGCGCCTCGGGGATCTCGTCGTTGCGGTCGACCTCCTCCTCGAGGGGCAGGCACTCGGCGCGGACGAACTGCCGAACTTCGGCGAGCAGGGCCGAGAATTTTTCCGGGTTGCGGATCACGTGTCTATCCGACGCGGACTTCCCGCAGCAGCGCGTACACCGAATCCCCGGGCGCTGCGCAACCCACCGGCTGTCGCACACCGAACAGGGCCTCATCGGCAAGCGCGAGCTCCGGGCGCTCGCGCTCCTCGATCCAGTCGTACACGACCGTCCTGGCGGCGATCCGCCACTCGCCGTGCCGGCGTTCGAAGCGGTCGACGTAGCGTCCGCACAAGAAGGTCTGCTTGGAGTTCCCGGCAGGAGCCTGCAGCGCAAGAAAATAACTCTCCACCGCAGCGACACCATCATGCAGCTCGATGGAGACATTGCTCACCTGGTGCACGCGCCGGCCGCCCAGGCGCAGGCGTTGCAAGGCCTGATCGATGAAACCCGTGGCGCTGCCGTTCCAGGCGCCGTGGCAATCCGTGGCGTCCTCCCAGTAGGCGGATCGCAGCGCCGCCTCGTCGGCACGGTCGATGCCGCGGCAGTAGCGATTGAGGCACTCCCGGATCGCCTCGCGATCGAGCAGGGCCTGCAGCTGCGCAGCGGAGCTCATTGCGCCGGGGTGGCCGCGCGCTTGAACAGCTGCACGACGTTGCCTTCGGGGTCGCGCAGCGACATCACCGCACCGTGCGCCCCCATGTCACGGATGCCGAGCACCTGGCCGCCCGCGCCGGCGATGCGTTCCTCGGCCCCGGCGAAGTCCTCCACCTCGAACACCATCACGAGCCCGGACCTCGCCGGCGCCGCTTCTTCCTTGCACGCCACGGCCACACTGGTGTTGCCCACGCCGTACTGGAACCAGCGGTCCTTGTCCCGGAACTTGAGCTTGAGCCCCAGCGCGGATTCGTAGAAGGAATGCAGTTCGACCGGCCGCTGCGCCACCACGTACACGTTCTGCAGCCGTTTGGGAGCGCTGTCCGTCGCGCTCACAGCGAAGTCTCCGACGCGCCGCCGTCCAGGCGCAGCACATCCGCGCTGATGAACCGGGAGCCGTCGCCGGCCAGGAAGCAGATCGCGTCGGCGATGTCTTCCACCGTGCCGAGCCGGCCGAGCGGCGTGCGCGCGATACGCTTCGCATCGAGTTCCGCGTTGCGGTGCTTCGCCGTGCCTTCGGTCGGCACCGCACCCGGCGCGACCGCATTGACGCGGATGCCGCGCGCGCCCAGGTCGGCGGCCGCGGCCCGGGTGATCCCGAGCACGCCGGCCTTGAGGCCGCTGTACACCACCGACCGGGCCGGCGACTTGAAGGCAGCGATGGACGCCACATTGATGATGGAGCCGCCGCGCTCCGGGTCCATCGCCTCGGCGGCGGCCTGGATGCCCCAGATCACCGACTTGAAGCCGATGTCGACCATGCGGTCCATCACCTCGGGCGTGATCTCCGCCAGCGGCTGGTAGCGCACCCAGGCGGCGTTGTTGACCATCACGTCGAGCCGCCCCGCGTCACGCGCGAAGCGCAGCACGGCTTCGCGCATGCCGTCGCGGGTGGAGACATCCTGCGCCAGGGGCATCGCCTTGCCGCCCAGCCGATGAATCTCGGCAACGGTTTCTTCGACGAATTCCTGCTTGAGGTCGTTGACGCCGACGGTGGCGCCGAGCCGGGCCATGGTCAGCGCCGTGGCCCGGCCGATGCCGTGGCCGGCGCCGCTGATAAATGCCACGCGGCCTTCGAGAGAGGGATTCATGGATTGCCTTTCGTTTCCGGCACCAGCAGCGCATCGAGCGCGAACGCGCCCTGCCCCTGGTCCATCACCACCAATGGATTGATGTCGATCTCCGCGACGACATCGGCGTGCTGCGCAGCGAATTGCGAGAGCGCCGCGACGGCGCGCGCCGCCGCCGCCACGTCCGCCTTTGCCCGGCCGCGCGCGCCGTCGAGCAAGGGGAAGGCCCTGAGCGAGCGCAGCATCTGCGTCGCCTGCTGTTCGGTCACGGGCGCGATCTGCAGAGCCACGTCACGCAGCACCTCGGCAAAGATTCCGCCCAGGCCCACCATCACGACCGGCCCGAAGACCGGGTCCTTCTTGGTCCCGAGGATCAGTTCGATGCCGCCCTGCGCCATCTGCGCCACCAGCACGCCAGCGATCCGGGCTTCTGGCGCCTTCTGCGCGACGCGCGCCAGCAGGCTGTCGTACTCGGTCGCGAGTTGCGCCTCCGAGCGCACGCCGACCACGACGCCGCCGACCTCGGTCTTGTGCGGAATGTCGGGCGACACGATCTTGAGCACAACCGGAAATCCGATTTCGCGCGCCGCCGTCAGCGCCGCATCCCGGCTGGCCGCCGTGACTTCCTTCAGCACGGGAACGCCCGCCTGCGCGAGCGCCGCCTTGGCGCTCGCCTCGTTGGCGAATGCTTCTTGCGGCAGCGCATCGGTCGAAGACAAGGTCGCTGCCGTCGCGGCCTGTTCGCCCCGCGTACCGAGCCGCACCAGCGCCGCCAGGGTCGAGCAGGCCGCGTCGATGGTTTCCACCGTGGGGAAGCCCATCCGGTTCAGTTGCGCGATCGTGTCGCGCGGCGCTTTGCAGCACAGCAGGATGAGCCGCGACGGATGGTCTAGCCGCACCTGCTCCAGCGCGGCGATATACACGTCGCGCAGCCGCGGCATCTGGAAGGCATAGGCGGACTGCAGGATCACCGCATCGCACACGGGGTCTTCCGCCACCGCGGACAGCACCTGGACCAGCAACTCCGGCCGGCTCGACACCTGCGCGGTCATGTCGACCGGATTGCCGGGCGATGCGTACGGCAGCGCCGAGAGGATGCGCTCCTGCGCGCGCGCCGAAAGCTTCGGCAGATCCAGGCCCTGGGCGCTGGCCGCATCGGCCATCAGCACTCCGAAGCCGCCGGAGGCCGTCACCAGCGCGGCGCGCTTGCCCTTCGGCGCGCGGGCAGTGCCAACCACCGAGACGGCGTGGCCAACGTCCAGCAACTGTTCGATGCTCGGCACCCGGATGGCGCCGCCGTTGCGCAGCACCACGTCGAACACCGCGTCCGAACCGGCCAGCGCGCCGGTGTGCGAGGCAGCCGCTTCGCTGCCGGCGTGGGACACGCCGACCTTCAGCACGATGATCGGCTTGCCGGCCTCGCGCGCCATCGCCAGCGCCTGCACCAGCTTGCCCGCGTTGCGGCAGGTTTCCATGCAGCACAGGATCACCGAGGTGGCCGGGTCGGTGGCCAGCGAGGCGATGCCGTCGGCGATGTCCACGTCGCATTCGTTGCCTGTGGTGAGCAGGCGGCTGATGCCGATGCCGCGATCGACAGCGAGCCGCATCGTGTAGCTGCCGAGGTTGCCGCTCTGCGACACGATACCGACGTGGCCCGCGGTGGGGAACGCCGACTCGAGCGCCACCGAAAAAGTGGCGATGCTCTTTTCCGCGACACCAATGGAGCCCAGGCAGTTCGGGCCGACCACGCGCATGCCTGACGACCTGGCGACCTTGCCGATCTCGGCCTGCAGCCGGCTGCCCGCTTCACCCATCTCGGAGAAGCCGGAGGAGAGGATGACCGCCGCGCGCACCCCGCTCCTCGCGCAGTCCTTGATCGCCTCCAGCACGCTCTCGGGGGGAACCGCCATCACGGCCAACTCCGGTGCCTCCGGCAGGTCCGCCACGCTCGCATAGGCCTGAAGCGACTGCACCGTGCCGCCCTTGCGGTTGATCGGATAGATCGCGCCGCGGTAGCCGTACTTCAGGAGGAACTGCAGCGGCCGCCCGCCGATCTTGGTCACGTCCTCCGACGCGCCGAAGATCGCGATCGAACGCGGCTGGAACAGCGCGTCCAGACCCCTTCCCACTTCCACGACTTCCACGACTTCCGCGACTGCAACGACGGTCATGGCTCAGCGCCCCTTGTAGACAGGCTGGCGCTTTTCCAGGAAGGCCTGGCGCGCTTCCTTGGCGTCCTCGGTCTTGGACAGCGCCATGGTGATGTTCTGCTCGAAGCGGTAGCCGTCGCGCTGCGGCATCAAATCCATCATGTTGGCGGCCTGCTTGGCGTAGGCCAGCGCAAGCGGGCTCTTGGATGCCATCTCCTGCGCGAGGCGCAGGGCCGCGGGCAGCAGCTCGTCCGGCGGCAGCACTTCGTCCAGCACGCCCCGGCGGTACAACTCGGCGGCGGGCACGCGCATGCCGGTGAAGAACATGCGACGCGTGAAGGAGCGGCCGAACATGGTTCGCAGCATCGACACCCCACCGGCCAGCCCCACGTTGATCTCCGGCATCGCGAAGCTCGCGTCCTCGGAGGCCAGGAAGATGTCGCAGGCGGCCATCAGGCCGAAGCCGGCGCCCAAGGCCGGACCATTGACGGCGGCGATCACCGGCTTGGCACACTCGCGGATCGCGTTGCCGGTCTCCCGCGTCAGGCGGTTATGGCCGAGGAAGTCGCCGGCCTTCTCCGGGTCCGGCCGATCCTTCAGGTCGGCGCCGGAGCAGAAATACTTGCCCGTGCCGGTGAGGATGGCCACGCGGATGTCGGCGCGTTCGGAGACCTCGTCGAACACATCGATCAGGCGCTGCCGCGTCGCGCGGTCCAGTGCGTTGACCGGCGGCTTGTTCAGCCGCACGACGGCGATGTGCTCGGAAACTTCAAGGCTGACGTTCATGGTGAACTCCTGGAAAGGTTGGTTGCGGCGCGAGCAGCCGCGCCGCATGCGTGAGGCGGTCGCCGTAGCGGAATTCGGAGGCGAGCAGGCGCTGGGCGAGGCGCGTGGCCAGGACCTCCTCGCTCACGCCCATGCCGCCATGCATCTGGATGGCGCTTTCAGCGCAGGTGCGGGCGGTTTCCGCCAGCGCCACCTTCATCAGGCGCAGGGTGCGGCGCAGGTCAGCCGCGTCGCTGTCGTATTCCTGGAAGGCGTGCATCAGCAGACCCTTGGCGCCGAGGTAGCGCACGTACATGTCGGCCGTGCGGTGCCTGAGCACCTGGAAGGACGACAGCGTCACGCCGAACTGGCGCCGCTCCTTCAGGTGGTTCACGGTCTGCTGGATCAGCGTGGCCAGCGCGGCCACGGTGTCCGTCGCCGTCAGCAGGAGGGCCGCGTTGTCGGCCTGGACCAGCGCGCGCTGAGCCTCGGCGCCGCGCGCGATGCAGGCCAGCGCCGGCTCCCTCAGGTGCTCCAGCCGGAAGTCGGCGCCGCGCCGCCCTTCCATCGTCCGGTAAGTTGTCGTGGGCGCGGGGATGCGCTCCTTGTCGACCAGGAAGATCGCCGCCTCGCCCGTCCCCTGCAGCACCGCGGGCACGAGATAGTGCGTGGCGGCCAGCGACACATCGACGCCCTGGACCACGCCGGTCAGCTCGCAGCCGATGTCCAGCTGCTTCGCCTGCACCGCGATGTCGTCCAGCGATGCGGACAGCGCGGTCAGCGGCGCGATCTTCGCGCTGCCCTCGCACACGGCTTCTAGCCAGCGCGCAGAAGCTTCGGGCGCCGCAGCCTGCAGCAGGATGGGCGCGACGGCACAGGTCTCCACCACCGGCAAGTGCAGCCCGTGCGTAGCGAGGCCTTCGACGATGGAGGCAAGGTCGGCCAGCGCGCCGCCGACGCCGCCGGACTCTTCGGGCACGACCGTACAGGCCCAGCCCATTTCCCGGATCGGGTCGGTCTCGGCGAAGTCCTGTGTCGCGGCGTGGTCCTGCGCGAAGCGGTCGGCCGCATCGAGCAGCATGCCGGGAAACAATGGCGTGAATGACATGGACACTTTTCAGGCTCCCAGCAATTCGTTGGCGACGACGTTGCGCTGCACTTCGGAGGTGCCGCCGGCAATCGTTCTCGACCTCGTGAACATGTAGTTCTGCACCCAGGTGGCGCCGGGCACGCCCTCGCCGTCATGGGCGAGGAAGCGGTGGGCCGCCTCCGGCCCGACCGCATCGAGCGCGATGGAGGTCAGGCGCTGGGCGACGTCGCTGCACATCAGCTTGATCACCGACGGCTGCACGCCGAGCGGACGCTGGTGCTTCAGGTCGTCCGTCGCATGGGCCAGGATGACGCGCGCACCCTTGACGTCGGCTTCGGCCAGCAGCAACCGGTAGCGCAGGTTGCTGAAATCACGGCGCCCGACGGCGGCCTTCGCAGCCTCTTCCACCACGCGCGTGACTTGCCTTCGCACCAACTCCAGCCGCGCGACGTTGGCGGGCGGCAGGCGCTCGCGTTCCAGCAGGTACTTGGCGCAGGTCCAGCCCTTGCCGGCCTCGCCGATCAGGTTGGCGGCGGGCACACGCACCTCGTCGAAGAACACCTCGTTCAGATGGTGCCAGCCGTCGATGGTGCGGATCGGGCGCACCGTGATGCCCTTGCTGTCCATCGGCACCAGGATCAGCGAGATGCCGTCCTGCTTCTTCGCCTCCTTCGAGGTGCGCACCAGCATGTAGATCATGTTGGCTTCGTGCGCGTGCGAGGTCCAGATCTTCTGGCCGTTGATCACGTAGTCGGTGCCGTCCAGCCGCGCGCTGGTGCTGAGCGAGGCGAGGTCCGAGCCCGAGCCCGGCTCCGAGTAGCCCTGGCACCACCAGTCGGAGCCGTCCAGGATGCGCGGCAGGAAGCGCGCCTTCTGCTCCTCCGTGCCGAAGCGGATGATGACGGGGCCGATGTGGCCCAGACCGTGGTGGTACAGCGGCGGGCAATCGGCCTCGGCCATCACCTCCTCGAAGATCAGCCGCTGCTTGATGTCCCAGCCGGTGCCGCCGTATTCGCGCGGCCAGCTGGGCGCGCCCCAGCCCTTCTCATGGAGGATCTTCTGCCACCCCATGTACTCGCGCTTGGTGACCTTCTGGCCCGCTGCGACGACGGCGCGGATCTCCGGCGGGCAGGCGCGGCGGGCAAAGTCCTCCAGCTCGCGGCGGAACGCGGCGTAGGCATCCGCCTCGCCATCGGCGATTTCGGTGTTCGACATGTTGTCTCCTGTCCTGTTTTCTATGAGCGGCTGGGCTCGGCGGCCACGTCGCCGCCCGTGCGCAGCTTCGTGATCAGCTCGTCCAGAGCGGCAGCGGCCCCGTCCGCGTCACGCTGCCGAAGGCAGAGCACGACCTTGCGCCGAAGCGGAAACAAGTCCGGCCGCGGCCGCACCGGGACCACGTGCGTCAAGCGCTCGCGCAGGATGGTGGTCATCGTCTGCGCCATGAGCATGAGGGCTTCGTTGTGCCCGGCTGCCGCGATGGCAGAGAAGAAGCGACTGGCCGACTCGATGCGTTGCGCGAGCGAGTCCGTGGCCTGATGCCGCTCGATGCCGTCGACGGCGGCCTCGATCGCATCGATCTCGCCTTCGGTGGCGCGCTCGCACGCCAGCCGCAGCAGCGTCCCATACAGCGTGCGATAGGCTTCGTCGAGATCGGCCGAGCCGAGCCGCCCCTGGATCACCAGCGTGCGAAGCGACTCCGCCAGCATCATGTAGGCACCCTTGTAGAACACCAGCGCCTGGTCGGCGGGGCCTCCGCTCATGTGCTTCACTTCTCCGATGAAGACGTCGTGGTCGCCGGCCTCATGACGGGCGTGGACGCTGCACTCGAAGCTTGCCAGGCAGTCTTCGATGATCGGCATTCCGAGAGGCCCCGAGCGCCAGGCCACGCCCTCGAACTTGTCCGCGATCTTGCTCGAGGCAAAACGACTCGACAGCGCATCCTGGCGCTCGGACAGGATGTTGATGGCGAACGCATCGGCTTCGGCGAACGCACCCAGCAAGCTGCTTGCCTTGCGCAGACTGAACAGCACCAGCGGCGGCTCCAGCGATACCGAGCTGAAGGAATTGCAGGTCAGGCCTGCGGGCCGTCCGTCGGCGGCACGCGTCGTGATGATCGCCACCCCCGTCGGAAAGCAGCCGAGCAGCTGTCGAAACAGCGTCGGTTCGATGGCATCGCGGTGCAAGGTCGTGCTACTCATGGCGTACGCCTGCGCGCCTCAGGCGGCGGCGACCTCGGTGGCCGGCTTGGCCACGTGCGGCGGGTCGTTGGCGATCTCGCGCTGCACGGCGGGCATGATGACCTTGGCCCACAGTTCCAGGTGCTTCAGCATCGTCGGGTGGTCGAAGTCACCCATCTGCGTCTGGAAACAGTAGTGCACGGGCTTGATGGCGCGGATCTCGCGCACCACCCGCTCGATCACCGTGTCCACCGAGCCCACGGGCAACAGGGCACGCATCTCGTCCAGGGTCGGCTCGCCTTCCGCCATCGTCTCGGCCACCTGGTAGTCCTCGGCGATCTGCGCCGTGCGGCGCTTCAGGCTGAGTGCCACGCGGCGCTGGTAGCGGGCGCAATCGAGGTAGCGATCCACTTCGGCCTTGTTTTCGCTGGCGTAGGCCGCGCGCAGCACGCCGACCGGCACCTGGGCCGGGTTCTTGCCTTCACCCAGGGCCACCTTGTCGATCAAGGCGCGGGTGGCCTGCAGCTTCTCCACGCCGCCGTCGCCGCCGGAGACGAACACGTGGTGGTCGCCACGCACGGCGCGGGCAAGGAAGGTCGGGTCCACGCTGGTCACCCACAACGGCGGCATCGGCTGCTGCACCGCGCGCTGGCTGATCGCGCTCTCGGGCTGCTGGTAGAACTGGCCGTCGTAAGCGAACTTCGGCTCCTTCAGGCCCAGCTCCAGCATGTCCAGCATCTCCAGCGTGCGCTGCTTGGAGGTCTCCAGCGAAACGCCGAAGCGCTCGAACTCGAAGTGCTGGTAGCCGGAGCCGATGCCCAGGTTCAGGCGGCCGTCGGACAGCTGGTCCACCATCGCGACGTCGGCGATCAGGCGGGCTGGGGTGTACAGCGGTGCGACGACAATGCCGGTGCCCAGGCGAATGTCGCGGGTGACGGCGGCGCAGTGCGCGATCATCGTGAGCGGCGACGAGCACATGCCGTAGTTGCTGAAATGATGTTCTGCGAACCAGGCGCCGCCGAAGCCCAGTTCGTCCGCCAGCCGCGTCTGCTCCACGGCATCGCGCAGGATCTGGTGAGAGGTTTTGTGCTTGTTTCGCTGCTGCATCAGAATGAAGATTCCGAAATCCATGACGAGGCTCCTGGTTGGCTTGGTTGCGTGGAGCGATCTTAGGAACGGAGTGCCTGCGCCGCGCACCACGCCGCGCACACCTTCTTTGCGTTTTCTGAAATGAAGGCCCTCGATTCGCTGCGGATCTTCGTGACGACCCTGCGGAAGGGAAGCCTCTCGGCCGCGGGGCGCAGCCTGAGTCTTTCGCCCGCCACCATCTCGCGCCGCATCAGCGCGCTGGAGGAAGAGCTGGGGGTGCAACTGGTGGACCGCACCAGCCGCAAGCTCAAGGTCACCGAGGCGGGACAGGCCTTCCTCGGGCGCGCGGAGGTGGTGCTGGAGGCGATGGCGGAGGCGGAGGAAGCCGCGCGCAGCTCGAAACTGCTGCCCGAGGGCCGTCTGCGCATCCACTCGCGCACGCAGATCGGCCTGCGCGTGATCGCGCCGCTGCTGCCGCGCTTCGCCCAGCGCCATCCGGACATCCAGCTGGAGTTCGAACTCTCCGAACACCCTGTGAACCTGGTGGAGCACGACTTCGACATCGACATCCGCACCGGCGAGTCGACCGATTCGAGCTTCGTGATCAAGCGGCTGCTCAGCAGTGACGAAGTGCTGGTGGCCAGCCCATCCTTCATGAAGGTGCACAAGCGCATCCGCCACCCGCGCGACCTGCCGGAGGTTCGCTGCCTCACCTACCGTCGCGAGCACGAGGCCACCACCTGGAAATACATCGACGAACAGGGAGAACAGCAGGAGCTGGTGATCCAGGGCGTGTTGAGCTCGAACAACGGCGAACTGCTGCGGCTGGCCGCCATCGGGGGCATGGGGATCGCGCTGCTGTCGGAGCCCACGGTGCGCAGCTGCATCCAGGACGGCTCGCTGTTGCGGCTCCTTCCCGATTACCGGTTCGCGGTGCGCGGGTTCTCCAACGGCATCTACGCAGTGTTCCGCCAGAGCCGCGCGCTGCCGCTGAAAGTGCGCGCCTTCGTCGACTTCATCGCCGAGGCGCTGCGCGAAGGCGACGCGGCCTGAGGCCGGTTTCAGTCCGCGAAGCGGTGCGCCGGCATCCCGGCGGCGGGCATCCCGCTCAGCTCGAACAGGCCGCCGTCCTGCGGCAGGAGTCCCGCGAGATGCGTGCTCCTGGAGATCGACGTGACATAGGCCACTTCGAACTGCGGGCCGCCGAAGCACAGGCTGGTCGGATGCGTTGCCGGCAGTTCCACCATCCGGTCGAGCCGTCCGTCGGGGGCGAAGCGAGCCATCTTCCCGATCCGCGTCAGCACGGTCCAGACGAAGCCCTGAGCATCCACGGTCGCGCCGTCGGGGCCGGATCCGTAACCCTCGGTCTGCACGAAGACGCGCTGGTTGAACAACGGACCTTCCGGCGCGTAGTCATAGGCCCAGATCGTGCGGACCGTGCTGTCGGCCACGTAGAGCGTGCGGCCGTCGAGGCTGAAGCAGGGGCCGTTGGTCAACCCGAACCCGCCCGCAATGCGCTCCACGCAGCGGTCGGGCCGCAGCCGGTACAGGCCGCCGAGGACAGCGTCGCCCGGCTGGCGGTTGATGTGCATGGTGCCGGCGATGAAGTTGCCCCAGGGGTCGCATTTGCCGTCATTGAGGCGCACGTCCGGGTGATCGATGTCGATGCGCGCCAGGATCTCCAGCTTGCGCGTGGCGAAGTCGTAGCGAGCGAAGCTGTTCTTCAGCGCCGCGACCACCGAACCGCTCTCGCAAGGTGCAATCGAGCCGACCGGCGCGGGCAGGCCGTGTTGCTCGGCCTCCCCGGTGGCAGGCCACAGCCGCCGTAGCGTTCCCGCCAGCGAGTCGATCCAGCAGACGGCATGCGCGCGCGCATCCCAGCACGGGCTTTCGCCCAGCAGGTCCTTCGTCTCGCCGACCCTTCGAATCTCCACGGTCATCATGGGGTCGAAGTTTGGCGACGATCCGGCACAGGCGGCGGCGCGCCCTGCAAAGCAGCTTTGCAGTTCCTGCGTTCCCGTGGTCCCACTCGGCTCCTAGAGTCGCCCGGATGAACGAACGAGCCGCTCCTCCCCCGCCCCTGCAGGGCATTCGCGTCATCGAACTCGGCAACTACATTGCGGGCCCCGGCACCGCGATGACGCTGGGCGACCTCGGCGCGAAGGTGGTCAAGATCGAATCGCTGGAAGGCGACATGGCGCGCCACACGGGCCACTTCGGCCACGCCATGCTGCGCGCCTACAACCGCAGCAAGAAGTCGATCGCCCTGGACCTGCGCAATCCGCGCGGGGTGGAGATCGCGCTGCGCCTGATCGAGCGTGCCGACGTGGTCGTGCAGAACCTGCGGCCGGGCGCCGCCGAGGCACTCGGATTGGGGGCCGATGCATTGCGCGAGATACAGCCGGGGCTGGTCTACGTCTCGATCAGCGGCTTCCCCGCGGGCGCGCCCTCGCGCGACCGGCCCGGCTACGACATCGCGGCGCAGGCGGAAAGCGGCCTGATGTCGGTGACCGGCGAGCCGCAGGGCCTGCCGCAGAAGGTGGGCGCCACCATCATCGACACGGCCACCGTGCAGGTGGCGGCGCAGGCGATCCTGGCTGCGCTCTTCCGGCGCGTGCGCACCGGCATCGGCGAAACCATCCGCATCTCGCTGCTGGAAGTGGCGCTGAACCTGCAGCTGCCGAACTGGAGCGACTACCTGGCGCGCGGCGTCGAGCCCACCCGCAGCGGCGACGGCCAGCCGCTGAGTGCCCCGGCGGCAGACATCTTTCGCACGCACGACGGCATGGTCGTGGTCTCCGCCTACGTGCAGGCGCACTGGGTGCGCCTGTGCGAAACCATCGGTTCCCCCGCGCTGGCGACGGACCCGCGCTTCCTCACCAACGAGCTCCGCGTCGCGAACCGGCCGGCCATGAAGGAGGCCGTGAGCGAACGGCTTTCGCGCTACGGCACGCGCGAGTGCGTCGACCTGCTCACGCGCAACAACATCGTGGTGGGTGTCGTGCGCAGCTACAGCGATGCCCTTGCGGGCGAAGACTTCCGGGCCAGCAGCATGGTCATCGAGGCTGCGCCGAACGGGGATCGCCCTGGCTATCGCAGCTTCGGCCTGCCCTACGACCTGTGCGACACGCCGCGCCTCCAGACCCAGGCCGCACCGGCCCACGGCGCGCACACCGAGGAATTGCTGCGGGAGGCGGGATTGAGCGACGCCGAGATCGCGGCTCTGCGCGAGGCCGGCGTCGTGAAGGCCGATCAGTCCACCCGCTCCACTGGCGGCAGCTTGTAGCGCCCCTCCAGCAGGCGCTGCTGCGGGTGGTACATCCGCAGGATCAGGTAGAAGGGGGCGTCCGGCGCTGGCAACCAGTTCGACCCGGGCGTGGCAGGCCGCCGGTGGCCCACGTGGATCGTCAGTGCGCCGTCCGTGTCCCGCTCCAGGCCGCTGCGGCTGCCGAGCGCATGCCGGCCGAACGGATGAGCGGCCAGGAAGCGGTCGTCGCCATACACCGTGATGGACCAGAACGCATCCACCGGCAGGTCGCCGCCGTCCTCGAACCGGATGCGGTATGCATTGCGCCCGTGCAGCAGCTCGCCGTGCCGGTCGTAATCGGCCGGCGCGTAGATCGCCTCGTCCGCGGCCAGCGCGCCGATGCCTTTCCAGGCGGTGGCTGCGCGCAGCATATAGTCGTTGCCGAAGCGGCCCAGGCGGGTGGAGAAGCGCCACGGCGCCTTGGATGCGGTGTGGGTGTGGCCTTCGATCAGCGCCATGCCTTCGCGATACGCCCCGCGCAAGCCCTCGATCGCGGCGCCGCGCAACTCGGTGAGCACGCCATCGGGTGGCAGCGCGATGTTCGCGGCAGTGAGCAACTCGAGAGGCGCGCGCTGCGACGGCGGCGGCGGAAAGTCATTGAACGCCCGCGCCAGGTTGGAAAAGAAGTCGAGCGCCGCATCTCCCGTGTCCTGCCACTGTGCCAGGCTCGCGAACGGCGCCGGCGCGGGCGCGCCGTGCAGCCGGAACCCGGCTTGCATCGCACGCGCCGCAGGCAGGTCCGCCTCGCCGTCCACGATCACGCGGCCGAGCAGCCACACCAATGCGGAAGGACAACGAACGGCGATCGTGCCTGCCGCTGCGAGCGACTCCGGCGCGTCCGGGCCCAGGAGTGCATAACGAGCGCCCTCGGCGGGCACGTTGCGCGTGCCGAGGTTCTGGAAGTTGTTGGTGTAGACATCCAGGAGCTCCACGACGAAGAAGCGGCTGCGCGCCGGGATCTCCAGCACCACGGGCCCATGGCGAAGGTCCAGCAAGGCGTTGCTGTAAAGCAGGTCGACGGTCGGCGTGTTGAAGTCGCGGTCGCTGTGGGTCCACTGCCGCGTGCTGTGCGCGATCGTGTTGAACGGCGCCCGACCATGGCCCGGCTTGCCGGACATCGCCTGTCGCCGGCAGGTCTGCAGCGCCTCCAGCAGCGGATAACCAGCGATCACGGCCGGCAGCGCGGCCTGCATGGCCCACCGGGCCTGGATGGATGACGGCGTCGCCGGAACTGTGGATGTCATTCGATGAAGTGAACCAACGGATGGACGCAGGATAGGCCGCGCAGGCCTGCCCCGCGTGCACGACATACAAAGCAGCTTTTCATTCCCTGCACGTCCGCGCGCTGTACCCGACCATAGACTGAGTCCAGGATTTACCTGCCCCTCCGAGGGGACAAAAGGAGACAAAGTGAGCTATCGGAAATTCATCTCGGGACTGCTGTCCGGACTGGTCGTGGCGCTGGGTTCGGCCCAGGCGCAGACGGCCACCAAGATCGTCGTTCCCTTCGCCGCCGGTGGCGGCACCGACCAGTACGTCCGCATCCTTGCGGCCGAACTGACGAAGCGCGGGACCCAGGTCATCGTGGAAAACAAGCCCGGCGCCAGCGGAATCGTCGCCGCAGACTACGTGGCGAGGTCGCGCCCGGACGGGCTCACCGTGCTGGTGTCGTCGCTGGGAACCCTGGCGAACAACACCGTCCTCTACGAGAAGCTGCCCTACGATCCCAACAAGGACTTCGCGCCGGTCACGCAGATCGCCTACCAACCGGCGATCATCGTCGGCCGGGCCGACCTGCCGTACACCAACATCAAGGAGATGGTCGCGTACGCCAAGGCCAACCCCGGCAAGATCAACCGCGGCTCCCCGGGCGCGGCGATCCTGACCAACCTCGCTCCCATGAGCTTCGAGAAGGCCGTCGGCATCAGTACAACCCATATCCCCTTCAACGGCGATGCCCCCGCCGTGCAGGCTCTGCTCGGCGGCCAGATCGACATCCATGGGACGTCCATCACCGGCTCCTTGCCGCATATCCGCAGCGGCAAGCTCCGCGTGTTGGGCGTGATGGACAGCCGCAGGCTGCCGCAGGTGCCCGAGGCGCCGACGTTCAAGGAGATGGGCTACGACTTCGACGCCACGCTGTGGTACTCGCTCTCGGTGCCGTCCGGCACGCCGAAAGACGTGATCGACCGTCTGAACAAGGCCGTCAACCAGGTGATCGCCGACCCGGAGTTCATCACCAAGGCCCGCGCCATTGGCATGGAGCCGCGCGGCGGCACGCCCGAGGAACTGGCGAAGTTCGTGCGCACGGAGCACGATCGCTGGGTCCCGCTGCTCCAGAGCCTGAACCTGCCCAAGCAAGTCCACTAGGTGATTCAAAGGCCTCAAAGGCCGCCCGGGGGCGACGCTCCCGATTGGCGACGCGGACCCAAGCTCCGCGCCACTTCATCGAGCAGCCGCGGCACCAGCACGTTCTGCGACGACGCGAGCCATACGCCGTAGGCCTCCGACGACGTGCTCGCGCCCTCCAGCGGACGAAACACCGCCCCCGGCAGCGCGCAATGGCGCATCGCGTCGGGCACCAGCGCCACGCCCATGCCCTGCGACACCAGCGACACCACGGCCAGCCAATGGCGCACCTCCTGGCGCACCTCGGGCCAGAAGCCGGCGTCGGCGCAGATCGACAGGATGCGCTCGTGGTAGTCGGGCGATGCGCTGCGCGAGAACAGAACGAAGGACTCGTCGCGCAGGCCGGCGAGCGCGACCTTGCGCTTCTTCGCCAGCCGGTGCTGGGCCGGCAGGCAGGCGACGAAGGGCTCGGACACCAGCAGCCGGCACTGCAGTTCGGCCGGAACGCGGCGTGTGTGGACGAAGCCGACGTCCAGGCGATCATGCAGAAGCTCGGCCATCTGTTCGCCGGAGTTGAGCTCGGCCAGCGTCACGCGCACCGCCGGATGCGCCGCCTGGAAGCGCGTCAGCGCCTGCGGCAGCCCGCGGTAGAGCATGGCGCCGACGAAGCCGATGCGCAGCCGCCCCGCGGATCCTTGCGCCACGTGCCGCGCCTCCATCCGCGCCTCGTCCGCATCGCGCAGCAGCGCGCGCGCCGAGGCCTGCAGCGTCTGGCCCGCGGCGGTGAGGCGCACCGCCTTGCTGTTGCGCTCGAAGAGCTGCGCGCCGACCGATTCCTCCAGCTGGCGAATGGCCACGCTCAGCGGCGGCTGCGAGATCGCCAGCCGCCGTGCGGCCCGGCCGAAGTGCAGCTCTTCGGCCAGGACGATGAAGTAGCGCAGGTGGCGAAGCTCCATGGCGAGGTCCCTTCAACAATAGCCAGATCAGATCGATCAAGACCAATTTGATATTAGACAAGAATCGTCGCCGCACCAAGAATGCGGGAGAACAAGGAGACAAGCCATGCCCAGCCACGCTGCGACCGCCGACGGCACTGCCGTCCATCCCGTACCCGACCGCCACGGCCGGAGCCTCTACGCCGACGACACCGAACTGCACAGGCTGCTGGCGCTCTACCTGCCGGCCGACCTGCTGGCGCACATGCAGCCGCACTTCGAGCGCCTTGGGGCCCTGGCCGGTGGCCGGCTCGACGAGCTCGCGCACACCGCAGACCAGAACCCGCCCACGTTGACGCTGCGCACCCGCACCGGCATCGACGACCCGCGGGTCTACAAGCACCCGGCGTACGTCGAGATGGAAAGGCTCGCGCTGAGCGAGTTCGGCCTCGCCGCGATGTCGCACCGCGAGGACACGCTGGGATGGAAGGGCCGCATGCCGCCGCTGGTCAAGTACGTGCTGACCTATCTCTTCGTGCAGGCCGAGTTCGGCCTGTGCTGCCCGGTGTCGATGACCGATTCGCTGGCGCGCACCCTGAAGAAGTTCGGCAGCCTCGAGCTGGTCGATCGCTTCATGCCGCGTTTCCGCTCGCTCGACTTCGACACGCTGGCGCAGGGCGCGATGTTCATGACCGAGCAGGCCGCGGGCTCCGACATCGCCGCCACCGAAACCCGCGCCTGGCAGGACGAAGAGGGCCAGTGGCGCCTGGGCGGCGACAAGTGGTTCTGCTCCAACCCCGACGCCGACTTCGCGATGGTGCTGGCGCGCGTCGACGGCGGCCCGCCGGGCATGAAGGGCGTGTCGCTGTTCCTGCTGCCGCGCCGTCTCGACGACGGCAGCGCCAATCGCTATCGCATCCTGCGGCTGAAGGACAAGCTGGGCACGCGCTCGATGGCCAGCGGCGAGATCCGGCTCGAAGGCGCCCTGGCCTACCTGGTGGGCGAGCAGGGCCGCGGCTTCGTGCAGATGGCCGACATGGTGAACAACTCGCGCCTGTCGAACGGCGTGCGCTCGGCCGGCCTGATGCGCCGCGCGGTGGCCGAGGCCGAGTACATCGCGCATGAGCGCCGCGCCTTCGGCAAGCGGCTGGAAGACATGCCGCTGATGCAGCGCCAACTGCAGAAGCTGCGGTTGCCAGCCGAGCAGGCGCGCAGCATGGTGTTCCAGACCGCCCAGGCGCTGGCGCGCTCCGACGGCGGCGAGACCGCCGCCTACCCGCTGCTGCGCATCCTCACGCCGCTCATCAAGTTCCGCGCCTGCCGCGATGCGCGCAAGGTCACGGGCGACGCGATGGAAGTGCGCGGCGGCTGCGGCTACATCGAGGAGTGGGCCGACCCTCGCCTGCTGCGCGACGCGCACCTGGGCTCGATCTGGGAAGGCACCAGCAATATCGTCGCGCTCGATGTGATCCGCGCGGTGAAACGCGAAGGCTCGCTGCCGGTGCTGCAGGCGCACTTCGAGGCGCTCCTTGATGACGCGCCACTCGCGCCTGCCTTTGCCGCCGCGCTGCGCGATGCGCTCGCGCGCGCCGCCGCGCTGGCCTTGCTCGCCGCCGCAGACGGCGGCGACCGCCTCGCGCGGCAGGCGGCGTCGGCGCTCTACCACGTGGCGAGCGCCATCGCGATGGCCTGGGAAGGCGCGCGCGGCGGCTCGGCACAGCGCATCGAATGGGCGCAGCTCGTGCTGCTGCACCGCGTGCTGCCGCGCGACCCGCTGGCTGCATCGGAGCTGCCGCGCGAGTGGAGCGTTGATTCGCCAGCGGCCCTCACGGCCTGACCCCTTCTTACCCACACAACGACGGAGACAACAAACCCATGCGACTTCTCGCCACACTCGTGCTCGCCAGCGCCGCGGCCCTGCCCTTGCTGCCTGCGGCACAGGCTGACACCTTTCCCGACAAGCCCGTCACGCTCGTGATCCCGTTTCCGCCGGGCGGCCCGACCGACGCGATGGCGCGCACGCTTGCCGCGGAGATGAAGGACCGCCTCGGCCAACCCATGATCGTGGAGAACCGCGCGGGCGCCGGCGGCAACATCGGCGCCGACTACGTCGCGCGCGCCACGCCCGACGGCCAGACGCTGCTGTTCGGCACCTCGGGACCGTTGGCTATCAACGCCAGCCTCTACCGCAAGGTGAGCTACGACCCGGTGAAGAGCTTCGCACCGGTGATCCAGGTCGGCCATCTGCCGAATATCCTGGTGGTGAACCCCGCCGTGCCGGCGAAGAACGTGAAGGAACTGATCGCCTACGCCAAGGCCAACCCCGGCAAGCTGAGCTACGCCTCGTCGGGCAACGGCGCGTCGTCGCACCTGGCCGGCGTGCTCTTCAACACCTCGGCCGGCGTCGACCTGCAACACATCCCGTACAAGGGCACCGGGCCTGCGTTGAACGACTTGCTGGGCGGCCAGGTGAGCATGAGCTTCACCGACGTGCTCACCGCCCTGCCCTATGTCAAGGCCGGCAAGCTGCGCGCGCTGGGCGTCACGACGGCCGAGCGTTCGCAGGCGCTGCCGGATGTGCCGACCGTCGTCGAGCAGGGCGTGCCCGGATACGACGTGAGCGTCTTCTTCGGCATCGTCGCACCGGCCGGCACACCGCCCGAGCGCATCGCCAAGCTCAACCAGGCCTTCGTCGAGGTGCTCGACACGCCCAAGGTGAAACAGCTCTTCGCCTCGCAGGGCCTGGAGCCGGCGCCCGCCCACACACCGCAGCAACTGGGCAAGTTCATCCAGGCGCAGATGGGCAAGTGGGCCGGCGTGGTGAAGCAGTCCGGCGCGCAACTCGACTGACACCGCCATGAACGCATCGCTTTCCTCCGCCGGCGCGCTGGCCGGCATCCGCGTGCTGGACATCTCGCGCATCCTCGGCGGGCCCTACTGCGGTCAGATCCTCGGCGACCACGGGGCCGACGTGCTCAAGGTCGAGCCGCCGCAAGGCGACGACACACGCACTTGGGGCCCGCCGTTCAAGGATGGCGTGGCTTCGTACTACCACGGGCTCAACCGCAACAAGCGCACGATGCACCTCGACCTCGGCAGCGCCGAAGGGCGCGAGGCGCTGCTCGCGCTTGTGGCCGAGGCTGACGTACTGATAGAGAACTTCAAGACCGGCACGATGGAGCGCTGGGGCATCGGCTACGAGACTCTGGCGCAGCGCTTCCCGCGGCTTGTGTGGTGCCGCGTGTCGGGCTTCGGCTCCGACGGCCCGCTCGGCGCCCTGCCCGGCTATGACGCCGCGGTGCAGGCGATGACGGGCATCATGAGCATCAACGGCGAGGCTGACGGCGGGCCGCTGCGCGTAGGCCTGCCGGTGGTCGACATGGTGACGGGCCTCAATGCGGTGATCGGTGTGTTGCTGGCGCTGCAGGAGCGCCAGCGCAGCGGGCGCGGGCAGTTCGTGGAGGCGGCGCTGTACGACAGCGGCCTGTCGCTGCTGCACCCGCATGCGGCAAACTGGTTCGTCGACGGCAAGGCGCCGAAGCGCACCGGCAATGCGCACCCCAACATCTACCCCTACGACGCGCTGGCGACCGGCACCGAACCGGTTTTCGTGGCGGTCGGCAACAACGGACAGTTCGCGGCCTTCTGCCGCTGCATCGGGGTGCCCGAGCTGGCGGACGATCCGCTGTACGCCACCGCCGGTGCCCGTTCCGTGAACCGCGAAGCGCTGAAGGCAAGGCTCGAAGCCGCGATGAAGGGCTTCGACGGCAACGCGCTGGTCGACACGCTGATGGCCGCCGGCGTGCCCGCCGCGCCGGTGCTGCCGGTCGACGCGGCGCTGGCGCATCCACACACAGCGCACCGCGGCATGGTGGTGGAGATGGCCGGCGGCTACCGCGGCATCGGCGCGCCCGTCAAGCTCGGCCGCACACCGGCGACGTATCGCCACGCGCCGCTTACTCCGGGCGAGGGCTTTGAAGCGCGCTGAGATTCACTCGTCGGGTGGCCCGCGGCTTCGAGGTCGGGCGAGCTTGCTGCCCCAAACGCTCCTGCAGGAACTCGAGAAAGCGCTGCGTCTTCGCCGGTAGCAAACGGGTCTCGGTGAGTGCGTAGACGGGCGTCGGGTTGGCCTGCCACCCTGGTAGAACCCGTCGCAAGCGACCGGCCACCACATCCTCGGCGGCCACCTCCTCCAGGCAGCAGTATCACGCCCAAGCCAGGGTCGCCAAGCGCCGGAACATGGCGACGCTGTTGACTTGATCGACCCCTTCCTGGGAATCGACCATGCGTGGATGAGTGCTCCCACGTTCCCGCCGCATCCGCACGCCGGCTTCTCCGCGGTGACCTACCTGTTCCTCGATTCGGAGACTGGCATTGCCAACCCCGATTCGCCGGGCAACAGCACGCTGATCCAGCCGGGCGGAGGCGCAGGCGCCGAACTGCAGCTGCTGTTGGCCGCGGGACAGCGAGCCTACGTCATGCCGATCAACGGCCGCGCGGAGGTCAATAGTGAGAGCTTCGGCCTCGACAACCTCAGTGTCCCGATCCTTCCTGCCGCGACCGAAGCGACGACGCACAAGCTCGTCGCCAAGCCTGGCGGGGCCAAGGTCGCAGTGTTCATCGGCGAACCACTGCACGAACCCGTGCTTTCGAACGGGCCCATGGCTTTTGCGAGCCAGGAGAGTCTGACTGCGGCAACCGCCGCTTACCAACGTGGCGATTTGGGGAGGCTGTAACAGGTCGCCACACACCCGGGGCGTGGCCCCATCACTACCTAGGAAATACACCATGAAGTTTGAACGATTCACTGCCGACGACGCCGCCTTGCTGCTGATTGACCATCAGGTCGGCACCATGGGCTGGCAGCCAATCGCTGAGCGCTGCTCGAGCCGCAGCGATTGGCATGCAGTCTGCTCTGGTTGTGATGTTTCAGTAGGTTGTTCAACGTCCGCTTGTTCCCCGTGGATGGCGCCGTGCAGCCACTTCAGCCGCCGAACCACTTGGCCGGCACGGTGACGAGTTGCGGGAACAGCACCATCAGGAACAGGATCGCGAACTCGGCCGCCATGAAGGGCAGCACGCCCCTGGTCACATCGTCCATCTTCATGCGCCCGACACCGGCTACCACGTTGAGCACGGTTCCGACCGGCGGCGTGACCAGGCCGATCGAGTTGTTGATGATGAAGAGCACACCGAAGTAGACCGGGTCGATGCCCGCCTGCTTGATCACGGGCATCAGCACCGGCGTCAGGATCAGGATGGTCGGCGTCATGTCCATCGCCGTGCCGACGATCATGCACAGCACCATGATCGCGATCAGCAGCATCGTCTTGTTGCCCATGAAGGGCTCGAGCAGCCCGATTACCTTGCCCGGCAGATCGGCCACCGTGATCAGCCACGCCGACACCAGCGCGGCCGCCACCAGGAACATGATGACGGCCGTGGTCTTGGCGGCACTCACGAACACGGCGTACAGCTGGCCGACCTTTAGTTCGCGGTACACCACCGTGGCGACGAAGAAGGCGTAGACCGCCGCCACCACGGCCGCCTCGGTCGGCGTGAATACGCCGAAGCGCAGGCCCACCAGGATGATCACCGGCAGCATCAGGGCCCAGGTCGCCTGGCGCAGCGCCGTCCAGATCTCGCGCGCCGATTTGCGCGGCGGCGGCACGATCTTTTCCTTGCGCACCAGGAACATCCAGGTGAGCCAGAGCGAAGCACCGATCAGGATGCCGGGGAAGATGCCGGCCAGGAACAGCTTGGAGATCGACACGTTGGCTGCGACGCCGAAGATCACGAAGGCGATCGACGGCGGGATCACCGGCCCGATCACGCCCGAGGCCGCGATGAGTCCGCCGCAGCGCGCTTTGTCGTGGCCGGCGGCCACCATCATCGGCAGAAGCAGCGCCGTGAGCGCGGCCGCATCCGCCACTGCCGACCCCGACAGGGCCGACAGCAGGATGGCTGCGAGGATCGCCACGTAGCCCAGCCCGCCCCTGATGTGGCCGACGAGGGCCAGCGCGACGTCGATGATGCGCTTGGACAGGCCGCCCACATTCATGATCTCGCCGGCCAGCATGAAGAAAGGTACGGCCAGCAGCGGGAAGCTGTCGGCGCCGTTGACCACGTTCTGCGCCAGGATCTGCGCATCGAACAGGTCCAGGTGCCACATCAGCGCCACGCCGGTGGCCAGGAGCGCGAAGGCGATCGGGATGCCCAGCGCCATGGTGCCGAGCAGCGCGCCGAGGAAGATGGCGACGGTCATGTCCTGCTCCTGGCCTGCTCGTTGGCGGCAGGCGCCGACTCCGCGTTCTGTCGCGCCAGCTGCGCCTGGAGTTCCTCGAATTCGGCGGTCTCCTCCGACTCCTTGACCATCACCAGTTCGTCGTCGCGCAACTGCCCGCTCAAGGTGCGCCACAGCTCGCGCAGCAACAGCACACCTGCCGACACCGCGAACACGACGCCGGCAAGATAGAAGATGCCGATGGAGGCACCCGTCACCGGCGCCTCGACCTCCCAGTTGATCTTGACCTGTGCCAGGCTGCCGGAGAAGAGCAGCCAGGTGACGTACAGCATCAGCAGCTGGCCCAGGACCAGGCAGACTTTCTTGCCGGCCACCGGCAGACGCGAGACGAGCATGTCGCTGCCGAGGTGCCCGTGCTCCTTCAGCGCGACGATGGCGCCGAGAAACACCAGCCAGACGAACAGCCAGCGCGACACCTCTTCCGACACGGTGATGCCGGTATTGAACGCATAGCGCAACACCACGTTGCCGAACACCAGCACCACCATGATCGCGAGCGCCAGCGCGACCAGCGCATCGAGCAGCTTGCAATAGCCATTGATCAGTCGGTTCATCGACGTCCCCTCATGACGCGCCGTGCGCGCCCGGTTTCATTCAAAACTGAGCAGCACCTTCATGGCCTGCGAGCGATCGGCCGCCAGCGCAAAGGCGCGCGCCGAGTCGCGGTAGGACAAGGTCGCCGAGATCAGCGGCTTCACGTCGACCAGCCCCTTGTTGAGCAGCTCCACCGCCACCGCGAACTCCTCGTGGAAGCGGAAGGCCCCGCGCAGGTCGAACTCCTTGGCCACGATGGTGTTGATCGGCAGCGTCATCTCGCCGCCCAGCCCCAGCTGCACGATGATGCCGCGCGGGCGCAGCGCATCGAAGGCGCCGACCAGCGCACGCTGGTTGCCGCTGGCTTCGAACAGCACGTCGAAATGCCCCTTGTCGGCCGTGAAGCGCGCCAGGCCATCGGGCTCCTCGGCAACGTTGACCACTTCGTCCGCGCCGACCTTGAGCGCCTTGCCCAGCGTGTGCGCACCGACGTCGGTGGCCACGATGTGGGTGGCGCCCGCGCGCCGCGCCGCGATGATGGCCAGCGCGCCGATCGGCCCGCAGCCGGTGACCAGCACGCTCTTGCCCAACAGCGGCCCCGCGCGGCGCACCGCATGCAGCGCCACCGACAGCGGCTCGGCCATCGAGCCCTCGCCGTCGCTCACCGTGTCGGCCAGCCGATGCGCCTGCCAGTGCTCCACCACGATCTGCTGGCGGAAGGCGCCCTGCACGTGCGGCGTGCGCATCGCGCTGCCGTAGTAGCGCATGTCCAGGCAATGGTTCTGCAGGCCCTGCTGGCAGTAGCGGCAGAGGCCGCAGGGCCGGCTCGGGCTGATGGCGACGCGCTCGCCGGCCGCGAAGCTGCCTGCGCCGGCGCCCACGGCCTCGATCACGCCGGCCACCTCGTGGCCCAGCACCATCGGCTCCTTGATGCGGATGGTGCCGAAGCCGCCATGCTGGTAGTAGTGCAGGTCCGAGCCGCAGATGCCGCCGCAGCGCACGCGCACCTGCAGCTGGCCGGGGCCGAGTTCGGGGGTGTCGACTTCTTCGACGCGCAGGTCGCCGGGGGCGTGGATGACGAGGGCTTCCATGCGGGCGCCCTACTTCTTGATCTCGACGGTCGCCAGCAGCGACTTGAAATAGGTCGATTGGCTATTCATGAAGGCCTGGAACTGTTCGCCATCCATATAGGCCGGCTGCAGGTTGGCCTTGGTCAAGGCTTCGCGAAACGCGGGGTCCTCGGAGGTCTTGCGCGCCGCCTCGCGCAGGTACCGCACCACCTCGGGCGGCGTGCCCGCAGGCACGCCCAGGCCACGCCAGGTGCCCAACACCAGGTCCACGCCCTTCTCCTTGAAGGTCGCGACCTTTTCGTAGGGGGCCGCGAGCCGGCCTTCGGCCATGGACACCAGGACGCGGACCTTGCCGGCCGCCACGTGCGAACCGATCTCGGCCGGGCTCACGACGATCGCATCCACATGGCCGCCCGCCAGCGCGAGCACGCTCGGTGCGGCGCCCTGGTAGGGCACATGGTTGAAG
Source organism: Variovorax sp. LjRoot290 (assembly GCF_964253985.1). Classification (NCBI taxonomy): domain Bacteria; kingdom Pseudomonadati; phylum Pseudomonadota; class Betaproteobacteria; order Burkholderiales; family Comamonadaceae; genus Variovorax; species Variovorax sp. LjRoot290. Next base: position 2,715,573 of record NZ_CAXURW020000001.1, on the reverse strand, counting down.
CGCACGCGTGTCTTCTGTTCGACGGCGGCGGCCGCGAGGTGCCAGATGGTGCCGGTGCCGGCGTTGCCCATCGACACGGCGCCGTCCTGCTTTCTCGCGGCGGCCAACAGGTCGTCGATCGACTGCCATGGCGAGTCGGCGCGCACGGCGATCAGGCCCGGATCGCCATTGAGCCGCGCAACGGCGATGAAGTCGGCGGTCGTGACCTTGGTCATCCCGAGGTGCGGAATGATCGCCAGCTCGGAGATCAGCACGCCGATCTTGTAGCCGTCGGCTGGTGCGCGCTGCACTTCCGTCATGCCGATGCCACCACCAGCACCTGGCTTGTTGGTGACGACGAAGGGTTGCGGCACGCTCTTCTTGGCAGCTTCGGCGAAGAGCCGGGCCATCACGTCCGTGCCGCCACCCGCCGACGAGGGCACGACGATCTCGATAGGCCGGCTCGGATAGTCCGCGGCCGGCGCGACAGGGGACCACAGCGTCGCCGCGATCGCGGCGATGGCGCCAAGAATGTTTCGGGTGTTCATGGTCTTCACTTTCCGGAACGAATGCGTTCCACCTCGGCCGTCATTTCCTTGCCCAGTTCGCCTGTCGTCTGGCGATGCTTGTCGATCACCGGCTTGAGCTTGTCGCGCATCCGTGCACGTTCCTGCGCCGAGACTTCGGTGATCACCATGCCCCGGCTCTTGAGCGTGTCGAGCGCCTTGGCATCCAGCTCGCGCGACACCTGGCGCTCGTAGCTCTTCACCTCGTTCGCCGCGTCCGTCAGCACCTTGCGCTCATCGGCCGACAACTGGTCCCAGAACTTCTTGCTCATCAGCACGAGCAGCGGCGAGTACGCATGGCGCGTGGTGGAGGCGTACTTCTGGACCTCGTAGAACTTGGTCACCTCGACGGAGATGAACGGGTTCTCCTGGCCGTCGACGGCCTTCTGCTCGAGGGCCGAATACAGTTCGGGGAAAGGCATCGGCACGGCGTTGGCGCCCATCGCATTGAAAGACTCGATGAACACCGGAATCTGCTGCACGCGGATCTTCAGTCCCTGGATGTCCTCGAGCTTGGCGATCGGCCGCTTGCTGTTGGTCAGGATGCGAAAGCCATGATCCCAGTAGGACAGGCCGACCAGCCCTTTGGCAGGCAGCTTGTCGAGCAGCTTCTTGCCGACCGGGCCGTCCAGCGCGGCGTCGACCTCCTTGAAGCTGTCGAACAGGAAGGGCGTGTCGAAGACGCCGAACTCCTTGTCCATGCCGGTCAGAAGGCCGGGCCCCATCATCGACATCTCGATGGTGCCGCCCTGCATCGCCGATGCCACCACGGCTTCACCACCGAGCGTGCCGCTGCCGTAGAGCTTCACGTTCAGTTTGCCGCCGCTCTTGCTCGCGACCATCTCGGCAAAGCGCTTGGCGCCGATCCCGTGCGCCGAGTCCGCCGTGTTGGCAAAAGCGAACTTGATGTTGCGCTCCTTGATGTCCTGCGCAAAGGCCGTGCCCGCGGCGCCGACGCAGGCGCCGGCAACGGTCAATCCAACAACGACCGCGCGAATGCTTCGTTTCATCGACTGTCTCCTGAATGGAATGTGTAGTTTGGGAACGCTTAGAGAACGGAAACCATGCCGCCATCGACGTAGATGATCTGGCCGCTGACGTAGTTGGAAGCGCTGGACGCCAGGAACACGGCCACGCCCACCAGTTCGTCGGGGCGGCCCCAGCGACCGGCCGGCGTGCGGCCCTTGACCCAGGCATCGAAGCTCGGGTTGTCGATCAAGGCCTGGTTCATGTCCGTCAGCATGTAGCCGGGCCCGATGGCGTTCGCCTGGATGTTGTGGCCGGCCCATTCGGCAGTCATGGCGCGCGTCAGCATCTTGATGCCGCCCTTGGCCACGGTGTAGGGCGCGACGGTTGCGCGCGCCAGTTCGCTGGTGAGCGAGCCGATGTTGATGACTTTGCCGCGGCCGCGCGGGATCATGCGGCGGGCCGCCTCGCGGCCGACAACGAAGGCGCTGGTCAGATTGGTCTCGATCACGCGGCGCCAGTCTTCCGTCGCGAGCTCGACCATGGGCTTGCGGAACTGCACGCCGGCGTTGTTCACGAGGATGTCGATCTCGATGCCGGCCGCGTCCAGCTGGTCGAACGCGCCGACCACTGCGCCCTCGTCGCAGACGTCGAAGGCATATGCCTCGACCGCATAGCCCTTGCCGCGCAGCGCTGCGGCCGAATCGGCCAGCCGTGCCGCATCGACGCCGTTGAGCACGATCCGTGCGCCGGCGGCGGCAAGGCCCTCGGCGATGGCGAAGCCCAGGCCGCGCGAGGAACCCGTGACGAGCGCGGTGCGGCCCATGAGATCGAAGAGTTGAATGGACATGGTCTCTGTTCCTAGGGCGTTTGAAGCGTTCCGTCGGCCAGACGCGTTTGCGTCCATGTGGTCACGACGTTCTCGCACGGGTATTTGCGGGCTTCCTCTTCGTCGATGTCGACGCCGAGGCCCGGCTTGTCGTTTGCGTAGACGTAGCCGTTCTCGAACGCCGGCAGGCCCGGAAAGACGTCGAGCAGCGCATCGCGCGGCCCCTTGAGTTCCTGGATGACGAAGTTGGGCGGCTCCGTGCCCGACCATTCCTGCACGCCGAAATTGCGCGCCGCCAGGTCGATGTGGATGTTGGCCGCGTGGCCGAGCGGTGACATGTCGCCCGGGCCGTGCCATGCCGTTCGCACGCCGAACTGTTCGGCAAAGAGCTGGAGCTTCCTGCCGGGCGTGATGCCGCCGATCTGGCTCAGGTGGACGCGGATGTAGTCGATCAGCTGGTCGGTGATCAGCGTCTTCCATTCAGACGGGTTGTTGAACAGCTCGCCCTGCGCCAGCGGGATGCGGGTCTTGTCGCGCAGCTGGCGCAGCCACTTGCCCTCTTCGAGCGCAATCGCATCCTCGAGAAAGAACAGATCGAACCGCTCCATCTCGCAGGCGAACTGGATTGCCTCGATCGACTTCAGCCGCTCGTGCACGTCGTGGCAGAGCGAGACGTCGAAGCCCACCTTCGCTCGGATGCCTTCGAACAGCTTGATCGTGTCGCGCATGTACGTCCTGCTGTCCAGGTAGATGCCATGCGCAGCACCCCTCGGCGCCGTCGCGGGGGCCGGTCCGAAGGCGCCGCCGCCGTAGCCGCCGCTCTGGCAGCGGATGTGGGTGATGCCCTGCTCCCGGTACTTCTGGATGTTGTCGCAGAGCTCGGCCAGGTCCCGGCCGTCCGCATGCCGATAGATCGGCACGCCCTCCCGGCACTTGCCCCCGAACAGCTGGTAGAGGGGCATGCCGGCCATCTTCCCCTTGATGTCCCATAGCGCCATGTCGACGCCCGAGATGGCGTTGTTCTCGATCGGTCCGTTGCGCCAGTAGGCGTTCTGGTGCATCAGCTGCCACAGCTCCTCGATCGCGCTCACGTCCCGCCCGATCAACAAGGGCCGGAGGTATTCCTCGACCAGGCATTGCACGGCCAGATGCCGATAGGAGAAGGTCGCGCAGCCGAGGCCGTACAGCCCGGCCTGGTTGGTTTCCACCTTGACGACGAGGAGGTTGATCCCCTCCGGGGCCGTAAGGATGACTTTGACGTCTGAGATCAGGGTTGCCATGACAAAAAGAATACTGTGATATTTCACAAAAGTTCTTCGTGTTTACCCTATTCACACCCATCCCACCCTTCGGCAGTCGTTCATTGGAGAAAACGACGCTATCTCTGCAGAAAATCTTGAATATCAGGCTATGCTTACCATGGAACGTGCGATGGGCACGGACCCCCTTCAGACCACGAGCCGCATGCCTTCAACCACCCGTCCGCGACCGCGTCTGGCCGCAAAGAGTGCTTCGGTCCAGGACCCGTCTCGCCGACGAAGTTCGGTGAGCCTCTCCGACCTGGCCTATGCGCGCATCGAAGAACTGCTGGTCTGCTGCGAACTGAGGCCGGGACTGTTCCTGGCGACGCACGATCTGCAGGGGATGGTCGGCTTCGGTCGTACGCCGGTTCTTCAGGCCGTCAATCGGCTGGCCGCCGATACGCTGGTGCACGTGACGCCACGACATGGCTTGCAGATCGTGCCGGTCGACCTTACGCGCGATCGCGTCCTGCTGCGCTTGCGGCGCGACATGGAGCGTTTCGTGATCCGGTTGGCCACCGAGCGATCCGGTTCTTCACAGCGCAACCAGATGCTGCATCTCAAGCGCCAGTTGGCCGAACACAGGGACGGCATGACGCTCGAGCAGTTCAACGTGGTGGATCGGCGCATCGACCAGCTCTTTCTCGCGGCCGCCGGCGAACCTTTCGTCGAAAGCACGCTGCGGCCGCTGCACACCATCTTCCGTCGCATCGGCTGGATCTATCACACGCATGCGGAGCGGGGTGCCAACTTGCAGGACACGGTGGACGCGCACATTGCCGTCCTTGATGCAGTCGCCACTGGCAATGTTGATGATGCGATTTCGGCCTCCGATCGCCTGGTGGACTTTGTCGAAGGGATGTTCGAAGTGCTTGAGCGTGAAGTCGAGCCGGCGCTTCTGGACTGCCGGCTTGGCGAACTGGACGAGACATTCTTGCGATCGGACTCCTCCCATAGGGAAGGTACGTAAGCCACCTTCAATCGATAGGACGACTTCTCTCGGCAGCACGAATAAATATCTTGCTATTAGATAGTGTGCTATTTATAATTCGCCCATGGCAAGCAAATCACCCGTCGCAGCCCCCTCCGAGGCGTATTCCCTGGCCCTGGAGCAACAGCTTTGCTTTGCGCTCTACTCGACCATGCTGGGCTTCAACAAGGTCTATCGTGGATTGTTGAAGGACCTCGGCCTGACATACCCGCAGTATCTGGTCATGCTGGTGTTGTGGGAGCGCGACCGATTGACGGTGTCCGAGATCGGGGAACAACTGTTTCTGGAGTCGCCCACGCTGACGCCGTTGCTCAAGCGTCTCGAGTCGGCGGAGCTCATCGATCGGCGTCGCTCGACATCGGATGAAAGGCAAGTCGTCGTGTCGCTGACGAGCAAGGGGCGCGCTCTGCGGGCTCGAGCGAAAGCGGTTCCCGCGTGTGTCGCTTCCGCCGCCCGGTGTTCGGCGGATGAGTTGCGCTCGATGCGCGAGCGACTGCTGGAGATACGGACGAACTTGTTCAAGAACGCCTCCTGAACACATCGTGACGGGCACAGCACTGTGCCCTTCTTTCCGGCATATACATAGCACACGATTTACTTGTACACGTTTTACATGGCGGCGTCGCGCACCGACATGCACCCCAAGACGCGAAACCTTGAAACCAACCTCCAACGAAGCCTGCTATGAAGACTCTTTCCAAAATCGTCGCCTTGTCCATCATCAGCCTGGCCGCGAGCACAGCGCTGGCAGCCGCCGACAAGCCGGAAACCGCACAGCCTCGTGGCAGCAAAGTTCCGGCCAGCGCTCAAGCCAAGCCGGCCGGCAGCTACATCACCACCAAGGACGGTACGCAGATCTACTACAAGGACTGGGGCTCGGGCCAACCCGTGGTCTTCAGCCATGGCTGGCCGCTCAACTCCGACAGCTGGGAATCGCAGATGCTTTTCCTGGCCTCGCAGGGCTTGCGGGTCATCGCGCATGATCGCCGCGGCCATGGCCGTTCCAGCCAGCCCTGGAACGGCAATGACATGGACACCTATGCCGACGACCTCGCCACCCTGATCGAGAAGCTGGACCTGAAGAACGCAGTGCTGGTCGGCTTTTCGACCGGCGGCGGCGAAGTGACGCGCTACATCGGCCGTCACGGCACGAAACGTGTGGCCAAGGCGGTGCTCGTGGGTGCGGTTCCCCCGCTCATGCTGAAGACGCCGGCCAACCCCGGCGGCCTGCCGATCGAGGTGTTCGACGGCATCCGCGCCGGCTCGATCGCGAATCGCTCGCAGCTCTACAAGGACATCGCCTCGGGCCCGTTCTTCGGCTTCAACCGGCCGGGCGCCAAGCCTTCGCAGGGACTCATTGATTCATTCTGGATGCAGGGGATGATGGGCGGCCACAAGAACACCTACGACTCCATCAAGGCGTTCTCGGAAACCGACTTCACCCAAGACCTGAAGAAGTTCGACGTGCCGACGCTCATCGTTCACGGTGACGACGACCAGATCGTGCCGATCGACGCGTCCGGCCGCGCATCGGCCAAGCTGGTCAAGGGCGCCAAGCTGATCGTCTATCCGGGCGCCCCGCATGGTCTCACCGACACGCACAAGGATCGTCTCAACAACGACCTGCTCGCCTTCATCAAGGGCTGATCAGCGCCAGGCATGCCCGCGCCGTCGGTGCGCGGGTGATCCGTTCATAAGACCGTCGATCGCCTCCAACGAACCGTTCAGCCGACGTGGAATTTGGATGACGCTGCGCCGCTACCGGATGAAGCATTGTCTGAGACTGTTGATCAGAGCGAGGTCACGCCATGTCGAAGCACTCGAAATCCAAACAGGCGCTGCGATATCTCGGAGCACAAGCGGCGATTGCCCTCGGCGTCATGAGCATGCACCCGGTTGTCGCGGCGGAATCCATCTTCAAATGCGGCAAGACCTACACGAACGTGCCGCCCAGCGCGCGGCCGGCGCAGCCTCGGTCCGATGCCTGCGTACTGGTCGACACCGCAGATCAGCCCAAGGGAAAGACGACAAACATTGCAGTCGACGGATCCCGGCAGATCACCGTTCCCGTCGGCCAGGACGGCCGCTTCTGGATTCATGGCTCCGTCAACGGCTTCCCCGTGCGCTTCGTGATCGACAAGGCCGCCACGGTCAATGCCGGCGTCGCCGTGACCGAAGACTTCGCCGCACGGGCAAACCTGATCGGAGGTTCCCCCGCGCACATGCAGACGGCCGGGGCCGTCATGGATGCGCGTCGCATCGAGCGTGTGCCCATGACCTTCGGGCCCTTCAGCGTGCCGCAGGCCACCGTGGTCGTGGGCTCGCTGGGCCGCAAATCGACGGACGCCCTCCTCGGCCGGGAACTGCTGTCGCTCTTCGACGTCACTGCCAACGACCGTGAACTGACGATCGTGGGCAGATAGAGCGATCACGCGCCCCTCAGAGACAGGTGGATGCCGGCGATCATGCAGCGCACCGAGCCGCCCGCCATTTCGATCGTCGGCACCGACAGGGGAACGAGCCGGGCCGAGCGCTGGATGGTCGTCTTCTGCTGAGCGGTGAGGCTCTCGAGGGCCCGCTGCGACAGCGCCAGGATCCGGCCGTCGCGGCCCGACAGTTCGATCGCGTTGCCGGCGAAGTCGGCGATCTGCCGGGCGCTCAGCGCAATGACCTCGCGCCCCGACTCCTGCAGCCGGGCGCGCAGTTCGGCGGCCCTTCGCTGGTCGGGAACCATGTCGAAACCCACCATCGCAAACTCCGTCGCCACGCACATCAGCACATTGGTGTGATAGATCGGGCGGCCGGCCTCATCCGCCGTATCGAACAGCATCGGCTCGAAGTTGAAATGGGTGCTGAAGCGCTCCAGCGCCACCGGATCGGCACGGTTCGAGCGCGCCGTGTAGGCCACGCGCGCAAGGTGATCGAACACCATCGCGCCGGTGCCTTCGAGGAACAGGCCATCCTGCTCCAGACCGGAATAATCGATCACGTCCTGCACGCGGTACCTGGACTTGAGCATCTCGATCACGTCGGCACGGCGTTCGCGGCGGCGGCTCGGCGCGTGCATCGGATAGATGGCGACGTGCCCGCCCGGATGCGTGGAGAACCAGTTGTTGGGAAAGACCGAATCCGGCGTGTCGCGGTCTCCCTGGTCTTCGAACAGGTGCACGCGCACGCCTTCGGCTTCGAGGCGCTCCACGGCGGCCGTGACCTCGCGATGCGCTGCGCCGCCCACGGCCTGCGCGGCCTCCTTCGCGGCCAGGCTCTGGAACGCGTTGTCGGCGGCGGTTTCCGGGTTCGGCGTGAACCGGTGCGGGCGGACCATGACCACGGCGGCAGGCGCCTGGATGGAAGGCATGGCGATGAGCCCGTTCATGCGACGCGGCGCATGACGGCATGCGAGGCGCCGCTGCGCGTATGGCGGAACAGGTCCTTCGGATCCTCGGCCCAGGGCACCAGCTCGACGCTCATGCCGAGATTGCGCTTCTCGGTCTGCGCGTGCACGTAGCGCAAGGTCGAGTAATCCTCCAACGCGAAGCCCACGGAGTCGAACACCGTGACCTGGTCAGCGCGCTGGCGGCCCGTTTCGGTGCCGGCGAGCACGCGCCACAGGTCGACGACCGGGAAGTCCTGCGGCAACTGCTGGATGTCGCCCTCGATGCGCGTCTGCGGCTCGTATTCGACGAACACCTGAGCATTTCGCAGAACGTCGGCGTGCAGTTCGGTCTTGCCCGGGCAGTCGCCGCCGATGGCGTTGATGTGCATGCCCGGCTCGATCATTCCGGGCGTGAGGATCGTGGCGTAAGCCTTGTCGGCGGTGACGGTCGTCACGATGTCGGCGCCGCGGACCGCCTCGGCGGTGGAACCGGCGCGAATGATCTTCAGAGACGGGTACGCCGACAGATTGCGGACCAGCTTGTCCGTCGCACGGGCGTCGACGTCGTAGACGGCGATCTCCTCGATGCCCAGATGGCTGTGGAAGGCGAGCGCCTGGAACTCGCTTTGCGCGCCGTTGCCGATCAGCGCCATGCGGCGCGCATCGGGCCGTGCCAATGCGCGCGCCGCCACGAGCGAGGTCGCGCAGGTGCGCAGCGCGGTGGCGACGGTCAGTTCCGACAAGAGCACCGGGTAGCCGGTCTCGACCTCGGCCAGCACGCCGAAGGCCATGACCGTGTACAGGCCACGCGTGGTGTTGCTCGGATGGCCGTTGACGTACTTGAAAGCGTAGCGCTTGGCGTTGGACACCGGCATCAGTTCGATGACGCCGATCTCCGAGTGATTGGCGACGCGGGCGGACTTGTCGAACTCGGGCCAGCGCACGAAGTCCTGCTGGATGGCATCGGCGAGCTCGCCGATGAAGCGGGGCACTCCAATGTCCTGAACGAGGCGGGACATGGTGGGGACGTCTACGAAGCGGGTCATGAAGGGCTCCTGGAAATTGCGATTGCTGCGCGCAGCCATGCCGCAATTGTTCCGTCGCGGGGTGCCATAATGAACCATCCAACTTGGCAAATTCCTCTTAGAGGATTACATTTTGCTAAGTAGAAATAGCACTTTGAAGATCTGACAATGGACGACACCGACCGCCAACTCATCGCGCTGCTGCGCGACAACGCGCGCATGTCCGTGGTTGCGCTGGCAAAGAAGCTGCGCGTCGCCCGGGCCACGGTGCAGAACAGGATCGCCAAGCTGGAGAGCGACGGAACCGTCGTCGGCTACACGGTGCGCTTGCGGCCGGAGGCGGAGGCCCATCGCATCCGGGCGATCACGAGCATCGAGGTCGAGGGCCACCACGGGCCCGATGTGCTCAAGAAGCTGCGCGGGCATCCGAATGTCGTTGCCTTGCACACGACGAATGGCCGCTGGGACCTGATGGCCGAGTTGCGTGCCGACACCCTGGAGGCGTTCGACAAGGTGCTCAATGCCATCCGCTCGATTCAGGGCATCTCGAACACGGAGACGAGCATCTTGCTGTCCACGCACAAGCTGTAAGCGCGATCAAGGCCATCGGCTGGCAGCTGCGGGTCTAGAAGGTCTCCCAGTCGCCGCTGCCGGCTGGCGTGCTCGTGGCGGCCAGTTGCTTGCGCTGCGGCGCGGCAATGGCCCGCCGCGCCGGTGGCTGTGCCGGCCGCACCGGCTGGACGACAGGCCGCGTTTGCACCGGCATCGGCTTGGGCTGGGCCACGACGGGCTGTTCGTCGTCGTCGAGCTTGAAGGTGCCGACGACCTGCGAGAGGTTCCCCGCCTGCTCCTGCATCGATTGCGCCGCAGCCGCGGCCTCTTCCACCAGCGCCGCGTTCTGCTGCGTCACCTGGTCCATCTGCGTGATCGCCTGGTTGATCTGCTCGATGCCCTGCGTCTGCTCGTGGCTCGCCGCCGTGATCTCGCCGATGATGTCGGTCACCCGCTTCACGCTGCCCACGATCTCTTCCATGGTCTTGCCGGCTTCGCCGACCAGTTGGCTGCCGGCATCGACCTTGCCGACTGAATCGTCGATCAGGCCCTTGATTTCCTTGGCCGCGGCGGCCGAGCGCTGCGCGAGGTTGCGCACTTCGGAAGCCACCACCGCAAAGCCACGGCCCTGCTCGCCGGCACGCGCGGCTTCGACCGCTGCGTTCAAGGCCAGGATGTTGGTCTGGAAGGCAATGCCGTCGATCACGCCGATGATGTCGACGATCTTCTTGGACGAGGCATTGATCGAGGCCATGGTCTGGACCACCTGGCTGACCACATCGCCGCCCTTGACCGCCACCTCGGAGGCCGAGAGCGCCAGTTGATTGGCCTGGCGCGCGTTGTCCGCGTTCTGCTTGACGGTGGAGGTCAGTTCTTCCATCGAGGCCGCGGTCTGCTCCAGCGAGCTGGCCTGCTCCTCGGTGCGCGAAGACAGATCCTGATTGCCGGCAGCGATTTGCCTGGATGCCACCACGATCGAGTCGGTCGACGCCTTGATGCGGGTCACCACGTCGGTCAGGGTGTCCTCCATTTCGCCCATGCCGCGCAAGAGGCGTCCGAAATCGCCGCCGCGCTCGGTTTCGAATTCCTTGCTGAGGTCGCCCGAAGCCACGGTCTCCGCGATGAAGATCGCTTCGCCCAGCGGCTGCATGATGCTGCGCGCGAGCCAGAGGGTGCAGCCGACGCCCGCCAGCAGGGCGACGAGCCCGAGGCCCAGCATGAGGTTCTGCGTCGAATCGATACGCCGCGCGAGTTCCGGGGTGATGGTGCCGCTGCCAGCGATGTCCTGGAGGCACGCGATGCCGATCGCGACCCCTGTCGCCATCAACAGCAACACGATCCCGAACCCCATACCCAGTTGGGTACTGATCTTCCAATTGCGCATGTGCTTTCCCCGTCGCGGCCGCCAAACTGGGCCGGGTTGTCAGGCATATCGGCAGCGCGGAGCCGAAACTTGAGGGGCTCAGGCCTAGGTATAAACCCGAGGTTTCGGGCGCCCTACGCGTCCAACGGCACGCCGCCGCCGAAACGGGCCACCCATTGGTCCCACAGGTCCTGGTTGACGCTGGCGAACGGCCGTTGCCAGGCGGTCAGCATCTGGAGCTGGAAGTTCTGAGCCTGCATCAGGCTCTCGATGAAGGCGGCCTGCCAATCGAGGACGGGCTGAAAGTTGCCGTAAGGGATGGGAAATGGACTCGCGATGGTCATGCCGGTCTCCATGTTGGATGCGTGGACCAAGCCTAGTGGATGCCGCCCCGTGCTTCAAGCATGCGCGCCGACCACCCGCTGCACCTTGCCGCTGCGGCCGCGGCGTCCCGTCTCGCCGCTTCGGCAATGGATGTGCACGCCGGCCGCGCCTTGCCGCACCAGAAAGGCCGAGAGTGCCGCCCGGGCGCGCCGCAAGCTCGTGTCCGCGGCCTTGCCATGCAATCCCGTGCGCAGCAGCAGGTCGCAAGGCCCCTGCTGCTCGAGCTGGAAGTCGAACAGGCCCGCATCGTCTTCCAGCACCGTGCTCACGGCCAGCGGCAGGATGCGCACCATCCGCGCACCGGGGCGGCCAAGCCGCAGCGTGTCGTCGTTGCGGCCCTGAACCTCGATCACCGGATGATGGGAGCCGCAGGCGCAAGCCGAAGCGCGCTGCGTGACGCGGTCGCCCAGGTCGTAGCGGATCAGCGGCTGCACGTGGTTCGCGAGGTTGGTCAGCAAGGTGGTCGCGCCGGCCTCACCGACGGGCACCTGGCGACCACCTTCGTCGACCGATTCGAGGATCGCCCAGTCGCAGTTCAGATGCAGGCTGCCGCAACGGCATTCGGCGGCGAGCGTCAGGAACTCCGAGGCGCCGTAGCTGTCGACCACCCGGCAGCCCAGGGCCTGTTGCAGGAAATCGCGCGTCGCCGTCGAGAGGTCTTCGCCGCCGGTCCACAGCTCGCGCGGCGCCGTCTCGAGCCGGCCGGCAAGGCGCTCCTCCGCCAGCAGCACGGCCACGCTCGGATAGGTGGCGATGACAGCGGGTGCCAATGCATTCAGTTCTGCCACCAGCTTGCCGGCGGGCTGCAGGAACGAGATGCCGCGGAGGCTGCCGGCCAGCGCAGGATTCAGCCGCCGCAGCCGCTCGATCGACACCGTGCTGGCGAAGTGGCCGCAGGTCGCACCGACGAAGGCGATGCCTTCGCCGACGGACCACGGGTCCATCATCCGCTGAAGCGGCCGCAGCACCGGCCGCCGCCAAAATTCGAGCGCGTCGTACACCGCCATCGCCCGGGCGTCCTGCACGAAGACGGCCGGCTCGCCGCTGCTGCCCGAGCTCTCCCACACCACGTAGCGGCCGAGGAAAGGGTCCGCGATGCGAGAGCGGTCGGAGGCGAAGCGGCGCAGCGCATCGAGCCGCAGCGCGGGATCGGTGACCCAGTCATCGAACCGGCGCATCAATTCGGCCTTCTGCGCAATCGGCAGCTCTTCGAGGCGCAGGCGCGCCGGATCGCGGCCCGCGAGCAGCTTGCGGTACAGCGCCGATCCGCGCGCTGCGGACCTCAGCAGATCGGCCAGACGCCGCGCCCGCCGGCCCGCCAGCGCCTCTGCGCTCGCATGCGAGGCCACGGCCACGTCGGCGGCGACAAAGCTCGTGAGCCAGGGATCGAAGGGCGGCAGCATGGCGCGGCGGAGAAAGAGGCCGCCATGGTGGACGCACTCGCCGGCAATGCCAAGAAGATTCGCGCGCGGCGCGATGCCGGCAGGGGTTTAGGGCCTGTTAGCAGGCCCTACCGCAGGTCGCGGCGCGCCAGCAACACGTTGCCGCCGGTGGTGTTGAACGAGATGGTCGGTGCGCTGAAGTCGCTCAAGGGTGCACCGAGCCCGATTTCGCCGCTGCCGTGCAGCACGCATTCGTCGCGCCGCAGCGCGATCTCGCCGCTGGCGCCGGCCGTGCCGTGAAAGCGGACCCAGGTGCCGTAGGTGCTGACGTCGACCAGCACGCAACTGCCCTGCCGCGCTTCGATGCGCGCGTGCAGCCGCGACACGCGCGGATCGTTGACCACGAACTGGGCTTCGTCGACGCGCCCCAGATGGATAGGCAGCTCCGCGGCGCGAAACATCGAGCGCACGTCCAGCCATGCGAGTTCGATCTGCCCGAAGGACGAATCGGCGCCTCGCGCCGGCGGCGCCAGGGAGGCCGGCATCGTGAGGAACTCCGAGACCTCGTCCTGCCAGTCGATACGGTGGACGATCGGCATCTCGTTCTTGCCGCGGATGTTGATCGGGCCGAGGCTGCGGTGGCGTACCTCGCCGCCCACCAATTCGTCGATGACCGACTCCGTGGCCCAGATCTGGCTCGGGCCGGCCAGATCGCTGAGCCGCGAAGCCAGGTTGACCGCGTCGCCATAGCAGTCGCCGTCGACTTCGACCACCTCGCCGCTCGCCACGCCGATCTGAAGCTCCATCCTGAGCGGTGCGGGCCAGGTCTGAAGCCGCTTCTGGTGGTTGCGCTGGAGTTCCAGCACGGCCCGGGTGGCGGTCGCACCATTGGCGAATATCGCAAAGACGCCATCGCCCAGCGATTTCACGACGCGGCCGCCGTGCGCCTCGCAAACACCCCCGATCCACTGAATCAGTCTTGTGACAGTGTCAGTTGCACGTGCATTCCCCATGGCCTCGAAGACCCGGGTGCTCCCCGTCAGGTCAGCAAAAACGACAGTGGGGTGGGCGCTCATTGTGTGCAATTTTTGGTAGCTCTCGCCGAGGGATTATGTCAAAGCATCAGAAAAACGCCCTTTCAGCATGTCAAATCGACCGGGAAGCCGCTACGCCTGTTGCTTTTTCATTTCGATACAGGCGCTTGGCGCTCATTTCACCCGTCAAGTAGAACTTAGGTATCAATTCTTCGACCAGTGCATGAACTGATTCGTGAAGTATGTTGTTTTTGAACATGAAATGATGTTTCCACACTTGTGTGGCGTCCTGCGCGGCTTTAACGTAGCAACCCTCAAGGCCTCCGGCAAAACGCCTTCGTCTTTCATGGTGTCACTTAGCAGTTTCTTCCGCTTTCTGTCGTTCCCGAGCCTCGGCTTGCGCCGCTCGGCGGACCGTCAGATGGGCCAGATCCGTACTGCGATGCTGTCGCTGCTGCAAGTCCACGGCGGCCATTCCGTTCAGCGGGTTGCCCAGCGCGTTCGCTTTGCCGGCGATCTCGAGGCGCTCTGGTACCTGCGCCAGGACGTGCTGACCGCGCTGAGCGCGATCGATGGCGAGGTCGCCGCCCGCCGCCAGATGAGACAGATCAACCGCCTGTTCAAGGGCGGCCTGCCCGGCGCGATGGGGCCCAGACCGCACCACCGCATCACCACCTGATGGGCTGTTGCATAGCAGCCTTTTTCTTTTTTCAATGCGCGTGCCGGTGTCCCCACACCATGAAGACGTCGCGTGCGTCTGCCGCCAGTTCCACCTTGGCCCCCACGGGCAACAGCACCTTCGTCGGCACATGACCGAAGGGTAGGCCCGCCAGCACCGGTACCTTGATCAGTTCGCGCAGCCGTGAAACGACGGTCTGCATGCTGAAGCCGCGATCGTGCGGCACTTTCTTGGCGCCGGTGAACTGCCCGAAGATCACCGCCTTCTGACGGCCCAGCACGCCCGCGTGGCGCAACTGGTCGAGCATGCGTTCGACGCGGTAGGGATGCTCGTTCACGTCTTCGAAGAAAAGCACGCCCTTGTCGATCTGGGGAAAGTACGGCGTGCCCAGCAGGCTGGTGAGCACGCAGAGATTGCCGCCCCACAGCACCGCATCGTGAATGCCGCGAAAGCCCGGCATCGCCGCGGCATCGCGCGCCGGCATGCGCCAGCCTGTGCCTTCGCCCCGCCCGCTCAGCAGATCGTCGAAGCAGGCTTCCATGATGTCGTCGGCGCCATCCTCGGCACCGAAGTCCTCGCCGAGCGCGGGGCCGGCCCAGCTCACGGCGCCGGTTTTCACGAGAAGCGCGTTCTGCAGGGCCGTGAAATCGCTCAGTCCCACGAACTCGGTGCCGCGCTCGATCGCGCGGGTCACGGCCTTGTAGGGGATGGCATCGAGGATGCGCGTGAGCCCATAGCCGCCGCGCGAGATCAGCGCCACGTCGGCGCGGCTGCCCGCGGCGCGCGCGATGGCGGCCAGGCGGGTGGCATCGTCGCCGGCAAAGCGCTGATGGCTGTCGAGCGCGGCTTCGTCCAGTTCGACTTCATGGCCCAGCGCCTGCAGGCGCTTCACGCCGCGCCGGAATGCGGCCTTGTTGCGAACCGCGCTGGAGGGCGAGTAGATGTAGATGTGTTTCTTTTTCACGGGGCGAAGTATCCCATTGCCTCCTGTGCCAGCCGGGACGCCTGTGCTGCGTCAGGGCCCGAGACGCCCCGCGGAGTCGGGCCCAGGACACGCAATGCGGCTTCGTATCCGCGGTCGGGAAAGGGCGCGCGCCATGCGTCGGCCACGGGCTCGCCGGCGTCGGGCGCCAGCAGCGCCAAGGGAAAGCGCGCGGGCATGGCAGCGCGCAGCAGCGACGCGAGTTCGGAAGCGCCGGCGCTGTGCACCAGGACCAGCGGGCCGGGCTGCAGGCGCTCCAGCCATTCGAGCAGCACGTCGCGATGCCAGGTCCATTGGTGCACGGCCTCCCGTTTGGGCTTGTCGCTTTGGCCGAAGCCGATCAGGTCGGGCGCCAGCACGCGCAGCGTCTGCAAGGCCGCGAGATGGCGGAAGAAGTAGCTCCATTCGCCCGGTCCGTGCAGGCAGAGGCAGGTGCAAGCGGCGCCACTCGGCCCTTCGTCCAGGTAGTGCATGCGCAAGCCCTGCAGACTCGGCAGATCGCTCACGTAGTTCGGCGCGAAGCTGTAGCCGGCGAGCGCGCCGAAGCGTTCGACCGGCGTGCGCAAGGCATCGTCGCGCAGGGGTTCGGCCGCTTCGCGCGCCGCGCTGCGGCGGCCCTTGAAGAAATCCTGCAGCAGATCGCCGCATTCCGCTGCAAGCACGCCGCCCTGCACGTGCGTGCGATGGTTGAGTTGGCTCTGCGCGAACAGGTCGAGTACCGATCCCGCGGCACCGGTCTTCGGATCGGCCGCGCCGAACACGACGCGGGCCAGCCGCGCATGCAGCATCGCGCCGGCGCACATGGCGCAGGGCTCGAGCGTCACATAGAGCTCGCAGCCGTCGAGGCGATAGTTACCGAGCGCCGTACCGCCCGCGCGCAGCGCGTTCATTTCGGCATGCGCGCTGGGGTCGTGCTGCGCGACCGGCGCGTTGCGTCCGCTGGCAACGAGCCGGCCGTCCTTCACGAGCACCGCGCCCACCGGCACTTCGCCGGCCTCGGCCGCCAGCCGCGCTTCGGCCAGCGCGAGCTGCATCCAGTGCGCGTCATTTGTCATCGGTCAGGGGGCGCGGCTGCTGCATCGCGGCGTCCAGCGATTGCTTGAACTGCTCTTGGACCTGCTGGCTTTGCGTGCGTGCGTCGGCGGCCGGTGCGCCCGCGACGCCGCCCATCTGCTTCCTGGCCAGCAGCCCGACGATGGCGAGCGCGAGCACCAGGCCGATCAAGCCGAGGGCGCGCATCTCAGCCTTCCTCCGTCTGCGCCGCGCCGGTCTTCATGCCGAGCCGCTGCATCCACGCGGCCAGCGCCTGTTCGTCGGGCGTGCCCTCGCTGTAGCGCGCGTGCATGGCGGCATGCGATTCGCGCCGGTGCTGGTTGAGCTTGACCTTGCACTGCAATGCCGTCACCTGCAGCTCGAAGCCGACGATGCCGTTCAGCATCTTGTTCTGGAACTCCTCACCGAGTTCGCGCCACTGCTGGGCGTAGGCCGGCTCGTGCTGGCCGATCAAGCGCTTGAGCAGCGCATCTTTTTCAGCTGGCGTCTCGATCAGCCGGGCCTGGACCGTGCAATGCACCGCCAGGTAGTTCCAGGTCGGCACGCGCGCGAGGTCGGGGTAGACCGAGGGCGACATGTAGGCATGCGGCCCCAGGAAACTCACCAGCGCCTGCGGCCGCGCCTGCAGGTAGCGCCAGTGCGGATTGGGCTTGGCGCAATGGCCAAAGAGTGCGAAGCCGCCCTCCCCGCGGTCGTCGAGCACCAGCGGCAGGTGCGAGACGTAGGGCAGCCCGTCGTCGTCGGTCGAGATCAGGCTGGCGAAAGGATGCGCGCGCATCAGTTCCGCGGCGATGGCACGGTCTTGCGAATTGAACTGGGGTGGCATGTACATGGAGCGGCCCTGCATCGAGGATCGCCCGATTGTCCCCGAGCCGGGGGCCCGTTCGCAGGCCCCTACTTTGCGCCCGCGGCCTTGAGCTTTTCGTCGAGCCTCGCGCCGGCCTTGGCCAGCAAGCGGATCGCCTCGCGCTGGCGCGCATGCGTCGCCACGTGCAAGGGCGTGTGGCCGCGACTGTCGCGCGCATCGAGAGCGGCGCCGCCCTCGATGAGCGCTTTCAGCCGCGGCAGGTCGCCGCGCCACGCCGCCTGGTGCAAGCCTTCATAGGCCAGCACCTCTGCGGCGGCCGGCGGCATCTGCGCCGCCGCAGGCGGAGCCAGGCCGCCCGCGGTCAGCACGAGCGCAGCGAAGACAAGGACGGCCTTCATCGCCTTCAGCCCAACTGCGCCTTGACCTTCTCGATCCCCGCGTTGGCGCACTGCTCGTCCAGGTGACCACCCGGCGCGCCACCGACACCCACGGCGCCGATGACTTCGTTGCCGGCCTTGATCGGCACGCCGCCGCCGAGCAGCAGGAAGCCGGGGATGTTCACCAGGTTGGCCGCGCCGGGGTTCTTCTGTGCGTTCTCCATCATCGCCAGCGTCGGCGCCTTGGCCGAAGCCGAGGTCCAGGCCTTGCGCTCGCTGGCGCCCACGGTGTGCGAGCCCGCGTTGTCGGCGCGCTGCACCGCGCGCACCACGCCGGCGCGATCGACCACCGTGGCCGCCACCGAATAGCCGTTGGCCGCGCAGGCTGCCACGGTCGCCGCGGCGAGCTGGTTCGCGAGTTCGAGCGAGATGTTCTTTTCGCTGCGGACGGCGGGGCTCGGCGTCTGGGCTTGGGCCTGGGCGCTCATCGCGGAAGCGGCGAGCAGGACGGCGAGGCTGCCGAGGCGAAGGGTCGAATGCATGTAGGTCTCCGAAAGGGGTTGATCGATTTGCGCCGGCGCCTTGCCGGCCGCAACGCAACTGTAGAAACAGGCCCTTCGAAGGAACATTCGTACGGCTACGCCGGCCGCTCCGTAGAACTACGGAGTGCTGTCGACGAGCGCTGCGTAGCGCCGGATCAGCTGCGCCAGCGAATCGCAGCCGAGCTTGGCGAACAGGTTGGCGCGATGCGTCTCGACCGTGCGCGGCGACAACGCGAGCGCACGCGCGATCTCCTTGTTGGTGAGTCCGGCCACGATGAAGCCCAGCACCTCGCGCTCGCGTTCGGAGAGCTGGGCATGGCGCTCGCGCGCCGCCTGGTCGGCCTGCGCCCGTTCGCGCGAGCGGATGTGCTGGCGCACCGCGTGCTGCAGCGCCTCGAGCAGCTGTTCGTCGTCGACCGGCTTCTCGAGGAACTCCGCCGCGCCGGCCTTGAAGGCGCGCCGGCACATCTCGACCGTGCCGTGGCCGGTGAGCATGATCACCGGCTGGTCGACGCCCTGGGCGATCAGCGTTTCGAGCAGCGCGAGGCCGCCGATGCCGGGCATGCGCACGTCGAGCACGATGGCGCCGATGCCGCCGCGGTCGAAGCCCTCGAGGAAGGCCTGCGGATCCGCCCAGCCTTGCGTGCGCAGGCCCACCGTGCCGATCAGCAGGGCCAGGCTCTCGCGCACGGCGAGGTCGTCGTCGATCAGGTGGATGAGCGGAGAGAGCGGCTCGTTCATGACGAAAGCGGCAAGCGCAGCGTGAAGCGGGCACCGCGCGGCGCGGCCGCTTCCGCGGCCAGCGTGCCGCCCACGCTCTCGGCCAAGGTCTGGCACAAGCTCAGGCCCAGTCCCAGGCCGCCTTCGCGCGTGCTGAAGAAGGGCTCGAAGATGCGCGGCAGGATCTCCGGCGCAATGCCGCGCCCGTTGTCGCTCACGGTCAACACACCGTATGCGCCGTTGCGAACCACGGTGAGCCGCAGTTGCCGCTCGCCGGCCGGCAGTTCTTCGAGCGCCTGCAGCGCGTTCATCAGCAGGTTGTGGACGATCTGCTCCAGTGCCACCGGCTCGGCCCGTACGCTCACCGGCGCCTGTGCCGCACCGTCGAAGGCCGGCGCGATCGCGCGCCTGTCGAATTCCGGGCCGAGCAGGTGCAGCCCGTTGCGCACCACCTCCTGCAGGATCACCGGCCTGGCCTCGGTCGCATGCCCGGGGCGCTCGATCACGCGGCGCAGGCGCGCCACCACGTCGGCGGCACGGCGCGCCTGTTCGGCGGCCTGCTTCATCGCCGCGCGTGCGGTGTCGAGCTCGGGCGGGTCGTCGTCGAGCAGCCGGCGCGCGGCCTGCGTGTTGGCGAGCACCGCGGTCAACGGCTGGTTGAGCTCGTGCGCCATGCCCGCCGCGAGCTCGCCGAGCGCATTGAGGCGCGCGACCTGGCCGAGCCGCAGCAGCTCTTCGGCACGCCGCCGCTCGATGCGCTGGCGCCGCAACGCGTAGCTGCCGGCCAGCACCACCGCCATCGCGAGCGCCCAGGCGGCCATCCAGGCCCAGGGCAGTTCGCGCCATGAGACCTGGCGCTGCGCCGCCAGGTCGAAGGCCTGGCTTTCCGAGGCCAGCACCTTGCGGAAGCTGAAGGGCCAGCCCTGCGAGGCCGCGGGCTGTCCGGCCTGCAGCACGAACTGCTGGCCCGCATGCTCGAGCACCACGCGCACCGGGCTCTGCTTCGGGTCCATCGGCCAGTCGCGCCAGGGCACGGTGCTCGCGAGGTCGATGTCGAGCGCATAGCTGGTCGGCTCGGCGCCGATCACGAGCCGGTAGCGGCCGTTCGCGAAGTCCTGCGTTGCAAGCTCGGGGCGCCGCAGTTCGCGCGACTTCGCCTCGGCCGCCGCCAACGGAGGGTCGGCCCAGGCCGCGCCGGCATCGCGCCGCTGCACGCCGAGGATCGAGGGGTAGACGGACGGCAGGCGCTGCTCCGAGCGGGCCCCGTCCGGCGCGGTTTCCAGCAATGCGAGCGTGGCCAGTACCGCGTCGTACTGCACCACCTGCTGGCTCATGAGGCGGTGCGCGATGCGCCCGTTGGCCTCGAACTCCTCATGGAGCTGCCGGAGTTCGGCGCGCGCGATCCAGACCGCACCGGCGCCGGCGAGCAGCAGCCATGCGAGCCACCAGCCACCCTGCGTACGCAACCATTGCCTCATGGCGCGGATTGTGCCCGCGCCGGCAGCGTGTCTTCAGCGATAGAGGTTGGCGGTCTCCTCGTTGGGGATGCCGTCGATCGGCGCTTCGGCGGTGCCGACCGTGGAGCGCGTGAGTGCCTCGACCCTCTCGCGCGTGGCCTGCGGGTCGGCGATCCATTGCGCGTAGAAGTCGTAGGGGCAGTCGGCCACGCCCTTGTCGCCTTCGTGCGAATTGAGGATGCCGGTGTAACCGCGATGCAGCAGCTTGAACAGGTGGTTCTCCGACTGGCCGTTCTTGCGGAAGTCGCGGATCAGGCTTTTCGACAGCGCGGCGTACTGCACGCCCATTTCCTCTTCGCCGCACTCGCCGAGCGTGCGGCCGTCGAAGCCGATGATCGCCGAGTGGCCGAAGTACGAGTACACGCCGTCGAAGCCGGATGCATTGGCCACCGCCACATAGGTGTTGTTGGCGAAGGCCATCGCCTTCGAGATCAGGATCTGCTGTTCCTTGGCCGGGTACATGTAGCCCTGGCAACGCACGATGAGTTCTGCCCCCTTCATCGCGCAATCGCGCCAGATCTCGGGGTAGTTGCCGTCGTCGCAGATGATGAGGCTGATCTTCAGGCCCTTGGGACCCTCGCTCACGTAGGTGCTGTTGCCCGGGTACCAGCCCTCGATCGGCACCCAGGGCATGATCTTGCGGTACTTCTGGACGATCTCGCCCTGGTCGTTCATGAGGATCAGCGTGTTGTAGGGCGCCTTCTTCGGATGCTCCTCGTGGCGCTCGCCGGTGAGCGAGAACACGCCCCACACCTTGGCCTTGCGGCAGGCGGCGGCGAAGATCTCGGTCTCGGCGCCCGGCACCGTGGCCGCGTTCTCGTACATCTCGGTGCTGTCGTACATGATCCCGTGCGTGCTGTATTCGGGAAAGATCACCAGGTCCAGCCCCGGCAGGCCGGTCTTCATGCCCTCCACCATCTTCGCGATCGCCTTCGCGTTCTCCAGCACCTCGGCGCGCGTGTGCAGACGCGGCATCTTGTAGTTGACGACCGCGACGCCGACGGTGTCCTTGCTGCTCGAAATATCGCCGTGAATCATGATCGGTCCTTGTCTGTGGCCATGGATGCGATCCATTCTGCGAAGCCGGCGGACGGCGGCGAATACGTTGATTGACGTAGGGACAGCCGGGGCCCGAGAGCCCGACGATTTTCCGAGCCATTCGGCTCACGCGAAAATGCGGGCAATGAGCGTCTGCAGATTCCCCCGCCTCGTCTTCGCCCTCCTCTTCCTTCTCGCCTGCATCACCGGTTGCGCCACGGGCCCCACGCCCGGCGGATTGACCCCGATGTCGATTGCGCGCGTCGAGTCCCTCATCGTGCGCATGACGGTGGAAGAAAAAGTCGGCCAGCTGAGCCTCTACGCGCCCGCGGGCATCGACATCGTGGCCAATCCGCAGGCCGCGCGCCAGAGCCAGGAGCAGCAGCTGGCCGACATCCGCGCCGGCCGCGTGACCGGCCTCTTCAACAACGCGGGCCTCGAAGGCAAGCGCCGGGCGCAGCAGGCTGCGGTCAACGAGTCGCGCCTGGGCATTCCGCTCCTCTTCGGCGCCGACGTCATCCACGGCTTCCGCACCGTGTTCCCGGTGCCGCTCGCGGAGGCGGCCAGCTGGGAGCCGGCCCTGGCCGAACGCACGGCGCATGCATCCGCCGTCGAGGCCACGGCCGACGGCTTCCGCTGGACCTTCGCGCCGATGGTCGACATCGCGCGCGACGCGCGCTGGGGCCGCGGCGTCGAGGGCGCCGGCGAAGACGTCTACCTGGGCCGCCAGTTCGCGGCCGCGCGGGTGCGCGGCTTCCAGGGCAAGGACCTCGGGCGCGCCGATGCAATGCTCGCCACGCCCAAGCACTTCGCCGGCTACGGCGCGGCCGAGGGCGGGCTCGACTACAACACGGTCGATCTCTCGGAGCGCACGCTGCGCGAGGTCTACCTGCCGCCCTTTCGCTCGGCCATCGATGCGGGCGCGCTGTCGATCATGAGCGCCTTCAACGAGATCGGAGGCATCCCCTCGAACGCCAACCGCAACCTGCTGACCGGCGTGCTGCGCGGCGAATGGGGCTTCCAGGGCTTCGTCGTTTCCGACTACACCGCCGACGAGGAACTCATCGCGCACGGCTTCGCGGCCGACGGGCGCGAAGCCGCCAAGCGCGCCTTCCTCGCGGGCACGGACGTCAGCATGCAGAGCGGCCTGTACATGCAGCACCTGCCCGGCCTGGTGGCCTCGGGCGAAGTGCCGATGTCCCGCCTCGACGACGCGGTGCGCCGCGTGCTGCGGATCAAGCTGCGGCTGGGCCTGTTCGACCAGCCCTTCCGCGGGCTCGAAGACGCGGCCAGCCCGCGCTTCGACAGTTCCGCGCACCAGGCGCTGGCGCGCGATGCTGCCGGACGCTCGATCGTGATGCTCAGGAACGACGGCGACGTGCTGCCGCTGTCGAAGTCGGGGCAACGCATCGCGCTCATCGGCCCCTTTGCCGGTGCCTCCGACCTGTTCGGGCCCTGGATGGTCTTTCCCGGCCAGGCGTCGCCGGCCGGCATCGAGGAGGCGATCCGGAATTCGCTCGCCTCGCCCGAACTGCTCACAGTGGTGCGCGGCTCGGACGTCGATGCGCCGATCGCGGGCGGTATCGACGCCGCAGTCGCTGCGGCGCGCGAGGCCGATGTCGTGGTGCTTTCGATCGGCGAGAACGAGCAAATGTCGGGCGAGGCCCGTTCGCGAAGCGACATCGAGATCCCGCGGGCGCAGCAGGAGCTCGCCGACGCTGTCGCAGCCACCGGCAAGCCGGTGGTCGTGCTGCTGCGCAACGGGCGCGCGCTGGCGCTCAGGGGCGCGGTGCGCAATGCGCGCGCGATCCTGGTCACCTGGTTCCTCGGTTCGCAGACCGGGCCGGCCATCGCCGACGTGCTGTTCGGCGACGTCAATCCCTCGGGCCGGCTGCCGGTGAGTTTTCCGCAGACGCCGGGCCAGGTGCCCTACTACTACAGCCACAAGCGCACCGGCCGGCCGCAGCTCGCCGATGCGCCGGCCACCTTCTACAAGGCACGCTACCTGGACGCGAGCAACGATGCGCTGTTCCCCTTCGGCCACGGGCTGGGCTATGCACGCGTGCGCTACCAGGGCCTGGAACTGAGTAGCCCGGGCCGCATGGCCTGGGACGGCACGCTGACCGTGCGCGCGCGCATCACCAACACCGGCAAGCGCGAGGCCGAGGAAGTGGTGCAGCTCTACATCGGCAACCGCGCCGCCAGCGTCACGCGGCCGGTGCGGGAGCTCAAGAGCTTCCGCAAGGTGCGCGTGCCAGCGGGCCAGACGATGGCGGTCGAGTTCACGCTCTCGCGCGCCGACCTGATGTTCATCGGCCAGGACCTGCAGCCCACGGTGGAGCCCGGCAACTTCGACCTGTGGGTCGGACCGTCGGCGGTCGGTGGCCTGAAGACCAGCTTCAGGCTGGCGCCCGAGTGAAGCGCTTCAGTGACTGATCATCCAGGGCCGCTTCGAGGGAAAGGTCTTGGCGCCGTTCGGTGCCTTCACCGTGGCGCCTGAGCGCGCGCTCGAGCAGCAGCCACAGCCGGCCGGGTGCCTGAGTCGCGCGTAGTCGCGCGAGATTCGCGGTTCGTGCGAGGCGCGTTCGTTGGTCTCGATCGCACGCCGCGTGCTGCCGGCCATCAGAGCCAGCTGTGGCGCATTCGCGAACACGCGCGGCGAGGCCTCGCCGCAATGCGGGCAGGCCGCAGGCTCGTTGCGTGCCGCCAGCGGGCGAAAGGCGTCGAAGCCGCCGCAGCGGCTGCAGGCGTAATCGTAGGTGGGCATCGATTCCGCCCGCCTCAGCGCAGGTCGTGCGACAGCGGCATGTCGATCGAGCCGTCGATCATCTTCGTCGGCCCTGCCGCGTTCGGATTGATGTCGAAGTCGAAGATCTGCGTCGGCAGCCAGAGCGTGGCGCAGGCGTTGGGCACGTCGACCACGCCGCTGATGTGGCCCTGCACCGGAGCCGTGCCGAGGATCGAATAGGCCTGCGCGCCCGAATAGCCGAACTTCTTCAGGTACTCGATGGCGTTCAGGCAGGCCTGGCGGTAGGCGATGTGCACGTCCAGGTAGTACTGCTTGCCGGCCTCGTCGACCGAGATGCCCTCGAAGATCAGGTAGTCGTTGTAGCTCGGCGTGATCGGGCTGGGCTTGAAGATCGGGTTCTTGATGCCGTACTTGGCCATGCCGCCCTTGATCAGGCTGACCTTCATGTGCACCCAGCCGGCCATCTCGATCGCGCCACAGAAGGTGATCTCGCCGTCGCCCTGGCTGAAGTGCAGGTCGCCCACCGAAAGGCCCGCACCATCCACGTACACCGGGAAGAAGACCTTGGAGCCGCGCGACAGATCCTTGATGTCGCAGTTGCCGCCATGCTCGCGCGGCGGCACGGTGCGCGCGCCCTCGGCGGCGGCCTTGGCCCTCGCCTCGCCCGTCATCTTGCCCATGTGGGCGGTGGCGGCGAAGGGCGGGTTGGCCAGGCCCGGCACGCGCTCCGGGTCGGTCGCGATGAAGTCGATCTCGCGCTTGTTCCACACGTCCAGCATCGGTTTGTCCGGCAGGCAGCCGATCAGGCCCGGATGGATCAGGCCCGCGAAGTTGACGCCCGGCACATGGCGCGAGCTGGTGAACATGCCCTTGAAGTCCCAGATCGACTTTTGTGCTTCGGGGAAATGGTCGGTGAGGAAGCCGCCGCCGTTCTTCTTCGAGAAGAAGCCGTTGAAACCCCAGAGGCTGTCTTGCTTGGCGCCGATGTCCAGCAGGTCCACCACCAGCAGGTCGCCGGGCTCGGCGCCCTTCACGCCCACCGGGCCCGAGAGGTAGTGCACGGTGCTCAGGTCGATGTCGCGCACGTCGTCGGCGCTGTCGTTGTTCTTGATGAAGCCGCCGGTCCAGTCGAAGGTCTCGAGGATGAAGTCGTCGCCCGGGTTGACCCAGCATGCCATCGGGATGTCCGGATGCCAGCGGTTGTGGATCATCTCGTTCTCGGTGGGCGACTGGGTGAGGTCGACCTTGATCAGGGTGTCGGTCATGCGTGCTCCTTCTTTGGGGTTCGGTTAAACGGAGAGGTAGGCCTTGATGTGGTTCACGTCGGTCTTGTCGCGCGCGGTTTCGTGGACCAGGCGGCCGCCTTCGATCACGAACAGCCGATCCGCGACGTCCAGCGCGAAGCTCAGCACCTGTTCGGACACGACGATCGTGATCTGCCGCATCTTTCGGATCTCGTTGAGCGCCTTCGCGATGTCCTTGATGATCGAAGGCTGGATGCCTTCTGTGGGCTCGTCGAGCAGCAGCACCTTGGGTTCGGTGACCAGCGCGCGAGCGATGGCCAGCTGCTGCTGCTGGCCGCCCGAGAGGTTGCCGCCCTTGCGCCGCTTCATGTCGAAGAGCACCGGGAAGAGCGCGTAGATCTCCTCGGGAATGCGCTTGACCTTGGCGTTCTCCAGGCCGGTCTGGATGTTTTCCTCGACCGTCAGCGTCGGGAAGATCATGCGGCCCTGCGGCACGTAGGCGATGCCCTTGGCCACGCGGCGGAAGCTCTCGTCGCGCGACACGTCCTGGCCCGCGACCTCGATCCTTCCGCTCTTGATGGGCAGCACGCCCATCAGGCTCTTGAACAGCGTGGTCTTGCCCATGCCGTTGCGGCCCATGATGGCGACGGTCTCGTTGGCCCTGGCCTCGAAGGAGATGCCGTGCAGCGCCTCGCTCTGGCCGTAGGCGACGTGAAGGTCTGTCACTTGGAGCATGGGTCTCTTTCTCTCAATGACCGAGGTAGACGTCGATGACTTTCGGGTCGGCCTGCACCTTCTCCATCGGCCCTTCGGCCAGGATCTTTCCCTGGTGCATCACGGTCACCTTGTGCGCGATCTGCTTGACGAAATCCATGTCGTGCTCGATCACGATCACCGCGCGGTTCCTGCAGATGCGCTTGAGCAGCTCGGCCGTCAGCTCGCGCTCGCGCGCGCTCATGCCGGCGATGGGTTCGTCGAGCATCAGCAGCTCGGGCTCCTGCATCAGCAGCATGCCGATCTCGAGCCACTGCTTCTGGCCGTGCGAGAGCAGGCCGGCTTCGGTATGCAGCTTGCCGGCCAGGCCGATGTCATCGGCCACCGCCTGCACCTTGGCCTTGACTTCGTCGTCGCACTGGAAGGCCAGCGCACCGAACACCGAGCGCCCCTTGGGGAAGGACACCTCGAGGTTCTGGAACACGCTCAGGTTCTCGTAGATCGAGGGGGTCTGGAACTTGCGCCCGATGCCCAGGCGCACGCGCTTGTGCTCGGCCATCTTGGTGAGCTCGGTGTTCTGGAATTTGATGCTGCCGCTCGTGGCCCTGGTCTTTCCGCAGATCAGGTCGAGCAAGGTGGTCTTGCCGGCGCCGTTGGGGCCGATGATCACGCGCAGCTCGTTGCGATCGATGTAGAGCGTGAGATCGTCGATGGCCTTGAAACCGTCGAAGGAGACGCTGAGGTCTTCCACTGCGAGCGCGAAGTCGGTGTTGCTGCTCATGAAGAATCCTCAGGCGCTCTGGCTGCCGACACCGTCGGGCAGCGAGGGTTCATCGACGGTGCGGCTCGCCTTCGGCGGCGGCTCCGGATAGTGGGCCTGCGCGGCGGCCAGCTGCTCGGCATGCAGTTTCCGCTCGGCCGCGCGGCGCAGCCACCAGGGCTTGATATGGCTCTCCCACAGCCCGGCCAAGCCCATCGGGAAGGCCAGCGTGACGCCGATGAAAAGCGCGGCCATCAGGAACAGCCACAGATCCGGAAAGCTCTCGGAGAAGAAGGTCTTTCCCGCGTTCACCAGCAGCGCGCCGTACACCGCGCCTACCAGGCTCATGCGCCCGCCGACGGCCGCGAAGATCACCATCTCGATCGAGGGCACGATGCCGACGAAGGACGGCGACATGAAGCCCACCTGCAGCGCGAACATCGCACCGCCGATGCCCGAGAGTGCGGCGGCCAAGCAGAAGGTGAAGACCTTGAAGTTCGAGACGTCGTAGCCCGAGAAGCGCACCCGGTCTTCCTTGTCGCGCATGGCGAGCAGCAGCGTGCCGAGCTTGCTCTTCTGGATCCACAGGCACAGCAGGATGCTGGCCATCAGCAGGCCAACGCAGAGGTAGTAGAGGATGTACTTGGCGCTGTCGGTGCGCGTGTCCCAGCCCAGCACCGTCTTCAGGTCGGTCATGCCGTTGACGCCGCCGGTGTAGCCCTGCTGGCCGATGATCAGCACCGACAGGATCAGCGCCACCGCCTGCGTGATGATCGCGAAGTACACGCCGCCCACGCGGCGCTTGAACATCGCGAAGCTGATCAGCCAGGCCAGCGCCGTCGGCACCGCGATCACTAGGATCACCGTCAGCGGCAGGCTCTTGAAGGGCAGCCAGAGCATCGGCAGCTCGGTGATCTGGTTCCAGTCCATGAAGTCGGGGATGCCCGGCGTCGACTGGATCTTGGTGGTCTCGGGGTCCGAGGCCTCCAGCTTCAGGAACATCGCCATCGCGTAGCCCCCGAGCCCGAAGAAGACGCCCTGCCCCAGGCTCAGCACGCCGCCGTAGCCCCACACCATCACCAGGCCGACGGCGACGAAGGCGTAGGTGAGGTACTTGCCGACCAGGTTGAGGCGGAAGATATCGAGCGTGGCCGGCAGCACGACCGCCAGCAGGACCGCCAGCACGATCACGCTCCACAGGCCCGAGCGCTTGAACGAATCGAAAAGCGAAGTCATGTGAGAAGTCCTAGCGCCGCACCTTGACGGCAAAGAGACCTTGCGGGCGCATCATCAAAATCAGCACGATCAGCGAGAGCGTGAGCACCTTGGCCATCGAGCCGGTAATGAAGAACTCCGAGATCGACTGTGTCTGCGCGATGCCGAAGGCCGACACCACCGTGCCCAGTAGGCTGGCCGCGCCGCCGAAGGTGACGACCAGGAAGGCGTCGACGATGTAGAGCTGGCCCGAGGTCGGCCCGGTCGAGCCGATGGTGGTGAAGGCTGCGCCCGCCACGCCGGCGATGCCGCAGCCGATCGCGAAGGTCAGGCGGTCGGTCTTCCTGGTGTCGATGCCGGTCGCGTTGGCCATCTGGCGATTCGCGACCGTGGCGCGCACGCGCAGGCCCCAGCGGCTTCGGTGCAGCGCGATCAGGATGCCCGCCGTCACGAAGGCGGTGAGCGCCAGCACGAAGAGGCCGTTGATCGGGATGTCCAGCCCCTCGGCCGGCGCCCACGAGCCCATCAGCCACTCGGGCAGCGTCGGGCTCACTTCCTTGGGCCCGATGCCGGTGCGGAAGATCTGCTGCAGCCCGAGGCTGATGCCCCAGGTGGCCAGCAGGGTGTCCAGCGGGCGCTTGTAGAGGTGCCGGATCAGCCCCCACTCCACCAGCCAGCCGGCGATGAAGGCGAACACGAAGGCCATCACGATGGCGAGCGGGAAGTAGTACGGCAGCAAGGCCGGCGCATGCGCCTCGGTGAGCGTCGAGCCCAGGTAGATCGTGTAGGCCCCGATCGTCATGAACTCGCCGTGCGCCATGTTGATGACGCCCATCTGGCCGAAGATGATCGCCAGCCCCAGGCCCATCAGCAGCAGCACCGCGAACAGGCTCAGGCCCGCGAAGCCCTGCATCAGGCCGATGTTCAACATGTCCGAAAAGTTCATGTCACTGATCCCGTTGAAAGCGTAGGACGCGGGCGACACTCGCGGCAAGCGAAGCGAAGCCCGTTCGGGAGACACCGCGGAACCGGCTTTGCCGAGCCACCGGTGTCGCCCCCTTGAGGGGGGAGGCGGCTACACGAAGTGAGCAAGCAACGGGGGTGGGCTACTGATAACCCTTGGGGAACGGATCCGGCTTAATGAGCTCGCTCGACTCCGCCACCACCTTGAAGCTGCCGTCCGGCATACCCTGCCCGATGCGCGCCTTGCTCCACAGGTGGTGGTTCGGGTCCAGCTTCACGTAGCCTTCGGGGGCGGTCTTGAGTTCGATGCCCGGCGAAGCGGCGACCACCTTGTCGACGTCGAAGCTGCCGGCCTTCTCGACCGCGGCCTTCCAGAGCCAGGGCCCGAGATAGCCGGCCTGCGTGACGTCGCCGATCACCGAGTCCTTGCCGTACTTGGCCTTGAAGGCGGCGACGAACTTCTTGTTGTTGTCGTTCGGCAGCGTCTGGAAGTACTTCATCGACGAATAGAAGCCGGCGAAGTTCTCGCCGCCCACGCCCGTCATCTCGTCCTCCGTCACCGCCAGCGTCAAGAGGAACTGCTTGTCGCCGCTGATGCCTGCGGCCTTGAGCTGTTTGTAGAAGGCGACGTTGGAGCCGCCCACCACCGCCGCGAAGATGCAGTCCGGCTTGGCGACCTTGATCTTGTTGATCAGCGAGTTGAAGTTGGTGTGGCCCAGCGGGTAGTACTCCTCGCCCTTGACCGAACCTTTCTGGAAGTTCTCGATGTGCTTGCGCGCGATCTTCATCGAGGTGCGCGGCCAGATGTAGTCGGAGCCGACCAGGAAGAAGGTCTTGGCCTTCTTCTCCTTCGCGCCCCAGTCCAGCCCCCAGATGATCTGCTGCGTGGCTTCCTGGCCGGTGTAGATCACGTTCTTGCTCTGCTCCAGGCCTTCGTAGAAGGTCGGGTAGTACAGGAGGCCGTTCTCCTTCTCGAACACCGGCAGCACCGCCTTGCGCGAGGCCGAGGTCCAGCAGCCGAACACGGTCGCGACCTTGTCGTTGACCAGCAGCTTCTTCGACTTCTCGGCGAAGGTCGGCCAGTCGGAAGCGCCGTCTTCCTTGATCACCTTGATCTTGCGCCCGAGGATGCCGCCCATGGCGTTGATCTCGTCGATGGCGAGCTGCTCGGCCTGGATCGAACCGGTCTCGGAAATCGCCATCGTGCCGCTGGACGAATGCAGCTGGCCGACCGTCACTTCGGTGTCGGTCACCGCGAGCTTGGTGGTGTTCACCTTGGCCGTCGGGAATTGCTGGCCGAAGGCGAGGCCACCGAGGCCCAGCATCGGCAGCGCGGCGGCGCCCTGGATCAGGCGGCGGCGCTGCAGCAGCAGCGACTCGGGGGAGGCGTTGGGGTCACGGGACATATCGAACTCTCCAGGCGGGTTGTGAAAAGGCTTTGGGTTGCTGCGCACCACCGCTGTGCATCCAGCCGGCGGTGCGACCAGCACCATGGCCGCCACTCTAGGAAGAGGACCCGGCGATCCGAATACGTCAATCAACGTATCGGGGCCCGCGCCGCCCGGCGCCACACTGCCCGCCTTGCCCACGGCCCAGCAGGAGCGCTTCTTGCAACGCATGCCTTCCACTGCCGAGCGCCGGAACACCATGCAATCTGTGACAGGCCAGAAAATCTTCAGGATTCGCCGCGACTACAACGCCTGGGTCGCCGACGAAACCCTGGAGGACTACGCGCTGCGCTACACGCCGCGCAGCTTTCGCAAGTGGTCGGAGTTCCGGGTCGCCAACACGGCCTTCGGCGCCACCTCCTTCCTCGCGCTCGAAGCCATCGGCGGCACCATCGCGCTGAGCTACGGTTTCTCCAACGCGGTGTGGGCCATCCTGGTGGTGGGCCTCATCACCTTCCTCACCGGCCTGCCGATCGGCTACTACGCAGCCAAGTACGGGCTGGACATGGACCTGCTGACGCGCGGCGCCGGCTTCGGCTATCTCGGCTCCACGCTGACTTCGCTCATCTACGCGAGCTTCACCTTCATCTTCTTCGCGCTGGAGGCGGCCATCCTCGCGCTCGCGCTGCAGCTCTACTTCGGCTGGCCGCTGCCGGCGTGCTACCTGGTCTCGTCGCTGGTGGTGATCCCGATCGTGATGTACGGCATCACGCTGATCTCGCGGCTGCAGCTGTGGA
This sequence comes from Variovorax sp. LjRoot290, assembly GCF_964253985.1. Classification (NCBI taxonomy): domain Bacteria; kingdom Pseudomonadati; phylum Pseudomonadota; class Betaproteobacteria; order Burkholderiales; family Comamonadaceae; genus Variovorax; species Variovorax sp. LjRoot290. Next base: position 2,684,279 of record NZ_CAXURW020000001.1, on the reverse strand, counting down.
CGCAGCCGATCTGGATGGTTCTCTTCGTCTGCCCCTACATCGCAGTGCTGCTGAAGAACCCGCAGGCCTTCAGCGATTTCACCAGCCTCTCGGGCCGCATTTCGAGCAGCAGCGGCTTCGACGCCATCATGTTCGGCGCCGGCGCGACAGTGGCCTTCTCGCTGGTGGTGCAGATCGGCGAGCAGGTCGACTACCTGCGCTTCCTGCCGGAGAAGACGCCTGCCAACCGTCGCCGCTGGTGGGGCGCGGTGCTCGTCGCCGGCGCCGGCTGGATCGTGCCGGGCATGCTGAAGATGCTGGGCGGCGCCTTCCTGGCCTTCCTGGCACTGCAGCATCAGATCCCGAGCGAGCAGGCGGTCGAGCCGACGCAGATGTACCTGGCCGGCTTCGGCTACGTGTTCGGCAACCCGGCCTGGGTGCTGGGCGCGACCACGCTCTTCGTGGTGGTGTCGCAGATCAAGATCAACCTCACCAATGCCTATGCGGGCTCGCTGGCCTGGTCGAACTTCTTCGCGCGCCTCACGCACAGCCATCCGGGCCGCGTGGTCTGGCTGGTGTTCAACGTGATGATCGCGGTGCTGCTGATGACGCTGGGCGTCTTCGCTGCGCTCGAGAACGTGCTAGGCCTCTACAGCAACCTCGCCATCGCCTGGGTCGGCGCGCTGGTGGCCGACCTGGTCATCAACAAGCCGCTGGGCTGGAGTCCGAAGCACATCGAGTTCAAGCGCGCGCACCTCTACGACATCAATCCCGTGGGGCTTGGCGCGATGCTGGTGGCCGCGGTGCTGGGCATCGTGGCCTATGCCGGCGCGCTGGGTCCGCTGGCCCAGGCCTTCTCGCCCTTCATCGCGCTCCTGACCGCCCTCCTCGTCTCGCCGCTGCTCGCCTGGTGGACGCGCGGGCGCTACTACCTCGCGCGCAGCGGCGACACGCCCTGGGCGCCGGGCCAAAGCGTGAAGTGCTCGGTCTGCGAGAACGCCTTCGAATCGGAGGACATGGCCCATTGCCCGGCCTACAACGCGCCGATCTGCTCGCTGTGCTGCACGCTGGAGTCGCGCTGCCACGACCGCTGCAAGACCGGTTCGCGCGCGGCCGAGCAGGTCAACACCTGGTTGACGGCGCTGCTGCCGCCCGCGCTCTCGGCACGGCTCAACTTCCGCGTGGCGCGCTATCTGGTGGTGGCGAGCTCCTTCATCCTGCTGCTGGCCGTGATCATGGGCGTGGTGTACGAGCAGCAGCTGATCCAGAGCACGGTGGAGCGCGGCGCGCTGCGCGATGCCTTCCTCAAGGCCTTCGCGCTGCTCTCGCTGGCCGCGGCGCTGGGCGCCTGGTGGGTGGTGCTCGGCAGCGAAAGCCGCGAGATGGCGCAGGAGGAATCGAATCGCCACAACCACCTGCTCACGCTGGAGATCGAGGCGCACCAACGCACCGACGCCGCGCTGCAGGCGGCCAAGGACGCGGCCGAGGCCGCCAACCAGGCCAAGACGCGCTACGTGGCCGGCATGACGCACGAGCTGCGCACGCCGCTCAACAGCATCCTCGGCTACTCGCAGATCCTGTTGAAGGAGGACGGCAAGCAGATCCCGCCGCGCGACGCGCTGCAGACCATCCACCACAGCGGCGAGCACATGCTGAGCCTGATCGACGGCCTGCTCGACCTGGCGCGCATCGAAGCCGGCCGGCTGCAGCTGGAGCGCATGCCGCTGCCGCTGCCCGAGTTCCTCGACGAGGTGGTGCGCATGGTGCGGCCGCAGGCCGAGGCCAAGGGCCTGGCCTTCGTCTTCACGAAGAGCGGGCGGCTGCCGGCCTGGGTGCAGGCCGATGCCAAGCGGCTGCGGCAGATCCTGATCAACCTGCTCGCGAACGCGGTGCGCTTCACCGATGCCGGCACGGTCACGCTGCACGTCGATGCGCGGCGGCAGGTGCTGCGCTTCGACGTCGTCGACACCGGCATCGGCGTGGCGCCGCAGGACCACCAGCGCATCTTCCTGCCCTTCGAGCGCGGCGCCGCGGGCCGCCAGCGCGGCGAACCGGGCACCGGACTGGGCCTGACCATCACCGGCCTCTTGACCTCGCTGATGGGCGGCGAACTCACCTTGACCGCGAGTTCGGCCGCCGGCAGCACCTTCAGCGTGCGGGTCTACTTGCGCGAGGTGCCCGATCCCGGACCGCAGGCCGAGCCGCAACGCCAGATCTCCGGCTACTTCGGCCCACGCCGCACGCTGCTGGTGGTGGACGACCAGCCGGTGCAACGCCAAATGCTGGCCGGCATGCTGGCGCCGCTGGGCTTCGACGTGCGCGAGGCCGCCAGCGGCACCGAGTGCCTCGACAGCCTGCGCGAGCACGTGCCCTCGGCCATCCTGCTCGACATCAGCATGGACGACATGGACGGCTGGCAGACGGCCGCCCTCGTTCGCGCCGCCGGCTTCGACGCGGTGCCGATCGTGATGGTCTCGGCCAACGTGTTCGAGAACCAGGGCGAGCGACTGCGCATGGCCGGCTGCCAGGCCTTCATCGGCAAGCCGGTGATCGAGTCCGAGCTGATCATGACGCTGGAGCGCCACCTCGGCCTGGAATGGATGGTGCCCGGCCATGCGCCGCCGCCGGCCGAAGCCGCGCCGCCGCCGCAGCTGGGCCTGCCGGAAGACGCACGCACCGAGCTGATGAGCCTGGTGCAACTCGGCCACGTGCGCGGATTGCAGCGCGCGCTCGACCGCCTCGCGTCCGAAGACGCGACGCTGGCCGCCAGCTGCAGCTACCTGCGCCGCCTGGTCATGCGCTTCGAGCTCGAGGATTTCAAGAAAGCCCTTTCGGAGGATCTGCTGCATGTATCCAACCCCTGAAAGCGAACGGCCCGTGGTGCTGGTGGTCGACGATGCGCCGAGTAGCCTGGGCGTGCTGTGCGACACGCTGGAGGCCAGCGGCTACACGGTGCTGGTGGCCGGCGACGGCGAGTCGGCGCTGCGCCTTCTGGAACTGGTGGTGCCCGACGCGATCCTGCTCGACGGCCTGATGCCGGGCTTGTCGGGCTTCGACACCTGCCGGCGCATCAAGGCCAACGCGGCGCTGGCGCACATCCCGGTGCTCTTCATGACCGGGCTGTCCGAAACGCCGCACGTGGTCGAAGGCTTCGAGAGCGGCGGCGTCGACTACGTGGTCAAGCCGATCCGCGCGCAGGAGGTGCTGGCGCGCCTGCACACGCATGCGCGCAACGCCCACATCGCGCGCATGGCGCGCGACGCGGTCGACGTGGCGGGCATGGGCGTGGTGCTGATCGACGCGCAGGGCCGCGTGGCCTGGCGTTCGCCGCAGGCCGCGCTGTGGCTGCATGCGCTGGGCGAGCCTTCGGCGCCCGGCCAGCTGCCCGCGGCGCTGGACCCGGTGCTCGCGGGCGGCGCGAGCGTGGTGCTTTCGACCTTGGCAGGCACGCGCCTGTCGGTGCGCAACCTGGGCACCGCGACGCTGGGCGAAACGATGCTGCTGCTGGCGCCGCACAAGGAAGGCGCCGCCGGCACTTCGCGCCTGGCCGATGCGGCGCTGACGCCGCGCGAGACCGAGGTGCTGTCCTGGCTCGCCAAGGGCAAGACCAACCGCGACATCGGCGAGATCCTCGGCATGAGCCCGCGCACGGTCAACAAGCACCTGGAGCACATCTTCGAGAAGCTGGGCGTCGAGACGCGCTCGGCTGCGGCGGCGTTGGCCAGCGGGCAGCTGGGCTAGGGCTTGCTGGAGAATGTGGCGCTCGCCCTGCCACACGATGCAAGACTCGCTTTTCGACGACCCGAACGAACCCGCGCCCGCTTCGCCCGCGCCGAAGAAGCGCGCAGGCCAGGCTGCTGCGGCCAAGGTCCAGCCCGCGCCGTCCGATGCGGCGCAGCAGGCGCTAGCGAAGGCGCTGCCGCCGCAACTGCGGCTCGGCACCTCTTCCTGGTTCTTCCCGGGCTGGGCCGGACTGGTCTGGGACGGCGAGTACGAGCAGTCGGTGCTGTCCAAGCACGGGCTCAAGGCCTATGCGCAGCATCCGCTGTTGCGCACCGTCAGCGTGGACCGCAGCTTCTACCGCGCGCTGTCGGCCAGCCAGTTCGCTGCCTACGCGCAGCAGGTGCCGGAAGACTTCCGCTTCGTCGTCAAGGCACCGAGCGTCGTCGCCGATGCGCTGGTGCGCGGCGAGGACGGGCGTGGCATGCAGCCCAATCCGGCCTTCCTCGATTCGGCATTGGCGGTGCAGGATTTCGTGCAGCCGGCGCTCGACGGCCTGGGCGCCAAGATCGGCGCGCTCGTGTTCCAGCTCAGTCCGCTGCCGTCGTCGATGCTGTCGCAAATGCCTGAGTTGTTGCAGCGCCTGCGGCACATGCTGCAGGCCTTGCCCGCGCTGCGCCCGAGCGCGCCGGACGGCGTGATCGCGGTCGAGGTGCGCAATCCCGAGTTCCTGACCCCGGCCTTCGCCGACGTGCTGCGCGAGGCCGGCGCCACCTACTGCCTCGGCCTGCATCCCAAGATGCCGCCGATCGGCGAGCAGTTGCCGGTGCTGCGCGCGCTGTGGCCGGGCCCGCTGGTCTGCCGCTGGAACCTGAACCGGCTGCACGGCGCCTACGGCTACGAGGAAGCCAAGCAGCTCTACGAGCCCTTCGACAAGCTCGTGGACCCGGACCCCGAGACACGCGGGACGCTGGCCCGCGTGATCGCCGCCACCAGCGGCGCGGGCCATGCGGCCTACGTGACGATCAACAACAAGGCCGAGGGGTCGGCGCCGCTGTCGGTGCTGGCGTTGGCGCTATGCCTTGGCAGCCAGCCAGCAGACGATCAATGAGGCCAGGCTCGCCGCCGCCGCGGCCTCGTCGATGCGCCCGCGGACCATGTCGCGCGCGATCGCGTCGCCGGCGCCGATGATGCCGACGCAGCGCAGGCGCAATTCGTCCTCGGGCAGCCTCGAATAGGGCGCGAGCGCATCGCGGTAGAGAGCGACGTAGCTGTCGATCAGCTCGCGCTGGAAGGCTTCCATCTCCTCGTCGCCCTTGAGCGCGGCCGAGATTGCGTGCCATTCGGGTCCCACCGAAGTGAAGCAGTTCATGTAGGCGGTGCTGACCACCCGCGCCACCTCTTCCAGCCGGCGCGGCGTTCGTTCGAGCGCGAGCAGCAGCGCCGCGACCTGGCGGTTGTCGATCTGCTCGTAGAGCGCGATCAGGAGGCCCGAGCGTGTCTTGAAATGTTCGTAGGCGATCGGCTTGCTCACGCCCGCGCGCTCGGCCAGGTAGCCGAGCGTGAGGGCGTCGGTGCCCTGCTCCCGCACGATGGCGAGCGCGGTCTCGAGCAGCTGTTCGCGGCGCTCGGCCTTGGACAGCTTTTTGGGCAAAGGGTCGTTCATGGGGCGGGCTTGACAGCGTCTTCGGCCTGGATTCTACTTTCCGTAACTTACCAATAGTAAGTTACTTGACGTAGATTGCATCTTACCCAATCCCAGACAGGAGTTCCCACCATGCCAGCGCGTTCAACAAAACCCGTGCTCATCATCGGCGGCTCGGGCGTCGTCGGCGCCCAGGCCGCGAAGGCCTTGCGCCGCCTGCACCCCGAACTCCCCATCTCCATCGGCGGGCGAAACCTGGCCAGGGCCGAGGCGGTGGCGCGAGAAATCGGCCATGCAGACGCGGTGGCGATCGACCTCGCGCGCGCCGACCTGGGCCAGCCCGCCGGCAAGCGCTACAGCGCCATCGCGATGTTCCTGAAGGACGACACGATGCATTCGCTGGACTATGCGCAGGCGAACGGCCTGCCCTACCTCAGCGTCTCCAGCGCCAGCTTCGAGATCGGCCCCGAGGTGGCCTGGTTCATCCGCAGGCCGGCCAGCGCACCGGTGCTGATGGCCAGCAACTGGCTGGCCGGCGTGGCCACCTTCGCAACGCTGCAGTTCGCGGCCGGATTCGAGCGCGTCGAGACGATCGAGATCTCACTGGTACTCGACGAGCAGGACATGGGCGGTCCGGCGGCCTACGTGGACTACGAGCGCATCACGCAGGCCGCGGCGAGCGCGCAGATCCTGAAGAACGGGCAGTGGATGTGGGCCACCGGCGAAGACGCCGCGCGCCGCTTCAAGGACTCGGAAGGTGTCGAACAACAGGGCCAGGCCTACGCGCCGCTGGACGTGCTGAGCCTGGGCGCCGCCACCGACGCCCATTCGATCCGCGTGGACCTGGCCGTCGGCGAAAGCGCCTCGCGCCGGCGCGGCGAGCCCTTCTCCACAGAGATCATCATCGAGATGAGCGGCCGGCTGAAGAGCAACGGCCAGCCGGGCCGCACGCGCCATGTGCTGGTGCATCCGGGCGGCCAGGCGCCCGTGACGGCCGTGGGCGTGGCGCTCGGCATCGAGCGCCTGCTCGGCCTGGCCGGCGGCGCCGCGGCGCCGCCGGGACTCTACCTGCCCGACGTGCTGATCGAGCCGGGCTATGCGCTTCGGCGCCTGCAGGAGGCCGGCTTGCAAGTCGTCGAGGGAGGCCTGACATGAAGCCCGTCCTGTTCATCGGCGGCTCCGGCCTGGTGGGCAGCCGGGCCGTGCGCACGCTGCGCCAGCTCCAGCCGGACCTGCCGATCGCGATCGGCGCTCGGGACATGGACAAGGCCGGTGCGCTCGCACGCGAGATCGGCGGCGCCGGCGCCGTGATGATCGGCCTGGCCCGCAGGGACCTTGGCCTGCCGGCCGATGCAGGCTACAGCGCCGTGGTCGTGCTGCTGAAGGACGCTGGCCTGCACTCGATGCGGTTTGCCCAGGCCCGCGGCCTGCCCTATGTGTCCTTCTCCGATTTCGTGTTCGACATCGGGCCGGAGGTGGCGCTCCATGTTCGCAAGCCGAACAGCGCGCCCATCCTGTTGCTGGGCCAGTACCTGGGCGGCACGGCGGCGCTCGCCGCGCTGCATTTCGCGCGCGAGTTCCGCCGCGTCGATTCGATCGCGATCGGCGGGCTGCTCGATGCCGACGACCTCGGCGGGCCGGTTGCGCAGGCCGACATCGAACGCCTGGGCCACGGCACGCCGCGCCCGCTGCTGCGGCATGAAGGCCGCTGGCTGTGGGCGAACGAAGCGCAGGCGAAGCGCCGCTTCGTCGATGCCGACGGCGTCACGCACGAGGGGCAGGCCTACCCGCTGCTCGACGTGGTGAGCCTCGCGGCCGCGACCGGCGCGCCGTCGATCCGGGTCGATCTCGCCCTCAGGGAGGGCCGGCGCCGCGCGGCGCCCTCGCACGAGGTGATCGTGGAGATCGCGGGTGAGCAGCAGGGTGGCCGGCAAGGCGTCACGCGCCACGCGCTGATCGACGGCGACGTCTACTCGGGCCTCAGCGCGCGCGGCGCGGCCCTGGCGGTCGAGCGTCTGCTCGGCCTGGCCGGCGGCTCGGCGGTCGTGCCGGGGCTTTACGACCCCGAGGAGTTGCTGGATCCGGCCTATGTGGTCGAGCGGCTCCAGGGCTTCGGCACGGAAATCCGGCGCTTGCCTTAGCCGGTCCGGCCGGGTACCGGCCATCTGGTCGATTGACCATGGGAGACAAACGTCCTCAACTAAAGGCTGTGCAGAAATCGAGTTATTTATCCGCCGCCGGCCCGCCGCGCCCGCGACAGGAAATCCGCTTCGCGCGCGGCCATGACCGGGTGCAGCTGGCCTATGCGATGTCCGGCAGCGGCCCGCTGCTGATCAAGGCCGCGACCTGGCTGTCGCACCTGGAGTACGACTGGGAGAGCCCGGTCTGGCGCCACGTGCTGCACGGGCTCTCAGCCAACGCCACCTTCGTGCGCTACGACGAGCGCGGCTGTGGCCTGTCGGATTGGGAGGTCGACGATCTCGGCTTCGACAGCTGGCTGAGCGATCTCGAAACCGTGGTCGACGCGCTGAGCACCGAGCGCTTCGGCCTGCTCGGCATCTCGCAAGGTGCGTCGATCGCGATCGCCTACGCGGCGAAGCATCCGGATCGCGTCAGCCACATGGTGCTGCATGGCGGCTATGCGCGCGGGCGCCTGGTGCGCAGCAACACGGCCCTGCAGCGCGAAGAAGCCGAGATGATGTGCAAGCTGGCCGAACTGGGCTGGGGCAAGGAGGACGCGTCGTTCCGCCAGTTCTTCACCAGCCAGTTCATTCCGGGAGGCTCGGCCGAGCAGCACCGCTGGTTCAACGAGCTGGAGCGCATCTCCAGCTCGCCCGCCAACGCCGCGCGCTTCATGCGCGAGTTCAACCGCATCGACGTCACGCATCTGCTGGCCGAAGTGCGCTGTCCCACCTTGGTGCTGCACAGCATGCGCGATCTTCGCGTGCCCTTCGTCGAGGGTCGGCTGATCGCGAGCGGCATCCGCGGTGCGCGCTTCGTGCCGATCGACAGCGGCAACCACCTGCTGCTCGACGAGCCCGGCTGGGCGCATTGGCTCGCCGAGGTGCGCAGATTCCTGCCCACCGCTGCGCCGGCGCACGACCCGGTGTTCGATGCGCTCACCGGCCGCGAGCGCCAATTGCTCGAACTGCTGGCCCAGGGCCGCGACAACGCCCAGATCGCAGCGACGCTAGGCCTGTCGGAAAAGACGGTGCGCAACCACCTGACCAGCGTGTTCGCCAAGCTGGAGGTCGACAACCGGGGCCGCGCGATCGTGCTGGCGCGCGACTCGGGCTTCGGCAAGCTGACCGCGTGATGCACCGCGCCGGCGATGGCGCAAATCTTCAAGACCAGGCCGGCGCCGCTGCCTATTCTCGGCAGCATGACCAAGACGACCTTCAGCCTCGCCGCCTGCATCCTTCTCGCCGCGCTCGCGATGCACCAGAGCGTGCATGCCGTGGACTCGGCATCGCTGCCGGCGTCGATCCGCCTTGCGAACGCGAGGGCGCTGATCGAAGCCAAGGACTGGAAAGGCGCCATCGCGGAACTGCAGGGCGTGGACGCCCCGAACAATGCCGACTGGAACAACCTGATGGGCTTCAGCCTGCGCAAGGCCAGGACGCCCGACTATGCGGCCGCAGAACGCTTCTACGACACCGCGCTGCGCATCGAGCCCAGCCACCGCGGGGCGCTCTCGTATTCCGGCGAGCTCTACCTGGTGCTGGACAAGCTGCCCAAGGCGGAGCAGCGGCTGACGACGCTGAAACTGGTCTGCAACAACGCATGCTTCGAACAGGAGCGGCTCAGCCAGGCCATCGAGCGCTACAAGGCAGCCGGCAACAAGTACATCCCCGAGCCCTGAGATCTGCCGCGGCGCTGCAAAATGGCGCCCATGAGGATGCTCCATCGATTCGCCGCCTGCGTCCTGCTCGCCGCCCTCTCGCTGCAGCCGGCGCTCGCGGCCGATACCGACTCGACGCCGCCCGCGCTTCGGCTGGCGGCCGCCAGGGCGCAGATCACGGCCAAGAACTGGCCGGCGGCCATTGCCGAACTCAAGCGGGTGAACGACCCGCGCAGCGCCGACTGGAACAACCTGATGGGCTATAGCCTGCGCAAGAACAAGTCCGCACCGGACCTGGAAGGCGCGGAGCACTTCTACGACGCCGCCCTGCGCATCGACCCCAACCACCGCGGCGCGCTCGAATATTCGGGCGAGCTCTATCTCGTGAAGGGCGATCTGCCGAAGGCCGAGGAGCGCCATGCGCGGCTGGTGAAGCTGTGCACCGTGCCCTGCGAGGAGCTCGATGACCTCAGCAAGGCGATCGAGAAGTACAAGGCCGCGGGCGGCAAGTACGTTCCGGAGGAATAGCCGCTCTCAGGCCCGGATCGCGGGCTCGAGCAGGTCCGCGATCCCGATACGCGCCGCGAAGGCTTCGCGCACGCGCTCGGCCACTTCGGTCACGGCACCCGCGCCGTCGTCGATGAAATCAATCACCGAGCGGAACGGCCGCTCGCCGGCCGGCAGCCCGATGATGCGCGCGATCTCGTCCGCCACGGCTTGCGGGTCGGCATGCGCGGGCATCAGTGCGCTGAGCTTGGCGCCCACCTGGTCCATGAGCCCGTCGTAGCGCGCGTAGGCCGCCACGGTCGCCGCATCCGCCGGCTTGCCCGCACTCGGGAAATGCGCGGTGCCGCTGGTGAAGGCGCCGGGCACCACGATCGAGGTCTCGATGCCGAAGCGCGCGAGTTCGTAGGACATCGTGACAGCCAACGAATCCATCGCCGCCTTGGCTGCCGCATACGGCCCCATGAAGGGCGGGAAGCCGCCACGCACCGTGGTGCTGCTGACCCACAGCACGAGCCCGGACTGCCGGCCGCGCATCACGGGCAGCACGGCCTTGTTGACACGCTGCGTGCCGAGCACGTTGGTGTCGAACACCTTGACCATCTCCTCCGGCGTGAAGGCCTCGGTCGGCCCGACCACGAGATGGCCCGCGTTGTGGACGACGACGTCGAGCCGGCCCTGTTCGCCGACGATGGTCGCAACCGCTTCGTCGGCGGAGGCCTGCGAGAGCACGTCGAGCTCGATCGCGCGGATGTCGTGGCCGCCTGCAAAACCCCAGTCGCGCAGCTCGCGCACGCGCGCTGCGTTGCGGCCGGCGATGTCGCGCATGCTGGCGTAGACGACGTGGCCCTGCGCCGCGAGCGCGCGGGCCGTGAGATGGCCGATGCCGGTGGAGGCGCCGGTCACGAGGATGACGGATTTCTTCATGGTGTTGCTTTCTGTGTGAGAGGAGTTCAGACCAGGCCGCCGTTGGCGCGCAGGGTCTGGCCGTTGACCCAGCCGGCCTGCGGGCCGACGAGCAAGGCCACCGTGTTGGCGATATCTTCGGGCGTGCCCAGGCGTTCCAGCGGCACGGCCTTGGCGAAGCGCTCGACGGCTTCGGGCGACTTGCCGTCGAGGAACAGCGCGGTGGCCGTGGGGCCCGGCGCGACGGCGTTGACCGTGATGCCCTTGCCGCGCAGCTCCTTGGCGAGGATGTTGGTCATGACCTCGATCGCGGCCTTGGTCGCGCCATAGATCGCATAGCCCGGCAGGCCGAGGCCGATCACGCTGGTCGAGAAGTTGAGGATGCGCCCACCGGTCTGCAGGCGCGTCGTCGCCTCGCGCATCGTGTTGAAGCTGCCCTTGACGTTGACCGAGAACAGCCGGTCGAAGGTGGCGTCGTCGGTGTCGGCCAGCTGCGGCAGCGCCGGCGGCATGACGCCGGCGTTGTTGACCAGCACGTCGACGCGGCCGTAGGCGGCGATCGCTTCGTCGAAGAGGCGGCGCGCCGCGGCCGGATCGGCCACGTCGGCCTGCACCGCGACGGCCCGGCCGCCGGCGGCGGCGATGCCGTCCACGACCTTGGCGGCTTCCTGTGCGTTGCCGGCGTAGTTGACGACCACGGCATAGCCGTCGGCGGCGAGGCGGCTGGCGATGGCGGCGCCGATGCCGCGGGATGCGCCGGTGACGATGGCGACTTGCGATGTGTTCATGGCTGAGCTCCTGGAAGGGTTGGTTGAGGGCTGGTCCGCTTGCTTCTTCGCGGGTCAGTGGGATGGATTGTTCTGTTTAACCAGAAGCAGATAAATGCAGTAGATTCGCCATCACTGTCCAAAAATCACAAACAATCAAGGAAGGCTGAAGATGGACCGCCTCGATGCCATGCGCGTCTTCGTCCGCATCGTCGACCTGCAGAGCTTCACGCGCGCGGCCGACGACCTGCAGCTGCCGCGCGCGACGGTCACGCACACCATCCAGCAACTCGAAAAGCGCCTCGGCGCACGCCTCCTGCACCGCACCACGCGGCATGTGAGCGCCACGCTGGATGGCGAGGCCTACTACCAGCGCTGCCAGCAACTGCTGTCGGATTTCGAGGAATCGGAGTCGGTCTTCCGCAGTTCGGCGGCCAAACCCAAGGGCAAGCTGCGCGTCGACCTGCAGGGCACGCTCGCCATGCATTTCCTGCTGCCGCACATCGGCGAGTTCTTTGCGCGCTACCCCGACATCGAAGTCGAGATCGGCCTCGGCGACCGGCTGGTGGACCTGGTGCGCGAAAGCATCGACTGCGTGCTGCGCGCCGGCGAGCCGCGCGAGTCGAGCATGGTGGGCCGGCGCGTCGCACTGCTCGAGCAGGTGACCTGCGCCAGCGCCGCTTATCTCGAACAATTCGGCGAACCCCGCACGCCGGAGGAGTTCCGGGCCCACCGCGCGGTCAACTATGCGAGCGGCAGCGGCAAGGTGCTGCCCTTCGAGTTCATGGTGGACGGCGAGCGGCGCACGATGCAGTTGCGCGGCTCGGCGACGGTGAGCCATGCCGATGCCTACGCGGCTTGCTGCGCGGCCGGCCTGGGCTTCGCGCAGATGCCGCGCTATCACGTGGAACGGGAGCTCGCGGCCGGGACGCTGCGCGAAGTGCTGGCCGAGTTCCGGCCTGCGCCGATGCCGGTGTCGGTGATGTATCCGCATCACAGGCAGCTGTCGCCGCGCGTGCGGGTCTTCGTGGACTGGGTCGCGGACCGGATGCAGCGCGGCGGCTGAACTCCGCGCTCAGCCGCCCAAAGGCAAGCGCGCCAGCACCTCGTGCCGGCTCTGGCCGATCAGGCTGCGCACGAGAACGAACTCGTGCGCGGTCCAGGTGATGGACTCGATCGGTCGCGCGGCGACGTGGCGGTCGTCGTACAGCAGCGTCAGGTGCGGCGTGTAGTGCTCGCGGCCGCCGTGACCGAGGCCGATCTGCGCCATCGCGCGGTCCAGGGCTTGCTGCAGCGTCTTCACGGTCACCAAGCCGTCTTCGCCCAGCAGCACCAGCGGCATGTTGCGTGCCTTGCGCGAGAAGCTGCCGACGCGGTCGAAGCCGAGCTTGAAGGACGGCATGGCGGTCACCGCTTGCGCGACCCTGACCGACGCGTCGGCAAGCTCCTGCGGAAAGCGCGCAAAGGTGCCCACGACGTGCAGCGTCACATGGAAGCGCTTTGCGCCGAGCGGCTTGCCCTTCAGCCCGAAATCGCTCTGCAGATCGCGCACGAGCTTCTCGATGCGCGCGATGGCGGCCGCGTCAGGGAGCAGCGCAAAGAACAGCCGGTCGGTCGACGGTGGCCGAGCTGCCACGCCGTCGAACGATGGCTGCACGGGCGTCACGGCTGCTCGCGGGCCTCGAGCGCGCGATTGATGCCCAGCGCCGCCAGCGTGCACGCCGCGCCGGACAGCAGATAGACGCTGACGTAGGCGAGCCCGAAGTGCGCCGACAGGCCCAGCGCCACCAGCGGTGCGAACGCGGCGCCGATGAGCCAGGCCAGGTCCGAGGTGAGCGCAGCGCCGGTGTAGCGGTACTTGGAGATGAAATTGGAGGTCACGGTGCCCGAGGCCTGGCCGTAGGACAGGCCCAGCAGCACGAAGCCGACCAGGATGAAGACGTCCTGGCCCACGGTGCCGCCGTCGAGCAGGATCGGCGCGAAGCCGCTGAAGACCGCGATCAGGATCGCGAGCGCGCCCAGCGTCTGGCGCCGACCCACGCGGTCGGCGATCCATCCGGAGGCGACGATGCCGCCGGCCGCCAGTACCGCGCCGACGATCTGGATGCCGAGGAATTCGGTGATGGACTGCTCCGAATACAGCCGGATCCACGACAGCGGGAACACGGTGATCAGGTGGAACAGCGCATAGCTCGCCAGCGCGGCGAAGGCGCCGATCAACAGGTTGGAACCCTGCGCGCGGACGAGCTCGACCACGTCGGTGGGTTCCAGCTCCTGCTCGTCGAGCAACACCTCGTACTCGTGCGTGACCACCAGCCGAAGGCGCGCGAACAGCGCCACCACATTGATGGCGAAGGCCACGAAGAAAGCGTAGCGCCATCCCCACGAAAGGAAGTCGGCCGGCGACAGGCTGGCATACAGGAAGGCGAACAGACCGCTGGCGATGATGAAGCCGACCGGCGCGCCGAGCTGGCCCAGCATCGAATACCAGCCTCGGCGGTTCGGCGGCGCGTTGAGCGCCAGCAGCGAGGGCAAGCCGTCCCAGGAGCCGCCCAGCGCGAGCCCTTGGCCGATGCGGAAAATCGAGAGCAGCACGATGGCCGCGAAACCCGCGGTCTCGTAACCGGGCAAAAATGCGATGCCGACGGTGGAGGTGCCCAGCAGGAACAGCGCCATGGTCAGCTTGGTGCCGCGCCCCCAGCGGCGCTGGACCGCCATCGAGATCACGGTGCCGAAGGGCCGTGCGATAAAGGCGAAGGAAAAGATCACGAAGGCGTAAAGTGTTCCTTCCAGCAGGTCCTCGAACGGAAAGAACAGGGCCGGGAACACCAGCACCGACGCGATGCCATAGACGAAGAAGTCGAAGTACTCGGATGCGCGCCCGATGACCACACCGACCGCGATTTCCCCGGGCGCCACCTTCGAATGGTCGGCAGTGATGAGGCGAGCATCCCTCTCGAGGGTCTCGGACGAGGGTTCGGAAGGGGCGTGGCTGATGCTGGACATCGTGCGTGCTTCGGGTTCAGGGGGGGCTTGCAAGGTCGCTCAGGGTCGCATCAGATGCGGTTTTACGCCATAGGACAAAACGTCCAATCGCCAAACAGGGTCGATGGACGTACATTTTGCGCTCATCCGCAATCCGCGTTTTCCCGCGGCCTACGTTTTTTCCTCGCTCCAGGCATGCCACTCCTCAAGACCCTTCGCGGACCGGCCCTCCTCGTGCTCGCTGCCCTGCTGGCGGGCTGCAACATGGTGGTGCTGAACCCGTCCGGCGACGTGGCCGCCCAGCAGGGCCGGCTGATCGTGGTGTCCACGATGCTGATGCTGCTGATCATCGTGCCGGTCATCGCCCTGACCTTCTTCTTCGCCTGGAAGTACAGGGAGTCCAACACCGAGGCCACCTACAAGCCGGACTGGGACCATTCGACGCAGCTCGAACTGGTGATCTGGGCCGCGCCGCTCCTGATCATCATCGCGCTCGGTGCGCTGACCTGGATCAGCACGCACACGCTGGACCCCTACCGGCCGCTCGACCGCATCGACTCGCGACGTCCGGTGCCCGATAACGCGAAGCCGCTGGTGGTGGAGGTGGTGGCGCTCGACTGGAAATGGCTGTTTCTTTATCCGGAGCAAGGCATCGCCACGGTCAACGAGGTCGCGGCGCCGGTGGACGTGCCGATCCAGTTCCGGATCACGGCTTCGTCGGTCATGAACTCCTTCTACATCCCCGCGCTCGCCGGCCAGATCTATGCCATGCCCGGCATGGAAACCAAGCTGCACGCGGTCATGAACAAGGCCGGCACCTACGAAGGCATCTCCGCCAACTACAGCGGCGCCGGCTTCTCGGGCATGCGCTTCAAATTCCACGGCATGAGCCGTGCCGACTTCGATCGCTGGGTGCAGAAGAACAAGGCCGAAGGCCAGGCGCTCAGCCGCGAGGGCTACATGCAGCTCGAACGCCCGAGCGAGCGCGAGCCGGTGCGCCGCTACGCCAGCGTGGCGCCGGGCCTGTACGACGCCATCGTCAACCGCTGCGTGGAGCCCGGCAAGATGTGCATGAAGCACATGATGGCGCTCGATGCCAGCGGCGGCGCAGGCCGCGGCGGCTTGTCCCCGCTGGCCATGACGACCGTACCGCGCGGCGAGCAAGGCCAGCCGATGCGCACCCTCGCCGCTGAAATCTGCACCATCGACAACCCGACCGGGGCGCCGCTCGCCGTCCGGACGACGATCCAGTAATCCGTTCATCACGATGCCCGACCATCCCGATCTGACCAAGCTCGTCTTCGGACGCCTCACCTGGGAGGCGATCCCCTACCACGAGCCGATCCTCATGGCGACCTTCGTCGCCGTCGTGCTGGGCGGCCTCGCCCTCCTGGGCGCGCTGAGCTACTACCGCGTCTGGGGCACGCTGTGGCGCGACTGGATCACCAGCATCGACCACAAGAAGATCGGCATCATGTACATCGTGCTCGGCCTGGTGATGCTGCTGCGCGGCTTCGCCGACGCGATCATGATGCGGCTGCAGCAGGCGATCGCCTTCGGCGACGCGGCGGGCTACCTGCCGCCGCACCACTACGACCAGGTCTTCACGGCCCACGGCGTGATCATGATCTTCTTCGTCGCCATGCCGCTGGTCACCGGGCTCATGAACTACGTCGTGCCGCTGCAGATCGGCGCGCGCGACGTGGCCTTCCCCTTCCTCAACAACTTCAGCTTCTGGATGACCGCGAGCGGCGCGGTGCTGGTGATGATGTCGCTGTTCGTCGGCGAGTTCGCCAAGACCGGCTGGCTCGCCTATCCGCCGCTGTCCGGCATTGCCTACAGTCCCGACGTCGGGGTCGACTACTACATATGGTCCTTGCAGGTCGCCGGGGTCGGCACCTTGCTGTCGGGCGTGAACCTGATCGCGACCATCGTGAAGATGCGTGCGCCCGGCATGACCCTGATGAAGATGCCGGTCTTCACCTGGACCGCGCTCTGCACCAACGTGCTGATCGTGGCCGCCTTCCCGGTGCTCACCGCGGTGCTGGCGCTGTTGTCGATGGACCGCTACGTCGGCACGAACTTCTTCACCAACGAGCTCGGCGGCAATCCGATGATGTACGTCAACCTCATCTGGATCTGGGGCCATCCGGAGGTGTACATCCTGATCCTGCCGGTGTTCGGCGTGTTCTCGGAGGTGGTGTCCACCTTCAGCGGCAAGCGCCTGTTCGGCTATGCGTCGATGGTCTACGCGACGGTGGTGATCACCATCCTCTCGTACCTGGTGTGGCTGCACCACTTCTTCACCATGGGGTCGGGCGCCAGCGTCAATTCCTTCTTCGGCATCACCACGATGATCATCTCGATCCCGACGGGGGCGAAGATCTTCAACTGGCTGTTCACGATGTACCGCGGGCGCATCCGCTTCGAGGTGCCGATGCTGTGGACGATCGGCTTCATGGTCACCTTCGTGATCGGCGGCATGACCGGCGTGCTGCTCGCGGTGCCGCCGGCCGACTTCGTGCTGCACAACAGCCTGTTTTTGATCGCGCACTTCCACAACGTGATCATCGGCGGCGTGGTGTTCGGCGCCTTCGCCGGCATCACCTACTGGTTCCCGAAGGTCTCCGGCTTCAAGCTCGACCCGTTCTGGGGCAAGTGCTCGTTCTGGTTCTGGCTGACCGGCTTCTACTTCGCCTTCATGCCGCTGTACGTGCTCGGGCTGATGGGCGTCACGCGCCGGGTGAGCCATTTCGAGGATGCGTCGCTGCAGATCTGGTTCCAGATCGCCGCCTTCGGCGCCTTCCTGATCGCCTTGGGCATTCTCTCCTTCCTCATCCAGCTGGTCGTCAGCTTCCGCAAGCGCGAATCGCTGCGCGACACGACGGGCGACCCGTGGAGCGGCCGCACGCTGGAGTGGTCCACCTCCTCGCCGCCGCCGGCCTACAACTTCGCCTTCACGCCGCGCATCCACGACAACGACGCCTGGTGGGACATGAAGCAGCGCGGCTACGAGCGGCCGCTGGAAGGCTTCACCCCGATCCACATGCCGAAGAACACCGCCGCCGGCTTCGTGCTGGCCATGCTCAGCGCCGCCATGGGCTTCGCGCTCATCTGGCACATGTGGCTGCTGGCCGGCGTGTCCTTCGCCGCGCTCCTGCTCGCGACCATCATCCACACCTTCAACTACAAGCGCGACTATCACATCCCGGTGGACGAGGTCGTCCGCACGGAAGGCGATCGCACCCGACTCCTGGCCGGCCATGTCTGAGATCACCGTCCCCTCCCCCCACGGCGCCGTGAGCGCCGCACCGAACCCGCTCTTCCACGTCGTGGACGAGCACCATCCCGAGAACGGCACGCTGCTCGGGTTCTGGCTCTACCTGATGAGCGACTGCCTGGTCTTCGCCTGCCTGTTCGCGATGTACGGCGTGCTGGGCCGCAGCTATGCAGCAGGCCCCTCGGGTGCCGACCTGTTCGAGCTGCCGCTGGTCGCGCTCAACACCTCGCTGCTGCTGCTGTCGTCGATCACCTACGGCTTCGCGATGCTCGAGATGCTGAAGAAGCGCACCGGCGCGACGCTGGCCTGGCTGGCCTTCACCGGCCTGCTGGGCGCGGGCTTCATCGGCATCGAGCTCTACGAGTTCGCGCACCTGATCCACGAAGGCGCCGGCCCGCAGCGCAGTGCCTTCCTGTCCTCCTTCTTCACGCTGGTGGGCACGCACGGCCTGCACGTGACTTTCGGCATCGTCTGGCTCGTCACGCTGATGATCCAGGTCGGCAAGCACGGGCTGATCCCCGAGAACCGGCGCAGGCTCCTGTGCCTGTCGATGTTCTGGCACTTCCTGGACGTCGTGTGGATCGGCGTCTTCACCTTCGTCTACCTGATCGGATCATTGTCATGAGCGATGCGCACGACGTTCACGAACACGACCCGCACGTCGAAGCGGACCTGCACATCAGCCTCAAGGGCTACCTGACCGGCTTCATCCTGTCGGTGATCCTGACCGCCATCCCCTTCTGGCTGGTGATGGGCAAGGTGTTCGACAAGCCCGGCCTCACGGCCTTCGTCATCCTGGGCTTCGCGGCCGTGCAGATCGTGGTCCACATGATCTACTTCCTGCACCTGAACGCCAAGTCGCAGGGCGGCTGGAACATGCTCGCGCTGATCTTCACGATCGTGCTGGTCGTGATCACGCTGAGCGGCTCGCTGTGGGTGATGTTCCACCTCAACCACAACATGATGCCGGCCTCGATGCACGAGATGCGCAACGCGCCTTGAGCGCAACGCGTTCCAGGCCGGCACTGGCGATGCTCGCCGTTGCCGGCGCCCTGCTCTTCATCCTGTTCCTGGCCTTGGGCACGTGGCAGCTCGAGCGGCGCAGCTGGAAGCTCCAGCTGATCGATCGCGTCGAAGGGCGCGTGCATGCGCCGCCGGCGGATGCACCCGCGCCCGCGCAATGGCCGCGCGTGAATGCGGCCGACGACGAATACCGGCACGTGCGGCTGACCGGCCGCTTTCTCCACGAGCGTGAAACCCTGGTCCAGGCCTCGACCGTGCTCGGCGCCGGCCACTGGGTGCTGACGCCGCTGCAGACCGCGCAGGGCTCGGTGGTGCTGGTCAACCGCGGCTTCGTGCCGCCGCAGCGGCGCGAGCGCGCGAAGCGCACCGACGGTGAAGCGGCGGGCGAAGTCAGCCTCATCGGCCTCTTGCGCATGACCGAGCCCGGCGGCGGCTTCCTGCGCCGCAACGATCCCGCAGCCGATCGCTGGTTCTCGCGCGACGTGCAGGCCATCGCCGCGGCGCGCGGCCTGGCGGAGGTGGCGCCCTTCTTCGTGGACGAGGATGCGCCTGCGCCGCAGCCGGCGAATGCAGCGGCCGAACCGCGCTGGCCGGCCGCCGGCTTGACGGTGATCGCCTTCCCCAACAACCATCTGGTCTACGCCATCACCTGGTATGCGCTGGCCCTCATGGTCGCGGGCGCGGCCTGGCTGGTGGCGCGCACGGAGCGCATCGCAACGAGAGCAAAGAGGGATGCAGCAGAACACTGAACCCGGCGACTCGGCAGGCCTGAAGAACATGCAGCAGCTGATCCAGCTGCGCTGGATGGCCGTCGGCGGCCAGATCCTGACCATCGCCATCGTCCACTTCGGCTTCGGCATCCGCCTGCCGCTGGACCACATGGGGGCGGCGCTGGCTTTTCTCGTGGCCTTCAACCTCTTCAGCCTGCTGCGCTGGCGCCGGCGGCAGGAGGTCGCGGACGGCGAGCTCTTCATCGCACTCCTGGTCGACGTCGGCACGCTGACCGTCCAGCTCTATCTCAGCGGCGGCGCCACCAACCCCTTCATCTTCCTGTACCTGCTGCAGGTCAGTCTCGGCGCCGTGCTGCTGCGCCCCGGCTACACCCGCACCATGGTCGCCGTCACCGCCGCCTGTTTCATGGGCCTGACCTTCGTCCATCGCCCGCTGGCGATTCCTATGGACAATGCGCGCGGGCTCGCCAGTCCGTACATCCAGGGGCTTCTGATCTGCTTCGCGCTCAACGCGGCGCTGCTGGCAATCTTCATCACGCGCATCAGCCGCAACCTGCGGGCGCGCGACGCGCACCTGGCGGACCTGCGCCAGCGCGCCGCCGAGGAGGAGCACATCGTGCGCATGGGCCTCTTGGCCTCCGGCGCGGCCCATGAACTCGGCACGCCGCTGGCGACGCTGTCGGTGATCCTCGGCGACTGGCAGCGCATGCAGCCCTTTGCCGCCGAGCCCGAGCTACGGCAGGAGATCGAGGAGATGCAGGCCCAGGTGGCGCGCTGCAAGACCATCGTGAGCGGCATCCTGCTGTCGGCCGGCGAAGCGCGCGGCGAGTCGCCGGTGCAGACCACCGTCCGCGCCTTCCTCGACGGCCTGGTCGCGGAATGGCGCACCACGCGCTCGCCCGGCGCGCTGGCCTACGCCAACACCTTCGGCGACGACCTGCCCATCGTCTCGGACTCCGCGCTCAAGCAGACCATCTACAACGTGCTCGACAACGCGCTCGAGGCCTCGCCGGGCTGGGTCGGCCTCGATGCGGCGCGCGATGGCGACGATCTGGTCCTGACCGTGTCCGATGCCGGCCCGGGCTTCGCACCCGGGATGCTGGCGCAGCTGGGCAAGCCTTATCAGTCAAGCAAGGGGCGCCCCGGCGGCGGCCTGGGCCTGTTCCTGGTCGTCAACGTGGCGCGCACCCTGGGCGGCAGCGTGGCGGCGCACAATCGGCCGGAAGGTGGTGCCGCCGTGACACTGCGCCTGCCGCTGGCGGCGATCCAATTCGAGGAGATCGCAGGCAATGGAAACTGACGAACGACTGCTGCTCATCGTCGAGGACGATGCGGCCTTTGCGCGCACCCTGTGCCGCTCTTTCGAGCGCCGCGGCTACACGGTGCTGCAGGCCACGGCCGCCGAGCAGGTGACGGAGATCCTGAAGACCCACTCGCCAGGCTATGCGGTCGTCGACCTCAAGCTCGCCGGCGGCGCCTCCGGGCTGGCCTGCGTCCAGATGCTGCATGCGCACGACGCGCAGATGCTGATCGTCGTGCTCACCGGCTACGCCAGCATCGCGACCGCCGTGGAAGCCATCAAGCTCGGTGCCTGCCACTACCTGGCCAAGCCCTCCAACACCGACGACATCGAGGCCGCCTTCGGCCGCGCCGAGGGCGATGTTGAGGTCGAACTGACCGAGCGCTCGACCTCGATCAAGACGCTCGAATGGGAGCGCATCCACGAAACGCTGGCCGAGACCGGCTTCAACATCTCCGAAACGGCCCGGCGCCTCGGCATGCATCGGCGCACGCTGGCGCGGAAGCTCGTGAAGCAACGGGTGAAGTAATACCAAGGTGCGACTTTTCGCTCGCCTGTGGTCACTTTGTATTTTTGCGCCACCGGACTACACAGGCTCGCCAGCACAATGCAGCCTCTACCAACACCGCCTGCGAGGTCCATGCCAGTGACAGCCGAAACAACCGCCGTTGCCGACTCCCCTGGCTTCGACTCGGGGTTCACGATGGCCTTCCAGCCGATCGTCGACCTCGCCCGGCGGGAAATCTTTGCCCATGAAGCGTTGGTGCGCGGCCTGTCCGGAGAAGGCGCGTCCGAAGTGCTTGGGCGCGTGGGCCCGCAACAGCGCTTTGCCTTCCACGAAGCCTGCCGCGTGCGGGCCATCGAGATGGCCTCGGCGCTGGGCATGGAATCCAAGCTCAGCCTTAACGTCATGCCCAACGACGTGGCCGGGCAGGAAGAATGCTTTCGTACCGCCATGGCAACGGCCAAGCGCTGCAACTTTCCGATCAACCGCCTGATGTTCGAGATCACCGAGGGCGAGCGCGTCGAGGACCTGCCCGGTCTCGCGGCGGCCTTCCGCACCTTCAAACGCTACGGCTTCACCTCTGCCATCGACGACTTCGGCTCCGCCTACGCCGGCTTCGAGCTCCTCGCGGCCTTTCAGCCCGATGTGGTGAAGATCGACATAAGCCTGGTGCGGGACATCCACATCGATCCCGTCCGGGTGACCATCGTGAAAGGCTTCGTCGCCACCTGCGAGGAGCTTGAAATCAGGGTGATCGCGGAAGGTGTCGAAGCTTCGGAAGAAGTTCGCGTGCTGCGCGCGCTGGGCGTGGATCTGTTCCAGGGCTACCTGTTTGCCAGGCCTGCCGTCGCGGCGTTGCCGTCCGTGGCATGGGACGCCGCGTGAGCCTTCACACGTTGCTGGTCGCGCGCACTTCCTCGATCGTCGTTTGCCCTGAAAGAACCTTGGCGATGCCGTCCTGACGCAGGGTGCGCATGCCTTCGCGCAGCGCCGCTTCCTGCAGTTCTTCCGCGCGAGCGCCGTTTTGCACCAGGCGGCGCAGCGTTTTCGACATCACCATCAGCTCATGGATGCCGACGCGTCCCTTGAACCCGGTGTCGTCGCAGTGCTTGCATCCGGCGCTCGCGAAGCGCATGAGCCGCCCATCGCGGGCATGGCGGCGCTGCCAGGAATTGAGCACGGCCTCCCGTTCGGCCGGCGAATCCTTCTTCGCGAACGCGTGCAGGTAGTCGGCCAGCAGTTCCTCGGTCTCTTCCGGGCTCGCGGGGCGGCTGCTGATGCAGTGGGTGCAGAGGCGGCGCACCAGCCGCTGCGCCAGCACCGCCAGCAGCGAGTCGGCAAAGTTGAAGGGGTCCATCCCCATGTCCAGGAGCCGCGTCACGGTTTCGGGCGCGCTGTTGGTGTGCAGGGTCGAGAGCACGAGGTGGCCGGTCAGCGATGCCTCGATCGCGGTCTTGGCGGTTTCCTCGTCCCGGATCTCGCCGACCATGATCACGTCCGGATCTGCGCGCACGAAGGCCCGCAAGGCCTTGGCGAAGGTCCAGTCGATGCGGGGGTTGACCTGCACCTGCCGCAAGCCCGCCTGCGTGATCTCTATCGGGTCTTCGGCGGTCCAGATCTTTCGTTCCGGCGTGTTGATGTGCATGAGCGCCGAGTGCAGGGTCGTGGTCTTGCCCGAACCGGTGGGGCCGACGCAGAGCACCATGCCGTAGGGGCGCTCGACCGCCGCGGTGAAGCGCGCAAGATTGCGCTCCGAAAGCCCGAGCTGGTCCAGCGCGACGGGCTTGGCCGAAGCAAGAATGCGCATCACCACGTCTTCCAGGCCGTTGCTGGTCGGGACGGTCGCCACGCGCAGTTCGATGTGATGCTGCGGCGAGAACTTGGCGAAATTGATCTTGCCGTCCTGCGGCTTGCGCTTCTCGCTGATGTCGAGGTCGCACATGATCTTCACGCGTCCGACGATCGCGTTGCGGTAGCTGGATGGGAGTTCCAGATAGGTGTAGAGCCTTCCGTCGCGGCGAAAACGGATGCGGGTTTTCTCCTGCCCCGGATAGCTCTCGATATGGATGTCCGACACGCCCTCGCGGTGCGCTTCGAGAATCATGCTGTTGATCATCCGCACCAGCGAGTTGTCCGATTGCTCGATCGGCGCCTCTTCGTCGACCGGAGGCGCGCGGCCTTCCTTCTCGAGGGTCTCCAGCAGTTCGCTGGTGCCGGCCAGGTCGAAGTCGATGGCCATCGGGTCGGCAGCTGCCGAGCGTCCGTCCGCCGGCGCGCCGATCTTCTCGTACGCCTTGTGCAGCACGCCGTCCAGGTCGCCGCACTGTCCGAGCACCGGGACCACCTTCATCTCGGCGATGAACTCCACTTCGTCGATGGCGGCATGCCGGCCAGCCGGATCGTCGAGCGCGAGGATGAGACGCCCCTCGTGAATCATCAGCGGCATCACCTGCAAGCGCCGCGCGACGCCATGGCTGATCTTGCGCAGGGCTTCGGCAGCGACCGGGAACAGATGCAGATTGACGAGGGGGTAGCCCATCTTTCGCACCAGCGCAGTCTGCAGCTGGGCACGGCTGACCACACCCATGCGCACCAGGGTCTCGCCCAGCGGCACGCTGCGATCGAGCTGCTGCTGCGCCAATGCGGCGCTCAACTGTTCGTCCGTGACCATGCCCAGGGACACCAGCGCCTGACCTATCCGCACGATCGGCATGCGGCCTTGCGCTGCGATCTCTTTCAACAACTGCTCTGGCGTAACAACTTCGGCAGACGGCATGGCCTCTAGCTCCTGTTCGATTGGCGCTGGGGATTCTGGGCCACCCCGGCGAAATTGTCAGCGGAGAACTCGAACCTGTTGCGCCCGGCCGCCTTTGCGCCATAGAGCGCGGCGTCCGCAAGCGCCAGCAGTTCTTCGGCCGTGACGGAAGAATCGGTCGCTTCATGAAATGCGATGCCGATGCTCGTCGTGACATCCAGCAGCCGGCCATCGACCTGGAACTCCGGAGCGTTGACCCGTCCGACGATCTTCCGCGCCACCGCCGCGGCCGCCTCCTGCGTGCTCGGGTTCTCGAGCACGATGACGAATTCGTCGCCGGCGAGCCGCGCCACGGTGTCGGTGCTGCGCACGCTGGCCAGCAGGCGTCCTGCGTATTCGCTCAGTACCTCGTCGCCAGCCGCGTGGCCGAGCGTGTCGTTGATCGATTTGAAATGGTCGATGTCCAGAAACATCAGCGCGATGGTGCTGCCCGTGCGCCTGGCACGCGCAATGGCGTTCGGCAGATACTCGTTGAAGGCGAGCCGGTTCGGCAAGCCGGTCAGCGTATCGACCCGCGCCAGCTCGATCAGCTGGCGCTCCACCTGCTTGAGCGCAGTGATGTCCAGGCTGAGCGAGAAAATGCCATGCGTCGAGCCGTCGACGCCGATGTGGGGCACGTAGATGACGTGGGTGATGCGATCGAAATCCTCTCTCTTGGTCTTGGCTTCAAATTCGACACGCTCGCCCGCCAGCGCACGCTCGAGCATGGCCTTGCGGGCCAGGTACAGCTCGGGGCCTGCCACGTCGCGGATATGGCGGCCCACGAGCGCGGACGGATCGAGTCCCAGCCATTCGCGGTAGGTCGCGTTCGCGAAAGTGATCTTCTGCTCGCGGTCGATGTACGTGATCAGCGCCGGCAGGTTGTCCGTGATGGTGCGCAAGCGCATTTCGCTTTCAGCCTGGCGCAGCTCCGCTTCCTTCAGCGCGGTGATGTCGAAGGTCATCAGGTAGAAGCCCAGCACCTGCCCCTGCAGATCCTTGTCCGGGATCAGATTCACCTGGAAGTAGCCGTCCTTGCCGCGAAGCGGCGCCTGGACTGGAAAGCGCACCGCCTTTCCTGCCAGCACCATGGGAATGTGCGGCACGTGCTGCGCGTACACCTCCTCGCCCACCGCGGACCGCAAGGTCACGCCGTCGAGCGGACCATCGCCCAAGCCGGCCATCTGCCGCGCCCGACTGTTGCCGAAGTGGCAGTTCTCCTCGCGATCGAAATAACCCACCAGCGCCGGAATGCTGTCGGTGACGTCGCGTAGCCGCTTCTCCTGCTCGCTGAGCGCCTTGCGTACCCTGACCTCGTCGGTGATATCGAAGGTCATTGCGAACACGCCCTGCACCATGCCGACATCGTCCTGGTCGGGGATGTAGTGGGCCTTGTAGGTCCGGTCGCCGATGCCCAGCGCCGAATCGCCGCTTTTTTCGACGATCACGGTTTCGCCCGCGAGCGCACGGCGGTAGTAAGGCTCGACCACGGCGAAGTCCGCCTTCCCGCGAACCTCGGGCATCAACCTGCCGGCCATCGCGTCGTTCTTGTGCAGCGCCTTGATGTGGGCGTTGACAAAGGTGTACCGCAACGAAGCGTCGACGTGCGAAACCAGTGCCGGAATGCTGTCCGCAATGGTGCGGATCTGCGCCTCGCTGTGCGCGAGACTGAGCTCGATGCGCTTGCGCTCCGTCACGTCGGAGGTCATCGCGTAGTAGCCGCGGACCGATCCCGATCGATCGCGATCCGGGATGAGATCGGTCTGGAAAAAACGCGCCTGCTCGCCGCCCCTCACCGAGCCTCTTCGCTCGAAAGTCACGGGCTCGCCGGCCAACACCCGCTGGAGGTAGCGGTCCGGAATGACGCTGTCGTCCGCGCCGTGCATGCCTTGCGCGGGTTGGCCGACGAGCTCGGATGCGCTGCGGCCCAGCTTGTCGCACAGGCGGGCATTCACGAAGCCGAAGCGTCCATGGGCATCCACATGCGACACCATGGCGGGGAGGTGGTCGGTGATGTCGCGCAGGAATTTTTCGCTGGATTGCCGCTCTCGCATCAGCTCGTCGAAGGTTCGCGAAAGATCGCCGATCTCATCGCGCGGGTAACTGCGTGGCGTTGCAACTTCGGCGGGTGCGGCTTGCGCATCCCGCATGTGCCGGTGCAGTTCCGTCAGCGGCTTCAGCTGGCGTCGCACGACGACCAGCGCCAGCGTGCCCGCCAGCAGGGCAAGCACGAGCGCCCCGCCCCAGGCCGCGCGCTCGATGGCATCGATCCGGGCGAAGGCCTCCTGGCGCGGATACATCGAGCCCAGAACCCAGTTGGCGTGGCGGATGCGCTTGAAGGCGTACAAGCCATGCACGCCGGCATCGTTGAGCCCCTCGGTCTTGCCCTCGAAGCCCCCGATCGCGCGATCGATTTCAGGGTTGCCAGCGTCCTCTGCGCTGGAGCGGTTCAGGACGCGCGCCTCGCGGGGATGGTCGACCACGACGCCGTCCGTGGTCGTGATGAACAGGTAGCCGGTCTCGCCGAACTTGATGTCGGCGAGCGAGCCCAGAATATTCCGTTCCTTCAGGTTGATGGAGCCCGAGATCACGAACTGCACGCCTCCGGTACCGTCCATCACGGGTTCCGTGATCGCCACCTGCGCCAGGCCGTTGATCCGGTTGCGGTACGGTTGCGAGATCACGCCGGCCATGGATCTGACCGTGTCCGAAAAATACGCACGGTCCTTGATGTTCAACCGGCCGATCTGTTGCGCGCCGTTGAAGTTGGCCACCAGATTGCCATCGAGGTCCAGGAGGGCGACGTTGTCGAAGGCTGCTCGAAGGGACTCGTGTTGTTTCAGGAAGGCCTGCAGCGGCGCACCGTTCGTGAATCCCTGCGTCTCCACGCTTTCGGCGAAGGTCTTCAGCAGGGTTCGCCGGCTCGCGAACTTCTGGTCTACCGCCTCCGCAATGGTCGATACGCGCGCGAACTGCTCGTTCGCAATCGACGCCTGCATGCTGGCCTTGACCAGGTGCAACGCGATCGTCGCAATCGTGAACGTGGCTGCCAGCACCACCGCAGCGACGCCCAGACTCAGGCGCGTATTCAGGCTGATGCGGCGGTTTTTTAGAACGGATGGATTCATTCGATAGGCGAGCCGGCGCACCGACGTGGCAGGAGCTTCCCTGATCTGCGCTGCGCAAGCAAGCAGGGAGCATTCCTGAATACCAATGATCTACACCACACTTCGAAGACACGCGACTCGCCGCATGGTTGCGCGCTGCAGGTCCAGGTCAAAGCCAGCTCGAGCAACCCGACTATTCTTGGCGGGGATAGCATGGATCCGCCAGCCCCGCCAATCAGATCGCCGCGATGAAACACCCTCTCGAACCGCGCACGGCCTCAGTGCTCACCCGCTTGGCTGTCAGGCATCCAAAGCTGAAGCTCCAGTTCATCGTCACGCTCGCGCCCGGCGCGAAGGCGGCCGATGTCGTGCCGTTTGTAGCGACGCAAGAGATCGAAGTGATCCGCATGGTCGCCGGCGAGATGACGGCACGCCAGGTACTGGACCTGGCGGCGCATCCGATGGTGGAGTGCATCGAGTACGACGGACTGGCCGAGGCGCTCGATGCGTTCGCTGACGGCGGCTGAGCCCGTCGCTCTTCCCATCGCGTCGTTGTGCCGGCATGGGCTCAAGGTCCGGCGCCGTTGCTCTGAGCCTCGAAGAGTCGGCCCTGCTCGCTGCGCGCAAGCCTCCGATAGGCGCTGCGATCGCGGCCATGCGCGATGTGCCATTGCAGCAACTCGTTGTGCAGCGCGTGGGCCGTGCTGCCGTCGCGCGGAAGTATCTCGGGATCGACGCGACGGGCGGCGCGGGCGACAAAATTCACCTGAGCGACGGTGTCGCCGGCGCGCACATGCAGCGATCCTTCGGCAGGCCGCAGCAACACCAGGTTCACTGGATGCGCGTACCAGTCGGTCTCGACCAGGCCGACGTGCATTGCCACCGGCACCGGACGGTTGATCGGCTGGCCGAAGAAGCTGTCCACCTGCGGCGGCGTGCGCAGCAACCAGGGCAGGTGCAACTTGAACAGGTGCGCCTGGTCTTCACGATCGAAGAAACTCAATCCGGGATGCACCGGGCGTATCTCGCGGCGCTGCCCTTGCTCGTCGTCGAAAGGCAAGGCGTCGAAGGTGAACGCATTGCCTGTGAAGCGGCTTGACGGCCGGTCGCACACGTAGAACGTCCGTCGGTCGCCGGCGACATCGGCCGCGGGTGGCGGCCTGAAGGCGCGCGCGAGCGGCGGCACCTCAGCCGGCAGGCACAGGCCGAAGTCGAACGGCGCAGGCACCAGCAGGCCGAGCCCGGCGGCCGCGGTAAACGGCAGGCACTGCTCCTGCACGCCGTAGCCTGGGCGTCCAGGTGACCGGGAGGCCGCCTGCGCGCGCCGCGGCAGCGGCGCGTCGGGCACCAGCGGAAGGATCAGCACCTGCATCGGCTGCTGCGTCGCCGCGCCTCAGGGCCGCAACTGAACCGCTGGCGCCGGCACCACCGCCAGTGCGGCCTGGTCCACGTCGACGCGGCCGTAGCCGTACTGCGAGTCCCAGCCCGGGTTGCCGAGGTTGTCGGCGCTCGCCCCGAGCAGGTTCCATATCTGCACGTTGGTGGCGAATCGGTGCGCGCCCCAGATCACTGCCGCAGCGCCGGCGACATGCGGGCAGGCCATGCTGGTGCCGCTCTTCTGACCGTAGCCGCCGCCGGGCACGGTGGACAGCACCTGCACGCCCGGCGCGCAGATCTCGACCTCCGGCCCGCGGCTGCTGAACGGCGCGATGACGTTGTTGCTGTCGATCGCCGAGACCGCGACCACATTCCTGTAGCGCCCCGGAAAGCCCACCGAAGTCGGCTGGCCGGCCGGCGGCGGTCCGGCGTTGCCGGCTGCCGCGACCAGCAGCACACCGGCGTTGAACGCGGCGTTGCAGATCGCTTCAAGCGCCGCTGGCGCGCTGCTCGCGCCCAGACTCATGCTGACGATCTGCATCTTGTTCTGGATCGCCCAGTTGATGCCGGCGATGATCCAGCTGAACTGGCCGCTGCCGCTGTTGGCCAGTACCTTGATCCCATAGAGCCAGGCCTCAGGTGCCACACCGACGACGCCGGCGCCGTTGATCACCGCAGCGATGGTGCCTGAGCAGTGCGTGCCGTGGCTGTTGCCGTCCATCGCCGTTTCGCCCGGCACGAAGCTGATCGCGCTGCGCACGTTCGGCCGCAGATCCGGATGGTTCCAATCGATGCCGGTGTCGAGCACCGCGACCTTGATGCCGCGACCGCGCGAGCAACCCCAGGCCGGCACCGCCTGGATCTGCGAGACGCCGATCGGCACCGTCTCGGCCTGCACCGACGGCTGCCCCTCGAACACCAAGTTCTGCAGCGGGAGCGCATGGGCCCAGCCGTCGTCTTCGACCGCGGAGACGTCGGGGTTGCTCTTCAGCGCCTTGATCTCGCTATCCGACAGCTTCAACGTGACGATCGGTGCCTCGTAGAGGTTGATGTCGAAGCCGATGCTGTCGCTCTCGATCGATGTCGGCAGGCCCGGGGCGCCGACGGTGAACGCGTCGGCGCCGGCGACATCGTAGATGAAAAGGTTGCCGGCGCGTGGACAGCTCGAGGCAAGGATCTCCATCTTGTCGGCCGACTTGTTGCGCCGCGTCTCCTTCGGCTTGAAGGTCACGATGACCGACTTGCGCGCGTCGCCGTCAGAGGACGACGCTGTACTCCTCTTGGTCTTTGCCATGGTCAGGTACTCCTCGGGTGGTTCTTCACGGTGGCGCTCGGGGTAAGACGCCTCAAGTCAGGTTAGTCGGCCGTTCGGGTGTGCGCGTCCACAAGACGATGGAGACCCCCATCCATGGGCTGAAGGAAGCACTCCGCAGCGCAGCCACTATTCTTGAATCAATCGTTTGGATACGGTTGAGGGCGCGATCCAATAGTCCTCAATAGATGCCAATCATCCCGATCGATGCGCTGGAGTAGCCGCCCGCAAACCGAGTCCATCTCCCGCGCCAGCAAAAGCGTTCGTTTTTCGACGGTAAAAGTGACGGTAAAGTACGATGCCCCGACCTCTCAAAGCAAGCATCCATGCGGGTTTTCGGTCATCGGAAATCATTGAGTGGGAATGAATTGAGGTTCTTTGGGGCCTGTCCAGGCGTCCTCCGCCCCTCGCACAGCGTGTCGTCCGAGTGTCGGGGGAGCCGGAAGCCTCAGTCATGCAGAGTTGATGTCCCGGGAAGTGGTGTAAGTCTTCTTTCACTCGCTGCGCGGCAAGGCGCGTAGGGCGTAGCCCGAAGCGGCTTGCCGCGCAGCGACCGCTCCCTTCGGGGGTGGCCATCGTGAAGTCCGGATAAGTTTGGGGTGCGACCCACCAAACCTGTCCATAAAGGAAATCACAATGACCACCGCCACTATGGCATTAGCCGAGCTCGCCGAGAAGGGAGCCGACGTCGACGTCCTGCGCCAGATGGTGCAGTTCATGGCCCAGCGCCTGATGGAGCTCGATGTCGACGGCCGCTGCGGCGCCGCCTACGACGAGAAGAATCCCGCCGAACGGCTCAACAGCCGCAACGGCTACCGCGAGCGCACCTGGGACACGCGCGCGGGCAGCGTCGAGCTGAAGATCCCCAAGCTGCGCCAGGGCAGCTACTTCCCCGAATTCCTGGAGCCCCGGCGCACCGCCGAGAAGGCGCTCACGGCCGTCATCCAGGAAGCCTACGTGCAAGGCATCTCCACCCGCTCGGTGGACGACCTGGTCAAGTCGCTCGGCATGAGCGGCGTCTCCAAGAGCCAGGTCAGCCGCCTGTGCGGCGAGCTCGACGAGCGCGTCAACGCCTTCCTGGGGCGTCAGATCGAGGGCGACTGGCCCTACCTGTGGATCGATGCCACCTACGTGAAGACGCGCGAGGCCGGGCGCATCGTGAGCGTGGCGGTGATAGTGGCGGTGGGCGTGAACACCGACGGCCAGCGCGAGGTGCTGGGTTTGAAGGTCGGCGCCTCGGAGGCCGAGCCCTTCTGGACCGAGTTCCTGCGCAGCCTGAACCGTCGAGGTCTTCGCGGTGTGAAGCTCGTGATCAGCGACAGCCACGAGGGCATCAAGGCGGCCGCCGCGAAGGTGCTGAAGGCCACCTGGCAGCGTTGCCGGGTGCACTTCATGCGCAACGCTCTGGCGCATGCCGGCAAGACGCAGCGGCGCATGGTCTCGGCCGCCATCGGCACGGTGTTCGTGCAGGACTCGGCCGATGCAGCGCGCGCGCAATGGCGGTCGGTGGCCGATCAGCTCCGAGACAAGTTCCCCAAGCTCGGCTCGCTGATGGACGACGCGGAGAACGACGTGCTGGCCTTCATGACATTCCCACGGGCGCACTGGACGCAGATCTACTCGACCAACCCCCTGGAACGGCTGAACGCCGAGATCAAGCGACGCACGAACGTCGTGGGCATCTTCCCCAACGACGCCTCGATCACGCGGCTCGTCGGCGCCATGATGCTCGAGCAGAACGACGAGTGGTCCCTCAACCGGCGCTACATGCAGTTGGAGGGCTTGCAGACCCTGAGCGATACTGCGCCCACTCGGCTGTCCGCAGTGGCACGCTGAGTACCGTGCAGCTCAGCCTTCTCCGGGCTGTGGAGCTACACCACGGAATGGGACGCGACCCATGCAGATCGGACTGGACGCCCATCTGCGGATTCCGGCTGAGTGAATGTGCGAACGACACGGTCAAACAGAGAAAACAATATCTCGATTCCATAGCCAAAGACGAATGGAATGAAGAGAGGAGGCAACGCGAGATTCCCCGAGCGAACGGCGCGGCGATCATTGTTTCGGTTGTGGTGTACCAAGCGAGCCTTTGCTGCGCTTGCTGCGGTTACATAACTCTAGAGTTGGCGCCGTGAAGTGACACCACAAAACGAGTGGAGAGTCGGCAGGTTGCGATTCAACGAACGCCGAGGTTTGTAACAGCATTCTGCACATCTTCGGCTTCCCTTCTATGGGGACTCTTTTGTCAAGCCATTTTTTTGATCAACAGTCTTTCATGGCGGCGGCCTCCCGGGTGTTGCTGAGCGGATGAGACAGTTGAGCCGTGGCATTGGTAACGCATCCTGATCCGAGGTCGGGGTGTTCCGAGCGTTCGAGCCAATGCTCGGACGACCTTCTATCCGTGCAGGGCGTGAACGCCCTGCACCTCATGCTGCATGCGCGCGAAGCACACTGGCAATACCCCCGTTACCGAGGCGCCCCATCTTTCGTGACGGTCACTTCTACGCAGTGACCCTGGGAAGCCGCGGGCGCGTCGACCTTTGATCCCGATGAATGCGTTCCTTGGGCTGCGTGCGTTGGAGCAAAGCTGCTCGGGAATTCAGGCAGCGGCTGGCTTAAGCGCGGCACCGGCAGGAATCTCGCCGGACTGCAAATAGCGCCACAGTGCGATCGCCAGTCTCCTCGCCAAGGCGATGATGCCTACGCGACGCATGCGCTTGCCCCCGCCAGCGAAGCGCCGGTTGAACCACTGGGTCAGGGCGCTGTCGGGCTGCAGGCGCAGCCAGCTCCAGGCGAGTTCGACCAGCAACGCGCGCGCTCGCTTGTTGCCCGCCTTGCTGATGCCTTGCTCGATCTGGCTGTCGCCGCTGGCATAAGGCGTGGGTGCCAACCCCAGGCAGCCGGCGAGCTCGCGCCGGTTGGCGAAGTGCCGCCAGCCGAACAGCTCCTTGTCCAGCACCCAGGCACTCTTGCGTCCGATGGCGCGCAGCTGGGTCAGCTGGGCCACCAGCGGGTGCCGGCCGGCCTCCACCTCTTGGCGCTGCGCAGCCTCCAATACCTTCACCTGCTGCTTGACCAACGACAGCCTTGCGTGCTCGCGCTCGATCTCGGCGCGCAAGACAGGCGGCACCTGCTCGCCATGACGGGTCCACCAGGCGGCCCAGTCGCGCCCGCCGATGATGACGTGCGGGCGCAGGTTCTGCAGCACCAGCAGCGAGCTGATGCGATTCGTGTGTGAGGTGCGCTCCTGCGTCAGCCGGGCGAGCTCGCGGTGCGTGCGGCGCGCGTCTTCGTCCTCGGGCGTGGGCTCATGCACCACCGACCACACGCGCTCGCCGCGATGGTGGCGCAGCAGCATCGCCAGAAGCTTGTCGCCATCGATCCGGTCGGTCTTGGCCCGCCTGGCGTGCCGGTTCACCTCGATGCTCGCGGAGTCGACCACGATGTTGTCGACACTCTGCTCGATCAGCCAGCGGTGCAGCCACCAGCCGTCGCGCCCGGCTTCGTAGCAGGCGTGCACCGTGGCCTGCGGCTCGAGCTTGCAGCGCTCTCGGGCCTGGCCGATGCAGTGCGTAACGGCGGCCGTGTCGCCGGCGTCCACGGTGTACCGGCTCGCGCCGCGGTGGCCATCGCTCGCTGTCAGCTTCCAGGCCTTGTCGCCGAGCTCGAAGCTCATGTACAGATCGCCCTGGATCGCCGTATCCTCACGTTGTGGGACTGCTTGGGTTGTCGACATTTCCATCTCCTTTGCCAAGAAGTTAAGGAAATCCCGTTGTAGCTAAACGGGTCTCTCTCGGGTAGTCCCACATAGCATCTTTCCGGGACACTGGGTGCTGTTCTGCCAAGGCTAGCAGATGGTCTGATCAGCCAGCGAGCTGGAACGCTGGAGCCATTCGCTCCTGCTCTCGAACACGAATTTTCAGGCTGTCGGCGATCTTGGGCCACTGCTTCACCACGGCCTGGCTGCGCGACACCATCTCGTCGGCCAGCTTCTTGGAGACCCGAAAGTATGGCGCCACCGAACGCGCCAGATCGAGATCCATCGCGTTGTCGGCCTCGCTGACGTTGAGCTTGAGGCCTTGCGCCTCGGGCACAGGATTCATGTCGTAGGCATTGGACAGGCGCCAGCCCTTGCCGGGCACGAGGATGAAGCCGTGGTTGCGCAGGTGATCGTCGGTGTTGGAGACCAGCATGTTGAACACGATGCGCGACCACAGCTCGCGCAAATCGGCGACAGTGTGCGCGCCGTGATCGATCAGCACGCGGGCGATCTCCAGATAGCTCGCACCTGTCGATGCATCGTCGCCATCCAAGCGGCCGGTGAGCGTCATCGCCGAGGCGAAGTGAAGCCGGCCGTCTGACGTACGGTCGAAGCGCTTCACCAGGAAGGTGTGGTGCGGGCTCGCGAATTTGCGTGCGAGGCTTTGTGGCACGGCGAGGCCGCAGCCCTTCGCGAGGGTCTGCACCACCAGTTCCCAGGCGCCCACGTCGTGCTCGTCGCGTAGGCTCGGGAATTTGGCAATCCACAACTGCCCCTGTGGATCGACCACGCTGGCCTTGGGCCGCGCACCGCCGAGCGAGCCGCCGGGTGCGATCAGCATGCGCAGCCAGTCGTCGCCCGCCGCAGAGGTGTTGTCCTCATCGCGCTCCAGCGCCAGGCTGGCCGCTTCCAGTTCGCGCAGTTGCACGAATGGCGGCGCTGCCGCGCCGTGCTGGTTGTCCAGAAAATCGCCGGCGTCATCAAGTCGCAAGCGCAGCGCCCCGGAACGATAGGCGTCGTGCACGCCCAGCAGGTAGTCCGATTCATGCAGGCGCACGGCCTTGCCCACCTGCCCTGCCCGCTGCGCGCGCTCTAGCCGGCGGCGCATCAGCGACCTGCCCCAACGATCCGGGCTCGCATCGGCGAACACGCCGAAGGTCTCGTGACCCTGCGGCGGGTGCTGCCGGCCCTCGAAGAGGCCCAGCCGGGGATCCAGGTGCAAGTTCCCGGCGGCGGGGTGGGCCAGCGCCGCGGCGTCGAACTCAAACTCGAAAACCTCCCGGCCTGCTCCGCGCCTGGCATGCAGCCACCCCAGCCGTAGCGGCTCTGCGAGGCCGACCCAGTCCGCATAGACGGCGATGGTCGCTGCCATGGGCTCAACGCCCTTTCTTCAGCGACACCGAGGGGTCAATCAAGCCAGCAAGTGCATCGGCGCTGGCGAAGCCGCTCTTCTTGATCCAGTCCCGCGCGTCCTCAGAAGGCTTGAGCAGCTTCTTGATTTGCCTGTTGGGGGCATCCAGCCGGTCCACGGCTTCACGCAGGTGCGCGGACGGCATGGCGGCCAGTGCCTTGCGCATCTGTGTTTCCGGCAGTGCTTCAAGTGCCTTGCGCATCTGCTCGCTGGGCAGGGAATCGAATAGCTTGCGCAGTTGTTCTTGCGGTGAGCTTTCGATGGCATGGCGAAGCTCCGCCGCGGCGCCAGCAACCGGCACCGGCCTCTTGGCCGTCGCCGGCCGTTTGGCTGACGGCGACAAGCTTGGTCGTGTTGTCTTGGTGTGCGCGGGCAGCTGCGCATCCTGGAGCTCGCGACCCACAGGGTCGGCCTTACCGAGCAAGTCGAGGTCTTTTTCGATGCCCAGCACTTGCATGACGGCGAGGTAGGCACCCATGGTCACCCCCGACCCGCCGCGCTCCAGGCTGCGCAGCGTCATGGGCGCCATCCCGGCTCGCTCGGCAACCTGCTTGGCCGAGAGCCGCCGGCGCAGCCGCGCCAGGCGCAGGCGGCCGCCGAACTGACGTAGCAGTTCATCGGTGGCTGGGAGCAAAGGGGCTGTCTTCTTGGCCATGAAGCCGATATTCTAGGTGTTTTTGGCAAAAACAGCCATAATATTTACACACTTTCCGAAGCAAGATCACATCTTTCTTAAGAAAGTGCAATATTCCGGCATTATTTTCAGAAAAACGCTATAATTATGGCATCTAGTAGAGACCCAGGCCCCAGTCTGCGGCGGCTGAATGTCAGAAACTGCGCTACATTTCTGATAGGGGTCACGATTGTGAGCAGCCTGCCTGAATCCATCCTGTTGCATGCCCAGTCCCTTTCGGAGGGAGGCGTGCTGTCGCCCAAAGAGTTCTTGCACCTTGGCAGCCGGGCGGCCGTTGATCAGGCGCTGTGCCGCCTCACCAAGGAAGGCAAGTTGCTGCGCGTCGCGCGTGGAACCTACGTCACCCCGGTGTCGAGTCGATTTGGCACGCGTGCGCCTGCGCCAGAGAAAGTCGTGCAGGCGTTAGCCGCGCAAAGTGGTGAAGTTGTGACGCCTCACGGTGCCAACGCTGCCAATGCGCTAGGCCTGACCCAGCAGGTGCCGATCCGCGAGGTCTACCTGACCTCCGGTCGCACCCGAAAGCTCAAGCTGGGGCGCTCCGAAGTCACGGTCAAGCATGCTCCGCGTTGGATGCTCGCGTTGGGTTCTGGCCAGGCCGGTGCGGCGATACGGGCTTTGGCATGGATGGGGCCGAATCACGTGCGCGAGTCGTTGGCAGCGCTGCGGCGCACGCTCCCTCCTTCCGAGTGGCGGACATTGACCTCTGCGCGCGCTGCCCTGCCCTCCTGGATGGCGCGCGCCATCGGCGAAGAAGCGCTTCGTGGCTGAGCACTACTTCGCCCTCAGCAAGGAGGACCAGGGCGAAGTCATCGAACAGGCCCGCGAGAAGACTGGCAGGCCCACGCACCTGCTCGAAAAGGATGTGTGGATCGTCTGGACGCTTGGCGCGCTGTTCGAGTCGGCGCTTGCCGCCGACCTCACCTTCAAGGGCGGAACCTCGCTCTCGAAGGCCTACAAGATCATCGACCGGTTCTCCGAAGACCTTGACCTCACGTACGACATCCGCAGGCTGATCGCGGATCTCACGGGCGGCGAGGAATTCCTGCCGGCAAGCCGGCAAATGGAGCAAGGCCGTTCGTGACCGGCTGCCGGGGTGGATCGCCGGCGAAGTGCAGCCGATTCTTGAGCGGGCCCTGGAGCTGGCGAAGCTGGATGCCAAGCTGGAGATCGCGGGCGCCGAGCGCGACAAGCTCCTACTCCACTACCCGGCGGTCAAGCAGGGGACTGGCTACGTAGCGCCTGTCGTCACGCTGGAATTCGGCGGCCGGGCGACTGGTGAGCCCCACGAGGTCGTACCTGTGGCATGCGACATGGGATGGCCAGGTCAACGGCGTGACGGCGTGACGTTTCCGACTGCGTCCCCTTTGGTGATGAGCGTCGCACGAACCTTCTGGGAAAAGGCCACCGCAACCCATGTCTACTGCGCGCAGGGACGGATTCGTGGCGAGCGGTACGCGCGACACTGGCATGACTTCCCGGTCATATTTGGTGAAACGGCGATATTCGCTGTCCAGTGAATATTGCTTCAGGCTTCACCGCGTACCGAGTTGAGTCTGCGGTCTGAGGCCCACGCTTCGTGCCGAGGGTTGCGTGAGCAGTTGACGGTAAAAATCCATCGTTGATTTAGGTGTGGACTTCTACCGTCAAAAGTACCGTCAGAAAAAATCGCTGCTCTCGTCGGGAATCTCGTTTCCAAGACTAGCCTGCCAACGAAAAAGAGCATGGCATTCAACGACTTAGAGTTTGGGAAGCCGCAACTGACGTCGTATTCACGATCATCGGCAGCCTTCTCTAAGCTATTGATTCATATAGGTAATTCGACGCCCCTCACTCCCACTCCATCATCAACAGGCCGTCCAAACCCGCATGGTCCAAGGACTTGGCTGTGATCGACATGGATCTTTACCGTCGCTTTTACCGTCAGAAGCGATTTCATGCTCGGCCATGGTGTCCTCCTGAAACGGGTGCAGAGAGGTCAAAAATCAGGCACGTCGTGGTCGCGTCCGCACACGGAGTGCGTCAACTACGCATCAAGGGGAGCCGATAGCCTCGACAGGACTGCCGCCCGGCAGACATCCAGAATTTCATCGGCGAGTGACGAGTCGTCGGGACACGCCCGCGACAGCACTATTGCGCCGATCACCTGCGCAAGGACGTCGATCCGCTTGGCGCGCATGTCGTCTCCCCGATCGCCCTCTTCCGGCACGCCGCACTGGTTTGCCAGGTTCGTCAGCAAGCTTTCAACGCCGGTCGCAAAAGCCATCTTGATCGACTCCGGCTGACGCGCAGCGTCTCCGCATAGCGCGGCCATCGTGCAACCTTCACCCCGAGCGTCGCGATGCTCTCGGGACAGGTATTGCTTGACGACTTCTGCCGCATCGACCCCTTTGGCTTTGGCGGCCGATTGCGCAAAACCACAGGTCGCCGCTTCCGCCAGCAGGTCGGCCTTGGACCCGAAGTGCTTGTAGAACCCACCATGGGTAAAGCCGGCGACTGCCATCAAGTCCGCAATCCCCACCCCGTCGTAGCCACGCTCGCGAAACAGCGCAGAGGCCGTCTCGACAATGCGCGCCCGGTTCGCCTGTGCCTGCGCTTTGGTGACCTTCATGTCCAGGATCTCTCTAGATATGCCATCAGTGAAGTCGTGAATATACATTGATGTCAATCATCATCAAAGTCCTTGACAACAAAGATGATGATCGACATCATTAAGCCAACTTACCTTGGAAGGCTTCCGGATATGAGCGACACCCACCTGACCGCCCCCACCCGCTTCGTCGAAGTGGATGGCGACAAATTCGCCTACCGCCGCTGGGGCAACACCTCCGGCGAACAGCCCCCTCTGTTCTTCGTCCAGCATTTCCGCGGCGGGCTGGACCACTGGGATCCCCTGTTGACTGATGGTCTGGCCGCAGGTCGCGAAGTCATCCTCTACAACGGTCGTGGCATTGCCTCATCGACCGGCACGCCCCGCAACCGGATCGAAGACATGGCAGACGACATCGCCCTGGTAATCCGAGCGCTGGGCCTGTCCCGGGTCGATCTGCTCGGTTTCTCGATCGGGGGCTTCCAGGTGCAGGAGGTCGCACTGCGTCACCCGCAACTGGTTCGCAAGCTCCTTCTGCTCGGCACCGGACTGCGCGGCGGCGATCCGAAGATGGAGCCCAGGGTGCTGGAAGTCGCGCCCAATCCCGTGCCAACCGCGGATGACTTCCTCTACCTGTTCTTTGGCCGCTCGGAGGCTGCCAAGCAGGCGGGCCTGGCCTTCTGGGAGCGCCGTCACCAGCGCGTCGACCAGGACCCGCCCAGTTCCATGGCGGTCGCTCAAGCCCAGACCGAGGCGCACGCCGCCTACCTCCAGCCATTGCCGGGTGCGAATCCCTATGCCTTCCTGAACGCCATCACGCAGCCGACCCTGGTGCTCAACGGCGTCCACGACATCATGATCCCCACGATCAACTCCTGGCATCTGTCGCAGAACATTCCCAACGCGCAGCTGTTGATCTACCCCGACGCCGGACATGGCGCGCAGTTCCAGCATCCCGAGCGCTTCCTCCAACACGCGATCCAGTTTCTGGAGGAGTGATGCCACCCGCATCCCCTTTTCCTGCCTGACCAACGACCTTTTCGATCAAGAGAAAACACATGACCTCCCATTCCACTGTTCTCATCACGGGCGCCTCGACCGGCATTGGCGCCATCTATGCCGACCGCTTCGCACGCCGCGGCCACGACCTTGTACTGGTGGCACGCGACAAGGCACGCCTGGAAACGCTCGCTGCGCGCCTGCGTGCGGAAACCGGCGCTGCCGTCGATACCCTCCCGGCCGACCTGACCCAGCCTGGTGATCTGGCCATAGTCGAGGCGCGCCTGCGCGAGGACGCCAGGATCGAAACCCTGATCAACAACGCCGGGGCCGCGCTGTCCGGCCAATTCATCGACCAATCGACAGCCGATGTCGCCCGCCTGATCAGCCTCAACACCGTCGCACTGGCAAGGCTGGCGAGTGCCATCGCCCCGCGCCTGGTGCAGGCCGGCAAGGGCGCGATCGTCAACATCGGCTCGGTGGTCGGCCTGGCGCCCGAGTTCGGCATGTCGGTCTACGGTGCGACCAAGGCCTTCGTGCTGTTCCTGTCCCAGGGGCTGAGCCTGGAGCTCACGCCCAAGGGTGTCTACGTGCAGGCGGTGTTGCCTGCCGGCACTCGTACCGAGATCTGGGAGCGCGCGGGCATCGACAGTAGTGCGATGCCTGATTTGATGGCGGCGGATGAGCTGGTGGATGCCGCGCTGGCCGGATTCGACCGCCGTGAACTCGTGACTATCCCGCCGCTGCATGATGCCGCGCGCTGGGAGGTGCTGAACACGGCACGTCAGACCCTGCTCGCGGACATCCGGCAGGCCCATGTGGCAGAGCGCTATCGAACCGCCGCCTGAAACGGCAAAAAGCTCC
This sequence comes from Variovorax sp. LjRoot290, assembly GCF_964253985.1. Classification (NCBI taxonomy): domain Bacteria; kingdom Pseudomonadati; phylum Pseudomonadota; class Betaproteobacteria; order Burkholderiales; family Comamonadaceae; genus Variovorax; species Variovorax sp. LjRoot290. The sequence continues at coordinate 2,644,188 of NZ_CAXURW020000001.1, read as the reverse complement.
AGAACGGAACGGACGGCACATGACATTCAAGGCACTGCTCGCCAGCAAGACCGGCGACACCATTTCAAGCAGCCTGGTCGACTTCAAGGACGAAGATCTGATGCCGGGCGACGTCACCGTCGCGGTCGAGTACTCGACGGTGAATTACAAGGACGCGATGGCGCTCAGTGGCCGGTCACCGGTCATTCGCCAGTTTCCGCTGATTCCGGGCATCGACTTTGCCGGTGTCGTCGAGTCATCGACCTATCCCGGCCTCGTCGCTGGCGACCGTGTGCTGGCGACCGGTTGGGGACTGAGTCAGACGCACCACGGTGGCTTCGCGCAGAAGGCGCGGGTGAGCGGTGATTGGCTGGTCAGGATCCCGGAGGTCTTTTCGACCCGGGATGCCATGGCCATCGGCACCGCCGGGTTCACCGCCATGTTGTCCGTGCTCGCACTGGAGCATGGCGGCCTGACGCCCGAGCGTGGCGACATCCTGGTGACCGGTGCCAATGGCGGCTCCGGGTCGGTGGCGATCGCACTGCTGTCGGGCCTGGGCTATCGCGTGATCGCCTCGACCGGGCGTCTCGATGAAGCCGATTACCTGCGCGAACTGGGCGTGGCGGACGTCATCGACCGCCACACCCTGTCCGAAGCGGGCGCACCGATCGCCAAGGAGCAATGGGCCGGGGCCATCGATTCGGTCGGCAGCCATACGCTGGCGAACGTCCTGGCGCAGACCCAGTATCGCGGGGTGGTCGCGGCCTTCGGCCTCGCACAGGGCGCGGATCTGCCGGCATCCGTTCTGCCCTTCATCCTGCGCAACATCACCCTCGCAGGTATCGACTCGGTCAATGCGCCCCAGCCTGTGCGGCTGCAGGCGTGGTCGCGTCTGGCCAGCGACCTGGATCTGGGCAAGCTTGCACGGACAACCAAGGTGATTGGCCTGGCAGAGGTTCCTGAAATCGCCAGCCAGGTACTCGCAGGGAAGGTTCAGGGGCGCACCGTTGTCGATGTGAATGCGTGACCGCCAATCCGGTGGCACCTCGCCCCCTCGATTCTCCGCACCACACGAAACCCCTTGAAGAGACGATGACCCCTACCGACGAGCACCCAGGATTGAGCATGCCCTACATCGACACCGCCACCCGATCGATCGATGTCGACGGGACTGCATTCGCGTACCGTGACCTTGGGCCGCGCAGTGGCGTGCCGCTGGTTCTGCTCAATCTCCTCGACAATTTCGACCCGCGTATCGTCGATGGGCTTTCCCGCAGGCATCGCATCATCGCCATCGACTACCGGGGAATTGGCGCTTCGGGCGGAACGGCACCTGTGACCATCGATGCGATGGCACGGGATGCGATCGCACTGATCCACGCACTGGGTTTCGAGAAGGTCGATCTGCTTGGCTTCTCCCTCGGAGGATTCGTGGCGCAGGACATCGTGCTGAAAGCCCCCGGCCTGGTGCGCCGACTCATCCTGACCGGTACGGGGCCGGCAGGCAGCAAAGGCATCGACCAGGTAGGGGCGGTCTCCTGGCCGCTGATAGCCAAAGGCTTGTTGACGCTGCGCGATCCAAAGACCTACCTGTTCTTCACCTCCACGGCCAATGGCCGGCAAGCCGCGAAGGCCTTCCTGGAGCGACTGAAGGAGCGCAAGGCGGATCGGGACAAGGGGCCGACGCCCAGTGCCTTCCTGCGGCAGCTGAAGGCAATTAAGGCCTGGGGCCGGCGGGTGCCCCAGGATCTGGGCGGCATCCGCATCCCTGTGCTGATCGCCAATGGCGACAACGACATCATGGTTCCGACCGTGAACAGTCATGACATGGCGCGTCGCATTCCCGGCTCGCAACTGGTCATCTACAAAGACGCCGGGCATGGCGGGATCTTCCAGTACCACGGCGAGTTCGTGCCCAAGGCGCTGGCCTTCCTCAATGACTGAGCGGCGGCATCCTTGGCGACCCGCTTCAGGCCGCCTTTCCCGATCGCACCCTGCGGCGCGGGGCTGAAAACCCATTCAATAAAGAACTCTGGAAAAAAGTCCCCCATGAAAGCTTTCATCATCGATCGTTACGGAAAGAGAGAAGTTGGCGGCATCGGCGAAATGCCCGACCCCGAGGTCCGGGACGATGACGTCCTGATCCGGATCCACGCGGCGAGCATCAATCCCCTGGACTCGAAGATCAAGAGCGGCGAATTCAAACTGATTCTTCCCTACCGCCTCCCCTTGATCCTTGGCAACGACTTGGCCGGAACGGTCATGCGGCGCTCGCGTTCGCAGCTTCAAGCCCGGTGATGAGGTCTATGCACGCCCTGACGACGATCGCATCGGCACCTTCGCCGAGTTCATTGCCGTCAAGGAATCGTCGCTGGCGCTGAAGCCCGCGAATCTCAACATGGTCGAAGCCGCCTCCCTTCCTCTGGTGGCCCTGACGGCCTGGCAGACACTGGTCGAGACCGCCAAGCTGAAAAAGGGGCAGAAGGTGCTGATCCATGCCGGCTCCGGCGGCGTAGGCACCATCGCCATCCAGCTTGCCAAGCATCTCGGGGCGTTCGTGGCCACGACCACCAGTACGGCCAACATCGCCTGGATGAAGGCCTTGGGCGCGGACGTCGTCATCGACTACAAGCAGCAGGACTTCGCCACGGTGCTTCGTGGCTACGACGTGGTGCTGAACAGCCTCGGCAGCGACGAGCTGAACAAATCCGTCCAGGTTCTCAAGCCGGGCGGACATCTCATCTCCATCTCCGGGCCGCCCACCCCGGCGTTCGCCGTCGCGCGAGGACTGGCCTGGCCGCTCCAACAAGTGCTGCGCCTGCTGAGTTTCGGCATCAGGAAGAAGGCGAAGAAGAACGGGGGCGAATACACGTTCGTATTCATGCGGGCCGATGGGGCGCAGTTGCGCGAGATCACGACCCTCATCGAATCAGGCGCAATCCGCCCGGTCGTCGACAAGGTATTCCCGTTTCAGGACACCCACAAAGCGTTGGCCTACGTAGACGGTGGTCGCGCCAAGGGCAAGGTCGTGGTGCAAATGATGTAGCTGCCGCACTTGCCTGCGCTGGCGTCTTCGATCAGGCCCTTGTCCAACCTGGACAGGCCATCGTATGGCGCGACGCGCAAACCTTGCAGGCCTTGGAGTTCCTTGGCCGCTCCACACGACAAGGAGAACGATTTGAATACACACACAACCGTCAACATCGGCAAGCGCGCGCTGGTGACCGGCGCATCCAGCGGCATTGGCGCGGCAATCGCGCGTGAGCTCGCGGCGCTCGGCGTTGATCTCGTGCTGACGGCGCGGCGCCGCGACGCACTCGACGCGGTCGCCGCGACCTGCAAGGGCGTGAAGGTCGAGATCGTCACCGCGGATATCGGCAAGCCCGATGCCGCGCGCGCGCTGTGGGACGCCGCGATCGCCAGCGGCCCGATCGACATCCTGATCAACAACGCCGGGTTCGGCTATTTCCGCCGGTTCGACGAGGTCGACTGGGCGCGCGACGCGGAGCTCGTCCAACTCAACATGACTTCGCTCGTCGCGCTCGCGCGGTGCTTCGTCGACGCGCGCAAGGCTAGTACCGGACCCGCGCATATGGTGAATATCGCGTCGACCGGCGCGTACCAGTCAGTACCGAACATGGCGCTGTACGCCGCGTCGAAGGCGTTCGTCCGCAACTTCAGCGAGGGCCTCCATGACGAGCACCGCGGCACGCCGCTGTCGGTGACCTGCATCTGCCCTGGCGGCACAGAAACCGCGTTCCACGCCGCGTCTGGCGGGGGCGACTACTCGTGGATCGCGAACGCGTCGACGAAAAGCGCGGAGTTTGTGGCGCACGCCGCGATCCGCGCGATGCTGCGCGGCAAGCGCACGGTTGTGCCCGGACTGTTCAACAAGCTGTCGTGCTTCGGCGTGCGTTTCTTGACGCGGCGGTTCGCGTCGCGGGTGGCGACTCAAGTGCTTGGCAAGCCGCGGTTGGCACTGCCGGCGCGAAAAATGACTTGAGACCGCGGGGAACTATCGTAGACAACTGCATGGGCATTTGCTCCGGATCGCTCCAAGAGCAGCGCGCTGCGCGCTTGCCAACATGGAGCAACTCTCACGTGTACCCGATGACTATTGCCGTCAAAAATACCGTCAAAAAATTAGCTGCTCACGTCGGTGATTTTCGTTTTCGAGACGGGGCTGCCAGCAAAAAGGGTATGGCCTTCAACAACTTAGCGTTTGGGAAGCCGCCATTGACGTCGCACGCAGAATCATTGACGGATCTCTCTAAGCTATTGATTCATATAGGTAATATCGGCGCCCTCACTCCCACTCAATGATTTCCGAGGGCCGGAAACCCGCGTGAGCACTGCCTTTCGTAGTCCGAGTCATCGTGCTTTGCCGTCACTTCTACCGTCAAAAACCGAGCGCTTTTGCTGGCCTCCGATCACGACCGGGTCGGCGGCCACAGGCGAGCGGTATGCACCAAGGTCAATATCCAGATGGTATCGGCCCGCACCTCATAGACCAGCCGATAGCTCTCGTGTGGAATCAACTCGCGGGTGCCCGGGGGCCCGTCCCAGCAGGGGGTGCTCGGCCAGCCGGCCGACAGCTGCCGAGAAAATCTCATCCATGCGGATAGCGGCGAGCGGATTGTCCTGAGCGATGAAGTCGACGATGTCGGCGCGGTCTTGCTCGGCGGACAAGGTCCACAGGACCCTCATGCGTCAGCCGCCGGCTTTGGCCCGCAGTGCAGTGCGACGGGCAGCAAAGCGGGCCTCGACATCGGCGTCACTGGCGTATTGACCGGATGCGATCTGCGCGCGCGCCGTGTCGACCTTGGCGCGTAGGAACGAGTCGTACTCACGGGCCTGCCGTTGACGCTCGACGAACTCGCGCATCAGTTCGCGCACCACCTGCGACGCCGGGCGGTGGCTGGCTTCGGCCTCAGCCATGAAGGCGTCGCGCAGCTCCGGCTCCAGCTTCATGGTGAACATGGCTTCTTTGGACATGACCGGCTCCGGAAACATTGATATCAACGAAGTATATACAACGTCGATACTTCCTGTCACGCTACGTCGCCGATAGTGGTCTGCCCGCTCGCTCCAATTCAAGCGCACCTGAATCTGCATCAGCGCATCAAAGCAGGCTTTCGTTCGGCACGGTGCCGGCCTCGACGGACGGTGGGGACGGTTGCTGCTGCGCCCGCCATTCGATGCCGTGCGATTCGAGCAGCGCGATCAGCCGGCCGTTCTCCGCGCGCAGCGTGGTGAGCTCATCACTGTCCGCCATCGCCAGCGCCAGCACGCGGCCTCGTTCTGCGCGAGCGAATGGCGGTAAAAAATCGGCGTCAATCCAGCAACGCTGGGATGCCGTCAGAAATACCGTCAGAAGTAGCGCTGCATTCTTCGCTGATCACTTTCGGAAGGGTTTTTGCTGCAACAAAAAGCCCATATCTTTCAACAACTTAGAGTTCTCGAGAAGCACCATTGATGTCGTGCTCACGGACATCGAAACTCGATCTAAGTCATTGATTTATATAGGGGCGGCCTCAACTCTGAAGTGCAACACCTCATCGCATAAGGTGTGCACATGAATGAACGAACAAGGTACCAGCAGCTTCAACCCGAGGACCGGATGACGATGGCGAGCATGCGTCAACAGGGTTCGAGCATGCGGGCCATGGCCCGCATGCTCGGGCGCTCGGCGTCCACCATCAGCCGGGAGTTGGGGCGCAACACGCTGGCCGAGTTGCCCTACACCTCGCACTCGGCGCAGGTGAGCAGCCAGGGGCGGCGCCAGGCCGCTCGTCCGACACGCAAGCTCGACATGCAAGGTGTTGGTTGGGGCGTGGTACTGACCCTGCTGGACTGGAGGTGGTCACCCCAGCAGATCGCGGGTACCCTGAAGCGCGTATTCCCCAACGAGCCCGAGCGCCACGTGTCCCACGAGACCATCTACAACGCCATCTACGCCCAGCCACGCGGCGAGCTTCGACGTCAGCTCATTGCCTGTCTGCGCCGCGGGCGCAGCACTCGCATGCCGCGCACCCGAGGCGACGATCGCCGCGGCCAGATCCCGGACATGGTCAGCATTCACGTGCGCCCGCCCGAGGTGGACGACCGCGTCATGCCAGGTCACTGGGAAGGCGACTTCATCAAGGGCGCTGGCAACCAGTCCTCGGTGGGCGTGCTGGTTGAGCGCACCAGCCGTCTGGTGCTCCTTGCCAAGATGGACGACGCCACGGCCGCCTCGGCGCTCGCGGGCTTCTCTGCAAAGCTGAATTCGATTGCCGAGCCGCTGCGCCAGAGCCTGACCTACGACCAGGGCAAGGAGATGTCGCGTCATGCTGACCTGGCAGCGCAGACCGGCGTGAAGGTCTACTTTTGCGACCCGCACAGTCCGTGGCAGCGTGGCACCTGCGAGAACACCAACGGGCTGTTGCGCCAGTACCTGCCCAAGGGCACCGACCTGAGCCTGTTCAGCCAAGACGAACTCGACGCGATCGCCGACAGCATGAACAACCGCCCTCGCGCCACTCACGCGTGGCACTCGCCCCTGGAAGTGTTCGCAAGAACGCTCGCCTCGGCCCATCAACCGCCAGCGTCAATCCACTGACGCAACCCTGTTGCGCTCCAGACTTGAAACCGCCAGGCATTATCCGCGCCCCTCACTCCCACTCGATCGTCGCCGGCGGCTTGCTGCTCACGTCGTAGGTCACGCGGTTGATGCCGCGGACCTCATTGATGATGCGGCCCGATACCTTCTTCAGCAAAGCGTAGGGCAGCTCGGCCCAGTCGGCAGTCATGAAGTCGCTGGTCTGCACGGCGCGCAGCGCGACCACGTAGTCGTAGGTGCGGCCGTCGCCCATCACGCCCACGCTCTTGACCGGCAGGAACACGGTGAAGGCCTGGCTGGTCAGGTCGTACCAGCTCTTGCCGCTGGACGGGTCCTTGAAGTTGCGCAGCTCCTCGATGAAGATCGCGTCGGCGCGGCGCAGCAGGTCGGCGTATTCCTTCTTGACCTCGCCGAGGATGCGGACGCCCAGGCCCGGCCCGGGGAAAGGATGGCGGTACACCATCTCGGGCGGCAGGCCGAGCGCGACGCCGAGCTCGCGTACCTCGTCCTTGAACAGGTCGCGCAGCGGCTCCAGCAGCTTCAGGCCCAGCTGCTCGGGGAGGCCGCCCACGTTGTGGTGGCTCTTGATCGTGACGGCCTTCTTGCTCTTGGCGCCGCCGGACTCGATGACGTCGGGATAGATGGTGCCCTGGGCCAGCCACTTGGCGCCCTTGGCCCCGGCGCTGGTGAGCTTGGCCGCTTCCTGCTTGAAAACGGTGACGAATTCGCCGCCGATGATCTTGCGCTTGGCCTCCGGGTCGCTCACGCCGGCCAGCTTGCCGAGAAAGAGCTCGCTTGCATCGACGCGGATCACCTTGGCGTGCAGCTGGCCGACGAACATGTCCATCACCTTGTCGCCTTCGTCGAGGCGCAAGAGGCCATGGTCGACGAACACGCAGGTCAGCTGGTCGCCGATGGCGCGATGGATCAGCGCGGCGGCCACCGAGGAATCGACGCCGCCCGAGAGGCCGAGGATGACTTCCTCGTCGCCCACCTGCTTGCGGATCGCCTCTACCGCCTCGGCGATGTGGTCGCGCATCACCCAATCGGGCTTGGCGCCGCAGATGCCGAGCACGAAGCGTTCGAGGATCGCCTTGCCCTGCTGCGTGTGCGTGACTTCGGGGTGGAACTGCAGGGCGTAGAAATGCCGGTCTTCGTCGGCCATGCCGGCGATCGGGCAGCTCTCGGTCGAGGCCATCAGCTTGAAACCCGGCGGCAGCTCGGTGACCTTGTCGCCGTGGCTCATCCAGACGTTGAGCATGCCGTGGCCTTCGTCGGTCGTGAAGTCGGCGATGTCTTTCAGGAGCTCGGTGTGGCCGCGCGCGCGCACGGCGGCAAAGCCGAACTCGCGCTTGTGGCCGCCCTCGACCTTGCCGCCCAGCTGGTGCGCCATGGTCTGCATGCCGTAGCAGATGCCGAGCACCGGCACGCCGAGCTCGAACACCGCCTGCGGCGCCTTGTCGGTCGTCTCTTCGTAGACGCTTGCGTGACTGCCGGAGAGGATGACGCCCTTCAGGCTGCCGTCCCTCGCGTACTCGCGCACCCATTCGTCGGTGACGTCGCAGGGATGGACTTCGGAGAGCACATGCGCTTCGCGCACGCGCCGTGCGATCAGCTGGGTGACCTGGGAGCCGAAATCGAGAATCAGGATTTTTTGGTGGTGCATGAGAGGCCGATCACTCCGCGCGGTAGTTGGGCGCTTCCTTGGTGATCTGCACGTCGTGCACGTGGCTTTCCCGAATGCCCGCGGTAGTGATCTCGACGAACTCGGCCTTGTTCTTCATGTCCTCGATGGTGGCGCAGCCGCAGTAGCCCATGCTGGCGCGCAAGCCGCCAGACATCTGGTAGACGATCGAGACCATCGAGCCTTTGTAGGGCACACGGCCCTCGATTCCTTCGGGCACCAGCTTGTCCGCGTTCGGGTTGCCGGTGGTCGATTCCTGGAAGTAGCGGTCGGCGCTGCCCTGCTGCATGGCGCCGATCGAGCCCATGCCGCGATAGCTCTTGTAGCTGCGGCCCTGGAACAGCACGATCTCGCCCGGCGCCTCTTCGGTGCCGGCGAACATGCCGCCCATCATCACGGTGCTGGCGCCGGCGGCGATGGCCTTGGCGATGTCGCCCGAGTAGCGGATGCCGCCGTCGGCGATCAGCGGGATGCCGCTGCCCTGCAGCGCGGTGGCGACGTTGTCCACCGCCATGATCTGCGGCACGCCGACACCGGCCACGATGCGCGTGGTGCAGATGGAACCGGGGCCGATGCCGACCTTGACCGCGTCGGCGCCCGCATCGGCCAGCGCGCGGGCGGCATCGCCGGTGGCGATGTTGCCTCCGATCACGTCGACCTGCGGATAGTTCTTCTTGACCCAGCGCACGCGCTCGATCACGCCGGCGCTATGGCCGTGGGCGGTGTCGACCACGATCGCGTCGACGCCGGCCTTCACGAGCGCCTCGACGCGCTCCTCGGTGCCCTCGCCCACGCCGACCGCGGCGCCCACGCGCAGCCGGCCGCTGGCGTCGCGCGCGGCGTTCGGGAAACTGGTCTGCTTGGTGATGTCCTTGACGGTGATCAGGCCCTTGAGCTCCCAGGCGTTGTTGATGACCAGCAGGCGTTCGAGCTTGTGCTTGTTGAGCAGCGCCTTGGCCTCGGCGAGCGTGGTGCCGTCGGGCACGGTGATGAGCTTCTCGCGCGGCGTCATGATCTCGCTCACCGGCACGTCGTAGCGGTTCTCGAAGCGCAGGTCGCGCCCGGTCACGATGCCGACCACCTTGCCGCCGTCGAGGACCGGAAAGCCCGAGATGCCCAGTTCGTCGGACAGCTGCATGACCTGCAGCACGGTGTGCGTGGGCGTGATCACCACCGGATCCCGCAGCACGCCGGATTCGTAGCGCTTCACCTTGGCCACCTGCGCAGCCTGCTCGGCGGCGGTGAAGTTCTTGTGCACGATTCCGATGCCGCCCTCTTGCGCCATCGCGATGGCGAGGCGCGCTTCGGTCACGGTGTCCATCGCCGCGGAGACCAGCGGCAGGTTCAGTGTGATATTGCGGGAGAGTCGGGTGGCGAGGGAGGTGTCCTTGGGCAGGACCTGGGAGAACGCTGGCACCAGCAACACGTCGTCGAAGGTGAGCGCTTTGCCGAGAAGGCGCATGGGTGAAGCTCCAAAAGACGGATTGTAACGATGGCTCGGTACTTACCCGGGCCAAAGGTGAATCGGCTTGCGGCACGAATACCGTTGTTACGTTGCAAAAACGCCATCGAGTAAGTTGCAAAACGTAAGGCGGCGCTAAACTGCCGGCCATGAAAATCGCGCACTTGCTCGTACTCGGATCGGCCTGCCTGTTGCTGTCGATGGGCGCCAATGCCCAGTGGCAGTGGATCGACAAGGACAACAAGAAGGTCTTCAGCGACCAGGCCCCGCCGCCCGAGATTCCGGACAAGAACATCCTGCGCCGGCCGGGTGCGCCCTCCTCGCGGCCGAACTTCAGCCCTGCACCGGCAACTCCCGAGGCCGATGCCGCTGCTGCGCCCCGCGTTGCCGCCAGCGGCGCCAGGCCCAGCGGCGTGGACAAGGAACTCGAGGAGAAAACGCGCAAGGCCGAGGAAGCGGAAAAGGCCAAGAAGGCCGCCGAGGCTCAGAAGATCGCCCAGGCCAAGGCCGAGAACTGCCAGCGGGCGCGCCAGGCCAAGGCCACCTTCGACAGCGGCATCCGCGTGGCCCGCGTGAACGCCCAGGGCGAGCGCGAGATCATGGACGACAAGGCGCGGGCCGCCGAGCAGGAGCGCCTGCAGTCGGTGATCGGCGCCGACTGCAAGTAATAGGCTCGCCCCCAGGCTTCGCGCACTTCGTGTCGCTTCGCCAACCCCCTTCCGGGGGCAACACCAGCGGCCCGGGGAAGCCGGTTCCGCGGTGTTTCCCGCCTGATCTCCCGCACACCCCGAGCCTAGTACCCGGCCTTGCCGCCCTTGCGGCGGCGCGCGAACAGGCCCGTTCCGCGTGCGCCCTGTTTCTTGAATCGCTCGCGCCGTGCGACCTTGGGGTCCACCGTGAGCGGGCGGCAGAGCTCGATGCGGTCGAGGTCTGCCAGAGCCTGATCCCATGCCACCGCATGGCCCCAGATTCCGGGCTGCATCGCCTGCCAGTCGAGCTGCGGGAATTGAAGCGGCAGATGGCTTTCGCGCACCGCATCGCGCACTGTCGCGCCTTCGGCCACGCCCAGCACCTCTTCGAACACCTCGCGCGGCGCCGGCGAGTACGCCACGGTCACCTGCAGCATCAGATCTTGTCGTAGATGTGCTCGGCGCGCTTGACGAAGGCCTCCACGAGGTTGGATGCGACCTTGTCGAACACCGGCCCGACCAGCGCCTGCAACGCGAAATTGCTGAAGCCGTAGCTGAGGTTGAGCTCGACGCGGCAGGCCCGCTCGCCCGCCTCGCCCACCGGGGTGAACTTCCAGACGCCGTCGAGGTTGGAGAACGGTCCGTCGACCAGCTTCAAATGGACCTCGCGGCCCGGCACATGGGTGTTGCGGGTGGTGAAGCTGTGGTGAAAACCGCTGAAAGCGAGGCCGACTTCGGCCGTCATGCCGGCGGCGTCGTGCTCGATCACCTTGGCCTTGTCGCACCAGGGGAGAAACTCGGGGTACTTCGTCACGTCAGTGACCAGGGAGTACATCTCTTCGGCGCTGTACCAGATCAGGATGGACTTGTGGACTGTTTTCATAGAATCGGCACAGCGTGCGCGACGGATTGTATTGAAGCCATGCAGCCCTCACCTGACACACCATGGCCACAAAAAAACAAGACACCTCCTCCCGGATCGCGGACAACAAGAAGGCCGCGTACAACTACTTCTTCGAAGAACGCTTCGAGGCCGGCATGGTGCTGGAGGGCTGGGAAGTCAAATCGCTGCGCGAAGGCAAGGTGCAACTGACCGACGGCTACGTCGTGATCCGCGACGGCGAGCTGTTCGTGATCGGCTGCCAGATCAACCCGCTGCGTTCGGCCTCGACGCACATCACGCCCGATTCGGTGCGCACCAAGAAGCTGCTGCTGCACAAGGAGCAGATTCGCCGCCTCGTGGGCAAGGTCGAGCAGAAAGGCTACACGCTGGTGCCGCTCAACCTGCATTGGAAAGCGGGCAAGGTGAAGTGCGAGATCGCGCTGGCCAAGGGCAAGGCCGAGCACGACAAGCGCGACACTATCAAGGACCGCGAAGGCAAGCGCGAGGTCGAGCGGGCCATGAAGAGCCGCAGCCGCTGAAGGAAGCACCATGGCGCTCCAACCCCTCGACGCCGCGCGCGTCAACCCGCTCGAAGGCGGCCCCAGTTTCTCGCTTTCCAACCGGCTGGTGCGCGCGGCCTGGAACCTGAGCTGGGCGCTGCTCGCCTCCTGGACGCCGCCGCAGATGCGCTTCTGGCGCCGCTTTCTGCTGAAACTCTTCGGCGCGCAATTGGGCGAATCCAGCGACGTGCGCGGCAGCGCGCGGGTCTGGTATCCGCCGAATCTGCACCTGGCCGATCGCGCGATGCTGGCTGAACGGGTCATTTGCTACAACATGGCGCCGATCCGGCTCGAGCGCGCCGCGCTGGTCTCGCAGGGCGCACACCTGTGCGCAGGCAGCCACGACATTTCCTCTGCGAGTTTCCAGTTGACGGCGAGCCCGATCACCATCGGCGCCGACGCCTGGATCGCGGCAGAAGCCTTCGTCGGGCCCGGTGTGGAAGTGGGCGAAGGCGCGGTGCTGGGCGCCCGCAGCGTCGCCTTCCGCTCCCTGGATCCCTGGACGGTGTACGGCGGCAACCCTGCCAAGCCGATCAAGCGGCGAGTGCTGCGCAGCGAGCACTGAATTTTTTTGGGCACGGTGGAATAAACCGCGCCCCCACGGCGTTAGTGCAGCGATGGATTCACGCGCGCTCGTCGACCACATCCCCAGCCTCAGGCGCTATGCGCGCGCGCTGACGGGCGACGCCTGGGCCGCGGACGACCTGGTGCAGGACACGCTGGAGCGCGCCTGCAGCAAGTGGCGCTTGTGGATCGTGGGCAGCGATCTGCGGGCTTGGCTCTTCACGCTCATGCACAACGTGTTCGCGAGCCAGGTGCGGCGCGCACCGCCGCGCGCCACGGTGGACATCGATGATGTGGCGCATGAATTGAGCAGTGGCGACGGTCATCGCGACCGGACCATCGACCTGCAGCGCTGCCTGCTGCGCCTGCCCGAGGAGCAGCGCGCCGTGCTGCTGCTGGTGGCGCTCGAAGACCTCTCCTACGCGCAGGTCGCCAGGATTCTGGATGTCCCCGTGGGCACCGTCATGTCGCGCCTCTCGCGGGCCCGGGTCCGGCTTCAGGACCTGATGGAAGGGACCGAGTCGCCGGCATCGGGCCGCCCCGGTCTGCGCCGCCTCAAGTAGCCCGCATCTCATCCGCCATGAACAGCCCCACGCCGCCTCCCGACACCGACCAGCTCGCCTGGCGAGCCCAGCGCGACGCGCTGCGCGAACTGCATCGCGAAGTGCTCGACGAACCCGTTCCCAAAGCGCTGCTGGCGGCGGCCGGGCATCTAGATGATCGCCGGGCCCGACAGGCGCGCTGGATGCGTTGGGGCGGGATGGCTGCGGGCGTGCTGATCGCCTTCGCCGCCGGCTGGGTCGGCAACCACCAATGGTCGGCGTCGCAGCAGACCGGCGCCGCGCTGGCCCGCGCGCCGGCCACGCGCGAGTTCGTGCATGCCGCCTCGGTGGCGCACGCGGTCTATGCGCCCGAGAAGCGGCATCCGGTCGAAGTGGTCGCTGCCGAGCAGCAGCACCTCGTCCAGTGGCTCTCCAGGCGGCTCGACAAGCCGCTCAAGGTGCCGGATCTGTCGGCCGAGGGCTACGCGCTCGTGGGCGGCCGTCTGCTGCCGGGCAGCGAGGGGGCAAGGGCACAGTTCATGTTCGAGCGCGCCGACGGCGAGCGCGTGACCCTCTACATCGGCAGCCTGGGCAGCGCCGCCGGGCCGGCACAGGCGGGCGAAACGGCGTTCCGCTACTCGGCGGACGGTCCGGTGCCGAGCTTCTATTGGGTCGATCGCGGTTTCGGCTATGCATTGGCGGGCAAGCTGCCGCGCGATGCGCTGCTGGGCCTCGCCGGCGTGGTCTACCGTCAACTATGAACAAAAGGCCCGGGCGCTAGACTGCCCCGGCCGTATCGGCTTTTGCGATTTTTTAACCGAAGGAGAAAACTTCATGAAACTGCTCAGCGCTTCGATTCTTGCGGCCGCCCTGCTCGCCGGATGCGGCAGCATGTCCAGGACCGCATCGGCGCCGGACACCCCGACCCGTACCGCCGATGGCGTGCTGGTCGGCCCCACCGGCATGACGCTCTACACCTTCGATCGCGATACCGCCGGCAGCGGCAAGTCCACCTGCAACGGACCCTGCGCCACCAACTGGCCGCCGCTGATGGCGGCCGACACGGCCAAGCCGATGGCCGCCTACACCATCGTCGTGCGCGACGACGGCAAGAAGCAATGGGCCTACAAGGGCTGGCCGCTCTACTACTGGGTCAAGGACACCAAGGCCGGCGACAAGACCGGCGATGGCGTCAACAACGTCTGGAAGGTGGCGCGCCCCTGAGGCTCAGCAGCGGCCCTTCTTGGCCTGTCCCGGCGGGCAGTGATGGCCGCCGGGGCCGTGATCGTCATGCCGGCCATGACGTTCATAGCGATCGTCGTCGTGGTCGCGGTGCTTGCCGCCCTTGCTCTTCCAGTTGGGCTCGACCCAGCGCCAGCCGCCGTCGGCGCGTACCCAGCGGCCCGGCGCGTAGACATGGTCGGGGCGCGCCGGCTCCCAGTAGCCCTGGCGCCAGCCATACGCGTCCTGGTGGTATTGCCAATGGCCGGCCACCCAGACGTAGCCGACGCGTGGCGCCGGCACGCGCTCGAAGCGAGGCGCCGGCGGCGCCACGGCAATGAGGCCCGGCACATGGATGTTGACCGACACCTGGGCCGCGGCGCCCAAGGATGCCGTAGCCAGCGCACCGGCCAGCAGGAACGTGGAAAGTCGCATCGATATCTCCCTCTTGAAATGGAAGTCAAACGGCCCTGGGTTTGCACCGGACATCGGTAGAAGTCCCAAGTCTAGTGGGTCCCCGGCAAGGGTATAGCAGCCGCGCGGCGGTCACGCAGCCCGAGCAGTTCGTTGAACACCAATGCGCCGATCACGAGCGCACCGCCTGTCAGCACGCTCGGCGCCGGCTCCTCGCCGGCCCCGATCCAGGCCAGCGCGATGCCGAAGACGATTTCCAGCAGCGCGAGCAGCGCCACCTCGGGCGCCTTCAGGATGCGCGCGCAGACCACCGACAGCGCACACGGGATCGCGAGCTGGAACAAGCCAAGGAAGGCGAGCAGGCCCAGGTCGTGCGCATTGGCCTGGAGCGGCCAGGCCAGCGGCAGCGTGAGCAGCGACGAGACCGCGGCGCCGAGCAGCACCGAGGGGACCAGGTCGATGTCGCGGCCCTTGGCATGCGCATGCTGAACCACGGTCCAGTTGCAGGCGCCGGCCAGCGGCACGCACAGCGCCACCAGCGTGCCGGCCAGCAGGCCGTCGCCGAGCTGGGTGCCGTACATCCAGCCGATGCCCAGGCCCGCCACCACGATAGCGGCCCAGGTGCGCGCCGGAAGCCGGTGGCCGATGAAGACCCGCGCCGCGAGCGCGGTGAAGAGCGGCCCCAGAGCCATGGTCACCAGCACGTTGGCCACGCTGGTCAGCGTGAGCGCCACCATGAAGGCGGTGAACATCACGCACCAGCAGACGCCCGAGATCCACAACGCGCGGCCGCCGTCGCGGATCTTCGAGAACACTGCGCGTCCCTGCCAGAGCGGCAGGATCACGAGCAGGGCCAGCAGCGTAAAGAAGCTGCGCCAGAAGGTGATCTCGAAGCTGCGCGCCTGTTCGAGGTGGCGCGTGACCACGCCCGCCGTCGCCCACATGAGGGTCACGGCGACCATCAGCCAGACCGCGCGGCCGTGAGACAGCGCGGCTCTAGACTGTGTCGCGGCTGGCGCGCTTGCGCTCATGTTCCTTCAGGAAGCGCTTGCGCAGGCGCACGCTCTTGGGCGTGATCTCGACCAGTTCGTCGTCCTCGATGAATTCCACGCCGTATTCGAGCGTGAGGTCGATCGGCGGCGTGATCTTGATCGCGTCTTCCTTGCCCGAGACGCGGAAGTTGGTGAGCTGCTTGGTGCGCGTGGCATTGACCACCAGGTCGTTGTCGCGGCTGTGGATGCCGACGATCATGCCTTCGTAAACCGGGTCGTTCGCCCGCACGAACATGCGGCCGCGATCGTCCAGCTTGCCCAGCGCGTAGGTGAAGATCTCGCCGTCGTCCATGGAAATCAGCACGCCGTTCTTGCGGCTGCCGATGTCGCCCTTGTGCGCCTCGTAGCTGTCGAAGATGTTGGAGATCAGGCCCGAGCCGCGCGTCAGGTTCAGGAACTCGTTGGTGAAGCCGATCAGGCCCCGCGCCGGAATGCGGTACTCCAGGCGCACGCGGCCGCGGCCGTCCGGCTCCATGTTGACCAGCTCGCCCTTGCGCTCGCCCAGCGCCTGCATCACGCCGCCCTGGTGCTGGTCTTCGATGTCGGCGGTCACCAGTTCGATCGGCTCGTGCTTGACGCCATCGACGTCGCGGAACACCACGCGCGGCTTGGACACAGCCAGTTCGTAGCCTTCGCGGCGCATGTTTTCCAGCAGGATGGTCAGGTGGAGTTCGCCGCGGCCCATCACTTCGAAGATGCCCTCCTCGTCGGTTTCCTTGACGCGCAGCGCCACGTTGTGCTGCAGCTCCTTCTGCAGGCGGTCCCAGATCTGGCGGCTGGTGACGAACTTGCCTTCGCGGCCGGCCAGCGGGCTGGTGTTGACGCAGAAGTTCATCGTCAGCGTCGGCTCGTCGACCCTGAGCATGGGCAGCGGCGCCGGATTCACCGGGTCGGTAACGGTCACGCCGATGCCGATGTCGGCAATGCCGTTGATCAGCACGATCTCGCCCGGGCCGGCTTCGGTGGCCTGCACGCGTTCCAGGCCCTGGAAAGTCAGCACCTGGTTGACGCGGCCTTTGACGGACTTGCCGTCCGGACCTTCCATCACGACCACGTCCATCATGGGCTTGATGGTGCCGGCGTTGATGCGACCGACGCCGATGCGGCCCACGAAGGTCGAGAAGTCGAGCGCGGAGATCTGCAGCTGCAGCGGCGCGGCGGGATCTCCCGCATGGGCCGGCACGTGCTTGAGGATGGTGTCGAACAGGGCCGACATGTCGGGGCCCCACTGCTCGCCGTGTTCGCCCTCTTCCAGCGACGACCAGCCGTTGATGCCCGAGGCGTAGACCACGGGGAAATCGAGCTGTTCATCCGTCGCGCCGAGCTTGTCGAACAGGTCGAAGGCGGCGTTGACCACATAGTCGGGGCGCGCGCCGGGCTTGTCGACCTTGTTCACCACCAGGATGGGCTTCAGACCCAGGGCCAGGGCCTTCTTGGTCACGAAGCGGGTCTGGGGCATGGGGCCTTCCTGGGCGTCGATCAGCAGCACCACGCCATCCACCATGCTGAGCGCACGCTCCACCTCGCCGCCGAAGTCGGCGTGGCCGGGGGTGTCGACGATGTTGATGTGCGTGCCCTTCCAGGTCACGGCGCAGTTCTTGGCCAGGATCGTGATGCCACGCTCCTTTTCGATGGCGTTGTTGTCCATCACGGTGTCGACCACTTTCTCGTGTTCGGCGAAGGTGCCGGACTGGCGCAGCAGTTGGTCGACCATGGTGGTCTTGCCATGGTCCACGTGGGCGATGATGGCGATGTTGCGAATCTGGTTGGTGCTCATGGTGTCGCTTCGGTCAAAAGTGTCTGCTGGATTTCGATGGGGTTCAGCAAGCGCCCCGGGATCAGTTCGCCGGCCGTGACGTGCGCCGTGCCGAGGAATGCTCTTTCATCCGTTCGCGCTGAGCTTGTCGAAGCCTGCGCCGGCCCTTCGACAAGCTCAGGGCGAACGGGGGTGTGCGACGGCGCGGGCCCGAAGACGGCGACCTCCGCTGCGTCGGGCCAGTCGCCGCGACGGCGCAGGCCCGAAAGAAAGCGTGCCGCATCTTCGGCGCCGAGCGTGACGCTCGTGTGGCCGGCCACCAGGGCTTCGGTCGGCAGCAGCCGCGCCAGGCGCTCTTCCTCGCCCATGGCTTCCAGCGCTTCCAGCGTCACGCATTGCGAGACGTCGAAGCCGCCGGTGGCGATGCGGCGCAAGGCGGTGAGATGGGCGCCGCAACCGAGCGCTTCGCCGATGTCTTCGCCGAGCGTGCGGATGTAGGTGCCCTTGCTCACGGTTGCGAGGATGCGGATCTGGTCGTCTTCCACGCGGCCGAGCGCCAGCTTGTGGATCGTCACGTCGCGTGCGGCGCGCTCGACCTCGATGCCGTCGCGTGCGTATTCGTAGAGCGCCTTGCCGTCCTTCTTGAGCGCGCTGTGCATCGGCGGCACCTGGCGGATCGGACCGGTGAATTGCGCTTCGACGCGCACCAGGTCCTCGGCCGTCACGGCCACGGGACGCTCGGCGATCACCCCGCCTTCGGCATCGCCCGTGGAGGTCTTGATGCCGAGCCGCGCGGTCGCCTCATAGGTCTTGTCGGCATCGAGATGCAGCTGGCTGAACTTGGTCGCCGCGCCGAAGCACAGCGGCAGCACGCCGCTCGCGAGCGGATCGAGGGTGCCCGTGTGGCCTGCCTTTTCGGCGCGCAGCAGCCACTTGGCCTTCTGCAACGCCTGGTTGCTGGAAAGACCCAGCGGCTTGTCGAGCAGCAGCACCCCGTGCACAGGGCGCCTCTGCACCCGTGTGCGTGGCGCGTTCATCTTCAGTCGTCTTTGGAACGTGAAGCGACGGCCTGCGCAATCAGCGCATTCATGTCGGCGGCGCGCTCGGTCGTGCGGTCGAACTGGAAATGCAGCGTGGGCACGGTGTGGATGTGCAGGCGCTTGAAGAGGCCGTTGCGCAGGAAGCCCGCGGCCTGGTTCAGCGCTTCGGTGGTTTCCACCGGGTCGCCGACGAGCAGGCTGAAGAAGACCTTCGCATGCGCGTAGTCGGGCGTGACCTCGACCGCCTGGATCGTGACCATGCCCACCCGCGGATCCTTCAACTCGCGCGCGATCAACTCCGTCAGATCGCGCTGGATCTGATCGGCGACCTTGAAGGCGCGGTTGGGGGCAGCGGCTTTTCTCTTGGGCATGGCCAGGGTCGCATCGGGCGCTTACAGCGTCCGGGCGATTTCCTTGATCTCGAAGAACTCCAGCTGATCACCTTCCTTGATGTCGTTGTAGTTCTTGAGCTTGATACCGCACTCGAAGCCTTCGCGCACTTCGCGCACGTCGTCCTTCAGGCGCTTGATCGAGTCGATCTCGCCGGTGTAGACGACCACGTTGTCGCGCAGCAGGCGGAAATGCGCGCTGCGGTTGACCGAACCCGCAGTGACCATACAGCCCGCGACCGTACCGATCTTGGACGCCACGAAGACGGTGCGGATCTCGGCCGAGCCGATGACCTCTTCGCGCCGCTCCGGTGCCAGCATGCCGGCCATCGCCGTCTTCAGCTCGTCGACAGCGTCATAGATGATGCTGTAGTAGCTGATGCCGACGTTGTTGCCTTCGGCCAGCTTGCGCGCACCGGCATCGGCGCGCACGTTGAAGCCGATGACCATGGCCTTGGAGGCGATCGCGAGGTTGATGTCCGACTCGCTGATGCCGCCCACCGCGGCGTACACGACCTGCACCTTGACCTCGTCGTTCGAGAGCTTGAGCAGGGACTGCGCGAGCGCTTCCTGCGAACCCTGCACGTCGGCCTTGATGATGATCGGCACCATCTTGACTTCGCCGGCGCTCAGGTCCGAGAACATGTTCTCGAACTTGGCAGCCTGCTGCTTGGCCAGCTTGGTGTTGCGGAACTTGCCCGCGCGGTAGGTCGCGATCTCGCGCGCGCGGCGCTCATCGCCCATCACCATGAACTCGTCGCCGGCCTGCGGCACTTCGGTCAGACCCTGGATCTCGACCGGGATCGAGGGGCCGGCCGTCTTGATGGTCTTGCCGTCCTCGTCGAGCATGGCGCGCACGCGGCCGAAGGTCGAGCCGGCCAGCACCACGTCGCCGGTCTTGAGCGTGCCGGACTGCACCAGCACGGTGGCAACCGGGCCGCGGCCCTTGTCGAGCTGCGCTTCGATGACCAGGCCCTTGGCCGCGGCATCCACCGGCGCCTTGAGTTCCAGCACTTCGGCCTGCAGCAGCACCTGTTCGAGCAGGTTGTCGACGCCCTGCCCGGTCTTGGCGGAGACCGGGACGAAGGGCGTATCGCCGCCGTACTCTTCGGGCACCACTTCCTCGGCCACCAGCTCCTGCTTGACGCGCTCGAGGTTGGCATCGGCCTTGTCGATCTTGTTGATCGCGACCACGATCGGCACACCCGCCGCTTTCGCGTGCTTGATGGCTTCCTTGGTCTGGGGCATGACGCCGTCGTCCGCCGCCACCACCAGGATCACGATGTCGGTGGCCTGCGCACCGCGGGCACGCATGGCGGTGAAGGCCTCGTGGCCCGGGGTGTCGAGGAAGGACACCATGCCACGCTCCGTCTGGACGTGGTAGGCGCCGATGTGCTGCGTGATGCCGCCGGCTTCCCCCGCGGCGACCTTGGCGCGGCGGATGTAGTCGAGCAGCGAGGTCTTGCCATGGTCGACGTGGCCCATGACGGTCACGACCGGTGCGCGCGGCAGCGCTTCGGCGTTCTGCGCAGACACGTCCTCGTCGGTGAAGGCTTCCGGATCGTCCAGCGCGGCGACCACCGCGGTATGGCCCATGTCCTCCACGATGATCATCGCGGTGTCCTGGTCCAGCGACTGGTTGATGGTCGCCATCTGGCCGAGCTTCATCAGTTGCTTGATGACTTCCGACGCCTTGACGGCCATCTTGTGCGCGAGTTCCGAGACCGTGATGGTTTCGGGCACGTGCACTTCGAGCACGCGCGCCTCCACCGGCGCGGCCTGCACGCGTTCTTCCTGGCCTCCGCGGTCGTTGCCGCGGCGCCCGCGCGGGCCTCCGCGCCAGTTGCCGCGGCCGACACCGCCGCTGGCATCGCCGCGGGTCTTGATTTCCTTCTTCTTGGCCGTGTCGCCGGCCCAGCTCGACGAGAGCTTGGCCGACTTGACTTCCTTGCCGGCGCCGGCGGCGCCGGGTGCCGTCGTGCCGGGCGCAGCCGGCGCCGCCGTGCGGGCGGCGGGCGTGGCCGGCTTGTGCAGCGTTCCCTTGACCGCGGCCTTGGCTTCAGGCGCAGGCTTCTCGGGTGCCTTGTGCGGCACCAGCACGCGCGCCGGTGCATTCATCATGGCGCGGATGGCTTCCGCCTCGGCCAGGGCCTTGCGGCGGCGCTCGTCGAGATCCTTGGCGCGCACGGCTTCCTCGTCGGCACGGGCCTTCGATTCGGCGGCCGCCTTGGCCTTGGCGTCTTCCTTGACCTGGGCGGCGGCAGCCTCGGCAGCGGCCTTGCGGTTGCTCACCGCCGGTGCTTCCTCGGGCGCTTCGGGCGCACCTTCGGTCACGGTGGCGGGCTTCTCCGCGGCCTTCTTGCTGCGGGCAGCCTTGGCTTCCTGCTCGGCCTGTTCGGCGCGCTCGATCTTTTCGCGTTCGCGCGCTTCGGTTTCCTCGCGCAGGCGACGCTTCTCGACCAGTTCTTCTTCCTGGCGGCGGATCAGTTCGGCCTGGCGGCGCGCTTCTTCCTCGCGGCGTGCGAGTTCGGCTTCGTCGATGCGCGGCGCGGCGGGCGCGGCGGCGGCCGGCGCCTCGGCCGGCTGCTGCGCCGGCTCGGGCGTGGCCGGGTGGCCCTCGTCGCGCTGGATGAAGGTGCGCTTCTTGCGCACCTCGACCTGGATCGTGCGCGCGCGGCCGGTGGCGTCGGCCTGCTTGATCTCGCTGGTCGACTTCTTGGTCAGCGTGATCTTCTTGCGCTCGGGCTCGACCGTGCCGTGGCTGGCCTTCAGGAAGCCGAGCAGGCGCTGCTTGTCGGCCTCGGTGAGCGCGTCGGTCGGGGCGGCCTTGGCCACCCCCGCGCTCTTGAGCTGGTCAAGCAGGATTTCGGGAGTCTTCTTGAGCTCGTTCGCGAACTCGGCGACAGTGGTACTGGACATATTGGTTTCGTGCCTCCATGACCGTCACTCTTGGCCTGCGAACCAGTGTTCGCGGGCTTTCAAGATGAGGTGCTTGGCGTCATCGGCGCTCTGGCCGGTGATCTCGGTGAGTTCATCGACCGCAAGGTCGGCCAGGTCGTCGCGGGTGTGCACACCCGCCTCGGCCAGTTTCGGAATGAGTTCAGGATCGAGTCCTTCGAGGTCGCGCAAATTCTGCGAGACGCTCTCGACGTTCTCTTCCCTGGCGATTTCCATCGTGAGGAGCGCATCCTTGGCGCGCGAGCGCAGTTCGTTGATCGTGTCCTCGTCGAAGCTCTCGATCTCGAGCAGCTCGGAAATCGGCACGTAGGCCACTTCTTCCAGGCTGGTGAAGCCCTCGGAAATCAGGATGTCGGCGATTTCCTCGTCGACGTCGAGCTTCTCCATGAAGAGCTTGCGGCTGGCGTCGGTTTCGCTCGCCTGCTTCTGGGCCGACTCGTTGGCGTCCATGATGTTGATCTTCCAGCCGGTCAGGTCGGAGGCAAGCCTCACGTTCTGGCCGCCGCGGCCGATCGCGATCGCGAGGTTTTCCTCGTCGACCACCACGTCCATCGCATGCTTTTCCTCGTCGACCACGATCGACGACACGTTGGCCGGCGCGAGCGCGCCGATCACGAACTGGGCCGGGTCTTCGCTCCACAGCACGATGTCGACGCGTTCGCCGGCAAGCTCGTTGGTGACCGCGTTGACGCGCGTGCCGCGCACGCCGACGCAGGTGCCGATGGGGTCGACCCGCTTGTCGTGCGAGAGCACGGCGATCTTGGCGCGCGAACCGGGGTCGCGGGCGCAGCTCTTGATCTCGAGCAGGCCTTGCTCGATCTCGGGCACTTCCTGGCGGAACAGCTCGATCATGAACTCGGGCGCCGCGCGCGACAGGATGATCGGCGCGCCGCGCAGCGTGAGGTCGACCTCCATGATCATGGCCCGCACGCGGTCGCCGTTGCGCAGGTTTTCCTTGGCGATCATCTCGCTGCGGCGCAGCCGCCCTTCGACGCGGCCGGCCTCGACGATGATGTCGCCCTTGTCCAGCCGCTTGACGGTGCCGGTGAAGATCTTCTCGCCGCGCGACATGAAGTCGTTGAGCAGCATTTCGCGCTCGGCGTCGCGGATCTTCTGCAGGATCACCTGCTTGGCCGCCATCGCGCCGATGCGGCCGATCGGCACCGATTCCACCGATTCCTCGATGTACTCGTCGACCTCGATGTCGGGCATCTCTTCCTTGGCTTCGAACAGCAGGATTTCCTGGTCGGGCAGCTGCAGGCCGGCCTCATCGGGCACCACGTGCCAGCGGCGGAAGGTCTCATAGTCGCCGCTGTCGCGATCGACCGCGACGCGGATGTCCACGTCGCCCTGGTAGAGCTTCTTGGTGGCTTGCGCCAGGGCAGACTCGACCGCGCCGAAAACGACGTCGCGTTCGACGTTCTTCTCGCGCGAGATCGCATCCACCAACATCAACATTTCGCGATTCATGCCACCACTCTCCTTGTTCATTCCGACACCGTCGTGTCGGGTTTGGGCCTGCGCCCCTTGAAATCCACTATCGGCGCAAGCCGCGCCTCGCGCAGCTCGTCCAATGCAAAACCCAGCGCCTGCAGGGGTGCAGGCGCGCGCTTCTTGCTGATCTTCTGACCGGGCTTCGGCTCAGGTGCATCGCTCCAGACGATCTGCCACCCCTGCGCGCCATCGGCCCCTGCGACCCGCTCCAGCGTGCCGCGAAACTTCTTGCGGTTGGCCGCCACCTGGCCGGCCGCCGCCGCGCCCATGGGCGCCTTCAGCGTGATGTCGATCACCTCGCCTGCGAAACGTTCGAAATCCTGCTCATTGCGCAGCGGTCGGTCAATACCCGGCGAGGACACCTCGAGCCGCTTGTAGTCGACGCCGTCCACCTCGAGCGCGAACTGCAGCTGGCGGGTGACCTTCTCGCAGTCTTCGACGGTGACGAAAGGCTCCGGCGCACCGGCTGCAGCTGCAGTCTCAGAAATGGGGCCACTCCAGGGCAAATCAATCGTCACGCGCAGCAGTCCTCCGGCCGAGCGTTCGATCTCGACCAGGTCGTAGCCGAGCCCGGCCACGGTTTGTTCCACTGTCTGCTGCAATGCCACGTGTCTGTATGCGCCTTCTGGTGTGCCCCCGATGCCGCCCCCCGCCTGCCTGCTTGCCCGCCTGCGGCATCGAGAAATGCTTCGACCAATAAAAAACGGGCGGTGAGTACCCGCCCGTTTGGTCGTGAGCCTCGAATTATATGCCAAACACGTGTAAGAACGTCGGTTTCTAGGTGGTCAAAGCGCCTTCCGGCCGCTGCGACCGCCACCAGACCAGCGCAAAAAGCAGGGCACCGAACGCCAGCACCGCCGCAGCCACCAAAAGCGGCACCGTGAACGAGCCGGTGCGCTGCGCCAGCGGCGCCGCAAACAGTGGCCCGAGGATCTGGCCGACGCCGTAGGAAGCCGTTGCATAGCCGATCAGCCCGGCCGCGGCGTTGCCGCGCAGCCGCCGCGCATCCCGCATCGCGAACAGGGTGATGGTGGTGAAAGGCATGCCCAGCAGCAGGCTGCCCAGGGTGAAGCCGATGATGGTGGGCCAGGCTACGGAAAGCACGACGCCCAGCGCCTGCAGCGCATAGGCGATCGCCAGCAGCAGCCGGTTGTCCCAGTGGACCGGCGCCCGCGCACCGATCAGGGCGCCCGGAACGATCGCCAGGCCGAACAGGGGCCAGAAAAAATCGGGCCAGGGCGAGCCCGGCAAGGCCTGGCGCGCGATCACCGGGAGGAAGGTCGCCGTGATGATGTAACCGAAGCCCGCCAGGCCGTAGAGCCCGACCAGCCAGCGCGCATCGTTGCGCGCGGCGGCCGATTCAGCCTCACTCGGTGCCGCGGCGGTGGCGGCCGGCGACGCTGCGTGCGCGCTTTCGCCGTCGCTGAAGATGCGCCAGATCACGGCGATCAGGACCAGCGACAGCAGGCCCAAGCCAATCCAGCCGGCCTCCGAGCCCCAGCGCCCCACTGCGCCGCCCACCAGACCGGTGACCGCAATGCCGACGCCCGGCCCGGCGTAGATCACGCCCTGCAGCGTCGGGGCGCCTGTTTCCGCCAGCCTCCGCAGGCCCCAGCCGGAGGCGAAGACGAAGGTCCAGGCGCTCATGACGCCGGCCGCCGTCCGCAGCACGCCCCAGGCGCTGAAGTTGTCGCACAGGCCCATGCCGAGCAGCAGCGCCGCGGTGGCGACCAGCGCTCCGCGGACCATCGTGGCCGGCTTGAGCCGGATCGCCGCGCAGGACAGCGCGCCGACGAAGTAGCCGAGGTAGTTGAGCGAAGCCAGCACCCCACCCGCCTGCAGATCCAGCTTGCCCTCGTGCAGCATGATCGGCAGCATGGGCGTGAAGGCGAAGCGGCCCAGCCCCATCGCCACCGCCAGGCTCACCATGCAGGCGAGCGCTGCGCGCCAGGCGCCGCGCCGGTCGCTTCCGATCGCCGACATTTCGTGCTCTCCGTCTTTCTCTAATCTGCCAGCGCTGCAGCGACCAGCTTCTGCGTGTAGGGATGTTCGGGTGCATCGAGCACGCGCTCGACGCCGCCCGATTCGAGGATCGCACCGTCCTTCATCACGATGACCTGGTGCGCCATCGCGCGGATCACCTCGACGTCGTGCGTGATCAGCAGATAGCTCAAGCCGCGCTCACGCTGCAGTCGCTGCAGCAGACCCAGCACCTGTTTCTGGATCGTGACATCGAGCGCGCTGGTGGGCTCGTCGAGCACCAGCAGCTTCGGGTCGACGATCAGCGCCCGCGCGATCGCCAGACGCTGGCGCTGTCCGCCCGAGAACTCGTGCGGATAGCGGTCGAGCAGCGAGGGGAACTGCGCCTCGCTCAGGCCCACGTCGGCCAGCGCGGCCAGTGCGCGCGTACGCCGGGCCGCGGTGTCGAGGCCTGGCGCGTGCACCGTCAGGCCTTCGCCGACGATCTGTTCGACCGTCATGCGCGGCGAGAGCGACGAGAACGGATCCTGGAACACGACCTGCATCTGGCGGCGCAGCGCGCGGTCGCTCGCGCCGCCGGCATTCCAGCGCTGGCCGGCAACGCCGAGGCTTCCGCCGTACTTGAGCAGACCGAGCGCGGCGAGCGCAAGGGTGGATTTGCCCGAGCCCGATTCGCCGACGACACCCAGCGTCTCGCCCTGCGCAATGCGGAAATCGGCGCCCTGCACCGCCACGAACTCGCCCTTGCGGAACCAGCCGGCCACCCCGGGCCGCGAGACCGGATAGCTGACGCGCAGCGCCTTGGCTTCGAGCACCGGTGGCGCACCCTTCGCCTCCGCGGGAACGGGCGGCACGTCGCGCGTCGGCCGGCTGTCGATCAGCTTGCGGGTGTAGGCATGCTGCGGCGCGCCGAACACGGTCGAAACGGCGCCCTGCTCGACGATGTGGCCGTCCTCCATGAC
This sequence comes from Variovorax sp. LjRoot290, assembly GCF_964253985.1. Classification (NCBI taxonomy): domain Bacteria; kingdom Pseudomonadati; phylum Pseudomonadota; class Betaproteobacteria; order Burkholderiales; family Comamonadaceae; genus Variovorax; species Variovorax sp. LjRoot290. The sequence goes on along the minus strand of NZ_CAXURW020000001.1, from coordinate 2,617,958 downwards.
CGCCACGCGGTCGGCGAAGCGGTGCACCAGGTTGAGGTCGTGCGTGATCAGCAGCACGGCCATGTGGTGCTTGCGCTGCAACTCGGCCAGCAGTTCGAGGATCTGCGCGCGCACCGTGACATCGAGTGCGGTGGTCGGCTCGTCGGCCAGGAGCAGGCGCGGCTTGCAGGCCAGCGCCATCGCGATCATCGCGCGCTGGCGCTGGCCGCCCGAGAGCTGGTGCGGAAACGCCCTCGCCCGCCGCGCCGGTTCCGGAATGCCGGTGTCGGCCAGCAACTGCACGGCGGCTTCCTGCGCGGCGCGCGCCGGCATGCCTTCGTGCAGCTCGAGTACCTCGGCGATCTGGTCGCCCACGGTGTAGAGCGCGTTGAGCGCGGTCATCGGCTCCTGGAAGATCATCGCGATCTCCTTGCCACGGATGCCGCGCAGCCGGGCTTCCGGCAGCGACAGCAGCTCGCGCGTTGCACCTCCGCCCTCCCCGCCGGCAAAGCTTGCGGCACCCGAGATATCGGCGTTCTGCACCAGCCGCAGCAGGCTCAGCGCCGTGACGGTCTTGCCCGAACCCGATTCGCCGACCAGCGCCAGCTTTTCGCCTTCAGCGATGGCGAAGTCGATGCCGTGCACGACCTCCTTGCCGCCGAAGGCGACGCGCAATCCGCGGACGTCCAGAAGTGGCCGGCTCATTTTTCGGCCTTCCGCGGATCGAGCGCATCGCGCAGCGCGTCGCCCATGAAGGTCAGCAGCATCAGCGTGAGCACCAGCACGCCGAAGGTGGAGAGCGAAATCCACCAGGCATCGATGTTGGCCTTGCCCTGGCTCAGCAGTTCGCCGAGCGAGGGCGTTCCCGGCGGCACGCCGAGGCCCAGGAAGTCGAGCGAGGTGAGCGCCAGGATCGCCGCGCTCATGCGAAACGGCAGGAAGGTGACGACCGGCACCATGCTGTTGGGCAGGATGTGGCGCCACATGATCTGCAGATTGCCGACGCCGAGCGCGCGTGCGGCGCGCACGTAGTCCATCTGCCGGTTGCGCAGGAACTCGGCGCGCACGTAGTCCGACAGGCCCATCCAGCCGAACAGGCTCAGGAGGATCAGCAGCAGCGCGACGCTGGGGGCGAACACGGCGCTGAAGATGATCAGCAGATACAGCTCCGGCATCGAGCCCCAGATCTCGATGAAGCGCTGGAACGCGAGGTCGGTCTTGCCGCCGAAGAAGCCCTGGATCGCGCCCGTGACGATGCCCAGCACGACGCCGATGACGGTCAGCGCCAGCGCGAACAGCACGCTCACGCGGAAGCCGTAGATCAGCTGGGCCAGCAGGTCGCGGCCGCGATCGTCGCTGCCGAAAAAGTTTTCACTGGAAGGCGCGGCCGGGTTCGGCGATTTCGCGAAGTAGTTGAGCGTCTTGGGGCCGTAGGGGTTGGGCGCGTAAATCGCCCAGTTGCCGCCTTGTGTGATGCGCTCGCGGATGAAGGGATCGAGGTAGTCGGCCGGCGTCTCGAAGTCGCCGCCGAAGGTCTTTTCGGAGTAGTCGCGCAGCACCGGGAAGTAGGTCTGCCCTTCGTAGCGCACCACCAGCGGCTTGTCGGTCGAAAGCAGTTCGGCGAACAGGCTCAGCACCACCAGGACGGTGAAGAGCACGAGGCTCCAGAAGCCGAGCTTGTTGCGCTTGAAGCGCATCCAGGCCCGGCGGCCGGGCGAAATGGTCACGGGGCTGCTGTTAGTCAAACTTCACCCTCGGATCGACCAGGACGTAGCAGAGATCGGAAATCAGCTTGGTCACCAGCCCGATCAGCGTGAAGAGATAGAGCGTGCCGAGCACGACCGGGTAGTCGCGCCGGATCACGCTCTCGTAGCTCAGGAGGCCGAGCCCGTCGAGCGAGAACAGCGTCTCGATCAGCAGCGAGCCGGTGAAGAAAGCGCCGATGAAGGCGGCCGGGAAGCCGGTGATGATCGGAATCAGTGCATTGCGAAACACGTGCTTCCACAGCACCTGGCGCTCGGCCAGGCCCTTGGCGCGCGCGGTCAGCACGTACTGCTTGCGGATTTCCTCGAGGAAGGAGTTCTTGGTCAGCATCGCTGTCACGGCAAAGCTGCCGAGCACCATCGCCGTCACGGGCAGCGCGATGTGCCACAGGTAGTCGATCGCCTTGGCGCCCCAGCTCAGGCTGTCCCAGTTGGGCGAGGTCAGGCCGCGCAGCGGGAACCACTGCAGCTGCCCGCCGAAGACCACCAGCAGCGCCACGCCGAGCACGAAGCCCGGAATGGCATAGCCGATCAGCACGATCAAGGTGGTGACGAAATCGAATCGCGAGCCGGCCCGCACGGCCTTCGCCACGCCGAGCGGGACTGCGATGAGGTAGCTGATGAAGAAGGTCCACAGACCCAGACTGATGGAGACGGGCAGCTTCTCCTTGACCAGTTCCCACACATCCTTGTGCTGGTAGAAGCTGGTGCCCAGATCGAAGCGCGCGAAGGACTTGAGCATCAGCCAGAAACGCTCGGCGGGCGGTTTGTCGAAGCCGTAGAGCTTCTTGATCTCCTCGATGCGCTTTTCGTCCAGACCTTGGCGGCCGCGGTAGCCCGCGCCGGAACTGGCTGCGCGTTCGCCGCCCGAGTCGCGGCCCTGCAGCTGCGCCACCATCTGCTCGACCGGGCCGCCCGGCACGAACTGCACCGTGACGAAGGTCAGCAGCAGCACGCCGAAGAGCGTGGGCACCATCAGCAGCAGGCGTTTGAGGATGTAGCTGGCCATATGACGGCTTCACTTGTTGGCAGGCGATGCCCACCAGGTGCTCATGGCCCAGGCATCGGCTTGGTAGTAAGGCGGGATCACATCCGGCAGCACGAAGGGCCGGGGCCGGTAGCCGATCAGGAAGGCGTCGCCGTAGTACTGCGGCACCGAGTAGTAGCCGTGCGAGAGCACGCGGTCGAGCGAACGCATCGCGGCGCTCAATTCGGGCCGCGTGGTGGCGCCGACCACCTTCTGCAGCAGCGCATCGACCGCGGGATCGGCGATGCCCCAGATGTTCGAGGAGCCGTGGGTGGCGGCCGCCTTGGAGCCGAAGAATTCCAGCAGCTCGCCGCCCGGCGCCGTGGTTCCGGGCAGCCGCACCGAGGTCATCTCGAAGTCGAAGTTGTCCATGCGCTGCTGCGAGAGGGAGAAGTCCACCGTGCGAAAGCTCATCTGGATGCCGAGCTTCAGCAAGGCCGTCTGCAACGGCGTCACGACGCGGATCAGCGAAGGCTGGTCGTTCAGAAACTCGATGGTGAAGACCTCGTTCTTGTCGTTGCGCAGGGCACCGTCGCGGTAGGTCCAGCCGGCCTCGGCCAGCAGCGTGCGCGCGCGGCGCAGGTTCTCGCGCAGGCTGCCGGGTGGCGCGGTACTCGGCGAGATCACGGCCGGCCCGAAGACTTCGGGCCGCAGCTTGCTGCGCAGCGGCTCGAGCAGCGCCAGTTCGTCCGGCTTGGGGAGCCCTTCGGCATGGAACTCGCTGTTCGGGTAGTAGCCCTGCACGCGCTTGTACAGGCCGTAGAAGAGCTGCTTGTTGAGCCACTCGAAATCGAAGGCGAGTCCGATGGCCTGCCGCACGCGGATGTCCTTGAACTTCGGGTTGCGGACATTGAACACATAGCCCTGAAAGTCGCCCGGGTTCTGGTTCTCGAACGCACGCTTTCGGATCTCGCCGGACGTGAACTGCTTGCCCGTGTACTGGCGCGCCCAGTTGCGTGAGGTGAACTCGCGCATGAAGTCGAACTCGCCCGCCTTCAGCCCTTCGAAGCGCGAGGTGTCGTCCAGGTAGATCTTGAAGGTGACGCGGTCGAAGTTGAAGAAGCCCTTGCGCACCGGAAGCTCGGCCCCCCAATAGTTCGGGTCGCGCGTGTAGGTGATGTCGCGGCCCATGCGCGGGTTGGCGATCTTGTACGGCCCCGACGCAATCGGCACCTCGGTCGTGACCTGGTCGAAAGGCTTGCCGGCGCCCCAGGCACGGCTGAATACCGCCATTCCGCCCACGACCAGCGGCAGCTCGGGATTGGGGCTTGCGAAGTCGAAGCGCACCGTGCGCTCGCCGATGCCCGTGGCGCTCTTCACCTCGGCGTAGATCGTGCGGAACTGGGGTGCCGCCAGCGGCCCCGTGAGCGTGGTGAAGGAGTGCACCACATCGGCCGCGAGCACCGGCGAACCGTCGTTGAAACGCGCTTTGGGATGAAGGCGGAAGGTGACGGACCGCTTGTCGGGCGCCACCTCGACGTCCTCGGCCAGCAGGCCGTAGGCCGTGGTCGGCTCCTCCGAGTTGCCGGTCAAGAGGCTCTCGAACATCAGGTTGCCGAGGCCTGATGGCGCCGTGCCCTTGAGCGTGAACGGATTGAACTTGTCGAAGTTGGTGGGCCGCGTCGGCGGCACCATGCGGATCTCGCCGCCCTTGGGCGCATTCGGGTTCACATAGCTGAAATGCGTGAAACCCGGCGCGTACTTGACGTCCCCGAACTGCGCGTACGCATGGGCCGCCCACGAGGGGGCTGCCGAGAGCGCCAACACCAGAAGCAGCCAAGCTCGCATGCGAGAATTCTGCACAAGATTTTCACGAGGTCGCTTTATGGGCTTTCTTTCCGGCAAAAAATTCCTGATCACGGGCGTGCTGAGCAACCGTTCCATCGCCTACGGCATCGCCAAGGCCTGCCATCAACAGGGCGCCGAACTCGCGTTCAGCTACGTCGGCGAGCGCTTCAAGGATCGCATCACCGAGTTTGCGGCCGATTTCGATTCGAAGCTCGTCTTCGACTGCGACGTGGGCGACGATGCCCAGATCGCCAAGCTCTTCGCCGATCTCTCGCAGACCTGGCCCACCTTCGACGGCTTCGTCCACAGCATCGGCTTCGCGCCACGCGAAGCGATCGCGGGCGATTTTCTCGACGGCCTGTCGCGCGACGCCTTCAAGGTCGCGCACGACATCAGCGCCTACAGCTTCCCGGCAATGGCCAAGGCGGCCCTGCCCTATCTCAACGACAAGTCGGCGCTGCTCACGCTGACCTACCTGGGCGCGCTGCGCGTGCTGCCCAACTACAACACCATGGGCCTGGCCAAGGCCTCGCTCGAGGCCTCGGTGCGCTACCTCGCCGAGTCGCTGGGCCCCAAGGGCATGCGCGTGAACGGCATCAGCGCCGGCCCGATCAAGACGCTGGCGGCCAGCGGCATCAAGGGCTTCGGCAAGATCCTCTCGGTGGTGGCCGAGGTGTCGCCGATCCGCCGCAACGTGACCATCGAGGAAGTGGGCAACGTGGCCGCCTTCCTGATGAGCGATCTCGCCAGCGGCGTGACGGCCGAGATCACCTATGTCGACGGCGGCTTCAGCCACGTCGTCGGCGGCATCGCCGAGCCGGCCGCGGGCTGAGCCTGGTCCAACCGGCGCAAGCCGCCGGCAGCACCTCTCACAATCCCCCGGCTTGTCAATAAAACATGGCGGGGAGTCGATCATGAGTTTTCGCATTCATTCAGGCCGCGCCTTGCAGGCGCCTGCCGAGCTGTCGCGCCGAGCGCTCCTGCTCGGCGCCGTGGCCGCCACATGCACCTTGTCGGCCCCGTCCGGGGCCTTGGCGCGCGACACAGCGGCCCCGACGCTGATGCTCGCCGAGGTGTACCGCCCCGGCATGCCACTCGACGACCATTGGGTCAGCGAGAAGTACGACGGCGTGCGCGGCTACTGGGACGGCAAGCAGCTCTGGACGCGCGGCGGCGAACGCATCGTCGCGCCGGCCTGGTTCACCGCCTCGCTGCCCGCCGCGCCGATGGACGGCGAACTGTGGGCCGGCCGCGGCCGCTTCGCGCAGGCGGTGTCCACGGTGCGCAGCCAGACGCCGAACGACGCGGCATGGCACGAGCTGCACTTCATGGTCTTCGATCTGCCGGCCCAGCCCGGCGACTTCACGGCCCGTCTCGCCGTCTTGCGAAAACTGCTGCCGATCACGGATGCGCCCTGGCTGGTGCCGGTCCCGCAGCAGCGCGCGACGACGCACGAGTCGCTGCAGGCGCTGCTCGACAAGACGGTGCGCATGGGCGGCGAGGGCTTGATGCTGCACCGGGGAGCTTCGCTCTACCGTGCCGAACGCAACAGCGATCTGCTCAAGCTCAAGCCCTACGACGATGCGGATGCGCGCGTGCTGGCGCATGTTCCCGGCCGCGGCAAGCATGCGCGCCGAATGGGCGCGCTGCTGGTCGAGACGCCCGAGGGCAAGCGCTTCAGGCTCGGCAGCGGCTTCAGCGATACCCAGCGCAACGAGCCGCCGGCCGTCGGCAGCTGGGTGAACTACCGCTACAACGGCACGAGCCCCGGCGGCCTGCCGAGGTTCGCGCGCTTTCTGCGGGTGCGGGAAGACCTCGCGTCCTCGTCCTGACCGAGGCTCCCGCGTGCTGCTGCCTTACTTGGGCAGCAGCACCTTGTCGACGACGTGGATCACGCCATTGGATTGGTACACGTCGGCCGTGCTCACGGTGGCCCAGCCGCCGTTCTCGTCGCCGACCATGATCTTGCCGCCGCTCGCCTTGGCCGTCAGCGTGCCGCCGGCGGCGGTCTTGAGCGTGGCCATGCCCTTGCCGTCCATGATCTGCCCGCCGAGCGCGGCGGCGTCCAGCCTGCCGGGTACCACGTGGTAGGTCAGGACGGCCGTGAGCTTGCCCTTGTTCTCGGGCTTGAGCAGCGTGTCGACCGTGCCGGCGGGCAAGGCGGCGAAGGCCGTATTGGTCGGCGCGAACACCGTGAACGGACCCGGACCCTTGAGGGTCTCGACCAGGCCGGCGGCCTTGACGGCCGCAACCAGGGTGGTGTGGTCCTTCGAGTTGACGGCGTTGTCGATGATGTCCTTGGTGGCGAACATCGGCGCGCCGCCGACCATGACCTGCGCGACGGCCGAGGCCGCTGCAGCGGCCATCGTGACAGCCAGGGTGAGGGATGCAAGGCGATGGAATCTACGGTTCATGAATAGCTCCTCTGGGATTGAAGCCGCCGCAGAAAGCGCGACGGCTGCAACCAATACGAGGAGCTCGCCGAAGCGGATTCAAAGCACCGCGCGCAATCCTGCGCCGTGGCTGATCCTTCTTCAGTCGGCGTTGCGGACGCAGTCCGCGTAGTAGCGCTTCTTGCCGTTCTCGTCGATGCGCGCCACCAGGCCGTGGATGTCGGTCTCGAAGCCCGGGCATTCGGTGTTGAACTGCCGCGCGAACTTGAGGTAGTCGACGATCTTCTTGTTGAAGACCTCGCCCGGGATCAGGAGCGGAATGCCCGGCGGGTACGGCGTGATCAGGCTGGTGGTGATGCGGCCTTCGAGCTCGTCGATCTCCACGCGCTCGGTCTTGCGGTGCGCAATGTGCGCGTAGGCGTCGCTCGGCTTCATCGCCGGCGTCAGGTCGCTCAGGTACATCTCGGTCGTGAGGCGCGCGACGTCGTAGCGCGCATAGAGCTGGTGGACGTGCTGGCACAGGTCGCGCAGGCCGAGGCGCTCGTAGCCCGGATGCTGCTGGCAGAACTCGGGCAGGATGCGCCACATCGGCTGGTTGCGCGCGTAGTCGTCCTTGAACTGCTGCAGCGCGGTGAGCAGCGTGTTCCAGCGGCCCTTGGTGATGCCGATGGTGAACATGATGAAGAAGCTGTAGAGCCCCGTCTTCTCGACGATCACGCCATGCTCGGCCAGGAACTTGGTGACGATGCTGGCGGGAATGCCGGTCTCGGCAAACTTGCCCTGCAGGTCCAGGCCCGGCGTCACGATGGTCGACTTGATCGGGTCGAGCATGTTGAAACCGTCGGCCAGCTTGCCGAAGCCGTGCCAGTTGCGCGAACCGTTCTTGCCGTTCGTGCCGGTGCGCGATTCGCCTTCCATGATCCAGTCGCTCGCGCGGCCGATGCCCTCTTCGACCAGCTTCTCGGGTCCCCAGACCTTGAACCACCACTCGTCCGCGCCGAACTCGGCTTCGACCTTGCGCATCGCGCGGCGGAAGTCCAGCGCCTCGAGGATGCTCTCTTCCACCAGCGCGGTGCCGCCGGGCGGCTCCATCATCGCGGCCGCGACGTCGCAGCTGGCGATGATCGCGTACTGCGGGCTGGTCGACGAATGCATCAGGTAGGCCTCGTTGAAGAGGTCGCGGTCGAGCGCGCGGTTCTGCGAATCCTGCACCAGCACGTGGCTGGCCTGGCTGATGCCGGCCAGGAGCTTGTGGGTCGACTGCGTCGCGAACACCAGCGACTCCTTGGGACGCACGCGCCGCTTGCCCATGGCGTGGTAGGCGCCGTAGAACGGGTGGAAGGCTGCGTGCGGCAACCAGGCCTCGTCGAAGTGCAGCGTATCGACGTAGCCGTCGAGCATGCCCTTGATGGTTTCGGTGTTGTAGATCACGCCGTCGTAGGTCGATTGCGTGAGCGTCATCACGCGCGGCTTGACCCGGTCGGCATCCACGTGCGAGAGCAGCGGATTGGCGCGGATCTTGGCCTTGATGGCCGACGGCTCGAATTCGCTCCGCGGGATCGGGCCGATGATGCCGAAGTGGTTGCGCGTCGGCTTCATGAAGACGGGGATAGCGCCCGTCATGATGATCGCGTGCAGCACCGACTTGTGGCAGTTGCGGTCGACCACCACCACGTCGTCGGGCGCCACCGTGTGGTGCCACACCATCTTGTTGCTGGTGCTGGTGCCGTTGGTCACGAAGAAGCAGTGATCGGCATTGAAGATGCGCGCCGCATTGCGCTCGCTGGCCGCCACCGGGCCGGTGTGGTCCAGCAGCTGGCCGAGTTCCTCGACTGCGTTGCAGACGTCGGCGCGCAGCATGTTCTCGCCGAAGAACTGGTGGAACATCTGGCCCACCGGGCTCTTCAGGAAGGCCACGCCGCCCGAGTGGCCCGGGCAATGCCAGGAGTACGAGCCGTCCTCCGCGTAGTCGATCAGCGCCTTGAAGAACGGCGGCTGCACGCCTTCGAGGTAGCTCTTGGCTTCGCGGATGATGTGGCGGGCCACGAACTCCGGCGTGTCCTCGAACATGTGGATGAAACCGTGCAGCTCGCGCAGGATGTCGTTCGGGATGTGGCGCGAGGTCTTGGTCTCGCCGTAGATGTAGATCGGCACGTCGGCGTTCTTGCGCCGCACCTCGCCGATGAAGTTGCGCAGGTTCAGCACGGCCGGGTCGAGGTCGGGGCCGACGGTGAACTCCTCGTCGTCGATCGACAGGATGAAGGCGCTGGCGCGGCTTTGCTGCTGGGCGAACTGGCTCAGGTCGCCGTAGCTCGTGACGCCCAGCACCTCGAAGCCTTCTTTCTCGAAAGCCTGCGCCAGGGCGCGGATGCTGAGCCCCGAGCTGTTCTCGGAGCGGAAGTCCTCGTCGATGATGACGATGGGAAAGCGGAATTTCATGAGCGCGGCTCCGGACTGGCAAATAGGCGCGAAGTGTACGGAATTCAGATGAAGGAATTGATCGGCTTTTGACTCAGAATGTCGTGCCTTCAATAAAGAGAGGAGTCGTCATGGCGAGTTCCACCGTCTGGTGGTTGATTGCGGGAGGGGCCATCGTGCTGGAGCTGCTCTCCGGCACGGTCTACCTGCTGCTGCTGAGCGCGGGCTTCGCTGCGGCGGCGGTGGCGGCCCATGCGGGCGCCAGCCTGACCACCCAGCTGGTGGTCGCGGCGGTGGTGGGGGTGGGCGCCGTGCTCATCTGGCACATCATCCGCCGTCGGCGGCCGGCCGAGCCGCCGACCGCCGCCAACCGCGACGTCAACCTGGATATCGGCGAGAGCGTCTACGTCGACGCCTGGAATCCCGACGGCACCGCCACCGTGCGCTACCGCGGCGCGCAATGGACCGTGGTGCCCCGCGCCGGAAGCACGCCGTCGATCGGCGAGCACCGCGTGGCCGAGGTGGTCGGCAGCCGCCTGGTCGTCGACAAGATCTGACAAGAAGCAAGAACCGAAAAGGAAGCATTCATGGAACTCGCAGTCCCCCTCGTCATCCTGGTCATCGCGATCATCGTCATCAGCCAGTCGATCAAGTTCGTGCCGCAGCAGAACGCCTGGGTGCGCGAGCGCCTGGGCAAGTACCACAACACGATGACCCCCGGACCCAACTTCCTGATCCCCTTCATCGACAAGGTGGCCTACAAGCACAGCCTGAAGGAAATCCCGCTCGACGTGCCGAGCCAGATCTGCATCACGCGCGACAACACGCAGCTGCAGGTCGACGGCATCCTGTACTTCCAGGTGACCGACCCGATGCGCGCGAGCTACGGCTCGTCCAATTACATCGTGGCCGTCACCCAGCTCGCGCAGACCTCGCTGCGCAGCGTGATCGGCAAGCTCGAGCTCGACAAGACCTTCGAGGAGCGCGACATCATCAACGCCCAGGTCGTGGCCGCCATCGACGAGGCCGCGCTGAACTGGGGCGTGAAGGTGCTGCGCTACGAGATCAAGGACCTGACGCCGCCCAAGGAAATCCTCCAGGCCATGCAGCGCCAGATCACGGCCGAGCGCGAAAAGCGGGCGCTGATCGCGGCCTCCGAAGGCCGCCGCCAGGAGCAGATCAACATCGCCACCGGCGAACGCGAAGCCTTCATCGCTCGCTCCGAGGGCGAGAAGCAGGCGCAGATCAACAACGCGCAGGGCGAGGCGGCAGCCATCACCGCGGTGGCCCAGGCGACCGCCGGCGCCATCGAGCGCGTGGCGGCCGCGATCCGGCAGCCGGGCGGCGAACAGGCCGTGCAGCTCAAGGTGGCTGAGCGCGCGGTCGATGCCTACGGCAAGGTCGCGGCCGACGCCACGACCACGCTGATCGTGCCGAGCAACATGACCGAGACCGCGGCGCTCATCGCCTCGGCGATGCGCATGGTGCAGGCCGGAAAGACATCGGGCACCGCCTGAGATCGATTCGTCCCCGCTGCTACAATCGCGGGCTTCGGAGCGGTGGATGAGCGGTTTAAGTCGCACGCCTGGAAAGCGTGTGAGGGTTAATAGCCCTCCGCGGGTTCGAATCCCGCCTGCTCCGCCAGGAAAAACCGATTCAGTTCCCTCCCATCGCACATGGGAGTCGTCGTGAAAGCCCCGTACCCGGGGCTTTTTCGTTTGGGGGTCGTCGGGCGACAGAGTACCATCGCCTTACTTTTTTCCATCCCCAGAGAAGGAGCTCGGATGGCCGGACAAAGCAAACCGGATCGGGCCGCAGCGCCGCTCGATCAGGCCCTGGACAAGACCGAAGCGGTGGCTGCCGAGGTGCAGCGCGCATCCGATGACCTGGCCGTCATCAACACGGTGCTGGAACAGGAGCTTCCGGACGAAGTGCAGGTGGGCGACGTCGCACAGGCCATCGAGCACACCGGCCAGCTTGAAAAGAAGCTGGCCGAGTCGGCCGAGACGCTCGCCGAAGTCAACGCCACCTTGGCGGAGGAGATCGAGAAGCGTACCGAACGAGAGCGCGACGCCGGCTGATGCATTCGCTCGCGGTTGGCAGTCGAGCGTCCGTCTGCTTTCTCCTACGCAATGAGTTGGCGGCTGTCGCTAGGAACCCGGCAGGCCTCCCGCGCTAGGCTGGCATTCCCACAGCCCGGAAACCCGGAAACCACATGGCCCTCTTCACCTTCCTCGTCGAAGACAACAGGACCATCCGGGACAACCTGATTCCGGCCCTGGAGGATCTGGCGCATGCCCGGATCGTCGGCGCGGCCGAGACCGAGAAGGACGCGACCGATTGGCTGGCCTCCCATGCGAGCGAATGGCAGTTGTTGATCGTGGACCTGTTCCTCAAGGAGGGCTCCGGCCTGGGCGTGCTGCGCAACTGCAGGGAGCGCACGCCACTACAGCGCGCCGTGGTCCTCAGCAATTACGTCAACGCGGACATCCGCGCACGCTGCATGGCGCTCGGTGCGGACGCCGTGTTCGACAAGTCGAAGGAGCTCGATGCCTTCTTCGACTACTGCAACGATGCCAGCCGCTCGACAGCATGAAAAAAGGGCCCGAAGGCCCTTTTTTCATGCTGTCGAGCGGGCTTCTCAGCTCGCTCCGCGCACCACGGCGATCTGCGTACGCGCACCACCCTTGTAGGTGTAGAGCGTCAGTGCACCGTTCTTGATGTCGCCCTTTTCGTCGAAGGCGATCGGGCCGGTCACGCCCTTGTACTGGACCTTGCCGAGTTCGGGCAGGTACTTGGCCGGGTCGGAAGAACCGGCCTTGACCATCGCTTCGGCCAGCACGTTGACCGCGTCGTAGACGTACGGCGCGTAGATCTGCACTTCGACGCCGTTCTTGGCCTTGAACTTGGTCTTGAAGTCTTCGAGCGGCTGCTTGAAGTCGCCTTCGACACCGCCTGCTTCCGCGCAAACGACCATTTCCTCGCCGATCGCATCGCCGGCCAGCTTGGCCAGTTCGCCGGTGCACAGGCCGTCGCCGCCCATGAACTTGACGTTCATGCCGAGCTGCTTGACCTGCTTGAGCATCGGGCCGCCCACCGCGTCCATGCCGCCGAAGAACAGCACGTCGGGCTTGGCACCCTTGAGCTTGGTCAGGATGGCGTTGAAGTCGGTCGACTTGTCGGTCGTGAACTCGTGGCCGACGATGTTGCCGCCGGCGGCCTTGGCGGCCTTCTCGAACTCTTCCGCCACGCCCTGGCCGTAAGCGGTACGGTCGTCGATCACGGCGATGTTCTTGCCCTTCAGCGTTTCGACCGCGTACTTGCCCAGCGTGCCGCCGAGTTGCGTGTCGTCAGCCACTACGCGGAAGGTGGTCTTGAAGCCCTGGCGGGTGTACTTGGGGTTGGTTGCCGAGGGCGAGACCTGCGGAATGCCCGCATCGCTGTACAGCTTGGAAGCAGGGATCGAGGTGCCCGAGTTCAGGTGGCCAACCACGCCGTTGACCTTGCTGTCGACCAGCTTCTGGGCCACTGCGGTGCCCTGCTTCGGGTCACCCGCGTCGTCTTCTGCCAGCAGTTCGAACTTGGCAACCTTGTCGCCGATCTTGAGGCCCTTGGCATTGAGGTCTTCGATGGCCATGCGCGCGCCGAATTCGTTGTCCTTGCCGAGGTGGGCAATGGCGCCGCTCGTGGGGCCCACGTGACCGATCTTCACCACCAGTGCATCGGCCGGAGGTGCGGCAGGCGCGGGTGCCGCTGCAGTCGGTGCGGGCGCGGCGGGCGCAGCTGCTTCTTCCTTCTTGCCGCAAGCCACGAGCGTGAGAGCAGCCAGTGCGACCGCAGTCCATTTCAATTGCATGGGAACCTCCAGAACATTGATAAATAAGAGTACATAGCGGTCTATCGATCCGCGTGCGAAGACTCAGCAAGTTCCGCGCCGCAGGACCCGTAGCGCCCCCGCGCTTTCGACCTGGCGCGCAGTTTAGCCCAAGCTTTGTGCGCCAAATGCTGGCGTAGACCCTGTGTTGTCAGAAAGCTCCTGGGCCAGCGCTTCGCTCACCAAAGCACGCAGCACGGTCTCTATTTCGCCGCGCAAACGCGGGATCATGGTGTCGAGCTGCTGCTGAACGGCAACTGACACGGCGTCGCTCACGCGCTCCTCGAGCGACAGGTCGATGCGCTGCAACACGCGGTGCAGCAACTGCTCTTCGAGCCGGAAGGCGTCGGCCTCCGACAGCAGCGCCTGGGGGTCCAGCGCGACCGCTTGCGAGGGCTCGGGCACTGCAAGTGCGACCGGCTCCGGCAGGGGCTCGGCACCGGGCGCAGGCTCGGGCGGCAGCTCCAGCACGGTCGTCAGCGTGGGCACGAAACGCGGAGGGGTGCGCTGCATCAGGCGGTACTCCCGGCAAAGTCATGGCGCTGGATCGCATAGCCGCGTTCCGCGTAGTGCCGCCAGCGCTTGCGGCCCGCGAGCCGGTCGGCGTCGTCGGCGCTCACGATGTCGATCAAGCGCTCGAAGCGTTCGAAGCCAGCGGGCAGTTCCGCACCCAGGTTCACCAGCACCTGCTGATGCGGCAGCGGCGCAGCGGCGCTTTCGGCCAGCACGACCGGCGAACGCGCCACCGTGTGCGGCTCGCCGTCGCTGCGGCAATGGGCGATGAACTCGGTCGGCGCAAAGGTCCACAGGGCCAGGTCGACCGCATCCAGCAACTGGGGATCAGCCACCACCACCACACGCGCGCCGCGCGCGCCCACGGCCTTGCGCAGCAGCCGGCAGGCGTAGTTCACCTTGTCCGGCGTGTTGAAGTGGAAGTCGATCTCGGTCACGTTGCCGACCGGGTCTTGGCGCTCTTGCGGGACTTGCGCGGCGCTGTCTTCACGGCCGCCTTGCGGGCCCGTTCCAGCAAATAGGTCAGCAGCAGCCCGACCGGCCGCCCCGTCGCGCCCTTGGCCGCACCGCTCTTCCAGGCCGTGCCCGCAATGTCCAGGTGGGCCCATTGGAAATCGCCCGCGAAGCGCTGCAGGAACTTGGCGGCGGTGATCGCCCCGCCCGCGCGGCCGGCGATGTTGGCCACGTCGGCGAAATTGCTCTTGAGGCCCTCGGCGTAGTCCTCGTCCAGCGGCATCCGCCAGCAACGGTCCTGCGCTTCTTCGCCGGCGGCTTCGAGCGCAGCGGCCAACGTGTCGTCGCTGGCAAAGAGACCGCTGCGCACGCCGCCCAGCGCGATCACGCAAGCGCCGGTCAGGGTGGCGATGTCGATCACCGCAGCCGGCTCGAAGCGCTTGGCATAGTTCAGCGCGTCGCACAGGATCAGACGGCCTTCGGCATCGGTGTTAAGCACCTCGATGGTCTGGCCGCTCATGCTGGTGACGACGTCGCCGGGCTTGACCGCGCGGCCGTCGTTCATGTTCTCGCACGACGGAATCAGCCCGACCACGTTGAGGGCGGGCTGGATGTCGCCGAGCGCGCGGAACACGCCGAGCACGCTCGCGGCGCCGCACATGTCGAACTTCATCTCGTCCATCTCGGCCGCCGGCTTGAGCGAAACGCCGCCGGTGTCGAAGGTGATGCCCTTGCCGACCAGGACCACCGGCGCCTCATCCTTGGGCGCGCCCTGGTAGCGCAGCACGATGAAGCGCAAGGGTTCGGCCGATCCCTGCGCGACCGCGCTGAACGCCCCCATGCCGAGCTTCTCCACTTCCTTCGGGCCCAGCACTTCGCACTTCACGCACGGCAGCGCGGCCAGCTTGCGCGCCGCATCGGCCAGCAGCGAGGGGGTGCAATAGTTGCCGGGCCGATTGCCCCACTCCTTGGCCAGTTCGATGCCCGCGACCATGGCCGTGGCCTCGTCGAAAGCTTCTCGCAGCGGCCCCGCCTCCGTGACGCCGAAGCCCAGGTAGCGGATCGAGCGCGGCTCGGCCTTGGACTTGGAGGTCGTGTAGACGTAGCTCGCGTCGGCGGCCGCGGCGATCGCGCAACGCAGACCGGCAGCGTCCGCGGCCTGCGCGAAGACGATGAGGACGCGCCTGGGGTCGCCGGACTTGGCCGCATTGACCGCGGCAAGCACACCGGCGCGCACCGACGCAGGCTTGCCGTCGCCCACCGAAGCCAGCACCACGCGCGGCGCCGCGACGTGCGCCGCGCGGTACAGCGCCAGCAGCTTGCCGGCCTTGTCGGGGAGGTCGCCGGCCTTGCGGGCCTCGGCGATCAATGTGGCGATGGCATCCTTGGAGGGGGTGGTGCCGGCGGCAACGAGCACGATCAGCACATCGGCTTTTTCGGCGGCAGCCTGAGCGGTGGAGAGGGTCTTGAGTTGAAAGTCCATAATCCTTTTTTTCCCTCGACGATGTTATTCCATTCCTCTTTACGCAAGGAGCTGTCCCGCAGCTTCGGCGCCACCCTCGTGGTTCTGGCCACCATCGTGATGACCATGATGCTGATCCGCACGCTCGGACTGGCATCGCGGGGCAGCGTGAATCCGTCCGAGGTCTTCCTCGTGATGGCCTACACGGTGCTCGGCTACATGCCGACGATCCTGAGCCTCAGCCTGTTCATCTCGATCGTCGGCACCCTGTCGCGCATGTACCGCGACAGCGAGATGGTGATCTGGTTCTCGAGCGGGCGCGGCCTGGCGGATTTCGCGCTGCCGCTGTTCCGCTTCGCCTGGCCGGTGCTGCTGCTGATCGCCGTGTTCGCGCTGGTCGGCTGGCCATGGGCCAACTCGCAGACCCAGGGGATGCGCGAACAGTACCAGCGCCGCGGCGACATCGAGCGCGTGTCGCCCGGCGAGTTCCGCGAGTCGGCCGGGCGCAACCGCGTGTTCTTCATCGACAAGGACACGCCGGATGGCGCCACCGCCACGAACGTTTTCATCTCCTCGATCGAGCGCAACATGCAGATCATCACATCGGCCCGCAGCGGCCGCATGGAAGACATCGGAGAAGCGCGCTACCTCATGCTCAGCAATGGCCAGCGCGTCTCGCGGACATTGGATGGGCTGGAGCTCAAGATCAGCGAGTTCGACACCTACGGCGCCAAAGTCGGCGGCGACGAGGGGGTCTCGACGGACACGAGCCCGGTGCGCACCCGCACCACGCTGACCCTGCTGCGGGAACCGAATACGGCCAATCGCGGCGAACTGGCCTGGCGCATCGGCATGATGCTCGCGGCCATCAATTTCGTGCTGCTGGCGCTGACCCTGACGAGTGTGAATCCGCGCGTGGGCCGCAGCGGCAATCTGCTCTTCGCGTTGTTCGCTTTCGTCCTCTACTACAACATGCTCAATCTCGGCCAGAACTGGGTGGGCTCCGGCCGCTACAGCATGGGCGGCTTCATGCTGGCGCTGCACGGCGGCGCGCTGCTGCTCGGCCTGCTCTGGCTTGCCAAGCGACACTTCAACTGGGGCCGCCCGCGCCTGCGGCCCGCAACGCCACCCCACGCGTGAAAACCATCCGTCGACTGATCTACGTGGAGGTGCTGAAGGCCGTGGCCTTCGTCACCCTCGGCTTCCTGAGCCTGTTCTTCTTCTTCGACTTCGTTGACGAACTGCAGTCGATCGGCAAGCCGGGGAGCGGCGCCTACGGGGCCGCCCAGGCCCTGGTCTTCGTGACGCTGCTGATCCCGAGCCACCTGTACGAGCTGCTGCCGATCACCGTGCTGATCGGCACCATCTTCGTGATGGCGCGGCTCGCGCAGAGCTCCGAATACACGATCCTGCGCACCAGCGGTCTCGGGCCCTGGCGCGCGCTGCGCACGCTGCTGCTGCTGGGACTTGGCTTCGTGTTCCTGACCTTCGCTGTCGGCGACTATGTCTCGCCGGCTTCGGACCGGACTGCCCAGCTGCTCAAGTCGCGCTACCAGGGCGTCTTCACGCTCGCAGGCAACACGGGCGCCTGGCTGAAGGAAAAGCAGGGCGACATGTCCTACGCGGTCAACGTGGTCTCGATGGCGCGCGACGGCACGCTGAAGGATCCGCGCATCTTCGAGTTCGACGGCAACGGCTTCGTGACCTCGCAGACCACCGCATCCTTCGCGCGCATCCTGGATGGCCATTGGGCGCTCTTCGGCGTCGAACGGCAGCAGTACGACACGCGCAACGCGGCAGACCGGGCCCGCATCGTCACCACCAAGATTGCGGCGCTGGACTGGCCGAGCTCGCTCACGCGCGAGATGGTGTCGGTCGCCCTGCTGCGTCCGGACCGCATGCGCACGCTCGACCTGTTCGAATACATCCAGCATCTCAACGCCAACGGCCAGACCGCGCAGCGCTACGAGATCGAGTTCTGGCGCAAGGTGTTCTATCCGCTGTCCTGCCTCGTGATGGTGGTGCTCGCCCTGCCCTTCGCTTACCTGCATTTCCGCCAGGCCGGCATCACGGCCTACGTGTTCGGCGGCGTGATGATCGGCATCAGCTTTTTCCTGTTGAACAACGTGTTCGGCTACCTGGGCAACCTCAGCAACTGGTGGCCCTGGATCACGGCGGCGGCGCCCGGCCTGATCTACACGGTGATGTCGCTGGCCGCTTTCAGCTGGCTGGTGCTGCGGCGGTAGCGGCCCTGATGACGGCCGCGACAGGCATCGTTCTCTTTGCGCACGGCTCGCGCGACGAGCGCTGGCGTGCGCCGGTGGAGGCCGTGGCGCGTCGCGTCGCGGCGCTCGATCCCTCGGCCCGTGTCGCCTGCGCCTACCTCGAATTGGTGGCGCCGGACCTGCGCACCGCGGCGGCAGAGCTGATCGCCGGCGGGGCCGGCGCCATCCGCGTGGTGCCGCTCTTTCTCGGCATGGGAAAGCATCTGCGCGAAGACCTGCCCGGCTTGCTCGACGCGCTGCGTGCCTTGCATCCGGGGGTCGTCTTCTCGCTCGCGCAGGCCGTCGGCGAAGAGCCGGAAGTGATCGATCTGCTGGCTCGCGTGGCACTCAAATCCTGAACTTGCGGTGCTTTCGATAGACATCGAAGGCATAATGAATTCCGAATTAAGACGGAATTTGTTATGAATCTTCACCAGTTCAAATTCGTGCAGGAAGCGGTTCGGCGCAACCTCAATCTGACTGAAGCGGCCAAGGCGCTTCACACCTCGCAGCCCGGTGTGTCCAAGGCCATCATCGAACTCGAGGAAGAACTGGGCGTGGAAATCTTCGCGCGCCACGGCAAGCGCCTCAAGCGCGTGACCGAACCCGGCCAGCATGTGCTCGCAAGCATCGAACTGATCATGCGCGAGGTCGGCAACCTCAAGCGCATCGGCGAGCAGTTCAGCGCCCAGGACAGCGGCACGCTTTCGATCGCCACCACGCACACGCAGGCGCGCTACGTGCTCCCGGTGCCGGTGGCGAAGCTGCGCGAGGCCTATCCCAAGGTCAACGTGAGCCTGCACCAAGGCTCGCCCGACCAGGTGGCGCGAATGGTGATCGACGAGATCGCGGAGATCGGCATCGCGACCGAATCGCTGTCCGACTACGCCGATCTCGTGACCATCCCCTGCTACGAATGGCAGCACGTGCTCGTGCTGCCCAAGGAGCATCCGCTCGCGAGCAAGGAGCGCATCTCGCTCGAGGACATCGCGGCCGAGCCGATCATCACCTACCACCCTTCCTTCACCGGCCGCACGCGCATCGACCATGCGTTCGCGCACAAGAAGCTCACGCCGCGCATCGCGCTCGAGGCCATCGACTCCGACGTCATCAAGACCTATGTGCGGCTCGGTCTCGGCGTCGGCATCGTGGCCGAGATGGCGGTGCGCGACGATTCCAATGCCGATCTCGTGGTGCGGCCGATGGGCCATGTGTTCGGCACCAACATCGCACGCGTCGCATTCAAGCGCAGCGCCTACCTGCGCAACTTCGTCTTCAAATTCGCCGAGCTGCTCTCCGACCGGCTCGATCGCAACCTGATCGCCAAGGCCTTGAGCGGTCATCACCAGGACTACGAGCTGTGAGCATCGCCCGCACCCCCGACGTCAAGACCAAGCTGCCTACCGTCGGCACGACCATCTTCACCGTGATGTCGGCGCTCGCCGCCGAGAAGAAGGCAGTGAACCTCGGCCAGGGTTTTCCGGATTTCGACTGCGACCCGAAGCTGCTCGAAGCCGTCACCCGCGCGATGGCGGCCGGCCACAACCAGTACCCGCCGATGCCCGGCATCCCCGCCCTGCGCGAAGCGATCGCGGCGAAGATCTCGACGCTCTACGGGCACAGCTACGACCCGAACACTGAGATCACCATCACCGCCGGCGCAACGCAAGCGATCATCACGGCGATCCTCGCGGTGGTGCACGCGGGCGACGAGGTGATCGTGCTCGAGCCCTGCTACGACAGCTACGCGCCCAACATCGACCTGGCCGGCGGCACCGTGGTGCGCGTGCCGCTCACGCCCGGCAGCTTCCGCCCCGACTTCGACAAGATCGCGGCCGCGATCACGCCGCGCACGCGCGCCATCATCGTCAACACGCCGCACAACCCCAGCGCCACCGTGTGGACCGAAGCGGAGATGCGCCGCCTCGAGGAACTGCTCGCGCCCACCGACGTGCTGGTGATCAGCGACGAGGTCTACGAGCACATGGTCTACGCCGGCGCGCGCCACGAAAGCGCGGCGCGTTTCCCGGGCCTCGCGGCGCGCACCTTCATTGTCAGCAGCTTCGGCAAGACCTACCACGTGACCGGCTGGAAGGTTGGCTACGTGGCCGCGCCAGCGGCGCTCAGCGCCGAGTTCCGCAAGGTGCACCAGTTCAACGTGTTCACCGTGAACACGCCGATGCAGCATGCGCTGGCAAGCTACATGGCCGACCCCGCGCCCTACCTCGAACTGCCGGCCTTCTACCAGCACAAGCGCGACCTGTTCGCGGCCGGCCTGGCCAGGACGCGGCTCAAGCTGCTGCCCAGCGCCGGCACCTACTTCCAGTGCGTGGACATCAGCGAGGTCAGCGACCTCGGCGAGTCCGACTTCTGCCAGTGGCTCACGAGCGAGATCGGCGTCGCCGCGATTCCGCTCTCGGCCTTCTATGCCGACGGTTTCGACCAGCGCGTGGTGCGCTTCTGCTTCGCCAAGAAGGACGAGACGCTCCAGACAGCCATCGACCGACTGGCGCGGCTCTGACACGAACGGTAGGAGAGTCCTGACCGCCGGAGGGCGCGCCTTCCGGCGATGGATTCGCCTGCCGATGCCGAGCATGGACTCCTCCATACAAAAGACCTAGGAGAAATCCATGTCGCTCTCAATGATCCTGCTGATCGTTCTGATCCTGCTCCTGGTCGGCGCGTTGCCGAGCTGGGGCTACAGCCGCAGCTGGGGCTATGGCCCGAGCGGCGGCCTGGGTCTGGTGCTGCTGGTGGTGATCGTGCTGCTCCTCATGGGGCGCATATAGGTGGCACGAACGCTTGAAAGCAAAGCCCGCTTCGGCGGGCTTTTTTTTGGGTCCGCGCTCAGCTTTCGAGTTGCACCCACAGCTTGTCGAGCCGCTTGACGCTGACCGGCTGCGGCGTGCGCAGCTCCTGCGCGAAGAAGCTCACGCGCAACTCCTCGAGCAGCCAGCGGAACTCGCTCATGCGTTCGTCGAGCGCGCCCTTGCGCTCGGCCAGGAGGCGCCAGTAGCGCTGCTCCTGCGGCCGCAGCTCCGCGAGCCGCTCTGCATCCCGCGCCGGGTCGGCCCGCAGCTTGTCGAGCCTGAGGGTGATGGCCCTGAGGTAGCGCGCGAAGTGCGCAAGCCGCGGCCAGGGCGTGTCGGCGATGAAGCGCTTGCCGACCAGGCGCTGCAATTGCTGCGCCGCGTCGGCCGTGGCGGCGGGCTGGATCTTCGTGTCCTTGATCTTGCGCACGGCGAGCGTGTACTCGGCAAGGATGGTGCCAGCCAGCCGCGCGACCTCGTTGGCGATCAGCGTGAGCCGCCCGCGGCCCTCGTCCACGCGCTGCTTGAACGCCGCCTCGTCGGCCGGCAGCGGCTCCTGCAGAAAGGCCCGCTCGAGCGCCACGTCGACGATCTGGGCGCGCAGTTCCTCCGCCGTGCCGAGCGGCATGTAGGCGACCGCCATCTTCTGCAGGTCGGGGATGTTCTTCTCGAGGTACTTGAGCGCATCCTTCTGCTGCAGTGCGAACAGGCGGCGCAGGCCGGCACGATGCTTCGCGGCGGCCACCGCCGGTTCGTCGAAGACCTCGATCGTCACCGCGTCGCCGCCGTCGACCAGGGCCGGAAAGCCGATCAGCGACTGCGCGCCGCGCCGCACTTCCATCAGCTCCGGCAGCTCGCCGAAGGTCCATGCCGTGTAGCGCTGGCCTGCCGGCAGCGCGGGCGCCGCCGGCGCCTTGGCCGCGGCCTTGTTCTCGGCCGGCGCAGGTGCATCGGGCTTCTCGACGGACGCCTTGACGTTGAGTCCCGCCAGCGCCTGGAACGCGCCGCGCGCCTGCGCGCCCAGCTCCGCCTTCAGCGCGCCGAGGCTGCGCCCCATGCCGAGCTGGCGGCCGTGCTCGTCGACCACGCGCAGGTTCATGAACAGGTGCGGCGGCAGCATGTCGAGCTTGAAGTCGGTCCGCTTCACGTCGAGGCTGGTCTGCTCGCGCACGCGTTTCAGCAGCGCATCGGTCAGCGAACCGTGGCCGAAGACCTCGGGTGCGGCCAGCTGCTCCGCGAGGCGCGCGGCCGAGTCGGGCAAGGGCACTAGGCGGGCGCGCGGCTTCTGCGGCAGGCTCTTCAGCAGCGCCTGCACCTTGTCCTTCAGCATGCCGCTCACCAGCCATTCGCAGCGTTCCTCGCTGACCTGGTTCAACACGAAGAGCGGCACGGTGACCGTCAATCCATCCTTGGCATCGCCGGGCTCGTGCAGGTAGGTCGCGGCGCAATCGACGCCGCCCAGCCGAATCGTCGGCGGAAAGGACTGGGTCGTGATGCCGGCGGCCGTGTGCCGCATCAGCTCCTCGCGCGTCAGGAACAGCAGCCGCGGCTGCTCCCTCGACGCTTGCCGGTACCAGCTCTCGAAAGCGAGGCCGCTCGACACATCGGGCGGCAGCTGGGCGTCGTAGAAGGCGTAGATCAGCTCGTCGTCGACCAGCACGTCCTGCCGGCGCGACTTGTGCTCGAGACCCTCGACCTCGCGCACCAGCTTGCGGTTGGCGGCGAGAAAAGGCAGCTTGCTTTCCCACTGCCCGCCGACCAGCGCCTCGCGGATGAAGATCTCGCGCGCGGCCACCGGGTCGACCTTGCTGAAGTCCACGCGCCGCCCGCTATAGACCACCAGCCCGTAGAGCGTGGCGCGCTCCAGCGCCGCGACCTGCGCGCCCTTCTTCTCCCAGTGCGGGTCGAGCAGCTGCTTCTTGAGCAGATGGCCCGCGACCTGTTCCAGCCACTGCGGCTCGATGTTCGCGATGCCGCGGCCGAAGAGGCGCGTGGTTTCGACCAGCTCGGCCACGACGATCCAGCGGCCGGGTTTCTTCTTCAGATGCGCGCCGGGATGGCGGTAGAACTTGATGCCGCGCGCGCCGAGATACTCCGAAGCCTGTCCTGAGCCTGTCGAAGGGTCCTCCAGCTTCCAGCCGATGTTGCCGAGCAGGCCGGAGAGCATCGAAAGGTGGAGCGGTTCGTAGCCCGCCGGCTCGCTGTTGATGCGCCACTTGTGCTCGGTGACTACCGTGAGCAATTGCGAATGGATGTCGCGCCACTCGCGCACGCGGCGCACGTTGATGAAGTTTTGCCGGAGCAGCGATTCGTACTGGCGGTTGCTGAGCTTGTGGGTGTCGCCATGGCCGCCGCGCGCGTCGTTGATCCACTTCCATAACCGCAGATACCCGCTGAACTCGCTCTTCTCGTCGTCGAACTTCGCATGCGCCTGGTCGGCCTGCTGCTGCGCCTCCATCGGCCGATCGCGCACGTCCTGCACCGACAGCGCGCTCGCGATCACCAGCACCTCTTCGAGCGCGCCGCGCGTGCGTGCCTCCAGGATCATGCGGCCGACCCGCGGATCGAGCGGCAGCCTGGCCAATTCGGCCCCCATCGGCGTGAGCTCGTTCGCGTCGTCGACCGCGCCGAGCTCGTTGAGCAGCTGGTAGCCGTCGGCGATCGCGCGCCGCTGCGGCGCTTCGAGAAAAGGAAAGCGCTCGACGTCGCCCAGCCGCAGCGACTTCATGCGCAGGATCACGCCGGCCAGCGAGGAGCGCAGGATCTCCGGATCGGTGAAGCGCGGCCGGCCTTCGAAATCCTTCTCGTCGTAGAGCCGGATGCAGATGCCGTCGGCGACCCGGCCGCAGCGCCCCGCACGCTGGTTGGCCGCGGCCTGGCTGATCGGCTCGACCAGCAGCTGTTCCACCTTGCTGCGGAAGCTGTAGCGCTTGACGCGCGCGGTACCGGCATCGATCACGTAGCGGATGCCCGGCACCGTCAGCGAGGTCTCGGCGACGTTGGTGGCCAGCACGATGCGGCGACCGGTGTGGCCGTCGAAGATGCGGTCCTGCTCGGCCTGCGACAGGCGTGCGAACAACGGCAGCACCTCAGCGCTGCGCATCAGCGGCTGATGGCTCAGATGCTTGCGCAGGTGGTCGGCGGCCTCGCGGATCTCGCGTTCGCCGGGAAGGAAGACCAGGATGTCGCCGGCGTTGTGCGGATCGCGCCAGAGCTCGTCGACGCCCTCGGCGATGGCATTGGTGAGGTCGTAGTCGCGCGACTCCTCGAAGGGGCGGTAGCGCTGCTCCACCGGGAACATCCGGCCCGAAACCATGATCGTGGGCGCAGGAGTCATTGGCCCCCACGCTCCGCGCTGCGCGTCGTCGCTGCCCCCCGAGGGGGTCGCGCCCGCCTTGGGGCGGCCCGGCGCCGGGCGGGCCGACGCGAAATGCCGCGCGAACCGGTCCGCATCGATGGTGGCCGAGGTCACGATGACCTTGAGATCCGGCCGCCGCGGCAGGATTTCGCGCAGGTAGCCGAGCAGGAAATCGATGTTCAGCGAGCGCTCGTGCGCCTCGTCGATGATCAGCGTGTCGTAGGCCTTGAGCAGCGGATCGGTCTGCGTCTCGGCCAGCAGGATGCCGTCGGTCATCAGCTTGACCGAGGCGTCGCGCGCCAGCCGGTCCTGGAAACGCACCTTGAAGCCGACCACCTCGCCCAGCGGCGTCTTGAGCTCCTCGGCGATGCGCTTGGCCACCGACGATGCGGCGATGCGCCGCGGCTGCGTGTGGCCGATCAGCCGGCCCTTGCCAGGGGGCGCGTTGAGCTTGCCCCGACCCAGGGCCAGCGCGATCTTGGGCAACTGCGTGGTCTTGCCCGAACCCGTCTCGCCGCAGACGATCACGACCTGGTTCGCCTCGATGGCGGCCATGATTTCGTCGCGCCGGGCCGACACCGGCAGGGATTCTGGAAACTCGATTCGAAGTGGGGACGAAGACAAGGCTGGCAGTTCGGGGAAAATCGTCGATTATCTTGCGCCCGAACTTTCGCCTGCCCTACCCCGCCAATGTCCACCGTCTTCAATTTCACCTTCGTCCCCTGGTTCCGCTCGGTGGCGCCCTACATCCACATGCACCGCGGCAAGACCTTCGTGGTCGCGATGGCGGGCGAGGCCATCGCGGCCGGCAAGCTGCCCAGCATCGCGCAGGACCTGGCGCTGATCCAGAGCATGGGCGTCAAGGTGGTGCTGGTGCACGGTTTCCGGCCGCAGGTCAACGAACAGCTGCGCGCCAAGGGCCACGAGGCCAAGTACTCGCACGGCATGCGCATCACCGACGAGGTGGCGCTCGACTGCGCGCAGGAGGCGGCCGGACAGCTGCGCTACGAGATCGAGGCCGCCTTCAGCCAGGGCCTGCCGAACACGCCGATGGCCGGTTCCACCGTGCGCATGATCTCGGGCAACTTCATCACCGCGCGGCCGGTCGGCGTGGTCGACGGCGTCGACTTCCAGCATTCGGGCCTGGTGCGCAAGGTCGATGCCGCCGGCATCCGCCGCGGGCTCGACTTCGGCGCCATGGTGCTGATGTCGCCCTTCGGCTTCTCGCCCACCGGCGAGGCCTTCAACCTCACGATGGAAGAAGTCGCGACCAGCGTGGCGATCTCGATCCAGGCCGACAAGCTGATCTTCCTGACCGAGGTTCCAGGCATTCCGCAGGACACCAGCCAGCCCGTCAGCGAGGACAACCCCATCGACACCGAGCTGCCGCTCGACAGCGCCAGGAAGCTGCTGGCCTTCTTGGCGCCGCCCCAGACCCCGACCGACACGGCCTTCTACCTGCAGCACTGCGTCAAGGCCTGCGAGGCGGGCGTGGAGCGCAACCACATCATCCCCTTCTCGGTGGACGGCTCGCTGCTGCTCGAGGTCTACGTGCACGACGGCATCGGCACCATGGTGATCGACGAGAAGCTCGAATCGCTGCGCGAGGCGACGGCGGACGACATCGGCGGCATCCTGCAGCTCATCGAACCCTTCGAGCGCGACGGCACGCTGGTCAAGCGCAGCCGCACCGAGATCGAGCGCGACGTCGGCCAGTACACGGTGATCGAGCACGACGGCGTGATCTTCGGCTGCGCGGCGCTCTACCCCTATCCTGAGGCGAAGACCGCGGAGATGGCGGCGCTGACAGTCTCGCCCCAGTCGCAGTCGCAAGGCGACGGCGAACGCATCCTCAAGCGCGTCGAGCAGCGCGCCAAGGCCAGCGGGCTGGAAAGCATCTTCGTGCTGACCACGCGCACCATGCACTGGTTCCTGAAGCGCGGCTTCCAGCAGGTCAACCCCGACTGGCTGCCCGAGGCGCGCAAGCGCAAGTACAACTGGGACCGCAAGAGCCAGGTGCTGGTCAAGAAGCTGTAGCCGAATAAGAAGGCTCGTCGAACGGATACAGCGGTCGCGCGAGCCGCTCGAACGGGAACAGCGAATAGTCCGAACTGGTGACACCCGGGCTGTCGCACTCCACCAGCCCGGCGGCGATGGGCACGAAGACCGGCCGGCAGTACATGCGCGACTTCAGCAGCAGGAAGCGCGCACGGCGCGGATCGAGGCCGACGCTTTCGAAGGTGCCCAGGTCCCAGGGCTCGTGCGTGCGCTCGGTGACGACGATCTGCGCCGCGCCGATGTCGAACACCGCCGAGCGGCCCATGCAGGCGCGCTGGCCGGTGTAGGTCGGCCCCGTGATCACGTACTCCCCGTCGGTGAGCGCGCGCACGGTGCCGCGCAGCCGCACCGGCGGCGTGCTGCGGCCGATCTGCACCAGCGGGCGCTTGTGGCCGAGCAGCAGCTCGATCTCGGCGCCGACGCCGGCCTCGGCGCATTGCGCGACCGCTTGCGGATCGCACAGCAGGCCGGCCTGGATGCCCTGCATGCCGGCCGCAAGCGCCGCCATCAGCACGTCCATGGTGTCGCAGCTGCCGCCCGACATGCAGTTGTCGCCGTGGTCGAGCAGCAGCACCGGCCGATCGGCCTGCACCGCCAGCTTGCAGGCGCGCGCCAGCGATTGCGCCAAGGGCTCGGACCGATAGACGAAGTCCGCACGCGCCGCCCAGATGCGCTCCGCCAGCGCGGCCGCCACCCGGTCGGCCGCTGCGGCGTCGCCGTCGCCCACCACCACGACGCTGATGCAAGGGTTCGGGATGTCGGCCAGGCTGAAGCCGGCGAGGATCGAGACTGCGGCCATGCCATCGGCTTCCGCCGCGCGCGCCGCCGCGACCGCGTCGCGCATCGCGCCTTCGGCGGTGGCGCTGCGCAGCGTGTGCGTCATCAACGGCAGCCGGCGCCAGGCCAGCACGGGACGGCAAAGTCCGTCCAGCTTGGTGAACAGCAAGCGTCCTGCGTGCTCGCCGGTCTCGTACATGTCGACATGCGGATAGGTCTTGAAGCTCACGATCACGTCGGCGTGGTCGATCATCTTCTGCGTCACGTTGCCGTGCAGGTCGAGCGCCACGGCAACGGGCACGCCCGGCGCGGCAGCCCGAATGCGCGCCAGCAGATCGCCCTCGCCGTCGTCGCTGCCTTGGGCGACCATCGCGCCGTGCAGATCGAGCAGCACGGCATCGCAGCCGGGCAATGCGTCGACGATGCAGTCGCAGATCGCGGCGTACGCGGCCGCCTCCACTCGGCCGCTCGGGTTGGCCGATGCCGAGATCGGCGTCACCATCTCCGCGCCCCTTGCCCGCGCCAGGTCGATGAAAGCCGACATGGCGGTGCGCCCGCCCTCGGCCTCGCGCCGGGCGTCGATGCCATACAGCGGCCCCTTGTTGCCGAAGGCTGAAAGCGGCGTGGGCACCGGCGAGAAGGTGTTGGTCTCGTGGTTCATCCGGGCGATGAGGACTTTCATGCTGCGCTCCTCAATCCGGCACCCGGGGCGATGTCGATGCCGCCAGCCGGGTCCATGGCAGGTCCGACGGATCGGCGGACATCGGGCCCGGCGCGCGCGCCACCAGGATCTCATGCGCGATCGGCGCGAAGTCGGCGCGGAAATGCACCGAGCTCTTGTTGACGAGAATCTTCATCTGTTCCGGCTCGATGCCCACGCAGCGGTACAGCGCGCGGTCGAGCATCTGCTTCTTGCCGCTGGCGACCACGACCAGCACGCCGTCCACGTCCAGGCAGGCGCAAGGCCCGAGCCGGACTCGCACGCCCGTCATCATCGGCCCCTGCAGCACGATGCCGCCTTCATGCAGCGCGCGCACCGTGCATTCGGCTTCCACCGGCGGGTCGCTCCATTGCCCCGACCAGGTGGGTACCGAGCGGCCCAGCGCCAGGCGCAGGCGCGCGCCCCGCCCCGCGGCATGCGCCGCCGCGGCGGACTCGGGGTCGTACAACAGCCCGAGCGCTACCTGCTGTGGAAAGCGCTGTCCTGCGCCCGCGCGAAGCAGCGCATGCAGCATGCCGGTGGTGTTGCTGTCGGCGCCGGCGCCGGGGTTGTCCTGGGTGTCGGCGATGACCACCGGGCGTGCGGCCGGCCCCGCCAGTTCGATGGCCTGGGCCACGGCATCATCCGGCGTCCAGGTGGCTACGCGCCAGCGCGCTGCCGGCTCGCAGATGTCGGTGTACAGCGTGTCCACCACGGCTTGGGCCGCGTCGCCGTAGGCCCAGACCATCGGCCCGCACTCGGGGAAATCGGCCGCCGGAAAACCCATCGCCACGCTGGCGATGGTGGCGTGGCGTACGTCCAGCCCGGGCAGCTGACGGTAGACCGCACCGGCCGGCTCGATCATGGTGCAGCCGGCGTTGATCGGGATCAGGAAGGGGATGCGGCGCGCCGCGACAGGCTCGCGTGCGCCACGCGCGAGGCGCCGTTCCAGCAGCTGCGCGGCCAGCCGGCCGGTCGCTTCGGTGTCCACGTGCGGATAGGTCCGGTAGGCCACCAGCGCATCGGCCAGCTCGAGCATTTGCTGCGTCACGTTGGCATGCAGATCCAGGCTGGCGACGATCGGCATCTCGGGCCCGACCAGCGCGCGCAGGCGCGCCAGCAGCTCGCCCTCGGCGTCGTCGACGTGTTCGGCCACGGCGGCACCATGCAGGTCGAGGTAGATGGCATCCAGTCCCGGCCCGGCCAGCGCGCTGCGCGCCGCCTCGACGATGGTGCCCGCGATGCGCTCGAAAGCGTCGCGCGTCACCTGCGCCGAGGGCGTGGCGCCGGCCCAGCAGGACGGCAGCAGTTGCCAGCCGCGCGCCTGCGCCTCGGCGATGAAGCCGCCCGCCGGCAGGCTGGAGCCGGTGAAGCGCTCCAGCATCGCCGGCCCTTGCGCATAGGCCGGGAAGCTGTCGCCGCGCAGAAAGGCGGCCCAGTCGGCACGTGTCGGAGCGAAGGTGTTGGTCTCGTGCTGGAAGCCGGCGATCAGGATGTTCATGGGTGTCCTTGTGTGAAGTGCTACCAGCCCAGCCCGAGCCGCAGTGCAAGCAGCACGGCGGCGCCGACGAAGATGGTACCGGTGATGTCGCGCCGCCATGCGTACCAGGCGGTCGCGGCGGCGACCGCAAACCAGCGCGCATCGCGCCAGTCGGTCGGCAGGTGGCCTTGCGACAGCAGCACCTCAGGCACGACCACGGCCACCAACGCCGCGAGCGGCGCGTGCCGCAGGCTGCGCTGCAGCCAGGCCGGCAGGCGCGGCTCGCGGCGCGGCAGCAGGAACACGCCGCGCGTGAGCACCGTCACCGCCACCAGCGCGAAGACGGCGATCCAGGCGTGCAGGTTGCTCATGCGAGACGGCCCGCGCGTCGGTCGGCCCAAAGGCCCGCGGCCATTGCCGCGGCGATCGCGACGGCCACATTGAGGCCCAGCGGCAGCGGCCAGGCCAGCAGCGCCACCGCGCCGGCCACGGCGGCCGAGAGCCAGGCCGCGCGGTCAGACAGCATCGGCAGCGCCAACGCGAGCAGCGCCAGCACGCCGACGAAGCGCAGCCCCCACTCGACGGGAATCGCATCGGCCAAAAAGATGCCTGCGAGCGAGGACAACTGCCAGACGGCCCAGTTCGTCAGCGCAAGCCCGAGGAAGTACGGCAGCTGCCCGGCCGCGGGTCGCGGATGGCGCTGCACGAAGCGCGCATAGACCGGATCGCCCGCGAGATAGCCCAGCAGCAACCGGTGCCCGAGCGGAAGCCGGCCGAAGTAGTGCCGCCAATGCACGCTGAAGACCACGAAGCGCACATTCAGCATGCCGGCGGTCAGCACGATCACCCACAAGGGCGCGCCGGCCATGATGAGCGGCACGCAAGCCAGCTGCGAGGCGCTGGCGAACACGCCCAGCGACATCGCGAGCACCACCGGCAGCGCGAGCCCGCTCTTGGCCATCGCGACGCCGGTGGCCAGACCCATCGCGACGGTGCCCAGCGCAGGGCCGGCGATCGCGCGTGCGCCCTGCACGAACTCCGGCTGCCAGCGCACTGTCATCAGCGTTCGAGCGGGATGGCGGGCCAGGGGCGCTGGGCCGGACGCATCGATTCCCAGGCCCGCGCGATCTGCAGCACGCCGAGATCGTCGAAGCGGCGCCCCGCAATCTGCAGGCCGATCGGCACGCCGTTGCTGTCGTAGCCGCAGTTGACCGAGGCGGCCGGCTGCTCGCTCATGTTGTAGGGCAGCGTGAAGCCGATGTGGTCCATCGCGGTCGCGACATCGTTGGTCGGGTAGGCCCATTCGGCCGCGAAGCTGGTGTTGGGCGACACGGGCGAGATCACGTAGTCGTAGGGCTGCGTGGCGGCTACGGTTGCGGCGCGGGTCTTGAATGTTTGGGCGTAGCCATGGAAGGCGGTTTCGCCCGTCAGGCCCAGCCCGGCCTCGGCCCAGGCACGCACGATGGGCAGCAGCTTCGCACGCTTGTCCGCCGCGAGCGCCTGCACGTCCATGCCCGAGCGGATGCGCCAGAAGGTGTCGACGCCATGCAGCATCTCGTCGTTCATCCAGGGCGTCATGGGTTCGACGACGGCGCCGGCGGCTTCGAACAGCTTCGCCGCCGCCTCCACCGCCGCGCGCACCTGCGGTTCCACCGGCATGCCGCAGCCGGCGTCGAGCAAGAGGCCGATGCGCAGCCCGCGGATGTCGCGCTCCAGGTCCAGCCAATCGATCTGCGCCGGCGGCAGGCTCATGTGGTCGCGCGCGTCGGGCTGGGACAGCACGGCCATCATCAGCGCCGCGTCGGCGACGGTGCGCGTCATCGGGCCGGCGACGCGGCCCATGTAGGGCGGGTCGATCGGGATGCGGCCCAGGCTGGGCTTGAGCCCGGCCACGCCACACCAGGCGGCCGGCAGACGCACCGAGCCGCCGATGTCGGTGCCGATGTGCAGCGGCCCGTAGCCGGCGGCTGCGGCCGCACCGGCGCCGGCGCTCGAACCGCCGGGATTCTTGTCAGTGTTCCACGGGTTGCGCGTCAACGGATGGAAGCTCGACAGGCCCGAGGACAGCATGCCGTACTCCGGCATCGTGGTCTTGCCGAGGAACACCGCGCCGGCCTCGCGCATCCTGGCCGCCGGCGGCGCATCGGCCGCGGCGGGCACGAGTTCGGTCGCGGCCGTGCCCAGCGGCACCGGCACGCCGCGGGTCGCGATGTTCTCCTTGATGGTGGCCGGCACGCCGTCGAGCGTGACGCCGCCGCGGGCCAGCGGCGTGCCGGCTCGCCAGCGCGCTTCGGAGGCGCGGGCCATGGCCCGCGCGCCCTCGGGGTCGAGCGCATAGGTGGCCTGCAGCCGCGGCTCGCAGCGTGCGATCTGGTCGAGCACGGCCTGCGTGACTTCGACGGGCGAGAGCGTGCCGCTCTTGTAGGCAGCGATCATCTCGAGCGCCGGGAGTGCGTGGAGTTCTGTCATGAGAGGGTGGTTCTCTGTTTCTGAAGGAATCGATGGTTCAGGCCGCCAGCGGACTGCGCGCCAGCTCCGCGCGCGGCGCGGCGGCCAGCAGGCGCTGCGTGTAGTCGTGCTGCGGCCGGCGGAACACCTCGCCGGTGGCGCCCTGTTCCACGATGCTGCCCTGGCTCATCACGATCACGCGGTCGCACAGCTGCGCGGCCACGCGCAGGTCGTGCGTGATGAACAGGATGCCCAGGCCGAGGTCGCGCTGAATCTCGCGCAGCAATTCCAGGATCTGAGCCTGCACCGAGACGTCGAGCGCCGAGACGGCCTCGTCGGCCACCAGCACCTGCGGCTGGCAGGCAATGGCGCGCGCAATCGCCAGGCGCTGGCGCTGGCCGCCCGAGAACTGGTGCGGGTAGCGCTCGAGCCCGGCGCGCGGCAGCTGGATGCGGTCCATCAGCTCTTCGGCGCTGTGGCGCGCCTGCTGCCGGTCCATGCCGAAATTCATCGCGCCCTCGACGATCGAGGAGCCGACGGTGCGGCGCGGATTGAGCGAGCGGTTCGGGTCCTGGAACACCACCTGCACGCGCGAGCGCAGCGGGCGCAGGCGGCCCTCGGGAAGCTGCTGCACCTCGGCATCGCCCCAGTGCACGCTGCCTTCGCTCGGATCGATCAGACGGATCATGCAGCGCGCGAAGGTCGACTTGCCCGAGCCGGACTCGCCCACCACGCCCACGGTCTCGCCGCGGTGCACGGCCACGCTGGCGTCGCGCAGTGCGGTGTTGTGCCTGGCACGGCCCATCCAGTCGCGCCGCGCGTAGGTCTTGCCCACGCCGCGGCCCGCGAGCATCGGTGCGCCGCCCGGCAGGTCGCGCGGCGGCGGCGGCGTCATGCCGGGCACCGCGTCCAGCAGCATGCGCGTGTAGGCCTCGCGCGGCGCGCGCAGCACCTGCTCGCAGAGGCCCTGCTCCACCACCTTGCCGCGGTGCATCACCATCACGTCGTCGGCGATCTCGGCCACCACGCCCATGTCGTGCGTGATGAAGAGCACCGCGCTGCCCTGCTCGGCCTGCAGTTCGGCGATGAGCTTGAGGATCTCGGCCTGCGTGGTCACGTCGAGCGCGGTGGTGGGCTCGTCGCAGATCAGGAGCCGCGGCTTCAGGATGATCGCCATCGCGATCACGATGCGCTGGCGCTGGCCGCCCGAGAGCTGGTGCGGATAGCTTGCGAACATGCGCGCCGGGTCCGGCAGGCGCACGCGCTCGAAGATGGCGAGGATGCGCGCCTTGCGCTCGGCCGCATTCCATGCCGTGTGGGTACGCAGCAGCTCGTCCACCTGCTCGCCGCAGCTGTGGACCGGATTCAGCGCGGTCATCGGCTCCTGGAACACCATGCCCATGCCGGTGCCGCGCAGTTCGCGCAGCCGCTTGTCCGACACGTAGCGCCCGCCGGCCAGCAGCATCTCGCCGGCCAGCGAGATGCGGCCGGCCCCGACGCCGAGGCCCTTGGCAAGCAGGCCCATCACGGTGGTGGCGAGCACCGATTTGCCGGAGCCCGATTCGCCGACGATGCACAGCGTGCGGCCGGCCTCGATGCGCACGCTCAGGCTCTCGATGGCATAGGGCCGGTCGGCATCGGCCGGCAGCGCCACCTGGAGGTTTTCGACCAGCAGCACGGGCACCGCGGCTTGGGGTTGGGTGGTCATGCGGCCGTCCTCAAACGCGCTTGGAGAACTTGGGGTCCAGCACGTCGCGCAGGCCGTCTCCCAGCAGATTGATGGCCAGCACCGTGGGCACCAGGAACAGGGCCGGGAACAGCACGTTGCCCGGCGCCTGCGAGAACAGCACGCGCCCCTCGGCCATGATGTTGCCCCAGGTCGGCACGTCGGCCGGCAGGCCCAGGCCGAGGAAGCTCAGGATGGCCTCGGTCAGCACCGCCGAGGCGGCGATGAAGGTGCCCTGCACGATCAGCGGCGCCAGCGCGTTGGGCAGGATGTCGCGCCAGAGGATCACGGCATTCGACGTGGCCAGTGCGCGCGCCGCCTCGACGAAGGGCTCGTCGCGCAACCCCATCACCAGCGCGCGCACCAGCCGCGTCACGCGCGGCACCTCGGGCATGGCGATGGCGAGGATCACCGTCGGCAGGCTGGCGCCGAGCACCGCCACCAGCGTGATCGCGAGCAGCACCGCGGGGATCGCCATCAGGCCGTCCATGATGCGCATCAGCACCGCATCCACCGCCCGGAAGTAGCCGGCCAGCATGCCCAGCAGGCAGCCGAACACGATCGCCGCCGCCGCGGTGAAGATGCCCACCACCAGCGAGATGCGGGTGCCGTAGAGCACGCGGCTCCAGATGTCGCGGCCGAAGTTGTCGCTGCCCATCCAGAAGGTGTGCTGCAGCTCGCGCCCGTCGGGCAGCGTGACCAGGCCGGCGCTGCCGGCCGGCACCGAAACGTAGCTCGGATCCATCGCGGCCGGATCGAAGGTGCCGAGCCAGGGCGCCGCAGCGGCCAGCACGACCAGCACCGCGAGCACGATGACGCCCCCGCGCACGGCGCCGTTGCGCCAGAGTTTGCCTAGAGTGCCCATGGTGGTCAGTAGCGGATACGGGGGTCGAGGAACAGGTAGCTCAAGTCGACCAGCAGGTTGACCAGCACATAGAGCAGCGCGAAGAACAGCACCACGCCCTGCAGCACCGGGAAGTCGCGGTTGAGCACCGCGTCGACCGTCAGCTGGCCCAGGCCCGGAATGGCGAACACGGTCTCGGTCACCACCACGCCGCCGAGCAGCAGCGCGGCGCTGACGCCGATCACCGTCACGACCGGCACCGCCGCGTTGCGCAGCGCGTGGTGCTTGAGCACCTGCAGTTCTGTGATGCCCTTGGCGCGGGCGGTGCGGATGTAGTCCTCGGTCAGCGCCTCGCTGACGGCCGCGCGCGTCACGCGCGCCAGCAGCGCCACGTAGGTCACGGCCAGCGTCAGGCAGGGCAGCACCAGTTGCTGCAGCCAGGGCCCGACGCCGCCCGCGAGGCGCCTGTAGCCCTGCACCGGAAACCACTGCAGCTTGAGCGCGAGCACATAGATCAGCAGGTAGCCGACCACGAACACCGGCACCGAGAAGCCGGCCACCGAGAAGGCCATCACCGCCTTGTCGAGCCAGCCGCCCATGCGCCAGGCCGCCAGCGTGCCCAGCGGCAGCGCGATCGCCACCGCCAGCAGCAGCGTGCCGCCGGCGAGCGAGAGCGTGGGCTCCATGCGTTGCGCGATCAGCGTCAGCACCGGCTTGTTGAGGAAGAAGGAGAAGCCCAGGTCGCCGCGCAGCACGCCCTCGCCCCAGAGCAGGAACTGCGTCCACAGCGGCCGGGTGAGGCCGAGCTGCTCGCGGATGCGGTCGAGGTCTTCGCTGGTGGCGCTGTTGCCGCCGATGACGGCCGCCGGATCGCCGGGGGTGAGGCGCACGATCATGAAGACCGCGATCGCCACCACCAGCAGCACCGGCAGCGTGGCCAGCAGGCGCTTGGCAAGAAAGCTGAGCATGGATGGACGCCGGCGGCCTTATTGCTTCTTGATGTTCCAGTACACCTGCGCACCGGCCGGCACCAGGCCGCTCACGCCCTTGCGCACGGCGGCCGGCTGGCTGTACTGGCCCACCGGGACGTGCGTCACCGTTTCGAAAGCGCGCAACTGCGCCTGCTCGGCCAGCTTCTTCTTGTCGGCCTCGGTCGCGGCCTTGGCGAACTGGGTCTTGATGTCCTGGAGCTTGGCGTCGTCCTGCCAGCCGAACCAGCCCTTGTCGCCGGCCGCGTTCATCATCGCCATGGTCAGCGGGTTGAGGATGTCGGACGAGGTCCACGATGTCATGAACGCATTCCAGCCGCCGGCGGAAGGCAGGTCCTTCTTGGCGCGGCGCGCCACCAGGGTCTGCCAGTCCATGGTCTGCAGGTCGACCTTGAAGCCGGCCTGCTCCAGCTGCTGCTTGGCCACCAGCGGCAGCTTGGCGATGGCGGCGAGATCGGTCGGGCGCATCAGCACCACGGGCTCGCCCTTGTAGCCGGCCTCCTGCAGCAGCGCCTTGGCCTTCTGCGGATTCGCCACGCCGCTGTAGTCGCCGGTGTTCGTCGACTCGAAGGGCGTGCCGCAGGGGAACATGCTCTTGCAGTAGCGCGTGAGGCCGGGCGCGCCCACCTGCGTCTTGAGGAAGGCTTCCTGGCCCATCGCGATCATCGCGGCGCGGCGGATCTTCTCGTTGTCGAAGGGCGCGTGCAGGAAGTTGAAGCGGAAGATGAACTGGTTGCCGGCCGGCTGCGCATCGATCAGCTGGATGTCGGGGTTGGTGCGCAGCGAGGCGTACTGCTCGAAGGCCGGCTGCTCGAGGATGTCGGCCTCGCCGTTGATCAGCGCATTCATCTGCGTTTGCGCGTCGCGGATGATGAGCCACTCGACGCGATCGACGTAGACCTGCTTGCCGCCGGTGGTGCCCGAAGGTGCTTCGGCGCGCGGCTTGTACTTGGCGTTCTTGACGAACACTGCGCGTTCGCCGGGCCGGAACTCGTCGGCCTTGAAGACGAAGGGGCCGGAGCCGATCGTCTCCTTGATCTGCGTGTCGCCGGGCGTGTCGGCCACGCGCTTGGGCATGATGAAAGGCACGTTCGCCGAGGGCTTGCCCAGCGCTTCGAGCACCAGGCCGAAGGGCTCCTTCAGCACCAGGACGAAGGTCTTGGCGTCGGGCGTCTCGTACTTGTCGGTGACCTTGGCGAGCTGGCCGCCGAAGGTGTCGCGGCTCGCCCAGCGCTTGAGCGACGCGACCACGTCCTCGCTGGCGACGGGCTTGCCGTCGTGGAACTCCAGCCCGTCGCGCAGCGTGAAGGTCCAGGTCTTGCCGTCCTTCGAGACGCTCCACTTGTCGACCATCTGCGGCTTGATCTTGCCGTCGATGTCGGTGCCGAACAGCGTGTCGTAGATCATGTAGCCGAAGTTGCGCGAGATATAGGCCGTGGTCCAGATCGGGTCGAGCACCGTGATGTTCGAGTGCGGAATGATCTTGAGCGTCGAGGACTGCGCCAGCGCCGGCACGGCAGCGCTCGCGGCCAGCGCAGCGGCCACGCACCAGGCGGCCTGCCGGCGCGTGAAGGCGCCGGCGATGCCGCCGGCAAGGGAGCGCGTGAAATTCAGCTTCTGCATGTGCATTTCCCGATGGATGAGACGAGCCGCCGATTGAGTCAGGGAATGCGCGAAGTGGATATATACAGTTCGTGCGATGTGCGCTATATCAGCATGCACGATCACGAGACTGAGCAACGCGGTGCACGCCCATATACAGTGCACCGACCCGTACCCCACCCTGGATGAACGCACCGATGATTTCCATTGACGGCACCCGGCCCGTACCGCTGGTGCGGCAGGTCTACGAGGCGCTGGTCGAGAAGATCGACAAGGGTGCGCTGCCCCCGGGCACGCGGCTCGCATCGGTGCGCGCGCTGGCCGGCGAATGCGGCATCAGCACCATGACCGTGACCAATGCCTACAGCCGGCTGGTGGCCGAGGGTTATGTGGAGGCGCGGCCAGGCAGCGGCTACTTCGTCGCCGCGAACCGCAGCCGCACCGCGATGCAGCAGCGCCGCAAGCCCTTCGTCGGCCATACCTCGGTCGATTCGCTGTGGCTGATACGGCGCGTCTATGAGGACGACAGCACGCTGCTCAATGCCGGCTGCGGCTGGCTGCCGCCCGACTGGCTGCACACCGACGGCGTGCGCCAGGCGCTGGCGGGCCTGGCGCGCAAGAAGTCCGCCGGCCTGGCGAACTACGGCACGCCCTACGGCTACCTGCCGCTGCGCCAGCAGATCCAGATCCTCTTGGCCGCGCGCGCCGTCGACGCCACGCCGCACCAGATCGTGCTCACCCATGGCGCCACGCAGGCCTTGGCACTCGCCGGCCGCTGCCTGCTGCAGCCGCGCGACACGGTGCTGGTGGACGACCCGGGTTCGACCAACTTCTTCGCCACCCTGCGATCGCTCGGCGTGCGCCTGATCGGCGTCGAGCGCAAGCTCGACGGCCCCGACCTCGTGGCCCTGCAGGCGCTGGCGCAGCGCCACCGGCCCAAGGCCTTCTTCATCAGCACCCACCTGCACAACCCCACGGGCAGCCAGTGTTCGCCGGCCGTGGCCTACCAGATCCTGCGGCTGGCCGAGCAGTACGACTTCCGCGTGGTGGAGAACGACGTCATGGCCGGCCTGGAACCGCCCGGCGCCACCAGCCTGGCGAGCCTGGACCAGCTGCGCCGCGTGATCTACGTCGGCAGCTTCTCCAAGACGATCTCCCCCAGCCTGCGGGTGGGCTTCGTCGCCAGCAGCGAGGAGTTCGCGGAAAAGCTCATCTACGAGAAGATGGTCAGCAGCCTCACCAGTTCCGAACTGGGCGAGAAGCTGGTGCATGCGGTGCTGGTCGAGGGGCGCTTTCGCGCCCATATCGCCCGGCTGGCCGCACGGCTCGGCGCCGCGCAGAACGCGGTGTGCGATGGCCTTGCGGCCGCGGGCCTGGAGGTGTTCACGCGGCCGGCGGGCGGTCCGTTCCTGTGGGCCCGTTTTCCCTCCGAGGACGTCGACGTGCTCGCCGTGGCCCAGCGCGCCGTGGCTGCAGGCATCATGCTGGCGCCCGGCTACCTGTTCCGGCCCGGCCAGCAGCCGACGCCATGGATGCGATTCAACGTCGGCTACGCCGACGATCCGCGTCTCTACGCCTTTCTTGCGGCTGAAACGCAGGCGGGCCCGCGATAATCGCAGCCATGAACCCCCTGCTCGCCAAGCTGCAGCCCTACCCCTTCGCGCGATTGCGCGAACTGTTCGCCGGCATCACGCCGAACCCCGCCTTCGAGCCGATCAGCCTCGGCATCGGCGAGCCCAAGCACGCGACGCCGTCCTTCATCAAGGATGCATTGAGCAACAGCCTCGATACGCTGGCGGTCTACCCCGCGACAGCGGGCGAGCTGCCCTTGCGCGAGGCCTTCACCGGCTGGGTGCGGCAGCGCTACGGCCTGGCGCTCGATCCGGCAACGCAGGTGTTGCCGGTCAATGGCTCCCGCGAGGCGCTGTTCTCTCTGGCGCAGACAGTGGTCGACCCCACGAAGACGCCGGCGCCGGTGGTGCTCTCCCCCAATCCGTTCTATCAAATCTACGAAGGCGCGGCCCTGCTGGCAGGCGCCGAGCCCTATTACGTGCCGAGCGTGGCGGCGCGCAACTTCGCCGTCGACTGGGACAGCGTGCCGACCGAGGTCTGGGCCCGCGCGCAGCTGGTGTACGTCTGCTCGCCCGGCAACCCGACCGGCGCGGTGATGCCGCTTGAAGAATGGAAGAAGCTGTTCGCGCTGGCGGACCAGCACGGCTTCGTCATCGCCTCCGACGAGTGCTACAGCGAGATCTACTTCCGCGACGAGCCGCCGCTGGGCGGACTGGAAGCCGCAGCCAAGCTGGGCCGCGACGACTTCCGCAACCTGGTGGCGCTGACTTCGCTGTCCAAGCGCAGCAACGTGCCCGGCCTGCGCAGCGGCTTCGTCGCCGGCGACGCATCCATACTGAAGAAGTTCCTGCTGTACCGCACCTACCACGGCAGCGCGATGAGCGGCGCGGTGGCGGCGGCCAGCATCGCGGCCTGGAGCGACGAAAGCCATGTGGTCGACAACCGCGCGCAGTACCGCGCCAAGTTCGCAGCCGTGACGCCGCTGCTCGAGCCGGTGCTCGATGTGCGCCTGCCCGATGCCAGCTTCTACCTCTGGGCGGGCGTGCCGGCAGTGTGGAACGGCGACGACACCGCCTTCGCCCGCGAGCTCTACGCTCAATACAATGTGACGGTGTTGCCGGGCAGCTACCTGGCGCGCGATGCGCAAGGCGCCAACCCCGGCCGGGGCCGCATCCGCATGGCGCTCGTGGCCAGCACCAAGGAGTGCGTGGAGGCCGCGCAGCGCATCGTCCAGTTCGTTCAACGGGGCCGCTGAGCCCTCTTTCATCGATTCCACATGACCCAACAACTCCAGCAGACCATCGACGCCGCGTGGGAAGACCGCGCCAACATCTCCGCCACCAGCGCCCCGAAGGAAGTTCGCGATGCGGTCGAGCATGTGATCGCCGAGCTCAACAACGGCAAGCTGCGCGTCGCCACCCGCGAGGCCGTGGGCCAGTGGACGGTGCACCAGTGGATCAAGAAGGCCGTGCTGCTGTCCTTCCGCCTCAAGGACAACGAGCAGATGCAGGCCGGCTCGCTCGGCTTCTACGACAAGGTGCCGACCAAGTTCTCGCACCTCTCGGCCGGCGAGCTGAAGGAAGCCGGCGTGCGCATCGTGCCGCCGGCGGTGGCGCGCCGCGGCAGCTACATCGCCAAGGGCGCGATCCTGATGCCCTCCTACGTGAACATCGGCGCCTACGTCGGTGAAGGCACCATGGTCGACACCTGGGCCACGGTCGGCTCCTGCGCCCAGATCGGCGCCAACGTGCACCTCTCGGGCGGCGTCGGCATCGGCGGCGTGCTGGAGCCGCTGCAGGCCGGCCCGACCATCATCGAGGACAACTGCTTCATCGGCGCGCGCTCCGAAGTGGTCGAAGGC
This sequence comes from Variovorax sp. LjRoot290, assembly GCF_964253985.1. Classification (NCBI taxonomy): domain Bacteria; kingdom Pseudomonadati; phylum Pseudomonadota; class Betaproteobacteria; order Burkholderiales; family Comamonadaceae; genus Variovorax; species Variovorax sp. LjRoot290. The sequence continues at coordinate 2,577,799 of NZ_CAXURW020000001.1, read as the reverse complement.
GTGGTGGTCGAAGAGAACTCGGTGCTGTCGATGGGCGTGTACATCGGCCAGAGCACGCCGATCTACGACCGCGCGACCGGCGAAGTGACTTACGGCCGCGTGCCGGCAGGCTCGGTGGTCATCAGCGGCACGCTGCCCAAGGACAACGGCAAGTACAGCCTGTACGCTGCGATCATCGTGAAGCGAGTGGACGCGCAAACCCGCGCCAAGACTTCGCTCAACGACCTGCTGCGCGACTGAACACTTCGTTCTTAACCAACAACACAACGCCGAGGAGAAATGCCGATGAAGACGATGGAGCGAATTCTTCGCCTGATGGCCGAACGCAAGGCGTCCGACATCTACCTCTCGGCGCACTCCCCGGCGCTGATCCGCATCAACGGCAACTGCCTGCCCATCAATGCGCAGGTGCTGCCGCCGGAGGCGCCGCTCGCCCTGCTCTCCGAGGTGGTGAATGCGGAGCGCATCGCCGAACTCGAACGCACCGGCGAGCTCAACACGGCGATCGCGCTCGAGGACGCGGGCAACTTCCGCATCAGCGCCATGCGCCAGCGCGGCAGCTATGCGGTGGTGGTGCGGCACATCGCCTCGGTCATCCCGTCCTTCGCCGAGCTGAACCTGCCCGAGATCCTGAAGACGCTGGTGATGGAGAAGCGCGGCCTGATCCTGATGGTGGGCTCCACCGGCGCCGGCAAAAGCACCACGCTCGCCTCGATGCTCGACTTCCGCAACGAGAACGCGACCGGCCACATCCTGACGGTCGAAGAGCCGATCGAGTTCACCTTCACCAACAAGAAGTCGATGGTGAACCAGCGCGACGTCGGCAGCGACACGCAGTCGCTGCAGATCGCGCTCAAGAACGCGCTGCGCCAGGCGCCGGACGTGATCCAGATCGGCGAGATCCGCGATCGCGAGACCATGACGGCCGCAATCGCCTACGCCCAGTCGGGCCACCTGTGCGTGGCCACGCTGCATGCCAACAACAGCTACCGCGCGCTCAACCGCATCCTGAGCTTCTACCCGGTCGAGGTGCGCGCCACGCTGCTGGGCGATCTCGGCGGCGCCTTGCGCGCGATCGTCGCGCAGCGCCTGCTGCGCACGCCCGACGGCGCCCGCATGCCGGCGCTCGAAGTGCTGCTTAACACGGCGCTGGTGGCCGAGCTCATCGGCAAGGGCGACTTCTCGGGCGTCAAGGAAGCGATGGAGCAGTCGATGGCCGAAGGCTCGCAGACCTTCGAAGAAGACATCGCCCGGTTGATCACCGACGGCTTCATCACCCGCGAGGAAGGCCTCGCGCAAGCCGACTCCCCGACCAACCTGATGTGGCGCCTGCAGAACCGCGCCGCGCCGGCGGCACGCCGCGAAGACCGCGCGCTGCTCGACCAGGTCGACGAACCCACCTTCACGGACATCACGCTCGACGTCCGTCACTAGCCCTTTTCTCTTTCAATGTCCCGAACGCTGCAACTCGCCGAACAACTGATCTCCCGCCCCTCGGTCACCCCAGACGATGCGGGCTGCCAGCAGATCCTCGGCGAGCGGCTGGCGCGGCTCGGCTTCCGGCTCGAAAGCATCGAAAGCGGCCCGGCCGACTTTCGCGTGACCAACCTCTGGGCCGTGCGCCCCGGCGCTGCCGGGCCGCAGGCCACGCGCACCGTGGCCTTCGCCGGCCACACCGACGTGGTGCCCACCGGCCCGCTCGAGCAGTGGAGCAGCCATCCGTTCACGCCCACGCACCGCGACGGCAAGCTCTACGGCCGCGGCGCCTGCGACATGAAGACCTCGCTGGCGGCCTTCGTCGTCGCGATCGAGGACTTCCTGGCCACGACGCCCGATCCGCGCCTCACGCTCGCCCTGCTGCTCACCAGTGACGAGGAAGGGCCGGCGCTCGATGGCACCGTGGTGGTCTGCAGCACGCTGGCCGCGCGCGGCGAGCGCATCGACTACTGCATCGTCGGCGAGCCGACCGCGGTCGAGCGCTGCGGCGACATGATCAAGAACGGCCGGCGCGGCACGATGAGCGGCAAGCTCACCGTCAAGGGCGTGCAAGGACACATCGCCTATCCGCATCTGGCGAAGAACCCGGTCCACGCCTTTGCGCCGGCGCTGGCCGAACTGGTCGCGATCAACGCGGCCGGGGGTTGGGACGCCGCTGCCAATGCCTATTTCCAGCCGACCAGCTGGCAGATCAGCAACATCCACGCCGGCACCGGCGCCAGCAACATCATTCCCGGCGCGGCGGTGATCGATTTCAATTTCCGCTTCTCGACCGAATCGACGCCCGAATCGCTGCAACAGCGCGTGCGGGCCGTGCTCGATACGCACGGCCTCGACTACACGCTGGCCTGGACCATCGGCGGCCTGCCCTTCCTGACCACGCCGGGCGAACTGGTCGGCGCGGTGCAGCAGGCCATCCGCGACGAGACCGGCATCGAGACCGAGCTGTCGACCAGCGGCGGCACCAGCGATGCGCGATTCATCGCCAAGATCTGCAAGCAGGTGGTCGAACTAGGCCCCGTCAACGCGAGCATCCACAAGATCGACGAGCACATCACCGTCGCCGAGATCGAGCAGCTCAAGAACATTTACAAGCGCACGCTGGACCGGCTCGAAACGCTGCAAGGCGTATGAGCAGCGTCATCGAATTGATCGAGGCCGGCGCCACGCAGCTGGCCGATGCGGGCGTGGCCTTCGGCCACGGCACCACCAACGCCTTCGACGAAGCCGCCTGGCTGGTGCTGTGGCGCCTGGGCCTGCCGCTGGACGACCTGGATGCGGTCGCCGATCGCGCGGTGGCGCCGGCGGATGCAGCGCGGGTGGCCGACGTGCTGGCGCAACGGATCGCGACGCGCAAGCCCGCGGCTTATCTGACCAAGGAGGCCTGGCTGCAAGGCGTGCCCTTCTACATCGACGAACGCGCCATCGTGCCGCGCAGCTTCATCGCGGAGCTGCTGGCCGATGGCAGCATCGATCCCTGGCTCGGCGAACACACCCGGCGCGTGCTGGACCTGTGCACCGGCAACGGCAGCCTCGCGGTGCTGGCGGCGATGACCTATCCGGAAATCAGCGTCGACGCGGCCGACCTGTCGACCGCGGCGCTCGAAGTGGCGGCCATCAACGTCACGCGCCACCAGCTCGATGCGCGCATCACGCTCGTCGAATCCGATGGCCTCGCAAAGGTGCGCGGCCCCTACGACCTGATTCTTTGCAACCCGCCCTACGTCAATGCGAAAAGCATGGCCGGGCTTCCCGCCGAATACCGCGCCGAGCCCGAACTCGCGCTGGCCGGCGGCGCCGACGGCATGGACTTCATCCGCCGGCTTTTCGCCGACGCACCGGCGCGCATGAGCGAATCCGCCGTGCTGGTGCTTGAAATCGGCAACGAGCGCTCGCACTTCGAGGCAGCGTTCCCGCAGCTCGAAGTGGTGTGGCTCGCCACCAGCGCGGGCGAAGACCAGGTATTGCTGGTCCCGCGCGAATCACTTCTTCAATGATCACTCTCAAAAACGTCATCCTGCGCCGCAGCGCCAAAGTGCTGCTCGACGGCGCCAGCGTCACCATCAACCCCGGCGAGAAGGTCGGGCTGGTGGGGCGCAACGGCGCCGGCAAGTCCACCTTGTTCGCGCTGTTCAACGGCACGCTGCACGAGGACGGCGGCGACTTCGCCTCCCCAAAGCAGTGGCGCCTGGCGCAGGTCGCGCAGAACATGCCCGAGACCGACGAGTCCGCCACCGACTTCGTGGTCGGCGGCGACACGCGGCTCACCGAGTTGCGCGAAGCCCTCGCCGTCACCGAAGCCGCCCATGCAGCCAACCCCGACGATCACGACATCGGCATGGACCTGGCGCATGCCTATACCGACCTGGCCGACGCCGGCGAGCACGATGCCGTGCCGCGCGCACAGGCGCTGATCCTCGGCCTCGGCTTCAAGGCGCACGAGCTCGACCAGCCGGTCAACAGCTTCTCCGGCGGCTGGCGCATGCGCCTGCAGCTGGCCCGCGCGCTGATGTGCCCAAGCGACCTGCTGCTGCTCGACGAGCCGACCAACCACCTGGACCTGGACGCCCTGGTCTGGCTCGAAGCCTGGCTGCAGAAGTACGCCGGCACGATGATCGTGATCAGCCACGACCGCGAGTTCCTCGACGCCGTGACCGACGTGACGCTGCACATCGAGCACGCCAAGCTCACGCGCTACGGCGGCAACTACAGCGCCTTCGAGACCTTGCGTGCCCAGCAGATGGAGCTGCAGCAGTCCGCCTTCGCCAAGCAGCAGGACAAGATCGCCCATCTGCAGAAGTTCATCGACCGCTTCAAGGCCAAGGCCAGCAAGGCCAAGCAGGCCCAAAGCCGCGTCAAGGCGCTGGAGCGCATGGAAAAGGTCGCGCCGCTGCTGGCCGAGGCCGACTTCAGCTTCGAGTTCAAGGAGCCAGGGAACATCCCGAACCCGATGCTCTCGATCAGCGATGCGAGCTTTGGGTACCTGATTGAGGACGAGCCGCCCAAGACCATCCTGCGCGGCGTCAACCGCTCGGTGCTGGCCGGCCAGCGCATCGGCATCCTGGGCGCCAACGGCCAGGGCAAGTCGACCCTGGTCAAGACCATCGCGCGCGAAATGGGTGCGCTCGCCGGCACGGTGACCGAGGGCAAGGGCCTCAACATCGGCTACTTCGCGCAGCAGGAGCTCGACGTGCTGCGCCCGCAGGACACGCCGCTCGAACACATGGTGCGCATGGCACGCGAGCTTGGCTCGAGCGTCAAGGAGCGCACCGGCGAACAGGACCTGCGCGGCTACCTGGGCAGCTTCAATTTCAGCGGCGACATGGTGAAACAGGCGGTCGGCACCATGAGCGGCGGCGAGAAGGCGCGCTTGGTGCTGGCGATGATGGTCTGGCAGCGGCCCAATCTGCTGCTGCTCGACGAGCCGACCAACCACCTGGACCTGGCCACCCGCGAGGCCCTGGCCGTGGCGCTCAACGAGTTCGAAGGCACGCTGATGCTGGTGAGCCACGACCGGGCGCTGCTGCGCTCGGTCTGCGACGAGTTCTGGCTGGTCGGCCGCGGCGTGGTGACCGATTTCGACGGCGACCTCGACGACTACCAGCGCTACCTGCTGGACGAGGCCAAGCGCCTGCGCGAAGAGGCCAAGTTGGCGACGCGCGAGGCTGCTGCCGTCGTCGAAAAGGCCGCACCCTCTCCCCAGGCGGCGGCCCAGGACCGCCAGCAGCGCAGCGAGCAGGCGAAGCCGATCAAGCGCGAGCTGGCGCAGATCGACGAGCGGCTCGCCGCCGCCGGCACCGAAAAGGCCTCGCTCGAAGCGCGGCTGGCGAATCCGCTGCCCGCGCCTGAGATCGCCGAAGCCGGCAAGCGCTTGAAGACGCTGAACGACGAGATCGGACAGCTCGAGGAGCGCTGGCTGGCGCTGTCGGACCGGCTCGAGGCGCTCGCGGCCTGAGCTGGCGTGATAGGCTGCGCCGAATATGCCGTCGGCCATCGAACTCGCTCAGGGTGATCCGCAGCTGATCGCGGCGATCCGGCGCAGCCGGCGCCTGCTCGGCCGCAAGGCGCTGATCGCTGCCGCCGCGAGCGCGGTGCCGCTTCCCGGCGTCGATTGGGCCGCCGACGCGGCACTGCTCTCGCGGGTGGTGCCCCAGATCAGTGCGGAATTCGGCCTCTCGGCGACCCAGATCCAGCGCCTGGCGCCCCATCAGCGCGAGCGCGTGCAACAAGCGGCCGCCGCCGTCGGCGCCCTGCTGGTGGGCAAGCTCGTGACCCGCGAATTGCTGATCAAGCTGGCCCGCCACGCCGGCATCCGCCTGACCGCGAAGCAGGCCACCAAGTACGTGCCCATCGCGGGCCAGGTCGTCTCGGCCGCGCTGGGCTACGCCGCCCTGCGCACGTTGGGCGAGCTGCACATCAAGGAGTGCGTGCAGGTGGCGCAATCGGTCCGGCACCTGCTCCCGCCACCCGAAGGCGCGCCGCGGGCTGAAGAGCCGGCAGCCTCGTCCCGCATCCGCCAGACATGGAATCGCCTCCGCTTGCACTGAAAGGGGGCGTGCCTTTGCCCCCACAGGGAGTTGGACTAACACGCCGCAGAATCCGGCGCAATCGTGCTGACGGGTGATAATGCGCCCAAAGCAACGGAGAGCCCCCGACCGATTTAGGGGCAAGCCCCAAAGGCCAAACAGGGACCACGGTGGGAGATCGAAAGATGAATGAGACAGACCTCGCGACATCGATAGAGCGACTCATGGCCCGGGTCGACTACTACCTGCACTGCGAGCTGGATGAAGAGTACGACCACGACCGCCCGGACACGGCGCGCCGTCAGTTGGAGGCGGCCTTGCGGCAGGAGCTGCTGCGTGCGAGCGCCGTCGGCATCGTTTCAGCGATCTCGAGCACTCACCCGGCGCTGGGCGGCAACGAGGCGGCCTGAACCCCTGAAGTTCCCAAGGAAATCAAGCGCTTAGCCTAAGAACCGTTCCGCAATTCGCTTCCCGAAGAGGTCCGCAAGCCAACAGGCATGCGGGCCTTTCTTATTTGACCGGCTTTTGCAACGCGTCCGCGAACTTCAAGACGTTCTTCGATATGGTCTCCATGATCTGCCGGTCTTCAATAAGGCTGCCGAGTTGCTGATGAAGCTGCAGCAGCGCTGGGGTAGGCATCACGATGGTTTGAACCGGCTTCGGCACCTCACCAGATCGAGCCTCAGCCCCGAAAATGAGCTTGGAGACAAACGGTCCGACGGCAATTTGCGCGATCTGATCCACATACACGGTCGAAGGAGACTGCAGGACCGGTTCCGTCAGGGTGGGTTTCGGTGGCGTTGGTATGTTCATCTTGAGGGTCCTACCGGACTTGTTCGTCAACAAATGGCTGCGTAAAGAGCCGGGCGACTGAGATCCTCCGCGCTGTCAAGTGCGAGCGCGCTGAAGTTCTGCGAGAGCCTCGAGGGATTCGGGACGTGCGTCCTTCATGCTCATGAAAGGGTGCGCCCTCTATGCCAAGTTGCGGAACAACTTCAGGAATCGCGGAACAGCGCTATAAAAGCAATAGCGCCGGTTCCAGCAACAGAGCGGCTTGGTGGTAGGACGTACAAGATTCGAACTTGTGACCAACGGATTAAAAGTCCGCTGCTCTACCAACTGAGCTAACGTCCCACTCTTTGTTTTTCTTGGTGCCGGCGTCGAGGCCGGCAAAGCCCACAATTATAGCGTGGCGTTGCGCGAGATCCGGTCCAGAACCCAGCCCGCTGCACATTGCCCGAAAGTGGCCGTCACGCTCACCACCGAACCGTAGCCGTGGCAGTTGAGGGAGCCATCTCCCTCCTCGATCGCACAGGAAGCGTCGGGCGGCGCCACGCTTTCGCGGCTGAAGACGCAACTCACACCGATCTTGTGGCCCTCGCGCGGCGCGCCGTGCTCCTTGCGCAGGCGCTGGCGCAGTTGCGCAAGCAGCGGATCGTGGGTGACCAGCGCGAGGTCGTCGATGTCGACCTTGTGGGCCAGGCGCTTGCCGCCGGCCGCACCCACGGTGATGAAGCCGGTGCCGGTCTCGCGGGCCCAGGCCGCCATGGCCAGCTTGGCACGCACCTGGTCGCAGGCATCGACGACGGCGGCCACGGGTCCGTTCGCCGCCTGCGCGCTCGCCAGCAGCTCCTGCCAGTTGCCGGGTTCGACGAACTCGTCGATCGCCAGCACCTCGCAGGCGGGATGAATGTGCGCGATGCGCTCGCGCATGGCTTCGACCTTGGCCTGGCCCACGGTGGTGTCGAGCGCATGGATCTGCCGGTTGATGTTCGATTCGGCGATGTGGTCGAGGTCGATCAGCGTGAGCCGTCCGACGCCGCTGCGCGCCAGTGCCTCGACCGCCCAGGAGCCGACGCCGCCGATGCCGGCGACCAGCACATGGGCATCGCGGATGCGGCCCGCACCCGGCACGCCATAGAGCCGCTCGAGCCCGCCGAAGCGGCGGGCCAGATCGGCGTCGTCCAGGGTGACGACGGGAGACATTGCGTTCAAGCCGCTACCCCGGTTTACCGGAGCCGCGAGAGGCGCTCACGCCCGGCCTGCGCGGCTTCGGACTGCGGATAGGCCTTGGTCAGGTCTTCGAGCGTACGGCGTGCCGCGCGCGTGTCCTTCAGCTCGATCTGGCAGTTCGCGATCGACAGCACCGCCTCGGGCGCCTTCGCGTGATCGGGCGCCAGCGAGAGCATCGACCTGAAATTGGCGATGGCCTCGTTGTAGTTGCGCGTGGCGTACTGCGCGTTGCCGAGCCAGAACAGCGCCGAGGCGTTGTAGCCGCTCTGCGGATAGCGCTTCACGAACTCGGCAAAGGCCGTCTGCGCTTGCGCGAACTGGCCGCCGCGGAAGATGCCCAGCGCCGCATCGAAGTCGGCCTTCTCTTTCGGGTCGGCCGTGAACTCGCGGCCGTCGACCGCGACCTTCGACGGCTCGTTCTTCTTGAGCCGGTCGTCGATCTCGGCCTGGCGCTGCTGCAGCTCCGTGATCGTGCGCGTGAGCTGCTCGTTCTGGCCCGTCATGCGCTGGAGATCGCCGCGCATCTGCTCGATCTGCGTCTGCAGGTCGAGCAGGCTGCGCCGCAGCTGCGCGTTCTCGTCGTTCTGGCGCTGCTCGGCCTGCTGGCGCATGGCCTCGACACGCTGGCGCAAGTCGAGGATCGCGCGGCGCGCCTCGTCGTCCTCGAACAGCGCGGCCTGTGCGCCCAGCGAGGCACACAACAAGGCGGCAACGAGTGCCGCGCTACGCAAGGAAACTCGTCGCATCATCAACGGTAGGTGATCTCGGCGCGGCGGTTCTGCGCCCAGGCGTCTTCAGTGCTGCCCGGCGCCGCCGGCTTTTCCTTGCCGAAGCTCACGGCCTCGATCTGGCTGTCCGGCACGCCCAGGAGGCCGAGCGAACGGCGCACGGCTTCGGAGCGCTTCTGGCCCAGCGCCAGGTTGTATTCGCGGCCGCCGCGCTCGTCGGTGTGGCCTTCGATCGAGATGCGACGCTGCGGGTTGGCCTTCAGGAAGCGGGCATGGCCATCGATCAGCGACTGGAACTCGGGCTTGATCGTGTAGCTGTCGAAGTCGAAATAAACGATCCGTGCCACGCCGACCGGGCCCTGTGCGGTCTGCGCGCGCGGGTCGATGCTGACCGGCGCGACGCCGCTGGCCGTTCCGCCGGCCCCCCCGGCGGTGCCTGAGCGGTCCACCACCGGCGTGTCGCTCACCTTGGTCCCGGACGAGCAACCGGCGATCAGCGCCACGATGGCCAGCGAATAAATCGTACGTTTCAACATTTCGAACTCCTCAAGTTAATCATTGCTTTTGAAACGGACCCCAGTCCGGTTCCCGGATGTCTCCCGCCTGTCCTGCCAGTCGAGCTTTTATTTTTCCGTCGAGTGTTGTTGTCATCAGCGCTTCGCGGCCTTGCAGCCGGGTGGCATAGACGATCAGCTTGCTGTTCGGGGCGAAACTGGGATTCTCGTCGGCCGTGGTGTCGGTGAGCGCCGTCACGTTGCCCGTCGCCAGTTCCATCACATGGAGTTTGAAGGCACCGCCCACCCGCGAGATGTAGGCCAACCACCGGCCATCGCCGCTGACCGACGGAGAAATGTTGTAGGTGCCGCTGAAGGTCACGCGTGTCGGGTTGCCGCCGTTGGCGCCCATCTTGTAGATCTGGGGTGCGCCGCCGCGATCGCTCACGAAGTAGATGGTGCCGCCGTCGGCGGAGTACACCGGCTCGGTGTCGATGCTGTTGCTCTGCGTGAGCCGGCGCGGTTCGCCGCCGTTCGACGAGATGGTGTAGAGCTGCGAACCGCCGTCGCGGCTCAGCGTGACGGCCAGCGTGCTGCCGTCGGGCGACCAGGCCGGCGCACTGTTGGAGCCCTTGAAGTTGGCCACCAGCCGCCGCTGGCCGTTGGCGACGCTGTGCACGTACACCACCGGCTTGCGCGATTCGAAGGACACGTAGGCGAGCTGCGCGCCGTTGGACGACCAGACCGGCGAGATGATCGGCTCGGGGCTGGCGAGCGCGGCCTGCGCGTTCTCGCCGTCGGCATCGGCGACCCACAGGTTGTAGCGGGTGCCGCCCTTGGTCACGTAGGCGATGCGGGTCGAGAAGATGCCTTTCTCGCCTGTAAGCTTTTCGTAGACATAGTCCGCGATGCGGTGCGAGGCCAGGCGCAGATCGCCTTGCGGCACGGTGTAGCTCTGGCCGCCGAGGTCTTGTCCGCGCACCACGTCCCAGAGGCGGAAGCGCACGTCGTAACGGCCGTCTGCGAGCCGCGTCACGCTGCCCACGACCAGCGAATCGGCCGTGCGTTGCCGCCACAGGCTCAGGTCGGGACGCGAGGTCTCGTCGAGCGACTGGCCCGAGGCGTCGACGCCGCGGAACTGGCCGCTGCGTTCGAGGTCGGCCTGGACGATGGCCGCGGGCTTCTGCGGCGATGCGTCTTCGCCCTTGAAAGGCGCAAGCGCGATCGGCAGCTGCGTCAATCCGACGCCCGACACCTCGACCCTGAACTGGGCGAGCACGGGAAGTACGGGGGAGGCAGCCAATGCCGCGATCAGTGTGCGGCGGACGGAGAACGATGAAGAAGGGGTTGGGGAGAATTCTTGCAACGGCTTTTTCATGCAGTTCGGAGAGGTTTCCGGGATTTAAGTTTCATGCCCGGACGAAACGAGGCCACATGGTACACAAGGCGATGCACGCAAGGTCACAAAACGTGTATGTGCAGGCGTGGTCCTACAGCGGGGGCCGATCGTACGCAACCGTAGAATGCGCCGCCATGCAGCCTTCCCCCGACGCCGAGTCCGCGCGCCCTCCTCTCACGCGCCGGCTTGCGCGACTCATGACCTGGTTCGGAGGCTCGCGCCGGTGGTGGGCGCTCGGGCTCGCCACGGCCCTCGTCGCCGCCTTGACCGAGCCCCTGATGCCCGCGCTGCTCAAGCCGCTGCTCGACCGCGGCTTCACGCGCGGACAACTTGCGCTCTGGATGGTACCGGCGGCCATCATCCTGCTCTTCGCGGTGCGCGGCCTCGCGCAGTTCGTCTCGCAGTACGCGCTGGCACGCATCGCCAACGAAGGCATGCAGCGGCTGCGACGCGTGATGTTCGAAAGGTTGCTTGCGGCCGAGCTCGCCCTCTTCTCGCGCCAGTCGGCGAGCGCGCTGTCGAACACCGTGGTCTACGAGGTCCAGACCGGCGCCATGCTGCTGGTGCAGGCGCTCCTGGGCCTGTCGCGCGACGGCTTCACGCTCATTGCGCTCCTGGCCTACCTGATCTACCTGAACTGGAAGCTGACCTTGATCGTCGGCGTGCTGGCGCCCGGCGTGGCCTGGATCATGAAGGTGTTCTCGAAGCGCCTCTATCGCCTCACGCAACTCGGCCAGCAGGCCACCGACGAGCTGGCCTACGTGGTGGAGGAGAACGTGCTCGCGCACCGCATGGTGCGCTTGCACAACGCGGAGGCCAGCCAGACCGAGCGCTTCGACCGCCTCAGCCACAGCCTGAATCGCCTGGCCGTGAAGTCCACCATCGCCTCGGCCGCAATGACGCCGCTGACCCAGATCGTGGCTGCCGTCGCGCTGTCGGTGGTCGTGATGATCGCCCTCTGGCAAAGCGGCGAGCAGGGCCTGACGGTGGGCGGCTTCGTTGCCTACATCACGGCGATGCTGATGTTGATCGCGCCGATCCGCCGCCTCGCCGACATCGCCGGCCCGATCACGCGCGGGCTCGCGGCGCTCGAGCGCGGCCTGGCCTTGATCGACAGCGTCGCATCCGAATCACAGGGCCGCTTCGAGACGCCGCGGGCCGAAGGCCGCATCGAGCTGCGCGCGGTGCGGGTCAACTACCGCGGAGAGGACGAGGCCCGGGCGCTCGACGGCGTGAGCCTTTCGATCGCGCCCGGCGAGGTGGTGGCCTTTGTCGGCCCCTCGGGATCGGGCAAGACCACGCTGGTCAACCTGCTGCCGCGCTTCGTGCTGCCGAGTGCCGGCCAGGTGCTGCTGGACGGCCACGACGTTGCCGAGTGGAAGCTGAAAAGCCTGCGCGCGCAGTTCGCGATGGTCAGCCAGGACGTGATCATGCTCAACGACACGCTGGCGGCCAACGTGGCGCTCGGCGCCGCGGTCGACCGCGAACGCGTGCTCGCCTGCGTGGCGGCCGCGAACCTGGCCGTGCACGTCCAGAGCCTGCCGCAGGGCATCGACACCGTGCTCGGCCACAACGCGACGCAGCTCTCGGGCGGACAGCGGCAGCGGCTCGCGATCGCACGCGCACTCTACAAGGACGCACCGGTGCTGCTGCTCGACGAGGCCACCTCGGCCCTCGACACCGAATCCGAGCGGCTGGTGCAGGAAGCGCTGCAGCGGCTGATGCAGAACCGCACCACCCTGATCGTCGCGCACCGGCTCTCGACCATCCAGCATGCCGACCGCATCATCGTGATGGAGCATGGCCGCATCGCCGAGCAAGGCAGCCATGCGCAGCTGATGGCGCTGGAAGGACTCTATGCGCGGCTGCAGACGCATGCAGTACGCAGCGCAACTGCCGGCCAAGACCCGACGCTCTAGCGCGGCCGGCTAGAGCAGCACGATGTCGTACTGCCCCTGCCCCATCGCCGGCTCCGCCTGCAGCGAGATCGGCTTGCCGATGAAATCGCTGAGGCCCGCCAGGTGCTGGCTCTCCTCATCGAGAAAAAGCTCGATCACCTGCGGCGACGACACGATGCGGAACTCGCGCGGCGTGAACTGGCGCGCTTCGCGCAGGATCTCGCGCAGCACGTCGTAGGCCACGCTGCGCGCGGTCTTCACGATGCCCTGCCCGTTGCAGGCCAGGCAGGGTTCGCAGAGCATGTGGGCCAACGATTCGCGCGTGCGCTTGCGCGTCATCTCGACCAGGCCCAACTGCGAGAAGCCGCCGGCCGTGGTCTTGACGCGGTCGCGCGCGAGTTGCTTGCGAAACTCGGCCAGCACCTGCTCACGATGGTCGTCGCGCGCCATGTCGATGAAGTCGACGATGATGATCCCGCCCAGGTTGCGCAGCCGCAGCTGCCGCGCGATGGCCTGCGCGGCCTCGAGGTTGGTCTTGAAGATGGTGTCGTCGAAGTTGCGCGCGCCGACGAAGCCGCCGGTGTTCACGTCGACGGTGGTGAGCGCCTCGGTCTGGTCCACCACGAGGTAGCCGCCGGACTTCAGGTCGACGCGGCGGCCCAATGCCTTGGCAATTTCCTCGTCGATCGAATAGAGGTCGAAGATCGGCCGCTCGCCCTTGTAGAGCTGCAGCTTGCCGGCCGCCTGCGGCATGAATTCGAGCCCGAACTTGAGGAGTAGGTCGAACTGCTCGCGCGAGTCGATGCGAATAGTCTGCGTGTCCTCGCTGGTCATGTCGCGCAGCACGCGCTGCAGCAGGCTCAGGTCCTGGTGCAGCAGCGACATGGGCGGCATGCGCGACGAGAGCTCGCGGATGCGCGACCAGGTCTTGCGCAGGTAGGCGATGTCTTCGGCCAGCTCGGCATCGCTCGAATCCTCGCCGTTGGTGCGCAGGATGAAGCCGCCGGTGTTCGCGGGCACCACGCCGCCGCTGTCGGCCGCAGCGGCGGCCTCGATCAGCACCTGCATGCGCGTGCGCAAGGCATCGCGCAGGTCCGGCGGAATCTTCTGCGAGACGCCGACATGGTTGTCCTGCGGCAGGAAGACGAGCAGCCGGCCGGCGATGCTGATCTGGGTCGACAGCCGCGCGCCCTTGGTGCCGATCGGGTCCTTGATCACCTGCACCAGCAGCGACTGCCCTTCGAACACCTGCCTCTCGATCGGCACCACGGCGCCGCCGTTGCGGCCGTCGCGCTCTGGCTGCGGCGCGCTCGGCCGCGAACCGGGCGTGAAAGGCGCCACGATGTCGGCCACATGCAGGAAGGCCGTGCGGTCGAGCCCGATGTCGATGAAGGCCGACTGCATGCCCGGCAGCACGCGCGAGACCTTGCCGAGGTAGATGTTGCCGACCAGCCCGCGTTCGAGCGTGCGCTCCACGTGCAGCTCCTGGACGGCGCCATGTTCGACCAGGGCGACACGGGTCTCCTGAGGGGACCAGTTGATCAGGATGTCTTGCATGTTTTTAGAGCCTAAAGCCGGCCCGGCGCAGCAGCTGTGCCGTCTCGAACATCGGGAGGCCCATGATGCCCGAATGCGAGCCGCTGATGTGTTCGACGAAAGCCGCGGCCCGCCCCTGGATCGCATAGGCGCCGGCCTTGCCCATCGGTTCGCCGGTGGCGACGTAGTCGGCGATCCGCGACTTGGCGACGGCGGCAAAGCGCACGCGCGACACGCTGAGCGCCGCATGCCGGCGCCTGCCGTGCTGCAGCGCGATCGCCGTCAGCACGCGGTGGGTGCGCCCGGACAGCAGCGCGAGCATGCGCTCGGCATCCCGCGCGCCCTCCGGCTTGGCCAGGATGGCGCGGCCCAGGGCCACGGTGGTGTCGGCGCAAAGCACGGGCGCCGGCGGCAGGTCCAGCCGCTTGTGCCGCGCCACGGCCGCATCGAGCTTGAGCGCGGTGACCCGCTGCACATAGGCCGTCGGCGATTCGCCCGGCAGCTCGTGCTCCAGCGCCTCGGTGTCTTCATCCGGCCCGGCCAGCAGCAGTTCGTGGTGTACGCCGAGCAGTCCCAGCAGTTGCGCGCGCCGCGGACTTTGCGACGCAAGATAGATGAAAGACGGGTTCATTCGCGGTGATAAGGATGTCCTGCATTGACCGACCAGGCACGGTAGAGCTGCTCGACCAGCAGCACGCGCGCCATCGCATGCGGCAAGGTCAGGTCCGACAGGCGGATGCGTTCGTGCGCGGCGGCCTTGAAGGCGGGATCCAGCCCGTCGGGGCCGCCGATCACCAGCGCGACGTCGTCACCCTCGCCTTGCCAGGCCTGCAACCGGGCAGCGAGCGCCTTGGTGGTGAGCGCGGTGCCGCGCTCGTCCAGCACCACGATGCGCATGCCCTTGGCGATCGCGGCCTCGATGCGCTCGCGCTCGGCCGCATAGAGCGTTTCGAGCGTCTTGGAGCCGCGCGGCTCGGTCTTGACCGCACGCAGTTCGAGCTTGAGTTCGGGCGGAAAACGCTTGGCGTAGTCGTCCCAGGCGGTCTGTGCCCAGTCGGGCATGCGCTGCCCGACTGCGACCACCAGCAGCTTCATGACCGGGACGAAGCGGTCTTGCGCGGCGCCTTCTTCGCCACCGGTGCGGCCTTCTTCGAGGCTGCGGCCTTTTTCGCGGGCGCCTTGTTCACAACCATGGTCTTGACCGGCGCCTTCCGGGCGGCCGTCTTCTTGGCCGCGGGCTTCTTCGGCTTGGCGGCCTGTTCGGCCGCGCGGATCGCGGTCTTGGCTGCGCTGGAACGGCGCAGCGAGGTGCTGTTCTTGGCCGCGGGCGCCTTTTCCTCGCTCGCCCTGGCGGGGGCTGCGGGCTTCGAAGCGCCCAGCTTGGTGCGCACCGGCTTGTCGCCCCAGATCTCTTCGAGGTGGTAGTACTGCCGGATCGCCGGCTGCATGATGTGCGCGACCGCGGCGCCGCAATCCACGATGATCCATTCGCCGTTGTCCTCGCCCTCCACGCGCGGCTTGCCGAAGCCGGCGTCCTTCACCGCATCGCGCACGCTGGCGGCGAGCGCCTTGGTCTGGCGGTTGGAGGTGCCCGAGGCGACGATCACGCGCTCGAAAAGCGGAGAGAGATGCTCGGTGTCGAATACCTGGATGTCCTGCGCCTTGACGTCCTCGAGGCCGTCGATGATGGCTCTCTGGAGTTTTTGGGTGTCTTTCTTGGCGGCGGCTTCAGTGTTCATCAGGCGGATCGATAGAGATGGTGTTGGTCAATATAGCGTGCAACCGCCGGCGGAACCAGACGAGAAAAGTCGACGCGCGTCGCAGCGCGGGTCCGGATGTCGGTCGCGCTGATGTCCATCGGCGCGAGTTCGAGGGTTTCGACGCGCGCACCGGACGGGAGGGGAGGCAGGATTCTAGGGCCAACAGGATCGGCAGAGCCCGTGGCGCCTGCGCGATACGCTACGGAAACGATAGCAATAGCCAGAATCTCCTGCCAACCGTGCCATCGCGGCAACGAAGCGGCCTGGTCGGCACCCATGATCAGCACCAGCTGGGCGGCGGGCTGCTCCTGCTGCAGTTCGCGCAGGGTGTCGAGGGTGTAGGTGGGCCCCGCGCGCAGCGTTTCGCGCGCATCGACCACCGTGCGCTCGAATCCGCCAAAGGCCAGCCGCGCCATCGCGAGCCGATGCTCGGCCGCACTCAGCGCCCGCTGCTTGTGCCAGGCGTCGCCGGTCGGGAAGATGCGCAGTTCGGCCAGGTTCAGCTGCGCCAGCGCGGCCTCGACCAATGCGACATGCGCGTTGTGCGGCGGATCGAAGGCGCCGCCGAAGACACCGACGCGGGGCGCGGTCAGAGCCATTCGCGTCGCACGATGAAGTCGCTGTAGAGCGCGGCCTCGGGCGTGCCGGGCTCCGGCTGCCGGCGATAGGCCCAGCTCGCCAGCGGCGGCATCGACAGCAGGATCGACTCGGTGCGGCCACCCGACTGCAGGCCGAAGTGCGTGCCCCGGTCCCAGACCAGGTTGAACTCGACGTAGCGGCCGCGGCGATAGAGCTGGAACGCGCGTTCGCGCTCGCCGTGAGCCATGTCGCGGCGCCGCTCGACGATCGGCAGGTAGGCCGGAAGAAAGGCATCGCCGACCGCGCGCAGCATCGCAAAACTCTGCTCGAAACCGAGCTCGGCGAAATCGTCGAAGAAGATGCCGCCGATGCCGCGCTGCTCGTTGCGGTGCTTCAAGAAGAAATACTCGTCGCACCAGGTCTTGAAGCGCGGGTACTTGTCCTCGCCGAAGGGCGCCAGCGCGTCGCGGCAAGTGCGGTGGAAATGCACCGCATCGTCTTCGAAACCGTAGTACGGCGTGAGGTCCATGCCGCCGCCGAACCAGCACACCGGCTCGCCGTCTGCCGGCAGCGCGGCCAGCATGCGCACGTTCATGTGCACGGTCGGCACATAGGGGTTGCGCGGATGGAACACCAGCGACACGCCCATCGCCTCGAAAGGCGCGCCGGCGAGCTCCGGCCGGTGCTGCGTAGCCGAGGGCGGCAGCTTGGGGCCGCGTACCTGCGAGAAGCCGCAGCCGGCGCGCTCGAACAGCAGGCCGTCTTCGAGGATGCAGGTCAGGCCGCTGCCCTGCAGCGGCTCGCCCGGTTCCTTCTTCCACTCGTCGCGAACGCAGGTACCGCCATCGGCCGCTTCGAGCGCGGCCACGATGCGTTGCTGCAGACCCAGCAGGTAGTCGCCGACCGCTTGTGGATCCTCGCGCATCAGCCTTGCGAACCGCGCGCGTGGACGGCGCGGTGCCCGATGTCCTTGCGGTATTGCGCGCCGTCGAAATGGATGCGCGCCGCGACCGCATAGGCGCGTTGCTGCGCCTGCTTGACGCTGTCGGCCAGCACGGTCACACAGAGCACGCGCCCGCCGCTGGACTTGAGTTCGCCGTTCTCGAGCGTGGTGCCGGCATGGAACACCACTGCATCGGGCGCTTCGGGCGGAATGCCCGTGATGCGGTCGCCCTTGCGCGGCGAAAGCGGATAGCCGTGGGCCGCCATCACCACGCCGAGCGCGACGCGGCGGTCCCAGTCGAGCTCGATCTGGTCAAGCGTGCCGTCGGTGGCGTGCCAGAACACCTCGAACAGGTCGGACTTGAGCCGCATCATGATCGGCTGGGTCTCGGGGTCGCCCATGCGGCAGTTGAATTCGAGCGTCTTCGGATGGCCCGCGGCATCGATCATGAGACCCGCGTAGAGGAAACCGGTGAAGGGGATGCCGTCTTTTTCCATGCCGCGGATGGTCGGCAGGATGATCTCGCGCATGGCGCGCGCATGCACCTCGGCCGTGACCACCGGCGCCGGCGAATAGGCGCCCATGCCGCCGGTGTTGGGGCCCTGGTCGTCGTCCTGCAGGCGCTTGTGGTCCTGGCTTGTGGCCAGCGCGGTCACGTTGCGGCCGTCGCACAGCACGATGAAGCTGGCCTCCTCGCCTTGCAGGAACTCCTCGATGACGACGCGCGCACCACCCTCGTTGTGCGAAATGCCGAGCTTGTTGTCGACCAGCATGAAGTCGATGGCCTCGTGCGCTTCCTCGAGCGTCATCGCCACCACCACGCCCTTGCCGGCGGCCAGGCCGTCGGCCTTGACCACGATCGGCGCGCCCTTGGCATCCACGTAGGCGTGGGCCTCAGCGGCATCGGTGAAGGCCTCGTACTCGGCCGTCGGGATCTTGTGGCGCTTCATGAAGGCCTTGGAAAAAGCCTTGGAGCTCTCCAGCTGCGCCGCCGCCTTGGTGGGCCCGAAGATGCGCAGGCCGTGCGCGCGGAATTCGTCGACCACGCCGGCCGCCAGCGGCGCTTCGGGGCCGACCACGGTCAATGCGATTTTTTTCTTCAGCGCCCAGGCCCGCAATGCGGCGGGCTCGGAAATATCGATGCACTCGTAGCGCGAATCCGCGCGCGTACCGCCGTTGCCCGGCGCCACATAGACCCGGCTGACCCGAGCGGCCTGCGCCAGCCGCCACGCCAGCGCGTGCTCGCGGCCCCCTCCCCCAATCACCAGTACCTTCATTCGCAGGCTTTCATTGGCGCTTTCCTCATTCGGAGAGCGCTGCGTTGTGGTAGACATCCTGCACGTCGTCCAGGTCCTCGAGCACGTCGAGCAGCTTCTGCATCTTCGCGGCGTCCTCGCCCGTGAGCTCGATGGTGTTCTCGGCCCGCATCGTGACTTCGGCCACCTCCGGCTTGAGGCCTGCCGTCTCGAGCGCGTTCTTGACCGTCTCGAAGTCGCCGACTGCGGTCAGCACCTCGATGGCGCCGTCGTCGTCGGTCACCACGTCCTCCGCGCCCGCTTCGAGCGCCACTTCCATCACCTTGTCCTCGCTGGTGCCGGGCGCAAAGACGAACTGGCCGCAGTGCTTGAACTGGAAGGCGACCGAGCCTTCGGTGCCCATGTTGCCGCCGTGCTTGGAGAAGGCATGGCGCACCTCGGCGACGGTGCGCACGCGGTTGTCGGTCATGGTGTCGACGATGATCGCGGCGCCGCCGATGCCGTAGCCCTCGTAGCGGATTTCCTCGTAGTTGACGCCTTCGAGGTTGCCGGTGGCCTTGTCGATGTTGCGCTTGACGGTGTCGGCCGGCAGGTTGACCGCCTTGGCCTTCTCGACCGCCAGCCTGAGCCGCGGATTGCCGCTCAGATCGCCGCCGCCGGCGCGTGCCGCGACCATGATTTCACGGATCGCACGGGTCCAGAGCTTGCCGCGCTTCTCGTCCTGCCGGCCCTTCCTGTGCTGAATGTTCGCCCATTTGCTGTGTCCGGCCATGGCTTTCTATCTCGCTATCTCGTGTTTTCAAAGCAGGTAGCGAGTTTACTGTCCGGCGCGCGCAACGCCCCGTGTCCTACAGCGAGACCATAGATGCTTTTTGGGATAATCCGCCGCTGATGCGCCACGTCCGATCGGGCATCTTCTTGGAATCCATCCCAGTCAAAGCGCATGAACATCCCTACAACAACAGCCGAACCCGCCGCGCTTTCGCCGCAGACTTGCGACGTGCTCGTGATCGGCGGCGGCCCGGCCGGCTCCACGGCCGCCGCCCTGCTGGCGCGGCAGGGCCGCAAGGTCGTGCTGCTCGAGAAGGCGCGCCATCCGCGCTTCCACATCGGCGAATCGCTCCTGCCGGCCAACGTGGCACTGTTCGACAAGCTGGGCCTGCGCGACGAGCTCGAGCGCATCGGCATGCCCAAGTGGGGCGTCGAATTCGTTTCGCCCGATCACGATCACGCGCAAATGGTCGAATTCGCCGAGGCCTGGGACAAGTCGATGCCCTATGCCTGGCAGGTGCGGCGCTCCGAGATGGACGAGATCCTGTTCCGCAACGCCACCACCCAGGGCGCGCAGGCCATCGAAGGCTGCCGGGTGCGCGACGTACGCTTCGACGACGACGGCGCCACCGTCCAGGCCACGCTGGACGACGGCGCCTCCTGCAACTGGCGCGCACGCTTCGTCATCGACGCCTCCGGCCGCGACACCTTCCTGTCGAACAAGTTCAAGGCCAAGCAGAAGAACCCAAAGCACAACAGCTCGGCCCTCTTCGGCCACTTCACGAATGCCGAGCGCCTGCCGGGCAAGCTCGAGGGCAACATCACGATCTTCTGGTTTGCGCACGGCTGGTTCTGGTACATCCCGCTGGCCGACGGCACGACCAGCGTCGGCGCCGTGTGCTGGCCGCACTACCTGAAGTCGCGCAGCAAGCCGCTCAAGGATTTCTTCGCCGACACCATTGCGAGCTGCCCGCAGCTGGCCGCGCGCCTCAAGAACGCCACGCTGGTCGGCGACGCGGTCTACGCCACCGGTAACTATTCGTACACCAGCACCCATTGCAGCGGCGAGCGCTACCTGATGCTGGGCGATGCCTTCACCTTCGTCGACCCGGTGTTCTCCTCGGGCGTCTACCTCGCGATGCACAGCGCCTTCGAAGGCGCGGAGGTGGTGGCCACCGCACTCGACCGACCCGCGCAGGCCGCCCCGGCGCGGCAGCGCTTCGAGCGCTACATGCGCAAGGGTCCGCGCGAGTTCTCGTGGTTCATCTTCCGCGTCACGAACCCGACCATTCGCGAGTTCTTCATGTACCCGCAAAACCCGTTCCGCGTAAAGGAAGCACTCATGTCGCTGCTGGCCGGCGACATCTACGGCAAGACGCCGATCTGGCGCTCGCTGCGAGTGCTCAAGGCAATCTACTACCTGGTGTCGGCCGGGCATCCGCGCCGCACCTGGGAAGCCTGGCGCAGGCGACGCAGCAACATCCGCGACCTCGGGCCGCTTGCCGGCGAAAACATCGTCGAGGCCCAGTGAGCGCGCGCGATTTCAACGGGGTGCCGCCCCTGCGCGTCCAGCGCTTGTCCTTGTCGCAAAGCCTGGCCCTGCTGTCTGCCGGCAACCCGCCCTTCGGCGCGCTGGGCTACGGCACACCGGACGACCTAGCCTGGATGCCCACGGTCAATGCGCGCGTTCTTTCGGGAGCGGGCGCCATGGCCGACGTGTGGCATGCCAGCGAACGCATCGAATCCGGCACCACCGGCGTGGTGCGCTGGCGCTGCGACGGCCACTGGATGCTGGGCGCCATCGATCTCGACGAGGCCACTGAAAAGGTGGGCCTGGCCGCCCTCGCCCAACGGGCCTATCGCGACCTGTTCGAGTCGCTCGAGCAGACGGGCTGCGCCCACCTGCTGCGCGTGTGGAACTACCTGCCGCAGATCAATGGCGACGGCGGCGGCCTCGAGCGCTACCGGCAGTTCAACCTGGGCCGCCAGCAGGCCTTCTTCGACGCCGGCCAAGCCGCTTTCGAAGGAGCGCCGGCTGCCTGCGCGCTCGGCATCCACCAGGGCGCGCTGTGCATCCGCTTCCTGGCGGGACGCATCGCGCCGCTGCCGGTCGAGAACCCGCGGCAGGTCTCGGCCTACCGCTATCCGCCGACCTACGGCCCGCGCTCGCCGACCTTCTCGCGCGCGGCGCTGGCCGAGATCGGTGGCGGCGACGTGGCGCTCTTCATCTCGGGCACGGCGAGCATCGTCGGCCATGAAACCGTGCACCTGGGCGACGTGGTGGCGCAGACCCAGGAAACGCTGCGCAATCTCGGCGCGGTGATCGCGGCGGCCAACGAGCGCGCGACCACGCGCTTCGATCTCGCGGCCCTCGATTGCGTGGTGTACGTGCGCCATGTCGCCGATGCGCCGATCGTGCGCCGGGTGCTCGAAGAAACGCTGGGCGCAGAGGCTCACACCGTGAGCCATGCGGTCTACCTGGAGGCGGACATCTGCCGCCAGGACTTGCTGGTGGAGATCGAGGCCCATGCGGTTGCCAACGGCTCATTGCGCGCCTGAAAGCGCGAGCACGCCATGATGAACCGGCTGCTGCGCTGGATCCTCTTCATTCCGCTCGCCTTGCTACTCTACGCCCTGCTCCTGCTGCTGGGCGGCATCTCGCTGGCCTGGAACCTGGTCGCGATGCTGCTCTACCCGGTGCTGCCGGCGCGCGTGGGCCGCTCGCTCGGCCGCAGCGTCATCGCCTTCGCCTACCGCTCGTTCTGGGCCACGGCCTCGGCCATCGGCATGATGCGCATCGACGCGAGCTGCCTCGACGCCTTGCGCGACGAGCGCGGCGTGATCTTCGTCGCCAACCATCCGACCATGCTCGACGCCCTGCTGCTGGTGGCGCGCCTGCCGCGCAGCGCCTGCATCATGAAGGCCGACCTGATGCGCAACATCTTCCTCGGGGCCGGCGCGCGGCTGGCGCGCTACATCCGCAACGACTCGGCGCGCACCATGGTGCGGCTCGCGGTCGAAGATCTCAAGAACGGCGGCCAGCTGGTGATCTTCCCCGAGGGCACGCGCACCGTGATACCGCCGCTCAATGCCTTTCGCCCCGGCGTCACGCTGATCGCCAAGCTCGCACAGGCGCCGATCCAAACCGTCTTCATCGACACCGATTCGCCCTACCTCGGCAAAGGCTGGCCGCTGTGGCGCGTGCCGCCGCTGCCGATCGTCTTCAGGCTCCGGCTCGGGCAACGCTTTGCGCCGCAGCAGGACAGTGACGCGCTGCTGCACGAGATCGAACAATACTTTCGCCACCCCATGGAACAGCGCGCCTCCGACGCGCAGCCCGCATGCCAGACGTCTCGCGCACCCACCTTGTCCTGATTCCCAGCTACAACACGGGCGAGCGCCTGTTCTCGACGGTCAGCGCGGCCCGCGCGCAATGGAGCCCGGTCTGGGTGGTGGTCGACGGCAGCACCGACGGTACCGGCGAACGCCTGCAGCGGATGGCCGCCTCCGACCCCGGCTTGCGCGTGTGGGTGCTGCCGCAGAACCAGGGCAAGGGCGCGGCCGTGCTGCATGGCTTGCGCGCGGCCCAGGAGGCCGGCTACACGCATGCGCTCACCATGGACTCCGACGGGCAGCACCCGGCCGACCTGATCCCGGCCTTCATGCAAGCCTCACAGGCCCGGCCCGAAACCATGGTGCTGGGCCGCCCGGTCTTCGATGCCTCGGCGCCGCTGCTGCGCGTGCGCGGCCGGCGCGTCTCGAACGGCTGGACCCAGCTCGAAACCCTGTTCGCCGGCATCGGCGATTCGCTCTACGGCTTTCGCGTCTATCCGGTGCCGGAGCTGATCGCAGTGATGGCGCGCCAGCCCTGGATGCGCCGCTTCGACTTCGACACCGAGGCCGTGGTGCGCCTCGCGTGGCGCGGCGTCAAGCCGGTCAACATCGATGCGCCGGTCAAGTACCTCACGGCCGAGGAAGGCGGCGTCTCGCACTTCAACTACGTGCGAGACAACCTGCTGCTGAGCTGGATGCACACGCGGCTGATGCTGGAGTTCGTGCTGCGCTTGCCCGTTCTCCTGCTGCGCCGGCTGCGGCGAGCGCCGCCGTTTCAGCGTTGATCAGATCATCCCGCCATTGATCGAGATGATCTGCCCCGTGATGTAGGCCGCCTCATCGCTGGCCAGAAACCCCGCCAGCGCAGCCACCTCTTCCGGCCTGCCCGCCCGCTTCACCGGCACCAGCTGATCGATCATCGCCTTGTCGAACACGCCGTCGGCCATCGGCGAAGCGATGATGCCGGGCGCGATGGCGTTGACGGTCACGCCGCGCGCTGCCACTTCGAGCGACAGCGCCTTGGTCGCGCTGTTGAGCGCGCCCTTGGCGGCCGCGTAGTTGACCTGGCCGCGGTTGCCCGTCAGCGAGGCCACCGACGAGATGTTGAGGATGCGGCCCCAGCGCGTGCGCAGCATCGGCAGCAGCAAGGGCTGCGTGACGCGGAAGAAGCCGTTGAGCGAGACGTCGATCACCTTGTGCCACTGCGCGGCGCTCATGCCCGGCAGCACCGCATCGTCGTGCACGCCGGCGTTGTTGACGATCACCTGCACCGGCCCGCCGGCCAGCATGCGTTCGCACGCGGCGCGCGAGGCCCCGTCGCTCTGCAGGTCGAACACATGGCATTCGGCCTGGCCGCCCGCGGCGATGATAGTGGCCGCGAGCTGCTCGACCGCCTCGGGCCGCGAGTTGGCATGCAGCAGCACGGTGGCGCCGTCGCGCGCCAAGCGCTCGGCGATGGCCGCACCGAGAGCGCCGCTGGCGCCGGTGATCAGTGCGCGTTTACCGGTAAGGCTCATGAGGATGCTCCCGTTGCAAGCGGCGTATTGAGCACAACCACCGCGCGGCCTTCTGCCAGCGGCCTGCCCTGCGCGTCCCTCACCGCGAATTCGTAGAGGATCTGGCTGGCGTCGCCCGAGGCGCGCTGCGCATGCACGTGCAGTTCGCCTTCGACCTCGTCGAGGCGCTGCGCGGCAAAGCGCACATTGCGCGCGCTGGCCAAAAAGCCGGCCGAGGGCTCGCTGCCCTCCTCCGCGATCAGGCCGCCGTGCAAGGCCATGGCCTGCGCCGCATATTCGATCGCATTCGGCGACAACAGCCCGCTGGCCGTGCGCAAGGGGTTGTCCTCGCGCCGATGCGTCGTGGTGGTGCAGTGGATGGCCTGCGCATCCCACGACACCAGGCGCTCCAGCAGGCACATGCTGCCGCTGTGCGGAATGCGCCTCGCGATGCCGGCCTGGTCGAGCTGCTGCGGTGCGGTGGTCACGCAGCCTCCCTGCGGTCGGCCACCAGCAGCACGTTGGCGAAGGGCGTGCCTTCGCTCATCGGCATGCTCTGCACCGAGAAGCCCAGGCGCTGCAGCAGCGCCGTCCAGTCCGCCAGCGGCCGGCCCCAGGTCGGCGAGACGCGATGGCCGCGGATGCGCGTGACGGTGCGGTCCACCCATTGGCTGATGGCGAAACCGCGCCGGCTGGCCATGTCGCCGACGCGCAGCAGCAATCGCCCGCCCGGCTGCAGCGCGGCATGCACGCGCCGCAGCACGCCCTCCTGCGCGGCGTGGTCGACGTAGTGCAGCACGTCGAGGATCACGACCAGGTCGCAGGCCGGCATGGCGGCCGTGCACATGTCGGCGCAGACGAAGCGCGGCGCCGGCTGCAGATGGCCGATGGAGTTTTCGGCGCGAGCCACGTCCTTGGGCATCAGCTCGATGCCGGTGTACTCCGCGGCGGCCGGTGTCGTAGGCCATGCAGGCGGCCAATGGCCCGCTCGCGACTGCATCGCGGCCATCGCCGACAGCAGGCTCGCGAACAGTCCCTGGCCGCAGCCGATGTCGACCACGCGCTGGTGGCTCTCGCCGATCAGGCCGCGTTCGACGAGGCCGCGGAACACCGGATCGCGCCCCAGCTTGCCGCGCGCGAAATGCCAGGCGAAGTTGCCGGCCTTCCTGTACGGCGCAGTGGCCGCTTCATGCAATCGGCGCCATGCGGCGTCGGTGGTGGTCGATACCTGTGAACTCATGCGGCCAATGCTTCCGGCAAGGTGACTGCGCGCAAGCCGTTCGCATGAATGCGCGCCAACAGGGGGGGCAATACCTCGAGCACGATAGGCCGTCCGGCCGCCGTGCGCGCCGCATGGCCGTCGTGGAGCAGCAGGATGTCGCCTGCCTGCAGATCGCGCGTGAGCCGCGCCAGCACGGTGGCCGCGTTGCGCTCGCGCGTGTCGAATCCGCGGCGCGTCCAGCTCACGAGCGAAAGGCCCATGCGATGCAGCACCGGCGCAAGAAAAGGATTGCGAAGGCCCGCGGGCGCGCGAAAGCAGGTCGGCCGCTCGCCGGTCACTTCCTGCAGCACCTGTTGCGCGCGCGAGATCTCGGCCGCGAAACCGCGCGGCCCGAGAAAGGAGAAGTTGTGCCGATGCCGCGCCGTGTGGTTCTGAATGCTGTGGCCGCGCGCCACGATCTCGCGCGCCAGCGCCGGGTGTTCGAGCACGCGCTCGGCGATGCAGAAGAAAGTGGCGCGCTGGCCATGAGCGTCGAGCTGGTCCAGCACCTGCGGCGTGACCTCCGGGTCAGGCCCGTCGTCGATGGTGATCGCGACTTCGCGGCGCGCGACGGCCGGCTGCGGCAGCCGCGTCACGTTCGGGCCCAGCAGGCTGCTGCGAGGCGTGAGCCCTGCGGCGGTGATCAGCACATGGTTGAGCACGATCGCGCCGATGGCCCACGGCGCCGCCCCCGGCACCAGCACACCGGCCGCGATGGCGAGCAGATGCAAGCCGACGCTGGCGCGAATGATCGGCGGCCAGGGCCAGGACTCGGGAGCAGAAAGAGTTTGGGGCATCGGGAAGGATTTTCCCATCACTGACGGGCCGCCGAAGCCCCGGCAGGCCCGCGCGCAAACGCGGCCGACAGCAGCAGCGCGAGCAGCGCGCCAGGCGCTACCACGCGGCCGATCGCCGACAGCGCGGGAATGTCCGAGATCGCGATCAGCGTGAAGGAAACCACGGTCGTGAGGTTGGCCAGCATCAGCGAAGCCAGCGTGTCTTCGTCGGCGCGGCCGGTCTCGCGCAGCTGGTCGAAGAAGAGCGCGTAGTTCGAGCCCACGGCCACCACCAGCAGCAGGCCCACGAGATGCAGGATGCCCAGCGGCACCTGCAGCACCGCCAGGCCGCCGAGCGTGAGCAGCACCGCGACCAGCAGCGGCTCGCACACGGCCAGCAGCCGGCGCCCGGAGCGCAGGTAGACGCCCAGCAGCACCACCACCGCCAGCGCACCGAGCATCACCTGCACGAAGGCCTCGTGCAGGTAGCGCCGATAGAGACCGCGCAGCTCGTCGCCGACGTTGACCACCTGCACCTCGGGCACATCCGCCAGCGCCGCCGCGAGGCGCCCTGCATCGAAGCGCTCGCCGGGGTGCAGCGAGATCAGCGCCGACCAGCCGCCGCCCGGCCGCTCGAACATCAGTGCATTGACCACGGCGCCCAGCGGCCCGTTCTCGAGATCGGCACGCCGGATCATGGGTTGCGAGCGCGCCTTCTCGACATCGGCGAGGAAAGGCGTGAGCCGGCTCGCCGGCAGCGGCAGGCCCTGGGTCGCTTCGGCCAGCCGCGTCTTCAGCGTCGCGGCATCGGGCAGGCTGGCGATGCGCGCGGCCTGCGCGGCCTCGCTGGGCAGCAGGCGCGTGACGCTCTCGAAGCCAGCCAGTTCGCCCTGGTCCACCAGCGCTTCGAGCTTCGCGGCTGCGGCCTCGGCGTTGCGCAAGGTGGCCTGCTCGTCGGCGCCGCGGACCACGACCAGCGTGCCGCCGTCGCTGGCGCCGATGTCGGCACGCAGTTCCTCGTCGAGCTGCTGCGCCGCCTTGGGCACCGGGCTCATGGCGCTGAGTTCAGCCCGCCACAGATGGCCGCCCTGCCACAGCACCAGCGCCAGTGCGGCCGCGCCCAGGCCCGCGAACAGGTAGCGCAGGCGCGGCAACGCACGGACGATGACGCCTGCGACCTGGGCCATCTGGCGCCGCATGCCCATGCCGGTCGCACCGTCGGGCGCCAGCACCGGCAGCACGTGGCGCGCGACGAGCGCTGCGGCGATCAGGCCGGCCAGCGAGAACACGCCGAGCTGTGCGAGCCCGGGGAAGCCCGAGAACACCAGCGCCGCGAAGCCGCAGACCGAGGTCAGCAGGCCCAGCCGCACGGTGGGCCAATGGATGTCGCGCCAGCGTTGCCAGCCGGTGCCCGGCACTGCCGCGCCGCGCGCCTGGATCAGGTAGTAGATCGCGTAGTCGACGGTCTCGCCGATCAGCGTGCTGCCGAAGCCCATCGTGAGCCCGTGCACTTCGCCGAACCACAGGCTGACCGCCGCCGTGCCGCCCACCACGCCGGTCGCGACCGGCAGTACCGCGATCACCAGCGCGCGCGGCGAGGCAAAGGCCAGCAACAGCAACACGCCCATGACGATGCCGCCGACGGTGGCGAGCTTGATCGCCTCGCCCTTGATCTGGTCGCGGCTCTGCACCGAGAACACCGGCGCGCCGCTCATCTGCAGCCGCGGGCCGGCGCTGCCCATTTCGCGCGTGGCGGCCTCGAAGGCGCTGCGCACGCGCTCGACCGCGAGCGCCTGCGCGTCCAGGTCGCTGCCGGCCGCATGCGTGGTCGCCAGGATCAGTGCGCGCGGCGCGCGGCGCGAGGCCCAGACGCCGTGTTCGCTGCGCGGCGAGCTCGCGGGGATCAGGCCTTCGGCGATGCGCTGCGTCTCGCCCGTGGGGTCGCGCTCCAGCAACGGCTTGGTGATGTTGCCGGCCGGCGTGCCGAGCAGCGACAAGGTGTCGACGATCGCATCTCGCAAGCCGGCGGCGGTGAAGCGCTCGGGCCTCACGTCGGGCGCCAGCCGGTAGCGGTTGTCGAAGAGCCAGGTGCCGGACTCCTTCCAGTCGCTGGTGTCGCCGTTCTGCACCTGGTCGAAGAGCTCGCTCTCGCGCATCGCCGCGGCCACGGCGCGCGACACCTCGGCGCGTTGCGCGGCATCCTTGCCGCCCTCGATGCCGATGAAGAGCGTGCGCGATGCGATCCC
The DNA here is from genome assembly GCF_964253985.1 of Variovorax sp. LjRoot290. Lineage (NCBI taxonomy): Bacteria > Pseudomonadati > Pseudomonadota > Betaproteobacteria > Burkholderiales > Comamonadaceae > Variovorax > Variovorax sp. LjRoot290. The sequence continues at coordinate 2,549,287 of NZ_CAXURW020000001.1, read as the reverse complement.
GCTTTGCACCTGCTCGATCAAGACGCGCTGCCGCTCGTCGGGGCTTTCGGGCAGGAAGGCCGAGAGGTCGGCGCTGAAATGCGTGCGCGCGATCAGCGCGACGCCCGCCGCGAGCGCCAGCAGCCAGATGCCGAGCACCAGCGCGATGCGCCGCCGGCCGGGTGCGGCAGCGTGGCGCGTCACGGCGCGGTGCGCGTGGGTGTGATGCTCATCACCGAGCGGTCGCCGCCGATGAACTCCATCTCGATGCCGAGCACTTCGCCCGCGCGCCCGCTCAGGCGCAGCGTGCGCACCTGGGCCGCGAGCTTCTCATCGATGGGCACGAGGTCCAGCGTCCACTTGTCGGGGGTGCCGGAGACCGAGGTGCGGAAGTAGCGCGCGAGGCTTTGGGTATTGCCGTTCAAGGTGCCGCGCATGGCTTCGACCATGCCGAGCAGCTCGGGCATGCTGTCGAGCGTCATGGTGCGCGTGCGTCCGCCGCGCGACAAGGTCAGCGTGTTGCCGTCGACCGCCATGGTCTCGGGGCGTGGCGTGAGCGTGCGCCGCGTCAGCCGGTCGGGTGCCTGGAAGCTCAGCGTGCCGCTGGCGTCCAGCGGGCCTTCGAGGCCGCGCACGAAGCGCTGCTCGGTGAAGCGCGCCTCGCCGCTCTTCTGCTTGGCGAGGAGGCCCATCAGTTCAGGAAGGTCGAGGGCCCAGGCGGATGATGCGGAAAAAGCCAGCACCGCCAGCAGTCCCCTGCCCCAGCGCTCAAGCCGAATCTTCGAGCCAGAAGTCATGAAAATTGAACCAGTTGTAGGGATAGGCACGGCACAAGGCCTCGAGCCGTGCCACATAAGTTTCGAGCGCGGCGTGGATGCGGCGTTCCCGCTCCGCCGGGTCGGATATGCGCTCGCTGAAGTCGGCCAGCGGCTCGAAGCGGACATCGTAGCGCGCCCCTCCGACATAGAGCCCGGCCATGAAGAACACCTTGCGACGCAGCAGCGCGGCCAGCCGGAACGGGCCATCGTTGATGAGCGCCGGCTGCCCGAGAAAAGGCAGCTCGATGCTGTTGCCGCGTTGCTGGCCCGCCTCGTCCGGACCCGCCAGCGTGCGATCGGCCAGGAGGCCCGCGAGGCCGCCGCCGTCGAGCCAGTCGCGCAGCGCGAGCATCGAATGCGGCCGGCCCAGGGCGATGATGTGGGGCCGCAGGCCGGGCAGGCTGATCGCGTCGAGCACCGTGGTGATCTGCTGTGCGTTGTCTTGGTACATCAACATCGCGAGCCGCAGGTCTTCGGGGTTTTGGCTCTGCTGCTTGCAGGCGCCCATCGCCTCGAAGCTGCCGATGTGCGCCCCCAGCAGGAAGGCGCCCCGCCCCGCGTGCGCTTCGGCTTCGACCGGCAGATTGCCATAGACCCGGATGTCGAACAGGTCCAGGCGGCCGCGCAGCAAATAGATGCGATCGAGCACCGTTGAAGCAAAGGCATGGAGCAGCCGATAGCCATCGACCCAACCGGCATTCGGGCCGATCGCCCGGAACAAGTAGCGCTTGATGTGGCGCCGCTGCGCCGGCGAAAACAGCAGGAAGTAGAGGCTGATCGGATGCAGGATGAGACGCGCCAACGGCCGCCCGCATTTGATGGCGATCCAGCAGATCACGCGCAACGCCAGCATGTTGCTGCGCTCGGGCATGCGTGACCAGTCGGCCTGGCGCGGCTTCGCGTCGCCGGCCTCGGGCGGAATGCTGCTCATGCCGTGCTGCCCGGCGTCCAGCGCCCGCTCGCCACCGTCACCCCGGAAGAGTGCGCCTCGAAGCGCAGCCCGCGCGAGGCGCCGGTTTCGGGAATGAGGTCGATCACGAGCGTGCTGCCCGGGCGCACCGGCGCGAGGAACTTGGCCGCCGCCAGCGTCGGCTGTGCACCGAGCCGGGCCGCCAGCGCGGGCACGCCCTGCACGGCTTCGAGCACTTCCGACAGCAGCAGCGCACCGGGCAGCAAGGGCTGGCCCGGGAAATGACCCGCGAAAGCCGGATGGTCCGCCGGCACCTCGTGCGTAAGCTGCACCGGCGTGCCGTCGGAGGCGAGCTGCGCCAGCGCGAACTCGCGCAGTGCCCTGGCGGTGAGCTTGCCCGTCCCCTCGCGCGGAAAGGCCGTGACGTGCACCACGCGGCGCGGCACGAACACCGCTTCCAGCCGTTCGCGCAGCGCCGCGATGATCGCGTGCGCATCGAGCGCCGGCGCCACCACGAAAGCCACCGGCCGCACCACACCGTCGGTCACGTCGTCGGGCAGCCAGAAGGCACCGTCCACGACCCCCGGGATGCTGTTGAGATGGTGATTGAGGTAGCCCAGCGAGCTGCGCCGGCCAGCTACGTGGATCAGGTCGTTGGCGCGGCCCAGCAGGCGGAAGCGGCGATCGTCGACCAGCTCCAGCACGTCGGCCAGCGGCGTCGGCTCGGGGATGAAATCGCCTTCGAAGATGAAGCGCTCGCCGCCCTCGGCGTCGTGCTCGGCATGCACGCGGATCTGGCCGAAGGTCTCCCAGACCTCGCTCTGGGTGGGCCGCCGCGTCGCGACCTGGCCCGATTCGGTGCTGCCGTAGATCTCGATCAGCATGCCGCCCGTGGCCTCTTCGGCCTGGGCCGCGAGCTGCGGCGAGAGCGGCGCGGTGGCCGAGAGAATCAGGTCCACCGGCGGCAGCGCCACGCCCGAGAGCAGCAGGGTCTTGAGATGGAAAGGCGTGGTCACCAGCGCGCGCGGCTGCGGCACCGAGGCCAGCGCCGCCGCGACATCGGCCGGGAAGAAGGGCCGTCCGCTATCGAAAGCGGCACCGCCCAGCATGGCCAGCAGCACCGAGGATTCGAGGCCGTAGCTGTGCTGCACCGGCACCGTCGCCACCAGCGTGAGGCCGGCCAGCGAGGGGCGCCCGAGCAGGCCGGACAAGCGATCGACCGCCGCGGCCACGTCGCCCACCAGCGTCTGCCACGACTTGGCATGCGGCTGTGGCGTGCCGGTCGAGCCGGAGGTCAGCAGGCTGACGGCATGCAGGTCGCTCGCGATCTCGGGCACAGGCCGATCGCCCGCGTCGGCGACGGGCGCGCGGTTCTCGATCAGGATGCGCGGCATGCCCGGCGTCTCGGCCTGTTGCGCGTCCACGATGGCGAAGGTGTGGCCGCCGGCCTCGACGAGGCGCGCCAGCGTGTCGGGCCGTGCATCGGGCGGCAGCAGGCTGGTCTCGCCGCGCACCAGTGCGGCCGCCAGGCTGACCGCGAAGGCATAGCGGTCGACGCAGAGGTTGATCACCGGGCCGCCGGCCTCCAGCTCGGGTGCAAAGCGCGCGACGTCGGCCAGGAACTGGCGCGCGCTCACCGGCACGCCGTGACGCCAAGCGAGCGGCGCTTCAGGATCGCGATCGGAAAGAAGCGGAATCGGATTCATCGCCGGGTGTGGGTATCGACCGGCGCACCGTAGAACGCGCGCACCGTGTCGATCAGGCGGGTGCGCTCGAATTCGGGATGCAGCCGATAGCGCAGAAGGTACTCGCCCAGGAACAGCCCCGCCACCATCAGAGGGGTGAGCAGATTGGCCAGCACCGACCAGGCGGCGAAGGGCAGGAAGGCATAGACCGCGATCGAGGCCACGGTCATGAGCGCGAAATAGGCGGTCCAGACACAGGTCACGCGCGCGGTGTAGGCACGCATGGCCGGCGACAGCGGATGGATGCGCTCGGCGAACTGGCCGATCAGCGACAGGCGGTCGCCGCGCAGCGTGCTGCCGAACCATCCGCACAGCAAGGCGTTGATGCCCGCGTGCTGCAACACATAGAGCCGATTGGGGTCCCCCGCCTCGCCGCGCAGCACCAGCGCGAAGCCGATCACACCGGCCGCGCCGGCCACTGCCAGGCCCCAGGCGCCGAAGCGGCTACCGGCCAGGCCCAGCGCTGCCAGCCACAGCGGTGCGAGCAGCACCCCCACCGCCCAGGGCGCGGCGGCGTGGTACAGCATCATCCAATGGGAAACGCCGGCATAGGCCACCCCCGCGAGCAGCAGGAGCGCCATGCGCCATCGAGACATGGATCAGGAAGCGCCGCGATTCTGCGCGACGTGGGCCGCAAGACTGCGCAGCGACTGGAAGATTTGCTGATTGCGCTCGTCATCGGAGCGCAGCTGGAAGCCGTACTTGCGCGAGACCTCGAGCGCGACTTCGAGGATGTCGATCGAATCGAGCCCCAGGCCTTCCCCGTACAGCGGCGCCGTGGGCACGATCTCGGAGGGTGCGATCTCGAGATTGAGCGACTCCACAAGAAGAACAGCCAGCTCGTTCTCGAGGGCTGACTGTTCGGGCGCATCGCCGACGGCGGAAATAGGGGGCTGGGTCGATGACAAATCAAACTCCGAGAACTTTTGAATGAACTATCGCACGGGGTGCGAATTATAGGAGGCCGCTTCGATAGACTCCGCTGCGTACCACTGACCGGGAGCACCCATGGCCGACCCCCTTCTGATCGCCCGCCACGACACCATCGAATGCGCCCTGCTGCCGGGCCTGACCAACCGCCACGGCCTGATCACCGGCGCCACCGGCACCGGCAAAACCGTCACCTTGCAGACCATTGCCGAACAGCTTTCGAACATCGGCGTGCCGGTGTTCATGGCCGACGTCAAGGGCGACCTGACCGGCGCCAGCCAGCAAGGCAGCATCGGCGAGAAGATGGCCGCCACCCTCAAGGAACGCGGCATCGAGCTGCCCCAGCCCCTCGCCTGCCCCGTCACGCTGTGGGACGTGTTCGGCGAACAGGGCCACCCGGTGCGCGCCACCGTCTCCGACATGGGCCCGCTGCTCTTGGGCCGCATGCTCAACCTCAACGAAACCCAGGCCGGCGTGCTGAACCTGGTGTTCAAGATCGCGGACGACAACGGCCTGCTGCTGCTCGACCTGAAGGACCTGCGCGCCATGCTGCAGCACGTGGGCGAGAACGCGAGCCAGTTCACCACCGAATACGGCAACATCAGCGCCGCCAGCGTGGGCGCGATCCAGCGCGGCCTACTGCAGATCGAGAGCCAGGGCGGCGACAAGTTCTTCGGCGAGCCGATGCTCAACATCGCGGACTTCATGCAGACCGCGGACGGCAGGGGCGTGGTCAACATCCTCGCCGCCGACAAGCTGATGAACTCGCCGCGGCTCTACGCCACCTTCCTCTTGTGGCTGCTGTCGGAGCTGTTCGAGCAACTGCCCGAGATCGGCGACCCGGAGCAGCCCAAGCTGGTGTTCTTCTTCGACGAGGCCCATTTGCTCTTCAACGAGGCGCCCAAGGCCCTGGTCGAACGCATCGAGCTCGTGGTGCGACTGGTGCGCTCCAAGGGCGTGGGCGTGTTCTTCGTGACGCAGAACCCGCTGGACATTCCGGATACGGTGCTGGCGCAGTTGGGCAATCGCGTGCAGCACGCGCTGCGGGCCTTTACGCCGCGGGATCAGAAGGCCGTGAAGGCGACAGCCACGACGATGCGGCAGAAGCCGGGGTTGGATATCGAGACGGCGATCACGGAGCTGGCGGTTGGGGAGGCGCTGGTGAGTTTTCTCGACGGCAAGGGGCGGCCGACGATCACCGAGCGTGTGTATGTGCTGCCGCCGGGGAGCCAGATCGGGCCGATCACTGCTGCGCAGCGGCAGGCGTTGATTGCGAACTCGCTGGTGGCCGGGGTTTATGAGAAGGCCGTAGACCGCGAGTCGGCGTACGAAAAGCTCAAGGGACGGGCCGAGACGGCGCCTGACGCGCCGGCTATCAAAGGCAAGCCTGGCGCTGCAGCGGCGGAGGAATCGGGTGGGCTGATGGGTGGGCTGAACGAGATCCTGTTCGGCTCCACGGGCCCGCGCGGCGGCAAGCGCGATGGGCTTGCGCAGACGATGGCCAAGTCGGCGGTGCGGACCATGGGCACCACCGTCGGCAAGGAGATCCTGCGCGGGGTACTGGGTGGGATTTTCGGCGCGAAGACGCGTCGCTGATGACGGCAGCGGTGAGTTGACACTCTCCCGTCCAGGGCGGGGATTCCCTCATCAGCAACGGCCATATCCGGCCGCACACTGGATGAATGTCCACGTCGCTGACGACGTCTCATCAGAACGAGCGTTGGGAGCTGGGCGATCAGGTCTGGTCGCGCAATCCGACGACGGGTGCTTTTGGTCTCGCCGACTACCGCGGGCTGGGTGCAGCCCCGGCAGCGTACAACCCGCTCGACCTGGCGACGCTGGTCGGGGCGCGCGTCAGCTTCGATGAGGCGGATCGGGGGGCCAAGCCGGTCGCACTCTACCCCGGGGCGTTCAAGTTTTCTCCCATCACCGGTAGAGCGCTGCCTGAACCGCCTATCGCCCATCTGGATACGTGGCTGCCGCCTTTCGGCGGCGATGGTTCCGCTGCCGACCAGCCGCAAGGGCTGGGACAGACAGCCGTTCGCCTGGCGCTGCGGCCAACGCTGAGCGTCGAGTCTCTGCCGGACCGCCATCTGGGGATGCCGCCTGCGGGAAACTACCAGTTCCTTGTGAGCACGTGCCATGCATGCGAGTCCGGATTGTTCGCCCTCGACGCTTCGCGGGGACTCATCTATCACTGGCTGCCGCACTCGGAGTGCTGGCTGGAGGTCTACCCCAGAGGAGCGGAGATACTCGTCGAGAGCTCTCTCGACGACCACGCCTGGGGCATGGTGGTGAAGGACCCGCAAGGATCCACCAAGCTGTTCATGCCTACCGAGGACGGGCTGGCCATCGTGACCGTCAATCCTGTGGCCCGGACCTACGAATCGCAGCTCGTGGGCAGACGCTGCGCAGGCGCGCCGGTCATGTGGAAAGGCAGGGTCTATGTGCCCATGCTGGAAGAAGACAGAAAACTCGGCGTTTACGCGTTGAATCCAAAGGGCAGTGCTCTTCGCCGTGTCCATGGGCCGAAAGTCGCTGCCGCGACCGCGACAGCGGCATGGTTTCGCCCGCTGGCTGATCGCCGGCAGATCATCTGGATGACCGCGATGGGCCAACTGATCGTCAAGCGCGGCAGCGGCACCGCGCTCGAAACGTCCTTTCTGCCATGGGCGTCTGGCATCACGCCCCGCTTCGATCTGGGCAGCCCCTACCTTTCCGACAGCGGCCATCTATGGCAGCAGTGCTTGCTGCAGGACGAGCAGGGAGGGCAAATCGTCTTTGTTCAACTGGGACTCAGCGAACCGGAAATCAGACCGGCAAGTTCACCGCGGCTCTGCACCGGGGCCGCGTGTTTTCAGCTTGAGACACGCCTGCGGGGCGATCCCTGGTTGGATCCCGAAGACGACAGTCCTGTTGCCAGCGCCGACGAAGTGATCTTCCCGTTGCTGGCATCGACTTCAGCATCGACCCTGCTGTGTGCGCGCGTGTCGAATACCCGCTCGGTGGATGACCTTTTCGCATCGAACGAGACGTACACCACCACCTTCGAATTGCGCGGCGAGCATGACGTGCAGTTCTGGGTCGACAGAATGCCCAGGCCGTGGGCGACGCGACCGTTCGTCTATTCGGGCCACCTGTATCTCTATCACCCCGACAAGCGCCGCTCGCCGGGCTGGCGGATCGACTCATGAGCCGTCTCGTCCAACCGGGCTTGGCCAAATCGGACCTGGACCTCTCGGCGCCTTGCCAGCGCTGCGCTGCGCTGTTGCATGGGCGGGTCAAGTTTTGTCCGTACTGCGGCGAGGATGCGTCCGTCACGTTTGGCGCCGATGCGGCAGAGGCCGCCCTCGAGCCTGAGCTTGAAACCCCTGTCAATGAGACCCAAGAGGATGTGAGCTCCGAGCTTGCGCGCATCGTCCCCGCCCGGCTTGGATGGCAAGAGGAGCTGCCCGCGCAGATTGCCGTGGCGCCGCCTTCCGGCGCTGCCCTCAAGCGCTCGGCAACGGGCACGGCAGCGGCGCTGGTTCTGGCTGTGCTCGCCCTGGCTCTGGGTTATCTCTATTTCGACAAGCAGAACGAGACGGACAGGTTGCAAGAGTTCACGGCGAAACTGGCGCAAGCGCAGAGCGCCTTGAGCCGCGGCGACCTCACAGCCGCGGAGCGCGCGCTGGTCCCCCTGGCCGCCGCGCATCCGGATCATCCGGACGTGCGGGCGTTGAAGGACGAGCTCGATCAGCGCGTGCGGGAGCAAACGGCCAAGCGTGAACAGCTGCGTGATGCCACCCTTAGGGCGGCCAAGGCGCTCGGGCTTAGCGATCCGGCCCCTGCTCCGGCCCCTGGCCCAGCGCCGCCGGCAGCTGAAGTGCCGCCAATCGCCGTCCCCGCGCCGGTGAGCGGCGTGACGGCCCCCCAGAAGACCGAGTGCGATGCCGCGCTTGCGGCACTGGCTCTGTGCGAGAGATGAGATGAGATGCGCGGGCAGCGCGGAGTACCGCTAATCGCCCGACAGGACTACCATGACGACTCTTCACTGGAGCCAGCAATGCCAATCAGATCAATCCTGACGGGCCTGATAGCAATGGCCCTCCTGTCCTCGGCCGCCGCGCAGCCCAGGGCGCAGTACAAGATAGTCACCGCATCGAAAACCGGCACCTACATCCAGATCGGCCGCGACCTTGCCAAGTGGGTCGCCGAGCCCGCCGGCATCGAGCTCGAGGTCATGGAGTCCAAGGGTTCGGCGGAGAACGTTCAGCGCATGCGCTTCGAGCCGGGGGTCAAGCTGGCCCTGGTGCAGTCCGACGTCTACCAGGCCTTCCTGGACGAGGCGAAGGCCGGAAACGCCGACGCGGGCAACATCATCCGTCCGCTGCGGCTCATCATGCCGCTCTACGATGAGGAGATCTATTTCGTCGCCCGTGCCGATTCGCCGCTGAGCTCCATCCACGAGATCAAGAACAAGAAGATTGCAGTCGGAGCGCTCGGCAGCGGTACGGCGCTCACCTCGAGAACGCTATACCAGCTGATGTTCGGCGAGCAGATACCGGCTGCCAACGCGCAGTATCTGAGCAACGAGGAGGCGCTCGCCAAGCTCACCGTCGACAAATCGATCGACGTCGCCATCATCGTTGCCGGACAGCCGGCCAAGCTGTTCTCGGACATGAAGCCCGAGGCGCGCAACTACATCAAGATCCTGAAGCTGGACGACGCGGCGCCGGAAACAGCGCGTGCGAAGAAGACCTACTTTCCCGCGACCATACGCGCCGCGAGCTACTCCACATGGCTCACGGCCGACATTCCCACCCTCACCGTGAAGGCCTACCTGGTCACCTATGACTACGGCTTGCAGTCGACGGTCGGAAACCTCGGCCGTTTTGCCGAGTCGCTTTGCAAGAACTTCGACAAGCTCCAGGCCAATGGGCATCCCAAGTGGAAGCAAGTGCGCCTGGAGCTTCCTGCCCTCAGCCAGGGATGGCGCTACTACGCGCCGATGGAAAAGCGCATGCGCGCCTGCATCGCCGGTCAGGCAGCGGCCGGTGCGCCGGCCTGGGCCGTGCAGCAACCCCAAGGGCGTGTCTGCACGGAGCAGGAGTGGGTGCTCGGCCTATGCAAGAGGTGAGTTCACCATCGCAGCAGCCGATGCCCAACAGCCGCCCCCGCCACCACAGGCAACACCATCCCCGCCACATACCAGATCGCCAGGAACGGCGCCGCCAGTTCCTGGCAGTGCAAGGCATAGATCGCCGCCCCCACCCCCGCTGACATGGCGCCGGCCGCAGCACCGGCCAGTGCCGGTTGCGTCGGTGCCAGGCTCTTCAGTGCGACCAGCGAGGCCACGAACACCGGCACCGAGATCGCGGCGATATTGAAGGCGCAAGTGCGCCAGGTCTGGCCCCAGAGCAAGGCCGTGCGCTCGTCCGCAGGCGCGAGAAACCAGGCCGCGAACCCCATCACCCACAGCGCCAGCACCGGCAGCGCCAGGCCCAGCCATGCGGCGCGGACCCGCGCACCGGGGCGCGCAAGGCGCTGCACCACCACGAAGCCCGCAATGGCGATGCACAGCGGAAAAGCCAGCTTGACCCAGAACATCGGCCAGAACATGGTCTGCACCAGGTCGCGCCGCACGCCGTACTCGATGACCATCCACGCGATCGACAGCGGCACGCCGGCCAAGAGCGCAATCGTGAGGCGCCGTGCGGCCGCATGCCGCGGCACCGGTGGTGCTTCGCGCGCCAGCAGGGCAACGAGCTCGTCTGTTTTCATGATGAGGACTTTCCGATCTTCAGCGCCAGCGCCTTGAGCCCGCGGTGGATGCCGACCTTGACCGCCGATTCCGACATGCCGGTCTTGCGCGCCGCCTCGGCCACCGACAGGCCTTCGAGCTTGACGTGCACGATCGGCAGGCGATGCCGGTCGGGCAAGGTGTCGAGCAGGCCCGCCAGGTCGCGGCGCGCGTCGCTGGCCTCGGTGGCCGATTCGGCGAAGACGGCCAGCTCGTCGTCCAGCGGATCGTTGAGCGCCTCGCGGCTGGCCTTGGCGCGCAGCAGGTCGATCATCTTGTAGCGCGCGATCGCATGCACCCAGGCCGTCAGCGGCTGGTCGCTCTGGTAGGTGTGGCGCTGGTTGTGCATGGCGAGCAGGCATTCCTGGACAAGGTCTTCCACTTCGTCGGGCCAGCCGAACAGCCGCCTGCCCAGGAACGCGCGCAGGTGTGCGCTGAGCTTCTGCAGAAACGCGTGATAGGCCTGGGCGTCGCCGTCCAGGCCCCGCACGAACAGGTCGTGCAGCACCGTCTCCGCTTCGCTCTTTGCCATCGGGCTCCCACTTGTCATTCGTGCTTTCGCTCAAGCCGGTTACAGGCGCAGCCAAAAAAAGAAATCCGGCGGATTGTGCCGTGCGCTGTAACCCCGGGCGCGCAGGCCACGAAGTAGAACCGACTGCGCCGAGCGGCGCGGTTGAAAATCTTCACTCAACCACTGGAGCTCATTCCATGATCACTCGCCCTCTCGCTATCACCGCCCTCGCCCTGGGCGCCCTCGCCGCCGGCTCCGCCATGGCGCAAGACAAACCGATGGCCGACAAGACGGCCGCGATGGAGAAGTGCTACGGCGTCTCGATGGCCGGCAAGAACGACTGCGCCGCCGGCCCCGGCACCACCTGTGCAGGCACCTCCAAGGTCGACTACCAGGGCAACGCCTGGAAGAACGCGCCGGCCGGCACCTGCGTGACCATCAAGACGCCGAAGGGCACGGGCTCGCTGACGCCGATCAAGTCCTGATCGATTGCCCTGCCGCCATCATGTCCAGCTCGCTCACCGCAGGCCTCGGCCTCAAGCCCGAGCACTATGACGCCGCGCTGTCGTCGCAGGTCGAAGGGCTGTGGTTCGAGGTGCACCCCGAGAACTACATGGTGGCGGGCGGGCCGCGGCTGCAATGGCTGGAAGCGATCCGCGAGCGCCATCCGGTGTCGCTGCACGGGGTCTCGCTCTCGCTCGCGGGCGATGCCGAGCCCGATGCCGCGCACCTCCAGCGGCTGACGGCGCTGGCGCAGCGCATCCAGCCTGCATTGATCTCCGAACACCTCGCATGGTCGGCCTGGAAGGGCCGGCACTTTCCCGACCTGCTGCCCTTTCCGCGCAGCACCGAAGCGCTGCATCGCATTGCCGCCAACATCGCGCGCACGCAGGACGCGCTGAACACCGCCATCGCGATCGAGAACCCGTCTCACTATCTGCGCTTCGAAGGGCACGCGTGGGACGAGATCGACTTCCTTGCCGAACTCGCGCGGCGCACCGGCTGCACGCTGCTGCTCGACATCAACAACGCGCACGTGTCGGCGTGCAACCTGGGCTTCTCGGCCGCGGACTGGCTGGACCGTTTTCCGCACGAGCTGGTCAGCGAGATCCATCTCGCGGGCCATGCGCTCGATCCGACGCTGGGCGAGGCGCTCTTGATCGACTCGCACGATGCACCGATCGCGCCGGAGGTCTGGGGCCTCTATCGCCGTTTCATCGAGCGCGCGGGCGCCCGCCCCACGCTGATCGAACGCGACGGCAATGTGCCGGCCTTCGATGAACTGATGGGCGAGCGGTCGCAAGCCGACGCCGAACTGCGCCGCATCGCGCAGGAGACCGTGGCATGAGCACCTCACTCGCACAGTTCCAGGACGCCTTCGCCAAGGCCTTGTTCGCGCCGCAGGACGTCGCGGATCCGGTGGTGCAACAGCTCGCGGCGCAACCTGCCTTCGCGGTCTATCGCAACACCGTGATGAAGGGCTGCATCGACGCGCTCGAAGCCAACTTGCCCGTGGTGGCGCGGCTGGTGGGCAGCGAATGGTTTCGTGCCGCCGCGGCGCTGCATGTGGCGGCCGAGGCGCCGCGCGACGGCCGGTTGCTGAACTACGGAAGCGGCTTCGCCGCCTTCCTGCAGGGCTTCGAGCCGGCCGCCGAACTGACCTATCTGCCCGGCGCGGCACGGCTCGACGCCTTGTCGTGCGAAGCCCATGCCGCGCAGGATGCGCCCGTGCTCGATGCCGCATGGCTTGCCCGCTGCACACCGGAACTGCTCGCGACCCTGGTGCTCAAGCCCCATCCGGCGGCGCGCTGGGCCTGGTTCGACGAGCAGCCGGTCTACAGCATCTGGGCGCGCAACCGCACTCCCGCCGACGATGAAGAAGAGCTCGTCTGGCAAGGCGAAGGCGCGTTGCTCACGCGTCCCGCCGACACCGTGGTCTGGCGCGCGATTCCCCAAGCAGGCTGCGCCTTTCTCGATGCCTGCGCCGCCGGTCTGCCGCTGGCCGAGGCGGCCGAACGCGCCCTGGCCATCGATCCCGATGCCGACCTTGCCGCCCTGCTCGAAAGCCTGCTGCGCGCGGGCGCCTTCATCGAAAGAGCACCATGAACTCGAACGCTACAGCCTCCAACGCCCTGGCCTCGAGCGACGGGCACGGCCTTCGCGCACACTGGAACCTGCTGGCCTCGTGGCTCACGCGCATCGTGCCGCACGACCTGCTGGCACTGGCCGCGCGCATGAGCATCGCCGCGATCTTCTTTCTGTCGGGCCGCACCAAGGTCACGGGCTTCCTCACGCTGACCGACAGCGCCTACGAACTGTTCCGCACCGAGTACAAGCTGCCGCTGGTGCCGCCCGAGATCGCGGCGCACCTCGCGGCCTATGCGGAGCATCTGTTTCCGGTGCTGCTGGTGCTGGGCCTGTTCACGCGGCTGTCGGCCCTGGCGTTGCTGGGCATGACGCTGGTGATCCAGGTCTTGGTCTATCCGGACGCCTGGCCCACGCATCTTTCGTGGGCCGCGCTGCTGCTCTACCTGGTCGGTCGCGGAGGCGGCACCTTGTCAATCGACCGCCTGCTGCGCATCAGCTAAGCCCCACGCTCCCTCACTTCGAGTGGTCGCTGCCCCCAAGGGGGTGCAGCCCGGCTTGGGGCGGCCCGGCGCCGGGCCAGCGGCTTGCCAGTCGCAGAAGCCCTCGCTACATTGTGTTTTTTGAGGGCCTGCAATGTCCGTTGACACCGTTCCGACTCCTTCCACGCCGTCTCTTTCCGCGAATCCCGAGCCCTCTTCCGTACCGTCCCAGCGGCCCCACATCCGCCTGACCTCGCACGCGGGCGGCTTCGGCGCCCTGCCGATCCAGTGGGGCGCCGCCACCGCCGCCGAGCGCGGCCCGGTGGTCGGCACCACGACCAAGCGCGCGCACCGCAACGTGATCGGCACGCACAGCGGCTCCTACAGCGTCTACCGCGCGCTGGCCGTCGCGGCCGGTGCGCTCAAGCGAGAGCACAAGGCCGACCTGACCAATACAGCGCCGACCGACGTGATCGGCCCCTATCCGCAGTGGAGCGAGCCCGGCCGCATTGTCTCGCTCGATCCCTGGGGCGCGGTGGTGGCCGAGGCCTTTGCCACCGAGCTGGCGGCCGGCTACGACATCCGCCCCACCATCGCCATCACCAAGGCGCACGTGATCCTGCCCGAGGTGATCGAGGCGCTGCAGACCGGCCGCCTGAAGGCCGACGGCAAGTTCCTCACACCCGGCGGCGCGGCGATGGTCACCAAGGCGGCGATCGAGCCGGTCTGGTACCTGCCCGAGGTGGCCAGACGCTTCGGCTGCTCCGAGACCGACCTGCGCCGCGTGCTCTTCGAAGAAACCGGCGGCATGTACCCCGAGCTGGTGACGCGCTCCGACCTCGAGGTGTTCCTGCCGCCCATCGGCGGCCAGACCATCTACATCTTCGGCAATGCGCGCGACCTGGCCAACCCGGATGTCGAACTCACGGCGCGCATCCACGACGAGTGCAACGGCTCCGACGTGTTCGGCTCCGACATCTGCACCTGCCGGCCCTACCTCACGCATGCGATCGAGGAGTGCATACGCGGCGCACAGCGCGGCGGCGTCGGGCTGATCGCCTACTCGCGCAAGGAAGGCCGAGCTCTCGGCGAAGTGACCAAGTTCCTGGTCTACAACGCACGCAAGCGCCAGGTGGGCGGCGACACCGCCGACCAGTATTTCGCGCGCACCGAGTGCGTGGCCGGCGTACAGGACATGCGCTTCCAGGAGCTGATGCCCGACGTGTTCCACTGGCTCGGCATCCGCAAGATCCATCGGCTGGTATCGATGAGCAACATGAAGTTCGACGCCATCACCGGCTCTGGCATCGAGATCGGCACGCGCGTGAACATCCCCGACGAACTGATCCCGGCCGACGCCCGCGTCGAGATGGACGCCAAGATGGCGGCCGGCTACTTCACGCCTGGCGTGGTGCCGGACGCCGAGGAACTCAAGAAGGCCAAGGGCCGGAAGCTGGATCAATGAGCAAGGACAACTATGGGCTCGATCCCGATCGCCCCACCTCGAACGCGGCCGTGCGCCATGCCGATGCCGACGGCCACGTGGACCCGGCGCTCGAATTCGTGACCGACACCACTCATCCGGCGGGCGCTGCGGCCTTTCTGCGCACGACCCGCGCGGTGCGCATACGCGCGGCCGCATTGCTGACCCGCGCGCGCCGCGGCGAATCGCAGTGGTTCACCATCGGCGACGAGGCCGCGCTCGAAGACACGGCCCGCACGGTGGCGGAGGTGACGCGCGAACGCTATCCCTGGGACACCATTCCTTACCACAGCCGCTGGCGCCATTTCGAAGCGGGCGACGTGAACCGGCTGAAAGAACTCGATCGGCTGCTGGGCCACCTGGACGCGCCCCAGCGGGCCCGCGCCCACATCGACCTGGTGCTGGTGAGCGTGCTGCTCGATGCCGGCGCCGGCCCCGATTGGCACTACATCGAAGCCGCCACCGGCCAGCGCTTCACGCGCTCCGAAGGCCTGGGCGTCGCCAGCTTCCATGCCTTTACGAGCGGCCTGTTCTCCTCGAATCCCGACCACCCGCTGCAAGCCGATGCCGCCGGCCTGCGCGCGCTGGTGACCGACCGGCTGGGCGATGCCTTCCAGGTCAGCGAGGTCAATCCGCTCGTGGGCCTCGCGGGCCGCGCGATGCTGCTGCGGCGGCTCGGCGAGGCGATGAGCGAGCAGCCCGAGACCTTCGGCGACGAGGGGCGGCCAGGTGGCCTGTTCGATGCGCTGGTCGGCCCCTATGGACCCGGCGCCGCGCCGACGGCCGAGATCACGGCGCACGAGATCCTCTCGCTGCTGCTCGAATCGTTGTCGCGGATCTGGCCGGCCACCAACGCGATCGACAGCCTCGCAGCCGACGGCAGCGATGCGGCCGGCGGCATCGGCTCGGGCGACCCGGCGCTCGCGCTGGGCGACTGCTGGCGCCACAGCGCGGTGCGCGGGCCGGGGCTCACCAACGGCTGGATGCCCTTCCACAAGCTCTCGCAGTGGCTGACCTACTCGCTGCTCGAGCCCTTCGAGTGGGCCGGCGTCAAGGTGCGCCATCTCGATGCGCTGACCGCCCTGCCCGAGTACCGCAACGGCGGCCTGCTGCTCGACAGCGGCGTGATCGTGCCCAAGGACCCGGCCCTGCTCGAGCGCAGTTGGAAGGTGGGCGACGAGTTCATCGTCGAATGGCGCGCGCTGACCATCGCGCTGCTCGACGAGCTCGTGCCCCGGGTGCGCAAGGTGCTCGACCGCAGCGAGGAAGAGCTGCCGCTGGCCCGCGTGCTGGAAGGCGGCACCTGGGCCGCCGGCCGGGCGCTGGCACAGCGCTTGCGTGGCGGTGCGCCACCCTTGCGCATCGAGAGCGACGGCACTGTCTTCTAGACTTCTCCTTTTTCTCACAACAACTCTCATGAGCAACGTCCACCTCGTCGACCACCCCCTCGTCCAGCACAAACTCACGCTGATGCGCCGCAAGGAGGCCAGCACCAACAGCTTCCGGCGCCTGCTCAACGAGATCAGCATGCTGATGGCCTACGAGGTCACGCGCGACATGCCGATGCAGGACATCGAGATCGAGACCCCGCTCGAGACGATGAACGCCAAGGTGATCGACGGCAAGAAGGTGGTGCTGGTCTCCATCCTGCGCGCCGGCACCGGCATCCTCGACGGCATGCTGAGCGTGGTGCCGGGTGCGCGCGTGGGCCACATCGGCCTGTACCGCGACCCCAAGACGCTGACCGCGGTCGAGTACTACTTCAAGATGCCCGGCGGCATGGAAGAGCGCGACGCGATCGTGGTCGATCCGATGCTGGCCACCGGCAACTCGGCGGTCGCCGCGGTGGAGCGGCTCAAGGAACTGAACCCGAAGTCGATCAAGTTCGTCTGCCTGCTCACCTGCCCGGAAGGCATCAAGACCTTCCAGGCCGCGCACCCGGACGTGCCGATCTACACCGCGGCCATCGACCGCGAGCTCAACAGCCATGGCTACATCCTGCCGGGCCTCGGTGACGCGGGCGACCGCATCTTCGGCACCAAATAAATTTCCATATCAACGAGGAGAAGTCCGTGTCCCTACGCCGTCATCTGATCGTCCGTTCGGTCGCCATTGCCGCGGCGCTCGCGGCCGGGGCGCCCAGCCTCGCGCTCGCGCAGGCCAAGCTCAAGGTGGCGGCGGTCTACACCGTGCCCTTCGAGCAGCAATGGGTGGGCCGCATCCACAAGGCGCTCAAGGCGGCAGAGGCGCGCGGCGAGATCGAATACAAGGCCACCGAGAACGTCGCCAACGCCGACTACGAGCGCGTGATGCGCGAGTACGCACAGGCCGGCAACCAGCTGATCCTCGGCGAGGTCTTCGGCGTCGAAGCGGCCGCGCGCAAGGTCGCGAAGGACTTTCCGAAGACGGCCTTCCTGATGGGTTCCTCGCTCAAGCCGCAGGCGCCCAACTTCTCGGTCTTCGACAACTACATCCAGGAGCCCGCCTACCTCTCCGGCATGGTGGCCGGCGGCATGACCAAGACGAACAAGATCGGCATGGTCGGCGGCTTCCCGATTCCCGAAGTCAATCGCCTGATGAACGCCTTCATGGCCGGCGCCAAGGAAACCAACCCGAAGGTGGAGTTCAGCGTGAGCTTCATCAACAGCTGGTTCGATCCGCCCAAGGCCAAGGAAGCCGCCTTCGCGATGATCGACAAGGGCGCCGACCTCATGTACGCCGAGCGCTTCGGCGTCAGCGACGCGGCCAAGGAAAAGGGCAAGCTCGCGATCGGCAACGTGATCAACACGCAGGACAAGTACCCCGACACCGTGGTCGCATCTGCGCTCTGGAACTTCGAGCCCTCGGCCGACCGCGCGATCAAGCTGGTGAAGGAAGGCAAGTTCGCGGCCGAGGACTACGGCCCCTATTCGATGATGAAGCACAAGGGCTCCGAGCTGGCGCCGCTCGGTACTTTCGAGAAGAAGGTGCCGGCCGACATCGTCGCCAAGGTCAAGGCCAGGGAGGCCGACATCCTTTCCGGCAAGTTCACGGTGAAAGTGGACGACGGCCAACCGAAGTCCACGGCCAAGTGAAGCTCTCCCCCAGGCTTCGCGCACTGCTTGTCGCTGCGCCAACCCCCTCAGCGGGGACAACACCAGCGGCCCGGCAAAGCCGGTTCCGCGGTGTTTCCCGAACGAAGGCCGCCGCTGCGCGGGGCCTTTGTCCCAACTGAAAATAATTGTTGGCGACCGTCCTCTCGCTTCGCGGCATCACCAAGCGATTCGGCACGCTGGTGGCGAACGACGCGGTCTCGCTCGAACTGCAGGCCGGCGAGGTGCTGGCGCTCCTGGGCGAGAACGGCGCCGGCAAGTCGACGCTGATGTCGATCCTGTTCGGCCACTACACGGCCGACGCGGGCGAGATCGAGGTCTTCGGCCGGCCCCTCGCGCCCGGCAATCCGAAAGCGGCGCTGGCCGCGGGCGTGGGCATGGTGCACCAGCACTTCACGCTGGCGGACAACCTCAGCGTGCTCGACAACGTGATGATGGGCACCGAGCCGCTGTGGCAGGGCTTCTCGCGGCGCAGCGCGGCACGCGCCAGGCTGCTGGAAGTTTCGCAGCGCTTCGGCCTGCCGGTGCAGCCGGACGCAACGGTCGGCAACCTCTCGGTCGGCGAACGGCAGCGGGTGGAGATCCTCAAGGCGCTGTACCGCGGTGCGCGCATCCTGATCCTCGACGAACCCACCGCCGTGCTCACGCCGCAAGAGAGCGAGGCGCTGTTCCACACCCTGGCGCAGATGGTGGCGCAGGGCCTGTCGATCATCTTCATCAGCCACAAGCTGGCCGAGGTGCTGCGCGTGTCGCATCGTATCGCGGTGCTGCGCGGCGGCAAGCTGGTGGCTGAAGCGCGCACCCCCGAGACCACGCAGGCGCAGCTCGCGCTGTGGATGGTCGGCCATGCGATCGAAGGCGTGGTGCGCAGCCCCGCGCGGCGGGTCGGCGACGCGGTCTGCGTGCTGGACCATGTGCAAACGGCCGGCAGCGGTCAGGACCGGCTGGCGGATGTGACGCTCACGCTCAGGGCCGGCGAGATCACGGCGATCGCGGGCGTTTCCGGCAATGGCCAGGTCGCGCTGGCGGAGCTGCTCTGCGGCACGCGCCGCGCGATCGGCGGCACGGTACAGCTGATGGGGCGGGCCTTGCCGGCCTCGCCTGCGCGGCTGGTCCAGCGCGGCGTGGCGCGCATTCCCGAAGACCGGCACGCGGTCGGCGTGGTGGGCGACCTGCCGGTGTGGGAGAACGCGGTGTCGGAGCGACTGCGCAGCACGGCCTTCTCGCGCTGGCTGTGGGTGCGGCGCGCAGCCGCACGCGCCCATGCGCGGCGCATCGAGAAAGCCTATGACGTGCGCGGCGCCGGACTCGAATTGCCTGCGCGCACGCTCTCGGGCGGCAATATGCAGAAGCTGATCCTCGGGCGGGCGCTGCTGGCGCCCGATGCGACCAAAGGCCACGGCAAGGCGGCGCGGCTGATCGTCGCGCACCAGCCGACCTGGGGACTGGACATCGGCGCCGTCGCCTATGTGCAGCAGCAGCTGATCGCGGCGCGCGATGCGGGCGCCGCGGTGCTCTTGATCTCCGACGATCTGGACGAGGTGCTGGCGCTGGGCGATCGGGTTGCCGTCATGCACGGAGGCCAGCTCGGCGAGCCGCGACCGGCCTCGGCCTGGACGCGCGAAGCCATCGGGCTCGCGATGGCGGGCTCATGAGCGCAGCGCCGGGCCGCCCCAAGCAAGCTCGCGCCCCCTCGGGGGGCAGCGAGGACACGCAGTGCCGAGCGTGGGGGCCACATACATGAGGCTGGAGCGCCGCCATGAGACCTCGCGCGCGGCACTGGTGCTGGCACCCTTCGGCGCCGTCGTCTTCACCCTGCTGGTCAGCGCGCTGCTGGTGCTCTGGGCCGGTGCACCGGTGGGCCGCACTTATGCGCTGCTGCTGCAGGGTGGCTTCGGCTCCGTGTTCGCCTGGAGCGAGACGCTGGCGCGCGCGATTCCGCTGATCCTGACCGGGCTGGCCGCCACCGTGGCTTTCAAGGCCCGGCTCTTCAACATCGGCGCCGAGGGCCAGCTCTACGGCGGCGCGCTGGCGGCCGTGGTCGTGGGCGGGCTGCATGGCGGCACGGGCTTCGCGCTGCCGGTCTGGCTGCTGTTCACGCTGATGATGCTAGCCGCCGCAGTCGCCGGCGCTCTGCTGCTGCTCGGTCCGGCGCTGATGAAGAACAAGCTCGGCGTCGACGAGGTGGTGACCACGCTGCTCTTCAATTTCATCGTGCTGCTCGGCGTCTCGGCGATGCTCGACGGGCCGATGAAGGACCCGACCTCGATGGGCTGGCCGCAGAGCGTGTCGCTGCAGCCCGAGCTCGAACTGGGCCGGCTGATCGCGCAGACCCGCGTGCACACCGGCCTGCTGTGGGCCGGCGCGCTGTCGGTGCTGGTCTGGGTGTTGTTCAAGTACACGGTGATCGGCTTCGACATCCGCGCGGTCGGCGCGAATGCGCGCGCCGCGGCCTTTGCGGGCGTGCCGGCCACGCGCACCGTCGTGCTGGTGGCGTTGCTCTCGGGTGCGCTGGCCGGGTTGGCGGGCGCGATCGAGGTGGCGGGCCGCACCAGCTACGTCACGCTCGACATGTCGCCCGGCTACGGCTACAGCGGCATCGTGATCGCGATGCTGGCCGGCCTGCATCCGCTGGGCGTGCTGGCGGCGGGCGTGTTCGTCGCCGGCGTGCTGGTCGGTGCCGACACGATGAGCCGGGCGATCGGCGTGCCGACCTATGTCGCGGACGTGATCGTGGCTGCCTCGCTGATCGCGGTGCTGGTGGCGACCTTGCTCACACAGTATCGAGTGCGATGGAAGTAGTCGACATCCTCGGCAATGCCTCTTTCTGGGTCGCGGTGCTGCGCATCGCCACGCCGCTGATCTTCGGCACCCTGGGCGTGCTGCTGTGCGAGCGCACGGGCGTGCTGAACCTCGGCATCGAAGGCATCATGGTCGCGGGCGCCTTTGCCGGCTGGCTCTCGGTCTATGCGGGGGCGCCGCTGTGGGTGGGCGTCGCGGTGGCGGCGTTGACGGGCGCGGTCTTCGGCCTGCTGCACGCCTTCCTGACCGTGGGCCTCGCGCTCTCGCAGCATGTCTCGGGCCTGGGCATCACGCTGCTGGCGACGGCGCTCAGCTACTACGGCTACCGCGTGAGCTTTCCGAAGGTCAACACGCCGCCGACCGTCACGCCCTTCGCGCCGATGGAATGGTTGCACATCCCGGTGCTCGATGCGCAGACGCCGCTCACGCTGTTCGCGCTGCTGCTGGTGCCGGTGCTCGCGTACATCCTCTACCGCACGCCGCTGGGCCTGGCGCTGCGCATGGTCGGCGAGAACCCGCAGGCGGCCGAGGGCCAGGGCGTCTCGGTCGCAGCCACGCGCAGCGGCGCCATCGTCGCCGGTTCGGCGCTGATGGGCGTGGCGGGCTCCTTCCTCACGCTGTCGGCCTTCAACGCCTTCTTCTTCAACATGGTCAACGGCCGCGGATGGATCTGCGTCGCGCTGGTGGTGTTTGCCTCCTGGCGGCCCGGCAAGGCCCTGCTGGGCGCCCTGCTGTTCGCTTTTTTCGACGCGCTGCAGCTGCGGCTGCAACAATCCGGCGATGCCGTGCTGCCCTACCAGCTCTACCTGATGCTGCCCTATGTGCTGTCGATCGTGGCGCTGGTGCTGGTGGCGCGCAAGGCCAGCTATCCGCAAGCCCTCATGAAGCCCTATCGCAAAGGCGAACGTTAGCCATGCTCGATCTGCTCGTCCACAACGCCACGCTACCCGACGGTCGCAGCGGCATGTCGATCGCGGTGCAGGCCGGCCGCATCATCGAAGTCACCGCAGGGCTCGATGCGCCGGCTGCTGAAAAACTCGACGCCCAGGGCCTGCTGGTCGCGCCCCATTTCGTCGACCCGCACTTCCACATGGACGCCACGCTGAGCTACGGCCTGCCGCGCGTCAACCAGAGCGGCACGCTGCTCGAAGGCATTGCGCTGTGGGGCGAGCTCAAGCCGCTGCTCACGGCCGAGGCACTGATCGAGCGCGCACTCGCCTACTGCGATTGGGCAGTCGCCAAGGGCCTGCTCGCGATCCGCAGCCATGTCGACACCAGCGACCCGAGCCTGCTCGCGGTGGATGCGCTGCTCGAAGTCAAGCGGCGCGTGGCGCCTTACCTGGACCTGCAGCTGGTCGCTTTCCCGCAGGACGGTGTGCTGCGTTCGTCCGGTGGCGTCGACAACCTGAAGCGCGCGCTCGACTTGGGGCTAGACGTGGTCGGCGGCATTCCGCACTTCGAACGCACCATGGCCGACGGCGCCGCGAGCGTGAAACTGCTGTGCGAGCTGGCCGCCGAGCGCGGCCTGCCGGTGGACATGCACTGCGACGAATCGGACGACCCGCTTTCGCGCCACATCGAGACGCTGGCCTTCGAGGCGCAGCGCCTGGGCTTGCAGGGCCGGGTCACGGGCTCGCACTGCACCTCGATGCATTCGATGGACAACTACTACGTGAGCAAGCTGCTGCCGCTCATCGCCGAGGCCGGCGTCAGCGTGATCGCGAATCCGCTGATCAACATCACGCTGCAGGGCCGCCACGACAGCTACCCCAAGCGGCGCGGCATGACGCGCGTGCCCGAGCTGATGGCCCAGGGCGTGAACGTCGCCTTCGGCCAAGACTGCGTGATGGACCCCTGGTACGGCATGGGTTCGGGCGACATGCTCGAGGTCGCGCACATGGGCCTGCACGTGGCGCAGATGACCAGCCAGCGCGGCATCCGGCAGTGCTTCGATGCAGTCACGGTCAATGCCGCCAAGGTCTTCGGGCTCGACGGCTACGGCCTCGAAGCAGGTTGCGATGCCAGCTTCGTGCTGCTGCAGGCGCGCGATCCGGTCGAGGCGATCCGGCTGCGCGCGACGCGGCTCAAGGTGTATCGCAAGGGCCGGCTGCTGGCCGAGACGCCGGCTGCGACGGCTGCCCTGCACCTGGCGGCCCGGCCGGCGGCCACCGCCTGGATGCATCCGAAGAACTGATCTCAGGCCGGCGCAGCGACCGCGCGCCACATGTGGACCTTCGACAGGAAGGTGCCGCCCTGCGCGATGGCGAACGGTTCGACGCCGAAGGCGGCAAAGCCGCAGCGCTCGTAGAGGGCCTGCGCGGCATCGTTGCCCTGGGTCACCGTCAACTGGACCAGCCTGACGCCCTCGCGCGCCGAGGCCTCCGCGAGCAGGCCCAGCACCAGCTCACGGCCGAAGCCGCCTTGCCGGGCGGCCGGCGCGACATACATGCCGAACAGGTTCGCCTTGTGCCGCGACTTCTCGCGCGACTCGAACAGGATGCCCGCTGCGCCCGCAAGAAGGCCCTTGTGGTCGAACGCACCCAGCACGATCTGCGGTGCCGTCGCTGAGGCATCGAGCCGCGACGTCCACCACGACAGCGGCAAGGCCTCGCGCTCGGCCACCGTGGAGGTGAAGGCATCGGGATGGCGCTCGTAGGCTTCGAGCATCAACGCCCGGTAGGCCTCGGCGTCGTCGGGGGTCAGGCGGCGAAGGCTCACGGTCTCACAGCTTGACGGACTCGGCCTCGTAGATCTGGATCGAGGGCGCCGCCGCAGCAAGCCCGCCGGCCGCCTTGGCGAAGGCGCGCGAGGCCGGGACCGCAAAGTGGGCCAGGAGTGCCGCGCGATCTACCCATTGCTCGACGAAGACCAGGCGCAGCGCGTTTTCCGCGTCGCAGTGCACGGCATGCGAGATGCAGCCCGGCTCGGCGCGCGAACGGCGCACGTGTTCGAGGCTCAGCGCGAGGACTTCGTCCACGGTGTCGCTCTTGGCGAGGATGTCGCCGGTCACAAGAATCATGAGACTCTCCTTGGGTCACGCGCCTTCGGGCAGGCTGTAGTCGAAATCGTAGAAATGCTTGCCGTCGGCGATGCGGATCGCCAGCCTGCCTGCAAGGCCGGCGAGCTGGCCGGTGGCCGAATCCGGCACGACGGTGATCGACAGCTGCTGCTCGCCGCGCGTCATGGTGCCCGTGTGCTGCAGGACGAAGCTGCCCTCGCGGCCGTGCAGCGTCGCCGTCACGCGCTCGATGGCCACGTAGCCGGCCGATCCCTGCATCGTCGCGACGGCGCTCAGCATCTCGCCCTGGCCGGTGCCCGCGAGGTCGCCGCTGAACTGCTTGTCGAGCGACATCCTGCCGAGCGTCGCGCCTTCGGTCTGCTCGCTCTGCCAGAGCGGCTGCATCTTCACTTCGAAGGTGCCGCTTGCCTTTTTGTTCATGGGTGCTCCTTCTCTTCCTCAAACCGCGGGCGCGATCGCCTCGGCGTATTCGTAGAGTGCGCCGAGGATCTCTTCGCCGCGCTCATCGGCCGTCTCGGCCAGCACATCGATCTCGGCAAAAAGCTGGTCGACGTTGCGCACCCCGCCCTCGCCTTCGAGCAGGCGCGCGACGCGATGCGCCTCCCAGCGTTCGGTTTCGTCTTCGTCGAGGGTATCGGGAAAGTTGCGGGCCCGGTAGCGGAACAGCAGCTCTTCGAGCCGTGGATCGTCGAAGCCGGTGCGCGAATGTGCGAGCTCCGCCGGCGACAGGCTGCGCAGCTGGGTCAGCCGCCGGCGATCGCCGTTGCCGACGAAGCCGCCGTAGAGGTCTTCGTCGACGTCCGGCGCTGCTTCGCGCGGCCGCTCGTAGACCTGGGGCCAGATCGCGCTCATGTCGGGCAAGGCGGCCGCCAGCGCGGCGTTGCGCAGCGCCGCTTCGAGGTCGATGCTCCAGCGCGTGGCCATGGCTGGCGCCAAGGTCTTCAGGTTGCCGACCACCATCGGCGACTTGTTCAGGTGCACGCTCTTCACCGGCAGGCGCAGCACGCCTTCGGGCAGATCGGCGCTTCGCGTGAAAAGGCGTTGGCGCAGCGTCGCCACGTCGAGGTCGCGCAGCTCGCTCGGGTCGTGCGCCAGGTCCCAGGCGATCAACTCGTTCTTGTTGGTCGGATGGCTCGCGAGCGGCCACATCACGGCCAGGCAGCCGCGCTCGGCCGGGAACATGCCGGAGACATGCAGGAAAGGCCGTGCCGACTCGCGCGTGGCCGGCAGGCCCAGTTCGCTCGCGACCCGGTCTTTCCTGTGCAGCGCGAAGGCGAAGTCGAAGAGCTTGGGCTGCTTGTCGCGGATCAGCCGCGCCAGCGCGATCGTGGCGCGCACGTCCGACAGCGCATCGTGGGCCGATTCGTGGAGCAAGCCGTTGGCGCGCGCAAGGTCTTCGAGCTTGAAGCTCTGCGTGCCGTCGTCCTTTTTCGGCCATTCGATGCCGTCGGGACGCAAGGCATAGGTGAGCCGCACGACGTCGAGCAGGTCCCAACGGCCGCAGTCGTTCTGCCACTCGCGCGCATAGGGATCGATGAGGTTGCGCCAGAACAGGAAGCGCGTCACCTCGTCGTCGAAGCGGATGGTGTTGTAGCCGACGCCGATGGTGCCGGGCTGCGAGAACGCGCGTTCGATCTGCGCGGCGAACTCATGCTCCGGAACGCCGCGCTCGAGGCAGATCTGCGGCGTGATGCCGGTGATCAGGCAGGCCCCCGGGCTCGGCAGGTAGTCCGGCGCGGGCTTGCAGTAGATCATCATGGGCTCGCCGATCTCGTTGAGCGCGGCGTCGGTGCGGATGGCGGCGAACTGCGAGGGCCGGTCGCGACGCGGCACGGTGCCGAAGGTTTCGTAGTCGTGCCAGAGGAAGGTTTGGGACATCGTCAGAGCAAAGGTGAGAAAAGGCGTGCCGTCGCGTCGCCGAGCTGGGGAAGGAAGCTGCGCTTCCGGTTGGCGCGCACGGCCGCGGCGCTGTGAAGGTCGGTTTCGAACTGCGCGGCGAGCGGCTTGGCCAGCGCCGGACCATAGATCACGGCGCACACCTCGAAGTTGAGCCGGAAGCTGCGGTTGTCGAAATTGGCGGTGCCGATCATCGCGCAGTTGTCGTCCACCACCAGCGTCTTGGAATGCAGCATGCGCGCCTTGTATTCCCAGATCTTGACGCCGGCCGCGATGAGCTCGTCGTAGTAGGAGCGCGCCGCGGCGCTCACGATCAGCGAGTCGCTGCGCCGCGGCACCAGGAGGCGCACGTCGACGCCGCGCAGCGCCGCGCTGGTAAGCGCCATCAAGGCTGGTTCGCCGGGCACGAAATACGGCGTGGTGAGCCATGCGCGCTGCGCCGCCGAGTGGATGGCCGCGACATGCATGCGGTGGATGGCTTCGAGGCCGCTGTCGGGACCGCTGGTGACGATCTGCACCGGAATGTCACCCGCGCCCTCCTCGGCCGGCAGGCGCGGCAGCAGCCTGTCGATGGCTTCGTCCATCCGGCGCGGATCCTCGCCGGTGGCGTAGGCCCAGTCTTCGAGAAAGGTGGTCTGCAGCCAGCGCACCGCGCTGCCTTCGATGCGCAGGTGGACGTCGTGATACGCGTCGGGCCGCACCCGCCGGTCTTCCTCGTCGGTGATGTTGACGCCGCCGGTGAAGCCCACGCGCCCGTCGCACACCACGATCTTGCGGTGGGTGCGGTAGTTGGTCACGGGCCGCAGCCGCCGGCCGATGCGGGTGTCGTGAAACAGCGCCACCTGGATGCCGGCGGCCTGCATCGGCGCCATGAACTTGCGGCCGATGCGCTTGGAGCCGAGCGCATCGAGCAGCAGGCGCACGGTGACGCCCTCTCGCGCGCGTTCGATCAGCAGGTCGCGCAGCGCGGTGCCGATCGTGTCGGGCTCGAAGATGTAGTACTCGAGGTGCACGTGGTCGCGTGCGCTGCCGATCGCTTCGAAGATGGCGTCGAAGGTGCTGGCGCCGCCGGACAACAGGCGGGCCGCCGTCGCGCTCGACACCGGCAGGCCGCAGGCGGCGGTGCCCAGCGCGGCCATCTGCCGCAGGGCGGGCGGCGCACGTTCCGCGGCCTCGCGCAGCGTGGCGACGTCGGCCGGCGCCTGGGCGATCGCGCGGCTGCGCAGCCGCTTCAGGCGCTGCTTCTTCAAGCGCTGCGGCCCGAGGAAGTAGTAGATGACGAAGCCGGCGAAGGGCAGCAGCGCCAGCGAGAGGATCCAGCTCATCGTCGACACCGGCGCGCGCTTCTGCATCACGATCCAGACGGACAACACCGCGATGTAGCCGCTCCATGCCAGGGAGAGGCCGGTCTTCCATTCGTGGCTGAGCTCGGGGACGATCAAGGGCGAAAGAGGTCGGTGAATGAAAAAAGGCCGGTAGCGCAATGCTACCGGCCTTGGGAGTGGACTCCGGATGAGCGGACCAGCCCGTTGATCAGCCCGTTGCAGCCTCTTCCGCTTCGGGCTTGGCGCGCCCTTCCTTCTTGGGCAGCGGCTGGATGTCGAGCTGGACCTCTTCCTTGTCGTCGAGGTCCACCGTCAGGCGGCCACCTTCCTGCAGGCGGCCGAACAGCAGCTCGTCGGCCAGGGCGCGGCGGATCGTGTCCTGGATCAGGCGCTGCATCGGCCGTGCGCCCATCAGCGGATCGAAGCCCTTCTTCGCCAGGTGCTTGCGCAGCACGTCGGTGAAGGTGACGTCGACCTTCTTCTCGGCCAGCTGGGTCTCGAGCTGCAGCAGGAACTTGTCGACCACGCGCAGGATGATCTGCTCGTCGAGGGCCTTGAAGCTCACGGTCGCATCCAGGCGGTTGCGGAACTCCGGCGTGAACAAGCGCTTGATGTCGGCCATCTCGTCGCCCGCCTGGCGCGGGTTGGTGAAGCCGATGGTCGCCTTGTTCATGGTCTCGGCGCCTGCATTGGTCGTCATGACGATGATGACGTTGCGGAAGTCGGCCTTGCGCCCGTTGTTGTCCGTCAGCGTGCCGTGGTCCATGACCTGCAGCAGCACGTTGAAGATGTCCGGATGCGCCTTCTCGATCTCGTCGAGCAGGAGCACGGCGTGCGGCTTCTTCGTGATCGCTTCGGTCAAGAGGCCGCCCTGGTCGAAACCGACGTAGCCCGGAGGCGCACCGATCAGCCGGCTCACCGCGTGGCGTTCCATGTACTCGGACATGTCGAAGCGGATCAGCTCGATGCCCATGATGTAGGCCAGCTGCTTCGCCGCTTCGGTCTTGCCGACGCCGGTTGGGCCGCTGAACAGGAAGGAGCCGATCGGCTTGTCTTCGCGGCCCAGGCCCGAACGCGCCATCTTGACCGCCGAAGCCAGCACCTCGAGGGCCTTGTCCTGGCCGAACACCACGCTCTTCAGGTCGCGCTCGATGGTCTGCAGCTTGCCGCGGTCGTCGTTCGAGACGTTGGCCGGGGGAATGCGCGCGATCTTGGCGACGATTTCCTCGACCTCGGCCTTGCTGATGGTCTTCTTGCGCTTGTTCGCGGGCAGGATGCGCTGGGCAGCGCCGGCCTCATCGATGACGTCGATCGCCTTGTCGGGCAGATGACGGTCGTTGATGTACTTGGCACTCAGCTCGGCCGCGGCCTGCAGTGCAGCCACGCCGTATTTCACGCCGTGGTGCTCCTCGAAGCGCGACTTCAGCCCTTTCAGGATGTCGATGGTTTCCTGCACCGTCGGCTCGACCACATCGACCTTCTGGAAACGACGCGACAGGGCCGCATCCTTCTCGAAGATGCCGCGGTACTCGGTGAAGGTGGTCGCGCCGATGCACTTGAGCTGGCCGCTGGACAGCGCCGGCTTGAGCAGGTTCGAGGCATCGAGCGTGCCGCCCGAGGCCGCGCCGGCGCCGATCAGCGTGTGGATCTCGTCGATGAAGAGGATCGCGTTCGGCTTGTCCTTGAGCGACTTGAGCACGCCCTTCAGGCGTTGTTCGAAATCGCCGCGGTACTTGGTGCCGGCCAGGAGCGCGCCCATGTCGAGCGAGTAGACATGGGACTCCGCCAGGATCTCGGGCACGTCGTTCTGCGTGATGCGCCAGGCCAGGCCCTCGGCGATCGCCGTCTTGCCGACGCCGGCCTCACCCACCAGCAGCGGGTTGTTCTTGCGCCGGCGGCACAGGATCTGGATCACGCGCTCGACCTCGTACTCGCGGCCGATCAGCGGATCGATCTTGCCTTCCTTGGCAAGCTGGTTGAGGTTTTGCGTGAACTGCTCGAGCGGGGACGACTTCTCGTTCTTCTCGCCGCCGCCCTCCTCGCCTTCGCCGGAGGACGATTCGCTGCTGCCCTTGGCAGCTTCCGGCGGATCGCTCTTCTTGATGCCGTGGGCGATGAAGTTCACCACATCGAGGCGCGTCACGCCCTGCTGATGCAGGTAGTAGACCGCATGCGAATCCTTTTCGCCGAAGATCGCGACCAGCACGTTCGCGCCGGTGACTTCCTTCTTGCCGTTGCCGGTGGATTGCACATGCATGATGGCGCGCTGGATCACGCGCTGGAAACCGAGCGTGGGCTGGGTGTCCACATCGTCGGTACCCGCCACCTGGGGCGTGTTGTCCTTGATGAAATTGG
Organism: Variovorax sp. LjRoot290; assembly: GCF_964253985.1. NCBI lineage: Bacteria > Pseudomonadati > Pseudomonadota > Betaproteobacteria > Burkholderiales > Comamonadaceae > Variovorax > Variovorax sp. LjRoot290. The sequence goes on along the minus strand of NZ_CAXURW020000001.1, from coordinate 2,520,073 downwards.
TGAGCGACGCCCTGAGGTCGTCGACGTTGGCCGAGCAGGCGCGCAGAACCTCTGCGGCACTCGGGTTGTCCAGCAAAGCGAGCAGCAGGTGCTCCACCGTGATGAACTCATGGCGCTGCTGCCTGGCTTCGACAAAAGCCATGTGCAAGCTGACTTCCAGTTCCTGGGCAATCATGTGATTTCCTTTTGCCTTGCTGTAAATAAATTCTCAGATGGGTTGGAGCGCGATTTATTCAACCGGTTCACTGACGCACTGCAACGGATGCCCGGCCTGGTGGGCCGCTTCCATCACCTGATTGACCTTGGTGGCCGCCATGTCGCGGGAATACACCCCGCAGACGCCGCGCCCGTCGAGATGGATCTTGAGCATGATCTGGGTGGCGGTTTCCCGGTCCTTGTTGAAGAACTCCTGGATCACGACGATCACGAACTCCATCGGCGTGTAGTCGTCGTTGAGCATCACCACCTGATACATCTGCGGCGGCGCAGTTTTTTGCGGCCGCCGCTCGATCACGACCGCATCGCCGTCGTCCCGCCCCGGCTTCACGGCCGGCGGCGTAGGGGGAGTCGAGGGGATTTTGGTAGCCATGAAAATCATTTTATAGAGCCGCCGCCGGTTGTACTTGCGCAAGGGACACAACTGGTGGCGGCTTTGTGACATTCAAGACGGATGCCTGTGGAACTGCCGCCTCGGCGCATGCAAGCTGCGTGCCGCCGGCCCCAACGAAAAAGCCCCGGCGCCTTGCGGTGCCGGGGCTTTACACACCAGGGCGTCAGCCGGCGCTTCGGACGCCGGGATTTACATGTTGTCGATCATCACCTGACCGAAACCCGAGCAGCTGACCTGCGTGGCGCCGTCCATCAGGCGGGCGAAGTCATAGGTCACCTTCTTGCTGGCGATCGATTTTTCCATCGAGCGGATGATCAGGTCGGCCGCCTCGGTCCAGCCCATGTGCCGCAGCATCATCTCGGCCGAGAGGATTTCGGAACCGGGGTTCACGTAGTCCTTGCCGGCGTACTTCGGCGCCGTGCCGTGGGTGGCTTCGAACATCGCGACGGTGTCGCTCAGGTTGGCGCCCGGGGCGATGCCGATGCCTCCGACCTGCGCCGCCAGCGCGTCGGACACGTAGTCGCCGTTCAGGTTCAGCGTGGCGATCACGCTGTATTCGGCCGGGCGCAGCAGGATCTGCTGCAGGAAGGCGTCGGCGATCGAGTCCTTGACGGTGATTTCCTTGCCGGTCTTGGGATTCTTGAACTTCATCCAGGGGCCGCCGTCGATCAGCTCGGCGCCAAATTCCCTGGCGGCCAGGCCATAGGCCCAGTCACGGAAGCCGCCTTCGGTGAACTTCATGATGTTGCCCTTGTGCACGATCGTCACGCTGGGCTTGTCGTTGTCGATCGCGTACTGGATCGCCTTGCGCACCAGACGCTCGGTGCCCTCGCGCGACACCGGCTTGATGCCGATGCCCGAGGTGTTCGGGAAACGGATCTTCTTGACGCCGAACTCGTCCTGCAGGATCTTGATGAGCTTCTTGGCCTTCTCGCTTTCGGCTTCGAATTCGATGCCGGCGTAGATGTCTTCCGAGTTCTCGCGGAAGATCACCATGTTGGTCTTGTGCGGCTCCTTGACCGGGCTGGGCACGCCCTCGAAGTACTGGATGGGGCGCAGGCAGACGTACAGGTCGAGCTCTTGGCGCAGCGCGACGTTGAGCGAGCGGATGCCGCCGCCGACTGGCGTGGTCAGCGGGCCCTTGATCGAGACCACGTAGTCGCGCACCGCATGCAGCGTTTCTTCGGGCAGCCAGACGTCGGGACCGTAGACCTTGGTCGACTTCTCGCCGGCGTAGACCTCCATCCACTGGATCTTTTTCTTGCCGCCGTAGGTCTTGGCCACTGCCGCGTCGACCACCTTGATCATCACGGGCGTGATGTCGAGGCCGGTACCGTCGCCCTCGATAAAGGGAATGATCGGCTGATCAGGCACATTGAGCGAGTTGTCGGCATTGACCGTGATCTTCTGGCCTTCGGCCGGGACTTTGATGTGCTGATAGCTGGACATGAGGCAAGGGCTCCGGGATGAATTGAAGGCTGGAAGACACTAGGTTTCCAGCCGGCTGAATAGCCGTAGAATTTTAGACGCAACCGGAGGAGTCCGAAGGTTCTGTCAACCGAGTCCATATGGGTCTCGTTGTTGGCTGACCTTCTGCTGGCCGGGAGGCATTTTCAATCCATCTCCACAGAGGAACCCGTAATGAGCAAAGTTCTCGCAGTCATGATCGCCGGCCTGTTCGCCGTTGGCGCATATGCCCAGACGAAGCCCGCCGAAGTCGACCCCACAGGCAAGGGCAAGGCGGCCGAACGCGCCGAAGCCAAGAAGGACGCGAAGCCTGCCGGCCAAGTCAAAGCTCCGGGCGGCGACCAGAGCAAGGTGTCAGAGGGTAGCGGTGGCGTGACCGCCACTGGCGCCGACAAGGCCGCCCAGGCACGCCGTGACTCGCGCGACACGCGCCGCCAAGCCAAGGGTGGCGGCAAGAAGCCGGTTCCCGTGCAAGGCACCACGCCCCAGTAAGCTGGTTGGCACCACTAAAAAAGAAAGCGTTCTTCGGAACGCTTTCTTTTCGTCTGCACTCAAGAAGATGTAAGCTTCAAGGCAAATAGTCATGCCCGCATCAGCGGGCATTTTTTGTTTGTATTGCATTGCCGCCCGCTTTATTGAAAGTCGACCCATGTTCCAGCGTTTTGTGGCCCTGCTTGCGCTGTCAGCTTCATTGATGACCTTTGCACACGGTCAGGAAGCTCAAACCAATCTCCAGCGCGTGAAGCTGTCCGCGGGCATGTACCAGATCGATGCGCAAGTCGCGCAAACCCCCGAACAGCGGCAGATCGGTCTCATGTTCCGCAAGGAAATGCCGCAAACCGAGGGCATGATCTTCGTGTTCGAGCAGCCCGCGACCCAGTGTTTCTGGATGAAGAACACCCTGCTGCCGCTGACCGCAGCCTTCGTGGCCGACGACGGCCGCATCGTCAACCTGGCCGACATGAAGCCCCTGACCGAGGAGTCGCATTGTTCCGAGGAGCCGGTTCGCTTCGTGCTCGAGATGAACCAAGGCTGGTTCGCCAAGAAGAACATCAAGAAGGGGGCGAAGCTCGGCGGCGAACTGTTTGCGGCCAGGCGCTGAGCATCGCCCGCCCATTAAAAAGCCGACCCGCGGGTCGGCTTTTTTTTGGCAAGCCTCGACTCAGCCGAAGTTCTTGGCCGCGAAGTCCCAGTTCACCAGCTTGGCCAGGAAGGTCTCCACATACTTGGGCCGCAGGTTGCGGTAGTCGATGTAGTAGGCGTGCTCCCAGACGTCCACCGTCAACAGTGCCGTGTCGCCCGTGGTCAGCGGCGTGCCCGCGGCACCCATGTTCACGATGTCCACCGAGCCGTCGGCCTTCTTCACCAGCCAGGTCCAGCCCGAGCCGAAGTTGCCCACCGCCGACTTCACGAAGGCCTCCTTGAAGGCCGCGTAGCTGCCCCACTTGGCATCGATCGCCTTGGCCAGCGCGCCGGTGGGCTCGCCGCCGCCCGCGGGCTTCATGCAGTTCCAGAAGAAGGTGTGGTTCCAGATCTGGGCGGCGTTGTTGTAGATGCCGCCGCTGGACTTCTTGACGATCTCCTCCAGCGGCAGGCTCTCGAACTCGGTGCCCTTTTGCAGGTTGTTCAGGTTCACCACATAGGCGTTGTGGTGCTTGCCGTAGTGGTACTCCAGCGTTTCCTTCGAATACTCCGGCGCCAGGGCGTCCAGCGCGTACGGCAGGGGTGGGAGGACGTGTTCCATGTCTTTTCTCGCGGGTTGGTTGTGGGACGAAGCATTCTAGAAAGGAATCACGTGGCTCGCGTCGGACGCCGTCCCGTCGTACCCGTTCGATTGACCGTCATGTCGACCGTGCCGTCGGCGAGGCGCGCGCGCACCGCGTCGCCGGGTGTCAGGCCTCGCACGCTGGTGACGGCCTGTCCCTGTTCGTTCGTGAGCCATGCGTAGCCGCGCTGCAAGACCAGCGCCGGATCCAGCAGTTGCAGGCGCAGAGCAGCCCGTTCGAGCCGTTCCTTGCGCTGAACCAGGGCACGCGTGAACTTGAGCGGCAACTCGGCCTGCAACGCCTGCTGCGCTTGCGCGAGCCGCTGCGTCCTCGAGAGCACGGCGTAGTGCAGTCGTTGCGCATGGTGAGCCAGGCGCAGTTGCTGGCGCGTCACCAGCGTCGAGGGGCGCCCCAGCCGACCCGCGGCCAGATCGAGGCGCTGGCTCAAGACATCGAGGCGCGCGGAAATCGCGTCGCGCAGCCGCTCTTCGAGCAGATCGAGCGCGCCAAGCCACAGATCGCGCGGCGCAGCGACGAGTTCGGCCGCGGCGGTCGGCGTCGGTGCGCGCAGGTCGGCACAGAAGTCGGCGATGGTGAAGTCGGTTTCGTGGCCGACGCCGCTGATCACCGGCACCGGGCTCTGCACGATCGTGCGCGCCAGCGACTCGTCGTTGAAGGCCCAGAGATCCTCGATCGAGCCGCCGCCGCGCACCAGCAGGATCAAGTCGACCCTCGGCTGCAGCGCGTAGAGCGACTGCAGCGAGCGCACCAGCTCCGCCGGCGCACCGGCGCCCTGCACCGCGGCCGGCGCCAGCACCACGGGAATGTGCGGCACGCGGCGGCGCAATGCGCTGACGACGTCGTGCAAGGCTGCTGCGCCGAGCGAGGTCACGACACCGATCGCGCGTGGCATGGCCGGAAGCGGCCGCTTGCGGGCGGGATCGAAAAGGCCCTCGGCCTCCAGCTTCGCCTTGCGCTGCAGGAACTGCTCGAACAGCGCGCCCTGCCCGGCTCGACGCAGGCTTTCGACCACCAGTTGAAGGTCGCCGCGCGGCTCGTACACCGCCAATCGGCCGCGCACCTCGACCTGGTCGCCGTCGCGCGGCGAGAAATCGAGCAGGCCTGCGGCGCGCCGGAACATTGCGCACCGCAACTGGCCGGATTCGTCTTTCAGTGCAAAGTAGCAATGGCCGCTGGCCGCACGCGAGAAGCCGGAAATCTCGCCGCGCACCGCGACCGGATTGAAGCGCGCATCGAGCGCATCGGCCACGGCGCGACACAGTGCACCCACGGCCCAGACCCGCGGTCCCGCCGGAATTGCTTCACGCTCGCTCATGTCGAGGCGGTGTTACAGATGAACAGTCGTCCACAAGCGGGGCGGCGGTCTCCCGGCCGCACGAGGCATCCGCACGACACCCACGACTCCACGTACAAGCCATTGATTTGATTGAAAAAAGTGCTGCTCAAAATTCAGTCGATCCAGCGGAAAGCCCGCCGCGTGTGGCTCCAGATAAGTTGCTCCGCGGGTTAGCCACAAAGTTATCCACAGAAACTGTGCGTCTGAACCTACAGCGAATACAAATCGGAACAATGCTTCGCGCCGGTGGATAATCGCCGCGCATTTGCAGTCCACGGGGCCGGAGGAATACTTGTTTTCGATCATAGTTGCTGCGGGCTGGCCGATCTGGCCGCTGCTCGCTTGTTCGGTGATTGCGCTCGCGCTCGTCATCGAGAGATTCACCAGCCTGAAGACCTCCAAGGTCCTGCCGCCCAAGCTCCTCGACGAGGCCATCACGGTCTCGCGCGCTGCGGTCCCGGGCCCGGACGTGGTGACCAAGCTGGAAAGAAACTCGGGGCTCGGCGAGGTGCTGGCCGCCGGCTTCCGCACTTTGAACTCCAACCCCCTTTCGACCGAAGACGACCTGCGCGCGTCGATGGAATCGGCCGGCCGCGTGGTTGCGCATCGGCTCGAACGCTACCTGCCGGCGCTCGCAACCATCGCGTCGGCGGCCCCGCTGCTCGGGCTGCTGGGCACGGTGATCGGCATGATCGAGATCTTCGGTTCCCAGTCGCCCAGCAACGGCGCGGTCGGCACCGGCAACCCGGCGCAGCTGGCGCACGGCATCTCCGTGGCGCTCTACAACACGGCCTTCGGGCTGATCGTGGCGATCCCGGCTCTGATCTTCTGGCGCTATTTCCGCAGTCGGGTCGACGAGTACCTGCTGAACCTGGAGCTCGCCGGCGAACGTTTTGCGCGTCACCTGAACACGCTGCGATCATGAAACGAATGCATTTCAGCCACGGCTCGCGCGAGGAGCCGGAGATCAACCTGATCCCGTTCATCGACGTGCTGCTGGTCGTGCTGATCTTCCTGATGCTCTCGACCACCTACAGCAAGTTCACCGAGATGCAGTTGCGCCTTCCGGTGGCCGACGTGGAGGCCCAGCGCGACTATCCGAAGGAAGTGATCGTCGCCGTCTCCGCCGACGGACGCTATTCGATCAACAAGACCCAGTTGCCCGACCGCAGCGTGGAGACGGTGGCCGCAGCGCTGAGCGCCGCGGCGAACGGCGGCAAGGACAGCGTCGTGATCATCAGCGCCGACGCCAGCGCCGCCCATCAGTCCGTGATCACGGTGATGGAAGGCGCGCGGCGCGCGGGCCTCATGCAAATCACCTTCGCCACGCAGTCGGCCGCGCAGGCGGGACGCTAGTGCTGCAGCGGGCCTGGCTTCAGCGCGGAATGCTCGCGCGGCTGCTGTGGCCTCTCTCGCTGCTCTATGGCGCTTTGGCCGCAGTCCGGCGCGCGCTCTATCGCCGAGGCATCCTTCAGTCCGAGCGCGTCGGCGTGCCGGTGATCGTGGTCGGCAACGTCATCGCCGGCGGTTCCGGCAAGACGCCTGTCGTGATGGCGGTCGTGCGACACCTCCAAGCCCGCGGAATGAAGGTCGGCGTGGTATCGCGCGGCTACGGGCGAGCGACCGACGATTGCCGCGCGGTACAGGACGACAGCGATCCGCGCGAGGTCGGCGACGAGCCGGCGCTGATTCGCCGCTCGACCGCGGTGCCGGTCTTCGTGGCGCGGCGGCGTGCCGAAGCGGCGCGTGCCCTGCTCGCTCTTCACCCGGACACGCAGCTCATCGTGAGCGACGATGGCCTGCAGCACCTTGCGCTGGCGCGCGACCTCGAGATCTGCGTCTTCGACGACCGCGGAACGGGCAATGGCTGGCTGCTGCCGGCCGGCCCCCTGCGCGAGCATTGGCCGCGCCGCTGCGACCTGGTGATCCACACCGGCGCGCGACCCGCCTTCGCCGGCTTCACGGCACGACGTGCGCTGGCCGACCATGCGCTGCGCCTCGATGGCACGCCGGTCCCGCTCGCATCCCTGGCCGCCCGGGCGCTGGTCGCGGTTGCCGCGATTGCAAAGCCCGAGGCTTTCTTCCAGATGCTGCACGAACGCGCCCTGGTACCGCAGCAGTGCATTGCGTTGCCGGATCACCACGATTTCAGCGACTGGACCCCGCCGCCCGGCAGCGCCTACACGCTGATCTGCACCGAGAAGGACGCGGTGAAGCTGTGGCGCCGAGCCCCCGATGCGCTGGCGCTGCCGCTGGTGTTCGAACCCGAGCCGGCCTTCTTCGAAGCGCTCGACGCAAAGCTATCATCGCTCGATGGACACCAAGCTGCTTGAACTGCTCGTCTGCCCCGTGACCAAGGGGCCGCTCACGTGGAATGCCGAGAAGCAGGAACTCGCCTCGCGCAGCGCCCGCCTCGCCTATCCGGTGCGCGATGGCATCCCGGTGCTGCTCGAAACCGAGGCGCGCACGCTTTCCGACGAAGAGCTGGGACTTTGACCTTGCCTTTCGCCGTCCTGATCCCGGCTCGGCTCGCGTCCACACGATTGCCCGGCAAGCCCCTGGCCGACATTGCCGGCCTGCCGATGGTGGTGCGCGTCGCACAGCGCGCCCTGCAATCGAGCGCCGAGCGCGTGGTGGTGGCCGCCGACGACGCGCGCATCGTCGCCGCTTGCGAGGCACACGGTGTCCAGGCCCTGCTCACGCGCACCGACCACGCGAGCGGCAGCGATCGCCTCGCCGAGGCCTGCGCGCAGCTCGGTCTGGCCGACGACGCGATCGTGGTTAACGTCCAGGGCGACGAGCCGCTGATCGACCCGGCATTGATTGACGCCGTGGCCCACACGCTGGCCTCGCATCCCGACGCAGCGATGAGCACGGCCGCGCACGCGATCGAATCCCTCGAAGATTTCCTCAATCCGAACGTCGTGAAAGCCGTGCTCGACGCACAGGGCAATGCGCTCTACTTCAGTCGCGCACCGATTCCCTGGTGGCGCGACGGCTTCGCGAAAGGCGGCGTGACGGCGCTGCCGCAGTCACCCGCAGCGCTGCGCCATATCGGCATCTACGGCTACCGCGCCGGCTTCGTACGGCAGTTTCCCAGCCTGCCGCCGGCACCGGTCGAAGCCACGGAGGCACTGGAGCAGCTGCGCGCACTGTGGCACGGGCACCGCATCGCCGTGCACGTGAGCGCCCATGCGCCCGGGCCGGGCATCGACACGCCGGAAGATCTGGAACGCGTCCGCGCACTGCTCTCCAACGCCTGATTTCGTCCCCGCGCAGGCCAAGTCGGCCGCGGAGCGCGTGCTATCCTCGACGCAACTCCGCCCTGCGATCTCCCTCGTGAAACGCATGGCGCGACAGAAATCGAAGAACCGTCCGAGGACACCATGAGACTGATTTTGTTGGGCGCCCCCGGGGCAGGCAAAGGCACGCAGGCAGCCTTCATTTGCCAGAAATACGGCATTCCTCAAATCTCGACCGGCGACATGCTGCGCGCCGCCGTCAAGGCCGGCACACCGCTCGGGCTCCAGGCCAAGGCCGTGATGGATGCCGGCGCCCTGGTGAGTGACGACCTGATCATCAACCTCGTCAAGGAACGCATCGCGTTGCCGGACTGCACCCAGGGCTTTCTGTTCGACGGCTTCCCGCGCACCATTCCGCAAGCCGAGGCCATGCGCTCGGCGGGCGTCAAGATCGACTACGTGCTCGAGATCGACGTGCCTTTTGCCGACATCATCGAACGCATGAGCGGGCGCCGCTCGCATCCGGCGTCGGGGCGCATCTACCACGTCAAGTTCAACCCGCCGAAGACCGAAGGCAAGGACGACCTCACGGGCGAAGACCTGATCCAGCGCGAGGACGACAAGGAAGAAACCGTGCGCAAGCGGCTCGAGGTCTACAGCCAGCAGACCCGGCCGTTGGTCGACTACTACTCGGCCTGGGCCAAGGCGGACCCGGCCGCAGCGCCGAAGTACCGCGCCATCAGCGGCGTCGGCACGGTCGACGAGATCACTCAGCGCGCGCTGGGCGCCCTCGGCAGCTGATCAGGCCGGGCTGGAGCGCAGCCCGTAGACCTTGCCGTCGGCGAACAGGTATTCGACGCGCATCACCGGCTCGCCCTTTTCTTCCTTGAAGGTGAAGCCCACTGCCGAGATGGTCGCGCCGGACTTGATCTCCGAAACCTTCCAGGCCTCCATTCGCGTCAGCGGCGCGAGTTCGAGCGTCCACTGGCGATCGGCGCGGCGCGGCGCGGTCGCCTTGGCAAGAAGTCCGGGGCCATCGACCGGCGCGCTCTGCGCGGGCGGCTGTCGCGTTGCGAGGTCTGCCGGCACCTTGAGACCCGGCGGAACCTCGATCACCAGCTCGGCATGCGGGTTCTGCCAACGCGCGCGCACGACCTTACCTTCCAGGTAGAGCGGACGCTCCTGGTCGAAGCTGCTCCAGCCGTGGTGCGCCCAGGCGAACGGCGCCGCGACGGGAAGGGATGCGGCGGCGATGACGATGCTGCGACGTTTCATCGGAAAAACTCCTTCTTCTCTTCAGTACGCGATCCAGCGGCCGCAGAACACGACGGCCAGCCAGATCGCAGTGGCCAACAACATCTGTACCCGCGCCAGCGCATCGAGTTTGCGCAAGGACCTTCGCGCGTGGAACCAGCCCGCGTTGCATCCGGCGGCCAGCAACAATCCCATCTTGATCACGAAGGCCCGGTTGGCGAGCAGTTCGGCCGGCTGGGTCGCGAACATCAGCGAGCCGCTGGCCGCCGCCAGCGTGAAGCCGCAGAGCGCGATCGACAGCGACAGCCTGGCCATCGCCTGCACCGGCAAGGCAGCCGCACGTCCGAACACCCGCAGCTCGAGCGCCACGAGATTGCCGAGCAGGAGTGCGATGCCGATGATGTGCACCGCCTCCAGCGCCGGATAGGCCCACGAGTGCGATTGCAGAGCGCTGAACATGGCCTCAATCGGCGGCCGGCTGATCTGCCATCAGCTCCAGCACCAGCGCGATGCGCGCCTTGACGGGAGTCAGTGCGCCCGCGTCACGCAAGAGTGCATTCGGCGCCGGCAGGATGCGGCCCTGCGTGCATCGCGTGGCGCGCACGACCGCGATGCCGGCAGCCTGCGCCCGCAGCGCGGCTTCTTCCAGCGCACGGTGCAAGGTGCCGTTGCCGGTGGCCGCGAGCACCAGGCCCTCTACCGGCTCGGCGGCGCCGGACTGGCGCTCGCGAATCAGTGTGTCGATCAGGCTGCCGCGCGCCTCCGCATGACTCATCACGATTTCCACATGGGGCCAGCGGGCGGCATTCGTCATCCGTTCGAAGAGCTCGCGCGCATCTTGTTGCGGCGATACCGGCCAGCTTCGGAGGCCGCGCACCGCGCCCTCCTCCACATAGGCCACCGGTCCCGCATCGCCGGAGTCGAAGGCGTCGAGCCGGTAGGTGTGGACCTTCTGGACGTCGAAGGCGCTGTGCACCGTGCCCGCGCAGACGGCCACCACGCCCAGCGCGCCGGGGCTGGACGCGACCGCAATCGCATCGCGCACGTTCTGCGGGCCGTCTGGCGACAGCGCGGTCGCGGGCCGCATCGCGCAGGTCAGGACCACCGGCTTCGACGGAGCCAGCACCGACTGCAGGAAGAAGGCTGTTTCCTCCAGCGTGTCGGTGCCATGGGTGATCACGAGGCCCGCTACGTCGGGCTCGGCGAGCCAATGGGCGCAGCGCTCGGCCAGCGTACGCCAGATCGCAAAGCCCATGTCCTTGCTGTCAATCTGCGCCACTTGCTCGGCCGCGAGTGCGATGCCTTCGGGCGCCTCGATGCCGCCCAGCAGTTCCGTCACGCCTACTTGCCCGGCCGTGTAGCCGATGTTGTCGCCGGCCGCCGTAGCGCGGCCGGCGATGGTGCCGCCGGTGCCCAGAACGATCACGCGGCGCTTGCCTTCTCGAAGGGTATCGACCATGTCTTGCCAAACTTCCGGAAACTGGTTAAAAATACAGGTACTGGATATTCAGCCAGTGCCGCAAGGAGTCATCAATGCAGTTCGCCGTCAAGCTTACCGCCCGCCAGCAGCAGATTCTGGACTTGATCCAGAGCGCCATCGCACGCACCGGCGCCCCGCCCACGCGTGCCGAGATCGCCGCCGAACTGGGCTTCAAGTCGGCCAATGCGGCCGAAGAACATTTGCAGGCCCTGGCACGCAAAGGCGTGATCGAACTCGTGAGCGGCACCTCGCGCGGCATCCGCCTCAAGGGCGACGCACTGCGCTCGCTGAACGAATCGCGCAACAACCAATTCTCCCTGTCGCTGCCCGGCATGGCCCAGCTCGCGCTGCCGCTGATCGGCCGTGTGGCTGCAGGCTCGCCCATCCTCGCGCAGGAGCACGTCGACCAGACCTACTACGTCGAGAACACCCTGTTCCAGCGCCAGCCCGACTATCTGCTCAAGGTGCGTGGCATGTCCATGCGCGACGCCGGCATCATGGATGGCGACCTGCTGGCGGTGCAAGCCACCAAGGAAGCCCGCAACGGCCAGATCGTGGTGGCCCGGCTGGGCGACGAAGTCACGGTCAAGCGCCTCAAGCGCAACAAGCAGGTCATCGAGCTGCATGCCGAAAACCCCGACTACCCCACCATCGTCGTTCAGCCCGGCGAGCCTTTCGAGATCGAAGGCTTGGCCGTAGGCCTGATCCGCAACACGATGCTCATGTAGGGGGTCCAAACCCCGGCCGCGACAGGTGGCGGGCGTATGGCCGAGGGCCATCACCCTGTAGCAGCCGATGAAAGCAATCCTGCCTGTGTTCAACCTCTGACTTTTCTGGAGTTCACATGGGAATCGCTCTTCTCAGCCTTGCTGATCTGTTCATGCCGCTGCAATCGCTGGCCGATCGCTGGATGCCTTCGCGCCGCAGGCGTTCGTCCGGCCTTCGCTATGTCGGCATTCGGCCCAGCTGTGCCTCTGCACCCGCGCCGACGCGTCCCCTGCGCGTGGTGCGCACGGTCGATGCGCAGCGCCCCGGCCAGAACGCGGGCCGCGTCGTGATCTCGGGCCGCATGGCGGACGTCTGCGCCGAACTCGATCGGCTGGCCGCCCTGGAAGCGGCGGACACCGTGCCGCGCGCCAGCCGCCTGCATTGAGCGAGGCGATGCCGATCGGCAATTGAAGCCGTACCGAGCCTGGGTTATCCCCGGGCAGCGTGCGCCTGTGGAACGCAGGGCACGGAGTACGCGGATGGTGCGAGGCACAATGGCATGCCATGAACATTGTGATCCTCGACGACTACCAGGACGCGGTGCGCAAGCTGCGCTGCGCTTCCAAGCTCGACGCGTACGCGGCCAAGGTCTACACCAACACGGTCAAAGGCATCGGGCAGCTCTCGGTGCGGCTCAAGGATGCCGACGTGATCGTGCTGATCCGTGAACGCACACAGATCTCTCGCCAGCTGATCGAGAAGCTCCCCAAGCTCAAGCTCATCTCGCAGACCGGCCGGGTCGGCAGCCACATCGACGTGCATGCGTGCACCGAGCAAGGCATCGCGGTGGCCGAAGGCACGGGCTCGCCGCTGGCGCCGGCCGAACTCACCTGGGCGCTGATCATGACGGCGATGCGCCGCTTGCCGCAGTACATCAGCAACCTCAAGCATGGCGCCTGGCAGCAGTCGGGGCTCAAGTCGGCTTCGATGCCTCCCAATTTCGGGCTCGGCTCGGTGCTCAAGGGCAAGACGCTTTGCATCTGGGGCTATGGGCGCATCGGCCAGCTGGTCGCACGCTATGGGCAGGCCTTCGGCATGCAGGTGGTGATCTGGGGCCGCGAGGAGAGCTGCGCCAGGGCACGGTCCGACGGCTTTCAGGTGGCACCGAACCGGGACATCTTTTTCAGCGTGGCCGACGTGCTGTCGATCCATCTGCGGCTGGCGGAGGAAACACGGGGCCTGGTCACCCTCGAGGATCTGTCGCGCATGAAGCCCACCGCACTGTTCGTCAACACCTCGCGCGCCGAGCTGGTCGAACAGGACGCGCTGCTCGCAGCCCTCAACCGCGGCCGGCCCGGGCTGGCGGCCGTCGACGTGTTCGAGAGCGAGCCGCCGCTGCAAGGCCATGCGCTGCTGCGCCTGGAGAACTGCATCTGCACCCCGCACATCGGCTACGTCGAGCAGGACAGCTACGAGATGTACTTCGGCCAGGCCTTCGACAACGTCGTCAGCTTCATCAAGGGCAACCCCACCAACATCGTGAATCCGGGCGCACTGCAGGTCCGCCGTTGAAACAGCCTGCGCTGCCGGCAGCTTTGTGGGCCCTGCTGGCGGGCAACTTCGTGATCGGGACGGGCGTGATGGTGGTGCCCGGCACGCTCAACGAACTCAGCACCTCGCTGCAAGTCAGCGCGGCTACCGCCGGCCAGTTGATCACCGCGGCGGCCGTCGTGATGTGCCTCGGCGCTCCCTTGCTGGCGGCCGTGGTCGCGGGCTGGGACCGCCGGGTGCTGCTCGCCTGCACCATGCTGTGGTATGCGGCAGGGCATCTTCTCGCGACGCTGATGCCGAACTTCGGCGGGCTGCTGGTGGTGCGCATGCTGACGGTCGTCGCGCCCGCGATCTTCACGCCGCAGGCGGCCGCCTGCGTGGGTCTGCTGGTGCCGCCCGAGCAGCGGGGCCGCGCCGTCACCTTCGTTTTTCTGGGATGGTCCATGGCCTCGGTGCTGGGCCTTCCGCTCGGCACGCTGATCGGCGGTCATTTCGGCTGGCGCACCGCGTTCGCGACGATCGCGCTCCTGTCGATCCTCAGCGCAGCCTGGATCTGGCGCAAGCTCCCATCGGGCATCCGGCCGGCCGCGCTGTCGCGCGCGGCCTGGGCCCAGGTGCTCAAGAGTCCGCTGCTGATGGGCGTCGTCTCCGTCACCGCGCTGCAAGGCACGGGCCAGTTCGTTCTGTTCAGCTATTTCGCACCCGTCCTCAAGCAAGTGCTGGGCGCGGACGCCACGGCACTGGGCCTGATGTGGGGCTGGTTCGGCGTCTGCGGCCTGCTCGGCAACATGCTCGTGAGCCGGTACATCGACCGCATGGGCGCCTCGCAGATGGTGCTGCTCACGACCTCGCTGATCGCGCTGAGCCTTCTTCTGTGGCCTCTGGGCGTGACGCTCGCGGGGCTGGCGCTGATCATCGTGCCCTGGGGCTTCGGCTGCTTCGCCACCAACTCGGCTCAGCAGGCACGCCTGGTCTCGATGGCGCCCGCGCTCGCGCCGGGCTCGGTGGCGCTCAACAGTTCCGGCATCTACGTGGGGCAAGCGGTGGGTGCCGCAGCCGGAGGCTGGCTGCTGGCCCATGACGCGATCGCCTGGATGAGCTGGGCGGGCCTGGCGATGGTGCTCTGCGCGCTGGCGCTCAGCCTGGCCGTCGACCGGGCGCAACGCCGCGCCCCGGCGTTCAGCGCTTGACCGGCTTGGGAGCTATCTCCGCCTCGGTGGCCGGATCGAAGAGCTCGAAATCGATCACGTGGGGATCGCTGGACGGTGCGGGCGGCGGCTTCGGCGTTTCGATCGGCGCTCGCATGGTTTCGAAGGCCGTCTTGTCGAATTCGGCGAGGTCCAGGTCGATGTCGGGCTTGGCGCGCGGCACCGGTGCGGCGCCTGCGGGAGGCGCCGGAAGCGGCGCATCCGGCACCAGCACGGTCTCATGGTGCAGGTGGTCGTCGATGGCGCCGTAGATCGAGGGGGGCAGCGTCGGGGCGTACTCGACGGCCTCGGGCGCGCTCTCGCGATCGAGCGGCGCAGGCGTCGTGGCCAGCTGGTCGTGGCCGAAGGTATCGACGAAGGAGTGCGGCGTGACGGGCGCAGGCGGTGCGCTGTTCGGATCGATCACTTCCTTGGCCACGGAATAGAGCAGCAGCAGCTCCTGGTAGGCCGCCAGGTCGAAGGCCTCGTCCTCGTGCGCGCCGGGCTTGCGGAATATCAGCTCCTCGATCAGCGCCAGGGTGCCCGGCGCAGGCCACTGCGATTCGATGCGCGCGAGGGTGCTGCGATAGTGTTCGAGACCCTTGCCCGTCTCGTTGAAATTCTCGAACGCCGGGACGTCGGCGTTGAAGGCCCGTTCGAATTCCTCCGCCAGGCGCGCATAGTCCTCCTTGCGCCCCAGCGAATGAAAAATCCGCAGCAGGTCCAGGTAGGCCAACGCGCTGGTGCCGGGATTGGTGGCGATGTGTTCGCGCAGCACCGCGATTGCCTGGTCGTGCTGGCCGAGCGAAAGGAAGAAGTCCGACTGCTGCTGCACGTCGAACAGCTCTTCGGTGTTGACCGGCCGCACCGGCGCGCCATCGGGCGTGCGTGCCGGCTGGGGTTCGGAATCGCCGAAGCCGCTGTCGTCGTCGGGCTCCAGGGCTGCAAAGGTCGCCGCGCCGAAGCTGGTGGCGTTCGCGCTGCGCCGCGGCGGCGGTACGGAGTCGACGTCCGGCTCCTCGTCGAGCAGTGCGCGCAAGGAACTCGGCCGCGTGGGACCGCCCTCGCCCTTCGACGGCGTCTCGCCCCACCAGGCCGGCGCTGCGGCTCGGCGCGCCATGCGCCACAGCAGCACGATCGCCACCAGCGCGATCAGCAACAGGGCGATCAGCGCGTAGACCAGTGGATTGCGGTAGCGGCTGTCGTGCGCCTGCGCGAGCTCGCTGCGCATCTCGAGCAAGGTGCGCTGGTTCTGCGCCGTCTGCTCGCGCAGCGCGGCCAGCGTGGCTTCCAGCGCTTGCATGCGTTGGGCCTCGCGCTGCGCCGCTTCGGGGTCGATGTTGAGCGCGCGCCACTCGGCGGCGGCCGCGGCGCGGCGCGCGAGGTCTTCGCTGGCCGGCAGCGTCAGTTGCGGGCTTGTCTTGAGGCCGGGCTGCGCGACGGGAACCGGTTCCAGCGTTTCGAGTTGGAGCCGGGATCCACCGGCGACGGCCCCGCGCCTCGGCTCAGTGGCTGCGACCGTCGGGACGGTGCGCGGCGCGGCCGCACGCGGTGTGGCGGGCGGTTGCGCCGCGGCGGCCCGGCGCGGCGCGGGCGCAGAGGCAGCGCTGGGACGCGGCGACGACCCGTCGGCGTCGCGCGCGTGCGCGCGGCGGGCGCCGCTGCGGTGCTGCGCCGCGCCGGCGCTGCGGTCGGGCCTTCGAGGCCGGACGATGCGCCCCCTGCCGCAGCACGCGATGGCGCGCGCGCGGGCGCTCGCGCCGGGGTCTCGGACGATGCCCTTGCACCCGAAGGCGGCGCAAGGACGGGCAGCGCGGGTTCGGACGGAACGTCGGCCAGCAGCACATAGCTGCGCGTCGACTTCGTATCGCAGCCGGCACGCACGTTCACATTGACCACGGGTTCGTCCACGGCGACGGTGGAACGGATATGGATGCGCGGGCTGCTGGCCTTCGGCCCCGGCTCCAGCGATACAGTCAGGCTCCGATCGGCAATGCGGGTGTCCCCCTGCACGACCTCGGCTTCGAGGCACAACGCGCCCCCATCTTCGGCAGCATCCAGCGAAAGCGGAATCACCACATCCAGCGGCTTGCCGATCCAGACAGCCCCTTGGGGCCGCCCGATCGTCAAGGCAGGCGAGTCAAGTGCGAGCCCGAATAGAAAGAGGGCCGCCGCCAGGCGTGGGAGTTGCAAAATGGTTCGAAAAAAGTAATCGAAAGTAGACATATTCTGGCATGGGCATCCGTGCCAGCCATCCTCAGAGAGACAATTATCAAATGACTGTGAACTTTTCCAATGTGGGCATCATCGGTGCCGGTGCCATGGGGCGCGGCATCGCGCAGATCGCCGCGCAGGCCGGGAGCGAGGTCCTGCTGCTCGACAGCTTCGAGGGCGCCGCGGTCCGCGGACGCGATGCCATCCTCGCCCAGTGGCAGAAGCAGCACGAGAAGGGAAAACTGGACGAGGCGCAGCGCGATGCACTGTCCGCTCGTGTCCGCGCCGTCGAATCGGTCCAGGCGCTCGCCGGCTGCGAGCTGGTGATCGAAGCCGTGGTCGAAGACCTCGAGGTCAAGCGCAAGCTGTTCAGCGAACTCGAAGCGGTGGTCGCGCCCTCGGCCGTGCTGGCGACCAACACCTCATCGCTCTCGGTCACCGCCATCGCCGCGGTGATGGCGCATCCGCAGCGCATGGCGGGCTTTCATTTCTTCAACCCGGTGCCCCTGATGAAGGTGGTCGAGGTCGTGGCCGGCTTCAAGACCGAGGCCGAGGTTTGCCGCCGGCTCGCGGGCTACGCCGCGCAGATGGGCCACAGCGCTGTGCAGGCCAAGGACACGCCCGGCTTCATCGTCAACCACGCGGGACGCGGCTACGGCACCGAGGCGCTGCGCATCGCCGGGGAAGGCGTGGCGGACTTCGCCACCATCGACCGCATCCTCAAGGACCAGGCGGGTTTTCGCCTCGGGCCTTTCGAGCTGCTCGATCTGACGGCGCTCGATGTTTCCCATCCGGTGATGGAGTCGATCTACCGCCAGTACTACGAGGAGCCGCGCTTTCGGCCCAGCGTGATCACCGCGCAGCGGCTCGCAGCGGGTGCGCTCGGTCGCAAGACCGGCGAAGGCTTCTATCGCTATGTCGACGGTGCGGCGCAGTTGCCCACCGAAGCGCCGGTGCCGACGGTCGACGCCGCCCCGGCCGTCTGGGTCTCGCCCCGCGCAGCACGGCGGCCCGATTTGCTGCGGCTCGTGCATGCGCTGGGCGCGCAGCTCGAAAGCGGCGCCACGCCCTCGCCCGCCGCATTGATCCTGGTCGCACCGCTGGGCTTCGACGTCACGACCGTCGCCGCCGTCGAACGGCTCGATGCGACGCGCACGGTCGGCATCGACCTGATGGTGGACGATGCAGCCACCAAGCGCCGCGTGCTGGCCACCAATCCCGCGACGCGGCGCGACGTGCGCGATGCGGCCCATGCGCTTTTCGCGCGCGACGGCAAGGCGGTAAGCGTGATCCGCGACAGCGGCGGCTTCGTCACCCAGCGCGTGATAGGCACCATCGTGAACATCGCCGCCGACATGTGCCAGCAGCGCGTCTGTTCGCCCGCCGACCTCGACGTCGCCGTTCGGTTGGGCCTCGGCTACCCTCAGGGTCCGCTGGCGATGGGCGACCTGTACGGGCCGACGAATGTGCTGGAAGTGCTCTTCAACCTCCAGACCGTGTATGGCGATCCCCGTTACCGCCCGAGCCCGTGGCTGCGCCGTCGTGGCGCACTGGGCCTGAGCCTCACGCATGAAGAAGAGTAAGAGACACCGACCATGACCGCAGAACTGAAAAGCACGAGCGAAGGACAGACCTTGGTGCTCACGCTCTCCAACCCCTCGCAGCGCAATGCGCTGGGCCCCGAGATGTACGCGGCCGGCATCGAGGCGCTCAGCGGCGCCGAGAACAGCGACGAGATCCGAAGTGTCGTGCTCGTGGGCGAAGGCGCATGGTTCTGCGCCGGCGGCTCCTTGCAGCGCCTTTCGGCCAATCGCGAGCGCGAGCCCGCAGTGCAGGCCGAGAGCATCGAGTCGCTGCACAACTGGATCGATTCGATCCGCACCTTTCCCAAGCCGGTGATCGCGGCCGTCGAGGGCGCCGCGGCCGGCGCCGGCTTCTCGCTCGCCGCGGCCTGCGACTTCATCGTCGCCGCGCGCGATGCAGTATTCGCCGCCTCGTACAGCACCGTCGCGTTGTCGCCGGACGGCGGCTTGAGCTGGCATCTCGCGCAGGCACTGCCTCGGCAGCTCGCGAGCGAATGGCTCATGCTCGGAGGGCGCATCGAGGCACAGCGCCTGCATGCGCTCGGCCTGGTGAATGAGATCACCGAGAGCGGCCAGGCCTTGAGTGCGGCGCTCGCGCTGGCGAACCGCCTCAACGCACGCGCGCCCAACTCGCTGGCCAGCATCAAGGAGCTGCTGAGCGAGGCGCGAGGCGCAACACTGGCTTCGCAGCTGTCGCAGGAACGCGACCACTTCGTGCGCAACCTGCACCACCGCAACGCCGGCATCGGGATCGCCGCTTTCCTCGCCAAGGAAACGCCGCGCTACGAGTAGCGGCACGTCGCTCTCGCGACAACCCTCAGCTTTTCAGTCACGCACAGGACAGTCCATGGACGACCCCATTCTTACCATCGAAGAACGTGAAGCGATCAATGGTGGTCGCTGGTTCTCTTCTCTTTCTCCATCGCTTCGTCACGACATCCTCCGATGTGCTTTCGTCAAACGCTACAAGGACGGCGAGCTGATCGCTGCACGCGGCGACCCGCCCGAGCAGTGGATCGCTTGCGCCAAGGGCGCGGTGCGCGTGAGTTCGACGGCGGTCTCGGGCAAGCAGGTCACGCTGACCTATGTGGAGCCGGGCATCTGGTTCGGCGACGTGGCGATGTTCGACGGCGACCGGCGAACCCACGACGCCTACGCGCATGGCGAGACCACGATCCTTTGCGTGGCGCGCGCCGATTTCCAGAAGATCCTGTCGAACCATGTCGAGCTTTACGAGGCACTGATGCGCCTGCAGGCGCGCCGCATCCGCCAGCTCTTCGGGCTGGTCGAGGATCTCAACACGCTGCCCTTGCGCGCCAGGCTCGCCAAGCAGCTCATCCACCTGGTTCGCAGCTACGGCGTGCCGAACCTGGCGGACGGCAGCCAGATGCGCATCGGGCTGCACCTGGCGCAGGAAGAGCTGGCGCAGCTGCTCGGTGCCTCACGCCAGCGCGTGAACCAGGAGCTCAAGGCCATGGAGCGCGAGGATGCGATCCGCATCGAGCCGGGCGGCCTGGTGGTGCTGGACCGCGCGGCGCTGATGCGCATTTCCGAAGCCGATCAATAAAAGACAGCAGAGACATGACCCAGGACTTCGACAACTTCGTCGGCACCCGCGCCGTATCCAAGCAGCACGTCTTCGACGTCGATGCGCTGACCGCCTGGCTCAACAAGAACCTGGACGGCTTCAAGGGGCCGCTCACGGTCGAAATGTTCAAGGGCGGCCAATCCAACCCGACCTACAAGCTGGTCACGCCGACGCAAAGCTACGTGATGCGCGCCAAGCCCGGCCCGGTCGCCAAGCTGCTGCCTTCGGCCCATGCGGTCGAGCGCGAGTTCAAGGTCATGAGCGGCCTGGCCGGCACCGGCGTGCCGGTGCCGCGGATGTACCGCCTGTGCGAAGACGAAGCCGTTATCGGCCGCGCCTTCTACGTCATGGAATTCATGGCCGGGCGCGTGCTGTGGGACCAGTCGCTGCCGGGCATGAGCAATGCCGAGCGGGCCGCCGTCTACGACGAGATGAACCGCGTCATCGCGGCGCTCCACACCGTGAAGTTCG
Source organism: Variovorax sp. LjRoot290 (assembly GCF_964253985.1). Lineage (NCBI taxonomy): Bacteria > Pseudomonadati > Pseudomonadota > Betaproteobacteria > Burkholderiales > Comamonadaceae > Variovorax > Variovorax sp. LjRoot290. The sequence continues at coordinate 2,499,595 of NZ_CAXURW020000001.1, read as the reverse complement.
CCGAGCGCGGCCTGGCCGACTACGGCAAGCCCGGCAACTATTTCGAGCGCCAGATCGGCCGCTGGAGCAAACAGTACGTGGCCTCGATCACGCAGCCCATCCCCGAAATGGACCGCCTGATGGAATGGCTGCCCGCCCACATCCCGGCCAGCGCGCGCGACGAGAAGATGACCTCGATCGTGCACGGCGACTACCGGCTCGACAACCTGATGTTCCACGCCACCGAGCCGCGCGCGATCGCCGTGCTCGACTGGGAACTGTCGACGCTGGGCCATCCGCTGGCCGATTTCAGCTACCACTGCATGTCGTGGCACATCGCGCCGGGTTCGTTCCGCGGCATCGGCGGCCTCGACCTGAAGAGCCTGGGCATCCCGACCGAGAGCGAATACATCCGCAAGTACTGCGACCGCACCGGCATCACGACGCCCGAGGCGCTCGCGACCGACTGGAACTTCTACCAGGCCTACAACCTGTTCCGCATGGCCGCGATCCTGCAGGGCATCGCCAAGCGGGTCGAGGCCGGTACCGCGTCGAGCGAGCAAGCTGTGGCCTCGGGCCGCGGTGCGCGACCGATGGCCGAGATGGCCTGGCAATTCGCACAACGGGCCTGAGCCTTCCCCATTTCAAAGGAGACCCCATGGATTTCGAATATTCGGCCAAGACCAAGGACTTGCAGAAGCGCGTCACCGCTTTCATGGAAGACCACATCTACCCGGCGGAAGCCGAGTACGCGGCCGAATTGGCCGCCAACAGCGCGGCCGGCAAGCGCTGGACCGCGCTCAAGACGGTCGAGAAGCTCAAGCAGAAGGCGAAGACCAAGGGCCTTTGGAACCTGTTCCTGCCGGTCGACAGCGCCGCTGCCTCGGGCTACGAAGGCGCCGGCCTCACCAACCAGGAATACGCGCCGCTGGCCGAGATCATGGGCCGCGTGCCATGGGCCAGCGAGGCCTTCAATTGCTCGGCGCCCGACACCGGCAACATGGAAACCATTGCGCGCTACGGCTCGGACGAGATCAAGGCGCGCTGGCTCAAGCCGCTGCTGGAAGGCGAGATCCGCTCGGCCTTCGCGATGACCGAACCGGAGGTCGCGTCGAGCGACGCCACCAACATCGCCACGCGCGTCGAACGGCAGGGCGACGAGTACGTCATCAACGGCCACAAGTGGTGGATCTCGGGCGCGGCCGATCCGCGCTGCGCGGTCTTCATCACCATGGGCAAGAGCGACCCGGAGGCGCCGCGCCACTCGCAGCAAAGCATGATCGTGGTGCCGGCCGATGCCAAGGGCATCCGCATCGTGCGCCCGCTCAACGTGATGGGCTACGACGACGCGCCGCACGGCCACGTCGAGATGTACTTCGAGAACGTTCGCGTGCCGGCCGGCAACATGCTGCTCGGCGAAGGCCGCGGCTTCGAGATCGCGCAGGGCCGCCTCGGCCCGGGACGCATCCACCACTGCATGCGCCTGATCGGCCTGGCCGAACGCGCCCTGGAGTTGATGTGCAAGCGCGCCTCGTCCCGCATCGCCTTCGGCAAGGCCGTCGCCTCGCAGACCGTGACGCAGGAACGCATCGCCGAGGCGCGCTGCAAGATCGACATGGCACGCCTGCTCACGCTGAAGGCCGCATGGCTGATGGACGTGGCCGGCAACAAGGTCGCCAAGAACGAGATCGCGATGATCAAGGTGGTCGCGCCGAGCATGGCTTGCCAGGTGATCGACTGGGCCATGCAGGTGCACGGCGGCGGCGGCATGTCCGACGACTTCCCGCTCGCCTACGCCTATGTCGGCGCGCGCGCCCTGCGCTTCGCCGACGGTCCGGACGAAGTGCACCGCAATGCGATCGCCAAGTGGGAGCTGGGCAAGTACGCCCCCGGCAAGGGCGACAGCGACATGCCCGTCACGCGCTTCTGATCAGAGCTTCTTCTGCAGGAACAGGGCCGAGCCGAAGGCCGGGTCGAGCTGGTAGCCGGCAAAGCCTTCACGCTCGTAGGCGCGCAGCGCGCTGCGGTTGCCTGAGAGCACCTCGAGCGTGAGCTTGCAGGCGCCACGCGCGCGAGCCTCTTCCTCGACACGCGCCAGCATGCGCTGCGTGACCCGCTGGCCGCGGTGGCTGGCCAGCACGACCACATCGTGCACATTGACCAGCGGCTTGCAGGCAAAGGTCGAGAAGCCTTCGATGCAGTTGACGAGGCCGATCGGCTGCGCTGCGTCGTAGGCCAGCACGCTGAAGGCCTGCGGCCGCGCGGCCAGCGCCTCGGGCAGTTCATCCAGGACCTGGGACGCCAGCGGCGTGCCGCCGCCGGCGGGATCGCGCGCATAGCTGTCCAGCAGCTCGACCAGCGCACGCGCATGCGCCGGGTTGCGGTAATCGGCGAGCATGACGTCGATCACGCGTTCAACCCGCTTCGACGGCCGCCACCAGGCGTCTTGCACAGGCCTCGGCCTGCGCTGCGTCGCGCGCCTCGACCATCACGCGCAGCAGCGGCTCGGTGCCGCTGGCGCGGATCAGCACGCGGCCTGCATCGCCCAGTTCGGCCTCGGCGCGCCGGGTTTCGGCCGCCAGCGCCTGGTTGGCTTTCCAGTCCTGCCCCTCGGCCAATCGGACATTGATGAGCGTCTGCGGAAAGAGCGTGACATCGGCCAGCAGCTCGTCCACGCGTTTGCCGCTGCGCTGGCAGGCCTGCAGCACCTGCAGCGCACTCACGATGCCATCGCCCGTCGTGTGGCGATCGAGCGCGAGCAGGTGGCCGGAGCCCTCGCCTCCGAGCAGCCAACGGCGCTTTTCCAGCTCTTCCAGCACATAGCGGTCGCCCACGCGCGTGCGCACGAACTCGATGCCCTGCTTGCGCAGCGCAACTTCGACCGCCTTGTTGGTCATCAGCGTGCCGACCACGCCAGAAGGTTTCTCGCCGCGCGCGATGCGCTCCATCGCCATCAGGTAGAGCAGTTCGTCGCCGTTGAACAGGCGCCCGCTCGCGTCCACCAGCTGCAGGCGGTCGGCATCGCCGTCGAGCGCAATGCCGTAGTGCGCGCCCTGCGCCCGGACCGCATCGATCAGCGCCTGGGGATGCGTGGCGCCGAAGCCCTTGTTGATGTTTAGGCCGTCGGGCGCGCAGCCGATGCTGATCACGTCCGCACCGAGCTCATGGAACACTTGCGGTGCCACCTGGTAGGCAGCGCCGTGGGCACCGTCGACCACCAGCTTCAGACCGCGCAGCGTCAGGTCGTTGGCAAAGGTGCTCTTGCAGAATTCGATGTAGCGGCCCGGCGCATCGTTGAGCCGGCGCGCCTTGCCGAGCTGTGCCGAATCGGCCCAGACGGGCGGCTCTTCGAGCGCGGCTTCGACCGCCAGCTCCCATTCGTCGCTGAGCTTGGTGCCATGTGCGCTGAAGAACTTGATGCCGTTGTCCGGATAGGCGTTGTGGCTGGCGCTGATCACGACACCCAGGCTGGCCCGCTGTGCGCGCGTCAGGTAGGCCACGCCCGGTGTCGGCAGTGGCCCCAGCAGCACCACGTCGACGCCGGCCGAGTTGAAGCCCGATTCGAGCGCCGACTCCAGCATGTAGCCCGAGATGCGCGTGTCCTTGCCGATCAGCACGGTCGGGCGCGCCTCCGTCTTCTTGAGCACGCGGCCGACGGCATGCGCGAGCCGCAGCACGAAGTCGGGCGTGATCGGCGCCTGGCCGACCGTGCCGCGGATGCCGTCGGTGCCGAAGTATTTTCTTGTCATGGATGTGGCTCCTGCAGTGCTTGTTGTTGTCGTTTCATCGCGCGCCATACGGCCAGCGCGGCGACCGTTTCGCGCACATCATGCACGCGCAGGATCGATGCGCCGCGCTCGACGGCCAAGACCGCCGCCGCCACGCTGGGCACCATGCGCTCGGCCGCCGATTCGATGCCGGTGACGGCGCCGAGCGAGGACTTGCGCGACCAACCGATCAAGAGCGGCCAGCCGGCGGCGAGCAGCTCCTGCTGGCGTGCGAGCAAGGCGAAATTCTGCGCCACGGTCTTGCCGAAACCGATGCCCGGGTCGAGCACGATGCGATCCGAACCGACGCCCAACGCCAGCAGTTCCTTCGCACCCTGCGTCAGGAAGGCACGCACCGCGGGGAGCACGTCGCCCTCCATGGGGGCCGCCTGCATGGTCTGCGGGTCGCGGTGCATGTGCATCAGGCAGACACCGCACGAGGGATGCGCTGCCACGGCCTGCCGTGCGCCGAGTTGCCGCAGCGCCCACACGTCGTTGACGATGTCGGCACCGAGCTCCAGCACCGCGCGCATCACCTCGGGTTTGTAGGTATCGACCGAGACCGGCACGCCCAACTTCACCGCCTCGCTCACCACCGGCAGCACGCGATCCAGTTCCTCCGCCAGCGGTACGGCAGGACTTCCGGGCCTCGTGGACTCGCCGCCGATGTCGAGGATGTCGGCGCCCTCTTCCACCAGTTGAACGCAATGCCGCACCGCGGCTTCGGTCGAGGCATGGGCGCCGCCGTCGGAAAAGGAATCGGGCGTGACGTTGACGATGCCCATCACGCGCGGCTGCGCGAGGTCGATGGCAAAGCGCGTCGTGCGCCAGATCGTCATACGCCCTTCCAAAGAAAAAACGGGGCCAGAGGCCCCGTCGATAGCCAAAGCATCATGCTCAAGCCGCTGTCGGCGCCGGATCCGGGTTCACCGCCGGCGTACCGCCGCTGCCGCCGCCCGAGGGCGGGATGCGCGGCGTCCAGTCCTTGGGCGGACGCGGTGCGCGGCCGGCCATGATGTCGTCGAGCTGCTCGGTGTCGATGGTTTCCCATTCGAGCAGCGCCTTGGCCATGGCGTGCATCTTGTCGCTGTTCTCCTCGATCAGGCGGCGCGCCAGGGCGTACTGCTCGTCGATGATGCGGCGCACCTCGGCATCGACCTTCTGCATGGTCGACTCGCTCATGTTGGTGGTCTTGGTGACCGAGCGGCCGAGGAAGACTTCGCCCTCGTTCTCGGCGTAGACCATCGGGCCCAGCGATTCGGTCATGCCGTAGCGCATCACCATGTCGCGCGCGATCTGCGTGGCACGCTCGAAGTCGTTGCTGGCGCCGGTGGTCATCTGGTGCATGAACACTTCTTCGGCGATACGGCCGCCGAACAGCATGCTGATCTGGTTCAGCATGTACTCGCGGTCGTAGCTGTAGCGGTCCTGCGCCGGCAGGCTCATCGTCACGCCCAGCGCGCGGCCGCGCGGAATGATGGTGACCTTGTGGACCGGGTCGCACTTGGGCAGCAGCTTGCCGATCAGCGCGTGGCCGGACTCGTGGTAGGCCGTGTTGCGACGCTCTTCCTCGGGCATGACCATGCTCTTGCGCTCGGGGCCCATGAAGATCTTGTCCTTGGCCTTCTCGAAGTCCTGCATCTCGACCACGCGCGCATTGCGGCGCGCAGCCATCAGCGCGGCCTCGTTGCACAGGTTGGCCAAGTCGGCGCCCGACATGCCCGGGGTGCCGCGCGCGATGATGCTCGGGTTCACGTCCTGGCCGAGCGGCACCTTGCGCATGTGCACGTTGAGGATCTGCTCGCGGCCGCGGATGTCCGGCAGCGTCACGTAGACTTGGCGGTCGAAACGGCCCGGGCGCAGCAGCGCGGCGTCCAGGATGTCAGGGCGGTTGGTCGCAGCGACCACGATCACGCCGAGATTGGTTTCGAAACCGTCCATCTCGACCAGCATCTGGTTGAGCGTCTGCTCGCGCTCGTCGTTGCCGCCGCCCAGGCCCGCACCGCGCTGGCGACCGACGGCGTCGATTTCGTCGATGAAGATGATGCAGGGGGCGTTCTTCTTGGCGTTCTCGAACATGTCGCGCACACGGGCCGCGCCCACGCCGACGAACATCTCGACAAAGTCCGAACCGGAAATCGAGAAGAACGGCACCTTGGCCTCGCCGGCGATGCCCTTGGCCAGCAAGGTCTTGCCGGTGCCGGGCGGCCCGACCAGCAGCAGGCCGCGCGGGATGCGGCCGCCGAGCTTCTGGAACTTGGCCGGGTCCTTCAGGAAGTCGACGACCTCCTTCACTTCCTCCTTGGCCTCGTCGCAGCCTGCGACGTCGGCGAAGGTGACCTGGTTGTTGTTTTCGTCGAGCATGCGCGCCTTGCTCTTGCCGAAGCTGAAGGCGCCGCCCTTGCCGCCGCCCTGCATCTGGCGCATGAAATAGACCCAGACGCCGATCAGCAGCAGCATCGGACCCCAGCTCACCAGCAGCGTCATGAGGAGCGAGCCCTCTTCGCGCGGCTTGACGTCGAACTTGACGTTATTGGCGATCAGGTCGCCGACCAGGCCGCGGTCGAGGTAGGTGGCCGTCGTGCGGATCTTGCGGTCGTCATTGGTGATCGCGACGATCTCGCTGCCGCCCTGGCCTTCCTGGATGGTCGCGCTCTTGATGCGGTTGCTGCGGACTTCCTCGAGGAAGTCGGAGTAACCGACATTGCCGGCGCCGGCGACGCCGCGGGTGTCGAACTGCTTGAACACAGTGAACAACACCATCGCAATGACGAGCCAGACGGCAACTTTGGAAAACCACTGATTGTTCAAACGAAGCTCCAGTCGAAAGCGCGTGACACGAAAAACAAAAAACGCGCTAGGGCACGCAATTGGCACCCATTTTAGGCTTTTCAACCTGCGAAATGCCGGAATTTCCCTATAGCAGCCATAGGACGCGCACGGTTTTGGAGGCAAATGCCGGCCGGCGCCCGGGTATCAATTCGTATCGACGTTCTTGAGCCCGATGCCCACCATGAAGGTCTCCGACGATTTGTCGCGCGAAGCCTTGGGTTTCAAGGGCTTTACCACCCGGAAGTTGCTCTTGAACAGCTGCGTCAGCTCGCTGTAGCCGCTGCCGTGGAAAAGTTTGGCGACCAGTGCGCCTTCAGGCTTCATGTGGTGGCGCGCGAAGTCGATTGCAAGCTCGATCAGATGCGCGACGCGGGCTGCGTCGGCCGAGGCGATGCCCGACAGGTTGGGCGCCATGTCGGACACGACGACGTCGGCGAGCCGGCCGTCCATGGCCTGCGCAAGCCGCTCCAGCACTTCGGCCTCGCGGAAGTCGCCCTGCAGGAAGGTCACGCCCTCGATCGGCTCCATCGGCAGGATGTCGAGCGCGATGATGATGCCGTCCAGCTCGCCGGCCGCTGCCCCGCTCGGCGACAGCCTGCGCCGCACATACTGGCTCCAGGCGCCGGGCGTCGAGCCCAGGTCGACCACCAGTTGCCCCGGCCGGATCAGGCCCAGCGTCTCGTCGATTTCCTTGAGCTTGTAGGCCGCGCGGGCCCGGTATCCCTCCCGCGTGGCCAGCTTCACGTAGGGGTCGTTGATGTGGTCATGCAGCCACGCCTTGTTGAGCTTCTTGGCTTTGGGTTTGGGATTCATTGACGCTCGATAATACGGGGATGCCCGCCATTCAACTTACCCCTGCGCAGCGCAAGGTGCACCGCTCCGAAGCGCACCATCTGGACCCGATCGTCATGATCGGCGGCGACGGGCTGACGCCGGCCGTCAAGAAGGAAGCCGATGCCGCGCTCAAGGCCCACGGCCTGATCAAGGTGCGCGTTTTCTCCGACGACCGCCCGGCCCGCGAAGCCATGCTGCAAACCCTGGCCGAGGACCTGAACGCGGCGCCGATCCAGCACATCGGCAAGCTGCTCGTGCTCTGGCGCCCCATCCCCGAAAAAGCGCGCGAGATCGACGAGGACCGCATGCCGGGTCCGCGCGACGTCAAGGTGATCAAGTACAGCAAGCGCGGAGGACAGCGCCCGGAGATCAAGACGCTTCGGGTGCTCGGCAACCAGCGGCTGACGCCCGGCGGCACCATCAAGCGTGCCAAGGCCAAGAAGCCGCTGTCGGTCAAGAAGCGTCGCCAGGCGGACTGAGGATGCCGATCGAGCCAACGGCAGCGCCGCAGCGTCACATCCTCTGCATGAAATGGGGCACGAAATACGGGCCCGACTACGTCAACCGCCTCTACGCGATGGTGCGTCGCCACCTGAGCGGCGACTTCAACTTCGTCTGCCTGACCGACGACAGCCAGGGCATCCGAAGCGAGGTGCAGTGCTTTCCGATCCCGCCGCTGGACCTCGAGCTCAAGCCGGGACAGGTCGACCGCGCCTGGAAGAAGCTGACCACCTTCGAACGGGACCTCTACGGCCTGCGCGGCCGGGCGCTGTTCATCGATCTCGACGTGGTCGTCGTGGGCAGCCTGGACGCCTTTTTCGAGCATCCCGGCGAGTTCCTGATCATTCACGACTACGCCCGTCCCTGGCGGCGCCGGCGCATCACGGGCAATTCGTCGGTGTACCGCTTCGAGCTCGGCGCACATCCCGACGTGCTGGCGCATTTCCGCGAGAACATGGATGCGGTGCAGGCCGAGTACCGCAACGAGCAGACCTACCTGTCGGATTTTCTCTACCACCAGGGCAAGCTGGCCTACTGGCCGGCCGAGTGGTGTCCGAGCTTCAAGTACCACGGCATTCCGACCTGGCCCACCAACTACTGGCGCGAGCCCTTCGTGCCCGAAGGCGCGCGCATCATGGTCTTCCACGGGGAATGCAATCCGCCCGACGCGCTGGCCGGGCGGCGCAACCGGCGCTTCCGCTTCATCCGGCCGGCGCGCTGGATCACCAGCTTCTGGAAGGCCTGATCAGTCGGGGCGGCGCCCCATGCGCCAGAGCAGCACTCCGGCGCAGAGCCACTGGCCGAGGTACATGGCACTGCCGAGCGAGTGCCAGAGCCCGAGGTTCTCCCGCGCCAGGATGCGGGGCGCGACGGCGTATTCCTGCAGCAGCGCCAGCAGCAGTGCCACGACGATCCAGGCAACGGCGACGCGTGACGATCGATCCACGCGGTCTTGGATCTTCGACCTGAAATAGGTCAGGAGCGCCAGTCCGCAGGCCAACGCAACCCAGCTCTGGGCCGCGAACAGCCGTCCCGCGAAATTGCCCGCCATGGCCGGATTCCCGAGCTTGGCGAACAGCATCGGCACGACCAGGAAGCCGATCGTCGTCAGGCTGCCCCACCAGAGGGCTGCCAAAAGCAGCGCGACGCGGTCCTTCACCCGTGAATTCAGAGGTAGCTGACGCCGACGATCTCGTAGCGCTTCACCCCGCCCGGTGCCTGCACCTCGGCGGTATCGCCCTCTTCCTTGCCGATCAGCGCGCGCGCGATCGGGCTGGAGACGTTGATGAGGCCGAGCTTCAGGTCGGCTTCGTCCTCGCCGACGATCTGGTACTTGACCGCGTCGCCGCTGTCTTCATCTTCCAGTTCGACTGTCGAACCGAAAACGACCTTGCCGCCCGCATCGAGGTCGGAGGGATCGATGACCTGGGCGTTCGAGAGCATGCCCTCGATCTGCTTGATGCGGCCTTCGATCCAGCCTTGGCGCTCCTTGGCGGCGTCGTAGTCTGCGTTCTCGCTGAGGTCGCCCTGGGCGCGGGCCTCGGCGATCGCCGTGATGATGGCGGGCCGCTCGACGGACTTCAGGCGTTGCAGCTCGTCACGAAGTTTCTCCGCACCGCGCTTGGTAATCGGAATGGTGGTGGCCATGTTTTGTCTCTCCAGAAAGCGAAACCGCCGAACGCTGCCGTTCGGCGGTTCATGGAAGGAAAAAGATCAGACGAGTTGACGTCCGGTCAGCCGGCTCAGGATGGCGAGCGGGCTCGAATCGGGATTGTATTGCCTTGCGGCGGGCAGGTGCAGCGTCTGCTCGAGCATGTACTGGCCGGACATCACGGCATGCGAGGTCTGGTCCGAGAAGCACACCCATACCGATCCGGCCGGGAACGGCACGGTTTGCTGCTGCGCGTTCTTCTGGTACTCCAGGTCGGACTTCATGCCGTCGTGCAGTTGCAGCATCAGATGGTCGTATTCGCTGCGCAAGGACTTGGTGACGCGCAGCGCCCGCAGCATGCGGGCCTGCCAGCGCGAGTAAGGCTTGGCACGCGGCAGGAAGCGCTTGGCCACGGTCTCGAAGGGCTCACCGACCCGCCAGACGCGCGGCGCGCCCTCGGGATTGACATTGGTGAACACACGCAGGATGCGCTCGCCGTAGTTGGGGCGCGACGGGAACGAGTCGATGTGCAGCCGCCGGTCGTCGGCCCGCCACGACTGGACGCGTGTTTCCACCTGCGCCGGGCGGTAGCTGGTCGGCGCCAGCCGCAGGGCCGGCGTGTAGTGCGGCAGCAATCCGTGGATCAGCTGCTGCGACTGCGCACGAAAACGCCCGACCATTGCCGCCACGGCCTGCTGCACGCCCTCGTCGCCCGCCACGCCCTTCAGGCGCCCTTCGGCATCCAGACTGATGTTGCGGACGCCTGGCGACAGCACCGCGGGCGAGAACAAGGCCCGTTCTTCAGGCCGCAGCTCGAAGGGGAGCCGCGGGAAATACAGCACCTTGCCAGCCTCGAGCGCGGCGATCCACGCATCGTTCGGCGCAGCGCCGTTCCAGTCGGCCAGGTCGAGCTCGACGAGCTGCGTTTCCATGGACAACTCTTCAGGCGAGCGCGAACTGCGCGAGTTGCGCGTGCATTTCCTGGATCGAGATCACGTCGAGTTCGTCCATGTGCCGCATGCCTTCGACCGCGGCTTCGGCGCCGAAGATGGTGGTGAAGGTGGTCACGCGGGCCAGCAGCGCCGAGGTGCGGATCTGGCGCGAGTCGGTGATCGCGTTGCGGCGCTCTTCCACCGTGTTGATGACCAGCGCGATCTCGTTGTTCTTGATCATGTCGACGATGTGCGGGCGACCCTCGGTCACCTTGTTCACCACGGCGCAGGCGATGCCCGCCGCGTTGATGGCGGCGGCGGTGCCCTTGGTCGCGATCAGTTCGAAGCCCAGCGCAGCCAGGCCACGCGCCACTTCCACCGCGCGTGCCTTGTCGTTGTTCTTGACCGAGATGAACACCTTGCCCGACTTCGGCAGATGCGTGCCGGCGCCGAGTTGCGACTTCACGAACGCCTCGCCGAAGGTCTTGCCCACGCCCATCACTTCGCCAGTCGACTTCATCTCCGGGCCGAGGATGGTGTCCACGCCGGGGAACTTGACGAAGGGGAACACCGCCTCCTTGACGCTGAAGTACGGCGGCGTGACTTCGCGCGTGACGCCCTGCGAAACCAGCGACTGGCCCGCCATGCAGCGCGCCGCCACCTTGGCCAGCTGGATGCCGGTGGCCTTGCTCACGTAGGGCACCGTGCGCGAGGCGCGCGGATTCACTTCGAGCACGTAGATGACGTCCCGTCCGTCCTTTTCCTGGATCGCGAACTGCACGTTCATGAGGCCGACGACATTGAGCGCCTTGGCCATGGCGGCGCTTTGCCGCTTGAGCTCGGCCACGGTATCGGCCTTGAGGCTGTAGGGCGGCAACGAGCAGGCGGAGTCGCCGGAGTGCACACCGGCCTGTTCGATGTGCTCCATCACGCCGCCGATCAGGGTGTTGCCCTCGGCATCGCGCAAGCAGTCGACATCGCATTCCACGGCGTCGTTCAGGAAGCGGTCCAGCAGCACCGGCGAATCGTTGCTGACCTTGACGGCTTCGCGCATGTAGCGTTCGAGGTCGCGCTGCTCGTGCACGATCTCCATCGCGCGGCCGCCGAGCACATAGCTGGGGCGCACCACCAGCGGATAGCCCAGTTGGGCGGCTTTCTCGAGCGCTTCCGCCTCGGTGCGCGCGGTCGCGTTCGGCGGCTGGCGCAGCTGGAGCTCATTCAGCAGCTTCTGGAAACGCTCGCGATCTTCGGCCGCGTCGATCATGTCGGGGCTGGTGCCGATGATCGGCACGCCGTTGGCTTCGAGGTCGAGCGCGAGCTTGAGCGGCGTCTGGCCGCCGTACTGCACGATCACGCCGGTCGGCTTTTCCTTGTCGACGATCTCGAGCACGTCCTCGAGCGTGAGCGGCTCGAAGTAGAGGCGGTCGCTGGTGTCGTAGTCGGTCGAGACGGTCTCCGGATTGCAGTTGACCATGATGGTCTCGTAGCCGTCCTCGCGCATCGCGAGTGCCGCATGCACGCAGCAGTAGTCGAACTCGATGCCCTGGCCGATGCGGTTGGGGCCGCCGCCGAGCACCATGATCTTCTTCTTGTCCGTCGGCGCGGCTTCGCACTCGTCCTCGTAGGTCGAGTACATGTAGGCGGTGTTGGTCGCGAACTCGGCCGCACAGGTGTCGACGCGCTTGTAGACCGGGCGCACGCCGAGCGCGCGCCGCTTCTCGCGGACCGCGGTGTCGGTGGTCCTGAGCTGCCTGGCGAGACGGCGGTCCGAGAAGCCCTTCTTCTTCAGCGCGAGCAGGGTGCTCTTGTCGATGTCGTCCAGCGACTTGGTTTCGAGCTCGAGCTCGATCTTCACGATCTCCTCGATCTGCACCAGGAACCAGGGGTCGATCTTGGTCAGCGCGAACACTTCGTCGACGGAGAGGCCCATGGCGAAGGCATCGCCGACGTACCAGATGCGGTCGGGGCCGGGCTCGCCGAGCTCTTTTTCGAGCACTTCGCGGTCCTGCGTCTTCTCGTTGAGCCCGTCGACGCCGACCTCCAGCCCACGCAGCGCCTTCTGGAACGACTCCTGGAAGGTGCGGCCCATGGCCATCACCTCGCCCACCGATTTCATCTGCGTGGTCAGGCGCGAGTCGGCCTGCGGAAACTTCTCGAAGGCGAAACGCGGGATCTTCGTGACCACGTAGTCGATGCTGGGCTCGAAGCTCGCCGGCGTGGCGCCGCCGGTGATCTCGTTGCGCAGCTCGTCGAGCGTATAGCCCACGGCCAGCTTGGCCGCGACCTTGGCGATCGGGAAGCCTGTGGCCTTGGAAGCCAGCGCGGAGGAGCGCGAGACGCGCGGGTTCATCTCGATCACGACCATGCGGCCGTCCTTCGGATTGATCGAGAACTGCACGTTGGAGCCGCCGGTGTCGACGCCGATCTCGCGCAGAACGGCCAGCGAGGCGTTGCGCAGGATCTGGTATTCCTTGTCCGACAGGGTCTGGGCAGGGGCGACCGTGATCGAGTCGCCGGTGTGCACGCCCATCGGGTCCAGGTTTTCGATCGAGCAGACGATGATGCAGTTGTCCGCCTTGTCGCGCACCACCTCCATCTCGTACTCTTTCCAGCCGAGCAGCGACTCCTCGATCAGCAGCTCGTTGGTCGGCGAGGCTTCGAGGCCGCGCTTGCAGATGGTCTCGAACTCTTCCGGGTTGTAGGCGATGCCGCCGCCGGTGCCGCCGAGCGTGAAGCTGGGGCGGATCACCACCGGGAAGCCGACCGTCTTCTGCACCGCCCAGGCTTCGTCGAGCGAGTGGGCGATGCCCGAGCGCGCCGAACCCAGGCCGATCTTGGTCATCGCGTCCTTGAACTTCAGCCGGTCTTCGGCTTTGTCGATCGCCTCGGGCGTGGCGCCGATCAGCTCCACCTTGTACTTGTCGAGCACGCCGTTGCGCCAGAGGTCGAGCGCGCAGTTGAGCGCGGTCTGCCCGCCCATGGTCGGCAGGATGGCGTCGGGGCGTTCCTTGACGATGATTTTTTCGACCGTCTGCCAGGTGATCGGCTCGATGTAGATCACGTCGGCCGTGGCCGGGTCGGTCATGATCGTCGCGGGGTTGCTGTTGATCAGGATGACCTTGTAGCCCTCCTCGCGCAGTGCCTTGCAGGCCTGCACGCCGGAGTAGTCGAACTCGCAGGCCTGGCCGATGATGATCGGGCCGGCGCCGATGATGAGAACGCTCTGGAGGTCGGTGCGCTTAGGCATTCTTCTGTCCTTCTTTGTGACTTTGCATGAGTGCCGTGAAGCGGTCGAACAGGTAGCCGATGTCGTGAGGCCCGGGCGAGGCCTCCGGATGGCCCTGGAAGCAGAAGGCCGGCTTGTCGGTGCGTGCCAGGCCTTGCAGCGTGTTGTCGAACAGGCTGATGTGGGTGGGCCGCAGGTTGGCGGGCAGCGTCTTCTCGTCTACCGCGAAGCCGTGGTTCTGGCTCGTGATGCTCACGCGGCCGTTGTCCAGGTCTTTCACGGGATGGTTGGCGCCGTGATGGCCGAACTTCATCTTGAAGGTCTTCGCGCCGGAGGCGAGCGCCATGATCTGGTGGCCCAGGCAGATGCCGAAGACCGGAATGCCGGTTTCGATCAGTTCGCGCGTGGCCTCGATGGCGTAGTCGCAGGGCTCGGGGTCGCCCGGGCCGTTGGCCAGGAAGATGCCGTCCGGACGCAGCTTGAGCACGTCGGCCGCCGGCGTCTGTGCCGGCACTACCGTGATGCGTGCGCCGCGCTGGGCGATCATGCGCAGGATGTTCTTCTTGACGCCGTAGTCGAAGGCCACGACGTGGAACTTGGGCGTGATCTGCACGCCGTATCCGGCACCGAGTTTCCACTCGGTCTGCGTCCACTCGTAGGTCTCCTCGACCGACACCACCTTGGCCAGGTCGAGCCCGGACATGCTGGGTACGGCCCGGGCAGCGGCCACGGCCTTGTCGATCAGCGCCTGCGTCACGGCCTCGCCCGCAGCGAGGCCGAGGATGCAGCCGTTCTGGGCGCCGTTCGTGCGCAGATGGCGCGTGAGCTTGCGCGTGTCGATGTTCGCGATGGCGACCGTGTTGCCGCGCACCAGGTAGTCGGTCAGCGTGGCCGTCTTGCGGAAGTTGGACGCGACCAGCGGCAGGTCCTTGATGATCAGGCCAGCGGCATGGATCTTGTCGGACTCGATGTCTTCCTCGTTGACGCCGTAGTTGCCGATGTGCGGATACGTGAGCGTCACGATCTGCTGGCAATAGCTCGGGTCGGTCAGGATTTCCTGGTAACCGGTCATGGCGGTGTTGAACACCACTTCGCCAGTGGTGGCGCCTTGGGCGCCGATCGAGTTGCCGAGAAAGACCGTGCCGTCTGCAAGCGCCAGGATGGCGGGCGGGAAATTTCCCTTGAGAGACAAAAGCACTGGGATCTCCGGATGGATGACGCCCAAAGCGAACCCAAGAAGTGACTTTGGGCTGCGACTTTCGTCGAGGAGTTGGCTTGCGTGCGCTGTGGGCGGGGTGTGAGCGGGAAAGCCCTTGATTATAGCCGGCGCGGGCTTATCCCTTGGCCGCGGCGGCACTCGCATGCAGGCAGATCGCCGCCGCCGCCGCGACGTTGAGCGACTCCTCGCCGCCCGGCTGCGCAATGCGCACGTGCCGGGCGGCGCGCGTCTCCAGAATGGCGGAAACGCCCTGCCCTTCGTGCCCCATCAACCAGGCGCACGGGTACGGCAGCTGCGTGCGATGCAGCCAGTCGCCGCGGTGCGAACTGGTGGCGATCCAGGGCACAGTCAGCGCATCCAGCATCTGGATGTCCGCGCCCTCGATCAGCTGCAGCCCGAAATGCGCACCCATGCCGGCACGCAGCACCTTGGGCGCCCATAGCGCGGCGGTGCCCTTGAGCGCGATCACCTGGCCGAAGCCGAAGGCCGCCGCGCTGCGCAGGATGGAGCCGACATTGCCGGCATCCTGGAGGCGATCGAGCACCACGGTGGGCGCATCGGGGGTGACCGCCGGCGACGCCGGCAGTTCGAGTACGAAGCCCATCGGCGCGGGCGACTCCAGACCGCTCACGCCGGCGAGCAAGGCATCGGCCAGCACCACGGTCTTGGCCGCCGCCCCGCTCCATTCGGAGCGCGCCGAAGGCCACAGCGACTCGGCAAAGACCGCCACGGCCGGCCGGACGCCGCGCTCGCGCGCGGCGCGGCACAGGTGATCGCCTTCGAGCCAGACCCGGCCCGCCTTGCGGTAGGCACCCGGGTCGTGCGCCAGCTTGCGCAATTCCTTCAGGAGCGGGTTGTCCCGCGACGTGATGTGGCTGACCTCGTCCGCGGTCATGGGGCGATCCGCACCTCGATCTGGGTCGTTTCCGCGACCATTTCGCTCAACATCGCCGCCGTCATGGGCTCCGTCTGCCCCGTCGCGCGTGCGAGTACGGCAGCGACCGGGCTGAAGGATCTGCGGTGATGCACGCAAGCGCCGTGGCGCAACAGCGCCTCCAGGTGCTCTGGCGTGCCATAGCCCTTGTGGCCCGCGAAGCCATAGTGCGGGAATTCGGCGTGCAGTTCCTGGCAGAGCCGGTCACGGTGCACCTTGGCCAGGATCGAGGCGGCCGAGATCGCCTTCACGCGCGCGTCGCCGCCGACGACGGCCTCGGCCAGCACGTCCAGCCTGGGCAGCCGGTTGCCGTCGACCAGCACCTTTGCCGGCTTCAGCCGCAGGCCCTCGACCGCGCGCCGCATGGCCAGCATCGTCGCCTGGAGGATGTTGTGGGTGTCGATCTCCTCCACGCTGGCCTGCGCCACCGAGCAGCACAGCGCCTTGGCCAGGATCTGGTCGTTCAGGCGCTCGCGCTGCAGCGCGGTCAGGGTCTTCGAATCGGCCAGGCCACGGATCGGCCGCTCGTCGTCGAGGATCACGGCCGCGGCAACGACCGGGCCGGCCAGCGGGCCGCGGCCGGCCTCGTCGACGCCGGCCAGGAGCCCGGGAGCGTCCCAAGCGAGCGTGGCCTGCTCAGCCTTCAAGAACTTTCTGGATCGCATCGGCGCACAGTGTCGGCGTATCGCGCTGCAATTCGACATGCAGCGTGCAAAAACGTTGTTGCAAGGCGTGAACCTTGTCCGGCGAGGCAAGCCAGGCGAGCGTCGCGTCGGCCATCGCCTGGGGCGTCGCCGCCTCCTGCAGCAGTTCGGGCACGACGAATTCGCCGCACAGGATGTTCGGCAGACCCACCCAGGGCTGCAGCTGCTTGCGGCGCATGAGCGCCCACGAAAGCTTGTTCATGTTGTAGGCGATCACCATCGGCCGCTTGAACAGCGCGGCTTCGAGCGTCGCGGTCCCGCTGGCGATCAGGGTGGCGTCGCAGGCCGCGAGCGCGGCGTGCGAACGGCCGTCGAGCAGTTTCACGCGGCCGGCCATGCCGCTGGCCTGCAGCAGTTGCTCGACCTCGTCCCGGAGGCCCGGCAGCACGGGCGCGATGAACTGAAGTTCAGGCCGCTCGCGCAGCATCAGCGTGGCCGCTTCGAAAAAGCCTGCGGCGAGGTAGCGGATCTCCGAGCGCCGGCTGCCCGGCAGCAAGGCGACGACCGGCGCTTCCGCGTCCAATCCCAGCGCGGCGCGTGCGCCCGCCTGGTCGGGCGTCATCGGGATCACGTTGGCGATCGGATGGCCAACGTAGCTTGCTGCGATCCCGTGTTCGGCCAGCAGCGCGGGCTCGAACGGAAAGATGCACAGCACATGATCGGCCGCTGTGCGCAGCTTCTCCGCGCGTTCCGGGCGCCAGGCCCAGATCGAGGGGCAGACGAAATGCGCCGTCTTCGTGCCGCTGGCCCGCAACGCGGCTTCGAGGTCCAGATTGAAGTCCGGCGCATCGACGCCAATGAAGAGTTCGGGCCGGTCAAGCAGCAGCCGGGCACGGAGCCGGCGCCGGATGCCGGCGATTTCGGCGTAGTGGCGCAGCACCTCGACATAGCCGCGCACCGCCAGTTTTTCCTGCGGCCACCAGCTCTCGAAGCCGCGCGCCAACATCTGCGGGCCGCCGATGCCGACGGCCTTCATGGCCGGCCAGCGCGAGAGCAAGCCGTCGAGCAGCAGCCCGGCCAGCAGGTCGCCCGAGGGCTCGCCCGCGACCAGCGCAAACTGTCGCTGTACCTCCGACATGCGGTGCCCTAGCGCGCGATGCCGCGCGTGGCGCTGGACAGGAAGCCGCTCATCATCGCGACATCGGCGGCCGATTCGGGTACTTCGATGGCCAGGGCCTCGATGGCGGCACGGGCCTCCTCGAGCGTCTTGCCCTGACGGTACAGCAGCCGGTGCATCTGCTTGACGGCCGCGATCCGTGCCGCGGAGAAATCGCGGCGGCGCAAGCCGACCACATTGAAGCCGCGCACCGCCAGCGGATTGCCGTCGACCAGCATGAAAGGCGGCACGTCCTGCGCCACCGCGCTGGCGAAACCGATCATCGCGTGGGCACCGACCGAGACGAACTGGTGGATGCCGGTCAGCCCGCCCACCGTCACCCAGTCCGCCAGGTGCACGTGGCCCGCCAGCGTCGTGTTGTTGGCGAGCGTGGTGTGGTCGTCGACACGGCAGTCGTGCGCGATGTGCGTGTAGGCCATGATCCAGTTGTCGCTGCCCACACGCGTCACGCCGCCGGCCCCCGGCACGCCGATGTTGAAGGTGCAGAACTCGCGGATCGTGTTGCGCTCGCCGATCACGAGTTCGGTCGGTTCGCCCGCGTACTTCTTGTCCTGCGGAACGGCGCCCAGCGATGCGAACTGGAAGATGCGGTTGTCGCGGCCGATGGTAGTGCGCCCCTCGATCACGCAATGCGCGCCGATCGTGGTGCCGGCGCCGACCCGCACATGCGGACCGATCACGGCATAGGGGCCGACGCTGACCGTCGGGTCGAGTTCGGCCTTGGGGTCGACGATGGCCGTCGGATGAACCTGCGTCATGCCTCGAGCACGATCAATTGATCTGGCGCATGGCGCACATCAAGGTGGCCTCGCAAGCCAGCTCGCTGCCGACCAGCGCGCGCCCTTTGAACTTCGAGATGCCGGCCTTCATGCGCTCGATCTCGACCTCGAGCGTCAGCTGGTCGCCCGGCTCCACCGGACGCTTGAAGCGCGCGCCGTCGATGGCCGCGAAGTAGTACACGGTGTTGTCGTCCGGCACGATGTCCAGCGAATGGAAGGACAGCAGGGCCGCGGCCTGCGCCATCGCCTCGAGCATCAGCACGCCGGGCATCACCGGCCGGTGCGGGAAGTGGCCGTTGAAGAACGGCTCGTTCATGGTCACGTTCTTGAGCGCGGTGATGCGCTTGCCCTTTTCCATCGCGAGCACGCGGTCTACCAGCAGGAAGGGGTAGCGGTGCGGCAGCAGTTTGAGGATCTGATGGATGTCGAGCGTCATGATTTTCTGTCTTGCACCACCGGTTTTTCAAGCGCCTTCAGGCGCTCGCGCAGAGCGTGCAGTTGTTTGAGCGTGGCGGCGTTTTTCTCCCAGACGGCATTGTCGTCGATGGGAAACACGCCGGTGTACTGGCCGGGCTTGAGAATGGACCGGGTCACCACCGTCGCGGCCGAAATGTGCACCCCATCGGCCAGCTTCAGGTGGCCGAGCACGATCGCGCCGCCGCCGATGGTGCAGTTCGCACCGATGTCCGCGCTGCCCGCCACGCCGACGCAGCCCGCCATGGCGGTGTGCTTGCCGACGCGGACGTTGTGGCCGATCTGGATCAGGTTGTCGAGCTTGACGCCGTCTTCGATCACGGTGTCTTCGAGCGCACCGCGATCGATGCAGGTGTTGGCGCCTATCTCCACGTCGTCGCCGATGCGTACCGCGCCGAGCTGCTCGATCTTGACCCAGGCGCCCTCGTGCGGCGCGAGCCCGAAGCCGTCGGCCCCGATCACGACGCCCGGATGCAGCAGGCAACGCGCGCCGATGACGCAGTCCTCGCTCACCGTCACCCTGGACTTCAGCACCGTTTCTGCGCCGATGCGCGCGCCACGCTCGACGACGCACAGTGCGCCGATACGCGCGCTGGGGTCAATCTGCGCGCCGGGGTCGATCACCGCGCTGGGATGGATGCGCGCGCTGTCTGGCCTGGCATGAGATTGCTTCCAGAGCTGGGTCAGACGCGCGAAATAGAGGTAGGGGTCGGCCGTCACGATGAACGACCCGCGCTGGGCCGCCAGCTCCCGCATGGCAGGCGACACGATGACGCAGCCTGCTTGCGAGGCAGTGAGCTCCTTGCGGTACTTGGGATGGCTCAGGAAACTGAGCGCGTCGGCCTGCGCCGTCGCCAACGGCGCAAGCCGCTCGATCGACAGCGCGGGGTCACCCTGCAGTTCGCCCCCGAGGGCCTCAACGATTGCGCCTAGCCGCAGTGCCACGCCGGTTCGCTGCGCTATTTGCCGCCGGCAGAAGTGGACGCATTCAGCGCCTTGATCACCTTCTCGGTGATGTCGTGCTTCGGATTGATGTAGATCGCTTCCTGCAGGATCGCGTCGTACTTCTCGGCCTCTGCCACCTGCTTGACCACGCGGTTGGCGCGTTCGTAGACCTGCTGCAGCTCTTCGTTCTTGCGCGCGTTGAGGTCTTCCTGGAATTCGCGGCGGCGGCGCTGGAAGTCACGGTCCTGGTCGACCAGGGCACGCTGACGGGCCACGCGCTGGCTCTCGGACAGGGTCGGCGCCTCGCGCTCGAACTTTTCGGAAGCAGCCTTGAGGGCTTCGCCCTGCCCCGTCAGGTCCTTCTCGCGCTTCAGGAACTCGGACTCGAGCTTCGCCTGCGCGGCCTTGGCAGGCTGCGCTTCACGCAACACGCGATCGGGATTGACGAAACCGATGCGGAAAGTTTCCTGCGCGTGCGCGAGCCCGCCCGCGAGGGCGAAAGCGGGGATCAGCAGCGCACCGGCGGCGCGAAGCAATGGATTCATTAGAAAGAGGTTCCGATCTGGAATTGCAGGCGTTGAATTCTATCCTTCGGGATCGGATGCAGCGGGTCGGTCAGGTCTTCATCCTGCTGCCTGACCGGGATGGCGTAAGCCAGGCGCAGCGGCCCCAGCGGCGAGATCCAGCTGATGCCCAGGCCCACCGAGGCGCGGAGCTTCTTCGCCGCCTTCCACTGGGCGTCGGTCGAGAAGGCATCGCGCGTGCCGAACACGTTGCCGATGTCGAAGAAGCCGTAGAGGCGCAGCGTGCGGTCGTTGCCGGCGCCCGGGAACGGCGTGCTGAGTTCGGCGTTGAAGATCGCCTTCTTGGTGCCGCCCAGCGCCGCGCCTTCGGTCTGCCCCAGCAGCGGCACGTCGCGGGGCCCCAGCGAGTTCTGCTCGAAGCCGCGGACCGACCCCAGGCCACCCGCGTAGAAGTTCTTGAAGATCGGGTACGACTTGCCGCCGTATTCCTTGCCATAGCCGAGCTCGCCGTTGATCGCAAAGGTGTACTGCTTGCTGATCGGAAAGAACTGCTGATACTGGTAGTTGGTCTTCAGGTACTTCATGTCGCCGCCCACGCCCACCTCGAGGTTGGCGCGCTGCAGGCGTCCGCGGGTCGGCAGCAGCGCGCTGTCGCGGTCGTCGCGCGACCAGCCGATGGTCAACGGCACGCCCCAGACGCTGTCGTTGGTACAGCCGGTGACAAGACCCGCGGCACTGGTGCTGCAACCGAAGTACCTCCGGTACGACTGCGGTGTCAGGAAGGCGACGTTGCCGCCCGGGTCGAAGCGGTAGCGTTCCAATCCGATGCCGAAGAAGACCGTGTCGACTTCGCTGAACGGCACGCCGAATTTAATGGTGGCGCCTTCATTGACCAGCCGGTAGTCGCCGTCGACGCTGTAGTAGGGCCGCGTGGTCGTGTGGTAGATGCCGAAGGTGCGCGAGATGCCGTCCTTGGTGAAGTAGGGATCGGTGGTCGTCAGCGAGAGCGCCCGGTTGTATTTGCTGGTGTTGACCTGAAGGCCGAGGTAGTTGCCGGAGCCGAAAACATTCTCCTGCGCGATACCGAAGGTGAACGACACCTTCTCGGCACTGGAAAAACCTGCGCCCAGTTGCAGCGTACCGGTCGGCTTCTCGGCCACGTTGATCGTCAGGTCGACCTGGTCCGGCGAGCCCGGCACCTCCTGCGTCTCCACATTCACCTCGGTGAAGAAGCCCAGGCGGTCCACCCGGTCGCGCGACAGCTTGATCTTGTCGCCGTCGTACCAGGACGCCTCGTACTGGCGGAACTCGCGCCGGATCACCTCGTCACGCGTGCGGTTGTTGCCCCCGATGGCCACCCGCCGCACGTACACCCGCCGCGAGGGCTCCGCCTTCAGCGTCAGCGACACACGGTTGTTGGTGCGGTCGATCTCGGGCTCCGCCTGCACGCGCGCGAACGCGTAGCCGAAGGTGCCGAAGTAGTCGGTGAAGGCCTTGGTGGTCTCCGTCACCTGCTCGCCGTTGTAGGGCTCCCCGGGCTGGATCGTCACCAGCGACTTGAACTCCTCCTCGCGCCCGAGGTAGTTGCCCTCCATCTTGACCCCGGCCACCACGAACTTCTCGCCCTCGGTGAGGTTCACCGTGATCGCGAGGTCCTGGCGGTCCGGCGAGATCGCCACTTGCGTGGAGTCGATGCGGAACTCCAGGTAGCCGCGCGTGATGTAGTAGGAGCGCAGCGTCTCCAGGTCGGCGTTGAGCTTGGCGCGCGAGTACTGGTTGCTCTTGGTGTACCAGCTCATCCAGCCGCCCGCGTCCTGGTCGAAGAGATCCAGCAGCGTGCCTTCGCTGAAGGCCTTGTTGCCCACGATGCGCACTTCGCGGATGCGCGCGGCCTCGCCTTCGGTGACGGTGAAGGTCAGGTTGACGCGGTTGCGCTCGATCGGCGTGACGGTGGTGACGACCTGGGCGTTGTACAGGCTGCGGCTGACGTACTGGCGCTTGAGCTCCTGCTCGGCGCGGTCGGCCAGGGCCTTGTCGTAGGGGCGGCCGTCGGCCAGGCCGACCTCGCGCAGCGCCTTCTGCAGCGCGGCTTTGTCGAACTCCTTGGTGCCCACGAAGTCGACGTCGGCGATGGTGGGGCGCTCCTCGACGATCACCACCAGCACGTTGCCGCTGACGTCGATGCGCACGTCCTTGAACAGGCCCAGGTCGAACAGCGCGCGGATGGCAGCCGTGCCGCGCTCGTCGCTGTAGGTGTCGCCCACGCGCAACGGCAGCGAGGCGAAGATGGTGCCGGGCTCCACGCGTTGCAGGCCTTCGACCCGGATGTCGCGTACCGTGAAGGGCTCGACGGCCCAGGCGGCCGTGGCGGCGAGTGCACTGGCGACCACCGCGGCAACGCTGCGCAGGCGAAAGCGACTGAATTTATTGTTCATCTGTGAATTGAGCCGGCGCGGAAAGGGCCAGCAGAAAGTTAACCAAAGAGTCGAGTCACATCGTTGAAGAGTGCGATCGACATCATGACCAGCAGCAACGCGACACCCCCGCGTTGGAACCGTTCCATCCATGCATCGGAGACGCTCTTGCCGGTCAGGCCCTCCCAAAGATAATACATCAGGTGCCCCCCATCGAGGACCGGCAGCGGCATGAGGTTCAACACGCCGAGACTCACGCTGATGAGGGCGAGGAACACCAGGTATTGCGTGAGACCCATGCTGGCGGACTTGCCCGCGTAGTCGGCGATCGTCAGCGGTCCGCTCAGGTTCTTGATCGAGGCTTCGCCGATCAGCATCTTGCCCATCATGCGCACGGTGAGCGTCGACACCTCCCAGGTGCGGACCACGCCGCGCCAGACGCCGTCGACCACGCCCAGCCGCACCGTTACCATCTCGGGTGGCGCACCGACATAGGCACCGACACGGCCGACCTTGGCCGCAGCTTCGTCGCGCACCTCCGGCGTGACTTCGACGCGGAGCATCTGACCGTCGCGCTCGATCTCCCAGGTCTGCGTGCGCGGCTGGCCACCCTCGACCGAGGCGCGGATCACGTCGCGCAATTGCTGGCCGTCGACGATGGCCGTGCTGCCGACCGAGCGCACCACATCGCCGCGGCGCAGGCCCGAGCGCTCCGCCGCGCCGCCTGCCATCACCTCGCCGATCTCGGGGCGCGTCAGCGGTGCGACGACGCCGATCTTGCGGAACATCTGCGCGTCGGCATCCTTGGCCTCGATGCGGCTCAACGGCAGCACGATCTCGCGCGCAGGCCGCGCGCCCTCCCCTGCGATCTCGAGCGTCAGATCGCGGCCGTCGAGCGCTCCGCGCGTCATGCGCCAGCGCAGGTCTTCAAAGGACTGCACAGGCTCCAGGTCGCCGTCGAAGCCGGCGCGCGCGACGTGCTCGCCGCCGCGCAAACCGGCCTGCTCGGCCAGCGAAGCGGCCACCGGCTGGCCCAGCTTCGCGACAGGCTCTTCGACGCCGATCCAGTTGACCGCGGTGTAGAGCACGACGGCCAGCAGGAGATTGGCGATCGGACCGGCGGCGACGATGGCAGCGCGCGAACGCAGCGGCTGGGTGTTGAAGGCGCGGTGCCGCTCTTCGGGCGCCACGGGCCCTTCGCGTTCGTCGAGCATCTTCACGTAGCCGCCGAGCGGGAACGCGGCGATCACGAACTCCGTGTCCTGCCCCGGGTGCTGGCGCTTGGGCTGCCAGCGATACAGCGTCTTGCCGAAGCCGACCGAAAAGCGCAGCACCTTGACCCCGCATGCAACCGCCACCCGATAGTGGCCGTACTCGTGCACCGCGATCAGCAAGCCGAGCGCGACGATGAAGGCAACGACTGTGAGCATGGAGACCCCCGGGGTATGGAAAAGTCAGGCTGCGAAGCGAAGCGCTGCGGCGTTGGCAGCAGCCCGGGCGCTGGCATCCAGTGCCAGCAGGTCGGCCAGCGATGCTGGGTTGGAGGGCTGCACCGCATCCAAAGTTTCCAGGTTCACCGCATGGATACGATCGAAGCGCAAGCGGTGATGCAGGAATGCTTCGACCGCCACCTCGTTGGCCGCATTGAGCACAGCGGTCGTGCCCGGCGCTGCGCGCAACGCCTGCCATGCGAGTCCCAGGCCGGGAAAGAGCTGGGCATCGGGCGCATCGAAAGTCAGCGCCGCCATCCGCCGGAAATCGAGCCGGGCGGCACCGCTTTGGATGCGCTCGGGCCAGGCCAGCCCGACGGCGATGGGCACCCGCATGTCGGGCGTGCCGAGCTGCGCGATCACCGAGGCGTCGGTGAATTGCACCATCGAATGCACCACGCTCTGCGGGTGGATCACGACCTCGATCTGCTCGGGCGCCACGCCGAACAGGTGGCGCGCCTCAATCACCTCGAGGGCCTTGTTCATCATGGTGGCGGAATCCACCGAGATCTTGCGGCCCATGACCCAGTTCGGGTGCGCGCAGGCCTGCTCGGGCGTCACGGCACCGAGCGTGTCCGGCGAGCGCGTGCGGAACGGGCCGCCGGAGGCGGTCAGGATGATCTTGTCAATGCGCCGCGGCCAGGTGGCCGGGTCTTCCGGCAGCGACTGGAAGATCGCCGAGTGCTCGCTGTCGATGGGCAGCAGCGTCGCCCCGCCCTCGCGCACCGTGCGCATGAACAGCTCGCCACCGACCACCAGGGCCTCCTTGTTGGCGAGCAGCAGCCGCTTGCCGGCGCGAGCGGCTGCGAGGCAGGGCCCGAGCCCGGCCGCGCCGACGATGGCGGCCATCACGGCATCGCATTCCTCGTGCGAGGCGATCGTCTCGATGGCGTCCGCTCCCTGGAGCACGCGCGTGGACAGGCCGCTCTGTTTCAGCTTTTCGGCCAGCAGCCGGGCATGCGGCGGGCTCGCCATGACCGCAAACTTCGGCGAGAACTGCACGCACTGGGCCAGCAGCTCGTCGACCTTGGTTGCAGCCGACAGCGCGAACACCTCGAAGCGCTCGGGATGCCGGGCGATCACGTCGAGCGTACTGACGCCGACCGAGCCGGTCGAACCGAGCACCGTGATGCGTTGCCTAGGGTATGTCATCACAGGAAGGCCAACATCATGGCAATAGGAAGCGTCGGCAGCAAGGCATCGACGCGGTCGAGCACGCCGCCGTGGCCCGGCAGCAGGGTGCTGCTGTCCTTGGCGCCCGCGCTGCGCTTGATCAGCGACTCGACCAGATCGCCCACCACGCTCATCGCCGCCAGAAAGACCACACCGACCAGCAGCAGCCACCATCCGCGCTCGGCCAGCCGCGTGTAGAGGCTGGCCACCGCGGGCTGGGCGGCCGCGTCGGCCCAGACCCAGGCCAGAGCCAGAACCAGGACGCCGGCCATGCCGCCCCAGACACCCTCCCAGCTCTTGCCGGGACTGATGGCCGGCGCGAGCTTGTTGCGCGTGAACCTGAGTCCGAATGCGCGCCCCGCGAAGTACGCAAAGATGTCGGCCACCCACACCAGCACGAGGATCGACAGCAGGAAGTTGATGCCGACCATCCGTGCCTTGACCGCGGCCAGCCACGCGACCCAAAGCACCAGCAGCCCGCCGACCAGGCGCAGACCCCTCGGCACGCGCGGCCAGCCGGGCACTGCGACGCGCAGCAGCGCAGCCCCGCCGAGCACCCAGGCGGCGCTGGCGAAGATCCAGACAGGCAGCAGCGACTGATCGAGCAGCCCCAGCCACCAGGACAGCGCGCAAAGCACGAGCGTCTCCAGCCCCAGGAACAGCGACACTCTCGACCCGTAGCCGTTGAGCCGCCCCCACTCCCAGGCCGCGGCTGCGATCAGCGCCAGCATCACGCAGGCAAAGGGCACATGCGACGGATAGAAAAGCGCCGGCAGCAGGATCGCCAGCAGGACGATCGCAGTGATGATGCGTTGTTTGAGCATTCGCTCAGGCTGCCTGCGGATCGCGCCATGCGTTGCCCGCGACCTGCGCGGAAGTCTGGCCGAAGCGGCGCTCGCGGCGCTGGAAGGCAGCAATGGCTTCGTCGAGGGCGGCCTCGTCGAATTCGGGCCAGAGGCGGTCGCTGAAGAACAGCTCGGCATAGGCGCTCTGCCACAGCAGGAAATTCGACAGCCGCTGCTCGCCGCCGGTACGGATGAACAGATCGGGGTCGGGCACGTGCGACAGCGCCATCGCCGCATCGAGGTTGGCCTCGGTCAGCGGCTCGCCGCGCGCGGCAAGCTGGGCCGCTGCGCGGGCGATATCCCAGCGGCCGCCGTAGTTGAAGCAGACGTTGAGCACCAGCCGGGTATTGTGGGCCGTCGCTGCCTCCGCCTGCAGCAGGCCGGCGGCGATTTTCTCGGACAGGCCGCCGCGCTCGCCGATGAAATGCAGCCGTACGCCGTCATGGCTCAACTTCGGTACTTCGCGGCCAAGCGCACCGACCATCAGATCCATCAGCCCCGACACTTCCTCGACGGGACGGTTCCAGTTCTCGGAGGAGAAGGCGAACACGGTGAGAACCGCGACGCCGCGGTCGACGCAGGCCTTGACGCAACGGCGCAAGGATTCGACGCCCTGCTTGTGCCCCGCGACGCGCGGCAGAAAGCGGCGCGTGGCCCAGCGGCCATTGCCATCCATGACGATGGCAATGTGGTGGGGCATGGCAGGTGATGTCGTCATCAGACGGCCATGATCTCCGCTTCCTTGGCCGCCACCAGCCGGTCGATCTCGCCGATGTGGCGATCGGTCACCTTCTGGATCTCGGCCTCGGCCCGCTTCTGATCGTCTTCGGATGCCAGCTTGTCCTTGACCAGCTTCTTGATCGCATCATTGGCGTCCCGGCGCAGGTTGCGGGTCGCGATCTTGGCGGTCTCGCCCTCGTTGCGCACCAGCTTGGTCATTTCCTTGCGGCGCTCTTCGCTCATCGGCGGCAGCGGCACGCGGATCAGGTCACCCATCGACGCGGGATTCAGGCCCAGATCGCTTTCGCGAATGGCCTTTTCGATCTTGGCGCCCATGCCCTTTTCCCAGGGCTGGACGCTGATGGTGCGCGAATCGAGCAGCGAAACGTTCGCTACCTGAGACAGCGGCACCGAGGAGCCGTAGTAATCGACGTGGACCGAGTCCAGCAGCGCGGGATTGGCGCGGCCGGTGCGGATCTTGGTCAGGTTGTTCTGGAATGCGGCGAGCGACTGATTCATCTTGGCGTCGGTCGCATCGCGGATTTCGGCAATGGTCATCTTCTTGGTCCTCTTCAGGCATGCACCAGCGTGCCTTCGTCCTCGCCCATCACGACGCGCTTGAGCGCACCGTTCTTGAAGATCGAGAACACCTTGATCGGCAGGTTCTGGTCGCGGCACAGCGCGAAGGCCGTGGCGTCCATGATGCCGAGATTCTGCGCGATGGCTTCGTCGAAGCTCAAGCGGGCGTAGCGTGTCGCGCTCAGGTCCTTCTTGGGGTCTGCGGTATAGACGCCGTCGACCTTGGTGGCCTTGAGCACCAGCTCCGCGCCGATCTCGGCGCCGCGCAGCGCCGCAGCCGTGTCGGTCGTGAAGAAGGGGTTGCCGGTGCCGGCCGCAAAAATCACGACCTTGCCCTCTTCGAGGTACTGCAGCGCCTTGGGGCGAACGTAGGGCTCCACGACCTGCTCGATCGCGATGGCCGACATCACGCGGGCGATCAAGCCCTGCTTGTTCATCGCGTCGGCCAGCGCCAGCGCGTTCATGACGGTCGCCAGCATGCCCATGTAGTCGGCCGTGGCGCGATCCATGCCCACCGAGCCGCCGGCGACGCCGCGGAAGATGTTGCCGCCGCCGATCACGACGGCAACCTCGACGCCCATGTTCACCACCTCGGCCACTTCGCCGACCATGCGCACGATGGTCGCCCGGTTGATGCCGAAGGCGTCGTCACCCATCAATGCCTCGCCCGACAGCTTCAACAAGATTCGCTTGTGGGCTGGTCGGGCGTCGGACATGGGTGGGTTCCTTTGGAGTTGGCGGGGCGAGTGTAAAACGTGATTGCGAAAAAGCGGCAGCGCGCGGTGCGCGCCGTCGCCTGGGGGCGGCACTCAGGCTGCCGCTTTGGCCGCAGCGACCTGCGCCGCCACTTCGGCCGCGAAGTCGTCGACCTTCTTCTCGATGCCTTCGCCGACCACATAGAGCGTGAAGCCCTTGATCGAGGTGTTCGCCGCCTTGAGCATCTGCTCCACGGTCTGCTTGTCGTTCTTCACGAAAGCCTGGTTGTGCAGCGAGACTTCCTTCAGGTACTTCTGAACCCCGCCTTCGATGCGCTTGGTCACGATGTCGGCCGGCTGCGGCTTCTTGCCTTCGGCTTCGGCGGCCTTGCGGTCTTCCTCGGCCTTGCCGGCGGCGACCGCGCGCTCTTTCTCGATCAGATCGGCCGGCACGTCGGCGCTGGAGATGGCCACCGGCTTCATCGCGGCGATGTGCATCGCAACGTCCTTGGCCGAGGTGTCGTCGCCCTCGAACTCGACCATCACGCCGATGCGCGTGCCGTGCAGGTACGAGGCCAGCTTGCCGTTGCCGGCGAAGCGCTTGAAGCGGCGGAAGCTCATGTTCTCGCCGATCTTGCCGACCAGGCCCTTGCGCACGTCTTCCAGCGTCGGGCCGAAGCCGTCCTGCTCGTAGGGCAGCGCACCCAGCGCAGCCAGGTCGGCCGGGTTGTGCTTGGCGACCAGCATCGCCGCGGCATTGGCCAAGGCCAGGAAGCTGTCGTTCTTGGTGACGAAGTCGGTTTCGCAGTTGATCTCGATCATGGCGCCGGCGTCGCCTTCGACGAAAGCCGTGACCACGCCTTCGGCGGTGATGCGGCCCGAGGCCTTGCCGGCCTTGTTGCCGAGCTTGATGCGCAGC
This sequence comes from Variovorax sp. LjRoot290, assembly GCF_964253985.1. NCBI lineage: Bacteria > Pseudomonadati > Pseudomonadota > Betaproteobacteria > Burkholderiales > Comamonadaceae > Variovorax > Variovorax sp. LjRoot290. Next base: position 2,470,342 of record NZ_CAXURW020000001.1, on the reverse strand, counting down.
AGCTCTTCGGCCTTGTCCATGTTGCCGTCGGCCTCGGTCAGCGCCTTCTTGCACTCCATCATCGGGGCGTCGGTCTTTGCGCGCAGTTCGCCGACCATGCTTGCGGTGATTGTTGCCATGTCGTTTCTCCGTTCGGTTTGTCAGTTGCGGCGGCCCGCACCGGGCGCCGCGAAAATCAAGTTAAAAAAAAGGGGCAACAAAGCCCCTTCTTCAGGCTCGGGCGAGCGCCGATCAGGCGGAAGCGCCCTCTTCGACTTCGACGAATTCATCGCCGCTGCCTTCGGCCACGGCCTTCACCACGTCGCTGACCGCGCTGGCGCGGCCTTCGATGATCGCGTCGGCGATGCCGCGGGCGTACAGCGTGACGGCCTTGGACGAGTCGTCATTGCCCGGGATCACGTAGTCGATGCCTTCAGGCGAGTGGTTGGAATCGACCACGCCGATCAGCGGGATGCCGAGCTTCTTGGCTTCGGCCACGGCGATCTTGTGGAAGCCCACGTCGATCACGAAGATGGCGTCGGGGAGCGCAGCCATGTCCTGGATGCCGCCGATGTCCTTCTCGAGCTTCTCGATCTCGCGGGTGAAGGTGAGCTGTTCTTTCTTGCTCAGGCTGTCGAGGCCGGCTTCCTGCTGGGCCTTCATGTCCTTCAGGCGCTTGATCGAGGTCTTGACGGTCTTGAAGTTGGTCAGCATGCCGCCGAGCCAGCGGGTGTCGACAAAGGGCACGCCGGCGCGGCGCGCTTCGGCCGCCACGATCTCGCGGGCCTGGCGCTTGGTGCCGACCATCAGGATGGTGCCGCGGTTGGCGGTGAGCTGTTTGGCGTACTTCATCGCTTCCTGGAACATCGGAAGCGACTTTTCCAGGTTGATGATGTGAATCTTGTTGCGATGGCCGAAGATGTACGGGGCCATCTTGGGGTTCCAGAAGCGCGTTTGGTGACCGAAATGGACACCGGCTTCCAGCATTTCGCGCATGGTCGTCGACATAGAAATAACTCCAAAGGTTGGGTCTAAAATCCAGCCCGTTTTGCGCTCCTCCGAAAGAGGCTCACAACACCTTGAATGGACTGGTTTGCGGATGCATCTCGCCTCGGGAAAATGCCCATGGCGAAACCCAAAGAGTATAGCACGCACCTTCCCATCGCCCTCTCTCTGTAGCCACCCTCACCCATGCGCCCTGACCTGCACGCCACCCGCCTCGCCCTGCTGGCGGGCGCTTCCGATGCGCGCACCGAAATGGAGCATTCGATTGCGCAGGCCCAGTCTCCGGGCTGCCGGCACGTTTTCACGCGCACCCTGTTCGACGAGGCGCGCCACGCCGCCGCGTCCGCGAGCCCGCAGCAACGCCTGGCCGGCCTGGCCTTTTCCGTCAAGGACTTGTTCGACCTGGCTGGCCAGCCGACGCCGGCCGGTTCGATCGTGCTGTCCCATGCGGCGGCAGCCAAGGCGGATGCCCCCGCGGTCGCGCGCCTGCGCGCCGCCGGCGGCGCACTCGTCGGCCGAACCAACATGACCGAGTTCGCCTTCTCGGGCGTGGGCATCAATCCGCACCATGGCACGCCCGCCAACGCGAGCGATGCCGCCACGCCGCGTATTCCAGGCGGCTCGTCCTCGGGAGCGGCGGTTTCGGTGGCGAGCGGCGCGGTCTTCATCGGGCTGGGCTCCGACACCGGCGGCTCGATCCGCATCCCGGCCGCGCTCAACGGCATCGTCGGCTTCAAGAACACGGCGCGGCTGGTGCCGGCAGACGGCGCCCTGCCGCTGTCGACCACGCTCGACACCGTCTGCGCCATGACGCGCTCGGTGCGAGATGCGATCACCGCGCATGAGATCCTCGCCGCCCGGCGCGTCACCGCCGGCACGGCACCGCTGTCCGCCTACCGGCTGGCGGTGGTCAAGGATCTCTTCTTCGACGAGATCGAGCCCGCGGTGGCAAGCGCCTTCGAACGGGCGCTCCGGACGCTGCGCGCAGCCGGCGCCCGCATCGACGAGATCGCGCTGCCCGAGCTGGCCGATCTGCGCTCGATCAACGCCACCGGCGGCTTCTCTGCGGCCGAAGCCTATGCCTGGCACCGCCTGCTGCTGGAGCGCAGCGGCGCCGGCTACGACCCTCGGGTGGCGCAGCGCATCCTCAAGGGCGCGACCATGAAGGCGCACGAGTACATCGACCTGGTCCACGCGCGCCGGGACTGGATCGCCCGCATGGAACGGGCGCTCGCGCCCTTCGACGCACTGCTCTCGCCCACCGTGCCGATCACCGCGCCGGCCATCGCCAGCGTGGCGCCCGGCGAAGAACGCGACGAGGCCTTTTTCCGCATCAACGCGCTGCTGCTGCGCAACCCGTCGGTCGTCAACATGCTCGACGGCTGTGCGATCTCGCTGCCTTGCCACGTCGAGGGCGAACTGCCCGTCGGCCTCATGCTTTGGCATGGCGCCCTACACGACGACGCGCTGCTCGCGATCGCGTTGCAGACCGAACGCGAGTTACAACAGCAGCACTAGCGGCCGCGCGCCTCGCAGGCAGGCACCGGCACATACTTCACCGCAAAGAATCGAATGAAAATCGCGATCGTGGGCGCCGGAATCATCGGCGTCACCACAGCCTGGGAGCTGGCGTCGGACGGGCACGAAGTGGTCGTGTTCGAGCGCCGCGGCGCCGCCGCGGAGGAATCCAGTTTTGCCAATGCCGGCGTAGTCGCACCCGGCTATGTCACGCCCTGGGCCGGCCCGGGCATGCGCGGCAAGGTGCTTCGCTCGCTGCTCTCCACGCACGGCGCCATCAAGCTGCGCTGGCCGCTGTCGCGGCGCGACCTGTCCTGGATGGCGCACTGGCAGCGCGCCTGCAAGCTCGAAACCTACTTGAGCAACCGCGCGCGCATGCAGCGCCTGGCCTTCTACAGTCGCACGCGGCTGCACGAGATCACCGAGGCCCGCGAGCTCAGCTACGAGCGCGCCGACGGCTACCTGGTGCTGCTGCGTTCCAAGCGCGAGAAGAAGCTCGTGCAGGCCGGCCTGGAGGTGCTGCGCGCGGCGGGCAGCAGCTTCCGCGAGGTGGATGCGGACGAGGCCCGCAAGATCGAGCCCGCGCTCAGCGCCGACACCCCGCTCGCCGGCGCCATTCACCTGCCCGAGGACGAGGTCGCCAATTGCCGGCAGTTCGCACTGCTGCTCAAGTGGGAGGCCGAGGCGCTGGGCGCCCAGTTTCATTTCAACTGCGACCTCGCGCCGCTGAAGCGCGCGGCGCCGACCGAGCTCTCGCTGGCGAGCGGCTCGGAGGGCCATCGCTTCGACGCGGTCGTGGTGTGCGCCGGCGTGGCTTCGGCCAACCTGCTGCGGCCGCTGGGCCTGCGCATTCCGCTCGCGCCGGTCTACGGCCATTCGATCAGCGCCAACATCCGCGAACCGCTCAACGCTCCGCGCAGCGCCGTGATGGACGAGCGCTACAAGGTGGCGATCTCCCGCCTCGGCCTGCGCGTGCGGGTGGCCGGAAGCGCCGAACTCGGCGGTTCGCTCGACGCGATGCACCCCACCGCACTGCAGACGCTCTACAAGGTGCTGCAGGACTGGTTTCCGGGTGCCGTCACCCTGCAGGCCGGCGTCCAGCAATGGAAAGGGGCACGGCCGATGCTGCCGGACGGTCCGCCCATCATCGGCCCGAGCGGTATACCCGGCGTGTGGCTCAATCTCGGCCATGGTTCGAGCGGCTGGGCCTTGTCGTGCGGCAGCGCGCGCGTTCTGGCGGACGTGATGGGCGGCCGGGACGCTGGTGTCGACCTCGAAGGCTTGGGTATCGAACGCCTGCTGCAACACTGAAGGCGAAGCGTCCACGGCCATGCAGCGCATTACCGCCGCCACCACCGCCGACTTGTTCGACGTCGCCGCCTCGCGCCGGATCGAACAAGCGGCCGCGGCTGTGCTGCCGCCGCACACGCTGATGCAGCGCGCGGGGTTGGCGGTCGCACGCCTGGCCATGGCGATGGCGCCCGACGCGCGCACGATCTGGGTCGCCTGCGGGCCTGGCAACAACGGCGGCGATGGCTTCGAAGCGGCAGCGCAGCTGCAGCAACGCGGCTTCACGGCGGTCGTTACACGGATCGGCGACGACAGCCGGCTGCCGGCCGACGCGCGCGCTTCGCTGCAACGTGCGCGCGATGCCGGCGTGCGCTTCGCGGATGCGCCGCCGCAGCACGCCGAGCTCGCCATCGATGCGCTGCTGGGGATCGGGGCCGCGCGCCCGCCCAAAGGCTTGATGGCCGACTGGCTGCGGCGCATGCACACCGGCCCCGCGGCCGTGCTCAGCGTCGATACGCCCTCGGGCCTGAATGCAGACACCGGCATGCTGTCGATGGATTTCCCCGTGCCTTCCACTGCCGTCCGGCGCGCCTGCCTGAGCCTGCTGACGCTCAAGCCCGGCCCCTTCACGGCCCAGGGTCGCGATGCAGCCGGCGATGTGTGGTTCGACGACCTGGGCATCGCGCCGGCTGCCGAGCGCGCCACCGCCCGCTTGGCCGGCGCGCCGCCCGAACAGCCGCGACGGCACGCTTCACACAAGGGAAGCTACGGCGACGTGGCGGTGATCGGCGGCGCGCCCGGCATGGCCGGTGCCGCACTGCTGGCGGCGTCCGCAGCCCTGAATGCCGGCGCCGGACGCGTGTTCGTCGCCCCACTCGACACCCAGCTCGCCATGCTCGACGCCGTGCAGCCCGAGCTGATGTTCCGGCGTCCTGAAGCGCTGGACTTGAGCGCCATGACGGTCGTTTGCGGCTGCGGCGGCGGCTCGGCGGTACGCGATCTTCTAGCGCGAGTGATGGAGACGGCCCATGCGCTGGTGCTCGATGCCGACGCGCTCAATGCCATCGCAGTCGAAGACGCCTTGCAGACCCTGCTCATTGCACGCACGCAGGCAGCCCGTGCGACGGTGCTCACGCCGCATCCTCTGGAGGCCGCGCGACTGTTGAATGTGAACGCGATCGAGGTGCAAGGCGACCGACTGCGTGCAGCGCATCGGCTCGTGGAGCGCTTCGGCGCGACGGTCGTCCTCAAGGGCTCGGGCACGGTCGTGGCCGCAGCGGGCATCACGCCCGTGATCAACACCACCGGCAATGCCCGGCTCGCCACCGCGGGCACGGGCGACGTGCTGGCCGGCATGATCGGCGCCGCGCTGGCTGCCGGTCGGCCGGCGATGGCCGCGGCCTGCGAGGCGGTATGGCGGCACGGCCACATCGCCGATCGACGGCCTGCCGAAAGCCCCCTCACCGCCAGCGCACTGGCGCGCGGTTGAGCGCGTCTATCCGCGCCCCACGAAGGGCATCTTGGTAGCCATCACCGTGTGGAACAGCACGTTGGCCTCCAAGGGCAGGTTCGCCATGTAGAGCACCGACTGGCCGACGATGGACACGTCCATCACCGGCTCGATCGCGATCTCGCCGTTGGCCTGCGGAACGCCCTTGGCCATGCGCGCGGCCAGCTCGGTCAGCGCATTGCCGACATCGATCTGTCCGACCGCGATGTCGTGCTTGCGCCCGTCGAGCGATGCCGTCTTGGTGAGGCCTTCCACCGCGTGCTTGGTCGCGGTATAGGCGATCGAGTTGGGCCGCGGCGAGGTGGCGGAGATCGAGCCGTTGTTGATGATGCGGCCGCCCCGCGGCGTCTGTGCCTTCATCGTGCGGAAGGCCTGCTGGATGCAATAGAACATCCCATTCAGGTTGATGTCGACCACGCCTCGCCACTGCTCCGGCGTCCAGTCCTCGAAGGGGCCGGGCGGATTGCCGACGCCCGCGTTGTTGAACAGCAGGTCGACGCGGCCGAAGCGCTCCACCGCGGCAGCGAACAAGGCCTGCACCGACTCCGGATTGGCCACGTCGGTAGGCACCGGGAACGCGCGCGCGCCGGCGCCAGAAGCATCGGCCACATCCTCAAGCGGCTCGAGCCGGCGGCCGGCCAGCACCACGCTCCAGCCGTCGGCCAGCAACGCGAGTGCGGCGGCGCGGCCGATGCCGGTGCCTGCGCCCGTGACGACCGCGATGCGGTTCTTCTTCTCTGTGCTCATCTTCGTTTCTCCTTCAGCGGCGCGGCTTGCGCCCTTTCATCTTGTTGGCCGCCTTCTTGACGGCCGACCGGAAGGCCTGCATGGCCGATTGCGGCGCGGCTGCAGCGACCCGGTCGCCGCGTTCGACGGCGGCCTCGGGCTTCTTGCTGCGCGCACTGCGCTTGGCCGATGCCTTGGCCGGCACGCCGCCGGTGGCGACGCCCTTGTCCTTCATGGCACGCGTGCCCAACTCCTCGCCTTCGCGCACCAGGCGGAAATCGATCTTGCGGCCGTCGAGATCGACGCGGCTCACCTGCACCCGCACCCGCGTGCCGATCGCATAGCGGATGCCCGTGCGCTCGCCGCGCAATTCCTGCCTCTGCTCGTCGAACTTGAAGTATTCGCCGCCGAGTTCGGTGATGTGAACCAGGCCTTCGACGTACATTGCGTCGAGCGTGACGAAGATGCCGAAGGTGGTGGCCGCCGTGACCACGCCGCCGTATTCCTCGCCGAGGTGTTCGCGCATGTACTTGCACTTGAGCCAGGCTTCCACGTCGCGGCTGGCTTCGTCGGCGCGCCGCTCGTTGGCGCTGCAGTGCAGGCCCGCAGCTTCCCACGCCAACACCTCCTTGCTGGGCGCCACAGTGGCCTTCTGCGGTTTGGCCGTGGGCGCCTTCACGCGCAACGCCAGCCGCTTGGCGAGCTTGGCATGCGCCTCGCCCGGCGTCGGCAGCATCGGCAGCTGGTACTTGGTCTTGCCGAGGATGGCCTTGATCACGCGATGCACCAGCAGATCGGGATAACGCCGGATCGGGCTCGTGAAGTGCGTGTAGGCCTCGTAGGCCAAACCGAAATGGCCGCTGTTGATTGGCGTGTAGATGGCCTGCTGCATCGAACGCAGCAGCATGGTGTGGATCTGCTGCGCGTCAGGACGCTCCTTCGTCGCCTCGGCGATGGCCTGGAACTCGCCGGGCTTCGGATCGTCCGTGATCGAAAGCCCGACGCCCATCGCCTTCAGGTAGCCGCGCAGGATCTCCTTCTTCTCGGGGGTGGGTCCTTCGTGCACGCGGTACAGGCCCGGATGCTTGCCTTCGGCGATGAAGTCCGCGCTGCAGACATTGGCGGCCAGCATGGCCTCCTCGATCAGGCGGTGCGCTTCGTTGCGCGTGCGCGGCACGATCTTCTCGATGCGGCCGGCATCGTCGCAAATGATCTGCGTCTCGGTGGTCTCGAAGTCGACCGCGCCGCGCTTCGAACGCTGGTTGAGCAGCGCGCGATAGACGTCGTGCAGGTTCAGCAGGTCCTTCACGCGATCCTTGCGCTTCGCCGCTTCCGGGCCGCGCGTGTTGCCGAGGATGGCGGCCACCTCGGTGTAGGTGAAGCGCGCATGGCTCCACATCACCGCCGGGTAGAACTGATAGGCGTAGATCTCGCCGTCGGCCGCGACCAGCATGTCGCAGACCATGCACAGGCGCTCGACCTCGGGGTTGAGCGAGCACAGCCCGTTCGACAGCTTCTCGGGCAGCATCGGGATCACGCGGCGCGGGAAGTAGACGCTGGTGGCGCGGTCGTAGGCATCGATGTCGATCGCGGAGCCGGTCTGCACATAGGAACTGACATCGGCGATCGCGACCAGCAGGCGCCAGCCCTTGCCGCGGCCCACCTTGGCCGGCTCGCAGTACACCGCATCGTCGAAGTCGCGCGCATCCTCGCCGTCGATGGTGACCAGGGGCACGTCGGTCAGGTCGATGCGGCCCTTCTTGTCGGCCGCTCGCACCTTGTCGGGCAACGCCTTGGCTTCGGCCAGGCAGGCTTCGGAAAACTCGTGCGGCACGCCGTACTTGCGCACCGCGATCTCGATCTCCATGCCGGGGTCGTCGATCTCGCCCAGCACTTCCTTCACGCGGCCGACGGGTTGGCCGAACAACGCCGGCGGCTCGGTCAGTTGCACGACAACCACCTGGCCGACCTTGGCCGTGCCGGTGGCGCCCTTGGGAATCAGAACGTCCTGACCGTAGCGCTTGTCTTCCGGCGCGACGAGCCAGATGCCGCCTTCATGCAGCAGGCGCCCGATGATCGGCTGCTCGGGCCGCTCGATGATCTCGACCACGCGCCCCTCGGGACGACCGCGGCGGTCCTGGCGCACGACGCGCGCCTTGACGCGGTCCTTGTGCAGCACCGCGCGCATCTCGTTGGGGGGCAGATAGATGTCGGCTTCGCCGTCGTCGCGCTGCACAAAACCGTGTCCATCGCGATGGCCTTGCACCGTGCCTTCAACCTCGTCCAGCAGTCCGCTGGGGTGGCTTAAATTTTTGATATGATCTCTCTCTTTCCTGAAATTCAAAACCTGTTGCGAAGGACTAGTTCCCAAGCAGCATGTGGGCCCAGATGGCGGAATTGGTAGACGCACTAGTTTCAGGTACTAGCGAGTAACATCGTGGAGGTTCGAGTCCTCTTCTGGGCACCAAGTTTAGATAATCCCTCTCGGGGTTCCTCGATTCAAGCCACCGGTTTCCGGTGGCTTTTTTCTTGTCCGTCTGCGGCATCTATTAGACAGGCAGCGCGATCAGGTCGTGGCCCTCGGCGCCGACGATGCGGGCCCGGGTGAATTCGCCGACCTTCAAGGTCTTGCTGATCTTCTCGGGCGGCAGCAGCCGCACGATGCCGTCGATCTCGGGCGCGTCGGCGTAGCTCCGACCCACGCCACCTTTGCGCCCCATGCCGGGCGCCGAATCCACCAGCACCTGCATCGTCGCGCCGATGCGCCTTTGCAGCTTCGCGATCGACACCGCTTCGGCCACTTCCATGAAGCGTGCACGCCGTGCCTCGCGCTCGGCCTCGGGCAGCATGCCCGGAATCTCGTTGGCGGCTGCGCCCTGCACCGGGCTGTAGGCAAAGCAGCCGGCGCGGTCGATCTCCGCCTCGCGGATGAAGGCGAGCAGGTGCTCGAACTCCTTTTCCGTCTCGCCGGGAAAGCCCGCGATGAAGGTGCTGCGGATCACGAGCTCGGGACACACCTCGCGCCAGCGCGCGATGCGCTCCAGGTTCTTCTCGCCGCTCGCGGGCCGCTTCATGCGCTTGAGCACGTCGGGATGGCTGTGCTGCAGCGGCACGTCGAGGTAGGGCAGCACCTGGCCGCTCGCCATCAGCGGGATGACTTCGTCGACGCTGGGATACGGATACACATAGTGCAGGCGCACCCAGGCGCCATAGGGCTCGGCGATTTCGCCCAAGGTACGCACCAGTTCGAGCATGCGCGTCTTGACCGGCTTGCCGTCCCAGAAGCCGGTACGGTACTTCACGTCCACGCCATAGGCCGAGGTGTCCTGGCTGATCACCAGCAGTTCCTTGACGCCGCCTTCGAACAACGCCTTGGCTTCGCCCAACACGTCGCCGACCGGCCGCGAGACGAGATCGCCGCGCATCGAGGGAATGATGCAGAAGGTACAGCGGTGATTGCAGCCCTCGCTGATCTTCAGGTATGCATAGTGCCTCGGCGTCAGCTTCAGCCCTGCGATGCCAAAGGCCTGCGGCACCAAGTCGACAAAGGGGTCGTGCGGCTTCGGCAGATTCGCGTGCACCGCATCCATCACCTCCTGCGTCGCATGCGGGCCGGTGACGGCCAGCACACTGGGATGCATTTGGCGCACCAGGTTGCCGCCCTCCTCGCCCGTCTTGGCGCCCAGGCATCCCGTCACGATCACGCGGCCGTTGCCGGCCAGCGCCTCGCCGATGGTGTCGAGGCTCTCCTTGACCGCGTCGTCGATGAAGCCGCAGGTGTTGACGATCACGAGGTCGGCGCCCTCGAAAGTCTTGGAGGTCTGATAGCCCTCGGCGCTCAGTTGGGTGAGGATCAGTTCGGAATCGGTCAGCGCCTTGGGGCAGCCGAGGCTCACGAAGCCGACTTTGGGGGCGGCCGGCGCGGCAATTCGTTCAGGGGAGGCAACTTCGCTCATATCCCCCTATTGTCCCAGCTATCGGGCTCCGCGCCCGATCTAGGGCCGCTTGATGCCAAAGGCGCCCAGAACCTGCTCCGTGTTCTTCTGCATCTGGTCCTGCATCTGCAGGAACACGTGCTTCGATTGTTCGACGTAACTGCCCATCAGGCCCTGCAGCATCGGGGACTGCATGGTCATGAACCGGGCCCACATCTCGGGCGTCAGGTTCTGCGCCTTTTCGGCCAATTGCGCCTGCACCTCCGTCATGGCCTGGATGTTCTTCTCGAGATAGGGGCCCATGTAGCTCTGCATGGCCTGGCCGTAGAAGCGGATGATGTTGGCCAGCACCTGTTCGGTGAACATCGGCGCGCCGCCGGCCTCTTCTTCGAGAATGATCTGCAAGAGGATGCTGCGCGTGAGGTCGTCGCCGCTCTTGGCGTCGCGCACCACGAAGGGCGCCTTGTCCATCACCAGTTGCTTGACTTCGGCGAGCGTGATGTAGGTGGAGGTTTCCGTGTCGTAGAGCCTTCGGTTCGGATACTTCTTGATCACCCGCTGTACCGGTTTGGCACCGGCGGATTTCTTGCTCTGCACTACGGACTCCTTCAAGTTTTCACGCCAGGGGCGCGCGAACAAATTCTAGGGAGCGGTTTTGCTGCACCGCGCCAAGGTTTACCCTGACGGGAGCGTCAGTCCAGCGAAGTGGTGTATTCCGCGCCGCACACCTTGCAGACGGCCGATTCGGGGCGCTCTTCGTTACTTTCGCGAAAGTGCAAGGGGCTCTTGACGCCGTTGAAAACCCAGCAACGCGGGCAATGCTCCTGGCCGGCCAGCGGCAGATAGCCTCGGGCCCGCTGTTCGGCACGCTCCCGCGTGACCGGAGCGCCCTGCCGCACCGTGCGCGCGACGTCTTCCGCAGCCATGGTGCCGGCCCGGCCGTTGGCGCGATCGTTGAGTCCGTAGACCACGCGTGCGAATTCGAGCGGAGCCTGCCGCAACAGAGCGGCGAGACGAAGCTCCTCGAGTGCCGGGTCGCTCTCAGCCGCTGGCGTGTTCATCGGTTCCCTGAGTCAAGTGCTTTGGAGATGGCGGACGGCCAAGTTACCACAACTGACGGCGTATCCGCCAGTCGACGAAGGCAGTAGGCCTTGCGTTGAGGACGCAGGAAACCGGGGGATGCGAGACCTGGAAGCGCAGGCAGCCGTTGGTTGAGCGGATGCTGCGATCAGGGAAAAATTGGTAGGCGCGATTGGACTCGAACCAACGACCCCCACCATGTCAAGGTGGTGCTCTAACCAGCTGAGCTACGCGCCTAAGGATGTGTCCGAGAAGCCGAGATTGTAGCAGGCCGCGAGGCCGCTTTTTTCAGCGACGACGGGCAGAACGCACACCGGCCACCGCGGCCACCACGTTGAGCACCTGTGCGAGCCGCGCGGCATCGGCGATCTCGATCGTGAAAGTCATCCATGCGGTGCCCTTGACGGACTGGGTCTGCACGCCGATCACGTTCATCTTCTCGCGCGCGAACACATCGGAAATATCGCGCAGCAAGCCCTGGCGATCAGCGGCTTCGACCGCCACGTCGACCGCGTAGACCGAGCCCGCATCGGCCTTCTGCTCGCCCCACTCGACATCGATCACGCGCTCGGCATCGCGCATGGCCATCATGCGGAAGCTGCTGCAGTCCGCACGGTGGATGCTGACGCCGTGGCCTCGAGTCACGAAGCCGCGGATCGCATCGGGCGGCGCCGGCTTGCAGCACTTGGCAAGCTGCGTCATCAGCGAGGAGACGCCGACCACCAGCACGCCGCCCTTGCCCGCGTTGCCACCGGCGCGTGCCTTCTTGATGATCACACCGTCGTCCGGACCGGGCGCGGGCTCCGGAGGACGCAGCAGCATCTCGATGTTGCGCAGCGAGAACTCGTCCTTGCCCACCACTTCGAACAGGTTGTCGGCCGACTTGAAGCCCAGCTGCGAAGCGAGGTCGTCGAGCTTCAGCGCGGTCTTGCCTTCGCGCTGCAGTACCTTCTCGACCGCCTCGCGGCCGCGCGCCACCGTCTCGTGCGTGATCTGCGCGTTGAACCAGGCCCGCACCTTTGCGCGTGCGCGATGGCTCGCGAGGTAGCCCAGCTCCGCATTGAGCCAGTCGCGCGAGGGGCCGCCTTCCTTGGCCGCGATGATCTCCACCGTCTGCCCGTTCTGCAGCGGCGTGTTGAGCGGCACCATCGCGCCGTCGACGCGCGCGCCGCGGCAGCGGTGGCCCAGGCTCGTGTGCACCGTGTAGGCGAAGTCGACCGCTGTCGCGCCCTGTGGCAATTCGACGATCGCCGCGTCGGGCGTCAGCACGTAGATGCGGTCGTCGAACAGGCCCTGCCCCTGCGAGCCACCGGACAGGTCGCGCTCCCAGGCCAGCAGTTGGCGCAGCACCGCGATCTTGGCGTCGTACTCGCCGCTCGCCCAGACGCCGGCATAGCCCTTGTGGCCCGCTTCCTTGTAGGCCCAGTGCGCAGCCACGCCGTGCTCGGCGTGGTCGTGCATCTCCTCGGTGCGGATCTGGATCTCGATCGGCTTGCCGGCCTGGCCGTCGACCACTTCGCGCACCACCGTGTGCAACGACTGGTAGCCGTTGGGCTTGGGCCGCGCGATGTAGTCGTCGAACTCCTCGTCGATCGGCTGGAAGTGCGAATGCACCCAGGCCAGCGCCGCATAGCAATCCTTGACGTCCGCCACCACCACGCGCAGCGCCATGATGTCGAAGACCTGCGCGAAGTCGAGCGACTTGCCGCGCATCTTCTTCACGATGCTGTAGATGTTCTTCGGCCGGCCCTGCACGGTCGCCTTGACGCCCTCCTCGGCCAGCTCCCGTTCGAGGCGCGCACGCAACTGTTCGACGTAGCCTTCGCGCTCGACGCGCTTCTCGTCGAGCAGCCGCGCGATGACCTTGTAGGTCTCGGGCTCGAGAAAACGGAAGGACAGGTCCTCGATCTCCCACTTGACCTGCCAGATGCCGAGCCGGTTCGCGAGCGGCGCGAATACCTGCAGGGATTCGCGCGCCACGCCTTCCGGCACGGGCTGCTTGACTGAAGCCGCGTGGCGCAGCGTCTGCAGGCGCGAAGCCAGCCGCAGCATCACGACCCGCAGATCACGAGAGAACGCAAGCAGCATCTTGCGCACGTTCTCCGTCTGCGTGCCCGCGCCATCCGCCAGGTGCGCGCTGGCCGTCGCCGAACGCGCCTGCTTCTGCACATGCACGAGCTTGGTGGTTTCCACCGCGAGCGCCGCGAAGTTGTCGCCGAACACCTTGGCGATCACTTCCTGCGGCCGGTTCAGGTGCTGGCACGAGTAGACCAGGTAGCTGGCCGCCTGCATCGCCTCCGATCCGCCCATGGCCGCGACGATCGCGGCCACCGCATCGGCATGCGCGAGCGTGTTCTCGCCGGTGTCCAGCGTTTCGTCGGCGATCAGCGGCTCGGCGAAGGCGCGTGCGCGCGCGAGCATGTTCTCGACCACCGGCGTGCGATCGGCCGTCGCTGCCGACAGCGGATAGTCGACCACCGCGGAGCCGGACAACGAGAGATTGGGCTGTTCGCGCTTCACTCGGTCGCTCCCTCCCGGGCAGCGTATTGGAGAGCAGGCTCGATCATGAAACAGAAGAAGTCGCGATGAAGATAATTGTCTCGTTGCATCCTAATTCATCCGGAGATTGACCATCATGCTCAAAGGCAAAACCGCGCTTGTCACGGGGTCCACCAGTGGCATCGGCCTCGGTATCGCGAAGGCGCTGGCGCAACAGGGCGCCAACATCGTGCTCAACGGTTTCGGCGATGCCGACAAGCCCAAGGCCGAGGTCGAAGCGCTCGGCGTGAGGGTCGCCTATCACGGCGCCGACATGAGCCAGCCGGCACAGATCGAAGAGATGATGAAGTTCGCGGCTGAAAAGTTCGGCCGCGTCGACATCCTCGTCAATAACGCCGGCATCCAGCACGTCGCGAAGGTCGAGGACTTCCCGGTGGAGCGCTGGGATGCCGTGATCGCGATCAACCTTACAAGCGCCTTCCACACCACCCGCCTCGCCGTGCCCGCCATGCGCGAAGCCAACTGGGGCCGCATCATCAACATCGCCTCGGCGCACGGTCTCGTGGCCTCGGCCCAGAAATCCGCATACGTGGCCGCCAAGCACGGCATCGTCGGCCTCACCAAGGCCGTGGCGCTCGAAACCGCGACCACCGGCATCACGAGCAATGCGATCTGCCCGGGCTGGGTGCTGACGCCGCTGGTTCAGAAGCAGATCGACGACCGTTCTGCGCGCGAAGGCATTTCGGTCACGCAGGCGCAGAACGATCTGCTGGGCGAAAAGCAGCCTTCGCTGCAGTTCACCACGGTGGAACAACTGGGCGGGCTCGCGGTATTTCTTTGCTCGCCCGCTGCCGACCAGGTGCGCGGCGTCGCGTGGCAAGTCGACGGCGGCTGGACCGCGCAGTAGTACAGCCCCCGGCATTTCATTCCGCTTCGCTGCGTGTAACTCCACCCCGAGGGGGAGGCTCGGCCGCCTTGGGGCGGCCCGGCGGCGGCCGACTATTTCAACTGCACCGAGCCCGAAACGTTGACGACGACGCTGGTCTTGCCGGCCTCGACCGGCACCGCCGCGTCGTAGTTCATCTTCGACGAAGCCTCCACGGCCATCATGCGCGGCCGGATCGGCCCGCCCTGATTGGCGTTGACCGACACTTCGCGCAAGGTGTAGCCGCCGAAGCCGAAGCCCTTGGCCAACTCGCCGGCCTTCTGCTTGAAGTTCTCGATCGCGATCGTTTGCGCCTCGGCCTCCACCTTGGCGCGCTGCTCGCGGCTCAGGCCGAAACCGATGCCGCCCACCGTGAGCGTGGAGACGCGACCCGCGGTCTGCGTGATGCGCGGAAAGTCCTTGCCTTCCAGCACCAGCTCGGTGGTGCCCTGCCAGCCGGTGATCTTGCCGTCGCGCGTGTAGCGCGGCACGAGGCTGAAATTGCCGGTGCGCACATCGAGCTGGCCGGGTTGCGCATTCTTGCGCGCCTCCGCCAGCGCCGCGTCGAGCGCAGTCTTCAGCTGTGCCTGCACCGTTGCGGCGTCGGCCGCATCGCGCGTGGTGCTGAGCGTCATGCTCAGCAGGTCCTGCTGCACTTCGACCGTTCCCGTGGCCGACAGCTGCAGCACGTTCTGCGGCGGCGCCCAGGGCGCGCTCTGGGCCAAGGCGGCGCCGGCGCTCGTCATCAACACGGCACACGCCGCGATCCGTCTGACATTCTTATTGTTCAAAGCAAGAGAACCCGAGTGGAGAAAAAGAGAAAAAGCGTCGCGCCCCCGAGGGGCGCCGCTCACGGGCGCTGGCTGCGCGGCGCCACCCTGCCGGCCGACGAGGGCGTGGGCGCCATCCGCTCAGCCGGCTGCGATTCTGCCGAGTGGACGATCTCCTGTCGCGGCGTCCATTGCTGGCGCACCTGCTGCCGCAACTCGGCCAGTTCGGCGGCGGTCAGGCGGCGTCCGGCCGCCGCTTCCTGACGCCGCACCTCCTCGCGCTTGGCGGCCCGGTGAGCCTCCACCGCATCACGCACCTCGTTGCGCCGCAGGTCGCTCACCCGCAGGAATCCCCAGGGTTCGGCCGCGGCGGGAACCGAAAGGCAGGCGAGCAAGACAGACAACGGGAGAACAGTCGATTTCATGATGCTGAGTCGGGGACCAAAGTCACTGTGCCACCGCCGGGCATGGCATAGATATCTGGAAGGCGAGCGCCCGCAAGTTTTGTAACTTAGTGTCAAAGCATTGTGAAAAGCGGCTCAATGGGGTCTCAACGGCTTCAGAATTGGCGTTGTTACAAATTCAGCGTTGTAGAAATGAATCAAGCTCCCGCCCGCACAGACAAGATCGTCATCGTCGACGACGACGCCCGCATCCGCGACCTGCTGCGCCGCTACCTGACCCAGGAGGGTTTCGAGGTCATCGTTGCGGAAGACGGCAAGGCCCTCAACCGCATACTTTTGCGCGACACGGTCGACCTGATCGTGCTCGATCTGATGATGCCCGGCGAGGACGGCCTCTCGGTCTGCCGCCGCCTTCGCGCCGCCAACGACCGCACCCCGATCATCATGCTGACCGCCAAGGGCGAGGACGTGGACCGCATCGTCGGCCTCGAGGTCGGCGCCGACGACTACCTCGGCAAGCCCTTCAATCCGCGCGAACTGCTGGCACGCGTGCATGCGGTGCTGCGCCGCCGGCCGCCGCTCGAGGCGCCTGGCGCGCCCTCGACCGACAACGAAACCGTGAATTTCGGCCCCTTCAGCTTCGACCTCGGCTCGCGCACGCTCAAGAAGGACGGCGAGGAACTCTCGCTGACCACCGGCGAGTTCGCCATGCTCAAGGCGCTGGTGCGGCATCCGCGGCAGCCGCTGTCGCGCGAAAAACTGGCCCAGCTGGCGCGCGGCCGCGAGTTCGAACCCTTCGACCGCAGCCTGGACGTGCAGATCTCGCGCCTGCGCAAGCTGGTCGAATCCGATGCCGCGGCGCCGCGCTACATCCAGACGGTATGGGGCGTCGGCTACGTGTTCGTGCCGGACGGCACGACCTGAAGCGCTGACGCTCGTGGCCGCCACCATCGGCCCCAAGACGACACAGCCGAGCCCTTTCGGCGAAGACGGTCCCCAGGTCACCTTGCCGAGCCCGCTGGAGGGCCTTGGCCAGTCCAGGCGCCGCCCCAGGCTGCAGCTCGGCCTCAGCCTCTTCTGGCGCACCTTCTTCCTGCTGGTGCTGCTCCTGATCGGCTGCACGGTCGCCTGGCTGCAGACCTTCCGCGCGCTCGAGTACGAGCCGCGCGCCATCCAGACCGCGCACCAGATCGCCTCGCTGGTGAACCTGACGCGGGCGGCGCTGGTGTATTCCGACGCCATCACGCGCGTGTCGCTGATCAAGACCCTGGCCGACCAGGAAGGCGTGCGCATCCTGCCGCGCGAGCCGAACGACCGTTTCGTCCCCTACACCACCGGCGCGCTCGACCAGCGCGTGACCGAAGAGCTGATCGACCGGCTCGGCGAAGGCACGACGGTGGCCAGCCGCGTCAACGACGAGCCCGGCCTCTGGATCGGCTTCACCATCGAGAGCGACATGTACTGGCTGCTGCTCGATCCCACGCGCTTCACGCGGCTGGGCGGGCGCACCTGGCTGGTCTGGCTGGTCACGACGATGATGCTGTCGCTGGCCGGCGCGGCGCTGATCACGCGCCTCATCAACCTGCCGCTCAAGCAGCTGTCGCGAGCCACGATGCAGGTGCGCGAGGGCGAATACGAGGCGCACCGGCTCGACGAACGCGCGCGCACCAACGAAATCCGGGCGGTCAACGTCGGCTTCAACCGCATGGCCGACCAGCTCGCCAAGATCGAGCAGGACCGCGCCGTGATGCTAGCCGGCATCTCGCACGACCTGCGCACGCCGCTGGCGCGCCTTCGACTCGAAACCGAGATGAGCGTGACCGACGAGGACGCGCGCGACCACATGGCGGCCGACATCGCGCAGCTCGATGCCATCATCGACAAGTTCCTCGACTACGCGCGCCCCGACCACGTCGACTTCAAGCCGGTGCTGCTGCGCGACGTGATCGATGCCTGTACCTACGCGGTGCAGGACCACGAGGACATCCGCATCACGGTGGACGTGCCGGCCGACCTGCGCGTGATGGCCGACGAGGTCGAGCTCCAGCGCGTGATCTCGAACCTGATCGAGAACGCGCGGCGCTACGGCAAGACACCGTCCACCGGCGTCGCCGATGTCGCGATCCAGGCGCAAGCGCACAACGACGCCGTGCTCATCAAGGTGCGCGACCACGGCGCCGGCGTCGCGCCCGCCCTGCTGTCGCAGCTGAGCAAGCCCTTCTTCCGCGGCGACGTGGCACGCACCTCGGCTGCGGGCGCCGGACTGGGCCTGTCGATCGTGACAAAAAACATCGAGCGCATGGGCGGTACCTTCGCGCTGACCAGCACGCCGGGCCGCGGCCTCGCGGCCCACATCCGCATGCCGCGAGCCGCTGCGGTCAAGCCCGAAGCCTCGGCCGCGGCCAACAACCCTCAGCGGTGAAGCAGCGCGACGGCGCGCGCTTCCATCGCCCGGCCTTCACCCACCGGCCCGAGCTTCTCGGCGGTCTTCGCCTTGACATTGACCTGGTCGACCGAGATCTCGAGCGCGGCGGCGATGCGCGCGCACATGGCCGGGATGTGCGGCGCGAGCTTGGGCGCCTGCGCGATCACGGTGCTGTCGACGTTGCCGATCTGCCAGCCCGCCGCACGCACGCGGCGCGCGGCCTCGGCCAGCAGCGTGGCGGAATCGGCGCCGCGGAACTGCGGATCGGTGTCGGGAAAGTGCCGGCCGATGTCGCCGAGCCCAGCCGCGCCGAGCAGCGCATCGGTGATCGCGTGCAGCAGCACGTCGGCATCCGAATGGCCGAGCAGGCCGGTGCTGTGGGGTACCTCGACGCCGCCCAGGATCAGCTTGCGGCCTGCCACCAGCTGGTGGACGTCCCAGCCCTCGCCGACGCGAACATTGAAAGCAGTCATGGTTTTACTGAGCGCCGGCTGTGCAGAAGCGCCTCGGCCAGCGCGAAGTCCTCGGCATAGGTCAGCTTGAAATTCTGCGCGCTGCCCGGCACGAGGAGCGGCGTGAGCCCGACCGCCTCGATGGCGCCGGCCTCGTCGGTCACCGCATCGCCGGCGCGCTCCAGCGCATCGAGCAGCATGCCGATGCGGAACATCTGCGGCGTCTGGGCCAGCCACTTGTCGGCGCGGGTCAGGGTGCTCGCCACGCGGCCCTCGGGCGAAGCGACCTTGAGCGTGTCCGGCAGGCGGTGCGCCAGCAGGCCACCGACGGCGTCGTGTTCGCAGGCCGCAATCAGGGCCTCGATCTGCGTCGGCGTGACCAGACAGCGCGCGGCATCGTGCACCAACACCCAGTCGTGCGGGCCGGCGCCGAGCTGGCGCAAGGCCATGAGGCCATTGCGCACGGTGGCGGCGCGTGTCGCGCCGCCCACATGCAGCAGATGTTCTCCCTCGGCCGGGAAACGCGGCAGCGCCGCAGAAACCTCGCGATCTTCGGGCGACACCACCAGCGCAATGCCCGCAAAGCGCCCCGCAAGCGCGCGGAAGGCATCGAGGGTGTGGCGCACCATCGGCCGGCCGGCGATGCGCTGGTACTGCTTGGGGCCCGTGCCGCCCGCACGGCTGCCGGAGCCCGCACAGGGGATCAACACGAAAAGACGGGAAGCGATCATGGGGTCCGCCAACCTGCAACGGCAAAAAGGCAGCCATTCTAGAATCGGCCTTCACACCCCTCGCCGGCCGGCGCGGGGTGTTCTGCATTTCTCCAACACTTCATGGACCTCCCCCAACTCACCGCAGGCAAGCGCTTCACGCTGCCGCGCCCCCCGCTTTCGGCCGATGCGCTGCTGCTGGCACAACTGGCCGAACGCGAGAAGGCGGCAGGCCGCGCCACCGCCGTCTTCACCGCCGACGCAAACGACGCGCAGCGCCTGATCGACGAAATCGCCTTCTTCGCGCCCGAGTTGCGCTGCGCCCTCTTCCCGGACTGGGAGACGCTGCCCTACGACAACTTCTCGCCGCACCAGGACCTGATCAGCGAACGGCTCGCCACCCTCTGGCGCATCAGCCAGAAAGAGGCCGACGTGGTGCTGGTGCCCGCGACCACGGCGCTCTACCGGCTGGCGCCGCCCGCCTTCCTGGCCGGCTACACCTTCCATTTCAAGAGCGGGCAGAAGCTCGAGGAGTCCAAGCTAAAGGCCCAGCTCACGCTGGCCGGCTACAGCCACGTGACGCAGGTCGTGAGCCCCGGCGAGTACGCGGTGCGCGGCGGGCTGATCGACCTGTTCCCGATGGGTTCGCCAATGCCCTTCCGCGTCGACCTGTTCGACGACGAGATCGACTCGATCCGCAACTTCGACCCCGACACCCAGCGCAGCCTCTACCCGGTGCCCGAGGTGCGCCTGCTCCCGGGCCGCGAGTTCCCGATGGACGACGATGCCCGCGCGCGCTTTCGCAGCCGTTGGCGCGAACTGCTCGAGGGCGACCCGACGCGCAGCCGCATCTACAAGGACATGGGCAACGGCGTCGCCACTGCCGGCATCGAGTACTACCTGCCGCTCTTTTTCGAAGAGACCGCAACGGTGTTCGACTACCTCGGCGCAGACACCACGGTGGTGCTGCACGGCGAACTCGAACCCGCCTTTCAGCATTTCTGGCAGGACACAGGCGAGCGCTACCGGCTGGTGCGCGGCGATCCGGAACGGCCGGCGCTGCCACCGGAGGCGCTGTTCCTCAATGCGGAGCAGTTCTATCAACGGGCGAAACCGCTGGCGCAGCTGGCGATCAGATCCACCACCGTTCGCCCTGAGCTTGTCGAAGGGCTCGCCCCGGCTTCGACAAGCTCAGCCCGAACGGACTATGTCGAATTCGACCACTTGCCGCCCTTCGCCGTCGTCCGCGGCGCCGACGACCCGCTGGTCAAGCTCAAGGAGCACATCCGCACGACGCCGCACCGCGTGCTGCTGATCGCCGAGAGCGACGGCCGGCGCGAGAGCCTGCTCGACTTCCTGCGCGCCAGCGGCGTGAGCCCGCCCGCTTTCGACTCACTGGCCGAGTTCGAATCCTCGCCCGACGAGAAGATCGGCATCGCGACCGGAGCGCTGGTCGCCGGCTTCGCCTGGCGCGAACAGGGCATCGACTTCGTCACCGAGACCGAGCTCTTCGCCACCGCGCCGGCCACCCGTCGCCGCAACAAGAAGCAGGAGCAGGTCAGCGACGTCGAGGCGCTGATCAAGGACCTGAGCGAGCTCGCGATCGGCGACCCGGTGGTGCATTCGGCCCATGGCATCGGGCGCTACCGCGGCCTGATGCACATGGACCTGGGCCAGGGCACCGACGCCGACGGCAAGCCGCTGCTGCAGGAGATGCTGCACCTGGAGTACGCCGACAAGGCCACGCTCTACGTGCCGGTCTCGCAGCTGCACCTGATCAGCCGCTACACCGGCGTCAGCGCGGAAGAAGCGCCGCTGCACAAGCTGGGCTCCGGCCAATGGGAAAAGGCCAAGCGCAAGGCCGCCGAGCAGGTGCGCGACTCCGCCGCCGAGCTGCTCAACATCTACGCCCGCCGTGCGGCGCGCGAAGGCCATGCCTTCCGTTTCTCGGCCGCCGACTACGAGGTGTTCGCGAACGACTTCGGCTTCGACGAAACCGCCGACCAGAAGGCCGCCATCCATGCGGTCATCCACGACATGATCTCGCCGCAGCCGATGGACCGGCTGGTCTGCGGCGACGTCGGCTTCGGCAAGACCGAGGTCGCATTGCGCGCCGCCTTCATCGCGGTCACCGGCGGCAAGCAGGTCGCCTTCCTCGCGCCCACCACGCTGCTCGCCGAGCAGCACTACCAGACGCTGATGGACCGCTTCGCCAAGTGGCCGGTCAAGGTGGCCGAGATGAGCCGCTTCCGCTCGACCAAGGAGATCAATGCGGCCGCCAAGGGCCTGGCCGACGGCAGCGTGGACATCGTGATCGGCACGCACAAGCTGCTCTCGCAATCGGTCAAGTTCAAGAACCTGGGCCTCTTGATCATCGACGAGGAACACCGCTTCGGCGTGCGGCACAAGGAGGCGATGAAGGCCATGCGCGCCGAGGTCGACGTGCTCACGCTCACGGCCACGCCGATCCCACGCACGCTGGGCATGGCGCTCGAGGGCCTGCGAGACCTCAGCGTGATCGCCACCGCGCCGCAGCGGCGGCTCGCGATCAAGACCTTCGTTCGCAACGAGGGCACGGGCGTGATCCGCGAGGCCGTGCTGCGCGAGCTCAAGCGCGGCGGGCAGGTCTACTTCCTGCACAACGAGGTCGAGACTATCGAGAACCGGCGCCAGAAGCTCGAACAGATCCTGCCCGAGGCGCGCATCGCCGTCGCCCACGGCCAGATGCCCGAGCGCGAACTGGAGCGCGTGATGCGCGACTTCGTGGCCCAGCGCTACAACCTGCTCTTGTGCTCGACCATCATCGAGACCGGCATCGACGTGCCGAGCGCCAACACCATCGTGATGAGCCGCGCCGACAAGTTCGGCCTGGCCCAGCTGCACCAGCTGCGCGGCCGGGTCGGCCGCAGCCATCACCAGGCCTACGCCTACCTGATGGTGCCCGACACCGAGGGCCTCACCAAGCAGGCGGCGCAGCGCCTCGACGCCATCCAGCAGATGGAAGAGCTCGGCTCCGGCTTCTATCTCGCGATGCACGACCTCGAGATCCGCGGTGCCGGCGAAGTGCTGGGCGAGAACCAGAGCGGCAACATGATGGAGATCGGCTTCCAGCTCTACAACGAGATGCTGGCCGAAGCGGTTCGCTCGCTCAAGGCCGGCCAGGAGCCCGACCTGCTCGCGCCGCTGTCGGTGATCACCGAGATCAACCTGCATGCGCCCGCGCTGCTGCCCGAGGACTACTGCGGCGACGTCCACCTGCGCCTATCCTTCTACAAGAAGCTCGCGACCGCGAAGACCTCCGACCAGATCGACACGCTGCTGGAAGAAATCGTCGACCGCTTCGGCAAACTGCCGCCGCAGGCGCAGACGCTGATCGACGTGCACCGGCTGCGCGTGCTGGCGCGGCCCTACGGCGTGGTCAAGGTCGACGCCGCGCCGGGCGTGATCCACATCACCTTCAAGAAGGACCCGCCGATCGACTCCATGAACATCATCGCCCTGATCCAGAAGAACAAGCACATCAAGCTCGCAGGCAACGAAAAGCTGCGCATCGAACGCGAGCTCAAGGAGCCCAAGGACCGTGCTCAGATGGTGCGCGACGTGCTGCGCAGCCTCGGACAACCCAAAACACAACAGGAAGCGGCAGTCGCATGAGCGCCATCAAGGAAATCTCCCCCGGCCTCCTCGTGCGCGGCATCACGCTGCCGCTCGCGCTGGCCGACTTCAAGCTGATCGCCTTCGACATGGACTCGACGCTGATCAACATCGAGTGCATCGACGAGATCGCCGATGCGGTGGGCAAGAAGGCCGAGGTCGCGGCCATCACCGAGGCCACGATGCGTGGCGAGATCAAGGACTTCAAGGAGAGCCTGCGTCGCCGCGTCGCACTGCTGCAAGGCGTGCCGGTCGATGCGCTGCAACAGGTGTACGACCAGCGCCTGCAGCTCAACCCCGGCGCAGCCGAGCTGGTCGCAGCCTGCAAGGCGGCGGGCCTCAGGGTGCTGCTGGTCTCAGGCGGCTTCACCTTCTTCGCCAACCGCGTGAAGGACCGGCTGGGCATCGACTTCGCGCGTTCCAACCTGCTCGACGAGGCCGACGGCAAGCTCACCGGTCGCGTGGTGATGCAGTCCTGGGGCGACATCTGCGACGGCGCCGAGAAGCGCCGCACGCTGCTCGAAGTCGCCTCCCTGCTCGGCATCTCGCCGGGCGAGGCCATCGCCGTGGGCGACGGCGCCAACGACCTGCCGATGATGGCCGAGGCCGGTCTTTCCGTGGCCTATCACGCCAAGCCCAAGGTGCGCGAGCAGGCCATGGTCGCCATCAACGACGGCGGGCTCGACCGGCTCTTGGAAGTGCTGCGCTGAGGTGCTGCCCGAAACCGGTTTCCCCCTACGGCAAAAGCGGCTT
Organism: Variovorax sp. LjRoot290; assembly: GCF_964253985.1. Lineage (NCBI taxonomy): Bacteria > Pseudomonadati > Pseudomonadota > Betaproteobacteria > Burkholderiales > Comamonadaceae > Variovorax > Variovorax sp. LjRoot290. The sequence continues at coordinate 2,446,707 of NZ_CAXURW020000001.1, read as the reverse complement.
GCGATGTCCTAGGGTTATCTTCAGTTTCGCGGCCGGCGCCTTGGGTGCTTGAATGACCTTCCAACAACGAAGGAGACGAGATGAAGCGCCGCCAGTCCCTCGCTGCCATGGGTGCAGCCGTTGCCACCGTGGTTTTTCCCGGGCTCGCCCATGCAGCCTATCCCGAGCGCCCGATCACGCTGATCGTGCCTTGGGGCGCCGGCGGCGGCACCGATGCCGTGGCCCGCATCATCGCGGCCGAACTCGAGAAGGAACTCAAGCAGCCGATCAACGTGGTCAACCGCACCGGCGGCAGCGGCGTGGTCGGCCACCAGGCGATCGCCTCGGCCGCGCCCGACGGCTACACCCTGGGCATCATCACGGTCGAGATCGGCATGATGCATCACGCGGGCCTGACCCAGCTCTCGGGCGCCGACTACACGCCGCTCGCGCTGATGAACTTCGATGCCAACGCGATCTTCGTGCGCACCGATTCGCCGATCAAGAGCGCCAAGGAACTGCTCGATGCCGCGCGCGCCGCCCCCGGCAAGCTGAAGGCCAGCGGCACCGGCCAGGGCGGCATCTGGCATCTGGGCCTGGCGCAATGGCTGGTCGACAACAAGCTGCCCGGCAATGCGATCGCCTGGGTGCCCAGCCAGGGCGCCGCACCGGGCCTGCAGGATCTGATGGCCGGCGGCGTCGACGTGGTGTCGTGTTCGCTGCCCGAGGCGCGCTCGCTGATCGACGCCGACAAGGTGCGGCCGCTGATCCTGCTGGGCTCCAAGCCCGACGGCATCTTTCCCAAGGTGCCGCTCTACACCGACGCTTCAGGGAAGATGTGGAACGCTGGCGCCTGGCGCGGCATCGCGGCACCCAAGGGGCTGCCCAAGGACATGACCGACCGCCTGGCCGGAACGCTCAAGAAGATCTTCGACGGCAAGGGCTACCAGGACTTCCTCGCCTCGCGCGGCTTCGGCGCGCTCTACGCCGACCGGGGCGAATTCGGCAAGTTCATGGCCGAGAAGGACGCCAGCTTCGGCGTCGCGATGAAGGCAGTGGGCATCGCCAAATAGACGCTAGACGCGACCCGGTCCGATGCGCATTCATGACAGCCTGATCGGCGGCGTGCTGCTGGCGCTGGCCCTGGCCGTGCTCTGGCACATCCAGGGCTTTCCGCCCGCCTCCGGCCAGAACTACGGCCCGGCCGTGTTTCCGGGACTCGTCGCCTGCGGCCTTGCGCTGTCGTCGGCGGTGCTGATGTGGCAAGGCCTGCGGGCGCACCAGCCGTGGCTTCGGCTCGGCGAGGGCATGCGTTCCCCGCGCCATCTGGCGGCCTTCGTGCTCGCCATCGCCGGCATGGTGTTCTACATCCTGCTGTCGGAGAAGCTGGGCTTCGTGCTGTGCAGCGTGCTGGTGCTCTTCGTGCTGCAGTGGGCATGCGGCGTGCGGCCGCGCATGGCCATACCCGTGGCCATCGTCGCGACGCTGGTCATCCACGCCTGTTTCTACAAGCTGCTCAAGGTGCCCTTGCCCTGGGGTCTGCTGCAGCGCTGGGCATGGTGAGGGGCGACTGATGGATTCCGTTCTGCTCGCCGTACAGATGGTCGCCACGCCGACCGTGCTGGTCGTGATGCTGCTGTCGGGCCTGTTCGGCATGTTCGTCGGCGCCGTGCCGGGGCTCACCGCCACCATGGCCACGGCCCTGCTTGTGCCCATCACCTTCTTCCTGCCGCCGGTGCCCGCCATCGCGGCGATCGTCACCGCCACCGCGATGGCGATCTTCGCGGGCGACATTCCCGGCGCGCTGCTGCGCATTCCGGGCACGCCGGCCTCGGCCGCCTACACCGACGAGTCCTACGCGATGACGCGCAAGGGCCAGGGCGAGACCGCGCTCGGCATCGGCCTGGTGTTCTCGTGCATCGGCGGCCTGTTCGGCACCGCGGTGCTGATCGTCGCAGCGCCGGCGCTGGCCGAGGTCGCGATCAAGTTCAGCTCCTTCGAATATTTCTGGCTCGTCGTGCTGGGCCTGACCTGCGCGGTCTTCATCACCAGCGACACGCCGCTCAAGGGCCTCATCACGCTCTTTCTCGGCCTGCTGATGGGCTGCGTCGGGCTGGAGAACCCCGCGGGCCATCCGCGCTTCACTTTCGGCAGTGCGGACCTGCTGGGCGGCCTGAGCCTGATCCCGGCCATGATCGGCATGTTCGCCATCTCCGAGATCCTGCGTTTCACAGTGACCACGGACCACATCGGCAGCTTCAGCAAGCAGATCGGCTCCGTCTTCGCCGGCATGGGCGGCCTGATGAGGAAGTACGCCAAGCAGACCCTGCGCGGCAGCGCGCTGGGCACGGCCGTCGGCATCCTGCCCGGCGCCGGCGCCGACATCGCGGCCTGGATGTCCTTCGCGATGAGCAAGAAGCTCTCGAAGGAGCCCGAGAAGTTCGGCACCGGGCATCCCGAAGGGCTGGTCGAGGCCGGCGCCGCGAACAACAGCGCCCTCGCCGGCGCCTGGGTTCCGGCGCTGGTGTTCGGCATTCCGGGCGATTCGATCACGGCCATCGTGATCGGCGTGCTCTACATGAAGAACATGAACCCCGGGCCGATGATCTTCATGAACAACCCGCACAGCGTCTATGCGGTGTTCATCGTCTTCATCCTCGCCAACCTGCTCATGCTGCCGCTGGGCTGGGCCTGCATCAAGGCCTCGGCGCGCATCCTGCGCCTGCCGCGCAACGTGCTGATGCCGATCATCCTGGTGTTCTGCCTGGTGGGTTCCTTCGCCATCAACAACGCGCTCTTCGACCTCTGGATCCTGCTGGGCTTCGGCGTCGCGGCCTGGTTGCTGGAAGAAAACGGCTTCCCCGTCGCGCCCGCCATCCTCGGCATGCTGCTGGGCAAGATGCTCGAAGAGAATTTCATCACCTCGATGATCAAGTCCGACGGCAGCTGGCTGCCCTTCGTCGAGCGGCCGATCGCCGCCGGCCTGGCGATCTTCACGCTCTTCGTCTGGGTTGGTTCCGGCGCCATGGCCTGGCGGCGCCAGCGGCATCGGATGCGACTCGCCGCAGCCACCTGAAACCCATGAACGACACATCCATCCGCTACGACGCCGCCGCCCTCACCCGATTCGCCGCGCAACTGCTGCAGCACGCCGGCCTGGCGGAAGCCATGGCGCATACGGTGGCCGACACGCTGGTGCAAGGCGACCTGCTGGGCCACGACACGCACGGCCTCGCGCTCTTGGCCGGCTATGTGAGAGAACTCGAGGCCGGCACGATGACGCGCGATGGCGCACCGGTCGTCGTTTCAGACCGTCCCGCTGCAGTCCTGTGGGACGGCCAGCGCCTGCCCGGTCCCTGGCTGGTGCACCAGGGCCTGGACCTGCTGGTGGCGCGCGTGCGGGCGCTGGGCACCGCCTCGCTCGTGATCCGCCGCAGCCACCACATCGCCTGCCTGGCGGTCTACCTGCTGCGCGCGCTCGAGGAAGACATGCTGCTGGTGCTCGCCTGCTCCGACCCGAACGCCGCCAGCGTCGCGCCCTTCGGCGGCACGCAGGCGGTGTTCACGCCCAATCCGCTGGCGCTGGGCTTTCCTCTCAGCGAAGGCGGCGTGATGGTCGACATCTCGGCCTCCATCACCACCAACGGCATGAGCAACCGCAAGCACAAGGCCGGCGAGCTGTTCGACGAGGAATGGCTGATCGATGCGCAGGGCCGCCCGAGCAGGGACCCCGCGGTGCTGTTCGCCCAGCCGCCCGGCACGCTGCTGCCGGTGGGCGGCCTGAGCCACGGCCACAAGGGCTATGGGCTGGCGCTGCTGGTGGAGGCGCTGACCGCCGGCCTCGCAGGCCATGGCCGCGCCGACGCGCGCGAAGGCTGGGGCGCGACCGTGCACCTCACGCTGCACGATCTGCAGGCCTTCGGCGGCAAGGCGGAGTTCCTCCGGCAGATGGACCATTTGGCCATGCAGTGCCGCGGCAATGCGCCGATCGATGCGGCCAGGCCGGTGCGCGTGCCCGGAGAACGCGGGCTGCAGCGGCGCGCCGAGCAGCTCGACCAGGGCGTGCGCCTGCACCCGTCGATCGCGCCCTCGCTCGAGGACGCCGGGCAGCGCTACGGCCTGAAGCTCGCCGACGCGCTGCGGTGAGGGCTCAGAGCGCGGCGCCGAGGCGCGCGATGCCCTCTTCGATTTTCTCGACGTTGGCAGTCGCAAAGCTCAGGCGCAGCGTCGCGACATCGGGCTTCTCGGCAAAGAACGGCGCGCCCGGCACGAAGGCCACCAGCTTCTCGATCGCGCGCTGGGCCAGCACATTGGCATCGGCCAGCTTGCCGTTGGCGCCCGTGAGCCGGGCCCAGAAGAACAGGCCGCCGCCCGGCTGCTCGAAGGCGATCGCGTCGCCGAGTTCGCGTTTCAGTGCCGCGCCCATGGCCTGGGCGCGCTCGCCATAGACCTTGCGCACGTGCGCCAGCGTGTCCGGCATGCGGCCGCTCTTCAGATACTGCGCGGCTGTCGCCTGCGCGAAGGTGCTGGTGTGCGCATCGCTGAACTGCTTGCACATGGTGGCCTTCGCGAGCAGCTCCGCCGGCGCGATCATCCAGCCGATGCGCAGGCCCGGGCTCAGTACCTTGCTGAGGCTGCCGCAATGCGCCACCAGCTCGCGGCTGCCCGGCACTTCCTTCGTGAGCGACATGATCGAGGGCGGCGGCGCCTTGCCGAAGTACAGGTCGCCGTACGGGTCGTCCTCCACCATCAGCGTCTGGTACTTCACCGCCAGCTCCAGCACCTTCCTGCGCCGCGCCAGGCTCAGCATGGCGCCGCTCGGGTTGCCGAAGGTCGGAATCAGGTAGACGAACTTGGGCTTGTGCTCGGCGATCAGCTGCTCGAGCTTGTCGACGTCGACGCCGTCGGCATCGATCGGTGCGCTGATCAGTTGCGCACCGTAGAGGCGGAAGCACTGGATGGTGGCGAGGAAGGTCGGGCCTTCGACGATCACCTTGTCGCCGGGCGAGATCAGGGTCTTGCCGAGCAGGTCCAGCGCCTGCTGGCTGCCGGTGGTCACGATCAGGCCTTCGGGCGCGACCTCGACGCCCTTGCCCTTCATGAAGGCGCTCAACTGCGTGCGCATCGGCTCGTAGCCCTCGGTCGCGCCGTACTGCAAGGCACCGCCCGGCTCCTCGGCCAGCGCCCTGGCACTCGCTTCCTTCAAGCCCTCGACGTCGAACATCGCGCTGTCGGGAAAACCGCCCGCGAAGCTGATGATGCCGGGCTTGCCCAGGAGCTTGAAGAGTTCGCGGATGGCGGAGGTTTCGACGTTGTCGAGGCGGGTGGCGAATTGCATGAGAACCTTCTGCGGATGAGGTGACGCCCGCCATTGTCGCAAGTTCACCGGCCCCGGCCTACACTGCCCGCCACGATGAAAAAAAACGAGATCGAGCCCTTCTTCGCCACCCTGCAGGCAGCCAACCCCGAGCCCGAAACCGAACTCGAATACGCGACCCCCTTCGAGCTGCTGGCCGCCGTGCTGCTGTCGGCGCAGGCCACCGATGTCGGCGTCAACAAGGCGACGCGCAAGCTGTTCCCGGTCGCGAACACGCCGCAGGCGATCCTCGACCTCGGCATCGAAGGCCTTGAGGGCTACATTAAGACCATCGGCCTCTACCGCAGCAAGGCCAAGCACCTGATGGAGGCCTGCCGCATGCTGGTCGAACAGCACGGCGGAGCGGTTCCGCGCACGCGCGCCGAGCTGGAGGCGCTGCCGGGCGTGGGCCGCAAGACCGCCAACGTCGTGCTCAACGTGGCCTTCGGCGAGCCGACGATGGCGGTGGACACGCACATCTTTCGCGTCGGCAACCGCACCGGGCTGGCGCCGGGCAAGACGCCGCTCGAAGTCGAACAGAAGCTCATGAAGCGGGTCCCGGCCGAGTTCCGGCTGCATGCGCATCACTGGCTGATCCTGCACGGACGCTATGTCTGCGTGGCGCGCAAGCCGATGTGCTGGAAGTGCGCGGTCGCGCCGTACTGCGACTACAAGCCGAAGACGCCGGCGCCCTGATCAGGGCAGCTCGACGGTCAGGTATTCGCCGAAGGCGATGCTCTGCGCGGGCCACTGGTCGGCGCGCTCAGCGCAGCGCACGCCTTCTCGCAGCAGCCAGACGGCGCGGATCACGCCGGCATGCGTGATCCACAGCGCATCGCGGCCGGTGTCGCGCCACGCGTCGAAAGCTTCGCCGACCCGCTGCATGAACGCGCGCGTGCTTTCGCCGCTGCCGCCAGCGCGCGCGTCGGCGAAGCTGCGGGTCCAGGCATCGAACTCGGCGCGCTCGATGCTCGACCAGCTGCGGCCTTCCCACGAACCGAAGTCCATCTCGGCGATGCGCGCATCTGTGCGAAGCGCGAGGCCGGGTCGAAGCGCGGCAATCGCCTGCGCCAATCCGGCGCAGCGCTGCAAGGGAGAGCAGACGATGTCGATGCCTTCGGCGAGCTGCGGCGCAATGCGTTCGGCCAGCGTGCGCATCGCTTCGGGCGGCACCGCCACGTCGGTGCGGCCATAGCACAGGCCGGCCGCGGCGTCGGTCTGCGCGTGGCGCACGAGCCCGAGCTTCATGCCTGCCAGGCGAGCGCCAGGTAGATCGCGAGCTCGCAGACTTGCTGCGTCGCGCCGAGGCCGTCGCCGGTGAAGCCCTGCAGCCGGCGCCGCAGCAGCGCAGCCATGTACAGCGCGCCGAGCAGGCACGCGAGCAGGCTTGCGACGCCCTGCAGCGGCGGATGTGCCAGCAACAGCAGTGCTATGGCCGGCAACGCATACAGCACGCCCACCAGCAAGGCCCCGCCGCCGATCGCATCGGCCAGGGGCTTGGCCTTGCTCGCGCCTTGGTCGCCGACATAGGGGAGCCCGCGGATCAGGAACAGGGGCGCCAGCCGCGACAGCACATGCGCGCCGAGCAGCGCGGTGGCGACCGCCATCGCGCCCTGCCCCACCAGCACGACGAGCAGCGCGATCTTCAAGCCCAGCGCCAGCACCAGTGCAACGGCACCGAAGGCGCCGATGCGCGAGTCCTTCATGATCTCCAGGGCTCGCGCGCGATCGGCCGAGCCGCCGAGGCCGTCGGCCACGTCGGCCAGGCCGTCCTCGTGAAAGGCGCCGGTCATCCATACCGTCGCAGCCGTGGACAGCAGCGCCGCAACGGCAGCACCTGCCACGCCGGGCAGCCCCGCCTGCGCGAGCAGGAACACGCCGGCGCCCACCGCGCCGACCAGCCAGCCCACGCCCGGAAAATGCGCGGCGCTCGCGCGCAGCATCGCCGGGCTGAAGCCCACCCACCCGGCCAACCGCCCGGTGACCGGCACGCGCGTGAAGAACTGCAAGGCCAGCAGGAAGTGGCGCACGCCGTTCATCCCTTGTCCTGCTGCGAAACGCCGGCCGACTCGAAGCTCGCCATGTCGCGCAGGATGCGGCACGCGGATTCGAGCAAGGGCCAGGCGAGCGCTGCGCCGGAGCCTTCGCCGAGGCGCAGGTCCAGGCGCAGCAGCGCTTCGAGGCCTAGCGAATTCAAAAGCAGCCGATGACCCGGTTCGGCCGATTCGTGCGCCGCCACGCAGCGCTGCACGACGTGGGGCTGCAGCGCCTGCGCCACCAGCACCGCGGTGCTCGCGATGAAGCCGTCGACCACGATCACGCGCCGTTCGTGCGCGGCCTGCAGCACGGCGCCGACCAGGGTGGCGATCTCGAAGCCACCGAAGGCCGCGAGCGCGGCCAGCGGCGTGCCGGCATCGGCATGCAGCGCGAGCACTTCGCGCAGCAGCCGGCGCTTGCGCGCCAGGCCGTCGGCATCGAGGCCCGTGCCGCTGCCGGTGCAGGCATCGATGTCCAGGCCCGTGAGCCGCGCCAGCAGCAGCGATGCAGCCGAGGTATTGCCGATGCCCATCTCGCCCAGCAGCAGCGCATTGCCCGGCAGCTCGCGCACGAGCGCGATGCCATTGGCGATCGCCTCATCGCGCTGCGCTGCGCTCATCGCCGGGCCGGTCGATGCATCGGCGGTGCCCGGTGCGACCTTGCGGATCGACAAGCCTGCGCGCGGCGCAAAGTCATGCCGCACACCGCAATCCACCACAGTCAGCGCCAGGCCGTGCTGGCGCGCGAGCACGCTGACCGCCGCGCCGCCGGCCAGGAAGTTCTCGACCATCTGCCAGGTCACGTCGCTCGGATAGGCCGACACGCCGCGCGCCGCCAAGCCGTGATCGCCCGCGCAGACCAGCATCTGCGGCGCCTGGAGCACCGGCGATTCGCTGCCGAGGATCAGGCCCAGCCGCAAGGCCAGCGCCTCCAGCCGGCCCAAGGCGCCGAGCGGCTTGGTCTTGTTGTCGATCCGATGTTGAAGTCGCGCAGCAAGCGCGGCGTCGTCGAGTTTCGGGGCGGTGGGGAGTTCAAGCGTCATTCGATCAGGGAGCGCAGCACGCCCGCTTCAAAGTGGGAATCGATGTGGTCGGCCAGTCCGTCGAACACGCTGTCCAGCGTGCGCGCGGTCGCGCCGAAGAGCGCATGCAGCGCGGCCGGGTCTTCGAACAGGCCGTGCAGGTAGAGCCCGAGCACGTTGCCGGCGGCGTTCTGCCAGGCCAGCTCGTCGGGCATCACTGGCATCGCGTGATCGCCGGCGGCAGCCATCGCGGCATGGGGCGCGGTTTGGCCATGATGGATTTCGTAGCCACGCACCGCGACATCGGAGAGCGCGGCCCAGGGGCCGGTCAGTTCGGCAAAGCGGGCCTCGCGCGGTTGCACGGTCTTGTCGGCCGCGAACACGGTGACCAGCGGCAGCAGGCCGAGGCCGGGGCCATTGCCGTCGACGCCATGCGGATCGATCAGCGCCTCGCCCAGCATCTGCAGCCCGCCGCAGATGCCGAGCACCGCGCCGCCACGTCCTGCATGCGCAGCCACCGCGCGGTCCAGGCCCTGCGCCCGCAGCCAGGCCAGGTCGCCGCTGGTGTTCTTGGAGCCGGGCAGCACGATCCAGTCGGCGCCGGCCACGTCGGCCGGGCTGCGCGCCCAGCGCAGTCGCACGCCGGCGATGTTCTTCAGCGGCTGGAATTCGTCGAGGTTGCTGATGCGCGGATAGGCGATGACGGCGATGGTGCGCGTGACTTCGCCGCTGGCCGTGCTGCGGTCGTCAAAAACGCCGTCCTCCTCGGGCAGGCCATGCTGCCACCTCATCGGCAAGGTCGCCACGGTCTGTATGCCGGTGAGCTCTTCGAGCTGCTGCGGCGCGGGCGCGAGCAGCGTCGCATCGCCGCGGAACTTGTTGAGCACGAAGCCCTTGATCAAGGCCCTGTCGGCCTCCGGCATCAGCGCCCAGGTGCCGTAGAGATGGGCGAAGGCGCCGCCGCGGTCGATGTCGGTCACCAGCAGGCAGCGCGCATCGGCATGCCGCGCCACGCGCAGGTTGACGATGTCGCTCGCCATCAGGTTGATCTCGGCCGGCGAACCGGCGCCTTCGATCACCACCACCTCGTTCTCGGCCCGCAGTTCGTCGAGCGCGTGTGCGATCTGCGGCCAGACGCGTTCGCTGCGCCCGCGCCAGGGCAGCAACGACAGCTCGGCACTCACGCGGCCCATCAGCACCACCTGGCTGTGCGTGTCGCGCTCGGGCTTGAGCAGCAGCGGGTTCATGCGCACATCGGGCTCGGCGCGCGCCGCCAGTGCCTGGAAATATTGCGCACTGCCGATCTCGCCGCCGGCGACCACGCGTGCGTTATTGCTCATGTTCTGCGCCTTGAACGGCGCCACCTCGAGGCCTTGGCGCGCATACCAGCGGCACAGCGCGGTCGCCAGCCAGCTCTTGCCGGCACCGCTGGTGGTGCCGAGGACCATGACGCAGCGGGCTCGGCCGCTTCGTCCCACACTTGTAATCATCGGTGGATTGTCCGCTACGGCCCGAGCCATTCGGAGCGCTCGCGAAGTCTTTCACGCTTCGGCGCATTGCATTCGGACGTGCCTGCGTCAAACACCTCGTTTGCTCCGTAGCCTCCTCCCATCAACAAATGAGGGAGTGGATTGATGCCCGCGATACGCGACATGGCGCTCACGGTGGAGGAGCGCGAGAAAGGAAAATTCTTCTGGGTGCTGATCGAAGCTTTTGACAACGACACGGGCGACGCGCTGCACTATCGGCACTTCAAGTCGGCCGCGACGCCGCAAGCAAGCTATTCGAGCGCATTGGCGCTGGGGGCCACCGCGCTGCGCCGGCTGGCCGATGCGCAGCCGGCGTCCGCACCGGACGCCGGCTCCTAGACTCAGCGCGTCGCAATTTGCGCCGGTGCTTCCGGCGTCGCAGCGCCCGTGGTCTGCGGCGTTTCCCAGCTGCCGCCCAGCGCACGCACCAACCCGACCGTGGCCTGGTACTGCGCCGAGCGCACCTGCAGCGCCTGGCGGCGGTTCTGCAGTTCCTGGCGGCGCGCATCGAGCAGGTCGAGCTGGCTGACCAGCCCGTTGCGGTAGCGTGAATCGGACAGCGTGGTGGCCCGGCTCGCCGAAGCGACCGCCCTTCCCTGCACGCCCGACTGCTGCTCGAGGATGCGCAGCGACGAGAGCTGGTCCTCCACGTCCTTGAAGGCACCCAGCACCTGCGCGCGGTAGTTGGCGAGCGCGCCGTCCAGCTGTGCGTTCGCGCTCTGCACTCCGGCTTCGCGGCGTCCACCGTCGAACAAGGGCAGCGAAAGCAATGCCCCGATGCCCCAGGACCGCGCCGACCACTTGAACAGGTCGCTGACGTCCGAGGAGGCGTAGCCGCCGCCGCCCGTGAGCGAAATGCTCGGGAACCACGCGGTCTGCGCGACGCCGACGCGGGACTGTGCAGCGAACACGGCCTTCTGCGCGGCCGAGATGTCGGGCCGGCGCGTCAGCACCGTCGCCGGCACGCCGGCCGGAATGGTGGGCAAGGCGGTCGACCAGTCCTGCGTCTCCAGCGCGAAGCTCGACGCCGTCTCGCCGGTCAGCACCGCCAGCGCGTGCTCCAGTTCCGCGCGGCGCCGGTCCAGCGTCAGCGCTTCGGATTCGGTGGCTGCCACTTCGGTTTCGACACGCACCACGTCGAGTTCGGCGAGATCGCCGGCCTGGTTGCGGCGCTGCACCAGCCGCAGGGTGTCGCGGTAGGCGCCGACGGTTTCGCGCACCAGCGCGCGCTCGGCATCGAGCGCGCGCAGCGAGAGGTAGGTCTGGGCCGTCTCGGCCTGGACCAGCAGGCGCGTGCTTTGCAGCAGGCCTTCGCGCGATTCGGCATCGAGCCGCGCCGCGTCGCTGGCACGCGAGAGGCGGCCGAAGAGATCGATCTCGTAGGAGAAATCGACGCCGGCCGTGATCAGCGTGGAGGGCCTGTTGCTCTGGTTGCGATCCAGGCCGGCCTGCCGGCTGGCACCCGCGCCCAAACCGATCTGCGGTGCGCGGTCGGCATCGGTGCTGCGCAGCACGGCGCGCGCCTCGGCCAGGCGCGCGGCGGCGGACTGGATGCTGGTGTTGTTGGCAGCGGCCCGTTCGACGAGCTTGTCGAGCACCGGGTCGTTGAAGGCGCGCCACCATTCGCCGCGCGGCTGCGACTCGGCCGGCTGCGCGCGCGTCCACGTGCCCTCGGCCTGCGGCGCGGCCTGCTCCTTGAACTGGGCCGGCGTGTTGAAGGCCGGCAGCTCCGCCGGCGCGGTCGCGCAGCCGACCAGGACCAGTGCGGCGACCAGCGGCAGCAGCGCGGCGCGCCAGGGGCGGAAGAGTTTCGAATCGGATTTCATGATCGACTTTCTTGAAGGAGGCCGCGAGGGCCTTGATCCCGTTTATTCATGCAACTTGAGCGGCGAAGCCGGTGCAGGCTGCAGGCCCCCGCCGCCGCCCGCCGCATGCGGTGCCGCCGCCGGGTGGTCGGCCGAGACGAAGCTGTCGTCCAGATGCGGCACCTCGCCATGCAGCTTGAGCGGCCTGTTGCCCGTCAGGCGCCGCAGCACGACGTAGAACACCGGCGTCAGGAACAGGCCAAAGGCGGTCACGCCGATCATTCCGGCGAACACCGCCACGCCCATGGCCGAGCGCATCTCCGAACCGGCGCCGGTCGCCAGCACCAGCGGCAGCACCCCCATCACGAAGGCCAGCGAGGTCATCAGGATCGGGCGCAGGCGCAGCCGGCTGGCTTCGATCGCGGCCTGGAGCGGAGTGCGCCCGGCGAACTCGAGCTCGCGCGCGAACTCCACGATCAGGATCGCGTTCTTCGCACTCAAGCCCACCAGCACGATCAGCCCGATCTGCGTGAAGACGTTGTTGTCACCCCCCGAGATCCATACGCCGGTCATCGCCGCGAGCAGGCCCATCGGCACGATCAGGATGATCGACAGCGGCAGCGTGAGGCTTTCATACTGCGCGGCCAGCACCAGGAACACCAGCAGGATGGCGAGCGGGAACACCAGCACCGCCGAATTGCCCGCCAGGATTTCCTGGTAGGTCAGCTCGGTCCACTCGTAGCTGACGCCCTTGGGCAGCGTCTCGGCCGCGATGCGTTCGATCACGTCCTGCGCCTGGCCCGAGGAGAAGCCGGGCGCCGGGCCGCCGTTGATGTCGGCCGAGAGATAGCCGTTGTAGCGCATCGCGCGTTCCGGTCCGAAGCTGGAATTCACCTTCATCAGCGCCGAGAGCGGCACCATCTCGCCCGAGTTCGAGCGCACCTTCAGCAGGCCCACGTCTTCGGCACGTGCGCGGTACGGCGCATCGGCCTGCACCCGCACCGAGTACGTGCGGCCGAACTTGTTGAAGTCGTTCGCGTACAGGCTGCCGAGGTAGATCTGCATGGTGTCGAAGATGTCCGTCACCGGCACGCCGAGCTGGCGCGCCTTGGTGCGGTCGATGTCGGCATAGAGCTGCGGCACGTTGACCTGCCAGCTGGTGAACATGCCGGTGAGCTCGGGCGCCTGCCGCGCCTTCGTCATGAAGGCCTTCACCGCCGCGTCCATCTGCTCGTAGCCGACCGAGCCGCGATCCTCCAGCTGCAGCTTGAAGCCGCCCGTGGTGCCCAGGCCCGCCACCGGCGGCGGCGGGAACATCACGATGAAGGCGTCCTGGATGCCTGCGAACTGCTGGTTGAGCTGGCCCGCCACCGCGCCGCCGCTCTGGTCGGCGTGCTGGCGCTCGGCAAAGGGCTTGAGCGTCGCGAACACGATGCCCGAGTTCGAACTGTTGGTGAAGCCGTTGATCGACAGGCCGGGGAACGCGATCGCGTCTTCGACGTTCGGGTTCTTCTTGGTGATCTCGCCCATGCGATGGATCACTTCTTCGGTGCGGTCCAGCGTGGCGCCGTCGGGCAGCTGCGCGAAGCCGATCAGGTACTGCTTGTCCTGCGCCGGCACGAAGCCGCTCGGCACCGCCTTGAAGAGGCCGAAGGTCACGCCGACGAGCGCGAGGTAGATCACCAGCATCAGCGTCTTGCGCGAGATGACGGTCTTGACGCCGCCGCTGTAGGCTTCCGCGCCGCGGTGGAAGAAGCGGTTGAAGCCGCGGAACAGCCAGCCGAAGACCCGGTCCATGCCGCGCGTCAGCGCGTCCTTGGGCTGGTCGTGCCCGCGCAGCAGCAGCGCGGCGAGCGCCGGCGACAGCGTCAGCGAGTTGATCGCGGAGATCACGGTCGAGATCGCGATGGTCACCGCGAACTGGCGATAGAACTGCCCGGTGAGGCCGCTGATGAAGGCCAGCGGCACGAACACGGCCACCAGCACCAGCGCGATCGCGATGATCGGCCCGGACACCTCGCGCATGGCTCGATACGTCGCCTCGCGCGGCGTGAGCCCGGCCTCGATGTTGCGCTCCACGTTCTCGACCACCACGATCGCGTCGTCGACCACGATGCCGATCGCCAGCACCAGCCCGAAGAGCGACAGCGCGTTGATCGAGAAGCCCAGCACATGCAGCACGGCGAAGGTGCCGATCACCGACACCGGCACCGCGAGCAGCGGAATGATGGAGGCGCGCCAGGTCTGCAGGAACAGGATCACCACCAGCACCACCAGCGCGATGGCTTCGAGCAGCGTGTGCACCACCGATTCGATGGAGGCGCGCACGAACTGCGTCGGGTCGTAGGCGATGCGGTATTCCACGCCCTCGGGCATGGTCTTGTTGATCTCTGCCATCGTCTTGCGGACGTTGGAAGAGATGTCGAGCGCGTTGGAGCCCGGCGCCTGGAACACGCCCATGCCGACCGCCGCGTCGTTGTTGAGCAGCGAGCGCAGCGAATAGTCGGCCGCGCCGAGTTCGAGCCTGCCGATGTCGCGCAGCCGGGTCACGGCACCGTCGGCGCCGCTCTTGACGATGATGTCGCCGAACTCCTCTTCGCTCTGCAGCCGCCCCTGGGCGTTGATGGACAACTGCATGTCCACGCCCGGCAGGCCAGGCGATGCGCCGACCACGCCGGCCGCCGCCTGGATGTTCTGGCCGCGGATCGCAGCCACCACGTCGCTGGCGGAGAGGCCGCGCTGCGCGACCTTCTGCGGGTCAAGCCAGACGCGCATCGAGTAGTCGCCGCCGCCGAAGATCTGCACCTGGCCCACGCCCTCGATGCGCGCCAGCCGGTCCTTGACGTTGAGCACCGCGTAGTTGCGCAGGTAGGTCATGTCATAGCGGTCGTTGGGCGACACCAGGTGCACCACCATCGTGAGGTCGGGCGCGCTCTTGACCGTGGTCACGCCGAGACGGCGCACTTCCTCGGGCAGCCGCGGCTCGGCCTGCGAGACGCGGTTCTGCACCAGTTGCTGCGCCTTGTCGGGGTCGGTGCCGAGCTTGAAGGTGACGGTCAGCGTCATCACGCCGTCGGTGGTCGCCTGGCTGCCCATGTAGAGCATGCCCTCGACGCCGTTGATCTGCTCCTCGATCGGCGTCGCCACCGTCTCGGCGATCACCTTCGGATTGGCGCCCGGGTACTGGGCGCGCACCACCACCGAGGGCGGTGCGACCTCGGGGTACTCGGAGATCGGCAGCCCGCGCAGCGCGATCAGGCCGGCGATCAGCATCAGGAGCGACAGCACCCCCGCGAAGATCGGCCGGTCGATAAAGAACTTGGATAGATTCATGATGATTCTCTAGAGAGCGCCCTGTGCTCAGGACTTCGCGGCAGCCGCCACGCGCTGCGGCTGGACCTCGGCCTTGGCGTCCATGGTGACTGCCTGCGGTGCCACCAGCGCGCCGGGGCGCACGTGCTGCAAGCCGTTGACCACGACGCGTTCGCCG
Source organism: Variovorax sp. LjRoot290 (assembly GCF_964253985.1). Taxonomy (NCBI): domain Bacteria; kingdom Pseudomonadati; phylum Pseudomonadota; class Betaproteobacteria; order Burkholderiales; family Comamonadaceae; genus Variovorax; species Variovorax sp. LjRoot290. The sequence continues at coordinate 2,431,490 of NZ_CAXURW020000001.1, read as the reverse complement.
GCCTTCAGGCCCTTGGTGACGACACGCAGGCCGTTGACCGATGCGCCCAGCGTGACTTCGCGGTACACGGTCTTGTTGTCGGCGTCGACGACCATCACGAACTTCTTGTTCTGGTCGGTGCCGACCGCGCGTTCGTTGACCAGCACCGCGCTCTCGCTGCGGGCCTGGCCCATGCGGATGCGGGCGAACTGGCCGGGGATCAGTGCACCGTCCTTGTTGTCGAAGGCGGCACGCACGCGCACCGTGCCGCTCCTGGCGTCGACCTGGTTGTCGATCAGCTGCAGCTTGCCTTCGTAGGGGGTGCCTTCGAGGCCGGCGGTGCCCATCTGCACCGGGATGCCTTCGATCTTGTTGCGCGCACTGGCGCCGCCGGGCAGATCCTTCAGCGCCTTGACCACGACCTGCTCGTCGGCGTCGAAGCTCGCGTAGATCGGGCTCACCGACACCAGCGTGGTGAGCACCGGCGCGCCGGGGCCGGCCGCGACCAGGTTGCCCACCGTCACTTCGATCTTGCCGATGCGCCCGGCCACCGGCGCGCGCACCTGGGTGTAGCCCAGGTTCAGGCGTGCGCTTTGCAGCGAAGCCTGCGCCGCGCGCAGGTTGGCCTCGGCCTCGCGGCCGGCGTTGACGCGCTCGTCGAGCTCGCGCTGGGCAATGGCCTTCTCTTCCCACAGGCGGCGTGCGCGCTCCTGCTCGCTGCGCGTGAAGGACACGCGCGCCTGGGCCGAGGCCACTTGCGCTTCGGCGCGCTCCACTTCGGCCGCATAGGGCGCGGGGTCGATCGTGATCAGCAGGTCGCCCTGCTTGACCAGCGAGCCTTCGCGGAAATGGGCCGCCTGCACGGCGCCGGCCACGCGGGAGCGCACGTCGACCCGCTCGACCGCCTCGAGCCGGCCCGAGAACTCGTCCCAGGTGTTGACGTCGGTCGCGGCCACCGTGGCCACCGACACCGGCGTGGCGCGCGGGGCGTCGGCCGCGGGCGCATTGTTGGCCTCGGCCTTGAAGCTCGGCAAGCCGAGCGCGGCGCAGGCGATCGCGACCGCTGCGGTGATGCCGGTCACGGCGGGCCAGAGGCGGCGGCGGTTCTGGTTAGACAGCTTGCTTTGCATGATGAACGTCCTTTTGAATGACTTTGGGAATGCAACGGCCCAACCGGCGTCGTGACACAGGAGGGCGATATCCGGCACCGCCGGCAAGGCCTGCGGACCGAGGAGATTCGAAAAACGGGTTACCGGCGTGGCCGGCTGGGCCTAGACCGGGGGAGGCACCGGCGGCGCCGTGGCAGCGAAAAATGCGCGCATGTGCTCACCGACTGTCTCCGGACACGCGCAATCGCCATAGGCGGGGTCGTACAACTCGTCCGGACACTTCGCGGCCGAGGGCAGCACGCCCCGGGTCACCGAAATGCCCGCATCCTGCAGCCGCTGCGCGAAGCGCAGGGCTTCGTCGCGCATCGCATCGTCCTCGCCGACCAGCACCAGCGTGGGCGCCAATTCGGCCAGCCGCAGCGAGGCGCCCGGCACCGCATAGGGGTGCGTCGCGTTCATCGGGCGGCTCAGGTACTCCTGCCAGCCGGTCGCCCAGCGGCACTTCACGGCGTCGCTCGTCGCCTTGCGCAGCGATTGCGTACCGGCGCAGGGGTCCAACATCGGCGACAGCAGGATCTGGCCCGCCAGCGGCGGATGCGCGCGATCCCGCGCCATCAGCGCCACCGCGGCCGCCACGTTGCCACCGGCTTCCTCGCCGGCCAGGTAGACGCGGGCGCCCTTGCCTGCCAGCTTGACGCGCTGCTTGTAGAGCCACTCCAGCGCCGCGAAGCCGACCTCGATGGGTTCGGGGAAAGGTGCCAGCGGATAGGCCAGCGAGACCACCACCGCACCGGCGCCGGCCAGCAGGCGGGCCACGTTGCGGCCGAAGTCCAGATCGCCGCTGATGAAAGTGCCGCCATGGAAGTGCAGCACCAGCGGCACCGCCGCACCCTTGGCCCGTTGGCCATAGAGGCGCGCTTCGACCGGCTCGCGGCCGGGTAGCGGGATGCTGATGTCGGTTTCGGCGCCTTGCACAACGGCTCCCGCCGGGGCCTTGGCGGCTTCAGCAGAACGCGGAGTGGGACGGGATGACATGAGCGGCCTCGGTGAGTGGACGATGGGTTGAATATTACGACCCGGATTGGCTGCTGCAACGAGCTGTTGGCCCCTACTCTGTTTCCAATTGGCTAACAATCAGCTAAGAAGCGGCATGTGAGAATCCGCACCCCGGTGGAAACACCGGGTTTTCCAGGAGCAGCATAAATGGACCAGATCCAGGCCATGCGGATCTTTGTCCGCGTCGTAGAAGCCGGCACCTTCACAAGAGCAGCAGACTCCCTTGGCCTGCCCAAGGGCACGGTCACCAAGCAGATCCAGGCGCTGGAATCGCGCCTGCACGTCAAACTGCTCAACCGCACCACGCGCCGGGTGACGGTCACGCCCGACGGCGCGGCCTACTTCGAGCGCACCGCGCGCCTCCTGAACGACTTCGACGAGATCGAGGCCAGCATGACCAATGCGCAGGCCAACCCGACCGGGCGGCTGCGCATCGACGTGGGCACTTCGACGGCGCGGATGATCATCCTGCCGGCGCTGGCGAGCTTCTGCGACCGCTATCCCGACATCCAGGTCGACCTGGGCGTGAGCGACCGCCCGGTCGACCTGATCAGCGACAACGTGGACTGCGTGATCCGGGCCGGCGACCTGACCGACCAGTCCCTGGTGGCGCGGCGCATCGGCACGCTGGAATTCGTGACCGTGGCCTCGCCGGCCTACCTCAAGCGCTACGGCGTGCCGCAGCATCCGACGGACATCGAGAAGCGCCATCATCTCGTGAGCTTTTTCGCCGGCGGCACGCGCCGCGTCTACCCGCACGAGTTCCACAAGGGCGACGAGCACATCGAGATGTCGGGTCCCTACCGGGTCTCGGTCAACGAAAGCAACGCCCACCTGGCGGCGGTGCTCGGCGGCTTCGGCATCTCGCAGTGCATCACCTTCATGACGGAATCCCACCTGGCCAACGGCGAGCTGATCGAGATCCTGCCGGACTGGACGCGGCCGCCGCTGCCGGTGCACGTGGTCTATCCGCCGAACCGCCACCTGAGCGCCAAGGTGCGGGTCTTCGTCGACTGGGCGGCCGATCTGTTCCAGAAGAATCCGCGGCTGCAGCGGCGCTGAGCCTCAGGGTCGCGCCGCCGGCCATGCGCGTTGCAGCGCCGACTGGCTGGCCGGCGGCAGCACGCCGAGCCGCACGTGGTCCGGCAGGCCGAAGGAGCGGGTGTCGCGCAGCTGGATGCCTGCATCACGGAGCGCTGCGGCACGCGGCGCATAAGGCACATCCGGCCGCGCGCAGAAATAGTTGGCGACGCTGGGCAGGCAGGTCCAGCCCAGCGCGGCGCACAGGGCCTCTTGCTCGCGTTTCCACGCGCGCAATGTGTCCAGGCTGTGCCGGAGCCAGCCCTGCGCTTCGGCGCCGGTCCAGGCGGTGAGCAGCGCGACACCGTGCGCTCCCAGCGGCCAGGATGGCGCGAGGCGGCCGAGGCGCGCGATCATCGCGCCCGCATCCCGGGGCGCGATCGCGTAGGCGGCGCGGATGCCGGTGAGGCCCAGCGCCTTGTTCGGCGTCCACAGTTGCCAGACGCGATCCTTCTGCGCCGGGCTCAGCCCCAGGCTGCCTTCGAGCCGCAAGGGCTCATAGGCGAGGTCGAGCACGCAGGTGCCTTTCGAGGGCAGCGGCGCATCGATCAGGGCCTGCAAGCCGTTCTGGGCTTGGCCGAATGGGCTGGACGGATCGCAGCACCAGGCTAGGTCGGCACCGGCTGCCGGCGCGGGCTCGAAGCCCCACGCGCCGGCGGTCCGCTGGTAATCGCCATAGCTGTGCGGCGGCATCCAGACGCCACGGCCGCCTTGCTGCGCCACCGCGGCCGTGATGCGCCCGATGAATTCGCTCGCGCTCGCGGCGATCACGATGCGCTCGGCGTCAACACCATGGAAGCGGGCGAGCCCTTCACACAGCGCGGTGTAGCGCGGATCGGGATAGCGGCGCGCGTCCGCTTGCTGCAGCGCGGCCAGCGCCGATGGACAAGGGCCGCAGGCATTGGCGTTGGTGGAGAAATCGTGCGGCGCCGCGCCGCGGGCGTCCGGGCCGCCGTGCAGAGGTTCGTCGAAGGAAGTCATACAGCCAGCCCGAGGATCGATGCCGATGCGACAAGGGCCAGCAGCACGACGACCCTGGCCGCCAACGATGCGGCGCGTTGCGTGTCCGCCGCGCAGGCCGCGCGTCCCGCTTCGTTCAAGGTGTAGACGCCGGGCTTGGCGAGCCGTACGCCGAGGCAGAGCGCCATCGCGGCCATGGGCCAGCCGCTGTTGGGGGATGGGGTATGGCGGGCTTCGCGGGCGGTGGCGGGCAGAGCCCCCACCCCAGCCCTCTCCCGCTCGCGGGAGAGGGCGCAAGACGAGAGGAGCAGAAAGGCGGTGAAGCGCGCAGGCAGCCACGACAGCACATCGTCGGCGCGCGCGGCCCACTTGCCGGCCCATTCCCAGACGCGGCCTTGGCGCACGCCGCGATAGCCCCACATCGCATCGGCGGTGTTGGCGAAACGATAGAGCGCGGCCCCGGGCAGGCCTAAGAGCACGAACCAGAACACCGGCGCGACCACCGAGTCGTTGAGGTTCTCGGCCAACGATTCGATCGCGCTCTCGCGCACCTCGGCTTCGTTCAGCGCATGAACATCGCGGCTGACCAAATGCGCCAGTCGGTCGCGGCCGGCATCGAGCGAGCCGGCCAGCGCCGCTTCGACGGCCAGGACCTCGTCGCGCAGCATGCGCCAGGCGAACAGCGGCTTGAGCGCCAGACCCAGAAACAGTACCTCCGCCCAGCCCGGGATGCGCGCGGCGGCGACCGCGACCGTCCACGCGGCCAGCAGGACCGTGGCAGCGCCGGCCCACCAAGCGAGCGCTCCCGCGGCGAAGCGCGCGAGATCCGGTGAGCGCGCCGCTTCGGCCGGCGGTGCGATGCGCCGCCCCGCCCAGCCCAGGTAGCAGCCGATCCAGACCACGGGATGCCAACGCGCGGCCGGTTCGCCCAACCATCGATCGATGGCGAGCGCGACCCAAAGCGCGGCCACCATCGTCAAGCTCTAGTCCTCGATGCCTCGTTGCGCCGGAATACCGGCCTTGAACGCATGCTTGACCATCTGCATCTCGGTCACCGTATCGGCCAACTCGACGATCTCGGGCGGGCAGCGGCGCCCGGTCAGCACCACGTGGACTTCGCGCGGCCGCGTGCGCAGCGTCTCCAGCACGCCTTCGAGCGGCAGCCAGCCGTAGATCAGCGGATAGGTGATCTCGTCGAGCACCACGAGGAAATGCTCGCCCGAGAGGATCGCCGCCCTCGCCTTCTCCCAGCCGTCGCGCGCAAGCTGCGCCGAGCGTTCGAGATCCTGACTCTTCCAGCTGAAGCCGTCGCCCAGCCCTTCGATCGGGATGCCGATCTGCTCGAACATCCGATGCTCGCCGAAGCGCGCGCTCGGCACCTTCATGAACTGGAAGATCTTCACGGCCTTGCCGCGGCCGTGCGCGCGCAGCGCGAGGCCGAAGGCCGCGGTGCTCTTGCCCTTGCCGTCGCCGGTGTTGACGATCACGAGGCCGCGGCGCTCGCCCTCGGGCTTCTCGTAGGGCTTGTCGCTGGGTGGGGTTTCGATCTGCATGGGAGTTCCCGGTTGAGTGTTCAGTGCGGTACGGCCAGCCACTGGTTGGCCACGCGATGCACAGTGACGCGGCCGTCGAACACCGCTTCGAGCGCCTGGTGCGTCGCTGCATCGTCGCAGCGGCCATGGTGCAGCACGCGGCCCTTGGCCATCACCACCATCGCATCGGCCGCCAGCGCGGCATTGAGTTCGTGCAGCACGCTGACCACCGTCCTGCCTTCGGCCACCAGCGCACGGGCGCTCGCCATCCAGTCGGCCTGGTGCGGCGGATCGAGGTTGGCGAGCGGTTCGTCCATCAGCAGCAGTTCGGCTTCGACGGCCAGTGCACGCGCCAGCAGCACGCGCTGGCGTTCGCCGCCCGACAGCTGGCCGAGCGGCCGCCCGCCCCACTCCCAGGCCTGGGTGCTGCGCAGCGCGCGCTCGACGGCCGCGCGATCGGCATCGCTGGGCGCGGCGAGCCAGCGCTGGTGCGGCAGGCGCCCGAGCATGGCGACGTCGTAGACCATCAGGTCGTCGGCAGAGCCTTCGCCCGCGCCGCCCTGGCCGAGCCACGACAGCCGCCGCGCGCGCGCACGGCCGGAGATGGCATCGAGCGGCTGCCCGAACAGGCGCACCTCGCCGCGATGGGGCAGCAGGCCGGCCAGCACCTTGAGCAAGGTGGACTTGCCCGCGCCATTGGGACCGACGATGCTGGTCCAGCGGCCGGCCGCGAGCGCGAGATCGATGCCATGCAGCACCTCGGTCTGGCCCAGCGTCGCGCTGACCTGCCTTGCCTCGAGCGCGATGCCGCGCGCGACCACCCGCTCCATCAGAAGCCTCCCCGCGCGCTGCGCCGATGCATGAGCCACAGCAGATAGCTGCCTCCGAGCACTGCGGTCAGCACGCCGACCGGCAGCTCCTGCGGCGCGATCAGCCAGCGCGCCAGCAGGTCGGCCGCCATCAGCAGCAGGCCGCCCATCGCGGTCGACAGCACGATCAGGCGCGCATGCGTGGTCTTCACGGCCGAGCGCACCAGGTGCGGCGCCGCCAGGCCGACGAAAGCGATGAGCCCGGTCTGCGCCACCGCGGTGCCGGTGGCAAGCGCGAGCACCGCCACCAGCGCGGCGCGCATCGCGCCCAGCGGCAAGCCCAGGCTGCTGGCCGTGGCCTCGCCGAGCGCCAGCCCGTCGAGCACCGGCGCCAGCGCCCAGCCCAGCAGCAGGCAGACGAGGCCGAGCGCGCCCATCACGCCGCAGGCGCTCCAGCCGACCAGGCCCGTGCTGCCGAGCATGAAACCCTGGATCGCCTGCAGGATGTCGGCCGAAGCGATGGTGATCAGGTCCTTGGCGGCGCCGAGCACCACGCCGACGATCACGCCGGCCAGCAGCAGCCGGAGCGTCTGCTGCACGCCGCGCGCCAGCATCAGGGTGAGCAGCACCGCCAGCACGGCCCCCAGAAAGGCCGCGCCGGTCAGGCCCAGGCGCACCACCCATTGCGTGCTGGCCGCCGAGACGCCGAACAGCGACAGCGCCACGGCCATGCCGAGCGAGGCGCCCGAAGCACTGCCCAGCAGATAAGGGTCGGCCAGGGGATTGCGAAACAGGCCCTGCGCCACCGCACCCGCGAGGCCGAGCAGCGCGCCGGCGAGCCAGGCGCCCAGCGTGCGCGGCAGGCGGATGTCCCACACGATCTGCAGCGCGACCGGATCGCGGTGCGCCGCGAACACGCTCTCGAAGCCGGTGCTGCCGATGCCTGCGCCCAGCACGATCAGCGCGGCGCTCAGCACCATCAGCCCGATGCCGAGCGAGAGGGCGCGGCGATGCTCGCTCTTCACGCCTTGTCCTGGAGGCACTTCGCCATGAGCTGTGCAGCCTCGCCCATGCGCGGGCCAGGCCGTACCAGCACATCGGATTCGGCAGCCTTGAAGCGGCAGATGCGGCCTTCGCGCACCGCCCGGATGGAAGCCCAGCCCGGCCGCTGCTCGAGTCCCTGCGCGCTGCGCTCGCCGACCATGATCAGGTCGGGATCGGCGCGCACCACGTATTCGGGATTGAGCTTGGGAAAGGGCCCGAGCGAAGCCGGCACGATGTTCTTCACGCCGAGCCGCGCGAGCGTCTCGCCGATGAAAGAGACTTCGCTCGCCGCGTAGGGCGCGCTGTTGATCTCGAAGTACACGCGCCTGTTCTTCGCGCGCGCCGGCAGCGCCTCTGCCGCCGCCGTCACGCTGGCATCGATGGCGCGCCACACGCGTTGCGCATCGCCGATGCCCAGCACCTGGCCGAGCGCGTCGAGCACGCGCTGCACGTCGGCATGGCTCTTCGGTTCGAGCACGATCACTTTGAGACCCAGCGCCTCGAGCCGCTCGGTGACGCGCGAGGACTTGGCCAGGAGCACCACATCGGGCTTGAGCGCCACGATGGCCTCGACGTTCGGATCGATGCCGCCGCCCAGCTGCGGCAGTGCGCGCACGGCATCGGGCCAGTTGGAGTAGCGGTCGACGCCGATCAGCCGCTCGCAGGCGCCCAGCGTGCAGACCGATTCTGTCAGCGAGGGCAGCAGGCTCACGATGCGCTGCGGCGGCCGCGGCAGGTCGACGCGCACGCCGCGCTCGTCGGTCACGACCACGGCATGGGCCGCGACCGTCAGCGCCGCCGCGGCCAGCGCGAGCGCCCACCTGCAAAGCGGATTCATTCGGGTTCTTTCAAACTGAGCGGCAGGCCCGCGGCCATCAGCGTGACGCGCTCGCAGGCCGCCGCCACCTCCTGGTTGAGGCGTCCCAGCGCATCGACGAAGGCGCGCACCTCGCGGCCCATCGGGATCACGCCGAGACCGATCTCGTTGGCGACCAGCACCACCGGGCCGCGCGCTTCGCGCAGGGCACGCAGCAGCGAAGCCTGCACCATCTCCAGCGAAGCGCTGCTTCCGTGAGGCGCGGCCTCGACCGGCATCAGCAGGTTGGTTAGCCACAGCGTGAGGCAATCGACCACCACCAGCGTGTGCGGCGCGCTCAGCCGGGCCAGCGCGGGACCGAGCGCGATCGGCTCCTCGACGGTGGCGAGGCCCGGCACGCGCAGCGCGCGGTCCTCGCGATGCCGGGCGATGCGTTCGCGCATCTCGTCGTCGTGCGCCATCGCGGTCGCGATCAGCACCGCGTGGTGCGCGGGAGAACGCGCAAGCCACTCGGCCGCGCGCCCTTCGGCGCGCCGCGACTTGCCGCTGCGCTGACCGCCGAGGATCAGTTCGCGGCGTGCGATGTTCATTTCGGCTGCCACCGCACCGTCAGGTAGGCAGCGCGCCCGCGCTGGTTGTAGCCATAGGCTGTCTCGTAGGTCACGTCGTTGAGGTTCGTGATGCGCCCCTGCACCGACCAGTCCTTCGCCACCTGGTACTCGGCATAGAGATCGACGGTCGTGTAGTTGCCGAGTCTGCGCGTATTGGCCACGTCGTCAAAGCGGCGCCCCACATGCAGCGCCGAGCCGCCGAACTTCCAGGGGCCGACGGCGTAGTCGATGCCCAGTGAAACGGTGTTCTTCGCGCGGCGCGGCAGCAGCTTGCCGGTACCCTCGTTGCGCGGGTCCAGCGAGTCCAGGTTCGCATGCACGCCCCAGGGGCCGAACTGGCCGTCGTAGCCCAGCGTCCAGCCCTCGATGCGAGCGCGGAGTATGTTCTCGGGCCGGGTGGTGTTGGTGATGAAGCCGCGGATCTTGTTGTCGTAGCGCACCAGCTTCACGCTCTGGCCGTCCTGGCTCCAGGTGATGCCGACGTCGGTGTTCTTGCCCTCTTCCGGCTGCAGCGCCGCGTTGCCGAAGTTGGGGAAGTAGAGCTGGTTGAACGAAGGCGCGACGAAGCTGGTGCCGTGCGACGCGTTGACGCGCCAGTTCGGCGTGATCCGGTAGCCGTAGCCGGCGAACCAGGTGTTGCTGTCGCCGAACTGCGAATTGCGGTCGTGCCGCGCATCGACCTGCCAGCTGTGGGCGCCCGCGCTGCCGTTGAGGCCGACGAAGGCCGAGTCGATGTCGCGCTTGGTCACTGTGTACGCGGTGTCGCTGTTCACCTCCTGCACGCGGCGTTCCAAGCCGGCGACCACGGTGCCGATCGGCGTCGCGATGTCGTTCTGCCAGAGGTACTGGTCCTGCGTGGTCTCGAACAGGCCCGGCAGCGTGGCGGCGACGATGGAGCGCGTGTAGTCGCGGCTCTGTGCGTAGCGCAGCTGCGTCGACCAGTTCTGCATCACCTTGCCGCGCGCGCCGATGTACGCGGTCTGGGTGCGCACAACGGCGCGGGTGTCGCGATTGGGGCCGTCGTCGAAATGGTTCAGGCCTTCCGAGTACAGCAGGCCGCTGTCGATCTTCCAGTCTGGATTGATCTGGTAGCCCAGCGACGCGTTGAGGGCGCTCTGCATGAAAGGATCACGGTCCGGGTTGAAGTTGCCGAACTGCACCTTGCGGTTGGTCGCGGAGAAGCTCTTGTCGATCGTGCGCTGCGCGTCGAGCGAGTACGTGAAGGGCCCCGAGGCGCCGGTGAAGCCGCCGGTGATCTGCTTGTAGCCTTCGCTGCCGATGGTGCTCGACGCGCGCGGGCTGAACGAGTCCTCGCCCGGCTTGGCCTTGCGCGTGAAGATCTGCACCACACCGCCCACGCCGTCGCTGCCGTAGAGCGCCGAGGCCGGCCCCTTGACCACTTCGATACGTTCGATCATCTCGACCGGGATGTTGTCCCACGAGGGCGTGCCGGCTGTGGCGGAGCCATAGCGCACGCCGTCGATCAGCAGGATCGTGTGGCGCGCTTCGGTGCCGCGGATGAATACGCTGCTGACCTTGCCCGCACCGCCGTTGGCGGACATCTGAACCCCCGCGACACGCGCCAGCAGTTCGGGCAGCGTGCGGCTGGCCTGGCGTTCGATCTGCGCGCGATCGATGACCACCGTGTCCGACACCAGCTCGTCGGCACGCGTGGGCGTGCGGGTCGCGGTCACCACCGTTTCGGGCAATGCCGGGGCTGCAGCTTGTGCGAAGGCGAGCGCGGGCATGCCCAGCAACGCGGCAACCGAAAGGGAAATGGCGCTGGGGCGTGCCAGCGGACGCGACGAAGCACGCCCGGCGGCGCGTGCGGAAGAAACGCAGGTTGTCATCATGGGAAACACAAGAGATCAATGTCCGTCACCGGCTTCCCCGCCGGTGCTTGGACGTCATGACCGCCTCATGCTTCACGCATGCGGCAGCCGCCTCGTTGGCCGGTATCCGGGCTGGCAGCGCGCCCCCGTCGCCTTCCCAGGCGCCTGTTTCAGGGCGCCCAGTGGCTTCTTGACGAGGGTGGCATCGGAAAGACGCCGTCTGCTTGACCGTTGCGGGGGCAGCGCAGGCTGGCTCGGCCCGAGGGGGCTTCGACTCCTGCTTCCCGTTGAACTGCGCCGCGTGAACCGCGGCGCGAGCACCAACGCGCGGGATTTTAAGTGCGAAAGCGCGCTCGCCGGAAACTACAATCGCCCCCCATGCCTGCACCGAGCCGTATTGAACAGATCGCCGAGCGCGTCGAACGTTTGCTTGTGCGCCACGAAGAAGTGCAGCGCACCAATGCGTTGCTGCAAGACCAGGTGAACGCGCTCACGCGCGAACGCGATGCGCTCAAGTCGCGGCTGGCCGCGGCACGCACGCGGCTCGATGCGCTGCTCGAACAGCTGCCGGCAGAACCCTCTCAAGACGCTCCCTCCTCCTGATGAAACAAGTCGAAGTCCAGATCATGGGCCAGAGCTACCTGCTCGGCTGCCCCGAAGGCGGCGAGCCGCAGCTGCGCGAAGCCGTCGAGCGTGTCGATGCCGCAATGTGCAAGATCCGCGATGCGGGCAAGGTAAAGGCGCGCGACCGCATCGCAGTGCTGGCCTCGCTGAACCTCGCCTTCGACCTGGCCCAGCGCGAAGCGACGATCGCGGCGCCTGCCGCGCCAGCGGCCGCCCCTGCGGCGGGTCCCGATGCAGCGGCCGACGATGCCCGTGCCGCACAACTGATCCAGCGCCTCGACCAGGCCCTCGCCGGCGACGACCATTTGCTGTGACGGACTACATGCGCTCGTCATTGCGGGCGTAAAATCCACTCCGTCTGCGGTGCGTGTCGGGCTTAATATTTCCTTGTTCCAATGCTCTACGGAGCAGGGCTTGGTATATCGCTTGGCGGGTGTGATCATCTCGCGTCAGATGAACCCGAAGCCTTGCTGCCCTCGCCCACCTGAACCCTGGTTCAGGATGCGAGTCCGGCCTCACTCGCAGACACCTTTTTTGGACGGCCACGGCCCCGTATTCGGGGCCGTGGCTTTTTTCAGAGGCCTCCTTTCATGACGATCGCCCCCCTGCTGGTCGCCGAACTCGCCGTGCTCGGCGTCGGTACCGGTTTTCTCGCCGGCCTGCTCGGCATCGGCGGCGGCATGTTGATGGTGCCTTTCATCACGATCATCCTGGGCCATCGCGGCGTGCCGGCCGACCTGGCGGTGAAGATGGCGATCGCAACCTCCATGTCGACCATCATGTTCACGTCCATCTCGAGCGTGCTCGCGCACCACAGGCGCGGCGCCGTGCGCTGGGACATCGTGAAAAGGCTGTCGCCCGGCATCGTGATCGGCAGCCTGGTCGGCAGTCTCGGCGTGTTCGCTCTGCTCAAGGGCTCGGCGCTCGCCGTCTTCTTTGCGCTCTTCGTCGGTTTCTCGGCAACGCAGATGTTCCTGAACCGCAAGCCCAAGCCGACGCGACAGATGCCCGGCACCGCGGGCCAGCTCGCGGGCGGCGGCGCGATCGGCTTCCTCTCGGGCCTGGTCGGCGCCGGCGGCGGCTTCATCAGCGTCCCCTTCATGACCTGGTGCAATGTCGCAATCCACAACGCGGTCGCCACCAGCGCCGCTTTGGGCTTTCCGATCGCGGTGGCCAACGTGCTCGGCTACGCGGCCAGCGGCCAATCGGTGCAGGACCTGCCGGCCGGCTCGATCGGCTACATCTGGCTGCCTGCGCTGGCCGTGATCGCGGTCTGCAGCTTCCTCACTGCGCCGCTCGGCGCGAAAGCCGCGCACAGCCTGCCGGTGTCGAAGCTCAAGCGCGTGTTCGCAAGCATCCTCTACGTGCTGGCGGCCTACATGCTCTGGAAGGGCTTGCGCGGCTGAGCGCAAGGCCCCCTGCATCCACTCGGCTTCTACTCGGCTTCTCTGTACGTGCGCGGCACCTCGCCGTATAACCTTGCCATGCGGCGCTTTCGCCGCAGGTTGCAAGAGAACGAGAGGCAGTGCATGAAGATCCTGATCGCCGTCGACGGCAGTTCCCATACGCAGAAAGCGCTCGACTACCTGGCCGCCCATCGCGGCATGTTCGTCGACGGCCATGCGCTGATCGTGGTGCACGTGTGCAGCGGCCTGCCCGGCCATGCGGTCCGCCATCTCAGCAAGGATGTGGTGCAGGACTACTACACGGAAGAAAACGCCAAGGTGCTCGAGCCCGTCAAGGCTTTCTTCGCGAAGCACGACATCGGCAACTACCGCGCCGAGCCGCGCCACGGCCACGCCGCCGAAGAGATCCTGAAGGCCGCGACCGCGGGCGGCGCCGAGCTGATCGTGATGGGCACCCACGGCCACGGCATCTTCGGCCGCGCCCTCATGGGCTCGGTGGCGACCAAGGTCGTTTCGGAGACCGACATTTCGGTGCTGCTGGTGCAGTAGGGCCGCGCCGCTGCGCCGGCAACCGGCGCCCGGCGCATATCCATCGCTCTACACCAAACGAGTGATGTCGCGCACGAGGTGACGGGCATATAAACGCCCGGTATCGCGGCGCCGGTGAAGAACTCGTACGGACTGCCCGCGCCAGGAGAATCGCATGGCCAATCCGCACGCGCCGTACCACCCCATCATCTATGTTCGCGGCTTCGCCGGCACGCAGAGCGAGATCGAGGCCACGGTGGCAGACCCTTTCATGGGTTTCAACATCGGCAGCACGAAGTCTCGCCGTATCTGGGACGGCACCATGCGCCGGTACTTCTTCGAGTCGCCGCTCGTCCGCCTGAAGGACGAGATCATCTGGCGACGCACCGCCACCGGCCGAGAGCGCTCGGACCAGTGGTACGACGATGTCTACGTGAACGGCGAAGACCTGACCGCACCGGATCCCGACGACAAGACCAAGCCGCTGCGCTCCGACATCACGCTGCCCTACCAGTCGATCGCGATCCTGCGCTACTACGATGACGCCTCCAACGAGTTCGGCGACGGGCAGCCGCATCCGATCACCCATTTCGCGCAGAACCTCGGCGAGCTCATCCTGCGCATGCGCACCCTCGTCTGCAGGAAGAACGGCAAGCATCCGATCCTGGGCGACCCGCTCGACAACGGCGTGGAGGAAAAGGACTTCAAGATCTACCTGGTCGCGCATTCGATGGGCGGCCTGGTATGCCGCGCCTTCCTGCAGAACGACACGCTGGGCACTCAGGAGGCCCGGGATGCCGTCGACAAGCTGTTCACCTACGCCACGCCGCACAACGGCATCGACCTCAGGGTGGTGCGTAATGTGCCCGGCTGGGGCGCACTCGGCGAAGCCACCAACTTCAACCGGGACACCATGAAGTCCTACCTGAAGCTCGCCCCGACTGCGACGGACGTCTCGGAACTCACGCACTTTCCTGCCGAACGCGTGTTCAATCTGGTCGGCTCGAATCCCGCCGACTATCTGGCGCTCCAGGGACTTTCATCGTGGGCCGTGGGCGACGCGAGCGACGGCCTCGTCCGGATGGACAACGCAACGACCTTCGGCATGGTCGGGCCCGAAGAAGGTCCCCGGCTGCGCGTCGACTCTCCGCGCGCGTTCGTGTTCCGCAGTCATTCGGGCCACTACGGCATCGTCAATTCCGAGGAGGGCTACCAGAACCTCACGCGCTTTCTCTTCGGCTCGGTGCGGACCGACGGAATACTCGACATCGAAGAAGTCGCCCTGCCCGAAGAGGTGGAGGCGAAGAGAAAAAGCGGCCACGCGGTCCGCGCCTCCTACCGCTTCGAGATCGTCGCGACCCTGCGCAGAAGCCAGTGGCAGCTGCACCGCAGGGTGGTGCGCGAGAACTCCGCGATTCAGCGAAAGTTCGACGACCTCTTTCCCGATCAAGGCCCCGGCATCGCGCGCAAGGCAGCCCAGGCGGCGAGCCCCCACCTGTTCTCGATCTTCCTCGATCCGACCCGGGCCAGCCCCGACCTGGGCAATTCGATCGCGTTCGCATTCGACCTCAACGTGCTGGTGCCCGACTACGAAGTCGACGGCGTGCTCTGGCTGAACAAGCACTTCGAGGGCGGCTTTCTCTATCGCGACCAGATCCTCGTGGAGGCCGTTCCGGATCCTGCAGCGGCCGGAGGCTGGCGGCTGCAATACGGCTTTCAGAGCCAGACACCCAATGTGGCCGCAATTCCGGCGCCTGTCAGCCCGCAGGCCGGCGCGCTGACATTCAAGATTCCCGTCGTCTCGCCGCCCGGAACCACCCCCGGCATCAAGGCTCAGCTGAGGATCGAGATGCGCACCTGGGCATGACGGCGGGGCGCCGTCACTGCCGGCCGCCGCCCAGCCGCCATTCGCGCGGCGCGCAACCGAAGCGTTCGCGGAATGCGCGGCTGAAATGCGCCGCATCGTTGAAGCCGCGGCCATAGGCGATCTCGCTCACGGTGCGGCCGGCCAGGCGGGGTTCCAGCAGGTCGCGGCTGCAGGCCTCGAGGCGACGCTCCCAGATGTACTGCGCAGGCGTGAGCGGCTCGCTCTTGAACACGCGGTGGATCTGGCTCGCCGACAGGCCGAGTTCGGCCGCGAGGCTGCCGACCGAGAGCCCGGCATCGCCAAGTTGTGCGTCGATGCGGCGCTTGATGCGCGCGAGATGGAAGGCGGTCAGGTTGCTGAGGCTCGGCGAGCGGGCCGCGGGCAGCGTCTGCAGGCCGGCCACGAGGATGCTGAGCACGCCGTTCGCAACCGCCAGCGCAGAGGCCGGTTGCAGCGCATCGATGTCCTCGCGCAGCGTGCCGATCATGTTGATCAGCAGGTGGCCCGCGCCCTCGCGGCCGGACACCGCCGTGGCCGTCAGCGCTTCTGTGTCGCGCAGCTCGCTGCGCAGGCGCTCGCCGGGGAGCTTGAGCACGATCTGCTCGAAGGCGTCGTCGAAGAAGAGCTGGTAGGGCCGCGTGCTGTCGTAGAGCGCGAAGTCGCCCACCGCCAGCACGGCATCGCGCCCGTCCTGCCGCACCACGCCATGGCCGCGGGTCTGGATACCGACCAGGAAATAGTCGTCGGAAGAGCGCGCGATGTGGCCCGGCGTGCGCATGACGCTTTGCGCGCCCGAGCGCACCACCGAGACGTCGAGGGCCGGCAGCGTGTGCTGGCGGATGCTGCCTTCGAAGTCGCCCGGCGGGCCGTTGCGCACCGGATCGCAACCGAGCTGCACATAGATGTTGCAGATCATGTCGGTCCAGTACGCGAGCCGCTGATCGCGCGGCACGGCGTCGGTGCTGAGCAGGCGGTTCACGAGTCCTCCGAGGATGCGGGGCGAGAGGCGAAAACTTACGTCGAAAGCAGCTTGCATGCCACAGCGCTAACCCGCGCCCGGCGCTACCATCCACCGCATGGCCATCCAGCTCAATCACACGATCGTCCGGGCCCGCGATCCACGGGCATCCGCGGTGTTCCTGGCAGAGATCCTCGGCCGCGGTGCGCCCGTTCCCTTCGGCCCCTTCCAGGGCGTCGAGGTCGACAACGGCGTCACCCTCGACTACATGCAGGTCGAGGGCGACATCCCATGGCAGCACCTGGCCTTTCTTGTGAGCGAGGCCGAGTTCGACCAGATCTTCGGCCGCATCCGCGAACGCGGCCTGTCCTACTGGGCCGACCCGGGCCACCGCCATGCCGGCGAGATCAACCACGGCGACGGCGGCCGCGGCGTCTACTGGAACGATCCCGACGGCCACAACCTCGAGATCCTCACGCGGCCCTACGGCAGCGGCAGCTAGACGAACAAGCCCTTGTGCTGCTCGCGCAACAGGGCCTTCTGCACCTTGCCCATCGCATTGCGCGGCAGCTCGGAGACGACGAAGCAGCGCTTGGGGATCTTGAAGTTGGCCAGCTTCTTCTTGAGCGCTCCGATGATCGCGTCGCCGTCGAGCGCCGCACCGGGCTTGGGCGTGACGATGGCGACGCCGACCTCGCCGAAATCCGGATGCGGCACGCCCACGAGCGCGCTCTCGGCCACGCCGGCCATTTCGTTGATGTAGCCCTCGATCTCGGCCGGATAGACGTTGTAGCCGCCGCTGATGATCAGGTCCTTGCTGCGGCCTACGATGCTGACGTAGCCGAGCCCGTCGATCTTGCCGACGTCGCCGGTCTTGAAATAGCCGTCGGCGGTGAACTCTTCCTTGGTCTTCTCGGGCATGCGCCAGTAGCCGGCGAACACGTTGGGGCCGGCCACCTCGATGTGGCCGATCTCGTCCGTCGGGCAGGGCTCGCCCGCATCGTCGCGCACGCGCAGCTGGACGCCGGGCAGCGGGAAGCCCACCGTCCCGCCACGCCGCTGGCCCTGCACCGCGCTGTAGGGGTTGGAGCTGAGCATGACGGTCTCGCTCATGCCGTAGCGCTCGAGAATGGTGTGGCCGGTGCGCTCGCGCCAGGCCTCAAAGGTCTCGATCAGCAGTGGCGCCGAGCCCGCGATGAAAAGACGCATGCCGTTGCAGGCCTCGCGCGTCAGCCCCGGCTCGGCCAGCATGCGCACGTAGAGCGTGGGCACGCCCATGAACACGGTCGCCTCGGGCAGCCGGGCCACCACGCGCTTCGGATCGAACTTGTTGAGCCAGATCATCTTGCTGCCGCTGATCAGCGCGCCGTGGATGGCGACGAAGAGGCCGTGCACGTGGAAGATCGGCAGTGCATGGATCAGCACATCGCCCTCCCCCTGCGCGCCGCTGTGCCAGCCCCAGTAGTCCTTCAGCACCTCGGCGTTGGAGCGCAGGTTGCGGTGCGTGAGCATCGCGCCCTTGCTGCGGCCGGTGGTGCCGCTGGTGTAGAGGATGGCGGCGAGGTCGTCGTCCTTCTTCTGCGCGACGGTGTGGCGGTCGCTGCACTGCGCCGCCACTTCGAGCAGCGTGCCGGTGCGGTCGTCATCGAGCGTGAACACGTGGCGGGTACCGGCCGCGGTCGCGATCGGCGCCACCCACGATGCATTCGCGCTGCTGCAGACCACCACCGCCGGCTCGGCGTTGCCGATGAAGTACTCGATCTCGGCGCCGCGGTAGGCGGTGTTGAGCGGCAGGAACACGTAGCCCGCGCGCAGCGTCGCGAGGTAGAGCAGCATGGTCTCGACAGACTTCTCGACCTGCACCGCGATGCGGGCGCCCTTGTCGAGCTTCAGCGCGTCGAGCAGGTTCGCGATCATCGCGCTCGCGCGCTCCAGGTCGCGCCAGGAATAGAACAGGCCGTCGTCGGTCTCGACCGCGATGGCATCGAGATCGGCGGGGAAGGCCGCACGCAGCGCGGCGTAGAGGTTGGCGTTGGTCGTTTCGGTCATGGTCAGAAGACGGGGTTGCGCTTGGCCAGGAAGGCGGCGATGCCCTCGCGGTGTTCGGGCGAATCGGCGTAATCGTAGGCGCTGGCGAGCAGCCGGTCGACCGTGCCGGCGAAGAAGGTCCGCTTGTTGAGGCGCGCAGCCTCCGGCGCCAGCGCGGCGATGCGCTGCGCATGCGCCAGCGCTCCCGCAGCGACCTGCGCATCCGGCAGCACGCTCAGCACAAAGCCAGCGTCGTAGAGGCGGCGCGCATCGTGCACGCCGGCGGCCAGCAGCATGTCGCGCGCCAGCGTGTCGCCGATGGCGACACGCACCAGGGCCGCCTCGCGCGGCGCCATCGGAAAGCCCAGCTTCGCGATCGGCGCGCCGAATTTCGATGATTCGCCGGCCAGGCGGATGTCGCAGCAGCTCGCGATCTCCAGGCCGGCGCCCATGCAGGCGCCCTCGATCTGCGCGACCAGCGGCAGCTCGCAGGCCAGCATGGCGGCCAGCGCGCCCCAGACCTCGTTCTCGTGGAAGTCGCGCAGGCTGGCTTCATCGAAGCGGAAGGAGGGGTACTCGGAGATGTCGCCGCCGGCGCAGAAGGCAGCGCCCTCCCCGCGCACGACGACGCAGCGCGTGGCGTCGTCTTGCGCGAGCTCCTGCTCGAACACGGCGCGCAGTTCGCGCCACATCGCGCGCGACATGGCATTGAGCCGTCCGGGATGGGCCAGCGTCACGAAGGCAAGCGCGCCCTCGCGCTCGAGCCTGACCGAGGCCGTCATTCCAGCTTGGCGCCAGAAGCTTTCACGACGCCGGCCCAGCGCCTGATCTCGGAGTTGACGAAGCTGCCATAGGGCGCCATCACGAGGTTCGGGATCTCGGCGCCGTTGTTGGCCCAGATGGCCTTCAGCTCCTCGGTGGCGAGCGCCTTCTTCATCTCGTCGACGATCTTCGCCTGCACCTCGGCCGGCGTGCCCTTCGGCGTCCACAGGCCGTACCAGGTGGTCACGGTGTAGTCCGGCAGGCCGACCTCGGCTGCGCTGGGCACGTCGGGGAAGGCGGGGTTGCGCTTGGCGCCGGACATCATCAGCGCCTTGATGCGGCCGGCCTTGATGTGCTGCGAGGACGAGCCCAGGCCGTCGAACATGCAGTCGACATTGCCGGCGATCAGGTCCTGCAGCGCCGGACCCGCGCCGCGATAGGGAATGTGGGTGATGAAGGTGCCGGTCTGCAGCTTGAAGAGCTCGCCCGCCAGGTGGTGCGAGGTGCCGGCGCCGGCCGAGGCGTAGTTGAGCTTGCCGGGATTCCTCTTGGCCTCGGCGACGAAGTCCTTGAGCGTGGTCGCGCTCACCCGCTTCGGGTTGATCACCACCACCTGCGGCACGCTGGCCAGCAGCATCAGCGGCACGAAATCCTTCTCGATGTCGTAGTCGAGCTTGGGATAGACCGAGGGCGCGATCGCATGGTGCACCGCCCCCATGAAGAGCGTGTAGCCGTCCGGCTGCGCCTTGGCCGCGATACTCGCGCCCAGGGTGCCGCCGGCGCCGCCGCGGTTGTCGATCACCAGCGTCTGGCCGGCGACCTTGGCGAACTGCGCCGACAAGGGTCGCGCGAAGGCGTCGGTGCCGCCGCCGGCCGGGAAGGGCACCACCATCGTCACCGGCTTGGCGGGCCAGCTGGCCTGGGCGCGTGCGCCCCCGCCCAGAACGGCGGCCGCGGCCGCGGCCAGGCGCAATATGTCGCGCCGCTGGAAGCTTGGGGTCATTGCCTTGTCTCCTTTTGTGATGAACCGTCGGGCGCCTCAGCCCTTGAGAAAAAGATCGTCGACCTCGCCCGACACCGCCACCTTGCCCTGTGCGAGCAGGGCGCGGTGCTTGTCGAGCCGTTTCAGATCGTAGAGGTAGTTGACCATGAGTCCGTAGGATTGCTTCAGCCCCTTGGGCGAGGGATCGCCGGCCCAGTTGAGCCGCTCCACCCGCGCGCCGTTGCCCAGGTGGAAGCGCGCCACCGGATCGACCGGCTTGCCCTCGGCGGTGGCCCGCCCGAGGTACTCGGCGGCGGCATTCATCAGCAGCTGGCGCACCGGCGATTTGGCATCGAGCGCACTCGCCTCCTCGGCCGCCGCCAGCACGCGCTCGGCGGTGGGCGGCAGGGACCCGATCACGCGGCCCAGCTCGGTCGCGCGCTTCTCGTCGAGCCGCTCCAGCAGGGAGCCCGCGTTCTTCGTCAGCCAGCCGCGAAAGCCCGGGACCGGCGACAGCGTCGCGAAGATCTTCAGGCGCGGCATCTCTTTTTGCAGTTCCTCGACCACGCGCTTGATCAGCGAATCGCCGAAGCTCACGCCGCGCAGGCCGTTCTGGGTGTTGCTGATTGAATAGAAGATCGCAGTCGTCGCGCGGTCGTGCTTGACCGGCGCGGCGGCTTCGTCGAGCAGCGGCACGATGCCTTCGCTGATGTGGTCGACCAGCGCGACCTCGACGAAGATCAGCGGCGTGTTGGGCAGCCGCGGGTGGAAGAAGCCGTAGCAGCGGCGATCGCTGTCGAGCCGGTTCTTGACGTCGGCCCAGCTCTTGATGTCGTGCACCGCCTCGTACTGGATCAGCTTCTCGATCAGCGAGGCCGGCGAATCCCAGCTGATGCGGCGCAGGTCCAGAAAGGCGACGTCGAACCAGGTGGAGAACAGGTGCTCGAGCTCGGCATCGAGCGGCAGGAGGCGCCGGTCGCCCTTCAGGTGCGGCAGCAGCTCGGCACGCAGATCAACCAGGAAGCGCATGCCGTCGGGGTCGATGGCGAAGCGCTGCAGCAGCCGCGCGCGCGGCGAGACCAGCGCGCGGCGCAGGTGCACCTCGGCCTGGGCCTCGTCGGGCGTACCCATCGCGGCCCCGTGCCGGTCGCGCGCGCTGCTGACCTTCTGCAGATCGGGCGCGAAGCGTTCGCTCATGAGCAGCCAGACGTCGCGCCGCTCGTCGAGTTCGCGCCCGGCGTACCACTTCACGACCGCATGGGCGCGGCGTCCTGCTTCCACCTCGCTCACGCTCGAGTCGACCACCGCCTGCAACTCGGTGAGCGCGCGCCGCAAGGCACGCGGCGCCAGCGCCTCGCCATGGCGGCGCAGCGTGGCCTCCAGCCGTTCGGCCAGCGGACGCGGGCCGACGGTGGCGGCCGCCTTGGGCGCCGGCTTCGGCTTCGCTTCGGGCACTGCGGGCTTCTTGACTTCGGCGGCATCGCTGCCGGGACGCAGGCGCGAGACGCTGCGGGTGATCCAGTCGCTGGCATTCATGAGATCAGCTTCGCTTTCTGTTGGAGCGCGATGGCCCGCAGGGCTTCGCGCTGGCGGTTCAGGTGGGTGCGCATCGCGGCCTCGGCGCCGTCGCTGTCGCGCGCCTTCAGCGCGGCGAACACCGCGAGATGTTCGGACAGGCTCTGTTCGAGCCGCCCCGGCGCATGCAGTTGCTGCAGGCGCGCGAGCTTGAGGATCTTGCGCAAATCGCCGATCACCTGCGCCAGCCAGCGATTATCGGCCAGCATGATGATCGCCTCGTGGATCGCGAAATTGGTCGCGTAGTACTCGTTGATGCGCTTGGCGCGTGCGTGCTTCGCGAGCTTGTCGTGCATGGCTTCGAGTGCCAGCAGCTCGGCATCGCTGGCGTTGCGTGCCGCCTGCCAGGCGCAGCGCCCTTCGAGCAGCGCGATGACGGGAAAGATGTCGTCCAGGTCGCGCTGCGTGACCTCGGCCACGAAGCAGCCGCGCCGCGGCTCGTGCCGCAGCAGGCCCTCGGCCGTCAGCACCTTGAGCGCCTCGCGCAGCGGCGTGCGCGAGATCGCAAGCCGCTCGCACACTGGCGCCTCGTCGACGAAGCTGCCCGGCGCCAGCGTGCCGGCGAAGATCTCCTCGCGCAGCGTGGCGGCGACTTCGTGGTGCAGCGAGTTGTGGACCAGGCGCATGGCGGATGAAAGATCGGGAGCTTCGTCGGTGATTTTCGGTAATTACACGTAATTATGAGAACTCGGACGCAAGAAGGCAAAGCATCTCTGCCTCCGGAGATACCCTGGCGCCCGCGGCGCGCTCAGCCGCGTGCCACTGCTGCGGCTGAGCGCGCCGCGGGTGCACTGGCATAGAGCCAGATGCCGAACACGATCATCGGCACGCAAAGCCACTGCCCCATGCTCATGTTGAGCGCCAGGAGGCCCAGGAAGTCGTCGGGCTCGCGGAAGTATTCGGCGATGAAGCGCATCAGCCCGTAGCCGATCAGGAACACCGCCGACACGCGCCGCTCGCGCCGTTCCTTGCGTGCATAGAGCCAGAGGATCGCGAACAGCAGCAGGCCTTCGAGCAGGAACTGGTAGACCTGCGAGGGGTGGCGCGGCAGCATCGATCCGCTCTGCGGAAACACCATGCCCCATGGGAGGTCGGGGCTGCTGAAGCGCCCCCACAGCTCGCCGTTGATGAAATTGCCCACCCGCCCGGCCGCCAGCCCGGTGGGCACGCAGGGCGCCACGAAATCCATCACCTGCCAGTACGGCCGCGCACGCGAACGTGCGAACCACAGCATCGAGGCGATCACGCCGAGCAGCCCGCCGTGGAAGCTCATGCCGCCCTGCCAGACGAAGAATATCTCCAGCGGGTGCGTGAGGTAGTAGCCGGGCTTGTAGAACAGGCAATAGCCGAGCCGGCCGCCGACGATCACGCCCATGACGCCGAGGAACAGGATGTCCTCCAGGTCCTTGCGGGTCCAGGCGCCCGGTCCGGTGATGGAACGGAAGGGCTCGTGCC
Source organism: Variovorax sp. LjRoot290 (assembly GCF_964253985.1). Taxonomy (NCBI): domain Bacteria; kingdom Pseudomonadati; phylum Pseudomonadota; class Betaproteobacteria; order Burkholderiales; family Comamonadaceae; genus Variovorax; species Variovorax sp. LjRoot290. Next base: position 2,408,476 of record NZ_CAXURW020000001.1, on the reverse strand, counting down.
GCAGCCGGCGCGTACCGAGGAAGTAGAACAGCGCGAAGGCGGCCAGATAGGTCAGGCCATACCAATGGATGGCGATCGGCCCGAGCTGCAGGGCGACGGGATTGATCTGCGGGTACGTGAGCATCGGCCTATTGTGCCCACGGATGTGACAGTCCCTGCTCCTGGACGAATCGCACGAAGCGGGCGAGCGCCGGGTTGTCGGTGTGGCCGGGCCAGACCAGGCTGGTCTCGCAGCCGGGCAAGACGGCGGTCTTTCGCCGTCCAGTGGGCGCGAACTCGGTCGCAGCGCGGTAGACCACGCCGGCGCGCCGGAACTGCGTCACGCTCTCCGGCACCCAGGCCACGCCGAGTCCGCCCCACACCAGGTTCACGATGGTCTGCATCTGGATCGCTTCCTGCGCAACCCGCGGCGCCAGGCCGGCCGCGTGGTAGAGCCCGAAGATCGCGTCGTGCAGCGAGGGCACGATGCGACGCGGAAAGATCACCAGCGGCTCGGCCAGCACCTCGGCCAGCGGCAGCTTCGGCATCCGGGCCAGGGGATGCTTCGCCGGCAACGCCAGCACCAGCGGCTCCTCGGACACCGCGAGCCGCTCCAGGCCGGGCGGCGCGAAACCGGGCGAATGCAGCATCAGGCCGGCATCGATCTCGCCGCGGGCGAAGGCTTCGAGCTGCACGTCGCCGGTGGCCTCGACCAGTTCCAGCGCGACCTCGGGGCAGCTCACGCGGAATTCGCGCACCCAGGCCGGCAGCCGCTCGAACCCGATGGTCGAGACGAAGGCGAGCCGCACGCGCCCCACTTCACCGGCCGCCGCCGCCTTCGCCCGCACGGGCAGCGCCTGCGCGCGCGCCAGCAGCTCGCGCACCTCGGGCAAGAGCGCCTCGCCCGCGGGCGTGAGCGCGACCCGGCGCCGGGTGCGGTCGAACAGCCGCACGCCCAGCGTTTTTTCGAGCTGCGCGATGGCCTGCGTGACGGGCGGCTGCGTCATGTGCAGGCGCGCGGCGGCGCGGCCGAAATGCAGCTCCTCGGCCACCGCGAGGAACTGGCGCCAGGCGCGCAAGTCGATCCAGGCTTCTTTCATATGCCGAGCATATCAATCGGGCTTGAAATTCGGATTGGAACCAATCAGTCAATCGTCCGATACTTGCCTTCCCCCGATTCAAGACCAGAGACACCATGGCCACCCAGACGATCAAGATCAACGCCCGCAGCGCCAACATCACCGAAGGCAAGTCGCGCGCGCCCAACCGCTCGATGTTCTACGCGATGGGCTACGAGGAAGGCGATTTCAAGAAGCCGATGGTCGGCGTGGCCAACGGCCACAGCACCATCACGCCGTGCAACTCGGGCCTGCAGAAGCTGGCCGACGCCGCGATCGCCGGCATCGAGGAAGCCGGCGGCAACGCGCAGGTCTTCGGCACGCCGACCATTTCCGACGGCATGGCCATGGGCACCGAAGGCATGAAGTACTCGCTGGTGAGCCGCGAGGTCATCTCCGACTGCATCGAGACCTGCGTCGGCGGCCAGTGGATGGACGGCGTGCTGGTGGTCGGCGGTTGCGACAAGAACATGCCCGGCGGCCTGATGGGCATGCTGCGCGCCAACGTGCCGGCGATCTATGTCTACGGCGGCACCATCCTGCCGGGCCGCTACAAGGGCCAGGACCTCAACATCGTGAGCGTGTTCGAGGCGGTCGGCCAGAACGCCGCCGGCAACATGAGCGACGAGGACCTGAAGGAAATCGAGAAGCGCGCGATCCCCGGCACCGGCTCCTGCGGCGGCATGTACACGGCCAACACCATGAGTTCGGCCTTCGAGGCGCTCGGCATCTCGCTGCCCTACTCCTCGACCATGGCCAACCCGCACGACGAGAAGGCCAACTCGGCCAAGGAATCGGCCAAGGTGCTGATCGAGGCCATCAAGAAGGACATCAAGCCGCGCGACATCGTGACCAAGAAGGCGATCGAGAACGCGGTGGCCGTGATCATGGCCACCGGCGGCTCCACCAACGCGGTGCTGCACTTCCTCGCCATCGCGCACGCGGCGGGCGTGGAATGGTCGATCGACGACTTCGAGCGCATCCGCAAGAAGGTGCCGGTGCTGTGCGACCTCAAGCCCAGCGGCAAGTACCTCGCGGTCGACCTGCACCAGGCCGGCGGCATCCCGCAGGTGATGAAGATCCTGCTGAACGCGGGTTTGCTGCACGGCGACTGCATCACGATCACCGGCCAGACCATCGCCGAGGTGCTGAAGGACGTGCCCGACCAGCCGCGTGCCGACCAGGACGTGATCCGCCCGATCACGAATCCGATGTACGCCGAGGGCCACCTGGCCATCCTCAAGGGCAACCTCTCGCCCGAGGGCGCGGTGGCCAAGATCACCGGCCTCAAGAACCCGGTCATCACCGGCCCGGCGCGCGTGTTCGACGACGAGCAGTCGGCGCTCCAGGCCATCCTCGACGGCAAAATCAAGGCCGGCGACGTGATGGTGCTGCGCTACCTCGGCCCCAAGGGCGGCCCCGGCATGCCGGAGATGCTGGCGCCCACCGGCGCGCTGATCGGCGCCGGCCTCGGCGAAAGCGTGGGCCTCATCACCGACGGCCGCTTCTCGGGCGGCACCTGGGGCATGGTGGTCGGCCACGTGGCGCCCGAGGCTGCGGCCGGCGGCACCATCGCCTTCGTCAACGAGGGCGACTCGATCACCATCGACGCGCACCAGCTCAAGCTCGAACTCAACGTGTCCGACGCCGAACTCGCGAAGCGCCGGGAAGGATGGAAGGCCCCTGCCCCGCGCTACACGCGCGGCGTGCAGGCCAAGTTCGCGTTCAATGCATCGAGCGCGAGCTCGGGTGCGGTGCTCGACAAGTACTGATCACCCTGCCAACACCCACGCGCTGGTGCCGAACACGACAAAGCCCAGGCCGACGACGCTGTTTCGGGCTCTAGCGTCCGCCGCGGCGGCGGCGGTTGGAACGGCTGGTCAGAAGGCCCAGATTGCTGCGCTGCCGGTCGATGCGGTCCTGCCGGCGCGCGTTTTCGCGTTCGACCACCTTGCGCTTGGTGTAGCCTGACCAGTCGGCCCAGGCCCACCAGGCCGCGGCCAGCGCGAAGGGGAAGAGCACGATCCACCAGTCCCACTGGGCCACGAAGCCGACTTCGAAGTATTTGAGGGCCACGCCAAGAAGGCCCAGCAACAGAAACCACATAGAGAATCCCTCCGGTTTTCCAGGCCCGCATCGCGGCGGACCGTGCACCGCGCTACCTACAATCGCGTTGGATCGACTTTAACGCACCCACGCGACAAGGACTTCATGAAAAGAGCGCTTCTGCTGGCCGCCCTGGGCCTGGCTTCCGCCGCACCCGCCCTTGCCGACCTGGCCCTGGCCACCTCGAAGAACTGCATGAGCTGCCACGCGGTCGAGCGCAAGATCCTCGGCCCTTCGTTCAAGGAAGTCGCGGCCAAGTACAAGGACAACAAGGGCGCGGCCGACATGCTCGCCGGCAAGATCATCAAGGGCGGATCGGGCGTCTGGGGACAGGTGCCGATGCCGGCCAACAACCAGGTCAGCGAAGCGGACGCGAAAAAGCTGGCGGCCTGGATCCTGTTGACGAAGTAGCGCGGGCCTCAGACCGGCGGTGGCATGCCCACGGGCGGCGAAGACGCCACCGTCGCCGTCGCCGCCCGGCGGTCGACGCGATCTTCGAGCTGGCCGATGTGGGCTGCCAGCGTGTTGTCGGTCCGGTCGGAGCGCAGCTTGATCATCGTCTCCAGCTGCTCCACGCGCGCCAGCAGCGCCGCATGCCGCTCGGCATTGCGCGCCATGTGGACGTTCTCCTGGGTCTCGAGGAAACTGCGCAGCTCGGTGAAACGAGAAGCCTCGGCCCGGTCGGCCAGGCTGCGCTGGGCCTGCATTTCCTTCGTGTGGCGCCGCGTTTCGAGCAGCACCGTGGTCTGCAGGTAGACGATGTAGGCCACGAAGAAGATGCTCAGAAGCACCGTGAGGCCCAGCATGATCAACCCGAAGGGCGCCGTGATCTGCATGAAGCCGACCGACATGGCGGTGGGCGTGACGAGCAGGCCCCAGTTCAAGGCCGCGAGCGCCGCGATCAGCAGCACGACCACCAGCAGCACGCCTGTTCTCAATCCCATGGATGTCTCCTCAACAATCAATGGGCTGTTGTAACGCATCCGGCGCCAATGCCCTGTCGGACAGGGGCGCGGCTGCGAATCCCCAGGCCGGCGCCGGGCCGCCCAAGGCGGCCTGCGGCCCCCTCGGGGGGCAGCGAGTACACGCAGTGACGGAGCGTGGGGGCCGTTAGTAAGCCTGGCCGAGCTGTTCGAGGATGGCGGGGTTCTCGAGCGTCGAGGTGTCCTGCGTGATCGCTTCGCCCTTGGCGATGCTGCGCAAGAGGCGCCGCATGATCTTGCCGCTGCGCGTCTTCGGCAGGTTCTCGCCGAAGCGGATGTCCTTCGGCTTGGCGATCGGGCCGATTTCCTTGGCCACCCAGTTGCGCAGCTCGGCGGCGATCTGCTTCGCCTCGTCGCCGCTCGGGCGGCCGCGCTTCAGCACGACGAAGGCGCATACCGCCTCGCCGGTCACGTCGTCGGGCCGGCCGACCACGGCGGCTTCGGCCACGAGGTCGGTCTTGGCGACCAGCGCGGATTCGATTTCCATCGTGCCGAGCCGGTGGCCCGACACGTTGAGCACGTCGTCGATGCGTCCCGTGATGCGGAAGTAGCCGCGGTCGGCGCTGCGCACCGCGCCGTCGCCGGCCAGGTAGACGGTCCCGCCCATTTCCTCGGGGAAATAGCTCTTCTTGAAGCGCTCGGGGTCGTTCCAGATGGTGCGGATCATCGAGGGCCAGGGCCGCTTGATGACCAGCATGCCGCCGGCGCCGTGCGGGATGTCCTTGCCGGTCTCGTCGACGATCGCGGCCATGATGCCCGGCAGCGGCAAGGTGCAGGAGCCCGGCACAAGCGGCGTGGCGCCCGGCAGCGGCGTGATGACGTGGCCGCCGGTCTCGGTCTGCCAGAAGGTGTCGACGATCGGACATTTCTCGCCGCCGACGTTCCGGTAGTACCACATCCAGGCTTCGGGATTGATCGGCTCGCCCACGGTGCCGAGGATGCGCAGCGACGACAGGTCCCAGTTCTTGGGATGCACCTTCTCGTCGCTGTCGGCCGCCTTGATCAGCGAGCGGATCGCGGTCGGGGCGGTGTAGAAGATCGTGACCCCGTGCTTCTCGATCATCTGCCAGAAGCGGCCCGCATGCGGGAAGGTCGGGACGCCCTCGAACACCACCTGCGTCGCGCCCGCGGCGAGCGGGCCGTAGGCCACGTAGGTGTGGCCGGTGATCCAGCCGATGTCGGCGGTGCACCAGAACACGTCTTCGGGGCGCACGTCGAAGGTCCAGTCCATCGTGAGCTTGGCCCACAGCAGGTAGCCGCCGGTCGAATGCTGCACGCCCTTGGGCTTGCCGGTCGAGCCCGAGGTGTAGAGGATGAAGAGCGGATGCTCGGCGCCGACCGGCACCGGCGCGCATTCGGTGCTCTGGCCCTGGAGCGCCTCGTCGAAGGTCTTGTCGCGGCCGGCCACCATGTTGCAGGCGGTCGCGGTGCGCTGATAAACCAGCACGGTCTTGATCGATTCGCAGCCGCCGAGCGCGATGCCGTCGTCGACGATGGCCTTGAGCGGCAGTTCCTTGCCGCCGCGCAGCTGGTAGTTGGCCGTGATGACCGCCACGGCGCCGGCATCGATGATGCGTTCCTGCAGCGCCTTCGCGGAGAAACCGCCGAACACCACGCTGTGGGTGGCGCCGATGCGGGCGCAGGCCTGCATCGCAATCACGCCCTCGATGGCCATCGGCAGGTAGACGATGACGCGGTCGCCCTTCTGGATGCCTTGCGCCTTCAGCGCATTGGCGAACTGCGAAACGCGAGCCAGCAGCTCCTTGTAGGTGATCTTGGTGACAGCGCCGTCGTCGGCCTCGAAAACGATCGCGGTCTTGTTCTCGACCGCGGTGCCGATGTGCTTGTCGAGGCAGTTGGCCGAGGCGTTGAGCTCGCCGTCGTCGAACCATTTGTAGAAAGGCACGTTCGATTCGTCGAGCGTGCGGGTGAAGGGCTTGGTCCACACCACGTTGCTTCGCGCCTGGCGGGCCCAGAAGCCCTCGAAGTCGTCGGCGGCTTCCTTGCATAGCGCGTCGTACGCCGCCATGCTCGCGATGCGCGCACCCTGCGTGGCACGGGCATCCGGCGGAAACACGCGGTTCTCGACCAGGGTGGACTCGATCGTCGTCGGTGCACTGCTCATTCTTCGTCTCCTGTACCTGTCAATTGACGGGCGTTAATGTCGGCGGCCGCACTTACGGATGACTGACGCTCCATGTTAACGACAGGAGCGTGACACCGGGGCGCTCGCGCACACCCTAGAATCGCGCGTTTCCCGCCCACAACGACCCGATGTCCACCCTCGACCCCACCACCTCGAACAGCGGCAACGTCTCGCCCCTGCGCCCGCTGCCCAACCTGATCTTCGCCAGCCGCTGGCTGCAGCTGCCGCTGTACCTGGGCCTGATCGTCGCACAGGGCGTGTACGTGCTGCACTTCCTGGTCGAACTCTTCCACCTGGTCGAGGCCGCGTTCGGCAGCCAGGATGCGCTGCAACTGCTCATCACCAGCATCGGGTACAAGACCGCCGCGCCGATCACGACGCTCAACGAAACCGTGATCATGCTGGTGGTGCTGGCGCTGATCGACGTGGTCATGATCTCCAACCTGCTGATCATGGTGATCGTCGGCGGCTACGAGACTTTCGTGAGCCGCATGAACCTCGAAGGCCATCGCGACCAGCCCGAGTGGTTGAGCCATGTGAACGCCTCGGTGCTGAAGGTCAAGCTGGCCACCGCGATCATCGGCATCAGCTCGATCCACCTGCTCAAGACCTTCATCAACGCCGACAACTACACCGACCGGGTGCTGATCGCGCAGACCGCGATCCACATCACCTTCCTGCTGTCGGCGATGGCGATCGCGGTGACCGACAAGCTGATGGCACCCTCGCCCTCCGCCAATCACTGAGCGTCTATCGCCCGGTCATGTTCTCCGGCACCACCCAGGCATCGAACTGCTCCCCGGTCAGGTGACCTGAGGCTACCGCCGCCTCGCGCAGGCTCGTGCCTTCCTTGTGCGCCTTCTTCGCGATGAAGGCCGCCTTGTCGTAGCCGATGTGCGTGTTGAGTGCCGTCACCAGCATCAGCGAGCGCTGTACGAGTTCGGCGATGCGCTCGCGGTTGGGCTCGATGCCCACCGCGCAGTGGTCGTTGAAGCTCACCATGCCGTCGGCCAAAAGGCGCACGCTCTGCAGGAAGTTGTGCGCCACCATCGGGCGGAATACGTTGAGCTCGAAGTTGCCCGAGGCACCACCGATGTTGATCGCGACGTCGTTGCCCATCACCTGCGCCGCCAGCATCGTGACCGCCTCGCTCTGCGTCGGATTCACCTTGCCGGGCATGATCGACGAGCCCGGCTCGTTTTCGGGAATGCTCAGTTCGCCGATACCGCTGCGCGGGCCGCTCGCGAGCCAGCGCACGTCGTTGGCGATCTTCGTCATGCTCGCGGCCAGGGTCTTGAGCGCGCCGTGCGCATGCACCAGCCCATCGACCGAGGCCATGGCCTCGAACTTGTTCGGTGCGGTGACGAAAGACAGGCCGGTGAGCCTGGCAAGCTCGGCCGCCACCTGCTCGGCATAGCCCCTGGGCGCGTTGAGCCCGGTGCCGACCGCGGTGCCGCCCAGCGCCAGCTCGCACAGGTGCGGCAACGCGGCGCGCACGTGGGCTTCGCCGTGCGCGAGCTGCGCCACGTAGCCCGAGAATTCCTGGCCCAGCGTGAGCGGCGTCGCATCCTGCAGATGGGTGCGGCCGATCTTCACGATGTCGGCGAAGTCCTGCGATTTCTTTTCCAGCGTTCCGCGCAGCCTGGCGATGGCGGGCAACAGCCGGTTGGTGATCGCGTCGACCGCCGCCACGTGCATCGCGGTCGGGAACACGTCGTTCGAGGACTGGCTGCGGTTCACATCGTCGTTCGGATGCACGAGACGTCCTTCCCCGCGCTCGCCGCCCAGCAGCTCGCTCGCGCGGTTGGCCAGCACCTCGTTGACGTTCATGTTGGTCTGCGTGCCGGATCCGGTCTGCCACACGACCAGCGGGAACTCCTCGGGATGCGTGCCGGCGATGACTTCGTCGGCCGCAGCGACGATGGCCTTCGTCTTCGTCTCGTCCTGCAGGCCGAGCGCATGGTTGACCACTGCCGAGGCGCGCTTGACCTGCGCCAGGGCCTTGATGATCTCGCGCGGCTGCTGCTCGCCCGAGATGTCGAAGTTCTGCAGCGAGCGCTGGGTCTGCGCGCCCCAGAGCCTGTCTGCCGGTACTTCGATGGGGCCAAAGGTGTCGCGTTCGGTGCGTGTCTTCATGGGCGGGCCTGAGCTGTCAAAATGGAGGACCCGCCAGTATCCGTCCAAGCAAAAACCCCCATGACCACCACGATTCAACAAGCCGACCTGATCGAGTCGGTTGCCGCCGCGCTGCAATACATCAGCTACTACCACCCGACCGACTACATCGCCCACCTGGCCCGTGCCTACGAGCGCGAGCAAAGCCCGGCGGCCAAGGACGCGATGGCGCAGATCCTCACCAACAGCAAGATGAGCGCCACCGGCCAGCGCCCGATCTGCCAGGACACCGGCATCGTCAACGTCTTCCTCAAGGTCGGCATGGACGTGCGCTGGGGCGGCTTCACCGGCAGCCTCGACGACGCCATCAACGAAGGCGTGCGCCGCGGCTACAACCATCCCGACAACATGCTGCGCGCCTCGGTCGTGGCCGACCCGCAGTTCGATCGCAAGAACACGAAGGACAACACGCCGGCCGTGATCTTCACCGAGATCGTGCCGGGCAACACCGTCGAGGTGACGGTGGCCGCCAAGGGCGGCGGCAGCGAGAACAAGAGCAAGCTGGTGATGCTGAACCCCGGCGACAGCGTGGTCGACTGGGTGCTCAAGACCGTGCCCACCATGGGCGCCGGCTGGTGCCCGCCGGGCATGCTGGGCATCGGCATCGGCGGCACCGCCGAGAAGGCCGCCCTGCTCGCCAAGGAAAGCCTGATGGACGACCTCGACATGCACGAGCTGCTCGCCAAGAAGCGCTCCGGGGCCGAACTCGGCAAGGTGGAGGCGCTGCGCGTCGAGCTTTACGAGAAGGTCAATGCGCTCGGCATCGGCGCGCAGGGCCTGGGCGGCCTGGCCACCGTGCTAGACGTCAAGATCAAGATGTACCCCACGCACGCGGCGAGCAAGCCGGTGGCGATGATCCCGAACTGCGCGGCCACGCGCCATGCGCACTTCGTGCTCGACGGCTCGGGACCGGTGTACCTCGAAGCGCCCTCGCTGGACCTGTGGCCCAAGATCGAGTGGGCGCCCGACTACAACAAGAGCAAGCGCGTCGATCTCGACAAGCTCACGCCGGCCGAGGTCGCTAGCTGGAAGCCGGGCGACACCCTGCTGCTCAACGGCAAGATGCTCACCGGCCGCGATGCCGCACACAAGCGCATCGCCGACATGCTGGCCAAGGGCGAGAAGCTGCCGGTGGACTTCACCAACCGGGTGATCTACTACGTCGGCCCGGTCGATCCGGTCAAGGACGAGGCCGTGGGCCCGGCCGGCCCGACCACCGCCACGCGCATGGACGGCTTCACCGAGATGATGCTGGCGAAGACCGGCTTGATCGCAATGATCGGCAAGGCCGAGCGCGGGCCGGTCGCGATCGAGGCGATCAAGAAGCACCAGAGCGCCTACCTGATGGCGGTGGGCGGTGCCGCCTACCTGGTGAGCAAGGCGATCAAGACGGCCAAGGTGGTGGGCTTCGCCGATCTCGGCATGGAGGCGATCTACGAGTTCGACGTGGTGGACATGCCGGTCACGGTGGCAGTGGACGCCGGAGGCACCAGCGCCCACATCACCGGCCCGGCCGAGTGGCAGAAGCGCATCGCCAGCGGCGAGTTCAAGACCATCATGATGGAAGCCGCTTGAGCCACTTTCCGATCGGCGTGTTCGACAGCGGCGTCGGGGGGCTCTCGGTCCTCAACGCGCTGCGCGAGGAGCTGCCGCACGAGCGCTTCGTCTACTTCGCCGACACGGGCCATGCGCCCTATGGTGAGCGCGGCGATGCCTACGTGGCCGAGCGGACCCGCACGGTCGCGCGCTACCTGCTCGATCGGCATCGGATCAAGGCGCTGGTCGTCGCTTGCAATACCGCGACGGCGGCTGCCATCCATGAACTGCGGTCTTATCATCCGGCGCTGCCGCTGGTCGGTGTCGAACCGGCCCTCAAACCCGCGGTAGCGACGAGCCGCACCGGCCATATCGCGGTGATCGCGACCCGCGTGACCCTGGAAAGCCGCAAGTTCGAGACCTTGCACGCGTCGCTGGCCAAACAAGCGGTCTTCCGCATCGTTCCCTGCGACGGCCTGGCGGGCGCCATCGAGCGTTCCGACAGCGCCGAGATCGCGGCACTGAGCCAACGCTATCTGAGCGCGGCGGGCACGTTCGGCAGCGCACCGGGACAGATCGACACGCTGGTGCTGGGCTGCACCCATTACCCCTTCATCGCGGCCGAGTTGCGCCGCCATACCGGCGACACGGTGCACTTCATCGATACCGGCGCGCCGGTCGCGCAGCAGACGCGGCGGCTGCTGTCCCAGGCCGGGCAACTCGCCGAAGCAGACGACGGCGCCGTCGCACTCGTCAGCAGCGCTGCACCCGATGCGCTCGATGCCGCGGCCGCACGCTGGCTCACGCGCCCAGCCGGCCCTGCGACGACTGCCGGCGCATCGACGGCAACAAGCACCTGATCCTGTCCATGCGCGGCCGCCTGCTTCTCGCCCCGCTGCTGGCCGCCTTCTGCGTTGCCGGCCACGCCGCCTGCGATACCGGCCTTGCGGAGCGCATGCATGCCAAGCTGCATCCGAAGCGCCTGCTCGACCATGAACGCGCCGTGTGCCAGCCCTGGCGCGGCTTCGCGGGCCGCTTCATCGTGGTGCTGCCGATGCCGCGCCCATCGTCCGAACCGAACTTCACCGAGTTCGATCTCGACGTGCTCGTGGTGCAGCAGGCCGACAACGGCAACACCGAGCGTGCAACGGTCGTCAGCCGCTTGTTTCAGCCCGCAGCGCTGACCGAAGACGCGATCCGCATCGGCGAGATCAAGGTCGACACCGCGCGCTACGCGCTGGCCGGCGACGCGCGCGCATTCGGCGTGCGGGTCGTCCACCAGGGCTCGTCGCGTGCGAACCCGTACTCGAACGAAACGCTCACGCTCTACGTGCCGCAGGGCCCGAAGCTCGCCAAGGTGCTCGACGGGCTCGAGACGGCACTCGAGCGCGGCGAGTGGGACACCAACTGCGCCGGCAACTTCGAGACCGTGCGCGGCAGCCTGTCGATCGCGCGCAGCACGAGCAACGGCTATGCCGACCTGCTGCTGCGCCAGACCCGCACTCTAAGTCGCTCCAGCCCGCAGGGCGAAGAGTGCGTGACGCAGGAACGGCCGGCGAAGTTCACGTCGATGACGCTGCACTACGACGGGACGATCTACCGTGCCTCCAAGGGCACGGCTTCCGACTGAGACACTTCGCGCAGCGCAGCGGCGCGGCCGCGCCGCATGTCGATCGGTATCAACAGCAAGAGGCCGCCGACAAACAGCGCGGCGGTCGAGAGGATGGCGATGCGCTGGTTGCCCCCGGTCATCCACGTGATGGCGCCGTAGCTCAGCGGCCCGATGATGCCGGCCAGCCGCGTCGCGAAGGTCCAGAGCCCGAAGAATTCGGCGAGTTGGCGCGGCGGGGCCAGCACGCCGGTCATGGCGCGGCCGGCCGACTGGCTCGAACCCATCGCCAGGCCGGCGATGGATGCAGCCCACCAGAAGCCGCCCTTGGTCGTGACCGAGGCGGCGATCACGCACACGGCGATCCAGGCCACGAGCGCACCCGACAGCGCCCGCCGGTGGCCGATGCGATCCTGCAGGTAGCCGAAGCCGAAGGCACCGAGCGCGGCCGCGACGTTGAGCACGAAGATCAGCACCATGGTCTCGCTCGGGACGAAGCCAATCACCTGCTCGGCATAGATCGCCGCGAGCGTGATCGCCACCGCCACCCCACCCTGGTAGCAGACGGTACAGGCCAGGAGCCACATGAAGTCGCTGTAGGCGCGCGCCTCGCGGAAAGTGTGGCGCAGCTGCCGCCAGGCGCTCTGCCGCGCGCCGGCCGGCTGCGGCAGCGCACGCTCGGGCAGCAGCGCGAAGGTGGCGCAGGCCGCCGCGCCATAGAGCGCGGCCGTGATCAGCATCGCGACCGGCACGAAATGCGCGGCAGGCAATCCCTTGGCCTGCGCCGAGAGCACATAGGCCAGGCACAGGCCGAGCGAGAGCATGCCGCCGATGTAGCCGAAGGCCCAGCCCCAGCCGCTGACCTTGCCCATGCCCTCCGCCGTGGCGAGTTCCGGCAGGAAGGCGCCGGTCAGCGATTCGCCGTAAGAGTAGAAGGTGTTGGAGAAGATCACCAGGCCCATCGCCAAGGCCACCGCATACGGACCGCCGAGCTTCGGCGTGAGCGCAAGGGCCGCGGTGCCGAGCACACAGCCGGCAGTGACGATGGCCAGCAACCTCTTCTTGGCCGCATGCAGATCGGCCCAGGCGCCGATCGCCGGCATCGACAGCATCACGATCGCATAGGAAATGCTCAGCGCCGCCGTCCACGCGAAGGTGGCCCAGGGCTCGCCCTTGGCGATGCCGCCGACGAAGTAGGCAGCGAACACCGCCGTGATGACCACCGTGGTGTAGCCCGAGTTGGCGAAGTCGTACATCGCCCAGCCGAAGACTTCGCGCTTGCGCACGCCGGGACGGAGGGCAGATTGTGAAAACAAGGCCAAGCGACTCTCCTCGAACAGAAGGTCGCCGAGCATAGCGGAGCGGCTTGACCGCTCCGTGGCACGCTCTTGCTAGTGCAGGTGGCGCGGGCGGCGTCCGCCACCGTGGCCGCCCGTACCCGGACCACCGGTGCCGCCGCGGGGGCGCTTGCCGATCTCGAGCGAGTTCACGAGCGCATCGAAGCGGTCGCCGAAGAGCTTGTCGATTTCCGCCACCACGCCGCCGAGTTCGGAACCGTCGAAGTGGCGCTCCATGAGGTTGACCACGTCTTCCACCAGGAGGTCGCGCTGCACCTGCATGATCGCGGCCGGGTTCGGCCCCACGAAGAGCATGAGGAAGTCGTCGCGCGACTCTTCGTCGGGGTCGCCCTCTTCCTCGTCGAAATCGGTGTCGTAGAAAGTGACCTCGAGCGCAGCGCCTTGTTCGGCGAGCTCGTTGAGTGCCATGCACATCTCGTCGAGTGCTTGGCGGAAATCCTCATCGCCGGCGACCGTCCAGCAGATCTGGAGCATGTGCTCCTTCTGCTCGAAACGGATGCCCGGCTCTTCTTCGTAGACGCTGGTCGCGCCATCGGCCAGCGACTTGGCGCCGGCATATTTCCAGAGTGGACTGAGCGCTTCCTGGATCTGCTCGAAGCTCACATCGGAGCGCAGCGGCACATCGCCGTGCACATGGATTTCGAACGGAGCGTTGTAGCGAGGCATGTCATTGCTCCCTTGTATGTGATGGTGCCCGGAACCGGGGTCGAACCGGTACGCCCCTTATGCAGGAAGCGGCGGATTTTAAGTCCGATGTGTCTACCAATTTCACCATCCGGGCGGCCGGGCAGATATGCACGATACCCGAAACGAAAACAGCCCCGGCAACGATGGTTGGTGGGGCTGTCGGATCGATATCGATATGGATGGAGGCGCGACCCGGAGTCGAACCGGGCTAGACGGATTTGCAATCCGTTGCATAACCGCTTTGCTATCGCGCCCTGCTGTTTGAACTCGCGAAAAAAAGGGAAGCCCGAAGCTTCCCTTTTTCAAAACTGGAGCGGGAAAAGAGTCTCGAACTCTCGACCTCAACCTTGGCAAGGTTGCGCTCTACCAACTGAGCTATTCCCGCGTTTCGAGCCTCGAATTATATAGTATTTTTTCGAGGTCCCGCAAGTCTCGCGACTCAATGTTTGACTGAACCTTCCGCGGGTTGCGAGCCGCGCTGTTTCGCGAGCTCGGCCACGGCCGCTGCAGAGGCTGCGACCTCTTCATCGGACAAGGGCGTGGGCGTCTTTTCGAGCGCGATCTCGAGCACCTTGTCGATCCACTTCACGGGCACGATCTCGAGGCCGTTCTTCACGTTCTCCGGAATGTCTTGCAGGTCCTTCGCGTTCTCTTCGGGAATCAGCACGGTCTTGATGCCGCCGCGCAATGCGGCCAAGAGCTTTTCCTTCAGGCCGCCGATGGCCGTGACCTCGCCGCGCAGCGTGATCTCGCCGGTCATCGCGACGTCGCCGCGCACCGGGATGCCGGTGAGCGCCGAAACGAAGGCCGTCGTCATCGCAGCGCCTGCGCTGGGGCCGTCCTTCGGCGTTGCGCCATCGGGCACGTGGATATGGATGTCGCGCTTCTCGAAGACCTCGTCCTTGATGCCGAGGCGCCGTGCGCGGCTGCGCACCACCGTGCGCGCGGCCTCGACCGATTCCTTCATCACGTCGCCGAGCGAACCGGTGCGGCTGATGACGCCCTTGCCGGGCATCGTGACCGCTTCGATCGTCAGCAGATCGCCGCCCACTTCGGTCCACGCAAGGCCGACCACCTGGCCCACCTGGTTCTGCTTTTCGGCCAGGCCGAAGCTGTACTTGCGCACGCCGAGGAAGTCATTCAGGTTCTTGCCTTCGACGATGACCTTGGGCGTCATCTTCTTGAGCAGCAGCCCCTTGACCACCTTGCGGCAGATCTTCGAGAGCTCGCGCTCGAGCGAGCGCACGCCGGCTTCGCGCGTGTAGTAGCGCACGATGTCGCGCACGGCTTCTTCGGTGATCAGGAGTTCTTCTTCCTTCACGCCGTTGTTCTTCATCTGCTTGGGCAGCAAGTACTTCAGCGCGATGTGCGTCTTCTCGTCTTCGGTGTAGCCCGCGAGGCGGATGACTTCCATCCGGTCGAGCAGCGCCGGCGGGATGTTCATCGAATTCGAAGTCGCGACGAACATCACGTCGGAGAGGTCGAAGTCGACCTCGACGTAGTGGTCGCCGAAGGTATGGTTCTGCTCGGGGTCGAGCACTTCCAACAGCGCGCTCGACGGGTCGCCGCGAAAGTCGGTGCCCAGCTTGTCGATCTCGTCGAGCAGGAACAGCGGATTGCGCGTGCCGACCTTGTTCAAGCTCGACAGCACCTTGCCCGGCAGCGCGCCGATGTAGGTGCGGCGATGGCCGCGGATCTCGGCCTCGTCACGCATGCCGCCCAGCGCCATGCGCGTGTACTTGCGGCCGGTCGCCTTGGCGATCGACTGCCCGAGCGAGGTCTTGCCCACGCCCGGCGGGCCGACCAGGCACAGGATCGGGGCCTTCACCTTGTCGACGCGTTGCTGGACCGCGAGATATTCGAGGATGCGGTCCTTGACCTTCTCGAGCCCGTAGTGGTCTTCGTTGAGCACCTCTTCGGCGTGCGCGAGGTCGTGCTTGATCTTGGTCTTCTTGCTCCACGGCAGGCCGATCAGCACGTCGATGTAGTTGCGCACCACGGTCGCCTCGGCCGACATCGGCGACATCAGCTTGAGCTTCTTGAGTTCGCCCTCGGCCTTCTTGAGCGCTTCCTTGGGCATCTTGGCGAGCTTGATCTTCTTCTCGATCTCCTCGATGTCCGCGCCCTCCTCGCCTTCGCCGAGCTCCTTCTGGATCGCCTTGACCTGCTCGTTGAGGTAGAAGTCGCGCTGGTTCTTCTCCATCTGGCGCTTCACGCGGCCGCGGATCTTCTTGTCGACGTTGAGGATGTCGACCTCGCGCTCCAGCTGCCCGTACAGGTTCTCGAGCCGCGACTTGATGTCGGCCAGGTCGAGCACCGCCTGCTTGTTGTCGAGCTTGAGCGGCAGGTGGGCGGCGATGGTGTCGGCCAGGCGGCCCGGATCGTCGATGCTCGAGATCGAAGTCAGGATCTCGGGCGGGATCTTCTTGTTGAGCTTCACGTACTGGTCGAACTGCTGCATCACCGCGCGGCGCAGCGCCTCGACCTCGGTGCCCTTCTGAGCGGCGGCCTCGACCACTTCCACCGGCGTCACGTTGGCCGAGAAGTGGGTTTCGCCGTCGTCGATGCGGTTGACGCGCGCGCGCTGCTGGCCTTCGACCAGCACTTTGACCGTGCCATCGGGCAGCTTCAGCATCTGCAGGATGGTCGAGATGCAGCCGACCTCGAACATGTCCTCGACCGAGGGCTCGTCCTTGGCGGCGGCCTTTTGCGCCACCAGCATGATGCGGCGCTCCGCTTCCATCGCGAGCTCGAGCGCCTTGATGCTTTTCGGGCGACCGACGAACAGCGGAATCACCATGTGGGGGAAGACGACCACATCGCGCAACGGAAGCAGCGGCAGGTCGAGTTCGGTGGCAGGCAGGGGGGTATGACCGGACATGGGAATCCTTTACTTGATCATGGAAAGATGGTCGGCCACGCGCGCTTTTCAAGCCCGCGGGCACGGTAATCGCCGAAGACGCCGGTCGCCTGTATCGGAGGAGCCGGCCAGGAAGTCACTCAGTCAGGCCTTCTTGGCCGCCTCGCGGTACACGAGGAGCGGTGGCTTGTTTTCGTCGATTGTCGATTCTTCGACCACGACCTTGTCGACGTTGGTGGCATTCGGCAGTTCGAACATGGTGTCGATCAACGACTGCTCCAGGATCGAGCGCAATCCACGCGCGCCGGTCTTGCGGGCCAGCGCCTTGCGAGCGATGGCCTTGAGCGCCGTCGGACGAATCTCGAGGTCGACGCCTTCCATCTGCAGCAGCTTGGTGAACTGCTTGACCACGGCGTTCTTCGGCTCGGTCAGGATCTGCACCAGCGCGTCTTCGCTGAGCTCGGCCAGCGAGGCCACGACCGGCATGCGGCCGACGAGCTCGGGAATCAGGCCGAACTTGATCAGGTCTTCGGGTTCGACCTCGCGGAACACCTCGGTGATGCTGCGCTGCTTCTTGCTCTTGACCGAGGCGCCGAAGCCGATGCCCGAGGCCTCGGTGCGGTTCTCGATCACTTTTTCGAGCCCGGCGAAAGCGCCGCCGCAGATGAACAGGATGTTGGTCGTGTCGATCTGCAGGAAATCCTGGTTGGGATGCTTGCGCCCGCCCTGCGGCGGTACGCTGGCCATGGTGCCTTCGATCAGCTTGAGCAAGGCCTGCTGCACGCCCTCGCCCGACACGTCGCGCGTGATCGAGGGGTTGTCGGATTTGCGCGAGATCTTGTCGATCTCGTCGATGTAGACGATGCCGCGCTGGGCGCGCTCGACCTCGTAGTTGCAGCTCTGCAGCAGCTTCTGGATGATGTTCTCGACGTCTTCGCCCACGTAGCCGGCCTCGGTCAGCGTGGTGGCGTCGGCCATCACGAAGGGCACGTCGAGCATGCGCGCGAGGGTCTGGGCCAGCAGGGTCTTGCCCGAGCCCGTGGGGCCGATCAGAAGGATGTTGCTCTTGCTGAGCTCGACGTCGTCGCCCTTGGCCTTGTCCTTGTGGCGCAGGCGCTTGTAGTGGTTGTAGACCGCGACCGACAACATGCGCTTGGCCGGCTCCTGGCCGATCACGTAGTTGTCGAGGTTGGCCTTGATCTCCGACGGGGTCGGCAGGTCGCTGCGCGCCTCGCGCGCCTCTTCGCCGGCGGGCAGCTCGTCGCGGATGATCTCGTTGCAGAGATCGATGCACTCGTCGCAGATGAAAACCGACGGTCCTGCGATCAGCTTCTTGACCTCGTGCTGACTCTTCCCGCAGAACGAGCAATAAAGCGTTTTTTCGCTGGAGGAGCCTTTTTTCTCGGCCATGGACAGATGCCTCGTAACAGGGGTTTAACAATGATAGCGAAGATGAAAGCCCCCCGAACCGGCGAACACCGGAACAAAAACGGCGCTTTCCACACGGAAAGCGCCGTTTTTTCCTGGGCGCCTCGGCGCCGGGGTACCTTAACTGCGCTTGGCGATCACCTGATCGATCAGTCCGTATTCCTTGGATTCGTCGGCCGTCAGGAAGTAGTCGCGCTCGGTGTCGCGGGCGATCTTCTCGAACGACTGGCCGGTGCGCTCGGCCAGGATGCGGTTCATCTGCTCGCGCGTCTTCAGGATGTCGCGGGCATGGATCTCGATGTCGGTGGCCTGGCCGCGGGCGCCGCCCAGCACCTGGTGGATCATGATCTTGGAGTTGGGCAGCGAGAAACGCTTGCCCTTCTCGCCGGCTGCCAGCAGGAAGGCGCCCATGCTGGCCGCGAAGCCGATGCACAGGGTGGACACGTCGGGTTTGATGAACTGCATGGTGTCGTAGATCGCCATGCCGGCGCTCACGCTGCCACCCGGGGAATTGATGTAGAACGAAATGTCCTTGTCCGGGTTTTCACTCTCGAGGAACAGCAGCTGCGCCACCACCAGGTTGGCGGTCTGATCGTTGACCTCGCCGACCAGGAAGATCACCCGCTCCTTGAGCAACCGCGAATAAATGTCGTAGGACCGCTCGCCGCGACCCGATTGCTCGATGACCATCGGAATCATGCCGAGGCCCTGAATTTCCTGTGCGCTCATGTTTTGCTCTCCAGAGAGGGGTTGTACTGTACCCAGACGAAATGGGGCTCGCGCATCAAAGCACAAGCCCCATGGGAACGCAGCGAACCGGCGTTCAGCCTTGCTGGGCCATCAGTTCGTCGAAGGACACCGGCTTGGCGTTGACCTTGGCCTTGCCGAGCACGAAATCCGTGACATTGTTCTCGATCACCACCGCCTCGACCTCCGCCAGGCGGCGGTTGTCGCTGAAGTACCAGCGCACCACGTCGGCCGGCTTCTCGTAGCTGGCGGCCAGCTCGTCGATGTGGGCCTTGATCTGCTCGGGCTTGGCCTGCAGGTTGTTGGCGCGCACGAGTTCGGCCACCACCAGGCCCAGGCGCACGCGGCGCTCGGCCTGCGGGCGGAACATGTCGTCGGGGATCGGGGCCTTGTCGGCATCCTTGATGCCGCGCTGCTTGAGCTCGGCGCGGGCGCCTTCGACCATGCGGTCGACTTCGGCCTGCACGCTGGACTTGGGCAGATCGAGTTCGGCGTTGGCGATCAGCGCGTCCATTACCGCGGTCTTGTTGCGGGCCAGCAGGCGGAACTTGACCTCGCGCTCGAGGTTGCGCTTGATGTCGGCGCGCAGGCCTTCGACCGTGGCGTCGGCGATGCCGAGCGACTTGGCGAGCTGCTCGTTGACTTCGGGCAGGTGCGAAGCCTCGACCTTCTTCACGGTGACCATGAAGTCGGCCTGCTTGCCGGCCACGTCCTTGCCGTGGTAGTCGGCCGGGAAGGAGAGCGGGAAGGTACGGCTGTCGCCGGCCTTCAGGCCGCGCACGGCATCTTCGAACTCCTTGAGCATCTGGCCTTCGCCGACGATGAACTGGAAGTCCTCGGCCTTGCCGCCCTGGAAGGTCTCGCCGTCGATCTTGCCTTCGAAGTCGACCGTCACGCGGTCGCCGTCCTGCACGGCCGCGTCCTGCGCGCGCTGCGCGAAGGTGCGGCGCTGCTTGCGCAGGATCTCGAGCGTCTTGTCGATCGCGTCGTCACCCACTTCGGCGCTGAGCTTTTCGACTTCGGCGTTGGCCAGGTCGTTGATCTTGACGTCCGGGAAGACCTCGAACACCGCGTCGAAGGCGAGCTGGCCTTCGGGCGACTCTTCCTTCTCGGTGATGCGCGGCTGGCCGGCCACGCGCAGCTTGGCCTCGTTGGCCGCCTGCGAGAAGGCCTCGCCGACCTTGTCGTTCATGACTTCGTAGTGGACCGAGTAGCCGTAGCGCTGGGCCACGACGTTCATCGGCACCTTGCCCGGACGGAAGCCGTCCATCTTGACGGTGCGGGCCAGCTTCTTGAGGCGCGAATCGACCTCGGACTGGATGGTGCCGACAGGCAAGGTCAGCGTGATCTTGCGTTCGAGCTTGTCGAGGGTTTCAACGTTCACGGTCATTTGAATCTTCCTTGAGAGGGTCTTGTGCTGGTGCGCGGGGCCGGACTCGAACCGGCACGTTCTTGCGAACGTCAGGACCTAAACCTGGTGCGTCTACCAATTTCGCCACCCGCGCGGTTCCAGTTTTTCAGGTGATGAATACCGAAGGCGGCCCGGAGGCCGCCTTCGGTCATTCGCGGCGGGCGGCCTGTGAGGCCTCCCGCCTGAAATCGGTCAACCGCGTATTTTAAGCGCGAACCAGGGCCTCTTCGGCCTCATCGGCCGGCCTGGGCTCGTCGCGCTTGACGCGGAACCAGGCCGCGTACATCGCCGGCAGCGCCAGCAGGGTGAGCACGGTGGCCACGATGAGCCCGCCCATGATCGCCACCGCCATCGGCCCCCAGAACACGCTGCGCGACAGCGGGATCATCGCCAGCACGGCCGCCGCGGCGGTCAGCACGATCGGCCGCAGGCGCCTGACTGCCGATTCGACGATCGCGTCCCAGGTCGGCACGCCGGCTTCCCGATCGCTTTCGATCTGGTCGATCAGGATCACGGCGTTGCGCTGGATCATCCCCATCAGCGCGATCACGCCCAGAAGCGCCACGAAGCCGAAAGGCCGGTTCAGCACCAGCAGCGCACCCGCCACGCCGGCGATGCCGAGCGGGCCGGTGACGAACACCAGCATCGAGCGGCTGAAGCTGTGCAGCTGCAGCATCAGGAGCGTGAAGACCAGGAACAGCATGATCGGCACGCCCGTCACGATCGAGGCCGAACCCTTGCTGCTCTCCTCCACCGCGCCCGCCACCTCGATGCGGTAGGCGCCTTGGCCGTCGGCGTGCCATTTGGCTTCGAGCTTGCGCAGCGCCGGCAGCAGTTGCTCGGTGACGGTCGCGCCCTGCAGGCCTTCGATGATGTCGCCCTGGACGGTGATCGCGTAGTCGCGGTTCTCGCGCCACATCACGCCGGGCTCCCAGCTGAACACCGGCCGCGCGATCTGCGTCAGCGGGATCGAGCGGCCCGAGCTCGTGGGCAGGTAGGCGTTGCCGATGTCCGAGATCGCCTCGCGCTCGTCCGGCGACTGGCGCAGCACGATGTCGATCAAGAGGTCGTTCTCACGGTACTGGCCGACATTCGTGCCGCTGAACATGGTGCGCGAAGCCTGCGCGATGGCCTGACTGGTGACGCCGAGCGCACGCGCCTTGTCCTGGTCGATCTCGAGCTTGATCACCTTGACCGATTCGTTCCAGTTGTCGTTGACGCCGCGCATGTTGGCGTTCTCGCGCATCACGGCTTTGACCTCGTCGGCATGGATGCGCAATTGCTGCGGCTCGGTTCCGACCACGCGGAACTGGACCGGGTACGCCACCGGAGGCCCGTTGGGCAGCAGCTTCACGCGGCCGCGCACCTCGGGGAACTCCTCGGCCAGCAAGGCCGGCAGCTTGAGGCGCAGCGTCTCGCGGTATTTCAGGTCCTTGGCCAGCAGGATCAGCTGCGAGACGTTGGTCTGCGGGAACACCTGGTCGAGCGGCAGGTAGAAGCGCGGCACGCCGGAGCCGACCCAGGTGCTGACGGTGGTGACGCCCTCTTCCTTCAGCAGGCGCTGTTCGACCCGCTTGGCCACCTCTTCGTTGGCCGCGAAAGACGTGCCTT
Organism: Variovorax sp. LjRoot290; assembly: GCF_964253985.1. Classification (NCBI taxonomy): domain Bacteria; kingdom Pseudomonadati; phylum Pseudomonadota; class Betaproteobacteria; order Burkholderiales; family Comamonadaceae; genus Variovorax; species Variovorax sp. LjRoot290. Next base: position 2,386,722 of record NZ_CAXURW020000001.1, on the reverse strand, counting down.
CGGGGAACCACAGGTCGACCATGATCTCGGGCCGGCTGGAATCGGGAAAGAACTGCTGCTGCACCTTGCCCATGCCGACAATGCCGAGCGCGAAGATCAGCAAGGTGGCGCCGATGGTCAGCCAGCGATGCTTCACGCACCAGTTCACGGTGTGCCGGAAGGTGTTGTAGAAGGGCGTGTCGAAGAGCTCGTGCGGCCCTTCGCCAAGCTCAGGATGACCGGATGATGGGTGCGGCTTCACCTTGAGCAGCAGCGTGCCGAGATAGGGCACGAAGTACACCGAGACGATCCAGCTCAGCACCAGCGCGATCACCGTCACCGCGAAGATCGCAAAGGTGTATTCGCCGGTCACCGACTTCGCGATGCCGATCGGCAGGAAGCCCGCGGCCGTGATCAGGGTGCCGGTCAGCATCGGCTTGGCCGTGACGTCGTAGGCGAAGGTGGCGGCACGCACCTTGTCGTAGCCCTCCTCCATCTTCCGCACCATCATCTCGACCGCGATGATCGCGTCGTCCACCAGCAGGCCGAGCGCGATGATCAGCGAGCCGAGCGAGATCTTGTGCAACCCGATGCCGAAGTAGTTCATCGCCAGGAAGGTCACGGCCAGCACCAGCGGAATGGTGATCGCCACCACCAGCCCGGGCCGGATGTCGATGTACCAGCCGAAGCGCCCGCCCTTGTGCAGGCCGAGCGCGACGAAGCTGACGGCCAGCACGATCGCCACCGCCTCGATCAGCACGCTCACGAACTCGTTGACCGATCTGGAGACCGCCACCGGCTGGTTCTGCACCTGCGCCAGCGTCACGCCGGCCGGCAGCCGCCTGTCGATCTCGGCGGTGGCGACGCGCAGCGCCTTGCCGAGCGCGATGATGTCGCCGCCCTTGCCCATCGAGACGCCGAGCGCGATCACCTCTTTGCCCTGGTGCCGCACCTTGACCGCCGGCGGATCGACGTAGGCCCGGTGGATCTCCGCAATGTCGCCGAGCCGCATCTGGTTGCCCGAGCTGCCGCGGATCGGCATCGCGCGCAGCTGCTCCACGCTCGTGAACTGGCCGCCCACGCGCACCTGCACCACATCCTGCGGCGACTGGATCGTGCCGGCGCTCTCAATCGCGTTCTGCGATCCGATCTGCGCCAGCACCGCGTTGAAATCGAGCCCCAGCTGCGCCACGCGCTTCTGCGAGACCTCGATGAAGACCTTCTCGTCCTGGACGCCGAACTGCTCGACCTTGGCCACGTCCTTCACGCGCAGGAGTTGCTGGCGCACGTCGTCGGCAAAAGTCTTGAGCTCGGCGTAGCTGAAGCCATCGCTCTCCAGCGCGTAGATCACGCCGTACACGTCGCCGAAGTCGTCGTTGAAGAAGGGCCCCTGGATGCCGGCCGGCAGGGTGCCGCGCATGTCGGCGATCTTCTTGCGCACCGTGTACCAGACGTTCGCGACATCGCCCGGCCGCGACGAATCCTTGATCTGGAAAATGATCTGCGACTCGCCCGGCTTCGAATAGCTGCGGATCTTGTCGGCGTAGGGCGCTTCCTGCAGCGTGCGCTCGAGCTTGTCGGTCACCTGCTCGGCCACCTGCTGCGCGGTCGCGCCCGGCCAGTAGGTGCGCACCACCATCGCGCGAAAGGTGAAGGGCGGGTCCTCGTCCTGGCCGAGCTGGAAGTAGGCCGCGAAGCCCAACACCATCAGCACCAGCATCAGGTAGCGCGTGAGCGCGGCGTGCTCGAGCGCCCATTTCGAGAGATTGAAGCCGGCCTTGCCGGCAGCTGCGGTCTGCTGCGACGTCATGGCGGCGTCCTCAGCGGGTGGCAACCGGAGCCGCCGCTGGCGCCTGCACGTTGACGGCCTCACGCAGCGGATTGGCCGGCGCGGCCGTCTTCTCCCTGTAGATCGAGACCTTCTGGCCCGGCGACAGCACGTGCACGCCCGCGACCACCACCGTCGTGCCCGGCGTGATGCCGGCGGCGATCACCGCTTCGTTGCCGTCCGCCGTGGCCACCTGCACCGGCTGCGAGCGCACCGTCATGCTGCTCTTGTCGAGCACCCAGACCGCGCTGCCCTGCCCTTCCTGGCGCAAGGCGCTGGTCGGCAGCTTGAGCACCGGGGTGCCGGTGCGCGACAGCGCCTGCGGCCGCGCATAGACGGTGGCACCCAGCGCGGGCGCGGTGGCGGCATCGATCGCGACCTTGACGCTGTAGGTGCGGGTCACCGCGTCGGCGCTGGCCGCCACTTCGCGCACCTTGCCTTCCATCTCGGCGCCGCCCGCCCAGCCGCGCACCGTGACGGGCGACCCCGGCTTGACCAGCGCGGCGCGGTCTTCCGGCACCGCGAACACCACATCGCGCGCGCCGTCCTGTGCGATGCGCACGACCGGCGTGCCGGCCGACACCACCTGGCCCGGCTCGGCCTCGATCGCCGTGATGATGCCCGGCACGTCGGCCACCAGCGTCGTGTAGTTGGCCTGGTTGCCTTGCGATGCGAGCTGGGCCTGCGCCTGCTCGAGCTGCGCCTGGGCGGCCTTGTAGGTGGTTTCGCGCCGCTCCAGTTCCGCCGCGCTGATGAAGTTCTGCTCGCGCAAGCCGCGGTAGCGCTTGAGGTCCGCCTCGGCCAGGTCGCGGTTGGTCAGGGCCCCGGCCTGCTGCGCGCGGGCGGCATCGGCGGCCAGCCGGTAGTCCTGCGGATCGAGCTGCGCCAGCACCTGTCCGGCCTGCACATGCTGGCCGAGCTCGGCCTGGCGGCGCGTGATCTTGCCGGCCACCCGGAAGCCGAGCCGGGAGTCGACGCGGGCCCGCACCTCGGCCGAGAACTCGGGCTCGGTGCCATAGGCGCTGGTGCCCACCGTCATCACCTTGACGGCGCGCAGGGGCTCCTCAGCGGCCGGCGGGCGGGAACAGCCGGCGAGCGCCAGGGCGGCGAGCAACAAGAGGCTGGCGGAACGAAAAACGGGGGAGGCGGACGCGGTCATGGAACACCCTAGAAAAGACAAACGGGGTCATTAATGACCAGCCGGTTAGTAATCTAGGGTAAACGAGAACCCGTGTCAATCACGGCCGCCGTCGGGGGCCCATTTACGTTCGTTGTCCCAGCTCGACCAATCTGTTGCCGGGGATTTCGAAATAGTCCGACGCACGCCCCGCATTGCGCTGCAGCCAGCCGAACAAAGCCCGGCGCACGGGATTCATGCCCGGCAGCGGCTTGTCGCCCAGCGAGGCGCGCGAGACGAAGTACGAGGTGCTCATCGATTCGCAGGCCAGCCCCTGCTGGTACGCCAGGATGCGGATGAATTCGGGCACGTCGGGCCGCTCCATGAAGCCATGGCGCGCGGTCACGACCCACACGCCATGCCCGAGCGAGCGGGCCTCGATGCGCTGCCGCGCGTCGACCCGCGGCGTGTGGCAGGCCAGCACGCGCAGCACGATCACCTGCTCGTGCAGCACCTGGTTGTGCTTGAGGTTGTGCAGCAGCGCATGCGGCACCGCGTCTGCGTCCGAATTCAGGAACACCGCGGTGCCTCGCACCCGATGCGGCATGTTGGCGGCAAGCGATTCGACGAAGGGCTCGAGCGGCATGCTCTGCGCCGCGGCAGCCTCGAGCCCCAGGCGCCGCCCCTTGGCCCAGGTGGTGAACAACACCATCACGAGCACCGCCACCGCCAGCGTGAGCCAGCCGCCGTCGAAGACCTTGAGGCTGTTGGCGACGACGAAGGTGATGTCGATCACCGCGAAGGCCAGCACGCCGACCACGACCGCGACACGGTTCCAGCGCCAGAGCCGGTAGGCGACCACGCCGGCCAGCAGCGTGGTCGTCACCATCGTGATCGACACCGCGATGCCGTAGGCCGCCGACAACGCGCTCGATGTGCGAAAGCCCAGCACCAGCAGCAGCACGCCCGCCATCAGCAGCCAGTTGACAACGGGCACATAGACCTGGCCGATCGACTCTCCGGATGTCTGCACCACGCGCATGCGCGGCAGGTAGCCCATGCGCATCGCCTGGGTGGTGAGCGAGAAGGCGCCCGAGATCACGGCCTGCGATGCGATCACCGTCGCCATCGCGGCCAGCACCACCATCGGCAGCACGCCCCACGCGGGGAACAGCCGGAAGAAAGGGTTGTCGATCGCGGCCGGATTCGCGAGCACCAGCGCGCCCTGCCCGAAGTAGTTGAGCACCAGCCCGGGCATGGCGATGAAGAGCCAGGCCAGCCGGATCGGCCGGGCGCCGAAATGCCCCATGTCGGCATAGAGCGCTTCGCCACCGGTGAAAGCCAGGAACACCGCGCCCAGCACCGCCAGCGACTGCGCGCGGTGCGAGACGAGAAAGCCGATGGCATGGCGCGGATCGAGCGCCGCCAGCACCTGCGGCTGCTGCAGCACCTGCCACAGACCCGCCGCCGCGAGCACCGCGAACCACAGCAGCATCACCGGCCCGAAGACCTTGCCGACCACGCCCGTGCCCTTGCGCTGCACCCAGAACAGACCGACGAGGATCGCGATCGTGATCGGGATCACGAAGGGCTTGAGCCCGTGCGCCTGCACCTCCAGGCCCTCGACCGCCGACAGCACCGAGATGGCCGGCGTGATCAGGCAATCGCCGTAGAACATCGCGGCGCCCACGAGGCCCAGCAGGCCGACCATCAGCCAGACCCAGGGCCGCGTGGCCGGGCCGGCGACCGCATTGCGCGCCAGCGCCTGCAGCGCGAGGATGCCGCCTTCGCCGTCGTGGTCGGCGCGCAGCACGAACACCACGTACTTCAGCGTCACCACGAAGGTCAGGCCCCAGAACACCAGCGACAGCAGGCCCAGCACCGCGTCCGGCGTCAGCGGCACGCCATGGTCGGGGTTCAGCGTCTCCTTGAAGGCATAGAGCGGCGAGGTCCCAATGTCGCCGAAGACCACGCCCAGCGCGGCGATCAGAAGAACAGGCCCACCCTTGGCATAGGCGGCAGGCTCCGTGGGACTCAAGGTCTGCGCGGAAGAGGTCATGGTGCGGTGTGCGAGCGGTGGCGCGACGATGGTACTGCGCGGTACACGACAATCCGGCGCGTGTCCTCCTCGCCCCACCCGGTCGCCGCGCCTGCGCCGACGCACTACGAGAATTTCCCGGTCGCCTCCTGGCTGTGCCCGCCACGGCTGCGGCCGCCGATCGCCGCGATCTACGGCTTTGCGCGCACGGCCGACGACATCGCCGACGAAGGCGAGGCCGGCGCGGCCGAGCGGCTCGACGATCTGCGCGCCTTTCGCGCCGATCTCGCCGCCGCCGCCCGCGGCGCGGCGCCATCGGCGCGCTGGCCCGAGGTCTTCGGTCCGCTCGCGCATGCCATGCGCAGCTTCGCGCTGCCCGAGCCGCTCCTGGCCGACCTGCTCTCCGCCTTCATGCAGGACATCGAGAAGACGCGCGACGGCCAGGGCTACGCCGATCGCGCCGAACTGCTCGACTACTGCCGCCGCTCGGCCAACCCGATCGGCCGCCTGCTGCTGCACCTCTACGGCGTGGACGATGCACGCGCCCTCGCGCAGAGCGACGCCATCTGCAGCGCGCTGCAGCTCATCAACTTCTGGCAGGACCTGAGCGTGGACCTGCCGCGCGGCCGCTTCTACCTGCCGCACGCCGACAGCGCCGTGCATGGCCTCGCAGCGAAGGACTTCGAAGGCTTCCGGCCGCTGGCCCCGGCCGCACCGCCACCCGCCGCCATTGCATTGATCGCCGGTGAGGTGGCCTGGGCGCGTGCGCTGATGAACGAAGGCGCGCCGCTGGTGCACCGCCTGCCGGGCCGGGCCGGCTGGGAACTGCGCTTCGTGGTGCAGGGCGGACTTCGCATCCTCGACAAGATCGAGGCGCTGGGTTGCGACAGCTTTTCGCAGCGTCCGACCATCGGCAAGGCGGATGCGACGCTTCTGGCCTGGCGCGCCTTCTGGATGCGGAGACAATCCCCCGCGATGAAGAGTTTTCCACGATGACGCCCGAGCAGTACGTCCAGGACAAGGCTGCCGCTTCGGGCAGCAGTTTCTATTACGCCTTCCTGTTCCTGCCGAAGCCGCGGCGCGCCGCGATCACGGCCTTCTATGCCTTCTGCCGCGAGATCGACGACGTGGTCGACGAGGTCAGCGACCCCGGCGTCGCCGCGACCAAGCTGGCCTGGTGGCGCACCGAGGTCGCCCAGTCCTTCGCGGGCCGGCCGCAGCATCCGGCGATGCAGGCGCTGATGCCGCACGCCACGGTCTACGGTATCGAGGAGCGCCAGCTGCACGAAGTGATCGACGGCTGCCAGATGGACCTGGACCAGACCCGCTACCTCGACTTCCAGGCCCTGAAGCGCTATTGCCACCTGGTGGCCGGCGTGGTGGGCGAAGGCGCGGCGCGCATCTTCGGCCAGACCGACGCGCAGACCACCGCCTACGCCCACAAGCTGGGCCTGGCGCTGCAGCTGACCAACATCATCCGCGACGTCGGGGAGGACGCGCTGCGCGGACGCATCTACCTGCCGGTCAGCGAGCTGCAGCAGTTCGACGTCAAGGCGCACGAAATCCTGAACCGCCTGTACTCCGAGCGCTTCGTCGCGCTCATGAAGTTCCAGGCCGAGCGCGCGCATGCGGCCTACGACGAGGCGCTCGCCCTGCTCCCGGCTGCCGACCGGCGCACCCAGAAGCCGGGCCTGATGATGGCCAGCATCTACCGCACGCTGCTGCGCGAGATCGAACGCGACGACTTCCAGGTGCTGCAGCAGCGCGTGAGCCTGACTCCGGTGCGCAAGCTGTGGCTCGCGTGGCGAGTCCAAGCGCTAGGGAAACTTTGAGTCAGGTTGCCGTCATCGGCGCCGGCTGGGCCGGCCTGGCCTGCGCCATCGAAGCGACGCGCGCCGGTCATGCGATCACCGTGTTCGAAGCCGCCCGCACCCTCGGCGGCCGTGCGCGCGCGCTGCCCGCGCAGATGCCCGACGGGCAACCGGTGCTGCTGGACAACGGCCAGCACATCATGATCGGCGCCTACAGCGCCACGCTGGCGCTGATGCGCGAGCTCGGCGTCGATCCCGGTGCCGTGCTGCATCGCATGCCGCTCACGCTGCGATTTGCCGACGGCGGCGGGCTGCAGGTGCCGCATTGGCCGCCGCCGCTGGACCTGCTGGCCGGCATCCTGGGGGCGCGCGGCTGGTCCTGGCGCGACAAGGCCGCACTGATGCGCGCCGCATTGCGCTGGCGCTGGAATGGCTTTCGCTGCGACCCCGGCGCATCGGTGGCCGCGCTCTGCGCAACGCTGACGCCGCGCGTCATGGCCGAGCTGATCGAGCCGCTGTGCGTCTCGGCCCTTAACACGCCGACCGGATACGCGAGCGGCGAGGTCTTCCTGCGCGTGCTGCACGACGCCCTGTTCGTCGAGCGCGGCGGCGCCGACCTGCTGCTGCCGCGCGTCGACCTCGGCGCGCTGTTTCCGGATGCCGCGGCGCGCTGGCTCGCGCAGCATGGCGCCCAGGTGCGCAGCGGCACGCGCGTGCAGGCCATCGCCCACGAACCAGCGGGCTGGCAGGTCGACGGCGAAAGCTTCGACCGCGTGGTGCTCGCCTGCGCGCCGTGGGAAGCCGCCCGCCTGGCCGCTGGCGTGACGCTGCCCGCCGCAGCGGCCTGGTCGCAGACGGCCGAGGTACTGCAACACGAAAGCATCGCGACCCTCTACATGGCAGGCGGCGCTGCATTGAGTGCGCCGATGCTGGCGCTGCGTGCGAGTGCCGGCGCGCCGGCGCAGTTCGTCTTCGATCGCGGACAACTCGGCGGACCGCAAGGCCTGCTGGCCTTCGTGGTCAGCGCCAGCGGCGACGAGCGCGAAACGCTGCAACACCAGGTGCTCGCGCAAGCCCGCGAGCAACTCGGCTTGACCGGTTTGCAGCCGGTGCAGACCGTCGTGGAACGCCGCGCCACCTTCGCCTGCACACCGGCGCTGGTGCGCCCCGCGGCCCAGGTGGCGCCGGGCCTGCTGGCCTGCGGAGACTATGTCGAAGGTCCGTATCCCGCGACGATCGAAGGCGCCGTGCGCAGCGGCCGCGCGGCGGCCGCCGGTTGCGGGTCCACGTAAGGGCTCAGCAGCGCACTCAACGCGATGCTGTGCTTGCCCATCAGGCGGTACAGCGTCATGCGCGAAACGCCGAGCTCGCGCGCCGCGTGCGCGCTGAGTCCTCTCAACCTGCGTCGAGCGCCATGCACAAGGCATGCAGGTTCGGCACGATCAGCTGCGGCCGCGCGCCATGTTCCCAGGGCCGCTCGTCGCGCACCAGCCAGGCGGCCTGCATGCCGGCATCGAGCGCACCGACCACGTCGAGCGCCGCATCGTCACCGACGTGGAGCACATCCTTGGGCAGCAAGCCGACCGAGGCCGCGGCGGCGCGGAAGATCGGCGCATGCGGCTTGCCGCTGCCGAACTCGCGCGCGTTGAAGGCGGCGCGAAACCAGCGCCCGACTCCGGTCTGATGGACATCGGCATTGCCGTTGGAGACGGCCACCAGCGGATAGCGTTCGCTGAGCCACTTGAGCGCGGGCAAGGCGTCGTCGTAGAGCGTCACGCGCTGGCGTTCGGCGAAGAAGATCTCGAAGGCCGGATCGGCCAGCGCCGGGTCTTCGCCCGCGCGCCTGAGCGCCGTGCGTATCGATTCGCGCCTGAGCGCACTCAGGTCGTGCGCAAGATCGGAACGCTCCTTGGCCGTGGCCTCGCGCAGTTCGCGCAAAACGCCGGGCGTCACCAGCAGGTTCGCGGTCTTCGGCGCCTCGCGCACCAGCCATTCGTAGAGCACGCGCTCGGCGCGTTCGATGGTGGGCCAGATCGGCCAGAGCGTGTCGTCGAGGTCGAGCGTGATCGCGGCGATGCGCTTCACGTCGAGGGTCAGGGAATCGGGGGTCGCAAAGGCCATGACCGAGAATAGCGCATGCCTTTTCGCCCTGAAGCTCCTGCCGTCGAAACGAACCAGGAGCGCACCGCCGTGCTCTGGTGCAACCTCGGCTCGCCCGACGAGCCGACCGCCGCCGCGGTGCGTCTCTACCTTGCCGATTTCCTGGGCGACGCGCGCGTGGTCGAGATTCCGCGGGCCCTGTGGGCGCTGATCCTGCACGGCATCATCCTGCGCACGCGACCCGCCAAGTCGGCTGCCAAGTACGCCAGCATCTGGACGCCCGAAGGCTCGCCGCTCAAGGTCTGGACGAAGAAGCAGGCCACCCTTTTGGCGGGCTGGCTCGGCGAGCGCGGCCACCGCGTGACGGTGCGCGACGCGATGCGCTACGGCAACCCGTCGATCGCCGCGCAGCTCGATGCGCTCAAGGCCGAAGGCGCGACCCGCGTGCTGGTGCTGCAGGCCTATCCCCAGTATTCGGCCACCACCACGGCGAGCGTGATCGATGCCGTCAACGCCTGGAGCGCGCGCGTGCGCCGCGTGCCGGAGTTCCGCTTCGTCAATCAGTACCAAGACGAGCCGCTCTACATCGAGGCCTTGGCCCAGAGCGCGCTCCGCTACTGGAAAGACCACGGCCGGCCCGACCAGCTGGTGATGAGTTTCCACGGCATCCCCGAGCGCAATATCCGGCTCGGCGACCCCTACCAGGCCCAGTGCCTAGTAACCGCCGGCCTGCTGGCCGAACGGCTGCAACTCACGCGCGAGCAGTACCGCGTCGCCTTCCAGTCCCGCTTCGGCCGCGCGAAATGGCTCGAACCCTACACCGAGCCGACCCTGCGAGAACTCGGCGCGACGGGCGTCGCGCGCGTCGACGTGATGTGCCCCGGCTTTCCGGCCGACTGCCTGGAGACGCTGGAAGAGATCGCGATGGAAGGCCGCGAGGCCTTTCTGCATGCGGGCGGGAAGGAATTCCACTACATCCCCTGCCTCAACGACAGCAGCGCGTGGATCGCGGCGCTGGCCGCGATCGCGGAACGCCACTTGAGCGGCTGGCCGACGCGTTCGGCCTGAGTTCAATAGCGGCCCAGGTAGTCGCGCTTGCCGATCGGCACGCCGCTGTGCCGCAACACGTCGTAGGCCGTGGTCACGTGAAAGAAGAAGTTGGGCAGCGCGAACTGCAGCAGGTAGCGCTGGCTCGTGAACTCCAGCTCGTTGCTGCCCACCTTCATCGAGACGGACCGTTCCTCGAAGCCGTCGATCTGGGCGCGATCGACGCTGTTCAGGAAGTCGACCGTCTTGGCGATGCGCGCCTGCAGTTCGTCCCAGGTCTTCTCGGTATCGGGAAAGCTCGGCGCCGTGATCGCGGCCAGCCGCGCGGCACCGAGCTTGGAGGCGTCGCTGGCGCGCTGGATCTGCCCTGCCAAGGTCAGCATGTCCGGCGCGAGCCGCGCATCGACAAGCGTCGCTGGGTCGATTCCCGAGGCCTGCGCATGCGCGAGCCCCTTGTCCAGCAGATGGGAGAGTTGGCCGAGCCCGCGGATGAACACCGGGATCGAGATGTCGTAGAGGGAAAGCGTCATGAAAGCTCCGGATTGATGCAGCGGCCGATTGTGGCCATTGCATCAATCACGTGCCGGCGGCGCGCACAAAGGCCTCGATCGGCGCCAGATGCTCCGGCACATTGAGCGCCGGCGCATGACCGCAGCCCGGCACTTCGATGATCTGCAGGCGCCCCGCGGCGCCGGGGCCTCGGCGACGCATCTCGTCCAGCGTCGCCGGCAGCACGAGATCCGACTCCGCACCGCGCAGGCACAGCACCGGCACTTCGATCGCGTCGTAGTGCGACCAGAGCAGGTAGTCCTCCGGATGGGCAACGAACTGGCGCACCATGGCCGGGTCGTAGTGCGGCGTCACGCGGCCGTCGGGCAGGCGGCGCGTGGAGGTCTCGGTGAGCCGGCGCCATTGCGCGTCGCTGAGCCAGCCGTAGGGCTTGTAGACCGTGCGGAAGAAAGCCTCGAGCTCGGCCACGGTGTCGAAGGCGGGCGGCTGGCCGGCATAGGAACGGATGCGCTCGACCGCGGCTTGCGCGATCTGCGGCGCGTTGTCGTTGAGCACCAGGCTCGCGATGCGCGGTTTCATGCGCGGCTCCAGCAGCCCGCCGGCACAGACCATGCCGATCGCGCCGCCCATCGAGGTGCCGACCCAGTGCACGCGCTCGAGCGCGAGCGCGTCGCAGAGACCGGTCGCCAGGCGGGCATAGAAGGACAACTGGTACTCGTCGTCCGGCGCCGGGCTCCACTGGCTCAGGCCGCGGCCGATGGTGTCGGGGCAGATCACGCGGAAACCGCGTTCGGCGAAGTGCACGGCCAGCTCGTCCATGTCGCGAGCGGTGCGGGCCAGCCCGTGCCAGGCGATGAGCACAGGGCCGCCGGGCGTGCCCCAATCCATCCAGTGAATCTCGCGTCCCGCGATCTGCAGGTAGTTCGAAGTCGGTGCGTTCATCGGAGAGCCCTCGCACGCAGGCGACCGACGATGCCGGTCGGGAAGTAGTAGACCGAGAGCACGAACAGCACGCCCAGCCACAGCAGCCAGCGATCGGGCGAGAGCAGCGCCGCCAGCCAGGGCGCGCCGCTCGTGGCTTCGCTGCCGATGCGCAGCAGGTCCTGCAGGTAGCTCTGCGCGACCACGAAGAGCGCCGCGCCGACAGCCGCGCCGTAGAGCGTGCCCATGCCGCCGATCACGACGATGAGCAGCACGTCGACCATGATCTCGAAGCTGAGCGAGGTGTCGGGTCCGTTGTAGCGCAGCCAGATCGCGAGCATCGCGCCGGCCAGCGTCGCGAACAGCGCCGACAGCACCGAAGCCGTCGTGCGGTAGACCACCACGCGGTAGCCTATCGCCTCGGCGCGGAACTCGTTCTCGCGGATCGCCTGCAGCACGCGCCCGAAGGGCGAGTTCACGATGCGCAGCAAGGCCAGCACGAGCACCACCGCGGTCACGAACAGCAGGTAGTAGCAGAGCAGCCGCCCGTCGAGCGAGACGCCGAGAAAAGGTTCTTCGGCGAACTCGAAGCTCGGCGAGATCAGCTCGGGCAGCTTGAAGGTCAGGCCGTCCTCGCCGCCGGTGAAATCCGACAGCTGCGAGGCCAGCGTCTGGAAGGCCGAGGCCACCGCGAGCGTGATCATCGCGAAGAAGATCGCGCGCACCCGCAGCGAGAACAGCCCGATCGCGAGCGACAGCACCAGCGAAACCGCGAGCGCCGCGCCCAGGCCCAGCAGCACGGTGCCCCAGCCGGGCCCGAGCCGCGTCGCCGAGATCGCGATGCCGTAGGCGCCGATGCCGAAGAACATGGTGTGCGCGAAGCTCACGATGCCGGTGTAGCCGAGCAGCAGGTCGAAGCTCGCGACCAGCACGATGAACACCAGCACCTTGGCCGCGACGCTCAAGGCCTTGACGCCAGGGAAGATGAAAGGCGCGAAGGCCAGGCCCAGCACCAGCACGACGAGCAGCACCGCGAGCACGCGACTGCGCGGCATGTCGTTGGAAAGAAGGCGAGACAGCATGAATGAATCCGATCGTCCTGAGTCCTGAGCGTGTCGAAGGATCAACGGCTGCTGGCGACGGGGTACACGCCCTGCGGCCGCCACAGCAGCACCGCCACCATCAGCGCGATGCTGGCGAACTGCGTCGCGGTCGGCAGCAGGAAGCCGGTGTAGTTGGTCATGAGGCCGACCAGCAAGGCGCCGATCAGCGCGCCGGTGGTCGAGCCCAGGCCGCCGATGATGATCACGATGAAGATCAGCACGTTGACCTGCGCGCCCATCTGCGGAATGAGGTTCTGCTGGAACAGGCCCCACATCACGCCGCCCAGTCCCGCGAGCGCGCTGCCGACCACGAACACGCCGACGAACAGGCGCCCGATGCGGTAGCCGAGCGACTCGACCATCTCGCGGTCCTGCACGCCGGCGCGGATCAGCAAGCCGATCTTGGTGCGGCCCAGCGTCCAGGCCAGGAGCCCGAAAACGAAGACGCCGACCGCCACCGCAAGGATGCGGTACTTGCTGATCGCCGCATCGCCCACCAGCAGCGAGCCGCGCAGTGCATCAGGCAGCGGCAACGGAAGTTGTCCCGGGCCCCAAATCATCTTGATCAGCTCTTCGCCGATGATCAGGCCGCCCACGGTGATGAGGATCTGCTTCAGGTGCTGGCCGTAGACCGGCCGCACGATGAAGCGCTCGAAGGCCAGGCCGACCGCGCCGGCCACCGCCATCGCGACCAGCATGGCGGGGAAGACCGCTACCAGGTTGCGCCACAGCTCCTGCGAGCCGGTCCAGTCGCTCATGCCGCCGAGCACCGTGCTGGCCACGAAGGCGCCCAGCGCGATGAACACGCCGTGGCCGAAGTTGAGCACGTCCATCAGGCCGAAGATGAGCGTCAGGCCCGAGGCGATGATGAAGATGATCATGCCCATCGCGAGTCCGGCGACGGTGAGCGTGAGCCAGGTGGAGAAGGAGCCGGTCAGCGGGAACGCGATCAGCGCGATCACCGGCACGAGCGCCATCGGCTTCCAGTCGAAGTCGAGTTTCATAGTGCCAGCCCCAAGAGCGATTGCTGCAGTTGTTCGTCGGCCGAGAAGGCCGCCATCGTCCCGCTGTGCACCACGCGCCCGTTGTCCATCACGGCCACGGTGTCGCCCAGGCGCTGCGCGAAGTTGATGTTCTGTTCGACCAGCAGGATCGTGACGCCGCTCCTCTTGAGCTCGCTGAAGGCGTCGATCATGTTGTTGATGATGGCCGGTGCGAGACCCTTGCTGGGCTCGTCGATGATCAGCAGCTCGCGCGGCTCGACGATCGCCCGGGCCACCGCGAGCATCTGCTTCTGGCCGCCCGAGAGCTTGCCGGCCGGATGATTCCAGAATTTCTCCACCGCGGGGAAGAGCTTGAAGATCCACTTCAGGCGTGCGTCGTCCATTTGCTCGGCGTTCTTGGCCGCGCGCGCCGCGAGCAGCATGTTCTCCTTGACCGTGAGGTCGGAGAAGATGCCCATGTTCTCGGGCACGTAGGCGATGCCGAGCCCGGCGATCTGCGGCGTGTGCAGCGCAGTGATGTCCTGTTCGCCGAAGCGCACGCGGCCTTCGGACGCATGCCACAGGCCCATGATGGTCCTGAGCGTGGTGGTCTTGCCGGCGCCGTTGCGGCCCAGCAGCATCGTGAGCTGGCCGCGGGGCACCGCAAGGTCGACGCCGTGGAGGATGTGATAGGCGCCGATGTGGGTATGGACGCCTTCGAGTTGCAACAAGGCTGGATGGCTCATGGTGTTGCTCCTTCCCCCGCGCGGGGGAAGGCCGGGATGGGGGGGGTCACATGTCGCGAAGCGTCCTCGGCGCCAGCCGCAGGCAAGCCGAGGTAAGCCTCCTGCACGATCGGCGAAGCGATCACCTCCGACGGCTCGCCATCGGCCACGAGCTGCCCGTTGTGCAGCACGATGATGCGGTCCGCCAGCTCGCGCACCACGTCCATCTTGTGCTCGACCAGGAGGATGGTCTTCGTCCTGTCTTTCTTGAGCGCGCGGATCAGGTCGAGGATCACCGGCGCCTCGGCCGCGTTCATGCCGGCCGTCGGTTCGTCGAACATGAAGACCTTCGGTTCGAGCGCCATCAGGAGCGCGACTTCGAGCTTGCGCTGGTCGCCGTGGGGCAGACTTGCGACCGTCGCATGCTCCTTGGCCTTGAGCGCGACCTCGGCCAGGATCGCATCGGCGCGCTCGGTCAGCGCGCGATGATCGCTCCAGATGCTCCAGAGATTGAGCCCGCGCCGGTGCGCGCCCTCGCGTGTCGCCTGCACCGCGAGGCGCACGTTCTCGAGCACCGTGAGATTGGGAAAGAGATTCGTCAACTGGAAGGCCCGGCCCAGCCCGGCGCGCGTGCGCGCCGAGGCGCTCTGCCCCGACAGCAACTGCCCGTCGAGCAACACCGTGCCCGCCGTCGCCTTGAGTTGCCCCGAGATCAGGTTGAAGTAGGTGGTCTTGCCCGCGCCGTTCGGGCCGACGATCGCGGTCAGCGTGCCGGGTGCAAAGCTGCAACTGACATCGTTGACCGCGACATGGCCTCCGAAACGGACGGTGAGTCCGCGCGTTTCGAGCATCGGGCTAGCGCTTGTTCTTTACCGGGATGTCCATCTCGGACGCCTTGATCTCGTGCACCAGCTCCGGCACGCCCCAGGCAAACGCCGGGTCAGCCTTGATCTTGAAGTGGTACATGCTCTGCAGCGCCTGGTGGTCTTCCTTGCGGAAGGTCATCGGGCCCTTGGGCGTGTCGAAGCTCATGCCTTCCATGGTGGAAATGAGCTTGTTGGTGCCGGTGTCGCCGCCGGTCTTCTTGAGCGCCGTCACCACCGCCATCGCAGCCGAGAAGCCGCCGGCCGTGAAGAAGTCCGGCGGCGTCTTGAACTGCTTGTAGTGGGCCGCGACCAGCGCCTCGTTCACCGGATTCTTCGGGATGCCGAAGTAGTAGTAGGTCGCGCCTTCCATGCCCGGGAACTGCTTGTAGCTGGCCATCGCCGGCAGGATGTTGCCGCCGGTGGCGATCTCGATGCCGTAGCGCTTCAGGTCGAGGTCGGCGATCTTGAACGGGTTGCCGGCGCCGGCCCACACGATCCAGATCACCTTGCGGCCCGGCAGGTCCTTGAGCTTGTCGATCAGGCGCTGGGCGCCGGCCGTGAAGTCGGTGGTGTTCTGCGGCAGGTACTCCTCGTGGACGACCTTGGCCTTCTTGACCGAATCCTTGAAGGCCTTCACGCCGTCGCGGCCGAAGGCATAGTCCTGTGCCAGCGTGGCGATGCTGACGCCGGGCTTGTCGAGCGCCACCGCATTGCTGATCGCATCCTGGCTCGAATTGCGGCCGGTGCGGAAGATGTACTTGTTCCACTTGTCGCCGGTGATCGAGTCGGCCACCGCGGGCTCGACCAGCAGGATCTTCTTGTACTCCTCGGCCACCGGCAGCATCGCCAGCGCAACGCCGGAGGACGTGGGGCCGACCGCGAGCGCTGCCTTGTCGTCGGCATAGGCCGCCGCCAGCAGCGACTTGCCGAGGTCGGGCTTGCCCTGGTCGTCCTTCTCGATCACGACGAGCTTCTTGCCGTTGACGGCCATGGTGCCGCCCGTGGCGTATTCGAGGCCCATCATGAAGCCGGTCTGGGTCTGCTTGCCATAGGCTTCGAGCGGACCGGTCTTGCTGTAGATGTGGGCGATCTTGATCTCGTTCGACTGGGCCCAGGCGGGGGTCGTGAGAGCCGAAGCGGCCAAGCTGGCGAGCGCCGCGATAGCGACGATGTGACGACGGTGCATTCTTTGTCTCCTGATTTGGGATGACTGAATATTGCACAGTTCGTGCCAGTCACGATCGCCTTGATGGCAAAGGACTTTCCCTCGTATGAAGACGCGGAAGACTGGAATCAAGACACTTGAAATGCCTTAATTTCAGACAGTTGTACGTTTCTCAGTCAGGGTTTTCCAGACGTTCATAGAGCGTCGCGCGCGAGATGCCGAGCAGCCTGGACGCCGCCAGCTTGTTGCCGCCGGTCTCCGCCATCGCGGCGGCGATCGCCCGGCGTTCCAGCTCCGCGATCTGCTGCGCGAGCGGCCGCAGCAGCGCCTTGCCGTCGCCGGCTTCGGAGGCCGCCGGCAGCGCATCGGGCGCCGCAATCTTTTCCTGCCCGGTCTCGCGCAGGATGCGCTCAAGCTGCGCCGCGTCGATGCGCTGCGAATCGCTGCGCATGGTCACCTGCTCCAGCACGTTGCGCAGCTCGCGGATGTTGCCGCGCCAGTGCTGCGCGGCCAGCAGCGCCAGCGCATCGGGCGTGAGCTCGGGCGGCGCCTCAGCGCTGCGCAGCGCCATGTCCTCGCCCAGCGCCTCGACCAGCGCCGGAATGTCGGCGCGCCGCTCGCGCAGCGGCGGCACGCGCACCGGCAACACGTTGAGCCGGTAGTACAGGTCTTCTCGAAAACGCCCTTCCCGCACCAGCACCGCGAGGTCGCGCGAAGTGGCCGCGATCACGCGCGCATCGAAGGGCACCAGCTTGTTCGAGCCCAGCGGCTCGATCTCGCCCTCCTGCAGCGCGCGCAGCAGCTTGGCCTGCAGGCCGAGCGGCATGTCGCCGATCTCGTCGAGGAACAGCGTGCCGCCGTCGGCCAGCTTGAACTTGCCTTCGCGCGCCTTGCGGTCGGCGCCGGTATAGGCGCCGGGCGCGACGCCGAAGAACTCGGCCTCCAGCAGCGTGTCGGGCACGGCCGCGATGTTCACGCTCACGAAGAGCTTCTGTGCGCGCGCCGAGGCCGCGTGGATCGCATGCGCGAGCAGCTCCTTGCCGGTGCCGGTTTCGCCCAGGAGCAGCACCGGGCTGGAAGACTGCGCCGCACGCCGCGCATGGCGCTTGACCTCCACCGCCGCCGGGCTGCTGCCGATGAAGCTGGCGAAGGTGTACTTCGAGCGGCGCAAGCCGTCGGCCGACTGCTGGTAGAGCGGGTTGTTGCGCTGGCTCGCGAGTTCGCGCCGCGCATCGTCGAGGTCGCGCTGCAGCAGCGCGAACTTGCTGATGAGCGGCTGCAGCGTGTCTTCCGGATGGTCGAACAGCACGATGCCGATCGCGCCGATGACCGCGCCGGCCGCGCCGCCCTCGCCCTCCTCGCGCAAGGGAATGCGGCTGACGACGAAGGTGCCGGCCTTGTTGGTGAGCAGGTCGATCAGGATCGGCTCGCCGGTTTCGAGCACGCGATGCATCAGCGTGTTGGGAATCACGTCCTCCACCTGGTGGCCGAGGAACTGGTCGATGGACGAGAAGCCCAGCGCCGGCAGGAAGCGCCGGTAGCCCTCGTTGACCCAGACGATGCGCCCGCCGCGGTCGACCAGGAACATGCCCTGGCTGATGCTGGAGAACAAATGGAACATCGAGCGCGCGGCGAGCGCGAGGATGCCATCGGCATCGAGCGGCAGTGCGGGCGGTGGCGCGGTGGCGGCGGACATGGCCGGATCGTAGCGCGCGCATCCTGCGGCGCATCAATGGCCGACGAGTTCGGCATCAATGAATTCTTAGCACTTGGTTAGGATGCGAGGTTTTTCGAATTGCAGTAAGGGCAATGGTTCTCGAGGCTCGCAGACTTGCTATGCTGCGCGCCTTGCACGGCCCACCCGGCTGCGCCCCGGCCCAGCGGCGAACGATCGGTTCGCCGGCCACGCCACTTTTGCGGAACGCTTTTCTCATGAGGAATTCCCGGCTTCCCGCGCTCTGGCTCGCGCTTCCCCTGCTGCTGTCGGCCTGCGCACTGCCGCGCCCGCCCGAGCAGGTGACGGCACCGACGCCCGCGCAATGGCACACGCCCCTGCCCCATGGCGGCTCGCTGCCCGTGCTGGCCGACTGGTGGCGCCAGCTCGACGATCCGCTCCTGGTCGAATTGATCGACGCGGCACAGGCCGCGAGTCCCAGCGTGGCCAGCGCGGCCGCGCGCATTGCCGAGGCGCGCGCGACGCGCGTGTCTGCGGGTGCGGCACTGGCACCGAATCTCACGGGCAACGTATCGGCCAGCCGCGGCAACTCGCCCACCAGCGGCTTCGGCGGCACCGGCAGCAGCGGCGGCGGCCTCACCGCGATTCCGCCGGTCACGACGATCCAGGCTGGCCTGCAATCGAGCTGGGAAATCGACCTGTTCGGCGGCCTGCGCGCGAGCCGCGATGCGAGCCAGGCTCGGCTTGCGGGCGCCGATGCGAAATGGCACGAGGCACGGGTCTCGATCGCAGCCGAGACCGCCACCGCCTACCTCGGCGAACGCGCTTGCCGGCGCCAGCTCGCCGTGGCCACATCCGACACGCAGTCGCGTGCCGAGACCGCACGGCTGAACGATCTGTCGATGCGCGCCGGCTTCACCGCGCCGGCCGACGCCGCACTCGCACGCGCCGGTGCCTCCGATGCGTCGGCGCGCCTCACGCAGCAGCGGGCGCAGTGCGCGGTGCAGCAGCAGGCGCTGGTCGCGCTGAGCGGCATCGATGCGCGCACGCTTCAGGCCAAGCTCGATGCCGCGCCGGTCGATCGCCCGCTGCCGGCAGTCCAGGCCGTCGCCAGCGTGCCGGCCGAGGCGCTTGCGCAGCGGCCCGACGTGTACTCGGCGGAGCTCGGCGTGGCCGCGGCGAGCGCCGACGCCGGCGCGGCGCTGGCGCAGCGCTTTCCGCGCCTCACGCTGCAAGGCTCGATCGGGCGGCTGCAGATCCGCACCAGCGGCATCCGCGAGACGATGGACAGCTGGACCATCGGCCCGGTCGCGCTCAGCGTGCCGATCTTCGACGGCGGCACGCTCGCGGCCAATGTCGATGCCGCGCGGGCGCGCTACGACGAGGCCGTCGCGCTCTACCGCGCCAACGTGCGCCAGGCGGTGCGCGAAGTCGAGGAAGCGCTGATCAACCTGCAGAGCACCGATGCGCGCGCCGGCGATGCCGATGCCGCGGTGCAGAACTACCAGGCCTCCTTCGATGCCACCAGCGCGCGCTACCAGAGCGGCCTGGCCAGCCTGTTCGAACTCGAGGATTCGCGGCGCACGCTGTTCGCGGCGCAGACCGCGCGCGTCTCGCTGCAGCGCGAGCGCGCCGAGGCCTGGGTGGCGCTCTATCGCTCGATGGGCGGCGGCTGGACGCGGCCCGGATCCGCAACGACAACAACGACCTCAACGATAGCAACGTCGCCATCATGAAAAGAATGAAGCGTTCCACCCTCGTCATCGTGATCGCCTTGGTCGTGCTGCTCGCCGCGGCCGCGTTCATGTTCTCGCGCGGCAAGCCGGAGGGCGCTGCCGCCAAGCCCAAGGATGCGGCGGCAACGCCGGCCAAGCCGGCGCTGACCGTGACCGTCGCCAAGCCCGAGACCAGCGAGCTCACCGTCACGCTCGCGGCCAACGGCAATGTCGCGGCCTGGCAGGAAGCCAGCATCGGCTCCGAATCCAACGGCCTGCGCCTGGCCGAGGTGCGGGTCAACGTCGGCGACGTGGTCAAGAAGGGCCAGGTGCTCGCCACCTTCTCGGCCGAGACCGTGCAGGCCGACGTCGCGCAGGCACGCGCCTCGCTCGCCGAGGCCAAGGCCACCGCCGCCGATGCAGCCGGCAACGCCGCGCGAGCCCGCACGCTGCAGGCCACCGGCGCGCTGAGCCAGCAGCAGATCAACCAGTACCAGACCACCGAGCAGACGGCCAAGGCCCGCGTCGAAGCGGCCGAGGCCGTGCTCGCGGCGCAGCAGGTGCGCGGCCGCAACACGCAGGTGCTGGCGCCCGACGACGGCGTGATCTCCTCGCGCACCGCCACCGTAGGCAGTGTGCTCAGCGCCGGCACCGAGCTGTTCCGGCTGATCCGCCAGGGCCGGCTCGAATGGCGCGCCGAGGTGACCTCGGCCGAACTGAGCCGCGTCGCGGTCAGCACGCCGGCCATCGTCATCAGCGCCAGCGGCGCCCAGGTCAGCGGCAAGGTGCGCAGCATCGCGCCGACGGTCGATCCGCAGACGCGCGCGGCGCTGGTGTACGTCGACATTCCCAACGTTTTGGAGAACACCGGCATCAAGGCCGGCATGTTCGCGCGCGGCGATTTCCAGCTCGGCCGCAGCAGCGCGCTCACCGTGCCGCAGGCGTCGATCGTGCCGCGCGACGGTTTCAACCATCTGCTCTTGCTGCAGCCGGACAACCGCGTCGCGCAGCTCAAGGTCGAGACCGGCCGCCGCGTCGGCGATCGCGTCGAGATCACGACCAGGCTGCCGGCCGATGCGCGCGTGGTGGTCCAGGGCGCCGGCTTCCTCAACGACGGTGACCTGGTGCGGGTGGTGGACGCCTTGCCGAACAAGGAGCAGCGTCCATGAACGTCTCGGCCTGGTCCATCCGCAACCCGATCCCGGCGGTGATGCTGTTCGTGCTGCTCACCTTCGCGGGGCTGCTGTCCTTCAACGCGATGAAGGTGCAGAACTTCCCCGACATCGACCTGCCGACCGTCACCGTCTCGGCCTCGCTGCCGGGCGCCGCGCCCTCGCAACTCGAGACCGACGTCGCGCGCAAGCTCGAGAACTCGATCGCCACCGTGCAGGGCCTGAAGCACATCACGACCAAGGTGCAGGACGGCGCGGCCACGCTGATCGTCGAGTTCCGCCTCGAGAAGCCGGTGCAGGAAGCGGTCGACGACGTGCGCTCCGCGGTGCAGCGCGTGCGCGCCGACCTGCCGGCCGACGTGCGCGACCCCGTAATCAGCAAGCTCGACTTCGCGGCCCAGCCGGTGCTGGCCTTCACCATCGCCTCCTCGCGCATGGACCCGGAGGGGCTCTCTTGGTTCGTCGACGACACGGTGACCAAAAAGCTGCTCGCCATCAGCGGCGTCGGCGCCGTCAACCGCGTGGGCGGCGTCACGCGCCAGGTGCACATCGACCTCGATCCGGGCAAGCTGCAGGCGCTCGGCGCCACCGCGGCCGACATCTCGCGCCAGCTGCGCCAGGTACAGACCGAAAGCGCCGGTGGCCGCACCGACCTGGGCGGCAGCGAGCAGCCGGTGCGCACGCTGGCCACCGTGCGCTCGGCCGACGAGCTGGCGGACATGCAGATCCCGCTCTCGGACGGCCGCCGCATCCGGCTCGACCAGGTGGCGCGCGTCTCCGACACCATCGCCGAGCCGCGCGCTGCCGCGCTACTCGACGGCAAGCCGGTGGTCGGCTTCGAAGTCGCGCGCAGCCGCGGCGCGAGCGAGGTCGAGGTCGGCGGCGCGGTGCAGAAGGCGCTGGCCGAGCTGCGCGCGCAGCATCCGGACATCCAGCTCACCGAGGCCTTCAACTTCGTCGAGCCGGTGCAGGAAGAGTACGACGGCTCGCTGCACCTGCTCTACGAAGGCGCCCTGCTCGCCGTGCTCGTGGTGTGGCTGTTCCTGCGCGACTGGCGCGCCACCTTCGTCTCGGCCGTGGCGCTGCCGATGTCGGCGATCCCGGCTTTCATCGGCATGTACCTGTTGGGCTTCTCGATCAACGTGGTCACGCTGCTGGCGCTCTCGCTGGTGGTCGGCATCCTGGTGGACGACGCGATCGTGGAGGTCGAGAACATCGTGCGCCACCTGCGCATGGGCAAGAGTCCCTACCAGGCGGCGATGGAGGCCGCCGACGAGATCGGCCTGGCGGTGATCGCCACCACCTTCACGCTGATCGCGGTGTTCCTGCCCACCGCCTTCATGAGCGGCGTGGCCGGCAAGTTCTTCAAGCAGTTCGGCTGGACCGCCTCGCTGGCGGTGTTCGCCTCGCTGGTGGTGGCGCGGATGCTGACGCCGATGATGGCGGCCTATATCCTGAAGCCCCTGGTCGGCGCCGAGAAGGAGCCGCGCTGGCTCGCCTTCTACATGCGCCTGGCCGAGCGCAGCCTGCGGCACCGCTTCACCACCATGGTGCTGGCCACCCTCTTCTTCTTCGGCTCGGTGGCGATGATCCCGCTGCTCAAGACCGGCTTCATCCCCCCCGACGACAACTCGCAGACCCAGGTCTATCTGTCGCTGCCGCCGGGCGCCACGCTGGCCCAGACCATGGCGATGGCCGAGGAGACGCGGCAACGCGTGATGGCGGTCGAGCATGTGAAGAGCGTCTACACCACAGTGGGCGGCGGCAGCGCGGGCGGCGATCCCTTCGCCAACTTCGGCACGCCCGAAACGCGCAAGGCCACGCTCACCATCAAGCTAGCGGACCGCGGCGACCGGCCGCGCAAGCAGGGCATCGAGAACGAGATCCGCAGGGCGCTCGAGACCCTGCCCGGCGTGCGCAGCACCGTGGGCCTGGGTGGCTCGGGCGAGAAGTACATCCTGGTGCTGACCGGCGAAGACCCGGCGGCGCTCACAAGCGCGGCGCGCGCGGTCGAGAAGGACCTGCGCACCATTCCCGGCCTGGGCAACATCACTTCGACCGCGAGCCTGATCCGTCCCGAGATCGCGGTGCGCCCGAACTTCGCGCGCGCGGCCGACCTGGGCGTCACCAGCTCGGCCATCGCCGAGACGCTGCGCGTCGCGACCCTGGGCGACTACGACCAGGCGCTGCCCAAGCTCAACCTGGCGCAGCGCCAGGTGCCGATCGTGGTCAAGCTCGAGGACTCGGCGCGCCAGAACCTCGCGCTGCTCGAACGGCTCAGCGTGCCCGGCAAGAACGGGCCCGTGATGCTCGGCCAGGTCGCCACGTTGACGATGGAAGGCGGCCCGGCTGTGATCGACCGCTACGACCGCTCGCGCAACGTTAACTTCGAGATCGAGCTCTCGGGCGTCGGCCTGGGCGATGCGAAGACCGCGGCGATGAAGCTGCCCTCGATCCAGAACCTGCCGCCCGGCGTGCGGGTGGCCGAGGTCGGCGACGCCGAGATGATGAGCGAGCTGTTCGCGAGCTTCGGCCTGGCGATGCTGACCGGCGTGCTGTGCATCTACATCGTGCTGGTGCTGCTGTTCAAGGACTTCCTGCACCCGGTCACGATCCTGTGCGCGCTGCCGCTGGCGCTCGGCGGCGCCTTCCTCGGCCTGCTGATCGGCCAGAAGGCGCTCTCCATGCCCTCGATGATCGGCTTCATCATGCTGATGGGGGTAGCGACCAAGAACTCGATCCTGCTGGTCGAATACGCGATCGTCGCTCGCCGCGACCACGCCATGAGCCGCTGGGACGCGTTGCGCGACGCCTGCCACAAGCGCGCGCGGCCGATCATCATGACCACGCTGGCCATGGGTGCCGGCATGACGCCGATCGCCTTCGGGCTGAGTGCGGCCGATTCCAGCTTCCGCGCGCCGATGGCGATGGCGGTGATCGGCGGCCTGATCACCTCCACCGTGCTGAGTCTGTTGGTGGTGCCGGCGGTGTTCACCTACATCGATGACATCGAACACTGGATCAAGCGCACGGTCGCGCGCATCCGCGGCCGCGCGCCCGACCCTGCCGATGCGCCGGAAGGGGCGCCGCCGCTGAAGCAGCAGCCGGCGCCGAACTGAGGCAGCATGGGCCATCGTGATCCCACACGGAGGCAAACCATGAACCCGAAGCGCATTCCTGCCGCGATGTTCTGCGCCGTCCTGCTGGCGGCGGCCACGGCCGCAGGCGCCCAATCGGCCCAAGAGGTGCAGGCCCGGCAACGCTACGAAAGAGAGATCGCGGCCTGCAACAGCGGCACGCTGCCGGCGCCGGCGCGCGAAGCCTGCATCCGCGCCGCCGGCAACGCGCTGGACCGCGCCCTCGGCGGCCCGCCAACGGACGTCACGGCGCCCTCCGCCGACGGCCGCGCCACGATCGTCAGCCCGGCCGGCGCGCCACTGCCCTCCAGCGGCTCCGATGCGGTTCGCTCGCGCGACGGCCGCGCAACCATCGTGCTGCCGGCCGATCGCACCGCGCCTCGCTAGCCGGCATCATTGCAGTCCGGCCAGGGCGGCCTGGATGCGCTGGCCCTGCGCAGGCGTGATCAGCCCCGTCAGCAGTTCGCCGAAGCGCGCCTGGCCTGCACCCGAGTGGATGTACTGCCACCGGTAGGCCGCCAGCAAGGTCTTGCGGATGGTCTCTACCTCGCCCGCGTCCAGCACGCCGGCCTGCGGCTTGTTGGCCATGAAGTACGCACTATCGGCCTCCGCCTGCAATTGCAGCAGGCCGTCGATGCCGGCCACCAGCGCGATGAGATCGTCGACGGCCGCATCGCGTTCTTCCGGCGTGAGCTTCGCGTCCTCGCGCTGCCACTCGAGTTCGTCGAGCACGGCATGCTGCGACTCCTCCTTCCAGTGGAAGAGGAACACGTCCTTGAAGAGCGCCGAGATCTCGGCATCCACCGCAATGCTCTCGCGGTAGTGCACCTGCGTGATGAGTTCGACGTCGCAGGTCAGCGCGAGCACAGCCCAGGTGCACTTGCCGAGCACGAACTGCGCCACCGTGTTGGGCTCGGGCACGAACAGGTAGCCGGCCGGCATGCAGCGCGCGGCCAGGCCTTCGATGCGGCGGAACAGCTCCTGGTGCTTGAGCTCCTCGTCGGTGAAGCGCACCAGCGCCTCCAGCGCCACCTGGTCGCCCAGCCAGTGATCGCGGCTCACTTCGAGAATCTTGGCGCCGACGAAGCGTTCGAGCAGGCCGAACATGTTGGCGTAGGTGCGGCCCTGGATCCGGTTCAGGAAACGCCGCTCGCCGGAGCTCAGGAAAGCGAGGCGCTCCTGCAGCAGCGTCAGCCCGTCGGGCGGGAACTTGTCGGCCGCGCCGAACTCGCGCTGGCGGATCACGTCGCGATCGATGTCCCAGCGGATGCGCTTCGAGTTCTCGATGCAACGGGCATAGCGGAGGGTGGATGTCGCCTGGGACGACACGGTCTGTACGGACTGCATGGTGGGCTCCTTCGAACGCGTCAGGGGATGAACTCATTGTTCGAAGAAGCAGCCTTCGGGACCATGAGGTGGTGGTCCCGGAAATCGCGTTCGGCGGGCCGCACGACACGCAAAGCCCGGGACCACGGTCCGGGGTAGGCCTCAGCCGCGTCCCAAACCGGCGTTGCGGGCCAGCACGATCGCCTGCGGCCGGTTTTCGACTTCAAGCTTGGCGAAGATGCTGGTGATGTGGTTGCGCACCGTCTTTTCGCTGAGCTGCAGCGCCGCCGCCGCCTGGGTGTTGTCGCGGCCCTGCGCAATGAGTTCCAGCACCTCGCGCTCGCGTGCGGTCAGGCGTGCGAGCGCCGGGTCTTGCGCCCCGGCATCGACGGTGCCGAGGAAGTCCCGCACCTCTTCGACCCACAGCGGCCAGACCTCGTCCTGCGCGAGCATCAGGTGGTGCACGCTGTGCAGCGGCACGAAGCGGGCTTGCGTGATGGCGCCCGCGATGAGGCGGCCTTCGTCGAAGGGCACGCGCAGATCGCCGGTGGCATGCAGCACCAGCGTCGGGCAATGCACCTGCGGCAGCAGGTCGGACACGTCGATGCTGTCGAAGGCCCGCAAGGTGCGCGCCGCGTTGGAGGGCGAGGTCGACACGCGCGCCAGCTCGTTGAACCACTGATGCTGTTCGGGCGTTCCTTCGGGCAGGAACTGGCTCGTGAAGAACTGGCGGAAGGCCGCATCCGCACGGCCCCAGCCGATCTCCATCAGCTTCGCCTGCGTTTCGGCTTCCTCGTCGAGCACCCGCCCACCGCCGCGCTTCCTGCGCCCGCGCGCATAGCCGCCCTGCAGCACCAGGCGGCTCACCCGCTCGGGATGGCGCGCCGTGTAGGCGATGGCCAGGCTGACGCCCTGGGAGATCGCGAGCATCGGAAAGCGTTCGAGGCCGGCGGCATCGATCACCGTCTCCAGATCTTGCAGCCAGACTTCGAAACTCACCTGCTCGACCTCCCGGTCCGACAGGCCGGTGCCGCGCTGGTCATAGCGCACCAGGGTGTTGCGGGACGACAGCATCTCGAGGACGTGGCCCCAGACCGGGCTGGTGAGGTCGAACTCGAGATGCGAGAGCCAGTTGCCGACTTTCAGCAGGGGCGGCCCCCTGCCGCTCGTGGCATAGGCGATCCGCACGCCGTCGGGCGCGGTGCAGAAGCGGATCTGCTGTTTCAGCGGCATCCCATCACCCCCGGCTGGGCAGTGCCAGCGGAGGGTTATGGTGCCATGGCGGGATCGGCTTGTCAGCCGCGCTCTAGCATGCGCGCCACGTCATCCGGGATCGAAATCTCATTCTTCGTCAGCGGCTCGCACCACGGGTCGCTGGACAAGGCGACGTTTCTTGACGACAACGGTCGGAACCACGAGCGGCGGCGTTCGATGGCCGGACTGGCTCGGAACATGCGCCTCGAAGTCGCGCCCCAGGGCTTTCTTGACGCGGCTGGTATTGAGCACACGAACCACGTCGCCATTGATCTGCACATAGGAGCCGTCCTCCATCTGCGCCAATGCGCCGATCTGCATGCCTTCCTGAACGGTCCCGAGCAAGCGCACGTCGGTACGCGAGTAGGTAAAGAAGGTCCAGCGGCTGCCCAATCGAATTCGCAGGGGTTGTCGACTCATGGTGAGATCTTGTGCATGGCTGTGGTCCGGCTTCAAGAACTCGCGCCAAGACCAAACACCGCCGTCACGCGCGCCGCTCGCCAGCCTTGTGGCTTGGCGATCAGCGCAGCGGCGAAGAGATCGTAGCTTAGCGGACCCGCCGCTTCAGGCCGCAGCGCCCGCGCGCCGCTCCTTGCGCTCCGCCATCGCCTTGGCCACGCGCGGCAGGATCAGCACCGCCAGCACGACCACGATCAGCACGAAGGACATGGGCCGCTGGAAGAACACCGCCGCGCTGCCCTCGCCGATCGACATCGCGTTGCGCAGTTGCGCTTCGGCGAGCGGGCCCAGGATCATGCCCACCACCACCGGCGCGGTCGGGAAATCGAAGCGCCGCATGACGACGCCCAGCACACCGATCACGTAGAGCAGCACCAGGTCGAAGGCGCTCTGGCGCATGCCGTAGGCGCCGACCGTGGCGAAGATCAGGATGCCGGCGTAGAGCTGCGGCTTCGGGATCTTGAGCAGCTTGACCCACAGGCCGACCATCGGCAGGTTCAGCACCAGCAGCATCACGTTGCCGATGTAGAGCGACGCGATCAGCGCCCACACCAGCGCGGCTGAGGTGGTGAAGAGCTGCGGCCCGGGCTGGATGCCGTAGTTCTGGAACGCGCCGAGCAGGATGGCCGTTGTGTTCGAGGTCGGGATGCCGAGGGTGAGCAGCGGGATCAGCGCGGCGGTCACGGTCGCGTTGTTGGCGGCTTCGGGGCCGGCCACGCCTTCGATCGCGCCCTTGGTGCCGAACTCGGCCTTGCTGTCCGGGTCCTTGGCCAGCTTCTTCTCGGTCGCGTAGCTGAGGAAGGTCGGGATCTCGGTGCCGCCGGCCGGAATACAGCCGAAGGGCGCGCCGATCGCGGTGCCGCGCAGCCAGGCCGGGATCGAGCGCTTCCAGTCGCGCGCCGTCATGTGCACGCGGCTCAGCTTGTTCTGGCTTTCGACCACGCGGCCTTCGTATAGCACCGCATAGAGCACCTCGGCCACCGCGAACAGGCCGACCGCGACCAGCACGATCTCGATGCCGTCGAGCAGCTCGGGAATGCCGCCGGTGTAGCGCCCCTGGCCGGAAATCTGATCGAGCCCGATGCAGCCGGCTGCGAGGCCGATGAAGAGCGCCGTCATGCCGCGCAGCGTGCTCTTGCCGAGCACGGCGCTCACGGTCGTGAAGGCCAGCACCATCAAGAGGAAATATTCGGGCGGCCCGAGCTGGACGGCGAAGTCGGCCACGAAGGGCGCGAACAGCGTGACGACCACGGTGGCGATGCTGCCGGCCACGAAGGAGCCGATGGCAGCGGTGGCCAGCGCGGCGCCGGCGCGGCCGCTCTTGGCCATCTTGTTGCCCTCCATCGCCGTCACCATGCTCGCCGTTTCCCCCGGCGTGTTGAGCAGGATGGAGGTGGTCGAGCCGCCGTACATGGCGCCGTAGTAGATGCCTGAGAAGAAGATCATCGAGGCCGTGATGTCGACCTTGCCGGTGATCGGCAGCAGCATCGCCACTGCCACCGCGGGGCCGATGCCGGGCAGCACGCCGACGGCCGTGCCGAGGGCACAACCCACCAGGCACCAGAGCAGGTTGACGGGCGTGATCGCGAGCGCGAAGCCCTGCATCAATGCATTGAAGATGTCCATGTCAGAGCCATCCCGTGGTCGTCAGGCCCGGCAGGTTGATCGCCAGGAACTTGGTGAAGAGCCAGAACACCGGTGCCGAGATCAGCAGGCCGGTCACGATGTCGGTGGTCCAGGTGCGCGGCGCATTGACGGCCGCCTGGCCGCTCGCGCGCCGCAGGCCCTGCACGGCCAACAGGTAGCACAGCGTGCAGCTCAGGATGAAGCCGATGGTGGTGATCAGCGCCGCGTTGAGCAGCAACCCGGCCGTCACCCAGGCGAAGCCGCTCCAGTAGGTCTGCACCGCACCGGAAGGCGCATCCATCTCGCGGAAACCGCCGGTGCGCGACTCCCAGATGATCCAGGCGCCGCACACCGTGAGCGCGACCGACACCAGCCAGGGCAGGAAGTTGGGGCCGACGCCGCCGTAGCCGGCCTCGGACGAGATGCCGATCGCGCCGAAGCCGAGCGCCAGGCCGGTGAGAAGGATGCCGACGCCGACCAGCGTCTGCGGCCAGACGGCAGGCGGCGGCGATTGGGGCTCGAGCGACGCGTATCCGCTCGAGAGGGGGTCGATGTTGGACATTGTTCTGGACCTCGCGTTGGTCAAGGAAGAAAGGAGCACGCCGCCGGGCGTGCTCCCGCGCTTTCGCGAATGCGCGCTCAGACCATGCCGGACTTGATCATGGTCGCGCGCAGGCTCGCGAACTCGTCGTCCACGAACTTGGCGAAGGCCTCGCCCGACAGGACGGCCGGCGTCCAGTCGTTCTTCTTCATGGCCTCGGCCCAGGTCGGCGTCTTGATCGCCGCCAGCACCAGGTCGGTCAACGCCTTGCGCTGCTCGGCCGTGATGCCGGGCGCGCCGTAGACGCCGCGCCAGTTGCCGATCTCGACGTCGATGCCTTGCTCCTTGAGCGTCGGCACGGTGCTGCCGGGCAGGCGCGTGCCGGAGGTGACGGCGATGGCGCGCATCTTGCCCGTCTTGATGTATTCGGCGAACTCGCTGTAGCCGCTGCCGCCGACGGTGACGTTGCCGCCCAGGATGGCCGCCGTGGCTTCGCCGCCGCCGCGGAAGGCGACGTAGTTGATCTTGGACGGATCGACGCCGACCTTCTGCGCGATCATGGCCGCGGCGATGTGCTCGGTGGAGCCGCGCGAACCGCCGCCCCACTTGACGCTGCCCGGGTCCTTCTTGAGCTGCTCGACCACATCCTTCATGGTCTTCAGCGGCGAACTCGCCGGCAGCACGAACACGTTGTACTCGCTCGTGATGCGCGCGATCGGCGTGGCCTGCGAGAGGTTGACCGGCGGCTTGCCGGTGATGATGCCACCCAGCATCACGGCGCCCATCACCATCAGCGCATTCGGGTCGCCCTTGGAGCCGTTGACGAACTGGGCCAGGCCGAGCGCACCGGCGGCGCCGCCCTTGTTGTCGTAGGTGACCGTGTCGGCGAGCTTGCTGTCGGTCATCGCCTTGCCCAGCGCACGGCCCGTGGTGTCCCAACCGCCGCCAGGATTGGCCGGGATCATCATCTTGACGTTGGGGCCGGCCCAAGCCGAGAGTGGCAAGGCACCGGTGGCGGCCAGGGCGGCCAGGGACTTCAGAAAGGTATCTCGACGCATGCATGTCTCCTTGGATCTAGGAAGCTGAACGCCCGCTATGATGCGCCGCCCCGCTGTCAGTTGGCTGTCCGGCACACTGGGGTAAACACCGAAATTCCGGCCATGAAGCTGCTGCTAGTCGAAGACGATCCGTCGATGCAAACCACGCTGCAGCGCACGCTCGGGCGCCGCATGATCGACGTGCGTCTTTGCGGCGACGGCGCGGAGGCGCTCGCGCAATGGCGCGCCCTCGAGCCCGACGTGGTGGCGCTCGACCTCAGCCTGCCCACGCTGGACGGCCTGCAGGTGCTGGCGCAGGCGCGTGCCGAAGGCCTGCGCACGCCGGTGCTGCTCCTGACCGCGCGCGGCACGGTCGGCGACCGCGTCGTCGGCCTCAACGCAGGCGCCGACGACTACCTGCCCAAGCCCTTCGACCTCGACGAACTCGAAGCGCGCATCCGCGCCCTGCACCGGCGCCACCGGAGCGCTGGGCCCGAGGCCTTGACCCAGCTGCAGGTCGGCGGATTGCGCTACGAAGCCGACAGCGGCGCCATCTACCACCGCGCCGAGGTGCTCGAGCTCACGCCGCGCGAGCTCGCGCTGCTCAAGGCGCTGATGGTCAAGCCGGGTCACGCGGTCAGCAAGGAACGCCTGTTCGAGCTGGTCTTTCCCGGTGAGACGGACGTGCAGTACGAAGCGATCGAGGTCGTCGTCTACCGGCTGCGCAAGAAGCTGGCCGGCACCGGCGCCGCCTTGATGACGCTGCGCGGCCTGGGCTATCTGCTGCGCGAAGAACGATGATCCGGCCCTTCTCGCTGCGCGCCAGGCTGCTGGTCGGCATCCTGGCGCCGGTCGCGCTGTTCATCGTGATCAACAGCGTGAGCCTCTACCGCCAGAGCCTTGCGGCCGCGACCACCGCCTATGACCGCACGCTGCTCGCCTCGGCCAAGACCATCGGCGAGCAGCTCGATGTGGAGGGCTATGACGAGGCCGCGTCGCTGCGCGCCATCGTCCCCTACTCCGCGCTCGAAGCCTTCGAGGCCGACAACAAGAGCCGCATGTTCTACCGCGTGTCGGCGCAGGACGGCGAAATGATCTCGGGCTTTGCCGAACTTCCCTTCTGGCGCGGCAAGCTGCCGGACCGGCCGCCTTATGCGGCGCTGGTGGACTTCTACGATGCACGCTTCCGCGAGCAGCCGGTGCGCGTGGCGGTGCTGCTGCAGCCGGTGGCAAGCGCGCGCGGGCGCGGCATGGCCGTGGTTCAGGTGGCCGAGACGTTGGAGCTGCGCGAGACGCTGGCGCGCAAGCTGCTCATCGACACGCTCTGGCGCCAGCTGGTGCTGCTGGGCGTGATCGCGGGGGTCACCGTGTTCGTGGTGCAGCGCGCGACCCGGCCGGTGCGCGAGCTGGGCGAAGCCATCGAGGCCCGGGCCGCCGACGACCTCTCGCCGATCGACGCACCCGATGCGCCGCGCGAGCTGCGCCCGCTGGTCGACGCCACCACCCGGGTCATGGGTCGGCTGCAGCGGCTCCTGGACCACCAGAAGCGTTTCGTGCGCGACAGCGCGCACCAGCTGCGCACGCCGCTGGCCGTGCTCAAGGCCCAGGTGCAGTCGGCGCGCCGCGGCGACGTGCCGACCGCGCAGGCGCTGGGCGAGATCAGCGAAACAGTGGAGCGCGCGACCCTGCTTGCCAACCAGATGCTCTCGCTCGCCAAGGTGGAGCAGTTGCGGCAGCAGCCCGAGTCGGCGACGCTGGAGCTCGGCGAGGCGGTGCGCCAGGTGGCGCTCGACCTGTCGCCGCTGCTGGCGGACAAGGCACTCGACTTCGAGCTCTCGGTCGACGCGGCGCCGGTATGGGTGCGCGCGCACCGCTGGATGCTGCAGGAACTCGCGCGCAACCTGCTGCACAACGCCATCAAGCACAGCCCCCGCGGCGGCGCGCTCGCGGTCCGCGTGCATGCCGAGGGCGAGATGGCGGTGCTCGGCGTGTGCGACGACGGACCCGGCATCTCCGACGAATTGCGGCAGCGCCTCTTCGCGCCCTTCGCGGCCGGCGACCTGGCCAGCGGCTCCGGACTCGGGCTGGCGATCTGCCGCGAAATCGTGCTCGCGCTGGACGGGCGCATCGCACTCGACAACCGGGAAGCCAGCGGACAGCATGTCGGGCTGGATGCCGTCGTGCATCTCCCGCTGGCGCGCGATACTTGAAGCACATGGATCGACTTCGCATCGACAAGTGGCTCTGGGCCGCACGCTTCTTCAAGACCCGCTCGCTCGCGGCCGAAGAGATCGCAAAGAACCGCGTGCAGGTCAACGGCGACGTGGCCAAGGCCTCGCGCGAGGTGAAGGTGGGCGACACGGTGGCGATGCGGCTCGGCGCCCTGACGCGCATCGTCCTGGTGCGCGGCCTCAGTGGCCAGCGCGGCCCGGCGCCGGTGGCGCAGCAGCTCTACGAAGAAACGCCCGAGAGCCTGGCGGCGCAGGCGGCCGCGCGCGAGCAGCGCCGCATGGGCAGCGAGCCGGCGCTCAGCATCGAACAGGGGCGGCCCACCAAGCGCGACCGGCGCGAGCTCGACCAGGCGCGCCGCGTCGACTGGGACAGCCGCTGGAGCGCATCGCTGGATCCCGACGACAGTTGAACATCGCGTACCCTCTCGGGCTTGTCGTTTCCGAGAGGAGTACCTGCGCATGCCCAGCTTCAAGAAGTACCGCGTCGGCAGCAAGTTCAAGTTCGCCGCCATCGATTCCGCCGATACGACTTTCATCGAAGGGCACGAGGACACGCAGCGCGAGCGGCTCGATGCGCTGGCGGTCGAACTCGACGAGCTGCAGAACCTGCTGCATGCCGAGGGCCGACGCAAGCTGCTGCTGGTGCTGCAAGGCATGGACACCAGCGGCAAGGACGGCACCATCCGCTGGGTGTTCTCGCGCACCTCGCCGCTCGGCGTGCGGGTGACGGCCTTCAAGGTGCCGAGCGAAGAGGAACGCGCACACGACTACCTGTGGCGTTGCCACGCCGCGGTACCGCGCAACGGCGAGATCATGGTGTGGAACCGCAGCCACTACGAAGACGTGCTGGTGCCGGTGGTCGAAGGCTGGATCGACAAGGCCGAGATTCAGCGCCGCCACGCGCAGATCAACGACTTCGAGCGACTGCTCGCCGAGACCGGCACGGTGATCGTCAAGTGCATGCTGCACATCAGCAAGGAAGTGCAGCGCGAACGCCTGCAGGCGCGCATCGACGAGCCCGACAAGCGCTGGAAATTCAAGCTGGGCGACCTGGACGCGCGCAAGAAGTGGGACGACTACCAGCGTGCCTACGAACAGGCGCTGGCCGCCACCTCCAGCGCCCACGCGCCCTGGCACGTGGTGCCGGCCGACAGCAAGCGCCATCGAAACCTGATGATCGCGCAGCTGCTTGTGAAGACCCTGCGCGAGATGAAGCTCAAGGCGCCGGCCGCCGATCCGGCCCTGGACGGGCTGGTCGTTCAGTAGCCACCTCCCCCAAATGGCGTATTGAAGGGGCTGGGGCCCGGTGGGAGACTTCGCGCTCGCTCGATTCCGGGCCATCACTAACGCCAAGGACAAAGATGGACGTCTTGACCTACTCAGAGCTGCTCACGGGCCTTCTTGCGGCCCTTGGCACCGGCATGCTGCTCCTCACGGCAACCAGCAGGGAGCCGAAGGCGCTGCACGACGAGATCGCGCACCGGGTCGAACAGTCGATCGCCCTGCTCGACGACTGCAAGGACGCGCCCTCGCGCTGACCTCCGCCACAGCCGGAGCGCTGCCGGCTGTCATCAAAGATCGGTCAGCTCGTCATTGATGGCGCGCGCGGTCTTCATGAGATCCGGAACCAGGCGGCGCAGCACGTCCGCCAGCAGCCAGCGCGGCGAAGGCACCGCGATGTTGACGGCGCCGACCGGCTCGCCCGCGCGGTTCACGAGCGGCGCCGCGATCGAGATGTCGCCTACAAAGGCTTCCTGGTCATTCAGCGCATAGCCGAGTTCGCGCACTTTCGCGAGCACTGCGCGCAACCCCGGTAGATCGGTCACGGTGCGCTTGGTCATTGGCGTTCGCTTGGCCGCCGCCAGTATCGCGAGCGCCGCCTCTTCGTCGAGCTGCGCCAGGATCGCGCGGCCGGCAGCGCTGCAGAAGGCCGGCAGGCGCGAACCCACGTGCAGGTCGACGCTGACCGCGTGCAGGCTCGGGAAACGCGCGACATAGACGATCTCCTGGCCTTCCAGCTCCATCAGGTTCACGGTTTCGCCGGTCTTGCGGTTCAGCGCATCGAGATGCGGCGTCACCTTGTCGCGCAGGCGGTCCGTCGCCAGCACGGTGTGGCCGAACTCGAGCATCCGACCTGAGAGCGTGAAGGCCCGCGTGACGGGATGCTGGCGCAGGTAGCCCAGCGCGTGCAGCGTGTGCGTGATGCGCTGCACCGCGCTGCGGTCCATCTGCGCAATGGCTGACAGTTCCGTCAACGCCACCGCGCGCCCGGCGGCGTTGAGCGCCTCCAGCACCTGGAAGCACTTGGCGACCGAACCCATGAAGAGCGGGCTTTCGAGCCCGGCGCCGGCCTTGCGCGCCTTGCGGGCGGCCGCTGCAGCAGTGGATCTGGCTTGGGACATGCTTGCCTCGAGATCGATCGCGCATTATTGCATTGCGATATCACATATTGATAAACAATATGACAGGTAATACAGTGCGCGATTCACGAATCCTCGATGTTGCGACGTTCCCTTTTGACCGCCTTCCTGCTCGCCGCCGCCCTGCCCGGCGCCGCGGCGCACGCGCTGCAGCGCCGACGATCCGGCGCCGCTGCCGATGCCGGACGTGCCGGTGCGTGAAACGCAGCTCGCCGTCGCGGTCGTCGGTGCAGGCGTCGTCGGCAGCTGCATTGCGCTCGCGCTGCAGAAGCGCGGCGCCGCGGTCACGCTGATCGATCGCGACGAGCCCGGGCGCGGCTGCAGCTACGGCAACTCGGGCGCCATCAGCCCGGGCTCGCTGGCGCCGCTCGCGATGCCGGGGATTCTGTCCTCGGTACCCGGCATGCTGCTGGACGAGGAAAGCCCGCTGCACCTTCCGATGCGCTACCTGCCGACGGCGCTGCCCTGGCTGCTGCGCTTCGTCGCCTCCGCGCAGCCCTCGCGCGTCGCGCTCTCGGCCGCCAAGCTGGCCGCGCTGCACGCGGGCGCCGTCGACCGCCACGCCCAGCTTGCGCGCGAGCTGGGCGTGCCCGAGTTGTTCGTGCGCCGCGGACATCTGCATCTCTATCCCGACGCGCGGGCGCTGGCCAAGGACGCCGGCACCTGGCGCATGCGCAGGTACTACGGCTACCAGTTTCAGCAACTCGACCGCGCCGGCATCCTGGCGCTCGAGCCGCGCGTGGGCGAGCGCTACCAGGTCGGCGTCTTCATGGCCGACCACGCGACCATCGTCAATCCCTTCCGCTACGTGCAGGCGATGGTGCGCGGCTTCGCCAGGCGCGGCGGCCAACAGCGGCGCGACGAGGTGCAGGCGATGACGCCGCTGGCCGACGGGCGCTGGCAACTGCGCACGGCCGCCGAGGCCGATGCCGCGGCCAACACCTTCGATCGGGTCGTGGTGGCCGCCGGCGCGTGGGCGCGCCGGCTGCTGGACCCCCTCGGCGTGCGGCTCGCACTCGAAAGCCAGCGCGGCTACCACGTGCAGTTCGACGGCGGTCGCGACACCGTCTCGCGCACCGTGATCCTGGCCGACCGCAAGATCTTCGTCACGCCGATGGAAGACGGCCTGCGCGTGGGCGGCACGGTGGAGTTCGGCGGCCTCGCGAGCCCGCCCGAACCGCGCCGCGCCGCGATCCTCGAGCGCATTGCACGCGAGACCTTCGGCGGGCTCGAGGCGCTGTCGTCCACGCAGTGGATGGGCCACCGGCCCTGCATGCCCGATTCGGTGCCGGTCATCGGCCCGGCAGCCGGCCGGCCCGGCCTGTGGCTCGCGGTCGGCCACGGGCACCTGGGCCTCACGGATTCCATCAACACCGCGCAGCGCATTGCCGATGGCATGCTCGCCGCGCGGCCGGGATAGCCTCGTTGCCTCGCGGCTGGTGGCGCCCAGCGCCAGCTGTGCCTCGATCGCTGCGCGGCGCGCCGCCACCTCGCCGAAGAAGCTGTCCAGCCCGAGGCTGGCCGAGTTCAGCACGCTGCCCAGCACGATGCCCATCAGGGGAATGGCGTAGCGCGGGTCGTACCAGGGCTCGGGTCTGATCGCGGTCGCCAGCGCCAGCACCACGGTCGCCACGCTCGACAGCGTCACCACCAGCGCGCCGATGCGGTAGTTGCCGCCGCCCTGGAGCCTTTGCCTCGGCCGGACGGCCACCTCGCGCGCCGCGGCCAGGATCATCAGCACGACGATCGCCAGCGTGGCGGCGGCCGATGCCGCGCCGAACACGAGCCGCAGCACCAGGCCCACGAGCAGCAGCTGAACCATCATCCGCAGCGCCGCCCACAGCATGGGCCAGTGCAGCCGCAAGCGCAGCACGAGCGATGCGCCTGCATTGACGAGTACGAGCAGCGCGGCCAGCGCGACGTCCACGATATCGAGGTGGACGACGCTCATTGGATAACCTCCGCGCTGCGCGCTACGGTATTCGCCTTGGGAACGGCCCGGCGGCTCATAGTGGATGCAGCTTCCCCTCGATCATCTCGAAGGCACGCCGGCTCATTCGCCCGGCCTGCTCGCGCGAATGCGTGACCAGGAGAATGGCCAGGCCGGCATCGAGGCGGTTGCGAAGCAGGGCCTCCATGGCCGAGGCCGAGGCGGGATCGAGCGAGGCGGTGGGCTCGTCGAGCAGCAGCACCCGGGGCGCGCGGGCCAGCGAACGCACGAGCGCCAGCCGCTGGCGCTCGCCGGTCGACAGCCTTGCGATGTCGACGCGAAGCACGTCGAGCGCGAGATCCAGCGTTGGCAGCAGCGCATGGATCAGCGCCGCATCGCCCGAACGGAAATGCGCCGCGGCGTCCGGCGCCCACCAGGCCGGCTCGGCCGCCTGGTAGACCACGCGCCGCCGCCATTCGGGCGCGGGCCAGCTGTCGCGGCTGCGCCCTTCGAGCTCGACCTCGCCGGTGCCCGGGTCCATGTCGGCAATCAGGCGCAGCAGCACGCTCTTCCCGGAGCCCGACTTGCCGAGGACGGCCACGCATTCGCCATGGCCGATCTCCATATCGAAGGGGCCGCCGAAGGCGGAGTGCAGCCCGCGGATGGAGAGCAAGGGGGAACTCATGTCTCCTCGATCATCCATCCACAGACGTCGTTGCGCAGCATGTGGGTCCCTCCGCCGATACCCAGCCAGGCCATGGCTGGTCAAGCATCATGCGCGTCGTTGAGGGTCGGCGTCGAAGGCTGGCGCCCGCGCGTGCAGGTCGTCGCGGGTAATCCTCGGTGCGACATGGCGCCGATACCAACGCCGCACCCCGAGAAAGATGCCCGCCATCACGACGGCCAGCAAGAGCCCGGCCACGATGTCGGCCGGGAAATGAACCCCGACGTAGACACGTGCCCAGCCGGTGATCGCGGCCACGGCCGCCACGCCGATGCCCAGATCCCAAAGCCGGGGACGCAGCAGAAACACCAGCGCAACCGTGAACATCACCGCAGCGTGCGCACTCGGCAGCGATCCGCGCGCGCCATGGGCAATGTAGGCCGGGCTCAATCCCAGCATGAAAGGACGCGGTAGATTCAGCGCCGTGGCGATGGCATGCGCGATCACCGCGGTGGCCACCGCAAAGGCCAGCGTCGCCATCACGTAGCCGCGTTCCGACGGCCGCCGCCAGGCGGCCCATCCCATGAGGGCCATGCCGGCCCAGGCCCCGCCCAGCGCGATGGCCGACGCCACGGGCAGAAGCCACGGGCTGGGCTCGTAGCCCGCCGCAATCCATTGAAGCAGGGCAAGATTCAGCGCCTTCATACGAGCATGAAGCCGCGAAGGCGCGTGGTCGGCATGGCGCCACTCTAGGTGGCGCTTGTGAAGGCAAGCTGAATACCGGATTCAGCTTTGGCATGTCTGCTAGTGCCAATGGAGTGGGCCGCCCAAGTCCTCGCGGGAGGACCGCCTGCAATCCACCAGCGGCGTGCACCCCTGCATCGTCGCGGGATGCGGTAGCGGAGCACCCGGGAAGGCCACCTGTACGAAGCATGCACGGGCGTGCGACAGTTGACCAAAAGCGAGGCTCCGATGAAAGAGATCCGACTACGCTGTTCCGATGGGATCGCTAAAGACGATGAGCAGCTCACCGTTGAAGGCGTGCCGGTTCACCCGGGCGGAGGGCTGTGGCACCCCGATACGCCCGGCAACCGATGGACCCTTGAACAGGTCATGGCGGCCGGCAACGAGACCTACGGCGCCGGCACTCACTGGATCGAGGAACGCGAGGCCTGACGCCCTCTTACCCTCTTATCATCTCGCCCGTTCTCTTTCCCTCGCCCTGACATGGGCCGCTTTTCCCAGTGCTCCGCGCTCTCCTCTGCCTGCTTCTTGCCCTTCCCTTTGCCGGTCAAGCCCAGCCCCGAACCTGCCCAGTCGTCGGCACAAGTGACGGCGACACCCTCACGGCCCGCTGTGGATCGCTTGGCTCGTATGAGCAGGTGAAGGTCCGCCTCGCCGCGATCGACGCGCCTGTCACACCAGCCCTACGGCCAGCGCATCTCGCCGCGCGACGCCAATCGGTACGGCCGCCATGACGCCAAGATCAGCGCTTGAACTCGCGTCTCGGCAGAACGTCGCCGCTGCCCAATGCGCCCACTGACCCGATGGCCATTTCCCGAGAGTCAGGTCT
This sequence comes from Variovorax sp. LjRoot290, assembly GCF_964253985.1. Taxonomy (NCBI): domain Bacteria; kingdom Pseudomonadati; phylum Pseudomonadota; class Betaproteobacteria; order Burkholderiales; family Comamonadaceae; genus Variovorax; species Variovorax sp. LjRoot290. The sequence goes on along the minus strand of NZ_CAXURW020000001.1, from coordinate 2,347,769 downwards.
GATATCGCCGAACCATCAGCCGCCTCCTCAACTGGATGGAGAAACGAGGCGCAACCAAAAACAGCAAAGCCCGCAGTCAGCGGGCTTTGAAGACACCTTCCCCATCGCGGTCGGCTCGTCAGGCTTTCACCTGGCCGGTGCCGACTTACGCGTATATGCGGTGACCGCATGCTCGGCACTCAACGCTATCGAGGCTAGAGACGGGCGCCGTCCCATGTCTTCACCATCCATCGATCGTGTGCATGGTCAAGTACATGGGATCGCAACAGACGCCGGCCGTTCTTCGGTGGCTTGAGGGTTTGGGGGTGAGGAACGAGGCGGCGTCGGATAACACTACCCGAACAGAAACGGTGCGCGCGCCCGAGCGGCTTCCGCCCCAGCTTCCAAAGATGTCGCCGAAGAAGTAGTGCCCTATTCTTCGGGGGATCCCCCGCCAGCGGAGAGGCGGGTATGAAGGGCGTACAAAAGCAAAACGGCCCGCGAAGGGCCGTCTTTACTAGCTATCTGGCGGAACCGGAGGGATTCGAACCCTCGATGAGGCTCTACACCCCATACTCCCTTAGCAGGGGAGCACCTTCGGCCACTCGGTCACAGTTCCTGGAAGCCGCAATTATGCCAGCTTAGGCGGCCGGTTGATCGAGATCGAAGGCCTTGTGGAGCGCGCGCACTGCGAGCTCCATGTACTTTTCGTCGATCACCACCGAGGTCTTGATCTCGCTGGTCGAGATCATCTGGATGTTGATGCCCTCCTCGCTCAGCACGCGGAACATCTTGCTCGCCACGCCGACGTGGCTGCGCATGCCGATGCCGACGATGCTGACCTTGCAGATCTTGGTGTCGCCGACGATGTCGGCGGCGCCCAGGGTCGGCAGCACCTTGGCCCTGAGCAGATCGACCGCCTTCGCATAGTCGTTGCGGTGCACGGTGAAGCTGAAGTCGGTGCGTCCGTCCTTGCTCAGGTTCTGGATGATGACGTCGACCTCGATGTTCGCATCGGCGATGGCGCCGAGGATGTGGTACGCGATGCCCGGCTTGTCGGGCACGCCGAGCACGGAGATCTTGGCTTCGTCGCGGTTGAAAGCGATGCCGGATACGACGGCTTGTTCCATGTTTTCGTCTTCCTCGAATGTGATCAGGGTGCCGGAGCGAGCTTCTTCCTTGATGTCGATGTCCCACGGCGTGAAGCTCGACAGCACGCGCAGCGGCACCTGGTACTTGCCGGCAAACTCGACCGAGCGGATCTGCAGCACCTTGGAGCCCAGGCTCGCCATCTCGAGCATTTCTTCGAAGCTCACGGTGGTCAGCCGGCGCGCGTCGGGTTCGACGCGCGGGTCGGTGGTGTAGACGCCGTCGACATCGGTGTAGATCAGGCACTCGTGCGCCTTCATCGCCGCCGCGATCGCGACCGCCGAGGTGTCGCTGCCGCCGCGCCCCAGCGTGGTGATGTTGCCCGCCTCGTCGACGCCCTGGAAGCCGGTGACGACAACCACCTTGCCGGCGTCGAGGTCGGCGCGCACGCGCTCGTCGTCGATGCTTTCGATGCGGGCCTTGGTGAAGGCGCTGTCGGTCTTGACCTGAACCTGCCAGCCGGCGTAGCTGACCGCCTGCATGCCCTCGGCCTGCAGCGCGATCGCCAGCAGCGCCGACGAAGCCTGCTCGCCGGTGGAAGCCAGCATGTCGAGCTCGCGGTTGTGGTCGTCGCCGGGTTTGGGCGGGGCCAGCTCTTTGGCGAGGCCGAGCAGGCGGTTGGTTTCGCCGCTCATCGCGCTCGGCACCACCACCATCTGGTGGCCGGCGCGTGCCCACTTGGCGACGCGCTTGGCGACATTCCGGATGCGCTCGGTCGAGCCCATCGACGTGCCGCCGTATTTGTGAACGATCAATGCCATGGGTGAAGTCAGGACAGAAGGATTCGGATACCGCGATGACGGCATCCGTGTCCCGCCGCGGGCCATTCAGCGCGAGGGCTGCGGGCTACGGCAGGGGACGGGCATTGTACCAACGCAGAGACTCGCCTTCGCGCAGGACGTAACCGTCGGCAACCTTGAGGCGGATGCGGTGGCCGCGCGTGCTGCAGGCCTCGATCTGGTCGAGCAGCTGCTCGAGCTGGGCCTCGCTGGGCACCGCGCCGTGATCGCGCTTGAGCCAGTGGCGCAGGGCGTTGGCGAGACGTTCGCGCGGCAATGCACGCAAGGCGGCCAGCGCAGGCGGCGAGCCCGCGGCCGCGATGTCCCCGGCGGCGACCTCGGTCAGCAGGCCCGACGCCTTGGCCGCGTTGCGTGCCGAGCGCGCGAATGTTTCGTGAAATTGCGGCAGCGCCGCGGCAAGCGCCGGCAGCACCTGCAGCCGGATGCGGTTGCGCGTGTAGCGCAGGTCGGCGTTGCTCGGGTCGTCGATGTGCGCGACGCCGCTGGCGGCGATCCACTCGCGCAGCGCGCTCGCATGCACATCGAGCAGCGGTCGGTGGAAGTCGACGCCATGCCGCTCGATCTGCCGCGGCATGCCGGCCAACCCGTCGAGGCCGGCACCTCGGCTGAGCGCGATGAGCATCGTCTCGACCTGGTCGTCGGCATGCTGGGCCAGCGCGACATGCCGCAGGCCATGGGCCTGGGCCAGCGCCGCCAGCGTCGCGTAGCGCGCCCGGCGCGCCGCGTCTTCAGGGCTCTCGCCGGGCGCATGCCGGGCATCGACACGGCCCACGTGCAGCGGCACGCCCAGCGCGCTGCACGTGGCGGCACAATGGTCCTCGAAGTCGTCGGCCGCCTGCTGCAGGCCGTGATGCACGTGCAGCGCCTGGATCTGTCCGGGCCAGCGCTGCGCCGCGGCATGCAGCAGCGCCGTGGAATCGGCGCCGCCGCTGTAAGCGATGCCCAGCGGCAAGGGCGCCACCCAGGACGCGAGCGCTGGGGCGGCAGGATTCTCCATGGGGTGCGGCAGGCGGGCAATTGCCCGCGCGATGCCTACTTGGCGCTTTCGGCCTTGGTGTCGGCGAAGCGGCCGTAGCTCTGCAAGCGCTCGTAGCGGCGGTCGAGCAGTTCCTTCGGCTTCAGGTCGCTGACCTGGCGGAAGGCGTCGTTGAGGGCACGCTTGAGGAAGGCCGCCATCTGCCGATGGTCGCGATGCGCGCCGCCGACCGGCTCGTTGACGATCTTGTCGACCAGGCCCAGGGCCTTGAGCCGGTGCGCGGTGATGCCGAGCGCATCGGCCGCTTCCTGTGCCTTGTCGCTGGTCTTCCAGAGGATCGAGGCGCAGCCTTCGGGGCTGATCACCGAGTAGATGGAGTACTGCAGCATCAGGAGCTGATCGCCGACCGAGATGGCGAGCGCACCGCCGGAACCGCCCTCGCCGATGATGGTCACGATGACCGGCACCTCGAGCTGCGCCATCTCGAAGATGTTGCGGCCGATGGCTTCGGACTGGCCGCGCTCCTCGGCATCGATGCCCGGGTAAGCGCCCGGCGTGTCGACGAAGGTGAACACCGGCAGCTTGAATTTTTCGGCGGTCTTCATGAGCCTGAGCGCCTTGCGGTAGCCCTCGGGCTTGCTCATGCCGAAGTTGCGCGCGGTCCGCTCCTTGGTGTCGCGGCCCTTCTGGTGGCCCAACACCATGCAGGGCGTGCCGTTGAAGCGCGCCAGGCCGCCGACGATCGAAAGATCGTCCGCAAAGTGGCGGTCGCCGTGCAGTTCGACGAAGTCGGTGAAGATCTCGCCCACGTAGTCGAGCGTGTAGGGCCGTTCCGGATGCCGCGCGATCTTGGTGATCTGCCAGGGCGTCAGGTCGCTGTAGATTTCCTTGGTGAGCTGCAGGCTCTTCTTGCCGAGCTGATCGATCTCTTCCGAAATGTCGACCGCCGATTCGGTCTGTACATAGCGCAGTTCTTCGATCTTGGATTCGAGCTCCGCAACGGGTTGCTCGAAGTCGAGGAAGGTTCGTTTCGCCAACGTCTTCTCCTGTTGTCAGTATGCGACCGGTAGCGGGTCGAGCGATCGCCAAATATACCAAGTCGCGACGCTGCAATACGGTGCCCAGGCCACAGCGACCTCGCGGGCATCGCTGCGGCTCACCGGGTCGCCCGAGAAATAGCTCTGGCTGATGCCGTTGATCAGCCCGATGTCGTCCAGCGGCAGCACGTTGGGTCGCATCAGGTGGAAGATGAGGAACATCTCGGCGGTCCAGCGTCCGATCCCGCGGATCGCGACCAGCTCGGCGACGATCATCTCGTCGGACATGTCTTCCCAGGCGTCGACGTGCACCACGCCCGCATCGAAGTGCAAGGCCAGGTCGACCAGGTACTCGATCTTGCGCGCCGACAAGCCGGCGGCACGCATGTCGTCGACCTTGAGTTTCAGCACGTTGGCCGGCGTCATCCTGCGCGGCAGCTCGGCGAAGCGGTCCCAGACGGACTGCGCCGCCTTCACCGAGATCTGCTGGCCGACGATGCTGCGCGCCAGCGTGGTGAAGGCGTCGCCGCGCGACTCCAGGCAGGCGTCGCCGAACTGCGGGATCAGCCGCTTCATGACGCGGTCTTTCTTGGCCAGGTGCTTGCAGGCTTCTTCCCAGTAGTCGGGGGTGAAGACCTCGATGGTCGGTTTCTTGGCGGCAGGCATTTTTTCTTCTCGACCCCTTACTTGGACACGGTCCACGTCGTACCGGTCGGCGAGTCCTTCAGCACGATGCCCTGGGCGAGCAGATCGTTGCGGATGCGGTCGGCCTGCGCGAAGTTCTTTGCCGCCTTGGCTTCGGCGCGCTGTGCGATCAGGACCTGGATCGAGGCATCGTCGAGCGTGCTGCCGGCCTGCAGGAATTGCTGCGGATCGGCCTGCAGCAGGCCGATGCAGCCGCCCAGCGCCTTCAGCAGCCCGGCAGCCTCGGCCGAGCGCGTGCGGTTCACCTCGCCGGCCAGGTCGAAAAGAACGGCCACCGCTTCGGGCGTGCCGAAGTCCTCGTCCATCGCTGCCTTGAAGCGCGCGGCGTAGGACTCCAGCCAGTCGATCGCGACCGCTGCCGGCGCCACCAGGTGCAGCGCCGTGTAGAGCCGCTTGAGCGAGGCGCGCGCATCGTCGAGGTGCACGTCGCTGTAGTTGAGCGGGCTGCGGTAGTGCGCGCGCACGACGAAGAAGCGCACGGTCTCGGCGTCGTACTGCTTGAGCACGTCGCGGATCAGGAAGAAGTTGCCCAGGCTCTTGGACATCTTCTCGTCGTCGATGTTGATGAAGCCGTTGTGCATCCAGACGCGGGCCAATGGCTTGCCGCTTGCGCCCTCGCTCTGCGCGATTTCATTTTCGTGATGGGGGAACTGCAGGTCCATGCCGCCGCCGTGGATGTCGACCGTCTCGCCGAGCAATTGGCAGGCCATGGCCGAGCACTCGATGTGCCAGCCGGGACGGCCCGCGCCGTAGTCGCTGGACCACTTGACCTCGTCGGGCTCGGCGGGCTTGGCGCTCTTCCACAGGACGGGGTCGAGCGGGTCTTCCTTGCCGTCCAGCACGGCCACGCGCTCGCCGGCATGGAGCTCGTCCAGCGTCTTCCCGCTCAGCTTGCCGTAGCCGGGGAACTTGCGCACCGCATAGTTGACGTCGCCGTTGGTCGAGCGATAGGCCAGGCCTTTCTTCTCGAGCGTGGCGATCATCGACAGCATCTGCGGAATGAATTCCGTGGCGCGCGGTTCGTGCGTGGGCCGCTCGATGCCCAGGGCGTCGGCATCCTCGTGCAGCGCATCGATCATGCGGTCAGTGAGCGCCCGGATGCTCTCGCCGTTCTCCACCGCGCGACGAATGATCTTGTCGTCGATGTCGGTGATGTTGCGCACGTAGTCGACCTCGAACCCCGACTGCTTCAGCCAGCGCTGCACCACGTCGAAGGCGATCATCGAGCGCGCATGGCCCAGGTGGCAGTAGTCGTAGACCGTCATTCCGCACACGTACATGCGCACCCGGCCGGGTTGCAAAGGAGAAAATTCCTCCAGCTCACGCGAGAGCGTGTTGTAGATGCGAAGACTCATGAGGCTCGGAACGCGTCGCTTCGCACCCATGCGATACAGGCGGGCGACAGGGGTTTTTCAGGGGTGTGGATGCTGTGGCAGCGAGGGGTTGAACGCGGCCCCTCGGCTACAATCCACCCCAGTATAAACGGCCGCCGCCGGATATTTTCCGGATGTTTTCGAGGCCCGCGCCCCCATCTCTCGAGGCTTCATGAAGCACGCCGCTCTCCCCTTCCCCATGGTTCTACGCATTCTTTCGGCCCTCCTGTTCGTGCTCGCCGCCGGTGCGGCGCAAGCCGACGACTATGCCGACGTCAACGCATTGCTGCGTCAGGGCAAGTCCCAAGAAGCGCTGGCAAAAGCCGATGCCTACATCGCAGGCAAGCCGCGCGATCCGCAAATGCGCTTCCTGCGCGGCGTGATCCTGACCGAGCAGGGCAAGCAGGCCGACGCGACCGCGGTCTTCACCCAGCTCACGCAGGATTTCCCCGAGCTGCCCGAGCCCTACAACAACCTCGCGGCCCTGTACGCAGCCCAGAGCCAGTTCGACAAGGCCCGTGCCGCGCTCGAAATGGCGATCAAGCTCAACCCGAGCTATGCCACCGCGCACGAAAACCTGGGCGACGTCTACGCCCGCCTCGCCGGCCAGTCCTATGGCCGCGCGCAACAGCTCGAAGCCGGCAACACCACCGTGGCGCCGAAGCTCGCGCTGATCCGCCAGCTCTTCACGACGCCGACCTCCGGCGCGCTGCCGCCCGCGACCAGCGTCATCCGCAAGCCCGTTCGTCAATAAATAGGCCCTCGCTGCCTCCCGTGCAGCGGCACGGCGCAGCGCTCTTCATTCGAAAGCGAGTCCTCTTGAACATGCACGTCCTTTCACGCCGCACGGCACTCGTCCTGGCCGCGAGCCTGGCCATCGCGAGCCCCAGCTGGGCGCAGAGCGCGCCGCGCGTCAAGCTCAGCACCTCGGCCGGCGACATCGTGGTCGAACTCGCGGCGGACAAAGCGCCGAAGACGGTCGAGAACTTTCTGCAGTACGTCAAGGACAAGCACTACGACGGCACGGTGTTCCATCGCGTGATCGACGGCTTCATGATCCAGGGCGGCGGCTTCACGGCCGACCTGCAGCAGAAAGCCACGCGCGCGCCGATCCCGCTCGAGGCCGGCAACGGCCTCAAGAACGACAAGTACACGATCGCGATGGCGCGCACCGGCAACCCCAACTCCGCCACCTCGCAGTTCTTCATCAACGTGAAGGACAACGCGATGCTCAACGCACCCAACCCCGACGGCTACGGCTACACCGTGTTCGGCAAGGTGGTGGCGGGCACCGAGGTGGTCGACAAAATCCGCGCCGCGCGCACGGGCAACAAGAACGGCATGCAGGACGTGCCGGTCGAAACCATCACCATCCAGTCCGCCACCGTGGCGAAGTAACCCAAGGAGCAACCCAATGAGCAATCCCCAAGTCGAACTGCACATCAAGGACCAGGGCGTGATCACGCTCGAACTCGACCAGGACAAGGCGCCGAAGACGGTCGAGAACTTCCTCGCCTACGTGACCAAGGGCCACTACGACAACACCGTGTTCCACCGCGTCATCCCCGGCTTCATGGTGCAGGGCGGCGGCTTCGAGCCGGGCATGACGCAGAAGCCGACCGGCGCCGAGGTCCAGAACGAGGCCAACAACGGCCTCAAGAACGACAACTACACCGTCGCCATGGCCCGCACCAGTGCACCGCATTCGGCGACCGCCCAGTTCTTCATCAACGTGGCCGACAACGGCTTCCTGAACCACACGGCGCCGTCGGCGCAGGGCTGGGGCTACGCGGTGTTCGGCAAGGTCGTCGGCGGCAAGGAAGTGGTCGACAAGATCAAGGCCGTGAAGACCGGCCGCAAGGGCTTCCACGACGATGTGCCGCTCGAAGACGTGGTGATCGAGAAGGCCGTCGTCAAAGACTGATCCATCGATGACGGCTTTCGCCGAGCTCGTGGCCCCTGCGGCGTGGCACACGGTCGACCTCCTCTCCGACCTCCACCTGCAGGCCTCGGATGCGGCCACTTTCGACGCCTGGCGCGGCTATCTGCAAACCACGCCGGCCGATGCGATCTTCATCCTCGGCGACCTGTTCGAGGTCTGGGTCGGCGACGATGCCGCGGCCGAACCCGGCTTCGAAGCGCAATGCGCCGAGTTGCTGCGCACGGCGGCCGAGCGCCGGCCGGTTTTCTTCATGCACGGCAACCGCGACTTCCTGGTCGGCGCAGCATTCGCGGCGCAGTGCAAGCTGACGCTGCTCGACGATCCGACCGTGCTGGTCCTGCATGAGCGGCGCTGGCTGCTGAGCCACGGCGACCTCCTCTGCCTGGAAGACACCGAGTACTTGCAATTCCGCGCCCAGGTGCGAACGCCTGCCTGGCGGAGCGCCTTTCTGGCACGGCCGCTGGCCGAGCGTCGCGCATTGGCCCGCTCGATGCGCACGCAGAGCGAAGACCGCAAGCGCAGTCCCGGCATGGTCTGGGCCGATGTCGATGCGGATGCCGCGCGCGCATGGCTCGCGCAGGCCGGCGCGGCGACGCTGGTCCACGGCCACACGCACCGGCCCGCGACACATGCACTCGGCGATGGGCTCGAGCGCATCGTACTGAGCGACTGGGACCTGACAGCCCACCCGGCGCGCGCCCAATTGCTCTGTCTTTCGAGCGCCGGCGCGCAACGCGTCGATCTGCGCTGATGTTCGGCTGGCTGCGCAACCTGCGCGCCCCGCCCCCGATTCCCGAGCCTGCCTGGCAGGCCACGCTGGCACGCTACCCCTTCCTCGCCGAGCGGCCGGCGGCCGACCTGGAGCGCCTGCGCCGCCTCGCGGCGGAATTCCTGCGCGACAAGGAATTCCACGGCGCGCACGGCTTCGTCATCACCGACGAAGTCGCGCTCGCGGTGGCGGCGCAGGCGGTGCTGCCGGTGCTGCACCTGAGAGGCGGCCTCACCTGGTACGACGATTTCGTCGGCATCGTGGTGCATCCCTCCGAAGCCGTGGCGCGCCGCAAGACGACCGACGAGACCGGCGTGGTGCATGAATACGAAGAGGTGCTGGCCGGCGAGGCCATGGACCGCGGCCCGGTGATGCTGAGCTGGCAGGACGTGCTCGCGAGCAGCGTCACGCGCGACGCGGGCTACAACGTCGTGATCCACGAGTTCGCCCACAAGATCGACATGCGCGGCGGCGCCGCCGATGGCTGCCCGCCGCTGCAGGCCGGCTTCGCAGGCACTTCGTCGGCGCGCGATGCACGCGCCGCCTGGTTCGCTGTGCTGCAGCCGGCCTACGACGCCTTCCGCGAGAAAACCATCGTGGCCGAGCGCTTCGGCGGCGAGCCGCCGTGGCTCGATGCCTACGCCGCCGAATCGCCCGGCGAGTTCTTTGCCGTGGCCTGCGAGGCCTACTTCGTGAACCGCACGCAGCTGGCCGCGGAATTCGCCGAACTGGTGGCCCTGTTCGACGAATTCTTCATCAAGCGCTAGGCGCCCTGCCCCTTATTTGCGCAGCAAGGCCTTGAGCGCGTTCTGCAGCCGGCGCGCCGATGCCGCGTCGTGCGCAGCGGCCAGCACCTTGCCGGCATCCTGCCCCCAGGTCTGGACCGGCGCCGGATCGCCGCGCTTGGTCAGCAGCTTCAGCTGCAGCGCACGGCGTGCATCGAGCTGCTCGGCCGGCGTTGGCACTTCGGCCGCCATCTCGAGGCGCAGCAAGGCCTCGGCCGCATCGTCGGCCGCGGCCGTCGGGCCTGCGGCCAGGGCCTGCGACCACTGGCCGCGCACCGCCGGCGTGACGGCGCGGCCCAGTTCCTGAGCGCTGGGCAGCTTCGACGCGTCGCGCTGCTCCCAGGCGCCGAGCACCTGCGTGAGCGCCTCGCCGTGCGCCTGAGCCGCGAGCTTGCGCAGCGCCAACTCGGCGCGTTCAAGCGCCTCGCGCTGCGCGCGGAAGGCGGCGTCGCCGAGGCGCGGACCGCGGTCCTCGAAGCGCGGCGGGCGGTCGCCGAAGCGGCCTCCGCCGGCGGGCGCGCCGCGATCGTTGGCGCGGGGCGCCCGGTCATTGGGACGGCCGCCCGGCGCGCCGCGGCTGTCGCGGCGATCGCCGAACTTGCCGCCACGTCCAGCCGGCAAGGCCTCGGCCTTCTTGTTGCCGGGACGGTCATCCCCGCGCACGGCGATCACCGGCTTCGGCGCGGGCTTGGGCGGCGCAGCGGGTGCCGGGCTGGCTTCGGCCTCCGCGGCATCGGTGCGCGCGGAGGGGTCGGCACCGTCGGCCGGCGCCACCAGATCGGGCGCCGATGCAGCGGATTCGGCGGGCGCCACGGGCGACGCCTCGGCGTCGCCGGGCGCGGGGGCCTGCTCGGCGCTCTCGCCGAACTCGGCCGCGGCCTGGCCCGGTGCCACCACTTCGGTGGCACCCACCGCGGGACCGTTGGACGTTGCCGTGGACGCAGGCGCAGGCGCTTCGCCGCGCAGCGCGGCTTCGAGCTGCGCGACGGCGGCGCGGATCTTCTGCGCATCGCCGGTGCTGTTGGCGGCATCCAGCGCCTTCGAGGCATTGAGCACGTTGCGGTCGTGCTCGCTCACGGCGGCAGCCGCCTTTTCGCGCTCGGCGCTCTTGCGATTGAAGGCCTCGTCGATCGGCGCGCGGAAGGCGTCCCACAGTTTCTGTTCCTGGCGGCGATCCAGCGGCACGCTCTGGGCCTCGGCCTGCCAGCGCTGCTGCAGCGCCTTGACCGCATCGATGCGCAGCATCGGCGCGGCGCCGAGTTCGGCGGCCTCGGCAATCATCGCCTGGCGCCGTTCGATGCTGGCCTTCTGCTGCGCTTCGAAGGGCGCGCGTGCAGAGCCAAAGGCCTCGTTCCATTGCGGCTGGAGTTCGGCGAACACCTTCTCGCCCACATGGCCGGCATCGCGCCAGCGATCAGCGAACTGGTGCAGCGCGCGGTTGTGCGCCTTGAGATCGGACGCATCCGCGTGCTCCGCGGCCCAGGCCTTCACTTCCTCGATCAGCGCCAGGCGCTGGGCGCGATGCTCGGCCGCGTCGGCGCGCACCTTCTCGAGCCAGGCCTCGACCACCTTGTGGGCTTCGTTGCAGGCTTCGTCGAAGCGCTTCCAGAGCGCGTGATTCGGCACGCCGCCCTGGTCGGCCTGCTTCCATTGCTCGCGCAGGGTGCGCAAGGTTTCCTGCATCTTGCGACCGCCCAGGGCCTGGCCTTCGGGGCGCTTGAGCAGGGCTTCGGCCTTGGCCACCAGTTCTTCACGCACCTTGTCGGCGCTCCAGCGCTGCCAGCCTTCGAGTTCGCCGGCGGCGACCAGGGCCGCATGCACGCGGGCTTCGAGCGGCGGCTCGACCAGCTTGCCGTGCTCCTTGAGCACGGCGCGCAGTGCGGCGGCTGCACCGGCACTGGCCTTGCCATGGCCTTCGGCGGTTTCCTTTTCGAGCTTGGCGAGCGCGGCCTCCACGGCAGCCTGCGCGGCGGCCCGCTTCTCGGGATCGACCTTCGGCACGGGAGGCTTCTGCGCCGCGGGCGCAGCCGCCTCGGCCACGCCGCCACGCGCAACGCGCAGCTCGTCGGCCCAGACCGGCACGGGCGGCAGCGGCGCGGCCGCATCCTCGGCCGCCGCGATGGTCTGCGCCAGCGCCTGGTGGAAAGCATCGGACACCACCAGCAACTGCGCCTTGGAGGACTCCAGCTGCGGCGCGAACTTGGCGTCGAGGCTGTTCCAGTTGCCGTCGGCCGTGATCTCCGCGGCCTGCTGCTGCCAGTGCGCGACGTCGGCGCGCAAGGCTTCTTCGGCGGCCTGCGCATCGCGCCAGCTCTTGGTCGACAGCACTTCGAAGCGCTGCGCCAGCAGCACGGCGGCCTCGCGATGGACCTGAGCGCGATGCTGCAGGTCCTCGATGCCCTTCACGCGTTCGGCCAACCGGGCCTTGAAGCCGGCCAGCGGCTCGCGCGACAGGGGCGCACCCGCCTTGGCCGCGTCGCGCTGCCAGGCCAGCGCGTCGGCGATGTTGAGCTTGGGCTGGGCCAGCAGCGCCTCGGCCTTGTGCGCCCATTCGGCGGCAATGGCTTCCTGGCCCTTGGCGCGCTTGAGCTCGTCGAGCTTCTCGCGCAGCAGGCGCGCGGCGCCCTTGTCGCGGCCGCTCAATTCCTTGAAGACCTCCTGCATCTGCTCGGGCGCCGGATTGCCCGCGAGCCAATCGCGGATGCGCTGGGCACGCTCACCCGAGGTCGGTGCAGTGAAGGCGCCGCCGGTCATCGTGTCGAGGGACTGGAGGTCGTTGGGCTTGGTGGAAGTTGAAGTCACTGCGCGAATGTCGTTATCTGAAGAAGAAAAGCGAAGGCGCCGGCATTTGCCGGCGCACTCCGCCATTTTCACCGACTTGTGCCCTGCTTTCAGCGGGTCGCCAGATTCAGTTCGGCACCTGGTTTCCAATCGTTGCCGGCAGCCTTCGTACGCACGGCACCGAGGAACAGCCGCTCGCTGGGAAGCTTCTGGGCCAGCAGGTAGTCGCGCACCACGGCGCCGCGCTCCACGGCGAGTTGCCGCATCGAATCCTCGTCGACCGGGATGCTGGCCATGAGCAGGTCTTCCATCTCCTTGGTCGGAAGATCCTTCGCCAGCCCGATCATGTTGCGCGGCTTGGTGATCTCGGAGCGCTTGTACACCGCGGCCAGCAACTCCGGGTATTCGGCATCGGTGAGGGGCGTGACTTCGGCTGCATTCTGGCTGCCGCTGCGCGCCGCGGCGCGGCGTTTCTCGGTCTGGGCGAGTGCGCGCAGGCGCTGGCGCTGGTAGGACTCGCGCTCCTGCTCGAGGCTGGCGGTGCCGACCACGGTCATCTGCAGCCCGGGTCGGTCCGTGAGCGCCTTCACCACCTTGTCGAGGCTTTCCTTGGCGGCCGGCGAAAGATCCGAACTGCCGGGCGCGAAAGTGATCGCGCTCGACTCGCCGCTGCCGCCGCCCAGTCCGCCCGTGAGCAGGCTGAACGGCGAGGTGGCGGCCTTGACGATCAGGTTCACGATCGCTTTGAAGATCAGCGGGCCGAGGCTGAACTGCGGATCGTTGAGTGAGCCGCTGACGGGAAAGTCGATGTCGATCACGCCATTGCGGTCGGCCAGCAGGGCGACGGCCAGGCGCACCGGCAGGCTGTTCGGCGCGCCCTGCACTTCGTCGCCGAACTGCAGCTGGTTGAGCACCAGCTTGTTGGTGGCGGTGAGCTGGCCGTCGGGCGTGATCTTGTAGGTGACGTTCATGCTGAGCTTGCCGCGCTCGATGCCGTGCCCGGCGTAGCGCACCGAGTACGGCGACAGCGGCGGCAGATCGAGCTCGCGCATCTTGGCCGTGATGTCGAGTTCGAGCGGCTTGGCCAGCGGATTGAGCTTGCCGGTGATCTCGAGCTGGGCGGTTTGCTGCGCCTTGCCGCGCAATTCGAGATCGGCCAGCGCTGGCTTGTCGCCTTGCGGCTTCGACGAGAAGGCGCTGAGCTTGCCGGTCAGCTCGCTGAGGTCGGCGGAATAATTGGGCTTGACGAACAGATCGGTGAAATCGATGCGTCCGTTGACCATGCTCATCGGACCGAAATTGATGACCGGCGCCGGGCCGCCGCTGTCGGGCGCAGGCGCTTTGGCCACAGCCGCCGGGGCCGGTGCGGCGGTCTCGGTTGCGCCGCCGACCATGGCTTCCGCCGAGACGGGGGCGCCTCCCGAGCGTGCGGCGGGCTTGGCGGTGGTCGTGGTGGTCGTGCCGCCGAGGCTGCGGCGCGTGGTGGGTTCGCCTGCCGGCGCTACGGCGGCGGTCGTCTGGCCGGGCTTCTTGGTGAGGTCCTGCAGGTTGAGGCGACCGGCCGGATCGACGATCACGCGGGCGAAGAAGTCGGTCAGGGTGGTTTCGCGCACGTCCACGGCCAGCGGCGCGCTGGGCGCCATGTTGACTTGCAGGCCACGCAGGCTCAGTGTCTTCCAGCTCAGGATCTGGTTGCTGCGGGTCGCCAAGCCCGGCGACTGGGTCAGCGCTGCGCTGTTGGCGCGGAAGTCGTCCAGCGCCGTATCGCCGGCCAGCTTGAGACTCATGCCCGCGGGTGCCGTCGCGAACTTGACCGTGCCGCGGTAGTTGGCGAACGCGCGCCGGATGTCGATGTTCAGTGCATCGGCGTAGTAGGCCTTGAAGGCATGGGCCGGAATGGCGGCCACCTCCAGCCGACCCTCGGCCGCCACCGGCTTGAGCACGACCGAACCCTTGTAATCGAAGCGCCCGGCTTCCGCGCGGCCGGCACCGATGCGCCCCGAAAGCTGCAAGGGCGAAGCGGTGGCGCTGTTGGGAGCGATCTTCTGCGCGTTGAGTTTCAGCGCGCTGATCTCGAAGGCCACCGGTGTGGCGCCGGCCTTGTCCGAATAAGAGAGCGCGCCATTGTCGACCGCCACCGTGCCGATGGAAAGCTCCCACGGCTTGGTGTTGGCGCCCGGCGCAGCGGCCGCCCCGGCGGGCTTGGGAGCCGCGACCTTGGCAGCCGCGCCGTTGCTCTGGCTGCCGCCCGCCGGGGTTTTCAGCCAGCGTTCGAACATCCAGCGCTTTTCGTTGTCGCGCTCGACGACGACCTTGGGACTGGTGGCCGTGAACGAAGCGATCGCGAGCGTGTGCTTCGTCATGTCGACTTCGGCATCCACGAGCTCGAAGCGCCCGACGCTCGCCAGCGCGGTCTTGGCCTGCGTCAGCGCGAGCCCGTCGGCCGCGACGCGGCGCGCCTTGAGCTTCAGATCGGGCTGGGCCCAGGCCACGTCGATCTGGCCGCTGAGCTTGCCGTCGAGCGTGGGCTCCAGGCTCTGCGCGAGGTACGGGGCCGCCAGCGACAACGGCAAGCCCTCAACCTCGGTCTGGACCTTGGCCACCTTGTCGGTCGCCTCGCCGCTGAACTTGAGGGGGGCCCCGCCGACCGAGGTGGAACCGCTGAAAGGCGCCGGCTTGTCCATCGGCCAGGTCAGGGCGCTGGCTTCGATGTTGAGCTGCTTCACGTCGATGGCCGCGGCCGGCTGGGTGGTCTGGTCGCGCCAGCCGATCTCGCCGCCGGAAAGCGCCAGCTTGTCGACCCGAACCCGCCAGGCCGGCTGCTCGGCCGGCTTCGGTACAGGTTCGCCGTTCGTGTTGGGTGCCGCGGCGGGTGTCACTTTTTCGGTTGCGCCGGTGGCCCGGTCGGTGGCCAGCAGGTTGAGCTGCCCGGCTGCATCGCGCGCCACGACCAGCTGCGGCGCGGCCAGCGCCACCTCGCCCAGATGCACCACGCGCTCCAGCGGCCGGACGTCGGCCAGCGCAACCTTGAGCGAATCGAAGCCGAGCAGATCGCGCCCCTTCGAATCCGCCAGCTTGATGCTGTGCGCCGCGACCGTGCCGGAGAGCTTGAGGCCCGCGGTGGCGGTGCGTTCGAAGTCGATCTTGAGGTCCGCGTCGAGCTTGCCGGCGCGCAGGGCGACCGGCAGGCCGCCGGGGATGTAGCCCAGGTAAGGCACCAGGTCCAGATCCTTGAAGTGCACCTGCGCGTCGGTCTTGCGGCTTTCCGCGAAGGGCGTGGCGAAAGCGGCCGAATCGAATCCGCTGCCGTTCAGGACGAAGGCCAGCTTGGGCTCGGTCTTGATTTCGCGCTGCGAAGGCAGATTGCTGAGAAAGGGTACCTTGAGCACGAGGTCGCGCAGCTCGTGCCTGCGCTTGACGGTCTGGTCGTCGAAATCGACCGCGCCGCCGGTGATGGCGATGTTGTAGATCGCGAAGCGCGGCGGCTCGCTCTTGGGCGCGTCGGGCGCGCTGGCGAGCTTGGCCAGGATGTCGTCGATGTCGTACTTGCCGTCCGCCAGGTGCGTCAGCAGGATGGCCGGCGCGTCGATGGCAATGGCATCGATCACCGGCGCCAGACGCAGGATCGATTGCAGCTCCGCATCGGCATAGATGCGCGCCACCGCCACCTGGGGCTGGCTGCCGTCGGCCGTGGCGATGCGCAGGTCCTTCAGCGTCAGCTCGAGCGTCCAGGGCTTGAAGTCGATCTTGCCGACCGTAACCTGGCGACCCAGCTTTTCGCTCGCGACCTTCTGGATCTGGCTCTTGGCGATCGGCGGCACCGCCAACCAGGCAAGCAGCCAGAGACCGAGCAGTACCAGCAACGCCAGCACTCCCCGTCGCACCCATTTGTTCTGTTTCAGCGAAGCAGCATTCATCATCGGGGGCGAGTGTGCCGCAAAAGTGCGAGCACCTTCCCAGAAAGAAGAAAGCCCGGTGGCTCGACGCGAAGTCTGGCCTCCGGGCTCGATGGCGGGCGCAACGCCCATGCCATCTTTTCGCTCGACCGGAAGTGAATTTGTTCCGACCGTGCTGGCAGCAAGAGATTGCCACCGTTGGGCCTCGGCCGCTGAACCGTTCGATTGCTCTTCCGGTTGCTGGACCTTGGTTTAACGCCTGAAAGCTCAGGCCTCCTCAGGGTAGGCGCGCGCTCCAAGGATTGCAAATGAGCTTTTCAATGGATCGGCGGCCGGCGATTCGCCCCCCTTTTCAAGCCTTGTTAGCATAAAAACTCAAATCCTTATTCTTGACCGTGTATTTAGCCCCTCCTAGAATCCGCGTAGCCCCCGCCGCCACTTGGCAGCCGGGACTCCACCAATATCCGCTGCTGAATTCTTTCGGCTTAGTCAGGTGGCCGCGCTCCACTCCCCCTCCTTGCGCGGAACCTGATTCGTACCAATCCAAGCGCCGCTGCCTTCGACCATCGCCCTTCTGGCGCTGCGACTCAGGTGCCGCACAGAAAGGAAGAGCGATGAAACAGGCGTTTGAAGCCACGGCCCGCGGGCTGCGGACCGTCGTGTCCGATGTGGCCGACGGTTTTTTCGAGATCACCCACAACGGCTTTGCCCTGGTCGGCTTGGCCATCGTGTTCGCTGCGCTGGCGCTGGCCGCGCGCCCGGACCTGCGCCAGTCCGGCGAAGAACAGCTCATGGGCTGGCTCCAGTCGCGCAAGCCGCCGCCGGAGGCAACCGATCTCGAGCCGACGGCCATCGACCGCACCACGGCGGCGAGCCCGCACGAGCTGCCCAAGCAGCAGGCCGCCGTCGCCTACTGGCTGAGCAAGAAGTACCGCGTGGCCGTCGAGCCGTTGAGCGTGCTGGTGGCCGAAGCCTTCGAACTCGGCAAGCGCACCAAGCTCGACCCGACCCTGATCCTGGCCATCATGGCGGTCGAATCCAGCTTCAACCCCTTTGCCCAGAGCCAGGTCGGCGCCCAGGGCCTGATGCAGGTGATGACCCGCGTGCACGGCGAGAAGTACGAACGCGCGGGCGGCACCCTGACCGCCTTCGATCCGGTGACCAACATGCGCGTGGGCGTCAAGGTGCTGCAGGAATGCATCGCGCGCGCAGGTTCGCTCGAGGGCGGCCTCAAGTTCTATGTCGGCGCCGCCAATCTGCCCGACGACGGCGGCTATGCCGGCAAGGTGCTGGCCGAACATGCGCGCCTGCAGCAGGTGGTCGGCGGACGCACGCCGCCCACCACCACGCCGACACCGCCCGGCATGCGGGCGCAGCCGCTGCCCGTGGTGGCACCCGCCAAGCCGGAAGCGAACACGCAGAGCGTGGCGTTGCTGTCCGATCTGTAGGCCCTTTCGAAGACGGCGGCCATCGCCGTCAGCTACACTCGACCGGCACGCGACTGGCGATAGGCGCAACCCTTTTCAGGTGCATTGCGCTGACGTGGAACACCACTGGGAAGCGTGCCGCCCGCGGTCTTGAGCAGGCGTTCAGCCGTTCGCCTGGGCAGCCCTTGTTTGGTTGAAGAACAAGGACCATCGTCTTAAAGGACTGCCATGTACAACCGCAATATCCTGGTCGAACAGACCGATCCCGAAATCTGGGCCGCCATCCAGGCCGAGCATGCCCGGCAGGAACAGCACATCGAGCTGATCGCGAGCGAGAACTACGCGTCGCCTGCCGTGATGGCCGCGCAAGGCACGCAGCTCACCAACAAGTACGCCGAAGGCTATCCCGGCAAGCGCTATTACGGCGGCTGCGAACATGTCGACGTGGCCGAGCAGCTGGCGATCGACCGCGTCAAGCAGCTCTTCGGCGCCGACGCGGCCAACGTGCAGGCGCATTGCGGCGCCTCAGCCAACGAGGCCGTCATGCTGGCCTTCCTGAAGCCTGGCGACACCATCATGGGCATGAGCCTGGCCGAAGGCGGCCACCTGACCCACGGCATGCCGCTCAACATGAGTGGCAAGTGGTTCAACGTCGTGAGCTACGGCCTGAACGACAAGGAAGAGATCGACTACGACGCGATGGAGCGCAAGGCGCACGAATCGATGCCCAAGTTGATCATCGCGGGCGCCTCGGCCTACTCGCTGCGCATCGATTTCGAGCGCTTCGCCAAGGTGGCCAAGGACGTCGGCGCCATCTTCATGGTCGACATCGCCCACTACGCGGGTCTGGTCGCCGCCGGCGTCTACCCGAACCCCGTGCCGCACGCGGACGTGGTGACCTCCACCACCCACAAGAGCCTGCGCGGACCGCGCGGCGGCATCATCCTGATGAAGTCGCAGCACGAGAAGGCGATCAACAGCGCCATCTTCCCGGGCCTGCAGGGCGGACCGCTGATGCACGTGATCGCGGCCAAGGCGGTGGCCTTCAAGGAGGCGCTCTCGCCCGAGTTCAAGGCCTACCAGCAGCAGGTGGTCAAGAACGCGCAGATCGTTGCCGAAACGCTCACCGGGCGCGGCCTGCGCATCGTGAGCGGCCGCACCGAGAGCCATGTGATGCTGGTCGACCTGCGCGCCAAGGGCATCACCGGCAAGGAAGCCGAGGCCGTGCTGGGCAGCGCCCACATGACGATCAACAAGAACGCGATCCCGAACGATCCGGAAAAGCCGATGGTCACGAGCGGCGTGCGCATCGGCACCCCGGCGCTGACCACGCGCGGTTTCAAGGACGAGGAGGCGCGCGCCACCGCGAACCTGATCGCCGACGTGCTGGACAACCCGCGCGATGCCGCCACCATCGAAGCGGTGCGTGCGAAGGTGCATGCACTGACCAGCCGCTTTCCCGTCTACGGTTGAACCGAAAGTGACCGCATGAAGTGCCCCTTTTGCGGTCACCTCGAAACGCAGGTCGTCGAGACCCGCGTTTCGGAAGACGGCGACTTCGTGCGGCGCCGCCGGCAGTGCGGCGCCTGCGACAAGCGCTTCACCACCTACGAACGGCCGGACGTCAATTTCCCGGTCGTGGTCAAGAAGGACGGCAGCCGCGCCGACTTCGATCCCAAGAAGGTCCGCGCCTCGATGATGCTGGCGCTGCGCAAGCGGCCGGTGAGCATCGAGCAGATCGACCATGCGCTGCTGCGCATCGAGCAGAAGCTCCTGTCCAGCGGCTTGCGGGAAATCGAATCGACCAAGGTGGGCGAACTGGTGATGCGGGAGCTCAAGCGCATGGACAAGGTGGCGTACGTGCGCTTTGCTTCGGTTTACAGAAGCTTTGAGGATGTGGACGAGTTCCGGCAGTTGCTGCGGGATATCTGAGACGCACCGGAAGCGGCACCTCTGACGCCGGTATTCGTGATCGTCAGAGCACCGCAGGCGTCGGAGGCCATCTGCCGTGGCGTCTACGGCACGCCGTGCGAGGAATGAGTTGAAGCTCGGCACAGCCAACGACGCCAGGGTCGCCAAGAGCGCAACCACGACCAACAGTTCGAGTAAAACCGCAAATCCCTGCAGGTCGCCGGCGAGACCCGTCCCGGCCCGAGCAAAATGGTCGCTTCATACATTCAATCCGCGCCGACAGGCCGGCGCGAACTTCCTCCCCTGGCTCAATCAATTCGGCGCGAAGTCTAAATTCCGGAAGCGATGCATGAACAAATCTTTCGACAAACGGACTGAATTGAAGGATCAGCGGAAATCTCGCTAAATCTGAATCAAATCTGAATTTGAAGAATTGCGAATTGACGCCCCCATGAATAGAGATATCCAGGCCATGGCGCAGGCGCTCGATCTCGCCCGTCAGGCGAGCGTCGAGGCGGAGCCGAATCCCCGTGTCGGTTGCGTTTTGCTCGACGAAGAAGGCGCGGTGATCGGTCAAGGCTCCACGCAAACGGTGGGCGGCCCTCATGCGGAAATCATGGCCTTGCGCGACGCCGCCGCCCGCAATTGCCCGATCAAAGGCGCCACGGCCTATGTGACGCTCGAGCCCTGCTCGCACCATGGCCGCACCGGCCCCTGCTGCGACGCATTGATCGCGGCCGGCATCAAGAAAGTCGTGGCGTCCATCGCCGATCCCAATCCGCTGGTCGCCGGCCAGGGTTTCGAGCGCCTGCGCGCCGCCGGCGTCGAATTGGAGGTCGGCGCGGGCGCTGATGAATCGCGTGAACTCAACCTCGGCTTTTTCAGCCGCATGGTCCGCAAGACGCCCTGGGTGCGGCTCAAGGTCGCCGCTTCGCTCGACGGCAAGACGGCGCTGGCCAACGGCACCAGCCAATGGATCACTTCGGAAGCAGCGCGCACAGACGGCCACGCCTGGCGCGCGCGCGCAAGTGCGGTACTGACGGGTGTCGGCACCGTACTCGAAGACGATCCGCGCCTCGATGTGCGGCTGGTCCCAACGCCGCGGCAGCCCCATCTCGTGGTGGTCGACAGCCATTTGCAGACGCCGCCGGAGGCAAAGATCTTCGGCGCGGCCCGGCCCGTCTGGATCTATGCCGCCAACCGGAACGACGCCAGGCAGGCCGCGCTGGAGGCCAAGGGCGCGACGGTCAGCTACCTCGCCAACCCCCAGGGCAAGGTCGACCTCGCGGCCATGCTGCGCGATCTCGCCGTGCGCGAGGTCAATGAACTCCATGTCGAGGCTGGCCACAAGCTCAACGGCTCGCTGATCCGCGAAGGGCTGGTCGACGAACTGCTGGTTTACTTGGCGCCAAAGTTCATCGGAGACGGGCTCGGCATGGCCAGCCAGCCGCATGCATCGGGCCCCCTGACCGTGCTTGGCGATGCATTGGCGCTCGAATTCAAGTCCTTCGAGCCGGTCGGCCCGGACCTGCGAATCGTCGCCCGGGTCGCTGGTCGAGACCGCTTTTAGGGTTTGGCCGAGCGGCCTTCGCATCTCTGCGAAAATGCCGCGATGTTCACCGGAATCATTACCGGCGTGGGGCGCATCGCCGCCGTCCGCGACCTCGGCAGCTCTTCATCCCACGGCAAGCGGCTCAGCATCGCGGTGCCCGACGGCTATCTGGCCGACGTGGGTCTCGGTGACAGCATCGCGCTCAACGGCGCCTGCATGACCGTCACCTCCCTCGACCCGGCGAAGCAGCTCTTCACCATCGACATCTCGGCCGAATCGCTGGACAAGACGGCCGGCCTCGCCGAAGAAGCGGGCCGCGTCAACCTCGAGAAGGCACTGCGCGCCAGCGACCGGCTCGGCGGCCACATCGTGTCGGGCCACGTGGATGGCATCGGCACGGTCAGCCACTTCGCGCCGGTGGGCGAAAGCTGGGAGCTGCGTGTGCTGGCGCCGCCCGCGCTCGCCCGCTTCCTGGCCTACAAGGGCTCGATCACCGTCAACGGCGTGAGCCTCACGGTCAACAGCGTGAGCGACGGCGCTGACGGCAGCGAGATCAGCATCAACCTGATTCCGCACACGGTCGAAAACACCGCGCTCGGCAGCCTGAAGCAAGGCAGCCGCGTCAACCTCGAGATCGACACCGTCGCCCGCTACGTGGAGCGCATGCTCCAGGCCGGCGCCCTGCCCGTCCCACAGAAAGACAAGACCCCATGAACGCCTCCGTCACGCCGATCACCGCCCCGCGCAGCGGCCGGGCGCCCGCGCCGATTTCGTCGGTCGAAGAGATCGTGGCCGAGCTCGCCGCGGGCCGCATGGTGATCCTGGTCGACGAGGAAGACCGCGAGAACGAGGGCGACATCGTGCTCGCGGCCGACCACGTGACGCCCGAGGCCATCAACTTCATGGCACGCCATGCGCGCGGCCTGATCTGCCTCACGCTCTCCCGCGAGATGTGCGAGCGGCTGCAGCTGCCGCCGATGGTGGCGCGCAACGGCGCCAAGCACTCGACCGCCTTCACCGTGTCAATCGAGGCGGCCGAGGGCGTGACCACCGGCATTTCCGCCGCCGACCGCGCGCGCACCGTGCAGGCCGCCGTCGCACCGAATGCCGTCGCGGCCGACCTGGTGCAGCCCGGCCATATCTTTCCGCTGCAGGCTGTCGACGGCGGCGTGCTGATGCGCGCAGGCCACACCGAGGCCGGCTGCGACCTCGCCGCCATGGCCGGTTGCTCACCCGCGTCCGTGATCTGCGAGGTGATGAACGAGGACGGCACCATGGCGCGGCTGCCCGACCTGCAGCTCTTCGCCGCCGAGCACGGCATCAAGATCGGCACCATCGCCGCACTGATCGAGCACCGCAGCCGCACCGAGTCGCTGGTCGAAAAGGTCGGCTGCCGCGAAATCCACACCGCCTGGGGCTGGTTCACCGCCCATGCCTTCCGCGACAAGCCCAGCCACGGCGTGCACCTGGCGCTGGTGCGCGGCAACTGGAATCCGGGCGACACGGTGGACGTGCGCGTGCACGAGCCGCTCTCGGTGCTCGACGCGCTGGAAGTCAACCGTTCGCTGCACTCGTGGAGCCTCGATGCCAGCCTGGCCCACATCGCGGCCGAAGGCAAGGGCGTGGCCGTGCTGCTCAACTGCGGCGAGACCGGCGCCGAGCTGCTGTCGCAGTTCGACGGCACTGCACGGCCCGCGCAGGCGCCGGAACGTGGGCGCATGGACCTGCGCAGCTACGGCATCGGCGCGCAGATCCTGCGCGAGTGCGGCGTGCACAGGATGAACCTGTTGGGCACGCCGCGCCGCATGCCCAGCATGGCAGCAGGTTACGGCCTGGAGATCGCGGGCTACATCACGAAAGAAGAGCAATGAAGAAGAACACACACGCGAGGCGGGAAGCCTAATGCAGCACGCGAACAAGGGCAGCGATGTCACGCTCGACGGCAAGGGCCTGCGCATCGGCATCGTGCAGGCGCGCTTCAACGAAGACATCACCAACGCCCTGGCCGAGGCCTGCCTGGGCGAGCTCCGAGTGCTCGGCGTCGCCGACGCCGACATCGACCATGTCAGCGTGCCGGGCGCGCTCGAGGTGCCGGTCGCGCTGCAGGCCCTGGCCGAGCGCAACCGCTACCAGGCGCTGATCGCGCTGGGCTGCATCATCCGCGGCGAGACCTACCACTTCGAGCTGGTGGCCAACGAATCGGGCGCGAGCGTGAGCCGCATCGCGCTCGACTACCGCATTCCGGTCGCCAACGCGATCCTCACCACCGAAAACCTCGAACAGGCCATCGCGCGGCAGACCGACAAGGGCCGCGATGCGGCGCGCGTGGCCGTCGAGATGGCGCAGCTGCTCGCCACCCTTTCATGACCGAAGACAACAAGACCGCCAGCGACAAGCCGCGCCAATCCCGCACGGGGCTGACCAGCACGGGCGCACGCAAGGCCTCCGCCAAGTCGACCCGCAGCCGCGCGCGCGAGTTCGCGCTGCAGGCGCTCTACCAGCACCTGGTGGGACGCAACGACGCCGCGTCCATCGACCAGTTCACGCGCGACCTGGCCGGCTTCCACAAGGCCGACGCGGCGCACTACGACGCGCTGCTGCACGGCTCGATCGCGGCCGCGGGCGAGCTCGATGCGCTGATCGTGCCGCTGCTCGACCGCAAGCTCGAAGAGATCTCGCCGGTCGAGCACGCCGTGATGTGGATCGGCGTCTACGAATTCCAGCACTGCCTCGACGTGCCCTGGCGTGTGGTGCTGAACGAATGCATCGAGCTCGCCAAGGAGTTCGGCGGCACCGACGGCCACAAGTACGTGAACGCGGTGCTCAACGGCCTCGCGCCGCAACTGCGCCCGGCCGAGGTCGAAGCCGATCGAGCGACGGGCAAGGCACGGCCATGAGAATTTCGAAGCGCGCCGAGCGCATCGAGCCCTTCTACGTGATGGAAGTCGCCAAGGCGGCCTCCGCGCTGGCGCGCGAAGTCGCGCACACCGATCGGCCGATGATCTTCCTCAACATCGGCGAGCCCGACTTCACCGCGCCGCCGCTGGTGCAAGAAGCCGCCGCACGCGCCGTGCGCGCGGGCGCGACGCGGTACACGCATGCGATCGGCCTCGACCACCTGCGCGAGCGCATCAGCGGCTGGTACCGCGAACGCTTCGGCGCCGACGTGCCGGCGCGCCGCATCGTCGTCACGGCCGGTGCATCGGCCGCGCTGCAGCTGGCCTGCCTGGCGCTGATTGAGGCCGGCGACGAGATGCTGCTGCCCGACCCCAGCTATCCCTGCAACCGCCACTTCGTGAGCGCGGCCGACGGCCGTGCCGTGCTGGTGCCGACCACGGCCGCCGAGCGCTTCCAGCTCAGCGCCGCCAAGGTCGAAGACGCCTGGACCGAACGCACGCGCGGCGTGCTGCTCGCATCGCCCTCCAACCCGACCGGCACCTCGATCGCGCCCGACGAGCTGCGCCGCATCCACGAGGTGGTGTCGAAGCGCGGCGGCATCACGCTGATCGACGAGATCTACCTTGGCCTGTCCTACGACGACGCCTTCGGCCACACCGCGCTCGCGATCGACGACCAGGTCATCAGCATCAACAGCTTCAGCAAGTACTTCAACATGACCGGCTGGCGCCTCGGCTGGCTGGTGGTGCCCGATGCGCTGGTGCCGGTGGTCGAGCGGCTGGCGCAGAACCTTTTCATCTGCGCGAGCACCGTCTCGCAGTATGCGGCGCTCGCCTGCTTCGAGCCCGAGAGCATCGCCGAGTACGAGCGCCGCCGCGCCGAGTTCAGGGCCCGGCGCGACTGGTTCATTCCGCAGCTCGACGCGCTGGGCCTCAAGGTGCCGGTGGTGCCCGACGGCGCCTTCTATGCCTGGGCCGACTGTTCTGCCTTCGGCGAGAAGCTCGGCATCTCGAACAGCTGGGACTTCGCCTTCGAAGCGATGAAGAAAGCCCATCTCGCGATCACGCCGGGCCGCGACTTCGGCTCGGCCGAAACCGCCCGCTTCGTGCGCTTCTCGACGGCCAGCTCGATGGCGCATCTCGAGGAATCGGTGGAGCGCCTGCGCGCCTGGGCCGGCGCCACCGTCGCTGCATGAGCTTCGCATTTCCGATCCGCGTCTACTGGGAAGACACCGATGCCGGCGGCATCGTCTTCTATGCTAACTACCTCAAGTACATGGAGCGTGCCCGCACCGAGTGGCTGCGCTCGCTCGGCATCGCGCAAGGCCGGCTGCGCGAAGAGACCGGCGGCATCTTCGTAGTCAGCGAGACGCAGCTCAAGTACCACCGCCCGGCGCGGCTCGACGACGAACTGCTGGTTACAGCCGAGCTGCGTCAGATGGGCTCCGCGTCCCTGATAATCGGCCAGCGCGTGCTATCAAATTCAGAGCACGGTCCGGCCACCGGCCCGGCGCCCGATACTGCGGTCCTTTGCGAAGGCACGATCCGCATCGGCTGGGTCGACGCGGCCACGCTGCGGCCCGCGCGCATCCCACCCCAAGTTTCGGGAACCCTCGGGCGCCATGCCGGCTCCATGTCTCAACCTCAGAAGCCATGAATCAAGACCTGTCGATCCTTTCCCTCCTGCTCCATGCCAGCCTTCCGGTGCAGTTTGTCGTGGCCTTGCTGCTCGTGGTATCCGTCGCCAGCTGGGCGGCCATCTTCCGCAAGTTCTTCTCTCTCAAGCGCACGCGCGCGCTCAACGACGACTTCGAACGCGAGTTCTGGTCCGGCACTAGCTTGAACGAACTGTTCTCCTCGGCTGCGCAGAACGCCAAGTTCGCCGGCCCGATGGAACGTATCTTCGCTTCCGGCATGCGCGAGTACCAGAAGCTGCGCGAGCGCCATGTCTCCGACGCCGGCACGCTGCTCGACGGCGCACGCCGCGCGATGCGCGCGAGCTTCCAGCGCGAGCTCGATGCGGTGGAGCAGAACCTGTCCTTCCTCGCCACCGTCGGTTCGGTCTCGCCCTATGTCGGCCTGTTCGGCACGGTGTGGGGGATCATGCATGCCTTCACCGGCCTCGCAGCGCTGGCGCAGGTGACGCTCTCCACCGTCGCTCCCGGCATCGCAGAAGCGCTGGTCGCCACCGCCATCGGCCTCTTCGCCGCCATTCCGGCCGTGGTGGCCTACAACCGCTTCGCCCGCGAGATCGACAAGATCGCGATCGCGCTCGAGACCTTCATCGAAGAGTTCTCGAACATCCTGCAGCGCAACCTGACGGCCCACGTCAACCCGGCATCGGTGACGCCGGCGACCGGCCGCTGAAGCGGAGCACCACGCCATGCCAGCAATGTCCTCCCGCGGCCGCGGCCGCCGAACGATCAACGAGATCAACATGGTCCCGTTCATCGACGTGATGCTGGTGCTCCTGATCATCTTCATGGTCACGGCGCCGCTGATCACGCCGAGCGTGATCAACCTGCCCACGGTGGATCGCGCCAACAAGCAGCCCGACAAGCCGATCGAGATCGTCATCAAGAGCGACGACGAGGTCCAGATCAAGAAGGACCCGTCCACCGGCAGCGGCGCCACCTCGATCCCCATGACGCAGATCGGCACGGCGGCCAAGACCGCGCAGGGCGGCGACGACCAGCGGCCGGTGGTCATCAGCGCCGACAAGTCGGTCAAGTACGAGACGGTGGTCAAGGCGATGAACGCGCTCAAGAGGAGCGGCGTCGAGCGCGTCGGCCTTTCGGTCACGACCACGGGCGCCAAGTGATGGCCTTGGCCTCTTCGCTGATGTCGCTCGGCGCCGATCGCCCGGAGTTCGCGCCGCCGCCGCAACGCGGCACGCCGCGTGCCGTGCTGCTGGCGCTGCTGGCGCATGGGCTGCTCATCATCGCGCTGACCTGGGGCGTGAGCTGGCGCCGCGAAGCGGAGGACGCCGCGATCGAGGCCGAGCTCTGGTCGTCGACCGTGCAGCAGGCCGCGCCGCGCCTCACTGCGCCGCCGGTTCCGACGCCACCCACTCCGGCGCCTGCACCGACGCCGGCACCACCCCCTCCGCCGCCACCTCCCCCGCAGGCGCGAGCACCCGAACCCGCGCCGGCGCCGCGTGCGCCCGACATCGCGCTCGAACGCGAGAAGAAGCTGAAGGAGCAGAAGGAGCGCGAGCTGGAGCAGCAGCAACAGAAGAAGCTCGAAGCCGCGAAGAAAGCGGCGCAGGAGAAGAAGGAACAGGAAGCCCGGGAGCGCGCCGAGGACGAAGCCGAGCGCAAGAAGGAACAGCAGCAGAAGTTGGCCGAGGCGAAGAAGAAGCAGGAAGCCGAAGCCGCGAAGAAGAAGGAAGCCGATGCGAAGGCGG
Organism: Variovorax sp. LjRoot290; assembly: GCF_964253985.1. Lineage (NCBI taxonomy): Bacteria > Pseudomonadati > Pseudomonadota > Betaproteobacteria > Burkholderiales > Comamonadaceae > Variovorax > Variovorax sp. LjRoot290. The sequence continues at coordinate 2,320,384 of NZ_CAXURW020000001.1, read as the reverse complement.
CTGCGCAGGCCGCGGCCGACCGTGCAGCCACGCTCAAGCGCATGCAGGGTCTGGCGGGCGCCAGCGGTGACGACAACTCGAAAGGGGCTGCGCTGAAGGCCTCCGGCCCTTCGGGCGGCTACGGAGCTCGGATCGCGGCAGCTGTGCGCCCCAACATCGTCTACCCCGATGCCGATCTCGTGAGCGGCAATCCGACCGCGGAATTCGACGTCAACTTGGCGCCCGATGGCACGATCGTGGGTGTCAAGCTACGCAAATCGAGCGGTTTGGCGAGTTGGGACGATGCCGCAGAGCGCGGGCTGCGTAGAACGGAAAAGGTACCGCGCGACGTAGATGGCCGCATCTTCCCTTCGCTGACAGTGGTGCTTCAACCAAAGCAGCGCTGAAAGCGCCCGCTACTCGTAGACCACCGCCGCGCGGCCCGCATCGGCCTGCGCCGTCCAGCTCGCGAGCGCGGCGTCGGTCGGGAAGAACTTCGCGCGCTCGCCCAGCTGCAGCTCGACCTGCGCGCCGCCGCGCGCCATCGACAGCCGCACCGCCAAGCCCTGCAGCAGCTCGCCGTGCTCGCTCTGTTCGGTGCGCGGCGGAAAGTCGCGCACCAGCCGCGCGATGTCCGGCGCCTTCCCGTTGACCGCGACGCGCAGGAACTTGCCGAAGCGGCAGCGCGCTGCGGCCAGGTCCCACACCTGCTGCACCTGGAAGCGCGCCTCGAAGCCGCCGCGGCCCGGCTGCAGGCGGCCGCTCACGATCACCAGTTCGTCGTCCTTCAGCACGTTGCGGTTGGCGTTGAAGAGCGCCTCGTCGGCGGTCGCGTCGATGGCGCCCGACTTGTCGTCCAGCTTGAAGATCGCCAGCCGGCCGCGCTGGCCGTTGATGACGCGGAAGTCGCTCACGATGCCGGCGATCACCTGTTGCTCGCGGCTGTCGATCAGGTCGTCGATCTCGCGCTTGCAGAAGCGCCGCACCTCGTGCGCCACTTCGTCGAACAGGTGGCCCGACAGGTAGAAGCCGATGGCCGTCTTCTCGTAGGTCAGGCGTTCCTTCACGCCCCAGGGCGTGGCGTCGATGAGCTCGGGCTCCTGCGTCGCAGAGCCGTGCTCGCAGTCGCCGAAGATATCGACCTGCGAGGCGTTGGCCTCGGTCGCGCTCGCGAATTCGAAGGCGCGGTCGACCGAGGCGATCAGCGAGGCCCGGTTCTGCTGCAGCGAATCGAAGGCACCTGCCTTGATCAGCGCCTCGACGGTGCGCTTGTTGATGCGCTGGCGGTCCACGCGCACGCAGAAGTCGAACAGGCTCTTGAAGGGGCCGCCCTCTTCCCGCGCCTTGACCACCGCCTCGACCGCCAATTGCCCCGTGCCCTTGACCGCGCCGAGCCCGTAGCGAATGACCTTGTCGGTGACCGGCTCGAAGCGGTAGTTGCCGCGGTTCACGTCCGGCGGCTCGAAGGTCATGCCGAAGTGCTTCTGCGCATCTTCGAACAACACCTTGAGCTTGTCGGTGTCGTCCATTTCCACCGTCATGTTGGCGCAGAAGAACTCGGCCGTGTAGTGGACCTTGAGCCAGCCGGTGTGATAGGCCAGGAGCGAATAGGCGGCCGCGTGCGACTTGTTGAAGCCGTAGCCCGCGAACTTCTCCATCAGGTCGAAGATCTCGTCAGCCTTCTGCTGGTCGATGCCGTTCACCGCCGCGCCCTTGCGGAAGATCTCGCGGTGCTCGGCCATCTCCTCGGCCTTCTTCTTGCCCATCGCGCGGCGCAGCAGGTCGGCGCCGCCGAGCGAGTAGCCGCCCAGGATCTGCGCGGTCTGCATCACCTGTTCCTGGTAGACCATGATCCCGTAGGTCTCCGAGAGCATCTCTTCGACCAGCGGATGCGGATACTCCACCGTCTCGCGGCCGTGCTTGCGTGCGACGAAGCTGGGGATCAGGTCCATCGGGCCCGGACGGTACAGCGCGTTGAGCGCGATCAGGTCTTCGAGCCGCGTCGGCCGCGCGTCCTTCAGCATGCCCTGCATGCCGCGCGATTCGAACTGGAACACGGCCTCGGTCTTGCCCTCGGCGAAGAGCCGGTAGGTCGGCGCGTCGTCGAGCCGGATGTTCTCGTAGGCGAAGTTCTCCTGACCCTTGTGGCGCTGGACGATGAACTCCTTCGCGATCTCGAGGATGGTGAGCGTGGCCAAGCCCAAGAAGTCGAACTTCACCAGGCCGATGGCTTCGACGTCGTCCTTGTCGTACTGGCTCACGGCCGAGTCGCTGCCCGGCTGCTGGTAGAGCGGGCAGAAGTCGGTGAGCTTGCCCGGCGCGATCAGCACGCCGCCCGCATGCATGCCGATGTTGCGCGTCATGCCTTCGAGCTTCTGCGCCAGCTCGACCAGCATGCGGACTTCTTCTTCCTTCTCGATGCGGGCCGCGAGCTGCGGCTCCATCTCGATCGCGTAGTTGTTCTTGTCGCCCTCGGGCTTGGGCGAAGGCGGGTACTGGATCGTGACCGGCTGCCCCGGCTTGTTCGGGATCAGCTTGCTGATGCCGTCGCAGAACATGTAGCTCATGTCGAGCACGCGGCCCACGTCGCGGATCGCGGCGCGTGCGGCCATGGTGCCGAAGGTCGCGATCTGGCTCACCGCGTCGCGGCCGTACTTGTCCTTCACGTAGTCGATCACGCGGTCGCGGTTGCCCTGGCAGAAGTCGATGTCGAAGTCGGGCATCGAGACGCGCTCGGGGTTCAGGAAGCGTTCGAACAGCAGCTTGTATTCGAGCGGATCGAGGTCGGTGATCTTCAGCGCATAGGCCACCAGCGAGCCCGCGCCCGAGCCCCGGCCGGGTCCGACCGGGCAACCGTTCTTCTTGGCCCAGTTGATGAAGTCGCCCACGATCAGGAAGTAGCCCGGGAAACCCATCTTCAGGATGGTGTTGATCTCGAACTCGAGGCGTTCGACGTAGCGCGGGCGCTCGGCATCGCGCTTGGCGGCGTCGGGGTAGAGGTGCGCGAGACGCCCCTCCAGACCTTCGAAGGAGGCGACGCGGAAGTACTCCTCGATCGGCATGCCGTTGGGCGTCGGGAAGTTCGGCAGCTGCGGCTTGCCGAGCACGAGCGTGAGGTTGCAGCGCTTGGCGATCTCGACCGTGTTGGCGATCGCGCTCGGCACGTCGGCGAAGAGCGCTTCCATCTCGGCGGCGGACTTGAAATACTGCTCCTGCGTGAACTTGCGCACGCGGCGCGGGTTGCCGAGGATCTCGCCTTCCGAGATGCAGACGCGCGCCTCGTGCGCTTCGAAGTCCTCGGCGGTGGCGAACTGCACCGGGTGCGTTGCCACCACCGGCAGCCCGAGCCTTGCGGCCAGCTGCACCGCGGCCAACACATGCGGCTCGTCCTCGGGGCGGCCGGCGCGCTGCAGTTCGATGTAGAAGCGATGCGGAAAAAGCCCCGCCAACTGCAGCGCGATCTCGGCCGCGCGCTCGGCCTGGCCCTGCAGCAGCGGCGCGCCGAGCGGGCCGGCCTGCGCGCCCGAGAGCGCGATCAACCCGCCCTGCAACTCCTCGATCCAGGCCAGCTTGCAGACCGCCTGGGCCTGGCCGCGGCCCACGTTCTGCGTCCAGGCGCGCGCCAGCAGTTCGGACAGGTGCAGATAGCCTTCCATGTTCTGCACCAGCAGCACGATGCGCGTGAGCGCGCCGATCTCCGCGCCCAGGCCTTCGAGGAACACCTCGGCGCCCAGCACCGGCTTGACACCCTTGCCGCGCGCTTCCTTGTAGAACTTGACCGCGCCGAAGAGGTTGTTGAGATCGGTGATCGCCAACGCCGGCTGCCGGTCGGCCGCGGCGGCCTTGACGACTTCGTCGATTCGGTTGGTGCCGTCGACGACGGAAAACTCGGTGTGCAGGCGCAGGTGAACGAACATGGTGCGCATTGTAGAAAGCAGCACCCCCACCATGTGGTTTGGCTCTCCCTACAATCGCGCTCCGTGCAAGAGATTTTGAATATCGCGGCCTACAAGTTCGTGGCCATCGACGACGGCGAGCTGCTGCGCGACGCGCTGCGCGCCACCACCCACGCGCTGGCGCTCAAGGGCACCATCCTGCTCGCGCCCGAGGGCATCAACCTGTTCATCGCGGGCGAGAAAGATGCCGCGCATGACTTCCTCCGGGGCCTGCGTGCCGACCCGCGTTTCGCCGATCTGGAAGCGAAGGAAAGCTGGTCCGAAGCCCAGCCCTTCCGCCGCATGCTGGTCAAGCTGAAGCGCGAGATCATCCGCATGGACCATCCGGCCATCCAGCCCGCCGCGGGCCGCGCGCCGGGCGTCGATGCGCCCACCCTCAAGCGCTGGCTCGACCAGGGGCACGACGACGCGGGCAAGCCGATCGCGCTGCTCGACACGCGCAACGCCTTCGAGGTCGACCACGGCAGCTTCGACGGCGCCATCGACTGGCGCATCGGCAAGTTCACCGATTTCCCGAAGGCGCTGAAGAAGTACCGCGAAGACCTGGCCGGCAAGACGGTGGTGAGCTTCTGCACCGGCGGCATCCGCTGCGAGAAGGCCGCGATCCTGATGCGCGAGGAAGGCGTGGCCGACGTGCTTCAGCTCGAAGGCGGCATCCTCAAGTACTTCGAGCAGGTCGGCGGCGCGCACTACCACGGCGAGTGCTTCGTGTTCGATGGCCGAGAGACTTTGGCGCCGGACCTGAGTGCGCGCGCGAGCGGCGCCAGCGCCCGGGCCGCCGAGGACCCGGACATCGCGATCAAGCGCTAGACCGGCGCCGTACCGGTATCGGCCGGCGTCTGCACCTGGAACGGATGTCCCGGCAGTGGAATGAATTCGGTCTCGCCGGGCACATGGCCCATGCGCTGCGCGGACCAGTCGGCGCCGGCTTCGAGGACGCGCTCGCGCCGGCTGGAGACGAAGTTCCAGGTAATGAAGCGCGGGCCGTCGAGCGGCTCGCCGCCGATGACCACGATGCGAACGGCATCGCGTGTCTCGAAGATGCCGCCCTCGCCCTCCGGCAGCATGGCCATCGTGTGCCGCGCCACGGGCTCGCCATCGAGCTGAATCTCGCCATCAACCGCGTAGACAGCCATCTCCTGCGCCAAGGCCGGCAGTTCGAAACGCGCGCCGGCCGGCAATGGCAGGTCGAGATAGAGCGTCTTGGAAAAGGTCTTCACCGGCGAACGCACGCCGAAGGCTTCACCCACCAGAACCCGCACGGCCACGCCCTGCACTTCGAGTGCCGGGATCTGCTCAGCCGCCGTGTGGGAAAAGCTGGGCTCGACTTCCTCATGGGCCTGCGGCAGCGCGGCCCAGAGCTGCAAACCATGGTTGACATAACTCGCATCGAGCAGATGCTCGGGCTTGCGCTCCGAGTGCACGATGCCGCGCCCCGCCGTCATCCAGTTGATCGCGCCGGGGCGGATCTCCTGCACCACGCCGAGGCTGTCGCGATGCGTCATCGCGCCCTCGAAAAGATAGGTCACGGTGGCCAGGCCGATATGCGGATGCGGCCGCACGTCGTGCTCGTTGCCCGGCTCCTCGATCGCCGGGCCGAAGTGATCGAAGAATACGAAGGGCCCGACCGATCGCCGCTTCGCCGCCGGCAGCAGCCGCCGGACCTTGAAGCCTCCGCCCAGGTCCTTTTCATGCGGTCGAAGCTGCAGCAGCGGTTCGGTCATCGTGGTTCTCCGTGGGGCGATCGAGATCTTGCCACTTCGGCCACGCGTTCGCCGAATGCATAGGCCGTCTCGAGGTCGCCCTTCGCCATCTCGGCCGGACTGGCATCGGTCGGCGAAGTGGTCAGCAGGCCGTTGTAGCCGCCGACGTAATTGATCGAATCGCGCTTCGCGGCACGGTCGTTGCTCGGCATGAGGCCGAGGCTGACCCACAGGCCGCCGTGCTGGCTGGCGAGGTGCCACAGGTAGGTCAGCGTCGCGTCCTTGTCGCCGTTCATGGCGGCGCTGTTGGTGAAGCCCGCGAAAAGCTTGTTGCGCCAACCCTGGACGTACCAGACCTTCGAGGAGGCATCGGCGAACTTCTTGAACTGCCAGCTCACGCTGCCCATGTAGGTGGGCGAACCCATGATGATCGCGTCCGCGGCCGCCAGCATCTCCCAGCCGCCGGCCGGGAGCTTGCCGTCGGCGTCGATCGCGAGCAGGTGGGCGCCTGCGCCATCGGCCACCGCCTGCGCAATGCGCTGCGTGTGGCCGTAACCCGAATGAAAAACAACGACGATGTTGGTCATGCGGGAAGTATGGCTGCTCAGCGCTTGTCGATGCTGAAGCGGCCGGCGCCGAAGGCTGCGATGGCCAACAGGCCGCCTGCGATCGCGATGTTCTTGAAGAACATCAGCTGATTCACATAGGCCTTGTCGGCGGGCATGCCCCAGTAGTTGTGGAAGAGCACCGCGGTGGCGACGGTGAACACGGCCAGCACGATGGACACGATGCGCGTCTTGTAGCCGACCAGGAGCAGCAGGCCGAGGCCGAGCTCCACGATGATCGCGATCGCCGCGCCGAGCTGCGGCAGCGGCAGGCCGACCGCGCTGATGTAGCCGACGACGCCGGCGAAGCCGCCGATCTTGCCGAAACCGGCAGGTATGAAGAGCGCCGCGATCAGGATGCGCCCGATGAGCGCGAGCGTGTCTTGCGAAGCGCTCGCGCCGGCGGGGGCGGCGTAGCCGGATGCGGTGGTGGTGGATGCCATTGGAAAGTACTCCTGGGTTGATGAAAAAATAACGCAGCTTCAGGCCGCGAGGTCGAACACCAGCACTTCGGCATTCTTGCCGGCGCCGAGCGTGAGGTGCGATTCGTCCTTGATCAGGGCCGCATCGCCAGTAGCCAGTTTCGTGCCGTTGACCTCGAGCTCCCCGCGCACCAGGTGCACGTAGCTCTTGCGCTTCGGGTCGAGCGCGAGGCTGGCTTGCTCGTTGCCGTCGAGCAGGCCGGCATACATGCGCGCATCGGCATGCACCAGCACCGAGCCCTCGGCCCCGTCGGGCGAAGCCACCAGGCGCAGCTGTCCGCGCTTCTCGGCATCCGAGAAACTCTTCTGCTCGTAGCCGGGCGCGATGCCGCGCACGTTGGGCTCGATCCAGATCTGCAGGAAGTGCGTGGTCTCGTCGGCCTTGTGGTTGAACTCGCTGTGCATCACGCCGCGGCCGGCGCTCATGCGCTGCACGTCGCCCGGCGGGATCGATTCGACGTTGCCCATGCTGTCCTTGTGCGCGAGCTCGCCCGACAGAACGTAGCTGATGATTTCCATGTCCTTGTGGCCGTGGGTGCCGAAGCCGGCGCCCGCGGCGACGCGGTCTTCGTTGATCACGCGCAGATTGCCATAACCCATGTGGGCCGGATCGTAGTAGCCGGCAAAGGAGAAGCTGTGGAACGAGCGCAGCCAGCCGTGATCGGCATAACCGCGTTCCTGGGACTTGCGAACTTGAAGCATCTTTGAACTCCTGCCCCGCCAGATGGCTTGGGGCCTTCGAATGCCGCGCCGCATGCGCAGCGGATGCCCAGAACTTTAGGTCGCGGCCCCGCCCTCGAAAGCGCCGGCTTTTGATGGCATCATTCAATTTTTTTGAACGATCTATGCCCAGCGCCCGTGATGTCCTGACGCCCGATGCGCTCGCGATGCTGCAGACGGTGGTGAGCACCGGCAGCTTTGCCGCGGCCGCGCGCACGCTGGACCTCGTGCCCAGCGCCCTCAGCTACCGCGTGCGCCAGATCGAGGACGCCCTCGACGTGCTGCTGTTCGACCGCAGCGCGCGCCAGGCACGGCTGACCGAAGCCGGCACCGAATTGCTGCGTGAGGCCTCGTGGCTGCTCGGCGAAATCGACGCGGTGGCCAACCGCGTCAAGCGCGTCGCGACCGGCTGGGAGCCGATGCTCACGATCGCGGTCGACAGCGTGATCGCGCGCGATCCGATGCTGGACCTGGCCACCGCCTTCTTCGCGCTCGACCCGCCGACCCGGCTCAAGCTGCGCGACGAAACGCTGCTGGGCACCATCGAGGCACTGTCCAGCGGCGAGGCCGATCTCGCCGTCGGCGCCGTGCTCGATGCCTCGAGCCTCGCCTTCGGCGCCACCGGCATCCGCAGCCGGCCGCTGGGCCAGTTGCATTTCGTTTATGCGGTGGCACCGCACCATCCGCTGGCGCGGATCGACGCCCCCCTCTCCGACAACGTGCTGCGCCAGCACCGCGCCGTGGCCGCGGCCGACTCCTCGCGCGCCGGCCCGAGCATGACGGTCAATCTCGTCGGCGGCCAGGATGTGCTCACCGTGCCCACCATGCAGGCCAAGCTGGCCGCGCAGCTCCACGGCCTGGGCGGCGGCTTCCTGCCCGAGCCGATGGCGCGGCCCTACATCGAGGCCGGCCACCTGGTCGAGCGCAAGACCGAACGCGTGGCGCCGATCGGCACCATGCATTGCGCATGGCGCGAGCGCACCGCCGGCAAGCCGGGACGCGCGCTCAAATGGTGGCTCGAACAGTTCGAGCACGAAGGGACGCGCCGGGCGCTCCTTGAAAGGCATCGCGGCCGGTGAGTGTGTCGAGGCGGTTAGAGTCTCCCTTGATCGCCAACAGAAAACGAGACCGCTCAACATGACCACCTCCCGTCCTCCCGCCGATCGCCACCGATCCACCTCCCCGCGCCACTACGCCGTCGTCGGCGCCGGCATGGCGGGCATCGCCTGTGCCCGCACCCTCGCGCAGGCCGGCCACCGCGTCAGCGTGTTCGAACGCGAAGCCGCCGCCGGCGGCCGGATGGCGAGCGAATCCACGCCCTTCGGCAAGTTCGACAGCGGCGCGCAGTACTTCACCGTGCGCGACCCGCGCTTTGCGCGCGTGCTCCAAACCGTGCCGCAAATCTGCAAGCCCTGGAGTGCCAACCTCGTGCGCGTACTCGACCCGCACGGCCGCGTCGCCGAGGCCGCCCTGCCCGCGCGCGAGCCGCACTGGGTTGCCCAGCCCGGCATGGATGCCCTGGTTGCGCATTGGGCCGCGCCGCTGGGCGATGCGCTCGTGACGCGCACCCAGGTCACGACCATCGAGCGCGACGCGCTCGACGGAAAGCGCTGGCAACTGCGCACCGCGGGCGCCGACGATTCGCAACACGTGTACTCCGGTTTCGACGGCGTGCTGCTGGCGGTCCCGCCGGCTCGCACGCGCGCCCTGCTCGACAACGGCAAGCTCTCCTCCGGCATCAGCGAGAAGATCGAAGCAGTGCGCATCGCGCCCTGCTGGACGCTGATGATCGCCTTCCCTCAGGCCAACCAGGCGAACCTCTCCCATCTCGGCCCGCAATGGAACGCCGCGCGCAGCACCCACCACCGCGTGGCCTGGCTGGCGCGCGAATCCTCCAAGCCCGGCCGTGATCGCATCGAGCGCTGGACCCTGCAAGCCAGCGCGGCCTGGTCGCACGAACACCTGCGCGACGACGCCTCGCGCGTCCAGGCCAAGCTGTTGCGCGCCTTCGCCGAGATCACCGGCATCCGCGCCGAACCTTCGCACGCGCAGGCGCGCTGCTGGCCCGAAGCCCAGACCCAGGTACCGGTCGGCAAGCCGCACCTGTGGGACGCCAAGGCGCGCATCGGCGTGGCCGGCGACTGGTGCACCGGGCACCGGGTCGAAGATGCGTTTCTTTCGGGTCTGACGTTGGCGCTCAAAGTGGCGTGATTTTTACCGGTCGATTTGCGCCCTCGCCCACGGGACCGCTGCACGCGGGCTCGTTGGTCGCCGCGCTCGCGAGCTGGCTCGATGTGCGCGCCCGCGGCCCGCAGGCACGCTGGCTGGTGCGCATCGAGGATGCCGACACCGAGCGCTGCCTGCCCGGGCTGGGCGAATACATCCTCTCGCAGCTCGCAGCCTGCGGGCTCGTGCCCGACGCGACGCCCGTGTGGCAGACGCAGCGCACCGCGCTCTACGCGCACGCACTCGATCACCTGAAAGCCCTGGGCCTCAGCTACCCCTGCGGCTGCTCGCGCAAGGACATCGACGAGGCGCTGGCCTTTCGCGGCGTGCCGCACGCCCGGCACGGCGAACGCGTCTATCCCGGCACCTGTCGCGACGGACTGCACGGCAAGCCGGCGCGCGCCTGGCGCTTCGCCACGGTGCAGTTCGAAGCCGCCCGCGCATCGAAGGCCGTGTACTGGGTCGATCGCCGCAAGGGCCAGCAATGCCAGGACGTGGCGCACGAGGTCGGCGACTTCGTGCTCAGGCGCGCCGACGGGCCCTGGGCCTACCAGCTCGCGGTGGTGGTCGACGATGCCGACCAGGGCGTGACGGACGTGGTGCGCGGCGAAGACCTGGCCGACAACACGGCGCGCCAGATCCTGCTGCAGCGTGCGCTCGGCCTGCCGACGCCGAGCTACCTGCATACGCCGCTGGTGCTCGGCGCCGACGGCGAGAAGCTCTCGAAGCAGAACGGCGCCGCGCCGCTCGACACCGGCACGCCAGCCGCGGCGCTCGCTGCGCTCGACGCCGCGGCGCGCGTGCTCGGGCTGGCGGCCACCACGGCTGCAACGCCCGCAGAGGCACTGGTTGACTGGGTGGCCGGCTGGCGGGCTCTCTACAATCCCTCCCCCTGATGACCCTGCCTGCCACCGACCCCGCGCGCGATCCCGCCGCACCCGCTTCCGACGAAGAAACTCCGCCGCATCCCCTGCATCGCCGCCTGAAGAGCTTCGTCAAGCGCGCCGGTCGAACCACCGAGGGCCAGGCACGCGCCTTCGCCGAACTGGGCCCGCTGTTCCTCCTGCCCTATCGCCCCGAGCCGCTGGACATTGCCGCCGCCTTCGGCCGCGTTGCGCCGACCGTGCTCGAGATCGGCTTCGGCATGGGCGAGGCCACCGCGCACATCGCGGCGCTCCAGCCCGAGAAGAATTTCCTGTGCTGCGAGGTGCACGAACCCGGCGTCGGGGCGCTGCTCAAGCGCATCGGCGAACAGCAACTCTCCAACATCCGCATCTGCGCCCACGATGCGGTCGATGTCATCGACCACATGCTGATGCCCGGCATGCTGGCCGGCGTGCATGTCTTCTTTCCGGACCCCTGGCACAAGACGCGGCACAACAAGCGCCGGCTGATCCAGCCGCCTTTCGTGCGCAAGCTGGCCGACCGGCTCGCGCCCGGCGGCTACCTGCATTGCGCGACCGACTGGCAGCCCTATGCCGAGCAGATGCTCGAGGTGCTGTCGCAGGAGCCGCTGTTGCGCAACACGGCAGCGGGCTATGCGCCCAAGCCGGACTACCGCCCGCTCACCAAGTTCGAGAATCGCGGCCTCAAGCTGGGCCACGGCGTGTGGGACGTGGTGTTCGAGCGCATCTAGCGCTCAGTGGGCGACGCCGTACACGTCGTCGGTCTGCAACTCGCCTTGCGCGGCCAGCACGTGCTTCTGCGCAGCCATGATGAGCGCCGCACGATAGGCCGAGCGGCTGGCGATCTTGGTGTGCGCGATCAGCGTCTGCCACTCGCGCTCCAGCGTCTGCGGCGAGCGGTCGACCGAGCGGTTCATCAGCGCCTGGCTCACGTCGATCAACGCGGCCGCCGAGCCGAGGCAGATGTTGATGGCCGACTGCGCGGCACTGGTGCGAAAACGGCCGTCTTCCGACGGCTTGTTCGAGTGCAGGACGTCCAACGGCATATTGGCGGTGGGGCCGAAGTACGGCGCTCCCTGCATGTCGCTGTCGGCACGGGCCAGCACCTGTTCGATGGTGGCGAGGGCGCTTTCCAGCAAGGCGATATCGGATGGCTTTTTCTTCATGTCAATTGCCGGGGACAAGAGCCCGGGATCAGCGGGGATGTTGCCATCGGAGCGCGCTTTCGCCGTGTGCAAAAAGCACGTTTCAAAAACAAAAGTTAACACCTCATCCGAGCACTCCGACGCTACACGGCCACCAACTGGACATCGAACACCCGCTCGAACAGCCAGAGCGCCGCGATGGCGACGGCCAGCACAGAGCCGCTTCGCAGGACCACAGGGCGATAGCCGCGCCAGCCGCGCAAGGCCACCAGCACGAGAAGCGCTGCGCTCACGATCACCAGCTGTCCGGCCTCCACGCCCAGGTTGAACTGAAGCAGCGCGGTGATGAAGCCGCGGGCCGGCAGCTCGAGTTCGCCGAGCACGCCCGCAAAGCCGAAACCGTGGATCAGGCCGAACAGGAAGCTGAAGAGCTTGCGCCGGCCCCGCAGCAGCGGATGGAGATTGTCGAGCGCCGCCACCATGATGGTGAGCGCGATGGCCGGCTCGATGATGCGCGGCGAGATCGTCAGCAGTTCGAGGCCCGCCAGCGCGAGGGTGACGGAGTGCGCGACGGTGAACATGGTGACCATGCCGACCATCGGCCACAGGGCCTCGCGCCAGTTTGCGACCGGCACCCACCCGTCCGCCCCGCGCCGCAGCACGGCGGGCAGCAGCAGGCAGATCAGGAAGAGCACGTGGTCGTAGCCGATCAGGATGTGGTGCACGCCATCGTGAAAGAAGCTCGTGCCCGATGCCGACCCGGTCGGGCCCTCCGGCCAGGCCACGGCCACCGGCCCGCCTGCCGGATCCAGCGAGCGCGCCGTCGGCGCCGCGTCGCCTTGCGCTCCGATGCGCAACAGCCCGCGGTGCGTGGGGTCCACTTCCTTGAAAAGCCGGTAGTCGAGTTCCATGGCGGGGCCGGTGTCGCAGCGTGCCTGCAACTGCAGCACAAGGTAGGCCCCGTCGATGCGGCTTTCGACGGCAGGCGGCTGTGCGTGCGCGAGCCTGCAGCGCCCCTGCTGGATGCGCAGGCGCGCCAACGCGTAGGCGCCGATGTCGTCCATGCGCGCGCGAACCTCGCCCCAGCTCAGCTGCCGGTCGCCATTGCGATCCAGGTCGAGCGCCGCATCGAGGTCGCGCAGCGCGATGTCCCAGCGGAGGTCCAGCGTGTCGCCGCTGCGCTGCAGCTGCAGGTAGGCATCGCTCGCCTTGTGGGCCCGCGCGGCCGGTGAGGCGGCTGCCAGCGCGATGAACAGCAGCACCGCACCAAGGCGCTCAAAGAATCGCATCGATGCGCGCATCTCGCAGCCCCGTCTGTTGCAGCAGCGCTTTCACTTCGCCGCATGCGGCCTCGTCGCGCGCCGCAACGGCCGCGCGCGCGAACAGCAGCAGGTCGATCGGTTCGCGCTGCAGCTGGACGTTGACGCGCGCGAGCGCGAGGGCGCGTCGCGCATCGCCCTGCACATCGAGTGCGAACAGCGCCTGTTCCCGCGCATGCACCGACGTCGCATGGGGCCGCAGCGCGGCGGCCGCAAAGCGCGCCTGCAGCTCCTGCACTTCCCGCTGCGCGCTGTCGCGCCGTCCGGCCACGGCCAGCCGCAGCAGCACGGCATCGTTGCGCGGCTCCTTGCCGAGCAGAGGCGCAATCTCGGCCGCTCGCCCGTGCCGCTGGAGAAAGTCGCTGTAGGCCAGCAGCAGGTAGCCCGAGCGTTCGGCATCGAGCGCCTGCCGGTACGCGAGTTCGGCCGCCGCCGGGCGGCCCGCACGTTCCTCGATCTCGGCCACGCTGGTCAGCAGCCATTGGCGCGTGCCGGCCTGGCGCGGGTGCGCCAGCGCCGGGTCGGCCAAGAGCCCCTGCAGCGCGCTGCGGGCCGCCGCATGCTCGCCGCGCAGGCCTGCGTTCTCGGCCAGGCAGGCGATGGCGTACAGCGCCGGCCCGACACGGCCCAATGCGCGGCAGGCCGCATCCGATTCGCTATAGCGCCCGCGCACGCGCAGGATGGTGGCGAGCGTGATCCAGGCCTGCGCATGGGTCGGCTGCCGGCTCAACGCCATCTTCAGCGTGGCTTCAGCGCCGTCGAAGTCGTGCAGGAACTGCGCCACGGTCGCATGCATGACCAGCACCGCCGGCGGCGTTGCGCCGGCCGAGACCGGTTCCCAGGCCTGCAGCGCAGCCATCGCATAGCCCGCGTAGCGCGCATCGCCCTGCGCGCGGGCCAGGTCCAGATAGGCCTGCGCCGCCGCGATGGCCACGCCTTCGTCGCGCGGACTTTGGGCAAGCTCGCGCCGGAGCCTGCGCTCGTCGCGCGACCAGCCTGCGATGGAAGGCAGGGTCTCGACGATGGCCTCGTCGCTCGCCGGCACGCGAGGGGCCGCGCCTGCGGCCCCGGCGAGCACGACGAAGGCCGGAACCAGCCATCGCATGAGCGCCCGCACCCGCATGACCGCTCCAGACATCACTGCGTGGAAAGCGGGTCTTTGGTGTCCGAAGTCGGCGGCGGATCGAAAGCCGCGACATCGGCCGGCTCGGCGGTGTCGAGCGCCATGTCGATCAGTCCTTTCACGTAGGCGATGAAGGCGTCGTACGGATCGGTCATCACGGGCGGTGGGTTCGAAGGCGGCGGTGCGGTGCCGATGGGGAAGCCCCCAGATCCGCCCCCTCCTCCGCCGCCGCACCCGGCCAGGACGACCGCTGCCAGCAAGGATGCACTCCACAGATGGGTCTTGCGGTTCATGCCGTTCTCCTCACTGCGCACCGGGCAGCGGCGTGTTCAGGTACGGAAAGGCGTCGAGGAACTGGGCAGGACTCACGGCCGCCCCGTCGGTCAGCGCCGCGCCGCCGGCCGGAGCGTCGGCAGGCATGCAACCAACCTTGAGCGTGTCGCTCGCGCCGGTCGCGACGCAGAGCACGCCCATCGCCACGCGCAGCTCGGCATCGACGATGTCGTCACCCGGCCGGCGGCCGTTCGGGAAGCCCGCGGTATCGCCGGCCAGGACGCCGAGGTTCATCTGGCTGGCCTTCGGTGTCGGCGCGATGCCTGTGTTGAGCCGCAACATTTCCGAGGGCTTCACGTTGGCCGGCTTGTTGACGCCATCCACGCCCGTGAGAAAGGCCGCGACCAGGTCGCTGCGCGGAAAGTTGGTCGGCGCGGGGGCCGAAGGGAACAGCGTCTGGATCAGGGCCGGCAGGGTCGGGTTGGTCACGTAGTCGGCGAACTGCGCGTCGTCCCTGGGCTTGGAGCTGTTGAACTTGTCCTTGTCCTTCAGGCCGATCACCAGTTCGTTGACCAGCGGCATCCCCAGACGCGAGACCTGCGCCCAGGCGCCGCCGTTCAGCGCGGTGGTGCCGTGGCCGCTCTTGGGCGGGCTCGCGATCAGGCGGCCCTGGCGCACGCTGGCGCTGGTCCAGCCGCCGACGATGGGGTCGGCGCCCGTCACGCAGGCGATCGGCACTTCCAGCGCCATCGTGGTGATGTTCCTGCCGGCCAGTGAGTCGGGATTGGCGTTCGGCGCACCCAGCGGATTGAGGTTGATCAGGTCGAACACCTGGCCCAGCGCGACGGCGAAGGGATCCTTGCGCTGGCCCACGAATACGCGCCCGGGCGTAGCGCAGCCCGGGATGTTGACCGCATAGAGATGCTGGTTGGCGTAGGCGGCATAGCCGGTCGGGCCGCCGAAGGTCTTGTCGCCGATGTTGTCGGTGGGCTTGTCGAACTCCGTGCCGCCTCCGGCCATCGTGACCGCCTCCGCACGCCCCTTGCGGCGGTCGCCGTACACCACGCTCAGGGTGTAGGTCTCGCGCAGGTTGCTGGTCGCGCCATTGGGCGCCGAGATGCCGCCCGACTGCACCAGCGGAATCGACACCTGCTTGCCGGAGATCGGCAGTTGGATGTCGCGCAGCGTGTTCTTGAACTTGAACTGGAAAGTGACGTTCTCGACCGCGTCGCCGTCGGTGTCCAGGTGGATCTCGTACAGCGCGTTCGGATCCATCGTGAAGTAGTTCGGCCCGCCGTACGGACCCTGGTCGGGCTGGTAGTTGGCGATCAGCGTCAGGTAGTTCTGCCGGCCCGGCTCGTAGCTGCGGAACATGTAGAAGTCGGTCGCGTCGAGCTTGGGCATGCCGGCGATGGAAGGCGCTTCGCGGTGGCTGGACGCGAAGGCGCCGCCGGCCGCTGCCGCGCACAAGGCGAGGACGCAGGCTCTGCGGGAATGTGTTGGGAATTTCATCGGCGTCACCTCAAGAAGTGGAACGGTTTTCGAAACAGCGCACGGAGCGCCTTCGAAGTACGCGGCAATCGTTCACGTGGATACGGCGCAGAGCGCGCAATACAGCGTTGCGTATCCGGCAAGCGCGCCGCCGACGCGGCGCCCATCAGCAAACCGGCCCAACGTGACTTACTACCTTCGTATAAGGCACCAAAATTGCTACATTTTTCCGATTGATGTAGCGAAAGGTTTCCGATGGATCTGTCACGCAGGCTTTGGCTGGGCAAGGTGGGGGCCACGATGCTGCTGGGCGGCGGCCTCGGTGCGAGCCGGATCGGCCAGGCGCAGACCACGCGCGCCGCCGCGCCGGCAGCGGCCTCGGCGCGCACGGTGATCCTCGGGCAATCGGTTCCGCTGACCGGCGCCGCCAGCGAGATCGGGCTGGCCTTTGCCGCCGGCTGCCGCCTCTACGCGACCCACTTCAACGAAACGCAGGCCGCCAGCGGCATCCACCTGAAACTGCAGCAGCTCGACGACGGCTACGACGCCGCGCGCGCTGCCGCCAATGCGCGCACCCTGCTCACCACCGACAAGGCCGACATGCTGTTCGGCTTCGTCGGCACCGCCAGCAGCGAAGCCGGTGCCGCCGCGGCCGCGCAGCAGGGCACGCTGCTCTTCGCACCCTTCGCCGCCTCGGACAGCCTGCGCGGCGCCGCGCATCCGAACGTGTTCCACGTGCGTCCCAGCATGGCCGACGAAGCCTTCAAGATCGTGCGCCAATGTGCCACCGTGGGGCAGACGCGCATCGCGCTGGTCGGCGACGACGACGCCATGGGCCGCGCCGGTCTCGCCGCCGTGCAGCAGGCCATGACCGATCAGAAGCTTGGGTCCCTGGCGGCGAGCGCGCTGGTGCCCGCCGCCGGCGACAAGCTCGATGCGGCACTCGCCGCGGTGCAGAAGCAGAACCCGCAGGCCATCGTGCTGGTGTCGCTTTCGAGCACCACCGCCAATGTGATCCGCAAGCTGCGCAAGAGCGGCTATTCCGGCGCCTTCATGGCCTTCTCGATCGTCGGCATCGATCCGCTCTACGCGGCGCTGGGCAAGGACATCGGCGGCATCGTGATCTCGCAGGTCGTGCCCTCGCCGCGGCCCTCGGCCATCCCGATCGTCAAGGAATACCTCGCCGCCATAGACACCTCCGACCAGACGGCCTCCTACGAAGGCATGGAAGGCTTCATCGCCGCCAAGGCCGCGGGCGAAGCCGTTCGCCGCGCCGGCCGCGGCTTCACGCCCGCGAGCCTGCAGCGCGTGATGGCCGGCATGACGGACTACGACGTCGGCGGCTTTCGCATCAACCTGCGCCCCGGCCTGCGCGATCCGCAGCGCAGCATCGACCTGATCAGCATAACGGCCGACGGGCGCGTATTGCGCTAAGCAGTGCCGCCCAGGCGCTGCAGCGCATCGAGCGACAACAGCTCGATGCGGCCGTAGCCGAGCGCGATCACGCGCTCTTCCGCCAGCGCGTTGAGCTCCTTCGAGAGCGTCTGCCGCGTCACGCCCAGCATCATCGCCAAGGCCTCCTGCGGCAGGCGCACGCGCTTGCGCAGATGCACCGACTGGGTCGCGCCGCCGCGCGCCAGCACCAGCAGCCGGCGTGCGACGCGGGCGCGCAGGTCGCGCAAGGTGGCGTCCTCCATCAATCCATAGAGTCCCCGCACCCGCGCCGCGAGCAGTGCCGCGATCGCATGGGAGAAGGCCCTGCCCTGCATCTGCTGCGCGAAGGCTTCAGGCGGCACCACCAGCAGGTCGAGCGCGCTCAGCGCGGTGGCATCGTGGGTGCGCGGCGAACCGTCGATCAGGCTGATCTCGCCGAACCAGTTGCCGGGCTCGAGCACGGCCAGGATGGCTTCGCGCCCATCGTGCCGCAAGGTCGAGATCTTGATCGTTCCGGCCGCCAGCCCGTAGAAGCCGCTGCCCGCCGCCCGCACCGGATCGCCCTGGCGGAACAGCATCGCGCCGCGCCGCAGGTGGACCAGGTCGGCAGCGCCCAGCAAGGCCTCGCGCTGCACGCGCGGCATCGAGGCGAACCACGGGTTGGCGTCCATGGCGCTGCGGTGCGCTGCAGACAGGCGCAGTCGGGGAGGCTGAGGCATGCAGGGTCGGGGGTTTACCAGGGCCCTGGATTGTCAAATTCTTGACAGTTGATGGTCAAGCGCAGGTCTACAGTGGGCCGCACCCCACGGAGACACGATGACCGCAAGAGCGAACTTCACCCGAATGCAGGACAGCACGCGGGAAGACTGGCAACTGATCGGCGGCGAGTTCATGCAGTTCGCGAGCGGCTTGCCCGAGCGCGTGATCAAGCACCTGCAGATCCTCGAAGGCGACTACGGCGGCTTCCCGATCGACCGCTACACCCACTCGCTGCAGACCGCCACGCGCGCCTTGCGCGACGGACGCGACGAAGAGTACGTGGTGTGCGCACTCCTGCACGATATCGGCGACACGCTGGGCTCCCTCAACCATCCCGACATCGCGGCCGCGATCCTGAAGCCATTCGTGCGCGAGGAGAACCACTGGATGGTGCAGAACCACGGCATCTTCCAGGGCCACTACTTCTTCCACCACATCGGGCTCGACCGCAACCTGCGCGACAACTTCAGGAACCATCCGAACTACGAACGCACGGCCGAGTTCTGCGAGCTCTACGACAACCCGGCCTTCGACCCGAAGGCCGAGACGCTGCCGATCGCCGAGTTCGAACCGATGCTGAAGCGCGTGATGGCGCAGCCGCGTCAAAGCATCTACAAGGCTGCGTTGAAGCCTGCAGAGGCCGTCTGAAATTTCACCCCAAGGACACCCACATGAACGCCACCACCCAACCCGAAATCCAGAAGCTCGTCTCCGCCGAAGAATGGCAGCTGCGCGTCGACCTCGCGGCCTGCTACCGGCTGGTCGCGCTCTACGGCTGGAGCGACCTGGTCTTCACGCACATCAGCGCGCGCGTGCCCGGGCCCGAACACCACTTCCTGATCAACCCCTACGGCCTGATGTTCGACGAGATCACGGCGTCGAGCCTGATCAAGGTCGACCAGGACTGCAACAAGATCATCGACTCGCCCTACCCGGTGAACCCGGCCGGCTTCGTGATCCACAGCGCGGTGCATGCGGCGCGCGAAGACATCCAGTGCGTGCTGCACACCCACACGCGCGCCGGCATCGCGGTGAGCGCGCAGAAGAACGGCGTGCTGCCGATCAGCCAGCAGTCGACCTTCGTGCTCGCCTCGCTGGCCTACCACGACTACGAGGGCGTGGCCTTCCGCGACGACGAGAAGCCGCGCCTGCAGGCCGACATGGGTGACGCCAACTTCCTGATGCTGCGCAACCACGGCCTGCTCACCGTGGGCAAGACCATCGCCGATGCTTTTCTCTCGATGTACGTCTTCGAGACCACCTGCCAGATCCAGATCGCCGCGCAGTCCGGCGGCAGTGAACTCACGCAGGTGAATCCGAAGATCGTCGAGGGCGTGGGCCAGGCGATGAAGGTGCAGACCGGCGGTCTCGGAGGCGCCTTCGTCTGGCCCTCGCTGATCCGCAAGCTCGACCGCATCGATCCCGGCTACAAAAACTAGGTGGCCCCGTACAAACCCTGATCGCCGTGACGGCGGATCGACAGCTTCGCTTTCTACGATTTCTCCAGGGCATCCCCACGCTGGATGCCCACAGCGCAGTTCGCGCACACCAGGAGACATCGACATGCAGATCACGGGTATGTTGCACGGCGCGCGGCTGCTGCAATTCGCAGGCTTCCCCGCCACCGAGGTGCTGGGCCCCGCGGCCAGCGAAGAAGAGATCAAGGCACTGATCGACAAGTACGGGCTCATCTTCGTCAAGCCGGTCTTCAAGGGCGGCATCGGCAAGAAGGGCAAGGCCGGCCTGCTGGGCCGCGCCACCGATCTGAAGACCGCACTGGCCGAGAAGGAGCGCCTCTACTTCGCCGAGCACACGGTCGGCCACGTGAAGGCCAAGGCCAACGGCGTGACCTTCGAGGCCGGCGTGCCGGCCAAGCACGAGGTCTACTTCTCGATCAGCGATTCCACGCGTTTCCGCGCGCCGACCATGACGCTCACGCACATGGGCGGCATGGACATCGAGGAGCTCGAGAAGAGCCAGGTCGCGATGGTGCCCTTCGATCCGCTGACCGGCCTCAAGGCCTTCGTGGTGGCCAATGCGCTGACCGAGATCGGCGCACCGAAGGAGATCATCTCGCCGCTGGTGCAGCAGTTGCCCAAGCTGTGGGAGCTGTTCCACGACTTCGGCATGACCACGCTGGAGCTCAACCCGATCCGCATGCGCGAGGACAAGAAGGGCCGGCTCACGCCGGTGGCCTGCGACTTCAAGTGCGGCTTCGACCGCGACGATCCGCGCTGGCTGCGCCTGGGCCTGCCGCCGCACCTGTTCGCGGCCGACTATTCCGACTTCGAGCAGGAGATCAACACGCTGCGCACCCACCAGGGCCAGAGCGATGTCTACGTGATCAACGAGCGCGGCACGGTGCTCGCGCCCACCTTCGGCGGCGGCGCCAACTCGCTGGTGACCGAAATGCTGGGCGACGACGCGATCATCAGCTCCGACTTCGGTGGCAACCCGCCCTACGAGAAGATGAAGGAGGTGGCGCGCATCTGCTTCAAGCACTGGCTCAGGCAGGCCAACGTGCTCTTCATCATCGGCGGCAAGAGCAACAACACCGACATCTTCGAGACCCTGCGCGCCATGGCCGATGCGCTGCGCGAGCACTTCAGCCAGCACGGGCCGACGCCGCTCTACGTGGTGCTGGGCCGCGGCGGGCCGAACCTGGTGCGCGGCATGGGCGCCTTGCGCGACACCTGCGATGCGCTGGGCCTGCCCTATCGCCTCTTCGGCTTCGACTCCGACATGAGCGAGGTGATCCAGTTCGCGAAGAAGGTCAACAACTGGATGAAGGACGGCGGACGCGAACAGATCGCGGCCCGACTCGGCATCCAGGCCCCCTCAACCGCCAACGCCGACTGACGCAGGAGAGATCACCATGCAAGCCAACTGGCAGAAAAAAGGCGTCGGCGACTTCAAGTACCACGTCGGCATCAGCTCGCTCACGCAGGTGGCGTCGCGCGACGACCGCGTCTGCGTGCTCAACATCCTGGGCGGTGAATCGAGCGAGGTGACGCCGGTGAGCCATGTGTACTCCGGCGGCAACGTGGTGTGCGGCACGGCGCCGGGCAAGGGCGGTGCGGTGCTCGAGACGAGCATCGGCAACATCCCGGTCTACAACAACGTGCGCGACGCGCTGGCCGCGGGACACCGCTTCAACTGCGGCGTGGTCTATCTGCCGCCCTCGGCCGCGCGCGACGGCGTGGCCGAGCTGATCCGCGTCAACCCCGACCTGCGCAAGATCTTCATCATCACCGAGAAGATCGCCGTGCACGACGCGCGCGAGATCCGCGCCATGGGGCAGCAGAACGGCATCGACATCTTTGGCGCCAACGGGCTCGGCGTGGCCGACTCGTGGAACCAGGTGCGCATCGGCGGCGCATTGGGCGGCGACAAGCCCGGCGACTCGCTCAGGCCGGGCTCGATCGCGATCTTCTCCAACTCGGGCGGCTTCTCGACCACCATCGCGCAGTACCTGCGCATGGCGGGCTGGGGCACCACCACCGTCATCTCCTCGGGCAAGGACGTCTACATCCACTACGCGGCGCCCGAGTTCGCATTCGCGCTGGCCAACGATGCGCGCAGCAAGGCCGCGGTGCTCTACTGCGAACCCGGCGGCTACTACGAGTTCGATGCCCAGTTCACCAAGCCAGTGGTGGCCTGCGTGGTGGGCCGCTGGAAGAGCAAGCTCACGCGCGCGGTCGGCCATGCCGGCGCGATGGCCGGCGGCTCGGACGACGCGCTGGCCAAGGAACGCTGGTTCATGGACAAGTTCGGCGTCGACGCGATCTTCACGCCCGACAACCCGGTGTTCTCTGCCAAGGGCGCGCTGGTGACCAACATCGCCCACATCCCGGCCGCGCTCACGGCCGTGATGCGCGCCAATGCGACCATGCCCGACTTCGCGGCCGAAGGAAACCTGGCGCTCAAGCCCTGGT
The DNA here is from genome assembly GCF_964253985.1 of Variovorax sp. LjRoot290. Classification (NCBI taxonomy): domain Bacteria; kingdom Pseudomonadati; phylum Pseudomonadota; class Betaproteobacteria; order Burkholderiales; family Comamonadaceae; genus Variovorax; species Variovorax sp. LjRoot290. Next base: position 2,298,329 of record NZ_CAXURW020000001.1, on the reverse strand, counting down.
TCGGTTCCGACGAAGGGCTGGATCTGCCCGATGAACTGCGTCCGCTGGTGGTGGAAGCGGTCGCGCCCTACAACGAACAGGTGGCGCTGCTCAACACGCAGATCGGCGGCGTGGTGCCGCGCCAGGCCATGAAGGATGCATCCGGCGCCTCGCAGATGGACGCGAAGACGCAGGTCAGCAGCCTGCACGGCACCAGCATGCTCGATGCGGCCACGCTGCCGCTGGAGTCGAACGTCGCGCTGGCGCTGGTGCACGACGCCGGCGGCGAGAACGACCGCAAGCTGATCGCACCCGCGATCGCGGCCTTCGTCAACCTGCATGGCCGGCCCGAGCTGGCGGCAGCCGAAGCCAGCCGCGAGGCCGGCAACGCACCCAACGCGGTGCTGGCCGCCGCGGCCGCCATCGTCGGGCCGAAGCGGCAGCAAGCGGCGCGCGCTGCGCTCAAGTTCATGCTCGAGCGCTTCCATGCCGCCGGGCTGGGCACCGAGTTCGGCGCCTCGCTGAGCGAGAGCTTCGACGTCGGCACGGTCGATGCCTCGGACCCGCCCGAGCTCACGACCGAGACACCCGATGCCCGCGCCCAGGCCCTGATCGCCGGCGTCCGGGCACGCGGCGCGCGTTCGGTGTTCCTGCGCTGGCTGCAGAACCAACCGGGCCATCCGACCGAAGCCGCGGTGCTGGCCGCGATCTCGGCCACGCTGGCCTGGGGCCCGCTCTCGCGCAAGCGCATCTCGCGTCTGACCGCCGAAAACTTCCCCTGGTGGCTGCAACTGTTTGGCACGCTGATCGGCGCTTCGGCCGAGGCCTCGAAGCACGAGGCCGGGCGCTTCTGCGGCATCGCGCAGGAGCAGATGCTGGGAAGCCTCAGCCTGGGCGAGATCGCCTTCGCGGCGCTCCTGGGCCACACGCCGGGCGAGAAGGATCTGTTCGCCTTCCAGACGCTGGTCGGCCTGCTCCTGACCAACGGCCCGGGCGCGATCTCGGCGCAGGGCGCCAAGGGCGCGGTCTCGGCCGACGGACCCGAGCAGCCCGAGCGCGTGCAGCTCAACAAGGCGCTGATCGGCTTTCTCACGCACACCGGCTATGCGCACGGCGGCAACGGCTATGAGGGCATCGCCTACCTCAACGAGCAGTTCAAGGCGAGCGGCCTGAAGGATCCGAGCGCCAGCGACCACGGCATCGACCTGAAGGCGCTGGCCGCGCGCGCGGTGGAGCAGTACGCGCAATACAAAAGCCAGAAGAAGACCGTGGGCAGCCTCGACATCGCCAAGCTGCCCGGCGTGAACCATCCGGTGTTCAAGGACAAGCCGGTCAACTTCGATCCGCGCGAAGTGTTCATCGCCAAGCTGCAGGAAGCGCGCGGCGACTGCAACGTGTTCCACGATTTCTACCGGGCGCTGGTGCAGCAGCTGTTCGACGCCGGCGTCTCGCGCAACGTCTACTGCGTGAACGTCGACGCGGTGATCGCGGCCCTGCTGCTCAAGATGCTGTGGCAGCCGCTGCAGTCAGGCGAGATCGGCGAACGCGAGCTCGAGACCGCAGCCTTCACCATCTTCCTCTACCCGCGCATGCTCGGCTGCGCGGCCGAGATCGACGACCACCTGAACCGCGGACGCAACATGGACACGCGCACCGCCGCCTCGCTCTGCAAGTTCGTCGCCTGAGCCAGGGCCTGTTCAGGCTCTGGTCAGCATGCCGCAAGCACGATCCATCATGACCACAGCCATCCTGGCCGACGGCGCGCCCGCGTCCGTTCAACAAGGCTCCAAGCTCGGCGCGGTGCTCCGCGTGACGAGCGGCAACTTCCTCGAGCAGTTCGACTTCTTCCTGTTCGGCTTCTATGCGACCTACATCGCGAAGGCCTTCTTTCCCGCCACCAGTGATTTCGCTTCGCTGATGCTGACCTTCGCGGTGTTCGGCGCCGGCTTCCTGATGCGGCCGCTGGGCGCCATCATCCTCGGCGCCTACATCGACGAGGTCGGGCGCCGCAAGGGCCTGATCGTCACGCTCGCGATCATGGCCAGCGGCACCGTGCTGATCGCCTTCGTCCCGGGCTATGCCTCGATCGGCCTGCTCGCGCCGGCCCTGGTGCTACTGGGCCGGCTGCTGCAGGGCTTCTCGGCGGGCGCCGAGCTGGGCGGCGTCTCGGTCTACCTCTCGGAGATGGCGACGCCCGGGCACAAGGGCTTCTACACCGCCTGGCAATCGGCGAGCCAGCAGGTCGCGATCGTGCTGGCCGCGGCGCTGGGTTTCGCACTCAACGAGCTCATGAGCCCCGAGACGCTGGCCGGCTGGGGCTGGCGCGTGCCCTTCTTCGTCGGCTGCGCGATCATCCCCTGCATCTTCGTGCTGCGCCGCTCGCTGCAGGAGACCGAGGAGTTCCAGGCCCGCAAACACCATCCGACGACGCGCGAGGTGGCCGCATCGATGCGGCAGAACTGGCGCATCGTGTTCGCCGGCATGCTGCTGGTGGCGATGACCACCGCCACCTTCTACCTGATCACGGTCTACACGCCGACCTTCGGCCGCACGGTGCTGCACCTGAGCGCCAAGGACAGCCTGATCGTCACGCTGCTGGTCGCCGTCACCAACTTCATCTGGCTGCCGGTGGGCGGCGCACTCTCCGATCGCATCGGCCGCAAGCCGCTGCTCGTCGCGATGACCGTGCTGGCCATCCTCACCGCCTATCCGGCCATGTCCTGGCTGGCGGCGGCGCCGAGCTTCGGCCGCATGCTCGACGTGCTCTTGTGGTTCTCGTTCCTGTTCGGCATGTACAACGGTGCGATGGTGGTCGCGCTCACCGAAGTGATGCCGGCGCAGGTGCGCGTGGTCGGCTTCTCGCTGGCCTACAGTCTCGCCACCGCAATCTTCGGCGGCTTCACGCCGGCCGTGTCGACCTGGTTGATCGAGGCGACTGCGGACAAGGCGGCGCCGGCCTACTGGATGAGCTTCGCGGCGGTCTGCGGGCTGCTTGCGACGCTGGCGCTGTACCGGCGCCAGGCCGGGAGGGTGGTCCGAGGCTAGATCAAGTCATCTTCCGGGTCCGCCGCCGCCACCAGGCCCACCGCCACCGCCGGGCCCGCCGCCGCCACCAGGCCCACCGCCACCGCCGGGCCCACCGCCGCCGCCAGGCCCACCGCCACCGCCAGGCCCACCGCCACCGCCGGCACCACCACCACCACCACCACCGCCGGCACCGCCACCGCCACCACCGGCACCGCCACTACCGGCACCACCACCACCGGCACCGGCACCACCACCGCCGGCACCGCCACCGCCGGCGCCACCACCGGCGGCGCCAGCGCCGGAGCCAGCACCCGAGGAGCTACCGCCACCGCTGCCGCCGGGATCGGCGCCAATACCTCCGCCCGAACCTTTGGAGATGATCACTGCGCCGGCAGTCCCGGCTTGTGATGCCTGAGGCGCCTGACCTGCCTGCCTGAAGTTCAAGCAGGGCACCTCTCCAAAGGGGTTGTATCGGTCGCAGGCGGTCGAGCTTCTTGTTGCCGGACGAGCGGCGGCTTGGAGCTGTGTGCCTGAGCGCGCCGCAGGTCGCGCCTCGCTGAGGCTGGGGCGCGCATCGGCCACAGGTGGGCTCGCCAACACCACGACCGGAGCGGCAGGCGCGTCGCCCTTGGCTTCGGGTGCGTCTGCCGTGGCAGTTCGGGGTTGGATAGGTGGCTGCGCTCTTGGCATCGGCATCGGCATCGGCGCTGGCACCGGCGTTGCTTCGACACGCGCCGTTCTGGGCTGAACCTGAACAGTCGCCACCGTGGTTCGAGCCGGCTGGGGAACGAGATCGTCTTGATCAACCGAGGCTTCAGCTGGTGAGCCCACGCTCGATAGAGCCTGCGGCACATCAGGCTGCTGTGGCGTGCCTCCTGTTGCCGCCGTCGCCGGTTGAACAGAGGCCACCGGCGCGGGGTCCACGGACGCGGCAGGCGGCGGCGAAGAAGCAACTGCTGTTTGCTCCGCAGCCGGGCTGGCCGGCTGCAACAGGGATGAGGCCGCGCTCGAAGGCGGGACAATGCGCGTCGCATCGCGGCTCAAGTACCAGAAGACGAAAGCGCCATGCAGCAGCGCCAGCACGATCAACAACAAGACGATGGACACGTCGACACCTGGCGGCACGGGTATCCATCCCACGCGTCTCAGTGCACCAGTGCTCCGCGGCTCGCGAGCAACAGCCTTCAACGCCAACGAATAGCGCGGCGCCGTTGGCACCGCGAGCGGTTCACTGGACGTGGTGGTATCGAACGTTGTCGTGCCTGAGCGGATGCCCGAGAACTCGCCCGCACAACCCCGGCAATACCTTGCGCTGTCTCTGTTGGGCGTGTGGCACGACTCGCAGAACTTGGTCATTCCGATGATCCGTCGGACAGTGCAAGCAGCGCTATGGGATGGGGATGAACTTCGTGACGATCACCAGTGAATTGATCACGAGCCAGAAGGCTGCAAAGTCCAAGGCCCATGCCCGCCGCAGGACGATGCGCGACTCCTTCGGCAGCGGCACTTTTTTGCCTGCATCTCTGCTGGCATAGAAGGCCGGCAGCTTGTGCGAACAGCATTTGCAATACCGCGCAGAGCCCATGTTGATGGTGCTGCAGGCCTCGCAGATTTCCGCTGACGCAGTGCCTGATTGCAACCTCGCCAGATCGATGAGGTTTCCAAAGGCGACGCCCGAAGACGTAACTGGAGGCTCGGCAAAAGAAACAGAAGCGGCAGTCATGGATGCTCTCCTCGACGAAAGACAGATGCAGGTTCACCGAAGGTTTGCCCGGCGCCGCAGTACCGGTCTGCCTTGGCTTGCGCAAGGCTGCGCCCCAATCGTTGCTCCGCGATCGCGCGTCTTGCGAACATCAGCAGCTCTGCGTCCGTGGGCCCGCACCCCGCACCCTCGATGTGCCTCCGGAAGGCGCGAACGATGCGGTCCTGTATCGCTTTCCTGACGTGCGTCGCTGCAGCAAAGGCCCGGTGCGCGCTCATTTCATGCGGAGCGATCGAGACTCGCGGCGCCGCCATGCTGCGTCGCCACGCAACGACCGGGCGGCCGCTCCTCCAGGGCGTGATCTTTTTCTTGCTACGTGTGACAGGCTTTGACATTTTTCTCTCCTGAGGAAGCACCTTGGATGTGAAATCTTCACATCTGTAGTTCTCTTGTCTTATAGTGATGTGCTTCTTTTTGTAAGACAGCGACGCAAGTCGCTGTCCAGTTGGTAACTGGGCGTTAAAGCCCGTCACTGTCCGAGGACCCATTGCCCAGCGACAAGGCACAGATCACAGAAGGCCAACTTGCCTGGGTCCTGGCGGCTTGCGCACGCGTCATGCGGCCGTTGGTCAGGCTCGCGCTGGCCTTCGGTGTCAAGCATCCCCATCTGGAGGAATTGCTGCGGGATCTCCTGATCGACGAAGCGCGCCGTGCGTGGCTCCAGAACAAGGGCGCCGAGCCGAACATCAGCCAGCTGTCGGTGACGACAGGCTTGAACCGCAAGGCCGTGACCACGAAGGTGCGTGAGCCGGAAGATCCGTTGCCGCACACCGAGATGTCGGCCGCGGCCAAGACCCTGACCCTGTGGCTGCAGATGATCGACGACGACCCTGCGCACCGATCCCTGCCCATCGTGGCCGAAGCCCAGGCGTCATCGTTCGAAACCGTTGCCCGGCGCGCCAGCCATGGCAACGTGCACCACCGCGCCATCCTCGATGAGCTGGTGCGTTTGAACATGGCGATCGAGCACGAGGGCCGCGCGGAGCTCAACGCCACCGCCTTCGTTCCGGCGAAGGACTTGAAGACGATGCTCGCCTTCCTGGGCGACAACACGCGCGATCACCTGCTCGCGGGCGTGGCCAACACGCTCGGCGCAGAGCCGCCCTTGCTCGAACGATCGGTATTCGCAGCCGGGATTGCGCTGGAGGACTGCGAACGCATCCACGAGTTCGTGCGCGAGCGGTGGAGCCAACTTCATCACGAATTGACCCGGGAAATGACGCGCGCCTTCGAAGAGGCCGAGAAAACGGCTTCGGGCCGCATCAGGGTCGGCATTTACACCTACTATGAAGATGGCGCAGCCGAGCGCGCTGAAGCACCGGCTGCCACGCCCTCGAAACGACTACGGGGAAGAAAAGCATGACGAACACCTCGCTGCGCAATGGCTTGCTGGCGCTGTTGACCGGCTTGCTGCTCTCTTGCGGCGGTGGCGGCAGCAGCAGCAGCAGCAGCAGCAGCGGAGCCGGAAGCGCAGCGTTCGGCAGCGCCGGCATTGCAGGATTGACCGCCGAGTCGCTCGGCGGCGGCGGCGGCACCAGCGACGGCCAGGGCGGAAGCTCGTCCGGCACGGATGGCGGCTCGACAACGGCCTCCAGCGGCGACGACGGATCGGGCGTGGGCTCCGGCGGTACCGGCGTGAGCACCGCCGATGCGGCCGGCATCGGCGGGGTCGATGGCGCGGGCAGCATCATCGTCAGCGGACTGCGCTACGACACGGACACCGCCGTCATCAACCTCGAGGATGCCGCATCCCTGCAGCTGGGAATGAGCGTGAAGGTCAGCGGGCCGGTCAACGCCGACTTCACGAGCGGCACGGCCCGCCGGGTCGATTCGGCGGCCGATATTCGCGGCCCGCTTTCATCGGTCGATCTGACGCAGGGCAGCTTCGTCATCATGGGCACCACGGTGACCACCGACAACGCCACCGTCTGGGCCGATGCGACCGGGCTTGCTGCCATCGCACCCAACACGACGCTGCAGGTCTGGGGCCTGCCGGCGGCACCCGGCGTGCTGCGTGCGACGCGCGTGGAGCAACACGGCCCCTCGGCACCGATCCTCACCGGCACGGTCCAGAACCTCGATCAGGCACGACGCACCTTCACGCTCGGCGGCTTCGTCGTCGACTACAGCGTCGCGGCCCTGAGCGGCAGCCCCGACGGGCGCCCGCCTGCCAACGGCACCCTGGTGCGCGTGCGTGCGAGCACCGCCCTGCCGGGCCGCCTGCCTGCCACCCTCGTGCAGTGGTGGTACCCGGTGCCGACGGCGAACGCCACGCCGGTCCAGCTCGCAGGCGTCGTCACTGACTACGCGGGACTGGGTTCGCTTCGGGTGCTGGGCACGCCGGTGGACGCCTCTTCCGCGCAGATCACCGGCGGGCCGGCCGGCTCGGTCGGCAATGGCGTGAAGGTGGACGTTGCCGGCACGATGTCCAACGGCATCCTCAAGGCGACCAAGCTCAAGATCAGGCATATCCCTGGCACCGGCGGGCCGGCGTCGTTCACCCTGATCGGGGCCATCGGCAACTTCAGCTCCGCATCGAGCTTCTGGGTACGAGGACAACTCGTGAATGCCGGCGGCCCGGGCGTCGTGTTCGTCAACGGCGCCGCGTCGAACCTGGGCAACGGGGTGCGCGTGAGCGTCGAGGGCGCGCAGGTCGTCGATGGCGTGCTGATCGCCACCCGTGTGAGCTTCGACAGCTAGTTCGATGACCGATCCCATGAGTCAATGGGTCGGTGCCTTCCTGGCCGAGTGGTGCCGCCTGTCCGAAGGGCTTGCCGATCCCGAGCAATCGGCGGAGTTCGCGAAGGACATCTACGCCTCGTACGGGCAGCGCGATCCTGTCGAAGTCGCCGCAGAAATGTGGGGTGGCGGAGCGGGGCGGACCGCCTGACAGCTTCCAGCCCTACGATGGCTGGCAGACAACCCAGGAGACGCCAATGACTTTTCCCACGCTCACGCGCCGCGCGGCATTGCTGCTCGCTGCCCTCGCCCTCGCCGGCTGCGGCAGCCTCGGCGGCAAGCCCGACATCACTGCCGAACCGATCCACGTCATGACCTCGGGCGGCTTCACCGCCGCCTATAACGAGCTCACGCCCGGCTACGAAAAAGCCAACGGCCGCAAGGTGCAGACCGCCTACGGCGCCTCGATGGGCGCGGCCAGCGACTCGATCCCGAGCCGCCTCGCGCGCGGCGAGCCGGCCGACATCGTGATCCTTGCGCGCCCTGCCCTCGACGCGCTGGTGGCGCAGGGCAAGGTGGTGTCCGGCAGCCAGGTCGATCTGGTGCGCTCGTCGATCGGCTTCGCGGTGCGCACCGGCACGCCCAAGCCCGACATCAGCACGGTCGATGCACTCAAGCGCACGCTGCTCGCGGCGCCGTCGATCGCCTATTCGGCCAGCGCCAGCGGCACCTACTACGAGACCGAGCTGCTCAAGAAGCTGGGCATCGAGGACCAGGTGAAGCCGAAGAGCCAGCGCATCCTCAGCGAACGCGTCGGCACCGTGGTCGCACGCGGCGATGCGGCGCTGGGCCTGCAGCAGGTCAGCGAGCTGCTGCCCATCAAGGGCATCGACTACATCGGACCGCTGCCGGCGGAAGTGCAGCGCGTCACGGTGTTCTCGGCCGGCATCGCGACCGGCGCCAAGCAGCCCGAGGCGGCGCGGCAGCTGATCCGCTACATAAACTCGCCGGCCGCCGCGCCGGTGATCGAACGCACCGGGCTCGAAGCGATCGTGGCACGCGGCCCGTAAACTGGCGCGGCCCCGATCAACCACCGACGCCCGCAACGACCATGAGCTCGCCGATCACCCCCGCCATCGTCTCGGCCCTTGCGCCCACCGGCACGCTGCGTGCCTCCATCAACCTCGGCAATCCGATCCTCGCGAACAAGGATGCAGCCAGCGGCGACCCGGCCGGCGTCTCGGTCGACCTGGCGCGTGCTCTTGCAGAACGCCTGTCCGTTCCGATCGGGCTGGTGGTGTTCGAGAAGGCGGCCGCGTCCGTCGATGCAGTACGCAACGAGCAGGCCGATATCGGCTTCTTCGCGATCGATCCGGCGCGCAGCGAGGGCCTGCGCTTCACCGCGCCCTATGTGCTGATCGAGGGCAGCTACCTGGTGCCCGCGGCCTCGCCGATCCGGCGCAACGAGCAGGTGGACCAGGGCGATGTCCGCATCGCGGTCGGCACCGGCAGCGCCTACGACCTCTTCCTCACGCGCGAGATCAAGGAGGCGCAGATCGAGCGCGTACAGGGCGCCAAGGGCGTGTTCGAGAGCCTGCACGCGGGCCAGGTCGAGGTGGCGGCCGGCATTCGGCAGGTGCTCGAGGCCGAGGCCGGACGCACGCCCGGCTTGCGCCTGCTGCCGGGGCGCTTCATGGTGATCCAGCAGGCGATGGGCACGCCGGCCTCGCGCGGCGCGGAAGCGGCCGCCGCGCTGGCCGCCTTCGTCGAGGAGATGAAGGCCAGCGGCTTCGTGGCCGAGGCGCTGGCGCGGCATCGCATCCAGGGCGCCAGCGTGGCGCCTGCGGCCGTTCAGGCGTAGCGCGCCAGGCCCAATCCTTCCATATCGATCTCGGGCGAGCGGCCGCCGATCAGGTCGGCCATCACGCGGCCCGTGCCGGCCGCCATGGTCCAGCCCAGCGTGCCGTGGCCGGTGGCCAGCAGCAGCTTCGAAATAGGCGTGGCGCCGAGGATGGGCGTGCCGTCGGGCGTCATCGGCCTGAGGCCGGTCCAGAACTCCGCGCCTTCGACGCTGCCGCCCTGCGGGAACAGATCGGTGACCACGTGCTCCAGCGTGTCGCGCCGCCGGTCGTTCAGCCGCAGGTCGTAGCCCGAGAGCTGCGCCGTGCCGCCGACGCGGATGCGGTCGCCCAGCCGCGTCACGGCGACCTTGAAGGTCTCGTCCATCACCGTCGACTCGGGCGCCATCGCCGCGTCGGCGATCGGCACCGTGATCGAGAAGCCCTTGACCGGATACACCGGCAGGCGAATGCCCAGCGGCTTCAGCAGCTTCGGCGAGTAGCTGCCCAGCGCCACCACGTAGCGGTCGGCGCGAAAGGGGCCGGCCTCGGTATGGACGGCGGTCACGCCGGCGGCGTCGCGCGCGATGTCGGTGATGCCCACGCCGAAGCGAAAGCGCACGCCCGCCGCTTCGGCCAGCCGCGCCAGCGCCTGCGTGAACTTGAAGCAGTCGCCGGTTTCATCGCCCGGCAGGCGCAGGCCGCCGACGAACTTCTCCCTCACCGCGGCCAGCGCCGGCTCGTGCCGCACGCAGCCCTCGCGGTCCAGCAACTGGTAGGGCACGCCGTAGGCCTTGAGGATCTCGATGTCCTTGCCGGTGCCGTCGAGCTGCTTCTGCGTGCGGAACAGCTGAAGCGTGCCTAGCGCGCGCTCGTCGTAGCGGATGCCGGTGTCGGCGCGCAGCTGTTGGAGGCAGTCGCGGCTGTATTCGGCCAGGCGCACCATGCGGCCCTTGTTGAGTTCGTAGCGCGCATGCGTGCAGTTGCACAGCATCGCGATCCCCCAGCGCCACATCGCGGGATCGAGCATCGGCCTGATGACCAGCGGGCTGTGCCGCATCAAAAGCCACTTGATCGCCTTGAGCGGCACGCCGGGCCCGGCCCAGGGCGCCGAGTAGCCGGGCGACACCTCGCCGGCGTTGGCATAGCTGGTCTCCAGCGCCGGCGCCCGCTGGCGGTCGAGCACGGTGACCTCGTGGCCGGCCTTGGCGAGGTAGTAGGCCACGGTGGTGCCGATCACCCCGCTGCCCAGAATCAGTACTTGCATGCGAATCCTTGCCGTCTATGTCAAACCCAGCGCCGATTGCAATCGTTGTGCCGACAAGTGCTCCGGCCGCTCGGGCCAGGCTTCCAGCAGCGCCACCATCTTCTCGTTGATCGGCGCGCGGGCACCGTTCGACTTGGCGAGCCGCACCACCTCGCCGCACAGCGCGTCGATCTCGGTGCGCCGGCCGAGCGCCAGGTCGTCGGCCATGCTGGAGCGCGCCTTGTCGTCGATGCGCAGCATGCGCGCCGCGACCAGGCGGAACAGCGGCGTCGGCAGGCGCAGCATGAACGGCAGGCGCCGCGCCGGCACCGCCGCGAGCTGCGCCGGCGCGATGTTGGCCCACGCCAGGGCATCCAGCGCTTCGTCCATCAGGGCCGCCAGACAGCGGCGGTAGCCGCGGTCCAGCAGCTGCTCGCGCAGCGGCAGGCCCGAGAGCGCGTTGATCGGGTTGTTGAGATTGAGCAGCAGCTTGCCCCATTGGACCGACAGCATGTCGTCATAGGCGTCGACCGGTACGCCGGCACGCTCGAACACGGCCAGCCAGGGCCGCAGCGCCCTGCTGCGCCGGGCGGCCAGCCGGCCGACCGTGCCGCGGTGGAAGCTGCCGGGTTCGATCTCCGCGACGTTGTACGGCACCATGCCGGGCAGCACATAGAGCGTGGGTGCGATCTTCGATGCGACGGCCGCATTCGAGATGCCGTTCTGCAGCGAAAGCACCGGCGTGCCGGCCGGCAGCGCCTCGGCCAGCGCGGCCGCGGCCTCGGCCGTCGCACTGCTCTTCACGGTCAGGAGGACCAGCGAGGGCCGTATGCCCAGAGGCACCCGCTCCTCGAGATGCAACGCGTCGGGCGGCACGTGGCGCTCCATGCCGTCGAGATCGCTGAGCGTGATCCCGCGCCGCGCGAGCGTCTGAAGCACGCGCGGGCGGCCGACGAAGACCACGCGCACGCCCTCCGCCGCCAGGCAGCCGCCGATAAAGCAGCCGATGGTGCCGGCACCCATCACGAGCACGTCGACGGGCACCGGCTCGGACTCGGGCTCGGCCATGTGCGCTAGATCCGTTCCGCGACCCAGCCCTGCACCGACTGCAGCGCGGCCGGCAGGCCTGCCGCATCGGTGCCGCCGGCCATGGCCATGTCGGGCTTGCCGCCGCCCTTGCCGCCGACCTGCTGGGCGACGAAGTTGACCAGCTCGCCCGCTTTCACCTTGCCCATGGTGTCGGCCGTGACGCCGGCGGCGATCTGCACCTTGCCGCCGTCGACGGCCGCCAGCACGATGGCCGCGGTCTTGAGCTTGTCCTTGAGCTTGTCCATGGTCTCGCGCAGCGTCTTGGCATCGGCGCCGTCGAGCTTGGCGGCGAGCACCTTGATGCCGCCCACGTCCACCGCCTGCGCGAGCAGTTCGTCGCCCTTGGACGAAGCGAGCTTGCCCTTGAGCGCGCCGACCTCGCGCTCCAGCGCGCGCACCTGATCGAGCACCTGCGTGAGGCGCGGCTGCAGCTCCGAGGCCGGCGTCTTCAGCGTGGCGGCCACGCTGTTCACCGTCGCCTCGAGCTCCTGCAGATAGGCCAGCGCATTGGCGCCGGTCAGCGCCTCGATGCGGCGCACGCCGGCGGCCACGCCGCCTTCGCTCACGATCTTGAACAGGCCGATGTCGCCGGTGCGCGCGACGTGCGTGCCGCCGCACAGCTCGCGGCTGGAACCGATGTCGAGCACGCGCACGGTGTCGCCGTACTTCTCGCCGAACAGCATCACGGCGCCGGTCTGCTGGGCCGACTCCATGTCCATCAGGCGCGCCTGGGTCGCCTGGTTGGCCAGGATCTCGGCGTTCACGCGCTTCTCGATCTCGAGGATCTGCGCTGCGCTGACGGGCGCGTTGTGCGCGAAGTCGAAGCGCGTCTTGTCGGCATCGACCAGCGAGCCCTTCTGCTGCACGTGCGTGCCCAGCACCTCACGCAGCGCCTTGTGCATCAGGTGGGTGACGCTGTGGTTGCGCATGGTGGCGGCGCGCAGCATCGTGTCGACGCGCGCGGTGACGGCATCGCCCACCTTCAACGTGCCCTGCGTCTGCGTGCCATGGTGGCCGAACACGTCGGCCTTGATCTTCTGCGTGTCGTCGACGCCGAACTGCACGCCTTCGGCCACCAGCACGCCCTGGTCGCCGACCTGGCCGCCGCTCTCGGCATAGAAGGGCGTGGTGTCGAGCACCACGATGCCGGGCTGGCCTTCTTTCAGTTCCTGCACCGGCGCGCCTTCGTAGTAGAGGGCCACGACCTTGGCCTCTTCTTCGAGGTGCTCGTAGCCGGTGAAGGTATTGGCCCCGCCGCTGTACTCGACGGCGCGGTCCATCTTGAACTTGCCGGCGGCGCGGCCGGCGGCCTTCTGCTTTTCCATCGCCGCGTTGAAGCCGGCCGCATCGACCTCGACGCCGCGCTCGCGGCACACGTCGGCCGAGAGGTCGAGCGGAAAGCCGTAGGTGTCGTGCAGCTTGAAGGCCACTTCGCCCGGCAGCACCTTGGCGCCATCGGCCAGGGCCGCGTCGAGGATTTCCATGCCGTTGGCCAGCGTCTCGAAGAAGCGTTCTTCCTCGGCCTTCAGCGTCTCCGTAATGCGCTTCTCGTCGGCCACGAGCTTCGGATAGGCGTCGCCCATCAGCGCCACGAGGTCGGGCACCAGCTTGTGGAAGAAGGGCTTCTTCTGGCCCAGCTTGTAGCCGTGGCGGATCGCGCGGCGCACGATGCGGCGCTGCACGTAGCCGCGGCCCTCGTTGCTGGGGATCACGCCGTCGGCCACCAGGAAGGCGGTGGCGCGGATGTGGTCGGCGATCACGCGCAGGCTCTTGTTGTCGAGGTCTTTCTCGCCGGTTTCGCGCGAGGCAGCCTTGATCAGCGCAGCGAAGATGTCGATCTCGTAGTTGCTGTGCACGTGCTGCAGGATCGCGGCCAGGCGCTCCAGGCCCATGCCGGTGTCGACGCAGGGCGCGGGCAGCGACTTCACGCTGCCGTCGGGCTGCATGTCGAACTGCATGAACACGTTGTTCCAGATCTCGATGTAGCGGTCGCCGTCTTCATCGGGCGAGCCGGGCGGGCCGCCGGCGATCTCGGGGCCGTGGTCGTAGAAGATTTCCGAGCACGGGCCGCAGGGGCCGGTGTCGGCCATCATCCAGAAGTTGTCGGACATGTAGCGACCGCCCTTGTTGTCGCCGATGCGCACCACGCGCTCGGGGGGCAGGCCGATTTCCTTGGTCCAGATGTCGTAGGCCTCGTCGTCCTCGATGTAGACGGTGGCCCAGAGCTTCTCGGCCGGCAGCTTGTAGACCTGGGTCAGCAGCTCGAAGGCCCAGGTGAGCGACTCGCGCTTGAAGTAGTCGCCGAAGCTCCAGTTGCCCAGCATCTCGAAGAAGGTGTGGTGGCGCGCGGTGTAGCCGACGTTCTCGAGGTCGTTGTGCTTGCCGCCGGCGCGCAGGCAGGCCTGCACCGAGGCCGCGCGCACGTAGGGGCGCTTGTCGGTGCCGAGGAACACGTCCTTGAACTGCACCATGCCCGAGTTGGTGAACATCAGCGTCGGGTCGTTGCCGGGCACCAGCGAACTCGACGGCACCACGGTATGGCCCTTGGAGGCGAAGAAATCGAGGAAGGACTTGCGGATATCCGCAACGCTGAAGGTGGGCTGGCTCATCTTGGACTGGACTTCTGAGAGAGGCGGCCGAGCGGGCAGCCCCTGCATCGAACCCACCTAACTGCTTGATTTGCTTGAACATTCGATTATAGGTTTGGCCCCGTGCCCCGACCGCCCCTGTTGGTATGGCGAAGACCTATGCTCGGGCCCATGAACGACCGCCTGCTGGCCGACGCCGTACTGGTGCTGCACGGCCTTTTCATCCTGTTCGTGGTGGCGGGCGGCCTGCTCGTGTGGCGCTGGCCGCGGCTCGCCTGGCTGCACCTGCCGGCGGTGCTGTGGGGCGCATGGGTGGCATGGACCGGAGGGTACTGCCCGCTGACGCCGCTCGAGAACGAACTGCGGCTCGCGGCCGGCCAGGCCGGCTACAGCGGCGGCTTCATCGACCATTACCTGCTCGGCGCGATCTATCCCGAAGGCCTCACCCGCGGCGCGCAGATCGCGTCGGGCACATTCGTCGCCGTGCTCAATTTTGGGGTGTATGGGCTGCTTCTTCGCAGGTGGCGCGCGAAGCGAAGCTGATGCCAAGCCGCTGGAAAATTGAAAACAAAAGGAGTACTCTTTCGCCGAACAGCTCGGCGCCGGCGCGTCACGCGCACGGCAGGATCGGTTGGCCTGAGGAGGTCATCATGCTCGGTGAATTCGTCACAAGAGAACAGGCCGCCACCCTTGCAGCACGAGCGCGGCGACAGCCGGAACACCTGCTCGAGTTCGAGCCCGACGTGGTGCGCAGTTCGTACAACCTGCGGCCGTTCCTGATCCATCACCATCTCTGCGAACACCCCAGCTTCTCGCTGGACGCATTGTTCGCGCTCTGCCGGCGATTGCCGCGCGGGCAGGTGCAGTACCGCGTCGGCGCCATTCCCGGCGATGCGAATTTCGACTCCTCCTACGAGCGCTACCGCGAGGGCCTGCGCTTCGACGACGTGCTGGAGCAATTCGAAGAACGCAAGGCCTACATCTGCATCTACAACCCGGAGCGCGATGCGGGCTACCGGCCGGTGCTGGAGGACCTGCTGGCCGAGATCGCCGCGGCCATCGAAGACATCGATCCGGTGATCACCTGGTACTCGACCTACGTCTTCATCTCGACGCGCGACGCGGTCACGCCCTACCACATGGACCGCGAGATGAACTTCCTGCTGCAGGTGCGCGGCGAGA
Organism: Variovorax sp. LjRoot290; assembly: GCF_964253985.1. Lineage (NCBI taxonomy): Bacteria > Pseudomonadati > Pseudomonadota > Betaproteobacteria > Burkholderiales > Comamonadaceae > Variovorax > Variovorax sp. LjRoot290. Next base: position 2,282,939 of record NZ_CAXURW020000001.1, on the reverse strand, counting down.
AGGAAGTGATGCTCTGGAATCCGCGCGACGACGAGATCATGAGCGCCGCCGAGAAGGACCGCCTGCTCGCGGCTTTCGAGAGCCAGCGCCCGAGCTACAAGCCCTCCTTCGAAGCCAAGGCGATGCGCTACGAACTGCGGCCCGGCTTCGGCGTGCACCATCCCTTCATCGCGCCCCACCGCGTCCATACCGGCCCCGACCTGTCCGTCTCGCTCGCCTTCACCTTCCGCACGCAGAAGTCCGACCTGCGGACCAGCGCGCATGCCTTCAACCACGTGCTGCGCCGCTGCGGCTGGTCGCCGGCGGAGGTCGGGGCCGAGCATCCGTACGCCGATCGCGCCAAGGCGGCGGCGGCGCACGCGATGGATGTGCCGCTCGAGTTGCTGCGCAAGCACCGGCACGCGCGTTCGGCCGCCGCGCACTGACGAAGGCGCAACGCGCTCAAGGCGCCGGCTCGATGTTCAGGTTCATGCGGAACAGGTTGCCCGGATCGAATTGCCGCTTCACGGCCTGCAGGCGCGGGTAGTTCGCGCCGTAGCTGCCCGCGACGCGCTCAGCCTCGTCCTCCGTCAGGAAATTGACGTAGCCGCCGCCGGTGGCGTGTGGCACAGCATCCTGGAAAACCTGCCGCGCCCATGCGCGCACGCGCTCGTCGTCGGCCGCGTCGGACCAGCGGCCATGCACGTTCATGATGTAGCGCGCATCGCGCCCGACGAAAGCCGTGTCATCGGGTTTCACGCGCGCCATCGCGCCGCCGAGCTGGGCGATGAAGATCTCGCACGCCGGCCCCGGCAGCCGGCCGACGGAAGCGATCACGAGGTCGAGCGCCGCATCGCTCAGCGTACTGAAGTTGTTCGACTTCCAGTAGTTGCGGCTGCCCGGCGTGAGCAGCGGATCGAAGGCCGACTGGAAGCCGACATAGGGCGTCGGCCCCAGCGCAGTCCCGAGCGGATCGCCGAACTGCAGCACCGGCGCGGCGGCGCGCTCGCCGGCTTCGACATCGCCGCTGTAGACGAGCGGCAAGATCACCACCTCCGTGCCGTGGACCGATTCGGGAAGGAAGGGCAGCGGGGGCGCCTTGCGCATCACCGTCCACACGCTCAGCTCGTCGGGCGCGCCGGCCGTGAAGTCGCGCCACGCGCGCAGGACCTGCTGCGCCTGCGCAAACGGATAGACCACCAGGCCCGAGTACACCTCGGGGCCGACCTCATGCAGCTGGAACTCGAACGAGGTCGCCACGCCGAAATTGCCGCCGCCGCCGCGCAAGGCCCAGAACAGCTCGGGTTCCGAGGTGGGCGAGGCGACGCGCTCGGTGCCGTCGGCGATCACGACGGTGGCGCGCAACAGGTTGTCGATGGTCAGGCCATGGCGGCGCGTCAGCCAGCCGAAGCCGCCGCCGAGCGTGAGCCCGGCCACGCCGGTGGTGGAATTGATGCCGAGCGGCGTGGCCAGGCCGTGGGCCTGCGCCTCGCGATCGAAGTCGCCGAGCAGCGCGCCCGCGGCGACGCGCGCGGTGCGCTTCGCGGCATCGATCACGACCGTGCGCATGCCCGACAGGTCGATCATCAGCCCGCCCTCCGCGACCGCATTGCCCGCGATGTGATGGCCACCGCCGCGCACGCTGAGCAGCATCTTGTGCGCCGCGGCGAAACGCACGGCGGCCTGGACATCGCTGTCTTTCATGCACCGCGCGATCAGCGCCGGTCGGCGGTCGACCGTGCCGTTCCAAACCTTGCGCGCTTCGTCGTAGGCGGCATCGGCAGCGCCGAACACCCCGCCGCTGATCTGCGCCGCGAAAGCGGCGACGTCGGACTGCTGGAGTTGCCGGACGTCCTTGTCCAGCGTCTGGTAGGTCAGAGAGGTCATGGGGTGCTCCCGGAGTGAACGCGTTGAAGAGCCGGAGGCTCATTCTTGCGATCTGGCCGCTCCCGCACCTGACCCGGCGTCCTTGAAATCTATCCGTGCGTCCGGACGGTGGCGGGCTGGGGCGCTCTCGGATCAAATGAGATTACTTTCTTGTAATGAGACTGAAATCTCATTACGATGCTGGCGCTTCAACCCGCAAGGACACTCACCATGGCACTGACCCGCAGCGAAATGGATCGCAAGCTCGACGAGCATTTCAATTTCGAAGCCCAGGACAACGTGGAGGGTGTGCTGGCCACGCTCACCGCCGACGTCGAGCACGACGTGGTCGGCTGGCCCAGCGGCCCCAGCCGCAGCCGCGAAGGCGCGCGCCCGTTCTACGAGACGCTGTTCGCCGACCTGTCCGAAGGCAAGGTCGAATCCAGGCGCCGCCTCTACGGCGACAACTTCATGGTCGACGATTCGCTATGGAGCGGCCGGGCGCCGGGCCACCCCTTCGGCATGGACGGCCGCGACCGTCCGCTGGCCTTTCGCCTGCTGCACGTGATCGAGTTCGCCGACAACGGCGACATTCGCCGGGAGAACGTCTGGGTCGACCTGGGCGCCATCCTGCAGCAGTTGCCCCAGGTGGGCTGAGCATGGCGGGAAACGAAGGCCGCCCGCAGCAGAAGCAGCGCACCCGCAAGGCCCTGCTGCAGGCCGCATCGCAACTGACGAAACAGGGACGCCGGCCGACGCTCGAGGAGATCGCCGAAGAGGCGCTGGTTTCGCGCGCCACTGCCTACCGCTATTTTCCGAACGTCGAAGCGCTGCATCTGGAGGCATCGATCGACATCGAGACGCCGCAGGCGGAGGATGCGCTGCGCGGCGCGCCGGCGGACGACGTGGTCGCCCGTCTCGAACACGTGGACGACGCGCTGCACACGATGATCGCGGCCAACGAGGCGCCGCTGCGAATGATGCTGGCGCAGTCGCTGGAGCGAAGCGCCCGCGGCGAAACCGACGCGCAGCTGCCGGCACGCCAGAACCGCCGCACGCCGCTGCTCGAAGCCGCGCTCGCGCCGGCGAACGGCTCCATCAAGCCGGCGGCGCTGAAGAACCTCAAGCACGCGCTCGCACTGGTGATCGGTCCCGAGGCCATGGTGGTCTTCAAGGATGTGCTTCGACTCGACGACGCCGAGGCGCGCAAGGTCAGGCGCTGGGCGATCCGGGCGCTGGTCGCGGCTGCGGCGCAGCCTGGTCAGGCGCCGGCCAGGCCGGTTCAGCGCAAGCCGAAGGAAACGATTCTTCCCCGCCGATCACGCCCAAGGAGTTCTCCATGACAGCGCACCCGAAATTCGTTGCCGCCGCATTCGCCCTTCTCGCCTGCGCCGGCACCTTGGCCGGGCCGGCGGAAGCCGGCAAGGACCAACTGCGCCGCGGCCGCTACCTGATACAGGTCGCCGGTTGCAACGATTGCCACACGCCGAACTACGGACCCAGCAACGGCCAGGTCGACGAGAAGCTCTGGCTCACGGGCGATTCCTTGGGCTGGGCGGGTCCCTGGGGCACGACCTATGCCACCAACCTGCGCCTGATGATGGCCAGCATGAGCGAGCAGCAGTGGATCCACCATGCGCGCAACATGCGGCCGCGGCCACCCATGCCCTGGTTCAATGTCCGCGCCATGAGCGATGCCGACCTGAAGGCCATCTATGCATTCACCCGCTCGCTAGGCCCCGGCGGTTCGCCGGCACCCGCCTATGTGCCGCCCGGCAAGAGGGCTGCGGGGCCGGTGGTGCAGTTCCCGGAGTGACGCAGCGCGTGCCACGCTGAGCGCTCAGGCGGCAGCGACCGCAGTAGAATCCGCGCCTGCTGCGGGTGTAGTTCAATGGCAGAACGGCAGCTTCCCAAGCTTCATACGAGGGTTCGATTCCCTTCACCCGCTCCAAACCCCGACCATTGCGCATCACGGCCCCTCTCGCAGGGGCCGTTTTCATTGCGCTGGTGGTATCGATCGTCACGGCCCGGAGTCGGCCTTCATGCGTTGCTTCGAGGACGTATTCGCACCATCGATGCATCCCATTCACCCAAAGCGTTTTACTCCCGAAGCGCTCATCCCTAACCTCTGCCGACCTCCAATCCGCCCCCATTGAAGGGACGGACAGAGGTCTGCAGACGCGTGCCTGGCGCTCCAGCGTTCGTCGATCTGCCGGTACACAACGACAGAACGGAACGCGAGACATGCCCAAACTCCTCTTGTTGATCAGCGCCAACACCACCAGGCAGATCAAACTGCGCAAGCCGGAAACCAGCATCGGGCGGGCCTCGGGCAACGACATCGTCATCAGGCATGAAAGAGTCAGCCGTCTCCATGCCGCGCTGGTCCTCGACGGTCCATTCGTGACGATCAAGGATCTGGCCAGCAGCAACGGCGTCTACGTGAACGACGTCAAGGTGGAGACGCAGCATCTTGTCGATGGCGACAGTATCTCCATCGGCGGCTGCAGAATGCGCTTCCTGGCCGGCAATCAGGACTACACGGCCGTCGAGGCCTTGCGGCTGCTGACGATCCCGGGGCTTCCGCTCGAACTGGCATCTCAGCGCGTCTCTCCCACATGGGCTGACGCATTGCGCGGCGCGGCCGCCTGACCCGCTCGATCTCGGCACTCCTCGAAGGGTCATCCGCCAAGCCGCCCTCGCGCCGCCTCCTACAATGGGTCGCATGCGCTTCCCGGCCACCACCCTCCTCGTCACTGACTGCCCCGCTGCAGCCCCCGCCGCCCTCGCGGCAGGCCGGCGCACGCACGCAGCCGACGGCAAGGCGACCCGGCCCGCTGAGCGCACGCCAGCCGCACTTTCCCCCGCCCGGCGATCGCCCTTCCCTCTTCTCGTTTAGCGCAACCATCGATCGCCGGGCTTAAGCCCCGCGCGACAGCGACCCTTTGCGGCTCGCATTCGATTGGAGTGCTTCATGTCATCGACGACCACCCTTCGCGGCGAGCGCACGCTCACCGAACTCGATCACCTTCGTCTCAGCAAGCTGCTCGACGAAAAATCCCACCCGGGGCTCGAAGCTCTCCTCGATGCCGCCGAACTGCTGCGCTCGCGCGAAGTGCCGGCGGATGTCGTCACGATGTATTCGCAAGTGACCATCGCGGATGTGCCCTCGGGCCGGCGCCACAAGCTGACCCTCTGCTACCCCAAGGATGCCAACCCCGGCGCCGGCCTCGTCTCGGTGCTCTCGCCGGTCGGCATGAGCCTGATCGGCTTGCGGCTCGGCGCGGTGGCGAGCTGGACTTTGCCGAGCGGCGAGGAAGGCCGCGCCGAGGTGGTCGAGATCCTGTTCCAGCCCGAGGCCAGCGGCGACTACACGACCTGAGAGCCCGCGCAAACACCCTCAGTCGTCGACGCCGGCCAGCAGATCCTGCGACTCGTCGTCGAAGCCCGGCACCGGTTGCGCCTTGGCCAGGGCCATCCAGAGGCTGAAGGGCATGCGCGGCAGCGCGCGGTGCACGGCCGAGCGCGCCACGACCAGCCGGCCCTCTTGCGCGATCAGCACGCCGCATTCGGCCGGAATCTCGTCGGGCTCGCCGATGGGCCGGCCCTTCGCATCGCAGCCCAACACGTACCAGCACTCGCCGCCGAGGTCGAGGTAGGCAGCGCGCTTGTCAGGCTTGCGCAGGTCGCTCAGCAGGTCGGCGCGATTGACCTTGACTTCGTGGACGATCGGTTGCGCATAGGCCTCGACGCTGGTGTTGCGGATCGAGAAGACGTCCGGCCGCGCGATGCACCAGCGCGGCTTGTCGCCCTCGCTCGCGGCCGGCAGCCGCGCCCGCAGGCTTAAGGCCCGCCAGGCCACGCGGCCGGCGCGCGTCATCTCGCGCGCGACCTGCTCGACCAGCGCCTCGTGCTTGGAGAGCACCGCGCGGTTGACGACCAGCGTGCCCGCAATGTGCGCGATGCCGGCATCGGTGACGCGCAGCGTTTCGTGGCCCGGCGCCGAGCGCACGCGTTCCAGCAGGCCGGCGGCCAGCAGGTCGACCTCGATGGCGTCGCAGCAAGGCCAGCCGGCCGAGCGATAGACCTCGCGCAGGCGGCGCGCATGCAGGCGCCCCAGCGCCGCCGCGCCGGGCGGCGGATCGGCCACCGGCGGCGGCGCGCCCGGCTCGGTCATCGGCGGATCAACCGCCGGCGGGTCGCCCTCGGGCGGCGGCGGTGGCGGTTGCGCGGGCGTTGGCGGGATCGGCAGATCGGGCGCGGGCGGCGGCGGCCCGATGGGTGCGTTGACGTCGATGCCCTGCGAGGCGAGTGCTGCTGTCATCGCGCAAGGTTAGCGAAAAGCAGCGGCCGAGGCGAGTGCGGGCGCGGCTACGGGCGCTGGCCCGCAGACCCGGACATGACCACCACCACCTGCGCCTGCGTCTTCCCGACCGAGAGATAGACATGCCCCACGCTGCTGTCGAAGTAGACCGACTCGTTGCGCCGCACCAGCACCGACTCGCCGGTCTCGAAGCGGATGCGCACGGCGCCGGACAAGACCATGCAGAACTCGTGGCCGGGATGCCGGATGAAATCGGCGAACTCGTTTTCGTGGCGCGCCAGGATGCGGCCGTGCATCGGCTCCATGGTCTTCGCCGGATAGTCGGTGCACAGCATCCGGTATTCGTACTGGTCGCTGGCATAGCTCGGCGAACTGTCGAGCGCCGAATGAACGAAGGTCGGCGCCGCCTTGCCCATGCGGCGCGCGGCCGGATCGAACAGGCGCGAGATATCGACGTTCAGCGCCCGCGCGACAGCGGCGAATTTCTCGTAGCTGATGGAGATCTGCCCGAGCTCCATCTTCGAAAGCGTGGACAAGGCCACGCCCGAACGAGCGGACAACTCCTTCAGCGTGAGCTTGGCGGCCTTGCGGATCGAACGCAGCCGCTCGCCCATGACATCGCGTCCTATCGATTCGACGGGCGCGGCGGCCGATCTGGTGCGGCGCGATTTCTTCGCGGGTGGCGTGGGCGGAGGACGCAAGGGACGGACCATGGGGCGGCGCATTATGGCGCACGGGGCGCGGCTTGACCGTACCTGTGCCCCGGAACGATAATTCTCGTAAATGAGAATTCAGATTCCATGAGCACGCCGCCTTCCTTCGACTTCACAGTGATCGGCGCCGGCATCGCCGGCGCATCGCTCGCATTCCATTTGGCCGGGCGCTCCAGTGTGATCGTGCTGGAGCGCGAGTCCCAGCCCGGCTATCACTCGACCGGCCGCTCCGCCGCGATGTTCATGGAAAGCTACGGCACGCCGGCCATCCGGGCGCTGACGCGCGCGAGCCGCGCGTTCTACGAGCAACCACCCGAAGGCTTCGCCGCGCATCCGCTGCTCACGCCGCGCGGCGCGCTCTACATCGCCAGCGAGGCCCAGTTGCAGGAGCTGCAGGCGACTTTCGAGGCGCTGTCGCGCAACGCTGCGAACGTCCGCCTCGTCACCGGCGAGGAGGCCGTTTCCATGGTGCCGGTGCTGCGCGCCGATCGCGTGCATGCGGCCATCTTCGAGCAGGATGCACAGGACATCGACGTCCATGCACTCCATCAGGGCTACCTCAAGGGCATGCGGGCCCGCGGCGGCACGCTGCGCTGCAACGCGGAGCTCGCGGCGGCGGTGCGTACCGAGGGCTTCTGGCAGCTGAGCCTGGCCGACGGCCAGCAGGTGCAAGCGCGTACCCTGGTCAACGCCGCAGGTGCGTGGGCCGACCAGATCGCGGACCTGTGCAAGGCCGCGCGCGTCGGGCTCGAACCGCGGCGGCGCAGCGCCTTCACCTTCGCGGCACCCGAGGGCCTCGACTGCACGGCATGGCCGGCGGTCGTCGGCATCGACGAAAGCTTCTACTTCAAGCCGGATGCCGGCCAGCTGCTGGGTTCCCCGGCCAATGCCGACCCGGTCGTGCCGCACGACGTGGTGCCCGAGGAACTGGACGTGGCCCTGGGCATCCACCACATCGAGAGCGCCACCACCTTGTCGATCCGTCGCCCGAGCCATGCGTGGGCCGGACTGCGTTCCTTCGTGCCGGACGGCGACTTCGTGCTCGGCTGGGAAGAGAGCTGCGAAGGATTCTTCTGGCTTGCCGGCCAGGGCGGCTATGGCATCCAGACGGCGGCGGGCGCGTCGGAGCTTGCAGCAGCCTTGCTGCACCACGAGGCGCCGCCGGCGCACCTGCTCGCCCATGGCGTGGATCCCCTTGCATTCCGGCCGGGGCGACTGCGTTGACTCCGGCGCCGCAGGGGTTTCTACTGGCACGATTCATGCAGGTTTTCGGCTTTGCTCGGATATGAGAATTCTCGTTAAAGAGAATTTTCGAACCACCACCGAAAGGACTTTCATGCAACTTCGCATCAGCGCCCTTCTTCATGCCGCAGCATGGGCCTGCGCATCCCTCGCGATCACGCTGTCCGCCCATGCCGCCGGCTATCCGGAAAAGCCGGTGCAGATCATCGTTCCGTTCCCACCGGGCGGTGCGGGCGACGTGATGGGACGCCTGCTGTCGCGGCAACTCGAGGCACGGCTCGGGCAGCCGGTGATCGTCGACAACAAGCCCGGCGCGGGCACCGCCATCGGCGCACAGTTCGTGGCGAATGCCAAGCCCGACGGCTACACGCTGCTCTTGAGCTCCAATTCCACCTACACCCTCAATCCGGCCATCCAGCCCAAGTTGTCCTACGACCCGATCAAGGCCTTCGAGCCGCTGGGCATGGTGGCCAACCTGGCGCTGGTCCTGGTGGCCCATCCGACGGTGCAGGCGAGCAGCGTGCAACAGCTCGTTGCAGCCGCCAAGGCCGAGCCCGACAAGTACATGTACGGCTCCTTCGGCAACGGCACCGTGTCCCACTTCGCCGGAGAGATGTTCAAGTCGGCGGCCGGCGTCAAGCTCACGCACGTGCCCTACCGCGGCAGTGCGCCGGCGATGACCGACTTGGTCGGCGGACAGATCCCGCTGGCCTTCGACAGCGTGGTGGCCGCGGTGCCGCACATCAAGACCGGCAAGATCAAGCCCCTGGCGGTCACCACTGCCGCGCGCTCGGCACTGCTGCCCGATGTACCGACCGTGGCCGAGAGCGGCTACCCCGGCTACCAGATGAGTTCCTGGATCGTGCTGGTCGCGCCGCGCGGCTTGCCGCCGGAGGTCAAGCAGAAGCTCGAGCAGGCCCTGGCCGCCGCCATGGAGGACGCCGAGATGCGCGAAAAGCTCAAGGGCGTGGGCTTCGAGCCCGCCTATGCGCCCATCAAGGACTGGAGCGGCATGGTCGGCAAGGACATCACCCGGCTGCGCAAGATCGCGGAACAATCGCAGATCAAACCCGACTGACCTTTTTCCCTTTGGGCCTCGCACATCCATGTCATCCGGCAACACCCTTCCAGACCAGTCCGCCGTCGAACTGCGCCGCATGATCGGCAGCCGCGAGGTCTCGCCCGTCGAGGTGCTGGAGTCCAGCATCGCGCGCATCGAGGCGCTGAACCCGGCCGTCAACGCGCTCACCGCCACCTGCTTCGAGCGCGCGCGCGAAGAGGCCGTCCGCGCCGAGGCGCAGGTGCTGCGCGGCGAAGCGCTCGGCAGCCTGCACGGCCTGCCCATCGGCATCAAGGACCTGGAAGACACCGCCGGCCTGCTGACGACCTACGGCTCGCCGCGCTTCCGCGGCCAGGTGCCCGCGCGCGACCACGCACTCGTCGCGCGCTTGCGCGCCGCGGGTGCCATCGTGGTCGGCAAGACCAACGTGCCGGAAATGGGCGCCGGCGCCAACACGCGCAATCCGGTCTGGGGCGCCACCGGCAATCCCTTCGATCCGATGCGCAATGCGGGCGGTTCGTCGGGCGGCTCGGCCGCTGCGCTCGCCACCGGCATGCTGCCGCTGGCAACCGGCTCCGACACCGGCGGGTCGCTGCGCATTCCCGCGGCACTGTGCGGGGTGGTCGGCTTCCGTCCCTCGCCGGGGCTGGTGCCGGTGGAACGCAGGCAGCTCGGCTGGACGCCGATCTCGGTGATCGGGCCGATGGGGCGTACCGTGGCCGACACCTGCCTGCAGTTCGGCGCCCAGGTCGGGCAGCATGCCTGCGACCCGCTCACCTATGCGGTGGACGGCCGCACGTTCACGCAGCTCGCACCTGCGGACCTCGCTTCGCTGCGCGTCGGCTACACCGAAGACTTCGGCGTCTGCCCGGTAGACGACGGCATCCGCACGCTGTTCCGCCAGCGCATCGCAGCGATCCGCCACCTGTTCCGAAGCGTCGACGCGGTGCGGCCCGACATGGGCGAAGCCGACCGCTGTTTCGACGTGGTCCGTGCCGCGAGCTTCGTCGCGGCATTCCGCGAGTCCTACGAAACCGACCCGGACTCGCTCGGGCCCAACGTGCGCGCCAACTACGAGATGGGCGCGAACATGACGATGGCAGACGCCACCTGGGCGCACCTGGAGCAGACGCGCATCTTCCGATCGTTCCAGGCGCTCTACGAGGACTTCGATCTCATCCTGTCGCCGACCACGCCGGTGTCGCCCTTCGCCTGGACGCTGCCCTACCTCGATCAGATCAACGGCCAGCCGCTGCGCAACTACTACCACTGGCTGGGCCTGACCTACGTCGTGACGCTGGCCACCAACCCGGCGCTCGCCCTGCCCTGCGGCGTAGACGCGGCCGGCATGCCCTTCGGCCTTCAACTGGTGGGCCGCTTCCGCGGCGATGCCGAACTGCTGTCGGTGGCGCATGCGATGGAAGCCGCGTTCGCGCGCATGCCCGAAACGCAGCGGCCGCAGCCGGATCTCGCTCGCCTCGCGAAGCCCGTGCCCGAGCTCAAATCGATCGTGACGCACCCGCCGATCCTCGACGCCGCCATGCCTCCCGCGGCAACCGGGGGCCATGCGGCGGTTTAGGGCCTGTTCAGGCCGCCGCAGGCGATTCCGCCTCACTCCTCGTCGCGCACCCGGTGCTGTCCCATCAGCGTCTGCTGCAGCGCCGGCGGCACCGCCTCGTAGTGCGAGAGCTCGATGGTGTAGCGCCCCTGCCCGCTGGTCAGCGCATTGAGCCGCGACTGGTAGCCCGATAGCTCCGACAGCGGCACCTGCCCCCGGATCAGCACCGTGCCCGCCGAGCCGTTGGAGGTGCCCGTGACCAGGCCGCGCCGCCCCGACAGGTCGCCCGTGACGTCGCCGATCGCCGTGTCCGGCGCGGCGATGTCGATCTGCACCACCGGCTCCAGCACGATCGCGCGCGCCGCCTGGATGGCCGCGATGAAGGCCTTGCGGCCGGCGGTGGCGAAGGCGATGTCCTTGCTGTCGACGCTGTGGTGCTTGCCGTCGTAGACCACCACGCGCACGTCGACCACCGGGTAGCCGGCGATCGCGCCGCGTTCGAGCACCTCGCGCACGCCCTTCTCGACAGCGGGGATGAACTGGCTCGGAATGGTTCCGCCCCGCACCTCGTCGGCGAACTCGAAGCCGGAACCGCGCGGCAGCGGCTCGATGCGCAGGAACACCTCGCCGAACTGGCCGGCGCCGCCGGTCTGCTTCTTGTGGCGGTGGTGGCCCTCGGCCGGCACCGTCACGGTCTCGCGGTAGGCGATGCGCGGCGGCCGCGTGTTGACCTCGAAGCGGTAGACCTCGCGCAGCCGCTCGAGCAGCACGCGCAGGTGCAGCTCGCCCAGGCCGTAGACGATGGTCTCGTTGGTGACCACCACATGCTCCAGCCGCAGGCAGGGATCCTCGTCGACCAGCTTGCCGAGGATCTCCCACATGCGCTGCTCGTCGCCATGCCGCTTGGGCTCGATCGCCAGCCCGTGCACCGGGATCGGGAATTCCAGCGGCGCGAGATGGACCCGGTCGTCCTCGGCCGCGTCGTGCAGCACGGCGTCGAAATGGATCTCGTCGACCTTGGCCACGGCCGCGATGTCGCCCGGCAGCATGCGCGACACCTCCACATGGTCCTTGCCCTGCAGCAAGAACAGGTGGCCCACCTTGAAGGGCTTGCGCCCGTCGCCGATGTAGAGCTGGCTGTCGCGCGTGAGCGTGCCCTGGTGCACGCGGAAGATGCCCATCCTGCCGACATAGGGGTCGACCGTGACCTTGAACACGTGCGCCAGCACGTGCAGCGAAGGGTCGGGCCTGGCCTCCATGGGCTTGGCCTCGGCACCCTCGCCGACGATGAAGTTCGGCGGGTTGGCCTCGGTCGGGTCGGGCAGGAGCTTGACGATCACGTCCAGCAGCTCGGCCACGCCGGCGCCGCTGCGCGACGAGACGAAGCACACCGGGATCAGGTGGCCTTCGCGCAGCGCCTGCTCGAGCGGCGCGTGCAGCTCGGCCGGATCCACGTCGCCCTCTTCGAGATAGCGGTCGACGAAGGCCGCGTCGACCTCGACCACCTGCTCCACCAGCGCGCGGTGCGCCGCTTCGACGGGGCCGAAGTCGGACTGCCCGAAGCGGTTGAAGAAGCAGTCCACCACCTGCTTGCCGACCCCGTCGGGCAGGTTCAGCGGCAGGCATTCGCGGCCGAAGGTGGCCTGGATGTCGGCCAGCAGGCCCGCCAGCGAGATGCCCTGCGAGTCGATCTTGTTGACGATGATCATGCGGGCGAGGTGGCGCGAGGCTGCGTACTCCATCATGCGCACGGCCATCGGCTCGATGCCGGTGGCGGCATTGATGACCACCGCCGCCGTTTCAACCGCCTCCAGCGCCGGCAGGCTCTGGCCGAGGAAGTCGGGCCCGCCGGGCGTGTCGATGAAGTGGATGCGCGTGCCGGCATGCGTCAGGTGCATCACCGATGCGTTGAGCGAATGCTGCATGCGCCGCTCGATCGGATCGTGGTCGCTGACGGTGCTGCCCCGCTCGACGCTGCCCGGCGCGCCGATGGCGCCCGCCTTGTAAAGCAGGGCCTCGGCCAGGGTGGTCTTACCCGAGGCCGAGGCCCCGACGAGCGCCAGTGTGCGCACCGTCTCCATTTCGGCCGCGAGGCCGTTCGATCGGCTTGGCATGGGTGTTCTCCTCCCGCCCGGTAGGCGCGCCGGACGGCTGGTTGGGATCGCGTGTTGCCTCTGCCGACCCAGCGTACGGGATTGACCGGCCCGGCGCAAGCGGGGCAGCTACGACGTGACGATCGCTTCGCCTCCAGGGTTTCGCAGGGTCTGCCTTCCCAGGGCGTGCAGCACGGGCAGGGCCGCGAGCGCCGCCGTCAGATGCTTGAGGGTGTGGCCCGATATCAGCTGCTGCGTCGCCTCGTAGATCGCGTGGTCCGACAACTCGAACAGCTTGGCCAGGCCGTAGAAGAAGATCACCCAGCCCAGCTTGACCCCGATGGCGCCGCTCATCGGCTTGGCGAGCGCCAGCGTCAGGACCAGCGCCATGCCGCCGTACTGGACCAGTGCCCACGGCAGCACGTTCCCGGTTTCGTGATGGACGCCCACTGCCAGCAGCCCTCCGGCCAGCGCGAACCAGGCCGCCGGCCAGCCGGCACGCGCACTCACCCGGTCGCAGACCGCGAGGCCCAGGATGCCGGCGAACGCGACCGCCATGCCGGCACGGTCTGCGGCCAGCCGCAGGCCGTCGGGCTGCAGGTGATAGAAAACCGACCCCGCGGCGGTGAGGATCAGCCCCGCGAAGAACATCCAGGCGCAATCGAGCGCGTTGTCGGGGAGCTGGTTCGGGGGCTGCGGGCCCGGCACGGCGTCCTGAGCGTCTTTGTGAGCCCGGTCCAGCCGGCGCAGCCGGAGCAGGCCCCAGATGCCGATCGCCGCAAAGGGCAGATTGCTCAGCACGTCCATCGCGTTCGGGAGCCCGTGCCAGGCACGGTTGTCGGCAAAGGCCGCAGCGGCCATTTCGGGCGTCGGCAGCGCGGGCCCAATGATGGCGGTCACCCACAGCAAGGCGAACAGGATCAGCAATCCGCGTTCGCGATGTGAGAGCGACGGCACAACCATGGCGGAACTCCAGGTAGCTCGAAGAGGCGGAATCCAATTTTCCGCCACCTCAGGCAACAGCCGACAATATTCCTCACCATGCCGAGTGCATCGGCGAAAAGGCTGACCATGAAAACCTTGTTTCTGGTGCGGCATGCCAAGTCGAGTCGCGACGATCCGTCCTTGCCCGATCGGGAGCGGCCATTGAACGATCGCGGCCGCGATGATGCGCCCAGGATGGGCAAGCGCCTGACCCAGCGCGGGGTGAAACCCGATCTGCTCGTGTCGAGCCCGGCGCTGCGGGCGCTGACGACGGCGCAACTCATCGCCGACGAGATCGGCTACCCACGCAAGAACATCGTCGTCGATGAGCGGCTCTACGCCAGCAGCCCGGACGACCTGCTGGCCGTCATTTGCGCGCTCGACGACAAGCTGGACCGCGTGATGCTCTTCGGCCACAACCCCGAGTTCACCGAGCTCGCGCACCGGCTGTCGAGCGAGATCATCGACATGCCCACCTGCGCCGTCGCCGAGTTCCGCTTCGATGCCAAGGCATGGGCGGATGTCGCGGAGGCCGGCCCGGCGAAGGCGAAGCTGGACGCGCCGAAGAGGTAGCTAAGCGAGCAGCGACACCCCAGTCAGCCAACGGTGTGCCCCAAACAGGAAGCCGGCATACACCACCAAGCCACCCGCGAGCGCCACCACGTCATTCAGAGCACCCGGTGGGGCGCCAGGCACGCTGTGTGGCACAGCGCGGCGTTGGACGGAGATCCAGTCGGCCACTGCCCAGACGAGGAAAGCCCCGAACAGCAACACGTCGGCCAGCGTGCCATTGCCCAGCAGGTGCGCCGTTGCCCAGAGCGCCACGGCAAGCAGCATGGGGTGCTTGACCGTTCGCTGGATGCGCCCGGGCAGGTAGGCCGCGAACAGCAGTGGAAACACCGGCAGCATCAACAGCAGCGCGACATGACGCAGCGCGGGCGGCGGCGTGTAAAGCACCACCGGCGTCTGGCGAGCCAGGCCATAGCCATAGATGAGCAACAGCAGGCCGGCGAGCGAGGCCAGGGCGTACATGCCTTTCCAGACTCGCTCGCCGCGCCGTTCGACCTGCGCATCGCGCCAGGCGGGCGCGACGATGGACACCGAATGAATGCCAAGGAACAAGATGAGGCCAACGACAAGAAGAGACATGGGAACTACCTCCAGGCGGCGCTGCTGGCCGCAGTGGCCGTTGAACGATTGTCAGTGGAAATCGCGGCTCTTGTTGCTCTTGGCCAACCGGCCGAGCAGCGGCGTGAGGTCCTTGAAGCCGGTGGCCACCAGGTGGCGCACCTCGCCGCCGCTGTCCACGTCGCGCTGCCAGGTACCCTGCACCGCGAGCAGGTGCGACTTGAGCAGCGGCTCGCGCCAGGCCTCGACCACGTGGCTCCAGACGATCACGTTGACGTTGCCGGTCTCGTCTTCGAGCGTGACGAAGATGGTGTCCTTGGCGGTCTGCGGGCGCTGGCGTCCCATCACGATGCCGCAGGCGCGCACGGTCTGGCCGCTCGGCACCTCGCGCAGCTGTTCGGCGCTCGATAGCCGCATGCGCGCGAGCCGCGGGCGCAGCAGCGCCAGGGGATGGCGGCGCAGCGTGAAGCCCAGCGAGGCGTAGTCGCCCACGATCTCCTCGCCCTCGGGCGCGAGGGGCAGTTGCAGGGCCGCTTCGTGGATGGGCACGCCCTTGAGCAGCGCCGGCGCGCGGCGCTGTGCGGTGGCGTCCCACACCTGCTGGCGGCGGTGGCCCGAGAGCGTGATCAATGCATCGGCCGCCGCGAGCGCCGCCATGTCCTTGGCATCGAGTTCGGCGCGCAGGGCCAGGTCTTCGGTGCTGCTGAAGGCGGCCTCGGCGCGGGCTTCGAGGATGCGCTTCGCGCCGGCCTCGCTGAGGCTGGCGATGCGGCGCAGGCCGAGGCGCACGGCGGGTTGGCGGGGGTGGCCGAGGCGGGTGGCGAAGCGCGGGTTGACAGCGGGTGGCGCCTCCGCCGGCGACTCCAGGGTGCAATCCCACTCGCTCGCCGTCACATCCACCGGCCGCACCTCGACGCCATGGCGCCGCGCATCCTGCACCAGTTGCGAAGGCGAATAGAAGCCCATGGGCTGCGAGTCGAGCATCGCGGCCAGGAAGCAGGCGGGCTCGTGCAGCTTGAGCCAGCTGCTCACGATCACCAGCAGCGCGAAGCTCGCGGCATGGCTTTCGGGGAAGCCGTAGTCGCCGAAACCCAGCACCTGCTGGTAGATGGCTTCGGCAAAGGCGCGGTCGTACTCTCTGTCGACCATGCCCTCCACCAGCTTGTCGTGGAACTTGTCGATGCCGCCCTTGCGCTTCCAGGCCGCCATCGCGCGACGCAGGCGATCGGCCTCGTCGGGCGTGAAGCCGGCGGCGATGATCGCGATCTGCATCACCTGCTCCTGGAAGATCGGCACGCCCAGCGTGCGCTCGAGCGCGGGGCGCAAAGCTTCCTTCGCGTATTCGATGGGAATGCCTTTGCGCACCTTCTCGCGGTTCTTCAGGTACGGGTGCACCATGCCGCCCTGAATCGGCCCCGGCCGCACGATCGCAACTTCGATCACCAGGTCTTCATAAGTTCTCGGCTTGAGGCGCGGCAGCATCGACATCTGCGCCCGGCTCTCGATCTGGAACACGCCGATGGTGTCGGCATCGCAGATCATGTCGAACACGGCCTCGTCGTCGTTCGGTATCTGGTGCATTTGCAGCGCCGTCTTGCGCCAGCCGTTGACCATGGCCAGCGCGCGCCGGATCGCGCTCAGCATGCCGAGCGCCAGCACGTCGACCTTGAGCATGCCCATGGCCTCGAGATCGTCCTTTTCCCACTGGATGACGGAGCGGTCCTTCATCGACGCGTTCTCGACCGGCACCAGGCGCGTGAGCTTGGTCTGCGTGAGCACGAAGCCGCCCACGTGCTGGCTCAGGTGGCGCGGAAAGCCCTTGAGCTGCTGCGTGAGCTCGATCCACTGGTACAGCTTCCGCATGTCTTCCCGCAGGTTCACGCGCTGCATCGCTTCTTCGAGGCGCTGGTCGAGCACGACGTGGTCGAACCAGTAGTGGTCCTTGGCGAACTCGTCGACGAGACGCGCATCGATGCCCAGCGCCTTGCCCACGTCGCGCAACGCGCTGCGCGAGCGGTAGCAGATCACGACCGCGGCGATGGCGGCGCGGTCGCGGCCGTATTTCTGGTAGATGTACTGGATCACCTCCTCGCGCCGCTGGTGCTCGAAGTCGACGTCGATGTCGGGCGGCTCGCGGCGCTCGCGGCTCAAAAAGCGCTCGAACAGCAGGTGGCCGGTATCGGGGTCGATGGCGGTGATGCCGAGGCAGTAGCAGACGGCCGAGTTGGCGGATGAGCCGCGGCCCTGGCACAGGATGTCTTTGGAGCGTGCGAAATGCACGATGTCTTCGACGGTGAGGAAGAACATCTCGTAGTGAAGTTCGACGATCAGGTCGAGCTCGTGCTGGACCTGCGCTCGCACCTTCTGCGGAATGCCCGCGGGATATTTCACTCGCGCGCCCTCCCAGGTCTTGCGCACCAGCGTCTCGGCCGGCGTCTCGCCGCTCGCTACGCTCTCGAGCGGGTACTTGTAGTGCTCGCGGATCACGTCGAGATCGAAGCGGCAGCGCCGCGCGACTTCGAGCGTGTTGGCGAGCAGCTCGGCCGGATAGAGCTCGGCCAGGCGCAGGCGCGAACGCAGATGCCGCTCGGCATTGGACTGCAGCGCAAAGCCGCACTCGGCCACCGGCCTGCCTTCGCGCACGGCGGTGATCACGTCCTGCAGCGGCTTGCGCGAACGCACGTGCATGTGCACGTCGCCGGCCGCCACCAGCGGCACGCCGGTTTGCGCACTCGCCTGCTGCAAGGCGGCGAGCCAGAGGTCGTCGTCGAGCTCGTTCTGCAACTCGACCGCGATCCAGAGATGCCCCTCGAAAAGACGCGCGGCCTCAGCCACATCGGCGCAGAGCGCTGCAACATCGGGCATGGCGCCCGGCGTGCGCAGCGGCACGAAAAGAATTTCGCAATCGCGCAGCGAGGCCACGTCGCTTTGCGCCCAGCTCACGCGGTAGCTGCCCTTGGGCGCCGTGGTGCGCGCCGCGGTGATGAACTCGCAGAGATTGCCCCAGCCTTCGAGGTCGTGCGCGATCGTCACCAGCTTGAAGCGCTCGAACGCGAACTCGCTGCCGAACAGCAGCCGGAACGGATGTCGTTCCGTGGGGGCCAGCGTTTCGAGGTATTCCCTGAGCCCCTCGTGCGCGCGCACCACGCCGGCCACCGAGCATTCGTCGGTGATCGCGAGCGCCTCGTAGCCGAGGTCGTAGGCACGCTGCACCAGCTCTTCGGGGTGCGATGCGCCACGCTGGAAGCTGAAGTTCGTGATGCAGTGCAGTTCGGCATAAGAAGGCAGGCTCGGCGCCTGCAGCGGCTCGGGCTGCGACCGCCGCGGCAGCGCATGCACCGTGGCCGAGGCCCGTGCGCGCTTCTGGATCTGCTTGTCGCTGAGTTCAGGCATACATGCCCTGCAGGTACCAGCGCGGCGCCTCGGAAGTGAGGCAGGACGAAGGCCGCTCGCGATAGATCCACACCAGGCCGGCCTTCGGGCTTTCCGCGATGTAGTAATCGCGCACCACGGGTTGGCCCTCGCCCCACCAGCCGGCCTCCACCCGCTGCGGCCCGACCAGCTTGCGCAGGCGGCCCTGGTAGCACGGGCGCTCGCCTTCCATGTCCAGCCGCAGGGGCTCGCGCAACAGCCACGATGGATAGAGCGCATCCGGCTGCGAGACAGGCGACGCATCGGCGCGCGCCTTGTGCAATGCGGGCTTCCACACCTGCTTGCATTCCGGCCGGTGATCGGCCTGTGCGACCGCGCGCAGCACCTGCTGCGCGCCCAGCCGCGCGCTGAGCCGCTCGACCAGCTCGTGCAGCTTGTCGCCCTTGCGGTTGTCTTCCGGCAGAAAGCTCGTGCTGGCGCCGGCCCAGGGCGTGGTCTCGATCGAGCGCAGGCGCAGCCAGCTGGCGGGCGCGGCCAGCGTCGTGAGCGCGAGCCGCTCGGCCAGAAGACGCCGCAGGTGCGCCATGTCCTGCGTGGGCTCGGCCGTGCGCACCGTGACCTGCTGGTGCGGCGGCAGGTCGACGCCGTTGAAGCGCCGGAGGTCGAGCGTCCATTGCAGTTCGAGCGCCACCGCGCCGCGCTGGCGCGCGGCGAGCCAGATCTGCAGCGCGCTGAGCAGGCGGTTGGCCGACCACATGAGTTCGGGCGCGCTTTCGGCCAGCGCGGGCAGCTCCAGCTTCTGCTCGAACGCGTCGGGCAGCGTGAGCCAGGCATGGCTTTCGGGGCGCAGGCCCCAGGCGGCATCGAGCGCTTCGCGCAGTTCCTTGCCGAAGCGGCGCGTGAGCCCGCCGCGCGGCAGCGCCGCCACGTCGCCCCAGGTGCGGCAACCCAGGTGCGCCAGCACGTCGAGGTGATCGCGCGCCGCGCTCAGCGTGTCGAGCGGCAGGTCGAAAGACGAGTCGCCCGGCGGCTCTTCGCCGCGCGCGAACATGCGCAGCCGTGCGAGCGCGATCAGGCTGGTCGCGCCCTGTGCCCGCTGCACGGGCACCGGCGCGGGATTGGTTCGCGCCAGCTCGCGCATCAGCGCCAGGCGCCCGCCCCAGAGCCGCTCGCAGGCCGAGACTTCGAGCAGCAGCGCCTCGTCGTCGACCCAGACGACGCGCGGCGTGAACTGCAAGGCCCACCAGCCGAGCGCCTCGAGGGGCGGCAACGGCAGCGCGGTATCGGAGAGGAGCTCAGGCGGCCAGCGCAATGCGATCCAGTGCATGGCCTTTCTCCTGGTGGAGGCCGAGGCGGACCACGGTCGCGCCCTCCGCCATCGGCTGCAACCCGCCCTCCTGCTGCCGCCGCAACTTGCGCCTGAGCTGGCTGGCCGCGAGCAGCGCCGTCATGCGTTCGCTGCGCGCCGGCAACCGGATGGGCGAAGCCAGCGGCGGGCCGCGGCGCTTGAGGATGTGGACGTCGATTTGCGCGCTGTCGTCCTCGCAGCTCGCCAACCGCAGGCGCAGCCGCGCCGGCGAGGTCGAATGGGCCGCCGCCTCGGGCCGGAACACGAACAGCAGGCTGTCGTGCTGCGCCGCCGCGAGCTGCAGCCGCCGCAGCTCGCCCACGCGCGCCTGCGGCAGCCAGGCCAGCACGGCGGCCATGTCGGCGCAGCGCAAGGCTTGTTCGCAGGCCCACAGCCTGGCCGCCGATGCCTCGCAACGAACCCACAGCAGCGCCTCCACCGGCAAGCCGCGCGCCGCCAGCGCGGGGCCAAAGGGCTCCTGCGGTGCGCCGATCAAGACCACGGGACCGGTGCCGCCCTGCACCGCCTGCGCCAGCGCAGGCAGCAGCAGTTGCCAGGCATGCGCCTCGGGCGCGGACTGCAGCAGCTCGGTCATCGCCCCCACCGGCCAGCCGCCGCCGGGCAGCTGCGCATCGAGCGCCGCATGGCCGGTGCCGATGACCTGCCCGTCGGCCAGGCCCAGCTCGTCCCCGCGCCAGACCTTGTGGCGCGCAGAAGAGGAAAAGGAGTCGAAGGAAGGGAGGCCCATGATGGATCGAATAACTGTATTTTTATATGGGGTATCCATTTAGCTCCAGCGCCCAGAGATATATGGATGCATATCCAGTAATCTACGCCACTTCTGCCGATTTGGGGATGTTGTCCACGACACCGCGATAGGTCAGCGGATCTGTGACGACGGCCTGCTCGAGCAGCCGGTAGAACAGCAGCCCTCGCGAGCGCGAGGCCCGGCGATTGAAGCGAAAGACGAATTCGTCGAGATAGGCGTCCAGGTGCGCCGGCTGCACGGCGCCCTGGTGCGTGCCCAGCACCCAGCGCTTGACCAGTGCGGCCACGCGGTGAACGCCGACCATGGAGACGTGCGCGGGAACGTCGGAGCCCAGATGGACAGTGCGCTGGTGCACATAGCCCAGATCCGCGAGATCGCGGTAGGCGGACGAGCCGTCGGTGCGCACCTGTGAGCCAGGCTCGATGTTGGCCAGCACGAAGGGGATGACCTGCTCGGTCGAGTCGTTCTGGATGCGCTCGAGCCGCAGCCGGCCGAAGCCCTTGGGCTCGTGCAGCTCCACGGCGATCACCACAAGTGTCTGGTGCGTCTGGCTTTTTCGACCCTTGCCTCGCCCGCGGGCGACAGGCTGCTCGCGATCGCTGAGGGCCAGATACGTCTCGTCGACCTCCACGATTCCGCTGAGCCGTTCGCGCTCGGGCCGCACCATCGCCCGGCGCAGGCGGTGCAGCATCGCCCAGGCCGTCTGGTAGCTGCCCAGGCCGAGCACGCGCTGCAGTCCGAGCGCGCTGACGCCATGCTTGTGGTTGGTGACGTACCAGGCGGCGGCCAGCCACACCCGCAGCGGCGTGCGGGTCTTCTCGAAGATGGTGCCCGCGGTCACCGTGCTCTGGGTCGAGCAGCTTCGGCACATCAGCCGTGCGCGGCTGGAGCGATAGGGCTCAGCGGCCACCCCGCAGCGCGGACACACGAAACCTTGCGGCCAGCGCAGCCGCTCCAGGTAGCCAAGACAGGCCTCTTCGGTGGCGAACCAGTCCAGGAACTGGTTCCAGTTGACCGGGTAGTCTTCTCCCGCCTTGGGGACTAATATATGGATATCCATCCAGTAATCCTAGTCGGACTGGAGCTAAATGGATACCCCATGTTTTTATACAGTATTCTTGGGCCGTCTCAGGATTTTTTAATTCCCTGCCCTCCGCGCGCCTTCAAGACACGCTTGATCGATTTATATCCATTTGAATATACTCACGAAGCCGATCCGCTTTCTGGGCGACGCCCTCAAATGCTTGAAGGAATTTCCGCCGGATGCCCAACAAGATGCCGGTTATCAACTCGACAAGGTGCAGCGTGGCCAGCAGCCTGATGACTTCAAGCCCATGCCCGCGATCGGCAAGGGTGTCGAAGAACTCAGAGTTTGGGACAGCGCCGGCACCTATCGCGTCATCTACACCGCACGGATGGCTGACGCCGTGATCGTTCTGCACGCCTTCCAAAAGAAAACACGGGCCACGTCGCGACAGCACATCGAAACCGCACGACGCCGCTTTCAACAATGCATCAAGGAGCAAGCATGAACCGCCGGACCGTTCCCAAGGCGAATACCGCAGCGCGCAGCGCGGAGGTTTATCCAATGAGCACCACCACTTACGCCAGCGTCTGGGATGCGATCGCCGACACGCCCGAGCAGGCAGCCAATCTCCGCACGCGCGCAGAGCTGATGCAAAAAATCGCGTCCATCGTGCAAGCAAATGGCTGGACTCAAACACAAGCCGCCACGCACTGCGGCATCACGCAGCCGCGCATGAACGACTTGCTGCGAGGCCGCGTATCCCGTTTTTCGCTCGACGCGCTGGTCAACATCGCGACCGCCATCGGGCGCCGCGTGCACGTCGAGCTGACGCTCGCCTGAGGCATGACCACCCGCCCCATCCCCTCCACCCAGGAAGCCCTCCCCGTCATCGGCTGCGGCACCTGGATGGGCTTCGATGTCGCCGCCGGCAGTGCCGAGCACCAGCGCCTGCCCGGCGTGCTCGATGCGTTGTTCGCCGCCGGCGGCAAGCTGATCGACAGCTCGCCTATGTACGGCCGCGCCGAGGCCGTGACCGGCGAGCTGCTGGCCGCGGCCGGGCATCGCGACAACGCCTTCCTCGCCACCAAGGTCTGGACCAGTGGCCGCGAGGCCGGCATCGCGCAGATGGCGCAGTCCTTCCAGCGCCTGCGCACCGAACACATCGACCTGATGCAGGTGCATAACCTGGTCGACTGGCGCACCCACCTCGAAACGCTGCGCGGCTGGCAGGAGCAGGGCCGCGTGCGCTATCTCGGCATCACGCACTACACCTCGTCGGCTTACGCTGAGGTCGAGGCCGTGCTGCGCGAGCAGAAGCTCGACTTCCTGCAGATCAACTACTCGCTCGATGCGCGCGAGGCCGAACAACGCCTGCTGCCGCTCGCGGCCGAGCGCGGCGTCGCGGTCATCGCCAACATGCCTTTCGGCGGCGGCAGCCTCATGCGCCGGCTGCGCGGCAAGCCCCTGCCCGGCTGGGCCGCCGAGATCGGCTGCGCGAGCTGGGCGCAGCTGTCGTTGAAGTTCGTGCTGAGCCACCCGGCCGTGACCTGCACCATCCCCGGCACCAGCCGGCCCGAGCACATGGCGGACAACGCGGCAGCCGGCACGGGCGGTTTTCCGGATGCCGCCTTCTGGCAGCGCCACGCGCACAGCATCGACCGCTGAGCTGCTACTCGAACTTCAGCTTGTGCTGCCTCACCGTCGCGCCGAAGGCGTCGTACTGCGTGCGAAAGAAAGCGGCGAACTTCTCCGGGCTCATGCCGTAGCCCTCGAAGCCCTGCTGCACGAGCTGCTCGCGCACTTCGGGCCGCGCCAGCGTGTTCTGCAGCTCGGTCGAAAGCCTGTCGGTGATCGCTGCAGGCAGCCCCGGCGGCCCGAAGAAGCCGGCCCACGGCGTGATGGTGAGCTTGCCCAGGCCCAGCTCGCTCGCCGTCGGCACCTCGGGCAGCAAGGCACTGCGCTGCGGCTGCAGCGTGACGAGGGCGCGGATGCGCCCTTCCTTCACGAAGCCAGGTGCCAGGGTGCCGGTGGTGAACATCATGTGGATCTGCCCGCCCAGGAGATCGGTCATGGCCTGCATGTCGCCCTTGTAGCGCGCGTTGACCACCTTCCGCTGCTCGCCGAGCAACTGCAGCATGGCGAGTTCGGATGCGCTGTTGCTCGAGGCCGAGTTGTAGCCACCGGGCCTGGCCGCGACCGCTGCCAGCAATTCGTTGACGCTCTTCGCCGGAAAATCCGAAGGCACCACGAGGAACATCGAGAACTGGCCGGCCGAGCTGATCGGCGTGAAGGCCTTGAAGGGGTCGTAGGGCGGGTTCGGCCGCAGCGTGGGCGCGGCCACCATCGCGGTGTTGGTGCCCATGAGCAGCGTGTAGCCGTCGGGCGCAGCGCTCGCCACCGCCTGCGCCGACAGGATGCCGTCGGCACCGGGCCGGTTGTCGACGATCACCTGCTGCCCCAGCTGCTTCGACAAGCCCTGCGCGATGATGCGCGTGAGCGCGTCGGCGCCGCCGCCCGGCGCGAAGCCCACGATCAGGCGCACCGGTTTCTGCGGATAGCCGCCCGCACCCCAGGCCGCCGTCGCCGGCAGCGCCAAGGCAGCCCACTTCACGATGGTTCTGCGTTGCATATCCGTCTCCTTAGGGCCTGTTAACACATGAATCACCCCCGCGCCGGGGCGGCAAGGGGTGCAGGGCTAGGCGCGGGCCGCAGCCCGGGGTGATCCCCCGGGCAAGGACCGCAACGACGCCATGCGCCGCTTGCCGCCCCGGCCCTCCGGGTGAGGCCCCACAGAGGGCCCACTCGTCGTTGCCAATGCTCACTGGGTGTGCAACCCAGTTCCGCTTGGCGCCTAGATTGGGCCCTCTGTGGGGCCCCACGCGGAGGTGATTCATGTGTTAACAGGCCCTAGTTTCAGAAAAGATGCCGCACGCCGAACTCCAGCCCCGAAGAGCGGCGTCCCGGAATCAGCGCGGCCGGCGCGCCGCTGACCACGTAGCGCCCCAGTCCCTTGTTCGTCAGGCGCGCGTAGGTGCCATAGAGCGCCGTGCGTTTGGACAGCGTGTGCACATAGCCCAGGCCGAACTGCCGTGCATCGTTGCCGCTTTGCGCGGAGCGGTCGGCATTGCGCAAGGTGTCGTCGCTGCGGTCGTCGAGGCGGGCGTAGCTCAGACGGATGCGTCCGACGCCGCCCACCGGGATGTGGGCGCCGATCTCCGCCGTGTTCTTGTGCACCGCGCCGGCGGCCAGCTTCACCGTCACGGCGTTGTAGAGCACAAAGAGTTTCGCGAAGCCGAGGTCCCACGATCCGCCGACGTTGGCATGCGTGTACTTGCCCATGGTGGCCGTGGTGAGCGCGCTGGTGCGCGTCACCGCCGCCGCGACGTCGAAGGGCCCGGACGCGAAGCCGATGCGCGCACCGGCGAAGTTGCCGTCGTGCTCGTTCGGCGCCGGCTGCGTGTTCTCCCCCATCCCCGCCATCGCCATGCCGTAGAAGCCGCCGAGCGATCTCGGCAGCCAGTAGCTCACCGTGTTGCTGCCGGCAATGGTGGTGGGCAGCGGACCCGTGCCCGTTCCCGCGAAGGTGAGGTTGCCCGCGCGGGCCACGCCGTTGGCGTTGAAGGGATCGAAGTAGATGCTGTTGTAGTGAGTGGGAATGAAGTCGCGGCCCAGCCGCACTTCGCCCCAGTCGCTGGACGAGAGGCTGACGTAGGACATGCGGTCGAAGGTCAGCAGGCCCGCGATCCCGGCGCCGCTGGCCTGGTTGTTGGTGTTGCTTGCGCGGCCCGTTCCGGTGTCGGGGTTGAGGCTGCCTTCGAGCCAGAAGCCCGCGGCCAGCCCGCCGCCGAGATCTTCCTGGCCGCGAAAGCCCAGCCGGCTGGTAGAAAGCCCGCCGTTCGACAGCGAAGTCAGCGAAACGCCGCCCGATGTACTGCGCTGAACGCCGAGGTCCATCACGCCGAACACCGTGACGCTGGATTGCGCATGGGCCGCGGTACCGGCCAGCCCGACGGCCGACCACAGCAACAGTCTCTTCATCTTTGTGTCTCCTGCTTTTCTCTTTGTTGAAAACTCGAAGGGCGGGCATGGCTGCGCCGCCGGGTGCGGACGTGTCCGTCCGCGCCAGGCCTGTGAACCGTGGGATGGGCCGGGGTCTAGCCCGTGGGCTTCAGAGGTTCGCAGCGCACCAGCACTGCGCCTTGCGAGAGTGCGCCAACGTTGCGCCGGTATTGCTGCAGCCAGCCGGTGTCGTGCATCGGCGCCGGTGCCTGCCAGTCGGCGCGGCGCGCCTGCAGCTGCGCGTCGCTCAGGTCGACGTCGAGGCGGCGCTCGTCGAGGTCGATGGTGATCGTGTCGCCGTCGCGCAGCAGCCCCAGCGGACCGCCCAGCGCTGCCTCCGGCGATACCTCGGCCACCACCAGCCCCTTGCAGACCAGGCCCGAGAGATGGCCGTCGGTCAGCAGCGCGACCTCGTCGCCCAGCCCGGCACCATCGATCGCGAACACCACCCGCGAGGCGCCGCCGCCCATCGCGGGCCCGCCGCAGGCGCCGGCACCGCGCATCACCACCACCTGGCCGGGGCGGATGCTGCCCTGCTTCAGCGCCGCAATGGCCGCGTCCGCGCTCCAGAAGCACACGGCCGGGCCGGTGAAGCGGCGCACCTTGCGCGGGGTGATGCCGGTCTTGATGAGCCCCGATTCGGGTGCCAGGTTGCCACGCAGCAGCACGATGGCCGGAAGCGGTGCGACCGGGCGTTCGATGGGACGGATCACCTCCGCATCCGCCACCTCGGCACGCCGCAGGTTGTGCGCGACCGTGTCGCCGGTCACCGTCAACGCAGCGGCGTCGAGCAGCGGCTCGAGCTGCTTCATCAATGCGCGACAGCCACCCGCGGCTTCGAACTGTTCGATGCTGTGCTCGCCGATCGGCCGCACGCCGGCGAGCACCGGCGTCGTCGGGCCGAGCTGCTCGAACAGGCCGTAGACGTCGACACCGCACTGTCCTTCGGTCGCCACCGCCTGCAGATGCTTGGCCGTGTTGAGCGAGCCGCCGACGGCCAGCACCGCGCGCACCGCGTTGGCAAAAGCGCCGGGCCTCAGGATGTCGCGCGGCTTGAGGTCGTCCCACACCATCTGCACGATGCGCGTGCCCGCGGCGCGCACGTCGGCCATCATCTTCGGGCTCAGCGCCGCCACCGGCGCGCTGCCGGGCAAGGCCATGCCAAGCGCCTCGCAGACGATGTGCATCGAGTTCGCGGTGCCCAGGCCCGAGCACACGCCGGGTCCGCGGATCGCCTCGCGGCTCATGCCGACCAGCTCTTCCACCGGCAGCTTGCCGGTGACCGCATGCATCGCACCGATGAACACTTCCTCGATGTCCATGTGCCGGCCGCGGTACTCGCCGCTGGGCTGGTAGCCGCAGGGCACCAGCAGCGTCGGGATGTTCAGCCGCGCGGCGGCCATGAGCTGGCCTGGCACGGTCTTGTCGCAGGAGGTGAGGCAGACCATGCCGTCGAGCTGCGCGCCCTCGACCGCCACCTCGATGTCATTGGTCACCAGGTCGCGCGCGGCCAGCATGTAGGCGCCGCGCGCGCCGGCGCCGGTGATGAAGTCGCTCGGCGCCGCGGTGCGGATCTCGAAGGGCACGCCGCCGGCCGCGCGGATAGCGGTCTTGATCTCGGCCGCCACCTGGTCGAGATGGCTGAAGCAGGCCGCGAGCTCGGACGAGCTGTTGACGATCGCGATCTTCGGCTTCTCGCAGTCTTCCTCGGGAATGCCGAGCGCGCGCCAGTGCGCGTTGCGCACCGACCAGAGGTAGGAGCCGCGCGGGAAGTTGCTGCGCAGGGAGCGTGTCATGCGTGGTCTCCGGTCGTGTTCTTCTTCGTGACTTCGACGATGCCGCGTTCGGCATCGACGCGCACCCAGTCGCCGGTCGCTATGCAGTCGAGCGGGTCGCGGTCGAAATCGGTCAGTGAAGGCGCGTGCGTGACCACCGCGCCCAACGCGATCTTGGTGGTCATCTCGTTGAACAGCATCGCGGCCGGCGCCATGCCCATCAGCCGCGCGACATGGAACATCGCCGACCAGCCCGAGGACCCCTTGGCGCCCGGAAACACCAGCACCTTGCCGGCGAAGGACCGGCCGCGCAGTTCGTGCCGCGTCTCGATGACGGTGCCGGTGCGCGGATCGATGCCGCCCCAGCCCGAGATGCGCTCGCGCGTGACCAGGGCCTCGCCCTCCGCGACGCCGCCCACAACCTTGCGGCCACGCAAGGTCAACAAAGTCTCTTCGGCAACGACCGCGTTCATGCGTGGCTCCCGTTCCAGCGCCCGGTGCAGGCGGCGTCGATGCACTGCGCCGTGCTGCCGAACCAGGCCTCGACGCCGAGGATGGCGGGCAGATAGTGGGCCTGCTTGGCCGAGTCGAGCGCCACGGTCTTCGTGCCCTTGGGCACGGCGCGGCTCATGGCCGAGCAGCTGTCGGACATGAGGATGCCGCCCGCGTCCTCGATGATCTTGGTGTAGCCGTTGCGGTCGGCCAGCGACTTGATGGCGCGCGGCGTGAAGATCCAGAGTTCGCAGTTCCCGTGCACCTTGCGGCCCTCGATCAGCTGCGCGGCCTCCCAGATCTGCTCGATCGTGTAGTGCGGGCAGCCCAGCATCACGTACTGGACCTCGGCATCGCGGCCGGTGGCGTTGATCTTCTCGTAGGTGGCGCGGCGCTCGGCCTCGCCGTAGCGCAGCACCTCGACCGGCGCCTTGCCGCCGAGCGCCTGCTCCAGCGTCAGCGCCTCGGGCGTGATGCCGACGATGTGGTACATCTCGACGCCGCCCGAGGACGAGGCCGCCGCACCGAAATGCTTAAGCCGCGGCAGGTTCGGCACCCGGCCGATGCCGCGCCGGCTGTGGACCACCGGCACGCGCTCCTGCACGAGGTCACCCATGTAGTAGCCGAGCAGGCCCCAGTCCTCGACCGACTCGACCTCGATGTCGAGCTCCACCACGTGCGTGGCGCGGCGGTGCTCGTCGAGGTGGTAGCCCCAGTAGGGAATGCGGCCGGTCAGCATCGCGGCGCCGGTGCTTTCGCGGCCTTCGGTGTTGGTGCGTGCGCCCAGCACGGAGTTGCAATACACCACCGCCGACGACTCCATCCACGCGCAATGCTCGCCGCGCGTCGGGATGTTGCCGACCTGGTAGGGCGTGCAGGTGTTCATGATCTGCGCGCCGAGGCCGGCGGCGTGGCGTTCGCTCTTGGCGTAGAACTCGACGATCGCCTCGCTCACGCCCATGCGCTCGGGCTGCCCCGGATCGAAGCCGAGCTGCAGGTGGCTGGTGAAGGTCTTGAACTTCGGGATCGCCACCACCTCCTGGCTATCGAGGCTGAACTCGGAGAACACCGCGTCCATGCCGCCGCCTCGCTCCAGCGCGAAGTCGCGCTGGAAGGGCGTGGTCGAGGTGATGGTGGCGCAGACGTTGTGCGTTTCGACCAGGCGCTCGGCGCCGAGCGCTTCGCCGTAGCGCATCAAGAGGTCCATCGCCTTCTGCACGGCAGGGCCGTCGCGGCCGTCCCGCATGGCTTTCTCTTCATCGCTCAGGTGCATGGCCTGTGTCTCCTAGGGTTTGGGCACCGGCACGTGGCCGCCGATGTCGCGCGCGATGGACAGCGCAATGTCGTGCAGGCGCGGCGCGATCTCGTTGCGCAGCCGGTCTTCGCTGAAGACGAAGGCCGCGCCGCCGCCGTTGAGCGCCATGATCTCGTCGCCCGGCCCGATGAGAGGCACCGAGACCGAGTTGATCTCGCGGTGGAACTCGCCGAGCGACAGGCAGTAGCCGAGCCGCTTGGCCTCGTCGATCGCGCGCATCATGTTGGGCGCCATGCTGTCCCACTCCGGGCCGCGCAGCAGGCGCATCGAATCCAGCAGCTGCGTGCGCTGCGCCTCGGGCAGCGCCGACAGGTAGGCCCGGCCCAGCGCCGAATTGGGCAGCGGCGCGCGCGAACCGACGTCGAGCCGGGCCGAGAGCATCGACGAGCGGGGCCGGCAGGCCTCGATCAACACCATCTCCATGCCGTCGCGCACCGCCAGGTAGACCGATGCGCCCACCTCTTCGGCCAGCGCCTGCATGCTGGGCCGCGCGGCGGCGCGAACGTCGAGACTGCCGAGGAACACGCGCGCCAGCGACACCACGCCCGGCCCGAGCATGAAGCGATCGGCCGGCTGCGCCGCCTTGAGCATGCCCATCGCGAGCAGCGTCGCGACCAGGCGGTTGACGGTCGGCCGCGGGATGCCGGTGATGCGTGCGACTTCGGCATAGCCCAGCACCGGCCGCTCTTCGCTGAAGCAGCGCAGCACCGAGATGCCGCGCTCCAGTGCGCTGACGGTGTCCGAGCGGTCGGCGCGCTCGGAGGCGTTGAGGGAGTTGTCGTTGCGGTCTGCTGCTGGCATGGAAGAACCCTTGGTAAGAGTCTCCAATGTAGATGCGCTCGGGTTCATGGCCGGCGGACTCAGGCGACGGCCGCTTGCGGCGACGACGCCGCTGCGCTCTCGGCCGCGGCACCGCGCAGGTAGACGCCCTGGTTCAGCAAGGCCGCTTGCAGCGCATCGACAGGCACGGCCCGCGGCGCGATGCCGGCCCGCGATGCGAGCGCGGCCGCCACGCCCGCGGCCTGGCCCGTGATCCAGCACTGCGGAATCTCGCGCATGAAGCCGTGCGAGTTGCGGTCGCAGGAGATGTGGCGGCCACAGGCGAGCAGGCCGTCGAGCTGTTGCGGCACCAGGGCGCCGTAGGGGATCGAGATGTTGGGGAACTTGGGCGACACGGCCGGCGACACGCCCACCTCGTCGGCCAGCGCCCGGCCCTCGGGCCACAGGCTGCGCAGCACCGAACCCGCGCCGCTCAGGCGCCGCGCATGGCGCACGCCGATCTGCGGCGCGCTCAGCATCATGTAGGCACCCTCGAAGCCCGGCGCATGGGCGCGGAAGTAGTCGAGGTGCGCGGCCATCGCGCGGTGCGAGCGCACCTCCACGGCCGTCAGGTCGTCGACGTCGAGCGCCGAGTAGCCCGACTGGCGCGGCCCCATGAAGAGCGCGATGTCGTTGCGCCACGAGACGAAGGGCCGCTCGAACAGGCCGAGCTGCTCGCGCCCGCGCGCCATGAAGGCGGTGAACTGCTCGGGCTGGCCGGCCTTGAATTCGATCCAGCGGTCCATGTCGACGCCGCCGAACAGCCACGAGGTGTTCATGCAATGGTGGACATCGGCCTCCTCGATGTCGTTGACGTAGGCCGCGCCGGCGCGCGCGAACAGGTCGCCGTCGCCGGTGGCGTCGACCACCACGTCGGCCATGATGGCCATGCGCCCTTCCTTGCTCTCGAACACCACGCCCTTGACCGCGCCGTCCTGCACGATCGGCACCGCCGCCCACGAGTGGTAGATGAGCTTGACCTTGCGCTCCAGCACGATCTCCTGCGACAAGAGCTTGAGCCGCTCGGGATCGATGGTCGGCGACCAGGTGACGACGCCGTGGTAGGCGGCCGTGCGCTGCGACCAGTGCGCGGCCTTCGCGGTGTCCTGCGAGCCCCAGTCGCCGCGCGAGGGGCCGGCGACCGCGTCGGCCGGCAGGCGGTCAAACAGCTCTTCCGCGAAGCCGCGGATCACGAGTTGGCCTTCCCAGTCGGTCATGCGGTCGATCCAGATCACGAGGCCGCCGGTGGAAAGACCGCCCAGGTGGTTGTAGCGCTCGAGCAGCGCGACATCGGCGCCCTGTTTGGCCGCTGCGGCCGCCGCCGCCGTGCCCGAAGGTCCGCCGCCGACGACCAGCACGCCGCAGCGGTGGTAGATCGGAATGTTCTTGCCGGGCTCCGCCCACATGCCGTGGTCGGGCCGCTGGATGCGCTTGTCGCGATCGAAGATGTCGGAGCTCAAGATGCGCTCGTCGGTGCGGACCACAGTTTTCATGGATTCAGATGCTTGGATGGCGCGTCGTATTTTGGACATACAGATCATTTAACAAACATTAAAGATCGTGAATACGGGTATACCCCGTCGATGATTCAATATTAATGAGTCGATAGTCCGTTTAACGGATTAATTGAACAAGGAGACAAGCATGGACGCGTTCCTCAGCGCCCGCCGTGCCGGGATCGTGCTGGCCGGCATCGCGCTGCTGGGCCTGGCGCCGCTGGCCATGGCGCAGGACTTCCCGGCCAAGGGCAAGCCGATCCGCATCGTGGTCGGCTTCACCGCCGGCGGCGGCACCGATGCGCAGGCGCGCATCGTGGCGCAGAAGCTCGGCGAGCTGCTGGGCACCAGCGTGATCGTCGACAACAAGCCCGGCGCCAGCACCATGTTGGCCGCCAGCGAAGTCGCGCGCGCCCTGCCCGACGGCCACACCCTGCTCTACGCGCCCTCGTCGACCATGGCGCAGAACCCGCACACGCTGTCGCAGGTGCCCTACGACCCCTTCAAGGACTTCACGCCGATCTCGATGGGCGGCCGCGGCCCGCTGGTGCTCTCGGTGAGCAGCAGCGTGCCGGTGAACAACGTGCGCGAGCTGGTGGCCTACGTCAAGGCGCGTCCGGGCACGGTGAGCTATGCCTCCTTCGGCGCCGGCACCTCCTCGCACATCTATGGCGAGGCCTTCGTCCAGAAGACCGGGCTGGACGCGGTGCACATTCCCTACAAGGGCGGCTCGGACGCGGCGAAGGACCTGATCGGCGGCCGCGTGCAGTACATGTTCGACTCGGCCTCGTCGGCGGTCATCACTTCCGGCACCGGCAAGGTGAAGATCCTCGCCGTCGCAGCGGCAGCGCGCATCGCGGCCTTGCCGGATGTCCCGACCCTGGCCGAGCAGGGCGTGGCCGGGCTCGACCTGCCGAGCTGGCTCGGCTTCTACGGACCGGCGCAGATGCCGGCGCCGGTGGTCGCTAGGCTCAACGCGGCGCTGACGCAGGTGCTGGCCATGCCGCAGGTGCGTGACTTCTACCGCACCGGCGGCTACGAGGCCGGCGCCACCACGCCCGCCGAGTTCGCCAGCATCACGCGCGCCACCTACGAGCGCTGGGGCGACATGGTCCGGCAGGTGGGGCTCGCGAAGCAATGAGCGCCGCGCCGGGCCGCCCCAAGCAAGCTCGCTCCCGCTTGGCGGGAAGGCGCGCAGCGCCAAGGGGGCTCCAATGCGCTGGCATCGCGCGCCGCCGGGTCCTCGCATGGCTGGCGGGCGCGGGCGCCTTCGCCGCGCTGGCCCAGACACCGGCGTTCCCGGAAAAAGGAAGAACCATCCGCATCGTGCTCGGCCTGGCCGCGGGCGGCGCATCGGATGCACAGGCGCGCTTCGTCGCCAGCAAGCTCACCGAGGTGCTGCAGACGCCGGTGATCGTGGAGAACCGGCCCGGCGCCAGCTTCATCCTGGCCACCGAGGAAGTGATCCGCGCCGCGCCCGACGGCTACACGCTGATGTACGCGCCCTCCTCCGTGGTGGCGCAGAACCCGCAGACGCTGGCGCAGGTTCGCTACGACCCCTTCATGGACCTGACGCCGATCTCGCTCGGCGCGCGCGGACCGCTGGTGCTGACCGTGCATGCCAGCGTGCCGGCGAAGAACGTGCAGGAACTCGTCGCCTACATCAAGGCCAATCCCGGCAAGCTGGGCTATGCCTCCTTCGGCACCGGCACCTCCTCGCACATCTACGGCGAGGCCTTCGCGCGCCAGGCCGGACTGGACGTGGTGCACGTGCCCTACAAGGGCGGCGCCGATGCGGCGAAGGATTTCCTGGCGGGTCGCGTGCAGTACTACTTCGACGCCGCGCCCAATGCCATCCAGAACGCGGCAACGGGCAAGGTCCGGATGCTGGCCGTGGCCGCACCGCGCCGCAGCCCGATGCTGCCCGACGTACCTACCATGACGGAACAGGGCGTGCGCGGCCTGGACATGGCGAGCTGGCTCGGCTTCTACGGCCCGGCGCGCATGCCCGGGCCGGTCGTGGCCCGCCTCAACGCGGCATTGACGCAGGTGCTGGCCATGCCCGCCACGCGCGAGTTCTTCCGCCAGGGGGCCTACGAAGCCGAGGCCTCGAGCCCGCAGCAGCTGGCCGAACTCACGCGCACGACTTACGACCAGTGGGGCGACATCATTCGCAGGCTGGGGCTGACGAAGCAGTAACTCAGGCAAAGAAGCGCAGCAGCAGCGCATTCACCTCGGCCGCGCGCTCGTACTGCACCCAATGGCCCGCGCCGTCGACCACCGCGCCCTCGCGCTGAGGATGGCCGGCCGTGAGCTGCGCAACCAGCGGCCGCGAATCGGCCGTCACGTCGTGTTCGCCCCACACCAGCAATTGCGGCCCGCCGAGCGCGTCGAGCGCGGCCTGCAGCCCGCCCGCCATCGAGACTTCCTTGCTGCGAAAGCGCGTGCCGTGGCAGGACACGTCATGGATGGCGAAGGCCAGCGCATCGATGGCCGAGGGCTCGTGCAGCATCAGCGCGCCGAGGTTGTGCAACAGCGCAGCGCGCTCTTCCTCGCGGTCCTTGGCGGCGCGCCAGTTGATCATGTCGACCGTCATGCGACGCATCGTTCCGTGCCCGCCGCTGCCCATGAGGGCCAGGCGCCGGATGCCGCCGCGCCGGAGTGCGAACTTCGCCGCCACCAGGCCGCCGAAGGAGAAGCCACCGAGGTCGATCTCGGTCTGCGCGCCGATCAGGCTGTCGAGCGTGGCGACCATTGCATCGAGCGAGGGCCCCAAGGCCTCCTGGCCCGGCGCGGGCCGCGGCGGCGTGTCAGAGTCGTTGAAGCCCGGCATGTCGGGCAGCCACAGCGTGTGCGCGGCCGACAGCGCCTCGATATTGCGCAGCCAGTGCATCCAGCTGCCATGGCCGCCATGCAGCAGCACCAGCGGCGGGCCGTCGCCGAAGCGGCGCCAGCGCACGCGCAGGCCGTCGTGCAAGGCATCGTGATGAACGGACAGCGCGTCGGTGCGCGCAATC
Organism: Variovorax sp. LjRoot290; assembly: GCF_964253985.1. Taxonomy (NCBI): domain Bacteria; kingdom Pseudomonadati; phylum Pseudomonadota; class Betaproteobacteria; order Burkholderiales; family Comamonadaceae; genus Variovorax; species Variovorax sp. LjRoot290. Next base: position 2,248,503 of record NZ_CAXURW020000001.1, on the reverse strand, counting down.
AGCCGATGCGCCTGGGCATCGACCACGGGGTCGAAAGTGTGGAGATCTGGCACCGGCACATTGTGCCGGCGTCGATCAAGCCGCGTCGCCGGCCGCCGCACCGAAGCGGTAGCTCGACACCGCGATGCCGCCCATGAAGGCGTCCTCGTGGTAGATGCGCTTGCCGGTGTCCTGCTCGGCGGCGCCGACCGCGACCATCAGCGGGATCAGGTGCTCTTCGCGCGGATGCGCAATGCGGGCCGCGGGCGCCTGCGACCAGTCGAGCAGGCGCTCGGCCCGCTGCGCCGGCGCCGCATCCACGGTCGCGGCCAGCCAGTCGTCGAAGGCCTTCGACGGCTCATGCGCCTGCGGACCGAAGTTGCGCAGGTTGTGATAGCTCAGGCCGCTGCCGACGATCAGCACGTTCTCGTTGCGCAGCGGCGCGAGCGCCCGGCCCAGCGCCAGGTGCTCGGCCGGATCGAGGCCGCGCTTGAGCGACAGCTGCACCACCGGCACGTCTGCCTTCGGATAGATCGCGGCCATCGGCGAGAACATGCCGTGGTCGAAGCCGCGTTCCGGATCCAGGCTCGCGGGCAGCCCGGCGGCCTCGATCAGCCCCTGCACGCGGCGCGCGAGCTCGGGCGAACCGGGCGCGTCGTAATGCACGTGGTAGGTGTGCTCGGGGAAGCCGCCGTAGTCGTAGATCATGGGCGGCTTGGGGTTGCCCATCACGGTGAACGCCGGCGCTTCCCAGTGCGCCGAGATCATCAGGATGGCGTCGGGCCGGCGGCCGATCTGGCGCGGCATGTCGGCCAGCGCGGCTTCGAGCTGGGCATAGGCATCGCCCATTTCCTTCTTCATCCACGGCCAGGGGCCGCCGCCGTGGGAGATGAAATAGGTGGGAAGGGTTTGCGTGGTCATTGGTAGACGTTGGCTCTTATGGATGTTGAATCGAAGAGCCAACGCCCCCGTTCAAACCGTGCATGCGGATTTCCCGCACACGGCTTACCGGTGGACTGTCGGCTCGCAGCATTACGCGGCCCCCTTGTTGGGCAAGAGGGAATGCGCCGGGTAGCGGATGGTTCCGCGCAGGCGATACAGACCGAGTGCTTCGAAGTATTCACGCGAGTAGCCGGGAGCTTCGCCAGGACGCAGGTTGCGCCCTTTGCGCGCGACGCGCAGCTTGCGTAGCCGCCGCACCACGAAGGAGTCCAGCGCGCCGAACTGCCGCGCGGCGTTGCCGCTTTGGAAGTACTGACCCCAACCGCGCAGCACCGGGTTGAGCTCAGCGATGACGCTTCGCACATCCTGATGACAGCGCCCCCGAGGCGTTATCTGCCGCACGCGTTCGCGGATGCGGTTCATGGCTCGCCCGCTGGGCCCGCGATGCAGGTAGTACCTGCGCAAGCCCTTGGTTTGCCACAGCCGCCCACTCATGCGCTTGTGCAGGTGACAGCCCAGGAAGTCGAAGCCTTCCTTGCCCTGCGTCAGCTCCACCACGCGCGTCTTGCCCGGATGCAGCTCAAGCCCCAGCCGCTGCATGATGTGGCCGATGCGCTCGCGGGCTTCTTCGCAGTCCGCGCCATTGCGGCACATGATCACGAAGTCATCCGCATAGCGCACCAGCGTGCCCAGATGGGCACACCGTTTCGTCCACACCTGGTCCAGTACGTGCAGGTAGATGTTGGCCAGCAACGGCGAGATCACCCCGCCTTGCGGCGTTCCGGCCGCCGCGCTGCGCACGGCGCCTTCTTCCAACACCCCCGCCTGCAACCACTGGCGCAGCAGCTTGAGCATGCGCCCATCCGACACGCGCCGCTCCACCAGCTTCATCAGCTTGCCGTGATCGATGCTGCCGAAGTAGTCGCGGATGTCGGCCTCCAGCACCCACTGGCCGCCTTGGGCTCCGAGTTTCCTCAGCTCCTCCAGGGCCTGTGTGGCACTGCGCCTGGGCCTGAACCCGTATGAGCAGGACAGGAAGTCCGCCTCGTACAGGGGTTCGAGCACCAGCTTGGCCGCCATTTGCACTACCCGATCTCGCACCGTGGGGATTCCCAACGGCCTCGCGCTTCCATCGGCTTTCGGTATGTATGTGCGCCGCACGGCTTGCGCACGATAGTCGCCCGCCCTCAGCGTCGCCGCAATTTCGCCCAGGAAGCGATCAACCCCGTACTGCTGGATTTGATCGATGCTCTGGCGGTCCACTCCGGCTGCGCCTCGGTTGGCCTTCACTCGCCTCCACGCCTCCTGCAGGATGTCATCCCTGCAAATCTGCCCGTACAACGCGTGGAAACGCCTACCCGGTGCCCGCTTGGCTGCGGCCCAGAGCTGTCTTTGCAGTTGTCGCACTTTGGCATCGGGCTCTCGCCCCACGGGGTCTTTAGGTCCGGTCAGGCCGGCCATTCCCTCGCGCTTACCTGCATCCCCAGCATGTCCACCGCAGGGACCCTTCCCTCCAGCCGCGTTATGCCGCGCGGCCTTCGTCGGTGCGGCTTGCGCCCCACCGTGCAGTACTACGATCCCCTCGGACTGCCGCTGCGCACGCCTCGATTTCGCCTTGGGCTTATACGAGCGCGCTTGCCCCGACCCGGGCCGCGCAGACGGCTCTCTCGTGTTCCGCTCCTGTCCTTGCACACGTGCTGCTCCCCATACCCCGCCGCAGTCTTGCGCACCGTTCGGTTCAAGCGCGCCCGATGTTGCCTTCGCCGCGACATGATCGGCTCGGCCTGCGGGTTGTAACTCTGTCGAGGCTGCAGGCTTCACTTCATGTTGCGGCCCGCGTGCTTGCTCCCCGCTGAACAGCTCAAGCTGCTTCACGGGCTTTTGACACCCCGCTCGGGCGGCCAGGTCTCCCCGCTCCGCCTGGGGTCTGCTACCCGGCGCACCGACGCTTACCGGGACGGGACTTGCACCCGTTGGACAGGCGCAGCAAGCAAAGTCGGTCCCTTCCCCTTTCGGAGTCAGTTCGTTCTTCGCGTCACGACGCACCATGAGTGCCAGTCTAGAGATTTCCCTTCGAGAAATCGATAGGCTAGGATTCATCGAATCGTTTCTCTGCAGGAAATCAACCATGGACCGGCTGACCAGCCTGCGCGTGTTTCGCGACGTCGTCGAATCGGGCAGCTTCGTCGCCGCGGCCGAGCGCCTGGGCGTCTCGGCGCCGATGGCCAGCAAGCACGTGGCGCAGCTCGAGAAGTCGCTCGGCGCGCGCCTGCTGCATCGCTCGAGCCGGCATCTGAGCCTGACCGAAGCGGGCCAGGCCTGGTACGAGCAGAGCCGGCGCGCGCTCGACCTGCTCGATGCGGCCGAGGCCGCGATCGGCCAGAAGAACGAGGCGCCGCGCGGCCAGCTCAAGGTCAGCGCGCCCGTGTGGTGCGCCACGCCGCGCATTGCCCGCGTGCTGGCCGATTACCGCGAGCGCTTTGCGGAAGTGCTGGTCGACATGCACCTGGAAAACCGCAAGGTCGATCTCGCGGCCGACGGCTACGACCTCGCGCTGCGCGCGACGCAGGAGCCCTCGCCGGCGCTCATCGCGCGACCGCTGTGCCGCCTGCAGTTCCACCTGGTCGCCGCGGCCGACTACCTCGCGCGCGCCGGCGTACCTGCCGTGCCGGCCGACCTGGCGAAGCTCGGCGCCATCGTGCCGAGCTACGTCAATATCGAAGGGCTCGCGCTCAAGGGGCCGGGCGGGCGGCAGGTGCCGCTCAGGCTGCAACCGGTGATGAAGTCCGACGACACCACGCTCACACTGCATGCGGTGCGCGCGGGGATGGGCATGTCCTTTCTGCCCGAGTGGCTCATCGATGACGACCTGGCTGCCGGACGGCTGGTGCGCCTGGTGCCCGACTACACCGCGCCGGCGGTGACGCTGTTCGCCGTCTACACCAGCCGCCAGTACATGGCGCCCAAGATGCGCAGCTTCATCGACTTTCTGGGAGAGCGCTTGTCGGGGCGATAGGCGTTCGCTCTGGCCTGGCGCGAGCAGCTCAGGGAAGCCCGAAGGGCCGGTGACGTCGGCCGGCGCAGGGCACACCGCCCGCCTCCGCACCCATGGCACACCCATAGGCCTTGCGCATGCACAAGCACCTGCCCGCCGTTACAGTGGCGCCTCACTGGAGACAGCCCGCCTTGTTCCGCTACTTCGAAAAACTGCTCCATCCCTATCCCCCCGCCGAACCCGCGCTGCCGCCACTCGGCTTCTTCGCCTTTCTCTGGGCCTGCACCGAAGGCCTGCGCGGCAAGATCCTCGCCATGGCGCTGTTCACGGCCGCGATGTCGGCCTTCGAGGCGCTGCTGTTCGCGATGCTCGGGCGCATCGTCGACTGGCTCGGCGGCCAGGTGCCGGCCCGGCTGTGGGAAGAGCGCGGCGACACGCTGATGTGGCTGGGCGCGGCCCTGGTCGCCAGCATCGCGGTGGTGGCGCTGCAGACCGTGGTCAAGCACCAGACGCTGGCGGTCAACCTGCCGATGCGGCTGCGCTGGAACTTCCACCGCCTGATGCTGGGCCAGAGCATGGCCTTCTACCAGGACGAGTTCGCGGGCCGCATCACGGCCAAGGTGATGCAGACCGCGCTGGCGGTGCGCGAGACCGTGTTCGTGCTGGCCGACGTGCTGGTGGCCATGGGCGTCTACGTCGCGACCATGATCGTGCTCGCGGCCGTGCTCGACCCGCAGCTGATGCTGCCCTTCGTGATCTGGCTCCTGCTCTACATCGCCACGCTCGTCTTCTTCGTGCCTCGGCTCGGCGAGATCGGCAAGGCGCAGGCCGATGCGCGCGCCATGATGACCGGGCGCGTGACCGATGCCTACACCAACATCGCCACCGTCAAGCTGTTCTCGCACACCCAGCGCGAGGCCGGCTTCGCGCGCGCGGCGATGAAGGAATTCATGATCACCGGCTACGGCCAGATGCGGCTGGTGAGCGCCTTCGAGATCGCCAACCACACGCTCAGCATGGGCCTGACTGCCGGCATGGCAGGCACGGGCCTCTGGCTGTGGTCGCAAGGCGCGGTCGGCGTCGGCGCGGTGGCCGCGGCGACCGCGATGGCGCTGCGGCTGCAAGGCATGTCGCACTGGATCATGTGGGAGATGACCAGCCTGTTCGAGAACATCGGCACGGTGCAGGACGGCATGAAGACGCTGTCGCGCCCGCGCACCGTGCTCGATGCGCCCGATGCCGCCGTGCTTGCCGTGCCACGTGGCGAAGTGCGCTTCGATCATGCGAGCTTCCGCTACGCCGACGGCGGCCGCCGCGTGATCGACGACCTCACGCTCACCGTCGCGCCCGGCGAGAAGATCGGCCTGGTCGGCCGTTCGGGCGCCGGCAAGTCGACGCTGGTGAACCTGCTGCTGCGCTTCCACGATCTCGAAAGCGGCCGCATCCTGATCGACGGCCAGGACATCGCGCACGTGACGCAGGATTCGCTGCGCACGCACATCGGCATGGTCACGCAGGACACCTCGCTGATGCACCGCTCGGTGGCCGACAACATTGCCTACGGCCGGCCCGACGCGAGCGCGGAGGCGATCCGCGCGGCGGCCGAACGCGCCGAGGCGCACGACTTCATCCAGACGCTGGGCGACCCGAACGGCCGCCGCGGCTACGAGGCGCACGTGGGCGAGCGCGGCGTCAAGCTGTCGGGCGGCCAGCGCCAGCGCGTCGCGATTGCGCGCGTGATGCTGAAGGACGCGCCGATCCTGCTGCTCGACGAAGCCACCAGCGCGCTCGACTCCGAGGTCGAGGCCGCGATCCAGGCCAGCCTGTACCGCCTGATGGAAGGCAAGACCGTGATCGCGATCGCGCACCGGCTCTCGACCATCGCGGCCATGGACCGGCTGATCGTGCTCGACGAGGGCCGCGTGGTCGAACAGGGCGACCACCGCACGCTGCTGGCGCAGGGCGGGCTCTATGCGCGGCTGTGGGCGCATCAGAGCGGCGGCTTCCTGGGAGATGGTGACGACGAGTAAAAGAAGGCCAAAGGCTTTCCGGCGAGTCCTACAGTGCGCGAAGACAGCCGACTACAGCTTGAAATCCTGTGCCTGTCACCCTGGAATCGTCTTCAACAAGAGGAGTCCTCGCCGTGAATTCCATCATCTACATCGTTGGGCTGGTCGTGGTCGTGGTCGCCGTGCTCTCCTTCTTCGGCCTTCGCTGAGATAAACACACCGTTGCTTTTTCCGCGTCCTTTCGGCGCGGATCCGGGGCCATCGCGGCCCCGTTTTTCATGAGCGAGCGGCCGGGGGGCGCCGGGCATAATTTCGCGCTCTCTTTGAAGGAAGCCGTTGAACCCCGCAGCGCAGCGCTTTGATTTCCAGGATGCGACGATCGCCGAGGCCTTGCAACTGGTCGAAGAGGCGGGCCCGCTCGACGACGCGCAGGCAGTGCGCGAGGCCATGGCGCTACGCTCCGACGGCTGTGGCCGGATCATCGAACGCGCACGCCTCCTCGGGCAGCGCATCGGCCTGCTGAACGAACTGGAACGCGCCCGCGCCTGGGCCCCCTGGGTGCTGCTGGCGCTGGTGGCGCTGATCGTCGCGGGCGGCCTCACGCTCGCCGGCAGCGTGGTCGGCGGCAGCGCGCGCAGCATCAACGTGGTGGTGGCGCTCGCCAGCCTGCTGGGCCTGCACCTCTTGACCCTGCTGCTGTGGCTCTTCGGATTGTTGGTGCCGCTGGGCTCTTTCAACGCCTCCTTCGGCTGGCTGTGGCTGGCGCTCACGGCCCGCGTGGCCGGCGGCAAGCGCGGCCAAACGCCGATCCTGCTGCGCGCGGCCACGCGCCTCCTGGCGCGCGCGCGCCTCCTGCCCTGGGCGCTGGGCTTCGCGAGCCACGCGATCTGGTCGCTCTCCTTCGCGGTGATGCTCGCCGTCCTGCTCTTCGCGCTGGCCTTCCGCAACTACACGCTGAGCTGGGAGACGACCATCCTCGACCCGGCCTTCTTCGTGCGCGGCGTGCAGCTGCTCGGGGCGGCGCCGGCCTGGCTGGGCTTTCCGGTGCCGGACGCGCAGACCGTGCTTTCGCCGCTCGCCGCCGCGGCCGGCCAGCGCGCCTGGGCGCTGTGGCTCACCGGCTGCATCGTGGTCTACGGGCTGCTACCGCGCCTTTTCTTCGCGCTGCTCTGCGCGCTGGTCTGGCAGGCGCGCAAGAAGGCGCTTGCGCCCGATCTTTCGCAGCCCTACTACCGCCGGCTGCTGGCGCGCTTCGAAGCGATGGCGCCGCGGCAGATCGTGGATGCCGATCCTGGCCGCCTGCCGCATGGCGCTGCTACCGGCCTGGCCGCGGGCGAGACCGCCGACACGCTGATGGCCATCGGCTTCGAACTGCCGGACGAGCTGCCCTGGCCGCCGGCCGCGCTCGCTGCGGCGGGCGCGCAAGTGTTGCGCATCGACGGCAGCGCGAGCGCGCGGCGCGAACTGCTCGACACACTGGCCCGGCTGCGGCCGCGGCGCGTGCTGGTCGGCTGCAACGCGGCTTCCAGCCCGGACCGCGGCACCGAGCGCTTCCTGCGCGAGGTGGCCTCGCTCAGCAGCGAGTGCCGGCTGTGGCTGCTCGGCGGCGATGCGCAAGCGACGCGTCAGCGCTGGCATGCCTGGCTGGCCGATGCCGGCCTGGAAGGCATCGTCGCCAGCGACGCACCGGAGGCCGCGTTGCGCGGATGGGCATGACGACGACGGAGCCCATCCGCATCGCCGTCGTCGGCCATACCAACGCAGGCAAGACCTCGCTGCTGCGCACGCTGACGCGGCGCGTGAACTTCGGCGAGGTGTCGCAGCAGCCCGGCACCACGCGCCATGTCGAAGCCGTCGAGCTTCAGGTGAGCGGCCGCGCCGCGGTGCGCTTTCTCGACACGCCGGGCCTGGAAGACGCGGTCGCGCTGCGCGAACATCTGGCCGCCTTCGACGACAAGGACCTCACGCCACCCGAGCGCGTGCGCCGCTTCCTCCACGGTCCCGAGGCGCACGGCGTCTTCGAGCAGGAGGCCAAGGTGCTGCGGGCACTGCTGGAGGTCGATGCCGCCTTTTTGGTGATCGATGCGCGCGAGCCGGTGCTGCCCAAGTTCCGCGCCGAGATCGAGCTCCTCAACGCTTGCGCGCGGCCGGTGCTGCCGGTGCTCAACTTCGTGCGCGATGCGGCGACTCGCGAGGCCGCCTGGAAAGAACTGCTCTCGGCCTACGGCCTGCACGTGGTGGTGCGCTTCGATGCAGCCGCGCCCTTCGTCGGCGCCGAGCGCGAGCTCTACCGCGACCTCGCGACGCTCTTGCGCGACCGGCGCGCACAGCTCGACGGCGTGGCCGCTTATCTCGAAGCCGAGTTCGCCCAGCGGCGTCGGGCGGCGACGACGCGCGTCGCCGAGCTGCTGGTCGATGCGGCCGCGATGCGCCGCAGCGTATCGGCCGTCGAATTCGCCGTCGAAAGCAGCCGCCAGCGCCTGATCGCCGCGCTGCAGAAAGACGTGTTCGACAAGGCGCAGCGATGTGCGGACGACCTGCTCGCGCTCTACGGTTTCCGCGAGGGCGATGCCGACGAGGCGCCGCTGCCGATGGTCGAAGGCCGCTGGACCATGGACTTCTTCCACCCCGAGGCGCTGAAGGACGCCAGCGTCCTGCTCGGCAAAGGCGTGGCCGTTGGTGCCGCCGTCGGCGTGGTGGCCGACCTGGCGCTCCATGGCCTCTCGCTGGGTGCGGGCGCAGCGCTCGGCGGCGCCATCGGCGGCGCGGTCTCGCAAGGCCTGGGGCCGCTGGGCCGCAAGCTCGCCAACAAGCTGCGCGACGTGCACGAGCTCACGGTGGAAGACCGCGTGCTGTTCGTGATCGCAAGCTGGCAGCTCAAGCTTTTGCGCGCGTTGGAGCAGCGCGGCCATGCGGCCGTCGACCGCATCGCCGCCGGCGCGGCCGCGAGCAGTACCGAAGCCGCCCAGCGCCCCCTGGCCGAGCTCGTGCGCGCCGCGCAGCCGGCACGCAGCCACCCCGACTGGGAAAGCAGCGCCCGCCTGCGCTGGCGCGAGGCGCCGCAGCGCCAGGACGTGGTGGCGCGGGTGGCCGAGCGCGCCGCGGCCGCCATCGAAGCGCTCGAGACTGCGGCATGATCCGGGAGATGGAAGACACCTGCCCCCGACCCCTCGCGATCATCAAGCTCGGCGAGACCTTCGACGCGCTGCGCGAAGCCCGTGGCGACTTCGAGCACTGGGTGGCGGCCGGCCTCGGCGCCACCCGGCTGCCGATCATGGTGCTCGATCCGCGCCGCGGCGACACGCTGCCGCCGCCCGAACAGATCTCGGGCGCGATCGTGACCGGCTCGCATGCGATGGTCTCGCACCGCGAGCCCTGGAGCGAAGCCACCGGCGCCTGGATGGCGCAACTGGTCGCCCACGGCACGCCGGTCCTGGGCATCTGTTTCGGCCACCAGTTGCTGGCGCATGCGCTGGGCGGCGAGGCCGGCAATCACCCGGGCGGCCTGGAAATCGGCACCGTCGAGATCGCGCTGGCCGACGCGGCAAAGGACGACCCGTTGCTGCAGGGGCTGCCCGCGCGCTTCGACGCGCAGGAGGTGCATTGGCAACGCGCGCTGCGGCTGCCCGAAGGCGCCGTGCTGCTCGCAGGCAACGCCTTCGAACCTCACCAGGCCTTCCGCGTCAGGCTGCGCGCCTGGGGCGTGCAGTTCCATCCCGAATTCGATGCCGAGGTCATGCGCGGCTACATCGACTGCATGGCCGGCGAGCTGCAGGCAAATGGCATCGACCCGGCCGCGCTGCGCGAGCGCGTCGCCGGCACCGCGACGGCGTCGCAACTGCTCGGCCGCTTCGCCCACATCGCGGAAGAACATGACGCCGGAGTGCGCACGCCCGGCCCGGCTGAACGCGGGGCCCGGCATCGGATTGCGACTACAGAAAGCCCCCCGCAGTTGCGCTAAGGTGCAGCGCAGCTTTCCCTTCGAAAGAACAGCCATGGCCACCACCCCACCCGTCGTCGCACGGGCCCGCAAGCATTTCTCGATGATCCGCGGCTTCCACCTGGCCGACGTGTTCACGCTCGGCAACGCGGCCTGCGGCGTCGGCGTCGTGTTCCTTTCGATGGCCTATGTGGCGAGCCAGTCGCTCGCGCAGTTCCTCTGGGCCGCGGCGCTGGCGCCCGCCGCCTTCGTGTTCGACGTCTTCGACGGCCGCATCGCGCGCTGGCGGCAAACCCAATCGGCGCTCGGCCGCGAGCTCGACTCGCTGGCCGACGTGATCTCCTTCGGCGTGGCGCCCGCCGCGCTGGCCTTCGCCGCCGGGCTCGACGGCGGCTGGGATTGCGTGATCCTGATCTATTTCGTCGGCTGCGGCGTGAGCCGCCTGGCGCGCTACAACGTCACGGCCGAAGCGCTCTCGGCCGGCGCCGACAAGGTCAAGTACTTCGAGGGCACGCCGATCCCGACCAGCGTGGTGCTGGTGGGCGTGCTCGCCTGGGCCGCCTGGCAGGGCCGCATCGGCGACGCGGTCTGGGGCGGCGTGTGGATGCTCGGCCCCTGGGCCCTGCATCCGCTGACGCTGCTGTTCGCGCTCTCGGGCACGTTGATGATCAGCAAGACGCTGCGCATTCCCAAGCTGTGATGCGCGCCGCCCGCGTTGTCGCTTGCGTCGCGCTGGGACTGGCTCTCTCGGGCTGCGCCAGCCTGCCCGACCGTGTCGAGCGCAGCGAGTCGGTGGCACTCGCCGACACCGCCGGCACCCGCCTCGGCCAGGCGCTCGCGCCGGAGCTGGCGACGCATGCGGGCAAGTCGGGCATCCTGCCGCTGGTCGCCGCGCAGGAAGCTTTCGCGGCCCGCGTGGTGCTGGCCCAGGCCGCGGAGCGCAGCCTCGATCTGCAGTACTACATCTGGCGCGGCGACACCACCGGCCAGCTGCTGTTCGAGGCCGCGTGCAAGGCGGCCGAGCGCGGCGTTCGCGTGCGCCTCTTGCTCGACGACAACAACACCAGCGGACTCGACGCCACCCTCGCCGCGCTCGATGCGCATCCGAACATCGAGGTCCGGCTCTTCAATCCCTTCGCGAATCGCGGCTTCCGGGTCGGCGACTTCGCGCTTGACTTCTCGCGCGTCAACCGCCGCATGCACAACAAGTCCTTCACGGCGGACAACCAGGTCGCGATCGTCGGCGGGCGCAACGTGGGCGACGAGTACTACGGCGCCGATCTGCAGCTCGGCTTTCAGGACCTGGACGTGATCGCGATCGGGCCGGTGGTGCGCGAGGTCTCGCGCGAGTTCGACCTGTACTGGAACAGCGAGGCTGCTTATCCGGTCGCGAGCCTGCTGCCGTCGGCGCCTGCGGATGCCGCAGCGCGGCTGCGCGAGCAGTGGGCGCAGCTGCGGCAGCAAGCCGAGACGCAGCGTTACCTCGAAGCCGTGCGCCAGACGCCGCTGATGCGCGAGGTGGCCGAGCGCCGCCTGCCCTTCGAGTGGGCCGATGCGCGCGTGGTGAGCGATGTGCCCGCCAAGGTGCAGTCGGCGGCGGGGCAGGAAGAGCAGCTCATGTTCCCCCTGCTCAAGGAGGCCATGGGTGAGCCGAAGCGCGAGCTCGACCTGGTGTCGCCCTACTTCGTGCCCGGCGCCGGCGGCACGCGCGAGCTGGCCGCGCTCGCCGCACGGGGCGTGAAGGTGCGCATCCTGACCAACTCGTTGGCCGCGACCGACGTGGGCGCGGTCCATGCAGGCTACGCCCGCTACCGCAAAGAGCTGCTCGTCGGCGGTGCCGTGCTCTACGAGCTCAAGCCGAGCGCCGCTGCGCCGCCGCGTCCGGAGGAGGAGAAGCGCCAGAACCCAGGCGGAAGTTCGGCCGCGAGCCTGCATGCCAAGACATTCGCGGTGGACCGCAGCCGCATCTTCGTCGGCTCGCTCAATCTGGATCCGCGCTCGGTGCACCTCAATACCGAGATGGGCGTCGTGATCGACAGCCCCGTGCTCGCCGAGCGGCTGGCCGTTGAGATCGACAATGTCGTTCCGACGCTCGCCTACGAGGTGCGCCTGCCGGCCGACGGACGCGGCATGGAGTGGATCGACCGCGGCCCGGCGGGCGAAACCCGCTACACGACGGAGCCGGGCGCCGGCGCCATGCGGCGCCTGTGGATCGACTTCCTCTCGATCCTGCCGATCGAGTGGCTGCTGTAGCGCTGGCTCGTCGGCGACAGCTCACCCGGGTTATCACGCAATCGTCACCTGCAAGCGGCAACCTGTAATCGACAGCTTCGTTTTCACTGCAAGGCCTCGACCATGACAATCACGACATCTTCCCGGTTTGCACCGAGCGCGATCGCCCTGGCCTTCGCCGCCTTGCTCGCGGCTTGCGCGAGCAACCCTGCGCCGGGCTCGCGCAGCGTGACGATCGAACGCACCACCTACGGCATCGCGCACATCACTGCGCCGGACTACGAAGGCATCGCCTACGGCGTGGCCTACGCGCATGCGCAGGACAACGTGTGCCAGACCGCCGAGCATCTGCTCACCGTGCGCGGCGAGCGCGCGCAGTTCCTGGGCGCGCAGGCCACCGGCGAACTCGGCCTGGGCCGGCTGCCGAACACGCAGATCGACCTGTTCGTGCGCGCCCACATGGACGACGCCGCGCTGGCGCGTGCCGCCGCCGCCAACAACGAGGACGTCAAGGCCTCGCTGCGCGGCTACGTGGCCGGCTACAACCGCTACCTGCAGGATGCGGGCCCGAACGGCCTGCCCGAAGCCTGCCGCAACAAGCCCTGGGTACGGCCGATGTCGCTGGCCGACCTGTCGCGCACCACCGAGATGTCGATGATCCAGGGCGGCATCGGCGCGCTGGCCGGCGCGGTGCTCGCGGCAGCGCCGCCCGCGCCGGGAACGCGGAACGCCGCAGAGCCGGTCGCGTTGCAGCAGGCGGTCGCGGAGATCGGCCGCCACAGCTTCAATGCGAACCCCGAGGGCGGCGAGCTCGGCTCCAACGGCTGGGCCTTCGGCCGCAACGCCACGCCCGACGGCCGCGGCCTGGTGCTGGGCAATCCGCATTTCCCGTGGGCCGGCACCAACCGCTTCTGGGAGATGCACCTCACCATCCCCGGCCAGCTCGACGTGATGGGCGCCACCGGCGGACTGAGCCCGGTGGTCGCGATCGGCTTCAACAAGGACGTGGCCTGGACGCACACGGTCTCCACCGGCAAGCGCTTCACGCTGTATGAACTCAAGCTCGACCCGGCCGACCCCACGGTCTACATCGTCGACGGCCAGCGCGAGAAGATGACGACCAGGAACGTCAGCCTGCCCGCCGTGGGCGGCCCGGCACCGCCGAAGACTTTCTACGGCACCGAATGGGGCCCGGTCGTCTCGCTGCCGCGCGCCGGCCTCGGCTGGACCGCCACCACCGCCTACGCGATCCGCGACGCCAACACGCAGAACGTGCGCTCGGCCCAGAGCTGGATGCAGATGGCGCTGGCGCGCAACGTCGGCGAACTGCGCGCCGCGATGGGCAACCAGGGCATGCCGTGGATCAACACCATCGCGGCCGACCGCGAGGGCAATGCGATGTACGCCGATCTCTCGGTGGTGCCCGACGTGTCGGCCGAAATGCTGAAGGCCTGCGCGCCCTCACCCCGTGCCGCCGCGCTGCTCAACGCCGCCGGCCTGCCGGTGCTCGACGGCTCGCGCTCGGCCTGCGCCTGGAACCGCGACGCCGCAGCCGCGATGCCCGGCGTGACCGCTCCGGCGCGCATGCCGGTCGTCGTGACGCCGGACTGGGTGCAGAACAGCAACGACAGCTTCTGGCTCAGCAACCCGCACATCGAAGCGCCCGCCGGCATCTCGCCGCTGGTTGGCTTCACCGGCACGCCGCAGCGGCTGCGCACGCGCAGCGGGATCATGGAAATCGAAGCCCGGCTGGCCGGCAACGACGGCCTGCGGGGCGACAAGATGGGCGCGGCCGAGCTGCGGAGCGTGATCTTCCGCGACCGCAACCTGGCCGGCATGCTGGTCGCCGATGACCTGGTGGCGGCCTGCAACGCCGGCGCCTCGGCGCTCACGCCGGACCAGGCGCTCGGCTGCCGCGTGCTCGCCGCCTGGGACCGCACCAGCAACGGCGCATCGAAGGGCGCGCCGCTGTTCCGCGAGTTCTGGCGCAAGGCCAAGGACGTGCCGAAGGTCTGGCGCGTGCCCTTCGACCCGACCCGTCCGGTCGCGACACCGGCCGGCCTCGACATGGCCACGCCGGCCACGCGCGAGGCCGTCTTCAAGGCGCTGGGCGACGCGGTCGCCATCGTGCGCACCGCCGGCTTCGCGGCCGACGTGCCGCTGGCCGAAGTGCAGACCCGCACGGTGCGCGGCCAGAAGGTCGCGATCCACGGCGGCGACGAGTTCGAGGGCGTGCTCAACAAGGTGGAGAGCCAGGGCCAGTCGCTGATCGATCCCAAGGGCTACAACATCAACTACGGCAGCAGCTACATGCAGGTGGTGGGCTTCGACCAGCGCGGGCCGGTGGCACAGGCCATACTGACCTACGGCCAGAGCAGCGACCCCGCATCGTCGCGCGCCTACGACCAGTTGCCGCTGTTCGCCGCCAAGCAATGGCATCCGCTGCCCTTCCACCGCGCCGACATCGAGGCGCAGCGCGTGGGCGCCCCCCTCCGACTCGCCTATTGAAAGAAACTCGATGAACGACGGTCTGGATCAACTGGTGCAACTGGCCGCCGCAGTGCCGCTGGCGCCGGCCTGCGATCACTTCTACTTCCTGCGTCACGGGCAGACCGAAGGCAACGCGCGGCGGATCTTCCAGGCGGTCAACACGCCGCTGAGCGTGCTCGGCCTGCAGCAGGCCACGCGCGCGGCCGAACTGCTGGCCGGCGAACCGATCAGGAGCGTGGTGTGCAGCGATGCGAAGCGCGCCTTCGACACCGCCCACACGGTCGCGGCCGGCCTGCGCATCGCGCCGCTGGTGCTCGAAAGCCTGCGCGAGCGCAATTTCGGCGCGCTGATCGGCACCTCCTCCGCCAACCTGGACTGGGCCTGCGAACCCGAGGGCGGCGAGACGCTGGCCCAGTTCATCGCCCGCAAACGGGCCGCGCTCGAAGTCGCGCTGGCCCATCCGGCACCGGTGCTGGTGGTGGCGCATGGCGGCTCGCTGCACGTGCTGGCGGCGCTGCTCGGCGTGGCTATCGACCTCGGCGTGATGGGCAATGCCCAACCCTTGCGTTTCGAGCGAAACGGTCCTACATGGCGGGTGAAGCCCCTCCTGCAACATGTGGATGGCGGAGCGGCGGTGGCCTAAAGGCCGCACCACGCATCCTCCACCCACCACCATGGAATTCAAGGACTACTACCAGGCACTGGGCATCGAACGCGGCGCGTCGGACGACGAGGTCCGCAAGGCCTACCGCAAGCTCGCGCGCAAGTACCACCCCGACGTCAGCAAGGAACCCGACACCGAGCGGCGCATGCGCGAGATCAACGAGGCCAACGACGTGCTGCGCGACAAGGAAAAGCGCGCCGCCTACGACGCGCTGGCCGACCAGGTCGCGCAGGGCCGCTACGCCGGCGGCCGCCCCGGCGAGGGCTTCCAGCCGCCGCCGGGCTGGGACGAGGGTTTCGAATTCCATCGCGGCCCGGGCCAGGGCCCGGCCGACCATGCCGAGTTCAGCGAGTTCTTCTCTTCGCTCTTCGGTGCGGCCGAACGGCGCAGCGCCGAGCGCCGCCACTACCGCGCACGCGGCGAGGACCACCACGCGGCCATCGAGATCTCGCTCGAAGACGCGCTGCACGGCGCCGAGCGCGAGATCACGCTGCGCTCGCAGGAGATCGACGCCCGGGGCCGGCCCGAATGGAAGACGCGCACGCTCAGCGTGAAGATTCCCGCCGGCGTTCATCCGGGCCAGTACATCCGGCTCGCCGGCCAGGGCATGCCGGGCCATGGCGGCGAGCCGGCCGGCGACCTCTACTTCGAGGTGCGCATCGCGCCCCACAAGCTCTACCGCATCGAGGACCGCGACCTCTACATGACGCTGCCCGTGACGCCGACCGAAGCCGCGCTCGGCGCCCAGGTGAAAGTGCCGACGCCCGCCGGCGGCGTGGTCGAGGTGACCGTGCCGCGCGGCGCGCGCAACGGCCTCAAGCTGCGGCTCAAGGAACGCGGCCTGCCGGGCAAGCCGCCGGGCCACCTCTACCTGCTGC
Source organism: Variovorax sp. LjRoot290 (assembly GCF_964253985.1). Taxonomy (NCBI): domain Bacteria; kingdom Pseudomonadati; phylum Pseudomonadota; class Betaproteobacteria; order Burkholderiales; family Comamonadaceae; genus Variovorax; species Variovorax sp. LjRoot290. The sequence goes on along the minus strand of NZ_CAXURW020000001.1, from coordinate 2,232,374 downwards.
TGGAGATCGCGCTGCCGCCGGCCGACACCGAGGCCGCGCGCAAGGCTTACGAGCAACTGGCGCAGGCCGCGCCCTTCGACCCGCGCCGCCATCTCGGAGTGTGACGAACATGGCTACCCATTCCTTCACTGCCACGATACTGAGCAGTTCGCACCCGCTCCCCGCGCACGAACTGGCGCATGCCTGCGGCGCCGAGATCGAGTGGGTCGTTCAACTGGTCGAGGTCGGCATCGTCGAGGTGCGCACGCCGGCCGAGCGCCCGGAGGACTGGTGCTTCCACAGCGCCGACCTGCAATGCGCGCTGGCCGCGCGCCGGCTCGAGCGCGACTTCGGTGTCGGGCTCGACGCCGCGGCGCTGATCCTCGACCTGGAGCACGAGGTGCGCCGGCTGAAGGCGGTGCTGCGCGCCCGGGGACTCGAACGCGAAGCCTGAGCGTTTTGCAGGGCGGCGCATGTCGCCGCAAAATCGTTATTTCACATACCATTCGCCCGCGTTGCCGCGCGGTTCGAAACATCACACCATGCAAAAGACATCCGTTGTCAAAGGAGTGCGCTTCGACGCTGCCGTGGCGCCACTGGTGTCGCGCATGGAGCTGGTGAACGACCATCGCGAGTCCCTGCAGCGCCTTGCGGACATCTGGGACCAGCTGGCGCTGCTCGGGCAGATGAGCGACAGCGGCACCGACATCGCATCCACGGGCGCCCGCTTCCACGAACTCACCGGCGTGCTGCTCGATTCGCTGGCGCGCAGGCTGCTGCAGGACGCGCTGCGCACCGCGCGGGCCAAGGCCCAGACCGGCATCGACATCCTGGTGCGCAACCTCTATGAGCGCACGGCCGACATCGGCTTCCTCGCAACCGACTCGGCGCTGCGCGATGCCATCGCCGGAGGCGCCCAGGTGCGCCAACGGCTGCGCGCCTACGCGACCAAGTACAGCGTCTATGACGACGTGATCCTTCTAGGCACGGATGGCGCGGTGCTCGCTCGCCTGGACGAGAGCGTTGCCGCTACGGCTGCCGACGGCGAGCTCATGCAGGCCGTGCTGCACTCGGGCGCCCCCTTCGTCGAATCGTTCGGACGCTTCGAACTGCTCGGCGGCCGGCGCGGCCTGCTCTACGGTGCGCCGGTACGGGAGAGCGATGCCGGCGCCGTGATCGGCGCCCTGTGCCTGTCGTTCCGCTTCGACGACGAGATGCGCGCGATCTTCGCCGCGCTGGCCTCGCGCGACGACGCCTCGGTCGTGCTTCTGCTGGACGCTGGCCGCACGGTGATCGCCAGCTCCGACCCGCAACAGGTCCCGGTCGGCGCCGTCCTTCCCCGTGCCAATGCGCTGGGCCATGGCCTGCGCTTCGGGGGCCGCGATTACCTGGCGGCGCAAACGCCGGCAGCGGGCTACCAGGGTTATCGGGGCCCCGGCTGGGATGGCTGCGTCCTGGTGCCCGTGGATCTGGCCTTTCGCGCCGACATCGCAGGCAGCACGAGCGATGCGGCGCTGTCGAGCCGCGTCGTGGCGGCCAGCCGCCTGTTCGGCGAGGAGCTGCAGGCCATTCCGGCGCACGCCAAGAGCATCCAGCGCGGGCTCGAACGCCTGGTGTGGAACGGCCAGGTGCGAATCCGCCACGAGCAGGACGGCCATGCCCCCAATGCGCACTTCGCTGGCGCGCTGCTGGAGCGCGTGACGCGCACCGGCCAGCGCATCAGCGCGGTGTTCGAGCACGCGATCGGCGACCTGCAGCAGTCGGCCGTGGCCTCGGTGCTCGAAGAGGTGCGTGCCTGCTCGGCGCTCGGCATCGACATCATGGACCGCAGCTTCTACGAGCGGGCCAACGACTGCCGCTGGTGGGCCCTGGACAGCAACTTGCAGCGCGCCGCCCGCGAGCGCGACGCGCGGGCCTGCAGCGAAGCGACGGCGGTGCTGGGCCGCATCAACGGCTTGTACACGGTCTATTCCCAGTTGCTGCTGCTTGACCCGCAAGGGCATGTGCTGGCGGCCTCCAACGGCACGCCCGCCACTGCGCCGCTCGTGGCCGCATGGCTTCCGGCCGCGCTGGCCTTGCGCGACGAACAGGCCTTCGTGCGCTCGAGCTTCGCCGCCTCGCCGCTCTACGGCGACCGGCACACCTACGTGTTCGCGGCGCCGGTGCAGGGCGCCGGCGGCAACGCCGGCTGCGTCGCCATCGTGTTCGACAGCGAGCCGCAGATGCAGGCCATGCTGCGCGACGCCCTGCCGGTGGACGCCGAAGGCCGGCCGATGCCGCAGGCACTGGGCCTCTTCGTCGCACGCGGCGGAGCCGTGGTGGCCAGCACCGGCGGAGCCTGGAAAACCGGCACCACGGCCCCCTTCGCGGACCGCCTCGCGCAACTTGCGCGCGGCGCCTCCAGCGGCACGGTGCTCGAGATCGATGGCATGCTGTATGCCGCCGGCATCACCATGTCCTGCGGCTACCGCGAATACGAGAGTGGGGGCACCTGCGGACCGGACGACGTGGCTTGCGTGATCCTCATTGCCCTCTGCGAACGTGCGGCCCAGGATGGCGCGGCAGCGTTGGAACCCTTCGATCCGCCGGCGGGTTCACTCCCCGGCACGGACCGCGTCGCCATCGCCAGCGCGCTCGTCGGCGACCAATGGCTGGGGCTTCCGGCCTCACAGGTGATCGAGGCCGTGGTGGTGCCGCAGGTCGCATCGGTGAGCGGCGTTGCCGCCGGCACGACAGGCATCGCGATGCACGATGGCCAGGCGCTTGCCGTGGTCGATCTGCAACGGCGGCGCGGCCAACCCTCGACGGCTTCGGGCGCCGACCGCCTGCTCGTGGTGTGCAAGACGGCTTCGGGCCAGCGATTCGCGCTGCGGGTCGACGAAGTCGGCACGGTGTTCGACGCGCAGCGATCGGCCCTGCAGGATCTGCCAGCCGCGCTGGCGGCGCATGATCCGCTCGCGACCGCGGTCGTGCGCGGGGGCAATCCCTCGGATCAGCGCATGCTGACCGTCATCTCGGTCGACAAGCTGATTTCGAAGTAGGAGGCGGCTGGCAGACAGCGGCCGCCGGTCGTGCAGACTCCTAGGGCCTGTTAACGCTAGCATTCCGGCTTCGAAGGAGTTCCCCATGTCCGTGGTCTGCGCCGCCTGCAAGACCGAGAACCGCGCCAATGCCATGTTCTGCCGCGGCTGCGCGGCCAAGCTGCCCGGCTTTGCCGCCACCGGGCCGTCCGCGCTCGAAGGCATGAAGCCGGTGCGGACGGCGCCCGCACCGGCGCAGGCCGCGGGCCCGACGCCCGGCATGCTGCCGATCGAGACGCGCGCCTTCTGGATCCGCTTTGCGGTGTTGTCGATCGTGATCACCGCCTGCTTCGGCAGCTGGGTGGCCTATGTGACGCGCAAGCCGCCGGCACCCGCGCCCGCTGCCGTGGCGGCCGCTCCAGCGTCACGCGCGGCACCGGTGCGCGCATCGGCGCCTCCGGCGGCGCCGCTCGATCGCGTGCCCATGGTGCCGTCCGTGCCGGTGCGGACCGTGGAAACGCTCGGCCCGGCCGAGACGATCGTGGAGCCGGGCCCCGTGCGCTCGGAGCCGGAACGCCCCATCGCCTCCTACCAGCCCACCGTCCCGGTCGAGCGGACGGTTCCGCCCCGAAAGATCGTGGCCCGCAACGACGGCAACGGCGGCAACGGCGCCGCCGATCCGCGGCCCGGCTGCGCGCACCTCAACTTCATCGCCGCGGCCCGTTGCGAGGCGGCGCAATGCGCCAAGAGTCCGTTCAACCACCACCCGCATTGCAATGCGGTGCGAGAGCAGACGCGGCGCGACATCGCACGGCGCAACCCGAGCTTCTGAGCCCTACTGCATCTGCCCCAGGTTGCCGATGCGCACCAGCATCTCGGTGAACATCTGCATGTCGGCGTCGAGGTCGGCGACTTCCTTGAACTCCTTGGCGTTGTGCGCGGTGTACTTCTTGCCGGGCATGGCCGGGCCGAAGTTGATCGCGTTGGGCATCAGCTTGGCGGTGGTGCTGCCGGCCGTGGACACCGGCTTGGCTTCGAGGCCGGTGGTGTCGCCGAAGATGTTGAGCAGCGTGGACAGCCACGCGCCCTTGGGGTCGCGCGCCATCCAGTCGCCCTGCTGGTAGTCGATCTCGACCTTGGCCTGGCTCTCGGCCGCCCAGCCCTTGACCCTGGCCGTGATGGCCTGAGTCAGCTTCTCGGGCGTGTTGCCGCGCGGCATGCGCACGTTGGCCGTGACTTCGAGCTTGCCGTCCTTCTCGCGGATCAGGTTGGGCGACATGGTGAGCGGTCCCATGAAATCGTCCTTGTAGCCCACGCCCATCTTCTCGCCGAGATAGTCGGTGCCGTAGAGCGCGTTCAGGTACTTGACGGCCTTCGCATGGTGGTTGTCGTCCAGCGCCACGCCGGACTCCTGCAGGAAGAGCGCAAGGCGCGGGAGGGGATTGACGCCCTCCTCCGGCCGCGAGCCATGGGCCGAGACGCCGACGACCTTGATCTCGATGCTGTCGGCACTTTTCGCGATGTCGATGCCGAACTTGCCGCCCTGGCCTTCGTACTTCTGGATGAAGGCGGCCTTCGCGCCTTCCAACTGCGACGCGGCCCGCGCGAGATCGCCAGCCTTGAGCGTGGCGGTGGCGTTCTGCGGCACCGCGTTGGCGGCCGCTGCGCCGGCCATCGCGGTGATGGCGGTGCGCTTGCCGTCCGATGCTTCGACCGGAAAGAACACCTTGAGGGCGCCCGATCCCTTCTCCGCCACCACCGCCGGGTACTTGCTGTCGAGCACGATGTTGTACTCGGGCAGCGACGTTTTCTCGCGGTAGTACTTCATGGCGTCGCCGCCGGTTTCCTCGGTGGTCTCGATCATGAGGCGGATCGTGCGGTCCAGCGGCAGGCCGCTCTCCTTCACCGTTTTCATTGCATAGAGCACGGCCGCGATCGAGCCCTTGTCGTCGATGGTGCCGCGGCCGTAGAGGTAGTCGCCCACGCGCGTGAGCTTGAAGGGGTCGAGCCGGGTGCCGTCGTCCAGCACCCATTCCGCGAGCACCGCGGGCACCACGTCGGCATGGGTGAGGATGCCAAACTCCTCCTTGCCGCGGCCCGGCAGCTCGACCTCGAAGATCCGGTTGTCGACGTTGCGGTATTGCAGGCCGAAGTCACCCGCCATCTTCTCGACCAGCCGGCCGAACTCGATGATCGCCTTGTTCTCGTGCGGCGGCACGCGGTCGATGCGCACGGTGGGAATCGCCACCATGGTCTCCATGCTCGCGATCACGGCCTTCTGGTTGTGCAGGCGGTTGTAGAGACCGAGCAGGCGGGCGATGTTGACCAGGTCGTCGCCGGCCAGCGGCGCCTTCTTCTCGTAGGCCGCGACGCTGGCCTTGAGCTTCGGCTGGGTCTTGGCGGCCTGCGCGAGGAAGGCGCGGAAGCTCGGCGACGACTTGGCCTGCTGGGCTGCGGCCAGCTGGTCGAGCTCGGGTTTCTTGAGAGTGTCTGCTTGCGCCGGCAGGCCGAGCGCGAGGGCCAGGCCCAGGGACAGGATGGACAAGGAGAGATGCTTCATGGGTGACTCCCGGGGAGGGAAATTCGCTTGGGAGCGGCGAGTCTACAAAGCGCAGTCCGCCCGCGTGGTCAACACATCTCCATGCAGAAGGCTTTGCGCAGGATGGTGGTTGTCGGCGCCCGGCCGGACTCCGAATACTCGGGTTCACATGAATGAAATGTCTATCCGTCACCCAGTCGACGGGACTAGACTTTCCATGCTCGCGCATCGCGAGCGGCACGGAACGCTGGAAGGAGGGTTGTGGCCATGGCTTTCTATCTGACGCGCTTCAGCTACACGCCGGAAACCTGGGCTCGATTGACGAAGAAACCCGAAGACCGTCGCGAAGCTGCACGCAAGTACATCGAGTCGGTCGGCGGGAAGCTGCACGGCTTCTGGTACGCGTTCGGCACCTACGACGGCTACAACCTCTGGGAGGCGCCTGACAACGTCTCGATGGCCGCAGTCGCGATTGCCTTAGGTGCAGGCGGCGCGCTGTCGAAAGTCGAGACGACGCCGCTGCTCACCGTCGAGGAGACCCTGGACGCCCTCGGCCGTGCGCAGGCGGTCGGCTACCGGCCGCCCGGCGCGTAGTTGTCGATGTCAGATCGGCGACAGACCAGGTCCGTAGCGATCCAGCTTGAGGGCTTGCATGAGCGCCACAAAGCGTGGCTCCGAACGCAGGCCCGTCCAGTGGGCATCGCCTTTCAGAAACACCATTCGAGTGTCTCGCAGCACCAACCCCTGTTCCAGTGCAGTGAGAGCCGACCCGACTTCACCCAGCGCCGCATGCAACGATGCAATTGAAGTCGGGGTGACATAGCGCGACTTCGATGCGGTCAAGAGCTGGTTCAGGATCGATCGAGCCTCTTCGGTTTCTCCAAGGCGCGCCAATTGCACGCCCAGCACCGACCAGGACCGGGTGGTGGCATCGGACAGCGCCACCGCGCGCCGGATCGAGGCAATGCCTTGTTCCGGTCGCGCATCGGACATGTGCATCAAGCCCGCTGCGAGATGGGTAAGCCAGAGATCCGGAGAAATATCGAGCGAGCGGTTCAGCCGAATTCGGGCTTCTTCTCGTTGACCGTTTGCCAGCAGAAGGCTTGCTTCCACGGTGTTGTAGACCGGGGACATCGGGTCGAGTGATCGCGCTGTCCGCAAATGGACGAACCCGTCGGCGAGGCGGCCTTGGCTCAGGAGCAGCAGTGCCAGGCCCCAGTGCGCAGTGGCCGTGTTCGGGTTGATGGTCAACCCGCGACGAAATGCATGCTCGGCGCCCACCCAGTCGAAGTCGAACCAGAAGCGGCTGAAGCCGAGACCCGCGTGAGCCTCCGCCAGACTGGGGACCAGCGCGAGCGCATGCTTCAAGGCAGCGTTCGCCGGCTCGAACACCTCGGCAGCCAAACCATCGGAATTCCACAGCTTGCGCCGATGGACCTGGGCCAGTTCCACCCACGCCATCGCATATGCAGGATCGACGCTGAGCGCCTGATTGAGCAACGCCACGCCCTTGTCGACTTCATCGGCCCGGCCTCCCTGCGCCCGCCATCGCGCGGCCAGATAGAGCTGGTAGGCGTCCATGTCGCGCGTGCCACCGATGTCCGCAAGCCGCGCAGGGGTACCCAGCCCCACGCGCAGCACGGGCAGCAATGCCTGCGTCACCAGATTCGAGATCTGATCCTGCACGTCGAATACGCTCGTGAACTTCTCGTCGAACCCGCCGCTCCAGGCGGCGACACCATCGGCGGCATGCAGCAGGCGGGCCGTGGCGCGCACCAGATCGCCGCGTCGCTGCAGCGATCCATCGACGATCCAAGTCACTTCGAGTTCCCTTGCGGCACGCACCGGGTCTTGCATGGGACCGGCGTAGCGCTGCACCGAGCCGGTCGAGCGCACAACCAGCCCGGGTACCGTGGATAGCCTGGCGATCAAACTGTCTGCCATTCCGACTTCAAGCAGCTCGTCCCGGCTTTCTGTCGCCAGTGGCTTGAAGGGCAGTACAGCAAGGGTGGCCGTTGATTGCCCAGCCGGCGGGCGACTCCGGATCCACCAGCCCGCAGCTCCCAATGCTGCGGCCGCAGCCGCTCCCAATGCCAGAAGGATCTGGCGACGTCGGCCGGGAGCCGCATTCGGCAAATCAGGAGCCTCCTCAGGGGCCGGACTCGAAACATTCGCCGTGGATCGTGTGGTGGACCGCCTCGCAACGGGCGCAACAAAACGGAATCCGTGTCGCGGCACGGTCTGGATGAAGCGGCCGCCTTGAGCGTCGTCGCCCATCGCCCGCCTCAAGCCCGCTACTACCTGGCTCAGGTTGTTCTCCTCTACGACCAGGCCAGGCCAGAGGGCCTGCAACAGCGCCTCCTTGTGGAGCAACTCGCCCGGATGCTGGACAAAGAACAGGAGTGCACTGAACAGGCGCGGCGTGAGGTCGACGGACGTGCCGTCGCTGCGCAGCACCCGCCGCTGGGACGGCTGCAGCAGGAACCCGCCGAATTCGTAGTCCTCCTCGTCAATCATGGCCGAATTTCATCCTTTTTCAGGATTCTTTCAAGGCCCGCTTCGTGACGAGCGGACTGCAAGCCGCGATGGTGAAAACCTCTGATCAGCGCCTTGCTGATCAGAGTACCCCCAACTCCTGGAGTCAGTCATGATCAAGCCTCAAGCTCTCTATACAGTCACCCTCGTGAGCGTATCGGTCGCTGCAACCATGTTGATGATCCAAGCCTGCGGCGGTGGGGAAGGCGGTTTCGGAAACGCCTTCGCTGCCGGTGAAAGCAGTCCGAACAGCGCACCGGACCCCATCGTCGGAGTGTGGGAGTCAACGGCCACCGGCAAGGACTGCAACACCGGCGCGGTGCTTGCCGGCTTCAAGGGATTGGCCGTGTTCAATAGCGCAGGCACGGCGTCGTTCGACAATTCCCGCCCTCCTACCTCTCAGGGCTCTGCGTTCGGAACATGGAAGCGCGAGGCCGGCGACAACTACAGCTTGACACTGGTGTTCATGCGCTTCAATCCCGACGGCACGCTCGCCGGCACGCAAAAGGCAAAGGTAGTTCGTACCCTGTCAGCAGATGGCAACAGCTACACAGGCACAGTGGCCGGTCAGATCATCGACACCGCGGGCAATGTGATCTCGTCATACTGCGCAACAGATGCAGGTTCGCGCGTGAGTTGGTGATCGCTGCCGGAAGGTCCTATCGAACCCGCCACAGAAAAGGAAGAAACACATGCCCAGCGCCGAAACACTGGAACGCTTCATCGCCCGCGTCGAAGAGAACGCACATGCCGAAGCCGTCGAGGAGTTCTACGCCCCGAATGCCTCGTTGCAGGAGAACCAGGAAGCGCCGCGCGTCGGCCGCGACGCGGCCGTGGCACGCGAACGCGCCATGCTGGCCAAGGCCTCGTCGATCTCCTCGACCTGCGTGCGCCCGGTGTTCGTGAACGGCGACCGCGTCGTCATCCGCTGGATCTTCCACTTCGAGTGGAAGGACGGCACGGCCACGCACATGGAGGAACTCGCCTACCAGCGCTGGGAGGGCGAACGCATCGCCGAGGAGACCTTCTTCTACGACCCGGCGCAGCGCGTGCCAGTCAAGTCGAAACTCTAGAACGCCGGATTCCTGCGCAGCGCGTAGGAAGCTGCCGACAGACATGCGGCAGTCTCTATGGAAAGTGGGGAACCTTGGTTCAATTCAAGGAGTTCCCCCATGTCCGTGGTCTGCGACGTCTGCAGAACCTCCAACCCCAACAGCGCGATGTTCTGCGACGGCTGCGCCAGCGCGCTGCGAGGCCTCGCGCCCACCGGCTTCTCCGCGATGGAATGGAGCAAGGGGCCGCGCCTGAACGGCTGGCCGATATCGAACAGGGCGCCGCTGCTTGCTGACAGGCAGCCCGGCCAGAAGACCACGGGGTTGCGAACGCGCCTCGGCCTGCTGGCGTTCGCGGTGGGCACCGCCTCGCTGGCGGGATTCCTGTTCCTCCAGCGCGTTCACATCACGTAGAGATCGACGTACTCGTGCACCGGCAGCGCTTCGAGCGCCTGCTGGTCCAGCGAGACGGCGAGGATCGCGTCCTGCTGCTTCTTCGGGAAGCGCCGCGCGAGGTTGGTACGGAACTTGGCTTCCAGCAACGGGATGCCGTCCGCGCGGCGGCGCTTGTGGCCGATCGGGTACTCGACCACCACTTCCTCCAGCGTCTTGCCGTCCTTGAACTCGATCGTGAGCGCGTTCGCGATGCTGCGCTTCTCGGGGTCGTGGTAGTCGCGGGTGAACTGCGGGTCCTCCACGCAGGCGATCCTGTCGCGCAGCGCATCGATGCGCGGATCGGCCGCCACCGCGTCTTCGTAGTCGCCGGCAGTGAGCCGGCCGAAGATCAGCGGCACCGCCACCATGTACTGGATGCAGTGATCGCGATCGGCCGGGTTGTCGAGCGGTCCCTTCTTGTCGATGATGCGGATGCAGGCCTCGTGCGTGCGGATCGTCAGGCGCTCGATCTCCTCCACCGTCCTGCCGGCCTTCTTCAGCTGCGCCTGCAGGGTCATCGCGGCCTCTACCGCCGTCTGGCTGTGGAACTCGGCCGGAAAGCTGATCTTGAACAGCACGTGCTCCATCACGTAAGAGCCGTAGGGCCGCTGGAACTTGAAGGGCTGGCCCTTGAACAGCACGTCGTAGAAGCCCCAGCCCTTGGCCGTCAGCACGCTCGGGTAGCCCATCTCGCCGGTCTTCGCGATCAGCGCCAGGCGCACCGCGCGGCTGGTGGCGTCGCCGGCGGCCCAGCTCTTGCGGCTGCCGGTGTTGGGCGCGTGGCGGTAGGTGCGCAGCGACTGGCCGTCGACCCAGGCCAGCGACACCGCATTGACGATCTCGTCGCGCGAAAGGCCGAGCATCTGCGCCACCACCGCGGTCGAGGCCACCTTGACCAGCACCACGTGGTCGAGCCCGACCTGGTTGAAGCTGTTCTCCAGCGCGATGCAGCCCTGGATCTCGTGCGCCTTGATCATGGCGGTGAGCACGTCCTTCATCGTCAAGGGCTTCTTGCCGGCGGCCACCGCGTTGCGGCTGAGCCAGTCGGCCGTGGCGAGGATGCCGCCCAGGTTGTCACTCGGATGGCCCCATTCAGCCGCGAGCCAAGTGTCGTTGAAGTCGAGCCAGCGGATCATGGCGCCGATGTTGAAGGCCGCCTGCACCGGATCGAGCTGATGCTGCGTGCCCGGCACCCGGGCGCCGTGCGGCACCACCGTGCCGGGCACGACGGGGCCGAGCAGCTTGGTGCAGGCCGGGTACTCGAGCGCCTCGAGGCCGCAGCCCAGCGTGTCGATCAGGCAGTTGCGCGCGGTCTGGTAAGCCAGCGCGCTGGTGATTTCGTAGTCGAGCACGTAGTCGACGATGTCGACGAGCACGCGGTCGGGTTCGGGGCGGATGTTGCTGATGGGGGCGGACATGGTTCCTTCTTCAAACGCGTTCTTCGATCGGCACGAAGCGCAGGTCTTCGGGCCCGGTGTAGTTGGCGCTCGGCCGGATGATCTTGTTGTCGATACGCTGCTCGATGATGTGCGCGGCCCAGCCGCTGGTGCGGGCGATCACGAACAGCGGCGTGAACATCGCGGTGGGCACGCCCATCATGTGGTAGCTCACAGCGCTGAACCAGTCGAGGTTGGGGAACATTTTCTTGGCATCCCACATCACCGTTTCGAGCCGCTCGGCGATGTCGAACATCTTGGTTGACCCAGCCTCCTGCGACAGCTTCTTCGCGACCCGCTTGATGACCTCGCTGCGCGGATCGGCCACCGTGTAGACCGGGTGGCCGAAGCCGATCACCACCTCCTTCGCCTCGACGCGGCGGCGGATGTCGGCCTCGGCCTCGTCGGGCGAGTCGTAGCGCTTCTGGACTTCGAAGGCCACTTCGTTGGCGCCGCCGTGCTTGGGCCCGCGCAATGCGCCGATGGCGCCGGTGATGGCCGAGTACACGTCGGAGCCGGTGCCGGCCACCACGCGCGCGGTGAAGGTGGAGGCGTTGAACTCGTGCTCGGCATACAGGTTGAGCGAAGTGTGCATCGCGCGCTCCCAACTCGCCGTCGGCGCCCTGCCGTGCAGCAGGTGCAGGAAGTGCGCGCCGATCGAGTCGTCGTCGGTCTCGACCTCGATGCGACGCCCCTGCGTCGACCAGTGGTACCAGTAGAGCAGCACGGAGCCGAGCGAGGCCATCAGACGATCCGCGATGTCGCGCGCGCCGGGCGCGCCATGCTCGTCCTTCTCGGGCAGCACGCAGCCGAGCGCCGAGACGCCGGTGCGCATCACGTCCATCGGATGCGCGCTCGCCGGCAGGTGCTCCAGCGCTTCCTTCACGCTGGCCGGCAGGCCGCGCAGCGCCTTGAGCCTGGCCTTGTAGGCGCGCAGCTCGGCGGCGGCGGGCAGCTTGCCGTGCACCAGCAGGTGCGCGATCTCCTCGAATTCGCAGACCTCGGCGATGTCGAGGATGTCGTAGCCGCGGTAGTGCAGGTCGTTGCCGGTGCGACCCACCGTGCACAGCGCCGTGTTGCCGGCGGTCACGCCCGAGAGCGCCACGGACTTCTTGGGCTTGAAGCCAGGCTGCAGGGTTTCTTGCGTCATGCGGGTACTTTCATTTCGTTGAGCGGGTCGTGCGCGGCCTCGGCGATCGGCGACGGCCGGCCTGCCGCGTCGACCGCCACCATCTCGAACACCGCCTCGAGCGCCACCCCGGGCTGGTCTGCGGCCAGGTCGTCGGCGAAACCCGTGACATGGACCGTGAGCGAGCTGCGGCCAACGCGCAGCACCTGCGCATTGAGCGTCAGCACGCTGCCCAGCCGCACCGGCACATGGAACTGCGCATCGCTGCAGCGCGCCATAACCACGTCGCGCCGCGCGAAGCCGCGCGCGGCCAGGAAGGCGGCCTTCGCCATCAGGTGCAGCGCGTTGCCGCCGAACAGCGTGCCGTAGTGGTTGGCATGTTCGGGAAACACCACCTCGGTGAGCTGCGCGTGGCGCTTGCGGGTCGTCATGCTTCGCAATTTACGCAACATCCGTCCCATAATGAAGGACTGAATTAGCGAATGATTGCGAATGCAGCAGCCTCGAGTTGCGAAGTTTGCGAATCCACGGACGATGAAAAAGACCTTCATGGGCGTACGCCTGCGCCGCCTGCGCGAAGAGCGCAACCTGAGCCAGGTGGCGCTGGCGCAGCAGTTGGGCCTCTCGCCCAGCTACCTGAACCAGATCGAGCAGAACCAGCGGCCGCTCACGGTGGCGGTGCTGCTGCGCATCAGCGCCACGCTGGGCGTGGACGTGCAGGCCTTCTCGGACGACGAGGAAGCGCGGCTCATTGCGGGCATGCGCGAAGCGCTGGCCGACAACCCCGGTGGCGAGGCCGTGTCGCTCGCCGAGCTGCGCGAACTCGCCACGCAGATGCCGGCGGTCGGCCGCAGCCTGGTCGCGCTGCACCGCCGCCAGCGCGAGGCGCTGGAGCGCATCGAGGCGATCGCCGGCGTTCTGGGCGACGGCCGCGACGAACTCGCGCAGTTGCGGCCCATGCCTTTCGAGGAGGTGCGCGACTTCTTCTTCGCCCACCAGAACCACATCGCACCGCTCGACGATGCGGCCGAGACGCTGGCCGCAGCGTGGCGGCTGCGCGAAGGCAATCCCGGCGACCGTCTGGCCCGGCGCCTGCTGGAACAACACGACGTGCGCGTGGTGCCGATGGAAAGCTTCGGGCCCGAGGACCAGCGGCGCTACGACCCCGCGACGCGCGTGCTGCGGCTCTCACCCGATCTCGAGCCCGGGCAGTACGCCTTCCAGATGGCCACGCAGCTCGCCTTTCTGGAGATGGACGACGTTCTGCGTCAGCTCGTCGAGGCGGCGGCCTTCACCGGCGACACCGCGCGTGAGCTGGCGCGCATCGGCCTGGCCAACTACTTCGCAGGCGCCCTGCTGCTGCCCTACGGCACCTTCCTCGCGGAGGCCGAGGCGCTGCGCTACGACATCGACTTGCTTGCGCGCCGCTTCGGTGTCGGCTTCGAGACCATCTGCCACCGGCTCAGCACGCTGCAGCGGCCCGATGCGCGCGGCGTGCCCTTCTTCTTCGTGCGAGTCGACCGGGCCGGCAACATCTCCAAGCGCCAGTCGGCCACGCATTTCCACTTCTCGAAGACCGGCGGCACCTGCCCGCTATGGAACGTGTACGAAGCCTTCGCGCAGCCCGGCCGCATCCTGCCGCAGCTCGCGCGCATGCCCGACGGCCGCGTTTACCTGTGGATCGCGCGCACCGTCTCGCGCGGGCACGGCGGCTGGGGCGCGCCGACCAAGACCTTCTCGATCGGCCTGGGCTGCGACATCAGCCACGCGCCGCGGCTGGTGTACTCCAAGGGCCTGGACCTGCGCGACCCCGAGGTGCCGACGCCCATCGGCATGGGCTGCAAAGTCTGCGAACGCGCCGCCTGCCCGCAGCGCGCCTTCCCCTTCCTCGGGCGGCCGCTCGATGTCGACGAGAACCAGAGCCGGTTCGCGCCTTATGCGGTGGCGGAGCTGCGGCCAGCGGGCGCAATCGGGACGAGACAGGGTGCTGGCCGCAGCAAAGCCATATAATTCCTTACCCTTCGTAAGGAGCTCAAGAAATGGCCGTCGCCACAATGACCAGCAAAGGACAGATCACCATGCCGCAGGCCGTGCGCACTGCACTCGGCCTGCGTCCTGGTGCCAAGGTGGATTTTGTCGCCGAGGGTGACGGCTTCAGACTGGTCCCGCTCAAGACCGATGTCTCTGCTCTCAAGGGCCGCTTTGCTGGACGCGTCGCAAAACCCGTCAGCATCAAGGCAATGAACGACGCCATCGGCGAAGCAGCATCGGCTCGGCAACGCAAACCCGGCCGGTAGCCTTACATGATCGGCCTCGACACCAATGTGCTGGTGCGTTACCTCGCGCAAGACGATCCCAGGCAATCCGCGAGCGCCACACGCTTCATCGAAACGCGCCTTAGCGAACGTTCGTCCGGCTTCATCAGTCTGGTTGTGCTGGTCGAACTTTGCTGGGTGCTGGAGCGAATCTACAGCGCGACGCCTAGAGAAATCGGCGAAACCATCAGCGACCTTCTGGAGACGCCACGGTTCCACCTGCAGCAGCGCGAAGTCGTCCAACAAGCCGTTCGCCGCTTTCAAGACAAGAAGGCGGGAAAGGCTGGTTTCGCGGATCTGCTCATCGCACAGATTGCTTTGGACGAAGGCTGCAGCTCGATCGTCAGCTTCGACCGAGGAGCTGTTCGCACGGCGGGCATGACACTGCTCGACTGACTCAAGGTTCAAGCGCCAGTTCCTGGCGCAGCACCTTCGCTGCCGCCACCATGTTCACCAGCGCCGCCTCGGTCTCCGGCCAACCGCGGGTCTTCAGGCCGCAATCGGGGTTGACCCACAGGTTGCCCGGCGGCACCACCGCAGCGGCCTTGCGCATCAGGCGCAGCATTTCGTCGACGGCCGGCACGCGCGGCGAATGGATGTCGTAGACGCCCGGGCCGATCTCGTTCGGGTACTTGAACTCGCCGAAACCGCGCAGCAGCTCCATGTCGGAGCGGCTGGTCTCGATGGTGATGACGTCGGCATCCATCGCCGCGATCTCGGGCAGGATGTCGTTGAATTCCGAGTAGCACATGTGGGTGTGGATCTGCGTGCGGTCGGCCACGCCCGAGGCGCTGATGCGGAAGGCGCGCGTTGCGCTCTCGAGGTAGGCCTTCCAGCCGGCGCGGCGCAGCGGCAGGCCTTCGCGGATGGCCGGCTCGTCGATCTGAATGATGCCGATGTCGGCGCGCTCCAGGTCGACCACCTCGTCGCGGATCGCCCAGGCGATCTGCTCGGTGGTCACGCTGCGCGGCTGGTCGTCGCGCACGAAGGACCATTGCAGGATGGTGACCGGCCCGGTCAGCATGCCCTTCATGGGCCGCGCCGTGAGGCTTTGCGCATAGACGGTCCATTCGATCGTCATCGGCGCCGGGCGCGCGACGTCGCCGTAGATGACGGGCGGCTTGACGCAGCGCGAACCGTAGGACTGCACCCAGCCGTTGGCGGTGAAGGCGAAGCCGTCGAGCTGCTCGCCGAAGTACTCGACCATGTCGTTGCGCTCGGCCTCGCCGTGCACCAGCACGTCGATGTCCAGTTCTTCCTGCTTGCGCACCGCGAGCGCGATCTCGGCGCGCATCTTCTCGCGGTAGCCTGCGGCATCGAGCGCGCCGCGCTTGAAGGCGGCGCGCGCGGTGCGGATCTCGACCGTCTGCGGAAAGGAGCCGATGGTGGTGGTCGGCAGCGACGGCAGCGTGAAGCGCACGCGCTGTACGGCCTGGCGCACGGCGAAGGGCGAGGCACGGCTGTCGTCGCCCGCCACGCGGCGCGCGAGGCGCAATGCGACGTCGGCGCGGTGCACGCGCGGGCTGGCGCGGCGGGCAGCCACGGCGGCGCGGGCTGCCGAAAGCGCGTCCTGCACTTCGGCCTCCTTGCCGTCGAGCACGGCGCGCAGCATGCGCAGCTCGTCCAGCTTCTCCACCGCGAAGGCGAGCCAGCTCTTCAGTTCGACATCGAGCTTGTTCTCCGCCGCGAGGCTGAAAGGCACGTGCAGCAGCGAGCACGAAGGCGCGATCCACAACTCGCCCTGGTGCTTGTCCGCCACGGGCCGCAGGCGCGCGAGCGCGGCATCGGGATCGGCGCGCCAGATGTTGCGGCCGTCGACGATGCCGATCGACAGCACCTTGTGCGCCGGCAGCCAGTCGGCCACGCCGGTGAGCTCGTCGGGCGCGCGCACCGCATCGACGTGCAGGCCGGCCACCGGCAGTTGGCAGGCCAGGCGCAAGTTGTCCGAGAGCGGCGAGAAGTAGGTGGCAAGCAGCAGCTTCGGCGCTCGGCGCGCGAGCTGCCAGTAGCTGCGCTCGAAGGCATGGCGCCAGGCGTCGGGCAGGTCCAGGCCGAGGATGGGCTCGTCGATCTGCACCCATTCGACGCCCTGCGCCTTGAGGCGCGCGAGCACCTGTTCGTACACTGGCAACAGCGATTCGAGCAGCGTGAAGCGGTCGAAGCCGGCCTCCTTCTCCTTGCCGAGCCAGAGAAAGCTCAGCGGCCCGAGCAGCACCGCCTTGACTGCATGGCCGGCCTTCTGCGCCTCGGCCACCTCGTCGAACAGGCGGACCGATTGCAGGCTGAAGCGCGTCGCCGGCGAGAACTCGGGCACGAGGTAGTGGTAGTTGGTGTCGAACCACTTGGTCATCTCGAGCGCGAAAGTGCCGTGCTCGGCGTGCGCGCAGCCGTGATCGTGCACCTCGTCGGCCACGCCGCGCGCCATGGAGAAATAGCGCGAGAGCTCGGGCTCGTCGCCCCGGAAGTCGAAACGCGCCGGCTCGCAGCCCAGCAGCTGGATGTGGTTGGCCACGTGATCGTAGAAGGCGAAGTCGCCCACCGTCACGAAGTCGAGGCCGGCGTCGCGCTGGGCCTGCCAGTGGCGCGCACGCAGCTCGCGGCCGACGGCTTCGAGCGCATCGCGGTCGATCTCGCCGCGCCAGTGTTGTTCGAGAGCGAGCTTGAGTTCGCGTTGTGCGCCCATGCGCGGAAGGCCGAGAGTATGGATACGTGTCATCCCACGATGGTCGGCGTTCCTCGCCTATGATTCAAACGAAAGCTTTTGCCAGTCAACTTGAATTTCATTCATGGCCCAATCCATCCTCGAGATCCGCCACCTGCGCACCCTGGTGGCGCTGCGCGACACCGGCAGCCTGGTGCGCGCCGCCCAGCTGCTCAACCTCACGCAGTCGGCGCTGTCCCATCAGGTCAAGCTGCTCGAAGACCGTTACGGCGCGGCCTTGTTCGAGCGCAAGTCGGTGCCGCCGCAGTTCAGCGGCGCCGGCCTGCGCCTGCTGCAGCTTGCCGATGCCGCGTTGCCGCTGGTCGAGGAGGCGGAGCGCGACGTGTCGCGCCTGGCGCAGGGCGGCGCCGGCCAGCTTCGCATCGTGGTCGAGTGCCACACCTGCTTCGACTGGCTGATGCCGGCGATGGACGCGTTTCGCAACCGCTGGCCCGAGATCGAGCTCGACATCGTCTCGGGCTTCCATCCCGACCCGATCGCGCTGGTGCTGCAGAAACGCGCCGAGGTGGCCATCGTTTCCGAGCAGGACCCGGACGAAACCGTCGACTACCACCCCCTCTTCCGCTTCGAGATCATGGCCCTGCTGGCCAACGAGCATCCGCTCACGGCAAAGACGCATCTCACGGCCCGCCACTTCGCCGACCAGACGCTGATCACCTACCCGGTGCCCGACGACATGCTCGACATCGTGCGTCAGGTGCTGGCGCCGGCCGGCGTCGAGCCGGCGCAGCGCCGCACCACCGAGCTCACGGTCGCGATGCTGCAGCTGGTGGCCAGCGGCCGCGGGATCGCGGCGCTGCCGCTGTGGGCGGTGCAGGGCTACCTGGACCGCGGCTACGTCACCGCCCGGCCCGTGGGCCGCAAGGGATTGACCGGCGAGCTGCACATGGCCTGCACCGCATCGACCTCGGCTCGGCCCTGGCTGGAGGATTTTGTTCGCATCACGCGCGAGAGCTGCTTCAAGAGCCTGCCGGGGATCGAGCTGCTCTGAGGATGCTCAGGCGACCAGCGTCATCGGCCCGCGGTGCCCGACCAGTTCGAGCACGCGCTCGCCCGACACGGTCTCGTGGGCGAGCAGTTCGTCCGTGAGTTCGTCGAGCGCGCGGCGGTGCGTGCGCATGATCTGCTGGCATTTCACGTTGAGTCCTTCGAGCAGCAGGCTGGCCTGGCGCACCGCGGCCGAGACCTGCCGCGATGCGTGCTGCGCCGGCAGCGCGCCCAGGCTGAACAGCGCGCCGTCTTCGCCGAAGCCGTAGCGCCCGACCATGTCGAGCGCCAGCTTCGAGGCTTGCTGCAGGTCGTGGCTGGCGCCGCTCGATGCTTCCTCGAACACGGCCAGCTCGGCATTGCGGCCACCCAGCAGCATCTGGATGTGCTTTTCCATGTCGCTCTTCAACACCAGCGTCATGTCTTCTTCCTGCGTCACGAGCGTGGCGCCCAGCGACCCGCCGCGCGGCAGGATGGTGACCTTCTCGACCTTGCCGTAGCCCAGCACGACGGAGACGAGCGCGTGGCCGGCCTCGTGCACCGCGATGTAGCGACGCTCGCGCTCGCCGAGCGCACGCTGCGCGCCGTTGAGCTCGCCGATGCGGGTGGTCTCGATGGCTTCCATCAGGTGGCCCATCGACACCGCCTCCGCGTTCGCGCGCGCCGCCACGAGGGCCGCATGGTTGACGACGTGCGCGATGGTCGCCGGCGACAGCCCGGTGGTCAGGCGGGCCAGCTGCTCGTAGTCCACCTCGCCGGCGAGGCGCAGCTTGGCGGCATAGAGCCGGAAGATGGCGGCACGGTCGCGCACGTCCGGCAGCTTGACGTTCACGCGGCGATCGAAGCGCCCTTCGCGCAGCAGCGCCTCGTCGAGGTTGTCGACCAGGTTGGTGGCACCGACGACGATGACGCCCTCGTTGGCCTCGAAGCCGTCCATCTCGACCAGCAACTGGTTGATGATGCGGTTGCCCTCCGATTCCGCCGGTCCCGAGCCGCCGGCGCTGCGCCTCGAGATGCCGTCGATCTCGTCGATGAAGAGGATGCAGGGCGCGTTCTTGCGTGCGGTCTCGAAGAGCTTCTTGACCTTCTGCACGCCGACGCCATAGAACTTGGAAGTGAACTCGCTGCCGTTGGTGGCGATGAAGCGGGCGCCGCACTCGCCGGCAAGCGCCTTGGCGAGCAGCGTCTTGCCGACACCGGGTCCGCCGAGCATGAGCACGCCGCAGGGCGGTCGCGCGCCGAGCGCGCTGAAGCGCTTCGGGTTCTTCAGGTAGTCGACGATGTCCTGCAGCGCGTTCTTGGCCTCACCGGCGCCGATGACGTCGTCGAAGCGCAGGCCGGTCGGCTTCTCGACCAGCTTGGCGCTTGCACCGATGCTGTCGCGCATCATGTAGACAAGGACCGCGACGAGCAGGATGGGGAGGAACACCCCCACCAGATCGCGCGCCGCACTCAGCGTGCGGTCGTCTGCGGCAGGTGCGCCGACCGTGGTGTCCGGCAGCACGACCAGCTGGAACGATTTCGAATCGCCGGCCTTCGCCGCCTCGCCGACGACCAGTGCGGCGAAGGAGCCTCGGCCGTCGACCACGAAGTAGCGCTCTCCGACGGTCGTGGACACGAGGATGGCATTGGCCGCGATGCCGACAGTGCGGACCGCGCCGGCGCGCAGGTCGCGCATCAGTTCGGAGCCGTCCTTCTCGGTGGCGGTCCAGTCGGCCGGCGACGTGCGCATCTGCTGCGCGGCGCCGCCGAGCTGATGAAGCTGCGGCGTTTCGCGCAGCGCCAGGTACAGGGCGGCGATGGCCAAGGCGCCTAGGAAGGCGGCGAAAGCAAATCGAGCCACGCCCGATCGAACAAGTCTGTGGAGCTGCTTCATGGACGGCGGACGGGGCGCGGCATCCGACGATGGTAGGCAGCCCGGCAGCAATCGACACCGCCACAGCGGCGGCGGCGCAGCTTAAACACCGCTTGCGTGGAGTACTTCGCGGCCGGCCCGGCACCGGCGTTGCGCGCTCGCGTCAGCGCGGGCGGCGCAGCACCCTATTTCTTCTGCACCAGCTTGATCACACTCGAAAAATCGAGCGCTCCATTCCCAGCCAGGCTGTGCGCGGCATACAGATTGCGCGCCAGCCCGCCGAGCGGCGTGGCGGCGCGCACCGCGGCGGCGTTCTCCTGCGCGAGGCCCAGGTCCTTGAGCATCAGGTCAGTGCCGAAGCCGCCGGCATAGCCCTTGGAGGCCGGCGCGTTTTCCATCACGCCGGGCAGCGGGTTGTATTTTTCGAGCGCCCAGTTGCCGCCCGAGCTGCGCCGCATGATCTCCGACAGCACCTTGGGATCGAGCCCGTTGGCCACGCCGAGCGCGATCGCCTCGGAGGTGCCGATCATCAGGATGCCGAGCAGCATGTTGTTGCAGATCTTGGCCGTCTGGCCCGCGCCCGCCTCGCCGGCGTGGAAGATGTTGGCGCCCATCTTCTCCAACACCGGGCGCGCGCGTTCGAGGTCCGCCGACGAACCACCGACCATGAAGGTCAGCGTGCCCGCGATCGCGCCGCCGGTGCCGCCGGACACGGGCGCATCGATCACGGCCACGCCGCGCTTCGCGCCCGCTTCCGCCACCTTGCGCGAAGTTGCCGCGGCGATGGTGCTGCTGTCGATCACCAGCGTGCCGGCCGCGATCTTCTCCATCAGGCCGGGCTGGCCGTCGCTGCCGAGGTAGAGCGACTCCACATGCTGGCTTGCAGGCAGCATGCTGATCACCACCTCGGCGCCGGCGAGCGCGTCCACCGCCGACTTGGCGATCGGCAGTCCCTCGGCGCCGAGCTTCTTGCAGGCCTCGGCCGAAAGGTCGAAAGCGCTGAGTGCGTGGCCGGCCTTGTGCAGGTTGAGGGCCATCGGGCCGCCCATGTTGCCCAGGCCGATGAATGCGATCTTCATGTGTGTCTCCGTTTTGTGCTCTTCCCACCCGTTCGGGCTGAGCTTGTCGAAGGGCTCAGGGTGAACGGAGTCGGGGGTTGTTGTCATTCGCTCACACGAGCCCGGCGAGTTCCGGCGCCATCTCGCCGCGGACCTTCAGGTGATCTTCAATGAAGGCTGGCGTGATGTCGTCCAGCGTGGCCGGGTTCCACTTCGGATTGCGGTCCTTGTCGATCAGCACGGCGCGGATGCCCTCGGCAAAGTCCTTGTGCGCGCAGAAGCCCAGCGAGGACCAGTACTCGAGCCGGAAGACTTCGGCCAGCGACATGCGGTGCACGCGCTGCCAGAGTTCGAAGCTGAGCGCCGCCGAGCTCGGCGCGCCCTTGGCGAAGGTCTTTGCCGCGGTCTGCAGCCAAGGGTCGTCGCTTTGCAACGCGCGCAGCCGCTTGGCGATGTCGCCCAGGTCGTCGCCGGCCATCAAGGCGTTGATGGTGTCGAAATGCTCGCGCACCTTGGAAGGCGGCAGTTCGGTGCCTTCGCCCGCACGCAGCAGGATGCGCGAGAGCGCGGCGCGATCGGCCTTGGCCTCGCCGGTCCATGTGCCTGCGGCGATCTCGTCCAGCACCTGCGCCTTGCGCTCGTGCGGCACCAGCAGGTCGGCCAGGCCGCAGAAGATGGCATCGGCTGCATTGAGGTGGGCCCCGGAGAGCGCGAGGAACAAGCCCACGCGCCCCGGCATGCGGCGCAGGAACCAGCTCCCGCCCACGTCGGGGTAGAGGCCGATGCTGATCTCGGGCATCGCGAGGCGGCTCTGGGCCGTGGCCACGCGGTGCGAGGCACCCGCCATGAGCCCGATGCCGCCGCCCATCACGATGCCGTGTCCCCAGCACAGGACGGGCTTGGGAAAGGTGTGGATCAGGTAGTCGAGCTCGTACTCCTCGGCGAAGAAACGCTCGGCGTAGGGGTTGCGTTCGGGTCCGCATTCCAGCAGCGTCTGGTAGAGCTGGCGCAGGTCGCCGCCGGCGCAGAAGGCCTTCTCGCCCGCGGCCTGCAGCAGCACGCCGGCAACGCCCGCATCCTGCGCCCACTCGCGCAGCTTCGGCGTGAGCAGCCGCACCATCGCGACCGAAAGCGCGTTGAGCGCCGCCGGCGTGTTGAGCGTCGCCATGCCGAAGCGCCGGCCGCCGGTCGTTTGGATCTCGTCGAACAGGACCACTTCATCGCTCATCGGATATCACTCTCGCCTTCCAGCAATTTGCGCGCGATGATCACGCGCATGATTTCGTTGGTGCCTTCGAGGATCTGGTGCACGCGCGTGTCGCGCACCAGCCGCTCCAGCGGGAACTCGCTCAAATAGCCGTAGCCGCCGTGCAGCTGCAGCGCGTCGTTGCAGACGTTGAAGCCGACGTCGGTCGCAAAGCGCTTGGCCATCGCGCAATAGGTGCTCGCATCGGCATGCCCGGCGTCGAGCCTGCTCGCGGCCAGCCTCACCATCTGGCGCGCGGCCACCAGTTCGGTCGCCATGTCGGCCAGCTTGAACTGCAGCGCCTGGAAGCTCGCGAGCGGCTTTCCGAACTGGCTGCGTTCGTGCAGGTAGCGGCGCGACGCGTCGAGCGCGCCCTGCGCCGCGCCGACCGAGCAGGTCGCGATGTTGATGCGGCCGCCGTCCAGCCCCTTCATCGCGATGCGAAAGCCCTCGCCTTCGCTGCCGAGCAGGTGGGCGGCGGGCACGCGCACGTTGTCGAAGTTGATGGTGCGCGTGGGCTGGCTGTTCCAGCCCATCTTGTGCTCTTTTTTGCCGTAGCTGATGCCGGGCGCATCGGCAGGCACCGCGAAGGCCGAGATGCCGCCCGCACCGCCGCCACCGGTGCGCGCCATCAGCACCAGCACGTCGGTCGAGCCGGCGCCCGAAATGAAGGCCTTGCCGCCGTTGACGACGTACTCGGCGCCTTGCAACTCGGCGCGCGTCTTCAGCGAGCCGGCGTCCGAGCCGGCGCCCGGTTCGGTCAGGCAGTACGAGGCCAGCTTGCGCCCGCTCGTGAGATCGGCGCCCCATTGCTCGCGCACGGCGGGCCCGCCCCAGGTGCCGAGCATCCAGGTCGCCATGTTGTGGATCGTGATGAAGGCCGTGGTCGACGGATCGACCGCGGCCATCTCCTCGAACACCAGCGTGGCGTCAAGGCGCGGCAGCGCCAGGCCCTCGATGCTTTCGGGCGCATAGAGGCCGCAGAAGCCGAGCTCGCCCGCCTTCGCGATCGCCTCTTTCGGGAAGATGCCTTCGGCGTCCCAGCGCGCGGCATGCGGCGCGAATTCGGCCGATGCGAATTCGCGCGCGGTCTGCGCAAAGGCCCGCTGCTCTTCGGAGAGTTCGAAGTCCATGCGCCCTGAGATTACTTCAGGCTGATGGTCGTGTTGAGCCCGTGCGCCGTGTCGTCGTCGAACCAGCGCTCCGTCACCGTCTTGGTCTGCGTGTAGAACATGATGACCTGCTTGCCATAGGGGCCGAGGTCGCCGAGCTTCGAGCCGCGCGAACCGGTGAAGGAGAACATCGGCACCGGAACCGGGATCGGCACGTTGATGCCGACCTGCCCGACGTCGATGTCTTCCTGGAAGCGGCGCGCCGCGGCGCCCGACTGCGTGAAGATCGCGGTGCCGTTGCCGTTCGGGTTGGCGTTGATGAGCTCAATGGCTTCGTCGATGCTCTCGGCATTGGCCAGGCACAGCACCGGGCCGAAGATCTCCTGATCGTAGATGGTCATGCCGGGCTTGACGTCGGCGAAGACCGTTGGGCCGACGAAGTTGCCCTTTTCGTAGCCGGGCACCGTGGGGTTGCGGCCGTCCAGCGCCAGCGTGGCACCGTCGGCCACGCCGCGTTCGATCAAGCCGTTGACGCGCTCGTAGGCCGCGCACGACACCAGCGGACCGACGTCCACGCCCTTCTCGGTGCCGGCGCCGATCTTCAGCGTCTTGGCCTTCTCGACCAGTTCGGGCACCCACTTCTGCGCCTCGCCCACCAGCACCGCGACCGACACCGCCATGCAGCGCTGCCCGGCCGCACCGAAGCTCGCGCCGGCCAGCGCATTGAGCGTCTGCTCCTTGTTGGCATCGGGCATCACGATGGCGTGGTTCTTGGCGCCCATCATGCATTGCACGCGCTTGCCGGCGAGCGTGGCGCGGTTGTAGACGTGGGTGCCGACCTTGGTCGAGCCGACGAAGGAGATCGCCTTGATGTCCTTGTGATCGCAGATCGCGTTGACCACCGCCTCGCCGCCATGCACGACGTTGAGCACGCCGGCCGGGATGCCGGCTTCGAGCGCGAGCTCGGCCAGGCGCATCGTGACCATCGGGTCCTGCTCGGAGGGCTTCAGCACGAAGGTGTTGCCGGTGACGATGGCCATCGGGAACATCCACAGCGGGATCATGGCCGGGAAGTTGAAGGGCGTGATGCCCGCGCACACGCCCAGCGGCTGCAGCAGCGTGTAGGTGTCGACGCCGTTGGCGACGTTGTTGGCCAGCTCGCCGAGCTGCAGGTTGCCGATGTTCGATGCGTGCTCGACCACTTCGAGGCCTCGGAACACGTCGCCTTCGGCATCGGGCAGGGTCTTGCCCTGCTCGGCCGTGAGGGTCGCGGCCAGCTCGGCCATGTTCTCGCGGATGAGTTGCTGGTACTTCAAGAAGATGCGCGCGCGCGCGCCGATCGGCGTCTTGCGCCAGGTCTTGAAGGCTTCCTTGGCCGAGGCCACGGCGGCATCGACTTCGGCTTGCGTGGCGAAGGGCACGCGGGCCAGCACTTGCTGCGTGGCCGGGTTGACGATGTCGCGCCACTCGGTGGTTTTCGACTCGACGAACTTGCCGCCGATCAGCAGCTTGACGGTCGCGACCTGGGTCGCGGGTGTGGTGGTGGCGTCCATGAACTTTGTCTCCTGATGGGGTGCAGCAACCGATGCTAGCTTTGCACTTTTGCCATGGCAATAGACAAATACGCACCCACGATCTGCATAATTGCAAAGCATGGACTGGGACAACCTGCGCTTCTTTCTGGAGCTCGCGCGCACCGGCACGTTGGTGAGCGCTGCACGCCGGCTCGCGGTCGACCACACGACGGTGGCGCGCCGCATCCAGGCGCTCGAGAAGGAAGTCGGCAGCGCCCTCTTCTCGCGCGAGGCCGGCGGCCATCGCCTCACCGAAGCGGGCCGCCGGCTGCAACCGCAGGTGGAGGCGATGGAGAGCGCCTTTCTCGCGGTCGAGAGCGCGGCGCCCGCTTCGCGCGAGGGCCTGTCGGGCCTGGTGCGCATCGGCGCCACCGAGGGCTTCGGCACCATCGTGCTGGCGCCGAGGCTCGCGCTCTTCGCGCAGCAGCACCCCAAGCTCGTGATCGACCTGCTGGCGATGCCGCGGCTGGTGCACCTGTCGCGCCGCGAGGCCGACATCGTGATCTCGCTCGAACGCCCGGCGCGCGGGCCGGTGGTGGTGACCAAGCTGACGGACTACGT
The DNA here is from genome assembly GCF_964253985.1 of Variovorax sp. LjRoot290. NCBI lineage: Bacteria > Pseudomonadati > Pseudomonadota > Betaproteobacteria > Burkholderiales > Comamonadaceae > Variovorax > Variovorax sp. LjRoot290. The sequence goes on along the minus strand of NZ_CAXURW020000001.1, from coordinate 2,206,819 downwards.
GCTGCGTCTCTACGCGTCGGAGCACTACCTGGCATCGCACAAGCCGATCGCTGCGCGCGAGGACCTGCGCGGCCACAGCTTCATCAGCTACGTGGACGACCTGCTCTTCAGCAAGGAGCTGCAGTACCTCGACGAGCTGTACCGGCCCGATTCGTTCGCGCTGCGCAGCACCAGCATCCTCGCGCAGCACCAGGCCGCCGCGGCGGGTGCCGGCATCGCGGTGCTGCCGGCCTTCATCGCCGAGCGCGACGCCTCGCTGCGCCGCGTGCTGCCGGGCGAGGCGAACTTCACGCGCACTTTCTGGATGTCGGTTGCGGCCGAGACGCGGCACCTGGCGCGCATGCAGGCCACCTGGAACTTCCTGCGTGAGACGGTGGAGGCGCAGCGCGAGGTGCTGCTGCCGGCGGATGCCGCCGCCGGCTAGTTGCGATGCTGCGAGCCCTGGCGCCTGCGGTACCAGTCCGCCGCTTCTCCGCGCGAGGCCAACTCCAGCCGCTCGAGGATGCGCGCCAGGTGTCGCTTGACGGTATGGGGACTGAGATTCAAAAGGCGACGGCGAAGGCCGGCATCCCGGAGTTGCTGAAACGGTTGGCGCCGCTGGGCCTTGCTGCCCGGGCGCGCCGGGTCTGGCACAGGCTCTCGCACAGAGCCAGGCTCCTGTGCGCCGCGCTCCTCATGACTGCGTCGAGCTTTGGCTTGTCGATGGTGGTCGCTTTTCTTGGCGCGCTTTAGGACTTACGGCCAGATCGGCGGGTGGCTGCCGGGTGGCATCGAGGGACGCGCCCAGCCGGCCGGCGTTCGCGCCAGCCGCGCGCTGTGGCGCATGGCGCGGAGTTCGCCGAAACCCGATGACGCGCTCTCGAGCCAGGGCTCCCTGTCGGGCTTGACCAGCGCCAGGCCGCCACGCACCCGCCCGAGCCCGCGCAGCCAATGCCCGGTCTGCGCCAGCGAGACCTGCACATGCCAGCTGCCGCCCTCCTGCTGCTGGCGCCACAGCGCAGCGGCTGCGCCCATCGCGATCAGGTAGCCGGTCGCCTCGTCGATGATCTGCATCGGCAAGGGCCTGGGCTTGCCGTCGCCGGCCGCCTCGCCCTCGGCGTGGTTGAAGCCCATGGCGGTCTGCACCAGGGAATCGAAGCCGCGGCGCTGCGACCAGGGCCCCTCGGTCCCATAGGCCGAGAGCGAAACGTAGACGATGCCCGGACGCCGGACTGCCGCGTCCTGGGCCCCGAACCCGAGCGCCGCCAGGCCGCCGGGCCGGTAGCCCTGCACGAACACGTGGGCATCGGCCAGCAGGCGCGCGAGCGCGTCGCGTCCCGCCTCGCTGCGCAGATCCGCGTGGGCCGAGAGCTTGCCGCGGCTGGTGTCGGCGATGGCTTCGATGTTGGGCAGTTGCGGCGAATTGACCAGCATCACGTCGGCACCGTAGGCCGCGAGCGCGCGGCAGCCGACCGGCCCCGCGAGCACACGCGTGAGATCGAGCACACGCAACCCGGCCAGGGGCCGTTCGTGGACGTGCAGCGGCGGCAAACCCAGCGGCGGCGCGTCGCCGATGCGCTCGATGGTGAAGAGCGGCTGTACCGCCACGGCCCGGCCCTGCGGCGTCGCGTCCCATTCGTCGAAGCGGCGCAAGGCAGTGGCCACGAGGCCGGCTTCGGCCGCCGCCTGTTCGAAGTCGTTGGCCCTCCACGCCGCCATGGCCGCCTCGGCGTCGGCGCGCTGCGCGGTCGCCGGCGCCAGCCCCATCAAGCGCAGCGCGCCGTCGCGATGGTGGGCAAAGTTGGCATGCACGCGCACCCAGCCGTCTGCGCAACGGTAGAGGCCGGAGAATGGATCCCATTGCGGCGGCACGTGGCCATCGATGCTGAACCAGGCCGTGCAATCGAGCGCGGCATGCAGCATGTCGACCACGACCTGCTGGCGCGGCACGCCGCGCAGGTGGCCCAGCTCGCAGGCCGCGAGCGCGGCAGCCGCGATGGTGCTCTGCGCCGCCGCGCCGACGGCGAATGACGAGGGCAGCACCGGATCGGCGCCGCTCAGTTGCACGAAGTCCAGCGCATCGGCGGGCAGGCCGGCCTGCTGCCAGAGCCCCTGCAACGCGCCGATGACCTTCATCTTCAGTGAAGCAGCTTCACACCCGTCTTGGCCTGTAGCGCCTCGAAAGTCACGCCGTCGGCGAGCTCGATCACCTTGAGACCCTCGGGCGTGACGTCCATCACGGCCAGGTCGGTGATGACGCGGTCGACCACGCCCACGCCGGTGAGCGGCAAGGTGCACTGCTCGAGGATCTTGAGGTCCTCGGTGCCGTCCTTCTTCTTCGCGACGTGTTCCATCAGCACGATCACGCGCTTGACGCCGGCCACCAGGTCCATGGCGCCACCCATGCCCTTGACCATCTTGCCGGGGATCATCCAGTTGGCGAGGTCGCCCTTGGCGCTGACCTGCATGGCACCGAGGATCGAAAGGTTGATCTTGCCGCCGCGGATCATCGCGAAGCTTTCGTGGCTGCCGAAGATGGCCGAGCCGGGAATGGTGGTTACGGTCTGCTTGCCGGCGTTGATCAGGTCGGCGTCGACCTGGTCCTCGGTGGGAAAGGGGCCAATGCCGAGCATGCCGTTCTCGCTCTGCAGCCAGACTTCCTTGTCGCCGACGAAGTTGGCCACCAGCGTGGGGATGCCGATGCCGAGGTTGACGTAGAAACCGTCTTCGAGTTCTTGCGCGGCGCGTGCCGCCATCTGGTCTTGGGTCCAGGGCATGTCAGGCTCCTTTGTTCTTGATGGTGGCGGGACTGCCCGTGTTCACGGCAGCCTGCGCGATGGCGGCCTGCGCCTCGACCTTGGCGGCAGCGACATCGACCGCGGCGCTCACGGTGCGCTTCTCGATGCGCTTTTCGGGCTTGTTGTTGAGCACGATGCGGTGCACGTAGATGCCCGGCAGGTGGATGTCGTCCGGCGCGAGCTCGCCGATCTCGACGATCTTCTCGACCTCGACGATGCAGATCTTGCCGGCCATGGCAGCGGCCGGATTGAAGTTGCGCGCCGTGAGGCGGAAGCGCAGGTTGCCCGACTTGTCGGCCACGTCGGCCTTGACCAGCGCCACATCGGGCACCAGCGAGCGTTCCATCACATAGGTCTCGCCATCGAACTCGCGCAGCTCCTTGCCCTCCGCGACCATCGTGCCCACGCCGGTCTTGGTGAAGAAGGCCGGGATGCCGGCGCCGCCGGCGCGCAGCTTCTCGGCCAGCGTGCCCTGCGGCGTGAACTCGAGCTCGAGCTCGCCGGCCAGGTACTGGCGCTCGAACTCCTTGTTCTCGCCCACGTAGCTTGCGATCATCTTCTTGATCTGGCGCGTGCCGAGCAGCTTGCCCAGGCCGAAGCCGTCGACGCCGGCGTTGTTGGAGATGCAGGTCAGGTTCTTGACGCCCGAGTCGTGCAGCGCATCGATCAGCGCCTCGGGAATGCCGCAGAGGCCGAAGCCGCCGACCGCGAGTGTCTGGCCGTCGGCGACGACGCCCTTGAGCGCTGCGTCGGCGGAGGGATAGATCTTGTTGGCCATGGTTCCTCGTTCGGAAATGGTTGATGAAGCGCCTGAGACGATACTACGTACAGGCATACGTAGTATTTCGTAATGGAGACACCCGACACTCTTTTGCACGCGATCGACTACCGGCTCGCCTTCGAGCAGGCACCGGTTGGCATGGTGCTGTCGCGCCACCGCATCATCGTCGACTGCAATGCGCGCCTGTGCGAGATGTTCGGCACCACGCCTCATGACCTCGTCGGTGAATCGTTTCGCGTGCTCTACCCGAGCGTCGCCGAATTCGAGCGCATCGGCAAGCGCATGGAGCCGATTCTCAACGCGAGCGGCCGCTATGCCGACAACCGCATGATGAGAAGGGTCGGCAGCCTGCATGGCGCCTTCGCGGGCGAGACCTTCTGGTGCCACGTGAGCGGCCAGGCGCTCAACCGCGCCGCACCGCACGAAGCCGGCATCTGGACCTTCGAGGACCTCGGCTCGCGCAGGGCGGCCAAGGCCGAACTCACGCCGCGCGAGCGCGAGGTGGCGGCCCAGGTGATGCAGGGCCTGACCTCGAAGGAAATCGGCAAGGTGCTCGGCATCAGCCACCGCACGGTCGAGATCCACCGCGCGCGGCTGATGCGCAAGTACGCGGCGGCGACCACGGCCGAGCTGGTGCAGAAGCTCATCGCCGGCTAAGCCGGCTACGGCACGATCCGACACCATGTCTTCGTCCCCCGGCCCCACCAAGCCGCCGCACCATCGCGCGCGCGGCTTCCAGAACAACTACATCGAGTTCCAGCCCAAGAGCCTCGCCGAGCTGCTGCGATGGCGCCGCGAGGCCGCGCGCGCCGGCCTGCCCCGCTCGCCGCTCGCGCCCATCCCCCAGGCGGCGCCCGATCTGCCGTGGCTGCACGCCAACGCAAAGGCTGGCGCACGGATGGCGCCCGCCGTCACGTGGATCGGCCACTCGACCGTGCTGGCCCAGCTCGGCGGCCTCACGCTGCTGACCGACCCGATGTTCTCCGAGCGCGCCTCGCCCGTGCAGTTCGCGGGGCCGCGGCGCCATGTGCCGCCCGGCATCGCGCTGCCCGAGCTGCCGCATGTGGACCTGGTGCTGGTCTCGCACAACCACTACGACCATCTCGATGCCGCGTCGGTGACGGCGCTGAACCGGCAGCCCGGCGGCCCGCCGCTCTTCGTCGTGCCGCTGGGCCTCCAGCCATGGTTCAGGGCGCAGGGCATCCGGCATGCCGTGGAGCTGGATTGGTGGGACAGCCATCGCATCGCGACGCCGCAGGGCGAGGCCGAGGTCGTGCTGGTGCCGGCACAGCACTGGTCCTCGCGCGGACCGCGCGATGCGCTCGCCACCTTGTGGGGCGGCTTTGCGGTGTTCGCGCCGGACTGCCATCTGCTCTTTGCCGGCGACACCGGCTACTCGCGCGACTTCAGCGACATCCGCCGGCATTTCGAGAACAGGCAGACAGCCGCACAAGGCGGCGGCTTCGACATCGCACTGCTGCCCATCGGCGCCTACGCGCCGCGCTGGTTCATGAGCGCGCAGCATGTGAACGTCGAGGAGGCGCTGCAGATCCACGACGACCTCGGCGCCAAGCGCTCGCTCGGCGTGCACTGGGGCACCTTCGAACTGACGGACGAGTCGCTGGACGAGCCGCCGCGGAAGCTGGCCGAATTGCGCGTGGCGCGCGGCATGCCGGAAGACGAATTCTTCGTGATGGCGATCGGCGAGACGCGCAAACTCGCTCCCCGGGTTGCCGCAACGAAGAGAACTTGAACCATGACGAACATGCCGCGCGCCGCCAGCTGCATCCTGGCAGCCATGGCCTTGCTGGCCGGCTGCAGCAACGCGCCGCCTCGCGAGGCCCGCGCCGCGCCGCCATCCACCGACTGCACGGCGCGCGTCGGCACCGACCGCAATGCCGAACTTCCCGGCTACCTCCTGCCGACCGCGGCCGGCGGCACGGTCTGCGTTCCCTTGCTGTTGACCGCAAACCGCCAGCCGAAGGACTACGCAGGCCGCGACTTCCACGTCGATGAATTCACCGACGCCAAGCTCAAGGCGCGCTGGAACGCTTGCAAGGCCGATGCCGCCTGCTTTCGCCGCATCGATGCGCAGATGCAGCGCTGGCTGCCGCCCAACAAGGAGCGCGCGACGCGCTCGACCGGCGTGGTCGATCCCTCGGGCCGGATCGATCCCGACGGCCAGGTCGACCTGCGGCAGATCCGGCGCCCGGCCTTCTTCGCCAAAGCGCCCTACAACGAATCGATCGCCGAGGCCGAGCCGCGCAGCTACACGGTCGAATTCAGCGCACCGCGCGACAGCTTCGAGCGCATCGACCTGAAGATGCACGACACCATCAAGCTGCGCGGCTGGTACATCGAGGGCAGCGGCGTGGACGACGGCAAGGGCGGCAAGCTGCGTGCGCTGGTCATCATGGCCAGCGGTGGTGGTGGCCAGCTCACGGCGATCCAGCATCCTGACGAGAAGTCCTACCGCATCGATCTGGCCACCGGCAAGACGGTGGACATCGCCTTCCCCAACGCCACCACCGAGACCATGGGCCAGCGCTGGTGGCGCGAGAACCTGCATGCGCTGAACATGGCCGGCTTCGACGTGCTGGGCTACGACCGCCGCGGCGAAGGCCTCTCGGGCGGCTTCAGCGACACCCACACGCTCGAACAGGGCGAGGACGTGTTCCGCGTGCTCGAGCAACTCGAGAGCGGGCGCGGCATGCGCATGCTGACGCCTTCGGGCCAACTGCTCGAAGGCAGCGCGGCCGGCGGCCGGCTGCTCGCGGGCATGAAGGCCGACCGGATTCCGATCATCCTCGCCGGCTATTCGCGCGGCTCGATGTCGACCGCCTGGGCCATGACGAAGAACTTCGTCGAATCGTGCAGCTACGACATGCCGAGCGTGACTTGCACGCCGCCCAAGGGCCTGAAGAACATCAAGGGCGCGATCCTGCTCGCGTCCTTTGCGAGCGGCGCGGGCTACGTGCCGGCATCGCCCGACCTGGCCGACCGCAACCTCTTCGCGGCCGGCATGGCGGCCGACCATCACATCGTCTTCTATCCGAGCTCGGCCACGCTCGCGGGCATGGACAAATGGCCAGCAGCCTTCTTCGGCAAGGGACTGTGGGACCGCGCCGAGAGCGTGGAAGGAACGATCGCGGCCTACGACCGCATCCGCGGCGCGAAGGAGATCGTGGTGGCCCGCGGGCCGCATTCGATGGAGACCTGGGCGCCGGCCGACCTGCGCTACCTGCGGGAGCGCATGGTGGCCTTCGCAAAGGTGGCGGTGACGGGCGGCACGCGCGTGCCGGGTGCGAAGCCGTGGTCCGATCTCAGGTCGCTCGTCGCGACCACGCCCGATTCGTGGGAGCCTTCCTCGCGCCCCCGCTAACCGGCTTTGCGAAAGGTCAGGTTGATGCGGCAGGCGCCCATGAAGGGATGCGCCTCTTCCTTCAGCGGCAGCACGCCGTGGTAGTGCAGCCGCGCCGGCCCGCCCCACACGACCACGTCGCCATGCGCGAGCGGCACGCGGCGCGCCTTGTCCGTGCGCTTCGCGCCGCCGAACAGAAAGACCGCCGGCATGCCGAGCGACACCGAGACGATGGGCCAGCGCATGTCGCGCTCGTTGCGGTCCTGGTGCAACGAAAGGCGCGTGCCTGCTTCATAGCGGTTGAGCAGGCAGGCATCCGGCACAAAGCCCTCGAAGCCGGCGGCCGCCGCGGCCTCGGTCGCGAGCTGCGAGAAGGCCTCCGGCATACATGGCCAGGGCCGGCCGGTGTCCGGATCGATGGTGTCGTAGCGGTAGCCCGTGCGATCCGTGACCCAGCCCAGCGCGCCGCAGTTGCTCATCGCGACCGACATGCGAAAGCCGCCCGGCGTGACCATGTGGCGCAGCGGCGCCTGCGCCGTCACTTCGTTCACGCCGGCCAGCAGCGCGGCTTCATGCGGCGTCGCAAAAGCACGCAGCCACACCGCGCCCGGGCCCAGCGATTCGACAGACGATTCAAACAGATCCTCTGTCACGCGCGGCTCCTTCGGGGAACACCGCGGAACCGGCTTTGCCGGGCCGCTGGTGTTGCCCCCCGGTGAGGGGGTTGGCGTAGCGACACGAAGTGCGCGAAGCCTGGGGGTGAGCTTCATGTCGCGTCGTGGAAGATGATGCCGGCCGTGTGGCGCTGGCCCGAACGCACGCGGCTCACACCATGCCGCAGATTGACGCGGTAGACGCCGCGCGTGCCCTGCACCGGACGGTGGTGCACCGCGATGACGGCCGCGTCGCCCTGGCGCAGCGGCAGCACCATCGGCCGCGACTGCATGCGCGGCCGCTGCTCGGTCATCACGAACTCGCCGCCGGTGAAATCGCGGCCGGGCTCCGACAGCAGGATCACGAGCTGCAGCGGGAACACGTGCTCGCCGTACAGGTCCTGGTGCAGGCAGTTGTAGTCGTCGGCGCCGTACTGCAGCAACAACGGCGTGGGCCGCGTCTGGCCCGCCGCATGGCAGCGCGCGATGAAGTCGGCATGCCGTGGCGGATAGCGCACCTCGATGCCCATGACCTGGTTCCACCGGTTGGCGATGGGCGCGAGCTGCGCGTAGACCGCTTCGCGCAAGCCCGCCAGGCGCTCCGGCAAGGGATAGTCGAAGTACTTGTACTCGCCGCGCCCGAAGCCGAGCCTTTCCATCACCACGCGGCTGCGAAACAGCGGATCGAGCGGGTACAACGCCGACAGCGCCTCGCACTCCTCGCGTGTCAACAACCGCTCGATCAAGGCGCTGCCCTCGGCATCGAGGTCCAGCGCCACTTGGTCCCAATCGATCATGCGGCGCTCGCCTCCCGCTCGAGCAAGGCACTCTTGCGCTCCACACCCCAGCGATAGCCCGACAGGCTGCCGTCGCTGCGCACCACGCGGTGACACGGGATCGCCACGGCAATCGCATTGGCGCCGCAGGCCTGGGCCACGGCACGCACCGACTTCGGGCTGCCGATGCGCCGGGCGATCTCGGCATAGCTCGCGGTCGTGCCGGCCGGGATCTCGCGCAGCGCCTGCCACACGCGCTGCTGGAAGGCGGTGCCGCGCACGTCCAAGGGCAGGTCCAGGCCCAGGCCCGGTGCCTCGACGAAGCCCACCACCTTGGCCACCAATTCCTCGAAGGCCGCATCGCCGCCGATCAACCGTGCCTGCGGGAACTGGTCCTGCAGCGCGCGCACCAGCGCATCCGGATCGTCGCCCAGCGCGATCGCGCAGACGCCGCGCTCGCTCTGTGCGACCAGGATCGCGCCGAGTGCGCATTCGCCGATCGCGAAGCGGATATCGGTGTTGGCGCCGCCGGCGCGCCACGCGGTCGGCGTCATGCCGAGCATCTTGTTCGAGCTCTCGTAGAAACGGCCGTTGGAGTTGTAGCCGGCGTCGTAGATCGCATCCGTCACCGTGTCGCTGCGCGCGAGCTCCTGGCGCACGCGCTTCGCGCGGTGCGCGGCCGCGTAAGCCTTGGGCGTGAGGCCCGTGACCTCCTTGAAGATGCGATGCAGGTGGTAGCTGCTGAGTCCGGCACGCTCGGCGAGCTGGCCCAGCGTGGGCGCCTCTTCGGCGCCCTCGATGAAGCGGCACAGCTCGGCCACCTGCGCCGCATGCTGTTCGGCCAGCGCGGGCTGGTCGGGCTTGCAGCGCTTGCAGGGCCTGAAGCCCGCACGCTCCGCGTCGGCGGCCGTGGCGTGGAAGTCCACGTTCTCGGGCCGGGCCGAGCGCGCGCCGCAGGAGGGCCGGCAGTACACGCCCGTGGTCCTGACCGAATAGAAGAACTTGCCGTCGGCCGCCGGATCGCGCGCGGCCACCGCCGCCCAGCGCGGATCGCTCACGGTCGCGAGGGCGCGGATTTCGTTGGGGTTGCTCATGTTCATGTGGATCCTCTAGCAGTGTCGTTGATCGATGCATCCACTCTAGGGATCAGGGGTTGCATGCGCACTCCGGCTCTTGCTTTCGAATTCGGACATTTCCGGCCTTGGCCTACGGGCCAGCGCGTCGGGCCTCGTTACCATTTCGGCCAATGATCGATCGCCGCTCACTCCTCACCGCCAGCGGCGCCTCCATGGCGCTCGCCGCTCTCGGATTCCCTCCAGATGCCCTCGCAGCCGGCGGAATCAAGCTCGCACAACCCCGGCCCTTCTCTTTCGAACGTCTTGTTACCTTCGCGAAATCGCAGGCCGCCAAACCCTATGTGGCCGACAACACGCTGCCGGCCGACGTGCTCCAGCGCATCGACTACGACGCGCACGGCAAGATCAAGTACAACCCCGACAACGCGCTGTTCCGCGACGGCCCCGGCCCCTTCCCGGTCACCTTCTTCCACCTCGGGCGCTACTTCCAGACGCCGGTCCACATGTATGTGACCGAGGCCGCGAGCGGCGACGGTTTTGCGCGCGAGATCCTCTACGACAGCGCATATTTCTCGATGCCGGACGACAGCCCCGCGCGCAAGCTGCCCGACGGTGCCGGTTTCGCGGGCTTCCGCCTGCAGGAAAGCCGCAACGGCGATCAGAAGAAGCTGCCCTGGCAGACCAACGACTGGGTCGCCTTCCTCGGCGCCTCCTACTTCCGCGCCATCGGCGAGCTCTACCAGTACGGCTTGTCGGCGCGCGGCATCGCGCTCGATGCGGCCATGCCCGACCGGCCCGAGGAGTTCCCGAACTTCACGCGCTTCTACTTCGAGCCGCCGGCTGCGCCGGATGCGAACACGATGACGGTCTATGCGCTGCTCGAGGGACCGAGCATCACCGGCGCCTACAAGTTCGTCATGCAGCGCGGCAAGGCGGTGCTGATGGACATCGAGTCGCGCCTCTTCCTGCGCCGCGACATCGGCCGCCTCGGGCTGGTGCCGCTGACCTCGATGTACTGGTACTCGGAAAGCAGGCCCACCGGCATCGACTGGCGGCCCGAGGTGCACGACTCCGACGGCCTCGCGATCTGGAACGGCGCCGGCGAGCGCATCTGGCGACCGCTGAACAATCCCACGCAGACCCGCGCCTCGTCCTTCAGCGACACGCGCCCGCGCGGCTTCGGCCTCCTGCAGCGCGACCGCGCCTTCGACCACTACCAGGACGGCGTGTTCTACGAGAAGCGCCCCAGCCTCTGGGTCGAACCGCTGGGCGACTGGGGCGAAGGCTCGGTGCAACTGGTCGAGATACCGACCGACGACGAGATCCACGACAACATCCTCGCCTGCTGGGTGCCTAAGGCGCCGGCCGCCGCGGGCTCCAGCTACAACCTCAAGTACCGGCTGCACTGGACCGACCAGGAGCCCTTTCCCTCCCCGCTCGCGCGCTGCGTGGCGACGCGCCTCGGGCGCGGCGGGCAGCCGGGCACGCAGCGGCCGCAGGGCGTGCGCAAGTTCATGGTCGAGTTCATCGGCAAGCCGCTGGAGACGATCCCCTTCGGCGTCAAGCCCGAACTCGTGCTCACGGCTTCGCGCGGCAAGTTCTCCTACATCTTCTCGGAAGCGGTGCCCAACGGCGTGCCGGGCCACTGGCGCGCGCAGTTCGACTTCACCGTGGATGGCAGCGAGCCGGCCGACATGCGCTTGTACCTGAAGAACGGCGACCAGACGCTGACCGAGACCTGGCTGTACCAGTACCAGCCGGGCTGATCCCCACGACCGACTTGGACGCTTCGTCCAATGTTGGATACATTCGGCCGATGAAGAAAAAGCCGAACAAACTCCTGCTGCGGGAGCTGCAGACCATCGCGCAGGGCCTCGGGAAAACCTTCGCTCCTTTCTGCGAGGTGGTCGTCCACGACCTCACCCATCCGAAGAACGCGATCTTCGCGATCGAGAACAACCTGAGCGGGCGCCGCGTGGGCCAACCGGTGACGGAGCTGGGCCTGGCGCGCATCGGCGACCCGGACTACCCGGCCGTCATCACCAACTACGCCAACCAGTTCGCCGACGGCCGCAAGGTCAAGAGCACCTCGATCGGCATCAAGGACGAGAGCGGCGAGTACGTCGCCGCGCTGTGCCTGAACGTGGACCTCACGCTGTTCCAGGGCTTCCAGGCTGCGCTCGCGCAGTTCACCCGCATCGAATCGAGCGAGATCAGTGAAACGCTGGACGCGCGGCATGCCGACCGCATCTGCGAGCGGGTCGACGAGTTCGCCGCCACGCGCGCCACCAGCGCACGATCGCTCAAGCCGGCGGACCGCAGGCAGCTTGTGCAGGACCTGAAGAAAGCCGGCTTCCTCGACATCCGCCGCGGCATGGAGATCGCCGCCGCACACATGGGCGTGTCGCGAGCGACGGTGTACAGCGACGCGAAGTAGGGCCTGTTAACTTGTCACGGCGTCGTCACCCGGCGCCGGCATGGTGCAAGGCTTTATCTCAAGCCACCCGGAACATGATGCGCATCGCCTCCCTCTCCTTCACCGCCCTGGCCGCCGCCCTTGCCTGCGGCAGTGCCATGGCACAGACCGCCTACCCCACCACGCTCGCCGGCCATGCGCTGCTGCCGGCGCAAAGCTTCATTGCCGCGCCGAAAGACGCGCCGGCCGACCTGCAAGTGAGCGGCAAGTTCACCAGCGGCAAGCGCGTCGAGGCGTTGGGCAGCATCGAAGGCCTGTCGGCCGGGCGCGGCACGGGCGTTTCGCTGCCCTTCAAGGGGCAGCCGGTACAGGGCCATTCGGGCATCAAGAAGATGGACGACGGCAGCTTCTGGATCCTCACCGACAACGGCGCCGGCGCCAAGGCCAACTCGCCCGACTTCATGCTCTACCTCAACCACTACAAGGTGGACTTCAAGAGCGGCAAGTTCGAGCGCACGGGCACGGTGTTCCTGCACGACCCGGACAAGAAGGTGCCCTTCCGCATCGTCCATGAAGGCAGCAAGCAGCGCTTGCTGACCGGCTCCGACTTCGACCCCGAGAGCTTCCAGTTCGCGGGCGGCGCGCTGTGGATCGGCGAGGAGTTCGGCCCCTACCTGGTCAAGGCTGATCTGAAGGGCAAGGTGCTCGCGGTGTTCGAGACCCAGGTCGACGGCAAGACGGTGCGCTCGCCCGATCATCCCGCCGTGACGACGCCGGGCGCCCCCGGCGGCGCGGTCGATTTCCAGATCCGGCGCTCCAAGGGCTTCGAAGGCATGGCTGCATCGAAGGACGGCAGCAAGCTCTACGCCCTGCTCGAAGGTCCGGTGTGGAACGCCGAGGCCAAGGACTACGAGCGCATCGACGGCAAGGAGGCGCTGCGCGTGCTCGAGTTCGACGTCGCGAGCGAGAAGTGGACCGGCCGCCACTGGAAGTACCCGCTGGAGGCCAACGGCCACGCGATCGGCGACTTCAACATGATCGATGCGACGACCGGCCTCATCATCGAGCGCGACAACGGCGAAGGCACGGCCGACAAGGCCTGCCCCGAAGGCCAGAAGCGCAGCGACTGCTTCCACGACCTCGCGAAGTTCAAGCGCGTCTACAAGATCGAGCTGAACGACGCCAACGCCGGCCAGGCGGTGCGCAAGATCGGCTACATCGACCTGCTCTCGATCGCCGATCCCAACAAGCTGGCGCGCAAGCCGCTCAACGACGGCGTGCTCAAGTTTCCCTTCTTCACGATCGAGAACGTCGAGGTGGTCGATGCCACGCACATCGTGGTGGGCAACGACAACAACCTGCCCTTCTCCAGCAGCCGCGAGCCGAACAAGGCGGACGACAACGAGCTGGTGCTGCTGGAGGTGGGGGAGCTGCTGAGGGCCAAGTAGTGCAATTGCCCAACCAACCGTTCGGCCTGAGCTTGTCGAAGGCGGGGCGAGCCCTTCGACAAGCTCAGGGCGAACGGCTGTTGGCGCCTCACACCGCCCGCGTTCATCCTTCGACCTGCTGCGTCAGCTCGCCGCTCTGCAGCTGTTCGATGCTGCGGCTCAGAAAGCTCCAGAGCCGCTCGTCCTCGCTGAATGCGACATTGAAGCGCAGCCAGCCGGTCGGGTGCGGGTTGACCAGGAACAGCTGGCCCGGGCCGAGCATGATGCCCTCGGCGGCCGCGCGCGTGGAGAGTTCGGCGCTGTCGACGATGTCCGGGTGCCTGGCCCACAGGTACATCCCCGCCGATGCCTCGTGGAACAGCTCGAAGCCGAGCGCGTCCAGCCTGCGCGCCACGCCGGCCTGCGCCTGGGCCAGCCGGTCGCGCAGCGACTTGAGGTGCTTGCGCCAGCGGCCGTCGGTCACGGTGCCGAAGGCCAGCCGCTCGGTGATGTCCGAGGAGGTCAGGCCGGAGACCATCTTGAGCTGCGCCAGGTCTTCGAGCAGTTCGGGCCTGGCGACGACGTAGCCGACGCGGATGTTCGGCGAGATGGTTTTCGAGAAGCTGCTCACGTAGACGACCTGGCGCAACTGGCCCAGGCTGGCCAGCGACGGGCGCATCGAGGCGTCCATGTCGGCGTAGATGTCGTTCTCGACCAGCATGAAATCGTGCGCCTGGGCAAGTTCCAGCAGCCGCACGAGTTGCGGCAGGGAAGCCGTCGAGCAGGTCGGGCTTTGCAGCCGCGGCTGCGTGAAGAAGGCCTTGGGCCGGTGCGCCGCCAGCAGCGCCTCCAGCGCCGGGAGGTCGTAGCCGGTCGGCGTGCGCGGCACGCCGATGAGATGGACGCCCAGGAAGCGCAGCATGAACATCAGGTTGGGATAGCCGGGGTCGTCCACCAGCACCGCTTCGCCCGGCTTCAGCAGCCGGCGAGCCACCAGGTCCAGCGCCTGGCTGGAGCCCTGGGTCAGCAGCACCTGCGCGGCGTCGACCACGATCTGGCGCTCCGAAAGCGATTCGGCCACCGCCATGCGCAGCGCCATGTGCCCGAAGGGCAGGCCGTAGCCGCCGATGTCGGTGCCGCCGGCAGACAGGTGGCGCAGGCTGCGGCGCATGCCGTCCTCGAACAGCCAGTCGTGCGGCAGCCAGCCGCAGCCCGGCTTGAGCTGCAGGTTGCGGTTCTCGAAGATCTGCTGCAGGTACCACCGGGCGTCGAAGCGCGGGTCGGCGCGCGGCGTGCCGGCCGCACCGGCGGCGCCCTCCTCGCTGCGTCGCTTGACGAAGAAGCCCGCGTTGGCGCGCGACACCAGCAGGCCCTGCGCCACCAGCCGGTCGTAGGCCTCGACCACGGTGAAGACGCTGACGCCGTGGGCGGCGGCAAAGGCCCGGATAGACGGCAGCTTGCTGTCGGCCTTGAGTTTCTGGGTGCCGATCAGCCCGCGCAGCCCCTCCACGATCTGGCTGACCAGAGGTGTCGGAAGTTCGGGGCGAAGAATGAGCATCGGGTGTGCCTCGGCAGACCGATCTGCACCATATGGAGGAAAGTATGTACAGGATACAAGACCAGTACAGTCCGCCGAACGAGCGCTCCGGCTGTACATGGCCGCGCCGGCTTGCGAAACCTAAAGTGCCGCCATTCCCATTCAGGCACAGGTCGTATCCATGCAGCGCGAACCCCATCTCAGCAACGCCGCCCTCATGGCACGCCGCACCGCGGCCGTCGCCCGCGGGGTCGGCCAGGCCCATGACATATTCGTCAGCCGCGGCAGCAACGCCGAGATCTGGGACGTCGAGGGCCGCCGCTATATCGATTTCGCCGGCGGCATTGCCGTGCTCAACACCGGGCACTGCCACCCCGAGATCAGTGCGGCGGTCAAGGCGCAGCTCGATCTCTATTCGCACACCTGCTTCCAGGTGCTGGCCTACGAGCCCTACGTCGAGCTGGCCGAACGCCTCAACACGCTGGCGCCCGGCGACTTCGCGAAGAAATCGATCTTCCTGAGTACCGGCGCCGAGGCGGTGGAGAACGCGGTCAAGATCGCGCGCTCGTTCACCCGGCGGCCCGGCGTCATCGCCTTCACCGGCGGCTACCACGGCCGCACGATGATGACGCTCGGCCTGACCGGCAAGGTGGCGCCCTACAAGCTCGGCTTCGGACCGTTCCCGGGCGAGGTGTTCCATGCCCTGTATCCGAACGCACTGCACGGCGTGAGCGTCGACGACGCGCTGCACTCGGTCGAACTGCTGTTCAAGAACGACATCGAGCCCGGGCGCGTGGCGGCCTTCATCCTCGAGCCGGTGCAGGGCGAAGGCGGCTTCTACGTGGCGCCCAACGATTTCGTCGAAGGCCTGCGCGCGCTGGCCGACCGCCACGGCATCCTGCTCATCGCGGACGAGGTGCAGACCGGCGCCGGCCGCACCGGCACCTGGTTCGCCAGCGAGCAGTGGCCGGTGGCGCCCGACCTGATCACCACCGCCAAGTCGATGGCGGGCGGCTTCCCGATCTCCGGCGTGGTGGGCCGCGCCGAGGTCATGGATGCGCCCGCGCCAGGCGGGCTGGGCGGCACCTACGCCGGCAGCCCGATCGGCTGCGCCGCGGCGCTCGCGGTGCTCAAGGTGTTCGACGACGAGCAGCTGCTGGCGCGCAGCAAGGCCCTGGGCGAGCGCCTGAAGACCGGCCTGCGCCGCATCGCGGCCGAGGTGCCGGCGATCGGCGATGTGCGCGGGCTCGGGGCGATGGTGGCCATCGAGCTGTTCGAGGAGGGCGATACCACCCGCCCCGACGCCGCCCTCACCCGCAAGGTGGTCGCGGAGGCGGCACGGCGTGGGCTGATCCTGCTGTCCTGCGGCAGCTACGGCAACGTGATTCGCGTGCTGGTGCCGCTGACGGCATCCGACTTGCTAGTGGACGAAGGCCTGGCGATTCTGGCGGACAGCTTCGCCGCGCTGCGCTGATCGGTCCATACTTGAACACCTCCATGACCCAAGAACCTCTGGTGCGCTTCCAGCGCGTCCAGAAAACCTACGACGGCGAGCACCTGGTGGTGCGCCAGCTCGACCTGGACATCCACCGGGGCGAGTTCCTGAGCCTGCTCGGGCCTTCGGGTTCGGGCAAGACCACCACGCTGATGATGCTGGCCGGCTTCGAGTCGCCGACCTCCGGCGACATCCTGCTCGATGGCCAGCAGATCACCGGCACGCCGCCGCACAAGCGGCACTTCGGCATGGTGTTCCAGAACTACGCCTTGTTCCCGCATCTCAGCGTGGGCCAGAACGTGGCCTACCCGCTCACGGTGCGCAAGGTGCCGAAGGACGAGCAGCAGCGCCGCGTGCAGCGCGCACTCGAGATGGTCCAGCTGCGCGGCATGAACGACCGCCTGCCCGGCCAGCTTTCCGGCGGCCAGCAGCAGCGCGTGGCGCTGGCGCGCGCCCTGGTGTTCGAGCCGCAGCTGGTGCTGATGGACGAGCCGCTCGGCGCACTCGACAAGCAGCTGCGCGAACACATGCAGATCGAGTTGAAGGAACTGCATCGCCAGCTCGGCGTGACCTTCGTCTACGTGACGCACGACCAGGGCGAAGCCCTCACCATGAGCGACCGCGTCGCGGTGTTCAACGAGGGCGTGATCCAGCAGCTCGACTCGGTGGAGCAGCTCTACGAGGCGCCCGCCAACCGCTTCGTGGCCGGCTTCGTCGGCGACAACACGGTGCTCAAGGGCGTGCTGCGCAGCGCCGGCGACTGCGCCGAAATGGCGCTGCCCGACGGCCGCGTGCTGACCGGCCTGAACGTGAGTGGCGCGGCCGCGGGTGCCAAGGTCGAGGCCTGCATCCGCCCCGAGCGCGTGGTGCTGCAGCGGCAGAGCGAGGCATCGGGCCCCGACGTGCTCGCGGCCGAGGTGGCACGCGTCATCTACTTCGGCGACCACCTGCGGCTGCTGTGCAGCATCGGCGGCGGCCAGGCGGACGCCACGGTCAAGCTGCCGCTCAGCGGCCTGCAGGGCGCCGCGCCACCGCAAGGCGGCGAGCGGGTCTCGCTCAGATTCCCGGTCGACCACGTGCGCATCTATGCGGCTTGAGCGCCTTCGCATCCCATTTCTCGTCACCGCCAACCCACAAGGAATCTTTCTATGAAAAAGACCCGCCTCGCCCTCATCGTCGCCGCCGCGCTCGCGCTGCCGGCATTTGCGCAGCAGCAGATCACCGTCGTCAACTTCGGCGGCGCCAACGCCAATGCCCAGAAGAAGGCCTACTACGAGCCCTTCGAGAAAACCGGCATCAAGGTCATCCCGGTCGAATACAACGGCGAGCAGGCCAAGATCAAGGCCATGGTCGAGACCAAGAAGGTCACCTGGGACGTGGTCGAGGTCGAATCGCCCGACGCTGCGCGCGGATGCGACGAAGGCCTGTTCGAGAAGCTCGACTACTCGAAGATCGGCAACAAGGCGGACTTCCTGCCGGCCGCTGTCACCGAATGCGGCGTCGGCGTGTTCGTGTGGTCCACCGTCATGGCCTACAACGGCGAGAAGCTCAAGACCGCCCCCACCTCCTGGGCCGATTTCTGGGACGTGAAGAAGATCCCGGGCAAGCGCGGCATGCGCAAGGGCGCGCGCTACAACCTCGAATTCGCGCTGATGGCCGACGGCGTGAAGCCGGCCGACGTCTACAAGGTGCTGGCCACCAAGGAAGGCGCCGACCGCGCCTTCAAGAAGCTCACCGAGCTCAAGCCCAACATCCAGTGGTGGGAAGCCGGCGCGCAGCCGCCGCAGTTCCTGGTGGCCGGCGATGTGGTGCTGACCACGGTCTACAACGGCCGCATCGACGCCGCCAACCGCGAAGGCCGCAAGCTGAAGATCTTCTGGCCGGGCGGCATCTACGACCTCGACTACTGGGTCATTCCGAAGGGCGCGCCCAACAAGGAGGCATCGCTCAAGTTCATCCAGTTCGCCATGCAGCCGGCGGCGCAGGCGGTCTATGCGCAGAACATCGCCTACGGCCCGACCAACACCAAGGCCTTGGCTTCGCTCGACAAGAAGGTGCTGGACGACCTGCCGACCTCGGCCGCCAATGCCAAGGAAGCCATCCAGTTCAGCGTCGCCTTCTGGGCCGACCAGGGCGAGGCGCTCGAGAAGCGCTTCGCCTCGTGGGCCACGCAGTAAGCGGCCATGCACGCGGCAACGCTCGCCTCCCACCTCCCGGCGGAGGCCCCGCCGGGAGAGCTTCGGCGCGCCCTGGCGCGCGCCGAGGCGCGCCGCAAGTGGCGCGCGTTCGCGCTCACGCTGCCGCTGCTGCTGTTCCTGCTGCTCACGCTGCTGGTGCCGATCGTGGCGCTGCTGCAGCGCGCGGTCGAGAACCCGGAGGTGGCCAACGCCCTGCCCCGCACGGTGCGCGCGCTCGACGGCTGGAATCGCCAGGAGGCGCCCGCGCCGCAGGCCTACGCGGCGATCGCGGCCGACCTCGGCCAGCTGCCCGACAGCGCCGATGCGGGCGCGCTGGCGCGCCGGCTCAATACCGAAATCGCCGGCGCCCGCTCGCTCGTGATGAGCACCTACCGCGCGCTGCCGATCGCCGGCACGCCGGAGGAAATCAAGGCGCGCCTGCTGGAGATCGACGCGCGCTGGGGCGAGGTGCCCTACTGGCAGGCGATCGCCAAGAACGGCTCGCGCTGGACGCCCGACTACCTGCTGGCCTCGGTCGACCTGCGGCGCGACGCCGCGGGCAGCGTCGAGCGCATGCCGCCGGACCAGCGCGCCTTCGGCGGCATCCTCTTGCGCACCTTCGAGATCAGCGCCGTGGTCACCTTCTTCTGCCTGCTGCTGGCCTACCCGCTCGCATGGTGGTTGTCGACGCTGCCGGCGCGCAAGGCCAACGTGCTGATGATCCTGGTGCTGGTGCCCTTCTGGACCTCCATCCTGGTGCGCGTGGCGGCGTGGATCGTGCTGCTGCAGTCCGAAGGGCTGGTCAACCGCGGCCTCATGGGCATCGGGCTGATCGACCACCCGCTGGCGCTGCTGTTCAACCGCACCGGCGTGATCATCTCGATGGTCCACATCCTGCTGCCATTCATGATCCTGCCGCTGTACAGCGTCATGAAAAGCGTGCCGCCGACCTACCTGCGCGCGGCCGTCTCGCTCGGCAGTCCGCCGCTGGCGGCCTTCTTCCGCGTCTACGTGCCTCAGACCTACCCCGGCATCGGCGCCGGCGCGCTGCTGGTGTTCATCCTGGCGATCGGCTACTACGTGACGCCGGCGCTCCTGGGCGGGGCCGACGACCAGATGCTGAGCTACTACGTCGCGCGCTACACCAACGTCGAAATCAACTGGGGCATGGCCTGTGCGCTCGGCGCGCTGCTGCTGGCCGCCACGCTGGTGCTCTATGCCGTGTACCGCCGCGTCGGCAAGGCCGACCTGAGCCTGGGCTGAAGGCACGAAAGACAAGCATGCCGAAGCTTCTTCCCGAATTTCCCGCCTACGCCACCTTCGCCGACAAGCTCGGCTGGTGGGCGGTGCGCGCCGGCTGCGTGGCGGTGCTGGCCTTCCTGCTGGCGCCGATCCTGGTCGTGATCCCGCTGTCCTTTTCCGACAGCTCCTTCCTGGCCTACCCGATCCCCGGCTGGTCGCTCAAGTGGTACCGCAACCTGTTCGAGTCGCCGGAATGGGCCCGGGCCGCGCGCAACAGCTTCATCGTCGCGCCCGCCGCGACGGTGCTCGCCACCGTGCTGGGCACGCTGGCCGCGGTGGGCCTGTCGCGCACGGACTTCGCGTTCAAGGGCCTGCTCATGAGCGTGCTGATCTCGCCGATGGTGGTGCCGATCGTGGTGGTGGGCGTGGCGACGTACCTCTACTTCGCGCCCATCGGCCTGGCCGACAGCTACCTCGGCCTGATCGTGGTGCATGCCGCGCTGGGCGCGCCCTTCGTGCTGACCACCGTGCTGGCGACGCTGGCCGGCTTCAACCACAACCTGGTGCGCGCCTCGCTGAGCCTGGGCGAAACGCCTTTCAACACCTTCATGCGCATCACGCTACCGGTGATCGCGCCGGGCGTGATCTCGGGCGCGCTGTTCGCCTTTGCCACCTCCTTCGACGAGGTGGTCGTCACCCTGTTCCTGGCCGGGCCCGACCAGGTCACGCTGCCGCGCCAGATGTTCACCGGCATCCGCGAGAACATCTCGCCCACCATCGCCGCCGTCGCGACGCTGCTGATCGTGTTCACAACCAGCCTGCTGCTGGCGCTCGAATGGCTGCGCGGCCGCCGCCGCTGAATCTGCCTGGGCGACATCCAGAAGATCGCGCGCCAGGCATGCTTCCTATCCATGCACATGCAGTACCGCGGCCTCGCGCGTCGGCGCCGGCCGCGCTGCCAGCGAAGCGATTGCAATAGCGGCGACGATCGAGGCGCAGCCGATCAGAACGAACATGGGCATGGGCCCTGCAGAAACCTGCTGCAGCGTACCGACGACGAACGGCCCGAGGATCGCGCCGAAGCGGCCGACGCTGAGCATCATGCCAACCGCCGTTGCACGGACGTTGGTGTCGAAGGAGCGGGCCGTGAAGTTGTTCAGCACGTACTGCGCACCGATCACGAAGAAACCGGCCGCTGCCGTGCACACGATGTTGACGACATGCCCGTCGAAGAAGACCAGCGAGAGCACCGAGAGCCCGCCCAGCGCCCACCAGGTCGCCAGCACGCTGCGGCTCGAGCCCCGGCGGTCGGCCAGGTAGCCGCAGGCCAGGCCGCCGGCGAATGACATGATCTGCATCAGCGCTCCGAATCCGAAGCTCGCCGCGAAGGTCTCGCCCCGCTTCATCATCACGGTCGGAATCCAGCCCGTGAGGCCGAAGATGCAGAAGAGGCTCAGGAAGGCGGCCAGCCAGATCGTGAGCGTCGTGCGGCGCGTCTGCGGCCTGAGGAGCGCGGCGACCGGATTGCGTTGAGTGACCGCTCCCGTCACCACCAGGCGCGCATTGCGGTACACCTCGGCGCGTTCGGGACGCAGGCGCGTCAGCAGCGCCCGGATGTCTTCGATGCGGCCCTTCAGCGCCAGGAACTTGACGGACTCCGGCAGGCAGAAATGCAGCGCGATGGTCAGCGGGATCGACAGCGAGCCGATCCAGTACAGCACCTTCCAGCCGAACAGCGGCGTGAGGAACACGCCCACCAGGCCGGCCATCGTGCCGCCCAGGGCCCAGCCGAACGCAACGCCCCACAGCGAGAAGGTGTTGGCCACGCGGCGCGGCGCGAGCTCGTTGATATAGGTCGTCGCGAGAGGCAGCAGCACGCCGAGGCCGAGGCCGGTCAGGACGCGAAGCGTACAGAACATCACGAACGAGTCGCCGAACAGGGGCGTCGCCAAGGTGAAGACACTGGTGATCCAAAGGCCGCCGAGCAAGGTCGCCCGCCGCCCCACGCGGTCGGCCACGATGCCATGTACTCCGGCGCCGATCAGGAAGCCCACCAGCCCGCTAGAGACCAGAAAGCCCGCCTGTCCCGGCGCGAGGCCCCAGGGTCCCGCCACGTAATGGATGACGTAGGCCGGATTGAATGTGTCGTAGCCGTCGAACAATGTGAGCGTCGCCATCATGACGCCCAGCCACTTGTGCAAGCGGCCGACCTTCGCTTCGGCCAGCTCCTCGTTGACGTCGATGTTGACGTGATCGGTCATGTCTGTCTCCTTTGTAATGTGTCCAGCCCGAACAGTTCGATCGCGTTGGTGCGCCCTATCTTTTCGCGATCGCGCTCGCTGATGCTGGCCGAATCGAACCAGCGGGCGGCATGGTCGACGTTCTCGAACGGCCAGTCGGTCGAGAACAGGATCCGGTCGGCGCCGATCTCCAGGATCGCGTCGATGAGCGTCTGCGTGCGGAAGTTGCCCGAGGTCGTGAGGTAGAAGTTCTCGCGGAAGTACTCGGCGATCTTCCGGCGCGCGGGATAGGCGGGCGGCGTCTCGAGCCACGCATTGCGGTTGTCGATGCGCCACATGCTGTACGGCAGCCCCTCGCCCATGTGTCCGAGGATCAGGGTGAGCTTCGGATACTCGTCGAACAGGCCGCTGCACATCAGACGCAAGGCGTGAACGGCCGTCTCCTGGCCGAAGCCCCAGGTCGGCCCCAGCAGCCAGGGATGACCGTCGTAGATGCGTGCGTCGGCCGGCAGCGGGTTGCGCGGATGCAGATAGAAGGGCACGTCGAGCTTCTGCACGACGTCCCAGAAGGGCCAGTACCGGGCATGGTCGTAGTAGAGGACCGAGTTGGGATCAGCGGTCTGGGAGAAGCCATTGACCAGCGCGCCCTTGAAGCCAAGTTCCTTGACGCAGCGCTCGAGCTCGCGGGCCGCCAGCTCCGGGTCCTGCATCGGCAGTGCCGCGAACGCCTGGAAACGGTCCGGCCGCCTGGCGACCTGCTCGGCGAGGAAGTCGTTCGCGCGGCGAGCGACGTCGTTGGCACGCGCCGTGTCCAGGATCGCCTGAACGGCCGGCGCGTTGAGCGACAGCAGCATCATCTGCATGCCGTTGGCGTCCATCTCGCGCAGGCGCCGGTCGTGGATGTCGAGCAGGCGGGAGCGCAACTCCGGCCAGTGCGTCTGCGGAACGAAGCCCGCGGAGTCCATCAGGGTTTCTTCGAGAGCGAAGTGCTCTTCGAGTCCAATCTTTCCTTGCATGTCCGATCCTTAGTATTGGCCCTTGGGCTCGAGACCGAGCGCCATCTGGCCGGCCATGGTTCCCACTGCATCCCAGTTCAGGCTGATGTGGCGACCCACGGCGTTGGCGTCGCGCCAGGCGCGCTGGACCGGGTTGGACATCGCGAGTCCTTGCCCGCCGGTGGAAGCATTCAATGCCTCTGCGCTGCGGATCGCAAGCGAGACCGCGAAGGCCTGCCCGCGCCGGCTGGAGATCCGGTCTTCCACCGTGATCTCCTCGCCGGACCGGGCCGTCAGTGCCCGGGCTCGGAGGTCGCGCAGCAGGATCTCGCGGGCCGCATCGGTGCCCGCCCCCGCTTCCGCCACACGCAGCTGGATGGTCGGGAATTCCGCCATCCGGTTGTTGCCTCCGGCCACGGCCCCGCGGGTCACGCGCTGGCCGGTCGCCTCGAGGTAGTCGTCCAGCGCGCCGGCCGCAGCACCCACACCCGCCGCTGCAAGGCATGACGGGATGTTCGACAGCATCGGGATGCCGAAGCCCGGGTTGTCGTGCACCCGACTGCCCGGCGTGCGGCCGCTGGTGGTCTCGCGGAAGGTGAGGATCCGGTGCTTCGGCACGAACACGTCGTCCAGCACCAGAGTCTTGCTGCCGGTGCCTGCAAGGCCGACCACATCCCAGGTGCCGTCGATGAGGTAGTCGGTCGCGGGCACCAGGAAGAAGGCAGGCCCCGGCGCAGGTCCGGCTTCCTGGGCAGGCAGAACCGATGCGCAGACCGCCCACTGGGCGCCGTCGCAGCCGCTGGCGAAAGCCCAGCGTCCGGTGAGCCGGTAGCCATCAGCCACCGCGACGGCTTTTCCTGCCGGGGCGTAGGAGCCGCAGATGGCCGCGTCCGCGTCGTCATCCCAGACATCGCGCTGCGCCTGGGCATCGAAACTGGCGACCAGCCACTGATGGGCGGCATAGAGACCATAGACCCATGCAGTCGATGCGCATGCGCGGGCGAGTTCCATCACGAGTTCGACCAGCACGTCGAAGTCGTATTCGTGGCCTCCGAAGCGCGTCGGCTGGACGACGCGGTACAGGCCTGCTTCGCGCAAGGCATCGAGACTGTCGGCGGGGATGCGTCCGAGCCGCTCGGTGTCGCCGGCCCGGGCCTTGATGGCGGGCAGCAAGGCCTTCATCCTCGAATGGAGTTCGGCAGGCGTCGGCCGTTGTGCGAACGAAGGAATCGACTGAGGTTTTTCGCGCGAAATGACGCAGGACATGGGACCACCTGTTGAGAAAGAAGTAGAGAAAGGAAGAAGTGGCGCGGCACGCCCCGCGCGGCACGCCCCGCGCGGCACGGCCGGTCAGGCCGCTGGACTCGTCACGCAGTACGAAGCGTCCTGGTAGACCAGGGGAGCGATGGCATCGCGCAGGCCGACATGCTCGACCTGGCCGACCAGGATGGTGTGCGTGCCGTACGGAATGGCGGCCGCCTTCCTGCAGAACAGGTTGGCCTGGGCGTCCGCAAGATAGGGAATGCCATCCTCGGTGCGCGACCAGGTGCCCAGCGCGAAACGCTCCTCGGCCGCAACCGCGCCGCTGAAGGCGGCCGACAACTCGACCTGCTCGCAGTGCAGCACGTTCACGCAGAAGCGTCGCGCACGGAACATGATGTCGTGCAGCAGGGTCTTCTGGTTAAGACAGATGAGGAGCGATGGCGGGCTCATCGAGAGCGAGGTCACTGCTGTGGCCGTCATGCCGTGACGACGCTCGTGGTCGGCTGCAGTGATGATCGTCACCGTCGAGGCGAACCGGCGCATCGCGGCGCGGAATGCGGTGTCGACCTGCTGCGGATCTACCGTCACAGTATTCATCTTTGTCTCCTCGGGTCGACTCCATGAACGAAGCGTGTCGACCTCTGAAGAAACTGTATGCGGCGGGATGGAAACTGGCCAATGCAAAGGTTGCACATGCAAAGTGCACGCCGTCGATGAGCTCGGCCGCCGCGTGCAGAGCACAGACGGGCGCCCGTCTAGGCGGCCTGCTCCGAGGCGCTGCTCGCTTCCGCGGCGGCGCCGATGGCCACCAGCTTCTGCCTGAGCCAGCGGTGCTGCGGACTTTGCTGCAGGCGGCGGTTCCAGATCAGGCGGAACTCGACGCGCGGCACGGCGAAGGGCAGTTCCATCGCAACCAGCCGCCCCGACTGCGCGAAGACGCGCGCCGCGCCTCGCGTCACGGTTGTGACCATGTCGGAGCGGGTCAGGGCGATGACCGCGGCCAGCCCATGGGGCAGGCGCATCGCGATGCTTCTGCGCAGATTCCGATCGGCCAGCGCCGAGTCGACCAGATCGTCCGACGCGCCGCTCATGCTGACCAGCAGGTGCGGCGCCTGCAGGTAGCTCTCCAGCGTCAGCGGCGCAGCGGCGAGCGGATGGTCCGCACGCATCACGCAAACGTGGCTGTCGCCCAGCAGACGGCAGGTCATGAACCGATCGGGCAGCCCGCGAAAAAAGCCGATACCGATGTCGGTGCGTCCCTGATCGATTCCAACCAGGATATCGTCGACCGAGCCCGGGCGAACGGTCAGGGACAGCAGCGGTGCCTCGGTCCGCATCTCGTCGACCAGTTGCGGCAGGATGATGATGGTCTCGTGGGTTTCGACGGCGATCTGAATCTCGCCCTGCGCTTCCTCCGGAACGAAGCGCTCCGGCGTCAACGCCGTCTGTATGCTCTGCAGCGCGATCCGCAACGGCCCGGCCAGGCTCAGCGCCCTCGCCGTGGGCTCCATGCCGGTCGTGGTCCGAACCAGGATCTCGTCGCCGAGCAGTTTGCGCAGGCGATCGAGCGCATGACTGGTCGCCGACTGGCTCAGGCCGATGCGCTCTCCGGCCCGGCGCACCCCGCGCTCTTCGATGAGCGCTTCGAGCACCACCAGCAGATTGAGATCGATCGAGCGAAGATTCATGAACCGGATGCGAGCGGCCGGCCTCAGCGCTTGGTGACCGAGATCAGCTCGATCTCGAAGTTGAGCGTGGCATTGGGCGGAATCACGCCGCCCGCACCGCGGGTGCCGTAGGCGATCGACGGCGGGCAGGTCAGCTTGGCCTTGCCGCCCGGCTTCATCTTCTGCACGCCCTCGGTCCAGCACGGGATCACACCGTTCAACGGGAACTCGGTAGGCTCGTTGCGCTTGTAGGAGCTGTCGAACTCCTTGCCGCTGTCGGGGAAGGTGCCGCGGTAGTGCACCTTGACCGCGTCGGTGGCGGCGGGCGAGGCGCCCTTGCCTTCGACCAAGGACTGGTAGATCAGCCCGCTCGGGGTGGTGACGGGGCCCGACTGCGCCCAGGCAGTCGGCAAGACGAACGCGGAAACAAGGGCAGCGCAGAAAAGTGATCGCACGGGGCAGGCCTTCGGTGAGTGGATGACCACTCATTATTGCCAACCGGCACCCGGGCGCCTCAGTGCGTCAGCCTGGCCTGCCGAAGCGTCTCCGAGGGCAGCTCGCCGAACATGGCCTTGTACTCCTGCGAGAAGCGGCCCATGTGGAAGAAGCCCCATTGCGCGGCGACATCCTGCACCGTGCTTGCGGCCTGCGGCAGGCGCAGCTTGCGCCGGCAGGCATTGAGGCGCACGGCCCGCAGGAACTCCACCGGCGACTCGCCGACCACGCTGCGGAAGTGATTGCGCAGGGTGCGCGGCGTGAGGTGCAGCTGCAGGCACAGGTCGTCCACGGACATGGCGTGGTTGAGCGGATGCACGACGAGCGAGCGCGCCGCCATGACGGCCGCCAGGCGGCGCTGGCTGGCTTGCAGCTGGGCGATGAAGCCGTCGGCTTGCGTCGTGCCCGCCAGCAGACCCAGCAACTGGTCGAGCAGGGTCTGCAGGGCGGCACGGCCCCAGCTCTGCTCGGTTTCGCCGCTGGCACCGAGGCCCAGCAGCGACTCGATGGTCTGGCACAAAGCGACATGCACGTGGGGCGCAACCGCGGCCGCATGCACCAGCGCACCCTGGCCGATGAGCGGTGGGCGAAGGCCCAGGCGCTGTATCTGCGTGCCCAGCCATTCCTCGTCGACGACGACGCCGTAGATCCCGAAGTTCCGGGGCGTGCGCAGCACGAAACCGTCGTCCGCCCGGGCCGACATCACCAAGCGCATGCGATCGGCACGCTGCAGGCGCCCCGAGAAATGCAATGGCTCGTGGCTGTGGCCGTCAGGCACGCCGAACCAGATCGACCCGCGCCAGGGCAGGCATTGCTGGCTGGTCTGCTGGCCGGTGTGTTCGTGGAATATCTGCAGGCGCGGCCCATCGATCCACAGCTCGCGCACGGCGCCCTCGAAGCGCCCACAGGACAGCTGGTCGTACTCCTGGCGCCAGGCGGAGATGTGCGTCGCGTGTTCGTCCACATCGCAGCTCAGGCGCTCGGCGTATCGCAGGCGATGGCCGCCTGCCGGGAGCGCCGGCGGGTTCGGCAAGGGTGCGGACGCGTCGATGGGCAAGGCCGGATCCAGTGAACGAAGGGTAGGTCTCCTGTCGAAAGCAAGACAGATGCCAGATGCCGCGAGGCTTGCCGCCGTGCTTTTTCCGATTCCGGATAGCGCCGCGGCCCCTGATTTGGTCGAATCCGCTCATTGCCATCCAAGAGGGAAAACACCATGAGTTCGTTGGAAGCACCGCCTGTACCCGGCCCCGCGTCGGGCCATCTCAAGAAGGTGCTCGGACCCATGCAGCTGTGGGGAATTGCCGTCGGCCTGGTGATCTCGGGCGAGTATTTTGGCTGGAGCTACGGCTGGAACACCGCCGGCACGCTGGGCTTCCTGGTCGCGACGGTGCTCGTGGCCACGATGTACACGACCTTCATCTTCAGCTTCACCGAGCTCTCCACGGCGATCCCGCATGCGGGCGGACCCTTCGCCTATGCGCGGCGCGCCTTCGGGCCCAACGGCGGCTTCGTCGCCGGCTTCGCGACGCTGGTGGAGTTCGTGTTCGCGCCGCCGGCCATCGCGCTGGCGATCGGCGCCTATCTCAACGTGCAGTTCCCTGGCATCAACCCGAAGTGGTTCGCGCTCGGTGCCTATGTGATCTTCATCGGCCTCAACTGGATCGGCATCGGCATCGCCGCGGCCTTCGAGCTCTTCGTCACGGTGCTGGCCATCTTCGAGCTGCTGGTGTTCATGGGCGTCGTCGCGCCCGGCTGGTCGATGGCCAACTTCACGGCCCACGGCTGGGCCGGCGGCGAGGTGCTCAACGGCGCGGCGATCTCGGGCATCTTCGCCTCGATCCCGTTCGCGATCTGGTTCTTCCTGGCGATCGAGGGCGCGGCGATGGCGGCCGAAGAGGCGCGCGATCCGCACCGCACCATTCCGCTGGCCTACACGACCGGCATCGTGACGCTGGTGGTGCTGGCCTTCGGCGTGATGATCTTCGCCGGCGGCGTGGGCGACTGGCGCAAGCTCGCCAACATCAACGACCCGCTGCCGCAGGCGATGAAAGTGGTGGTCGGCGAGAACAGCGGCTGGCTGCACATGCTGGTGTGGATCGGCCTGTTCGGGCTGATCGCCTCCTTCCACGGGATCATCATGGGCTACTCGCGCCAGATCTTCGCGCTGGCGCGCGCCGGCTACCTGCCCGCCACCTTCGCGGCGCTCAGCCCGCGCTTCAACACGCCGCACCGCGCGCTGGTGGCCGGCGGCGTCATCGGCGTGGCCGCGATCTTCAGCGACGAATGGGTGCAGTTCGGCGGCCAGACGCTGACGGCCAACATCGTCACGATGGCGGTGCTGGGCGCCATCGTCATGTACCTGATCTCGATGGCCGCGCTGTTCAAGCTCAGGCGCACCGAACCCGGCCTGGAACGCACCTACCGCGCGCCCTTCTACCCGGTGTTTCCGGCCATCGCCCTGGGGCTCGGAGTGGTTTGCCTTGGCGCGATGATCTGGTTCAACGGCATGCTGACGCTGCTGTTCCTGGTGTTGATGGCGCTGGCCTACGGCTACTTCCGGCTGACGGCCGATCAACGCAAGGCGGCAGCGCCGGACGAGATGTTGTCCACCACCGTCTGAGCTTTCGATGCGCTACCGCACCACGATCGATTCGCAGGCCTTCTCCTTCGAAGACCTCAAGCAGGTCATGGCCGTCGCGAGCCCGGCGCGCTCGGGCGACTACCTCGCCGGCGTGGGCGCGGCCACCGCGCAGCAGCGCATGGCGGCGCGCCATGTGCTGGCCGAGACGCCGCTCAAGCAGTTCCTGACCGAGGCACTCGTTCCCTATGAAGAAGACAACATCACGCGGCTCATCATCGATGGGCACGACGCGCGGGCGTTCGCGCCGGTGGCGCACCTGAGCGTCGGCGACTTCCGCAACTGGCTGCTGTCCGAACAGGCCGACACCGCGGCGCTTACCGCGCTGGCCCCCGGGCTCACGCCGGAGATGGTGGCCGCGGTATCCAAGCTCATGCGCAACCAGGACCTCGTCGCGGTGGCGCGCAAGTGCAGCGTGGTCACGCGCTTTCGCAACACCATCGGCCTGCCCGGCCATCTCTCGGTGCGGCTGCAGCCCAACCATCCGACCGACGACCTGCGCGGCGTGGCGGCCTCCACGCTGGACGGCCTGCTCATGGGCGCCGGCGACGCGGTGATCGGGCTCAACCCGGCCTCCGACAGCATGCAGGTGCTCGGCGATCTGCTGCGCATGCTCGACGAGGTGATCCAGCGCTTCGAGATCCCGACGCAGAGCTGCGTGCTGACCCACGTCACCAACACGCTGAAGCTGGCCGAGGCCGGCGCGCCGGTCGACCTGGTGTTCCAGTCGATCGGCGGCACCGAGAAGACCAACCGTTCCTTCGGCGTCACGCCCGAGCTGCTCGACGAAGCCTACGCCGCCGCGCTGGCGCTGAAACGCGGCACGGTCGGCGACAACGTCATGTACTTCGAAACCGGCCAGGGCAGCGCGCTCTCGGCCAACGCCAACGCCGGCCTCGACCAGCAGACCTGCGAAGCGCGCGCCTATGCGCTGGCGCGGCGCTACAAGCCGCTCCTGATCAACACCGTGGTCGGCTTCATCGGGCCCGAGTACCTCTACGACGGCAAGCAGATCATCCGCGCCGGCCTCGAAGACCACTTCTGCGGCAAGCTGCTGGGCCTGCCGCTGGGCTGCGACGTCTGCTACACCAACCATGCCGAAGCCGACCAGGACGACATGGACACGCTGCTGGTGCTGCTCGGCACCGCCGGCATCAACTTCATCATGGGCGTGCCGGGCGCGGACGACGTGATGCTCAACTACCAGAGCACCTCCTTCCACGACGCGCTGTTCCTGCGCGAAACCATGGGCCTGCAGCGCGCGCCCGAGTTCGAGGCCTGGCTGCAGCGCATGCAGATCACCGGCAGCGACGGCCGGCTGCAGCCGCCCTCTTCCAACCGGCTGCTGGCCGACATGGGCGCGCTGAAGGCGCTGGCCTCATGACGGACGAGGCGGTCACACGCAGTCCCTGGGGCGAGTGGCGCAACGCGACGCCGGCTCGCCTGGCGCTGGGCCGCGCCGGCGCCGGCATGCCGACCGACGAGGTGCTGCGCTTCGGCTGGGCCCATGCGATGGCGCGCGACGCGATCCATGCCGCCCTGGATGCCGGCGCACTCGAGCAGGCGTTGAAGGCCGCGGGATGGACAGTCGCGCACGCCCGCAGCCGGGCCGAGGATCG
The DNA here is from genome assembly GCF_964253985.1 of Variovorax sp. LjRoot290. Classification (NCBI taxonomy): domain Bacteria; kingdom Pseudomonadati; phylum Pseudomonadota; class Betaproteobacteria; order Burkholderiales; family Comamonadaceae; genus Variovorax; species Variovorax sp. LjRoot290. Next base: position 2,176,184 of record NZ_CAXURW020000001.1, on the reverse strand, counting down.
CACCACCTATCTGCGGCGCCCCGACCTCGGCCGCCAGTTGCACGCCGACGATGCGATGCGACTGCGCGAATCGGCAGGCGCCGCAACGGATGTCTGCATCGTCGTCGGCGACGGCCTGTCCTCGCTCGCGGTGGAGCGTCATGCCGTGCCGCTGCTCACGGCATTGCGTTCGCAACTGCCGCCAGGCACGCGCTTCGCGCCGGTCGTCATCGCCACGCAGGCGCGCGTCGCGCTGGCCGACGAGATCGGCGAGCTGTTCGCGGCCCAACTCTCGGTGATGCTGATCGGCGAGCGGCCCGGCCTCAGCTCGCCGGACAGCCTCGGCATCTATCTCACGCACACGCCACGCCGCGGCCGCCACGATGCGGAGCGCAACTGCATCTCCAACGTGCGGCCGCAAGGCCTGTCCTACGACGCCGCCGCCTTCAAGCTGGCCTGGCTGATGCGGCAGGCCCTGCGCCTGGGCCTGACCGGCGTGGCGCTGAAGGATGAAAGCGATGCGGCGGTGCTCGAAGGCGGCACGACGCCGCCCACGCTTCCGGCGCCCTGAGCCGCCCGCCGCAACCCGTTTCGTCTCCTTTGCCATCCCCCTGTCACTTGAAGGAAGAAAACTCCATGAAGAGGAACTTTGCCCGTGTCTTGCCGATGGTCCTGGCCGCTGCCTTGGCGGCCGGCTGTGCCGGCGGGCCATTCGGGCCGGCAGCGCCCAGCGCCAGCATTCAGCCGCTTGCCGCGGGCCGTTGGGACCCTTTCAACCGGCAGCAGATCGATGCGTTGATCGCCGGCCTCGGCAGAGGCAGCCCGGCCTACAACGCATCGAAGCCGCCGTACGTGGTCTTCGACTGGGACAACACCAGCATCTTTCTCGATATCGAAGAGGCATCGCTGATCTACCAGCTGGAGAACCTCGCCTTCGGCGCCACGCCGGCACAGCTCGAAACGGCGTTGCGCAAGAACATTCCGAAAACCAACTTTGCGCCGGCCCACAACAACGCGGCGGGGCAGCCGGTCAACATCGACAGCATCGTGCCGGACATCGTTGCCAGCTACACCTGGCTCTACCGGAACTACAGCGGCCTCCAGGGCAGCATGCCGCTCGCGGCCGTCAAGCAGAACCCGAACTACACGGCCTTCGTGACCAAGGTCCGCTACTTGTACGAAGCCATCGGCGACACCTTCGACCACGACACGGCCTACCCCTGGGTCACCTATCTCTTCGTCGGGCTCAACGAGGCGCAGGTGCGCAAGCTCACGGCCGATACGGTGGCCTGGCAACTCAAGCAGCCGGTGGAAAAGGTCAAGTGGAGCACGCCGGCCGCCCTGCCCGGCCAAGCCGGCGTCGTCTCGGTGAGCTGGAAGAACGGCCTGCGCCTGGTTCCCGAGATGCAGGAGCTGTACGCCAGGTTCCGCAACGCGGGCTTCGATGTCTGGGTCTGCTCGGCCTCCTTCGTCGACGTGATCAAGGAGATCTCCTCGAACCCGGCCTTCGGCTACGACAACCCGGCAGAGCGCGTGCTGGCGATGGAACTCGAACGCGATGCCAAGGGCGTGATCCAGCCCGAATACCGTCGCGGCTACGACCAGACCCAGGGACGGGGCAAGACCAAGAACATCCAGCGCTTCCTGGTCAGCAAATACGGCTATGGGCCCAGCTTCATCGCCGGCGACAGCGAAGGCGACCAGAACATGATGGCCGACTTCGCGGACACCAAGAAGGTGCTGATCGTCAATCGGCTGCGCGACGGCAAGACGGACATCGGCAAGTTCTCGGTGCTCGCCGCGCAGGGCTACGGCAAGGCCGATACGCGCTACCTGCTGCAGGGCCGCGACGACAACACGGGCCTGTTCGTGCCGTCGCAACTGCACACGCCACTGGGCGCCACGCAGGGCAAGACGCTCAAGTAGACTCGTCTCGAAGCGCACCGGCTGCCGTGCCGGACACCAGGAGACGACCATGGCCGAACGCTATCCCCTCGCCGAGCTCGAGGACCTGCCCGAAGACATCCGCATCAAGGTGCTCGAAGTGCAGGAGAAAGCCGGCTTCGTGCCCAACGTGTTCCTGGCGCTCGCGCGCCGGCCGGCCGAGTGGCGCGCCTTCTTCGCCTACCACGATGCGCTGATGCTGAAGGAGGAAGGCTCTCTCACCAAGGGCGACCGCGAGATGATCGTCACCGCCACCAGCGCCGCCAACCAGTGCCTCTACTGCGTGGTGGCGCACGGCGCGCTGTTGCGCATCTACGAGAAGAAGCCGCTGGTGGCCGACCAGGTGGCAGTCAACTGGCGCAAGGCCGACATCACGCCGCGCCAGTACGCGATGCTCGAGTTCGCGATGAAGGTCTGCGAGCGCTCGCACGAGATCGACGACGCCGACTTCCCGCCGCTGCACGCGCACGGCTTCAGCGACGAGGACATCTGGGACATCGCCGCCATCACCGCCTTTTTCGGCCTTTCCAACCGCATGGCCAGCTTCAGCGGCATGCAGCCGAACCCGGAGTTCTTCCTGATGGGGCGGCTGCCGCGCGAGAAGAAGTAGGGCCTATTCAGGCCGGCGCGCCGCGGCAAGAGGCCAGCGCATCGAGCGCGGGCTTGTAGCTCGGCGTCTTCACGTCCATCAGGCCCAGCACCGTGTGATAGAGGTTGTCGTGCGTGAGCGGCGTGTCGAGCCCCGCCTCCATGCATGAACGCGAGAGCTTGTCGCGCGCGCTCATGCCCTCGCCGAACCACGCGATCATCGGTATGTGCTTCTGCACCTCGGGCGCAAAGCTGTAGGGCACGCCATGCAGGAACAGCCCGTACTCGCCCAGCGATTCGCCATGATCGCTGAGATAGAGCAATGCGGGGTCGTAGCTCTTGGACTGTGCCTTCAGCCAGTCGATGGTCTTGCCGAGAAAGCGGTCGGTGTAGGCGATGGAATTGTCAAAGCCGTTGATCAGCTCGGCGTGGCTGCATTCGGCCAGCGCGTTGCTCTTGCACTCGGGCAGGAAGCGCTTGGCATCGGGCGAAGAGCGCTTGTAGTAGGCCGGGCCATGGCTGCCCATCTGGTGCATGACCAGCACCACGCCCTTGCCGCGGCGCTCGGCCGGCAAGGCGGCCAGGCGCGCATCCAGGCCATGGAGCATGACGTCGTCGAGGCATTCGTCGCCTTCGCAAAGCGCGCTCTTCACGCTCGGGTCGACGGTGTCGAAGGCCGACGCGTGCGGCACGCGGTCGCAGACGCCCTTGCAGCCGCCGGCCTGGTTGTCGAGCCAGAACACCGCAAGGCCGGCGGCCTGCAGCACGTCCATCAGGTTCTCGTACTCGTCCTTGCGCGCCTCGAAGGCGGTCTTGCCCAGCGGCGAGAACATGCAGGGCACAGAGGCCAGCGTGTTGGTGCCGCAGGAATGAACGTCACGCCAGCTCAGCACCTTGCGCGCCGCGAGCTCCGGCGTGGTGTCGCGCGCATAGCCGTTCAGCGCAAAGTGGTCGGCCCGCGCCGTCTCGCCCACCATCAGCACGAAGAGCGGCGGCCGGGCCTGCGCCGCATAACTGGCGCCCAGTGCCGCGCCGCCGGACACCGGGATCAGCTTGCGGCTGTGCTTGAACATCGGCCTGATGGCGACCGCGCTGGCCGAATAGATGCTGGCCAGCGGATTCATCATGTAGCGCAGGTGGACGTTGTTGCGCATCAGCGGCGCGAGCTCCCGGCCCATCGCCAGCGCACCGCCCACCGCCACGGCCACCGCTGCGACGAGCAGCAGCGCATTGCGCCAGGCTTGCGAGACGAAGCGCATCGGGACGACCTGCACGCGCCACAGCGCCCAGGCAGGCAAGGCGGCGACCAGCAGCACGTGGAACAGCAGGCGCCAGCTCAGCAGGTCGTTCACCTCGTGGGCATCGGTCTGCATCGCGTTGGCCAGCATGCTGGGGTCCATCACCACCCGGTAGCTCTGCATGTAGTGCTGGGCCACGGCGGCGACCACGACGACGGCGAACCAGAGCGGCTTCATCCAGCGCGACCAGGCGGTGAAGGACAAGAGCGCCACGCTGCCGCAGACGATGAGCAGCGCCATCGCCGCGATCGACGGCAAGTACATGCTCGGCGCACCGCCGATGCGCGCCAGCTCGTTCCACAGCGGCCAATTGGTGGCCAGCGCCAGGTAGAGGCTCAGCCAGAGGACCACGCTGCGCGCCGAGCGCGGCCGCGCGAGCCAGGCATCGATGTGCTGCCAGAGCGACGTGGACGCCTCAGCGCCCTGCGCCGGCGTGGCGAGCGGCAGGTCATGCGCAGATGGGGGGAAGGAGCGAGCATTCGAAACAGGCATCCAGCGAGTCTGGAAAGCTGGACTGAAAACTCACTGAATGCGCAGCTCAGGATTCGTTCAGCTTCGGAAGGCCGGCCAGCCGCGCAACCCCGGCCGGGCCCCGGTGCACGAAGGCATCGATCGCGAAGCCTACCGTCCAGCAGATCCACGCGGTCCAGAGCGTGTGGCTCATGTAGTGGGCGCCGCGCAGCTGCTGCACCAGCCCCAGCAGCAGCCCGGCAGCGAGCGCGCCGAAGAGCCATCTTCGCGCCACCGCGGGCGCGGCGCGGCGCCATGCGAACCAGCCGCCCGCATAGGCAAAGGCCGCAGACGCGTGGCCGGCCGGAAAGCAGCCGCCCGGGCCGCCGTCTTGCACGCCCCACGACCAGTGGGAGACGTAGTGCGCAACCCCGCCGAAGAGCTGGAGGTCCCAGGGACAGCTGGTATGGCTCGTAGTCTTGACCAGCGAGACGGCCAGCACGGAGGCCAGCACGGTGAATGCGAGCTGTGCTCTTTCGCGCATGCGCAGCAGGCGCAGGATGCCGATGGGCCGGCGGATGCCGGCAAACAGCGCGAGCACCATCAGCCAGCTCAGGGACCGCGCGCCCTCGTGCACGACCTGGACCAGGAACCAGTCGCTGCGCCACGGAAAACCCATCGGCGTGCCCGCCATCGCCGCGAGCTTCAGGTCGAGGCCGGTGGCATCCCAGAGCAGGAGAAGAGCCAGTGTCAGAAGAATCCAGGCGAGCGGACGAGCGGCAAGGGAACGGAACATGCGCGGCCAAGCTTAGGGTCCGCGCCTGAACTGAATCTGAAGCGACGGCCGCACTAGACTCCCCTCTTTTGAGATAAGGGCGAGGCGACGTGCGCATATTGCTGGTCGAAGACGATGCCGCCCTGGCGGGCGCGGTCTGCAGCTACCTGATGGCCAAGGCCTTCGTGGTCGACGTGGCGCCCGGCCTCGCGGACGCGCGCGCCGCGCTGGCGGCTGTGCAGTACGCGGCCGTGTTGCTCGACCTGCACCTGAGCGACGGCGACGGGCTCTCGCTGCTGCCGGACGTGCGGGCGCTGCGCGAGCGCCCGATCGTGATCGTGCTCACCGCCCGCGACCAGGTGACCGACCGCATCCGCGGCCTCGACGCCGGTGCCGACGACTACCTTATCAAGCCCTACGACCCCGCGGAGTTGCTGGCGCGCTTGCGGGCCGTCGAGCGGCGGCGCAGCACCACCAGCTCGCCCGTGCTGAAGCTCGGCACGCTCGAGATCGACCTGGCGCGCGACCTGGTGCGCAAGAACGGTCTTCCGATCACGCTGACGCAAAAAGAGTGGGCGCTGCTGCGCGTGATGGCGACGCGGCCCGAACGCATCCACACGCGCGAGAACCTGGCCGACGCACTCTACGGCTTCGGGGACGAGGCCGACAGCAACACGCTGGAAGTGTTCATCAGCCGCCTCCGGCGCAAGCTCGGCCGCAGCCACATCCAGACCCTGCGCGGCCTGGGCTACCGGCTGTCCTTCTCGCCCGAAGACGACGACGAATGAAGCTGAACTTCCTGCAGCAGGCGGGCGCAGAGCTCGGCACGCGCGATTCGCTCGCCGGCCGGCTGACCCGCACCCTCATCGTCTGGGTCGGCGGCGTCTGGCTTCTGTGCGTGCTGGGCGTGGTCTGGTATGTGGACCGCGAGATCAACCACAACTTCGACAGCGAACTGGTGGAAGTCTCGCACCGCATGTTCGACATGGCGGTGCACGAGCTCGACAAGCTCCGAAGCGAGCGCGGCGAGACGCGCACGCCGCTGATCGCGCCGCCGCAGCTGTTTCCGACCGATGCGGTGCTGTACCAGGTGGTCGACCTGCACGAGCGCGTACTGCTGCGCTCCGCCGAGTCGCCGCCCAACGCCTTCGACGTTCCGCTGGCGGCCGGCTTTGCCAATGCCGAGGCCTGGCGGATCTACACCGTGCGGCATCCCTCGCGCGATCTCTTCTTCCAGGTCGCCGACCCGCTGGACGAGCGCCGCACCGCGCTCAACCGCACCCTGTTCGGCCTGATCGTGCCGCTGTTCGCCGTGCTGCCGCTCCTGGCGCTGGTGCTGCGCAACGTGGCGCGCACCGAGCTGCGCGCGCTGCAGCAGCTCGCCGGCGAGATCGCGCAGCGCAGCGGCACCGACCTGCGCCCGATCGGGCTCCCCGGCCTGCCGCAGGAGCTGCGCACGGTCGGCGACCATGTCAACCGCCTGCTCGAGCGCCTCTCGCAGGCGCTCGATGTCGAGCGCGCGCTGGCCGCAAATGCGGCGCACGAGCTGCGCACGCCGCTCGCGGCGGCGCGGCTGCGGCTGCAGACCGCGCTCGAGCACGAACTGCGGCGCGACGATGTCGAGGCCGCGCTCGATGCGCTGCAGATGCTCGGCCACCGCACCGAGAAGCTGCTGCAACTTTCCAGGGCCGAATCGGCCGCCTCGCTGACGCGCACGAAGACCGACCTGGTCCAGCTGGCCGGCACGGTGGCGCAGGAGTTCTGGCAGGACCCGCGCGTGAACGAGCGCCTGTCGCTCAAGGTGCCGGACACCGAGCCGCCGGTCGCGCTCGGCGACGTCGACGCGCTGGCGATCGCGCTGCGCAACCTGGTGGAGAACGCGCTGCGCTACGGCCGCGGCCGCGTCGTGATCGAGGTGATGCAGCCCTGCACGCTGGCCGTGCGCGACTTCGGCCCGGGCGTCGGCGAGGTCGAGCTGCGCACGCTGCAGCAGCGCCACGTGCGCCACAGCTCCAATCGTGCGGGCTACGGGCTGGGGCTGTCGATCGTTGGCACCATCGTCGAGAAGCATGGGGCACGGCTCGAACTGATGTCGCCGCCGCCGGGGGCGGCGACAGGCTTCGAGGCGCGCATCGTGTTGAGTCCGGCATGAAGGGCTGAAGGAGCCAGGGCTGACGACGAGTAGGACACCTCCCGCTTGCTCTATGGCGCATGGCTGAATTGCGCAGCGAGCACGCGCATGCAGAATATGTTCACGGACTCGGCAACACCCATCGCGGCACTCCGAGACTGCGAAAGGCCCTCCTGCGCGAACGAAAGTTGGCGGAGGGCCTTTTGTTGCTCCCTAGCTGACGATCGAGCGCAGCCAGTCCGGCAGCGGCAGCGCCTTCTGCTTCGGAAAGTCGACCCACATCGTGGTCGCGCCGCCGGCCGCGCAGATCACCTCGGGCGCATCGGTCCGGGCCATGGTGGCCCAGCTCTCGAAGGTGGTGCGGCCCGGGTCGCTCACGTACATCTTGACCAGCACGTCGCCCGGGTATTCGAGCTGCTTGTAGAAGTTGCAGAAGGCATTGACGATCACCATCCCCTGCCCGTCCGGTGCGGGCTCGGCGCCCAGCGAGTGGAACCAGTCGATGCGCGCCGTCTCGAGGTAGCGGAAGTAGCTGGCATTATTGAGATGGCCCATCGCGTCCATGTCGCCCCAGCGGATCGGGATCGTCATTTCGTAGACGAGCTTCTTGATTTCGGGAATTTCGATTCTCATCGGTGTGCCTTGATGGATGCGAGGATGCCGAGGACGAACAGCAACGCGGCCGTGAGCTCGATGGCATGCGGCCAGCGCCCGTCCCACAAAAAAGAATAAAGCAAGGCGAACAAGGTCTCGCTCACGATCAGCTGACCACACAAGCTCGCGGAAAGCCGCTGGCTCGCGACGTTCCAGAGCACCGTCGCCAGCCACGAAGACCCGAGGCCGCCGGCCAGCGCAAGCAGCACGAACAGCTTGCCCTCGGGCTGTGTGCGCAACGTGGCCATGTCGGAGCCCGCAACCAGCCACAGCACGAAGGCACCAAGGCCGGTCGCGATGCCGAGCCAGTTGGCCCAGTCGGCCGCGTGCACCTCGGGATGCCGCTTGAGCCAGGCCGCGTTCAGGAGGCCGAAAGCCGTCCAGCTCGCCATCGCGAGCAGCGCCAGCACCAGGCCCCAGCCGAAGTGCGCACCGCTCGCGCTGCCTTCCGGCCAGGCACTCGCGACCATCAGCGCGATGCCCGCGGCCGTGAGAGCCAGTCCCGGCACCAGGGCCTGCAGCGCCAAGCCGGCCGGACGGCCCAGCAACATCATCCAGACCGGGATGGTGCCGATGATCAGGCTCGACACCTCGGTGCCCGCGGCCACGATCGAGAAGGCCAGCAGCAGGTAGTAGCCGGTGAAGCCGAGTCCGCTGAGGCCGAGCACGGTGAGCGCCTGGCGCGCGCGGGGCCAGCGCCGCTCGGCCGGCCGCCACCAGACCGCCAGCCCCGCGACCGCGCCGAAGACGATGAAGCGCGCGGCCGTGATGTCCACCATGCCGAAATGCCCCACCATGCGCGGCGCCACGAACACCAGCCCCCAGAGCGCACCCGCGGCCAGACCGGCCGCGATGCCGATGAGCGCGCGCGGACTCAGAGCGCGAATCCGTCGTCGGCCGCGATCACCGCGCCATTGACGAAATGGCTCTGGCCGCTGGCCAGCAGCACGATCAGTCCGTCCAGGTCTTCGGGCTTGCCCACGCGCTTGCGCGGCAGCATGCCCACCAGCTTCTGGCCGTCGTCGGAGGCGAAGTGCTCTTCGTTGAGGTCGGTCGTGATGTAGCCCGGGCACAGCGCGTTGACGTTGATGCCGAAGCGGCCCCACTCGAGCGCCATCGCCTTGGTCATCTGCACCACCGCCGCCTTGCTCATGCAATAGACACCGATCTTCGGCAGCACCTTCAAAGCAGCTACCGAAGCGATGTTGATGATGCGCCCGCCGATGTAGGTGCCGGGCGCCGCACCCTTGGCGCGCGCCAGCATGCGTTTGCCGACTTCCTGGGCAACGAAGAAAGAGCCCTTGACGTTGGCGTCGAAGATGAAGTCGTAGTCCTCGGCCTTCACCTCTTCGAGGCGCTGCGTGGTGCTCACGCCCGAGTTGTTGACCAGGATGTCGATCGGCCCGACCTCCGTCTCGGCGCGTGCCACCGCGGCCTTGATGCTGTCGATGCTTGTCACGTCGAGCTCGACCACGTGGGCGTCGCCGCCCTCGCCCTCGATGCGCGCGCGCAGTTCCTTGAGCTTGTCGGTGTGACGGCTGGCCAATACCACTGCGGCGCCCGCGCGCGCCAGCGTCTTGGCGAACTGCGCGCCGAGACCGCTCGACGCACCCGTGACGAAGGCCACGCGGCCCGAAAGATCGATGCTGTAAGCCATGGGGAAAGTCCTGTTGGAGTCGCCGATGCGACGGGCCTAAAGCCGCTCCGGGCGCCGCATAAAATGGCCCGGCCCCTTCGCGGTGCCTCGCACCTTCAAATCATTATCGACGAGACCCCACATGACGCATGACGAAATACTTGCCCGGTTCGGCCCCCGCGAAGCGATGGAATACGACGTGGTCGTGGTCGGCGCCGGTCCTGCCGGCCTCGCCACCGCCATCCACCTGAAGCAGCTGGCCGCCTCGCACCACAAGGAGATCTCGGTCGTGGTGCTCGAGAAGGGCTCGGAGCCCGGCGCCCACATCCTGTCGGGCGCGATCATGGATCCGCGCGCGCTCTACGAACTGCTGCCCGACTGGGAGGAGCTCGGCGCGCCGCTCAACCAGCCAGTCACGCGGGACACCTTCCTGATGCTCTCCGAAACCGGCGCCACGCGCACGCCCGACTTCCTCTTGCCCAAGGTCTTCCACAACGAAGGCAACTACATCGTGAGCCTGGGCAACGTGGTGCGCTGGCTCGCGCAGCAGGCCGAGGGCCTGGGCGTCGAGATCTTCGCCGGCTTTCCGGCGGCCGAGGTGCTCTACACCGAAGACGGCAAGGTGCGCGGCGTGGCCACCGGCAACATGGGGATCGGCAAAGATGGCGAGCCGACCGAGAATTTCCAGCTCGGCATGGAGCTGCATGCCAAGTACACGGTGTTCGCCGAAGGCGCGCGCGGCCACCTGGGCCGCCAGTTGATCGCCAAGTACAAGCTCGATGCCGGCAAGGATCCGCAGAGCTACGGCATCGGCATCAAGGAGCTGTGGGAGATCGACCCCGCGCGCCACGAGCCCGGCCTGGCCGTGCACACCGCGGGCTGGCCGCTGCCGCCGGACACCTACGGCGGCTCCTTCGTCTACCACGCCGAGAACAACCAGCTGATCATCGGCTACGTGGTCGGCCTCGACTACCAGAACCCGCACCTGAGCCCCTTCGAGGAGTTCCAGCGCTTCAAGACGCATCCCAACATCCGCTGGTACTTCGAAGGCCAGGACAAGGGCCTGAAGGCGCCCAAGCGTTTGAGCTACGGCGCGCGCGCCATCACCGCGGGCGGCCTGCTCTCGCTGCCCAAGACGGTGTTCCCGGGCGGCGTGCTGGTGGGCTGCGACGCCGGCTACCTCAACGCGAGCCGCATCAAGGGCAGCCATGCCGCGATCAAGACCGGCATGCTCGCGGCCGAGGCCGCCTACAACGCCGTGGTGGCCGGCCGCCAGCACGACGAGCTCACGGCCTACCCGGCCGCCTTCGAGAAGAGCTGGCTGCACAAGGAGCTTCACAAGGCGCGCAACTTCAAGCAGTGGTTCAAGAAGGGCCTGACCGTGGGCACGTTGATGACCGGCATCGAGCAGTACGTGCTGCGCGGCCACATCCCGTGGACCATCCACCGCCACCAGGCCGACCACGAGCGCCTCAAGAAGGCCTCGGCCTGCAAGAAGATCGCCTATCCCAAGCCGGACGGCAAGCTCACCTTCGACCGGCTCTCGTCGGTGTTCATCAGCAACACCAACCACGAGGAGAACCAGCCCGCCCACCTGACGCTGAAGAACGCCGCAGTGCCGACCGAGATCAACCTGCCCGAGTACGACGGTCCCGAAAGCCGCTATTGCCCGGCCGGCGTCTACGAGTTCGTGGAGGGCGAGAACGGCAAGCCGCGCCTGCAGATCAACGCGCAGAACTGCGTGCACTGCAAGACCTGCGACATCAAGGACCCGACGCAGAACATCGTCTGGGTCACGCCCGAGGGCGGCGGCGGGCCGAACTACGTCGGCATGTAGCAGCCGGCGATTTTTTTCGGGCGCCGGTGCGTCCGATTCGCGAGCGGTGACGTAAGTAGGTGCAGGACAGCAATTGCGCTGTCCGCCAACCTCACCCCAAGGACCTCGACGTCATGAACATCACACTCCATCGCATCCTCGCCGCCGTCAGCCTGGCGCTCGCCGCCAGCCAGGGTTTTGCCGCCGACTCGCTGCCCGCCCCGGCGCCGGCCGCCAAGGCCGCGCCGGCCGGCAACAAGCTCGCGCAGGCCCGGGCCCTCATTGTCGACAGCAAATGGGCCGCCGCCGTCAGCGAGCTCGAAAGAGTCAACGACAGCGCCAGCGCCGACTGGAACAACCTCATGGGTTTCAGCCTGCGCAAGTCCGGCACGGCCAAATGGGTCGCCTCCGAGAAGTACTACGACGCCGCCCTGCGCATCGACCCCGGCCACCGCGGCGCGCTGGAATACTCGGGCGAGCTGTACCTCTCGATGAACGATCTGCCCAAGGCCGAACAGCGCCTGGCGGCGCTGGGCCGGGCCTGCGGCATGTCCTGCCCGGAGTATGGCGATCTCAAGAGCTCGATCGAGAGCTACAAGGCCAACGGCAAGAAGAACTGAGCGCGGTGCACCTAGCGGGCTACCAGGAACACGTAGTCCGCGCTGTAGCGCTCCTTGCTGCGCTTGCCGACATCGGCCTGCGTTTCGCAGCCCCTGGCCGGGGCGCTGCCGCCCACGGTGTTGATGCGCTGCACGCCGGAGACGCTCGCCATGCGGCCCGCGGTGCCGGCCGATTTCGCGGACAGCAGCAGCCATGGAATGTCGGACGCGCGCGGCGCATCGGCACGCGCCTTCACCGCCCCCAGCGTCTTGCTGCCGTCGAGCGCGGTCCAGTGCGGCCCGGCGCCATGCGTGCCCACCTTCTCGCCGCCCGGACCGAACAGGTCCGCTTCGGGCGCCACGAACTGCCAGGCCCAGCCGCCCTTCTCGGCGGCACGGCACTCGTAGATCTGCGAGCCGGTGGCATGCCAGGTGAAAGCCGCGCGCTCGCCGGCGGGCGCCTGGATGGCGGCGGGCAAGGCCGCAGTGCGAGCGCTGGGATGGCCCGGCTCCGACATGGAAGAACAGGCGCCGAGCGCGGCGGCACCGAGCAGGGTCGCGGCAAGACGAGGGATTCGCGGATTCGATTTCATGGCATCTCCTGGGTCGATGGAATACTCGGCCGCATGAATAGAAATATTCTGAACCTTCAGCAGCTGATCGCCCAGGCGGCGCGCGGCGACCACGCCGCCTTCGCCGAGATGTACGAACGCACGCACGTGCATCTGTTCGGCATCGCGCTTCGCATGCTGGGTCAACGGCAGGTGGCCGAGGACGTGCTGCAGGAGGCTTATGTGAGCATCTGGAAGAACGCCGCCAGCTACCGCTCCAACATCGACGGGCAGGAGATCCAGCCGATCACCTGGCTGATCGCGATCGTCCGCAACAAGGCGCTGGACGCGCTGCGCGTGCGCACGCGGCGCAACGAACATGCATGGACGGAACAGGACGAACACGAGCAGCAGCAGGAGAACGCGCACGCGCCCGACCCGGCGCCAAGCGCCATGCAGCTGCTCGAACAGGCGCTGCAGGCCCTGCACATCGAAGGCTGCATGTCCGCGCTGGACGGCAGCTTCCGCCAGAGCCTCGCACTCGCCTACTACCAGGGCCTGTCGCACAGCGAGGTGGCCGCGCAGATGAACGCGCCGCTGGGCACGGTGAAGGCCTGGATACGGCGCGGCCTGGACAAGCTGCGCGCCTGCCTCGCGACACAGGGGGTGGCGCCGTGAGATACACCGACACCCGATTGCTCGACGAGCTCGCGGCCGCCTATGTGCTGGGCACCCTGGCGGGCGGTGCGCGGCGGCGCTTCGAACGCCTGCAGCGCGACCGCAGCGACGTGCGCGGCCTGGTGGCGCAATGGGAAGAGCGGCTGGGGCGGCTGGCCCAGTCAGTGCCGCCGCAGCAGCCGTCGGCCGGACTCTGGCGCGCGATCGCGGCGCGCACGCAGCCTGCACCGGCGCGCTCGGGCTCGGTTTCGTCCTGGCTCAGGCCGGCCGGCTTCGGGCTGGGCGGCGTCGTTGCGGGCGTCATCGCTGCGAGCACCTTGTTCTTCGCAGCGCCGGGGCTTTTCGTGACGAGCGACCAGCTGGCCATGCGCTCGGGCGAGAGGCTGCCGCAAAGCTATGTGGGCGTGCTCACCGATGCGGCAGGCAACGGCAGGCTGCTGGTGAGCTCGCTGCGCCATGGCAGGACGCTGACCCTCAAGGTGCTGGGGCCGATCGCTTCCCTGGCCGAGGGAGAGCGCCTGGTGCTGTGGGCTGTGCCGGCGGAAGGGCCCGCGTTTGCAATGGGGGTGGTGCCGGCGAGCGGGACGGCGGTGTCCCTGCTGCCCGATACCTCGGAGAAGCTTCTTTCCAAGGTGTCGCGCTTGATCGTGACGCGGGAGACCGCTTCGGCGCCTGCGATGCCCAGCGCTGCGGTTGTTTTGAGTGGGAACTGCGCCAAGCTGTGGTGAGGTTCTTTGATTTGTGCGTTGCGCTTGATCTAAGGCCGGAGCCGGACCTTCAAAGGCCCAGTGCCCTCACCCCCACCCTCTCCCGGAGGGAGAGGGTGCAACAGTCATCGCCGGCACGCAACTGCGTCCGTGAAACTCCCGACGTGATGAAGCCTCCCATTGATGCATAGTCATACGTTTGCAACACGTCCACGCTCACAGGAGACTCCCCCCATGAAGTTGAACCGACTGGCCGCCGGCCTCGTCGTCGGCCTCGGTATGGCTTGCGCCGCATTTGCGCAGACCACCACGCTCAAGATCGGCTACGCGACCACCAAGGAATCGCACTACGGCGTCGGCTCCACCACTTTCTGCGACGAGGTCGAGAAAGGCACGCAAGGCCGCTACAAGTGCCAGCAGTTCCCCAACTCGGCACTCGGCGGCGAACGCGAGCAGATCGAGGCCGTGCAGCTGGGCACGCAGGACCTGGTCAACACCTCCACCGGCCCGGTCGGCAACTTCGTGCCCGAGGTCAAGATCGTCGACATCCCCTTCCTGTTCCGCGACTACGAGCACGCGCGCAAGGTGATGGACGGCCCGATCGGCCAGGACATCCTGGCCAAGTTCCCGAGCAAGGGCATCATCGCGCTGGCCTGGACCGAGAACGGCTTCCGCCACATGACCAACAGCAAGCGCGACATCGTGAAGCCGCAGGACGCCGCGGGCCTCAAGATGCGCACGATGGAGAACAAGGTGCACATGGACGGCTACCGCACCTTCGGCATCCTGCCGACGCCGATGGCCTTCCCCGAACTGTTCGGCGCGCTGCAGCAGGGCACGGTCGACGGCCAGGAGAACCCGATTCCCGTGATCCTGTCCTCCAAGTTCGCGCAGGTGCAGAAGCATCTCTCGCTGACCGGCCATGTCTACTCGCCGGCACTGCTGCTGCTGTCGCCCAAGGTCTGGAACAAGCTGTCGGATGCCGACAAGAAGGTCTTCGTCGAAGCCGCCAGGAAGGCCGGCGCGGCGCAGCGCAAGAAGGTCAACGACGACGAGAACAGCGGCATCGCCCAGCTCGAGAAGGACGGCATGAAGGTCGTGCGCACCGTCGACGGTGCCGCCTTCCGCGAAGCGCTGAAGCCGGCCTACACCGGCTATGCCAAGGAATTCGGCGCCGACAACATCAAGAAGATCAGCGACGTCAAGTAGCGCGGCAACGCGCGTGCCGCGTTGCGGCACTCCCGCCCGGTGAACCCGCAGTGGCACCGGGCGGTTTTGTTTTGATATGAAAACCTTCGAACACTACTTTCTGGCCGCGAACCGCTGGGCGCTGATTCTGCTGCTCGCATCAATGTCGGTCATCATCTTCATCAACGTGGGGATGCGTTACCTCACGAGCAATTCGCTCGAATGGGCCGAAGAGGTTTCGCGCCACATGATGATCTGGCTCACCTTCCTCGGCGCCGGCCCGGTGCTGCGCTACGGCGGCCACATCGCGGTCGAGAACCTGCAGGACGCGCTGCCGCCCAGGGGCGCGGTCGCGGTCCGCGCCGTGGTCGCGGCGCTGCTCTTCGCCTTCTTCGGTTTCATGGTCTGGTACGGCTGGCTCTACATGGAGCGCACCATGTTCCAGCTGACCGCCGTCACGCAGATTCCCTTTGCCTACATCTACAGCGCGATGCCGATCGGCGGCGTGCTGCTCATCGTCCACTGGCTTTTGATCGTGCGCGGCTACGTGCAAAAGCGCGAGTTCGCGTCCGACGCGCACTTCGATGCGACCGCGAGCGCCTCGCTATGAACGCCAGCATCATCCTGATCCTGTCGGCCTGCCTGTTCCTCGCGATCGGCGTGCCCGTGGCCTTCGCGCTGGGCCTGGCCACGGCCGCGACGCTGATCCTCGCCGAGTCCTATCCGCTGATGGTGCTGCTGAAGGAAACCTTCACCGGCATCGACAGCTTCCCGCTGATGGCGGTGCCCTTCTTCATCCTGGCGGCCGAACTCATGAGCGGCGGCTCGCTGACCGAGGTGCTGCTGCGCTTCGCGGGCCAGTTCGTCGGCCACCGGCGCGGCGGGCTCGGCTACACCAACGTGGTCTCGCTCACCTTCTTCTCGGGCATCTCGGGCTCGGCGCTGGCCGATGCCGCGGGGCCGGGCTCGATGCTCATCAGGATGATGGAGAAGGCCGGCTACCACCGCTCCTACGCGGCGGCGCTGACGGCCTCGACCGCGATCGTCGGCCCGATCATTCCGCCCTCGATCATCATGATCATCTACGCGCTGCAGGACGACAGCGTGTCGGTCGGCAGCCTGTTCGTGGCCGGCCTCGTTCCCGGCCTGCTGATCGCGGTCGCGATGTGCGTGGTGAACTTCCACGTTTCCAAGCAGCGCAACTACCGCGGCGACGGCGGCATGCCGCCCTGGCGCGAAGTGCTGCTGACCACCTGGAAAGCCATCCCCGCCATCCTGCTGCCGGTGGTGATCCTCGGCGGCATGCGCGCCGGCTGGTTCACGCCCACCGAGGCCTCGGTGGTGGCGGTGTTCTATGCGCTGGTGTGCGGCAAGTTCGTCTACCGCACGCTCGAATGGAAGGCGCTGCCGGACATCCTCGCGCGCTCGGCGCTGCTGTCGGCCTCGGTGCTGATCATCATCGGGCTGTCGGCCTCCTTCGCCTGGATCCTGACCATCGAAGGCGTTCCCCAGTCCCTGGCCGAATGGCTGGTCAGCATGCAGCTCTCGCCGTGGATGTTCCTGATCATCGTGAACGTCTTCCTGCTGCTCTTCGGCATCTTCATCGAGCCCTTGCCCGGCGTGATGGTGCTGGCACCCATCCTCGCGCCGGTGGCCATCAAGCTCGGCATCGACCCGGTCCACTTCGCGATGATCGTGATCTACAACCTCACGCTCGGCATGATCACGCCGCCGGTAGGCGGCCTGCTGTTCGTGACCTGCAACGTCTCGAAGGTGCCGATGTCGCAGCTGGTGCGCGAGCTCGTGCCCTTCCTGTGGGCGCACGCGGCCGTGCTGCTGGTGCTGACCTTCGTTCCGGCGCTCAGCACCTGGCTGCCGCGTTTGTGGGGCTTCAAATAGCGGCAGCGGCCCGGTCATTCACGAGGATGTCATGCGGATCCCCGATGCTGCGGCGCTCGACCCCGAACGCCCGAGCATCAGATGTTCCTCATCAAGACCGAGAAAGCGCGCCAAGAACTCCAGCCGGGCCGCCGCACGCTGGGCCAGCGCGAGCGCGCCCTGCTGCTGATGGCCGACGGCCAGCGCTCGGTCACCGACTTCGGCCAGCTCTTCGGCAGCCGCGACGAGGCCGGCCGCGTGGCGCTGCACCTGGTGCAGGAGGGCTATCTGCATCGTTCGCAACCCGCTACGCCCGCCGTGGCGCCGCCGGTGCTGGCAGCTCCGGCGCCGGACGCGAGCCCCGAGCCGCCGGTCGCGGCGGATGTCTTCGACGGCAAGCGTTCGCTCGCCACCACGCGGATGTTCCTGTTCGACCTGTGCGAGCGCATGTTCGTCAGGCGCGATCCGATCCTGGCCGGGCAGTTCCGCGAGCTGCTGCGTGAAGCGCGCGACCGGGAGTCGATGCTGGCCGCCGCATCCGCCATGCTCGGCGAGATCGAGAAGCTCGCGGGTGCCGAGCGCGCCACGTCGATCCGCGAACGCATCGACAAGCTGCTGCCGCCCCAGCTCGTGCATTGAAATCGGCCCCGACGGCCGCCATGGCCGCATCCGGACAAACTCGGCGTCTCCTCTGACAAGACGAGGAGGGATACTCGTCGCGTCGCGCCCATCCGGCGCCCCAACCCTCCCTTCTTTTTTCTGTCAACAGGCATGACGAACTACGGTTTTGTTCATCTGGAGTACGGGAGTCAGCATCGTGATCATTCGGTCCAGGTGCTGACCAAGCTGCGAAGGCAGTTGGCCGGCGAGAGCGATCGTGTCGTTCTCGCGATCGTCGACAACGCCAGGTCCACCGGAGGCGAAGCATTGCGCAATGCGGAATGCGAGGACGGCTTCGTCATCGCAGGCGACAACTCCAACCGCGAATTCACTGGGTGGGACCAAGGAGTCGCAGCCATTCTTGCCCGCAGCGGCGAGCCCGACGTGTGGATCTTTTCGAACGACACCGTCGCGCGAAACCACGGATGGAGCGAACGCAGGGTGGCCGGCTTCGGCGGTGAAATCAAGAGGCTGGGGCTGCACCCGGGCCCGTGGCTCTTCGGCGAGATCAACGATTTTCCGCGCTCGACGATGACGCCGCTCGGTCCCCTGCTCGAATGGGTTTCGACCTACTGCTTCGCGATGAACGGCAACCTGCGCCGCCAGCTCGGTGCGCTTTCGCCGGGCAACGAATTCCTGGATTCGCTGGTCTACGACCGCTTCGAACCCGAGCACCGTCTGTTTCGCGACAGCGTCGACGAGGCCTATGTCGATTTCGTGTCAGCCTGGCTGATCAAGGACGAGAGCGATCCGTCCAGGCAGCGCAGATTCAAGTGGTCCCACGAATGGCACAAGGCCAGTGCGCTCTCGCCGGAGAACTTCGACGACCTGCGCATGAAGGCGCGCTGCGTTCTCTCGGAGAGCATGCTCAGCGTGCGCGCCCGGCAGCTGGGCGCCGACATCCGCTCGCCCTACGACGCGCGCAATGCCAGAGCGCACATTCGCAGCTCCCTGCAGCTCGTCGCCGACAAGCTGTGGGAGAAGTTTCTGCTCAGGCGGCTGCGCCTGGAGCGCTCCTGAGCGGCCAGGACCGGGCTCATCCCTTACACTCGGACGGGTCAGGAGAGAGCCTCGCAGCGCGGGGCCGCCGAAGGCGCAGGTCCCCTCGAAAAACGGGCCCGAACGCTCAGGCAAAAGGACTGACGAAGCGCCCCATTTTCCGGGCGTTTCCTTGCTGGAGAGAGGCGGCGCATCGCGTTTTTTGTTCGCAGTGCCGTCCACCGAAGGAGCAAACCCCGATCGTGGGGCGAATCTCTCAGGTAAAGCGGACAGCAGGGGTGGCCCATGGCAAGAATGTCATGGATCTGGACTGCCCCTTTGGAGAGTGCCTTGGCCTCCGCATCCGACGATCTGCAAAAGACCCCGCTCTACGACCTGCACCTGGAGCTCGGCGCCCGCATGGTGCCCTTCGCGGGCTATGTGATGCCGGTGCAGTACCCCGCCGGCCTGATGGCCGAGCACAAGCACACGCGCGAGGCCGCCGGCCTGTTCGACATCTCCCACATGGGCCAGCTGCGCCTGGCTGGCCCCGATGCCGCCGCCGCGTTCGAGAGCCTGATGCCGGTCGACGTGATCGGCCTGGCGCCGGGCAAGCAGCGCTACGGCCTGCTCTTGAACGACGAAGGCGGCATCCTCGACGACCTGATGTTCTTCAACGAAGGCCACGACTCGCTGTTCGTGATCGTCAATGGCGCCTGCAAGGTGGCCGACATCGCGCACATCCAGGCCAGGATCGGCGCGCGCTGCCAGGTGCTGCCGATGCCCGACCACGCCCTGCTGGCGCTGCAGGGCCCGCAGGCCGTGACCGCGCTGGCCCGGCTCGCGCCCGGCATCGAGCGCTTCGTCTTCATGACCGGCGGCGCGGTGCAGATCGGCGGCATCGCGGCCTTTGCCACGCGCAGCGGCTACACGGGCGAGGACGGTTTCGAGATCTCGGTGGCCGCCAAGGATGCCGAAGCGCTCGCACGGCTGCTGCTCGCCCAGCCCGAGGTCAAGCCCGTCGGCCTGGGTGCGCGCAATTCGCTGCGGCTCGAAGCGGGCCTGTGCCTCTACGGCAACGACATCGACGAGACCACCACGCCGGTCGAAGCCTCGCTCAATTGGGCGATCCAGAAGGTGCGGCGCACCGGCGGTGCGCGCGAAGGCGGCTTTCCGGGCGCGGCCAAGGTGCTGGCGCAACTCACGGCGGCCAATGGCGTCGCAGGCCACCTGGACCACCACACGCTCAAGCGCAAGCGCGTCGGCCTGGTGGCGCTGGAGCGCGTGCCGGTGCGCGATGGCACGCTGCTCGAATCCTTCGAGGGCGCGCCCATCGGCCAGGTGACCAGCGGCCTGCTCGGCCCCACGGTCGACCGGCCGGTCGCGATGGCCTACGTCGCGCTCGCCTATGCCGAGCCCGGCACCCGCATCCAGGCCATCGTGCGCGGCAAGCCGGTGCCGATGGAGGTGAGCACCATGCCTTTCGTGCCGCAGCACTACTACCGCGGTTGAATTCTTTTCTTCAAGGAGCCTTTCATGAGCATCAAGTACACCAGGGACCACGAGTGGGTCCAGGCGGTCGGCGACGGCGTCGCCACCGTCGGCATCACCGTTCATGCGCAGGATGCGCTGGGCGACGTGGTCTTCGTCGACCTGCCGGAAGTCGGCAAGAGCTACAGCCAGGGCGATGTCGCCGGCGTGGTCGAGTCGGTCAAGGCGGCGGCCGACGTGTTCATGCCCATCACGGGCGAGATCACCGAAGTCAACGAGGCGCTGCGCGCCGACCCTTCGCTGGCCAACAGCGCGCCCGAAGCGGGCGGCTGGTTCTTCAAGATGAAGATCAGCGACGCCTCGCAGCTCGATGCACTGCTCGACGCCACCACCTATCAAAAGTTCGCCGACGAAAACTGAACCGAACACGCCAATGCCGAAGTCTTCCCTGCCCTCCCTCAGCGAACTCGAGAACGCCGAGGAATTCATCGCCCGCCATATCGGCATCGAGGCCGATGACGAAGCGCGCATGCTCGCCGCCGTCGGCTCGACCACCCGCGCCGAGCTGATCGACGGCATCGTGCCGCCGGCCATCCGCCGCACGAAGCCGATGCGCCTGCCCGCCTCGGTGACGGAGGCCGACGCGCTGGCCGAGCTGAAGGCCATTGCGGCGAAGAACAAGGTGGCGAAGAACTTCATCGGCCAGGGCTACTACGGCACCCACACGCCCGGCGTGATCCTGCGCAACGTGCTCGAGAACCCGGCCTGGTACACCGCCTACACGCCCTACCAGGCCGAGATTTCGCAGGGCCGCATGGAGGCACTGGTCAACTTCCAGACCATGGTGTGCGACCTCACCGGCATGGCCATCGCCAATGCCTCGATGCTCGACGAGGCCACGGCGGCGGCCGAGGCGATGACGCTCGCCAAGCGCAGCGCCAAGAGCAAGAGCAACGTGTTCCTGGTCTCGGGCGACTGCCATCCGCAGACCATCGAGGTCATCAGAACGCGCGCGGCGCCGCTCGGCATCGAGGTCAAGGTCAGCACCGTGTCGGAGACCCTGCCGCACCTGATGGCCAGCGGCGATTTCTTCGGCGCACTCGCGCAGTACCCCTCGACCACCGGCCACGTGCACGACCTGCGCCCGCTCGCCGGCCACGCCCATGCGTGCGACGCCGCCTTCTGCGTGGCGGCCGACCTGCTGGCGCTCACGCTGCTGGCGCCGCCCGGCGAATGGGATGCCGACATCGTGTGCGGCACCACGCAGCGCTTCGGCATGCCGATGTGCAACGGCGGCCCGCACGCGGCCTATCTGGCCTGCCGCGACGAGTTCAAGCGCTCGCTGCCCGGCCGCCTGGTGGGCGTGAGCGTGGACACGCAAGGCCAGCCGGCCTACCGGCTCGCGCTGCAGACGCGCGAGCAGCACATCCGGCGCGAGAAGGCCACTTCCAACATCTGCACGGCGCAGGTGCTGCCGGCGGTGGTCGCGAGCATGTACGCGGTCTACCACGGGCCCGAAGGCCTGACGCGCATCGCGCAGCGCGTGGCTGCGCTCACCGCGGTGCTGGCGCAGGGCCTCGAACAGATGGGCCGCGAGCTGGCCAATGAGACCTCCTTCGACTCGCTCACCGTCAAGACCGGCGAGGACACGCCGAAAATCCAGGAGCGCGCGCAGGCGGCAAGCATCAATCTGCGCCAGCGTCTGCAGAACCACCTGGGCATTTCGCTCGACGAGACCACCACCCGCGCCGACATCGAGACGCTGTGGGCCCTGTTCGTGCCTGCCGGCACGCCGATGCCGCGCTTCGACGAGCTGGCCGGCAGCATCGCGCCGCGCATCCCCGAGGACCTGCGCCGCACCAGCGCCTTCCTCACGCACCCGGTGTTCAACACCCACAAGAGCGAGACCGCGATGCTGCGTTACATCCGCAGCCTCTCCGACAAGGACCTGGCGCTCGACCGCAGCATGATCCCGCTCGGCAGCTGCACCATGAAGCTCAACGCGACCAGCGAGATGATCCCGATCACCTGGCCCGAGTTCGCCAACATCCATCCCTTCGCGCCGGCCGAGCAATTGCAGGGCTATGCGCAGCTCGACGCCCAGCTGCGCGCCTGGCTCTGCGAGGCCACCGGCTATGCGGGCATCAGCCTGCAGCCCAATGCCGGCTCGCAGGGTGAGTACGCCGGCCTGCTGGCGATCAAGGCCTTCCATGAAGCCAAGGGCGAAGGGCATCGCAACATCTGCCTGATCCCCTCCTCCGCGCACGGCACCAACCCGGCGAGCGCGCAGATGGTCGGCATGCAGGTGGTGGTGACGGCCTGCGACGCGCAAGGCAACGTCGACATGGACGACCTGAAGCGCGCCTGCGAGAAGCACGGCGACAAGCTGGCCGCGGTGATGATCACCTACCCCAGCACGCACGGCGTGTTCGAAACCCGCGTCAAGGAACTCTGCGAGATCGTGCATGCGCACGGCGGCCGCGTCTACGTGGACGGCGCCAACATGAACGCGCTGGTCGGCGTGGCGGCGCCCGGCGAGTTCGGCGGCGACGTGAGCCACCTGAACCTGCACAAGACCTTCTGCATTCCGCACGGCGGCGGCGGCCCGGGCGTCGGGCCGGTGTGCGTGGTCGAAGATCTCGTGCCTTATCTGCCGGGGCATGCGACGGCAGGCGTCGCGTCCAACGGCGTCGGCGCCGTGTCGGCCGCGCCGCTGGGCAATGCCGCGGTGCTGCCGATCAGCTGGATGTACTGCCGCATGATGGGTGCCGTGGGCCTGCAGGCCGCCACGGAGATCGCGATCCTGAGCGCCAACTACATCAGCTCCCGCCTCAAGGAGCACTACCCCACGCTCTATGCGAGCCCCAACGGCCACGTGGCGCACGAATGCATTCTCGACCTGCGACCGCTCAAGGACACGAGTGGCGTGACGGCCGAGGACGTGGCCAAGCGGCTGATCGACTACGGCTTCCACGCGCCGACGCTGAGCTTCCCGGTGCCGGGCACGCTGATGGTGGAGCCGACCGAGAGCGAACCGCTGGCCGAGCTCGACCGCTTCATCGACGCGATGATCGCGATCCGCGGCGAGATCCGCCGCGTCGAGGAAGGCGTCTGGCCCAAGGACGACAACCCGCTCAAGCATGCGCCGCACACCGCGGCCAGCCTGCTCGTGAGCGAATGGACGCATCCCTACTCGCGCGAGCTCGGCGCCTTTCCGCTTGCCACGCTCAAGGGGGCCAAGTACTGGCCGCCGGTCGGCCGCATCGACAACGTCTACGGCGACCGCAACCTGTTCTGCAGCTGCGTGCCGGTAGGCGAATACGCCTGATTGCACCCGTTCGGGCTGAGCTTGTCGAAGCCGGCCCCGCGCAACAAATTTTTACAAAGAGCAGGGTCGCGCCTGTCGATCCCGCCGTCGCTGCTTCGACGTCCAGGTAGAGCCCCGATTCCAGCGGGCTCCCAACCCCAGGAGAAACGACATGCGATTCATGGTGATTGTGAAAGCGAGCAAGGATTCGGAAGCCGGCGTGATGCCCACCGAGCAGCTGCTCACCGAGATGGGCAAATACAACGAAGAGCTCGTGAAGGCCGGCGTGATGCTGGCCGGCGAGGGACTGCAGCCGAGCTCGAAGGGCGCGCGGGTGCGGTTCGAAGGCAAGCAGCGCACCGTGATCGACGGGCCCTTCAGCGAAACCAAGGAGCTGGTCGCCGGCTACTGGCTGTGGCAGGTGCGCTCGAAGGACGAAGCGATCGAATGGCTCAAGCGCGCGCCCTTCACCGACAACGAAGAGGTCGAACTGCGCCAGGTCTTCGAGATGGAGGACTTCGGTGCCGAGTTCACGCCCGAACTGCGCGAGCAGGAAAAGCGCTTGATGGACGAGATCAAGAAAAAGAAGTGAAGCCACCCATCAAGTCAACGGAGATCCCAAGATGAAATTCATGGTCATTCGCAAGGCCGACCCGGACACCGAGGCCGGCGTGATGCCGACCGAGCAGCTGGTCACCGACATGCTCAAGTACAACGAGGAGATGATCAAGGCCGGCGTGATGCTCGACGGCATGGGGCTGCAGCCCAGCGTCAAGGGCGCGCGCGTCAAGTTCAGCAACGGCAAGCCGGCGGTGATCGACGGCCCCTTCACCGAGGCCAAGGAGCTGATCGCCGGCTTCAGCCTGATCCAGGTGAAGTCGCGCGAAGAAGCGATCGAGTGGGTCAAGCGCTGGCCGCCGATCGACGGCGGCGGCAACGTCGAGATCGAGATCCGGCAGGTGTACGAGGCCGAGGACTTCGGCGCCGAGTTCACGCCCGAGATGCGCAAGCACGAAGAGTGGCTGCGTGAAGCGGCCGAGAAACGCGCCTCGTCCGGCCACTGAGGGCCCTCGACGTATATCCTTGCGGCTCCTCGAAAAGGACTGCTCGGATGAGATACGTGATCCTGCGCAAAGCCGGCCCGCATGGCGAGGCCGGCCTTTTTCCGCCTCTTTCCCCGGTGCCCGGTATCGTGCTGCATGAAAGCGCCGAGCTGCAGCCCAGCGCCGCGGGCGTGCGCATCAGCTTCTCGGATAAGGGGCCGCAACAGACCCCGGGGCCGTTCACCGAATCGAAGCAAGTGGTCGCCGGCCTCAGCATCGTCGAGGCCGACTCGCAGCAAACGGCGATCGACTGGTTGCGAGACGCGCCGGTCGGCGATGCCGAAGCCGAATTCGAGATCCGTGAAACCGGCTGCGCAGGCGGCCTGCCCGGCATCGACCCGTCGGCCGCCGCGACCAAGCCGCGCTTCCTGATCCTGGTGAAGGCCGATGCGGCCACCGAAGCCGAAGCGCCCAGCGACCCGGCGCGGCTGGCGGCCATGGCGCGGCGCAACGACGAAGGCGTGAAGGCCGGCCTGCTGCTCTCGGGCGACGGACTCCGATCGACCGCCAGGAGCACGCGCGTGAAGCTCGCAGGCTGCAGGACCAGCGTGATGGACGGGCCTTTCGCGGAAGCGAAGGAACTGGTCGCGGGCTACTGGCTGATCCAGGCCGATTCGCTGGACGAGGCGATCGCCTGGGTCCGTCGCTATCCCTACGCCCAGGAGCGGCCCGAAGTCGAGATTCGCCCGGTCGTATGGCCATGAACACCGCCCGGCCGCCCGAAGGCGCTCGCACCGCAGCGCGAAGCGCGAAGGTACTCCAATGAACTTTCGCGACATCGACCTCTTCGCCGACCGCATGCTGGGCGGCGCACCCTTCATCGAAACCATCGCCGGTGCCGAGCTCGCGTCGAGCACCATCCAGGGCCGCGGCATGTTCGCCCGGCGTGCCTGGGCCACTGGCGAGCTGCTCTGCGTCCTCGACGGCCAGGTGGTCGACGTCACGCGCCACCCGGCCGTGATCGACGCGCTCGAATGGAACGCGCTGAGCCCGCAGCGGCTGCTGGTGCGCGCGCTGCGCACCAGCTACGGCTTCATCAACCACAGCGGCCGGCCCAACACCCGCATCGACGCCGACGGCCGCACGATGCGCGCCTGCAGGCCGATCGCGCCGGGCGACGAGCTGACGATGGACTATTTCGAGCAGCCCGTGCCGCCTGTGTACCTCGCAAGCCTCGAAGCGGCCGTGCTGAAGAAAAATTCCTGAAGGTCTTGTCGATTCCGGCGTCCCTGCTTCGACGTTCAAGAGAGAGCCACGCCATCCGGCTCTTCAACCCAACCGCAAGGAGTGACTGACATGCGATTCATGATGCTGATGATCCCCAAGGGCTACGAGAGCGCGCCCCCCGGCACCATGCCCGACGCGAAGGCGGTCGAGGCGATGATGAAATACAACAAGGCACTGAAGGACGCGGGCGTGCTGATCACGCTCGACGGCCTGCGCCCGCCCTCCGAGGGCGCGCGCGTCAGCTTCCCCGGCGGCAAGCCCAAGGTGACCGACGGCCCCTTCGCCGAGGCCAAGGAAGTGCTGGGTGGCTACTGGATGATCGATGTGAAGTCGCAGGAAGAGGCGATCGCCTGGGCCTCGCGCTGCCCGGCGTCAGAGAACGAGGTCATCGAGATCCGCCGGGTGCAGGAAATGGAAGACTTCCCGCCCGACGTGCAGAAGGCGGCCGAGGGCTTCGACCAGTTGCAGAAGCGCTGAAGCGATGACCACGCCGGACATTCACCGCACCATCAGCGCCGTCTGGCGCATCGAGTCCGCCCGGATCATCGGTGCGCTCGCGCGCATGGTGCGCGATGTCGGCGTGGCCGAGGAGCTGGCGCAGGACGCGCTGGTGGCCGCGCTCGAGCAATGGCCGCGCGAGGGCGTGCCGGACAACCCCGCCGCGTGGCTCATGCAGGCCTCCAAGCACCGCGCGCTGGACCTGCTGCGCCGGCGCAAGCTGCATGCGAGCAAGGAAGGCGAGATCGGCCGCGAGCTCGATGCGCAGCACGAGATGGCGGCGGCGGACTTCGCCGAGGCGGTCGATGCCGCACTCGACGACGACGTCGGCGACGACCTGCTGCGCCTGGTGTTCACGGCCTGCCACCCCGTGCTCTCGCCCGAGGCGCGCGTGGCGCTGACCCTGCGCATGCTGGGCGGCCTCACCACCGACGAGATCGCGCGCTCCTTCCTCGTGCCCGAACCCACCATCGCGCAGCGCATCGTGCGCGCCAAGCGCACGCTGGCCGCCGCGCGCGTGCCCTTCGAGGCACCGCGTGCGGACGAACTCGCAGCGCGCCTCGCCTCGGTGCTGGAGGTGGTCTACCTGGTGTTCAACGAGGGCTACTCGGCCACCGCCGGCGACGACTGGATGCGCCCCGCCCTGTGCGAGGAAGCGCTGCGCCTGGGCCGCATCCTGGCCGAGCTCGTGCCGGACGAACCGGAAGTGCACGGCCTGGTCGCGCTGATGGAGATCCAGGCCTCGCGCTCGGCCGCGCGCGTCGATGCCGAGGGCGAACCGGTGCTGCTGCTCGACCAGAACCGCGCGCGCTGGGACCAGCTGCTGATCCGGCGCGGCTTCGCGGCGCTGGCGCGGGCCGAGGCCCTGGGCGGCGCGCTCGGACCCTATGCGCTGCAGGCCGCGATCGCCGCCTGCCATGCGCGCGCGCGCACCGCACAGGAAACCGACTGGACGCGCATCGCAGCGCTCTACGAAGCGCTGTCGCAGCTCGCGCCCTCGCCCATCGTGGAGCTCAATCGCGCGGTCGCGCTCTCGATGGCTTTCGGCCCGGCCGTGGGCCTGGAGCTGGTCGATGCGCTGCGCGCCGAGCCGCAACTCAAGGGCTACCACCTGCTGCCGAGCGTGCGCGGCGACCTGCTCGCCAAGCTGGGCCGCAAGGCCGAGGCCTGCGCGGAGTTCAAGCACGCGGCATCGCTCACGCGCAACGCGCGCGAGCGCAAGCTGCTCCTGATGCGGGCGCTGGCCTGCTCGGGCAGCCCACCCTAGGTTGACACTAGTTCTTCTTCGCCAGCGCGCCGCCGGCGACCTGGCCGCGCAGTTCGCGCAGCTTCGCCTTGAGCCGGCGTTCGTTGACCAGGCCGGTGCGGATCAGCGCCTTCTGGCCGGCCGAGAGGTTCTCGAGCCTCGGGTCGGCGAACTCGTAGTGCGTCGAAGGCCGATCGGAAGGCCCGTCGCCCTTGATCTGGACCAGCTTCACCGCCAGCGGCCCGGCGGGTTCGGGCGCCTGCAGCAGATGGTCGATCACCGCCACCAGCCGGTCGTTGAAGTGGCGGCCCGGATAGCCCTGTTCTTCGTACGCCTGCTGGAACAGCGGGTAGAGCTTCGCGTAGAGCGCCGCCGCGCGCTGCGTGTTCACCGATTCGACGAACAGCACCAAGGGCGTGTAGCGCGCGCCGTTGTCGAGGCTGATGGTCCGCGCCTCCCCGCTGCCGCTGACCTCGAAACGCTTCGGCGTGCGCTGCACCGGCCACATGCGCGCGGCCGCCTGGTCGCGCGGCAGGTTGTCGACCGTGGCGACGAAGCGGCGCACGAAACCGTCGGCCTGCAGGAAGGACGCGACGGCCTTGCCGCCGAGCAGCTCGGTGAGCGCCGAACGCACCTTCGCATCGGCATCGTCGAGCTTGGGCAGGTCCGCGTCGGCGGTGGCGTCGACCGGATGCTGCGGCTCGGTGGATGCGGCCGGCGGTGGAGCGGCCAGTGCCGGCGCATCCGGCTGCGGCGCCGTGGCAACCGGCGGCGCTTCGGCCGGCGCGGCCTGCTGCTTCGACCAGCGCCACCAGACTGCGCCGGCGGCCAGCGCCAGCACGACGAGGACGACGACGATCCACAGCGAGGTTTCGCGTGCGGGCCTGAAATCTGCGCTCTCGCGTTCGGGCATGGAAGCATCTCCTTTCATGAGCCCCGTCATTGGACGCCATTTCGCGCCCAGCGGCAGGCACCACACTGGTAACGTCCTGTGAACGCCGAGGTCTAGGGCTCGCCGCCCTCCGGCAGGTGGATCAGGCCGGTGTGGAAGTCGTACTCGAACACCTCGCCGTAACGGCCCCATTCGATCGCGGTGCGCAGCACGCGTTCGGCTTCCACGGCGTCCAGGCTCTCGCTCAGCAAATGCAGGAACGGCTCTTCGGGCAGTTCCCCGGATGGGGCCTGCTCCAGGCTGTGGCGAATGTGCGCCGCCAGCGGCACGTGGGCCAGCAGCTGCTGGCCGAAGAGCTGCCGGCGCAGCGTGTGCGCACCCTCCACATAGCGCTGTCCCAGCGGCGTGAGGTGCAGGTCGGCATCGGCCAGCTGCGCGAAGCCGAGCAGCGCCAGCGCCTGGGCCAGCGGCAGCAGTTCCTGGTCGGTGAGTTCGGCTTCTTCCGCCAGTTGCGGCAGGTCGGCGCGGCCTTGCCGGTCGTCTTCGACCAGCATCTCGAGCAGGGCCTCCATGCGCCCGACGTCGGCATCGGGTAGCCGGTCGCCCAGGTGCATGTGCAGCGGCTCCTCGCGCGCGCGCTCGGCAGCGTCGGCGCCGGTCATGAGCATGTAGACCTCGTCGATCAGCGCGCGCACTTCCAGGCTTTCGCCGTCGCGCGGACGCGGCAGCGCAATCGGCAGCTCGGCGCGCACGCGGCCCGGGTCGCTGGCGAAGATCAGCACGCGGTCGGCCATGAGCACCGCTTCCTCGATGTTGTGCGAAACGACCAGCATCGCCTTGGTCGGCATGGCGCCGCCGTCCCACAGCTGCAGGATGTCGTCGCGCAGGCGTTCGCCGGTCAGCACGTCGAGCGCGGAGAAGGCCTCGTCCATCAGCAGCACCTCGGGCTCGACCACGAGCGCGCGCGCGATGCCCACGCGCTGGCGCATGCCGCCCGAGAGCTCGCGCGGCAAGGCGCCCTCGAAGCCCGCGAGGCCGATCAGCGCGATGGCCGCAGCAGCACGCCGCGCACGCTCGGCCGGCTCGACGCCGCGCGCCTCCAGCCCCAGCTCCACGTTTTGCTGCACCGTGAGCCACGGGAACAGCGCGAAGGACTGGAACACCATCGCGATGCCGCGCGCCGGACCGTACAGCGGCTGGCCGCGGTAGCGCACGCCGCCGCCGTCCACGCCGATGAGGCCGGCCAGGATGCGCAGCAGCGTCGATTTGCCCGAGCCCGACTGGCCCAGCAGCGCGACGATCTCGCCTTCGGCGAGCCGGAAGTCCACGCCCTCGAGCACCGGACGCGCGGCACCGTCGGCGGAGCGGAAGGACTTGCGAACGCCCTTCAGTTCAACGATGGCTTCGGCCATGCTTGTTCCTCCTTGCAGATCAGAAATGCATCCGGTTTTCGGCCAGTTCGTAGAGCCGGCGCCAGACGAAATGGTTCATGCCCATCACGAACACGCACATCACGCCGATGCCCAAAGCGATGCGCGGGAAATCGCCGATGGCCGTCATGTGGGCGATGTAGCTGCCCAGGCCCGCAGCCTGCAGCGTGGTGTCGCCCCAGGTCACGTACTCGGCCACGATGCTGGCGTTCCACGAGCCGCCGCTGGCCGTGATGGCGCCGGTGACGAAGCTCGGGAACACGGCCGGCAGCAGGTAGCGCCGCCAGCGCAGCCAGCCGCCGAGGCCCAGATTCCGGGCTGCATAGCGCAGCTCGGTCGGCACGCTCGACGCGCCGGCGATCACGTTGAAGAGCAGGTACCACTGCGTGCCCAGCACCATCAGCGGCGCCAGCCAGATGTTCGGATTCAGGTGCCAGCGCACGATGAACAGCACCGCCACCGGGAACATGAGGTTGGCCGGAAACGCGGCCAGGAACTGCGCCACGCCCTGCAGCCGCTCGGCCCAGCGCGGATTCATGCCGACCCAGATGCCGACCGGCACCCACACCAGCGCCGCCAGCGCGATCAGCACCAGCACGCGCGCCAGCGTGTAGAGCCCCAGCACGAACACGTGCACGACCTCGGACCAGCCGACCTCGGTATGGATGAAGCGCACGAGCCAGGCGGCCGCCAGCAGCACGGCCGCGGCCAGCGTCGCGTCCCACACGCGCGCCACGGCAGGGTTGAGCGGCCGCGGGCGGGCCTTGATCGAGGTGCCGTCATGGTCGCGCCGAAAGAACATCAGCGAGCGTTCGAGCAGCCGCACGAAACGCAGCGCGATGTGCTTCAGCCTGTCGGTGCGGCGCAGCCAGGTCAGGAGCCAGGAGCGCGGCGCATCCTCGCCGCCGCCCTCCTCGAAGCGGAACTTGTCGGCCCAGGCGATCAGCGGCCTGAAGAACAGCTGGTCGTAGAGCACGATGCCGACCAGCATGCCGCCGATCGCCCAGCCGATGGCGCCCAGGTCGCGCGCCTCGATCGCCGTCGCGATGTAGGAGCCCACGCCCGGCAGCTTGATGCTCTGGTTTGACACCGAGATGGCCTCGGAGGCGACGACGAAGAACCAGCCGCCGGACATCGACATCATCATGTTCCACAGCAATCCCGGCATCGCGAACGGCAGCTCGAGGCGCCAGAAGCGCTGCCAGCCCGAGAGCTGGAACACCGCCGCCGCCTCGCGCAGTTCCGCCGGCACGGTGCGCAGCGACTGGTACAGGCTGAAGGCCATGTTCCAGGCCTGCGAGGTGAAGATGGCGAAGATCGCCGCACACTCCACGCCGAGCAGATTGCCCGGGAAGAGCGCGATGAAGCCGGTGACGGTGATCGACAGGAAGCCGAGGATCGGAATGGACTGCAGGATGTCGAGCACCGGCACCAGCACCCGCTCCGCCGCGCGGTACTTGGCAGCCAGCGCGGCAAAGATGCAGCTGAAGATCAGCGATGCGCAGAGGGCCAGGAACATGCGCAGCGTCGTGCGCAGCAGGTAGTACGGCAGCATCCACGGGTCGAGGCTGATCGGCAGCGCCTCCCCCAGCTCGTAGGGCCGCACCATCTGCGAGCCGCCCCAGGCCAGCGCGAACAGCAGCGCCAGCACCAGCGGCAGCAAGGCCCAGTCCCAGCGGTTGCCGCCGGAAGCGACCGTCTGGCGCGGGAAAAAGCGTTTGTCGAGCATGAGGCGGCGGACGCGGGGGGCCGATGTTCGCAGACCCTGGCCCGCGGCGGGCCGCCATTGTGCCTATGCAACCCGTGCGCGAACCTGACCAAATGCCTCGCTGATCTCGCGCGTGACCTTCAGGAAACGGTCGATGTCCGTGGCCGAATTGCAATGCAGCGGCGACACGCGCACGGCCCCTTCGAGGCCGAAGGAATGCAGCATCCGCTTCGAGTACAGGCTCGTCGCGACGCGTTCATAGACGATGACCCCGCGCTTCTCGTACTCGCGCACGGCCTGGGCGTGCTCGAGATTCTCGATGCCGATGGCCAGGATCAGGTCGCGCTTCGTCAGGTCTTCGTGGTCGAGGAATACCTTCACGCCGTCCATCCGGCGCAGGCCGGCGATGCCCTCGCTGCCGTTGAGCATGCGCGCGAGCAGGGCACGTTCGTGCAGCTCGATGCTCTGAATGCCGCTGGCGAAAAGGGTGCGCCGGTCGTCGCTCGCAATGAACCGGCCGCCGAGCCAGCACACGTAGTTCACGATCTCGGTCACGACGGCGAACTGCCAGGGCGCGGCGCTGCCCAGATCCCAGAAGTCCTTCTTCTTGCCGGCCAGCTTGTGGTGCGGCAGGACCGAGGCGCGTTCCGACAGCCACGACATGCCCGATCCCCTGCAGCCGAAGAACTTGTAGGGCGCGATGTTGAGGCCGTCCACCGGCGTCTTCTGCAGATCGATCAGGCCGTGCGGCGCGTGCTGCACGGCATCCACGACGATGTACAGATCCGGCTTGACGGCGCGCGCCTGCTTCACGATCTCGTGGATGTCGAGCTTGGCGCCGGAGATGTTGGACGCATAGATCACGCTCAGCAAGGAGGTGTTCTCGTCGACCAGGCCGACGATCTCTTCCACATCGATCCCGCCGGTGGCAGGGTTGGACTTCGCGACCCGCAGCTCCTTGCCCGTACGCTCGGCGTAGAGGGACATGGCGTCGAAGGAGGACGGATGCTCGAGCACGGTCGTCACCATGTTCGTGCCGGGAATGTTCTCGGCGACCGCGCGGACCATGTCGAACATCCCGCCCGAGGCCGTGAGGGAGGCGTAGACGCTGCCGCTCTTGGCATTCAGGATCGTGCGAAGGTCTTCCGTTCCCCTGACCTGGACCTCCTGCAGAAAGATCGCGAGTTCGTGGATGCGCTCCGGGCAATCCGGCAGGGCGTCGATGCGGGCGAACTGATCGACGGCGGCCTTCAATCGGAACGACCCTCCTGCGTTGTCGAAGAAGAGACGTTCGCGGCCATTCATGTCGTGGTCGACGTAGTGGAAGCGGCTCTTCACCTCCTTCATCAATGCGTCGGAAAAGAGTTCGCCTTCAGCGATGTTCATTCTGGTGTTCCATGGTTCGGCAAGAGTTGATTTTCGAAGCGGCCAAAGATTTCCAAAAGCGATATTTTTCGATACGATTCGATGAGAAAAAGAGGCCTCGATGATGATGACTTTCAAGCAGCTTGAGGCTCTGTACTGGATCGGCGAACTGGGCAGCTTCGCGCTGGCCGCCCACAAGCTGCACACCTCGCAGTCGGCGGTGTCCAAGCGGGTCCACGAACTCGAGATGGTGTTCGACACCGAGCTGTTCGATCGCAGCCAGCGTTCCGCGCGTCTCACCGACAAGGGCGAGGAGATGTTCGTGCTGGCCAAGAAGCTGCTCGATCAGCGCGATGCCGCGGTCGAGCAGTTCAGCCGGGTCGACGTGATCGAACGCCGCGTTCGCATCGGCGTCACCGAACTCACGGCGATGACCTGGCTGCCGCGCTGGGTCGAGCTGATCCAGGAGCACTACCCCAAGGTCACCCTCGAGCCGGACGTGGACAGCAGCGTCAACCTGCGCGAGAAGGTGCTGGCAGACGAACTGGACCTGATCGTCGTGCCCGATGCATTCGTCGATACGCGGATTCCCAAGAAGGCGATCGGCAAGGTCGAGAGTGCCTGGATGTGCAAGCCGGGCCTCGTCAAGAGCAGCAAGGCGATCCGCCTGCACGAACTGGCGAGCCACCGCATGCTGATCCAGGGCGTGAAATCCGGGACGGGTCTGCTCTACGACAGCTGGATGAAGGATCTGGGCGTCCAGCCTTCGAACCCCATCGTCATCCACAACCTGGTGGCCTTGATCGGATTGACGATATCCGGCCTGGGCGTGAGCTACCTGCCTAAGGAAGCGGTCAGCCAGATGCTGGAAGAAGGGTCGCTTGCGCTGATCAAGGTGACGCCCGCCCTGCCGCCCGTCACCTACGTCGCGATGTACAAGGGCGAGCACCGGAGTTCGCTGCTGGCATCGATCATCATGCTGGCCCAGTCGTGCTGCGACTTCACCCGGATGTTTCAGGCCGTCAAGGGATGACACCGGCCACGCACGAGCCGTCGTCTCACACGCCCTTGTTGTTGGGGTTCTTGTAGACCTCTTTCACCGCCTCGGTCATCGGGAAATTCAGGTTCGCATTGGTCGGAGGGATCGGCTTCATGAACCACTTGGCATAGATCTGCTCGATGGCGCCCGACTTCATCAGGTCGGTCACCGTCTTGTCCACCAGTTCCTTGAACTGCGGGTCGTCCTTGCGGTACATGATGCCGTAGGGTTCCTGGCGCAGCGACTCCGCCGTGAGGATCTTGAAGTCGCCCGGCTTCGGCGACGTGGCGATCAGGCCTGCCAGTTGCACGTCGTCGAGGATGTAGGCGGCCGCGCGGTCGGATGCGAGGAGCAGGAATCCATCCGCCGTGTCCTTCGCGGCCACTTCCTGGACCTCGATGTTCCCGGACTTGCGATAGGCGCGCAGAAGCTGGACGCCGGTGCTGCCTGCGACTGTCGAGACCGTCTTGCCATTCAGCTCGGCCAGCGAATTGATGCCGGAGTCCTTCTTCACCGCGGCCGTGATGCTGGTGACGAAATGACTCGGGGCGAAGGCCACCTGCTGCTGGCGCTGGACCGTGTTCGTGGTGGTCGCGCAGTCGAGGTCGACGGTGCCGTTGGTCAAGAGCGGGATGCGGTTGGTCGAGGTCAGGATCGTGTAGCGCACCTCCAGGTTGGGCATGCCGAGCCTGGCCTTGACCGCATCCACGATCTTCAGGCAGATGTCGTTGGTGAAGCCGACCGGATCGCCGCCGCCGGCGGGCTTGTAAGAGAACGGGATCTGGCTGTCGCGGCCACCGATCGAAATGCTTCCATTCGCCTTGATCTTGCTCAGCGTGTCGCTTTGAGCCAGCGCGGTGGAACACAGCAGCGCGGCGCTCAGGCCCAAGGTCAATGAGAGTCGAAATTTCATCGGGAGCTTTCGGGAAGGTTGCGTTGGCGCAAATTCTCGAAGCGAGCACCCGTTTCTAAAAGCGATTTATTTTCATCGACTTGAAGGCCATAAAGTGATCAATAGCGGCAAGGACTAGAGCGGAAAGGCCTCCAGCCCCGGCTGCCCCTCGGCCCCCTTGACCGGCGTGTGCGCCACGTTCATCACCCAGCAGACCATCGTGAAATAGCCCACCAGCGCGCTGAGTTCGACCACCGCCTGCTTGCCGAAGCGGGCCTCGGCCGCGGCGTAGGTCGGCTCGCTCACGCCGTGGTGGTGCAGCAGCTCCAGCGCGAGATCGAGCGCGAGCTGCTCGTCCTGCGCCAACGGTGCCGCGCGCCGGCCGAGGCGCAGCGCTTCGATGGCCTCGGCACTGACACCGGCCTTGACCGCCGCCGTCGCATGCAGCACCCACTCGAACTGGTTGCCCACATGGCGCGCGACCGCGCAGGTCACGAGCTCGCGCACGCGCGCATCGAGTTGGCTGTCGAAGCGCAGGTACTCCCCGAGGCTGCCGATGCGCTCCATCAGCACCGGGCTTTGCAGCAAGGGGATGAAGGGACCGAAGACCGCCTTGCGCGGACCATCGATCAGCGCCTGGGCGGCGGCGCGCTGCGCCTGCGACATCGCGTCGGCCGCCGGCATCGGCAGGCGCTCGGCCCAGGGACGGGTATGGCCTTGTTCGAACATGGAGGGATTCCTTTCTTCAATGGAGAGAGACGGGGATCATGCGCGCGCGAAGCAGCCACCATGCGCTTCCGAGCAGCGCCACGGCACCCACGGCCAGCGCGCTGAAGAGGCCGCCGAAGCCTTGCGCGCTGCCGCTCAGTGCGGACGAGAGCACCGGCCCGGCCATCTGGCCGATGGCGAAGGCCGCTGTCATGCGGCCCAGCGCGCGCGTCGGATCGCCCACGGTGCGCGCCCTCGCCTCCTGCATCCCGGCCATGGTCGCGACCATGAAGGTGCCGCCCACCAGCAGCGCGGCCAGCAGCACCGTAAAGGCCGACAGGTGCAGCACCGGCAGCAGGCAGCCCAGCGCCATCAATGCGTGGCTCCCGGCCAGCACGTGGCGGCGCGCAACCTGCGCCAGCACCACGCTGGCGAGCAGCGTCGACACTGCGGCCGCCGCACCGAACACCGGCCAGGCGGCGCCAAAGACGGCCGGATCGTCGACCACCGCGCGCGCCAGCACCGGCAGAAAGGTGGCCGGCAGGATGTAGCCGAAACCGAGGATGCCGTAGCAGATCACCAGGCCCCATGAGACGCCGCCGGCCGGTGCCGTTGCGGCAGCATTCGCGGGCGCTGCCGATACGATCGCGCCGCGCGGCATCAGCGCTGCCACCGCGAGCAGGCCCACCAGCGCCAGCGCGCCGAGCTGCAGCCACAGCGCATCGGGTGCCAGGCCGGCCGTACCCGCACGCCAGCAATAGAGACCGGCCGCTGCGATGCCGGCGCCGACCCCGGCATACAGAAGGCCGGGACCTGCGGGCCGATCGAAACGCGCCAGCCAGACCAGGCACCAGACGCTGGTGCTCACCAGCGCCCAGGCACTCGCCACGCCGGCGATGAAGCGCAGCAACAGCCAGAGCGCGAGCGAGCCGGTCCAGCCCATGGCCGCGGTCGACAGCGCAATCGCGGCCAGCGCCAGCAGTCCAACGCGCTGCGGCGACAGCGGGACGCGCGCAGTGGTGAGCGCACCCAGCAGGTAGCCCGCGTAGTTGGCCGCGGCGAGCCAGCCGCCGGCTGCCACGTCGGCGCTGCCGGCGCGGATCATCAGCGGCAGCATGGGCGTGAAGGCGAAGCGCCCGATGCCCATCGCCATCGCCAGCGCGAGCAGGCCCGCGGTGCAGACCGCGATGAAAGACGGTTGCGGTGCGGTGATCAAAGGGTTCGACATGGGTCGCTATTAGACGCAGAATGCGGATGCTCCACAAATGAATTATCGAGAACAATCATTCTTCATATGAGAACGATCGACCTGGACTCCCTGGAGATTTTTCGCACCGTGGTGGCCGAGGGCGGCGTGATCCGCGCGGCGGGCAAGCTCAACCGCGTGCAGTCCAACATCACGACCCGCATCCAGCAGCTCGAAGAGCGGCTGGGCCACAAGCTGTTCCTGCG
Source organism: Variovorax sp. LjRoot290 (assembly GCF_964253985.1). Classification (NCBI taxonomy): domain Bacteria; kingdom Pseudomonadati; phylum Pseudomonadota; class Betaproteobacteria; order Burkholderiales; family Comamonadaceae; genus Variovorax; species Variovorax sp. LjRoot290. The sequence continues at coordinate 2,139,316 of NZ_CAXURW020000001.1, read as the reverse complement.
CCAGGGCCGCTCGCTCGCGCTGGCGCCCGCCGGCCACAAGCTGCTGCCCTATGCCGACCGCCTGCTGCGCCTGGCCGACGAGGCGGAGAGCGAGCTGCGCAGCGACCTGCCCTTGGGCACCTTCAAGCTGGGTTCGCTCGAAAGCACGGCCGGCAGCCGGCTCGCGCCGGTGCTCTCGCGCTTCCACAAGCTCTACCCGGGCGTGGTGGTCGAGCTGGTCACCGGTACCACGGGCGCGCTGCTGAAACGGGTGAACGCCTTCGAGGTCGAAGCGGCCTTCGTGTCCGAGCCTTTCTCCGCGCCGGGGTTCGAGACGATGTCGGTGTTCGAGGAAGAACTGGTGCTGGTCACCGCGCGCAGCGTGGCCTCCGTCACGCGACCGGGCGACCTCGCCGGCGCCACGCTGATCGCGTTCGCGCAAGGCTGCTCGTACCGCCGCCTGCTCGAGCAGTGGCTGGGCAAGGGCGGCGTCACGCCGGTCCGTTCGCTGGAGTTCTCCTCCTACCAGGCCATGATCGCCTGCGTGGCCGCGGGCACGGGTTTCGCCATCGTGCCGGTCTCGGTGCTCAAGGCCCTGCGCGCGACGGCCGACGTGCGCCAGCACGCGCTGCCCGAACGCATCCGGACCAGCCGCACCCACCTGGTCTGGCGCGGCACGCCGTCCATGGCGCTGGCGCGGCTGATCGGCATGCTGCAGAAAAGCCTATGAAAAGAGTCCGTTGACTTCGCGCGCCGAGAGCATGTCTGCGCTCATCGCGTCATGACGCCCTTCGTCGAATGCCTCGGCGGCAACGCGGCGAAGCAAGGCGAGCGCAGCCTGCAAGGGACCGCAGCCCAGGCTGACGCGCCGCGCACCGGCGCGCGTGGCCGCGTCCACGGGAAGCGCCCCGGCGTAGCCCGCGTAGACATTCACCGGCAAGGAAACAGCGCGCACGAAGCGCGCCACTTCCTCGGCGCGATCCATCCCGGGCACGAAGATGCCGTCGGCACCCGCCGCGGCGTACCGCTGCGCCCGACGCACGGTGTCTTCGTAGCGCGCCGCCGCATCGTCATTGGCGACAAAGTAGGTGTCGGTGCGCGCATTGATGAACAACTGCGCTTCCATCTGCGCGGCCGTCTTGCGCAGCGCGTCGATGCGTTCGCACAGGATTTCCGGGGGCGCCAGGCGTTGCGTCCCGGGAAGCACGCCGTCCTCGATGTTCACGCCGACGACGCCCATGTCGATCAATGCGCGAACCACGGCACATACTTCTTCGGTGCTGCGACCGAAGCCGCGCTCGATGTCGACGCTGACCGGAACGCTGGCCACGCGGCAGATGCGTGCGCAAGCGGCGATCAGTTCGCCGGCAGGCATCTGCTCGCCATCCGCATGGCCGAGCGACCAGGCCATGCCGGCGCTCGTGGTGCCGATGGCCCGCGCGCCGGCACGCTCGACAACATGGGCGCTGACGGCGTCCCACGCATTCACCAGGGTCAGCGCGCCCGGGCCGGCGTGCAGTCGATAAAAAGTTTCTGCCCGCTTCCGGGCTTCGATGGATTGCATGAGGGCGAGCTTAGAGACGACACGCGCTGCGAACTTGGAAAAAACTGCTGTTCGCCATCCATCACCTTTCCTTTTCCGCGAGCGAATCGGCCGCGCGGCGCTCAGGCCAGGGCGGTGGCGGCCGGCTCGGCACCGGCGATCTGCCGCAGTGCGCGCTCGAACACTTCCACCGGCTGGCCGCCCGAGATGAGGTGCCTGTTGTTGATGATGATGGCGGGCACCGAGTGGATGCCGGCATCGGTGTAGAGGCGCTCGCGCTCGCGGGTTTCCGCTGCGTATTCGTCGCTCCCGAGAATGGCACGCGCCCGTTGCGGGTCGAGGCCGGCTTCGGCGGCCAGGCGCACCAGCAGCTCGGGGTCGGAGGGGTTCTCGCCGTCGGTGTGGCAGGCCTTGAGCAGCGCCTTCTTGAGCGCCACCTGCTTGGCCCCGTCCTCGAGCTCGGCCCAGTGCAGCAGGCGGTGCGCGTCGAAGGTGTTGTAGACGCGCGAGCGGCCTTCTTCGCGGAACTTGAAGCCCACCGCCGCGCCGCGGGCACGGATCGCTTCGCGCGCCTGCGCCTGCTGCTCGCGCGAAGAGCCGTATTTCTGGTTCAGGTGCTCGAAGGCGTCCTGGCCTTCGCGCGGCATGTGCGGATTGAGTTCGAAGGGCTGGAAGTGCAGTTCGGCGCTGATCTCGGGCGCCACACGTTCGAGCGCGGCTTCGAGGGCACCGAGGCCGACGGCGCACCAGGGGCAGGACACGTCGGAGACGAAATCGATCTTGAGGCGGGCGGTCATGGATGTTCCTTTTCTGTCAGAGGCTGCGCCAGAAATCGATCAGCAACTGGCTGAATTCCACCGGCCGCTCGACCGCGCTCAGGTGCGCGGCGTCGATGGTGGCGAGGCGCGCGCCGGGAATGGCGGCAACCATCGCCTCGGACATCGCGAGCGGCGTCGCCTCGTCGCGCAGGCCGGCGATCACCAGCGTGGGCGTGGTGAACGCACGGTTGCTCTCGCGGAAATCGATCGCGCTCACCGCGTCGCAGCTCGCGATGTAGCCGGCGGCGTCGGTGCCGACCAGCGTGTCGTTCAGGCGGCGCGCGGCCTCGGTGCCTTCCGGCGTGGCCACGTACGCCGGCGTGAGCCAGCGCGCCAGGGCGCCGGGCGCGATTGCGGCCACGCCCTGGGCCTGCACGGTCTCGACGCGCGTGCGCCAGGGCGCCTGGTCGGGGTAGTGCGCCGACGAATTGGCGATCACGATGCTCTTCAGCAGCTGCGGATATTTCGGCGCCAGCGCCTGCGCGGTCATGCCGCCCATCGAGAGGCCGACGAAGTGCACCGGCTCGCCCTCGGCTTCGCGCTCGATCAGGGCCGCCGCGTCATCGGCCAGCGCCTGCAGGCTGAACGCACCGGGCACCACTTCCGAGCCGCCATGGTTGCGGTGGTCGTAGCGCAGCACGGTGTGGGCACGGGCCAGCACCGCGGCCGCCTCGTCCCACATGTGCAGGTCGCAACCCAGCGCATGGCTCAGCACGACGATCGGGCCTTCGCCCTCGCGAATGACATTCAAACGGGTCATGGATTTCCTTTGGGCTCTTCGAGCAGGCCTTTCTCGCGCAGGATGCCGGTGGCGATGCCGAAGGCGTGGTTGGCCACCGGCACGCCGCAATAGATGGCGGCCATCATGATCACTTCCTTGATCTCCTCGGGCGAAAGCCGCGATTCGGGCGGGCCGTCGAGCGCGGCGCGCACGTGCATCGCAAATTCTTCGTACGCGTGGATGCCCAGCATCATCGACAGCACCATGAAGCGGCGCGTCTTGTCGCCCAATGCCGGGCGGCCCCAGATGTCGTTCCACGCATGTCGCGTGATCAGTTCCTGGAACTCGCTGTTGAAGGCATTGCGGTTGGCCAGCGACTTGTCGACCCAGGCATCGCCGAGGATGCGGCGGCGGTTGAGAAGACCGGCTTCGTAGTCGGGTGAAGTCATCGTGCGGTGTTTCGTGTGTCGAGTTGAGTTTGCAAGGCCTTGACCTGCGCCAGCGCGATCGTGCCGGCCGGCTCGGCGAGCGCCGGATCAAACCATTCGTCTGCGGCTTCGCGCGGAAGTTCCGCGCGCAAGCGGTCGATGTTGGCACGCATGCGCGCGGCATCGATCTGCAGGCCGGGCAAGGCGCCGGCCAGCGCGCGCACGCTGCCGTGGGCGGACATCAGCAACTGGGGCCATTCGCCCAGCTCGGCCTGCCAGGCGCCGAGCGCGCGCTCGTGCTCCTGCGGCATCGCGGCCAGCAAGGCGGCCACGCGCTGCGGCGCGCGCTGCGCGGCCGCCAGCGCCACCATCGAAGCCACCGGGTTGCGCTTGTGCGGCATCGCCGAGGAGCCGCCGCGTCCGGGCTCGCTGGGCTCGGCCAGTTCGCCGACTTCGTACTGGCCCATGAGCGCGATGTCCTTCGCGATCTTGCCGAGGCTGCCGACCATGAGGCCCAGCTCGCAGCCGAGCGCGATCCATTCGTCGCGCTGGGTGTGCCAGGTCGCGCCCGGGTCGCCCAGGCCCAGCTCCTCGGCCATGCGCTGCCGCACCGCCGGCCCGTGCCCCTTCATCTGCGCCAGCGTGCCCACGGCCCCGCCGAGCTGCAGCTGCAGCGCGCGGCGCGCCGCCTCGGCCAGCCGCGTGCGGCTGCGCACCAGCGGCGCGGCCCAGCCGGCGCACTTGAGCCCGAAGCTCGTGACCGAGGCCGGCTGCATCAGCGTGCGCGCGAGGATCGGCGTCGCGGCATGCCGCTTGGCATGCGCAAGCAGCGCCTGGGCCGCCTTGACCAGGTCGGCCTCGACCAACGCCACCGCCTCGCGCGTGACCAGCGCCATCGCGCTGTCGATCACGTCCTGGCTGGTGCTGCCGAAATGCACGAAGGGCACTGCCTCGGCATTGAACAAACCCACCGCCTCCTTGAGGCTCTTGACCAGCGGGATCGCCACACTGCCGGCGCGGCCGCTGTCGCGCACGATCTTGGCGACATCGAACAGCTCGACCTTGCAGCTGCCGGCGATCGAATGCGCTGCCGATTCGGGAATGAGGCCCTCGGCTGCCTGCGCGCGCGCGAGCGCGGCCTCGAAGCGCAGCATCGCGCCGACGAAGTTGTGGTCGCTGAATGCGGCCAGGGTTTCGGATGTGGAGAGGAAGCCTTCGAAGATGCTCATGGCAGATAGGCGCTCAATAGGCGATCTGCGCCACGGCCCGCAGGTCTTCCGGCGTCGCAGTGCCGAAGCCGAAGAATTCGAGGTACGCAGGGATCATTTCGAACAGCATGTCGGTGCCGACCTGGACCGCGCAGCCCTTGTCGCGTGCGGCCCGCAGCAGCGGGGTGTACTCGGATTTCATCACGACCTCGCCGACGAAGGTGGACGGCGCGATGCGATCGACGTCGAAGGGTAGCGGATCGCTCTCCTTCATGCCGAGCGGCGTGGCATTGACCACCACGTCGTAGCCGGCGGGGTCGCTGGAGCCGGTGGCGACGCCCAGTTTCGAGTAGTGCGTGGTGAGCCGGCCCGCGAGGGCCTTCGCCGAAGCCGCGTTGGCGTCGAAGAGCGAAAGCTGCGCGACGCCGGCCGCGGCCAGCGAGGCGGCGATCGCCGAGCCCACGCCGCCGCAGCCCGACACCAGCACGCGCGCGCCTTCGAGCGCGCGGCCCTTGCGCAGCACGCCGCGCACGAAGCCGGCGCCGTCGAACTGGTCGCCCACGAGCGTGCCGTCGGCGCGCTTCAGCACCGCGTTGCAGGCGCCTGCGATCCTGGCGGCCGGCGTCAGTTCGTCAACCAGGTCCATGGTCGTGATCTTGTGCGGCATGGTGACGAGCGCGCCGCGGATGTTGGTGAGCCGGAACAGCGACGCGAAGGCGGCCGCATAGTCCTCGGCCTTGATGCCCATCGGCACCACCACCGCGTCGATGCCCTGCTGTTCGAACCAGGGGTTGTAGATCATCGGCGCCTTGAAGCTCTCGGTCGGATAACCGAGGTGGGCGATGAGGGTGGTCTTTCCGGAAATCGTCATGATGGGATTGCGACCCGAAGGCCGGTATGCGCGGCCTCGGCGACCGCAAGGGTGACAGCCAGCGTGCGCATGGCATCGCGCACGGTGACACGGGGCGGCACTTCGCGCCGCACCACGGCGCAGAAATGAGCGAGCTGGCGCGCGAGCGGATCGGTCTCTTGCATGTCGACCCTGCTGCGTACCATCGGGCTGAACCACGAGGCCGCGCCCGTGTACTCGAGCACGCGCAGGGTGGGCACCTGCAGCGAGCCGTGCGTGCCGGCGATGATGTAGCAGTCCTGGTCCGCATGGCGGTCGTAGGCCTTGTTCTCGCCCGAGGTCTGCTCCCAGCTGCGCGGACTGGCCGCAGCATCCGACAGCATGAAGGTCCCGAGCGCGCCGTTGGCGAAGCGCAGGTTGATAGCGACCGTGTCCTCCACCTCGAAGCCGCGCGCCGCATGGGAAGCGAAGGCCTGCACCTCGACGATCTCGCCCACCAGCGCGCGCAGGTTGTCGATCTCGTGCACCAGGTTGATCAGGATCGGCCCGCCGCCTTTCTGCCGGCGCCAGGCGGTCTCGAAGTAGTCGTCGGGCTTGTGGAAGGTGGCGCTGGCCGTCACGGCCACCAGCTTGCCGAGGCGGCCGCCGGCGATGGTCTCGCGCGCGGCTTCGAGAACGGCGCTGTGGCGCCGGTGATGGCCCACCAGCACCGGCACGTTGGAGGCTTCCACCGCCGCGGCCAGCCGCTCGGCTTCCGCCACGGAATCGGCCACCGGCTTCTCGACCAGCGCCGGCACGCCGGCCGCTACGCAGGCCAGTGCACCGGGCACATGCAGCGCGTTCGGCGTGGCCAGGACCACGCCGTCGGGCCGCGCCGCGGCCAGCAGCGCTTCCAGGTCCGGGTACAGCGGCACGCCGGCCTCGGCCGCCAGCGCAGTCGCGCTCGGGAACGGGTCGGCAAAGCCGATCAATTCGCAGGCGCTGTTCGCGACCATGCGCATCCAATGCGCCCGGCCGATCAGGCCGGCGCCGGCGATCGCGAGGCGCAGCTTCCTGTCCATCGCTCCCTCTCCTCAGACCGTGGCGGCCGGCGCCGCGGCGGCATGCGCGCCGCCGAGGAACAGGCGTTCGATGTTCGGATCGGCCAGCAGTTCGGAGGCCGGCTTGTGCAGCACCAGCCGGCCCGATTCGAGCGCGATGGCCTCGTCGGCCATCTTCAGCGCGCTCTTCACGTTCTGCTCGACCATCAGCACCGTGGTGCCCTGGTCGGCAAGCTTGCGCAACAGCCTGAACACGTCCTGCACCACCATCGGCGACAGGCCGATCGAGGGTTCGTCGATCAAGAGCACCTTGGGCCGCAGCAGCAGCGCACGGCCGACCTCGAGCTGCTTCTGCTCGCCACCGGAGAGCGAAGAAGCCGCGCTGTTCATGCGCTCCTTCACGCGCGGGAAGAGCTCGAGCACTTCGGGAATGCGCTCGTGCGTGGTCTTCATGCCCAGCGTGATGCCGCCGAGCTCGAGGTTCTCATAGGCCGTCAACTGGCCGAACAGATTGCGCCCCTGCGGCACGAAGGCAATGCCGTGCTTCACCAGCAGGTCTTTGGGACTGGCGCCGGTGATGTCTTCGCCATCGAGCAGGACCCGCCCGTTGCGCACCTTGAGCAGGCCGAACAGCGTCTTGAGCACGGTCGACTTGCCCGCACCGTTGGGCCCGAGCAGCAGCGTGATCTTGCCGCGCCTGGCCTTGAAGGACAGGTTGTTGAGGATCATGAAATCCTTGTAGCCCGCCAGCACGTTGTCGAATTCGATGCAGGTGTCGGTGGTGGTCATGATCAATTCCCGAGATAGGCGTCGAGCACCTGCTTGTTGGCGCGGATCTCGGCCGGCGTGCCGATCGCCATGACCTTGCCCTCGACCATCACCATGATGCGGTGGCACAGGTCCATCACGAAGTCCATGTTGTGCTCGATCACGACGAAGCTGCCGCGGCGCGTGCGATTCAGGTCCTTCAGCAGGGTCGAGAGTCCGCCGACCAGGCTGGGATTGACGCCTGCGCACGGCTCGTCGAGCAGCACCAGGTCGGGCTCGCTCATGAAGGCCATGCCGATGTCCACCAGCTTCTGCTGGCCGTAGGAGAGCGTGCCGGCCTTCTTGTTCGCGACGTGGCGGATGCGGAACTGGTCGATCAGCGCGTCGGCCTTCGGCCCCAGGCCCGAGTCGCCGGGCGCGAACATGCGGCTGAACATGCTGCCCTGGTGTTCCTGCGCCGCGACGATCAGGTTCTCGCGCACCGTCATCTTGCCGAACACCTGCAGCGTCTGGAAGGTGCGGCCGACGCCGCGCCGGTTGAGCTCGAGCGGACCCAGCTTTGTGACGTCCTCGCCCTTGAGTTCGATGCGGCCGGCATCGGGTGCGATCTGGCCCAGCATGCTGTTGAACAGCGTGGTCTTGCCCGAGCCGTTGGGACCGATCACGCCGAAGATCTCGCCGGGGCGCACCTCGAAGCTCACGCCGCCGACGGCCTGGATGGCGCCGTAGGCCTTGCTGAGATCGGTCACGCGAAGAACCGGCACCACTTGCTGCTCCGGCACGATAGCTTCCGCAAGCACGGCGTTCATGTGGCAGCTCCCATGCTCGCGGCAGCAGCGGAGCGCGCGGCCGAGGCCTCGCGCGCTTCGCGGCGTGCCCGGATCCGATCGGGGATCGAGAGCAGGCCGTCCGGCAGCCAGACCATCAGCACCACCACGGCGGCGCCGAACAGCGGCAGGTACCAGTCGGCCACGCCCGGCACGTCGCGCAGCCACTCGGGCACGATCACGCCGACGGCCGCGCCCAGCACCGGCCCCCAGAAGTAGCCGGGGCCGCCGACCACCACCATCAGGTACATCATGATCGAGGCCGCCACGGTGAAGGGCGCCGGCTCGATGAACTGCACCAGCGAGGCGAACAGCGCGCCGGCGATGCCCGCATAGGCGGCGCCGATGGCAAAGCTCAGCAAGGTGTAGCTGCGCACGCTGATCCCCAGGCTCTCGGCGCGGATCGGGTTGTCGCGCAGCGCGGTGAAGGCCTTGCCCCAGGGCGAGCGCAGGAGGCCCCACAGCAGGAGCGCGAGCAGCACGGCGACGGCGAGCACGAAGTAGTAGTAGGCCAGGTTGCCCTCCAGCGACAGCCCGGCCAGCTCGGGCCGCGGGATGTTGTTGATGCCGAAGGTGCCGCCGGTCAGCCACTCCTCGTTGCGCATCAAGAGCCAGATCGCGGTGTTGAAGCCCAGCGTGGCGAAGGCGAGGTAGATCGCCTGCACGCGCAGCGCCGGAAAGCCCAGCACCAGGCCGACCGCGAAGCACAGCAGCGCCGCCGCAGGCAGGCCCAGCCAGAAGCTGATGCCGGCCTTCATGAGGATCGCCACCGTGTAGGCGCCGATGCCGAAGAAGGCCGCATGGCCCAGCGACTTCTGGCCCGCATAGCCCACCGTCAGGTTGAGCCCCATGGTGGCGATGATGAACACCAGCCAGTAGCTCAGCAGGTAGATGCCGTAGTTCTTGAGGAAGTTGGGCGCGATCAGCAGCGCGGCCGCAGCCACGGCGATCAGCGCGAGGTGCATCTTCTTCATACCTTGCGCTCCTCTTTCTTGCCCAGCAGGCCTTGCGGCTTGAACAGGATCACGACCATGAAGATGACCAGCGCCACCGCGTCCTTGTAGGCCGGCGAGATGTAGGCCGAGGCCAGGTTCTCCGCCACGCCGACGATCAGGCCGCCGAGCAGCGCGCCGCGCGAGTTGTTGAAGCCGCCGATGATGGCCGCGAAGAAGGCCTTGGTGCCCAGGCCCTCGCCCATGTCGAACTTGGCGAGGTAGGTGGGTGTGACCAAGAGCGCCGCCGCCACCGCCAGCGCCGCATTGATGGCGAAGGTGTAGAAGATCATGCGCGGCACGTTGATGCCCAGCACGCTCGCGCTCTCGGTGTTCTGCGCCACGGCCTGCATCGCGCGGCCGGTCACGGTCTTCGAGATGAAGGCCTGCGTGGCCAGCACGATCGCCACCGCCAGCCCGAAGGTGCCGAGGTCGGCCATCGTGACGGTGACCCCCGCCACGTTGAAGAGCTTGTCGGCGAAGAGGCTGGGGAACGGATGGGCCTCGGCGCTGTAGCCGGCGCGCACGCCGTTGCGCAGCGCGATCGACAGGCCGATGGTGGCCACCACGATCGGCATCATCCCGAACTTGAACAGCGGATCGACCAGGCCGCGCTTGAAGAGCCAGCCCAGCACGAACACCGCCACCACGATCGTCAGCACGAAACTCAGCGAGAGTGGTGCGCCGAAGGACATGAAGGCGAGCATCGCGAAGGCCGGCAGCATCACGAACTCGCCCTGCGCGAAGTTGATGGTGCCGCTGGCCTGCCACAGCAACGTGAAGCCCAGCGCAGCCAGCGCATAGATGCTGCCGGTGGCCAGCCCGCTCAAGAAGAGCTGGATGAAGTCCGTCATGGTGGGGCTACTTGGCGGCTGCGCCCAGGGCCGGCAGCGTGGCGATCACTTCCTGCTTGCCGTTCTTCACCTCCACCATGAAGCTTTCGCGGTCGAGGTCGCCGTTGGCGTCGACGCTGACGTCCATCAGCACGCCGGGCTGCTGCGCAGTGCTTACCTTTAGGCCGTGCAGCGCGGCGGCCACGGCCTTGCGGTCGAGCTTGCCGGCCTTCTCGATCCCAGCCTTCAACAGGTAGATGCCCGAGTAGCCCTTCATGCCGTTGTGGTCCGAGACGTACTTGTACTCCTTCTCGAACTTGGCGCGGAAGGCGCGGATGGCCGGGTTCGGCGCGTCGACCGTGAGCCCCACGTGCGCGATCGCGCCGTTGGCGGCCTCGCCCGCGAGGTCGATCACCTTCTGACCGGTGAGCGTGGTCTCGCCGATGATCGGCTTGGTCCAGCCCTGCTTGCGCAGCTCGCGCAGCAGGCGCGCCGACTCTTCCTCGTTGCTGTAGGCGAAGAGCGCATCGGCATTGCTCTGCTTGGCGCGCAGCACCGCGGCGGAAAAGTCGATCTGGCCCGGCTCGGTCGAGATCTCGGCCGCGATCTTCACCGGCGTGGCGGCCAGCGCCTTCTTCATCGAATCGAGGCCGCCCTTGCCGAAGTCGTTGTTCACGTAGATCATGGCCAGCGTCTTCGCCTTCAGTTGCTGGTCGATGTAGCGCGCGACCTTCGGCATCGCGGTGGTCTGCGTGAAGCTGGTGCGGAAGATGTACTTGTTGCCCTGCTGCGTGATGCTGGCCGCCTCGCCGCCGGTGAAATTGGGAATCTCGGCGCGGCGGCTCTCGGCCATGCTGACCATGATCGAGCCCGAGAACACGGGGCCGAAGATGGCGAAGACCTCGTTGTCCACCGCCTTCTGCGTCAGGCCCTTGGCGACGCCGGGATTGCTCTGCGTGTCGCTGGTGCTCGACTCGATCTTCTTGCCGAGGATGCCGCCCGAGGCGTTGATCTCCTTCACCGCCAGCTCGACGCCGTTCTTGAAGTTGGTGCCGGCGGTCGCACCGCCGCCCGAGAGCTCCACGATGTTGACGATCTTGATCGTGTTCTGCGCGAAGGCGCCTGAAGCGCCCGCGGCCACGGCACAGGCGGCGATGAGTTGGATCGCGAATCGACGCGACTGAACGATGGTCATGCTTGTCTCCTTGGGGTTGAATTGCTGGTACTCACGTGGCTCTCGCTAATCCAGCGCGCGCTCTTCATGGCGCGCTGGCCGACCACCATGGGGTCGGAATTCACATAGTCGTCGTTGAACACCTCGAAGGTGTAGTGGCCGCGGTAGCCCTTGTCCTCGAGCAGCTGCACCAGGTCGCGCACGTCGTGCAGGCCTTCGCCCGGAAACAGGCGCTGGTGGCGCGCGAGCTCGATCATGTCGGCCTGGCGGTCGCTGTACTCGAAGAAGTAGTCGGCCAGCTGCACCAGGAAGATCTTCTCGACCGGCACCTGGGCCAGCTGCGCGAGCGTCTCGGGCGTGTCGTCGCCGTGCACCGACATGTGGAAGGAATCGAGATTGAGGCCCACGTTCTGGCGGTTGCAGCGCTTCACGATGTCCCAGGCCTGGTGCCAGCGGTTGACGTGGCGGCCCCAGGACAGGGCCTCGTAGCAGATGCGGATGCCGAGCGGCGTGGCCAGCGTCGCGAGCGTGCGCAAGTCTTCGGCCGCGCGCTCCGGATCGTCGATGGCCAGCGGCGAGGTGGTGGAGCACACCAGCAGCAGGTCGGCGCCGACCAGCGCCATCTGGCGCAGCTGTTCGCGCGCCATCTCGAGCCGGTGCGGCCGCATGGCGTCGGGCGCGCATTCGAAATCGCGCAGCGGCTGGAAGTCGGTGACCTTGAGGCCGCTGGCCTTCACCAGTTCGGCCGCTTTCTCGACGCCGGCGGGGTGCGCGATCAGGTCGCGCGCCCACAGCTCAACGCCGGAAAAACCCGCGGCTTTCATGCATTCGAGCTTGTGCCCGAGGTCGCCGCCCATGGTGACGGTGTTGAAGCCGAAACGGTCGAGGGAGATGGCCATGATGCTTTGCGCGCGCCCTTTCAGGCCACGCTGTCGGAGTGGTAGCGCAGCGGGGCGTCGATCTCGGCCGCCATTGCGGCTGGGTAGATCAGCTCGCGCAGGAAACGCGCGTCGTCGCGCACACCATGCGCCGCGGCCGTCTGGCCGAAGAAGTCGAGGTAGTACGGCATCTGCTGGATCAGCATCTCGAAGCCGGCCTGCGCGTTGAGCCCGCGCGCGCGGGCGGCGCGCACCAGCGGCGTGGGCTGGTTGCGCAGCAGGATGTCGAACAGCGCCGCGTGGGCGTCCATGCGCTCCACGTCCACCGGCAAGGTGTCGCCCTCCTTCAGGCCCATCGGCGTGGCGTTGATGACCAGGTCGTAGCCTTCGGGATCGCTGCTGTCGACCGCGACCGTGGTCGCGTCGAAGAAGGCATCGAGCTTGGCCGCGACCCCTGCTGCCTTGCCGGCCGAGGTGTCGTGGAAGGCGATGTGCTCGGCGCCGTGGACCGTGCCGCCCTCGGCCAGCGCGACGCCGATGGCCGCGGCGCTGACGCCGGCACCGAGGATCAGCACGCGCTTGCCGCGGAACGGGATGTTGTAGTGGTCCAGCGCGCCCAGGAGACCCTCGCCGTCGAAGAGATCGCCCTCGAGCTCGCCGTTGGCGATGCGCCGCACCACGTTGACGGAGCCGGCGACGCGGCCGAACAGGCCGGCGCCGTCGAGCAGGTCCACCACCAGCGGCTTGTGCGGCGGCGCGATCACCATGCCGCGCACGTTCCTGGCGAGGAAGGCGGCCTTGACGAAGACGGCGAAGTCGCGCGTCGCCACCTGCACCGGCGCCATCACCGCGTCGATGCCGAAGCGCTCGAAGACGCTGTTGAACATGCGCGGCAGGCGCACGTTGGTCACCGGATCGCCGGGGAGCAGGTAAAGGTCGGTGCTGCCTGCAATGGAGGGGAACATGATGGCGTCTCGCTCGGAGTTGTTCGGCTATCGCGCAATTTGGCAGGAATGGTCGCTAATGTAGGGTTCCCACTTGCACGATCCAAGTCGGTGGCGCGAGAATAGCGCGTTGATCGTTCTATAGTGATCGATCATCGAACGATTCCAGGGTTTGTCCTCAATGAACCTCGACACTCGCCCCGCTCCACCCGAACTCGACAAGCGCGACTGGATCGCCGGCCTGGAGCGCGGCGTGTCCATCATCGAGGCCTTCGACGACGCCCACCCGCGCATGACGGCGAGCGAAGCCGGCCAGCGCACCGGCATGACGCGCACCGCCGCGCGCCGCTACCTGCTTACGCTGCAGCACATGGGCTACGTAGCGGGCGACGGCAAGCTGTTCTGGCTGACGCCGCGGGTGCTGCGCCTGGGCCAGTCCTACCTCGAATCGGCACGCCTGCCGCGCATAGTGCAGCCCTTTCTGCAGCGGGTGGCCGCCGGCACGCACGAGATCGCGTATCTGAGCGTGATGGACGGCGACGAGGTGGTCTACATCGCGCGCAACGGCCCCAACCGCAGCATGAGCACCGGCTACGTACTGGGCGCGCGGGTGCCGGCGCAGGTCACGGCCTCGGGCATGCTGATGCTGGCGATGCGCGGCGACGAGGAACTCGGCCACTGGCTGGCCACGCACGAGCTCACCGTCTTCACCTCGCACACCATCGCGAGCAAGGAGCGCATGAAGCTCGAACTCGCGCGCATCCGCGCGCAGGGGTGGGCCCTCTCGGAGCAGCAGCTGGACCTCAATTCGCGCGGCATCGCCGTGCCGCTGCGCGACCGGCACGGCGACCTGGTGGGCGCGCTCAACATCACGATGCCCATGGGCCATGAAAGCAGCGAGGACGCGGTCGCCCGCGTCCTCCCGGTGTTGCGCGAAACGGCGCAGGCGATGCGCAACCTGATCTGATCGCGCTGCCAACTACCGTTCGGGCTGAGCCTGGCCTGCCCTGAGCTCGACGAAGGGTCGAAGCCACGCGCAGCCCTTCGACAAGCTCAGGGCGAACGGGGTTTCCTTCAGACCGCGGCCTTCGCCATCCTCGCGTCGGCCAGCGTCTGTTCGCGCAGGCGCTCGTATTCCGGCTTCGGCACGGGCGCCGCGTCGGGATTGCCGAGGTCGTTCATGTGGATGCGATAGGTCTCGCGGGCGCTCAGCGCGGCGAGTGCCGAGATGACCGTGATGCCGAAGGCCAGCGAGCCCACGATCAGCGGGATGTTGGCCGCGCCGGGAGGCGCCACCGTGGCGAACAGCGCCGGCAGCATGGCGGTGGCGGCGGTGCCGATGTTCTGCGAGATCGCCATCGCCGAGACGCGGGTGCGGGTCGGGAACAGCTCGGGGTAGAAGCTCGGGAACACCGCGTTGTAGCCCTGGTAGACCACGCCCCACATCAAAAGCGACATGCAGATCGCGAGCGGCACGTTCTTGATGCTGATCGCGTAGAGGTAGCCGAAGGCCAGGAGGCCCGAGGCCAGCGCGCCGAAGACGATGGGCGGCTTGCGGCCGATGCGGTCCGAGAGGTTGCCGACGTATGGAATGACCAGCACCGCGAGGATGTTGCCGAGCACGGGAATCCACAGGTAGATGTCCTTCGCGAAGCCGATGCCGTAGGCGGACTGCACCGCATAGGCCGCGCCGAAGATGGTGGCGACCACGGGGATCACATTCATCAGCGCCATCAGCACGACGCGCAGCATGTCCCTCCAGCTGTACTTGAAGGCGTCGACGATCGGCGAGCGCGGGCGCTGCTGCTTGCTGCCTTCCTCGGCGAAGGCGGGCGTCTCGTCGACCTCGCGGCGGATGATGTAGCCGGCGACGATGACGATGAAGCTCAAGAGGAAGGGAATGCGCCAGCCCCAGCTGTTGAAGGCATCCTCCGGCATGTAGTGCGCGAGCGGCAGGAACACCGCCGCGGCCAGGATCTGGCCGGCCTGCACGCCCTGCAGCGTGAAGCTGGCGAAGAAGCCGCGGCGCCCGAAGGGTGCGTGCTCCAGGATCATCGAGCTGGCGCCCGAGATTTCCCCGGCCACCGCGAAGCCCTGGACCAGGCGGCAGATCACGAGCAGCACCGGCGCCAGCAGGCCGACCTGGTCGTAGGTGGGCAAGAGGCCGACGGCGATGGTCGAGAAGCCCATCAGGAACATGCACAGGATCAGCACCTGCTTGCGGCCGTGGGTGTCGCCCCAGTGGCCCAGGAAGAAGGCGCCGATCGGCCGCGCCACGTAGCCGACGCCATAGGTCGCGAGCGAGGCGACGATGGCGATATTCGGATCGCCCTTGGGAAAGAAGATCTGCGGAAAGATCAGCGCTGCTGCGGTGGCGTAAATGAAGAAGTCGTAGTACTCGAGGGCCGAGCCGATCCAGCCGCTGGCGGCGGCCTTCTTCGACTGGTGCCGGCCTTGCGGCTCGTGCTCCTGGGGTTTGCTCATGTGTGTCTCCGTTGGGATGGGGCGAGGCGACTGTAGGTGCGCCCCCGGAGCGCCGGCAATGTCGCGGACAGGGGGTTCGATCGATCATCGATCAATCTCGTGCGACTTTCGCGCGGAATCGGGGTTTGTCCCCGGGTTCACGGGACAGGATGCCCTGACCGATACGGTCTTGCTTTCGCACCCCTTCACGACGTGCGCAACGGGCCCCAACACATACTTTCTTGCATTTTTCCGGGTTAACCCTGGATGGCTCGCCGGCGCTTGCTTCTACTATTTATTCAACTTGAATTAATTAATTGCGCCTCGGCATCGGGGCCAGGAGACAGCCAGTGACGACAGCCGGTCCCGGTCGGGGCACCAACTCGGTCAACCTGCGCCTCTACAACGAGCGCAGCCTGCTGCAGCGGCTGCGCCGGGCCGGCGAGGCGTCGAAGGCGGATCTGGCACGTTGGGCCCAGCTCACGAACACGGCGGTCGGCAGCATCGTGCAGTCGCTCGAGGAATCGCGGCTGATCGAACCCGCGGGCCGCCGGCAGGAAGGCCAGCGCGGCCAGCCCGCCGGGCTCTACCGCGTCAATCCCGAAGGCGCCTACGGCATCGGCGTGCGGCTGGACCGCACCAGCATCGAGACGGTGATGATCGACCTCGGCGGCAAGATCCTGGCCCGTGCGGCGCACGACCTGCTGCTGCCCCACCCCGACCGTGCGCTGGCGCTGGTGCACAAGGACGTGAGCCGCATGATGGCCACGCTCGACGCGGCGCAGCACCGCCGGCTCATGGGCGTCGGCCTGGCGCAGCCCTACAACCTCGGCAGCTGGCTGCGCGAACTCGACCTGAAGGCGGACTTCCGCATCTGGGACGAGGTCGACTTCGGCGCGATGCTCGCGCGCGCCGTGGACCAGCCCGTCTTCAAGGAAAACGACGGCAACGCGGCCGCGATCGCGGAGCTGTTCTTCGGCATCGGCCGCGAGGAGAACGACTTCCTCTACATCTTCATCGGCGCGGCACTCGGCGCAGGTGCGGTGATCGGCGGCGAAAGCCTGCGCGGCCCCACCGGCAACGCGGCCGACCTCGGCCTGATGCCGGTGCCGCCCAGCCGCCTGGCCTCGGCCCCGGTGTCGGACCGGCGCTGGGACATCCTGCTCTCGCGCGCCTCGCTCAACGCGCTGGCGCGCCACCTGCGCCACCACGGCATCGCGGTGCGCGGCCATGCCGAGCTCGAGGCCTGCGTCAAGTCCGGCCGGCCCGAGGTGCGCGAATGGCTCGACGACTGCGTCGATGCGCTGGTGCCTTCGACGCGCGCATCGCTGGCCGTGCTGGACCTGCCGGTGGTGGTGATCGACTGCGACATCGACAGCGGCCTGATCGACGAGCTCATGAAGCGCCTCGACGAAGGCCTGCGCGCGATCGCGCCCGAGGCGCGCCAGACCCCGCGGATCCTGCGCGGCAGCTTCCGCGCCGACGCCGGCGCGATCGGCGCGGCCAGCCTGCCAATGTTCTTCAACTTCTCGCCGCGCGCGGACGTGCTGCGCGGACGTTCACGCCCCCGCCACCCGGAGACAGCGAATGCATGAAGCACCCCCCGCGCTGCTGGAGCTGCGCAAGATTTCCAAGACCTTCCCCGGCGTCAAGGCGCTGCAGGACGTGCGGCTGCGCGCCAGCGCCGGCCACGTGCATGCGCTGATGGGCGAGAACGGCGCCGGCAAGTCGACGCTGATGAAGGTGCTGTCGGGCGCCTACATGCCCGACCCCGGCGCCGAGATCCTGATCGACGGCAAGCAGGTCCACATCGACGGCCCGCTCGCGGCCAAGCACCTCGGCGTGTCGGTGATCTACCAGGAACTGAGCCTCGCGGCCAACCTCAGCGTGGCCGAGAATATCTACATGGGTCGGGCGCTGCGACGCGGCGGCCTGGTCGACCGCGCCGGCATGGCCAGCGCTTGCGAGGCGACGCTGCAGCGCCTGGGCGCCGACTTCGGCCCGGCGACCCGCGTCGCGACGCTCTCGATCGCGCAGCGGCAGCTGGTCGAGATCGCGCGCGCGGTGCACTTCGACTGCCGCATCCTGGTGATGGACGAACCGACCACACCGCTATCGACCCACGAGACCGACCGCCTGTTCGCGCTGATCAAGCGCCTGCGCGACGAAGGCCTGGCGATCCTCTACATCAGCCACCGCATGGACGAGATCGACGAGCTCGCCGACGAGGTCACCGTGCTGCGCGACGGCGCCTACGTCGGCACGCTGACCCGCGCCGAGCTCTCGCGCGACAAGCTGGTGAAGATGATGGTGGGCCGCGATCTCTCGGGCTTCTACCGCAAGGAACACCACGGCCAGCACACCGGCGACAAGGCGCTCACGGTGCGCGGCCTCAGCGACGGCCGGCGCGTGCACGACTGCAGCTTCGAGCTGCATGCGGGAGAAGTGCTCGGCCTGGCCGGCCTGGTCGGCGCCGGCCGCACCGAGCTGGCACGCCTGATCTTCGGCGCCGATCCGAGCACCGGCGGCGAAGTCTCCCTCAACGGCAGCGGCGCGCTGCTGAAGATCGCCAGGCCCATCGACGCGATCCGCTCCGGCATCCTCTACCTGACCGAGGACCGCAAGGGCCAGGGCCTGTTTCTCGACCAATCGGTGCGCGACAACATCAACGTGATGGTGTGCCCGCGCGACGCGAACGCCGGCGGCGTGATGGACGGCAAGCGCGCCGCCCAGCGCGCGCGCGACGCGATCGCGCAGCTGTCGATCCGCGTGCCCTCGGCGCGGGTCAACGTCGGCTCGCTGTCCGGCGGCAACCAACAGAAGGTGCTGCTCGCCCGATTGCTCGAACTCGCGCCGAAGGTGCTGATCCTCGACGAGCCGACGCGCGGCGTCGACATCGGCGCCAAGAGCGAGATCTACCGCCTGATCGACGAGCTGGCGCGGCGCGGCGTCGCGGTGCTCGTCATCTCGAGCGAACTGGCCGAGGTGGTGGGTATCTGCGACCGCGTGATCGTGATGCGCGAAGGCCATCTCGTCGGCGAGGTGGGCGGCGCGAGCGGCCTGCCCATCACCCAGGAAAACATCGTCGCGCTCGCCACCGGCGCGGCCGCCACCCACGCGCCCGTGCTGCACTGAGACAGACGGCGCAACAGGAGACATCCCCATGAGCAAGCAGACCTCCCCCGCCTTCCCGGCGCCGGCCAACCCCGCCCTGCCCCGCGCGCTTAGCGGCGCTTCCGGCCGCGAAATCATGCGTGCGCTCGGCATGCTGCCGGTGCTGGTGCTTCTGTGCATCGGCTTCAGCTTCGCGAGCGACAACTTCTTCAGCCTGCAGAACCTGTCGATCATGACGCAGCAGGCCTCGATCAATATCGTGCTGGCCGCCGGCATGACCTTCGTGATCCTCACCGGCGGCATCGATCTGTCGGTGGGCTCGATCCTCGCGGCCTCCGCAGTGGTGGCAATGCTGGTGTCGAACGTGCCGGAGTTCGGCATGCTCGGCATTGCCGCCGGCCTGGCCTGCGGGCTGCTGTTCGGCCTGATCAACGGGGTGCTGATCGCCTTCGTCAAACTGCCGCCCTTCATCGTGACGCTGGGCTCGCTGACCGCGGTGCGCGGCATCGCGCGGCTGCTCGGCAACGACACCACCGTGTTCAACCCGCAGCTGCCCTTCGCCTTCATCGGCAACGGCGAGGTGCTGGGCGTGCCCTGGCTGGTGATCATCGCCTTCGCAGTGGTGGCGCTGTCGTGGTTCATCCTGCGCCGCACCGTGCTGGGCCTGAACATCTACTCGGTCGGCGGCAATCCCGAAGCCGCGCGCCTGGCGGGCATCAAGGTCTGGGCGGTGCTGCTGTTCGTCTACTGCACCTCGGGGCTGCTCTCGGGCCTGGGCGGGGTCATGGCCTCGGCACGGCTCTATGCGGCCAATGGCCTGCAGCTCGGCGCCTCGTACGAACTCGACGCCATCGCGGCGGTGATCCTCGGCGGCACCAGCTTCGTCGGCGGCACCGGCTCGATCCTCGGCACGCTGATCGGCGCGCTGATCATCGCGGTGCTGACCAACGGCCTGATCCTGATGGGTGTCTCGGACATCTGGCAGTACATCGTCAAGGGCCTGGTGATCATCGGCGCCGTCGCATTGGACCGCTACCGCCGCAAGGACTCGGCTCGTACCTGAACCCCTTTCATTTCCCCAACCACGACCAGGAGACTATTCCATGCGCAAGTCATTGTTCGCACTCGCCGTGATCGCCGCGGCCCTCGCTGCCCCGGCGGCGCAGGCCCAGAACAAGCAGATCAAGAGCGTCGGCATCACGCTCGGCTCGCTCGGCAACCCCTTCTTCGTCTCGCTCGCCAAGGGCGCCGAAGCCAAGGTCAAGCAGTACAGCCCGAATGCCAAGGTCAATGCACTGTCGGCCGACTACGACCTCAACAAGCAGTTCTCGCAGATCGACGGCTTCATCGCCTCGGGCGCGGACATGATCCTCGTCAACGCGGTCGACGCCAAGGCCATCGAGCCCGCGCTGCAGAAGGCGAAGAAGGCCGGCATCGTCGTGGTGGGCGTCGACGTGGCGGCCAACGGCGCCGATGCGACCGTGCAGACCAACAACGTGCAGGCCGGCGAGCTCGCCTGCCAGTACATCGTCGAGAAGCTCGGCGGCAAGGGCAATGTGATCATCCAGAACGGCCCGCAGGTATCGGCCGTGATCGACCGCGTCAACGGCTGCAAGACGGTGCTGAAGAAGAGCCCCGACATCAAGATCCTGTCGGACGACCAGGACGCCAAGGGCTCGCGCGAAGGCGGCCTCAACGTGATGCAGAACCACCTGACGCGCTTCCCGAAGATCGACGCCGTGTTCGCGATCAACGATCCGCAGGCCATCGGCACCGATCTCGCGGCCAGGCAGCTCAACCGCAAGAACATCGTCATCACCTCGGTCGACGGCGCGCCCGACATCGAGACGGCGCTCAAGAGCGACACGCAGGTACAGGCCTCGGCCAGCCAGGACCCGTACATGATTGCGCAGAAGGCGGTCGAGATCGGGCAGGACATCATGAACGGCAAGAAGCCCGCCAATCCGATGACACTGCTGCCCTCGACCTTGATCACGCGCACGAACGTCAAGGACTACAAGGGCTGGCAGGCGCCGAGATAAAGCTCTCCCCCAGGCTCCCCCACTTCGTGTGGTCCGCCAACCCCCTTCCGGGGGCAACACCAGCGGCCCGGCAAAGCCGGTTCCGCGGTGTTTCACGAATGTTTGTCGCTATCTAACCTGGCACTTTCTGGAGGATGAGATGTTTGTCGTCTGCGGCGAAGCCCTGATGGATGTCTACACGGGCGAATGGACGGCCACCGGCATGACGCTCGATGCGCGCATCGGCGGCTCGCCGCTCAACGTGGCGCAGGGGCTGGCCCGGCTAGAACGGCCGGTGGCCTTCCTGGCGGGACTGTCGACCGATGCCTGCGGCGAGCGCCTGCTGGCCTCGCTGCGCGCCGAAGGCGTCGACACCTCGCTGGTGCTGCGCAGCGACGCACCGAGCACGCTCAGTGTGATCAGCGTCGACGCTGTAGGCGTGCCGCGCTACGCCTTCCACGGCACGGGCGCGGCGGACCGGCAGATCACGCACGACACGCTGCCGGCGCTGCCTACAGCGGCGCGCGTGCTGCAGTTCGGCTCCTACGCGCTCGCGGTGGAGCCGGTCGGAAGCGCGCTGCGCGCCCTGGCGGCGCGCGAGCGCGAACGGCGCCTGATCGCCTACGACCCCAACGTGCGCCTCAACGTCGAGCCCGACCTCGCGCACTGGCGCGCGGTGGTCGAGCAGATGGTGTCGATCGCGCACTTGGTCAAGGTCAGCGACGAAGACCTGGGCCTGCTCTATCCGGCCGAAAAGCCGGAGCACGTGGCGGCACGCTGGCTCGAGCGGGGCGTGAACCTGGTCGCGGTGACGCGCGGCCGCCATGGGGCGAGCGCGTGGACCGGGGCGGCGCAGGCCGACGTGCCGGCGCCGGAGACCGAGGTGGTGGACACGGTGGGCGCGGGCGATACCTTCCAGGCGGCCCTCCTGACCTGGCTGGACGAGCACGATGCACTCACACCCGAGGCGCTGTCGGCGCTCGGCCATGCATCGCTCGTCGATCTGCTGCGCTTTGCCGCCCGGGCCGCCGCGATCACCTGTTCGCGGCGCGGCGCCGACATGCCGCGGCGCGACAAGCTGAACTGAGGCCTTCAGAGGGAAGCGAATCCCTCGATGAACGGCTCGATGGCGAGGATGGGGAACTTGGTTGCCCCTGACAGCACCAGGAGATCGCGGTCGCCCGTCACCAGCGTCGCCTTGCCCGTGACCGCGAGTTGCAGGAAGGGCACGTCGAAGGGGTCACGGCACGCTGGTACGACGGGCGGCGGATCGGGCAGCGTCACGACCTGCGCAAAGGGAAGATAGTCGGCCAACAGCTCCTCGCGCTCCTGTGGTGAAAGCCTGAACTTCGGATAGCCCAGCACGCGCACCAGTTCGCCTGCGGTCGCCGTGCTGACCAGCGGCGTGCACGCGCCCTGCTGCCACAGCTCGCGCAGCCGCCGTGTCGCCGGTCCGCCGAACAGCAAGGCCGAAAGAACCACATTGGTGTCGAACACCACCCGCCGGGCGGCCACGCGCTCAGGCCTTGCGCCCGGTCTTGGTGGGAGCGCTGCCAGCCGAGCGCGCACGCTTGACGCGATAGGCAGGCGGCGGCTCGGCAGCCATCAGCGCAGCCGGTTCGGCCCCCTGCCGTGCCCAATCGACGGCATTGCGAACATCCGCATCGGTCAGACCCAGCGCCGCGAGCTTGGCGCGCACCGCATCGCCGCGCTGGATGCGCACCGGCGTCAGCACGATCTGGCCGTCGTGCACCGCGACGTCGAAGTACTCCGTGGCGCCGACCTGGTCCGTCACGCTGCGCGGCAGCGTGAGCTGGTTCTTGGAGGTCATCTTGGCAAGCATGGAATATTCCTAAAGTAAGGAATCCTTACTTTAGCCAGCTGTCGCCGGGAGGTCAACCGCCCGCTTCCAGCCGCTGCGCCCGCCACGCGCAAATGCTGCCCACCACGGCAAGCAGGGTCGCCACGCCGAACATCGCGACATAGCCGAATTGCTGCGCGATCGCGCCACCGGCCAGCACGCCGAACACGCCGCCGAAGCCATAGCCGATCACGGTGAAGAGCGCCTGCCCGCGTCCGCGCAGCCGCCCCGGGAAATGGCGCGACACCATCGCGATGCAGGCCGTGTGATGCGCTGCGAACGAGAGCGCATGCAGGGCCTGCGCCGCCACCAGCGCCCAGACCCAGGGGCCGCATCCCGCGGTGATCCCCATGCGCAGCACGGCGGCGACGCCGCAGATCAGGAGCCAGCGCGGCATCGCGAACAAGCCCAGCAGCCGGCCCTGCAGGTAGAACCAGGCGATCTCGGCCACCACCGACAGCGCCCACAGCAAGCCGATGGTCCCCTTGCCGTAGCCGAGCGAATCGAGGTACAGCGAGAGAAAGCCGTAGACCGCGAAGTGCGCCATCACGTGGAAGAACAGCGACATGAAGAACCAGCGCACCGCCGGAATGCGCAGCACCGGCCCGACCGGATCCTTCACCATCGAGTGGGCCGCCGCCGGTTCGCGCACGTCGGGCAGGCGCAAGGTCGCGATCAGCACGATGGCGAGCGTGCCGCCCGCCCAGGCTGGAAAGTGCCCCATGCCGAAATGCTCGAACCATTCGCCGGCAAAGAAGACCGTGACCAGGAATCCCGCCGAGCCCCAGAGCCGGATGCGGCCGTAGCGCCCCCAGTCGCCGGCCACCAGGTGCGCCATGGCCGCTTCGGTGAGCGACATCATCGAACTGGTGTGCGTGAACATCACCAGCAGCACCAGGCCCAGCCACCAGGCGCCGCCGTGCCACCACAGCCCGAACGAGGACACCAGCGCCACGGCCGCGCTGATGCGCAGCAGCAGCACGCGATGCCCCGTGTGGTCGCTCAGCGCGCCCCATGCATAAGGCGCGAAGACCCGCGTGATCGACTGCACCGAGGTCAAGAGGCTGATGGTGAAGATCGGCAGCCCCAGATCCTTCAGCCACAGCGGCAGGTAGGGATTGAAGAAGCCGATGTGCGCGAAGTAGCTGGCCGAGAGTGCCGCGAAGGCCAGCAGGTGGCCGCGGCCGCCCGCAGCAGGGGCCGGGGCCGGGGCCGGCACTAGAGGAAAGACGCCTGTGGCGACGGCCGCGCGTCGGCGTCGGCTTGCCCCTGTTCCTGCTCTCCCTGCACGTCGCCGCATTGCGCGCGGTTGCGAAGCGCATGCTCCATCACGACCAGCGCCAGCATCGCCTCGGCGATCGGCGTCGCGCGGATGCCGACGCAGGGGTCGTGCCGGCCCTTGGTGACAACCTCGACCGGCTGGTTGTTGACATCGACCGACCGGCGTGGGCTGATGATCGAGCTGGTCGGCTTGATCGCGATGCTGACCTCAAGATCCTGCCCGGTGGTGATGCCGCCGAGCGTGCCGCCCGCGTTGTTGCTCTCGAAGCCCTCGGGCGTGATCGAGTCGCCGTGCACGGTGCCGCGCTGCGTGACGCTCGCGAAGCCGGCGCCGATCTCCACGCCCTTGACGGCGTTGATGCCCATCATGGCCCAGGCGATGTCGGCATCCATCTTGTCGAACAGCGGCTCGCCGAGGCCTACCGGCACCTTCGATGCGGTCACGCGAATGCGCGCGCCGCAGGAGTCGCCGGCCTTGCGCAAAGCGTCCATGTAGGCCTCGAGCTTGGAAACGTCGGCAATGGGCGCGAAGAAGGGATTGTTCGGCACGTGCTCCCAGCTCTCGAAGGGGATCGCGATGTCGCCGATCTGCGCCATGCAGCCGCGGAACACCGTGCCGTACTTCTCGTTGAGCCACTTCTTGGCCACCGCGCCGGCCGCGACCATCGGCGCCGTGAGCCGTGCCGAGGAGCGGCCACCGCCGCGCGGATCGCGGATGCCGTATTTCTTCCAGTAGGCGAAGTCGGCATGGCCGGGGCGGAACTGCTGCGCGATCTGGCCGTAGTCCTTGCTGCGCTGGTCGGTGTTCTGGATCAGCAGCGCGATCGGCGTGCCGGTGGTCTTGCCCTCGTACACGCCGGAGAGGATCCGCACCGCATCGGGTTCGTTGCGCTGGGTCACGTGGCGGCTGGTGCCGGGGCGGCGGCGGTCGAGGTCGCCCTGGATGTCGGCCTCGCTGAGCGCCATGCCGGGCGGGCAGCCGTCGATGACGCACCCGATCGCGGGACCATGGGACTCGCCGAAGTTGGTGACCGCGAAAAGGGTGCCGAAGGTATTGCCGCTCATGCGGCGGATTATCCCAACAAAGTCACTTCGACATTGCCGGACGGCTGGCCCGGTGGCGATCCCACACGCCGCAGCATGATGGCGGCCAGCACCGCGGCCGCCAGCGCCACCGCTGCGCTGATGGTGGCCGTCGTCTCGAAGGCCTGCGCGAACGCCTCGCGCCCGGCATCGAACAGGGCCGCGCCTGCAGGCCCCGGGAGCGCGGCCGCGGTGTCCGCAGCAACACCCAGATTGGCGCGTGCGGCTTCGAGCGCGGCCTTTGGTACGCCGTCGATCCGGGCCTCGCCCATGGCGTGGCGGTAGATGGCGACGATCACGCTGCCGAGCACCGCAATGCCCAGCGCGCCGCCGAACTCCGAGCTCGTTTCCGAGATCGCCGATGCCGCACCGGCACGCTCGGGCGGCGCCGTGCCGACCATCAAATCGACCGCCAGCGTGAAGGCGAACGAAAGCCCCAGCGACAGAACCCCGTAGGCGACGACCAGCCTGACCAGGCCGTCGATGCGGTCCACCGTGCTCAGCAAGGCGAAGCCGGCCGCGGCCACGAGCAGGCCGCCGGCCACCACGAAGCCGGGACGCACCAGCCGTACCAGCCGCGGCGCGATCGTGGAGCCAAGCGCAAAGGCCACGCCCGAAGGCACGCTCCACAGGCCCGCCTGCAAGGCCGACAGGCCGAGCACGAGCTGCAGGTACTGCGCGATGAAGAGGAACCCGCCGAAGGCGATGAAGAAAGCCAGCGTGTTGATCGCGAGCGCGGCGTTGAAGGCCGGCACGCGGAACAGCCGCAGCTCGATCAGCGGATCGGCCAGCCGCCCCTGCCGGCGGATGAAGGCGATGCCGATCGCCACGCCCACCACAATGGCCGCCAGCGGCAGCACGCCCATGCCTGCTTCGGCGATGCGCTTGAGGCCATAGATGACGGCGAGCACGGACAACAGCGACTGCGCCGCACTCAGCAGGTCGAGCCGCCCGGCCTGCGTGTCGCGGTACTCGGGCAGCAACCAGGGCCCGAGCGCGAGCAGCAGCACCATGACCGGCACGCCGATCAGGAACACCGAGCCCCACCAGAAGTGCTCGAGCAGCGCCCCGCCGATCAGCGGGCCGATGGTGCCGCCGACCGAGAAGCTCGCCACCCAGATGCCGATGGCCACGCTGCGCTCGTGGGCGTCGAGGAACATGTTGCGGATCAGCGAGAGCGTCGAGGGCGCGAGCGTTGCGCCTGCGATGCCAAGCAGCGCGCGCGTGGCGATCAGCATCGCGGCGCTGCTCGAGAAGGCGGCCAGCACCGAGGCGATGCCGAAGCAGGCCGCGCCGATCAGCAGCAGCCGGCGCCGGCCGATGCGGTCGCCCAGCGTGCCCATGGTGATCAGCGAACCCGCGAGCATGAAGCCATAAATGTCGACGATCCACAGCATCTGGGCGCTGCTGGGATGCAGCGCGGCGCTCAGGTGCGGCACCGCCAGGTTGAGGACCGTGAGGTCCATCGAATAGATCATGCAGGGCAGCGCGATGACGGCCAGGCCGATCCATTCGCGCGCGCTGGCCCTGGCGCCGGCGGCCGGGGCGTTCATTGAATCACCTCCGCGCTGCGCGCTGCGGTATTCGCCTTGGGAACGGCCCGGCGGCTCATGGCGTGTGCTCCCAGACCACCACGGGGCGCACCTCGATGCTGCCCACGCGCGAGGACGGAATGCCGGCGGCGATGCGCACCGCCTCTTCGTCGCTCGCGGCCTCGACCAGGTAGAAGCCGCCGAGCTGTTCGTTGGTTTCGACGAAGGGGCCGTCGGTCACCGACAGCTTGCCGTTGCGCACGCGCACGACGGCGGCAGTGCGGGCCGCCTCCAGGCCTTCCGATTCGACGAAATGCCCGCTCGCGCGCAACTGGTCGTCGTAGTCCAGGTGCGCGTTGACGAAGTCGCGCATCTCGCCGGGCGAGAGCACGCTCATCTGCTCGTCGGTGGCGAAGATCATGCAGAGGTATCTCATGACGCAATCCTCTCGACCTTCGCGATGGGGCGCACCTCGATGCTGCCGTACTTCGCGAGCGGGATCCTGGCGGCCACCTGGATCGCGGCGTTGAGGTCCTGGACGTCGATCAGGATGAAGCCGCCGAGCTGCTCCTTGGTTTCGGCGAAGGGGCCGTCGGTCCGCGACATCGTGCCCTTGCGCACCTGCACGACCTTGGCCGTCTTCACCGACTGCAGGGCTTCCGCGACGACCAGTTGGCCGCGCGCATCGAGCTCCTTGTCGTAGTCCATCGAATCGGCGTCCAGCGTGGCGCGCTCGCTCGGCGTCATCGTCGCGAGCAGCTTGGGGTCGAAATAGACCATGCAGAGGTATTTCATGTGCATCTCCAGAAAAGGATTGGGTGACTGACACCCACTGGTCGAACGCAAAGGCCGCCGATCGACATTCGCGCCCGCTCGAATTTGTTTCAGGATGCAAGCTCAGCCAGCCGCCGCTCGAGAAACTGCCGCTCGGGGGCCTGCCGCGCGAGCGCCAGCGCACGCTCGTACGATGCCTTCGCTTCCGCCGTGCGGCCGAGCCGCCGGCACAGATCGGCGCGCGCCGCGTGGGCCAGGTGGTAGTCCGCGAGCTCGCCGCGCACGAGGATTTCATCGATGAGCGCCAAGCCGGCCGCCGGCCCGTCGCGCATCGCGATCGCGACCGCGCGGTTGAGCGCCACCACCGGCGAAGGCTCGGCGCGCAGCAGCACCTCGTAGAGCCCGGCGATCTGGGCCCAGTCGGTGGATTGCGCATCCGCGGCTTCGGCATGCACCGCCGCGATGGCGGCCTGCAGCGTGTAGGGCCCGAAGCGGCGCGACGAGAGCGCGCGCATCGCGAGGGCAGCGCCCTCCTCGATCGATGCCCGATTCCACAGGCTGCGATCCTGCTCGTCGAGCAGCACCATCTCGCCCGATGCCGAGGTTCGTGCGGCACGCCGCGACTCGTGCAGCAGCATCAGCGCCAAGAGGCCCACGGCCTCGGGCTCTGGCAGCAGGTTGACCAGCAGCCGGCCGAGCCGGATCGCCTCGGCCGACAGGTCGGGACGCGTCAGCGTCTCGCCGGACGAGGCCGCATAGCCCTCGTTGAACACCAGGTAGACCACGCGCAGCACGGCATCGAGCCGTTCGGCCAGCTCGGCCACGGGCGGCACCTGGTAGGGGATGCGGGCCTCGCGGATCCTGGCCTTCGCGCGCACGATGCGTTGCGCAATCGTCGGCGCGGGCACCAGGAAGGCATTGGCGATGTCTTCGGTCGCGAGGCCGCAGACCTCGCGCAGCGTCAGCGCGACCTGCGCGTCGGGCGCCAGCGCCGGGTGGCAGCAGGTGAAGACGAGGCGCAGGCGGTCGTCCTCCAGCGTCTCGGCATCGGCGTCGCGCTCATCCCAGGCCAGCGCAGGGTCGGCGATGGCCTCGGCCGCATCGCCTGCGTCGTCCCAGGCATCGAAGCGTGCGCGGCGGCGGAGGCCGTCGATGGCCTTGAAGCGCCCGGCCGACACCAGCCAGGCGCGCGGGCTGGCCGGGATGCCGCTCGCAGGCCATTGCTCGAGCGCCGCGCGAAAGCCGTCGTGCAGCGCCTCCTCGGCCAGGTCGAAGTCGCCCAGGAGGCGCACCAGCGTCGCGAAGATGCGGCGGGACTCGCTGCGGTAGACCGCATCCACCGCCTCGCGCACTGCGGCCGGCGCTGTCGCCATCAGGGCGCTTCCGCGCTGCCGAGCAAGGCCTCCAGCTTCACCAGCGAGCCGGTCCAGCCGTGTTCGTGGCCTTCGCGCGCGGCCTCGTCGAAGAACTGGTCGTGGCGCAATTCGAGATCGGCGCCGCGGCCCGAGGGCTCGATCAGCACCGTCACGCGCGACTCGCGCTCGGGCGTGCTGTGCCAGGCCCAGCTGAAGACCAGCTTGCGATTCGGAACGATCTCGCGGTAGACGCCGCCGACCTCGTGCCGCTCGCCGTTCGCTTCCAGCATCACCACGCGGAAGCGGCCGCCCACGCGCAGGTCGATCTCGGAGACCGGCACCGAGACGATCTCGGCCGGGCCGAACCACAGCTTTAGCGCTTGCGGGTCGGTCCACGCCCGCCAGACTTTGTCGGGCGCGACTTCGTAGTGCCGGCGGAGGGTGAGCGAGGGGCGTTCTTCGTCTCGGGTGGCAGGGCTCGCCATGCGGTCTCCTCTTGGTGGTACAGGAAGCGGGCCAGGGCGTCGAGGCGCTCGGCCCAGAATTTTTCATAGCGGGACAACCACACGGCGGCCTCCTGCATGGGCTGAGGCGAGAGCTCGCAGCGCACGATGCGGCCCTCCTTCGTGCGGGAGACGAGCCCTGCGTTCTCGAGCACGCGCAGATGCTTCATGAAGCCGGTGAGCGACATGCCGTGCGGCTGCGCGAGTTCCGTGACGGTGAGGCCGCCGCCCTCCCCCAGCGTTTCGAGCACCGCGCGGCGCGTCGAATCGGACAGCGCCGCGAAGACGGCATCGAGGGTGTCTGCATCAGAGTGAACCATGTGGTTGAGTTTCGAAGCGAGCGGCACCGCTGTCAAGCCCGACGCGGGAACGCTTTATGCATATTGCGACGCAGCATCCCACCGCCACAAGGAGTTCCCATGCTGGACCGCACCGACACGAAGTTCTCCCACGTGAAGCCCGGCGACACCGAGTACGTCTCGGGCGGATTGCGCGACTTCTTCCTGTACCGCGACCTGGGCATCGCCGAGGCCACGCACGGCAAGGTCATTGCGCACCTCGTCAAGGCCAACATGGCACCGGAAGCGGGCACCGGCTGGCACCGGCACGAGGCGGAGTTCCAGATCGTCATCATGGTGAAGGGCTGGGCCAGGTTCATGTACGAAGACCAGGAGACGCTGGTCGAGGCCGGCGACGTGGTGCACCAGCGCCCCGGCATCCGGCACTACCTCTTCGACTACTCGCCCGACATGGAGTACCTCGAGATCGTCTCGCCGGCCGATTTCAAGAGCATCGATGTCGAGCCGGCCTGCGAGGTTCCCGCGCCGACGCCATGGAAGTAGCGGCACGAGTTTTCAGTCTTTCTTGAAGCTACAGCAATTCGGCGCGAAAATGCGCCGATGCCTTCTCACCCCCTGCCCCCGCTCAACCGCCAGTTCGTCGCCCACTTCGGAGAGATGGGCAGCAAGTGGGGCATCAACCGCACCGTCGGCCAGATCTATGCGCTGATCTTCATCTCGCAGCGCGCGCTCAACGCGGACGAGATCGCCGAGATGCTGGAGTTCTCGCGTTCGAACGTGAGCATGGGCCTGAAGGAGCTGCAGGCCTGGCGGCTGGTGCAGCTGCGCCACCAGCCGGGCGACCGTCGCGAGTACTTCGAGGCGCCGGCCGACGTCTGGGAGATCTTCCGCGTGCTGGCCGAGGAACGGCGCCGCCGCGAGGTCGAGCCGACGCTCTCGATGCTGCGCATGGCACTGCTCGAAGAACCCACGAGCGACGAGGAGCGCCACGCCCAGCAGCGCATGCGCGAGATGCACGACCTGATCGACCGGCTCATGAAATGGTTCGACGATGTGCAGCGCCTGGCGCCCGAGACCGCAATGCAGCTGATGGGCATGGGCGCGACGGTGAGCAAGGTGCTCACGCTCAAGGACCGCATCACCGGGGCAAAGGGCAAGAAGGCGGGGGCCTAGGGTTCAGGCCGGCTCGTCGAACAATGGCTTGCGGCCGGGCGTGCGCCCAAACGGGCGAGCCAGTCAGCAAGCTAGGGCTTCTCGAGCTTGTCGCGCCGGATCGCCTCGTCGTCCATCAGCTCGTACCACATCGCATTGAGCACCGCGAAGGTCGCGGCGAGAGGGAGGCCCAGCAGCCAGGCGAAGTACCACATGGTTCGATTCCTTTTCTTGATTCAGTAGGCGTGACCGCGTTCGTTCTTGATCGCGTCCGCATCGACCTTGCCCCACAGCACCTTGTAGACCCAGCTGGTGTAGGCCACGATGAGCGGGATGAAGATGGCGGTGACCACCAGCATGATGAACAGCGTCAGGTGGCTCGATGACGAATCCCACACCGTGAGACTGGCGCGCGGGTCGATCGACGACGGCAGGATGAAGGGGAACATCGAGGCGCCGACGCTGAGGATGATGCCCACGATGCCGAGCGCGCTGGCGAGCAGCGTGAACACTTCGCGCCGCAGGCGCAGCCCCACGAAGGCCAGCAGCGCGCCGGCCAATCCCAGGCCCGGTGCCGCCCACATCCACGGCCGCGCCGCATAGTTGGCGAACCATGCGCCCGGCTGCACTTCGACCATCTTGAGCAGCGGGTTGGACGGCCCGTCCGTCGGCAGCGCGCTCGTTACCCGGTAGCCGTCGACCCAGCTCCACAGCACATAGCCGGCCAGCGCATAGAGCACCAGCGTGAGCAGCGCCGCGACGCTGCCGAAGGCGCGCGCACGATCGGCGATCGGTCCCTGGGTCTTCAACTGCAGCCACGCGCTGCCGTGCATCACCAGCATCGCGACCGACACTAGGCCGCACAGCAAGGCGAAGGGATTCAACAGGCCGAAGAAAGAACCCTCGTAGAAGATGCGCATGTCGGGCGCCAGCCGGAAGGGCACGCCCTGCAGCACGTTGCCCATGGCCACGCCGAAGATCAGCGCGGGCACCAGGCCGGTGACGAACAGCGTCCAGTCCCAGCGCGTGCGCCAGCGCGCATCGTCATTCTTGCTGCGGAACTTGAATGCCACGGGCCGCAAGATCAATGGCACGAGGATCGCGAACATCGCGAGGTAGAAGCCAGAGAAGGACACCGCGTAGAGCTGCGGCCAGGCCGCGAAGATCGCGCCGCCGCCGAGGATCAGCCACACCTGGTTGCCTTCCCAGACCGGGCCGACGCTGTTGATGATGACGCGGCGTTCGAGATCGTTGCGGCCGGCGAAGGGCAGCAGCATGTTGGCGCCGAGGTCGAAGCCGTCGGTCACGGCAAAGCCGATCAGGAGCACGCCGAGCAGCAGCCACCAGACCAGGCGCAGGGTTTCGTAGGAAATGAGTTCGTGCAGGATCATGTCGTGCTCCGTGAGGTCAATCTGCGGCGGCGAGAGGTGTGCGGGGCAGCGTGGCGGCCAGCTCGGGGTCGGCCTCGGCGCGATAGGCCGCGGGCGGCGGCACCGGATGTTCCTCCGGCCCCGTGCGGATCGCCTTCAGCATCAGCTTCATCTCGATCAGGAACAGCACGGTGTAGATCAGCGCGAAGCCCGCGATGGTGATCAGCAGCGTGGTGACGCCGAGGTTCGACACCGCCACCGCGGTCGGCAGCACGCCCTCGATCACCCAGGGCTGGCGGCCGACCTCGGCCACGATCCAGCCGCACTCGGCGGCGATCCACGGCAGCGGGATCGCGAACACCGCGAGCTTGAGCAGCCACGGATGCGCGTCGAGCCTGCGCCGCGCCGAGAGCACGAAGAAGATGGCGGTCAGCAGGATGAAGAACATGCCGAGCCCGACCATGATGCGGAAGGACCAGTACAGGGGCGCCACGGCCGGCACGGTGTCCAGCGCGGCCTTGGCGATCTGCTCCGGCGTGGCTTGCCGCGGGTCGTCGACGTAGCGCTTGAGCAGCAGCGCATAGCCCATCGCATGGCCGTTGGCCTCGAAGATCTTGCGCGCCGACTCCGGAACTTCGGTCTCGCTGCCGGCCGCGCGGATCTTCTGCAAGGCATCGTAGGCCGAGATGCCGACGCGGATGTTGAGCTCGGCGCGGTGCACGAGGTCGTCGATGCCCGGGATCTCGGTGGTGAGCGAGCGCGTGCCGATCAGCCCCATCACCGCGGGGATGTGGATCGCGTAGTGCGTCTCGCGCGTTTCCTGGTCGGGGAAGCCGAAGGCGGTGAAGGCGGCCGGCGCCGGCTCGGTCTTCCACATCGCTTCGATGGCGGCGAGCTTCATCTTCTGGTGCTCGGTCGAGAGGTAGCCGCTCTCGTCGCCCAGCACCACGACCGAGAGCGAGGCCGCGAGGCCGAAGGAGGCGGCCACCGTCATCGAGCGCTTGGCCAGCTGCAGGTGCCGCCCGCGCAGCAGGTACCAGGCCGACACGCCGAGCACGAAGATGGAAGCGACCGTGTAGCCTGCCGACACCGTGTGCACGAACTTGGCCTGCGCCACCGGGTTGGTCAGCACGGCGAAGAAATCGGTCACTTCCATGCGCATGGTCTGCGGGTTGAAGGCCGCGCCCACCGGGTTCTGCATCCAGCCGTTGGCGATCAGGATCCACAGCGCCGAGAAGTTGGAGCCGATGGCCACCGCCCAGGTGGTGACCAGGTGGCCGACCTTGGAGAGCTTGTCCCAGCCGAAGAAGAACAGGCCGACGAAAGTCGCCTCGAGGAAGAAGGCCATCAGCCCCTCGATGGCCAGCGGCGCGCCGAAGACGTCGCCCACGTAATGGCTGTAGTAGCTCCAGTTCATGCCGAACTGGAACTCCATCACGATGCCGGTGGCCACGCCCATCGCGAAGTTGATGCCGAACAAGAGGCCCCAGAACTTCGTCATGTCGCGCCAGATGGTGCGGCCGGTCATGACGTAGACCGTCTCCATGATCGCGACGATCACCGCGAGGCCGATGGTCAGCGGCACGAACAGGAAGTGGTAGAGCGCCGTGAGCGCGAACTGCAAGCGTGAAAGTGCAACGATGTCGAGGTCCATGGGGTTCCTTTCGTTTTCTTGTGGTCGGCGTGCGATCTCAGTCGGGCCGCAGTTCGCTCAAGGCAGCATCGAAGGCCGCCGTGCCGCGCCGCAGGTCGGCCGTGATGCGGCCGGCCCGCATGCACAGCAGCCGGTCCGCCAGCGCGGCCTCGCGCCGCAGATGGGTCGCGATCAACAGGCTTCGTCCCGCGGCCTGAACGCGCAGGCGCTGCAGCACATCGTGTGCGGTCGCAGTGTCCAGCGCTTCAGTGGGCTCGTCGAGCAGCCAAAATGGTACGTTCCGCAGCAGCAGGCGCGCCAACGCGAGGCGTCGCGACTGGCCGCCGGAAAGGCCCAGGCCGCCTTCGCCGAGCAGGGTATCGAGGCCCCGGGCCATGGCGCGGACTTCGTCGGCCAGCCCTGCGGCGCGCAGCACCGCCCATAGCCGCGCCTCGTCGGCCGCCGGGTCGGCGAGCCGCAGGTTGTCGCGCAGGCTGTCGTGGAAGAGTTCGGTGCGCTGCGTCAACAGGCAATGGTCTTGCGCGCGGAGTTCACCCTGCTGCGGCTTCAGTTCGCCCGCGATCGCCGCGAGCAGCGTCGACTTGCCTGCACCGCTCGCACCGATCAGCGCGACACGCTCGCCCGCGGCCAGTGCCAGCGCGCCGAGCTGCAGCGCAGGCACGCGGCTGCCGGGGTGCGCCACGACGACATCCTTCAGTTGCAGCGCCAGGCCCTCATCGGGCGCGGCGGGGCCATGCAGGGCCTTCGGCTCGGCCGCCATGCGCGGTGCCAGCCGCCGCGCCGCGAGCCAGCTGCGCCCGGCATCGAGCGCGCCGCGGCGCAAGGCAGCGAAGGGTTCAATGGCCGTCAGTGCCACCAGCAGCGCCAGTGCCGCGGCCGGCGCGCCGATCGCGCCCTCGTCCGCCAGCAGGCCCACCGCCAGCAGCACCGCCGCCAGGGTCAGCGCGCCGGCCATGCCATAGGCCATGCCGGCGCCGGCTTCGAGCCGGTTCAGCACCAGGTCGGCCTTGGCCAGGTGGCGGTCGGCCGCGGCCAGCGCCTCGCGCTGCGCGTCGATGCGGCCCGCCATGACCAGTTCGGTCTGGCCGGCGACCAGGTCCACGGCGCGTGCGCGCAGGCTTTCCATCGCCTGGGCCCGCCGCACTGCGGCCGGCCGCGCACGCTGCGCCACCACCAGCGCGATGCCCCAGCCCGCGGCCAGCAACCAGAGCGCGAGCAACCCGCCCATCCAGGGATTCATGACGCCGAGCACCAGGCCCGCCAGCAGCGCCGCGCCGAGCGCCGCAGCGGCGGGCACCAGGAGGCGCAGGTAGAAGGATTCGAGCGCATCGATGTCCGCGGTCAATCGGAACAAGAGCCGTGCCGGCCGCGCCAGCAACTGGCGTGCGGCATCGGGCCGGGCCCAGCCGCGGAACAGGCGCACGCGCAGCGCGGCCAGAACGGCAAAGCTCGCGTCGTGCGTGATCAACCGCTCGCCATAGCGCGATGCGGTGCGGCCCAGTGCCAGCAGGCGGATGCCGGCCGAGGGCATGAAGACGTCGAAGACGATCGCGGTCGCGGCATGCAGGCCTGCGAGCGCGGTGGCGGTGATGAACCAGCCCGAGAGGCCGAGCAGCGCCATGCCCATCAGGACGGTGAGCGCCGCGAGGGCTGCGCCGAGCACGAGCCTGCGCGGCTCCGCGGCGACAAAGAGTCCCGCGACTGGACGAAGATCGCGCCACAGCTTCATGCCGCTTCCTTCGCGGGCACGGCGTCGAGCCGGATCACGCGGTGCAAGCGCGCGGCCAGCACGGGATCGTGCGTCGCGGCGATCAGGGTCTTGCCGCGCGCGAGTTCGATCAGCGCATCGGCCACGCGCTCCGCGGTCTCGGTGTCGAGGTGCGCCGTGGGCTCGTCGACCAGCAGCAGGTCGGCCTCGGGGTGCACGGCCAACCGCGCCAGCGCGAGGCGCGCCGCCTCGCCGCCCGACAACCCGCTGCCGCCCTCGCCCAGCGCCACGCTCGGGTGGGCCTGGGCCACGCGGTCCAACTGCGCGAAATGCATCGCGGCCTCGACCTGTTCCGAGTCCGCGCCGGCGCGCCCCAGCGTCACGTTAGCCTGCACCGAGCCCGCGAACACGTGGGGCTTCTGGCCCATCCAGGCCATGCGCCGGCGCAGTGCGGCCACGGTCCGGTCCGAGAGCGGGACGCCGCCGATCGCGATCTCGCCCTGCCGCGCCGGCACCAGCCCGGCGATCAGGCAGAGCAAGGCCGTCTTGCCCGAGCCGCTGGGCCCCATCAGCGCGACATGCTCGCCGGCGACGATGCGCAGGTCATAGTCCTCGAAGAAGGCGTCTTCGCCGGCATGGGAGAAATGCAGGCCATGCGCATGCACCGAGGGCGCGCCGGCCGTGGCCTCGTCGCCGGCCGACAATTCGCTCTGCGCGCCGGGCAGCGCCACATCGGTGCGCGCGAGCCGGTCGAGCGCATCGAGCGCCGCCTCGCCGGCTGCGCGGTCGTGCCAGACCGCCGACAGCTCGCGCAGCGGCTCGAAGAAAGCCGGCGCCAGCAGCAGCACAAACATACCCTCGCCCAGGCTCAGGCGCCGGCCCCAGGTGCCGAACTCGAAGGTGCCGAGCAGATGGAAACCGACATAGGCCGCGACCATCGCCACGCCCAGCGCCGAGAACAGCTCCAGCACGGCCGACGACAGGAAGGCGATGCGCAACACCGCCATGGTGCGCCGTCGCAGCGCCTCGGCCGCTTCGCCGAGCCTGAGCGCAGTGGCGGCTATCGCACCGAGCGCACGCAAGGTGGGAAGGCCGCGCAGCCGGTCGAGCAGGAAGGCATTCATGCCTCCCGTTTCCACCAGCTGCGCCTCGCTCGCGGCCCGCGCGCGCCAGCCCACGATGGCCATGAAGAATGGGATCAGCGGCGCCGCGACCAGCAGCACCAATGCCGCCACCCACGAGAAGCCGGCCACCACCGGCAGGATCGCGAGCGGCACGACCATCGCGCGCCAGCGCGCCGGGCCGTAGCGCACCAGGTACGGCACCACCGCCTCCGCCTGCTCCGCGATCACGCTGGCCGCGAGCCCCGAGGCCGGACGCGCACGGTCCAGCGGCGAACGTGCCGCCAGTGCGACAGCGACCCGTGCGCGCAGTTCCGACAGCGCCGCTCGCGCGCCGGTAAAGACGCGGCGCGCCCCCCAGGCCTCGCAGACAACGCGCAGCAGCCCGAGCAGCACGATCCCGCCTGCGGGCCACAGCACCGCCGCCAAGCCCGTGCCCGCCGCCAGGCCCTCGACGGCCCAGGCCAGCAAGGCCGCCTGCGGCAGCCACAGCAGCGCGGCAGCACCCTGAACGAAGGCGGCGAGCCTTGGCGGGTCCAGGGATCGCAAGCCGGCGAGCGAGGGTGCGTGAGGCTGCATTTTGTTGAATTCGTGTAATTTCAGTATTTACTGAACGTTCCACAATGATAGCGGATGTGACACGGCACGGGCAATCGCCCGAAGCGGCATGGTGCACCCGCTAAGCTACGACGCCATGAAGATTCTTTCCATCACGCCGACCTATTTCCCCGAGATCGGAGGCATCGAGTCCGTCGTGCGGGAACTCGCGGTGCGCAACTCGAGCCAGGGCAGCCAGGTCGACATCGCGCACGTGTCCGCCAAGCACACGGGGTTTTCGGTCGGCGAGCTGGACGGCATCAAGGTGTTCCGGGTGCCGGTGCTGGGCAACCGCCTGGCCGGCTATGCGCGCGAGCTCGGCCGGCTTGCCGCCGGCTACGACCTGCTGCACGTGCACGATCCGCAACTGATGATGCTCACCGGCAACGTGCTGCTTCAATGCCGCGACATCCCCGCCGTCCTGAGTACGCACGGCGGCTTTCGCCACACGGCCAAACACGGCGCGATCAAGTGGCTGCACGAGCGCGTGCTGATGCGCCGCCTGCTGCGCCGCTACCGGAAGATCCTCGCGAGCAGCGAATCCGACAAGGCCTACTTCAGCCATTTCTCGAACAGGGTCGAGAAATGCGAGAACGGCATCGCGTACTCGAAGTTCCAGGGCGGGCGCCTCACCGGCGCGCCCGACCCCACCAAGTGGATCTACTGGGGTCGCTGGTCGCGCAACAAGCGCATCGACGCGGTCATCGACACCGTCGCCATGGCAAGGCACCAGGGGATCAAGATCGACCTGCTGATCGCCGGGCCCGATTTCGACAACCTGGGCGAATCGCTGCAGGCGCAGATCGGCGCCCTCCAGCTCGATGACTCGGTCAGGCTGCATCCTTACATCGAAGACGCCGCCCTGCTGCAGGAGCTGCAGCAGCGCACGGTCTTCGTCACGGGCAGCGAGTATGAGGGCTTCGGCATCGGCATCCTGGAGGCGATGGCCGCCGGCAAGATCGTGCTGTGCCGCGACATGGCGCCGATCAACGGCTTCGTCGAGCGCGCAGTCAACGGGCTCTTCCTCGATTTCGACATCGGCGCCAAGGATCTGGCCGTGGTGCGCGAGGTCGCGGGCCTCGACGGCGAGCGCTGCACCGCGATGTCGATGGCCGCGCAGCAGCGGGCCAAGCGCTACGACTGGGAGGTCGTCGCCGAGACCTTCTCGGCGCATTACGCAGAGGCGCTCGCGGCAGGCCGCTAAGAAGCCAGGAAGCTACGAAGAGGCCACCGCGCCGCAGACCAGCAGGCCCGCAAACAAGGCCAGCACCGCGCGCCAGGTGGCGGGTCGCGACTCCACCCACCGGTAGAGCAGCATCGCCGCGACGATCGACAGCGCGAAGGTGGCCAGGAGGCCGATCAGGTCGACCCAGGGCCCGTCGGGCGCGAGCCGGTCGAACGCCGCGCTCACCAGCAGCAGCACCGGAAAGTG
Organism: Variovorax sp. LjRoot290; assembly: GCF_964253985.1. NCBI lineage: Bacteria > Pseudomonadati > Pseudomonadota > Betaproteobacteria > Burkholderiales > Comamonadaceae > Variovorax > Variovorax sp. LjRoot290. The sequence goes on along the minus strand of NZ_CAXURW020000001.1, from coordinate 2,100,993 downwards.
GATCAGGAACAGTGAGTACGAGATGCGCCCTAGCCGCAGCAGCGGCTGCGCGAGCAGCGGCCATGCGGCCGGCTCGGGCCCGGCGCGGCGCTGGACCACAGCCAGCAGCAGCGCCGTGACCAGCGCCGTGGCGATGCGGCTGCGCCAGTCGAGCGCCAGGGCCGCGGCGCCGACCAGGAGCAGCAGCGCGATGCCGAACTGCCAGGTGCGTAGCCGCGTCGCGCGGCCGATCCAGAACACGCCCATGCCCAGGCCATAGGCGCCGAAGAAATAGAGCGCCGTGTCGTCGAGCTCTTCGTTGCGGTTGAACACCGCGAGAGAGGCGACGGCCAGCACCAGCACCAGCGCCACGGCGAGCCAGCGCGACCGCTCCGGCCGCAGGGACCAGCGCCGCTGCAGCAGTTCGGAAAAGCTGATCGCCGCGAGCGCCAGCACGAAGAGCTGGAAGTCGATCGCCACGTACCAGACGCCGGTGGACAAGGCGTCGTAGCCGAGCAGATCCTGCAGCAGCAGCCCGTGCGCCAGCAGCTGCGCAATGCCCGGCGCCGCGGGCACCGCCTCGTCGTCGAGCCAGGGCCGCACCAGCGCGGCGACCAGCACGCTGAAGCTCAGTGCCGCCAGGTAGGGCATCGCAAGCCGGCCGTAGCGCTGGAACACGCGGACCAGCGGCCGGTCGACCCGCAGCACGCCGTCGGGCGCCAGGCTGCCCGCCGCCAGAAAACCGGCCAGCACCAGGAACACCTGCACCGCCAGCCGGCCATCCTGCGCCAGCCATTCGAACAGCCCCGGCGCGAGGGAGGACGCGCCTGCCGGCAAGGGCCCGTAGCGCGCGAGGTGGTGCCCGACGATCACGGCGCAGGCCAGGCCTTTCGCCGCATCGAGCAGCGGCAGGCGCGCCGCGGTGGCCGCGGTGTCAGAGCGCAAGGCGGCGACGCGCTTCGTCGTACTCGCGCTTGAGCTTGTCGATGAAAGCGGCGGCGCTCGCGACCTCGGTCACGGCGCCGATGCCCTGGCCCGAACCCCAGATGTCCTTCCAGGCCTTGGCCTTGCTGCCGTCGCCGCCGCCGAAATTCATGGTCTTGAGCTCGCCCTGCGGCAGGTTGGCCGGGTCCATGCCGGCGGCCACGATGCTGGGCGCGAGGTAGTTGCCGTGCACGCCGGTGAACAGGTTCGAATAGACGATGTCGTCGGAGGTGCCGTCGACGATGGCCTGCTTGTACTCGGCGCTGGCGCGCGCCTCCTCGGTGGCGATGAAGGCGGTGCCGATGTAGGCGAAGTCGGCTCCCATGGCCTGCGCCGCGAGCACCGCGCCGCCCGTCGCGATCGAGCCCGACAAGGCGATCGGGCCATCGAACCACTGGCGGATTTCCTGCACCAGGGCGAAGGGGCTCTTGATGCCCGCATGGCCGCCGGCGCCGGCCGCCACGGCGATGATGCCGTCGGCGCCCTTCTCGATCGCCTTCCTCGCGAAGGCGTTGTTGATGATGTCGTGCAGCGTCACGCCGCCGTAGCTGTGGACCGCATCGTTGACGTCGGTGCGCGCGCCGAGCGAGGTGATGACGATCGGCACCTTGTACTTCACGACCATCGCCATGTCATGCTCGAGGCGGTCGTTGCTCTTGTGCACGATCTGGTTGATGGCGAAGGGCGCGGCCGGCTTGTCCGGATTCGCCTTGTTGTACGCCGCGAGCTCTTCGGTGATCTCAGCCAGCCAGTCTTCGAGCTGCGACGCGGGCCGCGCGTTGAGCGCAGGCATCGCGCCGACGACGCCGGCCTTGCACTGCGCGATCACGAGCTTGGGGTTGCTGATGATGAACAGCGGCGAGCCGATGATCGGCAGCGGGAGATTGGCGAGTACGGAAGGCAGCTTGGACATGGGGTCTCCGGATGTTGACTGACTGGATTCAGAAAGCGTCGAGCGCCAGCGCCGTCACGCTCTCGGCGCCATCGACGATGCTGTCGCGCAGGCCGGGCGCCTTGTTGAGGATGTGCTCGGCATAGAAGCGCGCGGTGGCGATCTTGGCGTTCATGAAGGCGGTGTCGGTGCCGGCGTTGGCGAGCGCTTCGGCCACCAGCAGCGAGCGCGCGAGCTGCCAGCCGGCCACCAGGTTGCCCGCCAGCATCAGGTAGGGCACGCTGCCCGCGAACACGGCATTGGCTGATTTCGGTCCGGCCTTGGTCTGGCCGGCGACGAAGTCGACCACGTCGACGAAGGCCTGGCGCGCTGCCGTGAGGCGCTTGCCCACGGCACGCGCGGCGTCGCTGCCCTGCTTCGCGAGTTCGGCCTCGGTCTGCTCGATCTGCGCGGCAATGGCCTTCGCGGTCTGGCCGCCGTCGCGCGCGGTCTTGCGGCCCACCAGGTCGTTGGCCTGGATCGCCGTCGTGCCTTCGTAGATGGTGAGGATCTTGGCATCGCGCAGGTACTGCGCCGCGCCGGTCTCCTCGATGAAGCCCATGCCGCCGTGCACCTGCACGCCGAGCGAGGCGACCTCCAGGCTCATCTCGGTGCTATAGCCCTTGACCAGCGGCACCATGAATTCGTAGAAGGCCTGGTTCTGCCGGCGCGTGTCTGCGTCCGCGTGGTGATGCGCCGCGTCGTAGGCGGCCGCGGCCACCGCGGCCATGGCGCGGCAGCCCTCGGTGTAGGCACGCATCGTCATCAGCATGCGCTTCACGTCGGGGTGATGGATGATCGGCGCGCTGGCGTTGATCGAGCCGTCGACCGGACGGCTCTGCACGCGGTCCCTGGCATAGGCCACCGCCTGCTGGTAGGCGCGCTCGGCGATCGCGATGCCCTGCATGCCGACGGCGTAGCGGGCTGCGTTCATCATGATGAACATGTATTCGAGGCCGCGGTTTTCCTGGCCCACGAGGTACCCCACGGCACCACCGTGGTCGCCGTACTGCAGCACGGCGGTCGGACTGGCCTTGATGCCCAGCTTGTGCTCGATGCTCACGCAGTGCACGTCGTTGCGAACGCCCAGCGAACCATCCTTGTTCACGAGGAACTTGGGGCAAACGAACAGGCTGATGCCCTTCACGCCTTCGGGCGCGCCGGCCACGCGCGCGAGCACGAGGTGCACGATGTTCTCGGCCATGTCGTGCTCGCCGTAGGTGATGAAGATCTTGGTGCCGAAGATCTTGTAGCTGCCGTCGGGTTGCGGCTCGGCGCGGCTGCGCACCATTGCGAGATCGCTGCCGGCCTGCGGCTCGGTCAGGTTCATGGTGCCGGTCCATTGCCCGCTCACCAGCTTCTCGAGGTAGGTGGCCTTGAGCTCGTCGGAGCCGGCCGTGAGCAGCGCTTCGATGGCGCCGTCGCTCAGGAGCGGACACAGCGCGAAGCTCATGTTGGCCGAGTTGAGCATCTCGCCGCAGGCCGCGCCGATGGTCTTGGGCAGGCCCTGGCCGCCGAACTCGGCCGGATGCTGCAGGCCCTGCCAGCCGCCCGCCACGTACTGCGCAAAAGCTTCCTTGAAGCCCGGCGTGGTCGCGACCCGGCCGTCCTTGAACGAGGACGGATGCCGGTCTCCCGCGACGTTCAGCGGCGCGACCACGTCGCGGTTGAAGCGCGCGCATTCCTCGAGCACGGCCTGGGCGGTTTCGAGCCCGGCGTCTTCGAGGCCCGGCATCTGCGAGACCTGCGCGATGTTCGCGAGGTGCTCGATGTCGAACAGCATGTCCTTGATGGGGGCGGTGTAGCTCATGGTTGTCTCCAATGCAGCAGATACGAAAAGGGCATCGCGAACGATGCCCTTCACCTGTCTTTCTCTGTTCGATGAAAGCGGATCAGAGCGCTTTCACCAGTTCCGGCACGGCCGTGAACAGGTCGGCTTCCAGCCCATAGTCGGCCACCGAGAAGATCGGCGCTTCCGGGTCCTTGTTGATCGCCACGATCACCTTCGAATCCTTCATGCCCGCCAGATGCTGGATCGCGCCCGAGATGCCGCAGGCGATGTAGAGCTGCGGCGCCACGATCTTGCCGGTCTGTCCGACCTGCCAGTCGTTGGGCGCGTAGCCCGCGTCCACTGCGGCGCGGCTGGCGCCCAGGCCGGCGTTGAGCTTGTCGGCCAGCGGCGCCATCACTTCGGTGAACTTCTCGGCGCTGCCGAGTGCCCGGCCGCCCGAGACGATGATCTTGGCGGCCGTGAGTTCGGGACGCTCGCTCTTGGTGATTTCGCGTCCGACGAAGCTCGACTTGCCGCTGTCGGCCACGCCCTCGGCGCTCTCGACCGCGGCGCTGCCACCGGTGGCGGCCGCCGGGTCGAAGCCGGTGGTGCGCACCGTGATCACCTTGATCGCATCGCTGCTCTGCACGATGGCAATCGCATTGCCCGCATAGATCGGGCGCTCGAAGGTGTCGGGGCTGTCGACCTTGGTGACGTCGCTGATCTGCGCCACGTCGAGCTTGGCTGCGACGCGCGGCGCCACGTTCTTGCCGTTGGCCGTGGCCGGGAACAGGATGTGGCTGTAGTTCTTGGCGATGGCCAGGACTTGCGCGGCGACGTTCTCGGCCAGGTTCTCGGCGAGAGACGGGCTGTCGGCGGCGATGACCTTGGCGACGCCGGCGATCTTGGCGGCGGCGGCAGCGGCTTCGGCGGCATTGGCACCGGCCACCAGCACATGCACATCGCCGCTCTGGCAGGCGAGGCCCGCGGTCACGGTGTTGAGGGTCGCCGGCTTGACGGTGGCGTGGTCGTGTTCTGCGATAACGAGTACGGTCATGTCGGTCTTCCTCAGATCACCTTGGCTTCGTTCTTGAGCTTGTCCACCAGCGTGGCGACATCGGGCACCTTGATGCCGGCGCCGCGCTTGGGCGGCTCGCTGACCTTCAGGGTCTTCAGGCGCGGCTTGACGTCCACGCCCAGGTCTTCGGGCTTGAAGGTGTCGAGCTGCTTCTTCTTGGCCTTCATGATGTTGGGCAAGGTGACGTAGCGCGGCTCGTTCAGGCGCAGGTCGGTGGTGATGACCGCGGGCAGCGTGAGCTGGATGGTTTCCAGGCCGCCGTCGACTTCGCGCGTGACCTTGACCTTGTCGCCCTCGACCTCGACCTTCGAAGCGAAAGTAGCTTGCGGAAGATCAGCCAAGGCCGCCAGCATCTGGCCGGTCTGGTTGGCGTCGTCGTCGATCGCCTGCTTGCCGAGGATGACCAGTTGGGGCTGTTCCTTGTCGACCAGGGCCTTGAGCAGCTTGGCCACGGCGAGCGGCTGCAGTTCTTCGGAGGTCTCGACCAGGATGCCGCGGTCGGCGCCGATGGCCATGGCGGTGCGCAGGGTTTCCTGGCACTTGGCATCGCCGCAGGAGACGGCGATGACTTCGGTGACCACGCCCTTTTCCTTCAGGCGGACCGCCTCTTCGACGGCGATCTCGTCGAAGGGGTTCATGCTCATCTTGACGTTGGCGATGTCCACACCGGTGCCGTCGGACTTGACGCGCACCTTCACGTTGAAATCGACGACCCGCTTGACGGGGACCAGGACCTTCATTGGCTTGACTCCATTGAATTGCGAAACCGGGGGTGCAGGGGAACCGGAGATTTTAGGCGCCGGCCTCTGCGCGAGCTGTTCATTTCAATCACCTGGCGCGGGGCGCGAAGAAAAAGAACGATCGTGCTTTTTTGCGATTATAGGCGAGCCGCCTCGGGCGCCGAAACGCCGGGCGGCAGCGACTCGACGCGCAGCACGCGCTGGGGGTACGGAATGTCGATGCCGGCGGCACGAAGGCCCTCGAGGATCGCGATGTTGATGGGCGAGCGGACGTTGTCCTTGCCCTTGTCGGGATCGGCGATCCAGAAGTTGAGGCTGAACTCCAGCCCGTCGGGCGCGAAGTTGACGAGGAATGCGACCGGCGCGGGATCGCTCAGCACGCGCGCCTGCGCGGCGGCCGCATCGCACAAGATGGCCTGCACCTGCGCCACGTCGCTGTCGTAGCCGACCACGATGCTGGTCGTGATGTTGAACTTGAGGTCGGACACGGAAAGGTTCTCGACCCGGCTCGTGATCAGCGATTCGTTCGGCACGATCGACTCGCGCCCGTTGCCCTGCCGCACCAGCGTGTAGCGTGTCTTGATGTCGGTGATGCGGCCCTCGAAGCCGTCGACCTTGACGTTGTCGCCGATGCGGATCGAGCGCTCCAGCAGGATCACGAAACCGCTCACGTAATTGGCGGCCAGCTTCTGCAGGCCGAAGCCGAGGCCCACGCCCAGCGCGCCGCCCAGCACCGAGAGCGCCGTCAGGTCGACCCCCACCGCCGACAAGGCGAACAGCAGGCCGATCAGGAGCAGGAAGGCGCGGATCGCGTTCGACGCCACCTTGCGCATCGACAGGTCGGTCACCGAGGTGCGCAAGATGCGCTTCTCGATCGTCGAGGCGATCCACAGCGCGATCACGAGCACGAGGCCGGCCGACAGGATGCCTTCCAGGATGGTGCGCAGGCTGACGCGGGTCTTGCCGAAGGCCAGTGTGATGTTCTCGAGCTCGGCCAGCACCGCGGGCAGCAGGCCGACGATCCAGAGCACCGCCGCAATCCATGCGATCCACGAGATCGTGCGCTCGACCAGGCGGATCAGCGCCGAGGTCGGGAACACCGCCCTGAGCACCCGCGCGAACAGGCGGATGGCCGCGAGCGAAAGGAACACCGGCACTGCCATGCGCAGCACCAGCACCGGCTGGAACTCGAGCACGAAGCGGCGCGCCAGATCGGTCAAGAGCAGTGCGAGCAGCGGGAACAGCAGGCCGTCGAAGGTGCGCTCGCCGAACCAGATCGAATCCTTGGGCTGGTCGCGGCCGAACCAGCGGCAGACCGCCCAGGCCAGCGCCACGCAGCCGACCAGAGCCGCAAGTTCGATCCACAGGCTGCGCGCGTCGATCTGGCCGAGGCGCTGAGTGAAGGTGAAGGCGCTGAGATCCATCCTAGGGGCTGCCCTAGAGATCAGCCAGCACGCGCAGGTGCGTTTCGACGCTGCGCGCGAGCGCATCGAGGTTGTAGCCGCCTTCCAGCATCGACACGATGCGGCCCTGGGAATGGCGTCGCGCCACGTCGCGGACACGCTCGGTGATCCATGCGAAGTCGTTCTCGTTGAGCCGGAGCTGGCCCAGGTCGTCGTCGCGATGGGCGTCGAAACCCGCGCTCACGAAGATCATCTGCGGCTTGAATTCGTCGAGCCGCGGCATCCAGCAGGCCTCGATCAGCTCGCGCACGTCCATGCCCTTGGTATAGGCCGGCACCGGCAGGTTGAGCATGTTCGGCGCCGGATGGTCGGTGCCGCTGTACGGATAGAAGGGATGCTGGAAGAAGCCCACCATCAGCACGCGCGGGTCGTTGCTCAGGATGTCTTCGGTGCCGTTGCCGTGGTGGACGTCGAAATCGACGATCGCGACGCGTTCCAGGCCATGTTCTTCGATCGCATGGCGCGCCGCGATCGCGACGTTGTTGAGGAAGCAGAAGCCCATCGCCTTGTCGCGGCAGGCATGGTGGCCGGGCGGGCGCACGGCGCAGAAGGCGTTGTCCAGCTCGCCGGTGATCACCGCGTCGGTCGCGGCGATGGCGGCGCCGGCGGCGCGGCGGGCAGCGAGCACGCTGAAGCGGTTGAGCGCGGTGTCGGGATCGAGCTGCGCGTAGCGCGGGCCGCCGGCCGGGGCGTCGGCGATCAGCCGCTGGCTCAGCGCCTCGAGGAGTTCCAGGTGTTCGACGCTGTGCGCCCGCGTGATCTGCTCCAGCGTGGCCAGCGGCACCTCTGCGCGTTCGAGCGCGTCGGCGACGCCGGTTGCAAGCAGCCGGTCCTCGATCGCATCGAGCCGCTCCGGGCATTCGGGATGCCCCGCGCCCATCTCGTGTTTCCAGCAGTCGCGGTGGGTGAAATAGCCGGTTTTGCCCATGGATCGATCACGTCGTAGCCTCATGCAGCGTAGGGCCGCAGGGCTTTACGGTATTGTTTGCATATGGATACAAAAATGGACGTTGCCGCGAAGCTCGCCAGTTTGCTCGGCCAGCTTAACACGGTGATCGTGGGCAAAGAGGCACAGGTGCGCGACTGCGTGGCCTGCCTCCTGGCCGGCGGTCACCTGCTGATCGAGGATGTGCCGGGCGTCGGCAAGACCACCCTCGCCCACGCGCTTTCGCACACTTTCGGCCTGCAGTTCTCGCGGGTTCAGTTCACCGCCGACCTGATGCCGGGCGACCTCTCGGGCGTGGCGATCTACGACCGCGGGCAGCAGGCTTTCGTGTTCCACCCCGGACCCATCTTTGCCCAGGTGCTCTTGGCCGACGAGATCAACCGTGCGAGCCCCAAGACCCAGAGCGCGCTCTTGGAAGCGATGGAGGAGAAGCAGGTCACGGTGGAAGGCGAAACCCGCCCTCTTCCCACGCCCTTCTTCGTGATCGCGACGCAGAACCCGCACGATCAGCTCGGCACCTTCGCGCTGCCCGAGTCGCAGCTCGACCGTTTCCTGATGCGCATCTCGCTGGGTTACCCCGACCGCGCCGCCGAGCGCGAACTGCTGGCCGGCGCCGACCGGCGTGAAATGCTCGCGGGTCTGCCGGCCTTGTTGACAGCGGGTGAACTCACGGCGCTGCAGCAGCGCGTGCTGCAGGTGCATGCGGCCGAGCCGCTCCTGAACTACGTGCAGGACCTGATCGCCGCGACGCGCTCGGGCCGCTGGTTCCTGCAGGGCCTCTCGCCGCGCGCCGGCATCGCCGTGCTGCGCGCGGCCAAGGCGCAGGCGCTCTTGGCCAACCGCGACTACGTGGCGCCCGACGACGTGCAGGCCGTGCTGCCGCAAACCATCGCGCACCGGCTCACGCCGCTCGGCGATGCGGGCCGCGGCGCGGTCGAGCAGGTGCGCGCCATGACCGCCGCAGTCCCCTTGCCGTGAAACTGCTGGCGCCGCTTCGCTCGCGCATCGACGGCTGGTTTCTCTCGCGCCGGCCGCCTTCGGACACGCTCGAGCTCACGCAGCGCAACGTCTATATCGTGCCGACGCCCGCGGGCTGGATGCTGGGCGCCACGCTGCTGCTGCTGCTGATCGCGTCGATCAACTACCAGCTCAACCTCGGCTATCTGCTGACCTTCCTGCTGGCCGGCAGCGTGGCGGTCGGCATGTATGTGTGCCATGCCACCCTGCGCGGGCTCGCGCTGCGCCTGATGACGCCCGATCCGCGCTATGCGGGTGCGGCCGCCGTGTTCCGCGTGGTGCTGCACAACGCCCGGCGCAGCACGCGCTACGGCATCGGACTGGCCGTGCGTCACAGCGGGCAATGGTCGTGGAGCGACGTGCCGGCCGAGGGCAGCGCAACGGTCGAGGTCGCCTTCAAGCCCGAACGCCGCGGTCTGCATCCGGTGCCGACGCTCACGGCCGAAACCCGTTTTCCGCTGGGCACCTTTCGCGTCTGGACGGTGTGGCGGCCGGCCTCGCAGGTGCTGGTCTACCCGGCCCCCGAGCCGAACCCGCCGCCGCTGCCGCCCGGCGAACCCCTGGCCGGGCAGGCGGCGGCGTCGATGCTGCGCGCGAACGTGGCCGGCGAGTACGACGGGGTGCGCGCATATCGGCGCGGGGACCCGCTGAAGCTCGTGGTGTGGAAGCGCGCGGCGCGGGCGCAGGCCACGGGCTCGGAAGAACTCGTGAGCCGCGACACGCAGCAGGCGCAGCGGCAGGAGCTGTGGCTGGACGCGCAATCTGCCGGCCTGCCCGGTTGGGAAGCGCGGCTGTCGCGGCTTTGCGCGTGGGTGCTGATGGCGGACCGGTTGGGCGTGGATTACGGGTTGCGGGTGGGCGGCAAGGTGGTTGCTCCTTCTCAGGGGGAGGCGCACAAGCGGCGGTGTCTGGAGGTGCTGGCCTTATGTTGACCAGGCTCCAATCGCTGCCCCGGGAAGCCAGAGACACCCTCTTCCTGCTCGGCGTGATCGCGCTCATCCTGCTGCCCCAGGTCCCGAATCTGCCCTGGTGGTGCAGCACCCTCACCGCCATCGTCCTGTTCTGGCGCGGCGTCCTGGCCGTGCAGGCCAAGCCGCTGCCCAGCAGATGGTGGCGCGCCGGCCTGCTCGCGGTCACGCTGGTCGCCACCTACGCCACGCATCGCACGCTGCTTGGCCGCGACGCCGGCGTCACGCTGATCGTGATCCTCCTTGCGCTCAAGACGCTGGAGCTGCGCGCCCGGCGCGACGCCTTCGTGATCTTCTTTCTGGGCTTCTTCACGATGCTCACGAACTTCTTCTACTCGCAGTCGCTGCCCACCGCCTTCGCGATGCTGCTGGCACTGCTGGGCCTCCTGACCGCGCTGGTCAACGCCCACATGCCGGTCGGCAAGCCGCCGCTCATGCAGGCGGCGCGCACCGCGGGCTGGATGGCGCTGCTCGGCGCACCGATCATGCTGGTGCTGTTCCTGCTATTCCCGCGCATGGCGCCGCTCTGGGGCACGCCCAACGACGCGATGACCGGCCGCACCGGCCTCTCGAACACGATGCGCGTGGGCAGCATCGCGCAGCTCGCGCTCGACGACGGCATCGCGGCGCGCATCAGGTTCGACGGCAACCGCATCCCGGCGCAGCGCGACCTGTACTTCCGCGGCCCGGTGCTGTCGCAGTTCGACGGCCGCGAATGGACATCGCCGCCGCTCTTCTCGCGCGGCTTCCTGCCGCAGAACCTGCGCGTGCGCGGGGACGCCATCGGCTACGAAGTCACGCTGGAGCCCAGCAACCGCCCCTGGCTGCTGACGCTCGATGCCGCGCCGGCCAAGCCGGAGTTGCCGGGCTACGAACTGTTCGGCACGCCCGAGCTGCAATGGGTCGCGAACCGGCCGATCGGCGACCTGGTGCGCTACCGCGCCCAGAGCTTCACGCAGTTCCAGAGCGGCCCGCAGCGCCGCACAGCCGCGTTGCAACCCTACGTGGCGCTGCCTCCGGGCTCGAACCCGCGCACGGCCGAACTGGCCGCGCAGATGAAGCGCGACCCGGCCCTCGCCGGCGCGGCCACGCCAGCCTTCGTGCAGGCCGCTCTGCAACGGCTGCGCACGGGGGGCTACAGCTACACGCTCGAACCCGGTGTCTACGGCAACGACACCGCCGACGAGTTCTGGTTCGACAGGAAAGCCGGCTTCTGCGAACACATCGCCTCGGCCTTCGTGGTGCTGATGCGCGCGCTCGACATCCCCGCGCGCATCGTCACCGGCTACCAGGGCGGCGAGATCAACGGCGTCGACAACTTCTGGACGCTGCGCCACAGCGATGCGCACGCCTGGGCCGAGGTGTGGCAGGAAGGCGCGGGCTGGATACGCGTCGATCCGACCGGCGCCATCTCGCCGGACCGCGTCGGCCAGTTCCAGCGCCTCGCGCCGCAGCCGGGCCTCTTCGCCGGCGCGATCAACGGGATGAGCCCTACGCTGGCGCAGAACCTGCGCGCCGCCTGGGAAGCGGTCAACAACGGCTGGAACCAGTGGGTGCTCAACTACACGCAGAGCCGGCAGCTCGACCTGCTCAAGAACCTGGGCTTCGAAGCGCCGAGCCTGCAGGACCTGGCGACCGTGCTGCTCGTGCTGCTGGTCGTGGCCAGCCTGGCGGGCGCCGGCTGGACGCTGTGGGAACGCAGCCAGCACGACCCGTGGCTGCGCCTGCTCGGCCAGGCCCGTGCACGCATGAAGAAGGCAGGCATCGAGGTGCCCGACGCGATGCCGCCGCGCCAGATGGCGGCCCGGCTGGCCGAACGCTTCGGTGCCGGCGCGCAGGCGGCTGCGGACTGGCTGCTCAAGCTCGAGGCGCAGCGCTACGCCAGAACGCCCGGGCCGGCGCTGGCCGCGCTCAAGGCCGAGTTCCGCCGCCTGGCCTGGCCGCGCTGAAACCACATGTGTCCCGCACGAGCGCGCCGGGCACGGGCGGCACAATCAAGGCCATGCGCCTCCTTCTTTCGACCGCTCTTCCGCTGGCCCTCCTCCTGCTGACCGCCCCGACCCCCGCATCGGCTCAGAAAACCGTGCGCGGCGAGACGCCCTATGCCACGCGCGACGACGCGATGCAGTTCGCCGACGACGTGGCCGAACGGCGCAACCTCGATCGCAAATGGGTGCGCGCGACCATCGGCAACGCACGGCTGCTGCCCAACGTGCCGCGCCTGATGCTGCCGGCACCCAGGGGCACGGCGAAGAACTGGCGCGTCTACCGCAGCCGCTTCATCGACCCGATCCGCATCGCGGCCGGCGTGCGCTTCTGGCGCGCCAATGCCGACACGCTGGCGCGCGCCGAAGCCGAGTACGGCGTGCCGCCCGAGATCATCGTCGGCATCGTCGGCGTCGAGACCATCTACGGCCGCAACATGGGCAACTTCCGAGTCATCGATGCGCTGGCCACGCTGGCTTTCGATTTCCCCCAAGGCCATCCGCGCGCGGCCGAGCGCCAGGCCTTCTTCCGCGGCGAGCTCGAAAGCTTTCTCAGCACCGAAAGCCGCACCGCGGAAGATCCGATGATGCCGGTCGGCAGCTATGCGGGCGCGATGGGCATGCCGCAGTTCATGCCGAGCAGCATCGCCAAGTACGCGATCGACTTCGACGGCGACGGCCGCATCGACTTGGTCAACAACCCGGCCGACGTGATCGGTTCGGTGGCCAGCTATTTCAGGGCCTTCGGCTGGCAGCCGGGCATGCCGCCGATCTACCCGGTCGGCTTCGACGAGGCGCGGCTCAAAAAGGACGTGCTGATGGCGCCCGACATCCTGCCCAGCTTCAGCGCCGACGCGTTCGTGGCCGGCGGCGCCGTGCTCGAGGGCGAGGCGCTCACGCACAAGGGCCTGCTCGCGCTGATCGAGCTGCAGAACGGTGCCGACGCGCCGAACTACGTGGCCGGCACGCAGAACTTCTACGTGATCACGCGCTACAACTGGAGCAGTTACTACGCGATGTCGGTGATCGATCTCGGCCGCGAAGTCCGCACCGCGATGGGGCAGTAGCCATGGACGCCGGCGTGCGGCGCGCCTCGTGGATCGATGCTTGGCGCGACCTCGGCGTCGCTGCGCCCGACGAGGTGCTGCTGGCCAAGCTGCTGGCGCACTACAGCGAGCCGCATCGCGCCTACCACACGCTGCAGCACCTGGACGAATGCCTGGCGGGTCTCGCGCGCGAACGCAGCCATGCAGAGCGCCCGGCCGAGATCGCGCTCGCGCTGTGGTTCCACGACGCGATCTATGACGTGCACCGGCGCGACAACGAGGCGCGAAGCGCCGACTGGGCGCAAGCCGCGCTGCTGGCCGCCGGCGTCGCGGGCGATGCGGCCCGGCGCGTCCATGCGCTGGTGATGGCCACGCGCCACCACGCACAGCCCGAAGATGCCGATGCACAGTTGCTGGTCGACATCGACCTCTCGATCCTCGGCGCGCCTGCCGCGCGCTTTGCCGAGTACGAGCGGCAGATCCGCGCCGAGTACGCACATGTGCCGCCCGAAGTCTTCGAGCTGCGACGGCGTGAAATTCTCGGCCGCTTCCTGGCGCGCGATCCGCTCTATCTCAGCGCATCGATCCGGGCGAAGCTGGAAGTCCAGGCGCGCATCAATCTGCAGCAAGCGATCGGCTGATCAGCCGCCAAAGCCGCCGCGTGCCACGACCTTGGCCGCGCGATCGACGACCACCGCTTCGCCCATCGCCACCGACTCGCCGGTGAAGGCCGTGATGTTGACCTGGTGCGTAACCCAGACCTCGAAAGTACCGGCCGGAATGCGCGCCAGTCCGTCGAGCAGGAGTTGCCGGTTGTTGGCCGAGATCTCAGTGCTGCCGAAGGTCGAGTTGAGAGGCGCCCACAGGGAATGGGCACCGAAGGCCAGGTCCGCCGTGTCCTTGCAGCGGCACCACGCGCTGGAACGCACGGCGCCCGGTGCGAGGCCGCGGGCACGGAACCACTCGCCCGCCGCGCGGGCCTGCGTACGGCCCGCCTCGCTCAGGTTGCGCTGCGTGCTGCACTGGTCCAGCCTGAAGCCGGGCGGATCGCCGACGCCCTGCGTCGTCTGCGCGTGGCGCCACAGCAGCGCGCACCGGCCGGCACGCAGGCGCTCGGCCATCGCATCGGCACCCGTCTGGGCATGGGCACGGCCCAGAAGTGCCGCTGCAAGCAGGATGAATTCGCGTCTTCCAGGCATCGCGCGAGGCTAGCAAAGCGCGGTCGACCCCAAAGCAAAAAGGGCTGCTGCGCCTTCGCACAGCAGCCCTCGAAGCCTTGCGCTTCAGGCGCTCAGCGTGCCTTGCCTTCCTTCCAGGCGCTCAGCAGCTTGTTGTAGTCGATGGTCTCGCCCTTCGGCTTCTCGTTCGCCAGCTTCTTCCACGGCGCATGCTGGTCGCTCAGGTACTTGTTGGGATCGCCCTTGGCATTGAGCTTGGGCGCGCACTTGGCCATGCCGGCGCGCTCCAGGCGGCCCATCACGTTGTCCATCTCGTCGGCCAGGTTGTCCATGGCCTTCTGCGGCGTCTTCTCGCCCGTCACCGCCTCGGCCACGTTCTTCCACCAGAGCTGCGCCAGCTTCGGATAGTCAGGCACGTTGGTGCCGGTCGGCGACCAGGCCACGCGCGCCGGGCTGCGGTAGAACTCGACCAGGCCGCCCAGCTTGGGCGCCATGTCGGTCATCGCCTTCGACTGGATGTCGGACTCGCGGATCGGCGTCAGGCCCACGATGGTCTTCTTGAGCGAGGTGGTCTTGGAAGTGATGAACTGCGCATAGAGCCAGGCGGCGGCCGTGCGGTTCTCGTCGTGCGCAGAGAAGAAGGTCCACGAGCCGACGTCCTGGTAGCCGTTCTGCATGCCCTGCTTCCAGTACGGTCCGTTCGGGCCGGGCGCCATGCGCCACTTGGGCGTGCCGTCCGCGTTGACCACCGGCAGGCCGGCCTTGGTCATGTCGGCGGTGAAGGCCGTGTACCAGAAGATCTGCTGCGCGATCTGGCCCTGCGCGGGCACCGGGCCGGCTTCGCCGAAGGTCATGCCGGTGGCTTCCTTGGGCGCGTACTTCTTCATCCAGTCGATGTACTTGGTCAGCGCATAGACGGCCGCGGGCGAATTGGTCGCACCGCCGCGCGACACGCTGGCGCCCACCGGCGTGCACTTGTCGTCGCCGACGCGAATGCCCCACTCGTCGATCGGCAGGCCGTTGGGCGTTCCGATGTCGGCGGTGCCGGCCATCGAGAGCCAGGCATCGGTGAAGCGCCAGCCGAGCGACGGGTCTTTCTTGCCGTAGTCCATGTGGCCGTAGATCGGCTTGCCGTCGATGGTCTTCACGTCGACGCTGAAGAACTCGGCGATGTCCTCGTAGGCGCTCCAGTTGAGCGGCACGCCCAGGTCGTAGCCGTACTTGGCCTTGAACTTGTCCTTCAGGTCGGGGCGCGCGAACAGGTCGGCGCGGAACCAGTAGAGGTTGGCGAACTGCTGGTCGGGCAACTGGTAGAGCTTGCCGTCTGGACCGGTGGTGAACTTGGTGCCGATGAAGTCCTTGAGGTCGAGGCCCGGGTTGGTGTATTCCTTGCCCTTGCCGGCCATGTAGTCGGTCAGGTTCATGATCTTGCCGTAGCGGTAATGGGTACCGATCAGGTCGGAGTCGGAGACCCAGCCGTCGTAGATCGACTTGCCCGACTGCATCGAGGTCTGCAGTTTCTCGACCACGTCGCCTTCCTGGATCAGGTCGTGCTTGACCTTGATGCCGGTGATTTCCTCGAAGGCCTTGGCCATCGTCTTCGATTCGTACTCGTGCGTGGTGATGGTTTCGGACACCACCGAGATCTCCCTGACGCCCTTGGCCTGCAACTTCTTGGCGGCGTCGATGAACCATTTCATCTCGGCGGTCTGCTGGTCTTTGCTCAGGGTCGACGGCTGGAATTCGCTGTCGATCCATTTCTTGGCCTCCGGTTCTCCGGCCCAGGCGCTCTGCAAGGCAAAAGTCGCCGCTGCCAGTGCCAACGCTGTGTAGCGAATCTTCATGGATGTCTCCTCATGGTGCTTCCCGGTGTTGTGCAGATCCCGGCCCCGGGAAAGCGAAGAGCCGGACAGCTGAAGAAAGCGATTGCCGTCAGCCCTTGCGCATGATCAGCGCCAGCGCGAGCATCGACAGCACGAAGCTGATCCAGATCGACGGTTCGACCTCCAGGCTGAACCACTCCTGGAACAGGCCGGCCAGGCCGATGAAGGCCAGATTGATGTAGGCCGCGATGAGCAGCCCGATGAAGAGCCGGTCGCCGCGCGTGGTTTCCATCGGCAGCCAACCGCGGCGCAGGGTGGTCGGCGACTTGAATTCCCACACGGTCATGCCGACCAGCATCAGTGCGATGCAGCTGAAGAAAACGGCCACCGGCGTGGTCCAGACCATCCACTCGAACATTTTTCAGTCTCCTTAGACGCGTCCCATCGCGAAGCCCTTGGCGATGTAGTGGCGCACGAACCAGATCACGATCGCGCCCGGCACGATGGTCAGCACGCCCGCGGCCGCCAAGGTGGCCCAGTCCATGCCCGAGGCGCTCACCGTGCGCGTCATCGTGGCCACGATCGGCTTGGCGTTCACGCTGGTCAGCGTGCGGGCCAGCAGCAGCTCGACCCAGCTGAACATGAAGCAGAAGAAGGCCGCGACGCCGACGCCGGCCTTGATCAGCGGCAGGAAGATGGTGAGGAAGAAGCGCGGGAAGGAATAGCCGTCGATGTAGGCCGTCTCGTCGATCTCGCGCGGAATGCCGCTCATGAAGCCTTCCAGGATCCACACCGCCAGCGGCACGTTGAAGAGCAGGTGCGCCAGCGCCACGCCCAGATGCGTGTCCATCAGCCCGACCGTGGTGTAGAGCTGGAAGAAGGGCAAGAGGAACACGGCCGGCGGCGTCATGCGGTTGGTGAGCAGCCAGAAGAACACGTGCTTGTCGCCGAGGAAGGAATAGCGCGAGAAGGCATAGGCCGCCGGCAACGCGACCGTGAGCGAGATCACCGTGTTGATGCCGACGTAGATCAGGCTGTTGATGTAGCCCGAGTACCACGATTCGTCGGTGAAGATGCGCGCGTAGTTGGCCCAGGTGAACTGCTGGGGGAAGAAAGAGAAGCTCGAAAGAATCTCCTCGTTGGTCTTGAAGCTCATGTTGACCATCCAGTAGATGGGCAGGAGCGCGAACAGGATGTAGAGCAGCAGGAAGACGCTGCGCTTGCGGAAGCGGCGTTCGTTCATTTCGTTTCCTCCACTTCCTGCGTGCCGACCCGCTGCATCCAGTTGTAGAGCACGAAACACAGCAGCAGAATGATCAGGAAATAGATCAGCGAGAAGGCGGCCGCCGGACCGAGGTCGAACTGGCCGACGGCCTTCTGCGTGAGGTACTGGCTCAGGAAGGTGGTCGCATTGCCCGGACCGCCGCCCGTCAGCACGAAGGGTTCGGTGTAGATCATGAAGCTGTCCATGAAGCGCAGCAGCACCGCGATCACCAGCACGCCGCGCATCTTGGGCAGCTGGATGTAGCGGAACACCGCGAACTTGCTTGCGCCGTCGATGCGCGCGGCCTGGTAGTAGGCATCGGGAATCGAGCGCAGCCCGGCGTAGCACAGCAGCGCGACCAGCGGCGTCCAGTGCCAGACGTCCATCACCAGCACCGTGAGCCAGGCATCGCGCGCGTTGCCGGTGTAGCTGTAGTCGATGCCCAGCTTCTGCAGCGCCCAACCGAAGAGCCCGATGTCGGCACGCCCGAAGATCTGCCAGATGGTGCCGACCACGTTCCACGGAATCAACAGCGAGAGCGCGACCACCACCAGCACGGCCGATGACTTCCAGCCGGTCGATGGCATCGACAGCGCCAGGCAGATGCCCAGCGGGATCTCGACGACGAGCACGGCGAGCGAGAAGCCGAGCTGGCGCCACAGGGCTGCATGCAGCTCGTCGTCGCGCATCACCGCGGCGAACCATTCGGTGCCGACGAACACGCGCCGCTCGGGCGAGATGATGTCCTGCACCGAGTAGTTGACCACCGTCATCAGCGGCACGATGGCCGAGAAGGCCACGCACAGCAGCACCGGCAGCACCAGCCACCAGGCCTTCTGGTTGATGGGTTTCACGGTTCCGTTCATGCGACCAGCTCCTCATCGCGGTAATAGCAGGTGTGCTTGTCCACCACCTTGAGCCAGACCGGCTCGCCGACCGACGGCACCTGCGCATCGGAATGCAGCCGGGCCTTGAGCACGCTCTCGCCGATCTGCGCGCTGAGCATCTGGTGCGTCCCGACGTCCTGCAACTGCGTGACCGTGGCCCTCAATGCGCCGGGCGACTGAAGTTCGGCCAGCGTGAGGTATTCGGGCCGGATGCCGAGCTTGAGCGCGCCGTCGGGCAGCGCCCGCGGCAGCGCGAGCCGGTTGCCCGCGATCTCCAGCACGCCGCCCGCGCACTGCGCCGGCAGGAAGTTCATGCCCGGCGAACCGATGAAGTGGCCGACGAAGGTGTGGGCCGGCCGCTCGAACAGCGCCTCGGCGCTGCCCACCTGCACCGCCTTGCCGCGCGTCATGACGACCACCTCTTCGGCGAAGGTCAGCGCCTCGACCTGGTCGTGCGTGACGTAGATCAGCGTGAGCTTGAGCTCGCGGTGGATCTGCTTGAGCTTGCGCCGCAGCTGCCACTTGAGGTGCGGATCGATCACGGTCAGCGGCTCGTCGAAGAGCACCGCCGACACGTCGCTGCGCACCAGCCCGCGGCCGAGCGAGATCTTCTGCTTGGCATCGGCCGCGAGGTTGGCGGCGCGCTGGTTGAGCTGACCGCTCATGTCGAGCATCTCGGCGATCTCGCCCACCCGCCTCTTGATCTGCTCGGCTGGCAGCTGCCGGTTGCGCAGCGGGAAGGCGAGGTTCTCGGCCACGGTCATGGTGTCGTAGATCACCGGGAACTGGAACACCTGCGCGATGTTGCGCTGCTGCGGCGTCTCCAGCGTCACGTCGCGGCCGTTGAAGCGCACGCTGCCCTGCGAGGGCGCGAGCAGGCCCGAGATGATGTTGAGCATGGTGGTCTTGCCGCAGCCCGAGGGGCCGAGCAAGGCGTAGGCGCCGCCGTCGCGAAAGCTCATCTTGAGCGGCAGCAGCGCATAGTCGCTGTCCTCCCTCGGGTTGGGGTGATAGGCATGGGCCAGGTCGAGGTCGATGCGGGCCATGTCAGTCTCCCTTCCGGCGCCAGGCCGGCGCCACCGCGAGCCGCTCGCCGGCGTCGAACACGTAGGCCTGCGAGGCCGCGAAGTACAAGGTGATCGCCGTGCCGAGTTCGAAGCGGTGCACCCCGGTCAGTTGCGCCACCAGTTCGCCCACCAGCGTCTCGGCGTGAACGAAGGTGTCGGAGCCAGAGATCTCGGCCAGTTCGACCTTGCCGGGCAGGGCGATGTCGCCCTCCCCCGCGTTCACGTTCAGCGCACTCGCGCGCAGGCCGATGGTCACGGCGCCTTCGACGGCCGCCGGCAGCGCGATCGGCAGCAGCGGCCCGCCTTCGAGTTGCACGCCGCCGGCGACCACGCGGCCGGCCAGCAGGTTCATCGGCGGGTCGCTGAAGGCGCGCGCCACGCGCAGCGACTGCGGCGCATGGAACACCTCGGCGGTCGGCCCGTACTGCAGCAGCTCGCCGGCATCCATCACCGCGGTGTAGCCGCCCAGCAGCAGGGCCTCCCCAGGTTCGGTGGTGGCGTAGATCACGGTCGAGTCGCCGGTGGCGAAGAGCTGCGTGAGTTCTTCGCGCAGGCCTTCGCGCAGCTTGTAGTCGAGGTTGACCAGCGGCTCGTCGAGCAGCATCAGCGGCGCGTTCTTGGCCAGCGCGCGCGCCAGCGCCACGCGCTGCTGCTGGCCGCCCGAGAGTTCGGCCGGATAGCGGTCGAGGAACATGCCGATGTGCAGCTTGTCGGCCAGCTCGCGCACCTTCGCATCGACGTTCTTCTCGCCGCGCAGCTTGAGCGGCGAGCCGATGTTCTCGCCCACCTTGAGCGAGGGGTAGTTGATGAACTGCTGGTAGACCATCGCCACGTTGCGCTCGCGCACCGGCACGCCGGTCACGTCCTTGCCGTCGACCTGCACCTTGCCTTCGGTCGGCGTGTCGAGGCCGGCCATCAGCCGCATCAGGCTGGTCTTGCCGGCCTGCGTGGCGCCCAGCAGCACGGTCACCGCACCATGCTTCGGCGCGATGCTCTGCGGGTAGAGCCAGGTCTGGGCGCCCACCTTCTTGGTGACGCGCTCGAGTGTCAGTTGCATGCAGCAATTCCTTCTTGCGAACTCGTGTTGATCTCCATCCAGGTACCGACCTGCTCGCGCTCCTGGCGCGTGAGGTGCAGGCCCAGCTTGGAGCGGCGCCAGAGCACGTCGTCGCCGCTGCAGGCCCACTCCTCGTTGTGCAGATAGCGCAGCTCGCGCTCGTGCAGGCAGGGTGCCACGGCGGCGCCGAGGTCGGCCATCGATTGCGCATCGCCGATCACGTTCGAGATGCGGGCGCCGTAGGCGCGCGCGAGCCGGCGCGCCAGCGCGGCATCGAGCCACGGGTACTTCGAGCCAACCGCTGCCACGAAGCGTTCGAAATCGTCATCGGGCCGCGCGGCGGTACCGATCCAGCCCGACAGGTCGCCGCCCGCGAGAAAGGCGCCTTCGGTCCATGCCGGCCGCGCATCGCCGAGCATCCGGCCCACCTCGTCGGCCGCGTCTTCGGCGAGCTTGCGAAAGGTCGTGATCTTGCCGCCCCACACAGACAGCAGCGGTGCGGCACCGGTGTTGCTTTCGAGCAGGTAGTCGCGCGTGACGGCCGAGGGGTCGCCCGAGTCGTCGTCGAGCAGCGGCCGCACGCCCGAGTAGGTCCAGACCACGTCGGCCGGCACGATGGGCTTCTCGAAGTAGCGGCTGGCCTGGGTGCAGAGGTAGTCGATCTCGTCCGCGCCGATGCGCGCCGCGCCGGGGTCGTCGCCGTTCAGCTCGATGTCGGTGGTGCCGATCAGCGTGAAATCGTCCTGGTAGGGAATCGCGAAGATGATCCGCTTGTCGGGGTTCTGGAAGATGTAGGCGTGGTCGTGCTTGAAGAGGCGTGGCACCACGATGTGGCTGCCCTTGACCAGCCGCAGGTGCCGCGTGGCCAACGCCTCGCCCTTGGCCGCGTGGGCCACGCCGCGCAAGAAGGATTCGGCCCAGGGCCCCGCCGCATTGACCACGGCGCGCGCGCGCACCGTGCGCTGGGCGCCGCCCGCGGATTCGAGCAGAGCGGTCCAGCCATCGACATCGCGGCGCGCGCTCACGCAGCGCGTGCGGGTCAGCACCTCGGCCCCCTTGGCGCGCGCATCGAGCGCATTGAGCACCACCAGCCGCGCGTCATCGACCCAGCCGTCGGAGTAGACGAAGCCGCGTTTGAACTGCGGCTTGAGCGGCTCGCCGGCCGCGTGGCTGCGCAGGTCGATAGCGCGCGAGCCCGGCAGCACCTCGCGCTTGGCCAGGTGGTCGTACATGAAGAGGCCGATGCGCACCATCCAGGCCGGCCGCATGGAGGGATCGTGCGGCATCACGAAACGCAGCGGCCACATGATGTGCGGCGCGCTCTTGAGCAGCACCTCGCGTTCCTGCAAGGCCTTGCGCACCAGCGAGAACTCGTAGTACTCGAGGTAGCGCAGACCGCCGTGGATCAGCTTGGTGGACGACGAGGAGGTGTGCGCCGCGAGATCGTCCTTCTCGCACAGCAGCACGCGAAAGCCGCGGCCCGCCAGATCGCGCGCGATGCCGCAGCCATTGATGCCGCCGCCGACGATGAGCACGTCGCAGTCGGTGATGGCGGCGGAGGTGGACGGGGGGATGGCGCTCACAACGGACGGAGGGATGGACCCGTGAATTTGTTCACTTATTTCGCCTGAGGCGTTTTCGTATTCTTTCATTTTGATTCCTTAATGCGCGATTTTCCTTGGCGTTAACCCTTAAGTCCATTCGTTTTCTTTCGCTTTAAAGTAACGCGCCCCGCGCTCTCTTCCATGTCAGTGAACTCCAACCCCCGCCAACTCAAGCTGCTCAACACCGTCCGCGCCCGCGGCTCGATCACGGTCGAACAGCTGGCCGAAATGCTCGAAGTGACGCTGCAGACCGTGCGCCGCGACGTGCAGCGACTGGCCGACGAAGGCCTGCTGACGCGCTTCCATGGCGGTGTGCGGGTGCCGAGCTCGACCACCGAGAACATCGGCTACCAGCAGCGCGAAACGCTCAATGCCGAAGGCAAGGCGCGCATCGCGCGCGCCGTGGCCGCGCGGGTGCCGAACGACTGTTCGCTGATCCTCAACATCGGCACCACCACCGAGGCGATCGCGAAGGCGCTGCTGCGCCACACCGGGCTGCGCGTGATCACCAACAACCTCAATGTCGCGACCATCCTGAGCGACAACCCGAACTGCGAGGTGATCGTCGCGGGCGGCTCGGTGCGGCTGCGCGACCGCGCGATCGTGGGCGAGGCGACGGTCGATTTCATCCGCCAGTTCAAGGTCGACATCGCGCTGATCGGCGTTTCCAGCATCGAGGACGATGGCACGCTGCGCGACTTCGACCTGCGCGAGGTGAAGGTGGCGCAGACCATCATTGCGCAGGCGCGCGAGGTCTGGCTCGCGGCCGACGCGAGCAAGTTCAACCGCCCTGCCATGATCGAGCTGGCGAAGCTGTCGCAGATCGATTGCCTTTTTACCGACGCCGAGCCGCCGCCGCCTTTTCCGGAGCTGCTCGAGCGCGCACAGGTGCGCTGCGAGATCGCATCAAAGGACCACTGAGATGACCTACCTGCTCGCCCTCGACCAGGGCACGTCGAGCTCCCGCAGCATCGTCTTCGATCGCGAAGGCCGCATCGTCGCCATCGCCCAGCAAGAGCTCACGCAGATCTACCCGCAGCCCGGCTGGGTCGAGCACGACCCGGTGGAGATCTGGACCAGCCAGCTCGCGACCGCGCGCGAGGTGCTCGCTAAAGCGAAGCTCACAGCGAGCGACATCCACGCGCTGGGCATCACCAACCAGCGCGAAACCACCGTGCTGTGGAACCGCAAGACCGGCCAGCCGGTGCACCACGCCATCGTCTGGCAGGACCGGCGCGCCGAGCCGCTGTGCGCACGGCTGCGCGAAGACGGCATGACCGACACCATCCGCGACAAGACCGGTCTCGTGATCGACGCCTACTTCTCCGGCACCAAGCTGCGCTGGCTGCTCGACAACGTGCCCGGCGCACGCGCCGCGGCCGAGCGCGGCGAGCTGGCCTTCGGCACCGTCGACAGCTGGCTGATCTGGCAACTGACCGGTGGCAAGGTGCATGTGACCGACGTGAGCAACGCCTCGCGCACCATGCTCTTCAATGTCCGCAGCAACCAGTGGGATGCCGATCTGCTGAAGGCGCTGGACATCCCCGCCTCGCTGATGCCCGAGGCGAAGCCTTCGAGCGCGCACTTTGCCGACACCGACGCGGGCCTGTTCGAGCGCAGCCTGCCCGTCGGCGGCGTGGCGGGCGACCAGCAAAGCGCCCTCTTCGGCCAGGCCTGCTTCGAGGCCGGCATGGCCAAGAACACCTATGGCACCGGCTGCTTCCTGTTGATGCACACCGGCGGCGCCTTCCAGCCTTCGCAGAACGGCCTGCTCGTGACCAGCGCGGCGCAGACCAGCGCCCTGCCGCAGTACGCGATGGAAGGCAGCGTGTTCGTCGGCGGCGCGGTAGTGCAGTGGCTGCGCGACGGCTTGAAGGCCATCCAGGGCAGCGCACAGGTGCAGGCGCTGGCCGAGAGCGTGCCCGATGCGGGCGGCGTGATGATGGTGCCGGCCTTTACCGGCCTCGGCGCGCCCTACTGGAACGCCGACGCGCGCGGCACCATCACCGGCCTCACGCGCGGCACCACCGTCGCGCACATCGCGCGCGCGGCGCTGGAGAGCATTGCTTATCAGAGCGCCGCGCTGCTGCAGGCCATGAGCCGCGATGCGGTGGCCGCGGGCGGCACGCCGGTGGCGGAGTTGCGCGTCGACGGCGGCGCGGCCGTCAACGATCTGCTGATGCAGTTCCAGGCGGATCTGCTGGGGATTCCAGTGGTACGGCCGGAGGTCATCGAGACCACGGCGCTCGGTGCGGCTTACCTGGCAGGACTCTCGACCGGCGTGTACCGCGACCTGGGTGAGTTGTCGAAGCAGTGGCGCGTCGAACGGCGCTTCATGCCTACCCTGAGCCGGGTGAAGGCTGAGGAGAAGATGGAGCGGTGGGAGCTGGCGGTGCGGAGGGCGACGCTGGTTTGATGCCATGACCCCGATCGAGAACACCGAGGACCGCTATGGCGCTGTTGCGATCCTGCTCCACTGGTTGATGGCTTTTCTTGTCATCGGACTTTTGGCATTGGGCATCTACATGGTCACGCTTCCAGATGTCGGCTTCAATACAAAAAAGATCACGCTGATTCTCTACCACAAGGAGCTTGGCTTGCTGGTACTCGTCTTGCTCGCGGTGCGCTTGGGCTGGCGTTTGACGAATGTGCTCCCGCAACTGGTTGCACACCTGCCTGATTGGCAAAAAATCGCCGCCCGATTCGTCCATCTCTCCTTTTACGCACTGATGTTCGTCTTGCCGATGACTGGTTGGCTCATGTCTTCCGCCGCTGGCATCCCGGTATCGTTCTTTGGCTTGTTCACGCTGCCTGATTTCCTTCCTCGCGACGACCATCTGTTTCAGCGACTCATCGATGTCCACAAGTGGCTCGCTTATGTGCTCGTGCTTGTCATATTCGTCCATGTGGGCGCGGCACTGAGGCATCATTTCGTATTCAAGGACGATACTTTGCGCAAAATGCTGCCCTAACCCGCTTTCTCGACCACGAACCTGGCGAGTTCCCGCAATACTTTTACCGCAGCCTCATTGGCCGCCGCGACCCCGGCGGAGGGATTTCTCTCCCGCAAGGGTTCGCGCACCGACACTTCCTTTGTCGCGATAACCCGATTCATTGCCTCGCGACTTAGATAGAAGCGTATCGTGAGCTGCAGTATCGCCGAGTCTGAAGTGAAGTCCTGCTTGAGCTCCAGGATTTCGGTGCGAAGAGCGAAAGTGTGGCGACCAAAATGAGGAGGCGACCGGACCTCGCTGAAATAGTGCGTATTCGAAATTGTCTTGACGATCAGAGGCAGCATCATCTGCGCTGGTGTTTCCGCCCATTCATTCCGACTGAAATACGCGATTTGATGGGCCTGGGTGGTATAGGCCATTTGCGTCGTGCCATAGACCGGATGGGTCTCGGGGACCAGAACCAACAGGGTCGCGGAGCGAGTCCGTTCGTTGGGCAGGTCGAGTGGGATGCTGCTCAGCACATGTTTCTTGGCGGCAGTATCGACCGGCGACAACAGGGCACAGCCCGAAAGCAGGATGGCACATAGCGCAACCAGCGCCGCCCTCGCCATACTTCCCTTCATTTTTCTTCCCCGGGCCCAAGCGGTGGAGGCCTGGTGCCGCGAATCAAGATCGACGGGTCTCGATTGATCCTGGTCGCCACGCCGGAGAGGGAACTGGACAGCGCATCGAGATTGGACAGGGTCTTGTGAGCCTCAGGCAGGATTTGCGTCTGAAGCGCTCTCACTGTGTCATGACTCGATTCCAGCAGAGGCTCCAGACGATGACTCGCGCGCTCGGTATTGGCAACGATCGAGTTCAGCTTCCTGGTATTTTCTGCCAGTACCTTGGTTACTTGCTGCAAGCTGTCGACCGATTGCTTCAGCGATGCGATGGTCTTCTCGTCGAATGTCGATTGCAGCAGCTCAGTGACGGCTTGGACATTCTCGTTCATCTGAGTCAGCGTCCCATCGAGCGTCATTGATTTCGACGGCGCCGTCGGTATTGTCGGATAAAGTTCGCCCGGCCGTGCTGCCAGCGGCCGCGAATCGATGCCGGCGTCTTCGATAGCAATGTAAACGTAGCCGGTGAATCCTCGCGAAGCGAGTCCACGCGAGGTGATCGTGGCGACGCTGGCCGAGGTAATCGGAGCGGTCTTGTCGATACTCAACAAAATGCTCACTGAATTCGACCGGACCAGCTTGACGCTTTTCACCCTTCCCACATCAACGCCGTGGAATTCGACAGGAGCATCGGCAATGAGGCCGGAGACGGACTCCTCGGTAGAAATCTGATAGTTCACATAATCGCTTACGGAAACAAAATACCAGATTGCCCCAGCGAGAATCGACACAAGCAGGAACGCCACGAACGCAAGTCGCGCCTTCGTGTTGACATCGTTTTTCATCGCGCATTGCCTCCATGGCTAGCCCGCACATCGCCGGCCAAATAGGCGCTTGGGCCGGTGCCAGCCTAGTCCGTCATCCCTGCAATTGCCACGCGATGCGAAGATTGCATTTTCGACCCGTTGGCGGGCGAGCCTCAACCCCTCGCCACGCAAGGACATCCCCTACCTATATTCCCCACCCGTGATCCCGACCGGCGTGACCAGTGAACTGGTCCTTGGGCCCTCGGATCTCGACATCTCCGGCGGCGATGCGCTCACCACAGCGGATCCGTCGGCATTCGACAAGCAGCCGAAGACCGGCAACTTCTCGCACCGAAGCGTGTACTGGCAGAAAGTCAGCCAAGCCGGCTATCGCCTGGTCGTTGATGAAACTCCATACGGATGGAGAGGCGATCAGTACGCGATCTTCGCGGTTCCGGAAGCAACGAAGTCCGACGATTTCATCGCGCAGGTGAGCGACGATGACCCGCGAAACCAGAACACGATTCGCCCGATGCGTCGCTCGCCGACTGGGCGCGAAAGGAACCCTATAACCACGAACTGCTCGGTCAAATTCGCAAGCAGTACCGTTTGGCCGAGCCGACGATGGCCGCGTACTATCAGGGCCGCTTTGGCCGCTCGAAGGTAGAGTCAAGGCGCATGGCGGCCTATGCGCTGGACATCATGTTCCGCTCGCGCTATGTGTTTCATAGGGAACGGCACGATGCACCCGACAATGAATCACCATCGAATCCGTGGCGGACCGGAAAGTCTGCTTTGAATCGCCCATCGGTGTTCAGAGTCGGTCCTACAGGTCGATGAACTTGCGCCCACAGCGCGCCGTAGTCGCCGACTCGCAGTCGAAAAATGCTCAGTGCCCAGGCACCAAAAAGTCCTGACTGATCCGCCACCCCAACTCATTCACCCGATCGAGAAACTGCGTCAGATAGGCATGCAGTCCCGTCGCCAGAATCTCATCGACCCGCGCGTACTGCAAATCGGCCAGAAGCTTCCCCGCACGCCGCTGCGTCTCCGCGCTCTGGTCGTTCTGCACCTTCGCAAGATTGCTCACCACTTCGACCAGGCTCGCATGCAGCGAACGCGGCATGTCGGCGCGCAGGATCAGGAGCTCGGCCACGCGTTCAGGCTTGATCACGTCGCGGTACACCTTGCGGTAGACCTCGAAGGCCGAGACGCTGCGCAGGATCGCGCTCCAGTGATAGAAGTCGTACTCCTGGTCTTCCTCGGTGGCGGTGCCGAAGAACTCGCTGTTGAGCGCATGGAACTTCACGTCGACCAGGCGTGCCGTGTTGTCCGCGCGCTCCAGGAAGGTGCCCAGGCGCGAGAAGTGGAAGGCCTCGTCCTGCAGCATGGTGCCCAGGGTCACGCCGCGCGAGAGGTGCGAGCGGAACTTGACCCATTCGAAGAACTGGCCCGGATCGCGCTCGAATTCGCCGGCGCGCAGCATGCGGTTGACCTCGAGCCAGGTCGTGTTCTGCGTCTCCCAGGCTTCGGTGGTGAGCGCGCCGCGCACGGCCCGCGCGTTCTCGCGCGCGGCTCGGAGGCACGAAAGGATCGACGAGGGATTGGACTCGTCCTTGACCATGAACTCCATCACCTCGTCGGGCACGATGTACTCGTGCTTTTCGTTGAACAAGGGCAGCAGCTCGCTGATGGAGAGCAGGCCCTGCCAGCCGTACTTGGCAACCTCGGCCGATTGCGGCAAGAGCGAGGTCTGGTAGTTGACGTCGAGCATGCGCGCGGTGTTTTCGGCCCGCTCGGTGTAGCGCGACATCCAGTAGAGGTGATCGGCAGTGCGTGACAACATGCTGTGGTGCTCCCCTGATCAACCCACTTGGGTTTGCGATTGCGATTGCGACTGCGATTCCGAGCGCGACTTGGTGCGGCGGTCCCCTTCGAGAATCCAGGTGTCCTTGGTGCCGCCGCCCTGCGACGAATTGACGACCAGCGAGCCCTCCTTGAGCGCGACGCGCGTGAGGCCGCCGGGCACCATCTGCACTTCCTTGCCCGAGAGCACGAAGGGGCGCAGGTCGATGTGGCGCGGCGCGATGCCGGCCTCCACGAAGGTGGGCGAGGTCGACAGGCTCAAGGTGGGCTGCGCGATGTAGCCGTCGGGCTTGGCGAGCACGGCTTTCTTGAAGTCCTCGATCTCGGCATGCGTCGCCGCCGGGCCGATCAGCATGCCGTAGCCGCCGGCGCCGTGCACTTCCTTGACCACCAGGTCCTTCATGTTGGCCAGTGTGTAGTCGAGTTCCTCCTTGTTGCGGCACATGTAGGTGGGCACGTTCTTGAGGATCGGCTTCTCGCCGAGGTAGAACTCGATCATCTTCGGCACGTAGGGGTAGATCGACTTGTCGTCCGCCACGCCGGTGCCGACCGCATTGCAGATCACGACGTTGCCCTCGCGGTAGGCGCGCATGAGGCCGGCGCAACCGAGCGTCGACGTGGGGCGGAACACCTCGGGGTCGAGGAAGTCGTCGTCGACGCGGCGGTAGATCACGTCGACGCGCCGCGGGCCGCGCGTGGTGCGCATGTAGACGAAGTCGTCCTTGACGAAGAGGTCCTGCCCTTCGACCAGCTCCACGCCCATCTGCTGCGCGAGGAAGGCATGCTCGAAGTAGGCGCTGTTGTACATGCCGGGTGTGAGCACCACCACGGTGGGCTCGGCGGTCGCGGGCGGCGCGGAGGCGCGCAGGGTTTCGAGCAGCAGGTCGGGATAGTGCGCCACCGGCGCGACGCGGTTCTGGCTGAACAGCTCGGGGAAGAGCCGCATCATCATCTTGCGGTTCTCCAGCATGTAGCTCACGCCGCTGGGAACCCGCAGGTTGTCTTCGAGCACGTAGTACTCGCCGTTGCCGGCCGCGTCCGGCGCGCGCACGATGTCGATGCCGGAGATGTGCGAGTAGATGTCGTTGGGCACCTTCACGCCCACCATCTCGGGGCGGTACTGCGCGTTGTTGAAGATCTGCTCTGAGGGGACCACGCCGGCCTTGACGATCTCCTGCCCGTGGTAGACGTCGTGGATGAAGCGGTTGAGCGCGGTCACGCGCTGCACCAGCCCCTTCTCCATGCTTTCCCACTCGTGCGCGGGAATGATGCGCGGCAGCAGGTCGAAGGGGATCAGGCGCTCGGTGCCCGAACCGTCCTCGTCCTTCGCTCCGTACACGGCAAAGGTGATGCCGACCCGGCGGAAGATCATTTCCGCCTCCTCGCGCCGCGATCGCATCACCTCGCCGGGCTGCTTCGCGAGCCATTGGTCGTAGCGCTTGTAGTGGTTTCGGACCGCTGCGCCATGGTAGGGCAGCTGCTCGTACATCTCGTCGAATTTGTGCATGGGACGACCAATCTCCTTGGGCGTAGCTTAGCAAGTTCAGGGCCAGTGCTTCTAGGGAACAACGTGGTGCCAGTAGCGTTTCGCGGTCCGGCGCTGGCATTCGCGGGGGCACGCGCGGCATGCCGCGGTCGTTACCGCCGGCCCAGCGCGCCGATTCGAGGTCGAAGAGAAAGCGCACGGCGCCATCGCCGCGCTGCGGCATCTGCGAAACGATGCCCACCACCTGCAGGTCGCGCCCCTCGAGCGCGGGCGCCAGCGCATCACCCGTATAGGCGGTCGCGCGCCAGCCCGCGAGGCCGGCGCCGGCCATCGCGCCGAGCAGCAGCATGGCCAGGGCCGAGCGTCGCAATCCCCGCAGCAACAGCCCGCCGGCGACCGCGGCAACAGCACCCCGGCGTAAACACCACCATGCCACAGCGCCGCCTGCTGCAACTGCAGCGCAGCGCCCAGCACCAAGCCGGCCATGGCGGCAAAGAAAGCCAGGCCGCGCGGCTCCCCGCCCGGCGTCACGCAACGATCCCTGATGACATGCTGCAATCGCTCCCTTACACGCTCTCTGTGGCGCGCTAATTGCTAACCGTGTGGGCTAGTATGCGTCTCACTCCGAGGCAACCTCGACGTTCCGAGAAAAAATGTCCATCCACGCCGCTCTCCACCACGTCACCCACTACAAGTACGACCGCCCGGTGCAATTGGGACCGCAGGTGATCCGCCTGCGCCCCGCGCCGCATTGCCGCAGCAACGTGATCTCGTATTCGTTGCGCGTCGAGCCCGAGCAGCACTTCATCAACTGGCAGCAGGACCCGTTCGCGAACTACCAGGCGCGGCTGGTGTTCCCCGAGAAGACGCGCGGGTTCAAGGTCACGGTCGACCTCGTGGTCGAGATGGCGGTCTACAACCCCTTCGACTTCTTCCTCGAGCCGCAGGCCGAGAACTTCCCTTTCAAGTACACCGAATCGCAGGCGCAGGAACTCGCGCCCTACCTCGTGGCCGACCCTGCCACGCCGCTGGTCGCGGCCTACCTCGAGAAGATCGACCGCAAGACGAAGCGCACCATCGACTTCCTCGTCGGCCTCAACCAGCAGGTGCAGAAGGACGTCGGCTACCTGATCCGCATGGAGCCCGGCGTGCAGACGCCCGAGCAGACGCTGGCCAATGCCTCCGGTTCCTGCCGCGATTCGGGCTGGCTGCTGGTGCAGCTGTTGCGCCATTGCGGCCTGGCGGCGCGCTTCGTTTCGGGCTACCTGATCCAGCTCACGCCCGACGTGAAGGCGCTCGACGGCCCCAGCGGCACCACGGTCGACTTCACCGACCTGCACGCCTGGTGCGAGGTCTATCTGCCCGGCGCCGGCTGGATCGGGCTCGACGCCACCTCGGGCCTGATGGCCGGCGAAGGCCACATCCCGCTGGCCTGCACGCCCACACCTTCGAGTGCGGCGCCGATCGAAGGCGCGGTCGACGAGGCCGAGGTCGAATTCGCCCACGAGATGAAGGTCACGCGCATCCACGAATCGCCGCGCGTGACCAAGCCCTATACCGACGATCAATGGGCCGAGGTGCTGGCGCTCGGCGAGGCAGTCGACGCGCGCCTGAATGCCGGCGACGTGCGCCTCACGATGGGCGGCGAGCCGACCTACGTCGCCACCAGCGACCGCGACGCGCCCGAATGGAACACCGATGCGCTCGGCCCGACCAAGCGCGGCTACGCGACCGAGCTCGTGCACAAGCTGCGCGCCGAATACGGCCAGGGCGGCTTCCTTCATTTCGGCCAGGGCAAGTGGTACCCGGGCGAACAGCTGCCGCGCTGGGCGCTGTCGATCTTCTGGCGCGCCGACGGCCAGCCGCTGTGGCACAAGCCCGAGCTCTTCGCCGACGAACGCACGCCCACCCACTACACGAGCGAAGACGCGCGCCGCTTCACCAGCGCGCTCGCGCACAAGCTCGGCCTCACCGACCGCTTCGTGCAGCCCGGCTACGAAGACGTCTACTACTACCTCTGGCGCGAGCGCCGGCTGCCGGTGAACGTCGACCCCTTCGATTCGAAGCTCGACGACGAGCTGGAACGCGTGCGCCTGCGCCGCGTGTTCACGCAGAAGCTCGATGCGGTGATCGGCTACATGCTGCCGATCGAGGCCGCGAACGCCGACACCGATGCGCCCGCGCTCGCCGGGCCGGGCTGGAAGACCGGCCCCTGGTTCCTGCGCGACGACCGCATGTACCTGGTCCCCGGCGATTCGCCGATGGGCTACCGCCTGCCGCTCGATTCGCAACCCTGGGTCAGCAAGGGCGACTATCCCTACCTGGTGGAGCGCGACCCCACCGCGCCGCGCGCGCCGCTGCCCGCCTCCACCCTCTTCCGTGCGCGCTATGAAGGCGGGCTCGCCGGCGCGCCGGTCGATCTGGGCGCCGTGCCCTACGACTTCGGCGTACCGCAGCAGGCGCCGTCCGCGCTGCGCTTCCAGGCCGCGCACGGCAACCCGGCGGCGGCACGCGCTGCCGCGGCCTCCTCCGATCCGACCACGACCCGCGAGCCGCGGCGCGGCGAATCGGCCCACTGGATCACGCGCAGCGCGCTGTGCGTGGAGGTGCGCGACCCGCGCCGCGCCAACGGGCCGGCGGCCGAGAAGGTGGGGAGCGCCTCGGGCGTGCTCTACGTGTTCATGCCGCCGCTGGCGCGGCTGGAGGATTACCTCGATCTCGTCGCCGCGGTCGAAGCCACGGCCGAGCAGCTGGGCGTGCAGATCGTGATCGAAGGCTACCCGCCGCCGCGCGATCCGCGCCTCAAGATGCTGCAGGTCACGCCCGACCCCGGCGTGATCGAGGTCAACATCCATCCCGCGCACAACTGGCGCGAGCTGGTCGATCACACCGAGTTCCTCTACAACGCGGCCTTCGAGACGCGCCTGTCGGCCGAGAAGTTCATGACCGACGGCCGCCACACCGGCACCGGCGGCGGCAACCACTTCGTGCTGGGCGGCGCCACGCCGGCCGACAGCCCCTTCCTGCGCCGGCCCGAGCTGCTCGCGAGCCTCTTGCTCTACTGGCACAACCACCCGTCGCTGAGCTATCTGTTCTCGGGCATGTTCATCGGCCCGACCAGCCAGGCGCCGCGCGTCGACGAGGCGCGCAACGACCAGCTCTACGAGCTCGAGATCGCGCTCAGGGAAATCGCGCGCAACCGCGAGATCCACGGCCAGAACATGCCGGCCTGGATGGTGGATCGCACGCTGCGCAACATCCTGGTCGACGTCACCGGCAACACGCATCGCAGCGAGTTCTGCATCGACAAGCTCTACTCGCCCGACTCCGCCACCGGCCGCCTCGGCCTGCTGGAGCTGCGCGCCTTCGAGATGCCACCGCACGCGCGCATGAGCATCGCGCAGCAGCTGCTCCTGCGCGCCTTCATCGCCCGCTTCTGGGACGAGCCCTACAAGGCACCCGCCACGCGCTGGGGCACCGAGCTGCACGACCGCTTTCTCTTGCCGACCTTCGTCAAGATGGATTTCGAGGACGTCATCAGCGAGATGCGGCAGGCCGGCTTCGCCTTCGATCCGGACTGGTTCGCGCCGCATTTCGAGTTCCGCTTCCCGCTGGTGGGCCAGGTCCAGGCCATGGGCGTGGAGCTGTCGCTGCGCAACGCCCTCGAGCCCTGGCACGTGATGGGCGAGGAAGGCTCGGCCGGCGGCACGGTGCGCTATGTCGACTCCTCGCTCGAACGCATCGAGGTGCGCGTGACCGGCCTCAACGAAAGCCGCCACGTCGTCACCGTCAACGGCCAGGTGCTGCCGCTGCAGCCCACCGGCACGGTCGGCGAATTCGTGGCCGGCATCCGCTACAAGGCCTGGAATCCACCCTCGGCGCTGCATCCCAGCATCGGCGTCCATGCGCCGCTCACCTTCGACCTGGTCGACACCTGGATGAAGCGCTCGCTCGGCGGTTGCCAGTACTTCGTCGCGCATCCGGGCGGGCTCAGCTACGAGAGCTTCCCGGTCAACGCCAACGAGGCCGAAAGCCGGCGCCATTCGCGCTTCTCGCGCATGGGCCATACCCCCGGCCTGCTGCGCACGCCACCGGCGACGATCGAACTTGCTGCAAGCCGCGAGTTCCCGTTCACGTTGGATTTGAGACGAGGATGAGCCCACCCCCAGGCTTCGCGCACTTCGTGTCGCTCTCGCCAACCCCCTTGCAGGGGGCAACACCAGCGGCCCGGCAAAGCCGGTTCCGCGGAGTTCCTGGAATCATCGCCCACCGCCCCATCGCGATGACGCCGATGTGACAATCGGCACATCTTGGACCCACTGAACGAATCCCTTTTCGACGCCCAGGCGCTGGAAGCGCCCGCCGAGCTGGCCTCGGCGCTCGCCCCGCCGGCAGCGCCGGGCCACTTCGACGAGCTGCGCGGGGCCGCGACGCCGATCGCGGCCCCGCGCGTTGGCGGGCCCTCCCAGCCGGCGCCGCTGTACGAGGCTTCGTCCGCGCCACCCGCGGTGCATGCTGAAGAGGCCTCTGCGCGCGAGCGCCCGCCGCTGGCGCCCGCCTGGGCCGATTTCTTCGAGCAGCTGGGCGCCGCCGGCTTCAACGACCTGCCGCGGCGCGCGGTCAGCCTCGAGCGGCAGATCCGCGACAACGGCGTCACCTACAACGTGTACGCCGATGCCGACGGCCCGCAGCGCCCTTGGTCGCTCGACCTCTTCCCGCTGATCGTCTCGCCCGAGAGCTGGGCCCAGATCGAGGCCGGCGTGCTGCAGCGCACGCGCCTGCTCGACCGCGTGATGGCCGACGTCTACGGGCCGCAGCAGCTGCTGGCCGAGGGCCTCTTGCCGCCCGCGCTGGTGCACGGCCATCCGGGCTACCTGCGCGCGATGCACGGCGTCAAGCCGCCCCGCGACACCTGGCTGCACATCGCCGCCTTCGACCTGGCGCGCGGACCCGACGGCAACTGGTGGGTGGTGTCGCAGCGCACACAGGCACCCTCGGGCCTGGGCTACCTGCTCGAGAACCGGCTCGCGATCGCGCGCCAGTTTCCGCAGGCCTTCGAAGCGCTGCACGTGCAGCGCCTGGCCGCGACCTACCACGCGATGATGGAAGGCCTGCAGCACATGTGCCCCGCCGGCCAGCCGCCGCACATCGCGCTGCTCACGCCCGGGCCCTACAACGAAACCTATTTCGAGCACGCCTACCTCTCGCGCTACCTCGGCGTCACGCTGGTCGAAGGCAGCGACCTCACGGTGCGCGACCAGCGCCTCTACCTCAAGACGCTGCAGGGCCTGCGGCCGGTGCACGGGCTGATCAAGCGGCTCGACGACCAGTACCTCGACCCGCTCGAACTGCGGCCCGACTCCACGCTCGGCGTGCCGGGCCTGCTGCAGGCGATCCGCGCCGGCAACGTGCTGGTGGCCAACATGCCGGGCTCGGCTTTCCTGGAGTCGCCCGCCCTGCTCGGCTTCCTGCCGGCGCTGGCGCGCCGCCTGATCGGCGAGAAGCT
The DNA here is from genome assembly GCF_964253985.1 of Variovorax sp. LjRoot290. Lineage (NCBI taxonomy): Bacteria > Pseudomonadati > Pseudomonadota > Betaproteobacteria > Burkholderiales > Comamonadaceae > Variovorax > Variovorax sp. LjRoot290. Next base: position 2,065,985 of record NZ_CAXURW020000001.1, on the reverse strand, counting down.
GCGGCTGCCGGCCCTGCCCACCTGGTGGTGCGGCGAACGCGTCGCCATGGAAGCGGTGCTGCCGCAGCTCGACAGCTGCGCGATCAAGTCCACCTACCCCGGCGACGATTCCCACACCAGCTTCGACGCCGTGCTCGGCAGCCGCATGGGACGCCGCGCGCTCGACGAATGGGCCGGGCGCATCGTGCGCCAGGGCGACGAGCACACGGTGCAGAGCTACCTGCCGCTGTCGCAGATGCCGACCTGGACCCAGGACCTCGGCCCCGGCCACATCGCGCCGCGCTCGGTGCTGCTGCGGGTGTTCGCGGTGAGCGACGGCGCAAAGTCGTGGCGGGTGCTGCCCGGCGGCCTGGCGCGGCTCGCGGGCGCCGATGCGCAGATCGCCTCGATGCAGCGCGGCGGCAGCAGCGCCGACGTCTGGGTGCAGACCCACGGTGAGGTCGACCGCACCACGCTGCTGCAGTCGCATGCGACGCCGGCATCGCTCGCGCGACACCGTGCGCCGGTCACCAGCCGCGCGGCAGAGAACATGTTCTGGCTCGGCCGCTACACCGAGCGTGCCGAGAACGCGGTGCGCCTCGCGCGGCTCACGCTCGACCTGCTCGGCGGCGAAGACCAGTCCTCGCCGGCGCTCCTGGCCTGGCTGCATCGCCTGGCGCTGCGCAATGCGCTGGTGCCGCGCGATGTGCCGACCATCCCGAAGTCGCGCCGCGTGTTCGAACGCGCATTGATCGCGGAGCTGGGCGACGTCGAAAAGGGCGGCAGCGTCGGCTACAGCCTGCGCTGCGTGCGCGAGGCCGCGGCCGCGGTGCGCGAGCGGCTGTCGCAGGACAACTGGAACCAGATCGTGCGCGCCGAAGCCGAATTCCTGCGCCGCTCCGCCGAGCAGGCCGGCGAAAAGGGCGAAGGCAGCTACGCGAGCGCCGGGGCGCTGCGCATGCTCGAATCGACCAGCGCCGCGCTCGCCGCAATGACCGGCGCCCAGACCGATCGCATGACGCGCGACGACGCCTGGCGGCTGCTCTCGATCGGCCGCCACATCGAGCGGCTCGCCTTTCTCTCCAGTTCGCTGGCGGCCGGTCTCGAGATCGGTTCGGTGCACGAGATGAGCGGCTTCGAGGCCATGGTTGCGCTGTTCGACAGCACCATCACCTTCCACGCGCGCTATCAGCAGCGGCGCGATGTCGCGACCCTGGTCGACCTGCTGGTGCAGGACGGCGACAACCCGCGTTCGCTGGCCTGGGTCACGCAAACGCTGCGCGGCCGCATCGCGCGGCTGGCGGGCAGCGCGCCGGGCAAGCTCACCGCCCTCTCGCACGAGCTGCCCGATCCGGCCACGTGGACACTCGAACATCTCTGCGAAGCCGGACTCGACGGACGCCATCTCGCGCTCGAGGATGTGCTCGAAAACTGCGAGACCGCGGCCTACCATGTGTCGGACGCCATCGGCATCCGCTACTTCACCCTCACGTCCGAGTCGCTGCGTTCGGTCGGTGCCTGATCATGTTGCTCCACGTCACCCACGAAACGCGTTATGCGTACACGCCGCCGGTCGAGACCGCGCAGCATCTCGCGCACCTGAAGCCGTTGGCCACCGGCTCGCAGCGCCTGGTGAGCCATGCGCTGGCGATCAGCCCCGAGCCCGCGCAGCGCGGCGAGTCGCCCGACGTCTACGGCAACACGCGCGCTTTCTTCGCGCTCGATTCGACGCACGAGGAACTGGTGGTCACGGCCGAGAGCGTGGTCGAGACCGGCCCGCCGGTGCTGTCGCCGGCGGCCTCGCTCGAGCTGCCCTGGGAAGAGGTGCGCGAGCGCTTCCGCTACGCCAAGGATCTGCCCTTCGATCCGGCCTCCGAATTCGTCTTCGCTTCGCGCTACGTGCCGCGGCACGACGACTTCGCCGCCTACGCGCGGCCCAGCTTCGCGCCCGGCCGTCCGGTGTTCGACGCGGCCATGGACCTCACGCTGCGCATGTACCGCGACTTCGTCTACGACACCGAGAGCACCGAGATCAGCACGCCGGCGATCGAGGCGCTGGCGCAGCGCCATGGCGTGTGCCAGGACTTCGCCCACATCATGATCGCCTGCTTCCGCACGCTGGGCCTGCCGGCGCGCTACGTGAGCGGCTACCTGTTGACGCAGCCGCCGCCCGGCCGCCCGCGGCTGGTCGGCGCCGATGCCTCGCATGCCTGGGTCTCGGTCTACCTGCCCGGCGCCGACGGACCCGGCGACTGGGCCGAATTCGATCCGACCAACGGCCGCCAACCCGGCGAGGACTACGTGGCGCTGGCCATCGGCCGCGACTATTCCGACGTTTCGCCGATGCGCGGCGTGCTGCACGGCGGCGCGCGCCACACGCTCGACGTCGGCGTCACGGTGCAGCCACTCGAAGAGCTGCGGGCCGAGGCGCAGCAAGCGGCGCTGTCGCAAGCGCAGACACAGACGCAATCACAATCGCAATCTCAATCGCAATCCCAACAAGACGAGGATCCTTCATGAGTGTTTACGACAAACTTTCCAGCCTCGGCATCACGCTGCCACCGGTCTCGGCCCCCGCCGCCGCCTATGTGCCCTATGTGCAGACCGGCAAGCTGGTGTTCCTCTCCGGCCATATCGCCAAGAAGGACGGCAAGCCCTGGGTCGGCCAACTCGGCGCGACGCTCGGCACCGAAGAAGGCAAGCAGGCTGCGCGCGCGATCGCGATCGACCTGCTCGGCACGCTGCAGGCCGCCATCGGCGACCTGAACAAGGTCAAGCGCATCGTCAAGGTGATGAGCCTGGTCAACTCGGTCGGCACTTTCACCGAGCAGCACCTGGTGACCAATGGCGCCAGCGAATTCTTCGCCGAGGTCTTCGGCCCCGAGAAAGGCGCGCATGCGCGCAGCGCCTTCGGCGTGGCGCAGATCCCGATGGGTGCCTGCGTCGAAATCGAGCTGATCGCGGAAGTCGAGTGACGCCGCGGGAGGCGGCGCCCTCGCCGTCAAGCCGCTGACCGTACCTCCGGCCGCGGCCCGCGGCCCAGCATGGCGACCACGGCCGTGGCCACCAGCACCAGCGCGGCGCTCAGGAGCATGGTGCTCGAGATGCCGTAGCCGTCGACCGTCACGCCACCGATCAGCGCGCCCGACGCGATGGCGACCTGGAATCCGCTCACCAGCAGCGCCTGCCCGGTCTCCTGCGCGTCGGGCACGGCTTCCATCATCCAGGCAGTCAGCGAGACCGGGATCAGACCGAAGGCCACACCCCAGACGACCACCACGGCTGCGCCGGCCACGATCCCGCTGCCGGCCACCGTCGACAGCAGCAGCGCCGCTGCGAGCAGCACCGTCGCCAGCAGCGTGGTGCCGCGCACGCTGCGCGCCACCAGGCTGCCGCCGACGAAGGTGCCGATGAAGCCGGTCGCGCCATAGACCAGCAGCAGCGCCGTCACCGCGCCCGGCGCCAGCCCGAAGGTCTGCTGCAGCAGCGGCGTGAGGTAGGTGTAGGCCGCGAAATGCCCGGCGATCAGGAACAGCACCGCCAGCAATCCGACCTGCGCCATGCGGCGCGTGAGCGGCGTCAGCAGGTCGCGCGGGCGAATGGCGCGCGCCGGCGGCATCGCCGGCAGCAGCCAGATCTGCGCTGCCAGCACGACCGCCGCGAGCAGCCCCGTCACCGCGAAGGCCGCACGCCAGCCAGCGAAGTTGCTGATGAAGGCGCCGGCCGGCACGCCGAACACGGTGGCCGCCGAAACGCCTGCCAGCACGAGCGACATGGCGCGCGCCTTCGAAACATCCGGCACCAACTGCGTGGCGGCGCCCGGCGCAAAGGTCCAGAAGCCGCCGATGCAAAGGCCGAGCAGGAAACGCGCGACCAGCATGGTCGCGAAGTTCGGCGCGAAGGCGGCCAGCAGGTTGGATGCAACCAGCAGCGCGGAGAGCGCGATCATCACGGTCCGCCGGTCGAGACGGCCCGAGGCGACGATCAGCGCCGGCCCGGCGAAGGCGGCCAGCACGCCCGGCATCGTGACCATAAGGCCGGCCGTGCCGTCGGTGACGTTCATGCCGGCGGCGATGTCCGTCAGCAAGCCGATCGGCAGGAATTCCGTCGTGACCATCGAGAAGGTGCCGACGGCGATGGAGCCGACCGCGAGCCAGGCGGAACGGGGGGTTTCGGTGGTTTCAGAGACGGAGGGCAGCGCATCGGCGCATGAGGTGCAGGGTGCATTCATGGATGGGGAAGCCTTGGAAGGAGCCGCGGCGCGGTGCGTCGAGGCTTGTTGCAGTGCGAGGTGGTGAGTTTGAAGCCGCATCGACGGCGTCAAAGGCCCCCAGGGGAAGTTCTCCGTTTCCCCTTTGCCAACAATCGAAAACGTCAGGCCGAACCCGACGAACCTCGCACAACCAGCTCGCCAGGCAGCAGCAGCTGCCGCGGTGGCCCTTCGAGGCCGCGCAGGCGTTCGATCAGGCAGGTCGCCGCGGCGCGGCCGATGGCGTCGGTGGGTTGCGCGATGGCGCTGAGGCCCGGTCCGATCAAGGGCGCCCATTCTGGATCGTCGAAGCCCACGAAGCCGAGTTCCTCGCCGAAGCGCCAGCCCAGGCGCGCCATGGCCGAGGCCACACGCAAGGTCACGACCGCATTGCCGGCCAGCACCGCCGCACGCCGCCCGCGCTTGGCTCGCTTGTGCAGGGCGCGCAGCGCGGCATCGAGCGCATCGCCGTCGTCGCCGGTGCTCTCGAACACCTGGCCCGCGACGCGCGGCTCGTGGGCCGCGATGCAGTCGCCAAAAGCGGCGGTGCGCTCGCGCCGCGAGCTCACGCCCTTCAGCGGCTCGGTGATGTAGAGCAGCTCGCGGTACCCGCCCTCGACGAGGTGGCCGCAGGCGGCCTGCATTGCCGCGGGGTTGTCCAGCGACACGAAGTCGGTGTGCATGCCGGTATGGCGGCGATCCACCAGCACCGCGGGCTTGCCATGCAGCGCGTCGGCATCGATCAGCCCTGCGCCGCGGCCCAGCGTGTTGAGGATGAAGCCGTCCACCTGGTAGCCCGCGAGCGCATCGATGGCCTCGCGCTCGCGGTCGATGTCGTTGCCGAGGTTGAACAGCATGACCAGGTAGCCGGCGTCCTGGCAGGCCTTCTCGGCGCCGCGCAGCACCGCGACCGAGTAGGGGTTGGTGATGTCAGCCACGATCAGGCCGATCAGGCGCGAGCGGCCGTGGCTCAGGGCCTGCGCCATCGGGCTCGGCGTGTAAGCCAGCTGGGCGACCGCGGCCTCGACGCGTGCCGCGATGTCGGGGCTCAGCAGGCGCTCGCGGTGGTTGAGAAAGCGCGAGACGGTGGCCTTGGAGACGCCCGCCGCCTTGGCGACGTCTGCAATCGTTGCTTTGGCCGGGCGCTGCATGGGCGGTCGCGCGTTCAAGCGAAGGCCGTGTCGTAGACCGCCGCCGGCCGCTCGCCCGCGAGCGCTTGCAGCAGGTTGGTGGTGGCCAGTTCGGCCATCGCATGCCGCGTCTCGTGCGTGGCGGAGCCGATGTGCGGCAGCGGTGTCACGCGCGGATGGGTGGCGAGCGGCGAATCCACGGGCAGCGGCTCGGTCGCGAACACGTCGAGGCCGGCGGCGCGCAAGCTGCCCTGGTCGAGCGCGGCGAGCAGCGCGTGTTCCTGCACGGTGGCGCCGCGGCCGCCGTTGATGAAGATGGCGCCCGGCTTCATGAGAGCGAACACGCGCTCGTCGATCATGCCGCGCGTGCTGTCCGACAGCGGCAGCATCGCGACCACGAAGTCGGCGCGCGCCAGCAGATCGTCGAGCGGCGTGTGCATCGCGCGCCCCAGCAGCTCCGGCGACTGAGCAGCCAGATCGACCGGGCGCCTCGCGTGGTAGAGCACCGGCATGCCGAAGCCCAAAGCGGCACGGCGCGCGATGGCCTGCCCGATGCGGCCGAAGCCCAGCAGGCCCAGCGTCTTGCCGTGCACGTCGAAGCCGAACAGATCCTCGCCGATGTTCCCGGTCCAGCGGCCCTCGCGCACGAGGTTGGAGAGCTCGACCACGCGGCGGCTGGTTGCCATCAGCAGAGCGAACACGGTGTCGGCCACCGTCTCGTCGAGCACGCGGGGCGTGTGGCACAGCATGATGCCGCGCGCATGCAGGGCAGCCAGCGCGTAGTTGTCGACGCCGACCGAAACGCTGGAGATCACTTCGAGCTTGGGCGCGCGTTCGAGCAGCGCATCGTCCACCGGATAGCTCGAACCGATCAGCCCCTGGGCCAGCGGCAGCACGGCCTCGAAGGCCTCGCGCTCGGCCGCGATGCGCGGATTGGCGACCGTGACCTCGTGCACCGCCTGCAGGCGGGCGAGCTGGTCGTCAGGCAGTTCGCGAAAGACCAACACCTTCTTGCGCATCACAGCCTCGCTTCGTTCAATTGCGCCCGCGTCGGCAGGCCTTCGGTATCGCCCAGCACCTGCACGGCGCGGGCGCCGATCCAGGCAGCGCGGCGCACCGCCTCGGGCACCGTCCTGCCTTCCAGCAGCGCGCTGACCACGCCGACCGCGAAGCCGTCGCCGGCGCCCACGGTATCGATCACCTGCGCCACCGGGAAGCCGTCGATACGCCCGGTGCCGGCCACATCGCCGTCATAGTAGGCTCCCTCGGCGCCGAGCTTGACCACCACCAGCTTCGCGCCGAGCCCGCGATAGAAATGCGCCACGCCCTCGGGCGTCGTCTCGCCGGTGAGCAGCAGGCCCTCTTCCATGCCGGGCAGCACCCAGTCGGCGCGGGCCGCGAGGTCGTTGATCGAACGCCGCATCACCTCGGTCGACGCCCACAGCGTGGGCCGCAGGTTGGGATCGAAGGAGATCGTGCGGCCGGCCGCGCGCATCACCTCCATGCTCTTGATCGCGGCCTGCAGGCTGGTGTCGGAGATGGCCGCGAACACGCCGGTCGCATGCAGGTGCCGCGCGGAGCGCAGCCAGGCCTCGTCAACATCGGCCGGGCCCATGTGGCTCGCGGCCGAACCCTTGCGGTGGTATTCCACCGGCGGGTCGCTGCCGTCGGTCACGCGGCCCTTGAACTGGAAGCCGGTGCGCTGCGTCGGGTCGCTGATCACGTGCGAGCAATCGATGCCTTCGCCCTGCATGGTGGCGAGCAGCGCGCGGCCCATCGAATCGGTGCCGAGCCGGCTGGCCCAGCCGACCTTGAGGCCCAAGCGCGCGAGGCCGATCGCGACATTGGTTTCGGCACCGGCCGTGCGCTTGTGGAAGGCGGTGGCGTTCTCGATCGGGCCAGGCTGGTCGGCCACCAGCAAGAGCATGGCCTCGCCGAAGAGCGCGGCGTCGAAGGCAGGGTTTGTCATGTTCGCAATGCTCGGATATGCGCAACCTGGTCGCGCGTGATGGCGAGCAAATCGTCGCCGATCAGAGGGTATTCGATTGCGTGCGGCACCTCGGCCGGCAAGGCGCGCAGCACGGCGCGCCAGGGCGCGGCGGATTCGGCCAGCGGCACTGCGACCCATTTGGCCGGCAGGCGCTGAACCCCCTTGCAATGCACGTAGCGCACGCGCGGGGCCAGCGCCTGGGCCGCCTGCAGCGGGCATTCGCCGATCCAGTGCCAGTTGCCCATGTCGAAGGTCATGCCGAGATCGAGCCCGGCATGGTCGGCCGCATCGAAGAAGCTTTGCAGCGCGGGCAGCGTGCCGGCCGACACGGTCTGGTCGTTCTCGATCACGAGTTCGATCGGCGTCTCGGCAAGCCGCGAGCGCAGGCCGGCCAGCGCGCCGTGCGAGGACGCGCGAAAGTCGCCGATGGCCATCTTGAGCCGGCGCGCGCCCAGCATGGTCGCGGCGGCGAGGCCGCGCGCGAGTGCAGCGCTGTCGAGCAAGCCACCCTCGGCCCAGAGACCTTCGGGACTGGAGTAGACCGAAGCAAGGCCCGCGAGCGCAGGCAGTTCGGCCGCAGGATCGCGCAGCAATTCGCCGCGCACCTCGACGCTGTCGGCGCCGGCCGCCATGGCCAGTTGCGCACACCACAGCTGGCCGTGCCGCCCCACCTCGGCCGCGCCGAAGGACGACAGAGAGATCAGTACTTGAGGCATCGCTCAGTGTGCTTGATGCGAGCTGAGAATTTGGCCGAGGAATTGGCGCGTCTTCTCGTGCTTCGGGCTGCCGAAGAACTCGCCCGGCGGCGCCTGTTCGACGATCTTGCCGTCGGCCATGAAGATCACGCGGTCGGCCACGCTGCGCGCAAAGCCCATCTCGTGCGTGACGCACAGCATGGTCATGCCGTCCTCGGCCAGGCCGATCATGGTGTCGAGCACCTCCTTGACCATCTCGGGATCCAGCGCCGAAGTGGGCTCGTCGAACAGCATGATCTTGGGCGACATGCACAGCGCACGCGCGATCGCCACGCGCTGCTGCTGGCCGCCGGACAGCTGGCTCGGGTACTTGTGCGCCTGCTCGGGAATGCGCACGCGCGTGAGGTACTTCATCGCCACCTCCTCGGCCTCTTCCTTGCTCATGCCGCGCGAGCGCATCGGCGCCAGCGTGCAGTTCTGCAGGATCGTGAGGTGCGGGAACAGGTTGAACTGCTGGAACACCATGCCGACCTCGGCGCGCACCGCGTCGACGTTCTTGCCGCCGGCGGTGAGCTCGATGCCGTCGACCACGATCTTGCCCTTCTGCACCGTCTCTAGCCGGTTGATGCAGCGGATCAACGTCGACTTGCCCGAACCCGAGGGCCCGCAGATCACGATGCGTTCGCCGGTGCGCACCGAGAGATCGATGTCGGTCAGCACCTGGAAAGTGCCGTACCACTTGTTCACCGCCTCGAGCCGGATGATCGATTCCGTGCCGGCGTGGGTCGTGACTGCGTCCGTCATGGGGCTTAGTTCAATTTCGGCAGATCGGTCTGGAGCCACTTGTTGTAAAGCTTGTTGAGCTCGCCGTTGGCCGTGTTCTTCTGCACGAACTCGTTCACGTTCTTCAGCAGGTCGTCCTGGCCCGGGCGCATCGCCACCGCCATGGCCTGCTGCACCAGCGTGAACTTGTTTTCGAAGGTCTTGGGCGGCACCCGCTTGGCGATCTGCGCCGCCACCGTGACGGAGCAGCCGATCGCATCGACCTGGCCCGACATCAGCGCCTGCATGGCCGAGGCGTCGTCGTCGAAGCGGCGGATCTCGGTGCCTTCGGGCGCGGCCTTGGTCACCGCCACGTCCTGCGTGCTGGCGCGGGCCACGCCCACACGCTGGCCCTTCAGGTCGGCCGCGCTCTTGATGTTGGTGCCGGTCTTGCCGTAGAGCACGATGGTCGCGGCCGCGTAGGGCTGCGAGAACTGCACCTGCTTGGCACGTTCGGGCGTCACGGCCAGCGAGGCGACCAGCAGGTCGACCTTGTTGGTGAGCAGGAAGGGAATGCGGTTCGGGCCGGTGACCGGCACGATGTTGGCTTTCACGCCCCAGTCTTTGGCCAGCAGCTTGGCGACGTCGGCGTCGTAGCCGTCGGGTTCGTTCTTGGCATTGGTCGTGCCGTAGGGCGGGAAGTCGACCAGCATGCCGATCGTGATCTCGCCCTTCTTCTTGATGTCGGCCATAGTCTGGGCCGATGCGAAGGGTGCGAAGGCGGTCAGTGCGGCGCCGAGGCCGAGCGCTGCGACGGCCGCACGGCGGGTGGTGAAGAAGGTCATGTCGAAGTCTCCTGGGTTGAGGACAGAAACGAAAAGAGAAACAAGCTCAGCGCGCGAGCGCCCGGGCGCGCCGGCGTTCCATGCGCGCGGCCGCCAGCGACAGCGGCCAGCAGATGACGAAGTAGATCGCCGCCACTGTCGTGAACACGTAGAGCGGCTGGAAGGTCGCGTTGTTGATGATCTGGCCGGCGCGCGTGATCTCGGTGAAGCCGATGATCGCGGCCAGCGAAGTGCCCTTGATGATCTGCACCACGTAGCCCACGGTCGGCGGCAACGCGATCTTGAAGGCCTGCGGCAGCACCACGTCGCGCATGCGGCTCGCGTAGCCGAGGTTGAGCGCCTGTGCTGCCTCCCACTGGCCGCGCGGAATGGCCTCGATGCAGCCGCGCCAGATCTCGCCGAGGAAGGCCGCGCTGTTGAGGACGAGCGCCACGCCGGCCGCGATCCACGGGTTGATATCGAAGCCGAGCACCGGCGCGCCGAAGAAGATCAGGAAGAGCTGCAGCAACAGCGGCGTGCCCTGGAAGATCTGGATGAAGCCGGTGGAAAGAAGACGCGCGGTCTTGCTGTCCGAGGTGCGGGCCAGCGCGATCACGAGCCCGAGGATGGCGCCGCCTACGAAGGCGATCAGCGACAGCGCCAGCGTCCACTTGGCCGCTTCGAGGATGAACAGGAACTCTGGATAACCGAAGGTACGCATGGTGGTCAGCGCCGATCCGGATAGTTGAGGGTGCGCCGGTAAATCAGCTTGAACAGCGCCGAGAACGCGAGCGCCAGCGCCAGGTAGATGGCGGCGACCACGATGTAGATCTCGAAGCTGCGGAAGGTCTGCGACTGCAGGTTGGCGGCGACCGAGGTCAGGTCGTCGGCCGAGATCACCGACACCACCGCCGAGCTCAGCATCAGCAAAATGAACTGGCTGGTGAGCGCGGGGTAGATGGCCTTGAGCGCCGGCTTGATGATGACGAAGCGGAAGATTTCCCAGGGCTTGAGGTTGAGCGCCCTGCCCGCCTCGATCTGGCCCTTGGGAATCGACTCGATGCCGGCGCGGACAATCTCGGCCGCATAGGCGCCGAGGTTCACCACCATCGCGGTGAGCGCGGCCGTGTAGGGCGACCAGCGCAGCCCGATGGCCGGCAGCGCGAAGAAAAAGAAGAACAGCTGCACCAGGAAGGGCGTGTTGCGGATCACCTCGATGTACGCGTTCACGATGAAGCGCAGCCAGCCCGGCCCCGAGGTTTTGCCCCAGGCGCAGAAGATGGCCACCACCAGGCCCAGCAGCGTGGCGACGAGCGAGAGCTGGATGGTGATCCAGGTGCCTTTCAAGAGCAGCGGCCACGCGGCAAAGACAGCGTCGAACTGGAATTGGTAGTTCACGGGGGAGACAAGTTCGGGATGGTGCATCCCGCTCTGGAGACAAGACTTCGATGCGAGGGAACGAAGTGTATGAAACCGGTTTCAGCACCACATCAGGGATTTCCCCTAGTCGGCCTTCTGCCTACACTCGCACGATGCTGACCACCACCCTGCCGGACACCGCGACACGGGGCGAAAGTGCGGGCGCCGCGCCCACCGTGCGCCATCTGCGCCAGGCCCTGTTGTGGCCCCTGCGGCTGATGCCGACGACGCAGCCCCGCCACGCGCACCGCAGCCCCTGGGACGTGCTGCACGAGCTCGGCGACGCTTCTCCCTGGCGCGAGGAGATCGACGAGTACACGGGCGACAGCGAGCGCTTCCACGAGCGCCACTACAACGAGTTCGTGAGCTTCCTGCCCTACGTGCAGCGCTTCCTCTACGGCGAAGGCCGCGCGCGGCGCCAGTCCGGGGGCCCCGACGGCGGCGACTCGCCGATGCGCATCTTCCGCCGGCGCGACATCGCCGCCGTGCGCGTGGTGGCCCGGCCCGGCGATTCGCCCGTCGTGCTGCAGGTGGTGCATGTCGACCTGTACTTCTTCTACGACGTCGACGTGGTGCTGCTCAACATGGAGGTCGGCGCCGACCACCTGAGCCTGCCGCTGGCGCAGGAAATCCTCTACCGCTTCGGCCGCGCCTATCCCGGAGGCTGGGATGCCCAGGGCGCTGCGCTGCATTGCATGCACAGCGTCGAGTGGCTGGGCAGCGACGGCAGCGTGCTTTCGAGTTCCGACGTGCAGAACCGCGAGGCCTTTCTCTCGCATGTGGCCGAGCACCGCGCGCCGCGCATTGCCGCGCACTGGGCCTGGCTGATGCAGCCGCTGGTGAGCGACCATTCGGAGCAGCCGGGCGAGCTGCGCTTCCGCCAGCTCGAGTACTACCGCATGCCGGTGATGGCCTACCTCTCGCTCGACGACCCGCGCCGGCTCTCGCGCAACGACTTCGTCCGCCTGGCCCTGGTCACGGGCGCGGCCGAGCCTGCGGTCGGCGGCGCCGGCCCCCTGCCTTATGCCGAAGAGCACGTGGCCGACTTCGAGCAGAAATACTGCTACGACCGCTTCTGGGTCGATGCCGGCGCCGCGCCCTACACGCGCTACATGTGCAACGGCCGCGCGCTCATCGTGGTCGGCGACGCGCACTCCGAATTCTTCTGCTGCCGCGACCGCGGCGTGCTGGCGCAGTTCCGGCACCAGCACTTCCTGCTGTTCCTGATCGCGCATTTCCAGAAGGCCGCGCTGCTGATGTTCTCCGATCGCCTGGTCGAGGCGCTGCGCATGCTCAACATACACGACGTGGCCAGCGTCAAGCGTTTCAAGCGCGCGATCCGCACAAGCTTCGAGGGTTTTCTTCGCTTCACGCACCGCTACTGGTTCCACGAGATCTCGGAACAGGCGCAGGTGCGCGCGCTGTCGCACCTGTGCACCACGCACCTCGGGCTCGATCCGCTCTACGAGGAGGTCAAGGTGCGCATCGCCGACATGAACACGTATCTCGACGCCGACAGCCTGCGCCGCCAGGCCAACACGGTGGTGCGGCTCACGGTGGTCACGCTGTTCGGCCTGATCGGCACCATCACCACCGGCTTCCTCGGCATGAACCTGCTGGCCGAGGCCGAGGCGCCGCTGGCGCGCAAGCTGGTGTGGTTTGCCGTGGTGGGCGTGCTGACCACCTGCCTCACGGTCTACACCATGGTCAAGTCGAAGCGGCTGTCGGACTTTCTGGATGCGCTCTCGGACGAGCGCCATACCTTCCGCACCAAGCTGGCGGTGCTGATGCGGGTCTGGCGGCCGGGGTCGGACTAGGGCCTGTTAACAGGCCCTAAGCTCGGAGCGAATGTTCCGCTGCACGACGGGTTTCATCAGCCCGCCGACGCGTCCTTGCTCCGCGGCAGCCACACCTCGATCGCGCCGGGCGCCGCCTTGATCGAGCGCGGCAGCAGCTTGATGACCCAGGGCTGGCCGGTCGGCGAGGCGGCGGTCTGGACCAGGGCCTGCGCGCAGGCGCGCGCCGTCTCGTCGCGGATGATCACGCTGGGCTCGGGATGACCGGTGGGCGGCGAGCGTCCGGCCCGGCGCGAGGTGCTGAGCACGTCCTCCATCGGCGGCACCGAAGCGCCCAGCGCGCGCCAGGGTCCGCGCCACGCGCGGGCCTTGTCGCGCAGCGAGGAGCCGTAGGTCTGGATGTAGACCACGGTGTCGTTGCACACGCCGGCCGGCGGCGGCGCGACTGCGGCGGGCGCGGGAGGCGTGCCGTTCGCCGACGCTTCGCCGTTCTGGGCTGGCCGCGGCATGTAGGGCGGCTGCGCCCCCTGCACGACTGGCGGCGGCGCGGCGGCGACCTGCACGTCGGGCGGCCCGGTGAGCCGATCGCGCAGCCACACCACCACCGGCCAGGGCTCAGGCAAGGTGCCGCTGCAGTTCTGCTTGGAACCCGTCTGCCCGGAGTAGTCGCGCGCCCAGTAGCGCGGCGCGCACGCCGGCGCCTGCGTCGGCTGCAGGCAGTCGATGCCGTTGCCGGGGTCGAGCAGACGCGCGCAGGCCGGCGTGCGCTGCTCGGGCGCTTCGTTGGTGCAGGCCTGTTTGGCATCGTCGACGATGCGCACCGAGAGCCGGAACTTCGCCATGAAGTTCTCGCTGCCGTCGCGGCACAGCAGATCGCCGGTGCGCAGCAGCTCGGCGGCCAGCAGCGCCGGCGCTTCGCTGGTCGTGGCGGCGCCGGCGCGCAGGCGGGCCCAGAGTTCGGTGAGGTCCTTGAACGCGCTGTTCTCGGCCTTCTGCGTCTCGGCACGCTGCACGCGCCAGCTGTCGATGCCCTGCCAGGCCGCGACGCCGAAGGTGGCGGCCGTGCCGAGCCCGACCGATGCGGTCACGGCGCCGGCCTTCATCACGCGGGCCTGCAGCCGGCTCATCGCGCCGGCCGTGGGTGCGGCGGCGCCGTGGTTGTCGTCGCTGTCGGCGTCAGCCGCACGCGCCGCCGGCTGCGCCTGGCCGTCGTCGGGCACGAAGAGCCCGGGCGCGCCCATCGCCACCTGGTCGAGCATCTCGCCTTCGAGGCGCGAGCCGATCTCGGCGCCGAGCCGGAAGTAGCTCTCCCATTGGGCCTCGTCGAAGAACTGGTCGGTGGTCGGCTGCTGCGGAAAGAGCGGATTGGCAGCCTTGAAATTCACCAGGTCGACCGGCAGCGCCGCCGAGACGTTGGGCTTGACCAGCACGATCTGCCCCGTCGCGCCGCTCGCATAGCGCACCTGCGCCAGCGCCAGGCAGGCCTGGCTGTGGGGCGAGGCAAGATCGTTGAGCGAGCCGAAGGCGCCCAGGTGCGCCCAGTCGGCGCCGGGCCGCGGCTTCATGAAGGTGATCTCGGCGTTGAGGTCGATGCGGGCGCGCCGGATCAGGATCTCGAGGTCGCAGAAGCGGTACTCCGGATCGGCGCCGCAATCCGCGATCACGATCAGCGAGGCCTGCTGCCGCAGCAGCGCATAGGCGCCAGTGTTCTCGAAATGGCCGCCGTCGCTCAGGTACCAGTTGGCCGAGCTGCTGCCGGGAAAGGCACCGAAGCATTCGAGCAGCATGAAGCGCGTCTTCATCAGGAGCGGGCTGGCATGCACGGCGGCGCCGCGCTGCACGATGCCGGCTTCGGCGCTGTTCCACCAGTAGCCGAGCCTGAGGCCCGCGAACACCGACAGCGCCGCGATGCCGCGCTTGGTGAGCCGGCCGAGCCCGGGCGCGAAGGCCGCGCCCGAGATCGCCGTCCATGCGCCAAGCGTGAGCGCGCCGTCGCCATGCGCCTGCGCCCAGTTGGCGCCGCCGGCCTGCATCCAGCCCAGCGGGCCGATCGTGAGCGGCTGGCTCTTGCGGTCGCGGTTGAACAGGCGCTGCTTGGGGTCGTGCGTCTGGTTGATGCAGACGTTGGCCAGGTGCACGGGTCCGCCATGCAGGTGCGGCGCATAGCGAAGCTGCGAGATGTCGTCGCGCGCATCGACCTCGCCGACCGGCACCCGCGGCGGCTCGAGGCCCGAGACCGCGTCCGTCGGGCTGGCGCCCAGGCGCTTGGCGTTGGCGGCACCGAGGTAGCCGCGCACGATGCGCGCCTTGTAGAACATGTGCAGCGAGGAGACGTTGAGAAAGCCGAAGTTGCGTCCGGTGACCAGCGCATAGCTGCCGACGATCACGGCGATGGTGCCGAGCCAGACCCAGCCGCGCGAGAAGTCCAGCCCCTCGGGCGTGAACACCGGCAGCAGCACCACCGAATAGACCACGCCGACCCACCAGGCCGCGAGGCAGAAGGCCAGCAGCAGGCCGAACAGGCTGGCGAGCGTCAGCATCAGCGTCTTGCCGATGCCGGGCGCCTGGCGCTTCTGCGACAACAGCATCGGCAGCACGCCGCGCAGCGCCGCTGCCACGATCAGCAGCGCCGCGCCGTAGGAAGCACGCTCCCGCTGGGTTTCGGCCGCGAGCCACCAGGCGCTGCGGTCGAGCAGGCCCAGCATCACGATCAGCAATGCCGAGTTGATCACCGCGGCGAGCCCCTCCGTCAGCTCGTTGCGCAGCTGCGCCGGCGTGCGCTTGCTGCTGCGCCACAGCACCCACAGCAGCGCGACCACCCAGCACAGCGCGAAGGCCACGAAGGCGGGCGCGAGCCAGAGCGGCCCGCTGTAGTGCCGCACCAGCCGCGGCCCGATCCAGCAGGCGCCGGCGCCGAGCGCGCACCACATCGCCACCTGCAGCAGCATCGACGAGGTGGACGGCTTGTCGCGCACCGACCAGTAGGCGCAGGCCAGCACCACCGATGCGATGAAGGGACCGACCAGCGTGAACCACAGCGTGGGCCACTGCGTCGACCATTGCACCAGCAGGCGCACCGACTGCACGCTTGCGAGATCGGTCACGCCGGCCTGCGCGTCCGAGGGCAGGCTGTTGAGGTCCACGGCACGGAACACCGTGTCCCACAGCAGCAGGTTGATGGCGGCCAGCACCATGCCGATCAGGCCCGCGGCGATCGCGATCTCGATATGCGTGCCCAGCAGGTTGCGCAGGTAGAGCGCGCTGGCGAACAGCGTGTCGCGCAGCCCGCCCGGAATGAGGTAGCGGCCGTTGCTGCGCAGCCACCAGCCGAAGCGCGCGCGATCGACGTCGCCGAGCGCGCGCTCGATGTCGCGCACCTCGTCGGCCGATTTCGCTTCGGTACAGAGCCGGCCCAGGGTGGCGCCGATGTAGCCGCCGCCCGAGACGGTCGAGACCAGGTCGAACTTGAGCAGTTGCCGGCGCGCGGCCAGCGCCTTCATCAGTCCGAGGCAGAAGGTGGCGCTGCGGATGCCGCCGCCCGACAGGGCCAGGCCCCAGGGCCTGCGGCCGTCGTCGACGCCCGCCAGCGCCTTGCGGCGCGTTGCCACCAGCTCTTGGATGGTGTCGTCCATGCGGCTCCTCGTCGTTCCGCGTGGAATATTTCACGCTTGGCGAGGGGTATCAATGCCGCAAATGGTCTATGCCGGAATGCAAGTCATTTGGTTAAGCTCGCGGCGATGACAGCCGACACCCTCTGCAGAAGCCTTCTCCTGGCCGCGGCCTGCGGCCTCATGGCCGCTTGCGCCAGCACCTCCACCGGCGCCTGCGAAACGCCCTATGCGGCATCGCCGCAGTTCAATGGCTGCAGCTTTCAGAATCCGCCGAATCCGCAGGCCCTGCCCTCCGCGAGCCCGTGGAAGATCTGGTCGCGCTTCATCGCGGGCACCAAGAACGGCACCGTGCCGGTCGACCCGATTCCCGTGCGCGCCGTCACCACCGCGCAACTCGACGCCCTGGATCCGCAGAGCACCCATGTGATCCGCCTCGGCCACTCCTCCCACCTGCTCAAGCTGCGCGGCAAGTACTGGCTGATCGACCCGGTGTTCAGCGAGCGCAGTTCGCCCTTCCAGTGGATCGGGCCCCGGCGCTTCCACCAGCCGCCGCTCACGCTCGAGCAGCTGCCACCGATCGAGGGGCTGATCCTCTCGCACGACCACTACGACCACCTCGACGTGGCGACCATCGAGTACCTGGCGCAGCGCGTGCAGCGCTATTTCGTGCCGCTGGGCGTGCGCGCTCGCGTGATCGAGATGGGCGTGCCGGCCGAGCGCGTGGCCGAGTTCGACTGGTGGCAGGCCGCGGAGCACGACGGCGTCGGCCTCACGGCGACGCCGGCGCAGCATTTCTCGGGCCGCACGCTGAACGACCGCAACAAGACGCTGTGGGCCTCCTGGGTCATCCAGAGCGGCGGCGAGCGCATCTTCTACAGCGGCGACTCGGGCTACTTCCCCGGCTTCAGGCAGATCGGCGAGCGCTTCGGCGGCTTCGACCTGGCCTTGATGGAAAACGGCGCCTACGACAGCTACTGGCCTTCGGTGCACATGACGCCCGAACAGAGCGTGCAGGCCTTCCAGGACCTGCGCGGCAAGATGCTCTACGTGGTGCACAACAGCACCTTCGACCTGGCCTTCCACACCTGGCGCGACCCGCTGGACCGCATTGCCGACCTCTCGCAGGCGAAGAAGATCGAGCTTGCGACGCCGGAGATCGGCGAGGTGCTGACGGTGGGACGGCCGCGCACGAACGTGCGCTGGTGGGAAAGCCTGAGGTAGGCCCCATCCCAAACCGTTCGTGCTGAGCTCGGCCTGTCCTGAGCCGATCGAAGGTCGAAGCCGGTACCAGGCATCGACAAGCTCAGCCCGAACGGTTGTTGGCCCGCTCTCTCGCGCGCCGCACCTGCCGGCTCTGGCCCGCCTCCGCCGCGCGCCGCTCACGCTCCCGGCGTGCATCGCGCCGGCGCTTGCCGAGCCAGCGCGCGAGCAGGAAGCTGCAGGCGCAGCTGATGACGAGAACGAAGATGCCGAGGGCGCCGAATTCCATGCTCAGAGCACCCGCACGATGCTCGTCGGCTTGAAGCCGAGATCGGCCGCCTTGCCCTTGCGCGCGCGGCTGGCGCGAGCGTTGTTGAGCGTGCGGATCTCCAGCGTCTCCTCGCGTTCCTTGCCGCCGCGGCCGATACCTTCGATCTTCACGCTGCGCGTGTAGGCCGCGGCGCCGGCGAGCGTGTCCTTGGCGTCGAGGTCGATCAGCATGAGCCCGCGGCCGCCCTTGGGCAGCGCCTTCATCTCGAGGATCTCGAAGGTCAGGATGCGTCCGCCCGTCGAGGCGCAGGCCACGTGCGTCGCCGGCGGCATCGGCTCGGCACCGCTCGCGCCGCCGACCAGCGAGGGCCGGGTGAGCTGCTCGCCCTCGCCCACGTCGACGAAGGCCTTGCCGCCGCGCTGGCGCGACATCATGTTCTCGACCGAGGCGATGAAGCCGTAGCCGCCCGTGTTGGCGAGCAGCAGCGCCGCCCCGGGCGGTCCCGCGAAGTAGTGCGCCACGTGCGTGCCGCTGTCGAGATCGATCAGCGTCGTGACCGGCTGGCCGTCGCCGCGCCCGCCCGGCAGCGAGGCCACGGGCACGGTGTAGACGCGCACGGTCTTGTCCTTGGCGGTGCCGAAGACCAGCAAGGTGTCGACCGAACGGCACTCGAAGGCGCCGTAGAGCGCATCGCCGGACTTGAAGCTGTACTCGGGTGCGGCCGCACCCGCGGCGCGCTCGCTGGCCCAGCCCTTCTGCGTGCGGACCCAGCCCTTCTGAGAGACGATCACCGTCACCGGCTCGTCGACCACGCGCACTTCGGCGACGGCGCGCTTCTCGGCCTGGATCAGCGTGCGGCGCGGGTCCTCGAAGCTCTTCGCGTCCTGCTCGATCTCCTTCACCAACAGGCGGCGCAGCGCCGCCGGGCTCGCGAGGATGTCCTCGAGCTTCTTCTGCTCCTCGCGCAGGCCCTTGAGCTCCTGCTCGATCTTGATGGCCTCCAGCCGCGCCAATTGGCGCAGGCGGATCTCGAGGATGTCCTCGGCCTGCCGCTCGCTCAAATCGAAGCGCGCGATCAGCGCCGCTTTCGGATCCTCGGCCGCACGGATGATCGCGATCACCTCGTCGATGTTGAGCAGCACCAGCTGCCGGCCTTCGAGGATGTGGATGCGGTCCTGCACCTTGCCCAGGCGATGGCGCGAGCGCTTCTCGACCGTGATCTCGCGGAAGGCGATCCACTCGTTGAGCATCTGGCGCAGCGACTTCTGCGTCGGCTTGCCGTCGATGCCGACCATCGTGAGATTGATCGGCGAGGAGCTTTCGAGCGAGGTCTGCGCCAGCAGCGTGGTGATGAACTCCTCCTGGCTGATGCGCGAGGTCTTGGGCTCGAACACCAGGCGCACGGCCGCATCCTTGCTCGACTCGTCGCGCACCACGTCGAGCACCGAGAGCACGGCCGCCTTCAGCTGCGTCTGCTCGGCCGTGAGCGCCTTCTTGCCGGCACGGATCTTGGGATTGGTGAGCTCCTCGATCTCTTCCAGCACCTTC
The DNA here is from genome assembly GCF_964253985.1 of Variovorax sp. LjRoot290. Taxonomy (NCBI): domain Bacteria; kingdom Pseudomonadati; phylum Pseudomonadota; class Betaproteobacteria; order Burkholderiales; family Comamonadaceae; genus Variovorax; species Variovorax sp. LjRoot290. Next base: position 2,046,511 of record NZ_CAXURW020000001.1, on the reverse strand, counting down.
TGCGTGCTCACGCCCGGCGGCAACTCGTTGACCACCAGCTGCCACTGGCCGCGTGCGAGCTCCTCGATCTTCCAGCGCGCGCGCACCTTGAGCGAGCCGCGGCCGGTGCGATAGGCCTCGGCGATGTCGGCCGCACCGCTGATGATCTGCGCGCCGCCCGGATAGTCGGGGCCGGGCACCAGCGCGAACAGCTCTTCCTCGCTGAGCTTGCCGTTCGACTTGATCAGCGCCACGCAGGCGTCTGCGATCTCGCGCAGGTTGTGGCTCGGGATCTCGGTGGCCAGGCCGACCGCGATGCCGCTCGCGCCGTTGAGCAGCGTGAAGGGCAGCCGCGCGGGCAGCAGGCGCGGCTCCTCGGTCGAGCCGTCGTAGTTGGGGATGAAATCGACCGTGCCCTCGTCGATCTCGTCGAGCAGCAGGCTGGTGATGCGCGCCAGCCGCGCCTCCGTGTAGCGCATCGCCGCGGCGCCGTCGCCGTCGCGGCTGCCGAAGTTGCCCTGGCCGTCGACCAGCGGATAGCGCTGCGAGAAATCCTGCGCCATGCGCACCAGCGCGTCGTAGGCGGCCTGGTCGCTGTGCGGATGGAAGCGGCCCAGCACGTCGCCGACCACGCGCGCGCTCTTGACCGGCTTGGCACCGACAGTGCCGTTGGCGCCGCCGAAGCCCAGGCCCATGCGCGACATCGAATAAAGAATGCGCCGCTGCACCGGCTTCTGGCCGTCGCTGACGTCGGGCAGCGCGCGGCCCTTGACCACGCTGAGCGCGTATTCGAGGTAGGCGGTCTGCGCGTAGTCGGCCAGCGTGAGGGCGTTGTCGCCTTCGTCGGCAGGGCCTAGGAGATCGAGCGGGGGTTGGGAGTCCATGAAGAAAAGAGAGAAGAAAAAAGAGTTGCAGGCCGTCGCGCGCGAGCGCGCTCAGCCCAGTGTGAATGCCTCGTGCACCGCCGATTGCACGCTGCCGCCCAGCACCGCGCCGCCGCCCGCGACGTAGATCCAGTCGCCGATCACGGCCGCGCCCACTGCATGGCGCGGCGTGGGCATGGGCGCATGGCGCTGCCAGCTGTCGGCCACCGGATCGTAGCTTTCCATCTGGCCGAAGACCTTGGCCAGGCGCGGCACGCCGCCGGCCAGGAAGCCGCCCTCGCCGCCCATGGCATAGAGGCGGCCGCGATAGACCACCAGGCCATGGCCCGAGCGCGCGGTGGGCAGCGGCGCGCGCAACTCCCAGGTGTCGCGCGCCGGCAGGTAGACGTGGTGCAGTTCGGTGTTGTATTCGAAGGTGTTGAAGCGCCCGCCGATCACGTGAATCTGGCCGTTGTGCGCAATGCAGCCCACATGGTCGCGCGCGCCGGGCAGCGGTTTGCGCGAGGACCAGCGGTCGGCCTGGGGGTCGTAGACCTCGTGCCAGCCCACGCTGGCGCGTTCGGCCGCGGGCTCGGACGCGCCGCCGATCAGGTGGATGGCGCCACCCTGCACCACAGCGGCCGCGGCGCCTCGCGGGCGCGGCAGCGGCGCGATGGCGGTCCAGCGGTTGGCCGCGATCTCATAGACGTAGGCGTTGGTGTCCGAGCGCCGGTTCTGCTCGACGAAGCCGCCGAGGGCATAGACGCGCCCGCCCTCGGCCGCCACCGCGACGTGGTTGGCGCCGCGCGGCAGCGGCGCGCCGTCGAGCCAGCGGTCGGCGGCCGGATCGTAGATGTGGTGGTAGTCGCGGTTGACCGCGCCTTCGCCGTAGCCGCCGACCACGTGCATGCGGCCTTGCGCGGCCGTGGCCCAGGCCATCTCGCTGCGCGGGATCGGCAGGGCCGCGCGCGGCACCCAGCGGCCCGGCGCGCCGGCCGGCGCCGGGCTGTCGGTGACGCGCTGTGCCTCCTGCTCCGGCGTCATGTGGTGCGGCACGCCGCCCTGCAGCCTGGCGTAGGGTTCGGCCGAGGACGGGGCCACGGGCAGATGGTGCTGCGCGCGCGCCGCACCGGTCGTGGCGGCCAGCGCGGTGGCGAGAACGAAGTTTCGGCGCTGCATCGAGCTTCAGGACAGGGCGGGATCGAGCCTCAGCCCCTGCGGCGGCTCGGGCAGCGAAGGCACCGCGGGCACGCCCCGCGAATCCGGCGGCATGTTGCCGCGGCCCAGCGCACCGCCGCGCGGCGGCGCAAGTTCCATGCGCACGCGCCCCGGCGCCTTGCCGCCGCGGCCTGCGGCCGCCGAAGGCTTGAGATAGGCGTAGAGCTGCAGCACCGTCTTCACGTAGTTCTGCGTCTCGCGGTAGTTCGGTATCTTGTTGCCGGCGCGCTGCACCGCGCCCTCGCCCGCGTTGTAGGCCGCAAGCGCGAGCTCGATGTCGCCGGGGAACATCTCGATCAGGTCGCTCAGGTAGCGCGAGCCGGCAGCGATGTTGATGCGCGGGTCGAACAGCTTCTTCTCGAGCGAGCCGCGCTTGTCGGCCTGCACGCCGTAGCGCTGCGCGGTGGCCGGCATCAATTGCATGAGGCCGAGCGCGCCCTTGGGCGACACGGCCTGCGCATCGAAGCCCGACTCGGTGGCGATCAGGGCCTGCAGCAGTTCGTAGTCGATCGCATGGCGCCTGGCGGCTTCGCGCAACGCTCCCTGCGCGGGCTTGTAGCTGGGCGAGGCCTCGAACAGCGCGAGCAGGGTCTGCGAGGCGCGCGGCACCTTGCCGTCGATCCTGCCGGTGCGTCCGCGCAAAAGCGGACCGATGCCGTCCGCCGTGTCGAAGCTCTGTCCGCCGCGGAAGAACAGCTGGTAGCGCTCGTCGAGCTTTTCGGGCGCGAAATGCGCGACGCCCCGCTCGTCGACGTAGCCAAAGATGTCGGCCGCGTGCGCGAGCGGCTGCGTCATCGACAGCAGCAGGGCCAGCAGCAATGGGAGGAAACGGCCAAGGGTGCGCATGGGGGTCAGAGACGCATTTTCGGCGCGAACGCCTACTGCGTCACGCGCTCAAACATCGACCTCGACATCGTCGGCCCGCAGCTCCATCAACTCGCGTCGCGCCGCGGCCTCGCCCTTGCCCATCAGCTTGGTGATCTCGCCCTGCGTGCCCGAGACGTCGAAGCGGCCCAGGCGCACCTGCAGCAGTCGCCGCGTGTCGGGGTTGAGGGTCGTCTCCCACAGCTGCTCGGCGCTCATTTCGCCCAGGCCCTTGAAGCGGCTGATGCTCCAGGCGCCTTCGCGCACGCCGTCCTTGCGCAGCTTGTCGAGGATGGCGACCAGTTCGCCCTCGTCGAGCGCGTAGACCTTCGAGGCCGGCTTCTTGCCGCGCGCCGGCGCGTCGACGCGGAAGAGCGGCGGCTTGGCGACATACACGTGACCGGTTTCGATCAGTTTCGGGAAATGGCGGAAGAACAGCGTCAGGAGCAGCACCTGGATGTGCGAGCCGTCGACGTCGGCATCGCTCAGGATGCAGACCTTGCCGTAGCGCAGGCCCGACATGTCGGGCGTGTCCTCGGGGCCGTGCGGATCGATGCCGATCGCGACCGAGATGTCATGGATTTCGGTGTTGGCGAAGAGGCGGTCGCGCTCCACTTCCCAGGTGTTGAGCACCTTGCCGCGCAGCGGCAGGATGGCCTGGCTTTCCTTGTCGCGGCCCATCTTGGCGCTGCCGCCGGCCGAATCGCCCTCGACCAGGAACACCTCGTTGTGGGCGATGTCCTTGCTCTCGCAGTCGGTCAGCTTGCCGGGCAGCACGGCCACGCCCGAACCCTTGCGCTTCTCGACCTTCTGGCCGGCCTTCTGGCGTGTCTGCGCGGCCTTGATGGCCAGCTCGGCGAGCCTCCTGCCGTAATCGACGTGCTGGTTGAGCCACAGCTCCAGCGCCGGCCGCACGAAGCTGGACACCAGCCGCACGGCGTCGCGCGAATTGAGCCGCTCCTTGATCTGGCCCTGGAACTGCGGATCGAGCACCTTGGCCGAGAGCACGTACGAGGCGCGCGCGAACACGTCCTCCGGCAGCAGCTTCACGCCCTTGGGCAGCAGCGAATGCAGTTCGATGAAGCTCTTGACCGCGTTAAACAGGCCGTCGCGCAGACCGCTCTCATGCGTGCCACCGGCGCTGGTGGGAATGAGGTTGACGTAGCTCTCACGCACCGGCTGGCCTTCCTCGGTGAAGGCGACGCACCACTCGGCGCCCTCGCCCTCGGCGAAGTTGTCGGCGTTCTTGTCGGCATGGCCCGCGCCTTCGAACAGCGGGATCACCGGGTCGCCGTTGAGCTCCTGCATCAGGTAGTCGCGCAGACCGCCCTTGTAGAGCCACTGCTGCGTTTCCTTGGTCTTCTCGACCACCAGCGTGACGGTGACGCCCGGCATCAGCACGGCCTTGCTGCGCAGCAGATGGGTCAGCTCGTGGATCGGAAGCTGGGGCGATTCGAAGTACTTGGCGTCCGGCCAGGCGCGCACCGTGGTGCCCTGCTTGCGGTCGCCGCCGTCGTTGGCGCGCACCACCAGCGGCTCGATCACGTCGCCGCCGGAGAACGCGAGCTGCGCTGCCTTGCCTTCGCGAAAGGACTGGACCTCGAGCCGCTTCGACAGCGCATTGGTCACCGACACGCCCACGCCGTGCAGGCCGCCCGAGAAGCTGTAGGCACCGCCCGAGCCCTTGTCGAACTTGCCGCCCGCGTGCAGCCGGGTGAACACCAGTTCGACCACCGGCGCCTTTTCTTCAGGATGCAGGCCGAAGGGGATGCCGCGGCCATCGTCCTCGACGCTGACCGAGCCGTCCGCGTGCAGCGTGACCTTGATCTTCTTGCCGTAGCCCGCGAGCGCCTCGTCGGCGGCGTTGTCCAGCACTTCCTGGATGATGTGCAGCGGGTTGTCCGTGCGGGTGTACATGCCCGGTCGCTGCTTGACGGGCTCGAGGCCCTTGAGAACGCGGATCGAGCCTTCCGAATAGGCCGGGGGAGTCTTGCTGAGGGTCGCCATGGGGGCGGATTGTATGCGTGGCCCGGCGAAAACCCTGTATGGACATACAGAAGCCCTCTGATGCCGCCGCCGCATCAGCGCGGCCCGAAAATATCAACAATCCCCGTCGCCGCCGTGCCATGCGGCTGCTCCGGCTTTGGATACATTGCCTGGAATGAATTCCACCCTCAAGCCGCTGTCGCTCAAGCAAGTCCTGTTTTGCGGCGCCATGATCGTCACCCTCTCCATGGGCATCCGCCACGGCTTCGGCCTCTGGCTGCAGCCGATCACGCAGGAACAGGGCTGGTCGCGCCAAGGCTTCTCGCTCGCGATCGCGATCCAGAACCTGTCCTGGGGCGTCATCGGCGTCTTCGCCGGCATGCTGGCCGACAAGCTGGGCGCCTTTCGCGTGCTGGTGATGGGCGCGGTGTTCTACGCCCTGGGCCTCGCGGGCATGGCGCTCTCGCCCACGCCGCTGCTCTTCGCGCTGACGGCCGGCGTGCTGATCGGCGCCGCGCAGGCCGGCACCACCTACGCCGTGATCTACGGCGTGATCGGCCGCCAGATTCCGGTGGAGCGGCGCTCCTGGGCCATGGGGGTGGCCGCCGCGGCCGGCTCCTTCGGGCAGTTCCTCATGGTGCCGGTCGAGGGCCACCTGATCGCGGGCTTCGGCTGGCACACGGCCCTGCTGGTGCTGGCGCTCATGGTGCTCCTGATCGTGCCGCTCGCTTTCGGCCTGCGCGAGCCGCGTGTCGGCCACGCAGCCGTCGCGCACCGCGACCAGACCATCCTGCAGGCGGTGCACGAGGCGTTCAAGTACCCGAGCTTCGTGCTGCTGATGGCGGGCTATTTCGTCTGCGGCTTCCAGTTGGCGTTCGTCGGCGTGCACATGCCGAGCTACCTGCGCGACAAGGGGCTGTCGCCCGAGGTGGCGAGCTATGCGCTGGCGCTGGTCGGGCTGTTCAATGTCTTCGGCACCTACGTCGCAGGCTCGCTCGGGGCCCGGCTGGCCAAGCGCAAGCTGCTGGCCGCCATCTACTTCAGCCGTGCGGCGGCGATCGCGATCTTCCTGCTGACGCCGATCACGCCGCTCACGGTGTACGTGTTCGCGAGCGCGATGGGCTTCCTGTGGTTGTCGACCGTGCCGCTGACCAGCGGCATCGTGGCCCAGATCTTCGGCGTGGCGCACCTGTCGATGCTGGGCGGCTTCGTGTTCCTGAGCCACCAGGTCGGCTCCTTCCTCGGCGTCTGGCTCGGCGGCTATCTCTACGACAGCACCGGCAGCTACGACATCGTCTGGTACCTCGCAATCGCGCTCGGCGTGTTCGCAGCGCTGGTCAACCTGCCGGTCAAGGAAGGCGCGATCGCGCGCCCGGTTCCTCAGCCGGCCTGAGATCCTTCGCCATGCGCCCCAACACACGCCATCACCTCGTGCAAGCCGGCTGGCTGGGCGCGGCGGTGCTGGCGCTGCTGGGCGTGTTCGCGCTTTACACGCGCCCCGGCTTCCTCGTGACGCTGGTAGACCAGATCTGGGCCTGCTTCTGAGCCACGACCTCCCGCCCTCCCCCTGGATCGTGCGCTGGTCGCACCTGCTGGCGCCCGGCGCCGCCGTGCTCGACGTGGCCTGCGGTGCGGGGCGGCACATGCGCTGGTTCGCCGAGCGCGGGCATCCGGTGACGGGCGTGGACCGGTCGCCGGAAGCCATCGCTTCGGCGGCCGAGTTCGGGCAGGCTGTGCTGGCCGACATCGAGTCCGGGCCCTGGCCCCTTGGCGGCCGGGTATTCGGGGCGGTGATCGTCACCAACTACCTCTGGCGGCCGCGCCTGCCCGACATCGTCGCCGCGGTCGCGCCCGGCGGCGTGCTGCTCTACGAAACCTTCGCCGCGAGCAACGAGACCGTGGGCAAGCCCTCGCGGCCCGATTTCCTGCTGCAGCCGGGCGAACTGCTCGGCGCCTGCGCGGGCCTGCGGGTCGTGGCTTACGAGGATGGCTTCCTGGCACAGCCGGAGCGCTTCATGCAGCGGATCGCGGCCGTCCGGCCCGCCATCCACTCGCCCGGAACGCCGCCGCGCTACCCGCTCCGAGGGCCCGCCGCCAGTTAGTAGAATGTCTGCTTTTCGTCCACCGACAAAAGAGACCCCCTTGGAGCAACTGACAGGCAGCATCGTCGCGCTCGTCACGCCGATGCATGACGACGGCAGTGTCGACTATCCCGCCCTGCGCCGGCTGATCGACTGGCACATCGACGAAGGCACCGATTGCCTCGGCGTGGTCGGCACCACCGGCGAGTCGCCGACGGTCGACGTCGAGGAGCATTGCGAGATCATCCGCATCGCGGTCGAACAGGCCAAGGGCCGCGTTCCCGTGATGGCCGGCTGCGGCGCCAATTCCACCAAGGAAGCGATCGAACTCGCCAGGTTCGCCAAGGGCGTGGGCGCCGACTCGCAATTGCAGGTGGTGCCCTACTACAACAAGCCGACGCAGGAAGGCCAGTACCTGCACTTCAAGGCGATCGCCGAGGCCGTGGGCGATCTGCCCATCGTGCTCTACAACGTGCCCGGCCGCACGGTGGCCGATATGGCGCACGACACCGTGCTGCGCCTGGCGCAGGTGCCCGGCATCGTCGGCATCAAGGAAGCCACCGGCAACATCGAACGCGCGCAGTGGCTGATCCGCGATCTGCCGAAGAATTTCGCGGTCTATTCGGGCGACGATCCGACCGCCGTCGCGCTGATGCTGTGCGGCGGCCAGGGCAACATCAGCGTCACGGCCAACGTGGCGCCGCGCAAGATGCATGAGCTTTGCATGGCCGCGATCGCCGGCGACACCCGGCGCGCGATGCAGATCCAGTTCGAGCTGATGCCGCTGCATCGCCATCTGTTCGTCGAACCGAATCCGATCCCGGTCAAGTGGGCCATGGCCCGGCTCGGCCTGTGCGGCGGTGCACTGCGCCTGCCGCTCACCGAGCTCGCCGAAGCGAGCCGTCCGGTGGTCGAGTCCGCGCTGCGCGCCAGCGGCTTGCTCAAGGACTGATTCCATCCGCACCGCCCTTCGCGAACGCCGGCAACCTTTTGCGCAGCCGGCGCTCTGACACAGCGGGACGCTGCTGCCCATCGATTGAGCTAAACATTCCACAAGGAAGACGACGTTGAAAACCATTTCGCGATTCGCACTGCTGGCCCTGATCGCCAGCCTCGCCGCCTGCTCGGTCCTCGAGAGCGACAAGATCGATTACAAGAGCGCCGGCAAGGCACCCACGCTCGAAGTGCCGCCCGATCTCACGCAGCTCTCGCGCGAAAACCGCTACGCGGTGCCCGGCGGCGCGGTGACGGCCAGCGGCTACCAGGCCGGCATTGCCAACGCGCCCAGCATCCCGACGGCCGTCGGCAACATCGGCGACGTTCGCATGGAGCGCTCGGGTTCGCAGCGCTGGATCGTCGTCAACCGCTCGCCCGACCAGCTCTGGGAGCCGGTGCGCGACTTCTGGCAGGAGAACGGCTTCCTGCTCACCACTGATCAGCGCAACCTCGGCATCATGGAGACCGACTGGGCCGAGAACCGTGCCAAGCTGCCGCAGGACGTCATCCGCGGCACGCTCGGCAAGCTGGTCGATTCGGTCTATTCCACCGGCGAACTCGATCGCTTCCGCACCCGCCTCGAGCGCACGCCCAACGGCACCGAGATCTTCGTGAGCCACCGCGGCATGGAAGAGGTCTACAACACCGCGCGCAAGGACCAGACGGTCTGGCAGCCGCGCGCCACCGACCCCGAGCTCGAAACCGAATTCCTGCGCCGCCTGATGGTGAAGCTGGGCGTTTCGCAGGAGCAGTCGAAGCTGCTCGCCGCGACCAGCGCACCCGCGCGCACCGCCAGCGTCGCCAACGTCGGTGGCCAGCCGGTGGTGCAGATCAACGAGAACTTCGAGCGGGCATGGCGCCGCGTCGGCCTCGCGCTGGACCGCACCGGCTTCACGGTCGAAGACCGCGACCGCAGCGCCGGCACCTACTTCGTGCGCTACGTGGCGCCCAACCCGGACAAGAAGGAACCCGGCTTCTTCGGCAAGCTGTTCAGCAGCTCGGGCAAGGCCGAGGCGCCGCTCAAGTACCGCATCATGGTCAAGGGCCAGGGCGATGCCAGCACGGTGGCGGTACTCAACGAAAGCGGCGCGCCCGAAACCTCGGCGAATGCACAACGCATCGTGCAGGTCATCGCGGACGACCTGAAGTAGGTCTTCTCGAATGCTGCGCTTCCGCAGTCTGGGCAGCGGCAGCACGGGCAATGCCACGCTGGTCGAGGCGACGAGCGGCGGCCGCACATCGAGGCTCCTGATCGACTGCGGCTTCGGGCTGCGGCAGCTCGACGCGCGGCTGGCACGCGCAGGCCTCGCGGCCTGCGACATCGACGCGGTCTTCGTCACGCACGAGCATGGCGACCACATCGGCTGCGCACACGCGCTGTCGCGCCGCGAGCGGCTGCAGGTCTGGATGAGCGAGGGCACCTGGCTCGCCACCGGCGGGCGCGATTTCGAAGGCCGCCTGGGTCTGGCGCGCGACGGCGCTGACATCGAAGTCGGCGACATCGTGGTCCAGCCCTTCACCGTTCCGCACGATGCCCGTGAGCCGCTGCAGCTGCGCTGCACCGATGGCGCACGCAGCCTCGGCGTGCTGACCGACCTCGGGCACGCGACACCGCACGTGCTGGCCCGCTTGATGGGGCTCGACGCGCTGCTGATCGAGTTCAATCACGACAGCGACATGCTGGCCGGCTCGGCCTATCCGCCCTTCCTGAAGCTGCGCGTCGGCGGCAACTACGGCCACTTGTCCAACGCCGCCGCGGCAGCCATTGCGCGTGCCGTGCATCACGGCGGACTGCGCCACGTGCTGGCAGCCCACCTCAGCGAACAGAACAACCGGCCCGAGATCGTGCGGCGCGCGATGGCCGAGGCACTCGGCGCCGGCGAGGACGAGATGCTGACGGCGAACGCCGTAGAGGGCTCGCCCTGGCTCGATCTCTAGGCAATGAAAAAGGCCGCCCGAAGGCGGCCTTTGAGCATGTGCTGCAGCCTTACTGCTTGGGTGCTTCCTCTTTCTTCTTGGCCGCTTCGGTGGCGGCATTGGCCGCATCGAGTGCCGACTGCGAGCCGGGCGACGGTGCAGGCGTCGTGGCCGACGTATCGGGCGCAGCAGGTGCTGCTGCCGGTGGAGGCGGAGGTGCGGGTGCCGGCGTGACGGAGGCAGGCGGCGGGGTGACGACGGCCGGCGCGGATTCCTCCTTCTTGCCGCAAGCAGTCAATGCAGCAGCGGCGATCAGCGAGGCGAGCAGGACGGACTTTCTCATTACATGACTCCTTTGGATGAAGGTCTCGAAAGAAAAATTCTAGACCTGCACCTTCGCAGGAAGATGTCTGGCGCCGCGATTCGCGGCATTGGCTTACAAGCCCAGCGTGGAAGCCGGAAAGGCCGGTCGCGCATGCCGCAGGCACTCGTCGATTCTTTCGCGCAAGGCGCGCCGGCCCGCGGGCTCGCGGCCGCAGACACCGCGGCTGCGCTCGACATCGATGCGGTTCAGAAACCAGGACGGCGTCCAGATGCCGCTCGGCACCTGCGGCAGGCCCGGCCCCTCGCAGGCCCGGCAGTCGACAATGTGGCTCCACATGCGGCGCCAGTGCACGAAGCGTGCATGCTCGCGCTCGAACACGTCGAAGCGCTGCGCCAGCAGCACGAAGCTGCGCCCGTTGGCCGACCAGGCCTGCAGCGCATCGGCGATGGCGCGCTCGCCCAGCGGCCAATCGCCGAAGCCGGGGTCGGAGAGAATGATCTCGCGCCAGTTCTGTTGCACGGCAGCAGCGAGCGCCGCATGCAGATAGGCCTGAAAGGCATGACGGCCATCGAAGGGCCCCTCGGGCAAGGACGTGGTGTCGACTTCTTCATTCGGCATGCAGCCACCCCGCTTCGCACCAGTCGCCCAGGAGCGCCAGCGCACCTTCGCTCGCGCCTCGGAGATCGCGCGGACCGAGCGCGCGCTGATCGGCCAAAAGGCGCATCAACTTCGCATCGCGGCCCGAGGCGCGAAAGCTTTCGCCGTTGATGTAGAGATACCGCGCGTCGTAGAGCATACGCGTGCGGCGGTCGAGCGCAACGCCGGCGAGCGCCGACGGCAACTCGCCCTGGTCGAACCAGACTGTGGGCTTGGGCTCGGTCATCGATTCGCCCAGCGCACGATCGATCGCGTCGGGGTTGCGCAAGGCGGCTAACACCGCATCGCGCGCAAAGGCTTGCAGGGCGGGCGGTATCGCCGCCGGCGCCTCCACCGCAGGCTGCGCGGGATCGCGGTAATGAAGCGCCGTCTTCGTCGGCGCATCCTCCAGCGCCTCGGCCTGCGCCTCCGCGATGCGCGCGAGCAGGTCGACGCCGAGCGGGGCGGCGGCCGGCGCGCGCAGTCCGATCGAATAGGTCATGCAGTCGCCGCCGACCGCGACACCCTCGTGCGCGTAGCGCGGCGGCAGATAGAGCATGTCGCCGGCTTCGAGCACGAAGCTCTGCTCGGGCTCGAACTGCGCCAGGATCTTGAGCGGCACCTCGGGCTGCAGGCGCAGATCGCGCTGCTTGCCGATGGACCAGCGGCGCTGTCCCTGGGCCTGCAGCAAGAACACGTCGTAGCTGTCGAAATGCGCGCCGACGCCGCCACCGTCGCTCGCATAGCTGATCATCAGGTCGTCGAGCCGCGCGTCGGGAACGAAACGGAACTGCTGCAACAATGCATGAACGCCCTGGTGATGCAGATCGACGCCCTGCACCAGCAGGGTCCAGTCAGGCTGCTTCAGCGATGGCAGCGCCCTGTGCGGCAAGGGGCCATGCCGCAGGGTCCAGCCGGCCTTGCCGTGGCGAATGAGCCGCGTCTCGACCTCCTCGCGTTCGGCCAGCGCGAACAGCGCCTGGCGCTCGATCGGTGGCACCATGGCGGGCACGGCCTGGCGCACGAGCAGCGGTTTCTTCTGCCAGTGACGGCGCATGAATTGCGAAGCGCTGAGGCCGCCGAGCAAAGGCAAGGATCGATGAATCTCCATGGGAGAATTCTGCAATGGAAATCTCTGAACAATGCGTGGTCGGCCTGACCTGGACGCTGAAAGACACCCTGGGCGAGGTGCTCGACGTGCTCGACGATCCGGTCGAATTCCTGGTCGGTGGCGACGATCTTTTCGATGCGATCGAGGCCGCCCTGCTCGGCCACGGGCCCGGCGCTCGGGTGCTGCTCCAGCTCGAACCTGAACAGGCCTTCGGCGACTTCAACGACCAGCTGCTCTTCCTCGAGCCGCGCGCCCTCTTTCCTGAAGGCACGGAAGAAGGCATGACCTTCGACGGCGCCGCCTTGCCCGCGGGCGTGAATCACGACATGCCCAAGAACGCAATCTACACCGTGAGCGAGATCTACCCCGAGCACCTGGTGCTCGACGGCAACCATCCGCTCGCAGGCATCGCGATCCGGCTCGACATCACGGTGAAGTCGGTGCGCGAAGCCACCGAAGAAGAAATCGGCCGGGGCACGGCGGGCACAGGTTTCTTCAAGGTGCCGCCGATGGCGCCGGGCAACGACCTGCTGCACTAACAACAAGGGACACAAGGACAAAAAAAGCCGGGCATGCCCGGCTTTTTCTTTTGTGCACTGCGCGCTCAGAAGCGCGAGATCTGGCCGCCGTCGATGCGCACGCGGTCGCCGACGCGCAGGTCGCCCGGGCTCGGCACATCGAAGGAACGGTAGGCACCGTTGTCGGTCTGGATCGAGACGCGGTAGCTTTCGTAGACGCGCGGCGCGTTGCGGTTGGCTTCGATGCTGTTGCCCAGCAGCGCACCGCCGACCACGCCCAGCGCAGTCGCCGCCGCGCGGCCGCTGCCATGACCGAACTGATTGCCGACCACGCCGCCGAGGACGCCGCCGGCCACCGCACCGCCGCCGGTGGTGCCGGTGCCTGCGGTCTGGCTGCGCAGCACCTCGATATTGGCCACATGGCCATATTCCACATAGGGCGACTGGGCCACCGGCTGAACCGGCTGGTACGGATAGCGCGAGGTCTGATAGACCGGCGCCGGCGCCACGCAGGCGGTCAGGGTTGCGAGCGCAAGAACGGATGCAGTGACGGAAACAAGGCGGATTGAAATCTTCATGGTGTAGTGCTCCTCGAAACAGGTCTGGCGCGATGCGCGCTCCGCATGTGTCCTAACGCATCGCGCTCTTGCGCGATGACCGTGCACACATGTTGAAACCTTCGATGCCAAAACCGCATCGCCGGTTCCATTCTTTACCTGTGGGAGCGAGCCTACAGCCCCTCGCCTCAATGCTTGCCGGTCGAGCCGTAGCCGCCTTCGCCGCGCTCGCTGGGCGGGAATTCCGACACCACCCGGAACCGCGCCTGCACCACCGGCACGATCACCAGTTGGGCCAGCCGTTCCATCGGCTGCAGCACGAAGGCGGTGTCGCTGCGGTTCCAGGCGCTGACCTTCAGCTCGCCTTGGTAGTCGCTGTCGATCAGCCCGACGAGATTGCCGAGCACGATGCCATGCTTGTGGCCCAGGCCCGAGCGCGGCAGGATCAGCGCGGCGTAGCCGGGATCGGCCAGGTGGACCGCAATGCCGGTGCCCACCAGTTGCCAGGCGTTCGGTTCCAGCGTGATGGGCGCGTCGAGGCAGGCGCGCAGGTCCAGCCCGGCGCTGCCGGAGGTTGCATAGGCAGGCAACTGGTCCTGCATGCGGGGATCGAGGATTCGAAGGTCGACTTTCACTTACTTGCCACGCCTTTTTTGCTGCTGATGTTCTTGCTGTTTCCTGGCCGCTGCCTCGACCCATTGCTTCCAGTTCTCCATGCCGGGAGGGAGCGCCAAGCGCCGCAGCTTGTGCGCCAGCCAGAGGCCAATCGCAAACACCACCGCGACCACGCCCAAGGGCACGTCGAGCGACAACAGCACGAGCAGGATCAGGACCCAGACGATGCCCAGCACCTTGATCATCTTGCGCACCACGTCGCCGCTGCCCGCCGCCGGGCGCACCTCGCCATTCGACTGGGCGCTGCGCCGCGCGGCAGAGGCTGCATCCGCGATCGCGTTGTGCGGCTCGGAGGACGGCGTCATGCCGACGTCCAGACCGTGCTCGCCGTTCTGGTTCTCGCTTCTGGGCAATGCCGCCTGCGCGGTCAGCCGCTCCACGTAGCTCGCGAAGTCGCCATCAGGCGGCGTGTTCCATTGGGGATTCATCGCTAGCTCCTTGCCGGCAGGCGTGCCGCGATTTCGGCCACCAGTTCGCGCGCCAGCGCGAGCTTGGGCGCACGCGGCAACTCGCGCACGCCCTTGGCGTCGACCAGCAGCAGGCTGTTGTGGTCCTGCCCGAAGGTCAGCGGGCCGATATTGCCGACCAGGAGCGGAATACCCTTGCGTTCGCGCTTGGCCTTCGCGTGCTCGGCCAGGTTTTCGCTTTCGGCCGCGAAACCCACGCAGAACAGCCGGCCGGCCTTGGCGCGCTCGCCTTGCGCGACGGTGAGCAGGATGTCGTCGTTCTCGACGAAATGGAGCGCCGGCGGCTGGCCGCTGCCGTCTTTCTTGATCTTGTGCTTGCTGTGGGATGCCGGCCGCCAATCGGCCACCGCGGCCGTTGCGACGAAGACCGCCGCATCCTGCGTGGCACGCAGGGTCGCGTCGAGCATCTCCTTGGCCGAGATCACGTCGACGCGGCCGACACCGCGCGGCGTGGGCAGGTGCACCGGGCCGGCCACCAGGGTGACTTCGGCGCCCGCCTCGCGCGCCGCGCGCGCGATGGCAAAGCCCATCTTGCCCGACGAGTGGTTGGTGATGCCGCGGATCGGATCGAGCGCCTCGAAGGTCGGGCCGGCCGTGACGACCACGCGCCGGCCGGCCAGCACCTTGGGCTGGAACTGCGCCACGATCTCCTCGAGGAGTTGCTCGGCCTCGAGCATGCGGCCGTCGCCGGTCTCGCCGCAGGCCTGCCAGCCGTTGCCGACACCCAGCACCCGAGCGCCGTCGGCGTCGACCTGGCGCAAGTTGCGCTGCGTGGCCGGATGAACCCACATCTCGCGATTCATGGCCGGCGCGATCAGGAGCGGCACGCGCTCGGCCGGACGCGCGAGGCAGAGCAGGCTCAGCAGTTCGTCGGAACGGCCCTGCACCAGGCGGGCAATGAAATCGGCACTCGCAGGCGCCAGCACGATCGCATCGGCCTCGCGGCTCAGGTTGATGTGCGGCATGTTGTTGGCCTCGCGCCCGTCCCACTGCGAGGTGTAGACCGGCCGGCCGGACAGCGCCTGCATGGTCACCGGGGTGATGAACTGCGTGGCAGCCTCGGTCATCACCACCTGCACGGTGGCGCCGGCCTTGACGAGCAGCCTGCAAAGTTCGGCCGACTTGTAGCAGGCGATGCCACCGGTCAGGCCCAGAACGATGTGTTTTCCTGCGAGGTCTTGCATGGCCGGCAGTGTATCTGTGGCGGCCCTACGGCGGCCAGGGCAAGAGGCCCCACCTATAATCCCCATTTCCCACTGCCCGGACCTGCAAGTTCGGAACTGGCATGACCAAATTCGTCTTCGTCACCGGTGGTGTGGTGTCTTCCCTGGGCAAGGGAATCGCCTCCGCCTCGCTCGCCGCGATCCTCGAATCGCGCGGCCTCAAAGTCACCCTCATCAAGCTGGACCCCTACATCAACGTCGACCCCGGCACGATGTCGCCCTTCCAGCACGGCGAGGTCTTCGTCACCGACGACGGCGCCGAAACCGACCTCGATCTCGGCCACTACGAGCGCTTCGTCACCACGCGCATGCGCAAGGCCAACAACTTCACCACCGGCCAGATCTACAAGTCGGTGCTCGAGAAGGAGCGCCGCGGCGACTATCTCGGCAAGACGGTGCAGGTGATTCCGCACATCACCAACGAGATCCAGGAATACATCAAGCGCGGCGCCGGCCTCGGCACGCCGCACGAGGTGGACGTGGCGATCGTCGAGATCGGCGGCACCGTCGGCGACATCGAATCGCTGCCCTTCCTCGAAGCGGTGCGCCAGATGAGCCTGCGCATGGGCCCCAACAACTCGGCCTTCGTGCACCTGAGCTACGTGCCCTGGATCGCCGCCGCCGGCGAACTCAAGACCAAGCCCACCCAGCACACCGCCAAGGAACTGCGCGCCATCGGCATCCAGGCCGATGCCCTGCTGTGCCGCGCCGACCGCCCCATTCCGGACGACGAACGCGCCAAGATCTCGCTGTTCTCCAACGTGCCCGAATGGGGCGTGATCTCGATGTGGGACGTGGACACCATCTACAAGGTGCCGCGCATGCTGCACGAACAAGGCCTGGACGGGCTGATCTGCGACAAGCTGCGCATCAACACGCCGCCGGCCAAGCTCAAGCGCTGGGACGACCTGGTCTACGAGGTCGAGCATCCGCAGAAGGAAGTGACGATCGCGATGGTCGGCAAGTACGTCGACCTCTCCGACAGCTACAAGTCGCTCAACGAAGCGCTGCGCCATGCCGGCATGAAGAACCATGCGCGCGTGAAGATCGACTACGTCGACTCGGAAACCATCTCCCCGCAGGACGTGGCCCGGCTCGCCAAGTACGACGCGATCCTGGTGCCGGGCGGCTTCGGCCAGCGCGGCGTCGAGGGCAAAATCTCGGCGGCGCGTTTTGCCCGCGAAACGAAGGTGCCGTACCTTGGCATCTGCCTGGGCATGCAGGTCGCGACCATCGAGTACGCCCGCAACGTCGCCGGGCTCAAGAACGCCAACAGCACCGAGTTCGATCCCGAAACCTCTTGCCCCGTGATCGCGCTGATCACCGAGTGGAAGGACAACGACGGCACTATCAAGCTGCGCGACGAGAAGTCCGACCTTGGCGGCACCATGCGCCTGGGCGCCCAAAGCTCCGACGTGGCCGCGGGCACGCTGGCCCACAGCATCTACGGCGACGTGGTGACCGAGCGCCACCGCCACCGCTACGAGGCCAACGTCAACTACCTCGACGAGCTGCGCCGCGCCGGCCTGGTGATCTCGGCGCTCACCCAGCGCGAGCATCTGACCGAGATCGTCGAGCTGCCGCAGGACGTGCACCCCTGGTTCATGGGCGTGCAGTTCCACCCCGAATTCAAGTCCACGCCGTGGAGCGGCCATCCCTTGTTCAACGCCTTCATCAAGGCGGCGCTGGAACACCAGGGCGCGGACAAGAAAGCACTGAAGGTCGTGGCATGAAACTCTGCGGATTCGACATCGGGCTCGACAAGCCCTTCTTCCTGATCGCCGGCCCCTGTGTCGTCGAGTCCGAGCAATTGCAGATGGACACTGCCGGCACGCTGAAGGAAATCACCTCCGCGCTCGGCATCCCCTTCATCTTCAAGAGCAGCTTCGACAAGGCCAACCGCTCCTCGGGCACCAGCTTCCGCGGCCCGGGCCGCGACAAGGGCCTGGAGATCCTGGCCAAGGTCAAGCGCGAGCTGGGCCTGCCGGTCTTGACCGACGTGCACACCGAAGAAGACATCGCGGCCGCTGCACAGGTGGTCGACGTGCTGCAGACGCCCGCCTTCCTGTGCCGCCAGACCGACTTCATCCGCGCCGCGGCGCAGTCGGGCAAGCCGGTCAACATCAAGAAGGGCCAGTTCCTCGCGCCGCACGACATGAAGAACGTGATCGACAAGGCGCGCGCGGCGGCCAAGGAAAAGGGGCTGCCCGAAGACAGCTTCATGGCCTGCGAGCGCGGCGCCAGCTTCGGCTACAACAACCTGGTGTCGGACATGCGCTCGCTCGCGATCATGCGCGAGACCGGCGCGCCGGTGGTGTTCGATGCCACGCACTCGGTGCAGCTGCCCGGCGGCCAGGGCACGAGCTCGGGCGGCCAGCGCGAGATGGTGCCGGTGCTGTCGCGCGCCGCGGTCGCCGTGGGCGTGGCCGGCCTCTTCATGGAGACGCACCCCGATCCTGCCAAGGCACTGAGCGACGGGCCGAATGCCGTGCCGCTCAAGCACATGAAGGCGCTGCTCGAGACGCTGCTGGCGCTCGACGGCGTTACCAAGAAAAACGCATTCCTGGAGAACACATTTCAGTCATGAGCGCATACATCATTGCGAATGTCGAGGTCACGAATCCGACGCAATATGAGGAGTACAAGAAGCTGTCCTCCAAAGCCATGCAGGTCTACGGCGCAGAAGTCTGCGTGCGCGGCGGCAAGGTCGAAGTGCTCGAGGGCGATTGGAATCCGCAACGCCTCGTCGTGCTCAAGTTCCCGAGCGTCGAGGCCGCGAAGAAGTTCAGCGAGTCGCCTGAATACGGAGAAGCTCGCGCGTCTCGCCAAGGTGCGGCGGTCATGCGAATGATCGTTGTCGAAGGTCTGTGATTCGAATTTTTGAGAAAGAGAAAAGATGAGTGCAATCGTTGACATCGTCGGGCGCGAAATTCTCGACAGCCGCGGCAACCCCACCGTCGAATGCGACGTGCTGCTCGAATCGGGCACCATGGGCCGCGCAGCGGTTCCCTCCGGTGCTTCGACCGGCTCGCGCGAGGCGATCGAGCTGCGCGACGGCGACAAGAGCCGCTACCTGGGCAAGGGCGTGCTCAAGGCGGTGGAGAACATCAACACCGAGATCTCCGAGGCCGTGCTGGGCCTGGATGCGAGCGAACAGGCCTTCCTGGACCGCACGCTGAACGACCTCGACGGCACCGACAACAAGGCCCGCCTGGGCGCCAACGCGACCCTGGCCGTGTCGATGGCCGTGGCCCGCGCCGCGGCCGAAGAATCGGGCCTGCCGCTGTACCGCTACTTCGGCGGCATGGGCGGCATGCAGCTGCCGGTGCCGATGATGAACGTCATCAACGGCGGCGCGCACGCCAACAACAGCCTGGACCTGCAGGAGTTCATGATCATCCCCGTGGGCGCGACCAGCTTCCGCGAAGCGGTGCGCTACGGCGCCGAGGTGTTCCATGCGCTCAAGAAGATCCTGGGCGACCGCGGTATCAGCACCGCCGTGGGCGACGAAGGCGGTTTCGCGCCGAGCGTCGAAAACCATGAAGCCGCGATCCAGCTGATCCTGGAAGCGATAGACAAGGCCGGCTACACGGCAGGGACGCAGATCGCACTGGGCCTGGACTGCGCGGCCAGCGAGTTCTACAAGGACGGCCACTACGTTCTCTCCGGCGAGAACCTCACGCTGTCGGCCGGCAACTGGATCGACATGCTCGCGACCTGGGTCGACAAGTACCCGATCATCAGCATCGAAGACGGCATGCACGAAGGCGACTGGGACGGCTGGAAGATGCTGACCGAACGCCTCGGCAAGCGCGTGCAGCTGGTGGGTGACGACCTGTTCGTGACCAACACCAAGATCCTGCAGGAAGGCATCGACAAGGGCATCGCCAACTCGATCCTGATCAAGATCAACCAGATCGGCACCCTGACCGAGACCTTCGCCGCGATCGAGATGGCCAAGCGCGCCGGCTACACCGCCGTGATCAGTCACCGCTCGGGCGAAACCGAAGACTCGACCATCGCAGACATCGCGGTCGGCACCAACGCCGGCCAGATCAAGACCGGCTCGCTGTCGCGTTCGGACCGCATCGCCAAGTACAACCAGCTGCTACGCATCGAGGAAGACCTCGGCGACGTCGCCAGCTACCCCGGCCGCGGCGCCTTCTACAACCTGCGCTAGCCCTGCGACCGAGACGCCATGCGTTCACGCATCGTCCCGATCATCCTGGTCCTGTTGCTGCTGATCCTCCAGTGGCAGCTCTGGACCGGGCGCGGGAGCGTGCGCGACGTGGTCCAGCTCAAGGACAAGCTGGCCGAGCAGAAGGAGTCCAATGCGCGAGCGGCCGTGACCAACGACCGGCTCAACTCCGAGGTCAACGACTTGAAGGAAGGGCTCGAGATGGTCGAGGAGCGCGCGCGACAGGAGCTCGGCATGGTCAAGCCCAACGAAGTGTTCGTGCAGATCACGCGCTGAATGCCATGACGCCTGCGCTGCCGGCCGGCTGCGTGATCGCGCTGCTAGGCGCTGATGACGGCGGCAAGACCCAGCTCGCTGAGGCGCTCGCGCAACGGCTTGCGCAGCGCGGCATCGCCGCCACGCTCGTGGCCGACCCCTTGCCCGAACACGCGTTCGATGCAACCGCGCTCGAGGCGTATCGCGGCCATGCCCTCATCCTGCTCATCGCCCCGGCCTCGCCGACGCCGATCGACGAGATGCTGCGCAAGGCGCTGATGGACGCGAACCTGAGCTTTGCGGTGGTGCACGGCGAAGGCGCGGAGCAACTGGCCAACGCATGGAATGCGATCAACGCCGCCGCAGATCCCGACGCCCGCCGAAGTGCCGCGCGGGGAGCGGCAGCTGCATGGTCCTGGGCCTGCGACAAGTGCTCCGACCCCGCGTGCGAACACCGGCTGTTCAGCGATCTCGTTGCGAAGCGCTCGTAAAGGAACCGAACGAATGCATCTCAGACTCCGTGCGGCCGCCCTGCTGTGGGCCCTGCTGTCTTCCGCGGCAGTTTCGGCCGCGCCAATCCAGGCGACGATCGACAACGAGACCCACGCGACCGCCTGCGCCGAAGAAGACAACGTTTCGCTGAACCTGAGCGGAAAGAACATCCGCAAATTCCGCGTCGAGGCGCTGCCACCCGTGTACCTGGCATCCATCGACAAAGACATCACTGCGCCGGATTTTTCGGGCTGCAACTTCGATGGCAGCACGCATCCCACGGACCCGCGCCACACCTTCAAGGAGCGCCGCGAAGTGCTGCACGACGGGCCGCGCTGGATGGTCGTCGGCATGACGCTGCCCAGCTTCTGGCGGCCGCACCGCGTGCCGGTGCGCGTCGACGGACGCAAGACCGCAGGCGGGTTCCACATGATCCAGGTCTTCGCGAAGACCGGCGCCAAGCCGCTCGAAGCGCTGGTGATGTACCCCGCCGACGGCTACTGGCGCATCAAGCCGCTGCCGGCACCGCGCTTCGGCGACGGTGTCTACGGTTCGTCCTTCGTGATGGGGCCGGTCGAGCAGGCCGGGCGTCCGGTCGCGAACATCACCGACATTGCCATCGACACGCAGCCGCTCCGGTTCAAGCTGAAGTTCGCGAACGGTGGCTCAGCGACTGTCGATGTCCAGGAGATCAGCGCGTCGCGCACCGCGCTCGGCGTCGCCATGAAGCCGGGGCGCCGGCACGGTCCCCGATTCGCGGTCCTGCGCTCGATGTACGTCGCGCCCGACAACGCCGACATGAGCGAGGTGTCGTGGCGAACCACACCGCAAGCCGCCACCGAGACCAAGCCGCTGCCGGAAGTGTCCACGCTGCAGGCGGCGGAAGTGCGCTTCGGCCGCAGCCTCCCTTCGCGCCACAACACGAGCGCGCCGGACATCCGCTTCAGCGGCTTCGAGCGATCTACTGCATCACCGGGCTCGCCGGCAGCTGGTCGCCCCGCGCGGTGAACAGCTGCGCGACATCGACCGCATCGAAGCGGTACTGCTTGCCGCAGAAGTCGCAGCCGACCTCGATATCGCCGCGCTCGACGAGGATGCCCTCGGCCTCCTCCACACCCAGCCCGCGGATCATCTGGGCCACGCGCTCGCGGCCGCAGGTGCATGCGAAATGCGGCCCCAGCATGCCGCTCTGCGGCTCGAAGCGCAGCAGCTTCTCTTCCCAGAACAGGCGGCGCAGGATGGTCTCGACGTCGAGCGTGAGCAGCTCGTCGCGCGTCAGGGTGGAGGCGAGGATCGAGATGCGGTTGTAGTCCTCGTTGTGGCCGATCTGGTCCTCGTTGGCTTGGTTGCGATCGCCGGCGGCCGTGCCTTCGAGGTTGGCCTCGCCCTTCACCGGCAGGCGCTGGATCAGGAGGCCGGCCGCCACCTTGTCGTCGGCCGCGAGCACCAGCGTGGTGTCGAGCTGTTCGCTTTGCAGCATGTAGTGCTGCAGAACCTCGCTCAGGCGGCCGAGCTTCTCGCCGCTGTGGCCGTGAAGCGGCACCACGCCCTGATAGGGCTGCTGGCCCGGCAGCTTGTCCTTGGGGTCGAGCGTGATCGCGCAGCGGCCCTTGTTGCTGACATTGACCATCTCGGGCAGATGCGCATCGGACGCGAGCTCGCCCACCACCTTGGCGGTGGCGCGCAGGCTCAGGTCGGGTTTGACCTCGGCGACAGCGACCTTGACCGGGCCGTCGCCAAAGATCTGCAGGATCAGCGCACCGTTGAACTTGATGTTGGCCTGCATCAGGGTGGCCGCCGCCGTCATCTCGCCGAGCAGTTCGGCCACCGGGGTCGGATAGGCGCCGGTACTCGTGTTGGAGGCGCGCCGCGCCAGGATTTCCTGCCAGGCTTCCGTCAGGCGAACGATCATGCCGCGCACCGGCATGCCGTCGAACAGGAACTTGTGCAACTCGCTCAAGGCAATCTCTCCGAGCGGCTTCTTCAGCCGATCTTCTTCAGGCCCTTCGCGAAGCGACGGGCGTTTTTCACATAGTGGTCGGCATTCTGCCGAAGACGGGCGGCGGCGGCATCGTCGAGCGTGCGCACCACCTTGGCCGGCGAGCCGATGATCAGCGAGTTGTCGGGAAACTCCTTGCCTTCGGTCACGACGCTGCCGGCGCCAACGATCGAGTTGCGGCCGATCCTGGCGTTATTCAAGACCACTGCCCCGATACCGATCAGCGAGTTGTCGCCCACGGTGCAGCCGTGGAGCACGACCTGATGGCCCACCGTCACGTTCTCGCCGATGGTCAGCGGCACGCCGGCATCGGCATGCAGCATCGAAAGGTCCTGGATGTTGCTGTTGCGGCCGATGGTCAGGGTGTCGCTGTCGCCACGCGCCACCACGCCGAACCAGATGCTCGCGTTCTCGCCCATGACGACGCGGCCGATGACCTGTGCGCTGTCTGCGACATAGGCGCCCGGTCCAAGCTGCGGCGCCACGCCGTCGATTTCGTAGAGGGCCATCGCCGTGCTCCTGAAGGGGGAAAAACTAGAATTGTAGGGATGCACCCCCGCCTCGGCGCCCTGGCCGCGCTGCGCCTGACAGATCCCGACCGCAAGGTCGCGGCGACGCGCGCCACGGCGGCGCAGGCCGCGCTGCATCCGATGGCGCCGGAGCCCATCCGCGCAGCCGGCGACGAGGCCGGCGTCCCGGGCCGCCCCGATCGCCCGCTGCGCGTGGCCGCCACCGCGGTCGAGAAGCGCTCGCCCTTCACGCCCGAGGGCCGCGCGGCGCTGGTCCATTCGATCTGCCACATCGAGTTCAACGCGATCAATCTCGCGCTCGACGCCGCCTGGCGCTTCGACGGCATGCCCGAGGCCTACTACCGCGACTGGCTGCGCGTGGCCGACGAGGAGGCGCAGCACTTCACGCTGCTTCACGAGCATCTGCGCGGCATGGGCTGCAGCTATGGCGACTTCACCGGCCATGACGGCCTGTGGAGCATGTGCGAGAAGACCAAGGACGATGTGCTCGCGCGCATGGCGCTTGTGCCGCGCACGCTGGAGGCGCGCGGGCTGGATGCGACACCGCTGATCCAGGCCAAGCTCCGGCGCGTGAACACGCCCGATGCGCTCAGGGCCTGCGAGATCCTCGACATCATCCTGCGCGACGAGGTCGGCCACGTGGCCATCGGCAACCGCTGGTACCGCTGGCTGTGCGAGCGAGAAGGGCTCGATCCGATCGCGCACTACCGCGTGCTATACCGGCGGCACGAGGCGCCGCGCCTGCGGGCGCCCTTCAACCTCGAGGCCCGCGCGCGGGCCGGGTTCACCGACGAGGAACTACAGAACCTGCAGCAGGACTAGCCGGCAGGCCGTCGCGACACCACCAGCTTGGTCGTGAGCCGCTGGCAAACATCGCCATGCTGGTTGAGCGTCTCGCTGCGCACCACCACCATGCCGCGCTCGGGCCGCGAGCGCGAGGGGATCACTTCCAGCACCTCGCTCTCGACATGCAGCACGTCGCCCGGACGGGTCGGCTTCGGCCACTGGATCTCGCCGCCCGAACCGATGATGCCGTCGGCCAGCGGCAGACCGCTTTGAACCAAGAGCCGCATCGTGATCGAGGCCGTGTGCCAGCCGCTGGCCGCGAGGCCCTGGAAGAAGGTGCTTTTCGCTGCCTCCACATCCAGGTGGAAGGGTTGCGGATCGAAGCGCTGCGCGAAATCGACGATCTGCGCCGCGTCCAGCGCCTGTTCGCCGCTCGTGAAGCGAGCGCCCGGCGACAGGTCTTCCAGGTACAGGGTTCCGGCCATGGGGTCTCCTCGGGTGTGGGCGCGGAATCTTGTCACGCGGTGCTCAAACGCGCTCGAGCACCGTGGCGATGCCCTGCCCGCCGCCGATGCACTGCGTGGCCAGCGCATAGCGGCCCTTCTCGCGCACCAGCAGCGAAGCCGCCTTGCCCGTGATGCGCGCACCGGTGGCGCCCAGCGGATGGCCGATCGCGAGCCCGCCGCCATCGAGGTTGACGGTGGCTGGGTTCAATCCCAGCTCGCGGATGCAGGCCAGCGCCTGCGAAGAGAAAGCCTCGTTGATCTCGACCACGTCGAGATCAGCCACCGTGAGGCCGGCACGTGCCAGTGCCTTGCGCGTGGCCGGGATCGGGCCGATGCCCATCACGGCCGGGTCGACGCCGATCGTGGCAAAGGACTTGATGCGCGCCAGCGCCTGCAGCCCGTGCCTGGCGGCGAAGGCATCGCTCACGACCAGCACCGCGGCCGCGCCGTCGGTGAGCGGCGAGGAGGTGCCGGCCGTGACCACGCCGTCGGACCGGAACGCCGGCTTCAGTCCGGCCAGCGCTTCGAGCGAGGTGGCCGGACGGATGCAGCCGTCGGCGCTAATCAATTCACCCGAAACTGCGGCGATCGGAACGATCTCGCCGGCGAGCCGCCCCTCATCGCGCGCGGCGGCCGCCTTCCGGTGCGACTGCACGGCCAGCGCCTCCTGGTCGGCCCGGCTCACTTGCCAGCGCTCGGCCACGTTCTCGGCCGTTTCGCCCATCGAGATGTAGGCATCGGTGTTCGCCTTCAGCTCGGGGCTGGGCGAGAAGGTGAAGCCGCCCTGCGGCACCATCGTCATCGACTCCACGCCCACGCAAAGGAAGGCGTCGCCCATGCCGGACTCGATCTGCGCCGCCGCGATGTGCACCGCCTGCATCGAGGAGCCGCAGAAGCGGTTGACCGTCATGCCACCGACCTCGTGCGGCAGCCCGGCGAGCAGCCCGACGATGCGCGCCAGGTTGTTGCCCTGCGCGGCTTCCGGATAGGCGCAGCCGAGGATGATGTCTTCGAGCAGCGAGGGGTCGAGGTCGGTGCGCCGCAACAGGCCCTTGACCACTTCTGCGGCCAGCGTGTCGGGCCGCACCTCGGCGAGGGCGCCCTTCCTGGCGAAATGGAAGGGGGAACGGGCGTACCCGGCGATGACGGCTTTCATGGGTTTCTCCTTTGCATAACTACCTACCAATCGGTAGCCTTTTGAGACAAAAATAAGGCACGCTTGAACGTGCCTCGACAACGGTGTCAGCTCGCGAGCGAGCGCTTCAACTGGGCAATGCTTTCATCGAAATCGTCCACGCGGCCGGTCATGCGCGCGGCCAGCAGCGCGCCCTGGCAGACGGCAAATACATAGGCGGCCAACTCGCCGACAGGTGCCGACGGCTTGTGGCCCGAGGCCAGCGCCCCGAGCACGCCGGTGAGCCAAAGCACCTGCGCGCTGCGCAAGTCGCGCACCGCCTGCCGCAGCTCGTCGTTGATGCAATCCCAGCCGGGCGCAAGCGCCCCCGCGGGGCAAACGCCCTCGCCGGCATGCAGCCCGTTGCGGTACATGCGGAAATAGGCATCCAGCGCGGCCTGCGGCGAGCGCTCCTTGGCGACCGTCCAGTCCTTGAAAGCCTGCATGGCTTCGCGCAGCACCTCGATGCCGAGCGCTTCCTTGGTCGGGAAGTGGTGATACAGGCTGGGCTTGCGGATGCCGATCGCGTTGGCCACGTCCTGGAAGCTGAAGCCCAGATAGGAGCGCGTCTGGATCAGCTCGCGCGCCACACGCAGGATCTGCTCCCGCGTGGAGGCGCCGGCCAAGTCGGTCGAAGTCGCATTCATCTACCTACTATAAGGTAGGTAATTTCGAAAGACAAGCGCATGCCCCTCATTGCGAAATTCATCCCCTCTAAGATTCCTTCATGACACAACCCCTCACTCCCGGCTTGACCGCTCTGGAAGCACGCGTGCGCCAGGACCTGGCCTGGCTGGATCTGCCGTCCAAGGATTGGGTGATCGCCCTTCCGCACCAGGGCAGCGATGTGCTGCCGGTAGCGATCATCGGCGGCGGCATGGCAGGCATGGCGGCCTCTGCGGCGCTCCTGCAACTGGGCATCAAGGCGCCGATCTTCGACCAGTCCCCCGAAGGCTTCGAAGGCCCGTGGGCGACCACGGCCCGAATGGAGACGCTGCGCTCGCCCAAGCAACTGACCGGCCCGGCGCTGGGCTTGCCGTCGTTGACTTTCCGCGCCTGGTTCGAGGCCCAGTTCGGCCTGCCTGCCTGGGAGGCGCTCGACAAGATCCCCCGCCTGCAATGGATGGATTACCTGCGCTGGTACCGCCGCGTACTGGAACTGGACGTCCGCAACCAGCACCGCGTGCACGCCGTGCTGCCGCGCGCCGATGGTCTGGTGGCCCTGGACATCGAATCGCCCGACGGGCGCGGCACGGTCCTGGCCCGCCGCGTGGTGCTGGCCACCGGCCGCGACGGCCTGGGCGGCGCCTGGGTCCCGGCCTTCGCACGCCTCCTGCCGCCCGAACGCTGGGCCCATTCGTCCGATGCCATGGACTACCGAACGCTGGCCGGCATGCGGGTCGGCGTGATCGGCGCCGGTGCCTCGGCAATGGACAGCGCGGCAACCGCGCTGGAAGGCGGCGCGGCCAGCGTGGACCTACTGATCCGCCGCCCCGACATCCCGCGCGTCAACAAGGGCAAGGGCGCGGGCAACGCCGGCATGACGCACGGCTTTCTGGACCTGCCCGACGCATGGAAATGGCGCATCCGCCACTACATCAACGTGCAGCAGACCCCGCCGCCGCAGGGCAGCACCTTGCGCGTGTCGCAACATCCGAATGCGCGCTTCAACCTCGGCTGCGCGATTCTCGATGTGCAGTGGACCGACGGGCTGTTGAAGGCGTACACCTCCAAGGGCCTGTTCACGCTGGACTTCCTGATCCTGTCGACCGGTTTCCGCATCGATTGGCATGCGCGGCCCGAGTTTGCAGCGCTGGCGCCGCACATCCGCGCATGGAAAGACCGCTACACCCCGCCGGCCGGCGAGGAAGACGCCGAACTCGCGGATTCGCCCGACCTGGGCGCCGCGTTCGAGCTGCAGGAAAGGCGGCCGGGCACCTGCCCCGGCCTCTCGCGCGTGCACTGCTTCTGCTACCCCGCCGCGCTGACGCATGGCACCGTCTCCGGCGACATCCCCGCCATCAGCGATGGCGCGAAGCGGCTGGCGCAAGGCATTGCCAGCCTGCTCTACCGCGAAGACATCGAGATGCACTACACCCGCCTGCAAGCCTACGACGAGCCCGAGCTGCTGGGCAACGAATGGACGCCGGCCGATTCCCCCGCCATCGAAGAAGGACAACGCACATGAGCTCATCCACCTCCTACAACCCGGCCGAGGACCTGGTCGACCGCATCGTCGGCCTCGACGCCGCAGGGCAAGGCAGCGCCACCCATGCGCTGCGCCACCAGCGCGACAAGGCGGCGGCCGCGACCCAGGGCAGCTACGACGCGCTGTTCGACCCTGCGCTGCCGGGCCTCTCGCTGCGCGAGCGTTTGCTGGTGGCGTTGTATGCATGCCGCCTGACGCCGGCCCCCGAACTGGCCGCGCATTACCGCGAGCGGCTGCAGGCCGAAGGCACCGAAGCCGGGCTGATCGAGGCGGTGGCAGGCGGCACGGCCCAGGGCGCAGGCGATGCGCGCCTGCAAGCACTGCTCACGTTCACCCGTACGCTGATCGAGCGTCCGGTCGAAGGCGACCGTGTGGCCGTGCAGGCGCTGCCGGCCGCCGGCGTAGCCACGCCGGCCGTGGTGGCCCTGTCGCAACTGATCGCGTTCCTCTCGTACCAGACGCGGCTGGCGGCAGGTCTGAAGGCGATGAAGAGCCTGGAGGCCGGCGCATGAGCAACGGCATCATCCGATCGCGCGGCTTCACCAACGAAACGCTGGGCTGGAGCGCCTGGCTCGACGTCGTGACGCTGGACCAGGCCACGCCCGAGCAGATCGCGGTACTGGAAGAAAGCCATCCCAAGGCCAAGGTCTCCGACTACTACCTCTTTCTGGTGCACCAGCCTGAGATCCTGCGTCAACGCTCGACCGCGTTCAACGCCATCATGTACGCGCCCGGCGGCATGTCGCGCGCTGAACGCGAGCTCGGCGCCACGGTGGTGTCGCGCATCAACGGCTGCGTCTACTGTGCATCGGTGCATGCGCAACGCTTCGAGCAGCTGGCCAAGCGCAACGACGTGATCACGCAGGTCTTCGACGACCCGCACACGGCCGGCACCACGCCGCGCGAGCAGGCGATCGCGCGCTTCTCCATCGCCTTGACCGCTGCGCCCGATCAGGTGTCGGCCGACAGCATCCGCGCACTGAAAGACGCCGGCCTCGACGAGACGGAGATCCTGGACCTGATTCACTCGGTCGCCATCTTCGCGTGGGCCAACCGCTTGATGCTGAACCTGGGCGAACCGGTGTTCCCGCAGCAACAACCCGTCGCGCCCTGACGCCGGCCCGGCCCATTCATTTTTCTTCCCATTTCCCTGGAGTGCCCGATGAAGCTTCGTCTTGTTCCTGGTGTCGTCGCCGCGGTGGTGGCGCTGGCATGCGTTTCGGCCCAGGCGCAGACCGCCCCCGGTGCCAGGACGATGCGCATCGTCGTGCCGTTTGCAGCCGGCGGCGCACAGGACGCGATGGCCCGCTACCTGAGCATCAAGCTTGCCGAACGGCTGGGCTATCCGGTCGTCGTGGACAACAAGGCCGGTGCCGGCGGCGTGATCGGCGCCGACACCGTTGCCAAGGCCACGCCCGATGGCAGCACGGTGCTGCTCGCCACCGGCGGTGCCATCTCGATCGCGCCGCACCTCAATGCCAAGCTGCCCTATGACCCCCGGCACGACCTCATTTCGGTCGCGTTGGTGGCCGATACGCCGATGACGTTGTCGGTGCGCGCGCAGAGCCCCTACACCAGCGTGGCCGACCTGGTGCGCGATGCCAAGGCGCGTCCCGGGGAGGTCAGCTTCGGATCGAGCGGCAACGGCTCGGTCTCGCATCTGACCGGCGAGCTCTTCGCGCAGTCCATGGGCGTGAAGCTTCTCCACGTGCCCTACCGCGGCGGCAGTCCCGCCATCACCGACCTGCTGGGTGGACAGGTGGCGGCCATCGTGACCAGCACCTCTTCGATCGACCCGATGGTGGAAGACAAGAAGGCACGCGTTCTGGCCACCTTCACGAAAGCACGCATGAGTGCCATGCATGGAGCGCCGACGATGGCGGAGGCCACCGGCGTTCAAGGGCTGGAGGTGCCGGTCTGGGTCGGGCTGCTGGCGCCGGCCAAGACCCCGGCCGCGCTGATCGACAAGCTGGCCAGCGAGATGACGGCCGTCTGCCTGCTCCCGGAGACACAGGAACGCTTCAAGGGCCTGGGGGCCGTTCCCGCCTGTGGGGGGCCGAAGGAACTGGACCGCGTGGTGACAGACGACTTCCAGCGCTGGGAGCGCGTGATCCGCCAGGGCGGCATCAAGACCGAATGAGCCCGGGACGCAGGCCCGGCTCGCGTGCCGGCAAAGGTCGCCTCAGTCCACCTTGATACCGGCCGCTTTCACGAGGCGCGCATTGTTCTCGTACTCGGCCGCGATCTCGTCGGCAAAGGCCTCGGCACCGCCACCGGTCGGCACGTTGTCGGTGGCCGTCAACTTGGCGCGCAGCTCGGGGCTGGCGAGCGCCTTGTTGATCTCCGCGTTGTACTTGGCGATCAGGATCGGTGGCGTGGCGGCCGGGGCGAACACGCCGAACAACGAGGTGAGGTTGGCCTCCGGATAGCCCAGCTCGCCCAGCGTCGGCACCTTCGGAAGGCTTTCGAGCCGCGCCGGCGCCCCCACGGCCAGCGGGCGCAGCTTGCCGGAACGGATGTGCGGTGCGACGGCGGGCCCGGCATTGATCGAAAGAATCTCGAACTGCGCGCCCAGCGCATCGTTCATCTGCTGCGCCCCGCCCTTGTAGGGCACGTGGGTGATGTCCACCTTCGCGGTCGCACGCAATTCCTCGAGCACGATGTGGCCGAGCGAGGCCTGGCCCGAAGTGGCCCAGCGCACCGCGCCGGGCCGGGCGCGCGCATCGTCGATCAGGGTGCGGAAGTTGCGGGTGCCGGTCGCTTCCGTGGCCAGCAGCAGCACCGGCGAATACATGACGCTCGCCACCGGTGCGATGTCCTTCTGCGGATCGAAGGGCGACTTGCCCAGATGCGGATTCAGCACCAGCGGGCTGATGGCCGAGAAGCCCAGCGTCGCGCCGTCCGGTGCCGCCTTGGCAACCGCGTCCATGCCGATCGTGCCGCTGGCGCCTGCCTTGTTCTCGACCACCACGGTGCTGCCCAGCTGCGCGCCGAGCTTGTCGGCCAGCGCGCGGGCGACGATGTCGCTGACGCCGCCGGTCGGATAGGCGACGACCATACGGATGGTCTTCGGCACGGCCTGCGCCTGTGCCACCGAAGCCGCCGCGAAGAGAACCATGGCGGCCCATGCTTTCCTGCAACTCATTGCTGCGTCTCCTTGCGAGCATTCATTTTGATGCCGCCGCAATCATGTCGCTGAGCGTCAGGGCATTCCGATATGCAGCAAATTCCTGCACCTCAGCCGCGCGGATGATGCTGCGCGTGGAGCTGCTTGAGACGCTCGCGCGCGACGTGGGTGTAGATCGTGGTGGTCGAGATGTCCGCATGGCCGAGCAGCAACTGCACCGCGCGCAAGTCGGCGCCGTGGTTGAGCAGGTGCGTGGCGAAGGCATGGCGCAGCGTGTGCGGCGACAGCGGCACGTGGATGCCGGCCGCCAGCGCGTGCTTCTTGACGATGATCCAGAACATCACGCGCGTCATGCCCGCACCGCGCGCGGTGACGAACAGGTCGGCGGTCTGCTGCCCGTCCAGGATGGCGGGGCGCGACTCGTGCAGGTAGCGCTCGATCCACCGCCGCGCCTCGCCGCCGAAAGGCACCAGCCGCTCCTTGCTGCCCTTGCCGAGCACGCGCAGCACGCCGTCGTTGAGGCTCAGCTCGAACACCTTGAGCGAAACCAGCTCGCTCACGCGCAGTCCGCTCGCGTACATCAGTTCGAGCATGGCGCGGTCGCGCAGGCCGAGCGGCGTGTCGACCTCGGGCGCCGCGAGCAGGTCGTCGACCTGCTTTTCCGACAGGGTCTTGATCGCGCGCGGCATCTGCCTGGCCGGCGCCAGCCGCAGGCTCGGATCGGCGGCGATGCGCTGCTCGCGCAGGGCCCAGCGGAAATAGCGCTTGAACACCGTGAGCCGGCGGTTGGCCGACGTGGCCTTGCCCTTGTCGGAGAGCTTCGCGCCCATGTAGGCCTGCAGGTCGCTTTCGCGCGCGGCGTCCAGCGCGCTGCCGCGCTGGGCCTGGAGCCACTGCGCGAACAGCGCGAGGTCGCGCCGGTAGGCCGCCAGCGTGTTCTTCGACAGGCCGTCCTCGAGCCACAGCGCGTCGATGAAGTCGTCGATTTCGGGCGTGTCGATGGCCGCGGTCATGCCGTGCAAGATAGCAAAAGAAAAAAGCCGCCCGGGGCGCGGGCGGCTCTGGATCGAGGAAAGTCGGCCTAGTCGAGCGTGAGCTTCTGCTTGGCGACCACCTGCTTGTAGACCTCGTATTCGGCCTTGATCTGCGCGGCGAACTGCTCCGGCGTGTTGGCCACGATCAGCGAGCCGGTGTCCTCGATGCGCTTGCGCACCGCCGGGTCTTCGAGCGACTTCTTCACGCCGGCGTTGATCTTGTCGACCACTTCCTTCGGCAGGCCCTTGGGCCCGAGGATGCCGTAGTAGGCCATGCGGTTGACCGGCTCGAGCCCGACTTCCTTGAAGGTCGGCACGTTGGGCAGGTCCTTCAGCCGCTGCGGCGCCGAGACCACGATCGGCACCAGCTTGCCGGACTTGATGAAGGGCAGCGCCGACGGGATGTTGTCGAACATGATCGGGACCTGGCCGGCCACCACGTCGTTCAGCGCCGGACCGGCGCCGCGGTAGGGAATGTGGGTGATGAAGGTGCTGGTCAGGTTCTTGTAGAGCTCCATCAGCAGATGGCCGATGCCGCCGGTGCCCGAGGAGGCGTACGAATACTTGCCCGGATTTTTCTTGATCTCGGCCACGAACTCGGCGTAGTTCTTGGCCGGGAAGCTCGGGTGCACCGCGATGATGTTCGGCGTCGCCGCGATGTTGATGATCGGCGTGAAGTCGTTGATCGGGTCGTAGGGCACCTTGGGGTTGATCGCCGGGTTGGCGGCCGTGCTCGACACCGTCGCCACGCCGAGCTTGTAGCCGTCCGGCGCGACCCGCGCGGTCTCCGCCGCGCCGACGATGCCGCCACCGCCCGCCTTGTTGATCACCACCACGCTCTGGCCCAGCGCCTTGCCCAGCGGCTCGGAGATCACGCGCGCCACGATGTCGGTGGTGCCGCCCGGCGCAAAGGGTACTTGCAGCTCGATGGGCTTGTTGGGGTAGCCCTGCGCCCAGCTGGGGCCGGCGATCAGCGCCAGCGCGGCGGCGCCGGCGAGTGCATTCCATTGACGACGTTGCATTGAAGAGCTCCTGGAGGTCGAAAAGCGAAGCCAGGATGCTAACGGGTCCGCGAGCGCCCCAGTTCGTGGATAACCCATGGGAATCGGCCGTTTATCCTCGACCGGTGAACTATGCCCAACTGCTCTTCCCCGACTTCTCTCTCATCGCCTGCGGCTGGCTGCTCTGCCGCTACACCCCGCTGGACCGCCGCGTCTGGGACCAGGTCGAGAGCCTGGTCTACTACTTTCTTTTTCCGGTGCTGCTGTTCCACTCGATCGTGCGCAGCCCGCTCGACTTCGGCGCCACCTCGCACCTGTTGACTGCCGGGGTCGGCGTCGGGCTGGCCGGCATCGCGCTCGCCTACATGCTGCCCTTCCTGCCCGGTATCGGCACGCACATCGACCGCAGCGATCACGCGGCCAGCGCGCAGGTCGCCTTCCGCTTCAACTCCTTCATCTGCCTCGCGCTGGCCGACCGCATGGCGGGTCCCGCGGGGCTCCTGATGATCGCGGTGCTGATCGGCGTGTGCGTGCCGCTCTTCAACATCGCCGCCGTGTGGCCGATGGCGCGGCACGCGCAGACCGGCCTGGCGCGGCAGCTGATCCGCAACCCGCTGATCATCGCGACGCTCAGCGGCCTGGTCGCCAACCTGCTCGGCCTCAGCGTGCCGAACTGGCTCGAGCCGACGCTCACGCGCATCGGTGCCGCATCGCTCGCGCTCGGCCTGATGGCGGCCGGCGCCGGCATGCAGTTCGCGACGCTCGCGCGCGGCAAGGTGCTGGCGGTGTCGGTGCTGTCGATCCGGCATCTCGTGCTGCCGCTGATCGCCTGGGGCCTGGCCGGCGCACTGCAGCTCGGCGGCGCGCAGGCCGCGGTGCTGATGACTTTTTCCGCGGTGCCGACTGCGTCGAGCGCCTACGTGCTGGCCGCGCGCATGGGCTACAACGGCGCCTACGTGGCGGGCCTCGTGACGCTGTCGACGCTGCTCGGTGTGGCAAGCCTGCCCTTCGCCCTGGCACTCTCGCGCTGAACCGTCATCATCAGTCGCTACCATCGCACGATGCGCTACCTACCGGCCGTTGTCGCAGCATTGCTCGCGGGGGCGGTGCAGGCGCAGGCGCAGGAGCACACCCGCTACCACGGTGCGTGGAGCGGGCCTTTTCTTTTCTACGTGGTCCAGCAGGACACCGGCGCACAGGGTCCGCCGGAGGTCCACGCGGGCGCGATGCAGATCGATCCCGACGGCACGGTGCGCGGCCAGGTACCGGGCGCCGCCTGCACGATGACGGGCTCGAGCGTCGACTTCGTTTCGCCGGCCAACGCCTCGCTCGACCTCACGATCAGCGGCTGCAAGGACACGCGCTTCAACGGGTATTTCAGCGGCAAGCTGATCAACAATCCGGTCCTCAAATACGCCTCGCTGCGGCTGAACTCGATGCGTTCGCTCGACGCGGGAACGGCGCAGGTCTCGGCCATCATGCGGCGCTGAAGTCCAACGCCCATTCGACGTGCTCGCGCACCAGCGCACTGGGATGCGAGCGCCGCGTCGCGAGGATCTCGCGCGCCCCCTCGTCGCCCGCACGCAAGGCATTGCCCAGCGCCACCGCCACATTGCGCAGCCAGCGTTCATGGCCGATGCGGCGGATCGGGCTGCCTTCGGTGTAGCGCAGGAAGTCCTCCTCGGTCCACGCGAAGAGCTCGCCCAACTGGCGGCCGGTGAGCCCGTCGCGCGCATCGAAGTCCGGCAGCGCGCTCTTCTTGGCGAACTTGTTCCAAGGACAGATGAGCTGGCAGTCGTCGCAGCCGTAGATGCGGTTGCCGATCAGCGGCCGCAGTTCGAGCGGGATCGGCCCCGCGTGCTCGATGGTGAGGTAGGAGATGCAGCGCCGCGCGTCGAGCCGGTACGGCGCGATGATGGCGCGCGTCGGGCACACCTCGATGCAGGCGCTGCAGCTGCCGCAGTGCGCCGTGACCGGCGCGCTCGGCGGCAGCGCCATGTCGACATAGATCTCGCCCAGGAAGAACATCGAGCCCGCGTCGCGGTCCAGCACCAGCGTGTGCTTGCCGCGCCAGCCCTGGCCGCTGCGCGATGCCAGCTCGGCTTCCAGCACCGGCGCCGAATCGGTGAAGGCGCGGTGGCCGAAGGGGCCCACTTCGTCGGCGATGCGCTCGGCCAGCTTCGCGAGGCGCGAGCGCATGACCTTGTGATAGTCGCGGCCGCGCGCATAGACTGAAACGATGCCCTCCGCCGGCCGCCGCAGCCGGTCGAACTCCACCGCCTGCCAATCCTCGGGCGTGCTGCGCGGCAGGTAATCCATGCGCGCGGTGATCACCGACACCGTCCCCGGCACCAGCTCGGCCGGCCGCGCGCGCCGCGTGCCATGTGCGGCCATGTAGTGCATCTCGCCATGGAAGCCTTCGGCCAGCCATCGCATGAGGCCCTCTTCCGCGCTCGACAGATCGACGCCCGCGATCCCGATTTGGGAGAATCCGAGCTCCCGGGCCAAGGCCTGAATCCGATTCACGAGTTGATGGCTGCCGATCACCTGCCGATTGTAGAAACGCAAAGCCTCGTGCAACGCTGGCGCAGCGAAGACGATTGCGACGCGCTGGCGCGCGCACTCGCGTCATCGCCCGACCTGGCTGACGCGTTCATTGCATTGCATGGAGACCTCGGCGCCGGCAAGACCACCTTCGTGCGCCACCTGTTGCGCGCGCTCGGCATCGGCTCGCGCATCAAGAGCCCGACCTACGCGGTCGTCGAGCCGCACGAGGCGCCCGGCGGCCTGGCCATCTTCCACTTCGATTTCTACCGTTTCAGCGATCCGCACGAATGGGACGATGCCGGCTTCCGTGACATCTTCGCGGGTTCGGGCCTCAAACTCGCGGAATGGCCAGAAAACGCTGCAGGGCGCATTCCGCTTGCAGACCTTGCTATTAAAATCGAAGCAATGATCGACGACACCCGCACCGTGACCCTGCACGCGAACACGCCGCGCGGCAGTCGGTTGCTCGCCGCCGCCAGCGCATGAAAGCCGGCCAACTGAAACGACGCGTACTGCTGCAGGGCGGCAGCATCGCCCTCCTGCTCGGCGTGCACGAGATCGCGCGCGGCGCCACCATCGTGGCGGTGCGCGTCTGGCCGGCGGCCGACTACACGCGCGTCACCATCGAATCCGACGGCCGCCTGCATTCGCAACAGCTCGTGGTCGGCAGTCCGCCGCGTCTCGCAGTCGACATCGACGGGATCGATCTCAATCCCGCGCTACGCGAGCTGGTAGGCAAGATCAAGCCCGACGACCCCTTCATCAACGGCCTGCGCGTCGGCCAGTTCGCGCCCAGCGTGGTGCGCATCGTGTTCGACCTCAAGCAGTCGGTGGCCCCTCAGGTCTTCTCGCTGGCGCCGGTGGCCGCTTACCAGCACCGGCTGGTGCTGGACCTCTATCCGCAGCAGGCGCTCGATCCGCTGGAAGCCCTGATCGCCGAGCGGCTGCGCGATGCGCCCAAGGCCCCCGGCCGCGACGGCACCGTCGCGGGCATCGCGCCGCGCACTCCCGCGCCCCCGGCCGTCGATCCGCTGGGCGAATTGATGGCGCAGCAGTCGATGCGCCCCTCCCCTTCCTCGCCGCCCGCACAGGCGCTGGTCGTTCCGGCGCCGCTGCCGCCCGTGGTGGGAACGACGCCGGTGACACCCCTCTCGCCGCCCTCTTCCGCCACCGCGCGCAACGGCGGCGCGACCGCGAGCGGCACCGACCGCATCATCATCGTCGCGCTCGATCCGGGCCACGGCGGCGAAGACCCGGGTGCGATCGGCCCCAACGGCACGCGCGAAAAAGACATCGTGCTGCAGGTCGCGCACCGGCTGCGCGACCGCATCAATGGGAGCAGCGTCAACGGCAATCCGATGCGCGCCTTTCTCACGCGCGATGCCGACTTCTTCGTGCCGCTGGGCACGCGCGTGCAGAAGGCGCGCCGCGTGCAGGCCGACCTGTTCGTGAGCATCCATGCCGATGCCTTCACCACGCCCGAAGCGCGCGGCGCCAGCGTGTTCGCGCTAAGCCAGACCGGCGCCTCGAGCAGCGCAGCGCGCTGGCTCGCCAACAAGGAGAACCAGGCCGACAAGGTCGGCGGCGTGAACGTGGGCACGCACGAGGTCCAGGTGCAGCGCGCCCTGCTCGACATGAGCACCACGGCGCAGATCAACGACAGCCTCAAGCTCGGCGGCGCGATGCTCGGCGAGATCCGCGGCATCGGCGCGCGCCTGCACAAGCCGCAGGTCGAGCAGGCCGGCTTCGCGGTGCTCAAGGCGCCCGACATCCCGAGCGTGCTGGTGGAGACCGCCTTCATCAGCAACCCGGAAGAAGAAGCCAAGCTGCGGAGCGTCGAGTACCAGGAAAACCTCGCGGACGCGCTGATGCGCGGCATCCAGCGCTACTTTGCGCAGAACCCGCCGCTGGCGCGCAGCCGTCAGCTGTAGCGCGCGTTGCCGCGGTCAGGCCTTTGCACTTGCGGCGACCGCGGTGCGCGGCCGCAGGGTCGCCATCAGCAGGTACACGCCGCCGCCGATCAGCACGCCGAAGAACCAGCCGTAGGTGTTCCACCACGCCGGCAGCAGGCTGGTGAAATTCGGAAGAAGGGTCGAGAACACGCTGCCGACGCCCGCGGCCACGAGCGCGTTGACGTTCCAGCCGCCCTCGTAGCGATACTCGCCGTTCTCGTCGTAGAGCGCCGCGACATTGATGTTGCCTTTCGCGACCAGGTAGTAGTCGACCAGGATGACGCCCAAAAGCGGTCCCATCGTGGCGCCGATGGCGTTGACGAAATTCGCGGCATTGCCCTCCCAGGGCGCGAAGGGATAGAGCACCAGCGCAATCGCCGCCGCGATGTAGCCGCCCTTCTTGAAGCTGATCTGCCGGGGGAACACGTTCGAAATGTCGAAGGCGGCGGAGACGAAGTTCGCGACGACGTTGATGCCCAGCGTGGCCACCGCGAAGGTGATGGCGGCGATCAGCGCCAGCACCCAGCTGTCGAACTTGGCGGAGATCTGCTCCGGGTGCAGCAGTACTTCACCGTAGACCTTGAAGGCCGCGATGGTCGTGATGCCGGCGACCAGCGAGAAGGCGACCAGGTTGACCGGCAGGCCCCATAGGTTGCCTTTTTTCACCGCGTCCTTGTTCTTGGCGTAGCGCGAGAAATCGCAGAAGTTGAGGTACAGCGCGGCGAAGTAGGTGATCCAGGTCGCAGCCACCGCCATCAAGGCCCAGAAGGAGCCCGGCTCGCCGCTCACGCCGGCGTCCTTGGTCTTTGCCAGCAGCACGTCCTGCGGAATGCCGTGGTCGAAGGAGAAGCCGCCCGCCTTGACGCACAGGCCGATGGCCAGGATCAGCATCGCAATCCATACCGCGGGGCCGGCCCAATCCTGGAACCTGCGCACCGTCTCCATGCCTTTCTGGATGATGAGCAGTTGCAGCGCCCAGATCACCACGTAGCAGACCACCTCCAGGCCCGAATGGCCGAGGATCTGCG
Organism: Variovorax sp. LjRoot290; assembly: GCF_964253985.1. Lineage (NCBI taxonomy): Bacteria > Pseudomonadati > Pseudomonadota > Betaproteobacteria > Burkholderiales > Comamonadaceae > Variovorax > Variovorax sp. LjRoot290. Next base: position 2,008,257 of record NZ_CAXURW020000001.1, on the reverse strand, counting down.
TACTCTTGTGAAACTCGAGCATGCTGTCGTTGCGGATCAGCAAGGCGACCACGGCGCCCGACGCGGCCGCCGTCTGCGCGCCGTACCAGAAGCAAGCCACCACGGCCCGCACCAGCGCCGCCAGGTTGGCGCCCCACACGCCGAAGGACGCACGTGCCAGCACCGGGTACGGCACGCCGGTCTTTTCGCCGGCGTAGCCGATCAGGTTCATGAGGAAGAAGATCAGCAGCGAACCGAGCCCGATCGCAAGCAGGAAGTTGGTGAAGCTGCCGCACAGCAGGAACAGGCTGGCCGCCAGGTAATAGCCCCACAGGCTGTGCACGTCCGAGGTCCACACGTTGAAGATGCTGAAGGCGCCCCAGTTGCGCACCTTGGCGGGTGCGAGATCCTCGTTGTAGAGGCCGGGGGAAGGATTGCGGATCTCCATGGCTGCCTCCTGGAAATGCGTCGATGCGCGCAGACTAGCTTTCTTGGCCGGCCCTCGCAACCGCCTGCCATGCGTCGCCGCCTGCGGAACGCGCGCTCTTTGTTGCACGAATGCAGCGCATGCTCTCGGGCAAGGGGGTGCGGCGGACTCCTACACCCGTGGCGCAGGGCTTTTACAGAATGTCTTCATCACTGATTGAAAGGTGGACACCATGAAGACACGTCTCTGGATCACGGCTGCAGCGGCCACGACCGTCATGACCCTGGCAGGTTGCGCAGCGGGACCGAACGAGCAGTGGGGCACGGCCGGCGGCGCCGTGGGTGGTGCAGTGATCGGCAATGCGATCGGCGGCAATACTGCCAGCACCGTGGGTGGCGCCGCCATCGGCGGCTTGATCGGCAACCAGGTGGGTCGCCGCGCCGACGAGCGCAACTACTACCGCGGACAACGCAGTGGCGGCTACTACCCCTACAACGGCCCGAACTACTGAGCTCGCGGCTCTTGCATGATCGAAGGCGCGTCCGAGGACGCGCCTTTTTTGTTTTCAACGCACCGAGGAAGGCGTGCGGCCCGCGCGCCAGGCGCCGAAGACCGCGATCAGGCCCGGCACGAAGATCAGCGCCCAGATGATCTTGTCGAGGTGTTCCTTGACGAAGGGCATGTTGCCGAACAGGTAGCCCGCCGTGCACAAACCCAGCACCCACAACAGCGCGCCGACGATGTTGTAGAGCGTGAACTTGGTGCGCGTCATGTCGGCCACGCCCGCGACGAAGGGCGCGAAGGTGCGGATGAAGGGCATGAAGCGCGCGAGGATGATGGTGACGCCGCCGTAGCGCTCGTAGAAGGCATGCGCCTGGTCGAAGGCCTTGCGGTTGAAGAAGCGCGAGCTCTCCCACTGGAAAACCTTGGGCCCGAAATAGCGCCCGATGCTGTAGTTGCACTGGTCGCCCAGAATCGCGGCCACGATGAGGATCGGCACCGCGATCGAATAGCTCATCAGCCCCGCGCCGCACAGCGCGCCGACGATGAAGAGCAGCGAGTCGCCCGGCAGGAAGGGCATCACCACGAGCCCCGTCTCGACGAACACGATCAGGAACAGCAGCGCATACACCCAGGGCCCGTAGGCGACGACGAAGGCCTCGAGATGTTTGTCGACATGCAGGATGAAGTCGATGAAGAAGCTGATGATTTCCATGGACGCGCATTATCCGGGCAGCTTCGCGAGCCCCCTTCTAGAATGCCCCGGTGAGCGCTCTCCCCTCCTCCCTCGCCCCGGCCGCGCGGCGTCCGATCCGCGAACTTCCCGACGAACTGATCAGCCAGATCGCGGCCGGCGAAGTGGTGGAGCGGCCCGCGTCGGTGGTGCGCGAACTGCTCGACAACGCGCTCGACGCCGGCGCGCGGCAGGTCACGGTGCGACTCTCGGCCGGCGGCGTGCGGCTGATCTCGGTCGAGGACGACGGCCAGGGCCTGCCGCGCGACGAGCTGCCGCTGGCCCTGCGCCGCCACGCGACCAGCAAGATCGCCAGCTTGAACGACCTGGAGACGGTAGGCACGATGGGCTTTCGCGGCGAGGCGCTGGCCGCCATCAACGCCATCGCCGAGCTCAGCCTGCAGTCGCGCTTCCACGCGGCCGACAGCGCCTTCGCGCTCGACGGCCGCACCGGCGAGCTGCGGCCGGTGGCGCGCGCGGCCGGCACCACGGTCGAGGTGCGCGAGCTGTTCTTCGCCACGCCCGCCCGGCGCAAGTTCCTGAAGACCGATGCCACCGAGCTCGCGCACTGCATCGAGGCGGTGCGGCGCCATGCGCTGGCGCGGCCCGATGTGGGCTTCTCGGTCTGGCACGAAGGCCGGCTGGTCGAGCAGTGGCGCGCCGCCGATGCGCGCGACCGGCGCCTGGCCGATACGCTCGGCGAGGGCTTCGTCGCCCAGAGCGTGGCGGTCGAGCACGCCGCGGGCCCGGTGCGCGTGGCAGGCCGCGCCGGCGTTCCCGATGCGGCACGTTCGCGCGCCGACCAGCAGTTCTTCTACGTCAACGGCCGCTTCGTGCGCGACAAGGTGCTGGCGCACGCGGTGCGCAGCGCCTACGAAGACGTGCTGCACGGCCAGCGCCAGCCGGTCTACGCGCTCTATCTCGAGATCGATCCGGCACGCGTCGACGTCAACGTGCATCCCACCAAGATCGAAGTGCGCTTCCGCGACGGGCGCGAGGTGCACCAGGCGGTGCGCCACGCGATCGAGAATGCGCTGGCTGCGCCGCGGGCCGGCGAAGCGGCAGCGGTGTCGGCCGAGCCTTTCTTCAAGCCGCTTTCGCCGCAACCCGTGCCTTCGTGGACGCAGCCGGCGATCCATTTCGCCGCGGAACGGGGTCTGGGCGACGCGGCCGCAATGTGGCCCAGCGAGCGCAGCGACAGCGCCGCGACGCCGGCCACCGCTTTCACGCTTCCGGCAGCACCCGTCAAGCCCGCGCCGGCCACCGACGACGATCAGGCCTGGCCACTGGGCCGCGCGCTCGCCCAACTGCAGGGCATCTACATCCTGGCCGAGAACAGCCAGGGCCTGGTGATCGTCGACATGCATGCCGCGCACGAGCGCATCGTCTACGAGCGGCTCAAGACCCAGCTCGACGGCGCCGCGATCGCGAGCCAGCCGCTCCTGATCCCGGCCACCTTCGCTGCCACGCCGCAGGAAGTGGCGACCGCCGAGGCCTGCGCCGCCGTGCTGCCCTCACTGGGCCTGGAGATCACGCCCTTCTCGCCGCGCACGCTGGCGGTGCGCGCGGTGCCCGGCACCCTGGCCGACGGCGACCCGGTGGAGCTCGCCCGCAGCGTGCTGGCCGAGCTGGCCCACCACGACGCCAGCACCGTGGTGCAGCGGGCCCAGAACGAGCTGCTGTCGACCATGGCCTGCCACGGCGCGGTGCGCGCCAACCGCCGGCTGACCATCGACGAGATGAACGGCCTGTTGCGCCAGATGGAAGCCACCGAGCGCTCGGACCAGTGCAACCACGGCCGGCCGACCTGGCGCCAGGTCTCGATCCGCGAGCTCGATTCGCTGTTCATGCGCGGGCGCTGAACCCGCGAGCGCCGGGGAAAAGCTGCCAAATTCCTCACATTTGGCATCTGTTGGTCACGTAACCGAGGGTTTTCAGGGGTCATCGACAAACCGGGCACGCACGTTGCATGCAGTCTTTTGTTGAACTTTCCGGCCGAGCACCTGTCTTTCAGCCTTGCCCATGAAATCCTGGTCCCTCTTCGCATCCGCTACAGCGCTGGTCGCCTTGCTGGCGGCCGGCTGCTCCACCCTCGACGAGCGGCAGCGCGAATGGATCTTCCAGCCGAGCGACCGCAGCTGGGGCAATTCCGAATCCATGACCGAGGGCATGGACCATGTCTGGATCGACTTCCAGTCCTCCGTCACGGGCCGGCCGGCCCGCCTGCACGGCCTCTGGCTCGGCGGCGCGCCTGAATCGGCCAACACGCCCGTGCTGCTCTACCTGCACGGCGCGCGCTACAACGTGGCGGGCTCGGCACCGCGCATGCGGCGCATGCACGAGCTGGGCTTCTCGGTGCTGGCCATCGACTACCGCGGCTTCGGCAAGAGCAGCAAGGCGCTGCCCTCGGAAGACTCGGCCCGCGAAGACGCGCGCGCCGCATGGATCTGGCTCGCGGCACGGCATCCCCAGCAGCCGCGCTACATCTTCGGCCACTCGCTGGGCGGCGCGATCGGCATCGACCTGGCCTCGCGGGTGAACGACGAGAGCGGCACCATCGTCGAGAGCACCTTCACTTCCATCGCCGACGTGGTGAGCAGCTTCAAATGGGGCTGGCTGCCCTTCGGTCCCTTCATCACCCAGCGCTTCGAGGCGGTCAGCAAGGTCAAGAACATCGGCGCCCCGCTGCTGGTGGTGCATGGCGCTGCCGACAGCCTGATCAACCCGACCCTGGGCCGCAAGCTCTACGAGGCGGCCACGGTGCCCAAGCAGTTCGTGCTGGTCGAGGGCGGCTCGCACCACAGCACCGGTTCGGTGGGCCAGGCGCAGTACCGCGCCGCCCTGTCGCAGCTGTTTCGCATGAAGGAGCCGCCGACCGAGATGGCCGCCGGCGACGGCAGCAGCAGCGCACCGGCCCCGGCCGTGCCCGCGACCGTCCTGCAGCAGCAAGCCCAGTCGTCCGGCCAAGCGATTTAGGGCCGCTGGCGCCCGCCGCGCCGGCTTTGTTACCCTTGGGCGCATGCCGCCCCCTCCCGACGCACCGGCCCTCTCGCAATCCGCGCCGAGTGCAACGGCCATGTCGCCCGCGCTGGTCGTGCTCACGCTGGCCTTGCTGCTGGGCATCCAGCCCGTCACCACCGATCTCTACCTGCCCGCGCTCCCTGCCCTGACCAGCGGCTTCGGCGCGCGCATGTCGCAGGCGCAGCTCACGCTGAGCGCGCTGCTCTTGGCTTTCGGCTGCGCGCAGCTCGTGTTCGGGCCGCTGTCCGACCGCTTCGGACGCCGGCCCGTGCTGCTGTGGGGCCTGGGCGGCTATGTGGTGGCAAGCCTCGGCGGCGCCGTCGCGCCGTCGATCGAGCTGTTGATCGTCTGGCGCACGCTGCAGGGCGCGGCCATGGGTGCCGCGGTGATGGCAGCGCGCGCGATCGTGCGCGATCTCTACCAGCCGGCCGACGGCGCACGCGTCATGTCGCGTGCGCTCACCGGCCTCGGCCTGATCGCCTGCCTGTGCGCACCGGTGGGCGGCCTGGTGTCCGACCTGTTCGGCTGGCGTATCGCGCTGCTGGCGCCGGCACTCTTCGGTGCCGTCACGCTCGCGCTGATCGCGCTGCGCTTCGGCGAAACGCTGGTGCGCCCCAACCCCGATGCGCTGCGCCTCGCCACGCTCTTCTCCACCTGGGCAATGGTGCTGCGCAACCCGACCTTCTTCGCCTTCTCGGCGCTGACGACGGCGGCCTATGGCCTGCTCTTCACCTTTCTCGCCGCCTCGTCCTTCGTTTTCATCCAGGTGCTCGGCCTCACGAAGACGCAGTACGGTCTGGTGATGCTGTGGAGCTCGCTCGCCTACATCGCGGGCACCTTCGTCTGCCGGCGCTGGCTGCCGCGCTACGGCGTGCACGGCAGCGTGGCGCGCGCGTCGCTGCTGACGCTGACCGGCGGCAGCGCGATGGGCCTGCTGGCGCTGGCCGGCGTGCACTCGGTCGCCGCCATCGTGGCACCGCTCACGCTGATCATGCTGGCCCACGGCGTGCACCAGCCCTGCGGCCAGACCGGTGCGGTCGGCCCCTTTCCGCAGGCTGCCGGCGCGGCCTCGGCGCTCAATGGCTTTTTGATGATGCTGGCGGCCTTCGGCATCGGCGGCTGGCTCGGCGCGCACATGGACGGCACCGTGATGCCGCTCGCGCTCGGCATGTGGTTCTGGAGCGTGTGCATCGCGCTGATCGCCTGGACGCTGGTGCGCAAGTACGGCGAGGCGCATGGGCATTGAGCCGAGCGCCGCTGGGCCGCCCCGAGGCGTGAGCGCCCCCTCGGGGGGCAGCGAGGACACGCCAGTGCCGAGCGTGGGGGCAAGTTACGTCGCGCTGGCGGGCCCGACTGCATCGGGCAAGACCGCGGCCGCACTCGCGATCGCGCGCGTGCGGCCGGTCGAGATCGTCAGCGTCGATTCGGCCCTGGTCTACCGCGGCATGGACATCGGCACCGCCAAGCCCACGCCCGCCGAGCGCGCGGAAGCGCCGCACCACCTGATCGACATCCGCGATCCGCGCGAGCCCTACAGCGCGGCCGCCTTCGTGGCCGACGCCACGCGGCTCATCGCCGAGATCCGCGCGCGCGGCCGGTTGCCGCTGCTGGTGGGCGGCACCATGCTCTACTTCAAGGCGCTCGCCGACGGCATCGATGCCATGCCCGCGGCCGACCCTGCCGTGCGCCGGCAGCTCGAATCCGAAGCCGCCGCGTTGGGCTGGCCTGCGATGCATGCCAGGCTGGCCGAAGTCGATGCCGTCACCGCCGCGCGGCTCGCGCCCAACGACAGCCAGCGCATCCAACGCGCGCTGGAGGTGTGGCTGACAAGCGGCCGCACCATGGCCAGCTTCCACGCCGAGCAAGGAGCGGGCGGAATGTCGCCGATCGCGCTCTTCTCGCTCGAACCCACCGAGCGCGCCTGGCTGCACCATCGCATCGCCGAACGCTTCGACGCGATGCTCGCGGGCGGCTTCCTCGACGAGGTGCGGGCCCTTCGCGCGCGCGGCGATCTCGCGCCCGAGCTGCCCTCGATGCGCAGCGTCGGCTATCGCCAGGCCTGGGAGGCGCTGGACGGCCTCTTTCCCATGGCCGAACTGCGGGAACGCGGCATCGCTGCGACGCGCCAACTGGCCAAGCGCCAGATCACCTGGCTGCGCAGCATGCCCGAACGCCGCGTGATCGCGGCCGAGGCGCCCGATGCGATAGAGCGCATCGTGCAGCAGGTGTGCGAGATCGCATGACGCTGCGGATCAGCGAGCTGGCCAAGCGCTACGGCGACGCGACCGTGTTCGAGCAGGTGTCGCTCGAAGTCGCGCCGGGCGAGTTCGTCGCCGTCGTTGGCGAATCGGGTGTCGGCAAGTCCACCCTGCTCAACTGCATGGCCGGGCTCGACAGCTGGGACGCCGGCAGCGTCGTGCACGACGGCATCGACATCGGCGCGCTCGATGCCGAGGCGCGCGCGCTGTGGCGCCGCAAACACGTCGGCTTCGTGTTCCAGGCCTTCCATGTGCTGCCGCACCTGGACGTGGCGCAGAACGTCGCGCTGCCGCTGATGCTGCTCGCGCAACCCGACGCAGCGCGCGTGGCGCACATGCTCGACGCGGTCGGGCTGGGCGGTCTCGGCGAGCGCTTGCCCCAGCAGCTGAGCGGCGGCCAGCTGCAGCGCGTGGCCATCGCGCGCGCACTGGTGCATCGACCGGCGCTGCTCCTGGCCGACGAGCCGACCGGCAATCTCGATCCGAAGACCGCCGCTAAGGTGATGGACGTGCTGCTGGCGCAGACGCGCGAGCACGGCGCTTCGCTGGTGCTGGTGACGCATTCCGAGGCGGCCGCGGCGCGTGCGGACCGCGTGCTGCATCTGAGCGCGGGCGGCATCCGGGCCTGATCCCCGGCCTGGGGTAAGCCCCAGGTCGCAGCCGTCGCCGCTCGCCGTATTCTGTATACAGAGTTCAGAACGACCCCACCGATGCCCGCCCAGCCCGCCCAGCTCGTCCAGATCGCCGCCGCCCCCGACCTCGTCGACCAGGTCTACCGCGCGTTGCTCGACGCCATCAGCGGCGGTTCGCTGGCGCCCGGCGAGCGCATCACGCAGGAAGACCTGGCCAGGCGCCTGGCCGTCTCGCGCCAGCCGGTGCTGCAGGCGCTGCGCCTCTTGAAGAAAGACGGCTTCGTGCTCGACGCGCCGGGCCGCGGCCTCTTGGTCGCGCCGCTCGATGCCGAATGGACCGCCAAGGTCTACCAGGTGCGCGGCGCGCTCGACGTGCTGGCGGCGCGGCTCGCGGCCGAGCAGCGCTTCAAGGTCGATCCCAAGCTGATCGAGCGCGGCCGCCGTGCCGCGCGCGGCCGCAGCGTCGAAGCCATGATCGATGCCGACATGGCTTTTCACCATGCCATCTACGTCGCATCCGGTAACCCGCTGATCGCGCAAAGCGCCGACCAGCACTGGCGCCACCTGCGCCGTGCCATGGGCGCGGTGCTGCAGTCCGTGCCGCAGCGCGAGTCGCTGTGGGACGAGCACGAGGCGATCGCCCGCGCCATCGCGGCCGGCGATGCCGATACCGCCGCACGCCTCAGCGAGGAGCACGGCGCGCAGGCCAGCCGAACCCTCGGCATGCGGCTGGCCGAACGTCTTTCCGCCCACACCCCCACCCAAGCAGGAGATACCGCATGAGACTCAGCCCCGAGCAGCGCGCGCAGTTCGAGCGCGACGGCTACCTCTTCTTCCCCGGCCACTTCTCTGCCGAAGAGACCAAGGTGCTCACGGACGCTGTGCCCGAGCTCTACAGCCGGCGCGAGGCCTTCAACGTGCGCGAGAAAGGCTCGGACGCCGTGCGCACCAATTTCGCCGCGCACCTGATCAGCGAGCCCTTCGCGCGCCTTGCGCGCCATCCGCGCATGGTGGGCCCGGTGAGCGATCTGTTCGAGGAACAGGTCTACATGCACCAGTTCAAGATCAACGGCAAGATGGCCTTCGAGGGCGACGTCTGGCAATGGCACCAGGACTACGGCACCTGGCTCAACGACGACCTGATGCCCACCGAGCGCGCGATGAACGTCGCGATCTTTCTCGACGACGTGAACGAGCACAACGGCCCGCTGATGTTCATTCCCGGCAGCCATGTGAAGGGCGTGGTCGAAGCCAAGCACGATCTCACGACGACGAGCTATCCGTTGTGGACGGTCGACAACGACCTGATCCGCCAGTTGGTGGATCGCGCGGGTGGCAAAGGGCACTACGACGCGGCGGGCCGCCACGTCGGGGGTGGCATCGTCTCGCCCAAGGGCCCCGCCGGCTCGATGATCCTGTTCCACAGCTGCCTCGTGCATGCCTCGGGCAGCAACCTCTCGCCCTTCGACCGCGTGGCCGTGTACCTGAGCCTATGCGCGGTCAGCAACCACATCCGGCGCTTCAAGCGGCCCGAGTACATCGCGCACCGCGACTTCACGCCGATCGAGATGCTGCCGGACGACTGCCTGCTGAAGCCCTACCCGGTCGAGGTGCCGTGGAAGAACGGCCTGCCCGAGAGCGCGCTGCGCACTTCACTGGATGAACTGGAATTCGCCGCCGCCTGAACACCACCATCCGTTCGGGCTGAGCTCGGCCTGCCCTGAGCCGGTCGAAGGATCGAAGCCGCTGTCGATCGACGCAGCACTTCGACAAGCTCAGTGCGAACGGTTACTAGGAAGCACATGAGCCTTTACACCCGACTCCAACAACGCGCGGCCGACGGCAAGCCGGTGCGCATCGGCCTGATCGGCGCCGGCAAGTTCGGCTCGATGTACCTGGCGCAGATTCCGCGCACGCCCGGCGTACAGCTGGTCGCCATCGCCGACCTCTCGCCCGCCGCGGCGCGCGCCAACCTCGAACGCGTCGGCTGGAAGCCCGAGCGCGCGGCCGCCCGCTCGGTGCAGGAAGCGCTGCAAACCGGCAGCACCTGGATCACCGAAGACTGGCAGGCCGTAACGCGCGAGCCTTCGATCGACATCGTGGTCGAGTGCACCGGCAATCCGGTGGCCGCGGTCGACCACTGCCTCGATGCCTTCGCGCACGGCAAGCACGTGGTCAACGTCACGGTCGAGGCCGATGCCTTCTGTGGCCCGCTGCTGGCGCGCCGCGCACAGCAGGCGGGCGTGGTGTATTCGCTCGCCTTCGGCGATCAGCCGGCGCTGATCTGCGACCTGGTCGACTGGGCCCGCACCTGCGGCTTTCCCGTGGTGGCCGCGGGGCGCGGCCACAAGTGGCTGCCGCACTTCAGTGAATCGACGCCCGAGACCGTGTGGGGCAACTACGGTCTCACGCCCGAGCAGGCGCTGCGCGGCGGGCTCAACCCGAAGATGTTCAACAGCTTCCTCGACGGTTCCAAGCCTTCGATCGAAAGCGCTGCGGTGGCCAACGCCACCGGCCTCGGCGTGCCCTCCGACGGCCTGCTCTATCCGCCGGCAAGCGTGGAAGACATTCCCTTCGTCACGCGGCCGAAGAACGAAGGCGGCGTGCTCGAACGCAAGGGCATGGTCGAAGTGGTGTCCTCGCTCGAGGCCGACGGCCGCAAGATCCCCTACGACATCCGCATGGGCGTGTGGGTCACGGTCGAGGCCGAGACCGAGTACATCAAGAACTGCTTCGAGGAATACAACGCGCATACCGATCCGAGCGGGCGCTACTTCACGCTCTACAAGCGCTGGCACCTGATCGGGCTGGAGGTCGGCGTCTCGGTCGCGAGCGTGGCGCTGCGCGGCGAGGCGACCGGCGTCGCCAGCTGCTGGAACGCCGACGTGGTGGCCACCGCCAAGCGCGACCTCGCGGCGGGCGAGACGCTCGACGGCGAAGGCGGCTACACCGTGTGGGGCAAGCTGCTGCCGGCCGAACGCTCGATGCGCATCGGCGGCCTGCCGCTGGGCCTCGCGCAAAACATCAAGCTGGTGCGCCCGGTGAAGAAGGGTCAGAGCCTCTGCTGGGCCGACGTCGCGATGGACACCACGACCCACGCCTACAAGATCCGCCACGAGATGGAGTCGATGTTCGCGCCGGCGCAAGCCAAGGCCGCCTGATGGGGTTGACCGCAGTCGCCCTGCGCCAGGCCATGGCCGCAGGCACGATGACGGCCGAAGCAGCAGCCCGCGCCGCCCTCGAGCGCATCGCCGAACGCGAGCCGCTGATCCATGCCTGGCAGCACCTCGACACCGAGGGCGCCATCGCCGCAGCCCGCGCGCTGGACGCGCGCGGCCGGCCCGGTCTGCTGGGCGGCGTGCCGATCGGCGTCAAGGATCTCATCGCCACCGCCGATATGCCCACGCGCTACGGCTCGCCGATCTACGAGGGCTTCCGCCCCGCGGCCGATGCCGCCTGCGTGGCGCTCGCACGCGCGGCCGGCGCGCTCGTGATGGGCAAGACCGTGACCACCGAGTTCGCCTACTTCTCGCCCGGACCCACGGCCAACCCGCACAACCCGGCCCATACGCCCGGCGGCTCGTCCAGCGGCTCGGCCGCCGCGGTGGCCGACGGCATGGTGCCGATCGCCTTCGGCACGCAGACGGCGGGATCGCTGATTCGCCCCGCCTCCTTCTGCGGCGTGTTCGCGCTCAAGCCGAGCTTCGGCGCGCTGAGCCTCGAAGGCATCAAGCCCTTCTCGCCCTCGCTGGACACCCTAGGCTGGCTGGCGCGCAGTGCCGACGACCTGGAGCTGATGCGCGGTGCGATGAACGGGATGGCCTTCGCGCCGCTGCCAACGCCTGCGCCGCGCGCGCTGCGCCTCGGTGTTTGCCGCACGCACGAATGGCCGGCCATCGATGCCGGCGGCGCCGCGGCCTTCGAGCAGGCGCTGAAGCTGGCCGGTGCGGCCGGCGTCACGCTGGGCGACATCGTCCTGCCCAGCGCATTGGCCGGGCTGGCGGAGGCGCAGAAAACCGTGATGGCCTTCGAGGCCGCGCGCCAGCTCGACACCGAATGGCGCCGGCACCCTGAACAGCTCAGCGCGGCACTCAGCGCATTGCTGCAAGGCGGCCGCGACTGCACCGACGAGACCTACGCACAGGCGCTGGCGCAAGCCACCATCGCCCGCCGCCTGCTACCCGAGCTGATGCGCGATGTCGATGCACTGCTGGTGCCCGCCGCACCCGGCGAGGCACCGGCGGGCCTGGCCGCCACCGGCGACCCGGTCTTCAACCGCATCTGGACCCTGCTCGGCGCGCCCTGCGTCGCCGTGCCCGGCCTGCTGGGGCCGCAAGGCTTGCCGATCGGCATGCAGCTGGTCGGCCATGCGCAGCGCGAGCGCGAGCTGCTGGCCGTGGCCGGCAGCCTGCACCGCGTCCTGACACAACCAGCCGGCTGACTCAGGTACCGATCACGCCGCCGTCGTTCTTGGTGATGACGACCGTCGCCGAGCGCGGCCGGCCGGCGCTGTCGGGCCACTTCGACACGGCCAGCGGACGCTCCGGATCGCTGCGCTCGTTGGCAGGCTCGCCCGGATGCTGGATGTTGATGAACAACGTCTTGAGATCGGGCGTGGCCGTGAGCCCGGTGACTTCACAGCCCGACGGGCCGACCAGGAAGCGGCGGATCTCGCCCTTGGTGGGATCGCAGGCCAGCATCTGGTTGTTGGACAGGCTGCTGTAGTCGCCCTTGCCCAGCGTCGAGGTCGACGCATCGGTCTGGATCCACAGCACGCCGCGCGCATCGACCATCAGGCCGTCGGGGCTGCCGAAGGTGTCGCCCTTGACGTTGCCCTGCGCTTCCGAGCGGCCCTGCTTCGGGTCGCCGGCCAGCACCAGGTGGTTCCAGGCGAACTTGGTGGCATCGAGATCGCCGCCTTCCTTCCAGCGGATGATCTGGCCCATGGTGTTGTTGGAACGCGGGTTGGCCGCGTCCATGAAGGGCTGGCCGGCGGCGCCGCGGTTGCTGTTGTTGGTCAGCGTGCAGTAGACCTCCTTGGTGATCGGGTCCACCGTGGTCCATTCGGGCCGGTCCATCTTGGTGGCGCCCAGCGCGTCGCTGGCCTGGCGCGACTTGATCAGCACGTCGCCCTGGTTGGCGAAGCCCTTGTCCGACGAGAGCGGCCCCTGGCCCTGCACCAGCGGCAGCCATTCGCCGGTACCGTCGACGTCGAAGCGCGCGACGTACAACGTGCCGTGGTCCAGCAGCTCGCGGTTGGCCGCGAAGCCGCCGGGCTTGACGCGGTCGCGGCTGACGAACTTGTAGATGTATTCGAAGCGCGAGTCCTCGCCCATGTAGACCACCGCGCGGCCGTCGGCCGTCAGCGCTGTGGCCGCGCCTTCGTGCGCGGCGCGGCCGAGCGCGCTGCGCTTGACGGGCGTGGAGCTCGGGTCCTGCGGATCGATCTCGACCACCCAGCCGTAGCGGTTGGATTCGTTCGGATGCCGCGCGACGTTGAAGCGCTCTTCGTGCTCGTGCCAGCGGTACTTGGAACCGTTGCCTTTGCGGATGCCCCAGCGGCGCTGGTGCGCGTCGGGATTGTCGACGCCCTCGAAGTAGTCGGCGAAGTTCTCTTCGCAGGTCAGATTGGTGCCCCAGGGCGTCTGGCCGTTGGCGCAGTTGTTGTAGGTGCCCAGCACGCGCGTGCCGCTCGGGTCGGCGGCGGTTCTGAGCATCGGGTGGCCGGCGGCCGGGCCGGTGATGGTCATCGGCGTCAGGGCGGTGATGCGGCGCGCGAACTTTGAAGGCATCACCTGCTTCCACGCGCTGCCCTCGCGCTGGATCTCGATCACCGAGACGCCGTGCGCGTGCATGGATTTGCGCACCTTCTCTGCCGTCCAGGTCTTCATGCCGTCGGCGTGCAGCAGGCCGTCGTCCACGTACTCGTGGTTCATCACCAGCAGGCCGCGCTGCGAGGAGCCCTCGACGGGGAAGAAGGCCATGCCGTCGTGGTGCATGCCGGCCTGCAGCGCCTGCTCGGCTGCGCTGTTCGAGCCGTCGGGCTTGAAGGCCGGCATCTGGCCGGCGATCCCCACCGGGTCGCCCCAGCGGTACAGCACCTGCGCGGTGTAGCCCTCGGGCACCGCGACGCGATCGATGGCAGCCATCGGCACGCTCTTGAAGCCGATGCCGCGGCCGAGGGCAGCCGGGTTGCCGGCGCCGCCGGTCGCGGCGCAGCCGGCCAGCGTGCCGAGCGCGAACGGTGCGAACAAGCCGCTGGCTGCTGCCGCCAGGCCGCCGCGCACGAAGATGCGGCGTGCCGGGTCGGAGACCTCGTGAATAGTGGGATTGGCACTCCGGTTGGAGTCCTCCATGCGGTCGAAGTCTTTGGCCATTGTTTTGCTGTGGTGTGGGTAACCGGCCGATGCTCCGCGCTTCGCATGAAAACTCTGTGACGAGCGCAGGGCGCGAGGGCTTCGGAGGCTCGCATTCACAGGTCCGCATACGGCCAGCGTCGAAGCGGCCTCCGGTCGATGATCGCGACTTCATTCTTGCAAAAAGCGCATGGATCCGAAACTCCCCCGCCCCTTCGTCAAGCTGGCCTGGTCCAACCTGGCAGCCCAGTCGGCCGAGCAGCTGAGCCTGGCCGCCGTGCCGCTGGTGGCGGTGCTCGCGCTCGGCGCCGGCCCGGGCGAGATCGGCATGCTGGCCACGGTGCAGACCCTGCCCTTCCTGCTGCTGTCGATCCCCCTGGGCCTGATCGCCGACAGGACCTCGCGGCAGCGCCTGATGCTGTGGGCGGAAGCGCTGCGGGCGCTGGCCTTGCTGGGCCTGCTCGCGGTCGTGGCGACGGCCCGCCCGTCGATCGAATGGCTGGCGCTCCTCGGCTTCATTGGCGCCGTCGGCACCGTGAGCTTCAACATCGCGGCGCCGGCGTTGGTGCCGGCGCTCGTCCCGCGCGAAGCGCTGGCCCGCGCCAACGGGCGGCTCGAACTCGCGCGCAGCGCCGCCTTCGCCGCCGGGCCGGCGCTGGCCGGCGCGCTGGTGGCGTGGCTCGGCGGGCCTGCGGCTTTCGTGCTGGCCGCGATGTTGTCGGTATCGGCCGTCGTGCTGCTGCTGCGCATTGCCGAGCCGCAGCGCACACGCCCGAGTGCACGCCATCCGCTGCTCGAACTGCAGGATGGAGCGCGCCTCGTGTGGCGGCACGAGCTGCTGCGGCCCATCCTGCTGACGGCCGCGGCATGGAACACCTCTTGGTTCGTGCTCCAGGCTGCCTACGTGTCCTATGCGGTGCGCACGCTGGGACTGGGCGCCGGCGCGGTCGGCCTGAGCCTGGGCATCTGCGGCGCCGGCATGGTGACCGGCGCGCTGCTGGCTTCGCGCATGGTCGGCGCGATGCCGCTGGGCCGGGCGATCCAGTTCGGGCCTGTGTCTTCGGTGCTCGCGGCGCTGCTGATGACGGCCACGCTGGTGGTGCCCAGCGGCGCGCTCGCGGCGATCTCGCTGTTCCTGTTCGGCGTGGGGCCGATCGTCTGGGTCATCACATCCACCACCTTGCGGCAGACGGTGACACCCAACGCGATGCTGGGCCGCGTCTCGGCCGTGTTCCTCACGGCCAATGCCGGCGCCCGTCCGGTCGGCGCGGCCCTGGGCGGCATCGTCGGCGCGACGTGGGGCGAGCCGGCCTGCCTGCTGCTGGCCCTGGCGGGCTTCGTGCTGCAGGCCTGGCTGATCCTTCGCTCGCCGGTTCGGGCACTGCGGCAATTGCCGGCACCGGCTGTCGAAATGCCCGCTTGCCAGCCGTCATTGGGTTGAGCGATCCTGCTCGATGTTCCTTTTCGGAGTTCCCCATGCAATACATGCTGTTGTTCTATCAACCCCAATCCGAGTTCGACCAGCGCGACGACGCCGCCGCGCAGGCCCACCGCGCCAGCTGGATGGACTATGTGGGCGCGGTGCGCCAGTCGGGCATCGTGCAGAACGGCCACGGCCTGCATCCGCCGATGACCGGCACCACGCTGCGCGTGCGCGGCGACAAGCGGCAAGTGCAGGACGGCCCCTTTGCCGACACCAAGGAACAGCTCGGCGGCTACTTCGTGATCGAGGTGCCGGACCTTGACGCCGCGCTCGAGTGGGCCGCGCGCGCGCCCTGTGCCACCACGGGCGGCGTCGAGGTGCGCCCGGTATTCACCGCACCCGAGATGTGACGGGGTCTGCTGCAATCCACGCAGCGCACGAGGCCGCCGAGAAGGCCGCGCGCCAGTCCTACGGCCGGCTGGTCGCGATCCTCTCGGCGCGCACGCGCGACATCGCTGCGTCGGAAGATGCGCTGGCCGATGCCTTCGCGCGCGCGCTCGAGCGCTGGCCGCAGGAAGGCATTCCCGATCAGCCCGAGGCCTGGCTGCTCAGCGTGGCGCGCAACCGCACGCTCGATGCATGGCGCCACAGCCGCGTGCAGGACGATGCCACGCAGACCCTGCTTCTGCTGGCCGACGAGTTCACGGCCGACACGGCCGGCGGCGAGGCCGTGCCGGACGAGCGGCTGCGCCTCCTTTTTGTGTGCGCGCACCCGGCGATCGATGCTGCGGCGCGCGCGCCGCTGATGCTGCAGACCGTGCTCGGGCTCGACGCGGCGCGCATGGCGGGCGCCTTCCTGGTCGCGCCGTCCGCGCTCGGCCAGCGCCTGGTGCGCGCCAAGGCGCGCATTCGCGCGGCCGGAATTCCTTTCGAATTTCCGCAAACCCGCGATCTTCCGCAGCGGCTGCAGGATGTGCTCGATGGCATCTACGCGGCTTACGGCACCGGCTGGGACGACGTCGATGGCGCCGACGCTGCGCAACGCGGCCTCACCGGCGAAGCCATCGACCTGTGCCGCATCCTGTGCGGCCTGATGCCCGATGAGCCCGAGCCGCTGGGTCTGCTGGCCCTGATGCTGTTCTGCGAGAGCCGTGCCGCCGCGCGGCGCGGCGCAGCCGGCGACTACGTGCCGCTCGACGTGCAGGACACCGCGCGCTGGAACCATGCGATGCGCGCGCAGGCCGAACAGGCGCTGCAGCATGCAGCGGGCATGAAGTCGCTCGGCGCCTACCAGATGGAGGCCGCGATCCAGTCGGCCCACTGCGCGCGCCGGCTGGGTGCGCAGGTTCCGCCCGATGCGCTGGTCGCGCTCTATGACGGGCTGCTCGCATGGCGCCCGAGCATCGGGGCCCGCGTGAGCCGCGCCTGCGCGGTGGCGATCGCCGAAGGATCGGCCGCGGGCCTGCAGGCGCTCGATGCCATGGCCATCGCAGAAGTCGCGAGCTATCAGCCCTACTGGGCCGCGCGCGCCCACCTGCTCGGCGGCACCGGCGAGCCCGCCGCAGCCCGCGAGGCCTATGCGCGCGCGGCCGGCCTCAGCACCAGCCCGGCGGTGCGCGCCTACCTGGCCGTGCAAGCCGAACGGCTTTGAGCGAGCGCGCAGAATCGCCAGCTCCATGCGAGCGCTTCTTCGTACCTTCTCCTGGCAGGAACTGCGCCACCATCCATGGCGCAATGCCGCCGCGGTGCTGGCAGTGATGCTCGGCGTGGCGCTGGCCTTCTCGGTGCAGCTCATCAACGCATCGGCGCTCGACGAGTTCGCGAGCGCCGTGCGCTCGGTCAACGGCCAGCCGGACCTGGAACTGCGCGCCGCGCAAGGCGGCTTCGACGAGGCCGTGTTCGCGCGCGTGGCGCAGCATCCGCAGGTGACGCTCGCCAGCCCGGTGCTGGAATCGCAGGCGGTGGCGCTCGTCGCGGGCAGCGAGCGCCGCATCGCGCTGCGCGTGATCGGCGTCGATGCACTGGTGCTGCCCACGATCGCGCCCGCGCTGATGCCGCAGCCGGCGAAGGACGCCGACCGCTTTGCGCTGTTCGCGCCGGACACGCTGTTCCTCAATGCCGCCGCGCGCACCGCGCTGGGCGAAGCCGCCGCCATGGTGCAGCTGCGCATCGGCACGCAGCAACACGCACTGCGCGTGGCCGGCCAGGTGGCGGCCGGCGGCAGCGCGCTGGCGGTGATGGACATCGGCGCGGCGCAGGATCTCTTCGGCCGCGGAGGGCAGCTCACGCGCATCGACCTGCGGCTCGCGCCCGGCATCGACCGCGCGGCCTTCATCCGTTCGCTGCAGGAGTCGCCGAGCTGGCCCGCAAGCATCCAAATCGCCGAACCGGGCGATGCGGCCGAGCGCGTGAGCAATCTCTCGCGCGCCTACCGCGTGAACCTCACGGTGCTCGCGCTGGTGGCCTTGTTCACTGGCGCCTTCCTGGTGTTCTCGGTGTTGGCCTTGAGCGTCGCCAAGCGCGCGCAACAGTTCGCACTGCTCGGCGTGCTGGGCCTCACGCCGCGCGAGCGGCTGCGGCTGGTGCTCGCCGAATCGCTGGTGCTGGGCCTCTTCGGCAGCGTCGCCGGCATCGCGCTCGGCACCGCGCTCGCCGCCGTCGCGCTGCGGGTGCTGGGCGGCGATCTTGGCGGCGGCTACTTCGACGGCGTTGCGCCGACCCTGCGCTGGAGCTCGGGCGCGGCGCTGCTTTATGGCGGCCTCGGCGTACTCGCCGCGGGGGTCGGCGGCTGGTGGCCCGCGCGTGCGGCCCAGGCGCTGCCCGAAGCGCAGACGCTCAAGGGCGTGGGCGCCGCGCCCGCGAAGGGCGGCGCGTACAAGCTGGCCCTGCTGCTGATCGCGGCCGGTGCGGCGCTGGCAACGGCGCCGGCGGTTTTCGGCATCCCGATCGCGGCGTATCTCTCGGTGGGCTTCCTGCTGGTCGGCGGCATCGCCGCCCTGCCCTGGCTGATTGCCTTGCTCTACGGCCGGCTCGCACCGCTCGCCGCGCACCGCGTGTTGCCGATGCTCGCGATCGAGCGCGCGCGGCGCATGCGCGGCACGGCGGCGGTGGCCGTCAGCGGCGTGGTCGCGAGCCTGAGCCTCGCGGTCGCGCTCACCGTGATGGTCGCGAGCTTTCGCGAGTCGGTGACGCGCTGGCTCGACGTGGTGCTGCCGGCCGATCTCTATGTGCGCAGCGCCACCGGCGGCAGCTCGAGCCAAAGCGAGCAGGCCGCCTTCACGCCGGCCTTCGTGCAGGCGCTCGCGCAACTGCCCGGCGTGGCGCGCACCGGCACGCTGCGCACGCGGGCTCTGCTGCTCGATCCGGCGCGGCCGGCTGTCACGCTGATCTCGCGCAGCCTGGACGATGAGGCGTCGCGTTCGCTGCCGCTCCTGGGTGCAGCACTTCCGGTACCCGCGGGCCGGGTGGGCATCTACGTGAGCGAGGCGATGGTCGAGCTCTACGGCGCGAAGCCGGGCACGGAGTTCGAAGCGCTCACCAAGGCCTTCGGCGGCGGCAAGCGCTTCTTCGTCGCCGGCGTGTGGCGCGACTACGTGCGGCAGTTCGGCGCTATCACCATGGATGCGCGCGACTTCGAGCGCCTGACCGGCGACCGCAGCGTGAGCGACATCTCGCTGTGGCTTGCGCCGGGTGCGTCGGAAGCGCAGGTGCAGCAAGCGGTGCGCGAGGCCGCCGCCGCCGAGCCGATCGAGATCGCCTCCGTCGGCCAGCTGCGCGCGACCTCGCTGCGCATCTTCGACCGCAGCTTCGCCGTCACCTACTGGCTGCAGGCGGTGGCAATCGGCATCGGCCTGTTCGGCATCGCGGCCAGCTTCAGCGCGCAGGTGCTGGCGCGGCGCAAGGAGTTCGGGCTGCTCGCGCATCTGGGCTTCACGCGCACCCAGGTGCTCGCGGTGGTGGCCGGCGAAGGTGCGGCCTGGACCGCCATCGGCGCCCTCGCCGGCCTGGCGCTCGGGCTCGCGGTGTCGGTGGTGCTGGTGCACGTGGTCAATCCGCAGAGCTTCCACTGGACCATGGACCTGCTGGTGCCGTGGGCGCGCCTGGCCGCGCTGTGCGCCGCCGTGGTGGTGGCCGGCACCGTCACCGCCTGGCTGGCTGGGCGCGCGGCGGCCGCGCGCGATGCGGTGCTGGCGGTCAAGGAAGACTGGTGAGGGCATGGCGCCGGCGGTGCGGCCAAACGCGGCCATATCATCACGCACCGTCATCGGTCTTCGTCTCGCCGTGAAGTCGGCTGCGGGCCGGTGTCGAACGAGGAACCCACATCCATGACCGAAGCCACGCCAACCCCACCTCTTCCCGATCATCTATCCATCGATCCGCGCAGCCCCCATCACGTCGCTGCCGTCTTCGAGCACGACATCGGCATCCGATTCAACGACAAGGAGCGCGCCGATGTGGAGGAGTACTGCATCAGCGAAGGCTGGATCAAGGTGCCCGCAGGCAAGACGCTGGATCGCAAGGGCAAACCGCTGCTGATCAAGCTGAAGGGCAAGGTCGAGGCGTTCTACCGATAGAGCGAACATCGGCAGTCATGGCACGATTCGATGACGATGATTGAGATCAAAGCTGCCGAGCTGCCGCGCGACCTGGACACGGTGCGCGTCCTCTTTCGCGAGTACGCCGAAAGCTTGGGCATCGACCTGGAATTCCAGGGCTTCGAAGCTGAAGTGGCCGCATTGCCCGGCAAGTACGAGCCGCCTGCCGGCCGCATATTGCTTGCGTGGAGAGGTACGGACGCGCTCGGGTGCATCGCGCTTCGCCCCATCGACGCCAGCACGGGCGAGATGAAGCGCCTTTACGTCCGGCCCCAGGCACGCGGCGAGCAGCTCGGGCGACGACTCGCGGAACGCGTCTGTCAGGAGGCGCGTGAAGCAGGGTACGCCCGCATCTGTCTCGATACGCTGCCCACAATGGGCGCCGCTCAAGGCCTCTACCAGTCGCTAGGGTTCAGATCGATCGGGCCCTACGTCTTCAACCCGATTCCAGGCACCAAGTTTCTGGCGCTGGATCTGTAGGGCGGTCTCGCTCGACGCAAGGCAGTTTCCCCTACGCTCGCGCGCTTGGATTTCATGATCTCAACCCAGTACGTCAGTCGCGTCGCCCTGCTGCGCAACAAGGTCGAGTCGTTCGAGCGGTACCCGTTCTGCCTGCCGGCGATTCGCTCCTTCGAACACATCGACCTTCATCCGAAGGTCACGTTCTTCGTGGGGGAGAACGGGTCCGGCAAGTCGACGCTCCTCGAAGCCATTGCAGTCTCGCTGGGCTTCAATGCCGAGGGCGGCAGCAAGAACTTCCGCTTCGGAACCCGGCAATCGCATTCGGAGCTGCACGAATACCTTCGCGTTGCCAAGGGCATCAAACGGCCTCGCGACGGGTTCTTCCTGCGGGCAGAAAGCTTCTTCAACGTCGCCACCGAGATCGAGAATCTCGATGCCGAGCCCTCGTTCGGACCACCTGCCATCGACTCCTACGGCGGCCGCTCGTTGCATGAACAGTCACATGGCGAATCCTTCATGGCGCTCATGATGGAACGCTTCGGCGGGCAAGGCATCTACATCCTCGACGAACCGGAGGCCGCTCTCTCGCCCCAACGGCAGCTTGCCGTGTTGTCGCGCATGCATGACCTCGTCCTGGACGCGTCCCAGTTCATCATCGCGACTCACTCGCCGATCCTCATGGCCTATCCCGATGCATGCATCTATCAATGCAGCAAGGAAGGAGTTGCGAAGGTTGCCTATGAGGACACCGAGCATTTCCAGGTCACCCGCGACTTCCTCGCCAACCCGGAGCGCATGCTTCGCATTCTTTTGGAACGTTAGCTCATCGAAGCTGTTGAGACAGAGTCAGGGGACGGCCAATATGCGCGCCTCAGGGTGAGCGAAACACTTCGTATCATCTCTGCCTCCTGGGTAAGCCCCGGGTCAAGCAACAACAGGAAGCGCATCGAGATGAAGTTTTGGGGTTCCGGCATCGAGCTGGCTTTACTTGCGTCGAGAAATGGCAATGTGCCTGCTGCCGCTCGGCATCTCACGAGTACCGCCTGATGCGAAATAGGTTGGAGCCATTTCCGACGGCCTACCAAGCATTTCTCTTGTACGTGGCGCTGGTGCTTTGCGAGGTCGCTGTCTCATCTGCGCTTCGCGACGCCAATGGAATGCTTGGGCTATCGCTGGAGCAGCACCAGGCCTTGACGGTGCTCCTTGGCAACGGGTGTGTCTTCGCCCTCGTGATGCACTTCCGGAACATCACCTATCGCAGCTTGTTTCACGACTCTCCGTCGTCGGCGAAGGCGACGCTGGCGCTGATAGTCCCGCCGGTGCTGCTGCTCGTGCCCGCGCTGCTGCTGTTCATGGGATACGTGCAGGAACTCCTGGTTCGCATTGCGCCGCTTTCTGCTTGGGAAGAGCAGTTCTTTCAACGCGTTGGCACCAACGACATCGCCACGGTGCTGGCGGTTTGCGTGCTTGCGCCGGTGCTTGAAGAGATGCTTTTTCGGGGAATCGTGCTGAGAGGCTTTCTCGAACGGTACTCGCGCTCAACGGCAATCTTCGGATCGGCCGTGCTCTTCGGGGCCGTTCATCTGAACATGTACCAGTTCCTGGTCGGTCTCGTCGCTGGAACAATTCTGGGCTGGCTCTATGAGCGGACCCGGTCTCTCATCCCGTGCATCGCGCTTCATGGCGCGTACAACAGTGGAACCATCGTGCTGACTGGCTTGGCGCAAAGCACGAACGGCGAGCTGTCCATTGAAGCTGTTCTTTCGATGTGGACCGCGTCTCTGGCGGCCGCCGCTTGTGGTGCTATTGCGTTGCGGCGCATGCTCACGAATCGCAGTGGCCAGCAATTGCCCGAGCAGCGCAGCCCTTAGGCGCAAGCCCTGCACGCGTCAGACCTGGCCCGTCAGGCCAACTGTTGACCCGACCCCAGGGGCACCCTTTAAAAAGGGAAGATCGATCGAAAGGAACGTTTCATGCGATCTCCCGCCCAGTATCTGAGTCCGTCCGAAGCCGCGAGGCGGCTCGGCGTTTCGGCCAAGGCTCTACGGCTCTATGAGCAGCGCGGCCTGGTGGACCCCGGCCGAACCACGGCGGGATGGCGCGCCTATGGTCAAGAGGAGATGACTCGCGCTGCCGAAATCGTCGCTCTTCGCGCGCTCGGCTTCAGTCTTGCCCAAGTGGGACGGGTGCTGGAAGGCAATTCCCAAGGCCTGGAGCAAACATTGGCCGCTCACCAAACAGCGCTGGAAGCGCAACTTCGTCAACTTGCACACACTGTCGAGAAGGTCCGTGGCTTGCGAAGCAACGTTGCGCAAGGTCAGACTCCGACCATTGGCGAACTGGCGGGCTTGCTGGCGCCCGTCTCGGAGGTCCGCGTCGCATTCGACCTGCCGTGGCCTTGGGGTGGGGAGCGATTCGAACTTCGCGAAATCCGGCCTCTGAACTACATCATCGGTCCGCTCGGCAGCGGCAAGACCCGACTGGCGCAATGCCTCGCCAAAGCGCTGCCCAACGCCGCCTTGCTTGGCCTGGAGAGACTTGCAGATGGCGGTGCAGCAGCAAAATCACGGCTGAACGGCGCGCCCCATTTGAGGTCTCGGCTCGATCGGGCCCTGGCCTGGCTTGTAGAGGATGGCGCTACGCCGTCGGATGCCTTGGTTGCATTGCTCGCTGGGCTAGAAGCAGACGGGCCGGATGCCCTGGTCGTGGACATGATCGAACAAGGGTTAGACCAAGCCACCCAAGAGGCTCTGATTGCCCGGCTGCGCCGCCGTGGATCCGGCGCGCGGCCGATCTTCATGCTCACTCGCTCCTGCGCAATCCTCGACTTGTCTGCTGTCGGTCCGGACGAAGCAATCATCCTCTGCCCCGCGAACCACAGTCCACCGACTCAGGTCGCCCCATATCCCGGCGCTCCAGGCTATGAGGCTGTCGCCACCTGTCTGGCTTCGCCTGAAGTACGGGCCAGAACAGCAGGGCTTATCGCGTGGCGACAACCGACCCGCAATCGCTGAACCTGGGCATCTTCTTTCCGACGCCGCTATTTTGCTTTCGCCTCTTCGCGGCGCCGCGCGGTCACGGATCGACCCCCATGACCCCAGTTGTCGGTGTCGATTTCGTCGATCACGACGAAGGTCAGTTCCGGCGGCTTCTTCAGCACCTGCTCCAGCAGGTCGGTCACACCGGCGATGAGCTGCTCCTTGTGCTCTGCGGTCACGCCTTCGCGAGTCACTTGAATGTTGACGTAGGGCATGGCTGGCCTCCCCTCACCACTTGCCTGTGCTCATGCCGCCATCCACCGGCAGGACGACGCCCGTGGTGAAGGATGCATCGCTCAGGTACAGGACCGCGTCCACGATGTCCGCCGGCGCGCCGATCCGGCCTGCCGGCTGCAGCGTGTTCAGGAAGGCGTGCATGTCCGGCGTGTAGAGCGGCGTGTCGATGATCCCGGGTGCGACGGCATTTACCTGGATGTTGTGCGGCGCGAGTTCGAGCGCCAGCGCCCGGGTCGCGTCGTTGAGACCGCCCTTGACCAGGACCGGCAGCAGCGCGGGCACGCTGGCATTCGGCTGCAAGGCGAGGCTGGCCGTGATGTTGACGATATGGCCCTGCTTGCGCGGCGTCATGTGGCGCACCGCTTCCTGCGAGACGTAGAAGAAGCCCTTGAGGTTGGTGCCGACCAGCGCATCGACATCCGCGGCCGTGTACTCGGCGAAGGCTTTCGGGGTGAAGATGCCCGCGTTGTTGACCAGCACGTCGACATGGCCGAAACGTGCGACCGCTTCGGCAAAGATCCGCTTGGCAGTCGCCGGATCGGCGACGTCCCCGGCAACCGCGAGGAACTGGTCTGGAAAGTCCTGCGCGAGATCAGCGGCCTGCAGGCGCTCGAGCGTGCGCGCGTTCCCGACGACGTTGTCGCCGCGGCGCAGGAAGGCTCGCGCGATGGCAAGGCCGATGCCGCTGGAGGCACCTGTGACGATCACGGTTTGAGGCGAGCGTTGGGTCATTTCGTTTCTCCTGGTAAGGGCGTCCACTGCTTGAGGCGGCACCTGGGTTTGAAAACATGGGTCAATGGTATTGATGCACCTGGGGTGAATAAAGACATAGACTGTCACTTCATTAGTTACTCGATGGAACAAGCATGAGCCGCCAATTCGACGATCTGATGCTCGGCAGCCTGGAACTGTTCTGTCTCGCCGCCGAGTTGGAAAGCTTCACCGCCGCGGCCCTGGCCGCCGGCCTCGGCCCCGCCGCCGTGAGCCGCTCGATTGCACGGCTCGAGGCACGCCTGGGTGTTCGCCTGTTCGTGCGCACCACCCGCCAGATTCATCTGACCGACGGGGGCCGCGCCTACTACGAACAGTGCCGCCAGGCGCTGAGCCTGATGCGCGATGCTGAGAGCCAGCTCACCGGCGAGCAGCAGGCCCCGGCTGGCGTGCTGCGTCTCAGCATCGCCTCACCTTATGGCCACTACCGCGTGCTGCCGTTGCTGCCGCGCTTTAGCGAGCGCTTTCCAAAGGTGCGGATCGAGCTTCACCTGAGCAACCGCAATATCGACTTCACCGGCGAAGGCTTCGACCTCGCGATTCGGGGACGCGCGCCGCCGGACTCCGGCCTCATCGCGCGCAAGCTCGAAGACGCCGAGTTGGTGCTGGTGGCCGCGCCCTCCTACCTGGCTCGCGCGGGCAGGCCGGATTCGCTCGAGGCGCTGGCGGCGCACGAGTGCATCCAGTTCGTGCTGCCCAGCACCGGACAACCGGTGCCCTGGCTCTTCAGGCGCGACGGACAGGACATCGAACTCGAGACGCCGCCCAGCTACCGCTGCGCCGACGACTACATGGGCATGGTGACCTTGGCGCGCCATGGCGCCGGGCTCTTGCAGACCTACCGCTACATCGTGCAGGAGGACCTGCGCCGTGGCGGCCTCCAGGAGCTGCTGCCCGAAGCCGGAGGCCGCTCTCGCCCCTTCTCGCTGATCTATCCCGATCGCCGTCACACGCCGCTGCGGGTCCGGGCCTTCATCGACTTTCTGATCGCTGAATTGCGACTCCCTACGCCCTGAACACCGAGAAGTTCTTCCGTATCTCCGTCAGCAGCCGGCGGCGGCCACACTGGTGAGGGGCTAGGCAGGCACTGCCTTCTTGGCAATCAGCATCTCGTAGAAGGCCGGCTCCAATTCCGTCCGCTTCTTGACGACAAGCCTGAAGCCCATGAGCAGCGAACAAAGGAAGAACCAGAGCTTGCCGACGCGCCCTCCCCGTTGCGTCGAAAGAACCCTGTCGACGAAGTAGACCTCCGTGTAGCCGTTCTCCTTGAGCAACTCAATCGCCTCCGACTTGCCGTCCTTGAACGCACTGAAGTGCTGTTTCGAATACAACGACGGGCGAGCACTTGCGCAGGATTCCTTCCATGCCCTTGATGGCCTGCGCTTCGTGCCCCTGGACATCGATCTTGACCAGGCGGATGTTCTTCACTTCCTGGAAATAGTCGTCCAGCTTCCAGCACCTCACCTGGATGGTGCTGTCGCTCAGCGGGGCGTCGACGATGCGGGAGTACCCGACGTTCACGGTCTCCAGACGCGGCGGGGTCATGAACCTCGCCTGGGTCGCCGCGCTTTCGATCGCCGTCGCGCTCGAGAAATTGCTGCCTCGCGGGGACCGTCTGGCTGCAGCGCTCGGCATGGTGCTGATCCCCCTGGGTGGCATCAAACTGATGGCAGGCTCTGGCTAGGAAATCGCCGGCGCCTGCCTCAGCCGCGCGCAGACGCGAGCGCCCAGACGGCATCGGCAAAGGCCTGCGGCGCCTCCTGCGGCACGTTGTGGCCCGCGTTCACGATCCGGTGCGATCGCGGGCCCGTGAACTTCGAGGCATAGGCCTTGCCGTCGGTGGCCGGCACGACGCCGTCGGAGTCGCCGTCCATGGTGATGGTGGGAACGCTGATCGAAGGCAGCGCGGCAAGCCGCTTCTCCAGCTCGGCGTACTGCGGAAAGCCATCCGCGAGGCTCAGGCGCCAGCGGTAGTTGTGGATCACGATCTGCACGTAGTCCGGGTTGTCGAAGGACGCGGCGGTGCGTTCGAAGGTGGCGTCGTCGTACTTCCACTTCGGCGAGTTCGTCGTCCACAGGATGCGTGCGATGTCGCGCCGGTTCGCCTCGAGGCCCGCACGGCCGCGCTCGGTGGCGAAGTAGTACTGGTACCACCAGCCGTGCTCCGCCTTCGCCGGCAGGGGCAGCTTGTTGCCCGGAAGGTTGGTCATGATGTAGCCGTTGACCGAAAGAAGCCCGAGGCAGCGCTCCGGCCAGAGCGCCGAGATGATGCAGGCCGTGCGCGCGCCCCAGTCGTAGCCGACCATCACGGCACGGTCGATCTTCAAGGCATCCAGCAATGCGATCTGGTCCAGTGCCACGGCGGCTTGCTGGGCGGAGCGCGGGTTCGCGCTGTCGAGGAAGCGGGTGCTGCCGTGTCCGCGCAGGTGCGGCACGATCACGCGGCACCCGCGCGCGGCCAGCAGGGGCGCAACATCGACATAGCTGTGGATGTCATAGGGATAGCCGTGCAGCAGCAGCACCGGGATGCCGTCGGCAGGCCCGGTTTCGTAATAGCCGACATCCAGCTCGCCGGCCCGGATCTGCCTGATCGGTTCGAGCTTCGGCAGCTTGGTCGCTGCGTTGGCGACACCCATGAATGCCAGTTCTGCAGCTGCGACGCTCGCGACGGCACTCCCCAGAAAAATGCGGCGTTGACGATTGATTGCTTCGGGCATGTGCGTTCCTTTGAATGCAGTGATTGGCGATGGCTCCATTGGATTCGCGACATGTATGCGTGATGTGTCACGCCGAGTGCGATCTTGTATGTGCGCGTACCTCGGCGCCTGTAGATACACAGGCATACAAGAGTCGATGCAAACCCCCGATGGCCACCCCAAACTGCTCCACTTATGGCCGGTCAAACTGCTCCAGGCAGGACGGTCGGATTATGACGATTCGGGTGTGATGGCGATGCGCGCGGCGGCCTCCTTCAGACGGTAGCTCTTGCCCTCGAACTCCAGCATTGCGCAGCGGTGCATGAGCCGGTCCAGGATGGTGGTGGCCATGGTGGCGTCGGCGAGGTACTTGCCCCAGTCCTGCACCACCCGGTTGGAGGTGATGACGATGGCGCGGCGCAGCTTGTAGCGCTGGTGCACGATGGCCTGCAGCAGTTCGGCGCTCACGTCGGCAATGCGCCGGGCCAGGAACATGTCATCAAGGACCAACAGGTCTGGCTCGATCCAGCCCTTGAGCTGTTCGGCCTGTTCCGCCGTGCTGGCCAGCCCGTAGCGGGCGAACTCGGAGTCGGCCTCCACGTAGCGCACGTCATAGCCCTGCAACGTGGCCTGGTAGGCCACCGCCTTGGCCACGTGGCTCTTTCCGGTGCCGGGCTTGCCGACGATCAATGCGTTGGCCCCCTCGCCGATGAACTTCAGGGTGTGCAGCTCGAAGCAGGCGTTGCGCGGCAGCTTGGGATTGAAGCGCCAGTCGAAGTCCGCCAGCGTCAGGCGCTCGGCCAGGCCTGAGCGCTTGAAGCGGCGCTCCATCAATCGTGAGCGGCGCCGGTCGAGCTCGTCTTGCAGCATGGCGGCCAACGTCTCCAGGAAGGGCTGCTGGGCGGCCTGGGCCTGCATCACGCGGGTGGACAGGGTGTCGGCGATGCCGGACAGGCGCAGCTCGCGCAGGGCGCGTTCGATCTCGGTCATGTTCATGGCTGGGCGATCTCAGTGGGGTGGGAGGTTGTGCCGCCCGAGGTGGCGGTGGCGGCGTGGGCGAACAGATCGCCGTATTCGTCGGCGCTGCGAATGAGCTCGTGCTGCTGGGTGAGCGTTGACGCCGACTGTGTCGGCGTGCCGGCCTGCAGGGCGGCCAGCGCGTCGGCCACCAGCCGCTCGGTGAGTGCCTTGACGTGGCGGTAGCTGTGTACGCCTTGCTCCATGGCGGCAGCGCAGGCCGCGTCGATGAAGTGATTGGGGTAGCGCTTGGCCAGATTGACGATGCCCCAGAGCTTGCGCTGGCCCACGCGCCCCTCGATGGCGAACAGCATCTGGCACAGCCGAGAGGCCTGCGGCCCGATGGCTCGGGCCTGGGCCAGGATGAAGCGCGTCTCGCGAGAGGGGTTGAACACCCGCTCGGCCATGGGCAACACCACGGTGCCGGGGCGATCAACCCGGGCGTGGGTGCGCAGCAAGGCCTGGGTGCGCAGCTCGCGGATCTCGATGCGCCGCTCGAACAGCCGCACCAGCACCTTGGTGCCAATCGGGGCCGGGCGCGCGGCGTAGCTGCTGTGGTCGATGCGCACGCAGCTGTCGTCGCAGACCGTGCGCTGCACCTCGGTGAAGTACTGCATGCGCGTGGCTGGCAGCGGCTGCAGGTGGGCGCGCTCCTCCTCGAACATGGCCTGCACCTGACGCCGCTCGGCGCCGTGGATGCGCGAGGCGGCCCACTTGGACTCCCAGTGTTCCAGGAAGGCGTTCTGCTCTTCGATGGTCTCGAAGCGCCGCCCCTTGAGCGCGGTGGACTGGGTATGTTGGATCGCGTTCTCGACCGTCCCCTTGCGATTCGGATCCCGGACCCGAGCCGGGTCGGCCACCACCTCGTAGTGGGCCAGTGTGGCGGCGTAGACCGGATTGAGCGCAGGCTCGTACAGGTCGGGCTTCAAGACGCCCTCCTTCAAATTGTCCAGCACGACGTAGTGGGTCGACCCGCCAAAGTAGGCCCAGGCCTGCTCGTGCAACTCAGCCCAGACTTGCTGGCTGGACTTCCAGATCACGCGGCGGAAGCTGCGCCGCGAGTAGCGCAGCGTGGCCACGAACAGGCGGGGTTTGCGCCAGCGCTCGGTGCTCGGCACCCGGGTGGGGGCGCCTTCACCGTAGTCGACCTGCATCTCCTCGCCGGGCGCAAAGCTCAGACGATCGAACTGCTCGGGCTCCTTGTGGCGAAGCTGGGCGCAGAAGCGCTTGACGGAGTTGTAGGCGCCGTCAAAGCCATGTTGGTCGACCAGGTCCTGGTAGATGGCCGTGGCGTTGCGGCCCAGGCGCAACTGGGCGTCGATGAAAGCGCGGTGGGGTTCGCACTTGGAGGTGGCCAGCGGCGGCGCTACCGACCTGGAAGTCGGTGGCCAGGGTGGAGCAGTTTGACCACCGGAGTCGGTGGCCACCCCGGGGCAGTTTGCCGGATCGGCGGCGAAGCGCTGCTGATACGCCCGGATGGTGTGGCGCGAGATGCCGGTGATTCGCGCGATCTCGCGCTGGGTGGCGCCGCCCTTGAGCAGCGTCCAGATGGTGGTTTGCAGATGTGGCTTCAAGACGTTCACTCCGTTGTTCCCCTCGCTCAGAGGGGGTGGAAAGTAACGTCCTGCCTGTCGAGCTTCGCGGCGCCCGACGCACCGTGTTCAATGCGTCAGATCACCGTGGCCAGGGTGGAGCAGTTTGGGTGGCCATAAGTGGGGCACTTTGGGTGGCCGCCGGGGATGCAAACAGCGCAGACTCGGCCTTGAACACCCGACTGCGAAACGTAATGTGTGGATTTCTCGCGCTGATACAGAGGCATACGCGATGTGCGCCGGCGAGGACGAACGTGACCAAGAATCCGTTCGCTTCCAAGCAAGCCTCATCACTCACCCGAAGGAAAATCACCATGAAGAAGTTCTCCCGCATCGCCATCGCCGCCTCGTTCGCCGTGCTTGCCGTCACGCAGGCCTATGCCGAGGAATACCACGGCGTCCTGCAGCTCCAGTCGACGCAGAGCCGCAGCGAGGTCCGCGCACAGGCGGTGGCAGCGGCGCACGCCGCGAACCCGTATTCGGATGCAGCTTCTTCCGTCGTGGCTGCCGCGCCGACAGCGCCGCGCGACCGCGCCGCGGTGCTGGCCGAAGCGCGCGCACGCGCACACGCCCCCAACCAGAACCTGCGCGTCGAAGCCTTCGCGGGCAGCCGCGTGCCCGCCTACTACGACATCGACAGGGCTTCCTCGACGCGCCAGACGCGGGTCGAAGGCGGCACCACGCTGCGCTGAATCCGAAATCGAAAGTCATCGCCATGAACATCCGATCCATCGCACTTCCGCTCGCCGTGGCCGCCGCCGTCTCGGTGGCCGCGCTCACCTTCGCTGCGCCTCCGATCGGCGGCGACACCGCTGCCGGCGGGACCCGGTCGGCACCGGAGTTCCAGAAGATCGACACCTGGCTCAACTCCCAGCCGCTGAAGATGGAAGAGTTGCGCGGCAAGGTGGTCCTCATCGACTTCTGGACCTACACCTGCATCAACTGCCTGAACCACCTGCCCTACGTCAAGGAGTGGCACGAGAAGTACAAGGACCAGGGCCTGGTCGTGGTGGGCGTGCACACGCCGGAGTTCGCGTTCGAGAAGTCGACCAAGAACGTCCAGGACGCCATCAAGAAACTGCAGATCAAGCACGCGGTCGCGCAGGACAACAGCTACGCGACCTGGAGGGCCTTCAACAACCAGTACTGGCCTGCCGTCTACCTGATCGACAAAGAAGGAAAGATCGTCTACTCGCACTTCGGCGAGGGACGCTACGGCGAAACCGAGAAGAAGATCCAGGCGCTTCTTGCAGAGCAGCGGCCCGCGGGCTCCTGAGATGAAGATCTGGCTTGCCCTGCTCTTCCTGGCGGGCGGCATCTCGCACGAGATCCGCAATCCGACGAGTTGCCATTGCATCACGGCCCGTCAACGCACGGGGCCGGAAAGGCGAGCCCGCACCTGGCCGCCTCAGTCGAGCGCTTCCACCGCCGATGCGAACACGTAGCCTTCGCTGCGCACGGTCTTGATGTAGCGCGGCTCGCGCGCGTCGTCGCGCAGCCGCTGGCGCAGCCGGCTCACGAGCAGGTCGATCGAGCGCTCGAAGAGGTCCGCCTCCCGGCCTTGCGTCAGGCTCAGCAGCTGGTCGCGGCTCAGCACCTTCTGCGGGTGATCGAGAAAGATGCGCAGCAGCCGGTACTCGGCGCCGCTCAGCGCGACCATCGTGCCGCTCGCATCGAGCAGGTGCCGCGCGGTGGTGTCCACCTGCCATTCACCGAAGGCCAGCTTCTGGGCCGCCTCCGTCGAGCGCATGTTGGGAGGCAGCATCCGGGTGCGGCGCATCACGGCGCGAATGCGCGCGAGCAGTTCCCGGGCGGAGAAGGGCTTGGCCAGGTAATCGTCGGCGCCCATCTCGAGGCCGAGGATCCGGTCGGCCTCTTCGCTGCGCGCCGTCAGCATCAGGATGGGGATTGCCTTGTACTTGCCCGTGCGCAGGTCGCGGCACAGCGTCAGCCCGTCCTCGCCCGGCAACATCAGATCGAGAATGATCAGGTCGAAGGGGCCCGATTCCTCCAGCGCGGCGCGCATGTGCCGGCCAGTGGGCACGGCGACCACCCGCAGGCCATTCTTGACCAGGTAGGTGGTGAGCAGTTCGCGGATCTCGCGGTCGTCGTCGACGATGAGGATGTGGTCGGAAGTCTTGGGAGTCATGGCAGTGTGGCTTCGAACGCAGGTGTTGCAAGCGCAATGTAGTCCGCGCCCGCGCCGAGGTCGACGATTGTGAAATTTACTGTTGAGAAAGACGGTCCGGATACACAGGAATACGAAGTCCGCTTCCTTCCGGAGGATCCGCACCAACAATCGTGCCGTCAGTTCTTCAACCAACCAAGGAATCCACCATGACACGCATCGAGAAAGTCATCTACACCGGCAAGACCCGCACCTCTTCGGGCGGTCGCAACGGCGAATCCCGCAGTTCCGATGGCCGCCTGGACATCAAGCTCTCGTCTCCCGGCACCGCGGGCAGCGGCACCAATCCCGAGCAACTGTTCGCCGCCGGCTGGTCGGCCTGTTTCATCGGCGCGATCGGGATCGCTGCGGCCGGGATGAAGGTCAAGCTCCCGGCCGACCTCGCCGTCGACGCCGAAGTCGACCTGGGCACCACGGACGGCGCCTACTTCCTGCAGGCCCGACTCAAGGTCAGCATGCCCGGTGTGGAGCGCGAAGTCGCCCAGGTCCTCGTCGATGCCGCACACCAGACCTGCCCGTATTCCAAAGCCACGCGGGGCAACATCGGCGTCGAGATCAACCTGGTCTGAGCGGCGGGGTCTATAACCCATCCATGCCCACCATGCGCCGGCTGATCCCCCGCTCGCTGTTCTCCCGCGTAACGCTGATCATCGTCGTGGGCCTCGCGATCGCGCAGTTGCTGACCTTCGCAGCGATCCGCTACGAGCGCAGCATGGCGCTGCGCGAGCTGATGATGAGCGGCATCGAGCGCGACATCGCGAGTTCGATCGCCATCCTGGATCGCCTGCCCGCCGCGGAGCGCGCGAGCTGGCTGGGCCGGCTGGAGCGGCGCAACTACCGTTTCATGCTGGACGGCAGCGTCACGGGCCCCGCGCCCGCGACGCCGCTGGTGCAGGAGTTCGCCGCCGCCATCGTCAACGCGCTGCATCCGTTCGAGGTCGTGAAGGTGGCACAGGTCGCCGAACCGACCGAAGGCCTTCGGATCCAGGTGAAGCTGGCGGACGGCAGCCCGGTGATCGTCGATGCAAGACGGGTAGGCATGCCGGTGTCGAACTGGGTCATGTGGCTGCTGGCGATCCAGCTCGTGGTGCTGGCCGTCTGCGCCTGGTTCGCGGTGCGGCTGGTCACACGGCCGCTGGCGCGGCTCGCCGCGGCGGCGGACGAACTCGGGCCCGACCTGAAGGCCCGGACGCTCGGCGAAGAAGGCCCCACCGAAGTGGCGCACGCGGCACGCGCCTTCAATGCGATGCAGCGGCGCATCGCCGGCTACATGGCCGAGCGCGTGGAGATCCTGGCTGCGATCTCGCACGATCTGCAGACGCCGATCACCCGGATGCGGCTGCGCACCGAGTTGATGGACAACGAGAAGGACCAGCTCAAATTCCGGCAGGACCTCGATGCCATGAACGCGCTGGTGAGAGAAGGCGTCACCTATGCGCGCACGCTGCATGGCGCGACGGAACCGCCCTTGCGCATCGATGCCGACGCGCTGCTCGAAAGCATGGTCGCCGACTACGAGGACTCGGGCCAGGCCGTGCAGCTGGAGGGACGCATCGACGCGCCGATCGTGACGCGCCCCAATGCCCTGCGCCGGATCCTCGTGAACCTGATCGACAACGCATTGAAGTTCGGCAGCGACGTGCGCGTGCGGGTGCATGCCGAGGCGGACCGGCTGGTCGTCGCGGTGCTCGACAACGGACCGGGTATCCCGCCCGACGAGCTGGAGGCCGTGCTCAAGCCCTTCTACCGGGTCGAAAGCTCGCGCAACCGAAGCACCGGCGGCACGGGCCTGGGACTCGCCATCGCGCACCAGCTCGCGATGGCGATGGGCGCGGAGCTCAGCCTGCACAACCGCAGCGAAGGCGGGCTCGAAGCCCGCGTGACCCTGTTCAAACCCGGCGCGGCCTGACCGCAGCACCTCATCGAGAAACATCATGCTCGTTCTGATCGTGGCCTACCTGGGCGGCGTGCTCACCATCCTGAGCCCGTGCATCCTGCCGGTGCTCCCTTTCGTGTTCGCGCGCGCCGACCGGCCGTTCCGATCGCACGGCCTGCCCCTTCTCTTCGGCATGGCGCTGGCCTTTGCCGCCATCGCCACGCTGGCCGCGGTGGGCGGCGGCTGGGTGGTCGAGCTCAACGAGTACGGGCGCTACGCCGCGATCGCGCTGCTTGCGGTGTTCGGCGTCACGCTGCTGTTCCCGACCGTGGCCGACCGTCTGAGCAGGCCGCTCGTCGCGCTCGGCATCCGCCTGTCCGACTCCCAGGCGGATGGGACTTCCGCGCGGCCTTCCGTTTTTTCGCCGCTCCTGCTGGGCGTGGGCACGGGCCTGCTCTGGGCGCCCTGCGCGGGTCCGATCCTCGGCTTGATCCTGACCGGCGCAGCACTCAATGGCGCCAGCGTCGGCACCTCGCTGTTGCTCTTGGCCTATGCGGCCGGCGCGTGCACCTCGCTGGCGGCAGCGCTGCTGTTCGGCGGGCGCGTGTTCGCGGCCTTGAAGGGATCGCTCCACACGGGCGAGTGGATCCGGCGTGGCGCCGGTGCGGCAGTTCTGGTGGGTGTCACCGCCATCGCACTGGGCCTGGACACTGGCTTGCTCGCCCGGCTCTCGGTCGGCACCACGTCGGCACTGGAGCAGGCGCTCGTCGAGAAGATCGAGCGCCAGAAGCCGCAGCCCGCCGATACGAGCCTCCGTCCCGAGGAGACCGGGCTGATCCCGACGGCAGCCGCCCGCGAACCGGCACCCGCGCGAATGCTCGGAATCGAGGGCGTCTTTCCTTCACTGGCTGGCGCGACCGAGTGGATCAACTCCGCCCCGCTGACGACCGAAGACCTGCGTGGCAAGGTGGTGCTGGTCGACTTCTGGACCTACTCGTGCATCAACTGCCTGCGCACCCTGCCCTACCTTCGCGCATGGTCGGAGAAGTACAAGGATGCGGGCCTGGTGGTCATCGGCGTGCATGCGCCCGAGTTCGCGTTCGAGAAGCGCCCGGCCAACGTGCGCCGGGCGGCGAAGGACCTTCGCATCGACTTTCCGGTCGCCATCGACAACGACTTCGCCATCTGGCGCGGCTTCGACAACCAGGCCTGGCCCGCCTTTTATTTCATCGATGCAGAGGGGCGCATCCGCCATCACCAGTTCGGAGAGAACCGGTACGAGAAATTGGAACGAATCATCCAGCAACTGCTGGCCGAGGCTGGGCGAAGCCATGTTCCGGCCGGGCTGGTCGCGCCGCAGGGCGAAGGCGTCCAGGCCGCGCCGGGCGCTTCACCCGCGTTGTCCGGAGAAACCCATCTGGGCTACGAACGCACGCACGGCTTCGCTTCGCCGGGAGGCATCGCGAATGATCGCGCGAACGCCTACCAGGCTGCCGCTTCGCTGCGAACGAACCATTGGGCGCCCGCCGGCGACTGGACGGTGGAACGCGAGCGCGTAGTCGCGAACCGCGCCAACGGCCGCATCGCCTTGCGCTTCCATGCGCGCGACGTGCACCTGGTGCTCGGGCCCCCGGCCGACGGCAAACCGGTGCGCTTCAAGGTGCTGGTGGACGGCAAGCCGCCGCTCACGGACCACGGCTTCGACATCGACGCCCAGGGCAACGGAACGATCGACGGGCAGCGGCTCTACCAGCTCGTCCGCCAGGCGTCGCCCGGCAACGACCGCCTGTTCGAGATCGAATTCCTCGACGCCGGCGCGCAGGCCTACGCGTTCACCTTCGGTTGAGCGCACAGGGCTTGTAGACTCGTCGGCGTGACCCATGCCTCCCCTCCCGACAGCCTCTGGCTCGGCAGCGCGATCCGCCGCATCGAGGCCGACTACCAGCGCAGCGCCGACACGCACCTGATCCCCCTGCCGCTGCCGGCCTTCGCCGCGCACGGCATCGACCTCTACCTCAAGGACGAATCGACGCACCCGACCGGCAGCCTCAAGCACCGGCTGGCGCGTTCGCTCTTCCTTTACGCGCTGTGCAACGGTTGGATCGACGAGCGCACCACGGTCGTCGAGGCCTCGAGCGGGTCGACCGCGGTGAGCGAGGCCTACTTCGCACGACTGCTGGGTCTGCCCTTCATCGCCGTGATGCCGAAGAGCACCTCGCCCGAGAAGATCGCACAGATCGCCTTCTACGGCGGCCAGTGTCATTTCGTCGACCACGCGGCCGAGGTCTACGACGAAGCCCGAACGCTTGCCGAGCGCGCGGGCGGCCACTACATGGACCAGTTCACCTACGCCGAACGCGCGACGGACTGGCGCGGCAACAACAACATCGCCGAGAGCATGTTCCAGCAGATGGCGCACGAGCGGCACCCGGTGCCGGCCTGGATCGTGGTCGGCGCCGGCACCGGCGGCACCAGCGCGACCATCGGGCGCTATGTGCGCTACCGCTGCCACGACACGCAGGTCTGCGTGGCCGATCCCGAGGGCTCAGTGTTCGCGGCCTACCACCGCACCGGCGACGCGACGCTGACGGCGCCGGGCTCGCGCATCGAGGGCATCGGACGGCCGCGCGTGGAAGCCAGCTTCATCCCTTCGCTGGTGGACCGCATGATCGAGGTGCCGAACACCGACTCGATCGCCGCGATGCGCGCGCTCTCGGCGCTGCTGGGCCGCAAGGTCGGCCCGTCGACCGGCACCAACTTCATCGGCATGCTGGCGCTGGCCGGCGAGATTCGCGCGGCGAGGCGGCAAGGCTCGATCCTGTCGCTCTTGTGCGATGCGGGCGAGCGCTACCTGCCGAGCTACCACGATGCGGCGTGGGTGGCGAATGCCTTCGGCGATTGCAGCGCGGCGCAGCAGCGCGTCGACGCACTGCTGGCGAGTTGAGCATGCTGTCGCGCCGTACAGTGCTTCTGTCGGCACTCGCGGCGCCGGCGGCATGGGCGCTGCCGCCGCGCATGCTGCAGTTTCCACGCGACTTCGGCAGCCATTCGGATCTGCGCACCGAGTGGTGGTACATCACCGGCCATGCGCAGGCCGGGGCACGCGACTTCGGCTTCCAGCTCACCTTCTTCCGCTCGCGGGTCGTTGCGACGCAGGCAATGCGCTCGGACTTCGCGGCGCGTCAGCTGATCTTTGCGCATGCGGCACTCACCGATCTTGAAGGCCGCAAGCTCTGGCACGACGAGCGCATCGCGCGTGCGGGCTTCGGCGTGGCGTCGGCCGCCGAAGAGGGCACCGACGTCCGGCTGCGCAACTGGACGCTGAAGCGCGATGCCGAGGGCTACACGGCCAAGTTGCCGGCCGAGGGCTTCGGGCTCGACCTGCGTTTTTCAGCCACCCAGCCGGTGCTGCTGCAAGGCAAGGACGGCCTCTCGCGCAAGGGCCCCGATGCCGAGCAGGCCAGCTACTACTACAGCGAACCGCAGCTCGCGACGCAGGGCCGCCTCACCTTGCAAGGCCGCGGCTTCGACGTACAGGGCAAGGCATGGCTCGATCACGAGTGGAGCGAAGCCTACCTACATCCCGATGCGGCCGGCTGGGACTGGATCGGCATGAACCTCGACGACGGCGGCGCACTGATGGCCTTTCGCATACGCCGGCGCGACGGCACAGCCCTGTGGTTCGGCGGGTCGCTGCGCAGCGCCGACGGAACGCTGCGCGTGTTCGGCCACGACGAACTGCGCTTCGACGCCGAAAGCACCTGGACCAGCCCGCGCACGCGCGCGGCCTACCCGACCCGATGGCGCATCCAGGCGCCGGCCGGCGTCTTCAGGGTGCAGGCACTGCTCGACGATCAGGAGCTCGACAGCCGGGGTTCGACCGGCGCCGTCTACTGGGAAGGCCTGAGCGATCTGCAGGACGACGGCGGGCGGCGCGTCGGCCGCGGCTATCTGGAGATGACCGGCTACGCGCAGGCCCTTCGCATGTGAGGCATGTGAGGCATGTGAGGCGCCTCAACCGCCGCGCGCACCCTGCGTGTTGACGTAGAGCGCATAGAGCGACTGGCTCGCCGCCATGAAGAGCCGGTTGCGCGCGATGCCGCCGAAGCACAGGTTGGCGCAGCGCTCGGGCAATGCGATGCGCCCGATCGGCGTGGCGTCGGGCGCGAACACCATCACGCCGTCGCGGCCCTCGCCGGTGCCCCAGCCGGCCCACAGGTTGCCGTCGACGTCGCAGCGGAAGCCATCGGGCGAGCCCTCCATCTCGGTCTGCAGGAACACGCGGTCGTTCTGGAGCCGGCGGCCGTCATCGCTCAAGTCGAACACGCGGATGCGGCGCGGCAAGGTGCCCGACTCCACCACATAGAGCCGGCGCTCGTCGGGCGAGAAGCACAGGCCGTTGGGCCGGTTGACGTCGCCGCACACCACCGTGGCCTCGCCGGTGCGGCTGTCGACGCGGTAGACGTTGGTGGGCAGCTCGGCCTCGGCCGCATGGCCTTCGTAGTGGCCGAGGATGCCGAAGGGCGGATCGGTGAACCAGATCGAATCGTCCGACTTGACGACGATGTCGTTGGGCGAATTGAGCCGCTTGCCCTCGAAGCGGTCGACGATCACGGTGATGCTGCCGTCGTACTCGGTGCGCGTCACGCGCCGCGTGCCGTGCTCGCAGCTGACGAGTCGCCCCTGGCGATCGCGCGTGTGGCCGTTGGCGAAGTTCGAGGGCTTGCGGAACGCGCTGACCGCACCGGTCTCCTCGTCCCAGCGCATCACGCGGTTGTTGGGAATGTCGCTCCACAGCAGGTAGCGGCCGTCGCCGAACCACACCGGTCCTTCGGCCCAGCGGAAGCCGCTCGCCAGCCGCTCGACGGCGGCGCTGGTGATGCGGTACTTCGCGAAGCGCGGGTCGAGGATTTCGACGGCAGGATCGGGGTAACGTTCAGCGGGCTGCCACATGGCTAGGCGCGCGGCCCGCGCTGCCGCTCGACGAAGGCGATGATCTCGCCCATGATGCCGCGCCGGAAGGCCAGCACGCAGATCACGAAGATCAGGCCGGTGACCATGGTGACCGACTCGCCGAGGGTGTTGAACCAGTCGATGGTGGTGATGCGCGCGAGCAGGTTGCCGAACTCGCCGATCTTGTTCTCGAGCAGCACCACCACGGCCGAGCCGACCAGCGGGCCGGAGAGCGTGCCCAGGCCGCCCACCAGCGTCATCAGGATGACCTGACCCGACGCGGTCCAGTGCACGTCGGACAAGGTGGCGAAGCCCAGCACCAGGGTCTTGAGCGAACCGGCCAGGCCCGAGAGCGCCGCCGAGATCACGAAGGCCAGCAGCTTGAAGCGGCTTACGTCGTAGCCCAGTGAGAGCGCGCGTGCCTCGTTTTCCTTGATGCCCTTCAGCACCTGACCGAAGGGCGAATGGATGGTGCGCACGATCAGCAGGAAGGCAGCGACCACGATCGCCAGGGCCACGTAGTACATGGTGAGGTCGTTCTGCAGATCGAGCAGGCCGAAGAGCCGGCCGCGCGGCACGCCCTGCAGGCCGTCCTCGCCGCCGGTGAACTTGGCCTGCAGCGCGACGAAGAACATCATCTGCGCCAGCGCCAGCGTGATCATCGCGAAGTAGATGCCTTGACGGCGGATCGCCAGCACGCCGAACAGCCAGCCCAGCAAGGCGCCAGTGAGCGTGCCGGCGATGAGGCCCAGTTCGGGCGTCAGGCCCCAGACCTTCATCACCTGCCCCGCCACGTAGGCCGAGCCGCCGAGGAAGGCCGCGTGGCCGAAAGACAGGAGCCCGGTGTAGCCGAGCAGCAGATTGAAAGCCGAGGCGAACAGTGCGAAGCACATGAGCTTCATCACGAACACCGGGTAGGCGCCGGCGAAGGGCGCCACGATCAGCGCGACGAGCAGCAGCAGGTAGATGACGAGGGATAGCTTTTTCATGCGGCTCGCGTCTTATTTTTCTTTTCCGAACAGGCCGGCCGGCCGGATGAGCAGCACGATGACCATGATCACGAACACGACGGTGGAGGATGCCTCGGGATAGAAGACCTTGGTCAGGCCCTCGATCACGCCGAGGCCGAGCCCGGTCAAGATGGCTCCCATGATCGAGCCCATGCCGCCGATCACGACCACCGCGAACACCACGATGATGAGGTTCTGCCCCATCAGCGGCGAGACCTGGATCACCGGCGCCGCCAGCACGCCCGCGAAGGCCGCGAGCGCGACGCCAAAGCCATAGGTCAGCGTGATCATCAGCGGCACGTTGACGCCGAAGGCCTCGACCAGGCGCGGGTTCTCGGTGCCTGCGCGCAGGTAGGCGCCCAGCCGCGTCTTCTCGATCACGAACCAGGTCGCGAAGCAGACCACGAGCGAGGCCGCCACCACCCAGGCACGGTAGTTGGGCAGCACCATGAAGCCGAGATCGGTGGCGCTCGACAGCGCATCGGGCGCGTCGTAGCCGAGGCCCGAGACGCCGTAGACCGAGCGGAACACGCCTTCGATCAGCAGCGTGAGGCCGAGCGTGAGCAGGAGACCGTAGAGATGATCGAGCTTGTAGATCCAGCGCAGCAGCAGCCGCTCGATCAGCACGCCGAACAGGCCGACGATGATCGGCGCCGCGACCAGCATCACCCAGTAGTTGACGTTGAAGTAGTTCATCGCCATCCAGGTCAGCACGGCGCCCAGCATGAACAGCGCGCCGTGCGCGAAGTTGATCACATTGAGCAGGCCGAAGATCACTGCGAGCCCAAGGCTCAGGATCGCGTAGAACGATCCGTTGACCAACCCGAGAAGGAGCTGGCTCAGCAGGGCAGGCAGTGAAATTTGCATACGGGAAGGCGATGAACGAGATCAGTGAGTCAGCTTATTTCCAGAGGGAGCACTTGCTCTCGGCTTTTGTCGTGAAGACCTGGTCGCCCGGCAGCGTCTTGACCACCTTCAAGTAGTCCCAGGGCTTCTTCGACTCGGCCGGCGACTTGACCGCCACCAGGTACATCTCGTGCACCATGCGGCCATCGGCGCGGATGGTGCCCTTGGCATAGAAGTCGTTGATGGGCAGCTTCTTGAGCTGTTCCATCACCTTGTCGGCATCCGTCGACTTGGCCGCCTCGACCGCCTTGAGGTAGGTCGTGGTGGCCGAGTAGTCGGCCGCCTGGATGTCGGTGGGCATGCGCTTGGTCTTTTCGAAGTAGCGGGCCGCGAACTTGCGCGTGTCGTCGTTCAGGTCCCAATACCAGCTGGTCGTGTGGAGCAGGCCTTCCGTGTTCTTCACGCCAAGGCTGTGTATGTCGGTCAGGAACACCAGCAGGCCCGCCGTCTTCATGGTCTTGCCGATGCCGAATTCCTTGGCGGCCTTGATCGAGTTGATGGTGTCGCCGCCGGCGTTGGCCAGACCCAGGATCTGCGCCTTGGAGTTTTGCGCCTGCAGCAGGAAGGACGAGAAGTCCGAGGCGTTGGTTGGATGGCGCACCGCGCCGACCACCGTGCCGCCCTTTTCCTTCACCACCTTGGCGGTGTCGGCTTCGAGCGCATGGCCGAAGGCGTAGTCGGCCGTCAGGAAGAACCAGGTCTTGCCGCCGGTATCGACCACCGCGCCGCCGGTGCCCCTGGCCAGCGCCACGGTGTCGTAGGCGTAGTGCACGGTGTACGGGGTGCACTGCTCGTTGGTGAGCGCCGAGCTGGCCGCGCCATTGGTGAAGAACACGCGCTTCTTCTCCTGCGCCACCTTGGCTATCGCAAGCATCGCGCCGGAATTGGTGCCGCCGAAGATCATGCTGGCGCCGGCCGTGTCGATCCACTCGCGCGCCTTGGAGGCGGCGATGTCAGCCTTGTTCTGATGGTCGGCCGAGAGCAGCTCGATCGGCTTCCCGAGCGCCTTGCCGCCGAAGTCGTCGATTGCCATCTGGATCGCCGTGGCGCCCCCCTTGCCTTCCAGATCCGCGTACAGGCTCGACATGTCGGTCACGAACCCGATCGTGACCTTGTCCTGCGCCTGTGCGCCGGAAGCAAGGGCCAGTGCGCCGATGGCCAGCGCGAGTGCGGTGAGTTGCGTTTTCATGTTGACTCCTTCAGAAAAATGATCAGACGCCGAGCAGTTCATGGAGCACCGGCATCTTGGCTTCGAGTTCGGCTGCGCCGAACTTCTCGACGATGCGACCGTGCTCCATCACGTAGAAACGGTCGGCCAGCGGCGCCGCGAAGCGGAAGTTCTGCTCCACCATGACCACGGTGTAGCCCTTGCCGCGCAGCATGTGGATCATGCGGGCCAGCGCCTGCACGATCACGGGCGCCAGGCCTTCGGATATCTCGTCGAGCAGAAGCAGCTTGGCGCCGGTACGCAGGATACGCGCGACCGCCAGCATCTGCTGCTCGCCGCCCGACAGGCGCGTGCCCTGGCTGTTGCGGCGCTCGGCCAGGTTGGGGAACATCGCGTAGATCTCGTCCACCGACATGCCCTGCCCTGCGCCCTTCAGCACGGGCGGCAGCAGCAGGTTTTCCTCGGCCGACAGGCTTGCAAAGATGCCGCGCTCTTCCGGGCAGTAGCCGATGCCGTGGTGCGCGATGCGGTGCGTGGGCATGCCGATGGTTTCAACGCCGCCGACCTTGATGCTGCCCTTGCGCGCGCCGGTGAGGCCCAGAACGGCCCGCATCGTGGTGGTGCGCCCCGCACCGTTGCGGCCCAGGAGCGTGACCACCTCGCCGGGCTGCACCACCATGTCGACGCCATGCAGCACATGCGACTCGCCGTACCAGGCGTGGAGGTCCTTGATTTCGAGTGCAGGAACGGCCATTCAATGCGCTCCTTGCAATTGGCCGTCGGTGGTGCCCATATAGGCTTCCATCACCTGCGGATTCTTCGAGACTTCGGCATACGGCCCCTCGGCCAGCACGGCGCCGCGCTGCAGCACCGTGATGGTGTCGGCGATGGTCGAGACCACGCTCATGTTGTGCTCCACCATCAGGATGGTGCGGCCGGCCGACACGCGCTTGATGAGTTCGGCCACGCGGTGCACATCTTCGTGGCCCATGCCCTGCGTGGGCTCGTCGAGCAGCATCAGCTCGGGCTCCATCGCAAGCGTGGTCGCGATCTCGAGCGCGCGCTTGCGGCCGTAGGGCAGGTTCACGGTCTGCTCGTCGGCGAGTTCTTCCAGCCCCACCTCGGCCAAGAGCGTGCGGGCGCGCTCATCGAGGGGCTTCAGCGATTTCTCGCTCTTCCAGAAGTGGTAGGAAGTGCCGAGCGCGCGCTGCAGGCCCAGGCGCACGTTCTCGAGCAGGGTCAGGTGCGGGAACACCGCCGAGATCTGGAACGAGCGGATGATGCCGCGCCGCGCAATCTGCGCCGGGCGCTCGTTCGTGATGTCCATCCCGTTGAACAGGATGGTTCCCGAAGTGGGCTCGAGGAACTTGGTCAGCAGGTTGAAGCAGGTCGTCTTGCCGGCGCCGTTGGGGCCGATCAAGGCATGGATCGATCCGCGTACGACCGAGAGATCGACCTTGCTGACCGCGGTGAAGCCCTTGAATTCCTTGGTGAGCTGGCGTGTTTCGAGAATGATGTCGCTCATCTCGCGCGGTCGCCCGTGTGCTGGCAGGAAAGATCAGTCATGCGGTCCATCTGAGCGCACCACCATGGTTGCGCGGACCGCATTGTTTGCAGCGGTAACCAAACTTGCCTACTGGGGCAAATGCCTATGCTGCACTGCAACCAGCGTCAGCTGGTTGGAAGAGAGCGTCAGTGGGCGCCGGCGGCTGCATCGGAGGCACCCGCAGCGCGCGTCGGCTTGGCCAGCCAGACGAAGGGAATCAGCAGCAGGAACAGCACCGCCGATGCATAGAACACATCATTCGCGGCCAGCATGAAGGACTGCTGGTCCACGATGCGGTTGAGCTGCCCCAGCACCTGGTCGGCGCTGAAGCCGCTGCTGCCGAGCCCGGCCATCGCGCTGCTCGCGGCCGCATTGCCCTGGTTGACCGACTCGACCAGCTGCGCGTGATGCAGCGCGGCGCGGTTCTCCCACACCGTGGTGGCGATGGAGGTTCCCATGGCGCCCGCGGTGATGCGCGCGAAGTTCGACAGCCCCGAAGCCGCCGCGATGCGATCGGGCGCGAGGCCCGACAGCGTGATCGTCACCAGCGGAATGAAGAAGAAGGCCATCGCCACGCCCTGGATCACGGTCGGGATCATGATGGTCCAGAAGTCGGCCTGGGTGTTGAAGTTGGAGCGCATCCACAGCACCAGCGCGAACACCAGGAAGGAGAAGGTGGCGTAGCGGCGCGGATCGATCTTGCTGACCGTGAGGCCGACGATCGGCG
Organism: Variovorax sp. LjRoot290; assembly: GCF_964253985.1. NCBI lineage: Bacteria > Pseudomonadati > Pseudomonadota > Betaproteobacteria > Burkholderiales > Comamonadaceae > Variovorax > Variovorax sp. LjRoot290. Next base: position 1,964,145 of record NZ_CAXURW020000001.1, on the reverse strand, counting down.
AGAACACGATCGCGAGCAGGCCCACCGGCGCCATGATCATGCCGGCCTGCGTCGCCGTGTAGCCCATGTACTGCTGCAGCCACAACGGCAGGATCACGACGTTGCCGAAGAACAGGCCGTAGGCCACCGCCGTCGCCAGCGCGCCCGACCAGAAGTTGCGGCGCTTGAAGAGCGAGAGGTCGACCACCGGGTGCTTGTCGGTCAGCTCCCAGACCAGGAAGAAGGCGAAGCCGACCACCGCCACCACCGCCATCGTCACGATCTCGGCCGAATGGAACCAGTCCAGTTCCTTGCCCTTGTCGAGCATCAGCTGCAGCGAACCCACCCACAGCACCAGCAGCCCGAGGCCGATGGCATCGATGGGCACCTTGCGCGTCGTGCTCTCGCGCTTGCGGTAGATGCCCCAGGTGATGCCGGCGGCAAGCAGGCCCACCGGGATGTTGATGTAGAAGATCCAGGGCCAGGAGATGTTGTCGGTGATCCAGCCGCCGAGCAGCGGCCCCATCACGGGCGCGACCAGCGTGGTCATCGACCACATCGCCATCGCAAGCCCTGCCTTGGCCTTCGGGTAGCTCGACAGCAGCAGCGTCTGCGACAGCGGAATCATCGGCCCGGCGACGAAGCCCTGCAGCGCGCGGAACGCGATCAGCGTCGTCATGTTGGGCGCCAGCCCACAAAGCCAGGAGCTGATGATGAACAGCAGCACGCTGGCCATGAACAGGCGCACCTGGCCGAAGCGCTGCGTGAGCCAGCCGGTGAGCGGCACCGCGATGGCGTTGGCCACCGCGAAGCTGGTGATGACCCAGGTGCCCTGCGTCGAACTGACGCCGAGGTCGCCGGAGATGGCTGGCAGCGAGACGTTGGCGATCGAGGTGTCGAGCACGTTCATGAAGGTCGCGGCCGAGAGCGCGATCGTGCCCCACAGCCGGGCGGAGCCCTCGAGCGGCGGCAGGGGTGCGGGAAGAGCCGAAGCGGTCGCCATCGTGCGCAAGCCGTCGAATCAGATCGGGTTGACGTGCGAGGGCGATGCACCTGCCGCAGAGGCGGCACTGCCCGCGGGCCGCGCCGTGCTCGCGAGCGCTGCGCCGCGGCCCATGTTGGCCGCGATGATGCGCTGCACTTCGGCGTCGGCGCCCTGGTCGAGCCGGCTGTAGACCTGTGTCTGACTCAGCGCGCTGGCGCGCGGCGCGTCGGCGAGCATCTTGCCGCCCTTCTGCGTGACGTCGATCTCGGCATCCATCGAGAGGCCCACGCGCAGCGGATTGGCCTTGAGCTGCTCGGGGTCAAGCGCGATGCGCACCGGCACCCGCTGCACCACCTTGATCCAGTTGCCGGTGGCGTTCTGCGCCGGCAGCAGCGCGAAGGCGGCACCGGTGCCGACGCCGAGGCCGGCGACGCGGCCGGTGTATTCGACCTTCTTGCCGTACACGTCGGCCGTGAGCTTCACCGGCTGGTCGAGGCGGATGCTGCGCAGCTGCACTTCCTTGAAGTTGGCGTCGACCCACACCTGGTTCAGCGGCACGATCGACATCATCGGCGTGCCGGCCGCGACGCGCTGGCCGAGCTGCACGGTGCGCTTGGCCACGTAGCCTTCGACCGGCGCCGGCATCGCGACGCGCTGCGTCGCGAGATAGGCCTCGCGCACCTTGGCGGCGGCGGCCAGCACGCTCGGGTGCTGCTCGACGCTGGTGCCTTCGGTCAGCGACTGGTTGCTCGCGAGCTGTTCGCGCGCCGAGACCACGCCGGCCTGCGCCGCCGCGAGCGCGCTCTTCGCGTTGGCGAGCGTCGTCTCGGCGTGGTTGAGTTCTTCCTTCGACACCGCGCCGTTGCCCGTGAGCGCCTGACGGCGCTTCAGGTCGTCCTGGGCGCGCGCGATGTCGCTCTGCGCCTTGACGATGTCGGACTGGCGCAGCGTGACCTGCGCGGCCAGCGAGCCGTTGTTGGCGTACAGCGTGCGCACCTGGCGCACCGTCTGCGCGAGCGCGGCCTCGGCCTGGTCGAGCGCGACCTTCGCATCGGCCGGATCGAGCTGCACCAGCGGCTGGCCGGCTTTCACGAGGTCGGTGTCGTCGGCCATGATGGCCATCACGGTGCCGCCGATCTGCGGCGTGATCTGGATCACGTTGCCCTGCACGTAGGCGTTGTCGGTCGACTCGTAGTGGCTCGCGACCAGCCATTCGTAGAGGCCCCAGCCGGCGCCGGCCAGCACCACCACCGAGGCGAGTGCGGTCAGCGCGCGGCGGCGCTTGTTGCTGGAAGGCGCCGCCTCGGCGACGGATTGGGCCGGGACGGTCGTGTCGGTGTTGTCCTTGCTGTCCATGGAGATGTCTTTCGGTTTCGCGCGGTGTTCAGGGATGCGGGGTCGGTGTCGTGCCGGCCGCAGCGGTGGTCGAAGTGGCGGGCTGCCAGCCGCCGCCCAGCGCGCGGGCCAGGCCGACCTGCGTGTCGAGGGCGCGCGCGGCGAGGTCGACCGCTTCGCGGCGCTGCGCGAGCACGGAGGTCTCTGCCGTCAGCACGTTGAGGTAGTTGCCGAGGCCGGCGCCGTAGCGCTGCACGGCGATGTCGTAGGCGGCTTCGGCCGCGCTCTGCGCGTCGCGTTGCTCGGCCTGTTGGCGCGTCACCGATTGCGCGCTGGCGACCTGGTCGGCGACGTCGCGCACCGCATCGAGCACGGAGGCGTTGTAGCTCTCGATCGCGGCGTCGAGATCGGCGGCCTTGCCGCGCAGGTTGGCGCGCAGCCGGCCGCCTTCGAAGATCGGCAGCCGGATGGCCGGGCCCACGCCCCACTGCTGGCTGCCGGACTTGACCAAGCTGTCGAAGCCGATGCTCGAGAAGCCGGCGAAGGCCACGAGGTTGATGTTCGGATAGAACTGCGTCTTCGCGTTCGCGACATCGCTGGTGGCGGCTTCGACGCGCCAGCGCGCGGCCGCGATGTCGGCGCGCCGTCCCAGCAGGTCGGCCGGGATCGTGGGCTGCAGCGCGATCGGCCGGATGCCGCCGAGCGCTGGCGGGGCCAAGCCCTGCGTCGCATTCGGCTTGGCGACGAGCGCGTCCAGCGCGTGCTGCGCAAGCGCGATCTGTTCGCTCAAGAACTCGATCTGCTGGCGCGCCTGCGGCAGGCCGCCTTCGCTCTGGCGCAGTTCGAGGCGCGTGTCGAGCCCGGCGGAGACGCGGTCGCGCACCAGCTTCAGCGTTTCTTCGCGCTGCGCCAGCGTGCGCCTGGCCACGGCCAGCTGGTCGTTCAGCCGGGCCCACTGGAAATAGCCGCGTGCGATGTTGCTGGCCAAAAGAACGCGGGCGGCGTCGGCATCGGCGGCCGCGGCATTCGCGCTGCCGATGGCCGCCTCGATCGCGGTGCGGTTCTTGCCGAAGAAGTCGAGCTCCCAGCTGGCATTGAGCTGCAGCGTGCCGGTCTCCTGGATCGAGCCGCCGAGCGGCGACGGGTAGATGTAATTGCCGCTGAACTTCTGCCGCGTGAGATCGAGCTCGCCGTCGATCTGCGGTTTGCCGGCCGCCTCGGCGATGGCGGTCGAGGCCTGTGCGCGGGCAAGGCGCGCACGCGCGACCTGCAGATTGGGATTGCCTTCCAGCGCCTGGCCGACCAGGGCGTTGAGCTGGGCATCGCCGAAGCCGAGCCACCATTGGCTGTCGACGGCAGGTGCGGCCTGCGCGCTCCCCAGCCCCAGTGAATCGGCATCGCGCAGCTTCGCGTGCGAATCGATGTGCGCCATGTCGGCGCAACCGGCCAGAACAAGGACCGCCAAGGCAGCGGCCATGGCGATCGCGCGGCGGCGCGCGAACTCAGGAAGAAGCGGATTCATCTTTTTCTCCACGGGCCGCGACGGCCTGTGCGTTGTCGAGGATGCGGCGCAGATAGCCCTTGAGCTGCACCCACTCCTCACGGGTGAAGCCGGCAAGCGCCTCGTTCTGCACGCGGCATAGGACATGGGGTACCTGTCGGGCGGCGGCGCGGCCCTCGTCGGTCAGTTCGATGTTGACCACGCGCCGGTCGGAAACGGAGCGCACGCGCCGGCACAGGCCCTTGGCCTCGAGACGGTCGAGCAGGCGCGTCATGGCACCGGTGTCGAGCTGGCACTCGCGCGCGAGTTCCGCGACGGTGGTGGCGTGGCCCAGGTGGAGCTTGTAGAGCGGCGCCCATTGCGGAAAGGTGGGCGCGCCCGGTTCCCACATGTCGCTGGCGACCGCCTGGCTCACGAGGGTCGTGATGCGGCGCATCATGTGGCCGACGCTTTCCTCGGCTTGGTAATTCTCCGGCTTGTAGAAGCCGGCGGCCGGCGGTACGGCTCCTGGGCTTGGGGAATCGGACATGGCGCGATATTAGTTGTCGCGACAACTATTGTCAAGGCTGCCTTTGAGGCGGCAAGCGTTGGCTAGAATCGAAGTCATGGTTTCCCCCGCTTCGCCCTCGCTCGCCAAGGGCTCTCCCAAATCACTGACCGGGCTGACCCCTTTTCTGCGCCCCTACCGCACCCAGATCCTGCTGGCTGCCGTGTTTCTGGTCTTGGCGGCGGCGACCACGCTGGTGTTCCCGCTGGCCCTGCGCGGCCTGATCGATGGCGGCCTGATCGCCGCCGACCGCGGTGCCCAGGCCATGGCGCTGCGCGAGCATTTCCTGGCCCTGTTCGCCGTGGCCGTGGCGCTCGGCATCTTCTCGGCGGCGCGCTTCTACACCGTGAGCTGGCTCGGCGAGCGGGTCACGGCTGACCTGCGCAACGCGGTCTACGCCCATGTGCTGCGCCAGAGCCCGGCTTTTTTCGAGACCACGCAGACCGGCGAAGTGCTGTCGCGCCTGACGGCCGACACGACGCTGGTGCAGACCGTCGTGGGCTCCTCGCTCAGCATGGGATTGCGCAACGCGGTGATGGGCAGCGGCGCGCTGGCCATGCTGATCTGGACCAACCCCTATGTGATGGTGCAGGTGCTCGGCATCCTGGTGCTGGTGGTGCTGCCGAGCATGTGGTTCGGCCGCCGCGTGCGCCGGCTTTCGCGGGCCAGCCAGGACCGCGTCGCCGATTCGAGCGCCATCGCGGCCGAGGTGCTGAATGCGATTCCCGTGGTGCAGAGCTACACGGCCGAAGCGCGCGAAGCGGCCCGCTTCGACGCCTCCACCGACAACGCCTTCCGCACCGCGGTGCGCCGCACGAAGGCGCGCTCGGTGCTGGTGGCCTTCATCATCATCGCGACCTCGGCGGCGCTGCTGTGGGGCTTGTACCAGGGCACGCAGGCGGTGCTGCGCGGCGACATCACGGCCGGCCACCTCGGACAGACGGTGGTCTACGTGATCATCCTGGCCAGTGCCGCCGCGGTGCTCGGCGAGGTCTACGGCGACCTGCTGCGCGCGGCCGGCGCCACCGAGCGCCTGATGGAGCTGCTGCACGCCAGGCCGGTCATCGTCTCGCCGGCCCAGCCGGCCAAGGCGGTGGTTCCCGCCGCCGGCAGCGCGGTCAGCTTCGAGGGCGTCACCTTCCACTACCCCTCGCGGCCCGGCACCCCGGCGCTGCGCGACTTCAGCCTCGCGGTGGCGCCGGGCGAAACCGTGGCGCTGGTGGGCTCGAGCGGCGCGGGCAAGAGCACGGTGTTCCAGCTGCTCTTGCGCTACTACGACCCGCAATCGGGCCGCATCGCGCTCGACGGCACTTCGCTCGCAGAGCTGTCACTCGACGAACTGCGCACGCGCATCGGGCTGGTGCCGCAGGACGCAGTGATCTTCTCGGCCAGCGCGCTGGAAAACATTCGCTACGGCCGGCCCGATGCGAGCGTCGAAGAAGTCCACGCCGCCGCGCGCGCCGCCTTTGCCGACGGATTTCTGAAGGCGCTGCCCGAGGGCTACGACACCTTCCTCGGCGAGCGCGGCGTGCGCCTGTCGGGCGGGCAGCGCCAGCGCATCGCGATCGCGCGCGCGATGCTCAAGAACCCACCGTTGCTCCTGCTCGACGAAGCCACCAGCGCGCTCGATGCCGAGAGCGAGCGCATGGTGCAGGCCGCGCTCGAATCCGCGATGGTGGGCCGCACCACGCTGGTCATCGCCCACCGGCTCGCGACGGTGCAGAAGGCCGACCGCATCGTGGTGCTCGACCACGGCGGCATCGTGGAACAGGGAACGCATGCGACGCTGGTCGCGCAGAACGGCGTCTACGCGCGCCTCGCGGCGCTGCAGTTCACCTCGTAGGCACACCGGCAGGCAGCCAACTCGCATTCGCTATACCAGGAACACCGCGGAACCGGCTTTGCCGGGCCGCTGGTGTTGCCCCCGGTGAGGGGGTTGGCGGCGACACGAAGTGGGCAAGCCTGGGGGAGAGCTTTACTGCAGAGTTTCTTTGAGGGCGGGCGGGATGGGCAGCGAAAACACCGCGATCCCTTCGTCGAGCAGGGTCTGCGCTTCCTCGCGCGTGGCCTGACCGCGGATGCCGCGCTCCTCGGCTTCGCCGTAGTGCATCTTGCGGGCCTCGTCGGCGAAGCGTTCGCCGACGTCTTCGGTCTTGGCCATCACCTCGCGCACCGCACGCATCCAGCGTGCTTCAGGCGAGCTCTCGGCGGCAGGGGCGCTCGGCGCTTCGGCAGGCGGCTTGGGGCTGCCGAGGTTCAGGCGCGGCGCGGCCAGCAGCTTGGTGATGGCCGTGTCGGCACAGATCGGGCAGGACACGAGGCCGCCGGCGAGCTGCGTCTCGAACGCCTCGTTGGACGCGAACCAGCCCTCGAAGCCGTGGCCGTGGGCGCATTGGAGGTTGAGGACCTTCATGCGCGGATTATCAGGCGCCGGCGGGTGCGGCGGGCGTTTGCCAGTCGAGCGCCCATGCGCCCGACAGGACGTTTTGCAGCCAGAGCGTGCAGGTCAGCGTCTTGGCGTCGGACACGGTGCCGTCGCGGCACCAGCCGAACAGCTCGTCCGGCGTGGCGGTAATGACGTCGAGGAACTCGCCGTGGTCGAGCTGCCGGTCGCCCAGCGACAGGCCGCGCGCGAAGTAGATGTGGATGATCTCGGTCGAGTACGCCACCGCCAGGTGCATGGCGCCGGCGTGGGCCCATTCGCGCGCGCTGTAGCCGGTTTCCTCGATCAGCTCGCGCTGGCCGCAGAAAAGCGGATCTTCGCCGGCATCGAGCTTGCCGGCCGGGAATTCGGTCATCACGCGGCCGATCGGGTAGCGGTATTGCCGCTCGAGCACGACGCGGCCGTCATCGAGCAGCGGCACCACCACCACCGCGCCCGGGTGGATCACGTATTCGCGCGTCGCGCTCTTGCCGTCGGGCAGGCGCACGGTGTCGCGCTTGGCGTGCAGGAAATTGCCCTTGAACAGCAGCTCGCTGTTCGTGCCCTCTTCCCTCAGATGTGCGTCGTCCATGTCATTTCCGATGCTTGAGCAGGTAGCGCCAGGTGAAGCCGGGAAAGGCCAGCACGACGAAAAGCGCGCCGGTGACGGCGTAGAACTCCCAACCCTGCGGCGCGATCTGGCCCGCGCGGCGTTCGAACAGGAGGCCGACGCCGCCGGCCACGAAGTAGAGAAGCAAGAGTTCGGCCAGTCGCAGGCCCAGCGACTTGGTGCGCGCCGACAGCGGCACCAGCCCGAACAACCGCTCGTTGACGAAGGGCAGATTGGCCGCCGCCAGCGCCACCAGCAGCACGACCCAGACCGATGCGCCCTGCGACACCTAGGGCAGGCCCTGCTAGTTGGCCAGCGTGGCCACGATCGCCTGCGCGCAGAGCGTCATGAGCCCCCCCGGCACGATGCCGAGGATCAGGATCAGCGCGCCGTTGATCGTCAGCACCGTGCGCACGTCGCGCGGCGCAGACACCGTGCTCGCGGTGACCGGCGCATCGAAGTACATGACCTTGACCACGCGGATGTAATAGAAGGCGCCGATCAGCGACATCACGACCGCGAACACCGCCAGCGCGATGTACAGGCCCTGCCCCGACGCGATCAGCGCCTGCAGCACGGCCAGCTTGGCGTAGAACCCGACCAGCGGGGGAATGCCGGCCAGCGAGAACATGGCCAGCGCCATCACGCCGGCATAGAGCGGGCTGCGCTGGTTGAGGCCGGCGAGATCGGTGATCTCCTCGCTCTCGAAGCCTTCGCGCGCCAAGAGCAGGATGATGCCGAAGCTCGCCAGCGTGGTCAGCACGTAGGTCACGATGTAGAACATCGAGGCGCTGTAGGCGAACTGCGCGTTGTAGGTGTTGTTGTTGACCACGCCCGCCACCAGGCCCAGCAGCATGAAGCCCATCTGCGCGATGGTCGAATAGGCCAGCATGCGCTTGAGGTTGGTCTGCGCGATGGCCGCCAGGTTGCCGACCAGAAGCGATGCGATGGCGAGCAAGGCGAGCATCTGCTGCCAGTCGATCGCAAGCGGCAGCAGGCCTTCCACCAGCAGGCGGATGATGATCGCGAAGGCCGCCAGCTCGGGCGCCGAGCCGATCATCAGCGTGACCGCGGTCGGCGCGCCCTGGTAGACGTCGGGCACCCACATGTGGAAAGGCGCTGCGCCGACCTTGAAGGCCAGGCCGGCGACGATGAACACCAGCCCGAAAACCAGCACCTGGTGGTTGACCTTGCGGCTCGCGATGGCCTTGAACACCTCGTTGGTGTCGAGCGAACCGGTCGCGCCATACATCATCGACATGCCGTAGAGCAGGAAGCCGCTGGCCATGGCGCCGAGCACGAAGTACTTCATCGCGGCTTCGCTGGCCACCGCGTTGTCGCGACGCAGCGCGACCAGCGCGTAGCTCGACAGCGTGAGCAGTTCGAGCCCGAGGTAGATCAGAAGGAAGTTGCTGCCCGAGATCATCACGAAGATGCCGAGCAAGGCGAACATGCTCAGCGTGAACATCTCGCCGCCCTTCAGCATGCCGCGGTCGGCCGCATAGGGCCGGCCGTAGACCAGCGTGACCATCAGCGCCAGCGTCGCGAAGCACTTGAGCCAGTTGCCCATCGGGTCGCTCACGACCATGCCGGCGAAGCCGTAGTGGGTCTTGCCCTCGGTGGCCTGGAGCGCAGTGAGAAAGGCCACCACGGCAAGCGTGAGCAGCGTCAGCACGTAGGTGCGCGTGCGGTGCGTGCTGGTCGTGGACAGATCGACCAGCGCGATGATGCAGGCCATGACCAGCAGCACCGCCTCGGGGTAGATCGTCATCCAGCTGAGTTTGTCAATCATCTCGTTCTCTTGTTCAGCTTGGACTCATTGGGGCAGCTTGGGCGTCGCCACGTGGCGCAGCAGCTCGGCCACCGAGGCATTCGTCACGTCGGTGAAGGGCTTGGGATAGATGCCCATCCACAGCACCGCGGCCGCGAGCAAGCCCAGCATGAGGAACTCACGCGCATTGATGTCGCTCAGTTCCTTCACATGGTCGTTGCCCACCGGCCCGAGGTAGACGCGCTTGTACATCCACAGCGTGTAGGCGGCGCCGAAGATCAGCGCCGTGGAGGCGCCCAGGCCGAGCCAGAAATTGGCCTTGACCGCGCCGAGGATCACCATCCATTCGCCGACGAAGCCGGCGGTGGCGGGCAGGCCGCAGTTGGCCATGGCGAACAGCAGCGCGAAGGCCGCGAACTTGGGCATGGTGTTGACCACGCCGCCGTAGTCGGCGATCTGGCGCGAGTGCACGCGGTCGTAGAGCACGCCGATGCAGAGGAACATCGCGCCAGAGACGAAGCCGTGCGCGATCATCTGCACGATGCCGCCCGACACGCCGAGCTCGTTGAAGATGAAGAAACCAAGCGTCACGAAGCCCATGTGCGCCACGGACGAATAGGCCACCAGCTTCTTCATGTCCTGCTGCACCAGCGCCACCAGGCCGACGTAGATCACCGCGATCAGGGACAGCCCGATCATGAGCCAGGCCCATTCGTGCGCAGCATCGGGCGCGATCGGCATCGAGAAACGCAGGAAGCCGTAGGCGCCGAGCTTCAGCATGATCGCGGCCAGCACGGCCGAACCGCCCGTGGGCGCCTCGACGTGCACGTCGGGCAGCCAGGTATGGACCGGCCACATCGGCACCTTGACCGCGAAGGCCGCGAAGAAGGCGAAGAACAGGAAGGTCTGCGCGCTCGCGCTGAGCGGCAGCTTGTGCCAGCTCAGGATGTCGAAGCTGCCGCCCGACTTGTTGTACATGTAGATCAGCGCGACCAGCATCAGGAGCGAGCCGAGCAGCGTGTAGATGAAGAACTTGAAGGCCGCGTAGATCTTGTTGGGGCCGCCCCAGATGCCGATGATCAGGTACATCGGGATCAGCGTGGCTTCGAAGAAAACGTAGAACAGGATGCCGTCGAGCGCCGAGAAGGAGCCGATCATGAGGCCCGAAAGGATCAGGAAGGCGCCCATGTACTGGTTGACGCGCTCGGTGATCACCTCCCACGCGGAGATCACCACGATCACCGTGATGAACGCGGTCAAGAGCACCAGCCACAGCGACAGGCCGTCGAGGCCGACGTGGTAGTGGATGCTGAAGCGCTCGATCCAGCTTCCCTTCTCGACGAACTGCATTGCGGCGGTTCCGGTCTGGAAGCGCGTGTACAGCGGAATGGTGACCAGGAAGCTCGCGATCGAACCGACCAGCGCGATCCAGCGCACGCCGTTCGCATGCTCGTCTTTACCGAAGGCCAGCAGCGCGGCGCCGAACGCGATCGGCACCCAGATGGCAAGGCTCAACAAACCCATTTTTGTTTTATCTCCGGCGCTTTGCGCTTACCTGTTGAACCAGACGAAGTACGTCATGAGGAGGAAGATGCCCATCAGCATCGCGAACGCGTAGTGGTAGATGTAGCCGGACTGCATCCAGCGCACGACGCCGGCGACGCGGCCGATCGCCTTCCACGAGCCGTCGACGATGGCGCCGTCGATGACCCCCTGGTCCCCGCCTTTCCAGAGACCGGTGCCCACCGCGCGCGTTCCGCGCGCGATGAGGTTCTCGTTGATCCAGTCCATGTAGTACTTGTTCTCGAGCAGCCGATGGACGGGACCGAAGGCGCGCTTGATCGCCGCCGGCAGCGCCGGATTGACGAGGTACATGTACCAGGCCATCACCACGCCGGCCAGCGCGAGCCAGAACGGCGCGGCAGTGAGGCCGTGCAGGGCCATCGCCATCGGGCCGTGGAAGGCCTCGGCCAGTTCCTTCATCGCGTGGTGCTTGCTCTCGTCGATGATGATCGCGTCCTTGAAGAAGCCGCCGAAGAGCATCGGATCGATGGTCATGTAGCCGATCACGACCGAGGGAATGGCCAGCAGCACCAGCGGCAGCCAGACCACCCAGGGCGACTCGTGCGGCACGCTGTGATCGGTGTGATGACCGTGCGGATCCGGTTCCGCATCGTCGCCGTGGTGATTGTTCTCGGGATTCTGGTCGTAGCGCTCCTTGCCATGGAACACCAGGAAGTACATGCGGAACGAATAGAAGGCCGTGACGAACACGCCAGCCAGCACCGCCCAGTACGCGAAGCCCGCGCCCCAGAGATGGCTTTCGTGCACGGCTTCGATGATGCTGTCCTTCGAGTAGAAGCCCGCGAACAAAGGCGTGCCAATCAGCGCCAGCGAGCCCACCAGCGAGGTGATCCAGGTGATCGGCATGTACTTGCGCACGCCGCCCATCCAGCGGATGTCCTGGTTGTGGTGCATGCCGATGATCACCGAGCCGGCGCCGAGGAACAGCAGCGCCTTGAAGAAGGCGTGCGTCATCAGGTGGAACACGGCGACGGAGTACGCCGAGGCGCCGAGCGCCACCGTCATGTAGCCGAGCTGCGAGAGCGTCGAGTAGGCGACCACGCGCTTGATGTCGTTCTGGATGATGCCCAGGAAGCCCATGAAGAGCGCGGTGATCGCGCCGATCACGAGCACGAAGGAAAGCGCCGCGTCGCTGAGCTCGAACAGCGGCGACATGCGCGCCACCATGAAGATGCCGGCCGTCACCATGGTCGCGGCGTGGATCAGCGCCGAGATCGGGGTCGGGCCTTCCATCGAATCGGGCAGCCACACGTGCAGCGGGAACTGCGCGCTCTTGCCCATCGCGCCGATGAACAGGCAGATGCAGATCACGGTGATCAGCATCCACTCGGTGCCGGGGAAGCTCAGCTTGGCGAGCGCGTCGGACTTGGCGAAGGCCTCGGCGTAGTTCAGCGTGCCGGCGTAGGCGGCGATCAGCCCGATGCCGAGGATGAAGCCGAAGTCGCCCACGCGGTTGACCAGGAAGGCCTTGAGGTTGGCGAAGATCGCGCTCGGCCTGTTGTACCAGAAGCCGATCAGCAGATAGGACACCAGGCCCACCGCCTCCCAGCCGAAGAACAGCTGCAGCATGTTGTTGCTCATCACGAGCATCAGCATCGAGAAGGTGAAGAGCGAGATGTAGGCGAAGAAGCGGTTGTAGCCCTCGTCTTCTTCCATGTAGCCGATGGTGTAGATGTGCACCATCAGCGACACGAAGGTCACGACGCACATCATCATCGCGGTGAGGCCGTCGACCAAGAAGCCGACTTCCATCTTGAGGCCGCCGACCACCATCCATTCGTAGATGGTGGCGTTGAAGCGGGCGCCGTCGGCGACCACGCTCTTGAGCGTCATGGCCGAGATCACGAAAGCGATGAAGACGCCGAGGATGGTCAGCGAATGCGTGATGCGGCGGCCGATGTGGTTGCCGCCGAACTTGGTGCCGAACAGGCCGGCCAGCACGGAGCCGACCAGGGGCGCCAGCGGCACGGCCAGCAGTGCGGATGCGGAGAGAGTTGCGCTCATATGTCAGTCCTAGCCCTTGAGCGCGTTGAGTTCGTCGACGTTGATGTTCGACTTGTTGCGGAACAAGAGGACCAGCAGCGCCAGCCCGATCGCGGACTCCGCCGCGGCCACGGTCAGGATGAAGAACACGAAGATCTGGCCGTGCATGTCGCCGAGGAAGTACGAGAAGGCGACGAAGTTCACGTTGACTGCAAGAAGCATCAGCTCGATGCACATCAAGAGCACGATCAGGTTCTTGCGGTTCAGGAAGATGCCGATCACCGACAGCGCGAAAAGCATCGCACCCAGCGAGAGAAAGTGTCCGAGCGTGAGCGTCATGCCTTGGTCTCCCCGGCTGCCGGTGTTTCTGCAGCAGCAGGCTGCGCCGCGCGCGTGACGGGCATCTTCACGATGCGCACGCGGTCGCGCGCCTTCACGCGCACCTGGTCGGACGGGTTCACGTACTTGCTGTCCTTGCGGGTGCGCAGCGTGAGCGCGATGGCCGCGACGATGGCGACCAGCAGGATGACGGCAGCGATCTCCAGCGGGTAGAGGTACTCCGTGTAAAGCAGCTTGCCGAGTTCGAGCGTGTTGGAAGTGCCCGGCCCAGAGGCCATGGCGGTCTTCGGCTCGGCGAGGCGGAAGCCGCCCATCAGCACCGCGGCCATTTCGAGCGCGATCAGCGCGCCGACGCCAGCCGCGAGCGGGAAGTGCTTCCAGAAGCCCTCGCGCAGCGCGTCGACGTTGATGTCGAGCATCATCACGACGAACAGGAACAGCACCATCACCGCGCCGACGTAGACGAGCACCAGCGAGATGGCCAGGAACTCGGCGCGCAGCAGCAGCCAGATGGCCGATGCCTGGAAGAACGCAAGCACCAGATAGAGCGCGGCATACACGGGGTTGCGCGCGGTGATGACGCGGAAGGCCGCGAAAAGCAGCACCGCGGCAAACAGGTAGAACAGGCCGGTCTTGACGTCCATGGATCGGGTTGGTTTTTTGAAGTTCGGGCCAGTCCCGCTTCAGCGGTACTTGGCGTCCGCCGCCTTGTTGGCGGCGATTTCTTTTTCGTAGCGGTCGCCCACGGCCAGCAGCATGTCCTTGGTGAAGTACAGGTCGCCGCGCTTTTCGCCGTGGTATTCGAAGATGTGGGTTTCGACGATGGAGTCGACCGGGCAGCTCTCTTCGCAGAAGCCGCAGAAGATGCACTTGGTCAGGTCGATGTCGTAGCGCGTGGTGCGGCGCGAGCCGTCGTCGCGCACATCCGATTCGATGGTGATCGCGAGCGCCGGGCAGACGGCCTCGCAGAGCTTGCAGGCGATGCAGCGCTCTTCGCCGTTCTCGTAGCGGCGCAGTGCATGCAGGCCGCGGAAGCGCGGCGACAGCGGCGTCTTCTCTTCGGGAAACTGCACGGTGATCTTGCGGCTGAAGGCGTACTTGCCGGTCAGCGCGAGCCCCTTGAACAGCTCGACCAGCATGAAGCTGGACAGGAAGTCCTTGAGCGAAAACGGCGCCGGCGAGGTTGCGGTGTGCGCAGACATGGCGATTCCAGTTATTTCCAGATGTTGTACGGGGTCTGCATCCAGGCGCCGACCACCACCAGCCACACCAGCGTGACCGGAATGAAGATCTTCCAGCCGAGCCGCATGATCTGGTCGTAGCGGAAGCGCGGGAAGGTCGAGCGGACCCACAGGAACATGGTGACCACGACGAAGGTCTTGATGCCCAGCCAGATCCAGCCCGGGATGAAGCCGAGGAAGTCGAAGGGAGGCAGCCAGCCGCCGAGGAACAGGACCGCGCACAGGATCGAGACCAGCCACATGTTGGCGTACTCGGCCAGGAAGAACATCGCGAAGCTCATGCCCGAGTACTCGATCATGTGGCCGGCGACGATTTCCGATTCGCCTTCCACCACGTCGAAGGGATGGCGGTTGGTTTCGGCCAGGCCCGAGATGAAGTAGACGAGGAAGATCGGCAGCAGCGACAGCCAGTTCCACGACAGGAAGCCGATGCCCATCGAGGCGAAATTCCCCTTGCCCTGCCCCATCACGATGTCGGTCATGTTGAGGCTGGCCGAGACCATGAGCACGACGACGAAGCAGAAACCCATCGCGATTTCGTAGCTGACCATCTGCGCTGAGGCGCGCAGCGCACCGAGAAACGCGTACTTCGAATTCGAGGCCCAGCCCGCGATGATCACGCCATAGACCTCGAGCGAGGTGATGGCCATGACGAACAGCAGGCCGGCATTGATGTTGGCCAGCGCGACGTCGGGACCGAACGGAATCACGACCCAGGCGGCCAGCGCCGGCATGATGGTCATGATCGGGCCGAGCAGGAACAGGCCCTTGTTCGCGACCGTGGGAAGGATGATTTCCTTGGTCAGGAGCTTGAGCGCGTCGGCAATGGGCTGCAGCAGGCCCAGCGGACCGATGCGGTTGGGGCCCAGGCGAATTTGCGTGAAGCCGATGGCCTTGCGTTCCCACAGCGTGAGGTAGGCGACCGCGCCCATCAGCGGCAGCACCACGACGACGATCTTGATCAAGGTCCAGATCACCGGCCAGGCGACGCCGGTCCACCAGTGGGCCGCGACCAGGCCCTGGCCGAAGCCGTGCAGGGTGTCGATCATGCGAACACCTCCTGCGCGGCCGCGATGTGCGTCGCGCGCGCGTCGGCCGTCAGTTGCAGCGACGGCGCGCGGCGGACGATCGAGTCGAGCTGGTAGATGCTTGCCGCCACCGGCGGCGCAGCATGGGCGGCGCGTTCACCGTCGAGACGGGCTGCGGTGGCATTGCTCAGCTTGTCGGGCGGCACGCTGGCGCCTGCGTCGATGTCGGCCAGCACATCGGCCGTCGACTCGAAGGAGAAGCCCGAAAGGCCCAGCAGGTTGGCCAGCACGCGCAGCACCTTCCAGGCCGGACGCGCTTCGCCGAGCGGTTTTACGACCGCATGGAAACTCTGCACGCGGCCTTCGGCGTTGACGAAGGTGCCCGGCGTTTCGGTGAAGGGTGCGATCGGCAGCAGCACGTCGCTGAATTCGAGATTGGCCTTAAAGGGGCTCAGCGTCACGACCATCTGGGCGTGCGTGAGTGCCTCGATCACGGATTCGGCGGCCGCCGAATCGAACACCGGCTCGGTGTTGAGCAGCAGCACCGCCTTGAGTCCACCTGCGAGCATGTCGCCCGCGTGCAGGCCGCCGTCCCTGGGCAGGGCACCGACCAGCTGCGCGCCGACCGTATTGGCGGCCTCGGTGAGATAGCCGACGGTTGCGCCGGTCTGGGCCCCGATCCAGTTCGCCAGCGCCAGCAGCGCGCCGGCGTCGGCATGGTGAGCGGCCGCATTGCCGAGCAGGATAGCCTTGCGCTCGCCGCCGAGCAGCGACGCTGCGATGGCCTTGGCTGCATCGCCAGGCGCATCGCTGCTGGCCACGGGCGCCGCGACGCCGGTGCTGGCGGCAACCGCGCCGGCAATCTCGGCCAGCGCATCCACCCAGTCCTGTGCCGCCACGCGCACGGCGTTCGCCACGGGCATGGCCCAGGCTTCGTCGTCGGCCAGCAGTTCGGGCGAGGTCAGCGCGCTCAGCACGCCACCCTTGCGCACCGACTGGCGAATGCGCTGCGCGAACAGCGGATGGTCCTTGCGCAGGTTGCTGCCGATCACGAGCGCGCGCTGCAGTTGCGACAGCGATGCAATCGAGGTGCCGAGCCAGCGCACGCCTTCGAAGGCGTTGAACTCGGCGTTGCGCAGCCGGTAGTCGATGTTGCCGCTGCCGAGACCGTGCGTCAGCAGCTTGGCCAGGTGCAGCTCTTCGAGCGTGCTGTGCGGGCTGGCGAGTGTGCCGATGCTCTGCGCGCCATGGTCGGTCTTGATCTGCTTCAGGCCATTGGCCACGTACTCGAGCGCGGTCTGCCAGTCGACCTGCTGCCACTGGCCGCCCTGCTTGAGCATCGGCTGCGTGAGGCGCTCGGGGCCGTTCAATGCTTCGTACGAAAAGCGATCGCGGTCGGCGATCCAGCATTCGTTGACTTCTTCGTTCTCGAGCGGCACCACGCGCATCACGCGGTTGTTCTTGACCTGGACGATCAGGTTGGCGCCGGTCGAATCGTGCGGGCTCACCGACTTGCGGCGCGAGAGTTCCCAGGTGCGGGCGCTGTAGCGGAAGGGCTTGCTGGTGAGCGCGCCCACGGGGCAGAGGTCGATCATGTTGCCAGAGAGCTCGGAGTCGACCGAATCGCCGAGGAAGGTTTCGATTTCGGCATGCTCGCCGCGATGCGACATGCCGAGCTCCATCACGCCGGCCACTTCCTGGCCGAAGCGCACGCAGCGCGTGCAGTGGATGCAGCGGCTCATCTCTTCCATGCTGATGAGCGGGCCCACGTCCTTGTGGAAGACCACGCGCTTTTCTTCTTCGTAGCGCGAGGACGAAGCGCCGTAGCCGACGGCCAGGTCCTGCAGCTGGCATTCGCCGCCCTGGTCGCAGATCGGGCAGTCGAGCGGATGGTTGATCAGCAGGAACTCCATCACCGACTGCTGGGCCTTGATCGCCTTGTCGCTCTTCGTGCGCACGATCATGCCCTGCGTCACCGGCGTGGCGCAGGCCGGCATCGGCTTGGGCGCCTTTTCGACGTCGACCAGGCACATGCGGCAGTTGGCCGCGATGCTGAGCTTCTTGTGATAGCAGAAGTGCGGGATGTAGGTACCCGCCTTGTCGGCCGCATGCATGATCATGCTGCCTTCGACGATTTCGACCTTCTTGCCGTCGAGTTCGATTTCAACCATATATGTATGTGTTTTCGCGCTCAGGCTTTGACGGGTGCCTTCGGGACGTAGCCCGGGATCAAGGCCTCGAACTCGTGACGGAAGTGCTTGATCATGGCGCGCACCGGCATCGCGGCGGCGTCGCCGAGCGCGCAGATGGTGCGGCCCTGGATGTTGTCGGCCACCGAATTGAGCAGCTCCATGTCGCTCGGCTTGCCGTGGCCGTTGTGGATGCGGTCCACCACGCGCCAGAGCCAGCCCGTGCCTTCGCGGCACGGCGTGCACTGGCCGCAAGACTCGTGCATGTAGAAGTACGAGAGGCGCTTGAGCGACTCGACCATCGAGCGGCTGTCGTCCATCACGATCACCGCACCCGAGCCCAGCATCGAGCCGGCCTTGGCGATGGAGTCGTAATCCATCGTGCACTCCATCATGATCGAGGCCGGCAGCACCGGCGCCGACGAGCCGCCAGGAATCACGGCCTTGAGCTGGCGGCCCTTGCGCACGCCACCGGCGAGTTCGAGCAGCTTCGAGAACGGCGTGCCCATCGGCACTTCGTAGTTGCCGGGCAGTTCGACGTCGCCGCTGACCGAGTAGATCTTGGTGCCGCCGTTGTTCGGCTTGCCGCATTCGAGGTAGGCCGGACCGCCGTTGACGATGATCCACGGCACCGCAGCGAAAGTCTCGGTGTTGTTGATGGTGGTCGGCTTGCCGTAGAGCCCGAAGCTCGCTGGGAACGGCGGCTTGAAGCGCGGCTGGCCCTTCTTGCCCTCGAGCGATTCGAGCAGCGCGGTTTCTTCGCCGCAGATGTAGGCGCCGAAGCCATGGGACGCA
Organism: Variovorax sp. LjRoot290; assembly: GCF_964253985.1. Classification (NCBI taxonomy): domain Bacteria; kingdom Pseudomonadati; phylum Pseudomonadota; class Betaproteobacteria; order Burkholderiales; family Comamonadaceae; genus Variovorax; species Variovorax sp. LjRoot290. Next base: position 1,945,836 of record NZ_CAXURW020000001.1, on the reverse strand, counting down.
TGCAGCTGGAAATTGAAGCTGCTGCCCAGGATGGCATCGCCCAGGAAGCCGGCGGCGCGCGCCTCTTCCAGCGCTTCTTCGAAGCGATCGTAGGTCTGGAAGATCTCGCCGTGGATGTAGTTGTAGCCCACGCTGATGCCCATCGCATAGGCGGCGATGGCCATGCCCTCGATCACGATGTGCGGGTTGAACTGCAGGATGTCGCGGTCCTTGCAGGTGCCGGGCTCGCCCTCGTCCGAGTTGCAGACCAGGTACTTCTGGCCCGGGAACTGGCGCGGCATGAAGCTCCACTTGAGGCCGGTCGGGAAGCCCGCGCCGCCGCGGCCGCGCAGGCCCGAGGCCTTGACCTCGGCAATCACCTGCTCGGGCGTGATGCCTTCGCCGAGGATCTTGCGCAGCGCCTTGTAGCCACCGCGCGCTTCGTAGTCGGCCAGGCGCCAGTTGGTGCCGTCGAGACCGGCATAGATCTGCGGCTCGATATGGCGGTCGTGAAAGCAGGTCTGGACGCCGGTGGCCTGGAACTGCGAGAGCACTTGTTCGGGCGTCATCATTGCGCACCCTCCGCCGTCGAGGTACGCAGGCCGTCGATCAGCTGATCGAGTTTTTCGTTGCTCATGAAGCTGCACATGGTGCGGTCGTTGACCAGCATCACAGGCGAATCGGCGCAGGCGCCGAGGCACTCGCTCTGCTGCAGCGTGAACATGCCGTCCGCCGTGGTCTCGCCCATCTGGATGCCCAGCTTCTTCTCGAGATGAGCCAGCGCCACCGCGCCGTCGCGCAGCTGGCACGGCAGGTTGGTGCAGACGTTGAGCTTGAACCTGCCCACCGGCTGCTGGTTGTACATGTTGTAGAAGGTCGTGACCTCGTGCACCGCGATCGGCGCCATGCCCAGGTAGGCGGCGATCTCGCGCTCGCGCTGCACGCTGACGAAGCCTTCGTCCTTCTGCACGATCGCGAGGCAGGCCATCACGGCCGACTGCTTGCCTGCCGGCGGGTACTTGGCGACCTCGCGCGCAAAAAGCTCCAGCGTGGCGGCCGAAAGCGGCGCCTGGTTGCTGCTGTGGGTGGTCATTCGTTCGCTCACCTGTCGATCTCGCCGAACACGATGTCCATGGTGCCAATCACCGCGACTGCGTCGGCAATCATGTGGCCGCGCGACATCTCGTCGAGCGCCGCCAGATGCGGGAAGCCCGGAGCGCGGATCTTCAGACGGTAGGGCTTGTTGGCGCCATCGCTCACGAGATAGATGCCGAACTCGCCCTTGGGATGCTCGACGGCGGCATAGGCCTCGCCTTCGGGCACGTGAAAGCCTTCGGTGAAGAGCTTGAAATGGTGGATCAGTTCCTCCATGTTCGCCTTCATCGACTCGCGCGCCGGCGCCGCGACCTTGTGGTTGTCGGTGATCACCGGGCCCGGGTTGACGCGCAGCCAGGCCGAGCACTGCTGGATGATGCGGTTGGCCTGACGCATTTCCTCGACGCGCACGAGATAGCGGTCGTAACAGTCGCCGGTCTTGCCCACCGGCACGTCGAAATCCATGCGGTCGTAGACCTCGTAGGGCTGCTTCTTGCGCAGATCCCATTCGACGCCCGAGCCGCGCAGCATCGGGCCGGTGAAGCCGAGATTCAGCGCGCGCTCAGGCGTTACCACGCCGATGCCAACAGTGCGCTGCTTCCAGATGCGGTTGTCGGTGAGCAGCGTCTCGTACTCGTCGACCATCTTCGGGAAGCGCTTGCAGAAGTCGTCGATGAAGTCCAGCAGCGAACCCTGGCGGTTCTGGTTGAGGCGCTCGATCGCCTTCGCATTCTTGATCTTGCTGACCTTGTACTGCGGCATCGCGTCCGGCAGGTCGCGGTAGACGCCGCCCGGCCGATAGTAGGCCGCGTGCATGCGCGCACCCGACACCGCCTCGTACATGTCGAACAGGTCTTCGCGCTCGCGGAAGCAGTAGATGAGCATGTTCATCGCACCGCAGTCCAGGCCGTGCGCACCCAGCCACAGAAGGTGGTTCAAGAGGCGCGTGATCTCGTCGAACATCACGCGGATGTACTGCGCGCGGATGGGTACGTCGAGGCCCATGAGCCGCTCGATCGCGAGGCAGTACGCGTGCTCGTTGCTCATCATCGAGACGTAGTCGAGCCGGTCCATGTAGGGCAGCGACTGGATGTAGGTGCGTGTCTCGGCGAGCTTCTCGGTCGCGCGGTGCAGGAGCCCGATGTGCGGATCGGCGCGCTGGATGACTTCACCGTCGAGCTCGAGCACCAGGCGCAGCACGCCGTGCGCCGCGGGGTGCTGGGGTCCGAAGTTCAGCGTGTAGTTCTTGATTTCGGCCATGTCGGTCTCAGTGCAATCCGCCGTAGTTGTCTTCGCGAATCACGCGCGGCGTGATCTCGCGCGGCTCTATCGAGACCGGCTGGTAGATGACGCGCTTCTGCTCCGCGTCGTAGCGCATCTCGACATGACCCGAGACCGGGAAGTCCTTGCGGAACGGGTGGCCGATGAAGCCGTAGTCGGTCAGGATGCGGCGCAGGTCGTCATGGCCTTCGAACACGATGCCGTAGAGGTCGAAGGCTTCGCGCTCGAACCAGCCGGCGGCGTTCCAGATGCCGGTCAGCGAATCGATCACCGGCAGATCTTCGTTGGGCACGAACACCTTGAGGCGCACGCGCTGGTTGAGGCTCACGGAAAGCAGGTGCGTCACCACGCAGAAGCGCTCGCCCTCCCACTCGCCTTCGCGGTAGTCGGAGTAGTCCAGGCCGCAGAGATCGATCAGCTGCTCGAAGCGGCAGCCGGGCGCGTCGCGCAGCAGGGTCGCGGCTTCCAGATAGTCGGCCGCGCCGACCACCACCGTCACTTCGCCGAGCGCGAGGGTGACGCTCTTGGCCTTGGCGCCAAGCGTTTCGGCGATCTGGGTCTGCAGTGCCTCGGGAGAAATAGCAAAGTCGGTCATCGTCTCTCGCTTCTCAGGCACGCGCGATCGTGTTGGTGCGGCGAATCTTCTGCTGGAGCTGGATGATTCCGTAGAGCAGCGCCTCGGCGGTCGGCGGGCAGCCCGGCACATAGACGTCGACCGGCACGATGCGGTCGCAGCCGCGCACGACCGAGTAGCTGTAATGGTAGTAGCCGCCGCCGTTGGCGCACGAGCCCATCGACAGCACCCAGCGGGGCTCGGGCATCTGGTCGTAGACCTTGCGCAGCGCCGGCGCCATCTTGTTGCACAGCGTGCCGGCCACGATCATCAGATCGGACTGGCGCGGGCTCGGGCGGAACAGCATGCCGAAGCGGTCGATGTCGTAGCGCGCGGCACCCGCGTGCATCATTTCCACCGCACAGCATGCGAGGCCGAAGGTCATCGGCCACAGTGATCCGGTCTTGGCCCAGTTCACCACCGAGTCGTAGGTGGTGGTGACGAAGCCTTCCTTCATGACGCCTTCAATGGCCATTGTTCATTCCCAGTCGAGCGCGCCCTTTTTCCACTCGTAGACGAAGCCCACGACGAGGATGGCGAGAAAAATCATCATGGCCCAGAAACCGACCGGACCGATTTCCTTGAGCGCGATCGCCCACGGGAAGAGAAAGGCGATTTCGAGGTCGAAAAGAATGAAGAGAATCGCCACGAGGTAGTAGCGCACGTCGAACTTCATGCGCGCGTCTTCGAAGGCCTCGAAGCCGCATTCGTAGGGCGCGTTCTTTTGAGCGTCGGGCCGATTGGGGCCGAGGATGTAACCGAGAACCTGCGGTGCGACGCCGACACCGACTCCGACCAGGATGAACAACAGGACGGGAAGGTAGGAATCGAGGTTCATCGGGGTCTTTTACCGCTTGACGCCGACAGGAAGATGAAGCTTCCTGTCGGCGAGATTTGGTGCGGTCGGCGAGACTCGAACTCGCACAGCTTTCGCCACTACCCCCTCAAGATAGCGTGTCTACCAATTTCACCACGACCGCGGTTTTGTGTGTCCGGATGGCATGAGGAACCCGATAGGGTTTTGGCTTTCCGGACAGCTTTAGAGTTTACCCTGAAATGAAGTCGTTTTCGCTCGGTGACCGCATCGAAAACGACAGGATCACTTGGTCGGGATCTGCGCAGCGCCCGAAGCCGGTGCAGCAGGCGCCGAAGCCGGTGCATTCGTGCCCGGTGCCGCAGCAGGTGCGTTGCCGGAAGGAATCTGCGATGCCGGGCCCGAAGGTGCGGGGGCAGGCGCCGGCGCCGGCGCGCCGATCGTGGCGCGCTCGAGCAGGCTGCCGCCGCCCGTCGGCCGTGCATGGCTGAAATAGGCGAGCAGCAAGGTGCATGCGAAGAACACGGCGGCGAGAACGCCGGTGGTGCGCGAAAGAAAGTTCGCGCTGCCGCTGGCGCCGAACAGGCTGCCCGCACTGCCGCTGCCGAAGGCCGCACCCATGTCGGCACCCTTGCCGTGCTGGATCAGGATCAGGCCGATCATCGCGAGTGCGGTGAGCATCTGTACACCCACCAGGATATTGAGGACCACGTTCATTCGTTCTAACTCCTAAATTCGTTCGCGGCTGCGCTGGTCTCAGCGTGCCGCAGCAATGATCTGCAAAAAGTCGGGCGCCTTCAGGGAAGCGCCGCCGATCAGGCCGCCGTCGATGTCGGCCTGGGCCAGCAGTTCGGCTGCATTGGCGGCGTTCATGCTGCCGCCGTAAAGGATGCGGATGCCTGCCGCGTGTTCGCTCGCCGCGTGATGCAGTTGCGCGCGCAGCAGCGCGTGCACGGCCTGCGCCTGCTCGGGCGTCGCGGTCTTGCCGGTGCCGATGGCCCAGACAGGCTCGTAGGCCACGACGATCTCGCTGATGCAGTGGCCATTGACATGGATCACCGCCGCGAGCTGACGCTTCACGACCTCTTCGGTGTGCCCTGCCTCGCGCTCTGCCAGCGTTTCGCCGACACAGACGATGGGCGCGATGCCGTTCGCGAGCGCAGCGGCGGTCTTGGCCGCCACCAGTTCGTCCGTCTCGCCGTGGTACTGGCGGCGCTCCGAGTGGCCCACGATCGCATAGCGCACGCCGAAGTCCTTCAGCATGGCCGCCGATTGCTCGCCGGTGAATGCGCCTTGCGGCTGCGCCGACACGTCCTGCGCGCCCAGCGCGATCGGCGATCCGGCGACGAGCGCCTGCACCTGCGCCAGGTACGGCGTCGGAACGCACACCGCGATGTCGCACGAAGGCGTGCCGACGCCCTGCAGCAGAGACTTCACCAGCGCCTCGTTGGCCGCGAGGCTGCCGTTCATCTTCCAGTTGCCGGCGATGAGCTTTTTCTTTGTCGTCATGTCTGTCTTGTTCACCAGGTCAGCACGATCTTGCCGATGTGCTGGTTCGATTCCATCAGGACGTGGGCTTGCGCCGCGCCGCTGGGCTCGCCCCGTGCGGCGAAGGTGCTGTGGATCACGGGCTTGACGGCGCCGCTTTCGAGCAGCGGCCAGACTTTTTCGCGCAAGGCCTTCGCGATCGCACCCTTGAATGCCACCGGCCGCGGGCGCAGAGTCGAACCGGTGATCGTGAGCCGCCTGCGCAACACCAGGCCCGCATTGAATTCGCTCTTTGTGCCACCCTGCACTGCGATGATCACGAGCCGGCCGTCCTCGGCCATGCATTCGATCTCGCGCGGCACGTAGGCGCCGGCCACCATGTCGAGCACCACGTCAACGCCCTTGCCGCCGGTGAGGAGCTTGACCTCTTCGACAAAATCGGACGTCTTGTAGTTGATCGCATGGTCGGCGCCGAGCTTCCTGCAGGCTTCGCACTTGTCGTCGCTGCCGGCCGTCACGATCACCGTCGCGCCGAAGGCCTTGCCGAGCTGGACGGCCGTGACGCCGATGCCGCTCGAGCCGCCCTGGATCAGCAGAGTCTCGCCCTTTTGCAATCGGGCCCGATCGAACACATTGCTCCACACGGTGAAGAGGGTCTCTGGCAGCGAAGCCGCCTCGGCATCGCTCCAGCCCTTGGGCACCGGCAGGCACTGGGCCACGGGCGCCACGCAGAGTTCTGCATAGCCGCCGCCCGCGATCAACGCGCAGACGCGATCGCCGACGGCGAAGCCAGCCTCGCGCATCGCGGCGGCATCGCCCGAAACGATCTCGCCCGCGACCTCGAGCCCCGGCAAATCCGAAGCGCCCGGCGGCACCGGGTAGTTGCCGGTGCGCTGGAGCACGTCGGGGCGGTTCACGCCGCTCGCGGCCACGCGAATCAGCAACTCGCCCGCGCCCGCGACCGGCGCGGGACGCTCGGCCACGCGCAGCACCTCGGGGGCGCCGTACGAAGTGATTTCAATGGCTTTCATGCTTTTCTCCGCTGCAGCGCCCGCCCTGGCGGGCAGACGCACGGTGAAATGACGGCAAAGGCGTCACCGCCCTCGCCTCTCAGGGCTGGCGGTCGCCGCCGTTGGGCTCTTGCGGCCGCGGGTCCTGTTCGACCGCCACCGCCTGCTCGCCAGCTTGCTCGCCGCGTTCGGCGTTGTCGAAGCGCGGTGCACGCTCGGCACGCGGCGGGCGATCGCCACGCTCGCGACGCTCGCCGCGGTCTTCGCGCGGCGGACGCTCGCTGAACTCCATGCCGGCCGGACGCTCGGTGAGCGCCTTCATGGACAGCTTGACGCGGCCCTTCTCGTCGGTCTCGAGCACCTTGACCTTCACGATCTGGCCTTCGCTCAGGTAGTCGGTCACCTTCTCGACGCGTTCGTGCGCGATCTGGCTGATGTGCAGCAGGCCGTCCTTGCCGGGCAGCAGGTTGATGAGTGCGCCGAAGTCGAGGATCTTGGTGACCGGGCCTTCGTAGGTCTTGCCGATCTCGACTTCCGCCGTGATCTGCTCGATGCGCTTCTTGGCCGCTTCGGCCTTGGCCGGGTCGGTCGAAGCGATGGTGATGGTGCCGTCTTCGTCGATGTTGATCTGCGTGCCGGTCTCTTCGGTCAGCGCGCGGATCACCGAGCCGCCCTTGCCGATCACGTCGCGGATCTTCTCGGGGTTGATTTTCATCGTGAACAGGCGCGGCGCGAAGCTCGAGACTTCGGCCTTGGCCTCGCCCATCGCTTCCTGCATCTTGCCCAGGATGTGCATGCGCGCTTCCTTGGCCTGCGCCAAGGCGACCTGCATGATTTCCTTGGTGATGCCCTGGATCTTGATGTCCATCTGCAGCGCGGTAATGCCGTTGGTCGTGCCGGCCACCTTGAAGTCCATGTCGCCCAGGTGGTCCTCGTCGCCCAGGATGTCGGTCAGCACGGCGAAGCGGTTGTCTTCCTTGATCAGGCCCATCGCGATGCCGGCCACGTGCGCCTTCATCGGTACGCCGGCGTCCATCATCGAGAGGCAGCCGCCGCAGACCGAAGCCATCGACGAGGAGCCGTTCGACTCGGTGATTTCCGACACGACGCGGATCGTGTAGGGGAACTCTTCCTTGGTCGGCAGGCAGGCCACGAGGGCGCGCTTGGCCAGACGGCCGTGGCCGACTTCGCGGCGCTTGGTCGAGCCCATGCGGCCCACTTCACCGGTGGCGAAGGGAGGCATGTTGTAGTGGAACAGGAAGCGGTCTTCGTACTCGCCGGCCAGCGCGTCGATGCGCTGCGCGTCGCGCTCGGTGCCGAGCGTGGTCACGACCAGCGCCTGGGTTTCGCCTCGCGTGAACAGGGCCGAGCCGTGGGTGCGCGGCAGCACGCCGTTGCGGATCTCGATGGGACGCACGGTGCGCGTGTCGCGGCCGTCGATGCGCGGCTCGCCCGAGAGAATCTGGCTGCGCACGATCTTCGATTCGATCGCGAACAGGAGGTCGTTGACCTTGCCGGCGTCGAAGGGCTCGCCGCTTTCCTTCAGCGCATCCATCACGCTGGCATTGGCCTCGCGCAGGGCTTGCGTACGAGCCTGCTTGCTGCGGATCTGGTAGACGGCGCGCAGCTTCTCTTCGGCCAGACCCTTGACCTTGGCGACGAAGGCTTCGTCCTCGGCCGGCGGCTGCCAGTCCCACACCGGCTTGCCGGCGTCGCGCACGAGTTCGTGGATCGCATTGATCGCGATGTTGGCCTGCTCATGGCCGAACACCACGCCGCCGAGCATGATTTCCTCGCTCAGCTGCAGGGCTTCGGACTCGACCATCAGCACGGCCGCTTCGGTGCCGGCGACGACCAGGTCCATCTGCGAATCCTTGCGCTCGGTCTGCCCCGGATTCAGCACGTACTGACCGTTGATATAGCCCACGCGCGCGGCGCCGATCGGGCCGCTGAAGGGAATGCCGGAGATCGACAGCGCGGCGCTCGTGCCGATCATGGCGGCGATGTCGGCGTCGACTTCGGGATTGAGCGACAGCGTGTGGATCACCACGTGCACTTCGTTCAAAAAGCCCTCGGGGAACAGCGGGCGGATCGGCCGGTCGATCAGGCGCGAGGTCAGCGTCTCGAGTTCGCTGGGCTTGGCTTCGCGCTTGAAGAAGCTACCGGGGATCTTGCCGGCGGCATAGGTCTTCTCGATGTAGTCGACGGTCAGCGGGAAGAAATCCTGGCCCGGCTTGGCTGCCTTGGAAGCGACGACGGTGGCCAGCACGACGGTGCCTTCGATGTCCACGATCACGGCGCCGCTGGCCTGGCGGGCGATTTCGCCGGTTTCCAGAACGACGGTCTTGCCGCCCCACTGGAAGGTCTTGGTGACTTTGTTGAAGAGACTCATGTTTAGCTCCTGTTTTGATTAGCGGGTTTGCCTGTGGTGATCACAGACCCCGCGGGGCCGGAGCGCTTTCCAGAACACGATGCCATTCCAGAGAAATTCGGCGAGAACTTCGTTGGAATGACACAGCTTCGCTCTGTTTTGGCGGCTCCGAAGTAAAAAACGCCTGAGCTAGCGGACTAACCCAGGCGTTCTTGCATGCGATTCGGCCCTACTTGCGCAGACCCAGCTTGGCGATCAGCGCGGTGTAGCGGTCGGCGTCCTTGGACTTGAGGTAGTCCAACAGCTTGCGGCGGCGGCTCACCATGCGCAGCAGGCCGCGGCGGCCATGGTGGTCCTTGGCGTGCGTCTTGAAGTGCGGGGTGAGTTCGTTGATGCGGGCGGTCAGCAGTGCGACTTGCACTTCGGGGCTGCCGGTGTCGTTGGCGGCGCGGGCGTTGTCCTTGACAACTTCCGCCTTGATGGAGGCTGCGATCATTTGATGATTTTCCTGTTCCGGAATGTTTGACTTGCGGCGGGCGCTGGAACTGCACCCGCCGTGCGCCTTGCGGCATGCAAAGCCTTGGGATTATAACCCGCCCCCGGGCTTCGCGCACTTCGTGTCGCGCGCGCCTTCCCCCTACCGGGGGCGATGCCGACCGACCGGCAAAGCCGGATCGGTGGCATCCCTGGCATGAAAACCCGAACGACTATCGGGCTGCCAGCCAGGTCTTGAGCCGCTCGACGCCCTGCACCAGGCGTTGCGGATCCTTCGAGGCAAAGCACCAGCGCAGCCAGCCCTGCGCCTCGGGTGCGAAAGCGCTCCCCGGCGCAAGCCCGAGCCCGGCCTCGGCCACCAGGCGCTTGGCCAGCGCCAGCGAATCGTCGAAGCCTTCGAGCTTGAAAAATGCGTACATGCCGCCGCGCGCGGGCGCCACCTGGACGCCCGGGATGTCGGCGAGCAAGGGCACCAGCGTGTCGCGGCAGGCCTTGAGGTGCGCGACCACGCGCGGCGTGATCTCCTGGCTGTGCGCCAGCGCAGCGATGCCGGCGCGCTGGGTGAACACGCTCGCGCAGGAAGTGTTGAATTCGATCAGCTTGCCCATGCCGTCCATCAGCACCGGCGGCAGCACCAGCCAGCCGAGGCGCCAACCGGTCATGAGGAAACTCTTGGAAAAGCTGTGCGCGACGACGAGCCGGTCGTCCGGCGTCGAGATGTCCAGAAAGCTGGGCGCGCATCCCTTCGGCGTGGCGTCGAAATAGAGCCGCTCGTAGACCTCGTCGGCCAGGATCCATGTGCCGGTCTGACGGCAGTGGTCGAGGATCGCCTGCTGCTCCGCGCTCGCAAGGGTCCAGCCGGTCGGGTTGTTCGGCGCGTTGACGATGAGCAGCTTCGTCGCCGGCGTGACCGTGGTGCGCAGCGCGTCGAGGTCGAGCGTCCATTGCCCTGCCTTCGGCACCAGCGGCACGGAACGCACGCGCGCACCGAGGATCGCGGGCTGCGCCGTCAGGTTGGGCCACACGGGCGTGACCGCGACCACTTCGTCGCCCGCATCGACCAGCGCCTGCACCGCCAGCATCAGCGCATTGACGCCGCCCGAGGTGATGGCGATGCGCGAGGCCTCGATCGCCGGATGCAGCCCGCTCATGTACTGCGCAACGGCCTCGCGCAGTTCCGGCAGGCCCAGGTTGTGGGTATAGAAGGTTTCTCCTTGTTGCAGCGAATCGATCGCCGCCTGGCGGATCACCTCGGGCGTCACTTCGTCGCTCTCGCCGAACCAGAAGGCCAGCACGTCGCTGCGGCCCAGGCCGGCGTTGGCGACCTCACGGATCTTGGAGGCTTCGAGGTTGTGGATGGCTTGGCGCATCGTGTCTGTTCCTTGGAAATTCAGGAGCGCTGCATCTTGCAGCTGGTGGGCATCTCGGCCCGTTCTGCAGGGATTGTCCTCACGACGCGGAAGCCGTAGCCGGAGCCTTCGACGTCGAACTTCACGCCGGGCGTGCCCTGCTTGTCCATCACGCCGACCACCAGGGCCTGCTGGAACTGGTGATCGGCGGCGCGCATGCGGCCGCTCTGGCCCGCCAGCGTGACCTCGGCCTTTTCGAGCGCGCGCGCCACGGCCACGGTGTCGACGCTGCCGGCGCGTTCGACCGCCTGGGCCAGCGACTCGACCAGCAACTGCATGCGCATGTGCACGTAATCCTCGGCCGGTTTGGGGAAGCGCTCGCGAAAGGCGCGGTAGAAGGCTTCGGACTCTCGCGTCTGCACGTTCGGCAACCAATCCGCCACAGCGACCACGCGGCCGATGCCGGCATCGCCGATGGCCGCCGGCGCACCGAGCGCGTTGCCGTAGAAGGTGTAGAAGCTGCCGTTGAAACCCGCCTCGCGCGCCGCCTTCACCAGCAGCGTGAGGTCGTTGCCCCAGTTGCCGGTGATCACGGCCTGCGCGCCGCTCGCGAGGATCTTGCTGGCGTAGGGCGCGAAGTCCTTCACGCGGCCCATCGGATGCAACTCGTCGCCGACGATCTGCACATCCGGCCGGAGCGCGCCGAGCTGCCGCTTCGATTCGCGCAGCACGGCCTGGCCGAAGCTGTAGTCCTGCCCGATCAGGTAGACGCGCTTGAGCGCTGCGTCGTTCTTCAGCACGTCCATCAGCGCCGTCACGCGCATGTCGGCATGCGCGTCGAAGCGAAAGTGCCAGAAGCTGCAGCGCTCGTTGGTGAGCACCGGATCGACCGCCGAGTAGTTGAGGAACAGCACGCGGCGCGACGGGTCGCGCTCGTTGTTCTTCTCGATGGCGTCCACCAGTGCGGCCGCCGTAGCCGACGAATTCCCTTGCAGCACGATGCGCGCGCCGTCGTCCATGGCCGCGCGCAGCGCCGACAGCGCCTCCTCGTTCTGGCCCTTGCTGTCATAGCGGTCCAGCTGCAGAAAGCGGGCGCCGCCGGGCAGCTTGACGCCGCCGCGCGCATTCACGCGCTCCACGGCCCACAGCAGGTTGCGGAACACCGCTTCGCCGGTGTTGGCGAAGGGCCCGCTCATGCTCTCGATCAGCGCGAGCCGGATCGGCGGCGGCGCGGGCTGCGCATACACCGGCGCTAGCGCCGCCGCGCATAGCGCCATAGCGGCGAATTTCAAGGCCTTGCGGCGCCAAATAAAGCTGGAAAAACTCATCTTGAAACGCCTCCCGCCGCGCCTAGATGAGGTGGCAAGCGGCACTTGTGTTGTTTGAAACGCCGCGCAGTGTAAGGGACACACATTCTTGTCCCCATTGTGTTCATTCAGGAGTTCCCATCATGTTTTTTGCACCCGCAATTCGCACCGCCCGCTTCGTGCCGCGCGCCTATGACCAGCGCCTCGAGCGCTTCGTGAACGATGCCTTTTCCGCCGCGCGCCGCTCGCTCAATGTCGAACAGGACGAAAAGACCTGGACGCTGACGATGGACGTTCCGGGCTTCTCGCGCGAAGACCTGACGATCGGCATCGAAGGTGCCGTGGTTCGCATCGAAAGCAAGGCAGATGCAAAACGCCAATTCAAGGCCGCTTATGAACTGCCGCAGGACATCGAGGTCGCCACCAGCGAAGCCAAGCTCGAGAATGGCGTACTGACTCTGAAATTGGGCAAGCTGGTCCCCGTCAGCAACGCCGCCCAGCTCGCCATCAACTGATACGAAATTGTTTCAGAAGCTTGGAAGACGCAAGAAGGTAATCGGGCCGGTAACTTTTTGTTGCCGACCTGATTCATTTCTGAACTCAAAATAAGTACAGAGAACGTCACATTTGTGGCGTTTTTTTCAAATGCTTTCCTCCTAATTGGCGTTCGATACCTTGACTGCGGGCAGCAGAAAGAAGTCTCGGGCGCTCGACGAAGCGCCATGAAAACGCACTTGAAACTTGCTCACGACGATTCACGGTCGGACACCTTGCTGGTGTTCCTGCCGGGCGCGTTCCTGAAGCCTGAAGAGTTCGAGCGCGAAGGCTTCATCAGCGCGGTCAGGGAGCGGGATCTGGCGGCCGACGCCCTGCTCGTCGACGCCGACGTGTCGTACTACTACGACCAGACCTTCATCGAGCGGCTGCATCACGACATCCTCCGGCCGCAGCGTGCGACGGGTTACAAGTCGATCTGGCTGGTGGGCATCTCGATCGGCGGTTTCGGCGCCCTGATCCACGAACTGGCCAAGCCCGGCGCCGTCGACGGCATCGTGGCGCTGGCGCCCTACCTCGGACGGCGGCCGGTCGGCGCCGAGATCCACAAGGCCGGCGGCCTGCGCGCCTGGAAGGCGCCCGAAGGCCCGCCGCCGGACCAGGAGGTCGATCGCAAGCTCTGGCCCTGGCTTCAGCAGTACGCGGCCTCCAAGCCCGCCAAGGGCCTGCCGCCGCTGTACCTGGGTTTCGGCCTCGCCGACCGCTTCGCCGCCAATCACCGCCTGCTGGCGGAGGCCTTGCCTGCCGGGCGCGTGTTCACGACCGAAGGCGGCCACGACTGGCCGCAGTGGTCGCAACTCTGGCGCAAGGTGCTCGAGGTGCTGCCGCTGCCCTCGCACGGCAAGAAAGGCGCGACTACCCGAACTCCGGCTCCGGCGCGCAGAGCGAAGCCAGTGGCCATCGCGGCTTGACGTCGAAGGCATAGCGCTCGCTCGCCTGCCCCAGGCCGGCCTGCAGGCGCATCGCGGCGGCCATCGCGATCATGGCGCCGTTGTCGGTGCACAGGTGCAGCTCGGGGTAGTGCACGCGCACGCCGCGCTTCGCGCATGCCGCATTGAGCTGTTCGCGCAAAGCCCGGTTGGCACCCACGCCCCCGGCCACCACCAGCCGGTCCAGCCCGGTCTGCTCGATGGCGGCCAGTGATTTCTTCAGCAGCACGTCGACGATCGCGGCCTGGGTCGAGGCGGCCAGATCGGCCTTGCGCGCTTCGAGCTCGCCGCCGAGTTTCCTGGCCTGCGTCAGCACCGCCGTCTTCAAGCCGGCAAAGGAGAAGTCGAGGTCGCCGCTGTGCAGCAGGGGCCGCGGCAGCTTGAAGGCCGCGGCGTCGCCCTCCTCCGCCAGCTTGGCGAGCCAGGGGCCGCCAGGATAGGGCAGGCCCATCAGCTTGGCGCTCTTGTCGAAGGCTTCGCCTGCTGCGTCGTCGATGGTCTCGCCGAGCAGCTCGTAGCGCCCCACGCCGTCGACCCGCATCAGTTGCGTGTGACCGCCCGAGACCAGCAGCGCGACGAAGGGGAACTCGGGCGGATCGGCACTGAGAAAGGGCGACAGCAGGTGGCCTTCCAGGTGATGCACGCCCAGCACCGGCTTGCCAAGCGCCGCGCCCAGTGCACAGGCCACGCCGGCGCCCACCAGCAGCGCGCCGGCCAGCCCCGGCCCGCGCGTGTAGGCGACGACGTCGATCTCGGGCAGGGAGCGGGCGGCCTCGGACAACACCGTCTGCGCCAGGGGCAGCACGCGCCGGATGTGGTCGCGGCTGGCCAGCTCGGGCACCACGCCGCCATAGGCCTGATGCATCGCGATCTGGCTGTGGAGCGCGTGCGCGGCCAGGCGCGGCAAGCCGCTCGCGCCGGATTCGACCAGGGCCACGCCGGTCTCGTCGCAGGACGATTCGATTCCCAATACAAACATGCGACGAGTGTAGGGTGCGCACGATGTCGGGGCACGGATGTTGCTGCATGTCCTTAGGATGGCTCTTCAGCCATGCCGCCCCACGATGAAATCCGGACTGAGCTTTCTGATGGCCGCCCTGCGCTGCGAAATCGACGCGCTGGAGCAGCTCGCCCGCACCAGCGCGCTGGTCGGCACGATCGGCCGCCTGGTCCATGCGCTGCAGCGCGAACGCGGCATCTCGAACGTGCTGCTGGCGTCGCGTGGCCACCGTTTCGTCTCGCAGCGCAGCGAGCAGATCGCCGAATGCCTGCGCGTGGAAGAGGCGGTGCGCGCTTCGTTCGATCAGCTCGAGGCCGACGCGGGCCGCATCGGCAACGGTGCGCGCCTGTTCAGCCGCATCGCCTGGGTGCTGCCGGGCCTCGAGGGCCTGCCCGAGCTGCGCCGTCGCGTCGGCGCCTTGGAGCTCAGCCCGGCTGAGGCGACGGCCGCCTTCGTCAAGCTGATCGCAGGGCTGCTCGCAGTCGTGTTCGAGGCCGCGGACGGCGCCACCGACCCGGAAATCTCTCGCCAGCTGGTGGCCATGTTCAATTTCATGCAGGGCAAGGAGTTCGCCGGCCAGGAGCGCGCCTGCGGCGCCGCGGCCTTCGCCTCGGGCCACAACGACAGCGCGCGCCAGCAGCAATGGCTGCATCTGATCGAATCGCAGGAGCGCTGCTTCCAGGTCTTCGCCGAGTTCTCGGGCGCGCGCATCGCCGAGCTCTGGCGCAGCAGTCAATCCTCCGCCCAATTGGCGGAGCAGGAACGGCTGCGCCGCATCGCCTGCGCGGCACCCGCCGGCGTGGCACTCGATACCGAACTGAGCCAGACCTGGTTCGACTGCTGCAGCCGGCGCATCGACGCCATGCAATCGATCGAAGAGCGCCTGGCCGCCGACCTGCGCCGGATCTGCGAACAGAAAACGAGCCAGGCCCGGGCCGAGCTGCAGGCCCATGACGCGCTGCTGGCCAAGCTGGCGCGCGAGGCGGGTACACCGGCGGCAGTCTTCTTCGACGAGCAGCCCGCTGCAGACGCGCCGGGCCACCCGCAAACCATGGGTTCAGCCACGCCCTATGGCCGGCAGCTCGAGCGATCGATTCTGGAGATGGTGCAGGAGCAGTCGCACCGGCTGCAGGCGATGAGCGACGAACTCGACACCGTGCGCGCGGCCCTGAACGAGCGCAAGCTGGTCGAACGCGCCAAGGGCCTGCTGATGGCACACCGCCGCCTCAGCGAGGAGGAGGCGCACAAGATGCTGCGCCAGACAGCCATGAGCCAGAACCGCAGGCTGGTCGACGTCGCCGAATCGGTGCTCTCGATGGCCGAATACCTGCCCGGCGAGCCGGCGTCCCGGGCGCCTCGCACCTGAATTGGTGCGCTGCACAACAACTGTGCTTCGATCGCAGTTCAAGGGATTCGGCGCCTCTTGCCTCACGACGCGGACTTCGGAGGCTATCGATTTGATAGCAAACCACCCCTCTGAACTGCTGGCACGCAGTTTGCTTAACAAACCTGCATAGACCTGCAAGGGTCTTCAGGCAGGTGGCATCCAACGGCGGGTGCGACCCACCGAACCGGACAAAGGCGTCCCCATCCCGCAAGGGCTCGTTATCGAGCGGCCCGTGCGTGGTCGGGACGCCTTTTTTGTTTTGTGCTTTTTGTCTTTTCTTCATTCCGGAGCTCGCCCCATGACCGATTTGCTGAAACCGAAGTTGAATCGCCGCCGCGTGCTGCAAGCCGCCGCCATCGGCGCGGTCGGGCTCGACCCCGCCCTGCGCGCAGCCGTCTGGGCCCAAGGCTCGGACAAGCCAGAAAAGGAGGAAGTCAAGATCGGCTTCATCCCGCTGACCGACTGCGCCAGCGTCGTCATGGCCTCGGTGCTCGGCATCGACAAGAAGTACGGCGTGAAGATCGTGCCGAGCAAGGAAGCCAGCTGGGCCGGTGTGCGCGACAAGCTGGTCAATGGCGAGCTCGACTTCGCCCACGTGCTCTACGGCCTGATCTACGGCGTGCACCTCGGCACCGCCGGGCCGAAGAAGGACATGGCCATCCTGATGACCCTCAACAACAACGGCCAGGCGATCACGCTGTCGAAGAAACTGGCCGACAAGGGCGCGGTCGACGGCGCCTCGCTGGCCAAGGTGATGGCGAAGGAGAAAGGCGAATACACCTTCGCCCACACCTTCCCGACCGGCACCCACGCGATGTGGCTCTATTACTGGCTGGCCGCCAACGGCGTCAACCCGTTGAAGGATGCCAAGGTCATCACCGTGCCGCCGCCGCAGATGGTTGCCAACATGCGCGTGGGCAACATGGACGGCTACTGCGTCGGCGAGCCCTGGGGCCAGCGCGCGATCATGGACGGCATCGGCATCACGGCCGTCACCACGCAGGACATCTGGAAGGACCATCCCGAGAAGGTGCTCGGCACCACCGGCGACTTCGTCAAGAAATACCCCAACACGGCGCGCGCCGTGACGGCCGCGATTCTCGAAGCCGGGAAGTGGATCGACGCCGGTCTGCAGAACAAGAACAAGATGGCCGAAACCATCGCCGACAAGAGCTACGTCAACACCAGCGTGGACGCCATCAACCAGCGCATCCTGGGCCGCTACACCAACGGCCTGGGCAAGAACTGGGACGACCCGAACCACATGAAGTTCTACAACGACGGCGCGGCGACCTTCCCCTACCTCTCCGACGGCATGTGGTTCCTCACGCAGCACAAGCGCTGGGGCCTGCTGAAGGAGCATCCGGACTACCTCAAGGTGGCCACGGAGATCAACCGCATCGACATCTACAAGCAAGCTGCAGCCGCGACCAAGACCTCCGTTCCCAAGGACACGATGCGCAGCAGCAAGCTGATCGACGGCGTGGTGTGGGACGGCAAGGATCCGAAGAAGTACGCCGAGTCGTTCAAGGTCAATGCCTGAGGAGCCCGCCATGGTCAGTGCCGTCTTTCACTCCCCGCTCGAGGCTGCCCAGGGGCAGCTCGCCACGCCGGCAGCCGCCAGGAAGTCCGCGGCCGCCTCCGTCCCGCCTGCAGAGCCCGCGCAGGAAGAGACCACGCCCCGCGCCCCGCGCGACTTCAGCTGGATCTGGCTGCGCGTGCTGCCGCCGATCCTTGGCTTTGCGTTGCTGGTCCTGATCTGGGAACTCGTGGCGCTGAAAAGCACCACCGGCTTCCCGTCGCCGGCCGCCGTCTGGCAACAGGCGCTGACCGTGTTCAGCGATCCCTTCTACAGCAAGGGCCCCAACGACCAGGGCGTGGGCTGGAACGTGCTCTCGTCGCTCCAGCGCGTGGCGCTCGGCTTCGGGCTGGCCGCCGCGGTCGGCATCCCGGCCGGCTTCGCGATCGGTCGCTTCGAGTTCCTCTCGCGCATGTTCAATCCGCTGATCAGCCTGCTGCGACCGGTGTCGCCGCTGGCCTGGCTGCCGATCGGCCTCCTGGTCTTCAAGGGCGCCAACCCGGCCGCGATCTGGACCATCTTCATCTGCTCGATCTGGCCCATGATCATCAACACCGCGGTGGGCGTGCAGCGCGTGCCCAGCGACTACATGAATGTGGCGCGCGTGCTCAATCTTTCCGAGTGGAAGATCCTCACCAAGATCCTGTTCCCCGCCGTGCTGCCCTACATGCTGACCGGCGTGCGCCTCGCGGTCGGCACCGCCTGGCTGGTGATCGTGGCGGCCGAGATGCTGACCGGCGGCGTCGGCATCGGCTTCTGGGTCTGGGACGAGTGGAACAACCTCAACGTCGCCAACATCATCATCGCGATCTTCGTCATCGGCATGGTCGGGCTCGTGCTCGAGTTCGCGCTGATCCGGATCGCCACCGCATTCACGTTCGAAGAGGTGAAGGCATGACCCTTCGACAAGCTCAGGACGATCGGTCCATCATGAAGTACATCGAAATCCACGACGTCGAACAGCGCTTCAAGACGCCCAAGGGCAGCTTCCTCGCGTTGCGCGACATCAACCTGCAGGTGGCCAAGGGCGAGTTCATCACGCTGATCGGGCATTCGGGCTGCGGCAAGTCCACGCTGCTGAACCTGATCGCCGGCCTCACCACGCCCACGCAGGGCGTGCTGCTGTGCGCCAACCGCGAGATCAAGGGCCCGGGGCCCGAGCGCGCGGTGGTGTTCCAGAACCATTCGCTGCTGCCCTGGCTCACCTGCTACGAGAACGTCTACCTCGCCGTCGAGCGCGTGTTCGCTTCGACCGAGAACAAGGCGCAGCTCAGGGCGCGCACCGAAGCGGCGCTCGCGCTGGTCGGCCTCACGCCGGCCGCGCAGAAGCGCCCCGGCGAAATCTCCGGCGGCATGAAACAGCGCGTGGGCATTGCGCGCGCCCTCTCGATGGAACCCAAGGTGCTGCTGATGGACGAGCCCTTCGGCGCCCTCGACGCGCTGACGCGCGCCAAGTTGCAGGACGAGCTGCTGGCCATCGTGCAGAAGACGCACAGCACGGTGGTGATGGTCACGCACGACGTCGACGAGGCGGTGCTCCTGTCGGACCGCATCGTCATGCTCACCAACGGCCCGGCCGCCACCATCGGCGAGGTGCTGGCAGTCGACATCCCGCGCCCGCGCAACCGCGTCGAGCTCGCGGAAGACCCCGTCTACGTGCACGCCCGCAAGGCCGTAATCGACTTTCTCTACACGCGCCAGGCGCACGTGGAGAAGGTCGCGGCCTGAGCGAGCAGGCCGAACACAGGCTCAGGACATGATGACCTGCAGGCTGTGTTCGTACGAGGCGGTGAGCCGGTCGAAGGTATCGGCCAGCACCTCGCTGGCGCGCACCAGATCGGCGCGCCCCTCGGCCCGGTCGGCATGGCGCACGCCGCGCACCAGCCGCAGCCATTCGTCGCGGGCGCCATGGAGCGCGTCGCGGATCTCGGGCGAGCTCAGCGGCGCGCGCTCCAGCTCCAGCAGCGAGGCCTCGAAAGTGTCCATGGTGGGCGCGAGGCGCGCGCTCCACGCGCCCTCGGGCAGCATCGCGGCGAGCAGCGCGTCCTTGGCCAGGCGCTGGGCGCGCATGCGCTGCCGCCCGCAGAGATTGACGATGCGCAAGGCCCTGCGGCCCGCGGAGGATTCGAGCACGTCGGTGAGCGCCTCGGCCGCGACCAGCAGGTCTTCGCCGCTGGCGTCGATGGCGGTCAGCGAGGCCGCGGACAGCCGCGAGGACAGCGCCGCATCCATGGCATCCCATGCCGAGCGCACGGCCGCCAGCGCCTGCATCGAGGTCGAATCCAGCGGGAGGGAAGCCAGGTGATCGAGGTTGTCCTTGACCCGCTCGACCGACTGCGCGCGCAGGCTGCGGCTGCGCCGCGCATCCACATCCGCGAGCGCCTGCGCCGCCAGGCGCACCAGCCGCTGCGAGAGCATGCGCAACTGCCCGGCACGGTTGATCGCCTCGGCCCACTGGGCCGCCTCGACCACCGAACGCGAGAGTTCACCGACCCGCAGGTTGGCGTGCATCGCTGCACCGCGCAGCATGCCGAACGCGGCGTCCTCGCCGATGCCGCGCGCCGACATCAGGAGCCCCTTGGCGCGGTCCACCCACTTGCGCTCGTCGAGATGGGCGAGCGAGCGCGCCAGCGTGTCGCGCAGCGCAGCCTCGCGTTGCCAGCGCGCCTGCGCGCGCGCCAGCACGGCGCGCAGGCTCTGTGCATCCAGGGTTTCGGCGCACGACCAGGCGTGCACGCCCAGCTCGACGAGCGCCTCATGCACTTCTGGCGACAGCGGCTCGCTGATCACCACGACCGGATGCGGCGGAGCGCCAGCCCAGGTATGCAGGGCGGCCTGCAGGTCAGGGATCGATGCGGGCCTGTGGATCAGCACCTGTTGCGGTGCGAGCATGGCGGCCTCCTGCACCATCGTGTCGCAGGTGCTGAAGCCGATGGCGGCGGCATCCGCGCCCGCCAGCACTTGGCTCAGCACCTCGGCATCGGAGTCAGGCAAGACGAGCAAGAGTCGAATCATGGAAGTTGGATCGCGAACGAGGGGGGCGAGCGCAGCATAGGCGAAGCGAGCCTCTCGCGGCAGGCACGCATCTTGCGTAAGGGAAGGCACGGTGTAACGAAGCACCGCTTTGGTGAAGTCCTCGGCCTCCGCGCCGACCCGGGTCCCGGCAGGGACTCGCTCACCGCCCATCCATTCCGCCGGCTCCCGGCGGGAAACTCCTATTCATCGCCCATCCACGCAGCCGCGCCACGGCTGTGCGGATGCTTTACGCATTGCCACCGCCATGTCCAGCTTCAAATCATTCCTGCGCTCCGGGCACGCACCCACCCTCTTCGCGGCCTTCTTCTACTTCATGTTCTCGTGCTGCATCTGGGTGCTGAACGGTGCGATGGCGCCCTTTATCGGCGAGGCCTTCCAGTTGAATCCCGCGCAGATGGGGTTGATGCTGTCGATCCCGATCATCGCCGGCGCGCTGATGCGCTTTCCGCTCGGCATCCTGTCGCAGTACATCGGGCGCAAGAACGCCACGCTGGTGGAGATGGGGCTGATCGCGGTGGCGATGCTGTTCGGCTTCTTCATGGTGCACAGCTTCAACGACCTGCTGGCCATGGGCGTGCTGCTGGGCATCGCGGGCGCCAGCTTCGGCGTGGCCCTGTCGCTGGGCTCGGGCTCCTTCCCGCCGCAGAACAAGGGCCTGGCGATGGGGCTGGTGGGCGCCGGCAACGTGGGCACGGCGCTGTCGGTGCTGGTCGCGCCGCCGCTGGCGCAATGGCTCGGCTGGCAGGCCGTCTACGGCGTCGCGGCGGTGGCCATCCTGCTGCCGATGGCGGTGATGGTGCTGTTCGCGCAGGAGCCGCCCGACGTCGACAGCCACGCCGGCCTGCGCGAGCACGTGGCCTGCCTGTTCGAAAAGGACGGCTGGGCCTTCAGCCTGATCTACGGCGTCACCTTCGGCGGCTTCATCGGCCTCACCACCTTCCTGCCCTCCTACTACTACGACCAGTTCGGCGTGAGCAAGGTGCAGGCGGGCCAGCTGACGATGCTGGCCGCGTTCATGGGCGCGGCGGTGCGCGTGATGGGCGGCTGGATCTCCGACCGCTGGGGCGGCGTCAACACGCTGACGCTGGTGCTGGTGGTGTCGGCGGTCTCGCTGGCGCTGATCGGGCTCTCCTCCGGCTCGCTCGCGATCACCACGCTGCTGCTGATGGTGTGCTTTGCCGCCCTGGGCGCGGGCAACGGCGCGCTGTTCCAGCTGGTGCCGCTGCGCTGGCCGACGACCACGGCCGTGGCCGGCTCGATGATCGGCGAGATCGGCGCCCTGGGCGGCGGCCTGGTGCCCAATGCGATGGGCCTGTCGAAGCAGTACCTGGGCACCTACATGTGGGGCTTCATGCTGTTTGCAGTGCTGGCCCTGGTGATGCTGGGCGTCATGCGGGTCATGCAGATCCGCTGGACGCGGACCTGGGCCGAGAAGGGCGGCCGCGCACGCAGCACGCCGGTCGATCCAGCCGGCGAGGGCGACCGGCCGGTCCGGCCGCTGCGCCGCAGCGCCGGACGGTGATGCCCATGCGCCACCCCTCCTCCCTCCTGCGCTCAGCGCGGCAGGAACAGCAGCCAGTAGACGAGCAGCGCGTTGAAGAGCAGCGACGCGGCCAGCGCGATCTTCCACAGCAGGGCCGGATCGCGCCGCACCAGCGGCGTGGCGGCCGGCGCGCCGACCGGGCGGGCCGCGCCGCGTTCGAGCGCCAGCAGCATCTCCTCGGCGGTCTCGAAGCGCTGCCGCGGATCGCGCGCCACCGCCTTGCGCACCAGATGGTCGAGCCAGATCGGCACGTCCGGCCGGATGCGCGAGAGCGCTACGGGATCGCGCCGGTAGCGGGCGATCTGGTAGGGCTCGATCTCGCCGTAAGGCAGGCGCCCGCCCAGCCATTGGTACAGCACCACGCCGAGGGCGAACAGGTCGCTGCTGGCATCGGGCGCGACGCCCTCCCATTGCTCGGGGTTCATGAAGCTGGGCGTGCCGGCATGCAGCTCGCGCTGCGCCGCGCCCTCGCGGCCCGAGAGCGCCACGCCCAGGTCGAGGATGCGCCAGCAGCCGTCGTCGCCCAGGTGCAGATTGCCGGGCTTGATGTCCCGATGCACCACGCCGTGGCGGTGCAGCCGGCCCAGGCTCTTGCAGATCTGGACCGCGGCGGCCACCACCTCCGCCACGGCCGGGCGCATGCCCGAGCGCAACATCTGTTCGACGGTGCGACCGCCATGCCAGTCGAACACGGTGTAGAGCGCGCTGGCGTCGTCGGCGCGTTCGTGCACGCGCACGAAGCCGGGCTCGCCGCGCCCGCCCACGCGCAGGCCCAGCCAGGCCTCGTGCGCCAGCATGGCGCGCTCCTCGGGGTCGCTGGCGCGCGAAGGGTGCAGGGTCTTGAGCGCGACCAGCGCGCGGGTGGGCACATGGCGCGCCTGGTAGAGCCGGTGCACGCCGGTGTCGGCGACCAGCGCGGTGATCGCGTAGCCGTCCAGCACCTCGCCCACCTTCAGCGCCGCGGGCGGATCCAGGCGGCGCGCATCGCCCAGCTCGTCGTGCAGCTGGCGCGCATCCAGCCCGAGCACGCGGATGACGAGCGCGGTGGCGTTGTCGCGGGTGCCGGCGGCGATCGCCGCGTCGACCAGCGCGTCGCTGGCCTGCTGCGCATTGGTGGCCAGCGCGAGCTCGGCCACGCGCGCAGGCTTCAGCACGCCGTGCACGCCGTCGGTGCTGAGCACGAAGCAGTCGCCGATGCGCAGCTCGCCTTGCATGTAGTCGACGCGCACGTGGTCGTCGAGGCCCACCGCGCGCGTCAGGCGGCTGCGCAGGTCGGGATGGTCCAGCGCATGGTCGACGCTCAACTGCATGGCCGCGCCCTCGCCCTTGCGCACGCGCCAGGCGCGCGTGTCGCCCACATGGGCCAACGTGTAGCTCTGCCCGTGCAGGGCCAGGGCGGTCAGCGTGGTCATGGCGCTGTCCTGGCGGCGGCGCCGGTTGTGATCGGCCAGCCAGGCGTTCTGGGCGGCGATCAGTCGGTCCATCGCGACCGTCGGCTCCCAGGTGTCGGGTGTGGCGAAGTAGTCGCCCAGAAGGCCGATGACGGTGGTCTGCGCCGCCTCCAGCCCGTGGCCGCCCGAAGAAACGCCGTCGGCGATCGCCGCGATCAGCCCGCGCGACTCCTCGCCGCGCGGCGCATGCACCGCGCCGGCGAAGTCCTCGTTCTGCGGGCGCGGCCCGCGGTGGCTGCTGTAGCCGATCTCTACTTCGAAGCTCATGGCGCGCGATTGTCCGCGCAAGCCGCGAGCCCCCTCTTTGCTTGAAAGGTCCCACCCCATGAAGAAGATGAAACTCGTGATGGTCGGCAACGGCATGGCCGGCGTGCGCACGCTCGAAGAGCTGCTGAAGATCGAGCCCGATCTCTACGACATCACCGTCTTCGGCGCCGAGCCGCATCCCAACTACAACCGCATCCTGCTGTCGCCGGTGCTCGCCGGCGAGCAGACGGTCGACGAGATCGTGCTCAACAGCTGGGAGTGGTACGCCGAGAACAACATCACGCTGCACGCCGGCAAGAAGGTGGTCGAGGTCGATCGCGTCAAGCGCATCGTGCGGGCCGAGGACGGCACCGAGGCCGCCTACGACCGCCTGCTGATGTGCACCGGCTCCAACCCCTTCATGCTGCCCGTCCCGGGCAAGGACCTGAAGGGCGTGATCGCCTACCGCGACATCGCCGACACCGACTACATGATCGAGACCGCGAAGACGCACAAGAACGCGGTGGTCATCGGCGGCGGCCTGCTGGGCCTGGAAGCGGCCAACGGCCTGATGCTGCGCGGCATGAACGTGACCGTGGTGCATGTCATGCCCTGGCTCATGGAGCGCCAGCTCGACGACGTGGCGGGAAAGCTGCTGCAGAAGTCGCTGGAAGACCGCGGGCTCAAGTTCCTGATCGGCGCGCAGACGCAGGAGCTGGTCGGCAACGATGAAGGACGCGTTGCGGCCATCCGCTTCAAGGACGGCACCGAGGTCGCGGCCGACCTGGTCGTGATGGCCGTGGGCATCCGGCCCAACGTCGAGCTGGCCGAGAAGATGCGCCTGCATTGCAACCGCGGCATCGTGGTCACCGACACCATGCAGACCGTGACCGACGCGCGCATCTACTCGGTGGGCGAATGCGCGGCTCACCGCGGCATCGCCTACGGGCTGGTCGCACCCTTGTTCGAGCAGGCCAAGGTGGCGGCCAACCATCTCGCGCAGTTCGGCATCGGCCGCTACCTCGGATCGCTGACCTCGACCAAGCTCAAGGTGACGGGCATCGACCTCTTCAGCGCCGGCGAGTTCATGGGCGGCGAAGGCACCGAGGAGATCGTGATGAGCGACCCCTTCGGCGGCGTCTACAAGAAGCTGGTGATCAAGGACGACAAGCTGGTCGGCGCCTGCCTCTACGGCGACACGGTCGACGGCAGCTGGTACTTCAAGCTGCTGCGCGACGGCCGCAGCGTGAGCGACATCCGCGACAAGCTGATGTTCGGCGAATCGAACATCGGCGACACCGGCCACGAAGGCCACAGCAAGGCCGCCAGCATGCCCGACGACGCCGAGGTCTGCGGCTGCAACGGCGTCAGCAAGGGCACCATCTGCAAGGCCATCAAGGACAAGGGCCTGTTCACGCTCGAAGAGGTCAAGAAGCACACCAAGGCCAGCGCCTCCTGCGGCTCGTGCACCGGGCTGGTGGAACAGATCCTGATGTTCACCGCCGGTGGCGACTACTCGGCCACGCCGAAGAAGAAGGCGGTCTGCGGCTGCACCGACGCCAGCCACCAGGACGTGCGCGACGCGATCCGCAAGGAACACTGGCTCACGCACGATGAGGTCTATCGCGGCCTCGGCTGGCGCACGCCCAACGGCTGCGCGACCTGCCGCCCGGCCGTCAACTACTACCTGATCTCGACCTGGCCCAAGGAGGCCAAGGACGACCCGCAGAGCCGCTTCATCAACGAGCGCAGCCACGCCAACATCCAGAAGGACGGCACCTATTCGGTGATCCCCCGCATGTGGGGCGGCCACACCACGCCCGACGAACTGCGCCGCATTGCGGACGCGGCCGACAAGTACAAGATCCCGACCGTCAAGGTCACCGGTGGACAGCGCATCGACCTCCTAGGGGTGAAGAAGGAAGACCTGGAGAACGTCTGGAAGGACATCGGCATGCCCTCGGGCTTTGCCTACGCAAAGTCGCTGCGCACGGTGAAGACCTGCGTCGGCAGCGAGTGGTGCCGCTTCGGCACGCAGGACTCGACGCAGATGGGCAAGGACCTCGAGCGCGCGCTGTGGGCCATGTACTCGCCGCACAAGGTCAAGCTCGCGGTCTCGGGCTGCCCGCGCAACTGCGCGGAGGCCGGCATCAAGGACGTGGGCGTGATCGGCGTCGACTCGGGCTGGGAACTCTACGTGGGCGGCAACGGCGGCATCAAGACCGAGGTGGCGCAGTTCCTCGTGAAGGTCAAGACCTCCGAGGAGGTGATGGAGTACGCGGGGGCGTTCCTGCAGCTCTACCGCGAAGAGGGCTGGTACCTCGAGCGCACGGTGCACTACATCGGCCGTGTGGGCCTGGACTATGTGAAGAAGAAGATTCTCGAGGACGCCGAAGGCCGCAAGGCGCTGTGGGAGCGGCTGCAGTTCGCACTCGACGGCGAACCCGATCCGTGGTTCGAGTCGAGCCAGGCCTCGGTCGACGTGCGGCAGTTCACGCCGCTGGCGGCATGAAAACCGCAAGCCGGAGAAGTGGTTTGAAAAGACGGCTCTTCATCGCCTCGACCGCCCTGATCGGCCTGGGCGCACGCGCCCAGGTGGCCGACCTCAACGACGCCATCAACAAGGCGGGGCGCCAGCGCATGCTCTCGCAGCGCGCGAGCAAGGCCTACCTGGCGCTGGTGCAAAAAGTGGAGACGCGCAACGCCCAGCAGGTGCTGGACCGGTCCATCGCCCTGTTCGACCGCCAACTGGTGGAGCTCAAGACCTTCGCGCCTACCCCCACCATCCGCGGCACCTACGACACGCTCGACGGTGCCTGGAACGATTTCAAGAGAGAACTGACGGGCCCCGCTCCCGGCAAGAACGAAGCGGCAAAGGTCGTCAAGCTGGATGCCGCCGTGCTCGCCCTGGCGCACCAGGGCACGGTGCAGTACGAAGCGGCCTCGGGCAAGTCGGTGGGCAAGCTGGTCAACATCGCGGGCCGTCAGCGCATGCTGTCGCAACGCATGGCCAAGTTCTACCTGGCCAGTGCCCTGCAGATCGACCCGACGGGCAGCGCGGCCGAGATCGCCAAGGCGCGCTCGGAGTTCGTTGCAGCACTCGAAACCCTGCGCAGTGCGCCCGAGGTCACGACGCAGATCAAGGAGGAGCTGGTGCTGGCCGACGCGCAGTGGGTGTTCTTCAACCACGGCCTTCAGCGTCTGGAAGGCGCGAGCGCGTCGCCCAAGCTCATGTCCGACGTGTTCGTCACCAGCGAGAACCTGCTGGCGATCATGGATCGCATCACCGGCCTGTATTCCAACCTCAAAACCTAGAGAGACCCCCATGAGTGAATGGAAAGTCATCTGCCGCATCGACGACATCCCCGTGCTCGGCGCGCGACGCGTTGCACGACCTGCGGGCGTGGACGTGGCGGTATTCCGCAATGCCGAGAACCAGGTCTTCGCCTTGCTCGACCGCTGCCCGCACAAGGGCGGCCCGCTGAGCCAGGGCATCGTGTTCGGCACCAGCGTGGCCTGCCCGCTGCACAACTGGGCGATCGGGCTCGACGACGGCTGCGCGAAATCGCCGGATGAAGGATGCACGCCGCGCTTCGCGGTGAAGGTCGCGGACGGTGTGGTCCATCTGGATGCAGGCGAACTCGCGACGCATGCCACCGATCTCGAACGCCCCGTCGCGGGACCGAAGCGCTCCGTCGCAGCCTGAAGGCATGCCATGAACGAAACACGCTCCACCTGCCCGTACTGCGGTGTCGGCTGCGGCGTGATCATCGAATCCGATGGCGCGCAGATCACCGGCGTGCGCGGCGACCCGGAGCACCCGGCCAACTTCGGCCGCCTGTGCACCAAGGGCTCGACGCTGCACCTGACCGCCAGCGCGGCGGTCACGCGGCAGACGCGGCTGTTGCAGCCGATGCGGCGTGCCGAGCGCGGTGTGGCGCCCGAGGCCGTCGGCTGGGACACTGCGCTCGACACGGCCGCCGACAAGTTCGCCCAGGTCGTGCGCGAGCAAGGCCCGAACGCCGTCGGTTTCTACGTCTCGGGCCAGTTGCTCACCGAGGACTACTACGTCTTCAACAAGCTGGCCAAGGGCCTGATCGGCACCAACAACATCGACACCAATTCGCGCCTGTGCATGAGCAGCGCGGTGGCCGGCTACAAGAAAACGCTGGGCGCCGACGCGCCGCCGGCCTGCTACGACGACCTGAAGCACGCCGAGTGCCTGTTCATCGCCGGCAGCAACACCGCCTGGGCCCATCCGATCCTGTTCCGCCGCATCGAGGATGCGAAGGCGGCCAACCCGGCGATGAAGATCGTCGTGGCCGATCCGCGCCGCACCGACACCTGCGAGATCGCCGACCTGCACCTGGCCATCCAGCCGGGCACCGACGTGATGCTCTTCAACGGCATGCTGCACCTGATGCTGTGGGAAGGCTGGACCGATGCGCGCTACATCGCCGCCCACACCAGCGGCTTCGAGGCGCTCAAGGCCACCGTGCGCGACTGCACGCCCGATCGCGTGGCGCAGGTCTGCGGCATCTCCAAGGACGACCTGCTGCAGGCCGCGCGCCTGTTCGCCACCTCGGCCGCGACGCTGAGCCTCTACTGCCAGGGCCTCAACCAATCGTCGTCGGGCACCGCCAAGAATGCGGCACTGATCAATCTGCACCTCGCGACGGCGCAGATCGGCAGGCCCGGCGCCGGCCCCTTCTCGCTGACCGGGCAGCCCAACGCGATGGGCGGCCGCGAAGTGGGCGGCCTGGCCAACCTGCTGTCGGCGCACCGCGACCTCGCCAACCCGCAGCATCGTGCCGAGGTCGCCGCTCTCTGGGGCGTGCCTTCGGTGCCGGAGAAGCCCGGCAAGACCGCAGTCGAGATGTTCCAGGCCGCCGCCGACGGCGAGATCCGCGCGCTCTGGATCGCCTGCACCAACCCCGCGCAGTCGATGCCCGACCAGGCCACCGTGCGCCGCGCGCTCGAACGCTGCGAATTCGTGGTCGTGCAGGAAGCCTTCTCGACCACCGCCACCTGCGACTTCGCCGACTTGCTGCTGCCGGCCACCACCTGGGGCGAGAAGAACGGCACCGTCACCAACAGCGAGCGCTGCGTCTCGCGGGTGCGGCCGGCCGTCGCGGCACCGGGCGAGACGCGCGACGACTGGGCCATCGCGATGGATTTCGCGCGCCGGCTCGAAACACGGCTGGCGCGTGCGAACACGCTGTTCCCCTATGCGAGTGCGGAAGCCGTGTGGAACGAGCACCGCGAATCCACGCGCGGCCGCGATCTCGACATCACCGGCATGAGCTACGCGATGCTCGAGGCCGCGCCGCAGCAGTGGCCGCTGCGCGAAGGCGAGACCACCGGCCGTGCGCGCCTCTACGAAGACGGCGTGTTCGCCACGCCCGACGGCCGCGCGCGCTTTGCCGACGTCGCCTACAAGCCGGTGGCCGAAGCCCGCGAGGCGCGCTTTCCGTTCTCGCTCAACACCGGCCGCCTGCGCGACCAGTGGCACGGCATGAGCCGCACCGGCACGCTGGGCCGCCTGTTCGGCCACGCAGCGGAGCCGACGGTGCAGATGCATGCGCAGGACATGGCGCGCCGCCAGTTGAAGGAGGGCGACCTGGTGCACGTCACCTCGCGGCGCGGCTCGATCGTGCTGCCCGTCGCGGCCAGCGCCGAGGTGGGGATGAGCCAGGCGTTCATCGCCATGCACTGGGGCGGCGAATATCTCAGCGGCCGCTCCAGCACCGGCGAGCCATTGGCCGGCGTCAATGCGCTCACGACGCCGGCCTTCTGCCCCGATTCGAAGCAGCCCGAACTCAAGCACGCGGCCGTCAAGATCCTCAAGGCCGAACTGCCCTGGTCCTTGCTGGCGGTGGCATGGCTGCCGCGGGACGCGTCCCTGGACATCCGCGAGGCTCTGCGCGCACTGATGCCGTCCTTCCCCTTTGCCAGCTGCGTACCGTTCGGCACCGGCGGCGCCCTGGAGGGCAGCGGGCCGGAGCGCACCGGCATCCTCTTTCGCGCGGCCGCCTACGACGCGCCTTCCAACGATGTGCTCGCCCGCATCGAGGGACTGTTGGGGCTCGGCGGCACCGACACCTTGCGCTATGCCGATGCCAAGCACGGGCAGCGGCGCGCTGCGCGGCTGGTGCGCGACGGCCAGGACGCACACCTCGAAGGCTTCCTGCTGGCCGGCGACACGCGTGCGGAGGCCTGGATCAAGACCTTGCTGCAGGACCAGTTGCCCGCACAGGCCTATGGCCGCCAGCTGCTCAAGCCCGGCGCCGCCGCCCCGGCCGGCGTGGCGGCGCGCGGCAAGGTCATCTGCAGCTGCTTCGGCGTGACGCAGACCGCCATCGGCGAGCACCTGGCGGCCGCTTCGGGTCCCGAAGGCGATCGCCTCGCCACATTGCAGGGCGCGCTGAAATGCGGCACCAATTGCGGCTCCTGCCTGCCCGAGCTCAAGCGCATGGTGCGCGCGAGCGCGGCACCGGCCCTGGCCGAGCAATCATGAGCGCATGGACGGCTTCCCTTCCTGCCTTCCAGGGCATAAGCGCAGCCGTATTGCGGCATAAGCCTTGCGGGACAATGGGCCTACCCATGGGAATCAGCCACTACATCAAGGAAATCGGCCGCGGCGCGCGCGGCGCGCGGCCGCTCAACCGCGAGCAGGCCGCGGACCTCTTCGGCCAGGTGCTCGACGGCACCGTGACCGACCTGGAAACCGGCGCCTTCTGCCTGGCCATGCGCATCAAGGGCGAGACGCCGGATGAGATGGCCGGCTTTCTCGATGCCACCCATGCGCGCCTGGCGCGCTTTCCCGCCACCGGCCGGCCGCTGGTGGTGCTGCCCAGCTACAACGGCGCGCGCCGGCTGCCGGTGCTCACGCCCTTGCTCGCGCTGCTGCTGGCCCGCGAAGGTCTGCCGGTGCTGGTGCATGGCGCGGCCACCGAATCGACCCGGGTGCTGGCCTCCAACGTGCTCGCGGCCCTCGACGTGCAGCCGCTCGCGGCCATCCGGCCCATCGCGAACGGAGAGGCGGTCTTCGCACCGACCGAGCTGCTCAGCCCCGGCCTCAAGCGCCTGCTCGACGTGCGCCGCGTGGTCGGCCTGCGCAACCCCGGCCACAGCGTGGTCAAGCTGATGCAACCGACGCAAGGCGCCTGCGTGGTGGTCGGCAGCTACACGCATCCCGCCTACGCCGAGTCCATGGCAGCGACCTTCGAGCTGCTGGGCATGACCGCCCTGCTCTCGCGCGGACTCGAGGGCGAGAGCGTGGCCGACCCGCGCCGCACCGCGCAGGTCGACGGCTTCGTGCGCGGCCGGCGCGTCGCACTGCAGACCCAGGAGCCCGGCACGCAAGCCGAGGTGCCCGGGCTGCCCAAAGAAATCGACATCGAGACCACGGCCGACTACACGCGGCGCGTGCTGGCCGGCCAGGCGCCGGTGCCGGACGCGATCGCGCAGCAGGTCGAGCATGTCCTGCAGTTGGCCCAACAGGTGGAGCACCCATGAGCACCCTTTCCCATCACGGCAGCTGCACCCTGGTCGGCGCCGGCCCCGGCGATCCCGAACTGCTCACGATCAAGGCCGTCAAGGCGATCCAGGCGGCCACCGTGCTCCTGGTCGACGACCTGGTCAGCGAGGAGATCCTGGCCTACGCGCGGCCCGGCGCGCGCATCGTCCATGTCGGCAAGCGCGGCGGCTGCAGGAGCACGCCGCAGGCCTTCATCGAGCGGCTCATGATCACCGCGGTGCGCGAGGGCGAGACCGTGGTGCGCCTCAAGGGCGGCGACCCCTTCATCTTCGGCCGCGGCGGCGAGGAGGTGGAGCACCTGCGCGAAGAAGGCATCGAGGTGCGGGTGATCAACGGCATCACGGCTGGCCTCGCCGCCGTCACCGCGCTGGGCGTGCCGCTCACGCACCGCGACCACGCGCAGGGCGTGGTGTTCGTCACCGGCCACGCCAAGACGGGCCATGCGGCCGACCAGCATCCGACCGACTGGCGGCAGTTGGCCGCCACTGCGCGCGACGCGCGGCTCACGCTGGTGATCTACATGGGCGTCACGGGCGTGGCCCATATCCAGAACGAGCTGCTGCACGGCCTGGCGGGCGACACGCCGGTGGCCGTGATCCAGCATGCGAGCCTGCCGCAGCAGCGCCACATCGCGACCACGCTCGCGCGCCTGCCTTTCGACCTGGCGGCAGCCGGGCTCGGCAGCCCATCCGTGATCGTGGTCGGCGACGTGCTGCGCGGCCTTGCCGCGGCGGGCCTGCCGGCGACGCGCTTCGGCACCTGAATCGGCCGTTCGGCCTGTCGGCACGTTCCGGCGCCACCCCTAGAATCCTCCAGCCCTCGAACACGGGCGGGAGATCAGGATGCTGGAGCTCGAAAAACTCAATGAATTCACCGAAAGCCATGGCGAGCTGCAACGCGGCAAGGGCCTGGTCACCGGCACCATCGCGCTCTCGCTGGGCATCCTGTGCTTCCTGGGCGTGCTCGTGTTCCACTTCCCGCAGTACCTCAGCACGCCCGAGCTGCGCCGCAGCTACAACGTCGACGTGATGCGCATCGTGCTGCTCGTTGCGATGGTGATTTCCGGCGGCCTCTCGCTGGTGAACATCATCTTCAACCGCTCGCGCTGGCTCTCCTCCTTCGCCTTCCTGCTGGTGGCCGCGGCGGCGCTGCTCGGCGGCCACAAGGTGCCGGTCAACGACTTCGCCGACAACACGCCCTACATCGGGCTCGACTGGTTCATCCTCGACCTGCTGGGCTCTTCGCTGATCTTCATCTTCATCGAGAAACTGTTCGCGCACCGCAAGGACCAGCCGGTGTTCCGCGCCGAGTGGCAGACGGACTTTCACCATTTCGTCGTCAACCACATGATCGTGGGCTTCGTGCTGCTGGCGACCAACCTGCTGGTGCACAAGCTCTTCGGCTGGGCCGCCAACGACGGCGTGCGCGGCTGGATCGCGGGGCTGCCCTTCTGGGCCGGCGTGCTGCTGATCATCCTGGTGGCCGACCTGGTGCAGTACTGGACGCACCGCGCCTACCACGAGGTGCCGCTCCTGTGGCGCCTGCATGCGGTGCACCACAGCGTCAAGAGCATGGACTGGATGGCCGGCTCGCGCCAGCACATCCTCGAGCTGCTGATCACGCGCACGCTGGTGCTAGCGCCGATCTACGTGCTGGGCTTCAGCAAGGAAGTGATCGACGCCTACATCGTGGTGGTCGGCTTCCAGGCGGTCTTCAACCACTGCAACGTGAGCGTGCGCCTCGGGCCGCTGCGCTACCTCATCGTCACGCCCAACTTCCATCACTGGCACCACAGCCAGGACGACGAGGCGATCGACAAGAACTACGCCGCGCACTACGCCTTTCTCGACTATCTCTTCGGCACGGCCGTCAAGAGCACCAGGCTCTGGCCAGAGCGCTACGGCGTGGTCGGCGACTACGTGCCCAACGGCTTCTTCAAGCAGCTGAAGTTCCCGTTCGTGTGGAAGGGATGAGTCCCGCCCTGCCGCCCGAAGGGGCTCGCACCGCAGCGCGCAGCGCGGAGGTTTGCTGAATGACCGCGTTCGACGCGGTGGTCGTCGGCGCGGGTGCCGCCGGTCTCTTCTGCGCCGGACTGGCGGGCCAGCGCGGCCTGAAGGTGCTGCTCATCGACCACGGCGAGCGCATCGCCGAAAAGATCCGCATCTCGGGCGGCGGGCGCGCCAACTTCACCAACCGCGACCTGGACGTGCGCGCGCCGCAGCGCCATTTCATCGGCGACAACCCGCATTTCTGCCGCTCGGCGCTGTCGCGCTACACGCCGCAGCAGTTCATCGAACTGGTGCAGCGCCACGGCATCGCTTTCCACGAAAAACACAAGGGCCAGCTCTTCTGCGACGGCAGCTCGCAACAGATCATCGACATGCTGCTGGCCGAGTGCGCGGCCGGCGGCGTCGCGCATTGGCAGCCCTGCAGCGTCGGCGAGATCGCGTTCTCGGATGGAGGGGGCTATCGGATCGAAACCAGCCGGGGCAGCGTCCAGACGTCCAAGCTGGTGATTGCGACGGGCGGCCTTTCCATTCCCCAGCTCGGCGCCAGCGATTTCGGCTACCGGCTCGCGGCGCAGTTCGGTCTGCGCGTGGTCGCGCCGCGTCCCGCTCTGGTGCCCCTGACTTTCGGCGGCGAAGCCTGGTCGCCCTACGCCGAGCTGGCCGGCTTGGCGCTGCCGGTGCAGATCGAAACCGGCGCCAAGAAAGATCGCACAGTTTTCCTCGAAGACCTGCTCTTCACCCATCGCGGCCTCTCGGGCCCGGCGGTGCTGCAGATTTCGAGCTACTGGCAACCGGGCGCCCCGCTCACCATCGATTTCGCGCCGGGGGTGGACGTGCGCGCCTCGCTCGGCGAGGCCAAGCAACGCTCGCGCAAGCGCATCGGCAACGAACTGGCCGGCTTGGTGCCCGCGCGGCTGGCGGACGCCTGGGTCGGGCAGGACGCAGCGCTGCAGCGTCCGATCAACGAAGCGGCCGACCGGGCGCTCGCCGCGCTGGCCGAGCGCATCGCACGCTGGCAGATCACCCCCAGCGGCACCGAGGGCTACAAGAAGGCCGAGGTCACGGCCGGCGGCATCGACACCCGCGAGCTGTCTTCGCAAACCAT
Organism: Variovorax sp. LjRoot290; assembly: GCF_964253985.1. NCBI lineage: Bacteria > Pseudomonadati > Pseudomonadota > Betaproteobacteria > Burkholderiales > Comamonadaceae > Variovorax > Variovorax sp. LjRoot290. The sequence continues at coordinate 1,911,654 of NZ_CAXURW020000001.1, read as the reverse complement.
GGAATCCAAGCAGCGCGGCCTGTATTTCATCGGCGAAGTGGTCGACGTGACCGGCTGGCTCGGCGGTTACAACTTCCAGTGGGCCTGGGCCAGCGCCCATGCCTGCGCTCACGCGCTATAATGTCGGGCTAACTTTGGCCTCCCCTCAACGGCCTACCCCATGATCAGTTGAGGAACCCCGGCCCGGGGCCCGATCTTCCCCAGGCCAAATTCAACAAAGACCGATTTTTAAATGACCACCATCCGCGTTAAAGAAAACGAGCCCTTCGACGTCGCGCTGCGCCGCTTCAAGCGCACCATCGAAAAGCTCGGCTTGCTGACCGACCTGCGCGCCCGCGAGTTCTACGAGAAGCCGACCGCCGAGCGCAAGCGCAAGAAGGCCGCAGCGGTCAAGCGCCACTACAAGCGCGTGCGCAGCATGCAGCTTCCCAAGAAGCTGTACTGAGCATCCGCCGCGCTGGCGCCGAAGCCAGCGTCCGGTTCAGAGCCGCGCCAGGGATACCTGCCGCGGCTTTTGTTTTTAGCCTGTCAAGAAAGCCTGCCATGAGTCTCAAGGACCAGATCACCGAAGACATGAAGACCGCGATGCGCGCCAAGGACTCGGAGCGCCTGGGCACCATCCGCCTGCTGCTCGCCGCCCTCAAGCAGAAGGAAGTCGACGAGCGCATCGAGCTCGACGATGCGATGGTCGTGGCCATCGTCGACAAGCTGGTCAAGCAGCGCAAGGACTCGGTCGCCGCCTTCACCCAGGGCGGCCGCACCGACCTGGCCGACAAGGAAGCCGCCGAGATCAAGGTGCTGGAGGTGTACCTGCCCCAGCGCATGGGCGCGGACGAGATCGCGGCCGAGGTCGGGGCCATCGTGGCCGAACTCGGCGAAAAACTTGGTCGCAAAGCGGGCCCCGGCGACATGGGCAAGGTGATGGGCGCGGTCAAGACCCGCCTGGCCGGCAAAGCCGACATGGGCCAGGTCAGTGCTGCCGTGAAGGCCGCGCTCTCGGGCGGCTGAGGATGACGGCACGCACCGCGATCCACAAGGCCTGCGCCTGCGTGGTGGACGACCGCGGCCGCCTGCTGGTCTTCCACCATCCCGGCGACAGGAGCATGCAGTTGCCCAAGGGCACGGTGGAGCCCGGGGAAGCGCCAGAAGACGCCGTGCGGCGAGAGCTGCTGGAAGAGTCGGGCATCGACTATCGCGGCGAACTGCAGCCGCTGGGCACGCTGGACCGCGAATGCGAGGCCGGCATCGAAGGCAACGTGCGCCGGCATGCCCAGCTCTGGCACCTGTTCCTGATGCGCGCACCATCGCCGCTGCCCGAGACCTTCGACCACGTGGCCATGGGCAGCCCGGAAGAAGACGGGCTCGTTTTCAGCTTCAGCTGGTTGGCGCCCGATGCGCCTCTGGACGGCTTCACCACGCCCTACCTCAACGCCATCGCCAGGGTGCGCGAGGCGCTGCTCGCAGACGCGGTTTAGCTTCCGGCGACCTTCATCCGGTTCACCAGGATCGAACCGGTGGTCTTCGCACCGTAGTTGTAGGCATCGGCACCGATCGCCTCGATGCCGAGCAGCATGCTCTTCAAGTTGCCGGCAATCGTGATCTCCTGCACCGGAAAGGCGATCTTGCCCTTCTCGACCCAGAAGCCGCTGGCGCCGCGCGAGTAGTCGCCCGTCACGTAGTTGACGCCCTGCCCCATGAGCTCGATCACGAACAGACCGGTGCCGAGCTTGGCGAGCATGGCATCGAGATCGTCGCCCTTCTTCGTCAGCCGCGAGCTCAGAGTGAGGTTGTGCGAACCACCGGCATTGCCGGTGGTCTTCATGCCCAGCTTGCGCGCCGAGTAGGTGCTCAGGAAATAGCCCTCGAGTCGGCCGCCGTCGACCACCTTGCGCTTGCGGGTGGTCACGCCCTCGTCGTCGAAGGGCGAGCTGCCCTTGCCGCGCAGGATGTGCGGATCTTCGAGCACGTCGATGTGCTTGGCCAGCACCTGCGTGCCGAGCGAGTCGAGCAGGAAGCTGCTCTTGCGGTAGAGCGCACCGCCGCTGGTGGCCTGCACCAGGCCGCCCAGCAACCCGGCCGCCATCGGCGACTCGAAAAGCACCGGGCATTCAGTGGTCTTGATCTTGCGCGACTTGAGGCGGCTCAGCGCGCGTTCAGCCGCATAGCGCCCGACGGCCGCCGGGCTCGCGAGCTCCTCGGCCGAGCGCATCGAGCTGTACCAGGCGTCGCGCTGCATATCGTCGCCTTTGCCGGCGATCGGCGCTACCGAGATCGAGTGCCGCGAGCTCGCATAGCCGCCGCGAAAGCCGCGCGTATGGGCGCTGAAGAAATGGCTTTGCTGCGCCGAGACGCCTGCGCCTTCGCTGTTGGTGATGCGCTTGTCCGTCGACAGTGCTGCGGCCTCGCATTCGAGCGCCAGCGCAGCGGCATGCTCGCTGCTGATGTTCCAGGGATGGAACAGGTCGAGATCGGGCTGGTCGGTGACGATGTCCGCTTCGTCGGGCAGGCCGCTGACCGGATCCTCGGCCGTGAAGCGCGCGATGTCGTAGGCCGCCCGCACCGTCTGCGCGACGGCGGCCTCGGAGAAGTCGGAAGTGCTGGCATTGCCGCGCCGATGGCCCACATAGACCGTGACGCCGAGCGACTTGTCGCGGTTGCGCTCGACGTTCTCGAGTTCGCCCTTGCGCACCGAGACGCTGAGGCCACAGCCCTCGGACGCCTCCGCGCCGGCGTCGGTGGCGCCGAGCTTCTTGGCATGCGCCAGGGCCGAATCGACCAGGTTTTCGAAAAAGGGGCGGGTGTAGGCGAAGCCGGAATCGGCGCGCGATGAAGATGTGCTCATGTGTTGGCTATGATACTTGCGCCCCCTGTTCCCGATGGTGCGGCCAACGATTGCCTCTATGTCCCGCAAACCCAAAAAAGGCTACTTCGTCCGCGGCCAGTTCGTGGCCGAAGGCAGCGAACTCGATCTGGAGCTCAAGCGCGAGCTCAAGGGCACCGACGCAGCAAGCAGAACCGATCTCAAGCGCGAAAGCACCGAACTGCAGGCGCTGGGCGAAGCCCTGCTCACGTTGCGCGCCGGCCTGCTCGACAAACTCGATCTCGGCGAGAAGCTGAAGGACGCGATCGAAGAAGCCAAGCGCATCACCAATTTCGAAGGCAAGCGGCGCCAGATGCAGTTCATCGGCAAGCTGATGCGCGGCCTCGATGCGGCGACACTCGACGCCGTGCGCAGCGCACTCGACGAGCAGAACCGCGGCCCGGCCCAGGAGACCGCGATCCTGCACGACGCCGAACGCTGGCGCGACCGCCTGATTGCCGACGACGACGCGCTCGGCGGCTGGATCGAAACCCATCCCGGCACCGACGCCCAGCAGCTGCGCGCGCTGGTGCGTCAGGCGCGCAAGGACATCAAGGCCGGACCGCCCGGCGAGGCGCCGCGCCAGGGCAAGGCCTACCGCGAGGTGTTCCAGATCGTGCGCGCGCAGCTGGGCGTGCATGGCACCGACGACCATGCGGCCGAGGCCTCGGAACAGTCGCGCGAGGAGGACGCATGAGCGAAGTCGGCACATTCGACCCGGTGCGCATCGGCATCGTCTCGATCAGCGACCGCGCCTCCAGCGGCGTCTACGAGGACAAGGGCCTGCCCGCGCTGCAGGAATGGCTGCAGCGCGCGCTGCGCAACCCGATCCGCTTCGAGCCGCGACTGATTCCCGACGAACAGGCGGGCATCAGCGCGGCGCTGATCGAGCTGGTGGACGCCGGCTGTTCGCTGGTGCTGACGACCGGCGGCACCGGGCCGGCCCTGCGCGACGTGACGCCGGAAGCGACGCTCGCCGTGGCGCACAAGGAAATGCCCGGCTTCGGCGAGCAGATGCGGCAGATCAGCCTGCGCTTCGTGCCAACGGCGATTCTTTCCCGCCAGGTGGCGGTCGTCCGCGATCGCAGCCTGATCATCAATCTGCCGGGGCAGCCGAAGGCGATCGCGGAGACGCTCGAAGGATTGAAGGACGCCCAGGGCGCGCAGGTGGTGCCGGGCATCTTCGCCGCGGTGCCCTACTGCATCGACCTGATCGGCGGGCCTTATCTGGAAACCGACGAATCGGTGTGCAAGGCGTTCCGGCCGAAGTCGGCGATCCGGTCGCGTTGAATCACCTTTCGCCGGGGCGAACTCCCGGCTCCGGCCTCAACAAAGCATGCAACCGAAGGCCCAACGCCCCGCCCTCACCCCAACCCTCTCCCAGAGGGAGAGGGAGCAAGTTCACTTCCCCACCAGCTGCGTCAGGCGCTCCGCCTCGAAGCACTCTTCCCGCGCCGCATCGCCCGGCACGCAATCCTTCTTTCCGGGCTGCGCGGACAAGGCCTCGATCGCCTGCCACAGCAGCGCGATCTGGTGATCCTGGCCCGACGCGTTGTCGATCAGCCCCTTCATGGCCTGCGACAACGGGTCGTCTTCCATCGTGATCCCGTAGGCCGTGAACTTCCTGTCGGCGGTCGTGACGTCGGCACTGGTGCCCGCCTTCGACGGAATGATGCGCGCCGGAATGCCCACTGCCGTGGCGCCCGCAGGCACCGGCTTGATCACGACGGCGTTGCTTCCGATCTTGGCGCCGTCGCCGACCACGAAGCCGCCGAGCACCTTGGCCCCTGCACTGACCACCACGTCCTTGCCCAGCGTCGGATGCCGCTTGGCGCCCTTGTAGAGCGAGGTGCCGCCGAGCGTCACGCCCTGGTAGATCGTGCAGCCGTCGCCGATCTCGGCGGTCTCGCCGACCACCACGCCCATCGCATGATCGAAGAACACGCGGTCGCCGACGATCGCGCCCGGATGGATCTCGATGCCGGTGAACCATCGCGAGCATTGCGAGATGAAGCGCCCGATCCACTTCAGGCCATGGCCCCAGCACCAGTGCGCAAGGCGGTGCAGCACCACGGCATGCAGGCCCGGATAGAGGGTCAACACTTCCCAGCGCGTCCGGGCGGCCGGATCGCGGTCGAGGATGCACTGGATGTCGGAGCGCAGGCGCGAGAACATGGATGTTCTTGTTATGGCTATATGGGCCGCGCAGTCTAAGGGCTCGGGTCATCGCGCACGCGCGATGGGGTTTTCTGCGACGCATCCGCCATCGCCTTGGCGATGCCGCGCAGGATGTGAATCTCCTCCGGCGTCGGCTGCGCGCGGTTGAAGAGCTGCTGCAGCCGCGGCATCAGCTTCTTGGGCGCCTCGGGGTCCAGAAAGCCGATCTGCACCAGCGAGCGCTCCCAGTGTTCGAGCATGCCAGCCACGGCCTGAGCATCGGCCGCCTGGACCGGTGCGGTGGCATCCCGCACCGCGTAGCCGCCCAGCGCGAGCCGCCATTCGTAGGCAATCACCTGGATCGCCGCGCCGAGGTTCAGCGAGCCGAAGCTCGGATCGGTCGGAATGCTGAGCGCGACATGGCAGCGGTAGACATCCTCGTTGCGCATGCCGAAACGCTCCGAGCCGAACAGGAAGGCCACGTGCTGCCCCTCATCCTTGGCGAGCGGCTCCAGGTGCTCGCGCGGCGTGCGCGTGGGTGGGCCGAAGTCGCGCGGCACCATCGCGGTCGCGCACAGGTGGGTGACGCCGTCGAGCGCCTCGTCCAGCGTCTCGACGATGCGCGCATTGGCCAGCACGTCCAGCGCCCCGCTCGCGCGCTGGATGGTCTCCTCGCGCCGCAGCACATTGGCCCAGCGCGGCGCGACCAGCACGAGATCGCCGAAGCCCATGGTCTTCATGGCGCGCGCGGCAGCACCGACGTTGCCGGCGTGGCTGGTCTGGATCAGGATGAATCGGGTGCGCATGTAAAATCCCCCGATTCTCGCCGCCCGCATCGCCGGGCCGCATTCCAGGGCGCGTTCCGGCGCCGCCCGCCGTTCTTCCCACAATCCAATGTCGTCCCCCAACCTGCACCCCATGCTCAACGTGGCCGTCAAGGCCGCCCGCGCCGCCGGCGCCATCATCAACCGCGCCGCGCTCGATGTCGAAGCGGTGCGCATTTCGCAGAAGCAGGTCAACGACTTCGTCACCGAAGTCGACCACGCGAGCGAGCGAGCGATCATCGAGACGCTGCTCGGCGCCTACCCGGGGCACGGCATCCTGGCCGAGGAATCGGGCACCGAGCACGGCGCCAAGGATTCCGACTACGTCTGGATCATCGATCCGCTGGACGGCACCACGAACTTCATTCACGGCTTCCCGGTCTACTGCGTCTCGATCGCGCTCGCGATCAAGGGCAAGGTCGAGCAGGCCGTCATCTACGACCCCAGCCGCAACGACCTCTTCACGGCCACCAGGGGCCGCGGCGCCTTCATGAACGACCGCCGCCTGCGCGTGAGCAAGCGCACGCGGCTCAACGAGTGCCTGATCTCGACCGGCTTCCCCTTCCGCACCGGCGACAACTTCAAGCAGTACCTGGCCATCATGGCCGACCTGATGCCGCGCGCCGCCGGCCTGCGCCGCCCCGGCGCGGCCGCGCTCGACCTGGCCTACGTGGCGGCCGGCTTCACCGATGCCTTCTTCGAAACCGGCCTCAACATCTGGGACGTGGCGGCCGGCTCGCTGATCGTCACCGAAGCGGGCGGCCTGATCGGCAATTTCACCGGCGAGCCCGACTTCCTCGAGCAGCGCGAGTGCCTTGCCGGCGCCCCGCGGATCTATGGCCAGCTGGTGCCGATCCTGGGCAAGTACTCGAAGTTCGCCAGCGTCGACGACAAGCTGCGCGCCAGCGACCGCGTGCGCGCCGTCGATCCCTCGGCCCACCCGGGCGACGTCTACGCGCGCAGCACCGTCGTCGGTGCGCAGACCGATGCCGAGGCACCGGCCGACACGGCAGCCGCGCCGGCGCCGCGCAAGCTCACGCGCCTGCGCCGCGAGTCGCCTGTCGGGCCCGCCCTGGACGACGACGACGCCAAGTGATGCGGGCGCAGCGCGCCACCGCGGACCGGGGCCGCGCCGCGCTGCGCGTGGCGCTCTCGCATTACGTCGCGAACGGCCTGTCGGTCGCCTTCGGGCTGATGCTGATCTCCGGCGGCGTGCATCTGCTGCTGGGCGCCCTGGCCGCCTCGGCGGCCGCCGTCGGCGTGATCGTCACCGCCCCGCCCGACCTGCCCGGCCCGCGCCGCGGCAAGTTCTGGCAGATGCTGCCGTCGCCGCTGATCGGGCTGCCGCTGTTCTTTTTCGTGCAGCTGCTGCACTCGGCGCCGCTGCGCCTCGGCCTGCTGCTGGTGCCGGCGACCTTCCTGGCCTTCGTCGCCATGGCCTGGGGCAAGCGCGGCATTCCGATCGCGATTGCGGTCATGTTCTCGATGATCTTCTCGATGGCCACGCCCGCACCCACGGGCATGACCGAAGCGCTCGAACGCACGCTGCACTTCGGCATCGGGGCCGGCCTCTACGTGATCTACGCGGTGCTCGCCAACCATGCGCTCAACGGCCGCTACCGCGTGCAGGCGATGGCCGACGTGCTGCTTTCGCTGGCCGCGCTGATGCGCACCGAGGCCCGGCAGTTCACGCCCAGGGACGATTCCGGCGACGTGCGCGAAGTGCCGGCCTCGCTGCTCGGCCAGCTGCTGCGCGAGCAGGCCGCGCTGGCCGACCAACTGCAGGCGACGCGCGACATCGTGCTCGAATCGCCGCGCACGCCGCGCCGGCAGCGGCTGGCCGGCATGCTGGTGCTGGTGCTCGAGCTGCGCGACCTGCTGCTGGCCAGCGAACTTGACCTCGACGCGCTCAAGGCGCATCCCGGCCATGCCGCGGCGCTCTGCGAGATGCAGCGCGTGCTCGACGAGCTGGCCGACGAGACTGAAGCGCTGGCCGATACGCTGCTGCTGGGCCGCGAGCCTGCCCCGGTGCCCGATCGCCGTCCCGAGCTGGCGGCCATCCACCTCGACGACGAAGACGCGCCGCCGCCCGCCGGCCAGATCGGGCCGACGCCCGCGATGCTTGCGCGCGGCCTGGCCAGCCGCATCGGCCACATCAACGACGAAGTGCTGCGCCTGGTGGCCATGGCGCGCGGCGATGTCGAGCCCGACCTCACGGTGGTGCGGGCCAACTGGCAGATGTTCGTGAGTCCCACCGAGTGGTCGCTGCGCCCCTTTCTCACGCTGTGGCGCTGGGATGCGCCGCCGCTGCGCCATGCGATCCGCGCCGCGCTCGCCATTGCCACCGGCTACGCGATCGCGGTGATGCTGCCCTGGGGTTCGCACGACTACTGGATCCTCTTGACCATCGTGGTGGTGTTGCGCGGCAGCCTGTCGCAAACGCTGGAGCGGCGCAACAGCCGCGTGGCCGGCACGTTGCTGGGCTGCGTGCTCGCGGTGGCCTTGCTGTCCGCGCATCCCTCGCCGCTGGGCATGCTGGCCGCGGTGACGGTGGCGCAGGCGATTGCGCACGGCTTTGCGGTGCGGCGCTACCTGGTCACCTCCGTGGCCGCCACCGTGCTCGGCCTGCTCCAGGCCCACATGCTGAACGTCGGCATGAGCCCGACCTTCGCGCTCTTCGAGCGCGTGGCCGACACGCTGATCGGCGCCGCGCTGGCCTGGGCCTTCTGCTACGTGCTGCCCTCGTGGGAGCGCAGCCAGATTCCGGCGCTGGTGGCGCGAACGCTCACGGCGCAGGCGCGCCATGCCCGGCTGGCGCTGGGCCTCGGCCAGCTGCGCTCGGTGGTCACCAGCCCCGAACTCGAATGGCGGCTCGCGCGCCGCGAGGCCTACGACAGCCTCTCGGCGCTGGTGCAGGCCACGCAGCGCTCGCTGTCGGAACCGCGCGCGGTGCAGCCGCCGCTCGAGCCGCTCGAGCACCTGCAGGCGCACAGCTACCAGTTGCTGGCGCAGCTGAGTGCGGTCAAGTCGATGCTGGTGCTCAGGCGCGACCGGCTCACGCCAGCCGAGATCGAAGGGCCGCTCGCGCGCACCGCCGAGCGCATCGAGGCCGCCATCGGCAGCGCGCCCACGACCGGACCGGTGATGCCGGAGAGCGCCTCCGCCACCACGCTGGCCGGGCCGATCCCGCTGCCCGATCCCTTCGACAACGACGTCAGCCCCTGGCTGCTGCGCCGGCTCGACCTGGCGACTGGCATCGCCGCGCAGTTGCGCGACGATGCGGCACGCATCCTGCAACCCCTGGACGAGAACCTCCCCAAGGCTGCCTGATGAACAAGGAAATGCTGCTCGCCCATGCGTGGTTCGGCCCCTGCCTGGCCGCCCTGATCGTCGTGCCGCTCGCGCTGCTGGTCCACCGCCTCGGCGGCATCGTGCTCAAGCGCGTGACCCGTTCCACGCCCGCGCTGTTCGCGATGCTGATCGGCATCGAGAATGCCGCGCGCGTCGTGCTGCCGCTGGCGGCGCTCCAGATGGTGTGGCAGGCTGCGCCCGACGACCTGCGCTTCATCGGAAGCGTCCGGCACCTGAACGGGCTGCTGCTGATTGCCGCGGTCACCTGGCTCACCGTCAGGGCCGTCAACAGCTTCGCCGAGGGCGTGCTGGCCCAGCATCCCCATGACGTGACCGACAACCTGCAGGCGCGCCGCGTGCTCACGCAGACGCGCGTGCTCGCGCGCACCGCCAATTCGGTGCTGCTGGTGGCCGGCGGCGCGATGATGCTGATGACCATTCCGGGCGCACGCCAGGTCGGCGCCAGCCTGCTGGCCTCGGCGGGCGTGATCGGCATCGTGGCGGGCCTGGCCGCCAAGCCCGTGTTCAGCAACCTCATCGCGGGCCTGCAGATCGCGCTGGCGCAGCCGATCCGCATGGACGACGTGCTGGTGGTCGAAGGCGAATGGGGCCGCGTCGAGGAGATCACCGGCACCTTCGTCGTGCTCAGGATCTGGGACGACCGGCGCATGATCCTGCCGCTCAGCTACTTCATCGAGAAGCCGTTCCAGAACTGGACCCGCCACGACGCGCAGCTGCTCGGCTCGGTCTTCATCCATGCCGATTACGGCATGCCGCTCGCGCCGCTGCGCGAGGAGGCGGAGCGCATCGTGAAGGCAGCGCCCGAATGGGACGGCCGCTTCTTCAACCTGCGCGTGACCGATGCCACCGAGCGCAGCATGCAGATCCGCGTGCTCTGCACCGCGGCGTCTTCGTCGCTGGCCTTCGACTTGCGCTGCACGGTGCGCGAAGGGCTAATCGACTTCATGCAGCGCGAGTACCCGCAGTTCCTGCCCAGGCTGCGCATCGAGGACACGGCCCCGCCGCAAGCCGCGCCCGCCTAGGGACCGCGCCGCCCGCGGTCGGCCTTGGGCAGCACCGCGTCGGCGGCCATCGCTTCGGCCTGCGCCTGCAGACGCGACAGCGACGCGTCGAGCTGCGCGGCGGCGCGCTCGTCGAGCACCGACATGAGCTGCGCATTGATCGCCGACACGAGCGGAAAGAGTTCGGCATAGAGCACGCTGCCCTTGTCCGTGAGGCGCAGCAGCACATGACGCCGGTCGCCGCCCGGCTGGGTGCGCAAGACCAGCCCCTTCGCCACCAGCGAGCCCACTGCCTTCGAGGTGCGCGCACGGTCCAGCTGCGCATGCTCTGCGAGCTGCGAGGAGCCCAGCGCGCCGCGGCTGGCCAGCGTCGCGATCAGGCGCCACTCGCGCCGCGTGATGCCGAAGCGGCCTTCGCACAGGCGGATGACCATGCCGCCGGCCACCGACAGCAGGCGGCTGAGCCGGTACAGCAGCAGGTCGTCCAGCGGTCTGAGCGCTTCGGCCATCGGGTTTTTCCGCAGAACAGTTGATTTGATCAATCGATTGTCGAGCCTCTAGAGTCGTGCGGCGCCACGGCACACCCAGGAGACGATAACCATGCCCTTTGCTTCGATCGACCGCCGCCAGGCCCTTGCCGCGCTCGGCGGCCTCGCGCTCGCGCCGCTGGCCGGCGCCCAAGCTGCCTTCAGCCCCGGCCAGCCGATCAAGGTGCTGATCGGCGTGCCCGCCGGCGGCACGCAGGACGTGCTGACGCGGGCGATCGCGCACGAGGTGCGCGACTCGCTCGGGTCGCTGGTGGTCGACAACCGCTCCGGCGCGGCCGGCCGCATCGCGGTCGAGGCCGTGAAGACCGCGCCACCCGACGGCCGCACCCTGCTGCTCGGCACCGCCAGCATGATGACCATGTTCCCGAGCGCCTACCGCAATCTCTCCTACGACCCGATCAAGGACTTCGTGCCGATCATCAATGCAGCGCGCTTCGAGTTGGCGCTGGTGGTCCACAAGGAGGTGCCCGCCAACACGCTGCCGGAGTTCATCGCCTGGGCCAAGAGCCAGGGCGACAACCTGAGCTTCGCCTCCTACGGCGCCGGCACACCCTCGCACTTTCTCGGCGAGATGCTCAACCGCGCGGCCGGCCTGAAGATGGTCCACGTCGCCTACCGCGGCTCGACGCCGGCGCGTCAGGACGTGATGGGCGGCACCGTGCCGGTTTACTTCGACACCGTGGGCGGCGCGCTCCAGCTGCAGACCACCGGCCGCGTGAAGGTGCTGGCCACCAGCGGCGACAAGCGCTCGCCGCTGATGCCCAGCCTGCCGACCTTCGCCGAGGCCGGCTACAAGGACGTGGTCGCAGCTGCCTGGTTCGCCTACTACGCGCCGCGCAACACGCCGCAGCCCATCGTCGACAAGCTGCGGGCCGAATTCACCCGCGCCGTCAATGCGCGCGAAGTGCGCCAGCAGCTGCTGCAGAACGGCATGTACCCCGTGGGCGACGATGCCGTGGCCTTGCTGAAGACCATGCGCGAGGACACGGCGCGCTGGGGCGGCATCATGCGAGCCGTGAACTTCCAAGCCAACGACTGAACGGGAACCCTCTCCATGCTGAAACACATTCTTCGCCGGCTCACCGGCACCCTCGCCCTGGCCGCCATCGCCTGCGCCGCCGCGGCCCAGCCGCTGGACAGCCCGCTGCGCATCGTGGTGGGCTACGCGCCCGGCGGCGCGACCGACCGCGTGGCGCGCATCGTCGGTGACAAGCTGCAGGCCAAGCTCGGCGTGCCGGTCGTGGTCGACAACAAGCCCGGCGCGGGCGGCCGCCTCGCGGCCCAGCAGGTCAAGGCCACGCCCGCCGCGCAGAACGTGCTGATGCTGGCCAACCCGGCCGTGATGGTCGTGGCGCCGCTGGTCTTCAAGGACAACGGCTATGACGCCGAACGCGACTTCGTGCCGGTCTCGCACGTCAACGACTACGAATTCGCGCTGTCGGTGGCGACTGCCGTGCCGGTGCGCGAGTTGCCGCACCTGCTGGCCTGGATGCGGGCCAATCCCGAGAAGGCCAACGTCGGTGTGCCCGCCACCGGCAGCCTGCCGCACTTCTTCGGGCTCATGGTGGGCGAGAAGGCCAAGGTGCCGACGCAAGTGATCGGCTACCGCGGCTCCAGCCCGCTCTTGACCGACCTGATCGGCGGGCAGGTGCCGATCGCCGTCGACACGCTGGACGTGGTCATCCCGCAGCACCAGGCCGGCAAGATCCGCATCCTCGCGATGTCGGGCGCGAAGCGCTCGCCCTTCGCGCCCGAGGTGCCCACCTTCAAGGAGGCCGGGCTCGACCTGGTCGCCACCGGCTGGAACACCTTCTTCGCGCCCGCGACCATGCCGCGCGAGAAGGTCGCACGCCTGTCGCAGGCCATCCGCGAGGTCATGCAGGACCCGGACACCGTGCGCCGCTTCAAGGATTCGCTGATGACGCCGGTGGCCAGCACGCAGGAGCAGACGGCGGCCATGCTCAAGGCCTACCGCGCCCAGTGGGCGCCCGTGGTCCAGAAGTCCGGCTACCAACCCTGAACTTTTTCATGCAACGTCCCAACATCATCTTCATCGTCGCCGACGACCTCGGTTTTGCCGACCTCGGCTGCTACGGCGGCCGCGATGCCGACTTCGGGCCCGTGTCGCCGGTGCTCGACCGGCTGGCCGCGAACGGCATCCGCTTCACGCAGGGCTACGCGAACTCGCCGGTGTGCTCGCCCACGCGCTTCGCGCTGATGACGGCGCGCTACCAGTACCGCCTTCGCGGCGCGGCCGAGGAGCCGATCAACAGCAAGAGCCGCGGCAGCGCCACGCTGGGCCTGCCGCCGGAGCATCCCACCCTGCCCTCGCTGCTGCGCGAAGCGGGCTACCGCACGGCCCTCATCGGCAAATGGCACCTGGGCTTTGCGCCGGCCTTCGGTCCGCTGCGTTCGGGTTATGAAGAATTCTTCGGCTCGATGTCGGGCGGCGTCGACTACTTCACGCATTGCGATTCGAGCGGCCGGCACGACCTCTGGTCGGGCGAGGAAGATCAAAAGGAAGACGGCTACCTCACCGACCTGCTCTCGCGGCGCGCGGTCGACTACGTTGCGCGCATGGCGAACAAGGATGCACCCTTCTTCCTGAGCCTGCATTACACCGCGCCGCACTGGCCTTGGGAAACGCGCGAGGACGCGGCCAAGGCGCCCACAGTGAAGAACAACCTGTTCGACCTGGCCGGCGGCAACATCCACACCTACCGCCGCATGATCCACCACATGGACGAAGGCATCGGCTGGATCTTGGCGGCGCTCGAGAAACACGGCATCGCCAGCGACACGCTGGTCGTGTTCACCAGCGACAACGGCGGCGAACGCTTCTCCGACAACTGGCCGCTGGTCGGCGGCAAGATGGACCTGACCGAAGGCGGCATCCGGGTGCCGTGGATCGCGCATTGGCCCGCGCTCATACCTGCCGGCGGCGCCGAGAGCGCCCAGCATTGCATGACGATGGACTGGTCCACCACGATGCTCGACGCGGCAGGCGCCAAGGCCGACCCGAGCTACCCGCTCGACGGCGTGTCGCTCCTGCCCGTGCTGCGCAACGCGACGACGAGCTTCCGCCGCCCGCTGCACTGGCGCATGAACCACCGCAATCAGCGCGCCCTGCGCGACGGCGACTGGAAGTACCTGCAGGTCGACGGCAACGAGTACCTGTTCAACATCCCGGCCGACGAACGCGAACGCGCCAACCAGGCGCCGCGCGAGCCCGAACGGCTGGCCGCGATGCGCGAAGCCTGGCAGGCCTGGAACGCCGGCATGCCCCCCATCCCTCATGACGCGACCGTGAGCCTCGGCTACTCGGTCAAGGACATGCCGCAGCGCTAGTCAGAGCGGCCGCACCGGCATGCACAGCGTGCAGTTGAACGCCCCCGTCTTCTCGTCCATCTCGAAGTCGCGGCCGTAGATTTCGATCGGCGCGCCGTCGGCGGGCTGGTAACCGCTGTCCGGCAGCCAGTCGCACAGATTCATCCAGGCCGTATGGATCTCGGTCGACGGACCGGTGAATTCGGTGCAGGCATAGCGCCCGCCACCAACCGTCTGCACGCCGATCTCGCCCTCCGGCCGGAACCCCTCGCCGACCTCGATGCAGGCGTCGTAGCGGCACTTCGCCGGCGGCGTGACGTCGGGGTTGTCGTGGCTGACGCCGTACATCGTGCGCCGCGGTTCCATCAGGCCGTGCTCGCCGCACCAGGCGGCGAAGCGCTGCCAGGTGCGCGTGATCCCCGAGTCGCCGTACGGGCCGACGTGCCGCATGTAGGCCACGCGGACCTCCGGCAGGGTCTTGAGTTCGATCTTCATTTCGCTGTCTCCTGAACGAGGAACAGGCCCCTTGGGCCAGGAACGTTCATCGTGTCGGAAAGCCTCGGCCACGGCTTGATGCGCCTTGCGGTCGGCTTGATGAATCTTGCCGAGTTCGATGCGGCGGCGTTCGGCCCACGAACGGTAGGCGCCGCGCCGCCAGTCCGTGGGGGTGACGCCGAAGTGCGCATTGAAGGCCCGCGTGAACACCGCCGCCGAGCCGAAGCCGACGTCGAGCGCAATCGCCAGCACCGGCTCGGGCGGCAGGCCCAGCAGCCGGGCCGCCGCCACCTCCAGCCGGCGCCGCCGCACGCAATCGGCCAGCGTCTCGCCGGCCATGGCCTGGAATACGCGATGGAAATGCCAGGAAGAAAAGTGCGCGACGCCAGCCAGCGTCGCGAGATCGAGCGGGTCGGCCAGGTGCGCGTCGATGTGGTCGATCACGCGGTTGATGCGTGCGACATAGGTGTGGCGCGGGCTGGTCATCGGTCTCAAGCCTTGACTAAGATAATATTTAGATATATCTTTATTAAATCAGATAACGACATCGAGCCCATTCCAATGCGATCTTTCAAGCACTTTCTGCACGGCCATCCCCGCGGCGACCATGGCGACGGCTTGGCCGGCGGGCGTGGCGGCGGTGGCAGTGGCCGCATCTTCGGCCACGGCGGCCTGCGTTTCGTTCTGCTGCAGCTCATCGCCGACAAGCCCAGCCACGGCTACGAGTTGATCAAGTCCATCGAGGACCGCCTGGGCGGCCGCTACAGCCCCAGCCCCGGCATCGTCTACCCCACGCTCACCCTCCTCGAGGAAACGGGCTGCGTGAGCGTCGACCTCGCCGACGCCGGCGGCCGCAAGCGCTACAGCATCACCGAGGCCGGCCGCGAATTCCTTGCCGCCAACCGCGAGATCACCGACGAGATGATGGCGCGCATGAAAGGCGGCGTCGACGGCGCAGGCCCGCGCCACGGCCGGCCGCCGCAGGTGGTGCGCGCCATCGAGAACCTCAAGCTCGCGATGCGCATGCGCCTCGCGCGCGAACCCCTCACCGAACAACAAGCCCACGAATTCGCCGCGGTGCTCGACAGCGCCGCTCAACAACTTGAAAGGATTTGAGTTCACCCCCAGGCTTCGCGCACTTCGTGTCGCTACGCCAACCCCCTCGCCGGGCGCAACACCAGCGGCCCGGCGAAGCCGGTTCCGCGGTGTTCCCCGAACGGGCCTGGCTTCACCGGCCAACAACTGAAATCGACGACATGACTTATCTTTCCTCTCCCCCTTCTTCTCCTGGCCCCGACCGCCTGCCGCGCCGCGTGCGCCATGAACTTCGCTTTCGCAAGCTCGAGGTGCGCGCGGTGCAGCGCGTGGCGCCGCACTTGATCCGCATCACGCTCGGCGGTGAGGACCTGGCCGGCTTCACCAGCCTCGGCTTCGACGATCACGCCAAGATCTTTTTCCCCGATGCCGGGACCGGCGCGCTCACCGTGCCGACCGTCGGCCCCGACGGACCGGTCTGGCCCGAGGGCCCGAAGCCGACCATGCGCGACTACACGCCGCGCCGCCACGATGCCGCGGCCGGCACCCTCGAAGTCGACTTCGCGCTGCACGAGGCCGGTCCGGCCACGCAGTGGGCCGAACAGGCCAAGGTCGGCGACCTGCTGGGCGTGGGCGGGCCGCGCGGCTCCTTCATCGTTCCGACCAACTTCGACTGGCACCTTCTGATCGGCGACGACACCGCCCTGCCCGCCATCTGGCGCCGGCTGGCCGAGCTGCCGGCCGGCGCGCGCGCGGTGGTGCTGGCAGAGGTCGACAGCGAGGCCGACGAAATCCCCTTCGAGACCCGGGCCAGCCTGGACTTGCAATGGGTGCACCGCCGCGGCGCCGAACCGGGCACCGGCAGCGGCCTGCTCGATGCGCTGCGCAAGCTCACGTTGCCGGCCGGCGACTTCCATGCCTGGGTGGCCTGCGAATCGTCCGCCGCCAAGGCGCTGCGCACCCATCTGGTCGGTGAACGCGGCGCCCATCCCAAGTGGATGCGGGCCTCGGGTTACTGGCGCCGCGGCGCCGTGGCCACCCACGACACCCACGAGGACTGAGCCCGCGCGGCCGGCCGAACGCCCTATGCCTTGAAGGCGTTTGACACCCCATGCCCGCGCGTCCAGAATTTCCAGGTTGAATACTTAATGGCTATATCCCTGGGAGCCGACAGATGGACATCGGACTTGCGCAATGGCAGTTCCTGGTGGCGCTGTTGACGGGAGCGCTGCTCCTGTTCGTCATCATGTGGATCGCGTGGCACCGCGTCGCCGAGCGGCGCGAAACCGAACGCCGCATCGCGGCGGCCAGGGTGCGATCGGGTCACATACCGCTCGAGATCCCGACCGTGCGCGGCGGCCTGAGCGTGAGCGGCGATTCGCCGCCCGACACCCTGCCCGAGTGGTTCATCCAGGGCAAGGGCGAACATGCCATCGTCGACGAACAGCCGCGCATCCACGTGCGTTATTTAGACCCCCGCGGCCAGAAGGCGGAGTGCACGATGCAGGTCGATCACCTCGACGTGCAGAAGAGGATCCTCCACGGCCACAGCGAACTGCCGGGCGACCTGCGCCGCATTCCGCTGCACCAGATCACCGGCGCGCGGATCGCGGAGTCGGGCCAGCGCTTCAACATCGACACCTGGGTCGACGCCGTGCGCGTCGCGCGCCGGCGCCGCGGGCAGCTGTAGCCATCTCCTCGTTCTCCTTGTGACGGGCGCCCGCCGCGAGCGGGCGCCCGTTCGTCGGCGTGCCTCGGGAAGCGGGTATATTCTTACCGAATCCCCATCGATCAATTCGAGGTACGAAATGACCGCCACCGCGACGCTGTCCAGCAAGTTCCAGATCTCCATTCCCAAGGCTGTTCGTGAAGAACAGCACTGGGAGGCAGGCCAGGAGTTCGTTTTCGTTCCCAAGGGCAAAGGTGTGCTGGTCATGCCGGTGCCGGAACTGGACCAGTTGTCCGGCATCGCCAAGGGCGCAAGAAAAGACGGCTACCGCGACCGCAAGGACCGCTATTGATGGCCGCGTCAACGCGCGTGGTCGATACCTCGGCCTGGATCGAATGGCTCACCGGCAGCGCGCTCGGCAAGAAACTCGGCAAGGAATTCCCCGACAAAGCGCGCTGCATCGTTCCAACCATCGTCCAGCTCGAACTGTCGAAATGGCTGATGCGCGAGGTCGGCGAAGAACAAGCGGACCAGGTTATCGCCTATACGCAAAAATGCGTGGTCGTGCCGCTGGACACCTCCATCACACTGCTCGCGGCCGAATTGCACCGCGAGCACAAGCTGGCGACGGCGGATGCCATCGTCTACGCAACGGCGCGACACCAGGGCGCTGATCTGCTGACCTGCGATGCCCATTTCGAAGGCTTGCGCAACACGATGTACTTTCAGAAAACGGAGCGCTCATGAGCCGAGGCGACACACCCGAACTCGCCTCGCACACCCCGATGATGACCCAGTACCTCGGGCTCAAGGCGGACCATCCCGACACGCTGCTGTTCTACCGGATGGGCGATTTCTACGAACTGTTCTACGCCGATGCCGAGAAGGCCGCGCGCCTGCTCGACATCACGCTCACGCAGCGCGGGCAGTCGGCCGGCCAGCCGGTGGTGATGTGCGGCGTGCCCTTCCACTCGGTCGATACCTACCTCGCGCGGCTCATCAAGCTCGGCGAATCGGTGGCCATCTGCGAACAGGTGGGCGAGGTCGGCGCGGCCAAGGGCCCGGTGGAACGCAAGGTGGTGCGCGTGGTCACGCCGGGCACGCTGACCGACACCGAACTCCTCAACGACAAGAGCGATTCGCTGCTGCTCGCGGTGCACGCCGGCACGCGCAACTTCTGCGGCCTGGCCTGGCTCAGCGTCACCGGCGCCGAGCTGCGGCTGGCCGAATGCCCCGCCGATGCGCTGGAAGCCTGGATCGCGCGCATCGCGCCGAGCGAGCTGCTCTACAGCGCCGAGGTGACGCCCGGCTTCGAGCAGCGCCTGAAGGCCGCGCGCAACGGCGCGCCCTTCACGCTCTCGGTGCGGCCCGCCTGGCAGTTCGACGGCGGCCTCGGCGAGCGCAAGCTGTGCGAGCAGATGGGCAGCAACAGCCTGGCCGCCTGGAGCGCCGAATCGCTGGCCAGCGCGCATGCGGCCGCCGCGGCGCTGCTGGGCTATGCGGAGCACACGCAGGGCAGAACGCTTTCGCATGTGCAACGGCTTTCGGTCGATCGCGACGGTGAGCTGATCGAGCTGCCGCCGACCACGCGGCGCAATCTCGAACTGGTGCAGACGCTGCGCGGCGAAGACTCGCCCACGCTGTTCTCGCTGCTCGACACCTGCATGACGGGCATGGGCAGCCGCCTGCTCAAGCGCTGGCTGCTGGCGCCGCGGCGCGAGCGCGGCGATGCAGAGGCGCGGCTCGAAGCCATCGACGCGCTGCAGTCGACAGCGCCCGGCGCCACCGCGACGCCGTGGCGCACGCTGCGCGATCGGCTCAAGAACACCAGCGACGTGGAACGCATCGCCGCGCGCATTGCGCTTCGGCAGGTGCGTCCGCGCGAGCTGGTCGCGCTGCACATGGCACTCGCCAAGGCCGAAGAGCTGGCGCCCGCCCTGCCCGGCTCGGCCGCGCTGCTCGCGCGCATCGCCGAGCAGTTGGCGCCGCCGTCCGGTTGCGTCGAACTGCTGGTGGCCGCCATCGGCCCCGAGCCTTCCGCGCTGGTGCGCGACGGCGGCGTGATCGCCGACGGCCACGACGCCGAGCTCGACGAGCTGCGCGCCATCAGCGAGAACAGCGACGCCTACCTGCTGCAGCTCGAAGCGAGCGAACGCGAGCGCACCGGCATCTCGAACCTGCGCGTGCAGTTCAACCGCGTGCACGGCTTCTACATC
Organism: Variovorax sp. LjRoot290; assembly: GCF_964253985.1. Taxonomy (NCBI): domain Bacteria; kingdom Pseudomonadati; phylum Pseudomonadota; class Betaproteobacteria; order Burkholderiales; family Comamonadaceae; genus Variovorax; species Variovorax sp. LjRoot290. The sequence goes on along the minus strand of NZ_CAXURW020000001.1, from coordinate 1,892,150 downwards.
GAAGTCACGCAGAGTGCGCTCACCAAGGTGCCGGACAACTACCGCCGCCGCCAGACGCTGAAGAACGCCGAACGCTTCATCACGCCCGAGCTCAAGGCCTTCGAGGACAAGGCGCTGTCGGCGCAGGACCGTGCCCTGGCGCGCGAGAAGTGGCTCTACGAGCAGCTGCTCGATGCGCTGCAGCCCTCGGTCGCGGCGCTCGGCCGGCTCGCCAACGCACTGGCCACGCTCGACGCGCTCTGCGCGCTGGCCGAGCGCTCGCACACGCTGCACTGGCGCGCACCGAGCTTTGTCGCCCACCCCTGCATCGAAATCGCAAAGGGCCGCCATCCGGTGGTGGAGGCCCGCCTCGCAGAAAAATCATCGGGCGCATTCATTGCAAACGACACCCGCATGGGTCCTCAACAACGCATGCAGGTGATCACCGGCCCCAACATGGGCGGTAAATCGACTTACATGCGGCAGGTCGCGATCATCGTGCTACTGGCTTCGATCGGCTCGCACGTGCCGGCCGAGGCCTGCCGGCTCGGGCCCATCGATGCCATCCACACGCGCATCGGCGCGGCCGACGATCTCGCCAATGCGCAGTCGACCTTCATGCTCGAGATGACCGAGGCGGCGCAGATCCTGCACGGCGCCACCGCCCATTCGCTGGTGCTGATGGACGAGATCGGCCGCGGAACGAGTACTTTCGATGGCCTCGCGCTCGCCGCCGGCATCGCGGCGCAGCTGCACGACCGCACGCGCGCCTTCACGCTCTTCGCCACCCACTACTTCGAGCTCACCGAGTTCCCGGCCACGCACCACGGCGCCGTCAACATGCACGTGAGCGCCACCGAGGCCGGCCGCGACATCGTGTTCCTGCACGAGATGCAGCCGGGCCCGGCCAGCAAGAGCTACGGCATCCAGGTCGCGCGGCTCGCCGGCATGCCGGCTGCCGTGGTCAATCATGCGCGCCAGGCCCTCGAAGCGCTGGAGGCCCAGCAGATCCAGACGCGCGCCCAGGTCGACCTGTTCGCGCCACCGCCGGCGGTGGAAGCACCGCCTGTGAGCGCCGTAGAATCCGCGCTGACTGTGCTCGACCCCGACACGATGAGCCCGCGCGAAGCGCTCGAAGCGCTCTACGCACTCAAGACACTCCACGCGCGCGAACAGGGCTAGGCCCGATTCGTGCGAGAAGACCTCATGACCTACTGCGTCGGCATCAAACTCAACGCCGGACTGGTGTTCCTCTCCGACTCCCGCACCAATGCGGGCGTCGACCACATCAGCACCTTCCGCAAGATGATCGTCTACGAGCAGCCGGGCGATCGCGTCATGGTGCTGCTGTCGGCCGGCAACCTGAGCATCTCGCAGTCGGTGCGCGAGATCCTGCAGATCGAGGAGCTGCGCGAGACCGAAGACAGCCCGCCGATCACGATCTGGAATGCCAAGAGCATGTTCGATGCCGTGCGCGTGCTCGGCTCGGCGGTGCGCCACGTGTACGACCGCGACGCCGAGGCGCTCAAGCACGCCGGGCTCGACTTCAACGTCTCCTTCATCTTCGGCGGCCAGGTCAAGGGCGAAGGCATGCGCCTGTTCCTGGTCTACGCGGCCGGCAACTTCATCGAAGCGACCAACGAGACGCCCTACTTCCAGGTTGGTGAATCCAAGTACGGCAAGCCGGTGCTCGACCGCGTGCTGACGCCCGACACCCCGCTGGACGAGGCCGCCAAGTGCGCGCTGGTCTCGATGGATTCGACGATGAAGTCGAACCTCTCCGTCGGCCTGCCGCTCGACCTCGTGGTCTATGAAGCCAACCGGCTCGAAACCGACAAGGTGGTCTGCATCGACGCCGACAACCCCTACTACCGGATGATGCACAACAGCTGGGGCCAGAAGCTGCGCGAAGTCTTCGACAGCATCGAGGACCCGGTCTGGGACGACGCTTACACCGAGCATCCGCTCAAGATGCCGGCGACCCGCCACAGCCCGCTGCGCAAGATCTCGACACCTGAAGAAAAGCTGATCTGAAGGGCATGCCTTCGATCGTCTTCTCGCACGGGAACAGCTTCCCGGCGAGCACGTACCGCGTGATGCTCGACAGCCTGCGCAACCGCGGCTTCGAGATCGACGCGATCGAGAAATTCGGCCACGATCCGAAGTACCCCGTCACCGACAACTGGCCGCACCTGGTGCAGCAGCTGGCCGACTTCGCGCGCACGCGGGCCGACGCGGCCGGCGGCCCGGTGTTCCTGGTCGGCCATTCGCTGGGTGGCTTTCTGAGCCTGATGTGCGCAGCGCTGCATCCCGCGCTCGCGCGCGGCGTGGTGCTGCTCGACTCGCCGCTCATCGGCGGCTGGCGGGCCAACACCTTGAGCCTCATGAAGCGCACGCCGTGGATGAAGAGCGTCTCGCCCGGCATGGTGAGCCGCAAGCGCCGCAACAGCTGGGAGCACCGCGAGGCGGTGTTCGAACACTTCCGCAGCAAGAAGGCTTTTGCGAAGTGGGACGAACGCGTGCTGCGCGACTACATCGAGCACGGCACCTTCGACATGGAGGACGCCCGCACCTTGAGCTTCGACCGCGACATCGAGACCGCGATCTACGACACCGTGCCCCACAACCTCGGCGCGCTGCTGCGCGCCCATCCGCTCAAGTGCAACGCGGCCTTCATCGGCGGGCGTCAATCGGTCGAGATGCGGCGCGTGGGCATGACGATGACGCAGCAGGTCACCAAGGGGCGGATCATGATGCTCGACGGCACGCATCTTTTTCCGATGGAGAAGCCGATCGCTACCGCCGCGGCAACGGAAGCATCGCTGCGCAACCTGATGGCCTGAACGGCCATTCGAGACGCCCGCGCGCTTGGCCCTCCGGTTGGCTCTTCAGGCCCTGTGCGCCGCCCCGAGAAAGAGCAACACTGCAAGCGGATTCCACGAGGTTCACAAGGGTTCAGCAGGTTCGCCATGGCACCCACGCCGATCGAAAACGAGCTCATGCATCGCACGCTGCAGGCCATCGAGCAGATGCTGTCCGAGGTCGAAGGTTCTGCGCGGCAGGCGCCGTGCTTTCCGTCCGGCGAGTTCGATCCGATGTTCTTCGACGCTCCGAACCATCGCAGTCAGACCGCGCAATCGGCCGTCTATTTCTGCCTGAACTCCGCCAGCGCGCTGCTGGAGGTGACGCGTTCGCTGCTGGTCCGCCTTGAAGAGCCTTCCGCTCCCTGCGGCCATCTACCAGGCTGGAGCGAACTGAGCGAGCTGTCCAAGGCCGCCGGGCAGTCGGCCTACCTGGCCGCGGTGATGCTGGCCGATCCCAGAAACCGGAACCTCGCACCTCTGCGCCGCGAGCATGCCCAGACCCGCACGCCGGTCGGCGCCCGCGTCAAGGCGAAACTGAAGACCTTGATCGGCGCGAAGCCGGCCTAGGGCCTGTTAACAGGCCCTAGTCAGCCCAGACCACCGCCCCGCTCCACGCCGTCGCCAGCACCACGATGCCGAAGGCGATGCGGTACCACGCAAAGGGAATGAAGTCGTGCGTGCTGATGTACTTCAGCAGCCAGCGCACGCAAAGCCAGGCGCTCGCGAACGAAAAAACCAGCCCGACGGCGAACAGCGGAATGTCGGCCGCAGACATCAGCGCCCGTTCCTTGTAGAGGCTGTAGGCGCCGGCGCCGATCAGCGTTGGAATCGCGAGGAAGAAGGAGAAATCGGTCGCCGCCTTGCGCGACAGGCCCAGGAGCATGCCGCCGATGATGGTGGCGCCGCTGCGGCTGGTGCCCGGGATCATCGCAAAGCACTGCACCAGCCCGACCTTGAGTGCGTCCCACGGCGTCATGTCGTCGACGTTCTCGATGTGCACCGAGCCCGGCGGCCGCTTCTCCGCCCACAGAATGATGAAGCCGCCGATGATGAAAGTGCTGGCCACGACCACCGGCGTGAACAGGTGCGCCTTGATCAGCTTGCCAAACAGGAGCCCCAGCACCACGGCGGGCAGGAAGCCGATCAGCACGTTGAGCGCGAAGCGCCGCGCTTTCGGCTGGCGCGGCAGCGCGACGACAGTCGAATGGATCTTCTGCCAGTAGACCAGGATGACCGCGAAGATCGCGCCGGTCTGGATCGCGATCTCGAAGACCTTGAACTTGTCGCCGTTCAATCCCAGCAGTGAACCGGCGAGGATCAGATGGCCGGTCGACGAGATCGGCAGGAACTCGGTCAGGCCTTCGACGATGCCCATGATCGCGGCCTTGACCAGCAAAACGATATCCACGCGCGCTCCTTGTAAGAGCGCCGATTATCGCGAGGCCGGGAGTCAGTTGGCGTTCAGCTCAGCCGCGCACGCAGCGCGCGCACTGCGCTGTCGACCGTGGTCAGCACCGGCAGCCCCGCTGCGCTTTCGCAGGCAACACGGGCACGCGCCATGCTGAACTGCGCCAGCGCGATGCGCGTGCAGCCCATGTCGCGCAGCGCGCTGGCCTGCTTCGCGATGAGCGCATCGTGTCGCGCCGCATCGCCCCCGTTCAGCGCATCGAGTGCGCCTTCGGCCAGCGCGAGCTCGAGTTCCACGCCGGCCGGAAACTCCGGCGGCATGGAGTCGAGCGTCGGCTGGAAGGTCGCGATGAGCCCCAGCTTGCCTGTGCCCGCCGCGGCCTCCGCGACCATCGCTTCGTTCGGCTTCAACACCGGCATGCCCGCTTGCCGCCGTGCGACCGCCTCGATGCACGGGCCGAAGGCCGAGCAGGTAAAGAGAATGCCCTTCGCACCCGTATCGACCGCGTACTGCGCGAGAAGCTGGAAGCGTTCATGCATCGCCTCATCGAGCCCTCGGCCGCCGCGCGCGAGATCGGCCGAGAGGCTGTCATCGAGCAGGTTCATCAATTGCGCTTCAGGCCAGTCGCGCGCGAAAGCGGCGTTGATCGGCGCCACCGAGTGGCTCAATGCATGGATCAGGGCGATGCGCGTCATGAACGAGGTTCAGATGCCCTTCGACGACGGGTTGGCAAAAGCCTCCTTCGTCTCGGCATTCATCGGATAGTTGATGTTGATGTTCTTGGGCGGGATCGGCGACATGAACCACTTGGCGTAGAGCTTCTCCATCTCGCCCGACTTCATCATGCCACCCACCACGCGGTCGACCAGCGCCTTGAATTCCGGGTCGTCCTTGCGAAACATCAGCGACTGGTTCTCGGTGCGCAGACTCTCGCCGGTGATGATGAAGTCCTTGGGATTGCGCGCGTTCGCGATCTGGCCGGCGAGCAGGATGTCGTCGAGCACGAAGGCCTGGGCGCGGCCGCTCTCCACCAGCAGGAAGGAGTCGGTGTGGTCCTTGCCGGCCAGGTTGGTCACCTCGAGGTTCTTGCCCTTGTCGGCTTCGCGCAGCAGGCGGAAGGAGGTGGTGCCGGTGGTGGTGACCACCGTCTTGCCCTGCAGGTCGGCAAGGCTCTTGACGCCCGAATCGGCCTTCACCAGCATGCGCACGTTGTAGCGGAAGATGTCGGGCGAAAAAGCCACCTGCTTCTGGCGCTCGACCAGGTTGGTGGTGCTGCCGCACTCGATGTCGACCGTGCCGTTGACCACCAGCGGAATGCGGTTGGCCGAGGTCACGGCCTGGTAGCGGATCTCGACGCTGGGCATCTTGAGCTCGGCCTTCATCGCCTCGACGATGCGGTTGCAGATCTCGATGCTGTAGCCCACCGGCTTCAGATTGCCGTCGAGGTACGAAAAGCCGAAGGAGGATTCGCGGTAGCCGAAGGTGATGGTGCCGCTCGCCTTGACCTTGGCGAGCGTGCCGCCGTCCTGCGCATGCACGGCGGCCAGGGGCATCAGGGTGAAGACGGCCACGAGCGCGGCGCCCAGGGTCGACAGGCGTGGGAAGGTCATGGGAAAGCTCCTCGGAAGGGTGGAAGAAATCAGATGGCGCGTACGACGGCGTCGATGGACGCCGCGAGCCGCGTCGCGATCTCGCGCAGGTCCTGCCGCGTCGCGATGAAAGGCGGTGCCAGCAGCACGTGGTCGCCGAGCTTGCCGTCGACCGTGCCGCCGAAGGGATAGCACAGGAGGCCCTGCGCCATGGCCTCCTTCTTGATGCGCACATGCAGGTTCAGCGCCGGCGCGAAAGGCGCCTTGCTCGCGCGCTCGGCCACCAGCTCCATGCCCCAGAAGAAGCCGCGGCCGCGGATGTCGCCCACGTTCGGATGGGCGCCCAGCGTCTCGCGCAGCATGGCGCCGAAGGCCTCGCCGTCCGCGCGCACCTTGGCGAGAAGCCCGTCGCGATGGATCACCTGCTGCACCGCCAGCGCCGCGGCGCAGGCCACCGGATGCCCGAGGTAGGTGTGGCCATGCTGGAAGAAGCCGCTGCCCTGCGACATCGCCTCCACGATCTTCCGCTGCGCCAGCACCGCACCGACCGGCTGGTAGCCGCCGCCCAGGCCCTTGGCAATGGTCACGAGGTCGGGCACCACGCCCTCCTGCTCGCTCGCGTAGAGCGTGCCGGTGCGGCCCATGCCGCACATCACTTCGTCGAGGATCAGCAGCACGCCGTAGCGGTCGCAGACCTCGCGCACCGCCTTGAAGTAGCCGGGCACCGGCGTCAGCACGCCGGCGGTCGCGCCGCCCACCGTTTCGGCGACGAAGGCGATCACGCTGTCGGGCCCCTGCCCGAGGATTGCCGCTTCGAGTTCATGAGCCAGGCGCTGCCCGTACTGCTCGGGCGTTTCGTCGGCGCGCTGCTCGCGGTAGGGATAGCAGGGCGAAACGTGGGTGGCCGGCACCAGGATCGGCGCGAAGGGCGCGCGCCGCCACGCATTGCCACCGACCGCGAGCGCGCCCAGCGTATTGCCGTGGTAGCTCTGGCGGCGCGCGATGAAATGCGTGCGCTGCGGCTGGCCGATCTCGACGAAGTACTGGCGGGCCATCTTGAGCGCCGACTCCACGGCCTCCGAGCCGCCGCTCACCAGGTAGACGTGGCTCATGCCCTCGGGCGCGGTGCGAATCAGCTCGTCGGCGAGCTGCTCGGCGACCTCGCTGGTGAAGAAGCTGGTGTGGGCGTAGGCGAGCTTGTCGATCTGCGCATGCATCGCGGCGATCACGTCCGGATGGCCGTGGCCCAGCGAGGAGACCGCCGCGCCGCCCGAGGCATCGAGGTACTCCCGGCCCTCGGCGTCGCGGATCGTCATGCCCTGGGCGGCGACGGCGACCTGCGGCGTGTGGCGCAGGTGGCGGTGGAAGACGTGCGTCATGCGGTTCGAGGCCTGGAACTAATGTATTGACTGAATTATTGTTTGGAACATTTGTTCCGTCAAGAAGTCCATGAAACACCGCTGTTCCATCCGGTACATTCGTTCCAACGACGAAAGACAAACCATGGGTGTCAAGGACGATCTCCGCCAGCGCTACGAGAGCCTGAGCCCTGCCCTGCAGCAGGTCGCCAAGTACGTGCTCGACCATCCGAACGACGTGGTGACAAGCTCGATGCGCAGCGTCGGCACGCGCGCCGGCAGCACGCCGGCCACGCTGGTGCGCTTTGCGCAGCTCCTGGGCTACGCGGGCTGGCCGCAGTTCAAGGACGCGGTGGCCGCCGAGATGGGCCTGGGCTCGTCCGACGCCTACGGCGCGCGCGCCAAGACCCTGATCGGCCGCGCCAAGGACCAGGGCCTGGCCGGCGAGATGTTCGAGGTGCAGCGGCGCAACCTGGAGAACACGCATCGCCAGAGCGAGGCGGCGCTGCAGAAGGCCTGCGCGGTGCTGGAGAAGGCCAACGCCGTGCACGCGGCGGGCTTTCGCGCCTGCTTTCCGATCGCCTTCTCCTTCGTCTACGTCTACCGGATGTTCCGTTCGAGCGTGCATCTGGTCGACGGCCAGGGCGGCTCGCTCGAGATGCAGCAGCGCGCCTTCGCCAAGGGCGACGCGCTGGTGGTCGCCAGCTTCGTGCCCTACTCGCGCGAAGCGCTGCAGGTCGCGCAGGCCGCCAAGGCGGTGGGCTGCCGCATCGTGGCCATCACGGACAGCATCGCCTCGCCGTTGTCGCTGCTGGCGGACGAGACTTTGCTGTTCGCGATCGACAGCCCGTCCTTCTTTCCCTCGGTCGCGGCGGGCGTGGCCGTCACCGAGGCGCTGGTGGAGATGCTGGCCAGCCGCGCCGGCAAGCCGGTGATCCGGAGCATCGACGAGGCCGAATCGCAGCTCTTCGAATCGGGTGCCTACCTGCAGGCGCCGCGGCCGCGTGGCGGGTGACTGGCGCCTCTCGCGGCGGCCTCCTATTTCTTCTTCGGCTTCTTGTCGACCTTTTTCTTCGGCAGCAGCGCGCTGCCGACGGCCGCGTGCAGCCTCTTGCCCATCATCGCCAGGTCCTTCTCGGCGTAGGCCAACCCTTCGCGCAGCCCGTTGTCGATGATTTTTTCCGCCGACTTGATCACGGCGTCGCCATCGCGGTAGTCGCTCTCGCGCGCCGCCAGCGCGAGTGACGCCATCGCGCCGCCCAGGGCCGTCATCGCGACGCGATCCAGCACCAGGGACTCCCATGGATCGGGCAGCTCGCCCGGGACAGGCGGCTCGATGCGCCTGCGCAGGAGAGGCAGATGGGGCGCAAGCAGCTCGAAGAGCCAGATGTCCACTTGGCACTGCGGCGCGATTCGACCGAGCGCATCGCGGGCCTCGATGCCGATCGGATAGAACATCTCCGGCCGCAAGTCACGAACCGTCAGCGTCCGCTCGATCATGTACGGCGTGAAGAGGCCGATGACATGGCCAGTCAGGCGCATGCGCTCCTGCCGCTCCCGCGGCGCCAGCCAGACGGCAACATTGCGGAAAAAGGCCAGGATGTCCTTGTAGGCCGTGGTGTGCGGCACGTTGTCGAGGCCGATCAGGTTGATGTTGAACCAGTGATGCCAGGTGGAGTCGACCAGCACCCGGCCCACGCCGGCTGCGGGCCGATGGCCGTCGTAAGCGCCCAGCAGCCCGAACTGTCGCGGGTCGGTGATCGTGTAGCCGCCCTTCGTTCTGCCAACGACGTTGCGGCCGCGAGCGATGACCTCCGGCGCCACGCCGCCCGGATAGTGAGCGGGATCGAGCGCCGCCGGCGCGATGCAATCGCCCTCGTGAGGATGATCGGGAAATACGGTGATCGCGCCACGCGGCCCGCACAGCACGGGGTGCGGATAGCGATAGCGCCGCCAGGGACGCCACCAGTTGTGGCCGTACCTGTAGCTGGGATAAATCGGCTGCGGCGTGGAATCGCTCTGGCCTCCGAAGCCCGGGTCGATGCCGGCGATCAATTGCACGGTGTCGTTGCGCGTGAGATCGGTCGAGTCGGGCGCCTTGAGTTCGCCCGGCGGCAGCGGCGCGTCGAACCACCACTTGCGCATGCTCTTGACGCGCGGCACGTTGCCGCACAGCCCGAGGCCCAGGTCTTCGTGGTCACCCATGGCGAGCACGCCGCCGCCGTTGTCCATGAATTTCGTCAGCGCGGCGAGCTCGGCCCCCTGCAGGTACGGCGCGGAGGCGCTGATCCCGAACAGCCAGACCTCGTGGAACGGCGCTTCGCGTCGCTGAAAGTGAAGGAATCGAAACCGGGCGTGGTGCCCGCGCCGTTCGAACGGTGCGCCAGCGTGAAGGCGAAGCGCGCGTACGCCGGGTGATCAGCCGGCAACGGCGTTCCACCGGGCATGCCGACATTGAAAGCGTCCCGCAGCATGACGCCAAGCCCGAAATCGGTCGCAACGTCGTATGCGCCGCCGCTGTCGATCACCACCAGGATGTTGACCTGCGCCGGGCCGTACTTGATCGGCCAGCGAATCTGTTCGAGTTCGCGCGGCGGGAAGAAGCGGTCGGGCGGCCAACGGGGCCCCGGTTCCGGAAACGGCGGCGGAAAGGGGAACGGATCCGGCGGCGCGAACGGAAACAGGCCTTCGGAACCCTCGAGATCGAACTGCATGGGCTGACTCCTCTCGTAGTGCGTTCGGCGAATGCTCGGAGGCAGTGTCGAGAGTCTCCTGGGGTGCGCCTATCGTGCACAAGGCCGGTCCGCTGCAGGCATTGGATGTAGCCGCGCGCCACCGCGCTGCCCCATTGACGCATGGGCGCATGGGCGCATGGGCGCAGGCATAGCCCTGCAGCCAATGGCCTACCCACGTCGAGGGGGACTCCCGGCGCGCGCCGGGCCGGGCAAGCTCAGCCGCCAGCCGGCGTCCGAGGCTGCGAATCGGCCCATTCCACCTGCCATCCCCCGCCCAGCGCCTGGATCAGGGCCACCGCCGCGCTCTGCCGATTGACCTGCAGTTGCAGCAACGTGCGCCGCGCGTTGAGCGCCGAGACCTGCGCCGTCACCACGTCGGTGTAGCTCACCTGGCCCTGTCGGTAGCGGTTGAGGAATTGCTGCTCGGTGAGGTCGGCCGCGGCCGAGGCCTCGCGGCGCAAGCCCTCCTGCTGCGCGAGGCTGGCGCCTGCGGTGAGCTGGTCTTCGACGTTCTGGAATGCAGTGAGCACGGTCTGGCGGTAGCTCGCCACGGCCGCCTGGTGCGCCGCCTTGGCCGCATCGACGCGCGCGCCGATGGCGCCGGCATCGAACACCGTCTGCGCGACCGACAGGCCCAGCGACCAGAGCATGTTCGAGGCATTGAACAGGTCGCCGACCCGGCTCGCGCTGCTGCTGAGCGCGGCGTTCAGGGTCAGGCTCGGAAAGTAGGCCGAGCGGGCGATGCCGATCTGCGCGTTGGCGGCCGCCACCGCGCGTTCGGCCGCGGCGATGTCGGGCCGGCGCTGCAGCAGGGTCGAGGGCACGCCGACGGGGATGCCGGGCACGACGGGCGTCCAGTCGGCCGGGCGCAGGACGAACTCGGCCGGCGCGGCGCCGACCAGCACCGCGATCGCATGCTCCAGCGTGTCGCGGGTGCGCTGCAGGGCGACACGCTCGGCCTGGGTGTTGACGTAGAGCGTCTGCGCCTGCAGCACGTCGGTCTGGGCCGCGATGCCGGCGTTGTAGCGGTTGCGCGCGATCCCCAGGCTGCGCTCGTAGCCTTCGAGCGTCCCGGCCAGCAGCTGCAGCTCGGCATCGGCTTCGCGCAGCGCGAAGTAGTTGGTCGCGAGTTCGCCCACGGCCGAAAGGCGTGCCGAGGCCAGGTCGGCCTCGCTGGCCTGGGCGCTGGCCTGCGCACCGCTGACCGCCTGGCGCAGCCGGCCCCAGACGTCGGGCGCCCAGTCGGCCTGCAGCGAGGCGCTGGTCGCGGTCGTGGGCGAGGTGTTGCGCGCGCCGGAGCGGCGGGCGCTGCCGTCCGCGGTGACGGTCGGGAACAGCGCCGCGCGCTGCTCGCGCACCAGCGCCTGAGCCTGCGCATAGTTGGCCACGGCGGCGGCGATGTTCTGGTTCGAAACCTGCACGCGCGCCGCGAGCTCGTCGAGGCCCGCGTCGCCGAACAGCTTCCACCACTCGCCGCGGTCCAGCGCGTCGGCCGGGGCGGCGGGCAGCCAGCCTTCGGCGGCGGCCGCCTCCTTCCATGCGGGGGGCTGGGACGTGGAGGGCTGCTCGTAGGCGGGGCCGATGGCGCAGCCCGAGAGCAGGGCCGCAAGCGCCAGGGCCAGATGGGTTCTTCTGTTCTTCGTCATCAGGTCTTCATGCCGAGCTCGCGGCACGGCTCAGGTATTTTTCGTTGGCCGGGCGCCGGCGCAGCTTGTCGAGCAGCACGTAGACGACTGGCGTGGTCAGAAGCGTCAGCAGCTGGCTCGCAATCAGGCCGCCGATGATCGCGACGCCCAACGGCTGGCGCAGCTCCGCGCCCTGGCCGAAGCCGATCGCGAGCGGCAGCGCGCCGAGCGCAGCCGCCAGCGTGGTCATCAGGATCGGGCGGAAGCGCAACAGGCAGGCCTCGCGCACCGCCTCGAGCGCGCTCAGGCCGCGCGCGCGCTCGGCCTCGAGCGCGAAGTCGATGATCAGGATCGCGTTCTTCTTGACGATGCCGATCAGGAGGAAGACGCCGATCAGCGCGATGATCGAGAACTCCATGCGGAACAGCAGCAGCGCCAGCACCGCGCCGACGCCGGCCGAAGGCAGCGTGGTCAGCACCGTGACCGGATGCACCAGGCTCTCATAGAGCACGCCGAGCACGATGTAGATCACGATCAGCGCCGCGAGGATCAGGAAGAGCTGCTGCGCCTGCGACTGCTGCGCCGCCAGCGCCGTGCCCTGGAAGCTGCCGCGCACGTTGACCGGCATCGCGATGTCGGCCTCGGCCTGGGCGACGATGCGCTTGGCCTGCGCCAGGCTCACGCCTTCGGCCAGGCTGAACGAGACGGTGCTCGCGAGCTCGGTGTCCTGGTGGTCGATCGAGGTCGGCACCGCCCGCTCGCTGAGCTTGGCGAAGGCCGAGAGCGGAACCATGTTGGTGGTGCTGGTCGCGATCTGCTGGCCGGCCGACGAGGTCCGCGACGCCGGGTTGGCCGAGGTGGAGGTCGATGTGCCGGTGGTCGCGTCGGTGGTGGCCTGCAGCGAACTGGTGCTGGTCGCGCCGCTCGCTGTGGTGGTGGTGTTCAGCGTCGAAGGCACGTACAGGTCCTTGAGCGCGATCGGCGCGCGCTGGAAGCGCGGCGCCCATTCCATGATCACCGAGTACTGGTTGAGCTCGTCGTAGATGGTGGCCACCGAGCGCTGGCCATAGGCGTTGTAGAGCGCGCTGTCGACCGCGCTCGAGGTCACGCCGAGCCGCGCCGCGGCATCGCGATCGACCTCGACGTAGGTCTCGACGCCGTTGTCGGCATCATCGCTGTCGATGTCGGTCAGCGTGGTCTCCTGGCGCAGGCGCTCGGCCAGCTTGGTCGACCAGGCGCGCAGGTCGTTCAGGTTGTCGCTCTTGAGCGTGTACTGGTAGCTCGAGTTGCTGGAGCGCCCGCCCATGCGCAGGTCCTGCACCGGGTTCAGGAACACGCGCAGGCCGGTGAGCTGGTTGAGCTGCGGGCGCAGGCGGTCGATCACCGCGGCCGTCTTCTCGGTGCGCTCGGACACCGGCTTGAGGTTCACGAACATAAAGCCGCCGCCCGCGCGGCCGCCGCCCGAGAAGCCCACCACGGTGTCGACCGCCGGGTCCTTGCGGATGATGTCCACGGCCTGGCGCAACTTGTCGGCGACCGCCGCGGACGAGATGCTCTGGTCGGCCCGCAAGCCCGCGTTGAGCTGCCCGTTGTCCTGCTGCGGGAAGTAGCCCTTGGGGATGGCGTTGAAGAGATAGACGTTGAGTGCGATCACCGCCAGCAGCACCACCATCACGACGCCTTTGCTCGCGAGCGCCCAGTCCAGGCTGTGGGCGTAGGTGCGCAGGGTCCACTGCCAGGCACGCTCGGCGCGGCTGCCGAGCCAGGCGCGCACGCGCCCGGGCTTCTTGGCCGGCCCCTCTTCCGCCTCGCTGCGCAGCAGCATGGCGCACATCATCGGCGTGGTGGTCAGCGAGATCACGAGCGAGATCAGTACCGACGCCGACAGCGTAACCGCGAACTCGCGAAACAGCCGGCCGACCTGGTCGCCCATGAACAGCAGCGGAATGAACACCGCCACCAGCGAGAGGCTGATCGACAGCACCGTGAAGCCGACTTCGCGCGCCCCGCGCAGCGCCGCCTCCATGCGGTTCATGCCGGCCTCGACGTGGCGCGCTGTGTTCTCCAGCACCACGATGGCATCGTCCACCACGAAGCCGGTGGCCACCGTGAGCGCCATCAGGCTCAGGTTGTTGAGGCTGTAGCCCAAGAGGTGCATCACGCCGAAAGTGCCCAGCAGCGAGACCACGGTCGCCACCGCCGGGATGATGGTGGCGCGCGCCTTGCGCAGGAACAGGCCCACCACCAGCACCACCAGCACGATCGAGACCATCAGCGTGAACTCGATCTCGCGCAGCGAGGCGCGGATCGAGTTGGTGCGGTCGGACGCGACCTGGATATCGATGTCCTGCGGCAGTTGCGTGCGCAGTTCGGGCAGCAGCTTGCGCACGCCATCCACGGTTTCGATGATGTTGGCGCCGGGCTCCTGCGTCAGCAGCACGACCACGGCAGGTGCACCGTTGAACAGGCCCAGCGTGCGCGTGTTCTCGACGCTGTCGATCACGCGCGCCACGTCGCCCAGGCGCACCGCGGCGTTGTTGCGCCAGGCGATCACCAGGTCGCGGTAATCGTCGGCGCGTCGCCCCGCCGCGGGCGTGTAGACCTGCAGCCGGCGGTCGCCGCTCTCGATCGCGCCCTTGGGCCGGTTCGCGTTGTTGGCCTGGATCGCGGCACGCACGTCCTCGGTGCTGATGCCCATGCGGTTGAGCGCGAAGGGCTCGAGCTCGACCCGCACCGCAGGCAGCGAACCGCCGCCGATCTCGACCTCCCCCACGCCCTCGACCTGCGACAGGCGCTGGCTCACGATGTTCGACACCGCCTCGTAGATCTGCCCCGGCGTGCGCGTCTTGGAAGTCAGCGCAAGGATCATGACCGGCGCCGCCGTCGGGTTGCGCTTGCGGTAGGTCGGGTTGCTGCGCAGCGTGGCCGGCAGATCGACGCGCGCCGCGTTGATGGCCGCCTGCACCTCGCGCGCGGCGCTGTCGATGTTGCGCTTGAGGTCGAACTGCAGCGTGATGCGCGCCGATCCGTTGGAGCTGGTCGAGGTCAGTTCATTGACGCCGGGAATGATGCCTAGCCGGCGCTCCAGCGGCGTGGCAACGCTCGATGCCATCGTGCTCGGGCTGGCACCGGCGAGGCTGGCTTGGACCGAGATGGTGGGGAAGTCGACCTGGGGCAGCGGCGAGACCGGCAGCACAAAGAAGGCCACCATGCCGGCCAGGGCGACGCCGATCGTCAGCAGGACCGTGGCGATCGGGCGTTCGACGAAGGGCTTGGAGAGGTTCATGCCTTACTCCCTCTCCCTCTGGGAGAGGGCGGGGGTGAGGGCACGGGGCTCAAGCGGAATGCGTTGCTTCACGCTTTCCTCCGAATCTCCGCCCCATCCGATCAAAGGCAAGATAGATCACCGGCGTCGTGAACAGCGTCAACACCTGGCTCACCACCAGCCCGCCGAAGATCGCCAAACCCAGAGGACGCCGCAATTCAGCCCCCTCACCCCACCCGAACATCAAGGGCAAGGCGGCAAACAAGGCCGCCAGCGTGGTCATCAGAATGGGCCGGAAGCGCAGCAGCGCCGCCTGGTGAATCGCCTCCTGCGGCGACTTGCCCTGATGGCGCTCCGCATCGATCGCGAAGTCGATCATCATGATCGCGTTCTTCTTCACGATGCCGATCAGCAGAATGATCCCGATGATGCCGATCACGCCGAGGTCGTTGCCGGTCACCATCAGCGCCAGCAACGCCCCGACACCGGCAGAAGGCAGCGTCGACAAAATCGTCAGCGGATGGATGTAGCTCTCGTAGAGCACGCCCAGCACGATGTACACGCACACCACGGCCGCGAGGATCAGCCACAGCTGGTTGGTCAGCGATTTCTCGTAGGCCCCTGCCGCGCCGAGGAAGGTCATGCCCACGCTGGCGGGCAACGCGATGTCCTTGGCCGCGGCGCGGATCGCCGCGACCGACTTGCCGAGCGACACGCCCGAGGCGGTGTCGAAGCCCACGGTCGCGGCCGGGTACTGCGCGATCCGCGTGACTTGCAGCGGCGCGAGCTGCTCGCGCACGGTCGCCAGCGAGGACAGCGGCGTCGGCGTGCCCGCGCCGGTGCGCAGTTGCAGGTTGCCCAGGCCCTGCGGCGAAGACAGCGCCTCGCGCTGGGCCTCGAGGATCACGCGGTACTGGTTGGTCTCGGTGAAGATGGTCGACACGATGCGCTGGCCGAAGGCGCTGTAGAGCGCATCGTCGACCGAGCTGGCGGTGACCGACAGCCGCGAAGCGGTGTTGCGGTCGATGTCCACGTAGGCGGCCATCCCCTGCGCGCCCGCATCGGTGGTCGGGTTGCGCACCTGCGGCACTGTGCGCAGGCGCTCCACCAGCTTCCTCGCCCATTCGTTCACGGTCGTGGTGTCCACGCCTTCGAGCGAGACGCGGAACTCGGTCGGGCCGGTCTCGGCATCGATGGTCAGGTCCTGCGTCGGCTGCAGGTAGAGCGCCACACCGGCCACCGCGCGCACGCGCTCGCGCAGGCGCTGCATGGTCTCTTCCTGGTTGCCGCGGTCGGCGCGCAGGTTCACCAGCATGCGGCCGGTGTTGAGCGCCGTGTTGTTGGCCGCGTCCACGCCCACCACCGAGCTCAGGCTGCGCACCTCCGGGTCGGCCAGGATCGCGTTGGCCGCGGCCTGCTGCAGCTCGGCCATGCGCACGAACGAAACGTCCTGCGCCGCCTCGATGCGCGCCTGCAGCTGCCCCGTGTCCTGGGTCGGGAACAGGCCCTTGGGAATGGCGATGTAGAGCAGCACGGTGAGCACCAGCGTGAGCAGCGCCACCACCAGCGTCAGCGGCTGATGGCGCAGCACCCATTGCAGCCAGCCGTCGTAGCGCGCGATCACGCGATCGATGAACTGCTGCACCCGCGCGCCGAAGCGCCCGCCCTCTTCCGCCTGCGGTTTGAGCCAACGCGCCGACATCATCGGCACCAGCGTCAGCGAAACCACGGCCGAGATGAGGATGGTGATCGCCAGCGTGACCGCGAACTCGCGGAACAGCCGGCCCACCACGTCGCCCATGAAGAGCAGCGGAATCAGCACCGCCACCAGCGACACCGTCAGTGAAATGATGGTGAAGCCGATCTGCGTCGCACCCTTGAGCGCAGCCTTGAAGGGCGGATCGCCCTCCTCCAGGTAGCGCGCGATGTTCTCGATCATGACGATCGCGTCGTCCACCACGAAGCCGGTCGCGATGGTCAGCGCCATCAGGCTCAGGTTGTTGAGGCTGTAGCCCAGCAGGTACATGAGCCCCAGCGTGCCGATGAGCGAGATCGGCACCGCGACGCTTGCGATCACGGTGGCGCGCAGGCTGTGCAGGAAGAAGAAAATCACCAGCACCACCAGCACCACCGCCAGCGCCAGCTCGAGCTGCACGTGGTGCACCGAGGCGCGGATGCCGGTGGTGCGGTCGCTCAGCACCTCGACCTTGAGCGAACCGGGCAGCGAGGCTTCGAGATCGGGCAGCTGCTTCTTGATCGCGTCGACCGTGCCGATCACGTTGGCGCCCGGCTGGCGCTGCACGTTGAGGATGATGGCGGGGTACAGCGCCGCCGTGCTGTTGTCGTCCTTCGCTTTCTCGCTGCGCTGCGCGGCCCACGCGCCGAGCTGCGTGTTCTCGGCGCCGTCGACCACGCGCGCGACGTCGCTCATGCGCACCGGCGCGCCGTTCTTCCAGGCGACGATCAGGTTCTTGTAATCGGCCGCCGCCACCAGCTGGTCGTTGGCGTTGATGGTGTAGGCGCGCTTCGGGCCGTCGAAGCTGCCCTTGGCACTGTTGGCATTGGCCGCCGCGATCGCGGTGCGCAGCGTGTCCAGCCCGATGCCGACCGAGGCCAGCGCATTGGTGTCGGCCTGGATGCGCACCGCGGGCCGCTGCCCGCCCGAGAGCGAGACCAGCCCGACGCCGCTCGCCTGGCTGATCTTCTGCGCCAGCCGCGTGTTCACGAGGTTCTGCACCTCGGTCAGCGGCATGGTTTCGGAGCTCACGGCCAGCGTGAGGATCGGCGCGTCGGCCGGGTTGACCTTGGCGTAGACCGGCGGCGCCGGCAGATCTGCCGGCAGCAGCGAGCCACCGGCGTTGATGGCGGCCTGCACCTGCTGCTCGGCGACGTCGAGCGTCTGGTCGAGCGCGAACTGCAGCGTGACGATGGACACGCCGGCCGAGCTGGTGGAGCTCATGCGATCGAGCCCCGCCATCTGGCCGAACTGGCGCTCCAGCGGCGCGGTGACGGTGCGGCTCATCACCTCGGAGCTGGCGCCCGGGTAGAGCGTCTGCACCTGGATGGTCGGGTAGTCGACCTGCGGCAGGGCTGCCAGCGGCAGGAAGCGGAAGCCCACCAGGCCCGCGAGCACGATCGCGACCATGAGGAGCGCGGTCGCCACCGGCCGCTCGATGAAAGGACGTGAAGGGCTCATTCAGAGCACCTCGTTCAGGGCGACGCGGGCCGCTGGCGCCTGCCTTCGCCGCGCGGGCCTCTAGGGCCGGAA
The DNA here is from genome assembly GCF_964253985.1 of Variovorax sp. LjRoot290. Taxonomy (NCBI): domain Bacteria; kingdom Pseudomonadati; phylum Pseudomonadota; class Betaproteobacteria; order Burkholderiales; family Comamonadaceae; genus Variovorax; species Variovorax sp. LjRoot290. The sequence continues at coordinate 1,874,059 of NZ_CAXURW020000001.1, read as the reverse complement.
GCGCCGGGGCGCGGGCCGGTCACCGGCTTGTCGCCCTGGAGCTGCACGCGGGCGCCGTCCTTGATGCGGTCGCCACCTTCGGTCACGACGTTCTCGCCGGCCTCGAGGCCTTCGGTGATCGCCACCACGTCGACCGTGGACTCGCCGCGCTTGACGGCGCGCATCGAAACCGTGCGGTCTTCGTTGATCACGTACACGTAGTTGCCGTTGGGCCCCGTGCGCACCGCCGTCACCGGCACCACGATCGCGTTCACGGTGCGCAGCGTCATCTGGATATTGACGAACTGGCTCGGGAACAGCGTGACGGCGGCATTGCCGAAGCGCGCCTTGCCCTTCACGGTGCCGGTGCTGGTGTCGACCACGTTGTCGAGCGTGGAGAAGGTGCCGGTGTCGAGCGTCGCGCTGCGCGTGCGGTCCAGCGCCTTGACCGTGAGCGGCACACCCTTGGCGAGCTGGGCCTGGATGTCTGGCAGGCGGTCCTGCGGCACCGCGAACTGCACGTCGATCGGGTTCATCTGCGTGATCACCGCGATGCCGGTGCTCGCATTGGCCGTGACCGTGTTGCCGAGGTCGACCGTGCGCAGGCCGATGCGCCCGGCCACCGGCGCGGTGATGCGCGTGTAGTCGAGGTTGAGCCTGGCGGCAGCCTCGGACGCGCGGTCGGTGGTCACGGTGCCTTCGAGTTGCTTGACCAGCGCGGCCTGGGTGTCGACGTCCTGCCGCGCGATCGAATCCTGGGTGAGCAGCGTGCGGTAGCGCGCCAGCGTCACGCGCGCGGCCTCGAGCTGCGCCTCGTCGCGCACGCGCGTGCCCTGGGCCTGCATCAGCGCCTGCTCGTAGGGGCGCGGATCGATGCGCGCCAGCAGCTGGCCCTTGGTGACGGTCTGGCCCTCGGTGTAGAGCACCTCGGTGAGCACGCCGCCGACTTGCGGCTTGAGGGTGATGGTCGCCAGCGGCGTCACCGTGCCCAGCGCCTCGATGGTCACCGGCAGTTCGGCCCGGCGCGCAGCCGCGTGGCCGACGGTAGAGCTCGCGCCGCCGAAGCCGCCACGGCCGGCGGCCGGTTCGTTCGAGCGCTTGATCAGATACCAGGCACCGCCGCCCAGGGCCAGGACCAGCACCAGTGCGGCCAGGCTGCCCAGCCAGAGCCGGCGGCGCGATGGCGGCCGGGGAACGGGTTGGCCGGCGGGGATGGCGTCAGGAGGCTCGGGGGTGGGGGAAGACATCGGACGAAAAAGGGGCAGTACGGAGGCAGCCCTGAGTGGAGCGCCGAATCGTAGCGCTCCGTCCTTACGAACCGTAAAGCCGCGGTAAAGCCGGCGTTGACCTATGCATCCGGCGACGACGGATTGCAACTCGCGCCGTCCGGATGCGCTTCGTCGCAAGGGCGTGGCGGGCGCCGCGGCCGGCCGGCACAGTCCGCTCCATCGACGACTTCCGACCCCACTTCCCGGAGAAACGACATGCTGATGCTCGCCCAGATCCTGGCCCATACCCCCCGCTGGGTGTTCGCGCTTTTCGCCATGCTCGTGTGGCTCGGCGCCAAGCAATTGTTCGCCGGTGGCGTGAGCCTGACCCGCATCGCCCTCATGCCGATCGCCATGACCGCTTTGTCGGTCTACGGCGTTCTTTCCGGCTTCGGCGATTCGCCGATGGCGCTCATGGCCTGGGCCGGGGCGGCGGCGCTGATGCTCTGGACCGTGCTGCAGAGGCCGCTGCCCGCCGGCACGCGCTACGACGCCGCGGCGCGCCGGTTCCAGGTCGCCGGCAGCGCGGTGCCGCTGGCGCTCATGATGGGCATCTTCTTCACCAAGTACGCGGTCGGCGTGCTGCTCGCGATGCATCCCGAACTCAAGCAGCAGGCGGCTTTCGCGCTCGGCATCAGCGCGCTCTATGGCGGCGGGAGCGGCATCTTCGCAGCCCGTGCGCTGCGGATGTGGACCCTGGCGCTTCGCAACGACCGCGCGCAGGCCGAACTGCCGGCGGCAGGCGCCTAGGATCGGCCAGAATCTTCTTGTCTTTCAAAGAGGCGACACCATGAACGACGACTCCTCCAACCATGATCCGCAGGAACGGCTCGCCCGCCGCCGTGCTGGCGCCAAGATGGGCTGGTACATCCATGCCACCGTCTACCTGCTGGTCAACCTGTTCCTCGTGCTCCTGGCCACCTCGCGCGGGCAGGACTGGGCCATGTACCCGCTGCTCGGCTGGGGCCTGGGCCTCCTGATCCACGGCGCGGTGGTGTTCTTCGTCGCCCCGGGCGGCAATCTCTACGACCGTTTGCTCGAACGCGAACGCAAGGCGCTGCGCGGCGGAGACCGCCGGTGATCGACGCGCTGACGCGCAGCTTCACACCGGGGAATCTCAAGGACCTGCTGCGGCACGGCGTAACCACCGCGGTGTTCTCCTGCGTCATCGCGGTGGTGCTGGCCATTTCGGGCCGCGGCGGATGGGTGTCGCAGCTCATCTATTCGTTCTCGATCGGGATGATCAGCTGGCTGGTGATCGACATCGGCCGCCTGCTGCTGGCCGGGCGCAGCGACAAGCCTTGGCCGCTCGGCCTGCCGGGCATCCTGCTGGTCCTCACGGGCGTCGTGATCGGCTTTCTGGGCGGCAACGCGATCGGCGATGCCTGGACCGGCAAGCCGATGCTGGAGTTCCGGACCTTCTCGCCGGACAGGCTGGTCTCGACGCTGATGATCACGCTGGTCGCGACCATCGCGATCTGCTACTACTACTACAGCCGCGGCAAGGCCAAGTACCTCCAGGGGCAGATCGCCCTCGCCGAACGCGACGCCACCGATGCGCGGCTCAAGCTGATCGAAACGCAGCTCGAGCCGCACATGCTCTTCAACACCTTGGCCAACCTGCGCGTGCTGATCACCACCGATCCGCCGCGCGCCGTGGCCATGCTCGACAGCCTCAACAGCTACCTGCGCGTGACGCTCAGCGGCTCGCGCGCGCTCGCGCATCCGCTGGCGGCCGAGTTCCAGCGCCTGCGCGACTACCTCGAACTGATGTCGGTGCGCATGGGCGCACGGCTCGCCTACAGGCTCGATCTGCCCGAGGACCTGCGCGAGGTGCCGGTGCCGCCGCTCTTGCTGCAGCCGCTGGTCGAGAACGCCATCCGGCACGGCCTCGAGCCCAAAGTGGGAGGCGGCGAGATCGCGGTCGGCGCGCGGCGCGAAGGCCGGAATCTCCTCATCGACGTGTGTGATACCGGCGTGGGCATCGACAACACCCGGCCGCCCTCCGAAGATGGCGGCTTCGGCCTCGCGCAGGTGCGCGAGCGGCTCGCCACCGTGTACGGCCCGCAAAGCTCGCTGGACCTGAGCGCGGGTCCAGCCGGCGGCAGCCGCGCCACCATCACCCTTCCCTTGCCTGCATGAAACCCACCGCCCTCATCGCCGAAGACGAACCGCTGCTGGCCCAGGCCCTGCGTGCCGAACTCGCCGCCGCCTGGCCCGAACTGCAGGTGCTCGCCACCGTGGGCGACGGCCAGAGCGCGGTACGTGAGGCGCTGCGCCTGCTGCCGCAGGTGCTGTTCTTCGACATCCGCATGCCGGGCCAGGACGGCCTGGCCGCCGCCGCCGAACTGGCCGATGCCTGGCCCGCCGACGAGGCACCGATGCCGCAGCTGGTGTTCGTGACCGCCTACGACGAGTACGCGGCCCGCGCCTTCGACGCCCAGGCCATCGACTACGTGCTGAAGCCGGTGCAGACCGAACGCCTGCAGCGCACCGTCGCGCGCCTGAAGGACGCGCTGGAACTTCGCAATTCCCCCGCGGTACCGGCCGACGACGCGCTGGCCAGCACCCTCTCGCAATGGCGCAAGCTGCTGGCGACGGCCGGCGGCGCGGCCGCGGTTCCGGCGGGCGCGATGCCCCTCAAGCTGATCGCCGCCAGCGAGGCTGGCACCTCCGGGAACACGGTGCGCATGGTCCCGATCGACGAGGTGCAGTACTTCGAGGCGGCCGACAAGTACGTGCGCGTGCTGACCGCCAGCCACGAATACCTGATCCGCACGCCGCTCAAGCAGTTGCTGCCGCAGCTCGACGCCGGCGCCTTCTGGCAGGTGCACCGCGCCATGGTGGTGCGCAGCGAAGCCATCGAATCGGTGCACCGCGACGAGGCCGGCAAACTGCATCTGGCCCTGCGTGGCCGCCGGGAAAAAATCCCGGTCAGCCGCCTCTATGCCCACCTGTTTCGCGCCATGTGAAAAGAAGGCACCCATGAAAAAACCGGCCCTGAGGCCGGTTTTTTCATGTGACAGCAGGCAATCGTATCTGTCTGCGCTCAGCGCCAGTGGCCGTGACCATGGCCATGGCCGTGGCCGTGGCCGCGATAGTAGTGATGACGGTAGTAGCCATACGGCTGACGGTAGTAAACCGGGGCCGGCGGGCCGTAGTACACGGGGGCCGGACGGTAGTAGACCGGCGGCGGCGGCGCGTAGTACACGGGAGCCGGACGGTAGTAGACCGGCGGCGGCGCGTAGTACACCGGCGGAGCCGCCACGCCGACTGCCACACCGGGTGCGCTGATGCCGACCGACCAGCTCACGTCGCCGCGAGCATTGGCCGAGGCCGCCATGAACAATGCGCCCGCTGCGACCGCACCGGCGGCAGCCCATTTGAAGAAAGTGGAACGAGTGAGGCTCATTTTGTGGGACTCCTTGTTGGGAGGGCGCAAATCGCCCATGCCTGTATTGAACGCGCCAACTGTGAACTCGGTTCACATTGCTGGGTGAAGAAAGTTGCAAAAGGTAACACCGCGAGGGGCCCACCTAGAATGAACGGATGACTTCCCCTGCCGACCACGATACCGCCAAACCGAGCAATTTCCTGCGTCACGTCATCGAAAACGACCTCGAACAGGGCCACTATGCCGGCCGCCAATGGGGCGGTTCTCCCGGCGATGCGGCGCACCATGCCCAGGGCATGCAGGACCCGGCCCGGGTGCGCCTGCGCTTCCCGCCCGAGCCCAACGGCTATCTGCACATCGGCCACGCCAAGAGCATCTGGCTCAACTTCGAGCTGGCCAGGGAATACGGCGGCGTGTGCCATCTGCGCTTCGACGACACCAACCCCGAGAAGGAAGAGCAGGAGTACGTCGACGCCATCCGCGACGCCGTGAAGTGGCTCGGATACGACACTGTGCTGGCCGACGATCCGGCCCGGCTCGGCGCGCCCAACGAGCACGTCTACTTCGCGAGCAACTACTTCGACTTCATGTACCGCGCGGCCGAGTACCTGATCGGCGCCGGCCTGGCCTACGTCGACGAGCAGAGCGCCGAGGAAATCCGCGCCACCCGCGGCGACTTCAACACCCCGGGCACCGACAGCCCCTTCCGCAGCCGCACGCCCGAGCAGAACCTCGAGCGCTTCCGCGGCATGCGCGACGGCCAGCTCGCCGACGGCGCCGCCGTGCTGCGCGCCAAGATCGACATGGGAAGCCCCAACATCAACATGCGCGACCCGGCGCTCTACCGCATCCGCCGCGCGACGCACCACAACACCGGCGACACCTGGTGCATCTACCCGATGTACACCTTCGCGCACCCGATCGAGGACGCGCTGGAGCAGATCACGCACAGCATCTGCACGCTGGAATTCGAAGATCAGCGCCCCTTCTACGACTGGCTGCTCGACCGCCTGGCCGAAGGCGGCCTGATCGCCACGCCGCACCCGCGCCAGTACGAGTTCGCGCGCCTCAACGTGACCCACGTGATCACCAGCAAGCGCAAGCTGCGCCAATTGGTGGAAGAAGGCCATGTCGACGGCTGGGACGACCCCCGCATGCCGACCCTGGCCGGCCTGCGCCGCCGCGGCTACACGCCCGAGGCACTCAAGCTTTTCTGCGAACGCTCGGGCGTCACCAAGTCCGGCGGCTGGATAGACTACGCCAGCCTCGAAGCCGCGCTGCGCGACACCCTCGACCCGATCGCCCCGCGCGCCATGGCCGTGCTCGACCCGGTCAAGCTGGTCATCACCAACTGGGACGAGCTGATGGGCGCCGGCTTTTTGGACGAATGCACGGCCCCCGTGCATCCGCACCACCCCGAGATGGGCAAGCGCAGCTTCAAGCTGGGCCGCGAGGTCTGGATCGAGCGCACCGACTACGAGGACGTGCAGCCCAAGGGCTTTTTCCGCCTGTTCCCGGGCAACAAGGTGCGGCTCAAGTACGGCCACGTCATCGAATGCACCGGCGGCACGCGGGACGCGGACGGCAAGCTCGTCGAAGTGCAGGCCAGGCTGGTGCCGGACACCAAGAGCGGAACGCCCGGCGCGGATGCGATCAAGGTGAAGGGAAACATCACCTGGGTGGCGGCGGCCGATGCGGTGCCGGCCGAGGTGCGGCTCTACGAACGCCTTTTCGCTGCGCCCCAGCCGGGCGGCGGCGAACTGGAGGAAGACCTCAACGCCACGAGCCTGATCACGGCCAGCGCTTATGTCGAGCCCGCGCTGGCCAAGCCCGCCGGCGGCGCTGCCTTCCAGTTCGAACGGCACGGCTACTTCGTGCTGGACACGCACCAGGGCAACGGGCTCGTGTTCAATCGCGCGGCCGGCATGAAGGACAGCTGGGGCAAGTAGCCGGTCGCCGGGGTCTAGAGCGGCCGCGTCAGGTACACCGCCTCCCGCCCCACGATCGGCACCCGCGCCGGCATGAGCACGGTGCAGTCCTCGCAGAGCGCCCGAATCTCCTCCGCCCCATCGGTCGCGATCAGCTCGCCCTTGGCGAACACCTCGAAGCCGAGCAGCGGGCGCACGAAGCGGAACTCCTCGGTCTTGACCATCCGCGTTTCCAGCAGCTCAAAGCGCTGCTGCGGTCCGGGCGCCGGCGTGGCCGGGTCGCGCTCGATCAGGCCGAAATGGGCCAGAAAATCCAGGCTCACTGCGGTGGCCAAGTCGGCCGTGGCCTGCAGGAAGTGCTGGCCGCACTCGACCACCATGGCTGCGCCGGCCGGGCTCTCCTCCTCGCCGTGGCGGCCATGCTGGATCAGCGGCGTGCCCGAGCCCAGGCCCTTGGGCATGAGCAGGTGGATCGCGGGGCGTCCGATCGCCAGCGCCACCGCGGTGTTGCGCGCGAAGGCCGGGTAGACCCAGAAGGGCGCCACGGGCTGGCTGGTCGAGTGGATGTCGAGGATGTGGTCGGCCGCGGCCACGACGGGCCGCAGTTCGCGGGCGCGGCGCAGCTCGGGGCTGTCCTCGGGGCCGTCCAGCCACTCGTCGGACCAGATGCGGTTCAGGTTGTGGACGAGCTGGCGGTTTTCGAAGGGCTGGTCCGGGTCGAAGGCGTTGTAGGCCTCCACGTGGGCGAAGCTCACCGTGAGCGTGCCGGTCTTCGGGCGCACGCCGCTGTCGAGCAGATGGGTGGCGGCCGCCATGCCGCAGATCTCGTTGCCGTGGGTCAGCGCGTTGATCAGCACATGCGGCCCGGGCTTGCCGGATTCGAAGCGGTGGACATAGTCGACGCCGGTGTTGCCTTGGCGGTAGGCGGAAAGATCGGGCTGGGTGACTTCGAGCTGGGGCGGGATGGGAGGCATGGCGGGGTGTTCTTGAGAGGTCCCTGAGTTTGCTACAGCCGCGCCGCCACGGTGGAGGCCGTCAACCCCCTCCCAATTGCCTCGTAGACTCGTGACCCACAAACACAAATTCTTCGAGCGCCTTGCCCTCATGCCCCTGACTGCCGACATGCGACGGTCCATCGACCAGATTCGCGATTACCTTTTTGGCGGTGGCTACCCGGACCCGGTCAACAACGCCGAGCAGCTGTCCTTCCTGTTCTTCTTCTATCTCGTCGAGGGCATCGACGCCGAGGCCAAGGCACGCGCCCGCATGCTGAAGACGCGCCCCATCAGCCTGTTTGATGGCGAGTGGGAGCTCCGAAATCCCTTGAATGCCTTCGTGCCGGCCGCGCGCGAAGGCAACCTGCCCGCCACCGTGCTGCACACCGGCGAGCCGACCGTTCCGCGCAACCGCTTTCGCTGGTCGCTCTGGTCGCGCGAGCTGTCGGGCGAGGCGCTGGTGCGCTTCGTGCGCGACGAGGTGTTTCCCTTCTTCGCCGAGATCGGCGAAGCCTCGGCCTACGATTTCATGCGCGGCGCGCGCCTGGGCATCGACGATCCCACGGTGCTGACGCAGGTCATCCGCCTGGTGGACGGCCTGCGGCTCGACCAGGCCGATGCCGACACCAAGGGCGATCTGTTCGAGCACGTGCTGCGCCAGATGAAGCAGGCCGGTGAGCTGGGCCAGTTCCGTACGCCGCGCCACATCATCCGAACCATCGTCGAGATGGTCGATCCGCAGGTCGGCGAGACGGTCTACGACCCCGCCGCCGGCACCGCGGGCTTTCTGGTGGTGGCCTACAACCAGATCCGGCTCGCGAACTCCTCGCCCGGCGGCATCGCGGAGGCCGAGCTCGACGGCAAGACGCACCTGCGCGGCCTGGGCGACAAGCTCTCGGCCGACCAGCTTTCCACGCTGCAGACCGCCACCTTCTTCGGCAACGACGTCGACCCGAAGATGGTGCGGCTGTCGACCATGAACCTCACGCTGCGCGGCCTGGCCCATGTGCACATCCTGCAGCGCAACGTGCTGACCACCTCGCTCGACGCCGGCTACAAGGCCGCACTGGGCCTGCCGGCCGAAGGCTTCCACGTGGTGCTGGCGAACCCGCCCTTCTCGGGCCGGGTCGACAAGGACCGCATCGTCGACGAGGTGAAGATCGGCAGCACCAGCGCCACCGAGCTGCTGTTCCTCAAGTACATGCTCGACAGCCTGCGCCCCGACGGCCGGGCCGCGGTGGTGGTGCCGGAGGGCGTGCTCTTCGGCTCCACGCTCGCACACCGCGAGCTGCGCCGCCAGCTGATCGAGCAGCATCGTGTCGAGGCCGTGCTGAGCCTGCCCAGCGGCGTGTTCCAGCCCTACTCGGGCGTCAAGACCTCGGTGCTGTTCTTCCGCCGCGGCGGGCGCACCGGGCGCGTGCAGTTCCTGCATGCCGACGACGACGGCTACCGGCTCGACGCCAACCACGACACGCCCATCGAAGCCGACGACCTGCCCGCGCTATCGCAGGCCTACGCGCGTCGCGATGCAGCCTGGGCGCGCTGGCAGGCGCGCGATGCGGACGCCGAGTGGACCGAGAAATGGTGGTTCGCCGATGCGGCCGCGCTGCGCGCCAACGACTTCAACCTGTCGGCCAGCCGCTACCGGCCGATGAGCCGGGCGCAGGTCGAGCACCAGGATCCGCGCGAGCTGCTCGGCGAACTGGCGGCGATCGAGGCCGAGATCGTGGAAGAGATCGAGGCGCTGCGCGCCGCGCTGGCGGAGCGCATTCCATGATGCCGGCGGCTCGCATCGCGCTGCTCGGCGAGGTCTGCGACATCAACCCGAGGTTGCCGAAGTCGCACGGCCTGCAGGAAGACAGTGAAGTCGGCTTCGTCCCGATGGCCGCGGTGAACGAGACTTCCGGCACCATCGAGCAGCGCCTGATGCGCCGCTTCGCCGAAGTGAAGAAGGGCTATACCCCCTTCGCCGAGGACGATGTGCTGTTCGCCAAGATCACGCCGTGCATGGAGAACGGCAAGGCCGCCATCGCGCGCGGCCTGGCCGGTGGACGCGGCTTCGGTTCCACCGAGTTCCACGTGCTGCGCGCGAAAGAATCCGTTCTGCCCGAGTGGCTCTACTACTTCGTGCGCCAGCAGCGCTTTCGGCACGAGGCGCGCAGAAGCTTCACCGGCACCGCCGGCCAGCAGCGCGTGCCCGCGGCCTTCATGGCGGGCGCTGCCATTCCGGTGCCCGCGCTGGCCGAGCAGCGCCGCATGGTCGACGTGCTGTCCTGCGCGGAAAGCATCGTCCGGCTTCGGCGCGAAGCGCGCAAGAAGACCGAGCAGCTGATCCTCGCCATCCACGCCGACATGTTCGGCGACGCCGCCGCCAATCCCAAGAGTTGGCCGGTGGCGACGCTGGGCGATGTGCTCGAGCGCATCGACAGCGGCAAGAGCCCGCGCTGCCACGACCGGCCGAAGGCGCCCGACGAATGGGGCGTGCTGCGCCTGAGCGCGCTGAAGCATGCCGCCTACAACGAGTCGGACCACAAGACCCTGCCCGACAAGGAAGTGCCCGATGCGCGCTGCGAGGTCCGGCGCGGCGATCTCCTGCTCAGCCGCAAGAACACGCTGGAGCTCGTGGGCACGCCGGCCTATGTCTGGGACACCCAGGGCCGCATCCTCCTGCCCGACCTGATCTTCCGCCTCTGCCTGCGGCCCGAATCGGGCGTGCATCCGCTCTACCTGTGGGCGCTGCTGACGGCGCCGGCCATCCGAAGACGGCTTCGATTGATGGCCAGCGGAACGGCCGCGTCGATGCTCAACATCTCGAAGGAAAGGCTCCGTACGCTGCCGATCATGGTTGCGCCGCTCGCGCATCAGCAGGCATTTGCCGAACATGCGACGGCCCTGCACTCGATCTCGCTCCAGCAGCAGGCCGCGCTGGCCAATGCCGAGGCAACCTTCGAGGCCCTGCTCGCCAGGACCTTCAGACCCTAGACCAACCTGCTGTAGGCCACGATCTCCGGCGCCGCCGCAAACAGCGGCCCCGCGGCCGCGATCGCCGCGCCCACGTGCACGGTCGCCATGTGCGCATCGGCATGCGCCTTGGCCTGCCACTGCTCGACAGTCTGGAACACGTGCGGCGCCTCGGCCTGCTGGTAGAGCTCATAGCCCATGCAACCCGGTTCCTGTCGCGACTTGGTCGCCAGGTCGACGAGGATGCCCTTGGCGAGTTCGACGACCTCAGGTTTGACGGTGATGCGCGCGAGGACGTAGTGCATGGGTAGGCTCCGGCTGGAGTGAAGGATGAGTTTGCATCTTGACTTGGCGGCATGGCGCCGCGCCCGGGATTTTCCCGCTGGCGACCGCCCTGTGCGCATGTTCCGAGGCCTGTGGACGTGAGACTAGGCGTCGCCGGGCACCAGTGCGTAGCGCGTGCCTCGCCCCTGCCCTGTTCGCGCAAGCAGCCCCCATTCGGCAAGCCGCGTGAGTTCGCGGTAGGCGGTGGCACGCGATACGCCGGTGATCGCGACGTACTTCTCCGTGCTCATGCCGCCCGCAAAGCCTGCGGGCTGGGTGTCGAAGAGCTTGTTCAGCACCTTGCGCTGGCTGGGCGTAAGTTCAGGGTGAGCCGCCTGGATGCCGAGCCGGAACGCGCTCTTGTCGGCTGCGATCTGCATCTGGCTCAGCGTGGCAAGACATGCCTGTTCGACGCGCCCCACGAACCACAGTACCCAGGATGTGACGTCCATCTGCGTTTGGCAGGACGCACTGTGAAGATGCGCGTAGTAGCCCTGGCGGTCGAGCCAGATCTGCTGGGAGAGGCTGAACAGGCGCTGGCTGCTGCGCGTGTCCTGCGCCAACGCCAGATCGCTCAGCGCCCGGCCGATGCGGCCGTTGCCGTCCTCGAAGGGATGGATGGTTTCGAACCAGAGATGCGCCAGCGCGGCACGCACGATGCCGTCCATGCCGGCGCGAAGCTCCGCATTGTTGAACCAGTCCACCAGCAGGCGCATCTGCGACGGCACATCGCGCGAGGCCGGCGCCTCGTAGTGCACCGTGTCCGGCTTGCCCAGCCTCGGCGTGACGATCTGCATGGGCTCGGGGTGCGTGCGGTAAGCACCCGTCACGATGCGCGTGATGCCGCTACGGCCGTTGGGGAACAGCGCAGCATGCCAATCGAAAAGGCTGGCCTCGGTCAGTGGCTGCTGCCATTGCGCGACCGCGGCCTCGATCGCATCCAGCGTGGCTTCGGCACGGGGTTCGCGCTGGGTCAGCCGCGCGCGACTGCTCTGCGTCAAGCCCAGACGGCGCGCGGCCGACGCGCGCACCGAATTGATCTGCAGCATTTCGCCCTCGATCTGCGCGGTGGCGACGGCTTCCTGCGCCCATTCGGTGAGCTGCAGTTCGCCCAGATCGACCAGTTGAAGGCCGCTCGCTACGCCGAGCATCCGTCCTTGCGCAACGCGAGCCGCGGCCAGCGCCGGCTGCAGCGCCTGCGCGTCGAACTTGAAATGAGGCCAATCGGCGGCCTGCCAGATCCACATGAAGCGCATCTTATCCATTTTCGCTTCAAATTTGAAGCGTAAAGAACGGCTTTGCGCTTCATTGGATTCCTCGCACCGCATCCTTTCCCGCGCCCCGTTCGTCCTCGTCGTATGACCTACGACCCGACATTTCACGTGGCCCCCTCCCCGCGCTGGGTTCTCGCGCTGGCCTCGCTGACCTCTTTCATGATCGCGCTCGACGCGCTGGTGGTCACGACCGCCCTGAACGCGATCGGCAAGGATTTCGGCGCACCGATCGAAGCGCTGGAATGGACCGTCAATGCCTACAACCTGAGCTTCGCCGTGCTGCTCATGAGCGGCGCGGCGCTCGGCGATCGCTTCGGGCGCCGGCGCATGCTGGTCGCGGGCCTCGCGATCTTCGTCCTCGCCTCGGTCGGCTGTGCGATGGCGGGCAGCGTCGCCTGGCTGATCGCCGCGCGCGCCCTGCAAGGGGTCGGCGCGGCACTGGCGATGCCGCTGGCGATGGCGCTCTTGAGCGCGGCCGTTCCCAAGGAGACGCGGGCCCGGGCGCTCGGCATCTTCAGCGGCGTCACCGGGCTGGCCCTGATCGTCGGGCCGGCCGCGGGCGGCGCGGTGGCCGAAGGCCTTGACTGGCGATGGATCTTCTGGATCAACGTTCCGATCGGGCTGGTCGTCGCTCCGCTCATGCTGCGCCGCATCCCGGAGAGCCGCGGGCCGGCCGCCGCGCTCGACCTTCCGGGCGTGCTGCTCGCCACCGGCGCGATCCTGGGCGCGGTGTGGGGACTGACGCGCGGGCACGAGGCCGCCTGGGCCAGCGTCGAAGTGGCCGGGGCGCTGGCGGCCGGCCTGCTGCTGGCGATCGGCTTCCTGGCCTGGGAGCGGCGCGCAGTTGCGCCGATGCTGCCGCTCTCGCTGTTCCGCTCGCGCGGCTTCTCATCCGCCATTGCGGCCAGCTTTCTTTTCTACGCGCCGATGTACGGCACGGTGTTCTTCCTGCCGCAGTTTCTGCAGTCGCAGGGCGCGGGCCCGCTCGGCGCGGGGCTGCGGCTCTTGCCATGGACGGCCACGCTGTTCGTGGTCGCGCCCCTGGCGGGCAGCCTGGTCAACCGCTTCGGCGAGCGGCCGCTGGTCGTCTGCGGCGTGCTGCTGCAGGCCATCGGCAGCGCCTGGATCGCGCTGATCGCGGCGCCCGATCTTCCCTATGCCCAGCTCGTCCTGCCGCTGATCGTCGGCGGTGCCGGCGTCTCGATGGCCATGCCCGCGGCCCAGAACGCAGTGCTGAGCGCGGTGGCGCCCGTGGAGATCGGCAAGGCCTCCGGCACCTTCAACATGTTTCGCTACCTGGGCGGAATGTTCGGCATCGCGCTCCTGGTCGAGGTGTTTGCGCGCGCCGGCAACCTGGCCTCGCCGCCGGCCTTCAGCCTGGGCTTCACGCAGGCGATGGGCGTTGCTGCCGCGCTTTCGCTGCTGGCCGCCTTCGCGGCCTGGCGGCTCCCGACAGAAAACAAGCTGTTCCGGCCCCTGCCGGAGAAAGGACTCCGATCATGAAACGCATGGTGCAATACAAGGTGAAGGCCGACCGGGTGGCCGAGAATGAAAGCTACGTCCGCGCGGTGTACGAAGCGCTCCATCAGGCCCGACCGCCTGGCCTGCACTACGCCACCTTCAAGCTGGCGGATGGCGTGAGCTTCGTCCACCTCGTTTCGCATGAGGCCGCGGACGGTGCCAATGCCTTGACGGCGCTTCCCGCCTTCAAGGCCTTCACGGCGGAGATCCGCGAGCGCTGCGAGACGCCGCCGGTCACGACGGAACTGGAGGAGATCGGGTCCTATGGCTTCTTCGGCAAGTGACACGCGCGACGCGATCCTCGGCACGCTGGAAGAGGCGCGCCGGCAGTTCCTGGCGCTCGTCGACGAGGTGCGGCCCGAGCTGCATCGCTACTGCACGCGCATGACCGGCTCGGTCGCCGACGGCGAAGACGTGGTCCAGGACACGCTGGCACGCGCCTACTACCAGCTGTCGGAACTGAAGGAGCTGCCACCGCTGCGCCCCTGGCTTTTTCGCATCGCCCACAACCGGGCGGTCGACCGCTGGCGGCACGATGCGTACCTGAAGACCGAGCCCCTCGACGCAGCATCCGAGATCGCGGACGACGAGGCGCGCGAGCCCGACCAGGCGCTGGCGCGGCATCAGGCCGTGCATGCCGCCCTCTCTCTCTTTCTTCAGCTCGCGCCGGCGCAGCGCGGCTGCGTGATCCTCAAGGACGTGCTGGACCATTCGTTGGAGGAGGTCGCGAGCGAGCTCGAACTGAGCGTTCCGGCCGTCAAGGCCGCGTTGCACCGCGGGCGCGTGCTGCTGCGCGAGCTGTCCGAAGTCGCGCCGCCGCCAACGCCGGCGCGCGCCTTCCAGCCGGCGCTGGTGCGCTATGCAAGCCTGTTCAACGCCCATGACTGGGACGGCGTGCGCGCCATGCTCGCCGACGAAGTGCGGCTCGACCTGGTGTCGCGGCGCAAGGCGGCAGGCCGGCGCGACGTGGCGCCCTACTTCGGCAACTACGCCAAGCTCCCCGACTGGCACCTGGTGCCGGGCTGGCTCGATGGCCGCGAGGTGCTGGCGGTTTTCTCCCCGCCGGGCGCGGCGCGGCCGAACTACTTCATCGAATTGAGCTGGCAGGACGATCGGGTGAGCGCAATCCGCGATTTCTACTACGTGCGCTACATCGCACAGGAAGCGCAGATCGAATTCGACTAGGGCCTCTCGGGCGGGCTGTCTTCCTGCTCGGGAGGGCGCTTCTTGCGCGAGCGCGCTTCCTTCTTCGCCCGGCGCTCCGCATCCAGCAACTGCCCCGCCGCGAGCCACCCGGCAAACTCCTGCGGCGTCTCCAGCGTGATGCGGCCCATGTTGCCGCTGCGGAATTCGTGCATCACGACCTCGGCCGCCTTCTGCAGGTTCACGCGGCCCCGGCCGAGCAGCGCGCCGCGCTTGCGGCCGATGGCTTCGAGCACCTGCTCGTCGCGGAAGCCCTCGATCGATTCGAGCTTGAAGCGCGCCTCGACCAGGCCCGCGTAGTCGCGCTTCAGGTAGTCGAGCAGTTCCAGCGCCACCTCTTCCTCGTCGAAGGCATTGCGGCCGATGGCGCCGCTGGCGGCCAGGTTGTAGCCGCTCTTGGCCACGATGATGCGCGGCCACAGCATGCCGGGCGTGTCCCAAAGATAGAAGTCGTCGGCCAGCACGATGCGCTGCTCGAGCTTGGTGATGCCGGCCTCGTCGCCGGTCTTGGCCTTGCGGCTGCCGGTCAGCGTGTTGATCAGCGTGGATTTGCCGACGTTGGGAATGCCGCAGATCAGCACGCGCATCGGCTTGGCCATGCCGCCGCGGTTCGGCGCGAGTTCGTGGCAGGCGTCGATCAGTTGCCGCGCCGGCGCGGTCTGGCTGGCATCGAGGCCGATCGCGCGCGTGGCCGGCTGCGCGTTGTAGTGGGCCAGCCAGAGCGCGGTGCGTTCGGGATCGGCCAGGTCCTGCTTGTTGAGCACCTTGAGGCCCGGCTTGTGGCCGGTGAGTTCGGCCAGCATCGGGTTGGCGCTGGAGCCCGGCAGGCGCGCATCGAGCAGCTCGATGACGACGTCGATGTCCTTGATCCGTTCGGCGATGGCCTTCTGGGTCAAGTGCATGTGACCGGGGAACCACTGGATGGCCATCGGGAATGTTCTTTCTCTTGCTGCGGGAAGGCCTGCGATTGTCGCCGCGGGCCCGAAGCTCAGGCCCGCAGCGCGTCGCGGTAGCGCCGGCTGCAGGGGATCTGCGTGCCGTCGCGCATGTGCAGCCGGGCGTCGCCGCCGTCGAGCGGCTCGATCTCGGCCACCCGGTCCAGGTTGGCCGCGTAGCTGCGGTGCACGCGCGCATAGCGGGCCGGATCGAGCTGGGCCAGGAAGTCGGTCAGCGTGGCGCGCAGCAGGTAGTCATGCCCGTTGACGCGCAGGCCGACGTAGTTGCCCTGGGCCTGCAGCCAGTCGATGTCGCTGGCCGCGATCAGGAACTCGCGCCTGAGCTTGCGCACCAAAAAGCGCTCGGGCCGCTGCGGCGCCGCCTCCGGCGCGGGCGGCGCGGGCTCGGCCGCACCCTCCGGCGCATCGAGCACGCGCGCCTCGCCCTGCAGCCGCAGCATGAAAAGCCGGTAGCCCAGCAAGGTCACGAGGAAGAGCGCGTAGGTGCGCACGTCCTTGAGGTACTCATAGAACCACTTCTCGGCCCAGGGGCCGAAGTCGTACTGGCTGCCGGCCAGCGCATAGACCGCATGGCGCAGCGCCACCATGCCGGCCACATGCACCAGGCTGAAGACCACGCTGCCGGCCAAGTGCCAGGCCCAGTTGCGGCCGAGCGTGGCCAGGTTGAGCGGGAAGCGGCGCTCGAAGGCGAACACCGCCGGCACCAGCGCGAGCAGCACAAGATGACTGGAAAGCTCCCAGGCCACCGGCTGCCACAGGGGCACCTCGCGTGCCAACTTGCCCGCGTCGACCACGGCGACGGCGGTGTTGAAGACCGCCTGCAGCACCATCACGATCACCCAGAAGGCGATCTCGGCCCGCCGCCGATAGGGCTGGTAGCGTTCGAACAGGTTCTTCGGCATGGCGGGATTCTCGTGAATCCGGATCGGGACGGCCGAATTTCGTCCCTCCGGAGCCGCCGCTCGTCACAAAGCGCCGGCGGATCGTCCCCTGGCCGCCCCTGCGCACCGAACCGCGCGCCACCATGGCCGCCTTGCCATCCAAGGAGCCGGACCATGAGCACCGACCGACGACACGACATCGATGCGCTGCGCGCGCTGGCCTTCCTGCTGCTGATCCTCTACCACGTGGCGATGTACTACGTGGCCGACTGGCCGTGGCACCTCAAGAGCCCGCATGCCGCCCACTGGCTGCAATGGCCGATGCAGGCCGTCAACATCTGGCGCATGGACTTGGTGTTCCTGGTGTCGGGCGTGGCGCTGGGTTTTCTGTTGCGCGGCCAGGAGCCGCTGCGCCTGGTCGGACAGCGTGCGCTGCGGCTGCTGCTGCCGCTGGCGATCGGCATGACGGTGGTGGTGCCCTACCAGGCCTACGCCGAAGCCGTGGCCAAGGGGCTGGTGGCGCCGGGATTCGGCGCCTTCATGGCACGCTACCTCGCGATGGGGCCCTGGCCCAAGGGCGCCTTCGCCGGCTCCGATTTCGGCATGACCTGGAACCACCTGTGGTACCTGCCCTACCTCTTCGCCTACACGGCGCTGGTGGCGCTGCTGCTGCCGGTGCTGCGATCAGCCGCTGGACAGAGGCTGCGCGTCGCCTTCACCGGTCTGCGGCGCTGGCGGCTGCTGGTGCTGCCGGCCCTGCCGCTCGTGCTCTTCACGCTGGTGCTCGGGCCGCGCTTCCCGGCCACCCACGACCTGATCCACGACTGGTACCTGCATGCCCTCTACTTCACGGTCTTTCTCTACGGCTACTGGATGGGCATCGATGCCGGCCTCTGGCGCGACCTGGCGCGGGTGCGCGGCTGGGCGCTGGCGCTGGCGGCGGCCCTCCTCGTCGCCTACTTCGCGCTGAAGCTGGCCGGCGCCGATATTCGGCTGTTGCGCGTGCTGCGCGCGCTCTACCTGTGGAGCGCGCTCGCGGCCATCCTGGGCTTCGCCCATCGTTACCTCGACCGCCCCTGGCCCTGGCTGGGCTGGGCCAACGAGTCGGTCTACCCCTGGTACATGCTGCACCAGACGCTGATCGTCGCCGGCGCCGTCGCGCTCGCGTCATGGCGGCTCGGCCCGGTGCTGGAGCCGGTCTTGCTGGTGGCACTGACGGTGCTCGGCTGCTGGGCGCTGAGCGACGGGCTGATCCGCCGCGTCGGCTGGCTGCGGCCGCTGTTCGGGCTCAAGCAGCGCGCCCCTGCGGCCGGCGATCGGCCACGATTTCGAGACTTTGTAGCACGCTGAGTTGTAACAACGCCTCTAGAATCCCTCGCGCTGCGCGCCACCCCGGCTCGCAGCGCCCAACAACATCCAACGAGGGAGTTCCGATGTTCCAGCGCTTCGCCCTGGCCGCCGTCCTGGCGGCCACCCTTCCCCTGTCCGCCGCTCACGCCCAGCGTCCTGCGCCGCCGCAGGGTCCGATGATCCAGGGCTACCTGTGCTGCAACATGCGCAGCTACGGCAAGCAGATCAGCGACATCAACTACGACGAGCAGGGCATGAGCATCGTGGCCGCGGGCACGCCCGCGCGCATCACCGGCTACGACTTCCGCTGGGTCGACCTGGACATCGGCGGCCGCCCGCAACGGCTCAAGAACGACTACAGCCGCGACATCCCGACCACCGCGTTCGGGCAGCGCTATGTCGTGACCGAGGACCCGAAGATCAAGCTGGTCGGCTACCCGGAGAAGACGCGCGCAGCCATCGCGGCGATGAAGGTGACGCCCGGCATGACGCGCGAGCAGGTGCTGATGGCGCTGGGCTACCCCGTCAGCAGCGAGAACCCGAAGCTGGACGCCCCCGTGTGGCGCTACTGGCTCGATACCTGGGCCGAATACCAGGTGATGTTCGAGTCGGGCGGCACGGTGAAGAGCATCGTGGGCGATCCGGCGACGCTGAACCGGGTCTCGCTGCCATGATTCACCGGCCGTAGTCGATGGGCCGGCTGTAGGCCGGGTCGCGGTGCCAGTCCCAGTAGATCTGGAGCAGGCGCTGCGTCACCGGGCCGGGCACGCCGTCGCCCAGCACCTGGTCGTCCACCCGCGTCACTGGCAGCACGCCACCACCGGAGGTGCTCAGAAAAGCTTCGTCGGCGCTGCGCAACTCCTCGGCCGGCAGGTCACGCAGCTCGACCCGCATGCCGAGCGTCTCTGCGATCTCGATCACGGTGCGCCGCGAGATGCCTTCGAGCACGCCGTCCTTCGGCGTGACGACGGTACTGCCGCGCACGCAGAAGACGTTGAAGCCCGGACCTTCGACCACGTTGCCGGCCGCATCGGTCAGCACCACGGTGTCGGCGCCCGCATCGAGCGCGCCCAGGAGGCCCATGGTGAGGTCGTTCCAGTGGTAGTTCTTGGCCTTTGGATCGACCGAGCTCGCCGGGATGCGCTGCACCTCGCTCACTTTCAGGTGCAGGCCGCGCTCGCGCTGCACCTCGTTGGCGATCCACACGAAGGGCACGGCGAAGGCGTAGAAGCGATTGACCGCCTGGCGCGGATCGCGCGAGCCCCAGGGCGGCTGGCCGCGCGTGACGATCATTTCGACATAGGAATTCCGCAGGCCGCTTCTGCGCACGCATTCGGTCAGCACCTCGGTGATCTGCGCCGTCGTGAGGCCGGGGTCGAGCCGGAAGCGCTCGCAGCTGCACATGAAGCGCTCCAGATGCGCATCGAGCCGGAAGAAGGCGCCTTCCCACACGGTGACCACGTCGTAGGTGGCGTCGGAGCGCAGAAAGCCCCAGTCGGTGATGGGGATGGCGGCCTCGGCGATGGGCACGTAGTTGCCGCGTACGAAGGCAACACCGCCGGAAAGGTCGGGCACGGAGGGCATGACTTGGAAACTCCTTCGGTCGCATGCTCCAAATGCTTACGCACGGAGTCTGGGTTGGGCGCAAAGTCGGTCTTGTTCATCAGCAGATGAGCGCGAAAGGTACCTGACATGCAGATACAAGTGAACACCAGCAACGGCGTCGAGAACAAGGATGCCCTGGAACGCTGGGCCAATGAGGAGATCAGGCATGCATTGAGCCGTTTCGCGGCCGACGTGACGCGGGTCGAAGTGCACCTGAGCGACCAGAACCATGATGCCAGCGGCGGCGGCGACAAGCGCTGCGCGATGGAGGCGCGCCTCGCGCGCCATCAGCCGGTGGCCGTGACGCAGCACGCGCCGAATCTCGACGAGGCTTTCCGCGGCGCGGCCGACAAGCTCAAGCGCGCACTGGACAGCGCGCTGGGCCGCCTCAGCAAGCACGGGCGCGAATCGATCCGCAAGGACGGCGGCGCGGTCGTCGAATGAGCGCCAGCTTCATCGCTTCCTGATCGCGGGCGCGGGCAGCGCCTTCTTGCGCACGGCGCGCGGCGTGTCGGCCGGGATCAGCGGCGGCCGCTGGCCGGTCTGCATCCAGGCATCGTAGAAGTCGATCTTCTTGTCGACCAGCGTCAGCGCGCGCCGCCATTCGGCGATGGTGGCGTTCACGCGCTCGCGGTGGCCGGCCAGCATGTCGCGGCGCTGGCGCAGCGTACGGCTGCCCTGCATCACCAGCGCGGTGTACTCGCGCATCTCGGCGATCGACATGCCGGTCGCGCGCAGCCGCTCCATCAGGTCGAGCCAACTCACGTGCAGCTCGCCGTAGACGCGCCGCCCGCCTTCGTCGCGCGCCACGCCGGGCACCAGGCCCTGCGCCTCGTACCAGCGGATGGCATGCACGCTGCGGCCGGTGCGCGTGGCCAGCTCGCCGATGCGAAAGGCGCTACCCGGCACGCGCCGGCGCCTCCAGCGCTTCGTCGACGAGCGCAGTGTCGAGGTACTCCGTGAGCTCGATCACCTTGCCGCCGGCCAGCCGGTAGATGAAGCAGTACTGGTTGTCGTAGCGCTTGCCGAGCTTGGTGGCGACCTCGCCGTTGCACTGCACGACCACGAAGTCGTCTTCGGCGATGAAGCGCTCGGCCGTGTTGAGGTAGCGGCCTTCGAATTGCGCGTACAGGGGCTTGAGCAGTTCGTTCTGCACGACCTGCTTGCCCTTGTAGGTGCGTGACCAGGACGTGCGCCCCTTCATGATCCAGCTGAAGTCCTCGGCGAGGCTGTCGACGAAAGGCTTGCCGTTGCCCTTGGCGAGCTCGGCGTGGATGCCCTGGATGAATCCCTTGTTCTCGATGGCGTTCATGGCGTATTTCCCGTGTTCACCGGACGACCCGGCGAAACCATTGGAAATGCTCCAGCGCACTCTAGGTCAAGAGCGATTTTTCCGCCAGGGCGGAAGCCGGGCCTCAGTCGTTGCGGCGACTCAGCTTCTCGCAGTAGTCGAGCAGCAGTTCGATTTCTGCCGACTTGTCGAAGAAGGCGTCGGCGCCCAGCGCCTTGGTGCGCGCCCGCATGTCGGGCGTCGCGTAGTTGCTCAGGACCACCACCTTCTGATGCCTGGCCCTCTCGCGGCAGGCACTGACGACACCAAGGCCGTTGCCCTGGTCCAGGAACAGGTCGACGATGGCCACGTCCCAGCTGTCGCGATGATTGCGCAGCCAGTCCACCGCCTCGGCCTCCCCGCTCGCATGGGCGACGACGGTGGCATCGGCAATGTCTTCGAGGAATCCGACGAGGTTCTCGCGAATCACGGCGTTGTCTTCGACCAGATAGGTCTTCGTTGTCATTGGGGGCACATGTGAATATGGATGCTTGATGTCATGATGAGCTGCGATTTCAGCGCCGCGGTGAGCCATCTCGGCCAATGCAGGTAGGCATAGACCTACCCGATTAGCACGGAAGTTCTTCAATAAGCATGGCAACAACACGCTTCGTAGATGTCCAGGCGCTTTCCGGCCTGGTTCAGGCACTCGGAACATCCCGCTTCCTGGAGGCGCTGGCCGACACCATCAGGGAAGATTTCCTGCGCTGGCCCGAGTTCGACAAGTCGGCCCGGCTGGCCAGCCATTCGGCGCTCGGCGTGATCGAGCTGATGCCGGTGTCGAACGGACAGCGCTACGCCTTCAAGTACGTCAACGGCCACCCCGGCAACACGGCCCATGGCCTGCCGACGGTGATGGCCTTCGGCGTGCTGGCCGAGGTGCAGACCGGCCTGCCTGTGCTGCTGTCGGAGCTCACGCTGACCACCGCGCTGCGCACCGCCGCCATGTCGGCCCTGGCCGCGCAGGCCGTGGCGCGGCCGGGATCGCGCCGCATGGCCCTCATCGGCAACGGCGCCCAGAGCGAGTTCCAGGCCCTGGCCTTCCACGCGCTGCTGGGCATCGACGAACTGCGGATCTACGACATCGACGCCCAGGCGATGGACAAGCTGGAGCGCAACCTGGCGGCCTGGCCGGCCCTGCGCGTGCGGCGTGCCGCGAGCGTCGCCGAAGCGGTGCGCGGCGCCGACATCGTCAGCACGCTGACGGCGCGCAAGGCGCGCGCCACCATCGTCACGCCCGAGATGCTCGAACCCGGCATGCACCTCAACGCGATCGGCGGCGACTGCCCGGGCAAGACCGAGCTGCATGCGGAAGTGCTGCGCGCCGCGCGCGTGTTCGTCGAGTACGAGCCGCAGACCCGGATCGAGGGCGAGATCCAGCAGATGGCGGCCGATTTTCCGGTGGTCGAGCTGTGGCGCGTGCTGGCCGGCGCCGAGGCCGGCCGGCAGAGCGAGGACCAGGTGACGGTGTTCGACTCGGTGGGCTTCGCGCTGGAGGACTACTCCGCGCTGCGCCTGATCCACGCGCTCGCGCTGCAGCATGGCGCAGGACAGGACATCGCGCTCGTGCCGTCCGCGGGCGACCCCAAGAACCTGTTCCGCCTCACCAGGCCGCGGGCTGGCTGACGGCGAGCGGCGGCATTTCCGCCCAGTGGTTCTTGAAGCCCAGGCGCGCCGGCGAGACGTACTGCTCGCGGTAGATCTCGAAGGGCATGCTGTCGTTCGCCTCGATCTCCTTCTGGGCATCGATCGAACTCTGCGTCATGCGTTCGAAGTTCGCGCGTTCTTCGGCGGAAAAGGGCAAGGCCAGCAGCTCGGTGCGCGTGCGTTCGGACTGCGCCCGCACGAAGCTGATGAAGGAGTTGTCGTGCGCGCGCGCCATCGCCTCGAGCACGCGCGCAGAAGGCAGGGTGGCCGGGTCGGCCAGGCCTTTCTCTGCCGCGCGCACCGCTTCGGCATGCCGGGTGCCACCGTGCGCGGCGTCGAGCGCGGCGGCGATCGGGCCGAACTGCTCCAGCAGCTCGGCGCCCCATTCGGTGAGCGCAACGTCGCGCCCGCCGCGCTGCAGCTTGAGGCCGGGCTCGCGGCCGCGTGCAGCCGTGAGGTGCTGGTTGTGGGCCAACTCGGCAATCTCCTCGCGCGTGTCGGGCGGGCTGTCGGCCAGCAGGCAATGCAGCAGGAACACGTCGAGAAAGCGCATGGTGGGCGCGGCGATGCCGATCGGCTCGAAGGGATCGAGGTCCATCAGGCGGACTTCCACATACTCGACACCGCGCTCGCGCAGCGCATGCAGCGGCCGCTCGCCGGGGTAGATCACGCGCTTGGGACGGATGGTGCCGTAGAACTCGTTCTCGATCTGCAGCAGGCTGGTGGCGAGCTGGTTGTAGTCGCCGCCGGGATTGCGGATGCCGATCGCCTCGTAGGCCGGCCAGGGCCGCGTGAGCGCGTCCTGCAGCGAGGCGCCGTAGCCGTCGAGGCTGTTGTAGCTCACCGCCAGCGAGGCCTGTGCCTCGCTCTGGTAGCCCAGCCGCCCCATGCGCAGCGAGGTGCCGTGCGGCATGTGCATGCTGCCTTCGCCCAGCGGCTGTAGCTCGTGCGGCCGCCCGGCCACGAAGCTCGAGCACAGCGCCGGCGAGGCGCCGAACAGGTAGAGCAGCAAAAAGGCGTGGCGGCGGAAGTTGCGGATCAGTGCGAAGTACTGCTCGCTCGACACCTCGGGCAGCGACCAGTTGTAGTGGATGCCCGAGATGGTCTGCATGCGCCGGCCGTAGCGGTGGCCCAGGCCCATGCGGTAGACGCTCTTGGCGCGCCCCACGTTGGAGGCGCCGTAGCGCCCGATCGGAATGGTCTCGTCGGCCGGCAGGCCGCAGGGCATGCTCGAGACCCAGAGCCGTTCGTCGCCGGCTTCATGAAGCACGCGGTAGGTGTACTGGTGCACCTGCGTGAGCTCGGCCAGGCAGGCCTCCACGTCGGTGTGCACGCCGGTGATGAGCTCGAGCTGCGACTCGCTGAAATCGGTGGTGATGTGCGGGTGGGTGAGCGCCGAACCGAGCGCCGCCGGATGCGGCGTCAGCGCCAGCGTGCCGTCGGGCTGGGCACGCAGGCTCTCCTTCTCGATGCCTCTACGGACTCCCTTCAGTCGCGCGGGTGTGAGCGCTCCCAGGCGCTCGTGCAGTTTGCTCATGTCGTTATGACCCGTGAATCTTTGTGGGGCGGAAGGTAGCACGGCCGCGAACGGCTTGCTGGCCTCGGTATTTGAAGCGAAAACGCCGTTTCTGCTATACCCCGCGACGGTGCCGGCCATCCCTCCGGCGACTCAGGGGAAACCATGATCGACGTCGTGCGCAGCGTACAGGCATTCAATGCGGGCCGCGATCCCGAGCGCCTGCAGATGAAGTACGAGGCCATGCGCAAGAGCCCCTTCGTGTTCCTGCGCGGCAGCTGCCACCGCTTCTACGAACGCCTCGCGCCCGGCGCCCTACCCGCCTCGCCGCTCGGCTGGGTGTGCGGCGATCTGCACCTCGAGAACTTCGGCAGCTTCAAGGGAGACAACGGCCTGGTGTATTTCGACATCAACGACTTCGACGAGTCCGCCCTCGCCCCGACCGCCTGGGACCTGGTGCGCTTCCTGGCCAGCGTGCGCGTCGGCGCCGCCACCCTCTCGCTGCGTCGCCAGGAAGCGCAGCAGCTGTGCCGCGCTTTCCTCGACGCCTACGCCGAGACGCTGGCGCAGGGCGAGGTGCGCTGGGTCGAGCGGGACACGGCCGACGGGCTGGTGGGTGCGCTGCTGCGCGGCCTGCGCGAGCGCAAGCGCGTGCCCTTCCTCGACGAACGCACCAAGCTCAAACGCACAGGAGGCAAGCGCAGCCGGTTCCGGCGCAAGCTGCGCACCGACGGCAAGAAAGCGCTGCCCGCGAGCCGCGAGCAGCGCGAGCGCGTCACCGAAGCCATCCGCAGCTTCGCCGAGAAGCAGCCGAACCCGGACTACTACCGGGTGCTCGATGTGGCGCGACGCATCGCCGGCACCGGCAGCCTGGGCGTGGAGCGCTATGTGATCCTCGTCAACGGCAAGGGCTCGCCCGGCGGCAACGGCCTGCTCGACCTGAAGCAGGTCAACGCCTCTTCGCTGCTGCCGCACCTGAAGACAACCCAGCCGGCATGGAAGAACGAAGCCCAGCGCGCGGTGGCGCTGCAGCAGCGCGTGCAGGCGGTGTCGGCCGGCCTGCTGCAGCCGCTGCACATGGGCCGCGCGCCCTTCGTGCTGCGCCACCTGCAGCCTTCGGAAGACCGCGTGACACTGGATCGCTCGGCGCAGAAGCTGAAGACGCTGGAGCAGGTGCTGCGCACCATGGGCCGTATGGTCGCGTGGGGCCAGCTGCGCAGCGCTGGGCGGCAAGGCTCGGCCATCGCCGACGAACTCGTCGCCCATGGCCACAGCCGCAAGTGGCGCCAGCCGCTGCTCGATGCGTCGCGGGACTGCGCCGCCGATGTCGCCGCCGACTGGAAGGCCTACGGCGAAGCCTTCGACGACGGCGCATTCACGCGCTGATCTTCAGCCCAGCACGCGCAGCAGGAAGCGGTTGAGATCGGCGATCTCTTCCATGCACACCGAGTGCTCCATCGGGTACTCGTGCCACTCGACCGCATGGCCGAGCGCGGCCAGCGCATCGCGCGAGGCCCGGGCGCGTTCGATCTGCACCACGCCGTCGCGCGTGCCGTGGCCCAGGAAGACCGGCGTGTCGTGGTTGGCCGCATGGCGCTCGGCGGCCGTGGTCGCGGCCAGCGGCAGGTAGCCCGACAGGCCGACGATGCCGGCCAGCCGCTCGGCATGGCGCAGCCCGGTCAGGAGCGCCATCGCGCAGCCCTGCGAAAAGCCGGCGACCACGATCCGGCCGGCCGCGATGCCGCGGGCCTTCTCGTTCGCGATCAGCGCCTCGATCGCGGCCTGCGAGCGGCGCAGTCCGGCTTCGTCCTCGCGCTTCACGAGATCGGCTGCAGCGATGTCGTACCAGGCCGGCATACGGTAGCCGCCGTTGATGGTGACCGGAATCACCGGCGCATTGGGGAACACGAAGCGCACCGGCCCGACGGCCGACAGGTCGAGCTCGTTGGCGATCGGCACGAAGTCGTTGCCGTCGGCGCCGAGGCCGTGCATGAGGAGCACGGTGGCGGTGGGGTGGGGGCCGGTTTCGATTTCGATGGGGGCAAGGGACATGATGAAGGGTCTGGCTTGGGATTGGATGACGCGAGTGTGCCTTGCCTGCGGCGCTTGTCGCCATCGGCTGCTAGCATCCGGCGCGACGCGCCAACAAGAACAGGAATTCTCGTGACCTCTCCCATCACGCCGATCAGCCGGCGCAGGACCATCGTCGCCACCACCATCGGCAACGCCCTCGAGTTCTTCGATTTCACCGTCTACGGCTTCCTGGCCCTGGTGATCGGCAAGCTCTTCTTCCCGACCTTCGACAGCTACGGCCAGCTGCTGCTGACGGTGGCGAGCTTCGGCGTCGGCTTCATCATGCGGCCGCTGGGCGGCATCGTGATCGGCGCCTATGCCGATCGCGCCGGGCGCAAGAAGGCGATGACGCTGACCATCTTCCTGATGGCGCTGGGCTGCGCAATGATCGCGGTGGCGCCCACCTATGCGCAGATCGGCGTCGCGGCGCCCGTGCTCATCGTGCTGGCGCGGCTGATCCAGGGCTTCTCGGCCGGCGGCGAGGTGGGCGCGTCCACCACCCTGCTGGTCGAGCACGCCACGCCGGCCAACCGCGGCTACCTGGCGAGCTGGCAGTTCGCGAGCCAGGGCCTGGGCATCCTGCTCGGCGCCGCGGTGGTGGGCGGGCTCTCGTTCGCGCTCGGGCCGCAGGGCATGGAGAGCTGGGGCTGGCGCGTGCCCTTCGTCATCGGCATGCTGATCGCGCCGGTGGGCATGTACATCCGCCGCCATCTCGAGGAATCGCTCGACGTCAAGGCCGAGCCGGCGGCCGGTGCGGCGCCGCGCAGGAGCAGCCTCGCTGAAGTGTGCGGCGAGCACGGGAAGACCGTGCTGTCGGCCATCCTCGCCATCACCGGCGGCACCGCGGCCGCCTATGTCGTGACCTTCTACATGCCCACCTATGCGGTGCGCCAACTGGGCCTGCCGCCGACGGTGGCGCTGTTCGGCGCCGCGCTCACGGGGCTCCTGTCCTTCGGGCTCGCGCCGCTGGTGGGCCTCCTGTCCGATCGCGCCGGCCGCAAGCGACTGATCGTCTGGGGCCGCATCGCGATGATGGTGCTGATCTATCCGGGCTTTCTGTGGCTCAACCTCTCGCCCACGCCGGCCGTGCTGTTCACCGTGGTGGGCTTGCTGAGCATCGCGCTGGTGGTGCAGACCGTGCCCGCCATCACGATGCTGCCCGAGATGTTTCCCAAGCACGTGCGCGCGAGCGGCATGTCGCTGGTCTACAGCGTGGGCGTTTCGATATTCGGCGGCTTCTCGCCCTTCGTCAGCACTTGGCTGGTCAACGCCACCGGCAGCAAGCTGGCGCCGGCCTGGTATCTGCTGGGAATGACGCTGGTGTCGTTCCTCGGCCTGCTCTGGCTCAAGGACTTCACCGGCAAGGACATCGACGACGCCTCGGCCCACCGGCCGGATGCCGAGCCCTCTTCAAGGACTGCCCGTGCATAGCAGCCCTGCCGCTCGATACTTCTCCGGCACCTACGCCGAAGCCCGCCGCAAGTTCCTCGATGCCGCCGCGGCGCGCGGCGCGGCCCTCGAATCCTTCGTGCTCGAAACCCATCGCGGCGCCCTGGGCGAAACGCTGGCGACCGACACGGCCTACCTCGGCACGCCCGGCGCGGCCAGGCTCTTGATCGTCAGCTCCGGGACACACGGACCCGAGGGCTTCTGCGGCTCGGGCTGCCAGATCGCGACGCTGCACGACGACGACCTGCTCTCGCGCCTCGAGCAGGCGGGCATCGGCCTGCTGCTGGTGCACGCGGTCAATCCGCACGGCTTCTCGCACCTGCACCGCACCAATGAAGACAACATCGACCTGAACCGCAACCACATCGACTTCGATGCGCCGCTGCCGGTCAATGCGGCCTATGCGGAGGTCGAGCCCTTCGTGCTGCCGGCGACCTGGCCGCCCAGCGCCGACGACGAGGCGGCGATGGCCGCCTACATCGACAAGCACGGCATGCGCGCCTGGCGCGCCGCCGTCACGACCGGCCAGTACGTCGCGCCCGACGGCGTGTTCTATGGCGGCAAGGCGCCGTCATGGAGCAACCGCACCATGCGCGGCATCCTGCGCAAGTTCGGCGCCGCCGCGACGCACATCGGCTGGATCGACATCCACACCGGGCTCGGTCCCTACGGCCACGGCGAGAAGATCTACCCGGGCCGCCCGGACGGCCTCGCCCAGGCGCGCGCCTGGTGGGGCGCCGACGTGTTCGCGCCCTTCGACGGCCAGTCGGCCTCGGCCGACGTGTCGGGGCCGGTGGTTTCGGCCGTCTACGACGAATGCCCGCAGGCCAGCGTGGCGCCGATGGGCCTGGAGTTCGGCACCCTGCCCGACCTCGAAGTGCTGAATCGCCTGCGTGCCGACACCTGGCTGCGCAGTCACGCGCAAGCGCCGGCCGAACAGCAGCGCGCCATTCGCCAGCAGCTGCGCGACGCCTTCTATTGCGACAACGACGAGTGGAAGGGCATGGTGCTGGGCCAGGCGCGCACGGCCTTGCTGCAGACGGTGCAGGGTCTCAAGACGGCCTAGGAAAAGCGCGGCGCCCTGCGCTCGCGCAGGGAAGCGATGCCCTCGCGCACGTCGGGCCCCGCAAAGCCCATGAACTCGAGCGCCAGCGAGGCGTCGAAGCTCGGGCCGGCCAGGCGCAGCCAGTTGTTGAGCGCGTACTTGGTGAAGCGGATCGCGCTCTGGCTGCCGGCGGCCAGCTTGTCGGCGACCTCGTAGGCGCGCGGCAGCAGCTCGGCCTCTTCCACCGCGAGCGAGACCAGGCCGATGCGCTCGGCCTCCTCGCCGCTCACCGGTTCGCACAGCAGCAGGTAGTACTTGGCCTTCGCCATGCCGCACAAGAGGGGCCAGACGATCGCCGCATGGTCGCCGGCCGCGACGCCCAGCCGCGTGTGGCCGTCGACGATCTTCGCGCTCTTGCTCGCGATCGAGATGTCGGCCAGCAGGCCCGCCACCAGGCCGGCGCCCACGGCCGGCCCGTGCATCGCGCTGACGATCGGCTTGTCGCAGTTGACGAGGTTGTAGACCAGGTCGCGCGCTTCCTTCCAGACGCGCACGCGCGTGGCGTCGTCGGTGCTCATCTGCTCGACCATCGCCAGGTCGCCGCCGCCCGAGAAGCCCATGCCCTCGCCGCGCAGCACGGCGCAGCGCACCGTGTCGTCGGCCGACACGTCGCGCCAGATCTCGGCCAGCTCGCGGTGGCCGTCATGGCCCGCAGTGGGCAGCTTGCCGTTCTGCGCGCGCATCTGGATGTCGAGCACCGCGCCGCCTTCGCCGCGGCGCGTGATCGCGAGGGTCTGGTAGCGGGCGTAGTCCATGGCGCAGCCTTTTCTTCAGTTGCGCGCGGCCAGCTCGCGGCAGCGCTGCAGGTTGGTGTTGAAGTTCGTGGTGAGCGTCGGCTGGCAGGTGTCGGCCGAGAGCTTGAAGCGGCACAGGCCCACGACGAGGAAATCCGTCACCGCCTCGGTGCACATCGGATAGCGCGCCAGCGCCGGGTTGGCGCGCGTCTTGAAGCCCCAGCTGTCGGAGAAGTCGAGCATGCGGCCCATCGCATCCTCGAAGTAGTCGCGGTCCTTGTTGGCGATGGCCGCATCCATCGCGGGAAGCTCGGTGCCGAGGAAGCCCATGGCGGCCGCGGGGAAGCGGTCCGCATCCTGCTGCTGAGCGGCTGCGCCCGTCGCGGCGACGGTCAGCAGAAAAGGGGCGATGGTTCGTGCGGAAGCGGCGAGGAGGCGATGGCGGATGGATCCCATGGTCGGCGGTATGGCGAGTGGTCGCGGAAGCGATATTTGAACCCAAACACCGCCACGCGCCGCCGGCGCGCGAAAACCCGCCTACCAGCGCAGCTTGACACCCACCGAACCCTGCACCGAGGACTTCACCCGGGCCTCGCCGCCGATGGCGAAGACGCGCCCCACTTCGCCGTAGACGCTGGTGGCCGGCGTCACGGCCAGCGTGAAGCCGCCCGCCACTTCGCCCGAGCTGTAGCCGACGCCGCTGGCGATGCGCGTCGTGGCCGCCGGGCCGATGAACTCGGCGACATCCGTGCCGCCGCTCGCGCGGTACAGGTTCGCGCGCGCATAGGGCTGCAGCCGCCCGGCGCCGGTGGCGAGTTCGCCCTTGATGCGCACGCCCAGGCGGCCGATCCAGCCGCCGTCGGCGTCCTGCCGCACAGTCGCGCCGCCGATCAGCACATCGTCGAAGCGGGCGCGCTGATAGATCAGCTGCGCCTGCGGCTCGATGCGCCAGCTTTCGGAAAGGGCGAAGGACTGGCCGGCTTCGATCGAGGCCGTCAGGCTCTCGGCCCTGCCCGATGCGTTCGGGTTGCCGTCGGGGCGCACGGTGGTTCGGTGGCGGCCGGCCTGCAGCACGGCGTCGGCATAGAGGCCGCTTGCGTCCATCCAGGTGGCGTAGCCGCCCAGGTAGCGCGATTGCAAGTCGGTGCTGCCGACGCGCCCGAGGGTGCCCCGCGCATTGCCGCTCACATCGGCGCCGCCGTCCAAGAAGCCGACGTAGAGGCCGGCGCGCCAGTTGCCGGCGGCGAGCAGATCGGTGCCGGCCTGCAGGCCGCTCACGTGGCCGCGGCTGTGCGCGCGACCGACGCTGTCCTGGCCGATATCGAGGTCGCCGTAGACGGCACGGGCCCAGGCGCGGCGCGGCGCGTCGCCGGCCGCCGGGGCCGCCTCGTCGCCGATACGGCGGTGCAGGTTGCCCAGCATGCCGAGGTCGGCCTGGCGCAGTTGCGCCGGCAGTGCCGCGAAGAGCGGGACTTCGGCGCGGTAGGTCGGCACGGTCACCAGCGGCAGGGCCAGCTTGACGGTCGTGTCCGCGGTCGTGGTGGTGGGCGCGTCCGGATTGACAGGCGCCACCGGGGACGCAAGGGTCGTCTCGGAACGCAGGTACCAGTTCTCGCCGGCGCCCTGGACATCGGCCGCGTACAGGCGGTACTCGAAGGCGCCGGCATCGACGTGGCCATTGGCCAGCGCGAAGGCGTCGCGCGTGCGCTGAGCGGTGGTGGTGGCGCCGTTGCGCGCGCTCACCACCTCGATGCCGTTGCCGGTGGTCTGCGCGCCGAGACCGCCGAGGTTGGTGATGCGAACCGTGGTCTTGCCGCTCGCACTGGCGCCCGGGCCGCTCAGCACCAGGCGATCGCTCAGGCTGTTGCTGCCGCCGAGCACCGTGCCGAGCTTCAGCACGCCGCCGTTGCCGATGTAGGCGCCGGTCACGGTGAGCGTGCTGCCGGCGGCGGCGCTCAGCAGGTTGACGGTGCCCGAATTGCTCAGCGAGGCGATGCGCTGGTTGAAGCCTGCGGTATCGAGCGTCGCGCCGGAGGCCACGGTGTGCGCGGAAGCAGCGCTGAAGGTGTTGGCCGCGGCCGCCTTCAAGGTGCCCGCCGCGACCGTGGTCGCGCCGCTGTAGCTGCTGGCGCCCGAGAGCACCGTGGTGCCGCTGCCCACTTGGCGCAGCGCGCCGCTGCCGCTGATGGCGCCGGCGAGGTTCAGCGTGTTCGAGCGGTTCGCGATCAGCGTCGCGTTGTTGACGATGTCGCCCACCACGCTGCCGCTCGTGCCACCGTTGCCCAATTCCAGCGTGCCGGCGCTGATGGTGGTGGTGCCCGTGATCGCCTGGTCGAGTGTGAGCGTGAGCCTGCCGGCACCGGTCTTCTCGATGCCGCCCGTGCCGGACAGCAGCCCGGTGTAGCTCGCATCATCGGGCTGCGCGAAGCGCACCAGGCCGTTGTCGGTGATGGCCAGCGGCGCGAACTGCGCGCTGGTCTGCAGGATCCCGGCCGCATCCACCGTCATGCTGCCGGTGTAGCTGCTGGCGTTGGCGCCGAGGATCAGCGTGCCGCCGGCGACCCGCGTGCTGGTGATGCCCGAACCGGGCAGCGCGTTGTTGAAGGTCCAGGTGCCGCTGTCGTTCTTCACCAGCGTCTGGAAGTTCGACAGCGTCTGGGCGAAGGTGTCGGTGCCGCTGCCGTTCAGGGTCAGCAGGTTGCTGCCGCCGCCGCCGTTGATGCTGCCGGTGATCGACGAGCCGGTGTAGACGTTCAACGTGTCGTTCGCATTGGCAAAGTTCAGCGATCCGACGAGCCGCCCCTGATTGGTGAAAGCGATCGCCATCGTGCCGGCGACGCCCATGATGTTGCCCGCGCCGCCCTGGTATTCGATGACGCCGGTTTCGCCATTGATCACCGTGTTCGCGCCGTTCGACGATTCGAACCAGATGGCGGCGCCGCCGGCCTGCGAACGGATTTCGCCGTGGTTGACGATCAGGTTGCCGCTGCCGTGCGCGTTGACGGCTTCCGCGTTGTAGGCGGTGCCGTTGGACAGCAGCTTGGCGCCCTGCTCGATCGTGAGCGTGTTGCCCGAACGGAACTCGATGGTGTTGGCGCCGGTGCCGTAGTGGCCGTTGGCGCTGCCCGCCGCGTGGTTCTGCACCGTGGCATTGCGCTGGATCATGATCGTGCCGTTGTCGCCCATGCTGATGGCGGGCAGGTCGACGGTACTGATCACCGCGTTCTGCTGCACGTCCACCGAGCCGCCGGGCGTGGCGTCGTAGCCGCCGATGACGACGAAGGTCTGCGGGGTGCCGGCGGTGCAGGTGATGGTGTTGCTGCCGCTGCTGGCGCAATCGGCGGCGGCAGTGCCGGCCAGGCCCAACAGAACCATGGCCAAGGCGGGCGCCTTCGTGCTCGACTTGCCAACGCCGCGCGCCAGTTCGGAGGCCACGGCCCAGATCCCTTGCGAGGGGCTCCAGACCACCCGGAAAACGCGGTTCATGCGCTTCTTTCTTATGAAAATGAATACTTAAGAATGTAGTTCTTAGGTTTACATGTCCTAAGGAAATAATTCACGGAATCAGCGTGGATCGCCCGAAGTTGGTGCGCAGTGCCGCCCCGTAAACTCGGGCATGGCTTCCAGATCCCCCAGAGCGCCGCGCATGCTCGAGCGCGGCCTCATGTGCATCCTCATCGGCGCGGCGGTGCTGCTCGCGCCGCACTTCCTGCAGTCGCCCGCCTGGCGCGAGACGATAGGCGGGGCTTACGTGGTCGGCTGGTTCGCGCTGGTGCTCGGCGTGGCGCTGGTCGCGGTTGACCTGTTCCAGCGCGCGAAAAAGTCTGGAGGCCGCTGATGCGCGACCCGGTGCGCGTGGGCGACCGCCAACGCTTCGACACGCTCATCGATGCGCGCTCGCCGGCCGAGTTCGCGATCGACCACATCCCCGGCGCGATCAACTGCCCGGTGCTGGACGACGAAGAGCGCCGCATAGTCGGCACGCTCTACAAGCAACAGGGCGCCTTCGAAGCGCGCCGGGTCGGCGGCGCCATGGTGGCCGCGAACATCGCCCGGCACCTGAAGGCGCAGTTCGCCGACCGGCCAGCCGACTGGAAGCCGCTCATCTATTGCTGGCGCGGCGGCCTGCGCAGCGGCTCGATGACGACCTGGCTGCGCCTCGTCGGCTGGGACGCGCAGCAGCTCGCCGGCGGCTACAAGAGCTGGCGCCGCCACGTGATCACGCAGATCGAAACCCTCTGCCCGCGGCTCGAGCTGCGCGTGCTGTGCGGCGCCACCGGCAGCGCCAAGACGCGTGTGCTGCAGGCCATGGCGGCGCAGGGCGAGCAGGTGCTCGACCTCGAAGGCTTCGCCGCCCACAAGGGCTCGCTGCTCGGCGCCCTGCCCGGCGTGCCGCAACCTTCGCAGACCGCCTTCGAGACGCGCGTCGCCGAGCTGCTGGACCGCATCGATCCGCAAAAGCCGCTCTACGTCGAGGGCGAGAGCCGCCGCATCGGCCGCCTCAACGTACCCACGGCGCTGGTGGAGCGCATGCGCGCGAGCCGCGTGATCGAGATCGACGCCAAGCCCGAAGCACGCCTGGCCTACCTGCTGCGCGACTACGCCTACCTCGGCGACGACCCGGAGGCGCTTTCGCGCCAGCTCGCCATGCTGAAGGAATTGCACGGCAAGGTCGTGATCGCGCGCTGGCAGCAATGGGCCGCCGAGCGCAACCTGCCCTCGCTGTTCGCGGAGCTGACCGCGTTGCATTACGACCCGGCCTACAAGCGATCGCAGGCCAGCCATTTCGCGCGCTGGGACGAACGGCAGGTCTTGCGCGTCGACGACCTTTCGGACGAAGGCGTCGAGGCGATCGCGCGCCGCGTGGCCGCGGCCGGCCAGGAACTCAGCGCTTCTTGAGCGCTTTTTTCACGAGCTCGACCACGCCCAGCACGATCGCGCCGGCCACGATGCCGACGCCCGCATTGGCGCCCATCGAACCGAGGCCGCCGACCAGGCTGCCTGCGTTCAGCGCCCAGGCCTCGACCGCATGGCCCAGGGCCGGCACGCCGTGCACCAGGATGCCGCCGCCGACCAGGAACATGGCGGCGGTGCCGGCGATGGAGAGCGCCTTCATGAGCCAGGGCGCCGTCGCGAGGATGCCGCGGCCGAGCGCTCGCGAGCCCGCGCCTTCGCGCTGGCTCAGATAGAGCCCGGCGTCGTCGAGCTTCACGATGCCCGCCACCAGGCCGTAGACACCGACGGTCATGACCAGCGCGATGCCGACCAGCACGCTCAACTGCGTCACGAAGGGCTGGCCCTGCACCGTCCCCAGCGTGATCGCGATGATCTCCGCCGACAGGATGAAGTCGGTGCGCACCGCGCCCTTGATCTTGTCCTTCTCGGCCGCGACCACGTCAACGCCGGGGTCGGCAACCGCATGCTCGTGGCGCGCCGTGTCGGCTGCGTGTTCGTCCTTGTGCAGGAACTTGTGCGCGAGCTTTTCGCAGCCCTCGAAACACAGGAAGGCGCCGCCGATCATCAGGAGCGGCGTCACCAGCCAGGGCAGCCAGGTGCCGATGGCCAGCGCCGCCGGCACCAGGATCGCCTTGTTGATGAAGGAGCCCTTGCACACCGCCCACACCACCGGCAGCTCGCGCTCGGCCTTGACGCCCGAGACCTGCTGCGCGTTGAGCGCCAGGTCGTCGCCCAGCACGCCGGCGGTCTTCTTGGCGGCAAGCTTGGTGAGGATGGAAACGTCGTCGAGAACGGTCGCAATGTCGTCGAGCAGAAGCAGCAGACTGGTCGCCATCGTGATTTATTTTTAGACGTTGCGTTTGAGGCGGATCTCTTCGATCTTGATACCACCGATCGAGGTGGTCTTGGCGGTCTTCATCTCGCGCTTGAAGCCGGCCAGTTCGTGGAAGCGCATCGCACGGTCGTTGCGCAGCGGCACCCAGATGGTGACCAGCGTGCAGCCCTCTTCCTCGAGGCCGTCGCGCGCGGCATCCCACAGCGCGACGCCGACGCCCTTGCCCCAGTGCTCCGGCTTGACGTAGATGGCCCAGATTTCGCCGGTGGTCGAAGGTGTCTTGGCATCGCGCGAACGGTCGAAGCCGACGAAGCCCACCACCTCCTCGCCCAGCACCGCCACATGCACCTGCGGCTCGCTGAACTCGATCGCCTCGCGCCATTTCGCTTCGCGCGTGGACGGCGCCAGCGCGCGCAGCTGGTCTTCGGGCAGGATGCCCGTGTAGGCGGCCCGGGCGGCGGCGGCGTGAACTTCGGCGATGGCTTTGGCATCGCGCATGGTGGCGGGGCGAACTTCGTAGTCGGACATGGATGCGGGGGAACAAGCGGTAAAGGGCCGTATTGTCGCCGCGCCGGCAGGCCCTAAACTTCCTGCTGCATTCGCATCTATCCGGAGAATCACCATGGCCAAGAGTCAACAGCGCAGCAACAAGGAAGCCAAGAAACCCAAGAAGGACAGCTCCCCGCCGAAACCGCCAGGCGCAGGCATCGAACCGGTGCGCACCATCACCACCGCGGTCATCCCGCGCGGCAAGCTCAAGAACAAGTGACGACGGCGCCGCAGCAGCCCCGCAACCCCTTGCACGGGCTCACGCTCGAGGCCATCGTGACGGCGCTGGCGGCGCACTATGGCTGGCAGGGCCTGGGCGAGCGCATCCCGCTGCGCTGCTTCACCAGCGACCCGAGCGTGGCCTCCAGCCTCAAGTTCCTGCGCAAGACGCCGTGGGCGCGCGAGAAGGTCGAAAGCCTCTACCTCTTCATGCTGCGCGAAGAGCGGCGACAGGCCTCGCGCGGCACGCCGCCATGAAGGCGCGCATCGAGCCCGGCGGGTTCGACTTCGACACCGAGCCCGGGCTCACGCTGCTGCAGTCCGCCGCTGCGGCCGGCATCGAGCTGCCGAGTTCCTGCCGCAACGGCACCTGCCGGACCTGCATCAGCAAGCTGAGGGCCGGCGAGGTGCGCTACCGCATCGAGTGGCCGGGCGTGAGCGCCGACGAGAAGGCCGAGGGCTGGATCCTGCCCTGCGTGGCCGAGCCGCTGGGCGATGTCACGCTCGACGTGCCATACGCGTTTTCACACTTCTGACCGAACGATCCGGTCGCGCTGCGCGAGCGAGGGAAAGAGCCGGAACCAGGCGAGCGCCACCAGCACCGTGCCGACGCCGCCCGTCACCACGGAGCCCACCGGCCCCAGCAGTGCCGCGGTGGCGCCCGACTCGAACTCGCCGAGCTGGTTGCTGGCGCCGATGAAGATCGAGTTGACGGCGCTCACGCGGCCGCGCATCGCGTCCGGCGTTTCGAGCTGCACCAGCGTCTGCCGGATCACGACGTTGACCATGTCGGCGCCGCCCGAGACCGCAAGCGCGATCAGCGAGACGAGGAAGCTGCGCGAGAGGCCGAACACCACCATGCAGACGCCGAAGGCACCCACCGCCATCAGCAGCGTGCGCCCCACGTGCCGCTCGATGGGCCGGCGCGTCAGCATGATCGACATCGCCAGCGCACCGACCGCCGGCGCGCTGCGCAACAGGCCCAGGCCCCAGGGCCCCGTGTGAAGGATGTCCTTGGCGAAGATCGGCAGCAGCGCGACCGCGCCGCCGAGCAGCACCGCGAACAGGTCGAGCGAGACGGCGCCGAGCACGGGCTTGCGCTTCCAGATGAAGTCCACGCCTGCCAGCACCGTCGCCAGCGTGACCGGCTCGCGCGGCGCCGGCATGTGGTCGTAGCGCAGCTGCATCAGCAGCAGGCTGCCGACGGCGAAGAACAGCAGGCTCGCGCCGTACACCACGCCCGTGCCCGCCGCGAACAGCAGACCGCCCAGCGCCGGCCCGCCGATGATCGCGCCCTGCATGCCGGCCGAGCTGAAGGCCATCGCGCGCGGCAGCATCAGCGGTGGCACGAGCAGCGGCGTCAGCGCCTGCTGCGCCGGCATCTGGAAGGCGCGCACCGCGCCCAGCACCAGCGACAGGCCGAGCAGCAATCCGCGCGAGTCCTGATGCGTGTAGACGGCGCCGAGGAGCAGCAGCGCGACCGCGCCCTGCACCGCGAGGCAGGCGGCGACGATGCGGCCGCGATGGTGGCGATCGACGATGTGGCCCGCCAGCAACGCCAGCAGCAGCGCCGGCACGAACTGGTAGAGCCCGACCAGGCCGAGATCCCAGGCGCTGCCGGTGAGCTCGTACATGTGCCAACCGATCGCGACCAGCAGCATCTGGGCGGCGGCCGAGCCGAAGAGCCGCGCGGTCCACAGCCGCATGAAGGGCCGCTCGCGCGTGAGATCGGAAAAATTCGGCGAGGCGGCGCGGGCGGACATTGCATCGAGGATAGCTGAGCATCAAAGGCTTCTAGACTTGCTAGGCCCATGACTTCGCTGCGCGTGATCCACGAAGACCCCCATCTGCTGGTGCTCGACAAGCCCGCCGGCCTGCTGTGCGTGCCCGGGCGCGGCGAGGACAAGCAGGACTGCCTCAGTGCGCGGGCGCTGCAGCGCTGGCCCGATGCGCTGGTGGTGCACCGGCTCGACATGGCCACCAGCGGCCTGGTGCTGATGGCACGCAGCCCCGCGATGCAGCGCGCGCTCGGCGATGCCTTCGCGCAGCGGCGAATGCGCAAGCGCTATGAAGCGATCGTCGACGGGCTGCTGCCGCTCACCGACGAATGGGCGCTGATCGATGCGCCGCTGGCAGCCGATTGGCCGCGAAGGCCGCTGCAGAAGATCGATCCCGAATCAGGCAAGCCGAGCCAGACGCGATGGCGCGTGAAGCGCCAGCTGCCCGAGCGCCATGCGAGCCACCTGTGGCTGGAGCCGCTGACCGGCCGCAGCCATCAGTTGCGGGTTCATCTGCTGTCGATCGGCCACCCGATCCTCGGCGATGCGCTCTATGGCAGCGAGGAAGTGCGGCAACGCGCGCCGAGGCTGCTGCTGCACGCGAGCGCGCTCGAGTTCATGCACCCTGCCGACGGGCGAGTACGGCGTTTCGAGAGTCCGCCGCCGTTTGCCTGAAAAAAGCCTTTGCCTCCGGCCCTCAGCCCTTGACCACCAGCACGGGGACTTTCGAATCCTGCAGCACCCGCTGCGTCACGCTGCCGAGCAGCAGTTTCTCGATGCCGGAGCGCCCGTGCGAGCCCATCACGATCAGGTCGGCCGCGATCGCCTCGGCGGTATCGACGATGCCTTCGTGCACCACGTGGCCGTCGATCACGCGCTGGTCGCTGTGCAGCCCTTCCGCCGCCAGCGCCGCGACACCGCGCGCCAGCGCCGCGTTGGCGCTGCTGGTGGCGGCTGCGAGGTATTCGTTCTGGCCGAGCGCATAGTCGGCGCCCACGCCGATGAAAGGATAGTTGTCCACCACGTGGATCAGGGTGATGCGGCTGCCGAATGCCAGCGCCAGTCCGCTGGCCTTGCTGACCGCAAGCATCGACGTTTCGGATCCATCGATCGGGACCAGGATGTGATTGAACATGGCAGACCTCTTTCGTTCGCAGGGCTCGCAGGGCGAGCCGGACCCCGAATTTACATCCAGGGAGAGGGCCGGACTGTAGGACGGCTACGGTCCGGCAAGTGGCGTCAATCGCCTTGAAATGCGTCGGCTCGGCAGGTCACGACCAGCGTGTCGCGCCAGCCCGGCTGGCCTTCGACCAGCGGCTGGATCGGCGTCGACTCGTGGATCATGCGCGCGTCGTCGAGCAGGAGCAGCGTCCAGGGCTCGGTCATCGTGAAGCGTTCGCCGCGACGGCCCGCGGCCTCGAACACGCGCGTTTCGCCGCCCTTGATGTTGTGGCGCCCGATCAGCGCGACCGCCACCAGGTCGACGCCGTCGCGGTGCGCGCCCTCCGGCGTCGGCCGGCCGATGCCATCGGCGGTGTCGATGCGGAACTGGTGCGCCTCCACGTACCAGCGCTGCGTGCCGCGCAGGCCGCTCGCCACGCCGCCCAGGCCGCGCAGCAGCCGCTGCCATGCGGGCTGCGCCAACGTTCCCGCTTCCATCGGCGCGAACCAGCGCTGCATGCCGCCATGCAGCGCGTTGTATTCCACCGGCTGCCAGTGTGCGCGGTGCGGCACCTGTTCGAGCGCCGCATCCTCGACCGTGAAGCAGGCATGGCGCCGCGTGCGATAGCGGCCGCCGTCCTTCAGGTATTCGTCGGGCGGCAGTTGGTCCCAGTCGCCGTGCAACGCGTCGAATTCGGTCAGCGAGGTACCCAGCCACTCGACCACGCCTTGCGGACTCAGGACGACGTAGCCGTCCTGGCGCAATGCGGCGACGAGTCGATCGGGCGGCGTGAACGGCGGATTGAAGAGGCCGCTGCTCACTCCGTCACCTTCACGTCCTTCCAGAAGGCGACGCGGTCCCGGACCATCTCCGCTTCGGGCTTGGGGTCGGCGTAATACCAGGCGGCATCGGTGTGGAGCTCGCCGTTGACCAGCAGCGAGTAGTAGCTTGCGCTGCCCTTCCAGGGGCAGGTGGTCTTGTGGTTGCTGAAGGTCACGTGCTCGCGCTTGAGCGAGCTCATGGGGAAGTAGTGGTTGCCTTCGACGAGCACGGTGTCGTCGCTCTCGGCGATGGTGACGCCGTTCCAGGTTGCTTTCATGACAAGGTCTCCATGCCCGCAGAACGCGGGCAGCACCTTATTGTGCCGCGGGCGATTGCAGCCAGTGGACGCTGAACAGGCGCTCGGGATCGGTCCACACCGCGGCCGGCCTGAAGCCCGCCTTCACCGCGAGCGCACGCAGGCCTTCGGCGGTGAACTTGTGCGAGTTTTCGGTGTGGATGGTTTCGCCCTCGTCGAAAGCGAAACGCTGGCCGTCGAGCGTGACGGTCTGCGCGCGGCGGCTCACCAGGTGCATCTCGATGCGCCGCAGCGGCGCGTTGTAGAAGGCCGCATGCGTGAAGCCGTCGAGGTCGAAATCGGTGTCGAGCTCGGCGTTGGCGCGGCGCAGCAGGTTGAGGTTGAAGGCCGCGGTCACGCCCTGCGCATCGTTGTAGGCCGCATGCAGCAGCGCCGGGTCCTTGACCAGGTCGACGCCGAGCAGCAAGCCGCCGCCGCGCAGCAGGCGCTGGGCCAGTTGCAGGAAGGCGAGCGCTTCATCGGGACTGAAGTTGCCCAGGGTCGAGCCGGGAAAGAAGCCAACGCGCTGGCCCATGCCCTCGCCGCGCGCGGGCAGCACCAGCGGCATGGTGTAGTCGGCCACCAGGGGCTGCACCACCAGCCGCGGATAGTCGTCGCGCAGGCGTTGTGCCGCCGCTTCGAGGTGCTCGCCGGAAATATCGATCGGCACATAGCGCTTCGGCGCATCGAGTGCGTCGAGCAAGAGCCGCACCTTGGTGAGCGAACCGGCGCCGAATTCGATGATCTCGGCCTTCGGGCCGATCTGGGCCGCGATCTCGGAGGCGCACTCGGTGAGGATGCGCAGCTCGGTGCGCGTCGGGTAGTACTCGGGCAGCTCGCAGATGCGGTCGAACAGCGCCGATCCCGCGACGTCGTAGAAGAACTTCGGCGGGATGCTGCGCGCGCCGCGGCTCAGGCCCGCGAACAGCTCGCGGCCGAAATTGGAAAGCGGCGCGGCCCGCTGCGCGGTGCGAAACGCGTGAAGGTTGAATGCAGGATTGCCCATCAGAGCTCCTTCGCGAGCCGCAGCCCCGAGAACTGCCAGCGCGCGGCCGGCGGGAAGAAGTTGCGGTAGCTGGGGCGCGTGTGCCCTTCGGGCGTGGCGACGCTGCCGCCGCGCAGCACCAGCTGGCCGACCATGAACTT
Source organism: Variovorax sp. LjRoot290 (assembly GCF_964253985.1). NCBI lineage: Bacteria > Pseudomonadati > Pseudomonadota > Betaproteobacteria > Burkholderiales > Comamonadaceae > Variovorax > Variovorax sp. LjRoot290. Next base: position 1,832,804 of record NZ_CAXURW020000001.1, on the reverse strand, counting down.
GCCGTTGTATTCCGCCGCGATGCCCGCGAGCGGGCGAAAGCCCGGGTATGGGTCGTAGGAAGAACGCGTCCACTGCCACACATGGCCGCTCATCTGCATGATGCCGGGCGCGTCGTGTGCGGCCTCCCATTCGAACTCGGTCGGCAGCCGCGCGCCGGCCCATTCGGCGAACGCGGCCGCTTCGTAGAAGCTCAGCTGGGCCACCGGCGCCTCGGGCTCCAGCGGCCGCACGCCGTGCAGGCCGAAGACATGCCAGCCCGCCGTCGCACCTTGGTGGGCGAGCCGCGGATCGTCGGGCGCGAGCCAGTAGGCCGGGCAGCGCCAGCCCTGGGCCTGTACCGCGGCCCAGCCGTCGGACAGCCAGAGTTCGGGCCGCTGGTAGGCGCCGTCGGCAATGAACTGCGCATAGTCGCCGCAGTTCACGAGCCGATCGGCGATGGCATAGGGCCGCAGCAGCGCCGCGTGGCGCGGCGTCTCGTTGTCGAAGGCGAAGCCTGCGCCGCCATGGCCGACCTCGACCAGGCCGCCGGACTGCGGCAGCCATTGCATCGGCGGCGGTACCGAGGCCAGCCGAAGCGCCGGCCCTGCCGCGGCCCGGTACGCGGGCAGCAGCGGGTTGCAGGACAGGGCATGCAGGATGTCGGTGACGATGAGCTCGTGGTGCTGCTGTTCGTGATGCAGCCCGAGCGTGACGATCGCCGCGATCGCATCCCAGTCCCGGCCCTCGCCCGCCGTCTCGAGCAGCGCCTCCACCGCTTCGTCGACGTGGCGGCGGTAGGCATGCACCTCATCGAGCGAAGGCCGCGTCAGGAGCCCGCGCTGCGGCCGCGGATGGCGCGGGCCCAACGCCTCGTAGTAGGAGTTGAAGAGATAGTGAAAACGCGGATCGAAGACGCGGTAGCCCGTGGCATGCGGCTGCAGCAGCACGGTCTCGAAGAACCAGGTGGTATGGGCCAGGTGCCATTTGGTCGGGCTGGCATCGGGCATCGACTGGATGCACTGGTCTTCGGCCGAGAGGGGCGCCGCGAGAGCGAGGCTTTGCGCACGCACCGCCTGGAAACGATCGCGCAACTCGTCTGCAGCAGGCGCGGCCGGCCGGATGAGATTCATGGGGTCTCCAATTTTTGGATCGAAAGGTTTTAGCCCATGGAGACAGGCGGGTGCCGTAGGACAAGCCCGCGCAGTCGAACGCGACACTTTGGCACAAGACGCTGGTGCGTGCCAGAGCCCTGCGTATCATCCGGCGGATGAGTACGACTACCCCCTCCCAGCGCCCCCGTATCGTCATCGTCGGCTGCGGATTCGGGGGCCTGGAGGCGGCGCGAAAGCTGCAAGGCGCCGATGTGGACGTCACCATCGTCGACAAGACCAACCACCACCTGTTCCAGCCGCTGCTCTACCAGGTGGCGACTGCCGGGCTGGCGGCGCCCTCGATCGCAGCGCCGGTGCGCCTCCTGTTCCGCCGCCAGCCCAACATCACCACCCTGCTCGGCGAAGTCACGCAGATCGATCCGGTTGCGCGCGAGGTGCAGCTGGCCAGCGGCACCCGCCTCGGCTGGGATCACCTGATCGTGGCCGCCGGCGCCACCCACAGCTATTTCGGCAACGACGGCTGGGCGCGAATGGCACCGGGCCTGAAGACGCTGGCCGATGCCTTCGAGATCCGCCGCCGCGTGCTGATGAGCTTCGAGGCCGCCGAGATCGAGCCCGACCCGGCGCGGCGCCGCGCGTTGCTGACCTTCGCGGTGATCGGCGCCGGCCCCACCGGCGTCGAGATGGCCGGCACGCTGGCCGAGATCGCGCGCCACACGCTGGAAGGCGAGTTCCGTCGCATCGACCCGGGCAGCGCCGAGGTGCTGCTGATCGAGGGCGGCCCGCGCGTGCTGCAGGCCATGCCCGAAAGCCTGAGCCAGCGCGCGCTGGAGCAGTTGCAGAAACTCGGCGTGCAGGTGCGCCTCAACGCCAAGGTCACGGCCATCGACGAGACCGGGCTCACGGTCGAATCGCCCTTCAGCGACGGCGGCGCCGGCACCGGCAGCCACCGCATCGACTGCCACTGCGTGATCTGGGCTGCCGGAGTGGCCGCCTCGCCGCTGGGCCGCCTGCTGGCCGCCGCGACCGGGGCCGAGACCGACCGCGCCGGCCGCGTCAAGGTGCTGCCCGACCTCAACGTGCCGGGCCATCCGGACATCAGCGTGGTCGGCGACCTCGCGGCCGCCATGAGCCACCGGCCGGGCAAGGAGCCGAAGCCGGTGCCCGGCGTCTCGCCCGGCGCCAAGCAGATGGGCCGCGCCGCGGCGGTGAACATCCTGCGCCGCATCGCGGGCAAGGAAACGGTGCCCTTCCGCTACCGCGACTACGGCAACCTCGCGACCATCGGCCGCAACTCGGCCGTGGTCGACCTCGGCACGCCCTTCGGGCCGCTGCGCTTCTCGGGCCGGCTGGCCTGGCTGTTCTGGCTGTTCGCCCACGCTTATTTCCTGATCGGCTTCCGCAATCGCATCGTGGTGCTGATGGACTGGGCCAGCGCGTACTGGAGCTTCCAGCGGCATGCGCGGGTGGTGGCGGAGGTCAGGGGCAGGGGAGAGTCCTGAGCGGACGGTTCCGCCGGCGGCCATGATCTCTTTCGACGCCGACACGCATCGCTTCAACCTGCGAGCCGCAGCGGTCGTGCTGCACGAGGGCGCTGTGCTGCTGCACCGCATCGAGGGCGATCCGTTCTGGTCGGTGCCCGGCGGACGGGTCGAGCCCGGCGAAACCGCTGCCGCCGCAGTCGTGCGCGAGCTGCAGGAAGAACTGGCGGAGACCGTGCATTGCGAACGCATGCTGTGGGTGGTGGAGAACTTCTTCAACTACCGCGGGCGGGAGCACCACGAAATCGGCCTGTACTTCCTGGCGGAGCTCTCCCCGGGTTCGCGCCTGCTCGCAGGACCCGGGCCCTTCATGGGCAGCGAGGGCGAACTCGCGTTGACCTTCGAGTGGTTCGACTGCGCAAGGCTCGGCAAACTCGATATCCGGCCGTCGTTCCTGGCGCGCGCGCTGGCGTCGCCTGCGCTTCCGTTCGAACATGTGGTCCACCATGAGCGAGAAACCGCCTGAATCCCTGTCGTTCCGGCCGCTCGAGATGACGGACCTTCCGATGCTTCACGAATGGCTGTGCCGTCCGCACGTCAGCGAATGGTGGCAGCCCTCCCCCACGCGAGCCGAGGTCGAAGAGGAGTTCGCGCCGTTGACCGACGCCGGCCGCGACACGACGCACGGCTATATCGCCCTGCTCGGAGCTCGCCCCATCGGCTTCATCCAGTGCTGCGTAGTCATGGGTTCCGGCGACGGCTGGTGGGAGGAAGAAACCGACCCCTGTGCGCGCGGCATCGACCAGTTCCTTGCCAACGCGGAAGAGCTCGGAGCGGGCCTCGGCAGCGCGATGGTGCGCGCATTCGTCGACCGCCTGTTTCTGGACCCCGAGGTCAGCAAAGTGCAAACCGATCCTTCGCCGGACAACGGGCGCGCCATCCGTAGCTACGCGAAGGCCGGCTTCGTTGCGCACGGAGAAGTCATGACGCCCGACGGCCCTGCCCTGCCCTGCTGATGCTGCGCACGCGATCGACCGGCGACCCATCCACCTGGAGCACACAATGATCCACATCCGCGACATCGACCACCTCGTCCTGCGCGTCATCGATCTCGACCGGATGCTTCGCTTCTACTGCGAGGTGCTCGGCTGCACGATCGAGCGGCGGCAGGATGCCATCGGCCTCGTTCAGCTCCGCGCCGGGCGCTCGCTCGTCGACCTCGTTCCGGTGGACGGCGAACTCGGCCGCGCCGGCGGTGCTGCGCCGGGCAAGGAGGGGCGCAACCTCGATCACTTCTGCTTTCGCGTCGAGCCCTTCGACGAGGCCGCCATTCGCCGCCACCTCGAAGCCCACAAGGTCGAAGCCGGCCCGCTGGCGACCCGAAACGGCGCCGAGGGCGAGGGGCCTTCCATCTATATCACCGATCCGGAGGGCAACGTGATCGAACTCAAGGGACCGCCCGACAATTGATCCTTTCCATCGAATCGCGTTCATCCCATGTTGACTCCCGAACAACTCAACCAGCGCGGCGCAGAAAACCTGCCCGGCCATCTCGGCATCGTCATCACGCACGCGAGCCTCTCGGAAGTGCGTTCCGAACTGGCCGTGAAGACATCGCTCATGGCGCCCAACGGCTACCTCCATGCGGGGAGCGTGGTCACCTTGGCCGACACCTCCTGCGGCTACGGCTGCGTCGCCAACCTGCCCGAAGGCGCGACGGGCTTCACGACCCTCGAGCTCAAGTCCAACCATCTCGGCACCGCGCGCGACGGCACCATCGAATGCACGGCAACCGCGGCCCATCTCGGCAAGACGACGCAGGTATGGGATGCCGTGGTGAAGCACCGGGAGACGGGCAAGACCATCGCCCTCTTCCGTTGTACGCAGATGGTTCTGTACGCCAAGCAGAGCGGCTGAGCGCCGAAAGCCCCGTGGAAAAGCCGCTCGCCTTCCACGAGGTCTCCGCCGAGCGCTGGCCGGACTTCGAGCGCCTGTTCGAAGCCAAGGGAAGCCCCAAGTATTGCTGGTGCATGGCCTGGCGCGCATCGTCCGCGGAAGCCAAGGAAGCGGACGACGCCAGCCGCAAGGCGGCGATGAAAGAGCGCGTCTGCTCGGGCACACCGGTGGGCCTGCTGGCCTATGCCGGCGAGGAGCCCGTGGCGTGGTGTTCCATTGCGCCGCGCTCGACCTACCGGCGCCTGGTCGGCGACCAGAGCGCCGACGACGGCATCTGGTCGATCGCCTGCTTCTTCGTCGTCCGAAGACTGCGCGGCACGGGGATTTCGCGACAGCTCATCGCCGCCGCGGTGCGCCACGCGCGGTCGCATGGCGCGAAGATGATCGAGGCCTATCCCGTGGACGCCGACTCGCCAAGCTACCGTTTCATGGGCTTCGTGCCTGTGTTCGCGGAGGCAGGCTTCGCCGAGGTGGGGCGCGAAGGCAAACGCCGCCACGTGATGCGCCTCAAACTTTCATCACCACGCCGTTCGAATAAATGAAGATTCGCCCTTTCCAGCCCTCCGATGAAGGCAGCGTCGTCGCACTCTGGCACGCATGCGGCCTCACGCGCCCGTGGAACGATCCGCACCGCGACATCCAGCGCAAGCTGGGCGAACAGCCCGAGCTCTTTCTGGTCGCCACCGAGAACGACGCGCTGCTCGGCTCCGCGATGGTCGGCTTCGACGGCCACCGCGGCTGGGTCTACTACCTTGCGGTATCGCCGCAGCATCGCAGGCTGTCGATCGGCCGGGCGCTGATGCAGGAAGCGGAACAGTTGCTCATCGAACGCGGTTGCCCCAAGATCAACCTGCTGATCCGCTCGTCCAATGCCGAGGTCATCGCGTTCTACCGCAAGCTCGGGTACACGCGGGACGACGTGGTCAGCCTCGGACGACGGCTCATTCACGACACCCCATGACGCACATCGAAAACAAACTCAAATCCCTGGGCCTGGTTCTCCCGCCGCCGATTGCAATGCCCGCCGGCGCGGTGCTGCCCTTTCCCTGGGTGCGCATCGTCGGACAGCGGGCGCTGATCTCGGGCCACGGACCGCAGCATGCCGACGGCTCGCTCGCCGAGCCGCTCGGCAAGGTCGGGCGCGAGCTCACGCTCGAAGATGGTTACGAGGCGGCGCGCCTGACCGCGCTGGGCATGCTCGGCAGCCTGAAGCGCGCGCTCGGCGACCTGGACCGCATCACGGCCTGGGTCCGCGTGTTCGGCATGGTCAACGCGGCACCGGGCTTCGACCGCATGCCGTCCGTGATCAACGGCTTCTCCGACCTGATCCTCGAGCTCTACGGGCGCGAGGTCGGCGCGCACGCACGCAGCGCAGTCGGCATGGCCGAGCTGCCCTTCGACATTCCGGTGGAGATCGAAGCCGAGGTCGAAATCCGCGACTAGGACCCCGTTCCCCTGCTCTGCGCCTCCTGTAGCAGCCGCCACATCACCTTGCCGCTGCCGCTCTTGGGCAGCGCATCGACGAACTGCACCGCGCGCGGAATCTTGTAGACCGCCATGTTCTCGCGGCACCAGTCGATGATGTCCTTTTCGGTGGTGTTCTTGTGCGTGGCGCGCAGCACCACCACGGCCTTGACCGACTCGCCGCGGTAGTCGTCCTTCATGGAGATCACGCAGGCTTCCTGGATCGCCGGGTGGCGGAACATCAGCAGTTCGACCTCGGCCGGCCAGACCTTGAAGCCACTGGCGTTGATCATCCGCTTGAGTCGGTCGGTCATGAAGAAGTAGCCGTCCTCGTCCATGCGGCCCATGTCGCCGGAGCGGAAGAAGCGCTTGCCCTCAAAATCGACGAAGGCCGCGGCCGTGGCGTCGGGCCGCTTCCAGTAGCCCTTGAACACCTCGGGGCCGTGGATGATGATCTCGCCCGATTCGCCGATCGGCATCTCCTTCAAGGTGTCGGGGTCGACCACGCGCGCATCGGTGCTCAGGTAGGGGATGCCCAGGCACTGCTGCTTGGGGTTCTCGAAAGGGTTGGTGTGCGAGGGCGCCGCGGTCTCGGTGAGGCCGTAGCCCTCCTGGTACTTCAGCCCGTACTGCTCCAGCAGCCGCTGCGCCACCGCCTGCGGCATCGCCGCGCCGCCGCCGCCGATGTAGGTGAGGCTGCTGAGGTCGAAGTTCGCGAAGTTGGGGCTGGCCATCAGGTCGATGACCATGGTCGGGATGTTGGTCCAGCTCGTGACCTTGCGGCGCGAGATCAGGCGCCCCGCCACCTCGCGGTCCCAGCGCGGCATGATGACCAGCGTGCCTCCGACCAGGATCGTGGTGTGCATCATGCTCACCACGCCGGTGATGTGGAACATCGGCACCACAGCCAGCACCACCGCCTCGCACGAGCCCAGGCCCCAGAGCTGGCCCGCGAAGGCGTTGTGCATCGGGCTCGAATGGTTGTGGATGCAGCCCTTGGGCAGGCCCGTGGTGCCGCTGGTGTAGGGCAGGAGCGCCATGTCGTTGGCGCCGACCACGTGCTCGGGCGGCGCATGCCCGGAGTTCAGCGCATCGGTCCACGCCATGACGGCGCCGTCCGCCAGCGCGGGCAGCGGATGGCGCGCCAGCAGCCAGTCGCGCCACACCGGCGGCGGCGCCTCGTCGCCGCCGGTGTCGGCATCGAAGGCGTCGGTGAACTGGGTGACGATCATGTGCGCCAGCCGGTCCTTGGGCGCGAGCGCGTCGCTCGCCTTGGCGAGCTCGGGCGCCAGGTCACCGGTGGTGATGGCGACCCTGGCATCCGGATCGGTGATGTAGTGCTTCAGCTCCTCGGCGCGGTTCATCGGATTGACCGGCACCACCACCGCATTGGCGCGGAGGATCGCGAAATGCGCGATCACCAGCTGCGGGCAGTTCTGCATGTCGAGGATCACGCGGTCGCCGCGCTTCACGCCCAGCGCATGCAGCGTGCCGGCCAGGCGCTCGACCTGGTCGGCGAGCTCGCGGTAGCGGGTCTCGCGGCCGAAGAAGACCATGGCCGCCTTGTCCGGAAAGCGCGCCGCGGAAGTGGCGAGGTTGTGCCACAGCGAGGTGGCGGGAACGGTGATCGAACGAGGCAGGCGCTCTGGCCAGAACTTGTAGTGCGGGCGGTCCATACGGTGATCAGTCTCCAATCAGCGCCGAGCCTACGATGCCGGGCGCGCGCCTCGCATCGGGGAAGCCCCGACGGCGTCACCTGGGTGACTCCCGGCGCGTTCTGCCGTACAACGGCAGGTCGTTCCACCCCACCCACCAAAGGAGCTCACATGGCAGCAGACAAGCACGCAAGCGTTCACTGGGAAGGCGCCGGCAAGGCCGGCAAGGGCCAGATCAGCACCGAAACCGGCGCGCTGAAGGACTACCCCTACGGCTATACCAGCCGCTTCGAGGACGACAAGCGCGGCACCAACCCCGAAGAGATCCTGGCAGCGGCACACGCCGGCTGCCTCACGATGGCGCTGGCCTTCGCGCTCGAAGGCGCGGGCTTCACGGCCGACGCGATCGACACCAAGGCCGCGGTGCGCCTGGCCCGCGACGGCGCGGGCTTCAAGATCGACCGCATCCAGCTCGAGCTCGAAGCCACCATTCCCGGTATCGACGACGCCAAGTTCCAGGAACTGGCGGCCGGCGCCAAGGCCGGCTGCCCGCTCTCCAAGGCGCTCGCCAGCGTGCCCGAGATCACCCTGAAGGCGAAGCTGCGCAGCTGAAGCCTGCGGCGGCGGGCCGCTGTTTATGATCGTCCGCCACAACGAGGGGACGAACATGAACAGCAGCACCAGGACGCTCATCGCGGCCTTGTGGATGGCGGCGTCGGCCCACGCCACCGCCGCCTTTCCGGAAAAACCCATCAAGGTCGTGATCGGCTTTCCGGCCGGAGGTCCGCTGGACCAGCACGCGCGCCTGCTCACCGACAAGCTGCAGGCCGTGCTCGGCCAGCCGGTGCTGGTCGACTACAAGCCCGGCGCGGGCGGATCGGTGGGCGCCGACGCGGTGGCCAAGAGTCCGGCCGACGGCTACACGCTGATGCTGGCGAACACGGGCGTGGCGGTGATCAACGGGGCGCTCTACAGCAAGCTGCCCTACAACACGCTGAAGGACTTCACGCCGATCGCGCGCACCGCGATGCAGCCGCTGGCGCTGCTCGTCACGCCCAAGCTGCCGGTCAACAGCCTGCAGGAGTTCGTGCGCTATGCCAAGGCACGCCCGGGGCAGATCAACTACGGCTCGGCCGGCAACGGCGGCATCAGCCACCTGGTGCCGGAGATGTTCAAGACCGCCACCGGCCTCTTCATGGTCCACATCCCCTACCGCGGCAGCGCGCCGGCCTTCACCGACCTCATGGGCGGCCAGGTCCAGTTCATGGCCGAGTCGATCCCGCAGGCAGCCAACTATCACAAGCAGGGCAAGGTGCGCGCGCTCGCGGTCACCAGCGCCGCGCGCAATCCCGCCCTGCCCGATATCCCGACCGTGATCGAGAGCGGCATCAAGGGCTTCGAGGTGGTCGGCTTCTACGGTTTTCTTGCGCCGGCCGGCACGCCGAAGGACGTGGTGGCCAAGCTCAGCGACGCCTTCAAGCAGGTGCTAACCAGCCCCGAGGTGCGCGATCGCATGGTGAGTCAGGGCGCCGACCCAGCTTTCCTCGATAGCGAGGACTTCGCAAGGTTCCTCGCGGCTGAAACCCCGCGCTGGGAAAAGGCAGTCAAGGCCTCCGGTGCAAAGATGGACTAGGTGTTGAGTCGCAGATAGCGCATTAGTTTTCATTTGGACGTTACCCTGGAACTCGGTGTTCCACGTCGGCGGACTCGCAATGCGAGCCGCGACTCGCGCGCGCTTCGGACAGCGCGCGAGGGCGCTATTTGGCCGCACAATCTGCGGAGAATTTCCATCGCTGGAAGATCGACGTCCACTGCAAGCGCTGATCCAAACATCCGCCATCTCTTATGAACCTTCCGACTACGAAGCAGGCCTCGGTTCTCGTTGTTGAGGACGATGAGAATATTGCGTACCTGTTGAAGTTCATGCTGGAGCGGGAGCAGTACAAGGTTGCCCTGGCGCGGGACGGCCGCAAGGCCAAGGAGTTCATCGAAGCTCAATCGCCGCCGCACATCGCCTTGCTCGACGTCATGCTGCCCTTCGTGGACGGCTTCGAACTCATCCGGCTGATCCGCGGCAGCATCACCTGGCGGTCCGTCCCCATTTTGATGCTGAGTGCCAAGACGCAAGAGCAGGACGTGGTGCGGGCGCTGGATGCAGGTGCCAACGACTACGTCCAGAAGCCATTCGCTCCCAACGAACTGCTGGCGCGCGTTCGCCGGTACGCAAAGGCACCCTCGTGAGGCGTGGTGCGGTCGCCGGCATCCTGTTTGCCGGGCCACTCGTCGCCGCCTGGGCCGGACCCGTCGATCACGGGGATTCGATCGAAGTCGCGGCCGAGCACCAATCATTGAGCAAGGGATTCGCGGACTGGCGGGAAACGTCGCTGCGGCTCGCCCGCGCGTACGGCCCGCGCGAACTCCTCTCCATGAATGTCAGGCGGACAGACCGGTTCGGCCTTGACGACACCTCGGCCGGTCTGGCCTACACAGTGCCGCTCGACCCGCGCTTCGTCGCCTCGATGGAAGCAAGCTTCAGTCCCTCGCATCGCGTCTTGCCCAGGCATGAGCTGGGGGCGGCGATCCAGTACGAGTTCGCACCCGCGTGGCTGCTGCACGGGGGCTTCAAGACCACCGCGTATGACAACACCACGGTCCGCCAGGGCCTCGTGCGGCTGGAGCGCTACGTGTCGTCGTTCAGCTGGTCCGTCGCATGGCGGCCAACTCAAGCGCTGGGCACCTACGCGCAGGGGGTCGAGTTGCGGGGCAGCTACTACTACGGAGACAAGAATGTCGTGGGACTGATCCTCGCGGCCGGTCGGGAGGCGACTGCGATCGGCGAGCAGCGCGTGGTATTGGCGGACGTCCGCACCGTGGCTTTGACCGGTCGGCACTGGTTCGATCCAGCCTGGGCCCTGACGTACTCGCTGGAGCGAATTCGCCAGGGCACCTTCTACTCCCGAAGCGGAATTCGACTCGGTGTTCAATACAGCTTTTGAGCCGCTGGTGGCCTTCGGTCTCATCGCCGGAGTTGCCGTGTTGGGTCTTAACCTGGTGCTGGCCGGGCTGATCATTGCTCTGCGCGAACGACTGAAGCGGCAAGAGAGGGAGCAGAAGGAGTTCAAGGCGATTTGGCAGCCCGCGCTTTTGGGTGCCTTGTCAGGCCCTGCGCAGTACTTGCTGCCGCCGCTTAGATTGCAAGATCAGATGGCCTTTCTCAAATTGTGGAACTACATGCAGGAGTCCTTGCGTGGCGATGCCACAGTCCGTTTGAACGAGATCGCTCTTCAACTGCGCTGCGATGAGCTGGCCCGCCGCCTGCTCCGGGACGGGAATCCAACCGAGCGCCTGCTCGCCATGTTGACGCTGGGCCATCTGCGCGATAGCAGGGCCTGGGCCGCGCTGCAGATCGTTGTCCAAACTAAAGAAACCATTGCATCGCTGACCGCGGCCAGGGCGATGATTCAAATCGATCCCATCGCCGGAGCACACCACCTCATGCCGTCGGTGCTGAATCGCCCGGATTGGGAAATTCCCCGGCTGGCGCGGATGCTGGGCGAAGCGCGCGTCACATTCGAGTCGCTTCTTGTTCCAAGGGTCGCCGCGCTGCCGTCCGCCCAGAAGCTGCGCGGCCTCCAGTTGCTCGAAGTGCTGCGCACCCAACTGCCCGACGCTGCGCTGCTGGGCCTGCTCAACTCGGAGAAAGAGCCCACCATCATTGCGGCCGCGCTGCGCCTGGCGAATACCTTCGCTGTCCGGCCCGCCGTGCTCTCGCATCTGGCGCACACCGACTGGCGTGTCAGGGTGCGGGCTGTCCATGCCCTGGCTCACGTGGCCGTCCCGTCAGACGTTCCACAACTCGCTGCGATGCTCGGCGACAGCGAATGGTGGGTCCGCTACCGAGCAGCCCATGCGCTGGTGAGCCTGCCGTTCCTCGCACACGAAAGTCTCGACGGGCTCAAGCGCCTCAGCGACGATCGGTTGGGCCGACTGGCGCTCGATCATGTCTTTGCCGAACGAGGTCTCCTATCACACAGCAGCTGATCGTTGAACTCGCGACGTGGTTCATCTTTGGCTACTTCGTTCTGCTGAACGGCTCCTATCTCGCGCTCAATTTCCTGAGCCTCGTCAGGCTCCACCGGGACAACCAGGCCAAGCTGCTCGATGACTTGCCGCAAATCTACTCCGGACTGGAGCCGGCCATCAGCATCCTGATGCCGGCCTTCAACGAGCAGGCCAGCATCGCGGCGTCGGTGCGCTCCATGCTTCAGCTGACCTACTCGGAGTTCGAGGTGATCGTCATCAATGACGGTTCGAGCGATGCGACCCTGGAAATGCTGGTGCAGGAGTTTTCGCTCGTCCCGTTCCCCGAAAGTTATCGACTGCGCCTCCAGACCGCACCGATACGTACGGTCTATCGTTCCCCGCGCTTTCGCAACCTGCGCGTGGTAGACAAGGAAAACGGCGGAAAGGCGGATGCGCTCAACGCAGGCATCAACGCCGCACGCTATCCGTTGTTCTGCGGCGTCGATGCCGACTCCGTGCTCGAGCGAGACAGCCTGCAGCGGGTGGTCAAACCATTCCTGCGTGATCCCCGGATGGTGGCGAGCGGGGGAACGGTGCGGATATTGAACGGTTGCGAAGTGCAAGACGGCGTCTTGACACGCGTCGCGTTGCCGCGCAACTTCCTGGCACTCTGCCAAGTGGTCGAATACCTGCGCGCGTTCCTGTTCGGACGGCTCGGGTGGTCACAGTTGAACGCCATGCTGATCATCTCCGGCGCATTCGGGCTGTTTCGCACGAACACCGTGGTTGAAGTGGGTGGCTACCGAACGCGGACCATCGGCGAAGACATGGAACTGGTGGTGCGCATGCACCGCATCCTGCGCCAGCGCGGCCAGCCCTACCGGATGGAATTCGTCCCGGAGCCCGTTTGCTGGACCGAGGCCCCGGAAGACTTGGCCACCTTGCGAAACCAACGCATCCGATGGCAGCATGGCCTCTGCGAAAGCCTCACCAGCAACTGGGGCCTGATGTTCAGCTCGCGCGGCGGGGCACCCGGATGGCTTGCTTTTCCATTCATGGTCCTGTTTGAATGGCTGGGACCTTTGATCGAAGTCGCCGGCTGCGTCCTCCTGCTTTTTGCAGCCCTGCAGGGGCTGGTTTCTTGGGCCGCGTTCGGCGCATTCATGTTCCTGGCGCTGGGATTGGGCGTCCTGCTTTCAGCATCAGGCCTCTTGCTCGAGGAGATGTCTTTCCATCTGTACCCGAAGCTTCGGCAAGTGGCGCTGCTGGGCCTGGTCGCTCTTCTGGAAAACTTCGGCTATCGTCAGCTCAACACGACCTGGAGATTCATTGGGCTGGTTCGATGGGCCGTGCGGCACAAGGCCCGCTGGGGAACGATGAAGCGCAAGGCCCACTGGAAGGATCAATGAGACCGGCCGCTCAGGGGCCGGAAACCCCAGGCAGGTCGAAGAAGAACTCCGTGCCGACACCCACGGTGCTGATGTAGTCGATACGCCCGCCGTGGGCCTCGACGATGCTCTTGCAGATGTTCAGGCCAAGACCGGTTCCCCCTTGTGCTCGACGGTCCGACCCGTCGGCTTGAGCAAATCGATCGAAGATTCGCGGGCGGAACTCCGCCGGGATCCCGATACCCTGATCCGACACGCAGACACGGATTTGCCCGTCGACCATGGACATCCGAACGGATACCGGATGGTTGGGCTTGGAGAACTTGACCGCGTTGGAAATGAGGTTCACCAGGACTTGAACGATGCGGTCCGGGTCCACTTCGACGTACAGATTGTCGAGACGGCTTTCAAATTCGAGCGATACGTGGAACTGATCGGCATAGGCCCGCATGGCCCCAACGGCCTGGTCGACGAGCGGCGCCAGCGCTTGCCTTGATTTCGCGTAGTGCATAAGCCCCGCCTGGATACGCTCGACATCGAGGACATCACTGATCAGGCGCATCAATCGCTCACAGCTCTTGTGTGCGACGGCGACAAGCTCTTGGACATCGGGCGGCAGCGGACCCGCCGTTTCCGAACCCAGCAGGCTGAGCGAACCGTAGATCGCCGTCAGCGGCGTACGCAGTTCATGCGAGACGGTCGAGATGAACTCATGCTGCATCCGCTCGATCTTCTTTCGCTCCGAGATGTCCATGTAGGTCGTGACGAACCCGCCTCCAGGCATCGGTGCACTGCGCACTTCGAGCGGTTTGCCGTCGTGCCGCTCTCGCTCGAACACCATGCGCGTCGGATACTGCGCACGTTCGAGCATTCCAGCCACGATGTCCTCGACGGGTCCGGGGCCGTACTCGCCGCGCGCGGCGTTGTTGCGAACCACGTCCTCGAAGCGAACCGATCGCCCTGAAAAGAGTTCGTCCGGCAGATCGAGCAGCTCGCGAAACTGCTGATTGCTGGCGGCGAGATGCAGTTGGCCGTCAAACACACTCAGGCCACAAGGCAGGTTCTCCATGATGCTTTTCAGCATCGCGTGATTGCGGCGCAGCTGCTCTTCGGCGTGTTTTCGGGTGGTGACGTCAAGGCCGATTTCCATGAATCCCGTCAAGCGACCCTGGGCGTCGTGGCGGGGCTGCACCTCCAGTTCGATGGCGTGGTGCGTCCCGTCCTTCGATCGATTGACGACTTCGACGCGACAGCTCGTCTGCGCCTCGGCAGCGCGATTCATGACGGCGTAAGTCTCGGGATCGGTCCTGCCGCTGCCCAGAAGCTGAAGCGGTGTTTGACCGCGCGCATCTTCGAACGTATAGCCATAGAAGCTCGCGAACGCGTCATTGAACCACTGGATCTTGCAATCCCGATCGGTGATCACCACCAAATTGGAGGTGTGCCGCACGACAGCCGCCAGTCGCTCCAGATCGGTCGTCATAGCTTGTGCCAGTGCGTAGGCACGTGCGCGTCCTGTGGCAAGCAACCACATGGTGAGCGCCAACAAAAGGCTCACGAGCACGCCGCCCACGCGCAATGACGTCGGAATCCAGCGATCCAGGTCGTGCTCGAAGGCGGGCGTGGTGTTCACGCGAAGGGTCAGCTGCCTGCCACCGATCGGCAGCCGCGCAGTCATTTCTTGCACGGCCTTGCGCGAAGTGCTTTCGTCGGCGTGCAGGGTGCTCCCCCCGGGAGTGCCAGCAAGAGATTTGCTGGCGAAGAGAAGATTGCCAGGCTCCGCATCTCCGTCGTACAACGAAAAGTCGATCTGCCGATCCGAGCCGCCCGCGCTGCCAGCGAGCAGGTCTTCGGCCACGATGGGGGAAAACAGCAACCCGAGCAATTCGGCCTGACGCTGTTGCATGACGCCAGGATCCTTCCCGCTTCGATACACCGGCGTCATGTAGAGGAAGCCAGGGCGCTGTCTTTCGGATTGCAGGAAGATGCGACCGCTGAGCGTGGGGCTCCCTGTCGACACGGCACGCTCGATCGCTTGTCTGCGCGTGCTTTCGGACCCGATGTCGTACCCCAGAGCCGGTTGGCTGATCGCGACGGGTTCAAGGAATTTGATCACGTACAGATCGGGCGCATTGCCGACGGTCCGCACGGTGAAATGGGGAGCTTCGTCGCGTCGCTCGGCGGCGACGAAATCGGGCAAGTCGTCCCGGCTCACACGCTGAGCAAAGCCGAATCCACGGACACCAGGAAACTCCTCCTGCAGGTTGCGGGAGTTCACGTAGGCGCGAAAAGCGTTTCTGCTGACTGCCGGATTGACGGCAAAGATCCCGCGCGCTCCATTGAGTCCATGCACCGGCTGCCGGAACCGCCGCTCGATTTCTGCTTCAACGAGTTCCACCTGGCGCTCAAACTTTGCCCTGGTGGCTGCGTCGATGTTCTGCTGTTGCAAACGCGCCGCGGCAAAGGTCAAGAACAGCCCAAGCGCGAGCACCGCCCCGGTCAACAGCACTCGCACACGAAAAGGCCTGTTCACTCTGGACTCCACGACATCGACCGCATTCTGCCGGAGCGATGCACCCAAAACGGCCGTTTCCGACGGCCAGCCTGACCAAACCGGGGGCCAAGCACCCGATTTGGTGCACAAATCTTGCATACCAGTTGGCATGAAAACTGCTGATATGCAAGCCATGGCCATTTCCGCTCCCGAGATCAGTGCGCGCATCGTTGAAGCGGTGATGGCGCAGAAGCTCGCCCCCGGCTCGCGCCTGGGCGAGCAGCAACTCGCGATGCTGTTCGATTGCAGCCGCACCATCGTGCGGGAGGCGCTCACGCGGCTGGCGGCGCGCGGCATCGTGACCGTGAGCGCACGCCGCGGCTGGTTCGTGATCGAGCCCTCGCAGGCCGAGGCGCGCGAAGCCTTCGAGGCGCGCCGCGTGATCGAGTCGGGCCTGATCCGCAGCGCCGGCCCGATCGACAAGGAGGCCCTGCGCGCGCTCAAGGCACATCTGAAGCGCGAGAAGGCCGCCCTCAAGGACAGCGACATCGGCAACCGCAGCTACCTGCTGGGCGACTTCCACGTCTGCCTGGCCGAGTGTCTGGGCAATTCGCTTCTGGCCGACACGCTGCGCGACTTCACCGCGCGCACCACCTTGATCGCGATGCTCTACCAGTCCTCGCACGACGCGGCGCAGTCCTGCGAGGACCACGTGCGCATCGTCGCGGCGCTGGAGCGCGGCGACACCGCTGGCGCCGAGGCGCTGATGACCGAGCACATCGGCACGGTGCAGTCCGCGCTGCGCGTGCAGCACCCCACCGACCCGCTGGCCCAGTTGCGCGACGCGCTCGCACCGCTGCGCCACGCGCCTGCCGACGACAGGACCAAGGCACAGCTTTTGCGTGATCCCGATTCATCGACCTACCTAGGAGCCCTGTTATGAAATTTTCCAAACGCCAATTCGCGCTGGCCCTGGCATCGGCCGCGCTGCTCGCCTCCGGTGCCGCCCAGGCCCAGAGCGCGCTCGACAACGTGCTCAAGTCCAAGACCCTCAAGGTCGCGGTTCCCACCGACTACCCGCCCTACGGCTTCGTCGGCCCCGACATGGCGCCGCAGGGCCTGGATGTGGAGATGGCCAAGCTGATCGCCGCCAAGCTGGGCGTCAAGGTCGAGCTGGTGCCGGTCACCAGCGCCAACCGCATTCCCTATCTGCAGACCAAGAAGGCCGACCTCGTGATTTCCACGCTGGGCAAGAACGCCGAGCGCGAAAAGGTGATCGACTTCAGCGCCGCCTACGCGCCCTTCTTCCAGGCCGTGTACGCCGCCAAGAGCCTGAGCATCAAGAGCTTCGCCGACATGGGCGGCAAGTCGGTGGCCGTGACGCGCGGCGCCATGGAAGACCAGGAGCTCGCCAAGGTGGCGCCGGCCAACGTCGACTACAAGCGCTTCGAGGACAACAACGCGACCATCGCGGCCTTCGTCGCGGGCCAGACGCAAACCATCGCCACCAGCGCTGCGGTGGCCGGCAACATGATGCAGAAGAACCCGCAGCTCGGCGCCGAGTACAAGCTGCTGCTGAAAGACAGCCCCTGCTTCGTCGGCATCGCCAAGGGCGAGGACGCGCTGAAGGCCAAGGTCAACGAGATCATCGCGGCCGCCAAGAAAGACGGCACGCTCGACGCCCTGTCGAAGAAGTACCTCGGCAAAGAAGCCGGCGATCTGCCGCTCTGACACGGCACTGCCATGGGCATCGAGTTCGACTTCGGGGCCGTGCTCGGCCAATGGCCGCTGCTCGTCAAGGGCATCGTGTGGACGCTGGGCCTCACGCTCGTCGCCACGCTCATCGGCATGGTGGTCGGCATCGCCTGCGCCTGGGCCCGCGCGAGCGGGCCGGCCTGGCTGCGCTGGATCGTGGGCAGCTACGTCGAGCTGATCCGCAACACGCCCTTCATCGTGCAGCTGTTCTTCATCTTCTTCGGCCTGCCGGCGGCGGGATTCAAGCTCTCGCCCGAAGTCGCCTCGGTCATCGCAATGGTGATGAACCTCGGCGCCTATGCGACCGAGATCATTCGCGCCGGCATCGAGGCCACGCCGCGCGGGCAGATCGAAGCGGCGGTCAGCCTGGCGCTCAACAAGGTGCAGGTGTTCACCCGCGTGGTGCTCCCGCCCGCGCTGAAGAAGGTATGGCCCGCGATGGTGAGCCAGATCATCATCGTGATGCTGGGCTCGGCCGTATGCAGCCAGATTTCCACCGAAGAGCTGAGCTATGCGGCCAATCTGATCCAGAGCCGCAACTTCCGCGCTTTCGAGGCCTTCATCATCGCGACGGCGATCTACCTGGCGCTCTCGGTGGGCGCGCGTCGGCTGCTCAACTGGGCGGGGCCGAAGTTCTTCTTCGGAAAGTAGCCATGGTCGAGTTCTCCCTCTGGGACATCCTGCGCAACCTGCTCTTGGCCTTGCGCTGGACCGTGGTGCTGTCGCTGATCGCCTTCGTCGGCGGTGGCTTCGTGGGCGCCGTGCTGCTCTTCGTACGCTTGTCGGGCGGGCGCCTCGCCGAGCGGCTGATCGGTCTCTACGTGCAGCTGTTCCAGGGCACGCCGCTGCTGATGCAATTGTTCCTGGCCTACTTCGGCATCGCGCTCTTCGGCATCGAGGTGTCGGCCTGGACCGCCGCTGCGGTGGCGCTCACGCTCTACACCAGCGCCTTCCTCACCGAGATCTGGCGCGGCTGCGTGGCCTCCATTCCCAAGGGCCAATGGGAAGCCTCGGGCAGCCTCGCGCTGAGCTTCGGCGAGCAGATGCGCCACGTGATCCTGCCGCAGGCCACGCGCATCGCGGTCGCGCCTACGGTGGGCTTCCTGGTGCAGGTGATCAAGGGCACCGCCCTGGCCTCGGTGATCGGCTTCGTCGAACTCACCAAGGCCGGGAGCATGATCTCGAACGCAACCTTCAAGCCCTTCGTGGTGTTCAGCTGCGTCGCCCTGCTCTACTTCGTGCTGTGCTTCCCGGTGAGCCTGTACGCCAAGAACCTCGAAAGGAAGATCCATGGCGCTCGTCGCTGAAGCTCCTGCCCTCGCGGCGCCCATCGTGCGCATCACCGCGCTGCGCAAGTCCTACGGCAGCAACGAGGTGCTGAAAGGCATCGACCTCGACGTCAAGCGCGGCGAGGTGATCGCCATCATCGGCAAGAGCGGCTCGGGCAAGAGCACGCTGCTGCGCTGCATCAACGGCCTTGAGGTGTTCCAGGACGGCTCACTCACGGTGGACGGCAAGCCGCTGCTGCACGAGAGCGCGATGGCGATGCGCGAGCTGCGCCAGCACGTGGGCATGATCTTCCAGAGCTTCAACCTCTTTCCGCACCTGACGGTCGGCAAGAACGTGATGCTCGCGCCCACGCTGGTCAAGAAGCGCAGCGGCATGGAAGCCGCATCGCAGGCGCGCAAGCTGCTCGCGCGCGTCGGCCTGGCCGAGAAGTTCGACGCCATGCCCGACCAGCTCTCCGGCGGCCAGCAGCAGCGCGTGGCGATCGCGCGCGCGCTCGCGATGGAGCCGGCCGTGCTGCTGTGCGACGAGATCACTTCGGCGCTCGACCCCGAACTGGTGGGCGAGGTGCTGCGCGTGGTCGAATCGCTGGCCGACGAGGGCATGACCCTGCTCATGGTGACGCACGAGATGAGCTTCGCGCGCAAGGTCAGCGACCGCGTGATCTTCATGCACCAGGGGCGCGTGCACGAGATGGGGCCGCCGGCCGATCTGTTCGGCAATCCGCAGACGGCGGAATTGAAACAGTTCCTTTCCTCGCTGCACGACTAGGGCCTGTTAACAGGCCCTAGGCCGGGCGCGGAGGGAACCCTCCCGCCTGTGGCAAGCTCCGAGCGGTATGCGCAACCGCTCTTCACTCATTTCCCGCCGCCTTCTCTTGCGCGCCCTGCTGGGTGCCGCCGCAGTGCCGGCGCCTTTCGCGGTGCTCGCCGGCTTCAACTTCTTCACCAGCGAGTACACCGCGAGCCGCGAGGAGTTGCAGGCCCAGATCGCAAAGCGCTTTCCGGTGCAGCAGCGCTATGCCGAGATCTTCACCGTCGGCCTGCGCGACCCGCAGCTGGGCCTCGATGCGAGTGCCAATCGCGCGGCGATCACTGCCGTGCTCTCCATTGCAAGCCCGCTGTTGCGCCCGTCCACCGTCGAAGGCGTGGTTTCGGTCAGCAGTGCGCTCAAGTACGACGCACCGACGCGTGCGCTGCGGCTCGACCGGCCCAAGGCCGAACGGCTCGAACTGCAGGGCGTGACCGGGCGCGACGCCGAACGCCTGCAGCAGATCGGCGCGCTGGTCGCGCAGGAGCTGCTGCATGGCCAGCCACTGCGCACCTTCACCGCCGAGGAGCTGACCGTGGGCCGCAAGACCTACGAGATCGGTGACATCACCGTGCAACAGGACGGCATCAAGGTAGAACTCAAATGAAGTTCACCCCTCGCCTCGCGCCTTGGCTGATCGCGGCCTCGCTGCTCACGGCCTGCGTTTCGCCAGGCCCCGGCGCGAAGCGCGCCTTCGACCTGCAAGCCCATCGCGGCGGCCGCGCCCTCGCACCCGAGAACACGCTGGCCGCCTTCTCGAACGCGATGGACCTGGGCGTCGACACGCTCGAACTCGATATCGGGCTCACGGCCGACGGCGTGGTGGTGATCTCGCACGACACCGTGCTCAATCCGGACCACACGCGCGACGCGAGCGGCGCCTTTCTCACGGCCAAGGGGCCCGCGATCCGTTCGCTGACGCTGTCGCAACTGCAGGCCTACGACGTCGGCCGCATCGATCCCGCGAGCAGCTACGGCAAGCAGTTTGCGAAGCAGCTGGCGAGCGACGGCGAACGCATCCCGACGCTGGCTGCGCTGTTCGAGCGCGTGCGCGAGCGCGAGCGCGGCGCGACGCAGCTCCGCTTCAACATCGAGACCAAGCTGGACCCGACCCGCCCGGACGAAACCGCGCCGCCCGACGAGATGGTGCGCGCCCTGCTCGCCGAGATCGACAAATACGGCCTGGCGCCGCGCGTGACCGTGCAGAGCTTCGACTGGCGCACGCTCGCGCTGGTCGGCCAGTGGGCGCCGCAGATGCGGCGCGCCTACCTCACGAGCGGCCGCACGTTGAAGGACAGCCGCTGGACCTCGAGCCTGCGGCTCGAGGACTTCGGCTCGGCGCCGCGCCTGGTGAAGGCCGCCGCGGGCGAGAGCAAGGGCGCAGTGATCTGGTCGCCGTCCTTCAACGATCTCACGGCCGCGCAGGTGAAGGAAGCGCAATCGCTGGGCTTCCAGGTCGTGCCCTGGACCGTCAACCAGCGCGCCGACATGGCGAAGCTGATGGACTGGCAAGTCGATGGCCTCATCACCGACGATCCCGCGGTGCTGCGCGATGTGATGCGCGAACGCGGTCTGGCGCTGCCGCGCGGGCTCGCCCGCTGAGCCAGGGCCTGTTAGCGCTATTTGTGGGGTCGCGCAAATAGCGCTAACAGGCCCTCACACGTGGCGCGCAGCCCGCGTGCGCTGCGCGCCCGCCAGCGGCTGCCGATCGGCCCGCGCATGCAGCGCTTCGATGATGTGGCATTGCGCATCGGTGCCGTCGCAGCAGTCGCGCAGCGCGATCAGGTCCTTCTCGAGCGAACGCAGTTCGCGCAGGCGCTCGCGCACATGGCCCAGATGCGCATCGAGCGCGACGCAGGCGGCGGCGCAGTCGGCCTTGCTGCGCAGGTCGAGCCCGAGCAGGGTGCGCACCTCGTCGAGCGACATGTCCATGGCGCGGCACAGGCGGATGAAGCGCAGCCGGTGCACGTCGGCATCGGTGTAGAGCCGGTAGCTGTTGTCGCCGCGGGCCTGCGGCGCGATCAGCCCTTCCTTCTCGTAATAGCGGATGTTGGTGGCGCTCACGCCGCTCTGCGCGGCGGCATCGCCGATGCGGTAACCCTGCACGGTGGGCGGGTTTACGACTGCCATGGCTTGACCTTCCAGTGACTTCAACCTTTCCAATGGTGCCATCACTGGAGAAACCATGTCTGCGAACTGCTGCGATCACGATCACGACCACGAACATCTTTCGGCCTCCGACACGCCGCGCTACCGGCGCGTGCTGTGGGTGGCGCTGGCACTCAACGTGCTCATGTTCGCCGTGGAGATCGGTGCCGGCTTTCGTTCGGGCTCGGTCTCTCTGCTGGCCGATGCGATCGACTTCTTCGGCGATGCCGCCAACTACGGCGTGACCCTGGCCGTGCTGTCGGCGGGCCTCACGTGGCGCGCGCGCGCCGCAGTGCTCAAGGGCCTCAGCATGCTGGGCTTCGGCGTCTTCGTGGCCGCCAAGGCGCTGTGGTCGGCCACGCAGGGCGTGCCGCCCGAGGCGCTGACCATGGGCCTGGTCGGCGCGCTGGCGCTGGGCGTCAACGTGCTGGTCGCGCTGCTGCTCTACGCCTTCCGCGAAGGCGACGCCAACATGCGCAGCGTGTGGCTGTGCTCGCGCAACGACGCGATCGGCAATGTGGCCGTGATGCTCGCGGCGCTGGGCGTGTTCGGCACCGGCAGCGCCTGGCCCGACCTCGCGGTGGCCGCCGCGATGGCGGCGCTCGCGATCAGCGGCGGCTGGTCGGTGCTGCGGCAGGCACGCGGCGAACTGCGCCGCGGTCCCATAATCGCCGGCGATGTCTGATGAACATGCCTCCTCCCCGGCCCCGCATGCGGGCGCCATCACCGATGTCTCCGGCATCGAAGTCGGCCACTTCAGCGATACGCGCCGCCCCACCGGCTGCACCGTGATCCTCGCGCGCGAAGGCGCGGTCGCCGGCGTGGACGTGCGCGGCGCCGCGCCCGGCACGCGCGAGACCGACCTGCTCGCGCCGGGCAACTTCGTCCAGCAGGTGCATGCCGTGATGCTCGCGGGCGGCAGCGCCTGGGGCTTGGCGGCGGCCGATGGCGCGATGCAGTGGCTGGAAGAGCATGGCATCGGTTTCGACGTCCGCTTCGGCAGGTTGCCGATCGTGCCGGCCGCCGTGCTCTTCGACCTGCCGGTCGGCGATGCGCGCATCCGGCCCGATGCCGCCGCCGGCTATGCGGCCTGCGCGGCCGCATCGACAGCCGCTCCGGCCGAAGGCAATGTGGGCGCCGGCAGCGGCGCGCTGGTGGGCAAGCTGTTCGGCGTGCACCGCGCGATGAAGGGCGGCATCGGCACAGCCTCGATCACCGTCAACGGCGTGACAGTCGGCGCGCTGATCGCCTGCAATGCGCTCGGCGACGTGCTGGATCCCGACACGGCCCAGGTCGTGGCCGGCGCACGCACCGAAGATGGCCGCGCACTGCTGGACACGCGCCGCGCACTGCTGCGCGGCGACCTGCCCCAGCCGCTCTTGGCCGGAACCAACACCACGCTGGGCGTGATCGCGACCGACGCCGTGCTCAGCAAGGTGCAGGCCAACCGGCTCGCGGCCGTCGCCCACGACGGCCTGGCGCGCGCGATCAACCCGGTTCACACCATGAGCGACGGCGACACCCTGTTCGCGCTCGCCACCGGCCGCGTGCCGCTCGAAGGCGATGCGCCCGGAATGACGGTGCTGGGCACCATGGCCGCAGAGGTCGTGGCGCGGGCCACGCTGCAGGCGGTGCGGGCGGCGCGCACGGTGCGGATCGGGGAGAGCTACTTTCCTTGCGCTGCGGACCTGGGGTGAAGGGGCCGCTCGCACGCGCTTTGTAACCGCAGCGCTGTCCAAAGCCACTCAAAATGCCCGCTGCCGCGCCCGCGGCGACCCCGAGCACCGTTTCATCCCACCGCATGCCTCGCACCATCCGCCTCGTCCTGCTCTCCATCCGCGACCTCATCGCCTCGGCCGGCCCCGTGGTCTTCCTCGTCATCGGGCTGCTGATCGCCGCCTATTGGTGGCTGGAGCCGCAGCCGCCCAAGCACGTGAGGCTCGCGACCGGCCCGGCCGGCAGCGCATACGCCGAGTTCGGCAAGCGCTACGCCACGGCGCTCAAGGCCAACGGCATCGAGGTCGAGCTCAAGCCGACCGACGGCTCGCAGGACAACCTGCAGCTGCTGCGCAGCGGCGGCGCCGACGTGGGCTTCGTGCGCGGCGGCAGCGCCGACCCGGTGGCCGACGAGGAAGCGGGGCTCAGCTCGCTCGGCAGCCTGTTCTACGAGCCGCTGTGGTTCTTCTACCGCAGCGACGCGGCGCGCGCGGTCGACCGCAAGACCGGCCGGCTGACTTCGATCGCGCAGTTCCAGAAGCTGCGAGTCAACGTCGACAAGCCAGGCAGCGGCGTGCCGGAGATCATGGAGCGGATGTTCCGTGCCAATCACATGGATCCGGAGAAGCTGCAGCTGTCGAACCTTGAGCAGTCGCCCGCCACCGAAGCGCTGCAGGCCGGCCTGCTCGACGTGATCGTGCTGGCCTCGGCGCCGCAGTCGCCGCTGGTGCAGCGGCTGCTGCGCGCTCCGGACATCCAGTTGATGGAGTTCGGCCAGAGCGATGCCTATTCGCGGCGCTTCGCCTTCCTGCAGGACGTGACGCTGCCGCGCGGCGTTGTCGATCTCGCGGTCGACCTGCCGCCACAGGACCTGTCGATGCTGGCTGCCACCACTTCGCTGTTGGCACGCGAGAAAACCCATCCCGCCCTGCGCCAGCTGTTCGCGCAGAGCGCGCAAACGCTGCACAGCGGCGCCGGCTGGTTCAACCGCGCGCGCGATTTCCCGAACACCCGCACCAGCGAGCTGCCGGTCAGCCCCGAGGGCGACCGCGCCATCAACGGCACGCCGCCCTTCTGGCAGCGTTATCTGCCCTTCTGGGCCAGCAACCTGGTGGAGCGCATGTGGCTGGTACTCGGCGGCCTGCTGGTGCTGATGCTGCCGCTCAGCCGCGTGGTGCCGCCCCTCTATCAGTTCCGCGTGCGCCGGCGCGTGTTCCGCTGGTATGCGCGCCTGCGCGAGGTCGAGAACAAGCTCGAAGCCGGAACCGGCGAGCGCGAGGCGCTCATCAAGGAATTGGACGACCTCGATCGCGTGGTCAACAAGGTGGCCGTGCCGCTCTCCTACGCCGAAGAGCTCTACGCGCTGCGCAACAACATCTATGCGGTGCGCAAGCGGGTGCTGGCGCGCATGCCGGCCGTTGTTGTGCCCCAGACTGCAAAAGCCTAGCGCTGCAGCCGCAGCAGCTTGCCGTTGGCGCTGTCGGTCAGCAGGTAGATCCAGCCGTCCGGCCCCTGCCGGACATCGCGAATGCGCTCGCCGCGATCGGCCAGAAGACGTTCACGCCCGGTCACGGTGTTGCCGTTGAGCGTGAGCCGCCACAGCGCCGTGCCCGCCAGCGCGCCGACGAACAGGCTGCCCTTCCAGTCGGGCAGCGCATCGCCGGTGTAGAAGGCCATGCCGCTGGGCGCGATCGAGGACTTCGCCGTGCCCGGCGTCCACGCCGAGCCGTCGATCTTCTCCCAATAGGTCAGCGGCTGCTCCATGCCGGCCTTGGCCGTGCCGTCGCCGACCTGCGTGAGGGTGCCGTATTCCTGCCCGTAGCTGATGACGGGCCAGCCGTAGTTCCTGCCGGGCAGCGAGAGATTGACTTCATCGCCGCCCTGCGGCCCGTGCTCGTTGACCCACAGATCGCCGGTCGCCGGATGCAGCGCCGCACCCTGCACATTGCGATGGCCGTAGCTCCAGATATGGGGCTGCGCGCCGACCACGCCGAAGTCGGGATTGCCCGGCGCCGGCACGCCATCGGTGGTGATGCGCACCACCTTGCCGTGCCCGCGCGTCAGGTCCTGGGCAAAGCCGCGCTGGTCGGTGTTCATGCGCTCGCCCAGGGTCACGAAGAGATAGCCGTTGCGATCGAACACCAGGCGCGAGCCGAAGTGCGCATTGCTCTGCGCTCTGGGCAGCTGCCGATAGATGACGACGAAATTGCTCAGGCTGCGGCCGGCGACGTCGAGTTCGGCGCGCGCCACCGCGGTGCTGTTGAGGCTGGCGTTGCCCGTATCGCGTTCCGAGTAGCTGAAGTAGATGCGGCGGTTGCTCGCGAAAGCCGGATCGACCACCACATCGAGCAAGCCGCCCTGCCCGACCGCCTCCACCACCGGAACGCCGCTGACCTGATCGGCCCCGCCATTGACCGGCGTGCCGTCGCCATTGCGCAGCCGCATCTGCCCGCCGCGCTGCGTCACGAGCAGCTT
Organism: Variovorax sp. LjRoot290; assembly: GCF_964253985.1. Lineage (NCBI taxonomy): Bacteria > Pseudomonadati > Pseudomonadota > Betaproteobacteria > Burkholderiales > Comamonadaceae > Variovorax > Variovorax sp. LjRoot290. The sequence goes on along the minus strand of NZ_CAXURW020000001.1, from coordinate 1,807,060 downwards.
GCCGTCGGGCAGGAAGGCCAGGCCCCAGGGGCTGTTGAGGCCGGAGGCCAGCTCCGTCACCTTGACCACCATCGGCGAGGCCGGCGGTGCCGGCGGCGGCGGATTGGCCGCCGGGGGCGGTGCGGGTGCCGCCGTCCCATTCACCCCGAAGGCGCTGATGGAGACGCTGCCCCCGCCACCCCCGCCCCCGCATCCCGCGAGAAGCACCATCGACGCCGCCACACACCGAATCGCCGCAGCCATGTCCGCTCCTAACGGCGCCCCGGGCGCCCATCTGGAAGCGGAAGTTTGCCTCGCTTGCGGCGGTTCAGCGCATTGTTACTTCAGCGCCTTGAAGCGCATCCGGTGCGGCTTGGCACCCTCTTCGCCCAGGCGCTTCTTCTTGTCGGCCTCGTACTCCTGGTAGTTGCCGTTGAAGAAGGTCCACTGGCTGTCGCCTTCGGCCGCGAGGATGTGGGTCGCGATGCGGTCGAGGAACCAGCGGTCGTGACTGATCACGAGCACCGAGCCCGCGAACTCGAGCAAGGCGTCTTCCAGCGCGCGCAGCGTTTCGACGTCCAGGTCGTTCGAGGGTTCGTCCAGCATCAGCACGTTGCCGCCGGCGATCAGGGTCTTGGCCAGGTGCAGGCGGCCGCGTTCACCGCCGGACAGCGTGCCGACCTTCTTCTGCTGGTCGGCGCCGTTGAAGTTGAAGCGCCCGGCATAGGCCCGGCTCGCCATCTGGAACTTGCCGACGTTGATGATGTCGAGGCCGTCCGAGATGTCCTGCCACACCGTCTTCTCGTTGGCGAGCGCATCGCGGTGCTGGTCGACGAAAGCCATCTTGACCGTCTGGCCGACCACCACCTCACCGCTGTCCGGCTTCTCCTTGCCGGCGATCAGCTTGAAGAGCGTGGACTTGCCGGCGCCGTTGGGGCCGATGATGCCGACGATGGCGCCGGCCGGGATCTCGAAGCTCAGGTTGTCGATCAGCAGGCGATCGCCGAAGGACTTGCTGACGTTCTTGAACTCGAACACCTGGTTGCCCAGGCGCTCCGCCACGGGGATGAAGATTTCCTGCGTTTCGTTGCGCTTCTGGTATTCGAAATCGCTCAGCTCCTCGAAGCGGGCCAGGCGCGACTTGCTCTTGGCCTGGCGCGCCTTCGGGTTCTGGCGCGACCATTCGAGTTCCTTCTTCAGCGCCTTGGCGTGGGCTTCTTCGCCCTTCTGCTCCTGCGCCAGGCGCTCGCCCTTCTGCTCGAGCCAGGTGCTGTAGTTGCCCTTCCACGGAATGCCGCGGCCGCGGTCGAGTTCGAGAATCCACTCGGCCGCGTTGTCGAGGAAGTAGCGATCGTGGGTGATGGCCACCACGGTGCCCGGAAAGCGCTGCAGGAACACTTCGAGCCACTCGACCGATTCGGCGTCCAGGTGGTTGGTCGGTTCGTCGAGCAGCAGCATGTCGGGCTTGCTGAGCAACAGGCGGCACAGCGCCACGCGGCGCTTCTCGCCGCCCGACAGCACGCCGATGTTGGCTTCCCACGGCGGCAGGCGCAGCGCGTCGGCCGCGATCTCGAGCTGGTGCTCGGAATCGGTGCCGGCGGTCGCGATGATGGCTTCGAGCTGGGCCTGCTCGGCCGCCAGCGCGTCGAAGTCGGCGTCTTCCGCGCCATAGGCCACGTAAACCTCTTCGAGGCGCGCCTTGGCCGCGTAGACCGCGCCCATCGCTTCCTCGACCGACTCGCGCACCGTGTGCGCGGCGTTCAGCTTGGGCTCTTGCTCGAGGTAGCCGATCGTGAGGCCGGGCATCGGCAGCGCCTCGCCTTCGATCTCCTTGTCGATGCCGGCCATGATCTTGAGCAGCGACGATTTGCCCGAGCCGTTCAGGCCGAGCACGCCGATCTTGGCGCCGGGGAAGAAGGAAAGCGAAATGTCCTTCAAGATCTGCCGCTTTGGCGGCACGGTCTTGCTGACCTTGTTCATGGTGTAGACGTACTGGGCCATGTCTATCTCTGTTCGGTGATGGGGACTGCTCGGGGTGGTCGGGAAACCCGGCAACGATCTTGTGCGAGGATCGATGGCGAATCTGCCTTGCATGGCAGGCGCTTGCTGCTGCAGCGCGTTTTCCGACCGGGGGTTTGCTGCCAAGTCTAACGCAGGGGCCTCGATTCCTTGAACGGGGGCCTGAAGCGCTGCTATTCTCAGGCGCACCCGCCTATGTGTGCCGCACCCGCCCACGATGCCTTCGACCAGGCCAAGCAGCTCTTCTTCGACGGGCTGAAGGCCTTCGAAACAGCCCGCTTCGACGCCGCCGAGCAGCTCTTCCTGGCTTCGCTCGCGCTGCTCCCGGGACGCGTCTCGACCCTGATCAATCTTGCCGCCACGCAGCTGAAACTGTCGCGCCCGCAAGAGGCCCTGGCGGTGGCCGAGCAGGTGCTCGCGGTGGAGGCCGACAACGCCGATGCCTGGTTTCACAAGGCCACTGCGCTCGGCCAGTTGAATCGCCACCGGGAAGCATTGGCCGGCTACGAGAAGGTGCTGCAGCTCGGCATCCTTCCCCCCGCCGAGCCATGGTTTCGCCACGGCCAGACCCTGCAGGCGCTGGATCGGCCCGAACAGGCGCTCGCCTCCTACGACCGCGCGCTGGGCGCGGACCCCGGCCTGGCCGAGGCCTGGAGCAATCGCGGCGGCATCCTGCGGGAGATGAAGCGCAACGAGGAAGCGGCCGACGCCTTCATGCAAGCCATGGCACACGGTGCCGATCCGGAACTGCATCGCTACTACCTGGCATCCGTCTCCGCGCAGGCTGTTCCGGCGACGGCGCCGGCCCACTACGTCGAGACCCTTTTCGACGACTACGCCGATCAGTTCGATGCGCATCTGGTGGGCCTGCTCGGCTATCGCGCGCACAGCACGCTGGCCAGGCATCTGGCCGCATTGGGCCGCGGCCCTTTCCGCTCGGCGCTCGACCTCGGCTGCGGAACAGGGCTCTGCGCGCCGTTGCTGAAACCGATGACCCAAAGACTCGTGGGCGTCGACCTGTCCAGCCAGATGATGGACAAGGCACAGGCCCTCGGCCTCTACGACCGCCTGGTGCATGCGGACATCGTGGACTACCTGCGAGGCACGGACGAACGCTACGACCTGATCACGGCCGCCGACGTCTTCATTTACGTCGGCGATCTGGAACCAGTGTTCGCGGCGCTGGAAAAAGCCATGGCGCCGAACGGAATCTTCTGCTTTTCGGCCGAATGCGCTGCCCATGAAGGCGTCGACTTCGAACTGCTGCCGAGCCTGCGCTACGCCCATTCGGGACGCTATCTTCGCGCTCTGGCCATGCAACACGGCTTCAATGTTGTCCAGCTGATTCGCGCACCGATACGCGAAGACCAGCGCGAGCCAATCCAGGGCATGTTCGTTTATCTGAGCCGCGCCGAGGGCGGCGAAACCCGACTCATGCGACAATAGCGCCTGTTGCCGGGTCCAGTTGCCCGCAACGCCGGCCCTCCGCCGGGGACGACGAAGGCCCATCTCAAGGCTTTCAGGCTCCCACCCCTGACCCTCATTCGCCTTTACTGGCTCGACGTCGCCAAGACGCCGTAGCGGGCGAATACCACTGCGCCGTGTAAGGCGCTTGTTGAACTCAATGAACTTTGATGAACTGAAGCTGGCCCCGGCCATCTTGAAAGCCGTGCACGAGCAGGGCTACGAAACCCCCACCCCGATCCAGGCCCAGGCCATTCCTGCGGTGCTCGAGGGGCATGACCTGCTCGGCGGCGCCCAGACCGGCACCGGCAAGACGGCCGCTTTCACGCTGCCGATGCTGCACAAGCTCACGATGAGCCGCAGCGCCACCAACAAGTTCGGCGGCACCGGCGTGCGCGCCCTGGTGCTGACCCCCACGCGCGAACTCGCGGCCCAGGTCGAAGAGTCGATCCGCACCTACGGCAAGTACCTCCAGCTGAGCTCGACCGTGATCTTCGGCGGCGTCGGCATGAACCCGCAGATCAGCAAGCTCAAGAGCGGCGTCGACATCCTGGTCGCCACGCCCGGCCGCCTGCTCGACCTGCAGCAGCAAGGCATGCTCGATCTGGCCCAGGTGCAGATGCTGGTGCTCGACGAAGCCGACCGCATGCTCGACATGGGCTTCATCCACGACGTGAAGAAGATCCTCGCGCTGGTGCCGAAGGAAAAGCAGAGCCTGCTCTTCTCCGCGACCTTCAGCGACGAAATCCGCGACCTCGCCGCCACGCTGCTGAAGAACCCGCAGAGCATCCAGGTCACGCCGCGCAACACCACGGTGCAGCGCATCACGCAGGTGGTCCACCCGGTGGGCCGCGGCAAGAAGAAGGCGCTGCTTGCGCACATCATCAACGAGCACAACTGGAGCCAGGTGCTGGTGTTCACCCGCACCAAGTTCGGCGCCAACAACGTGGCCGAATTCCTGACCAAGAACGGCATCGAAGCGATGGCGCTGCACGGCAACAAGAGCCAGAGCGCGCGCACCCAGGCGCTGGCCGGCTTCAAGAGCGGCGAGATCCGCGCGCTGGTGGCAACCGACATCGCCGCCCGCGGCATCGACATCGACGAGCTGCCGCACGTCGTGAACTACGAGATTCCCAACGTCAGCGAAGACTACGTGCACCGCATCGGCCGCACCGGCCGCGCGGGCGCGAGCGGAGAGGCGGTGAGCCTGGTCTGCCTCGACGAAGAAGGCTTCATGCAGGAGATCGAGCGCTTCACCAAGCAGCAGATCCCGGTCAAGCTGATCGACGGCTTCGGCCCCGAGGAAGGCGAGCGCGCCGAACCCATCGCGATGGGCCGCCAGACCATCTGGGGCGGCGCCGGCCGCCCGCCGAGCCGCGAAGTGATGCAAGCGGCGGCCAAGGCCGCGCGGCAGGAAATGATGCAGCGCATCCGCGACAACAAAGCGGGCCAGGGCGAGCAGCGCAGCAGCGGTGGCGGCAATGGCGGCGGCCAGCGTCGCGGCGGCGGTGCTGGCCAGGGCGCACCGGCCGGCCGCAACGGCGGCGGCCAGGGCCAGCGCGGCCAGGGCGGCGGGCGTGGACAAGGCCCGGCGCGCGGACCGCAGGGTCCGGCACGCACGCCGCACCATGCACCGCACCACGCGGTGCAAGGCCACCTGCCGCACGAGGAGCGCCAGCCGCGCCATCACGGCAACAGCCACAGCCCGACGCAGGCCGATGCGGTCGCGCACCTGCGCGCCGAAGCGGTGGCCGGCGCGGCGGGCCAGCCCGATCCCTTGCGCACCAGCGTCGACAGCCTGGGCGGCCGCGGCCGTCGCGGCGGCGGTGGCTACGGCGGCAACCGGTCCGGCGGCGGTGGCCGTTCGGGCGGTGGCGGCGGTCGTTCAGGCGGTGGCTACGGCGGTGGCGGTGGCGGCGGCGGCTACGGCGGCGGTGGCCGCTCCTTCGGTCGCTGAGAACACGACCACTGCACAAAGGGCGCTTCGGCGCCCTTTTTCATGGGCCTCCGGCCGTCAACGGCGACGTCAGCTACGGCCAGATCTTCAGCGTGCAGCCCTTCGGCAACAGCCTGGTCGTGAAGACGATGACGGGCGCGCAGATCAAGGCGATGCTCGAACAGCAGTTCAACAGCGGCACCAACACCGTGGCCGCATCGCGCGTGCTGCTGCCCTCGAGATTGAGGCACTGCCGAGCAACGCAGCGGCAGGCGGATCAGGGCTCGCGACTGCCTGAGCGAAGCGAGTTTGAGCGAGACCCCGCCTGACGCGAGCAGCGCAGGGAAGCCCGAAGGGCCAGTGACGTCGGCCGGCACAGGGCACACCGCCCGCCGCCGCGCCCCCAACGCTCTTGCGCCTAGCTCAAGTCGCCGGCCAGGCTCGCCAGCGTCTCCGGCGCGATGCTCGCGAGCGCCGGGTAGTTGCTGTGGTCGCAGCCCAGCCTGCCGTTCGCGCCCGCGCGCACGGCAGCGCGCGCGGCATCGCCGAACTCGAAACGCACGAAGTGGACTGCCGAGGTCTTCTCGTCGTTCTCGCGCTCCATGTCTTCGTCGGCGATCGCGTAGATGCGCCCGTGGCCTTCGACCTCGACGAACATGCGGTCCTCCACACCGATGAGCCGGGCCAGTTCGCGCTTGCGCTCGTGCGCGTCGGGGAACTCGATCAGAATGGTCGCCTTCCAGTTGCTGCCGTCGGGCACCAGGGCTGCGTAGGCATCGATCTCGCTCTGGATGCCCTCTTCGTCGAAGATCTTCTCGATGTGAGCATCTCCTGGATCTGGCGGCGGATCGTCGTCTCGTCTTCGAACTGGATGCTGACGTGCTCGCCCAGGCGCACCGTGCGCAGCCGGCGGTGCGCGATGAACTCCGGCGCGCTGCTCTTGCGGATCTTCGCGTACGCCTCCAGCGTCAACAGGTTGTCTCGGGTGATGCTCAATAGGGGCCATTGACGCAAGCAATGAGCAAGGCGCAGCGCTCAGTTCAGCCGGCGACTGCTCTGCCTGTCGAACAGGTGCGCGCTGTCGGCGCCGATCACGAGGCCGATGATGTCGTCCGGCGCGGCATCGACGCGACCGTGCATCACCACGATGAGCTTCGCCTCGCCCACCTGCACCAGCAACTCGGTCTCGTTGCCGGTCGGCTCGACGACGATCACCTTCGCGGCCACGCCGCTGCCCGCGTTCGCGAGTCTGATGTCGCCGGGACGGATGCCGTAGTGCACCGCCTGCCCGTCCGCCGCCGCGGTCGCGCCCGGCGCCGGCCAGCGCGCGCCGTGCGCCTCCACGCTGCAGCCCTCGCCGTCGCGCCGGAACACGCCTTCGATCACGTTCATCGCCGGCGAGCCGATGAACTGCGCGACGAACAGGTTGTCAGGCCGGTCGTAGAGTTCCAGCGGCGTGCCGATCTGCTCGACGAGACCGTCGTGCATGACCACGATGCGGTCGGCCATCGTCATGGCCTCGATCTGGTCGTGCGTGACGTACACCGTGGTGGTCTTGAGCCGCTGGTGCAGGGCCTTGATCTCGGCGCGCATCGCCACCCGCAGCTTGGCGTCGAGATTGGACAGCGGCTCGTCGAACAGGAAGACCTTGGGATCGCGCACGATGGCACGCCCCATCGCCACGCGCTGGCGCTGCCCGCCCGAAAGCTCGCGCGGATAGCGCCCGAGCAACGCATCGAGATTGAGGATCTTCGCGGCGTCGGCCACGCGCTGGTCGGTGACCGACTTGTCGGCATTGCGCAGGCGCAGGCTGAAACCCATGTTCTCGCCCACCGTCATGTGCGGATAGAGCGCGTAGCTCTGGAACACCATCGCAATGTCACGGTCCTTGGACTCGAGCTCGTTCACGACCCGGCCGTCGATCATGATCTCGCCGCCGGTGATGTCTTCCAGCCCGGCCAGCATGCGCAGCAGCGTGGACTTGCCGCAGCCCGAAGGGCCGACCAGCACGACGAATTCGCCGTCGGCGATGTCGAAGCCCAGTCCGTGCAGGATGTCGACCTTGCCGTAGGACTTCTTGACGTTGTTGAAGGAAACGGATGCCATGTTCTTGATCCCTTAGCTCTTGACGGCGCCGGCCGTCAGGCCGCCGACCATGTAGCGCTTGAACGCGTAGTAGATCGCCGCCGGCGGCAGCGCATAGATGAAACCGGTGGCCATCAGCAATTCCCATGGCGAATCGTCGGCCGCCAGGAAGTTGCCCAGCGCCACCCCGAGCGTGATGTCGGTTTCGTTGGACAGCAGCAGGAAGGCATAGAGGTATTCGTTCCAGGCCAGCAGCAGTGCATAGGTGCCCACTGCCACCATCGAGGGCACCATCAGCGGCAGATACACCAGACGAAACAGCTGCACCGGCGTGGCGCCGTCCATGCGCGCGGCCTCGTCGAGTTCGTAGGGCAGCTTGTCCGAGGCCTGCTTGAGCACCCAGATGCAGTAGGGCGAAGCGATGGTGACCATCGCAAAGATCAGCGACCACTGGTTGTTGAGCAGCCCGTAGTTGGCCATCGTCTTGTACATCGGCACCGCCAGGAATGCAGCAGGGATGAAGTAGGTGAACAGGGCCATGTTGAGCACCGTGCGCCCGCCCCGCACCCGCAGCCGGCTGATGGCGAAGGCGGCGGTGGTGGCCACCATCAAGGTGATCAGCCCGACCGCGATCGCAATGACAAGCGAGTTGCCGAGCTGCTGCCAGAAGTGCGACAGGTAGAAATGCTTCTGCTGGAACACGGTCTCGAAGTTCTGCAGCGTCGGGTTCTTGGGCCATAGCCGGCCCGAGGTAGCCGATTCGCGCTCTGATATCGCAAACAGGAACATGTGGTAGACCGGGATGATGGTCCACAGGAACACCGGGATGCCGATCAGCAACAGCTTGGCTTCGGCGGTGACGGAGCGCAGGGTCCATCGCTTCATTTGGACAGCCTCTTCATCATGAAATACACCAGCGGCAGTACCAGCGGCAGCGCCACCACGATCGAGGACATCGCCACATCCATCTGGTCCAGCCGCAGGTAGCGGATGCCCAGGGTGGCCAGCACGTGCGTCAGGTCGGCCGGCCCGCCGCCCGTGAGCAGGTAGACGCTGTTGAAATCGCCCAGCGTCCAGATCGCCGACAGGATGGTCGACGTGATGTAGAGCGTGCGCATCGCCGGCCAGGTGATGAAGCGGAACTTCTGCCAGTTGCTGGCGCCGTCGACCGAAGCGGCTTCGTACTGTTCGGCCGGAATCGACAGGCGCCCGGCCACCAGGATCAGCGTCCAGAACGGCAGCGACTTCCAGATATGCATCAGCATCGACAGAGACAGCGCCAGCGTCGGGTCATTGAGCCAGTTCGGTCCGTCGAGCCCCGTGAGGCGGAAGATCACCGAGTTGATGACGCCCCACTCCGGATTGAGCATGAAGCGCACCGACAGGATGGTCGGAATCGAGGGCACCGCCCAGGGCAGGATGAAGAGCACCGAGAGCGCCTTGATCCACCAGCGCGTCTTGATGAAGAAGCCCGACAGCACCAGCGCGGCGATCATCTTGAGATTGATCGCCACCACCAGGAACACGATGGTGTTGATGGCGCTGCGGAAGAAGATCGGATCGTCGAACAGCTTCGTGTAGCTGGACGGGTGCCGGGCCAGCCAGAGGCCGTAGCCCACCGGGTACAACACGAACACCGCGAACACGAGCAGGTAGGGAACGACGAACAGGCGCCCCCAGAATTCCCAGCGGGTCAGGCTACGGGACGCCGGCGCCGCGACGTGCGGCAATGTGCTAACAGCTTGAGTCATGGTTCAGTTCACCCCGATGTCGTTCAAGCGGAGAAGATGATGGACAGGCGGACGGCCGCGGCGCCGAGCCGCGGCCGGACCGATTCAGAGGGTCAGCCCGCAACCGCCTTGATGCGCGCGATCATCTCGTCCACGGCCTTGTCCACCGGCACCTTCTCGTTGAGGATCCGGTTCGCCGCCTTGGCCCACACGTTCTCGTTGTTGAGCACCGTGAACTTGTAGTTCTTGGTGAATTCGAATGGCGAGGTGCCGGCCATGAACTGGTTGTAGACGGCCGTACGGTGCGGGTCCTGCTTCCAGAAAGCACTTTGCTGCGCCGCCTTGGTCACCGGGAACCAGCGCCCGAGCGAGCCTTCGACGTAGGGCGTGAGATTGGCGTCGTCGAGCAGGAAGGCGACGAACTTCTTCGCGGCATCCTTGTTCTTGGCGTCCTTGAAGATCACGCCGGTCTTCACGGCCGCGCGGTACACCATCTTGGAGCCGTCGGGCTTGTTCGGGAAGCCTGCTGTCGCGATCTTCTCGGTGTAGTTCAACTTGGCGGCGTCGCGCTGCGCTTGCGTAAGCGATTGGTTGTTCGAGGCGTCGAGTTGCGTGGCGGCGATCGAGATCGTCGCGTTATGCGTCAGGACGGTCGTCTTGTTGGCAAAGGCGACGTTGTTGTCCGGATCCTTCCAGTTGGTAGCAGACGGCGGCGCGCAACCCTTCGAATACACCTGTGTGTAATCGGTCAGCGCGTTGATCAGGCCCTGGCGAACCGCCGGATCATCGACCAGCAGCTTGCCCGCGTCGTTGACCAGCTTGACGTTGTAGGCGTCCATGAAAGTCAGGAACGAGAAGAACGAGTCGCTCGAGTCCACGCCCAGCGGCTGGCCGATGCCGAAGCTGCGGGTACCGGACTTTTGACGATGGGCTGGTTGCACCTTGTCGCACCAGAAGCTCCAGTAGCTTTTCCAGTCGGTCGGGATGTCGCTCTCCTTGAAGCCCGCCTCGGCCAGCATGTCCTTCCAGTACTGGATGTGCATGGTCTGCTGCTTGATCGGGTAGGCGTAGTAGGCGCGGCTCTTGGTGGTGTCGTTGTAGAGGAAGGTGGTGGCCAGCGCCGCAGGCTCGAACTTGGCGCGCATCGGGTCGAGGATGCTGGTCACGTCTTCGAGCTTGCCGTCGTAGGCCCACTTGGCCGTGACCTGGAAGTCGTAGACGTCGCCATAGGCCACGTCGGGCGGATTGCCGGCGTCGAGCGCAGCCACCGACTTCGGAACCATTTCCTGCGGCGCATAGAGCGACAGCTCGACCTTGATCTTCGGGTTCTTGGCCTCGAATTTCTTGATGGCTGCGTACAGCGCGTCGTCCTCCGCCTTGTAGAAGCCCTTGCCCCACCAGACGGTGAGCTTCTCCTGCGCCGCGGCCTGGCCGGCGGCAGCGAGCCCCAGCGCGACCAGCGCGGGAATCATGAGTGCCTTGAATTTCATGCTGTGTCTCCTTTTTTTGACGATGGGTGCTCGATCCATGAGCGTTGCTGGGAAAGGGATGCGGGCGCGCCTCAAGCGGCCTTGAGCCGCGGCGGTGACCGACCGAGGCGCGGCAGGCGGCGGCGCGAGCCGACCACCTCTTCGATGTCCTCGCGCGCACCGTCGATGAGCTTGATGATCGCGCGCTCGGCGCGCGCCGGGTTGTGGGCGATGACCGCATCTAGCACCGCCCGATGCAGAGGCAGCGACAAGGTCGGTCCGTCCTTCTTGGCGGTCGAGAGCTCGAAGCTGGTGCGCAGCAGCGCGTTCAGCGCCTTGCTCATCTGGGCCAACATGCGGTTGCCGGCAGCGACCAGCAGTCCGTGGTGAAAGCGCAGGTCGCTGGTGACGTAGTCGCCGCCGTATTCCACTGCCTGCTTCATGCCGGCGTAGGCCTCTTCGATCTCCTCGATGTCGGCCGGGGTGGCGCGTTCGGCCGCTAGCCGAACGGCTGCCGGCTCGACCACGCGCCGCAGGTCCAGCAGGTCGCGCAGGAACTCGGGCGTGAGGCCGGCGCGAGCCTGCCAGGTGATCACATCGGGATCGAACCAGTTCCACCGGTCCTCCGGCAGCACGCGCGTGCCGACCTTCGGCCCCGTGACGATCAGGCCCTTGGCGACCAGCGATTTCACCGCTTCGCGCACCACCGTGCGGCTGACGCCGAACTCCTCGCACAAGAGCGGCTCCGCGGGCATCGGCGCGCCGATGGCATAGCGGCGCGACACGATCGCCTCGCCGAGCAGCTCGAGCGTGCGGCCGTGGGTGTTCTTGGTCATGGTGCCGCGTCGCGCCTTCAGGCATCCACCGGCGTCAGCAAGGGCGCCCCTGCGAAATGCGCGCGCAGGTTGTCGAAAGTCAGTTGCGCCATGGCCTCGCGCGTCTGCTTCGTGCCGCTGGCCATGTGCGGCGTGAGCACCACGTTCGGCATGGCGCGCAATTCGGCCGGCACCTGCGGCTCGTTGGCGTAGACGTCGAGCGCGGCACCGGCAATGACGCCCTTCGAGAGCGCGGCGATCAGCGCCGCTTCGTCGACCACGCTGCCGCGTGCCACATTGACCAGGTAGCCCTGCGGTCCGAGCGCCTCGAGCACGCGCGCATCGATCAGGCCGCGCGTCGCCGCGCCGCCCGGCGTGATGACGACCAGGAAGTCGACGGCAGCAGCGAGCGAGACCGCATCCGGGTGGTAGGCGTAGTCGACCTCTGAGCGCGGCGAACGCGCGGTGTACGCGATCTGCATGTCGAAGCCCCGCGCCCGGTGCGCAATGGCCTGTCCGATGCGGCCCATGCCGACCACGCCCAGGCGGGCGCCCGTGACCTTGCGGTTCAGCGGGAACGGGCCCTTCGGCCACTCGCCTTCGCGCACGAAGCGGTCGGCCTGGGGAATGCGCCGCGCGATCGAGAGCAAGAGGCCGATCGCCAGATCGGCCACGTCGTCGTTCAGCACCTGCGGCGTGTTGGTGACCGGCACGCCGCGCTCGTGCGCTGCGGCCACGTCGACACCGTCGTAGCCGACACCGAATACGGAGATCACTTCCAGCGCCGGCAGGCGGGCCATCAGCTCGCGCGGCACCTTGGCTTCGCCGTTCGCAACGACTGCGCGGATGCGCGGGGCAGCGGCCGAGAAGGCCTCGGGGTCGTTGACGTGCGTCCGATCGTGCACCGTGTACTCGCGGTGCAGCGCGTCCATCAGGAAGGGCATCAACGGCGCGACGACCAGCACCTCGGGGCGGGTGGCGCTCATTGAGCAACCTCCGCGCTGCGCGCTGCGGTATTCGCCTTGGGAGCGGCCCGGCGGCTCATGCTTCGATGCGTCATTTGCATCGGTTGCTTGCGCGTTGCGTTCAATGAATGGGGCATGTCTTGTCTCCTGCGAGGACCGAGATTTCCCTAGACCTCGATCCAATGTCGGCGCTTATCATATGATGATTGAAATACCGGTCCGGCAGGACAAACCCTGATTCGCCGAGGCCGCAGATTGGCCCACCGCGGAGACAAGACAGATGAGCGCCCCACCCCGGAAACCCGCGCACGAACTGCGCAGCCAGCAATGGTTCGGCCGCCACGACCGCGATGGCTTCATCTACCGCAGCTGGCTCAAGGGCAAGGGCGTTCCGCACGACCAGTTCGACGGCCGGCCGGTGATCGGCATCTGCAACACCTTCAGCGAGCTCACTCCCTGCAACTCGCACTTCCGCACGCTCGCCGAGCAGGTGAAGATCGGCGTCTACGAGGCCGGCGGCTTCCCGCTCGAGTTCCCGGTGATGTCGCTGGGCGAGACGCTGATGCGGCCGACCGCCATGCTCTATCGCAACCTCGCGAGCATGGACGTCGAAGAGAGCATCCGCGCCAACCCGCTGGATGGCGTGGTGCTGCTCATGGGCTGCGACAAGACCACGCCGGCGCTCATGATGGGCGCATCCAGCGTCGACCTGCCGACCATCGGCGTCTCGGGCGGCCCGATGCTCTCGGGCAAGTGGCGCGGGCAGGAGCTCGGCTCCGGCACCGGCGTCTGGCAGATGAGCGAGCAGGTGCGCGCCGGCACGCTGAAGCTGCAGGACTTCTTCGAGGCCGAGAGCTGCATGCACCGCAGCCACGGCCATTGCATGACCATGGGCACCGCCAGCACCATGGCCAGCATGGTCGAATCGCTCGGCATCGGCCTGCCCGGCAATGCGGCCTATCCGGCGGTCGACGGGCGGCGCAACGTGCTCGCGCGCGCGGCGGGCCGACGCATCGTCGAGATGGTGCACGAGGACCTCGTGATGTCGAAGATTCTCACCCGCCAGGCGATCGAGAACGCGATCAAGGTCAATGCCGCGATCGGCGGCTCCACCAACCTCGTGATCCACCTGCTCGCGATCGCGGGGCGCATCGGCGTCGAACTTACGCTCGACGACTTCGACGGCCTGGCCTCCGACCTGCCCTGCCTGGTCAACCTGCAGCCCTCGGGCCAGTACCTGATGGAGGACTTCTGCTACGCGGGCGGCCTGCCGGTGGTGATGAAGGAGATCGCGCAGCACCTGAACTTGGGACTCATCACCGCCAGCGGCCGGAGCGTCTGGGACAACATCAAGGACGCCGAGAACTACAACCCGCAGGTGATCCAGCCGCTCGCCAAGCCCTTCAAGGACAAGGCCGGCATCTGCGTGCTGCGAGGCAACCTCGCGCCCAACGGCGCGATCATCAAGCCGAGCGCGGCCACGCCCGAGCTGCTGGTGCACAAGGGCCGCGCGGTGGTGTTCGAAAGCGCCGACGACCTGCACAAGCGCATCGACGACGAGTCGCTCGACATCGACGAGCACTGCATCATGGTGCTCAAGAACTGCGGCCCCAAGGGCTACCCCGGCATGGCCGAGTCCGGCAACATGCCGCTGCCGCCCAAGGTACTCCGGAAGGGCATCACCGACATGGTCCGCATCAGCGATGCGCGCATGAGCGGCACCGCCTACGGCACGGTGGTGCTGCACATGGCGCCCGAGGCCGCGGCCGGCGGGCCGCTGGCGCTGGTGCAGGACGGCGACATCGTCGAACTCGACGTGCCGAATCGCAGGCTGCATCTGCACGTGAGTGACGAGGAGCTGGCGCGCCGGCGCGAGAAATGGACTGCCCCGAAGCCGCCCTTGGACTCCGGCTACTGGAAGCTCTACGTCGACAACGTGCTGCAGGCCGACCAGGGCGCCGACCTCGGATTCCTGCGCGGCAAGCGAGGCTCTTTCGTTCCAAGAGACAATCACTGAATGCACTTAATCGCCGTTGATTGGGGTACCAGCTCATTACGCGGCGCGCGGCTCGACGGCAAGGGCCACGTGCTCGAGGAGCGCGAGCATCCGCGCGGCATCCTCACGGTCCCGCCGGGTGGCTTCCCGGCCGTGTTCGAAGAATTGTTCGGCGACTGGATGCGCCCGACCGGCAGCTTCTGCCTGATCTCGGGCATGGCCGGCAGCAAGCAGGGCTGGGTCGAGGCGCCCTACTGCGCCTGCCCCTCAGGCCGGGTCGAAGTGGGCAACGCGATCGTCGAGATCGAGCCCGGCCGCATCGCGATCGTGCCCGGCCTCAGCGACCTGCACGACGGCGTGCCCGATGTGATGCGCGGCGAAGAAGTGCAGATCTTCGGCGCCATGGCGCTGACGGGCCTTGCCGACGGCGTTTTCGTGCTGCCCGGCACGCACAACAAGTGGGCCACGGTGAAGCGGGGCCGCGTGACGGGCTTCCGCACCTTCATGACCGGCGAGTTCTATGCGCTCCTGAGCCGGCACTCGATCCTGGCACGCACGCTCGATGCAGAGGCGCCGCTGGACGAAGTCGCCTTTCTCGAAGGCGTGACGCAGGCCGACAACGGCCAGGGCCTGCTGCACAACGCCTTCGGCGCGCGCACGCTGGCGCTATTCGAGCGCATGTCGGCCGGCGATCTCTCGAGCTACCTGTCGGGGCTTCTGATCGGCGAGGAGCTGCGCACCCAATCGATCCACGCCGCCGGCGACCTGGTGCTGATCGGCACGCCGGCGCTGACGCAGCGCTACCTGCTGGCGCTGCAGGCCTCGGGCAATACCGCGCGGACGCTGGGCGCCGAGGCTACCTGGGCCGGCCTGCACGCGCTGTCGGCATTCCTCAACGCAAACAGAACAAGGCCATGACTTCGCCTCTGGACAAATTCTCCGCCGCCATGCAGCAGTTGCCGCTGGTGGCGATCCTGCGCGGTCTGACGCCGGCCGAGGCGCCGGAGGTCGGCGATGCGATCGTCGAAGCCGGCTTCCGGCTGCTCGAAGTGCCGCTCAATTCGCCGCAGCCGCTCGAAAGCATCGCACTCCTGCGCCGGCGCTTTCCGGATGCGCTGGTCGGCGCCGGCACGGTGCTCGATGCGCAGCAGGTGCGCGAGGTGCATGCGGCCGGCGGCGAGTTGATCGTGGCGCCCAACTTCAACGCCGAGGTGCTGGCCGAAGCGGCGCGCCTCGGGCTCGTGAGCCTGCCCGGCGTGATGACGCCGACAGAGGCCTTCGGCGCGCTCGCGGCCGGCGCCAGCGGGCTCAAACTCTTCCCCGCCGAACTGGCCTCGCCCGCGGTGGTGAAGGCCTTGCTCGCGGTGCTGCCCAAGGGCACGCCGCTGATGCCCGTGGGCGGCATCACGCCCGGCAACATGGCTGCCTGGCGCGAAGCCGGCGCGGCCGGTTTCGGCATCGGC
Source organism: Variovorax sp. LjRoot290 (assembly GCF_964253985.1). Taxonomy (NCBI): domain Bacteria; kingdom Pseudomonadati; phylum Pseudomonadota; class Betaproteobacteria; order Burkholderiales; family Comamonadaceae; genus Variovorax; species Variovorax sp. LjRoot290. The sequence continues at coordinate 1,791,139 of NZ_CAXURW020000001.1, read as the reverse complement.
TCGGCGCTCTACAAGCCCGGCAAGAGCGCCGCCGCCGTACGCGAGGCCGCGCTGGATTTCGTCGCTGCCTTCAACGGCAGCCGGCGCACCTGAGGATCGCCATGTCTGCCGAATCCGACTACGCCAGCCCCGCCGTCCGCATCCTGCGCGACAACCTCGCGCTGGCGCTGCGCGCCGCCTCGCACCATGGCCTCTCCGAGGGCGTGTGCAACCATTTCAGCGTCGCGCTGCCCGGTGCGCAGGACCGCTACCTGATCAACCCGCGCGGCCTGCACTGGAGCGAGATCGGCCCCGATGACATCGTGCTGATCGACATGCACGGCGAGGTGCTGGCCGGCCGCCATCGCGTCGAGCCCACCGCCCTCTTCATCCACGGCGCGGTGCATCGCATTACCGGCCACGCGGTGGTCCTGCATTGCCACATGCCCTATGCGACCGCCCTGACGCTCACCGCCGATCGCGCGCTCGACCCGACGCTGAGCCAGAACGCGATGCGCTTCATGAACCGCATCGCCATCGATGCGCAGTACAACGGGCTGGCGCTCGACGACCGCGAGGGCGAACGCATCGCCCATGCGATGGCCGGCAAGGACGTAGCCTTCCTCGCCAACCACGGCGTGATCGTGGCCGGCGCGCACATCGCCCATGCCTACGACGACCTCTACTACCTCGAGCGCGCCTGCCTGCACCAGGTGATCGCGCAATCCACCGGCCGGCCGCTGGTGCCGGTCGACGCGGCGCTGGCCGCGCACGTGGCGGCGCAGATCCAGGGCGAGCGCGAGCAGTCCGACCTGTTCTTCGAGGCGCTTCGCCGGCTGCTGCCAGCGCCGCGTCCCGAACGCCCGCTTCAGCGCGCGGCCGCGTAGGCAGGCGGGTCCGCCACCAAGCCCTGCTTGACCTGGCGCGTCACCGCGTCGGCCAGCACTTCGGGCAGGCCGGCCTCGACGGCGGCGAAAGTCTGCTTCGCCACATCGTCGGGCGATGTCTTGTCGCCCGGCACATGGCTCGCCATGTCCGTATCCATGAACGCCACGTGCACGCTGACGACCTGCGTGCCCTGCTCGCGCAATTCGTTGCGCAGGCCGTTGCTGAGCGACCATGTGGCCGACTTCGAGGTGCTGTAGGTGGCCGCGCCCGGCAGGCTGATCCAGCTCAGCGCCGACAGCACGTTGACGATGGCGCCGCCGCCGTTCTTCGCCAGCACCGGCGCGAAGGCACGGCTCAAGGCCCAGGGGCCGAAGAAGTTGGTCTCGAACTCGGCCCGCGCGGTGTCCATGGCTTCCGGCGACAGCAGGCCCGAGCCGCGCGAGATGCCGGCGTTGTTGACGAGCAGGGTCACGTCGCCGCAGGCGCGAGCGGCCGCTTCGACCTGTTCGGGCTTGGTCACGTCGAGCGCGACGGCGTGCACGCCTTCGAGCGTGATGAATTTCGGGTCGCGCGCGGCCGCGTAGACCTTCTTCGCGCCGGCCGCGAGCGCTGCACGTGCGTAGGCGAGCCCGAGGCCGCGATTGGCGCCGGTGATGAAAACGACGGAGTCCTTGATCTTCATGGAAAGCTTTCGGCAATGGGTGGAGGATTCAGGTCTGCTGAACGCGCCGCAGCAGCCCGGCCGTGGTGCGCGGCCAGCCGACACGGCCGAACCAGGCGCCGCCGGCGATCGACGATGCGATGACGATGCCGTACACCACCAGCGCGGCGCCCTGCGCGACGAATACGTGACTCAGCTGGCCGCCCCAGCGCAACGCGAGCCAGCCGCCGATCCCGGCCACCGCCAGCCGCGCGATGTTGCCGAGCACCGGCCACAGAAGGCGGCCCGCGCCCTGCGAAGCGAAGTACAGCACCAGCCCGACGCCGAAGAAGCCGTAGAAGGGCCCGACCGCACGCAGGTACTGCGAGCCCGCTTCGAGCATCGCCGGATCGCTGCCGAAGAGCATCAGCCAGGGCCTCGGGAACAGCGCGGCCGCGAGGCCGATGGTCTCGGTGAGCACGAAGGCCATCGCCGCGCCCGCCCAGGTGGCGCGCAGGGCGCGTTCGCGCTGCCCCGCGCCGATGGCGGTGCCGACCATCGCGACCAGCGGCGCGCCGAGGCCGAACACCAGCGGGACCAGCAGGTATTCGAGCCGCGAGGCCGTGCCGTAGCCGGCGATCGCACCGGGGCCGAACTGGCCTGCCAGCGCGGTCGCGATGCCGATCGACAGGTTGGTGGCCACGGTCGAGACCGCGCCCACGAGGCCGACGCGCAGGATGTCGGCGAACAGCGGCCACCGGAAGCGCGCCTTCGCCCATGAGGGCTTGAGCAGGCTGCGGCTCCCGCGCAGGTAGGCCCACAGCGCGAGCGTGCCGGCCAGGTAGTAGAGCAAGAGCGCGATCGCGCCGCCGGCGATGCCCATGCCGGGAATCGGACCCCAGCCGAAGATCAGCAAGGGCGACAGCGGCACCAGCACCACCACGCCGGCGACCGTCACGTTGGCCGGCACCGACATGTTGCCTGTGCCGCGGATCACCGCCGCCAGCGAATTGAAGAGCCACACCAGCACCGCGCCGGCGAACACCCAGTTCGAATAGGTCAAGGCCGCGTCGAGCGAAGCGCCGGTGCCGCCCATCAGCGCATAGAGCCAGCGCCCGCCGAAGAGGAGCGCCAGCGTGAACACGAGGCCGAAGCCGAGCGCGATCAGGATCGCATGCAGCACCAGCGAATCGGCATCGTCGCGGCGCCGCGCACCGAGCGCGCGTGCAATCGCCGAGGCAATGCCGCCGCCCATCGCGCCGGCCGAGGTCATCTGCATCAGCATCACGATCGGGAACACCAGCGCCATGCCGGCCAGCGCATCGGTGCCGAGCTTGCCGACGAAGTAGGTCTCGATCAGGCCGACAGCGGCCTGCGCGACCATCACCAGGACGTTGGGCGCGGCCAGGCGCAGCAGCGTGGGGATGATCGGCGCCTCGAGCAGAAGGCGCGTGCGCGGGTCGACACTGCTCATGCTGCCGCCTTCGCCATCAGCGCCGGCCGAGGCTCGCGGATTGGCAGGTTGATCAGCGCTGCGCCGGCAGCCAACGCGATGTCGATGTACCAGACGATGTCGTAGCTGCCCGTCACCTGGAACACGTAGCCGCCGAGGAAGGCGCCCAGGAAGCCGCCGACCTGGTGCGCCAGCATCACGACGCCGAACAGCATCGCCATGTTGGCCGGGCCGAACATCTTGGCGACCAGGCCCGCGGTCGGCGGCACGGTCGAGAGGAAGGTGATGCCCATCACCGCCGCGAACACCATCATCACGGCCGGCGTTTTGGGCGCTAGCAGGAAGATCAGCACCGCGATGCCGCGCGTCGCATAGAGCAGCGCCAGCAGCGACTTCATGCGCCAGCGCCCGACAGCCCAGCCCATCGCCAGGCTGCCGACGATGTTGAAGAGGCCGATGACGCCCAACGCCCAGCCTCCGATCTCCGGCGGCAGGCCGCATGCCGCCACCACGCCCGGCAGGTGGGTGGCCAGGAAGGCGACGTGGAAGCCGCAGACCAGAAAGCCCAGGCTCAGGTAGCGGTAGCTCGGCGTGGCGAGCGCCTGGCCGATCGCCTGCCGTGCCGTGAGCGGTTTCGTGCCGCTCGCTGCTGCCGACTGGGCCGCGAGCAGATTGGAATTACCCTTCAGCACGAAGACCGCGGGCAAGGCCAGCAGGATCAGCACGCCGAGCCATTGCATCGCACTGGCCCAGCCGACGCCGGCCATCAGCGCGATCGCGATCGGCGCCATCGCGAACTGGCCGAAGGAACCGCCGGCATTCACCACGCCGGTGGCCAAGCCGCGCTTGGCCGGCGGCACCATGCGCGTGACGGCGGCCATCAGCACCGAAGGCCCGGCCATGCCGGCGCCGCCGGCGGCCAGCACGCCGATCGCGAAGATCAGGCCGGCCGTCGTCGTCATCAGCGGCGTGATGATGGTGCCCAGCGCCACCAGCAGCACGCCGATGAAGATTACGCGGCCGGTGCCGATCCGGTCGGCCACCGCGCCCGCGAAGGGCTGCGTGAGGCCCCACCAGAGCTGGCCGAAGGCGAAGGCCAAGCTGATGCTGCCGATGCCCAGGCCGGTGGACGTGTTGAGCGAGGAGAGGAAGAGCCCCATCGTCTGACGCACGCCCATGGTGAGCGCGAAGGTGCCGGCGGCGGCCAGCAGCACCAGCCACAGGGCGTAGCGCGCCACAGGCGTGGTGGGCGCGGCGGTCGTCTTGTCATTCATCCACATCTCCCTCTTCGGCAGCGCCCGCGAGTTGCAGCAGCGCGATGCTCTCGTCGATCAGCGCGTGCAGCGCGATGACCCGCTCGATGCCGAGCAGGGCGTTGAGTTTTTCCTGTGCCGTGCGCCAGTGGCGCTGCGCTTCGCTGCGCTTCTTGCGGCCGGCCTCGGTGATCGCGATCAGCCGGCTGCGTGCATCGGGCCCGTCGCCCTGCGTCAGCCAGCCCGCCGCGACCAGCGGCTTGAGATTGCGCGTCAGCGTCGACGCGTCGATGTTCATCGCATGCGCGAGATCGCTCGGGCGCAGCGGCCCGAGGTGCAAGACATGCGACAGCAGCGAGTACTGCGTGGTCTTGAGGCCGCTCTTCGTGACCTCGGTGTCGTAGTGGCGGGCGACCTGGCGCAGGAGGCGCCGCAGCCGGAAATTGGTACAGCCTTGCGGCTTTGCGATAGCATCCATGCCATCCATTGTAGCTACAATAATTGCATATGCAACCTTTAAAGGAATTCGAATGAACGCGACGGAGCAACTGGCGGCCTGGATCGCCGAGGAAGAAACGATTGCGGAGCGGCTGAATGCGGGCCCTGGCCCCGGCCTGGCGCGGCCCGAACAGCTCGCAGGCAAGACCGGCCTGGAGATGATGGAAGCCATGCTGCGCGCCGAAATCCCCTACGCCGCCATCGCGAAGACGCTGGATTTCTCGCTCATCTCGGTAGCCCCCGGCCGGGCGGTGTTCCAGGGCACGCCGCTCCCGCGGCACCTGAATCCGCTGGGCACCATCCATGGCGGCTGGTTCGCCACCCTGCTCGACTCGGCGCTGGGCTGCGCGGTCCACACCATGATGCCGGCCGGCCGCGCCTACACCACGGCCGAGCTCGGCGTGAACCTCGTGAAGGCGCTGACGCCCAAGGTCCCGCGCGTGCGCGCCGAGGGCAAGGTGATCCACTGCGGGCGCCAGCTCGCCACCGCCGAGGCGCGGCTGGTCGGCGCCGACGGCACGCTCTACGCGCATGCCACCACCACCTGCCTGGTTTTCGACATCCCGCCACGGCGCGAGTAGGCCCTGCGCCGGTAAGCACAAAGGCCGAAACCCGGCCCTCCAAGAGTGATAATGATTCGTATCGGCGTTCGCAAACGAACGGACGCCGGTGCTTTTTACAAATCGACTCTGGAGAAGCCCCATGACCGCACGCCTTTGCGCGCTGACCTGCATCGCCGCCGCCTGCCTGGCCGGCGCCTTGCCCGCCCACGCGGCCGAGGAACTCACGCTCTACACCACGCGCGAGCCCGGCCTCATCCAGCCCCTGATCACCGCCTTCAGCACGCAAAGCGGCGTCAAGGTCAACACGGTGTTCGTGAAGGACGGGCTGCTCGAGCGCGTCAAGGCCGAAGGCGCCCGCTCGCCGGCCGACGTGCTCATGACTGTGGACATCGGCAACCTGATGGACCTGGTCGACGGCGGTGTCACTCAGCCGGTGAAATCGGCGGCGCTGGAATCGGCCATTCCGGCCAACCTGCGCGGCGCCGACGGCCAATGGTTCTCGCTGTCGATGCGCGCGCGCGTGCTGTACGCCGACAAGAGCCTGCCGCTCACGTCCTTCCGCTATGAAGATCTCGCGAATCCCAAGTACAAGGGCAAGGTCTGCATCCGCGCCGGCCAACATCCCTACAACACGGCGCTGGTCGCATCGCTGATCGCGCACGACGGCGAGGCCAAGGCCGAACAGTGGCTGCGCGGCGTCAAGGCCAATCTGGCGCGCAAGGCCACCGGCGGCGACCGCGACGTGGCGCGCGATATCCTGGGCGGCATCTGCGACATCGGTCTCGCCAACTCCTACTACGTGGGCCAGATGAAGGGCTCGAAGGAAGGCAGCGACGCGCGCAAGTGGGGCGATGCCATCAAGGTGATCCGGCCGACCTTCGCCAATGCCAAGAGCGGCGGCACGCACGTCAACATCAGCGGCGCCGCGGTCGCGAAGAACGCGCCGAACCGCGCGAATGCGGTCAAGCTGCTCGAGTTCCTGGTGTCGGAGCCGGCGCAGGCCTTCTACGCCGAGACCAACTACGAATACCCGGTGCGCAAGGGCGTGGTGCTCGATTCGATCATCGCCTCCAGCATCGGTGAACTGAAGGTCGACCCGCTGCCCATCACCGAGATCGCCAAGTACCGCAAGCAGGCCAGCGCACTGGTGGACAAGGTCGGTTTCGATCAGTGACGCGCCGCCGGGCCGCCCCAAGGCGCGTCAGCCCCCTCGGGGGGCAGCGAGGACACGAAGTGCCGAGCGTGGGGGTATGAAAGCGGTTGGGCCCGTCTGGCGGGCCGCGTCGATCCTCATCGCGCTCGGCGTGCTCGCGCCGGTTCTCAGCCTGGCTTGGCTCGCGCTGGGTTCGGGCCTGCAGCATTGGGCACACCTCGCAGAGCACGTGCTGCCGCAGGCCGCGCTCAACACCGCGATGCTGCTGGCCGGCGTGGGCGTGCTGGTGCTGGTGATCGGCACCGGCTGCGCCTGGCTGGTCACGGCCTGCGACTTCCCGGGGCGACGCGTGCTGCACTGGGCCCTGCTGCTGCCGCTGGCCATGCCGACCTACATCGTCGCCTTCGCCTACCTCGACCTGCTGCACCCGATCGGACCGGTGCAGGGGGCTCTCCGCTGGGCGCTGGGCTTCGACAGCCCGCGCCAGTTCCGCCTGCCCGACTTGCGCTCGATGCCGGGCGCGATCTTCGTGCTCGGCTTCGTGCTCTACCCCTACGTCTACATGACCGCGCGCGCCATGTTCATGACCCAGCCTGCCCACCTGATGGAAGCGGCCCGCACGCTGGGCGAAAGCCGCGGCGGCGCCTTCTTCCGCGTCGCGCTGCCGCTCGCCCGGCCCGCGTTGGCCGTCGGCCTGAGCCTGGCGCTGCTCGAGGCGCTCAACGACATCGGCGCTTCGGAATTCCTCGGCATCCAGACGCTCACGGTCGCGGTCTACACGACCTGGATCACGCGCTCCGACCTGGCCGGGGCGGCACAGATCGCCTGCGCCATGCTCATCGTGGTGGTGGCGCTGGTGCTGCTCGAACGCAATGGCCGGCGCCATCAGCGTTTCGGCTCGGCGCAGCGCATGCGCGCGATCCAGCCGCGCCGCCTGCACGGCGCAGCGGCCTGGGCGGCGAGCGCCGCCGCCGCGCTGCCGGTCGCGATCGGTTTCGTCGTGCCGGCGCTCTACCTGGTCTGGGAAACGGCCAAGCGGCTGCGCCAGGGCGGCGGCATCTCCGACGGCTTGCTCGCGAGCCTGGGCAACACCCTCGCGCTGGCCGCCGGCGTGACGCTGGCCGCGGTCGCGGCCGGCCTGGTGGTGGCCTGGGCGGTGCGCAGCCAGGGCTCCACAGTCAACCGCGCGCGCTGGCAGGCGCGGGTCGCCACGCTCGGCTACGCGGTGCCGGGCACGGTGCTGGCCATCGGCCTGCTCACGCCGGCGCTGGCTTTCGACGCCGCGCTCGGCGCGCTCATGGGCCGCGAAGGACTGCCGCTGATGAGCGCCGGCATCGTGCTCGTCATCGCCTGCGCGATCCGCTTTCTGGCCATGCCCGTTGGCGGCATCGAGGCCGGGCTGGCGCGCATCCCGCCGGCGCTCGAACAGGCCTCGCGCCTGCTCGGCGAAACGGCCGGCGGCACGCTGCGACGCGTGCATCTGCCGCTTTTGCAGCCGGCCATCGCCGCGGGCGCGCTGCTGGTGTTCGTCGATGCCATGAAGGAGCTGCCGGCCACCCTGCTGCTGCGGCCCGCGAACTTCGACACGCTGGCGACCTGGCTCTACGCGGAGGCCGCGCGCGGCACCTACGAAGAAGGCGCCATCGCCGCGCTAGCGATCGTGCTCGCCGGGCTCTTGCCCGTGATCCTGCTGGCGCGCAACCAGTTGGGCACGCATCCGGAGACCCTGCGAGCATGAGCGCAACCCTCCAACTCGACGGCGTGCGCCTCGCCTATGACGGCGCACGCGGGCGGCACACCGTGGTCGACGGCTTCTCGCTCGCGCTCGACGCCGGCCGCATCGGCTGCCTGCTCGGCCCGTCCGGCTGCGGCAAGACCACGGTGCTGCGCGCGATCGCGGGCTTCGAACCGGTGCGCGCCGGGCAGATCCTGCTCGGCGACAAGCTGCTGTCCTCGCCCACCACCCACCTCCCGCCCGAACAGCGCCGCGTCGGCATGATGTTCCAGGAGTACGCGCTGTTCCCGCATCTCACGGCGGCGCAGAACGTGGGCTTCGGCCTGCGGCGGCTGGCGCGTGCGGAGCGCGATGCACGCGTGGCGGCGATGCTCTCGCTGGTGGGCCTGGCAGAGGCCGGCGAACGCTATCCGCACGAACTCTCGGGCGGACAGCAGCAGCGCATCGCATTGGCCCGCGCGCTCGCACCGGCACCCGCGCTGCTGCTGCTCGACGAGCCTTTCTCCAACCTCGATGCCGGCACGCGCGAGCGCCTGACGGCCGAGGTGCGCGAGATCCTCAAAACCGCCGGCCAGACCGCGATGCTGGTCACGCACAACGAGGCCGAGGCGCAGGCCATGGCCGACCATGTCGGCGTCATGCACAACGGCCGGCTGACGCGCTGGACCGGCGGAACTGCGGAATGACGCACATGGGCTTTTTCAGAAAAGGTCTTTGAGCCTCGCAAGAATCGCGCTTTCGATTCACTTGAACAACACGAAAGCACGCATGACCGCCCAACTCACTCTCGTCAGCCACCTGCTGTGCCCCTACGTCCAGCGCGCCGCGATCGCGCTGCTCGAAAAGGACGTAGCCTTCGAACGCGTCGTGATCGACCTCGCGCAGAAGCCGGACTGGTTCGTCAAAATCTCGCCGCTCGGCAAGGTGCCGCTGCTGCGGGTGCCGCAGGCCGACGGCAAGGAAGCCGTTCTGTTCGAAAGCAACGTGATCTGCGAATACCTCGAAGAAACCCAGCCCGGCCCGCGCCTGCATCCTGAAGACCCGCTCGCGCGCGCCGAGCACCGGGCATGGATGGAATTCGGCTCCGCGATCCTCGCGGACCTGTGGGGCTACGAGACCACGCGCGATGCCGAAGTGTTCGAGCAGAAGCGGCAGGCGCTCGTTGCCAAGTTCGCACGCGTCGAGGCCGCGCTGGGCGATGGGCCCTACTTCGCCGGCACGCGCTTCAGCCTGGTCGATGCGGTCTTCGCGCCGATCTTTCGCTACTTCGATGTCTTCGACCAGATCAGCGATTCGCACATCTTCGACGCGACGCCGAAAGTGCGCGCCTGGCGTAAGGCGCTCGCGGAACGCCCCAGCGTGCGCCATGCCGTGGTGCCCGAGTATCCGCAGCACCTGCGCGCCTTCCTGCAGAAGCACGAAGCGCATTTGCTGACACTCGCCGGCCGCGTCTGAACCGACAATCCCCGGCGACAACCACTCTGCACCACCCCACGAGATGCGACTTCTCCACACCATGCTGCGCGTTGGCAATCTCCAGCGCTCGATCGACTTCTATACGCAAGTGCTCGGCATGCAACTGCTGCGCACCTCGGAGAACCCCGAGTACAAGTACAGCCTGGCCTTCGTCGGCTACGAGGGCAACCCGGCCCAGGCCGAGATCGAGCTGACCTACAACTGGGGCACCGAAAGCTACGAACTCGGCACGGCCTACGGCCACATCGCACTCGGCGTGCCCGATGCCTATGCGGCCTGCGAGAAGATCAAGGCCGTGGGCGGCAACGTCACGCGCGAGGCCGGCCCCGTCAAGGGCGGCACCACGGTGATCGCCTTCGTGACGGATCCGGACGGCTACAAGATCGAGCTGATCCAGCGCCCGGAAGGCGCCGCCGGCGGCGGGCTTCGCTAGCAACCGAGCAGATCCGCCAGCGCGCCGATGTCGCGCGCATGCAGCGTGTTGTCCGCGCGCGGCGAAACATCCTTCGGGCGGTCGGGTCCGAACTCCTTCGGCCGCTCGATGTAGCCGGTGCGCAGGCCGCAGGTGCGCGCGGCGGCCAGGTCGTCGTGGTGCGCGGCCGCGAGCATCACCTGGCTGGGCGTGACGTCGAACACCGCGGCCACGCCGAGGTAGGTGCGCGGATCGGGCTTGTAGGCCTTGAAGACCTCGGCCGACAGTACGCAGTCCCAGGGCAGCCCGGCATTCTTGGCCATCTCGGTCAAGAGGCCGATATTGCCGTTGGACAGCGTGCAGATGATGTACTTGCGCTTGAGCCGCGCCAGACCCTCGAGCGCATCGGGCCAGGCCGGCAGCCGGTGCCAGGCCTTGTTGAGTTCGCGCTTGCGCGCCGAATCCAGATCGCCCAGGCCGAAGTCGCGCAGCACGCCTTCGAGAATGCCCATGTGCAGTTCGTCGAGCAGCGTGAAGCCGCCCTCGCCGGCCGCGAGGCGTTCCATCACGCTCTTCATCGCGGGCTGGTAGCCCGCGCGCCAGGCCAGCGCGAAGGCGCCGCCGTCGACGCCCGGCACGATGCGCTCGGCCTCGGCGGCGATGCCGCTGTACCAGTCGACGACCGTGCCGAAGACGTCGAAGGCGATGACCTTCAGATCGCCGGCATCGAAGTCTTCGCTCATCGCACCAGCTGGCTGGCTTCGCGCGCCAGCGCTTCGATGCGCGCCCAGTCGCCGGCCGCGATCGCCTCGGTCGGCACGATCCACGAACCGCCCACACAGGCCACGTTGGCGAGCGAGAGGAACTCGTGCGCATTGGCCGCCGTGACGCCGCCCGTGGGACAGAACTTCACTTCGCCGAAAGGTCCCTGCCAGGCCTTGAGCATGGCGACGCCGCCGGCCTGCACGGCCGGGAAGAACTTGAGTTCGGTAAAGCCGTCCTCCTGCGCCAGCATGATTTCGCTGCCGGTCGCCACGCCGGGCAGGAGCGGCAGGCCGAGGTCGTGGCAGGCCTTGCCCACGGCGCGCGTGTAGCCCGGGCTGACGCCGAACTTCGCGCCGGCCAGCGCCGAGGCCTGGGCATCGGCCGCGCTGCGGATGGTGCCGGCGCCGGGCACGGCCTCGGGCACCTCCTTGGCGATGATCTCGATGCATTCGAGCGCCTCGCGCGTGCGCAGCGTCACTTCGAGCATGCGGATGCCGCCGGCGACCAGCGCGCGCGCGAGCGGTACCGCGTCCTTGACGTCGTGCAGCACGATCACCGGGATCACGGGGGCGTCGCGCATCACGTCGATGGCGGACAGCGTGGGGTTCACAGCCATGTGCAGGCTCCTTCTTCGGCAGTCAATGCATTGCGGCGCATGCCGGCGAACAGGTCGCGGCCCAGGCCGTGACCGTTGGCGATGCGCAGTTCGTCGGGCAGGGTCGCGCTTTCTCTCTCGGCCCATTCGTCGGCCGGCAGCAGCACGGCCAGCGTGCCGGCCACCGCATCGAGCCGGATCAGGTCGCCATCGCGCACCTTGGCCAGCGGGCCGCCGGCGGCGGCTTCGGGCGAGACGTGGATCGCGGCCGGCACCTTGCCCGAGGCGCCGCTCATGCGGCCGTCGGTCACCAGTGCCACACGGAAGCCCTTGCCCTGCAGCACCGACAGCGGCGGCGTGAGCTTGTGTAGCTCGGGCATGCCGTTGGCCTGTGGACCCTGCCAGCGCACCACGCAGACCACATCGCGTTCGAGTTCGCCGGCGGTGAAGGCGTGCTGCAGCTCGGCCTGCGAATCGAAGACACGGGCCGGCGCCTCGATCACGTGCCGGTCGTCCGGCACCGAGGACACCTTGATCACACTGCGTCCGAGGTTGCCGCTCAAGAGTTTCAGGCCGCCGGTGGCGCTGAACGGCGCCGAGACCGGGCGCGCGACGGCTTCATTCTTCGAGGGTGCGGCGGCGCGCCACTTCAGCACGTGCTCGTCCGACGGCGCGCCGGCCAGCGTCGGGATGCCGGCGTATTCGCGCAGGCCGCCGGCGCGCACGGTCAGCACGTCGGCATGCATCAGGCCGGCGTCGAGCAGTTCACCGATCACGAAGCCCGGGCCGCCCGCGGCCTGGAATTCGTTGACGTCGGCGCTGCCGTTGGGATAGACCCGCGTGAGCAGCGGCACCACCTCCGAGAGCTCGGAGAAATCGTTCCAGTCGATCAGGATGCCGGCAGCGCGCGCCACCGCGACCCAGTGGATCAGGTGGTTGGTCGAGCCGCCGGTGGCGAGCAGCGCTGCCATGGCGTTGACGATGCTTCGCTCGTCGACCATCTCGCCGATCGGCGGCGTGGCATAAGGCTTTTTGGCGGCCACCCCCAGCACCGTGCGCACCGCCTCGCGCGTGAGCGCCTCGCGCATCGCATCGCCGGGCTGGATGAAAGCGGTGCCCGGCACGTGCAGGCCCATCGCCTCCAGCAGCATCTGGTTGCTGTTGGCGGTGCCGTAGAAGGTGCAGGTGCCCGGCGCGTGATAGGCGGCCATCTCGGCATCGAGCAGGCCCTGGCGGCCGACCAGCCCCTGGGCCGCCTGCTCGCGCACCTTGGACTTGGCGCTGTTCGACAGGCCCGAGGGCATCGGCCCGGCGGGCACGAAGACGGTGGGCAGGTGGCCGAAGTGCAGCGCGCCGATCAGGAGGCCCGGCACGATCTTGTCGCACACGCCCAGGAGCAGCGCGGCGTCGAACATGTCGTGCGTGAGCGCCACGGCGGTACCCATCGCGATCACGTCGCGACTGAACAGGCTCAGCTCCATGCCGGGCGTGCCCTGCGTGACGCCGTCGCACATCGCCGGCACGCCGCCTGCCACCTGCGCGGTGGCGCCGAGGCGGCGCGCCTCGTGCTTGACGATGTCGGGATAGCCCTGGTACGGCGCGTGGGCCGAGAGCATGTCGTTGTAGGCGCTGACGACGCCGATGTTGGGTGCGCGCTCGGTCACCACCTTGAACTTGTCGCTGGCCGGAATGCCGGCCACGGCGTGCGCCACGTTGGCGCAACCCATGCGGTCGGAGCCGCGGTCGCGGTTGCGGGTCTCGGTCAGCCGCTGGAGATAGGCGCTTCGAAGGTCCCGGCTGCGCGCACGAATGCGCTCGGTGACATCGCGTACGGTGGGATGTGTAGTCATGAGTGCTTCACTGTGCAGTGGGGCTGCGCGCGGCCCCTGCCACGCGCAGGTTGCGTGGCCCTGCATCCTACCAAGCCCGCAAGACCCTAGGGTGCCGTCAAGGCATCGAGCACGACCCGCACCCGCGGCGGCAACAGGCGCTGGGAAGGGTACACGGCGCTGATCGGCATGGCCGGCGGCCGCAGCGAAGGCAGGATCTCGACCAGGCGCCCATCGCCGAGCTCGTCTTCGACCATGTAGTCGGGCAGTTGCGCCAGGCCCTGGCCGAGCATCGCGGCCTGCACCATGGCTTCGCCGTCATTCAGGCGCAGCTGGCTCTGCGGATGCAGGGTGACGGCGTGGCCGCGCTGGAGGAACTGCCAGGGGCGGTCGCGACCGCTCGTCGGCATGCGGAAGACGATCGCGCGATGCTGTGCCAGCGCCCGCAGCGAGGCCGGATGGCCATGCTGCGCCAGGTAGGCAGGGCTGGCCACCAGCAGCAAGGTCTGGCTCGCAAAGCGGCGTGCCACCAGCGACGATTCCTGCAGTGCGCCGACCCGGATGGCGAGGTCGATGCCGTCCTTGACCAGATCGACGTAGCCGTCCTGCAAGCGCACGTCCATTTCAAGTCGCGGGTGCTGTTGCTGGAGCCGCGCGAGCAGCGGCAGGATCACGCGCCGGCCGAAGACGATCGGCATGTCGATGCGCAGCAGGCCCGTGGCCGTGGCCCGCGTGCCGGCAGCGTCGGCATGCAGGTCCTCGATCTCGGCGAGGACGCGCTGGCAGCGGTGGTACAGGCGCTCGCCGTCCGGCGTCAGGGTGACCTGCCGCGTGGTCCGATGGAACAGCTTGACGCCAAGCGAATCCTCCAGCCTCAGCACCGCCTTGGCCAGCGTGGAAGGCGCGGTGCCCGCTTCGCGCGCGGCGGCGGCGAAGCTGCCGTGCTTGACGGTCTCGGTGAAGGCGAGGAACTGCTGCAGGCCTTGCATGGCGCCCCCGATTGAGGAACGAATGTCCTCAATGTTAGGTCATTGCGCTGTCTTCACTCGCGCTTCTGGGTCCAGGACACTGCCTTCACCTTCACTCGATTGCACGGAGCCGCCTCATGACCGCCATTGCCCGCAACGTTATCTCCCACGCCACGCTGCCCCTGGCAGAGCTGCCCGGAATCACCCACCGCACCCTGGCGGGCCACGAGCATGGATTGACCCAGTTGTCGATCTGGAAGCAGACGCTGGCACCCGGCGCTTCCACGCCGCCGCACAGCCATGACACCGAGGAAGTCGTGTTGTGCCACGCGGGCCGCGGCGAGGTCCACCTCGACGGACAGGTGCACCGCTTCGGCCCCGCGAGCAGCGTGCTGCTGCCGCGCGACGTGCCGCATCAGATCTTCAATGTGGGCGACGAGCCGATGGAGATCACCGGCGTGTTTCCGGCTGCCCCGGTCGGGGTGTTCGACCTCGAAGCGAAGCCGATGCAGCTGCCGTGGTGAGCGCAGCGCGCTAGTCGACCAGCCGGACCTCGACGCGGCGCGCCTCGGCGTCGTTCCCCGAACCGGTGGTCACGGCGGGCTTCTTCAGTTCGATCTTGTCGGCCGGCACGCCCAGCCCGGTCAGCACGTTGCGCACCATCTCGGCACGCCTCTGCGCGAGCTGTTCGTTGAGGCCCCCATCGCCGGTGGTGTCATGGAAGCCCGAGACCACTGCCTTGCGCCCACCTTCCACGCCTTTGATCACCGTGGCCAGGGCCCCTGCCGCGCCGGGAGCCAGATCGGCGCTGCCGGTGGCGAAATAGAAGTTCACGACCCCGCCCTGCACTCGGATGCTCGCGCCGTCGGGGATCACGACTGCCACGGTTTCGGTCAGGATCTCCACCATGGACGCCGCGGGCTTCGCGCCCGCCTTGTGGCTCTGCGTGTAGAGCACGATCCCGATCACGAAGAAGATCACCAGTGCGATCAGCCCGAGCAGAAAGGCCAGAATGAAGTTCTGTTGGCTGTCGTCGTCGGCTATGCCTGCCATGGGTCGATCTCCGTAGGAAAGCGGTCGGTAAATAATGGTGCGGTGAACCATGACCGTGAAATTGTAGGTGGCGACCCCGGCCCGCCCGGTTTGGACCCCATGCTCAAACCGCTGCGCGACCCGAAGCCCATGCTCGACCGCGTGATCGCCGAATGGGGCGGCCACCAGGATCTCTGGGTGTTCGGCTACGGCTCGCTGATCTGGCGCCCCGAGTTCGGCTTCATCGAGCGGCACCCCGCGCGGGTGCACGGCTGGCATCGGGCGCTGAAGATGTGGAGCCGCATCAATCGCGGCACGGTCGAGAATCCGGGCCTGGTGTTCGGCCTGCTCTCGGGCGGCAGCTGCCGCGGCATGGTGTTCCGCGTGGCCGCGGCCGACGGGCTCGAAACCCTGGGCCGGCTCTGGCTGCGCGAGATGCCGACCGGCGTCTACGACCCCCGATGGCTCGATTGCGAGACCCCGCACGGATCGGTGCGCGCCCTGGCCTTCACCTTGTCGCGGCGCAGTCCCAACTTCACCGGCAACCTGGACGACGAGCGCTACCGCCACATCTTCGCCAGCGCGGTCGGCCGCTATGGCAGTTCGCTCGACTATGCGCATCAGACCCTGCTCGAACTGCAGCGCCATGCGATCCACGATGCAGCGCTGGCGCGCCTGATCAGGTTGGCCGAGGCCAAGCTGTCGGCGCAAGCCGATTGCGGCGAAGCGCCCGCTCCGGTATACCCTGCGGCCTCTTCTCTCGATTCTTCTTCCCGTTCTTCATCCAAGGAGTAGCCATGTCCTCTCGTCTGATCGTCCCCGCCCTTGCCGTCGTTGCGGCCAGCCTGCTTGCCGGCTGCGGCACCATGATGGGGTCCAAGGCGAGCGCCAGCGCCGCGCTGGCGCCGACCGCGGCGATCACGCCGAATCCGACCACGGGCAACGTGAGCTTCACGGCGCTCGACCATGGCGTGCGCGTGGCCGGCGAAGTGCGCGGCTTCGTGCCGGGCACGGAACATGGCTTCCACATCCACGAGAAGGGCGACTGCGGCGACAACGGCAATGCCTCGGGCGGCCACTTCAATCCGGCCGGCGGCACGCACGGCAAGTTCGGCGCGCCCGGCAGCCATGCGGGCGAGCTGCCGAGTCTGGTGGCCGATGCGAGCGGCGTGGCGCGCTTCAGTGTCGACCTGCATTCCATCTCGCTCACCGACGGCGCGGCCAACAACGTGGTCGGCCGGGCGCTGATCGTTCACCGCGATCGCGACGACTTCACCTCGCAGCCGGCCGGCAACTCCGGCCCGCGCATCGCCTGCGCGCTGATCACGAGGCGCTGAGCCGCGCCGCCAGCAGCGCCTCGGCGCGCGCGAGTTCGGCGGGCGTGTCGATGTCGGTCAGGATGCCGATGTCGTCCACTTCGATCTCCGCCACCGCATGGGCCTCCCGCAGCGCGCGCAGCACCGGCGCCGCGCCCAGATTGCCTGACAGCGCAGCGAGCTGCGGCCCGCAGACCGCGGCAAAGCCGACCGGATGGCCGCGCTCGCCGCGATGCCGCGGCTGAGCCGCCTGCACGGCGCCGGCCAGCGCCCGCGCCACCGCCTGCAGGGTTGAAGGCTGCACCAGCGGCAGGTCGCCAGGCAGGATCAGCCAGCCCGCGGCATCGGCCGTAGCCCGCACCGCAGCCGCGATCGAGTCGCCCATGCCGGGATGGCCCGCGTCCTCCAGATGCCATGGCAGGCCGCTGGCGTGCACGGCGGCGAGCGTGTGCTCGAGCACCGTCTTGCCCGCGAGCGGCGCCTCAAGCTTGGCGCCGTTGCCGCCGGCGGCGCGAAAGCGCTCACCGCGGCCCGAGGCGAGCACGATGACGGTGGGCGGTCGAGGATTCATGCGCCCAGTATCCCCTCTTCGCATGCGCAACAATGCGGCCATGAATTCCCCCAAAGAAGCGCTGGCCGCGCTGCGCAAGAGCTACGAGCGCGCCGAACTCGACGAAGCCCGCAGTGCGCAGGATCCCCTGCTCCAGTTCGAGCGCTGGCTCGCCGAGGCGATCGATGCGCAGCTGCCCGAGCCCAACGCGATGACGCTAGCCACCGTCGGCGGCGACCTGCGGCCATCGACGCGCATCGTGCTGATCAAGGGCTACGACGCGCGCGGCATCGTCTGGTACACCAACTACAAGAGCCGCAAGGGCCAGGAGCTCGCCAGCAATCCCTGGGCCGCGCTGCAGTTCCACTGGGTCGAGCTCGAGCGCGTGGTGCGCATCGAGGGCCGGGTCGAGAAGGTCGATGCGGCAGAGAGCGATGCCTACTTCGCGAGCCGCCCGCTCGACTCGCGCATCGGCGCCTGGGCCAGCCCGCAGAGCGAGGTGATCAGCGGCCGCGAGGTGCTGGTGAAGAACGCCGCCATCGAGGCCGCCCGGCACCTGCTCTCGCCGCCACGGCCGCCGCACTGGGGCGGCTACCGCCTGGTGCCCGACCGCTGGGAGTTCTGGCAAGGCCGCAAGAGCCGGCTGCACGATCGGCTGCGCTACCGGCGCGAGGACGGCGCGTGGGTGCGCGAGCGGCTGGCGCCCTGAGCCGATCCTCGCTCAGAGCCTGCCAGCCAACTGCATCACGATCGAAAGCGTGACGAGCGCCAGCGCGGTCGACACTGCCATGCTGGCGGTCACGAGATCTTCGGCCGTCTTGTAGCGCTGCGAAAACAGAAACACGTTGGCGCCGATCGGCAGCGCCGCGGCCACCACCATCACCTGCAGCGGCAGCCCGCGCAGGCCCAGCAGCCAGCCGAGCCCCGCCACCAGCAGCGGGTGCGCCACGTTCTTGACCAGCGCCTGCACCAGCGCGCCGCGCCAGTGGGTGCCGATGGGCGTGAACGCGAGCGTGATGCCGACCATGACCAGCGCGATCGGTCCGAAGGCCTGCCCGAGCAGCGCGATCGGCTTGTCGATCACTTCGGGCATCACCCAACCGGTCTGCGCGAACAGCAGGCCCGCGATGATCGGCAGCGGCACCGGATGGACGATCGCGTTGTAGAACGCGCGGCCCAGTGTGTGCAGGATCGGCTGGCGCAGCGTGCCGCTCAGACTGGCGTTCTCGTGGGCCACCGCAAGTTCGAGCACCAGCGTCGCGCTGGTCAGCAGCACCAGCGAATGCAGCGAGATCAGCGTCAGCAGCACAACCATGCCCTCGGGGCCGTAGGCCAGGCCGATCAGCGCGATGCCGATCATCACGGTGTTGCTGAAGGTGTTGGCAAGCGCGAGCACGGCCGCCGTGCGGTTGAAGCCGCGCCACAGCAAGGTGGCTGCGAAGATCAGGCCGGCCGCGAGAAAGTAGGCCGCGACAGGCTTGAGGCTCAGCTGCTCCAGGTGCACCGTGCTCATGGCACGGAACAGGAGCGCCGGCACGAGCAGCAGGAAGATCAGGTTCGACAGGTCCCGCACCGCGCCGCCGCCGACCCAGCCCCGCCGCCCTGCCACGAAGCCCGCAGCGATGAGCAGGACGACGGGCAGCAGCGACGAGAGGACCGATGAATTCATCGGCGGCGAGCATACAGGGGCGCTAGAACGTCGCGCGCAGGCCCACCTTCAAGGTCCGCCCCGGCAAGGGCGCATCCGGGAAGGCGGTCGTGGTCAGGATCGAGGTCGCGCTGTAGGCCAGCTTGTTCGTCAGGTTGTCGATGCGCGCATACCAGGTGAGGTTGGCGCGCTGCACCTTCATGCGGTAGGTGAGCGCCGCATTCCACAGCGTGAAGGCATCGGTCTCGCGGGCGCCGATGCTCGGCACCCTTCGCTGGGCAGCGTAGTGGTCGAAGCCCAGGCGCGCCGTCCATGGCCCGTTGCCGTAGGCCAGCGTGGTACCCACGCGCGCCGGCGAGATGCGCGGCAGCGGCTCGCCGGTATCGGTGTTCTTCGCGCGCACCAGGTCGGCACGCCATTCGAGGTCCAGCGTGGAGCCGTCGGCCGCGCGCGAGAAGCCGTCGGTGCCCAGGAGCCGCAGGTTGCCGTTGGCCTCGATGCCGGTGAAGCGGGCGCGCACGCCGCGATAGACGAACTCGTCCACCACGTCGGGGAACAGCAGGCCTTCGTCGGTTTCCACCGGGCCCGGGTTGATCTCGCCGTCCTCGCCGCGCACGTTGCCCGAGGCCGCGAGCCCGATGTAGTTGCGGAAGCGCGTGACGTAGGCATTCACGCGCGCGCTGTTGGCGCCGGACTTCCATTGGGCGCCGAGGTCGAAGCCGACCGACTTTTCCTTCTGCAGGTTCGGATCGCCGACCTCCCAGGCCGCGGTCGCGACGTGCGGGCCGTTGGCGAAGAGTTCGTAGTCCTTGGGCGCGCGCTCGGTGTAGGCGAGGTTCGAGGTCAGCTGCCATTGGGGCGCCAGGTTGACCAGCGCACCGAAGGCCGCGCTGTGCGGATTGAAGCTGCGCTCGCCGACGGCGAAGCGCGTGACCGACGGATCTTCCGGATAGCCGAAGGAACGCACCTTCACCTGCTCGGTGCGCGCGCCGAAGCTCAGGCGGCCCCACGACGTACCGAGCTCTTCGTGCAGGAACAAGGCGCGCGAGCGCGTGCGGCTGTGCGGCGCGAAGGCCTCGTCGCCGACGGCCGAGAAGTCGTTGCTTTCGTTGGTGAAGCCGATCAAGCCCTCCACGCCGCCGATCTTCTGATGGCGCGCCTCAATGCGCAGATCGTTGCTCTTGTTGGCAAACACCGTGCCGGTCTCCGAGCCCTCGAACTCGGTGTGGCGATAGTCGGTGCGGCTCAGCTTGCCGTGGATGCTGGTGAAGAAGCCGCCCGGCCGCCATTCGCCTTCGAGCGCATAGCGGTCGGATTTCATCTTGATGGTGACGTCGTCCTCCGCCACCGTGCCGTAGTCGCTGCGGTAGGTGCTGGCCGAAGCGCCGATCCAGCCCTGGTCGAAGAACAGGCTGCCGCCGATCGCGCCGCCGTGCGCCTGGTTGGCCGAGTTGCAGATCTTGCGCGCCAGGCCGGGCCGGCGCGGGTTCTCGCAGCCGAGTTTGATCGGCACCGAGGTATCGTCCGCGTCGCGGTTGAAGGCATCCACGTGCAGCGCATAGCGGTTGTTGCCGCCCTCCAGCACCACGCCGCCGCTCTTCTCGCGGTTGCCGGTCGCGTAGCCGAGGTCGGCGCGGCCGCCGAAACCGTCGATCGGCTCGCTCGGAATGCGGTTGTCGATCACGTTGACCACGCCGCCGACCGCGCTGCCGCCGTACTGCAGCGCCGAGGGCCCGCGCAGCACCTCGATGCGTTCGGTGACGAGGGCATCGACCGGCACCGCGTGGTCGTAGCTCAGCGAGGAGGCGTCCGGTGCCGCGCCGCCGTTCTGCAGGATGCGGATGCGGTCCCCGTCCTGGCCGCGGATCGAAGGCCGGCTCGCGTTGGGCCCGAAGTAGCTGCTGCTGACGCCCGGCAGGCCGTTGAGGGTCTCGCCGAGCGTGGATTGGGAACGCAAGAGCAGCCTGTCGCCGGAGAGGGTGGTGGTCGGTGCGATCAGGTCGGTGGCGCCCAACGGGTTGCCGGTGACGGTGACCTCGGGCAGCGAAGGCGCGGGCGCGCTCGCGTCGGCTTGCGCCCAGGCAGCGCAGGACAAAAGGGAAAGAACGGCAACGCCGATGGCGTTGTGCCGGAAATGGGATGACATGTTGGAACACTCGTTGAATCGATGAAAGACCGGCCGCAGCCCGCGAAAAGGCGGGTGCAGCTGTCGGTCGGCAAGGCGGATTCAGCGAGCGGAAGGCGGGCCGCGCGCGTCGAACAGCGCGACCCATCGGGCGATTGCTTCGCCCTGGAGATAGGCAAAGGTGGCCGCCGGCAGCATGACCGGCAGCAGGAGGGCCGGCACGCAGAGCGCGGCCGGGCCGTGGGACAACTGGTCATAGAGCCGGCAATCGGCATCGCTGTGCTCGCCGAAGAGCGCGACCAGGCCATGGGACCCATGGTCCGCCTCTCCCGCATGGGCGGACGCAGCCGCATGCGCATGCGCCGCAAGCGGGCTGTGGATCGTGCGGTGCACGAGCCCGAGCGTCGTCGCAAACCACAAGGCGAGCGCCAACACGCACAGCATGGCGCGGGCTCGGAGCGGGTGGCGTGCGAGGCGCATGAAAGAAGAAAGGCTCAGGCCTTCTTGAGCCGCGCCGCGAAGGTCTTCTGGAACTTCTCGACCTTGGGCCCGACCACGAAGGCGCAATAGCCCTGGTTCGGGTTGTTCAGGAAGTAGTCCTGGTGGTAGGCCTCGGCGGTCGAGTAGTTGGCCAGCGGCTTCACCTCGGTCACGATCGGCGAGCGGTAGGTCTTGCTGGCCTCGATCTCGCGGATCACCTCTTCGGCGACCTGCTTCTGCGCGTCGTTGGCGTAATAGATGCCGCTGCGGTACTGGGTCCCCGCGTCGTTGCCCTGCCGGTTGAGGGTCGTGGGATCGTGCACGACGAAGAAGATCTCCAGGATCTCACGCAGCGTGATCTGCTGCGGATCGAATTCCACCCGGACCACCTCGACATGGCCGGTGCGGCCGGTACAAACCTGTTCGTAGCTCGGATTGATCGTCTCGCCGTTGCTGTAGCCCGATTCGACATCCACCACGCCCTGCACGCGGTCGAAAACCGCCTCGGTGCACCAGAAGCAGCCGCCGCCCAGCGCGATGATCTCGGTTTGCGGTGATGGCGTGGACATGAAAACTCCAGGGTGGAAATTGGCGAACCTTGCATTGTCGCGGCTTGACGGGTCCAGGCACGCTCACTACATTACTAACCCGTGAGTCATTAATAAATCCATGCCCGCTCCCCGTTTCCTCAGCGACAAATTCTGCAGCACAGCGCGCGCCAAGCGCGAGCGCCGCAAGGAGGCGCGTCCCGGGGAACTGCTCGAGGCCGCACTGGACCTGTTCGTCGACAAGGGCTTCGCGGCCACCCGTGCCGAAGAGGTGGCGGCGCGCGCCGGCGTGTCCAAGGGCACCCTGTTCCTTTATTTTCCGAGCAAGGAAGAACTGTTCAAGGCGGTGGTGGTCGAGAACCTGTCCGGCCGCTTCACCGAGTGGAACAAGGAGTTCGAGGAGTTCGAGGGCAGCACCTCCGACATGCTGCGCTATTGCATGCGCATCTGGTGGGAGCGCGTGGGCTCGACCAAGGCCTCGGGCCTCACCAAGCTGATGCTGAGCGAGGGCCGCAATTTCCCGGAGCTGGCCGAGTTCTACCGCGAAGAGGTGGTGCGGCCCGGGCACACGCTGATGCGGCGCATCGTGCAGCGCGGCATCGACAGCGGGGAGTTCGCGCCGGTCGACGTCGGCCACGCGATCTACGCCATCATCGCGCCGATGCTCTTCCTGATGCTGTGGAAGCACTCGGCCGTCATCTGCGTCGACGCCGATTCGGATCTCGATCCCGAGAAGTACCTTGCGACCCAGGCCGAGACCGTGCTCCACGGGCTCAGCATGCCGCCGAAGGCGGGCGTATGAAGCGGTCGCTCGTCATCAAATGGGCGGTCGCGGCAGTGGTCGTCGCGCTGCTGGCCGGCGGCGTGCTGCGCGCCATCGAGGCGCGCCGCGCGCAGCAAGCCGCGGTCGCCGCCGCCGCGAAGCCGGCCGAAACGGTGGTGCAGCTCTCGCCGTCCGACGTGGTGCGCGCCACGCGGCGCGAACTCGCGCAGACGCTGGCGGTCTCGGGCACGCTCAAGGCGGTCGATTCGGCGCTGGTCAAGGCCCGCGTGGCCGGCGAGCTGATCGGCCTCACGCTGCGCGAGGGCGATGCGGTCACGGCCGGCCAGGTGGTCGCGCGCATCGACCCGGTCGAGTACCAGTCGCGCGTGCGCCAGGCTCAGGAGCAGGCGGACTCGGCCCGCGCGCAGGCCGAGGTGGCGCAACGCACTTACGACAACAACAAGGCGCTGGTCGACCAGGGCTTCATCTCCCGCACCGCGCTCGACACCTCGCAGTCGAATCTCAACGCCGCGCTCTCGACCCACCGCGCCGCGCTCGCCGCGGTGGAGATGGCGCACAAGTCGCTCGCCGACACCGTGCTCAAGAGCCCGCTCACCGGTCAGGTCGCACAGCGGCTGGCGCAGCCGGGCGAGCGCGTCGCTGTCGATGCGCGCGTGATCGAGGTGGTCGACCTGAGCCGCATCGAGGTCGAGGCCACGCTCGCAGCAGCCGACTCGGTCGCGGTGCGCGTGGGCCAGCGCGCGACGCTGCAGATCGAAGGCAGCAGCGCTGTAGACCCGGCGAGCACCAACCGCAAGGTGGGCGCCAGCGTGGTGCGCGTCAACCCGAGCGCACAGGCCGGCAG
This sequence comes from Variovorax sp. LjRoot290, assembly GCF_964253985.1. Lineage (NCBI taxonomy): Bacteria > Pseudomonadati > Pseudomonadota > Betaproteobacteria > Burkholderiales > Comamonadaceae > Variovorax > Variovorax sp. LjRoot290. Next base: position 1,767,605 of record NZ_CAXURW020000001.1, on the reverse strand, counting down.
CCGCAGCGTGCTGGTCTACCTGCGGCTGGACCGCAGCGCCGGCTTCCGCCAGGGCCTGTTCGCGCAGGGCAGCATCGACGTGGGCCGCGTCGACGCGCTCGCCCTGCCCTTGTCCGCGGTGCGCATCGACAAGCCGGCGCCTTACGTGCAGATGGTGATCGAAGGACGCATCGCCCACCGCGCGGTCCAGACCGGCCAGCGCGGCCAGGTCGACGGCCAGACGCTGGTCGCGGTGCGCGGCGTCGAGGATGGCGCGGTGGTGGTGGCGGGCAGCGTCGGCTCGCTGCGCGAAGGCACGGCAGTGCGCCTCTCGCCGGTCGCCGCGCACTGAGCGCGCAATACCATGTGGTTCACGCGCGTCAGCCTGAAGAACCCGGTCTTCGCGACCATGCTGATGCTCGCGCTGGTGGTGCTCGGCATCTTCTCCTACCAGCGGCTGCAGGTCGACCAGTTCCCGAACATCGACTTCCCGGTGGTGGTGGTGATCACCGAGTACCCGGGCGCCTCGCCCGAGATCGTCGAGAGCGAGGTGACCAAGAAGGTCGAGGAAGGCGTCAACTCGATCGCCGGCATCAACGCCCTCACCTCGCGCAGCTACGAGGGCCAGTCGGTCGTCATCATCGAATTCCAGCTCTACGTCGACGGCCGCAAGGCGGCCGACGACGTGCGCGAAAAGGTCGCAGCGGTGCGGCCCCTGTTCCGCGACGAGGTGAAAGATCCGCGCGTGCTGCGCTTCGACCCGGCCTCGCGGCCCGTGTGGTCGGTGGCCGTGCTGCCCGATGGGCAGGAAGACAAACAACCGAGCGCGGTCGAGTTGACCAACTGGGCCGATCAGGTGCTGAAGAAGCGGCTGGAGAACGTGCGCGGCGTCGGCTCGGTGACGCTGGTGGGCGGCACCAAGCGCGAGATCAACATCTATCTCAATCCGCAGGCGATGGAAGCCTTCGGCGTCAGTGCGTCGCAGGTGGTCGAGGCGGTGCGCAACGAGAACCAGGCGCTGCCGGTGGGCGCCGTGCGCTCGCTCGAGCAGGAACGCGTGGTGCAGGTCGATGCGCGCATGGAGCGGCCGGAGGACTTCGGCAAGATCATCCTGATGCGCAGGGGCGGCGCGCCGATCCGCATCGACCAGGTGGCGACCGTGCGCGATGGCGCGCAGGAACTCGAGAGCCTCGCGCTCTACAACGGCCAGCGCACGCTGCTCCTGTCGGTGCAGAAGGCGCAGGACGAGAACACCATCGCGGTAGTCGACGGGCTCACGAAGGCCATCGCCGACATCCGGCCGCAGTTGCCGCCCGGCGTCAAGCTCGAACCCATCGCCGACGCTGCGCGGCCGATCCGCGTCGCGGTCAACAACGTGCGGGAGACACTGATCGAAGGCGCGCTGCTCACCGTGCTGATCGTGTTCCTGTTCCTGAATTCGTGGCGCTCGACCGTGATCACCGGGCTCACGCTGCCGATCGCGCTGATCGGCACCTTCTGGTTCATGGCCATGTTCGGCTTCACCATCAACATGGTGACGCTGATGGCGCTGTCGCTGTGCGTAGGCTTGCTGATCGACGACGCGATCGTGGTGCGCGAGAACATCGTGCGCCACGTGCAGATGGGCAAGGCGCCTTACAGCGCGGCGCTCGACGGCACGCAGGAGATCGGGCTCGCGGTGCTGGCGACCACGCTCTCGATCGTCGCGGTGTTCCTGCCGATCGGCTTCATGGAAGGCATCATCGGCAAGTTCTTCCACGAGTTCGGCATCACCATCGTGGCGGCAGTGCTGATCTCGATGTTCGTGAGCTTCACGCTGGATCCGATGCTCTCGAGCATCTGGCACGACCCTGCAATCGATACGCACGGCAAGCGCGGCCCGCCCGTGACCTTCTACGACAAGACCATCGGCCGCGTCACCGGCTGGTTCGACCGCGCGACCGACCGGCTCGCTGAAGCCTACCAGGCCATCCTGCGCTGGTCCCTCGTGCACAAGCTCGCCACGCTGGCCGCGGCGCTCGGCATCTTCGCCGCCAGCGTGGTGATGGTGCCGCTGCTGGGCACCGAGTTCGTGCCCAAGGCCGACTTCTCGGAAACCGCGATCAACTTCTACACGCCGGTCGGCTCCTCGCTCGAAGTGACCGAGGCCAAGGCCCGCCAGGTCGAGGGCATCCTGCGCGAAATGCCCGAGGTGCGCTACACGCTCAGCACCATCAACACCGGCGACGCGCAGGGCAAGATCTACGCAAGCATCTACGTGCGCCTGGTCGAGCGCAAGCTGCGCGAGCGCAGCGTCGACCAGATGTCGGGCGTGCTGCGCGAGAAGCTGCGCGCGATCCCGGGCATCACGGTCACGCACGTGGGCTTGCGCGACTCGGTGGGCGGCAACAAGGTCATCGAGTTCTCGCTGCAGGGCCCCGACCTGCAGGAGCTCGAACGGCTCACGCAGCGCGTGATGGAGGCGATCCGCCCGATTCCCGGGCTGGTCGATCTCGATTCGAGCCAGAAGCCCAACAAGCCGACCGTGAGCGTGGTGATGCGCCGCGATGCCGCCTCCGACCTCGGCCTCGGCGTGGCGCCGGTCGCGAACGCGCTGCGCACGCTGGTGGCCGGCACCACGGTGGGCAACTGGCGCGCGCCCGACGACCAGACCTACGACGTCAACGTGCGGTTGGCGCCCGAGGTGCGCAACTCGCCGGCCGACCTGGCGCGCCTGCCCTTCGTCAGCACCGCCATGGGCGCCAATGCCGACGGCTCCAGCCGCATCGTTCGCCTGCAGCAGGTGGCCGATGTGCGCGAAGCCACCGGGCCAAACCAGATCAACCGCCGCGCACTGGCGCGCGAGGTCAGCATCAATGCCAACGTGGCCAACCGCTCGGCCGGCGAAGTGTCGGCCGACATCCGCACGGCGCTGGCCGGCATCGCCTTCCCGCCGGGCTACGGCTGGCAGTTCAGCGGCTCGACCAAGAACATGCAGGAGTCCTTCGGCTATGCGGTGTCGGCGCTGGCGCTGGCGATCATCTTCATCTACATGATCCTGGCCAGCCAGTTCAAGAGCTTCCTGCAGCCGCTGGCGCTGATGACGGCGCTGCCGCTCACGCTGATCGGCGTGGTGCTGGCCTTGCTGATGTTCCGATCCACGCTCTCGATGTTCTCGATCATCGGCATCGTGATGCTGATGGGCCTGGTGACCAAGAACGCCATCCTGCTGGTCGATTTCGCGATCCGTTCGCGCGAGAGCGGCGTCGCGCCCGACGGCACGCCGGTGCCGGGCCTGCCGCGCGCCGAGGCCCTGCTGCTCGCGGCGCGCGTGCGGCTGCGCCCGATCCTGATGACCACGCTGGCGATGATCTTCGGCATGGTGCCGCTGGCCTTCGCGATCAGCGAAGGCTCGGAGCAGCGCGCGCCCATGGGCCAGGCCGTGATCGGCGGCGTGATCACCTCCTCGCTGCTGACGCTGGTGGTGGTGCCGGTGGTCTATTGCTACATGGACGACCTGGCGAACTGGGCCCGGCGCCGCTGGCACCGCCAGCAAGCGGTCACGCGCACGGCCGACACTGTGGAGCCGCCGCCTAAAATTGAAGGTTTGTCCTGATTGACCCGACCCGCACGAGGAAAAAGCACATGAACCCCATTCCCACCCTGGAGCGCTTGCGCTTCAACATGATCGAGCAGCAGATCCGTCCCTGGGACGTGCTCGATCTCGAAATCCTGGACCTGCTGGCCCACATCCGGCGCGAGGACTACGTGCCCAAGGCCCATCGCGGCCTGGCCTTCTTCGACATGGATATCCCGCTGGAGGGCGCCAAGACGAAGGAGCCCGGCCAGTGCATGCTCTCGCCCAAAGTCGAGGCGCGGATGCTGCAAGACCTGCATGTGCAGAAGCACGAATCCGTGCTCGAGATCGGCTCCGGCTCCGGCTTCATGGCCGCGCTGCTGGCGCACCGCGCGGCGCAAGTACTGACGCTCGAGATCGATCCTGGCCTGGCGGCCGTCGCCACCGAGAACCTGCGCCGCAACGGCGTGAACAACGTGGAAGTGCGCAACGCCGACGGCGCCGTGCCGCTGCCCAGCGGACCGACTTTCGACGTGATCGTGCTCAGCGGCTCGGTCGCGCGCCTGCCGCAGAGCCTGATGGGCTCGCTCAAGATGGGCGGCCGGCTGGCGGCGATCGTGGGCGACGAACCGATGATGCGCGCCCACTTCGTCACGCGCGTCGGCGAAGGCAAGTGGGACATCGTGCAGCCGTGGGACACGGTGGCGCCGCGCCTCTTGAACTTCCCTGCGCCTTCGCGCTTCAACTTCTGAGCGGAGCTCTCATGATCGACCAGGTCCGCCCGCCCGAACTCGCCGACTGGTTCGGCCGCGACGCGAGTGCGCAGCCGGTGCTGCTGGACGTGCGCGAGCCGTGGGAAGTGCAAACCGCGAGCGTGGTGCCGCAGGGCTTCACGCTGGTGGCGATCCCGATGAACGAGATTCCGGCCCGCATCTCGGAGCTCGACCCGGCGCAGCGCATCGCCTGCCTCTGCCACCACGGCGCGCGCAGCCAGCGCGTGGCCGCCTTCCTGATCCAGAACGGCTTTGCCGAGGTGGCGAACGTCGCCGGCGGCATCGATGCCTGGTCGACGCAGCACGACCCCTCTGTGCCGCGCTACTGATTTCTTTTCCCAAGGACGCTCAATGCCCGTGCTCCGGCTTCTTCCCCTCTCGGTGGCGCTCGCCGCCGCGTTCGCACTGCCGGCCCACGGCCAGAGCCTGATCGATCTCTACGAATCGGCGCGCAGCTACGACGCGACCTACCAGGCCGCGCGTTCGCAGTACGACGCCAGCCTGGCGCGCGCGGCCCAGGCCAAGGCCGGCATCCTGCCGGCGGTCGGGCTGTCGGCCGGTGCCTCGCACACCGAGCTCGACGTCGACACGCCCGTCGGCAACACCTCGCGCGGCTTCAACACGCAGAACGTCGGCGTCAACGCCACCCAGCCCCTCTACCGGCCCGCGAACTGGGCCACCTACGAACAGGGCAAGCGCCAGGTCGACATCGCGCAGGCGGTGCTGACCATCGCCGACCAGGACCTGGTGGTGCGCGTGAGCCAGGCCTACTTCGACGTGCTCTCGGCCCAGGACAGCCTGGCGCTGGTGCGGGCGCAGAAGATCGCGGTGGCCGAGCAGCTGGCATCGGCCAAGCGCAATTTCGAGGTCGGCACCTCGACCATCACCGACACGCGCGAAGCCCAGGCGCGCTACGACCTCGTGATCTCGCAGGAGATCGCGGCCGAGAACGACCTCCAGGTCAAGAAGATCGCGCTCGACCAGCTGGTCGGCCGCCCCGGCAGCGTGCCGGTTCCGCTGGCCGCGCCGGTGGTGCTGCCCGAGGTGATGCCGGCCGATATCAACGCCTGGGTCGCGCAGGCCGAGGACGTGCATCCCTCGATCCGGCAGGCGCGGCTCGGCCTTGACGTGGCCACGCTCGAAGTCCGGAAGGCCGAAGCCGGCCACAAGCCCACCCTTGACGCGAACCTGGGCTACAACGTCACCAACAACCCGCAGGGCACCAGCACCACCATGGGCCGCTCGCGCATCAATGCGGCGACCGTGGGCGTGGTGTTCAACCTGCCCTTGTTCGCGGGCTATGCGACCGAGAACCGCGTCAAGGAAACGCTGGCGCTCGAAGAGCAGTCGCGCTCGGTGCTCGAATCGACGCGCCGCAGCGTGACGCAAGCCACGCGCGCGGCCTACCTCGGACTGGTCTCGGGGGCCGGGCAGGTGAAGGCACTCGAAGCCGCCGAGGCCTCCAGCCAGGTCGCGCTCGATGCCAACCGGCTCGGCTACCAGGTGGGCGTGCGCATCAACATCGACGTGCTCAATTCGCAGAGCCAGCTGTTCCAGACCAAGCGCGACCTCGCGGTGTCGCGCTACAACGTGCTGCTGGGCAATCTCAAGCTGCGGCAGGCCAACGGCACGCTGACGGCCGACGACCTGCGCGCGATCAACAGCACCTTGGCCACCGACGGCCGCCCTGCCGTGGACAGCACCGCCACGCCGGCACAGCCGCCGGCCTCGCAGCAGGCCCCGGCGCCCGGCCGGCCCGCCACGCCGATCCCGGTCGTGCCGCCGGTGCCGGTGCCGCCTTTCAGCCCGCCGCCGCCGGTCATGCCTTCGCCGCCACCGCCGCCGGTGATCCTGCCGCCGACGCGCTAGAGCGTCCTACTCGAGACTGGGCTCGGCCCGCTCTTCGGTCTCGGCCGTCGCCGCCTCCGCAACCGCCAGCACCGCCGCCGCCGTGCGCTGCGCCGCGCCGCGGTTCGAGTTGGCGAAAGCCAGGGCGGCCTCGGCCATCGCTTCGCGCCGCTCAGGCTTCTCGACCAGCTTGAGCGCCGCCGTGACCGCCTGCTCCATGTTGTCCACGCGCTGCGAGGCGCCGGCCGCGAGCGAGAGTTCGGCCGCCTCGGCGAAGTTGAAGGTCGACGGCCCCATGATCACCGGGCAGCCGCAGGCCGCGGCCTCGATCAGGTTCTGGCCGCCCAGCGGTTCGAAGCTGCCGCCCAGCAGCGCCGCGTCGGCCAGGCCGTAGTAGAGCGCCATCTCGCCGAGCGAATCGCCGAGCCAGATCTCGCATTCGGCCGGCGCGCCGGCCGCGCTGCGCCGCGCCACCGCGAAGCCATGGGATTCGACCAGCGCCGCGACGTCGTCGAAACGCTGGGGATGACGCGGCACTATCATCCATTGCACCTCGTGCACCCGCTTGGCAATCGACTGCACCGCGTCCTGCGCCGGCGGCACGGGCGCCAGTGCGCCGAAGCGCTTGAGCACTTCGAGCAGCTGCACCTCCTCACCGTCGCGCGAGCTCGCAAACACCACCACCGGCCGCGGCAGCTGCTCGCGCAAGCGGGTCGCCGCCGCGAGCTGGCGCGCATCGGGCGTGGCGTCGAACTTGAGGTTGCCGAACACGCCCGCCACCTTGGCGCCGAGCGAAACCAGCCGGTGCGAATCGGCCTCGGTCTGCGCCCACACGGCGGCCAATGCCGAATAGGCGGGCCGCGCGAGCCAGCCCAGGCGCTCGGCCGAGGCCAGCGAGTTCTCGTTCAGCCGCGCGTTGGCCAGCACCAGCGGAATGCCGCGTTCAGCGCAGGCCGCCGACATCTCGGGCCAGACCTCGGTTTCCATCAGCACGCCGATGCGCGGCTGGAAGCGATCGAGAAAGCGCGCCACCGGCTCGGGCGCATCCCAGGGCTGCCAGACCTGCAGATCGCCGTCTTCCAGCAGCTTGGCGCCCTCTTCGCGCCCGGTGGCCGTGCCGTTGGTCAGCAGGATGGGGATGCCCGGGTACTGCCGCCGCAGCTCGGCGATCAGGATGCCGGCGGCGCGCGCCTCGCCGAGCGAGACCGCATGGATCCAGCACCAGCCGGTGCCGCTCGCAGCTTCGTCATAGTGGCCGAAGCGTTCTTCTACCGCATGCGCGTAGCCGGGCTCGGCCACGGCCCGGCGCCGCAGCTTGCGCCGCACCAGGGGTTCGGCCAGAGAAGTGAAGACGCCGTAGAGGCGCAGCAGCAACGAACGCACGCTTCGAAAATTCAGTGCGCGGCTTCCGCGAGGGTGGCGTCGGGCTTCGCGCTCTTCAGGAGCGCGAGCATCTCCTTCTGGATGCGGTCCAGCGCCGCCTGCGTCTGCCCTTCGAAGCGCAACACCAGCACCGGTGTGGTGTTGGAGGCGCGGATGAGCCCGAAGCCATCGGGCCAGTCGACGCGCACGCCGTCGATGGTCGAGACCTTGGCCGGGGCATCGAACTTCGCGGTCTTCACGAGCTGATCGACCACCGCGTGCGGTTCGCCTTCGGCGCACTTCACGTTGAGCTCGGGCGTCGAGAAGCTGGTCGGCAGTGCGTTGAGCGTGTCGCTCGAATTCGGCGTCTTGCTCAGGATCTCGAGCAGGCGGCAGCCCGCATAGGTGCCGTCGTCGAAACCGAACCAGCGCTCCTTGAAGAAGATGTGGCCGCTCATCTCGCCGCCCAGCGGCGATGCGATCTCCTTCATCTTGGCCTTGATCAGCGAGTGGCCGGTCTTGTAGATCAGCGGCTTGCCGCCGGCGGCCTCGATCGCGGGGCCCAGGCGCTGCGAGCACTTGACGTCGTAGATGATGGTCGCGCCCGGCACGCGCGAGAGCACGTCCTGCGCGAACAGCATCATCTGGCGGTCGGGATAGATGTTCTGCCCGTCCTTGGTGACGATGCCGAGGCGGTCGCCGTCGCCGTCGAAGGCCAGGCCCAGTTCGGCATCGCCGGCTTGCAGCGCGGCGATCAGGTCCTTGAGGTTCTCGGGCTTGCTCGGGTCCGGGTGGTGATTGGGAAAGTCGCCGTCGACCTCGCTGAAGAGCTCGGTCACCTCGCAGCCGATGGCGCGCAGGATGGCCGGGGCCGACGCGCCGGCGATGCCGTTGCCCGAATCGACCACGATCTTGAGCGGACGCGCCAGCTTGATGTCGCCGACGATGCGCTGCGTGTAGGCCTCGGTCACGTCGACCTTGCGCACGCTGCCGCCCGGGGCGAGCTTGGCGCTGCCGGCTTCCATCACCTTGTACAGGCCCTGGATCTCGTCGCCGTAGATCGCACGGCCGGCCAGTACCATTTTGAAACCGTTGTAATCCTTTGGGTTGTGGCTTCCTGTGACCTGAATGCCGCTGTTGGCCAGCGTGTTGGCCGCGAAATAGAGCATCGGGGTCGTGACGGCCCCGACATCGATCACTTCGATGCCGGTGGCCACCAGACCACGGATCAGGGCCTCGACCAGTGCGGGGCCCGACAGGCGCCCGTCTCGCCCCACCGCCACCGATTTCTCGCCGGCCGCGCGCGCCGCGCTGCCGAAGGCCTTGCCGAGCGCCTCGGCGACCTCGGCGTCGAGCGTGGTCGGCACGACGCCGCGAATGTCATAGGCCTTGAAGATCGATGCGCTGAGCTGCATGGGCTTCCTTTGAAAGTTCACAAACTGAGGACCATTGTAGGCATGGCCCTCGTGAGCCAAATGTCCGGAAATGGCTACTTCTGCGCGCACGGACACCTATCATTCCCCCATGTCTCCCGCCATCGCACCCACCGCCGGACTCGAGAGCGACGCCTGCTACCTGGCCATGAAGGCCCACGATGCACGCTTCGACGGCTCCTTCTTCACCGGCGTGACCTCCACCGGCGTCTACTGCCGCCCGGTCTGCCGCGTGAAGCTGCCGCGGCGCGAGAACTGCCGTTTCTTCCGCCATGCGGCACAGGCCGAGGCCGCGGGCTTCCGGCCCTGCCTGCGCTGCCGGCCCGAACTCGCGCCGCGGGCCGCGAGCTGGTCGACCGAGGACGCATCGCGCATCCTTGCCTTGCAAGCCGCGCGCCTGATCGACGAACCCGATGCCTGGGACGAAGACGGCCCCGGCGCCGCCCGCATCGCCGCGCGGCTGGGCGTGAGCGACCGCCACCTGCGCCGCATCTTCGAGACCCAGTTCGGCGTGTCGCCGCTGCAGTACCTGCAGACGCGCCGCCTGCTGGCCGCCAAGCAGCTGATCGCCGACACGCGGCTGCCGATGACGCAGGTCGCACTGGCCAGCGGCTTCGCGAGCGTGCGCCGCTTCAACGCGGCCTTCGTGACACACTACGGCCTCAATCCGAGCGCGCTGCGGCGCGCCGGCCCTGCGGGCGACGGTCGCGAAGGCGAGGCCATCGACGTGCGGCTGGGCTTTCGACCGCCCTATGACGGTGCGGCGATGCTGGGCTTCTTCGCGCGCCGGGCCCTCGGCGGCGTCGAGTCGATCACCGATGCCGGCGGCACGCCGCAGCTGGCGCGCACGCTGCGCGTCGTGCAGGGCGAACACGTGCATGCGGGCTGGCTCCAGCTTCGCTTCGACGCGCAGCGCGAGCAGTTGCTGCTGCGCGTCGGCGATTCGCTGGCCGCGGTGCTGCCGATCGTGATCAGCCGCGTGCGCGCCATGCTCGACCTGGATGCCGAGCCGATGGCGATCAACAGTGCGCTGCATGCGAGCTTTCCGCATGGCGACGGGCTGCGCGTGCCGGGCACGGTCGACGGTTTCGAGCTCGCGGCGCGCGCCGTGCTCGGCCAGCAGATCACGGTGGCCGCGGCGCGCACCATGGGCACGCGACTGGTGCAGGCCTTCGGCGAAGCGATCGCGACGCCGATCGCCGGGCTGGACCGCCTGTTCCCCACGCCCGCGGCCATCGCCGGCGCGAGCGGCGATGCGCTGGGCCAGCTCGGCATCGTGCGGCAACGACAGGCCGCGTTGAGCGCGCTCGCCCGCGAGGTGCAAGCCGGCCGGCTGGCCTTGCATGCCGGCGCCGACGTGCCCGCCACGCTCGCCGCCCTGCAGGCCCTGCCCGGCATCGGCGACTGGACCGCGCAGTACATCGCGATGCGCGCGCTGCGCTGGCCCGATGCCTTCCCGGCCGGCGACGTCGCGCTGCAGAAGGCGCTCGGCGTCTCCTCTGCACGCGCCGCAACCGAAGCCTCGCAAGCCTGGCGCCCCTGGCGCAGCTACGCGGTGCTGCGCGCCTGGCACAGTCCTCTACCCGCTGCCGATGCCACGGCAGCACTTCCTTCCGATCAGCCATGAAATTCAAGAACACCACCATCTACAGCACCCACATCGAGAGCCCGCTCGGCGGCATCACGCTGGCCGCCACCGACGAAGGCATGGCCGGCGTCTGGTTCGACCGGCAACGCCACTGGCCTGACACGAGCGGCTGGCAGCCAGATGCGGAGCACCCGGTGCTGCGCGAGGCGGCCGCGCAGCTCGCCGACTACTTCGCCGGCAAGCGCCAGCACTTCGACCTGCCGCTCGACCTCTCGCACGGCACCGGCTTCCAGCAGGCGGTGTGGCAAGCCCTGCTCGCCATTCCGGCGGGCCGCACCATCAGCTACGGCGCCTTGAGCGCCGGCATCGGCAAGCCGGCCGCCGTGCGCGCGGTGGGCGCCGCCGTGGGCCGCAATCCGATCAGCGTGATCGTCCCTTGCCACCGCGTGCTGGGCACCAACGGCTCGCTGACCGGCTATGCGGGCGGGCTCGAACGCAAGAGCGCGCTGCTCGAACTGGAAGGTGCGCTGTGAGCGAAGGCGAGTGCACGACGGCCGCTGCTCCGCTGCCAACCGCCGCACGCCCGGCCAACCGCCGCTGGCTGGTCGATCTGGTGCTCTTGGGCATGCTCTGGGGCGCTTCCTTCCTGTTCATGCGTGTAGGCGCCGCCGAATTCGGCGCGCTGCCGACGGCCGCGGTGCGCGTCGCGATCGCGATGTTGTTTCTGCTGCCGCTCCTGTTCATGCGCGGCCAATGGTCCAGCTTCAGGCAATACTGGAAGCCCGCGCTGGGCATCGGCGTGCTCAACTCCGGCCTGCCCTTCGCCTTCTTCTGCTTCGCGCTGCTCACCATCAACAGCGGCCTGGCCGCGGTGATCAATGCGACGGTGCCCATGTTCGGCGCGCTGGTGGCCTGGCGCTTCTTCGGCGAACGGCCCGATCGCTCGCGCAGCATCGGCCTCGTGATCGGCTTCGCCGGCGTCGCGATGCTGGCCGGCCGCAGCGCGGGCCTGCAATCGGGGGCCGATGAGGCCGCCGCACGCTGGGCCATCGGCGCCTGCCTCGCGGCCTGCATCTGCTATGCCTTCGCGGCCAGCCTGACGCGCAAGCACCTGAGCGGCGTGCCGGCGCTTGCAACGGCAACCGGAAGCCAGATCGGCGCCACGCTGGCGCTCGCGCTGCCGGCCCTCTGGCTCTGGCCGGCGACGATGCCAAGCCTGCAGGCCTGGCTCGCGCTCATCGTGCTGGGCACCGCCTGCACCGGGCTGGCCTACATCCTGTTCTTCCGCCTGATCGAGACCGCCGGGCCGGCGCGCGCGCTGACCGTGACTTTCCTGGTGCCGGTGTTCGCGCTGTTCTACGGCGCCGTGTTCCTCGGCGAGGAGATCACGCAGTGGATGCTGATCTGCGCGGTGGTGATCGTCTGCGGCGTGGCCTTGTCGACCGGGCTGGTCAAGCTGGGACGCCGGCAGCGCGCCCCCGCCTAGATCACGCCGGCCACCACGTTGATCGACAGCGCCAGCACCAGCATGTTGAAGGCGAAGGACAGCACGCTGTGTACGAGCGTGATGCGCCGCATCTCGCGCGAGCTGACCTGCACGTCGGACACCTGCGAGCACATGCCGACCACGAAGGCGTAGTAGAGGAAGTCGAAGTAGTCGGGGTCCAGCTTGCCGGGGAAATCCAGCCCCGGGTGTTTGCGCCCGCGTTCCACCTGGTAGTAGCGGTGCGCGTAATGAAAGCCGTAGATCGTGTGGATCATGAGCCAGGATCCCGCCAGCGCGACCAGCCCGAGCGCGATATGGCCGGCGCGCTCCACGCCGCCCATCTGCTTGACCTGCTGCAGCAGCATCGCGATCGCCACCACGCTGGCGCCGACCACGCTCAACATGCTCGCCAGGATCAGCGCGCTGGGCTGGTCCAGCGACTGCGCGCGCAGCCGCGTGCTCTCGGCATCCGAGATTTCGGCCAGCCACCAGGCCGACAGCAGGTACAAGGCAGCGCCGAAGCACCAGCCCAGCAGGCCGCGCGCAATGCCGTCCAGCGGCCAGGGCAGCAGGGCCGCCGCCAGGCCGATGACCGCGCAGCACAGCAGGCGCTGCCAGCCGACCATCCGCGAAAAAAGGATGCGCATGCAGGCACTGTAGCGCCCTGCGACTGCAAACTGATCCGGTCGCCGGAGCGCGCACTGAGCCTGTTCTCCCGGTGGCCATGCGGGGAGAATCGCGCGCAACCCATGAACATCCCACGCTACTGGCGCGCCTTGCTGTTCGCCGCCTGCAGTCTCGCGCCGCTGCCGCCTGCCGCCGCCGCGACACCCACCCGCGTCCCCGACACCATCGAGCAGCGCGTGGCAGCCTGCATTGCCTGCCACGGCCGCGAAGGCGCCAGCACCAACGCGGGCTACTTCCCGCGCCTGGCCGGCAAGCCCGAGGGCTACCTCTACAACCAGCTGCTGAGCTTTCGCGACGGCCGGCGCTTCAACAGCGACATGGTCCACATGGTGCGTCACCTCTCGGATGCCTACCTGCGCGAGATCGCAGGCTACTTCGCCGGGCTCGACCTGCCCTATCCACCCGTGCCGACCCGCTCCGACGCGTCGGAGCAAAGCCTGCAGCACGGCAAGACCCTCGCCCTCCAGGGCGATGCGCGGCGCGGCATTCCGGCCTGCGCGCAATGCCATGGCGAAGCGCTCACCGGTGTGGCGCCCGCCATTCCCTCGCTGCTCGGCCTGCCTCGCCTTTACCTCGCGTCGCAGCTCGGCGACTGGCTCAACAACGGCCGCCATGCGCTGCCGCCCGATTGCATGGCCAAGGTGGGACGCAAGCTGAACCCGGCCGACATCAACGCGGTGGCGAGCTGGCTGGCCCTGCAGCCGGTGCCGGCGAATCCCAAGCCCGCATCCGCGCTGCCGGGACCCCTGCCGATCCCTTGCAGCGCGATGGGGCCCTAGCCATGCGACGCCTCCTCTACGCGCTGCTTGGGGTACTCGCGCTGCTGGTGCTGGCCGCGCTTGCGATCGTCGCGTTCAACCTGCGCGGCGAAGACAAGCTGCCCGACGTCCCTGCAGCCTTCAGTGCCACGCCGGCCCAGGTCGAACGCGGCCGCTATCTCGCGCTGGCCGGGAACTGCGCCGGCTGCCACACGACGCGCGGCGGCGCGCCCTATGCCGGCGGGCTCGGCATCGACACGCCCTTCGGCACCGTGTACGCAAGCAACCTCACGCCCGACGAAAGCGCCGGCATCGGCAGCTGGAGCGCGGCGCATTTCTGGCGCGCCATGCACAACGGACGTTCGAAGGACGGACGCCTGCTGTACCCGGCCTTCCCCTATCCGAACTTCACGCGCGTGTCGCGCGAGGATTCGGACGCGATCTACGCCTACCTGCGGACCGTGCCGCCCGCGCCGGCGCCGAACACGCCGCACAAGCTGCGCTTTCCCTACGACACGCAAGCGGCACTCGCGGTGTGGCGCGCGCTCTTCTTCTCGCCCGGCGGCTTCGTTCCCGATCCGGCGAAGCCGGCCAAATGGAACCGCGGCGCCTACCTGGTCGACGGCCTCGGCCACTGCATCGCCTGCCACGGCACGCGCAACGTGCTGGGCGCCACCGAGGAGAAGCTGGGCCTCGCGGGCGGCCCGGTCGAGAACTGGTATGCGCCTTCGCTGAACTCGAAGCGCGAGGCCGGCGTGGCCGACTGGGACACGCAGCACGTGGTCGCCCTGCTCAAGAACGGCACTTCGCCGCGCGGCTCGGTCATGGGGCCGATGGCCGACGTGGTGTACCGCAGCACCCAGCACCTGAGCGAGGCCGATCTGCAGGCGATGGCGGTGTTCCTGAAGCAGTTGCCCGAACGCGCGCCGACTGCTGCAGCGACAGCACCCGCGCGCCGCGATGCCGGCGTGATGGCGCGCGGCGCCAAGATCTACGACCAGCAATGCGCCTACTGCCATGGCGACGCGGGCCAAGGCGCCGAGGGTGCCTACCCGGCTCTGGCGGGCAGCCGCACGGTCAAGATGGATTCAACGGTCAACCTGGTGCAGGCACTGCGCCACGGCGGTTTCCTGCCCTCCACCGCCGGCAATCCACGGCCCTACGGCATGCCGCCCTTCGGCCATGTGCTCGACGACGACGGCATCGCCGCCGTGCTGACCTACATCCGCGGCTCGTGGGGCAACAACGCGCCGCCGGTCACGCGGCGGGAAACGATGCGCCGCTGAGGCTTCGCGCTCAGTAGTTGTTCATCGGGCAGGCCCGACCCTGGCGCATGAAGCATGGGGGGCGGGTAGTGCTTCTTAGTAGGAGCCCGGCGGCGGCGCCGTCGACAGCTTGAAGCGCGCGGCCGGCCCGATCCTCTTGACGATCGAAGATCGCGCCGCACCGATCAGCCGGCCCACGGGCGCCTTGAGTGCGTCCGCCGCGGGCGACTCGCCGGGGTAGGCGGGCGAGAGGCCGCACCTGCGCAAGACCCGGTTCACTTGGTGGACGCGAGCGGTCATGCGCGTGACCGAGGTGTAGAAGGTCACGCCGACCGAGATCGACACGCGGTCACCCGGGGAGGTCCAGGCGGTATCGGAACTCGTCATGTGCGGCGAGGTGCTCGGGAAATAGACGCCGTCTCCCGGACGGGCGTTGAACTCGTGGCTGAGAGGCCTGAACTCCTCCTTGAAGCGCACCTTCCTGAGCGAATGGGTGACGATGAAATCCTCCACCGCCTCGGCCGGCACGATGCTGCGATCCGCATGGTCCCAGACGTACAGCGTCTTGCGCCCATGCAACTGCAGCCAGAAGTTGTTCTCGCGATCGATGTGGAAGGGCGTCACCGAGGGCGGCACCGTGATGAAGACGAAACCGTTCACCCGAAAGATGCCCGGCTGCTCGCGTTCGACATCCGCGCGCATGGTGCCGACGATGTCGAACAGCAAGGCCTGGTAGCGCGGAATGGCTTCGATGTTGTAGAGGGCGAGCCACGAATTCAGCTCTTCGATGCGCTCGAAACACTCGTCGATGCTGCGCCCGTCCGGATGCAGGCTGTCGTGCGCGATCTTGGAAGCCGGGGTGATGTCCGGCCGCATGAACCGGCACTGGCCGAACGGGACGAGCTCCTTGGCGAGCTTCGCGAGTTCGCGCATCTGAAACAGAGGATGCTCGTGCAGGTTGTGATGCAACGTAGCAATCCTGTAGGTCGAAAAACTTGCAGGGTCATCCATCCACAGCCTATGGGTTGCAGAGGACGGCATGGCAATCGCGGTGCAATCTCCCATCGCATCTCCCCGGCGCGCTTCGTCGCGTCTAATACTTTCGTTTACCTTTCCACAGCCAGATTAAACGGCAGCCGGCGAGAACGGACCACCCGTAGACCGCGCACGGAACAAGGTTGTCCCGTGAGATCATTTGACTCTCCCATCATGGGAAGGTTGAAGCTCCTTGCCAGCTGCAACACCGTCTGGAAATAGGAGAGTTCATGAACGACAGCCTGGCGCTACGGCCGCCCGCATCGAGCCACGACGCCGGCGAGCAGACGCTGAGTCTGCAGATCGAGGGCATGACCTGCGCATCCTGCGTCTCGCGCGTCGAGAAGGCGCTGGCCAAAGTGCCGGGCGTGGCTTCCGCGACGGTGAACCTGGCCACAGAGAAGGCAGAGGTCGCGTTCGCCGACCGCTCGCTCGACGTGCACAGCCTGATCGCCGCCGTTCAGAAGGCGGGCTATGCCGCGCACGAGGTCGAGGAGGAGGCGCCCGTTGCGCCGGCCACGGTCGCTCGCCGCTGGCCCGACTGGTGGCCGGTCGCGGTGGCGGCCCTGCTCGCGGCGCCGCTGATGCTGCCGATGTTGGGCCTCCTGTTCGGCAGCGCGTGGATGCTCGACGGCTGGCTGCAGCTCGCGCTGGCGACACCGGTGCAGTTCTGGCTCGGAGCGCGCTTCTACCGCGCCGGATGGAAAGCCCTGAAGGCTGGCGCCGGCAACATGGATCTGCTGGTGGCCCTCGGCACCACGGCCGGCTACGGGCTGAGCGTCTACCTGCTCTATACCCATGCGGGCCACGGCATGCCGCCGCATCTGTACTTCGAGGCCTCGGCGGTGGTGATCACGCTGGTGCTTCTGGGCAAGTGGCTGGAGACGCGGGCCAAGCGCCAGACCACCGAGGCGATCCGCGCCTTGAATGCATTGCGTCCGGAGCGCGCCCGCGTGCGCCGCAACGGCGTGGACCGGGACGTCGCGCTCGGGCAGGTCCAGGTCGGCGACCTGGTGGTCGTGCGGCCCGGCGAGCGCGTGCCGGTGGACGGCCTCGTGGCCGAGGGCGCGAGCGAGGTCGACGAGTCGCTGATCACCGGCGAAAGCCTGCCGGTCGCCAAACAGGTGGACGACGCGGTGACCGGCGGTGCCGTCAACGGCCAGGGCCTGCTCGTCGTCCGGACCACCGCGGTGGGCGCGGAATCGACGCTCGCGCGCATCGTGCGGCTGGTCGAATCCGCGCAAGCGAAGAAGGCGCCGATCCAGCGCCTGGTCGACCGGGTCAGCAGCGTCTTCGTGCCGATCGTCATCGGCATCGCGCTCGTGACCGTGCTCGGCTGGGGCTTGGGCACGGGCGACTGGGAAGCCGCGATCCTCAATGCGGTGGCCGTGCTCGTGATCGCCTGCCCCTGCGCGCTGGGTCTGGCGACGCCGACCGCGATCATGGCCGGCACCGGCGTGGCCGCGCGCCACGGGGTGCTGATCAAGGACGCCGAGGCGCTCGAAGTGGCGCACAGCGTGAAGATCGTTGCCTTCGACAAGACGGGCACGCTGACCGAAGGTCGGCCGGAACTGGCGGCCTTCGAAGCGGTGGACGGCGATGCAACCGCCCTGCTGCGCGCAAGCGCAGCCATCCAGGCGGGCAGCGAGCATCCGCTGGCGCGCGCGGTGCTCGCGCGAGCGCAGCAGATGGGCCTCGCGATCCCGCGCGCCGGCGAAGTGCGCGCCGCGGCCGGGCGCGGCATGGCGGCCACGGTCGAGGGCCGCGCGCTGCGTCTGGGCAGCACGCGTTTCATGCGCGAGCTCTCGGTGCCGCTGGGCAAGCTCGACGCGCGCGCCTCGCAGCTGCAGGCCGAAGGCCGCACCGTGTCCTGGCTGGCCGACGTCAGCGAAGGTCCGAAGCTGATCGGCCTCCTTGCCTTCGGCGATGCGCCGAAGGCGAATGCCGCGGCCGCCATCGAACAACTGCACGCGCAGGGCATCCGCACGGCGCTGGTCACCGGCGACAACCGCGGCAGCGCCGAGGCGGTGGCGAAGCTGCTGAAGATCGACACCGTGCGCGCCGAGGTGCTGCCCGAAGACAAGGCCGCCGTGGTCGCGCAGCTCAAGGCCGAGGGCCAGCGCGTTGCGATGGTGGGCGACGGCATCAACGATGCGCCGGCGCTGGCCGCGGCCGACGTCGGCATCGCGATGTCCACCGGCACCGACGTCGCGATGCATGCGGCCGGCATCACGCTGATGCGCGGCGACCCGGCGCTGGTGAGCGACGCGATCGACATCTCGCGCCGCACCTACGCCAAGATCCGGCAGAACCTGTTCTGGGCCTTCGTCTACAACGTGGTCGGCATCCCGCTCGCGGCCTTCGGCCTGCTGAGCCCGGTGATCGCCGGCGCGGCGATGGCCTTCAGCAGCGTGAGCGTGGTGAGCAATGCGCTGCTCCTGCGGCGCTGGAAAGGAGGTGCGTGATGAGCAGTACTTTTGCGGGGCCGTTCAACATCGGCGATGCAGCCACCCGCTCGGGGGTCAACGCCAAGATGATCCGGCACTACGAATCTCTCGGCCTGTTGCCCAAGATCAGCCGGACGGACTCGGGCTACCGCCAGTACACCGGGAACGATGTGCACACGCTGCGCTTCATCCGGCGAGGGCGCACGCTCGGCTTCAGCATGGCCGAGATTGCCGAGCTGCTGAAGCTGTGGCAGAACAAGCGCCGTGCAAGCGCTGACGTCAAGCGCATCGCGCTCGCACATGCGGAAGATCTCGGCCGGCGCATCGAAGAGATGGAAAGCATGAAGCGCACGCTGGAGCGGCTGGCGGATTGCTGTCAGGGAAACGAGCGGCCAGACTGTCCGATCATTGACGAGCTCGCCGCCCTCACCGGATTTGCGGGCCGCCATCCTGTTGCTGCCAAGCGCCAAATCTTGCAGGCGGACTCGACAGTCTAGGTGCCGGATCAAGAAGCTGGTTTGCGTGGCGAGGAACTGTTCTACCTGCCGATACACAAATCATCATGACGAGGACCGGAGGCCTCAGATGATTCGTGCGAGCCTCGCCCAACGACAGACTCTCCACGCCTGGATGCTCGCATGCGCACTTGGCGTCCTCGCGGCGCCGCCGGTTCGCGCCGGCCAACCGGTGACCCTGACTCACGTCCACGGGCTGTCCTATAGCGCTGACGGAAAGCAGCTCCTGATCCCCAGCCACCATGGCCTTGCCGTGTACGCGGACGGGCATTGGTCCAAGGCGGAGGGGCCGGCGCACGACTACATGGGCTTCTCCGCCACGCGCGATGCGCTGTACAGCAGCGGGCACCCGGCGCCGGGTTCCGAGCTGACCGATCCCTTTGGCCTGATCAAGAGCAGCGACGGCGGCAAAACCTGGCAGCAGCTCGGGCTCACGGGCGAGTCGGACTTCCACATACTGGCAACCAGCTTCGCGACCAACGCCGTGTACGTGGCCAACAAAGAGGCAAACACCCGCATGAGCCAAGTCGGCATCTACCACACGCGGACCGACGGCCTCAGGTGGCGACGCGCCGCGGCCAAGGGACTGGGGCGCTGGCTCCATAGCCTGGCCGTGCATCCCACCAACGCTGCCGTCGTCGCCGCGGGCACGGACGAGGGACTCTATCTGTCCCGGAATTCGGCGGAGAGCTTCGAGCGGCTGGTCGGCGGCATGGTGACTGCCGAAAGCTTCGATCTGGATGGGCAGCACTTGTGGTTCAGTACCTATGCCGACAAGGCGGTGCTGGCGAGGATCGTATTGAAGGCCAGGGCCAAGGCCGAAGAGGTGCCGATCCCAGCGCCGACAGACGATGCTGTGGCGTACATCGCGCAGAACCCTGTTCGGCGCGAAGAGATCGCGATCGCCACCTTCAAGCGAAGCATGTTTCTCAGCAAGGACCAGGGTCGGACCTGGACGCAGATCGCGAAGGGCGGAACGACCCATGAGTGACTCACATGTGTCGGGGCATGTTGATGCATCTGCGGCAGCAAGCGGAAGCATCCTGAAATTGCCGCTCAAGTAGTCCCCAAGGCCTGCTTAACCCTGAAAAAAGGTGGGGTTCGTACATGTCGGATTGACCTTCCCATGATGGGAGAGTTGATATTTCCTGAATCGGAAATCTAAAGACAGGAGATGTCGATGAGCAACAGCATGCGTCGCGGCGCTGGAAAGGAGGTGCGTGATGTGCAGCACCTTTGATGGGCCGTTCAATATCAGTCAGGCATCCGCCCGTTGCGGGGTCAATGCCAAGATGATCCGTCACTACGAATCGCTTGGACTGTTGTCCAAGGTCGGCAGCACGGACTCGGGCTATCGCCAGTACACCGAGAAGGATGTGCACACGCTGCGGTTCATTCGGCGCGGACGCTCTTTCGACTTCAGCATGGCCGAGATTTCTGAGCTGTTGAAGCTGTGGCGGAACAAGCGCCGCGCAAGCTCCGACGTCAAACGCATTGCTCTGACGCATGCCGACGACCTCAGCCGGCGTATCGAAGAGATGGAAAGCATGAAGCGCACGCTGGAGCGGCTGGCGGACTGCTGCCAGGGAGACCAGCGGCCGGACTGCCCCATCATCGACGAACTCGCCGAGCTCAGCGGGTTCGCAGACTGCCATCACAGGTCCAAGGCTCAAGTCCTAGCGACCTAGCCTGCGGCCGATACCAGAAGCCTGTTGACCTTCCTATGGTTGGAGGGTCGAGACTGACAATACAAGAGGTCTCAATGAATCCACATTCCCGCCATCCGACCGCGCCCATCGCGACTCCCGAGGAAGCTTCGCACGGACAACACGATCATCGAGACCACGGTGCTGATGGCCGGGATGCCGGAGGTGGGTCTGGTGGTCACCGCGGCGCTGCGATAAAGACGGGCGGCGGTGCGAACGTCGAGTACACCTGCCCCATGCACCCACAGGTTCGTCAGATGGGGCCTGGAAGCTGCCCTATCTGTGGAATGGCGCTCGAGCCGGTCGTCGCGACCGAGGCGACCGCCATTGCGGCGCTGCGTGCGGAAGGCATACGGGTAGTCATGCTCACGGGTGACGGGCGAATCACTGCGCAAGCCGTCGCGCGCCAGCTCGGCATCGACGAGGTGATCGCAGACGTTCTCCCGCAGGACAAGTCGTCGGTCGTCCAGCGCTTGAAGACCGAAGGCCGCACCGTGGCCATGGCTGGCGATGGCGTCAACGACGCCCCTGCACTGGCCGCGGCGGACGTCGGCATCGCGATGGGAACCGGCACCGACGTGGCGATGGAGAGCTCAGGCGTGACGCTGCTACACGGCGACCTCATGGGCATCGCGCGGGCCCGTCGCCTGTCGCAGGCGACGATGAAGAACATCCGAACCAATCTCTTCTTCGCCTTCGTCTACAACGCGGCCGGCATACCGCTCGCGGCGGGCGTGCTCTACCCGTTCTTCGGCATACTCCTGTCGCCGGTGATTGCGGCGGCTGCGATGGCGCTGTCTTCTGTCAGCGTCATTGCCAACTCGCTGCGTCTGCGCACAAGCAGAGTGATCGACTAAACCGCTGGCGCCACCGAGCAAGCGCACTCGAAGGACTCACATGAAAAGACGTTCATTCCTCTTCACAATCGGAGCGACCCCCTTCCTGCAGCCAGGCCAGTCCCTTGCAGCTGCTCCGATCCAGGTCTACAAGAACCCGGAGTGCGGTTGCTGCAGCGCTTGGGTCGACCATTTGAAGGCCGCCGGTTTTTCCGTGCGGGTGACGGAAACTCCGGACATGTCCAGCATCCGCAGGCGCTTCGGAATGCCGGAGCGCTTGGCAGGTTGCCATACCGCGACGCTGGAGGGCTATGTCCTGGAAGGTCATGTGCCCGCGGCCGATATCAAGCGCCTGATGGCGACGAAGCCGCAAGCCGTCGGCCTCGCTGTACCTGGCATGCCCGTTGGTTCGCCTGGCATGGAGTACGGCAACCGCCGCGAGCCCTACAAGGTGCTGCTCATTGATCGCCGAGGCCGGGATAGCGTCTTTGCCAGTTACCCGGGCAGTTCAACCGTTGGAGGCGCAGGATGAGATTCGCTTCTTTCCTGGCTCTCGGCCTGGTGCTCACGGCCGCCGGCGCCCAGACGCAGACATCCCCGAATGCGATGTCAGTGACCAAGCAATCGGCCAAGCCCGGTCAGACTGCCTCGCTCCCGCTGACGGACGCCATTGTCGAACGCGTCCTTCGTGAATCCGGTGAAATCGTCTTGGAGCATGAGGATTTGCCCAATCTCGCGATGCCTGCGATGACCATGGCTTTCGACGTCGGAAACAAGAAGATGCTCGATGCGGTAAAGCCCGGCGACAAGGTGCGCTTTCAGGCGGAAATCGTGAAAGGTAGGCCAACCATCACACACATGGAACTTGCTAACAAACCCGCGCGTGCACGCGGTCGGTAGCCAGTATCTGGCTTAGGTGAATAGCCAAACCCCTGACAAGCCCACTACAATTTCAGCGATGGTCAGCTTTCGCGCAATCCTGCTGTGGCTCATGATGCTCGCAGTGCCCTTTCAGGGCTACGCGGCTGCGGCCATGGCGTTTTGCGCATCTGAGCCGGCGCAGATGAGTGCCGGCGTGGTGCACGATCACAGCCAGCGCGACCATGCCTCGCCGCAAGGCGTCGAGCATCATCACGTGAATGTGAGCGGCGACGATGGCGAGGACCATCACGTCGCTCAGAGCGCGCAGGACGACCAGTCCGATGCGTTCCACAAATGTGGCAACTGCGCGGCGTGTCATTCGGTCGCGATGATGCCGACGCTCGGGACATCCCTTCTTCACGGTCTCCCGCAGGCCGACCTTGCAGAGCCTTTTCACGCGATGGCGACTGTCTCGCCCAGCGTTCCTCACAAACCTCCTCGCGCGTAACCGCGTCCAGCGTCCGGCAGCTCGGCTGCCGGCGCGCGGACGCGCATGCATCGCTCGTGTCGTCACGCCCTTCGCGGGCTCGCTGACGACATGCCGTTCATGAACATCGCGAGGATCCCATGTTCACTTTCTTGCCGGCCCGATGGCTGGCTGCCTTGCCCGCCCTGGCTGCTCTTGCAGCGGGCGCTCAGACCAGCCCTGCGCCAAACACCGCGGCCGCCACCGAAGCCGCGGCACCGCTTTCTTTCCGCTCGGCCATGGAGGGCTACAAGCCTTTCGCCGAAGAAAAGCCCATTCCCTGGAAGGAGGCCAACGAGACCGTTTATCAACGCGGAGGCTGGCGCGCCTACGCCAAGGAGGGTGCCGGCGAAACCGATGACCCGCACGCCGGGCATTCGATGTCCACGCCGATGGCAGCACCCCCGAAGGAAAAGCCGTGAGGCGAACGCTGCAGATTGCCTCGATCGCACTCGCCGCTGCATTCCTCGCCGGCTGTGCTTCCGTTGGAATCGACGATGCGCTGAAGGAGACGAATTCCTCCGCCTCGCAGTTCACCGGGGGGAAACTCGAACTGAGTCGAACCAGGGAGCAGCGGGAGGCCCGCACGGCGCTTTCCGAGGAGTTGCTCGGCAAGCCGCTTTCTCAGGATGATGCAGTCCGCCTGGCACTTGCGAACAGTCCTGCAGTCCAGGCGCTCATCGCGCAAAGCTGGGCCGACATTGCTGCGGCCAACCAGACGAGCCGGCTGACCAACCCCGTGTTCAGCTTCGAGCGCATGCGCCTCGGCGACGAGCTCGAGATCGGGCGCTTGCTGTCTTTCGGACTGGTCGATCTCATCCTGCTGCCCCAGCGGCTTTCGATTTCCCGAAGCCAGGCCGCGCAAGCGCAAGTGCAGTTGAGCGGCACGGTGGTGGACCAGGTCACGCAGGTGCGGCAAGCCTGGGTGCGTGCCGTGGCGGCCCAGCAGTCGCTGCAGTATGCAGAGCAGGTCAAGGAGTCGGCCGAGGCCAGCGCCGAACTCGCACGGCGCATGCAGCTCGTCGGCAATTTCAGCAAGCTGCAGCGCGCACGCCAGCAGGTGTTCTATGCAGACGCCACGACGCAGCTTGCATCGGCGCGACACGCGGCTACGGCCGCGCGTGAAGAGCTGGTCCGCGCCCTTGGCCTGGACGATGCCCAGGCGGCCAAGCTGAAGCTGCCTGAGCGCCTGCCGGATCTGCCCAAGGCACCTCGCGAAGCACGCGACGTGGCTGCGACCGCCAGCGAGCAACGCCTGGATGTGCAGCAAGCCCGAGCGCAACTCGACGTCGCCGGGAAGTCGCAGGGCATCAACCTGCTGTCGACCTTCATCGACGTGGAGGCCGGCATCCGGCGGGACACGGTGTTCGACAACGCGGCGGGCACCCGAGGGACGCGGCGCGGTTTCGAGCTCGACATCCGGCTGCCGCTCTTCGACTGGGGATCCGCCCAGCGCAACGCGCTGAACGCCCAGGCGCTCGCTGCGGCCAACCGCTACGACGCCACCGTGCGCGGCGCGACCTCGCAGCTGCGCGAAGGCTATTCCGCCTATCGCACGGCCTACGACATCGCGCGCCACTACCGCGACGAGATCGTGCCGCTGCGCCAGGCCATGGCCGACGAGAACGTGCTTCGCTACAACGGGATGCTGATCGGCGTCTTCGAGCTGCTGGCCGAGGCCCGCGACCAGATCGCGAGCGTGAACAACGCCATCAACGCGCAGCAGCAGTTCTGGCTGGCGGACGCAGCGCTTGCGGCGTCCGTGATCGGCAAGCCCTCGGCCATGACGGCACCGACGGCCAGCGCAGGCGCACCGCCTGCGGCCGCTGCCGCTCACTGAGCGGCGCTCCTTCTACGGATCAACATGACAAACAGACGCAACTTTCTCAGCGGTGCAGGCGCCATCACGGGCGCCATCGCCGCCGCTTCGGTCGGCAAGGTGGCGATGGCTGCCTTGCCCGAGCCCGTGCTCCAGACGAAACCCGACACGATGCCGCCGCTGGCGCCATCCACCGGGCGGTCATACAACCCCGTCGTCACGCTCAATGGCTGGACGCTGCCCTGGCGCATGAACAGCGGCGTCAAGGAGTTCCACCTGGTGGCCGAGCCCGTGGTGCGCGAGATGGCGCCCGGCTTCAAGGCCCACCTGTGGGGCTACAACGGCCAGTCGCCGGGGCCCACCATCGAAGTGGTCGAGGGCGACCGCGTGCGCATCTTCGTCACCAACAAACTGCCCGAGCACACCAGCATCCACTGGCACGGCCAGCGCATTCCCAACGGCATGGATGGTGTGACCGGCCTGACGCAGCCGGCCATCCAGCCCGGCAAGACCTTCGTCTACGAGTTCGTCGCGCGCCGCCCTGGCACCTTCATGTACCACCCGCATGCGGACGAGATGACGCAGATGGCGATGGGGATGATGGGCTTCTGGGTCACGCATCCCAAGGCCAGGCACCCGCTGATCGACGAGGTCGACCGCGACTTCGTCTTCTTGCTCAATGCCTACGACATCGAGCCCGGCAGCGCGACGCCCAAGATCATGACCATGCTGGACTTCAACCTGTGGTCCTGGAACAGCCGCATTTTTCCGGGCATCGATTCGCTCAACGTGCGGCTGAACGACAAGGTGCGCATCCGCTTCGGCAACCTGACGATGACGAACCACCCGATGCATCTGCACGGCCACGAGTTCGTGGTCACGGGGACCGATGGCGGCCCGACACCGAAGAGCAGCCGCTGGCACGAAGTGACGACCGATGTGGCGGTCGGCCAGATGCGCCAGATCGAGTTCCTTGCGGACGAAGAGGGCGATTGGGCCTTCCATTGCCACAAGAGCCACCACACGATGAACGCGATGGGCCATGACGTGCCGACCATGATCGGCGTGGACCACCGTGACGTGGTCAAGAAGATCACCAAGCTGGTCCCGGACTACATGGTGATGGGCGAGCGCGGCATGGCCGACATGGGCGAGATGGAGATGCCGCTGCCCGACAACACCGCGCGAATGATGAGCGGCGAAGGCCCGTTCGGCTCCGTCGAGATGGGCGGCATGTTCAGCGTCGTCAAGGTGCGCAGGGGACAGAGGCCCGGCGACTACTCGAACCCAGGTTGGTTCAAGCATCCCAAAGGCCAGGTCGCGTACGAATTCAACGCGACGATGCCCGAGGCACCGCGCGCCAAGGGCGCCGGTTCAGCTGCCATGCCCGCGCAAAACATGCCCGCCAAAAACATCGAGGTCCAGGTCCGCAAGCCCAGCGGTCACTCGGGCCATTGATTTCTTCTTTAACCACCCTCTGAAAGGACTTTCATGAAAACCCTCCGCTACACCGCTTTGGCTGCGTTGAGCGCTTTGGCTACAACAGGCGTCCATGCCGCCGGCACGCATGCCGGCGGCCACCACTCCGAAGAGCGCATCGGCAAGCCCGGCGTCGTCGCCAAGGCGACCCGCACGGTCAAGGTCGACATGACCGACGGCATGCGCTTCAGCCCGGCCAGCATCGATGTGAAGCAAGGAGAGACCGTGCGCTTCGTGGTCACCAACTCCGGCAAGCTCAAGCACGAGCTGGTGCTTGGCACCGAGAAGGAGCTGAAGGAGCACTACGAAGTCATGAAGAAGAATCCGGAGATGGAACACGCCGATCCGAACATGGTGACGCTCGCCGCCGGCAAGGCGGGCGAGATCATCTGGCAGTTCACCAAGGCCGGGAAAGTCGACTTCGCGTGCCTGCAGCCGGGTCACTACGACGCCGGAATGAAAGGCGCCGTCAACGTAACCAAGGCCGCTCGCAAGTAGCGCCACCCTCGCCCCACTCCATCGAAGGAACTCACATGATCGACATTCGTACCGCTCTCGCCGCCACCATTACTGCGCTCGCCCTCCCAGGTTTGGCCTCCGCACAGACTGGCAGTGGCACCGCCGCACCGACTGCAGGTGCTGCGCCATCGTCCGCTGCCAGCGACCTCGCCGAGGGCGAGGTCCGCAAGGTGGACAAGGAAAGCAAGAAGCTCACGCTCAAGCATGGTCCTCTGAAGAGTCTCGACATGCCTGGCATGACGATGGTCTTCCAAGTGAAGGACGACGCTATGCTGGACAAGGTCCAGGCCGGGGACAAGATCCGTTTCCAGGCCGAGAAGATCGACGGCAAATTCACCATCACCAAGCTCGAAGCGGCGCGCTAGGCCTCAGAGTGCGCCGCTCGCAACGGCGCAACTTCCGGAAAGGAGGTTCCCATGACACACGCGAGTGCTGCGCAGATCATGCGCGAGCTACTGGAAGGACCGGTCGCTCGACCCGCGTTGCTGCGGTGGCGGCGGCAGCAATTCCTCGCCAAGGAAGGATTCGGCTTCTATTTTGGGGTGTTCGAGAGCTTTGCGGCCGCGCGCGAATGGCTGCCGCCGAATCCGGGATTCAATCACGACACATTGGCCACCGAGTATGTCGAGGTCCGGACCCGGCAGGTATTTACCTATGACTATCCGATGATGTGGTGGCTTGACCGAGCGTTTCGTCACGGCGCCGCGAGCGTGCTCGATATCGGCGGCTCGGTCGGCGTTCACTACCACGCGTATCGGTCATACATCGATATGCCATCGGCGCTGACATGGCGCATCGTCGAAGTTCCGGCAATGGTCGCCATCGGCCGCAGGCTGGCTGCAGAACGCGGGGCGATGGCACTGAGCTTCACCGACGATCTGGAAGAGGGCCTGACCAGCGCCGGCGCTGACATCTGGATCTCATCAGGTGCTCTTCATTACATGGAAGATGCGCGGCCGAGCGATCTGCTCAAGCGATGCCTTGAGGCGCCCATGCACATCCTTCTCAACAAGCTGCCGCTCTACGAAGGCGATGACTTCGTCACCACGCAGAACATCAGCGAAGGCTGTTTTGCACCCATGCATGTTTTCAACCGCGATCGATTGATACGCAGCATCGAAGCACTGGGCTACCACCTTCGGGATCGATGGGCAGTCCACGAGCGGTCGCTGTACCTGCCGGGCTACCCGGAACGCTCATTTCCGTCCTTCACAGGTCTGTATTTCGCGGCCGAGTCGTAATCAGCCGCCCCGCTCGCCGGAGTTTCGGCACATCCCAAGGAGATCGAGATGCCACATGAAAGATGCACCGAATGCATCGAGGCCTGCAGCGACTGCGCGGTCCGGTGGCATCGATGAGGGCCGCCAACCCATGAAGATCCTGCTGATAGGCAACTATGTGCCTGACAATCAGACCAGCATGCGAGCTTTCATGCGAGTCCTTGAGCGTGAGTTGTCGAACCAGGGTTGCGAGCTGCGCATCCTCACGCCTAAGCGGTGGCTGCAGCGCGTGCCACAAACGTCCCTCTTGTGGAAGTGGCTTGGCTACTTGGACAAGTTCGTCCTTTTCATCCCTACGCTTGCTACGCAGTCGCGTTGGGCGGACGTCGTTCACATTTGCGATCACTCCAACAGTATGTACGTGCGCTGGGTGAAAAGCAGCCCGACGGTCATCACCTGCCACGATGTCATCGCCGTGCAGGCCGCCAGAGGCATGGTGCAAGGGTGGAACGTCGGTTGGAGCGGACGCGTGTTCCAGCGGCTCATCGCGTCGGGACTTGCGAAGGCCGACCTGATCGCCTGCGTCTCGCACATGACGCGACGTGAGCTGCTGGGCTTGAAGTTCGCGGATGAGCGTAGGGTGACAACGGTGCTCAACGGCCTCAACGACAGCTTCTATCTTGTCCAGCCAGAGGAAGCCGACGCACTGATCGAGCGTTTCGGGTTGTGCGCAAACGACAAGTACCTGATCCATGTCGGCTCGGACTTGCCGCGCAAGAATCGCAAGGCGGTCGTCGAGACGTTCATTGCGCTGCAGCAGCGTGCTGCTGCATGCGGCGGCCCTCCTATCGTGCAGCACCTGGTTTTCGTGGGGCCGAGTTTGGAGACAGACCTGATCGACTTGGCATCCCACCATGGCGTTGCGGATCGGATAAGGACCTTGCAACACGTCTCCCATGAGGAACTGCGCGCGCTCTACGCCAGGGCCACGGCCTTGTTGTTCCCTTCCCTGCAGGAAGGGTTCGGCTGGCCGTTGATCGAGGCGCAGGCCTGCGGCTGCCCGGTCTTCACGTCCGACCTGGCGCCGATGAATGAGATCGGAGGCCCTGGCGTGTGCTACGTGGATCCACATAATCCCGAAGCCATGGCCCAGGCCATCGAGCAGGCGGCTGGGCGATTTGAGGAGATGCGCGCCTTGGGATTGGAGAACGCTCTGCAGTACTCGGCGGCACAGATGATGGCGAACTACCTCGCTGCATATCGCCGCGTGCTGGGAGCACGGCAGCGCCGCCAATAGGGCCGCGCGGGTCGCGACGGTGCGCTTCGATCGTCTCGTTCCACAGCTTCGGCATCACCCCAATATACGTGACGACATGACACCCCGCCTCCGCAAGTTCGCGCTCATCGTACATGTCGTCTCCTCGGTCGGCTTGCTCGGCGCGATCGCCAGCTTCCTGGCGCTCGCCATTGCCGGTGTGACCAGTCAAAACGCTCAAATGGCGCGCGCCGCCTATCTCGCGATGGAGTTGATCGCCGCCGTCGGCCTGCTGGTGTTGCTCGTGCCCGCCGTGCTGTCGGTGTACAAGCCGCGGGGCAGGACCCCGTACGGAGTGCGTAAAGAGCACGAGCAGCGTGCGTTGTTGCAGCCCCATGAACTCGCTTGAGCTGAAGGTCCCGCCTCCTGCAGTGGCGCTGCTTTTCGGCGTCCTCATGTGGCTCGTGTCCTCACTGGTCGCGCCGCTTGAAGTGCCGTCTGGCCCTCGCGTATCGGTTGCCCTTGTTCTTGCTTCAGTTGGCCTGGTTTTCGGCGTCTCGGGCATGGTCTCCTTCTGGCGAGCAAGAACCACGATGAATCCAATCAAGCCTATGGCTACATCGTCTCTGGTCACCAACGCTGCCTTTCGCTTCACACGCAATCCCATGTACCTCAGCCTTCTGCTCTACCTGCTTGCGTGGGCCGTGTACTTGTCAAACGTGTGGACCTTGCTCTTTGTGCCCGTGTTCGTGCTCTACATCAACGAATTCCAGATCAAGCCTGAGGAGCGCGCGTTGTCCTCGCTGTTTGGTCCAGAGTACGCCGCATACAAGGAAAGGGTTCGCCGGTGGCTGTGAGGCACAAACCCCTCCATCCAATGGCTACGTCGTGGCGGCGGTCAAGTAATCTGGGCACGATCTGCGGGGATGGCGCCCAGGCCCTCCCCGCAGCATTGCCTCCGCGCCTGGACCGGCGGGCACTTCACCGAGCCGAACGAGCAGAACACGCAGCAATCGCCGGGCTGCGGTCGCAGCAGGGTCTTGCAGCTCTCGCATTCATAGAAAAACTGGCAGGCGTCGACGGGCATGTCCTCGCGTTTCGAGTGGCCGCAGTGCGGGCATGTCAGCACCGAGTCGAGAACCAAGGCGCTGCGCGAGTTCTGTCCTCCCGTCATGGGCGCGCCTGCCCGGTCCCGCAGCCATCTGTGCTGCAGTGCTTGTTCGCGGGCGACAAAAGATCCCACAGCGAGACGCCGACCATGAAGGCCAGCCCCGTGTACAGCAGCCTGGCGGTCCACCACTGGCCGAAGAACAGCAGCATGGCCGCGAGCACGATCGCCGGGCCGATCATGCCCAGCAGGCTGCGATGCCACTGACGATGGCTGAACCAGCCGACGGCGTTGGCGACCAGCGCGACGGCCGCGAACAGTGGGAGCAGGGTGTTGAGGAACAGGCCCTCGTACGCGCTGAAGATGCCCAGGCCTGCGGCGGCGCCGAGGCCCGCCAGGGCCGGAAAGCAGGCCGGGCACGACGCTGCAGAGACAACGCTGCCCAAGGCACCGGCCTTGTCGGCCACACGCGTGATCCATTCCATTGATCGGGTCCTTGGCTGTTCGATAAGTTCACAATACTCCCGTACCCAAGTACGGAGTCAAGCGGCATGGAACAGGAGATTGACACCCTGAGGATCGGCGCCTTCGCTGAGAGGGCCGGCGTCAATGTGGAGACTATTCGGTTCTACCAGCGCAAGGGACTGCTGCCGGAACCGGGGAAGCCATACGGCAGCATCCGGCGCTACGGCAAGGCCGATGTGGCGCGGGTCCGATTCGTCAAGTCTGCCCAGCGCCTGGGCTTCAGCCTCGACGAGGTCGCCGGTTTGCTCACCCTGGACGATGGCGCGCATTGCGACGAGGCGCGCCAACTCGCGGAGCAAAAACTCGCCGATGTGCGTGCCAAGCTGGCGGACCTGCATCGCATCGAGTCGGTCCTGGCCAAGTTGGTGGACGACTGCTGCGCGAGCCGCGGCAGGGTGTCTTGCCCATTGATCGCCGCGCTGCAGGGCTAGCTAGTACATCAACACGCAAGTTTCGAAACGTAATGACGCCCGAGCTTGTGATCTGCATCCTGTCGAGTGAACTTCCACTCGATGGTTCGGCGCAGCGCGTTTCGATCTGTTTGCCAAGCATCGACTTCGCGTCGCAGAAGTTGCTGACTTGGGAGGCGGCGGTTCAGGCATTGGCGCGTGAGGATGCCGATCTCGATCTCTGCCATGTTGAGCCAACTTGCGTGCTTGGGCGTGTAGTGAAAGCACACCCGGCGCAGCAGCGTGCTGGCCGCGCGCGTTCCCAACACATCGTCGAAGCATTTCCTGAAGTGAATGTTCAGGTTGTCCAGCACGAGGTGAACGCGGCGCGCCGTCGCATAAGTGTCGGTGAGAAGTGCCTGGACGAAGCCGACGAAGTCCGTCTTGCCCCGGTGATCGGTGACCGAGACGACGCGCTGTCCCGCCTTGGGCTCGACCGCCACGAACAGATTGGTCGTGCCCTTGCGCACGTACTCGTAGTCCAGCTTGGCCGCTTCGCCCGGCGCCATGGGCAACGGTTCGCGGCTATGAGCAACGAGTTGCAGACTCTTCTCGTCGATGCAAATTACGGGCTCGTCGCCGCGCATCGGTTTGGCATACAGCTTGAGCAGGTTGTACATGCGGCAGCGGTACTCTTCGGTGAGCGTGCCGATGCACCACATCAGCCGTCGCCAGGGCTTGAGCTCGTTTTTTTGAGCATGCGCCGGACGGTTTCCCGACTGACGTTGCCAAGGCCCAATTCCTGGCGCGCGGCACGTTCGAGTTCGACGATCGTCCAGCGCTGGCGACCCTCGGGCGGAGCCGAGCATGCCAGTGCCGTCACTCGCGCCTCGGCATCGGTGTCGTACTGTCGCGGCCGACCCGAGCGTGCAACGTCGAACACGGCGAGATCGACGCCTCCTTGCAGGTATGCCGACCGGGTGCGCCACAGCGCGGTGCGTCCGATCCCCAGAACGTCCATGATCTGCGCCTCGGGAATCCCGCGATCCAGGCACGACAGCGCATGCGCCCGGTTCACTTCGCGCGAATGATGAATTCCCTTGCTTCGAATCTCCTCGATGACCGACCGATCCTTCTCGGTCAAATGCAGTTCGGTCTGGCGCATGAGAACTCCTTCGTAACCCCAACGGGGATAGACGGAGTGTATTCATGTTCCGTTATTTACGTGTCACTGTACTAGTGCGTTGAGAGGAGTATCTGCCGCAACTACCAGTTGACTGGCTTCAGGTCGGGCCCAACGATGTGATCAGGGTGGGCCGGGCCGGCATGGTTCACGTCATGCGTGAAATGCGCGCCATACCAGACCACGACATCGTGGTTCGATATGGCCTCGCCATTGACCCATCGATCGATGTCGGCCTCGTACGGCGGGCCAATCGCGACGGAACCGTCATCGATCTCGCTACCCCGGTAGCGCAGTATCCAGACGTCTCCGCGACCAAAGGGCGCATCTGGCTCGGCGCCGGCGACCCCGTCGCTCGCGTTCGGGATGATGTCGTAGCCCTCCCGGCTGACGGTGTTCTCCACGCGCCACTTGCGCTTGCGCGCAAAGTCGCGCGCCCTGCGGATCTCGAATGACTTGGTGTGCCACTTGCTCGATCCGACCAAGGGCGGATCATTGAACTCTCGCACTTGATTGTTGCCCGCGGTCCGAATATCGAAGTCCAGGCGCCAGTAGACATGGTGATGGTGCACGTTGCACACGCACTGGCTCTCGACGGCGGCAAAACCAAAGCGCGGTCGAATGGTGCCGTTGGTGCCAAGGCGCCACTCACTGACGTAGCGGTACCAGCCCGCTTCCATTTCACTCACGAGGACCACCTCGTTGCCGCGCACGTAGATGCCGACCCCGAGAAAATTCCCGGTGTCGGAGGCCGTGTCCATGATGGTCGAGGCGGGCGCCGAACAGAGACGGAAGCCCGGTGCCACGTCGATGCCTTGTGCCTGGATCATTCCTTCCTGGTATTGCCAGTCGCGATAGGGACCACAGGCGTCCGCGTCGTATTTGACGTTCAGGATCGGCACATGGGCTCGGTACAGAACGCGCTTGCCCTTGTAGTCGACGAAGCGCAGTTCGATGCCCGAGCCGTTAGTGCCACTTGACGCGGCCGGGCGTACGGCGAGGAAGCGCCACAGGGTCTGGCCGCCTTGAGTCACTGTCACCCAGACTTGGCCGGCCGTGCCCTTGGCGGCCGTGGCCTGATTGGCATCATGCGGCACGCCGCACAACCCGCCTCCGTGAGGACGCGCGTTGCCAGGCGCACGCCCCTCGAATCGAGTCACTGCGC
Source organism: Variovorax sp. LjRoot290 (assembly GCF_964253985.1). NCBI lineage: Bacteria > Pseudomonadati > Pseudomonadota > Betaproteobacteria > Burkholderiales > Comamonadaceae > Variovorax > Variovorax sp. LjRoot290. The sequence continues at coordinate 1,734,282 of NZ_CAXURW020000001.1, read as the reverse complement.
GCGCCGCTAGATCGACAGCGACGATCTCGTGCTCCGCGTTGGGGCCCCGGGGGAGCAAGCCGACGGCGATACGGCGTTCGATGCTTCCGTCGGGCAACTCGGTCAGCGAAAGAGCCGGGATCGGCTGGTATGGCTCTGACTGGCCGCCAGCGAGAGCAGCACCCAAGGCTGCATCACGGCGCACGATCTTGACGGCAGCGGCGAATTCCGCATCCGACGGCGGCGGGGGAAGGGCCGATTCGGTCAGCGACAGTTTGCGCGGCGCGCTGAGCAGCCCTTCGGCCAAGATTGTGCGATGACGTTTGTCGTCATACAGGGTGGCACGGAACGCGCTCGGCGGTTTGGGCCTGCCGCCTTTGGCCGGATCGGCTTCCTCCAGCGCCTCGACGTACAGGAGCCGTGCCCTGGAATGCCCGACGTAGTCGAGCAGCGCGGGATTGAGCGACAAGCGCTCGCCGATCGACGCCAGTTCTTCGCTGGTGGGCCCGAAGGACTTGATGGCGATCTTGATCCCGTGGGCAGACGAATTCCCCGTTGCGCTGGGCTTGACCATGACATCCTCACTCTTCTTTGGTGGACATAAGCACACAGTGCTCTTCTTCGACCGGCCACTGATGGCAAAGGCGATCGAGAAATCCTACGCACGACAATCGGCGCGCGCATCCACCATTCGATGGGCGCCGAATGGCTAGCAAACATGCGACAACGGCCTCCTCTCAGCCGACCAGCGTGTAGTCGATGAAGCCCTTGTTGATCTCCCCTACCTTGCGGGTCAGCCGGTAGACGCCGCCGCCTTCGCGCGTCTTGCTCGCATCGGTATTGCCCTCGATGGTGTTCAGCATGCCGGCTTCGACCGCATCGACCAGGCCGGTGTGGCCGCGGCCCTTTCCGTGGTCCATGATGAAGATCATTCCGGGCTTCACCAACGTCGGGTCGTCCGTGGCCTCGGCCGCGCGGATGCGTGCCGCGCCTCTGGAAGGCGCCTTGTTCCAGTGATCGAGACAACCGGCGGTGCGCACCATGGGATTCTTCGGCCGGCCCAGCTTCTTCGACGCCTCGTCGAAGCAGTAGTAGACGAAGGCGCAGCACCACGGCAAGCCGGGTGACGCCCCTGTCCGCGCGAGGTACTTTTCGACGTCGGGGCCGCGATTCGAGTTCATCGGGATCTCGCGCACTTCCTTCGCCTCTTCGCCTGCCGCGACCGCCAGCACTTGCGCCAGCAGATCACTGCCCGCAACGTTGTCGGATGCGATGGTGTCCAGGCCGAACAGGGCGCCCCAGGTCAGCGAGCCGATCTCGCCGTCCTGCTTCAACGGACGGCCTGCCGGATCGACATGGCGGGCCTGGAAGAGCTTGACCACGCGCTTCATGTCGGCGTCGAATGCGGTGCCCTGCGGATCGAGATTGCTTTCGCCCGCCATCATTCGATCGAGCTGGCCGCGCACGGCCTGAACGACCGAGGCATCCACCTCCCCGAGCTTGACGACGCGTCCGGGATATTCCATGGGCTTCTCCTTGCTGGTGCGGACTCAGCTTAGGTTTGCCCTCACGGAAATTCATCTGGCAAACGGCGTATCCCGGAATGCCGCACCGATCTGCTCGCCGAGCGCCAGCAGCGGCGCACTCAGCTCGGGCGCCATTTCGGCATCGCCTTCGACCACATCAACCAGTTCGCCGAAGGAAGGTTGAAAGAAGCGCTCAATCCCTCGGTATTGCCGGCGGCCTAGGGCTTGTCTTCGGGGACCTGGCCGAAACGCTGAAACATGGCGGACCCGAGCCGTTTGATCTCCATCATCGCATCGGTCTTCGGGGCTTCTTCCCCGGCAAGAACGGCCGCCGCATGCGATGCGGAGGCGCTTGCCCTTCGCGCGCGGTTCGCGCACTTGGCGAGCTCCTGCTTGCGCTCGCTCAGCGTGAAGTAGGCGGCGTCCCTCAGCAAGGTCTCGGCAACCCGCAGCGCGGCCTCTGCGGCACTCAGGCTCATGTGGATGCCGGCACGTACGCGATTGCCGTAATCGTTCTCTTCCTTGAGCCGAAGTTCCGCCTCCTGCTGGGATGAAGGGAGGACGCCCAGATCGGTGGGAGCAAAGTAGGGCACGGCCTGCACCCCAAGACTTCGACCCGCAATCACCTCTTCGATGGCGGTTCTTGCTTTCTCGATCGTTTCCAGATCCAGATTTTCCATGGCAGCCTCTTTTTGCGACAGGCTCAAGTGTGGGGCGAGCAGCGCTGATGCGCACGTCTTCTGCACGGGAAACTCGGGCAACTCGTCAATTTTTGGCAACAGAGGATTCGCGCAGCCGCGACCGAAAAATGCTCGGCCGCACAAAGGTAGAACTTAACTACTGATTCGAGGATCTCTTCGAGCTGGACGCCAAGTTATCCTGTCATCCCGCCCGTCTCGCACGAGTACTTCCACGTCGCCCGCTCCTCACGCCAAGCGCTAGGCCCTCATCACGACTCCCGACATGCGCTTTGAAGGAACTCTCAAGACATGGAACGACGAACGCGGCTTCGGATTCATCGAGTCCAGTCAAGGCGGACAAGAGATCTTCGTCCACGTCAAGGCGTTCAAGGCCCGAACTGGCCGGCCGCAGATCAATCAGGTGTTCTCGTTCGAGATTGAACTCGGGCCTCAGGGCAAGAAGCGTGCAAAGAACGTTGCGCCCGTGCAGCCCGTCCGCAGGCGCCCCAATGCGCGTGGCGAACCTCCGGCACAGTGGGGAACCGCCTCGCTGTTCGCCATTCCTGTCTTCTTGATCCTGTTCGTCGCAGTCAGCTTGCTCTGGAGACCGCCTCTCTGGTTTGCCGCTGTCTACGTCGTGGGCAGTGCGCTGACGTTCCTGGCATACGCAGTCGACAAGTCGGCTGCACGCCGCCAAGCTTGGCGCACGTCGGAAAGCACTCTTCACCTTCTGGCCCTTGCTGGCGGATGGCCAGGCGCGCTCCTCGCGCAACAGCTCTTGCGTCACAAGTCCACCAAGGCTGAGTTCCGCAGCGTATTCTGGGCAACGGTCGTTCTCAATGCGCTTGGCTTCGTGGCTTTGTGCTCTCCGCTGGGTAGTTCATTGTGGGCGCGAGCCTGAGGTCGAATCCTGAACGTCGCCTATGCTCGGCCAGCCGCGCATGTCAAACATTGGGTTTCTCGCATGCCATCAACAAGTCTGGTGCTGTATATCTTTCTCATTTGGTCTGGCGTTCGCGCCGTGCTGCTTGCGGCTTCGCTGCTAGGAGGCAAACCCCTGCCCGCCCTACTCTTGGCCGTGGAGAAGGTCGAGCCATCGGTGCAAGGGGAAGAGAAGAGCGAAATGGCAAAGGGGTTCCTGTGGATCAGCGTGGTTTGGTTCGTTGCCGTCACAGCCGTCGCGGCATTTGCCTACAACTCAGCCTCAAGCGGCAGCACGTGGGGCCTGGCCATCTTCGTTGCCATAGGAGGTTGGTCGCTCTATGAAGCCGCATCGAGTCCCATTGTTCTCGGTCGCATGTACCCAGGCTCCATCGGATGGAAGGACTGGCTGGCCGCCGTCATGGGGTCGGCGATCTGGGTCCTTCTCTTCGTCGTACTGGTCGCTCGGCGGTTTGGCCCTTTGGTGTCATGACACAGCGGTCGATTGAGATCGGGGGTGAAGAAGGCGACGTACCGCGCTCGCTTGGCGAGGTGCTGGACCGCACACTTGCCTTGGGTGCTGCCGTAGCCGCGAGCTTTGGAGCACCGGCAGCCGAGCTTGTTGCATGGTTGCACGAGTCGAATCTCGAAACGGCGCTCACGCCGGAAGAGCGTTCCTTGCTTGGAATGGATGCCCGCAACGCCAAGCAAGTTGCCAACATGTCGTGGCAAAGCGAGCGGCTCCTCGTTCTCCTGTGGGCTCTCTGCAAGATTGAGGAGATACCGTCTCCTGCGGAGCAGTGCCGCCTCGGAACGCTGGAGGAACTGCTGCCGCCGTACGGAGATCAGTCGCTTGCCGTGTTTCGCGAATCCGCTCGCCTTCGATCGGAGGACGAACTGTTCGACGCAGCGGTCGACCTTCAAACGCTCCACGCACTCGCAAGGCAGAGGACGAAAGAGCCAAGCCACCGTGCAAGTGAGCCGGCGGTGGACATCGAGGTCGTACAGGAACGTCACCACGCGATCAATTGGCTCGTCGGGTACGAAGCTCAGTCCTGGAATGAGATCACAACTGACACCTGACAGACCTCTCCCTTGGAACGCAACGCATGCAAGCCACCATCGCCACACGCAAGCCGGTCGACGAACTCACGGCCTCGGACCTCGAGGCGTTCCCCGTGTGGGAGTTCGCCATGGACGAAGAGGAAGTCGACGAACAGGACGAAACCTGGGTGAAGCCCGTGCCAACCTCCGAAGTGCCGGCCGACGGCTTCTCACTCAGTGTGGCCGCTGTCCTCAAGCTGGCCAACGGGCGTGTCTATCCTGGCGTGATGTTCTGCGACACACATGCCGGCCTCGACATAGCGGCGGTTGCGCTTCTGACCACGGGAGGTCGCGTCCTGTTTTCGAAGAATGATTCGCCATCCGAAATCCGGCGCAGCCTGAAGCGGCTTGGGCTCGGCCGTCAGCATGTCTTCCCGCTGGACTTTTGCACTCGTGTGCCCTTGGCGCGCACAGGCATCCTGGAGCGCGGCACCTTCAACTCGTCGCATGCATAGTGCCAAGATTCCAAAAACAAAAATGGGTCACAGCGATGAAGCTGCAACCCATTGATCTCTTTGAGGAATCTGGCGGAGTGGACGGGACTCGAACCCGCGACCCCCGGCGTGACAGGCCGGTATTCTAACCAACTGAACTACCACTCCTGGTAGACAACGTTCGCTCCATATGGAGCCAAGTGCTGCGACTTGTGCCCGCTTCACCGAGCGGTGAAAACTGGCGACCCTACGGGGATTCGAACCCCGGTAGCCACCGTGAAAGGGTGGTGTCCTAGGCCTCTAGACGATAGGGTCAAAACCTTCGGAACCGCGCTGCGATCAGCGCTTGTTTCTCGACGCCCTGATGGTGGAGGTAAGCGGGATCGAACCGCTGACCTCTTGCATGCCATGCAAGCGCTCTCCCAGCTGAGCTATACCCCCTTGGGTGTCGAGCCTCAAATTATAGCCTGAAAAATCAGGCTGCTTTCAATCTCGTGACGACTGTTTCACGAGAAAAGAGCGAGAGCACCGCGTCGAGCGACGGCGTCTGTGGCGTTCCCATCACGAGCACGCGCACCGGCATCGCGAGCGCGGGCATCTTGAGGCCATGCGCGGCCAGCACTTCCTTGATGGCGGCTGCGATCGCGGCCTTGTCCCACGCGACGCTTGCGAGCTTGTCGGCCAGCGTGGCGATCGCGGGGCGCACGGCCTCGGTCACATGCTGCGCGCGATCGGCTTCGCTCGGCGCGACGTCGGCGTAGAAGGCCGCGGCCCAGTTCGCGAGCGCGACCGTGGTGTCGCAGCGGTCCTTGAAGAGGCCGCAGATCGCAGGCAGCCGATCGTCGGCAGCGATGCCGCGCTTCTGCAGTTGCGACGCGACCAGCGGCGCCAGCGCGTCGTCGGCCATCGCCTTCAGATGCTGCGCATTGACCCAGCGCAGCTTGGCCTCGTCGAACTGCGCCGCGCTGCGGCCCAGGTGGTCGAGGTTGAACCACTCGATGAACTGCGCGCGCGTGAAGATCTCGTCGTCGCCATGGCTCCAGCCGAGGCGCGCGAGGTAGTTGACCATCGCATCGGGCAGGAAGCCTTCGTCGCGGAACTGCGTGACGGGCTTGGCGCCGTTGCGCTTGCTCATCTTCTCGCCCTGCTCGTTGAGCACGGTCGGCAGGTGGGCATAGACCGGCGGCTCCTTGCCGAGCGCACGGAAGATGTTGATCTGGCGCGGCGTGTTGTTGACGTGGTCGTCGCCGCGGATCACGTGCGTGATGGCCATGTCGATGTCGTCGACCACCACGCAGAAGTTGTAGGTGGGCGTTCCGTCGGGGCGCGCGATCACGAGGTCGTCGAGCTCGTCGTTGCCGATCTCGATGCGGCCCTTGACCTTGTCGTCCCAGGCCACCACGCCGCCCTGCGGATTGCGAAAGCGCAGCACCGGCTGCACGCCTTCGGGCACTGGGGGCAGCGTCTTGCCGGGCTCGGGGCGCCAGGTGCCGTCGTAGCGCGGCTTCTGCTTGGCGGCCATCTGCTTCTCCCGCAGCGCGTCGAGCTCGGCCACGCTCATGTAGCAGGGATAGAGCTGGCCCGCGGCCTGCAGCTCGGCCAGCACCGCCTTGTAGCGGTCCATGCGCTGCATCTGGTAGTAGGGGCCCTCGTCATGATCGAGGCCCAGCCATTGCATGCCTTCGAGGATCACGTCGACGGCCGCCTGCGACGAACGCTCGACGTCGGTGTCCTCGATGCGCAGGACGAAGTCGCCGCCCGTGGAGCGCGCGAAGGCCCATGGGTAGAGGGCGGAGCGGATGTTGCCGAGGTGGATGAAGCCGGTCGGCGAGGGAGCGAAGCGGGTGCGGGTCTTTTGCGTCATGCGAGGGTGCTCAAGCCGCGCAGCAGGTCGGCCTTGATGTCGTCGATATGGTCCAGCCCGACCGCCACGCGGACCAGGCCCTGGCCGATGCCGGCCGCCTGGCGCTGCGCCTCGGTGAGGCGGCCGTGCGAGGTGGTGGCCGGATGGGTGATGGTGGTCTTGGTGTCGCCCAGGTTGGCGGTGATGCTCAGCACGCGCGTGCTGTCGATCACGTGAAAAGCGTTGGCGCGCGCCGCTGTGGGATCGCCGCCCTGCACGTCGAAGGACACCACCGCCCCGCCCTGCCCCGACTGCTGGCGCATCGCGAGCTCGTGCTGCGGATGCGAGGCCAGGCCCGGGTAGTAGACGCGCGTGATGCCCGGCTGCGTTTCGAGCCATTGCGCGAGCGCGAGCGCAGCGGCGCAATGCGCCTGCATGCGGATGCCCAGCGTTTCGAGCCCCTTGAGAACGACCCAGGCGTTGAAGGGCGACAGCGCCATGCCCGCGGTGCGCACCACCGGGCCGAATACGTCGTTGACGAGCTTCGCGGGGCCGCAGATGGCCCCGGCCAGCACGCGGCCCTGCCCTTCGAGGTACTTGGTGCCCGAATGGATCACGAGGTCGGCCCCGAGCTCGGTCGGCCGCTGCAGCGCCGGCGAGCAGAAGCAGTTGTCGACCGCGAGCAGCGCACCTGCATCGTGCGCGAGATCGGCCAGCGCGCGGATGTCGCACACGTCGGTCAGCGGGTTGGTCGGCGTCTCGGCGAAGAGCAGCTTGGTGCTCGGCCGCATGGCCGCCTTCCATTCGGCGACATCGGTCTGCGAGACGAAGGTGGTCTCGACGCCAAACTTGCCGAACTCGCGCCCGATCAGGTTGAGCGTGGAGCCGAACACCGAGCGCGAGCACACCACGTGGTCGCCGGCCTTGAGCAGCCCCATGCACATCATGAGGATCGCAGCCATGCCGCTGGACGCGCCGATCGCGGCTTCGGTGCCTTCGAGCGCGGCCAGGCGCTGCTCGAAACTCGCCACCGTCGGGTTCGAGGTGCGCGTATAGGTGAAGCCCTCCTCGGTGCCAGCGAAGCGGCGCGCCGAGGTCTCGGCATCGGGCTGCACGAAGCTGCTCGTGAGGAAGAGCGCCTCCGAGTTCTCGCCGTACTGGCTTCGTTCCAGCGCCGTGCGCACCGCGAGCGTGTCGCGGTGCAGGCCGGGGGGCAGGGATCGATCGGTCACGTCGTGGTTCTTCTTCTATTCGCTCAGATTGGGCAGCGCGAGGCGCGAGGAGTCTTCCTCGGTTTCCTCGATGCGGGGACGGTTGCCGTTCATGCGCGTGATGGCCTCGGTGTCGATGTCGCCGGTCACGTAGACGCCATCGAAGCACGAGGCATCGAAGCCGTCGAGCTTCAGCGTCCCCGCCGTGCCCGGCATGGCCTTCAGGATGGCGCGCTTCATGCCTTCGACGTCCTGGTAGATCAGCGCGTCGCAGCCGATCAGCTCGCGGATCTCTTCGATGGTGCGGTCGTGCGCAACCAGCTCGTCCTTGGTCGGCATGTCGATGCCGTAGACGTTGGGGTAGCGCACCGGCGGCGCCGCGCTGGCGAGATAGACCTTGCGTGCGCCGGCCTCGCGCGCCATCTGCACGATCTCGCGGCTGGTGGTGCCGCGCACGATCGAGTCGTCGACCAGAAGCACGTTGCGGCCCTTGAACTCGCTCGCGATCACGTTGAGCTTCTGGCGCACCGACTTCTTGCGCACGCCCTGCCCCGGCATGATGAAGGTACGGCCCACGTAGCGGTTCTTCACGAAGCCTTCGCGGTACGGAACGCCCAGCAGGTGCGCCAGCTGCGTCGCGCTCGGGCGGCTCGATTCGGGGATCGGGATGATCACGTCGATCTCGTTCGGCGGCACCGTCGAGACCACGCGCTTGGCCAGCGTTTCGCCCAGGTTCAGCCGCGCCTGGTAGACCGAGATGCCATCGAGCACCGAGTCGGGCCGCGCGAGGTAGACGAATTCGAAGATGCACGGGTTCAGAGTCGGCGCCTCGGCGCACTGCTCGGCGTGCACCTGGCCCTGCAGGTCGACGAACACGGCCTCGCCAGGCGCGATGTTGCGTTCGAACACATGGCCCGAGCCTTCGAGCGCCACCGACTCGCTGGCCACCATCACGGTGCCGTCGGCGTTGCGGCCCATCGCCAGCGGCCGGATGCCGTAAGGGTCGCGGAACGCGAGCAGACCGTGGCCTGAAATCAGCGCCACCACGGCATAGGAGCCGCGCAGCCGCCGGTGCACGTTGCGCACGGCGGCGAACAGCGTCTCGGAAGTGAGCATGCCGTCGCGCGTCGCGCGGTCGAGCTCGTGCGCCAGCACGTTGAGCAGCACTTCGGAATCGCTCTCGGTATTGGTGTGGCGATGGTCGGTCGAGAACAGCTCTGCGCGCAGCGCATGCGCATTGGTGAGGTTGCCGTTGTGCACCAGCACGATGCCGAAGGGGGCGTTCACGTAGAAGGGCTGCGCCTCTTCCTCGCTGTAGGCATTGCCGGCAGTCGGATAGCGCACCTGCCCCAGCCCGACGCTGCCCGGCAGCGCCCGCATGTTGCGCGTGCGGAACACGTCGCGCACCATGCCCTTGGCCTTGTGCATGAAGAACTTGCGTTCCAGCAGGGTGACGATGCCGGCCGCGTCCTGGCCGCGGTGCTGCAGCAGCAACAGCGCGTCATAGAGCAGCTGGTTGACGGGTGCGTTGCTGACAACGCCGACGATTCCACACATGAAGCGATCCTCTCAGGGCAGGTAGCTTGCCAACTTTTCAGGCAGCGCGGGTTTCAGGCCCTGCAATGCCGCATCGAGAACAATGGCGCTGCGCGATTCGTGCCACCAGACACTGTCGCCCAACGCCAGCAAATGAACCACGACTGCCATGGCCAGCAGGGCGACCGCCCCGCGCGCCACGCCGAAGGCCGCGCCCAGCACGCGATCCACCGGCCGCAGCCCCACGGCCGCGATGAGCTTGCGCGTGATCGCTGCGACCAGCCCCACGCCGAAAGCCACCGCCACGAACACCAGCACGAATCCGGCCGCATAGCGCCAGGTGGCCGCCGGGTCTCCGAAGGGCAGCCAGGCCCCCGCATCGTCCGCCAGCCACTGCGCGCAGAAGAAGGCCGCCACCCAGCCCGCCAGCGAAATCACCTCGAACACCAGGCCGCGCACCAGGCCGAACAGCATCGACACCACCAGCAACACGATGGCGATCCAGTCGAAGAGCGCCACGCCAGTTCTACAAGCTGAGGACGGAGGCCGACAAAGACAAGCCCTTGACGCGGCTCGCCGCCTTGTCCGCCTCGGCGCGTGTGCCGAAGGGGCCGACGCGCACACGCGTACGCTGCTCGCCATCGGCCGTCTTCGCGACGTTGGTGTAAGTCTTGAGCCCGGCCTTTTCCAGCTTCTGCCGCACCTCGCGCGCCTTGTCGGCATCGGCGAAGGCGCCGACCTGGACGACGAAGCGGCCGCTTTCGTCGGCTGCGACGGCGGGCTTGGCTGCTGCTGCTGCGGCGGCGGCTTTGCCTTCGAGCAAGGCACGGGCGCGATTGCCGTCGTCGGCCGGCTTGGCGGGCGGCTTGTCGGGCTTGGCCTCGGCCTTCGCTTCGGGTTTGGCCTCCGGCTTCGGCCTGGGCTCCGGCTTGGGTTCCGGTTTCGCTTCGGCAACCGGTGCGGCCGGCTTGGTGTCGGCGGGCGGCGCCGCGGGTGCCGGCCTGGACGGCGGGATCTCGGCGCCGTCCGCCGATTCGGTGATCATGCCGCCGCCGGAGGGCGCGGTGGCACCGGTGCTCGCGCCGGTCGACGGCGCGGTGGTCGATGTGGGCGCGGGCGTCGAAGGCGGGGCGAGCGGCTTGGTCTTGCTGCGATCCGGAATCTCGATCGGGATGTCGACCGACACGGGGCGAGGCTGGGTGTCGAACAACAAGGGGAAGCCGATCACGCCGACCAGCACCAGCACCGCGGCGCCCAGAAGCCGGTGCCGCGCGCGGCGGCGCATCGCCTCGATACTTTCCGCCGGCGCCGCTGCGACGCTGGCGTTTCGCCCTTCGTTGGCCTGCGGACCGCGGCTGCGGAACTTGAAGAACGCCATGTAATTCGTTTCCCTGATGGAGTGCAGCGTGAGTTGGAAAAGGCGCCGGAGATCAGGCCAATCAGGAGCCCGGCGACAAGTGCCTGGCCCCGAGACGAGGTGTTCCGTGCTCGAGCACACCACCCACTGTGAAGAACGATCCGAAGACGACGATTCTATCAGCGGGGCCCGCGCGATCGATGGCCGCCTGCAGTGCCTCCATCGGTGCGGCGTGCACGCTGGCGGAGGCATCGGCGCGCGTGTTCTGCGCCTGCCACCGGGCCAGCAGATCGGCCGCCTTGGCCGCGCGCGCGGTGGGCAGATCGGTGAAGTACCAGCGGTCGATCAAGGGCCCGATGCGGGCGAACATGGGCGCCAGGTCCTTGTCCGCCATCACGCCGAACACGCCATGGGTGGTCGGATAGAAGCCCATCGCGTCGAGGTTCTCCGTCAGCGCCGCGACCGCGTGCGGGTTGTGCGCCACGTCGAGCACCAGCGCCGGCTCGCCCGGAACGATCTGGAAGCGCCCCGGCAGCTCGACCATCGCGAGGCCGGTGCGCACGGCCTGTGCGGTGACAGGCAGCCGCTGCCGCAGCGATTCCAGCGCGGCCAGCACGCCGGCCGCGTTGACCAGCTGGTTGGCGCCGCGCAGTGCCGGGTAGGCCAGCCCGCTGTAGCGCCGGCCGCGCCCGCTCCAGCCCCACTGCTGCTTGTCGCCCGAGACGTTGAAGTCGCGGCCCACGCGCCAGAGGTCGGCGCCGATGGCTTCTGCATGATCGATCACGCTTTGCGGCGGCATCGGGTCGCTGACGATCGCAGGGCGGCCGGCGCGCATGATGCCGGCCTTCTCGAAGCCGATGCTTTCGCGATCCGGCCCGAGAAAATCCATGTGGTCCAGGTCGATGCTGGTGATCACGGCGCAGTCGGCGTCGACGATGTTGACCGCATCCAGCCGGCCGCCCAGGCCGACTTCGAGGATCGCGACGTCGGGCTTGCTCGCCGCCGTGCACAGCAGGATGGCCAGCGTCGTGAACTCGAAATACGTCAGCGCGACCTCGCCGCGGGCCTGCTCCACCGCCTCGAAATGCGCCGACAGCGCATTGCCGTCGACCGCCTCGCCCGAGAGCCGCAGCCGCTCCTCGAAGCGCACCAGGTGCGGCGAAGTGAACACCGCCGTGCGGTAGCCCGCATGGGTGAGGATCGACTCCAGCATCGCGCAGGTCGAGCCCTTGCCGTTGGTGCCGGCCACGGTGATCACCGGGCAGTCGAATGCGAGGCCGAGCTTCAGGGCGACCGCGCGCACGCGGTCGAGCCCGAGCTCGATGTTCTTGGGATGCAGGCGCTCGGCGTGCGGGAGCCAGTCGGCAAGGCTTTTCATGGAGCCCGGAATTGTCGCCGACCCGCCGCGCGGGCATCATCGCGGGATGACAACGCTCTATGGCATCACGAACTGCGACACCGTCAAACGCGCCCGCGCCTGGCTCGACGAGCACGGCGTGGCCTACCGATTCCACGATTTCAAGAAAGAAGGCGTGCCCGAGGACGAGCTCGACCAGTGGTTGCGCGCGCCCGGCTGGGAGGCCCTGGTCAACCGCCGCGGCACCACCTGGCGGCGGCTCGACGACGAAACGCGCGCGTCGGTGGTCGATGCCGCCTCGGCGCGTGCGGCGCTGCTCGCCAACCCCAGCCTGATCAAGCGCCCGGTGGTCAACTGGGGCCCGCAACACGGCGTTAGCACAGGGTTCGACGCCGCCCAATGGAAGAAAGACCACGCCGTGTAAACGGTTGAACCCTGGCCAGCGGCTTGCGTCCAACCGGCTTCAGCGGGGCCTGCGCCCCAACCCTCAGGAGTTCCGACATGCGCACGCAAAAAACCATTCGCAACCTCACGGCCCTTTCGCTCCTGGCAGCGCTGGCCGGCACCGCCAGCCTGGCCCAGGCGGAGCAGGTCTGGGCCCGCGTGATCTCGGCCACGCCCTCGCACGAAGCGACCGGCACCACCCGCTACAACGTCACCTACGAGTACGGCGGCCGGCACTACACCACGGTCACTGACACCCGCCCCGGCGCCAGCATCCCGATCGAGGTCGGCGGCTACGGCGTCGCCACCACCTCGCCCGTGGCGCCTCAGCCCCAGCTGGCGCCGAGCCCCGTCGACGGCGGCCAGCCCGACTGGAACAACGTGGTGCCTGAGCCGGGCGTGGTGGTCTCGGGCGGCGGCGCTCCGGCGCCGGTCTACAGCCAGCCGGTTCCGGTCTACACGCAGCCGGCGCCCGTCTACTATGCCCCAGCCCCGGTGTATGTGGCGCCCGCCTACTATCCGCAGCCCTACATCTATCCGCCGGTGGGCATTTCGCTCAACCTCGGCTACTCGCGCGGATGGGGCGGCGGCTATCGCGGCGGCTACCACGGCCGCTGGCGCTGAGCCCCGGGCCGGAGGGCCTGCCGGCACAGCCTAAAATCACGGGCTTTCCACCGGCGCCAGGCCTTCCTTCCCATGACGACAACCGAATCCCTTCACAGCGCCGCGGTAGCGACCAAGGCGAACGTGTATTTCGACGGCAAGTGCGTGAGCCATAGCCTCACGCTCGCCGACGGCAGCAAGAAATCGGTGGGCGTGATCCTTCCGTCCACCCTCACCTTCAACACCGGCGCGCCCGAAGTCATGGAAGGCACCGGCGGCCGCTGCGAATACCTGCTCTCCGGCAGCAGCGAATGGGCAAGCTCGGGCCCGGGCGAAAAATTCAGCGTGCCGGGCAACTCGAGCTTCCAGATCCGCGTGAGCGGCGAGCCCTACAGCTACATCTGCCATTTCGGCTGAACCGGGATTCCTGCATGTCGACCATTCTTCAGAACGTTCCCGCCGGCCAGAAGGTCGGCATTGCCTTTTCCGGCGGCCTCGACACCAGCGCGGCCCTGCACTGGATGCGCAACAAGGGCGCCATTCCCTACGCCTACACCGCCAACCTGGGCCAGCCGGACGAGCCCGACTACGACGAGATTCCGCGCAAGGCCATGCTCTACGGCGCCGAGAAGGCGCGGCTGGTCGACTGCCGCACGCAGCTCGCCGCCGAAGGCCTTGCCGCGCTGCAGGCCGGCGCCTTCCACGTGACCACCGCCGGCGTCACCTACTTCAACACCACGCCGCTGGGCCGCGCGGTCACCGGCACCATGCTGGTGTCGGCCATGAAGGAAGACGACGTCCACATCTGGGGCGACGGCAGCACCTACAAGGGCAACGACATCGAGCGCTTCTACCGCTACGGCCTGCTCACCAACCCGGCGCTGAAGATCTACAAGCCCTGGCTGGACCAGGTCTTCATCGACGAATTGGGCGGCCGCGCCGAGATGTCCGAATTCATGCAGAAGGCCGGCTTCGCCTACAAGATGTCGGCCGAGAAGGCCTACTCGACCGACTCCAACATGCTCGGCGCCACGCACGAGGCGAAAGACCTGGAACACCTGAACAGCGGCATGAAGATCGTGCAGCCGATCATGGGCGTGGCCTTCTGGAAGGACGAGGTCGAAGTCAAGCGCGAGGAGGTCACGGTGCGCTTCGTCGAAGGCCGCCCGGTGGCGATCAACGGCGTCGAATACCCGAGCCTGGTCGAGCTGCTGCTGGAAGCCAACCGCGTCGGCGGCCGCCATGGTCTGGGCATGAGCGACCAGATCGAGAACCGCATCATCGAGGCCAAGAGCCGCGGCATCTACGAGGCTCCGGGCCTGGCGCTGCTGTTCATCGCCTACGAGCGCCTGGTCACCGGCATCCACAACGAAGACACCATCGAGCAGTACCGCGACCACGGCCGCCGCCTGGGCCGCCTGCTCTACCAGGGCCGCTGGTTCGACCCGCAAGCCATCATGCTGCGCGAGACGGCGCAGCGCTGGGTGGCGCGCGCGGTCACGGGCGAAGTCACGGTCGAGCTGCGCCGCGGCAACGACTACTCGATCCTCAATACCGAGTCGCCCAACCTCACCTACAAGCCCGAGCGGCTGACGATGGAAAAAGGCGAATCGAGCTTCTCGCCGGCCGACCGCATCGGCCAGCTCACGATGCGCAACCTCGATATCGTCGACACGCGCGACAAGCTGGCGATCTATACGCAGGCCGGGCTGCTGTCTTCGGGCCAGGGCGCTTCGCTGCCCCAGCTGAAGAACGACGAACGCGAGTGAGCCTGAGCGGGGGCCGCGGTCAGTCGCCGCCTCCGCCGCAACCGCCGCCGCAGCCCGAACCGGAGTCGCCGCTGCCGCCATCCCCGCCGCTCGACGATTCGCTGCCGCCGAAGCCTCCCGCATCGCCGGAGCCGCCACCCGAATCGCTGAAGCTGGTGCCGCAATGGGCGTCGGAGCCCGCCTGCTGGTCTATCACCTTGCAGTTCGGCACATACTGGAATCCGCCTTCCACGCCGAACTTGGCATCGAGCGCGAAGAGCAGCGGCAGCCGCGTCGGCGTGCGTGGGTCGATGCTTTCCTCCTTGCAGGCCCAGAACCAGGTGCGGCGCAGGCCGTCGTTGCGGCGCGCATCCCGGCCCAGCACCTCGGCCGGCGTGTGATGCAGCAGCCCGCCGAAGGCGGCGGCGCACCAGCGCTGGTAGCCCTGGGTGTGCAGGATGAACTCGTGCCAGGCGGCATCGACCACCTTGGACGGCATCGCCACGAACTTGCGGTCGCTGCGCAGGTGGGCCATGAAGAACTGGCGCAAACCGCGCAGCACCAGATCGGTGTCGCGCTCCTGCAGCTGCGGGTAGGCGGCACGCAGCTTGGCGCCGAGAAAGCGCGGAAACGTCGCCTCGCGCACGAACTGGCGTCGCGCGCTCATTTCCCAGGCCTTGAGCGCACCGCCGAGCACCAGCCCGACCATGACGGAGGCGATCAGCGATGCGCCCGTGCGCCAATACACCACGACCACGATGCCCACCAGCCACAAGAGCCGGCGCCCCCACAGCAGCGCCTGGATGCGGCGCCGGAAGTTGAGCTGCAGCAGCTCCGTCACACGACCACCGGCTCCGGCTCCAGCCGGATGCCGAAGCGCTCGTAGACGCTGGTCTGGATCGCCTTGGCCAGCGTCATGACCTCGCCGCCGGTCACCGGGTGCGCCGCTCCACCGCGGTTGACCAGCACCAGCGCCTGCTTCTCGTAGACGCCGGCATTGCCGACCGACTTGCCCTTCCAGCCGCAGGCATCGATCAACCAGCCGGCCGCCAGCTTGATGCTGCCGTCGGCCATCGGGTAGTGCACGATCTTCGGGTCGCGCGCGATGATGTCGGCGCACTGTTCGGGCGTGACGGTCGGGTTCTTGAAGAAGCTGCCGGCATTGCCCAGCACGCGCCAGTCGGGCAGCTTGACCGTGCGGATGGCGCAGACCCAGTCGAAGATCTCGGTCGCGCTGGGCGTGAAGTTGCCGGTTTCAGCCATCTTGCGCTCCAGATCGAGATAGCCGAGCACCGGCTTCCATGGCTTGGGCAGCCGAAAGCGCACGCGCGTGATCAGCGCCCGCCCGGCCAAGCCGAAATCGTTCTCACCGCTGGCCGTGTGCTTGAACACCGAGTCGCGGTAGCCGAAGGCGCATTGCGCGGCGTCGAGGGTGAAGCTTCGGCCGGTTTCCAGGTCGATGGCATCGAGCGAATCGAAGCGGTCCTGCAGCTCGACGCCGTAGGCGCCGATGTTCTGCACCGGCGCGCCGCCCACCGTGCCGGGGATCAGCGCCAGGTTTTCGAGGCCGGGATGGCCCTGCTCCAGCGTCCAGCGCACGACCTCATGCCAGGTCTCGCCGGCGCCGGCCTCCACGATCCAGGCGCGCGGCGTCTCTTCCACGAGCCGGCGGCCCTTGATCTCGACCTTGAGCACCAGCGGCTTGACGTCGCCGGTCAGCACGATGTTGCTGCCGCCGCCGAGCACGAACTTGGGCGCGCCGCGCCACTCTGCATCCGCCAGGACCGCCGCCACGTCGGCCTCGCCCGCGACGCGCACCAGGTGCTGGGCGCGCGCGACGATGCCGAAGCTGTTGTGCTGCTGCAGCGGTACGTTGTGCTCCACGATCATGGGAGAATTGTCGCATTCACAAAGCGCGAGTCCGAGGAGAGTCCATGCCGTCTTTCGATACCGTCTGCGAGCCCAACCTGCCCGAGGTCAAGAATGCCGTCGAGAACACGGCCAAGGAAATCGCCACGCGTTTCGACTTCAAGGGCACTGCGGCCGCTGTCGAGCTCAAGGACAAGGAAATCACCCTGATCGGCGATGCCGAGTTCCAGCTGGTCCAGGTCGAGGACATCCTGCGCAGCAAGCTCACCAAACGCAGCGTCGACGTGCGCTTCCTCGACAAGGGCGACGTGCAGAAGATCGGCGGCGACAAGGTCAAGCAGGTGATCAAGGTCAAGAGCGGCATCGAAAGCGAAACCGCCAAGAAGATCCAGCGCCTCATCAAGGACAGCAAGCTCAAGGTGCAGGCCGCGATCCAGGGCGACGCGGTGCGCGTCACCGGCGCCAAGCGCGACGACCTGCAAGCCGCGATGGCGCTGATCAAGAAGGACGTGCCGGACATGCCGCTGTCCTTCAACAATTTCCGCGACTGAGCCGCCCATGAAGCCCATCCTTCCGGTGCTGCTGCTGGCCGCGGCATGCACCTTCGCGCACGCCCAGTCGGTGATGCTCACCGGCACCATCGGCAGCCGCGCCATCCTGATCGTGGACGGCGGCGCGCCGAAGACGGTGGCCGTGGGCGAGACCTTCCAAGGCGTCAAGCTGCTCTCGCTGGCGGGCGAGCAGGCCACCGTCGAGGCCGGCGGCAAGCGCGTGGCGCTGCGCATGGACACGCCGGTCAGCATCGGCGGTGCCGGTCCGGGCGGTGGCGGCGGCACCCGCATCGTGCTGCCGGTATCGAGCGGCGGGCACTTCATGACGCAGGGCGCCATCAACGGCCGTTCGGTCAACTTCATGCTCGACACCGGCGCCACCAGCATCGCCATGTCGGCCGCCGACGCGCAGCGCATCGGGCTCGATTTCAGCAAGGGGCAGCCGATCCGCATGGGCACGGCCAATGGCATTGCGCTGGGCTATCGCGTGCGCCTCAACTCCGTGCGCGTCGGCGACGTCGAGGTCTACGACGTCGAGGCGGTGGTCTCGCAGCAGCCGATGCCTTATGTGCTGCTGGGCAACAGCTTCATCAGCCGCTTTTCGATGCGGCGCGACGCCGACCAGATGGTTCTCGAAAAACGCTACTGAGCCGCTGCGGTCACGACAATCTCGATCTTGTAGGCCGCCTTGGCCATCGCCGCCTGTACCGTCGCGCGCGGCGGCGTGTGGCCGGCGGGGATCCATGCGTCCCACACCTCGTTCATCGCCGTGATGTCGGTGATGTCGGCCAGAAAGATCTGCGTCATCAGGATGCGCGACTTGTCGCCGCCGGCCTCGGCCAGCAGGCGGTCGACCATCGCGAGCACCTGCGAGGTCTGGCCGCGGATGTCCTGCGTGGTGTCGTCGGGCACCTGGCCCGCGAGGTAGATGGTGCCGTTGTGGACCGCCGTCTCGCTGAGGCGCGGGCCGACGTGAAAGCGCTGAATGGTGCCCATGGCCGTTTACTCCTGTGTCTTTGGTTTCGATCCGAGCCGGGACTCGGTGCCGGCCACGAGCCGGCGGATGTTTTCGCGATGCCGCCAGATCAGCAGCAGGCTGATCGCCACCAGCGCCAGCAGCACCGTGGGATGCAACGGCCAGGCGATGCCGCCGCCGATCAGGTAGTAGGCCGGCGCGAAGAAGGCCGCCACCAGCGAAGCCAGCGACGAATAGCGAAAGAAGACGGCGATGATCAGCCAGGTGGTGCCGGTCGCCAGCCCCAGCAGCCATTCGATGCCGACCAGCGCACCGGCGGCCGTCGCGACGCCTTTCCCGCCCTGGAAACCGAAGAACACCGGGTAGAGATGCCCCAGAAAGGCCGCCAGCCCGGCCAGCGCCGCCGTGCCAGGCCCCATGCCGAAATCGGCGCCGAGCCGATGGACCAGGAACACCGGCACCCAGCCCTTGAGCGCATCGAGCAGCAGCGTCGCGAGCGCGGCGCCCTTGTTGCCCGAGCGCAGCACGTTGGTGGCCCCCGGGTTCTTGCTGCCGTAGCTGCGGGGGTCGGCCATGCCGAGCGACTTGCTGACGATCACCGCGAAGGACAGCGATCCGAGCAGGTAGGACAGAACGATCGCGATGAGCGAGGGAAGATAAGAACTCACGGTGTCTCCAGGCGGCCGGCTATTCTGCCAGCGCGCACTGCACCGGTTTTGCGCCGAGCAGCCGGACGCAAACCTGCGGGTCGATGCCGACCAGGTAGCCCCGCCGTCCGCCATTGATCGCGATCTTCGGCAGATCGAGGATCGTCGCCTCCCACGGGTGTTTCGCTGACGTGGGTCTTCTTGCTCAAATGGCGGGGTCCCGCATTTCCCAGCGCAGCTTGTCGACTTCGCCCACCACCTCCGGCGTCAGCGTCGTGCCCCAGGCATCGATGTCCTCGTCCAGTTGCGCCACCGAAGTCACGCCGATGATGGTGCTCGCCACCAGCCACTTGGTGTAGCAGAAAGCCAGCGCAAACTGCGTCGGCGTCATGTCGAGCTCGCGCGCCAGCGCGTTGTAGCGGCGCGCCGCGTTCAGCGACTCGGGCCGGCCCCAGCGCTGCTTGCGCACCGATTCGTAGCGCGCGATGCGCGCCTCCTGGGGCGCATCAGGGCCGACGATGCCGCTCTTGTCGTACTTGCCGGTCAGGAGCCCGAAGGCGAGCGGCGAATACGCCAGGAAAGCAACGCCGAGCCGGTGCACGGTCTCGTCCAGCCCGTTCTCTGCCGCGCGGCTCACCAGGTTGTAGACGTTCTGCACCGAGGCCACGCGCGGCAAGCCATGCTCTTCGGCCAGCCGCACGAACTCGTGCACGCCGTAGGGCGTTTCGTTCGAAAGGCCGATGGAGCGCACCTTGCCGGCCTTCACCAGCCCCGCCAGCGCATCGAGCTGTTCGCGGATGGAGGTTTGCGAGCTCTCCTTGGCCGGGTCGTAGTAGATGTTGCCGAAGGCCGGCACATGCCGTTCGGGCCAGTGGATCTGGTAGAGGTCGATCACGTCGGTCTGCAGGCGCCGGAGGCTGCCCTCGCAGGAGGCGACGATGTCGGCCGCCGTCATGCCGCCGCCCTCGCGCACCCAGGGCATGCCGCGCGAGGGGCCGGCGACCTTGGTGGCGAGCACGGTTTTGGCGCGCGTGCCGGGATTCTTCGCAAACCAGTTGCCGATGATGGTTTCGGTCGCGCCGTAGGTTTCCTTGCGGGCCGGCACCGCGTACATCTCGGCGGTGTCGATGAAGTCGACGCCGCGTTCAAGCGAGCGGTGGAGGATGGCGTGGGCGGTGGGCTCGTCCACCTGTTCGCCGAAAGTCATGGTGCCGAGGCAGATCGGCGTGACGCGGAGGTCGCTCTGACCGAGTTGGATTTTTTGCATGCGCGAAATGCTACAGCGGGTGCGTGTCCTGCGCTGGACTGCGCGGCTTGCGTTGCCTCCCTATCATCGACCGGATGTACCAAGCCCTCCGCCCCTTCGTCAGCGAATTCATCCCCGTCCGCAACCTCCGCTACCACGTGCGCGTCTGGGGCCAGCCTTCAACCGAGCGCCCGCCGCTGGTCCTGCTCCACGGCTGGATGGACGTGGCCGCCTCCTGGCAGTTCGTGGTCGATGCGCTGGCCGAGGAACGCCACGTGATCGCACCCGACTGGCGCGGCTTCGGCCTCACCGAAGGCGGCGGGGTCGACAACTACTGGATGCCCGACTACCTGGCCGACCTGGACTGGTTGCTCGACCACTACGCGGGCGACGCGCCGGTCGACCTCGTCGGCCACAGCATGGGCGGCAACATCGCCATGCAGTACGGCGGCGTTCGGCCGCAGCGGGTGCGCCGCCTGGTCAACCTCGAGGGCTTCGGCATGCCGCTGCTGCAGCCGGACGAAGCGCCCCAGCGCTACGGCAAGTGGATCGACGAACTGAAGCGCCTACACCGCGGCGAGATGGCCCTGGCCAGCTACCCGGCGCCGGAGGGCGTCGCACGGCGCCTCATGAAGACCAACCCGCGCCTCACGCAGGACAAGGCCGACTGGCTGGCCGGCCAATGGTCCGCCGCCCGGCACCTGCCCGAGGGCGGCGAGCGCTGGGAGATCCTCGGCGACCCGGCGCACAAGATCATCAACGCCAACATCTTCCGCGTCGACGAGGCGCTGGCGCTCTATGCCGGCATCGCCGCGCCGGTGCTGGCGGTGGTGGCCTCCGACGACAGCCTCGGCAAGTGGTGGAAGGGCCGATACACCCTGGCCGACTTCCAGGAACGGCTGAAATCCGTGCCCGACGTGCGCCTGGCCCGCGTCGAGGATGCCGGCCACATGCTGCACCACGACCAGCCCGCGCGGGTGGCCGCGTTGATCCAAGACTTCCTGGCCTGACACCGGGGCTTGACGGGCATGAGAAAATGCCCGGTTTCCCCCCGAACACCGTCAGGACACCCCATGGATGCAGAGCAAATCAACCAAATCGGCGCAACCCTCGCGGACCTGAGCGCCCGGACGGTCGATCTACGGAGGTATCTTTGACTACGATGCCAAAGCCGAACGTCTGAGGACGGTCAACGCATCGCTCGAAGATCCCAACGTCTGGAACGACCCGAAGAAGGCCCAGGAGCTGGGCCGCGAGAAGAAGTCGCTCGACGACGTGGTCGTCACGCTCGACCGGCTCACCAGCGGCCTCTCGGACAACACCGAGCTCTTCGAAATGTCGAAGGAAGAAGGCGACATGGACGGCCTGCAGTCCATCGCCGATGACGCAGCCAAGCTCGAAGCCGACATCAAGCAGCTCGAGTTCCGCCGGATGTTCAACAACCCGGCCGACCCGCTGAACGCCTTCGTCGACATCCAGGCCGGCGCCGGCGGCACCGAGGCCTGCGACTGGGCCAGCATGCTGCTGCGCCAGTACCTGAAGTACGCCGAGCGCAAGGGCTTCAAGACCCAGATCGAGGACGAGACTCCCGGCGACACGGCCGGCATCAAGGGCGCCACCATCAAGGTCGAGGGCGACTACGCCTTCGGCTTGCTGCGCACCGAGACCGGCGTGCACCGCCTGGTGCGCAAGTCGCCCTTCGATTCCTCGGGCGGGCGCCACACCAGCTTTGCCAGCATCTTCGTCTACCCCGAGATCGACGACTCGATCGAGATCGAGATCAACCCGGCGGACGTGCGCACCGACACCTTCCGCGCCAGCGGCGCCGGCGGCCAGCACATCAACAAGACCGACTCGGCCGTGCGGCTCACGCACATCCCGACCGGCATCGTGGTGCAGTGCCAGGACGGCCGCAGCCAGCACAGCAACCGCGACGTGGCCTGGAAGCGCCTGCGCTCGCGCCTGTACGACCACGAGATGCGCAAGCGCCAGGAAGAGCAGCAGAAGCTGGAAGACAGCAAGACCGACGTCGGCTGGGGCCACCAGATCCGCAGCTATGTGCTGGACAACAGCCGCATCAAGGACCTGCGCACCAACGTCGAGATCAGCAACACGCAGAAGGTGCTGGACGGCGACCTGGATCCCTTCATCGAAGCCTCGTTGAAGCAAGGCGTCTGATGCAGGGCGCTTCGCACAAGGCGGAAGCCCTGATCTTCGACATGGACGGCACCATGGTCGACTCCATGCCCTGGCACGCCAAGGCATGGGTCGAGTACGGCCGCCGCAAGGGCCTGGCGATCGACATCCCGGACTTCATGCGCCGCACCACCGGCCGCACGGCCTTCGAATGCGCCTGCGAGCTCATGGGCCGCGAAGTGACCGAAGCCGAGAGCATCGAGATCACGCACGCCAAGGAGTCGATCTACCGCGAGCTCTTCGGGGCGGCATTTCGCGAAGTGACTGGCTTCAGCGACTTTGCCAAGGCTGCGGTAGCACGCGGCTTCAAGATCGCGGTCGGCACGGCGGGCGACAAGCACAACATCGCCTTCACCATGTCGCAGCTCAAGCTGGACCCGGCGCCGCTCGCCATCGTGGGCGGCGACGAGGGCCTGCCCGGCAAGCCGCAACCCGCGATCTTTCTCGAAGCCGCGCGCCGCATCGGCGTGCCGCCGGCGCGCTGCGTCGTGTTCGAGGACGCGCCCTTCGGCATCGAGGCCGCGCGTCGCGGCGGCATGCGCGCGGTGGCGGTCTGCAGCACCCACTCTGCCTCCGAACTCGCAGGGCCGCATGTGATTGCGGCCGTGCGCGACTACAACGAACTCGCAAAATCAAACTTTCTGGAGACGCTCGATGCACTTGCGTGATGCCCAAGGCGAACCCGTCGCGATCCGCCGCGAGGACTACCGCGCCCCCGCCTACTGGATCGACACCGTCGACCTGACCTTCGACCTCGACCCGGCCAAGACGCGCGTGCTCAACCGCATGCGCCTGCGCCGCAATCCCGACGTGCCGGCCGAGCCGCTGCGCCTGGACGGCGACGAGCTCAACCTGGCGCGCGTGCTGGTCGACGGCCAGGGCGCGTCCTTCCGCATGGAGGCCGAGCAGCTCGTCATCGACAACCTGCCCGATGCCTTCGAGCTCGAGCTCTTCACCACCTGCGCGCCCGCGAAGAACACCAAGCTCATGGGCCTGTTCGTGAGCGAGGACACCTTCTTCACGCAGTGCGAGGCCGAAGGCTTCCGCCGCATCACCTACTTCCTCGACCGCCCCGACGTGATGGCGAGCTACACGGTGACGATCCGCGCCGCCAAGGCCGCCTACCCGGTGCTGCTGTCGAACGGCAACCTGGTCGAACAGGGCGAGCTGCCCGAAGGCCGCCACTTCGCGAAGTGGGTCGACCCCTTCCGCAAGCCCTGCTATCTGTTCGCGCTGGTGGCCGGCAAGCTGGTGGCGCGCGAGCAGCGCATCAAGGCACGCAACGGCAAGGAACACCTGCTGCAGGTCTACGTGCGCGCCGGCGACCTCGACAAGACCGAGCACGCGATGAACTCGCTCATCAACTCGGTGACGTGGGACGAAGCCCGCTTCGGCCTGCCGCTGGACCTCGACCGCTTCATGATCGTCGCCACCAGCGACTTCAACATGGGCGCAATGGAGAACAAGGGCCTGAACATCTTCAACACGAAGTACGTTCTGGCCAACCAGGCCACCGCCACCGACGCCGACTACAGCAACATCGAGAGCGTGGTCGGCCACGAGTACTTCCACAACTGGAGCGGCGACCGCGTGACCTGCCGCGACTGGTTCCAGCTCTCGCTGAAGGAAGGCCTCACGGTGTTCCGCGACCAGGAGTTCAGCCAGGACCTGTGCGCCGACGCCTCGGCACGCGCCGTCAAGCGCATCGAGGACGTGCGCGTGCTGCGCACCGCCCAGTTCCCCGAGGACGCGGGTCCGATGGCGCACCCGGTGCGGCCCGACAGCTACATCGAGATCAGCAACTTCTACACCGTCACCATCTACGAGAAGGGTGCCGAGGTGGTGCGCATGATGCAGACGCTGGTCGGCCGCAAGGGCTTCGAGCGCGGCATCACGCTGTACTTCGAGCGCCACGACGGCCAGGCCGTGACCTGCGACGACTTCGCGCAGGCCATTGCCGACGCCAACCCCGACTCCGACCTCGCGCGCCTCTTGCCGCAGTTCAAGCGCTGGTACAGCCAGGCCGGCACGCCGCGCCTCGCGGCCCACGGCGTGTACGACGCCGCGACGCGCAGCTACACACTGAGCTTCTTGCAGAGCTGCGCGCCGACGCCGGGCCAGCCGGTCAAGGACCCCTTCGTGATCCCGGTGAACCTCGGCCTCCTCGGCGCCGACGGCCGCGAGCTGCCGCTGCAGCTGGCGGGCGAAGAGAACGCCACGCAGGGCACGCGCACCCTGGTGCTCACGCACCCGGGCGAGCAGTTCACCTTCATCAACATCGACGCCGAACCGGTGCCCTCGATCCTGCGCGGCTTCAGCGCGCCGGTGATCCTCGACCACGAGTACAGCGATGCCCAGTTGCTCACGCTGCTGGCCAACGACCCGGACCCCTTCAACCGCTGGGAAGCCGGCCAGCGCCTGGCGCTGCGCGCCGCGATCCACGCGATCGGCACGCCCGCCGTCAGTGCCAGCGAAGCGCCGCTGAACGAGGCGTATCTCGAAGCCATGCGCCGCGTGCTGCGCGACCCCAAGCTCGACGCCGCCTTCAAGGAACTGGTGCTCACCCTGCCCTCGGAAACCTACATCGCCGAGCAGCTGGAAGTGGTCGATCCGCAGCGCGTGCATGCCGTGCGCGAAGCCATGCGCACGCAGCTCGCCGCCGGCCTCTTCGCCGACTGGGAACAGGCCTACGAGCAGAACCGCGACACCGGCGGCTACCAGCCGGACCCCGTGTCCTCGGGCCGCCGCGCGCTGGCGGGCCTCGCCCTCACCTACCTGTGCCTCGCCACACGCGCCTCCGGCGACACCGTCTGGCCCGGCAAGACGCTGCAGCGCTTCAAGGACGCGGGCAACATGACCGACCGCTTCAACGCCCTCAACGCCCTGGTCTCCTCGGGCCATGCGCTGGCGGCGCCGGCGCTGGCGCGCTTCCACGCGATCTTCAAGGACGAGGCGCTGGTCATCGACAAGTGGTTCTCGCTGCAGGCCGGCGCGCCCGACCGCGGCGGCGACATCCTGCCGCTGGTCAAGCAGCTCATGAAGCACCCCGACTTCTCGCTCAAGAACCCGAACCGCGCGCGCAGCGTGATCTTCAGCTACTGCAGCGGCAACCCCGGCGCGCTGCACCGCCCCGATGCAGCCGGCTACGTGTTCTGGAGCGATCGCGTGATCGAGCTCGACGCCATCAACCCGCAGGTCGCGGCCCGCCTCGCGCGCGCGCTCGACCGCTGGAGCAAGCTGGCCGAGCCGTACCGCAGCGCGGCGCGCGAGGCCATCGTGCGCGTGGCCGCCAAGCCCGATCTCAGCAAGGACACGCATGAGGTCGTGACCCGTGCCCTCGCGAGCTAGCCAGCTAGTCAAGAAGAAAACACCGGAACCATGGCTCATCAACACAAGATCTCCCTCACCCGCTACCTGGTCGAACAACAGCGCGCCGATGGCCTGATCCCCGGCCAGCTGCGCCTCTTGCTCGAAGTGGTGGCGCGCGCCTGCAAGACCATCAGCCAGGCCGTCAACAAAGGCGCGCTCGGCGGCGTGCTCGGCACGGCCGAGAGCGAGAACGTGCAGGGCGAGATCCAGAAGAAGCTGGACATCATCGCCAACGAGGTGCTGATCGAGGCCAACGAATGGGGCGGCCACCTCGCCGCCATGGCCAGCGAGGAGATGGACAGCATCCACGTGGTGCCCAACCGCTATCCCCAGGGCGAGTACCTGCTGTTGTTCGACCCCCTCGACGGCTCGAGCAATATCGACGTCAACGTGAGCATCGGCACCATCTTCAGCGTGCTAAAGAAGCCCGACGACACCCCCGGCGTGCAGGAGGCTGACTTCCTGCAGGCCGGCAGCAGGCAGGTGGCCGCCGGCTACTGCATCTACGGCCCGCAGACCACGCTGGTGCTGACCGTGGGCAACGGCGTCGCGATATTCACGCTCGATCGCGAACAGGGCTCCTTCATGCTCACGCAGGAGGACATCCAGATCCCGGCCGACACCAAGGAATTTGCCGTCAACATGAGCAACATGCGCCACTGGGACGCCCCGGTGAAGCGCTACATCGACGAATGCCTCGCCGGCAAGGAAGGCCCGCGCGGCAAGGACTTCAACATGCGCTGGATTGCCAGCATGGTGGCCGACGTGCACCGCATCCTGATGCGCGGCGGCGTCTTCATGTACCCCTGGGACAAGCGCGAGCCCGAGAAGGCCGGCAAGCTGCGCCTCATGTACGAGGCCAACCCGATGAGCTGGCTGGTCGAACAGGCCGGCGGCGCCGCCACCAACGGCAAGAAGCGCATCCTCGACCTGGAGCCCACCAAGCTGCACGAGCGCGTGGCTGTTGTGTTGGGGTCAAAGAACGAGGTCGAGCGCCTGACCGGGTATCACGAACCGCTATAATCGCGGGCTTAGCCGGTGTAGCTCAGTCGGTAGAGCAGCTCATTCGTAATGAGAAGGTCGGGTGTTCGATTCATCTCTCCGGCACCAATACAGATAAGGCCTCGTTGCTATCAGCTCGATAGCAACGAGGCCTTTTCCGTGGGCGGCCGACCTAAGAGGATTTCGAGCGGCGGGGCTTGTACAAACCCTGGCTCGTAGATCAGTTGGAAAGCATCGCTTGGTACGCCGCCCAGGCCTTGAACCCCACAGGATTGGCGTCCTCCCATTCCTTCTTGTATCGAACGCGTGATTCGAACTTTTTCTGCAGGCTCACAAAGCCATGCGTGAGGCGCTCTACCTCGCCGACAAGACGCCTGAAGTCCTCCAAGGCGACCTTGACCGCAGGTTTCATCTTGGCGGGATCGCTCTCCCAAGACAGCTCCACGAACTCGATCTCGTCGGTGTTGATGCGCATGTAGCCCCATCGTCCATGCGCGTACTTGTTCCTTTGTCCCTGAACGCGCTCAACCTCTTTGAACCACGCCTTGAACTCGTCGACCACCTTGGGATCGCTGTGCCCCCAAGTCTGTATCGCAAGTTGTCGCAGGCACTTGAGCCGTCGAGCAAAGGCAACGTTCTTTCGGAGGAGCTTCGCCACCGGCTGGCCTCTGTACTCGCCGAGCCAATTAAGTTGGAGGCCGATGAAGTGATCGAGTCGGGCATAGGCGTGGATAAGCCTCCCCAACAGAAAGAAGGTGCATCGCATCCCTGGCGTCGTCATCACCCAGCTCGCGCCCAACTCCTGGTGCGTCATGGCGGGCGCCGACAGCGGGAAGCGCACCCATGCCCAGACAATTCCAGCTTCGTCGATGACAGGGCCCGAGTGCGTGGACTGCTCCTTGCCGATCACCCATACGCGCGCCGGGCGAAGGTCGGCCAGCACGCGCGCCAGCCGAACTTTCGCGACTTCGTATATCGCCTCGGTCGGCCGGTTCGAGCGGGTCGGTCCAACACTCGCGATGACGAAATTCGTAAAGGCGACGCCATGCCAAAACTCGGCACGCGACGGGCCGACCGCACCCGATAGCCGGGGATAGAGGACTTCCCGGATGCCCTTCGGTAGCGCCCCGGCCAGCCACGCGCGTATATAGCCGTCGTCGGTGGCGATGGTCTCCGGGAAGCTGCCGTACCAGGACTCGCCCAGCACGAGGGTTCGGTGCCCGTCCTCGTACCGCTCGCCGACCCACGGGCAGTCGGCGACAGGGGTGCCGGCTGAGTCGGTAGGCAAAGGCATGGCGGTGTAGGCGAGTGCAGAAGTGCCCAGCATTGTGCAGGCGACTTAGGGTGGCAGCTAAGTGCAACTGCTGATGCTCTGCTGGTATTCAGCACCCACCGTAGTTCTTCCGCCCACTCGCCGTGATCGTGTAAGTACCCCCGCGCGGACCGACGTAGCAGGTCGGTCCTTCGCTTGAGCGCGTCGTCGCACTGGTCGCGGGCGCATAGCGACTGGGGGCTGCGGGAGGCGGCACCGCATATGCCGGTTGCGACTTGTTGGACACACCGCCGTACGACCCGCCCGAGTCCGAGCGCACCCCGTTCGCCGCGCGCAAACATTCCAGGCGTTTGCTTGCCGGCTCCATCGCATTGCAGGCCTCGAGCAAGATGGCCGGCGTCTGAGCAATCGCAGGCCAGCAGAAGGCTGACAGCAACGCCGCCAGCAGCAGAAGTCTCTTCATGTCCCCGCTCCGATCGACCGCGAGCGTCAACGCTCATCTGTTGGTCTCCCCGTGGGATTGTGGAAGCTCAGGGTTGATAGGCCTCGTGACCATTTCACGCGCAGACCCGCTATCGTGTGCTGACCGCGGACATTCGCGTCATAACACCGATGACCCAGCCCTTCCCCAGCGAAACGCCAGCCGACCGCGCCGCCGCCTTGCTCGATCGAGCCGGCGCCCTCGTCATCGCAGCAGGCGCCGGCATGGGCGTCGACTCCGGCCTTCCCGACTTCCGCGGCACGGCCGGTTTCTGGAACGCCTACCCTGCGCTCGCCCGCGCACAGATCGACTTCCACCGCATTGCCTCACCCTCCGCGTTCGAGGCCCAGTCGACGCTGGCCTGGGGCTTCTACGGCCATCGCCTGAACCTGTACCGCCGCACCACGCCGCACGCCGGCTTCGCGCTGCTCAAGCATTGGGGCGAGAAGATGGCTCACGGCTACGCCGTCTTCACCAGCAATGTCGACGGGCAGTTCCAGAAGGCGGGCTTCGATGCGGCGCTGATCCACGAATGCCATGGGTCCATCCACCACCTGCAGTGCCTGGCTCCGTGCAGCGATGACATCTGGAGCGCGGACGGCTTCACGCCGGACGTGGACGAATACGCATGTCGGCTGCGCAATGCGCCGCCCGTGTGTCCTCGTTGCGGCGGCCTTGCGCGGCCGAACGTGCTGATGTTCGGCGACTACGGGTGGATCGAAGCGCGCGAGCAGGCGCAGGCTGAGCGCCTCGAACGGTGGCTCTCGTCGGTGAGCCGGCCGGTGGTGATCGAGATCGGCGCGGGCACGGCGATCCCTTCGGTGCGCTACTTCAGCCAGCGCGTCGTCCAGCAGTTCGGCGGTCGGCTGATTCGCATCAACCCCCGCGAGCCCGAAGTGCGGAGCTCGCACGACGTGGGGCTGGCCATCGGAGCCGTCGAAGGCTTGAACGCAATCGCCGACGTGCTTGGCGCCGACTGGCTGTTGTAGTCCAACGCCCGAAGTAGCATCCGCCTCGTACACACGACGCGGACGAACCAACCTCCAGGAGTTGCCGATGAAACGACAATGAAGAAAACAGCTCGGTCGCCCTCTATTGGGACTTCGAGAATCTGCACGCGAGCCTCTGCGAAGCGAAGTTCGGCGAGGGCAGCTACAGCAAACCGGACGCTCGCTTCAAGGTGCAGGAGCCGCTGATCGATGTCCAGGCCATCGTCGAACTGGCATCGTCGTTCGGCCCCATCGCGATCAACCGCGCGTACTGCAACTGGCAGTACTACGGCCGCTATCGTGATGCGCTGCTACAGAGTGCGGTCGAGTTGATCCAGCTCTTCCCGCCGGGCGCATCCGCCAAGAACGGCGCAGACATCAAGCTGTGCCTGGACGCCACGGAAGACATCGCCCGCTTCTCGCACCTCGGCACGATCATCATCGTCGGCGGCGACAGCGATTTCATGCCGGTCGCGCAGAAGATCAAGGCCGCGGGCCGGACGCTCATCGGCTTGGGCACGCGCAAGTCGACCAATCGCCACTGGGCCAAGAGCTGCCACGAGTTCCGCTACTACGAGAACCTGGCCGAAGAGCCTGCGTTACCTGAAGATCAACCCGATGAAGCGGCGCCGATCGAGGCACCGCCTGTGAATCCTGCCGCCGATGTCCTCAAACGCGCCATCAAACTCCTTGCCGAAACCAAGGGCGACCCGTGGGTCAACAAAGGCTCGATCTGGCACATGATCAAGCGGCTCGACCCGACCTTCGACACCAAGGAATACGGCCACCCCAACTTCCCCGCGATGGTGAAGGCGCTGGACGACTTCGTCGAGGTCAGGAAGGGTGATTCGGACCAGGTGGTGCGCCTGCGTTGAAGGGGCCCCTGCCCTCACCCTGGCCCTCTCCCGGAGGGAGAGGGGACAAGACCGGGCCCGTACCCACGGCCGCGGTAGGCAGACTGACAAGAGCAGCCGCCGCAGCCATACTGGGCTCTCCACAAACGGAGGTCACCATGGCCCAGCACGCAATCACCGCTGTTCACTACGGGGGCGGGAAGATCGATCTCGTCGCGCTTCACCCGGTTGTGGACAAGGAATTCGGTTCGACAGAACTGGCGCTCGGCGCGGCACGGCGCGTCAAGGTCGGCGAATGCGTCGATCTGCTTGCCGCCGGCGAGGAGGTCTGCATCGCGCGGCGCACCGAAGACCATGCCTGGGAGATCGTTTGCGACGTCAAGGCGCTGCCGGGCGGCAACGGCATCACCGGCGTCGACATCGTCGACCAGCCCAACGACGCTTTGCAGAACCTTCCAAAGTGGGACTAGTGCGGGGCGCTCATGCTGACCTTGCTGTCCGCCGCCCCGCTCAGCCGTTCAACACAGGGTTTGGCGCGTACTTGTCACCCACGCCCTCGCGCAGCGGATGCGTGTCGTAGACGATGTGCATGCTATCGATGCGGTCGCTGTCCGGGCGGAAGCCGAACACGTCCACGCAGGTGAAGTCGACCAGCCTTCCGTCGCTCAGCGTCCAGTCATAGCGGAAGTAGGCCGCCACGCGTACCGTGGCGTCTACAGGCTGTACGGACGCGAACAGATCGATCAGCGTGATCACACTCTGGCGCGATGCCTGCGCCAACCTGGGGAAGAAGTCGCGCGCCTTCATGGTGCCGAGAAACGGGGAATGCACGACGCCGTTGTTCTCGAAAGTGGAAATCAACCCCGCCGTATCGCTTGCGTGCAGGTATTGCAGGTAGCTGCGCACCGTATCCAGTTGGCTTTGACTCATGTGTGGGCTCCTTGTCGGTTAACGGCTGAATCGTTCCAGACACGGCGCTCGCCGACAAGTCAGAATGGCCGTCAATCCATAAGAGTCGTTTATGAATTTGCGCTACCTGCAGTACCTCAGGCTGGTGATCGAACATGGCAGCTTCGCTGCTGCGGCGCGGGCCGGTGGTGTGTCGCAGCCGGCGATCAGTTACGGCATGAGGCAGCTGCAGCGACAGTTCGACACACCGCTTTTCGTTGCGTCCGGGCGCAGGCTGCTGCCCACCGAGTCAGCGTTGCAAGCGGCGTTGAAGAGCACGGATCTCGCAGCGCGGATCGAAGCACTTGGAATGGCGAGTGCCACTCCGGCCCATCGCGACACGCTGCGCGTTGGGGTGACGCCATCCGCCGCGCTGGTCTGCGGCCCGGCCTTGCACTTCGGTTGGTGTCATGGCCACCCTCGCCGTCGCCTCGACATGTCGAGCGCCGACGAAGGCCACATGCTTGCGAAGTTGCAGGGCGGCGAACTTGACCTCGTGATTTCACCGCTGCCTCGTGGGTACCCTGCCGCCGGCCTGGCCTGTCAGCCGCTGTACCAGCTCACGCCGCTGGCCTACGCCTGCCGCGCGCACCCCTTGGCCAAGGCGCAATCACTGGAGGAACTGCAGGGGGCGTCATGGGCGATCGTCGGGCCCAGCGTGAGCGGGCCCGTAGACGTGCTGCATGAGGCATTTGCCGTCCGCCGGATGCGGGCGCCACGTGTGGTGGCGTCGTGCCCCGACTACGCCAGCCTTCTGCATCTGATGGCCGACAGCGACTTGCTGGGCGTGCTCCCTCACCCGGCGCTGCTGGAGAGTGCAGCGAAGGGCCAGGTTGTGCCGCTGCGTCTGCGTGAGGCCCTTCCGCGCTACGAGATGCATCTGTTCACGCCGACGCGATCGCGCCGACTGCTGGGGCCTGTCATCGCGAGTTTGCGGCAGCGTGCACACACACCACCTATGCGCGACGCCGTACAGACGGAGTACGCGCATCCGGTCACAGTGACCGGATGACCCCCTCCGAATTCACTGCCGACGCCATGGTTCGTGTCTACCTGCGTGGACGCACCTTGCCAGAAGTCTTGCACGCTGCGGTTGTGTGGGTGGCCGAAGCACGGCTGAGCAGCGGCAGGATGCCGGTGCTCGACCAGACCCTGCGCACAGACATCGACAACCAGGCCATCGCGCCGCCGACAGGCATCGGAGTCGCCGCGGCGGCTGAGCGGCCGGCCGTGTGTGCCTTGCTCCAACCAGCTCCTGCATAACTCACTGAAAGGTGGACATCATGAAAACAACATCCTGGATGACGGCAGCGGCCATCGGTTCGCTCCTGACTTTGGCCGGATGCGCGACCGGTCCCAACCAGCAGCTCGGTATCGCCGGTGGCGCCGTCGGCGGAGCGGTGCTTGGCAACGCGATCGGCGGCAACGCGGCTTCTACAGTGGGAGGGGCCGCCATCGGCGGCCTGATCGGCAACGAAGTGGGGCGGAACGCGGACCAGCGCAACTACAACAACCGTGGCTACTACCCCTACAACGGCCCCCGCTACTGAGCGCTCCCGCTTTCACAGACGTGCCATGAGGCACGTTTTTTTTGCCCCGTTCGAGGCAGCTCGCTATATCTTGCCGGCCAACAGCAGAACCACCAGGATCACCAGCACCAGCCCGATGCCACCGCTGGGACCGTAGCCCCATCCCCGACTGTGGGGCCAGCTTGGAATCGCGCCGATGAGCAGCAGGACCACGATGATCAACAGAATTGTTCCCAATGTCATGGCATGTCTCCTATCAGTGAGTCGTAGCGGCGCAGCGCTCGAGAAAACTCGCGCAGCGCACCAATCCCGCTTTCCTCGGCGCGCCGGCACCAGTCTTCCAGCTGTTTCACCAGCTGCTCCTTCGAGGCTGCGGATCGGCTCCATACGGCAGTGAGATCCTGCCGCATCGAGTAAATGGTGCTCAGCACCGTGCTGGAGTGCAGAGCCTGTTGCAGGACTGCGCGCTCCTTCTCCGGCAATTCCCTCGCATCCCTTTGCAGCAGGTAGTTGACCGGGTCCAGCGCCTTGGAGTCCCTCGAGCCCGGGATCGCGCCGGCCCGCAGGCTGAGGATCTCCGCCACGGCAGTCGGGCGCACGGACCTGGCGAACTTGGCCAGCACGTCGTAGCGGTGAGTGATGACAGCCTGCAGGGTCCCCACGTCGCAACGGGTCTTGGATGTGTTGTAGCGAATCCTGGGCGCAACCTTGCGCACCTTCGCCAGGTGAATCATTTCCAGGATGCGGATGTACATCCAGCCGATGTCGAATTCCCACCACTTGCTGGACAGCCTGGCAGAGGTGACATAGGCGTGATGGTTGTTGTGCAGCTCTTCGCCGCCGATCAGGATGCCCCACGGCACGACATTGCTGGAGCTGTCGTTCGGCGCGAAATTGCGGTAGCCCCAATAGTGGCCGACGCCGTTGATGACGCCCGCGGCGAAGAACGGAATCCACAGCATCTGAACCGCCCACATGCTGAGTCCGATCGGGCCGAACAGGACGATGTCGATGCCCAGCACGAGGCCGATGCCGAGTCGGGTGTGCCTCGCGTACAGCTTGCGCTCGATCCAGTCGTCAGGGGTGCCGTGGCCGTATTTTTTGAGCGTTGCGGCGTTTCTGGCTTCCATGCGATAGAGCTCGGTGCCTTCGAACAGC
Source organism: Variovorax sp. LjRoot290 (assembly GCF_964253985.1). Lineage (NCBI taxonomy): Bacteria > Pseudomonadati > Pseudomonadota > Betaproteobacteria > Burkholderiales > Comamonadaceae > Variovorax > Variovorax sp. LjRoot290. The sequence continues at coordinate 1,700,451 of NZ_CAXURW020000001.1, read as the reverse complement.
ACTTTCCTGATGCCATGGATCTGCGGGCTGTGGGGGTCTTCGGAGCTTTCGCAGTTGGCGTGGTGCTTGCGGTGGATCGCCGTCCATTCCCTGGTCACCATTCCGGTGGTGAGCCACAACCAGAAACGGAATAAGTGGCTGGCGACGGGATGCAGTTCCAGCGCGCGATGCGCCTGATGCCGATGCAGAAAAATGGTGACCGCGGCGATGGTGACGTGGGTCGAGCCCAGCGTGACCAGCACAAGACCCCACCAGGGCAGATCGAGCAGGTTAAGTTGCATCACAAGGTCCGTTGCGGGGCTGCGCAATGCCCCCACTTGCAATGCTAGTCAAACGAAGGCGATCGTCTGTACGCTACCGCACGGTGAAACCGATGTCGCCGGATCAGGTCGCTGTTTCATGGGGCAGCAAACGATCGGTCTCGCGCTTCACCACTTCGTAGCATTCGCACACGTGCCGTTCGAGACCTGGACGGTCCAGCACCGTGATGTGACCCCGGGCATACTGGATCAGGTTCAGGCGCTGCAGCTTGCCGGCCGCCTCCGTCACGCCTTCGCGCCGCACGCCGAGCATGTTGGCGATCAGCTCCTGCGTCATCACCAGGTCGCTGCCCGGCAGCCTGTCGAGGCTCAGCAGGAGCCAGCGACACAGCTGTTGCTCGAGCGAATGGTGTCGATTGCATACGGCCGTCTGCGACATCTGCGTGATGAGCGCCTGGGTATAGCGCAGCAGGAGATGGAGCAACGGCCCTCCCTGCTCGACCAGTTGTTTGATATGGCTGGCGCCCAGCCGAAACGCATGCCCTGCGCTTTGCACCACCGCGCGGTTCGGCGTGCTGCCTCCGCCCATCAGGAGCGAGACGCCGACCATGCCCTCGAACCCGACGACCGCGATCTCGGCGGATTGCCCGTTCTCGAGCACATACAGCAGCGAAACGATGCAGTCGGTCGGGAAGTACACGTGCTCCTGAACTACCCCCGACTCGTAAAGAACATCGCCCAAGTTGAGCGTAACCAGTTCGAGAAGCGGCTCCAAGCCGACCCGCACATCCAGGGGCATCACCTCCAGGAGGTCGTTGTGCGCTGAAGCAGAGCGCGGTGAAGTCGCAGTCGATGCCATGACGAGCCGAAGTCCCGAAATTGAACACCACGTGCGGGGAATGTAGCGCCGTTTTTGCGCTGTTGCAGCGGTTTGTCAGCGGCTGATTCGGCTCCTGCTTTCATCCGGAAAGCGTAGGATGGTTGGCGTCTCAGTCCCCGCCTTCGAGCAGCCACCATGAGCGACCCGGACTTCACGGCCCTGCAGCAGCACATGCTCGCGGAAATCGCCGCGAAGACGATTTTCTCGACCTCGTACCTGGGCAAAGCTGCGCTCGATCCGCGGGTCATGGATGCCATGGCCAAGGTGCCGCGCCATGAGTTCGTGCCGCTCGAGCTGCGGCCGTTTGCCTACGTCGACACGCCCTTGCCCATCGGCTACGGCAAGACGATCTCACAGCCTTTCATCGTCGCCGTGATGACCGATCTGCTCGACGTGCAGCCGACCGACACGGTGCTGGAAATCGGCACCGGGCTGGGCTACCAGTCGGCGATCCTGGCGGAGCTCGCGCTGCGGGTCTTCAGCATCGAGCTGATCGAAGAGCTGGCCACGCGGGCGATGCACCGGCTGGCGCGGCAGGGCCATCTCAACGTCGACATCAAGATCGGCAACGGCTGCCATGGCTGGCCCGAATACGCGCCCTTCGACAAGGTGATCGTGACGGCGGCGCCGGAGCTGATTCCGCCGGCGCTCATCTACCAGTTGAAACCCGGCGGCAAGATGGTGATTCCCGCCGGCCTGCCCGAGTCGCAGCAGCTCATGCTGGCCGAGAAGGATCTCGACGGTTCGGTATCGACGAAGGACATCTTTCCGGTGCTGTTCTCTTCGCTCGAGGACGAGGAGTCCTAGCTAAGCTAGCAGTCATAGCGCCGATAGTTGATATAGCAAAGCTCGCGAATCCGCTGCCGATCCGCAGCCACCCGCCGCTGCCCTTCATTGGCGCGGCGCTGCTCATCCGCTCGACGCTCGTATTCCTTGCGTTGCTCTTCCCGCAGCGCCGCGGACTGTTGCTGGGCATCGAGTGCATTCTGGCGCGCCTGGTTGCTCTGCGCACGCGCGATCGCCGCGTCGCTTTCGCGGCGGAACGCGCGGTCCCGCGCTTGCTCCGCGGCTTCTCGGCGGGCGCTTTCGCGGACTTCCAATGCCAGCGTCTTTTGATTCTCGGCTTCGGCAATCGCCTGCTGGCGCGCCGTTTCCAGTGCCTTGGCCGCAAGCTCGGCCTGGGCGGCCTGGCGCTGGTGCTGAACGTAGAAACCGCCCGCAAACAACGCAGCCACCAACGCGCCGATGAACATCAGCACCTTGGGCATGCTCGACTCGCGCTCCATGACAGGTTGCGGGTCGATCCTGCTCCGCTGCACCTGTTGCACCCGGACTTGGCTCGCGAGCTTTCTGTCGTGCGCGGCGCGGGCTTCGGGATCGCGCAGCACCTTGTACGCGTCCATCACATCGGTCAACTGCTGCGCGACGCGCGAATCCTCGGCCATCCGTTCTGGCGTGTAGGTCGTGCGCGCCCGCTGAAAGGCATCCTCGATGTCGGCCGCCGTGGCGTTGCCCGGTATGCCCAGGATCACATACGCTGAATTCATACCGAAGAACCTTCTCCGCCGATTGTTAAATATTGTTGCGCGAGCGTAGCAGAAGGACTTACTGCCGACTGGCGGCAGGAAAGGAATGCCAGCCGCGTCCTCTATCTTCGTGAAGTAGTTCGCGCTAAATTGCCTGCGCACTCCGAGAGTCCATCCAGCCACCCCGAGGGGAAGCCATGATTTACCTCATCAAAGTGAACGGCAGGGAGCGACGCGTCGACGCTGACGAAGACACGCCTTTGCTGTGGGCGCTGCGCGATCAACTCAAGCTCACGGGCACCAAGTTCGGCTGCGGCATCGCGCAGTGCGGGGCCTGCACCGTCTACATGGAAGGCCAGCCACTGCGCTCCTGTTCGATCCCGATCGCCGCGGTCGGCAAGCGAGCCATCACGACCATCGAGGGCCTCACGGGCCGCGAGGCCAAGGCGGTGCAGGCGGCATGGGTGGCGCGCGACGTGCCGCAGTGCGGCTACTGCCAGTCGGGCCAGGTGATGAGCGCGGTGGCGCTGCTCAGGCAGAACAAGAAGCCGACCGACCGCGACATCGACCTCGCGATGAACGGCAACATCTGCCGCTGCGCGACCTACGACCGCATCCGCGCCGCCATCCACGACGCGGCGCGCACGCTGGGAGCCTGAGCCATGGCCCCCACAGACAGCACCACCCTGAAGCTCTCGCGCCGCACGGTGCTGAAGTGCACGTCCGGCCTTGTGGTCGCCGCCTACCTCGCCCCCTTCGCCGGCAGCGCGCTGGCGGCCACCAAGGCTAAGGCGGCCCAGAGCGTCTTCGCGCCCAACGCCTTCATTCGCGTGGGCACCGACAGCACGGTCACGGTGCTGGTCAAGCACATCGAGTTCGGCCAGGGGCCCTTCACCGGTCTCGCGACGATCGTGGCCGAGGAGATGGATGCCGACTGGGCGCAGATGCGCGCCGAGCACGCGCCGGCCGATGCCAAGCTCTACAACAACCTCGCTTTCGGTCCGGTGCAGGGCACGGGCGGCTCGACGGCGATTGCCAATTCCTACGACCAGCTGCGCCAGGCTGGCGCCACCGCGCGGGCGCTGCTGGTGCAGGCGGCGGCCAACAGCTGGCGCGTTCCGGCAAAGGACATCACGGTCGAACGCGGCGTGTTGCGGCATGCGGCGTCGGGCAAGCAGGGCCGCTTCGGCGAATTCGCGCTCGCCGCATCGCGATTGCCCGCACCCGCGCCCACCGAGGTGCGGCTGAAAGACCCCTCGGAGTTCCGCCTGATCGGGCGCGAAGGCGCGGTGCGCAAGCTCGACGTGCCGGCCAAGACCAACGGCACGGCGCAGTTCACCATCGACATCCACGAGCCGAACATGCTCACCGTGGTGGTCGCGCATCCGCCGCTCTTCGGCGCCAAGGTCGCTTCTTTCGACGCGATCGAGGCGCTGGCGGTCAAGGGCGTGGTGGAGGTGAAGCAGGTGCCGACCGGCGTGGCCGTCTACGCGGAGAGCACCTGGCCGGCCATCAAGGGGCGCGAGAAGCTGCGCATCACCTGGGACGAGTCGGCGGCCGAGAAGCGCGGCAGCGAACAGATCCTCGCCGAATACCGCGCCGCCGCCCGCTCGCCGGGTGCCGTTGCGGAGGCGCACGGCAATGTCGACACGAGCCTGGCCTCGGCCGAGCGGGTGATCGAAACCGAGTACGCCTTCCCCTACCTGGCCCATTCGCCGATGGAGCCGCTGGACGGCTTCCTGCGCTGGAACGACAAGGGCGCCACGGCGCGCTTCGGCTCGCAGATCCAGACCCTCGACCAAGCCGTCATCGCCGGCGTGCTGGGGCTCAAGCCCGAGCAGGTGGCGGTCGAGACCATGCTGGCCGGCGGCAGCTTCGGCCGCCGCGGCGAGATGGGCTCTGACTTCGCTGCCGAGCTGGCCCAGGTCGCCAAGGCCATTGGCTCCGCGCGCCCCGTCAAGCTGATGTGGACGCGCGACGACGACGTGCAGGGCGGGCGCTACCGGCCGCTCTTCGTGCACCGCATGCGCGGGGGCTTGCGCGGCGGCAAGGTCGTGGCCTGGTCCGACACCATCGTGGGCCAGTCCTTCATCCAGGGCACGATGTTCGAATCCATGCTGTTCAAGAACGGCATCGACGCCACCATGGTCGAAGGCGCGAACGAGATCCCCTACAAGATCGAGAACTTCCGCTGCGATCTGCACATCCAGAAGGTCGGCGTGCCCACGCTGTCGTGGCGCTCGGTGGGCTCCACGCACACCGGCTACGCGGTGGAGTGCTTCGTCGACCAGCTGCTGCAGACCGCGGGGCAGGACCCGGTCGAAGGCCGCATGGCCCTCTTCGGCGACGACCCGCGCTTCAAGACCACGCTGCGCGCCGTGGCCGATCTCGCGAAGTGGTCGGGGCCGGCCGCGGGCAGCGGGCGCGCACGCGGCGTCTCGATCGTCAAGGCCTTCGGCACCTATGTCGCGCACATCGCCGAGGTGTCGATGGGCGAGAACGGCGAGCCGCGCGTGCACAAGGTGTGGTGCGCGGTGGACTGCGGCCGCGTGGTCAACCCCGACATCGTGCGCGCGCAGATGGAAGGCGGCATCGGCTTCGGCCTGGGCCACATCCTCTACGGCGAGATCCGGCTCGAAGGCGGGCGCCGCGTGCAGCGCAACTTCGACACCTACCGTTCGCTGCGCATCCACGAGATGCCGGCGATCGAAGTGAAGATCGTCGACTCGACCGAGAAGCCCACGGGCGTCGGCGAACCGGGCGTGCCGCCGATCGGGCCGGCGGTGGCCAATGCGCTCGCGCGGCTCGCGGGCGGCGAACGGCCGCGGCAGTTGCCCATGGTCAGGGAGGCCGCGTGATGATGATGAATAAGAAGCTCTTTCTTGCCGCCCTGCTCGCCCTCGGTGGCATCGCGGCCGCGCAGCAGCAGGGCAGCAACAACACGCTCAAGCCCGTGTCCGAGTTCGACAAGATCGCCGACAAGCAGGAGCGCGCCATCGCCCTCTTCACCGAGGCCGGCAAGGTCATCAACAGCCCGCGCTGCCTCAACTGCCATCCGTCGGGCGACCGGCCGACGCAGAGCAATGCGCTGAATCCGCACCAGCCCTGGGTGGTGCGCGGCGCCGACGGCTTCGGCGCGGCGGCGATGCGCTGCGCCACCTGCCACCAGGCCGCCAACTACGACAACGCGCGCATGCCGGGCCATCCCAAGTGGCACCTGGCGCCGGCCTCGATGGCCTGGCAGGGCCGCACGCTGGGCCAGATCTGCGAGCAGATCAAGGACAAGTCGCGCAACGACAACATGGACATGGCCAAGCTGGTGCACCACATGGCCGAAGACTCGCTGGTCGGCTGGGCCTGGAACCCGGGCGCGTGGCGCACGCCGGCGCCGGGAACGCAGAAGGAGTTCGGCGCGCTGATCAAGGCCTGGGCCGAGGCTGGGGCTTTCTGCCCGCGCTCCTGAGTTGTTCGGCTGGGCTCTGGGTAGCCGACGGCGCGACGCGGCTCTCGCTCAGCAACGATAGGCCATTCGTTGTATGGAGAAAGGTCTCTTTGGGGCGTACAACAATTGCGCCCGATGGGCCTGTGCGTCCGTTTGTTCAACGTCCTGAAGTGAATGCTTTGGCCCTGGTATCACCGCCCGTGGCGGGGCAAAGGGAAGATCATGAACAGACCTTGCGGTAAAGCCGTGCTCTGCGGTGCCGCGGCAGCGGCGGCGATGATGGTTGGCTCGGCTTGGGCTCATGAACCCGGCCGGATGACCGGTGGCGGAAGCTTTTTCTGCAGCGAACTCGCTACCGGACAGCAGAGGGTGACGCACGGGTTCGAGTTGCACTGCGGACAGGGCACTCAATTCGAAGGATCCGACCCCGCGGAGCCGAACAATCTGGAAATCAATTTTTCCGGTGGCGACAATTTCCATCTGACCACTTTGTCAAAGGGCCTGTGCACCAACGACCCGAATATCGAACCACAACCTCCGACTGCGCCCTTCGACACCTTCGAGGGAGCGGGCACCGGCACCTTCAATGGTCAGCCTGCGTCGATAACATTCACGTTCACCGACGGCGGAGAGCCTGGCACCAAAGACACTGCCCTGGTCATCATCACCCTGGCGGGGTCGGCGACTCCCGCGCTCAAGTGCGATACGGCCACGCCGCTGACCTTCGGCAATCATCAGGCGCACAAGGCGACTGGCAGCAACTAGTAACGGCGGTTTCGGCAAACCGAAGTGCACCGTGTCGACAAAAAAACGTGGAATGTGCCGGGCGCTGGCAGGCTTTTGCCTGGCAGCGCTGTCGGCGCTCCCAGGTGAACTGCTGTTGGCAGCCGAAGCTGAAAAGGCCTCCTCCATCAAAGCTGGCGTAATCGAGCAATCAGCGGGTGTTGATGTTCAAGACGATGGATCTGGCCCGGAAAGCCTCGGCGGGGCGCTCTATAGCCCGTTCAGCACCGCTTTCGACACGGCTGCGGCGAAACCCTACGCCTACGCCACGCCGGCGCAGCAAAAAGAGGACGACGGAACGTCTGGCCTGGTGACGACGACCGTCGCAGCGTTCATCGCTGCGGGGTTCCTCGTCGTTCTTGTCCGCGTTCTCATTGCGGGTTAGAGGGGCCCACGAGCCGCCCCTAGGCGTGCAATGTCACGACTCGGGCAACCCGGCTTTCCTCAACCCCTCGTCGAACCGTTCCCTGCCAGCCTGAAGCCGGGGATGCACCGGCGCGGTCCCGATTCGCCACAAGTGGATGGTCCAGTACGGCCGCAGGCGAAGTACCTGTGCGGCATGTTGCCGAGCCTCTTGCCCCCGCCCGTGCAGCGCATCGAGCGAGGCCAGCCAGAGGAACGCGGCGTATTGCGCCGGATGCGGGCCGACCGCGGCTGACTGGCGCATGCGCTCGTAGGCCGCGTCCTCGCGGCCGAGGTAGTACTCGGCGGCGCCGGCATGGAAGTGGCTATAGCCGACCAGCGAAGTCTCGAACGGGCTCAGCCGCATCGCTGCGTCGGTATGGGCCGCAACCTCCTCGGCTCGGCCGAGGCGCAGCTTCATCGCGCCGATGCGTGCATGGCTCCATGCCTCGCTGGGATTGGCGGCCACGACTTTCTGGTACACCCGCAGCGCGCCTTCCGGGTCGCCTCGCTCGCGCAGCACGTGACCCGTGAGGCATTGCGCCGGCAAATAGTCCGGAGCCGCCGCCAGCGCCCGGGCGATCGCCTGTTCGGCGAGTGCGACCGACTGGACGCCGAGGCCCAGCCCGGCTTCCATTTCGCTCAGGTACGACTGCGCCAATCCGGTCAGTGCAATGGCGGAGTCGGGCTCGATGGCCAACGCATTCTCGAAATGCGCGCGGGCCCGCAGCAGATCGGCGCGGCCGACAAAATTGCGCAAAGCGTGCTGTCCCTGGAGCGTCGCATCGATCGCGTCGAGCCGCTTGCCGCTGTGCGCTGCCGACTGGCCTGCGGCTGCCGCCGTCATCCGCACGTCGAGCACGCGCGCGATGCGAGTGCCGATGTCGCGTTGCCATGCCCAGTCAGCGAGATCGGGATATTCGAAGCGCTCGGACCATAGCACTGCACCGTTGTCGCTCGAGGCGAACTGCACGTTGATCTGCACCGCGGCACCGTCGCGCCGCACGCTGCCATTGAGCACATGGCGCACGCGGAGCTCGCGCCCGATCCTCACGATGTCGGTCTCGCGCACAGCAACCGCGGCGGCGGAAGCCCGTGCCACCACCAGCGTGTCGGGCAGCTTGGCGAGGTCGGTGGTCAGATCTTCGGTGATCGCTTCGGCGAAATAGCCGCGGCCGTCGGCGCCGAGCTCGCTGAATGGCATCACCGCGATCGAGCGGCGCGCCTTGAGCGCCTGGTCGACGCCAACCGGAGGATCGGTCCGTTGCACGGCGAGCGTCAATCCGGCGAGCAGCACCGCGCCGGCAATCGCCCATCCTGCCCGGTGGCGGTCGTGCTGCGGCGAGGCGGCGTCTGCCACCGGTGGCGCTGGCGCCTCGACGGCCGTGTCGAACAGATAGCCGCGACGCGCGACGGTCCTGATCAGCTGCTGCCCCTCGTCGCCCAGCGCGGCGCGCAATTCGCGCACGCACTGCGACAGCGACTCTTCATTGACGACGACGCCGGGCCAGACCGCTGCCAGCAACTCGTCCTTGCCGACCACGCGGCCGGGATGTGCGGCCAAGTACGACAGCAGCGCAAAGGTCTTCGGACGCAAGGCCACGCGTGCGCCGCCACGGGTCAGCGCCGCTCGGCCCGCGTCCAGCGCGAACGGCCCAAACAGTGACACCGAACCGGGCTCGATGCCCACAGAGCTCGTCAACATCGCCTGCCCTCCTGCTCGGTGGGCTCTTGCGGCGAAGCTTCGACGAAGGTTCGGCCGAGTTTCGACGCGAGGCGCAGCGGGTCGCCTAGATTACTCCGGAACCCCTCACGGAGTCATCCCCATGAAATCGGAACATCGACGCAGTTCGACCGCCATGGCCTGCGCGCTGCTGTCCGCGGCGGCGCTTGGCCAGAACCTGCCCGGAGCGCCCGCGCCGGGTGATCGCGAACGCCTACTGGCGCATTTCGAGCGCGTCGCCGAGGCCGATCTCAAGGCGCTGTATCTGCTCTGCGCCCGCGTATCAAGCCGCCGCATGCTCGCTTTTGATGAAGCCGCCCATTGCTCGATCGCGGCCGACGTTCTGAAAGCGCGCAGTTTCGCCGGCGACTTTGACGCCCTGCTCGCATGGTGGCGGCTGCACCGCGATGACCGGCTCACCGATTCGAGGGATAGCTCGGTCCAGCGGGATCTCTTGCCTGCCGGTCGTGAGTCGTCGTCGCCTCGCTGACCAAGGCCCGCGCGCGGCGGCCGCCAGGCAGGCGAGCTTCGTCTTCAAGGGGCCGAAGCTTTTTCATCGCTCATCAGGTGTACGCTCGGCTGGCGTTCGCTCATATTTGCCGCAAGCGTTGGGCTCGAAGGAGTTGCAAGATGAAGCAGGAACCAGTCGCGCCGTTCTCGCATGCAGTCGTGGGTCAATCCCCTCCAGACAAGCAAAGACCTCGCATCAGGCTGTCGCGCAATGGCCCCTATCTGGTCACCGTCGATGATCTGACAAACTCAAAGGGCGAGCGGCTCCAGGGGTGGAACGGCGTCGCGTTGTGTCGCTGCGGCGCGTCGCACAGGAAGCCGTTTTGTGACAGCTCCCATATTCGAATCGGGTTTTCGGACGATCCGCGCCCGGACCGCACGCCTTGCGGGGTCGTGGACGATCGGGGCGCCGCCCAACCCGGATCCAGCGACCTGACTGCTCCGAGCATTCGCATCGCACGAAACGGCCCCTATGAGGTTCAGGGCTTCGATCTCGACACCGACAACTGGAGCGAAGGCGCCTCGCGCGAGCGCTATTCCCTCTGTCGGTGCGGCGGATCGAAGAACAAGCCGTTTTGCGATGGCACGCACCGGAGCATCAACTTTCAGGACGACAACAACTGAATCACAGGACGGGCGACACGCACGCGCGCAACACGTCCTTCAGTTGCAGTCGAAAAGTACTGGATCTCCCAGCGCCCTACTCATGCGCTGAACAATGTCTTTGGCGTCTTGCAGGCTCCTATCGCTCGTGGCAATGAACACGGCAGTCGCGCCGTCGGCATTGCAAGGTCCCGCACGCGGCAATCGCACGCATCGAATGGTGCCGCGGACCGAAGCCGTCGTCCCGCCGGCACCCTCCGCATCCTTGTTGGCCTCGCGCAATCCGACCTTCTTGACAGCCTCGAACGCCGCACCAGCACAATGCCCCATCGGGATGCGCAACTGCTTTCTGTCCAACCAAAGCGCCGGAAAGGCATTGGCGGTTTCAAACGGAACGGTCATGCCCGTTGCAATTCCTGCAACGGCGAGGACGATTGCCAGCTTGCTCATCGAATTGCTCCTTCGAGGTATTGCGTCATCGGTTTCTGCCGACCGAACAACTGTGTCCCCTTCGAGCAGGTAGCGCATCCTCAAACCCGACGAGATGCTGGAGGGTCATGGTCAACAGCCATGACTCCTCGCATCCCGTCGCGCACCCGCGAGTTCCACCCTCAGCGCAGCCTGGCCGACACGCTGCTTCCGCTGCGGCGGAAGAAGGCGGCCCAGTCGCTCTTCGCGCGCGCGGCGTCGATGTCGATCGGTTCGTCGGACTGCGTCACCAGGCGCAGCGCGTCTTCGCTCGGCAGCGCCTTCGAGGTGTAGAGAAAGCGCAGCTGGCACGCCCCTATCGTGATCGCGTCGCCGTTCTTCAGCGCATGTTCGAAGATGCGGTGCCGGTTGACGAAGGTGCCGTTGAAGCTCGCCATGTCGGTCAGCACGAAGCGGTCGCCCGTCCAGTGGATGGTGGCATGGCGCCGGCTGACGCCGATGCTGTCGATCTGCACCTCGCAAGCCTGGTCGCGGCCGATGGTCGTGATCGGCCCGGTGATGTTGAACTGCCTGACGCTGCCATGTCGGGCGAGAACGATGAGTCTGGACATTTTCTTTCTGCTCGCTGTTTGAATTGCACCTGCATGACATTTCGGCGTCCGGGTGCAATTTCTGAAGTCGCAAGCACTACACGTGCGGTAATTTTTTGCACTTCCGTCTACTAAGGTGACTAAGGTTCGACCCAAGACTCATAGCGCTTTGGATGCTGCGGTGGTAGGGCTTTTTCTTCGGTCTTCGCAGACCGCCTCACGTCGTTCATCCAGGCCAGGAGGATCTGCGTGTACTCCTGCCGCCAAGCCTTCTTCGAGAGCGCGTGGTCGGCGCCCATCTGCACGCGGTAGGTCATCGAGCGCACGTGCTTGAAGGCGGCCAGGTAGTTCTCGATGACCGGGTGCGGCACGATGGTGTCGTGCTCGGACTCGACGACCAGCACGTCGCCGATGAAGTCCTCGCAGGCGGCCAGCGCACGGTTCTTCTCGGGCTCGATCGCGGTCTGGCGGTAGAGCGTGAGGTCGTCGCCGTTGAGGCGCCGCTTCGGGTGCTCCCAGTTCTCGTCGCGGTAGATGGCCGGCACGCGCAGGGCCAGCCATCGCACGGGGCGCAGCGAGCTCAGCACCGCCGCCAGGTAGCCGCCGTAGCTGGCACCGACGACGGCGACCGCGCTCGGGTCCACGGCCGGATGGCCCACCAGCACGTCGTAGGCGGCCAGCACGTCGCGCAGGTTGTCTTCGCGCGTGACGGCCTCGCGCTGCGCCAGGTGCCGCGCATGGCCGCGCAGGTCGAAGGTCAGGCAGATGCAGCCCAGCGCCGCGAGCTCGTGGGCGCGCGCGATGTCCTGCTGCTGGCTGCCGTCCCAGCCGTGCACCAGCAGCACGCCCGGCACCACGGTCGATGGTGCGATGAGCGTTCCGGCGATGTGCACGCCGTCGACCGGGATGTCGATGAGGGCATGACGGGTGGGCATCAGGGCTCGGCCACGGTGTACTTCGTGAGCGGGCCGGCGATTGCATCGGCGCCGCTGAAATACACGGTGGCGTTCGGCGGCGGCACCACGTCCTCGCCGTAGACCTCGAAGCACGACGCATTGACCACGGCGCGCTCGGGCTGCTCTTCGAAGATTTCGAGCGCGGCGATCTCGGCGCCGCTCGCCCCGCCGACGCGCCACGACTGCTCGAGCACGCCCGAGCACCACCGGCCGGCGCTGTTGGGCCCCTGCGCCACGTCGTAGTTGATGCGCGAGGCGAAGAAGCCGGGGAACGAAGCCTCGACGGCGCGATGGAAAACACGCGCCTGCTCGACGGCCAGCCTGATCTCGGCGGGAAAGCTCAAGGCCAGCAGCGCATCGAAGCCGCCCTGCGCTACCGTGAGGTCCGAGCCGCCGTAGACCTGGTGGCCATGGTTGTCGGACGTGAGCCGCTGCCAGCCGTAGTAGCTGGCGATCATCCGGCCCACGTGCACCTGGCCGACGCTGATGGTGACCGGCTGCTGGAGGTTCTCCTCCAGCACCAGGCCATGGGCCGCGATCTCGGCGGCATCCATGTCGTCCAGGCAGCGCGCCAATGCGCGCTTGTCGCGCACGACCTGCTGGCCGCGGCCGCCGGTCGCACGCACCGGTTTGATGCGCACCGCGCCGTGCTCCAGCAGGCGCAGGCCGGCGCGATCGGCGTCGTCGCGCCGGAAGACCGAGAAGCCCTCCAGCACCGCACTGGCCACCCGACGGGCGAAACCGGGCTTCCAGCCCTCGGGCGCGGCGGCGCCGGTGTCGATCAGCGGATGGGTGATCACCTTGGTCAGCACGAAGGGATGCGACACAACCCCGCCGAACAGGCCGTGGTGGCTGGCGATGCCCAAGGCGCCGATCAGCTCGTCGCCGACCAGCGTGTCGCTCGGGACGAAATAGACCGGCGCGGCATAGCTGCGGGACTTGTCGTACTCGCCCTGGAAGCTGGACTTCTTGAGCCGCGCAAGCCGCCATGCGATCTGCGTGCGGGTCGCGCGCTCATGCTCGCTGCAGTAGGCGTGATGGTCCGCGGTCAGCGCGACCACGGTGCCCTCCAGCCCCGGCTCGACGAGCACGGCCTGGTCGCCGGGAAGCATCTCGGAAGTGCCTGGCAGCGCGCTGATGACCATGTCCATGGCTGGCAATGTGGGCGATTGCGCAGCGGAGATCAACCATTGCCACGATGCTCGCGACGTTTTCCTACACGCGGGGCCGGCACCGGTCCGGTGCAAGCGGAAATCGCCTGGGGCTACATGGGCTCATGTCCATGCAGAAGCAAGGAGCTGTCATGTCGAATTCGCAGAACGATCGCAAGGGCCACACCGAACACAACAAGGGCGGCCACCAGCCCGTGACGCAGAGGAACGAACCGAAGCGCACGCCCGAAAGCCGGCACGACCGCGAGAGCCAGGTCGGCGGCAGCAACCAGACACAGGTACGCAAGGGCGCGACACCCACGGGGCATTGAACGCTACAGAATCTCTTTCAGCGCCACCCGCAGCCGCGTGATCGCCTGGCTGTGGAGCTGGCACACGCGCGACTGGCTCACTTCGAGGATGGCGCCGATCTCGCGCAGGTTGAGTTCTTCCTCGTAATAGAGGTTGAGCAGCAGCTGGTCGCGCTCGGGCAGCGTGCCGATGGCATCCACCAGCTGGTGGCGAAAACCGCTCTCGAGCAGTTGCTCCAGCGGGTCGTCGCTGCCGCCGCGCTCGCTGCGCGCACCGCGCGCGTTCTGGTCGAGAAAGGGGCTGTCGCTTTCGCCCTGCGTGAAGTCCTCGACGTACAGCAGCTGGCAACCCTGGATCTCCTGCAGCTGGGCCTGGTAGGCGTCCAGGCTCATCTTCAGTTCCTTGGCGATCTCGCCTTCGGAAGGCGCGCGGCCCAGCCGGTGCTCGAGCGCCTGGATGGCCGCCTCCACCTTGCGCGCCGACTGGCGCAGCCCGCGCGAGCCCCAGTCGTTGGCGCGCAGCTCGTCGAGCATGGCGCCGCGGATGCGCTGGCTGGCAAAGGTCTCGAACTGCGCGCCGCGGTTGTCCTCGTAGCGGCTCGACGCGTCCAGGAGGCCGATCATGCCGGCCTGGATCAGGTCGTCGAGCTCGACGCTGGCGGGCAGCTTGGCGATCATCTGCAGCGCCATGCGGCGCACCATCGGCTGGTGCTGCTTCAGCAGATGGGACTTCTCGATGGTTCCCTGTGCGGTGTACACGGCCGTTCTTTTCCTTCTCCAAGTTACCGCGGCCTCAGGAGGCCGCGGCGATGTTCGAGCCCAGTGTCTCGCGCGCGGGCGGCACGGCGAGGCTGGCGCCCGGGCGCCAGGGCCACTGCCCCATGTCGGCCGCGATGCGCCGGAAATCCACCGCCGCCGGGCTGGCCGGAAAGGCCTCGACCACGGTGCGGCAGAGGCGCCTGGCGTCGCGCAGGTGCGGATCGGCACGCACCCATCCGGCCGGCTGCAGCGACACGGCCAGGTAGCGGCTGCCGGTCTGGACCAGGTTGGCCATGATCTGCTGCGCCGCCTCGGGATCGGCGACGCCGTTGACCAGCAAACGCAGCTGCTTCAGCGCATGCGCGTAGTGCAGCCGCTTGATGCCCGAGTAGGTGGAGGTGATGGACGCCGCATGGGGCTGCAGCACCAGCACCAGTTCGTCGGCCATCTGCGCCAGCTCCGACAGCCGGCCCTCCCCGTCGAACACGGCGTCGATCAGGATCACGTCGCCCTGCCACAGCCGGCGCGGGTCCGCGCTCGGGTCCTGCGCGCCGGGCAGTGCCGGCAGCACGCTGACGCCGCAGCTCGCGCGCGCAGCGGCGCCTTCGCAGGTCAGCCGCCGCAAGGCCACGTCGGCCAGCGTGCCGAGCGGATCGAGCGACCAGAGGGCGCAGGCGGAGTCCACCGCCATCCCGTGCTCGTCGAGCAGCAGCACGTCCTTGCCCTGCAGCACCAGGGCCGCCCCCAGGTTCATCGCCGTCGTGGTGGCGCCCAGTTCGCGCGCCATGCCGGCCACGGCGACGACGCGCGTCGGCGTGTGCGCCAGCAGGCGCCGCAGGCCGTCAGCTTGATCGGCAACCATCTTGTTGCTCACGTGCCCAGGGCTTCCAGCAGCAGGAACAGCTTGCCCACGCCGACGTAGAGCGCATTGCCCGAGGGCGCGCGGTCGGGCCGTGCCGGGCGGCCGGTCAATTGGTTCAGCAGCGCGCGCGTGCGCTCGGTCCAGTCGCCGCGCGCATGCAGCAGGCGCCAGACGGTGGTGGTCACCTGGCCTGCGACGAGGAGCCGCTTCATCATGTGCGGATCGCCGAGCTCGCCCATGCCGCCGACCAGCTGCAAACCCTGGCGGATCAGCCGGAAGCAGGGCTCGGCCTCGGCGGCCCAGGCCTGCCACTGCGCGAGCTGGCGCACCGTGACTTCGCTGCCGACGTTCGACAACGCATAGCTCTGCGCGAGGATCTTGCGCGTCTTCGCGTCGGTCACGCGCGTCGCGACGCAGCGCAGCGGCGGCAGTTCGGCGTCGCCGCGCAGCAGCACGTCGGCATGCGCCTCGGATTGCAGCGCCGCCTTGCCCTTGAAGCGCACGGGCCGCGTTTCGCCGAACACGAGCGCCAGTCGCGCCAGGGTGCCGGCCTTGCCGGAGCGTGGATCGCTCACCGCCGTGGAGCCCGGCGCGCGCGCCAGCCAGAGCTGGCCCTGCGCCATGAATTCGCTGCCGGGCAGGCGGGGCAGCACGTGCACCACCGTCTTGCCGAAATCCTGCTGGCGCAGCCACTGGGCCTGGCGCATGCCGGGCTTGCGCGCGGCATCGCCGGCGCCGCCAGCGCCTCGCAATGCCGCGGTCGAGAGCCACTGGTTCGGCGCCGCCAGCGGCAGGCCGCTCCTGTCGGACAAGAGCAGGCTGCCCTGGCATTCGTAAGCGTCGCCGCCTTCGTTCGACTTGAGGCCGACCTGGCCGCTGAGCGCGAGCACGTGGGTGTCGCAGCCGGCGGCGATCTCGCTCTTCGCATGCGTCATGAGCGACTGCAGCACCGCCTTGTGGAGCACGTCCTCGTCGGCGGCCTGGCGCCAGAGCTCGCGCGCATGTTCGAAGCCCAGCTCGGCGCCGGTGAGCGCCGTGGCGGCCGCAGCGACTTCCTGCGCATCGTGGGCCATGGCCTGGATCAGCCGCTGGTACTGCATGCGCAGCCGGTCGGTCTCGGCCTGCGCCTGCTCGACTTCCGCTCCGGCGGGCTTATGCTGCAGATCGCTTTCGCCGGGCACGAAGAGCGCGCTGTGGCTCCTGGCCTGGAACACGCTGTCCACCAGCTGGGCGCGCTCGGCCGGCATCAGGTTCTCCGGCACCTTCTGGCCGCTGGAGATGTAGTGCACCGGCAGCCGATGGCGGATCACGGTGTCGATCAGCGCGCCCGGATGGGTGGCCTCGTCGACCTTGGTGAAGATGCAGCCGGCCAGCTCGTTGCCGGCGCCGCCGTGGCGGTAGGCATGCACCACTTCGTTGAGGGTGTCGCCATGGCTGGCGGCGTTGAGCAGCAGCAGCCGCTTCACCGGCCGGTGGCTGTTGCACAGCATCGCGATCTGGTCGGACACCGCGCGGTCGCGCTGGCTCATGCCGACGGTGTCGATCAGCACCATGTGCTTGTCGCGCAGGTCTTCCAGCACCAGGTGCAGATCGGCCGCGTCCTTCACCGCATAGACCGGCACATTGAGGATCTGGCCGTAGATGCGCAGCTGCTCGTAGGCGCCGATCCGGTAGCTGTCGGTGGTCACCAGCGCCAGCTTGTCGGCGCCGAAGCGCATCACGCAGCGCGCCGCGAGCTTGGCGGTGGTGGTGGTCTTGCCGACGCCGGTCGGCCCCATCAGCGCATAGACGCCGCCCTGGGCCAAGAGCGCGTCTTCGTTCTCGAGAATGGGCAGCGTGCGCATCAGCTCGGAGCGCACGAAGGCCATGCCCTGCGCGTAGCTCTGGTTCGCGGGGAGATGCTCCAGCATCGCCTTCGAAAGCCGCGCGCTGAAGCCGGCGCCGAGCAGGGTGCGCAGGAGGCGGCCGCGCATCGGATCGCGGCGCTGCTTGTCGTTCCAGACCACGCTGGCGAGCTGCTCTTCGATCATGCCGCGCATCGAATGCAATTCGCTGAGCACGCTGTCGGTGGGGGCCGCTGGCGCGGGTGCCGGCTGGGGCGCGGGGGTGGGCACAGGCGCGGCGATCGGGGCCGCGGGCTGCTCGCGCATCGCGGGCATTTCAGGCGCGGGAGGCAAGGCCGGTGCAACCGGCGCAAGCGATGCGACAGGCGCCTCGGGCGCGGCCTGCTCCAGCACCTGCTCCACTTCGTCCGGCGCCATGGCGACGATCTCGACGCCGTCGGCCAGCACGCGGTTGGTCAGCACCATCGCCTCGCCGCCGAGGGCTTCGCGCGCCAGGCGCAGCGCTTCGCGGCTGGTGGTGGCAATGAACCTGCGTGCGGTGGTCCGCACGTCCGTGATGATGTTCAAACTCTTCCTCCAATGGTGGCGGTGATCTTGATGTGGCGGGAATCAGGAATCTCGGCGTGCGAGAGAACCTTGAGCTGCGGCAGGCTGCGCCGCAGGAAGCGCGAGAGCAGCACGCGCAATGCGTGCTGCACGACCAGTACCGGCGCCAGGCCCATCTGCTCCTGGCGCGCGATGGCGGCCTGGGCCTGCGTCAGCAGGCTGTCGGCCAGGCCCGGCTCGATGCCGCTGTTGCTGGTGAGGGCCTGCTGCAGCACGCCGTCGAGCGTGCCGTCGAGGCCGATCACCTGCATCTCCGTGTCCCCCGGGAACAGCTGCTGCACGATCGCGCGGCCCAGGGCCAGGCGCGTCAGCGTGGTCAGCTCGGTCGCGTCCTTGATGGTCGGCGCATGCTCGGCCATCACGTCGAGGATGGTGCGCATATCACGGATCGGCACCTCTTCCTCCAGCAGGTTCTGCAGCACCTTGTGCAGCGTGCTCAGCGTCAGCACCTTGGGCACCAGGCCCTCGGTCAGCTTGGGCGCGGTCTTGCCGACCTGGTCGAGCAGCTGCTGCACTTCCTGGCGGCCCAGCAGCTCGGCGGCGTGGGTCTGGATCAGGTGGTTGAGATGGGTGGCCATCACCGTGCAGGCATCGACCACCGTGTAGCCGAAGACCTGCGCCTGCTGGCGCTGGCTGGCGTCGATCCAGACCGCGGGCAGGCCGAAGGCCGGGTCCTGCGTCGGCGTGCCGGGCAGCGTCCCCGTCACCTGCCCCGGGTTGATCGCCATCCACTGGTTGGGGAAGGCTTCGCCGCGGCCGATCTCGACGCCCTTGAGGCTGATGATGTAGGTGTTGGGCTGGATCTCGAGGTTGTCGCGGATGTGCACCACCGGCACCAGGAAGCCGAGCTCCTGCGCGATCTTCTTGCGGATGCTCTTGATACGGCCCAAGAGCTCGCCGTTCTGCGACTGGTCCACCAGCGGAATCAGGCGGTAGCCCACTTCCATGCCCAGCGGGTCAACCAGCGCCACGTCGTCCCAGGTCGCTTCGGCCGATTCGGCCGCCGGCATCGCCGTCGCCTGCGCCGCCGCGGCGGCCTGTTCGGCGGCCTTCTGCGGTGCGCGCAGCAGCAGGCGCCGGCCGAGCCAGACCAGGCCGCCCGCGATCAGCAGGAAGGCCACGTTCGGCATGCCGGGGATCATCCCCATCAGGCCGATGATGGCCGCCGTCAGGAACAGCACCTGCGGGTTCGAGAACAGCTGGCCGGTCAGCTGGCGGCCGACGTCTTCCTCGGTGGTCACGCGCGAGACGATCACGCCGGCTGCGGTCGAGATCACGAGCGCCGGGATCTGCGCCACCAGGCCGTCGCCGATGGCCAGCAGCGTGTAGGTCTTGCCGGCGGTGGAGAAGTCCAGCCCGTGCTGCACCATGCCGACCACCAGGCCGCCGATGATGTTGATGACCATGATGAGCAGGCCGGCCACGGCGTCGCCGCGCACGAACTTGCTGGCGCCGTCCATCGAGCCGTAGAAGTCGGCTTCCTGCGCCACCTCGGTACGGCGCTTGCGCGCCACGTCCTCGCCGATCAGCCCGGCGTTGAGATCGGCGTCGATCGCCATCTGCTTGCCGGGCATGGCGTCGAGCATGAAGCGCGCGCCGACCTCGGCGATGCGGCCCGCGCCCTTGGTGATGACCATGAAGTTGATCAGCACCAGGATGATGAACACCATCACGCCGACCGCGAAGTTGCCGCCGACCAGGAAGTGACCGAAGGCCTCGATCACCTTGCCCGCCGCATCGGTCCCGGTGTGGCCCTGCATCAGCACCACACGCGTCGAGGCCACGTTGAGCGACAGGCGCAGCAGCGTGGAGAACAGCAGCACCGCCGGGAAGGCCGCGAAGTCCAGCGCCTTCATGGTGTACATGCTCACCAGCAGCACCATCACCGACATCGCGATGTTGAAGGTGAACAGCAGGTCCAGCAGGAAGGGCGGCAGCGGCAGCACCATCATGCTCAAAATCATGATGATGAGGATCGGGCCGGCCAGTCCCTTGAACTGGCTGCCGGAAAAGAGCTGCGCCGGTTGACGCATCAGGCTTGCGAGGGCGTTCATGCAGCTTTCACGTTGTATGCGAGGGCCTCGGGAACCGGCAGGTCGGCCGGCGTGCGCGGCGCTTCGCCGCCTTCGCTTTGCCAGCGCTTCAGCTGATAGACCCAGGCCAGCACCTCGGCCACGGCGGTGTAGAGGCCGGTGGGAATCTCGTCCCCCAGCCTGGTGTGCTTGTAGAGCGCGCGCGTGAGCGGCGGCGCCTCGAGGATCGCAACCTTGTTCTCGCGCGCGATCTCGCGGATGCGCTCGGCCACGGCGTCCACGCCCTTGGCCACCACGCGCGGCGCGCGCATGTCGTTGTCGACGTACTTGAGCGCGACGGCGAAGTGCGTCGGGTTGGTGACCACGATGTCGGCCTTGGGCACCTCGGACATCATGCGGCGGCGCGCCATCTGCTGCTGCTGCCGGCGGATCTGCGCCTTGATGTGCGGATCGCCTTCGCTTTCCTTGTGCTCCTGGCGCAGGTCCTCGCGCGACATGCGCAGCTTGCGGTAGTAGCTCCAGAGCTGGAAGGGCACGTCGACCAGCGCGATGAGCAGCAGCGCGGCCGTGATCAGCGCGCAGTTGCGCCCCACCAGCCGAATCGTCTGCGGCAGCGCGGCGCGCTCCGACTGCGCCATCAGCGCCGTGACCTCGTCCATGTTGTCCATGATCACCAGCCAGGCGACGCCGCCGATCAGGAGCGACTTGGCCAGCGCCTTCAGCAGCTCGGCCAGCGACTGCGCGGAGAACAGGCGCTTCACGCCGGCGATCGGATCGAGCTTGTCGAACTTGGGGCCGATGGCCTTGGCAGAGAACAGCCAGCCGCCGAGCATCAGCGGCGCGACCAGCGCGGCGAGCACGATCATGCCGGCGAGCGGCGCCAGCGCGATCAGCGACTGCATCGCCATCAGCCCGGTCTGGGCCAGCATGTAGGAGGGATCGAAGGCGGCCGTGCGATCGAAGTGCAGGCCGTGGCGCAGCGCGCCGCGCATGGTGTTGCCGACCGATTCCGCCGTGAGCCACAGGCCGGCGACGGCGGTGGCGAGCAGAACGAAAGTGACCAGTTCGCGCGAACGGGCCACATTGCCTTCTTCGCGCGCCTTCTCCAGGCGCCGCGGCGAGGCAGGTTCCGTTTTCTCGAGATCGCTTTCTTCAGCCATTCATGCTCCGAAAGAGCATCGGCGAAGACCTCAGCTCATGGCTGAATTATTGGATTCGGTGCCTTGGAACAATCGTTCGATCAAGGCCCGGATTGCCCTCCAACTCGGGCCTTAGAACCCCAGGCTTTCCAGCAAATCGTCGACTTGTGCCTGGTCGGTCACCGCCTCGGGATTGGCGGTGTTGATCTGCGGGCCGTTGAGCAGGTTGTTCTGCGCGCTCGGTGCCGGCTCGTGGCGCTTCTCCATCGGCGTGTTGTCGATCAGCACCTGCAACAGCTGCGTCTCGACGTCGTTGACCACTTCCATCATCTTCTTGATGACCTGGCCGGTCAGGTCCTGGAAATCCTGCGCCATCATGATTTCCATCAACTGCGTGTTGATGGCGCTCGCCTGCTGCGGCACGTGCTGCAGGTAGCCGCGCGTGTCCATCACGAGCTCGCGCGCATGGTCCAGTTCGATCGGGTTCTCGAACCACTGGTCCCAGCGCTTCGTGAGGCCCTTGGCCCGGTCGGCCAGTTCTTCCTGCAGCGGCTGCGCGAGCTCGATCGCGTTGAGCGCCCGGTGCGCCGCCCGCTCGGTCATGCTGGCGACGTAGTTGAGGCGGTCGCGCGCGTCGGGAATGGCTTGCGCGGCGCGGGCGACCTGCTTGTCCAGGCCCAGCTCGCGCAGGCCCTCGCGCAGCTGTCGCGTCAACTGCCCGATGCGTCCCAGCAGTTCCTCGTGAGTGTTGGTCTGCCCTCCGGCATCGGGCACGTTGTGCGTCATGTCATGCCCCTTCTTTCTGGAGCTTCTCGAAAATCTTGACGATCTTTTCCTCGAGCGTCGCGGCCGTGAAGGGCTTGACCACGTAGCCGTTGGCGCCGGCCTGTGCGGCGGCGATGATGTTTTCCTTCTTGGCTTCGGCGGTGACCATCAGCACCGGCAGCTTGGCCAGTTCCGGGTCGGCGCGGATGGTCTGCAGCATGGTCAGGCCGTCCATGTTGGGCATGTTCCAGTCCGAGACCACGAAGCCGAAGTTGCCGCCGCGCAGCTTCTCGATGCCGGCCGCGCCGTCCTCGGCCTCGTCGACGTTGAGGAACTCCAGCTCCTTCAACAGATTGCGCACGATGCGGCGCATGGTCGGGAAGTCGTCCACGACCAAAATTTTGATGCTCTTATCGATCACGATTTCTCCACTGACAGTTCAAAAAGGTTCAAACCCGGTTCGCGCGCTCGCCGAAGGTGCGCAGGTGCGCCAGCACGCGGCGGCTGATCTCGTTCAACGGCGACACCTCGTCCACCGCGCCCAGCGCGACCGCCTCGCGCGGCATGCCGTAGACCACGCAGCTCGCCTCGTCCTGCGCCAGGGTGTGGGCGCCGGCCCGCTTCATGCGCAGCAGGCCTTCGGCGCCGTCCTTGCCCATGCCGGTGAGGATCATTCCGATCGCGTTCTTGCCGGCGTGCTTGGCCGCCGAATCGAACAGCACGTCGATCGAGGGCCGATGCCGGTTCACCGGCGGCTCCTGGTCAAGATGCGCGACGTAGTTGGCACCGCTGCGGGCGAGCGACAGGTGGTAGCCGCCGGGCGCGATGTAGGCATAGCCCGGCAGCACGCGCTCGCCGTGCTCGGCCTCCTTCACGTGGATGCGGCACAGGCCGTCCAGCCGCTGGGCGAAGGAGCGCGTGAAGCCGGGCGGCATGTGCTGGGCGATCAGCACCGCCGGCGCGTCGGGCGGCAGCGGCTGCAGCACCTCGCGGATCGCTTCAGTCCCGCCGGTCGAGGCGCCGATGATGATGAGCTTCTCGGTGGAGAGCAGCGGGCTGCGCAGCAGCGGCTCCTGCGCATGATCCGCCGCGGGCCGCTGCGCGCTCGCATGCCGGCTCGGCAGCAGGCGCGCGCTGGCGGCGACGCGGATCTTGCCGGCGATGAGCTCGGTGTAGTTGAGCAGGCCGTCGCGCACGCCGAGCCGCGGCTTGGTGACGAAATCGATCGCGCCGAGCTCCAGCGCGCGCAGCGCGATCTCGGAGCCGCGCTCGGTCAGCGAGGACACCATGACCACCGGCATGGGCCGCAGGCGCATGAGCTTCTCGAGGAACTCCAGCCCGTCCATGCGCGGCATCTCGACGTCGAGCGTGAGCACGTCGGGGTTGGTCTGCTTGATGAGGTCGCGCGCCACCAGAGGGTCCGCCGCCGTGCCGACCACGCTCATGTCGCTCTGGCTGTTGATGATCTCGGTCATTACGCTGCGGATCAGCGCCGAATCGTCGACGCAGAGCACCTTGATCTTGTTGCCGCTCATGCCACCCAACTCCCTTTGTCATTGGCGACGGAGAGCCGGCGCAGCAGCTCGCCCTCCTCGCGCTGAATCGACTGGACGTCGATCCGCGTGCGCAGCTTGCGCACCACGGCCTTGCCGCTGCGCGGCAGCAGGCACACGCGGCGCGCATGCTGGCCGCGCAGGTCCTGCGCCGCGACGGCGATGCGCTCGGCCTTCAGGTAGCGCAGCACGAAGTCGGCATTGCGGTCGCCGATGTTGAGCGTGGTCATGTTGGCGAGCACCGCGGCGCCGCCGAAGACCTTGGCCTGCAGCCGATCGCGGCGCGCGCCGGCGCGCAGCATCTCGCCGATCAGCACCTCCATCGCATAGGCGCCGTAGCGCATCGACTCGACCTGGCCGCGCGTTCCGGGCTCGCCGTCTTCCGGCAGCATGAAGTGGTTCATGCCCGCGACGCCGGCGTCCAGGTCCACGATGCAGGCCGCCACGCAGGAGCCCAGCACCGTGGTCAGCGCGATGTCGGTGGTGGTGACGTAGTACTCGGAAGGCAGCAGCTTGACCGCCATGCAGTCGAGGTCGCGGTCGAAGTAGTGATGGCTGGCCACCGAGCCCGGCACCGCTGCGCTCATGACTTGCCCTTGCTGAGCTCGTACACGGTCTGACCCACGGCCTTGAAGCTCGGGCTGACCAGCGAGGCGTTCTCCGAATGGCCGGCGAACAGCAGGCCCTCGGGCTTGAGCAGCGGCGCGAAGCGGTCGAGCACCTTCTTCTGCGTCGGCTTGTCGAAATAGATCATCACGTTGCGGCAGAAGATCGCGTCCACCGGCTCCTTCACAGGCCAGGTCGGATCGAGCAGGTTGAGCCGCCCGAACTTGACCATTGCTGCGACTTCGGGACGCACGCGCACCTTGCCGGCGTTGCTGCCGGTGCCCTTGCTGAAGAAGCGCCGCAGCCGCTCGGTGGACAGCCGGTTGACCTGCTCCAGCGTGAAGACGCCGGCCGAGGCCTTGGCCAGCACCGCGGTGTCGATGTCGGTGGCGATCACGCGGGCCGTGCTCGCGCGCTCGCCGAGCGCCTCGATCAGGGTGATGGCGATCGAATAGGGTTCCTCGCCGGTGGATGCGGCCGCGCACCAGATCGTGACCGGCTGCTTGCTCTTGCGCACGTGCGCGGCGAGCACCGGGAAATGATGGGCCTCGCGGAAGAAGGACGTGAGGTTGGTGGTCAGCGAGTTGATGAAGGCCTGCCACTCCTCGCCGTCGCGGCTGGCTTCGAGCAGCTCCAGGTAGGTCGAGAACTCGGGCAGGCGCAGCTCGCGCAGGCGGCGCGAAAGCCGGCTGTAGACCATCTGGCGCTTCTGCTCGCCCAGGGCGATGCCGGCGCGGTGATGGATCAGCGTCCGGATCCTGGAAAAGTCGCTATCGGTAAAGAGGAATTCGGAGTTCAAAGTCAGCGCCGGTACATGACTTTCAATGTACACAGCGCTCACCTTTTCCAATGGCCCGATCAGGGGTGCAAAAGTCCTGCATCTCGGGCCACGCCTTCATCAGTACGTCGCTTCGGCGGGGCTCACGTCCTGCGCCCAGACGAGCGCGGAGAGATGCGCTGCATTGACTTGTTCGGTGCTCATGAACAGCGCCTCCGACAGCTGCGCGGCCCGGACACCGTCCTCGTCGCAGCTCTCCGCGAGCGCGAGGAAGGGGCCGTACATGCCCTCGCGCGCGAGGATGGCCTGCTGCACCGATTCGCTGAGCTGCACCTTGCCCAGCACCTCCTGCATGGTGACGCCCAGCAGCTGGTCGATCATCGAGAACATGCCGACCACGAACAAGTTGTCGGCCTCGCCGGACGGCAGCATCCCCTCGCCCATCAACTCGACGAAGCGGCCGCGGATGATCGCCTTCTTCATCAGGAATGGCGGGCTGGCCTTGGCGTTGCTGGTCGCCAGCAGCAGCGACAGCCAGCGGAACAGGGGCGAGTAGCCGAGCATCGTCACCGCGTGACGCAGCGAATGGATCTCCACCCCCACGCCGATGGCGGGCGAATTCATGTGGCGCAGGAGCCTGTAGGTCAGCGCGGCGTCGTGTTTGAGGGCCGCCTCGATCTCGCGCAGGTCCTCGTTGCGCTGGATCATCTGCATCAGCCGCACGATCAGCATCGACTCGGGCTGCAGGGTGCGGCCGGCCTCCTCCTTCTCCGGCTGCATGCCGGTCCCGTCGAGGAACACATCGACGCGGCGCGCCGCGCAGGCGTCGAAATCCTTCCAGGTGGCGATGCGCGTGGCGATGAGGTGCAGCGGCTCGCCCGGCGGCTCCTCGCGCCGCAGCTTGGCCACCAGGTCGAGATGGCCGGTGCCGACATCGAAGTGGGTGACGAGGCCGCGCAGCTCGGGATCTTCCGGCAGCGCCTCGGCGCCGCACAGCATGAAGCGAAAGCCCTGCTCGCGCAGGAACAGCAGGATGGGCCGCACGTCCGCATCCATGAGCGCATCCGGCCCCAGGCACAGCACCACGTTGTCCGGCGGCAGCCCCTGCAGCTCGCTGGCCGCCAGCGTCTCGGCCGTCACGTCGAAGAAGAGCACGGTATGGCCGAGCCGCCATCCGGTCTTGGGCGGATTGAGGTGCCTGGCCACGCAGCTCACGAAGGCCTTGAACAGCTCGGCCGCGCCCGCGGCGTTGTATTGCGCCGCCGGCTGCCATGCGAGCCTGTAGCCCGCAACGCGCTTCTGCGTGTCCAGCAGCAAGGCATAGGTCAGATAGCCGTCGGTGCTGCGCTCCTGCGCAGCCGGCAGTTGCGCGGCAGAGGCCTCTTCCGTCGCTGCGTCACCGACCGAAGCGTTGTCGGAATCGTGACGCCGGAAAAAATCGAAGCGCATGTTCTTGTCTCCGTCTGTGTCTCGCTCAGTGGGCGGTGGCGGCGGCGTCGATCCTGGAGGCACCGGCCAGCGCGGCGGCGCTTGCCGCCTGCGCACGCTGGATGCGCGGCATGGCGCCGACGTCGATGATGAAGGCCACGCTGCCGTCGCCCAGGATGGTCGCGGCCGAGATGCCTGGCACCTTGCGGTAGTTGGTCTCGAGGTTCTTGACCACGACCTGGTGCTGTCCGAGCAGCTCGTCGACCAGCAGCGCGAAGCGCGCATCGTCGGCCTGCACGATCACCAGGATGCCCTGCGTCGGTTGCGTCTGCGCACCGGCCACGTCGAAGACGCGGTGCAGTTCGATCAGCGGCAGGTACTCGCCGCGCACCTTGATGACGTGGCCGTCGGCGGTGATCGAATGCAGATGCTCCGGCAGCGGCTGCAGCGACTCGATCACATAGCTGAGCGGCAGGATGTAGGCCTCCTCGCCGACCTTGACCGACATGCCGTTCAGGATGGCCAGCGTCAGCGGCAGCACGATGCGCGTGGTGGTGCCGCGGCCTTCGCGCGAGCTGATCTCCACATGGCCGCCCATCTCCTGGATGTTGCGCTTGACCACGTCCATGCCCACGCCGCGCCCGGAGATGTCGGTGACCTGTTCCGCCGTCGAGAAGCCGGGCGCGAAGATCAGCTGCCACACCTCCTCGTCGGGCATCGCGTCGCTCACGGCCAGCCCTTGCTGCTGGGCCTTTGCGAGGATCTTCTCGCGGTTGAGACCGGCGCCGTCGTCGCTGACCTCGATCACGATGTTGCCGCCATGGTGCTGGGCCGACAGCAGCAGCTGGCCAGTGGCCTCCTTGCCCTTGGCGAGGCGCTGCTCGGGCGTCTCGATGCCGTGGTCCAGGCTGTTGCGCACCAGGTGCGTGAGCGGATCCACGATGCGTTCGATGAGCCCCTTGTCGAGCTCGGTTTCCTTGCCGTAGGTGTCGAGGCGAACCTGCTTGCCGAGCTTGGCGCTGACATCGCGGATCACGCGCGGGAAGCGGCTGAACACGTAGTCCATCGGCATCATGCGGATCGACATCACGGACTCCTGCAGATCGCGCGCATTGCGTTCGAGGTGGCCGAGGCCGCTCAGGAAGCGCTCGTAGGCCACCGGGTCGAGCATCGTCGCCGCCTGCGTCAGCATCGACTGCGTGATCACCAGCTCGCCCACCAGGTTGATGAGCTGGTCGACCTTCTCCACGTCGACGCGGATCGAGCTGGACTCCTTGGCGTTCGCGGCTGCAGCCACCGGTGCGGCGGATGCGCTCGCCGGCTTCGGCGCAGCGACGGCCGGGCTCGCTGCCGCCGGCGCCGCTTCCGGCGCGATCGCTGCTGCCGCCTCCTCGGGCTGCGCCGCCTCGCGCGTGATCTCGATCTGCGATTCGTCGATGACAAAGCAGCACACGGCGACGATGTCGTCGGGCGCGCAGGTGGTCTCGAGCATCACGGTCAACTGGTCATTGCTGCGCGTGCGCGAGAGCACGCGGCCGAGGTTGCCCAGTTCGTCGGCGAGCAGATCGCACTCGCTGTCGGAGAGACGCGCGAAGCGGATGCGCAGCGCGCCCTCCGCTGCTGGGGCGGCCGCCGCAACCGGCGCGGCAACCACCGGGGCGGGCGCGGGCGCAGCCGGCAGTGACGCCGGAGCGGCCTCGGCGGCGCCGTTTTCGCGCGCCAGCTGCTGCAGCACCGCACAGATGTGCGCGACCGTTTCGGTTTCAGGCTCTTTGCCCGCCTGATAGGCAGTGAGTTGTTCTTGCAAGGCGTCCTTCGTTTCCAAAAAGGCGTCGATCATCGGACCGCTCAGGCTCAGCTGGCCATGGCGTGCCCGGTCCAAAAGGGTCTCCAGCAGGTGCGTCGTATCCGTCAGCGCCGTGAAGCCGAAAGTGGCCGCGCCGCCCTTGATCGAATGCGCGGCGCGGAAGATGGCGTTGAGCTGCTCGCTGTCCGGCGACTCGACGTCGAGTTCGAGAAGCAGCTGCTCCATCTCCGCCAGAAGCTCGATGGCTTCGACGAAAAAGGCCTGGGTAAACTGACTGAGGTCCATCGTTGCTCCGAAACCGGATTTCTTTTTTCGCTAGGGGTGTGCAGGTGTTGGCGGCCTGTAGGCCGTCACCTTGACGTTGTCGACCGGGAGAATGCGCACCGGCGGCTTGCCGGCCCGCGTGGGCGCGGCACCGTCGCCGCTGTTCTCGCGCTCGATCTGCTGCTGCGTGCGGTGATTGAGCAGGATGATGCTGATGCGGCGGTTGATCGGGTTGCGCGGTTCGGCCTTGTCCAGGTGCATGCTGTCGGCCAGGCCGACGACGCGCAGCACCTTGTCTTCGGCCATGCCGCCCATCACCAGCTCGCGCCGCGAGGCGTTGGCCCGGTCGGCCGACAGCTCCCAGTTGCCGTAGGACTTGTCGCCGTTGGTGTAGACGATCGCATCGGTGTGGCCCGAGAGCGTGATCTTGTTCGGCAGCTCGTTGAGCGCCGGTCCGATCTCGCGCAGGATGGCGCGCATGTGCGGCACCAGCCGCGCGCTGGCCAGGTCGAACATGGGACGGTTCTCGTTGTCCACGATCTGCAGGCGCAGCCCCTCGGTCGTGATGTCGATCAGGATCTGCGAGCGGAACTGCTTGAAGACCGGGCTGTTCTCGATCAGCGCGTCGAGCCGCTTCTTCATGCTCTCCAGGCGGTTCGCATCGGCTTCGTCGTCGGCATCGGCGTTGACGCGCCGCATTTCGCCGTCGACGTTCGACGTCGGGTCGGTGCCGCCGCCCGGAATCACGCTGTCGCTGGTGCTGCTCTTCTCGCCGCCGTTGATGGCCACCTTCAGCGGCATGCGGAAGTGTTCCGCGATGCCTTCGCGCTGCTTCGGGCTCGCATTGGAGAGCAGCCACATCACGAGGAAGAAGGCCATCATGGCCGTCATGAAGTCGGCATAGGCGATCTTCCACCCGCCGCCGCCGTGCCCGCCGCCACCGGCCGCGGCAACGCGTCTGACGACGATCCGGCCCTTTTCTGCGCTCATGGTGCTGCTCTCGTCCGGATCACCGGGCCTTGACTTCGCGGACGTGGCTGTCCAGCTCGGTGAAGGAGGGCCGCTCCGTGGAGAACAAAACCTTGCGGCCGAACTCCACCGCCAGCTGCGGCGCATAGCCGTTGAGGCTGGCGAGCAGGGTCACCTTGGCGCACTGGTACAGTTTCATGCCGTCCGACACCTTCTGCTCGATCAGCGAGGCCAGCGGCGAGACGAAGCCGTAGGCCAGCAGCACGCCGAGGAAGGTGCCGACCATGGCGTGCGCGATCAGCGCCCCCATCTCGGAGGGCGGCAGGTCGGCCGAGCCGAGCGCATGGACCACGCCCATCACGGCCGCGACGATGCCCAGCGCGGGCAGCGCATCGCTGACCCGCGTCAGGCTGTGCACCGGCATCTCGGCCTCGTGCTTGATGGTCTCGATCTCGTGGTCCATCAGCGCCTCGATCTCGAAGGCGTCGGTGTTGCCGCTGATCACCAGCCGCAGGTAGTCGCAGAGGAACTCCATGACGCTGGCGTCGGCCAGGATGGTGGGATAGCGCGTGAAGATCTGGCTCTGGGCCGGGTCCTCGACGTCGGTCTCCAGCTTCATCATCCCTTCCTTGCGCGCCTTGGCCAGCAGCTCGTAGAGCAGCGCCAGCAGGTCCATGTAGAGCTGGCGGTTGTGCTTGGACGAGCGCAGCAGGAGCGGCAGCTCCTTGAGCGTGGCCTTGATGGTCTTGCCGTTGTTGCCCGCCACGAAGGCGCCCACCGCGGCGCCGCCGATCATCAACAGCTCCACCGGCTGGAACAGGACGCCGAAGTGCCCGCCCATCAGGGCGTAGCCGCCGAACACGGCCCCCAGGACCACCAGATAACCAACCAGAACGAGCACGCGCTTCCCCTAATGCCGCTTCCGGCGTCGAATCAAAAAACCTCGCCTCCCAAACCGAACGCCGGGGAATCAAGGACCCTTTCAGTGCAATCCGCCGGCCTCCAGCGTCGATTCCACGGCAAACCCAGCGTGTCCCACTGCGAGCGCCGCGCGCTTCGCGCCGCGCACCTTGCCCGCGCGCGAAGGCGGCCGGCACAGAACGCACACGTAGCCGTTCTTGCTGTCGTGCGCGTGCGCCACGAACTTGCCGCCGCACCGGCAACACGCACTCAACTGCAGCATGTCGCTGTCGAAAAATCGCACCATCGTGTAGGCGCGTGTGAAATCCAGCACAATTTCGCCGCCCTGCGATTCAATTTGCTCCAGATATAGCCGGTAGCTTTTGATCAGTGCCTGCAAACCGTTCTCGTTTGCGTGCGTCAACATGAATTGATACATGTTGTAAAACATCGACGAATGGATATTGGCCAGCCAGGTCATGTACCAGTCCGTCGAAAAGGGCAGCAAACCCTTGGGCGGCGAAACGCCCTTGAGCTCCTTGTAGAGACGGATCAGGCGCTCGCGGCTCAAGCTCACCTCGGCCTCGAGGAACTGGAGGCGTGCGCCGAGCCCAATCAGCTCGATCGCGAGCTGGACCTCGCGCACTTCTCCGAGGACGCTTTTAGTCGTCATTCGGCAACCTCCGCGCTGCGCGCTGCGGTATTCGCCTTGGGAACTGCCCTGCGGCAAATTGAGCAACCTCCGCGCTTGCGCGCTGCGGTATTCGCCTTGGGAACTGCCCTGCGGCTCATGCAGCCACGCCTTCAAGCATCGACAGCCGTCGCGCCGACATCAGGATCGACATGTGCGCCTGCTGCAGGGTCGTGTCCTTCCCCTCGCCGACCACGGCCGACATCGACGGATGGTCGTCGAGGCGGAAGCTGCACAGCAGGAAGTTCGATGCCGCCAGTTTGAGGATCTGGGCCAGCGACATGTTGGCGAGCATGTCCGCCAGTTCGCGGCTCACCCCGAGCCTGAACATGGCGGCCGCGCGGTCCTGTTTGACGAGCTTCTGGGCCAGCAGCATGTAGGCGAGGTTGAGGTCGCCGATTTCCTTGGAAATCTCGCCGCTCGCGGCGTTCTTCACGTTATCCGGTTCCACTTTTGCACTCCGTTCAATCAAGGCTTCAGTCTATCCAGAGTTATTTACAAATGTAACTTCTTCAGATTTATGTATCTGAAAGTGAGAAATAAATTACGCCTTGTCTCCGCCCTCCGTGCGATACCCGGTTTTGTGTGATTTATTTCGTAGACCAAATTCATTCACTTTAATAACGATCGACCTCGCTTAATTCGGAAGAAAAAAGTTCTAATTCACCAAGACAAAAATATGTCAATGAATATGAATAATAAAAAGTATTAATTTCCATGCCCTGAACCTCCGGACTCGGCCTCCTCCAGCCGGTGGATCCAGGCCATGACTTCGGCCACCGCCAGGTACAGCTGCGGCGGGATCTGCTGGTCGAGATCGACCTGCATCAGCAGCTTGTTCAGGGCCGGCGAGGCATGGACGTAGAGGCCGTTCACGCGCGCCTCGCGCATGATCGATTCCGCCGTCACGCCGTAGCCCTTGGCCACGACCACGGGGGCCCGGGTCTCGTCCAGATAGGACAGGGCCACCGCGCTCTGGCGTTCGTCGGTGCCGGGAGTCATTGAGCAACCTCCGCGCGATGCGCTGCGGTGCTATTCGACTTGGGAGCGGCCCGGCGTCTCATGACTTGTCCTTCGCGGCAATCTGCAGTTCCTGCAGCCGCAGGCCCGCGGCCTCGAAACGCTGCACCAGCCGGTTGCTGTCGGCGCGCAGGCGCGCTGCGGTGCTCGCCTCGCTGGCCGCCAACTGCGCCTGGACCTGGGAGCCGGTGAGGCTCAGGCGCAAGTCCACGGCGCCCAGCCGGGGCAAGCCCAGCGAGACCGTGGTGGTCCAGCTTCGCGCAGCGGGTTCATGAGGCGCATCGCCCTGCGGCTTTGCATCCTCTTCCTGGATCGACCACGTCATCGGGACCTCCGGCCACGCCTGACCGCTCCAGCGGAACACCGCCGTGGCCAGCAGGTCGAGCTGCTGGTGCACCACGGTCGCGGCTTGCGGGTGGATCACTTCGCCGGCAGGCAGCGCCTGAACCGGTGCCGCGGCGGCATGGCGCAGCGTCGCCTCTTCCGCACGCGGCACAGGCGGCGCCTCCGGTGGTGCGGCGGACGGTGCCGCCTCGCCCCGGCGATAGGCCGCCTGCACGCGCGCGGCATCGGCCGCAGGCGCGACGGTCTCGGCGTGAACCTGAGGCGCCGGTGCGCGCGGCGGCAGCGCACCATCGCTCGCGCCGGCCTCGGCGGGCGAGCGCGGCGCACCGGGCGCACCGGGCGCACCGGGCGCGCCGGCCGCCGGCAGCACCGGCTTCAGCGTCTCGGCCGCGATGGCTGTGGCGGTAGCAAGGGGTTGGGCGGCGGTCTCGGGCCCCGCGCTCCTTACAGGCGCCCAGCGCGCTTGCGGCTCCTGCGCCAGCTGCGCCAGCGTGCGGGTGCCGGCTGCGAACTCGCGCAAATGCGATTCGTAGAACAGGCCGCTCGCGTTCACGGTCTGCGCCAGCGTGCCGGCGAGCGCGGCGGCCGAAGGCTGCTGCTGCGAGGACGGCCACATCGGCGATGCCCCCCGCAGCGGGCCGGCGTCGGGAAACTCCGCCAGCAAGGCGCCGATGACGCGCGCCGCCACCGACAACCGCGCGGCGGCCGGCCCGGCCGCATCGGGCTGGCCTGGAGCGGACTGGCCTGGCGCTGCCGCTGCGCCCGCGGTCGGCGCGTGCCGGCCCAGGGCCATCTCGGGCGGCAGGCGAATGTCGTTGACGACCTCCCGCACCCCCACCACGGGCCCCGTGGCCGCATCCGTCCCGACCTGGCTCTGCTGCAGCGCGAGCAGTTCCAGCCGCGGCGCGAGCTTTGCGCTCAGCAGCGTATCGACCAGGCCGGAAAGTCTGTTCATGGCAGCGATATACCGTTCAGCGCGGCAGCCCGTAGGCCTTGTCAAGCTCGCCCTGCTTCTGCAGCCGGGCCATCGTGGCGACGAGGCGTTCGAGCTGCGGCTTGACCAGCCGACGCACTTCATCCTGGTCGGCGCGGATGTGCTCCATCAGGCGCTGCGCCTGGTCGAGCTGCGCGGGTTCCAGCGCTTCCGTGGGGCCGATCTGCTTCAATCGCTCGACCACCGTCGCGCACTGCTCTTCCAGGGCCGGAAGGCGGTCCCACTCCTTGGCCCGCGCCAGCGCCGCCATCAGCGACGTGGTCGAGGCGAGTTGCACGTAGCAATGGACGATTTCACTGCGGGCGGCCATGTCTCTTCTTTCTTCGATTCGTATTCAGTGGCCGGCGGCAACGCCATCGATCTCGCGCCATGCGGAGGCGATGTTCTCGAGCAGCGCCTCGGCTTCGTCGAGCGCTTGCGCATCGTTGTGCAGGTTGGCCTGCAGCAGGCGCCGGATGACGTAGTCGTAGAGCGCCGACAGATTGGCGACCAGGCCCTCGCCGGCCGCCCCGGCCGCCTTGGCGTCGAGGCTGGCCTTGAGGCCGTTGTCGACGATGCCGACCGCCTTGGAGATCGCGTTGCCCTTGGCCGCGACATCGCCGCTCGCCATGTGGTGCCGCGCCATGCCGATGGCCGTGACGGCGCCGTCGAACAGCATGCAGATGAGCTGGTGCGGCGACGCGCTCATCGCTTGCGTTTCCACGCCGAGGCGTGCATAGGCGTTGGCGCCGGTTCTGAAGGTGTGGGGTGTGTACATGCGCTGCTCCGCGTGGGGCTTAGTTGTCGCTGCTCATGCTCGCGAACTGCTGCGTGAGGTAGCTGCTGGTGCTGTTCATCTTGCTGACCAGCAGATCCAGTTGGGTGAACTGCGCGCGGTAGTACTCGACCTTGGCATCCACGCGCGCCTGCATGTCGGTGTACTGCTCGTCGAGCTGCTTGAGCGAGGTGTTGATGCCGTCGGTCGCCACCTTGAGCACGCCGCCGGTGGAAGTGGCCTTGGTCACCAGCGCGTCGAGCTGCTTGCCGTAGCCGGTGGTGCTGCCGGTCGCGCTCGAGAAGAGCTTGGAGACGCCGTCCAGGTTGGTGGCGAGCGCGCTCTTGAGCTTGTCCGAGTCGACGCTCATGGTGCCGTCCTTCTGGAAGCTCACGCCGATCTGCGACAGCATCGTCAGGTCGCCCGTACCGCCGGCCTGCGGCGAGGTGAGCGTGTTGCGGATGCTGGTCTGGAGATTGCGCAAGGTCGAATCGCCGACCAGCGCCGCGGCCGTCTTCTTGTCGGTGTCGAAGGTGGTCAGCGTGCTGGCCGTGCTCTGCAGGGCGTTGTAGGCCTTGACGAAATCGTTGATCGCCGTCTCGACCGAGGCCGTGTCGCGCGCCACGCTCAGCGTGCTGGTGCCGGTCTTCAGCACCGTCAGCGTCGTGCCCTGGATCGATTCCTTCACGGTGTTGCTCGCGCTCGTGACGGCGATGCCGTTGACCGTGAGCTCGGCGTTCTGCGCCTGCACCGTCTGCTGCAGGTTCTGCGTGCCTGCCGGATCATGGTTCAGCAGGTTCGCCAGCGCCGCGTCGCCGGCCACGGAGACGCGCATGCTCGAGGCCTTGCCGGTCTCGGTCGATGTCAGCACCAGCCGGTTGGGCGTGCCGCTGCCGTCGTTCACGATGCTCGCCGTCACGCCGGCCTTGGCCGCGTTGACCGCGTCGCGGATGCCCTCGAGCGTGTTGTGCGCCGCATCGATGGTGATCGGCACTGCCGTGCGGCTCGCGTCCGGCGTGAAGCCCGCGCCCGTGTACTTGCCGCTCACCGCGTCGTAGCTGCCGCCGGCGATGGTGCCGAAGTCGATCGTGATGGTGCCGGTGCCGATGGCCGTCTTGGCGCTCGCCTGCCCGGCCGCCACCACCGACTGCGCCTGCGCGAGCTGGGTGACGTTGATGTTGTAGATGCCGGCCGCTGCCGTGTTGCCGGCACTCGCGGACATCACGTCAGTGGCGCTGGAGGTGGCTTTCACGCCCAGGAAGAAGGCCGGGTCCGACAGCTTCTTGGCCGCCGTCTGCAGCGTGCCGAGCGCGCTCTGCAGCTGGCCGTAGGCCGACAGCTTGCTCGTGTAGCTGACCTGGCGCTGCTGCAGCAGCACCAGCGGCTGGCTCTCCGCCGTTTCGAGGTTGGTGAGCAGGCTGCTCAGGTCGAGGTTGGAGCCGATGCCGAGACTGCTGATCGATGCCATGAATGAATTCCTGTTTCTAATGAGTGCGACAAACGCATGCCTGTGGCCCACGATGGCCGAACCCGCGGCCAGCGAAGCCAGGCCCCTTCGGGGAACACCGCGGAACCGGCTTTGCCGGGCCGCTGGTGTTGCCCCCGGCGAGGGGGTTGGAGGCCACACGAAGTGGGCAAGCCTGGGGGTGGTTCATATCAAGCCGACTGGCTCACCAGCAGGCCGGGCGCCTTGCCCAGCACCTTGGCGATGCGCACCACTTCCTCGGTCGGGATCTGGCGAATGATTTCGCCGCTCGCCCGGTCGACCACCTTGACGATGACCTTGTCGGTATCCTGGTCCACCTCGAACTGCAGGCCGACCGAGCGGCTCTGCAGCGAGGCATTGACCTCGCGCACCGCCTGTTCGACCTGCGTCGGCGTCGCCGCCTCCACGGCATCGGCCGCGGTGGTCGCGCCCTCCGGCGATGCCGCTGCGCCCGCGCCGATCGGCCGGCCCGAGAGCATCTGCACCCACCACTGGCCGTTGTCTGCTGCCGGAGCTACGGGGATCGACATGGTCTTCACCTTTGGTTGCTTGCTTCGCTGTCGTCTGCGGCCTGGCCAGGACCAGGCCGCAGAGAACAGCGCAGGCGCTGTCGGGCTTTCGCCCGGACGCCTGCGATGGTTCCTTCTTCGATTAACGCAGGAGGGACAGCACGTTTTGCGTGGTCTGGTTGGCCTGGGCCAGCACCGAGGTACCGGCTTGCTGGAGGATCTGCGCGCGGGTCATGTTCGACACTTCGGTCGCGTAGTCGGCGTCTTCGATGCGCGAACGCGAAGAAGACAGGTTGGTCACCGTGGTGCCGAGGTTGGCAATCGTCGAGTCGAAACGGTTCTGCACCGCACCCAGCGAGCTGCGCAGGTCGTCGACCATCTTGAGCGCTGCGTCGAGCTTCTTCATCGGGTCGACCGAAGCCGCACCCGTGAATTCGGCCGTGGCGCCGGCGCCGCTCAGCACGATGTCGGTGGCGGTGTTGTCGAAGTCGGTCCCGCCTGCACCGCCGTTGGCCAGCGCGCCTGCGCCGACGCTGAAGTTCTTGCCTTGCACGGCCACGTAGGCGGTGGTGGCGCCGGTGGAATCGACACCGACCTTGACTAGCTGGTCGGCCAGCGTCACGGCAGCGGTCACGCCGTTGGACGGATCGGTGAAGTCGATGTCGGCGACGTTCAGCGTCACGGCACCGGTGGCGTCGGCGACCGAGGCGGCATAGAAGCTGTCACCCGACTTGACCACGAAGTTGGCCGTGGCGGCGCCGGTGGCGTCCTTCACGTTGTGCAGGCTCAACGAGCTCGCAGCGACGCCCAGGGACGTGGCAGCAGCGCTCAGATCGACAGCGGCAGGCGTGGCAGCCAGGTTGGTCTGCGTGATGGCCTCGCTCACGGGGAGAGCGTTGTTGCTCACCGAGAAGCCGCCGAGGCCGAGCGTCGTCGAGTCGATCTGCTTGAGGTCGATCTTGATGGTTTCGCCGTCGTTGGCACCGACTTGCACGGTCAGCGGCTTCGCGCCGGCCGACAGAACCTTCACGCCGTTGAAATCGGTCTGTGCCGAGACACGGTCGATTTCGCTCATGCGCTGGGTGATTTCGTCCTGGATCGACTTCAGGTCGCTGGCCGAGTTGCTGCCGTTGGCGGCTTGCACGGCGAGTTCGCGAACGCGCTGCAGGTTGTTGTTCACTTCCTTCAGTGCGCCTTCCGTCGTTTGCGCCAGCGAGATGCCGTCGTTGGCATTGCGCTGGGCTTGCGACAGGCCCTTGATGTTCGCCGTGAAGCGGTTGGCGATCGCCTGGCCGGCCGCGTCGTCCTTGGCACCGTTGATCCGCAGGCCCGAAGACAGGCGCTGGATCGCGGTGTTCAACGACGACTGCGACGCGTTGAGGTTGTTCTGCGTGAGCAGCGAGAGACTATTGGTGTTGATGACTTGCGCCATGTTCGACTCCTGTAGACAAAGGTTGTGGACTTCGGCCAATGGCCGCAACGCTGGACCCGCTTCCCACCGTGAGACTCAAGCCATCGTTGGATTAGTTATCGGCAGGGCTTTCCAAACATTTAGGCCGGTGCGCCAAAAAGATGCGCGCGGCCCTTTCCACAACCTTCAGGGCTCAAGCGGGCAGGTTCATCACTTCCTGATAGGCGGCCACAAGCCGGTTGCGCACCTGCAGCCCGGTCTGGAAAGCCACGTTGGCCTTCTGCAGGTCGACCATGACATCGTTGAGCGCCACGCCCGGACGCCCCAGCTCGAAGGCCTCGGCCTGGCCGTAAGCCTTGGTCTGCGCCGTGCTGATGTTGTCGAGCGAGCGCCGGAGTTCGGCTGCGAAGCCGCCCGGCTGGGCCGCCTCGGCGGCGGGCGGCGTGAAGCCGGACCGGAGCGCGGTGACCCGCATCTGCTGCAGGACGGACTCGATGGCGGCAATCGACATGAGCAAACCTTTTCTCTTCTAGAACTTCCGTATTGACAAAGGAAGCGCCAAGGCACTCCCGCGTGTTTTCAGCGTATCAGCCAAGGCTGCCGGCAGATGCGCCCAACTGACGGCAAAACCCGCGGTTGTTCGACCAATCGAATCCGCACCGGCTGCCGAGAATCGACTGCGAACAAGAAAGCCTGCTGACGACATCAACGGCCCTGCGGCATGACTCCTCCACATCGACGACTCTCTTTCCTCTCCATGAATCCGGCGCGGCCGGCCGCGCCGGAGGCGCGCACATGAGTGCGACGGCGCCCGCGGGCGCCGCGCCGACGGCGCCGGCCCTCCCGCCTCTCATGGAACGGATGCGCGCGCAGCCGAAGCTGCCGCTGATCGTCGGCGCCGCCGCGGTGGTCGCGGCCGCCGCGGCCTTCATGCTCTGGAGCCGCGCACCCGACTACAAGGTGCTCTACACCAACGTCTCGGACCGCGACGGCGGCGCGATCATCGCGTCGCTCACGCAGATGAACGTGCCCTACAAGTTCGCCGAAGGCGGCGGCGCGATCCTGATCGCCGGCGACAAGGTGCCCGAAGTGCGCCTGAAGCTCGCGGCCCAGGGCCTGCCCAAGGGCGGCGGGGTCGGCTTCGAGCTGATGGACAACCAGAAGTTCGGCACCAGCCAGTTCGCCGAACAGGTCAACTACCAGCGCGGGCTCGAAGGCGAGCTCGCGCGGTCCATCGAGTCGATAGCCACGGTCGAGTCGGCGCGCGTGCACCTGGCGCTGCCCAAGCCCTCGCTCTTCGTGCGCGACCAAAAGAAGCCTTCCGCCTCGGTGGTGCTGAGCCTGCACCGCGGCCGCAGCATCGACGAAGGCCAGGTCAGCGCCATCGTCCACATGATCTCCAGCAGCGTGCCCGAGCTCGACGCCAAGAGCGTGACGGTGGTCGACCAGCGCGGCAACCTGCTGTCGGCGGCCAATGCCGGCGCGCGCGGCCTGGACGTGAGCCAGCTCAAGTACGCGCAGGAGATCGAGCAGGGCTACATCCGCCGCATCGAGGCCATCCTGCAGCCCATCGTCGGCGCGAGCAATGTGCGGGCGCAGGTCGCGGCCGACATCGACTTCTCGGTGGTCGAACGCACCGACGAGAAATACAGCCCCAACCAGGATCCGCGCAATGCCGCGGTCCGCAGCCAGCAATCGAGCGAATCGAGCCAGCACGGCGCGACGCCCCCGGGCGGCGTGCCGGGCGCGCTGTCGAACCAGCCGCCGACCACGCCGAACGCGCCGATCACAGCGCCGCGGCCCGGCACCGCCGCGACGCCGCCCGCGGCCGCATCGACGACCACGACGGCCACCAGCACGGCGCCCGGCGCGCCCTCCAGCCTGCGCAAGGACACGACGACCAACTACGAGCTCGACCGCTCGATCCGCCATGTGCAGCAGGGCGCCGGTGCGGTCAAGCGCCTGTCGGTAGCGGTGGTGGTGAACAACCGCGAGGGCGCGGACGGCAAGGCCGGCGCGCGCGCGCTCGCGCCGGCAGAGATCGAGCAGATCCGCAACCTGGTCAAGGAAGCCATGGGCTACAGCCAGGAGCGCGGCGACTCGCTCAACGTGGTCAACAGCGCCTTCGCCCGCGAGGGCCACGATGAAGTGGCACGGGACGTGCCGAACTGGCGCGACCCCGACAACATCGAGCTTGCCAAGACCATCGGCCAGTACCTGCTGCTCGCCGCCCTCGCCCTCTTCGCCTGGTTCGCCGTGCTGCGGCCGCTGCTGCGCAAGCACCTGGCACCGCCGGCAGCGCCCGCTTCCGCCGAACCGGCACAGAAGGCCATGGCCCCCGGCGGCGATCCCGACGACGCCGGCTCCGCGCAGGAAAGCGCACGCCAGCGCGAAGCCGAGCGCCAGAAGGCCGACCTCGACTACGCCCACCAGACCGCCGACAGCGATCCGCGGCTGGTGGCCACGCTGATCAAGCATTGGATGAACCCATGAGCAATATCAACTTGGGAACCCGCAAGGCCGCGATCCTGCTGATGTCGCTGGGCGAGGACCGTGCCGCCGCCACGCTGCACCACCTGCCCACCACCGAGGTACAGGCGCTGGGCGTCGCGATGGCCAAGCTGAGCCAGGTGTCCAAGGAGGAGCTGGCGGCCGTGCTGTCCGAGTTCCGCATGGAGACCGAGCAGCTCTCGGCCCTGCACCTGGGTTCGGGCAGCTACATCCGCGCGGTGCTGCGCAAGGCGCTGGGCGACGACCGCGCCAGCAACCTGCTCGAAGACATCCTGCAGCCCGACGAGCCGCACGGCGGCATCGAGCGGCTCAACGATCTCGAGGCCGGCGAAGTGGTGGAACTGATCCGCGAC
Organism: Variovorax sp. LjRoot290; assembly: GCF_964253985.1. Classification (NCBI taxonomy): domain Bacteria; kingdom Pseudomonadati; phylum Pseudomonadota; class Betaproteobacteria; order Burkholderiales; family Comamonadaceae; genus Variovorax; species Variovorax sp. LjRoot290. Next base: position 1,660,498 of record NZ_CAXURW020000001.1, on the reverse strand, counting down.
GAGCATCCGCAGATCCTCGCCACGCTCTTGGTGCACCTGGACCGCAAGAAGGCTTCGGAAGTGCTGGAGAAGCTGCCCGTGCGCCTGCGCCACGACGTGATCATGCGCGTGGCCACCTTCGGTGGCGTGCAGCCGGCGGCGCTGGCCGAGCTGACCGACGTGCTGACCGAGATGCTCTCCGGCGAAGGCCTGAAGCGCAGCCGCCTGGGCGGTGTGCGGACCGCCGCCGAGATCGTCAACCTCATGAACAGCGCGCAGGAAGACGAGGCCATCGCCCACGTGCGCGAGCACGACGAGGCCCTCGCGCAGCGCATCCTCGAAGAGATGTTCGTGTTCGAGAACCTGCTCGATCTCGAGGACCGCTTCATCCAGCGCCTGCTCAAGGACATCGAATCCGATTCGCTCATCGTCGCGCTCAAGGGCTCGCCGCAGGAGCTGCGCGACAAGTTCCTGCGGAACATGTCGCAGCGCGCCGCCGAGACGCTGCGCGAGGACATCGAGCTGCGCGGCCCGGTGCGGGTCTCGCAGGTCGAAGCCGAGCAGAAGGCCATCCTGCAGGTGGTGCGCCGCCTTGCCGATTCGGGCGAGATCACAGTCGCTGCGCCGGGAACCGATGACTTCGTCTAGCCACTCCTCCTTCGGCGCCCGTGCACGGCTGTCCGCAGCCTATGCGCCAACGCGGCCGGCCACGCCGCCCAAGCCGGTGCTCTCCGCCTGGCAGCGCTGGGAAATGGGCACGCTGGATGAAGACATCGCGCCGCCGCAGCACGTTTTCGAAGCCGCCAACGCGCAGCGCATCGATCCCGCGGCGCTGGCGCGCGACGCCGAACTCGAACGCCTGCGCCTCGAAGCGCGCGCCGCGGGCGAAGCCGAAGGCCGCCGCGAAGGCTGGGCACAGGGCCATGCCGAGGGCCGCACCGCCGGCCTGGCCTCGGGCCTGGCCGCCGCCAGCGCGCATGCCGAGCAGCTGCGCGCGCTGGCCGCCACGCTGCCGGACGCACTGCGCCGCGCCGAGAGCGAACTGGCCGATGCCATTCTCACGCTCGCGCTCGACGTGGCCCGCCAGGTGGTGCACCGCACCTTGCGCGCCGAGCCCGAATGGGTGCTGCCGCTGGTGCAGGACCTGCTGCATGCCGAGCCTGCGCTGCAGGGCGAGCCGCGCCTGCTGCTGCATCCCGAGGACGTGGCGCTGGTCAAGAACAGCCTGGGCAACGAACTGCAGATCGCCGGCTGGCAGGTGCGCGCCGACGACACGCTGGCGCGCGGCGGCTGCCGCGTCCAGTCCGCCAGCGGCGAGATGGATGCCAGCCTCGAAACCCGCTGGAAGAGCGTGACTGCCGCATTGCACCGCGATGTGGATGCGCTGGACATCTGATGTCGACGCTCGCACCCAACCCCCATCTGCAATCCTGGCGCGGCATGCTCGCCCAGGCGCGCAGCGAGGTCAGCCACTGCACGACCACCACCCACTCGGGCCGACTGACCCGCGCGGTGGGCCTGGTGCTCGAAGCCGTGGGCCTGCAGCTGCCCGTGGGCAGCGACTGCCTGATCGAGCTGCCGCCCGGCTATCCGCAGCGCCATGCCGAAGCCGAGGTGGTGGGCTTCGCCGGCGATCGCCTGTTCCTGATGCCGCAGAGCGAAGTGGCGGGTCTCTTGCCCGGTGCGCGCGTCTTCGCGCGGCCCGGCACGGGCGGGCCCGGCGCCGGCGGCGATTCGCACACCAAGCGGCTGCCGGTCGGCGAAGGCATGCTCGGCCGCGTGGTCGATGCGGCCGGCCGCCCGCTCGACGGGCTCGGCCCGCTCGACATCGCCCGCAAGGTGCCGCTCTCCTCGCCGCCGGTCAATCCGCTCTCGCGCGCGCCCATCGACTCGGTGCTCGATGTCGGCGTGCGCGCCATCAACGCCATGCTCACCGTCGGCCGCGGCCAGCGCATGGGCCTGTTCGCGGGCTCCGGTGTGGGCAAGAGCGTGCTGCTCGGGATGATGGCGCGCTACACCAGCGCCGAGGTGATCGTGGTCGGCCTGATCGGCGAACGCGGCCGCGAGGTGAAGGACTTCATCGAGAACACGCTGGGCGAGGAAGGCCTGGCCCGCGCGGTGGTGGTCGCCGCGCCGGCCGACAACTCGCCGCTCTTGCGCCTGCAGGGCGCGGCCTATGCGACCTGCCTGGCCGAGTACTTCCGCGACCAGGGCAAGGACGTGCTCTTGATCATGGATTCGCTCACCCGCTACGCGATGGCGCAGCGCGAGATCGCGCTGGCCGTGGGCGAGCCGCCGGCCACCAAGGGCTACCCGCCTTCGGTGTTCGCGAAGCTGCCTGCGCTGGTGGAGCGTGCCGGCAACGGCGCGCGCGATGCACAAGGCCGCGGCGGATCCATCACCGCCTTCTACACCGTGCTGTCCGAAGGCGACGACCAGCAGGACCCGATCGCCGATTCGGCGCGCGCCATCCTCGACGGCCACGTGGTGCTCTCGCGCACGCTGGCCGAGGCCGGCCACTACCCGGCCATCGACATCGAGGCTTCCATCAGCCGCGCGATGACCGCGCTGATTCCGCCCTCGCAGTTCGAGACCGTGCGCCGCTTCAAGCAGATGCTCTCGCGCTACCAGCGCAACCGCGACCTGATCAGCGTCGGCGCCTATGCGGCCGGCCACGACCTGCAGCTGGACCAAGCGATCGCGATGTATCCCAAGATCGAAGCCTTCCTGCAGCAGGCGATGCACGAGCGCGCCGACTACGCGGGCTCGATCGCGCACATCACCGGTTTGTTCGAAAGCAAATAGGACCTGTTATGTCCAAGAAGCTCCCCCTCGACACCCTGACCGAACTGGCCCGCACGCAGAAGGAAGAGGCCGCGCGGCGCCTGGGTGCCTTGCAGAGCGCGCAGGTCAGCGCGCACCAGAAGCTGGACCTGCTGCTGCAATACCGCCAGGACTACAGCCACCAGCTTCAGCTGCTGATGGAGAGCGGCCTGCCCGCCTCGCAGTGGCGCAACTACCGCAACTTCCTCAGCACGCTCGACGGCGCCATCGAGCAGCAACGCGCCATCGCCGTCCAGACGAATGTCCGGCTCGACCATGGCCGTGGCGACTGGCAGCACCATGCGCGCCGCCTCAACTCCTTCGACACCCTGGCCGACCGCCTGCGTCGCCAGGAAGCGATGGTGCAGGCCAAGCGCGAACAGCGCGACAGCGACGAGCGCGCGGCGCGCAAGTTCATCGACCGCGCGGCGCATTCGAGCCCCTGATCTCATCTACCTGGAACCGCCATGTCCACCTTCATCGCTCCTTCTGCCGGCCCGGCCGCGCCCAGCCAGCCGCTCACATCCTCCGGCCCGCGCGGCCGCCCGGCCGACGAGCCGCAGGGACAGCGCTTCGGCGAGGTGCTCGAGCGCTCGCGCGCCGCCGGTGCGCGGAAGTCCGAGGCATCGCCGGACGCAGCGCCTGCCGAGGCCGCTGCGCTTCCGAAGCCGGAGCGCGGCGCGGACAAGAAGGACGAGGTCGTCTCCGATCTGCTGGCCTTCGCGCTGTTCGCGCCCGCGCCGGTCGCGGCTCAACCGACGGCCGTGGCGACGCCCGCCGCCGGCCTGCCGAGCGAAGCCAAGGCAGAGGTGTCGATGGCAACGGATGTTGCCCAAGACCCCTTGCTTGCGCAGACGCCGCCGGCGACCGCCCTGACCGAAGCCGGCACCGAAGCAGCAGCCAAGACCCTCCCCGCAACGCAAGACGCAGGCCCGGAGGCGAAAACGCTTCCTGCACAAGCAGCTGCGGCACAGGCCAACACCGCCAAGTCGGTGCCCGTGGCAGCGGATGCGAGCGTTGCCGACGCCGCCGCGCCGACAGCCGTCGCTGCAACACCGCCGCCGCCGGCCGCGAGCGCCCTCCCCTCGGCGAAAGCCCCGGCCGCCGGCACGGCCGCGCAACAGCAGGCCAAGGCATCGCCCGCGCTGCCCTCCGTCGACGAGACGAAGACGGTGCCGGCTGCCGCGACGAGCACCGAGCGTGCCGATGCAGCCGCAGCGCAGAGCCCGGCATCCCCGACTCTGGTCCCCACATCGACGTCTTTCATGCCGCAGGCGGTGGAGCGCGCCAGCGCACCCGCCAGCCCCACACCCGTGTTGACCGTCGCACCGCCGGTCGGCAGCGACGAATGGGGCCCGGCCATCGGCCAGCAGATGCTGCGCATGAGCACTGGCGGCCATCAGGTGGCCGAGCTCAACCTCAACCCGGCCGGCCTCGGCCCGCTCAAGGTCACGCTCAGTCTCGGCGACAACCAGGCGCAGGCCATGTTCGTGTCGGCCCATGAATCCGTTCGCAAGGCCGTCGAGGCCGCGCTGCCGCAATTGCGCAGCACGCTCGCCGAGCAGGGCATCAGCCTGGGCCAGACCTCGGTCGGAGCCGAGTCGCGGCCCTGGGCCGGACAAGGCGACGGCTTCGGCCAGCCGCAGCAGCAGCCCTCGTCCTCGCGGCAGGCGGCGTATCCCGGGCGCGCGGACACGGGCACCGATGCCGTTGCGCCTCGCATGCCTGTGGCCGCGCGCAGTACCGGCAGCGCCGGACTCGATACCTTCGCCTGAAACGCGAGATCTGAGGCCCTTTCCCCCGCTTGATCGGCGCTTCGCTTGCGCGTGCGCCGGCCAAGAATAGACCGAATCGTTTTGCAGCAGCTCCCACCCATGGCCACCAGTCCCTCACTCACCCAAGTCGCTCCCTCCGCGCCGCGCTCGTCGAAGCTGCTGATCGGGCTGCTGATCGCCGTCGGCCTGTGCGCCCTCGGCGGCGGCGGTTATGCCTTGAGCCGCAGCAACCTCTTCGCGCGCGAAGCCGCCGCGCCGGTGCCGCAGAAGCCCATCTTCGTCACGCTCGAACCGCTGACCGTCAACGTGCAGTCCGAAGGCCGCGGCCGCTTCCTGCACATCGGCATGGCGCTCAAGGTGCGCGACGAGCTGGCCAAGACGCAGATCGTCGAATCCATGCCCGAGCTGCGCAGCCGGCTGCTGCTGCTGCTGTCGAACCGCCAGCCCGAGTCGCTGCTGTCCACGCAGGACAAGGCCCGGCTGGCCGAGGAGATCCGCGCCGAGCTCAACAAGCCGCTCGGTCCCAACCTGCCCGCGCAGGACATCTCCAGCGTTTCCTTCAACACCTTCGTGGTGCAGTAAGGGTCTCCTGGCATGGCCTATGAACAGGTGCTCTCGCAGGACGAGGTCGATGCGCTGCTGCAAGGCGTCACCGGCGGAGCCGTCGACCAGACCCGCGCGCCCACGCCGGCCACCGACGGCCTGCCGGCCTACGACCTCGGTGCGCCCGACCGCGTGGTGCGCAGCCGCATGCACACGCTGGAGGTCATCAACGAGCGTTTCGCGCGCCATCTGCGCAGCTCCTTGCTGAACTTCATGCGGCGCAGCGCCGACATCTCGGTCGGGCCGGTGCAGATCCAGCAGTACGGCGAGTTCGTGCGCCACCTGCCGGTGCCGACCAACATCAACATGCTGCACTTCAAGCCGCTGCGCGGCACCGCCCTGATCGTGTTCGATCCGAAGCTGGTGTTCCTGGTGGTGGACAACCTGTTCGGCAGCGACGGCCGCTACCACGTGCGCGTGGAAGGGCGCGACTTCACGCGCACCGAGCAGCGCATCATCAAGCGCCTGCTGAACCTCACGCTGCAGTGCTACGGCGACGCCTGGCAGCCGGTGTTTCCGCTCGCCTTCGACTACGTGCGCGCCGAGATGCACGGCAAGCTGGCCAACATCGTCGCGCCCAACGAGGTGGTGATCACCACCACGCTGCAGGTCGAGTTCGGCCCGGTCGGCGGCTTCGTGCACGTGTGCATCCCCTACTCGATGATCGAGCCGATCCGCGACCTGCTGTCCAACCCGGTGCAGGACGAGATCGAGGTCGACAAGCGCTGGGTCAAGCAGATGTCGCAGCAGATGCAGAGCGCCGACGTCGAGCTCAGCGCCGACTTCGTGACCATCCCCTCGACCATCGGCGAGCTGATGAAGCTGCAGGTCGGCGACGTGCTGCCGATCGAGCTGCCGAGCTCCGTCGTCGCGCGCGTCGACGGCATTCCGGTGATGGAGTGCGGCTTCGGCGTCTCGAACGAACGCTATGCGCTGCGCGTGCAACAGATGATCTCCCACCAAGACAGCGATCTGAAGAACGACCATGACTGACAACACTCCTTCCAGCAGCGATGCGGACGACTGGGCCAGCGCGCTGGCCGAGCAGACCGCGGCCTCCGCGCCTGCGCCCCTGCAGGCCGCCGCACCCGCACCCGTGGCGGCGCCGGCCGGCGCACAGGTCTTCCAGCCGATCCAGAACGCGCCGACGGCCCACAGCTCGCCGGTGGACATCGAACGCATCCTCGATGTGCCGGTGCAGCTCACGGCCGAGATCGGCCGCACGCGCATCACCATCAAGAACCTGCTGCAGCTCTCGCAGGGTTCGGTGGTCGAGCTCGACGGCCTGGCCGGCCAGCCGCTGGACGTGCTGATCAACGGCTACCTGATCGCACAGGGCGAGGTGGTGGTGGTGAACGAGAAGTACGGCATCCGCCTGACCGACATCGTCACGCCCTCCGAGCGCATGCAGAAGCTCAGCCGCTCATGATTCCTTGCAGGCGACCGCTGCGGGCCGCGGCCTCTCTTCTTGCGTGGGCATGCACGCTGCCGGCGCGCGCGGCGCTGCCCACCGTGCCGACACCCGCCGCCGAGGCCGCGCCTGCAGTCGGCGCCTCCGGCCTGCTGCAGGCCGGCTTCGGCATGCTGGTGGTGCTCGCGCTGATTTTTGCGTGCGCATGGATGGCACGCCGCTTCGGCCTGCAGCGCTTCGGCGGCGGCAATCTCGTGAAGGTGGTGTCGAGCTCCATGGTCGGCCAGCGCGAGCGTGTGGTGGTGGTGGAAGTGGGTGCGACCTGGCTGGTGCTGGGCGTCACGGCCAGCCAGATCAACACCCTGCACACGCTGCCGGCGCAAGCCGTGGCCTCGGCGCCGGCGGCCACGCCGCTGGATGCGAGAACCTCCCAGGCGCTCGGCCTGTTCGCGCAGAAGCTGCGCGAATCGCTCGGCGTCAGGCCGCGGCCGGGCGAATGATGCAGGGCCACCGTCGTCGTTGCCTGCGTCGCGCGAGCCTGCTGCTGGCGCTCGTGCTGCCTGCACTGCCGATCGCCGCCTGGGCGCAGGGCCTGCCCGGCCTCGTGAGCACGCCCGGCCCGGGCGGCAGCCAGACCTGGTCGCTGAGCGTGCAGACGCTGGTGCTGCTGACCTCGCTGTCCTTCCTGCCGGCGCTCTTGCTGTGCATGACCAGCTTCACGCGCATCCTCATCGTGCTGGGCTTGCTGCGCACCGCCATCGGCACGCAATCGTCGCCGCCCAACCAGATCCTGGTGGGCCTGTCGCTCTTCCTGACCTTCTTCGTGATGTCGCCGGTCTTCGACAAGGTCTACAACGAGGCCTACAAGCCCTTCTCCGAAAACAAGATCAGCGCCGAGCGCGCGCTCGAACGCGGCATCGGCCCCTTCAAGACCTTCATGCTGAAGCAGACCCGCGAGAACGACCTCGCGCTCTTCGCGCGGCTGGCCAAGGTGCCGGCGATGGAAGGGCCTGAGGAAGTGCCGCTGCGCATCCTCTTGCCCTCCTTCGTGATCAGCGAGCTGAAGACCGCGTTCCAGATCGGCTTCACCATCTTCATCCCCTTCCTCATCATCGACCTCGTGGTGGCCAGCGTGCTGATGTCGATGGGCATGATGATGGTGCCACCCGCCTCCATCGCGCTGCCCTTCAAGCTGATGCTCTTCGTCATGGCCGACGGCTGGCAGTTGCTGATCGGTGCGCTGGCCGAGAGTTTCTATCTATGACGCCCGAATCCGTCATGGCCATCGGCAGCCAGGCGATCCATGTGTCGCTGCTGCTCGGCGCGCCCCTGCTGCTGGTGGCGCTGGTGGTCGGCCTGGTCATCAGCATCTTCCAGGCCGCCACGCAGATCAACGAAGCCACGCTGTCCTTCATCCCGAAGCTGCTGGCGGTGTTCGCTGTGCTGGTGATCGCCGGGCCCTGGATGCTGGGCCAGATCGTGGACTACATGCGGACGCTGTTCTCGAGCATTCCGCAGCTCGTGACCTAGAGGCGCAATGCCGCCGGTCTTTTCGGTCACCTCGGGGGAACTCAACGCCTGGATGGTGGCCTTCCTCTGGCCCTTCGTGCGCATGCTGGCGCTGGTCAGCACCGCGCCGATCTTCGGGGAGCCGGGCGTGCCGCGGCAGATCAAGGTCGCGATCGCGGCCCTGCTCGCGGTGGCCGTCGCGCCCACCATCGGGCCGATGCCGCCGGTGCCGGTGGTGTCCGCGGGCGGCGTCTGGATCCTGGTGCAGCAGGTGCTCATCGGCGGCGCCATCGGCTTCGCGATGCGGCTGGTGTTCGCCGCCGTGCTGGCGGCGGGCGAGTACATCGGCCTGCAGATGGGCCTGTCCTTCGCGTCCTTCTTCGATCCGATGAGCGGCGGCGCCACCATGGTGGTCGCGCGCCTGCTGCACATGCTGGCGATGCTGATCTTCCTCGCGCTCGACGGCCACCTGCTGCTGATCGCCGCGCTCGCCGAGAGCTTCCAGACCCTGCCGATCGCCGACGCGCCGCTGGCCGCGCGCGGCTGGATGTTCCTCGTCGCGGGCGCCGGCCAGATCTTCGCCAACGGCCTGATGCTGGCGCTGCCGCTGGTCACGGCGCTGCTCACGCTCAACCTGGCGATGGGCATCCTGAACCGCGCCTCGCCGCAGTTCAGCATCTTCGCGGTGGGCTTTCCGCTGACGCTGCTCGCGGGCATCGGCATGCTGCAACTGCTGATACCGCAGATGGGCGCCTTCCTCGCGCCGCGCATCGCGGCGGGCTTGTCGTCGGTGATGGAGTTGACGCAGGCTTTGCGGCCTTGAGTCCAGGCATGGGGCGCGCTACGGCGCCCGCGTGATCTCCGCGCAGATCACCGGGGCCGGCACATCAGGCGCTGCCGACCCTTGCGTGCCGTCTTCTTCGATGCGCATGGCCGCCTGCAGCGCCGCGATCGCCGCTTCGGCATCGGCCTGGCTGGCCGCATGCACGCGCGCCAGCGGCTCGCCCTTGCGTACCTTGCTGCCCAGCGGCAGCACCTGCGTGAGCCCGACGCGCGGATCGATGCGGTCTTCGGCGCGGCGCCGGCCGCCGCCCAGGGCAACGATGGCCAGGCCGATGGCGCGCACGTCCGCCGCCACCAGTACGCCGTCTTGCGGTGCCGGCAGATCGCATTGCACCGGCGCCTCCGGCAGTTGGCGCACTGCTTGCCCGAGGTCGCTCGCACCACCCAGGCCCGACACCATGCGCGCGAAACGCTCGGCGGCCGCGCCGCTGTCGAGCGCGCGCATGGCGTGGGCCCTGGCCTCGGGCAGGTCGGCCGCGAGGCCGCCCAGGCGCAGCAGCCGCGCCGCGAGCGCCAGGGTCACTTCGAGCAGCCGCGGCTCGCGTTCAGCGCCCATCAGGAAATCGATCGCTTCGCGCACTTCGAGCGCATTGCCCGCGCTGCGGCCCAGCACCTGGTTCATGTCGGTGATCAGCGCCTCCGCGCGCAAGCCGGCGCCGGCCGCCACGTCGACCAGGCTCTTGGCCAGCGCCCGCGCGCCGTCCAGGCGCGGCATGAAGGCGCCGTTGCCCACCTTCACGTCGAGCACCAGTCCCTCGAGCCCGGCCGCGAGCTTCTTGGAGAGGATGCTGGCGGTGATCAAGGGCAGCGATTCGACCGTGGCCGTCACGTCGCGAATCGCGTAGAGCCGCTTGTCGGCAGGTGCCAGCGTGGGGCCGGCGCCGACGATGGCGCAGCCGGCATCGCGCAGAACGGCGAGCAGCGCATCAAGCGACGGCTCGACGCGGTAGCCCGCCAGCGATTCGAGCTTGTCCAGCGTGCCGCCGGTGTGGCCCAGGCCGCGGCCGGAGATCATCGGCACCACGCCGCCGCAGGCCGCGACGATCGGCGCCAGCATGAGGCTCACCTTGTCGCCCACGCCGCCGGTGGAATGCTTGTCGAGCACCGGGCCCGGCACATCGGGCCATTGCAGCACTTCGCCGGAATGCGTCATGCCGCGGGTCAGTGCCACGCATTCGCCATCGTCCATGCCATTGAGCAGGATCGCCATCGCCAGCGCGGCGATCTGGCCTTCGCTCCAGCTGCCGTCGGTGAGGCCGCGCACGAAGGCTTCGATCTGCGCCGGCGAGAGCGCATGGCGATCGCGCTTGGCGCGGATGACCTCGGCCGGCAGCAGCATCAATAGTCTCCGGGAACGGATGGCTTGCCGGCGCCTTTCTGCAGCAACACCGACTCGATGTCGGCCAGCAGGCCGCTGGCGCCGAAGCGCAGCCGCTTCGGTCCGATGGCCGACTCGCCCAGCATCTCGCGCGCCAGCGCGATGTAGATCGCCGCATCGGCCACCGTGCGCACGCCGCCCGAGGCCTTGAAGCCGACCTCATCTTTTCGCGCGTGGCCGGCGATGGTCTCGAGCATCGCGCGCGCGGCATCGGGCGTCGCGCCCGTGGCCGTCTTGCCGGTGCTGGTCTTGAGGAAGTCAACGCCGGCATCGAGCCCGATGCGGCAGGCCTGGCGGATCAGTTCGGGCGTCTGAAGTTCGCCGGATTCGATGATGAGCTTGAGCGTCTTGCCCGCGCAGGCCGCGCGCACCTGCGCGACCAGGGCCGCCGCGCCGTCCGCATTGCCCGCGGCGAGAGCGCGCCAGGGCAGGACCAGGTCCACTTCGTCGCCGCCGGCCGCGAGGATGGCCTGCGTCTCGCGCAAGGCGCGTTCGCTGTCGAGCGCGCCGTCGGGGAAGTTAACCACGGCCGCGACGCGGATCGATGCCGGCAGCGCGGCCCTGGCCTGCGCCACGAAGCGCGGCCACACGCACAGCGCCGCCGGCGGGCCGGCCGGCCCTTGCGCCTTGGCGCACAAGGCATCGATGGCGGCCGCGTCGTCGCCGTCGTTGAGGCTGGTCAGGTCCAGGCAGGCCAGCGCAATGCGCGCGTCGCGTGTCATGTCGGTTTCCACATCATCTCCTTAGCACCTCGTCGCCCGGTGCGTAGTCGGCGGCCTTGAGCGGGCTGCGGCCGGCGATGTAGGCGCGCAGCACCTCGGCATCGACGAAGCCGGTGTTGAGGTAGCCCGGATGCGTCGCCAGCTTGGGATAGCCGTCGCCGCCGGTGGCAGTGAAGTTGTTGATCGCCAGCCGGTACGCGCGCCGCGGGTCGATGGGCTGGCCGTTGACCTTGGCATCCTTCAGCTGTCCGCCTTCGATCAGCATCTGCACGCCCGCCGTCTGCGGGAAGCCGCCCGAGCCCGGTGTCATCCTGGCCGCGGCTTCGAGGTAGCCGAGCAGCTCGGCGCCCGTGAGCTGTACCACGGTCACCTGATTGCCGAAAGGCTGGACCTTGAGCACGTCGCGGTAGGTGATGCGGCCGTCGGGCAGCGAATCGCGCACCCCGCCCGAATTCATGAGCGCGACATCGGCGCCCGTCTTGTCGCGCATGGCCTGGGCGATCAGCCGGCCGAGATTGGTGGCTTGCCTGCGCACCCGTTCGCGATCACCGTCGAACACGCCGGCCGCTTCGCCCACCGGCACCGTCAGCTGCGCCTGCCCGTTGTCCTGGAAGGGCTGTAGGAAGGCGCGCACGCCGGCGTCCTCGGGAATGGTCTCTTCATACGCGACCTTCTTGCCGTCCACAGTGCGCTTGAGGTTGACCGGAATCAGCTGGTACTTGATCAACTCGATCCGGCCCGGGCGCACCTCGAAGTCGGCCCGGCCCACGTATTTGCCCCATTCGTGCGCCTGCACGATCCAGGTGCCGTTCTGACGGTCGGGCGCGCAGGGCGTGCCGGGCACGTAGGCGTCGTTGCGCAGGTTTTCCTGCAGCATGCAGACCGGGTTCTGGCTGTGGCCACCGACGATCAGGTCGAGCCCGCGGGTGGCGCGCGCCATCTCCACATCGCCCGGCGCGTTGACGCCGCGCCGGCCGTCGGTGTAGTGGCCCATGTGGGTGGCGGCGATCACCATGTCGGCCTTGGCGCGCAGCTCGGGCAGCAGTTGGGCCGCCTCGTCGATGGGCTTGCGGAATTCGATGCCCGCGATGTTGGCGGGCATCACCATCCTGGCCGTGTCGTCGGTGGTCAGGCCCAGCACCGCGATCCGCAAGCCGCCGCGCTCGAACACGCGGTAGGGCTCGAACATGCGCTGGCCGTTCTTGTAGATGTTGGCCGAGAGCAGCGGAAAGCCGGCCCACTGGCGCTGCTTGTCCAGCACCGCGGGCGGCTTGTCGAACTCGTGGTTGCCGACCGCCGAGGCGTCGTAGCCGAGCAGCTTCATTCCCTTGAAGTCGGGCTCGGCGTCCTGCAGGTCGGACTCGGGCACGCCGGTGTTGATGTCGCCGCCGTCGAGCAGCAGCGTGTAGCCGCCGCTTGCCTGCACCTCGGCGCGCAGGCGGTCGATGAGCGTCTTGCGCGCGGCCATGCCGTATTCGCCGTCGGCATTGGTCCAGAAGCGGCCGTGGTGGTCGTTGGTGTGCAGCACGGTCAGCTTGATCGGCGCGCGCTCGCCCGGCGCCGTGGCGCAGCCGGCCAGCAGGGCCAGCGCGGCGGCGGCGGCGGCGATGAATGGCATGCGCATGGGTCGAATCCTCCAGAGCAGATCAGATCGCTGCAATGACCGCTGTGAGCAGGCGCGATGCGTCCTGGTCGGCGGCGCGCGCGTTGCGCAGGGTGTGGGCGTGGCTCAGGCTTTCATCGGAGAGCCCCGCAGCCATGTTGGTGAGCATCGAGAAGGCCAGCACCTTCAGGCCCGCATGCCGCGCCAGGATGACCTCGGGCACGGTGCTCATGCCCACGGCCTGCGCGCCCAGCAGGCGCAGCATGCGGATCTCGGCCGGGGTCTCGAACTGCGGGCCCAGCACCCAGGCATAGACGCCTTCGTGCAGCGCGATGCCCGCCTGCGCGGCCGCGGCGCGGGCCTGCGCGCGCAAGGCCGGATCGTAGGCATCGCTCATGTCGACGAAGCGGTCCGAGCCGGGCTCGTCGTGCAGCGGCGTGCGCTGGGCCATGTTGAGGTGATCGGCGATCAGCATCAGCGAGCCCGGGCCCATGTTCGCGTCCAGGCTGCCGGCGGCATTGGTCAGCACGAGGATGCGGCAGCCGGCGGCGGCCAGGCTGCGGATTGGGCCCTTCATGGCCGCCGCGTCGCCGCTTTCGTAGGCGTGCTTGCGGCCGCGCAAGAGCGCGACCGCGCGGCCGCCGATGCGGCCCAGCCGCAGGATGCCAGCATGGCCGTCGACGTTCAGCGCCGGGAAGGCGGGCAGCTCGGGATAAGGGATGTCCGTGGGCGCCTCGACCAGCTCGGCGGCGCGGTCCCAGCCGGAGCCGAGCACCACCGCCAGCTCGGGCACGGGACCGGCGACACGGATGCGCGCGGCGCTTGCTTCGATGGCGTTCATGGCGACCCCCACGCTCGGCACTTCGTGTCCTCGCTGCCCCCCGAGGGGGCGCGGGCTTGCTTGGGGCGGCCCGGCGCTGCGCTCATGGCGACGGCAGATGCGCCGGACCAAAGCTCGCCGGCAGCAGCTCGCCCATCGTGTAGCGGCCGCGCACCTCGCGCAGGTCGGCACACCACACCGGCGTGTCGTCGTCGGCGAACTCGCGCAGCTTCTGGCGACAGCCGCCGCACGGCGTGACGGGCGCCTTGGCCACGCCGACCACCACCGCCGCCAGCACCCGCGTGCCGCCGGCCAGCACCAGGTGCGCGAGCGCCGAGGCCTCGGCGCACTGGCCCTGCGGATAGGCGGCGTTCTCGATGTTGCAACCCGCATGGACCTGGCCGCGTTCGTCGAGCAGCGCGGCGCCGACTGCGAACTTCGAATAGGGTGCATAGGCGCGCTCGCGGGCGGCGCGGGCGGCATCGATCAACTGCGTCATCTGGGTCTGCGAAACGGCCATCATCGCTCCTTCACGTACGGGATGCCGAGCGCCTTGGGCGCACGCGCCTTGCCCACGAAGCCGGCCAACAGCACCACCGTCATCAGGTAGGGCAAGGCCTGGACCGCCTGCACCGGCACGGCGCCGATCAAGGGCAGCACCGTGCCCTGCAAGCGGATCGACACCGCGTCGAGAAAGCCGAACAACAGGCAGGCGAAAAAGGCGCCGACCGGATGCCACTTGCCGAAGATCATGGCGGCCAGGGCCATGTAGCCGCGGCCGGCCGTCATGTTCGGCATGAACGACGGATTCTGCGCCAGCACCAGGTAGCTGCCGGCCAGGGAGCACAGCACGCCGTTGAGCATGAGCGCCCGGTAGCGCAGCGCGGTGATGGAAACGCCCGCCGCATCCACCATGGCCGGGTTCTCGCCGGTGGCGCGCAGGCGCAGGCCAAAGCGGGTGCGAAACAGCAGCCACCAGACGGCCGGCACCAGCGCGATGGCGAGATACACCAGCGCGTTGTGGCCGAACAGGCCCAGCCCCAGCACCGTGCCTACCCAGGGCAGCGCGCGCAGCGCCTCGCCGGCGCCCGCCCCCCACGGCGCGAGGCGCACCGTGTCGGGCAGCGGGGGCGTCTGGCCGCCCTGCTGGAACCACGCGATGCCCAGCACCACCGTCAGCCCGGCGGCCGTCATGGTGATGGCCATGCCCATCACCACCTGGTCGCCGCGATGGGTCACGCAGCCGAAGCCCTGCAGCAGCGAGAGCGCGACGCCGACGATGAGCGACACCGCCAGGGCCAGGGCCAAGGAGCCGCTCAGCGCAGCGACGCTGCCGGCGGCGAAAGCGCAGGACAGCATCTTGCCTTCGAGGCCCAGATCGATCACGCCCGAGCGCTCGGCCAGCGCACCGGCCAGCGCGCACAGGATCAGCGGCGTCGCCACGCGCAGGGTCGAGGCCAGCAAGGTGCCGAGCGCGACTTCATCCATCGATCGCGCTCCCTGCCGCCACGGTGCGCGGCGCACGGCGCGTCGCGCGCCACAGCCGTGCCAGCGTCGGCGCCGCCACATGCGCCAGCGCGCCGGAGAACAGCACGATCAGGCCCTGCAGCGTGTACACCATGTCGCGGCTGAAACCGGGAATCTCGAAGGCCAGTTCGGAGCCGCCCTGGTACAGCGCGCCGAAAAGCAGCGCTGCCAGCACGATGCCCACCGGGTGGTTGCGCCCGATCAGCGAGACCGCGATGCCGGCGAAGCCGGCGCCCACCACATACTCGAGCAGCAAGCGCCCGTGCACGCCCGCGATCTCGTTGATGCCCACCAGCCCGGCCAGCGCGCCGGACAACGCCATCGACACCATGATCTGCACGCGCGGCCGCATGCCGCCGTAGTGCGCCGCCTCCGGCGCATGGCCGACCGCGCGGATGGCGTAGCCCGGCTGCGAGCGCCAAAGCAGCAGGTACACGGCCACGGCCGCGGCCAGCGCCAGCAGCACGCTCAGGTTGAGCGGCGAGGCCGGCCATTCGATGCCGAGGCCGGCGAGCGCTTCGTGCACGCCGGGCAGGTGCGCCGACGGCGCGAAGGCGCGGCTCTCCACCGTCATGTTGCCGGGCTCCTTGAGCACGTCGACCAGCAGATAGGCCAGGAGCGCCGAGGCGATGAAGTTGAACATGATGGTGGTGATCACCACATGGCTGCCGCGCCAGGCCTGCAGCGCCGCCGGCACCGCGGCCCAGCACATGCCGAACAGCATGGCGGCGCCGATCATCAGCGGCAGCATGGCCCAGCGCGGCAGGTGTTCGCCCAGCGCCAGGGCCGCCAGCGCGGTGCCCAGCCCGCCCATCATGGCCTGGCCTTCGCCGCCGATGTTGAACAGGCCCGCATGGAAAGCGACCGCCACCGCCAGGCCGGTGAAGACGAAGGTGGTGGCGTAGTACAGCGTGTAGCTCACGCCCATGCGGCTGCCGAAGGCACCCTGGATCAGCAGCGTGAGCACCTGCCAGGGGTTGTGGCCGACCACGGCGACGACGATGCCGCAGGCCAGGAGGGCCATCGCGAGGTTGACGAGCGGCAGGACCAAGAGGTCGATCCATCGCGGCAGATCGGTGCCTTGAGGATTCACGACTTCGCGACCTCGTCGCCCGCGCCGCACATCAGGCGGCCCAGCGTGGTCTCGTCGCACTGGGCGACCGGGCGCTCGCCGACGATGCGTCCGCCGGCCATCACGAGCACGCGGTCGGCCAGCGCCAGGATCTCGTCGAGCTCGGACGAGACGACGAGCACCGCACCGCCGCCGGCCGCCATCGCGCGCAGGCGACCGTGGATGAACTCGATGGCGCCGATATCGACCCCGCGCGTCGGCTGGCCCACCAGCAGCACCCGCGGCTTCGGCGCGGCTTCGCGCGCCAGCACCAGCTTCTGCTGGTTGCCGCCGGAGAACTTGGCGCTCGTCAGGCGCACATTGCGCGGCCTCACGTCGTACTCGTCCATCATCCGCGCGGTGTCGGCCTGCATGGCCGACTGCCTCATCCAGCCGTGCCGGCTGTAGCGCGGGCGCCGCTGATAGCCGAGCAGGGCCGATTCCCAGGCCGCGAAGGGCAGCACCAGGCCGCGCCGGTGCCGATCTTCCGGCACATGGGCGAGCCCTGCTTCGCGCGCGGCTTCAGGGTCGAGCCAATGCTCGCGCGTGAAGGAGCGCGAGCCCAGCGTGAGCGTGCCGGCCTGCGGCGCGAGCATGCCCGAGAGCACCTCCAGCAGCTCGCTCTGGCCGTTGCCCGAGACGCCCGCGATGCCGACGATCTCGCCCGCACGCAACTGCAGCGACACGTCGACCAGGCGCGGCGTGCCCTGCGCGTCGCACCAGTTCAGGCCGCGCGCTTCGAGCAGCGACGCGGCGCTCGCGGCGCGCGCGGCGCTGTCCACGCGCCCCATCTGCACGCGGCGTCCGACCATGGCCTGCGCGAGCGCGTCGACGCTGGTGTCGGCCGTGGCGCAGGCCAGCACCACGGCGCCCGCGCGCATCACCGTCACCGCGTCGCACAGCGCCATGATTTCCTTGAGCTTGTGCGTGATCAGCAGCACCGTGGTGCCGCGCGCGCGCAAGGCCCGCAGCGTGTCGAACAGCTGCTCGGTCTCCTGCGGCGTGAGCACCGCCGTCGGCTCGTCGAGGATCAGGATGCGCGCGCCGCGAAACAGCGCCTTGAGGATCTCCAAGCGCTGGCGTTCGCCAACCGGCAGCTGTTCGACCGGCAGGTCCAGCCGCACTTGCAGGCCGCTGTCGCGCATCAGCGCCTCGAGGCGCGTGCGCACCTGCGCGCGCGCGTTCGGCAGCCGCCAGTGCGGCTCGGCGCCGAGCAGGATGTTGTCGAGCGCGGAAAACGTCTCGACCAGCATGAAGTGCTGGTGCACCATGCCGATGCCCAGGGCAATGGCTTCGTGCGCGCCGCGAATCTGCGCAGCCTTGCCTTCGATCTCGATCTCGCCGCTGTCGGCCTGGTAGAAGCCGTACAGGATCGACATCAGCGTGCTCTTGCCGGCGCCGTTCTCGCCCACCACGCCATGCACCGTGCCGGCCGGCACCGTGAGCGTGACTTCGCGATTCGCGTGGACGGCGCCGAAGTGCTTGTCAATGCGCGTCATGCGCACCGCGGGCGCGGGGCTCTCGTTCATGGAATTTCAGCGCGCCCCACGCAAGGCGAATGCCCCCACGCGATACCAGGAACACCGCGGAACCGGCTTTGCCGGGCCGCTGGTGTTGCCCCCGGTGAGGGGGTTGGCGTAGCGACACGAAGTGCGCGAAGCCTGGGGGAGAGTCACAGTTTGCAGGCGTTGTCGGCCATGTAGTCGGCCACCTTGATCTTGCCCGCAATGATGTCGGCCTTGGCCGCGTCGACCTTCGCCTTCATGTCGGCGCTCACCAGCTTGGCGTTGTGCTCGTCCAGCGCGTAGTCGACCCCGCCTTCCTTCAGGCCCAGCGAGGTGACGCCGGGGGTCGGCTTCTTCGCGGCGTTGAGCACCGCCACGTCGACGCGCTTGACCATCGAGGTCAGCATGGTGCCCGGCTGCAGGTGGTTCTGGTTGCTGTCGACGCCGATGGCAAGCTTGCCCGCATCCTTGGCGGCCTGGTAGACGCCCGAGCCGGTGCCGCCGGCGGCGGCGAACACCACGTCGACACCCTTGGCGAACTGCGCCTTGGCGAGTTCGCTGCCGCGCGTCGGGTCGCTCCAGGCGGCGGGCGTGGTGCCGGTCATGACCGAGCTCACCTCGACCTTCGGGTTGGCGTACTTGGCGCCCTGCTCGTAGCCGCACTGGAACTTGCGGATCAACGGAATGTCCATGCCGCCGACGAAGCCGACCTTGCCGCTCTTGCTGGCCAGCGCCGCCATCATGCCGACCAGGAAGCTTCCCTCCTGCTCCTTGAACACGATCGATTCGACATTGGGCAGCTTGACCACCGAGTCGATGATCGCGAAGTTGAGCTTGGGGAATTCCTTGGCCACCTTCTCGATGCTGCTGCCCTGCGAGAAGCCGATGCCGATCACCGGGTTGGCGCCGCGCGCGGCCATGCGGCGCATGGCCTGCTCGCGCTGCGCCTCGTTGGCGATCTCGAAGTCGAGGTAGGGCTTGCCGCTTTCCTTCTTCCACATCTCTGCGCCGCGGTAGGCCGCTTCGTTGAAGGACTTGTCGAACTTGCCGCCCATGTCGTAGACGATGGCCGGCTCGGCACCTGCCACCAGCGTGGCGCCGGCGGCGAAAGCGAGGACGAGGGCCTTGTTGAGTTTCATGTGCGCATCCTTGGTATTGGCGATCCGGCTGTAAGACTTCTTGCTGCGTTGCAGGGCTCGCGAGAGCCTCGGGTCAGGATAGCAAGACTTGCGCCGCATCAACCCCGGGGCACCACTAGCTCCACTACCATGCCGCGATGGCCGCTCCGCTCTCTCCCGCGCTCGCGCGCCACCTGCAGGCGTTGCCGAAGGTGTTGCTGCACGAGCATCTCGACGGCGGCCTGCGACCGGCCACCCTGCTCGAACTGCTGCGCGCACGCGGCCTGGCCGCGCCGGCGCCGGACGCCGCAGCGCTGGCGGCCTGGTTCGACGCGCGCGCCCATGCCGGCAGCCTCGCCGAGTACCTGCGCGGCTTCGCCCTCACGGTCGCGGCCATGGCCAGCCCCGCCGCGCTCGCGCGTGTGGCCTTCGAGGCGGCCGAAGACGCGCGGCTCGACGGCTGCGTGCTGGCCGAGTTCCGCATCGCGCCGCTGCTGTTCGAGCCGATGGGCGTGCCGCCCGAGGCCGCGGTCGAGGCGCTCTTGGCCGGCTTGCGCCAGAGCCCGCTCCCGAGCGGGCTGATCCTGTGCGCCATGCGCGAGCAGCCCAGCGCGCACAGCGAGCGCGTGATGCGCCTGGCGCTGCGCTACCGCGCCGAGGGCGTGATCGGCTTCGACCTGGCGGGCGCCGAACGGGGCCATCCGCCGTCGCGCCATGCCGCCGCCTTCGCCATGGCGCGCGAGGCCGGCCTGCCGATCACCTGCCATGCCGGCGAGGCCGACGCGGCCGAGCGCGTGCTGGAAGCGGCGCGCCTGGGTGCGCGCCGCATCGGGCACGGCGTGCGGCTGGCCGATGCGCTGGACGCGGAGGCCGGCAGCGCGGCCCGCGCGATGCTCGACGAAGTGCGCGCCAGCGGCGTGCACCTGGAGCTGTGCCCCACCAGCAACGTCCACACCGGCGCTGCCGCATCGCTGGCGGCCCACCCGATCCGGCGACTCTGGCAGGCCGGCCTGAGCCTGTCCTTCCATACCGACAACCGGCTGATCTCGATGGTCAGCATGAGCGAAGAAGCGATGGGCCTGGTGCGCGACAACGGCCTGGGCCTGCGCGACCTCGCGGCGATGGGCCTGCAAGCGGCCGAGCATTCCTTCCTTCCCGCGCCAGCGCGCCTGCAGGCGCAGGCTGCGCTGCAAGCCTGGCAGGACCGCACCGGGTGAGTTGCAATCAGCGATGGTGCGGGGATACTTGCCGGTCTGAGAATTCTGGAGTTCACATGCTTCCCGACACGCCCCTCCTACTGGCTTTCGTGGCCGCAAGCCTGGTGCTTGCCCTCACGCCCGGCCCCGCCGTCGTCTACATCGTCGCCCGCACTCTGGCGCAGGGCCGCGCCTGCGGCCTGGCTTCCGTGCTGGGCGTGGCACTCGGCAACCTCGCCAACGCCGTGGGCGCCGCGCTCGGCCTGGCCGCCTTGTTCGCCGTGTCGTCGACCGCTTTCACCGTGGTCAAATGGGCCGGCGCCGCCTACCTCGTGTATCTCGGCATCCGGATGTGGCGGACGGCGCCGGCCATCGCAATCACCACGCCGCAGGCGCCGCGCAAGCCCTTGCGGCGCGTCTTCCGCGACGGCTTCGTGGTGGCGCTGCTGAACCCGAAGACCACCCTGTTCTTCGCCGCCTTCCTGCCGCAGTTCATGGACGCGCACGCCAGCCCGCTGATGCAGACCCTGGCGCTGGGCGGCGTCTTCATAGCCGTCGCCGGCTGCACCGACCTGGTCTATGTGCTGACGGCCAGTCTCGTCGCACCGCGCCTCGGCCGCGCGGCGCGGCATGCGGTCTGGGGCAACCGGCTCGCAGGCACCTCCTTCATCGGCCTGGGCGTGCTCACGGCCATGGGCACGCGGCCCACGCGCTGAGCCTGCGATGTCTCGCCACTGGCTGATGAAATCCGAGCCCGACGAGTGCTCGATCGACGACGCGTTGGCCGCGCCCGATGCGACCGTGCCATGGACCGGCGTGCGCGGTTGGCAGGCGCGCAACCTCATGCGCAGCGAGATGCAGATCGGCGACGGCGTGCTGTTCTACCACTCGAGCTGCCCCCAACCGGGCATCGTCGGCATCGCTCGCGTGGCTTCCGGCACACGGCCCGATCCGACGCAGTTCGATCCGAAGTCGCCCTACTACGACCCGGCCTCCAAGCCGGAACACCCGCGCTGGCTGCTGCTGGACGTGCAGGCGCTGCGCAAGACCCGGCTGCTGGGCCTGCCCGAGATGCGTGCGACGCCCGCGCTGGCCGACATGGTGGTGCTGCGCAAGGGCAATCGCCTGTCGATCACACCCGTCGATGCCACGCACTGGCACCTCATCGTCGACAAGATGCTGGCTTGAAAAAAACCGGTCCCTACAAGACCTCACACAAGAATCGAATGAACTTGCGCACCCTGCTCCCGCTCGTCCTGGCCATCGCCGGCTGCTCCACGCCCAACGAGGTCGTCCGCGTTCGCGAAGGCGTGCTGCGCGCCCCCACATCCGCCGACGCATCGAACTACTGCCGAGAAAAAGCCTCGACCGCGCGGATGCTCGGCAAGGCCCAGGCCGAAGCCGGCATTCTGTTTCGTTGCGAGTGACGGCTCAGGCCACCCTGCACGACTTCACCACCTACGGCGCCGGGTCGGTGCCGAAGTAGGCGTTGGTGCATTGGGCCGTGTCGGTGACGGTCTTTTCCACCCAGCGCGTATCGGCACCGTCCTTCACCAGGGTCGGGCTCGAGACGGTGAAGCTCTGTGCGGCCACTATCTCGGCCGGGTTCGGCACACAATGGACAGGCAGAGAACGCAGGAGATCGCCGCATGAATCCAGCTATGCCGCCTGCTCCGCCGCGGCCGCCTGAGAGTCAGGCCGAGAGCCAGGCCGAGAAGGCATCCCCGGCGCCAGCGGGCGGACCGCTGACCCCCGAGTGGGTGCGCTGGGTCACCGAGCAGTTGCTGCGCGGCTGCACGCCGGAATCGATGCTGGCGGTCATGACCGCTGCCGGCGTCGACGCGCGAGCCAGCGCGGAGCTGATCGAGCTGGTGTCCGTCAACGCGGTCTACATCGCGGCCGAGGGTCGGGCCCAGCAACTTCGCAAGCTCGAGTCGACGCTGGCCAACCTGCAGCTGCTCTGGGAGATCGACCCGATGTACGGCATCGTGGACAAGCGCGTGTCGGTCAGCGAGGACGAATTCATCGATCGCTACGTGCGGGGCTGCCGGCCCCTGGTGCTCACGGGCCATACGCGGGACTGGCCGGCGATGCGGCGGTGGTCGCCGGCCGACCTGAAGATGCGGTTCGGCCATGTCGATGTCGAGGTCCAGGCCGAACGCCAGGCGAATCCACGCTACGAAGAAGACAAGGCCTCGCATCGGCGGACTCTCCGCCTGGGCGATTTCGTCGACCAGGTGCTCGCCGGCGGCGAAAGCAACGACTACTACCTCACCGCCAACAACGAAGCGTTGCGGCGGCCCGACTTCGCGCCGTTGCTGGATGACATCGGCAGCCTGCCGCCGTGCTGCGATCGCGCGGAACTGGCCGGGCGTTCCTCGTTCTGGTTCGGGCCGGGAGGCACCGTCACCCCCTTGCACCACGACACGCTGATGCTGTTCCACACGCAGGTCGTCGGGCGCAAGCGCTGGCGCCTCGTCTCGCCGCTGCAGGGGCCGCGCCTGTACAACACGAACGGCGTCTTCAGCCCCATCGACCTGGATGCGGTCGACCTGAGACAGTTTCCCTTGTTCGAGGGCGTGCGCGTGCTCGAAGTCGTGGTCTGGCCGGGCGAGACCATGTTCCTGCCGCTGGGCTGGTGGCACCAGGTGCGCGCGCTGGACGTCAGCGTGTCTTTCTCGTACTCGAATCTGGCCTTGCCGATCCCGAACCAGTTCACCTACTTCGACCCGGTGCCGCGTGCCGTCCCGTCCGCGGATGTTTGATGAAGCACGCGCCCTGCCGTGTGCTCGGCGCTGTTCCGCCGCGCGCCCTGCGGCTGGCGCAGGGCGTGCGCTTCGACGTCTGAAGCCTCGGCTCAGGCGACGCGGCAGGACTTGACGACGAAGGGCGCCGGGTCGGTGCCGAAGAACGCGTTGGTGCAGGGCACCGTGCCGTTGACCGTCTTCTCCACCCAGCGCGTATCGGCGCCATACCTCACCACGGTCGGCGCCGACACGGTGAAGCTTTGTCCCTCGTTGGCCAGGAATGCGCCCGAGGGTGGCGGCGCTGGCGCTGGCGCTGGCGCTGGCGCTGGGGCTGGGGCTGGGGCTGGGGCTGGGGCCGGTGCAGGCGCAGGCGCAGGCGCAGGTGCAGGTGCAGGTGCAGGTGCAGGCGCAGGCGCAGGCGCAGGTGCAGGTGCAGGTGCAGGTGCAGGTGCAGGTGCAGGTGCAGGTGCAGGTGCAGGTGCAGGTGCAGGTGCGGGTGCGGGCGGTGGCGGCGGCGGCGGGGACGCGGTCACCAGCCTGCAGGACTTCACCACGAAGGGCGCCGGGTCGGTGCCGAAGAACTGGTTGGTGCAAGGCACCGTGCCGCTGACGGTCTTCTGCACCCAGCGCGTGTCGGCGCCATAGGCCACCAGCGTCGGGCTCGACACCGTGAAGGTGCCGCCCTCCATGGCCAGCGTCGCCCCGGACGGCGGCGGCGCAGGCGCAGGCGCAGGTGCAGGCGCGGGTGCAGGTGCAGGCGCAGGCGCAGGCGCAGGTGCAGGCGCAGGCGCGGGTGCAGGCGCAGGTGCAGGTGCAGGTGCAGGTGCAGGTGCAGGCGCAGGCGCAGGCGCAGGCGCAGGTGCAGGCGCAGGCGCAGGCGCAGGTGCAGGCGCAGGCGCAGGCGCAGGCGCAGGCGCAGGCGCAGGTGCAGGTGCAGGTGCAGGTGCAGGTGCAGGTGCAGGTGCGGGTGCGGGTGCAGGCGCAGGTGCGGGTGCGGGTGCGGGTGCAGGTGCAGGTGCAGGTGCAGGCGGCGGCGGGGCCGTGGCCGTCACGCAGGACTTCACCACGAAGGGCGCCGGGTCAGTGCCGAAGAACTCGTTGGTGCAGGGCACCGTGCCGTTGACCGTCTTCTCCACCCAACGCGTGTCGGCGCCATAGCGCACCAGGGTCGGGCTCGACACGGTGAAGGTGCCGCCTTCGGTGGCCAGCGTCGTCCCCGATGGCGGCGGCGCTGGTGGCGGCGGCGGCGGTGGCGGCGGCGGCGGTGGCGGCGGCGGCGGCGGGGGCGATCCCGTGACGCCCGAATCCGCCACGCAGGACTTCGCCACCGACGGCGCCGGGTCGCTGCCGAAGAAGGAGACTGTGCAGGTGGCGGCGCCGGTCACGACCTTGTGCACCCAGCGGTTGTCGGCGCCGTAGCTCACCAGCGTCGCGCTCGACATGTTGAAGCTGCCGCCTTGCGCGGCGACGGTGCGGTCGGTGGTCGTCTGCGTGCTGCCCAGGGTCACGCCGGAGGCCTTGGTCGTGAGCACGTGGCAGCTCTTCGTGACGGTGGGGGAAGGATTGATGCCGAAGAAATCGCTCTTGCAGCTGACGTTGCCGGTGACGGTCTTCGGGGTCCAGTTCCCGCCCACGCCGAACTGCACGACGGTGGGCGCAGGCAGGGTGAAGGTCTGGCCCTGGTCGGCGACCTTCGTCACGCTGCCATCCACCTTGAGGATCTTCCCGATCGAGGGCACGCCCGCGTCGTCGATCACGTACAGCAGGTAGTGCCCGATGGGCACGACGTTCGGGCTCTCGTTGAAGGTGATATCGACGTTCGCGCTTCCCGTGGCCTGGGTGAAGGGCAGCTCGAGGAAGCGCTGCCCGAAATCGGTGGAATGCGTGACCGCGCCGGTGCGAATCAGCGTGACGCGCCCGATCGGCCGCGAGGACGCGACGGTGACGCGGAAGTCGGTGCCGAGCGTCAGCTGGGCCGGTGTCTGGTCGATGATGGGGCGCGGCCGGCGCTGGCCGTTGCTGTCGAACAGGTAGGGCGGCGAGTAGATCTCGGCATTGAGGTTCACCACCGGCCCGGGCGAGCCGCCGCCGGCCGACAGCACCGTGCCGTCCGGCAGCAGCATCGCCGTCGAGTGGTAGAGGCGGGCCTTCGTCGCCGCCGCACCGGTGGTCCACTGCCCGTTCGCCGGGTTCCAGATCATCGCGGTGAAGGCGGTGTCGACCAGCTCGTTGTAGCTCGCCGAGCCGCCGGTGACCAGCACCTTGCCGTCCGCCATCACGGTCGCCGTGGCCCAGATGCGGTCGGCCCCGGGCCCCGGGATGGAGGTCACGCCGGGGGTGGCGCCATTGAAATCCACCACCATCGCGCTGCCGTCCTCGGCGATCAGCAGGACCTTGCCGCGGTCGAACATGGTCCAGGGCATGGCCCAGTTCGCCGTCTTGGGCAGCGTCCCGATCTGCATGATGAACGGGGCCTCGGTGTTCATGCTGAACAGGCGGTTGCCGCTGGTCACCAGCACGCGCCCGTTGGGCGCTAGCACGGCGCGTGGGTAGAACCAGTCGGCCGGCCAGTCCTGCATGTTGAGGGTCTGCCAGCCGAGCGTGGGCCGGTAGATCTCGGGCACCCCGGAGCCCGCACCCCCGCCGTCGATGCCGGCCAGGACGAGCTGGCGTCCGTCGGCCAGCGGCACCAGCGTGCCGTACCAGCGCGCATAGGCCATCGGCGGCCCCGGCGAGATGGTGGCCGCGGCCGGGTCGTACAGGTTGACGTCGCGCACGCCCCCGTTGACCTGATTCGGCGTCACCCCGCGCGTGTCGCCGCCGGCCAGCAGCACGAGCCCGGAGGGCAGCGTGGACTGGGCGGTGCAGAAGAGATCAGTGCGCGTGGTGTGCTGCAGCAGGCTGTGGGCGTTGGTGGCGGGCGTCCACACGTCGTAGTAGAGCTGGGCGCCCTGGGCGCCGCTCGGGTCGGTGCCGTAGCTCATGACCTTGCCGTCGGGCGTCAGCACGGCGTGGATGGCATTGATCGGCCAGGTGATCGGGGCGGCCCATTGACCGCCCGTGCTGGGCGCCACCGGGGCTGCTGCCGGTGCCGCAGCGGCGGCGGCGATGGTCTGGTCAGGCGCGCCCGGGCCACGGTCGATGGGCGCGGTGCGATCCCGCTCCAGCTGCCGCAGCCGGGCGATGTCGTCCAGCGATCTGACGGCCTTGCTGATGGGCGAGGGTGGAGACGGCGGCTTGGGCATCGCTCCAGCGGCCGGCGCTGGCGCTGGTGCCGGTGCATCGCCGGCACCGGTGGGCATGCCGGCGATGCCGGTGCCTGCACTGTCCCCGCCGCCACCGCAAGCGGTGATCACGAACGGGGCGCACAAGGCGATCCATGCGAAGCCCGAAGCACGCGGATCCGGCGAGGCAGTTGCCATATCCCCCCTCAGAAGTGAGAACTTTGCGGTTATACATCGGCCGTGCTCGGACCGCGTCCTCCAATCTGGGTAGAGCCAAAGACCTAAGGCAAAGCCCTAGGCCGGCACCGAAGAGGCGCCATGCAAGCCCAGCGGCAGGGCACGGGGCAGCACGGCCTGGAGGGGTGGACCGCGCTCCCGCGCGGGGCCATGATCGGCAAACGATGGCCGCACTCACCGTCCGCCTCGTTGTCGTTGCCGCCGCGCTCCTGTTGGCCGTGACAGGGGGCCGGTCCGCCGCGGCCGACGCGTTCGCGGCCGAGCGCCAGCGCATGGCGCAACAGATCGCGGCACACGCGCGCGAGACCCACGCCGACACCGGCAAGCGCGCCTTCGACGCGCGCGTGATGGAGGTCATGGCGAAGGTGCCGCGGCATGCCTTCGTTCCCGCCGACCAGCTTCCCTACGCCTACCTGAACCGGCCGCTGCCGATCGGCCACGGACAGACCATCTCGCAGCCCTACATCGTCGCCTTGATGACCGACCTGGCCCGCGCGGAGCCCGGCCACAAGGTGCTCGAGGTCGGCACCGGCTCCGGCTACCAGGCCGCGGTGATGGCGCAGCTGGCCGGCGCGGTCTACAGCATCGAGATCGTCGAGCCGCTCGGTCTGGCGGCCAGGGAGCGGCTGCAGGCGCTGGGCTATCGCAATGTCGAGGTGCGCCTGGGCGACGGCTACCACGGGTGGGAAGAGCATGCGCCCTACGACGCCATCCTCGTCACCGCCGCGGCCAGCCACATCCCGCCGCCGCTCATCCGCCAGCTCAGGGCCGGCGGCCGGATGGTGATTCCGGTGGGCGCGGCCTTCATGGTCCAGCAACTGATGCTGGTCGAGAAGAACGCGGACGGGACGGTCTCGACGCGGCAGATCCTGCCGGTGGCCTTCGTGCCGCTGACCGGCAAGCGTTGAGCCGGCGATGGCCGCGACACGCGCGCCGCTGATCGCCGTGGCGCTGATCTCGGCCGCCGCGCTGGCCTACGAGATCGTGCTGATGCGGCTGTTCTCGATCATGCTGTGGCATCACTTCGCCTACATGATCATCAGCCTCGCGCTGCTGGGCTGGGGCGCCAGCGGCGCCGTGCTGACGCTGGCGCAGCATGCGGTACAGCGGCACTTCGCGCCGCTGTTCTGCGCATCCGCCGCGGCTTTCGGGGCCGGCGCCGTCGGCTGCTTCCTGCTCGCGCAGCGCGTGCCCTTCAATCCGCTGGAACTGCTCTGGGATCCGCGCCAGCCCGCGAACCTGCTGGCGATCTACCTGCTGCTCCTGCTGCCCTTCCTGTGCGCCGGCGCCTGCGTGTGCATGGCCCTGTCGCGCTTTCGCGGCAAGCTGGCGCGCATCTACAGTTTCGACATCCTGGGTGCGGGGGCGGGCAGCCTGGGCATCGTGGCCTTGCTGTTCGTGCTCTCGCCGGCCGAGGCCTTGAAGCTGATCGGCGCGCTGGGATTCGCTGCCGCGGCGGTGGCATGGCTCGAATGCGGCCGTCCCAGGCGTTGGCCGGCGCTGCTGCCGATGCTGCCGGCTGCCTTGCTCCTGCTGCTGCCCGCAGTCTGGATCGCGCCCGCCATGTCGCCGTACAAGGAGCTGTCGCAGACCTTGCGCATTCCCGAAGCCCGCGTGATCGAGGAGCGATCGAGCCCCCTCGGGCTGGTCAGCGTGCTCGAGAGCCCGCGCATTCCGCTGCGGCACGCGCCGGGCTTGAGCCTCAACGCGACGGCGGAACCGCCGCCGCAGCTCGCGGTCTTCGTCGACGGCGAGGGACTCAACGCGCTGACCCGCTTCGACGGGCGGCGCGAGAGCCTGGCCCATCTGGACCAGATCAGCTCGGCACTGCCCTACCACCTGCTGCGCCGTCCGCACGTGCTGGTGCTGGGGGCCGGCGCCGGGGCCGACGTGCTGCAGGCCCACTACCACGGCGCGAGCCGGATCGACGCGGTGGAGCTCAATCCGCAAGTGGTCGAGCTGGTGCGGGACCGCTTCGCGGAGCATGCGGGCGGCCTCTACGGGCACATCGCGCGCGTGCATGTGGCCGAAGCGCGTGCCTTCGTCGCGGCCAGCGACGAACGCTACGACCTGATCCAGGTGGCGCTGCTCGATTCCTTCAGCGCTTCGTCGGCCGGCCTCTACGCGCTGGCCGAGAACCATCTCTACACGGTCGAAGCGCTGCAGGACCAGTTGCGGCACCTGCAGCCCGGCGGCCTGCTCGCGATCACGCGCTGGGTCACGCTGCCGCCGCGCGATGCGTTGAAGCTCTTCGCCGCCGCCGTGGCGGCGCTGGAGCGCTCGGGCGCCACCGATCCCGGATCGCAACTCGCGCTGGTGCGCAGCTGGAAGACCAGCACGCTGCTGGTGAAGAACGGCGTGTTCGGCAGCGAGGACATCGCGGCGATCAAGGCCTTCTGCGCCGCCCGCTCCTTCGACCTCGGCTTCTATCCCGGCATGCGCCCGGAGGAGGCGAACCGCTACAACGTGGTCGAAGGTCCCGACCTGTTCGATGGCGCGACGGCGCTGCTCGGTCCGGGCCGGGACGCGTTTCTCGAGGACTACAAGTTCCACATCGCGCCGGCAACCGACGACAGGCCGCACTTCTTCCACTTCTTCAAGTGGCGCTCGCTGCCCGAACTGCTGTCGCTCAAGGAGCAAGGCGGCCTGCCACTTCTGGAATGGGGCTACCCGGTGCTCGTGGCGACGCTCGCTCAAGCGGCGATCGCGAGCCTGCTTCTCATCGGCCTGCCGCTGGCCTGGGTCGGCATCCGGCAGAGCGCCAGGCGCATGCCGCCGCTCGCCGGATCGCGCGGCCGCGTGTTGGTCTACTTCATGGCGATCGGCTTCGGCTTCATGTTCATCGAGATCGCGTTCATCCAGAAGTTCGTTCTGTTCCTCGGCCATCCGCTCTATGCGGTGGCGGTGGTGCTGTTCGCCTTCCTGTTGTTCGCGGGCATCGGCAGCCGCGTCGCCGCGCGTGCCGTGCCGGTGGCGGCGGTGGCCGGCGCCATCGCGCTCGCGGCAGTGCTGTGCCTGCTGCTGCTTCCCTTGCTCTTCCGCCACGCGATGGGGTGGCCGGAGGCGGCGCGCATCCTGCTCTCTGTCGCGCTCATCGCGCCGCTGGCTTTCTTCATGGGCATGCCCTTCCCGCTCGGCCTGGCGCGCGTGGAGGCCGCGGATGTCCGGCTCGTTCCCTGGGCCTGGGGCATCAACGGCTGCGCGTCGGTCACCGGCGCGGTGCTGGCCACGCTGCTCGCGATCCATCTCGGGTTCACGGCCGTGGTGCTGGCCGCGCTGCTGCTCTACGGGCTTGCGGCTGCGGCGCGTCCTTGACACCATGCACGCATGCCCACCGGTCATTGCCACGCTTCAATGCGCCGCGAGCTCCTGAAGAAGGGGCTCGCGGTACTGGCGCCGGCCCTGCTGTGGCCGGCGCGCGGCCGCGCCCAGCCGACGGCCGCCCCCGCGACCCGGCCGATCCCTTCGACCGGCGAGCAGTTGCCCGTGGTGGGCCTGGGCAGTTGGATCACCTTCAACGTCGGCAACGACCGCGTCGCGCGCGATGCCTGCACCGAGGTCATGCGCGCCTTCTTCGAAGCCGGCGGACGCATGATCGATTCGTCGCCGATGTACGGCTCCTCGCAGGCCGTCATCGGCGAAGGCCTGGGCCGCATCGGCAGCGCGGCGCGCGTGTTCGCGGCCGACAAGGTCTGGATCGGCTCGCGCGCGCGCGGGCCGGGCCAGATCGAGGAATCGCGCCGCCTGTGGAGGCTTTCGCGCTTCGACCTGCTGCAGGTGCACAACCTGCTCGCCTGGGAAGAGCACCTGACTACGCTGTTCGCGATGAAGGCGGCCGGCCGGCTGCGCTACGTCGGCATCACCACCTCGGAAGGCCGGCGCCATCGCGAGATCGAATCGATCATGCGCAGCCAGGCTATCGACTTCGTGCAGATCAGCTACAACCTGCTCGACCGCGAGGTCGAGGAGCGCATCCTGCCGCTGGCGCGCGAGCGCGGCATCGCGGTGATCGCCAACCGGCCTTTCCGCGAAGGTGCGCTGCTGCGCGGGTTGCAGCGCCATCCGCTGCCGCCCTGGGCGGCCGAGATCGGCTGCGACGGCTGGGCGCAGTTCGCGCTCAAGTTCATCGTCTCGCATCCGGCCGTGACCTGCGCCATTCCCGCCACCAGCAGCGTGGCGCACGTGCGGCAGAACATGGGCGCGGCCCTCGGCCGCATGCCCGATGCCGCGATGCGCCGGCGCATGGTTGCGCACGTCGAGGCGTTGTAGCCGCATGTGGGAGTGGTGGAGCTACCGGCCGTCGGATTTCCTGCTGTTCTCGGCGCGCACCTACCATCGGCTCTTCGAGCTCTACAACGCCGAGCTCTGGCCGGCGCACCTCCTCGCCCTGGTGATCGGGTTGGCGGTGCTGTACACAGCGCTGCAAGGCGGGGTGCAGGCGGCGCGGGTGGCCTGCCTGCTGCTCGCGGCCTGCTGGCTGTGGGTGGCCTGGGCCTTCCATCTGCAGCGCTACGCCGCCATCAACTGGGCGGCGACGGGGTTCGCCGCGGCCTTCGCGATCGAGGGCCTGCTGCTGCTCCTGTTCGGCGTGTTCGGCGCACGCATTCACATCCGGACGCAGCGCGGCTGGAGCGGCAATCTCGGCCTCGGCCTGCTCGTCTTTGCGCTCGTCATCCAGCCCTGGCTCGGCATGCTGCTCTTCGGCAGGCCGTGGCGCGAGGCCGAGCTGTTCGGCATGGCGCCGGACCCGACCGCGCTCGCGACACTGGGCCTGCTGCTCCTCTTGCGGCCGCTCGCACCGTTGGCATGGATGCTGTGGCCGATCCCGCTGCTGTGGTGCCTGATCGGCGCGACGACCCAGTGCACGCTTGCGGGAGTCATGGCTATTTCCAGCATCGACTACGGTCCGCGGCATACTTGAACCGGTCACAACTCGCCTGAATCCTACCGAATGGACAAAGAAGTCGACCCCGCAGTGCTTGCGGTCATCAATGAAAAGCGCCTGTTAGGCGAGAAGCGCACCCCCGTCGACATCATCGCCAAGATGGGTGTGTTCGAAGCGAGGCAGAAAGCGTCCGACTACGCCTGGCTGGCGACGGGCGACAACGTCATCGCAACCATTTGGGCCGAGTTCGTGAGCATCGGAGCCGGCGGGCGGTGGTTCTATCTCGAGTCTCTGGATACGCAGCATCGGATTGGCGGCGGAGAGCGCACCGCTCTGCAAATTCAGCGCGCCGAAGACAGACTCAAATTGCTCAAGCGCTCGCTGGACGCAGCTCAGGGGTTCCGGGCCGTACTGCAGACGAACCGGGTACCCATCCTCGATCTGGAAAACGACAAAGCCGCCAAGGTTTCGATGCGGGTGGCGGATGACGAAGAATGGCACGTCGCCGCGTGGGATGCCGATCAAAGAGTTGCACTGCTGGTTCGCGGCCGACGTGGGTGGCTACCGACCGAGGAAGACTTGCAAGCTGCCCGGGCGCGGGGTGGCGTGCCGGCTGTGGCGCCGGAGGGCCCATCGGGCCAGGCATCTCGAGAAGAGGTCCAGGCAGCCGCGATTGCCTACCTGACGCGTCACTTCGCAGGCTACGGGTACAAGACCGAGAACGTGGCAGGCCAGAACCTTGGCTACGACATCGAGGTGTCGGACAAGAAGGGCGTCACTTTGCTCAAGCTCGCGGTGAAGGGCACCTCGGCTGGGATGGCCGGCTTCCAGCTCACGGGTGAGGAGCGCGCGTGCGCAAAGCGGGGGGATCCCTGGCGGCTTGCGGTGGTCACGGACGCGCTCGGCCCCACGGCGCAGCACAAACTCTACAAGCCCTCCGAGGTTGACAAAGCACCCGGCCTCGAACCGCTGCTTGAATAGCAAGCGTTGACGTCGCCCACGGAAGGCGTCGACGTGAGTGGAATCGCTCCGGACTTCAACCGCATGTTGGCGACTTACGAAGAAACCCGCCATCGGGGCGGGTTTCAGGGCGATGCGGGAGGAAGGGGCGAACCCCTTGGAGCAAAGCTCCCGTGGCGGGATGAGCCACTGAGTCCACCGTTGCATCACCAAGGTCTGATCGGCCCGTGCACAGGAAGTTCCGCGCCATTTCGCCGTCGGAGCGGCGTCGCGGGGAAACGCGCTGCGCAGGCGTACAGTCGCGTGTCGGCATGTCGTTTCTGTGCGCGTCTCGGCTACTGATGGAGACCTTACCCGCCTGTCGGGTATGTCACCAACCCTTTCATCGGAGGGTGCCCATGAGCGAAAGATCCCAAATCGACGAAGCACGCTTTGCGCAAGCCGTGCATCTCGTTGCCGCAGCCGTGTCCGCCAGTTCGCTGAGCAGCGATCGGAGCTTTGATGCGCAAACTCACCAAGACGTCCTTCGAGTGGCGCTGATTCGCGCCTACCAGACGCTTGGGGATGCGCGTGACGAGATTGAGGGTCATTTGCGAGGTCCGGATTGACCTGGTGGACCAGACCCTCCCGACAGGGGTCGCAATGCAAAGGAGACTGCCATGGAACTGACAACCGTCCCGATCGACAAGCCGACGGACCTCAACTTCATCCTCGGCCAGTCGCACTTCATCAAGACGATCGAGGACCTGCATGAGGCGATCGTGCAGACAGCGCCCCAGATGAAGTTCGGCATCGCGTTTTGCGAGTCAAGCGGGCCCGCCCTGGTGCGTCGGAGCGGGAATGACGCGGAACTCATCGAGTTGGCGCAAAAAAATGCCCTGGCGCTGAGTTGCGGACATTGCTTCATCGTCTTCATGACCGGCGGATTTCCGATCAATATCCTCAACACGATCAAAGCGGTACCGGAGGTTTGCGCCATCTACTGCGCGACGGCCAATCCGGTGGAGGTCATCGTGGCCGACACCGGGAACGGGCGAGGAATTCTCGGTGTTGTCGATGGCGCCACGAGCAAGGGAATCGAAACCGAGGCCGACGTCGAAGCGCGCAAGAAGATGCTGCGCCAGTTCGGCTACAAGCTCTGAGCGGCGAGCAGGCGCGGTCCAGCTCAGCTCGGGTGTTGGTTCCGGAACGCCGCCTCTCCGGCATCCGACACCTCGACCCACTTCTTGTCGGGCGCCGCGTCTGCGACGTAGTTGTCGTGCCAGTTCCACCACTTGTAGGTCGGAGTCTGAGGATAGCCCTCGGGGGGCGAGTCTTCCCAGACCTCCTGCCGGCCCAGCGGCGTGATGTCGAGGTAGTTCCAGGTGCTCCCCATCTGCTCGTCGCCGCGGTTGTTGATGAAGTAGGTGCGGAACACGCGGTCGCCGTCGCGGTAGAACACGTTCGTACCGTGCCACTCGTCCACGCCGAAGTCGGCGTCGAAGCTGTCGGTGAGGGTGAACCACGGCATCTCCCAGCCCATCCGCGCCTTCAGCCGCGCGATGTCCGGCTGAGGCGCGCGCGAGACGAAGACGAGGGTGGTGTCACGGGCGTTTAGGTGGGCGACGTGGGCGACCTGGTCGGCCACCATGGAGCAGCCCCGGCACGCGTGGTCGGGCCAGCCGAACACTCCCGGCTCGAAGAAGGCGCGGTAGACGATCAACTGGCGCCGACCCTCGAACAGGTCGAGCAGGCTGGCCTTGCCCGCAGGCCCCTCGAATGCATACGCCGTCTCCACGGCCATCCACGGCATTCGCCGGCGCTCGGCGGCCAGGGCGTCACGCGCGCGGGTCTGGGCCTTTTCCTTCAAGAGCAGCTGCTCGCGGGCCGCCTCCCACGCCTGCGGCGACACGACCGGTGGTGTGTGCATGGCAGGCTGGTCGCCTTTCCGTCCGTTCTCGGTTGGCGTAGTCATGGCAGAAATCTCCTGATTGGGCGAATTCCCGCGCCTCGTGGCTGAAGCGCGATTGCATTCGCTGCTCATCGCTCGTTGGTCGTGAGACAGTTTGGCACCGGAAATCGAACGCTGGGAGTAACAAGTGTGGCGGGATTCCGATGGAGTAGTTGGATGGCTCGGCGACCCACTCCGGTCTTCGACAGCCTGCTTCGTATTTGAGATTTTCGCAATCGAGGCTAGGCTGGCGGCATGGACCGCCTGCCCCCGCTGAATGCCTTGCGCGCCTTCGAGGCCGCGGCGCGGCACCTGAGCATCACCGTCGCTGCGGGCGAACTGCACGTCACGCCCGGCGCGGTGAGCCGCCAGATCAAGCTGCTGGAGGACACGCTGGGCCTGCAGCTGTTGCACCGCGGGCACCGGCAGATCTCGCTGACGCGGGCCGGCGCGGACTACTTCCGTGCCGTGACCAAGGCCGTCGATGCGTTGCGCGAGGCCACCCGGCGGCTCACGCGACGCACGCAGCGCAAGCAGCTCAAGGTGCGCTCGTACACGACCTTCGCGATGCGCTGGCTCATTCCGCGGCTTTCCGGATTCCACCAGGCCCATCCGGACATCGAGGTGCTCCTGACCGCCTCGCTGGACGAAGTCGACTTCCGCAAGGAGGATCTCGACGCGGCGATCCGCCTGGGCGACGGCAAGTGGCCCGGCGCGAACAGCCACATGCTGGTTGCCAACATCCTCGCGCCGGTGTGCAGCCCCGAACTCCTCAAAGGCCGCACCAAGCTGCGCAAGCCAGCAGATTTGCGCCACTTCACCTTGCTGCACTCGATCGCCCGGCCCGACGACTGGGGCTACTGGCTGGACGCCAACGGCGTGGCGCCGCAGGTCGACAGCGCTGCGGGCATGACCTACCAAAGCTCCGCGATGGCCTATGCTGCCGCCATCGAAGGACAAGGACTGGCCATGGCACAGCTTTTCCTGGTCGAGGACGACCTGCGCGAGGGCAAGCTGGTCATGCCCCTCAAGAAGACGCTCGACATGGGCAGCTATACCTACTATCTGCTGACGCCGGCCGGGCGGCCGGAGAGCGCATCCATGAAGCAGTTCCGGACCTGGATGCTCGCGCAGTTCGCGCTGGCAGAGGCCTAGGACGCCGGGCAGGACACGACGCGATGCGCGAGCAGTCGCTCGATGTGCATCGCGTCGTAACCCGCCGCCGCCAGGATCTCGCGCGTGTGCTGCCCTCGGCGCGGCGCCGGCGCGTGCGGCAGGCGGTTGGTCTCGGCGCTGTTGATCGGGAAACCCGGCGTCCGGACCGCGCCTGCGGCCGGATCGTCGAGCGTGGCGATCATCTGGTTGGCGGCCACCTGCGGATGCCGCTCGACATCGCCGTAGTTCGCGACGCGCGCACACAGGATGTCGGCGGCGTTGAGTTCGGCCAGCCAATGGTCGGTCGAGCGGGCGCGGAATGCCTCGGCCAGGGCGGCACGCATCACGCCGCGGTGGGCCACGCGCAGGGGCGAGCTGGCGAAGCGTTCGTCGCCGATCAGTTGCGGAAGTGCCAGCGCTTCGCACAGCCGGTCCCAGCGCCCGCCGTTGTACGCGGCCACCATGATCCAGCCGTCGGCGGTTTCGAAAGCCTCGTTGGGAGCCGAGTACGGCGCCGCGCTGCCCATGCGCTGCGGGAGCTCGCCATCCGAGAGATAGCTGGTGAACGAAGACTGCTGCAATGCAAGGGCCGCGTTCATCAGGTTCACGTCGAGATAGCCGCCCTGCCCGCTTTCCGTGCGCTGCTGCAGCTGGGCCAGCACGCCCACGCAGGCCACATAGCCCGTGACGACGTCGACCACCGGCGCCTGCACCTTGCCCGGCTCGGCGCCCGGCGATCCGATCAGGCTCATCAGGCCGCTGTCGGCCTGCAGGATGCCGTCGACGCCGGCGCGGTCGGCATACGGTCCGCTCTGTCCGTAGGCGGAGATGGAGCAGTACACCAGGCGCGGATGGTCGGCCGCGAGCTGCGTGTAGCCGAGGCCGAGCCGCTCCATGACGCCGGGCCGCATGCTTTCGATCACGACGTCGGCTTGCGCGATCAGCGTGCGAGCGACGGCCATGCCTTCGGGGGCCTTGAGGTCCAGGCACAGCCCGAGCTTGTTGCGGTTGAAGGCGTGGAACAGCGCGCTGTCGTCGCCGATCCACGGCGGGCCGAGCGTGCGTCCGAGTTCGCCCTCGGGCGCCTCGACCTTGATCACGCGGGCGCCCATGTCGGCCAGCAGCATCGAGCAGGTGGGCCCGGCGCCGATCTGCGTGAAGTCGATGACCTTCAGGCTCTCGAGTGCAGTGCGCAGCATGGCGATGTCTCCTTCATGGTTCAGTTCGGCTGGCGCCTGAAAGCCCCTTGGGCCGTGGCGATGACGGTGCCGTCGTCGGCGACCAGCTCGGCACTCGCGAAGTAGACGCGTCTGCCGCCGCCTGTCACGCGCCCGCGCGCCTGGACTTCGCCCCGGTTCGCACGGGCGAGATAGCTGATCGACAGCGTCAAGGTCAGCGCATTGACCGGCGCCGCTTCGCCGTGCGCCATGAGTCCGGCGTAGCCGCAGGCCGCATCGAGCAGCGTGGCGGTCACGCCGCCCTGAAGACTGGCCTGGCGGTTGAGATGCCGGTCCTCGAGCGCGAGCGCCAGGCTGCATCGGCCGGAACTCCATTCGACGAGCCGGATGCCCAGGTGCTCGAGCAGCGGGTTGTCGAGCTGCAACGCAGGACCGGCGCTCATTGCTCGATCTTCAGCTTGAGTTCGCTGACCAGGCGTGCCCAGCGAAGCAGGTCCTTGTCGAGCAGCTGCCTGGCCTCTGCGGGACTGGAAGAGCGGGTCTCGAAACCCTGCTTGGCCAGGCGCGCCTGGACCTCGGGGGTCTTGAGCGCTTCCACCACCGCG
This sequence comes from Variovorax sp. LjRoot290, assembly GCF_964253985.1. Lineage (NCBI taxonomy): Bacteria > Pseudomonadati > Pseudomonadota > Betaproteobacteria > Burkholderiales > Comamonadaceae > Variovorax > Variovorax sp. LjRoot290. The sequence continues at coordinate 1,623,654 of NZ_CAXURW020000001.1, read as the reverse complement.
GCATTGAGCTTGTCGATGACCGGCTTCGGGGTCTGCGCCGGAGCGAGCAGGCTGTACCAGAGCGAGGCCTCGTAGTTCTTGAAACCGACCTCGCCGAAGGTCGGAAGCTGCGGCAACGCGGCCGATTTGGCCTGTCCCGCGATGCCGAGCGCGCGCAGCTTGCCGCTCTCGATGAAGGGGAGCACCGAGGCCATGGTGCCGAAAGCCAGCTGCACCTGCCCACCGATCACGTCGGCGATGGCAGGCGCGGTGCCGCGGTAAGGCACGTGAACCAGTTGCGTCTTCGCCATGTTGGCGAACACCTCGCCCGCCAGGTGCTGCGGCGTGCCGTTGCCGGGGCTGCTGTACGCCAGCTTGCCGCTGTGGGCCTTGGCGTACTGCACGAATTCGGCAAGCGTCCGGTAGGGCTCGGCCGGGTTGGCCACGAGCACGATCGGCACCGAGGCCAGCAGGCTGACCGGCGCGAAGTCTTTCTCCAGCTTGAACGGCGTCTTGACACCGATGGCGGGGTTGATGGTCACCTGGTTGGAAGCCAGCAGCAAGGTATACCCATCGGCCGGCGCACGCGCCACGATGTCGGTGCCGAGGTTGCCGCCCGCCCCCGGCCGGTTGTCGACCACCACGGCCTGACCGAGGATTTCCGTGAGGCGCGGAGCGATGGCGCGCGCCAGGATGTCGTTGCCGCCGCCGGGCGCGAACGGCACCACGAGCGTGATCGCCTTCGCCGGATACGGTGGCTGCTGCGCATGGCCGAGCGGCCAGGTGCAGAGCGCGGCGGCCGCGGCCGCGAGCGCCAGCAACGAACGGCGGTGTGTGGGATGGGTGTTCATGCGTGTCTCCTTGGAATCGATGTTCAGCGGCCCACATAGCGGGGCGGGCGTTTCTCGGTGAAGGCCCTGCGGCCCTCGATGCGGTCTTGCGTATCTCGCAGCACGCCCCAGTACAGCTCAGTGAGCTGCTGCGCGTCGGCTTCGCCGAGGTGTGCCGTCTGGCGCGACAGCTTCTTCACGGCCTGCACCGCCAGCGGCGCGTTGCCGGCGATGCGCCGCGCCAGCGCGAAGGCGCGGTCGAGCAGCGCGGCGGGCTCTTCCACCAGCTCCGACACCAGCCCGATGCGCTGCGCGGTGCTCGCATCGATGCGCTCCGCCGTCAGCACCATCTGCATCGCATGCGCCGACGGCACGGCCTTGAGCAGGCGGTGCAGGCCGGACACCGCCGGAATCGAGCCGACGGCCGTCTCCGGCAAGCCGAAGCTCGCGCGGGCCGAGGCAATGCGCAGGTCGCACTGGAGCGCCAGCTCCAGCCCGGCACCGAGGCAATGGCCGTTGACGGCCGCGATGATCGGCTTGAACACGCAGAGGTCGCTCAGGTCCATGAGCCGGATGTACAGGCCCATGTCGGCTGCCGGCGCGGACGCGCGGAACAATGCTTCGGCATACGGTGCAGGCGATATCTGCGTGCCCTTGAGATCGGCGCCGGCGCAGAAGGCCTTGCTCCCTGCGCCGGTGAGGATCGCGACGCGCAGATCGTCGCGATCGCGGACCTCGACCAGGCACCGGCGCAGGTCTCTCAGCGCAGCCAGGTCCAGCGCATTCAACGCTTCGGGCCGGTCCAGCGTGATCAGCGCGACCTGGTCTTTGACATCCAGACGAACGGTCATGAGGAGCTCCTAGACGCTGGGCGATGACAGGCTGCGGCCGCCGCAGACATAGAGGGTCTGCCCGGTCACGTAGGACGCCGCCGGATCGAGGAAGAACTCGACCGCCAGCGCGATGTCGTCCGCCGTGCCGATGCGGCGCACCGGCACCGAGTCCTTGAGCCGTGCCTGCACATCCGGGGCGAAGTTGCGAAACAGCGGGGTGTCGACGATGCCGGGCGCCACCGCGTTGACGGTCACGCCCTTGGCGGCGAACTCGATGGCCAGGCTCCGCGTCAGGCTCACCACGCCGCCCTTGGCCGCCGAATAGTTGGCCTGGCCGAAGCCGCCGAGCCAGGCGCGCGAGGAGAGGTTGACGATGCGGCCGAAGCCGCGCTCCACCATGCCCGGCAGCGCCGCGCGGCAGCAAACGAACTGCGACCGCAGGTTGGAGTCGATGACGATGTCCCAGTCCTCGTCGGTCATCTTCAGGAAGCGCGTATCGCGCACCGCACCCGCGTTGTTGACGAGAAAGTCGACGCGGCCTGCACTTGCAAGAACGCTGGCGAAGGCCGCATCGACGGCCTTGGAGTCGGTCAGGTCCACGGCAACGCCCATGGCCTTGTGCCCGTCTTGTTGCAAGGCGGCCACAGCAGCGTCGAGCGCCGCGCCATCGCGGTCGAGCAAGGCGACGGTAAGGTCCTGCGCAGCGAGCCGGCTCGCGATGCCGAGGCCAATGCCTCGGGCGGCGCCGGTGACCACCGCCACGTGTTCGGGGTTGAATCTACTTTCGCTCATCTCACACTCCCAGCAGGTGAACGGATGACGCGGCATGGTCGACGCCGGCAATGCCGCCGCCGGTGCATTGGGTCAGGCCGACCTTCGCGCCCTCGACCTGGCGTGCGCCGGCCCGGCCTTGCAGCTGCCACATCAGCTCGACCATCTGCGCGACGCCGGTGGCGCCGAGCGGATGCCCCTTGGCGAGCAAGCCGCCGCTGGGGTTCACCGGCACGCGGCCGCCCAATCGCGTGGCGCCGGATTGCAGCAAGGCAACAGCCTCTCCGCGCGGCGCGAGACCCAAGGCCTCGTAGTACAGCAGTTCGGCGATGGTGAAGGCGTCGTGCAGCTCCACCACGTCGAGGTCCTGCGGGCCGAGGCCGGCTTGTTCGTAGGCCTGGCGTGCCGCCCGTGCGGTGATCTCGGCATCCAGGATGTCGTCGTCGGCCTGTTCGCGAATGCCCGACACCACCACGGAAGACAGCAGCTTCACAGGCGTGCGCCCTGCCGGGCGGCGCGTGCGCAGCACCACGGCGGCCGCGCCATCGACCTGCGAAGGGCAGCACTGCAGCAGCGTCAGCGGATCGGCGATCATGCGCGAGGCCAGCACCTCCTCGACCGTGGTCTCGGCGCGCTGCTGGGCGTATTCGTTTAGAGAACCGTGGTGACGGTTCTTCACCGCGACGGCCGCCAGGTCGGCCGGCGTGGCAGATCGCTCATGCAGGAAGCGCGTGCCGCGCATCGCGTACACGGCCGGCAGCACCATGCCCGCCTTTGCATAGAGCTCGGTCTTGTGGTCGTTGCGCTGCAGCGGGATGGTGCCGCCGCCGAGCGCGGTGAGCTGCTCGATGCCGAACACCAGCGCCGTGTCGTACTGCTCGGCCAGCATCGCGTGCCGTGCCAAGTGGACCGCCGTGGCGCCGCTGGCGCAGGCGTTCTCGACGTTGTAGACCGGAATTCCGCCGAAGCCGAGATCGCGGACGATGAGCTGGCCCAGGATCATGCCGCCGAGCACGTTGGCGCAGTAGATGGCCTGGATGTCGCGCGCCTCGACGCCCGCGTCGTCCATTGCCTTCAGGATGGCGTGCTGCGCGAGCTCGGGAGCGAGCACGCCGCTGTGGCGGCCGAAGGGCGTCATGGCGCCGCCGGTGATGAAGATGTCCTTCATGCCGATGCTCCTTCGACCGCCTCGAACACGTAGCCGAACTGCTCGTCTGGCACTGCGCGATAGCGCTCGCCGATGGCCGGGCGCGCCTTGCCTTGCAGCCGGCCGAAGATGCGCACTGGGCCGGGCAGGTCCACATAGCCGAGCGCGTAAGGCGCCAGCCCGCTCTTGGCCGCCGGATGGATGACCGTGAAGCTGTAGACCTCGCCGATCGAGGGCAGTGCGACCGGCGCGTGCCGCGCGGCCAGCGGCGAAGCATCGGGAAAGGCGGGAAAAATCAGCTCGCCGGTATCGGCGGCGCGCGAGGCGAGCAGGCCGGCGTCGGGCTCAGGGCTCCACAGCGGGTAGGGTGCGACGTACATAGATCTCCTTGTGGCCGACACCGCGAAGATGGCATCGGATAGAGCTATGGTTGTCCTTCCGGCGCTCGCCGACAAACGACTTCTGTGGCTCTGTCGCTTGAGGAAATCTCAACTGAGCAAGCGCAAACACCGCTGCGCGCTCAGCGCGCAGTGGCGGCGTCGAGCACGAAGGACGTGGCCTTGCGCCACCATGCATCGTCGACGCGCCCCGGCCAGTCGTTGTGGCCGGCCGCCTCGATCACCACCAGCCGCCTGGGCTCGGGAAGCGCGTCGTAAAGCGCGCGGCCGAAGCGCGCCGGCACGATGTTGTCGCGCTCGGCGATGGCGACCAGAACCGGGCGGCCGAAGGAGGCGAGATGCGCGGCGCTGTCGTAGCGATCGCGCAGCAGCCAGCTCACTGGCAGCCATGGGTAGTGATGGCCCGCGACGTTCTCGAGCCGGTCCCACGGCGTGATCAGCAGCAGGCCCGCCACCTTGTCCCGCTGCCGTGCGGCCGCCGCGGCCGCGACGCCGGCGCCCAGCGATTCGCCGACCACGAGCAGCGGCGCGCCATGCGCTCGATGCGCCTGCACGATGCTTTGTTCGGCATCGTCGACCAGATGGCGTTCCCCCATCTCTCCGCCGCGCGGGCCGTAGCCAGGGTACTCGGCCAGGATCACGCGCAGCCCCAGGCCCGTGAGCGCACGGGCGTAGTACGCGCGATGCCCGGCATGCCCCGCGTTGCCGTGAAAGACGATGGCTGTGCCGCGCGCCACGCCCGCCGGCTCCGCGACCAGGCCGCGGAAGTCCTCCGCCGAAGGCCAGGCCTTCAGTCCGCCGGACACCATGTCCGCGACCGTGGCCTTGGCCGGGAAGTAGAGCAGGCGGTCCTGGAACATGGCGACTCCTGCCAGCCCGATCAGGCAGGCGATGGCGAGCTTCAAGAGCAGTTTCATCGGCATCGCGTTCACTCCGCGCCGCGCGCGAATGGCACAGGGTACCAGGGCGTCATGCGCACGTCGCACAAGCGTCATGGCCGGTTCATGGCGATGACACGGCCGCTGCCTAGTCTTGGCCGCGCCGCTTGCGAACCCGATCCCCGACAACGCCAAAAAAGGAACTCCCCATGCACACAGATGTTTACCTGGCGCGCCTCGCGTGCGCCCTGACCCTGGCCTGCGCGCTGGCCGCCTGCGGCGGCGGCAGCAGCGGCGGCGGCTTCAGCGGCACCGCCGCGGGCAGCACGGCCACCGGTAGCGAAAAGACCGAGACCCCGGTGCAGCCCGCGGCGAGCGACAACGCCGACGTGCGCTACGCGCCCTGAGCCACCTACAACAACATCCAGAGGACCCCACATGAACTCGCGCCGCAAGTTCCTCCAGGGCACCGCCACCACCGGCATCGCCGCCGCCACCCTCGCCGCCTTTCCGCCCAGCATCCGCAAAGCACTCGCGATTCCCGCGCACAACGAAACCGGCACGATCAAGGACGTCAAGCACGTCGTGATCCTGATGCAGGAGAACCGCTCCTTCGACCAGTACTTCGGCACGCTGCGCGGCGTGCGCGGCTTCGGCGACCGCTTCACCATTCCGCTGCCGCAAGGCCGCAACGTCTGGCAGCAGAACAACGCCGCCGGCCAGCCGGTGCTGCCCTACCACCTCGACTTCACCAAGGGCAATGCACAGCGCGTGAGCGGGACGCCGCACAGCTGGGTCGACGGCCAGGACGCCTGGGACGGCGGCCGCATCGAGCAATGGGTGCGCTACAAGACGCCCGCTTCGATGGGCTACTACAAGGAAGCCGAGTTGCCCTTCCAGTTCGCGCTGGCCAATGCCTTCACGCTGTGCGACGCCTACCACTGCTCGATGCACACCGGCACCAACTCGAACCGCATGTTCATGTGGACCGGCACCAACGGCCCCACCGCCGCCGGCGTGGCCTCGCTGAACAACGAGTGGGACTCCATCGACTCCTCCGCCCTCGGCTACGAATGGAAGACCTACCCCGAGCGGCTGCAGGAAGCCAAGGTGAGCTGGATGGTCTACCAGAACATGCCCGACAACTTCGGCGACAACCCGCTGGCGGGCTTCAAGCAGTACCGCAAGGCCAACGAGGCCTCGGGCAAGCCGGTGAGCAACGACGCCCTCTCGCCCGCCTACGACCCGGCCAGCGACGATGCCGGCAACCCGCTGTATAAGGGCATCGCCAACACCATGCCGGGCCCGCTCGGCGACGTGAACGCGTATTTCGAGACCTTCCGCCAGGACATCAAGAACGGCAAGCTGCCGCAGGTGTCTTTCGTCATCGCGCCGGCCACCTACTCCGAGCACCCCGGCCCATCGAGCCCGGTGCAGGGCGCCTGGTACATCCAGGAGACGTTGGACGCGCTCACCGCCGTGCCCGATGTGTGGAGCAAGACCGTGCTGCTGGTCAACTTCGACGAGAACGACGGCTACTTCGACCATGTGCCGTCGCCCTCGGCGCCCTCGCTCAACCCCGACGGCACGCCGGCCGGCAAGACCACGCTGCGCGAGTCCGAGGTCGCCTTCGAGCGCTTCACGCACCCGAACCCGCCCGGCACCACCAGCCAGCCGCAGCCCGACGGCCGGGTCTACGGCCCGGGCGTGCGCGTGCCCCTGTACGTGATCTCGCCCTGGAGCCGCGGCGGCTGGGTCAACTCGCAGGTGTTCGACCACACCTCGATCATCCGTTTCCTCGAGCAGCGCTTCGGCGTCAAGGAACCCAACATCAGCCGCTACCGCCGCGCCGTGTGCGGCGACCTGACGAGCGCCTTCAACTTCAAGAATCCCAACAACGAGCCGCTGCCCACGCTCACGGGTCGCAAGACGCTGGCCCAGGCCGATGCGCTGCGCGCCGCGCAGCAGCAACTGCCCCAGATCGCGCCGCCGGCCAACCCGCTGCTGCCGGTGCAGGCCACCGGCACGCGGCCCTCGCGCGCCCTGCCCTACGAGCTGCACGCGAGCGCACGCAGCAACGCGCTGCACGGCAAGGTCAAGCTCGTCTTCGCGAACAGCGGCGAGGCCGCGGCCGTGTTCCACGTCTACGACAAGCTGAACCTCGACCGGCTGCCGCGCCGCTACATGGTGGAGCCCAACGAGCGCCTCGACGACGAGTGGGCCGCGGCGACCGACAACGCCGGCCTCTACGACCTGTGGGTGCTCGGGCCCAACGGCTTCCACCGCCACTTCAAGGGCGACCTGAACCGCCTGCGCTCGCGCGGCGCACCCGACCCCGAGATCCGCGTGGGCTACAACGTGCGCCGCGGCGACCTACACCTGAAGCTGCGCAACGAGGGCGAGCGGGACTGCGTCTTCACCATCAAGGCCCTGGCCTACCGCAACGACGGCCCGTGGACCGTGCGCGTCAGGGGCGGCGACGATGTCGAGAAGCAGTGGGACCTCGAGGACAGCGGCAACTGGTACGACTTCGAAGTGAGCTGCGACGCCGACCCGGCCTACTTGCGCCGCATCGCCGGCCGCGTCGAGACCGGGCGGCATTCGGTGAGCGATCCGGCGATGGGCAAGCCCACGCTCTGAGGACGAGACGACAAGCGCGCTGCGCCGTGCCTTGCACGGTGCAGCGCGCCGATCAGTCGTCGTATTTGAGATCGCGGTCCTTGGTTTCCCTGAGGAAGATGGTGCCCACCACGAGCGAGATCACCGCAACGACGATCGGATACCAGAGCCCATAGTAAATATCCCCCGATGCCGCGACCATTGCCGTGGCCAGCAGCGGGAGCATGCCGCCGAACCACCCGTTGCCGATGTGATAAGGCAGCGACATCGAGGTGTAGCGGATGCGGGTGGGGAACAGCTCGACCAGGAAAGCGGCAATAGGTCCGTACACCATCGTGACGTAGATCAACATGATGAACAGGATCAGCAGCGTCATCGGGTAGTTGATCTTGCTCTTGTCGGCCGCGCCGGGATAGCCGGTCTTCTGCAACGCCTCCTTGTACTTGGCCTCGTCCCATCCGACCACTTCGACATCACCGATCTTCGTCACGACCTGGGCATCGGCCGCGGCCGGGACCGACTTGAACGAGAGCCCTTGCTTGGTGAGGAAGTCCTTCGCCTTGTCGCAGTCGGAGAACTTGCTCCAGGGGCCGACAAACATGTGGAAGTTGCAGTTGGCGGCGGAGACGGTGATCGGCGTCTTCTCCGAGTAGGCCTCCAGGGCCGGATTGACATAGTGGGTCAGGCCCTTGAACAGCGGGAAATAGGTCACTGCGGCAATCAGGCAGCCGAACAGGATGATCTTCAGCCGGCCGATCTTGTCGGAAAGCGCACCGAAGACAATGAAGAACGGCGTGCCCAGCAGCAAGGACGCGCCGATCAGCATGTAGGCCGTCAGATAGTCGAGCTTGAGCGTGATCGTCAGGAAGAACAGGGCATAGAACTGGCCCGTGTACCACACCACGCCCTGCCCGACGGTGGCGCCCAGCAGGGCCAGCAGCACGTACTTGTTGTTCGGGTACTTCCGGAAACTGTCTCTGAGCGGCGCCTTCGACCCTTTTCCTTCCTCCTTCATCTTCTTGAAGATCGGCGACTCGTTCAGGCGCAGCCGGATATAGATCGAGAACACCAGCAGGATCAGCGACACGAGGAAGGGAATTCTCCAACCCCATTCGGCAAACACCGCAGCATCCATCCACACGCGGCAAGCACCGACGACCGCGAGCGCCATGAAGAAGCCCAGCGTCGCGGCGGTCTGGATCCAGCTCGTGTCGTTGCCTCGCTTGCCCTGCGGCGCATGCTCGGCCACGTAGGTGGCAGCGCCGCCATATTCACCGCCGAGCGCCAGGCCTTGCAGCAATCGAAGGGTAACCAGCAGGATGGGCGCGAGCCAGCCGATGGCCGCGAATGTCGGCAACAGTCCCACTGCAAAGGTCGCGCTCCCCATCACGACGATGGTGACCAGGAAGGTGTATTTGCGCCCGACCAGATCGCCGATGCGACCGAACACGAGTGCCCCGAAGGGCCGTACCAGAAACCCCGCGGCATAGGTGGCGAATGCCGACAACAACGCCGCGGTGTCATTGCCCTTGTCAAGCAGAACCAAACGTCGGCATCCGGGGCAGGTCTCGCGCGCGAGGAAACCGGCGGGATGGATCGCGAGATACAAAACTTACGCGAAGCTGATGACGAGCATCGGTGACCGGCTGACGCCAACGTGAACTTTTGCTCGACTTGCCGTGTAGGACTACACCTACTAATCTTCGGCCATGGTTTCTCCCGGGTGGGCATCAAGGACCAACCCCTTCAGGCCCGCCTCGTGCGGGCCTTCTTTTGCGGACTGCGTCCGACAGGCATCGGGCATCCGTCCCACAGTCCGGCCGCCATCCTGCGGTCACATTGCAGGCTCCGTTCAAAGAGGAGCCCCATGAACACGAAACCAGCTCTGGTCAGTCTTTGGCTGATCGCACTGCTCGGCGCCAGCGCCGCGCTCGCCCAGTCGGCGCCGCCCGGCTCCGATGCCCGCACGGCGAGCGAACGCGCGGCCTGCGATGGCGTGCAGCAGGACAAGGCGGCGTGCCTTCGCGAAGCCGGTGCCGCGCGACAGGAGGCCCGGCGCAACGGCCTCACCGGCTCGAGCGCCACCGGCTACGACGCCAATGCGATGGCCCGATGCAAGCTGCAGCCCGCTGCCGACCAGGCGGACTGCGAGGCGCGCGTGCAAGGCGGCGCGGGCAGTTCTTCCGGAGGCAGCGTCATGGGCGGCGGCGTGATTCGCGAGACGGTGACTCCGGTGCCGGCGCCTTCGCGCTGATCGCTGGACGGGTCCGCCCGGGAAGACTCTCGTTGGAGGCAAGCACCGATGCCAAGACTATCTCTGGCTTTCATCGCACTGGTCTTCGCCGGTTCTGCGAGCGGCGCCAGCAACTGCGATGCCATCCTGTCCCAGATCGATACGAAGATCAGAGCCTCCGGCGTCTCTCGCTTCACGCTCACCACGGTAGACGCCGACGCAATCGTTACCGACAAGGTCGTGGGCACCTGCGATCTTGGAACGAAGAAGATCGTGTACGCGCAGGGCGATTTGCCGGCTTCGCCGCCGAATAGTGACGGATCGGCCTCCGGCGCGCGTCCCTCGCCGCCGCAGCCTCGCAGCGAGCCCATCCTGACCGAATGCAAGGACGGCTCCGTATCGGTCGGCGGGGACTGCAAGAAGTAAGCGGGACCCGGATCAACGCCCGACGCTATGCAGCCGCGGCATCGCCGGTGCGCCGACTCTTGCGGTAGCGCGGAGTGACTTCGGCCAGCATCGCCTCCTTGGACAGCAGTCTTGAGCCTCCAACCCAAAGCTCGGTCGGCGCGCCATTGGGATCGCGCACCCGGCGAATCGTCTCTCCGGGACTGTTGTAGGAAGAAGCTTTGCGGATCACCCCATGATCGTTGCCAGCGATCGCGAACTCGGTGTTCGTGCCATCGAAAGGTAGATTCATCGCCGGCGCGACTTGGCACACCACCTTGCCCATGGGGACAAGATCACTGGCACCCCACATGCTCCACCAGCGTCCCTTCCAGGCCGCCTCCCGTTTGGCTGGCGCACCATGGTGTTGAAACGCCGAAAGGATGCTCGCAATCCCATCGACCCACTGGTAGGACGGGCCATCCTGTGCGTTGCAAAGAACGGTGACCGTGAAACCCGAGGCGGTAAAACGCGCCGTTCTCGAAACGAAGCCTTGCAGGCTGCCGGTGTGGCCATACCACTCCTTGGGCCCGGGCCCGCTCATCATGGTGCCGTAGCCGTAGTACGACTCCTGGGTGCTGCAGTTGTCGCGCCAGCGGCGCTGCATCATGTGGCGGCGACTCGCTGCCGACAGGATGCTCCCTTTGCTTTCCGGCGCGAGTTGCGCAAAGAACCGAGCCACATCCGAAGCCGTCGAGACGAATCCGCCTGCCGGCGCGATCGCATGGCAGACGTTGTCGCCCGGTACGATCAGGCGCTGCCCGAAGGGGAACTCGGCACTGTGCCCATTGGCCATGGGTGCTTTCTTGCGCAGCTGCGGCATGTCGGGGACGGTCTCGTGCAATCCCGCGGCGTCGATCACGTGGCGGGTGATCCAGGCCGGATATTCGCTGCCGCTGACTTCCTCGATCATCAGCCCCAACAGGCCATAGCCATGGTTGGAATACTTGAGCTGAACGCCGGGTGCGAGCGGCTGCTTTCTGGACAACTCCGCCAGCAGCTCGGCGCGGGAAAGAAATGGGCGGCGGTCCGAGAACTGTCCGCTGTCGGCGCCATCGCGAACCACACCGGCACCATGTGACAACAATTCTCCGATCCGGGCGCCCGCGAGGCCCTTGTGCAGGCCGGTTACATAGCGGCCGATCGGATCGTCAAGGCCGATTTTTCCTTGTTCCCGCAGCAGCATGACACCACTCGCAGTGAAACTCTTGGAGTGCGACGCGACGCGAAAGCGATGCCTCGGGGTGAGGGATTCGCCGGTTTCCAGATCAGCGGCACCGAAGGCGAACTCCGCCACGATGTGAGGCCCCTGCGCTATGGCGACAGAGCACCCGGGCTGCCGATAGCGCTCGAGTTGAAAACTCAGCCAATCGGGCACGTAGTCCAGCGCGGCCTTGAGCCAGGCGTTCTTTCTCATGGGTGTCGCCGCTTCGTTGAAAAATGGGGCTGCGGAGTGTAGTCGCAATCCGCAATCGCATCGGAGAACGGTGACCCAATCCACGAATCGCCCGGCGAGTGCGCCCTCGGCATTTCCTGCGGCGATAGTCGCACTTGCCCTAATCTTCGGCGCTTGAAGGTGGTTCACCATCCTCTTCTCGATCTCGTGCGAGCGAGGGCGGCTATGCGCTTCAACAAGCTTGACCTGAATCTGCTGGTGGCACTGGACGCGCTTCTCACCGAGTGCAGCATCAGCCGGGCGGCCGCGCGCGTGCATCTGAGCCAGTCCGCCATGAGTAACGCGCTGGCTCGGCTGCGGGCCTATTTCGGCGACGAGTTGCTGGTGCAGGTGGGCCGCACGCTGGAACTCACGCCCCGGGCCCAGACGATGAAGGAACCCGTGCGCGACGTGCTGATGCGCGTCGACACCGCGATCGCCGCGCAGCCGCAGTTCGATCCCTCACGCTCGGACCGCACCTTCCAGCTGCTGGTCTCCGACTACACCACGGTCACCCTGATGCCGCACCTGCTTGCGCTGGCACGCCGGCAGTCGAGCACGGTGCGCTTCCTGCTCTCGCCGCTGCCGCAACTGGACCAGCCGCAGCGCGCGCTGGGGCGCGGCGAAGCGGACCTGCTGGTGATCCCGCGCAACTATTGCTCGCCCGACCATCCGATCGAAACGCTGTTCGAGGAAGAGTACGTGTGCATGGTGTGGAACAGCAGCCGCTTCGCGCGCGCCGGCACCCTCAGCTACGAGGAGTACGTGGCGGCAGACCACGTCGAGGTGCAGCCCGCCAGCATCGGCCAGCCCACGCTCGAGAGCTGGTTCATGCAGCGTCGCGGCATCGAGCGGCGCATCGAGGTCTGCACCTTCAGCTTCGTCGCGGCGCCCTTCCTGGTTCTGGGCACCGACCGGGTCGCCACAGTGCAGCGTCGCTTGGCGCGCATGGCGCAGCAATTCCTGCCGCTGACAGTGCTGCCGGTGCCCTTGCCGCTGCCTCTGATGGAGCAGTCCATGCAATGGCACAAGTACCGCACCCACGACCCGGCGCTGGTCTGGCTTCGCGGCCTTCTGCATGAGGCCGTCGTGCAGATGGAGGCGCAGCCGCAGGCGGCGGCGCCTGCTGGCGAGGCGCCTGAGTAGCCGTGCGGCCGCACCGGAGCCCGCAATCACTTCGGAGAATGGTGAACCAATCCACGAATCGCGCGGCGAGTATGGTCCATCGTTGCCAATTGGCCATGTGCAGCGCCGGCGCTCGCCCCTAGGATGACAGCGAGTCGTCCGAAAGGAGTTCGCCATGGATACAACGCACGCCAAGCTGCAACCCCGAGACCCGGTGGCAGCCCGGTTGGGGGTCTACATGACCCGGGTCGGCATCGTGATGGTCGCGGTCGTCATCGCGGTCTCGTTCCTGCGCGGGTAGCGCCTTCACGGGATTTCTCGTTCGACAGCGGCTCGGTACGCTGCCTCCAGCCTCATCGAGGCGACAAGGAGCAGCAGCATGACTTCGAACACGACGCGGCGGTCGCTCACGACCTTCTCCCGCGGCCTTGCCCTGTGCTTCGCCCTCTCCGGTCCGGCCCTCGCCAGCACGGTCGGTGGCTGGTGGGGTGGCGCCTGGAACTGCAGCATCGACGGCCGGCCGGCACGCATGACCTGGGTCCCGGTCAACGACACTCAAACCAGTTGCGACGGCGACACCTGCAGCAGCAGCGCGGGCGCGCGCTGGAAGGGAAAGTTCTCGGACAACAACTCGCGCTGGGTGGCGCTGACGCACCCCGAAAGCGACGGGCGCGGCCTGCGCTTCCGCCACGCCGACGGGAACCAGTGGTACCTGGCCAAGCCCTCGGGCAACAGGACCACAGGCTGGACGACCTGGAACCACCAGCGCTACCCGCTCTCGTGCTGGCGCAGCTGATCGGGCGCCGGCGCGAAGCCCGGCCGGCCGGCCGGCCTACAGGTAGTTGAACAGCGCGATGCTGTGCAGCCGCGCGAAAGTCTCCTGCGAGGCCTTCAGCGCGGTTTCGCGCTGCAGGTATTCGGAGATCGCGCTCGCCATGTCCAGGTCTTCCAGCTCCGACAGGTAACTCTTGTCGATCAGGCTGCGCGAGGAACCCGACGCGTTGAGCGCATCGAGTTCGTTCATGCGCGAGCCGACCGAGGAGCGGATGGTCAGCACGTTGTCGTGCGCGTTCGTGATCTTGACGTTGGCCGTGGAGAGCGCGTTCAGCAGTTCGGCCTGCGCGGCCGCACCGCCACCGGCGAGCGGCTTCTTCAGCGATGCCACGAGGTCGCCGATGGCGGCGAACACGTCGGTGCCGGCGTTTTTGGCGGTAAAGACCTGGAAGCTGTCGCCGTCGGCCGGCGTGCCGCTCATGCTGATCTGCACGCCGCCGAAGGAAATCGGCGTGTCCGCCACGAAGGGGCCGATGGCCGCGACCACCGGCGGCGTGTCGTTGGTGGTCACCGTGTAGTTGCCGCCCGCGAAGCTGATCGTGAAGTCGCGGCCGTAGTTGGGCGACGTGGCGTCGGTCACGCCGACCGCGCCGAACACGCCCGAGCCGGTGTTGGCGACATTCGCCGTGGTCACGTAGCCCGCGCCGCCCTGCACCGACTGGAACACGCTGCGTCCGTCGTCGGTGGCCGACATCTGGCGCGACACGTCGATCTGCATCAGACGCTGGCCCTGGTCGCCCATGTACTGCACGCCGCCCCCGGCCTGCGCCACGAAGGGCGGGTTGGCGCTCTTGAAGCCGGCGAACAGGAACTGGCCGTTGCCGTCGTCGGCGTTGGCCACGTTCACCAGCTGGTCGAGATTGCTCTGGATGGTGGTGGCGAGCGATTCGCGGTCGGCGTCCGACAGCGTGCCGTTGCCGGCCTGCACCGTGAGCGTCTTGATGTTCTGCAGGATGGTGGTGGCCGATTGCAGCGCGGCCTCTTCGTGCGAGAGCGAGAGCACCGCGCGGCTGCGGCTGGCGGCGTACTGCGAGCTCTCCGCGATCGACTGGGAGACGACCAGCGAACGCGCCGCGCCCACCGGATCGTCCGCCGGCGTCAGAAACTTGGATTCCGAAGACAGTTGCTGCTGGATCCGGAACAGCTGCTGCTGCTGCGAGCCGATGCCTTTCAGGCTCTGTGCGTAGAAGGTCTGGGTGCTGATGCGCATGACGATTCCCGATGTTCTTAGTTGCTGATGCCGAGGATCGAGTCGAACATCGTCGACGCGGTCTCGATCACCTTGGCGTTGGCCTGGTACATCTGCTGGAACATCAGCAGGTTGGCGGTTTCCTCGTCCTGGTTCACGCCGGAAATCGAATCCCGGGTGGCGCGGATCTGGTCCGTCACGCTGGTCTGCGTGGTCTCGGCCACACGAATCTCCATCGTGCGGTTGCCCACCGAGCTCACCAGCTGCGCGTAGGCGCTGTTGAAGGTCGAGCTGCCGCCGCCCATGGTGTTCTTCTTCTGCAGCGCCGTCAGCAGCAGCGCATTGCTGCCGTCCGACACGCCGCCCACGTTCTTCTTGATCGTGAAGGTATCGCCCTGGGCCGGCGCGCCGGTCATGCTGAGCTTGATGCCGTCGAAGCTGATCGAGGCACCTGCCGTGTAGGGCACGGGCGTGCCGGCCGCGTAGCTGGTCGAGGTGCCGTCGGCGAGCGTCACGGTGACGGCCGAGGTCGCCGGAAAGCCCGACAGCGTGTTGGTCCCGGCGTCGTAGGCGAGCGTGACCGTTGCCGCCAGCGGCGTGGCCAGGTAGCCGGCATCGACGGTGGCGGCGCTCAACGCGCCGCTGCCCTGGTTGCCGCTGGTGTTGCCGGTGACCAGCGGCGAGGCCGCGGCCACCTTGGCCGGGTCGAGCACCAGCACCTCGAGATCGCGCGCGCCGGTGCGCGTCGGCTGGACCAGGAAGGTGTCGCCCGCCTGGGCCGTGCCGCTGGCAGCGGTCAAGCTCACGCCGTCGAAGTCGATCGGGAAGGTGGTGAAGTCGCCGATGGGCTGCTTGTCCGAAAGGCGCACCACCGAATAGGTGAGCGTGCCCGCCACGTCCTTCACTTCCACCGAATAGTCGCTGGTCGTGAGCTGCGAGGTGTCGGTCACGCTGGCGTCGAGCACCATGGTGCCGGTGTTGCGCGCATTCGAGAACACGCCGGCCTGGGCCTCGGAGAAGAAGTCGGTGCCCAGCACGCCGTTCAGGTCGACGCCCAGCTTGTGCTGGTCGTTGAAGCTGCTGCCGAGCGCCATGGCGAGGCGGCCGATCGCGTTCTGCGTGGTGCTCAGCGTCTCGGCGCGGAAGGCCATCAGCCCGCCCAGCGTGCCGCCGGTGAAGATGTTGTCCTTGAGCTCGGACGCGGTGCCGTTCAGCCCGACCAGCGCCATCGCCTTGCGCGTGGGATCGGCCGCCGAGTCGACGGCCTTCATCGTTGCGGCCCGGTCGCCCAGCACCAGCGTCTGGCCGTTGCCGATGAAGACGTTGTACTTGCCGCCGTCCTGCTCCAGCACCTTCACGTCCACGATCTTGCCGAGCTCGGCCACCAGATGGTCACGCTGGTCCATCAGGTCGTTCGGCGGCTGGCCGCCGGCCATCGCCTGGAGCTGGCCGATCTGCTGGTTGAGGCTCGCGATCTGCGTCGCGTAGGTGTTGATCTGCTCGGCGCTGCCCACGATCTGGTCGTTGACGGAGGTGTTGAGGTCGGTGAGGTACTGGTCGGTGGCGCGGAACTTGTTGGCCAGGGCCTGCGCCGCGCTGATGAGCTGCTGGCGCGCGGCCGGGTCGGCCGGCGTGTTGGCCACGCCCTGCATGCCGGCGAAGAAGCTCTGCATCAGGGGCGTGAGGCCCGAGGTCTTGTCGGCGAGCAGCGAGTCGATGCGGCTGATCTGCGAGTTGTAGCTCGCGAGCGCCGCGCCCGTGGCCTCGGCGCCGTTGAGCTGGGCGGTGAGGTAGCGGTCGTAGCTGCGCGCCACGGTCGTGACGCGGGCGCCGGTGCCCATGAAGCCGGCGCCGGTCGAGATCGCGCCGTTGGTGGCGACGATCGAGGTCTGGCGGCTGTAGCCGGCGGTGTACACGTTGGCCGTGTTGTGCGCCGTGGTCATGAGCGCGCTGCGCGCCACGGCCAGGCCGCTCAGGCCCGTATGGAACATCGACATTTGGGATTACCTGTAGGTACGTTTGCTTGTTTGTTTATCGGCAGCGCGGGCGAAACATTCAGTCCGCGAGTCTGAACACGCTGACTGCTTCCACGAGGTTGCCGGCCTGCTCCTGCATCGATTGCGCCGCAGCCGCAGCCTCTTCCACCAGCGCCGCGTTCTGCTGCGTCACCTGGTCCATCTGCGTGATCGCCTGGTTGATCTGCTCGATGCCCTGCGTCTGCTCGTGGCTCGCTGCCGTGATCTCGCCGATGATGTCGGTCACCCGCTTCACGCTGCCCACGATCTCTTCCATGGTCCTGCCGGCTTCGCCGACCAGTTGGCTGCCGGCATCGACCTTGCCGACTGAATCGTCGATCAGGCCCTTGATTTCCTTGGCGGCGGCGGCCGAGCGCTGCGCGAGGTTGCGCACTTCGGCAGCCACGACTGCGAAGCCTCGGCCCTGCTCGCCGGCTCGCGCGGCTTCCACCGCTGCGTTCAACGCGAGGATGTTGGTCTGGAAGGCAATGCCGTCGATCACGCCGATGATGTCGACGATCTTCTTGGACGAGGCATTGATCGAGGCCATGGTGTGGACCACCTGGCTGACCACGTCGCCGCCCTTGACCGCCACTTCGGAGGCAGAGAGCGCCAGCTGATTCGCTTGACGCGCGTTGTCGGCGTTCTGCTTGACGGTGGAGGTCAGTTCCTCCATCGAGGCCGCGGTCTGCTCCAGCGAGCTGGCTTGCTCCTCGGTGCGCGACGACAAGTCCTGGTTGCCCGAAGCGATCTGGCCCGAAGCCGTGGCGATGGCGTCGGTCGACAGCTTGATCCTGCCGACCACATGGGTCAGCTGGTCCTGCATCTGCTTGATCGAATGCAGCACGCTACCGTCGTCGGCCGAGCGCGCCTCGACGCCCACCGTCAGGTCGCCGCCGGCGATGCGGCCGACCACGTCCGCCGCGTAGCCGGGTTCGCCACCCAGCTGGCGCGCCAGCAGGCGGGCCACCACCACGCCCAACCCCACGCTCGCGAGGATGCCGATCAGGGCCATCGCAAGCATCAGCAAGCGCGAGGTCTTGTAGGTCTGGCCGGCATGGTCCATGCTCGCCTTGGCCTGCATGTCGCTGTGCGCCACCATCTTCTCGAGCACTTCCTCGAGCGCACGCGATTCCTTCAGCAGCTGCGCGCTGTCCTCAGCCACGCGGCCGTCGAACTGCGAGCTGTCCAGCGATTGCGCGGAAAGCAGCGTGACGAAATCGCCCATGCGCTTCTTCAGCGTCGGCAGCAGGGCCTCGTACTGCTCGTTGAGCTTGCGCCCCTCTTCGCTTTCGAGCAGCACGGGCTTGATCTCGGTCATCCGCGCTTCGAGTCCGCTGCCGGCCTTCTTGAGCTCCGCGATACCGGAATTGCGCTCGCCCTTCGTGGAGGCCGACAGCAGGCCCATCTGGGCCCGGCTCGCATAGAGCAGGTGGATATTGGCGGCCTGCACCGCCTTCAGCGTCTGCAGCTCGTGGTTGTAGAGCCTCTCGGTCGAGGCGCTGATGCGCCCCATTTGAAAGATGCCGAGCGCACTGACGACGGCGCCGATGGCGGCGACGATCAGAAAGCTGAGGATCAGCTTGACGGTGACACGAAGCTCCTGGAACCACTGCATTCTTTTCTTCCTGCGAAGGCCGTCGATAGAGGCCCGGTTATGAGAGATATCGGCAGTTCGGCCCGAAACTTGAGAGCCGGGACTTCCTCTTCAGAACTCCGTCCACTCGCCCGAGGCCGTGTGGCCCACGGCAAGCTGCGGCGCGCGCCGGTGCGCCACCGCCTTGCGCGGGGCGGCGGTCGGCTTGGCCGGCGCCTTCAGCGCCGGCGCCACGCGCTTCGGCGGCAATGTCGGCCGGCTGCGGGCCTGGACCTGCGCGAGCACCACGGCCGCTTCTTCCTGGCTCAGCTTGAAGATACTGACGGTCTGCGAGAGGCTGCCGGCCTGCTCCTGCAGCGATTGCGCTGCAGCCGAAGCCTCTTCCACCAGCGCCGCGTTCTGCTGCGTCACCTGGTCCATCTGCGTGATCGCCTGGTTGATCTGCTCGATGCCCTGGGTCTGCTCGTGGCTCGCCGCCGTGATCTCGCCCATGATGTCGGTCACCCGCTTCACGCTGTCGACGATCTCGTCCATCGTGCGGCCCGCTTCGGCCACCTGCTTGCTGCCCTCCTCGACCTTCTCCACCGAGTCTCCGATCAGCGTCTTGATTTCCTTGGCGGCGGCGGCCGAGCGCTGCGCGAGGTTGCGCACTTCGGAAGCCACCACCGCAAAGCCACGGCCTTGCTCGCCGGCACGCGCGGCTTCGACCGCTGCGTTCAAGGCCAGGATGTTGGTCTGGAAGGCAATGCCGTCGATCACGCCGATGATGTCGACGATCTTCCTGGACGAGGCGTTGATCGAGCCCATGGTGTCGACCACCTGGCTGACGACGCTGCCGCCCTTCACGGCCACCGCGGAGGCCGAGACGGCCAGTTGATTTGCCTGCCGCGCGTTGTCCGCGTTCTGCTTCACCGTGCTGGTGAGCTCTTCCATCGAGGCGGCCGTCTGCTCCAGGGAGCTCGCCTGCTCCTCGGTGCGTGAGGACAAGTCGTGATTGCCCGCCGCGATCTGGCCCGAGGCCGTGGCAATGGTGTCGGTGCCGGAACGCACTTCGCCCACCACCTTGGCCAGGCTTTCGTTCATGTTCTTCAGCGCATGCATCAGCTGGCCCGTCTCGTCACGCGAGTCGACTTCGATGCGCGATGTGAGGTCGCCGCTGGCCACGGTCTCCGCCACCTGGACGGCACGGTCGATGGGCCGGGTGATGCTGCGGGCGATCAGGAAGGCGCAGACCCCGCCCAGCAACAGCGTGAGCGCAGTGAGCGCGATGCGGAGATTGAAGCTCTGCGCGTTCGCCTCGTCGATCGCGCGGCTCATGTCGTCGATCGCCTTGCGCTCCAGCGCCAGTAGTTCGAGCACGCGGCTTTCATAAGCCTTGGCGGCCGGCTGGAAGGTGTCCTTGAAGACGGTCTCCGTCTCCGCCGCGTTGCCGCCCGCCTTCGCCTTCTGCACCGCCTCCTTGGCCGCCTGGTACTTGGCTCGCAACTCGACAATGGACTTGAAGGTCGACTTCTCGAGATCGGTCACCAGCAGGGCCTCGACCTTGGTCATGGTTTCCCCGCCCTTCTTGACGCTGTCGGAGATGACATCGGCAAAAGTGACGGGAAGCGTTTCGTCGGTAGTCCTGGCGATCATCGCCGTGCGCGCGATGGCCGAGTAGGTCAGCACGTACCAATCCGAGATGAGCCGTTCCTTCGCGAGCGGACTCTGCATCATCTGGCGGGTGGCCTCGGCGTTGCTGCTGGCGCTCATCAGGGCAAAGACGGCCGAGGCCAGGGTCAGGGCCAGGACCAGGCCGAAGCCGATGGCCAGGCGCGTTCCGATGCGTACGTTGGAGAGGAAGTTCATGGTTCAGGCCGCCATCTTTTCAATGAGGCCCATCTCTTCGCTCGACATCAGCCGGTCGATGTCCACCAGGATCAGCATCCGCTCCTCCAGCGTCCCCAGCCCGATCAGGTAGTCCGTGTCCAGCACCGAGCCCATCTCCGGCGCAGGCTTGATCTGCTCTGGCGACAGCGTGATCACGTCCGACACGCTGTCCACCACCATCCCCACCACGCGCCCGCTGATGTTCAGCACGATCACCACCGTGAACTGGTCGTAGCTCGGCGTGCCCAGCTTGAACTTGATGCGCATGTCGATGATCGGAACGATGATCCCGCGCAGGTTCACCACCCCCTTGATGTACTCCGGTGCGTTCGCAATGCGCGTCACCGCGTCGTAGCCGCGCAGCTCCTGCACCTTCTGGATGTCGATGCCGTATTCCTCCTCGCCCAGCGTGAAGGAAAGGAATTCCAGCGGCTTCGCGGCCTGCTTCGATGTGTCTGTTGCGTTCATCTGCGTCTCTTCATGAGGTTTGAAACTTGGGGAGAGCGGGCCGGGTGCCGGCATCCAGCCTGAACACGCTGACTGCTTCCACGAGGTTGCCGGCCTGCTCCTGCATCGATTGCGCCGCAGCCGCAGCCTCTTCCACCAGCGCCGCGTTCTGCTGCGTCACCTGGTCCATCTGCGTGATCGCCTGGTTGATCTGCTCGATGCCCTGGGTCTGCTCATGGCTGGCCGCCGTGATCTCGCCGATGATGTCGGTCACCCGCTTCACGCTGCCCACGATCTCTTCCATGGTCCTGCCGGCTTCGCCGACCAGTTGGCTGCCCGCATCGACCTTGCCGACCGAATCGTCGATCAGGCCCTTGATTTCCTTGGCGGCGGCGGCCGAGCGTTGCGCGAGGCTGCGCACTTCGGCAGCCACGACTGCGAAGCCTCGGCCCTGCTCGCCGGCTCGCGCGGCTTCCACCGCTGCGTTCAACGCGAGGATGTTGGTCTGGAAGGCAATGCCGTCGATGACGCCGATGATGTCGACGATCTTCTTGGACGAAGCATTGATCGAGGCCATGGTGTTCACCACTTGAGACACCACGTCGCCGCCCTTGACCGCCACTTCGGAGGCCGAGAGCGCCAGCTGATTGGCCTGGCGCGCGTTGTCGGCGTTCTGCTTCACCGTGCTGGTGAGTTCTTCCATCGACGCCGCGGTCTGCTCCAGCGAACTCGCCTGCTCCTCGGTGCGCGACGAAAGATCCTGGTTGCCCGCCGCGATCTGGCCCGAGGCCGTGGCCATGGTGTCGGTGCCGGCACGCACTTCGCCCACCACGCGGGCCAGGCTGTCGCGCATGCCCTTGATCGAGTGAAGCAGGCTCGCGCTGTCGCCCTTCCTGAGATCGATCGGCACCGTCAGATCGCCCTGCGCGATGCGCAGCGTGATGCCGGCCGTCTGCGCCGGCTCGCCGCCCAGCTGCTTCAGCAGCCCACGCGAGATCACCCAGCCGATCGCCAGCAGGATGGCCGCCAGGACCAATGCGCAGATCGAGAAGCCGATCAGCCGGCTCATGATGGTCGTGTGGACCGTGTCCACGTACACGCCCGAACCGATGATCCAGCCCCAGGGCTTGAAGCCCTTGACGTAGGACACCTTAGGCACCGGCTTGTCGCTGCCCGGCTTGGCCCACTGGTAGGCAACGAATCCGGCTTCATGGGCCTTGACGGTGTTCACGAACTCGACGAAGAGCAGCTTGCCGGTCGGATCCTTGTTGGCCGACAGGTCCTTGTTGTCCAGCGCCGGGTTGATCGGATGCATGAGCATGCGCGGCTGCATGTCGTTGATCCAGAAATACTCGCTGCCGCTGTAGCGCAGGCTGCGGATCGCCTGCATGGCCTGCTGCTTCGCCTGCTCTTCGCTCAGCGTGCCGTTGGCCGCCAGCGCGTGGTAGTGCACCAGCAGGCCGTGCGCGCTTTCCACCACCTGGCGCACGCCGCTCTGCCGCTCGTCCATGATGAGCTTGCGCTCGGAAGCCAGGAACAAGGCCGTCAGCACGACCACGCCCGCAATGGCGCTGAAGGTGAGCAGGCCAAGCTTCTTGGCGATGCTCAGGGAGCGGAGGTTCAGGAAGTCGGGCATGGGCGTGTCTCCAAGGTCTGTGCTTGCGCGGTACTGCCTATGGCTTATCGGCAGCTTCCCGCCAGTCTTGAAGGCGCGACTCGAAATCGGATGAATGCAGCCTGCGGGCATCGGTGTCGAGCCTGAACACGTTGACCGCTTCCACGAGGTTGCCGGCCTGCTCCTGCATCGATTGCGCCGCAGCCGCGGCCTCTTCCACCAGCGCCGCATTCTGCTGCGTCACCTGGTCCATCTGCGTGATCGCCTGGTTGATCTGCTCGATGCCCTGCGTCTGCTCGTGGCTCGCTGCCGTGATCTCGCCGATGATGTCGGTCACCCGCTTCACGCTGCCCACGATCTCTTCCATGGTCCTGCCGGCTTCGCCGACCAGTTGGCTGCCGGCATCGACCTTGCCGACTGAATCGTCGATCAGGCCCTTGATTTCCTTGGCGGCGGCGGCCGAGCGTTGCGCGAGGCTGCGCACTTCGGCAGCCACGACTGCGAAGCCTCGGCCCTGCTCGCCGGCTCGCGCGGCTTCCACCGCTGCGTTCAACGCGAGGATGTTGGTCTGGAAGGCAATGCCGTCGATCACGCCGATGATGTCGACGATCTTCTTGGACGAGGCATTGATCGAGGCCATGGTGTGGACCACCTGGCTGACCACGTCGCCGCCCTTGACCGCCACCTCGGAGGCCGAGAGCGCCAGTTGATTGGCCTGGCGCGCGTTGTCCGCGTTCTGCTTGACGGTGGAGGTCAGTTCTTCCATCGAGGCCGCGGTCTGCTCCAGCGAGCTCGCCTGCTCTTCGGTGCGAGACGAGAGATTCTGATTGCCGGCAGAGATCTGGCTGGATGCCGTCGCGATCGCATCGGTGCCCTCGCGCACGCCGCTCACCACGCGCGCCAGGCCGTCCCGCATGGATTCGACGGACCGGGTGATGACGCCCATCTCGTCGCGGCGATCCGATGCCAGCTGCCGCGACAGGTCGCCTCCGCCGATGGCTTGCACATGTTCGCTCAGCAGGCTCAGGGGACGCACCGTGCGGCGAATGAAGACGACCAGGGTGATGCCCAGCAGCACGGCGGCCAGGGCAATGGCCCCGACGAGCCAGGCCATCTGGCGGTACAGCTCGGCCATCACCTCCGAGGCGGGAACCTCGGCCACCGCCAGCCAGCCGTTCGCTTCGCTCTTGGCCGCGGAGGCATAGCGCCGTCCTTCGATCGCCTGCCCCAGCACGGCAGGCGCGTTGTCGATCCATGTGCCGTCGCCGCTGCCCAGGCGCGCGAGCCAGTCCGCCGCGTCGCCGCCCGGAGGAAGAACTTCGGCCAGCTTCTTGCCGGCAGTCGTCGGGTGGAACACCAGCGTCGCCGCCGCGGGGCCGCCGCTCGGATTGACGACGTAGAGCCCGCCGCTTTCGAAGATGCGGGTCTTGTTCACCGCTTCGCCGAAGGACGCCTGCTGCCGCGAAATGTCCAGGCCGATGTAGAGCACGGCGACGACCTGGCCGGCAGCATCGCGCACCGGTTCATAGACCGTCATGTAGGGACGGCCGAACAGGATGACGCGCCCGACGAACTTCTTGCCGGCGCGCAGCACCGGATAGGCGCCGCTCTTGCGGTCGAGCAGGGTCCCGATGGCCCGCTCGCCGTTCTCCTTCTTGACCGAGGTGGTGATCCGCCGGAAGTCCTCGCCCTGCACCACGAACACGGTGGCGTTGGCGCCGGGAAAGTCGCGCGCGAAGGCATCCACTTCGGCGGTGGAGCTGCCGTCGAGCGCAACGCCGTGGTTCGTCAACCTGCCCTGCGCGGCGTCCTCGAGGACGAAGGTGGCCGCGAACTGGCGCCGGAACACGCCGTAGGCGTTCTCCGCGTTCAGCTGCATGGTCTGGTCGAAGATGTCCAGTGACCGGGCAATGGCTTCGGCCTTCGCATTCGCGTACTGCGCGGCGCTGCGCTGCTGCTGCGCAGAGGCCAGCGCATAGAAGACCGCCAGGATGAGCACCGTGAGTGCCAGCATGGCCACGCCGGCCCGGATGGTCAGGATGCGCGCCAGCGAAACAAAGGAAGGCGCTCGCCTCGACGGATTCGTTGCTTTCATGTGGGGGCCCTTGGCTCAAGCGGCCATTTTTTCGATCAAGCCCATCTCTTCGCTCGACATCAGCCGGTCGATGTCCACCAGGATCAGCATCCGCTCCTCCAGCGTCCCCAGCCCGATCAGGTAGTCCGTGTCCAGCACCGAGCCCATCTCCGGCGCAGGCTTGATCTGCTCTGGCGACAGCGTGATCACGTCCGACACGCTGTCCACCACCATCCCCACCACGCGCCCGCTGATGTTCAGCACGATCACCACCGTGAACTGGTCGTAGCTCGGCGTGCCCAGCTTGAACTTGATGCGCATGTCGATGATCGGAACGATGATCCCGCGCAGGTTCACCACCCCCTTGATGTACTCCGGTGCGTTCGCAATGCGCGTCACCGCGTCGTAGCCGCGCAGCTCCTGCACCTTCTGGATGTCGATGCCGTATTCCTCCTCGCCCAGCGTGAAGGTGACCACCTCGAGGCGTTTGGCGTTGGCGAGAACGGGGGCGCTCGCGTGCTGATGAAGGCTGGTGATCTCTGCCATGGTCGTGGGTCCTATGTGAATTTCTGCATGATCCGAACGAGCTTCTGCCCGTACTGCGGATCGGTCGCGTAGCCCGCCTTCTGCAGGCCGTGCGCGGCCTCGGCCGGGTCGTCGGTGGCCAGCACGTTGGCGTAGCGCGGATTGCGGGTGATGAACTTCGCGTAGTCGGTGAAGGCTTCGTCGTAGGAACCGTAGGCCCTGAACCTGGCGCGCACTTTCTGCGGCTCGCCGTCGACGTATTCGGTGGTGGTGGTTTCCACCACCGGGCCCTTCCAGCCACGGTCGGCCTTGATGCCGAACAGGTTGAAGCTCTGCGTGCCGTCGTCGGCGCGGATCTCGCGCTTGCCCCAGCCCGATTCGAGCGCGGCCTGCGCCAGGATCAGGGGCGCGGGCACGCCGCTGGCCTCGCTCGCGGCCTGGGCGGAGCCGCCCATGCTCTTCACGAAGCTGTCGACGTGGCCTTGCAGCGAAGCCACCGCGGCCGGCGAAGGACGCTCGCCGTTGTTCTGGTAGACGCTCAAGTCCACCGGCATCGAGCGCCGGGTGGCCGGTGCGCCCTCCGGCGGCGAGGAGCCGAGCGGAATGCCGGCCTGCGGCTTCAACGGGAAGCCCAACGGCCCGTCGAGCGACATGGCCCCGGCTTCGCCGTCGGCCGCGCCCGAGGCCGCGCTGCGGCTCAGCTGCGCGAGCATCGCTTCGGCCAGCCCCACGCCGCGCCCCGAGAGGTTCTGCGAGAGCTGCTGGTCGAGCATGGACATGTAGACCTTCTCGTTCCGGCTCTCGAGCAGGCCGCTGGACGGCGTGGCCTCGCGCATGCTCTTCAGCACCATGTTCATGAACAGGGCCTCGAACTGCCGCGATACCTGCTTCAAGCCCTCTTCGGGCGAGGTACGCACGGTGCGCCGCAGCGCATCGACGCCCTGCACGTCCAACGCAAAGCGCTGGTCCAGCGCGCCACTTCGGTTTTCCAGGATCGCCATGTCAGATGATCTCGAGCTCGGCGCGCAAGGCGCCGGCGGTCTTCATGGCCTGCAGGATTGACACCAGGTCCTGCGGATTCGCGCCCAGGCTGTTGAGTCCCTTGATCACATCCGAGAGCGATGCCCCGCTGCGCACCATCTGCAGCGCGCCGCCGCCCTGGGCGATCGAGATCTGCGAGGTCTGCGTGGCCACCGTGCTGCCGCCCGAGAAGGGACCGGGCTGGCTGATCACCGGCTCCGTGTTGATGACCACCGAGAGATTGCCGTGCGCCACCGCGCAGTCGTTGACGCGCACCGCCTGGTTCATGACCACCGAGCCGGTGCGCGCATTGATCACCACGCGCGCCACCGCCTGGGTGGGCGTGACTTCGAGCCCTTCGAGGCGCGCGAGGAAGCCGACGCGCTCCTGCGGCTCGGGGGCGCGCACGCGGATCACGCGCGCGTCCATCGCGTCGGCGGTGCCGGGGCCGAACTGGCGATTGATGGCCTCGACCGCACGCTGCGCGGTGCCGAAGTCGGAGCGGTTGAGCTCCAGCGTGAACATGCCTTCGCCGCCGACCGGCGCCTCGACGCTGCGCTCGACCAACGCGCCGCCGGGAATGCGGCCCGAGCCGAGCTGGTTGATCTGCACCTTGCTGCCGCTGGCCGAGGCGCCCGCGCCGCCCACCACCATGTTGCCCTGCGCGATGGCGTAGGTCGCGCCGTCGACGCCCTTGAGCGGCGTCATCAGCAAGGTGCCGCCGCGCAAGCTCTTGGCATTGCCCATCGAGGACACCGTCACGTCGATGTTCTGGCCGGGCCGCGCGAACGAAGGCAGCATGGCCGTGACCATCACGGCCGCCACGTTCTTGAGCTGCATGTTGACGCCGGCCGGAATGGTGATGCCGAGCTGCTGCAGCATGTTGTTCAGGCTCTGCGTGGTGAACGGCGTCTGCATGGTCTGGTCGCCGGTGCCGTCGAGGCCCACCATCAGGCCGTAGCCGATCAGCGGGTTGTCGCGCACGCCCTGGATGCTGGACAGTTCCTTGAGCCGCTCGGCCTGTGCCGGAGACGACAACGCGACGGCGCACAAGGCCGAGAAGATGCAGCGCCGGAGAAATTTGAAGTTCATGATCAGAACGGCATCACATTGAGGAAGAAGCGCTGCATCCAGCCCATGTGCTGGGCTTCGTCGATGTAGCCCTTGGCCGTGTATTCGATGCGCGCATCGGCCACCAGGGTCGAGGGCACGGTGTTGCTGCCGGAGACGGTGCGCGGGTTCACCACGCCCGAGAAGCGGATGTATTCGGTGCCCTGATTGATGCCCATCTGCTTCTCGCCGGAAACCAGCAGGTTGCCGTTGGGCATGACGTCGACCACGGTCACGGTGATCACGCCGTTGAAGGTGTTGTTGGCGTTGGCGCCGCCCTTGGCATTGAGGATGTTGTTGCCGGAGAGCTTCGCGTCCTGCTCGTCCAGCAGACCGCCCAGCAGCTTCGGGATGGTCGGGAAGGCAGCCGTCAGGCTGCCGCTGCGGCTGGCGTTGGCGCCCGAGTTCTTGCTGGCGTTGACCTTCTCGCTGATCACGATGGTCAGGATGTCGCCGACATTGCGCGGACGGCGGTCCTCGAACAGCGCATTGGCGCCGGGCCCGTCGCGGAAGATCGCGCCGTTGGCGCGCGGCGCCGGCAGCGCCGCGTAGGTGTTGGCGCGCGCCGTCATCGGCTGGTGCACCAGCGGCTCGCGCGGGATCTGCGCGCAGCCGGTGGCGAGCACCAGCGTGCAGACGGCAAGACGATGAAGACGCGCGCTCTGCATCACAGTTGCGCGAGGCGCTGCAGCATCTGGTCGGAGGTTTGCACGGCCTTGCTGTTGATTTCGTAAGCGCGCTGGGTCGCGATCATGTTGACCAACTCCTCCACCACGTTGACGTTCGATGCCTCGACGTAGCCCTGGCTCAGGATGCCGGCACCTTCGAGGCCCGGGTTCAGCTGGTTGGGCGCGCCCGAGGAATCGGTCTCCGCATAGAGGTTCTCGCCCATGCTCTGCAAGCCGGCCGGATTCAGGAAGGTGGCCAGCTGCAGTTGGCCGACCTGCACCGTGGCGGTGCTGCCGGCCTGCGTGACCGAGACCATGCCGTCGCGGCCGATGGTCATGCTGGTGGCGTTCTGCGGAATGGTGATGGCCGGCTGCACCGGGAAGCCGCTGGCCGTGACGAGCTGGCCGTCGCGGTCGGTCTGGAAGGAGCCGTCGCGCGTGTACGAGGTGGTGCCGTCGGGCATCAGCACCTGGAAGAAGCCGGCGCCGTTGATCGCGACATCCTTCGGGTTGTCGGTCTTGGTCATGTTGCCCTGCGCATGGATGCGCTCGGTGGCGACCACGTGCACGCCGGTGCCGACCTGCAGGCCCGAAGGCAGCCGCGTCTGGTCCGAGGTCTGGCCGCCGACCTGGCGCAGGTTCTGGTACATCAGGTCCTCGAACACGGCGCGACTGCGCTTGAAGCCGGTGGTGCCAACGTTGGCGAGGTTGTTCGACACCACGTCGAGCTGGGTTTGCTGGGCGTCGAGGCCGGTCTTGGCGATGTAGAGCGAGCGCATCATGGGAGAAATTCCTTCAGGGGTTGGTGGGCTAGCCGTACGCCAGCAACTTGTTGGCCGACTGCGCGTTGGTGTCCACGGTCTGCATCGACTTCATCTGCATCTCGAAGCTGCGGGCCTGGGCAATCATCGAAACCATGGCTTCGACCGCGTTGACGTTGCTGCCCTCGACCACGCCGCTGGCGACGGTCACGGCCGCGTCGGCCTCGGCCGGCGGCAGACCCTCGCGCATGCGAAAGAGCCCGTCGTCGCCGCGCACCAGGTCGGCGGTCGGCGGATTGACCAGCTTCAGGCGCCCCACTTCGGCCACGCCGACCAGCGCATCGCCGGCTCCGCGGGCCGTGACGGCGCCGTTGGGCGCGATATGCACCGTGGAGCCCGGCGGCACCACCAGCGCGCCGCCCTCGCCGACCACCGGGCGCGCGCCCATGGTCAGCAGCTGGCCGTCGGCGCCGACCTGCAGGTTGCCCACACGCGTGTAGGCCTCGCCGCCGTCGGGCGTCTGCACCACGAGCCAGCCATCGCCGTGCACCGCGACATCGAGGGCGCGGCCGGTCTCGGTCAGCGGACCGTGGCTGAAGTCGGCGCCCGGCGTGATGGCGGCGACGAAGGCGCGCGTTTGCGCTTCTTCGCCGACCACCGGCACCGCGCGAAAGCTGTTGACCTGCGCGCGAAAGCCCGGCGTCGAGACGTTCGCCATGTTGTTGGCGACCGAGGCCTGCTGCTCCATGGCCTGCTTGGCGCCGCTCATGGCGACATACAGCATGCGGTCCACTGGGTGCTCCTGCCGCTCAGCGGATGTTGATCAGCGTCTGGACGACCTGATCCTGCGTCTTCACCGTCTGCGCGTTGGCCTGGTAGCTGCGCTGGGCCACGATCAGGTTGACGAGCTCGGAAGTGAGGTCGACGTTGGAAGCCTCGAGCGCGCCCGAGGCGAGCGAGCCCTGCTTGGTGCCTGCGCCCGGCGTGCCGGTGAGCGCCTGACCCGAAGCCTGGGTCTCGGCCCAGACGTTGTTGCCCTTGGGCTCCAGGCCGTTGGGGTTGGCGAAGCTCGACAGCACCACCTGGCCCAGCAGCTGGGTCTGCTCGTTGGAGAACTTGCCGGTGATGGTGCCGTCGGGGTTGATCGAGTAGGCGGTCAGCGAGCCGGAGGTGTAGCCGTCCTGGTTGAGCTTGTTGATCGCGTTGGCATTGCCGAACTGCGTGGTGCCCGAGAGGTCGACCGTGACGTTCATCGCCGCCGAACCGTTGGGGAAGGTCATCGCCGGCAGCGTGATGGTGCCGCCGGCGGGCGTCAGCAGCTTGCCGTTGGCGTCGAAGGTCATGGTGGAGATCGGCGCGCCGGCGTTGAGCGCGGCACCGTCGGCCGCGCCGTAGACGCTCCAGGCATTGGCGCCGGTCTTCACGAAGAAGACGCCCAGCTCGTGCGGATTGCCCAGCGAGTCGTAGACCGGCCCGAGCGCGTTGGAGTAGTTGTAGGTGTCCGAGTCGGCCACGTTGAAGGGCGTCTTGGTGGGCGTCACGCTGCGCGAGTCGAGGTTGAACTCGGCCTGCACGCCGGTGGTGGCCTTCGGGTCCATGGCGGTGGTCGGGATGCGAATCGCCGAGGGCGTGCCGCCTTCGATGCCGCCGGTGGCCGACACGCCGAAGCCGGTCAGCCGCAGGCCGGCGGCGTTGACGATGTAGCCGTCCTGGTCCTTGGTGAACTGGCCGTTGCGCGAGTACATGATCTCGCCGCTCGGGCTGGAGAGGCGGAAGAAGCCGTCGCCGTTGAGGATGGCCACGTCCAGCGGGCGGCTGCTGGTCTGGGTCACGCCCTGTGTGAAGTTCTGCGTCACGCCGGCCACCGAGGCGCCGAGGCCGATGCGCGATCCGGCATACACGTCCTGGAAGGTCGCGGCGGCCGACTTGAAGCCCACGGTGCCCGAGTTGGCGATGTTGTTGCCGATGACGTCGAGGTTGGCGGCGGCGACAGACAGGCCGCTGATGCCCTGGGAAAAACTCATGATCGATCCTTGTTTCGAGGCGATGAAAAAACGGCTTGCAGCCGGGCGGCGGCCGCCGAGGGGAAAGGCATGCGAAGGACTCAGAGGAACATGCGAACGTCGGACAGGCCGATGCTGCGGCCCGAGGCCAGCTCGAGCGTGACGCCGCTCGTGCCCTGCTTGACGGCGGCCACCTGCGAGAAGGTGAGCGCGGTCGCCTCGACCGTGGTGCCGTTGTTGTCGGCGGCCACCGTGAAGGTGTAGCTGCCGGCCGGCGCGACGGTGCCGTCGTCGGCCTTGCCGTCCCAAGTGACGGCGTTGACGCCTTCGGGCAGCGAGCCGAGGTTGAGCGTGCGCACCGTGTTGCCCGCGGCGTCGCGGATCTTCACCTCGACGTCGCCGGCCGAGCCCGGCAGCTGCACCGCGAAGGGCACGACAGCCGGGTCCTTGCCCGCTTCCGGCGCCTTGGTGGCGATCTCGTTGCCGGGCGACAGCACGTTGTAGCCGATCAGCGATGCCGCCTGCAGCACCTGGTTGGCGCCGGTCTGGTTCACCAGGCCGGAGAGCGTGCCGTTGAGCTTCTCGATGCCGCTCACGGTGCTCATCTGCGCGAGCTGCGAGGTGAGCTCGGCGTTCTGCATCGGGTTGAGCGGATCCTGGTTGTTGAGCTGCGTCACCAGCAGCTTGAGAAAGCGCTGCTCGCTGTCGGCGCCGCTCACGCTGTTGTTGCTCTGCGCCGAGCTGGTGGTGTTCGTGCCGGTGATGGCGAGGGAGTCGTCGATGGCCATGGGTTCGCTTCTTGTGGTTGGGATTTACTGGCCGATCGTCAGCGTCTTGACCATCAGCGTCTTGGCGGTGTTGAGCACCTCGACGTTGGCCTGGTAGCTGCGTGAGGCGGAAATCATGTTGGTCATCTCTTCGACCACGTTGACGTTGGACATGGTCACGTAGCCCGCGGAATTGGCATGCGAGTTCTTCGGGTCGTAGACCATCTTCATGGGCGAGGGGTCTTCCACCACGCGCGCGACCTGGACGCCGCCGATGTCCTGCTGCCCCGAGGCCGCGACCTCGAAGACGACCTGCTTGGCGCGGTAAGGCTGGCCGTCCGGACCGGCCACGCTCTCGGCATTGGCCAGGTTGCTCGCGGTCACATTCATGCGCTGCGACTGCGCAGCCATGGCGGAGCCCGCCACATTGAAGATGTTCATGGAAGCGCTGGGCAAGGGCATGGTTGTTCCTACTGCACTGCCGACAGCAGCGACTTGATCTTGGCGCTGAGCACCGTGAGGTTGGCCTCGTAGCGCAGCGCGTTGTCGGCGAAGTTGATGCGCTCGGCATCCATCTCGACGGTGTTGCCGTCGATGCTGGATTGGCTTGGCACGCGGTAGAGCAGATCGGCATCGGGCATTGCCGATGCTTCGGCCTGCAGATGGCGCGCCGAGGTAGTGGAAAGCGTCACCGACTGCGCGGCGCGGCCCTGCTCCACGGCCTGCGAGAGCCGGCTCGCGAAATCGAAGTCACGCGCCTTGTAGTTGGGCGTGTCGGCATGGGCGATGTTGGCCGCCAGCACCTCCTGGCGCTGCGCCCGGAGATTGAGTGCTTCGCGGTTGAAGCGAAGCGCCGCATCCAGCTTGTCGATCATGTTGTTCCATCAGTTGGAGGTGTCGCGTCCCAGGTGGGCATGGCGACTGATGGAAAGCGAGTCTATGCACGGGTCGTGTTTGCAATGGGCCGAACAAAGGGGCATTTGGGGTGCACTTCGCACCTTCAGGCGGAGCCACGCATTCCTAGAATCGCTGGACCGATGATGGAAACAACCCGCTCCTTTCGCCGTCTCCTCCTGCTGCTGCTCGCGGCGCTGGCCGCAGCGCCGGCCGCGGCCGCGCCAGGGGATGCGCGCGCCGTCATCGAACAGTTTCTGCAAGCGCAGACCGCCGGCCTCCCGGGCAAGGTGCGCATCGACGTGAGCATGCCGGCCTCGGGCGCGCTGCCTCCCTGCGAATCGCTCCAGGCTTTCCTGCCCAGGGGCGCCGCGCCCTCGGGCCGGGTATCGGTGGGCCTGCGCTGCGCCGGCGACAAGCCCTGGACGCGTTTCGTGCAGGCGCGCGTCGCCATCGAGGGCCGCTATGTCGTGGCCGCGCGCGTCATCGAGGCCGGCCAGGCCCTGGGCGCCGGCGACCTGGCCGAACGCACCGGCGATCTCAGCGCGCTGCCGCGCTCGGTCGTGACCGATGCCGCCGAACTCAAGGGCGTGGTGGCCGTCAACCGCATCGCCGCCGGCGCGCTCGTGCGGCGCGAACTGGTGCGCGGCGTGGTCGTGATCCAGCAGGGCCAGACGGTGCAGGTGGTGGCCGTGGGGCCGGGCTTCACCGTCAGCACCGAGGCGCGGGCCATGACCCGCGCCGAGATCGGCGCGACCGTGCAGGCCAAGACGCGCAACGGCCGCCTGGTCAGCGGCGTGGCGGACGAAGGCGGCCAGATCCGACTCTCGCAATAGGTGACCCTAAAGTTCCGCCCTAAACTGCCGATAAACGGGTCAGCCCCTGAGGAACCATCTTGAAAATCGATCAATCCGCCCCGTCGGCCACACCGCTCTCCCGCACCGCCAAGGGCGGCAAGGCCCTGCCGGCCACCGGCGCCGATGCCGCCGAAGGCGCCAAGGAGTCGGTGCAGGTTTCAACGGGCCAGGTTCATTCGCTGCCCAGTTCGCCCAGCACCGACTTCGATGCCGCGCGCGTCGCCTCGATCCGCGAGGACATCCGCGCCGGCCGCTACGAAATCCATCCCGAGCGGATCGCCAAGGGCCTCCTGGCCAGCGTGCGCGACCTGCTCGGCGCCAAGAAAGACCTGTGAACGTGATCCTGCTGCCCCATTTGCTGGCCGAGAAGTCCTGCGTCGAAGAATTCCTTGCGGTTCTGGACCTGGAGGCGCAGGCCATGAAGAACAATCTCTTCGCCGACCTCGGCCCACTCACCGAACAGAAGGCCGCCCTGCTCGACCGCCTGGCCGCGCTCGACCAGGCGCGCGAATCGGCCCAGGTGGCGCTGGGCTTCGAACCCGGCCGTGCCGGTGCCGATGAAGCGGCCGCCGCCGCCGGCGAAGCATCGCAAGAGGCCTGGACGGCGCTGCTGGAACTTGCGGACCGCGCCAAGGCCGACAACCGCCAGATCGGATCGATGGTCTACGGCCATCTGGACTTCACCCAGAACGCGCTCGACTATCTGCAGGCGAGCAAGCAGCCCTTCTACGGGCCGGACGGGATCCGCAAGGCGGCGGGCGCTTCGGGGACGCGGCTGGCGCTGGGGTAGGTTCTGCCGCAAGGGGCCTGAACCTTGCCAAATTTTGCCATTCGATTTAGCCTTGGGCCATGAGCACGATGAACATCTCTCTGCCCGACACCCTCAAGGCATTCGTCGACAAGCAGGTCGATCAACGCGGCTACGGCACCAGCAGCGAATACGTACGAGAACTGATCCGCAAAGACCAGGAGCGTTTGCATCTGCGGGAGCTGTTAATGGCAGGCGCTGAGTCCGCACCCGGGGCGCCGGCTGATGCCGGCTATTTCGAGAGCCTGCGTAACCGGACGCGAAAGGCAGCCAGGACGGGTGCTCGCAGGTGAAGCTTAGGCGCGTTGTTCCGCGCGAACAGGCGAACCGGGACGTCGAAGATGCAATCTCGCATTGCCTGGCGGAAGACGCCGAACACGCCGCACTCGGATTCGTTGATGCCTTGGAGCAGGCCTATGCCCACATTGGCCGTCATCCGTCCACCGGTTCGCCACGCCACGCCCATGAGCTGAACCTGCCGGGCCTTCGTTCCTGGCCGCTGACGCGCTATCCCTATCTCGTGTTCTACATCGAGCATACCGATCACATCGATGTCTGGCGCGTGCTGCATGGCCAACGCGATATCCCGGCGTGGATGCAGGCGTCGGATTCAACCTGACGGACCTCTCAAGCCTCCCGGGTTGTTGCGCGCCAGCTTGCTTTTCTCTATCCAGTGGGTGCCGGCGCTCAACCCTTGCTTGGATTGAGCAAATACTTCTCCCCGGTCGCGTGCTTCGCATAGACCGCGATCTCTTCGGGCCTCAGTGCCTCTGACATCGACACCTCCTTGGTGTAGCGGCTCGCAAAGGTGGTCTTCAGTTCGGCCGCCACGCGCTCCTTGAGCTTCTTCGCGCCCTCCGGGCCGATCTTCTGCAGGAAGGGAAAGAGCAGCCAGCCGCCCATGCCCCAGGCCATGCCGAAATTGCGCACGAACTCGGTGGGGCCACGGTCGAGGCCGCCGTAGATGTAGACCTGCTTGTGGGTGGTGGAGCCGTAGCGGCTGTATTCGGTGGCGGTCTTGTTCAAGGCCGCTTCCATGCAGCTCAGGATCTGACCGGCCAGCATGCCGCCGCCGATGGCGTCGAAGGCCAGCGTGGCGCCGGTGGCGACCAGCGCGTCGGTCAGGTCCTGCATGAAGGTGGGCGCGCTCGCATTGCACACGTACCGGGCGCCGATCGCGCGCAGGATCTCTTCCTGCTCCTTCTTGCGCACGATGTTCACCAGGCCGATGCCGTCCTGGATGCAGATGCGGTTGAGCATCTGGCCGAGGTTGGAGGCCGCGGCCGTGTGCACCAGCGCCTTGTGGCCCTCGCGCCGCATGGTCTCGACCATGCCGAGCGCGGTGAGCGGATTGACGAAGGACGATGCGCCCTCGGCCGGCGTCGTGCCCTCGGGCAGCAGCATGCACTGGGCGACCGGGATGCAGCGGTACTGGGTGTACATCGCGCCGCCGATCAGCGCGACCGTCTTGCCCAGAAGCGCCTGCGCCGCGGGCGAGGAACCCGCCGCCACGACCACGCCCGCGCCTTCGTTGCCCACGGGCATCGACGCATCCAGGCGCGCGGCCATGCTCTTCATCGCGACCTCGGCGACGCTGGCCGTCACCACCGGTCGCGCCGGCGTGCCCGAGGCCTTGGCCGTGGCCATGTCGGCAGCGCCGAACAGGAGGCCGAGGTCCGAAGGGTTCATGGGCGCGGCCTCGACGCGCACGATGACTTCGTCGGGCTTGGGCTCGGGAACCGGTTCTTCGGCCAGCGAGAGTTCGAGCTCGCCGCTGCGCTTGATCAGGGAGCGGAGTTGCAGGGTGGTGCGGGGTATCTCGGCGGGCATGGCGTGTCTCCAGGCTGGGGCCGGCCAGTATAGGAAGGCTCGGCGCCGGTGCGCCTCCCCGGTGGCGCGTGACTTCTTGCGCAGAACGACTGACAAATCCTTTCAAAAGTCTTACTTCTGTTTACCTAAGTAGTAATATGTGACTTCTTCACATACGCATCTCTTGCGCGGAAATTGGCTAAACAAACCCACCGATGACCCCGTCCGTGGGAGGAGGAGACGCCCGATGCTGGTGCACAGGCTGGACAGGAAAAACGAGTTCGATGCGAGTCTTGCTGCCGACGCCGCCGATGCGCGGATGGTGGCCAGGATGCGGCTCGTGCTGTCCGTCTCCGCCCTGCTCGCGATTTTTGTCGATCCTGCGGGCTTGAGGGGCATCGGGGGCTTCACCTGGCTGCTGTTCTTCGGCTACATCCTGCACAGTTTGGCCGTTTACCTCTATACGCAGCTCGATGCGCCGTTCTCGCAGAGCAAGCTGATTCACTGGCTGGATGTCTTCTGGTATGGGCTGATCGTTCTTTTCACGGACGGCATCCACAGCTTCTTCTTCCTGTTCTTCTTCTTCGCCATCCTCACCTCGTCCTTCCGATGGGGCTTCAACGAGGGCGCGCGCGTCACCCTCGCTTCGGTCGGATTGTTCGCCGCCTGCGGACTGGGAACGACGACCGAGCAGGACCTCCCCCGCCTGCTGCTGCGCGCCACCTTCCTGCTTGCGTTCGGCTACATGAGCATCCATTGGGGCGGCTCGAAGGTCGAACTGAAACGGCGGCTCGCGCTGCTGCGCGACGTCAGCCGCGTATCAAATCCGCGCTTCGGCGTCGATCACACCGTCACCAGCATTCTGGAGAAGACACAGGTGTTCTTCCAGGGAAGCTGCTGCTTGCTGATCGTCCGGGACAAGGAGTCGGGCGCCTACTTCCTGCGCACCATCAGGGAGGGCGACGCGAAGCATTCGGTCAATGCCGAATGGATCGACGCCCAAGCGGCCGCGCCGCTCGTCGCGCTCCCGCAGAACCGCATCGTTGTCCATAACCGCGCGATCTGGCCGAAGCTGTCCCCGTTCGCCGGAGCCGCGGTGTACGACAGCACCGAGGGAAGATGGAACAAGCACGAGGAAGCGGCCTGCGAGAGCCTGGCCGAGCTTCTGGATGCCCGTTCGTTCATCAGCGCGCCGGTGTCGCTCCGAAGAAGCGAAGGCCGCATCTATGTGTTCTCGCACCAGGCCGGGTTCAGAAAGGCCGACGCGCTCTTCCTGAGCCATATCGCTGCCCAGGCCTTCCCCGTGATCGAGAACATCGAACTGCTGGACCGGATGGCCTCGGATGCGGCTTCGCAGGAACGCCAGAAGATCGCGCTGGATCTTCACGACACGGCCATCCAGCCCTACATCGGATTGAAGATGGGCCTCAGTGCTCTGCGCAACAAGGCGGCCGCCGACAACCCGCTGATCGAGGATCTCGACAAGCTGGCGGACATGGCCGCCAAGGTGATCGGCGATCTGCGCCGCTATGCCGGCACGGTCAAGAATGGCCTTGGCAAGACGGAACAAGTCTTCCTCATGGTCCTGCGCCAGCAGGCAGCGCAGGCCAGGGATTTCTACGGGATCGACATCTCGGTCTGCGTGCAGGGCGAGCTCAACGTGAGCGACCGCCTGACCGCGGAGATATTGCAGATCGTGCGCGAGGGCTTGAGCAACATCTGCAAGCACACCTTCGCGCACCACGGCGCCGTCAAGCTGGAATGCGTGGACGGCTTGCTCAGGATCCAGATCGAGAACGAATGCGACGGAACACAGTCGGTCGCATTCCAGCCGAGGTCGATCACGGAACGCGCGACCGCGCTCGGCGGCAACGCGCAAGTGGTGCGGGGAACGAGCGGCGGCACTTCCGTGCACGTCGAGATACCCATCTAGGAGGTGGAACATGCAGCCAGTTGAAAAACCCATCGGTGTCATGCTTGTCGATGATCACCAGACGATGCTTTGGGGATTGTCCAGATTGATCGATGGCGAGAAGCCGCGAATGCAGGTGGTCGGGACGGCGAGAAACTGCGAAGAAGCGCTCGAGCAGGTCGACCAGGTGATTCCCGACGTCATCCTGCTGGATCTCGACCTGGGAGGAAAAAGCGCCCTGGACATTCTTCCCGGCCTGCTGTCCAACTCGGTCTCCCGCGTAATGATCCTGACCGGCGAGCGTCAACAAAAAACCCTCGACCTGGCGGTCCTCGGCGGCGCCCGGGGTGTGTTGCGCAAGGACGCAGCCGCGGACCAGGTGCTCCAGGCAATCGAAAGAATGCACAAGGGCGAGCTGTGCGTGGACAACGAAACGATGGGCCGCGTGTTCGCGGAGTTCGTGGACTCGAAGCGGGTGCACAAGGTCGACCCCGAGGCGGAGAAGCAGGCGGCACTGACCTGCAAGGAACGCAAGATCATCCACACCGTGGTCGACGGAAACGGCGCGTCAAACAAGGCGCTGGCCGAACGGCTCTTCATCACCGAGCACACCCTGCGCAACCACCTGACTTCGATCTACCAGAAGCTGGGGGTGAGCAATCGGCTGGAGCTGTATGTCTACGCCGTGAAGCACCACCTGGACAAGCTGCCGTCCTGACGGCAGCGCCTTTCTGTCACCGTCCGCCGAACATGGGGACGAGGGTTCGGATGATCTGAATGGCGGCCGGGCCCAGGATCACCATTAGGATCGACGGAAATATGCACAGGACCAGCGGAATGAGCATCTTGGTCGGAATTTTGGCGGCCAGCTCCTCCGCACGCACTTGCCGTTTGTGCCGCAGATCATCGGAAAAAACCCGAAGAGACTCGCCGATGCTCGTTCCGAACTTGTCGGCCTGGGTCAGCATGGTGGCAAAGATGCCGATTTCCTCGACGCCCGTGCGCATTGCCAGATTGCGCAGCGATTTCTCTCGCGTCCCGCCTGCCCGCATCTCGAGATTCGTCCAGTGGAGTTCTTCCGCCAGGGCGACGCTTTTTATCCTGATTTCATCGGTGACCTTCACCAGCCCGGCATCGAGCCCCAGGCCTGCCTCCACGCAAACCAGCATCAAGTCGGCAGCATCAGGGAAGTTCTCGAAGATCTCCCGCTTTCTGTTCCTGGTCACGCAGAACAGGACGAAATTCGGCAGATAGCATCCGACCAATGCCGCCATGGCAAGGTACATCACCAGCGTCAAGCCTGTCGTTTGATTCGACGCTCTCAGGGCAACAAAGGCCAATCCTGCAAGAGCAAGAGGCAGCAGTGTCTTGGATCCGAAGAAGATCAGATGCGCGTCGGGGTGCCGGATACCTGCATTGAGAAACTTGACGCGCAGCGGCGATGCCTCACCATCGATCGGCGGCGCCGAAAGCTGAGCGAAGGGGCCGACGATCTTCACCACGGATTCCGTCCACTGCGACTTGCCTGTCGGATTGGACATGGCCTGCAGCCGCTGTTCTGTCTTGCTGGGGGTCAGCCAGAGGAAGACCCCGCCGAGTGTCAAGATCACGACGAAGAAGATGAGCACGGGAAATAACAGCATTTTCTTCTCCTCTATACCCGGATCTTGATTATTTTTCTGAGAATCAAGACGCCGAAAGCCATCAGGATGAGCATGTATTTGATGATGGAGATGCCCATCGGATCTTTCCACAAGGGAGACATGAAGGACGGATTCACCAGGTTCATCACGCCCGCCAGCGCAAATGGCATCGAACCCACAATCCAGGCCGACAGCCGCCCCTCCGACGACAAGACCCTGACCTTTCCATACAGCTTCAG
The DNA here is from genome assembly GCF_964253985.1 of Variovorax sp. LjRoot290. Classification (NCBI taxonomy): domain Bacteria; kingdom Pseudomonadati; phylum Pseudomonadota; class Betaproteobacteria; order Burkholderiales; family Comamonadaceae; genus Variovorax; species Variovorax sp. LjRoot290. The sequence continues at coordinate 1,584,306 of NZ_CAXURW020000001.1, read as the reverse complement.
GCGCTCGCGAACCAAACGGCTCAGATTGCCCAGCACCTCGGTGAGGTTGCCGCCAGAGTCACGCTGGACCAGTACCGCCACGACGAAATAGCGCAAGTCAGTGAGCGGGACTCTTTCGCTCAGGTTGGTCAGCGCCTGCTGCAGCGACACCCCGAAGTTGACTTCGTCGCTGACGATGCGGAATTCATTGGCAATGGGCTCCGCCATTTCTTCGCCGATCATTTGCAAACCGGACGAGAACGAATGTCCGGACCGCAGTGCCCGGGTCACCAGGTCGAGCGCGTCGGGCAGTTGCCGCTCCAGTTTGGCCAGCCGGCTGCTTCGCTTGTGCTGCAAGTACAGCAGCGGCACCGCCGCCAGCACTGCCCCCCCGGCGGCGCCCATCAGAAGGGGCTGATGAGCCACGCCGGTCATCAAGACGAGGCCGATCACCCCGAACCCTGCGCCCGAGAGCAGCAGCTTCGAGACCGTCCAGTCCAGACCAGCCTGGAGGATGAATTTGTCGAGGCTGTGCGCTCTCGGAAGACTGAACAAGAGCCGCTGGAAGGCCGGCACCTCGCTCAGCATGCGCTGCTTCAGCAACTGTGCCTGAGCGGTCGCGTCATGGGAGGCCGACAGCGCCTGCAGTCGCTTTTCGAGCTTCTTGGCCTCGGGCCCTTTGTACGACTTCCAGATCAGATACAAGGCTTCCAGAAGAAGAAGCACGGCCACGAATACCAGTACTGCAACCACCAGGAAGGCATTGCTGCCGACGTCTTTCCACATGATCGACTCCTTTACTCGTAGCGCTTGCTCGGATCGAACATGGCATCCGGCAGCAGGACGCCAAACGATCGCAGGCGCTCGGCGAATTTCGGCCGGACGCCGGTCGCGTGGAAGTACCCCTGCACCTCGCCCTCGGCTCCCACGCCGGTTTGCTTGAAAGCGAAGATCTCCTGCATGGTGACGACGTCGCCTTCCATGCCCGTGATCTCCTGAATGCTGGTGATCTTTCGCTTTCCGTCGATCAGTCTCAGCCCCTGGATCACGACGGTGATGGCCGAAGCGATCTGCTGGCGCGCCGCGTGGTGCGGCAGATTGAGATTGGCCATCCCGATCATGTTTTCCAGCCTGGACAAAGCGTCCCGCGGCGTATTGGCGTGGATCGTCGTCAGCGAGCCTTCATGGCCGGTGTTCATGGCCTGCAGCATGTCGACCGCCTCGGCGCCGCGCACCTCGCCGATCACGATGCGGTCGGGTCGCATGCGCAGCGCGTTGCGTACCAGGGCACGCTGCGTGATCTCACCCTTGCCCTCGATGTTCATGGGGCGCGTTTCCATGCGCACCACATGCGGCTGCTGCATCTGCAGCTCGGCCGCGTCCTCGATGGTGACGATGCGCTCCGATTCCGGGATATAGCCGGACAGGATGTTCAACAGCGTGGTCTTGCCCGCACCTGTTCCGCCGGAAATGATCATGTTGACCTTGGCCTTGCTCAAGCCTTCCAGCATGAAGGCCATTTGCGGCGTCAGGCTCTTCAGGTCGTTGACCAGGTTCTCCATCTTGAGAGGAATGTGAGCAAAGCGGCGAATGGACATCATCGGCCCGTCGAGCGCCACGGGTGGAATGACTGCGTTGACGCGGGAACCGTCGGGCAGCCGGGCGTCGACCATGGGGCTCGACTCGTCGATGCGCCGCCCCACCAGCGACACGATCTTGTCGATGATCCGCAGCAAGTGCTTTTCGTCGGTAAAGGTGACGTTGGTGAGTTCCAGCTTCCCCTTGCGCTCGACGTAGATCTGCTCGTGGGAGTTGACCAGGATGTCGGACACAGTGGGGTCGGCCATCAGCAATTCGATCGGACCGAAGCCCAGCATTTCATGCTGGATGTCTCGAATGAGGGTGCGTCGTTCGATCTCATTGAGGGCTTCCTGCTCTTCCAGCAGCAAGCGTCCGACCATGGCGGAAATCTCTTGCCGCAAGACCTCGGGCGCCAGAGTCTCCAGCGCCGCCAAGTCGAACTTCTCGAGCAGCTTCAGGTGCATCCTGCCCTTCAGCGATTTGTAGGAATCGGTGGCGACCGGATTTCTGAGGACATCGACAGTGGGCTGAACCTGCGGGCGCACGATGGGCTCCATCGCGACAGCGTCAAGTTTTTCTCGAAATGACATGGGGTACCTGCCTTGTGAATTACAGGGAGAAGACGGTTAGGCTTTCCGAAAGAGACGGGCGAAGAAACTGCTGTTCTGGTCTTGCCGCGGAGCCAACGACAGCGCCAGATCCGCCAGACTCTTGGCGACAGGATTGGTGCGGGAGATTTCCACCAGGGGGACACCGCGGTTGATCGAGTTGTTGACTTCCTTATAGGAGTCCGGGATCGTGAGCAGCGCGACGGAGCCCAGCGAACGCCGCATGTCGCTGACGCCGATCTCGCCCGTCTTCTCGAAGCGATTGACGATCAGCTCGGTCTTGGTTGCCGGATAGCCCAGCGACTTGAATACCGCCAACAACTTGCCTGCATTTCGAATGGATGGCAGCCCCGCCTGCAGCACGGGGTAGATCCGCTGGGCACGATCCAGCGCCCTGATTGCCAGCGTGTTCAGATTTCGATCGAGATCCAGCAGGACGAAGTCGTACAGAGTCACGGCCAGAGCGAGGATGGCGTCGACATGTTCCGCCTTGACCTCCATGGCTTTGGACATGTCCTCCGGGGCGGCCAGGATGCTGAAGTTGGGCGCGACCTTGACCGTGCTTGCCACCAGGAAGGAGGCGTCCAACCTGCTGATGTCGCGCGCGACATCTGCCACCGTGGAAGCGGGCTTGCCATCGCTGACGAAAGACAGGGCATCGCCGAACTGCAGATTCAGATCGATCAGCAGCACCGAACTGGTTTCGGCCAGCTGGTAGCCGAGATTGGTTGCCAGGAAAGTCGCGCCGCTGCCGCCTTTGCAGGGCATGAATGCCAGCACCTTGCCGGCCGTGGCGCCGTGAAGCCCCAGGAGCTTGGCCGCCATGCGGTTCACCGCGGCCTCCAGCGCAGCCGGCGTGGCCGGCGAAGGGAGCACCTCCCGCACACCGGCGCGCATGGAATTGATCAGGAATTCCGGCGTCTGGGTGGCACAAAGCAGAATCACGGCCACCTTCGGGTGGTGCGTGGTGACGTATTCGACCAGCGCCAGTTCATTGGGATCGCAGCACATGCCATCCACCACCATGAGGTCCGGTTGCTCCTGCTCGGCAACCTGGCGCATTTTGCTTTTTCCGCCGTCGAACAGGACCACGGTGTGCGAATGAGCCTCGAGCACCCGGCTCATTTCCTGGAGATGACTCTTGCTGGGAGAAATAAGGGCGATTTTCATTTTTCATCCATCCATGTTCATGATGCGCAGATCGCATCGCTATTCAGGTCTTGGTGCATGACTTCCCGGGGCAGGAAGGTGGAAAAGGTCGGCATCGGAATAGGCGCAAGCCGAGCTGCACCGGCAATAGGAGAAATCCATTGGTAGTTGAGACTGGTGATCGTCACCGTGACGCCTTCGCAGGTCGCTGCGTTACATCCCGATGGGTTCCATGCCACATCGATGGCGTTGATCTGCGGCAGCAGTGTTTGCATCTTTGCCAACACCTGCGCCTGTTGGAATGTGTCATCGCAAACCACCGCATACCGCGCTCCGGCCCTGGTCGCCTCGTTCGCGGCGCTCCAGGTGAAAAGCATGCGGGCGAAGTCCGTGATTCCGAACAGGAACATGAAAAATATGATCAGACCCAGCGCGAATTCCACGATGGTCGCACCGGTTTGCTTTCTTTTCATGTCGCACCTCTCATCGTTGCCGTGATGTCGCTAAAGACAATATCGCCATTGGCATCGCCGAAAACGACGCCGAAGACGCTGATAAAAAGCGAATGAAACGTGAAGCCACTGATCCGGACAGTCACGGTATTTATCACCGGATTGGTGCCCGCCGTCTGCCAAGTGCAGCAGCTTGCCGCCGGCACGTTGGCAAGGCTGAGTCCGCGCACCAACGGCGTTCCTGTGCCCGCAAGATTGCCGTAGACCATCAGATTCTGAGCTTCTGTAATGTGGGTGCCCGGCGTTTGAAATGAGAGATAGCGCACGGCGTCCCGCGTCGATTTCGTAACGGCGTTGTACTCATACATTGCGCGTCCGAACTCCGTGGTGATAAAGGTCAGCAGCAACAAAAGGGGAATGATCAAGGCCAGCTCGACCAATGCCACTCCGGATTGTTTGGCTTTCATATCGACTCCTCACCTCACCAGAACCGGTACAAGCGGTCCGATAACACCACCTGGAAGGCCGCTGGTCGTGCAGGGGCCGCCGTCCGCCGAGGCATTGCCCCTGAATTCCAATTGCACGTTCGTCATCGGGATCGACAGAGGCTGCAGCATGAGCATGCATGCGTAGTCGACGACTTGGCCGGCGCCATTGATCACCGGTACCGTGACGATGCGTCGACTGCGTCCATATTGCTTATGCCCACCCGGCGTGTTGCCTGGCGCAGCCAGCTTCTGGAAGCTGTTCAGCGACAAATGGGGGGCTGAGATCGACTCGCAGCTGTTGGCGCCCTTGACCTTGGTCCCGGTGTCGGCGCAGGAGGCGAATGCCTGGCGCTTGGTCAGGAAATTCTCCGCGGTCGGCGCGACGGCGCCAGGCGCTGGACCATCGTAGGCGCTCTGCTGGGCCGGCCAGTTGGTCGCGGTGTAGGCGTAGCCAGTGAAGTCCGGGTTGCTCACAGTCGCGGCCGGATCGGCGGTGTTCTTGTAGATCCCAAAACGGTAGTTCCAAGCATCGGCGACGGAAGCCTGCACACCGGGAGTTCCCAATGTGTCGCCCACTTTCGTTCCGCAATGACCGTTCAACTCGGCTTCCGTTTCGGCTGCGTTGTTGGACCCGTCCAGATTGGCCCAGCCGATCTCGCCGCCCTGAGCCGCGCCCTGCTCGTTGATCAGGGTGACCCATTCGCCCACAGCGAACCCGTAGTTCGGTGCGGTGCCGCCTGGCTTGGGTTTGAGCCCCACCGGAACGGGGCAGCTGGTCTGCGCGCTGGCCCGGGTGGCGACCGCCGTCGCCGCCACGTTGTGAGTTGCCGGGTTGCCAGCCCTGTCGCCCGAAAAGGCGCCCATGGCCGCCAACAGCCACATCTTCACGTTCGGCTGCGTATGCTGGCACTGTGCGTACTTGGCGACCGCGAAATCGCCGGTCGTCACATATGCGGAATCCTTGAAGGTGATGTCGGCGTCGACGATCTGGCCCTGGCCGCTCCAGTCGACAGACTGCATATTGACGCGGTTCAGGTTTCCGGCCGTCTTGCCGGCGCTTCTGGCGCGTTCGAGTGCAGAACTCTGCCCGTCCAATTCCCCCGCCGCCGCCAACGCGCAGCTGTCCATTGCGGTTTGCAACTCTGTTTTGACAACAAATAGCCGGCCAAAGTCCAGTGCAATTCCCATGAAGCCGAGCAGAAACAGCAAGGCGAGCGCTGTGGTAATGATCACTGCCCCGCGCTGACGGTGGCGAGGGCAACGGTGAATGGCAACGCTTGGCATGAGAGCTCCTCTGTTAATCGAAACTTCGCCAATGGATTACGGGCACGAAGCCGTGGTCAGACAGTTGGTAAGTTTTTGGAGCACGCCACCAATGCCGGCACCGAGGGTCAGAGGCTGGAGTGCGACGACCAATGCGAGTGATATCACCGCGATGATCAACGCGTATTCCACGATCTGAGCGCCTTCCTCGTCCTTGAAAAATGCAGTCGACATGAGAATTTCCTTTGTCTGATTCAAGGTCAAGCTGAAGCCGGGATGGCGAGCGAATGATGAATTAGCCATCGCTCTCGCGCCAGGCCAGCAGCAACGCCACCAGGAAAGGCGCGTCGCCACTGCCTGACTGCCATGCCGTTGCAGTTACTAGCAGGTTGCCCCGTCGGTCAGGCAAGTTCCGACCTTGGCGATGAAGGCAGCGAAGTCGCCACCATTCAAGTCCCTCAGCGCCACGATCAGCACGAGCGAAATGACGGCGATGATCAGTGCGTACTCGACGATCTGAGCGCCTTCTTCGTCTTGCACAAAAGAGCCGATGGAATTGCGAGCCGCGTTAAAAAATTTGTTCATTTGGATACCTTTGAATTGACAAAAAAATGATGAATTAATTTGGTTGGTAGAGGATTCTGATACTCGGTTGTTCCAACTCCTTTCCATGAAATTTTTAAGACTTGGGACATTTTTTTGAGTTACTTGCCACTGCCGGCAATGTTCCCACCAATATTGATTACATTAACCACCGGTGGCGGCGTCTTGTAGGTTCCTTGATAAAGAATGATCGTCTCCCGCGCCGCTTTTCCGTCCATTCCAACCACCGGATCGGGATTCTTGCCGGCGTCCGGATTGATGATCATTTTTTTCTTGGCATCCCGAACGGCGTCGCCGAAGCGCGCGTCGTAATGGGGAGTCACCGATGAACAGCCCGCTACCAGGCCGATAAGCAGTGCAATGGCAAGCTTGGTCATGACGTCCTCTTTATTTGGTTTCGGAAGCGGGAGGGAAAGGAGCCGGCTGGGAGCTCTCCAGGGCACCGTTCAAATAGACCTCGGCGCGGCTGGGTACGACGTGGTTGTCCGTGGGCAGCCTGGGCGTTTCGGACAGCGGCCTGACCAGGCGCGGCGTGATCACGAAGAGCAATTCCGTCTGATCGTTCTGGAATTCGGTGCTACGAGCGAGCGCACCCACTACCGGCACCTCACCAAGTCCCGGAAAGCGCTTGATCGTTTCGGTGACGTTGTTCTTGATCAGGCCGGCAATGACGAAGCTTTGTCCGTCGTTGAGCTGCACGGTGGTGTCGGCCCGGCGTACCGTGAGCGATGGCAGTACCGCAGTCACGCCGCCCACGGTGGTGAAGGGCGAGCCGGTCTGCGACAGATCCGAGACCTCGGACACCATCTTCAAATTGATCCGGCCGCCGTTCAGCACCGTGGGCGTGAATTTCACGCCGATGCCGAATTCCTTTTCTTCCAGCGTGATGGTGGGGATGCCGCCGCTCTGGGTCTGAGAGACCGGGATGTAAATCTTGCCGCCCGACAAGAAGCTGGCCTGCTGTCCGCTGATGGCCATGATGTTGGGCTCGGCCAGGACGCGCACCAGGCCATCGTCTTTCTGGCCGTCGAGCGAGATCGCCGTCTTGCCGACCCGCAGCGCCTCCGCAAATGCACCGCCTCCACTCAGAAAGCTGGAGATCAGCGTATAGGTGTTGGTGCCGCCGTTGGTGAATCTGCGCGCGGCGATGCTCGACCCCAGCCTGTCAAGCAAGGTCTTGCTGACTTCGGCAATCTTGACTTCGAGCATGACCTGCTGCGGCGACGTGATGCGAAGCAGGTTCACCACCTTCTTGCCGTCGCCGTAGGAGGTGGCCAGGCTCATCACGTCGTCGAGCTTCAGCGCATCGCTGATCTCGCCGGTAAGCACGATCGCTCTTTCGGCGCCGCGTACCTTGATGCGGTTTTCCTCAGGCATCAGTTCGGTCAGCTTCGCCTGCAGCGCGCCCGAATCGATCGTGACGATGATGTCCTTGATGAAGCAAGCGCCCTGCGCGTTTTGCAGGATCACGTTCATGGATCCCGCGACTTTTCCCCTGAAGAACAGGTCGGTCGGGCTGAGCAGCATGACTTCCATGTCGGCCACGCCGTCGTTTGCATTCGCTTGGGAGGCGGGGGCGGGGCGCGCAGGCGCCGGTGCGGGTGCCGCTCCAGGCGCGGCCGTCGCGGCGGCACTCGGTGCAGGGGCTCTGCTCGGCGGTTGGCCGCTCACGATGATGCGGGCGACCCGCACATCGAGCGGTATGACAGTCGATTTCCCGAGGGTCACGTAGGTCGGGCGGTCGTCGTGGACCACGGACGTGCAGCGCTTGGTGCCGCCGGAACTTGCGGGACTGGCAGGAGCTGCACTGGGGGCCGCCGAAGTGACGGGGGGGTCGTCGGCCGCAAAAGATGGGCCAGTCAACGCCAGCGCCGCGAGCAGCACCAGGGACTTGTGGTTGTTGTGCACTTGAACTTCTCCTCTATGTTCTTAGATCAGAAGCAATTGAGGGCTCGACCGGAGCTCTGAATGACTTCCACGCATTCCATGGGGGGCGCCATCACGGGCTTGCTGATGAAGGCCTTGGGCTTGGCCGTGGCAGGGGCCGGGGCAGCTGCCACCACCGATACGGGCAAGATTTCCTTGTCGCCAAAGAGCTGGCGCTTGGTGATTCCGTTGGTCGCGACCGTTGTCTTGTCCACCTGGTTGCGCAGCACCAGGGACAGCGTTCCGACGCTGCGGGCGAGATCGAGCTTTTCGGAATCCTCCGGCGACAACTCGAGCGTCACGGCGTTGACCACCTTGGGCTTGGTGTCGTCGCGGCTCGCTTCCTGTGCGATGGCCAGGACCAGCACGTGCTCCAGGACGGTCTTGCTGATCTGCTTTGCTTCTTCGCCCTTGGCCCTTTCCTGCTGCGCGTTCACCATGACGTCGACGTAGTTGCCGGGGAGCGCGAAGCCGGCGACGCCGACCACGTCGTTGACGCGCACCGTCATGGCCCGCTTGCCGGGGGCGATGACCGCGGAGAGGCCGCCTTTGGTTCCCACCGGTGCCAGCTTTCCTTCGAGGATCGCCTCGCCGCGCAGCACGCTGACTTTGGCGACGCGGTCCTGCACGTCCTTGAGGTCGTTGAAGGCCCCGACCGGGACAGACCCGCTCGGCCAATCGGTAGTCGACAGCATTTGCGCATTGATCTTGCTGCCGAGTTCGATATCGACCACGGCAACCACCACTTTGTTGGAAGCAATGTTTCCTTGCCGTGATACCCAGCCTGATGCATAGACAGCGGCAGCTAGGCCGATCATCAATGCCAGAATTAGAAGACCCATTGCCTTGATATTTCTCATTTAGTGCTCCACTAATTGATGTTTTCGATCTGCGCCGGCTATGCGTAGCCCAATTGCCGACCTAGTACGTAACCCATCGTCCCGATGCTGATGCAGATGCCATATGGGAGTTTTCCGATTGATTGGTTCGCCTCTATTCGGGCGTCGGGCCTGAAGCCTGCAAACGTCGATGCCACCATGCCAAAAACTGCGGCTTTTGCGTTGTGCAGCATGCGGCCCAGTTTTCCCTTGAGAAGTGCAAATCCGAGCGCGGCTATTCCGCCCACGATGAATGCGAATAGAACGGCCTGGAGCGTTTCGTGGACTCCAAGGAACGCACCGACCATCGCCATCAGCTTCACATCACCTGCACCCATGACACCTAGCGCATAGGCCGGCAGCATGATCAGAAAGCCGAGGAAGAGTCCCCCGAACGCCTGCAAAAAAGCCGTTGGCGGCGACACGGCAATGACGGTCTTGTAGACCAGCGCAAAAGCAGCGCCGCCGAATGTCAGCCAATTGGGAATTCTGTAGGTGCGGTAATCGCTGATGGAGGCGACGACGAGCAGCACGAACAACACCACGATGCGCGGGTCGGTTGCCAGCATGGCCAGAAGTTCGAGCAACGCGTGAAATTCTTGCATGTTCAATTTCCTTCAATTCTGTTTGTGCCAAGCGAGCAATAAAAGCATGCAAACGACCAGAATCAGCGAACCCACGAGTGCATATTCCATGAGCGAGGCGCCCGCTTCTTCTTTCAATAGATCGGCGAACGTATGCGACAGATGCCTCGCAAATCGCATGCATTTCTCCGCGTTGCTCTTTCGTTGGAGGACTTGATCGGAATTACCCGCCAAGCGTTTGGCTTGGATCTAATGTAGAGATGCAAACAAATGGATACATGAGCGTTGCGCCCCTATTTGGGCGGGACAGATCGCCTCTTTCGATCCGGGTCGGCGCATGACAAAACGCCTACCAAAGTACTCATCTCTGAGGCCGCCGGCAGGCCTCCAGGCGTGACTGCGCCGACCGGCGTCCGCTCAGGAATCCAGAGCGGCCGCGATCGGCGAGTTGCGGGGGTTTGTCGGAGAGGGTGAGAGGCGTCGCGCGGGGGAGCGCCTCTCTCAGCGAATGCTCGTCGGGCAGCAGCGCGATGCCGGCAACCGGCGCGACGAACGACCCGCGTGATCGCACTCCAGCGCCGCCAGCAGCGTCGTGGTTTCCCTGACCCGGTCGGTCATCCTCTTGTTCAACGGTTTCCAGCCGCGGTACATCGGCACCACCACCAGCCAGCCGATGCCGATCACGCCGCCCAAGGCGCCTATGTATTCCCAGTGCATCGGTTCCATCGCGTTCCCTCTATCGATTTGGAGTGGCTGTCCGAGAGACAAGGGCGCGAGTGTGCCGAGTGCCGCGTCGAAGCGGCTACGACTTTGGTCGAAGTCTGGGCCTTTCTACCTACAAAGCCGCGCATTTCGAGAAGCTTTGCACAGTGGGGCCTGACGGCGGCGAACCTGCCTCGACCCCGCCCCAGCTACTCGCTCTGGTACAGCGTCTCCACGCTCGCGAAGTCGCGGCCGAACTGATTCACCTTGGCCTGGAAGGGCACGCTCTCGCCGGGGGCGATGGCCGGCAGGTTGTCGAGCAGCGTGAAGCCGGCTAGCCTGCCTTCGCCGTCGCGCAGGCTCACCCACAGCCGCGACTTGCGAACGATGGCATGGCCCGGATTGGTCACCGTGCCGCTGACGTCGACGTACTTGTAGGTGTAGCGCCGGCTGAAGTTGACCAGCACGCTGCTCGTCGCCGCGCGGGTGTCTTCGACGCGCACCTGCAGTGGCATGCGAGGCCCCGGCATGGCGGCGCGGCGCATCGGCTTCCATTCCACGCGGGTGGCCGAGATGCGGTCGGTGTCGCGCGGCTCCAGCAGGACGGGAAAGCGCTCGCCCGGGTAGAGGTAGGCCGGGCCGGCGACGGCCGTGGTGCCGTCGAGCCGGTTGCCGTCGTAGCGCGAGATCACCGCGCCCGGCGCCAGGGCGATGGCCTCGCTGCTGCGGTTGACCACCTCGGCCAGGTAGACCGGCCGCTGCGTGATGTTGTGCGCGGGCACCAGCGGCAGCAACTCGATCTGCGCGAGATCGAAGCGCTCGGCCTCGTCGGCCAGCAGGTCCTCGCTGCCGAGGCGCAGCGATGGATGGAAGGCCGCCGGCGCCCCGGCCGTGCGGATCACGCGGTTGCTGCTCAGCACGCGCGTGCGGCCCTGCTGCTCCCCTTCGCTCAGGTTGTAGTCGATGCGGTAGTCCCATGCCGCGATCGGCACCTGGCGGCTGCCGAAGCGCTCGATGCGCAGCTCCGCCGCGCTGCGCTCGCCCGGCTTGATCTCGTTGGCCTGCGAGAAGCCGCGGCCGAAGCCGATAACCGCGCCGGCGTCGTCGTAGAGCGTGACCAGCACTTCCACGGCGGTCAGCGCCGCGGCATCCTTGCGCGCGTTGACGATGCGGCCGACCAGTCGCACCTCGCCCTCCTGCTGCACCAGGCGCACGCGCGTGAACTGCAGCCGCGGCCCCTCCACGGTCCGGTACGGTGCCGACAGCGAGGCCACCTGAAGCTCCTGGCGCGTGACGGTCTTGTCGCTCGGCAGGTCGATCAGGAGCGGCGCCGATTCGCCCGGCATCAGCGTGCCGATCGGCACCGATTCGCTGCGCTCGCCGATCCGGCTTTCGCCGTCGTAGAAGATGGCCTTGACGCTTGGCCGCTCGAGCGGCGTGCCGGTTTCATTGCGCGCCATCACCAGCAGCCTGGGCCGAGCCGAGGTGCCGGCGCCCACCAGCACCTGACGCGGCGAATCGAGCTTGAGCCCGTCGATCGGGATCGTGCGCGGCGCCATCGAGGCCACCACCGGCCTGCCCGCTCCGGACGGCTCCTTGCGGCCCACGATGAAGGCCGTGACCACGAAGACGCCGGTGATCAGCACCACGCCGGCCGCCGCGGCGATGGCCAACGACCGGCCGACCTGCCGGCCGCGCGCCGTTTGTTCCGCCGCCAGCCGGCGCGCGGCTTCGTCCTTGACCTGGTCGAGCACCCGGCTCAGCCGCTCGGACACGTCGTCTTCGACGATCGAGACCGAGCCGCAATGCGCGCAGGTGTACTGGTTGAGCCCGGAGCGCTCGAGCACGCCGCTGCCGCATTCCCCGCACTTGAGCGTTTGCAGGTTGATGGTCACTGGGGTTCCTTGTTGGGAGTGGCGGCGACGGTACGGCGCGATCTTAGCGAGGGACCGATCCGGAGCAGATGATTGCGCGGTTCGAGGCGGGGGAGGCGTTGGGGGAGATCACGAAGCGGCGTGGGTTGCGCGAGAACGAGACGCCGTGGAGCATGTTTGTGCCCTGACCACGCCGCGCACGCAGGCGGCCGTGCCTTTTAAAGTTTCACCACGCCAGCCCGGTGTGCCGCGAGTAGCGCCCGGGCTGTCTCCTCCTGACCATCCAGGCGCAATTTCTCGAGCAAGACCTCCGGCTGCGGCTTCGACACGAGGTCTCTCCGGAAGTGATTGAACGCGAAAGCAAAGTCCTGCGCTTGCATCGCAAAGAGCCTCTGGAGAAACGCATCCGGCTTACGCAACTCGATGCCGAGCCCTGCCAGAGCTCCTTTCTTGAAATCCTTCGTGTTGCGCGTCGTCAGCACAACAGCCTCAGAGGCTGGATAGGCATTCGCAGCTATCAGTGAGCGGGCGCATGCCGCAACATGGATGTCCTTGGGCGAATTGACGGCATGCGCTACATCCTTGAAGAGAGACTGGACGACCGCAGCGGCCACCGTTGCATTCGGAAGTGCGTCGCACATGCGTTTCTCATGCGCCTTCGCATCGGCCAATGAATGTTTGCGTCCGGCATCCACCAGCGCGCGACTCATTTCGTCGAGTATGAGCGGCGACCAGTGAAGTTTGATGACGCCGCGGTAGTCCAGGTAGATCAACAAGCCGCGCGTGGTGGCCGGAAACAGCGTGTCGGCATCGGCGACGACCGGAATGATCACGAGGAGAAGATTTCCCCGTCGAAATCCTCGGACACGCGCTTCAAGGCCTTGAGCTGACGCGAGCGCTCGTCGGCACGCCAGCGCAACACGGCGCTACGCAGAAGCCTGCGCTGATTGCCCACCCTCTGATGCAACTCCACCGCCCCGGAATCAATCAGCTTGACCATGAAGGGTCTGCTGACGCCGGCCAGTTGAGCCGCTTGCTCCGTCGTCAGAACCGGATCGGCCACGGCAGCCTCTGCAGCAGCCTGCTCGGCCGGGGTGACGCTCGAAGCGGTCAACACCACACCGCCATGGCCAAGGGCTTCGGTCAAGTCGATCTCGATCGCCTGTCGGGCTTTGTCATTGATCTTGACGTGTCGGCCGACGATGTCGATGAACGGCTCGACAGCGAACGACAGCCTGAACACCGGCTCAACGCGCGATGAACGCGGCGAAGCCTTCGCCTTCTGGGGGGCAGATCCGGCTTTGGCGGCACCCCTGGCGGTCGATGTCCTTCTGGAACGGGCGGGCGATTGCTTCGTGCTCATGGTGTGGTCGAGGCTATCACGAAATCGAAATATTCGAAATACTCGAAACAACAAGCAGCGCTCGGCGAATACGTGCCTGCTCGCCTCCAGACCGCGACCGCGGCTAGCGAGTTGAAGGCGAGCGCATCGCCTTGTTTCGCAAGACCAACATACCACGCAAGTGCAGCTTGCGCAGGCCCTGGGCGAGGGATCTGTTCGGCGCCGACATGGGAACCCGGGCATGAAGGGCGAGTGGGACACCTACGCGCCGCTACGGACGTGCCCCGCAGCAGCCGCTCGCGTTCACCCGGCCGGCGGCGGCGTGGGCTCGCTCCAGAGCTTGCCGCCGGTGGCCCAGTCGTGCTTCGCAATGTCGTAGAACAGGATGTCGACGGCGTCGGGGGAGCCGCCCAGTGTGCGCACGGTGGCTTCGGTCAGGGCCTGCGCGAGTGCGCGCTTCTGCTCGACGGTACGGCCATCGAACATCTCGACGCGGATGGTTGGCATGCTTGTTCTCCAGATGAATGGTTCAGTCAATCAATCACGATAGCCGGGCGAGGCGCGGTCGAGCCGCCGCAGCAGGGCCGGCCATTCCACGTCGCCGTCCCACCCGCTGCCGTCGCCGACCCATTCGCCGTGGGTGCGTGCAGCGAGTTCGTCGCTGACCACGCGCACCGCGCCGCCGGTGGCCGCCATGGCACGCAACTGCGCCTGCGCAGCGCGCTCGAGCAAGTGCATCAGCATCCAGGCCTCGGCCACGGTGCGACCCACGACCAGCGTGCCGTGGTTGTCGAGGATCAGGCCGTCGAGCGCACCGAGGTCCGAGACGAGCCGTTGCTGCTCATCGACACCCAGCATCGACCACCTCGCCGCGCACATTCACCTTGACCAGGCTCGATGCGGTGATCTCGGATGCGGCCACTCACGCGCCCGCGAAGAACACGTCCAAGGTGGGGAAGCGATCGGTCCCGTGGATGCAATCCCACAGGTAGATCGCGAAGCCCAAGTCTCCGGTCCAGAGCGAGTAGCGCAGGTCGCCGAACTTTGCGAGGTCGTCGTCGGTCTGCCGGATGCCGTGCATGGCGAATGCGCGTGCCCGCTCCAGCCACCGCGCATCGCCGAAGCGGCGATGGAGCTTGAGAAAGGCATAGCCGTTGCCGCCTGTTCCATGGCAAAGATTGGAGCCCTTGCGGAGCGGACCGGCGGCCCATGTCGTTTCGCCGCCGGCCAGGAGCAGGTCGTCCAACGAGGCATCGGGGAAGTCCGCGAGACAGATGACGAAGCCGGGCGCGCCGTGGCAGAACTGCACGAGCTTCGTGGCCAAGTCGCTGACCGGCGCAGAGTCCAGTTTCGGCCGCCAGTTGACATGCTGGCCGTCCCATTCCGCGGTCTGCCGAACGGTGTCGGCGATGCACTGCTGCCACGCGGCCCATTCGGCGCCGTCCAGCAGATGCCGCCCCCGGATGAGTACCGCCGCGGTCGCCACGAAGCCATGCACCGCATCCAGGAAGGTGTGTGTGTTCCCGTACAGGTCCTGAGTCCAGTAGCTGCAGGCAAACGCCGACGACCATTCGAGCTGCGACCAGAGCTTGCGTGCGGTCGCCTGATAAAGCCGGGCCCACCGCGGGTCGCCCGTCCGCTCCTGAAGAAAAAGAGCGGCGAGCAGCGTGCCCGGCGAACCCCACATGAGTTCGCGCGCGGGATGGTCCATCGTCGCCTCGATGAGCACGGCCAACTCGGCCGCCGTTTCTTCCGAAGGATCGTTCCAATGGCGCAGGAGCTGAATGCCGCTGTCGCCCATCAGGTAGCTGCCGAAGGCCGATGGGCCGCGGTGCCCCATCGCCTTCCGGTTCGGCTTCAGCAGTGAATGAACGAAGGGGGCGTAGTCGCCCCGCAGCCGGCACGCACCGCGCGCCTCCAGGTAGCAAAGCGCCCAGAACACGCCGCAGGCGCCCCAATAGAGCATGCAGGAAGGCGCGGGATCGGCGCTGTCGTTGGGATGCGTCGGCCACAGCAGCTCGGGAGAGAAGCGCGCTTCCGTCTGCCGCACGATCCGCTCGATCGTCTCGCGGGCAAGCGCTTCGTCCCAGGCGATCGGGCTCAGTGGTTCATGGCGGTCCGTCGAAAAGAGCATGGCGGTGTCGGCGAGGATGACGAGGTGGGGCTCACGATAATGGCTTCGATGCAGAAACCAAGCCCGTCCATCGCTCCCATCGAGGTTTTGCCGCCGCACGCACCGCTGCCGGCCTACTACGGCGACGAGGTCGAGCACGACCGGTTCCTGCGCCGCATCTTCGACGACACCGCGCCCGACTACGAGCGCATCGAGCGGCTGCTCGCGCTCGGCTCGGGGCCGCGCTACCGGCGCGCCGCGCTGCTGCGAGCGGGGCTCGCAGCCGGCGCGCAGGTGCTCGACGTCGGCATCGGCACCGGCTTGGTCGCGCGCGAGGCGCTCGCGCTGATCGGCCCGCACGGCCGGCTGGTGGGCATCGATCCCAGTCCGGGCATGATGCGCGAGGTGGCACTGCCTGGGGTCGAGCTGATCCGCGGCCGGGCCGAAGCGCTGCCGCTGCCGGAGGCCGGCAGCGACTTCCTCAGCATGGGCTATGCGCTGCGCCACATCGCCGACGTGAATGCGGCCTTTGCCGAATTCTTCCGGGTGCTGCGCCCGGGCGGCCGGCTGCTCGTGCTCGAGATCACCAAGCCTGCGGGACCGATCGGCACGGCCTTGCTGAAGACCTACATGCGCACTGTCGTGCCGGTGATCGCGCGGATCGTGGCGCGCCGGCGCGACACCGCCGAGCTTTGGCGCTACTACTGGGACACGATCGAGGCCTGCATTCCCCCGGAATCGGTGCTGGCCGCGCTGCGCGCCGCCGGCTTCGAGGACGCGCATCGCCATGTCGAACTCGGCATCTTCTCCGAGTACACGGCCGTCAAACCGGCTTGATCAAACAGGAGTGACGGCCATGCGTTTCGGACTGATCGCCAGCAGGCTGCATCGCCAGGACGCGAGCGGTGGGCTGGCCCACTGGGCCGCTGTTTGCGACGACGGCATCCGCGCGCTGCAACTCGAGCTTCACGCGGTCGGCGGCACCTACGATGCGCTGATGCGGCAAGGCCTGCTCGCGGGCTACGACCGCCTGGTGCGCTATCCCGACGGCCGGGACGGCGGCGTGATGCGGCTGGTGTCGCATATTGCCGGCGGCCTCGCCACCGCCAGCGAACTCGATGGCGTGATCTACCTGATTGATCCTGTGGATCCGTCCTCGCTGTATCCGGAAGCGCTGGCGCTCAAGCGCCAGTGCGTGGTCCACGGCAAGCCCTTCGTCTCCACGGTCGCAGGTGCCGCCGAATGGGTGGCGGTGGAACTCGCGCATGCGGGCCTGGCTTCGGAAGAGAAAACCCGGCTCTCGGCGATCGACTCGCAGACGGTCGCCCTGATCGCGCACGACGCCTTGAAGGACCGCATGGTCGAGTTCGCGGCGACCCACTTCGACCTGCTGTCGAGGTTCAAGGCGCGTGTCGGGACGGGCACGACGGGCGGCCGGCTCAACGACATGGCCTGGTCGCGCGGCTGGCCCAAGGACCAGCCCTGGGTCCAGCGCTATCTCAGCGGTCCGCTGGGCGGCGATGCGCAGATCGCCGAGCTGGTGCTCGACCGCCGCTGCCAGAAAGCCATCTTCTTCGAGGACCCGCATGTCGCGCGCCAGCACGAGGCCGACATCCAGCTGCTCGAACGCGCCGTATGCAGCACGACGCGGGACACCACCTGCTTCAACTCCCCGGCGATGGCCGAGCGCTGGGCTTCAACCTTCTCCTGAACCGCCGGCCGAAGGCAGAATCCCCGCCTTCAGCCGTTTCCGCGGCATCAAGGACACGCAACACCATGAACGACCTATCGGCTTTTCCGATCACCAAGAAATGGCCCGCCCGGCATCCCGATCGGCTGCAGCTCTATTCCCTGCCGACGCCCAACGGTGTCAAGGTCTCGATCATGCTCGAAGAGACCGGCCTGCCCTACGAGCCGCATCTGGTCAGCTTCTCGACGAACGACCAGATGTCGCCCGAGTTCCTCTCGCTCAATCCCAACAACAAGATCCCTGCCATCCTCGATCCCGACGGTCCGGGCGGCAAGCCGCTGGCCTTGTTCGAATCGGGCGCGATCCTTCTCTACCTCGCGGACAAAACTGGCCAGCTCATGCCGAAGGACGCGGCCGGCCGCTGGGAAACCATCCAGTGGCTGATGTTCCAGATGGGCGGCATCGGTCCGATGTTCGGCCAGCTCGGCTTCTTCAACAAGTTCGCCGGCAAGGACTACGAAGACAAGCGCCCGCGCGACCGCTACGTCGAGGAGGCCAAGCGCCTGCTCGGCGTGCTCGAAGGGCGGCTCGCGGGCCGCAGCTGGATCATGGGCGATGCCTACAGCATCGCCGACATCGCCACCTTTCCCTGGGTGCGCAATTTGATCGGTTTCTACGAAGCGGCGGACCTGGTCGAGATCCGGAACTTCCCGCAGGTCACGCGGGCGCTGGAGATGTTTCTCGCACGGCCGGCCGTCGCGCGAGGCCTGGGCATTCCCCAGCGGGACTGAACCCCGCTAGCCGCAACTGCCGATGTGTCCGCAGGCGGTGCAGAAGTCGCAGCCGTCCTTCTGGATCATCGTCGCGTTGCCGCACTCCGGGCAGCGCGCGCCGGCCATCGGCTCCGCCTGCATGGGCGTGGATGCCGGCAGCTGCAGGATGCCCATCTCCTGCAGCGGGTAGCCCTCTTCGTCCAGCACGCCGAGCATCGCGTAGCGGTGGATGATCAGGCGCGCCAGGTACGCCACCGTCGAGGGCCAGGTCTGCTGCCGCTGCTGGCCGTGCGGCAAGCCCGGCACGAAAGCCATGAAGTGACCGAGCGGCTCGGCGTAGTTCAAGAGCTTGCGCAGCTTCATGCCGATCCATGCCGGGTCGAGCACGCGCATGTCGAGCGAGAGCACGCGCGCGAGCCCGTCCATCGCGCGCGGGCAGTTGCCCGAAAGCCCCAGCGCGCAAGGCCGGGTGACCGTGCCGCCCTGCCCGTCCGGCACCAGCACCTCCTTGAGCGTCAGCGCGAAGGCCTCGTCGCTGGCCGGGTTGTGCACGTCCACCGACCAGGCGAGCGTTCCGTTCGGGCCGGTCTGCGGCTCCTCGCGGCTGAACATCGCGTCGATCACCGGCGTGGGCGCGGATTCGCCCTCCGCCCACAGCCCCAACTGCTCGCAGCGCCAGCGGATCACGGCGGCCGTGGCGGCCACCACACCGGGAAAACGGCGCATCTCCCCATGGGGCGGAAAGGGCATCTCGAACGCGCGCTCTTCCTGCACGGTGGCCAACGCATCGAGCTTCAGGCGCACCCAGGCCGCGTCCTTGGCGCGCAGGTCCATCGACAAGGTCTTGGCCAGCGCGCCGAGCCCGCGCGGCTGTTCGGCACCGTTGATCCAAACCTCGAAGGGCGCGGGCTTGCCGTCCTCGGGCAGCTCGCCGATGAAGAGCGCGAATTCGCCGAAGGGATGCCGCACCATGTAGGTCCAGGCCGCGTTGCCGCCGGGCAGCTCCGGGCGCCCGGGCCAGCGCAGCGAGGCCAGCACCGGCCGCGGCATGCGTTCGAGCGCGAGGCGCTGGTTCAGGTGCGGGGCGTCGAGCGTTGCCGGCGCCTGCGCCTTCGCCGCGGCGGCTGCATCGACGCTGAGCACCGCGCCGAGCACCGTGTTGGGCCGGTAGGTCGCGAGTCCCTTCAGGCCGGACTTCCATGCCCGCAGGTACAGATCCTGGAAATCCGCATACGGGTAGTCGGCCGGCACGTTGACGGTCTTCGAGATGCCGGTATCGACGTAAGGCGCCACCGCCGCGACCATCTCCTCGTGCGCCTGCGCGCTCATCTGCAGCGCGGTGACGAAGGCCTCGGTGAGCGGCGCCTGCTCGCCCTTCAGATGCCGGTACAGCCGCCAGGCATGGTCTTCGACCACGTGTTCTTCGAAAGTGCCCTCGGCGCTGCGCTTGCGGCGCGTGTAGGTCCACGAGAACGCCGGCTCGACGCCGTTGCTCGCGTTGTCGGCAAAGGCCAGGCTGATGGTGCCGGTCGGCGCGATGGAAAGCAGGTGCGAATTGCGCAGGCCTGCAGCGCGGATGCGCTCCTTCAACGGCGCTGGCAGGCGCGAGGCGAAGGTACCGCGGCGCAAGTAGAGGTCGGCGTTGAAGAGCGGGAAGGCGCCGCGCTCGGCCGCCAGGTCCGCGGACGCACCGTAGGCCGCATCGCGCAGCACTTCGGCAATACGGCGCGCCGCGGCGCGCGCGGCGGCGCTGTCGTAGCGCAGGTTCAGCATGACGAGCGCATCGCCCAGGCCGGTGAAGCCGAGGCCGATGCGGCGCTTGTTGCGCGCGTCTTCGCGCTGGCGCTCCAGCGGCCAGACGCTGATGTCGAGCACGTTGTCGAGCATGCGCACGGCCATGCGGGCCAGGCGCGCGAAGGCCTCCTCGTCGAAGCGCGCGGCCGGCTCGAAGGGATCGCGCACGAAGCGCGTCAGGTCGATCGAGCCGAGGCAGCAGCAACCGTAGGGCGGCAAAGGCTGCTCGCCGCAGGGGTTGGTGGCGGCGATGGTCTCGCAGTACGAGAGGTTGTTGTCGGCGTTGATGCGGTCGAGGAACAGCACGCCGGGCTCGGCATGGTCGTAGGTCGAACGCATGATCTGCTCCCACAGCGCGCGCGCCGGCAGCGTGCGATAGACCCACAGGCCGTCGTCGCGCTGGTAGGCGCCGCCGGCCTTCTGCCGCGGGCCCGGCGCCGCGCGGTGCACCAGATCGACCGGCCGGTCCTCCTGCACGGCCTGCATGAAGGCGTCGGTCAGTCCCACCGAGATGTTGAAGTTGGCCAGGTCGCCCCGGTCCTTGGCATGCACGAACTCGTCGATGTCCGGATGATCGCAGCGCAGCACGCC
Source organism: Variovorax sp. LjRoot290 (assembly GCF_964253985.1). Classification (NCBI taxonomy): domain Bacteria; kingdom Pseudomonadati; phylum Pseudomonadota; class Betaproteobacteria; order Burkholderiales; family Comamonadaceae; genus Variovorax; species Variovorax sp. LjRoot290. Next base: position 1,563,916 of record NZ_CAXURW020000001.1, on the reverse strand, counting down.
CATCTGCGCGCCGCGGCGCGCGCCGGCCGATTCGACCGTCTCGCAGGAGCGGTCGAACACCCGCATGTACGACACCGGCCCCGAGGCGCTCGACTGCGTGCTGCCGACCCAGGCGCCGCGCGGCCGGATGCGCGAGAAGTCGTAGCCCACGCCACCGCCGCGGCGCATGGTCTCGGCGGCCTCGGTGAGCGCGGTGTAGATGCCCGGATGGCCTTCTTCCTCCTGCGCGATCGAGTCGCCGACCGGCTGCACGAAGCAGTTGATCAGCGTGGCGGACAACGCCGTGCCGGCCGCCGAATTGATGCGCCCCGCGGGCAGGAAGCCGTCCTGCAAGGCCTGCAGGAAGCGCGCTTCCCACTGCGCACGTGCCTCGGGCGGCTCGGCCTGCGCCAATGCCCGCGCGACACGGCGGCGAACGTCGTCGATGCTGCGTTCATTGCCCTTGGCGTACTTCTCGAGCAGCACTTCCTCGCTGATCGGCTGCAGCGGCAGCGCGGGCGCACTGATCGAACTCGTCGAGTTGGCCTGAGGATCCATGGTTTCGCTCCTGATGCGTCCTGCATCTTCGTCGAGGCGACCGATGTGCGTCAGGGGCCGGGCGGCTCGCCCCAGCGTGCGTTCGCGAAGGCGCAGATAAAGCGCTCCAGCTCATCCTGCGCAAGCCCGTCGATGCCGGCGGCCCGAGCCCGCCCGCCGCCGCCGAAGCGGCTGCACAGCGCGTGGGCGCCCGACGGCGACGCCAGCGGCGCGCGCACGCTGACGGAATAGCCCTTGCCCTGCTGCTTGAGCACCGCATGGGCGCGCTGCGGCTCGGCGTTCGCGAGCTCGTTGGCGATGCAACCGAGCACGCGGCGGCTCCATGGCGCATCCGGCAGCACGCGCACGCTGGCGCCCGCATCCTGCCAGAGCGGGGCAACGGCAAGCGCCTGCTGCAGATCGCTGTGGCGCTGCGCATCGATCTCGTCGACCACGGGCTCGTAGGCCAGCATGTCGCGCGGGTCGCGGTAGCGCAGCATGATGGCGTGCAAGTCGCGCGGCGCGATGTGCACGTCGCGCTCCTCGTCGCCGTAGGCGTTGTAGTTGATCGCTTCCCCGAGCCGCCGCAGCAGCGCGCAGTCGCCGGCGTCGACGTTCGAATCGAGCGCCAGCCGGTCGGCGACCGCGGCCAGGTTGTCGCCGTAGATGCCCACCAGCGCCCAGGCGCGAAAGGTGCCGCCGAGATGGCGGTCGACGAGCAGGCTGGTGCAGACGTCAGTGGCGGTGTCGACGTGCGACTCGAGCAGCGGGTGCGCGGGCATGTCCTCCACCACGTGATGGTCGAAATAGCGCACGCGCACGCCGGCGTCGAGCAGGCGCTGCAAGGCCCCCCGGTTGGGCCGCATCGACAGGTCAAAGACATTGAGCTCGTCGCCGGCCTTCGCGGGCACGCGCCCGACGAGCGCGATCTCGCGCTTCAGGCCGGTCAGCAGCGCCGCGGGCGCGGGCTCGTGCAGCCGCCATTGCACGGCAGCGCACAGGCCGTCGGCATCGCCGTTGCAGACATCGAATCGTTGGGCCATCTCTCTTCCGCTAGCCGAATTCCGCGGGCACGCCAGGGGCTTGGCAAGGGTCGACCATATTCCTTGGGTGTCGCCGTTCATGAATCATGGAACGGAGCGACGTGTTGTTCAACCTACCTGGAGCCATTCACCATGAATGCCTTTACCCGTCTCGAGCGCATCGACAACCTGTTCCCCGAAATGATGCGCCGCTGGGCGCGGCCGCTGCAGATGCTGGATGAGGTGGACGTGCCGTCCGACATTCGCGTCGACATCAGCGAGAACGACAAGGAATACCTGGTCAGCGCGGAGATCCCGGGCGCGAAGAAGGAGGACATCCGCGTCTCGATCGACGGCAACTACGTCTCCATCGCCGCCGAGATCAAGAAGGAGCTGGAAGAAAAGCACGGCCGCACGCTGACGAAAGAAACCTATCACGGCAGCGTGTCGCGCGGCTTCACGCTCGGCAGCGACGTGGACGAAAAGACCGCCGTCGCCAAGCTGGAGGACGGCGTGCTGCGCCTCACGCTGCCCAAGCGGCAGGGGAGCTCCAGCCGTGTGCTGAAGATCGACTAGGGGGCCCGCTCTACAGGCGGTATTGGCTGCTGGCGACTAGCTGCGCAGCGCCGTCATCTGGCTCACCCGGCATTGACCGAACTCGCAGCGCACCGCCATGACCTGGCCGTTGGTGCAGGCCACGGTGTGGCGCTCGAAGCCCGGCCCCTTCTCCACCAGCGTCGCCTGCGGCGTGGCGTTGCAACGCTGCGCCTTGGCGAGCTGCTCCACGTTGTAGGTGTCCCGGCCCGTGGGCCGGATGCTTTCCACCGCCCGCAGTGCAGGCGGCACCCAGGTGACGCGCACGCTTGGGTCGGTGTTGATGTAGCCCTTTTGCGCCATGCAGTTGGCCATCACGGTTTCCTGCTTGGTCTTCCAGGCGCGCCGCTCGGGCGTGTAGACCCAGTGGTTGAAGCCGACCAGCCCGCCGATCACCACGCCGCCGACGAGCGTCGGCCATCCTTGCAGGATGCCGACGCCGATCACGCCCCCGTCGACCACGACCAGCGCGTCGTCGTGCTGGCTGGCGTTGAAAGGCACGTTCTTCGCGTTCGCGCGGCACTTGGCCACGTCCTGCTCGTAGACCGAGCTTTCGACCGCCGACGGCGCCACCATGGGCACGTAGTCCGCGCCGGAACCCGAACCGGGGCCCTCCTGGGGCCGGGTTGCGCATCCACAGACCAAGGCTGTCGCGCACACGATGCTCAGCAGTTTCTTCATGAAATCCCTCGACTGGTCCTCACTCCGGGGGTCGATTGAATCACACAAATAGTTACTTTCCAAAGCGACTTTTGAGGAATTCGCATGCAAACCTCGCCATTCGGGGCTTTGAAGCCACAGGCCGACCGGGGTGCAAGACTGATTCTCACAACCGGGACAAGCGCTTCGCCATTTCATCGATGCCCCGCCGAACTCCAGCGCGCATGCGAGGGCTGATCAGGGGGCTCTGGCGCCGGGAAGTCGCGCGTTAGCATCGCCCGGTTTGCCTCCATGCTTTCTGCTGCCCTCCTCTGCCTCGTCGTCGCCGTCAGCGACGGCGACACCCTCAAGCTTCGTTGCGGCGAGCCCGGCGCCTACCGCCGGCTCACCGTGCGGCTGCATGCCATCGATGCGCCCGAGTTCGGCCAACCCTACGGCCGCCGCGCCAAGCGCGCGCTTTCGGACATCGCCTACCGCAAGACCGCGCGGCTGGACTGCGGCCAGACCGACCGCTACGACCGTCGCGTCTGCGAAGTGTGGGTGGCGCCCGCGTCCTGCACCGACGCCCGCTGCCCGAAGACGCTCGATGTCGGTCTCGCCATGCTCACCGTCGGCATGGCCTGGTGGTCGCGCGCCCATGCCTCGGAGCAGAGCCCGACCGAGCGCGGCCAGTACGGCTTCGCCGAACGCGAGGCCAGGGCCAGGCGCGTGGGCTTGTGGGCCGAACGCGACCCCGTACCGCCCTGGAAATGGCGGCCGGCGCATCCGTACCCCCGGTGAAAATGAGGCTCGGCGGATAGGCTTTTGCTCGACGCCGCCGGCGATCAGCTCGCGGCGTGCGCGGCCACGCTGAGCGGACGCGCCAGCACGCGGTCGATGCGCCTGCCGTCGATCGCAGTGATCTCGAAGTTCCAGTCCTCGCAATCGATGCGCTCGCCGAGCTCGGGCAGATGGCCGGAGACGAAGATCAGCAAACCCGCCACGGTGTTGTAGCGCCCGCGCTCCTCCTCGGGCAGCTCGCGGATGCCGAGCCGCGCGCGCAGTTCGGACACCGGCATCAGGCCGTCGAGCTCCCACACGCCGTCGGGCCGTTCGTGGGCCCAGGCATCGCCCTGGGTGGCGGTCTGCAGCTCGCCGGTGATCGCTTCCAGCAAGTCGCGCGGCGTCATGAGGCCCTGCACCACGCCGTATTCGTCGACCACGAACACCAGCCGGCCGGCGCGCGTGCGGAACTGCTCCAGCAGCTCCATGCCGGTGAGCGTCTCGGGCACGAACACCGCGGGCTGCGCCACCGACTCGATGGTGCCCTCGTGCGTCGGGCTCAACGTCAACAGGTGCGCCACGCTGATCACGCCCACCACATCGTCCAGCGAGGTGCGGCACACCGGGTACCAGGAGTGGACCAGGTTGAGCGCGCTCGCAGCAGACACCTTCTGCAGGCTCTGCGCGACGGTGAAAGAGGCCTCCAGCCATTCGATATCGGCACGCGGCACCATCAGCGAGCTCAGCCGGCGATCATCGAGATGGAACACATTGCGCACCATCTGGTGCTCGTGCATTTCGATCACGCCGGCATCGACGCCTTCCTCGAGGCTGGCGGAAATCTCCTCCTCGGTCATCATGCGGGCCGCGCTCGAATCGATGCGCAGCAACTTGAGCATGGCGGCCGTGGCACCCGACAGCAAGAGCACGAAGGGCTTGGCGGCGGTGGCCAGCGCGCGCATCGGCCGCGCCACGTAGCGCGCCACCGGCTCGGGGTAGAGCTGGCCGATGCGCTTGGGCACCAGCTCGCCGAAGACGATCGTGAAGAAGGTGATGCAGGTCACCACGATGGCCGTCGACACGAAGCTCGCACCGCCCGCACCCAGACCCAGCCCTTCCATCCAGTACGCGAGCGGCGCCGCGAAGGCCGCCTCGCCGACGATGCCGCTCAACATGCCGATCGAGGTGATGCCGATCTGCACGCTGGAGAGAAACTGCGTCGGATCCTCCATCAGCTTGAGCGCAGCCTCCGCCCCCGTATCCCCCGCTTCGGCCAGCGCCGCGAGCCGCGCTCGACGACTGGTGGAAAGGGCCATTTCGGACATTGCGAACAACGCGTTGAGCGTGGTCAGCAAGGCCAGCAGAAAAACATCCATGTATGCGGGAGAGAATGGGGAGATGGCACTCTACCTGATCGGCGATGTGCAGGGCTGCGACGAGCCCCTGCAGCGCCTGCTCGACGACATCGCTTTCTCTCCCAGCCGCGACACCCTGGTGCTCCTGGGCGACCTGGTCAACCGCGGCCCCGCGTCGGCCGAGGTGCTGCGGCGCGTGCAGCGCTACGGCGGCGCGGCGAAGACCGTGCTCGGCAACCACGACTTGCACCTGCTCGGCGTCGCACAGGGCGCGCGCAAGCTCGGGCGCAAGGACACGCTGCACGGCGTGCTCGAAGCGCCCGACCGCGAGGCCCTGCTCGACTGGCTGCGCCAGCAGCCCATGGCGCTGCACCGCTCGGTGGGCGGCGGCGACCTGCTGATGGTGCATGCGGGCGTGCTGCCGCAGTGGAGCGTGGCCGATACGCTGGTCTACGCGGCCGAGGTCGAGTCGGTGCTGCGCGGTTCCGCATCCGGCGAATTCCTGCACGAGATGTACGGCAACGAGCCCGCGCAGTGGAGCGACACGCTCAGTGGCCATGCGCGGCTGCGCGCGATCGTCAATGCGCTCACGCGGCTGCGTTTCTGTACGACGGATGGCCTGATGGAATTCGAAACCAAGGACGGGACCGCGTCCGCGCCCGCGGGTTTCATGCCGTGGTTCGACGTGCCTGGCCGCAGGACGCAAGCCGCCACCATCGCCTGCGGGCACTGGTCGACGCTGGGCTGGCTCTCTCGGCCCGACCTGTTGTCCACCGATACCGGTTGCGTCTGGGGCGGCTGCCTGAGCGCGGTGCGCATGGGCGCGACGCTCGAGGAGCGCGAACTGATCCAGGCCCGCTGCCCGGCAGCGCAGAAGCCGGGCTGAGCCCCTAATTCGGCTGTGCTGCGGTCTTGAACAGCGCCGCGACCTTGCGCTTGCTCTTGATGTTGCTCGAGATGCCGCGCGAGGGCGTGGTCTTGGCGGCCGCTTCCCAGGCCGGCGCGGCTTCGCGCTCCGGCGTTTCGTAGGGCTGCTCGAAGAAGGGATCGCGCGGTGCCGCGGGTGCGCGGTGCGGCCGGCCACTGCGCACAGGACGGGCTTCGCTGCGTTCGCGCGGCTGGTCGAGCACGTCGCGCGCATCGCCGGCCTCGCCTTCGTCGCGCCAGTGGCGGCGGCCGTCGTTGATGCGGCCGCGCGGGCGGTCTTCCTCGAACTCGATCGGTTCCAGCTCGATCTTCTTCTTGATCAGCTTCTCGATGTCGGCCACCAGGCGCACGTCGTTGCCGCCGCTCGCGAAGCTCACCGCCAGGCCGGAGGCGCCGGCGCGGCCGGTGCGGCCGATGCGGTGCACGTAGTCTTCGGCGTTGAACGGAATGTCGAAGTTGAAGACCGCCGGCACGTCCTTGATGTCGAGGCCGCGCGCCGCGACGTCGGTGGCCACCAGCAGGTCGACCTCGCCGGCCTTGAAGGCCGCGAGCGCCTTCAGGCGCTCGTCCTGGCTCTTGTCGCCGTGCAGGGCGGTGGTATTCAAACCTTCGCGTTCGAGCGAACGCGCAAGCCGCGCGCAGCCCAGCTTGCTGTTGACAAAGACGAAGGCTTGCTTGAGGCCGCGCTGCTTCAGGATCTGCTTGAGCGCGCGGCGCTTGTCGTCGTCGCTCACGCTGTAGAAATGCTGTTCGACGGTGGAAGCGGTTTCGTTCGGTCGCGCCACCTCGATGGTGACCGGGTTCTGCAGGTAGCTGCCCGCGAGACGCTTGATCTCGGGCGAGAAGGTGGCCGAGAACAGCAAAGTGGTGCGCTGCTTGGGCAGGAACGAGAGGATGCGCTGCAGGTCGGGCAGGAAGCCGATGTCGAGCATGCGGTCGGCCTCGTCGAGCACCACGTATTCGACCTGGTTGAGCACCGCGTTCTTGGCTTCGATATGGTCCAGCAGCCGGCCCGGCGTGGCGACCAGCACCTCGACGCCCTTCTTGAGTTCCAGCGTCTGCGGCTTCATGTCGATGCCGCCGAACACCACCGCGCTGCGCAACTGGGTGTGCTTGGCGTAGAGCTTGACCTGCTGCGCCACCTGGTCCGCCAGCTCGCGCGTGGGCAGGAGCACCAGGGCACGCACCGGATGGCGCGCCGGCGAGGTCGAGCTGTTCTCGTGCTTGAGCATGCGCTGCAAAAGCGGCAGCGAGAAGGCAGCGGTTTTCCCGGTGCCGGTCTGCGCCGCGCCCATCACGTCCTGGCCCGCGAGGACCACCGGAATGGCCTGCTCCTGGATCGGCGTCATGGTTTCGTAGCCCATTTCGGCCACGGCGCGCGCCAGCGGTTCGGCCAGGGAAAGATTGGAGAAGGAGCTTGTCATGAAGCCGGGTATTGTCGCACTGCGGCAAAAGACGGCGATGACAGTGCGGTGACTTCGCGGCCAGCTATCTTTTCGATAGCAGGCATCGCAGTAAAAACGGGCCATCGAGCCCCTGCGCCTCAAAGATTGCGGGTATTGAAAGTGTCGCAGGCCTTCATCGAACCACTCTTCAGCCCGTTCGTGAACCAGCGCTGGCGCTGGGCGCTGGTGCCGTGGGTGAAGCTGTCGGGCACCACCGCCCGGCCGGCCGAACGCTGCAGCGCGTCGTCGCCGATCTTCGCGGCGGCGTTCATCGCCGACTCCACGTCGCCCTGCTCGAGGATCTGGCGCGCGTTCTGCGCCTTGTTGGCCCAGACGCCGGCGAAACAGTCGGCTTGCAGTTCGACGCGCACGCTCAGTGCATTGCTGTCGGCCTGGCTGATGCGGCCGCGCATCGAATCGACCTTGCCCGTGATGCCGAGCTGGTTCTGCACATGGTGGCCGACCTCATGCGCGATCACGTAGGCCTGCGCGAACTCGCCCGGGGCGCCGAGTTCGCGCTTCAGGGTGTCGAAGAAGCCGAGATCGATGTAGACCTTCTGGTCGCCCGGACAGTAGAAGGGACCCATGGCGCTCTGGCCGGTGCCGCAGGCCGTGGGCGTGGCGCCGCGGAACAACACCAGCCTGGGCTGGCGGTAGGTCGAACCGGCCTGCTGGAAGATCGGGGTCCAGACGTCCTCGGTGTCGGCCAGCACGACCGAGACGAAGCGTGCCGCCTCGTCGTTGGCCGGCGGCGCCGGAGCCCGCTGCTGCTGCTGGACGATCGGCGCTTCGCCGCCGCCGGCGAACATGCTGAGCAGCGTGAGCGGATTGATGCCGAAGATCCAGCCCGCAAGCAGTGCCACGACGATGGTGCCGATGCCGACACTCCGCCCGCCGATCGGCAAGCCGCCGAAGCCGCCGCCGCCTTCGTCCCGGCGGTCTTCCACGTTGTCGGATTCGCGGTTGCCTTCCCACTTCATGACGCTCTCCTGCTCAGGCCTTCGGCAGTGTCACACCCCGCTGGCCCTGGTACTTGCCGCCGCGGTCTTTGTAGCTCGTTTCGCAGACCTCGTCACTCTCGAAGAACAGCACCTGCGCGCAACCCTCGCCGGCATAGATCTTGGCCGGCAGCGGCGTGGTGTTGCTGAATTCCAGCGTCACGTAGCCTTCCCATTCGGGCTCGAAGGGCGTGACGTTGACGATGATGCCGCAGCGCGCATAGGTGCTCTTGCCCAGGCAGATGGTCAGCACGTTGCGCGGGATGCGGAAGTACTCCATCGTGCGTGCCAGCGCGAAGCTGTTGGGCGGGATGATGCAGCTGTCGCCATGGAAATCGACGAAGCTCTTCTCGTCGAAGTTCTTCGGATCGACCACCGTGCTGTGGATGTTGGTGAAGACCTTGAACTCGGGCGCGCAGCGGATGTCGTAGCCGTAGCTCGAGGTGCCGTAGCTGATGATGCGATGGCCGTCCTGCTCGCGGATCTGGCCTGGTTCGAAGGGCTCGATCATGCCGTTCTTCTCGGCCATGCGCCGGATCCATTTGTCGCTCTTGATGCTCATGTGAGGTCTACGCTGCGGGGGTGCCGCGGATTGTGGCATGCCGCTGATCGGCCGCGAGCGCCTCCGGAAGCGTCACGGCCCGAACGCCGCCGAAGAAGAGTTCGGACACCATCGCGCCGATCGCGTCGTGATCGAGTTCGCGCCCCGGCTTGAGCCAGGTGAACATCCAGTTGATCATGCCGAACAGCAGCATCGCCATCGGCTTGCCGAGCTTGCTTTGCGGATCCTCGCCGCGCACCTCGGCGATGGTGCGCGCGAAGGCCGCGACCACGCGCCGCTCCACGTTCAAGATGCGCTCCTGGTCCTCTTCGCGCAGGAAGCGCACGTCTTCGGTCAGCACGCGCTGGGCGTTCTGGGCAATCGCGTACTCCGCCACGAAGCGCCGGATGAGTTCGGCGAGCCGGGCCTCGGGCGCCTGGTGCTCGCGCAGCACCTCCTGCACCACCGACTCGAGCCTCTGCACGTGCTCCTCGGCGATGCGCACCGCCAGGTCGTGCTTGTCGCGCACGTAGTGATAGAGCGTGGCCTTCGACACGCCGCAGGCTGCGGCCACCTCGTTCATCGAAGTACCCGCAAAGCCGCGCTGCGCGAACAGCTGCGCCGCATTGGAAAGAATCATTTCTCGCTGGCCGTCGTAGCCGGCCGGGTCACGCACGCGAGCCATTCGGCAGCGCCCTTTCCGTTGATGTTGTTGTCAATATGCGCAAGTGCGGAACCCGAAGAAACCGTCGTCGCGCTGCGGCATCGCAAAGCCGCGGCGCTTCGGCGAGCGCAGGCGCGCGCGCGTGGCGAGCGATGCGCCGCGCAGCACGTGGGCCTGGCCGAAGACCGGCTGCGGATCGAACTCGGTGCCGCCGCTCCAGGGATCGGCACGGAAGCCCGGCCAGGGCTTCAGCGTGCCCGCGGTCCATTCATGGACGTCGGCCCAGCGGAAGCCGCGGCGCGCGGCGGTGTGGGCCGCGATTTCCCACTCCACCTCGGTCGCAAGACGGCGCCCGGCCCAGCGCGCCCAGGCATCGGCCTCCCACCAGGCCACGTGCACCGCGCTCTGGTTGCCCGCCGCGCGCACCGTCCGGCCGAAACGCTGCTGCAGCACGGAACCGCCGGCACCATGGCGCGCGGCGCCGATCTGGGCCACATGGCGCGGGCCGCGCCGCCCTTCGGCCTGCCGCTCGAGCCACAGGAGTCCTTCGGGATGCCACAAGTCCTCGCGGTCGTAGCCGCCGTCGTCGACGAATTCCACGTACTGGCTCCAGGTGACGGGCTGGGCGTCGATCTCGAACTCCGGCACTTCGACCTGGAGCACGCCTCGCTCCTGCGCGAACGCGAAGCCGGCGTCGGCCACGCCCAGCTCCCAGGCGGTGGCCGGCATGAGGAGCGGCTCGCGCTCGACCGCGGCCGGCTCCTGCTCGATGCCCAGCGGCAAACCCAGCGTCTGGGCCATCACCACCAGTTGCTCACCGCGCAAGTCTTCGTGGAACAGCGCGAGCCGGTAGAAGTAAAGACCGGTATCGGTCTCGACTGCATGTTCGAGCAGTTCGAGCGTGCTTTCCAGCGTGTCGAGCAGATAGGCCTTGGTCTGCGCGAGATCGGGCAGCTGGGGCGACCAGCGGTCCACCCAGGCGATCTGCGCCGGATTCCAGCACGCGTCGGCCTGCGGTTCGATCGCAGCCAGCCGCGTCGGACGCACCGGGCAGTCGACCCCGAAGGCGCGCTGGGTATTGCGCCCGATCCACCATTCCGCGAACCAGCCGATGTGGCCGGCCAACCACACCGGCGGCTCGACCCCGTCCTGGCGGGGAACGGCCAACGCAGCAGAACCCAGCGCCTGTTCGTAAAGCGAAAGCAGATGCAGCGTGTAATTGCGCGCATCGATCAGCGCCAGCGAGAGCAGTTCGCGGCCCGCACGACGCATGTCGGGCGAATCGATCGAAAAAGGCAGGCTGGGGGTGCCGAAGGGCGTGCTGGACGGCGGGCTCGAAGGCATGGGCCATTATGGCCACCTGCCTTGCGGCTCGCTACGGCCATGGAACTCCACGGGTAAACCCGTCGCTCGCGCCCTGTCGAGGCCTTGCAGCACGGCGTTACCATTGCGGGCTTTGCGCCGACCCCCCCCCCGACTGGCGCCAGAACTTTTCCCGCAGGGAGACAAGCCTTGTCCGCATTCCTCAAATTCGCGCTGGCCATGGACTGGATCAGTGCCCAGTTCGGCAAGGTGGCGGCGTGGGCCGTCCTCGCCGCCTCGGTGATCTCCGCCGGCAACGCCTTCGTGCGCTACGGCCTGGACTTCAGCTCCAATGCGTGGCTCGAGATCCAGTGGTACCTGTTCGCCGCCACCGTGATGCTCGGCGCGCCGCTCGTGCTCAAGCTCAACGAACACGTGCGCGTGGACATCATCTACGGCAAGCTCAGGCGCAATGGCCCGGTGTACGTCGACCTCTTCGGCCTGGTCTTCTTCCTGCTGCCGGTGATGGGCCTGCTCTTCTGGCTGACCCTCCCCTTCTTCCTCGGCATGCTCAGGAGCGGTGAGATGTCGGGCAACATCGGCGGCCTCATCCGCTGGCCCGCGGCCTTGATGATGCCGCTGGGCTTCGGCGCCATGTTCCTGCAGGGCGTGGCGGAAATCATCAAGCGCGTCGCCTACCTGCGCGGCCTGATCGAGATGGACACGCACTACGAGAAGCCGGTGCAGTGAGCACCGCCGCCACGAGTCCCCGCTGTCCCACGCACCGCTTCGCAGGATAAGAAATGCAGATGGAAAATTTCGCCCCGATCATGTTCGCGGGGCTGATCGTGATTATGCTGATCGGTTTTCCGGTCGCGTTTTCGCTCTCGGCGCTGGGCCTGCTCAGCGGCTTCATCGCGATCGAGATGGGCTGGTTCCCGGCCGGCTTCATGGCCAACCTGCCGCTCAACGTGTTCGGCATCCTGTCCAACGAGACGTTGCTGGCAATCCCCTTCTTCACGCTGATGGGCTCCGTGCTCGAGAAGTGCGGCCTGGCCGAGGACATGCTCGACTCGATGGGCCAGCTCTTCGGCCCGGTGCGCGGCGGCCTCGGCTACTCGGTGATCATCGTCGGCTTCATCCTCGGCGCCATCACCGGCACCGTGGCCGGCCAGGTGATCGCGATGGCGATGATCTCGCTGCCGGTGATGATGCGCTACGGCTACAACATGCGCTACTCCACCGGCGTGCTGGCGGCCTCGGGCACCATCACGCAGCTGGTGCCGCCTTCCCTCGTGCTGATCGTCATGGCCGACCAGCTCGGCACCGACGTCGGCCAGATGTACAAGGGCGCGTGGGGGCCCTCGATCCTGCAGGTGCTGATCTTCGCGCTCTACACCTTCCTGGTTTCGCGCATCCGCCCGAGCTACGTGCCCGGCGTGCCGGTCACCGCACGCACGCTCGTCGGCTGGGCGCTGTGGGGCAAGTGCCTGCGCGGCATCATCCCCTCGGCCATCCTGATCTTCGCCGTGCTCGGCTCGATGGGCGGCCTGCCCTTCATGGAGCATGCGATCGCGACGCCGACCGAGGCCGGCGCGATGGGCGCCGTCGGCTCGCTGCTGCTGGCCGCGCTCCACCGGCGGCTCAACTGGCCGATGCTCAAGGAAGCGATGAACGGCACCATGCGCCTCACCGCCATGGTGGTCTTCATCCTGATCGGCTCGCGCGTGTTCTCGCTCGTGTTCCAGGGCGTGGACGGCGCGAAGTGGATCGAGCACATGCTCTCGGGCCTGCCCGGCGGACAGATCGGCTTCCTGATCGTCGTCAACATCTTCGTCTTCTTCCTGGCCTTCTTCCTCGACTTCTTCGAGATCGCCTTCATCATCCTGCCGATGCTCGGGCCGGTCGCGGCCAAGCTCGGCATCGACATGGTGTGGTTCGGCGTGCTCTTGTGCGTGAACATGCAGACCTCCTTCATGCATCCGCCCTTCGGCTTCGCGCTGTTCTACCTGCGCGGCATCGCCGACACGCTGTTCAAGAACAACGCGCTGCCGCGCAAGATCGATTCGCGCGACATCTACCTGGGCGCGATCCCGTGGGTCGGGCTGCAGCTGCTGCTGGTGGCGATCGTGATCTTCTTCCCGCAGACCGTTACCGTGTTCCTCGACAAGAAGATCGAGGTCGACGTCGACAAGGTGCAGCTCGAGATGCCGGCCGACTCGCAGGGGCCGGGCAGCAGCATCAACATGGAAGATCCGTTCGGCACCCAGAAGCCGGCCGAGCCCGACGCCCTGCCGATGCCGGAGCCCGAGCCCCCGAGCCCTGGCGCCGACAAGAAGCAGTGAGCGACGCAGTCGACGCCCCTGTCGCGCTGGAGAGCCCGGCCTACCCGCCTTTCGTGCGAACGCTGGCGGTCGTTCTGGTGATCGACCTGATCGGCTTCGGCCTCTGGAGCCTGCCGTCGCTGCGGAGCGTCGACTGGTCCACGCCCAGCCTCCTGGTTTTTGGAGTGGCGGCCCTGTGCATCCTCTGGGTCGGCTACTGGATCGTCTACAGCCGCACGCGCCTCGAAGGCGATGTGCTCACGCAGACCTGGCTCTGGACCAAGCGCGAGCATGCGGCCGACGTGGCGCAACTCAAGCTCGTGCACTGGCGCTGGCTCGAGCGTGTCATTGCGCCGCGCCTGCTGGTGCGCCGCCGCAATGGCGCCGTCACCTGGTTCCATTCGGCCGACGCGCGGCTGCTCACGGGCTTTGCCGAACGCGTCGCCGAGCGCATCGCCATGAAAAAAGCCCCGCCGTAACCGGCGGGGCTTTTTGTCTTGAAGCGAAGCGCGCTCAGAGCTTCTGCTGCTGCATGAAGCGATCGTAGGTGCCTTCGGTGAAGCGGAACCAGGCATTCTGGTCGGCCAGGAACTTGGCGTAGTCGGTGTAGACCTTCTTCCACTCCGGGTTGCTGTTGTTCAGGTCCGCGTAGATCTGCTGGGCCGACTTGAAGGCCGCGTTCATCACGTCCTGCGTGAAGGGGCGCAGCTTGGTGCCGGAACCGACCAGCTGCTTGAGCGCGATCGGGTTCTTGGCATCGTACTTGGCCGTCATCGTGACGTGGGCATGCGCAGCGGCCACCTCGACCACCGCCTTGTATTCGGCCGGCAGGCCTTCCCATGCCTTGCTATTGATATAGAAGTCCAGCTGCGGGCCGCCTTCCCACCAGCCGGGGTAGTAGTAGAACGGCGCGACCTTGTTGAAGCCGAGCTTCTGATCGTCGTACGGGCCGACCCACTCGAGCGCGTCGATCGTGCCCTTCTCGAGCGCGGGATACAGGTCGGCGCCCGGGATCGATTGCGGGATCATGCCGAAGGGCTCGAGCACCTTGCCCGCGATCGGGTTGGTGCGGAACTTCAGGCCCTTCAGGTCGGCGACCGACTTGATTTCCTTGCGGAACCAGCCGCCCATCTGCGCGCCCGTATTGCCGCCCGGCAGACTGAAAACGTTGTACTTGGCGTAGAACTCGCGCATCAGCTTCAGGCCGTTGCCTTCGTACATCCATGCGTTCATCTGGCGCGTGTTCATGCCGAAGGGCACCGCACAGCCCAACGCGAAGGTCGGGTCCTTGCCGTAGAAGTAGTACGGCGCGGTGTGCGCCATCTCGACCGAAGCGTTCTGCACGCCGTCGAGCACACCCAAGGCCGGCATCAGCTCACCACTGGCATGCACCGAGATCTGGAACTTGCCGCCCGTAATGTCGCTCACCTTTTTCGAGAACGTCTCGGCCGTTCCGAAGATGGTGTCCAGCGACTTCGGGAAGCTGGATGCCAGACGCCAGCGAACCGCGGCCTGCGCATGGACTGCCGGCGCGATGCCGGCAGCGAGGACGCCGGCGATGCCTGCGTTTTTGATGAGGGAACGACGATCCATTGAATTCACTCCGAGTGCATTGAAAAACGAGAACGCGGCTTGTGGCCGCGTTGCTGACTTGTTGAGTCGAGCGCGATTGTAAAAAGTGCTTACACCGTGCCGGGGGGGGTTTTCCCTGCGGCAGACGCATCGCCGAAGCGCTGCCGGATCGATTGCTCGATGCCCGCCGCATCGAGGCCGATGCTGGCCAACAGCTTGCCCGGGTCGCCATGCTCGATGAAGCGATCGGGCAGGCCGAGTTGCAGCACGGGCTTGTCCACCTGCGCGGCCTGCAAGGCTTCCAGCACGGCACTGCCCGCGCCGCCCATGACGGCACCCTCCTCGATCGTCACGATGGCATCGTGCGTGCCGGCCACCTGCAGCAGCAGCTCGACGTCGAGCGGCTTGGCCCAGCGCATGTTGAGCACCGTGGCATCGAGCGCCTCTGCGGCCTTCAGCGCCGGATAGAGCAAGGTGCCGAAAGCGAGGATGGCGATGCGCTTGCCTTCGCGGCGGACTTCGCCCTTGCCGAAGGGCAGCGCGTCGAGCGTGAGACCGGGCGTGACGCCGGCGCCAGCGCCGCGCGGATAGCGCACCGCCACCGGATGGTTCTGCGCGAAGGCGCTGGAGAGCAGCTGCCGGCACTCGGCCTCGTCCGCCGGGCAGGCCAGGCTCATGTTGGGAATGCAGCGGATGAAGGCGATGTCGTAGGCGCCCGCATGCGTGGCGCCGTCGGCACCCACCAGGCCGGCGCGGTCGAGCGCGAACACCACCGGCAGGTTCTGGATCGCAACGTCGTGGATCAGCTGGTCGTAGGCGCGCTGCAGGAAGGTCGAATAGATCGCGACCACCGGCTTGAGCCCTTCGCAGGCCAGGCCGGCCGCGAAGGTGACCGCATGCTGCTCGGCGATGCCGACGTCGTAGTAGCGCTCGGGAAAGCGCTGCTCGAACTCGACCAGCCCCGAGCCCTCGCGCATCGCGGGCGTGATGCCGACCAGCCGGCCGTCCTGCGCGGCCATGTCGCACAGCCAGCTGCCGAAGACCTGCGTGAAGGTCTGCTTGGGCGCCGTGGCGGGCTTGACGAGGCCGACCGCCGGATCGAACTTGGAAGGCCCGTGGTAGGCCACCGGATCGGCCTCGGCCAGCTTGTAGCCCTGGCCCTTCTTGGTGACCACGTGCAGGAACTGCGGGCCTTCGAGATGCTTGAGATTCTCGAGCGTCGGCACCAGCGAATCGATGTCGTGGCCGTCGATCGGGCCGACGTAGTTGAAGCCGAATTGCTCGAACAGCGTGGCCGGCACCACCATGCCCTTGGCATGCTGCTCGAAGCGCTTGGCCAGCTCGAACAGCGGCGGCGCGGCGCGCAGCACGGTCTTGCCGACGTTCTTGGCCGCGGCGTAGAAGTTGCCGCTCATGAGCTGCGCGAGGTAGCGGTTGAGCGCGCCGACCGGCGGGCTGATCGACATGTCGTTGTCGTTCAGGATCACCAGCAGCTTGCAGTGGCAGACCCCCGCGTTGTTGAGCGCCTCGAAGGCCATGCCGGCGGTCAGCGCGCCGTCGCCGATGATCGCGACCGCGTGGCGGTCCTCGCCCTTCTGCTTGGCCGCCATCGCCATGCCGAGCGCGGCCGAGATGCTGGTCGACGAATGCGCGGTGCCGAAGGTGTCGTACTCGCTCTCGGTGCGTTGCGGAAAGCCGGAGATGCCGCCGATCTGGCGCAGCGTGGGCATGCGCTCGCGCCGGCCGGTCAGGATCTTGTGCGGATAGGTCTGGTGGCCCACGTCCCACACCAGCCGGTCGTGCGGCGTGTTGAACACATGGTGCAGCGCGACCGTGAGCTCGACCGTGCCGAGGTTGGAGCTCAGGTGCCCGCCGGTGCGCGACACGTTGTCGAGCACGCAGCTGCGCACTTCGTCGGCCAGCTGCTTGAGCTGCGCGCGGTCGAACTGCCGCAGGACGGAAGGATCGTGGATCGTGGGGAGCAACGGAGCCATGGGGAGACTTTTTTGTTATCGGTCGCGGTCCACGACCATGTGGGCCAGCGCGCGCAGCGCGCCGGTATCGGCCAGCGTGCTGCGATCGAGCGCGGCCAGCGCCTGGGCCAGCAGTTCGCGGGCCTGGGCCCGCGCGCCGTCGAGGCCGAGCAGGGACACGTAGGTGGGCTTGTCGCTCGCGGCGTCCTTGCCGGCGGTCTTGCCCAGGGTCTGCGAATCGGCGACGACGTCGAGGATGTCGTCCACCA
Source organism: Variovorax sp. LjRoot290 (assembly GCF_964253985.1). Lineage (NCBI taxonomy): Bacteria > Pseudomonadati > Pseudomonadota > Betaproteobacteria > Burkholderiales > Comamonadaceae > Variovorax > Variovorax sp. LjRoot290. The sequence goes on along the minus strand of NZ_CAXURW020000001.1, from coordinate 1,546,992 downwards.
CCTGGAAGGCGAGGCCGATGGCCGCACCGTAGTCGCGCAGCGCCGCGAGCGCATCGGCCGCGATGGTGCCGCCGCAAGCCGCGCCCATCTCGACGCTGCCCTGCAGCAGGGCGCCGGTCTTGAGCCGATGCATCTCGCGCAGCTGCGCCTCGTCGAGCGCCACGCCGACGCTCGCGAGATCGATGGCTTGGCCGCCGGCCATGCCCTGGCTGCCGGCCGCACGGGCCAACAGGCGGCACAGGGTCGCCTGCACCACGGGCGCGATGCCGTCGCCATCGGGCGTGAGCAATTCGAAGGCCAGCGCCTGCAAGGCATCGCCGGCCAGGAGTGCATCGGCTTCGCCGAACTTCACGTGCACGGTCGGCTTGCCGCGGCGCAGCACGTCGTTGTCCATGCACGGCAGGTCGTCGTGCACCAGCGAATAGGCATGGATCAGCTCGACCGCGCAGGCAGCGCGCAGCGCGGCCTCGGCCTGGCCGCCGACGGCCTCGCTGGCCGCGAACACCAGCAAGGGACGCAGCCGCTTGCCGCCGTCGAGCACGGCATAGCGCATCGCGTCGCCGAGCAGCACCGGCGCGTCGATGCCGACCCATTGCGACAGCGCGGCCTCGACGCGCGCCAGCTGCGGATCGCTCCACGCGGCAAGGCGTCGGGCATCCCAGCGCAAGGCATCGGCGACCGTCATTCGCCGGTCCAGACCTTGAGGCCGCCCGCGTCGAGCACCTTGATCTGGTCTTCGACCGCCTGCAGCTTGTCGCGGCAGAACGCGAGCAGCACCGCGCCGCGCTGGTAGCTGCCGAGCAGCTGGTCGAGCGGCAACTGGCCCGATTCGAGTTCGGTCACCAGCTGTTCGAGTTCCTGGAGCCCGGCTTCGTAGCTTGCGGGCAGTGCACCGGTGTCGGGCGAGGCAGGCGGGGCCGGCGGAGAAATGGGAGGCACCTTGGGCATGCGGCGATCGGGGATGAAACCGGGCATTTTAGGGCGGGGGGCGTGAACCTATGCCCACGGGTACAATCCCCGGTCTCCCAAGCCGGCACCCGCCGGCATTTTTCACCGAGCCGTCGCACCCGTCTTCGACGGCAGCCTTCCGTTCTCTTTCTCTCCCTGTGGGGAGCTTGGTCAGGTCACCCATGTCTGATTTAAGTCTTCAACTGCAGCAGGCTTCGAGCCAACTCCCGGTTTCCGCGTACTTCGACGAGGCGCTCTATGCCCGCGAGCTGCAAACGCTTTTCGCCGCCGGCCCGCGCTACGTCGGCCACCGGCTCGCCGTGCCCGAGCCGGGCAACTACCACACCCTGCCGCAGGAGCAGCAGGGCCGCGCGCTGGTGCACACGCCCAAGGGCGTGGAGCTGGTTTCCAACGTGTGCCGCCACCGCCAGGCGCTGATTCTGCAGGGCCGCGGCGAGCTCGATGCCCAGACCGGCGGCAACATCGTCTGTCCGCTGCACCGCTGGACCTATGCGGCGGCCGACCCGCGCACCACCGGCCAGCTGATTGGCGCACCGCATTTCGAGCAGGACCCCTGCCTCAACCTGCACAACTACCCGCTGACCGAGTGGAACGGCCTCCTGTTCGAGAAGAACGCCACGGGCAGGAAGCGCGACATCGCGGCCGAACTCGCGAGCCTCGGCCCGCGCGCCGACCTCGACTTCGAGGGCTATGCGCTCGACCGCGTCGAGCTGCACGAGTGCAACTACAACTGGAAGACCTTCATCGAGGTCTACCTCGAGGACTACCATGTCGGCCCCTTTCATCCGGGCCTCGGCAGCTTTGTCACCTGCGACGACCTGCGCTGGGAATTCAATCGCTACTACTCGGTGCAGACGGTCGGCGTCGCCAACCGGCTCGGCCGCGCCGGCAGCCCGGTCTATCAGAAGTGGCAGGAGCAGCTGCTCAAGTACCGCGAGGGCAAGCCGCCCAAGTACGGCGCGATCTGGCTCACCTACTACCCGCACGTGATGATCGAGTGGTACCCGCACGTGCTCACGGTCTCGACCCTGCATCCGGTGGGCCCGCAGAAGACGCTCAACATGGTCGAGTTCTTCTATCCCGAGGAGATCGTCGCCTTCGAGCGCGAGTTCGTCGAGGCGCAGCAGGCCGCCTACATGGAGACCTGCGTGGAAGACGACGAGATCGCGGAGCGCATGGACGCCGGCCGCCGCGCGCTGATGCAGCGCGGCGACGACGAGAGCGGTCCCTACCAGAGCCCGATGGAAGACGGCATGCTGCAGTTCCATGAGTGGTACCGCCACGAGATGAAGGCTTAAGACCCCGCGATGCAGGCGCTCTGGATGGTGCTGGGCGCACTGATCTTCGCCACCATGGGCGTGTGCGTGAAGATCGCCTCGGCCTGGTTCACGAGCGCCGAGCTGGTGCTCTACCGCGGGCTGATCGGCATCGTCTTCCTCTGGGTGCTGGCGAGAAGCCGCGGCGTCACGCTGGCCACGCGCTACCCCGGCATGCACGCCTGGCGCAGTTTGATCGGCGTGTTCTCGCTCGGCGCCTGGTTCTACGCGATCGCGCACATGCCGCTCGCCACCGCGATGACGCTCAACTACATGAGCAGCGTGTGGATCGCCGCCTTCCTGGTCGGGGGCGCCCTGCTCGCCTGGGTGCCGGTGCCGGGCCGCGACGGACGCATACCGCGGCCGCCGCTGCAGGGCCCGCTGGTGCTCACCGTGCTCGCGGGCTTCGGCGGCGTGGTGCTGATGCTCAAGCCCGCGGTGGGCGACAACCAGGGTTTTGCGGGGCTCATAGGGCTCTTGTCCGGGCTGACCGCCGCCTTCGCCTACATGCAGGTGGTGGCGCTCTCGCGGGCCGGCGAGCCCGAGGCGCGCACGGTGTTCTACTTCGCGCTCGGCTCCGCGGTGGCGGGCGGGCTGGCCACCCTGCTGGGCGGCTTCACGCCCTGGGTCGAATGGACCTGGCGCCATGCGCTGTGGCTGGTGCCGGTGGGCGTGTTGGCGGCGCTGGGACAGCTTTGCATGACGCGCGCCTATTCCAGTGCCAAGACCGAAAGCGGTACGCTGGTGGTCGCGAACCTGCAGTATTCGGGCATCGTCTTCGCGGCGATCTACAGCGTGCTGCTGTTCGGCGACCGCATCGACGCGGCCGGCTGGGCCGGCATGGCATTGATTGTCGTGAGCGGCATCGCCGCCACCGTGTTGCGCCAGCGCTCGCTGCCCAAGGCGCCTGCGGAAGAGCATTGAAGGAGCTCATATGTACACGACCCTGATTTCCGTCGACCAGCTCATGGCGCTGCAGGACAGCGGCGCTCCGCTGATGGTGTTCGACTGCAGCTTCGACCTGATGAAGCCCGAAGCCGGCGGCGAGCAGTACCGCGCGACCCACATTCCCGGCGCGGTCTACGTCAATCTCGACACCGACCTGAGCGCGAAGCACGGCCTGCCCGGCGCGCGCGGCGAGGTGGTAATCGTGACGACGGACGAGGGCCCGCCGGCCTCGGGCGGGCGCCACCCGCTGCCCAGCCGCGAGAAGTTCGCGGCCTGGCTGTCCAGCGTCGGCTTTGGCAACAACATGCAGGCCGTGGTCTACGACCGCAACGGCGCCAACTACTGCGGCCGGCTCTGGTGGATGCTCAAGTGGATGGGGCACGAGGCCGTGGCCGTGCTCGACGGCGGGCTGCAGGCCTGGCAGGCGGCGGGCGGCGCAGTGACCGCCCGCGAAGAGCCCGCGCGCTTCCAGTCGAACTTCGTCGCCGGCACGCCCTTGCTCGCGCTCGCTGACACGCAGACCGTCGCCTCGCGGCTCGAGAAAGCTGACCAGACGCTGATCGATGCGCGCGCCGCAGCACGTTATCGCGGCGAGGTGGAACCTCTGGACCCGATCGCGGGTCACATCCCCGGGGCCCTGAACCGGCCCTTCACCGAAAACCTCGGTCCCGACGGCAAGTTCAAGCCGGCCGCCCAGTTGCGCGCCGAGTTCGAAGCGCTGCTGGCGGGCCGGGATCCCGCAACGGTCGTCCATCACTGCGGCAGCGGCGTGAGCGCCGTGCCCAACCTGCTCGCGATGCAGATCGCCGGGCTGGGGCCGACCGCGCTCTATGCCGGCAGCTGGAGCGAGTGGAGCAACACGCCGGGGCTGCCGACCCGGCAAGGTGCGAAAGCATGAATTTCCAACGCGCTTTTTCCGGTCTCGCGCTGGCGTCCCTGCTCGCGGCGGCGCCCTGGGCCACCATGGCGCAGGCACAGCAACGCGCGCATGTGCACGGCCAGGTCAAGCTCGACGTCGCGATAGACGGGCCGGCGATCGTGATTGCGATGGAGTCGCCGCTCGAGAATTTCGTCGGCTTCGAGCATGCGCCGAAGACCGATGCCGAGAAGAAGACCGCGGAGGCTGCGGTCGCCCAGTTGCGCGCGGCCGACCAACTGTTCAAGATCGATCCGGCAGCCAACTGCAAGCTCGGCCCGATCGCACTGCAATCGACGGCGCTGGGCCTGGGCAAGGCCGAGGCCGGCACCGGCGCCGCCGAAGGCCATGCCGACTTGGACGGCACCTTTGCCTTCAACTGCACCAATGCGGCAGCGGCGAAATTCATCGACATCGGCCTGTTCACCGCCTTCAAGGGCATGCGCCAGATCGATGCCCAGATCGTTTCGCGCGAAGGCCAGTTCAAGCGCACGCTGAAACGACCGAATTCACGGCTGGCCTGGGGCAAGTGACTCCGGTTCTCTGCGTCGAGTCGCTGCGCTTCGCCTGGCCCGGCGCCGGCGCACCCTGCATCGACATCGAGCGGCTCGAGATCGCGGCCGGCGAGGCCGTGTTCCTGCACGGTCCCAGCGGCTGCGGCAAGAGCACGTTGCTGTCGTTGCTGGCCGGCGTGCTGGTGGCCGGTGCAGGCCGCGTCACGCTGCTGGGCCACGACTGGGCCGCGCTCTCGGGCAGCGCGCGCGACCGCAACCGGGTTGCGCATGTGGGCTACATCTTCCAGCAGTTCAACCTGCTGCCCTACCTCAGCGTGCTCGACAACGTGCTCCTGCCTTGCCGCTTCTCGGCCCGCCGCATGGCGCAGGCCTCGCGCGCGGGTTCGGCGCGGGTGCAGGCACAGCAGCTTCTGGAACGGATGGGTCTGGACGCCAGCCTGTGGCAGCGCCAGGCCATGCTGCTCTCGGTGGGCCAGCAGCAGCGCGTGGCGGCGGCACGCGCGCTGATCGGCCAGCCGGAGGTCGTGATCGCCGACGAGCCGACCTCGGCGCTCGACGAAGACCGGCGCGAGGCTTTTCTCGACGTGCTGGTCGCGGCCTGCCAGGCCAGTCACAGCGCATTGGTGTTCGTGAGCCATGACCAGCGCATCGCGGCGCGCTTCGGCCGCCACATCCTCCTGCCCGATATCAATCGCGCCGCGGCCGTGGGAGCCGCTGCATGAAGGCCTTGTTCGGCATCGCCTGGAAGAGCGCCTGGAACCGCCGCTTCACGCTCGCGCTCACGGTGCTGTCGATCGCGCTGTCGACCTTCCTGCTGCTCGGCGTCGAACGCATCCGCACCGAGCTGCGCGAGAACTTCTCGTCCTCCGTCTCGGGCACCGACCTGATCGTGGGCGCGCGCACGGGCTCTTCGCAGCTCCTGCTCTACTCGGTGTTCCGCATCGGCGCCGCCACCAACAACATGCAGTGGAAGAGCGTGCAGGCGCTGGCCCAGCACCCGGGCGTGGACTGGGTCCTGCCGCTCTCACTCGGCGATTCGCACCGCGGCTTTGCGGTGCTCGCGACCACGCCCGAGTACTTCCAGCACTTCCGCTACGGCGAGCGCCAGCCGCTGCGGCTGCGCGAAGGCACGGCCCTAGCCGAGCTCTTCGATGCGGTCGTCGGCGCCGAGGTGGCCGACCGGCTGGGCTACCACGTGGGCCAGAAGATCACGCTCGCGCACGGCAGCGGCGAGCTCAACGTGGCCGAGCACGCGGACAAGCCCTTCACGGTGGTGGGCGTGCTGGCGCGCACCGGCACGCCGGTCGACCGCACGGTGCACATCGGCCTGCCGGCGATGGAAGCCATCCATCTCGAATGGGCCGGCGGCGCGCCGCTGCCGGGCGTTCGGATTCCGGCCGAGCAGGTGCGCAAGTTCGATCTCACGCCCAAGAACGTGACCGCAGTGCTGGTCGGCCTCAAGAACCGCGCGGCGGTGTTCGGCGTGCAGCGCTGGGTCTCGACCTACCCCGCCGAAGCGCTGATGGCCATCCTGCCGGGCGTGGCGCTCGACGAGCTCTGGAGCGTGGTCGGCATCGGCGAGAACGCACTCCTGCTGATGTCGGCGCTGGTCGCGCTGGTCAGCCTCGCCGGCCTGGTGTCGGTGGTGATGGCCGGCCTCAACGAACGCCGCCGCGAGCTCGCGGTGCTGCGCGCGGTAGGTGCCAGCCTGCGCCACGTGCTGGCGCTGCTGGCGCTCGAAGGCGCACTGGTCACGCTGCTGGGCGTGGCGATCGGCGTGGTCTTGGCGGTGCTCGGCATCGCCCTGCTCGCGCCATGGCTGCAGGCCCAGTTCGGCCTCGCGCTTCGCCTCAGCGAACCTACACTGAACGAATGGATACTGCTCGCCAGCCTGCTCGCAGCCGGTTGGCTGGCCAGCCTGCTGCCGGGCGTGCGCGCCTACAGACTCTCGCTGGCCGATGGACTCTCACCGAGGATTTGAAGATGAAGAAGACGATGCTGCGCCCCCTGCTCATGGCCCTGTGCACCGCCGCTGCAACCGCGGCCTTCGCGGCCGACCCCGCGCCGCAGGCGACCTCGCCGACCAATCCGATCGGCGGCAAGGCCGCTGCCGCCAAGCCCGCGGCGGGCCAGCCCCGGCTCATCTCGTGGGAAGAGCTGGTGCCCAAGGACTGGGACCCGATGAAGGAATTCAAGGGCATGGACCTGAGCAAGCTCGAAGACGGCGATCCGCGCGCCAACGACTTGCTGCTGAAGATGCAGGAGGTCTCGAACAACGCGCCGACCAATCCGGCGATGAACGGCGTCGAGGTGAAGATCCCGGGCTTCATCGTGCCGCTCGAGGAGAACAAGGGTGAGGTCACCGAGTTCCTGCTGGTGCCCTACTTCGGCGCCTGCATCCACACGCCGCCGCCGCCGGCCAATCAGATCCTGCACGTGCGCCCGCGCCAGGGTGCGAAGTTCCGCGCCATGGACACGGTTTGGGTCACCGGCAAGCTGCAGACCCTGCGCAACGACTCGATGATGGGCGTGAGCGGCTATCACGTCACGGCCGAGAGCGTGACCAAGTACACGGGCGGCGCCAAGTAGCTGCCAGCGCTGTCGCGCGGGGATCGCGTTCGTCCTACGCGCATGTCATGCAGACCCTCACAGGGTCGGCACGGTGCGATTTCTAGTGTGGCCCCTGGCGCAGGCACGCGGCTGCGCCGCCCACGAAATCCACCCACGACATCCCACCAAAGGAATCAGCATCATGAGCAAAGCACCTCCCAAGAAGAACGACGCCGTCGATCTACTGGACGCGGACCACATCGCCGTGAAAAAACTGTTCCAGGAATTCAGCAAGCTGGCCGAAGCCAAGGCGCCCGCCGATCAGCGCGAGGCCTTGGCCGACCAGATCTGCCGCGAGCTGAGCGTGCATGCGCAGATCGAGGAAGAGATCTTCTATCCGGCGGCGCGCGCCGCCATCCACGACGATGCGCTGCTCGACGAAGCCACCGTGGAGCATTCGACGGCCAAGGAACTGATCGCGCAGATCGAATCCATGGGCCCCGAGGAGGCGCTGTTCGATGCCAAGGTGATCGTGCTCGGCGAATACATCGATCACCATGTGAAGGAAGAGCGCGAACAGATCTTCGACAAGGCGCGCAAGTCCAAGATGGATCTGGTCGCGCTGAAGGAGCAGCTCGCGGCGCGCAAGGAGGAGCTGATGCAGCACCAGGAAGCGATGGCCTGAAGCCTATGATGGACAGGCCGGTGCCATCCGCGGCATCGCCCCTGTTCCATCGTCAAGGAGCGCTCCATGTCCAACCACGTCTACAAACTCCTCGAACTCACCGGCTCCTCGCCCACGAGCAGCGACGACGCCGTGCTGCGCGCGATCTCGAAGGCCAGCGAGTCGGTGCGCAACATCCAGTGGTTCGAGGTCACCGAGACCCGCGGCCATGTGCAGGACGGCAAGGTGGCGCACTGGCAGGTGACGCTGAAGGTGGGCTTCACGCTCGAAGACTGAAAGCCCGCGCGCGGCTCAGCCTGCGCCCGGACGCCGCGGCGCAGGCTGGTCGTGCTGCTTGCCAGCGCCGCTCTGAGGCCCGGCGCGCTCGAGCACGCTGATCTGGCCGTCGCTTTCGAGGTAGGCGAGCCGGATGGCGTCCATCGCTTCGATCCCCTTCTCGCGCAGCTTGGACTTCAGTTCGTCCTCGGTGATCAGGTTGCGCTTGAGCGCCTTGCAGACCATCTTGCCGTCGCGGACCAGCGGTTCGGGCGGCGGCTCCATCAGGCGCTTGATCGCTTTGCTGCGGAAGCTGGCCCAGTCGAGCATGTAGTTCCAGGCCGCCAGCGTGGCGAGCAGCACGAAGCCCTCGGCGATCGAGCGGTATTCGCCCTGCATCGCGTTGCTCGATGCGTCGGCGATGAGCACGACGAACAGCAGATCGGCGATGCCCAGCGATCCGGCATCGCGCCGCAGGATGAAGCGGAACAGCAGCAGCAGGAACCAGTAGATCGCGCTGCCGCGCAGGATGATCTCCCACACCGGTATGTGGAAGGCGAACAGCTCGGCCAATTCACCGTCCATGCGCCGACCTCGACCTGGAGTTTCAATCCGGCGCTTGCATCACGCGGTCGAACTCCTCGTCGGCCGGCACGTTGTCGGCATCGAGTTCGCTGGCGTCGGTCAGATCGATGCCGGTCTCCTCCGACAACTCGTCAGCAGCTTCGGCCTCTTCTTCTTCCTCGGCCTCGGCCTCGTCTTCGGGCAGCTCGTCGTCGAGTTCGTCGTCCGTCGGGTTGTCGCTTGTAACAGCGGAACGCAGCGGGGGATCGGCGCTGGTCATGATCGGCTCCTTGACTGATGGATCGCGTTGGGCAGCCCCCAAGTGTGAGCCTCCTCGGTCGCGTTGAACAGCCCCGAGTGTGGACCTACGGCGCAGGCCGGCGTGTCGGAGAGCGCCCCATCTGCGCCTTCAGTGCTTGTGGCCGTGCTCTTCGTGCGCGTGCGCCGGATCGGTGTGTTCGTGGTCGCCGTGGGCCAGCCGGCTCACCCCCATGACCAGCAGGATGCCGACCGCGAGCCAGGCGATCTGCAAGGCGGTCTGGCGCGCGGCCAGGCGCTTCTGCAGTTGCGGGATCAGGTCGGCCAGCGCGACGTAGACGAAGCTGCTGGAGGCCAGCACCAGGAAGTACGGCAGCCAGCCGTGCAGCCGATCGACCAGCCACCAGCCGGCCAGCCCGCCCAGCGCGGTCATAGTGCCGGCGAGCGAGACCTTGATCAGCGCGGCGCGCGGATTGGGCGAACTCTGGCGCAGCACGACCAAATCGCCGATGTGGTGCGGCACCTCGTGCGCCAGCACCGCGAGCGCCGCCACCAGGCCCAGGCGCAGGTCGGCGATGAAGGCCGACGCGATCAGGATGCCGTCACCGAAGCAGTGCACGCTGTCGCCGGTGAGCACGGCCCAGCCGCCACCCTTGGAAGTGTGGCCATGAGGATCCGAATGGGCGTGCGCATGGTCGTGCCGATCGTGGTGGTCATGCCCGTGCGCTTCGCGGGCCTCGCCATCGTGGTGATGCTCGTGGCCGTGGTGCCACAGCTCGGCCTTGTCGAGCAGGAAGAAGAAGACCAGGCCGAACAGCAGCACGCCGAACAGCAGGCCGGGCTCGATGCGGCTCTCGAAAGCCTCGGGCAGGAGATGCATGAAAGCGGTGGCCAGCAGCGCGCCGGCGGCCAGGCTCAGCAGATGCTGCGGATTCACGCCGCCGCCGCCGCTCTTCACGCCCACGCGCAGCAGCAGCGCGGCGATCCAGACACTTCCGATGCCGGCGACCAGGGTCGCGGCGATGATGGCTAACAGGTTCATGACTGCTTCATAAAAAATAAAAGCCGCCCATCGGACGGCTTTCGGTGGAAAGCGGCTGGCGAATGCCGCTCTCTAGGCGACACCGTTGGCTTGGAACCAGGCCAGGGTGCGCTTCCAGCCGTCTTCGGCAGGGCCGGCAACGTAGCTCGGCCGGTAGTCGGCATGGAAGGCATGGCCCGCTTCGGGGTACACGACGAACTGGGAGGCCTTGGCCGCCGGAGTGCCGGTTGCCAGAGCCGCTTTCATCTTATCAACCGTGTCAAGGGGGATGCCCTGGTCCTTGCCGCCATAGAGGCCGAGCACCGGCGCCTTGAGGGTGGCGGCGATGTCGATCGGATGCCTGGGCGTGAGTTCGCTGGGCTGGCCGACCAGGCGGCCGTACCAGGCCACGCCGGCCTTGACCTTGCCGGTGGCTGCATAGAGCCAGACGATGCGGCCGCCCCAGCAGAAGCCGGTGATCGCGGCCTCGTCCACGTCGCCGCCGTTGGCGGCCGCGTATTTCAGCGCGCCGTCGAGGTCGGCCATGACCTGGGCATCGGGCACCTTGCTGACCACCTCGGCCTGCAACTTCGGAATGTCGGTGTAGGTCCTCGGGTCGCCCTGCCGCGCATAAAGCTCGGGCGCGATCGCCAGGTAGCCGGCCTTGGCGAAGCGCCGGCAGGTGCCGGCGATGTACTCGTGCACGCCGAAGATCTCCTGGATCACGAGCACCACCGGCAGACCGGTCTTGCCGGCCGGTGCAGCCGCATAGCCCGGTACGTCGAAGCCGTTGACGTTGTACTTGATGGGGCCGGCCTTGAGGCCGTCGGCCGGAGTCTTGATCGCGGTCTGCGCAGCGATGGGCAGCGTGGCGGCCGCGTAGCCGACGCCGATCGCAGCTTTCAGCGCGGTGCGGCGCGTGGCGCCCTGTTCCGTGCTTTCGCCGGGGCGAAGCGAATCGAATTCGGCTTTCAGCTCGGAACCCGTATCGAATTGAGGCATGTCGTATTACTCCAGTTGATCGACGGACAAAGAAGGCGCAGCTGCGAAGCGCACGCCGCAATGTAGGCGATCAGAGCGGAGAATGCGCCGCGAGGTTGCGTGCTCCGCCGGAGGCGCGCGTCGACCCGTCAGGTCGCTGGCTTGTCGCTCGGAGTTTTGATGTTGTCGCGCAGCTGCGGGCTCATCGGCAGGTTGAGCGGCGCGTTCTTCGGCGCGATCGGCGACATGAACCACTTGTTGTACATCTTCTCGAACTCGCCGCTCTTCATGAGGCCGACGATGGTGTCGTCCACCACCTTCTTGAAGGCCGCGTCGTCCTTGGGCAGCATGCAGGCGTAGGGCTCGACCTGCAGCGCATCGCCGACCACTTCGAATTCGGCCGGGTTCTTGGCGTTGGCGATCAGGCCGAAGAGCAGGATGTCGTCCATCGCGAAAGCCACCGCCCGGTCGCTCTCGACCAGCAGGAAAGCGTCGGCATGGTCCTTGCCGAGCACGATGTCCATGTCGAGATTCTTCTCGGTGTTGTACTTGCGCATGACCAGCGCGTTGGTGGTGCCGGTGGTGCTGGCCACCGTCTTCTTCGCGAGGTCGGCGTAGTTCTTGATCTTGGACGACTTCTTCGTCAGCAGGCGCGTGCCGGTGTAGAAGTGGTTGATGGCGAAGGACACGTCCTTGCCGCGCGCGCTGTTGTTGGTGGTCGAGCCGCACTCCAGGTCGATGGTGCCGTTCTGGATCAGCGGGATCCGGTTCTGCGAGGTCACCGGCATCAGCGCCACCTGCAGGTTCGGCTTGTTGAGCTTCTTCTTCACCGCCTCGACCACCGCGTTGGACAGCTCGACCGAGAAGCCGATCGGCTTGTTCGGGCCGTCGAGATAGCTGAAGGGCACCGAAGACTCGCGGTAGGCCAGCGTGATCTTGCCGGACTCGGCGATCTTGGCCAGGGTGTCGGCGGCTTGCGCGCCCGTCGCGGCAACGGTGAGCAGAACGGCGGCCATCAATGCGGAAAGTTTCATGCGAGCCCTTTCGGTGGATATGGAATGTGTTGCGGAGTGTAGGAACGATTCATGCGCCGGTCACAATTCCTTTTGCGCCCATGGCCATGACCAAAAGTTATGGGCAGCCACCGGAGGGCATGAGCTTTGGCTATGGCCCGCGGCGGTTTTGGCATTTCACGCTCGAACGATGCGGCCCTAGAGTCGCTCGCATCCAACAACAAGCAGCGACAGGAAGGAGCGTCATGCATGTGTGCGTGCTGGGTGCCGGCATCGTGGGCCTGGCCACGGCCTGGCAATTGAACCGGCAGGGCTTCGAGGTGAGCGTGATCGATCGCGCCGCGCCGGGCGCCGGTGCGAGCGGCGGCAACGGCGCCCAGCTGAGCTATTCGTATGTGCAGCCGCTGGCCGATCCCTCGATCTGGAAGCAGCTGCCCAAGCTCCTGCTCTCGCCCTCCTCCCCGCTCAAGCTGCGGCCGCAGCTCGACCCGCTGCAGTGGCGCTGGGGCCTGGCCTTCCTGGCGGCCTGCAACGCCCGGACCTCGCGCGACACGACGATGCGCCTGCTCGCGCTCGCCGCGGAGAGCCGCTGCGCCTTCGAGCAGATGCTGGCCGATGTGGCGCCCGACTGCGACTTCTCCGCCACCGGCAAGCTGGTGCTCTACGCGAGCGCCGGCGCGCTCGAAGGCGCGCGCCGGCAACTCGAACTGCAGCAGGCGATGGGCAGCGAACAGCGCCTCGTCACGCCCGAGGAGTGCATCGCGATCGAGCCCGCGCTGGCCGGCTACCGCGCCCGGATGGCCGGCGCCATCCACACGCCGAGCGAGTGCGCCGCGGACTGCCTCAAGGTCTGCATCGCACTCGAGCGCGCGCTGCGCGCGCGCGGCGTGGGCTTCGTGCTCGATTGCGAAGTGCGCGGCTTCGATGTCCGCAACGACCGCGTGACCGCGGTGCAGACCGGCGCCGGCGACGTGGAAGCCGATGCCTTCGTCATGGCACTTGGCGCGGCATCGCACCGGCTTGGACTCCAGTTGGGCGCCTACCTGCCGGTCTATCCGCTCAAGGGCTACAGCATCACGGTCGACGTCGATCCGGCGCCCGGCGCCGCGCCGCAGGTGAGCGTGACCGACAGCGCACGCAAGGTGGTGTTCGCGCGCATCGGGTCGCGCTTGCGGGTGGCTGGCATGGCCGAGCTCGTGGGGCACGATGCGAGCATCCCCGCCACGCGCATCGAGACGCTGGCCGAGGCGACGCGCGCCGTGTTCCCGCAGGCGAGCCGCTTCGAGGTACTGCATCCCTGGACCGGCATGCGCCCGGCCACGCCGACCGGCGTGCCGATCATCGGCCGCCTGGCGGGCGCCCCGTCCAACATGCTGTTCAACACCGGGCACGGGGCGCTGGGCTTCACGCTGGCTTTCGGTTCGGCGCAGCGCGTCGCGCAAAGCCTCGTCTAAGCCGTCTAAGCCATTCCTTCGATCGCCTCGCGCATGCAGCGCGTGATGCCGCGAACCGCCACCGAGTCGGGCTTGCCGGCAAAGCGCAGCGCGCGAATCGGCACCGGGATGTGCGGCTCCAGCGTCAGCACGTCGACCTTGGTGCGATCGGCCGAGTTCGCCGTGCAGCCGTCGACCAGCGCGACCCCGAGCCCGTGGTGCGCCATCGCCAGCGCCGCGTGGTAGGTCTGCACCGTGACCACCGCCTGCTGGAAGCCCACGCCGGCCTGCCGGCAGGCCTGGCTCAGGCTGGTCCCGACGGGATCGCGGCTGTCCAGGCCGACCACCGGCAGGTTCACCAGGTCGTGCAGCGCCGCCGAGCCGTTGCGCACCAGCGCGCGCGGCAGCATGCCCTTGGGCGCGATGCACACCATGCGGCTGTCCGCCAGCGTCTCCTGCGTGAGCGAGGGATGGACCGCGGGACTGAAGGCGAAGCCCACGTCGGCCTCCTGCAGCAGCAGGGCCGACATGATCTGCGGCGAATGCAGCGACTCCACCGTGACGGCGATGCCCGGGTGCTTCTGGCGGAAGCTCTTGAGCGCGCGCGGCAGCACCTCGTAGCTGAGCGCGAGCACGGTGAGGATGCGCAGCTCGCCCACGTCGCTGGCGCTGCGCAGGTTGGCGGCCAGCCGCTGTACCTCGTCGAGCTGCGCGAACAGGCGCTCGATGTGCGGATAGAGCGCCAGCGCCTCGGTGGTCGGCGTGAGCCGCCCCTTGGCGCGCTGGAAGAGCGAGAAGCCGAGCTGGATCTCGGCATGCTGCAGTGTGCGGCTGACCGCCGGCTGCGTGATGTTGATGAGCCGCGCCGCCGCGCTCACGCTGCCGGTGAGCATGATGGCGTTGAAGACTTCGATATGGCGCAGGCGCATCGCGGGACGCAAATAGCCGGCCGTTAGTGGTCGACCTTGCCGCGCGAGATGTCCATGATCATGCGTGCCGCGAGGTAGAGCCGCGGCTCGATCGAATCGATCAGCACGTATTCGGCATCGGCCGAGTGCGCGCCGAAGCCCTGCAGGCCGAAGCGCTCGACCACCGGCGCCTTCGTCTTCAGCGCGGCGAAGGCGGCATCGGTGCCGCCGCCGGCCACCTTGTCGTCGGCGCCCAGCTCGCGGCCGAACTCCTTGTAGACCTGCTGCGCATGGCTGGCCAGCGCACGCGAGGCGTCGGTGGCCTCCAGCGGGGGACGGCGGCGCTCGAACTTCATCTCGACCTTGGCTTCGGGAATGAGCTGCTTCTTCACGCGCTCCTGCACCTGCTTTTCGATGCGGTCGTAGTCGCCGACCTTCAGCACGCGCACGTCGGCGCCGGCGCTGGCCGCGGCCGGGATCACGTTGCGGTTGCTGCCCGACTTGGAGATGGTCCAATTCATCTTGAGGCCGGTGGCCGGGTCGGACAGGTCACGCATCTGCAGGATCTGGTGCGAGAGCTCGTAGAGCGCGTTCACGCCGAGCTCGGGCGCCGAGCCCGCGTGCGAGGCCTTGCCCGTGACGTTGAGCGAGACCGAGGCGATGCCCGCGGTGGCGAGCGAGAGCTTGTCTTCCTTGACGGAGGCGCCTTCGTAGGACATCACCACGTCGTGCTCGCCGCCCAATCGGGTGATGAGGTTGCGCGAACCGGGCGAGCTGATCTCCTCGTCGCCGTTGATCAGCACGGTGAGCGTGCCGTACTCCTTGAAGTCCAGCGCCTTGAGCAGGGCGACGGTGTGCGTGATGACTGCCACGCCCTGCTTGTCGTCGGCAATGCCGAGGCCGTAGGCCTTGTCGCCTTCGATGCGGAAGGGCTGCTTGGCGAGCATGCCGATCTGGTAGACCGTGTCCATGTGCGCGATCAGCATGATCTTCTTGCTGCCGGTGCCTTTCCAGGTGGCGCGCACGACCTTGCCGATCTTCTCGGGCGTGTCTTCCATGCGGTAGGCATCGGCCGTCGGGTCGATCAGCTCGACCTGGCCGCCGAGCGCCTTGAACTTATCGGCGATCAGGTTGGCGATCTTGTCCAGGCCTTCGAGGTCGCGGCTGCCGGACTCGATCGCGACCAGCTGCTTCAGCGTTTCGAGCAGAGCGGGTTTTTCCTTGGCCGCCAGCGCGGCGATGCGCTCGTCGGGTGCGGCCGAGGCGACACCGAACCAAGCGGCACAGACGGTGCCGATGACGAAGGCATGCAGATGACGCGGGAGTTTCATTCTTCTTTCCTTGGGTTGTCGTTCGTCAATGCGCCTTGTCCCAGTTGGGACCAAAGCCGATTTCGGCCAGCAACGGGACCTTGAGCTCCGCCACGCCGGCCATGAGTCGCGGGATCTCGGTGCGGACCCACTCGACTTCGTCTTCGGGCACTTCGAACACCAGTTCGTCGTGCACCTGCATGATCATCTTCGTGCGGCGCTTTTCGGCATCGAGCACCTCCTGCACCTTCACCATGCTGAGCTTGATCAGGTCGGCCGCGGTGCCCTGCATCGGCGCGTTGATCGCCGCGCGCTCCGCCCCGCCGCGCCGCGGGCCGTTGGGCGAATTGATCTCGGGCAGATAAAGGCGGCGGCCGAACACAGTCTCGACATAGCCCTTCTGCTTGGCCAGCGCCTTGGTCTCGTCCATGTAGATCTTCACGCCGGGATAACGCGCGAAATAGCGGTCGATGTAGGAGGCCGCGGCCTTGGTCTCGATGCCCAGATTGCGCGCGAGGCCGAAGCTGCTCATGCCGTAGATCAGCCCGAAGTTGATGACCTTCGCATAGCGGCGCTGCTCGCTCGAAACCTGCTCCACCGCCACGCCGAAGACTTCGGCCGCGGTCGCGCGGTGCACGTCGATGCCTTCGGTGAAGGCGCGCAAGAGCGACTCGTCGCCACTGATGTGAGCCATGATGCGCAGCTCGATCTGCGAATAGTCGGAGCTCGCGATCACGCTGCCGGCAGGCGCCACGAAGGCCTCGCGCACGCGGCGGCCCTCGGCGGTGCGGATCGGGATGTTCTGCAGGTTGGGGTCGTTGCTCGACAGCCGCCCGGTCACCGCGACCGCCTGCGCATAGTGCGTGTGGACGCGGCCCGAGCGCGGGTTCGCCAGTTGCCCGAGCTTGTCGGTGTAGGTGCCCTTGAGCTTCGAGAGGCCGCGGTGCTCCAGGATCTTGGCCGGCAGCGGGAAGTCTTCGGCCAGTTTTTCGAGCACCTCTTCGTCGGTGCTCGGTGCGCCGCTCGGCGTCTTCTTGACCACCGGCAGACCCAGCTTGGTGAAGAAGACCTCGCCGATCTGCTTGGGCGAACCGAGGTTGAAGGGCTGGCCCGCAAGCTCATAGGCCTCCTGCTCCAGCGCCATGATCCGCTTGCCGAGCTCGTTGCTCTGGGCGGCCAGCGTGGGTGCGTCGATCAGCACGCCGTTGCGCTCGACGCGGTAGAGCGCTTCGCTGGACGCCATCTCCAGCTCGTAGATGTAGCGCAGCTTCTCGTCGGCCTCGAGCTTGGGCCACAGCGCGAGGTGCACGTCCAGCGTCTGGTCGGAGTCTTCGCACGAGTACTCGGCGGCCTTCTCGATCGAAACCTGGCTGAACGGGATCTGGTGCGCGCCCTTGCCGCAGAGGTCTTCGTAGTCGATGCCAGTGCGGCCCAGGTGCCGCTCGGCCAGGCTGGCCAGGCCGTGCGGCTTGTGCACTTCGAGCACGTAGCTCTGCAGCATGGTGTCGTGCGCGTAGCCCTGCACCTCGATGCCGTGGTTGGCGAACACGTGGCGGTCGTACTTGACGTGCTGCCCGAGCTTCTTCTTCGTGCCGTCCTCGAGCCAGAGCTTGAGCTTCGCGAGCACCTCGTCGCGCGGCAGCTGGGCCGGCGCATCGGGGTAGTTGTGGGCCACCGGAATATAGGCCGCCTCGCCGGGCTTCACGCTGAAGCTGATGCCGACGATCTCGGCGCGCATCTCGTCGAGCGAGTTGGTTTCAGTGTCGATCGCGACCAACTCGGCCGCCTGGAGCTTCGCGAGCCAGGCGTCGAAGGCCTCCCAGTTCATGACCGTGTCGTAGGCCAGGTTGGTGGCCTTCGCCGCGGCCTCGAAGCCCGGTTCGTCGAACAGGCCGGTGCCGCCTTCGGGGCCTTTTTTCTTCTTGTTCTCCTCGATCAGCTCGGGCGAGACCTCGTGCGCTTCCAGCGTCCGCACCAGGCTCTTGAAACCGTACTTCTCGTAGAAGCCCTTCAGCTCGTCGATCTGCTGGGGGCCGATGGCGATGCCGGCCAGCGAAGGCAGGCCGCTCACGTGGCCATCGAGCTCGCAGTCGGTACGGATGGTCACGAGGCGCTTGCCTTGCGGAAGCCAGTCGAGCGCCTTGCGCAGGTTCTCGCCGGCCTGGCCCTTCACCTCGCCGGCGCGGGCGATCAGCGCATCGAGCGAGCCGTATTCGAGCAGCCATTTGGCGGCAGTCTTCGGGCCGACCTTCTCCACGCCGGGCACGTTGTCGACGCTGTCGCCCACCAGGGTCTGGTAGTCGATCATCAGGGTCGGCGGCACGCCGAATTCGGCCGTCACGCCCGCCACGTCGCGCTTCTTGCCGTTCATGGTGTCGATGATGGTGACGTGCTCGTCGACCAGCTGGCTCAGGTCCTTGTCGCCGCTGGAGACGATCACCTCGATGCCCTGGTTGGCCGCGGTGCGGGCCAGGGTGCCGATCACGTCGTCGGCCTCGATGTCGGGCACGCACAGCACCGGCCAGCCGAGCAGCTTGACCACCTGGTGGATCGGCTCGACCTGACTGCGCAGGTCGTCGGGCATCGGCGAGCGGTTCGCCTTGTATTGCGGATACCAGTCGTCGCGAAAGGTCTTTCCCGGCGCGTCGAACACGCACGCTGCGTAGTCGGCCCGCACCTCGCGGCGCAGCGCCTGCATCATGTTGATCATTCCGCGGATGGCGCCCGTGGCCGGGCTGCCGGCATCGCCCGGCACGGCGCGCAGATCGGGCATCGCGTGGAAGGCGCGGTAGAGGTAGCTCGAACCATCGACGAGCAGCAACGTTTTCTTGTCGGTCATCGGAGCATTTTGCCGTGCCGCGCTCGGGCTTCCGCACGACGGCGAAGATCGCCGCCGGCTGACACCTGCCGCGAGGCCGGCGCCTACAATCCTCATCATGTCCTCCCCAACCCTTCTGCTCGTTCGCGGCGCCCTGACGGCCGCCCTGGCTTGCGCCGCACCGCTGGCCGCCGTTCACGCCCAAAGCGCGCCGCCGCCCGGCGCCCCGCAGGGCCAGGAACAGGCAGCATCGCCGCGCCAGAACCAGAAGATCGAGCACATCCACGTCGAAGACAGCGGCGCCGCGGTCGACGAAGTGCGCTACGGCGGACAGACCCAGAGCATCACGGTGACGCCGAAGGCCAACGTGCCCTCCTACGAGGTGTTGCCGAACTACGGCGGGCGCGACCGCCAGGGCCAGTCCGAAACCGGCACCGGCGGCAACGGCCCGCGGGTCTGGAACGTGCTCAAGTTCTGAGCCCGGGCGGTGGCGGTCTTCACTGAAGTCGGGTTCGACGAAGCCGATGCGCTGGTGCAGCGCCTCGGCCTGGGCCCGCTCGCCTCGCTCAGAGGCATCGAGGGCGGCATCGAGAACACCAATTACTTCGCGAGCACCGCGTCGGGCGAGTTCGTCCTGACGCTGTTCGAGCGCCTGGGCGCCGAACAACTGCCTTACTACCTCTGCCTGATGAAGCATCTGGCGGCGCGCGGCATTCCGGTGCCGGAGCCGGTGGCCGACCCGGCCGTGGCGCCGCCCGACGGCCACGCGCTTTCCATCCCCGCCAATGCGCCCTGCGAGTTCCTGCACAAAGTGGCCGGCAAGCCGGCGGCTCTGGTGCAGCGGCTGCAGGGAAAGAGCGAGCTGGCACCGACGGCCGCGCATTGCGCCGAGCTGGGCCGCCTGCTGGCGCGCATGCATTTTGCGGGTCGCGACTTTCCGCGCATGCAGCCCAACCTGCGCGGCCTAACCTGGTGGAACGACACCGAGCCGGTGGTCCTGCCCTACCTTGACGCTCCGCAAGCCGCGTTGCTGCAAAGCGAGCTCGCGTACCAGAACCACGTCGCCCAATCCTCGGCCTACGCGGCCCTGCCGCGCGGGCCGGTGCATGCCGACCTGTTCCGCGACAACGCGATGTTCGACACCGAAAGCGAGACGCCGCGCCTGACCGGCGTGTTCGACTTCTATTTCGCCGGCACCGACAGCTGGCTGTTCGACCTCGCCGTGTGCCTGAACGACTGGGCCATCGACCTGCAGAGCGGCCGCCACGATGCGGCCCATGCCGACGCCCTGCTGGCTGCCTACGGCAGCGTGCGGCCGCTGACCGGAGCCGAGCGCGCCCTGCTGCCCGCCATGCTGCGCGCCGCGGCGCTGCGCTTCTGGATTTCGCGGCTGTGGGACTTCCACCTGCCACGGGAAGCGAGCATGCTCAAGGCCCATGACCCGACCCATTTCGAGCGTGTGCTGCGCGAACGCGTCCGTGCGCCGGCGGCACTGTTCTCCTCTTTCGAAGGCACGCGTCCGACTGCCGAGCCGCTGGCCGCCTGAGGGGCCTGTGTACGGGCCCTAATCCCATGAAACTGAATCTCGTGCCGGCGCGCACCGGCGCCGAATGGGTCCGCCTCGGACTCAAGACCTTCTGGCGGCAGCCGCTCGCCTTCATCTCGCTGTTCTTCCTGTTCATGGCGGCGATCTCGATCGCTTCGCAACTGCCCTTCCTCGGCAGCGTGCTGGCACCGATCCTGCTGCCCTTCATGACGCTCGGACTGATGGTCGCCACCTCGGTCGCGTATGCCAACGACACCCAGAAGCCGGCCGCCCCGGCCATGTTCATCGCCGCAGTGGGCGCCGTGCGTGCCGAATGGCGGCGAATGGTCGTGCTGGGCATCATTTCGGCGGTCTATTTCGTCGCCGCCGTGGGGGTTTCGGCCCTGATCGACGGCGGCCAGCTGGCGCGCGCCTACCTGCTGGACGAAACGCTCACGCCCGAGGTGATCGCAAGCAGTGACTTCCAGACCGCGCGCCTGTTCGTCATGGTCCTCAATCTGCCACTGTCGCTCGCGATGTGGCACGCGCCGGCACTCGTGCATTGGCACCAGGTCGAGCCGGTGAAGAGTCTGTTCTTCAGCCTGGTCGCGCTGTTTCGCAACTTCGGCGCCTATGCGATGTTCTGCCTGTCGTGGTTCGGCGTGTTCCTCGCTGCGGGCATCGGCATCGGCCTCGTGGCCACGGTGCTGGTGGGCGTCGGCGCGATCGGCATGGGCGACGGCGCCTCGGCCATCGGCGGCGCGCTGATGATCGGCAGCGCGCTGGTTCTGGCGGCGATGTCGCTGAGCTCGACCTGGTTCACCTTCCGGGACAGCTTCCGGGCTGATTAGCAGTCTTTATACGGGCGTCAACTTGGCGACCGACAGCGCCAGCCACTTGACCCCGTGGCGGGGAAAGTTGATCTGCGCACGCGCATCGTCGCCGCTGCCTTCCAGTGCCAGCACCGTGCCTTCGCCGAACTTGTTGTGGAACACCTGCATTCCGGAGCGCAGGCCGTGCGAAGGCGCGCTCTTCTGCGGCGGCACCGGCGGGCTGGCGAATGTGTCCTTGCCGTATCCGCCGGCCCCGCCGCGCGTGGTCGCGTAACCGCCGCCGTAGCCGAAGGCCGAGGGTGCAAAGCCCTGGTTCTTGGGCGTCAGCCACTTGAGTGCGCCTTCGGGCAGCTCGTCGAAGAAGCGGCTCTTCACGTTGTAGCGCGTCTGGCCGTGCAGCATGCGCGTCTGCGAATGGCTGAGATACAGGCGCCGGCGCGCGCGGGTGATGGCCACGTACATCAGCCGGCGCTCCTCTTCGAGGCTCTCGTAGTCGCTCATCGAGTTCTCGTGCGGGAACAGGCCCTCTTCCATGCCGGTGATGAACACGCAGTCGAATTCGAGGCCCTTGGCCGCATGCACGGTCATCAGCTGCACCGCATCCTGGCCGGCTTGCGCCTGATTGTCGCCCGACTCCAGCGCGGCATGGGTCAGGAAAGCCGCCAGCGGGCTCATGGTTTCGCCAGTTTCGGCATCCGGCGCCAGCGGCTCGTCGATGACGGGGCGGTTCGGGTCGAGGCCCTGGCTGGCCGGCGACTGTCGCAGCTCGTCGACCGGCATCGCCACCGCGTCGCGGCCGAAGCCTTCCTGCGTGACGAAGCTCTCGGCCGCATTGACCAGTTCTTCCAGGTTTTCGATGCGGTCGGCGCCTTCGCGGTCGGCCTTGTAGTGCTCGATCAGGCCGCTGTGGTCGAGCACCAGCTCGATGATCTCGCGCAACGACATGCCTTGCGTCTGCTCGCGCAGCACGTCGATCCTGGCGACGAAAGCCGACAGGTTGGAGCCGGCCTTGCCGCCCACCGCGTTGACCGCGTCGTGCAGCGAGCGGCCGGCCGCGCGGGCCGCGTCCTGCAGCTGCTCGATGCTGCGCGCGCCGATGCCGCGCGGCGGGAAGTTGACGATGCGCAGGAAACTGGTGTCGTCGTCCTTGTTCTCAAGCAGGCGCAGGTAGGCCAGCGCATGCTTGATCTCGGCGCGTTCGAAGAAGCGCAGGCCGCCGTAGACGCGGTACGGCACGGCCGCGTTGAAGAGCGCCGTTTCGATCACCCGGCTTTGCGCATTGCTGCGGTAGAGCACCGCCATTTCCTTGCGTTCGATGCCGTCGCGCACCAGCTGGCGCATCTCCTCGACCATCCATTGCGCCTCGGCGAAGTCGCTGGTCGATTCGTAGACGCGCACCGGCTCGCCCGGGCCTTGGTCGGTGCGCAGGTTCTTGCCCAGCCGCTTCTTGTTGTGGCTGATCAGCTCGTTGGCCGAATCGAGGATGTTGCTGAAGCTGCGGTAGTTCTGTTCGAGCTTGATCTGCTGCGAGACGTCGAACTCGCGCACGAAATCGGCCATGTTGCCCACCCGCGCGCCGCGGAAGGCGTAGATGCTCTGGTCGTCGTCGCCGACCGCGATCACGCTGTTGTCGCCGGGCACGAAACGGCCTTCGACGGTGCTGCCCGAAAGCATCTTGATCCATGCGTACTGCAGACGATTGGTGTCCTGGAATTCGTCGATCAGGATGTGGCGGAAGCGCCGCTGGTAGTGCTCGCGCACCGGGTCGTTGTCGCGCAGCAGTTCGTAGCTGCGCAGCATGAGCTCGCCGAAATCGACCACGCCTTCGCGCTGGCACTGCTCTTCGTAGAGCTGGTAGAGCTCGACCTTCTTGCGGTCGTCCTCGCTGCGGATCTCCACATCGCGCGGGCGCAGGCCGTCTTCCTTGGCGCCGGCGATGAACCACTGGGTCTGCTTGGCCGGGAAGCGCTCGTCGTCGACGTTGTACTGCTTCATCAGCCGCTTGATGGCCGAGAGCTGGTCCTGCGTGTCGAGGATCTGGAAGGTGGACGGCAGGTCGGCGAGCTTCCAGTGCGCGCGCAGGAATCGGTTGCAAAGGCCGTGGAAGGTGCCGATCCACATGCCGCGCACGTTGACCGGCAGCATCGCGGTCAGCCGCGTCATCATTTCCTTCGCCGCCTTGTTGGTGAAGGTCACGGCCAGGATGCCGCCGGGCGACACCTGGCCGGTCTGCAGCAGCCAGGCGATGCGGGTGGTGAGCACCCGCGTCTTGCCCGAGCCGGCGCCGGCGAGGATCAGCGCGTTGCCGGCCGGCAAGGCGACCGCGGCCCGCTGCTCGGCGTTGAGGTTGTGCAGCAGGGGCGAATCTGCGGTGGCCGCGAGGTCGGTGAACATCCGTCGATTGTAGAAAGCACGGCGTATGCGGGTTATACGAAGTGCCTGAGCACGCGTTTCCGATCGGGCGCGTAAAATCAGTTACCGGGCCCAAGTTTCTTGCGCCCGGTTTTTCGTTTGCGAAAGCCGGCCGGACCAAGCGCTCAATTCCCGGACGCCGCAGGGCCGCCCCAAGGCGGCCGAGCCTCCCCCTCGGGGGGTGGCGAAGCACACGAAGTGGCGAGCCGGGGGGCAGTCATTTCATAGGAGCTTGGTTTTATGCAGATTTTCGACTACGACAACATCCTCTTGCTGCCCCGCAAATGCGTGGTCGAGAGCAGATCCGAATGCGACGCCAGCGTCACCCTCGGCGGCCGCAGCTTCCGCATCCCGACGGTGCCCGCCAACATGAAGACGGTGGTCGACGAGACCATCTGCACCTGGCTGGCGCAGAACGGCTACTTCTACGTGATGCACCGCTTCGACCTCGACAACCTGCAGTTCGTGAAGGACATGCATGCCAAGGGCGTGTTCGCATCCATCTCGCTGGGCGTCAAGAAGCCGGACTACCAGACGGTGGACCAGCTGGCCGCCGCCGGCCTCACACCCGAATACATCACGATCGACATCGCGCACGGCCATGCCGACAGCGTGAAGAACATGATCGCGTACCTCAAGAAGAAGCTGCCGAAGGCCTTCGTGATCGCAGGCAACGTCGGCACGCCCGAGGCCGTGATCGACCTAGAGAACTGGGGTGCGGATGCAACCAAGGTCGGCGTCGGTCCGGGCAAGGTGTGCATCACCAAGCTCAAGACCGGTTTCGGCACCGGCGGCTGGCAACTGTCGGCGCTCAAGTGGTGCGCACGCGTCGCCACCAAGCCGATCATTGCCGACGGGGGCATCCGCGACCATGGCGACATCGCCAAGAGCATCCGCTTCGGCGCCTCGATGGTGATGATCGGCTCGCTCTTCGCCGGCCACGAGGACTCGCCGGGCCAGACGGTGGAAGTCGACGGCGTGCTCTTCAAGGAGTACTACGGCTCGGCCAGCGACTTCAACAAGGGCGAGTACAAGCACGTCGAGGGCAAGCGCATCCTCGAGCCGATCAAGGGCAAGCTGGCCGACACGCTGGTCGAAATGGAGCAGGACATCCAGAGCTCCATCAGCTATGCGGGCGGGCGCAAGCTCATGGACATCCGCAAGGTCAACTACGTCATGCTCGGCGGCGACAACGCGGGCGAACACCTGCTGATGTAGGCCGCCCTTCGGGGCCTGCGATCAGGCCTCGAGCAGCTGCGCCGCATGCCGGTGCAGCCTGTGCGCCGGATCGGCGAAGGCATCGACGATGCTGAAGTGGTGCAGGCCTGGCAGCACCTCGCAAACGGGCACCGTGTTGCGGCCCCAGGCCGCGCGAATCGCCGCGTTGTGGCGGATGAACTCCTCGCTCTCGTCGCCGCCCGCGACCGCATAGAGCTGGCCGCGCGTGGGTGCCGGCCACAGCACGGGGCTGGCGCGCAGCGCATCCGCATCGCTCAAGCGCAGCACGTGTTCCAGGAAGGGCGTGCGCTGCAGCGGCCGCAGGTCGTAGAGGCCCGAGATCGAGAGCGCGTTGCGCACCAGCTGCGCCGGCAGGTCGGGCGCGACCGCCTTCCAGTCGCAGGCCAGCAGCGCCGCCGCCATGTGGCCGCCTGCCGAATGGCCGGCGACGGTGATGCGCTCAGGGTCGCCGCCGTAGGCCGCGATGTGGCGCCAGGTCCATTCGAGCGCGCGCACCA
This sequence comes from Variovorax sp. LjRoot290, assembly GCF_964253985.1. Taxonomy (NCBI): domain Bacteria; kingdom Pseudomonadati; phylum Pseudomonadota; class Betaproteobacteria; order Burkholderiales; family Comamonadaceae; genus Variovorax; species Variovorax sp. LjRoot290. The sequence goes on along the minus strand of NZ_CAXURW020000001.1, from coordinate 1,522,026 downwards.
TCTGCAGCAGGATATCCGGCACGGTCACGGGCCGATTGGCCGGCCCGGGGCACAGCGCATAGTTCGGCACGACCACGCACACGCCGCGGTCGTTGAACGCGGGCGCGACGAAGGAATGGTCGCTCTTGTCGAGCGCGCGCCAGTAGCCGCCGTGGATGAACACCAGCACGGGCGCATCGGGCACCGGAGCGGGAAAAACGTCGAGCATTTCGTTGGGCCCCTGGCCATAGGACAAGTCGAGCCGGCCGGGCAAGGCGTCGCGCGCGGCGGCGGAATCGCGGGCCCAGCGCTCGAGGTACGCGGGATGGTCCTTCACCCGCGCCAGGTTGTTGTACATGCCCTCCAGCCAGGCGGGGTCGTCGAAGGCCATGCGATTCGTGCTCCTTGTGCGTTGGGGCATCGGTTCTGGTTAAAATTCGCCTTGCGTTGGGGGGGTAGCTCAGCTGGGAGAGCGCCGCGTTCGCAATGCGGAGGTCGGGAGTTCGATCCTCCTCCTCTCCACCAACATCTCTCGAAGGCCTCGGCGCATCGCCGGGGCCTTTTTGTTTTCAGGCGTCCAATGTCAGGTGCTGGCCGTGCAGCGCGGCGGCCGCCGGCGAGGCCAGGAAGCCGATGGTCTGCGCGGCCACCGCGGTCGACACCCAGTTGTCGGGCTTGGCGTCGGGCATGGCCTGGCGATTGGCCGGCGTGTCGAGCACGCTGGGCGCGATGCTGTTGACCTGGATACCGTGCGGCGCCAGCTCGGCCGCCGCCGCCTCGACCAAGCGTTGCAGCGCACTCTTCGACGCGATGTAGGCCGCCATCCCGGCCGCGCCGCGCGCCGCGGTCTTGGCGCTGACGGCGATCACGCTGCCGGCCTTGCGCTCGATCATCGAGGGCACCAGCGCCTGCGAGACGGCCACGAAGGACCAAGCGTTCAGGTTCATCATCCGGTCCCAGGCCGCGCGGCTCAGCGCATGCACCGGCTCGCCCATCTCGAAGCCGCCGGCGATGTGGACCAGCGCGTCGACCCGCTTGAAGGCCGCGAGGATCTGCGTCGCGGCGTCGGCCATGGCCGACGCCGAAGTCACGTCAGCCTGCAGCAACAGGTGTTGCGAGTTGTCGAGCCCCGGAAACGCGTCGGTCAGATGCTCCATGCGGTGGTCGAGCAGCGCCACGCGGGCGCCCTGGTCGAGAAAATGCTGCACGACGGCGCGGCCGAGCGCGCCGGCGGCGCCGGTCACCACGATGTGGCGGATGGTGTTGGCTTCGATCATTTGGCGGCTCCTTGTTCGGGCAGGCATGGTAACGCCGGCGTCAGTACGGGAAGCGCTCGGCTGGCATCATTGACCCTTCCTTTTTGCACCGGAGAATCGTCATGAAAGAAGTGGTTGTCGTGAGCGGTGTACGCACCGCAATCGGTACTTTCGGCGGAAGCCTCAAGGATGTGCCGCCCACGCGGCTGGCGGCGCTGGTGACCAGGGAGGCGCTCGCGCGCGCCAAGGTCGACGGCAAGGACGTGGAGCACGTGGTGTTCGGCCACGTGGTCAACACTGAGCCGCGCGACATGTACATGGCGCGCGTGGCCGCCATCGAGGGCGGCTGCGCCCAGGAGACCCCTGCCCTCACCGTGAACCGGCTGTGCGGATCGGGCCTGCAGGCGATCGTGAGCGCGGCGCAAAGCATCCAGCTCGGCGACGCCAAGGTGGCCGTCGGTGGCGGCGCGGAAAGCATGAGCCGCGCCCCGCTCTCTTCGCTCACCGCGCGCTGGGGCGTGCGCATGGGCGATGCCAAGCTGGTCGACATGATGATCGGCGCGCTGCACGACCCGTTCGAGAACATCCACATGGGCGTGACGGCGGAGAACGTCGCGAAGAAGTGGGGCATCAGCCGCGAAACGCAGGACCAGACCGCGCTCGCCAGCCACCAGCGCGCGCAGAAGGCCATCGAGAACGGCTACTTCAAGACGCAGATCGTCCCGGTGCCGCTGGAGAGCCGCAAAGGCACGACGCTGTTCGATACCGACGAGCACGTGCGCTTCGACGCCACGATCGAGGACATGGCGAAGCTCAAGCCCGCCTTCCTGAAGGAAAGCGGCACGGTGACCGCCGGCAATGCCTCGGGCATCAACGACGCGGCAGCGGCGGTGGTGCTGATGGAGAAAGAAGAGGCGGCGCGCCGCGGCCTCAAGCCGATGGCGCGCGTCGTGGCCTATGCCTTCGCCGGCGTCGACCCGGCCTACATGGGCATCGGCCCGGTGCCGGCCTCGCGCAAGGCACTGGAGAAAGCGGGCCTCAAGGCATCGGACATGGATGTGGTCGAGGCCAACGAAGCCTTCGCGGCGCAGGCCTGCGCGGTGAGCAAGGATCTCGGGCTGGATGCCGCCAAGGTGAACCCGAACGGCTCGGGCATCTCGCTTGGCCACCCGATCGGCGCCACCGGCGCACTGATCACCGTGAAGGCGCTGTACGAGCTCGAACGCATCCAGGGCCGCTACGCATTGGTGACGATGTGCATCGGCGGCGGCCAGGGCATCGCGTGCATTTTCGAGCGCGCTTGAGCGAGGCCGCCTCGCGATATGGCTATAATCGTGGGATTGCCTGAATGACAGCAATGTCAATCAGGGGCTCTTAGCTCAGTTGGTAGAGCAGCGGACTCTTAATCCGTAGGTCGAGTGTTCGAGTCACTCAGGGCCCACCAAACCATGTAAAAGCCCGCCATCAGATCGATGGCGGGCTTTTTTCATGCCTGCACCAGCAGGATCGGGCAAGAGAGAAACAGGATTGGGCTATCGCGAACCTTCCTGCCGGAAGGACACTCGCAAAACTGCACGCTCGCAGCACGCAACCCAAGGAGTTCCTCATATGCGCTACAGAAGATTCGGCCGTACCGGCTTGTTCATTTCCGAGCTCTGTCTCGGCACGATGACTTTCGGCGGCGGAGGCGGCATCTGGGGGCAGATCGGCGACCTGCAGCAGGCCGAGGCCGAGCGCCTGATCGGCCGCTCGCTCGATGCCGGGATCAACTTCATCGACACGGCCGACGTCTACTCCGACGGCCGCTCGGAAATCATCACCGGGCAGGCGCTGCGAAACCTGCAGGTGCCGCGCGAGAACGTGGTTGTCACCACCAAGGTGTTCGGCGAGGCCGGCACGAAAAGCATCAATTCGCGCGGCATGTCGCGCCATCACATCATGGACGGTGTGAAGGCGAGCCTGAAGCGCCTGCAGCTGGACCACATCGACCTGTACCAGATCCATGGCTTCGATCCGGCAACGCCGATCGAGGAGACCGTGCGCGCACTCGACAACCTCGTTCAGCACGGCCACGTGCGCTATGTCGGCGTGTCGAACTGGGCCGCCTGGCAGATCATGAAGGCACTCGGCATCTCCGAACGGCTGGGGCTGGCGCGCTTCGAATCGCTGCAGGCGTACTACACGATCGCCGGCCGCGATCTCGAGCGCGAACTGGTTCCGCTGCTCAAGAGCGAAAGCGTCGGGCTGATGGTCTGGAGCCCGCTCGCCGGCGGCCTGCTGAGCGGCAAGTACGGCCGCGACGTCAAGGCGGAGGCAGGCAGCCGACGCACCACCTTCGACTTTCCGCCGGTGAACGTCGAGCGCGCCTACGACTGCATCGACGTGATGCGTGGCATCGCGCAGGCGAAGGACGTTTCCGTGGCGCAGATCGCCCTGGCCTGGCTGCTGCACCAGGCGGCGGTGACGAGCGTGATCATCGGCGCCAAGCGCGCAGAGCAGCTCGACGACAACATCGCGGCGACCGCCATCGCCTTGAGCGGCGAGGAACTCGCCGCGCTCGACAAGGTCAGCGCGCTGCCGGCCGAATATCCGGGCTGGATGCTCGAGCGCCAGGGCGGACCCCGGCTCCAGCAGCTCGCGGAATCCGCCGGCGCCTGAGAATGGCTACACCGCCATGATCGACACGGCCTTGGTGTTCAAGTACGCCTCCATCGCCTCCGGACCACCCTCGGAGCCGTAGCCCGAGTCCTTGATGCCGCCGAAGGGCATCTCCGGCGTGGGCGCGGCCGGCTGGTTGATCCACAGCATGCCGACTTCCATCTGCTGCGACAGCAGGTGCGCGTTCTTGATCGACTTCGTGAACGCGTAGCCCGCAAGGCCGAAAGGCAGGCGGTTGGCTTCGGCGATCGCTTCTTCGAGCGTGTCGAAGCCGCGGATGGCGGCGATCGGGCCGAAAGGTTCGTTGTTGAACACGTCGGCTTCGAGCGAGACGTCCGTCAGCACGGTGGGCGCGAAGAAGTTGCCGGAGGAGCCCACGCGTTCGCCGCCGGTGGCGACCTTGGCGCCCGTGGCGCGCGCGTCGTCGAGCACCTTCGCCATCGCAGTGAGCCGGCGCGCGTTCGCGAGCGGGCCGAGGGTTGTACCTTCGGCCAGGCCGTCGCCGAGCTTGAGGCTCTCGGCATGCTTCACCATCGCTTCGGCGAAGGCTTGCTTGATGCTGTTGTGCACGAGGAAGCGCGTTGGCGAGATGCACACCTGGCCCGCGTTGCGGAACTTGGCACCGCCCGAGGCCTTCACGGCCAGCGCGACGTCGGCGTCCTCGGCCACGATCACCGGCGCGTGACCGCCCAGCTCCATGGTGGCGCGCTTCATGTGCGCGCCGGCCAGGGCCGCGAGCTGCTTGCCCACCGGCGTCGAGCCGGTGAAAGTGACCTTGCGGATGATGGGGTGCGGAATCAGGTAGCTCGAGATCTCGGCCGGATCGCCGAACACCAGGCCGACCGTGCCCGCGGGCACGCCCGCATCCACGAAGGCCTGCAGCAGGGCCGCCGGAGAGGCCGGCGTTTCTTCCGGCGCCTTGACGAGGAAGGAGCAACCGCTCGCGAGCGCAGCGCCGAGCTTGCGCACGATCTGGTTGATCGGGAAGTTCCACGGCGTGAACGCGGCCACGGGGCCGAGCGGCTCCTTGATCACCAGCTGCTGCGCCGCGAGGTTGCGCGAGGGCACGATGCGGCCATAGACGCGCCGGCCTTCGTCGGCGAACCATTCGATGATGTCGGCGCCGGCGAGTACCTCGCCACGCGCTTCGACGAAGGGCTTGCCCTGCTCCTGCGTGAGCAGGCGGGCGATGTCGGCGGCGCGTTCGCGCACCAGGCCTGCGGCCTTGCGCATCGTCGCTGCGCGTTCGTTGGCCGGGATCTTGCGCCAGGCTTCGAAGCCGCGCTGCGCGGCGGCCAGTGCCCGGTCCAGGTCGGGAATGCCGGCGTGGGCGACCTTGCCGATGGGCTTGCCCGTGGCAGGGTTGATCACGTCCAGGGTCTTGCCGCTCGCGGCGTCGCACCATTCATTCTCGATCAGCAGTCGGGTGTCGGTGTAGCTTGCTGTGCTCATGTCGGTCCTTGGGGTTCTTTCCGAGTATTGATGCTGGTGCGCGATCCGATCGCGCGGCCAGCCGCCATTGTCACCCGTGACGGTTTTCCGGCCCGCGCAGTCAGTCTTCCACGTACCACCGGTCCTTGGTGAGCATCACGCGATGGTGGCCCTGGCCGGCCGGCATCATCGGAAAGCAGTTCTCCTGCGGGGCCACTTGTGCGTCGAGGAAGAAGGGGCCCTCGTACCCTATGCACTCGGCCAGCGCGGCCTGCAGTTCGGCGGGGTCCGACACGCGCCGCGCACCCCAGCCGAAAGCCCTGGCCAGCGCCACGAAATCGGGCAGCGCCTCGTTCCAGCTGTGGCTCAGCCGGTTGCCGTGGTTCAGTTCCTGCCACTGGCGCACCATGCCCATGTAGCCGTTGTTGCACAACACGAGCTTCACGGGCGTTCGGTGCTGCATGGCCGTGGAAAGCTCCTGGATATTCATGAGTACCGAGGCGTCGCCGCTCACGCAGACGACGAGCTCCTCGGGGTGCGCGATCTGCGCGCCGATGGCCGCCGGCAGGCCATAGCCCATGGTGCCGGCCCCGCCCGATGTCAGCCAGCAGCGCGGGCGCTCGAAGCGCAGGTACTGTGCGGCCCACATCTGGTGCTGGCCGACATCGGTGGAGACGATGGCGTCGCGGCCTTCGATGGCCTGCTGCAGCGAGCGCATCAGCTGCTGCGGCAGGATGGCGTCGCTGCGCGCAGCGAAGTCCAGGCAGCGTTGCGCGCGCCAACGCTCGATGCGCTGCCACCAGGGCGCGAGCCGCTCCGGCGCGAGGCCGTCGAGCGCGGGCAACGCAAGCAGTGCATCCAGCACCACGCCGCAATCGCCGACCAATGGAGCGTCAACCCGCACCACCTTGTTAATGCTGCTGGGATCGATGTCGATGTGAATCTTGCGCGCATGCGGACAGAACTCGTCGAGCTTGCCGGTCACTCGGTCATCGAAACGCGCGCCGACGCAGACCACGAGATCGGCCTCGTGCATCGCAAGGTTGGCCTCCAGCGTGCCGTGCATGCCCAGCATGCCGAGAAAGCGCGGGTCGGAGGCCGGGAAGGCGCCGAGTCCCATCAAGGTCAGCGTGCAGGGTGCGTCGAGGCGATGCACGAGGCGCGTGAAGGCTTCGCATGCGCCGGGACCGGCGTTGACGAGCCCACCGCCACCGTAGAGGACGGGCCGGCGGGCGGTCGAGAGAAGATCCGCCGCGCGCTGCAGGCTGGCGTGCGGCGGCGGTCGTGCATCGGGGCCGGGCCGCCGCGGCGTCGAGGCCGGCTGGCCGGTCAGCGGCGCGAGCTGAACATCCTTCGGCACGTCGAGCAGCACCGGCCCCGGGCGCCCGGAGGCGGCGATGCGCAGCGCGCGCCGCACCACGGCCGGGATCTCGTCGGCGATGCGGGTCTGGTGATTCCACTTCGTCACCGGCCGCGACATGCCGAGTGCATCGCTTTCCTGAAACGCGTTGGTGCCGATCACGCCGGTTGCAACCTGGCCGCTGATGCACAGCACGGGCACCGAGTCGCTGATCGCATCGAGCAGGCCGGTGATGGTGTTGCCGACACCCGGCCCCGAGGTCACGAGCACCACGCCCACGCGGCCGGTGCTGCGCGCGTAGCCTTCGGCCGCATGGACCGCCGCCTGCTCGTGCCGCACCAGCACATGCCGCAGCCGAGGCTCGCCGTGCAGTGCGTCGTAGAGCGGCAGCGCGGCGCCGCCGGGATAGCCGAAGATGGTGTCGATGCCGCATTCGATCAGGGTGTCGAGCAGGGCTTCGGCGCCGTTGCGCAGCGAGACAGTCGGGACGGCGGAGGCGATGGTGGCGTGCATGCACCGATTCTTCCGGTTTCGATGCAGAATTTGCTTCATTCTTTCAAGCAATTCTGCTGATTTCATGAAGATCAATCGCCAAAACAAGAAAACAAACGAAGAATCATTCGACAGATTCGATATGGCGATCCTGCGTGCGCTTCTGCACGACTCGCGCAAGACGCTGCAGGAAATCGGCGCCGAGGTCGGGCTGTCGCCGACGAGCTGCTGGAGCCGCATCAAGAAGCTCGAAGCGCAGGAAGTGATCAAGCGCTACACGGTCGACCTCGATGCCGCCAAGCTCGGCTACCACGACTCCGTGATCGTGCAACTCACGCTGGAAAGCCACAGCGACGAGACGCTCTACGAGTTCGGCCGCGTGCTCGCCACCATTCCCGAAGTCCAGGAGGCCTACCTGGTCTCAGGCGACTACGACTACTACATCCGCATCGCGGTGCGCGACACGCGCGACTACGAGCGGCTGCTGCGCGAGAAGCTCTACAAGATTCCGGGCATCCGCCACAGCCAGTCGCACTTCGTGCTGCGCGTGCTCAAGGAAGCGAGCGTGCCGCTCGCCTGATCGCGCCCCAAAGGAAAAGCCCGCCGAAGGCGGGCTTTGTCATGTGCGCAGCAGGCGCTCAGCGCGTGGGCTTGAAGGCGCGCCGTTGGGCGTCGCGAGGCACGAACACCTTGCCGCCGCCGTTGTTGCCGCGCGGTGCGAAACCATCGCCGCGGCCTGCGCCGGCTGCGCCGCCGCGGGGTGCGCTATCGCCCCAGCCGGGCTTGCGGCCATAGCCGGCAGCGTCGTCGCGACCGCCGCCGAAGCCCGCATTGCCCTTGTGCTGGAAGCCACGCGGTGCCGGTGCACCCGGGCCGCGTGCAGGACCGCGATCATTGAAACCGCTGGCGCCCGCATAGCCGCCTGCGGGGCCGCCACGATGACCGCCGCCGCCGCCGAACTTGCGATCGCGCGAGTGGTTGTCACGGCTGTCGCGGCCACGGCCACCGAAGTCGCCTCCCGGGCGCGACTGCGGCGAGCGCTGCTGCGGCTCGAGACCGGGGACCACCTCGGCCTTGAACTGCTGGCGGCTGTACGACTCGATGTCGAAGATCTTGCGGCGATCGCGGAACTCGGCGAAGGTCACGGCCAGGCCGTCGCGCCCTGCCCGGCCGGTGCGGCCGATGCGGTGGGTGTAGTCCTCGGCCTTCATCGGCAGGCCGAAGTTGAAGACGTGCGTGATGGTCGGCACGTCGATGCCGCGGGCGGCCACGTCGGTGGCCACGAGGATCTGCACCTGGCCCTGGCGCAGCGCCATCAGCCGGCGATTGCGCAGGCCTTGGCTCAGCGCGCCGTGCAGCGCCACGGCACTGAAGCCGTCCTGCTGCAGGTCGTTGGCGAGGCCGTCGCATTCGACCTGCGTGCTCGCGAAGACGATGGCTTGGTTGATGGTGGTGTCGCGCAGCCAGTGGTCGAGCAGCTTGCGCTTGTGCTGGGAGTGGTCGGCCCAGAACAGCACCTGCTTGATGTTGGCGTGCTTCTCCTGCGGGCTGTCGATGGTCACGCGCTGCGGCTCGCGCATCACGCGCTGCGCCAGCTGCTGGATGCGCGGCGCGAAGGTGGCGCTGAACATCATGGTCTGCTGGCGCTCGATGGTCAGCTGGTTGACTTCGGCGAGGTCGTCCGCAAAGCCGAGGTCGAGCATGCGATCGGCCTCGTCGACGACCAGGAACTTGACCTGGTCGAGCTTGATCTGCATCGAGCGCTGCAGGTCGAGCAGACGGCCGGGCGTGGCGACCACGAGGTCTGCGTTCTGCAGCCGGGCGATCTGCAACTGGTAGGGCATGCCGCCCACCACGTTGGCGATGCGCAGGCCGCGGCAATGGCGGACCAGGTCGATCGCGTCATGCGCCACCTGTTGGGCGAGTTCGCGCGTGGGGCACAGGATCAGAGCGCCGGGCGTGGCCGCCTTGAAATGGCGCGCGTTGGTCGGGTCCTTGCGCTTGGGCTTCTTCGGCAGAGCTTCGCCGCGCGCGGCGGCTTCGGCGGCCAGGCGCTGGAATTCGGCCTTGGCCGCAGCCTCGGCTTCGGCCTGGCGCTGCAGCAGGGTGTGCAGCACGGGCAGCAGGAAGGCAGCGGTCTTGCCGCTACCGGTCTGGCTCGACACCATCAGGTCGACGAAGCGCGTGGCGCCGTCGGCCTGGCCGCTGGCGGTCATGGCGCGCGGAATCACTTGTTCCTGCACGGTGGTCGGCTGGGTGAAGCCCAGGTCTTCGACCGCGGCGATCAGCTCGGGCGCGAGGCCGAGCTTGATGAAGCCGTTGGGCAGCTTCGGCTCGGTGGCTTCGACGGCGTCGAGCGCCTCGAAGGAAGTCGTTTCATCGGATTGCACAGGCGCAAAGTCGCCCTGCGCTTCAAAAGCGTCGGTCATTCAGAAATCTCATACGCGAGCGCTGCCGTGGGCGGCGCTCCGTTGGGTGGTGAAAAACATCAACCATCCAACGACATTCAGCAAGGACTTTCGTCTTTGCTGCGGCCCATTCAACGGGGCGCGGTGTGCAAGATAGGGAGATGCAAGAAAACGCTGCCTGAAGGGTCCCCGGCAGCGAAGCCGACGATTATCGCATAGCTTCGGGTTTTTACCTAATCCGCAATGCGCAAGAAGGTATCGCGGTAGTGCGCGAGTTCCTCGATCGACTCGTGGACATCGGCCAGCGCGGTATGCGCCTGCTGCTTCTTGAAGGCGTTGTAGGCGGCCGGCTTCCAGCGCTTGGCCAGTTCCTTGAGCGTGCTGACGTCGAGGTTGCGGTAATGGAAATAGGCTTCCAGCTTCGGCATGTACTTGACCAGGAAGCGCCGGTCCTGGCCGATGGTGTTGCCGCACATCGGCGAGCCGTTCTTCGGGATGTAGCGCGCGACGAACTCGAGCAGTTGCTGCTCGGCCGCGGCCTCGTCCAACGCGGAGGCCTTGACCTTGTCGATCAGCCCGCTGCGGCCATGCGTTCCCTTGTTCCAGGAATCCATGCCGTCGAGCACCTCGTCGCTCTGGTGGATGACGAGCACGGGGCCGTCGATGCGCGGCACCAGATCGGGGCCGGTCACGACGACGGCGATCTCGAGCAGGCGCTCTTTTTCGGGGTCGAGGCCGCTCATCTCGCAGTCCAGCCAGACGAGGTTCTGGTCGCTCTTCTTGAGGGTGGTGGCGGGCACGGGCGCGGTCGGGGCGGTGGATTCTGACATCGGGTGATTGTCGTCGATGACCCTGTGCGCGAGCGGCTGGCGTGCGGGCTAAACTCGCCTCGCCATGTCCGCCGCCCTCCTCTTCACTTTTGCGTTCGCCCTCGCGCTGGCTGCAGGCCTCGTCGTCAAACTCTGGCTCGCCACGCGGCAGGTGCGTCATGTGGCGCGCCATCGCGATGCAGTGCCTGCGGCCTTCGCGCAGGCCATCGCGCTCGCAGCGCACCAGAAGGCCGCCGACTACACGGTGGCCAAGACCCGATTCGGCCTGCTCGAAATGGCATGGGGCACGGCGCTGCTTTTGGGCTGGACCCTGCTGGGCGGGCTCGACCTCCTCAACAAATTGCTGATGGACTGGATGGGCGGCGGCATGCTGCAGCAGCTCGCGCTGCTCTCTGCCTTCGCGCTGATCAGCGGCCTGCTCGACCTCCCATTCACGCTCTGGCAGACCTTCAGGCTCGAGGAACGCTTCGGCTTCAACAAGATGACCTGGCGGCTGTGGCTCCTCGACGGCGCCAAGTCGCTGCTGCTGGGCGCGCTCATCGGCCTGCCCATCGCGGCGTTGATGCTCTGGCTCATGGGCGCGGCCGGCAACCTGTGGTGGCTGTGGGCCTGGGGCGCCTGGATGGCATTCAATCTGCTGCTGATGCTGGTCTATCCGACCTTCATTGCGCCGCTCTTCAACAAGTTCCAGCCGCTGGACGACGCTACGCTCAAGGCGCGCGTCAACGCCCTGATGAAGCGCTGCGGCTTTGCCGCCAAGGGCCTGTTCGTGATGGACGGCAGCAAGCGCAGCGCGCATGCCAACGCCTATTTCACCGGCTTCGGCGCCAGCAAGCGCGTCGTCTTCTACGACACGCTGCTGCGCCAGCTCAGCGCCGGCGAAGTGGAGGCCGTGCTCGCGCACGAACTGGGCCACTTCAAGCACCGGCACGTCGTGAAGCGCATGGCCGCGATGTTCGCGCTGAGCCTGGCCGGCTTCGCGCTGCTGGGCTGGCTGTCGGTCCATTCGTGGTTCTATGTCGGCCTCGGCGTACAGCCCAACATGGCAGCGCCCAACGATGCACTCGCCATCCTGCTCTTCATGCTCGCGGTGCCGGTCTTCGGCTTCTTCGTCGCGCCGCTGCCGGTGCGCATTTCCCGCAAGCACGAGTTCGAGGCCGACGCCTATGCGATCGCGCAAACCAGCGGCGCCGACCTCTCGGCGGCGCTGCTCAAGCTCTACCAGGACAACGCCTCGACGCTGACACCCGACCCGGTGTTCGTCAAGTTCTACTACTCGCACCCGCCCGCATCCGAGCGCCTTGCGCGCATGGTCGCGGGTTGAACCTGAGAAAGCCGACCATGAGCAGCATGTTCAAACCCAAGGACTGGAAGCAGCACGCACGCCGCGCACTGAGCGCCACCGAGATCGTCGCCGGCCTGGCGCGGCTCGACGGCTGGAAGCTGACCGGCGACGGCGCCAATGTCGCGATCGAGAAGACTTTCAGCTTCGCGAACTACTTCGAGACCATCGCCTTCGTGAACGCACTGGCCTTCATTGCGCACACGCAAGACCACCACCCCGACCTTTCGGTGCACTACAACCGCTGCGTCGTACGCTTCAACACGCACGACGTGGGCGGCATCTCGGCCACGGATTTCGAGTGCGCGACGCAGGCGGATGCCCTGCTGGCAACGGCCTGAGCCCGATGGAACGCGCCCTTGGCTAAGCAACGCAGCGGCGCCGAGGGTGCCGCATTGCGCGACGGACTCGTCATTGCCAGCCATGGCCGCCACTGCCTCGTCGAAACACCCGAGGGCGAACGACTGATTTGCCATCCGCGCGGCAAGAAGAGCCAGGCCGTGGTGGGCGACCGGGTACGCTGGCAGGCCAGCGAGGACGAGGGCACCATCGAGCAGGTACAGCAGAGGAAGAACCTGTTCTACCGGCAGGACGAGATTCGCACCAAGTCCTTCGCGGCCAATCTCGACCAGGTACTCATCCTGATCGCGGCCGAGCCCGAGTTCTCCGAAACCCAGTTGGCGCGTGCGCTGATCGCGGCCGCGGCCGAACGCATCGCGCCGATCATCGCGCTCAACAAGAGCGATGTCGTCGCCCCCTTCGAACGGGCCTGGGCCAGGCTGGCGCCCTACCGCCGGATGCATCATGGCGTGCTGCCGCTGTCGCTCAAGGCCTCGCCGGAGGCCGATCGCGCAACCTTGATGAAGCTGCTGGCGGGCAAGACCACCCTGGTGCTCGGTCCGTCGGGCGCCGGCAAGAGCACGCTCACCAACCTGCTGGTGCCGGCCGCGCTGGCCTCGACGGCAGAGATTTCGCAGGCGCTCAATTCGGGCAAGCACACCACGACCAGCACCACCTGGTACTGGGTGGACGACGCGCGGACCACGGCGCTGATCGATTCGCCGGGCTTCCAGGAATTCGGACTGAATCACATCGAAGCGATGCAACTCGCGCACCTGATGCCCGACATCGCCGAACACGCCGCGGCATGCAAGTTCTACAACTGCACGCATCTGCACGAGCCGGGCTGCGGTGTGATCGCGCAGGTGGAGTCGCCCGGCCATCCGGGTGCGATCAGCCCCTCGCGCTATCGGATCTATGGCGAGCTGTTCGCCGAACTGAGCCAATCCCGCTACAAATGAAGGTGCTGCTGTATTCCCATGTGTTCCATCCGTCGGTGGGCGGCGTCGAGACCGTATCGCGCGCACTCGTCGAGGGCTTCGTGGCGAAAGGCATCGACTGCAAGGTGGTGACCCAGACGCCCGAGGGGGACGGCGCGCAGTTCCCCTTCGAGGTGATCCGCCAACCGGCTAGCGCGCGCGTGCGCGAGCTTCTGCGCTGGGCGGACGTGGTCCTCTTCAATGGCGCGAGCCTGGCGCTTCAGCCCTGGGTTCTGGCCTATCGCAAGCCCTTCGTCTGGGTGCATGTGGGCTACCAGGCCTCGTGCATCGACGGCGCCGGCTGGGTCGACAACGCCCCGGCGCCGCTCGAGCCCGTGGCGTCTTTTCTCTTTCATGCGCGCAGAAGCGGCTACGTACGCGGCTTGAAGGATGGCGTGAAACTGCTGCTGCGGCGCGGTATCGCCAAGTTCGCCGTTACCCGGAATGTCGCCATCACCCAGTGGATGAACAAGACGCTGCCGCTGCCGCGGCAGGTGCAGATCTACAACCCCTTTCCGATCGAGCGCTTCCAGGCAGCGGACCACGGCGAGCCCGAGTACGAGTTCTTCTACATGGGAAGGATCGTGCAGGAGAAGGGCGTCGACACCTTGATCCGCGCCTTCGCGAAGGTCGTCCAACGCAGCCGGGAAGCGCCGCGGCTGCTGCTCATCGGGGATGGGAGCGCACGGCCGGAGATCGAGCGGCTGGTGGCCGCATCCGGCCTCTCGGCTTCCGTCGTCTTCGCCGGCTCGCAATCGGGCCCTGCGCTCGTCGAATGGGTCTCGAAGGGCATGATCGGGGTGATCCCGTCGGCGTGGTACGAGCCGATGGGCGGGGTCGCGGTCGAGCTCCTGGCAGCAGGCAAGAGCCTCATCGTCTCGGCCAAGGGCGGACTTTCGGAGTGCGTCGGCGATGCCGGTCTCGTCTTCCCGAACGGCGACGATGAAGCGCTGGCCGCGCAGATGCAGCGGGTGCTGGGCGATCCGGTCCTCCGGGCCGCGCAGACGGCAAAGGCCCGCGAACGCGCGCAAGCCTTCATGCCCGCGCGCTTCGTCGATCAGTACATCGGCCTGCTCAAGGAAGTGACGGGCCGCGCCTGAGGCGATTCAATCGAGGACCTGCGCCAGCGCATCGACCAGCGCACTGCACTGCTCCCGCGTGCCAATGCTGATGCGCAGGTACTGCGCGATGCGCGGCTGTCCGAAGTGCCGCACCAGCACCGCGCGCGCCCGCAGCGCCGCCGCCAGTGCGGCGGCATCGTGCGCGGGATGGCGCACGAATACGAAGTTGGCCTGCGAGGGCAACACCTCGAAGCCCAGATCCTCCAACTGCAGCGTCAGTCCCTCGCGGGTGTCGACGACGGCGTCGCGCGTCTTCGAGAACCAGGCCTCGTCAGCGAGCGCGGCAATGGCGCCCGCCGTCGCCAAGCGGTCGAGCGGATAGGAGTTGAAGCTGTTCTTGACCCGTTGCAGCGCATCGATCAGCTGCGCCTGCCCGCAGGCAAAGCCCACGCGCAAGCCGGCGAGCGAACGCGATTTCGACAGCGTCTGCACGACCAGCAGGTTCGGATAGCGCGCGATCAGGGGCAGCGCGCTTTCGCCGCCGAAATCCACATAGGCCTCGTCCACCAGCACCACGCGCTGCGGGCAGGCCTGGAGCAGGCGCTCGATGCATGCGAGCGGCATCCCGATACCGGTCGGCGCATTGGGATTCGCGATCACGATGCCGCCGCAGCCGGCCGCGGCACGCGCCGCCAGCGCATCGGCATCGATGCGAAGTCCCTCGTCCACCGGCTGCAGCTCGCATGCGATCGCATAGAGCTGCGCGTAGACGCGGTAGAAGCTGTAGGTGACGTCCGGAATCAGCAAAGGCTCGGCTTGCTGGAAAAAGGCGAAGAAGGCGTGGGCCAGCACTTCGTCGGAGCCATTGCCCGCAAACACCTGCGCGCTGTGCAGGCCGTGGCGCACAGCGATCGCTTCGCGCAGCGCGATCGATTCGGGATCGGGGTAGCGTTCGAGTCCCTTCTCTGCCGCCTCCTGAATGGCATCGAGCACTCGCGGCGAGGGCGGATAGGGGTTCTCGTTGGTATTGAGCTTGACCAGATTCGCGACGCGCGGCTGCTCGCCCGGCACATAGGGCTCCAGCGCCGCAATGCGCGGACTCCAGAAGCTTGGAGCGGTGCTCAAGGCCGACACACCCGGCTCAGCCCAGCAGGCGCGCCAGCGTGAGCAGCGCGAGCAGCACCATCCACATCACGACCGAACGCCAGACCAGGCCGACGACGCTGCGCAGGTGCGCTGGTTCAGGTTCGCGCCCCGGGGTGCTGCCGCTGTCGGGGCCACGCCCGCCGGCGAGCGGATCGCCCGCCTGCGCGCTCGACAACGGATCGGTCAGCGGGACCGGACTCAGGGTGCCGCCACCGAGCCGCACGTTGACGGCACCCGAGGTCGCGGCCAGGATCACGCCGTCGTTCTCGTTGGGAAAGCGCCGGGCGTCGTTGCGCCAGCAGTCGATCGCTTCTTCGAAACTGCCGACCACCGCGAAACCGAGCGCCGTGATGCGCGCCGGCAGCCAGTCGATCAGGCCCCAGGCCCGATCGGCCGCATGCTGGACCCACGTGCTGGACGGCTGGATCGAAGCGCCGTTCTTGTGCGCCCAATAGCGCGAGACGAATTCGCTCATCCGATAGAACACCGCGCCGGCAGGCCCCAATCCGGCGGCGGCGAGGATGGAGAACCAGGCGAGCACACCGAACACGTGCCGATGCGCCGCGATCACCGAGTGCTCGATCACGTGCCGCACGATCTCGCTGCGCGGTAGGTCGGCCGCATCGACGCGCTGCCAATGCGCGAGCAGCGAGCGCGCGAGCGCTTCGTCGCCCTCGTCGAGCGCATCGCGGATGCCGGTGAAATGGTGGCTGAACTGCCGAAAGCCCAGCGTGACGTAGAGCACCGCGACGCTCCACAGCACCGCGAAGGGCAGCCCGAGCGTGAGCACCAGCAGCCAGTGCACGCCCAATGCGAGCACCGTCGGCACGAGCACCGCAAGCCCCCAGGCCACCCAGCCATGGTGCGGCTTGCCGGCGTCGAAATTGCGGCTGGTCCAACGCGTCCATGCGAGCACGCTGCCGTACACGGGGTTGTGGTACGCAAGCGGCCGCACCTGCTCGATCAGCAACGCGCACAGGATCGCAAAGAAGCTCATCCGTCGATGATAGCGAGTGCCTCCATGGCACCCGGACGGGACGCGGCGTGGTTCAGGCCGAGAGGAAGCGGTAGAGGTTGCGCAGCATGCCCGCCGTCGCACCCCATACGTAACGCTCGTCAGGACCGTCCTGGTAGGGCATCGAAAACCACTCGCGCGACTTGAGGTCTTCGCCGACGAGCGCGTGCCGCCGGTGGTTCGCCGGATTCATCAGGTAAGCGAGCGGCACTTCGAAAGCCGCCGCCACCTCATAAGGATTGATGTTCAGCTCGAAGTCCGGGCGCACGAGCGCGACCACCGGCGTCACGATGAAGGACGTGACGGTGGTGTAGGTCGGCAGGCAGCCCAGCACCTCGATGTACGCCGCCGACAAGCCGACCTCTTCCCACGCTTCGCGCAGGGCGGCCGCTGCAATATTGGCGTCTTCGGGGTCGACCCGGCCGCCCGGAAAGGCGACCTGGCCCGAGTGGGTCGACAGATGCGTCGTCCGCTCGGTCAGCAGCACCGTGGGTTCGTCCCTCATCACGATCGGCACCAGCACCGCCGCCTGGGCGGGTACGCGATCCGTCAGCCGCGGCTCGCGCCGCAACTCGGGCACCCAGGCCGGCGGCGTGGCGAAGCGTGCGCGCAAGGCGCGCGCATCGAAGCGGGAGGGCGCCACCGCGGGCAACCCGACGTCGATACCGACCACCGGCACCTGGCGCGGGTCGAAGGACCGCAGCGCCGACGGCAGGACGGCGTTGACGGATTCGACGGAAGCAGCGCGCATGGTAGACGGTGGTGGTGTGGTCAAGAAAGGACTTGCTGAGTAAAACGCAAAAACTGAGCCAGCGTGACACGCGGCACAACAACAAAAATCACGAACGCTGGATGCATCGAAGCACAAATGCAAAAAGCCGCCTTGATCGGCGGCTTTTTGCACGACGGGAGGCTCTCTTTATTGAGCAGCCGCTGCCGACGACTTGCCCGGCAGCTTTTCCTTGATGCGTGCCGAACGGCCGCTGCGTTCGCGCAGATAGTAGAGCTTGGCGCGGCGCACATCGCCGCGACGCTTGACTTCGATGCCGGCGATCAACGGGCTGTAGGTCTGGAACGTACGTTCCACGCCTTCGCCGCTGGAGATCTTGCGCACCGTGAAGCCGCTGTTGAGGCCGCGATTGCGCTTGGCGATCACGACGCCTTCGTAGGCCTGCACGCGCTTGCGGTTGCCTTCGACGACGTTCACGCTGACGATGACCGTGTCACCGGGCATGAAATCGGGGATCTTCTTGCCGAGCCGGGCGATTTCTTCCTGCTCGAGGGTCTGGATGAGGTTCATTTGTTTCCTGGATTCGATCGTGCTCGCGCTACACAAAAGGCGTCTTGAGGCCTTGAAGGCCAAGGCGACGCGGCCGGCAGAGGATCGGGGAACCCAAGATTATAGCTTTTTTTGGAGCACTTTCTCGTCCGTCGGGCTGAGCCGTCCGGCTGCGCGTGCCGCCTCGATCAGCTCCGGCCGTTTTTGCAGGGTGATCGCGAGCCGCTGATCGCGTCGCCAGCGCTCGATCTGCACGTGATGCCCCGAGAGCAGGACGGGAGGCACGCCCTCGCCCTTCCATTGCTCCGGCCGGGTGTAGTGGGGGCAGTCGAGCAGGCCGTCGAGCGCCGGATTGAAGCTGTCCTGCACATGGCTGTCCTCATCGCCCAGCACGCCGGGCTGGAGCCGCGCGACGGCGTCGAGCAAGGCCATGGCGGGAATCTCGCCGCCCGAAAGCACGAAATCGCCGATGCTCAGCTGGTGCGTGACCCTCGCATCGATGAAGCGCTGGTCGATGCCTTCATAGCGCCCGCACACCAGCACTGCGCCTTCGGTGGCGGACCATTGCTCCACCACCGCGTGCCTCAAGGTCTCGCCGATCGGCGAGAAGAGAAGCACCGGCGCCGCAGCGCCCCGGGCCGCCAGCGCCGCATCGAGGCAGGCCGACAACGGCTCGGCCATCATGACCATGCCTGGGCCGCCGCCGAAAGGCCGGTCGTCGACGCGCCGGTAGTTGCCGTCGGCGAAATCGCGCGGGTTCCACAGCACGACCTCGACCTGCTTCGACTCGTAGGCACGGCGCGTCACGCCGCTCGCGAGAAAGGGCGCGAACAGCTCGGGAAAGAGGGTGATGACGTCGAAGCGCATGGCGGCGCCGGAGCCGGGCGGCTCAGTAATCAGGCTGCCAGTCGACCGTGATCAGCCGGCCCGGCAGATCCACTTTGTCGACGAAGGCCGAGACGAAGGGAACCATGCGCTCGATCGGCTTGCCGCCCTCCTGGGCGTCCAGCACCAGCGTGGTCTGCGGCCCGCTGGCGAGAAGTTCGCGCACCGTGCCGAGCGCGACGCCTTCGCGGTTCACGACGGCAAGCCCGATCAGATCGACCCAGTAGTACTCGTCGTCGCCGGCGGTCGGAAAGCTCGAACGCGGCACGAACACACGCGCACCGCGCAAGGCTTCGGCCGCGTTGCGGTCAGGCACGTCCTCGGACGAGGCGACGATGCAGTCGGAGTGTTCCTTGGCTTCGCGGATCGCGAGCCGGAAAGCGCCGGCGGTCTTTGCGCCGGGCGGCTGCAGAAACCAGCGCTTGGATGAAAAAAGCGCCTCGGGCTGGGCGCTGTGGGGCAGGACCTTGAACCAGCCCTTGATGCCCCAGGCGTCGGCGATGCGCGCCACCTCGATCGCGTCCGCCGGCAGTTCGGCGGCTTCGAGTGTGGGCAGCATCGCCTTGCCGGCCGCTTAAGCAGCGGCCTTCGGAGCCGCTGCGGCGGCTTGCTTGATCAGGCGATGGACCGTGGGCGAGGCTTGCGCGCCGACGCTCTTCCAGTAGGCCAGGCGATCCTGCGCGATGCGGATGCTTTCTTCGTTTTCCTTGGCGGTCGGGTTATAGAAACCCAGGCGCTCGATGAAACGGCCATCGCGGCGAACGCGCTTGTCCGACACGACGATGTTGAAAAACGGACGGCCTTTGGCGCCGCCGCGGGAGAGTCGAATGACGACCATGATTTATCCTTCGGGTGGTGCAGCAAACCCGAATAGGTTCGCCCACGGTGTTCTTCCAGCGTCGAGACACGCGACATGGCCACCCGGCCAGCGACACGCTGAAAAGCCCACGATTATAGCCCGAGCGACTTTTTTCAACACCCTTGGCATTGCCAGGCGTCTCAGAATGACCACCATCCGCCCCAGCCGCGACGAGGACATCGCGGCAATCACCGCCATTTATGCCCATCACGTGCTGCACGGCACAGGCACCTTCGAGACCGAGCCGCCCTCATCCGCCGACATGGCTGCCCGACGCGCCGACGTGCTGTCGAAGAACCTGCCCTATCTGGTGGCCGAGCAGGACGGCGAACTGCTCGGCTTTGCGTACTGCAGCTGGTTCAAGCCCCGTCCCGCCTACCGCTTTTCGGCCGAGGATTCCATCTACCTGGCCGACGCCGCGCGGGGCCAGGGCCTGGGTGCACGACTGCTGGCCGCGCTGACGCAGGCCGCCGAATCCGTCGGCGTGCGAAAGCTGATCGCGGTGATCGGTGACTCGGCCAACGCCGGATCGATCGGCGTGCACCGCGGCCAGGGCTTCGCCCATGTGGGCGTGCTCAAGGACTGCGGCTGGAAGTTCGGCCAGTGGCGCGACGTGGTCTTGATGGAAAAGGTGCTGGGCGAAGGCAGCTCGACGAGCCCCGAATGAAGAACAAGACCGTGGCCGCCTGGCTCGCCTTCCTCGGCGGGCCTCTGGGGCTGCACTGCTTCTATCTGCGCGGCTTCGGCAGCACGCTGGGCTGGCTGCTGCCGATCCCGACGGCGCTCGGCCTGTACGGCATCGAACGCCTGCGCCTCTATGGCGTGGACGACGGCTGGAGCTGGCTGCTGCTCCCGCTGCTCGGCTTCACGATTGCGGGCTGCGCGCTCACCGCTATCGTCTATGGCCTGATGACGCCGGAGAAATGGAACGCCCGCTACAACGCCGGCGCCGCGCCCGAGGCTCCCGCCGGGCGCACCAACTGGCTCACCATCGGCGCTGTCGTGCTGGCCCTGTTCTTCGGCAGCACGATCCTCATGGCCAGCATCGCCTTCAGCTTCCAGCGCTTCTTCGAGCACCAGATCGAAGAAGGCCGGAAGATTTCTCAGTAATCGCCGCTGCGCAAGGCTTCGACAAGCTCAGCCCGAGCGGACAGGGGCGAGGCCTGCCATTTCAGAGGGCCGCCGCGCCCGGCCGCCCGAAGCGGCCGGCCCGCCCCCGGTAGGGGGTTGGCGAAGCGACACGAAGTGCGCGCAGCCTGGGGGCGAGCTAAAACACCTGGAGGCCGATCCAGTAGGCGATCGCGGCCACGAAGGCCGAGGCCGGGATCGTGAAGATCCAGGCCCACACGATGTTGCCGGCCACGCCCCAGCGCACGGCGCTCGCGCGCTGTGCCGAACCCACGCCGACGATCGCACCCGTGATGGTGTGCGTGGTCGAGACCGGAATGCCCAGCGCCGTGGCGAGGAACAGGGTCAGCGCCCCGCCCGTCTCGGCGCAGAAGCCGCCGACCGGTTTGAGCTTGGTGATCTTCTGGCCCATGGTCTTGACGATGCGCCAGCCGCCGAACATGGTGCCGAGCGCGATCGCCGCATAGCAGCTGCCGACGGTCCAGGCCGGCGGCGCCTCCGCGTTGCCAGCCGAATAGCCGGTCGCGATCAACAGCATCCAGATGATGCCGATGGTCTTCTGCGCATCATTGCCGCCGTGGCCCAGGCTGTAGGCGCCGGCCGAAACCAGCTGCAGCGTGCGGAACCACCGGTCCACGCGCGACGGCGTCGAACGCCGGAACGCCCAGGCGACCACGATCATCATCAGCGAGCCGAGCAGAAAACCCAGGAGCGGCGAAACGAAGATGAAGGCCACGGTCTTCCAGATCCCGGCGGCGATCAAGGCGCCCGAGCCGGCCTTGGCAATCACCGCGCCCACGATGCCGCCGATCAACGCGTGCGATGAGCTGCTGGGAATGCCGTAGTACCAGGTGAGGAAGTTCCAGCTGATGGCGCCGACGAGGGCGCCGAACACCACGTGCACATCGACGATGCCCGGCTGCACGATGCCCTTGCCGACGGTCGCCGCCACGCTCAGGTGGAAGACGAAGATCGCGACCAGGTTGAAGAAGGCCGCGAACACCACGGCGTGGCCGGGCTTGAGCACACCGGTCGATACGACCGTGGCGATCGAATTCGCCGCATCGTGAAAGCCGTTCATGAAGTCGAATGCGATGGCCAGCGCGACCAGCACCACCACCACCCAGAGGGCGACCTGCACCGTTGTCATTCGGAGCCCGCGCTCAGGAGTTCTCGAGGACGATGCCCTCGATCACGTTGGCGACGTCTTCGCACTTGTCGGTGATCGTCTCCAGCAGCTCGTAGATGGCCTTGAGCTTGATGACCTCGCGCACGTCCGGCTCTTCGCGGAACAGCTTGCTCATCGCGCTGCGCATCACGCGGTCGGCGTCGGACTCGAGCCGGTCGATTTCCTCGCAGGTCTTGAGCGTGGCCTCGGCGGTGGCCGGGTCGGTGATCTTGCCGAGGAACTTGACCGCGTCCTTCACTCGCTCGCAGCACTTCACGCTGAGCGTGGTCAGGCGCGTGATCTCCTCCGTCATGTGGCGCACGTCGTAGAGCGCCATGGTCTCGGCCGAGTCCTGGATCAGGTCGGCCACGTCGTCCATCGTGTTGATCAGCTTGTGGATCTGCTCGCGGTCGATCGGCGTGATGAAGGTCTTGTGGATCAACCGGTTGACGTCATGCGTCACGCGGTCGGCAGCGCGCTCGGCATTGTCGACATCGCGGTTGTACTGCTCGCGCAGATGCAGGTCGTTGTAGTTGGCGACGAGTTGCTCGAAGGCGCGCGCGGCTTCGACGATGCGGTCGGCGTGCTGATTGAACATCTCGAAAAAATTCCCCTCGCGGGGCAGCAGCTTGCCGAACATGGCGCTCTCCTGGATCTCGGCCACCACACTCATGTGACGCCATCGTGAAAAACCGCGCAAGTGTACTGGTCGGGCGCGCAGACGAGGGTCAGAGGCGCTCGATGCGCTGGTCGGCCACCTGGGCGAGCTGGGCCGGCGTAACCTGCTCCGGCGCGATCTCCGCCAGCGGCACGAGCACGAAGGCGCGCTCGCCCATGCGCGGATGCGGCAGCGTCAGCACCGCCGTGTCCATCACCACCTCGCCATGGCGCAGCAGATCGAGATCAAGGGTGCGCGGCGCATTGCGGTAGGGACGCTCGCGGCCCGCGCCGCTCTCGAGGCGCTGGAGCTCGGCCAGCAGCGCCGTCGGATCGAGTTCGGTCTCGAGTTCGACCACCGCATTGATGAAATCGGGCCCCAGGGCATCGACAGGCGCGCTGCGATAGAGCGAAGAGCGCGCCCCGACGCGTGTGCCGGGCAGCGCCGCCAGATCGTCCATCGCCTGCCTCACCGTCGCGCGCGCGTCGCCCAGGTTGGCGCCGATTGCGACGTAGGCCCGGCTCGCCGTCATTCGGCCGCGACGCTGCTGCCGGCTTCGCCGCCGCTGCGCGGCTTGCGCCTGCGGCGGCGCTTGCGCGGCGCGGCGGCAGCGACTTCACCGTCGGGCGGAAGCTGCGCCTCGTCGGCGGCGGGCGCCGGCGCACGCGCGGCAGGCACGCGCTGGCGGGGTCTCTTGTGCTGCTCGTCGCGCACCTGGTCCAAGAGGTCTTGGCGGCGCACCTCGTCGGCCGTGCTGAACTCCTGCCACCACTCGGCGATCGCTTCGCTGACCTCGCCGACGTCGGCGCGCAAGCGCATGAAGTCGAAGGCCGCACGAAAGCGCGCCTGCTCGACCAGGCTGTAGGGCGTGGCGCCCGTGCGCTTGTCGAAGCGCGGCTGCATCATCCAGATTTCGCGCATGTCGGCCGCCAGCTTGCCGCGGCCCGAGACGTCGCCGATGCGCGCATTGAACACGTCGTCGATCGCATCCTGCAGCGCCGGGAACGCGGCTTGCGCGCGCTGGCCGTGGCGGCCCTCGACGCGCTGGGCCCAGCCGTCGCGCACATCGGCCCACAGCACGCAGGCCAGGAGGAAGCTCGGCGCCACCGGCTTGCCTTCGCCGACGCGGCGGTCAGTGTCCTGCAGGGCGGCCTTCACGAAGGGCAGATCGGCACGCTCGACCACGACGTCGAGCAAGGGGTAGATGCCGGTCGTCAGCTCGAGCTTGCGCAACTGCGCGACGGTGGCGACGGCATGGCCGGTCTGCAGCAGCTTGAGCATCTCGTCGAACAGGCGGCTTTGCGGCACGTCGGCCAGGAGCTTGCTGGATTCGACCAGCGGCGCTGCCGTCTTGGGCTCGAGCTTGAAGCCGAGCGCTGCCAGCTTGGCCGAGAAGCGGATCGCGCGAATGATGCGCACCGGATCTTCGCGGTAGCGCGTGATCGGGTCGCCGATCATGCGCAGCGTGAGCTTCTTCGAGTCCTTGATGCCGTTGTGATAGTCGACCACGATCTCGCTCGCCGGGTCGTAGTACATCGCATTGACCGTGAAGTCGCGCCGCGCGGCGTCTTCTTCCTGCGGGCCCCAGACGTTGTCGCGCAGCACGCGGCCGCTGGCATCGACCGCGTGCTTCATGCCCGCGAGCTCGCCCTTGCTGGTGCGTTCGTTGCCAGCCACCTGCTCGGCACCGTTGCTGTCCATGTAGGCACGAAAGGTCGAGACCTCGATCACCTCGTGCTCGCGCCCGCGGCCGTACACCACGTGCACGATGCGAAAGCGCCGGCCGATGATGAAGGCGCGGCGAAACAGGCTTTTCACCTGCTCGGGCGTCGCGTTGGTCGCGACGTCGAAGTCCTTGGGGCGCAGGCCGAGCAGCAGGTCGCGCACCGCGCCGCCGACGACGTAGGCCTCATAGCCGGCATCCTGCAGCGTGGTGACGACGTTCTTGGCGCGCTCGTCGACCAGCGCCGGGTCGATGCCGTGCACCGAGGCGGGCACCTCCTGGCGCTTGCCGAAACGGGCCTTGCCGCCCTGTGCGGCATCGCCGGATTTGCCGAGGAGTTTGTCGATGAATTTCTTGATCATTGGAAAGCTTCGGCGCCTCTGGCGCCCTCATTCATTTTCGAGCATCGACCGGATCAGCGGGATCGTGATCGCGCGCTGGGTCTGCAAGGCATAGCCGTCGAGCTGCGCGAGCAGTTCCATCAGGCTGCCGAGATCGCGGCTGAAACGATGCAGCATGTAGTCGAGCACTTCGTCCGACAGCATCACGCCGCGGCTGTCCGCGGCCTGGCGCAGCACGGCGCGCCGCTCCGACTCGCCGAGCACCTGCAAGTGGAACACATGGCCCCAACCCAGGCGCGTGCGGAGGTCCTCGCGCAGCGGCAGATCGGCCGGCGGCACGGTGCCCGCCGCCACCACGCCCCGCTGCAGGCTCTGCGCATTGACGAACCAGTTGAAGGCGGCGTGCTGCTGGACCGCGGTGTAGAGATGCACGTCGTCGAACAGCACGGCACCCCAGCGTTCGTCGAACTCGGGCGGGTCCAGCAGCCCCGGATGCAGCCAGCCCACGCTCGCACCCTGCTCGCGCAAGGCGCCGCGCACGGCTTCGAGCAGATGCGTCTTGCCGCAGCCGCCCTCGCCCCACAGGTAGGTCGGCACCGGAGAATGCAGCGTGGTCGAGCGCGCGTCGCCGACCCACAGCGCCAGGTGCCGCAGCGCCGGCTCGTTCGGCCCGGCGAAGAAGCCCGCGAGCGTCGGACCGGTCGCAATGCCGATGTCGAGCGCGAGCTGCTTCATGCCATGGCCGCCGAGAGCGGCTGGGGTGGCGCGGATGACGCGAAAGAAGGGTTCATGGGACAGGGCATGGCGGCCCTTAAAATCGTGGCGAATTCTATCGGCCCGACTGCTTCGGTTGCCGGCGTCATTGTCCTCCTTCCTTTCGCCCCCTCCCTTCCTTCGTCCGGCCAGCCCATGAACTCCACCCCGCCCACCCCGCTCAGTTACAAGGATGCCGGCGTCGACATCGATGCCGGCGACGCGCTGGTCGACCGCATCAAGCCGCTGGCCAAAAAGACGATGCGCGAGGGCGTGCTGGCCGGCATCGGCGGTTTCGGCGCGCTGTTCGAAGTGCCCAAGCGCTACAAGGAGCCGGTGCTGGTGAGCGGCACCGACGGCGTGGGCACCAAGCTCAAGCTCGCCTTCGAATGGAACATGCACGACACCGTCGGCATCGACCTGGTGGCCATGAGCGTCAATGACGTGCTCGTCCAGGGTGCCGAGCCGCTCTTCTTCCTCGACTACTTCGCCTGCGGCAAGCTCGACGTCGACACCGCGGCCGCCGTGGTGGGCGGCATCGCCCGCGGATGCGAACTGAGCGGCTGTGCGCTGATCGGCGGCGAGACCGCCGAGATGCCCGGCATGTACCCGGCCGGCGAATACGATCTCGCAGGCTTCGCGGTCGGGGCGGTCGAGAAATCGTTGATCCTCACCGGCCAGAACGTGAAACCCGGCGACGTGGTGCTGGGCCTGGCGTCGGCAGGCGTGCACTCCAACGGCTTCAGCCTGGTGCGCAAGGTGATCGAGCGCGCAGGCACCGATCTGCCCGCAACGCTCGACGGCCAGCCCTTCCGCGAAGCCGTGATGGCGCCGACGCGGCTGTACGTGAAGCCGGTGCTGGCGGCACTGGCCAAGCATCCCGCTTCGACAGGCTCAGCACAGGGCATCAAAGCGCTGGCCCATATCACCGGCGGCGGCCTGCTCGAGAACATCCCGCGCGTGCTGCCCGATGGCACGGCGGCCCACCTCAGGAAAGGCAGCTGGCCGCAGACCGAGCTCTTCGCCTGGCTGCAGAAGGTGGCCGGCATCGACGACATCGAGATGAACCGCACCTTCAACAACGGCATCGGCATGGTGGTCGTGATCGATGCGGCCGAGGCCTCCGCCTGCGCGGCGACGCTGCGCGCCGCGGGCGAGACGGTGCACGAGATCGGCGTCATTGCCGAGCGTGGTACCGGCGCGGCCGTGGTCGTGGCCTGAGCGGCCTGCACCGCGTGAGCGATATTCCCTCCACGCCGTCATCGCGCGCGCTGCTGACGGCGAGCTACCTGCTGATCGCGGGCGCATTGCTGCTGATCATGTGGCAGGGCCTGCTGCCCGGCCTGCTGTGCGTGTGCATCGGTTTTCTGGGCACGCGCCGGATCGCTCGCGTGCTGGATGCCGGCCTGCGACGCTTCGTGCCCCTGCGGCCGCAGGGCCTGGCATCCGCCGTTCCCTCGTGGTCGCGCGTCATCGCCGCCACGCTGGTGATGCTGGCGCCGATCGGCCTGCTGAGCGTGGCTTTCTCCGAGGCGCGCGACTTTGTCCTCAACGCGCCGGAGCAGTACCAGGAACTGCTCGACTACATCGCGCGCACGGTGCTGGAGCTGCGCCTCAAGCTGCCGCCCGACATCGGCGCCTACCTGCCGGAAGGCGCGGCGGAGGTGCAGCGCGTCGTCGCCGGCTACCTGCGCGCGCAGGCCGGCGCGCTCGCGCTGACCGGCCGCGCCTGGCTGGGCGGGCTGCTCTTCGCCTACGTCGGCCTGATCGTCGGCGCGCTGGCTGCCGTTGCCGCCCATCCGCCCACGCGGCGCCCGCTGGCCGAGCAGTTGAGGCAGCGCATCACTCTTTTCGGCGAGGCCTTCGGCCAGATCGTGGCCGCGCAGTTCTGGATCGCGGCCTTCAACACCTTCCTGACCGCCCTCTTCCTCCTGTTCGTGCTGCCGACATGGGACCTGCGCCTGCCGTACACGCCGGCCTTGATCACGCTGACCTTCGTCGCCGGCCTGGTGCCGATCGTGGGCAACCTGCTGTGCAACGCGGTGATCACCGTGGTCGGTCTGTCGGTATCGCCGATCACCGCGCTGGCCTGCCTGGCCTTCCTGATCCTGATCCACAAGGCCGAGTACTTCATCAATGCCAAGGTGGTGGGCGCCCGCACGCAGATGGGCGTGTGGGAACTGCTGGCCGTGATGTTCGCGGCCGAGGCGGTGTTCGGCCCGGCGGGGCTGGTGGCGGCGCCGCTGTTCTATGCCTACCTCAAGAAGGAATTGCAGGCCGCCCGGCTCGTCTGAGTCGCATGTCCTGATTTGATCGATTCTTGTCCGGCGCAGCGCGGACGGAATGTCGGCAGCGGAGAAGAATAAGGCGCATCATCCACCCGTCTCCAGGAGATTGCCGCCATGAAAAGCTGTCTGATAGTGATCGATGCCCAGGAATCGTTTCGCCATCGCCCTTACTTCGCGCAACGCGACTATGTCCCCTACGTCGCGGCGCAGAACGCGTTGATCGAAGGCTGCACGGCGGCCGGCATCCCGATCGTTCGCATCTTCCACGTCGACGGCCCGGCCAGCGCAGGCAACCCCTTCGCGGTCGAATCGGGCCATGTGCGGCCGCTCACGGAACTGGCCGGCTTCGATGCCGCCGCGACCTTCACCAAGCACCGCCACAGCGCCCTGGTCAACAGCGGGCTCGACGTCTGGCTCACCGAGAAAGGCATAGGCCGGCTGATCGTGAGCGGCATCCGCACCGAACAATGCTGCGAGACCACGACGCGCCACGCCTCCGACCTGGGCTGGTCGGTCGACTACGTGCTCGATGCCACGCTGACTTTCGACATGACCCAGCCCGACGGCCGTCCGCTGTCCGCAGCCGACATCAAGGCACGCACGGCGACCGTGCTCGAAGGCCGTTTTGCCAAGATCTGCAGCGTCGAACAGGCGCTGGAGCGCGCGGGCGCCCTGGCCGTGGCCTGAGGCCGCGCGCACGATGAGCTTGCCCTCGATCCGGGTTGTCTTCGTGCTGTTGCCCCACAGCCTCGTGCTGGACTGGGCCGGCCCGGCCGAGGCCTTGCGCATCGCCAACCAGCAATTGCGCGCCAGCGGCCAGCCGGAGCGCTTCAAGATCGAATTCGCCTCTCCGGACCCGGCGGCGATCGGCTCGGTCGGCGTGACCCTCGCCGGCCTGTCGCCGCTGCCGGCGCAGTGGGACGGCCCGGCGTGGATCGTGCTCGTGGGACTGCCGGGCAACACGATCTCGACGGCGGGCCCGCAGGCGCAGGCCTTGCTGCAGTGGTTGCGCGGCCTGCGCTTCGAGCGCGGCCGGCTCGAGCTCGTCACGATCTGCGCCGGTGCCCTGCTCGCGGCCCACGCGGGTGCGCTCGCGGGCCGGCGCGCCACCACCCACCATCACCATCTGGACGAATTGCGCCAGGTGGAGCCGCGCTGCGAGGTGGTTGCCAACCGCGTGTTCGTGATCGACCCGCCGCTCTACAGCAGCGCCGGCGTGACGACCGGCATCGACCTGACGCTGCACCGGATCGCCGAAAGCTGCGGCGA
Organism: Variovorax sp. LjRoot290; assembly: GCF_964253985.1. Lineage (NCBI taxonomy): Bacteria > Pseudomonadati > Pseudomonadota > Betaproteobacteria > Burkholderiales > Comamonadaceae > Variovorax > Variovorax sp. LjRoot290. The sequence goes on along the minus strand of NZ_CAXURW020000001.1, from coordinate 1,493,378 downwards.
AGCGCTCGCGGCGCAGGTCGCGCAGACCATGGTGGTGGCGCTGCGGCGCGGCCCGCACGATCCCGAGCTCTCGCCCTTCCTGGCCTACCGCAACCATCTGCATCCCGCGCTGCATCGCGTGCAGGATGCGGTGAGCGAGGAGCCGCAGGCAGATTGGAGCGTGCCGCGCATGGCCGACGTGGCCCACACCTCGGCGCGCCATCTCACGCGCCTGTTCGTGGAGCACGCGGGCGTGGCGCCGCTGGCCTATCTGCGCCGCCTGCGACTCGCGACGGCGCAGCTCGCGCTGCAGTCGGGCGCCAACGTCACGCGCGCGGCCGAACTCTCGGGCTTCGGCTCCGACACGCAACTGCGCCGGGCCTGGCGCCAGTTCGGTCTGGTGGGCTCGCCGTCGGAAGCACATCTGCTATCAAGACGATAGCGGCGTGCACTCATCCTGCGGGGTTTCGGCCGCCCTTGACGCTTCTGCCGGCACCTTGCCCTCAGGCTGCAGCCATTCGCGCGCATGGTCGCGCAACGCGTCGATCTGCAGCCAGATCAGCGTGAGCTCCGTGCGAACGAGGCGGGCGGCCTGGTCTGCCCCGTCGCTGGGGTCGATCGCCGTCGCGAGCGCCGCACGGACGGAGGACTCCGGGCCTGCGCCCGCCGCATCGGGCTCCCCCCTCTCCAGCCCGGCGGCCAAGGCATCAAGCGCCGCCGCTGCATCTTCGGCCGCTTCCCGCAGCACCGCTGCACGTTCCGCATCGGGCAGCGCAACGCGGTGCGCGCCGAGCGCCGAGAGATAGCTCAACAGCGTGTGCGACCGGATCAGGAATCGCAACGCCACGCCTGCGCGCGGCCGCACGTAGCCGGGCTCGCGGAACATGTCGGCCACCGCAGTCGAGAGCGCCGCGTCGGCGTTGTGGGCGTTGCGCCGCGCGAGCCGGTAGGCCAGGTCGTCGCGCGCGCCCGAGCGGTACTGCTGGACGATCTGTCGCAGGTAGCCGGCATGGTTGCGCATCGCAGTCGCGGCCAGCTCGTCGATGCGCCGCGCCTGCCAGTGCGGCAGCACCAGCAGCACGGCGAGCCCCGCAATGGCGCTGCCGATGGCCGTGTCGACCAGCCGCGGCGCGATCAGTCCATCGCCATCGCCCACCTGGTTGAAGCACATCAGCACCAGCAGCGTGATGGCCGCCGTGGCCAGCAGATAGCGGGTGGTGCGCGTGGCAAAAAACAGCACGCCGGCCACCACGGCCAGCAGCGACTGCAGCAGCGGCTGGGGAAACAGCTGCAGCAGCGCCCAGCCGACCACCACCCCGAGCGCGGTGCCTGCGATGCGCTGGCCCATGCGCGCCACGGTCTCGCTGTAGGTCTGCTGGCAGACGAACAGCGTGGTCAGGAGGATCCAGTAGCCCTGCGCCGGATGAATCAGCTGCATCACGCCGTAGCCGGCGGCAAGCGCGATCGCCAGCCGCAACGCGTGACGGAACAGCGCCGAGCGCGGCGTGAGTTGGCGCCGCACGCGCTCCATCACCTCGCGCCAAGAGCGCGGCGAGCGGTCGAACAAGCCCATGTCGGTGCGCCCCGCCTGGGCGGCCGGCTGACTCGCACCCGCAAGCTGCCCGTCGAGCTGCAAGAGGTTCCGTGCAAGCGCCTCGATCGAGGCCAGCAGCGCCAGTCGTTCCGGCGTGGTCGCGCGCTCGCGCTCTTGCTCGATCGCACTGCGCAGCTCCGCCAGCGCCTGCACCGTCCCGGCGTCGGCGACGAAGGGCTCGCGCCGGGTGATCGAACGGGCGAGGCGCTGGCAAGCCTGTCCCTGCAGGCCGAGCACGCGCTGGCAGCGGTACAGCAGGTCACTGTGGAAGAAGGCGTCGGCCAGCGCGTTGTAGTCGTCGTGCGACGAGCTCGCGCGCTCATGCACGTCCTGCGCGATCAGGTAGAGCCCGCGATAACGCGCGATGCGGCCGGTCGGTGCGCGGGCGCCGATCCGCCTGAAGATGCTTTCCTTGGCGGCATTCAGCTCGGCCACCACCTCGGCGTTGAGCTGCGCGAGCGAGAGCCGCTTGCGCTCGATGTCGATCCCGCGCAGCGGCTCGAACAGCGAGGCCTTGAAGCGCACGTAGTCGCCGAGCACCGAGAACAGTCTGATCAGGCGCTCCTGCACCGGCTGGGCCGGAAAGGCCGCGCACCAGAGCACCGAAAACACCCCGTACCAGGCCGCGCCGGCCAACAGCAGCACCGCCTCGGCCCAGTCTGCGGCGTCGCTCGCGGGCCGGTTGTCGATGCCGAGCATGGCGTACACCGCCAGGATGAGCGTCGCGAAGCCGATCGCCTTGTAGCGCGCCTCGACCGCGCCCAGCATCGTCAGGCAGAACGCCGCCAGCGCCAGAGCGGTGATGAACAGCAGGGGCTCGCCAATCAAGGCCTCGATCGCGAACGCCGCCGCTGCAAAGCAAACCAGCGTCACGACCTGGGCGCGAAATCGGCCGCGCCAGCTGTCATCGGTTTCGGCCAGCGCGCTCGCGATGGCGCCCAGGAACAGCGGGATCAACGCCTCGGGATGCCCGGTGAACTCGCACAGCGCCACCAGGCTGCCCAACGTGAGCAGCACCCGCAGCGGCTGCGCCCGGCCTGCGAATGCGCGAAGCCGCTGGCGAAAGGTGTAGCCTGCAAGTGAAATCATTGCCGTGGTCACGCATGATGCGTGCCACGGCACGGGCAGCTAAGGCAGGTAGCCGCAGAAGCGCAGCACGTGCCCGTCGGGCTCGCGGATCGCGAACTCCCGCAGGCCCCAGGGCTGCGACGCCACCGGTTCGATCACGTTGACGCCGCGCTTCAGGTAGGCGGCATGCAGTCCGTCGACATCCTGGCCGACATGGATCACGATCTCGCCGCGCCAGGGATCGGCTTCGCGCCGGCCGCATTGCCAAAGGCGGATGTAGACCGGGTCGCCGTAGCTGCGATCGCCTTTCTTCACGCGCGCATAGCTCGGCGGCTCGCCGGCGATGAAGTCGAGCTCGAAGCCCAGCACGTCGCAGAAGTAGCGCGCGGCGCGTGACGCATCGGCCACCGGCAGCACCGGCTGGATGCCGTGGAACTCGTGCCGCGTGCCGAGGTCGACCCCCGTGGCCTTGGCCTGGTCCATCAGTTCTCCGTCCGGCGCAGCGCAGCGACGCGCTCGGCGATCGCATCGATGTCGAGCGCGTCTTCGGCGTGCATCAAATAGGTTTCGAGGTCGCGCACCGCCAGTGCACTGTTGCCCTGCTCCGCATGCGCCAGGCCGCGGTCGCGGTACTCGCCCCAGGCTTCGGGAAACAGCGCCACCAGCCGGTCCTGCACTGCGATCGCACGCTGCCAGTCTTCCTGCGCGCGATGGATTTCTTTCAGGTTGCGCAGCATCCGGCCGATGATTTCGCGCGGCGAGGCCGGCTGCAGGTACAGGCCCAGCGGCACGTCGAAGTCGCCGACCAGGCCGTTGCTGCGCTTGTAGGGCTCGAGCCGCTCGCTGAGCTCTTCGCGCGAGAGCGACTTGCCGGTGAAGGGGTCGATCACCACCTGTCCCTTCGGCAGCGTGACCTTGAGCATGAAGTGGCCCGGAAAACCCACGCCCCGCGCCTGCAGGCCCAGGCCCTGCGCAAGCTCCATCCACAGCACGGCCAGCGAGATCGGGATGCCGCGGCGCGTGCGCAGCACGGCATTGAGGTAGCTGTTGTCGGGATCGTAGTAGTCGTTGACGTTGCCGCCGAAGCTCAGGTCATGAAAGAAGAACTGGTTGAGCGCCCGCAGGCGCTGCAGCGGCGCCGCGTCGGCGGGCAGGCGGCGCCTGAGCCGCGCGAGCAGCTGGTCGACGTCGCCCAGCACCTGTTGCACGTCGAGTTCGGGATATTCGTCCTGCGCCAGGCTGGCGGCCGCTTCGAGCAGGGGAAAGTGATCGTCGCTCTTGACAAGCGAGTCGAAGTACTCCAGAGCAGTCGGTGCCGAGAAGCTGAACGTCATGTGTCTTTGTAGAGGAGCGCGCGGAGAGCGTCAAGGCGGCTGCATGCGTCGCGTTTCAACGGCGCACAAAACTGCGCAACTTGACACCGACGAGCGCAAGCACCGCGAAATAGAGGAGCGCGGCACCCACGATCAGCGCCGCCAGCAGGCCGATGCGGCGCAGGCGCTCGGCCTGCAAACCGATCCAGTCGAAGTGCTGGGCGCCCCAGACCAGCAGCGCACCCAGCACCAGGGCGCCGGCCATCACCTGCAGCACGAACTTGCCCCAGCCCGGCTCGGGCTGGTAGTTGCCGCGCCGGATCAGGCCGACCAGCAGCCAGCTCGCGTTGATCAGCGCCCCGATGCCGATCGTCAGTGTCAGCGCCGCATGCTGCAGCACCGGCACGAGGACGATGTTGAGCAGTTGCGTGAGCACCAGCACCACCACGGCGATCAGCATCGGCGTGCGCGTGTCGTGCTTGGCGTAGTAGCCCGGCGCCAGCACCTTGATCGCCACCAGGCCGACCAGGCCGACCCCGTAGCCCATGAGCGCCATGCTGGTTCGCTGCACGTGCAACTCGTTGAAGGCGCCGTTGTGGAACAGCACAGCGACCAGAGGCTTGGAGAAAACAAGCAGGGCCAACGCGCAGGGCACCGAGAGCAGTACCACGAGGCGCAGGCCCCAGTCGAGCATAGACGAATAGCGCACGTCATCCTTGGCGGCACGCGCGCCTGCGAGCTGCGGCATCAGCACCACGCCCAGCGCCACGCCCAGCATGGCGGTCGGGAATTCCATCAGGCGATCGGCGTTGGTGACCCAGCTGACACTGCCGGTCGCCAGATGAGACGCGATCTGTGTGTTGATGAGCAGCGAGATCTGCGCCACGCTGACGCCGACCAGCGCCGGCAGCATCAGCTTGGTGATCTTGCGCGTCGTCGGATCGGCCCAGGCCGCACGGATCGCCGTCATGCTGGCACCGATGCGCGGCATCATGCCGAGCCCGCGCAGGGCCGGTATCTGCAGCGCCAGTTGCAGCACCCCGCCCACCATCACGCCCACGCACTGGGCATAGATCGGCTCGATACCGAGCCGCCGGAACCACGGCGCGCCGAGCACGATCGACAGGATCAGCGCCACGTTCAGCAACACCGGCGACGCCGCCGGCACCACGAACTTGCGCCAGGTGTTGAGAATGCCGCCGGCCAGCGCGACCAGCGACATGAAACCGATGTAGGGAAACATCCACCGCGTCATGACGACCGCGGCATCGAAGCCCTGCGGATTCTGTTTGAGGCCGCTGGCCATGGCCCAGACCATCAGCGGCGCCGCAATCACCCCGGCCGCGCAGACGACGACCAAAGTCCAGGTCAGGAGCGTCGCCACGTGATCCACCAGTTCCTTGGCGCCCTCTTCGCCGCGCTCCGTCTTGCTGGCGGCCAGCACCGGCACGAAAGCCTGGCTGAAGGCGCCTTCGCCGAACACGCGCCGGAACAGGTTGGGGATGCGAAAGGCGACGTAGAAGGCGTCGGTCATCGCGCTGACGCCGAACACCGAGGTCATGAGCACGTCGCGGACGAGCCCCGTGACCCGGGAGGCGAGCGTCAGCAGGGAGACGGTGGAGGCGGATTTGAACAGGGACACGGGCGGAAGTGTATGTGGCCGCGCGTGCTCTTCCGGGCCTGCAGGACGGCCTCGGGCTCCTCGCCTATAATGGAGGGCTTTGCTGCATCATCCTCAGACACCTAAGGAACACATCCATGGCATCCGCCAAGCCCAAGAAAAAGAACCCGCGCCTCGCGTCGGGCCGTAAACGCGTCCGCCAGGACGTCAAGCTCAACGCCGCGAACACCTCGCTGCGCTCCAAATACCGTACCGCCGTGAAGAATGTCGAAAAGGCGGTGCTCGCCGGCGACAAGACCAAGGCGGCAGAACTCTTCGCGAAGGCCCAGAGCATCGTCGACACCGTCGCCGACAAGGGCATCTTCCACAAGAACAAGGCCGCTCGCGACAAGAGCCGCCTCGCGGCCAAGGTCAAGACCCTGGCCCTCGCCCCTGAAAAGGCCGCCGCCTGACGTCATCAGGCATTAAGCCCGGACCGGTTTTCAGCCAGTCCGCCGTTTGATCGGGGTGCGCTGCAGCAAAGTGACAAAACCGCCTTCGGGCGGTTTTTTCATGTCCGGCCGCCTTCGGGCGGTTCTTCATGGGCGACCGGTTTTGGCATCCGGCACCAGGCAAGCCTCCACCACTTGCAGCCCGTTGTCCCTGGCGAAATTCATCACGAAGTCCCAGGCCATCACCTCGGCCTCGCGCAGTTCGCTGCTGACCACCACGCACTTGATGCCATTGATGACCGTCGGCACGCACCAGGGCGAGTAGTTCAGATGACTCCCGGGCTGGGGCCCGCCCGGGCGGAACGAACACATCACGCCCGCCAGTCGCTCCGCCCAGTCGCTCGGGCGAAATGTCCGGCCATCTTGGGTGATGCCCTGGATGAAAACTTCTTTGGCGGAGGGGGAAACCATCGGTCGGCGAGCGGGAAACGCGCACTTGTGCTGCGCTGCACAACGATTCTATCCGGCGGTCCCGCGAGCGACACCTGCGAGGGCATTGCTGTGATGCTCAATCCTCAACGATGCTGTCAAAGGGCACGCCTAGAATCCGCGTTCCCTTTTCCGGAGATCGTATGAGCGCCACTGCCGCCCCCTCGTCGCCCCACGTCATGAACACCTACGGCCGCCTGCCGATCGCGCTGTCGCACGGCCAGGGCTGCCGAGTGTGGGACACCGAAGGCCGCGCCTACCTCGACGGCCTGGGCGGGATTGCCGTCAACACGCTGGGCCACAACCACCCCGAGCTGGTGCCCGCGCTGCAGGACCAGATCGCCAAGCTGATCCACAGCTCCAACTACTACCACGTGCCCGGCCAGGAACAGCTGGCGACCAAGCTGACCGAGCTCTCGGGCCTCACCAACGCCTTCTTCTGCTCCACCGGGCTGGAGGCCAACGAGGCCGCGCTCAAGCTGGCGCGCAAGTTCGGCCATGACAAGGGGATCGAGCGCCCCGAGATCGTGGTCTACGAGGCCGCCTTCCACGGCCGCAGCATCGCCACGCTGTCGGCCACCGGCAATCCCAAGGTGCAGAAGGGCTTCGGCCCGCTGGTCGAAGGTTTCATCCGCGTGCCGCTCAACGACATCGAAGCGCTCAAGAAGGCGACCGAAGGCAATCCGAACGTGGTGGCCGTGTTCTTCGAAACCATCCAGGGCGAAGGCGGCATCCACCCGATGCGCTGGGAGTACCTGCGCCAGGTGCGCGCGCTCTGCGACGAGCGCGACTGGCTCATGATGATCGACGAGGTTCAGTGCGGCATGGGCCGCACCGGCAAGTGGTTCGCGCACCAGTGGGCGGACATCTTGCCGGACGTGATGCCGCTGGCCAAGGGCCTCGGCTCGGGCGTGCCGATCGGCGCCGTCGTCGCAGGTCCGCGCGCCGCCAACCTGTTCGGCCCGGGCAACCATGGCACGACCTTCGGCGGCAATCCGCTCGCGATGCGCGCCGGCATCGAGACCATCCGGATCATGGAAGAGCACAAGCTGCTCGAGAACGCAGCCAATGTCGGTGCGCATCTCAAGGCCGCGCTGGAGCGCGAGCTGGGCGGCCTGGCGGGCGTGACGGAAATCCGCGGCCAGGGCCTGATGCTCGGCATCGAGCTCGACCGGCCCTGCGGCGTGATCCTCAACCGCGCCTGCGATGCCGGCCTGCTGCTCAGCGTGACGGCCGACAGCGTGATCCGCCTGGTGCCGCCGCTGATCCTCAGCATCGCCGAAGCGGACGAGATCGTCGCGATCCTGGCGCCGATCGTGAAAGCCTTCCTCGCGGAGCCTCGGCCATGAGCGACAAGACACCCGCCATCCGGCACTACCTGCAGTTTTCCGACTTCACGGCCGACGAGTACGCGCACGTCTTCGCGCGTGCCGCGCTGATCAAGAAGAAGTTCAAGGCCTACGAGAAGCACCAGCCGCTGGTCGATCGCACGCTGGCCATGATCTTCGAGAAGGCCTCGACCCGCACCCGCGTGAGCTTCGAGGCCGGCATGTACCAGTTGGGCGGCAGCGTGGTGCACCTGACCACCGGCGACAGCCAGCTCGGCCGCGCCGAGCCGATCGAGGACAGCGCCAAGGTCATCAGCCGCATGGTCGACCTGGTGATGATCCGCACCTACGAGCAGACCAAGATCGAGGCCTTCGCGGCGCATTCGCGCGTGCCGGTGATCAACGGCCTCACCAACGAATTCCACCCCTGCCAGATCCTGGCCGACATCTTCACCTTCATCGAGCACCGTGGCTCGATCGCCGGCAAGACGGTGGCCTGGGTCGGCGACGGCAACAACATGGCCAACACCTGGCTGCAAGCCAGCGAGATTCTCGGCTTCAAGGTGCATGTGAGCACGCCCAGCGGCTACGAGGTCGACCAGTCGATCGCCGGCATCCGCTCGGCCGACAGCTACAAGGTGTTCAAGGACCCGATGGAAGCCTGCCGCGGTGCCGACCTGGTGACCACCGACGTCTGGACCAGCATGGGGTACGAGGCCGAGAACGAAGCGCGCCGCGCGGCCTTTGCCGAATGGTGCGTCGACGAAGAGATGATGCGCGTCGCCCATCCCGACGCCCTCTTCATGCACTGCCTGCCAGCGCACCGCGGCGAGGAAGTCCAGGCCGAAGTGATCGACGGCCCGCAATCGGTGGTGTGGGACGAAGCCGAGAACCGGCTGCATGCGCAGAAGGCGCTGATGGAGTTCCTGCTGCTCGGCCGGCAGACGGGCTGAGCTCGCGCCGGTGTTTTCATTCTGTTGGAAATAACCGACACCACGACCCCGTTCGCGGCGCTAACTTTGCGCCATGAACCAACGCATCTGGGATATCTCGCCACCGGTGCATGAAGGCGCGCCGGTGTTTCCCGGCGACACGCCTTACCGCCAGCGCTGGGCGGCCACCATCGGGCCGGGCTGTCCGGTCAACGTCAGCGAAATCACGCTCTCGCCGCATGTCGGCGCGCATGCCGATGCGCCGCTGCACTACGACCCGGCGGGCGCGACCATCGGCGACGTCGATCTCTCCCCTTACCTCGGCCCCTGCCGCGTGATCCATGCGATCGAGTGCGGGCCCCTGATCGAGTGGGAGCACCTCGCTCACGCCGCCGACAACCTGCCGCCGCGCGTGCTGGTGCGCACCTACCGGCACGCACCCATCGACCGCTGGGACGGCGCGCTCGCCGCCTACGCGCCCGCCACCATCGAGCGCCTGGCCGCGCTGGGCGTGAAGCTGATCGGCATCGACACCGCCAGCATCGATCCGGCCGAGAGCAAGACGCTAGCCAGCCACCAGGTCATCCGCCGCCTCGGCCTGCGCGTGCTCGAAAACCTCGTGCTCGACGCCGTGCCCGAAGGCGACTACGAACTCATCGCGCTGCCGCTCAAGCTTGTGACGGCCGATGCCTCCCCTGTCCGCGCCGTGCTGCGCGAACTCACACCTACCCAACCATGACCCTCGACGATTGCCAGCGCCTCGACGCGCAAGACCCCCTCGCCGCCCTGCGCGACCTGTTCATCCTGCCCGAGGACGTGATCTACCTCGACGGCAACTCACTGGGCGTGCTGCCCAAGGCCGCGCCGGCGCGCGTCGCCGAGGTCGTCGCCAAGGAATGGGGCGAAGGCCTGATCCGCTCCTGGAACAGCGCCAGCTGGATCGACCTGCCGCAGCGCCTCGGCGACAAGCTGGCGCGCCTGATCGGCGCGGCGCCCGGCGAGGTGGTGTGCACCGATGGCACCTCGGTCAATCTCTACAAGGTGCTGTTCGCGGCGCTGTCGCAGATGAAGGCGAGCGGCCGCCAGGTCGTGATCAGCGAACGCAGCAATTTCCCGACCGACCTCTACATCGCCGAGTCGCTGTGCCGCGAGCGCGGCTTCACCTTGAAGCTGATCGAGGCCGGCGAGCTGCCCGCGGCACTGACCGCCGAAGTGGCGGTGCTGATGCTCACGCACGTGAACTACCGAACCGGCGCGATGCACGACATGAAGGCGCTCACGGCCGCGGCCCACGCGGCCGGCGCGCTCACGGTGTGGGACCTCGCGCACAGCGCGGGCGCGGTGCCGGTGGCGCTCAACGACAGCGAGGCCGATTTCGCGATCGGCTGCGGCTACAAGTACTTGAACGGCGGCCCGGGCGCACCGGCCTTCGTCTGGGTGCATGCACGGCATGCGAGCCGCTTCGAGCAGCCTCTGTCGGGCTGGTTCGGCCATGCGGCGCCCTTCGAATTCACGCCGCACTACCGGCCGGCGCCAGGCGTGACGCGCTATCTGTGCGGTACCCAGCCCATCATCGCCCTGTCCGCACTCGAATGCGGGCTCGACACGGTACTGGCCGCCGAGCCTTTCGACGGCGATCAGGGCAGCATGGCGGCGCTGCGCACCAAGTCGCTGGCGTTGACCGACGCCTTCATCGCCCTGGTGGAAGAACGCTGCCCAGGCCGCTTCACGCTGGTCACGCCGCGCGCGCATGCGCAGCGCGGTTCGCAGGTGTGCCTCGCACTCAGCGACAACGAGCCCGGTGCCTACGCCATCGTGCAGGCGCTGATCGCGCGCGGCGTGATCGGCGACTTCCGCGCCGCCCATTCGACGAGCTCAGGGCAATCGGAGGACAGGGACATCCTGCGCTTTGGCTTCACGCCCCTGTACCTCGGCTTCGAAGACGTGTGGAATGCCGTCGAGCACCTGGTGCAGGTCCTGGAGCGCGAGGAATGGAAGCGCCCTGAGTTCAACCAGAAACTCGCGGTGACCTAGAGAGGGACGCACATGAGCACCGAAAAGATCGTCCACGACGAAAAGGCGCAGCTGGACTTCAGCGCCTCGATGAGCTACAGCGACTACCTGAGCCTCGACAGCATCCTCAACGCCCAGCATCCGCGCTCGCCGGCGCACGACGAGCTGCTCTTCATCGTGCAGCACCAGACCAGCGAGCTGTGGATGAAGCTCATGCTGCACGAGCTGCGCGCCGCGATCCGCTGCGTCGCAGAGGACGACCTGTCCAGCGCCTTCAAGATGCTGGCGCGCGTCTCGCGCATCATGGAGCAGCTGGTGCACGCCTGGGACGTGCTGGCCACCATGACGCCGCCCGAGTACAGCGCGATGCGGCCCTACCTGGGCAGCTCCAGCGGCTTCCAGAGCTGGCAGTACCGCTGCATCGAGTTCGCGCTCGGTAACAAGAACGCCGCCATGCTCAAGCCCCATGCGCACCGCCCCGAGCTGCTGGCCGAGGTCGAGGCGGCGTGGCGCGCACCCTCGCTCTACGACGAGGCGCTGCGCTTGCTGGCACGCCGCGGGCTGGACATTCCGGCCGACCACCTCGAGCGCGACTGGACCAAGCCTTATGAACTCAGCGACGGCGTCGAGCAAGCCTGGCTCGTGGCCTACCGCAACCCGAAGGCTCACTGGGACATTTACCAGCTCGGTGAGGAACTGACCGACCTCGAAGACGCCTTCCGCCTCTGGCGCTTCCGCCACGTGACCACGGTCGAGCGCGTGATCGGCTTCAAACGTGGCACGGGCGGCACCGGCGGGGTAAGCTACCTGCGCAAGATGCTCGATGTGGTGCTGTTCCCGGAGATCTGGAAATTGCGTACCGACCTGTAGCGCCGCCGCCGAGCTCGACAACGATCAAGGAGACGACGATGAGCAGCGATTTCTTTGCCGACGACGAGTTGAGCCAGCTGCGCGAGCACGGCATCGTGCTCTTTGCCGAGCGCGTGATCTTCGATGCCCGGCCGCCGATTCCCTTCGAGCAGATCGCCACGGTACAGGCCCTGTGCGCCGGGCCGATCCCGCCCGAACTCGTCGCGCTCTGGCAGCAAACGGCGGGCGGGCGCATCGACTACGACCTCCACCTGCGCATGAACGGCAACGAAGAGGCCGTCAGCTGGAGCGAGCTGTTCTGGAACGGCAGCGACGGCTACCACGACCTGCAGGGCTGGATCGATCACGAACGGCAAGTGGCGGAGGAAGCCGCCAAGGCGGGCGACCAAGCCTGGGACGGCAAGCTCACCGCCCTGCCCTTCGGCGGCTTCGAATACAGCGACCGCATCTACGCCGTGGTCGAGCCCGGCGCGGACTACGGCCATATCTTGGCGTGGAAGCAGGGCCTCCCCGAGGCCTGGGCGCACGCGCTGCACGAGGATGGATTGACGACCGTCGGGCACGATCTGTACGCAGCCTTTGCCGTGCTGCACCTGGACGAAGACCCGCTCGAACCGGCCGGCGACTACTTCACCGGGCAAGCACTGCTCGAATACCTCGACGAGCGTCACGAAGCGCACGGCCTGTCCCTGGAGCTGATGGACAAGCTGGTCGCGTTCTACCGCCGCGCCACGGTCGACTGGAAGACACCGCTGGCCGATGGCACGCTGGGCCAGGACGGCCCGCTCTCGCGCATCGCATTGCGTCATGCGGTCGCCACCGACGATGCCGCGCTGGTCGAACGGCTGGCGGCGGCCGGCGTGGCGCTCGACGGCCCGCTGCAGGGCAGCGCGATCGCCACCGACCTGGCGCTGAGCCACGGTGCCCATGCTGCAGCGGCCGCGCTGGTGCGCGCCGGTGCGCCGGTGGCGCTGGACGCGCTCGACTACATCGACAGCGCGGTCTCGCCCGAACTCGTCACCCTGCTGCTCGATCACGGCGCCCAACCGAGCGCCACCGCGATCGCAGAGTGCGTGGCTTGCGGCGCGCCGGCCGCCGCACGACTCATCGCCGCTGCCTACGGCCAGGCCCACGATGACCTGCCCGCGGCTTTCGAATCGGTCAGGAACGGGATGCTCGCCGAGCTCGAGACCTCGCTGGCCGAGGTGCGCACCGGCAAGGTCAGCCACTATCTGGGCGCGCACGGTCTGGCCGAGCGTGTCGACCATTTACAAAGCTTCGCGCTCTGATTCAAGCCCGGTAGAGCCAGGGCACGTCGAGCAGCCGCGCGCCGAGCAGTCGCAGGGCCGCATCGCGCCCCACGCGCACCAGGCCGGTGGCATGAAAGATCTCGCCGTTGCGCCGCGCCCGCGCCTGAACCTGGGCGTTGCGCTCCCAGCGCGCGGCCGCGTAGCGCGCCAGCGCGGCCGGCACTGCCGCCGAATCGCCTCCATCGAGTGCACCAGCCAGCGCCACCGCGTCCTCGATCGCCATGCCGGCGCCCTGCGCCAGGTAGGGCAGCATCGGATGCGCCGCATCGCCGGCCAGGGCCACGCGTTCGCCGGCCATCTGCTCGGGCCCGGTGAGCGGCGGCCGGTCGCTGAGCGTCCATGCGCCCCATGAAGGCATCGCTTCCAGCAGCGCCTGGAGGCCGGCGCAGGTTCGGCCGGTCGCCGCCTGCAGCGCAGCCAGGCTGCTCGCCTGGTCCCAATCGCGCGCATCGCCGGCCGGCGCGGCCTCGGCCAGCACCACGACATTGAGCGCATCGCCGCGGCGCACCGGGTAAGCCACCGCATGCAGCCGCGGCCCGAGCCAGACGCCGATCTGCGTGCTGCGCAGCGCCGCAGGCAGCGCCGATTGCTCGACCAACGCACGCCAGGCCGTGTGGCCGGTCGCGCGCGGCGGCGGCGAATCCTCCACCACGCGCGAACGCACCGCGCTCCAGAGGCCGTCGGCGCCGATCAGCGCATCGCCCTCCCAGGCCCGCGCATCCGCACTCGACACGCAGACCGCACCGGCACGCGCCACCGCCTGGTCGACGCGCGTGCCGGTGTTGAGCGTGACGGCGCCGCTCCCGCGCACGGCAGCCAGCAGCAGCGCATGCAGGTCGGCGCGGTGCACGCAAAGATAAGGGGAGTCATAGCTTCGCAGCATCGCATTGCCGAGCGGCAGGCGGGCGATCTCCAGGCCGCTGGTCGCGCTGCGCACCACCAGCGCCTCGGGCCGCGCCGCGATGCGCACGAGCGGCTCCCACACGCCCAGCGACTGCAGCCGGCGCGTGACGTTGGGGCCGAGCTGGATGCCGGCACCGACCTCGCCGAAAGCCACGGCCTGTTCGAACAGGTCGATGCGGTGGCTGCGGCGAGCCAGCGCGAGCGCGCTCGCCAGACCCGCAATGCCCCCGCCTGCGATCAGGATGTGAGCGGCCGGCATGCCCCGCTCAATGCGCGCGCGTCGCTGGCTTTGCGCGATCCGGCGCTGCCGAAGGACTGCTCTTGGTGGTGCCGCAACTGCCGCAGCTGTCGCACGAGCCGCAGCCCGAGCTCTTGGCCAGCGACTCGGCCAACTGCCGTGCCTGCTCCCCATCGACCAGGCCCGCGCGCTGCGTGCCCGACGCGAGCCTCGCCGCCGCGGCGTGGCGCCAGCCGGCGGGCATCCAACGCCAGACCGCATAGATCGCGGCCAGCGCGACGATCAGCCCGACGATGATTTCTTGTGTCATCTCATCCTCCTAGAGCGAGGGCCACACGGTAGGTGATCCAGCACGCAATGTAGGCGAGCGCGAACAAATAGCCGGCCATGATCCACACGTAGCGCCACGAACCGGTCTCGCGCTTGACCGCGGCCAGCGTCGAGATGCACTGCGGCGCGAACACGTACCAGACCAGGAGCGACAGCGCCGTGGCGAGCGACCAGCTGCCGGCGATCAGCGGCTCCAGCTGGCCCGCGACGTCGTCGCCGGTGGCCGACAGCGCATACACCGTGCCGAGCGCACCCACCGCCACCTCGCGCGCCGCCATGCCCGGCACCAGCGCGATCGAGATCTGCCAGTTGAAGCCGATGGGCGCGAAGATGTGCTCCAGCCCGCGGCCGATCATGCCCGCGAGGCTGTACTGGATCGCCGGCCCGGTCGCGCCCTCGGTCGGCGACGGGAAGGTCGAGAGGAACCACAGCAGGATCGTGAGCGTGAGGATGATCGTGCCCACGCGCTGGATGAAGATCCACGCCCGTTCATAAAGGCCCAGCGCCAGGTTGCGCAGGTTGGGCCAGCGGTAGGCCGGCAGTTCCATCATCAGCGGCGAATGCTGCCGGCTGTCGCGGAAGCGTTTCATCACCCAGGCCACGGCCATCGCCGAGGCGATGCCGAACACGTAAAGCGCGAACAGCACCACGCCTTGCAGGTTGAACACGCCGCCCACGGTGCGCGCCGGGATGAAGGCCGCGATCAGCAGCGCATAGACCGGCAGCCGCGCCGAGCAGGTCATCAGCGGCGCGATCATGATCGTGGTGAGCCGGTCGCGCCAGTTGCTGATGGTGCGCGTGGCCATCACCCCCGGAATGGCGCAGGCGAAGCTCGACAGCAGCGGAATGAAGGAGCGGCCCGACAGGCCCACAGTGCCCATCACGCGGTCGAGCAGGAAGGCCGCGCGCGGCAGGTAGCCGGAGTCTTCCAGGGCGAGGATGAACAGGAACAGGATCAGGATCTGCGGCAGGAATACGATCACGCCGCCCACGCCGGCGATGATGCCGTCGACCAGCAGGCTCTGCAGCATGCCCTCGGGCACGAAGCGCTTGATGAGCTCGCCGAAGGCGGCGGTTGCATCCTTGATCGCGTCCATCGGCACGTTGGCCCAGCTGAACACGGCCTGGAACATCAGGAACAGCGTGACGGCGAGCACCAGCATGCCCCACACCGGATGCATCACCACGCGGTCGATGCGGTCGCTGGCGGCCAGGCTGCCGACCGGCTCGCGCACCGCCACGCCGAGGATGCGGCGCACCTCGCGCTGCGTGGCGAGCACGTCGTCGAGCCCCGGCGCCTGCCAGGGCTGGGGCGCCGCGACCGCCACCGGCGAATCGAGCGCCTCGAGCAGGCCCTTGGCGCCGCCGGCATGCACGCCGACGGTCTCGATCACCGGCACGCCGAGCTCGCGCGAAAGCAGCGCGACATCGACCACGATGCCCTGCTTCTTCGCCATGTCGGTCATGTTCAGCGCCACCACCATCGGCAGGCCCAGGCGCTTGGCCTCGAGCACCAGCCGCAGGTTGAGCCGCAGGTTGGTGGCGTCGGTCACGCACACCAGCAGATCGGGCAGCGCCTCCTGGCTCCTGCCGGTGACCACGTCGCGCGTCACGGCCTCGTCGGCCGACAGCGCATTGAGGCTGTAGGCGCCCGGCAGGTCGAGCACGAACACGCGCCGGCCGGCGGCGGTGCGCAGCAGGCCTTCCTTGCGCTCGACCGTCACGCCGGCGTAATTGGCCACTTTCTGGCGGCTGCCCGTCAGCAGATTGAACAGCGCCGTCTTGCCGCAGTTGGGATTGCCCAGGAGCGCGATGCGGCCCGGCGGCGCCGACGAGACAGCGGCGCCGGGCTGGAAGTTCAGCGTCGCTTCAACCATGCTGCGCGGCTCCCGGCATCACGCGGATGAACGAGGCCTCGTGGCGGCGCAGCGCGAAGGTGGTGTGGCCCAGGCGCACGGCCAGCGGCTCGCGGCCCGGCACGCCATTGGCAACGATGCGCACCGCCTCGCCGGGCACGAAGCCGATCTCGGTCAGGCGCAGCACCAGCTCCCGGCCTTCCGCTTCATCGGGCCGAAGCACATCGAGCACGGTCGCCCACTGGTTGCTGGGAAGCTGATCGAGGCTGATGGCGGCCAAGGCCGCGCCGTTCGTGGTGGTCACCCGCGGAATCCAATTGTCAAAATGAGAATTATTCTCGAAAACGCCGGCGTTTGGCGAACCGGGGCCGAAGAATCCCTGCGTGCAAGGCATCATCCGGGCATGACAGACGAGCATCCCGACCTGCCCGCACACGACGTGCAACGCCGTCCCAGTTTCTGGCATTGGATCGTCGAAGGCCTGCGCGCCTCGGTGCTGCTGGCCCCTCGCATCGCGGCCTCGCCCAGCCCCTGGCAGTTGATGCTCATCGTGCTGATCCCGCTCCTGCTGGTGCTGGGCATCGAACGGCTCCAGATCGACGGCCCGGCCACCTTTCACCCGGCCGCGGAGCTCAATGCCTGGTGGGCCATCGCCCTCACGCTGTGGGTCGGCTGGGCGGCGCTGTCGCCCGCCGCGAGCGTGAGCCGCTGGTTCGCGCTCTTCACCTGGGCCGCCGTGCCCTGGAACCTGCTCATGGCGGGCTTCGCCCTCGCCTACTTCCGGGGCTGGTTGCCTCAACCGCTCACCACCACCTCGGGCTTCTGGGCGGTCTACGGCAGCCTGATCGCGTGCTGGCTGCTGAGCTCGATATGCCTCATGGCACGCTGCACGCCTTCGCGCATGCGCCTTGCCTTCTTCGTCCCCGGCATGCTGGCCATCACTGCCATAGGCATCTGGCAGAGCACGCAGGACCGCGAGCAGGTCTGGCAGCCGGCCTACAGCGCCTCGGCGGCGCCGGAGCGGCCCCGGCTGCAGCTGACGCAGGAGACCTTCGAGGAACAGCAGGCCGTGTGGCAGCGCGCCGTCGCCGGACTGGCGCCGCGGCCGGACGGCGAATCCCATGTCTACGGCCTGGTGTTCGCGCCCAATGCCTCCGAAGACGTCTTCCTGCGCGAAAGCGCCATGGTGGCCACCCTGCTCGAAGAGCGATTCGATGCCAAGGGGCGCGTGCTGCGCCTGGTCAACCACGCGACCACCACGCAGGAGCTCCCCTGGGCGACGCCGCTGAACCTGCGGCGTGCCGTGGAGGCGCTGGCCGCGCGCATGGACCGCGAGCGCGACGTGCTGGTGCTCTACATGACCTCGCACGGCGCGCGGGATTTCAAGCTCGCCGCCACGCACTGGCCGCTGACCGTGCCGTGGCTGACGCCGCAGGAAGTGCGCGAAGCGCTCGACGCGGCCGGCATCCGGCACCGCGTGATCGCAATCTCGGCCTGCTATTCGGGCGGCTGGATCGAACCCCTCGCCACCGAGGACAGCCTCATCATGACCGCCGCCGATGCCGAGCACACCTCTTACGGCTGCGGCAGGCTGTCCGAACTCACCTTCTTCGGCCGCGCGGTATTCAACGAGGAACTGCGCAAGAGCCACTCCTTCGAAGCAGCCTTCGCGGCGGCCGTGCCGGTGATTCGCCAGCGCGAAATCGACGCCGGCAAGGACGACGGCTTCTCGAACCCGCAGATCCAGGTGGGCGAAGGTATCCGCCCGGTGCTCGAGCGCCTGGCGAAGCGGCTCGACAGCAACTGAGCTCAGGCAGCGAGCAGCTGCCTGAGCACAAAAGGCAGGATCCCGCCGTGTTTGTAGTAGTCGACCTCGATCGGCGTGTCGATGCGCAGGCGCACCGTCACTTCCTGGTGGCTACCGTCGGGGCGGTGCACCACGATCTTGACGTCCATCTGCGGCTTGAGTTCGCCGCCGATCACGACATCGATCTTCTCGCCGCCGGTGAGCTCCAGGCTTTCCCACGAATCGGCACCGCGGAACTGCAGCGGCAGCACGCCCATGCCGACCAGGTTGGCGCGGTGGATGCGCTCGAAACTGCGCGCCACCACCGCCTTGATGCCCAAGAGCTGCGTGCCCTTGGCCGCCCAGTCGCGCGACGACCCGGTGCCGTACTCCTCGCCGCCGAAGATGACGGTGGGCACGCCCTGCTCGATGTACTTCATCGCCGCGTCGTAGATGAACATCTTCTCGTTGCCCGGCTGGAACAGCGTGACCCCGCCTTCCTCGCGCGAACCATCCGGGCCCGGCGGGATCATGAGGTTCTTGATGCGCACGTTGGCGAAGGTGCCGCGCATCATCACGTCATGGTTGCCGCGGCGCGAGCCGTAGCTGTTGAAGTCGGCCTTCTGCACGCCATGCGCCTTGAGCCAGATGCCCGCAGGCGAGCTTTCCTTGATCGAGCCGGCCGGCGAGATGTGGTCGGTGGTGATCGAGTCGCCGAACAGCGCCATGATGCGCGCCCCGGTGAAGCCGGCGTCCGATGCGTGCGGCTCCATCTTGAAGCCCTCGAAGAAGGGCGGCTCGGCGATGTAGGTGGACTTGGGCCAGTCGTAGACCTGCCCGGTCGTGCCCTTGATGCTGCTCCACAGCTTGCCGGGGTTGTCCTTGATCTGCTCGTAGTTCTTGCGGAAGGCCTTCGCATTCATCGCATAGTGCAGGTTCTCGTCGATCTCCTTCATGCTGGGCCAGATGTCGCCGAGGTAGACGTCCTTGCCCTTCTTGCCCTTGCCCACCGGCTGGGTCATGAGATCGACCATCACGTTGCCCGCGATGGCATAGGCCACCACCAGCGGCGGCGAGGCCAGGAAGTTGGCCTTGATGTTCGGATGGATGCGCGCTTCGAAGTTGCGGTTGCCCGAAAGCACGGCCGCGCCCACGAGGTTGTTCTTGGTGATCGCCTCGTTGATCTCGGGCGCCAGGTCGCCGGCATTGCCGATGCAGGTGGTGCAGCCGTAGCCCGCGAGATAGAAGCCGAGCTTTTCGAGGTACTGCAGGAGGCCCGCCTTCTCGAGGTACTCGGTCACGATGCGCGAGCCCGGCGCCAGCGAGGTCTTGATGTGCGGCTTGACCGTGAGCCCCGCCTCCACCGCCTTCTTGGCCAGCAGGCCGGCAGCCAGCAGCACGCTGGGATTCGAGGTGTTGGTGCAGGAGGTGATGGCGGCGATCAGCACGTCGCCGTTGCCGATGGTCACGCCGCTGGCTTTCACATGGGCTGCCGTGTCGCCGACGTGCGCTGATTCCGACGTCGGCTTGTTATCGGCCATTTCGACCACCGGGCGCGGCGCGCCCGGCTTCGGGTCGTCCGGCTCCTGCTCCGCCGACTCGCCGTTGTGCGGCAGCGGATAGCGCAGCTTGAGCTTGTCGGCCGGCTGGTTGAAGCCGTTGGCCTCGTTGGGCTTGCTGTAGAGCTCGGAGAATTTGGTCGCGAGATGGCCGAGATCGATGCGGTCCTGCGGGCGCTTGGGGCCCGCGAGGCTCGGCGTCACGGTGCCGAGGTCGAGCTTGACGACCTTGGTGTAGTTCAGCTCGCCGGGCGCCGGCATGCCGAACAGCCCCTGCGCCTTGTAATAGGCCTCGAAGCGCTCAATTTCCTTGTCGGTGCGGCCGGTGCCCTTGAAGTAGGCCACCGTCATCTCGTCGACCGGGAAGAAGCCCATGGTCGCGCCGTACTCGGGCGCCATGTTGCCGATGGTCGCGCGGTCGGGCACCGCGATCGAGGCCGCGCCGGGGCCGAAGAACTCGACGAACTTGCCCACCACCTTCTCGCCGCGCAGGATGGCCGTGACATAGAGCACCAGGTCGGTGGCCGTGACGCCTTCGCGCAGCTTGCCGCTGAGCTCGAAGCCCACCACGTCGGGCGTGAGCATGTAGACCGGCTGGCCCAGCATCGCGGCCTCGGCCTCGATGCCGCCCACGCCCCAGCCCACCACGCCGATGCCGTTGATCATGGTGGTGTGGCTGTCGGTGCCGACCAGCGAGTCGGGGTAGTAGACCGGCGGGTCGCCGTCGTCGTTCGGGCTCTTGTAGACGCCGCGCGCGAAGTATTCGAGGTTGACCTGGTGCACGATGCCGAAGCCGGGCGGCACCACGCCGAAGGTGTCAAAGGCCTGCATGCCCCACTTCATGAACTGGTAGCGCTCGTTGTTGCGCTGGAACTCGAGCTTCATGTTGAGGTCGAGTGCCTTGGGCGTGCCGTAGTGGTCCACCATCACCGAGTGGTCGACCACCAGGTCCACCGGCACCAGCGGCTCGATGGTCTTGGGCGACTTGCCCAGCGACTTCGCGACACTGCGCATGGCGGCAAGGTCTGCGAGCAGCGGCACGCCGGTGAAGTCCTGCAGCACCACGCGGGTCACGACGAAGGGGATCTCGTCGGTGCGCTCCGCATTGGGCGCCCAGTTGGCGAGCTGCTCGACATGCTCGGCCGTGACCTTCTGGCCGTCGCAGTTGCGCAGCACCGATTCGAGCACGATGCGGATCGACACCGGCAGCTTGTCGACGTTGGGGTATTGCTTCGCGAGTTCCTTGAGTGACCAGTATTTGCCGGCTTTGCCCGATGCGGTCTTGAAGGTCTTGAGCATGGGGGCAAAAGCGTGTGCCGGTTCTTTGGCCATGAGGAACTCCTGTGATTCGTGGAAGCTCCTTAAAGATAGCAGGGATCGATGACAACGGCTGTAGTCGGGGAGCGCACCCCAGCGCTCTGTAGGCTCATGCCGCGATCGCGCCGCGGGCCGCCGGCCGGCTGTGGCGCAGGCCCATCCATTGCAGTTCGGCCAACACGACCACGGTCAGGGCTTGCGCAATCACCCAGGCCCACCCGAGCGGCGCGATCGCGGCCCCGCCGATGGCCAGCAGGGCAACGCAGGCCGCGGCCCAGCCGAAGTTGCCGACGACCACCAGCCCGATCAGCCGGCGCGGCGGGACGCCGCGGCCGGCCATCCATGCCGCGGCGGCGGCATAGGCCAGCAGGAAGACGCCGGTGCCCAGGAGCAAGGGCGCGGGCAGACCGGTCAGGCGGGCCAGCACGCCGGTGAAGGCCACCTGCAGCAGGCCGGTCGCGGCGCACGAAGCGGCATCGGCCCACATCACGCGGGGCAGAAAGCGGGAAGAAGCGAAGACGGACATGACGGACTCCTTGTGTGGCACGCCGCAGGCCCTTCCTGCCGCGTTGGGGTCCATCATTCCGGCGACACGGCGGACGGTCGATGACCTGGGAGGTCATGGCCGCGGCGCGCCGCTTCACTAGGATGGCGGCCATGAGCTCCCACAGCACACCTCCTACCGCGGCCGACCCCTTCGGCATCCACTTGCGCCACTGGCGCCAGCACCGCCGCCTGAGCCAGCTCGACCTGGCGCACGAGGCCCAGGTCTCGACGCGCCACCTGAGCTATGTCGAAACCGGCCGCGCCGAGCCCAGCCGCGAGATGGTGCTGCGCCTTGCCGAGCGGCTCGAAGTGCCGCTGCGCGAACGCAACACGCTGCTGGTGGCGGCCGGCTACGCGCCGATGTACCGGCAGCGCTCGCTGGACGATCCCGCCCTCGCCTCGGCGCGCCGGGCGGTCGACCTGGTGCTCAAGGGGCACGAGCCCTTTCCGGCGCTGGCGGTCGATCGCCACTGGAACCTGGTGGCGTACAACGCGCTCGTGCCGCTGCTGATGGCGGGCGCGGCGCCAGAGCTGCTGAAGCCGCCGGTCAACGTGCTGCGGCTCAGCCTGCACCCCGATGGCCTGGCCTCGCGCATCGCGAACCTGGCCCAGTGGCGCGCGCATCTGCTCGAACGGCTGCAGCAACAGATCGCAGCCACGGGCGACGCGGCGCTCTCTGCACTGCACGACGAACTGGCGGCCTATCCGGCGCCGAACGTCAGCCACGACACGCCCGCCGCGGGCGGCGAGCTCAACGGCGTGGTGGTGCCCTTCCAGTTCGTGACGCCGCAGGGCGTGCTGAGCTTCATCAGCACCACCACCATCTTCGGCACGCCGGTGGATGTGACGCTGCAGGAACTGGCGGTGGAGTCCTTCTTTCCGGCGGATGCGCAGACGGCCGCAGCACTGGCAGCGCTCCACGAAGGAGAAAAAAAGCCCGCTTAGAGGCGGGCTTTTTACTGAGGCGCCTGGCGGCGAGCAACGGTCAGGCCGCGACCGAATCCGCCACGCCCTTGTAATCCTCGATCTTGTCGAAGTTCAGGTACTGGTAGATCTGCGCGCTCGACGCATCGAGCACGCCGACGCTGGCCATGTACTCTTCCTTGGTCGGAATGCGGCCCAGGCGCGAGCAGATCGCGGCCAGCTCGGCGCTGCCCAGGTACACGTTGGTGTTCTTGCCCAGGCGGTTGGGGAAGTTGCGCGTGCTGGTCGACATCACGGTCGCGCCTTCGCGCACCTGCGCCTGGTTGCCCATGCACAGCGAGCAGCCCGGCATCTCGGTGCGCGCACCCGCGTTGCCGAACACGCCGTAGTGGCCTTCTTCGGTGAGCTGCTGCGCATCCATCTTGGTCGGCGGCGCGATCCACAGCTTGACCGGGATGTCGCGCTTGCCTTCGAGCAGCTTGGACGCCGCGCGGAAGTGGCCGATGTTGGTCATGCACGAACCGA
Organism: Variovorax sp. LjRoot290; assembly: GCF_964253985.1. NCBI lineage: Bacteria > Pseudomonadati > Pseudomonadota > Betaproteobacteria > Burkholderiales > Comamonadaceae > Variovorax > Variovorax sp. LjRoot290. The sequence goes on along the minus strand of NZ_CAXURW020000001.1, from coordinate 1,470,446 downwards.
TGAACACTTCGTCGATCTTGGCGCCGGCCACGTCCGACAGTGTCTTCACGTCGTCGGGGTCGTTCGGGCAGGCCACGATGGGCTCGTGGATGTCGGCCAGGTCGATCTCGATCACGGCGGCGTATTCGGCATCGGCGTCGCCCTTGAGCAGCTGCGGATCCTTGAGCCAGGCTTCCTGCGCGGCGATACGGCGCTGCAGGGTGCGCGCATCGGCATAGCCTTCGGCGATCATCCACTTCATCAGCGTGATGTTGCTGTTGATGTACTCGATGATCGGTTCCTTGTTCAGGTGCACCGTGCAGCCCGCGGCCGAACGCTCGGCCGAGGCGTCGCTCAGTTCGAAGGCCTGTTCGACCTTGAGCTCCGGCAGGCCTTCGATCTCGAGGATGCGGCCCGAGAAGATGTTCTTCTTGCCCTTCTTCTCGACCGTGAGCAGGCCCGACTTGATCGCATAGAGCGGAATCGCATTGACCAGGTCGCGCAGCGTGACGCCTGGCTGCATCGTCCCCTTGAAGCGCACCAGCACCGACTCGGGCATGTCCAGCGGCATCACGCCGGTCGCAGCCGCGAAGGCCACCAGGCCCGAACCGGCCGGGAAGCTGATGCCGATCGGGAAGCGCGTGTGGCTGTCGCCGCCGGTGCCGACGGTGTCGGGCGTCAAGAGGCGGTTCAGCCACGAGTGGATCACGCCGTCGCCCGGGCGCAGCGAGACGCCGCCGCGGTTGCTCATGAAGTCGGGCAACTCGTGGTGCATCTTGACGTCGACCTTCTTCGGGTAGGCCGCCGTGTGGCAGAAGGACTGCATCACCAGGTCGGCGCTGAAGCCCAGGCAGGCCAGGTCCTTCAGCTCGTCGCGCGTCATCGGGCCGGTGGTGTCCTGCGAACCGACGCTGGTCATCTTCGGCTCGCAGTAGGTGCCCGGGCGCACGCCCATGCCTTCCGGCAGGCCACAGGCGCGGCCGACCATCTTCTGGGCCAGCGAATAGCCCTTCTTCGAATCGGCCGGGCTGACCGGCAGGCGAAACAGCGTCGAAGCCGGCAGGCCCAGCGCCTCGCGTGCCTTGGCCGTGAGGCCGCGGCCGATGATCAGCGGGATGCGGCCGCCGGCACGCACTTCGTCGAACAGCACATCGCTCTTGAGCTTGAACTCGGCGATGAGCTTGCCGTCCTTCAGCGCCTTGCCTTCATAGGGGCGCAGCTCGACCACGTCGCCCATCTCCATCTGGCTCACGTCGAGCTCGATCGGCAGCGCGCCCGCGTCTTCCATCGTGTTGTAGAAGATCGGCGCGATTTTGTTGCCCAGGCACACGCCGCCGAAGCGCTTGTTGGGGATGAAGGGAATGTCCTGGCCGGTGAACCAGAGCACCGAATTGGTGGCGCTCTTGCGCGACGAACCGGTGCCGACCACATCGCCCACGTAGGCGACCAGGTGGCCCTTGTCCTTCAGCGACTCGATGAACTTGACCGGGCCGCGCTTGCCGTCTTCTTCCGGCGTGATGCCGGGGCGCGCGTTCTTCAGCATGGCCAGCGCATGCATCGGGATGTCGGGGCGCGTGGTGGCGTCGGGCGCGGGCGACAGGTCGTCGGTGTTGGTCTCGCCGCTCACCTTGAGCACGGTGATCGTGAGGCTTTGCGGCACTTCGGGCCGGCTGGTGAACCACTCGGCATCGGCCCAGCTCTGCAGCACCGCCTTGGCATTGGCGTTGCCCTTGTCGGCCTTTTCCTTGACGTCGTGGAACTGGTCGAACATCAGCAGGGTCTTCTTCAGACCCTCGGCTGCGACGGCACCCACTTCGGCGTCGTCGAGCAGGTCGATCAGCGGGCTGATGTTGTAGCCGCCGAGCATGGTGCCCAGCAGTTCCGTGGCATGGGCGCGCGAGATGAGCGTGCTCTTCTCGCTGCCGTGGGCCACGGCCGCCAGGTAGCTCGCCTTGACCTTGGCCGCGTCGTCCACGCCGGCAGGCACACGGTGCGTGAGCAGGTTCAGCAGGAATTCGCCGTCCTTGGCGGTGGCGTTCTTCAGCAGCTCGATGAGCTCGCTGGTCTGCTGGGCCGACAGCGGCAGCGGCGGGATGCCGAGCGCGGCGCGCTCGGCGACATGGTCAACGTAGGCTTGCAACATCTTTTTCTCCGGGATCTGAAACCAGTGGCGGCCTAGCAAAAGGCGGGCCGCCGGCGCCTTGATTTACCTCTTGGGTGCGTCCGCGCCCTCGAACAGGCTCTTGGGCGGGTTCTTCTTCATGTCTTCGGCCATCAGCGCCTGCTCGGTCGCCTGGCATTCGTCGGCCAGGCGCAGGCCCTGCTTCTGGCTCATCAGCATCGACTTGTTGCCCAGCTGAAGCCACATGGCTTCGGCACGCGGGTCTTCGAGGCGGATCGCGCCGGTGCGGCTGTTGACCGGGTGCATGAAATAGCGCGTGGTGCCGTGCGTGACGATGAAGAAGCCTTGCTTCTTCTCGCTGGCATCGATCTTCACGCTGGCGCCCAGTTCGCACTTGATGGTGCCGGTGAGCACGCGCTGCGCGACGGCCAGGTCTTCGGGCGTGAGCACGACGTCGGTCTCTTCGCTGATGGGCTTGGTTTCCTCGACCTTCTTGATGACGCGCTTGGGCACGACCTTCTGCGTCACGCTCTTGGCCGTACTCTTGGCCCGTTCCTTGAGGGGCGGCTTGGCGGCGGAATCCGCTGCGTTCTGGGCAAGGGCCGGCAGCGCGAGGGCGACGGCGGCGATCAGTGCGATCTTCTTCATGGGTGTCTTTCCTTTGGAGGAGGTTCGGTTTTCAGGAGGACGCCGGTGCAGCAAACCAAGCTTGCGCCTCGGACGGCAGCGCACGGCCGGTGGCGTGCGCACGCGAAAGTACCTGCCAGAAATGACGGTAGCTTGCGCGGTCGTGCAATGTGCCATCAAAACTGACCGGCGCCCAATCGGCGGCAGTGGCAGCCGCTATGATTTTTGTAGCCATTTGAATCTGCCGCTCATCGGGCGCGAAGGCCTCGAGGATGGGGCGGATCTGGTTCGGGTGGATGCTCCACATGCGCGTGTAGCCGAACTCACCCGCTGCTTTTTTCGCCGCGGCGCGCATCGCATCGATGTCGTTGAATTCTGTAACCACGCAATGCGACGGCACCTTGCCGTGCGCGTGCGCGGCCGAAGCGATTTCGAGCTTGGCGCGCACCACCAGCGGATGCGTGAACTGCCCGGCCGCGCCCATGCCCTCGGCCGGGATCGCGCCGCCGTGCGCCGAGACGAAATCCATCAGGCCGAAGCTCAGCGACTGGACGCGCGGATGGGCGGCGATGTCGAAGGCATGGTGCACGGCCAACGGCGATTCAATCAGCACGTGCAACGGCACCGCTTCGGCGCCGGCCGCGTTGAGGGCCTCGACGGCCTCGCGCACGTCCTCGGCCGATTCGACCTTGGGCACCATCAGGTGGCTCAGGCGATGGCCGGCACGCCCCGCGATGGTGATCACGTCGCCGGCAAAGGCCGGGTGGTCGACCGGATGCACCCGTGCGCCCACGCGCATGCCGGGTGCGGCAGCCAGCGCCAACTCGGTGACCAGCGCGGCATGCTCGGCTTCGCCGCCCACGGGGGCGCCGTCTTCGCAGTCGAGCGTGACGTCGAACACGCAGGCGCCGAACTCCTGGGCCATCTCGGCCTGCAGCGCCAGGCTCTTGCGCATGCGCGATTCGACGCCGCTGTAGTGGTCGCACACGGGCAACACGACGGCACCGGCTTGCGCGCCGAGCAGCACGTCCCGTGGATGCGCGGGAGTGCTCATTGCGTAACCTCCGCGCTGCGCGCTGCGGTATCCGCCTTGGGAACGGCCGGGCGGCTCATGCCTTGCGCTGCGCCACGATGAACATGCGCGGGAAGGCCAGCAGGCGCTTGCCGTCGGTGCGCACGCGATAAGCGCCGTCGACACGGCGCTGGTACTCGGCCAGGTAGCTGGCCTGCAGATCGGCCGGCAGCCGGTCGACGAAGGGCTTGAGCCCGGTGCCGCGCACCCACTCGACGATCGCGGCGGCAGAAACCATCGGATGCTGGTAGGCGGTGCGCCAGACGTCGACCTGTGCCGCATCGGCCGCCAGCAGGTCGTAGTAGCCGTCGATCGGCAGCAGTTGCGTGCGCAGCTTGTCCGCATCGCCGATCGCTTGAGTCCACGGCGCCTCGGCCGCGACTTCACGCATCAGCCGGTGCGTGGGCTCCTCGCGGTTGTCCGGCATCTGGATGGCGAGCACGCCGCCGGGCGCCAATGCAGCGAACAGGCGCGGGATCAGCGTCTCGTGATCGGGCACCCACTGCAAGGAGGCGTTGGCGTAGATCAGATCGGGCGGCAGCTCGGGCTGCCAGCGCGCGATGTCGCTGAGTTCGAAGCGGGCCTGGGGCAGGCGCTCGCGCGCGCTGACCAGCATGGCTTCGGAGTTGTCGGTGCCGAGCACCTCGGCAGCGGGAAATCGCTGCACCAGCAGCTCGGTGGAATTGCCCGGCCCGCAGCCGAGGTCGACCACGCGGGCCGCCCCGGTCAAGGGCACGCGCGCCAGCAGCTCCTGTGCCGGGCGCGTGCGCTCGTCCTCGTAGCGACGGTAGAGCGCGGGATTCCAGTCGAGCATGCCGGTGACTGACTGCGCTTAGAGCAGGTGAGCCACGCCGGCCTGTTCGTCCAGCAGTTCCTTCAGCGTCTTGTCGATGCGCTCCTGGCTGAAGGCGTCGATCTCGAGGCCTTCGACCAGCTTGTACTCGCCGTTCTCGGTGGTGACCGGGAAGCCGAAGATCACATCCTTCGGAATGCCGTACTGGCCGTCCGACGGGATGCCCATGGTGACCCACTTGCCCTTGGAGCCCAGGGCCCAGTCGCGCATGTGGTCGATGGCGGCGTTGGCGGCCGAAGCGGCCGAGGACAGGCCGCGCGCTTCGATGATCGCGGCGCCGCGCTTGCCCACGGTGGGCAGGAAGACGTCGGCATTCCAGACCTGGTCGTTGATCAGGTCCTTGACGCTCTTGCCGCCGACCGTGGCGAAGCGGTAGTCGGCGTACATCGTGGGCGAGTGGTTGCCCCAGACGGTGAGCTTTTCGATGTCGCCGACGGCGGTGCTGGTCTTGGCGGCGATCTGGCTGGCGGCACGGTTGTGGTCCAGGCGCAGCATGGCGGTGAAGTTCTTGCGCGGCAGGCTGGGCGCGCTCTTCATCGCGATGTAGGCATTGGTGTTGGCGGGGTTGCCGACCACCAGCACCTTGACGTTGCGGCTCGCGACCTGGTCGAGGGCCTTGCCCTGAGCCGTGAAGATCTGAGCGTTGGCGGCCAGCAGGTCGGCGCGCTCCATGCCGGGGCCGCGCGGGCGGGCGCCGACCAGCAGCGCGTAGTCGGCATCCTTGAAGGCGACCAGCGGATCGCCGGTGGGGATCACGCCGGCGAGCAGCGGGAAGGCGCAGTCTTCGAGCTCCATGATCACGCCCTTGAGCGCCTTCTGGGCTTTCTCGTCCGGGATCTCGAGCAGTTGCAGGATGACCGGCTGGTCCTTGCCGAGCATTTCGCCGGAGGCGATGCGGAACAACAGGGCATAACCGATCTGACCGGCGGCACCAGTGACGGCAACGCGAACAGGCTTTTTGCTCATGGGGAAACTCCAGGATGTGATGAAACGGTGCGCGGTCGCGGGTGCGGCCGCGGAGGTCGGGCCGGGCGATCCGCCCGGGCGCAAAGGCCGTCGAAGATTTTATGCCGATTTGCGCTTTCGATGGCGCCAGTCTTGTGTCTTATATAAGATGTCGGCCGACATGAGCACCTCCCCCACCGCGCTTGCCGAGCTGACGCCCTCGTTCAGCCCGCTCTACCAGCAGATCAAGTCCTTGATCCTGCAGAGCCTGCATGCCGGCGAATGGAAGCCGGGCGAGCCGATCCCGAGCGAGATCGAACTCGCGGCGCGCTTTCGCGTGAGCCAGGGCACGGTGCGCAAGGCCATCGACGAGCTTGCGGCCGAGAACCTGGTCGTGCGCCGCCAGGGCAAGGGCACCTTCGTCGCCACGCACGCCGAGCAGCACGTCCAGTACCGCTTCCTGAAGCTGGTGCCGGACAGCGGCGACGTCGACAGCGAGGGCCCCGCCGAGCGCGAGATCGTCGACTGCAAACGGCTGCGCGCGAGCGCCGACATCGCGCGCCTGCTGGCGCTTCGCACCGGCGATGCCGTCTTGCAGGTCCGGCGCGTGCTGGCGTACCGCGGAACGCCGACCATCCTCGAAGACCTCTGGCTGCCGGGCGCGCCCTTCAAGGGTTTGACGGCGGAGCGGCTGAACGCCTGGCACGGCCCGATGTACGCGATGTTCGAAACCGAGTTCGGCGTGCGCATGGTGCGCGCCGAAGAAAAGATTCGCGCCGTGCTGCCGGACGCAGCGCAGGCCGCGCTGCTTGCCGTGTCCACCGCCACGCCGCTTCTGAGCGTCGAGCGCGTGGCCCACACCTATCACGACACGCCGATGGAACTGCGCCGCGGCCTCTATCGCACCGACACGCACCACTATCGCAATGAACTTGGCTGAGCCTTCCGCACCACCGCTATCGAATCAATAGCAACCGAGCGAAGCAATGCGATGACTTCGCAACGCAGGCAGCGCGATGGTGCGTTGCAATAGAATTTTGCGTTGTTTGCATTTCCGCCAAAGACCAAGCCGCCCCTCGAAAAATATACCGAAAGCCCCCATGACAGAGCTGGCCACACCACCCCGCCCCCCGCGACGCGAGTTCCGCAACATCAATGTCTTCACCGATGTGACCACCTACCGGCTTCCGCCGGCCGCCGTCGTGTCGATTCTTCACCGCGTGAGCGGTGCGCTGCTATTCCTGCTGCTTCCCTTCATCCTCTGGATGTTCGACACCTCCGTGTCTTCCGAGTACTCCTACGCCCGCTTCAAGGCCGCCTTCAACAGCGGCCTTGGTTTCGTTCCGGGATGGTTTCTGAAGCTGGTGGTGCTGGCGCTGATCTGGGCCTACCTGCACCACTTCGTCGCCGGCCTGCGCCATCTGTGGATGGACGTGAGCCATGCCGCGGCGAGCAAGGAATTCGGCCACAGCTCGGCCATCGCCACGCTGGCGATCAGCATCCTCTTGACCCTGGTCCTCGGCGCCAAGCTGTTCGGCCTCTACTAAGAAGGAGCACGAGATGTCTGTGAACTACGGCTCCAAGCGCATCGTCGTCGGCGCGCATTACGGTTTGCGCGACTGGCTCAGCCAACGCATCACGGGTGCCCTGATGGCACTCTTCACCATCATCCTGCTCGTGCAGGTGATCTTCACGCGCGGGCCGATCGGCTACGACGCGTGGGCCGGCATCTTCGCTTCGCAGTGGATGAAGGTTCTGACCTTCGTCGTGATCGCTTCGTTGCTCTATCACGTCTGGGTCGGCATGCGCGACATCTGGATGGACTACGTCCAGCCGGTCGGCATCCGTCTCGTTTTGCAGGTTTTCACGATCGTCTGGCTTGTAGCGTGCGCGGGTTGGGCCATTCAAGTGCTCTGGAGAGTCTGACCCCATGTCCTATACCAAAGAACAAATCACCAAGCGCAAGTTCGACGTCGTCATCGTCGGCGCCGGCGGCTCCGGCATGCGCGCCTCGCTGCAACTGGCGCGCGCCGGCCTCAACGTGGCCGTGCTGTCCAAGGTGTTCCCGACCCGTTCGCACACCGTCGCGGCGCAAGGCGGCGTCGGTGCCTCGCTCGGCAACATGAGCGAGGACAACTGGCATTACCACTTCTACGACACGATCAAGGGCTCGGACTGGCTCGGCGACCAGGACGCGATCGAGTTCATGTGCCGCGAAGCGCCGAAGGTGGTGTACGAGCTCGAGCATTTCGGCATGCCCTTCGACCGCAATCCGGACGGCACCATCTACCAGCGCCCCTTCGGCGGCCACACCGCCAACTACGGCGAGAAGCCCGTGCAGCGCGCCTGCGCGGCGGCCGACCGCACCGGCCACGCGATGCTGCACACGCTCTATCAGAAGAACGTCGAGGCACGCACGCAATTCTTCGTCGAGTGGATGGCGCTCGACCTGATCCGCGACGCCGAGGGCGATGTGGTCGGCGTGACCGCGCTCGAGATGGAAACCGGAGATCTGCACATCCTGCAGGCCAAGACCGTGCTGCTGGCCACCGGCGGCGCGGGCCGCATCTTCGCGGCCTCGACCAACGCCTTCATCAACACCGGCGACGGCCTCGGCATGGCGGCGCGCTCGGGCATTCCGCTGCAGGACATGGAGTTCTGGCAGTTCCACCCGACCGGCGTGGCCGGCGCCGGCGTCTTGCTGACCGAAGGCTGCCGCGGCGAAGGCGCGATCCTGCTCAACAGCAACGGCGAACGATTCATGGAGCGCTACGCGCCCACGCTCAAGGACCTGGCGCCGCGCGATTTCGTCTCGCGCTCGATGGACCAGGAAATCAAGGAAGGCCGCGGCTGCGGCCCGAACAAGGACTACGTGCTGTTGAAGCTCGACCACCTCGGTGCCGAGACCATCCACAAGCGCCTGCCTTCGGTGTACGAGATCGGCGTCAACTTCGCCAACGTCGATATCACGAAGGAGCCGATCCCGGTGGTGCCGACCATCCACTACCAGATGGGCGGCATTCCGACCAATATCAACGGCCAGGTCGTGATCCAGAAGGGCGAGGAAAACAGCGCCGTGGTCAACGGCCTGTACGCGGTGGGCGAATGCTCCTGCGTGAGCGTGCACGGCGCCAACCGCCTGGGCACCAATTCGCTGCTCGACCTGCTGGTGTTCGGCCGCGCGGCCGGAAACCACATCGTCGAATTCAACGACAAGCTGAAGGAACACAAGCCGCTGCCCGCCGATGCCGCCGATCGCACGCTGGAACGCCTGAACCAGCTCGAGTCGTCGACTTCGGGCGAGTATGCGCAAGACGTGGCCGGCGAGATCCGCTCCGTGATGCAGCAGCACGCCGCCGTGTTCCGCAAGCAGGCTTCCATGGACGAGGGCGTCAAGAAGATCGCCGCCGTGCGCGAGCGCGTGGCCAAGGTCACGCTGAAAGACAAGTCGCGCGTCTTCAACACCGCGCGCATCGAGGCGCTGGAAGTCGACAACCTGATCGAGGTGGCGCAGGCCACCATGGTCTCGGCCGCCGCGCGCAAGGAGTGCCGCGGCGCCCACACGGTCGAAGACTACGAGCGCCCGTCCGACGATCCCGTTGCGCCGCTGGGCCGCGACGACGCCAACTGGATGAAGCACACGCTCTGGTACAGCCAGGACAACCGCCTGTCCTACAAGCCCGTCAAGCTGAAACCGCTGACGGTCGAGTCCGTGCCTCCCAAGGTCCGTACCTTCTAAGAACATATCTCAAGGTTTTCACGATGAAGCGCACATTCCAGATCTACCGCTACGACCCGGACAAGGACGCCAAGCCCTACATGCAGACCGTCGAGATCGAGCTCGACGGCCACGAACGCATGCTGCTCGACGCCCTGATGAAGCTGAAGGCGCAGGATCCGACGCTGTCGTTCCGCCGCTCCTGCCGCGAAGGCGTCTGCGGCTCGGACGCGATGAACATCAACGGCAAGAACGGCCTCGCCTGCCTGACCAACATGCTCACGCTCAAGGGCACGATCGTGCTGAAGCCGCTGCCCGGGCTGCCGGTGATCCGCGACCTGATCGTGGACATGACGCAGTTCTTCAAACAGTACAACTCGATCAAGCCCTACCTGCAGAACGACAGCGTGCCGCCCGAAAAGGAGCGCCTGCAGTCGCCCGAAGAGCGCGATGAGCTGAACGGCCTGTACGAATGCATCCTGTGCGCGAGCTGTTCGACCAGCTGCCCGAGCTTCTGGTGGAACCCCGACAAGTTCGTCGGCCCGGCCGGCCTGCTGCAGGCCTACCGCTTCATCGCCGACAGCCGCGACGAGGCCACCGCCGAACGCCTGGACAACCTCGAAGACCCGTACCGCCTGTTCCGCTGCCACACGATCATGAACTGCGTCGACGTGTGCCCGAAGAACCTGAACCCGACCAAGGCGATCGGCAAGATCAAGGAACTGATGGTGCGCCGCGCCATCTGAACTTTTCAAGACCATGCAATCCGCCACCGACCTCCGGCAGCCGATCAGCGAACGTGCGCTGAGCAAGCTGCGATGGCGCTGCCGGCGCGGCTTGCTCGAAAACGACCTCTTCATCGCGCGCTTCTTCGAGCGGCATGAAGAAGGTCTGACCTGCGGGCAGGCGCAGGCATTGGAGACATTGATGGACCTGTCGGACAACGATCTGCTCGACCTGCTGCTTCGAAGAAAGGAACCCGAGCCCGAATGGGCCGGGGCCGACGTGATCGAACTCCTGCAGTTGATGCGCACCGACGGCGCGCAATCCCAACCCTCCTGAACATTCTTTGAAAGACACTCGCAATGAAAGCATCCGAGACCAAGGCCACCCTGTCGTTCAGCAACGGCGGACAGAACGTCGAGCTGCCGATCTACAAGGGCACCATGGGCCCTGACGTGATCGACATCCGCAAGCTCTATGCCCAGACAGGGATGTTCACCTACGACCCGGGCTTCATGTCGACGGCCTCGTGCGAGTCGGCCATCACCTACATCGACGGCGACAAGGGCGAGCTGCTGTACCGCGGCTACCCGATCGAGCAGCTCGCCACCAACTGCGACTTCCTTGAGACTTGTCATCTGCTGCTGTACGGCGAGCTGCCGAACGCGACGCAGAAGGCCGGCTTCACCAAGCTCGTGACCAACCACACGATGGTCAACGAGCAGATGCAGTTCTTCCTGCGCGGTTTCCGCCGCGATGCGCACCCGATGGCCATCATGACCGGCCTGGTCGGCGCGCTGTCGGCCTTCTATCACGACAGCACCGACATCACCAATCCGAAGCACCGCGAGATCGCCGCGATCCGCCTGATCGCGAAGATGCCGACGCTCGTGGCCATGGCCTACAAGTACACGATCGGCCAGCCCTACATGTACCCGAAGAACGACCTCAGCTATGCGGGCAACTTCCTGCACATGATGTTCGCGACGCCCTGCGAGGAATACAAGGTGAGCCCGGTGCTCGAGCGCGCGCTCGACCGGATCTTCATCCTGCATGCCGACCACGAGCAGAACGCCTCGACCTCGACCGTGCGCCTGTGCGGCTCTTCGGGCACCAACCCCTTCGCGGCGATCGCGGCGGGCGTGGCCTGCCTCTGGGGCCCGGCCCACGGCGGCGCCAACGAGGCGGCGCTCAACATGCTCCACGACATCCAGAAGGCCGGCGGCGTCGACAAGATCGGCGAGTTCATCAAGCAGGTCAAGGACAAGAACTCGAACGTCAAGCTGATGGGCTTCGGGCACCGCGTCTACAAGAACTACGATCCGCGCGCCAAGCTGATGCAGGAAACCTGCAGGGAAGTGCTGAGCGAATTGGGCCTCGAGAGCGACCCGCTGTTCAAGCTCGCGATGGCGCTCGAGAAGATCGCGCTCGAAGACGAATACTTCGTCTCGCGCAAGCTCTACCCGAACGTCGACTTCTACTCGGGCATCGTGCAGCGCGCGATCGGCATTCCGGTGCCGCTCTTCACCGCCATCTTCGCGCTCGCGCGCACCGTCGGCTGGATCGCCCAGCTCAACGAGATGATCGGCGACCCGGAGTACAAGATCGGCCGTCCGCGCCAGCTCTTCGAAGGCTCGCCCAAGCGCGACGTGCAACCCATCGCCCAGCGCTGAGCCTCGCGTTCGCGCTCACCTCGGAAAGCTGCCCTCGGGCAGCTTTTTTGCGTCTTGGCTGACACGCAGCGCCGGCAAGGGGGGAATAGGCTGCAAGGCACCTCAACGAAGGAGTTCCGCCATGAAGAAACTTGCCGCATTGGTCGCCATTGCATTCACTCTCTCCGTGCCGCTGGCTGGCTGCAACACCTGGAGAGGTGCCGGCCAAGACGTGCAGAAGGCCGGGGAAAAGATGGAGGACGCGGGCAAGAAGAAGCAATGACGACGCACTCGCCCATCGCACGCCGAGAGTAATGTCATCGCGCATCGCGATGGCTCCCCCTTAGAAACCGAAGGAAAATACGGGACTCCATCTCCATACGAGATGCCAAGCCCCGTATGACCTCCTCGGAACGCAGCTTCGCCCGCCGCATCGACCTTACGTCGCTGCAGTTGTTCGTGGCCGTCTGCGAGCTCGGCAGCATCGGACGCGCGGCGGAGCGCGAATTCATCGCGGCTTCGGCCATCAGCAAGCGGCTCTCGGATCTCGAAGCCACCCTCGGCACCCCCCTGCTCTATCGCCATGCGCGCGGCGTCGACCTGACGCCCGCTGGTGAGAGCCTTCTTCACCACGCGCGCTCGGTGCTCTACAGCCTCGAGAAGATGCAGGGCGAACTGAGCGAATACGCCGACGGCGTGCGCGGCCATGTGCGCGTGCACGCCAACATCTCGGCCATCGTGCAGTTCCTGCCCGAGGACCTCGGCGCTTTCACGCGCGAGCACGACGCGATCAAGATCGACCTGGAAGAGCACCTCAGCAGCGAGGTGGTGCGTGCGGTCCACGAGGGTGCTGCAGACCTCGGCATCTGCCACGTGCCCGAAGGCACGAGCGAACTGCAGAGCCTGCTGTACCGCCACGATTCGCTGGTGCTGATCGTGCCCGCCGGCCATCCGCTGGCGGCGCAGCGCGCGATCGATTTCGCGGACTCGCTCGATGTCGACCACGTCGGCCTGCACACCAACAGCTCAATCTACGTCGCGATGCACCAGGCCGCACTGGCCGCCAATCGCACGATCAAGCTGCGCATTCACGTGACTGGCCTCGACGCCATGTGCCGAATGATCGAGAACGGCCTCGGCATCGGCGTGATGCCGCTGCGCGCCTTCGAGCTGATGCAAGGCGGCATCGGCCGCGGCTTGACGTGCGTGGCGCTGAACGACACCTGGGCGGCGCGCGAGATCCGCCTGGTCGCACGCGATTTCTCGACGCTGCCGGTCGCGGCGCGCATGCTCGTCAAGCACCTGCAGGCGCCGGCTGCGGCGCCCGACCAGCTGACCGCATAAGACAATCACCCTCCCCACGAAAGAGACCATCACCATGGCACGCACGCTCTACGACAAGCTCTGGGACGAACACGTCGTCCACACCGAGGAAGACGGCACTTCGATCCTCTACATCGACCGCCACCTGGTCCACGAAGTGACCAGCCCGCAGGCCTTCGAGGGGCTGCGCGAAGCCGGCCGCAAGCTGTGGCGCATCAGCTCGGTGGTGGCCACGGCCGACCACAACACGCCGACCACGCACTGGGAGCGCGGCTACGACGGCATCGCCGATCCCGTCAGCCGCGAGCAGATCACCACGCTGGACAGCAACATCTCGGAGTTCGGCGCCGCCGCATTCTTCCCCTTCCTGAGCAAGCGCCAGGGCATCGTGCACGTGATCGGCCCCGAGTCGGGCGCGACGCTGCCGGGCATGACGGTGGTGTGCGGCGATTCGCACACCTCCACGCACGGCGCCTTCGGCGCGCTCGCGCACGGCATCGGCACCAGCGAGGTCGAGCACGTGATGGCCACCCAGACGCTGCTGGCCAAGAAGGCGAAGAACCTGCTCGTCAAGGTGGATGGCAAGCTGGCGCTGGGCTGCACCGCCAAGGACATCGTGCTGGCCATCATCGGCAAAATCGGCACCGCCGGCGGTACCGGCTACACGATCGAATTCGCCGGCTCGGCGATCCGCGATCTGAGCATGGAAGGCCGCATGACGGTGTGCAACATGGCGATCGAGGCCGGTGCGCGCGCCGGGCTGGTGGCGGTGGACGAGAAGACCATCGCCTACGTCAAGGGTCGCCCGCTCGCGCCCACGGGCGTCGAATGGGACCAGGCCGTCGCCTACTGGAAGACGCTGCAATCTGACGCCGATGCGCACTTCGATGCCGTGGTCGAACTCGACGCCGCGCAGATCAAGCCGCAAGTCACCTGGGGCACCTCACCCGAGATGGTGGTGCCGGTGGACGGCCGCGTGCCCGATCCGGACAAGGAAAAGGACGCCAACAAGCGCGGCGCCATCGAGCGCGCGCTGACCTATATGGGTCTGGAGCCGAACAAGCCGATGAACGACATCCTCATCGACAAGGTGTTCATCGGCTCCTGCACCAACAGCCGCATCGAGGACATGCGCGAAGCCGCGGCGATGGTCAAGAAGTTGGGCCAGAAGGTCGCCAAGAACGTCAAGCTCGCGATGGTCGTTCCGGGCTCCGGCCTCGTGAAGGAACAGGCCGAGCGCGAAGGGTTGGACCAGATCTTCAAGGCCGCGGGCTTCGAATGGCGCGAGCCGGGCTGCTCGATGTGCCTGGCGATGAACGCCGACCGACTGGAGCCCGGCGAGCGCTGCGCCTCCACCAGCAACCGCAACTTCGAAGGCCGGCAGGGTGCCGGCGGCCGCACCCACCTGGTGAGCCCGGCCATGGCCGCCGCCGCCGCGGTGCACGGCCATTTCGTCGACGTTCGCCAATTCGCCTGAGGAGCCAGACACCATGCAGAAATTCACCGTGCACAAGGGCCTCGTGGCGCCGATGGACCGCGAGAACGTCGACACCGACGCGATCATTCCCAAGCAGTTCCTGAAGTCGATCAGGAAGACCGGTTTCGGCCCCAACCTGTTCGACGCCTGGCGCTACCTCGATCCGGGCGAGCCCGGCCAGGATCCGAAGTCGCGCAAGCCGAACCCCGACTTCGTGCTGAACCAGCCGCGCTATGCGGGCGCCTCGATCCTGCTCGCACGCCAGAACTTCGGCTGCGGCTCGTCGCGCGAGCATGCACCGTGGGCGCTCGACCAGTACGGCTTTCGCGCCATCATCGCGCCGAGCTATGCGGACATCTTCTTCAACAACAGCTTCAAGAACGGCCTGCTGCCGATCGTGCTGAGCGAGTCGCAGGTCGCCCAGCTCTTCGACGAGACCTTCGCCTTCCCGGGCTACAGCCTCGCCATCGATCTCGAGCGGCAGGTGATCGTAAAGCCCGACGGCAGCGAACTGGCCTTCGAGGTCCAGGCCTTCCGCAAGTACTGCCTGATCAACGGCCTGGACGACATCGGCCTGACGCTGCGCCACAAAGACAAGATCAAGGCCTTCGAGGCCGAGCGCCTGGCGCAGAAGCCCTGGCTCAGCCACCAGCTGATCGCCTGACCCCTTCCACTTCTTCAGAACAACTTCATGAAAATCGCAGTTCTTCCCGGTGACGGCATCGGCACCGAAATCGTCGCCGAGGCCATCCGCGTGCTCGACACGCTCGACCTCTCCTTCGAAATGGAATCGGCCCTGGTCGGCGGCGCGGCCTACGAGGCCCACGGCCACCCGCTGCCCGAGGCCACGCTCAAGCTGGCCAAGGAAGCGGATGCCGTGCTGTTCGGCGCCGTCGGCGACTGGAAGTACGACAAGCTGGAGCGCTCGCTGCGCCCCGAGCAGGCCATCCTGGGCCTGCGCAAGAACCTCGGCCTGTTCGCCAACTTCCGTCCGGCGATCTGCTACGAGCAGCTGGTCGGCGCCTCGAGCCTGAAGCCCGAGCTGATCGCGGGTCTCGACATCCTGATCATCCGCGAGCTCACCGGCGACATCTATTTCGGCCAGCCGCGCGGCCGCCGCACCGCTGTCGACGGCCACTTCCCCGGCGCCGAGGAGGCCTTCGACACCATGCGCTATTCGCGCCCCGAGGTCGAGCGCATCGCCCACGTCGCCTTCCAGGCCGCGCGCAAGCGCAGCAAGCGCGTGACCAGCGTCGACAAGGCCAACGTGCTCGAAACCTTCCAGTTCTGGAAGGACATCGTGACCGAGGTGGGCAAGGAATACCCCGACGTCGAACTCGACCACATGTACGTCGACAACGCCGCGATGCAGCTGGTCAAGGCACCCAAGAAATTCGACGTGGTGGTCACCGGCAACATGTTCGGCGACATCCTGTCCGACGAGGCCGCCATGCTGACGGGCTCGATCGGCATGCTGCCCTCGGCCTCGCTCAACGCCAGCAACCAGGGCCTCTACGAACCCAGCCACGGCAGCGCGCCCGACATTGCCGGCAAAGGGGTTGCCAATCCTTTGGCTACAATCCTGTCCGCTGCCATGATGCTCCGCTTTTCCCTGAACCAGCCCGAGGCTGCCGACCGTATCGAGTCGGCGGTCAAGCACGTGCTGGCCCAGGGTTTGCGTACGGCAGACATCTGGTCCGCGGGCACGACCAAGGTGGGCACCCGCGAGATGGGCGACGCCGTGGTGGCAGCCATCACCAAAAAGACGATTACCGGCTAACCGCAGCCCGCTTCGTCATGCCCTCCCCCCGGCTCTGACGAGCCGGGCGCAAAGAAAAGACAACTTTCTTTTTTCACAAGGGCAAACTGAAAATGGCGAACGCAACTCAACCTCTGGTCGGTCTCGTAGGCTGGCGCGGCATGGTCGGCTCGGTCCTCATGGACCGCATGCAGGCCGAAGGCGACTTCGGACTGATCGAGCCGCTTTTCTTCTCGACCTCCAATGCCGGCGGCAAGGCCCCGGCGATGGCCAAGAACGAGACCACGCTGAAGGACGCGCACGACATCGAGGCGCTCCGGAAGTGCGACATCGTCATCACCGCCCAGGGCGGCGACTACACCAGCGCGGTCTTTCCCAAGCTGCGCGCCGCGGGCTGGAACGGCCACTGGATCGACGCCGCCTCCACTCTGCGCATGAACGATGACGCGATCATCGTGCTCGATCCGGTCAACCTGCCGGTGATCCAGAAGGCGCTCGCCAAGGGCGGCAAGAACTGGATCGGCGGCAACTGCACCGTGAGCTGCATGCTGATGGGCGTGGGTGCTCTCTACAAGGCCG
This sequence comes from Variovorax sp. LjRoot290, assembly GCF_964253985.1. Lineage (NCBI taxonomy): Bacteria > Pseudomonadati > Pseudomonadota > Betaproteobacteria > Burkholderiales > Comamonadaceae > Variovorax > Variovorax sp. LjRoot290. The sequence continues at coordinate 1,453,617 of NZ_CAXURW020000001.1, read as the reverse complement.
GCCTGGTCGAGTGGATGACCAGCATGACCTACCAGGCCGCTTCCGGCGGCGGCGCGCAGCACATGCGCGAGCTGCTCACGCAGTTCGGCTCGATCAACGGCGAAGTGCGCGCGCTCCTGGACGATCCGAAGTCGGCCATCCTCGAGATCGACCGCAAGGTGCTGGCCAAGCAGCAGTCGCTGAGCGCGGCCGAGACGGCCAACTTCGGCGCACCACTCGGCGGCAGCCTGATTCCGTGGATCGACAAGGATCTCGGCGACGGCATCAGCAAGGAAGAGTGGAAGGCCGGCGCCGAAACCAACAAGATCCTCGGTCAGGGCGCAGGCTTCGGAACGGCTGCGACGCCGGTCGACGGCTTCTGCGTGCGCATCGGCGCGATGCGCTGCCACAGCCAGGCGCTGACATTCAAGCTCAAGAAGGATGTGCCGGTCGCCGACATCGAAGCGCTGATCGCGGCCGACAACGACTGGGTCAAGGTGGTGCCGAACAACCGCGAAGCCACGCTCAAGGACCTGACGCCGGTCGCAGTGACTGGCACCATGAGCATCCCGGTCGGCCGGGTGCGCAAGCTCGCGATGGGCCCCGAATACGTCGGCGCATTTACCATCGGCGACCAGTTGCTGTGGGGTGCGGCGGAGCCGCTGCGCCGCATGCTGCGCATCCTGCTCGAGGCCTGAAGCGATGTCGGGCGCCCTTCCGGACGCCCGACGTTGCGGTGCCGCAACGCAGAAAGCGCTCCGAAGTTGGTGCGCACTGGGTAGATAAGGCCTGTCGCCTTGTCAGTGCGGGGTGATGATGTTAACGTCCTCTTACACTTTTGGGCCGAGCTGCCCCCTACCAGCATGACACGACACCCGTTGCCTGCGGCCCGCCTCCCGGCCACTTGCCCGACTCCGACGATTTCAGGTCGGTGCCAGCTCTCACTTCTCAGCGCCGCGGTCGCCTTGGCCCTAGGCGCGATCAGTACCGACGCGGCCGCCCTGGCGCTCGGGCGGCTCAATGTGCAATCGGCCTTGGGTGAACCGCTCAGGGCCGAAATCGAGGTCACCGAAATCACGGCGGCCGAGGCTGACGGCCTGAAAGTCCGCATTGCCCCGGCGGACGCATTCAACGCCGCCGGCGTCCCCTACAACCCAGCCTTGGCGGATGTGCGGACCAACCTGCAGCGCCGCGCCGACGGCCGTTATGTGGTGCGGCTGAGCAGCAATCGCATGCTCAGCGAGCCCTTCATCGACTTGCTGCTCGAAGCGACCTGGAACTCCGGCCGCGTCGTGCGCGACTACACGGTGCTGCTCGACCCGCCCAAGAGCCGAACCGCAACGGCCGCCGCGCCGATCGCCCCAACTGCACCGCAGATCACCGCGCCTTCGCAGCGCACGGCTCCCGCCGTCGTGCAAGCCCCGGCCCGCCGCGAACGCCCCGCGCCCGCCGCTGCGGCCCCGGCAGCCCCGACGCAAGCCGAAGGCGCGGTGCGTACCGGCAGCGGCGACCAGCAGGTGACCGTGCAGCCCGGCGATACCGCCAGCAAGATCGCTGGCGCTTACAAATCAGCCGACGTGTCGCTCGACCAGATGCTGGTGGCGCTGCTGCGCGCCAATCCCGACGCTTTCATCGGCCGCAATGTCAACCGCATCAAGGCCGGTGCCGTGCTCGATGTGCCGAGCGCAGCGCAAGCCAGCAGCGTGCCGGCCCCCGAAGCCCGGAGCACCGTGACCGCGCAAAGCCGCGATTTCGGCGAGTACCGCCGGCGCCTGGCCGAGAACGCACCGGCTTCGCGCGTCGCCGAGGCAGACCGCCAGGCTTCGGGCAAGCTGCAGGCCAACGTCGAGGATCGCAACGCCGCAAGTGCAGCCGCTGACAAGCTCAAGATCACCCAAGGCGGCGCAGTCGCCGGCCGGCAGACCGAAGAACAGCTGGCCAAGGCCCGCCAAGCCCAGGACAGCAGCACGCGCGTTGCCGAGCTGTCCAAGAACATCAGCGAACTGAACAAGCTGCAGGCCGCGAGCGGATCGCCCACCACGGCCGGCAGCACCGCGCCAGCCGCAGCGCCAGCACCGGTTGCACCTGCACCTTCGGCGGCTGCGCCGGCCGCGACCCCGCCCACGACGGGCTCGACCCCCGCTCCCACTGCTGCCGCGCCTGCAGCCAGCCCGGCCATCCCCGCCCTGCCGGCCGCTGTCGCACCCGCCGCAACGGCCGCGGCGGAAGCCCCGGCAACGCCGCCGGCTGCTACGACGACGCCCCCCGAAGCCGCGGCTTCCGCAGCCGCGCCCGCAGCGGTGCCTGCCCCAGCGGCCGCCGCCAAGCCCAAGCCGCCCGCGCCTTCACCCGCGCCGGTGGAACGCAGCTTCTTCGACGAATTGCTCGACAACCCCATCATGCTGGGCGCGGCTGCGCTGATCGCGCTCCTGGTCGGCTTCCTGCTCTACCGCGTGCTCGGCCGCAAGCGCCGCGACGCCAACGACAGCGTGTTCCTCGAGAGCCGCATTCCCAAGGACTCCTTCTTCGGCGCCAGCGGCGGCGAATCGGTGGACACCAAGAACCGCGGCAACTCGGTCGTGTCCTCGCTGTCGTACTCGCCGAGCCAGCTCGACGCCGGTGATGTCGATCCGGTGGCCGAAGCCGACGTTTACCTGGCCTATGGACGCGATCTGCAGGCCGAGGAAATCCTGCGCGAAGCGCTGCGCGTCAACCCGGAGCGCACTGCCATCCATCTGAAGCTGCTCGAAATCCACGCCAAGCGGCGCGACCTGCGCGCCTACGAAGCGCTGGCCTCCGACGTGCACAAGCTGACCGGCGGCACCGGTGCCGACTGGAACCGCGTGGTCGAACTGGGCAAGGACCTGGATCCGGGCAACCCGCTGTACGAATCGGGTGGTCGCGGCGTCTCGGCCGCAGAGACCGCCGCCTTCGCCGGCACGCTGGCCGCGGCAACCGCGACCCCGCCTGCTCCCGCACCGGCAACGAGCCCCGTGGCAAAACCCGTTGTCGCGGCCGCGCCGCCGCCGGCCTTCGTGCCGTCCGTCGCGCCGCTCGATTTCGACCTCGACTTGAGCAAGCCGCCGGCACCGGCACCTGCGTCGGCTGCTGCGGCGCCGGTCAACGCCACCCTTCCGGCGGCGCGCAACGGGGCTGAAAATGCCGCAGCGCCATCGCTGGTCAAGTACAGCGCACCACTCGCTTCGAGCGCCAAGATCGATCTCAACAACGACTTCGACACCGCGCCCGGCGCGCTGCAGCCGAACACGGCACGCGCGCCGCTGAACACGGAGGAGGAGTTCACGCAGCCCGCGACCCTGCGCGCCGGTCTCCCCGGCGACTCCGGCTTCATCGAATTCGACATGAGTTCGATGGCCGGCCTGTCGGGCCGCAGCCCTGCCGACACCGAGCGCGGCCGCCTGGAGCCGGTCGAGGACAGCGGCGAAAGCCCGCATGCCATCAAGCTTTCGCTGGCGCGCGAACTGAAGGCGCTGGGCGACGTCGAAGGTGCGCGCTCGCTGGTCGAGGAAGTGGCTTCCGAGGGCTCGGGCGAGGTCAAGGCCGAAGCCAAGCAACTGCTCGGCCAGTTGCGCTGAACGGCCGTGCGGCCGCCGATCCCGCGGTGAGGCTGGCCCTCGGCATCCGCTACAACGGTCAAGCCTACGACGGCTGGCAGAGCCAGCCATCGCGCCGTACCGTTCAGGACAAGCTGGAAGATGCGCTCGGCCACTTCGCCGCTCAGCCCATCTCCACGCTCTGCGCGGGGCGCACCGATGCCGGTGTCCATGCCCTGATGCAAGTGGTACACTTCGATACCTCCGTCGAGCGCGCACCCTTCTCCTGGGTGCGGGGCACCAACCGTTTTCTTCCCGACGACATCGCGGTGCAATGGGCGCAGCCGGTGCCCGACCAGTTCCACTGCCGCGCCAGCGCGCTCGCCCGGCGCTACCTGTACGTGCTGTCGCAGTCCCCGGTGCGCCCGAGCCTGGATGCGGGCCGCGTGGGCTGGTCCATGTACGAACTCGACGGCGACGCGATGCGTGCCGCGGCTGCGATGCTGGTGGGCCGGCACGATTTCAGCTCCTTTCGCGCCTCGGCCTGCCAGGCGCGTTCGCCGGTCAAGGATTTGCGGCGCATCGAGATCACGCGGCACGGCGACGCCGATCGCTGCCGCTGGCACTTCGAGTTCGAGGCTGACGCCTTCCTGCATCACATGATCCGCAACATCATGGGCAGCCTGGTGCGCATCGGCCGGGGCGACGCGCCTCCGGAATGGATGCGCGACGTGCTGGAGGCGCGCAGCCGCGTAGTGGCCGCTCCGACTTTTTCGCCGAACGGCCTCTACTTCCTGGGGCCGCTCTATGCTGCCGGATGGGGGCTTCCGCCGGAGGCGACGATGCAGAACACCGGCGCTGCGTATGATGGTCCGCCATGAGTTCCGCCCCGTCCGCCACGCGCACGCGAATCAAGATCTGCGGGCTGACGCGCGAGCAGGACGTGGATGCCGCGGTCGATGCCGGTGCCGATGCCGTGGGTTTCGTGCTCTATCCGGCCAGCCCCCGCGCGGTGACGGCGGAACGCGCCAGCCGGCTGGCCTCGCGGCTGCCGCCCTTCATGACGCCGGTGCTGCTTTTCGTCAACGAGCTTGTGGCCCAAGCCGCGGCCTCGCTGGCCGGCGTCCCGGGTTCCATGGCCCAGTTCCATGGCGACGAGACGCCCGATCAATGCTGGGAAGCCAGCGGCCGCGGCGCTCACCGCTTCATGCGCGCGGCCCGTATTCCGCTGGGCGCGGCCGGAGCGGGCTTCGACCTCGTAAAATACGCGTCCGATTACTCCCGCGCCCACGCCATCCTGCTCGACGCCCATGTCGAAGCCTATGGCGGTGGCGGCAAGGCATTCGATTGGTCACATCTTCCACCCGCCGTCGACGCTCACCTCGTCTTGAGTGGTGGGCTCACACCTGCAAACGTGGGCGATGGCATTCGCCAGTTGCGCACGGCAGCCAAGTCGCTGTCCGTTGACGTGAGCTCCGGCGTCGAGGCCTCCAAAGGCATCAAGGACGCCGTGAAGATCCGCGAATTCGTGGCCGCCGTGCGTGCGGCCGATGCCCTCAGTTAGCTGGCTGCCGACCTCGATCGAAGGGGGCAGCCGGCCCCACCGATCGAGACCATGAACACCTACCAGCAACCCGACGCCAGCGGCCATTTCGGCATCTACGGCGGCACCTTCGCCAGCGAAACGCTGACCCACGCGATCAACGAATTGCGCGACGCCTACGCGAAGTACAAGGACGACCCGCAGTTCCAGGCCGAGTTCCATCACGAACTCGCGCACTTCGTGGGCCGGCCCTCGCCGATCTACCACGCCGCGCGCACCAGCCGCGAAATGGGCGGCGCGCAGATCTACCTGAAGCGCGAAGACCTGAACCACACCGGCGCGCACAAGGTCAACAACACCATTGGCCAGGCCATGCTCGCCAAGCGCATGGGCAAGCCGCGTGTGATCGCCGAAACCGGCGCCGGCCAGCACGGCGTGGCCACCGCCACCATCTGCGCGCGCTACGGGCTCGAATGCGTGGTCTACATGGGAAGCCAGGACGTCAAGCGCCAGAGCCCCAACGTCTACCGCATGAACCTGCTCGGGGCGACCGTGGTCCCCGTGGAATCGGGCAGCAAGACACTGAAGGACGCGCTCAACGAAGCGATGCGCGACTGGGTCACCAACGTCGAGAACACCTTCTACATCATCGGCACCGTCGCCGGCCCGCATCCCTACCCCACCATGGTGCGCGACTTCCAGAGCGTCATCGGCACCGAGTGCATCGAACAGATGCCCGCCATGCTGGCGGCCCAGGGCATCACCGGCGAGGCCGAAGGCCGGCAACCCGACGTGGTGGTCGCCTGTGTGGGTGGCGGCAGCAACGCCATCGGCATCTTCCATCCCTACATTCCCTTCGCGGACACGCGCCTCATCGGGGTGGAAGCGGCGGGCGAAGGCCTGGACAGCGGCAAGCACGCGGCCTCGATCCTGCGCGGCAGCCCGGGCGTGCTGCACGGCAACCGCACCTACCTGCTGCAGAACGAGGACGGGCAGGTCACCGAAACCCACAGCATCAGCGCGGGACTCGACTATCCCGGTGTCGGTCCCGAGCATGCCTACCTGGCCGACATCGGCCGCGCCGAATACGTGGGCATCACCGATGCCGAAGCCCTCGAAGCCTTCCACTACCTGTGCCGCACCGAAGGCATCATTCCCGCGCTCGAATCGAGCCACGCGTTCGCCTACGCGATGAAGCTCGCGAAGACCATGCGCCCCGACCAGTCGATCCTGGTCAACCTCTCGGGCCGCGGCGACAAGGACATCGGCACGGTGGCCGACCTCTCGGGCGTCGACTTCTACGACCGGCCATCGATGCGCGGTTTGAGCGTGAAGGGAGGCCGGGCATGAGCCGCATCGCCGCCACCTTCGAAGGCCTTCAAAAAGACGGCCGCAGAGCACTGATTCCCTACGTCACGGCCGGTTTTCCCTTTGCCGACATTACGCCCGAACTCATGCACGGCATGGTCGAAGCGGGCGCGGACGTGATCGAGCTCGGCGTACCCTTCTCCGACCCGATGGCCGACGGGCCGGTGATCCAGGCGGCCGGCGAAGCCGCGCTGGCGCTGGGCATCGGCATGAAGCAGGTGCTGGCCATGGTGGCCGCTTTCCGGCAGAAAAACGACGCCACGCCGGTGGTGCTGATGGGCTACGCCAATCCGGTCGAGCGCTACGACGGCGTGCACGGCAAGGGCAGCTTCATCCGCGACGCGGCAGCCGCCGGCGTGGACGGCCTGCTGGTGGTCGATTACCCGCCCGAGGAATGCGAAGACTTCGCCGCCGAGCTCCAGGCGCACGGCATCGACCTCATCTTCCTGCTGGCCCCGACCAGCACCAGCGAGCGCATGGAACAGGTCGGCCGCATCGCCACCGGCTATGTCTACTACGTCTCGCTCAAGGGCGTGACCGGTGCCGGCCACCTCGACACCGAGGCGGTCGGACGGATGATTCCGCGCATCCGCGAGCACGTGAAGCTGCCGGTGGGCGTGGGCTTCGGCATCCGCGATGCGCGCAGCGCGCAGGCGGTCGGCTCCACGGCCGATGCGGTCGTGATCGGCACCCGCATCATCCAGCTGATCGAGGGCCAGCCGCGCGACCAGGTGGTGCCGCGGGTACGCAGATTCCTCGCCGAAATCCGCGAGGCGCTCGACGCCTTGCCGGCCGCCACGCCCAAGAACGCGGCTGGCCGATAATCCCGCCAACACAAGGAGCCCCCATGAGCTGGCTTGAAAAACTGCTTCCCCCCAAGATTGCCCCCACCGACCCGAGCGAGCGCCGCCAGATGCCCGAAGGGCTCTGGATCAAATGCCCGAGTTGCGAGACCGTTCTCTACAAGACGGACCTCGAGCACAACCAGAACGTGTGCCCGAGCTGCGGCCACCATCACCGCATCGGCGCGCGCGCGCGGCTCGATGCCTTTCTGGACTCCGAAGGCCGCTACGAGGTCGGCCAGGAAGTGCTGCCGGTCGACGCCCTCAAGTTCAAGGACAGCCGCAAGTACCCCGAGCGGCTCAAGGAAGCGCTGGAGAACACCGGCGAGACCGACGCGCTGGTGGTCATGGGCGGCTCGGTGCACAGCATCAACGTCGTGGTCGCCTGCTTCGAGTTCGACTTCATGGGCGGCAGCATGGGCAGCGTGGTCGGGGAGCGCTTCGTGCGCGGCGTCGAGACCGCGATCGAGCAGAAGGTTCCCTTCATCTGCTTCACCGCGACCGGCGGTGCGCGCATGCAGGAGGGCCTGCTCTCGCTGATGCAGATGGCCAAGACCAACGCCGCGCTCACGCGCCTGGCCAAGAAAGGCCTGCCCTACATCAGCGTGCTGACCGATCCGACGATGGGCGGCGTGAGCGCCGGCTTCGCCTTCGTGGGCGACGTCGTGATCGCCGAGCCCAAGGCGCTGATCGGCTTTGCCGGACCGCGCGTGATCGAGTCGACGGTTCGGGTGACCTTGCCTGAAGGCTTCCAGCGCGCCGAGTTCCTGCAGACCAAGGGCGCGATCGACTTCATTTGCGACCGCCGCGAGCTGCGCAAGACCGTCGCAAGCACGCTTGCGATGCTGCTGCGCCAGCCCGCCGACGCAGTGATCTGAGCGCGGCCGGCCTATCGGCCGAGGCCGAAGGCCGTGGCCATCAGGCTGCCGAGAACGATCGCGCCGACCTGCAGCAGGACGATGGCGGCGAGCGGCGACAGGTCGACGCCACCCACCAGCGGAATGAAGCGCCGCAGCGGCCGCACCAGCGGTTCGGCCAGCCGCGCGATCAGATCCTGCAGCATCGACGATGCATTCGGCACCCAGGACAGCACGGCATAGACGATCAGCAAGGCAGTCAGACCCGACACTGCCAGTTGCAGCAGGCCGATGAGCGACACCAGCGGCAGGATCGCCCAACGGCCCAGGCTGCCCATCAGCACCCAGAGCAGCAGGAACTTGGCCATCACCAGCAGCCAGGCGGCCACGGCGCTGGCCAGGTCCCAGCGCTTGACCGAAGGCACGATGCGCCTCAGCGGCAACACGATCCAGTCGGTGACGGCGAACACGAAGCGCCCCAGCGGATTGCCGAAGGGCACCCGGTGGTACTGCATGTAGAGACGCAGCAGGCAGGCGCCGCCGAGGAGGCCGACGATCACGTCGAGCAGGAACGAGGGGATCTGGTAGAGCATGGCGCGCGGTCGTGGACGGAATGCGATGATAGCCACGCAAGGTTCATCGATGACGACTCAACCCCTTCTGCATTCGCTTCCCCTCTTTCCCCTCGCTACGGTGCTGTTCCCCGGCGGCCTCTTGCCGTTGCGCATCTTCGAGGTGCGCTACCTCGACATGATCGGCAAGTGCCACAAGGCAGGCGCCCCCTTCGGCGTGGTCAGCCTCACGCAGGGCTCGGAGGTTCGCAGGGCGGGCGCAGAAGCCGAAAGCTTCGCCACGCTCGGCACGCTCGCCGTCATCCGGGAATTCGACGCGCCCCAGGCCGGCCTGATGCAGATCGAATGCGTGGGCACGCACCGCTTTCGCGTGCTTTCCAGCGAGCTCCACAAGCACGGGCTGTGGACGGCCGATGTCGAGGCGGTGTCCGATGACGTTGCGCTCGCTGTCCCCGAGGACTTGCAGCCGACGGCCGAAGCGCTGCGCCGCCTGGTCCAGACGCTGGAGGAGCGGCGCCGCATGGAGGGCAACGAGAACGTCCGGCTGCCGATCACGCCGCCCTACCGCTTCGACGATTGCGGCTGGGTGGCCAACCGCTGGTGCGAGCTGCTGCCGGTACAGCCGGAACTCAAGCAGCGCCTGATGGAGCTCGACAGCCCGCTCATGCGGTTGGAACTGGTCAGCGACCTGCTCGCGCGCACCGGCATCACCAAGTAGTCCGCTCTTCATTCCATAGCGCGAGGGCGAGGGTCGGCCGGCTAAAATGGCGGGTTGCGCGCGCAGCCGCCCGCGCCTCTATTCCTCTTCCATGTCCGACGCTCCGACCTCCCCCGTTCCCGCCCCTGCCACCGACGACAACCAGCTCATCGCCGAACGGCGCGAAAAGCTGAAGGCGCTGCGCGCCGCGCAGGCCGAAGGCAAGGGGGTCGCGTTCCCGAACGACTTCAAGCCCGCCGATCGCGCAGCCGCGCTCGTTGCAACGCATGGCGAAACGGCCGCCGAAGTGCTCGAAGCCACGCCGGTCGCTGTCAGCGTGGCGGGCCGCATGATGCTCAAGCGGGTGATGGGCAAGGCCAGCTTCGCGACCGTGCAGGACGCGACCGGCCGCATCCAGCTCTACATCACGCGCGACGCCGTCGGCGAGGAGGCCTACGCCGAATTCAAGCACTGGGACCTGGGCGACATCGTCGGCGCCGAAGGCTCGGCCTTCAAGACTCGCACCGGCGAGCTCTCGGTCAAGGTCACGAAGCTGCGCCTGCTGACCAAGAGCCTGCGGCCGCTGCCCGACAAGTTCCACGGCATGGCCGACCAGGAGCAGAAGTACCGCCAGCGCTACGTCGACCTGATCACCGACGAGACGGCACGCGAGCGCTTCGCGGCGCGCAGCCGCGCTGTGAGCGCGCTGCGCGAATTCATGGTGGCCAACGACTTCCTCGAGGTCGAGACGCCGATGCTGCACCCGATCCCGGGCGGCGCCAACGCCAAGCCCTTCAAGACGCACCACAACGCGCTCGATCAGGAGATGTTCCTGCGCATCGCGCCCGAGCTCTACCTGAAGCGGCTGATCGTCGGCGGCTTCGAGCGCGTGTTCGAGATCAACCGGAGCTACCGCAACGAAGGCATCTCGGTGCGGCACAACCCCGAGTTCACGATGATGGAGTTCTACGCGGCCTACTGGAACTACCGCGACCTGATGGACTTCACCGAAACGCTGATCCGCACGATCGCGCAGAAGACCGTGGGCAAGCTCGAGCTCGAGTACCAGGGCAAGCCGGTCTACCTGAGCCAACCCTTCGAGCGGCTCACGATCCGCGAGGCGATCCTGAAGCACACGGAGGCGGGCGCGAACGTCGACGACGCCGCCTGGCTGGTCAACGCGCTGCGCAAGCTCGGCCTGACCGAAGAGAAGGGCAAGCTCTCGCAGCGCAGCCTGGCGAGCCTGCAGGTGATGTACTTCGAGGAGACCGTGGAAGAAAAGCTCTGGCAGCCGACCTTCATCATGGAGCACCCGACAGAGATCTCGCCACTGGCGCGCGCCAACGACGAGCGCCCCGAGGTGACGGAGCGCTTTGAGCTCTACATCACGGGCCGCGAATTCGGCAACGGCTTCAGCGAGCTCAACGACGCAGAAGACCAGGCCGCGCGCTTCAATGCGCAGGTCACGGCCAAGGACAGCGGCGACGACGAGGCGATGTTCTACGACCACGACTTCGTGCGCGCGCTGGAATACGGCATGCCGCCCACCGGCGGCTGCGGCATCGGCATCGACCGCCTGATGATGCTCCTGACCGACTCGCCGAGCATCCGCGACGTCATCCTGTTTCCTGCCTTGCGCCGGGAATCTTGAAGACGCCTGCGCCCGTCATCGGCATCGACTTCGGCACATCCAATTCCGCGGTCGCCTGCGTGGCGGGAAGCGGACTTGCCCGCATGCTGCCGGTGGAAGGGTCGGCGACGACGATCCCGACGGCCGTCTTCTTCAATACCGAAGACCGCAGCACGCATTTCGGGCGCGAAGCGATTTCGCTCTACCTCGCCGGCACCGAAGGCCGCTTGATGCGCTCGCTGAAGAGCCTGCTCGGCAGCTCCCTGATGCAGGATCAGACCGAGATCGACAACCAGCGGGTCAGCTTCGAGGAAATCATCGCGCTCTTCCTGTCGGAACTTGCGACGCGCGCCCAGCGGCAGCTCGGCGTCGAGCCTGCACGGGTCGTGATCGGTCGGCCGGTGCATTTCGTCGACGACGATGCCGCGCGCGACCGCGAGGCGGAGGCCACGCTGCGCCGAGCCGCGCAAAGCGCCGGTCTGGGCGAAGTCGGATTTCAGTACGAACCGATCGCGGCCGCTTTCGATTACGAGCGGCGCGTCACCCGTGAATCGCTGGTGCTGATCGTCGACATCGGCGGCGGCACCTCCGACTTCACGGTGGTGCGTCTCGGTCCCGAACGCATGGCGAAGGCAGATCGCTCCAGCGACGTGCTGGCCACCACGGGCGTGCACATCGGCGGCACCGATTTCGACCAGCGGCTCAGCGTCGAATGCGTGATGCCGCATTTCGGTTTCCGGCACATCGGCCCCCAAGGCCGCGAAGTGCCGAGCAGGACCTTCTTCGACTTGTCTTCCTGGCACCTGATCAACTGGCTCTATGCGCCGAAGGCGATCCGGCAGGTCCAGGAGTTGCGCATCAACTACCTCGACACGCAGCTGCACGACCGGCTCATGAGCGTGCTGGTGGACCGGCAAGGGCATCGCATCGCCAGCGAGGTGGAAGAAGCCAAGATTCGAACGTCCACGACGAACGACGACGTGGCCATCGATCTGTCCTTCGCGGAGGTGGATCTGGGCGCTGCCCTCACGGCGAACGGCATGGCCGGGCACCTGGCAGCGCTGCTCGACAACGTGGTTTCCTGCGCGCGCGAATGCGTGAAGCAAGGCGGCGCGACGGGCGACACGCTCGACGCCATCTATCTGACGGGCGGGTCATCGGCGCTGAGCCCGTTCCAGAGCGCGCTGCGACACGCGTTCCCGGGCACGAAGATCATCGAAGGCGATCTGTTCGGTGGCGTGGCCGCCGGCCTGGCCTACGCCGCTGCATGAAATACCTTTCCGCCTACCCCGCAGACCTGCGCGCCCAGGTCGAGCATCTCATCGCACAGGGCAGGCTCGGCGACTTGCTGCTGAAGCGCTACGGCGGCGTGCACGATATCCGCACCGACCGCGCGCTCTACGACTACGTGAGCGGCCTCAAGAACGAGTTTCTGCGCAATGCCGAACCGCTGTCCAAGGTGGCTTTCGACAACAAGCTGCACGTGATCCGCAACGCGCTCGGCACCCACACGACCATCTCGCGCGTGCAGGGCAGCAAGCTCAAGGCAAAGCGCGAGATCCGGGTTGCGAGCCTGTTCAAGGAGGTGCCGATCGAATGGCTGCGCATGATCGTCGTGCACGAGCTGGCGCACCTGAAGGAGCGCGAGCATGACAAGGCCTTCTATCAGCTCTGCGCCCACATGGAGCCGGACTATCACCAACTTGAGTTCGACCTGCGCCTCTATCTGACGCACCTCGAAAGCGGTGGCCAGCGGCTCTGGTCGCCCGAAGTCTAGGGACGCGGAAGCATCGCCGCGGCGCGCCGGTAGGCCGGCGACTGCATGAGCGCGCCCCAATCGAGCGCCGGTGCACGTGGCAGGAGGCTGCGCCGGCGCGCCTCGCTGGCCGCATCCGGCTGCCAGCGGCCGCTGCGTCGGGCAGCGGCGAAGCCATCGAGCACTTCGTCGAGCACCGTGCTCTCGCTCACGCTCTGATTGCACAGCAGCGCGAGGTCGCAGCCGGCCTCAAGCGCAGCGAGCGCCGCTTCGGTGTAGCTCAGCAGCTCGCCCTCGATATGACGTGCGGCCTCCATGCTGAGGTCGTCGCTGAACACGGCGCCATCGAACCCCAGCTTGGCGCGCAGGATCTGCTGCAGCCATTTCGACGAAAAACCTGCGGGCCGGGCATCGACCTTGGGGTAGATCACGTGCGCCGGCATCACCGCCCCGAGCGTGCCGTTCAACCAGTCATAGGGGCGTGCGTCGTCGGCCAGGATGGCCTTGAGGCTGCGCCGGTCTATTGGAATCGCGACATGCGAGTCGGCCTTGACGAAACCATGGCCGGGGAAATGCTTGCCGCAATTGGCCATGCCCACTTGCAAAAGTCCATGCGCCAGGCTTCTCGCGAGCAGCGCGACGACGCGCGGATCGCGATGGAAGCTGCGATCGCCGATCACGCTGCTTTCGCCGTAATCCAGATCGAGCACGGGCGTGAAACTGAAGTCGACGCCGCAGGCGCGGAGCTCGCCCGCAAGCACATGGCCGCAGGCGACTGCAACCTGGGCGGCGCGCAAGGGTTCGCTCATCCAAAGTTCCCCCAGCACGCGCATGGACGGCAGCCGCGTGAAGCCGTCGCTGCGAAAGCGCTGCACGCGGCCGCCCTCGTGATCGACGCAAATGAGGATGTCGGGCCGGAGTGCCTTGATCTCGGCATTGAGGGCGCTCATCTGTGCGCGGTCCTGCCAGTTGCGTGCGAAATGGATCACGCCGCCCACCAGCGGATGCGCAAGACGGCGGCGATCGGCCGCGTTCAGTTCGGTGCCCGCGACGTCGATGATCAGCGGGGCATGCAGTACGTTGTTGGCCGTCATTTCTTGCGTTCGACCACGACGAAGCTCGCCGCGTAGTCGGTCTCGTCGGTCACGGTCACGTGCGCCATCAGATGCTCGGCCTCGAACCACTCCTTCAGCACGCCGTGGAGCACGATCACGGGCTTGCCGCTGCGCTGGTTCGCGATCTCGCACAGCCGCCAGCTCATCGGCATGCGCATGCCCTTGCCGATGGCCTTGCTGAAAGCCTCCTTGGCGGAAAAGCGTGTGGCCAGGTAGCGCAATCCGCGCTTCGGCCAGCGGGCGCTGCGCGCGCGCCAGACTTCGAGCTCGGCGTCGCTCAGCACACGCTGCGCGAAACGCTCGCCCTGGCGATCGAAGGTCGCCTCGATGCGGCGGATGTCGCAGATGTCGGTGCCGATGCCGTAAATCATTTCAGCACCCGCCCGGCCGCCCGAAGGGTGCTGAGCGCCCCCTCGGGGGGCAGCGAGTACACGAAGTGACGAGCGTGGGGGCCCATTTACGTAGCCTCTTGGATGCAGCGCAGATAGTCCTTGGTGGCCGCGGCGTAGCCGAGCTCTAAGGCGTCCGAAACGAAGGCATGGCCAATCGAGACCTCGCGCACGTTGGGCACGGCCCGCAGGAATTCCGTGAGGTTGTCCCGGCTCAGGTCGTGACCGGCGTTGACTTCGAGACCGGCGGCCTGCGCGGCGCGCGCCGCCTGCACGTAGAGCTGCAGCACGGCATCCGCCCTGGAAGTGCCGCGCGAGGAGGCATAGCCTTCGGTGTAGAGCTCGATGCGATCGGCGCCGGCCGCCTTGGCCGCCGCCATCATGTCGGGCTCCGGATCCATGAACAGGCTCACGCGAACGCCCAGCGCCTTGGTTTCGGCGATCAGTGGGCGCAGTCGCTCGGCGTCGTAAGGAAAATTCCAGCCGTGGTCGCTGGTCGACTGGGTTTCGCTGTCGGGCACGAAAGTGGCCTGGTGCGGGCGCAGCTCGCGCACGAAATCCATCAGGTTGTGGAAAGGGTTGCCCTCGATGTTGAACTCGGCCTGCGGCCAGTCCTTGGCCAGCAGCCCCGAGAGGTCATGCACGTCCCGCGGGCGGATGTGGCGTTCGTCCGGCCTGGGGTGCACGGTGATGCCGTGCGCGCCGGCGTCCAGGCACAGCGCAGCGGCGAAGAGCACGCTCGGGATCCCGAGATGCCGGGTGTTGCGCACCAGCGCAACCTTGTTGAGATTGATCGACAGGGAAGTGCTCATAGGGCTTGCAAATCTCTCATCATCTGGCGCGTGCGCAGCATGCTCACGCCGCAATGGTAGTTGAGCAGCGTGCGCAGCTGGTTGCGCAAGGCACTGTTGGTGCCGGCGTTCATCAGGGCGACCAGGCGCAGCGTGGCGGGGAACGGCGCTCGGTCCCCGAGCGCGCGCTCCAAGGCCTGCCATTCGGCGCCGCTCAACGCGGCTTCGTCGTCGGCAGCCTGGCGCAGGCCCGCTTCGGGCACCAGGGTGTAGCGCATCTCGGCCTGCAGCGGCGCCAGCGTGAGGGTCTGGGCATCGAGCGCCGGCAGCAGTCCGACCTCGCGCAGCAGCAGAAGCTCGAAGGCGCGCAGCGCCGCCGCCTGGGTGGCGGCCTGGGCGTCCGCATGGTCGCCCGCCAGCACCTGCACCGCACCGGCATAGGCGTCGAACAGCGCCTCGTGCGCGTCGTCCCGGGCCAGCAAGCGCAGCAGGAGCTCGTTGAGGTAGTAGCCCGACAGCAGGGCCTCGCCGGTCGGCATCACGTGGCCGCCCATCCATTCGGCGGCCTTGAGCGTGCGGATCTCGGCGTCGCCGCCGTAGGAAAGCTGCAGAGGCTGCAGCGGCAGCAGCACCGGGCGAAAGTTGGAACTGGGCCGCTTGGCGCCTTTCGCCACCAGCGCGATGCGGCCGTGATGGCGGGTGAAGACCTCGAGGATCAGGCTGGACTCGCTCCAGTCGTAGCGGTGGAGCACGTAGGCCGGCTCGTGCGAAATGCGGTGCGCGGCGGCCATCTCAGCCTCCCACGCTGGCCAACGGATGACTCACTCGTAGCCGAAGGAGCGGACGCGAGCCTCGTCGTCCGCCCACCCGGAACGCACCTTGACCCAGAGTTCCAGGAACACCTTGGCATCCGCCAGCTTCTCGAGCTCCTGCCGCGTCTCGGTGCCGATGCGCTTGATGCGTTCGCCCTTGTCGCCGATCACCATCGCCTTGTGGCCGTCGCGCTCGACGACGATCGTGGCGGCGATCCGCAGCAGGCGCTTCTGGCCCTTGCGCGCAGGCGGCTCTTCCTCGAACTTGTCGATCACGACGGTCGAGGTGTAGGGCAGCTCGTCGCCGGTGAGGCGGAACAGCTTTTCGCGCACCAGCTCGCTCGCGAGGAAGCGTTCGCTGCGATCGGTGAGTTCGTCTTCGGCATACCACCAAGCCTGCTCGGGCAGGTACTTTTCGCAAATGCCGAACAGGCGCTCGATGTCCTTCGGGTTCTTGGCCGACATGGGGACGAACTCGGCGAAGGCGTGTTTCTGCTGCATCGTCTGCAACCAAGGCGCGATGTCGCCCCGGCGATGCACGTTGTCGAGCTTGTTGGCGATCAGCACCGTCGGAATGCCGGCGCCGAGCAGTTTGAGCACGCGTTCGTCGGCCGGCGTGAAGCTGCCGGCTTCCACCACGAACAGGATCAGGTCCACGTCCGACACCGCGCCCACCACCGTCTTGTTGAGGGACCGATTGAGCGCGTTGGCATGCAGCGTCTGGAATCCCGGGGTATCGACGAAGACGAACTGCGTCGACCCCAGCGTGCGCATGCCGGTGATGCGGTGGCGCGTGGTCTGCGCCTTGCGCGAGGTGATGCTGATCTTCTGGCCGACCAGCGCGTTCAGCAAGGTCGACTTGCCGACGTTGGGCTTGCCGACGATTGCCACCAGGCCGCAGCGCTGCGAAGGATTCGGCCCCGCGGCGTCCTCGCCTTCTGCGGGAGGGATGGTGACGGAATCGATGGGGTCGTCGTTCATGAGGGTGCCTTTGCCGCGCTGCGCGCCTTGAGCCGGATCAACATGGCCGCCGCGGCGGCCTGCTCACCGGCGCGGCGCGAGCCGCCGATGCCGCGTTCGCTGAGGCCCAGATCGGGCACCGCGCATTCGACATCGAAAGTCTGCTTGTGCGCCGCGCCCAGCGTGCCGACCACGCGATAGACCGGCAGCTTCATTTTGTGACCCTGCAGCCATTCCTGCAATTCGGTCTTCGGGTCCTTGGCCACCGCCTCCATGCGCGGCGTGATCGCCACCGATTCGTAGAGCCGGCGCACCAGCGCCTGCGCCGGGCCATAGCCGGCGTCGAGGTAGACGGCGCCGATCAGGGCCTCGAGCGCGTCGGCCAGGATCGAGGGCCGGTTCGGGCCACCCGAGCGCGCCTCGCCCTCGCCGAGCCGCAGCAGAGGGGACAGCGCGAGCTTGAGCGCCAGTTGGTGCAGCGTCTCCTGCTTGACCAGGTTGGCCCGCACGCGGGAGAGATCGCCTTCGGGCAATTCCGACAGGCGCTCGTAGAGAAGGTGGGCGACGGCCAGGTTCAGCACCGAATCGCCCAGGAACTCGAGCCGCTCGTTGTGGTCGGCCGAAAAGCTGCGATGCGTCAGCGCAAGCTGGAGCAGCCGCGCGTCCGAGAACGAATGCTGGAGGCGCGCCTGCAACGCGGCAAGACCACCTTCGTTCACAGTGCGGTCGACGCCGGGCCGGCGTGGGCGTGGGCGTGGGGGCGTTTCATCCTAGCGGGACTGGCCCTTGTATTTCAGCAGCAGGAAAGCCGGGCCAAACAGATGAATTTCGCGCTCGTAGGAATAAGACACCACGACCTTGTCGCCGACCTTCTGCACGTCGAGGTCCTTGCCGGTGACCGATTTGAAGTCGTCGATGGCCTGCGCACGATCGAAGATGGCACGGACTTCGGGCACCGTCGTGCCTTCCTTGGCCTTGTTGGCGGCCTTGTCGATCGCCTGGTATTCGATCAGGGTCGGGATCACCTGCGCGGCAACCACGCCCAGGCAGGCCAGCACGCCCGCGACGAACAGCAGCCCGATGAACGAGATGCCGCGCTGACCCCGTTTGGATTGACTTCTTGCTCTCATGCCCTCTGTCCCTCGAATGAAAAGCTCGATTATTGGAATCCGCCGATGCGCTTGAGATTGCCGAAATTCATCCAGACGAAGAAGGCCTTGCCCACGATGTTCTTGTCCGGAACGAAACCCCAATAGCGCGAGTCGAGCGAATTGTCGCGGTTGTCGCCCATCATGAAATACTGGCCCGCGGGCACCTTGCACACCACGCCCTCGACACTGTAGCGGCAATTTTCCTGATTCGGGAACGCCATGATCTCGACCTCCGAGAGTCCCGCGCGTCGAGTGTCGTCGTTGAGCAGCCTGTGCTCCTTGCCGCCCAGGTTCTCGGAATACTGCTTGAGGTAGCGCATCGCCTCCTCGTCGAAATAGTCGGGCACCGGCTGCTTGTTGACCGGCTGGCCATTGATGGTGAGCTTCTTGTTGAGGTAGGCCACCTCGTCGCCGGGCACGCCGATCACGCGCTTGATGTAGTCCATGCTCGGCTTGGGCGGGTAGCGGAACACCATCACGTCACCGCGCGCCGGCGGCGTGCCGTCGGTCATCTTGGTGTTGATGACCGGCAGCCGCAGGCCGTAGGTGAACTTGTTCACCAGGATCAGGTCGCCGGTGAGCAGGGTCGGCATCATCGAGCCCGAAGGAATCTTGAAGGGTTCGAACAGGAAGGAACGCAGCAGGAACACGGCCAGGATCACCGGGAACAGGCCCGCGGTCCAGTCGAGCCACCACGGCTGCATGACCAGACGCTCGCGCGCCTTGGTGTCCACGGTGTCGACCTGCGTGATGCCCTGGCGAGCCAGCTCTTCGCGGCGCTGGGCCAGCGATGCATCCAGGGCATCGGCTGCCTGCCGGCGCTTCGGCAGGAAATAGAAGCGCTCCGCCAGCCAGTAGAGGCCGGTGACGACGGTGGCCAGGAACAGCAGCAGCGCAAAGTTGCCTTCGACCGCGCCGAAGTACCAGGCACCGATATAGCCGACGAAAGCCGCGAGGATCAGGGAGGTGAGGAATGCCATTCTTCTTAGTCTTCGACTTGCAGGATGGCGAGGAAGGCCTCTTGCGGGACCTCGACCGAGCCGATCTGCTTCATTCTTTTTTTGCCCGCTTTCTGCTTCTCGAGCAGCTTCTTCTTGCGGGTGATATCGCCGCCGTAGCACTTGGCAAGCACGTTCTTGCGCAGCGCCTTGATTGTCTCACGCGCGATGATGTTGGCCCCGATGGCGGCCTGGATCGCGACGTCGAACATCTGGCGGCTGATGATCTCGCGCATCTTGGAAACGACCGCCCGGCCGCGGTACTGGCTCTGGCTGCGGTGCACGATGATCGACAGCGCATCGACCTTCTCGCCGTTGAGCAGGATGTCGACCTTCACGACATCCGAGGCGCGGTATTCCTTGAACTCGTAGTCCATCGACGCGTAGCCCCGGCTGACCGACTTCAGCTTGTCGAAGAAGTCCAGCACGATCTCGCCGAGCGGCATCTCGTAGGTCAACATGACCTGCCGGCCGTGGTAGGCCATGTTCATCTGGACGCCGCGCTTCTGGTTGGCCAGCGTCATCACGGCGCCGACGTACTCCTGTGGCATGTACAGATGCACGGTGACGATCGGCTCGCGGATCTCCGACATCTTGCCGACGTCGGGCATCTTGGACGGGTTCTCGACCATGATCACTTCGCCGTCGTTCTTCATGACCTGGTAGACCACGCTGGGCGCGGTCGTGATGAGGTCCTGGTCGAACTCGCGCTCGAGCCGCTCCTGCACGATCTCCATGTGCAGCAGGCCGAGAAAGCCGCAACGGAAGCCGAAGCCCAGCGCCTGCGATACCTCCGGCTCGTAGTGCAGCGAGGAATCGTTGAGCTTGAGCTTCTCGAGCGCGTCGCGCAGCGAGTCGTACTCGCTGGCTTCCGTCGGGTAGAGGCCGGCGAACACCTGCGGCTGGATTTCCTTGAAGCCGGGCAAGGCCTCGGTGGCCGTGGCGGCCGCGCCGCCCGTCCCGGCCTTGATCAGCGTGACCGTGTCGCCCACCTTCGCCGCCTGCAACTCCTTGATGCCGGCGATGATGAAGCCCACCTCGCCCGCTTCGAGCGATTGGCGAACTTCGGTCGCCGGAGTGAACACGCCGAGGTTGTCGGCGTTGTAGGTCGCACCCGACGCCATCATCTTGATGCGTTCGCCTTTCGCGAGGCGACCGTCGACCACGCGCACGAGCATCACGACGCCCACATACGCGTCGAACCAACTGTCGACGATCATCGCCCGCAATGCTGCGTCGGGGTTGCCTCGCGGCGCCGGCACCTTGGCCACGATGGCTTCGAGAATCTCGTCGATGCCCATGCCGGTCTTCGCCGAGCACGGGATCGCATCGGTCGCATCGATGCCGATCACGTCTTCGATTTCGGATTTCGCGTTGTCGGGATCAGCCTGCGGCAGATCCATCTTGTTGAGCACCGGCACCACCTCGACGCCGAGATCGAGCGCGGTGTAGCAGTTGGCAACGGTCTGCGCTTCGACGCCCTGGCTCGCGTCGACGACGAGCAGTGCGCCTTCGCATGCCGACAGCGAGCGGCTCACTTCATAAGAGAAGTCGACATGGCCCGGCGTGTCGATCAGATTGAGGTTGTAGACCTGCCCATCGCGCGCCTTGTAGTGCAATGCGGCGGTCTGTGCCTTGATGGTTATCCCACGCTCCTTCTCGATGTCCATCGAGTCGAGCACTTGCGCCTCCATCTCGCGTTCGGCGAGCCCGCCGCAGCGCTGGATCAAGCGGTCTGCAAGCGTTGACTTGCCATGATCGATGTGCGCAATGATCGAAAAGTTTCTGATGTGATTCATCAACGGGAACGCTTAAGTACTTGAATTGGCTCGTGCGCAGAAGGCGACAGGCAAGAAAAAAGGGCGCGTCCGCAAGAGACGCGCCCTGAACCAACAAGCAATGGCAACTGCAGTAGTTGGAACTTCATTGTAGGCAAAAAGGGGGGCGCGTACAGACAGGCCAAGGCCCCGGAACGGTCGTTGCAGGTCAGCAACATGGAACTTATAAACAACTTATCCACAGAATCGGTGGATCGATTTCTTAACAACTTGTGGGCGATCTGTGGAGCATCGGTGGACGGCCGAGAGGAATCTCGCATCGTGAAGAAGCCTGTCCGGCTTATGCGTCGACCTCTGGCCGATGAGGCCGTATTCTACTGAAAATCATCATTAGCCTCCCAACAAGTTAGTAAACGCAAACTAATTTAAGGGCCTCGAGGTGCCAAAAAAATTTTGTTTCGGCGGTTGCCAGAATGCGAAAGCGGCCGAAAAAAAGCCCCAAACCCGAGTGCCGGGTGGGGCCACTTGACGCCAAGCGCCAGATCAGCGTGAAGGTCGGATCAAGGCATATTGCGCCCAGTCGCCGCGGCGGAACAGCACGCTGACCGGCTTGGTCTTGTCTGCCTTCACCAGTGCGGCTTCGAACTCCTTGGCGTTGGCCACCTCGGTGTTGTTGATGGCCAGCACGATATCTCCCTCGCGCAGACCAGCCCGCGTGGCCGCGTCGGTGGCGGTGTCGATCTTCACGCCGCCTTTGAGTTTGAGCTCCTTCTTCTGCGCCTCGGTGAGGTCGCTGACCGCGAGCCCCATGGACTTGGCGGCGGCAGATGCCTGCGGCTTGGCTGCGGGCTCCTCTTTTTCGGCCGCCCGCTTGACGGGCTTGTCGGGCTCGATCTCCGCGATCGTCACGGCAAGATCGCGCGAATTGCCGCGACGGAACACGGTGAGCGAACTCTTGGTGCCGGGCTTGGTATTGCCCACGAGGCGCGGCAGATCGCTGGGCTTCTCGATGGCCTTGCCGTCGAACTTGGTGATGATGTCGCCCGGCTCGATGCCGGCCTTCTCGCCCGGCGAGCCGGCCTCGACCCCGCGCACCAAGGCACCCTGCGCCTTCCCAAGGCCGATGGATTCGGCCACGTCCTTCGTGACCTGGTCGATCTGCACGCCGATGCGTCCGCGCGAAACGCGGCCGTTCGCGCGCAGCTGGTCGCTTACGCGGATCGCTTCGTCGATCGGGATCGAGAACGAGATGCCCATGAAGCCGCCCGAGCGCGAGTAGATCTGGCTGTTGATCCCGACCACTTCACCGCGCATGTTGATCAACGGGCCGCCCGAGTTGCCGGGGTTGATGGCGACGTCCGTCTGGATGAAAGGCAAATAGTCGCCGGTGTCGCGCTGCTTGGCGCTCACGATGCCCGCAGTCACGGTGTTCTCGAGACCGAAGGGCGAACCGATGGCCATCACCCATTCGCCGACGCGCAGCCTGGAGATGTCGCCGACCTTGACCGCCGGCAGACCGGTTGCCTCGATCTTCACGACCGCAACGTCGGTGCGCTTGTCCGCGCCGATCAGCCTGGCCTTGAATTCGCGCTTGTCGACAAGCGTCACCAGCACCTCGGATGCGCCATCAACGACGTGCGCGTTGGTCATGACGAAACCGTCGGTCGTCAGGATGAAGCCGGAACCCACGCCGCGCGGGCGCTCTTCTTCCTGAGGCTGCTGGGGCCGGTTCGGACGCGGCCCCTGGCGCGGAATGTTCGGCATCGGCTGGCCGAAGAAGCGGCGGAAGAATTCCTGCATCTCCTCGTCCATCTCGGCGTTGCCGCTGCGCTGCGCCACCTTTTCGACGGTCCGGATATTGACCACCGAAGGTCCGACCTGATCGACCAGATCGGTGAAATCCGGGAGAACACGGGCTTGCGCATGCGCGGGCGCGACGGGCAGCAGCGCAGCGCCGGAGGCCAGCGCGAGCACGCCGGCCATCAGGAATGAACGGATTTTGTTCTTCTCGAACTTGAACATCATCGGTTTCCTTCGTTTGAGAGACCTGTAAACAACAACGATCAATATGGCGACTCAACGCGCGCGAACAAGACTTTGCGCAAACGCATCGAGCGTTTGCGGCGGCACTTCTCCGACGGCAGTCAGCCACCAGTCGCCATCCTTGCCCGGCAGCCGGCGCGTCAGCGTGTAGGTGGCACCGAGCGCCAGCAGGACTTCCCGCGGCTGGCGCTGCGCGTCGTAGGGCTCGACGAACAGCGAGACCGACGCAAGGCCATCGGAAAAAGTCCACTGCATCGTGTGCCCCTGCGCAGCGCTTCCTGCAACCCCCGCGGGACGCCGATAGCAGCTGACCGGCTTGAAGCCGGCGATGGGCGCGCGCAGCGACCACCCCTCTTTCGTGGCCGTGGTGCGCTCGAGCTCGGATTTCTCTACGCGATAACCCGCGGTGCTGCCCATCATCTGTGCAAGGGCTTGCGCTTTGACCGGCGGGTCGAGCTGAAGTTCGGAAAATGCGGACTGTTCGATCACGCGGTTCTCACCGTCGATGGTCTGCAGCTTCACCACCAAGCCCGATCGGCGCTCGCTCCAGACGCGGTAGCCGAAACGCAGCCCGTCGCGCGGCTCCAACTGCACCACGTCGGCATCGAAGCCCGCGACGCGGTCCTTGCCCAGCACGCGTGCACCGTAGAGGTCGCCGATGGAGGAGTCGGGGGTACCGAGCAGGTTCGGGAACAGCTCGAGGTTTTCGCGCTTCTCGCTCTTCACGACCTTCGTCTCAGGCAGAAAGGTCATCACGTGGTCGTTGCGCCTGAAGGTTGAGCGCGGCGGCCCAGACAAGGCCTCAATGCGCTCCATCTGGAGGGCACCCTCGCACACATGCCAGATGCGGGCACTCGACAGACTGCCGGCGGGTGCCGATACAACGAAAGTTCCGACGTAAGAACGCTGCCGCGAAGCGGCATGCATACGCTGCAACCACTCGACCACGCCCAAGGTCGGCGTCTCGCCGCCGGCCGGGCTGACCGAACTCTTCACTGACGGCGAGGGCGTCCGGTTCTGAGCCATCACGGCCTGTGCCACGCAAAGCGCGGCAACGAGAACCACAGCACCACGCGCGGAAATCGGCATCGCAACGGTCATTGCAAGGGCTGCGGACGCGTGATCAACGCGATGGCCCATCGAAGGTGGCGTTGCGCAGGAAGCCGGAAGGCATCTGCGAGGCACCGCCCGCTTGCTGGTGCGCTTCGAGCAACTGATCCAGCCGCGGATCACGCAGCATGACCTGCGGATTGCCATTTCCGACGATGACCCGCATCGGCGCGAGGTTGGAGGGCGTCTGCTGCGAAGAATTCGACGCAGCGAGCACCGAAC
Organism: Variovorax sp. LjRoot290; assembly: GCF_964253985.1. NCBI lineage: Bacteria > Pseudomonadati > Pseudomonadota > Betaproteobacteria > Burkholderiales > Comamonadaceae > Variovorax > Variovorax sp. LjRoot290. Next base: position 1,429,450 of record NZ_CAXURW020000001.1, on the reverse strand, counting down.
TCGAGCCTTGCTGTTGCGCCAGTTGCGCAGCGGCCGGCTGCGGGCCGGTGCTCCCAATCCAGTTCCAACCGATGGCCGCTGCAGCCGCCAGCGATGCCGCACCGGCCACGAGCTTCCATCGGAACACCGGTTCGTTGGCGGCCTCGACATGGTGCACGACGGGCTTTACCACCTCGGGCGCCAGCATCGGGGCGGACGGCTCGGCCGCCAGCCGCTGCTGGAGCCGCGACAGGAACACCGAGGTATCGCTGCAGGCGGAGTGCACGCCGGAACGCAACACTTCCCCGACCAGATGATAGGTATGCCAGGTCGCGCGCAGATCGTCGTCCGTGCAGACCTTCTCGATCACCTGTGCGAACTCGTCGTCCCGCAGATGGCCGTCGGCCAGCGCGGAAATCTGTTCATGGACTGTGCTTGTGTGCTTCATTTCATTCACCTGCTTACCAACGCTTGCCGGACTGGTTGTCCAGCAGCGGCTTGACCCTTGCCGAAATAGCTTCGCGGGCCCGGAAAATCCGCGAGCGTACGGTACCGATCGGACAATTCATCACCTCGGCGATCTCTTCGTAGCTCATGCCTTCGATCTCGCGCAGGGTCACCGCCTGCCGCAGCTCGGCCGGCAGTGCTTCCATTGCAGCTTCGACGGCGGCCGCGATTTCGTTGGCGGCCATGACGGATTCGGGCGTCTCGTCGCTGATTGGTTCGTTTCCGGGCCGGTAAGTTTCATCCTCGTCCTCAGAAGACGAACGCAATGCGCTCTCAGAAACGGTCGGATCGCGTTTCATGTCCACCAGGGCCTTCTTGGCGGTATTGACGGCGATGCGGTAGAGCCAGGTGTAAAACTGCGCCTCGCCCCTGAACTGGTGCAGGGCGCGGTAGGCGCGGATGAAGGTCTCCTGCGCGATGTCCTCTACCAGGTTCACGTCGCGCACCATGCGGCCGATGAGCCGTTCGATCCGGCGCTGGTACTTGATGACGAGCAGTTCGAAAGCCTTCTGATCGCCTGCGATCGTGCGCTGGACCAGTTGAAAGTCGACCTCCCCGGGCCTCACCTCTGCAGGGGGCGCATCGGTCAAGCCGGTGTCGGGCGGCACGGGCGGTGGAGAGGCTGTCATGAAAGAGGATGGTGCGAGCCGGATGCCGCTGGCTGCCGGGACTCGGCAACCGGGCCGGCCAGCGGGGCGCGCGAATATACCGCACGGCGCAGATCCTGCCAGCGCTTCGGCAGAGTGCTCCGGTCGAGCCAGGCCCAGCGTCGCACACGACGCGCTTCGGTCAGGCACAGGAGCAGCGAAGATTGGAAATCCAGGGCGACTTTCACCCCCGCTCGCAACCCCGCAGAGTCCGCAAGCGACCAATGCCGGCCGTCGAAGCTCAGTTCCGTGAACGCGGTGCATCGCAGCGTGCTCCGCCATGCCGCAGCGCCGGCCCCGACGACGCTGAGCGCCAGCAGCCCGATCCGCCAATCCGGGTCGTCGAGCCGATAGCACGCTGCGGCCGCGCAGCACGCGCCGCAGGCCCAGATGATCGAGAGCAACCGATCAGCGTTGCGCGAACGGCCCACCGGATAACTCACCGATGGGGCGTCGTGCATGGGTCAAGGAAAATCAAGCGCGCTTGAACACCAGCGTGCCGTTGGTGCCGCCGAAGCCGAAGTTGTTCTTGACCGCGACGTCGATCTTGAGATCGCGCGCCTCATTGGCGCAGTAATCGAGATCGCACTCCGGATCTTGATTGAAGATGTTGATCGTCGGCGGACTTTTCTGGTGATGCACAGCCAGCACGGTAAACACCGACTCGATGCCGCCGGCACCGCCGAGCAAGTGGCCGGTCATCGACTTGGTCGAGTTCACCACCAGCTTCTTGGCATGGTCGCCAAAAGCATTCTTGATCGCATTGGTTTCGTTGATGTCGCCGATCTGCGTCGAGGTGCCATGCGCGTTCAGGTATTGGACCTGATCGGCGTTGACGCCCGCATTCTTCAAGGCCATGTCCATCGAGCGGCGGGGTCCGTCGACATCGGGCGCGGTCATGTGGAAGGCGTCGGCGCTCATGCCGAAGCCGGACACTTCGGCGTAGATCTTGGCGCCGCGCGCCTTGGCGTGCTCGTACTCCTCGAGCACCAGTACGCCGGCACCCTCACCGAGCACGAAACCGTCGCGGTCGCGATCCCAGGGGCGCGACGCCGTGGCCGGATCTTCGTTGCGGGTGGACAGTGCGCGCGCCGCGGCAAAGCCCCCGATACCGAGCGGCGACACCGTGGATTCCGAGCCGCCTGCAATCATCACATCGGCATCGCCGTACTCGATCATCCGAGCAGACGTACCAATCGCATGCAAACCGGTCGTGCAGGCAGTGACGATCGCGATGTTCGGGCCCTTGAAGCCATATTTGATGGACACGTGGCCGGAGATCATGTTGATGATCGATGCCGGCACGAAGAACGGCGACACGCGGCGCGGGCCGCGGTTGGTCAGTTCGCCGTGCGTGGCCTCGATCATGGGGAGTCCCCCGATCCCCGAGCCGATGTTGCAGCCGATGCGAACGGCTTCTTCATAGCTCAGGGCCTCGCCGGTCGGCAAGCCGCTGTCCTGCACCGCCTGGATCGCAGCAGCGAGCCCGAGATGGATGAAGCGATCCATGTGGCGCGCTTCCTTCTCGGGAATGTATTGCGTGATGTCGAAGCCCTTGACCTCGCCCGCGAACTTGCAGGCAAAGGCGCTCACATCGAACTTGGTGATGGTGTCGACGCCCGACTTCCCGGCCAGCAGATTGGCCCAGGACTCGGCGACAGTGTTTCCGACAGGGGCAATGCAACCAAGCCCAGTGACGACGACGCGGCGTTTGGTCATGCCGGCAAACCTTTCTGGAAGCACTGAGGCCGTTGTGCGGCGCGTGCCTTGGAAGCCGCGGGCCGGAACGGAAACTCAGCGTGGCCGATATCAGGCCTTTTGATTCTTGGTGGCGTAATCGACGGCGTTCTGGACAGTCGTGATCTTCTCGGCGTCTTCATCCGGGATCTCGATGCCAAATTCGTCTTCGAGTGCCATCACCAGTTCGACCGTGTCGAGCGAGTCAGCACCGAGGTCCGCCACGAAAGCCTTTTCATTGGTGACCTGGGACTCTTCAACGCCGAGTTGTTCGGCAATGATTTTCTTGACACGTGCTTCGATATCGCTCATTTGGTTCCCTCTGAGGGTTGTAGGTAATCGGTGGATTTTAGCCGGCCGCATTGTGGCATCCGCCCCAAGGCCGTACGGTAAAAGAATTGCGCTACTGCGCTTACATGTGCATGCCGCCGTTGACGTGCAGTTCCTGGCCCGTCACATAGGAGGCTTGGGGCGAAGCCAGGTAGGCAACGGCATGCGCGATGTCAGCCGGCTTGCCCAGGTGGCCGAGCGGGATCTGCGACAGCAGCGCTTGCTGCTGCGCCTCGGGCAGGCTGGCGGTCATGTCGGTCTCGATAAAGCCCGGCGCCACGCAGTTGACCGTGATGCTGCGGCTTCCGAGTTCGCGTGCCAACGCGCGCGTCATGCCCGCCACGCCAGCCTTGGCGGCCGCATAGTTGGCCTGGCCGGCGTTGCCGGAAGCGCCGACGACGCTGGTGATGCTGACGATCCGGCCGTAGCGCTGCTTCATCATGGGGCGGATCACCGCACGGGAAAGACGGAAAACGGCCTTGAGATTGGTGTCGAGCACCGCATCCCAATCCTCATCCTTGAGGCGCATGGCGAGCATGTCGCGGGTGATGCCGGCGTTGTTGACCAGCACATGGATCGCGCCATAGGTCTTGACGATCTCGTCGACCAGCGCTTCGACCGCCGGCCCATCATTGACGTCGAGCGCACACCCCCGCCCGCCATGGGCGGCGAGCGCGGCCGAGATCCTGTTCGCGCCTTCTTCGGTGGTGCCGGTCCCGATGACCATGAGACCGCGCTGGGCCAGTTCGAGCGCGATCGCCGCACCGATACCGCGCGAAGCGCCGGTGACCAATGCGACCTGGCCTTCGAATTTTGGAGTGCTCATAAAAGAATAATGTTGGAGCCCGGCGTTCAGCCGCCGAGCAGTTGTCTTGTTTCTGCGAGCGTTGCCGGGTCATACACCGAGGCCGCGGCGAGCTCGGGCGCAATGCGTTTGATCATGCCGGCAAGCACTCTGCCGGGGCCGCATTCAACGACGACCTCCACGCCACGCGCCTGCAAGGCCTGCACGCTTTCGACCCAGCGCACAGGACCCGCCGCTTGGCGCACCAACGCGTCGCGAATCCGGGCCGGGTCGGTTTCGACCGCCACGTCGATGTTGTTGAGGACGGGGATCTGGGGCGCGGCCAGGCTGAGCGATGCCAGCCGCTCTTCCAGCGCTTCGGCGGCCGGCTTCATCAGGCTCGAATGGAAAGGCGCCGACACCGGCAACGGCAGTGCCCGCTTGGCGCCCTGGGCCTTGAGCACTTCGCAGGCCTTTTCGACCGCGGCCTTGCTGCCCGCGATCACGGTTTGCATCGGATCGTTGAAGTTCACCGCTTCGACGATTTCGGCGCTGCCGGTGCCGAACGAGGCTGTCACTTCGGCACAACCTGCTTTCACCTTGCCGGCATCCATGCCGAGGACCGCCGCCATGGCACCCGCCCCCACGGGCACGGCCTGCTGCATGGCGCGGGCGCGGAAACGCACCAGTGGCGCCGCCTGCGCGAGCGTCAAGACGCCGGATGCCACCAAGGCGGAATATTCGCCCAGCGAATGACCGGCAACGATCGAGGGCTTGGCGCCGCCTTCCGCCAACCAGGCCCGCCAGGACGCGATGCCGGCGACCAGCATCACGGGCTGCGTATTCGTAGTGAGCGCCAGCGCCTCCTTGGGGCCCTCGTGGATCAAGCGCGAAACATCTTCATCCAAGGCATCGGATGCTTCCTGCAGGGTCTCGGTCACGGCCGGATGGTCGCCCCATGCGTCGAGCATGCCGACCGCCTGCGAGCCCTGGCCGGGAAATACGAAAGCGAAGGATTTCATTGTTTTGCGTCTCCAATCGCGCGCGACTGCCCTCTTCGGGGGCAACGCGCTGCATTACATGGTCAACAGGACTGCGCCCCAAGTGAAGCCGCCGCCAACGCCTTCCAGCATCACCGTATCGCCCTTCTTCACCTTGCCTGCGCGCACCGCCTCGTCCAATGCCAAGGGGATAGAGGCTGCAGAGGTGTTGCCATGCTCGTTGACCGTCACGATCAGCTTCTCGAGCGGCAGCTTCAGCTTCCGCGCGGTGCCTTCCATGATGCGGATGTTGGCCTGATGGGGAATCAGCCAGTCGATGTCGGCATCGGTCTTGCCCGCCTTCTGCAAGGTGGCGCGTGCGGCCTCTTCCAGCACGCGTACGGCCAGCTTGAAAACAGCCTGCCCGTCCATGTGAAGCAGCGGCGTGCCGAGCACGTTGCCGCCCGAGACGTGGCCCGGCACGCAGAGGATGCCCACGTGCTTGCCATCGGCATGCAGGTCGCTGGCAAGAATCCCGGGCTCGTCGCTGGCCTCGAGCACCACGGCGCCGGCACCGTCACCGAACAGGACGCAGGTGGTGCGGTCGTTGAAGTCGAGGATGCGCGAAAAAACCTCAGCGCCGACGACCAGCGCGCACTTGGCGCTTCCGGTGCGGATCATGGCGTCGGCCACCGTCATCGCATAGACGAAGCCGCTGCACACCGCCTGTACGTCGAATGCAGGACAGCCCGCGATGCCCAACTTGTTTTGAAGAATGGCTGCCGACGACGGGAACACCATGTCAGGGGTCGAGGTCGCGACGATGATCAGGTCGACCTCGCCAGCACTGCGACCAGCCGCTTCCAGCGCATTCTTTGCGGCTTCCAGCCCCAGTTCGCTGCTCGTGACTTCGGGTGCGGCGAAGTGCCGAGCGCGAATGCCCGTGCGCTCGATGATCCATTGATCAGAGGTCTCGATGCCACGCGTGGCCAATTCGCGGGCGAGGTCGTCGTTGGTCACTCGGCGCGGGGGCAGGTAGCTGCCGGTGCCGGTGATGCGGGAAAAAGGAGTCATCAAACGTGGAGCGCCGCCGTGTCGACCGGCGTCGCCGGTTCTTGTCGCGCGAGGAGTGGCGCGGCGTGGGCGATGCGGGCCCGCACGCGATCGAGCAGGTTGTTGCGAGCGGCATCATAAGCGCGATCGAGCGCATGACCGAAGGCCACTTCGTCAGCCGAGCCATGGCTCTTGAAAACGAGTCCGCGCAGGCCGAGCAAGGCCGCGCCGTTGTACCGCCGATGGTCGAGGCGGCGTTTGAGGGCCTTTAGAACCGGATACGAGACGATCGCAGCAAATTTGCTGAAAATACCGCTGGAATACTCGATGCGAAGGAAGTCGACGATCATCGAAGCCACGCCCTCGGTGGCCTTCAATGTGACATTGCCAACAAAACCGTCACAGACGACGATGTCGGTCGTCCCTTTGAAAATGTCGTTACCCTCGACGTTGCCGTAGAAGTTCAAATCCTGGGAATTGGCCGCTTTCCGAAGCAATTGACTTGCTTTTTTGATCGTTTCGCTGCCCTTGATCGCCTCTTCGCCGACATTGAGAAGTCCAACGGACGGCGACTCGTTGCCCGTCAGGGCGGACACCAGCGCAGAACCCAACACGGCGAACTGCAACAGATCTTCAGCATCACAATCCACATTGGCGCCGAGATCGAGCACCGTTGTCGCCCCGCCCTTGCTGTTCGGAAGCTGAGGAGCGATGGCCGGTCTGTCGATACCATCCAAGGTCTTGAGCAAGTAACGAGCGATCGCCATCAAGGCGCCGGTGTTGCCAGCAGAAATCGCGGCCTGCGCGGCGCCGTCCTTCACTTGCTGAATCGCGACGCGCATCGAAGAATCTTTTTTCTTGCGCAGCGCGATCTCAATCGGGTCGTCCATTCCGACCACTTCGCTGGCGGGAATGACTCGGGCACGCGGATGCGAGAAGCCGGCCAGCGCTGCCGGGGCACCAACCAGCAGCAACGACGCTTCGGCGTGGCGATCGAGAAATGCGCGGCAGGCCGCAAGCGTGACGCGCGGACCGTGGTCTCCCCCCATGCAATCGACGGCAAGCGTGATTGCGGAGGGGGCAGGAGCGAATTCGGAAGGCGTGGCCATCAAAACAAAGGCCCGACGCTACAACAAAAGTAGCTTCGGGCCTTTGGCCTTGAAACTGGGATCAGGCTTCAGACTTGGTCTTGAGCACCTTGCGGCCGCGATAGAAGCCGTTCGGGCTAATGTGGTGGCGCAGATGCGTTTCGCCGGTGGTCGGCTCGACGGCAATGCCGGGCACGCCCAAAGCATTGTGGGAACGGTGCATGCCGCGCTTGGACGGCGACTTCTTGTTTTGCTGGACGGCCATGCTGGCTCCTGAAAGTATTCGGGTGAGTGGGTAAGCACGCGGGGCGGCCGTGAGGCCCTGTAGAACGCTCTAACGTCGACGGCGGCGCGCGTGAAGCCCATGATTATAGCCCAAGCTGAATAAGGAGCGCCAGCTCGATGTTTCGAGGCCTACTCCGGCTTGCGCGAACGCAACGCGCCGAGCACTGCGAAGGGATTCGGACGCGCGGCCTCGGCCGCCTCGAAATCGGGATCCGCAGCCGACAGCCGCACCGGCTCGGGACAACGTTCGTGCCGCGGTGTGGCCGGGATTTCCATGAGGAGCTCATCCTCGATCAAGGCATGGAGGTCGAAATCGCGGCTCGCGACCAGAACGTCCTCCTCGGAATCCTCGTCTTCGGCCGCTGCAATGGCTTCGTCTGCCGCGAAACGAAACCAGCGATCGACTTTCAGTTCGACTTCGACCGGGGTGAGGCAGCGCTGGCAGACCAGGGCCACCGTGGTCTGCGCCTCCAGGTGCAGCCAGGGGACTGGCGCTCCATCGGGACCATCGCGGCGGGCGCCTTCGGCCTGCCAGCGCACGCTCGCGTCGGTGGCCGGGGCGGCCACTTCAGCGCTCAAGCGCTGATAAGTCTGAAGGGGCTCGTTTCCCGAAACGGTAGCGGCCGCCTCGGCAAAGCCGTTCACGTCGAGCCGGCCTGGGGCAAATTCTCTGGTCATCGGCACCAGTCTAAACCGCTCGCGCACAATCGTGGCCCATGCAACGCACTGTGATTCTTGCCTCGACCTCGCGCTATCGCCGCGAGCTTCTTGCACGCCTGCACCTGGCCTTCGATGTCCAAGCACCCGACGTCGACGAAACACCGATAGCAGGCGAGGCGCCGCGCGCGTTGGCGGAACGGCTGGCGCTCGAAAAAGCGATGTCGGTGGCCCGCCAATTCCCTGAAGCCGTGGTGATCGGCTCCGATCAGGTGGCCGACCTGGCTGGCGAGCCATTGGGCAAGCCCGGAGATCACGCCCGCGCCACGGCCCAATTGCGGCGCATGCGCGGCCAGACGCTGATATTCCAGACGGCCGTCGCCGTGGTGTGCCAGGCGACGAGCTTCGTGCAGCGCGATCTGGCGCCCGTGCGCGTCGTGTTTCGTGAGCTCAGCGATGCGGCGATCGATACCTATCTGCGCGCGGAACAGCCCTACGACTGCGCGGGAAGCGCAAAGAGCGAGGGCCTTGGCATTGCTCTGCTCGAAGCCATCGACAGCGACGATCCGACGGCCCTGGTGGGCCTGCCGCTGATTCGTACAGCCAACATGCTGCGCGCCGCCGGCGTCGACCTCTTGTGAGCAAAGGCAAGCTCTATCTGGTGCCTGCACCGCTGGATTTCGGCTGTGAGGCTGAGGTGCCGCTGCAGGACGTGCTTCCGCTCGGCACGCTGCAGATCGCGGCTGGGATCACGCACTGGATCTGCGAGAACGCGAAATCGGCCCGCGCCTATCTCAAGCGCATCGACGCGGTGGCGCCGCTTGCTGCGCCGCTGCAGGCCCAGCAGATCCAGGAACTGCCGCGCGAGGTTCACAAGAAGGGAGACCACGCCGGCCAGTTCGATGCCCGACCACTCCTTTCCGCCGCGCTCGAAGGCAAGAACATTGGCCTGCTCAGCGAGGCCGGCATGCCTGCCGTCGCCGACCCGGGATCCTCCGTGGCACGGGCCGCGCACGAACTGGGCATCACCGTGGTGCCGCTCACCGGCCCGGTGTCGCTGCTGCTCGCACTTGCGGCGAGTGGTCTCAATGGCCAGAACTTCGCTTTCGTCGGCTACCTGCCGCAGGACGCCGAGGCACGCGCGCAACGCATCCGCGAGCTCGAGGCACTCGCACTGAGGACCGGCCAGACGCAGCTTTTCATCGAAACGCCCTACCGCAATACAGCCCTGCTGCAGGCGCTCGTGCAGACGCTGCAGCACAACACGCGGCTCGCGGTGGCGCGCGGACTCACGCTCGCGGCCGCGAACGTGCGCAGCGATACGGTGAAGAGCTGGCGCGCCAAACCATTGCCGGCCGACGAGCGCACGCCCGCGGTGTTCGCGATCGGGCGCTGATCTTGTCAGGCCCTCCCTCCGCCCGCATGCGCTGGGCTTCGCGCGCGCAATTCTTCGGCTCGGGTTTCATCTTCGCGACCTGGGGTGTTCATATCCCGACTGTGAAGATCCACTACGGCGTCGATGAAGCGGCGCTCGGCCTGGCCATGCTCGCCGCCGGCGTCGGCGCCTTGCTGGGCCTCACACAGGCGAGCCGCTGGATCGGCCGCCATGGCGTCCGCGGCATCGCCGGCCTGTGCGGCGCGATCTATGCGCTGCTGCTGGCCGGCTTGCTGGTGATGCCCAGCTATGGCGCGCTGCTGGGCTTGCTCGCCGTGTTCGGCATCCTCACCGGCGTCTTCGACGTGGCGATCAATACCGAGGCCGCGCAGCTCGAGCTGCGAGACGGCCATCCGCTGATGAGCGGCATGCACGGCATGTTCAGCCTGGGCGGCATGGCGGGTGCCGTGACCGGCGGCGCAGCGCTCGCCGCTGGGATGGCGCCTCAATCGCACTTGACGCTCGTCGCCGCGGCGATGGCGCTATCGATCGCCCTCTCCTCCAGATGGATGTTGCCGAAGGAGGCGACCACGTTCACCAGCACGGGCGACGGCTTTCGCCTGCCGCGCGGCGCGCTGGCCATCCTCGGCGTGCTGGCCGCGCTGGGGCTGATTGCCGAGGGCGCGATCTACGACTGGAGCGTGCTCTATCTGAAGCAGGAACTGGGCAGCCCCCAGCAGCAAGCCGCGCTGGCCTACGCCAGCTTTTCGGCGGCGATGGCCGCCACGCGCTTCGCCGGCGACGCGATGCGTGCGCGTTTCTCGCCGGCGCTGCTGCTGCGCGGCAGCGCCTGGCTGGCGGCCGCCTCCATGACGCTGGTCCTGCTGGCCGACGCACCCTGGCTGGCCTTGATCGGATTTGCAGGCGTGGGCATCGGTTTCGCCAACGTGGTGCCGATCCTCTTCGCCGCGTCGGCGCGCGTCCCGGGCGTCGAGCCGGCACGTGGCATCGCCGCGGTATCGGCAGCGGCCTACCTGGGCTTCATGGCCGGACCGCCGGTAATCGGCTTTCTGGCCCAGCTCAGCTCGTTGACTGCTGCGCTCTATGTCGTGGTGGCCTTTGCCGCAGCGCTCGCGGCATCGGCGCGCTACGCGAATCCGGCCTGATTCAGCGCAGCGCCGGCGCGGTTCGCAGCGCCCGAACCGAAGCGTCGCCGAGGGCAGCGCCGAATTTCTTGGCGAGCTTCTCGGCCACGTTCTCCCGGCGCGTGTAGTCGATCACTTCCTCGGCCTTGATCACTTCGCGCGCAACGAAATCGACGTTGCCGAGCTGATCGGCCAAGCCGAGCTCCACGGCCTGCTGGCCGCTCCAGAACAGGCCGCTGAACAGGCCGGGCGTATCGACCTTCAACCGGTCGCCGCGGCCCTTCTTGACCACATCGATGAACTGCGCGTGGATCTGGTCGAGCATCTTCTGCGCGTGCACCCGCTGCGCATCGCTCATCGGACTGAACGGATCCAGGAAGCCCTTGTTTTCGCCGGCCGTCAAGAGCCTGCGCTCCACGCCGACCTTGTCCATGAGGCCGGTGAATCCGAAACCGTCCATCAGCACGCCGATGCTTCCGACGATGCTTGCCTTGTCGACGAAGACCTTGTCGGTCGCCGCCGCGATGTAGTACGCCGCCGACGCGCAGGTCTCCTCGACCACCGCGTAGACCGGCTTTTTGTGCTTGGCCCGCAGGCGCTTGATCTCGTCGTTGATGATGCCGGCCTGCACGGGGCTTCCGCCCGGCGAATTGATCAGCAGAACGACACCCTTGGCGCCGTCGTCCTCGAAGGCGCTCTTCATCGCCGCGATCACGAACTCCGCACTCGCGTCGCCGCCATTGGCGATTTCGCCCTTGATTTCGACTACCGCCGTGTGGGCCGTGGTCTTGGCAGTCGTCGGCGTGCCGCGGGACATGGCCAGCCACACCAGAAAAATGAAGAAGACGAGCCAGCTCAGACGAATGAAGGTCTTCCAACGACGCGTGGCCCTTTGTTCGCGCAGCGAGGCGAAGGCCAGTTTTTCGAGTGTGGCGCGCTCCCAGTTGGGTTGCTGCGTCGGATCGTTCTTCGACATGCTTCGGGGAGGCGCGGCGCGCTCGAAAGGCTCGAAACCCTCAGGTTCCGTGCGGTTGGAATCGGTCATTTCAGAAAACCAGAGGTTGGAGGTTCCAGGCAGTATGCCAGTGCACCACTCCGTCCCGTTCGCTCAAGGCGATCTTCACCAGGCCGCCGCGACAAGGACCGCCGGCGCACTCGCCGGTGTCCGGCTTGTAGACGGCGCCGTGCGTCGCGCACAGCAGCCATTGACCGCTGTCGTCGAAGAAGCGATCCGGCTGGAAATCCAGCTCCATCGCGACGTGGCTGCAGCGGTTGAGGTACGCGTGCGGCTGGCCTTCGTAGCGAATGGCAAAGGCCCGGCATGTCTGGCCGCCGTGCACCACGTCGAAGGGAACGGCGCGGCCGCCCTCGACCAGGTCGGCCGCATTGCACAGCGGGATGCATTCGCTCATGCGCGGATTTTCATGCGTTCTCGAGAAGCCATTGCGTCAGGCCGGACACCGAGTGCGCCACATGCAGCGGCTTCAGCACGTCGAAGCTGTCCGGCTCGTGCGCGCCATAGCTCACGCCCACGCTCGCGCAGCCGGCGTTGAGCGCGAGCTGGAGGTCATGCGTGGTGTCGCCGATCATCAAGGTGCGATCGGCCGGCACGTCCAGCTCTTCCATCAATTCGAGCAGCATGCGCGGATGCGGCTTGCCGAAGGTTTCGTCGGCCGTTCGAGAGGCGTCGAAGCGGTCCCGCAGCGCGACGGTGGCGAGCGCCTCGTTCAACCCCCGCCGCGATTTGCCCGTGGCCACGGCCAGCTTGTGGCCGCGCGCGTGGAGCGCATCGAGCATCGGCAGGACGCCGTCGAAGAGCACCAGGTCGTCTTGATGCTGCAGGTAGTGATAGCGGTAGCGCGCGCCGAGCTCGGCGTACTTCTCCTTCGGTACATCGGGTGCGGCGCGGGCCAGCGCTTCGGCAAGGCCCAGGCCGATCACCCATGCGGCGTCGTTCTCGTTCGGCTTGGCGCCGCCGACGTCGACCACCGCGGCCTGGATGCAGCGCACGATGAGTCGCGTCGAGTCATAGAGCGTGCCATCCCAATCGAAAGCGATCAGGTCGAAACGGCGGGGACGAATGTCAGTCATGAGTGAGAGGCTGTCGAGGGGTGGGCAGCGAGCGCATCGAGCGCAGCCTGCGGCATCAGCGCATGCAGTTCCGGCGGCAGGTCAGCCTGCAGCGCCATGCGCTCTCCGCTCGCGGGGTGGGTGAACTGCAGTCGCCAGGCGTGCAGGAACATGCGTTTGAGTCCGAGCTTCTGCAATGCGCGATTGCGCTCGAAGTCGCCGTACTTGTCGTCGCCCGCGATCGCATGGCCGCCGGAGGCGAGGTGGACGCGAATCTGATGCGTGCGACCGGTCTTGATCGTAACGGCGAGCAGCGAAAAGGAAGCAGCGTCCGCCGGGAGGGCGACGCGAGCCAGGACTTTCACCAGCGTCACGGCGCGCATCGCGTCGGGATGGTCCTTGGCCACCACGCGCACGCGCCGCTCACCCGGCTCAGCCGAGCCGGCCTGACCCGGCAAAAGGTACTTGGCGAGCGGCGCATCGAGCACCTTCTTGTTCGCGGGCCAGCTGCCTTCGACCAGCGCCAGGTAGGTCTTGCCGGTCTCGCGCTCGCGAAACTGGTCTTGCAGCGCCGTCAGCGCGCTTCGCTTCTTGGCAACCAGCAGGATGCCCGAGGTCTCGCGGTCCAGCCGGTGCACGAGCTCGAGAAAGCGCGCCGCAGGGCGCGCGGTGCGCAGCTGCTCGATCACGCCGAAGCTCACGCCGCTGCCGCCGTGAACCGCGACGCCGGCCGGCTTGTCGATCGCCAGCAAGGCATCGTCCTCATACAGCAAAGGGAATTCGCGCGCGGGTGCGGGCGGCAGGCCGCCCTCTGCCCCCCGTGCCGACACCCGTACCGGCGGCAGCCGCAACACGTCGCCTTCCGCCAGGCGGGTTTCGGCCTGCACGCGTCCTTTGTTGATGCGCACCTCGCCCGACCGGATGATCCGGTAAACATGGGTTTTGGGCACCCCCTTGAGCTGCCGGAACAGGAAATTGTCGAGTCTTTGGCCCGCAGATTCCCCATCGACCGTCAGAAAGCGAACTTCTGCTGCCGCGGGGCTTGGCTTCGCACCTATAATGTTTTTCACCAGCGCGGTCTTGTAAGTGCTTGATTAATCAGAAGTTTAGAGCACTGCCGGAGGCGCTGTGAGGTCGATGCCGCTTAGGCGTTGAGCCCGCAAGCCACGCGCCAACGCGCAAGGCGGCGGGCGCTACATCAAAGTCAAGCCGACGCCCACGAAACACCGATACGGAATACCCAGCCGGCAGACCAAAAGCTGCCGGCGGATCGAAGCGAGTACCTTGTGTTGATACTGCTGATTCAACTTTGCCTGCGCTGGCTGATGCCAGCGGCCTCGGGCATTGAATCGTCGGCAGAGCGCGCCACCATTGCGCCAATTGCTATAGAAAATATAGCGCGTCAACACCATATCGGGCTCGCGCCCATCCATGCGCCCCCACCCCGGCTGTCATTGAGCTGACGCTCGATACGGTTGCTCGCGTCCGCGCGGCAACCAGCAGCAGCCGGGGCACAGCGGCAATTCCTTCGTTTCGCGACGCGTCGTCCGTGCATCGTTAGGTCCGTCATGGACCGGTTAGAACGATAGAACAGACAAAGGAAACGCATCATGAAGCGGATGCTGATCAACGCCACGCAGGCAGAAGAACGCCGCCTGGCCATCGTCGACGGGCAAAAGCTCCTCGACTACGAAATCGAAATCGAAGGGCGCGAGCAGCGCAAGGGCAACATCTACAAGGCCGTTGTGACGCGCGTCGAGCCGTCGCTGGAGGCCTGCTTCGTCGACTACGGCGAAGACCGCCACGGCTTCCTGCCGTTCAAGGAAATCTCCAAGCAGTATTTCGCCGAAGGCGTCTCGGCCAGCCAGGCCCGGATCCAGGACGCGATCCGCGAAGGCCAGGAACTGGTGGTCCAGGTCGAGAAGGAAGAGCGCGGCAACAAAGGCGCGGCCCTGACCACCTTCATCTCGCTGGCCGGCCGCTACGTCGTGCTGATGCCCAACAACCCGCGCGGCGGCGGCGTCAGCCGGCGCATCGAGGGAGACGACCGCGCCGAGCTCAAGGAGGCGATGGACCAGCTCGAGTACCCCAAGGGCATGAGCATCATCGCGCGCACCGCCGGCATCGGCCGCTCCGCGCCCGAACTGCAGTGGGACCTGAACTACCTGCTCAAGCTGTGGGCCGCCATCGACGGCGCCGCCAAGGGCGGCAAGGGCGCTTTCCTGATCTACCAGGAGTCCTCGCTGGTGATCCGCGCGATCCGCGATTACTTCAATCACGACATCGGCGACATCCTGATCGACACCGACGACATCTACGACCAGGCGCAGCAGTTCATGGCCCACGTGATGCCGGAACACGCCGCGCGCGTGAAGCGCTACCGCGACGACGCCGCGTTGTTCAGCCGCTTCCAGATCGAGCATCAAATTGAATCGGCCTATGCGCGCACGGTGCAGTTGCCCAGCGGGGGCGCGATCGTGATCGACCACACCGAAGCGCTGGTCTCGGTCGACGTGAACTCGGCGCGTGCCATCAAGGGCGGCGACATCGAGGAAACGGCCACCCGCACCAACCTCGAAGCCGCCGACGAAGTGGCCCGCCAGATGCGCCTGCGCGACCTGGGCGGCCTGATCGTCATCGACTTCATCGACATGGACGAGTCGAAGAACCGCCGCGAGGTCGAAAGCCGCCTGCGCGACGCACTGCGCCAGGACCGTGCACGCGTCCAGTTCGGCTCGATCAGCAAGTTCGGCCTGATGGAAATGAGCCGCCAGCGCCTGAAGCCGGCGCTCTCCGAAGGTTCGTCGATCCCCTGCCCCCGTTGCGGCGGCTCGGGCCACATCCGCGACACCGAATCGAGCGCGCTGCAGATCCTGCGCATCATTCAGGAAGAGTCCATGAAGGACAACACGGCCGCCGTGCACGTGCAGGTGCCGGTCGAAGTTGCATCCTTCCTGCTCAACGAGAAGCGCCCCGAGATCGCCAAGATCGAACTCAAGCAGCGCGTGACCGTGCTGATGGTGCCCAACAAGACGCTGGAAACACCCAACTACAAGCTGGAGCGCCTGAAGCACGACGACCCGCGCCTCGACCACATCGAAGCCAGCTACAAGATGGCCGACGAGATCGAGGACCCGACCTCGGTCACGCGACGCTCGCAGGAGCCCACCAACAAGCAGACGCCGGTGATCAAGGGCGTGCTGCCCGATGCACCGGCACCGGCGGCAATGCCGAAGCCCGAAGCGGTGCGTCCGCCGGCAGTCGCCCCGGCGCCCGCGCCTGCTGCGGCCACCCCCGTCGCACGCGCCCCCGCCGAGTCGGGCCTGTTCGGCTGGATCAAGAGCCTGTTCGGCGCCGCGCCGGTCCCGGCACCCGTCCCGCCCACGATTCCTGTGGAAGCGCCCAAGCCGCGCCGCGATGCTCGCGGCGGACGCGACGGCGAGGCGCGCACCACGCGCGATGGCGAGCAGCGCCGCGGCGGACGCGGTGAAGGCCGCGGTGGACGCGACGGCGAACGCCGCGGCGGCCGCTCCGGCGAACGCCGCGAAGGCGAACGCCGCGAAGGACGCGAAGTCCGCGGCGAGGCGCGCAACGAGAGCCAGGTCCGCGAACCGCGCGAGCCCCGCGAAGCGCGTGCGCCGCGCGATGGTGAGCGCCGCGGCCGCGGCGAGCGTCGCGACAGCGACCAGCGCCAACTGCCGACCGAAGCAAGCGACGTCCAGCTCGACGCACAGGCGATCGCACCGAATGCGTTCGCAGGCGACGAAGGTGCTCCCCCCGCGGAACGCGCACCGCGCGGACGCGGCGAACGTCGGGAACGCGGTGAGCGCAGTGCAGACGCAGCGCGTGAACGCACGGGCGACGCCGCCCGCGCTGCGAACGCCGACAGCTCGCAACAACAAGATGGCGCTTCAGCCGATCGCGGTGCGCGCGGCGGCCGCGAGGAGCGCGCAGCCCGCGGCGAGCGCAACGAGGGCCGCCGCGAGCGGCGCAATGAGGGTGCCCCGCGCCCCGTCGAAACGCCTTCCGCCGCAGAAGTTCAGTCGCTTGCGGCCGAACCCACCGAGATGGGTAGCGCTGATGAAGCAGCAGCTAGCGGGGATTCCGCGCCGCGCCGTGACGGCGACGAGCGCCGGGGCCGCTCGCGCGATCGCTATGGCCGAGACCGCCGCGAGCGCAGCCCGCGCGAAGAGGGCGAAGCGATTGCGGCCGCATCTGCGCTCTCTCCAGCACCCGCCGGCGCCTACGACGGCATCGAGATCGATACGGCGCCGTCGGCGCCTCGCACCGAACGGCCCGCTGTCGCACCCTCCATGCCCATCGTGGTCGAGGCCAAGCCCGCGACTTCGCGCGCTCTGCCGAAGGTTCAGCCCTTCGAGCTGCCGCTGGACGAACTCGCCCAAGTGGCGGAAGGCTCCGGATTGCATTGGGTGAATTCGGATGCCGAACGTGTGGCGCAGGTTCGCGCGGCGATCGCGGCAGAACCCAAGCCCATCCATGTGCCCCGCGAGCGTCCGCCCGCCATCGTGATCGACGAAGGCCCCTTGGTGCTGGTGGAAACCCGTCGCGACCTCGGCAATATGGTGCTGCCATTCGAAGAAGCCGGGCGCGAGGCCGGCGTGCGCCAGTAAGCACAGTGCGGAGGGAGGCAGCCCGCCTCCCTCTCGTTCGACATCGGCAGTTCCTGCCAAACCATTTTGGGGGCTGCGCCAGCGTCAGCGCCGCCCACTGCGCATCGCTATCGCTTGCCATGCCGCTTACCCAGCGCGCCATTGCAACTTCTTTACAGCCCCGAATACCCCACCAAGCTGCTGCGGTAGCTTTTTGTAATCCTTTTGGATTCTGGCGGCACGCCATATGCTTGCTGCGCTGCAGC
The DNA here is from genome assembly GCF_964253985.1 of Variovorax sp. LjRoot290. Taxonomy (NCBI): domain Bacteria; kingdom Pseudomonadati; phylum Pseudomonadota; class Betaproteobacteria; order Burkholderiales; family Comamonadaceae; genus Variovorax; species Variovorax sp. LjRoot290. The sequence goes on along the minus strand of NZ_CAXURW020000001.1, from coordinate 1,411,937 downwards.
AACTCTGGAAGCAAGATCTAAGTCACGAAATCGACGAACGGCGCTTGCAAACAACACTCACTCGTCAATAAGCGTTAACATGTTGTCATACAAAAGACCTACACTTCAGGCGAATATGCTGCACTGCACCAAATCAATGTAGAGGCTTGTTCACAGAGTGCGCAACTTACATCGCTCAACGAAGGGTGTACGTCTTTTGTTCACAAGACAACGAAGGAATCTTGTGTTCAAATTCTTGCGAATAGTAGTAAAGCGTTACACTGCCACGCTCTGACTCTGAAGTTGAGGCAGCACCCGTCTGGGGGATATTTAAATGTTTCGTTCCGACTCGACCGCACACGGCAACGTGGTCCGACGCTTCACCCCTGATGGCGGCGGATCGTCCGCGCCTCCAGCGTATGTACAACCACGCAGACTCACTCGTCTCGAACGCGCGACGAAGCGCGCCATCGACATCGTGGGCGCGCTGACCTTCTTCGTTCTCTTCGGGCCCCTCTATCTGCTCGTTGCACTCGGCGTGCGCATCAGCATGGGCCGTCCGGTCCACTTCTGGCAGAACCGCCTTGGAGAAAGCGGCCAGAGGTTTCGCTTCTACAAGTTCCGCTCGATGGTGCACAACTCCGAAGTGGTGCTGGACGAATTCCTGAGCCGCAACGACATGGCCCGCACCGAGTGGGACACTTTTCAGAAGCTCGAGAAGGATCCGCGCATCACGCCCATCGGCCAGTTCATCCGCAAGCTGAGCCTCGACGAACTGCCCCAGTTCTGGAACGTGCTCAAGGGCGACATGAGCCTGGTCGGTCCGCGCCCCTGCATGGAGCGTCAGCGCAGCCTCTACGGCAAGGGCTGGGAACACTATTGCGCCATGCGCCCCGGGATCACGGGCCTGTGGCAGGTCAGCGGCCGCAACCGCCTGTCCTACGCAAGACGGGTCGAACTCGACATGGAGTACGTCAGCAACTGGTCGTTGTGGCTCGACATCAAGATTCTGTTGAAGACCGTGCGTGCAGTCATCACCGGAGAGGGTTCGAGGTGAGCGTCATTCAGCCGATCGTCCTGTGCGGCGGCAGCGGCACCCGCCTGTGGCCGCTGTCGCGCAAGACCCTGCCCAAGCAATTCGTCCCGCTGATCGACAACAAGAACCTGCTGGTGCTCACGCTCGAACGTCTCCGTCGGTTGAATACCGAGGTGACTTGCGTTGCGGCAGAGGAGCACCGCTTCCTGGTTCAGGAAAGCATCGAAGCAGCGGATGTTTGCGGCAAGCAACTGCTCGAGCCGATGGCACGCAACACGGCGGCCGCCATGTCGGCGATTGCCCTTCTGGCCGACCCGGAACAGCTGCTGCTGTTCGCACCCGCCGATCACCACATCCCGGATGCAGACCGCTTCGTCGCCACGATTCAGAAGGGGATTCCTGCCGCGCTGGCCGGATACCTCGTGACTTTCGGTGTGGAGCCGACTTTTCCCAGTACCGCCTACGGCTACATCCGCCAGGGCGACAAGCTCGATGAGGCATTGGGCGAAGAGGCGGGTCATGCCGTGGCCGCATTCGTCGAGAAGCCGGCCGCCTCGCACGCGGAGCAGCTGCTGCTCGCGGGCGGCCACCTCTGGAACGCCGGTATCCTGCTGGTCCAGGCCAAGGTGCTGATCGCCGCAGTCGAGCAGCACGCGCCCGACATCCTCGAAAGCTGCAGGCTGGCCACCGCGGCCATCGAAACGGACGGCGATTTCCTGCGCATGGACAGCGCCGCATTCGGCCGCTGCCGCAGCCAGAGCATCGACTACGCGGTGCTCGAAAAATGCGACCGGGTTGCCGTCATTCCCTTCCAGGGTCGCTGGAGCGATGTCGGCAGCTGGAACGCTGTCGCCGAGTTGCACGACGTGGACGGCGACGGCAACCGGATCAGCGGCCAGGGTTTTGCCATGGGTGCGCGCAACACCTTCATCTATGCGCCCAATCGTCCCGTCGTGGCCCTGGGCACCAAGGATCTGCTGGTGGTCGACACGCCGGATGCGCTTCTGGTTGCGCACAGCGACTGTGCCGAACAGGTCAAGGACGTGGTCGCCTTGCTCACGACGCAGGGCCACAGCCAGGCCACCCGGCATCGCCGCATTCCGCGACCATGGGGCGCCTACGACAGCATCGACGACGGCGAGCGCTTCGCCGTCAAGCGCCTGACGGTCAAGCCGGGTGCGCACCTTGCGCTGCGAATGCACCACCATCGTGCCGAACACTGGGTCGTGGTCAAGGGAACGGCCAGAGTGGTGTGCGACGACAAGGTGCTCCTGGTCAAGGAAAACGAATCGATCTACATTCCCGTTGGCGCCCGATACAAGCTGGAAAATGCCGGCAAGACCATCCTCGAAGTGATCGAAGTCCAGACGGGCGGCTACCTCGGCGAGGACGACATCGTGCGCTTCGACGATCTGCCCGAGCGTGCCGACGGTCAACGCAGACGACTCGCCTGATCGCTCCGGCCGGGGGAGCACCGGGCCCAACCTTCACCCCGTACCAAGGTCTATTTCCATGAGCGAGTTTCAGAAGCGGATTTTCGTCGCGGGGCACCGCGGCATGGTGGGCAGCGCCATCGTGCGATGCCTGGTCGAGAAGGGCTATACCAACCTCGTCACCCGAAGTCGTGCCGAACTCGACCTGACGGACCAGGCGCAGGTCCGGGCCTTCTTCGCCGAGGAAAGGCCGCAGGAGGTCTATGTAGCGGCGGCCAAGGTCGGCGGCATCCACGCCAACAACAGCTATCCGGCGGAGTTCATCTATTCGAACCTGATGGTCGAAGCCAACCTGATCCACGAGGCCTGGCGCACCGGCGTGAGCAAGCTGCTCTTTCTCGGCTCGAGCTGCATCTATCCGCGGCTCGCGGCACAGCCGATGGCAGAGGACGCACTCCTGACCGGCAAGCTGGAGCCGACCAACGAGCCCTACGCCGTCGCCAAGATCGCCGGCATCAAGCTCTGCGAAAGCTACAACCGCCAGTACGGCTGCGACTTCCGCAGCGTGATGCCGACCAACCTCTATGGCCCGGGCGACAACTACCATCCCGAGAACAGCCACGTGCTGCCCGCGATGATCCGCCGCTTCCACGAAGCCAAGCTCGCGGATGCGCCCTCGGTCGTGATCTGGGGCACGGGGACTCCGAAGCGGGAGTTTCTCTACGTCGACGACATGGCAAGCGCCTGCGTCCACGTGATGGACCTTCCGCGCGAGATCTACGCGGCCCATACGGAGCCCACGGCCAGCCACATCAATGTCGGCAGCGGCGAAGACCAGTCGATCGCGGAACTCGCGCAGCTGGTGAGCGAGGTGGTGGGCTACCGCGGCACCATCCGCTGCGACACGAGCAAGCCCGATGGCGCGCCGCGCAAGCTGCTCGACATTTCGCGGATTCGTCAACTCGGCTGGAAGCCCAGGATGACGCTGCGCGCCGGCGTGGAGCGCGCTTACGAGGATTTCTGCAGCGAAGAACTCATCCCTTCCTGAGGACCTGAATTCCCTGCGTCGATGCCCAGCATGAATGCCACCTCCATCTCCCTGATTCCGCCCGGCACGGGCGGCGTGCGGGACTATGCGACGGTGCTGGGCAATCCGCTCCACGCGCCGCTGATGGAGCTGACACGCAACACCGACACCGCGTCGCTGAAGGGAGAGTTCCTGCTCCTGCATTTCAGCGGCTACGGTTTCCAGAAGCGCGGCATTCCGCTGTGGCTGGTCAAGAAGATCGACGGCTTGCGCACCCAGTTCAAGGCCTTCGGCATCGTCTTCCATGAACTCTTCGCGACCGGCCCGCCGTGGGGCTCGGCGTTCTGGCTCAGCGGCTGCCAGCAGCGGATCGCGCGCGACCTGCTGCTCCTGTCCGATTTCTGGCTGACGAACCGGGAGGAATCCGCGCGCTGGCTGCTGGAGCGTTCCCAGGCCACGCCGCACCGGGTGCTGCCGGTGTTCTCGAATGTGGGCGAGCCCGCCTCGATCGAGACCGAACGGCAGCGCAAGCTGGTGGTTTTCGGCAGCGCCGGCATCCGCGCCCAGTCCTACGAATGGTCGGACGGCGAACTCTTCCGCTGCGCCAAGCGCAACGGCCTCGAGATCCATGACATCGGTCCGGCGATGCCGGGAGGCCCGCTCTCCCAGCGACTGGTGCAGGAGGGCGTGATCGCGCACGGCAAGCTGTCGGCCGAACAGGTGAGCCTGGCGCTGTCCAGCGCGGACTACGGCGCCCTCGCCTACCCGCCGGACTACGTGTCCAAGAGCAGCATCTTCGCAGCCTACAGTTCACACGCCGTCTGTCCCATTCTGCTGTCGGACGAGTATGGCGTGCACGACGGCCTGACGCCCAATGTGCACTATGCTCGTGGCTTTGACGCGGTCGACCGGTCGGCCGTCGATCCGCGCGTCATCGGACACGAAGCGCACAAGTGGTATGAACCGCATCGCATCGATGCGCATGTCGCTGCGCTTCGGACAATGACCACCGAGGTGCAAAGGTGAGCAACAGCAACGGCATGCAATCCGGAAGGACGCGACCATGAGCGCGATCGCCGCAAGCGTCCCTCGCGCGACGAACCAGGCCGCGTCGCTCAGCCGCGCCGGCCAGCTTTTTCTTGCCGTATTCCTGATCGTCATTTTCGAAGGCGCGGTGCGCAAGTGGGTGTCCTCCGCGTCCACGCTTCCCTTGATCCTTCTGCGCGACCTGCTGGCCCTCGCGCTGGTCGTCTACGCCTTGAGGCACGGCTACCTGAGGCGCCACAAGAAGATCACGGCCGTCATGCTCGCATGGTCCTGCCTGGTGCTCGGCTGGGGACTGCTGCAGCTCGTCGGCGGCGAAAGCTCGCCGGTCGTGTTTGTGATCGGCCTGCGTTTCTGGCTCCTGTACACGTGGTTCGCCGTCGCGGCGGCCGCCGCCATGAACGAAACGGACTACCGGGCTGCGATCCTTGCGGCAGCCCTCGTGATGCTGCTGCTGGCACCGCTGGCCGTGCTGCAGCACTACTCGCCTCCCGGCGCGCGTATCAACACCCAGTTGGACGGCGACGAGGAAAGCGTCTTCGTCGCGGTGGTGGGCGTGGTCCGCACCACCGGGACCTTCAGCTTCACCTCCGGCTATGCCACCTACTTGACGATGGTGGCGCCGCTGGTGTTCGGCATTCTGGGCGCCAGGAAGCGAAACACCAGGCAGTTCCTGTTTGCGATGGCCGTCTTCGTGGCCTTCGTCACCGGCGCGCTGGTGAGCGGCTCCAGAACGGCGGCGATCACCTCGGGCATGATGCTCATGGCCTACCTGCTCGGCAGGCTGCTGTTCTCGAAAGCGCGCAACAAGGTGGGCGCAGCGGTCGCGGTCGTCGTCGTGCTCGCGATGACGGCGCTCTTCGCCTACGTTTTCCGCGATGCCATCGGCGTCACGCAGACACGCTTCGAGCAGGCGGCGCAGGCAGAAGACTTCGGCGAACGGGTTCTTACCGTTCTGTTCGGCGAACCCTGGGTCTACGACCTCATGAGCTGGCTGGGCTACGGCGTGGGCTTCGGATCCAACCTCGCGACCTACGTTCGCACAGGCGCGGCGGATGTCTTCGCGCTCGCGGAAGCCGAAGGCGGCCGCATCCTGATGGAGGGCGGCCTGCTGGGAGTCGCCTACATCGCACTCAAGTACCTGGCGCTGGCCGTCGGCCTGCTGTCGAGCCTGCGGGCCTCGATCAAGACGAATTCCCCCTATGCGGTGCTGGTATGGCTCACCACCGCGCTCGCCGTGGTCAGCTGGCCTGCGCTCGGCCAACTGACGGCCAATGCCCTGCTCGGCATCATGCTGGCCTACGCCCTCCTGGTTCTCCGCTATCCGAGGCTCGAAATCTTCCCAAGCCGCGCCTCGCGATCGTGAGACTGCTTCATCTCATTCCATCCGTCGATCCCCGGGGCGGAGGCCCCATCGAGGGAGTCCGGCGGATCCATGATGCGCTGGCGGGCATGGGGCACGAAGGCGACCTCGTGAGCCTGGACAGCCCCGACGCCGGCTTCGTTGCCGACTATCCGGGCAAGGTGATCGCGACCGGCCCCTCGATCTCGAGCTATGGCTACAACGAGCGCCTGGTGCCGTGGCTCAAGGCGCACGCCGGCGACTATGACGCCGTCATCGTCAACGGGCTCTGGCAGTACGTCGGCTTCGCCGCGTGGCGCGCCCTGCACGGCTCGTCCACGCCCTATTTCGTCTACAGCCACGGCATGCTCGATCCGTGGTTCAAGCACCGCTACCCGCTCAAGCACCTCAAGAAGTGGCTCTACTGGCCCTGGGGCGAATACCGCGTGCTGCGCGATGCGTCCGCCGTGCTCTTCACCTGCGAGGAAGAACGCCTGCTCGCACGGCAGTCGTTCTGGCTCTATCGCTGCCGAGAGGTGGTCGGCTCCTATGGCACCACCGTGCCGCCGCAGGACGCCAAGGCCTTGTCCGAGGCATTTCTTTCGTCCTTTCCCGAGCTGAGGCAGAAGCGCCTGCTGCTGTTCCTGGGCCGCATCCACGAGAAGAAAGGCTGCGACCTGCTGATCGACGCCTTTGCGCGCACGGCGGCCGATGCACCGGATGTCCATCTGGTGATGGCGGGCCCCGGCGACGAAGGCTTGACCCGTCAATTGCAAAGCCGGGCGGCCAGCCTCGGCATCGCCTCGCGCGTCAGCTGGACCGGCATGCTGTCGGGCGACTTGAAATGGGGCGCGTTCCATGCGTGCGAAGTGTTCTGCCTGCCCTCGCACCAAGAGAACTTCGGCATCGCGGTGGCGGAGGCGCTGGCCTGCAGCCGGCCGGTGCTGATCAGCGACAAGGTCAACATCTGGCGCGAGATCGCGGCCGACCACGCGGGCTTCGTCGAGTCCGACACGCTGGATGGCACGATCGCGTTGCTGCGACGCTGGCTGGACTCGACACCCGCCGAACTCGCGGCGATGCGCGTCGCCGCGCTGCGCTGCTTCGACAGCCGGTTCCAGATGGAGCAGGTGGCGCAAATGCTGGTGCGCACCATTCGCGAACACTCGCCGCAACCCGCCTGATCCATGAAGCTGCTCGTCTACGGAATCAATTTCGCGCCGGAACTGACCGGCATCGGCAAATACACTGGAGAAATGGTCGCGTGGCTGGCCGCGCGAGGACACGAGGTGCGCGTGGTGACCGCGCCGCCCTACTACCCCGACTGGGCGGTTTGGCCGGGCTACCGCGCCTCGCGCTACACGCAAGAGACCTGGCGCGGCGCCACGGTGCTGCGCACGCCGCTGTGGGTGCCGCGCAAGGTCAGCGGCGCGAAGCGTCTTCTGCACCTGGCGAGCTTCGCGCTCGCCAGCGTGCCGGCCCTGTTCGCGCAATGGCGCTGGAAGCCCGACCTCGTGTGGGTGACGGAGCCACCGCTCTTCTGCACGCCGGCGGCGCTGGTCTTCGCGCGGCTGCGCTCGGCCAAGACCTGGCTGCACATCCAGGATTACGAAGTCGACGCCGCCTTCGAGCTCGGGCTGCTCAAGGGCGCGCGCCTGCGCGCCTTCGTTGCCGCGGTCGAGCGCGGCCTGATGCGCCGCTTCGACCGCATCTCCACCATTTCACAGCGCATGATCGAGCGCGCGAGCAGCAAGGGCATCGAGGACGCGCGACTGATTTCCCTGCCCAACTGGGCCGACGTCTCGGCCATCCAGCCGTTGCAAGCGGACAGCCCCTACCGCGCCGAACTGGGCATCCCGTCCGATGCCGTGGTCGCCCTCTATTCGGGGAACATGGGTGCCAAGCAGGGGCTGGAACTGCTGGCCGAGATGGCCCTTATGCTGAAGGACCAGCCCAACCTCCACTTTGTGTTCTGCGGCAACGGCGCCGGCCGCGCCGAACTGATGAAGCGCTGCGAGCAGCTCGCCAACGTCCGCTTTCTCGATCTGCAGCCGGTCGATCGGCTCGGCGACCTGCTGGGCCTGGCGGACATCCATCTGCTGCCCCAGCGCGCGGATGCGGCGGACCTGGTGATGCCCTCCAAGCTCACCGGCATGCTGAGCAGCGGCAGGCCCGTGGTGGCCGGCGCACGTGCCGAGACCGAGCTCGGCAAGGTCGCATCCGAATGCGGCGTCGCCGTGCCGCCCGATGATGCAAAAGCTTTTGCTGCAGCAGTGGTCTCGCTGGCTTCGCAGCCCGGGCTTCGGAGCGAACTGGGGCTGCGTGCCCGCGCCTATGCCGAAGCGCGATTCGATCGCGATGCCGTGCTGGAACAGTTCGAACGCGATCTGCAGGCGTGCGTGGCGCGCATGGCGCACCGTCCGGCCACCTGACGCCACCCCCTGCTGCGCCGGGCAGCCGCCCGGCGCCTTCCGTCACTGCTCTTCGGGCAGGATGCTCTCGTAGTTGTAGTTGGTGTAGCGGTAGCGGCCGTACTTGTACGGGGCATAGGCGCGACGGCCCACATCCATCGCGTTGAGCAGCACGCCGGTGGCAGCCTTGCCGCCCATCGCCAGACGGCGCGTGCTTTCCTTGAGTTCGCCCATGGTGGACTGGTCGGCGCGCGCCACAAGCAACACCGTGCCTGCATGCGTCGCGACCGTGGAGGTGTCGGCGGCGACCAGCACCGGCGGCGTGTCGATGACGACCAGGTCGTACTGCTCGGACAGGCGCTCGAGCGCCGTCTTGAACGAGTCCGACACCAGCAGTTCCGACGGGTTAGGAGGCAGTTGGCCCGTGGCCAGGAAGTCCAGGTTGGGAACCACCTGGCGGTGCACGGTCTGCTGCACCGTCAAGCTGCCTGCGATCAGCTCCGAGAGCCCGCCGTGGCGCTGCAAGCCGAAGTACTGGTGCGTGTGGCCGCGCCGCAGGTCGGCGTCGATCAAGAGCGTGCGCTTGCCGGCAGCGGCCATGAGGGCGGCGAAGTTCGCCGTCACGAAGCTCTTGCCGACGCCTGGGGTGGGCCCGGTGATCAGCACGCGGTTGTTCGGCGACTCCAGCATCGCGAACTGCATGGCCGTTCGCAGGCTGCGCAGGCTTTCCACGGCCGGATCGTCCGGACTCTCGATCGCCAGCAAGCGGACGCCGGTGGCGCCGCTCAAGCGTCGCTTCGCGATCGCACTTTGCACAGGACTGAGCGGAATGGTCGAGAAGACCGGCAGGCCGGTATCGGCTTCCACCTCGTGCGGGTCTCGCAGGCGCTGCTCGATGAAGGAGCTGCGCACGAACGCGGCGACGATGCCGAGGAACAAGCCCAGGGCCAGCGCGGCCGCGACGATGACCTTGCGGTTCGGCTTGACCGGAACCTGTGGCACCACCGCCTCGTCGAGCACGCGGACGTTGCCGATCTTGCCTTCCTTCACCAGGCGCAGCTGCAGCGCGTTGTTGAGCAGCTGCTGGTACAGCTCGGTGTTGACCTTGACGTCGCGCTCCATGCGCACCGCCTCCTGCTGGATGGCAGGCAGGCCCTTGATGCGAGCCTGGATCTCGCCCATGTCGGTCTTCAACGCCGCGATCTGGCTGTCGAGCGTCTGCACGGCCGGATGCGCGGAGGTGAAGCGGGCCTCGAGCTCGCGCCGGCGCTGCTGGGCATCCAGCAACTTGGTCTGGCGATCGACCGCCTGGCCCAGGACCAGCGCCGCTTCCTCGCTGAAGGCCACCGTGCCCTTCTGGTTGCGATAGCGGTTGTAGACCTCTTCCGACGCCTCCAGCTGCTTCTTGAACTGCGGCAGCTGGACATCGAGGAAGGCCAGCGTCTTCTGCGCCTCGGCGGCCTTGCGCTCGATGTTCTGCTTGACGTACTGGTCGCCCACGGCATTTAGCACGCGCGTCAGCTTGAAGGGGTCCGTGTCCTGCAGGGCCACGTTGATGATGCCGGAGGTTTTGCCCCGCTCGGTCAGTATCAGGCTGGACTGCAACGCAATGGTGGTCGGCAGCATCGCGTAGCGGTAAAGATTGAACAACGCGCCCGGCTTGCCGGCGAGTTCGGTCACCGTCAACTCGATCGGCCCGCTGCCGGTGTCGGCCTTCAGCGGCGTGCCGACGGTGCCGGTGAGCTGCTGCATGCCGGGATAGTCGAGCGTGTACTGCTTGTCGGCTTTCGCCGTCACCGTGAACAGCCCGCCTTCCATGTGGGTCGGCACGTCGAACTTCGACACCAGGATGCGTTCCGTTCCCGACACATAGCCATCGAGACCCAGGAAACCGGGCTCGGAAAGGCCCGTGGCTCGCCGCGCCAGCCAGCCGCCGACGTAGGGCACATAGCGCGGGCTCGCCGCAATGTAGAGCTTGGTCGCTTCCACCGCCTGGCCGGCGATCATGCGCGAGCGGATGATCTCGATCTCGGCATTGGCCGGCGTCTTCACGTCGATCAGGCCGCCGGCCTCGCTGAGAATGCCCTTGCCGCCGGTGCCCGTGTCCTCGACCTGAACCACCATGTTGGACTCGTAGATCGGCCGCTCCAGGAACGCGTAGGTGGCACCGATCAGGAACACGACGAGGGTGATCGCCGCGATCAGCCACTTGTTCGAGAGCAGCACGTCGATGTAACGCCCGATGTCCAGGTCGTCCTCGTCCGCGCTGCTCATGATCTGCGAGGTGGGGCTTGTTTTGGGAGTGAGAGTGGAATTCATCAACTGGATACTCTTGAAATGCGTTTGACCCACTGCTGCGCACCGCCTTCAATGAGCGCAAGCGACCGTTCGAAAGCGCTGCGACCCGCGCGGTACGGATCGGGCACGTCCTGGTCGCCGAACTCGCAGAGGCGAAACACCTTGCCGGCGGCGAAGAGGTAGCGTTCCTGGACCGTGCGGCGCTGCTCGCGATCCATCACGAGGATCAGATCGGCGCGCTGGCACATGTCGAGATTGAGCTGCCGCGCCCGATGTTTTTCGAGGCTGATGCCGCGCGCGTCCATCAGTTCGCAGGCGATCGGATCCGCGCGCTGGCCGGCCATGGCCTGGAGGCCCGCCGAAGTGATCTGCACGCCGGGCAAGGCCGCGGCCACCAGGCCTTCGGCCATCGGGCTGCGGCAGATGTTTCCGATGCACACGACGAGGACGTTCCGGATGGTCACGGTCTGCCTATCGCCCAGTCGTGCCGCCGCGCGAGCCCAGATCGCGATAAGAAGTCGCGGTCGTGGCCGTCGGAAGGATCAGGCTCAGGACGCGGTTCCACTGCACGAGCGGGACCGGATCGACATAGACCACGTCCTTGGGACGCAGCGCAAAGCCGTCTGCAAGCGCAATCGCCGTCGGCGTGCGCGCATCGAGGTGGAAGATCGCCTGGCCTTCGGTCTCGTTGCGGATCACGTAGATCTGGCGCGGATTCGCAGTCCCCAGGTTGACGCCGCCGACCTCGGTCAGCGCATCGTTCAGGCTGAGCCTGCCGTTGCGCATCATCACGCCGGTCTGGATGCCCACCTCACCCATCACCGTGACCTTGCGCTCGTCGCGGCCGCGCACCATCACCATGTCGCCCGACTTCAGCGGGATGCGGCTCGGGTCGATCCCTGCCTCTGCCAACGCCATCAGGTCGAGGGGAATGGTCCTGCCGTCGCGCGTGAGGTTGATGGCGGAACGGTCACCCGTCGGGGCCAGGCCGCCGGCACGGTTGAGCGCCTCGGCGAGCGTCATCGGGATGTCGGTGAACACCATCAGGCCGGGAAGCCTGACCTCACCTTCGATGTAGGCGCGCTTGCTGCGAAAGGCCTGGACGCGAACGCTGAGCTGGGGATTCTTGAAGACCCGCGACAGCCGCTGCACGAGCGTGTTCTCCAGTTCCTGGACGGTCATGCCGTCGACCTTCAGCGCACCGACGTAGGGGAAGCTCAGCTGCCCGGTGTTCGACACGATGAAGCCGGGCGCCGGCGACACGCTGGCCGGATCGGCCACCGTGGTGGCGGGGATCGCGCTAAACACGATCTCCGGGTGGTCGTAGACCACGATGCCGACCACGTCGCCCGGCCCGATCTTGTAGACCTCGGGGGTGCCGACCAGCGCCTTGACCTCCGGCGGAACCGAATTCCCGACCGCAGCGCGCTGCGCCCGTATCAGCTGGGGCGTGATCGAGGTGATCGCACCGGGCGGCGGCGGATCGATCTCGGAGGTCGAAAAGCCCGACGGCGAGACGGCCTGGGCGGCGTCGTTGCTGGCGGAACGGAACCCCGGTGCCAATGGCGCGCACGCCTGCAGCAGCAGGCCGGCCGAGGCAAACAAAGCGGTGTGTAATAGAAAACGTTTCAAACCCAACTCCGCGTTCGTGACCAGAATGAATACTTTTGCAATCAGTTACGACTGTACATCAGTCAGCGCTGAGGTCAAATTCTTTCTCGGCGTAGATCATTAGGCAGAGAAAAAATGCGCGTGTAGGCAGAGACGCCGAGACAGCGAAAGTTTCCGTATTGGCCGTGGATATTTGATAGTTAGCTATCAATAAGATAGCTAACCGAGCCTCGGAATAGGCCCAATTTCAGGGGTTCTCGGTCTGCGCCGCGCGCTTCCAGGCGGCGGAAGCCTGATCGGCGTCGTCCCGCGCCTCGGCCAGCTGGGCCAGAGCCTGCCAGGCTCGCCGATGCAGGTTCGGGTCCTGTAACGCCAAGCCAGCTTGCGTGAGCAATTGTTGCGCCTTGCCCCAGAGCTGACGCTTCATGCAGGCCATGCCGGCCAGGTACTGCAGATTGGCGTCGCGCGGGTTGTTCCGCTGCGCCGACTCGATGCGCGCCAGCCATTCGGCATCGACCGAGTCCAGACCCGCTTCGAGCGCCCGCACCAGCTTCACGCGCAAGGACTCGCCGAGGCTCTGGGGCTGCGCCACCATGCGCTCCCAGACCGGCAGCAGCCATGCGCGCGCCAGCGTGAGATCGCCACGCAGCGCAACCATGCGCTGGGCCGCGTGGATCGCGACCTCAGGCATCTCGCGCTCCCAGGCCTCGAACTCACCCCAGGCGCGCAGCAGCTGGGCCGGATCGTGCGCGCCCGAGAGCAATTCGGCCGCCAGCCCACGCACGATGCTCTGCGCGGCCGAATCCGAGAAGGCGCGATGCTTGGCCAGCAGCCGCGCGGTCTCGAGTGCCTCCAGCGTACGCCGGTCCTGCCGCGCCGCCTTCAGCCGCAGCCGCAAGGCCAGCGTGCGCCGCTGCGCGCCCTGCGGCAGTTCCGCAAGCCGCGCCAGCGCCGCAGGCGCATCGCGGTCGTCGAGCGCCCAGCGGGCGGCGCGCAGCTGCACGCCTTCGCGCGTTTCGAGACTCGCGAGAACTGCGCGATCGGCGCTCTCGTTGAGCGCCTGCTGCAGATGCGCATCGCGCGCCGCGCGATCCTGCAGCGCCTGCGCGCTCTCGGCCGCGAGCAGGTGCGACAGCACCCGCACCTGCTGGGCCTGCGGCAGCCGCGCGTCGAGCGCGGCCAGCGTTCTTTCCTGCGTGAGCGCCGCCTGCGCCGCCTTGCGCGCGCGCGAGAAGCGGCCGGCCAGCAATTGCGCCAGCGCGTCGAGCAGGGCCGCGTACAGGGCGCGCTCCTTTTGCTGCAGGCGCCACTGGCGCGCCTGCCTGGGCAGCGAGAACAGGGCCGACAGGCCGCGCAGCGCCACATGCAGCAGGCCGAAGGCCGCCAGCAGGAGCAGCAGCACGAGATTCAGGGAGAGGTCGACCCGCCACGGCGGCCAGAAGACGGTGACCGTGCCCTGGTTGTTGCCGGCGAACAGTGCCACTGCGGCCGCGATGCCGAACAGGGCGAGAAACCAGAGTGCCGCGCGCATTTAGGGCCTGCCCTAATCCTAGCGCCCGGCAGCAGCCGTCGCGAGCGCGGTCAGCGTTTCGTCGATGCGCGGCGGCTCGCTGGTTCTGACCTGCGCCTGCAGCTGCTGCACCAGCGTGGCGGCGGCCTGGACGCGGCGCGAGGCCGGATCGAAATAGCGGTTGAGCGAAGCCGACACGGTGGCCAACTCGTTGCGCGCCGTATCGACCTGCCGCGACAGCAGGGCCAGACGCGCATTGAGGAGCTGGAGCTTCAGGTTCTCGCGCAGGAAGAAGGTCTGGTCCGGCGAGAGCAGCACGGCTTCGGGCCGCTCGATGCGCCCCACGCGCAGCAGCGAGCGTGCCTCGCCGCGCACGATCAGCAGGAAGCGCTGCCACCAGGGCGCGTCGGCCGGCACCGGCTCGGCCTGCCACGAATTGAGGCCCGCACCGCGCACGGCGACCGCATTCAGCGGCGGCAGATCGTCGACGCTGCGCATCAGTTCGTCGAGCTTCTGCAGCGCTTCGCCGCTGTCCGCGCTGGCGCTGGTGCGCAGGCGGTCGGCATCGCGCTGCATCGCGCGCTGAAGAGGCGCGAGCCGCGGCTGCGCGGCACGCGCGATGCGCAGGTCGCCGGCCTTGAGCGCCGCCAGCAGCGGCTGCACGTTGCCCGTGACCTGCGCCTGCTGCAGCGCCAGGCGCACGGCCGACTCGATGTCGACCACCAGGTTCTCGTCACGCGAACGCGACAGGCTCTGCATCAGCTCCTCGAGCTGCGAACGCTGCAGTGCGACTTCGGCGACACGGGTTTCGGTCAGGGCGAGCCGCCCGGCCGTGTCGCGCACCACCTCCTGTGCTTGCCGCGCCAGGGTGCGGGCCTCCATGGATTGCGCCAAGGCATCGGCGCTCTGGCGCGCGAGCTGCTCCTGCATGCCGCTGACCTTCTGCCAAAGCGCCACAGCGATCACCAGCGCCACCACCGCGACGACGGCCAGCAAGCCCACCACGACCCTGGAGAGGACGGCCGATGCCGCCGCGGGCGTGACCTGCAGCGTGGCCGGCAGGGGCGCACGCGCTGCGGGTTCCTGCAGGCTTTCGTTCAACACGGAGGCATCGCTCATGCGAAGGATTCTATCGACGCGACCAGCGCCGCCAGGCCGGGGGAAGAGACACGCACCGTGCCGAAACCCGCATTCCGCGCGGCCTCGGCGATGCGGGCATGGGTGGCGATCGCGCGTGCCGAGCGCCAGCTCGTTGCCGGTAGCGCGCGGCACAGGTTGGCGATGGCTTCGGAGCTGCTGAAGAGCCAGATGGCACGGCCGCCGGCACCCTCGGCGGCCACTTGCCGCTCGGCAGCACCCCAGGACGGAACCAGCCGCCTATAGGCCACCACCGTATCGCAGACACCGCCGGCAGCGGCGATCTCGCGCGCCAGCCAGTCGCGCCCCGCCGGCTGTCCCGACGCATCGCCGCCGCGCACGATCAGCACGCGCGCACCCGGACGCACCTGCGGCTGCACGTGCGCCCACAGGGCTTCGGAATCGAACTGTTCGGCATCGGCGGGCGGCGCATCGATCGACGAAGCAGGCACGCCGGCCGCCTGCAGGGCGCCGCAGGTGCCGGGCCCGGTGGCCCAGAAGCGCTGGCGCAGCACGGAGGGGAGCGCGGCGCCGGCGCGAAAAAAGTGCTCGGCAGCCGCGGCGCTCACGAACATCAGCGCGTCGTAGTCGGGCAAGCGTTGGCGTGCCGCCTGCAGTTCCGCCGGATCGTCGAGCGGCTCGATCACGATCAACGGCAGCGAAACGGCATCCAATCCCGCGGCGCGCAATTCGCCCACCCAGCGCGCCGCCTCGCGCGCGGGGCGCGTGACGATCACTGGAGCGGACGGCATCTCATCAGTGAGCGCCGGCGTCGCGCAGCAGCTTCGCGGCACCCACGCCCAGCGCATCGGCCTGCGCGAAGTCTGAGGCTTCGGCCAGCGCGTGAATCTTCACCAAAGGCGCCGCCGCGTCGGGGTCGCCCCAGGCCGCGTCGATGCGCAGGCTGCCGTCGGGCTGCCAGCGTGCATGGGCCGCAAGCGGCATCGAGCAACTCCCGCCCATGGCGCGGCTGACGGCGCGCTCGGCCGTGGTGGCGAGCCAGTCGCTCTGCTTCGACAGCGGCGCCAGCAGCGCGATCAAGTCGGCGCGATCGGAGCGCACCTCGATGCCGAGCGCGCCCTGCCCGGCCGCGGGCAGCATCGCATCGGGCTCGAAGACGGCGCGGATGCGGCCCTCGAGGCCGAGCCGCTTGAGTCCGGCCGCGGCGAGCACGATGGCGTCGTATTGACCTTCGTCGAGCTTGCGCAGGCGCGTGTCAAGATTGCCGCGCAGCGGCTCGATGCGCAGGTCGGGCCGCAGCGCGTGCAGCAACACCACGCGGCGCAGGCTGGAAGTGCCGACGACCGCGCCCTGGGGCAGCGCATCGAGCGAGGCATAACGCGGCGACACCAGCGCATCGCGCGGATCTTCGCGCGGCAGCACGCAGGCCAGCGCGAAGCCCTCGGGCAGATCCATCGGCACGTCCTTGAGGGAGTGCACCGCGATGTCGGCGCGCCCTTCCTCGAGCGCAAGCTCGAGCTCCTTCACGAACAGGCCCTTGCCGCCGACCTTGGCGAGCGAGCGGTCGAGGATCTGGTCGCCGCGGGTGGTCATGCCGAGCAGGCTGACCGTATGGCCTCGGGCCTGGAGCAGGGACTGCACGTGCTCGGCTTGCCAAAGGGCCAGCCGGCTCTCGCGCGTGGCGATCACGATGTTGCTCAAGGCCATTTCCATTGCTGTGGGGGATCGGTGGAATGCTAGCATGTTGCATCGCAACAACGCATGCGCCAATCGGGTCCGACGAGGAGAAATTTCGAATGAAAACAGCCCCCACCACCGCTTCCGCACCCAGGCGCCGCAACAGCGACGAACAGCCGCTGATCGACGACATCCGCCTGCTCGGCCGCATCCTCGGCGACGTGATCCGCGAGCAGGAGGGCGAAGACAGCTACGCGCTGGTCGAGAAGATCCGCACGCTCTCGGTGTCCTTCCGCCGCGATGCCGACCATGCGGCCGACCGGGCGCTCAAGAACCTGCTCAAGGCCCTGAGCGCGGCCGAGACGGTGCGCGTGATCCGCGCCTTCACCTACTTCAGCCACTTGGCGAACCTGGCCGAGGACCGCCACCAGATCCGGCGCCGCACCGAGGCCGAGCGCGCCGGCGAGAACGCCGAGGGCAGCCTCGAGGTCGCGCTGGCACGCATCCGCAAGGCGGGCATCGCGCCGAAGGCCGTGGTCGAGTCGCTCGCCCACAGCTACGTGTCGCCGGTGCTCACCGCCCATCCGACCGAGGTGCAGCGCAAGAGCATCCTCGACGCCGAGCGCGCCATCGCGCAGCTGCTCACGGCACGCGACGAGATCAAGCTGCACCAGCATGCCTTCGCGGGAAAGAAGGACACGCTGACGCCGCGCGAGTACGCCGAGAACGAAAGCCAGATGCGCACGCGCGTCACCCAGCTCTGGCAGACGCGGCTGCTGCGCTTCTCCAAGCTCACCGTGGCCGACGAGATCGAGAACGCGCTGAGCTACTACGAAGCCACCTTTCTGCGCGAGATCCCACGCGTCTATGCCGAGCTCGAAGCGGCGCTGGGCCAGGGCGCCATCGCGCCCTTTCTGCGCATGGGCCAGTGGATCGGCGGCGACCGCGACGGCAATCCCAACGTCACGGCCGAAACCCTCGAGTACGCGCTGCGCCGCCAGGCCGAATTGGCGCTGCGCCACTACCTGACCGAGGTGCACTTCCTCGGCGGCGAGCTGTCGCTGTCGGCCACGCTGGTCGATGTGTCGGTCGAGATGCAGGCGCTGGCCGAGCGCTCGCCCGACAAGAGCGAGCACCGCGTCGACGAGCCCTACCGCCGCGCGCTGACCGGCGTCTATTCGCGGCTGGCGGCCACGCTGCGCGAACTCACCGGCGGCGAGGCCGCGCGCCATGCGGTCGCGCCGCAGAACCCCTACACGCAGGCCGAAGAATTCCTGGCCGACCTGCGCACCATCGAAGACTCGCTCACCGACAAGCACGGCTCCGTGCTGGTCGCGCAGCGCCTGCGCCCGCTGATCCGCGCGGTCGAGGTGTTCGGTTTCCATCTCGCGACGGTCGACCTCAGGCAGAGCTCCGACAAGCACGAGGCCGTGGTGGCCGAACTGCTCGCCACCGCGCGCATCGAGCCCGGCTACGCCGCGCTGGCCGAGGAGGCCAAGCAGACGCTGCTGCTGCGCCTGCTCGACGACGCCCGCCCGCTGCGCGTGCCCGATGCCGAGTACTCGCCGCTGGCGCAAAGCGAGATCGCGATCTTCGCCGCCGCCCGCAAGGCCCGCGCGCGCTACGGCGCGGCCGCCATCCGCCACTACATCATCAGCCACACCGAGACCGTCAGCGACCTGCTGGAGGCGCTGCTGCTGCAGAAGGAAGTGGGCCTGCTGCGCGGCACGCTGGAAGAGAACGCCACCTGCGACCTGATCGTGGTGCCCTTGTTCGAAACCATCGAAGACCTGCGCAACGCGGCGCCGATCGTGCGCGCCTTCTACGCCCTGCCTGGCATCCAGGCGCTGGTGCAGCGCTCGGGCGCCGAGCAGGACGTGATGCTCGGCTACAGCGACAGCAACAAGGACGGCGGCATCTTCACCAGCAACTGGGAGCTTTATCGCGCGGGCACCGCGCTTGTGGCGTTGTTCGACGAGCTCAACAAGAAATCGAAGACCTCCATCCGCCTGCGCATGTTCCACGGCCGCGGCGGCACGGTGGGACGCGGCGGCGGACCGAGCTACCAGGCCATCCTCGCGCAGCCGCCCGGCACGGTGCGCGGCCAGATCCGCCTGACCGAACAGGGCGAGGTGATCGGCTCCAAGTACGCCAACCGCGAGATCGGCCGGCGCAACCTCGAAACCCTGGTCGCCGCCACGCTGGAAGCCACCCTGCTGCCCTCCGCCAAGGCCGCGCCCGCAAGCTTTCTGGCGGCTGCCGGCGAGCTCTCGGCGGCCAGCATGGCGGCGTATCGCGAACTGGTCTACGAGACACCCGGCTTCGGCGACTACTTCTTCAGCGCCACGCCGATCCGCGAGATCTCCGAGCTCAACATCGGCTCGCGCCCCGCTTCGCGCAACCCCAGCCGAAAAATCGAAGACCTGCGCGCCGTGCCCTGGAGCTTCAGCTGGGGCCAGTGCCGGCTCACGCTGCCGGGCTGGTACGGCTTCGGTTCGGCGATCGAGCAGTTCCTCGCGGCCGCGGGCAGCGCCGCGGCGCGCAAGGAGCGGCAGGCGCTCCTGCAGCGCATGGTCGCGCAGTGGCCCTTCTTCAGCACGCTGCTGTCGAACATGGACATGGTGCTCGCCAAGAGCGACCTGGCCCTGGCCTCGCGTTATTCGGAACTGGTGGCCGACCGCAAGCTGCGCCAGAAGGTGTTCTCGATGATCGATGCCGAATGGCACCGCACTTCCGACGCACTGACGCTGATCACCGGCGCGAAGCAGCGGCTCGAAGGCAACGTCGACATGCAGCGTTCGATTCGCCACCGCTTCCCCTACATCGATCCGCTGCACCACCTGCAGGTCGAGCTGATGCGCCGCTGGCGCGCGGGACAGGACGACGAGCGGCTGCAACGTGGCATCCACATGTCGATCAACGGGGTGGCGGCGGGGCTGCGAAATACCGGCTAGACCGGCTAGACCGGTTAGGAGACGGCGAAAACGCGCCATGTGCGCCGCCTCCTACGTGAACATCCGGCGAAGCAGAAATTAGGGGCTTTGAAGGAAGAGTACCCTGTCCCCTACGTTCAAAGTTCTCGCAATCGCGCGGCAGCTCAAGGCTCGTTCACAGGAATCTTCGCCATGTCTTCCCCGCACTCCCTCACCCATGCCAAGGTCGACTTTGTGAGCGGCGACTTCGACGCGCTGGCATCGCACATGCGACATTGCGCGCGCGCACAGGGGCGATGGTTCACGGTGAAGAGCAGATTGCAGCGCATGCGCTCGGCCGCCGCCGGCCGCATCGTGACGATGGCCTGCCTGGCCGTGGTTCTCCTCATCGGGCTGTACGCGGTCGCTTGAGCGCTGCGGTGGTCGTCGACCGGCTCGACTCCCTCAGCCAGTACGCGCGCAATCTTCTTCTCGGGCCCTACGAAGCGGTCGAGCCGCCGATCCGCGCGGAGTTGTTCGGCGCGCAGCGCTTCGAGCAGCACGGCCACAGCCTGGCCCGGGCGCAGGTCGTGCGCAGCGAGGACTCCCGCGGTGACGCCACGCCTTTTTTCCCGCGCGTCGATCGCAACCTCGAATCGCTGCGCAGCGCCTTCGACTACATCGCCCTGATCTCGCAGAGCGGACGCTACGTCACGCCGGCGGCCGAATGGCTGCTCGACAACTTCCACCTGGTCGAGGCGCAGCTGCAGCAGATTCGCGAGGGCGTGCCGCGCAGCTACTACGCGCGCCTGCCCAAGCTCGCGGCGCCGCCGCTCGCGGGCTTGCCGCGCGTCTACGGCATCGCCTGGGCCTACGTGGCGCATACCGACAGCGTGTTGAACCAGGAGCTGTTCACCGCCTTCCTCAATGCCTACCAGGACATCGACGAGCTCACGCTCGGCGAACTGTGGGCGCTGCCGACCACGCTGCGCGTGGTGCTGCTCGAGAACCTGCGGCGTGTGGCCGAGGGCATTGCCGAAAGCAAGGTGGCGCGCGAGGTCGCGCATGCGGCCTGGGACGCCGCCGACAGGCTCTCCGCGCAGGACCTGGACGTGCTCTACCGCGCGCTGCAAAGCCGCGGCATGCAGGAACGCTTTCTCACCCAGCTGTGGCTGCAGTTGCCGGTCGAGCATGGCGAGGATGCGCCCGCGCTCCTGAAGTGGACCGAGCAGCATTGCCCGAACGGCCCGGCATTGGTCAGCGAGGCGCAGACGATGCAGGCCGCCGCCAACCTCACGGTCGGCAACATCATCACCACGCTGCGCATGATCGGCCAGGTCGAGTGGGCCGACCTGATCGAGCCCGTGAGCCGTTCGCTGCGCGTGCTGCGCGAGCTGCCCAGCTTCACGCGCGAAAGCGAGCTCACGCGCCAGCAGATCACCCATGCGATGGAGCAGGTGGCACGCACCAGCCGCCGGCCTGAGCGCGAGGTCGCGCAGGCCGTGGTGCGCCTGGCCTTCGACGCGGCCTGTGATCCGCCCGAGGATGGGGATGCCGAGACCCGCTGGTCGCAGGCCGAATGCACCGCCGGCTATTACCTGTTCGGGCAAGGGCTTCCGGCCCTGAGCTTTGCGCTGGCGCCGGCGGACGGCACCGGCGCAGCGCGCATCGCGCCGCGCCTGAGCGCGCTGCGCGCCTGGCGCCCGACGCTCTACGTGCTGGCCGTGCTGGCCGGCACGGCGCTGCTGCTGGCGGCGGCGGTCCAGGGCCTGAACCGCAGCGGCTGGCCCGATGCGCCCTGGCAGGCGCTGGTCGCGCTCGTGCTGCTCGCCTGGCCCCTGTCCGAAGCGGTCATCGCGCTGGTGCACCGCATCATGGCCGAATCGACCCGCGTCCAGCCGCTGCCGCGGCTCGATTTCGCGCACGGCATTCCCGAGGTGCACCGGGTGCTGGTTGCCATTCCGGCGCTGCTGAGTTCGGAAGCGGCCAATGTCCAGCTCGCGCACCGGCTCGAATTGCATTGGCTCGCCAACCGCGAAGCGCAGGCGCAGTTCGCGCTGCTGACGGACTGGGCCGATGCCGTCGAACCCTCGCTGCCCGGTGATGCCACCCTGCTCGACGACGCGCTGCGGCGCATTGCCGCGCTCAACGACCGCTATCCCGCGCCGCCAGGGACGGTGCCGCGCTTCCTGCTGCTGCACCGCCCGCGCAGCTGGTGCGAGACCGAGCAGCGCTGGATGGGCTGGGAGCGCAAGCGCGGCAAGCTCGAGATGCTGCTGCGCCTCCTGGCCGCGGGCGAGGACAGCGGCTTCCTGCCGCTGGCGCCCGGCCTGCAGCTGGCCGAGCGCATCCCCTACGTGCTGACGCTCGACAGCGACACCGGCCTGCCGCCCGGCGCGCTGCGCGAGCTGGTCGCGGTGGCAGCCCATCCGCTCAATGCGCCGCAGCTAGACCTGGCCAGCCGCCGTGTGGTGAGGGGCTTCGGCATCTTCCAGCCGCGCATCGTCACGCCCTTCCCGGAGCGCAACGAACGTTCCTTCTTCCACTGGCTGTCCGCCGGCCAGTGCGGGCTCGACCCGTACAGCAGCAGCGCCTCCGACCTCTACCAGGACGTGTTCGGCAGCGGCTCCTTCACCGGCAAGGGTCTGCTCAACGTGCGCGCCGTCCATGCGACGCTGGACCGGCGCCTGCCGGACGGCGCGGTACTGAGCCACGACCTGCTCGAAGGCGCGGTGGCGCGCTGCGGCGTGGTGAGCGACCTGGTGCTGATCGAAGACCATCCGCATCACACCGGTGTGGCGGCCTCGCGCGTGCACCGCTGGGCGCGCGGCGACTGGCAACTGCTGCCTCTGATGCTGCGCGCGCCGCGCTTCGGCATCGATGCGCTGGGCCTCTGGAAGATGAGCGACAACCTGCGCCGTGCGCTGGTGGTGCCGGCATCGACCGCGCTGCTCGCGTGGGTCGTCTTCACCGATGCGTTCCCGCTGCCCTGGGCGCTCGCGGCCGTCGCGGCGGCGCTGATGCTCGGCCCCATGCTCGGCGCACTGGCGGGCCTGGTGCCGACGCGGCGCTCGATCGAGCTGCGCCACTTCTTCGACGTCGGTTCCACCGAGCTGCTGCGCGCCATAGCCGGCGCGGCCTGGCAGTTCGTCCAGCTGGCCGCGCAGAGCCGCCTCTTGCTCGATGCCATGGTGCGCGCCGCATGGCGCCTGGCGGTGAGCCGCCGGCGCCTGCTCGAATGGACCACTGCGGCCCAGGCGCAGGCGCAGGCCAGCTACCAGCTGGCGCCCTTTCTGCGCAACGGGGCGATCGCGAGCCTGGTCTGCATCGCACTCGCCGCGGCCGCGTTCTGGAGCCCGCATCCGTGGCTGGGCATGCTGCTGTTCGGGCTGTGGGCGCTGGCCCCGGTCGCGGCCTGGTGGGGCAGCCGCGTACCGGCGGGCAACGAAGACACGCTGGCCGCCGAGCACCGCAACTACCTCGAAACGCTGGCGCGCGACACCTGGCGCTTCTTCGAGCAGGTGGTCGGGCCCGAGGACAACCACCTGCCGCCCGACAACCTGCAGTTCGAACCCGAGCCCACCATCGCGCACCGCACCTCGCCGACCAACATCGGCATGTACCTGCTGGCCAGCTGCTGCGCACGCGAGTTCGGCTGGCTCGACACCACGGCGCTCGTCGCCCGGCTGCAGGCGACCTTCGACACCATCGACCGCATGGACAAGCACCAGGGCCATCTCTACAACTGGTACGACACGCGCTCGCTCGAGCTGCTGCTGCCGTCCTACGTGTCCAGCGTCGACAGCGGCAACCTTGCAGGCCACCTGCTGGCCGTGGCCCAGGCCTGCCGCAGCTTCGCGGCCGACGGCAGCGGCGCCGGCGCGCAACTCGAAGCCCTCGCCCTGCGCTGCGAGGCCTTGTGCGCGGGCATGGATTTCCGCGGGCTCTACGACGCCAAGCGCCACCTGTTCCACATCGGCCTCAGGGTCGAGGAGAACGAGCTCGATGCGAGCTACTACGACCTGCTCGCCTCCGAAGCGCGGCTGCTGAGCTTCCTCGCCATCGCCAAGGGCGACGTGCCGCGACGCCACTGGATGGCGCTCGGGCGGCCTTTTCTCTCGGTCGGCGTACGGCCCGGGCTCAAGTCCTGGTCGGGCTCGATGTTCGAGTACCTGATGCCCACGCTGGTGATGGCAGAGCCGGTGGGCGGCCTGCTGCAGGTGGCCAACCTCGCGGCGGTCAGCGAGCAGCAGGCCTTCGGCAACATGCAGAACCTGCCATGGGGCGTCTCGGAGTCGGCCTACTTCGCGCAGGACCATTCGCTCGCCTTCCAGTACTCGCCCTTCGGCGTGCCGCGGCTGGCGCTGCGCCGCACGCCGCCCACCGACCGCGTGGTCGCGCCCTACGCCACCATGATGGCCGCCGTGCTCGCGCCGGCCGATGCGGTGGTCAACCTGCGGCTGCTCGAATCGCTCGGTGGGCGCGGCGAGTTCGGCTTCTTCGACGCGATCGACTTCACCGCCTCACGCCAGCCCGCGGGCCAGCCTTTCACCGTGGTGCACAACGTCATGGCCCACCACCACGGCATGGCGCTGGTGGCACTGTGCAACGTCGTGTGCGACGGCGCGCCGCGCCGCTGGTTCGGCAGCGCGCCGCTGGTGCGGGCGCACGAGTCGCTGCTGCACGAGCGCACGCCGCGGCAGATCATCGGCAGCGCCGATCCGCGCATGCCGCCCGAGCCGAGCACCGGCGAGGCGCCGCCGATCTTCCAGCCGCGCGTGGTCGATCCTCACGAGCCCGGCTTCCAGCCCACCCACCTGCTGTCGAACGGCCACTACACCGTGGCGCTGCGCGCCAACGGCGCGGGCGTGAGCCGCTGGCGTTCGTTCAACGTGAGCCGCTGGCGCGACGATCCGCTGCGCGACGGCTACGGCACGTTCTTCTATGTGCGGGACATCGGCAGCCCGACGCTCACCTCGCTGACCGCCCTGCCCGCGCCCGGCGAAGAGTGGCGCTACCGCGCGCGCTTCCTGGCCGACCAGGTGCAGTTCGATGCCAGCGGGCCCGGCCTGCAGGCGCGCACCACGGTGCTGATCAGCCCCGAAGACGACACGGAGCTGCGCACGGTCGCGCTGCACAACACCGGCAGCGAGACGCGCACGCTGGAGCTCGTCTCGTACTTCGAACCGGTGCTCTCCGACCCCAAGGCCGACGAGGCGCACCCGTCCTTCGCCAACCTCTTCGTCGAGAGCCGCTGGGAGCCCGGCTGGCGCGCGCTGCTGCTGACGCGCAAGCCGCGCCTGCACGGCGACCCGGTGGTGGCCGCTGCGCACTTCGTGGCCTCGGTCGATGCGCAGGTGCTGTCGGTCGACTGCATGACCGACCGGCGCGCCTTCATCGGGCGCAACCGCACGCTCGCGACGCCGACCCTCGATCCGCAATCGGCAGCGCCCGACGGTACGCCGGTCAGCGGGCTGGATCCCATCGCCTGCCTGCGCGTGCGCCTCGAGATCCCGCCGGGCGGTACGGCACGCGTAACCTTCGCCACCGCGGCCGACGAGGACGTGGAAGCCCTGATGCCCAGCATCGACCGCTACCTGCAGCCGATGCACGTCGAGCGCGCGACGCGCATGGCCGCCACGCTGGCGCAGGTGCGCCTGCGCGACCTCAGCATCGACCCGGCGAAGAACCAGGCGCTGCAGGACCTCACGACCATCCTGACCTACACCACGCCGCGCCCGATGCGCGACCGCGGCCTCATCGACCTGCGCCAGATCTGGCGCTTCGGCATCTCGGGCGACAAGCCGATCGTGCTGGTCTACATCCACTCGATCGCCGGCAAGGGCTTGGTCGACACGCTGCTGCGCGCCCAGCCCTGGTGGGGCTTCGGCGGCGTGGCCTGCGACCTGGTGGTGCTCAACGGCGAGCCCAATTCCTACCTGATGCCGCTGCAGCGGGAGATCGAGGTGCTGCGCAGCCGCGTCGCGCAGCAGACGCAGAACAGCTTTCCGCGCAACGACGCGGCCGGCTTCTACCTGCTGCGCGACCACGAAGTGGCGCCCTCGGAAAAAGCGGCGCTGTCGAGCCTGGCGCGCGCGGTCTTCACCGCCGACGGCCGCTCGCTCGAGATGCAGGTGGCGGCGCTGCGCGAAGCGACCTCGGCCGGCCCGGCGGCGGAAGATCTCGGCCCGCGCGTCCAGCTCTCGCTGCTGCCGCCCGCGGCCGAGCTCGCCGATGCGGTGACGGCGCCGCGGGGCGGCTTCGATGCCGAAAGCGGCGAGTTCCGTTTCGAGGTCGATCCCAACCGGCGCACGGCGCGGCCCTGGATCAACGTGATCGCCAACCCCTCCTTCGGCTTCCAGATTTCCGAATCGGGCACCGGCTACACCTGGGCTGTCAACAGCCGCCTGCACCAGCTCACGCCCTGGTCGAACGACCCGGTGCAGGACCCGGCCTTCGAGCACTACCTGCTGCAGGACCTCGATTCGCGCGAGCTGTTGCCGCTCACGCCGGCCAGCCGCGGCGGCGCTGCCGCCAAGCACCGCGTGCGCCACGGCCAGGGCTACACGGTGTTCGAATGCCTGCACCGCAACGTCGCGCTGGAGACCACCTTCTTCGCCGACCGCGACGAACGCATGAAGCTGGTGCTCGTCAAGGTGCGCAACGAGGGCACCCGCCCGCGCCGCCTGCGCGCGCTTGCGATGGTCGAGTGGCAGCAAGGCGCGGCGCGCGGCGAGCGCCGCACCGTCCACACCTGGAAGCCCGAGGACCTGCCCGCGGTGTTCGGCCAGCAGCGCGAGTCGAGCAGCGGCTTCGGCGGCAGCACCGGCTTCGTGGCGCTCGCCGGCTTGAACGGCGCGACCCAGTGGACCTGCGAGCGCAGCGAATTCTTCGCCGGGCACGGTGCGGTCGAAGTGCCCGACACGCTGGCCCAGCGTGCCGGCAGCGGCCTCGATGCCTGCGCCGCGGTGGCCGGCGACTTCCCGCTCGCCGCCGGCGCGAGTGCGAGCTTCACCTTCATGCTGGGCCAGGCCGACAACCCCGAGGCTGCGATGCAGATGGCGCGCCGCTGGCAACAGCGCGACGTCCCCGAGGCGCTGGCCGCGGCACGCGGCTTCTGGGACGAGCTGCTCGGCCGCCTGCAGGTGCGCACGCCCGATCCGCTGTTCGATGCGCTGGTCAACCGCTGGCTCATCTACCAGACGCTGGTGTGCCGACTCTGGTCGAAGGCCGGCTTCTACCAGGCCGGCGGCGCCTTCGGCTTCCGCGACCAGCTGCAGGACGCGATGGCTTTCGCGCTGACCGATCCGGCGCGCCTGCGCGAGCAGATCCTGGTCAACGCGGCGCGCCAGTTTCCCGAGGGCGACGTGCAGCACTGGTGGCACATGCCCGGCGGCGCCGGCGTGCGCACGCATTTCTCCGACGACCTGCTGTGGCTGCCTTATGCCGCCTCGCATTACGTCGAAGTCACGGCCGACCGCTCGGTGCTCGACGAAGTCGTGCCTTTCATCGACGGCCCCGGAATCCCCGACGGCGCCGAGGACGCCTACTACGCACCGCAGACCAGCAGCCACACGGCCACCGTCTACGAACACGGCGCGCGCGCGATCGACCGCAGCCTCGCGACCGGCGTCCACGGCCTGCCGCTGATGGGCACCGGCGACTGGAACGACGGCATGAACCGCGTCGGCCACGAAGGCCGCGGCGAATCGGTCTGGCTCGCCTGGTTCCTGTGCAGCGTGGTCGAGCGCTACGCGCCTTTTGCCGAGGCGCGCGGCGAGAAGGCACGCGGGGAGCGTTGGCAGGCCGCGCGCAAAGGCTGGATCGCCGCCCTGCACGGCGCCGGCTGGGACGGCGCCTGGTTCCGGCGCGCCTTCTTCGACAACGGCGCGCCGCTCGGCTCGGCGCTTAACGAGGAGTGCCGCATCGACCTGATCGCGCAGGCCTGGTCGGTGCTCTCGGGCGCCTCGGACACGAACCACGCCACGCAGGCCCTCGCATCGATGAAGGCCCATCTGCACGACGAGCCCGCCGGCCTGCTGCAGCTGCTGCATCCGCCGCTGGCGCATTCGCCCAACAACCCGGGCTACATCCAGGCCTACCCACCGGGCGTGCGCGAGAACGGCGGCCAGTATTCGCATGCCGCGGTGTGGGCGCTGATGGCACAGGCGCTCACCGGCGACACCGAAGCCGCATGGCACAGTTTCGAGGGCCTGAGCCCGGCGCACCGCGCGCGCCATCCCGAGCGCGGCCCCGCCTACGAGCTCGAGCCCTACGTGATGGCCGGCGACATCTACGGCGCCGCGCCCTACGTCGGCCGCGGCGGCTGGAGCTGGTACACCGGCTCGGCCGCATGGCTGCACCGCGCCGCCGTCGAAACCCTGCTGGGCCTGGCGGTGCACGGCGACCGGCTCTCGCTCACGCCGCGCGTGCCGGCGCACTGGCCGGGCTTCGAGATCACGCTGCGGCTCAAGGGCCGGGAACTGATCGTGCAGTACGGCGACGCCACCACGGCGGCGGTGCCCACGCACCACATCGCCCGAGGCGAATGGACCATCTGGCGCACGCTGCCCGACAAGGCCGTGCTGCGCGTCGGCTGAAAAAACCAAGGCGCAGCACAATTGGCGCCTGACATGGACAGCCTCGATCTCATCAAGACCTTTCGCGAAGTCGCCGCCCACGGCAGCTTCTCCCGAGCCGCCAGCAAGCTCGACATGTCCAAGGCGACGGTCAGCAAATACGTGGCCGAACTCGAAACCCGCTTCGGCGTGCGCCTGCTCAACCGTTCGACCCGCTCGGTGAGCCTGACCGATGCCGGTGCGCTGCTGCTCGAGCGCAGCAAGCCGGTGATGGAGATGGTGGAGCTCACGCAGGCCGAGCTGCAGGAGCATGCGAGCCGGCCCACGGGCCGCTTGCGCATCTCGGCGCCGCACGGCATGGGACAGGGCGACCTGCCCAAGCTGCTGGCCCAGTTCATGGGCTACTACCCCGAGGTGAGCCTCAGCCTGCACCTGAGCAATCGCACGGTCGACATGGCCGAGGAGGCGATCGACCTGGCGCTGCGCTTCGGACCGATCGCGGACGACAACCTCATCGTGCGCAAGCTCACGCCCGTGAAGCTGGTGGTGTGCGCCTCGCCGCGCTACTGGAAGAACCACGGCATGCCGACCCGGCCGGCCGATCTGTCGCAGCACGAGGCGCTGACCCACTCGAAGCTCGGCCCGCATCCGCGGTGGCGCTTCGAGGTCGACGGCCGGCCGCTGGACGTGCCGGTCAAGAGCCGCATGGATTCGACCGAGGGCGGGCCGCTGGTCCAGGTCGCGCTGCTGGGTTTCGGCGTGCTCTACCTGCCTGCCCTGCTGGTGCAGCCGCACATCGACCACGGCGAACTGGTGCCGGTGCTGCAGGACTTCGTGCGCAACGACATGTGGCTCTCGGCCGCCTACCTGCAGCGGCGCCACAACAGCGCGGCGCTGCGCGCGCTGCTGGACTTCCTGCAGACGCGCATCGGCGCAAAAAGCGCACCCGGCCGCGCCTAATCCCCGAGCAGCTCGCCGATCGGCTGCAGGTCTTCCACCCGGTCGCAGATGGCCTTCACGACCATCATGATCGGGATGCCGAGCAGTAGGCCCCAGATGCCCCAGAGCCAGCCCCAGAAGATCACGCCGACGAACACAGCCACCGGGTTCATGCGGCTGGTGCGGCTGGTGAGCCAGGGCACCAGCAGGTTGCCCACCAGCGTGTGCATCAGGAGCGAGACGCCGCCGACCACGAGCGCCATCTGGATGCTGTTGAACTGGAGAAAGGCCACCAGGCCCGCCGCCGCCATCACGATGACCGAGCCGAGGTAGGGGATGAGATTGGTCACTCCCGCGACGATGCCCCACACCGCGGCGTTGTCGACGCCGAGGGCCCAGAACGCGAGGCCGGTGGCGACGCCGACCACGGCGCTGGTGAGGATCTGCACCAGCAGGTAGCGCTCGATGTGCTGCGTGATGTCGTCGAGCACGTTCACCGTGATTCTTTTCTTCTGCAGGCTGGGCCCGGTGATCTTCACCAGCTTGCGGCGGAAGGTGTCGCCCGAGCCGAGCGCGAAGAAGGTCAGGAAGGCGACCAGCGTGAGCTGCCCGACGGCGGCGATCAGCCCCACCGTGCCGCTCCAGAGGTAGTCGCGCACGTTGAAGGTCGGCCGCTCGATGACCACGCGCGCCACGCCCTTGCGCGCTGCGACCTTGGCCGAGTTCTCCTCGGCGGCCTGTTCGAGCTGCGCCGCGGCCTTCTGCACCGTGTCGAGCGCGCTGGGGTCGGTGCTTCTGCCGCTGCGCACGGCCAGGCGCAGCTTCTGGGCGGCGACCGGCAGCGTATCGAGCAACTCGGAGGCGCTGCCGGAGAGCGAATAGCCGGTCCAGCCCACCCCGCCGCCGAGCCCGAGCAGGATCAGGGCCGCGCCGATCCAGCGCGAGATCTTCCAGCGTTCGAGCCAGCCGACCAGCGGCGCCAGCGCGTAGGTCAGCAGCAGGCTCAGCATCAGCGGAACGAACACGGCCTTGGCCCAGTGCAGCGTGAACACGCCGGCCAGCACCGCGAGCACCACCAGCGCGGCGCTGCGCACGTCGACCGGCATGTGCAGCAGCACGCGCTCCGGTTCGGGGGCGGGGGGCTCTGCCGGCGGCTCGGCCTCCTTCTTCTGTTCGGCTTCCTTCTTCTGCTCGGCTTCGTCGTTCATCGTGGATCCTTGAGTGCCTCGCGCACCGCCGACAGCTGGCGCCGCGACACCACCACCGGCTCCGGAATGCCGTCGAGCCGGAGCGCCCAGCCCTCCGCATCTTCACCGTCGTCGTATTTCTCGAGCGCCCGGATCGCCGCGCGCGCCACCAGCGCATTGCGGTGCACGCGCACGAAGCGCGCCGGATAGCGCTCCTCGAATTCGGCCAGCGAGCCGTCATAGATGTGGCTGCGCGTCGGCGTGCGCACCGTGAGGTACTTGAACTCGGACTTGAGGTAGAGCACCTCAGACATCGGCACGCGCTCGGTGCGCCCGCGGTCCTGGATCAGCAGCACCTCCTGCGGTGCCTCGGTGGCCGCGCCGCGCCGCTCCTTCAGGTAGCGCTCGGCCTTCTGCAGCGCCTGCTGCAGCCGTTCAGCGCGCACCGGCTTGGTCAGGTAGTCGACCGCTTCCAGCTCGAAGGCGGTGACCGCATGCGCCGCATGGGCCGTGACGAACACCACCGCCGGCGCACCGGCGCGCTGTCTCAGGCTGCGTGCGAGCTCGAGGCCGTCGATGCCGGGCATGTGGATGTCGAGCAGCACGAGATCGAATCGGGTGTCCGCCAGTCGTTCCAGCGCGCCGGCGCCGTGCGCGGCCTCTGCCACAACCTCCGCCGCCGGCGACTTGCAGTCGGCCAGCAGCGTGCGCAGCCGCGACCGGGCGAGGGTTTCATCATCGACGATCAAGGTGCGAAGAGCGCTCATGACTTCAGGCTTCGGCAGGAATGGCAATGCGCACACGGTAGCTCTTCTGGTCCATCCCGGCGCTGAACTGCGCCTGCATATCGTGTAGGAGGCGCAGCCGGTCGCGCACGTTGGCCAGCGCGATGCCGTGCCCGCGCGGCAGGGGTTCGTCGGCCCAGCGCAGCGGCGGCAGGCTGTTGACCACTTCGATCACCGCCATGCCGCCACGACGCTCGGTGCGGATGCGGATCTTGGCACCGGCCGGACTCGGCTCGACGCCGTGCTTGACCGCGTTCTCGACCAGCGGCTGCAGCAGGAGCGGCGGCAGGCGCGCGGTGTTGGCTGCCGGGTCGATGTCCCAGCGGATGCGCAGCCGCTCGCCGAAGCGCACCTGCTCGATCGCGAGGTAGCGTTCGGCCAGCGCGATCTCGTCGGCCAGCGTGACCGACTCGCCCGGATCGGCCAGCGCCTGGCGGAACAGCTCGCTCAGGTCTTCCAGCATGGTCTCGGCCTTGGCCGGCTCCTCGCGCACCAGCGCGATGGCGCTGTTGAGGGTGTTGAAAAGAAAATGCGGCCGGATGCGCGACTGCAGTTCTTCGAGCCGCGCCGTCATGGCCGCCGGCGTCTGGCCGCGCGCGCGCAACACCAGCGCGGCCATCACCAGCGCGGCGAACATCGCGCCGGCCAGGGCGCTCGCGAGCCAGGGCGCGCTGCCGAGCACGCCCGTCAGCCGCAGCAGGCCACAGCCGTAGAGCGCGGAGAGCGCACCCAGCAAGGCGCCGGCGACGTACTGTGCCGCGCGCGGCAGGCGGCCGAGCAGCTTCTTGAGCCAACAGGCCGCGAGCAGCCACAAGAGCGTGGCCGGCAAGGCGCCGCCGGTCACCGTGGCCATCAGCACCAGCCACTCGGCGGGCGCCGGCGAGACGAACAAGGTCGCGACGGCGACCACGGCTTCGACGAACATCACGGTGCGCAGCACCACCCCGATCTGGCAGGCGTCGAACAGCGCAACCCTCGCACGCGCAGGCCCGCGAGCGCGGGCAGGAGCCGGCGTCGAAGGGGTGGCCGATAAAATCGTCGGGTTGCGCATCAGAGCTGAAACATTCGGGTGCAAACCCATTATTGCCTCCCACCCCGATTCACCCCCATGACCTCCAACCAACTCGACAAGAAATCCGAAGCCTGGTCCGCCCTGTTCTCCGAACCGATGAGCGACCTGGTGAAGCGCTACACCGCCAGCGTCTTCTTCGACAAACGGCTGTGGCAGGCCGACATCGAGGGCTCGCTGGCGCATGCGGGCATGCTGGCCAAGCAGGGCATCATCGGCGCCGAGGACCACGCGGCCATCCAGGACGGGATGGCGCAGATCCGCGCCGAGATCGAATCCGGCACCTTCGACTGGAAGCTCGACCTCGAGGACGTGCACCTCAACATCGAGGCGCGGCTCACGCAGCTGGTGGGCGATGCCGGCAAGCGCCTGCACACCGGCCGCAGCCGCAACGACCAGGTCGCCACCGACGTGCGGCTCTGGCTGCGCGGCGAGATCGACCTGATTGCGGAGCTCTTGACCGCGTTGCAGAAATCGCTGGTCGCCATCGCGGAGAAAAATGCCGACGTGATCCTGCCCGGCTTCACCCACCTGCAGGTGGCGCAGCCGGTGAGCTTCGGCCACCACATGCTGGCCTATGTGGAAATGTTCGCGCGCGATGCCGAGCGCATGGCCGACGTGCGCCGCCGCGTCAACCGCCTGCCGCTGGGCGCCGCCGCGCTGGCCGGCACCAGCTACCCGCTCGACCGCGAGGCCGTGGCCCGCGCGCTCGGCATGGACGAGGTCTGCCAGAACAGCCTGGACGCGGTGAGCGACCGCGACTTCGCGATCGAATTCACCGCCGCCGCCTCGCTCGCGATGGTGCACATCAGCCGCCTGAGCGAAGAGCTGGTGCTCTGGATGAGCCAGGCCTTCGGCTTCATCGACATCGCCGACCGCTTCTGCACCGGCAGTTCGATCATGCCGCAGAAGAAGAATCCGGACGTGCCCGAGCTCGCGCGCGGCAAGACCGGCCGCGTGGTCGGCCACCTGATGGGGCTGATCACGCTCATGAAGGGCCAGCCCCTGGCCTACAACAAGGACAACCAGGAAGACAAGGAGCCGCTGTTCGACACCGTCGACACGCTCAAGGACACGCTGCGCATCTTCGCGGAGATGGTGGGCGGCATCACGGTGAAGCCCGAGACCATGGAGAACGCGGCCTTGCGCGGCTATGCGACCGCGACCGACCTGGCCGACTACCTGGTGAAGAAGGGCCTGCCCTTCCGCGACGCGCACGAAACCGTGGCCCATGCGGTCAAGGCGGCGATCTCGCACAAGGTCGACCTGTCGGAGCTGCCGCTGGCGGTGCTGCAGACCTTTAATCCGCAGATCGAGAAGGACGTCTACGACGTGCTGAGCCTGCGCGGTTCGCTGCATGCGCGCAACATCCTCGGCGGCACCGCACCCGCCCAGGTGCGCAAGCAGATCGCCCGGCATCGCGCCCGGCTCGGCTGAAGCCGTCCATGGGAAGCAGGCACGAATGCTGCAGTGCGGTATTTGTGCCCAGTTGTAAAAATGTAGTGCTAAAGTTGCATTGCATCCCGCCTGGGCCGCCTGCAATCTAGCGGGCCCCCGAATCGCACGAGAGCGTCTCCGAATCCCATGGAAAAACCCAACTGCGTCGTCGTCATCCTGACTTTCAATTCCGCCTCGATCATTCGGGAGACCGTGTCGCAGGCGAAGAAGCTGAGCCCGCACGTCTACGTGGTCGATTCGCACTCGTCGGACAACACCGTCGCGATCCTCGAGGAGCTGGGCTGCACCGTGGTGCAGAGGCCTTTTTCCAACTACAGCGACCAGCGCAACTGGGCGATCTCGCAGGTCGAGGCCTCCTACGGCTGGCAACTGCACCTTGACGCCGACGAGGTGCTGGACGCGCAGGCGGTCGACGAGATCAAGGCCCTGCTCTCGGGCACGCCGCGCTTCGACGCCTACCTGCTGCGCCGGCGCGACTACTTCATGGGCAAGATGCTGCGCTTCTCGGGCGTCAATCCCTGGCACCTGCGGCTGTTCCGCTCGGGCACCGGGCGCTGCGAGTCGCGGCTCTACGACCAGCACTTCATCAGCTCGGCGACGCCCGGCCGCATCAGCGGCTTCATGCACGACAAGAATTCGGCCCGGCTCAGCGACTGGATCGCGAGCCACAACCGCTGGAGCGATGCCGAGGCCAAGGAAAAGCTCGGCCCCCGCTTGGGCGGCGACAACGTGCTGCAGCCGCGGCTCATGGGCGACGCCCGGGAACGCACGCGCTTCATCAAGGAGCTCTACTACAAGCTGCCGACCGGCCTGCGCTCGCTGAGCTATTTCGTCTACCGCTACATCTTCCGGCTTGGCTTTCTGGACGGCACCACCGGCTTCTATTTCGCTTTTTTTCAGGCATTGTGGTTCCGCATGCTGGTCGACGCGAAGATGTACGAGCAGCGCACGACCCAGATACCCCAGCGGCTCAACTGATTTTTCTTACGGAGTGATTTCGCAGCATGCGCCAATACAACGCTTCCAAGAAGATGCTCGTCACCGGCGGCGCCGGTTTCCTGGGCAGCCATTTGTGCGACCGGCTCATCGAGCAGGGTCACGACGTCCTGTGCGTCGACAACTTCTTCACCGGCACCAAGCGCAACATCGAGCATCTGCTCGACCATCCGCGCTTCGAGCTGATGCGGCATGACGTGACCTTTCCGCTCTACGTGGAAGTGGACGAGATCTTCAACCTCGCCTGCCCGGCCTCGCCGATCCACTACCAGCACGATCCGGTGCAGACCACCAAGACCAGCGTGCACGGCGCGATCAACATGCTGGGCCTGGCCAAGCGCGTGCGGGCCAAGATCCTGCAAGCCTCCACCAGCGAGGTCTACGGCGATCCCGAGATCCATCCGCAGGTCGAGGCCTACTGGGGCCGCGTGAACCCGATCGGCATCCGCAGCTGCTACGACGAAGGCAAGCGCTGCGCCGAAACCCTGTTCTTCGACTACCACCGCCAGCACAAGCTGCGCATCAAGGTCGTGCGCATCTTCAACACCTACGGCCCGCGCATGCACATGAACGATGGCCGCGTGGTGTCCAACTTCATCGTGCAGGCGTTGAAGGGCGAGGACATCACGATCTACGGCGACGGCCAGCAGACGCGCAGCTTCTGCTACGTCGACGACCTGGTCGAGGCGATGCTCAGGATGATGGTCACCGGCGACGAGGTGCCCGGCCCGATCAACATCGGCAACCCCGGCGAGTTCTCGATGCTGGAGCTGGCCAACAAGGTGATCGAGCTCACCGGCTCCAAGAGCAAGCTGGTGCGCATGCCGCTGCCGGCCGACGACCCGAAGCAGCGCCGCCCCGACATCTCGCTGGCGCAGAAGGAGCTCGGCGGCTGGGAGCCCAAGACCCAGCTCGAAGAGGGCTTGAAGAAGACCATCGCCTACTTCGACCAGATCCTCTCGGAATCCACAGCAGCTTGACCCCATGAACATCACCATCATCGGCACCGGCTACGTCGGTCTCGTCACCGGCGCCTGTTTGGCGGACATCGGCAACAACGTGTTCTGCCTCGACGTCGATCCGCGCAAGATCGCGACGCTCAACGAAGGCGGCATTCCGATCTACGAGCCGGGCCTCGGCGAGCTCGTCGAGTCGAACGTTGCGGCGAAGCGGCTCGCCTTCTCGACCGACATCGAGGCCTCGGTGGCGCATGGCGACATCCAGTTCATTGCCGTCGGCACGCCGCCCGACGAGGACGGCAGCGCCGACCTGCAGTACGTGCTGGCCGCGGCGCGCAACATCGGCAAGTACATGAACGGCTTCAAGGTCGTGGTCGACAAGTCGACGGTGCCGGTGGGTACGGCCGACAAGGTCACGGCCGTGATCCAGGAGGAGCTCGACAAGCGCGGCCGCTCCGACCTGCGTTTCTCGGTGGTGAGCAACCCCGAGTTCCTCAAGGAAGGCGCGGCGGTCGAGGACTTCATGCGGCCCGACCGCATCGTCATCGGCTACAGCGACGACGAGACCGGCCGCGAAGCGCTGGCCGAGATGCGCAAGCTCTACGCGCCCTTCAACCGCAACCACGAGCGCACGCGCGTGATGGACGTGAAGTCCGCCGAGTTCGCCAAGTACGCTGCCAACGCGATGCTCGCCACGCGCATCAGCTTCATGAACGAGCTGGCCAACCTGGCCGACCGCGTGGGCGCCGACATCGAGGCGGTGCGCCAGGGCATCGGCTCCGACCCGCGCATCGGCTACAGCTTTCTGTACGCGGGCACGGGTTACGGCGGCAGCTGCTTCCCCAAGGACATCCAGGCGCTGACGCGCATCGCGCGCGATAACGGCCAGGCGCTGCGCGTGCTCGAGTCGGTCGAGGCCGTCAACGACGAGCAGAAGCGCGTGCTGACCCGCAAGGTCCTGGAGCGCTTCGGCCCCGACCTCAGCGACCGGACCTTTGCGCTGTGGGGCCTGGCCTTCAAGCCCAACACCGACGACATGCGCGAGGCGCCGAGCCGCGTGGTGATCGACGCGCTGCTGCGCGCCGGCGCGCGCGTGGTGGCGCACGACCCGATCGCGGTCGACGAGACGCGGCGCGTGCTGAAGCTCGACTTCGCCGATGCGCCGGCGCTGCTCGAACGCATCAGCTTCTCGTCGGCCAAGGATCCGATGGAGGCCCTGGCCGGCACGGATGCGCTGATCATCGTCACCGAGTGGAAGGCTTATCGCAGTCCGAATCTCGAGCGGCTCAAGGCGCTGATGAAGTCGCCGGTGATCTTCGACGGCCGCAATCTCTACGAGCCCGGCACGATGAAGGAAGCAGGCGTCGTCTACCAGGGCATCGGGCGCAACAGCCTCTAGCGCCTTGTTCTACGCCATCCCGCTCGAGAGCCGGCCGACCTGGCGCAACCCGCCATGGATGACCGTGCTGCTGATCCTCGTGAACATGCTCGTGTTCTGGGGGCCGCAGCGCGCCGAAGACAAGGCGGAGCAACGCGCCGCGCAGTTCTACGTACAAAGCGTGCTGCCCAAGCTGGAGCTGCCGCCCTTCGTCGCCTGGCTGCAGGAAACCCGCTCGGCGAACGCGCCGGCGGCGCGGCGGCTGCTGGCCCGCGGCGAATTCGAGCCCCTGCTCGAAGGCCTGCAGCAGGAGAAAGTCTTCCTGAAGAAGCTGCACGGCGACGCGGTGATCACGCCCGCCCATCCACAGTACGCCCAGTGGAAGCGCGACCGGCAGCAGTACGAGGCCGAGCTGCCCGCTCCCTTCACCACGCGCTGGTCGCAGGACCACAACAAGGATGCCGCCTTCGAGCCCTGGACCTGGATCACCTCGGCCTTCCTGCACGGCAGCACCGGCCACCTGCTGGGCAACATGCTCTTTCTGTTCCTGTTCGGCTTCTCGGTCGAACTCGCACTGGGCCGCGGCCTCTACCTGAGCTTCTATCTGCTCGGTGCGGTCGGCGCGTCGGCGCTGGCGGCCTGGGCCTATGCGGGCAAGGGCAGCTATGGCCTCGGCGCATCGGGCGCGGTGTCGGCGCTGATGGGCATGTACGCGGTGATGTACCGGCTGCGGCGCATCCGCTTCTTCTACCAGCTCTTCTTCTACTTCAACTACGTCACCGCGCCGGCGCTGATCCTGCTACCCGCATGGATCGCCAACGAGCTGCTGCAGCACTTCGTCGGCGGCCAGGGCATCGCCTACATGGCGCACCTGGGCGGTCTGCTGACGGGTGCCCTGCTGATGGCCGCGGCGATGCGCTGGCGCCGGCTTCAACTGCCCGAGGCGCCGGCTTCGAAAACACCGGACGCCTTTGCACAGCACGTCGCGTCGGCACGCCGTCTCGCAGGCGAGATGAAATTCGAAGCGGCCTGTGCCGAATGGCGCGCGGCCGCGCAACTCCAGCCCGACGACGCCGACACCCTGCGCGCCTGGTTCAACACCGCGAAGCTCTGGCCCGCCGGCGACGACTTCCATCGCGCGGCGCACCGCATCTTCCGGCTCAAGCCGCAGGACCCTGCCACGCTGGAACTGCAGCATGCGAGCTACAAGACCTACCTCGACCACGCCAAACCCGGCGCGCGCCTCAAGCCCGACGACATGGCGCGGCTCGCGCGGCGCTTCACGCGCGCTCAGCAGTTCACCGATGCCGAGCGGCTGTGCCAGGCGCTGCTGAAGACTGCGCCCGAGCATCCGGACCTGGCCGACACGCTTTCGCTCTGCGCCAACGGGCTGATGCAGGCCGGGCGGCGCGAGCAGGCGCTCGGCTGGCTGCCGCACCTGCTGCGGCTGGCGCCCGAGGACATGGTGACGCGGATGCTGCAGAAGGGCTGACTTTTTTCCCCTCTCCCTCTGGGAGAGGCAGCAAGACCTCTCAACCCTGCGGCACCTCCCGCAGCAGCCAGCGCACCTCCTGCGTCTGCTCGCTCTCGGGATAGCGCGCTTCCAGCGTCGTCAGGATCGGCTGCGCCATGTCGCGCCGGTTGAGCCCCTGCACCAGCACGCGCGCGGCCAGCTCGTAGGCCTGCGGAATCGCGGTATGCCCGCGAAAGCGCTTGTCGAAGCCGGACAGCAGCGCCAGCGACGCCTTCGCCTCGCCGTTGCGCCACTCGGCGCGCGCCAGCGCCATCGTGCCCAGCGGGTCCTCGAGCACGAAGGCAGGATCCTTCTCGCGGCAGGCCTTGTAGACCTTGAGCGCCTCCGAGGCGAGATCGCGCGCCAGCAGCATCGCGATCAGCCGCCGCCCATGGTCCAGCAGCGTGGCCGTCTTGTCCGGCGCCAGCAGCAGGATGCGGTGGTAGCGGCGCTGCGCGACCAGGTCCTCCGGCTGCGTGCGCTGCTCTTCGTAGGCCAGCGCCAGCGCGCCGACGATGTCGCCGTCGGTCACCATCTGCGCCACCAGCGAGTCGGTGATCTGCTGGGCGACCTGCGCCGGCGTGCGCGTGTCGAGCGCATGGTCGTCGGCGCCGGCTCCCGGCAGCAGGTCGATGCCGAGCGCCGCATGGTTCTGGTACATCACATAGCCCAGCAGGCTGGCCATGACCCAGCTGAAATAGATCATCACGAAGTTGATGGCCGGCAGCGCGAACCAGCCGCTCATCACCGGCAGCAGCATGACGATCGCGATCTGCGCGCCGGAGTTCAGCAGGAACAGGAACACGCACAGCAGCGCGTAAGGCCAGCCGACCGCGCGCATCGTCTCCCACACATAACCCGGATTCAGCGCCTGCCAGAAGCTGCCCGACTGCACCAGCACCATCGTGGTCGCAGGCAGCGTGAACGAGAGCACGAACAGCGCGACGTAGCCCAGCACCTGGCTCCAGGCGCCGACGAAGCCGGCCACGACGCCCTGCAGCACCAGCAACGCGAACAGCTTCCAGGGCAGGTTCGTCCACTCGTCCTCGAGGTTGCGCGGGAAATCGCTGGCGCGCACGATGCCGCGCGCGCCGAGCGCCATCACCTTGAAGCCGTAGCGGCTGGCCGCCAGCACGATGCCGAGCTCCACCAGCAGCAGGACCAGCGCCTGCGGCAGGAAGAACACCACGTGAAACAGCAGGCTGCTGAGCGCCAGCAGCGCCGCATAGCCGAGCGGCTGGAGCTGGAAGGGAAAGGCGAAGAAAGTGTTCAGGCGGTGCCAGAACGGGCGAGGCGCAGGGCTTGTTTGCTCTTGCATGGGCGCTCCAACAAGGGAGCGCCCAGTATATGTTTCGTGTTGTTGCCAACCGCCTACATCGCACGATAGAAGATGTAGTCGGCCTGGTACTTGACCACCTGCTTCTGGCCCAACGACGACGCGCCACAGGCCATGGCCGGCGCCACGCCGCCCTGCGTGGCGACACGCTGGATGTAGCTCACGCCCTGCATCGCGCCGCTGCCCATCGCCGGGTTGGCCTTCACGAGCTGGAAGGGAATGTTGCCGGTGCCGTTGGGCGCGACGGCGACTTGCGTGCCTGTGAGCCTGGAGCCGTCCATGCTCTCCCAGGTGGCCGGCGGGCCGTAGTACTTGCCGACCTGCTTGCCGCCGCGGTCCATCAGCTTGGCGTCGGGGCCGACGAAGACCCATTCGTGCTGGCCGGGGGCGTTGGCCTTGACGCGGCATTCGTAGCTGATGTCGCCGGCGCCGACCGTTTCCATCGCGACCTGGTGCCCGGTCGGCACCTTGACGCTATCGGGCAGGCTGGCTTGCGAGAACATCATGGGCCTGTTCATGCCCATGCCGGAACAAGCGGCGAGGCTGGCGGCGGCCGCGAGGGCGCAGAGGCTGCGGATGGTCATGGTCGATTCCTTTGGTCTGAGGGTGATGAGGGAGGGGAAGCTCATCCGCTCATACGCGGCATCGGCGCTGCTGGATTCAGCCCGCCTTGAATCCGTCGGGTTGCCGCGGCCGTATCGTCCCTATGACAACCGATGCTCCACAATCCGCGCATGAGTGCACCCAGCCCCGACGCCGAACTGATGGCACTGATCGACCGCATCGGCCGGCGCGACGAAGCGGCGCTGCGCCTGCTCTACGACCGCACCGCGCCCAAGCTCTTCGGCCTGGCGATGCGCGTCGTGCGGCAGCGCGAGTGGGCCGAGGACGTGCTGCAGGAATCCTTCCTGACCATCTGGCGCGTGGCCGGCGACTACCGCAGCTCGCTGAGCCCGCCGCTGGCCTGGCTGGGCCTGATCGTGCGCAGCCGCTCGCTCGACCTGCTGCGCCGCCGCACCGCCGACCGTGCCCAGCTGACCCAGGAATTCGACGAGCTGATGGCCGACACCCTCGAGTCCGATGCGCCGAACCCGATGGACGCCGCGGACGCCAGCGAGCAGGCCTGGGCGCTGCACCAGTGCCTGAGCCAACTCGAAGGCCGGCAGCGCGAGGTGCTGAGCCTGGCCTATCTGCGCGACCTCAGCCACGGCGAACTGGCCGAGCAATTGAAGCTGCCGTTGGGCACCGTCAAGACCTGGATCCGGCGCGGCCTGGAGAAACTTCGCACCTGCATGCACCGGTTCGCATGAAGAAGACAGCCGCAGCACCATGAACCTGCCCGCCAACCCTCAACTGCTCGACCTGCTGGCCGCGAGCCATGCGCTCGGCACCCTGCGCGGCGGCGCCCGCCGGCGCTTCGAAGCCATCGCGCGCGAACAGGCGCTGGTGCGCGCCGCCGCGCTGGTCTGGCAAGGCCGGCTCGCCAGCATGGCCGAGCTGCAAAAGCCGGTGGTGCCCGATGCCGCCGTCTGGACCCGCATCCGCAACCTGATCGACGCCGAGCAAGAGCAGCAGGCCATCGCACGCCAGCGCGCCGTGCCGGCCACGCCCGAAGCGGCGCCGCCCAAGGCCGGCTGGCTGCGCAGCCTGGCGCTCTGGCGCGGCGCGGCGGCGGCCGGCGCACTCGCCACCGTGATGGCCGTCCTGGTCGGCGTGAACCTCAGCGAACAGCTGCGCAACGCGCCGGCCGTGCAGTACGTCGCCGTGCTGTCGGACGACCAGGCGGCGCCCTCCATGCTGGTGACCTTCGACCCCAAGAACCGCCAGCTGGTCTTGCAACGCGTCGGCGCCTACCGCGAAGGCGAAGACAAGTCGCTGCAACTGTGGGCCCTGCCCCCCGGCGGCGCGCCGCGATCGCTCGGCGTGCTCGGCCGCGACGCGGCGCTCAAGCTGACGGCGCAGGAAGCCGACGTGCGCTCCGTACCGGCGCTGGCCATCAGCCTCGAACCCAAAGGCGGCGTGCCCAGCGAGCGCGGGCCGACGGGGCCGGTGCTCTTCAAGGGGCCGCTGATCGAGAAGACGCTTTGACGATGACTCTTGTTGTTGCCGCAACCCGCTTCGCCCTTCTTCTTCCGCTCGCACTGCTGTTGCTGCTGACGGCGCTCCCATCGCAGGCGCAGCCCACCGCCACGGACACGGCGCCCTCGCAGGCCTACCTTGCCGCCCAAAGCCGCTGGCAGAGCGAGCTCGCCGCTTTCGCCCGTGCCGACAAGCAGAACCCGCCCGGCGAAGGCGGCGTGCTCTTCGTCGGCAGCTCCACCATCCGTTTCTGGACCCGGCTCGCGCAGGACTTC
This sequence comes from Variovorax sp. LjRoot290, assembly GCF_964253985.1. Lineage (NCBI taxonomy): Bacteria > Pseudomonadati > Pseudomonadota > Betaproteobacteria > Burkholderiales > Comamonadaceae > Variovorax > Variovorax sp. LjRoot290. Next base: position 1,370,006 of record NZ_CAXURW020000001.1, on the reverse strand, counting down.
CCGCAATTGCCGGTGGTCATCAACCGCGGCTTCGGCGGCTCGACCATGGCCGACTGCAGCTACTTCGCCCGCGAACTCGTGGTGCGCTACAAGCCCCGCCACGTATTGGTCTACGCCGGCGACAACGACCTGGCCGAGGGCCACTCGCCGCTGCAGATACTGGAGAGCTTTGCCCGCTTCGCCAACGCCGTGCGCGCCGAACTGCCGGACACGCGCATCAGCTACATCTCGATCAAGCCCAGCCCCTCGCGCGAGAAGCTACTGCCGCAGATGCGCGAGACCAACGACATCATCGGGGCGTATTTGAATCGGCTGCCGAACAGCGAATCCATCGATATCTATACGCCGATGCTCGGTGCTGACGGAAGGCCGCGCGCGGAGTTGTTCCGCGGGGACATGCTGCATCTCAATGACGAGGGGTACAGGTTGTGGCGGTCGGTGATTGCGGGGCACCTGCCCGCGGCGGCCTCTGCTGTTGTGCCCTAGTCCGATTGCTCCAGCAGGAAAGTGGCGCTCACCCTGGTGCGAGACAGTCCTCGATCACTTCCGCAGGCAGCACAGGAACCGGCGCATCCGGCCCCGTGGCATCCGTCACGGCCAGACCGCATGCAGCATTGCCGCTCCAGATGAATTCCAGGGTGACGGTGTTGCCGGCAGCAATGGTGCCGCCGCTGGTGATGGTGGTGTTGACGTCGGCGCAGATGGCGCCCGAGGTGTTGGTCAGCGTACCGGTGCTGATGGCGATGTTCTGGCCCTCGATGCCCTGCTCGGTGCCCTGCGTATGCCGCTGACGACTTCGTTGAGGATGATGTGCGCGGGCCCGGTCGCCAGGTAGGGATTCCCTTGGACGAAGCCGCCCAATTGCGTCTGCACATCGGTGCGGCTGTTGTTGAGGATCGTGCCGCCGCGCTGGACGTCGAACTGGTTGAAGAGATTGCGCGAGACGCCGGCCGCGGAGGGGGTCTGGATGTTAATCAGGGGTACGCCGTTGGGCGCGACCAGCACCGTGGGCCGCAGGTGGCCTGGTACGTTGGGTGCTCCAACGATCTGGGCCGATGCAGGCGCCGCCGCGAGCAGCGCCACCACGATCGGCGCCCCACCCGCCCTGCGTGCAGTCTCCTGCACGACCACCCTCAGCCCGCGCGCGGCATTGAAGACCACGCGATGGAATCGCTTGTTCATTGTTGTTCCGTCCCTGAAAGAGCGCAGCCGGATCCGGCTGCGCTTCCTTCACGCGCCGGAACAGGCGCGATTCTGGGTTGGGACTGCCCGAGGGAATCTGATCAATTGTCGCGGCGCCACCTTAGAAGTTATCCGTAAATAATATTCACCGCCAGCGGCACCTTTCGGTAGGCAATGATTGCGGCGGCAAGATGATTCAGTGCGAGGAAGCTGCGTTCGAGCTTCTCGTAGCGCACCAACAGCTTGCGGAAGCGGTTGAACCAACTGTGGCATACCTCGACCACCCAACGGCGAGCCTTCTTCCACGGCTGGCGCCGTTTGGCCTCAGTCTCTTGCCTACGGTCCACGACATGAGGGATATAGCCGTGCGACTCAATGATGTGAAGGGCCTCCGCGCTTCGGTAGCCGGCATCTGCGCACAGGTGTTTGCTGCGTCGAATTGGCGTCCGCTCGCGCTCGACCACGATGGCGCTGAGGACCTCATCGATTCGCTTGCCGTCATTCACGTTGGCCCCGGTCACGATGAACGACAACGGGACGCCACGGCCGTCCACCAGCAGGTGGCGCTTGCTCCCCTTTTTTCCCCCGGTCCGTCGGGTTCGGTCCGACAGATTCTTGCGCCAAGGGAGCCTTGAACATCGCCCCGTCAACGCTCTGCCATCGCCAGGCGATGCCTTGCATCTGGTCATACTCCGCCAGCCCTGCCTTCCACAGTGCCTCGAAGAAGCCTGCCCTCTCCCACTCGAGAAAGCGCTTGTGGATGGCGCTGGCGCTGCCGAAGCGTTCCTTGGGCAATGCTTTCCACTGGCACCCCGTGCGCAGCACGTACACGATGGCCTCGAACACCTGCCGCGCAGGCTTCGGCGGTCGTCCTGCGCCAGGACTTCGAACGTACGCCTTCTTCGGCAATGCGGCGCGCGCCGGAATCAGCGGTTCGACCCGCTGCCAGAACTCATCCGTCACCACCCAGGACTCGACTCGCTTTGCCGTCATCGTCTCGCTCCGACACCGCGCTCAATGCGGCTCGGAGGCGTAGTTTACTATTTACGGATAAGCTCTTAGCGCCGAAGTGCCGAGCCGCGATGGCTCAGCTCACTGCCCGCCTGTGATACGCGCACTCACCTCCGCGTACTTGGCCTGCCCCGCCACCAGCACCACGGTAGCGCTCTGCTGGCTGGTCATGCGCAGGCCGCGCCCGCCCAGGTTGATTTCTTCTATGACATCCGCCTCCAGGCTTGCGCTCTTGCCGTCGGCTGCGATGGCGATGGAGCGCAGGTTCACGCTGGTGCTCACCTCCACGTTGGCAGGCATGGCCGCGTAGCCTAGCTTCAGGTGCTCGCACCACTGCGGCTTATCGAAGCGCTTGATGTCCGAACCCGTGAAGCGCACCTCCACGAGGCGGATCTTTGCGTCGTCGGTGAGCTGGCTGCACAAGGCAGTGGCATCACGCTGCGCGGCCGCGCGTGCACCCGCACTGGTGAGGCTTTGGATCATGGGCTCGTCGAGCTTGCTGGGCACGCGCGGCGAACAGGCCACGAGCGCGAGCATGGCCAACAGGTAGCCGCCGGCCCGCAGCGGTCTTGCGTTCAGTTCGATGGTCATATTTCTCCTCCCCGCGATGTTGTCGCGAACCGGCGCACGGCTCGGCCCGTCCCACGCGCGTGCCGAAATTTCCATCGACTTGCGTGAACTAATGCTCAGTCCGGCCAGACGGTGGGAGCGTCGTCGTTCTTGTCCCGGGCCCGGGCCCGGCGCCCCAGCCAGAGCGCGGTGCGTGCAACTGCGTAGAGCCAGCCGAACACCGCCACCAGCAGCAGCACATCGCCCCACCAAGGCCGCGCCGTCTGACTGTCGCCATAGAAGGCCAGCACCAGCAGCACCGCCACCAGGTGCGCGCAGAACACCGGCAGCGATGCCGAGCCCATGGCTTCGAGCCGGCGCATTCGCGGGATGCGCCGCATGAACGCCGGCCCGAAGCGCACTGCGAGGATGCCGAGCACCACGAGGTTGACGATGCGCAGCGGCCCGAGCTGCCACTTGTCGAACAGCAGGTTCATCTGCTCGTCGCCGCCGAAGGGCGCCTGGCCATTGATACCGTGGTGCCGCCACCAGAAGCCGTACAACGCTGCCGCCGCGGCCAGCGCCACCAGCCAATTCGGGAACCGGAACGGCTTCGCATCGGGCGCGTTGCGGCTCGCCCCCATCCACAGCCCCGCGAACCACAGGAACTGCCAGGCGAAGGCATTGAAGGCGCCCATCTCGTGGAAGGGCACGGGCAGGCCGAGATAGCGCACCGCCAGCTCATAGAGCCGCTCGCTCAGCCCGAACTGCGCCAGCGCCCACAGCGTCGCGCTGGCGACCACCACGCCGGTCCAGCCGTGGCGCAGCGCGAAGGCCAGCACCCACGGGCTCATCAGCATGAAGAAGATGTACATCGGCAGGATGTCGAGCAAGGCCGGCTCGTACACCAGCAGCAGCGAGAAGACGAAGGCTTCGGACGGATCCGCGAGGTAGTAGGAGAGCAGGTTCTTCACAGCCGGCTGGTCGATGCGCGTGCCGACCGTGCCGATGATGGTGAAGAGGAACAACAGCGTCGCCGCCTGCGCCATGTAGACCTTGAGCGCGCGCCGCCAGAAGGCGCGGCGCATCGAATCGACGCCCTGCCGCTGCCCGATGCGCGTGTAGACCAGCCCGGCGACGAAGGCCGACAGCAGGACGAAGCCCTCGGCCGCCGAGACGAAGCCGAAGGGCTGCCCCAGCGGATCGGTGAAGCGCGTCGGCAGGTGGGTGACCGTCATCAGCACGAGCATCAAGCCGCGCAGCGCATCGATTTCCCAGTAGCGATTCATCGGAGGGGTGCCGGGCGTCATTGCTCGGCGGTCAGGCAGGTGGATTCGCTACGGCGCCAGCTTGCGGATCGCGTCGATCACGACCTGGCTGTAGTTCTGCCATGTGTAGCTGGCCGCATGCTGCATCGCCGCCTCTTTCATCGCGGGAAGCTCTTGCCGGTTCTGGTTGAACCAGGCGAGCTTCTCGGCGATCTTCTCGGGCGAGCGGATGGGCACCAGGAAGCCGGTCTTGCCCTCGATCACGAGATCCTCGCCGCCGGTGTTGGGCGTGATGACGACCGGCAGGCCCTGGCTCATCGCCTCCTGCATCACCAGCGCGCGCCCTTCGTAGAGCGAGGGCAGGCAGAAGACGTCGCAGCTGCGCATCAGCTTCAGCACCTCGGCATGCGGGCGGCCCTTCTCGTGCGTGAAGCCCGGGTACTGGCTGCGGTAGAAGGCCAGGTCGTTGAGCAGGGAGCCCATGACGACGAGCTCGATGTTCTCGCCCTTGAGCAGCTGCATGGCCTGGAACAGGTCGGCCAGGCCCTTGCGCTGGCCCATGGAGCCCACGAAGAGCACGCGCAGCGGCCGCGACGGATCGGGCGCCTCTCGCGAGGGCGTGCCGGTCGTTGCCGGCGAGCCGAAGGGCGACAGCACCTTGGCCTTCTGCGCGGCCCAGGAGGGCAGCGAGTCGGCCACGAAGCGGCTGGGCACCACTACCAGGTCGGCCAACGCCAGCTCCTGCGCCTTGCGCTCCAGCTTGGCCGGCGAGTCGGACATGCCGCCGCCCATGGCGCCGGCCCAGGCCGGCAGGCGCTGCAGTTCATCCTCCATCAGCCGGCGACCTACTTCCCAGAAGGAAATGGGCAGGTCGTAGACGCATTTCAGGTCCAGCGCTTTCGCAGCCTTGAAAGTGTCGAGGGCGGAGTCCTCGTAGGTGTAGACGGCGCCCAGGCCGTGCTGCCGGTGTACCCCCGGCAAGACCCCGGCGGTGAAGCGATCGAAATCCTGCAGCACGCCGTCGATCGAGGCAAAGCCATTTTCGTGGCGCAGCGGATAGCTCCAGCCGACCTTGTTGCACAGGGCCCGCGCTACCTCGCGCCAGGGGTGCTGGAGGATTTTCTCGCGCGGCACCTTGAAGCGCCGCCGCAGCAGGTCGCGGCTCAGCCCCTCGGGCACCAGCTTCAGTGCAAAGCTGTCCGGCGATACGGCGAGCGTGGTCGAGAAGCGGGCCAGCATGCCGGCTGTTTCCAAGCCATCGAGCATTGCGCGCACATTCTGGTTGCCTGCAGGGTGGCTCAACAACAGTTTCATATCGATCGATCATAGTGGAGGCCTATGGCGTGCCAGGGGCGAACGCGCCGAGTTGCGCTACGCTCGCGCCCCGAAGGAGAAGTCTGTTGAAAACGAGAACGACAACGCGTGCCCTCGCGGCCGCCGCACTGGCCTTTATCTCTCTCGGCGCCCATGCGCTGCAGATCACCAGCCTCACGCCGCAGGGCGAGGTGGCGCGCATCCGGCAGGTGGTGGCCAAGTTCGACCAGGCGGCCGTCAACTTCGGCGACCCCAAGGCACCCGCCCCGCTGGCCGTGAGCTGCACCGACGCGCAGGCGGCCAAGGGCACCGGTCGCTGGGCCGGCGAGAAGCAGTGGGTGTACGACTTCGAGAACGACCTGCCGCCCGGCGTGCGCTGCACGGTGACACGGGTGAGTTCGTTCAAGTCGGCTTCCGGCGCCGACCTCACCGGCCCGGAGCGCTACCAGTTCAACAGCGGCGGCCCCTTCGTGCGCAACCACCAGCCGAGCTACGGCAAGATCGACGAAGAGCAGCAGTTCATGCTCGAACTCAACGGGCCGGCCACGCTCGAGAGCGTGCGCGAGAACGTCTGGTGCCAGGCCGACGGCGTCGGCGAGCGCATTCCGGTCAAGCTCGTCGAGGGCGAGCAGCGCACTGCCCTGCTCAAGGCCTTCAGCCGCGACAAGGAAGCCGAGAAGACGCCGCTGCACTTCGTCACGCTGCAGTGCAATCGCACGCTGACGCCGGGCGGCCGCGTGCAACTGGTCTACGGCAAGGGCGTCGCCACGCCCTCGGGCGTGCTCAACAACATCGAGCGGCGGCTCAGCTTCCAGGTGCGCGAGCCCTTCGCCGTGTCCTTCAGCTGCGAGCGCGAGAGCGCGCAGTCGGCCTGCCTGCCGCTCAAGCCGATGGTGCTGCAGTTCAATGCGCCGGTGTCGCGCAAGCTGGCGGCGCAGATCACGCTCAAAGGCGGCGGCAAGACGATCAAGCCGAAGTTCGACGACGAGAACGCCGCCGAGGATGCGGTGGTCGACTCGGTGAGCTTCCCACCGCCTTTCGCCGAGCAGACGCCCTTCACGATCGAGCTGCCGGCGAAGTTCGTGGATGCCTCGGGCCGCGCGCTGGCCTCGCCCGACAGCTTTCCGCTCAAGGTCGCGACCGGCGCCATGCCGCCGCTGGCCAAGTTCGCCGCCTCGCCTTTCGGCGTGGTCGAGCGCCTGGCCGAGCCCGGCGGCGCGGCGCTGATGCCGGTGACGGTGCGGCGCGTCGAGCCCGCGCTGCAGGTGCAGGCGCTCACCCCGGGCAAGGTCAGCGACATGAACCCGAAGACCGACGCCGAGATCATCGCGTGGTTCCGCAAGGTCCGGCGCTATGACAGCAATTACACGATCGACCGCAAGGAGGCCGCGCGCGACGTGAAGGGTGCGCTGCCCAAGGTGATCGACAAGGACGAGCGCGAGCGCATCCAGACCCGCATGGTCTCGTTGCTCGGCGGCCAGGCCAACGTGAAGACGCTGGACATGCCCAAGGCCGAGGGCGGCGATCCGCGGCCCTTCGAGGTGATCGGCATCCCGCTCACGCCCGGCTTCCACGTGCTCGAGATCGCATCGCAAAAACTCGGCGACGCGCTGCTCGACGAGCGCTACGGCACCGGCCGCACGATGTACGTGCGCACCACGGCGCTGGCCACCAACCTCGCGGTGCACTTCAAGCTGGGGCGCGAGAACGCGGTGGCCTGGGTCACGACGCTGGACAAGGGCAAGGTGGTGGCCAACGCCGCCGTGCGCGTCTCGGACTGCACCGGCCGCGAGGTGGCCGCGGGCAGCACCGATGCGCGCGGGCTGGTGCAGCTCGCCGGCATCGCGCCGAACGCGCCGAGCTGCTCCACCGAAGACGACTACAGCGGCGACGCCTACTTCGTGAGCGCCCGCGCCAAGGACGACAAGGGCGTGGAAGACCTCGCCTTCACCTGGAGCGACTGGCAGCGCGGCATCGAGCCCTGGCGTTTCAACGTGCCGACCAGCCTGGAGCCGCAGCCCGACCGCGTCGCCCACACGGTGTTCGACCGCACGCTGCTGCGCGCCGGCGAAACCGTGTCGATGAAGCACCTGATCCGCACCCAGACCAGCAAAGGCTTCGGGCTGCCGCAGACCCTGCCGGACACGCTGGTCGTGACGCATGTGGGCAGCGGCCAGCAGTACACCCAGCCGCTCAAGTGGCGCAAGACCGCGACCGGCGGGCAGAGCGGCGAGAACACTTTCGCGATTCCGTCCGCGGCCAAGCTCGGCGTCTACCAGGTCGAGCTCAAGAGCGGCAAGGAAGGCACGGACGGCGACCAAGGCGGCATGCGCAGCTCCAGCACCGGCCAGTTCCGCGTCGAGGAGTTCCGCCTGCCAGTGCTCGAAGGCCGCATCGCGCCCAGCGAGAAGAAACCGCTGGTGGCCGCGACTTCGCTGCCCACCGAGGTGCAGATCAACTACGTGGCCGGCGGCGCCGCGGCCAACCTGCCGGTGCGCGTGTCGGCGGCGGTGCGAGCCAAAAGCCTCTCGTTCGCCGACTTCGACGCCTTCAGCTTCTCGCCGCCGCGCAAGGATGGCCTCATCGCGGTCGACGCCGACGAATCCGATTCGGCCGCACAGGACCTGCGGGTGATCGCCGACAAGCTGCCGCTCACGCTCAGCAAGGACGGCGCCGGCAAGCTCACGATCGAGAAGATTCCCGTTGCCAAGGCCACGCCGCGCGAGCTGCTGCTCGAAGCCACCTACTCCGACCCCAACGGCGAGGTGCAGACCTTGCGCAGCGTGCAGACGCTGTGGCCCGCGGCCGTGATCGCCGGCATCAAGACCGAGGGCTGGGTCTCGACCAGCCAGAAGCTCAAGTTCCAGGCGCTGGCGCTTGGACTGAGCGGAAAGCCGCAGGAAGGCGTGACGCTCAACGTGCGTGCCATCGCGCGCATCACCACCACCAGCCGCAAGCGCATGGTGGGCGGCTTCTACACCTATGACAACAAGACCGAGGTCAAGGAGATCGGCACCGTGTGCAGCGGCAAGAGCGATGCGCGCGGCCTGTTGCTGTGCGAGGCCGAGCTCAAGGAAGCCGGCCAGGTCGAACTGATCGCCAGCGCCACCGACAAAGACGGCCGCGACAGCCGCGCCGCGAGCTCGGTCTACGTCACGAAGCAGGGCGAGCTCTGGTTCGGCGGCGAGGACCACGACCGCATCGACGTGCTGCCCGAGAAGAAGAGCTACCAGCCCGGCGAGACGGCCAAGTTCCAGGTGCGCAGCCCCTTCCGCTTTGCGACTGCGCTGGTGTCGGTGGAGCGCGAGGGCGTGATCGAGACGCAGGTGGTGCAGCTCAACGGCCAGGATCCGACGGTGAGCCTGCGGGTCAAGCCCGAGTGGGGGCCCAACGCCTACGTGAGCGTGCTCGCGCTGCGCGGCCGGCTGCGCGAAGTGCCGTGGTACAGCTTCTTCACCTGGGGCTTCAAGGCGCCGCGCGAATGGTGGACCGCCTTCTGGTACGAGGGCAAGGAGTACGTGGCGCCGACCGCGCTGGTCGACCTGAGCAAGCCGGCCTACCGGCTGGGCCTGGCCGAGATCCGCGTCGGCACGCAGGCGCATCAGATCGAGGTCAAGGTGTCGAGCGACAAGCCCAGCTATCCGGTGCGCGGCAAGGCGCTGGTCACCATCTCGGCCAAGCTGCCCGACGGCAAGCCAGCCGCCGGCGCCGAGGTGGCGCTGGCCGCGGTCGACCAGGCGCTGCTGGAACTGATGCCCAACGACAGCTGGAAGCTGCTCGAAGCCATGCTGCAGCGGCGCAGCTGGGGCGTGAGCACCTCGACGGCGCAGATGGAAATCGTCGGCCGTCGGCACTACGGCCGCAAGGCCGTGCCCGCGGGCGGCGGCGGCGGCAAGGGCCAGACGCGCGAGCTGCTCGACACCCTGCTCTTGTGGAACCCGGCGGTGGTGCTCGACGCCAACGGACAGGCCACGGTGACGGTGCCGCTCAACGACGCGCTGACCACCTTCAAGATCGTCGCGGTGGCCGACGCGGGCACCGGCCTGTTCGGCACCGGCCAGACCTCGATCCAGGCCACGCAGGACCTGCAGATCGTCAGCGGCCTGCCGCCGCTGGTGCGCGAGGACGACCAGTTCCGCGCCCAGATCACGCTGCGCAATACGACGCAGAAGGCGATGAAGGTCGAAGCCACGCCGCGTGCCACGCTCCTCAAGCTGGAGGCGCAGACGGTCGATATCCCGCCCGGCGAGGCGCGCGAGCTCGCATGGAGCGTGACCGCGCCCGCGCAGCTCGCGCAGACGCGCGCCGAGGCGCTGCTGTGGGAGATCGAGGCCAAGGACACGATCGGCGGCGCGCGCGATGCGCTCAAGCTGCGCCAGCGCATCGTGCCGGGCGTGCCGCTGACGGTGCAGCAGGCCACGCTGGTGCAGCTCGACGGGCCCTTCACGCTCGACGTGGCGCCGCCCGCCGACGCCCTGCCCGGCCGCGGCGGCTTGAAGCTTTCCCTGCAGCCCCGGCTGGCCGAAGGCCTGACGGGCGTGCGCGACTGGTTCGCCGCCTACCCCTATGCCTGCCTGGAGCAGAAGGCCAGCAAGTCCATCGGCCTGCGCGACGGCAAGGCCTGGCAGACGGTGGTGGCGCAGCTGCCGAGCTACCTCGACAGCGACGGCCTGGCCAACTACTTCCCGCCGCGCGACGGTGAAGCCAACCGCGGCAGCGACATCCTGACGGCCTACCTGCTCGCGGCCACGCATGAAGCGGCGGCGCTCGATCCGGCCTTCGCGCTGCCCGATACGGCGCGCGCGCCCATGGAGCAGGGCCTGATCGCCTTCGTCGAAGGCAGGATCCAGCGCGAGTTCTGGAGCCCGCAGAAGGACCTCGACGTGCGCAAGCTCGCCGCACTGGAAGCGCTCTCGCGCTACGGCAAGGCGCAGGGCCGCATGGCCGGCAGCATCACCATCGCGCCCAACCAGTGGCCGACCAGCGCCGTCATCGACTGGCTCAACATCCTCAAGCGCGTGCAAGACGTGCCGCAGCGCCAGCAGCGCATGGCCGAGGCGGACAACGTGCTCAAGGCGCGCCTGTCTTATCAAGGGACCAAGCTGGTCTTCAGCACCGAGCGCGAGGACTACTGGTGGTGGCTGATGACCAACGGCGACGTCAACACCGCACGCCTGCTGCTCACCGTGCTGGACGATCCGGCCTGGAAGGACGACATCGGCAAGCTGGCCACCGGCTTCATCGGCCGCCAGCAGAACGGCGCGTGGCACACCACCACCGCCAACCTGTGGGGCGGGCTGGCGCTGGAAAAATTCTCGAAGCAGTTCGAAAGCGCGCCGGTCGCGGGCATCACCGCGGCCAACCTCGGCGCCATCAAGGCCCAGGTGGACTGGCGCAAGGTCGAGCGCATCAAGACCAGCGACGCCGGCGGCGCGCCGAACCAGACCACGGCCTTCGGCGCCCCCGCCTCGCCGGGCAACCTGCGCAACAACGCCATGTTCCTGCCCTGGCCGGCATCGAACGCGGCGCGCGACACTTTGCTGGTCACGCAGTCCGGCAGCGGCAAGCCCTGGCTCACGCTGCAGTCCATCGCTGCCGTGCAGCTCAAGGCGCCTTTCGCGGCCGGCTATGCGATCAAGAAGACCATCACCCCGGTCGAGCAGGCCGTGCAGGGCATCTACACGCGCGGCGACGTGCTGCGCGTGAGCCTGGAAGTCAACGCCAGCGCCGACATGACCTGGGTCGCGATCACCGACCCGATCCCCGGCGGCGCCACCATCCTCGGCGGCGGCCTGGGCCGCGATTCGCAGATCGCGACGCAGGGCGAGAAGCGCTCCGGCGCCGGCTGGCCGGCTTTCGAGGAACGCAGCTTCGAGGCCTTCCGCAGCTACTACCAGCACCTGCCGAAGGGGGTGGTGAAGATGGAGTACACGGTTCGCCTGAACAACGTCGGGGACTTTGCGCTGCCGCCGAGCCGGGTCGAGGCCTTGTATGCGCCGGAGATGTTCGGGGAGGTGCCGAATGGGCGGGTGAAGGTGGAGGCGGCGAAGTGAAGAGTGGCCCGCGCATGCCGACATGGCGCCCTGAGCAAGCCCCATGAAGCTCACAGTCCTGCCCCTCACGCCCGAGCGCTGGCCTGACCTCGAAGCGCTGTTCAATGCCAAGGGGTGCTCGGTGGCTCGTGGGTGCTGGTGCATGCACTACCGCCGAAGCGGCGCTCACGGAGCCTTGCCCTCAGGGACAACGCGTGCTCACGCCGATCGCGCGGACCTGAAAGAACTCGTGGACGCCGGCACGCCACCAGGCCTCATCGGCTATCGCGGCAAAGTCCCGGTCGGCTGGGTATCGCTCGGCCCACGCGAGGAATATGCCAGGCTCAAGCGCTCACCCGTGATGAAGGCGGTCGACGACCGGCCCGTCTGGTCGATCATCTGTTTCGTTGTGCCATCCGAGCGTCGCGGCCAGGGCGTGGCGCAGGCGCTCCTCGACGGAGCCATTGCCTACGCCAGGAAACAGGGCGCCAAGCTGCTCGAGGCCTACCCCGTGGACAAACCCGGCCGGGCCAATGACGATCAGATGTGGTTCGGTGCCAAGTCGATGTACGACCGCGTGGGCTTCAAGGAAGTTGCGCGCCGCAAGCCGCAGCGGCCCGTCGTGCGCCTCAAGCCCACTTGAGCCGTCAACGTCTCAGGTGCCTCAAGTTTCCGCGTTGAGTTGCCGGCCTCCCGGCAATTGAGCAAGAATTCCTGCGATCGAAGGGGAACGCAAATGCCAAAGGGATACTGGATCGCCCGGGTCGACGTCGCCGACACGGAGGCCTACAAGGCTTACGTCGAAGCCAATGCAAAGCCTTTCAAGATGTTCGGGGCGCACTTCCTCGTGCGCGCCGGCCGCTTCGAGAATCCCGAGGGCACCAGCCGCACGCGCAACGTCGTGATCGAGTTCCCGTCGTACCAGGCTGCCCTCGACTGCTGGAAGTCGGCCGAGTATCAGGAAGCGCTCAAGTTGCGTGTGCCTGTTTCCACCATCGACCTGGTCATCATCGAGGGCTACGACGGTCCGCAACCGTCTTGATGCCAGGGCCGCATGTGACCCGGCCAACCTGTCGTTTCAGCGAATCACCTTGTCCGATCGGTTTCCGTTCGCAGGCCGATTCGTTCGCGGCCGAAGGCTTCTCGCTCGTCCCGGACGTGATACGGGCAGAAGAATGCGAATCCATCTCTGCCCACTTGCAACTCAGCACGCCCTCAGGCGGCACGCGTTGCCTGCTGCCGCAGTCGTGGTGCGCCTCGCTGGCGCGGCGCCTTCGCCAGCACATGGCTCCATCCTTGCTGGTTCCGACAGAGCATGTTGCCGTCCAATGCACGTACTTCGAGAAGTCCCTCGCACACAACTGGCTGGTGCCCATACACCAGGATCTCAGCATTCCCGTCGCTGATCGGGTCGACGAACCAAGCCTTCGCGGCTGGTCGGAAAAGGAGGGATCGCTCTTCGTTCAAGCGCCTGTCGACCTCCTGGAGCAATTGGTCGCCGTGCGCGTCCATCTTGACGCCTGTACAGCGGATGACGGCCCTCTTCGTGTTGTCCCTGGTTCGCATCTTCACGGCCGCATTGAGCCCAACGTTGCCGTTCTCACCCGCAACGCAGCCACAGAGATGAGGTGCCAAGCCGAGCAAGGAGCGGCCCTCGTCATGCGCCCCCTGCTGTTGCACGCGTCGTCCAAGGCCGCAGGCAAGAGCCGCCGTCGCGTCCTACACTTCGTCTTCGGCCCGCGTTCACTCCCGCATGGTCTGCGGTGGCAGTATGCGGTCTAACCTTTCCAACAGGCGGACCTGTCTCGGCGATCCGGGTCGGGCCGCTCTCCTCGATCGCTAGGTGCATCAATCGTGGCAACGCCTGAATCCATTCATCGTCTGTTGTCGGTGGCTGCCACCTTGCTCGATCATGCGGCGAGCGAGATTCGCGACGCAAAACTCGCACCGGTGCGAGAGAACATCGAACGGGTTGGCGAGACCTTGGCGGAGATCAGCGAGCTACGACAACGGGTCTACGAAGTCGCGCCGGAGCTCATGCCGGAGTACCTCAAACAACCCAGCGAACACTCTGAGTCGAACCGCCTGCTGACGCGGTACATGTTCCAGGCATCAGAGTATGAGCTCGCCGGAGATCTCGAGAGCGCTGTCGAAACCTTCCAGGAGTACATCACCCTCGAGGAGTCAGCATTTCACCGAGACATCGCTGTGGGGGAAATCGAACGGCTGCGGAATGCAACAGGCACCTAACCCGTCAATCAAGCAGACGCCCAGCGGCGCCGCTTGCGTCAACCCTCAGGCGCTTTCTTCACACCCCTCATGAAAGCACCCGCACCCATCGTCGCAACCGGCGGCTGCTTCTGCGGAGCAGTCCGGTTCCGCTGTGGGGGCACACCACGAAGCGTCGTCCAATGCCATTGTGGGCAGTGCCGTCGTTTGAGCGGCGCCGCGTTCACCACCTGGGTGAGTTTCGCCAAGGAAGCACTCAGCCTCTCAGGGCAGGCTTCTCTTTCAGTCTTCCAGGCCACCGAGAATGTCACGCGCCACTTTTGCAAGGTCTGCGGCTCGCACGTCTACACCAGCGACGCTCGCTTCTCCAATGTAGTTGGCGTTCCCGCGGGCGCTATCGAGGGCGAGCTACCGGCCAAACCCTCCGCTCACTACTTCGTCAGCCACAAGGCAGCATGGCACACCATCAACGATGCCTTGCCTCAGTTCGGAGGAGAGTCAGGTGTCGAGCCACAAGATGCCTGAACTTCTTTCGATAAGAACGCCTGCCTTCGATCTTTTCCTCCACTTCACCTCGATGGATACTCCATGACCCGAAAACTCATCAGCTCCGGTTCCACCTTCGAAGAACAGATCGGCTACTCGCGCGCCGTCGTCGATGGCGACTGGGTGTTTGTTTCAGGCACCACGGGCTTCGACTACGCAACGATGACCATCTCGGACAGCGTGGTCGAGCAGGCCGAGCAGTGCCTGAAGAACATCGAGTCCGCGCTGCAGCGGGCCGATGCGAACATGAAGGACGTGGTGCGTGTCACCTACGTGCTGCCGAACGGCGCCGAGTTCGAATCATGCTGGCCGGTGCTGCGCAAGTACTTCGGCGAGGTGCGCCCGGCGGCGATGATGATCTCTGCCGGGCTGGCGGACCCGCGCATGAAGATCGAGATCGAAGTCACGGCCCGGAAGCGTTCACAAGCCTGAGGCCGGCAGTCGCAGCTCACGCAATTCTCATGAACCCCATCACGCTCCACGCACTCGAAAGCTTCCCACAACAGCTGGAGGCGCACTACGCCGCCATTCCGGCGGCGTTCAAGCACTGGGCACCGCCGTCCTGGGATGGCGTGCCCAGCGAAGCATTCACCGCCATCGAGCAGGTCTGCCATGTGCGCGACATCGAGATCGAGGGCTATCACGTGCGCTTCCAGCGCACGCTGAATGAGTCCAACCCCTTGCTCGCATCCATCGAAAGCGAGGAGCTTGCCAAGTCGCGCTCCTACGCCACGGCCGACACGGCCGCCGTCTTTGCCTCTTTCAGGGAGGCACGCACGAAGACCCTCGCGCTCATCACCGGCTTGAGCGACGAACAGTTCGATCGCACCGCGGAGTTCGAAGGCTACGGCCCGTTGTCGCTGCGCAGCCTGGTGCACTATCTTTGCAGCCATGACCAGCAGCACCTGGCGGGGCTGCAATGGCTGCTCGGGAAGATCGAAGCCTCGTGTGTTCTCTCCAGTTGACGCTCACCCCACAGAAAGAATCCATGCCGAATGTCGCCTCCCCCAAGCAGGTCGCTGCTTCGCTCACCGAGTTCTGGTCGCCGCGCGTCGTCGCGGAGGTCGACGACGCCTACATCAAGGTCGCCAAGGTTCGCGGCTCGCTGGCCTGGCACAGCCATGAGAACGAGGACGAGCTCTTCCTCGTGCTCAAGGGTCACTTGCGCATCGAAATGGAAAGCGGCCCGGTCGAGCTCCGCGAAGGCGAGATGTTCGTCGTTCCCAAGGGCGTACGCCACAACCCGGTGGCCGAAGAGGAATGCCATCTCATGCTGATCGAGCGCAAGTCGACGCTGCACACGGGCGATGTCGTTACCGAGAAGACCCGCTCGCTGAGCGAGCAGTTGCGTCCCGTGTGAGCGCCTCCCCATGCATGACAACGATTGGTCCGTCGCCTCCGTGGCGCTTCCCAGCGAATCACGCGTCGCTCGCGCGTACGCGACGACGGACCTGGCCGACGCCTACGCGGTCCGCCTGCCGAAGGATGCGATCACCGATCCCGAGCTGCTTGCGCGTTTTCTCTTCTCCCAGCAAGCGCCGTGGGTAGCAGGCCTGATGCGAATCCGTGACACGCTCGTTGCCGGGTTCGGCCTCAAGACCTCGGGGCACCTGAAAAGCCCTTCTTCCAGGTCGCGCAACGACCGCATCTCCATCTTCAAGATCTATGAGAAGGGCACGCACGAAATCCTGCTGGGCGAAGACGACAAGCACCTGGACTTCCGGGTGTCGGTGTTGCACCAGACGCGGACCGTCGCCACGGAAAGCGCGCCCTACCTGGTCGTGTCCACCGTCGTGCATTGCCACAACCTCCTGGGGCGCACGTACATCCGGCTCATCGCACCCTTCCATCGATTGGTAGTTCAGTCCATCATGCGCAGAGCCGCTCGTGCCGGGTGGCCGGCTCTTTCGCGAACCGAGTGAGGGGTAGCCCGCACATGACGGACTTCTACGACGAACTCGCTCCCTTCTATCACCTGATCTACCAGGACTGGGATGCCAGCGTTCGTCGACAAGGCGATCAGCTCTCCAGGCTCATCGAGTCCGAATGGCCGGGCTGCGGAAGCGTGCTGGACGTGTCCTGCGGGATCGGGACCCAAGCCATCGCGCTCGCAGAGCGGGGCTATTCGGTGACCGGCTCGGACCTGTCCGCCAAGGAGATCGAGCGAGCAAGACATGAAGCGCGCGCCAGGAAGATCGATATCGATTTCTCGGTGGGCGACATGCGCGAGGCGCACGCTCTTCACGGCTCGCGCTTCGACCTGGTCATCTCGTGCGACAACTCCGTGCCGCACCTGCTCACCGACGATGATCTTCTGCTTGCGTTCCGGCAGATGATCGCTTGCCTGCGCACGGGTGGTGGATGCATCATTTCCGTCAGAGACTATGCGCTGGAAGCGCGAGGCAAGAATCTCGTCAAGCCCTATGGCGTTCGCGCCGAGAACGGCAAGCGCTATCTGCTGTTCCAAGTCTGGGACTTCGTGGGCGAGCACTACGACCTGAGCTTCTTCTTCATCGAGGAAGATCTCTCCACTCTGGAAGTCGAGACATACGCCATGCGGTCGAAGTACTACGCCGTTTCCATCGACAAGCTCTGCGAGCTGATGCACAAAGCCGGCTTTCAGGACGTCAAGCGTGTCGATGGGGCTTTCTATCAGCCCCTCGTGATCGGAACCAAAGCCACCGAGCAGAACCGCCTGCCCAACAGGAGTGAAGAGTGAACCCCCAGATGATCCTGGTCGCCGGCCCCTACCGTTCCGGCACGAACGACGACCCTTTGCTCATCGCCCGGAACGTCGCGGCGATGACCGAAGCCTCGCTCCAGTTGTTCCGCGCCGGCCACCTGCCCGTCATGGGCGAGTGGTTCGCGCTTCCGCTCATCGAGCACGCGGGCTCCAAGCGCATTGGAGATGCCGTGTTCAACGAGATCTTCCACCCCATCTCGCGCAGGCTGGTCGCCCAGTGCGATGGCTGCCTGCGCATCGGCGGTGCGTCTGCGGGCGCCGACGAGATGGTGGCCTTCGCCAAGCAGCACGGAAAGGCCGTGTACTACGCGCTCGAGGAAATACCCGGTGCCCACACGCCGCTATGACATCGCCGTGGGTGGTCTCGTCATCCTGATCGCGGCCTTCTATTTCATCTACGCCGCGCTCGGTTCCTACGTGCGGCAGTCGCAAGCGCATTCCTCCTTCATCCCCGTCGGCGCAACGGTCGTCGAGGCCTCGGTTCGATCCAGCGGCAGCACGGCGGCCACGCATGGCGAATCCTTCTCGCCGCGCATCGTCTACCGCTACAACGTGGGCGGTAAGGCGTACCAGAGCGATCGCTACTTCTTTGCCGGCGACGGATGGCGCGATGCCGCTTCGGTGGAGGCGGTCGTGGCGCGCTTCCCGGTGGGAAGCTCGGTGCATGTGTATGTGGACAAAGCCGATCCCACGCAGGCCGTGATCGACAGAAGCAAACCCCGGCTCGGCGTGCTGCTGTACCTGCTTCCCATCGCAGCTCTGGGGCTTGGCTTTTTGGCCTACGGCTTGCGCAAACGAAAAGAGACGCGCTAAAACGCGGGGCGTGATGTCCCTCGACCGCTTCGCGCTTATCACTGTACTGGCGGCCATGCTCACCGCATGTGCGCCGATGCACGGCACCGGCTGCGCAAGCGGAGAGCAGGCGCTCGTCCACGATTCGCTGTTCTTCGGTACCGGCAAACCCCGCGGCGGCGTGGTGACGCCCGCGGAATGGGCCGAGTTCCTGAAAGGCACCGTCACGCCGCGCTTTCCGCAGGGCCTGACCGTGTCGCCCGCGTCAGGGCAGTGGCGCGGCGCCGATGGCGCGATCGTTCAAGAGGCGTCGCAGGTGCTCCAGCTCATTCATCCCGACGACACGGCCAACGAGAGCGCCGTGCAGGAACTCGTCGCGGCGTACAAGGCGCAGTTCCAGCAGGAGGCCGTGCTGCGCGTCAAAGCAATGGCCTGCGTATCCTTCTAGACTTGAAGACCGAACTCATGGAGCGACCATGTGCAGAAACATCAAGACGCTGTTCAACTTCGAACCTCCCGCGACGGAAGATGAAATACGGGCTGCGTCCCTGCAGTTCGTGCGCAAGCTCAGCGGCTTCAACAGCCCGTCCAGGCTCAATCAGGAGGCTTTCGACCGCGCGGTGGAAGACGTCGCGACCGCGGCCCGCGTTCTGATCGAGTCGCTGGTCACCACCGCCGACCCGCGCGACCGCGAGATCGAGGCCGAACGAGCGCGCGCCAGGTCGGCGAACCGATTCGGGGCGCAGCCATACCGGCCCTCGAAGGAAGCTTCATGAACTTCGGCATCCTGGTCTTCGAGCAAGTCGAGGAGCTCGACTTCGTGGGTCCGTGGGAAATGCTCACCATGTGGAGCCGGCATGCCGACGGCCCGCAGAACTGCCTCATCGTGAGCCAATCGCCCGGGCCCGTCACTTGCGCGAAGGGCCTGTCGATCAACCCGCATGTGTCCTTCGCCGATTGCCCCGCGCTGGACTACCTGCTCGTTCCAGGGGGTCAGGGCACGCGCCGGGAAGTCAACAACCCCGTGTTCGTCGACTTCGTCGCCCACCAGGCAAAGAACTGCAGAGCGGTGATGTCGGTCTGCACCGGCGCCTTCGTGCTGCACGCGGCCGGCCTGCTCTCGGGCAGGAAGGCAACGACGCACTGGGGCTCGCTGGAGCGCCTGCGCGCGCTCGGCGATGTCGAGGTGCTTGAGCAGCGCTACGTGCAGGACGGCAAGGTCTGGACGTCGGCGGGCGTTTCCGCCGGTACCGATCTGATGCTCGCCTTCATTGCCAGCGAAGCCGGTGAAGAGGCTGCCGGCAAGGTGCAGTTCGGCGCGGAGTATTACCCCTCTTCCACCAGGTACGGCGGCTACGAGAATCATGCGCAGGCACCGGCCTACATCAAGAACACGAGAGCCGACCCATGACAGCCCAGCCGCTCCCCTCCGTCGAAGCCGTCCAGCAGATCCTGAACCCGCTGTTCCCTGGCCTGATGGGCGTGCGCATCGTCGCGCTCGAAGCGGAGCGCGTGGTGGCCGAGCTCGCCGTGCGGCCCGATCTCTGCACCACCGGCGGCATCCTGCATGGCGGGGCCTACATGGCCTTCGCCGACACGCTCGGTGCGGTCGGTACCTTCATCAACATGCCGCAGGGCAAGCGAACGACGACCACGGACTCCAGCACCAAGTTCATCGGCGGCGCGCGCGCGAACACGACGATCACGGGCGAATGCCTCGCCCTCCACCGCGGGCGGACCACCATGGTGTGGCAGACGACGATCCGCTCCGCCGAAGGCAAGCTGTGCGCCGTTGTCACGCAGACGCAGCTGGTCATGGATGCCTAGCGGCAGAGCTTCATGAAAGGCGCATCCGTCGTCGTGAGATTGCTGGGTCCCGAAGAGGCCGAGGTGCTTGCGAACGTTGCGCCGGACGTGTTCGACTTCGATGTGCAGTCGAAGCTCGCCGAGGAGTTTCTGAACGATCCGCGGCACCATCTGGCGGTCGCGCTGGATGGCGAGCAGGTCGTGGGCATGGCTTCCGGCGTCCACTACATCCACCCCGACCAGCGTGCGCAGCTCTTCATCAACGAGGTCGGCGTCGCGCCCAGCCACCAACGCCGGGGCATCGGCCGCCGGCTGGTCGCGGCATTGCTTTCGCGCGCCAGGGCGCTGGGCTGCACCGAAGCCTGGGTTGCCACGGAGCCGGACAACGAGGCGGCTCGCGGCCTGTACGCGGCGGCGGGCGCCATCGAAGATCCGGAGCCGTTCGTCCTTTACGCTTTTCCGTTGAACCAGAAAGGACCTTGATGCGCACGCTGATCTTCATCGTCGGAGGGTTCGTGCTTCTTGCGGCATGCCTGGGAGCGGCAAAGCTCCTGTCCAACGGCCTCGCGGATGCCATGCGCACGGCGACCATTGCCTTCGTGGCGCTCTGGTTCGTGATCGCCGCGGTCAACATGTGGATCGGGGTGGCGAAGGCCGGCTATTCGGTGGCCGAGGAGCTGCCGATCTTTCTGCTGATCTTCGGCCTGCCGGCGGTCGCCGCCGTGCTCCTCAAGTGGAAAGTCCTTTGAGACTGCCATGAGCCAGGAACTCTCACGACTCGCGGCCGAACTCGGCATCGATGCGCAGCAGCACGAGCCGCTTCGCCTCGCCTTCGGTCTTGCCTGTGTTCGCCGCGTACAGCACCTGCTCGAAGACCCCAGAGCGATCGGCGGCGTCTCGGTTCTGGCGGCCTTTGTCGAAGGCCGGTCGGATCGGGCCGCGCTGCTCCAGGCCGCGCAGGAGACCGCGGCCGTGGCCAACAGCCATCGCGGCTCCAACTCGATCGACGGCTCGGCCCATGCGGCAGTCTCCGCGACCTACGCCGTGGCCAAGGCACTTGCCGGGCAGGCTCTCGAAGCGGCGGGCTATGCTGCCTATGCCTCGGTCTATGCCTATGGCGGCTATGCGGTCAACGACCCGACGGCCTTCGAAGCCGAGCACACTTGGCAGGTTCAAACACTCAGGGAGCTGGCTCACTCGTGCACCTCAGGTTGAGGCGCGCACCATGGAGGTCCACTCATGATTTCGCGTCACTGGCGAGGCTTGGCGAAGCCGGCCCAGGCAGATGCCTATGTCGAGCATCTGCGCATCGAGACCTTTCCGGCGCTGAACACGATGCCCGGATTCATCAGCGCATCGATATTGCGTCGCTCCCAGGCGCTGGGTGTGGAGTTCCTGGTCGTCACCCAGTGGGCATCTCTCGAGGCGATCCACGGTTTCGCGGGCGAGGATGCGGAGACGGCTGTCGTTCCCCGGAAAGTACAGGACATGATGGTGGAGTACGACCGAAGCGCTCGCCACTACGAAGTGGTGTTGTGAAGGAGGCGGCATGGACACCGATCTGGACAACATGTCGCGCGACCAGCTGGTCGCCGAAGTGAAGAAGTTGCGCCATGGCATCCGCGAACATCGCGACAGCACGGGCCACGAGCTGTGCTGGCATCACCCGGCCTTGTGGGCGCTGCTGCCCGAGCGCTCGGATCCGGTCCCTGTCGTGCCCGACTGGCCACAGTTCCTCCGGGGCTGCCTGCGCTACCGCGAATCGCTGGACAAACAGCTTCCGCAAGCGCCCCGTAGCAGCGAACCCTGCCGAGACTGACATCTGCAAGAAAAGGAGACTTCGTGCCAAACCCCTCTGTTCTCGAAGGCGGCTGCCAATGCGGCTCGGTTCGCTACCGCATCACGGGCGATCCGGTGATGGCGGCGCTGTGCCATTGCTCGATGTGCCGGCGCGCGAACGCGGCGCCGGCCGTGGCCTGGGCGATGTACCAGGAATCGCAGGTGGTTTTTCCCGACAACGGGCCGGCCCTCTACGAGTCCTCGCCGGGTGCGCGCCGCGGTTTCTGCGCGCGCTGCGGCACGCAGATCAGCTTCACCGCGGACTACATTCCGGGGCTCATCGACATCACGATCGGGAGCCTGGACGACCCCGGCCGGGTGCCGCCCACGCTCCACTACTGGGAGTCGAAGCGCCTGCCCTGGGTGCACTTCGCCGACCCCCTGCCCCGCTATCCGGCGTTTCCGCCCACGGAGTAGGCAGTATCCCTGCGTCAAGAAGGAGAGCAATCATGACAGTCCTGGTTACCGCAGAAGTCCAAGGCCAAACCCGGCAGGGTTACGAAGGCATGTTCAGCGCACTCTCCGACGGTCTCAAGCAGGCGCCGGGGTTCGTGCTTCACACAGCGCATCCCATCGAAGGGGGCTGGCGAATCATTGAAGTGTGGCAATCGAAAGCGGAGGCGGATCAGTTCTTCGCGAAGCAAGTCGCCCCTCACCTGCCGCCTGGAATTCACCCCAAGCGTTCAATCCAGGAGCTTCACAGCCTGCTGAGGTCTTGATCGACGATCGATCAATAGCGGTACGGATTCCCCGGCCGGCTGTCGTAGCGATTCGGCACACCGTCTCCATCGCGATCGCGGTCGTAGCGGTTGGGTATGCCGTCGCGGTCCCTGTCGCCGTAGCCCTGTCCCGGCGCGCCGTGATAGCGCGGCGGCGGGCGGCCGCTGTCGTAGGGGACGGCCACGCAGCCGGCCAGGGTGGCGGATGCAACGAGCAGTGCGAGCAGTGTTTTCATTTGGTTCTCCTTGAGTTTCGGTCGATCGGGTAGACCCGACGAAGCCATCATCGGCTGCGCCGGTGTCCGGCCGGTATCCGCCCTTCGCCTTTGCGTGAAGCTGGTTACCGGATGTGCCCATCCAAGATGCTCAGTACGCCGCGCTGCCGCAACCGGCGCGGGCACCTGTTCGCGAGTAGGCCCAGACCGCTTTCATGCATCGGCATGCAACTTGCGGCGCTTCGAAAAGCAACCCGGAGGCATCGATGACCACCCGCTACCCCGGCCCGCTGCCCGCGCACGGCCGCTTCGACTACCTGCCCATCACGCGCCGTGTCGACCATGCGTGGCCGAATGGCGCGCGGCTCGCGGTCTATATCGGCTTCAACCTCGAGCACTTCGCCTTCGGCGAAGGCATGGGGGCCTGCATCGGTCCTGCGGCGCCGCATCCCGACGTGCTCAACTACGCGTGGCGCGAATACGGCAACCGCGTGGGCGCGTGGCGCTGCCTCGAACTCTTCGACAGCCTGGGCCTCGCATCGAGCACGCTGCTGAACACCGCTCTCTATGACCACTGTCCCGAACTCGTGGCGGCCTCGGTCGCGCGCGGCGACGAGCTCATCGGCCACGGTCATACCAATTCCGAGCGCCAGGCCGACATGGATGAAAGCGCCGAAGCCGCCCTGCTCGCGCAGTGCCGCGCACGCATGCGCGAGGAAAGCGGCCGGGCGCCGGTGGGCTGGCTTTCGCCGTGGATTTCGGAAAGCCGACTCACGCCCGACCTGCTGGTCGAAGCCGGCTACGGCTACACGCTCAACTGGTGCCACGACGACCAGCCGGTGCCCATGCGCACGCGCAGCGACCGCACGCTGTGGTCGGTGCCCTACCCGCAGGAGCTCAACGACATCCCGATGATCGTCGCGCGCCAGATGGACGCCAAGGACTTCGCGCAGATGATCATCGACAACGCCGACGAGATGCTCGAACAGTCGCGCCGGCAGCCGCTGGTGATGGGCGTCGCGCTGCACCCCTACATCGTCGGGCAGCCCTACCGGCTGCGGCACCTGCGCCGCGCGCTGTCGCACCTGGCGCGCATGCGCGACCGGGGCGAGGTCTGGTTCACCACGCCGGGCGCGATCTGCACGCACGTGCAGCAGGTGGCCGCCGGCTAGGCCGAGGTGGCTGGCTGTGGCAAGCTAGCGGCCCCATGCCACGCACCCGAGCCGCCCTGCTGGCGCTGACACTGCTTGCCACCCTCGCCGGCGAGGCGCAGGCACTTGCCAGCTTCGACGAAGTGCGGCGCGAGTTCCGCCCCTCGGACACGCGGGTGCTCGACCGCAACGGCGAGCTGCTGCAGCGCGTGCGCACCGACCCGCAGGTGCGCCGCGGCCAGTGGATCGCGCTGGCCGAGGTGTCGCCGGCCCTGCGCACGGCCATGGTGCTGAGCGAGGACAAGCGCTTCTACGCGCACAGCGGCGTCGACTGGCGCGCGGTCTCGGCCGCGGCCTGGGGCAATGCGTGGAACACGCGCACGCGCGGCGCATCGACCATCACGATGCAGCTCGCGGGCCTGCTCGACGACGATCTGCGGCGCGGCAGCGGCGGGCGCAATCTCACGCAGAAGCTCGGGCAGACCGTGGCGGCGCAGCAGTTGGAGCGCAACTGGCGCAAGGACCAGATCCTGGAGGCCTACCTCAACACCGTGCCCTTCCGCGGCGAGATCGTCGGCATCGACGCGCTCTCGCGCACGTTGTTCGGCAAGGCGCCGCACGGGCTCGACGCGCGCGAGGCGGCGATGGCGGCGGCGCTGGTGCGCGCACCCAATGCGAAGCCGGCGCTGGTGGCGCAGCGCGCCTGCGAGGTGTTGCGGGCGATGGAAGCGGGCACCAAGGTGGATTGCGAGGCGCTGGATATGTTTGCGAGCGCGGCTTTGCAGCGCAAGGCATTCGAGGCGAGCGAAGGAATCGCACCGCATCTGGCGCGCCGCGCCCTCACCCCAACCCTCTCCCAGAGGGAGAGGGAGCAAGACGGGATCCGCACGACGCTGCGCGCGCCCTTGCAGCGCTTTGCACTTACCACGCTGCAACGCCACCTGCGCGAGCTGCGCGGCCGCAATGTCGAGGACGGCGCGCTGGTGGTGCTCGACAACGCGAGCGGCGAGGTGCTGGCCTGGGTCGGCTCCTCGGGCGAGCTGAGCCGCGCGGCCGAAGTCGACGGCGTGCTCGCGCAGCGCCAGCCGGGCTCCACGCTCAAGCCGCTGCTCTATGCGCAGGCCATTGCCGAACGGCGGCTCACGGCGGCCTCGCTGCTCGACGACTCCTCGGCGCAGATCAGCACCGCGAGCGGCCTCTACATCCCGCAGAACTACGACCGCCAGTTCAAGGGCCATGTGTCGGTGCGCACCGCGCTGGCGGCCTCGCTCAACGTGCCGGCCGTGCGCACGCTGGTGATGGTGTCGCCGGCCTCCTTTGCGCGCCAGCTGCGCGCGGTGGGCTTGCCGCTGGCGCAGAACGGGGACTACTACGGCTACAGCCTGGCGCTGGGGAGTGCGGAGGTGTCGCTGCTGGGGTTGACGAATGCGTATCGGACGCTGGCGAATGGGGGGAGGGTTGGGGAGACGCGGTTCTTGCTTCAGGCACCACCCTCACCCCGGCCCTCTCCCGCCAGCGGGAGAGGGAGTGACCGGCGCGCGCTCGATGAGCGCGCGTGCTTCATCATCGGCGACATCCTCAGCGATGCCAACGCGCGTGCGCGCACCTTCGGCCTCGACAGCGTGCTCGGCACGCGCTTCTGGAGCGCGGTGAAGACCGGCACCAGCAAGGACATGCGCGACAACTGGGCCATCGGCTGGTCCGAGCGCTACACGGTCGGCGTGTGGGTCGGCAATGCGAGCGGCGCGCCGATGTGGGATGTGAGCGGCACCAGCGGCGCGGCGCCCGTGTGGGCCGAGCTGATGGGCTTTCTGCATCGCAACGAAGCCAGCCGCGCGCCCGCGCCGCCGCCCGGCCTGGTGCGCTCGCGCGTGCGCTTCGGCGACGAGCTCGAAGCAGCGCGCGACGAATGGTTCATCGCGGGCACCGAGCAGCCGCTGTTCGCCATCCCTGGCGCCGCGGCCGAGTCGGCGCCGCGCATCACCGCGCCTTCGGACGGCACCATCATCGCGCTCGACCCCGACATCCCGCCGCGTCACCAGCGCGTGCGCTTCGAAGCCGAGGGCCGTGGCCTGCAGTGGCGCATCGACGGCAAGCTCTTCGCGCGCGGCAGCAGCGCACAGTGGCTGCCCTGGCCGGGCCGGCACGTGGTGGAGTTGCTCGATGCGCGCGGCCAGGTGCTCGACCAGGTCAAGCTCGAAGTGCGCGGCGCCGGCGTGAAGCGGCTGGCGGCCAAGTAAGCTCGGCGCCCATGAAGCAGCAGTCCCCCCGAAAGCCGGCCAAGGCCGCGGCCCCGAACGGCCAGATCTCGGCCGTGCTGGCACGCATCGAGACGCTCTGGCCCTCGCTCGGGCCGGTCGGGCAGCGCATCGCCGACTTCATCGTCAAGAACCCGCAGGAAGTGGTCCACATGTCGGTCAGCGAGGTGGCCGAGCGCACCGGCTCCAGCGAGGGCAGCATCGTGGGCTTCTGCAAGAACCTCGGGGCCACCGGCTTCCAGCAGATCAAGATCGCGCTGGCGCAGGAGATCGTGCGGCCGGTACAGTTCATCCACGAAGACCTGGAGCCCAGCGACAAGGTCGACACCACCATCCGCAAGATCTTCCAGAGCAACGTGCAGACCCTGCACGACACCCAGGCCGCACTGGACGTCAAGTCGATGGAGAAGGCGGTCAAGCTGATCAAGAAGGCCAGGCGCATCGAGATCTACGGCATCGGCAGCGCGGCCACTATCGCCGAAGACGCGCACTACCGGATGCTGCGCATCGGCCTCGACGTCAAGGTGGTGGTCGACTCGCACGTGCAGGCCATCAGCGCCTCGCTCACCGGGCCCGAGGTCGCGGTGGTCACGATCTCGCATTCGGGCAGCACGCACGAGACGGTGACGGCCACGCGCCTGGCCAAGGAGGCCGGCGCCTCCACCATCTGCATCACCAACTTCGGCAAGTCGCCGATCCAGGCCTTCTGCGACGTGCTGCTCTTCACCATGGCGCGCGAGACCAGCTTTCGCACCGAGGCCATGACCAGCCGGTTGGCGCAGCTGGCGATCATCGACGCGCTGATCGCCTGCCTCGCGCTCTCAGACTACGACCGCTCGGTGAAGACCTTGCGCCAGACCTTCGACGTGCTTTCGCTCAAGCGCTACTGAGGCTGCCCGCGCGCGCAGCAGCGCGGCCAGCGTGGGTGCATCGGCGCCGGGCGCGGCGCCGACCAGCAGGCAGTCCAAGCCCAGCCGCGCGGCTCCGAGCGCATCGGTAGCCGGGTTGTCGCCGATCACGAGCGTCGTGGCCGGCGCCGCACCGAGCCGGCGCAGGCCCTCCTCGAACAGCAGCGGACCGGGCTTGCCGATCACGCGCCAGGGCTGCACGCCGCTGGCCGCGACCACGGCAGCCAGCAGCGCGCCGGTCTCGGGCACCAGGCTGCCGCCGGGCCCGGGATGGTTGTCGTCGCCGTTGGTCACCACCAGCCGCGCACCGCGGTGCAGCTGGTTGGCGACGAGGTCGAGGCGCGCGCTGTTGAAGTGCGGATCGAGGCCGAGCAGCACGAACTCGGCATCGGTCCTGACGAGCATGCATCCGCTTGAGAGTGCATGACGCTGCAGCGCGGCGCTCGCCATCGGAAGAATGCGCGCGTGCGGATGCTCCCTGTTCATGAACGCGACCGTCTCTTCGCCGGCCAGCACGATACGCTTGGGCGCGACCTTGAGCCCCATGCGCGCGAGCCGGCGCGCGACGCCACCGGCCGTGTGGGTGGAGTTGTTGGAGACGATGACGTAACGGTCGCGGAACTGCGCCAGCAGCTCCGCAGCACCGGGGACCGGCTCGTCTTCGCGGATCAGCGTGCCGTCGAGGTCGGCGATGAGGTGGCGGGCCTGCGCGAGGCGCTCGGCTGCGGTCTCGATGTGCGTGTGGTTGCCACTGCTCGTGCTTTCAAAGCTCATGTTCTCGGGTTTCCAGGCGTACCGGCCATGCGGTGCACGGCTTGCGGATTGTATTGAATGGAGCTCAGTAACTTATCAAAAGTTCATTGAGCTAAATTCATTTTCCTGTCACGTCCGCTTCCTAAGCTCCTCGAGGACAAGCCACCTCAATACACAGCAAGGAATCCCGCAATGAAACCTGTCTTCTTCACCCGCGGCCTCTGCACCGCCGCTCTTCTGCTCAGCCTCGCCGCGTGCGGCGGCGGTGGCTCCGGCTCCGATGGCGGCGCTTTGGGCGCGACGGCGGCAAGCAAACCGGCACCGACCACGGAGAAGTCCGATGACTCGACGGCGGACAACGTCCCCTCGCCATCCCTGAGCTGGGCGCCTTGACCCATCCCCCTCCTCGTCCTTCACATCTTCGAGTTGCAACCATGACCATGAACAATCCCCAACGACGCGACTTCCTTCGCAAGACGGCCGGCACCCTGGGTGCCGCGTCCGCCCTCACCATGCTGCCGCCCTCCATCCGCCGCGCACTGGCGGTCGAAGCGGCCGTCGAGACCCGCACCATCCAGGACGTCAAGCACATCGTCATCCTGATGCAGGAGAACCGCTCCTTCAGCCACTACTTCGGCACGATGCGCGGCGTGCGCGGCTTCGGCGACCGCTTCCCGATCCCGCTGGAAAGCGGCAAGCCGGTCTGGTTCCAGTCCAACGGCACCAAGGAGATCCCGCCCTACCACCTCGACAAGGAAAAGACCAACGCGCTCCTGGTGCCCAGCACGCCGCACAGCTTCTCGGATTCGCAGGCGGCCTGGAACCAGGGCAAGTTCGGCCAGTGGCCGAAGTACAAGAACCAGTACTCGATGGGCTACTACAAGCGCGAGGACATTCCCTTCCAGTTCGCGCTGGCCGAGGCCTTCACCATCTGCGACGCCTATCACTGCTCCATCACCACCGGCACCGACCCCAACCGCATCGTCTTCTGGTCGGGCTCGAACTTCAACCCCGAGCTCGGCCGCCGCGGCATCAACAGCACCGACACCGACGCGGAACCCAACAACCTGCGCTGCTGGATCAAGGGCACCATGCCGACCCCCGGCTACACCTACGCCGGTTCCTCCTTCCAGTGGCCGACGCTGCCCGACCTGCTGGAAAAGGCCGGCATCAGCTGGCGCATCTACCAGGACCCGAACGACAACTGGACCGGCGCCATGCACGGCGGCCTCGCGTTCGAGAGCTTCCGCAACGCGACGGCCACCTCCGGCTCGCCGCTTTACGAGAAGGGCATGAAGAAGTGGACCCTGGCCGATCTGCGCAACGACGTGATCAACGGCACGCTGCCCGCGGTGTCGTGGGTGCTGCCGGCCGCCTGGCAGTCGGAGCATCCGGGCGCGGGCTCCAGCCCCGCCAAGGCCGGCGACTTCACCTCGCAGGTGCTGGACGCCATCACCGCCAGCACCGAAAGCTGGAGCAAGACCGTGTTCTTCCTGACCTTCGACGAAAACGACGGCCTGTTCGATCACCTGCCGCCGCCCGCCGTGCCCTCGTACAACGCCGACGGCACGCTCGCGGGCAAGTCGACGGTGCCGCTGGACGGCGAGTATTTCTCCGACCCGGCGCGCCGCTACCTCAAGCCCGAAGACACCATCAGCGGCAACGTGCGGCCCTGGGGATTGAGCGCGCGCGTGCCCATGTACGTGGTCTCGCCATGGAGCAAGGGCGGCTGGGTCGACTCGCAGGTCTTCGACCACACCTCGGTGGGCATGTTCCTCGAGAAGCGCTTCGGCATCACAGTCGACAGCATCAGCCCCTGGCACCGTGCGGTGTGCGGCGACCTGAGCTCCGCCTTCGACTTCAAGACGCCCAACGATCCGAAGTGGCCCCAGCTGCCCGACATGAGCAACTACGCCGCGATCGAAGCCGGGCAGAAG
The DNA here is from genome assembly GCF_964253985.1 of Variovorax sp. LjRoot290. Classification (NCBI taxonomy): domain Bacteria; kingdom Pseudomonadati; phylum Pseudomonadota; class Betaproteobacteria; order Burkholderiales; family Comamonadaceae; genus Variovorax; species Variovorax sp. LjRoot290. The sequence goes on along the minus strand of NZ_CAXURW020000001.1, from coordinate 1,340,754 downwards.
CTGCTGCCTGCACCGGTGGCGCCGGCCATGCCGCAGCCGCTGTTCCAGGAAACGGGCACGCGCTTTTCGCGCGCCCTGCCCTACGAGCTGCACACCAGCGCGCGGGTCGAGCCGCGCGGCATGCTGTCGCTGGTGTTCGCCAACAGCGGCAAGCAAGGCGCCGTCTTCCACGTCTACGACAAGCTGCACCTGGACCGCATTCCGCGCCGCTACACCGTGGAGGCCGGCAAGACGCTGACCGACACCTGGAACACGGGCCTCTCCGACAGCGGCAAGTACGAGCTCTGGGTCTATGGCCCCAACGGCTATGTGCGCAGCTTCAAGGGCGACGCGCTGTTCCACGACACCGCGGCATTCAAGCCCGAAGTCCAGATAGGCTATCAGGCCCACAGCGGCCATCTCTATCTGAGGGTGCACAACAGCGGCAAGGAAGCCGGCCGCGTGACGGTCACACCCAACGCCTACCTCAGCGAAGGCCCCTGGACGATGAAGGTTGGGGTCGGCACGACCGAAACGCAGCACTGGAACCTTCAGAAGAGCGGCGACTGGTACGACTTCACGGTCACGTCGGACAACTTCGAACGCCGCTTCGCCGGCCGTGTCGAAACCGGCAAGCCGGGCGTGAGCGATCCGGCCATGGCGCTGCACCTGAAGAGCTGAAGCCAGGGCGCCCCGGGCCATTGCCGCTTGTCGGACAATCCGGCGCTTGAGTTGGCTCAAGCGCCGGGGACATCGGCCCGACGGCTACACGCTGCTGCTCGGCGACAGCTCGACGCTGATCGCGCAGTACATGCAGGCCAAGCTCACGTTCGATCCGATCAAGAGCTTCGTGCCGGTGGCCGGCCTCTTCAAGTCGCCGCTCCTGATCGTGGCGGCCAACGACTTCCCGGCCAGGACGCCGCGCGAGCTGGTGGCGAGGACCTTCGCGTCCTCGCGCAGAAGCGCGTGCCGCGCATGTTCTACATACCGATGTCGAGAAGATCGACGCCGGTGTGGTGCGGGTGTAGGCCTCCTACGCCGGCTTGGGACATTTGCGCACCCTGGCGTCGGACGATCCATACGAAAGTCGCGCCGACACGACTTTCTCCCGCCGAAAACGGCCATATGCCTGCCTTGTCGCCTTCAATCGAGACCAGAACAATGGCTGACGTCAGCAGACCCCTCGACCTGGGCGTCGTCACGGACGCTGACTACCGCCTCATGGTGGATACGATCGCGGACTACGCGATCTTCTTTCTCGACCCCGGCGGCATCGTTCTCAGCTGGAACACCGGGGCGAAAAAGCTCAAGGGCTACCAGGCCGAAGAGGTGATCGGGCGCCATTTCTCGCTGTTCTATCCCCCGGAGCTGCTGGAGAAGGAGTGGCCCCAGCACGAGCTCAAGGTCGCGGCCGAGGTGGGGGCGTTCGAGGACGAGGGCTGGCGGCTTCGCAAGGACGGGACGCGCTTCTGGGCCAGCATCGTCATCACCCGGCTGACCGGACCGGACGGGTCGCTGCGCGGTTTTTCGAAGATCACCCGGGATCTGACGGAACGCCAAAGACAGCAAGACCTGCTTCGCACCAGTGAAGAGCGCTTCCGGCTGATGGTGGACGGCGTCAAGGACTACGCGATCTTCATGCTCGATCCAGGCGGCTACGTCGTCAGCTGGAACACCGGGGCGAAGGCCAACAAGGGATACGAAGCCGGGGAAATCATCGGCCGGCATTTCTCGGTCTTCTATCCGCCCGAGGTGGCCGCGACGGGCTTCCCCGACAAGGAGCTCGAAATAGCGCGCGAGGTCGGACGATACGAGGACGAGGGTTGGCGCGTGAGAAAGGACGGCAGCCGGTTCTGGGCCAGCGTCGTGATCACCGCGCTCTTCGACGCGACCGGTCGCCACCGGGGATTCGCCAAGGTCACGCGCGACTTGACCGAGCGCCGGCGTGCGTCCATTCTCGAGGACGAAGGACGGCGGATCACGACCTTCCTGGCGATGCTGGGGCATGAACTGCGCAACCCGCTCGCACCGATCGCCAACGCGCTGGCGATCGTCGAACATCCGAACGCGGAGGGCGGGACGCTGAAGAGAATGTCCGGCATCATCTCGCGTCAACTCAAGCAGATCACGCGGCTCGTCGACGACCTGCTCGATGTCGGCCGGATCACGAGTGGCAAGATTCACCTCGAAGCCAAGCCGGTGAAGCTCTCCGAGGTGATCGCGGAAGCCGTCGAGACCGTGAAGCCGATGGCCGACACCAAACGGCATACGCTTGCGCTCGACACGCCCGCCAAGGACCTATGGATCAGCGGCGACCGTGCCCGCATGATCCAGGTGGTCTGCAATCTGCTGAACAACGCCGTCAAGTTCACGCCGGGCGGCGGGCACATCAAGGTCCGCCTGCAAGCGGCGGGCAGCGATGCGGAGATCAGCGTGAGCGACGACGGGCCCGGCATTCCGCCCCAGCATCTGCCTCGAATCTTCATGATGTTCGCCCAGGGCGATCAGGACGTTTCCCGCTCGCAGGGAGGGCTGGGCCTGGGGCTCACGCTCGTGCAGCAACTGGTGACGCTCCATGGCGGCGAGATCAGCGCTTTCAGCAAGGGCGTGCCGGGCCAGGGAAGCGAATTCGTCATCCATCTGCCGACCATCGCGGTGCCTCTGGAGATGCGCAGGGCCGATGGGCCGGAAGCCGGCAAGCGGGTTCTCATCGTCGACGACAACATGGATGCGGCGGAGACGATGTCCGTCCTGGTCGACAACCTGGGCTACGTCACCAGCACCGCCTTCGACGGGTATGCGGCGCTGGAGGCGATCAAGAACGAGCAACCCGACCTGGTGCTGATGGACATCGGCTTGCCGGGCCTCAGCGGCGTGGAGGTGGCCCAAAGGGTTCGCCGCGAGGTCGCCAATCCTCCGGCCTTGATCGCGGTCACCGGGTATGGACAAGCGTCGGACCGGGATACCAGTTTCGACGCCGGCTTCTATGCCCACCTCACCAAACCCATAGACGTTCGGCAACTGGAAAGTCTGCTCGGACGCCTGCTCGACAAGCCCTGACGCCTTGCGCCTCGACGCCGATCGTCAGTAGGTCTTGTACGGCAGGAACTTCCCCGACAACACCACATTCACCCGATCCCCCTTCGGATCGGCCTGACGCTGGATGTCCATGCTGAAGTCGATCGCGCTCATGATGCCGTCGCCGAACTCTTCGTGGATCAGTTCCTTGATCGTGCTGCCGTACACGCTCACGACTTCGTACCAGCGGTAGATCAGCGGATCGGTGGGCACCGGCGTCGGCAGCGAGCCCTTGTAGGGCACCACCTGCAGCCACTTCTGCTCCTCGGGCGTGAGGCCGAAGATCTTGCCGACGATCTTGGCCTGCTTGTCGTCGAGCGTCATCTGGCCCAGGCAGGCGGCCGTCGTCCACTCCTTCGAGAGGCCGACCTTCTTGGCCACGTCGGCCCACTGGATGCCTTTGGCCACCTTGACGGTGATGATCTTTTCGGTGATGTCGTTGCGGTTCATGCGGATGCTCCTGATTGAAATGGGTAAAGGGCTCACGAGGCCTTGGCCCGCGTGACGAGAAAGTCGACGATGTGGTTGCGCAGCGCGTAGTAGCCGTCAAGGTGATGCAGCCCCGCGCGCGTGCGCTCGCGCGGCAGCGGGTTGACCACGGTCTCGGCGATGTTGCCGGGTCTATAGCCGCCGGCCGTTTCCGTGCCGTTGCTCATCAGCAGGATGCGGTCGGCGAGAAGAATGGCCTCGTCGACGTCGTGCGTGATCATGAAGACGGTCTGCTGCGTCTGCCGCACGATGCTCATCAGTTCGTCCTGGATCGTGCCGCGCGTCAACGCGTCGAGCGCGCCGAAGGGTTCGTCGAGCAGCAGCATCTTGGGCTGGATCGAGAAGGCGCGTGCGATGCCCACGCGCTGCTTCATGCCGCCCGAGAGCTGCGAGGGTTTCTTGTCGATCGCGCCGTCGAGGCCGACCAGCGCGACGAACTTGCGCACCTGCTCGTCGACCTGCGCGGCCGACCAGTCGGGCCAGCGCGACTGCACTGCGAAGGCGATGTTCTTGCGCACCGTGAGCCAGGGCATCAGCGCATGGCTCTGGAACACCACGCCGCGCTCCAGGCTCGGCCCGGCCACCTCGCGGCCGTCCATGAACACGTGGCCGCCCGACGCAGTGTCGAGGCCCGCGAGCACGTTGAGGACGGTGGTCTTGCCGCAGCCCGAGTGGCCGATGATGCAGACGAACTCGCCGCGGTCGAGCGTGAAGGACACGTCGGCGAACACCGGCTTGCCGGGCACGAAGGACTTCGAAAGCGATTCGATGCGCAGAAAGCCGGCGCCGGGGCGAGCCGCAGCAGCGTTGGTTGTCATGGCGAGGGCCTGGAAAGAGCGATCACTCCACATAAGTGACTTTCTTCTGCAGGCCGGCGAACGCCAGGTCCAGCAGCATGCCGACGACACCGATCACCAGGATCGCGAAGATCACGTTGGTGAGCGAGAGGTTGTTCCACTCGTTCCACACGAAGTAGCCGATGCCGGTGCCGCCGACCAGCATCTCGGCCGCCACGATCACCAGCCAGGCGATGCCCATGCTGATGCGCATGCCGGTGAGGATGGTCGGCGCAGCCGCGGGCAGGATCACGCGGAAGGCGCGGCGCAGCGGCTTCACTTCCAGCGTGCTCGCGACGTTGATCCACTCGCGCTTGACCGAGGCCACGCCGAAGGCGGTGTTGAGCAGCATCGGCCAGACCGAGCAGATGAAGATCACGAAGATGCCGCTCACCGACGAGTCCTTGATGGTGTAGAGCGCGAGCGGCATCCATGCGAGCGGCGAGATCGGCTTCAGCACCTGGATGAAGGGATCGAAGGCCTTCTGCAGCAAGGGCGACATGCCGATCACGAAGCCCAGCGGCACCGCGACCAGGCAAGCCAGCAGAAAGCCCAGCCCCACGCGGCCCAGCGACCAGGCGAGCTGGATCGCGATGCCCTTGTCGTTGGGGCCGTTGTCGTAGAAGGGATTCGACAGGTGCTTCCACGCGGTGGCACCCATCTCGCCCGGCGTCGGGAAGCCCGCCGACTTCACCTGGCCCGGATCCTTGCCGAGCATCTTCTGGTACTCGATCTGCTCGGCCGACATGCCGGCCTGCGAGGCAGCGCCGCCTGCGGACATCGTCGCCACCTGCCATACCGCGAGGAACACGGCGAAGAGCAAGACCGAGAGCAGCGCCGCCTTGAGGTTCATGACCTTGTGCATGGCGTCAGGCCATCTTGCTGATCGCGAAGCTCTTGACGTAGTCCTCCGGCTTCGCGGGGTCGAACACCTTGCCCATGATCGTGAACTTGGGATAAGCGCCTTCGGGCGGCGTCTGGCCCAGTTCCTTCATGTGCTTCTTGGCATCCGTCAGCAGGAACACCTTCTCGGCGATCTGCCTGTAGTTGACCTCGCCCTTCACATAGCCCCAGCGCTTCATCTGCGTGAGCATCCACACCGCCATCGACTGCCACGGGATCGGATCGAAGTCAGCGCGATCGGGCACTGTCCTGATGTTGCCCAGGCCGTCGGCGAAGCGGCCGGTGAGCACCTGCGTGAGCACGGTCTCGGGCTGGTTGAGGTACTGCGCCGGCGCGATCACCTTGGCGATGAGTTCGCGGTTCTTCGGATCGCGCGCCATCGCCGAAGCCGTGAGCACCGAGCGGTAGAGCGCGGCGAAGGTGTTGGGGTTCTTCTGGATGAACTCGGTCGAGCTGCCGAAGGCGCAGCAAGGATGGCCGCCCCACAGGTCCTTGGTGAGGATGTGCAGGAAGCCGATTTCCTCGAACACGGCGCGCTGGTTGAAGGGGTCGGGGCCGAGATAGCCGTCGATGTTGCCGGCGCGCAGGTTGGCTACCATCTCGGGCGGCGGCACCACGCGGATCTGGATGTCGGTGTCGGGGTTCAGGCCCGCTTCCGCCACGTAGTAGCGCAGCAGGAAGTTGTGCATGCTGTACTCGAAGGGCACCGCGAACTTGAAGCCCTTCCACATCTTCGGGTCGCGCTTGTCCTTGTGCTTATTGGCCAGCGTGATGGCTTGGCCGTTGGTGTTCTGGATCGTCGCCACGTTCATCGGCACCGCGTTGGAGCCGGCGCCCATCGAGATCGCGAGCGGCATCGGCGACAGGAAGTGCGTGGCGTCGTATTCCTTGTTGAGCATCTTGTCGCGGATCAGCGCCCAGCCCGCCGTCTTGACCACTTCGACGTTGAGGCCCTGCTTCTGATAGAAGCCCAGCGGGTGCGCCATGATCAGGGGCGTGGCACAGGTGATCGGGATGAAGCCGATCTTCAGATCCTTCTTCTCGAGCGGGCCTTTCTCCTGCGCCATGGCCTGCAGCGCGCCCAGCGGCAGCACCGACATGATCGCGGCGCGCGCGGTGCTGGCGCCCACCGCGCGCAGGAAGTTGCGGCGCACGCTGTCGACCGGGAACAGCGCCTTCATGAGGCTGGCCTCGAGCTTGGCGTTCGAGTCTTCGATGGCGCCCACATGCTCGCCGGGCGCATGGTCGCGCCCGCACGCGCAGCGCATCACCAAAGGCCGGTCGGCGTCGTAGGGGTCGCAGGCTTTGGCGTCAGGCAGTAGGGACATGGTGCACCTCGTTGAAAAGATGCAGCAGCGATGCAAGGGCCGGGCCGGTTGCGCACCTGCGCGGCCTCTTCACGCCTCTTCACGCGAAATCGCGGGAGGCCGGTCGACGCCGTGTAGGGCCAGCACTACATGGATGTCGGCTTGGCGTGCCGTTCGGCATACAAGGCGAGCTCGACGTCGTTCTTGGTACCGGTCTTTTCGAGGATGCGCGCACGGTAGGTGCTGACCGTGTTGGGCGCCAGGCCGAGCTGCGCACCGATTTCGCTCACGGTCTGCCCGGCCGTGAGCAGGCGGAACACCTGGTGCTCGCGGTGCGAGAGCGCCTCGGCGCCCAGCGCCGATGCATTGCCGACGGCGGCCGCCAGCGCCTCGGCCGTGGCGGCCGACACATACCTGCCGCCGGCCGCCACCTTGCGCACCGCACCGACCATGTCGTCCGGATCGGCGCTCTTGTTGAGGTAGCCGGCCGCGCCCAGCTTGATGCAGCGCACGGCGTACTGCTTCTCGGGGTAGGTGCTGAGCATCAGCACCGGCAGCGCGGGCCACTGTTTGCGCAGCGCCTGCAGCACGTCGAGGCCGTCGCGCGCCGGCAGCGCGATGTCGAGCAGCACCACGTCCAGGCCCTGCGTGCCGCCGAGCGCGGCCACGCTCTCCAGCACCTCGGGGCCGGTCTGCGCCTCGGCCACGACCAGCATCTCGGGCACGCCGTTCGACAGGTCGCCCAGCACCTGCTTCAGGCCTTCGCGCACGATGCGGTGGTCGTCGCCGATCAGCACGCGGATGTCTTTGGGCTTCGTCACAGCGGCATCTCCAGCTGGAACACGCTGCCGGCGCCGGGCTCGCTCTCGATCTCGATGCGCCCGCCGAAGTGGCGTGCGCGCTCGCGCATGCCGAGCACGCCGTAGGCGGTGGCAGCTTCGAAGACATGGGCCGGAGCGCCGATGCCGTTGTCGCGCACGGCGATGCGCAGCAACGACGCATCGGCCTCGATGCGGATGTCGAGCCGCGAGGCTTTCGCATGGCGGCCGACGTTGCTGAGCATCTCCTGGAAGATGCGGAACACCGCGATCGCCGCCGGTTCGGGCAGCTCGATGCCGGGCTGCACCTCCATGTGCCAGGCCAATTCGAGCTCGGCCGACTGCACGAACTCGTGCGCCTGCCATTCGAGCGCGGCCCACAGGCCTTGGTGATCGAGGATGCTGGGCCTCAAGTCGGTGATGATGCGGCCGACGTTGTCGACCGCGCGCTCGATCAGCCCGCTCATGTTCTGGCACTTGCCGCGCATGAGCGTGCGCATGTCTTCGGCGGCTGCCGGGCTGCGCTCCTGCTGTTCGCCGAGACGCTTGCCGATCCAGTTGACGTCCATCTTGAGCGCCACCAGCAGGCTGCCGAGTTCGTCGTGCACCTCGCGCGCGATGCGCGTGCGCTCGTCCTCGCGCACCTTGTCGAGCCAGGCCGAGAGCTCGCGCAGCTTGGCCAGCGCGTCGCTCAGCTCGCGCGTGCGCTCGTCGACGCGCAGGCCCAGCTCGTCCTTGGCCTGCTGCAGCGCGCGGGCCGCGCGGCGGCGCTCGGTGATGTCGACGAAGGTGATGACGGCGCCGCGCACCTGGGCGCCGTCCACGATGGGGTGGCTCGAATACTCGACCGCGAAAGCGCTGCCGTCGGCGCGCCAGAACACCTCGGTGTCGATGCGGCAGGGCAGGCCGCGGCGGAAGGCGTTGAAGATCGGGCAGTCGGTGTCGGCGTAATGCGAGCCGTCCGGGTGCGAGTGGTGAGTGAGCTCGTGCATGTTGCGGCCCAGCACCTCGGCCTGCGGGTGACCGAGCATCTGCGCGCCGGCACGGTTGATGAACATGCAGTGGCCGTCGAGGTCGATGCCGAAGATGCCCTCGCCGGTGGACTCCAGCAGGAGCCCGAGCTGGTGCTGCCAGAGCGGGTGGCTGGCCGGTGTCGGCAGGACGGGTGTCTCCATGCACCAGATGCAAGCAACAGGCGTGCCGGGTTGGTGCACCCCGATAATCGACACCCAACGCCATTCACGACCAAGGAGACCTCGCGTGCCCGACCTTTCCCGGATCACCTGCATCGAAGACCTGCGAGTGATCGCCAAAGAGCGCGTGCCGCGCATGTTCTACGACTATGCCGACTCCGGCTCCTGGACCGAGGGCACCTACCGCGCGAACGAAAGCGACTTCCAGAAGATCAAGCTGCGCCAGCGCGTGGCCGTCAACATGGAGGGCCGCTCGACCGCCAGCACCATGATCGGCCAGGAGGTCGCGATGCCGGTGGCCATCGCGCCCACGGGGCTGACCGGCATGCAGCACGCGGACGGCGAGATCCTCGGCGCGCGCGCGGCCAAGGCCTTCGGCATTCCGTTCACGCTCTCGACCATGAGCATCTGCTCGCTGGAAGACATCGCCGAGCACACCGACCGGCATCCCTTCTGGTTCCAGCTCTACGTGATGCGCGACCGCGACTTCATCGAGCGGCTGATCGAGCGCGCGCGCGCCGCCAACGTCTCGGCGCTGCAGCTCACGCTGGACCTGCAGATCCTCGGCCAGCGGCACAAGGACATCAAGAACGGCCTCACTGCGCCGCCCAAGCCCACGCTCGCCAACCTGATGGACCTGGCGACCAAGCCGCGCTGGTGCATGGGCATGCTGGGCACCAAGCGCCGCACCTTCGGCAACATCGCGGGCCATGCGAAGGGTGTGAAGGATCTGTCGTCGCTCTCGTCCTGGACGGCCGAGCAGTTCGACCCGACGCTGAGCTGGGCCGACGTCGAGTGGATCAAGAAGCTCTGGGGCGGCAAGCTGATCCTGAAGGGCGTCATGGATGTGGAAGATGCGCGCCTCGCGGCCTCCAGCGGCGCCGATGCGCTGATCGTCTCGAACCACGGCGGGCGCCAGCTCGACGGCGCGCCCTCCTCCATCGAGGCGCTGCCGGCGATCGCCGAGGCGGTGGGCACCGAGATCGAGGTCTGGATGGACGGCGGCATCCGCAGCGGCCAGGACGTGCTGAAGGCGCGCGCGCTGGGCGCCCGTGGCACGCTGATCGGGCGCAGCTTCCTCTACGGCCTGGGTGCCTTCGGCCAGCCCGGCGTGACGCGCGCGCTGCAAATCATCCAGCGCGAGCTCGATCTCACGATGGCGTTTTGCGGCCGCACGCAAATCGACGAGGTGGATTCGAGCATCCTGCTGCCGGGCACGTTCTAGGGCCTGTTAACAGGCCCTAGCGCACCGGCACGCGCGATTCGAGCGGCGGCGGGCTGCGGTAGTCGGGCTTGAAGCGGCAGCGGTCCTTGCCGCCGTCGTTGAAGGTGGGCTCGAAGGCGGCGCAACGCGTCGCCAGCGAAGCCGGCGTGGGCTTGTCGCCCTTGTCGATCCAGTCCACGAGCGCCGCGAACAGCGCAGGGTATTCGGGCTCGCTCAGATAGCTGTGCTCGGATTCATCGCTGAAGCTTTGAACCAGGCGGTCGTCGGTGCCGGCGCTTTCGCGGATCGCGCGGTAGGCACTCTCCAGTTCGACGAAAGCGGTCGGGTCGTGGATCGCGTGCAGCGTGAGCGTGGGGAGGGTGGTGCGGCCGGTGGGCCGGCTGTCGCTCGCGAGCGCGCCCTGCGCCTGCGGATCGGCCGCATAGCGCAGCACGCCGGCATTGAGCGCCGCATCGTCGGCCGAGCCCTGGTAGATGACGCCGACATTGCCGAAGGGATTGCGGCCGCCCAGGCGATCTTGCGCCAGGTCCTGGAACAGCCAGGTCGCCCAGTTGAGATGGCCGACCAGCGTGCGCTCGGGAATCTTCACCACCGAGAGGATGGTCTTCAGCCGCGCCGCCTGCTCGGGCGAGCGCTGCGCGGCCGGCATGCCCACGCCGGTGCAGGCCTTCACGCGCTCCGCGAGTTCGGCGCGCGTGAGCTTCGAATCCTTCGGCAGGCCCATCCACAGCGGGTACTGCGGCTCCTCGGGTTTCGGATGGTTGCGGCAGACGTACTGGTAGACCACGCGCAGGTCGAGCCGGAACTCATAGGCGCTGTTGCCGCCGCCGAGCACGCCGTTGGTCAGCAGCACGCCGTCGTAGGGACCCGGCTTGCCGTCGACCTGCGCATAGAGCTCGGCCGCCTTCGAAGCCACGGCGCCGCCGTAGCTCTGGCCGTGCAGCAGCGTGCGGCGCGGTGCGCCGAAGTGCGCAACGAAGAGCCCGCGCAGGCGCTCGGTGTCCTCGGCCGCCATCGTCACGCCGTAGCCGCCGCGCCGGTAGGTCGAGCCGGCCCAGGCATAGCCGGTATTCACCGTGACGGCCCAGCGCTCCAGGTCCTTCCGGCTGCGCTCGAGCGCCGGCGGGCCGGTCTCAGGGCCGCCGTGCGCATGCATGACCAGCACCTTGTTCCAGTCGCGCGGGATCGCGATCCAGTAGAAGGCGCCGGCGCCGTCCTGGCCGGTGTAGCAGCGCGCGGTGCTCGGCACCGGGGCCGGGCAGCTCGCCGGCGCCGGCGATGCCGCGTGGGTGGCCCATGCAGCCGCGAGGCCGACGAGCAGGACGAGGATCGCTTCCTTTTTCTTCATCAATGCCGCACTCCGAGTTCCAGCGCCGCGTTCGAACCCGAGGTGGACACGAAGCCGAGGACGCCCTGGTTGAAGATGAAATTGCCGGGGCGTCCGGCATCGGCCTGCACGACGCCGACCACGGGCGTGTCGTAGCCGAGCGCGGCGGCCGCGCCGCCCAGGTTGAAGCTGCTGCCTGCGACGGTGGCCTCGCGCGTTTCGCCCTGCACGCTGGCAACGGCGTAGACGCCGTCGGCCGCACCGGGGGCCAGGCTCTGCTGGATCGCCAGCAGGCGCATGCCCTGGTTGGCCGTCGACTCGCGCACCAGGTGCAGCGGCACCGCAGCGCCGTTGACCAGGCCGATCACCATCGAGCCGCTGAGCGTGCCGCCGGTGGTGGTGGCGCCGCCGGTCGGCGAGGTGGTGTGGACGTCGAAGGCGCCGCGCGCGGCGGTCCAGCTGATGTAGCCCTTCTCGGTCTGGGTGCAGTTGGGGTCGTAGGTCATGAAGCGGCCGGTCACCGGGTCGCGGCAGTACTGGAAGGTACCCGCATTGCGCAGCCGCACGGCCGCGGCATGGGCCGAGGTGCCGCCCGTGCCCTGCTGCACGCCGACCGCGTTGAAGATGTTCGCGACCGGGTTGAACACGGTCGGCGTGGCGGCGTTCTCGAAGGTGTTGCGGAAAGCGACGAGCGGCAGGAAGCTGCTGCCCGCGGGCGCCGCCACGCCCCCCTGCAGGACGCCGCCGGCGGCGAAGCTGAAGACCGCGCCGTTCTCGGTGCTGCCGTAGCTGCAGTTGCCCTGCGCGATCAGTGTGCCGCTGCGCTGCGTGCCGGCCGCGCGCTGCAGGCTGGCATCGATGGTGACCGTGTAGGCCATCATCGACGGATCGACGAGCACGTCGAGCTCCTCGCCCGAACTGTTGCCGCCCTTGTAGTGCGTGGCCGCGGCCGGCAGATTCGGACAGGCGAGCGGGTCGCCCGCTTCCTGCACGCAGCTGTAGTTAATCGCCGCATCGAGGCTGCCGCTGCCGCGGTACTTGGGCCAGGCCGGGAACTGGCACAGCGGCCGCGTGCGGCCGAAGCTGCCGGCCACGCTGTCCATCGCCACGCCGGTGGCCGGCGCCAGGCCGCCTTCGACCCAGCCTTCGAGCGCCGCGAGCGAGTCCCAGGCCGGGATGAAGACGCCGGTGCCGTGACCCATGCCGGGCACTGTGTAGAAGCGCACGCCGCGGTCCACCGCGTCCTGGCCGACGGTGGCGATCAGCTGCTGGTAGTAGTCGATGGTGGAATTGGGACTGATCACTTCGTCGGCCAGCCCGTGCAGCAGGATCAGCCGTCCGCCGCGCGAGAGGAAGGGTCCGAGCTGCGGGTTGGTGGCGTCGGTGATCGCCGACACCTCGGTCACGCGCGCCGCATAGGGGCCGGGGTCGAACGGATCGAAGCCGAGCGAGTCGAAAGCCTCGATGCGCGTGACGAAGAACTTCACCCACTGGTCGCCGGTGACGTACATGTTGGCGTCGGCCGAGGTCGCGGGGTTGGCAGGCACGGGCCGCGATCCGAGGTCGCGCGTGGTGTAGGGCCCGGCCACGAGCGCGCCTTCGAGGATGTTGTAGCCGCCGGCGCGGCGCACGCCGTTGGCGAGCGCATAGCTGGTGAAGACCAGCGGCGACTCGATCGCGCGGATGCTCGCGAGCTGCGGGTCGGAGAGGCAGCCATCGCCGTTGTCGGTGCCGCCGCTGCAGCGCAGCGAGGCCAGGATCTGCGTGTTGAGCTGGCGGCAGCTCTCGACGTTGCTCACGATGCCGTCGATCGCGCCGTCGAGCCGGTCGCAGGCCTGCAGCACGGTGCGCTGCACCAGCAGGGTCTTGGCGACGTTGACCCAGCCCGCGCCGCCATTGGCATAGAGCGCGCGGCCCACCGCCACGTTCGACAGGCGCGTGCCGCTGTAGTTGAGCGCCGGCTCGTTGGCGATCACACCGTCATAGTCGCCGGGCCAGCGCTGGATGTAAGCCAGCGCGTCGCGCCCGCCGGTGGAGGTGCCGAGGAAGTAGGCCTTCTTCGGCTCGCTGCCGTAGTGCGCGCGCACCAGCAGCAGCGCGGCGTCATGCGTCTTCTTGAGCGACTGGCCGCCGTAGTTGGCCAGCGCCTCGTCGTTGGCGGCGAAGCGGCCGTCGGTGATGCTGCTGCTCTGGTGGCCGGAGTCGTCGCCGAAGGTCGCGTAACCGAGCGCCAGCGGCGCGGGCTTGCCCGGCGGGCCGAAGCGGATGGTTTCGGTGCCGTCGATCAGGCGGCCGTTGAAGCCGCCGCCGCCGAAGTGAATCACCTTCTGGTTCCACTGCTGCGGCAGGTTGACGGCGAAGTTGATCGCCGGCGCGCTCGGGTCGACTGGCTGGATGCTGCCGCGCACGCGGCAGTGCGCGCCGAGCACATTGCCGGGTTCGTTGGCCGCCACCTCGACGGCGGAATTCACGGTCGCACCGCCTGTCGCCAGGCCGATCTGCGCCGCGGCCAGGCTCATGCCGGCCAGCGAGGCGCAGGCCACGCGCGGCGTGATCGGGCCGGGCGGCGTGACGGGCGGATCGGTGTCGGTGTCCGAGCTGCCGGGCGAGCTGGCCGGCGGATTCGAGAAGCCGGCGAAACCGGCGTTGCCGCCGCCGCCTCCGCCGCAGGCGGAAAGAAGCAAGGCGAGGCCGAAAGCGATGAAGGTGCGAAAGCGCGAGAGGCGCATGGGTATGTCTCCGGAATGAGGCCTCATGGGGGCCTCTTGGCTGGGGCACCGAAGATGCGCGACGCCTGACCTAGCGTCAAATAAAATAACAAGCCTTGTTCAATACGAAAAAAATATGGAGATAAGAGCACTTCGCTACTTCGCGGCCGTGGCCGAGACCGGCCACATGACGCGCGCGGCCGAGCAGTTGGGCATCCAGCAGCCACCGCTCAGCCAGCAGATCAGGGGGCTCGAGCGCGAGCTCGGCGTGGCGCTGTTCCGGCGCCATCCGCGCGGCATGGCGCTGACCGATGCGGGCCGCCAGTTCCAGGCCGAAGCCCTGCGCATGCTGCAGGACATGGAGACGGTGAAGCAGCGCATGGCACGCGTCGCGAAGGGGCAGGAAGGCGTGCTCTCGTTCGGCTTCACCAGCTCGGCGGCGGCGCACCGCTTCATGCCCGATGCGCTGCGCGCCTTTCGCCGCAGCCACCCCGGCGTGGAGCTTCGGCTGCGCGAGAACAATGCCGCCGAACTGACCGAGGCGCTGGCCGCCGGCCGATTGCATTGCGGCCTGCTGCGCGTGCCGGTGGCGCGGCCCAAGGGGCTCCGGTTCGAGATGCTGCTGCGCGAGCCGGTGCTGGTGGCGATGCCGCGCGACCATCGCTTCGCCGGTGCCGGCGAGGCGGGCGCGCCCCTGTCGCTCGCGCAGCTGTGCGAGGAAGACATGATCCTCGTGCGGCGCCCCGGTGCGCCGGGGCTGTACGCGGACCTGCTGGCGCTTTGCAACGCGCAGGGTATCAGCCCGCGCGTGGTGGCCGAGGTGGACCGCATGATGACCAACCTGAACCTGGTCGCCGCCGGGGTCGGGCTGTCGGTGGTGCCGGCGTCGATGGGCGGCGTGCATCCGCACGCGATCCGCTACGGCCCGTTGGCCGGCAGCGAGCGGCTCGATGCGCCGCTCACGCTGGTGTCGCGCGAGGACGAGGACAACCTGCCGGCCCTGCATTTCGCCGCGCTGTTGCGCGAGCTGGCGGCGGCATGACGCACCTGCAGCGCCGCACGCTGGGACGGTGGGGGCTCGCCACGCTGGCAGCGCCCTTCGCTGCACGGGCGGCAACCGCATCCTGGCCGGATCGGCCGGTTCGCCTGCTGGTCGTCTACCCGCCCGGCGGGGTCAGCGACAGCATGGCGCGCGCACTGGCCGAGCCGCTCGCGCAGTCGCTGGGCGTGCCGGTGCTGGTCGAGCATCGCGCGGGCGCGGGCGGCAGCGTCGGCATGGATGCATTGACGCGCGCGGCGCCGGACGGCCACACGCTCGCCTTCTCGGCCATCAGCCCGCTGACCCTGCAGCCGCTGCTCGCGCGCGTGCGCTACGACCCGCTGCGCGCGTTCACGCCGGTGGCCAGCGTGATGCGCACGCCGGTGCTGGTGGTGGGCACGCCGGCCTTCGGCGGCCGCGACTTCGACGAGATGATCGCGCTCGCGCGAGCGCGGCCGGGGGCCGTGCGCTGGGCCAGCTCGGGCGTGGCGACCATCGGCCACATGGTGCTGGTGCAGGTGCGCATCAGGAGCGGCGCCACGATCACGCACATCCCCTACCAGGGCGGCGGGCCTCAGCTCAACGACGCGCTGAGCGGACAGTTCGAGGTGCTTTCGACCAACGTGGCCGCGCAGCAATTGCAGTACATCCAGGCCGGCCGCCTGCAGGCGCTGGCGGTCGGCGCGCCGGCGCGGCTCGATGCGCTGCCGCAGGTGCCGACGCTGGCGGAGCTCGGCTTCGCACAGGCCAACCTGGCGTCGCTGTTCGGCATCTTTGCGCCGGCACGCACGCCGGACGCGGTGGTGCGGCGGCTCAATGCCGAGATCAATCGTGCGCTGGAGGGCAGCGTGCTGCGCGAGCGGCTTCGAGAAGCGCACAACCTGCCGGCCATCGGCAGCGTCGACGCCTTCGCGCGCGAGATCGCGCTCGACCGGCAACGCAACCAGGCACTGGTGGCCGGCCACGCGGCCTTGTTCGAATAGGGCTTCAGTCCTCGGCGGCCCAGAGCGTCGGGTATTGCGAAACGAAGCCCTCCGGCGTGACCACCAGCATGCTCTCGTAGTCGAAGCGCGGCGCCTGGTACCAGTACTCGCTGTCCGCGCGCCGCTCGTAGGTCTGCATCAGCGGGCCGAGGCTGTCGTCATCGAGGTCGAGCCAGGCCGCCGGCGCCTGGGCGCTCTCGCCGAGCTTGAGGTTGAGGCGTCGCAACTGCACGAGATTGGTGGCAGGCGTGAAGCCGAAATCCAGGTCCGTGCAATGGGCCAGACCAGGCACCACCTGGTCGTTGAAAGACCATTCGCCGTTGCTGCCACGCGCGATCGCGAAGTCGACGGCCGCAGAACCGATCCAGCCGCGCACGCGGCCCCATTGCGCATGCCACGCGTTGTCGCAATGCACGCGATAGTCCAGCCGCACGGGCCGGCCGTCCTCGTTGCGGAACACCGCGGCGCCGTCGAGCTGCCACCCGTTGCCGTGCTTTTCGAGACGGCAGGCGTCATGGCCGGGCAGGTCGAGCCGGCGCCAGAACATGGTGGCAACGATTTGCATGGCCATGATGATGTCATCGATGCCCCTCGCGCACCAGCACCCGCGCCGAAGCGTTCAAAATCGGTACCGTGACAGCCGCCCCGATCCGCCGCATTGCCCACCTCGACATGGATGCGTTCTACGCCTCGGTGGAATTGCTGCGCTATCCGCAACTCAAGGGATTGCCGGTGGTGATCGGCGGCGGGCGGCGCAAGGTCGACGAAGCGATCCGCAATCTGCCCGAGGGCGGCACGCTGGCCGACATTCCGGTCGAGGCCTTTCCGCTGCTCAAGGACTATGCCGGCCGCGGCGTGATCACGACCGCGACCTACCCGGCGCGCCAGTTCGGCGTCGGCTCGGCAATGGGACTCATGAAGGCGGCGAAGCTGTGTCCGCAGGCACTGATCCTGCCGGTCGACTTCGACGAGTACCGCAAGTATTCGCGCAGGTTCAAGCAGGTGATCGCCGAGATCGCGCCGGTCATGGAGGACCGCGGCGTCGACGAGGTCTACATCGACTTCACGGAGGTGCCGGGCGGCCAGCGCGAGGGCGGCCGCGTGCTGGCGCGGCTGATCCAGCGCTCGATCTTCGATGCCACCGGCCTCACCTGCTCGATCGGCATCGCGCCGAACAAGCTCCTGGCCAAGATGGCGAGCGAATTCGACAAGCCCAACGGCATCTCCGTCGTGTTCGAGAGCGATCTGCAGACGCGCATCTGGCCGCTGCCTTGCCGCAAGGTCAACGGCATCGGGCCCAAGGCCGACGAGAAACTCCAGCGCTTCGGCATCCTTACCATCGGCGAACTCGCGGCTCGGGAGCGCGACTGGCTCGTCGAGAACTTCGGCAAGGCCACCGGCGCTTGGATGCACGAGGTGGCCTGGGGCCGCGACGAGCGGCCCGTGGTGACCGAGAGCGAGCCGGTGTCGATGAGCCGCGAGACCACCTTCGACCGCGACCTGCAGGCGGTGCGCGACCGCGCCGAACTGGGCGCGATCTTCACGCACCTGTGCGAGAAGGTCGCGGAGGACCTGCAGCGCAAGGGCTACGTCGGCAAGACCATCGGCATCAAGCTGCGCTACGACGACTTCAAGATCGCCACGCGCGACCAGACCATCGACCACTTCACCGCCGACGCGAAGACCATCCGGCGGACCGCCGGACTGTGCCTCAAGCGCGTGCCGCTCGATCGGCCGCTGCGGCTCCTGGGTGTGCGCGTGGGCGCGCTGGTGAAGGCGAACAGTCCCGAGGCTTCTGCGGCCGACGCGCTTCCAAGGGCGGCGAACCGGTCGCGCGGCCTGGCCGATGCGGCGGCGGCTACCGCCTCGCTGTTCTAGGCTTCTTCAACGCACTGGCACGCCGCCCTGCCACTGAGGTCAGTTCGCGAGGCTGCGCTTGATCGCGAGCGTGATCGCGGTGGCGGGCGCGCATCGCACCCCCGGCACCTGCGGCGTCCTACAGTCGCGCACGGCGCGCGCCAACGGTCTGGTCTACATCAACCCGGAGATGCTCGGTCTGAGCCGGGTGAAGCGCGGCAACAGCTTTCGCTACCGCAACGCCAAGGGCCAGTGGCTGCGCGACGTCGACGAGCTCTCGCGCATCCGGCAGCTGTCCATTCCGCCCGCATACACGGATGTCTGGATCTGCCCGCTGCCGAACGGGCACCTGCAAGCGCCCGCGTCGCGCGCGACCTGCAGCCAGGCAGCAAAAGGACGACGCTGGACCGCGAGCTGATGCTGGCCACGCTGGTGCGGCTGCTCGACACCACCTTCCTGCGCGTGGGCAACGAGGAATATGCGAGCAGCAACAGCTCCTACGGCCTCACCACCTTGCGCAACAAGCACGCCGAAATCCGCGGCGCCTCGCTCAAGCTGCTTCCGGGGAAAAAGCGGCGTGCTGCACGAGGCGAGGCTCGACGATCCGCGGGTGGCCCGGGTGGTCCGTCGCTGCCCGCAGCTGCCGGGGCAGGAGCTGTTCCAGCACCAGGACGAGGACGGCATGCCGCGCATCCTTTCGTCGACCGACGTCAACGACTACTTGCGCGAGGCCGCCGGCGACAATTTCACAGCGAAGGATTTCCGGACCTGGCACGGCACCGTGCAGGCGCTCGAACTGACACGGCTGGCTTGTTCAGACGTCGATCCGGCGGACGCGTCGACGCGTCACCCGCCATGCGCTACAGCGCCAAGGAGATCCTGGGCGTCGTGGCCAAGCAGCTCGGTAATACGCCGGCAGTCTGCAAGAAAGCCTATGTGCATCCGGCCGTTCTGGCACTCGGCTCGGAACTGGCAGGCGATGCGGGCGCCATGAACGACATCTGGCAGGAGATCGCCGGCAGAACTAAAAGTGTGCGCCGGCTTCACTCCGCTGAGGCGCGGCTGCTGGCTTTCCTGCATCGGCACTGGTTGGAGTCCAGGCGCGCGCAGAAGGCCGTGCGAGGCGCCCAAAAGCAAAAAGCCCAACCATTTCTGGTTGGGCTTTTTGGGGCTGTAAGAGCCTGACGATGACCTACTTTCACACGGGAACCCGCACTATCATCGGCGCTGAGGCGTTTCACTGTCCTGTTCGGGATGGGAAGGAGTGGGACCACCTCGCTATGGTCATCAGGCATAAAGGGTTGTTGCATTGACTGGGTCAATACAACGAATTCATAGAGTTTGGAATCAGCTTTGAGTGTTTTGAATGCGTCAACTTGGCATAACACCTTGATCGTAGATCAAAGTTATAGGGTCAAGCCGCACGAGCAATTAGTATCGGTTAGCTTAACGCATTACTGCGCTTCCACACCCGACCTATCAACGTCCTGGTCTTGAACGACTCTTCAGGGGGCTCGAGGCCCCGGCAGATCTCATCTTGAAACGAGTTTCCCGCTTAGATGCTTTCAGCGGTTATCTCTTCCACACTTAGCTACTCGGCAATGCCACTGGCGTGACAACCGATACACCAGAGGTGTGTCCACTCCGGTCCTCTCGTACTAGGAGCAGGCTTCCTCAAATCTGCAGCGCCCACGGAAGATAGGGACCAAACTGTCTCACGACGTTTTAAACCCAGCTCACGTACCTCTTTAAATGGCGAACAGCCATACCCTTGGGACCGGCTACAGCCCCAGGATGAGATGAGCCGACATCGAGGTGCCAAACACCGCCGTCGATATGAACTCTTGGGCGGTATCAGCCTGTTATCCCCAGAGTACCTTTTATCCGTTGAGCGATGGCCCTTCCATACAGAACCACCGGATCACTATGTCCTGCTTTCGCATCTGCTCGACTTGTCAGTCTCGCAGTTAAGCACGCTTATGCCATTGCACTATCGTCACGATGTCCGACCGTAACTAGCGTACCTTCGAACTCCTCCGTTACGCTTTGGGAGGAGACCGCCCCAGTCAAACTGCCTACCATGCACTGTCCCCGATCCAGATAATGGACCTAGGTTAGAACCTCAAACACACCAGGGTGGTATTTCAACGTTGGCTCCACAAGATCTAGCGACCCTGCTTCAAAGCCTCCCACCTATCCTACACAGATCTGTTCAAAGTCCAATACAAAGCTACAGTAAAGGTTCATGGGGTCTTTCCGTCTTTCCGCGGGGAGATTGCATCATCACAAACATTTCAACTTCGCTGAGTCTCAGGAGGAGACAGTGTGGCCATCGTTACGCCATTCGTGCAGGTCGGAACTTACCCGACAAGGAATTTCGCTACCTTAGGACCGTTATAGTTACGGCCGCCGTTTACTGGGACTTCAATCAAGAGCTTGCACCCCATCATTTAATCTTCCAGCACCGGGCAGGCGTCACACCCTATACGTCCACTTTCGTGTTTGCAGAGTGCTGTGTTTTTAATAAACAGTCGCAGCCACCGATTTTTTGCAACCCATTCATGCTCCGTTGTTCACTTCACACTAATAGGGCACACCTTCTTCCGAAGTTACGGTGTCAATTTGCCGAGTTCCTTCTCCTGAGTTCTCTCAAGCGCCTTAGAATACTCATCTCGCGCACCAGTGTCGGTTTGCGGTACGGTCGTGTGTAGCTGAAGCTTAGTGGCTTTTCCTGGAACCTCGTTCAGTCACTTCACCAGCAAGCTGGCTCGATCGTTGGCCTCGGTATATGACGGGCGGATTTGCCTACCCATCGCCTACTTCCAACTAAACCGGGATATCCAACACCCGGATGACCTATTAAGATCCGTCCCCACATCGCACTACACATCGGTACAGGAATATTGACCTGTTTCCCATCAGCTACGCATCTCTGCCTCGCCTTAGGGGCCGACTCACTCTACGCCGATGAACGTTGCGTAGAAAACCTTGCGCTTACGGCGAGGGGGCTTTTCACCCCCTTTAACGCTACTCATGTCAGCATTCGCACTTCTGATACCTCCAGCACGCTTTACAACGCACCTTCACAGGCTTACAGAACGCTCTCCTACCACTTGCAATAAATTGCAAATCCGCAGCTTCGGTAACTGGCTTAGCCCCGTTACATCTTCCGCGCAGGACGACTCGATCAGTGAGCTATTACGCTTTCTTTAAATGATGGCTGCTTCTAAGCCAACATCCTGACTGTTTTAGCCTTCCCACTTCGTTTCCCACTTAGCCAATTTTAGGGACCTTAGCTGGCGGTCTGGGTTGTTTCCCTCTTGAGTCCGGACGTTAGCACCCGGTGCTCTGTCTCCCAAGCTGTACTCGTCGGTATTCGGAGTTTGCCTTGGTTTGGTAAGTCGCCATGACCCCCTAGCCAAAACAGTGCTCTACCCCCGACGGTAATACTTGAGGCACTACCTAAATAGTTTTCGGAGAGAACCAGCTATTTCCAAGTTTGTTTAGCCTTTCACCCCTATCCACAGCTCATCCGCTAGTTTTGCAACACTAGTCGGTTCGGACCTCCAGTACCTGTTACGGCACCTTCATCCTGGCCATGGATAGATCACTTGGTTTCGGGTCTACACCCAGCGACTGGACGCCCTATTCGGACTCGATTTCTCTACGGCTTCCCTATTCGGTTAACCTTGCCACTGAATGTAAGTCGCTGACCCATTATACAAAAGGTACGCCGTCACCCCTTACGAGGCTCCGACTTTTTGTAAGCACGCGGTTTCAGGATCTATTTCACTCCCCTCCCGGGGTTCTTTTCGCCTTTCCCTCACGGTACTAGTTCACTATCGGTCGATGATGAGTATTTAGCCTTGGAGGATGGTCCCCCCATATTCAGACAGGATTTCTCGTGTCCCGCCCTACTTGTCGTTAGCTCAGTACCACACAGGTCTTTTCACGTACGGGGCTATCACCCGCTATGGCCAGCCTTTCCAAGCTGTTCCGTTAAGTCTTGTGCTATCACTAACAGGCTCTTCCGATTTCGCTCGCCACTACTTTCGGAATCTCGGTTGATGTCTTTTCCTCGAGCTACTGAGATGTTTCAGTTCACCCGGTTCGCCTCGCATGACTATGTATTCATCATGCGATACCTTTCGGTGGGTTTCCCCATTCGGAAATCTCCGGATCAAAGCTAATTTGCCAGCTCCCCGAAGCTTATCGCAGGCTATCACGTCCTTCGTCGCCTATCATCGCCAAGGCATCCACCACGTGCTCTTATTCACTTGACCCTATAACTTTGACGTTTCTTCACAGAAACCAAAATCATTTCAAGGAATATGTCAGGTCTTTCACCTGACGCGTTATGCCGTCTTCATACTTTCGATTTGACTCGAAATTGAAGTTCATTTGACGCAATCAAAAATTCATGTCGCTGATGGCACGGTCTGCACTAAACCTTTACGAATGTGCAGTTTCCATCAGCAACGCTGATTCGACTCTATGAATTTTTAAAGAACAGCCGATTGATCAAGAGATCTCGATCAACAACAAAGAAGCCTCATGCTCGCGCACAAAGCCTCTTTGGTGTTGAATTTCAAACTACCGGTGTATGGTGGAGGATGACGGGATCGAACCGACGACCCCCTGCTTGCAAAGCAGGTGCTCTCCCAGCTGAGCTAATCCCCCGGGTCCTCACGAGACTATCGGAAGGAATGGTGGGTCTAGTTGGGCTCGAACCAACGACCCCCGCCTTATCAAGACGGTGCTCTAACCAGCTGAGCTACAGACCCATGTCGAAGACTCGACATCTTCCAACAACCGATAAGTGTGGGCGTTCAATTTAAGTGGCTTGTTTCCAGAAAGGAGGTGATCCAGCCGCACCTTCCGATACGGCTACCTTGTTACGACTTCACCCCAGTCACGAACCCTGCCGTGGTAATCGCCCTCCTTGCGGTTAGGCTAACTACTTCTGGCAGAACCCGCTCCCATGGTGTGACGGGCGGTGTGTACAAGACCCGGGAACGTATTCACCGTGACATTCTGATCCACGATTACTAGCGATTCCGACTTCACGCAGTCGAGTTGCAGACTGCGATCCGGACTACGACTGGTTTTATGGGATTAGCTCCCCCTCGCGGGTTGGCAACCCTTTGTACCAGCCATTGTATGACGTGTGTAGCCCCACCTATAAGGGCCATGAGGACTTGACGTCATCCCCACCTTCCTCCGGTTTGTCACCGGCAGTCTCACTAGAGTGCCCAACTAAATGTAGCAACTAATGACAAGGGTTGCGCTCGTTGCGGGACTTAACCCAACATCTCACGACACGAGCTGACGACAGCCATGCAGCACCTGTGTTACGGTTCTCTTTCGAGCACTAAGCCATCTCTGGCAAATTCCGTACATGTCAAAGGTGGGTAAGGTTTTTCGCGTTGCATCGAATTAAACCACATCATCCACCGCTTGTGCGGGTCCCCGTCAATTCCTTTGAGTTTCAACCTTGCGGCCGTACTCCCCAGGCGGTCAACTTCACGCGTTAGCTTCGTTACTGAGTCAGTGAAGACCCAACAACCAGTTGACATCGTTTAGGGCGTGGACTACCAGGGTATCTAATCCTGTTTGCTCCCCACGCTTTCGTGCATGAGCGTCAGTACAGGTCCAGGGGATTGCCTTCGCCATCGGTGTTCCTCCGCATATCTACGCATTTCACTGCTACACGCGGAATTCCATCCCCCTCTACCGTACTCCAGCGATGCAGTCACAGATGCAGTTCCCAGGTTGAGCCCGGGGATTTCACAACTGTCTTACATCACCGCCTGCGCACGCTTTACGCCCAGTAATTCCGATTAACGCTTGCACCCTACGTATTACCGCGGCTGCTGGCACGTAGTTAGCCGGTGCTTATTCTTACGGTACCGTCATGAGCTCTCTTTATTAGAAAGAACCTTTTCGTTCCGTACAAAAGCAGTTTACAACCCGAAGGCCTTCATCCTGCACGCGGCATGGCTGGATCAGGCTTGCGCCCATTGTCCAAAATTCCCCACTGCTGCCTCCCGTAGGAGTCTGGGCCGTGTCTCAGTCCCAGTGTGGCTGGTCGTCCTCTCAGACCAGCTACAGATCGAAGGCTTGGTGAGCCTTTACCTCACCAACTACCTAATCTGCCATCGGCCGCTCCATTCGCGCAAGGCCTTGCGGTCCCCTGCTTTCATCCGTAGATCTTATGCGGTATTAGCACAGCTTTCGCTGCGTTATCCCCCACGATTGGGCACGTTCCGATGTATTACTCACCCGTTCGCCACTCGCCACCAGGATTGCTCCCGTGCTGCCGTTCGACTTGCATGTGTAAGGCATGCCGCCAGCGTTCAATCTGAGCCAGGATCAAACTCTATAGTTCGATCTTGAATTTTTTCGCCTCTCTCGAGGCAAACTCATAAAAACGGAATTGAAGTGAACTTCACTTCTATTCTCATGAGCGTTTAAAGTCTTGCGACTTCGTTCCGAAGAACTTGGCCACTCGCCTCAAACGCCCACGCTTATCGGCTGTATGTTTTTAACGATCCCAGTGCAAAACATCTTCTATCTTGCACTCACTTCGCTGCGATCAGCGAAGCCTTAGATTATCACACGATTTTTAAAGAACCGCCAAACTTTTTGGAAGAATTTTTGACCTTCTCTTCTTCCTTCCCCACCCCACTCACCCCAGCCTCGCCACCTCGGATCCCTTCAGGACCCCAAGCTGCTCGCCGTCTTGAGCGGAGCCTTCGATTATGACACGGTTTTTGAGCGCTGATCAACTGCCCGCCCAACTTTTTGCGTGCGGCCCAGCATCTATTGCCGCGCCATGCGGGTGTTGGCCGGCAGCGCCTGCGGCCAACTGGTGCGGAACGGGTTGATGTCGAGCCCGCCGCGCCGGGTGTAGCGCGCATAGACGGCCAGCTTCGTCGGCTGGCAACGGCGCCAGATGTCCCAGAACATGCGTTCCGCGCAAGGCTCGTGGAACTCGTTGTGATTGCGAAAGCTCACGATGTAGCCCAGCAGACCCGCCTGATCGATCGGCGGCCCGCTATAGCGGATCTGCACGCTGCCCCAATCGGGCTGGCCGGTTACGAGGCAGTTGCTCTTCAGCAGGCGGCTGGTGAGCGTCTCGGTCACGGGGACCTGCGTCGCGTCGCTCGCGAGCAGTTCAGGCGCCGGCTGGTAGTGCGTGCACTCGATGTCGAGCCGATCGAGATCGAGGCCGTCGAGTTCATGTACCTGCTCGCGGTCGAACAAGTCTGGGGCCACCAGTTTCACGCCGACGCCTGCAGCACGGTCGCTGCCGCGCCACAGCGCTTCGCTCAAGTCCACGCGCAGGCGTTCGCGCACCGCTTCCGCATCGGCGAACACCGTGCTGTTGAAGCTGTTGAGGTAGAGCTTGAAGGATTTGCTCTCGATGATGTTGGGCGTCTCGCAGGGCACCGTGAAATGCGCAATAGCCAGTTGCGGCTTGCCGCGAAGGTTGAGCCAGCTCAGCTCGAAAGCTGTCCAGAGATCGGCGCCAAAAAAGGGAAGCGCGTTGGCCGCAATGCCCATGGCTTCGCGCTGCGTTGCACGCGAAATCGGAAACAGCAGGCCGGCGTCGTAGCGATCGACGTAGGCCGAGGCGCGGCCCAGTTGGGATTGTTCGGGAGTGTTGTCGAGGCTCATGCGCGTTTCTCGGCTGTCTGCAAGAAGGGGACGATGTGCTGCAGAAGGATGTCGACCACCTGCGGCGGCAAGTCATGTCCCATGCCGGGCACGGACACGAAGTGCGCGCCCGGGATGCGCCGCGCAGTATCCTGGCCGCAGGCGATGGGCACCAGTGGATCGGCATCGCCATGCAGGACGAGTGTGGGGCTGGCAATGCGCGCCAGCAGGGCTTCGCGGCCGCTGTCAGCACCGATTGCCAGCATCTGCCGCACGATGCCCGCCGGCCGGTACGCCCGTCTCAGCCCGCGGGTGATTCGATCGGTCAGCACCCGCTCTTCCTGCGGATAGGCAGGGCTGGCGATCAGGCGAACAAAACCCAGGCTGTGCGCCACCAGTGCGGCCTCGGTTCGGCTGGCCGGACGCCGCATGAGTGCAGCCGCCACATCGGGCCGCGGACCCGGCAGATTTCGTGCGCCGCTCGAACTCATGATGCTGACCAGGCTGGTCATGCGCTGCGGCGCGGAGGCGGCCAGCCGCTGGGCAATCATCCCGCCCATCGACGCCCCCACCACGTGGGCGCGGCGGATGCCCAGCGCATCGAGCACGCCCAGCCCATCGTTCGCCATGTCCTGCAAGGTGTAGGCAGAGTGCACCGGCAGGCCGATGCGCTGCCGCACGCTCTGCCAGACCAGGTTGCCGGTGCCGGCCTCATCGAAGGTCTGGCTCAGGCCGATGTCTCGGTTGTCGTAGCGCACGACCCGGAAGCCGGCATCGGCCAGCGCCTGCACGAAGGCGTCCGGCCAGGCGATGAGCTGCATGCCCAAGCCCATGATCAGAAGAATCACCGGGCGTCCAGCGCCGCCGCTGTCTTCGACCTCGATCTGGATGCCGTTGGCTGTCAGTTTCATAACGTCGTCGACAACCCGCAGGAGCGCCGCGGGCTCTGGTGAGCTAGATGAATTCGCGCTCTCGCAACCATTTGGTCGCGACCCACTTCTCGCCCGCGAGCACCGGGGCCCCGCCATGCAGCGTACGCGTCGCAGGATCGGGGCGCTCGTAGCTGAAGAAGACGCCGGTGCCGCGCTTGGGCGCGACTTCGAGCCCGACGTCCGGAAAGGTGGTGGCGCCGCCCAGTTCAGGCTCCTGCAGGTACATCACGAGCGTCGCGACGCGCTGGCCACCACGCCGCAGGATGGTCGGCGTGCCGGGCTCCGCGGGATCGAAGTAGTCGTAGTGCGGCCGGTATTGCGCGCCGGGGCTGTAGCGCAGGATCTGCAAGCCCTCGCCGAACTCGAGCGGCCAGTTGAGCAACTTCGCGATGCGCTGCTCGAGCCGAGCGACGAAAACGTTCTCGCCGCGCTCGAAGAACATGCCGTCGCTGGTGCGATCGACGTTGAGCGCCTCGCCGCCGGTCTGGGTCTCGACGGTGAGGGAACGCGCGAGCCGCAGCCGCGCGGCCGCGATGAGGCCCTCGCATTCCTCGTCGGAGACCAGGTCACCGAACACCACCACGCGCGGATGGAGCATGGTCTGGAGCACCTGGACACGGCGATCGCCGGTGTCGATATACAGCGGCGAGGTCGACAGGTCCGGCCCCGGCATCGCGGTGCGCGGCGGCGCGACGGCCGCCGCGCCTGCAGCCTGCGCCTCGACCTCGGCCAGCGCGGCGTCCGCCACCTCGCTATGCCAGCCGGCATCGCGCATCGAAGCCCGCAGGCTGGGTACCGAATGCCCCGCGGCGAGCTGCGCGACGACCCACTCGCGCAGCTCGGGACTGATCGCCTGCCCAAGACTCATGCCGCTTTCCTCCTGAATACGAAGCGCTCGGGCAGCGATACCCCGGCGTCGAAGGCATAGCCCTCGAAATCGAACTTCTCCAGCACCTTGGGCGTGGCCGCCCTGTGCAGCACGGCCCAGCGCGCCATCAGGCCGCGGGCGCGCTTGGCGAAGAAGCTGATGACCTTGTACTTGCCGTTCTTCCACTCCTCGAACACGCACTCGATCACCCGAGCCCTCAGCACCTTCTGGTCGACCGACCTGAAGTACTCCTGCGAAGCCAGGTTGATCACGACCGGCGTGCGGTCCGCCTGGAGGCGCTCGTTCAAGTAGCCGGCGATGCGCGAGTTCCAGAAGGCATAGAGGTCCTTGCCATGGCCATTGGCCAGTTGCGTGCCCATCTCGAGCCGGTAGGGCTGCAGCCGATCCAGAGGCCGGAGCACGCCGTAGAGGCCGCTCAGGATGCACACATGATCCTGCGCCCAGGCGAGCTGCTCTGTGCTGAGGGTCTTGGCGTCGAGCCCGCCATAGACATCGCCGTCGAAAGCCAGCGCGGCCTGCTTCGCGTTCTTCTCCGTCCCCTTGGAAGCCCAGGCCGCATAGCGAGCCACGTTGAGCGCAGACAGCTTGTCCGACAGGTGCATGAGTTCGGCGATCTGCTGCGGCGACTTCTGCCGCAGGAGCTTGATCAGCTCGGCGGCCGGGCCGCGCGGCCCTTCGAAACGAGGCTGAGTGGCGGGCAGCGCATCGGGTACCGGGGTGTCGTAGTCGAGCGACTTGGCAGGCGAGATCAAAAACAGCATCTCCGAATTATCTTCGGGCCCGGACGGACTGCTCTCGAAGCGGTAGAGTCCGCCCTGCTTCCAACCCCACTCCCAGGAGATCTGCGATGAAGGCTGCCTCCCTTCTGCGAACCAGCGCTTTCGTTCTTGTCGCCGCCTGCGCGGCCACCGCACTGTGGACACCCACCGCGACGCATGCGGCGGCACCCCTTGCCAAGGAAACCGCGCCAGCCTTCTACCGGCTGATGGTCGGCGACTTCGAGGTCACGGCCCTGTCCGACGGAACGGTGGCGTTGCCGGTGGACCAGCTGCTGACGCGCACCACGCCCGAGCAGGTGAAGAAGACGCTGGCCAGGTCTTATCTCCAGAGCCCGCTCGAAACCTCGGTGAACGGCTATCTGATCAACACCGGCGAGAAGCTGGTGCTGATCGACACCGGCGCCGGCGGCCTGTTCGGTCCGACGCTGGGCCGCCTCGCGGCCAACCTCAAGGCGGCGGGCTACCAGCCCGAGCAGGTGGACGAGATCTACATCACCCACCTGCATCCGGACCATGTGGGCGGCCTGGCAGCAGGCGACAAGCCAGCCTTTCCCAATGCCACGGTGCGAGCCGACCAGCGCGACGCCGATTTCTGGCTCAGCCAGGCGAACATGGACAAGGCGCCGGCCGACTCGAAGGGCTTCTTCCAGGGCGCGGTGGCTTCGCTCAATCCCTACATCGCAGCCGGCAAGTTCAAGCCCTTCGACGGCGACACCGATCTGGTGCCCGGCATCAAGGCCAAGGCGGCACGTGGACACACGCCGGGCCACAGCATCTTCGTCGCCGAAAGCAAGGGCCAGAAGATGGTGTTCTGGGGCGACCTGATGCACGTGGCCGCCGTCCAGTTCGAGAATCCATCCATCACCATCCAGTTCGACACCGACTCCCGGCCGGCGGCCGTGCAGCGCAGAAGGGCCTATGCAGAAGCTGCCATGCAGGGGTACCTGGTGGGAGGCGCGCACATCTCCTTCCCCGGCGTCGGCCGGCTGCGCTCGCAGGGCAGCGGCTACGTCTGGCTGCCGGTGAACTACGTGCCCACGCGTTGAACACGGCGCGCGCCGCAGTCGAATAAAATCCTTCGCTCATCCACCCCCACCAGCGGCATCCTGCGGGATGCCGCTCGTCTTTGCACCGCCATGAGCGACACCTTGTCCCAACCCGGCCTCGAGAGCCTTTCCAAATCCTTCGAACCTGCCGCCCTCGAGGCGCACTGGGGTCCCGAGTGGGAGCGGCGCGACTACGCGGTCGCGGGCTTTCGCGGCACCGGGCAACCAAAGGACGACGTGCCCTCCTTTGCGATCCAGCTGCCGCCGCCGAACGTGACCGGCACGCTGCACATGGGCCATGCGTTCAACCAGACGATCATGGACAGCCTCGCGCGCTACCACCGCATGAAGGGCGACAACACGCTGTGGGTGCCAGGCACCGACCACGCGGGCATCGCGACCCAGATCGTGGTCGAGCGCCAGCTGCAGGAACAGAAGACCAGTCGCCACGACCTGGGCCGCAAGAACTTCGTCGCCCGCGTGTGGGAGTGGAAAGAGCAGTCGGGCAACACCATCACCAACCAGATGCGCCGCATGGGCGACACGGTCGATTGGAGCCGCGAATACTTCACGATGGACGAGAAGCTCTCGAAGGTCGTCACGCAAACCTTCGTGCAGCTCTATGAAGAAGGCCTGATCTATCGCGGCAAGCGGCTGGTGAACTGGGACCCTGTGCTCAAGACCGCGGTGAGCGACCTCGAGGTCGAGAGCGAAGAGGAAGACGGCTTCCTCTGGCACATCGCCTATCCGCTCGAAGACGGCTCGGGCTCACTCACCGTGGCGACCACGCGGCCCGAGACCATGCTCGGCGACGTCGCCGTGATGGTCCATCCCGAGGACGAACGCTACAAGCAACTGATCGGCCGGCGCGTCAAGCTGCCGCTGGTGGACCGCCTGATCCCGGTGATCGCCGACGACTACGTCGACAAGGAATTCGGCACCGGCGTGGTCAAGGTCACCCCCGCGCACGACCACAACGACTACGCCGTAGGCCAGCGCCACGGCCTGCCGACCATCGGCGTGCTGACGCTGGACGCCACGATCAACGACAACGCGCCCGAAAAGTACTGCGGGCTCGATCGCTTCGTGGCGCGCAAGGCGGTGGTGGCCGACCTCGAGGCGCTCGGCCTCCTGATCGAAACCAAGAAGCACAAGCTCATGGTGCCGCGCTGTGCACGCACGGGTGCCGTGGTCGAGCCGATGCTGACCGACCAGTGGTTTGTCGCGATGACCAAGCCCGACGCCGGCGGTCAGTCGATCGCGCAGAAAGCCATCGACGCGGTGCGCTCGGGCGAAGTGAGCTTCGTGCCCGAGAACTGGGTCAACACCTACAACCACTGGATGGAGAATATCCAGGACTGGACCATCTCGCGCCAGCTCTGGTGGGGACACCAGATCCCGGCCTGGTACGACGAAGAGGGCCGGGTCTACGTGGCCCACGACGAGGCCGAGGCGCAAGCCAAGGCGCCGGGCAAGAAGCTCGTGCGCGACGAAGACGTGCTCGACACCTGGTATTCGTCGGCCCTGGTGCCCTTCTCCTCGCTCGGCTGGCCCGAAAAAACGCAGGACTACGACCTCTACCTGCCTTCGACCGTGCTGGTCACGGGCTACGACATCATCTTCTTCTGGGTCGCCCGGATGATCATGATGACCAAGCACTTCACCGGCCGGGTGCCTTTCAAGCACGTCTACATCCACGGCCTGGTGCGCGACTCGCACGGCCACAAGATGAGCAAGTCCGAGGGCAACGTGCTCGACCCGGTCGACCTGATCGACGGCATCGCGCTGCCCGAACTGCTGGACAAGCGCACACAGGGCCTGCGCCGGCCCGAGACCGCACCCGCTGTGCGCAAGAACACGCAAAAGGAATTCCCGGACGGCATCCCGGCCTTCGGCGCCGATGCGCTGCGCTTCACCTTCGCGTCGCTCGCCTCGTTGGGCCGCAACATCAATTTCGACCCCAAGCGCTGCGAGGGCTACCGCAACTTCTGCAACAAGCTCTGGAACGCGACGCGCTTCGTGCTGATGAATTGCGAAGGCCAGGACTGCGGCCTGCGCGAGCACACCAAGGAAGAATGCGACGTCGGCGGCCCGGCCCACGGCTACCTCCGATTCAGCCAGGCCGACCGCTGGATCAGCTCGCAGCTGCAGCGTGTCGAGGCCGAGGTGGCCAAGGGCTTCGAAGACTATCGGCTCGACAACGTCGCCAACGCGATCTACCAGTTCGCATGGGACGAGTTCTGCGACTGGTACCTCGAGATCGCCAAGGTGCAGATCCAGCAGGGCGACGATGCGCAGAAGCGCGCCACGCGCCGCACGCTGATCCGCACGCTCGAAACGCTGCTGCGCCTGGCGCACCCGGTCATTCCCTTCATCACCGAGGAGCTCTGGCAGAAGGTGGCCCCAGTGGCCGGCCGCGAAGGCGAATCGGTCATGATCGCGGCCTATCCGAAGAGCCAGCCCGAGAAGATCGACGAAGCGGCCGAGGCCCACGTCGCGCGGCTCAAGTCGCTGGTCGATGCATGCCGCACGCTGCGCGGCGAGATGAACGTGTCGCCCGCCACCCGGCTGCCGCTCTACGCCGTGGCCGACGATGCGACAAGCAGCGCCTTCCTGCGCGATGCCGCACCGGTGCTGCAGGCGCTGGCCAAGCTCAAGGAAGTGAAGGTCTTCGACGACGCGGCCGACTGGGCAGCGGCCGCCGAAGCGGCGCCGGTGGCGGTGGTCGGCGGCGTACGCATCTGCCTGCACATGGAAATCGACAAGGCCGCGGAGAAGGCGCGCATCGGCAAGGAGATCGCGCGCATCGAAGGCGAGATCGCCAAGGTCAACACGAAGCTCAGCAACGAAGCCTTCGTCGCCAAGGCGCCGCCCGCGGTGATCGAGCAGGAGCGCAAGCGGCTCGCGGACTTCAGCGCCACGCTCGAACGGCTGCGCGACCAGCTTGTGCGCCTCGGCTGACAGACGCTCGACATCGGAGAGCTTTAGTATTCGGGTTCGGCGCCGAGGCGCCGCCCTCCTCCGATCCATCTTCCCCGATCAGACGCAAAGCCCATGTCCACCTCACCAGCGCGCATTCGCAAGGCCGTGTTTCCCGTTGCAGGCTTCGGCACCCGTTTTCTGCCAGCCACCAAGGCGCAGCCCAAGGAAATGCTGCCGGTGGTGGACAAGCCGCTGATCCAGTACGCGGTGGAAGAAGCCTACGCTGCCGGCATTCGCGACATGATCTTCGTCACCGGGCGCAACAAGCGCGCGATCGAGGATCACTACGACACCGCCTACGAGCTCGAAAGCCAACTCGAGGCCAGCAACAAGCTCGCGCTGCTCAAGATTGCACGTTCGGTGATGCCGGACGACATGACCTGCTCCTATGTGCGCCAGCCCCGCATGCTGGGTCTGGGGCACGCCGTGCTGTGCGCCGAACACCTGGTCGGCGACGAACCCTTCGCAGTGCTGCTGGCCGATGACCTGATGGTCGGCCCCGAGAACGGCGAGCCCGTGCTGGCGCAGATGACGCGCGCCTTCGGCAGGCTCGGCGGCTCGTTGCTGGCGGTGCAGGAAGTGCCGCTCGAACACGTCAAGCGCTACGGTATCGTGGCCGGCGACACGGTCGAGGAAGGCTTGGTCAAGGTCAACCGCATGGTCGAGAAACCGCAGCCGGAGGACGCGCCCTCGCGCCTCGGCGTGGCGGGCCGCTACATCCTGACGCCGGGCGTGTTCGAGGAGATCCGCAACCAGCCCAAGGGCGCCGGCGGCGAGATCCAACTGACCGACGGCATCGCCGCGCTCATGAAGAAGGAATCGGTCTACGCCTATGCCTACCAGGGTGTGCGCTACGACTGCGGCAGCAAGGAAGGCTTCCTGCAGGCCACCGTCGAGCTCGCGCTCGCGCACCCGGAAGTCGGTGGCGAATTCCGCGCCTACCTCAAGAGCCTGGAGCTCTAGGCGGATTCGTCAGCACCAGCGGCTCGAGGAAGCTGGCCAGCTCCTCGTCGGCTATCGGCGTCAGCGGCAGACCGAAAACGTCCTGCAG
Organism: Variovorax sp. LjRoot290; assembly: GCF_964253985.1. Taxonomy (NCBI): domain Bacteria; kingdom Pseudomonadati; phylum Pseudomonadota; class Betaproteobacteria; order Burkholderiales; family Comamonadaceae; genus Variovorax; species Variovorax sp. LjRoot290. Next base: position 1,307,674 of record NZ_CAXURW020000001.1, on the reverse strand, counting down.
GCGCGCCACGAGGGCTTGCGCCCACAAGGCGTTCCACACCAGCCCCGAATGGCGATCTGCCAGCAGGGCGTTGCGGGGATCATCGCCAATCGTGTTCGTCACGTGCAGCGTCGAACCGATCGCCACCGTCTTGTAGTCCGGCTTGCCATCGGCGCTGCGTGATCCCCAGTGGGCCTGGAACCACGCGAGATCGTCGAAATAAGCCAGGCGCGGGTCGCTGTCGGCCAGCCGGCGGATGGCGGCATTGAAGCCGTCGAGCGCAGTCCCGATGTTCGTGGTTTCGGCTGCCGACTGCCATCGATCGAAGTTGGCGGGATCGTCCGCTTCGTTGCCGATGCCCACCAGCAGGATGCGCGTCGAAGGGTGCGAAGCATGGATCAACGCGACCGCCGCGCCGATCTCGCCGGCGCAATAGGCCGTGGCGGCACGCAGTTCGGGCGCGGAAGGGTCGCGCGCCTGGAGATCCAGCAGGCCGCCCCAGTTGTTGAGGCCGATGCGGATCACCACCACGCCGCGCATCCAGCGCTCGGGCTCCTCGTCCATCAGTGCGACGAGGCGTGGCGCCTGGCGAAACCGGCCGCCCATGAGGTTCTTGCAGGCCGCCCCGGAGTTCGCGAAGTTGTAGAAATAGTCCTCCTTCTTCGGCGCCCGGCCGCCGCGCAGGCCCAGCCACTCGCGCGCCTGGGCCACGACGCCGGGCCGGCCCCAGAGAACCCACGGCCCGAGGTCCAGCTGCTGCCCGCGCAGGCGCGCGAGCACCTCGGTCCACTGGAAGGTGCGCGAACGCCATGCGCCGCCGCGCTCGGTCGTATCAGCGGCAAACCAGGCATTGTCCTGGTAGGAGTGGCTGTTCGAATCGCCCAGCACCGCGATCGGGATCGCCTCGGAAGACAGGGGACGATGCGGGGGATCGGGCGGCATGCCGTCGCTCCAGAGGGTCAACGTGAGCAGCGCGGCCGCGACGAGCAGCGCAAGCGCCAGGACGGCAATGCGGGCGCTGCGCTTCACGGCGGCACCGTCAGCGGCGGCGCAGCACGTGGATGAAATCGGTGCCGACGGTCTGCTGCTCGACCAGGTCGTTGCCGGTCTGGCGCGCAAAAGCCTGGAAATCGCGCACCGAGCCCGGATCCGTGGACACCACCTTCAGCAACTGGCCGCTCTGCATCTCGTTGAGCGATTTCTTGGCCTTCAGGATGGGCAGCGGACAGTTGAGTCCGCGGGTGTCGATTTCTTTGTGGATGTCCATCGCCTTGTCCTGTCCTTGAAGCTGCGTCGATTCTAGGCAGCTCATTCGGCCACGAGGGTTGCCGGCCGCGGCCAGTCCATGAACTGGGGTTCGTGTCCGCGCGTGCGCAGCCAGTCGGCCAGCGCGTAGCCGGTGCCGGCCGGCCAGCACTTGAGGGCGCCGAGTTCGTAGAGCCGGTAATCGACCAGTTCCGGCGACAGGCGCACCACGCCATCGGCCACCGCGTGGTAGGCAATGATCACCTGATTCATGCGCTGGAAGTCGTACACGCCGACCAGGTTCAGCGCGCTGGCGTCGAGGTTCGTCTCTTCCTTGATCTCGCGCGCGATGCCCTCCTGCGGCGTCTCGCCGGCCTCCATGAAGCCTGTGATCAGCGCATACATCTTGTGCGGCCACGCGGCATTGCGCGCCAGCAGCACCTGGCCGCGGTACTCGATGATCGCGGCCAGCACCGGCGTCGGGTTGTTCCAGTGGGTCCAGCCGCAGGACGGGCAGCGCAGGCGCGACTTCGGCCCGCCGTCCTCGGCCAGTTCGATGTGCGCCAGCGGCGTGGCGCAGGCCGGGCAGAACTTGTGCTCGGACATGGCGCGTTCAGGCGGGAAACACGCCGGTGGAGAGGTAGCGGTCGCCGCGGTCGCAGACCACGAAGACGATGGTCGCGTTCTCGACCGTCCTGGCGATCTCCAGCGCCACCCACAGCGCCCCGGCGGACGAAATGCCCGCGAAGATGCCCTCCTCGCGCGCGAGCCGGCGGCACATCTCCTCGGCATTGTCCTGGCTCACGTGGACCAGCTGGTCGACGCGACTGGGCTCGTAGATCTTGGGCAGGTACTCCTCCGGCCACTTGCGGATGCCCGGGATGCGCGAGCCTTCCTCGGGCTGCGCGCCGATGATGCGTACTTCGCGGTTCTTCTCCTTCAGGAAGTGCGAGACGCCGGTGATGGTGCCGGTAGTCCCCATCGCGCTCACGAAGTGCGTGATGCGTCCGCCCGTGTCGGCCCAGACCTCGGGGCCTGTGGTCTCGTAGTGGATGCGCGGGTTGTCGGGGTTGGCGAACTGGTCGAGCACGCGGCCCTTGCCCTGCGCCACCATCTGCTCAGCCAGGTCGCGCGCGTATTCCATGCCGCCGCTCTTCGGCGTCAGCACGAGTTCGGCGCCGAAGGCCTTCATGGTCTGCGCGCGTTCGACCGACAGGTCCTCCGGCATGATCAGCACCATGCGGTAGCCCTTGATGGCCGCCGCCATCGCGAGCGCGATGCCGGTGTTGCCCGAGGTCGCCTCGATCAGCGTGTCGCCGGGCTTGATCTCGCCGCGCTCCTCGGCCCGCTTGATCATCGAAAGCGCCGGCCGGTCCTTGACCGAGCCGGCCGGGTTGTTGCCTTCGAGCTTGGCCAGGATCACGTTGCCGCGCTTCGCGTTGGCGGCCGCGTCGATGCGCTGCAGCGCGACCAGCGGCGTCTTGCCGATCGCGTCTTCAATCGTCGGATATTGCATGGAAGGCACTGTGCCATAATTTTGAGCTGCCTTCCTTCCGTGCCCGGGTGGTGAAATTGGTAGACGCAGGGGACTCAAAATCCCCCACCGAAAGGTGTGCCGGTTCGATTCCGGCCCCGGGCACCATGGCTTCTCGCCATGCATCTCATTCGTGGACCCGGCAGAGACATTCGCGCACGCGTGTCAGCCGCAGCCGACGCCCACAGACCGGATGAATCCGGACAAGACATCCGCACCGGGGCCGACGAGGCGGTCAGCCGCGGGCTGCTGGCTTCCAGGGCCGTGAACGCCTATACCTTCAAGCATTGGAGGCGCGCCATGGACAAGATCATTCTGGATTCGGCAGGAGTGGGTTGGGGCTACGAATGCCTCGGGCTGAATGGCTCGAGGATCTTCACCAACAGCCAGGCCGAAGCCCACTTCTGGCATTCGCTCGGTTATGTGGTGCTTCACTATTCGCATTGGGCGACGTGAGCCATCGCATCGGGAATGCATAAAGAGAAAGCCATGCTCATCGTCATGACAAGAATCCCTTCCGTGCAGGATCCTCGCATCGTGATTGCGTGCATCCGCGCATGCGTCTGGGCCGGCGTCGAAGGCCGGCCGTTCTGCATGCTGCGGTGAATCGGCGCTTGCCTCTTCCGACTTCAATCGTCCCGATCGTCCCAATCCCGACGGTGGTGATGACGGTACCCGTGGCGGTAGCCGGGGCCGTAGTACACCGGCGCGGGCGGCCCGTAATACACGGGTGCGGGACGGTAGTACGCAGGCGGGGGCGGACGGTAATACACAGGCGGCGCGGGCTGGTAGTAGACCGGTGCGGGGCGCGAATAGACGGGGGCGGGTTCGTAGTAAACCGGACCAGGTTCGGCCACGCCGATGGCCAGGCCTGGTGCATTGACACCCACGGACCAGCTCACACCCGCATTGGCCGAAGCTGCGGCGAAGAGCGCCGCGGCTGCCACGGCACCGGCCGCGGCGTACTTGAAGAAGACAGAACGGTTGAGGTTCACAAGGACTCCTGAGGAAGGGCGAATACCGCCCATGTCCGCCATCCAACGCGCCAACCGCAGCGGAAGTGGACTGTCCCGACGGTGAAGATCGTTGCCAAACGTCACAGCAGGGATTGCGGCGCTCAGCCCGTGTACGGGCCTTTGACTTCGCCCCAGCCCCATTTCGGCATCGGCGCATGCGCATCGACCGTGGCGCCCGGTTGCGAATTGATGACGGCCAGGCGCGAGCCCCATTCCAGGTAGCCGACCAGCGCGGATCGGAATTCGGGGTCGTCGGGCATGCCCAGTTCGTCGGCCGTTTCCAACAGCAGGCTCACCCAGCGGCGCCGCTGGGCCTGCGTGAGATGGCGGCCCAAGTGCTGCCGGATCATGTGCGGATGGCCTCCGTGCCGTTCGGAATACGAGGCCGGCCCGCCGAGCACCTCCGCCAGGAAGGCCGCGACATGCGAAGGATGGTCCGCCCCCATGTGCGCGAACACAGGTCCGAGCAGTTCGTCGCCACGCACCTGCTCGTAGAAGCGCGTCGTCAGGCGGTTCAGGGCATCGATGCCGCCGAGCCATTCGTAGAGGCTTGGAATTCTTTGATCCGGCATGTCCGTGTCCCGAAAAAATTCAAAGATGAATGACGCCGAGCCGGGCCGCCTGCGTGACGGCGTCGGTGCGGCCCGTGGCATCGAGCTTGTCGATCAGCGAACCGACATGGAATTTTGCCGTGTGCACCGAGATGCCCAGACGCCGCGCGATGGCCTTGTTGGAGGCGCCTTCAGCCACCAGGGCCAGCACCTCGAGTTCGCGCGGGGTCAACACCGAATCCACTGCCTCGCCGTGCTCCACCGCCTCGGAAGGATGGACCAGTACGACATCGGCGGCCTCTCCGCGCTCGGCCAGGCGCAGGTCCGGCGCGGCTGCCAGGGCGGCAGCGAGCCGTTGCGCCAACTCGGCGTCGTCGATCTCGATCGCGACCACGATCGGTTTCATCGCGCGGCTTTCGTTCAATCGGCTGGCCTTTCGCCCACGGTGAGTTGGACTTCGACCGGCTCGCCCGCGCGCTGGAGCGACAGCGTGAGGACCGAGCCTACGCTCGCTGGACCGAGTGCGCGCAGCAGCAGTTGCACGCTGCGGATAGGCTCGCCGTTCACGGCCACGATGATGTCGCCCTGATGGATGCCGGCCGCCGCACCGGGCCCCTGCTCCGCCACGCCCATGACCATCGCGCCGACGCTGGCGTGACTCACCTTCACCGGCTGCAGGCTCAGGCCAAGATAGCCGCGCGGCATGCGGCCATGGGCCGCGAGCTGCGCAGCCACGCGCTCGATGGTCGGCGCTGGAATGACCAGCACGCGCCGCCGCGGGCCGAACACCGCCATGCCGATGACGCCGCCCTTCGCATTGAGCACCACGCCGCCTTCGGCGCTGGGCCGCAAGCGCAGGTCGAGCTCGGTCCTGGCGTCGATCTCGCCGCCACGCAGGCTGCGCCAGCCCGGGCCGGCCAGCGAGACGATGCCGCTCGCGCAAAGCGGCACGCCTTCACGCGAACCGACTGCGAGCACGAACTCGCCGGCGCGCGTCGTTGAATTGTCGAGCGTCAACTGCGGAGCTTCCGCACCTTCGAAGCGAAGCAGCGCGATGTCGGTGGTGGGGTCGCGGCCGGCCACCTTGGCGGCGACGGTCGTGCCGCCGGGCAGCGTGATCTCAACCTCCTCGTCTTCGGGCAGCGCTTCTTCCGAGGAGACGATGCACCCGGGTCGCCAGACGAAACCGCTGGCGCGCGTGCGCCGCGTGTGCACGGCGACCACGCTGCGCGCTGCGTCGGCGACCATGTCGGCCATCGCCGCAGACAGTTGTTCGAGGGGCGGCAAGGAAACAGTGTTCGACATGAAGATCTCCAAAGACGCTTGCATTGTCGAAATCCCTGCAGCGCGCGCCTACTGCCCGGTTGGGCAGGCAGCGGCTAGATCGTTGCTTCGACAGCCGAGGCGCGCCGCTCCCGCGTCACCCAATTGAACAGCGGTGTCGCCATCAGCGTGGTGATGATCGCCATCAGCACCAGGATCGAGAACAGCCCCGGCAGGATCACGCCGGCATGCAGCCCGATGTTGATGATGATGAGTTCCATCAGCCCGCGCGCGTTCATCAGCGAACCGATCGCGAGCGCATCGCGCTGGCTTTCGCCCGACATGCGCGCCGCGGCCCAGCAGGCGATGCCCTTGCCGCAGAACGATGCGGCGAGGATCGCGATCGCGCCGAGCATGATGCCGGGCTCGAACAGCACCGCCAGCCGCGTGTTGAGCCCCGAGTAGGTGAAGAACATCGGCAACAGGAAGATCACGACGAAGGGCTGCAATTGCGCGCGCAGCTTTTCGGTGAGCGCGCCGCGCGGCAGCACCGCGCCCAGCAGGAAGCCGCCGAAAACCGCGTGGATGCCGATGGCGTCCATCGCGAACGCGCTCAGGCAGAAGAGCACCAGCACGATGGCCAGCAGCGACGAACTCAGCGGCGCATCGGGCCGCACATGCGCAGCCAGGCGCTTGAGCAGGCGCGAGCCGATGAACACCATGAAGAGCGCATAGGCCACGCCGCCGCCGATCGCCGCATAGGCGCCGCCCCAGGAACCGCCGAAGCTCGCCAGCACCACGGCCAGGATGCACCAGGCCGCCGCATCGTCGACCGCGCCGGCGGTAAGTGCGAGCGTACCCAGCGAGGTGCCGGCCAGGCCGCGCTCGTGGATGATGCGCGCCAGCATCGGAAAGGCCGTGATCGCGATCGCGGCGCCGAGGAACAGCGAGGCCTCGAGCGGCTTGGCGCGCGCCGAGAACAACCCGGGGATGTCGTGCAGCCACGGCACCAGCGCAAAAGCCAGCACGAAGGGCACGAGGATGCCGGCCGCCGACACCGAGGCGGCGCTCCTGAAGCGGCTCTTGAAGTGATCGGCGCGGAACTCGGTACCGACCAGGAACATGTACATGCCCACGCCCAGCTGGCCGCCCACGTAGAGCATGCTCAGTGTTTCCTTGGGAAACAGCGCGCGCTGCGCCTCGGGGAAGAAGAGCCCGAACAGCGAGGGGCCGAGCATCACGCCCGCGATCATCTCGCCCACCACCTGCGGCTGGCCGATCTTCTGCGCCAGGCGGCCCACGAGCTGGCAGACTGTGATGATGACGGCGACCTGCAGGAAGAAGTAGACGGAGAGCTGGGTGGTCGGCATGGAATCCCTCGGAAACGGGTCAGGAGGCGAGCCCCGTGGCCACGGTCGGATGACGAAGCCGCACGCGCAACTCGCGCTTCAGCCGCGTATTGTCCATCCGCCGAGACTCGCCCATGAAACTGAGCAGCGACGACGGCAATTGCGCCTGGGCCTCGTCGCGCGCGATGCGCGGCGGGCGCGGCATGCCGTACAGGTCGGCGGCCAGGTCGATGTAGTCGCCCATCTTGATCTCGCTGTCGTCGCTCACGTGGAACACACGCTGCGGCCCGCCGCGCCACAGTGCCGCCACGCAGGCACGCGCCAGGTCGTCGGCATGGATGTGATTGGTGTAGACGTCGTCCTCGGCACGCAGCACCGGCGTGCCTTTTTGCAGCCGCTCGCGCGGCGTGCCGCCTTCGCGATCGGGCGCATAGATGCCGGGTATGCGCAGGATGCGCACGGCGACACCCGCGCGGCCGAGCCAGCGCACGCTGCGCTCGGCATCGACGCGGCGATGCGCGCGCGGCGTGTCGGGCTTCACGGTTTGCGTCTCGCCGATGCGTGCGCCGCCGCAGTCGCCGTAGACGCCGCTGGTCGAGCCGTAGACCAGTGCGGCCGGCAGCGAGCGCAGCCGCAACGCTTGCACGAGCGCGGTGGTGCGCGCGTCGCGCCACCATTGCGCCCCCTCCACGCGCGCCGGCGGCGCGAGATGCAGCACGCGCGTGGCCAGGCCCGAGAGCCGGCGCAGCGTTGCGGGTGCATCGAGATCGGCCACGATTGGTCTGATGCCGGCCTCGCGCAACAGCGCCACGCGCCCGGGCGAAGAGGTCAGCGCGATCAGCTGCACGCGGCCGCGCAACGCGCGTGCCGCCCTGAGCCCGACATCGCCGCATCCGATCACGAGCACACGCTCGCGCCGGAAGCGCGAGGGCGCGGCGCCAAGAGGGCTGTTGATTGAGGGCAAAATCCAGTTCCTTTTTTGAATCAGAGTCGAAGAATACCCATGACCAGTGCAGCGCCGAACGAGGCGGGTTTTCACATCACGGTGGAGCCGAGTGGGCGTCATTTCACCGCGCATGCCGATGAAACCATCCTTGCGGCCGGCATTCGCCAGGGCATCGGGCTGCCCTACGGCTGCAAGGACGGCGCCTGCGGCTCGTGCAAGTGCAGGAAGCTCTCGGGCAAGGTCAGCGTGGGCCCGCACCAGAGCAAGGCGCTCAGCGCCGAGGAAGAGCTGGCCGGCTTCGTGCTGACCTGCTGCGCGCATGCGCAGAGCGACGTGGTGCTCGAATCGCGCCAGGTCACCGATGCCAATGCCTTCCCGATCCGCAAGATGCCGGCGCGCGTGCTCGCGCTTTCGAAGAAATCGCACGACGTGGTGATGCTGCGCCTGCAACTGCCGGCCGGCGAGCCCCTGCAGTTCCACGCCGGGCAGTACATCGAATTCATCCTGCGCGACGGCACGCGGCGCAGCTACTCGATGGCCAATGCGCCGCACACCCTGGGCGAGCCGGGCACCGGCATCGAGCTGCATATCCGGCATCTGCCGGGCGGCAAGTTCACCGATCATGTGTTCGGTGCGATGAAGGAAAAAGAAATTCTTCGCATCGAGGGGCCGTACGGCAGCTTCTTCCTGCGCGAAGACTCGGACAAGCCGATGGTGCTGCTCGCCTCGGGGACCGGCTTCGCCCCGATCAAGGCACTGCTCGAGCACATGAAGTTCAAGGCCATCGACCGGCCCGCGACGCTGTACTGGGGCGGGCGGCGGCCGGAAGACCTTTACATGGACGACTGGGTGCGCTCGCATCTGGAGCAGATGCCGAACCTGCGTTACGTGCCGGTGATCTCGAATGCGGTGCCGGAAGACAACTGGCGCGGGCGGACCGGTTTTGTGCACCGGGCGGTGATGGAGGATTTCGCCGATCTTTCGGGGTACCAGGTGTACGCCTGCGGAGCGCCGATCGTGGTCGACTCGGCCAAGCGGGACTATGTGGCCGAGCGCGGCTTGCCCGAGGACGAGTTCTTTGCGGATGCGTTCACGACGGAGGCGGACAAGGCGGTGCCTTGAGTGCGCCGGCTCTACCAGCCTGACGCGGCACCGTCGCTGCGCGGATCGGTGCCGCCTTCGTAGCTGCCGTCGGCATGCAGTACGACAGCGCCCGCATGTCCCATGATTTCGTCATAGGCCGGCACGATGTCCACCTCGTGCCCCAGAGCGCGCAGGCCCTCCACCGTGGCCGGCGGAAAGCGCGATTCCAGCTTGAGCGAATCGCTGGCCTGTCCCCACGTGCGGCCCAGGAGCCAGCGCGGCGCGTCGATGGCCTGCTGCGGGTTCATGCCGAAGTGCACGATGCGGCTGAAGACCGCACTTTGCGACTGCGGCTGGCCATCGCCGCCCATGTTGCCGTAAACGATGGTGCGGCCGTCATCGAGCTTCGCCAGCGCCGGGTTGAGCGTATGGAAGGGCTTGCGCCCCGGCATCAGCGGGTTGAGCGCCTGCGGCTCCAGCGAGAAGCTGCAGCCGCGGTTCTGCCAGTTCACGCCCGATTCCGAGAGCACCACGCCACTGCCGAACTCATGGTAGATGCTCTGGATGAAGCTCACCGCCACGCCCGCACGATCGACCACCCCCATCCAGACCGTATCGCCCGGGCCCTGTCCGCCGTCCCACGAAGCGACATGGTCGAGGGAGATTCGCGCTGCCATGGCGTCGAGCGCATCCGGCCGAAGCCATTGCCGCGGATCGTCCCGCATCCAGGCAGGATCGGTGATGCGCTTGTCGCGGATGGCAAAGGCCTGCTTGGTCGCTTCCACGCAGGCGTGCACATAGGAGGCGCAGAGCGGATCCATGCGCCCCGCGTCGAAGATGCGATCGAGCTGTCCCAGGATCAGCAGCGACACGAGCCCCTGCGTGGGCGGCGGCATGTTGTAGAGGGTGCCGGACGAATGCGCCATGGTCAGCGGCGTCTTCCAGACAGCGTGGTGACGCTCCAGGTCGCCCAGTGCCACCGGGCTTCCTATGGCGGCCAGGTCGCGCGCCATGATTCGCGCGAGGTCGCCGCGATAGAAATCCGACAGGCCGGCACGCGCGAGCTGCTCCAGCGCGGCGGCAAGCCGCGGTTGCACGAAGCGCGTACCCGCAAGTGGCGCTGCGCCGCCGGGCAGAAAGGTTTCGGCAAAACCGGGGATGCCGCGCAGTTCGTCCTGCCGGCTCTCGGTGCAGAGAGACTGGCTGCGCGTGACGGGGATGCCGTCGCGCGCGTGGAAGATGGCGTCGGCCAGCAGCCGCGCGAGCGGCATGCGGCCTCCCAGGACCTCGCGCGACCACGCATGCGCCGCCTCCCAGCCGGAAACGGTACCAGCCACCGTATTGGCCGCCATGCCGCCTCGAAACGGAATGCTCGCGAATCCCTGCACTCGGTAAGCCTCCGGCGTTGCCGCGCCGGCCGCCGCACCGCAGGCCTCCAGCCCGAGCGGCACCTCGCCAGGACGGGCGATTAGCCAGAAGCCGTCGCCGCCGATGCTGTTCATGTGCGGATAGACCACCGCGATCGTGGCTGCTGCGGCGATCATCGCCTCGACCGCATTGCCGCCTTCGCGCAGCACGGCCACCGCGCTTTGAGCGGCCAGCGCGTTGGGTGCAGTCACCATGCCGCGCATGCCGCGCGCCGGATTCGGGATGTGCGTCAACTTCTTTCTCCTTTGCCCTCGTTCATGCGGCGAGCGGATGCAGGCAGGCCACGTGGCGCCGGCCGTCCAGCAGCGTCTGCGCCGGATCGATGCGCGAACAGTCGTCGCGAACATGCAGGCAGCGCGTGCGGAAGCGGCAGCCCGAAGGCAGATCGGCAGCGCTCGGAATCTCGCCCTGCAAGCTGGCGGCCAGCGGGGCGCCGAAGCGCGGAAAGGCCTGCATCAGCGCTTGCGTGTAGGGGTGCCGGGGCGACTGCAGGATCTCGCGCGTCGGTCCCATTTCGACGATGCGGCCGAGATACATCACCGCCACCTTTTCGCAGAGATAGGAGGCCACGCCGAGGTCATGCGTGACGAAGAGCAGGGCAAGCCCGTTCTCGCGCTGCAGATCCCGCAGCAGATTGAGCAACTGCGCCTGGACCGAGACATCGAGGCCCGCCACCGATTCGTCCGCAACGATCACCCTCGGCTCGCCGGCCAGTGCGCGAGCCACTGCCACGCGCCGCACCTGGCCTCCGGAAAGCTCCGAGGGATAGCGATGGCGTGTCGCGTGCGGCAGGCCGACCTGGTCGAGCAGTTCGTCGACGCGCCCCGGGATCTCGCGCTCGTCGCGCAAGCGGTGCAGGCGCACAGGCTCGGCCAGCAGCGCCGCCACGGTCGCACGCGGGTTCAGCGAACCGCGCGCGTCCTGATAGATGTAGGCCACGTCGCGCGCAAAGCGCCGCCGCTGCGACGCGTCGAGGGCCGACAGCTCCGTCGCACCGGCCAGCACGCGGCCGTTGGTGGCTGCCTCCAAGCCGAGCATGACGCGAACGAGGGTCGATTTTCCCGAACCACTCTCGCCCACCAGGGCTACCGATTCGCCGGGACGCAGGATCAGGCGGATGCCGTCGAGCGCCTTGAGCTGCCGGCGGCCGCCGTCGATGGGAAAGGACTTCTCGACATCGAGCAGCGAGAAAAGTGGCAAGTCCTGGGTCTTGGAAGCTTGTTGCATGCGTCTGTGTTCCCTCAGGCGTGCCAGCATGCGATGGAGGACGCGCCGCGCTCGACGCGCGGAGGTCGCCCAACACCGCACTCGGTCGTGGCGAGCTTGCAGCGCGGTGCGAAGCGGCATCCGCCCGGCATGGCCGACAGCGGAGGAACCACGCCCGGGATCGGCTCCAGCCGCTCGGCGCCGAACTCGATGGCGCTGGCGCGTAGGCCGCGCGTGTAGGGATGCTGCGGGTGATTCAGCACCTCGGCAGCCGGCCCCTCTTCCACGATCTGTCCGGCATACATGACGGCCACGCGATCGGCCACCTGGGCGGCGAGCGCCAGGTCGTGCAGCACGAAGATCGCCGAGGCGCCGAGCGCGCGCACGCGCTCGAGGATGAGCACCATGATCTGGGCCTGGATGGTCACGTCCAGCGCGCTGGTGGGCTCGTCGGCAATCAGCAGTTCGGGCTCGCAGGCCAGCGCAATGGCGATCATCACGCGCTGCTGCATTCCTCCCGAGAGCTCGTGCGGGAAAGCCGCGAGCCGCGCCTGCGGATCGGCGATGCCCACGCTCTCCAGCAACTCGATGGCGCGCGCTCGGCAAGCAGCGCGCGAGAGGCGGCGGTGCCGGCGCAGCGGCTCCGAGAGATGGGCCAGCACGGTGAAGCAGGGGTTGAGCGCAGCCGACGCGTCCTGAAAGATCAGGCCGATGCGCCTGCCGCGCAGCGCGCGCAGTTCGCCCTCGGGCACGCTCGCCACATCGATGTCGCCCACCATCAGGCGGCCTTCGAGGCCGACCTCGGGCGGCCGCAGCAGTCCCAGTGCAGCAAAGGCCAGCGTCGACTTGCCGGCGCCGGATTCGCCGATCAGCGCCAGCGTCTGGCCGGCCGGCAGTTGGATCGTCACGTCGTCGAGCACCGCCACGCCGCGGCGACGCAGCGTGAAGTGCTCGACCGAGAGCAGGTTCGCGGTCATGGGGCCTTGTTCTTGCAGCGTGCGCGTCAGTGCTGACCGCGCGTGCCGGGATCGAGCGCGTCGCGCACGCCCTCTGCCAGCAGATTCAGTCCCACCAGCAGGATGGCCAGCGCGATGCCGGGCATGCCCGACATCCACGGCGCCATGCTGATGAAGCCGCGCCCCTCGGCGATCATCAGGCCCCAGTCGGGCGTCGGCGGCACCACGCCCAGCCCGAGAAAGGACAGACCGGATCCCAGCAGGATCGCGATGGACACGCGCATGCCCGCCTGGATCAGGATCGGCGACACGATGTTGGGCAGGACATGGCGCAGCACGACCTCTCTTTCCGGCACGCCCATCAATCGCGCGGCTTCCACATAGGGGCGCGATTTCACCTGCAGCACGTCGGCACGCACCATGCGCGCGAACGGTCCGACGAAGGACAGCGCGAGCGCGTAGATCACATTGACCATCCCCAAGCCGAGAACCGCCATGAAGGCCATGGCCATGATGAGTTCCGGGAAGGCGAGCAGGCCATCCACCAGCCGCATGATGGCCCACTCGGAGCGCCCACCGCGCAGGCCCGCGAGCACACCCAGCGGCACGCCGACCAGCAGCCCGAGCACGACCGAGGCGAATCCGATCCACAGCGCCGAGCGCGCTCCGTAAAACACGCGCGACAGGATGTCCTGGCCGAACGAGTCGGTCCCCATCCAATGCGCCGCGGAAGGACCTTGCATGGCATCCATGACGTTCTGCTCCGTCGGGGCATAGGGCGCCAGCAGGGGCGCCCATACCGCCACGAGCACGAAGGCCAGGACGATCGCCCCGCCGGCCATCGCCTTGCGCTGCGCGCGCACGAGCCGCCATGTGCGCAGAAGCCCGCCGGCGGGCAGCTCGGCAGAAGATGGGGCGGCCAGGCCGACGGATGCGGGATCAGCGGCCATGTCTGCGCAGCCTCGGGTCGAGAATCGAATAGGTCCGGTCGACGATGAGATTGACCAGGATGAAGAGCAGCGCGGTGATCATGATCCCGGCCTGCACCACGATGTATTCGCGCGTCTGCACGGCATTGGTGATCATCATTCCCAGTCCGGGCAGCGTGAACACCACCTCGGTCATCACGGCGCCGCGCAGCATGCCGCCGAGCTGCAGGCCGATCACGGTGACCAGCGGCATCAGCACGTTGCGCATGCCGTGCACCCAGATCACCCGCCACTCCGGTTCGCCGCGCGCACGCGCCGCGGCCATGTAGGGCTGTTCCAGCACTTCGAGCAGACTCGAACGCGTGACGGCCGCGATCAGCCCAACATACCACGCGCCCAAGGTCAGCGATGGCAGCGCCAGGTGCCAGAGGCCCTGGCCGAAGTCCTCCCATGGCGCGACAAAGCCCATGGTCGGGAACCAGCCGAGCGACACGCCGAAGATCCAGATCAGCACGACGCCGAGGTAGAAGCTCGGGAACGCGTTGCCTCCGATGGCCACGGCGCTCGCCGCGAGATCGATCCAACTGTTGCGGCGCACCGCGGCCAGGACGCCGAGCGGAATGCCCACGGCCAGCGCGATCAGCAGAGAGAAGCCTGCCAGCGTCAGCGTCACGGGCAGCGCCTGCAGCACCGCCTGTTCGAAGATGTCCTGCCGGCTCACGTAGGAAACGCCCCAGTCGCCCTGAACGAAGCGGCCGAGCCACTGCAGGTACTGCACGACGAGCGGCTGATCCAGCCCCAGGTCGCGGTAGAGCTTGTCGTAGGACTCGCGCGAGAAGTCCGAGCCCAGCATCACGGTGACCGGATCTCCGGGCGAGAACTTCAGGAACAGGAAGCTCACGATGGAGACGACCCACAGCACCAGTGCTGTCTGCGCGGTGCTGCCCAGCGCGCGGCCGACAGCGGCCGCGCCGGAGGGCCGCGCCTGCATTGCGGCGGCCATTGCCGCCTCAGGCCAGCGAGACCGTGTGCAGATTGAGCAGGTCGGCTGGGATGTACTCGAAGCCCTGCACCTTCTTGCTCATGATCTTGAACACCTTCATGTGCGCCAGCACCGCCAGCGGCGCATCGGCCATCAGCACGTCCTCGGCTTCGATGTAGAGCTTGCGGCGGGCTGCCGTGTCCGTGATCTCGGAGGCCGCGGCGGCCGCCTTGTCGAAGGCGGGATTGCTGTAGCCGACGAAGTTCCAGGGCTTGCCGGTCGACCATTCGGGCGTGATGGTTTCGTCCGGATCCAGGTCGGCGATCCAGGCTTCGTCATACATGTCGAAGTCGCCGGCGTTGCGCCGCTGCGCCCAGACGGCCCGGTCGACCAGTTCGATCTTGGGCTTGATGCCGATCTGCGCCAGCATCGGCGTCACCAGCTGCGCGTTGCGGGTTCCCATGCCGCCCGAGCCGGTGAAGCCTTCGGTGACGATGAACACCGGGTTGACCTCCCCTTGGTTCCTGGCCTTGGCGCGGAAGGCCTTGGCCTTTGCCAGATCAAAGTACTGGCCACGCCCGCCCTTGCCGATGTTCGGGTCGTAGAAGCCCGTCATCGGCGGCGAAATGCAGGTGGCGGCCGGGATGGCTTCGCCGAAGTAGCTCTGCTGCACGATCACCTTGCGGTCGATCGCAAAGGCCACCGCCTGGCGCAGCGCGATGTCGTCGAAGGGCGCGCGCTTGTTGTTCATGCCGATGAAGGCGTAGTTGCCTTCCACCTGTCCGTAGACCGAGAGGTTGGGGTTCTTGCGCAGTTGCGGAATGAACTGGAATGGACACACCGACAGCCCATCCACCTGGCCCGACATCATCGCGGCAACGCCTGCGCTGGGCTCCTTGATCAGGCGAAGCACCACCTTGTCGAGATGCGGCAGGCCCGCTTCGAAGTACTCCGGATTGCGCACCAGTTCGATCGTGTCGTTCTCCTTCCAGCTGGCGAACTTGAATGGCCCGGTGCCCACGGGATTGCGGCCGAAGGCCTTGCCGTGCTGCTCCACCGCCCGCTTGCTGACGATGGTGCCGGCGCGTCCGGTGCTGCCGGTCAGCGCCACCGGCAAGAACGCGAAGGGCTTCGTGAAGCGCAGGCGCAGCGTCAGGGGGTCGATCACGTCGATGCCGGCGAGCTGGGCAAACTTCCATGCGTGGGGCGACTTCACCTCCGGATCGGCCACGCGCTCCAGGCTCCACTTGACGGCCGCCGCATCGCAGACGTCGCCATTGTGGAACTTGACGCCGGCACGCAGCTTGAAGACGTGGGTCTTCTCGTCGACCATGTCCCACTTCTGCGCCAGGTCGGGCGCGAAGCTGACGTTCTTGCCGTCGTAGGCCACCTTGAGGATGCCGTTGTAGACGTTGTTGATCACCTTGATCGATCCGCCCGACATCGTGAAGTGCGGGTCGAGCGTGTCGATGGCATCCAGCCAGGCCAGCGTGATCGTGCCGCCCTTCTTCGGTGCGGCCTGGGCCGCTCCCATGCCCGCGGCAGAAGCGGCAAGCAACCCCACGCCGGCACCGGCGGACTTCAGAAGGTTGCGGCGGCTGAAGCCGGCGGCGAGGGTGGCGGCGAGCGCGGCCTTGTGATCGATTTCAGACATGTTCATGCTCCGGAGGAAAGTAGATTGAAAAGGGACGGACTCAGGTCTCCGGTCGTTATGTGTCGCGTGCCTGCGGCACGAACTTCATGAGGTCCGGCACGGTGGCCAGCACGTGTTCGCGCATCGTCGTTTCGCAGACCTGCGGGTCACCGCTGTGCAGCGCATCGATCAGGTCCTGATGGTCGGCTCGCGCACTCAGCGGGCGATCCACCTGCAATGCCCACAGCCGCATGTGCGGCTCGACCAGCGAATGGAGCCCGGCGATCTGCCGTATCAGCCGTGGCAGTCCGCTCCTGGCGCACAGCGTTTCGTGGAATGCCCGATGTGCGCTCGTCCAATCGGGCTGGACGCCGCTTTGGTCGTCGATGCGGTCCAGCATGTTTTCCAGTTCGCGGATGGTCGTCGCAGTGATGTTCGGCAAGGCGATGCGCATCGCCAGCCCTTCCAGCACGGCCCGCATCTCGAAGATCTCCTTCATGTCGGCGATGTCCAGCTTGTTAACCGTCACGCCGCGGTTGGGCCGGATCGTCACCAGCCCTTCCGTCGCCAGCCGCCGGAAAGCCTCGCGCACCGGCATGCGGCTGGTGCCGATCTCCGCCGCGATGGCTTCGGGCGCCAGGCGGTCGCCGGCGCGATAGCGGCCCATGCGAATGGCGGCGTGAATGTGCCGGTACGCCTCTTCCTCGGCCGTCACCGCCTGCAAGCCGGTGTAGATGGCGGAGGGTTCCATGAGGAGGCCGCTCATGGCCCGGCGTGCACGCACCCCGGATGCGCGCATGGCAAACTGGATAAGTGGATACAGTGATTCATTGATCCGGTCCTACGCAATTTGCGGGCCAACGTCGATGGGCTTTCGGACCGGCCCTCGCGCCCACTTTGGGGCGAACGATGAAGCGCCCCATGAAACAATCCAGCCCCATGAACAAGCGCCACATCCTGTGCCTGCTGGCCGCCACGACGCTGGCCGCCGGAGCACCCATCGCCAACGCCCAGAGCGGCAAGACGATCCGCCTCGTCGTCCCCTACGCCGCCGGCGGCCCGATCGACGTCACGGCCCGCGTGCTGGCCGAAAGAGTCAAGGACTCTCTGGGCACCGTCATCATCGACAACAAGCCCGGCGCCGGCGGCAACATCGGCGCCGACGCGGTGGCCAAGGCTGCGCCCGATGGGCTCACGATCGGCATCGCCGCGACCGCGACCCACGCGGTCAATCCGTGGCTCTACAGCAAGATGCCCTTCAACGCGGCCGCCGACTTCGCGCCGATCACGCAGATGGTTCGCGTGCCCAACGTGCTGGTGATGAATGCCGAGACCGCGCAGCGCCTGAAGATCAATACGCTGGCCGACCTGATCGCCTATGCCAAGGCCAACCCGGCCAAGCTCAACTACGGCAGCGGCGGCAACGGCAGCGCGGGCCACCTGGCGGGTGAGATGTTCAAGAAGGAAGCCGGCATCTTCGCCTTGCACATCCCCTACAACGGCGGCAACCCGGCGCAGCTCGCGCTGTTGTCGGGACAGGTCGATTTCAACTTCGACAACCTCGCGACCGCGGCGCCGAATATCCGATCAGGCAAGCTCAAGGCGATCGCGGTGACGACGGCCGAGCGCAGCAGCGCGCTGCCCGAGGTGCCGACGGTGGCCGCCACGCTCAAGGGCTTCGCCATCGACACCTGGTGGGGCCTGGTGGCGCCGGCCGGCACGCCGGCCGACGTGGTCACCAGGCTCAATCAGGCCTTCGTCGCTGCGCTCAACACGCCGGAGACGAAGACCCGCTTCGCGTCGCTGCTGGCCGAGCCGGTCGCCAACACGCCGGAGCAGTTCGGCGCCTTCATGAAGAGCGAGCTCGCGAAATACGAGCGCGTCGTCAAGGCCACCGGCGCGAAGGTCGACTAGCGCTATTCGCCTAGATAAGCAGCGCGCACCTTGGGGTCGCTCAGCATCACCTTGGCATCGCCGCTCATCGTGATGAGACCCGACTCCATGACATAGCCGCGATCGGCCAGCCCGAGCGCGCGGCTCGCGTTCTGCTCGACCAGGAGCACGGTGACACCCTGGTCGTAGACCTGCTTCACCACCTCGAAGATCTTGTCGACCATGATCGGCGACAGGCCCATCGACGGCTCGTCGAGCAGGAGCACCTTGGGACGCGCCATCAGCGCGCGGCCCATCGCGAGCATCTGCTGCTCGCCGCCGGACATGGTGCCGGCCAGCTGCATCGCGCGCTCCTTCAGCCGCGGGAAGGTCGCGAAGACGCGGTCCATGTCCTTCGCGATCTCGGCCTTGTCCTTGCGGATGTAGGCGCCGATCTGCAGGTTCTCGGTGATGGTCATGCGCGTGAACACGCCGCGCCCCTCGGGCACCATGACCAACCCCTCGCCCACCAGGTCCCAGGCGCCGCGGCCCTTGATGCTCTTGCCCAGGAATTCGATGTCGCCGCCACCATACGGCAGCGTGCCGGTGATGGCCTTCATGGTGGTGGTCTTGCCGGCGCCGTTGGAGCCGATCAGCGAGACCAGCTCGCCTTCGCGCACCTCGAAGTCGATGCCCTTCACGGCCTGGATGCCGCCGTACGCGACCTTGAGGCCGCTCACTTTCAGAAGTGTCTGTGCCATTTCAGTGTCCTCCCGTGCCGAGGTAGGCCTCGATCACTTTTTCGTTTCGCTGCACGTCCGCAGGCGTGCCCTCGGCGATCTGCTTGCCGTAGTCGAGCACCGTCACGCGGTCGCACAAGCCCATCACGAGCTTGACGTCGTGCTCGATCAGGAGGATGGTGCGGTCGTCCTTGCGGATGCGGTCGATCAGTTCGCGCAGCAGCACTTTCTCGGTGGCGTTCATGCCGGCAGCGGGCTCGTCGAGCGCGATCAGCTGCGGGTCGGTCGCCAGCGCACGGGCGATTTCGAGCCGGCGCTGGTCGCCGTAGCTCAACGTGCGCGCCTTGTAGTCGGCGAACTTGCCGATGCCCACGTAGTCGAGCAGCTGGTGAGCGCGCTCGGCGATCGCCGCTTCCTCGGCCTTGAAGCCGCCTGTTCGGAAGATGGCACCCATCACGCCCGAATGGGTGCGGATGTGGCGGCCCACCATCACGTTCTCGAGCGCGGTCATTTCCGCGAAGAGCCGGATGTTCTGGAAGGTACGCGCGATGCCGGCCTTGGCAACCTCGTGCACCGCCGTCGGCCGATAAGGCTTGCCGGCCAGTTCGAAAGTCCCGCTGTCGGGCGAGTACAGGCCCGTGATGACGTTGAAGAAGGTGGTCTTGCCGGCGCCGTTGGGGCCGATCAGTCCATAGACCTGGCCGCGCATGATCTTGATGCCGACATCGGACAGGGCCTGCAGGCCGCCGAAACGCTTGGAGATGCCCTGAACATTGAGGACGGTGTCAGTCATTGTTGTGCTCCCCTCGTTCACGGATTGATCGACATGGGACGCGAGGCGGCACCGGGGACCTCATCGGCCGGGGTGTCGATGCCCGGTGCGGCAGCCGGCATGCCGGATGCGGGTGCGGGCGTCGCGCCCTTGCGCGTCAGCGACTTCCCGTGCTCCGGCGAGGGCCACAGACCGCGCGGGCGCACCAGCATGATGATGATCATCGCCAGCGCGATGAACAGCTGGCGCAGGATCGAGGCGTCGAGACGCCCGTCGGTCATGGCCTGCAGCGGCCCGGCCACGTAGCGCAGCACTTCGGGCAGCGCGGCCAAGAGCACCGCGCCGAGGATCACGCCCGGCAGGTGGCCGATGCCGCCCAGCACCACCATCGCGACGATCATCACCGACTCGTTCAAGGCGAAGGACTCGGGGGACACGAAGCCCTGGAAGGCCGCGAACATCGAGCCCGATACGCCGCCGAAGCTCGCGCCCATGCCGAAGGCCAGCAGCTTCATGTTGCGGGTGTTGATGCCCATGGCCTTGGCAGCAATCTCGTCCTCGCGGATGGCCATCCAGGCCCGGCCGATGCGCGAGATCTGCAGCCGATGCGAAATGATGATCGTGAAGATCACGAGCGCCAGGAACAGGTAGTAATACAGCGTGACCGACGCGATCGAGTAGTCGCCGATCTTGAGCGGCCGGCCCAGGTTGAGGCCCCAGAAGTGGACCGGGTCGATCGCGGTGATGCCCTTCGGACCGTTCGTGATGTTGATCGGATGATCCAGGTTGTTGAGGAACACGCGGATGATTTCGCCGAAGCCGAGCGTCACGATCGCCAGGTAGTCGCCGCGCAGCTTCAGCGTGGGCGCGCCGAGCAGCACGCCGAAGAAGGCGGCCAGCCCGAGCGCCAGGGGTATCACGAGCAGCAGCGAACTGTGCAGCCCGTTGGGGAACATGGCCTTGATCGCCGGGAAGGTGTCGGTCAGGTGCGGCGATCCCAGGAGCGCGAACATGTAGGCACCGATCGCGAAGAACGCGACGTAGCCCAGGTCGAGCAGGCCGGCGTAGCCGACCACGATGTTGAGGCCGAGGGCCAGCAGCACGTAGAGCAATGCGATGTCGGCGATGCGCACCCACGCGTTGCCCTGGCTTTGCAGCAGCAGCGGCAGCACCAGCAGGGCGACGGCCGCGATCAGGAAGTAGACGATGTTCTTGCCGTTTTTCATGGCTGTCCCTCCTTCAGGCCCGGTCCGCCACCCGCTCGCCGAGGAGGCCCGAGGGCCGCAAGGTGAGCATGATGATCAGCACGATGAACGCAAAGATGTCGCTGTAGTGGCTGCCGAGCACGTCGCCGGTGAGCGCACCGATGTAGCCCGAGCCGATGGCTTCGATGAGCCCCAGCAGGATGCCGCCGACCACCGCGCCCGCGAGGTTGCCGATGCCGCCGAACACCGCCGCCGTGAAGGCCTTGAGGCCGGGAATGAAGCCCATCGCATGCTGCGCGATGCCGTAGTTGGAGGCGTACATCACGCCGGCCACCGCGGCGAGCACCGCGCCGATGATGAAGGTGGCCGAGATCACCATGTCGGGCCGGATGCCCATCAGCGCCGCAACCCGCGGGTTCTCGGCCGTGGCACGCATCGCGCGGCCGAGCTTGGTGTAGTTGACCAGCCACATCAGCACCACCAGGCAGAAGGCGGTGACGCTCAGGATCATGACCTGCGTGGGCGAGATCACGGCGCCGCCTACATGGATCGGCGTGGTGGACAGCAGGTTGGGATAAGCCTTGTTGGTCGGCTTCCAGATGATCATCGCCAGCGTCTGCAGCAGGATCGACATCCCGATGGCGGTGATCAGCGGTGCGAGCTTCGGGCTGTTGCGCAGCGGCCGGTAAGCCACTTTCTCGATGACGAAGTTGAGCGTGGCGGCGACCACGCAGGCAATGATCAACGCAATGATGAGGATGATCCATCCCGGCGTGCCGGGCATCGATTCCTGCATGAGTCCGATGATGGTCCAACTGGTCAGCGCGCCGACCATCAGCACTTCACCGTGCGCGAAATTGATGAGGTTGATGATGCCGTACACCATGGTGTAGCCCAAGGCTATCAAGGCGTACATGCTGCCGAGTACCAGACCGTTGATGATCTGTTGCAGCAAGATGTCCATAAGGAGGTTCCCTTTTTCTAATGGTGACGCCCTTGGGGGGCGCCCGACTGACCAGGCACGCCGTTTGGGCACCCTGGTTTCCCTTAGCAAAAAACCCGCCAGCATGTGTCGACGGCGGGTTTGTGGCCGGGATTGTAGTCATGCCGGATCGCCATTTCGGTGCGTACCCGACGGGGGTTTTCCCGCTGGCGCGGACCGAATGAGCTTGGGCGGCGCAAGGGAGTACCGGCGCGAAGGCGCCGCGTATCAACCGGCGGCCTCGTCGTTTCGCCTTCGCAGTTCGCGCAGTTTCTCCGCGATGCGAATCTCGAGCCCGCGCTCGACGGGTCGGTAGAAAGGCGGCGGATCGAGGCCATCGGGCAGATAGCGCTCGCCGGCCGCGAAGCCTCCCTCCTCGTCGTGCGCGTAGCGATAGCCCTTGCCGTAGTCGAGTTCTTTCATGAGCCGCGTCGGCGCATTGCGCAGGTGCATCGGCACCGGGCGCGTGCCGTCGGTCTTGATGAGGGCCCGGACCTCGTTGTAGGCCTGGTAGACCGCATTCGACTTCGGTGCGATCGCGAGGTAAACCACGCATTCGGCCAGCGCCAGCTCGCCCTCGGGCGAGCCGAGCCGCTCATAGACCTCGGCTGCATCGAGCGCCAGCCGCAATGCGCGCGGGTCGGCCAGGCCGATGTCTTCGCTGGCCATGCGTACCAGCCGGCGCGCCATGTAGCGCGGATCGGCGCCGCCGTCGAGCATGCGCACGAACCAGTAGAGCGAGGCATCGGGGTCGCTGCCGCGCACCGACTTGTGCAGCGCGGAGATGGTGTCGTAGAACTGCTCGCCGCCCTTGTCGTAGCGGCGCATGCGCTCGCCCAGCACGCGCAACAGCCATTCGTCGGTAATGTCGTCGAGCTTCTCGGCGCCGGCCGCGACCGAGAGCGTTTCGAGGGTGTTGAGCAGGCGCCTCGCATCGCCGTCGGCATAGGCGACGAGCCGGTCGATGGCCTTCGCTTCGATGGCGGGTACGGCCTGGATATCCTGCGCCCGGGTCACGATCTGACGCAGATCGTCTTCGCCCAGGGGCTGCAGCACGTACACGGCGGCCCGCGACAAGAGCGCAGAGTTCACCTCGAAGGACGGGTTCTCGGTGGTCGCGCCGATGAAGGTGAACAGGCCCGACTCCACATGCGGCAGGAAGGCATCCTGCTGGCTCTTGTTGAAGCGGTGGACTTCGTCGACGAAGACGATGGTGCGGCGCTGCTCGAGCCCGTCACGCACCAGCGTCGCGCGTTCGACCGCATCGCGGATGTCCTTCACGCCGCCGAGCACGGCGCTGATGCTGAGAAACTGCGCATCGAAGGCATCGGCCATGAGCCGCGCAATGGTCGTCTTGCCGGTGCCCGGCGGCCCCCAGAGGATGCAGGAGTGCGGCTGGCCCGACTCGAAGGCGATGCGCAGCGGCATGCCGGGGCCGAGCAGATGCTGCTGGCCGATGACCTCGCCCAGGGTCTTGGGTCGCAGGCGTTCGGCCAGGGGCTGGTGGGTGGAGGTGGCCATGGAAGCCCGCCGCCCGGCGCTATTGCCTGATCACGTCGGCGCCGGCCGGGGCCTTGAACTGGAAGGTGGCTGCGGGCAACGCAGGATTCACCTCGACCTTGTTGAACTTCAACACAGAGCGCTGGCCGAAGCTGTCGAGGATCTCGAGCGCTGCCAGCGCATCGCCCTGAAAGCCCACCTGGACGTTCTGCAATTGCCCCTCCTTGTTCTTGGGGCTGGCCTTGACCCATTGCAGTCCGTCGCGCTCGGGGGCCGCCTCGAGCGCGAAATCGGCTTGCAGCGCGCGCAGATCGGGCGCGGCGGCAATCAGCGCGGCCGGCGTCGAGCCGAGCGCCTGCGACTGCTTGCGCTGCGTGACCTGGTTCAGATCGGCGTCGTAGAGCCAGAGCGTCTCGCCATCGGCCACGATGCTTTGCGCGAAGGGCTTCTTGTAGTCGAACTTGAACTTCCCGGGACGCTGGAATTCGAAGGTGCCGCTCGACACCTTGGCGCGCACGGCCTGGCCGTCCTTGGCTGGCGCGGTCACGGTCTGCGTGAATTCGGCGCGGCCCGACTTGACGTTCTTCACGAAGGCTTCGAGGCTTTCCATACCGCCGGCCCAGACGCCGGCTGCGGCGACGGCCAACCCGAATCCAACGAGCAACTTCTTCATCGACATCCCTGATCCCATCATCATTCGGTGCGTGCGGGCACCAGAATTTCGCGCTGGCCGCTGCCGCTCATGGCGCTCACCAGCCCGGCGTTTTCCATGTCCTCGACCAGCCGCGCGGCGCGGTTGTAGCCGATCTTCAGGTGGCGCTGCACCAGCGAAATGCTGGCCTTGCGGTTCTTGAGCACGACTTCGACCGCCTGGTCGTACATCGGGTCCTTCTCGCCGTCGCCACTGCCGCCACCTTCACCCAGTAGATCGCCTTCGCCGTCGACGGTTCCGCCCTCGAGCACCCCTTCGATGTAGTCCGGCTCCCCTTGTGACTTGAGGTAAGCGACGACACGATGCACTTCCTCGTCGCTTACGAAGGCGCCGTGCACACGCACCGGCAGGCCGGTGCCGCTCGGCATGTAGAGCATGTCGCCCATGCCGAGCAGCGCCTCGGCGCCCATCTGGTCGAGGATGGTGCGCGAGTCGATCTTGCTCGACACCTGGAACGCGATGCGCGTCGGGATGTTGGCCTTGATGAGCCCGGTGATCACGTCGACGCTGGGCCGCTGCGTGGCAAGGATCAGGTGGATGCCGGCGGCGCGCGCCTTCTGCGCCAGGCGGGCGATCAGCTCTTCGATCTTCTTGCCGACCACCATCATCAGGTCGGCCAGTTCGTCGATCACGACCACGATGTGCGGCTCGCGCGCGAGCGGTTCGGGGCTGTCGGGCGTGAGGCTGAAGGGGTTGTAGATGAACTCCTCGCGCGCTTTGGCCTCGTCGATCTTGGTGTTGTAGCCCGCCAGGTTGCGCACGCCCAGCTTGCTCATGAGCTTGTAGCGGCGCTCCATCTCGGCCACGCACCAGTTGAGGCCGTGAGCCGCTTGCCGCATGTCGGTGACCACGGGCGCCAGCAGGTGCGGGATGCCTTCGTAGACCGACATTTCGAGCATCTTCGGGTCGATCATGAGCAGGCGCACATCGCGCGCCTCGGCCTTGTAGAGCAGGCTCAGGATCATCGCGTTGATGCCGACCGACTTGCCGGAGCCGGTGGTGCCGGCCACCAGCACGTGCGGCATCTTCGCGAGATCGGCCACCACCGGGTTGCCGACGATGTCCTTGCCGAGGCCCATGGTGAGCATCGACTTGCCTTCGTTGTAGACCTGCGAGCCGAGGATCTCGCTGAGCTTGATCGACTGCCGCTTGGCGTTGGGCAGTTCGAGCGCCATGAAGTTCTTGCCCGGAATGGTCTCGACCACACGGATCGACACCAGCGACAGCGAGCGCGCCAGGTCCTTCGCGAGGTTGACGATCTGCGAGCCCTTGACGCCGGTGGCCGGCTCGATTTCGTAGCGCGTGATCACCGGGCCCGGCGAGGCCAGCACCACGCGCACCTCGACGCCGAAGTCCTTGAGCTTTTTCTCGATCAGGCGCGAGGTCATTTCGAGCGTGTCGGCCGAAACGGTTTCCTGGCGCCCCTGCGCCGCGTCGAGCAGATCGACCTGCGGCAGCTTGCTGTCGGGCAACTCGCGGAACAGCGGCTTCTGGCGCTCCTTGGCCACGCGATCGCTGCGCGGCACCTCGGTCATCGCGGGTTCGATCTGCACCGGCGGCGAAGGCGCGCGGCGCTTGGGGCGGGGAACGATGCGCAACTCTTCGTCAGCCGATTCGAGCTCGCCGCCCTGCTCGCTGGACGCCAGCTCTTCGCGCTCGCGCACCGCCTTCTTGCCCATCGCGATGTCTTCGGCGATCTCGCGCTTCTCCCGGCGCGACTCGAACAAGGAGTAGAGACGAGAGCCGATGCGCTCGGCAATATGGCTCCACGAGAAGCGGAACACGAGCGCCGAGCCGATGACGCCGGCGGCGATGGCGATCAGCGCCGAGCCGGTGAAGCCCATCCACTGCACGCTGAGCGGGCCGACCAGGTAGCCGAGCACACCGCCGCCGTGCCCGGGCAGACGGAATTCCAGCCTGTAAAGGCGCGACCATTCGAGCACTGCACTGGCGCACAGCAGCAGCAACAGGCCGAACCAGAAGGCCAGGCGGCTGCGGTTGAAGCGCCCCCGCGGCGCCTGATCGGCCGGCGCCGAATCGCCGCCGCGGAGCCAACCGGCCAGCGAGGACAGCCACACGCGCAAGCCGGCCGCCAGGCACCACCAGACCGAATAGCCGGCCAGAAAGTAACTGGCGTCGGCCAGCCAGGCGCCGATGCGGCCGCCCCAGTTCTTGATCTCGCCGCCGGTGCCTGAGGTGGACCAGGCGGCATCCGAGGGCGTGAAGCTCAGCATCGCGAGCAGCCAGTACAGCAGCACGACGAAGCCGGCGATCAGCGTGATCTCGTGCGCGAAGCGCATGGCACGCAAGCGCACCGGCTGCGACTCGGCCGATGAGGACGATTGAAGGGTATTGAGCGAATAGGTCATGGCAGACACGGCCGCCGGCCCGCGGGAACGGGCAGACGACTTGCAGAAACTACAACGAAAACGATCGCGGCCGCGTTGTCAGGGCCGGCGATGCAGGGGCCGGCGCGCTCTGGCGCTGCCGGCCGGATGGTCAGGCGAGCGATGAGAGCCGTTCCTTGACGATCATCGAGCCGTCGGGCTGCGTCTGGACGAAGCCGCGCTCCTCGAGGTCCTTCATGACCCGGCTCACCATCTCGCGCGAAGCGCCGACCATCTTGGCCAGATCCTGGCGCGAGATCTTGTCGCGCACCTTGAGATTGCCGGCCCCGTCGTCGACCGCGAACTCGAGCAGCGAGCGGGCCACGCGGCCATAGACGTCCATCAGCGCCAACGATTCGATCTTGCGATCCGCGTGGCGCAGCCGCGCAACGAGGCCCCGCATGATGTTGTAGGACATCGATGAGTTCTCGGGCAGGCAACGCGCAAAGGCTTCGCGCCCGAGCATCAGCACGTCGGTCTGGACCTCGGTGCGCACGGTGGCGGAGTGCGGCTCGTCGTCGATCATGCTCATCTCGCCGATGTAGTCGCCGGGATGCAGCGTCGCGAGGATGACTTCGCGGCCGCGGCTGTCCGTGCTCATGACCCGGGCCCGGCCGGTCAGGATGATGTAGAGCGCGTCCGACTTCTTCCCTTGTTCGACCACCGCCTCGGCGCGCTTGAAGCGCTTCTTGATGATCGCATCGGCGATGCTCGCAGACTGTGTTGGCGTCAACGCAGCGAACAGTGGCACGCGGCGGAGCAATTCAAGATTGGACAGCATCGACATTCATCAATCCCCGGATTACCGCGCGATCGACAAGCCCATGCATTAATACAATCGCACGCATTGAAAACACCCCACGCCCGGTCTTGAACCGAACGGTGATACTCCATATCTATCACCCTGAAAATGTACACGCTGATGCAGCGTCAATCCTAGGTTTTCTACTCATGTCGTCCTCCCCACGCCACGCGAAGGTTCTTATCCTGGGCTCCGGCCCGGCCGGTTATACCGCCGCCGTCTATGCGGCCCGCGCCAACCTCCAACCCATGTTGATCACCGGCATCGCCCAGGGCGGCCAGCTCATGACGACCACCGACGTCGACAACTGGCCGGCCGATGTGCATGGCGTACAGGGCCCCGACCTCATGCAGCGCTTCCTGGAGCACGCCGAACGCTTCAAGACGGAGATCGTGTTCGATCACATCAACAAGGTCGACCTGAGCAAGCGCCCCTTCACCCTGAGCGGCGACAGCGGCACCTACACCTGCGATGCGCTCGTGATCGCCACCGGCGCTTCGGCCAAGTACCTCGGGCTCGACTCCGAACAGCACTTCATGGGCCGCGGCGTCTCGGGCTGCGCGACCTGCGACGGCTTCTTCTACCGCGACCAGGAAGTCTGCGTGGTCGGCGGCGGCAATACCGCGGTCGAAGAGGCGCTCTATCTCTCGAACATCGCCAAGAAGGTGACGCTGGTGCATCGCCGCGACAAGTTCCGCGCCGAGCCGATCCTGATCGACAAGCTCCACGAAAAGGCCGCCGAAGGGAAGATCGAGCTCAGGGTGCACAACACGCTGGACGAGGTGCTGGGCGACGACACGGGCGTGACCGGCATCCGCCTCAAGAACACCCAGACCGGCGCGACCGAGCAGATCGATCTCAAGGGCTGCTTCATCGCCATCGGCCACCACCCGAACACCGACATCTTTCAGGGCCAGGTCGAGATGAAGGACGGCTACATCCTCACCCGCTCGGGCCTTCAGGGCTTTGCGACCATGACCAGCGTTCCGGGCGTTTTCGCGGCCGGCGACGTGCAGGACCACGTCTACCGCCAGGCCATCACCAGTGCGGGCACCGGCTGCATGGCGGCGCTCGATGCCCAGCGTTTCCTGGAGCAGGACGGCACGCTTTGAACCCCTCATAGAGCGGATGAGGCTATAATCTCAGGCTTTGCCGAATTCGGCCCTTGTTCTCGAGGGCCCGGAACTCACGGCAAGCCGGGGTACCGCCACCCGTTTCTGGCGAGGTCAAGCTGCAACCCACCCCGCAATCACCTTGCGCCCGGTGCCAGCTGTTCAAGAAAGAGTGTCCACATGGCACGCGTATGCGATGTAACGGGCAAAGGCCCGATGGTCGGAAACAACGTTTCCCACGCCAACAACAAAACCAAGCGCCGGTTCCTGCCGAACCTGCAATACCGCCGTTTCTGGGTCGAGACCGAAAATCGCTGGGTGCGCCTGCGTGTTTCGAGCGCCGCTTTGCGCCTGATCGACAAGAACGGCATCGACGCCGTGCTCGCAGACCTGCGTGCACGCGGCCAAGCTTAAGGAGCTGAACCATGGCAACGAGCAAAGGCGGACGCGAAAAGATCAAGCTGGAATCCACCGCGGGTACCGGCCATTTCTACACGACCAGCAAGAACAAGAAGACGATGCCCGAAAAGATGTCGATCATGAAGTTCGACCCGAAGGCGCGCAAGCACGTCGAGTACAAGGAAATCAAGCTGAAGTAATTCGGCTGGCTTCAAACAAAAAACCCGCTGCGATCCAGCGGGTTTTTTGTTGCCCAAGAAAAAGCCGGCCCGCAGGCCGGCTTTGGATCGAGGCAAAAGGTTGCCCGTCAGGCGCGCGCCGCGCGCAGGCGGGTGGAGAACTCACGCAACCCTGCGATGCCGCTGGCTTCGGCACGGTGGCACCAGGCAGCCAGATCGGCGGCCAGTTGTTCGCGCGACTGCGAGGTGTTGAGCCACAGCTGACGAAGTTCTTCGCGCATCGTCACCATCTTGTCGAGCACCGGGTGCGCAGCACGTGCCTGCACCAGGTTCGAACGGGCTGCAGCGGGCACCTTGTCGTCGTCGCGGTGCAACCAACGCTTGGCGGCCTTCAGCACCGACAGATCGGCACCCTTGGCCTTCAGCGACGCCAGCTCTGCCTTGGTGGCACGGCGCATTTCGCGCGCATAGCCGGCCATCACTTCGTAACGATTGGCGATGACGGCCTCGAGGGTCTTCTGGTCGGCCACCGGCTGGATGTCGCCCAGCTGCATCTTCGGCGGCACCTTCTTGACCTTGGCCCAGCCGAGCTTCTGCATCAAGCGGATGTAGACCCAGCCGATGTCGAACTCGTACTTCTTGACGGAGAACTTCGCCGAGGTCGGGTACGTGTGATGGTTGTTGTGCAATTCCTCGCCACCAATGATCAGGCCCCAGGGCATGATGTTGCGGCTGGCGTCGGGCGCCTCGAAGTTGCGGTAGCCCCAGTAGTGGCCGATGCCGTTGATCACGCCGGCCGCCGTGATCGGGATCCAGAGCATCTGGACCGCCCACACAGCCATCCCGAGCGTGCCGAAGAGCGCCAGGTTGAGCACCAGCATCAGGCCCACGCCCTGCCAGCTGTAGCGCGAATAGAGGTTGCGCTCGAGCCAGTCGTCCGGCGTGCCATGGCCGTAGCGCTCCATCGTTTCCTTGTTCTTCGACTCGGCGCGATAGAGCTCGGCGCCGCGCCACAGCACTTCGTCGATGCCCCGGACCTGCGGACTGTGCGGGTCTTCTTCGGTTTCGCACTTGGCGTGGTGCTTGCGGTGGATCGCCACCCACTCCTTGGTCACCATGCCGGTGCCCAGCCAAAGCCAGAAACGGAAGAAATGCGAAGGAATCGGGCCCAGATCCATGGCCCGGTGCGTCTGCGTGCGGTGCAGGAAGATCGTGACCGCGGCGATCGTGATGTGCGTGGTGAACAGCGTGTACAGCACGACTTGCCACCACGCGAGATCCCACAAGCCGTGTCCGAGCCATTCGATGGCCGCGCTCAGAACGGCAGAGTCAGGAAGCAACATTGAGTTCGGTACTCCATGGCCGCACGAAGGTGCAGCCTTCAGGTAACCTGTGATTTTAAGGCTTCGGCCCCGAAAAGGGGGCTAAATCCTCGATCGAGCGCAAGTTATCCCTCTTCTTTGGGTCTTCTTGCCTACTTCCGGCTCCAGACCGCGGCAAAGAAACCATCGGTGGCATGACGGTGCGGCCAGAGGCGCAGATAGCGCTTGCCGCCTTCGCCGCCGGCACCGAGGCCTTCGGCGCCCGCGACCTTCAGGCCACTCAGTACTTCCACGGCGTCCTGCGGCTCGAAATCCGGGTTGGCGGCGCCAAAGGCCTCGGCGATGGCCTCGTTTTCCTCCGGCAGCACGCTGCAGGTGGCGTAGACAAGGCGGCCGCCCGATTTCACGAGCCGCGCGGCGCTCTGAAGAATCGCCGTCTGCTTCGCTGTCAATTCCTCGACCGACTTCGGCGACTGCCGCCACTTGAGGTCCGGATTGCGCCGCAGCGTGCCCAGGCCCGAGCATGGCGCATCGACCAGCACCCGGTCGATCTTGCCGGCCAGGCGCTTGATGCGCTCGTCGCGCTCGTGGGCGATGGCGGCGGGATGCACGTTCGAGAGCTTGCTGCGCGCCAGGCGCGGCTTGAGCGCATCGAGCCGGTGCGCCGAGGTGTCGAAGGCGTAGAGCCGGCCGGTGTTGCGCATCGTGGCCCCGATGGCAAGCGTCTTGCCGCCTGCGCCGGCGCAGAAGTCCACCACCATTTCGCCGCGCTTGGCATCGAGCAGCAGCGCCAGCAACTGCGAGCCCTCGTCCTGCACCTCGACCGCGCCGCGCGCGAAAGCATCGAGCTTCGCGAGCGCGGGCTTGCCGTCGATGCGCAGGCCCCAGGGCGAGAACGGCGTCGCGACCGCCTTGATGGCGGCCAGCGCAAGCTCTTTCTGCACATCGGGCCGCTTGTCGGTGAGCGCATTGACCCGCAGGTCGAGCGGCGCGGGCTGCTGCAGGCTTTCCACCAACGGCCAGAATCCGTCGCCCAGCTGTGCCTTGAGTGGCGCCACCAGCCATTCGGGCAGGTTGTGGCGATGGCGCTCCAGCAGGTCGTCGGGTTTGACGGCGTCGCAGTTGTCGAGCCAGCGCTTTTCGACATCGCTGAGCGCGCTCTTCAGGAAATCGCGCGGACCGTGAAATCCGAGGATGGCCATGCGCCGTTCCTTCGGCCCGCTGCCGGAGGGCGACAGATGATCGAAGAGGAGCTTCTTGCGCAACACGGTGTAGACCGTCTCGGCCAGCGTGGCGCGCTCGCGCGGTCCGAACTCGCGGTGCTCACGGAAGAAGCGGGAAACGACCTGGTCGGCAGGGTGATCGAATTTCAGGACGAGGCCGACCAGATCGGCGCAGGCCTCGAGAAGGGCTTTGGGGTGCATGCCCCATTGTCTCAGCCGGCCGTGCGCGTCCAGACCGGCCCGAAGGCCTGACGCTCGATTTCCGCGAGGGTGGGCGAATGCCCGGCCCACAGCACCAGCGCGGCGCCGGGCAGGCTCAAGGTCTGCTCGAGCTGGCGGCACAGGTTCCAGCGCTCCTCGTCGGGCAGCCCCGGCAGTTCGACGAATACGACGTAGGCGCGGCGCCATGGGAATTCGCGCAAGTTTTTGCGTACCAGCCAGGCCCGCGAGATCGGGCTGCAACGGACCAGGTCGGCTCTCAACTCGCCGAGCTCGAACTCGCTCAGGTCATGGCGCGCGATCTGGCTGAAGAAGGGCGTACTGGTGATCTCCTCCCAGGCGCGCTGCTCGGCCGCCTCGGCCGCCTTGGCCCGCTCGCGCCACAGTTTGAGCGCAGGCTCGTCGTGCGGCCCGGCATCGGGATCCTCGAGCAGCGCGACGGCGGTCTTGGCGGCCCACCAGCGGCTCGCGGTGCTCGACGCGTGGAGCCGCTCCAGCACGGCAAGGCGCGCAGCGCGATCCTTGGGCGGGAGCGTCTGCGCCAGGCCGCGCAGCGCGCCCGGGTGGTCCGCAGTGATCTGCAACGCGCGTTCGTAGCGGCCGCGCACATCGGCGACTGCATTGATACGGCGCTCGCAATCGGCCCACTCGACCATCTCGTCGGCGTTGTTGCGTCCGGCGCTGCCGGCCAGCGCGGCGACGCGTTCCCGCACGCGTGCGAGGTAGGCGTGATGCTGCTTCCAGTCGCTCGCATGCGTGCGGCGCCATTCCCCGTCGAAGTACGCGATCCATTTCGCCTTGTCGGCCAGCAATTCGAGCGCCGACTTCGCCGACCAGACCGGCAGCGCGGCCTTCTCATCGAGCGCTTCGAGCCGGTCGCGCAGCACCGGATGGGTGTCGTCGACATCGCTCACGCGCCGCAGCGCGCTGCGCAGCGCCTCGCGCGCCAGATCGGGAGCGACGGGCGCGCAGAGCTGGGCTTCCATCGCGTAGAAGGGCCCGGCCGGCAACGGCTCCTGGGCAGCGCGCGCCCAGTGCCCGGCCCAGAAGGCATCCGCATACCAGGTGCTCTTGACGGCGATCTCGGTCAATGCCGCACCGGCCACGCCGGGCCCGAGCAGGCGGGCCGAGACACGGTCGGCTTCGTACTCGTCCTGCCGCGCCAGCGCAAAGGTCTTGGCAGCGAAGCGCGGGAAGTACCAGCGAAAAAAGGCCTGCGAGGCCAGCGCCATCACGCCCTCGTCGTTCTGCAGGCTGGCATCGAGCTTGAGCCAGGACAAGCGCGTGCGGTAGATCCAGGCGCTCAGCTTGCCGTGGTTCCCGCGCAGGTGGCCGTACTCGTGCGCCAGCACCGACAGCAGGCGCCGCTTGTCCAGCGCCATCAGGAGCGGCAATCCGACGCTCAGGTAGTTGACGGCACCCCCGAAGAGACCGAAGCGCGGCAGCTGGCGGATGCTGGCGTTGAACTCGCTGTCGAGGTAGACCTGATGGACCGGCGGGCCATCGATCTTCTGTCGGATGCGGTCGAGTGCCTCGAAAAGCGCCGGCGCATCCTCGCGCGCAAGCTGCACGCCCTCGGGCTCGTCGAAGCGCACCCACAGCGCACGCAGCGTGGCCCACAGCAGGCCCAGCGCGAAGAGCAGAAGCCAGCCGCGCGTGAAATTGAAGCGCCCCTGCCCCATCGACGCAACGACCCAGGCGATGATGCCGACCGCGAGCGCCAGGCATGCAATCACCCACAGATAGCCCAGTGCGGCGAAAGCAGCGACGCCGCGCCGGTAGCCGTTGCTGTCGTCCGCGCTGGCATGCTCGCTCAATCGGACCAGATGAACAAAATCGGCTCGATCCATCTCGACCTTTCAATCCCTTGAGGACAATGCCCAGCGTGACCGACGACGACCTTCCGCCCCTGATCGAAACACCGCCCGGCCGCTACCGGCATTACAAGGGCGGCGAATACGAAGTGCTCGGCACCGTGCGCCACAGCGAGACGCTGGAGCCGATGACGCTGTATCGAGCGCTCTACGGCGCGCGCGGGCTGTGGGTACGCCCGGCGGCGATGTTCGGCGAGACCGTGGAGATCGACGGCTTGCCACAGTTGCGTTTCGTCCAGCTCGGCTAGAGGAAGGCCAGAACGACCTTCAGCCGCAGCGCACCGCCGTCACGCGGTTGCGCGCATCGACGACGAGGTTGAGCCGGACCGCGTTGAATTCCATCGTGACCGCCTGGTTGGGCGTGAGGATGCGCACACTCTCAGCGCCGGCGCGGACGCGGGCCGCGGCCTCGAGCTGCGCCGAGGCGGGTTGGCCGATCGCGAACTTGGCGCCGTCGGCGTTGCATTGCGCTTGCGGCGCGGGCGCCGGGGTGGCAGCCACCGGTGCGGGCGCTGGCGCCGGAGCGGGCGCAGGTGCAGGAGTGGCGCAGCCGGACAACAGCGCGGCGGCAGCCAGCGCGGACAGCAACAGGTGACGGCTTCTCACAAACGATTCTCCGAGCGGGGAAAACCAGATTGTGTCATTTTGTTTCATAGAGCCAGTCCGCAATGGCCTGCGGGTAAACCCTATGTTCCTGCGCCAGCACACGGACTGAAAGCGTCTCGGGCGTGTCGTCCGGCAGGACCGGTACCACCGCCTGCGCGAGGATCGGCCCATGGTCGAGCTCGACCGTCACCTGGTGCACCGTCACGCCTGCCACCCGGCAGCCCGCCTCGATCGCGCGGCGGTGAGTATGCAGCCCCGGAAAGGCCGGCAGCAGCGAAGGATGGATGTTGATCAGCCGCCCTTCATAGCGGGCCACGAAGCCCGGCGTGAGGATGCGCATGAATCCCGCAAGCACCACCAGCGCCGGCGCATGCGCATCGACGGCATCGGCCAACGCCGCATCGAAGGCCTCGCGAGTGGCGAAGTCCTGGTGCGGGATCACCGCGGTCGCGATGCCTTGCGCCTGCGCCAAAGCGAGACCCGGCGCCCCCGCCTTGTTGCTGATGACCGCTGCGACGCGCGCACCGAAGCGCTGCGCCCAGCGCTCACGCGCGGCGGCATGCACGATGGCCGCCATGTTGGAGCCGCTGCCGGAGATCAGGATCACGATGTTCTTCATGGGAGGCGGGATTATCTGTGCTCGTTTCCACCGATCCCATTTGTCGCGGCGCGGACACCGCGAACTAGCACGACCGTGCTAAAACCAATCGGTCCGACGGACGCGCCGCCTCCGCGGCGCTCGATCAACACAGCGAGGCAAGCATGGATTTGAGCTTCACGCCCGAAGAACAGAAGTTCCGCGAAGAGATTCGCGCCTGGGTCAAAGACAACCTTCCCCAAGACATCTCCCACAAGGTGCACAACGCACTGGAACTCACGCGCGAAGACTTGCAGCGCTGGGCCAAGATCCTCGGCAAGAAGGGCTGGCTGGGCTACGGCTGGCCGACCGAATTCGGCGGCCCCGGCTGGAGCGCGATCCAGAAGCACCTGTTCGAGGAAGAAACCGCGCTGGCCGGCGCGCCGCGCATCGTCCCCTTCGGTCCGGTCATGGTGGCACCGGTGATCCAGGCCTTCGGCAATGCCGAGCAGCAGAAGCGCTTCCTGCCCGGCATCGCGAGCGGCGAGGTCTGGTGGAGCCAGGGCTACAGCGAACCCGGCTCGGGTTCGGACCTCGCTTCGGTGAAGACCAAGGCCGAACGAAAGGGTGACAAGTACATCGTCAATGGCCAGAAGACCTGGACCACGCTCGGCCAGTACGGCGAATGGATCTTCTGCCTGGTGCGCACCAGCAACGAGGGCAAGCCGCAGACCGGCATCAGCTTCCTCCTCATCGACATGAAGTCACCCGGCGTCACGGTGCGACCGATCAAGCTGCTCGACGGCAGCCATGAGGTCAACGAAGTCTGGTTCGACAACGTCGAAGTGCCGGCCGAGAACCTGATCGGCGAAGAAAACAAGGGCTGGACCTACGCCAAGCATCTGCTCTCGCACGAACGCACCAACATCGCCGATGCGAACCGCGCCAAGCGCGAGCTGGAGCGCCTGAAGCGCATTGCCAAACGCGAGGGCGTTTGGGAAGACCAGCGCTTCCGCGACGAGATCGCCAAGCTCGAGGTCGACGTGATCGCTTTGGAGATGCTGGTGCTGCGCGTGCTCTCGGCCGCCACCTCGGGCAAGAACTCGCTCGACATCGCGGGCCTGCTCAAGATCAAGGGCAGCGAGATCCAGCAGCGCTATTCCGAACTCATGATGCTGGCGGCGGGCCCCTTCGCGCTACCGCTGATCCGCGAAGCCATGGCAGCCGGCTGGCAAGGCGACTTCCCCGGCGGCCACGCCGAAGTGGCGCCGCTCGCGACGACCTACTTCAACATGCGCAAGACCACCATCTACGGCGGCAGCAACGAGGTGCAACGCAACATCGTCGCCCAGACCGTTCTGGGCTGAACGCAGGCATCAAGGATCAAGACAATGGACTTCAATTTCAGCGATGACCAGCAACAGCTTCGCGACGCCGTCGCCAAGTGGGTCGAAAAAGGCTACGGCTTCGAGCGCCGCCGCGGCATCGAGGCCGCCGGCGGCTTCTCGCGCGAAGCCTGGGACGAGCTGGCCGAACTGGGCCTGGGCGGTCTCTACATTCCCGAAGACGAGGGCGGCCTCGGCATGGGGCCGGTCGAAGGCATGGTCGTGATGGAGGAGCTGGGCCGCGGCATCGTGCTGGAGCCGCTCGCCCAGTCCTTCATCGCCGGTGCCGTGCTCGCAGCGCATGCCGACGAGGACACCAAGGACAGCTGGCTGCCGCGCATCGCAGGCGGACAGGCCCTGGTCGTGCTCGCACACCAGGAACGCAAGGCGCGCTATCGGCTCGACGTCTGCGAGGCCAGCGCGGTCAAGGACGGCGATGGCTATCGCCTGAACGGCAGCAAGAGCGTGGTGCCGGCCGGCGACGAGGCCGATGCCTTCATCGTCCCCGCGCAGTTGGACGGCAGGATCGCGCTCTTTCTCGTCCCGCGTTCCGAAGACGGCGTGGCCGCACGCGGCTACGGCACGCAGGACGGCAGCCGCGCCGCCGAAGTCGTGTTCGACAAGGCCGCCGCTACCCTCATCACGAAGGATGGCCTGCCCGCACTCGAACACGCGGTCGACATCGGCATCGCCGCGGCCTGCGCCGAAGCCGTGGGCGTAATGGACAAGACGCTCGCCCTCACGGTCGAGTACATGAACACGCGCAAGCAATTCGGCGTGGCGATCGCGAGCTTCCAGGCCCTGCGCCACCGCGTGGCCGACATGAAGATGCAGCTCGAACTCGCGCGCTCCATGAGCTACTACGCAACCCTGAAACTCAATGCCCCGGCCGCCGAGCGCCGCCAGGGCGCCGCGCGCGCCAAGTACCAGCTGGGCGTGTCGATGCGCTTCATCAGCCAGCAGTCGGTGCAACTGCACGGCGGCATCGGCGTGACCGACGAGTACATCGGGAGCCACTACTTCAGGAAGCTGACGCAGCTGGAGATGAGCTTCGGCGATGCGCTGCACCACCTGGGCGAGGTATCGTCGCGCATGCAGGACACAGCCGGCGTCTTCGCCTGACACACGGAACTGCTATCTTTTTCCGATAGCACCACGCCCGCCAGCCCTGCGCTCGCGGGCGCTTTTTTGTATTGGAGCCTGCCCATGCACACTCGCCGTCATCTGATCGCCCTCTGCCTCGCCACGACCATGCTCGCCGCCTGCAACACCGCGCCTCTTTCCAGCGAGCGGCCGCCGATCGTGTTCATGCACGGCAACGGCGACTCCGCCGCACTGTGGCAGACGACGCTGTGGCGCTTCGAATCGAACGGCTGGCCGCGCGAACGGCTCTTCACGGTCGACCAGCCCTTTCCGCTGGCGCGCGACGACGATGCGGTGGCGCAGCCGGGGCGCAGTTCGACCGCCGAGTCGATGGCCTTCCTGAAAGCGGAGGTCGAGCGCGTGCTGAAGACCACGGGCGCCAGCAAGGTCGTCCTGATCGGCAACTCGCGCGGCGGCAACACGATCCGCAACTACGTGCAGAACGGTGGCGGCGACCAGGTCGTGAGCCACGTGGTACTGGGCGGCAACCCGGCGCACGGCATCTGGGCCGTCAAGGGGCTGCGCGAGGGCAACGAGTTCTCCGGCCTGAGCCCCTTCATGCAGCGGCTCAACGCACCGAAGAACGGGGCCGGCGACGAGGTCACGCCGGGCGTGAAGTGGCTGACCGTGCGCTCCGACAACAACGACAAGTACGCACAGCCCGACGGCGTGTGGATCGGCGCCAAGGGCACGCCCACGAACATCGGCTTCGACGGTCCGGCGCTCAAAGGCGCGACCAACGTGGCGCTTCCGCGCGTCGACCATCGCGAAACTTCGTTCTCGCCGGCCGCCTTCGATGCGGGCTGGCGCTTCCTGACCGGCGAGGCCCCGCGCACGCTCCAGCCGGTGGCCGAATCGACGATCACGCTGTCGGGCAAGGTCACGGGCCTGGGGCTCGATCCGCTCCATCCCGCGAGCGGCACCTTCGTCAACAACCTGCCGCTCGCCGGCGCCCGGCTCGCGGTCTTCGCGGTCGATACCGCGACCGGCGCACGCCGCGGCGCAGCCGCGTGGGAGCAGACCATCGCGCAGGACGGCCGCTGGGGCCCCTTCAACGCGCAATCGGCCACGGCCTACGAATTCGTACTGAGCGCGCCGGGCTATGCCACCACGCACATCTACCGCAGTCCCTTCCCGCGTTCGAGCGCCGTGGTGCAGTTGCGGCCCGAGCGCATCGCCGAAGCCGATCGCGACGCCAAGGCGCTGGTCGTCTTCACGCGGCCGCGCGGCTATTTCGATGCCCAGCGCGACGCCATGCGCTTCGACGGCCAAGCCACGCTGCCCGGGGTGCCGCCGCAGGGCGCGGGCGTGTCGAGCTCGAAGCTCAAGCTTTCAAGTGATGCGCTGCGCAGCGTCGTGGCCGAGTTCAATGGCGAACGCGTGGCCGGCCAGAACTGGCCGGCGGCACAGGGCGATGTCAGCGTGCTCGAGCTGACCTACTAGCGGATCGAGATCGGCCCGGCGCTAGCCGTGCAGCCGCGAGCTGTGCGGCAAGTGCGCCATCAGGAACTCCATCTGGTCGGCCAGGATGCGGCGGTTGCGCAGGATGAAGTCTTCCCACAGGCTGGGCACGTAAGGCGCGTAGAGCAGCGGCATGTTGGCCTGCTCGGGCGTGCGGCTGCTCTTGCGGTGGTTGCAGGGCTTGCAGGCCGTGACCACGTTCATCCAGGTGTCGATGCCGCTCTGCGCGAACGGGATGATGTGCTCGCGCGTGAGTTCTTCCTCGTGGAAGTGGCCGCCGCAATAGGCGCAGACGTTGCGGTCGCGTGCGAACAGCTTGCTGTTGGTGAGGCCGGGGCGCTGCGTGAAGGGGTTGATGCGCGGCACGCCCTTGGTGCCGATGATGCTGTTGACCGCGATCTGCGACTGCTCGCCCGTGATCGCGTTGTGGCCCCCGCGGAACAGCGCGACCTGCGCGCCGACTTCCCAGCGCACTTCGTCCGCCGCGTAGTGGATCACCGCCTGTTCGAGCGAAATCCACGATTGGGGCAGCCCTTGGGCCGACAACTTCAAGACCTTCACCACACGCCTCCTCGACAAAAGAAGAACCACGGAAAGACCAGGCCATCACGCCTGCCGGAGGGCTTGCGGATGACGCACTGCGTCACAATATACCGGCTTTGTGACAAAAAGCCCCGAATGGGCCCATTCGGCGGGCGCAAAGCGCTATCAAAAAGATATCAACCGATGCAGGTTTTCCGGGGTTTCAGGCATCCGGGTGTGGCTCCGGCCTGCGCCCTGACCATTGGCAATTTCGACGGCGTGCACCGTGGCCACCAGGCCATGCTGGGGCTGCTCAACACCGAGGCGCGCCTGCGCGGGCTGCCCAGCTGCGTGCTGACCTTCGAGCCGCATCCGCGCGACTACTTCGCCGCCGTCAACAAGCGCCCCGAACTGGCGCCGGCGCGCATCGGCACGCTGCGCGACAAGCTCAGCGAGCTGGCAGCCAGCGGCGTGGCACAGACCATCGTGCTGCCTTTCGACGCCCGCCTCGCCTCGCAGACCCCCGACGAATTCATCCAGCACGTGCTGATCGAGGGCCTGGGCGTGCGCTACGTGCTGGTCGGCGACGACTTCCGTTTCGGCGCCAAGCGCGCCGGCGACTACGCGATGCTCGACCAGGCCGGCGACCGGCATGGCTTCGACGTGGCGCGGATGATGAGCTACGAAGTGCACGGCCTGCGCGTCTCGAGTTCTGCCGTGCGCGAGGCGCTGGCCGAAGGCCGGATGAGTGACGTGCAGGCCCTGCTCGGCCGGCCCTATGCGATCTCCGGCCATGTGGTGCACGGCCGCAAGCTCGGCCGCGCGCTGGGCGCCTCGGAGCCCGGCCGCGACGACGGCTTCCGCACCCTCAACCTGCGC
Source organism: Variovorax sp. LjRoot290 (assembly GCF_964253985.1). NCBI lineage: Bacteria > Pseudomonadati > Pseudomonadota > Betaproteobacteria > Burkholderiales > Comamonadaceae > Variovorax > Variovorax sp. LjRoot290. Next base: position 1,267,701 of record NZ_CAXURW020000001.1, on the reverse strand, counting down.
TTCAAGCACTGGAAGCCGGCCGCCAGCGGCATCTTCGCGGTGCTGGTGCACGGTCTCGGCGATGCACCACTGCATGGCGTCGCCAACCTCGGCGTGCGTCCCTCGCTCGACGCCAACGATGTCAACGCCGGCCGGGTGCTCTTGGAGACCCATTGCCTCGATTGGCCGGCCCACCTCGGCGCGGAAGGGGCCTACGGTAAAATCGTGCGCGTGGAACTGCTGCACAAATTGCACGACGAATTGCGCTACACCAGCCTCGAGGCGCTCACGGCGGGCATCGCGAAGGATGGCCGCGACGCACGTGCGTTCTTTGCTTCCACCCACGCCGAAACCCATCGCCAGACCACGCGCGACCGAATTTAGCCCTGCACGCACCGTGCTGCCGCCCTTCGACAAGCTCAGGGCGAACGGCTTTTTATTCGCGCCGACGCCTAACCGTTCGGGCTGAGCCTGTCGAAGCCCTGTTTCGAACTCCATCATGTCTGACGTTGCACCCTCCATCGACTACCGCGCCACGCTGAACCTGCCCGACACCCCCTTCCCGATGCGCGGCGACCTGCCCAAGCGCGAACCGGGCTGGGTGAAAGAGTGGAACGACGAAGGCCGCTACCACCGCCTGCGCGACGCGCGCCACGGCGCGCCCAAGTTCATCCTGCACGACGGCCCGCCGTACGCCAACGGCCAGATCCACATGGGCCACGCCGTCAACAAGATCCTGAAGGACATGATCACCAAGGCGCGCCAGCTCGAGGGCTACGACGCGCTCTACGTGCCCGGCTGGGACTGCCACGGCCTGCCGATCGAGAACGCGATCGAAAAGAAGTACGGCCGCAACCTGAGCCGCGACGAGATGCAGGCCAAGAGCCGCGCCTACGCGACCGAGCAGATCGCGCAGCAGATGGGCGACTTCCAGCGCCTGGGCGTGCTGGGCGAATGGGACCATCCCTACAAGACCATGGACTTCGCCAACGAGGCCGGCGAGCTGCGCGCCTTCAAGCGCGTGATCGAGCGCGGCTTCGTCTACCGCGGGCTCAAGCCGGTCTATTGGTGCTTCGACTGCGGCTCTTCGCTGGCCGAGTTCGAGATCGAATACGCCGACAAGAAGAGCCAGACGCTCGACGTCGCCTTCAAGGCGCACGAGCCGGCCAGGCTCGCAGCCGCCTTCGGCCTGCCGGCGCTCGCCAAGGACGCCTTCGTCGTCATCTGGACCACCACTGCCTGGACCATCCCCGCCAACCAGGCCCTCAACCTGAACCCCGAGCTCGACTACGCGCTGGTCGATACCGAGCGCGGCCTGCTGGTGCTGGCCGCTTCGCTGGTCGAGATGTGCATGAACCGCTATGCGCTCGACGGCAAGGTGCTGGCCACCGCCAAGGGCGAGAAGCTCGGCGGCCTCGAGTTCGAGCATCCGCTCTACGACGTCGATGCCGGCTACCGCCGCCTGTCGCCGGTCTACCTGGCCGACTACGCGACGGCCGACGACGGCACCGGCATCGTCCACTCCTCGCCGGCCTACGGCGTGGACGACTTCAACTCCTGCATCGCGCACGGCGTCGCCTACGACGACATCCTGAACCCGGTGCAGGGCAACGGCAGCTACGCGCCCGACTTCCCGCTCTTCGGCGGCCAGAACATCTGGAAGGCCGTGCCGCACATCATCCAGACGCTGCGCGATGCCAACCGCCTGCTCACGACCGAGACCATCACCCACAGCTACCCGCACTGCTGGCGCCACAAGACGCCAGTGATCTACCGCGCGGCGGCCCAGTGGTTCGTCCGCATGGACGAAGGCGAAGGCGTGTTCACCAAGGACAAGGCGCCCAAGACCCTGCGCCAGATGGCACTGGATGCGATCGAAGAGACCAGCTTCTATCCGGAGAACGGCAAGGCCCGCCTGCACGACATGATCGCCAACCGGCCCGACTGGTGCATCAGCCGCCAGCGCAGCTGGGGCGTGCCGATCCCCTTCTTCCTGCACAAGGACTCGGGCGAGCTGCATCCGCGCACGATGGAGATCCTCGATCAGGCGGCCGACATCGTCGAGAAAGGCGGCATCGAGGCCTGGAGCCGCGTGACGGTCGAAGAGATCCTTGGCGCCGCCGACGCGCCCCACTACACCAAGAGCACCGACATCCTCGAGGTCTGGTTCGACTCGGGTTCGACCTTCTTCCACGTGCTGCGCGGCACGCACCCGAACGTCCACCACCAGACCGGCCCGGAAGCCGACCTCTACCTCGAAGGCCACGACCAGCACCGCGGCTGGTTCCATTCGTCGCTCTTGATCGCCTGCGCACTCGAAGGTCGCGCGCCCTACAAGGGCCTGCTGACGCACGGCTTCACCATCGACAGCCAGGGCCGCAAGATGAGCAAGTCGCTCGGCAACGGCCTCGACCCGCAGGAAGTCAACAAGAAGCTCGGCGCCGAGATCATCCGGCTCTGGGTCGCGGCCAGCGACTATTCGGGCGACATCGCGGGCGACGACAAGATCCTTGCGCGCGTGGTCGACGCCTACCGGCGCATCCGCAACACGCTGCGCTTCCTGCTCGCCAACACCAGCGACTTCGACATCGCGAAGGACGCGGTGCCGCGGGGCGAGCTGCTCGAGATCGACCGCTATGCCTTGAGCCGCGCCGCGCAGTTCCAGGCCGAGGTGCTCGCGCACTACAAGGTCTACGAGTTCCACCCGGTGGTGGCCAAGCTGCAGGTGTATTGCTCGGAAGACCTTGGCGCCTTCTACCTCGACATCCTGAAGGACCGCCTCTACACCACCGCGCCCGGCTCGCACGCGCGGCGCAGCGCGCAGACGGCGCTGTGGCACATCACGCAGGCGATGCTGCGCTGGATGGCGCCCTTCCTGAGCTTCACTGCCGAAGAGGCGTGGAAGTTCGTCGGCAACGGCGAGTCGATCTTCACCCAGGTCTTCAGCGACCTGGGCACGCCCGACGAGGCGCTGCTCGCCAAGTGGAGCCGCATCCGCGAGATCCGCGACAGCGTCAACAAGGAAATCGAAACCGTGCGCGCGGCCGGCCAGGTCGGCTCCTCGCTGCAGGCCAACGTGAAGCTCGTCGCGCCGGCCGAGGACCACGCGCTGCTGGCCTCGCTCGGCGACGACCTCAAGTTCGTCTTCATCACCTCCGCCGTCGAGCTGGCGGCCGGCGACAACCTGTCGGCGCAGGTGACGGCGAGTTCGGCCACCAAATGCGAACGCTGCTGGCACTGGCGCGATGACGTCGGGCACGACCCAGCGCATCCGGCCATCTGCGGCCGCTGCACCAGCAACCTCTACGGTGCCGGCGAAGCCAGGAGCATCGCCTGATGGCCACCCGCTCCCTCGCCGCGCCGCGCACCGGCATCTGGCCCTGGCTCGGCTTGGCCCTGGTGATCCTGATCCTCGACCAGTTCACCAAGACGCTGATCCTCGGCTACTACAAGCTCGGCGATGCCACCTACATCACGAGCTTCTTCAACATCGTGCGCGCCCACAACACCGGCGCCGCCTTCTCCTTCCTCGCGGATGCGGCAGGCTGGCAGCGCTGGTTCTTCACGGCCGTCGGCGTGGCTGCGGCCATCTTCATCGTCTGGATGCTCAAGTCGCATGCCGGGCAGAAACTGTTCTCCTTCGCCATGGCCGCGATCCTCGGCGGTGCGATCGGCAACGTGATCGACCGCCTGATGCACGGCTACGTGGTCGACTTCCTCGACTTCCATCTCGCGGGCCGGCATTTCCCGGCCTTCAACGTGGCGGACAGCGCGATCACCATCGGGGCGATCTGTTTGATCCTCGACGAACTGCGGCGCGTCCGGCGCGGGCGCTGAACCACCTTTCCTGAGTCGCCAAGGGTTTGCCCTTGGCCACCCGTTGTCATGACGGGGTCACACTGCGGCGCTGAAATGTAATCGATTACATACCAGCAACGCCGCCATGAGCATCCAGTCCGTCGCCGAGAAAGCCGGGGTCTCCGTGGCCACGGTCTCGCGCGTCTTCAACTTCCCGGACAAGGTGACGCCGGCCACGCGCGAGCACGTCGAACGCGTCGCCGGCGAGCTCGGCTATCTGCCCAATTCGAGCGCCCGCACGCTGCGCACCCAGCGCAGCCGGGTGCTCGGCGTGGTGCTGCCCACGCTGCTGAATCCGGTCTTCGCCGAATGCCTGCAGGGCATCGCCCGAGCCGCCGCCGCGGGCGGCTACGCGATCATTCCGGTCACCACCGGCTACCAGCTCGACGAGGAACAGCGCGCGGTCAATCTGCTCCTGGCCGGCAATGTCGACGGCCTGATCCTGGTGGTCTCCAACCCGGCCACCTCGGCGGCGCTCGAGCGGCTGCGCGGCGCCGGCCTTCCCTATGTGCTGGTCTACAACCGGCACCCCGAGCACCCCTGCATCTCGGTGGACAGCGAGAGCGCGGTGGCGGGCGCCGTCGCGCGCCTGGTCGAGCTCGGGCACCGCCGCATCGCCATGGTCAGCGGCACGCTGGCCGCATCGGACCGCGCACAACAACGCTGGCGCGGCTTTCTCCAGGGCATGGCGACTGCCGGGCTCGAGCCGCCGGCACTGGTCGAAGTGCCGTTCATCGAAACCGCCGTCGACGAACTGACGCGCTTTCTCGAAGCCGCGCCGCGGCCCACCGCCCTCGTCTGCTCCAACGACCTGCTGGCCATCCGCAGCATCCGCGCGGCCCATCTGAGCGGGCTGCAAGTGCCGCGCGACCTGAGCGTGATCGGCTTCGACGGCATCGCGCTCGGCGAGGACCTGACGCCGGCGCTCAGCACCGTGACCCAGCCGAACGGCGACATCGGCCGCCACAGCGTCGAGCTGCTCGTGCAGGCGCTGGCCGGCGGCACGGTCCCGAACGCCGGCGCGAGCCTCGTGCTGCCCCATGCGTTTCGCGCCGGTGAATCCTGCGCACCAGTCCCCTGACCCACCCGTCCCTCCTCAATCAAGGAACTCCCATGTCACTGCCTCTCCATCGCATCGCCCGCGCCGCGCTGCTGGCCCTCGGCCTCGCCGCCGGCTCGGCCATGGCGCAGACCGCCATTTGCTACAACTGCCCGACCGAATGGGCCGACTGGGGCACGCAGCTGCGCGCCATCAAGGCCAAGACCGGCATCACCGTGCCGCCGGACAACAAGAATTCCGGCCAGTCGCTCGCGCAGCTGGTGGCCGAGAAGGCCAGCCCGGTCGCCGACGTCACCTACCTAGGCGTCACCTTCGCGATCCAGGCGCAGAAGGACGGCGTGGTCCAGGCCTACAAGCCCGCCGCATGGCAAGACATTCCCGACGGCCTCAAGGACCCGGCGGGTCAGTGGTTCACCATCCACTCGGGCACGCTCGGCTTCATGGTCAACGTCGACGCGCTGCGCGGCAAGCCGGTGCCCAAGTCCTGGGCCGATTTGCTCAAGCCCGAGTACAAGGGCTTGATCGGTTATCTCGATCCGGCCTCGGCCTTCGTCGGCTATGTGGGCGCGGTCGCGGTCAACGAGGCGCGCGGCGGCTCGCTCGACAACTTCGCGCCGGCGATGGACTACTTCAAGGCGCTGCAGAAGAACGAGCCCATCGTGCCCAAGCAGACCTCCTATGCGCGCGTGCTGTCCGGCGAGATCGCGATCCTGCTCGACTACGACTTCAATGCCTACCGCGCCAAGTACAAGGACAAGGCCAACGTCGCCTTCGTCATCCCGAGCGAAGGCACGGTGGTGGTGCCCTACGTGATGAGCCTGGTCGCCAACGCGCCGCATGCCGCCGAAGGCAAGAAGGTGCTGGACTTCGTGCTCTCCGACGAAGGCCAGGCGCTCTGGGCCAAGGCCTACCTGCGGCCGGTGCGCGCCGGTGCGATGCCCAAGGAGGTCGAGGCGCAGTTCCTGCCGGCCGCCGAGTACGCACGCGCCAAGTCCGTCGACTACGGCCGCATGGCGCAGGCCCAGCGCGCGTTCTCCGACCGCTATCTGAAGGAAGTGCGCTGAACATTCATCAGCGTTGGCTGCTGCCGGCCTGCCTGGCGCCGGCGGCCGTGTTCTTCCTCGCCTTCTGGCTGCTGCCGGTGGCGCGCCTGCTCGCGTTGCCGGCGGCCAAAGGCTGGGAGACCTACTTCGCCGTGCTGACCGACGGCCGCTACCTGGCGAGCATGCTCAACACGGTCGCACTGTCGCTGGCGGTGACGGTGGCGACGCTGGTGCTCGGCAGCGCGGTCGGCATCTACCTGGCGCGCCGCGCCTTTCCGGGCCGGCGCCTGCTGCTGTCGCTGCTGACGCTGCCCTTGTCCTTTCCGGGCGTGATCATCGGCTTCTTCGTGATTCTGCTCGGCGGCCGCCAAGGGCTGGTCGCCGACCTGGGCGCGGCCATCGGCCTGGAGCGCATCACCTTCGCCTACGGCCTGCTCGGTCTCTTCCTCGCCTATCTCTACTTCTCGCTGCCGCGCGCCATTGCCACCTACGCGGCGGCCGCCGAGGCCATGAACCTGCAGTTGGAAGAAGCCGCGCGCTCGCTCGGCGCCTCGCGGCTGCGCGTGGTGCGCGACGTCTGGCTGCCGGAACTCGCGCCGACCACGGTGGCCTGCGGCGCGATCCTGTTCGCCACCTCGATGGGCGCCTTCGGCACCGCGTTCACGCTCGCGAGCAAGTTCGAGGTGATCCCGATCACGATCTACAACGAGTTCACCAACTACGCCAACTTCGCGCTCGCGGCCTCGCTGTCGATCGCGCTGGGCCTGGTGACCTGGGCCGTTCTCTTCGTGGCCCGGCATTTCGGCGCGGACCCCACACGCTAGGCAGGCGATGCGCACCACCACGACACCCGCTCCGTTCCTGCTGACCGTCACCGTGCTCGTGAGCCTCTTCATGATCGCGCCGATGCTGCTGTCGATCATGGCCGGCCTGGTCAACAACTACAGCGCCGGCATCAAGAGCGGGCTGACCCTGCGCTGGCTCGGCGAAGTCTGGGAGGTCTACGGCAACACCGTCGGCTGGTCGATCGCGCTCGCCCTGGGCTGCGTGATCGGCACGCTGCTGCTGGGCGTGCCCTGCGCTTACGCGCTGGCGCGCAGCCGCACGCGCGCCGCCCGCGCCTTCGAGGAACTGATCACGCTGCCGGTGGCGGTGCCCGGCCTCGCCACGGCACTGGCGCTGATCCTGGCCTACGGCCAGCTCACCGCCTTCCGCCAGAGCTTCGCCTTCATTCTGGTGGGCCACATCGTGTTCACGCTGCCCTTCATGGTGCGCACCGTGTCCTCGGCCTTCCAGCGCGACGAACTGCTTGCGCTGGAAGAAGCCGCGCGCTCGCTGGGCGCGAACTTCAGGCAGCGCTTTCTCGGCGTGCTGGTGCCCGCGGTGTTCCCGGCCATCGTGGCCGGCAGCCTGATGGTGTTCACCCTGTCGGTCGGCGAGTTCAACCTCACCTGGATGCTGCACACGCCGCTGACTCGCACCCTGCCCGTCGGCCTGGCCGACAGCTATGCATCGATGCGACTGGAAATCGGCTCGGCCTACACGCTGGTCTTCTTCATCGTCATCCTGCCGGTCCTGTGGGGCCTCCAATACTTGGCCCATCAAGTGCAAAGACGCTATGGAACTTGAGCGCATCCCCGTCGATATTTCCAACTGCGCGAAGACCTATGCCGACGGCACGCGCGGCCTGCTGCCGACCACGCTGCATGTCGAGCCCGGCGAGGTGCTGGCGCTGCTCGGCCCCTCGGGCTGCGGCAAGACCACGCTGCTGCGCCTGATCGCCGGCCTCGAGTCGCCCGACGAAGGCAGCCGCATCGTCTTCGGCGAGCAGGACGTCACCGCGCGGCCGGTGGAGCAGCGCGGCGTCGGCATGGTGTTCCAGAGCTACGCGCTCTTCCCCCAGATGACGGTGGAAGCCAACATCGGCTATGGCCTGCGCATCCGCGGCGTGGCGCCGGCCGAAGAGCGGCGCCTGGTCGGCGAGCTGGTCGATCTCACGCGGCTCGGTGGCCTGGAGAAGAAGCGGCCCGCCGAGCTGTCCGGCGGCCAGCGCCAGCGCGTGGCGCTGGCCCGCGCGGTGGCTGTGCGCCCGCGCGTGCTGCTGCTCGACGAGCCGCTGGCGGCGCTCGATGCCAAGCTCAAGGAATCGTTGCGCGACGAACTGGCCGAGCTGCTGCGCAGGCTGCACATCACCGCCATCCACGTCACGCACGACCAGCAGGAAGCGATGGCGATCGCCGACCGGCTGGCCGTGATGAGCGCCGGCCGCATCGTGCAAATCGGCCGCGGCGAGGAGCTCTACCGCGCGCCGCAGCATCCCTTCGTGGCCGAGTTCCTGGGCCGCGTGAACCGGCTGGAGCGCGCGCCCGACGCGGTCGCCGAGGGTGTGCTGCGCCTGGGCGGCGCGGCCTTTGCTTGCCCGAGCGCATGGACGACGCACACGACGCTGCTCATCCGGCCCGAAGACCTGGAGGTCGGCGTGCCCCAAATCGGCTGGGGTGCAGCCCGGGTCGAGCAACGCACCTTTCTCGGCGACCGCGTACAACTCAAGCTGCGCGCGGAGGGACAGCCGCTGCTCGTCGCCGATGTCGGCCGCGACATCGCTTTCCGCCCGGGCGACAGCGTCGGCATCCGAATCGATCCCGCCCGCCTCATGACCTCCCAGGAGCTCGCATGACCACCTTTCTCGTTCAACTGAGCGACCTGCACATCCGCGAACCAGGCCGCCTCGCCTACGGCCGGCTCGACACTGCCCCCTATCTGCAGCGCGCGGTGCAATCCATCCTGCGCTTGAAGCAGCAGCCCGACGCGGTGGTGATCACCGGCGACCTGAGCGACTTCGGCCGCGCGGCCGAATACGCCCATCTCGAAGAATTGCTGGCGCCGCTTTCGATGCCGGTCTACCTGATGCCCGGCAACCACGACGACCGCGAACAGTTGCGCCGCAGCTTTCCCGGCCACGCCTACTTGGGCACCGAGGGCTTTGTCCAGTTCGCGGTGAAGATCGGCGACCTGCGCCTGCTCGCGCTCGACACCTGCGTGCCGGGCCAGAGCCATGGCACCCTCTGCGAACAGCGGCTGTCCTGGCTCGAAACGCAGCTCGATCTCTACCGCGGCGAGCCCGTGGTGGTCGCGATGCACCATCCACCCTTCGAGACGCTGATCGGCCACATGGACGAGATCGGCCTGCTGGAGGGCGCCGAAGCGCTCGAAGCCCTGATCGCGAGGCATCCCAAGGTCGAACGCGTCATCTGCGGCCACCTGCACCGCGCCATCGACGTGCGCTTCGGCGGCAGCATCGCCTCCACGGCGCCGTCCCCGGCGCACCAGGTCGCGCTCGACCTGGCGCCGGATGCGTCTTCGGCCTGGATGCTGGAGCCGCCCGGCTTTCGCGTCCATGCCTGGGCCGGCGAGCGTCTGGTGACCCATCTCGTGCCGAGCGGCACCTTCGAAGGCCCGTATCCCTTTCACGACAACGGCGCGCTGATCGACTGAGGCGGGCCGGATGTGCGGCGTATAGTCCTCCGCTTCCATGAAGCATCTGTTGAATCTGCTGGCAGCGGTCGCGCTGCTGGTATGGGGTACCCATCTCGTTCGCACCGGGGTGCTGCGCGTCTTCGGCGCCAATCTGCGCAAGATCCTGGTGCACAGCATGCGCAACCGCTTCACGGCGGCGCTCTCGGGCATCGGCGTGACGGCGCTGGTGCAGTCGAGCACCGCCACCTCGCTGATGACTTCCTCCTTCGTCGGGCAGGGCCTGGTCACGCTGCCGGCCGCGCTCGCGGTGATGCGCGGCGCCGATGTCGGCACGGCTCTGATGTCGGTGCTGTTCTCGGCCGATCTTTCGTGGCTGTCGCCGCTTTTCATCTTCGTCGGCGTGGTGCTCTTCATCACGCGCGCATCGACCGCAGCGGGCCGCATCGGGCGGGTGCTGATCGGCCTCGGCCTCATGCTGCTGGCCCTGCAGCTGGTGGTGGAGGCCACCGGGCCGCTGTTCTCTTCGCCGCCGGTGCTGGCGCTGCTGGCCTCGCTCAGCAGCGACGTGCTGCTCGAGATCACAATCGGCGCTGCGCTCGCGATCGCCGCCTATTCCAGCCTGGCGGTGGTGCTGCTGGTCGCGGCCATGGCCAGCTCGAACGTGGTGCCGCTCGATGTCGCGCTGGGCCTGGTGCTCGGCGCCAACCTCGGCAGCGGCTTGCTCGCGGTGCTGACCACCGCGAAGTCGGCGATCCCGGTGCGGCAGGTCACGGTCGGCAACCTGGTCTTCAAGCTACTGGGCGTGGCGATCGCGACGCCCTTCGTGGGCCTGTACCTGCGCGAGGTCAGGCCCTACATCAGCGATGCGACGCAGCTGGTGGTGCTCTTCCACCTGGCTTTCAATGTGGTCGTCAGCATCGGCTTCATCGGGCTCACGGACGGGGTCGCGAAGCTGGTGACGCGGCTGCTTCCCGCATTGGCGGAACCCGCGGCCATGCAGCGGCCGCACCACCTCGACCCCTCGGCGCTGTCCACGCCCTCGCTCGCGATCTCCAATGCCGCGCGCGAGGCGCTGCACCAGGCCGACATCGTCGAGACCATGCTGATCGGCATGCTCAAGGTGATCCGCGACAACGACCTGCGCCTGGCCGCCGAGCTGCGCAAGCTCGACGACACCGTCGACCAGCTGTACTCGGCCATCAAGTACTACATGACCAAGATCTCGCGCGAGGCGCTGGGCGAAGAGGAGAGCCGGCGCTGGACCGACATCATCAGCTTCACCATCAACATGGAGCAGATCGGCGACATCATCGAGCGCGTGATCATCGACATCGAGGACAAGAAGATCAAGAAGCAGCGCAACTTCTCGGACGCCGGCATGCGCGAGATCGTGGAACTGCACGAACGCCTGGTCGCGAACCTGCGGCTCAGCATGAGCGTGTTCCTGAACGGCAGCGTGCGCGACGCCCAGAAGCTGCTCGAAGAGAAGGCGCGCTTCCGCGACCTGGAGCGCGCCTACGCCACCACGCACCTCGGCCGCCTCTCGGAGCAGACCGCGTCGAGCATCGAGACCAGCTCGCTGCACATCGACCTGATCAGCGACCTGAAGCGCATCAACTCCCACATCTGCTCGATCGCCTACCCGATCCTCGATTCGGCTGGCGCGCTGGCGCCGAGCCGGCTGCGCGAATCGCGCCTCAGCGCATTGGAATAAGGCTCAGAGCGTCAGGATGGTGCAGCCCGTGGTCTTGCGCGCCTCGAGATCACGATGCGCCTGCTGCACGTCGGCCAACGCATAGCGCTGGTCGATCGGAATCTTCACCGCACCACTGACCACCGCCGCGAACAGGTCGTCGGCCATCGCCTGCGTGCTCTCGCGCGTCGCGATGTGCGTGAACAGCGTCGGCCGCGTCAGGTAGAGCGAGCCCTTGGACGCGAGCGTGCCGATGTTGACCGGCGGCACCGGCCCCGAGCCGTTGCCGAAGATGGCGAGCAGGCCGAAGGGGCGCAGGCAGTTGAGCGAGCCCTCGAAGGTGTCCTTGCCGACCGAGTCGTAGACCACCTTCACGCCCTTGCCGCCGGTGATCTGCTTGACGCGCTCGGCGAAGTTCTCGGTGCTGTAGTTGATCGCGTGCGCGGCGCCGTTCGCCAGCGCCAGCTGGCACTTGGCATCGGTGCCGGCGGTGCCGATGAGCTGCAGGCCGAGCGCTTTGGCCCATTGGCAGGCGATCAGGCCGACACCGCCCGCAGCCGCATGGAACACGATGAAGTCGCCCGGCTGCAACCCCTCGACCGGCAGCGTCTTCTTGAGCAGGTACTGCGCCGTCAGGCCCTTGAGCATCATCGCGGCGCCGGTCTCGAAGGAGATCGCATCCGGCAGCTTGCACACGCACTTGGCCGGCATCACGCGCAGCTCGCTGTAGGCGCCGGGCGGCTGGCTCGCGTAGGCGGCGCGGTCGCCGGGCTTCAGGTGCGTGACGCCCTCGCCCACCGCCTCGACCACGCCCGCGGCTTCCATGCCGAGCTGCAGCGGCATCGCGAAGGGGTAGAGGCCGCTGCGCTGGTAGGTGTCGATGAAGTTGAGGCCCACGGCATGGTGGCGGATACGGATCTCTCCCGGGCCGGGCTCACCGACCTCGACGTCGACGATCTTCAGTTCCTCGGGACCGCCGGGGCGGTCGATGCGGACGGCTTTGCTCATATGTTTCCTGAATCGGCTGTGGCGAAAGTGACATATGTTAGACAGCTTGGGGCCGGTTCACACCGGCGTCACACAGCCTCGTGACCATCGGCGTCGATGTCGCCTAGATTCCACCTGCTGATCGCCGCGCAAGCGGTTTCGGCGCTGGCGGACAACGCCGTACTGATCGTGACGATCTCGCTGCTGGAAGCGCGCGGCCTGCCCGGCTGGTGGTCGCCGCTGCTCAAGTTCGCCTTCACCCTGTCATATGTCTTTCTCGCGCCGCTGATCGGGCCGCTGGCCGATGCGATGCCGAAGGCCCGGCTCATGAGCCTGATGAATGCGGTCAAGATGATCGGCGTCGCGATGTTGTTCGCCGGCTTGCACCCTTTCGCGGCCTTCGCGGTGATCGGCTTCGGCGCGGCGGCGTACGCGCCGGCCAAGTACGGCCTCGTCACCGAGATCGTCGGCCCGCGCCAGCTGGTCGCGGCCAACGGATGGATCGAGGTCTCCGTCATCTGCGCGGCGCTGCTGGGAACCATGTTCGGAGGGCTGCTGGTGGCCGACCTGGTTCGTTCGTCGGGCGCCAGCCTGACGCTTCAGGCCTGGCTGGCTGCCAGCGTGCCGGGGTCTTCCGCGACGACGCTGACGCTCTCGATCGTTGCGATTTTCTTCATCTACGTGCTGTCCGGACTGCTGAACCTGGGCGTGCCGGACAGCGGCGCGCGCTACCCTGCCAGCCGCATCCACGCGGTCGCACTGGTGCGCGACTTCGAGCGCGGCAACCGCACGCTGTGGCGCGACCGCGACGGTGGCTTGTCGCTCGCGGTCACGACGATTTTCTGGGGCGCAGGTGCAACCTTGCAGTTCGTGGTGCTGCGCTGGGCCGCGGACGTCATGCAGCTGAGCCTGGAGCACGCTGCCTATCTTCAGGCCGCAGTGGCGATCGGCGTCATCGCGGGCGCCACCCTCGCGGGGCGGTACGTAAGCCTCGATCAGGCCAAGCGCGTGCTGCCGGCGGGCGTGGTGCTCGGCCTCCTGATGCCGGCGATCGCTTCCGCCTCGTCGCTGGCGGTCGCGGTGCCTTTGCTGGTGCTCGCCGGCGCGGTGGGCGGCGTGCTGGTCGTGCCGTTGAACGCGCTGTTGCAGCACCGCGGCCATGTGCTGCTGAGCGCCGGCCGGTCGATCGCTGTGCAGGGCTTCAACGAGAACTTGAGCATCCTGCTGATGCTGGCCGGCTACGCCGCGCTGCTCGCGATCGATGTTCCCATCGTGCCGCTGATGTGGGGCTTCGGCCTGATGATCGCCGCGGCGATCGCACTGCTGATGCGGATGGAGAGCAGCAGGCCGCCGCCGGTCGCCGTGCCCGAAACCTGAGCTACATCGCGCCCGCCACGGCGCGGCCCGCCGCACCGGCTGCGCGCGGCTCGGAGCCGGCAGCCAGCGTCGCGGCGAACACTGACTCGACCTGCGTGACGATGCGTTCCCAGCCCAGCTCGTTCGCGGTCTGGCGGGCGTTCAGCGCCATGCGCAGCGCGTGCTCGCGTTCGGCGGCAAGCCGCACGGCCTGGCGAATGAACTCGGGCTCGTCGCCGAGCCGCGCCAGCAAGCCGTTCTCGTCGCTTCGAATCAGCTGCCCCGCCGCGGCATAGTCGTAAGCCAGCACGGGCAGCCCGCTGGCCAAGGCCTCGAGCGTCACGTTGCCGAAGGTCTCGGTCATGCTGGGAAAGAGAAAGGCATCGGCCGACGCATAGTGCGCGGCGAGATCCTCACCGTAGCGCGTTCCCGCGAAGATCGCATCGGGGATCGCCGAAACGAGCGTGTGCCTGGCAGGCCCGTCGCCGACGACGACGAGCCGCGTCGCCGGATGCACCCGGCGCATCGCGAAAAAGGCGGAGGCCAGCGCACCGAGGTTCTTCTCCGGCGCCAGACGCCCCACGTAGAGGACCACGACGGTGCCGGGCTCGACGCCCCATGCGCGACGCAATTCCTCGCTGCGTCGCGCCGGATCGAAAAGCGCCGTGTCGACGCCGCGCGACACCAGCACCAGCCGCTGAAAGCCGTTCGTCACCAGCTCCACGCGCAGCCGCTCGCTCGGCACCATGGTGAAGGCGGTGCGGTTATGGAACTTGCGCAGATAGCCCATGATGGGCCGTTGCAGCCAGCCGATGCCGTAGTGCCGGCTGTAGGCGTGGAAGTTGGTCCGGAAATCGGAGCACACCGGCAGCTTCAATACGGCGGCGGCCTGCAGCGCCGACCAGCCCAGCGGCCCTTCGGTGGCGATGTAGACCAGGTCGGGCCGCCGCCGGCTCCACAACGCAACCAGTGCCTTCTTCGAGGGCACGCCCATCTTCATCTCCGGATAGCGCGGAATCGGGAAGCCGCGCATCAGCACCTCGTGGAAGCGATCGGCGCGCAAAGCCATGTCCTCCACGGTCTGGCGCGGTCGCACCAGCTGGATGTCGTGGTGATGCGCATGCAGCCCCTCGACGATGCGCTGCAGGGTCAGCGCCACGCCGTTCACTTCCGGCGGATAGGTCTCGGTGACGAGCGCGATGCGCAGCGACCGTTGCGCTGCCGGCATGTCGTCGACCACAATGGGTGAGAGCGAAGAGGCCATGCGCGGCATGCTGCCGATCGATTGCAACATTGCCGTGACAGCAGCGTCACCGAAATTTCACGCACGCTCGTCACCATTCCGTCACGCGCCGCGCTTATCCGCCATCGGCGCTCCACAGGAGAAAACTTGAAAGACTTCTTCCGCGCCCTCGAGATCCAGCGTTGGGACGACCACCGCTACTACCACCACAGCCGCATCAACCAGTCGCTGCACCTGGTGAGCGCAGTCAGTTTCGTGATCGCCTACGCGCTGCTCTTCGTCGATCCGGTGGCCGCGGCGCTCATCGGCTGGCTGGTGTCGATGACCAGCCGCCAGGCCGGCCATTTCTTCTTCGAGCCCAAGGGCTACGACCACGTCAACCAGGCGACCCACGAGCACAAGGAAGAGATCAAGGTCGGCTACAACCTGCGGCGCAAGGTGGTGCTGATGGGGCTGTGGGCGGCGGCGCCGGTGCTGCTGTGGCTCGACCCCACGGTGTTCGAGCTGATGGCGCCGGGCAGCGGTTTCGAGGGCTATGTGCGGCAGCTCGGCATGGTGTGGCTGGCGCTCGGTGCCGGCGGCCTGCTGTTCCGGACCTTCCACCTCTTCTGGCTCAAGGATGTCCGCACCGGCCTGGTGTGGATGACCAAGATCCTGACCGACCCCTTCCACGACATCAAGCTCTACCATCGCGCGCCGCTGCATCTGCTGCGCGGCGAGCTGATCGAACAGAAGGCGTGAGGCGCGCGCCCGCGCCCTCGCGACTACTGCCCCTGCCAGCGATGCGCGAGCATCTCGCGCAAGATTTCGCGCTTGATCGACTTGTTGGTCAGGCCGGCATCGTCCCACCACCAGCCGTCGGCCTGCATCGCGCGCGCGGCCGCCACGAAGCGCTGCACGACCGCATCGAAGTCGGCGTCCAAGTAGTTGAGGCTGAAGATCAGCCGGCCGGTGCCGACCCAGCTCAGCGCCAGCCCCTCGGCGCGCAGGTAGTACTGCAACATCCAGTTGTAGCGCGAAGGACGGGTATAGAAGACCGTCCAGATCGACGACAGGTTCGCCACCTGCACCGGCACGCCCGCCTCCTGCAGGCGCGCGTTGAGCAACTGGGCGCGCCCGTTCCAGCGCTCGTCGATTCCATCGTAGAGCGCGCGCACCTCGGGCCGTTCGAGCCGGTCCAGGAAGGCATGCATCGCGCCCATCACATAAGGATGCGAGTTGAAGGTGCCGCGCGCGAAGCAGATGTCGGCCGGACGGTCTTCACGGAAGCGCTTCATCAGATCGCCGCGGCCGCAGACCGCGCCGACCGGCAGCCCGCCGCCGAGCGTCTTGCCGTAGGTCACCATGTCGGCGCGCACGCCGAAGTATTCCTGCGCGCCGCCGCGCGCGAGGCGGAAGCCGACGAAGACCTCGTCGAAGATCAGCACGATGCCGCGCTCGGTGCATACCTTGCGCAAGGCCTTGAGCCAGTCGGCGTAAGCGGCCCGGTCGAAGCCGGCGCGCCGGCCGCTGTCCACCAGCGACGAATCGCCCGGCGCGCCGGCGTTCGGGTGCAGCGCCTGCAGCGGATTGACGAGCACGCAGGCGATGTCGCTGCGCTTGCGCAGCACGCGCAGCGCGCGATCGTCCATCTCGCGCAGCGTGTAGGTCTCGCGCGGCGGCATCGGGTTGCCGAGGCCGGGCTGCACATCGTCCCACCAGCCGTGGTAGGCGCCGCAGAAGCGAACCAGGTGGGTGCGGCGGGTGTGGTAGCGGGCCAGCCGGACCGCCTGCATCACCGCCTCGGTGCCCGACATGTGGAAGGACACCGCGTCGAGGCCGGAGATTTCGCGCAGGCGCTGCACGTTCGAACTCACGCAAGGGTGGTAGGCGCCGAGCACGGGCCCGAGCGCCTGCACGAGCGAGGCGCCTTCGGCGATGCACTCCTTGTAGAAGTCGTAGCCGAAGACGTTGACGCCGTAGGACCCGGTGAGGTCGTAGAAGACGTTGCCGTCCAGGTCTTCCATCGTGACGCCGTGCGAGGCCTGGAGGAAGGCGCCGACCTGCAGGTGCTCGCGCAGATAGGGGCTGTACTGGAAGGGCACGCGGTAGGCGCCGGTGAACTGCAGGTCCGGCAATCCGGGCCGCGCCTCGGCCGTGGCCGCGAGCGAGCGTGCATAGCGCGTGCGGTACAGGGCCGCCAGCGCCGCCAGGCCGGCGCGCCGCCGTTCGATCACTTCCGCGGGTGCGCCGTCCGAGACGAAAAAGCGGTCGGCATCGTAGGCATAGCCCGGCAGCAGCCCCGCGATGCGCTTGGCCATGCGCGAGTGGCCGGTGAGCGAAGGATGCTTGGCGCGGGAGAGTTCGAGGCGGCGCAGGCCGAGCGGCAGCATGGCGGCGCCCGCAGCCAGCGCCACGGCGGACAAAAGGAATGTTTCGTTCATGGATTCGAAGTCGGACAGGACCTCCCTGTCTACAACAGCTTCTTGACGGCCCGATGAAAATCCGAAGACTCCGCGATGCCCTGCTGCAGCAGGAAGACCTGAACTTCCTGCTCACCAACCGCGTGCCACGCATCCTGCTGACGCGCTTCATGGGCTGGTTCAGCAAGCTGCGCCATCCATGGGTGCGCGACGCCTCGATCGCGGTCTGGCGCCTGTTCGCCGACCTCGACCTGAGCGACGCGAAGAAAACCCGCTTCGACAGCCTGCACGACTGCTTCATCCGCGAGCTCAAGCCGGGGTCCCGTGCCGTCGATCCCGACCCCTCGGTGCTGGCGAGCCCTTGCGACGCCATCGTCGGCGCCTGCGGTGCGGTGAACGGCATCGAGGTGTTCCAGGCCAAGGGCTTTCCGTACTCGGTCGCGGAACTGTTCGGCGATGCGCGCGCGGTCGAACCGTTTCGCGACGGCTGCTATGCGACGCTCAGGCTGACCTCGAGCATGTACCACCGCTTCCACGCGCCGCACGACAGCCGGGTCGAGCGCGTCACCTATCTGTCGGGTGACACCTGGAACGTCAACCCGATCGCGCTCAAGCGCATCGAGCGCTTGTTCTGCCGCAACGAGCGCGCACTGATCGAGGCGCGCCTGCATGCCGGCGGCCATCGCATCGCGATGGTGCCGGTGGCGGCGATCCTGGTGGCCAGCCTGCGCCTGCACTGCCTGGACGTGCTGCTGAACCTGCGCTACCGCGGGCCGAAGCGCACCGACTGCGAGGCCGACTATCGCAAGGGCGAGGAGATGGGCTGGTTCGAGCACGGCTCGACCATCATCGTCTTCGCCCCCAAGGGCTTCACGCTGGCCAAGGGCATCGAGACCGACACACCGATCCGGATGGGGCAGGCGTTGATGAAATCAGCCTAGCGCAGCACGAGCACACGCGAGGAAGGGCTCGATCAGCGGATTGTCGAGATCTCGCCGCCAGCAAACGGCAACCTCCAGGGCGTCCCGAACGTTGCGGAAGCGCCTGAACACAACACCAGGTGGTCGGCCAATTTGCGCGCAGGCCGGGAGTATTGCGCATCCCTCACCGGCCATCACCAGCGCGAGCGCCGAGTTCACTGTCTCTACCCGATGCGCGATGTGCATCGTGACATTGTTTCTGCGCAGCATGGACGCCACCACGGATTTGTCGACACCTTCCTCCAGTGTTGGCAAGCCGATCAATGGCAGGCCTGCCAGGCGCTCGATGGGGACTGTCGACATGCGCGCCAAGGCCGACCGCGCGCTGACTGCCAGCAACAGCGGTTGTGTGCCGATCCGCTCCGACGCAATACCTTCGCGAGCGATGGATGGCATGCACAGCGCGACCGTCGCCTCGAGGTTGGTGATGGCTGATGTGCTTGTCGTTGCGCTCAACTCCATGTAGCGGACCTCGACATCGGGGAGCCGTCGTTTGAGTTCGGGAGCGAGCCTGGGAAGCACGAGATAGGACAGGGCAAACATGGTGCCGATCGTCAGGCGCCCTCGATGGCCGGAACCGACGGCGCGTGCCGCTTCGAAACCCTCGTGCGCCAGCAGCAGGGCCTCCCGGGCCCGCGACAGAAGTGCGCTTCCGGCATCGGTGATCTCCATGCCGCGCGACGCGCGCCTGAACAACGGCGTACCCAGCGCCTGCTCCAGATTTCGAATGTGGACCGAAAGCGGAGGCTGCGCCATGTTCAGACGCCGCGCCGCCTTTCCCACGCTCTTCTCTTCTGCGACGGCAACGAAATAGCGCAAGCTTCTCAGGTCCATGACCCATACTAGATTCATATGCATTTCTTGTAAAACAGTATTGGACCCGCGGGAACTGGTCATGAAAAGATTTGCGAATGCAGTCTTCAGGCAAGCCCCCCTTTCAAGAGTTGTGCGAGATGTCGGCCACCGAGGTGCGCGCCCGGGTGGCGCGACGCGAGCTGTCGCCGGTCGAGATCACCGAGGCCGTCCTCGCGCGAGCCGATGCGCTCCAGCCACGGCTCAACTGCTTCATCACCATCTGTCACGACGAAGCGCTGCGCGCGGCGAAGGCGGCAGAGGCGGCCGTGATGCGTGGCGAGGCGCTCGGCGCACTGCACGGCGTGCCCTTGACGGTGAAGGACCTGGTCAACACGCGAGGCGTCCGTACCACCTTCGGCTCTGTGCTGTACCAGGATCATGTGCCCGACCACGATGCGGAAGCAGTGGCACGCTTGCGCCGGCAGGGCGCGATCCTGATCGGCAAGACGACCACTTCCGAATTCGGCGCCAAGTGCCTGACGGACGCCCCGCTGTTCGGGCGGACCTGCAACGCGTGGGATGCCACGCGCACCAGCGGCGGATCGAGCGGGGGTGCGGCGGTGGCCATGGCAGCGGGTATTGCGCCGTTGGCCGTAGCCACCGACGGCGGCGGATCGACGCGCATTCCGGCCGCTTGCAACGGTGTCGTGGGTCTGAAGCAGAGCCAGGGTGTTGTTCCGCACAGCCAGGTTCAAGACGCCTTCGCCAACTACACCTATGTGACTCCAACCACCCGCAACGTGGCCGACACGGCACTCATGCTGCAGGCCATGGCCGGCGAACATGGATCCGATCCCTGGTCGATCGGGATGCCCGTCACCCCCTACCACGATGTGCTGCGCCACGATGGAGACCTGAAAGGTCTTCGCCTCCTGTTCTGTGCAGCGCCGAAGGGGCGTCCGATTGCCCGCGACGTCAGCAGCGCATTCGAACGGGCGCTGGGCAGCCTGCGTGACTTGGGCGCCGAGCTGGAGGAAATGTCCGGCCAGGGCTTCGATATCGAGCCGCTGTGGCGGGTGAT
This sequence comes from Variovorax sp. LjRoot290, assembly GCF_964253985.1. Classification (NCBI taxonomy): domain Bacteria; kingdom Pseudomonadati; phylum Pseudomonadota; class Betaproteobacteria; order Burkholderiales; family Comamonadaceae; genus Variovorax; species Variovorax sp. LjRoot290. The sequence goes on along the minus strand of NZ_CAXURW020000001.1, from coordinate 1,247,747 downwards.
CAACCACACCAGCTGGCGGGGCCGCTTTGCACCGCTGGCCGCGGCGCACGGCGACAAGCTCAGCCCTTCGCTCTTGCAGCAACTCGCCTTGGCGAAGGATGTCGATGGGGTCGAATACCAGCACGCGATGTTCGCCCGCACCGAGCTTTTTCGGCACGTGCAGGAATTGCTGGCGCGCAGCGATTTCCTGGTCATGCCCACGCTTTCCTGTACGGCACTGCCGATCGATCAGGACCTCTTCGGCTCCATGAACATCGACGGGAATGTTGTTCCGGAGGTGCGGGCGAACTGGTTTCCCTGGACCATGCCCTTCAACCTGACCGGGCATCCGGCCATCAGTCTGCCGTGCGGTGTCGATTCCGCTGGACTGCCGATCGGCTTGCAGATCGTGGGCCGCTTTCGTCAGGACGCGGCCTTGCTGCGCGTGGCGGCTCTCTTCGAAGCATCGCAGGCGCACGAGACGTTCACGCCCGAGTTGGCTTTTTGCTGATGTGCAGGTGCTTGCCTGCGCCTTGCCGGTCGTCTTTCCCTCCCTCCCGAAAGCCTCCAATGACCAAGCTTTTGAACTCTTTCCTGTTCAGCGCGACGCTCGCCCTGATTTCCACTGCGACGGCCGCCGAGACCAGCACCGCGCCCGCAGCGCCGATGCGGCTGATCGTGGGCTTCCCGCCAGGCGGCGCGCTGGACACGCTGGCCCGTGCCGTGGCTGAACAGATGAGGGTGTCCCTGCAGGAACCGGTGCTGGTGGAGAACCGCCCCGGAGCCTCCACGCGCATTTCGATCGAGGCGGTGAAGAATTCGCGGCCGGACGGCAGAACCATCCTGCTCGGATCGACGCCGCCGTTTGTCATCTTTCCAATGACGTACAGCCGCTTGAACTACAACGTGGACAAGGACTTCATTCCGGTGGCCCACCTCGCGTATGCACCGACGGTGGTGTCGGCCGGCGCGCAACAACCCTACCGCACCGTCAAGGAATATGTTGCGTGGGTCAAGCAGAACCCCACGCAGACTGGATTCGGCCTGACATCCCTCGGCGGCGCGCTGCATTTCAGCATCTTGATGCTGGCCAAGGCCGTCGATGCGCCCCTTGCTGCGGTCAGCTACAAAGGCGGGGCGCCCTTGGCCGCCGACATCGTCGGCGGACACGTTCCGATCGGCACGGACGCGCTCGCCAGCCAATTGGAGCTGCACCGCGCCGGCAAGCTGCGCATTCTTGCCGTGTCGGGCAAGACCCGCCTGAAATGGCTGCCTGACGTTCCCACGCTGAACGAATCGGGTATCACAGCATTCGATCACGCGAATGCTTCCTATGGGGCCTACGCGCCAGCCGGCACACCCAAGGAAGTCGTCGCGCGGCTTGAGCAGGCCATGATCGCCGCCATGAAGGTGCCGCAAGTGCGAGAACAGCTGGATCGCCTCGGACTGGAGGCCAGCGGATTGCCGGGCGCGGAACTGCAGAACACGATGCGCACGGAGCGGGCGTTCTGGCGTCCGGTGGTCGCAGCATCCGGCTTCAAGAGCGAGGACTGAGGTGTCGCAAGCAACGGCCCGCCCGCCCTTGCTGTCATCGCCCCGCAAGCTTGCAGGGTGGCCGGTGCTCCTGAGCGCATGCCTGGGCGCGGCGCTTTGTTTCGTCAATGCCAGTGCGTTGAGCGTGGCTCTGCCACTGGTGGCCGGGAGCCTGGAGGCCACGCCAGCGCAGGCGAGTTGGATCTTGTTGTCTTACATGCTGGTCAGCACGATCTGCATCTTGAGTTTCGGGCGCCTGGCAGACATCTGGGGGCGGCGTCGGCTCTACCTTGCAGGATTGGCGATTTTTGTGCTTGCCAGCGCAGGCTGCGCGTGGTCGGCCACGGCGCCGGTCTTGCTCATGTTCAGGGTATTGCAGGCGGTTTGCGCAGCGGCGGTGTTTGCCAACACCAGCGCCCTCGTGAGTGACGCGTTTGGCGGCGGCAGGCTGGGCTTGGCATTGGGGATCCTGGCGATGGTCGCGGCGCTCGCACAGGTTCTGGGACCCCTCATCGGAGGCGCAGTAGCAGCCGTATGGGGTTGGCGCGCGATATTCCTGCTCAATGTCCCACTGGGCGTTGGAGCGCTCGTATGGTCATGGTGCGCACTGCCATTCATGTCGGCACCCAGCGTCGAACGGTTCGATGGCATCGGCGCGCTGCTGTCCTTCGCGGGACTGGGTGGCGTGGTGTATGCGCTGTCGATGGGCGGCCCTCAAGGCTGGCTGAGTCCTGGGGTATGCATTGGCGCGGTGGTGGGGGCCGTTGCACTCGCGGCCTTTGTTGTGACGCAGATGACCCGGACACAGCCCCTGGTCGATCCTGGCCTCTTTGCAGATCCTTCGCGCGCGGTGGCTTATGTTTGCGTGCTCTTGCTGTCCGTGGCCCAAGCGGCACCCGTGGTGCTCGTTGCATTGTTCATGCAGGTAGCCGGCGGTTTGGATTCGCTGGGCGCGGGAATCCGCATTGCGCCGGTCGCTTTGGGAATGTTGTTGGCCGCACCCGTTGCCGGCGCGCTCACCCGTCGCATTGCCGCCGAACATCTGTGCACGGCGGGGATGTTGCTCGCCGCTTGCGGTCTTGTCGGGCTGACTTTTTTCCTGAGCCCCGATGTCGACGGAGCGAAGCTCGGTGCGAGTCTGCTTCTGTTCGGTGTCGGCATTGGAATCTTCGTCACGCCCAACAACACTGCCATCCTGCGCAGTGTGGGCACGGAGCGCCGCGGCATCGCCAACGGCGTGCGTTCCACTCTGCAAAACGCGGGGTTTGTGATCGGCACGGCCTTGACGCTGAGCATCGCGACTGCACCGTTGCCCCCACTGGCGCAGCGCGCTGCATATGGCGGCTCCCTGGGTCATTTGAGCGACGCCGATCTTGCCAGCTTTACGCAGGGATGCCATTGGGCGCTTGGAACCCTGAGCGCGTGTTGTGCGCTTGGCGTCCTGCTTTCTCTCGCGATACAGCGTAGAAACAGAGCTGTGCGCTGACGCCGACGACCGTGCCTGCGGCTCAGTAGGTCCCCGGATAGGCCCCGCCGTCGGCCAGCACGTTCTGCCCCGTCAGGTAGCCCGCCTGCACGCTGCAGAGGAAGGCGCAGATGGCGCCGAACTCCTCCGGCGTGCCGAAGCGCCGCGCCGGGATGTTCTTCTTGCGGCTTTCCATGACGGTGTCCAGGTCCTGGCCGGACTTCTTCGCCGCGCCGGCCATGGTGCCCTTGAGCCGGTCGGTGTCGAAGGAGCCCGGCAGCAGGTTGTTGATGGTCACGCCCTTCGCCGCTACGGCCGTGCGCGCGACGCCGGCGACGAAGCCGGTGAGGCCGCTGCGTGCGCCGTTGGAGAGGCCGAGGATGTCGATCGGCGCCTTCACCGAGCTCGAGGTGATGTTGACGATGCGCCCGAAACCGCGCGCGGCCATGCCGTCGACCGTGGCCTTGATCAGCTCGATCGGCGTCAGCATGTTGGCGTCGACCGCCTTGATCCAGGCCTCGCGGTCCCAGTCGCGGAAATCGCCGGGCGGGGGGCCGCCGGCGTTGGTGACCACGATGTCGAAATCCTTGTGTAGCGCGAACACCGCGGCGCGGCCTTCGGCGCTCGTGATGTCGGCCGCGACATGCTTGACGAAAGGCTTGGGCCCCGCGAGCGCCGACAGCTTCTTCGCCGCGACCTCCAGCGCCTCGGCGCCGCGCGCGACGATCACCACGTTCACGCCCTCGCGCACCAGCGCTTCCGCGCAGCCGTAGCCGAGGCCCTTGCTCGCACCGCACACCAGCGCGGTCATGCCTGCAATTCCAAAATCCATGGTCGTTTCCTTCGGGCCTTCAGCGCCCGGTTCGAGTGAAGACAAAAATGCCGGCGATCACCAGGACGGTCCCGGCCGCGATCCACGCGGTGAAGGGCTCGCCGAGGATCAGCACGCCCATCAGGATGGTCGACATGGGCCCGACCATACCCGTTTGCGCTGCCATCGCGGGGCCGATGCGCTCGATGGCCATCATCACCGCCAGCACCGGCAATGCGGTGCACAGCGTGGCATTGAGCACCGACAACCAGATCACCTCGGGCGCCACCTGCAGGGCCGCGCTGATCGGCCGCAGCAGGACGAACTGCGCGATGCACAGCACGCAGGCCACGCTGGTCGCGAGCCCCACCAGCCGCAGCGACCCGAGGCGCTTGACGAACTCGCCGCTGGCGACGAGGTAGACCGCATAGCTCACCGCGCTCAGGAACACCAGCAGCGTGCCCCACGCTGCGGCCGCGCTCTGGCCCAGTTGCACCTCGTGGCCGAACACCAGCAGCACGCCGGCGTAGCTGACGGCCATGCCCGCCACCTGCCAGCGCGTGATGCGCCGGCGGTAGACGATCCAGCCGAACAGCAGCACCAGCGTGGGGTTGAGGTACAGGATCAGCCGCTCCAGGCTGGCCGTGATGTAGGCCAGGCCCGCGAAGTCCAGGAAGCTCGAGAGGTAGTAGCCCGAAAAGCCGAGACCGAACACGCCCAGCCAGTCGCGCCGCGTCAGCGCCGCCTTGCCGCGCCCGGCCCACCAGGCCATGAGCGCGAACAGCGGCAGCGCGAACAGCATGCGCAGCATGATCAGCGTGACCGCATCGACGCCGTAGCGGTACGCGAGCTTGACGATGATCGCCTTGCCGCTGAACGCGATCGCGCCAGCGGTGGCGAGAGCCAGGCCGGGTCCGATGCTCCTGTGCGCGAGCTGCCCGGGCGTGGCCTGAACCGCAGACATCGATCTCAGAACCCCGCCGCCAGGCCGTCGCGGCGCGGATCGCTCGCGGCCACGTAGCCTTCGACCGCCGGATCGCCCGCGCGGCAGATGAACTGGCCGGCGCCGAAGTCCTGGTAGGAGTCGTTGATCACGTCGACCTTGTGGCCGAGCTCCGCGAGGCCGCGCACCGTCGCCGGATTCATGGCGGCCTCGACGTTGATCTCGAGCCCGCTGTTGAAGCGCCAGCGCGGCGCATCGCAGGCAGCCTGCGGGTTCTGGCCGTAGTCCAGCATGCGCACCAGTGTCTGCATGTGGCCCTGCGGCTGCATGTTGCCGCCCATCACGCCGAAGCTCATCACGGGCTGCCCGTCCTTCGTGAGGAAGGCCGGAATGATGGTTTGGAAAGGCCGCTTGCCAGGCGCCACCACGTTGGGGCTCTTGGCATCGAGGCTGAAACCGTGGCCGCGGTTCTGCAGGCTGATGCCGAATTCAGGCTCCACGCAGCCGGAGCCGAAGCCCATGTAGTTGCTCTGGATGAAGCTCACCATCATTCCGCGCTCGTCGGCGGCGGTGAGGTAGATGGTGCCGCCCTTGACCGGGTTGCCCGCCTTGAAGTCCTGCGCCTTGTTCACGTCGATGAGTTTGGCACGCGAGGCGAGGTAGGTGCCATCGAGCATTTGCAAGGGCGTCACCTCCATCGACGATGGGTCCGAGACGTAGCGGTAGGTGTCCGCAAAGGCCAGCTTCATGGCCTCGATCTGCAGGTGCTGCGAAGCGACCGAATCGACCGGAATCGATGCCATGTCGAAGTGCTCGAGGATGCCGAGCGCAATCAGCGCCGCGATGCCTTGCCCATTGGGCGGGATCTCGTGCAGCGTGTGCTTGCGGTAGTTCTGCGAGATCGGCTCGACCCACTCGGGCTTCCAGTTGGCGAGATCGCGCACCTTGAGGCTGCCGCCGTTGGCGTTCGAGAATTTCCCCAACGCCTCGGCGATCTCGCCGCTGTAGAAGGCATCGCCCCTGGTCGCGGCGATGGCCTTCAGGGCGCGCGCCGCGGCTGGAAAGCGGAACAGCTCGCCGACCTCGGGCGCACGGCCCCATGGCAGGAAGGCCTGCGCGAAACCCGGCTGCGATTGCAGGATCGGCGTGGCCGCGGCCCACTTCTGCTGCACCACCGGCGGCATCAGGTAGCCGCGCTCGGCGATCTCGATGGCCGGCGCCATCAGGTCTTCGAAGGGCAGCTTGCCGAAGCGTTCGGACAACGCGACCCAGCCGCCGACCGCGCCCGGCACCGTCACCGAGTCGATGCCGCGCTGCGGTGGCGTCGCGGCATCGGCACCGTACTTGCGGCGGAAGTACTCGGGCGTCCAGGCCTGCGGCGCCGAGCCGGAGGCATTGAGCCCATGCAGCTTCTCGCCGTCCCACAGGATGCAGAAGGCATCGCTGCCCAGGCCGTTGCTGACCGGTTCGACCAGGGTCATCACCGCAGCCGTCGCGATGGCTGCGTCGGCTGCATTGCCGCCCTGCTGGAGGATGCGAAGGCCCGCTTGCGCGGCCAATGGATGCGAAGTCGAGACGACGTTGCGTGCGAAGACGGGGATGCGGATCGAGGGATAGGGATTGGCGTAGTCGAATTTCATTGCTCAGTCGCCTGTGATTTTTCGTTCAGTGATGATCTTTTTCCACTTGGCGGCGTCCTGCGCCGCCATGCTCGCGAATTGCGTGGGCGTGCCGATCGTCGGTGCGATGCCTAGCTTCGACAACTTGTCGCGCACTTCCGGATCGGCGAGCGTCTCGTTGGCCGCCTTGTTGATGCGCGCCGTCATGTCCGCCGGCAGGCCCTTGGGACCGTAGAGCCCGAACCAGGTGTTCGATTCGAAGCCCGGCAGCACCTCGGCGATGGCCGGCAACTCGGGCGCGAGCGGGCTGGGCTTCAGCGTCGTCACGCCCAGCGCGCGCAGCCGGCCGTCGCGCACATGCGGCATGCCGGTGGGCAGCGAATCGAAGAGCACGTCGATCTTGCCGCTGATCAGGTCGGGAATCGCGAGCGCGGTGCCCTTGTACGGGATGTGCGTGACGAACACGCCGGCCTGCGACTTGAACAGCTCGGTGGTGAGCTGCACGATGGTGCCGTTGCCGCTCGATGCGTAGTTGAGCTTGCCGGGATTCTTCTGTGCGTACGCTATCCATTCGCGCACCGTCTTCGCCGGCGAGCTGTTGGGCACCAGCATGACGCTCGGCGCATCGCCCACGTGGGCAATCGGCGTGAAGTCGCGCACCGTGTCGTAGGGCAGCCTGGCGTTGATCGCGGGTCCGATGGCGTGCGTGCTGGTGGTGGCCAGCAGCAGCGTGTAGCCGTCGGCCGGCGCCTTGGCCGCGAGATCGGATCCGATCGCGCCGCCGGCGCCCGGCTTGTTGTCGATGACCAGCGTGGTGCCGAGCTTCTCGCCCATCTTCTGCGACAGGGTGCGTGCAAAAAGATCGGTGGCGCCACCGGCAGGGAAGGGCACGATGAGACGTATGGACTTGCTGGGATAGGCCTGCGCGAAGGCGGTCGGCATGGCTGCCGTACACAGCACGATCGCAGCCGCGCGAAGGAAGTTGATTCTTTTCATGGGCATCGATTCTGACGAGGAGGCAAAGCCTAGTTGAAAAACAAAAAGGCCGCCCTCAGGCGGCCTTTTTGTTCGGCGAGCCCAGTCAATCAGGCTCGACGAAGGCTTCTTCGCGCTTGGACTTCACCGCGGGCAGCAAGACGATCACGACCATCAGCGCGGCCGCCACGAGTAGGCCGGCCGAGATCGGGCGCGTGACGAACACGGCCCACGATCCGCGCGAGAGCAAGAGCGCGCGCCGCAGGTTCTCTTCCATCATCGGGCCGAGGATCAGCCCCAGCAGCAGCGGCGCCGGCTCGCATCCGAGCTTGATGAAGGCGTAGCCGATGACGCCGAAGATCGCGACCATCCAAACGTCGAAGGTGTTGTTGTTGGTCGAGTACACGCCGATCGCGCAGAACAGCACGATGGCCGGGAACAGCCAGCGATAGGGAATCGACAGCAGCTTGATCCAGATGCCGATCAGCGGCAGGTTCAGGATGATCAGCATCAGGTTGCCGATCCACATGGAGGCGATCAGGCCCCAGAACAGCTCGGGGTTGCTGGTCATCACCTGCGGGCCAGGCTGGATGTTGTGGATGGTCATCGCGCCGACCATCAGCGCCATCACCGGATTCGGCGGGATGCCGAGTGTGAGCAGCGGGATGAAGGAGGTCTGCGCCCCGGCGTTGTTGGCCGCTTCGGGGCCTGCGACGCCGCGGATGTTGCCCTTGCCGAAGGGAATCTCGCCCGGCTTGAGCTTCATCTTCTTCTCGAGCGTGTAGGCCGCGAAGGCCGACAGCAGCGCACCGCCGCCCGGCAGGATGCCGAGGCAGGAACCCAGCGTGGTGCCGCGCAGCACCGCCGGCGTCATGTGCTTGAAGTCTTCCTTGGTGGGCCACAGGTGGTGCACCTCGGAGGTGAAGACCTGGCGCTCTTCCTCGGGCCGCGAGAGGTTGGAGATGATTTCGCCGTAGCCGAAGACGCCCATGGCGATCACGATGAAGCCGACGCCATCGGTCAGTTCGGGGATGTCGAAGCTGTAGCGCGCCACGCCCGAATTCACGTCGGTGCCGATCAGGCCGATCAGCAGGCCCAGCACGATCATGCAGATCGCCTTGAGCAGCGAGCCCGAGGCCAGCACCACCGCGCCGATCAGGCCCAGAATCATCAGCGAGAAGTATTCGGCCGGGCCGAACTTGAAGGCCAGCTCGGTCAAGGGCGGCGCGAAGGCGGCCAGGATCAGCGTGCCCACGCAGCCGGCGAAGAAGGAGCCCAGGCCGGCGGCCGCAAGTGCCGCTCCCCCTCGGCCCTGCTTGGCCATCTGGTGCCCGTCGATCACCGTGACGACGGAGGACGATTCGCCCGGCAGGTTGACCAGGATCGCGGTGGTCGAGCCGCCGTACTGCGAGCCGTAGTAGATGCCCGCGAGCATGATCAGTGCGGCCACCGGCGGCAGCGCGTAGGTGGCCGGCAACAGCATCGCGATGGTGGCGACCGGGCCGATGCCGGGCAAGACGCCGATCAGCGTGCCCAGCAGGCAGCCGACGAAGGCGTAGATGAGGTTCTGCAGCGTGAAGGCCGCGGCGAACCCGATGGAGAGGTTGTTGATGAGTTCCATGGCGACGTTGCTCTCAGCCGGTGATGAAGGTGGGCCACACCTGGAACTGCAGCTTCAGCAGGACCACGAAGGCCAGGTAGCTGCCGACGGCCAGGATCGTGGCGAGGATCAGGCTCGACTTGAGGCTGTAGTGCTCGCCCGCGAGGCCGGCGATCAGCACCAGTGCGTAGATCGCGGCGATCAGGCCCATGGCCGGCAACCCGATGCTGGGCAGGCCGCCGAGCAGAATGCCGAACATGAGGTTGGAACCGATGATGTAGCCGAGCGGCCGCCATGCGATCTTTCCGATCGGCTCGCCGTCCACCGTCTCGATGGTGAGGGCCGTGAAGATCACGATGATCCCCAGGATGCCCAGCAGGATGCCCAGCATCAGCGGAAAGTAGCCCGGGCCCATGCGCGCGCCGCTGCCCACGCTGTAGGTCGTCGCGCCCCATGCGAAGGCGATGCCGACGATGGTGAACATCAGCCCCGCAAAGAAGTCCTTCTGACTCTTGATTTTCACGAACAGTCCCCTCGAAAAATTCGAACAGCGGATTGTGTGGTCAGGCAGTGGTCAGCTTGATGTGGATTCCACCTAGCAAGAGCCTAGGGTTATCCCGGGTCGCGAGGCCGCGCCGAAGCTACTCGAGCGGCGGGGTCGCGCTCAAGACTTCGTCGATGGTCGTCAGGCCCTCGGCCACGCGCAGCGCACCCGCCAGCCGCAGCGGCCGCATGCCGTCGACCACGGCCTGGCGGCGCAGGCCAGCGAGGTTGGGCTCCTTGTTGACCAGCGCCTTGAAGCCCTCGCCCACGGTGAGCAGTTCGTACAGACCCATGCGGCCGCGGTAGCCCGTCATGCGGCAGTCGACGCAGCCGACCGGCTTGTAGGCCCGCACCGAGCCCGTGATCTGCCAGGGCTTGACGAACTCGCCGAGCTGTTCGCGCGTGACGCTGTCGTCCGGCGCCTTGCAATGCGGGCACAGGGTGCGCACCAGGCGCTGGGCCAGCACGCCGAGCATGGTGGCGTTGACGAGGTAGTTGGGCACGCCGAGCTCCATCAGCCGCGTGATCGCGCTCGGTGCATCGTTGGTGTGCAGCGTGCTGAAGACCAGGTGGCCGGTGAGCGCGGCCTGCACCGCCATCTCGGCCGTCGCGATGTCGCGGATCTCGCCCACCATGATGATGTCCGGGTCCTGCCGCATCAGCGCGCGCAGGCCCTCGGTGAAGCCGAAGTCCAGCTGCGGCTGCACCTGCGTCTGGTTGAAGGAGGGCTCGATCATTTCGATCGGATCCTCGATCGTGCTCACGTTGACCTCCTCGGTCGCGACACGCTTGAGCGTCGAGTAGAGCGTGGTGGTCTTGCCGGAGCCGGTCGGTCCGGTCACCAGGATGATGCCGTGCGGGCGCGTCACGAGCTGCTCCCAGCGCTGCGCATCGTGCTGCGCGAAGCCGAGCGCATCGAGGTCCTTGACCGCGGTGTCGGGGTCGAAGATCCGCATCACCATCTTCTCGCCGAAGGCGGTCGGCAGCGTGGAGAGCCGCATCTCGACCTCTTCGCCGCGCATGTTGCGGGTCTTGATGCGGCCATCGAGCGGCCGCCGCTTCTCGACCACGTCCATGCGGCCGAGCAGCTTGATGCGCGACACCATCGCGTTCATCACGCCCATCGGCATCTGGTAGGCGGGGTGCAGCACGCCGTCGATGCGGAAGCGGATCACGCCCTGCTCGCGCCGCGGCTCCAGGTGGATGTCGCTGGCACGCTGGTCGAAGGCGTACTGCCAGAGCCAGTCGACCACCTGCACCACGCTCTGGTCGTTGGCATCGAGCTGCTTGTTGCTCTTGCCGAGCTCGACCAGCTGCTCGAAGCTGGCGCCGCCCGCATTGCCGCCGGCCTTCTGCGCCGCGCGCACCGACTTGGCCAGCGAGAAGAACTCCGCCGTATAGCGCTGGATGTCGACCGGGTTCGCGACCACGCGCCGCACCGCGCGGCGCGCCTGGCGCTCGACCTCGGCGATCCAGTCGGTGAGAAAAGGTTCGGCCGTCGCCACCACCACCTCGGCGGGCGTGACCTGCACCGGCAGCACCTTGTGCCGCTCCGCATAGGCCGCGCTCATGGTGTCGGCCACCTTGCCCACGTCGACCCTGAGCGGGTCGATGCGCAGATAGGCCAGGCCGGCGCGGCCGGCGAGCCACTGGCTCAGCATCTCCAGGTCGAGCGGCTTGCCGTCGCTCTCGCGCGTCATCGCGACATTCGCGAGCCGCACCAGCGGATGCTGGCGGCTCTCGGCCTGCGCGCAGCGCGCCAGCGTGCGCTTGGCCTCCACCGGCGAGATCACGCCATCCTTGGCGAGCCATTCGATCAGATGCCGCAGATCGAGCGGCCCTTCGTGGCGGGAGGCGGCGGACTTGGGTGGAGAGACAGCGCTCATGGTCAGGTCAATGGTTTGAATACCCGCAGCCACTTCGGCGCCGGCAGGCCCCACCGAGTCTGGATGCTTTGGGCGCGATCGGCAAGCGCGGGGCGCTTCGGCTGGCTGGGCGTGCGCTGGGCCAGCACCACGGTGTTGCCTTCACGCGTGGGCTTGAAGGCCCAGAGCGCATCTTCGCCGAAGGCGGTGGCGATCTTCTCGAGGCTGCGCTCGTAGCTCGAGGAGCGGCCGAACAGGTTGACCGTCATGCAACCGTCCTCGGTCAGGAGGGCGCGGCAGTCGGCGTAGAAAGCTTCGCTGTCGAGCACCGGCGCGGCGGCCTCGTGGTCGTACAGGTCGACCTGCAGCGCATCCACCGCGCCCTGCCATTGCGGCTTGCGGATCTCCGTCGCCGCGTCGGCCACCACCACCTGCAGCCTGGTGTCGTCGGCCGGCAGCTTGAACCAGCCACGGCAGGCCGCCACCACCTGCGGATTGAGCTCGACCGCCGTGGTGCGCATGCCCAGCGTCTTGCGACAGAACTTGGTGAGGCTGGCCGCGCCCAGACCCAGCTGCATCGCATGGCGGCTGCGCACGCTCGCGGCTTCGACGAAGAGCAGCCAGGCCATCATGCGCTGCACGTACTCGAGCTCGATCTCGAAGGGCGCATCGAGCTTCATCGAGCCCTGCACCCACTCGGTGCCGAGGTGCAGGTAGCGCACATCGCCCCAGTCGGAGAAATTGACTTCCGGAAGTTCAGGCGCCGCGGCTTTCTTCGCCGCCATCAGAGCAGTCCGTGCTTCAGGAACACGTCGCGCCACGCATCGTGCTTGCGCTCGAAGGTCCACGATGCGTTCGCCGCGCTCGAAGACGGCAGCCGGTAGACCGGCACGCCGAGGCCCTGGGTGTGTCGCGCATGCTTGAAGCTTTCACCGCCGTTGTGCGCGATCGCGGCAAGCCTGGGCAGCGCAAGGCCCGCGATGTCGTTCGCCTCGCCGTTGCGGATCGCCGAATCGAGGCTGCCTTCGCGTTCGCAGGCGGCGTACACGTCCCAGAGGCCGAGGCCGCGCTCGAGCAGCCAGGCGCGGCGGGCGGGATAACTGTCTGCGCCCGCCGGGAGCGGGTGGTCGGGCCAAATCGCTTGCAAGATCTTCCAGAAGTGGTTTTGCGGGTGCGCATAGTACTGCCGCTCGGAGAGCGAGCGGCCGCCCGGGAAACTGCCGAGGACCAGAACGACGGTGCGGTCCGAGACGATCGGATCGAGGCCGGTGAGCCGCAGCGGCGGCGCAGGCGATGCTTTCTTCATGCGCGCAGTAGACACAAAAAAACCCGCCGAAGCGGGTTTTTTGGCAAGAGCCCGATTCCCAGACTCAGGGCTTCTTGGCAGCGTCATGCTCTGCCGTGCCGGGCACCTTCTCGCCGACCTTCTTGCCTGCGGTGCGCATGCCGTCGGCCGTCTTGTGGCCAGCGGTCGCCACCGCATTGCCGGTCTTCTTGGCGACCTTCTTGGTGGCGGTGCCCGCCTTCTTGACCCCGCGCTCGGTGGCGCCGACCACCTTCTTCGTCGTGCGCTTGGTGGCGTCGACGGCGTCCTTGCCGGTTTCCTTGGCCTTCTCGGTCATGGTCGGCTCCTGAGCCGCCGGTGCCGCCGGTGCGGGCTGGGTTTGCGCCGCGGCCGACAGGCCGATGGATGCCAGGGCCAGGGCCAGCACGGCGGGCAAGGTGCGAATGGACGATTTGTTCATGGGAAAGCTCCTTTGATGAGTTGGAGTGACGAACTTGCCACTGGCATGCAACGAACACTCGAAGCCCAAGGATGACACCCGGACGACGTCGTGAACGCGCTTGTGCGAAAGTCGGGCACTTGGCCTACGCGTGCTGCGGGATGCCGGCCGACGCATCGATCAGCGAGGACAGACGCGGCAGTGCCGAAACGGCATTTCGCGTGGTCGCCTGGGCCAGCGCGTCGAGCGTGATGCCGCGCAGCCCGGCCACGACTTCGGCGATGCGCGGCAGCTCGCCCGGCTCGTTGCGACCCTGCGCCTCGCCCGCCGCACGCTGCGCTTCGGTGCGGTAGAGCCAATGCGGCTGGATGTCGGGCGCGTCGGTTTCCATCACGATCGACGCGAGCGGGAGCGTCGCGGCAAGACGCCGCAGCTGCAATGCGCGCTCGAAGGTCACGGCGCCGCCGAAGCCCAGCTTGAGCCCGCAATCGATACAGGCCTGCGCCTGCTGCGCGCTGCCGTTGAACGCATGCGCGATGCCCTGCCAGGTCTGGCCGGGCGCGACCTGCCGCAGGTGTTTCAAGACCTTGTCCACCGACCGGCGCACGTGAACGATCACCGGCAGCCCGTGCTTGCGCGCGAGTTGCAACTGAGTGTGAAAGAAGCGCTCCTGCTTGTCGGGGTCCAGGCCGGGCACGAAAAAATCGAGCCCGATCTCACCCACCGCCACCAGGCGCGGATCGTCGCGGCGCGCGGCAAGTTCCGCGTCGAGCAGCGCCAGGTGCTCGTCCTGCGCCTCGGTGGTGCACATCGGGTGGATGCCCAGCGCGTAGGCATCGTTCTGGGCATGCGCGAGTTCGCGCACTGTTGCGAAGTTGGCGGCCGCCACTGCCGGAATCACGCACAGGGCCACGTTCCGGGCTGCCGCGCGATCCCGTATCGCGGCCATTTCGGTGCCGAATTCCGGCGCATCGAGGTGACAGTGGGTATCGATGAAGACGGCCATCGGCCAATGATGCCCGAACGCATGCACAGCCGGAGAAAGCGTGCTACCGTGCCTCTCTCACGCGTCGATTTTTTTGCCGGAGGTGCCCCGATGCGCAGGCCTGCTTTCTACAGCCGCTCACCCCGCGCGCCGCAGGACGCGGCCGAGCCTGGCACGCCCCAGGCGTCCGATGACTCGGAGGTGCCCGCAGCGGCGCCAGCCGCCGCTGCGCCGCGCTGGCAGCCCGGGCGGCGCAGCTTCGCGCTGCTGCTCGCGCTCTGCGTCGGCTCATCGGCCACCGGCATCGCGCTGTGGCCGCGCCAGAACGTCCGCCCGTACACGCAGAAGGACATCGACGCCGCCGTGTTGCGCACGCTGCAGACCGCCACCCTGCCCTCGCCGGCCGCCAAGGCGGCCGAGATCATTCGTCCCTCGGTGGTGCGGGTGGTCGGCTACGGGCCCGAAAAGAAGACGCCGGAAGCCCAGACGCAGAAGCGCGGAAACAACGTCGCCAAGGGCAAGCCGCCCGAGGCCGACGAGCCGCCGGGCGAGGTGGAGCGCGGCGTCGGCACCGGCGTGGTGATCGTCGACAAGGGCATCATCCTGACCAACCTGCACGTGGTCGCCGGCGCCGAGAAGATCAGGGTCACTTTTGCCGACGGCCTCGAGGCGCCCGCCGTGATCACCGGCGTGCAGCCCGAGAACGACCTCGCCGTGCTGCAGGCGCAGAAGCTGCCCGACGACCTGATCCCGGCCACGATGCGCTCGACCGCCGACCTCCAGCCCGGCGACGAAGTGGTCGCGGTCGGCTTTCCCTTCGGCATCGGCCCCTCGGTCTCGGCCGGCGTGGTCTCGGGCCTCAAGCGCTCGTTCCGCTCGCCCGAGGGCAAGCAGGAGCTCGGCAACCTGATCCAGTTCGACGCCGCCGCCAACCCCGGCAATTCGGGCGGGCCGCTCATCAACATGAACGGCGAGGTGCTCGGCATCGTGACCGCGATCCTCAACCCGACCCAGCAGCGCACCTTCATTGGCATCGGTTTTGCAGTGCCGATCGAGAACGCGGCCTCGGCCGCCGGCTCTCCGCCTTTCTGATGGTCTTTCCGATTCCTCACCGAAAGCAGCAAGCATGAGCACAGAGAACGAACCGACCTCCGCCTCCGCTTCCACCGCCGAGCTGATGGAGCAGATCCTCTACCAGGTGAAGCGCGTCGTCGTCGGCCAGGACCGTTTTCTCGAGCGCGTGATGGTCGCTGTGCTGGCGGGTGGTCACCTGCTGGTCGAAGGCGTTCCCGGGCTGGCCAAGACCCTGACCGTCAAGACGCTGGCCGAAGCGGTGCGCGGCCAGTTCAAGCGCATCCAGTTCACGCCCGACCTGGTGCCGGCCGACCTGATCGGCACGCGCATCTACAACCAGAAGACCGGCGAGTTCAGCACCTCGCTGGGGCCCGTGTTCGCCAATCTGCTTCTGGCCGACGAAATCAACCGCGCCCCGGCCAAGGTGCAGAGCGCGCTGCTCGAAGTGATGCAGGAGCGCCAGGTCACCATCGCCGGCGAGTCGCACAAGGTGCCGCGCCCCTTCCTCGTGATGGCGACGCAGAACCCGATCGAGACCGAGGGCACCTACCCGCTGCCCGAGGCGCAGGTGGACCGCTTCATGATGAAGGTGCTGGTCGACTACCCGACCGACGAGGAAGAGTTCGTGATCGTCGAGCGCGTGATCGGCGCCCCGGTCGAGGCCAGCCCGGTCGCGACCACCGACCAGCTCGCGGCGCTGCAGGCCGAAGCGCGGCGCGTCTATGTCGACCCTTCGCTGATCCAGTACGCGGTCAGGCTGGTGTCGGCCACGCGCACGCCCGAGAGGCACGGCCTCAAGGACATGCGGCGCTTCATCACCTTCGGCGCCAGCCCGCGCGCCAGCATCAACCTGACCGAAGGCGCGCGCGCCCTGGCGCTGCTGCGCGGCCGTAGCTACGCGCTGCCCGAGGACATGACGGCGCTGGTGCCCGACGTGCTGCGGCACCGCGTGACGCTGTCGTACGAAGGCCTCTCCGAAGGGCTCACGCCCGACGGCCTGATCGACAAGATCATGCGGGCCGTGCCCGCGCCAGCCAAGCCGCTCGAACATGAAAAGCTGGTGGCCTAGCCGGCGCGCGCGCGCCGCCAACGACGAACGACTCGCGGGCGAGGCCGCGGCGGGCTCCGCCGAACGCACGCTGCGCCGGCTCGAATGGACGGTGATCCGCCGGCTCGACGGCCTGCTGCAGGGCGACTACCGCACGCTGATGCGCGGCACCGGCCTCGACCTGGCCGACCTGCGCGAGTACCAGCACCACGACGACGTGCGCCACATCGACTGGAACGTCACCGCGCGCCTGCAGACGCCGCACGTGCGCGTGTTCACTGAAGACCGCGAGATGGCCGCCTGGTTCATCCTCGACCTGAGCCGCTCGGTTGACTTCGGCTCCGGCCGCAAGGCCAAGCGCGAGATCTCGGCCGGCTTCGTCGGCGTCATCGCACGCCTGCTCACGCGGCACGGCAACCGCGTTGGCGCGCTGGTCTACGGCAACGACGTCGAGGCGGTGATCCCGCCGCGCAGCGGCCGGCGGCACGTGCTGCATCTGCTGCATTCGATGGAACGCCGCGCGGAAAAGAAGAACGCGCCGGCCCAGAAGGGCATGACCCGGCTGGCCGATCTGCTCAAGTCGGCAGCGGTGCTGATGCCGCGCCGCTCGACCGTGTTCGTGGTGTCCGATTTCCTGAGCGAGCCCGGCTGGGAGCTCCCGCTCGCGCAGCTGGTCCGGCGTCACGAGGTGGTGGCGGTGCGCCTCTTCGACCCGCTCGAGCTCGAGCTGCCCGACCTCGGCCTGGTGCCGCTCACCGATGCCGAGACCGGCGAGCAGCTCTGGGTCGACACGCACGACGCGAGCTTCCGCAAGCGCTTCGCCCGCGTCGCCGCGGAGCGCGAAACAACCCTGCGCGAGACGCTGGCCAAGGTCGGCGTCGACGCGCTCGAACTCTCGACCAACGACGATCTGGTGGAAGCCATCGTGCGCTTTGCCGACATGCGCAAGCGCCGCGTGCGCGCCGGGTCGTCCAACCCGAAGGCGGTGGCAGCATGAACTTCCTCTGGCCTCAATTCCTCTGGCTGTTGCTGGCGGCGCCGCTCCTGGTGCTGCTGTATGCCTGGCTCATGCGGCGCAAGAAGAAGCTGGCGCTGCGCTATGCCAGCCTGTCCATCGTGCGCGAGGCGATGGGCGTGCGACAGAGCGTGCGGCGCCACATCCCGCCCTTCCTGTTCCTGCTCGCGATGGTCGCGATGCTGATCGCCGCCTCGCGGCCGATGGCGGTGGTGGTGCTGCCCTCGAACCAGCAGACCATCATCCTGGCGATGGACGTGTCCGGCAGCATGCGCGCGGCCGACGTGCTGCCCAACCGGCTGGTGGCCGCGCAGGAAGCGGCCAAGAGCTTTCTGAAGGAGCTGCCGCGGCACGTGAAGGTCGGCATCGTCGCCTTCGCGGGCAGCGCCAATGTCGCGCAGCTGCCCACCACCAACCGCGAAGACCTGGTCACGGCCATCGACTCCTTCCAGCTGCAGCGCGCGACGGCCACCGGCAATGCCATCGTCGTTTCGCTGGCCACGCTGTTCCCGGATGCGGGCATCGACGTCTCGAACTTCGGTCCCCAGAGCAGCCGCCAGCGCGGCGTGCCGCTCGAGCAGGCCGGCAAGGCGCCGCAGAAGGAATTCACGCCGGTGGCGCCCGGCTCCTACACCTCGGCCGCCATCATCATGTTGACCGACGGCCAGCGCACTACCGGCGTCGACCCGCTCGACGCGGCCAAGGTCGCGGCCGAGCGCGGCGTGCGCGTCTACACGGTGGGCATCGGCACGGTCGACGGCGAGACCATCGGCTTCGAAGGCTGGTCGATGCGCGTGCGCCTCGACGAGGAAACGCTCAAGGCGATCGCCAACAAGACGCAGGCCGAGTACTACTACGCAGGCACCGCGGCAGACCTCACCAAGGTCTACAACACGCTGAGCTCCAGGCTCACGGTCGAGAAGAAGGAGACCGAAATCTCGGCGCTGTTCGCGCTCGGCGCGGCCGTGCTGGCCTTGCTGTCAGCCGGACTCTCTTTGCTGTGGTTCAACAGAATCCTGTAGCCGCCTTCACTGATGTTTGATTTGACAGGAAAGACCGCGCTCGTCACCGGCGGCAACGGCGGCATCGGACTCGGCATGGCCGAGGGATTGGCGAAGGCCGGGGCGCGCGTGATCGTTGCAGCGCGCAATCCGCAGAAATCGGCCGCCGCGGTCGAGACCCTGAAGGCCCTCGGCAGCGACAGCTTCGCGCTTTCGGCCGACGTGACCGACGAGGCTTCGGTGCAGCGGCTCTTCGACCAGGTGGCCGAGCGCTGCGGCCGGCTCGACATCCTGGTCAACAACGCCGGTACCACGGTGCGCAAGCCGGCCGACCAGCTCGCGCTGGCCGAATGGCACATGGTGATGGACACCAACCTCACCAGCGCCTTCCTGTGCTGCCGCGCGGCCCACGCCCACCTCAAGGCGGCCGGCGGCGGCAAGATCATCAACATCGGTTCGATGCTGTCGATCTTCGGCGCGCCCTACGCGCCGGTCTACGGCGCGAGCAAGGGAGGCATCGTGCAGCTGAGCCGCGCGCTGGCCGCGTCATGGGCACCGGACAAGATCCAGGTCAATGCCGTGCTGCCGGGCTGGATCCGCACCGAGCTGACCGACGGCGCGCGTGCGCAGGTGCAGGGCCTCGAAGAGCGCGTCAACGCGCGCACGCCCGCCGGGCGCTGGGGCCGGCCGGAGGACCTGGCCGGCATCGCGGTCTTTCTCGCGAGCAAGGCCTCCGACTTCGTGACGGGCACGGCAATCCCCGTCGACGGCGGCTACTCGATCGCAGCCTGAGGTGGCGCGAGGCGCCCGCGCCCGCAGTCATTCCATGCGAACCGTTTCGGCCACACCGTCCGCGTAGGCAGGTTCCAGTTCCGCATCCATCCTCGCCACGGCCTGGTGCAACAGGCCGCGCAACCAGACCAGGCCCGGGTCCTGCGTGCGGTACGTGTGCCACTGCATCGTCTGCTTCATCGCCGGCATCGGCACCGGCGCCGGCAGCAGCCGCAGCGGCAGGGACTTCTGGGCCAGTCGGGCGAGCCGTGCGTGCAGCATGGCAATGCGATCGGTGCCCACGATCAGATAGGGAACCGCGGCGAAGCTGTAGCTGGTGACTTCGATGCGCCGCACCCCCGGGTAGCGTCGCTTCAGCCATCCCGCGAGTGTGGGCTCGTCCATGCCGGAGGGCTGCATCACGACGTGGCCGGCCGTCGCGTACTGATCGGCCGTCAATTTGTCGGCGTGCCCGAAGCGGCCGCCGCTCCAGACCGCGCAGACGAACTGCTCCTCGAACAGGATGTCGAAGGGATGAGGCTCGGGCGTGCGATATTCCAGCGGCAGGATGAGCAGGTCGGCCTCGCCGCTCTCCAGCTCACGATGGGGCGGCTGCAGCAGCGGCAGCAGATCGAAGCGCACGGTGCGCGACTGCTGGCTCACCAGCGTGAGCAGCTGCGGCATCAGGACTATCGAGCTGTAATCGGAGACGATCAGGCGAAAGCAGCGCTCCGCCTGGGCGGGATCGAAGCGCGGCTGGGCAAGGATCGCGGAATCCACCCGCACGAGCACGTCGCGCACGGCATCCTTCAGCGTCTCGGCCCGCGGCGTGAGCTCCATCTTGCGGCCGACCTGCACCAGCAGGTCGTCGTTGAAATAGGCCCGCAGCCGCGCCAGCGCATTGCTCGTGGCGGACTGGCTCAGGTGCAGGCGCTCCCCGGCCCGGCTGATGCTGCGCTCGGTGAGGAGCGCATCCAGGGCCACCAGCAGGTTCAAGTCGAGCTTGTTGAACCGCATGAGCTGACCTCGTCCCTTTGAAAACCCCGGTCCGCCTTGCAAGGTATCCACGCGATCGATCCACGGCATGGATGCAAACCATTTTACTGACGGCTCCTGCGTCCCTAACCTCTGTCAAACCCTCGAATGGGGGCCCCACATAAATGGAGACGGAACCCGTGAACACGCGCCCCGCCAACGCTCTGCCTGCGCCGGAATCCCGTGGCTATTGAGCTCGCATTCGAGGCCGTGGGCGACGGCCCTCCCCTGGTGATCCTGCACGGGCTGTTCGGTGCCGGACGCAACTGGACGCGGATCGCCCGAGCGCTCGGCGACAGGCATCGGGTCTACCTGCCGGATGCGCGCAACCACGGCGCGTCGCCCCGGGGCCAGACCATGTCGTACACCGAGATGGCGCAGGACGTGCTGGCGCTCATCGAGCGCGAGCAGTTGCAGCAGCCGCTGCTGATCGGCCACAGCATGGGCGGCAAGACCGCCATGACCCTGGCCCTCGAGCATCCGCAGGCGATCTCCGGCGTGGCGGTGATCGACATCGCACCCGAGCGCTACAGCGACCAGTTCTCGCCCTACATGATGGCCATGCGCGGCTTCGACGCGGCCGCCGCGACCGGCCGCAACGAGGCCCGGCAGGCGCTGGCGCAGGGCCAGGAAGGCGACACGCCGGTCCTCGACTTCCTGATGCAGAACCTGCGGCGCCACGACGAGCGCTTCGACTGGCGGCTCAACCTGCTGGCGGTGGCCATGTGCATGCAGGAGCTGTGCGGATTTCCGCAGAGGCTCCTGCACCGGCACTACGAAGGGCCGGCGCTGTTCCTCGCCGGCACCGATTCGGCCTATGTGCAAGCCGAGTCGCATGCCGGCATCGCGCGCCTGTTTCCGCGCGCGCACCTGGAACACATCGACGACGCCGGCCATTGGGTGCATGCCGACCAGCCGGGGGCGCTGCTGCGGATCTTGCGCCGCTGGCTGCATGGGCATGAAGCTGTCACGCCGCGCGCAGCAGTTCCGCAGGCAGCGCTGGCGGCGCGCTGATTCGACTCCAAAGAAAGCAACCCGGTCTTCTCACCATGTTCGACACTCCGCGCGATGCCGCGCTCGATGGCCCCAGCCCGCCCCTGACGATTCAAGCAGGAGCGACACAGCGCGACCTCGCGCAGGCTTGCCTCGACAATGCGCTCGCCTTGATCGAGTCCGTTCTCAATGACCGCGAAGGCGAGAACACCCCGGCCGGCGAGCGTGCGGCCGTCCGCGTCTGCGTCACTTCGGCGCACGTCCTGCTCGGCGCGGCCCGGCAATTGATGGCCGAACCGCTCCATCTCCTGGCGCCGAAGGAGCGCGGGCAGCGGCTGAAGGCGCTGGTCGAAGAAGCCAAGACGGCCGGCCGTGCGGCCTACAGAGCAGCGCTGATGCTGACGGGACACGAGTGATTGCAAGAGCGTGACGAATGCCGCGACCGCGTGGGTAAACCCTGACTCGGCGGCACCGACGGCTCATTTCCAATAGTTATTCAACTTAACTAAATTCATTGGAAAAGGGCCTTGCTCATGCAGCGCAGAAGTTTTGTCGCCTCCACTGCCGTATTTGCCACTGGCTTGGCACATTTGTCGTCCGCGCAGGCAGAAACAGGGGTGAGCGACAGCGAGATCCTGCTCGGCAGCAGCGCCGTGCTGAGCGGCCCGCTCGGCTCGCAGATCAAGGTCGTGCACAACGGCGCCGGACTGGCCTTCGATGCGGTCAACGAACAAGGCGGCGTGGGCGGACGCAAGATCAAGCTGGTGTCGCTGGACGACGAGCTGAAGCCCGAGAAGGCGGTGGAGAACTACGGCAAGCTGCTGAACGACCATCGCGTGTTCGCGTTCTTCGGCTGCGTCGGCTCGGGCACCACGGCCGCCGCGGCCAAGCTGCTGCAGCAAAGCGGCGCACCCAGCGTGGGCGGCTACGGCGTGGGCGACACGGCGCGCGAACGCGTTGCCGGCTCCGCCTACTTCGTGCGCGCCAGCAATGCGCGCGAAGCACAGGCCCTGGTCGAGCACCTCACGACCGTCGGCGTGAACAAGATGGCGATCGCCCATCTCGACAACCCGGGCGGCGCCGAAGCGGTCAAGCTGATCGAGGCCGCCATGGCCACCCACAAGCTCACGCCGACGGCGGTGGTCTCGGTGAAGGGAGACGGCTCGACCTCCGCCGCCGCCGGCAAGACATTGGCCGACAGCCAGCCGCAGGCCGTCCTGATGTATCTGGCCGGCACGGTGGCCGGCGAGGTCATCAAGGCGACTTACGGCGCCGGCAGCAAGCCGATGTTCTATGGCATGTCGGTCGTCCCGGGCGAGGTCACGGCCAAGGTGGTGAACCTGCAGGCGGGCGGACTGGCCATCTCGCAGGTCATGCCTTATCCCTGGGGCGAGGTGGAGACCGTCACGCGCGACTACCGACGCCTGGCGGAACGCGCGCAGGTGCCGGTGGGCTACGGCAGCTTCGAGGGCTACCTGAACGGGCTGGTGATGATCGAGGGGCTCAAGCGTGCCGGCCGCGACCTGACACGTGCGCGCCTGCATGCGGCGCTGCGCGCATTCAAGATGCGGCTGGCCGGCATGGACATCGATTTCACGTCAGGCAGCAGCACCGGGTCGAAGTTCATCGAAATGGTTCGCGTCACGCCCGAGGGCCGCTTCGTGCGTTGACCCGGGCGCTCTTCTCAACCGGTTCTCAGACCGCCCGCGTTAGCATCCGCCCCGCCCGCGCCCGCACCTCGGGCTCTTCTTCGCCGCCTCGGAAGGCGCAGGCGCCGTTGACGAACACGCGCTCGATCCCCACGCTGGCGCTCTGCGGCCGGTCGTAGGTGGCGGTGTCGGCGATGGTGCGCGGATCGAACACCACCACGTCGGCCATCGCGCCCACGCGCAGCAGGCCGCGGTCGGCGATGCGCAGGTTGCGCGCGGTCATGCCGGTCATCTTGTGGACTGCCTGTTCGAGCGTGAACAGCTGGCGCTCGCGCCAGTAGCGCGCGAACACGCGCGGGAAGGCGCCCCACAGGCGCGGATGCGGATGGCGGTCGTGCGGCAGGCCGTCGCTGCCGATCATGGTGCGCGGATGGGCGATCACGCGCTCCACGTCCTCTTCCTTCATCTGGAAGTAGCAGGCGCCGCCGGGCTGCAGGCGGCGGCAGGCTTCCTTCTGGTCCACGCCCCATTCGCGCGCGACGTCGGCGAGCATGCGGCCCGTCACCTCGGGATGCGGATCGGACCAGGTCAGCAGGATGTCGATCACGCCGTCCACCAGATCCTCGCGCAACACGGTAGAGCCGGCGACGTAGGGGTAGGCGTCGAGCGCGATGTCCTGCCGCTTCGCGAGCGCGTCGACCAGCGGCAGGGTTTCGAGCGTGCGGCCCCAATTGGCGGGGCCGGCGCATTTGTGGTGCGAGATCACGAGCGGCGCGCCGGCGCTGAAGGCAGTGTCGCCGGCCTCGTGCATTGCCTCGATGATGGTTTCCATCTCGCTGCGCAGGTGCGTGGCATAGACGCCGCCGTGGCGCGCGACGATGCGCGCGAGCGCCGTCACCTCGTCGGCCGGCGCGGCGAAGGCTTGCTCGTAGAACAGGCCCGAGGAGAGGCCGTGGGCGCCGTCCAGCATGCAGGCCTCGAGCAGCTGGCCCATGCGCGCGCGCTCGTCCTCGGTGGCCGCGCGGTCGAGCGCGTCCATGGTCGCGAAGCGCAAAGTGGTGTGGCCGATCAGCGCCGCGACATTGAGCGCCGGCTGCGCCGCCTCGACCGCGGCGCGGTACTCGGCCATCGTGGCGTGGCGGAAGGAATCGATGCCCAGCAACGTGAGCGGCGGCTGGGCTTGCGGCGTGCGGTAGGGCGCGAGCGAGATGCCGCAGTTGCCGGTGACCACCGTCGTGATGCCTTGCGAGACCTTCGGCAGGCACAGCGGATCGCGCAGCACGATCGCGTCGTCGTGCGTGTGGACATCGATGAAGCCGGGGGCGATCACCTTGCCGCGGCAGTCGACGGTTTCGAGATCGGCCGCTGCGATGCCTTCGGGCAGGCGCTCGCGCAGGCCTTCGCCCAGCGCTGCGATACGGTCGCCGGCCAGCAGCACGTCGCCGGGCCAGCTCGGGCCGCCGGAGCCGTCGACCACGAGGCCGCCTTCGAGCAAGAAGATCGCTTGTTCAGCCATGCTTCACTCCTCCGCCATCCCAGCTCTGCAGCGGATGCGTGCTCGCATCGATGCCGTGGCGCTGGAAGGCTTCGCGCGCGCGCTGCAGGCGCTGCACCGCGGGTTCGCCGCGGCGCTGCGCGACCAGCACGGTCAGGATCTCGATCACCGTCAGGTGCGTGAGGTAGGCGTCGATGCCCACGTGCATCACCGCGTCGTCGGGCACCGAGAGGCCCAGCAGGAAATCGGCCTTCGCCGCGAGCGCCGTGCCGGGCCGCGTGAGTGCGACCACCTTGGCGCCCTGCCCGCGCGCGATGTCGACAGCATCGAGCAGCGAGGGCATGCCGCCCACGTGCGAGATCGCGATCACCACGCCACCCGGGCGCTGGGCCGCGCCGGCCACCTGCTGCAGGTGGTAGTCGGCCCAGGCGTTGGCCGAGAGGCCGAGGCGGAACAGCCGCGCCTGCAGGTCGTTGGCCATGAACCACGAGGTGGCGCCGGCGCCATAGAGATCGACGTGCGGCGCCGCCGCGATGGCGGCCACGGCGCCGTCGAGCACTTCCATGTCGAGCTGGTTGCGCACGCCCGAGACCGAGGCCGCGGCGCTGCGCGCGATCTTGCCGACCACCTCGTCGGCCGCGTCCTCGATGTTCACGCGCCGGTGCAGCGGCGAGCCGCCGAGCGCCAGTTCCTGCGCCAGCGCAAGCTTGAATTCGCGCAGGCCGGCGAAGCCGAGATCGCGGCAGGTGCGCATGATGGTGGGCACCGAGCTGCGCGAGCGCTCGGCCAGCGTCTCGAAGCTTTCCTCGAGCGCGCGGTCGGGGTCTTCGAGGATCAGGTCGAGGATGGCGCGCCGCGTGGCCGAGGCGCCGTCGCGGATCTCGGCCATCTTCTGAAGCAGGGAGGATGTCATCACGGGCGCCATCAGAAGTGCATGGCCACCGCATCGCTGATGCGGTAGTCCTCTTCGACCACCGGCATCCAGTGCCACTTGTCGAAGGTGGTGCAGGGGTGCGAGATGCCGAGGCCGACGCGCTCGCCGACCGCGGGCGCCTGCGGCTCCTCGGCATCGTCCCAGCGCAGGTAGGCATGCTGGTCGTTCAGCGCCGTGATCTTCCAGCCCGGCGGCACCGCGGCGGGCACCAGGCTGCCGCGCGCGGCGCGCGCGATCGGCACCGGCAGCGAAAGGTCGAAGGAGATGTCGCGCTTGCCGACCGCGAGGATCGCGAGCTTCGGTTCGGGGCGCGACTGCACCGTGGCCCACACCTCCATCGCAGGGCGCAGGCTCTCGCCGCAGTCGCAGCCCAACCGTTCGTCCACGGCACTCAGCATGCGCTGGTAGAAGCCGTGGTCGTGTGTCACGTAGCAGCCCGAGCGCAGCAGGCCGCGCACGCGGGCCTGGAGCGCCGGCTTCAGTCGGCCGGCCACCAGGTCGAAGATCGCGGAGCCGCCGGCCGAGACCAGCACTTCCTCGGTGTCGAACAGGCCGTTGACGTCGCAATGGCGGGCCACGGCCTCGACGCGGTCCATCAGCGTGTTCGCATAGGTCGTGTCGGGCCCGCTCTCGCCGGTGGCGCCCTGCCCTTCGTAGCATTCGATGCCGGCGAGCTTGACGGCGTCGCTCTCGTGCAGGCGGGTGGCGAGCGTGACCGCTTCCTCGTGCGTGCGGCAGCCGGTGCGCGCGCCGTCGACGCCGATTTCGAGCATCACCTCGAAAGGCAGGTGCTCCGGGTGGCGCACTGTCCAGTCCTCGATCAGCGCAAGCTGCGCCGGCGAATCGACCAGAAACACGACGCGCAGGTCGATGTGCGCATGCAGCAGCAGCTGGATGCCGGCCAGGTCTTCGTCGTTCACCACCTGGTTGGCGATCAGCGTGCGCCGCGCGCCGGCGGCCACGCCGACGGCGAGCTGCGTCACCGTCGCGAAAGTGAGGCCCCAGGCGCCGGCGTCGAGCTGGCGCTTGAAGAGCTGCGGCGACATGGTGGTCTTGCCGTGCGGCGCGAGGTCGATGCCCCACTGGCGCACGCGCGCCTGCATCCACTGGAGGTTGTGTTCCAGCGCCTCGCGCTTGAGCACGGCCAGCGGCAGCGGCAGGTCGCCGGCCAGCACATGCCAGCCGGCCTTGCCGATCTCGCTGCGGCGCTTCGGCGGCTGGGTGCGCGGGTAGCCCTTGAAGCCGGTGTTGAGCAGCGGATCGATGAAGTCGTCGTGTTCGGTGGTCATAGGGAAATCAGCTCTTTGCGGATGCAGGCGGAAAAATGGCCCGGTGCGAGTTCGTCCAGCGGCGGCACGGTCTGGGCGCAGGCCTCGACGGCATGCGGACAGCGCGTGCGGAACACGCAGCCGGACGGCGGCGCGACCGGGCTCGGGATGTCGCCCTTCAGCGCGACGTGTTCGTTGGGCAGCAGCGGATCGGGCTTCGGGCTCGCGGCCAACAGGGCTCGCGTGTAGGGATGCTGCGGGCGCTCGAAGAGTTCGCTGGTGGTCGCCACTTCCATCACCTTGCCGAGGTAAAGCACGACCACGCGGTCGCACAGGTATTCCACCACGTCCAGGTCGTGCGAGATGAATAGCATCGTCAGCGACAGGCGTTCGCGCAGATCGGCCAGCAGGTTGATCACCTGCGACTGGATCGACACGTCCAGCGCCGACAGCGGCTCGTCGGCGACGATGAACTCGGGCTCGACGGCGAGCGCGCGCGCCACGCCGATGCGCTGCCGCTGGCCGCCCGAGAACTCGTGCGGAAAGCGGCTTGCATGCTCGGGGCGCAGGCCCACGGTTTCGAGCAGTTCGGCGATGCGCTTGTCGCGTGCAGCGGCGCCCTTGTGCAGCCCGTGCGTGGCCAGCGCCTCGCCGAGGATGGCGCTGATGCGCATCTTCGGGTTGAGGCTCGCGTACGGGTCCTGGAAGATGATCTGCAGCTTGCTGCGCAGCTTTCGCAGCGGCCCGGAAGAGAGCTTGCCGATGTCGTCGCCGCGGTAGAGCACCTCGCCCTCCGTTCGCTCGACCAGGCGCAGCAGCGTGCGGCCGATGGTGCTCTTGCCGGAGCCCGATTCGCCGACCAGGCCCAGCGTTTCGCCGGCGCGGATCGCGAAGGAAACGTCGTCGACCGCGCGCACCGGGCGCTCGCCGCTGCCGAAGTATTTCTTGAGGCCTCGGACCTCGATCAATGGAGCGTTCATGCAGCCCTCGCCAGGCTTTGCATCGCCGGCACGCGAATGCACCGTGCCTGGCGATCTTCATGGGTATCGATCAGCGGGGGCATCACCTGCCGGCAGGCCTCCACCGCATAGTCGCAGCGCGGCTCGAAGGCGCAGCCCGGCGGCGGCGCCAGCGGGCTCGACACCTGGCCGCGAATCGCGAATAGCCGCTTGGGCTTGGCCCCTCCGCGCAGGTGCGCCTTGCCGGGCAGACAGGCCAGCAGGCCCTGCGTGTAGGGATGCTCGGGCGTGGCGAACAGCGGCCGCACCGGTGCGCTCTCGACCACGCGACCCGCATACATCACGACCACGTCGTCGGCATGGTGCGCCACCACGCCGAGGTTGTGGGTGATGAACAGGATGCTCATGCCGGTCTCGGCCTGCAGCCGGCGCATCAGCTCGAGGATCTGCGCCTGGATCGTGACGTCGAGCGCGGTGGTGGGCTCGTCGGCGATCAAGAGCGTCGGGTCGCAAGCCATGGCCAGCGCGATCATCACGCGCTGGCGCATGCCGCCCGAGAGCTGGTGCGGGTATTCATGCAGGCGCCGCGCCGCGGCCGGGATCTCGACCAGCTCCAGCATGCGCAGCGCATGCGCGAGCGCGGCCTTGCGGTCCAGCCCCTTGTGCAGGCGCACGCTCTCGGCGATCTGCTCGCCGATGGTGAAGACCGGGTTCAGGCTGGTCATCGGCTCCTGGAAGATCATCGCGAGCTCGTTGCCGCGCAGGCGCCGCATGTCGCGGTCCCCGATCGTGAGCAGGTCGACCATGCGGCCGTCGCGCGTGGCGAAGACGGTCTCGCCGCTCACCTGTGCGTTGGCGGTCTTGGGCAAGAGACGCATCAGCGTCAAGCTGGTGACCGACTTGCCCGAGCCCGACTCGCCGACCAGCGCGGTGGTCTTACCGGGCTGGATCGAGAAGCTCACCTCGGCCACCGAACGCACGAGACCGTCTTCGGTGGGGAAGGAGGTGCCGAGATTGCGTACCGCGAGACGTGGAGTTGCGTGCATCGTCATCACGTTGCCTTCTTGAGCTTGGGGTCCAGCAGGTCGCGCACGCCGTCGCCCAGCAACTGCAGCGAGAGCGCGGTGAAGATGATCGCCAACCCCGGAAACAGCACGACCCAGAAGGCCCGGTCCGCATACTGCTGGCTGCCCGCGACCATGGTGCCCCAGGTCGGGATCTCGGGCGGCACGCCGACGCCGAGGAAGGACAGGCCCGCCTCCGCCAGGATGGCGTAGGCGAAGATGAAGGACACCTGCACCAGGATCGGCGACATCAGGTTGGGCAGGATGTGGCGCCACAGGATGCGCGAGGTGCGCACGCCCAAGGCGCGCACGGCTTCGACGAAGAGCAGCTCGCGCACCACCAGCGTGGAGGCGCGCACCACGCGCGCGACGCGCGGCGTGTAGACCAGCACCAGCGCCAGCACCACGTTGCCCAGCGAGGCGCCGAGGATGGCGACCAGCGCGATCGCGAGCAGGATGTCGGGGAAGGACATCATCGCGTCGACCACGCGCATCAGCGGCGCATCGAGCCGGCGGAAGAAGCCGGCCACCAGGCCCAGGAGGGTGCCCGCGATCACCGAGCCCAGCGCCGTCAGCGCCGCGATCGCGAGCGAATAGCGCGCGCCGTGGACGATGCGCGAGTACATGTCGCGCCCCAGCTCGTCGGTACCCATCAGGTGCGCGGCGCTCGGCGGCTTGAGGCGGTCGAGCACGGCCGTGTCGTTGGGGTCGACCGAGGCGAACCATGGCGCGCCGAGCGCGAGCACCGCGATCACCAGCAGCACCAGGGCCGAGACCATCACGATGCGGCGGTGCATCAGCTGGCGGAGCATTCGAGGCATTTGCATGATTCAGATCTTCACGCGCGGGTCGACCACGGCGTACAACAAGTCGATCGAGAAGTTGATGAGCACGTAGATCGCAGCGATCACGAGCAAGGCTCCCTGGATCACCGGATAGTCGCGCCGCAGCACCGCGTTCACCACCAGGTTGCCGACGCCGGGCAGGCCGAACACCGTCTCGGTGACGACGGCGCCGCCGATCATCAGCGCGATGGTGAGCCCCAGCACGGTGACGATCGGCACCAGCGCGTTGCGCAGCGCATGCTTGAGCACCACCGTGCTTTCCGCCAGGCCCTTGGAACGCGCCGTGCGCACATAGTCCTCGCCCAGCACGTCGAGCATCGAGGCGCGCGTGAAGCGGATGATCAACGCCGAGTTCAAGAGCCCCAGCACCGCGGCCGGCAGGATCAGCGCATGCAGGCGCTCGGCCAGCGGCGCGTCGGGCGCGCCGTAGCCCGAAACCGGGAACCAGCCGAGCGAGACCGCGAAGAGCTGGATCAGCACGATGCCGAGCCAGAAGCTCGGGATGCTGGCGCCGAGCATCGCGATGCCGGTGAACACCTGGTCGACCACGCGCCCGCGGAACACCGCCGAGACGATGC
Organism: Variovorax sp. LjRoot290; assembly: GCF_964253985.1. Lineage (NCBI taxonomy): Bacteria > Pseudomonadati > Pseudomonadota > Betaproteobacteria > Burkholderiales > Comamonadaceae > Variovorax > Variovorax sp. LjRoot290. The sequence goes on along the minus strand of NZ_CAXURW020000001.1, from coordinate 1,217,976 downwards.
CGCAGGGCAGCCCGATCAGCGCCGCGATCGCCACCGCCATCAGCGCCAGCAGCGTGGTCGGCTCCGCGCGCTCCATGAGCGCCTGCGTGACCGGCCGCTGCAGAAAGATCGACTGGCCCAGGTTGCCCTGCAGCACTTCGCGCAGCCAGTAGCCGAACTGCACCGGCAGCGGCTTGTCGAGGCCGTATTCCTTCTGCACGCGCGCGATGTCGGCGGCGGTGGCCTGGTCACCGAGCAGCACCGAGACCGGATCGCCCGAGGCGGCGCGCGTGAGGATGAAGACCAGCACCGCCACGATGGCGAGCACGACCAGCATGCCCGCGAGGCGGGACGAGAGATAGCGGACCATTCAGTTCTCCGACCGTTCGCCCTGAGCTTGTCGAAGGGCTTGCACGTGCGACGACGGCTTCGACAAGCTCAGCCCGAACGGGGTGGGGTTACTTGATGCGCGTATTCCAGAAATACGGCCAGGTGGCCGGCTGGTAGTTGTCCAGCGCCGGGCTCTTGGCCGACAGCCCGTTGAACTTGCCGACGTTCACGTAAGGCACCTCGTCGTAGACCACCTGCTGCACCTTGCCCCACAGCGCGCCGCGCTTGGCGGGATCGCTCTCGACATTGAAGGCGGACAGCGCGGCCTTCTTGGCTGGCGAATCCCACCAGCCCGGCGCGCCGTCGCCGAGCTGCGGCGGCGAGAGCATCGGCTCGGGGAACTGGCCCGAATGCGTGACGTAGACGTCCCACAGCTTCGGGTCGTTGCGGCGCTGCACCAGAGTGGCCCAGTCGACCACGTTGAGATCGACCTTGAAGCCGGCGCGCTTGAGCTGCTCGGCCATCAAGAGCGCCATGTTGTAGTGGAAGTCGTACTGGCGGCTGGTCAGCACGCGGATCGGCTCGCCCTTGTAGCCGGCCTTGGCAGCGGCCTCCTTCGCCTTGGGCGCATTGCGCTGGTTGTAGAGATCGATGCCGCCCGTGGCATAGAAGGGCGAGCCCTTGGGGAAGTGATTGCCTTCGGCGACGAAGAAGCGCGTGTCGCCGAAGCCGGCCGCGAGCATCTCGCCCTCGCCGAGCGCGACCTGGATCGCCTGGCGCAGCGGCTGGCTGGCGGCCACGCCTTCCTTGGTGTTGAAGACGAGGTAGGGGAAGCCGAAGGACGGCGTCATGATCGGCAGCGTCTTGCCGCTGGCCTTCTCGAGGCGCGCCAGGGCTTCCACCGGCAGCAGGTCGGCAAAGTCGTACTGGCCGGCCAGCGCGCCTTCGACGCGCGTGTTGGCATTGGGCACCGGCACGAAGCGAAGTTCCTCGATCGCCGCCTCGCGCTTGCCGCCGTAGCCACTCGCGGGCTCCTTGCGAGCGCTGTACTTGTCGAAGCGCGTGAGCAGCACGTACTGGTCGGGCCGGCGCTCCTTGAACTTGTAGGGACCGGTGCCGACAAAATCCTTCAGCGGCTGCGCGATCGAGTCCTTGGCCATGATCGCGGCCATGCCGCTGGGCAGCGCCAGCTGGGCGAGCAGCGGCGCGTAGGGCGCCTTGAGCACCAGCTCGACGCCCAGCGGGCCCTTGGCCTTGAGGCTCTCGAGCTCCTTGCCCACCGCCTTGCCGCGCGGTGACTGCTCGATCCAGCGCTGCAGGCTCGCGACCACATCGTCGGCGTTCAGTTCGCGGCCGTTGTGCAGCATTACGCCCTTGCGCAGGGTGATGGCGTAGGCCTTGCCGTCGGCCGAGATCTTCGGCATCGATTCGGCCAGCATCGGCACCACGTTCCACTTCGCATCGAAGGTGTAGAGCGGCTCGTAGACGTGCTGCATGATCGTGCCGACCAGGTCGGCGGTGGAGGCCATCGGGTCCAGCGTCTGCGGCTCGGCCACCATGGCAAGGGTCGCGAAATTGCGCGGTCCCTGGGCCTGGGCCGGCGCCACGGCGAACAGCAAACTGACGAGGAACGCGCCGAGCAGGCTGCGCTTCGAGAGGCCGGGGGTCTGCATGTGAAACTCCTTCGTGGGTCGGATGATGTGAAAAATATTTTCTCTTCGGCCGGACTTTGAAGCATCAAACATGCCAAATCACGGGTGTAAACCCTATGTTTCAGGATTTTTACTGAAATAGAATTTCAATCCACACTCAACCCAGGAGCTTTTCATGCCGCTCGAATACCTCGGTGCATCCCCCAAGGCCTCGGACAACCAGGTCCGCCCCTTCTCCCCGGCCGTGCGCGCGGGCGACTTCATCTATGTGTCGGGACAGGTGCCCGCCGATGCGAACGGCGAGATCGTGGTCGGCGGCATCGAGGCTCAGACCCGGCAGGTCATGGAGAACATCAAGTCGGTGCTCGCGCTGGCCGGCGCGACGCTCGACGACGTCTGCAAGACCACCGTGTGGCTGCAGGACGCGCGCGATTTCGGTGCCTTCAATCGCGTCTACATGGGCTATTTCGGTGCCGGCCGGCCCGCGCGCTCGACCACCGAGGCGCGCCTGATGGTCGACGCCAAGGTCGAGATCGACGTGGTGGCCTACAAGCCGAAGTAAGCCGGCAGCTGCGCGCCTAGGGGCGCAGCTCGCTCTTGCGCTGGATGATGCGCGACACCAGCCCGTAGTCGATCGCCTCCTCCGCCGACAGCCATCGGTCGCGCTCGATGTCGGCGAGCACGGCGTCCAGCGGCTTGCCGGTCTCGCGCGCAATCGCCTGGGCGACGCGCGTGCGAGCTCGCAGGATCTCGCGTGCGTGGATGGCAATGTCGCTGGCCGGCCCGCCCGCGCCGCCGCTCGGCTGGTGAATGAGGAAGCGCGTATTGGGCAGGCAGAAACGCCGCTCGCGCGGCACCGCCAGGTAGAGGTGCGTGGCGGCGCTGCCGACCCAGCCGGTGCCGATCATGTTCACCGGCGCGCTGATGAAGCGCACGAGGTCGTGGATGGTATCGCCCGACTCCAGGTGCCCACCCGGCGAGCTGACCAGGATGTCGATGGGTTCCTGGCTGTCGGCGTCGAGGGCGATGAGCCGGCGCGCCACGTCGGCGGCCGACTGGTCCGTGATGGCGCCGAAGATCAGTAGCGTGCGCGATTTGAAGGCCTTCTCTTCCAGGTACGAGCTGCGCTGCTCGAGCGTGGTGGAAGGCGGGAGGTCCGGGGTTTCCATGGGGCTCCTTGCGCTGTCGAACGAAGCCCCAGTGTGGTGACCGCGCCCGGCTTTGGCAAGCGGCCGCAGCTCAGCCTGCGAGACGGCCCGCGGTGAGTCGCAGCACCCGGTCGCAGCGCTTGGCCAGACTCTCGTCGTGCGTGACCACGACGAAGGCCGTGCGGCGCTCGTGCGCGAGCTGCAGCATCAGCGCGAACACGCTGTCGGCCGTGTTGCGGTCGAGGTTGCCGGTGGGCTCGTCGGCCAGCACGCAGTCGGGCTGGGTCACGAGCGCGCGCGCAATGGCAACACGCTGTCGCTCGCCGCCCGAAAGCTCGGCCGGCCGGTGGTGGGTGCGTTCGGCCAGTCCCACGGCGGCCAGCATCAGGTTCGCGGCCCGTGCCGCGGCCTGCGGCTCGGTACGGCGGATCTTCAGCGGCATCGCGACGTTGTCGAGCGCGCTGAACTCCGGCAGCAGGTGGTGGAACTGGTAGACGAAACCCAGGTGCGCATTGCGCAGCCGGCCCTGCTCGGCCGCATCGACATGCGCGATGTTCTTGCCGTGCAATTCCACGCTGCCGGCCGTGGGCGCATCGAGCCCGCCCATCAGGTGCAGCAGCGTGCTCTTGCCCGAACCCGAGGCGCCGACGATGGCGAGCGTCTCGCCAGCGCGCACGTCGAGGTCGACGCCGTGCAGCACGGTGAGATCGATGCGGCCTTCGTGGAAGCGCTTGGTGAGGCCTCTGATTTGCAGGACGACCCCATCGGCGCCGGGCCGCCCCAAGCCGATGGCAGCCCCCTCGGGGGGCAGCGAAGACACGTCAGTGCCGAGCGTGGGGGCCCGCTTATTCATAGCGCAAGGCCTCCGCAGGGTTGACGCGGCTGGCGCGCCAGCTCGGGTAGAGCGTGGCCACGAAGGACAGCGCAAGCGAGATCAGCGCGATCGGCATGATGTCGCCGCGCTGCGGATCGCTCGGCATCTTGCTGATGAGGTAGATGTCCTGCGGCAGGAAGCGCGCGTTGAAGAGCCGCTCCAGCGCCGGCACGATGACGTCGATGTTGTAGGCGATGCCCAGGCCCAGCAGCAGCCCGCCGAGCGTGCCGATCACGCCCACCATCGCGCCCTGCACGACGAAGATGCCCATGATGCTGCGCGGGCTCGAGCCCAGCGTGCGCAGGATCGCGATGTCGGCACGCTTGTCGGTCACCGTCATCACCAAGGTCGAGACCAGGTTGAAGGCCGCGACCGCGACGATCAGCGTGAGGATGATGAACATCATGCGTTTCTCGACCTGCACGGCCGCGAACCAGGTCTTGTTCTGGCGCGTCCAGTCGCGGATCAGGAATTCGCCGGGCAGCGTGACGGCCAGCTGATCGGCCACCTCGCGCGCCTGGTGCAGGTCCTTGAGCTTGAGGCGCAGGCCGCTCGGCCCTTCGAGCCGGAACACGCGGGCCGCGTCCTGCTCGTGGATCATCGCGAGCGCCGAGTCGTATTCGTAGTGGCCCGAATCGAAGGTGCCGACCACGGTGAACTGCTTCAGGCGCGGCACCACGCCGGCCGGCGTGACCTGGCCGCCGGGCGCGATCAGCGTGACCTGGTCGCCCACGCGCACGAAGAGCGAGCGCGCCAGCTCGACGCCGAGCACGATGCCGAATTCGCCCGGCACCAGCTTCGCCAGTGCACCGTGTTGCGCGGTGGTGGAGATGTCGGTCACCTGCGGCTCCAGCGAAGGCTCGATGCCGCGCACCAGCGTGCCTTTCATGTCCTCGCCGCGCGCGATCAGCGCCTGCGCGGCGATGAAAGGCGCGACGCCGACGACGTTGGGGTTCTTGCGTGCCGCCGCGGCGATCGCATCGATGTCGGCCAGTGCCTGGCCGTCGCGCGAAAAGATCTCGATGTGCGAGATCACGCCGAGCATGCGGTCGGTCACTTCCTTCTGGAAGCCGTTCATCACGGAGAGCACGATGATCAACGCCGCCACGCCCAGCGCGATGCCGAACATCGAGACGCCGGAGATGAAGGAGATGAAGCCGTTGCGCCGCGTCGCCCGGCCCGCGCGCGTGTAGCGCCAGCCGAGCTGCAGTTCGTAGGGGAGTCGCATCAGGTATCTCGCCGGGCCGCCCCAAGAGAGACCTGCGCCCCCTCGGGGGGCAGCGATGACACGGCGTGCAGAGCGTGGGGGTCGTTCATCGCTCGGATTGTGGCATCCCGGACAATAGGCCCATGCCTCCATCGCCTACTTCGCGCCATTTGCTGATTCCCTTTGCCGGCCGCAGCTCGCCGGCCTGCCGCGAAGCACTGACGGGCCTGCGTCTGCCGAAGCTGGAATCGCTGCTCTCGCGCTTGGCGCTGGTGCACGAAGACACGCAGGACGACAGCACGCTCTCGCCACCCCACGAACGTGCGCTGGCCGCGGCGCTCGGCATCGAAGCCGCCGATGGGCAGATCCCGTGGGCGGCGCTGGAAGCGAAACAGGCCGGGCTCTCGCCTACCAGTGACGGCGACAGCTGGGGCATCGCAACCCTGTGTCACTGGCAGGTGGGCATCGACGACGTGGTGCTGGGTGATCCAGCCGCGATCCGGATCGACGCGGCCGAATCCGACGCCCTGCTCGCGGCCGCGCGCCCCTTCTTCGAGGAAGACGGCATCGCGCTGCACGCCACGCCCACGCCGGGCCGCTGGCTTGCGCAAGGCCAGGTGTTCGACGGCCTGGCCACCGCCTCGATCGACCGCGCGATCGGCTACCCCATTTCGCAGTGGTCACCGCTCGCCGACGGTGCCCGGTCGCTGCGCCGGCTGCAGAACGAGATGCAGATGCTGCTCTACACCGAGCGCGTGAACGACGAGCGCACTGCGCGCGGCGTGCCGCCGATCAATTCCTTCTGGCTCAGCGGCACCGGCCGCCTCCCCCCTTCCTTCGGCGACGCGCGGCCCACTGTCGCCGACGCGCTGCGTGCTCCCGCGTTGCGCGACGATGCCGCCGCCTGGACCGCGGCCTGGGGCGAGGTGGACGCCGGCCCGGTGGCCGAGCTGCTGGCCGTGTACACCGAAGGCGCCGACGTGGCGATCACGCTGTGCGGCGACCGCGGCGCGCGGCGCTTCGGCGTGCAGCAGCGCGGCCTGGCGCGCTGGGCCAAGTCCTTGTTCCAGCGAGAGAGCGCACCGGCCGTGCTGGAAGCGCTGTGATGAAGATCGTCGCCCGAGACATCCCCCCGCGCAGCGCCTGGGCGCTCGAACAGGCCGGCGTGCATCCCTTGCTGGCACGGCTCTATGCCGCGCGCGGCGTGCAGGGCAAGGACGAGCTCGACGACGGCCTCGTGCGCCTGCTCGCACCCGCCACCCTGCGCGGCGCGCGCGAGGCCGCGGTGCTCCTGGCCGATGCGATCCGCGACGACAAGCGCCTGTGCATCGTGGCCGACTACGACTGCGACGGCGCCACGGCCTGCGCGGTGGCCGTGCGTGGCCTGCGCCTGCTCGGCGCGAAGCAGGTGAGCTACCTGGTGCCCGACCGCGTGATCGACGGCTACGGCCTCACGCCGCCGATCGCCGAGCGCGTGGCCGCGAGCGGCGCCGACGTGCTGATCACAGTCGACAACGGCATCGCGAGCGTCGAGGGCGTGGCCGCCGCCAAGGCGCGCGGGCTCGCGGTGCTGGTGACCGACCACCACCTGCCCGGCCCGGCGCTGCCCGCGGCCGACGTGCTGGTGAATCCCAACCAGCCCGGCTGCGAGTTCGAAAGCAAGAGCATCGCGGGCGTCGGCGTGATGTTCTATGTGCTGCTGGCCTTGCGCTCCGAGCTGCGTGCGCGCGGCGTGTTCGATGTCGCGACGCAACCCAAGCTCGATGCGCTTTTGCCGCTGGTTGCGCTCGGCACCGTGGCCGACGTGGTCAGGCTCGACGCCAACAACCGCCGCCTGGTCGCGCAAGGCCTGCGCCGCATCCGCGCTGGTTCCATGCCGGCAGGAATTGCCGCGCTCTTCAAGGCCGCCGGCCGCAATGCGCAGGCGGCCACCACCTTCGACTTCGGCTTCGCACTCGGGCCGCGCATCAACGCGGCCGGACGCCTGGCCGACATGACGCTGGGCATCGAGTGCCTGCTGACCGAGGACGCGGCGCGCGCCGACGAACTGGCGCGCATGCTCGACGGCATCAACCGCGAGCGACGCGACATCGAGGGCGGCATGCGCGAGCAGGCGCTGATGCTGGCCGAGACGCTGTTCGACGACAGCCAGGCCCCGCCCGCCGCCATCAGCGTGTTCGGCGCGGACTTTCATGAAGGCGTGGTCGGCATCGTCGCCTCGCGGCTCAAGGACCGCTTCCACCGGCCCGCCTTCGTCTTCGCGGCCAGCGCCGCCGACGGCAAGTCGCACGAGCTCAAGGGTTCGGGTCGTTCGATCCCGGGCTTCCATCTGCGCGATGCGCTGGACCTGGTGGCCAAGCGCCATCCGGGCGTGCTGCTACGCTTCGGCGGCCATGCGATGGCGGCGGGCTGCACCGTGGCCGAGGCACATTTCGAGACCTTCGAGCGCGCGCTGGCGCAGGTGGCGATGGAATGGCTCGATGCCGCAGCGCTGACGCGGCGGCTCGACACCGACGGGCCGCTAGCGCCCGAATACCTGCGCGTCGATCTGGTCGACACCTTGCACCGCGAAGTGTGGGGACAAGGCTTTGCGCCGCCGACCTTCAGCGAAGAGGTCGAGGTCATCTCGCAGCGGCTGGTGGGCGAGAAGCATCTGGCGCTGAAACTCAAGCACCAGGGCAAGCCGGTGGACGGCATCTGGTTCGGCCACACCGAACCGCTGCCGCCGCGCGTGGTGATTGCGTTCCGGCTCGATGCCGACGAGTGGCAGGGCGTGCGGCGGGTGCGCTTCCTGGTGGAAGGCGCCGAGGGCTGAAGATGCAAGCCGAGCGACCCGATGCGCCGCCGGCGCCCATCCGGCCCGCCGCCACCGCGCTCATCTGCCGCGACAGCGCGGCCGGGCCCGAAGTCCTCATGATCCAGCGCCATGCGCTGTCGGACGTGCATGGCGGTTCCTACGTCTTTCCCGGCGGCAAGGTGGATCCGGCGGATGCCCGGCTCGACATCGACGCGCACCTTGATCAGCCGCCAGAGCGCCTGCACGCGTTGCTGTGTGAGGAGGACATCGACACCGCGACCGCCACAGCGATCCATGTGGCGGCGGTGCGCGAAATCTTCGAGGAATGCGGCCTGCTGTTCGCGCGAGGACTCGACGCCGAAACCTTGCGGCAGGCGTCCGCGCTGGCGGCGGACGGCGTTTCGTTCAACGGCATGCTCGGCCGGCTCGGCCTGCGGCTGGACACGCGCACGCTGCGGCCGTGGTCGCGCTGGGTCACGCCACTGCTGTCGCTGTCGTCGCCCGGCAAGCGCTTCGACACACGCTTCTTCATCGCCAAGGCGCCGGCCGGGCAAGAGGCGCAACATGACGCGCACGAAGCGGTGCACAGCGCCTGGCTGCGGCCGCGCGCCGCACTCGAAAGCTACTGGCGCGGCGAGATCGTGCTGGCCGCGCCGCAGATCATGAGCCTCGCGCACCTGGGCCGCTTCAACAGCGTCGATGCGATGCTGGCCGACGCCGACAGCCGCCCGCCCTGCCTCGTGCGGCCGCACACCTTCGAGATCGAGGGCATGCGCGCCACCGCCTACCCCGGCGACGAACGCCATCCGGAGCGCATTCGCGTCATGCCCGGGCCGCTGCGCCTGGTGATGCGCGGCAAGCGGCTCGAGCCGCCCGACGGCTTCGAGGGACTCTGGCGTTGAGAATCGGGCGATGGAAATTCTCACCCTGACGGCCCTGATCCTCTTCGGTGCCTACCTGATCAAGTCCCGCGAACAGAAACGGCGCGTCGCCCTCCTGGCCAGCCATCTCGGCAACTACCAGATCGAACATCTGATGGAGCAGCTCACCGATGGCTACCTGCGCTGCCTCGGCGAGGACGACCCGGCGCGCCGCGATCAGATCTGGAGCCTGCTGGCCACCAGCGAGCAGACGCTTGCCGGCCAGTTCACGCGCTTCGCCGCAGAGTTCTCGAAGGTCGGCGCGGCCGACGCGCGCGTGAGCAAGTTCCCGATCGCCCTGCCCTTCGCGCAGACGCTGTTTCCCGGCAGCAGCTTCGACATGCGCGAGGCGCTGGCGATCCACGCGCGGGGCATCGCCGATGCGGTAGCGAACAGCGCTCAGCGCACGCCCAAGAGCAAGGCCTTCACCCTGTCGGCCGAGCTCTTCCTCATGCAGCACACCTGCCACTGGTTCTGCAGGTCGAAGGCGGTCGCCTCGGCACGACTGCTGGCGCGCCACAAGACCTCCTACGCGCAGGTGCTCGATGCGGTGGCGCCGGCGACGCGGCGCGCCTACGGTGCCTTGGTAGGCGGTTGACGCCGCGGCGCTCGCGGCCGACTGGCGCCGGCAAGCTCTAGCACCATGGTCAGCTGCCCCGCGATCGACGGGTGGTGCTGCGCCAGCAGACGCGTGCCTTCGGCAATGCGGCTGCGCCATCCTTTGCCGCGGCCCATGATGTCCTCGGCTGCCTCGTCGAGCGCATACGGGGAGCGCTCGAGTGCATGCGAAACAATGGCGGCGACCTGCCCCGCATCCTTCTGGATCTTGGTGCGGAACGCCTCTTCGCGCTCGGCCATGACGACCAGCTTGTGCAGCGCGTAGCGCACCGGCGACGGTATGTTCACCATCAGCGCGTGTTCCCCCGAGATCACGGCTGTCTGGGCGATCTTCTCCAGGGAGAATTCCATGAACTTCAGAGGCTGGAGATTCACCTTGAGCGGCTCGTGCCGGTAAACCGCATCGCTCCTACCGGCGGTCGTCAGCAGATCGATCCGCATTTCGCCACCCTTGGAATTCAGGTAGGTGGCGCCAGCCCCGCTCGCGATCGACTTCACCGGAAGCAAGCCCATCTGAAGCGAAGTGATCGCGTCGTGCACGTCGGACTCGGTGTTCGTCGGCAAGGCAAGCGACACATTCTTGCCCGCGTGCGCGAAGTCGATGTCGTTCGTCTTCCAGCCCCCCGTCCACCGCACGCCGAGCATGTTCCCCATCGCGATGAACGCATGTGTGCCGATCAGCACGCCGCCGGCATTGAAAAAGCCATGCTCCGAGAGCCTGTTGATCACCTTGAAGTGCTGGGGCGTCACGTTCAGGCAGCCAAGCGAAGTGCATGCGCTGGCGAGCCTGGCCAGGCCATCGTGGCCATGCGACTTGCCTTCGGAGCGCAGCCCGATGAGCTCACGCAGGCGCTCATCGTCGGGCCCGAGATAGACCTGGTGGTTCCTGCCGGCCAAATCGCGGAACTGCCAATACCAATAGATGACGCCCTTGACCTCCTTCTTGTTGAAGGAACCGCTCAGATCTGCGATCGAGCGATCGAGCATGCGCGCCTGCGCCTGCTCGACCAGTTCGGCGAAGTTGGTCTGCGCCGAGAGCGACAGATCCTCGAAGAGCGAGGGTTCGGAGACAGTGGCCACGGTTATACTGCGGAGTCCTTCCTGCGCAGTATAGCCACGCTTCAGCGTCCGAACTCGTGATTCAGGCCGATCGCCACGCCGCGCACGCCCCCGGGCCCGGTGCGCGCCGCGCTCACGTCGATGCTGATCAGGGGCGTCAGGCTGAAGCGCGCGCCGACGCGCGAAGTCCAGAGCCCGAATGCACGGTTGCGCTCGGCGATCAGGGACACGGTGTCGTTCAGCGCCCATTCGCCGGCCAGTCCGCCGCGGCCGCTGCGCGCGCCGGTGCCGGGGGCCCAGTCGGCACCCAGGTTGGCGTGGGCCTGCAGGCTGTCGGTCGCGCGCCAGGTCACGGGAACGACGAACTGGCCGCCGGTGCGGCCGCCGTGGCGCGGCAGCTCGAAGGTTGCGCCCATCGAGACGGCCGCGCTCCACGGCGCATCGGGCGCCTGCCCGAGAAAGGTCCACTTGAGCTGCGGGCCCACCGTGTGCAGGCGATCCCCGGCCACCGCGATGCGATCGATGTTGAGACCCAGCTCGACCGGGCCGACGCGGCAGGCCGGCCCGAGGTGCCAGAGCGTGGTCTGCTGGCTGCGGGTGCGCGTACCCCACAACTCGTACTGGCACTGGCCCCGATCGAGCGTGCCCGCATCGTCGACGTCGAAATGGCCGCCGGCCTGCGCGGAGGCTGCAGCGAACCACAGCGGGGCCATCAGATAGCGTCGAATCATGGCCGCGCATTCTAGGAGCGGCCGGCGTCAATTCATCGGCTCATATTTCGAACTGCGGCTGCAGCTCGCGAATGCGTTTCATTGCCACGCCGGCGGCCGCGGTACGGGTCTCGACGCCAAGCTTCACGTACACGCGCTCCAGATGCTTCTTGGCGGTGGCCGGGCTGCTGCCCAGGATCTCGCCGATGTCCTTGTTGGTCTTGCCCTTGACCACCCAGTACAGAACCTCGGCCTCGCGTGCGGTGAGCTTCAGGCTCAGGCTCATGGCCTCGATCACCGCGGTGCCGGAGACCTCGCGCATGATGATCAGCCAGTCGTCGCCCTCCTCGTCGTGCCCGGTCTGCTGATGCAGCCGCAGGCTGAGGCTGGCGGCGCCCTGCGCGATCGAGAGCACGGGCGGCTCGACCTGGCGCTGCTGCGCGTCGGGCAGGTGCTGGCGCAGCCATTCGAGCACCACCGGCGGCGTGGCCGGCGCGGCCGTGGCGCAGTAGCGCTGCAGCAGGTCGCGCGCCAGCGCGGTCTGCCAGATCAGCCTGCCCTCGGGCATGCGCACGGTGAAGCTCGCGTAGCCGAAGGCATCGAGCGCATTGCGTGCCTGCCCGGCCTGCTGCACCGCCTGCCGCGCGGCGCGCGCGCCCTGCAGGTGCACATTCATGCGCGCCAGCACTTCCTTGGGCTTGATCGGCTTGGTGACGTAGTCGACGCCGCCGGCCTCCAGCGCCGCGACCAGGTGCTCGGTCTCGGTGAGACCGGTCATGAAGACGATCGGGATGTGGGCCGTCGCGGCATCGGCCTTGAGGCGGCGCGCGACTTCGAAGCCGTCGATGCCCGGCATCATCGCGTCGAGCAGCACGATGTCGGGGCGCGCCTGGGCCGCGCGCTGCAGGGCCTGCTCGCCGCTGGTCGCGACCAGCACCGCATAGCCCGATTCGTCGAGTGCATCGTGCAGGACCGCGAGGTTGTCGGGCACGTCGTCGACGATCAGCACCAGGTCGCCAGTGCCGGCGTGCTCGCGCAAGCTGTGCACCAGGGGTGGTGGGGGCTCGCTGCTCATGAGGTGCCCGCCGCCGAATTCAAGGCACGGCTCATGGCCTCGAACTGGAACTGCCGCGCCAGCGTACGCTGCGCCGCCGTCCAGCCCGCGCATTCGGGCTGGGCCGCATCGATGGCGTCGAGCTGGTTCATGATGCCGCGGAAGTAGCCGAGGCCGACGGCCTCTTCGAGCGCTCGCAGGCTGGCCGCATCGGGCAGCACGGCCGCCGGCAGCGAGGGCGCCGGCGGCGGTGCCACGGCGCTGTCGGTCCAGCGCAGCGCGAGCCGGCGCTCGAGCCAGTCGAGCAGCTCGCTGTGGCGCACCGGCTTGACGAAGAAATCCTCTGGCGCGATGCCGACGTCGTTGTCCAGCCGCTTGTCGAAGGCATTGGCCGAGACGATTGCGACGGACGCCTGCGCGAGCCCGAGCGCGCGCGAGCGGCGGATGGTTTCCCAGCCGTCGATGCCGGGCATCGCGAGATCGACGAACATCGCGTCGGGATGCCAGCCGGCGGCGATCAGGTCCAGCGCATCATGGCCGCTGGCCGCCGTGCGCAGCTCGAAGCCCAGCGGCGCGAGCAGGTGCACGAGCAGTTCGCGGTCGGCCTCTTCGTTGTCGACCACCAGCAGGCGACGGCGCGGGCCTTCGTAGCCGCGCCGCAGCCGTGGCGCGGCCGCGATCTTGCGCCGCCCGCCGGCGACGGGCGCCTCGTGCACGCGCGGCAGGAACAGCCGCACCCGAAACACCGAGCCGGCGCCGGGCGCGCTCTGCACGCTCATCTCGCCGCCCATCAGGTCGATCAGCATCTTCGCGATCGTGAGGCCCAGGCCCGCGCCGGGCGCGGACGGGCCGGCGCTCGTGCCGCGCGCGAAGGGCTCGAAGATGCGGCTCAGTTCCTCGGCCGACATGCCGGGCCCGGTGTCCTCGACCTCGATGGCCGCGAACTCTCGCGCATAGCGCAGGCGCAGCGTGACCTGCCCGCTGGCGGTGAACTTGATCGCATTGCCCAGCAGGTTGATGAGGATCTGCCGCACGCGCCGCTCGTCAGCGCGCACCAGCTCGGGCAGTTCGCCGGCGGGTTCGAAGCGGAAGGCCAGGCCCTTCTCGGCCGCCTGCAGCTCGAACATGTCGGCCAGCTCGCTCATGAGCTCGGCGAACTCCATCGGCCTGGCATGCAGCGTGAGCTTGCCGGCCTCGATGTGCGCGATGTCGAGCGTGCCTTCGATCAGCGACAGCAGGTGCTCGCCGCCGCGCTTGATGACCGCCACCGCCTGCTGCCGGTGCGGCGGCACGGCCGCGTCTTCCCCCATCAGCTGCGCATAGCCCAGGATGCTGTTGAGCGGCGTGCGCAGCTCGTGGCTGATGGCGCTGATGTAGCGGCTCTTGGCCTGGTTCGCCTGGTCCGCCTGCTCGCGCGCCTGCTCGGCCGTCTGCTTGGCGGCCTGCAAGGCGCGGTCGGTCTCGCGGTGAAGCTCGATCTCGCGCACCAGCAGGTGGGTCTGGCGGTTCGATTCTTCCTGCGCCACCTTGCGGCTCTGGTGCGCGAGCACCAGCCACCAGGCGACGATGCCGGCGATCAGCAGCAGCGCCATGTAGGCCTTGAGAAAGCCCGAGCGCAGGTGCGCGGGGTTCGCCGCTTCGGCCAGCACCCCTTCGCCCAGGCCGCGCAGTTCCTGCTGGTAGAGCACGCCGAAGACCGCAGCGAGGAGCGGCACCACGATCAGCATCAGCAGCAGGAAGTGGCCGAGCCCGGTATCGAGGTAGGGCCAGACGCGACGCGGCAGCAGCCAGCGCAGCGCGCCCGACCATTGCGCCGAGAGGCTCGCCTGCGGCTTGCAGAGATCACCGCAGCGCGCGTCGAGCGTGCAGCACAGCGAGCAGATCGCGCCCTGGTAGGCGGGGCAGTGCGCCATGTCGGGGCCTTCGTACTCGCGCTCGCAGATCACGCAGCGCTGCGTGCTGAGGCGCCGGTAGCTGCCGGCCTCCGATTCGACGCGCGCCCAGCGCACCGCCGCGCGGCCGGTGTCCGGTGCGAAAGGCGCCGAGCCGCAGTCGTCGGACACCCGCGCGATGTAGTACTTGCCGCGCGTGGCCCAGGCGATCAGCGGCGCCGCGACGAAGGCGGTGCCCAGCGCGATCAGCGCCGAGAAGGCCTGCGCCATCGGCCCGAACACACCCAGGTGCGCCGTGATCGACAGGGCCGAGGCCAGCGCCATCGCGCCGACGCCGACCGGGTTGATGTCCCACAGGTGCGCGCGCTTGAACTCGATGCCCGGCGGCGAGAGGCCCAGCGGCTTGTTGACGACGAGATCCGCCACCACCGCCATCATCCAGGCGATCGCGATGTTGGCGTAGAGGCCGAGCACGTCGCCCAGCGCCTCGAACACGTTCATCTCCATCAGCATGAAGGCGATCAGCGCATTGAACACCACCCACACCACGCGGCCCGGATGACTGTGCGTGACGCGCGAGAAGAAATTGCTCCAGGCGAGCGAGCCCGCATAGGCGTTGGTGACGTTGATCTTGAGCTGCGAGATCACGACGAACAGCGCCGTCGCGGCCACCGCCCAGCCGTATTGGGGGAACACGTACTCGTAGGCGGCCAGGTACATCTGATTGGGGTCGACCGCACGCTCGGGCGGCACCATGTGGCCGATGGCGAGGTAGGCGAGCAGCGCGCCGCCCAGCATCTTGAGCACGCCCAGCACCACCCAGCCCGGCCCGCCGACGAGCACGCCGGCCCACCAGCGCCCGCGGTTGGCAGCGGTGCGGACCGGCATGAAACGCAGGTAGTCGGCCTGCTCACCCATCTGCGTGATCAGCGCGATGCCGACGGTGAGGGCGGCACCGAACAGGTGCAGATCGAATCCGATGGCGCCGGGCTTGACGCCGTTGTAGTGCACGATGCCGTCGAACGCACCAGGATCGCGCATCAGCACATAGCCGAAGGGCACCACCAGCATCACGAGCCAGATCGGCTGGGTCCACACCTGCAGCCGGCTGATGGCCGAGATGCCGTGCGTGACCAGCGGAATCACCACCAGCGCGCAGACCAGGTAGCCCCACACCACGGGGATGCCCAGCGCCAGCTCGAGCGCATAGGCCATCACCGCCGCCTCGAGCGCGAAGAAGATGAAGGTGAAGGAGGCGTAGATCAGCGAGGTCAGCGTGGAGCCGATGTAGCCGAAGCCGGCGCCGCGCGTGAGCAGGTCCATGTCGACGCCGTAGCGTGCCGCATAGACGCTGATCGGCAGGCCGGCCAGGAAGATGATGAGCCCGGTGACCAGGATCGCCCAGGCCGCATTGATGAAGCCGTACTGCACCAGCAGCGTGGCGCCGACCGCTTCGAGGATCAGGAAGGAGGCCGCGCCGCCGAAGGCCGTGCTCGCCACGCGCCATTCCGACATGCGCCGAAAGCGCTGGGGGGTGTAGCGCAGGGCATAGTCCTCGAGCGTTTCGCGCGCCACCCAGCTGTTGTAGTCGCGCCGGACCTTGACGATGCGCTGCGGGGCTTCGTCGCTCGGGAGCGGGGGAACGGCGGTAGAGTCCACCGGTTCAAAGTGCAGCTTTCGTGCCACGGCACGAGTGTTGCAACATTGCCGCTCATGGAACTCACACCGCGAGAAAAAGACAAATTGTTGATCTTCACGGCCGCCCTGCTGGCCGAACGGCGCCGCGCACGCGGGCTGAAGCTCAACTACCCCGAAGCCGTGGCGCTGATCTCGGCTGCCGTGATGGAAGGTGCGCGCGACGGCAAGAGCGTGGCCGCCCTGATGAGCGAGGGCCGCAGCGTCCTGTCGCGCGCCGACGTGATGGACGGGGTGGCCGAGATGATTCCGGACATCCAGGTCGAGGCCACCTTTCCGGACGGCACCAAGCTCGTGACCGTGCACCAACCCATCGTTTGAAAAACCACCCGCCACCACCATGCGCCTTCTTCGCCAAGCCCCTCTGCTCTTGATTGCGGCGCTGCCGTTGGCCGCGGCCGCCCACACCGGCGCCGATGCCGGCCTGCACCACGGATTCATGTCCGGCTTCCTGCACCCGCTGACGGGGTTTGACCACCTGGCTGCGATGGTGGCGGTCGGCCTGTGGAGCGCGCTCACCGCGCGCCGTGCCTGGCCCGACCTGCTGTGGGCGCCGCTGGGCTTCGCGCTGATGCTGCTGGCCGGCGCGTTGCTCGGGTTGGCGGGCGTGCAACTCCCGGTCGTCGAGCCCATGATCGCTGCGTCGCTGCTGGTGCTGGGCCTGCTGGTCGTCACGCAGCGCCGCCTGCCGGCGCTGGCCGCCGCCGCGCTGGTCGGCCTGTTCGCCGTGTTCCATGGCGTCGCGCATGGTCAAGCGCTGGCAGGCGAATCCGGTGCCGCGCTCACCCTGGCCGGCATGCTCGCTGCGACGGTGCTGCTGCATGCGGCCGGCATCGCGATCGGCTGGTCGCTGCGCCACGCGAACCGTTGGGTGCCGCGCGTTGCGGGCGCAGCGGTGGCGATCTTCGGCGTTGCACTGCTCGGCGGCGTTGCATGACCGCCCCCCGGCTTGCCACTTCGTGTGCTTCGCCACCCCCCGAGGGGGAGGCGCCTCCGCCTTGGGGCGGCCCGGCGGCGGAGGCATCATGATTCCCGGCGAACTCATCACCGAAGAGGGCGATCACGTCCTCAATCCCGGCCGCCGCGCGATCACGCTGGTGGTGCAGAACACCGCCGACCGTCCGATCCAGGTCGGCTCGCACTACCACTTCGCCGAGACCAACGGCGCGCTGGGCTTCGACCGCGAGGCTGCGCGCGGCATGCGCCTGAACATCGCCTCGGGCACCGCGGTGCGCTTCGAGCCGGGGCAGCAGCGCACGGTCGAACTGGTGGATTTCGCCGGCGACCGCATCGTCTACGGTTTCCGCGGACTGGTTCAAGGAAAGCTCTAAACATGGCAACGATCGGCCGGCGTGCCTACGCCGAAATCTTCGGCCCCACCGTGGGCGACCGCGTGCGCCTGGCGGACACCGATCTCGTGATCGAGGTGGAAGAGGACTACACCCTGCGCGCCGGCGGCTACGGCGAGGAGGTCAAGTTCGGCGGCGGCAAGACCATCCGCGACGGCATGGCGCAGTCGCAGCGCACAAGGGCCGAGGGCACGGTCGACACGGTGATGACCAACGCGCTGATCCTCGACCACTGGGGCATCGTCAAGGCCGACATCGGCCTTCGGGGCGGTCGCATCGTCGCGATCGGCAAGGCCGGCAACCCGGACGTGCAGCCTGGCGTGGACATCGTCATCGGCCCGGGCACCGAGGTCATCAGCTGCGAGGGCAACATCGTCACCGCCGGCGGCATCGACAGCCACATCCACTTCATCTGCCCGCAGCAGATCGAAGAGGCCCTCGCGTCCGGCGTCACCACCATGCTCGGCGGCGGCACCGGCCCCGCAACCGGCACCTTCGCGACCACTGCGACGCCGGGGCCCTGGCACATCGAGCGCATGCTGCAGGCGGCCGACGCCTTTCCGATGAACCTCGGCTTCCTCGGCAAGGGCAACGCGAGCCTGCCGGCTGCGCTGCACGAGCAGATCGATGCCGGCGTCATGGGCCTCAAGCTGCATGAAGACTGGGGCACCACGCCGGCGGCGATCAGCAACTGCCTCGACGTGGCCGACGCCACCGACACGCAGGTCGCGATCCACAGCGACACGCTGAACGAATCCGGCTTCGTCGAGAACACCATCGCGGCCGTGAAGGGCCGCGCGATCTGCGCCTTCCACACCGAAGGCGCGGGCGGCGGCCATGCGCCCGACATCCTGCGCGTGGTGGGCGAGCCGAACTTCCTGCCCTCCTCCACCAACCCCACCATGCCCTACACCGTGAACACGCTCGACGAACACGTCGACATGTTGATGGTGTGCCATCACCTCGATGCCGGCATCCCCGAAGACCTGGCCTTCGCCGAAAGCCGCATCCGCAAGGAAACGATCGCGGCCGAAGACATCCTGCACGACCTTGGCGCGATCAGCATGTTCAGCTCCGACAGCCAGGCCATGGGCCGGGTCGGCGAGGTCGTCATCCGCTGCTGGCAGACCGCCCACAAGATGAAGGGCCAGCGCGGCAAGCTGCCGGAAGACGGCGCGCGCAACGACAACTTCCGCGCCAAGCGCTACGTCGCCAAGTACACGATCAACCCCGCCATCGCGCACGGCATCTCGCACGAGGTGGGCAGCATCGAGGTCGGCAAGTGGGCCGACCTGGTGGTGTGGAAGCCGGCCTTCTTCGGCGTCAAGCCCTTCGCGATCCTGAAGGGCGGCACGATCGCGATGGCCGCGATGGGCGATCCCAACGCATCCATTCCGACACCGCAGCCGGTGCACTACCGCCCGATGTTCGGCGCCTTCGGCGGCTCGCTGGCGAAGAGCTCGCTGACCTTCGTCTCGCAGGCCGGCCTGGCCGCCGGCATCGGCGAGCGCTACGGGCTTGCCAAGACCCTGAGTGCGGTGAAGAACATCCGCGGCATCCGCAAGCAGCACATGGTGCACAACGCCTACACGCCGAAGATGGAGATCGATGCGCAGACCTATGCGGTGCGCGCCGACGGGCAGCTGCTCGTCTGCGATCCGGCGGTTTCGCTGCCGATGGCGCAGCGGTACTTTTTGTTCTGAAGCAGCTCAGCCGGTTCGCGCCTGCAAGTGCTCTCGAATCCAGGCGGCGAAGCCTTGCTCGTCGATCGCGCTGGCGGCGACGTCGAACATCACCAAGGTCGCTTCAGCTTGAGCAGCAACCAATCGCTGACGATTCAGTGCAAGAAACAAACCCACAGCAAGGAACGCAGCGCGCTTGTTGCCATCGACAAATGGATGATTCTTGGCAAGCCCGGCGCCGTAGGCTGCAGCCAGATCGGCGAGATCAGGCTTGCCGCAGGCAACCAGATTGCGGGGCCGCGCCAATGCAGACTGGAACAACCCTTCGTCACGCAAGCCCGGGGCACCGCCATGCTCCGCCAGGCTCTCGTCGTGCAACAGCATCAGAGACCGCTGGTCGATCCAGCGCCACTCCCTCATTTGGCGAGCTGATGGAACGTGTCCCGAAACTCACGCATGAACTCGCGCCCCAGTTTCAGTTGCTCCTCCACGTCGGGGTCGTACGGTGTCAGCGTCACACCGTTTGCAGCCTCGGTCATGAACAGCGTGTCCCCCTTCTCGACCTTCAAGCGGGCCAGCACTTCCTTGGGCAGGATCACGCCCACGGAGTTACCAATTTGCGTTAGTTTGAGCGCCGACATCGCGATTCCCTGAAGTTATAACTGTTGTTATATTATCGAGGATCAACCGCGGCATCAAGCCCTTCTACATTGCCCATGCTCACAGCCAACAAACTCATGCCCCAAGGCGGCGGCCTCGCGCCGGTGCTGCTCAAGCGCGCCGCCACCGTCGAACTCGACTGGGACGTGCGCCAGAAGAGCCGCTTCGATGCCACCGATTCGCAAGGCCGGCAGATCGGCGTGTTCCTGCCGCGCGGCACCGCGGTGCGCGGCGGCGACGTGCTGGTGGCCGAAGACGGCTCGCTGATCAAGGTGATCGCAGCCAAACAGCCGGTGCTGGTGATCACGCATTGCAGCGAGCACGGCACGCCCTTCGACCTGACGCGCGCGGCCTACCACCTGGGCAACCGGCACGTGCCGATCGAGCTCAAGCCCGACCACCTGAAGATCGAACCCGACCACGTGCTGGCCGGCATGCTGCGCTCGATGCACCTGATCGTGCGCGAAGCCGAGGAGGCTTTCGAACCCGAAGGCGGTGCGTATGGCGCGCATGGCGGCGGCCATGGGCATTCGCATGGCGCCGCGCCGGTGGGGCCGGTGCTGCATCCGGACGCCTACGCGGCGCCGCATGCGCACGATCACGGCCACGATCATTCCCACGGCCACTCGCACTGATGGACGACGCGCCGGGCGCCCTGTCCGCTGCCAGCTTGCTGCAGCTGATCTGGCTGGCCTCGCCGGCGCTGCCCGTCGGCGGCTTCTCCTATTCGGAGGGGCTGGAAGCAGGCATCGAATGGGCCGGCCTCGCCACCGAAGCGGCGGCCTCCGACTGGCTGGCCGACCAGCTCCATCTGAGCCTGGCGCGCGCCGACCTCGCGGTCGTGGCGCAGGCGGTTCCCGCCTGGCGCAGCGGCGACACGGCACGCATCCGCGCGCTCAACGACTGGGTGTTCCAGACCCGCGAATCCGCCGAGTTCCTGCTGCAGACCGAGCAGATGGGCCGTTCCTTCGTCGAATGGCTCAAGCTGCACCATGCCGACGCCGCGAGCGTCTTCGACAGCCTGCCCGCAAGCTATCCCGTAGCCTTCGCTTTCGCCGCCAGCCGCACCGGGGCACCGGTGCGCGACGCCTGCCTGGCCTTCGCCTTCGGCTGGGCCGAGAACATGGTGGCGGCGGCGGTCAAGGCCGTGCCGCTGGGGCAAAGCGCCGGCCAGCGCATGCTGGGCCGGCTGGCCGCGGAAATTCCCACAGCAGTCGAGAGTGCGCTCACACTGGCGGATGATGAACGCCAGGCCTTTTCCCCCATGCTCGCCGTGCTGTCGGCGCGCCACGAAACCCAGTATTCGCGCCTCTTTAGAAGCTGAACCATCATGTCCTCCGCCCTGCACCACATCCCCCACCGCACCAAGAGACTGCCGCCGCTGCGCGTGGGCATCGGCGGGCCGGTCGGCTCCGGCAAGACCACGCTGCTCGAGATGCTCTGCAAGGCGATGCGCGACAAGTACGACCTGATCGCCATCACCAACGACATCTACACCAAGGAAGACCAGCGCCTGCTGACGGTGGCTGGCGCATTGCCGGCCGAGCGCATCATGGGCGTGGAGACCGGCGGCTGCCCGCACACCGCGATCCGCGAGGACGCCTCGATCAATCTCGAAGCCATCGATCGCATGCTGGGCGAGTTCCCCGACGCCGACGTGGTCTTCGTCGAGAGCGGCGGCGACAACCTGGCCGCCACCTTCAGCCCCGAACTCAGCGACCTCACGATCTACGTGATCGACGTCGCGGCCGGCGAGAAGATCCCGCGCAAGGGTGGCCCCGGCATCACCAAGAGCGACCTGTTCGTGATCAACAAGACCGACCTCGCGCCCTACGTGGGCGCCGACCTCGGGGTGATGGAGGCCGACACCCGACGCATGCGCAAGCAGCGGCCCTTCGTGATGACCAACCTCAAGACCCACACCGGTCTGGCCGAGGTCGTGGCCTTCATCGAAGAGCGCGGCATGCTCGTCGGCGACTGAGCGGGCGCACGCATAGACGAGAGCGCTTCAGCCCCCATTTGTCGCGGCGATTCGAGAAATGCATCACATCTTCGAGACGTCATAGAGCTTCGGGCTTATTTCTTGCTGCGCCCGGAAATCCGATACTTCCGTAACGAATACGAAAGTTCCTATGGCCTCCGAAGCAACCTTCCATTCCGCGACCAGCAGCGTCCAGTTCGCGATCTACCCCGACGGGTACGACGGCGCACGCATCATTGCCCGGATCGACGAAGAGGCGCTGCACGCCCGCTTCCATGCACCTGAGGGCGACACCGAACTGGTGCGCGCCTATGCGGAGAACGCCGACTCCATCGACGCGCTGGCGACCGCCCGCTACCGCGAGAACCCGATGGCCGCCATCTGCCTGCACAGCACGGACTTCCAGGCCAGCGGTTTCTAGCGGGAAGGCGGCCTGCGCCTTCGCCGGTGGAGAATCCGGCCATGCCCCAGCACATCGGAATCGTCGGCTGCTCCGCCGAAGGCGCGGCCCTTTGCTACAAGACCATTTGCGCCGACGGCGCGCAGCTTCTGGGCCCGCATGCCCATCCCGAGGTCTCGATGCACACGCCCTCGCTCGCCGGGTACGTCGAGTGCCTGGACCGCGGCGACCTGCAGGGCGTGGGCGAACTGATGCTCGCCTCGGCCCACAAGCTCGCGAAGACCGGCGCCGACTTCCTGGTCTGCCCTGACAACACCATCCACCAGGCGCTGCCGCTCATCGAAGCGCGCTCGCCGCTGCCCTGGCTGCACATCGCCGAAGTGGTTGCGGCCGAGGCCGTCGAACGCGGCTATCGCCGGCTCGGCCTGACCGGCACGCGCTGGCTGGTCGACAGCGAGGTCTATCCCGAAAAGCTGGCGGCGCGCCGGCTGGCCTGCATGCGGCCGAGCGATGCCGAACGCGACGACATCCAGCGCATCATCATGGACGAGCTGGTCTACGGCGTGTTCAAGCCCGAGGCGGTGGCCCGCTTCCAGCAGCTCATCGGGCGCATGAAGGACGAGGGCTGCGATGCCGTCATCCTCGGCTGCACCGAGATTCCGTTGATCGTCAACGATACCAATTCACCGCTGCCGCTGCTCGACTCCACGCGCCTTCTGGCGCGGGCAGCGCTGCGCCGGGCGGTGCAGGCCTAGTTCAGGGCGCCTCGATCGCCAGTTCGGCCACCACGCGGCTGGCCGCGACCTGGTCGCCGGTCTTCACATGCAATGCTGTCACCCGGCCCGACGACGGCGCCGCATGCACGTGCTCCATCTTCATGGCTTCCAGGGTCACCATGGGCTGGCCGGCCTCGACGCTGTCGCCGACAGCCACCATCACCGCGACCACGCGGCCGTTCATCGATGCGCGCAGCTTGCCGTCGCCGGCTGCGTCACCGGACTTGAGCGCGGCCGCGCGCGTGTGGTCTTCCACGCGCAATTGGCGGCCCCGGTAGTGCAGGAGCAGCAGGGGGCCGTCGCGATGGCAGACCGCGCGCTCGGCCAGGCCGTTGCAGACGAAGCGCACCGAAGTCTGCACCCGTTCGACTCGATCGATCTCGAAGACGCTTTCGTCGATGCCCACGCTGAACCGATCGGGATGCGCGCGCACGACGCCGGCGCCGAGCATCCGGCCGTCGAGCGTGAAGCGCAGCGAGATCGGCAGCGTGTGCGTCAGGGGGCGCCCTTGGGACGGCCGCTCTCCGGCAACGTCGCAGAGCAGCACGGCCGCGAGCGCGGCGGCACGGTCCTGCGTGGCGCTGTCCGATGCGAGCAGCTCTTCCTGCTGCTGGTCGATGAAGGCGGTGCTCGCACCGCCGGCCGCGAACACCGGGTGCGCAAGGCAGCGCTGCAGGAAGAGCTGATTGGTCGTCACGCCCAGCGCCACCGCATCCTCGAGGCCGGCCATCAGCTTGCGCCGCGCCTCCTCGCGCGTGCGGCCGTGCGCGATGAGCTTGGCGATCATCGAGTCGTAGAAGGGCGGAATCTCGGCGCCCGAGCGCAGCGCATCTTCCACGCGCAACTGCGGCGGCATCTGCCACAGCGCCATGGTGCCGCTCTGGGGCATGAAGCCTTGCGCAACATCTTCTGCACAGAGGCGGACCTCGATCGCGTGGCCGTCGAAGCGCACCTCCTGCTGCGCGAGCGGCAAGGGCTCGCCGGCCGCCACGCGCAGCTGCAGCTCCACCAGGTCGAGTCCGGTGATGGCCTCGGTGACCGGATGCTCCACCTGCAGCCGCGTGTTCATCTCCATGAAGTAGTAGTTGCCCTCGCCGTCGAGCAGGAACTCGAGCGTGCCCGCGCCCTCGTAGCCGATGGCCTTCACTGCCGCTACGGCCATCGCACCCATGCGCTCGCGCAGCACCGCATCCACCGCCGGCGAGGGCGCCTCCTCGATGATCTTCTGGTGGCGGCGCTGCACCGAGCAGTCGCGCTCGCCGAGATGGATGGCATGGCCGTGGCGGTCGGCGAAGACCTGGATCTCGATGTGGCGCGGCGCGACGATCGCGCGCTCGAGGATGAGCTCCGGGTTGCCGAAGGCGGCTTCCGCTTCGGAGCGCGCGCTCTGCAGCAGCGCGGGAAACGCCTTCGCCGAGGGCGCCAGCCGCATGCCGCGCCCGCCGCCGCCGGCGGCGGCCTTGATCATCACCGGGAAGCTGATGCGCTCGGCTTCCGCGGCGAAGCATGCATCGCTCTGGTCGTCGCCCTGGTAGCCCGGAATGCAGGGCACGCCGGCGGCCTGCATCAATGTCTTGGCACCGGCCTTGTGGCCCATCGCGGCGATCGCCTCGGGCGAAGGGCCGATGAACACCAGGCCGGCCTTCTTGCAGGCACGGGCGAAGGCTTCGTTCTCGGCCAGAAAACCGTAGCCCGGATGCACCGCGTCCGCGCCCGCCAATGCGGCCGCTTCGAGAATCGCCGGGATGCACAGGTACGACTGCGACGGCAAGGGCTCGCCGATGCAGACCGACTGGTCGGCCTCCTGCACGTGGCGCGCATCGGCATCGGCGGTGGAATACACGGCCACGGTGCGAAAGCCGAGGGCACGCGCGCTGCGGATGATGCGCAGCGCGATCTCGCCGCGGTTGGCGATGAGGATCTTGCGGAAGGGCGTGGATGGCATGGCCATGACTCAGGGACGCGCCACGGAGAACTGCATCGCCTGCGGCCGGCGCAGCTCGGCATCGCGGCAGATCGAGAGCACTTGGGCGATCACGGCGCGCGTGTCGCGCGGATCGATCACGCCGTCGTCGAGCAGGCGCGCGCTGGTGGTGAACACGCTGGTCTGGCTCTCGAAGCGCTCGATGATGCGGCGCTCCAGCTCGTCGAGCTTGGCCTGGTCCACCGCGCCCTTGCGCTTCATCGCGGCCTCGGTGACCATGACCATGGTGCCGGCCGCCTGCTCGGCGCCCATCACCGCCGTCCTGGCGTTGGGCCACGAGAAGCAGAAGCGCGGATGGAAGCCGCGCCCGCACATGCCGTAGTTGCCGGCGCCGTAGGAGGCGCCGCAATAGAGCGTGATCTGCGGCACGGTGGCGTTGGTCACGGCCTGGATCATCTTGGAGCCGTGCTTGATCATGCCGGCCTCCTCATGCGCCTTGCCGACCATGTAGCCGGTCGTGTTGTTGAGGTAGAGGATCGGCGTCCGTGCCTGGCAGCAGGCCTGGATGAAGTGGGTTGCCTTGTTGGCGCCGGCGCTGTCGATGGGGCCGTTGTTGGTGACGACGCCGAGCGGCAGCCCCTCGATCTTGATGTGGCCGACCACGGTGGCGCTGCCGTAGTTCTCGCCGAAGGCCAGGAACTCGGAGTCGTCGGCGATGCGCGCGATCACCTGCCGCATGTCGACCGGGCGCTTGGGATCCATGGGCATGATGCCCAGCAGCTCCTCGGCGTCGTGGCGCGGCGGCTTGAAGCGGCGCGGCGCCTCGGCCGGCAGCTCGCGGTTCCAGTCGATGTGGGCGAGGATCTCGCGCGCGATGCGGATCGCGTCGCGGTCGTCTTCGGCCAGGTAGTCACCGAGGCCCGAGATCGAGGTGTGCATGAGGGCGCCGCCCAGCTCCTCCTCGGTCGCGATCTCGCCGGTCGCGGCCTTCAGCAGCGGCGGCCCGGCGAGAAAGGCGCGCGAGCGGCCCCGCACCATCACGATGTAGTCCGACAGGCCCGTCTGGTAGGCGCCGCCAGCGGTGGAGGAGCCGTGCGTCACCGTGATCACCGGCAGGCCGGCCGCCGACATGCGCGCGATGTTGCGGAACAGGCTGCCGCCCTTGATGAACTCCTCGACCTTGTAGGTGAGCAGGTTGGCGCCTGCGCTCTCGACCAGCTGGACGTAAGGCAGCTTGTTCTCGAGCGCGAGCTCCTGCATGCGTAGCGCCTTGTCGAGGCCCATGGGCTGCAGCGCGCCGGCATCGATGCCTGAGTCGGAGGCATTGACCATTACGCGCACGCCCGAGACCCAGCCGATGCCGCCGATGATGCCGCCGCCCGGCACGCTCTGGTCGAGCTCGGGCTTGTCCAGGCCGAGACCGGCCAGCGATGCGATTTCGAGAAAAGGCGAGCCCGGATCGAGCAGCAGCGAAACCCGATCGCGCGGCAGCAGCTGGCCGCGTTGCTCGAAGCGCTCGCGCGATCGGGCCGAGCTCGCCGCGCTGCGCTGCTCGCAGGCGCGCACGCGTTCGAGCAGGGCCAGCATGCCCTCGCGGTTGGCCTGGAAGGATTCGCTGTCGGGATAGATGGTCGACTCGATGCTTGCCATGTTCTTTTTTCCTTGCGCCTCAAAGGCCCAGCTGCCGCGCGGCCAGGTCCTTCATGACCTCTTCCGATCCGCCGCCGATCATCATCACCTTGACCTCACGGTAGATGCGCTCGCTCTTCGTGCCGCGCATGTAGCCCATGCCGCCCAGCAGCTGCACCGCCTGGTCGGCACAGAACTGCATGGCCTGCGTCGCCTGCACCTTGGCCAGGCAGATGCGCGCCACCAGTTGCGCCGGGTCGGCGAGCTGGTGCTCGATGCGGTAGGCCAGGTCGTAGACGAGCGCGCGCGCAGCGTCGATGCGCAGGGTCATGTCCATCAGCTTGTGGCGCACCACCTGCCGCTCGGACAGCGCCGTGCCGCCGATCGTGCGCTGGCGCGCCCAGTCCACAGCCTCCTCCAGACAGACCTCGGCATAGCCGCAGGCCAGCGACGCCATCAGCAGGCGCTCGGTGTTGAAGTTGCGCATGAAGAGCTTGAAGCCGCGGTTCTCCTCGCCCACGAGGTTGGCCACCGGCACCCGGCAGTCGTCGAAGCGAAGGTGCGCGGTGTCGGAACTCCACCAGCCCATCTTCTTGAGCGGCGTGCGGGTGAGCCCCGGCGTGCCACCCTCGATCACCAGCGCGGAGATGCCGCCGGCGCCCAAGACCTTCGGGGCGGTGCGCACCGCAGTCGTGATGAAGTCGGCGCGCACGCCCGAGGTGATGAAGGTCTTCTCGCCGTTCACGATGTAGTGATCGCCGTCGCGGATCGCGGTGGTCTTCAGGTTGGCCACGTCGGAGCCGCCCGAGGGCTCGGTGACGGCCAGCGCAGCAATCTTGCGGCCCGCGAGCACCGGCGGGATGACGCGGCGTTTCAACTCTTCGCTGCCCGCGGCAAGAATCGGCGGCAGCGCGATGCCGTGCGAGTTCATCGAGGCCTGCACGCCGCCAGAACCGCAGCGCGCGAACTCCTCGGCCACCACGAGCTGGTAGAACACGTCGGCCGGCGTGCCGCCGTATTC
The DNA here is from genome assembly GCF_964253985.1 of Variovorax sp. LjRoot290. NCBI lineage: Bacteria > Pseudomonadati > Pseudomonadota > Betaproteobacteria > Burkholderiales > Comamonadaceae > Variovorax > Variovorax sp. LjRoot290. The sequence goes on along the minus strand of NZ_CAXURW020000001.1, from coordinate 1,190,619 downwards.
CTCCGGATAGCCCAGCCCCAGGATGCCGAGTTCGGCCGAGCGCGCATAGAGCGAGCGCGGAAAGGTCTCGGCCTCGTCCCACGCGTTCACGTTGGGCGTGATCTCGCGCGAGATGAAGTCGCGGACGCTGGCGCGGAACTGCTCGTGATCGGGACTGAAATAGAAGGGCAGCGGCGGCGCATCGAGAAAGTCCATTGACGACTCCTTGTCGCGACCAAGGCTAGCGGCCCGGCGCGCCCAGGTCTTGCGCGTAGTGGCTGCGGCCCTGGTCCACTAGCGAGTTGACGCAAGCGCAGCGCGCGGCGGATCGCTAAGCTGCATCTCCATGACAAGCAGCAGCAAGATCGTCCGCATCGGCGGCGCCTCCGGCTTCTGGGGCGACAGCATGGTGGCCGCGCCGCAACTGGTGAAGGGAGGGCGGCTCGACTACCTGGTGTTCGACTACCTGGCCGAGACCACGATGGCCATCCTGGCGGCGGCGCGCGCCAAGCAGCCCGAGCTGGGCTGGGCCACCGACTTCGTCGACATCGCGATGAAGCCGGTGCTCGGCGAGGTGAAGCGGCAAGGGATCAAGGTGATCAGCAACGCGGGCGGCATCAATCCGCACGGCTGCGCGGCTGCGCTGCAGGCCATGGCCGAAGCCGAAGGCATCGCGCTGCGCATCGCCGTGGTCGAAGGCGACGACATCGGCGCGCAGATGCCGGCCGTGCGCGAGCGCGGCATCCAGGACATGTTCAGCGGCGACGCCTTGCCCGAGAAGGTGCTGAGCGCCAACGCCTACCTCGGCGCCGCGCCGATCGCCGCCGCGCTGGCGGCCGGTGCCGAGGTGGTGATCACCGGACGCTGCGTCGACAGCGCCGTGACGCTGGGGCCGCTGATGCACGAATTCGGCTGGACCCACGACGACTTCGACCTGCTGGCCTCCGGCAGCCTCGCCGGCCACATCATCGAGTGCGGCTGCCAGGCGACCGGCGGCCTGCACACCGACTGGGAAGAGATCCCGGACTGGGCAAACATCGGCTACCCGATCGTCGAGTGCCATGCCGACGGCAGCTTCGTCCTGACCAAGCCCGAGGGCACCGGCGGCAAGGTGGTCCGCGCGGCGGTGGCCGAGCAACTGCTCTACGAGATCGGCGACCCCGGCGCCTATCTGCTACCGGACGTGAGCTGCGACTTCCGCGAGGTCGTGATCGAGCAGCAGGGAGAGAACCGCGTGCGCGTGAGTCCTGCCAAAGGACGCCCGCCGACGCCGAGCTACAAGGTTTCGGCGACCCAGCAGGGTGGCTACCGCTGCGCGGGCAGCCTGGTGATCGTCGGCATCGATGCCGAGAAGAAGGCCCGACGCACGGCCGAGGCGATCATCGAGCGCACCGGCCGCATCCTGCGCGAGAGCGGGCAGCCGCCCTTCACCTCCACCTACATCGAAGTGATCGGCGCCGAGTCGCTCTACGGCCCGCATGCGTGCACGCGGGCGTCGCGCGAGGTCATGATGCGGGTGGTGGCCAATCATCCGCAGAAGGCCGCGCTCGCGATGTTCGCGCGCGAGATCGCGCCGGCGGGCACCTCGTGGGCGCCCGGCACCACTGGCCCGGGCGGCGGGCGGCCTTCGGTGTCGCCTCTGATCGAGCCCTTCTCTTTTCTGCTGGAGAAAGAGGCAGTGCCGGTCGCCTTCGTGCTCGACGGCGAGCGGCATGCGGTGCCCGTTCCGGCGGGAACGGGCGACGGTGTCGCGCCCGATGTGCCAACGCCCTCTCCATGGATCGATCCCGATGAGCCGATGGAGAAAGTGCGCCTCATCCAGCTCGCCTGGGCGCGCAGCGGCGACAAGGGCAACCTCTCGAACATCGGCCTGGTCGCACGCCGCCCCGAATGGCTGCCGCTGCTGTGGGAACGCGTGACGCCCGATGCCGTGGGCGCCTATTTCGCGCACCTGGTTCACGGCAAGGTGGAACGCTTCTACCTGCCCGGCATCGCCGCGATGAACCTGCTGCTGCACGATGCGCTCGACGGCGGCGGGCCTTCATCGATGCGCATGGATCCGCTCGGCAAGGGCATGGGGCAGATGCTGCTGGACATGCGGATCAAGGTTCCGCGTTCGCTGGCCGCGGGGCTTTGAATGCAGAGCAGGCCCGACACCCGCTTCGCCCCCGCCGCCGAATTCGGCCGCAGCGAACTCACCGCGCTCTGGAATCGCGCCTACGAAAACTACTTCGTTCCGATCGCCTTCACCGAACCGCTCTTCGAGAGACATCTGCGGCGCGCGAGCGCCGACCTGGACCTTTCCAGGCTGCTCCTGATCGGCGACGCGCTCCATGGCATTTCGCTCGTGGGCCGCAGGCAGGAGCGTGCCTACTTGGCCGGCTTCGGCATCGCCGGCGCGCAGCGGGGCCGAGGGCTGGCAAGGGCGCTGCTCGAGGCACAGATCTCGGCCTTGTCGGACGCGGGGATGCGCGAAATCGTCCTCGAGGTCATCGAACAGAACCCGGCCCGGATGCTCTACCGCAAGGCGGGCTTCGCGGAGATTCGGCCCTTGGTGGTTCTGGAGGGAACACTTGCGCAAGGCCGCGCATCTGCCGGTATGGCGCTCGACGCTGCCGCCCTCGCATCCGCGCATGCGCTGTGCAATGCGGACACACGTCCGACCTGGCGCCGCGAAATCCCCACGGTGCTGGGCGCCGTCGCGACCGAGGGGGCAGTAGCCCTCGGCGTGCAGCGGGACGCCGCCATCGTCGGCTACGCCGTCTATCTCGAAGGCAGCGAGAACAGCGCGCTGCTCGATGCCGGCGCGCTCGACGAGGCCGCGGCTTCCGATCTGCTGGACGCCCTCGCCTGCGCGCGCGTCGGCACGACATGGCGGCTGGTCGACGAGCCGCCGGACAGCGCCCTGTTTCGCGCGGTGACCGCGCGCGGGCTGGCAACCGGCATCCGTCAGGTGGAGATGCAACTCGCGCTCTGAGAGAATGCCGCCCCTATCCCTGATCCCGCATCCATGAATATCGTCGTCAACGAAGAACTAAGAACCTATATCGACCCGTTGACCCCCGAGGAACACGAAGCGCTGGAGCGAAGCATCCTGGCCGAAGGCTGTCGCGATGCACTGGTGCTGTGGGGCGATGTCCTGGTAGATGGCCACAACCGCTACGGCATCTGCCAGAAGCACGGGCTGCCGTTCCAGACTGTGCAGAACACGCGCTTCCAATCCATCGAGGACGTGCACCTGTGGATGATCGACCAGCACCTGGGCCGACGCAGCGTCTCGGACTTCCTGCGAGGCGTGCTGGCGCTCAGAAAGAAGGAGATCGTGGCCGAACGGCAGGCCCGCACGCCGGCAGCGACCGCGCCGGCAGAGGTTCAGACCTCGGCAGACTCGTCCGCGCCGTTGAACAGCCGTGAAGCCGTCGCCAAGGCCGCTCGCATCAGCAGCAGCCAGGTGGTGATGATCGAGAAGATCCGCAAGCAGGCCGCGCCCGAGCTGGTGGCGGCCGTCAAGTCCGGCACGATCTCGATCAATGCCGCGGCGGCCGTGGCGAGCTTGCCGGCCGAAGAACAGGTGGCTGCCGCAATCGCCGGCAAGGATGAACTGAAGCAGGTCGCCAAGCGCGTCCGCGAGGCCAGGCGCAAGCCGCGCGAGGAATCGGCGCCATCCGACGACTCGGCAAAGCCCGATCTCGTGCAACGGCTGGAACAGCGCGTGGCCGACCTGACGGCCGAGAACGAAGACTTGCGCAGGCAAGTGGCCGATCTGCTGCAGGCGCAGCGGACGGGCTAGCCGAAAGGCTGGTGCCCCTCTGCTGCACCAGCCTTTCTGTTACAGCGGATTCACCCGCTGCGCTCTCACACCACCGGAGCGAGGAACGCGACCAGCTTGCCCGTGTTGGCGACGAAGTCGCTGGTCGAGATGCCCAGCGGCCGCTCGCGCGGCTGGTAGGGCTCGATCTCGGGCGGGGTGAGCGGGTCGTACGGCGAGGTGTCGTAGACGTCGCCCACGTGCTTGCTGCGGTAGGCGTCGCCCGTATACGGCGTGGTGGGGCCGTTGCCGCGGAACGGGTTGGTGACGAACGCGATCGGCGAGAGCCAATAGTCCTTGTCGCCGAGCGCGTCGACCACCGCCTGTGCCTGCGCCTCGGTGACCGTCGGGCTGGTCATCGTCGCGCCCGCGAACAGGTCGGGGAAGTCGACTTCGCGCAGCGAGAAGTACTTCGGCAGGTCTCTCGGCCTGCTGACCTTCAGCGGCGACCCCGCAGTCATCTCGGCAATCGCGGCATCGCTCATCGACGCGAGCAGGTCGTAGGTTGCCTGAAGACTGCCGATGTTGACGCTGCGGCCCGCCGAGTAGTGGCTGAGCGTGGCGCGATGGTCGTCATCGAAGTAGTACGCACCGTTCCAGATGTTCGAGCCGTAGCGGTGGACAAAACGCGGCTGGTTCGTCCCCAGCTCGATGAAGGTGGGATGCGTGCGTCCGGCGAGCTGCGGGTTGTCGGCAATCATCTCGGGCGTCAGCTTGCAGCTGTTGAGCCACGCGATCGCTTCCGGCACCCGCGCCAGGAACGTCCTGTCGCCGGTCAGCCGGAAGTAGTGGAACAGCTGCAGCACGTTGGTCTGCGTCGTGTGCGTCGCGAGCGAGCGCGGCTCGTAGGTGCGCGCGCCGGCCGGCGCCCCGGCCGGGCGGCCGTCGCGGTCCTCGGTCAGGTGCTGCAGCGCCCAGCCGGCCTGCGGCCCCGGCTGCTGCAGGCGCCGCAGGCATTGCATCGCGCGCTGCACCGGTTCGATCAAGCGGGTCTCGCCGAGTCCCACCACGCACATCAGCATGAACTTGATGTTCTCGCCGGCCACGTCGTCGTTGAACGTGATCTGGCGCGTGTAGTCGCCGTCTTCCATTCCCTGGGTCGCGCCCGGCGGCAGCTGCTGCGGGTTGGGCAGCGGCATCGACGAGACCGAGCCCGGGAACGGCGGATAACGTTGCGGCCAGCCGCCGTCGGCGATGCCGCTGCTGAACTGCGCGCCGGTCACGAAGTCGATCGCCTTGTACAGCGGGCCGCGGAAGCGCCGATCGCGCTTCTCGAGGTACATGCGCAGCAGGAACTGCGACGCCACCGCGGTGCCCGCGTCGTCGAAGGTCGCGTTGCCGTAGTAGTGCTGGAACTCCTCGAGCCGCCAGCCGTTGGCGCCGATCGTCTCGTACCAATGCTTGAGCGAGGCCTCGCCGGCGAAGTCATGGATGTAGTTCCAGCCGCCGGCCGGATGCTGCGCCGCAATCAGCGCAAGCGCGGTGCGCTCGGCGGCCTTGTAGAAGAGCTCGTCGCCGGTCGCGTGGTAGGCGTCTAGGAAGGCGTGGCCGGCCGAAGGCGTGCCGGGCGGCTGGATCCAGCACATGGTGCGCTTGGCCTCCATCTCGCCCCAGCTGACCGACAGGTCGGGCAGGTAGGCCCAGACGTAGCCGCCTCGGTAAGACACTTCTTCGTCCATGAAGCGGACCGCTTGCCGCAGCGCCGAGCGGACGCGCTTGCGGAACTTGTCTGCGGCATCAGGTTTCTCGTCCGCGACAGCGTCGGGTTTCGAGCTCCCGGCGCTGGCAAGGGCTGGGGCCCCGCCATCGCCGCCGCCACCGCAGGCGGCCAGGGCCAGCGGGCTGAGTCCGGACATCACGAATCTTCTGCGTTTCATCGCTGCTCCTCAAAAGGTGGATTCGCCCACCTCCGGTAACACCGGGGGAATCTCATGCCCTGGTGACCGGGGATCGGGCCGTGGACGAGACCCGGCCGGGCGGCGAGCGCACGGCACGGTTTCGACGGCATGTGCGCCGGAACGCCTGGTTGTCATGATTCTTGGCGCCACGGTGCAGCATGTCGTCGGTCATCGTATGACTTGAGCTTCCAGTCAGGACTGGTGGAAACCATGACTGGCACAGTACAACCGCCACTGAAGTGCAATCAACGGCTGCGGATCAGGTCCGTCTGCACACTTATGACATCAGACGACATAGACGTGTGATACGCCATCGCGCTGCCGCCGTGTCGACCGGGGTCCTGCGGGTTTTCCCTATTATTTAGTTATCTCTGAAAACTATATTGATTATTTGAAATAACGTTATGACTACCCGGGTCCACCCCGGGCCAGGAGTCCAAGATGCTCGCCCCGTCGGCATTGAAGACGAGCCCCGTTTTCCCGGTCACATCGATGGCCCACGAACCGCCTCACCTCAGAGGGCCGTGCGGTCCGCCTTCACGCAAGCGGAGATGAACACGGTGGCCAACGCGGTGCTCGCGCGTTGCGACGCACTGGACGGAGCGGCGGACGGGATGGTCGCGGACGTCCAGATGTGCAAACAGGCATTCGATCTGGCCACCGCCGTACCCACATGCGGCGGCGCGCGCGACGGCAGCTGCCTCACGGCCGCGCAAAAGAGCGTGCTCGACAACGTCTTCTCCGGCGCGAGGAACAGCGCGGGCACGGCGATCTACAGCAGCTTTCCCTACGATGCCGGCATCAACCGTGCCGATTGGCGCCAGTGGGAGTTCTCCAATTCGCAAAGCCTGGATACCGCTGCGGTCGGCTTCGTTTTCAGCACCCCGCCGCTGGGACCGAGCCGCCTGTCCGGCATCGATTTCGCGCTCGGATTCAGCATGGACATCGATGCGCCGAGCATCTTCGCGAGCACTGCGCTCTACACCGAGTCATCGATGTCCTTCATGACGCCGCCGAACCCGAGCAACCTTTCCGCGCTTCGCGACCGCGGCAGCAAGCTCTTCGTCTATCACGGCACCAGCGATGCGGTGTTCTCGTCGGACGACACGACAAGTTGGTACGAGCAATTGCGCGCGGCGAACGGCGGCGATGCATCCGGCTTTGCTCGCTTCTTTCCGGTGCCCGGCATGAATCATTGCGGGCGCGGCCCAGCCACCGACCAGTTCGACATGCTGACGCCGCTCGTCGCGTGGGTGGAACAGGGCAAGGCGCCTACGGCGATCATTGCCGCGGCTCGCGGGGCGGGCGCCAATGTGGTCAACACCGAATTGCCTGCCGACTGGTCGGCCGATCGCACGCGGCCGCTGTGCCCGTATCCAAAAACGGCGGCCTACGTAGGCGACAGCATCGAATCGGCCTCCAGCTTCGCGTGCCGATAGCAGCCGGTGCGCACCTGGCCGGCGGAGAGTGTGAGATTCGAACTCACGGACGGTTGCCCGTCGGCAGTTTTCAAGACTGCTGGTTTAAACCACTCACCCAACTCTCCGGGACTGTCTTCGCTTTGCGCGAAGGCGTGCGGGCGATTTTAGTCGCCGGGCGGAGTCGGGGCCCACCCGCGCATCACCAGGTCCACAATGCCCGTGGCCCAGGCGCGGCGCTCTTCGGGGCCTGCGAGCGGCTTCGAGATGAAGAAACGCACGCCGCCAAAGGCCAGCGTCGAAAGCTGCACCGCCGCCAGTTCCGGAGAAGGCACGTGCAGCTTTCCGGTGCGGTGCGCCTCGGCCAGGTACTCGACCACCGGTGCGAGCACGTAGCTGTTCTCGGCATAGAGCGACTTCGCGAGTTCAGGAAAGCGCACGGCCTCCGCGATCACCAGGCGCAGCAGGGCCAGCGTCTTCGGCTCGGTGGCGCCGAGGTACATGCGTTCGACCAGGTCGAGCAGGATCTCCCTTTCGTCAGCACCGTGCCGCACGAGAGTGGCCTGCATGGTGTCGCGGGCACTGCTGACCGCACGGTGCACGACCTCCCGAAACAAGGCCTCCTTGTTCTCGAACTGGCGGTAGATGGTGATCTTGGCGACGCCCGCATCGCGCGCGATGGCCTCGATGCTGGTCGCCGCGTAGCCGTTCTCGAGAAAAGACTTCAATGCAGCAGCGAGGAAGGACTCGCGCAGGGCCGCCGCCTGCTCTGGACTGGGTCGTCCACGCGACCTGCGCTGGGTTTCATCCGGGAGCGTTCGGTTCGGCATGGTTTTGCGCTCACGCATCCGGCAGGAAGATGGCCTGCAGATCGCTCAGGAAGTCGAAGCCGCGCGCCGTCGGCCAGACGCGCGCGAGGTCACGCTCGATCAGGCCTTTGCGCTCGGCTTCCTCGAGCCCGCACTGAATGGCGGTGATGGCCAGCCCGGTGCGTTCGCCGAACTGCGCCAGCGTGAAGCCCTCCTTGAGGCGCAGGGCGTTGAGCATGAATTCGAAGGGCAGCTCGGCAAGGCCGACCTCGTCGCTCTGCGCGATCGCCTGGCCGGCGAGCGCATTGTCCATGTAGAGACGCGGCTCCCGGAAGCGCACCTGCCGTACCACGCGGTGCGCAAAACTCAGCTTGCTGTGCGCGCCGGCGCCGATGCCGAGGTAGTCGCCGAACTGCCAGTAATTGAGGTTGTGCGCACAGGCATGGCCCGCACGCGCATAGGCCGAGATCTCGTAGCGGTTGAGACCATTCTGCGCGGTGCGCTCGGTGATGCGGTCGAGCATCGCGTAGGCGGCGTCGTCTTCCGGCACCACCGGCGGAAACTTGGCGAAGTAGGTGTTGGGCTCGATGGTCAGGTGATAGACCGACAGATGCGGCGGCGCCAGCGCCAGCGCCTGATCGAGGTCCGCGTCGAGGCCCTCCAGGGTCTGGCCCGGCAGCGCGTACATCAGGTCGAGATTGAAGGTGTCGAAGGCGAGCGCTGCCTCCTCGACCGCCGCGATGGCCTGCGCGCGGTCGTGCACGCGGCCGAGCGCCTTCAGGTGCTCGTCGTTGAAGCTCTGCACGCCGACCGACAGCCGCGTGACGCCGGCCGCCCGGTAGGCGCGGAAGCGATCGCGCTCGAAGGTGCCGGGGTTGGCCTCCAGCGTGATCTCGCAGTCGGGCGCGAGCTTGAGCCGGGCACGCAGGTCGCCGAGCAGGCGGTCGATGGCGGCCGGCGAGAACAAGCTGGGCGTGCCGCCGCCGATGAAGATGGTGTGCACGCCGCGGCCCCAGATCAGGGGCAGAGCGGCGTCGAGGTCCGCGATCAGCGCATCGAGATAGCGTTGCTCCGGCAATGCGTCGCCATCGCCGCCGCGCCACTCGTGCGAGTTGAAGTCGCAGTAAGGGCACTTGCGCAGGCACCAGGGCAGGTGGACGTAGAGCGACAGCGGCGGCAGCGCCGACAGCTGCAGCGGCCCCGGCCGCATCAGGTGCAGCACGTCGTTGGCATGAGCCGCGCCACCGGCGCGCTCCTGCGCGTTGCTGGTGATCGGGACGACGAGGCTCACAGCCAGCGCTCCCGCATCAAGGCCAGCATCGCGCGCGCTGCCTGGCCGCGATGGCTGTTGGCGTTCTTCACTTCGGTCGCCAGCTGGGCGAAGGTCTTGCCGAACTGCGGCAGCCACATGACTGGATCGAAACCGAAGCCGTTGTCGCCGAAGGGCTCGCGCGTGATCTCGCCCGCGGCGCGGCCCACCGCGATCAAGGGCTCGGGATCGTCGGCGCGGCGCAGCGCAACCAGCGTGCTGACGAGCGCGGCGCGGCGGTCGGCGACGCCGGCCATCTGCTCGAGCAGCGCGCGCACGTTGTTCGCGTCGCCCTTCTCGTAGCCGAACTGGGTGGCGTAGTAGGCGGTGGCCACGCCGGGCAGCCCGCCGAATGCCTCGACGCAAAGGCCCGCATCGTCCGCGATGGCCGGCAGGCCGGTCGCCGCCGAGGCGTGGCGCGCCTTGGCCAGCGCGTTCTCGACGAAGGTGAGAAAGGGTTCCTCGGCCTCGCCGACCTGGAGTTCAGACTGCCGCACCAGCTCGACGCCGAGCGGCGCAAACAAGGCCTGCAGCTCGGCGAGCTTGCCGGCGTTGTTGGAGGCCAGAACCAGCTTCATCCGTTCGACAATGCCTGCGCCTGCAGCGCAGTCAATTCGGCGATACCCTTTTCGGCCAGCACCAGCAGCGCATTCATCTCTTCGCGCGAGAAGGCCGCTCCTTCGGCCGTGCCCTGCACTTCGACGAAATGGCCGGCGCCGGTCATCACCACGTTCATGTCGGTGTCGCAGGCCGAGTCTTCGATGTATTCGAGATCCAGCAAGGGCGTGCCCTGCACGATGCCGACGGAGACCGCGGCCACGTGACCGCGAATGGGCGAGGCCGCGATCTTGCCCGCGGCCAGCAGCTTGTCGACTGCATCCTGCGCCGCCACGAAGGCGCCGGTGATCGCGGCCGTGCGCGTACCGCCGTCGGCCTGCAGCACATCGCAGTCGAGATGGATCGTGCGCTCCCCCAGCGCGGCCAGATTGAACACGGCGCGCATGGAGCGGCCGATGAGGCGCTGGATTTCCTGCGTGCGGCCGCTCTGCTTGCCGCGCGCCGCTTCTCGATCGCTGCGCGTATGCGTGGCGCGCGGCAGCATGCCGTACTCGGCCGTGACCCAGCCCTCGCCGCTGCCGCGCTTGTGCGGCGGCACCTTTTCCTCGACCGAGGCGGTGCACAACACGCGCGTCTGGCCGAACTCGATCAGCACCGAGCCCTCGGCGTGAATCGTGAAACCGCGCGTGACGCGCACGGGGCGCAACTGGTCGGCGGCACGGCCGCCGCTTCGTACGAAAACTGTCATGTGGAGCGAAAAAAGAAGGAAGAAAAATCAGGCTTTGCGCGCAGCGGAGCGTCGTATCGCCTCGTTGATTTCGGCAATCGAGCGTTCGATCGCGTCCTCGTCGAGGTCGTCGAGTTCGCTGTCGGAGGGCATGCCGGCCTGGATGGTCGAGGCGAACACGCCGTCGCTGATGCTGTCGGTCGACACGCCGCGTGCCTGGCCCGTCGCCTCGGGCATCTCCCACTCGAGCGCGATCAGCGTCACGTTGTCGCTGTGGGTGCCGCCGTTGCGCAGTGCCATCTCGGCCAGGTCGGGCGCCGCATCGGAGACGGGCTTGCCGGAGGAGAGCGTGTGCACGATCAGGGCTTCGTCCAGCACGCCCCAGAGGCCGTCGGAGCACAGCATGATGCGGTCGCCGCGCTGGAGCTGCAGCGGCGCCGAGATGTCGAACAGCGGCGTGGTCGGGGAACCCAGGCAGGTCAGCAGCAGGTTGCGGTTGACGATCTCGGCCCCGGCGTTGGCGCGCGGCCGCTCGGCGTGGGAGTGGTCGCGCGTGCGGGTCAGCAGCTCGCCGTCGCGCACCACGTAGAGCCGCGAGTCGCCGCAATGGATCCAGGTGGCGGTGGTCCCCTGCAGAACGGCGGCAACCACCGTCGTGCGCGGGGTGTCGAGCATGCCCTTGTTGCCTGCGTAGCGCATGATCTGCTGGTGCGCGGCCATCACCGACGCAGTCAGGAATGCCTTGACGTCCTTGACGATCGGTCGCGCCTCGCGCTGGTACAGCGCCGCGATGGTCTGCAGCGCCAGCTGGGCCGCCACCTCGCCTTCGGGATGCCCGCCCATGCCGTCCGCCAGCACGAAGAGGCCCGATTCGCGCGTGTAGCAGTAGCCCATGCGGTCTTCGTTCTTGAGACGGCCACCCTTGCGGCTGACCTGGAAGACGGAGAATTTCATGCCGGACGTGTCGTCGGCGCTGCCGCCTTCGGCAACCCCTTCTTTTCGAAGGACCGCATGTTGTCGATCGACAGCCGGACCTTCTCGCTCACCGTGAGCTTGGTGTAGCGGCGCTCGCCTTCGCGGCTCAGCTCCTTCTGCAGCGCGAAGACCGACTGCGGACGCGAGAGCGGGTCGAGCGACATGCACCACTCGACCACTTCGATCAGGTTGTCGGAGTAGATGCCGCGCAGGCGCGAGAGCGACAGGCCGAGCCGGTCTTTCTCGATGCGCTGCGGGGCGTCGTTCGGGGGATAGCCCTGCATGCAGGCATAGATGCAGGCGCCGATGGCGTAGATGTCGGTCCAGGGGCCCATCGACGAATCGCGGCGGTACATCTCTGGCGCCGCGAAGCCGGGCGTGTACATCGGGCGGATGAAGTTGCCTTCCTTGGAGAGCACTTCGCGCGCGGCGCCGAAATCGATCATCACCGCGCGATCGTCGTCGGTCACGAAGATGTTGGCCGGCTTGATGTCCAGGTGAAGCATCTTGTGCTGGTGCACGATGCGCAGGCCGCGCAGGATCTCGTCGAACAGCGAACGGATGGTGGACTCACGGAAGACCTTCTGTTTCTTGAGGTCCCGCGCGGTCACGATGAAATCCTGCAGGGTGGCGCCCTCCAGGTAGTTCATGACCATGTAGACGGTTTCGTTCTCGCGGAAGAAGTTGAGCACGCTGACCACCGAGGCATGCGAGATCTGCGCGAGCGAACGCCCTTCCTCGAAAAAGCTCTTCAGCCCCAGCCGGTAGAGCGACAGCTTTTCGGGCGGCACCTGGGGCGCAAGCTCGCCGGTGCCCCGGGTTGCCAGGGAGGAAGGAAGGTATTCCTTGATGGCCACCTGCTGGCCACTTTGGTCGACGGAGAGGTAGACGACGCCGAAACCACCGGCAGAAAGCCGACGCACGACGCGATAACCGCCGATGACCGTGTCAGGCAACAGGGGCGAAGGTTTGACCTTTGACATAATCCGGGAGTTTCGCCCGAAGGCGATGGTGCGGCAAGCGAACGCCGTGCCGTCGTCTCGGTGCGTACACACAATTTCACAGCGAGGCGCAATGCCAGTTTACAGCATGACCGGCTATGCCAGCGGCCAGAACGGCCCCGCGGGCAGCCACGCCGACACCGAGCCGCGGCCCCATGGCGCGGGCCGGCTCGGGGTCGAGATTCGCTCGGTCAACAGCCGTTTTCTCGACCTCACTTTCAAATTGCCCGAGGAGTTGCGCCAGCACGAGCCGGCCTTGCGCGAACTGCTGACGGGGCAGCTCAAGCGCGGCAAGGTCGAGCTGCGCGCCTCGATCGAAGGCGGCGGTACCGCGGGCATCGGCGAACCCTCGCCCAAGTTGCTCCAGCGGCTCAACGGCGTACAGGACAACATCAAGTCCTGGCTGCCGGCTGCCCGGGAACTCAGCGTGGCGGACGTGCTGCGCCTGGCGGCCGGCGACACACAGGCGAAGGGTGACTTGGGGCCTGAGCTGTCCGAGGTGGCGGAGAAGACGCTCAAGGCGCTTGTTTCGGCGCGCGAGCGCGAAGGCGCCCGGCTTGCGCGGATGCTGCAGGATCACCTTGCCCAGCTGCGCAAGCTGGTCGAGCAGGCGCTGCCGCTGGTGCCCCAGCTCGTCGAGCAGCAGCGCACCCGCTTTCTCGAGCGCTGGCAGGAGGCCATGGGCCTCGCCGCCGGCGGCACGCCACCGGAAGCGGCGCAGGATCGCGCCATGACCGAAGCCACGGCCTTTGCGATCCGCATTGATGTCGCCGAGGAGCTGACGCGCCTTAACTCGCACCTCGAAGAGATCGAGCGGCTGGTCAAGAAGGGCGGCGAGATCGGCAAGCGCCTCGATTTCCTGATCCAGGAACTGCATCGCGAGGCCAACACCCTGGGCTCCAAATCGGCGACGCTCGAACTCACCCGGATCGGCGTCGACATGAAGGTGCTGATCGAGCAGATGCGCGAGCAGGTCCAGAACATCGAATAAGCAGAGAACGAGCGAATGGATTACCCCGGCAACATTTTCGTGGTCGCAGCGCCGAGCGGCGCCGGCAAATCAAGCCTGGTCAAGGCCCTGATGGAGCTCGATTCCGCCGTGCAGCCATCGGTGTCGCACACCACCCGCCCCCCGCGCGGCCAGGAAAAGCATGGTCGCGAGTACTTTTTCGCTTCGCACTCGGAGTTCGACGCGATGGTCGCCTCCGATGCCTTCGTCGAATGGGCGCACGTTCACGGCCAGCGCTACGGCACCTCGAAGAAGGCAATCGAAGAGCGGATCGCCCAAGGCGCGGACGTCATCCTCGAAATCGACTTCCAGGGCGCGCTCCAGATCCGAAAAACCTTTGCCAACGCGGTGACGATCTTCATCCTGCCGCCGAGTTGGGAGGAACTGCGGTCCCGGCTCGAACGGCGCGGGGAGGACAGCGCCGCGGTCATCGAGCTGAGGCTGCAGAACGCCGCCGAGGAGATGGCACGCGCAAACGAATTCGACTTCGTTATAATCAACGAGTTATTTGAGCGCGCACTTTTTGACCTCAAGGCGATTGTCCACGCTCAGCGGCTCCGGTATTCGGCACAGCGCCGCGCGCGTGCCGACACTTTTGCCGCGCTGAACATTCCCTGATCCCGATCACCTGTACGTCGAAAGATCCTCATGGCCCGCATCACCGTCGAAGACTGCCTGCAACACATTCCGAACCGCTTCCAGCTGGTGCTGGCAGCCACCTACCGTGCGCGCATGCTGAGCCAGGGCCACGCGCCGAAGATCGAGAGCAAGAACAAGCCCGGTGTCACTGCCCTGCGCGAGATCGCAGAGGGCAAGATCGGGATCGAGATGCTCAAGAAAGTGCCCGGCTGAGTTGACGCACGCTTGCAACAAAGAGCACCGCCTTGCGGTGCTTTTTTTATGCCTGGACGCGTCGAATCGACTGCCACGCTAAAGTGGAAGCCATGAGCGTGGTTGTCAAGTCCCAGTCCGATGCCCCCCGAGGCACGCCACGGCCGAGTCCGGCGGCGTTGAACGCGGCTGCCGCCAGCTTCGCTGCGCTGACCGACCGGCTCGACTACCTGAGCGTCGAAGACGTCGAACAGGTGCGCCGCGCCTACCGCTTCGCCGATGAGGCGCACTTGGGACAGCTGCGCAACAGCGGCGAACCCTACATCACGCATCCTATCGCGGTGGCGGCGCAATGCGCCGAATGGAAGCTCGATGCGCAGGCCCTGATGGCCGCCCTGCTGCACGATGCCATCGAGGATTGTGGCGTGACCAAGTCGGAGCTGATCGAGCGCTTCGGTGCACCGGTCGCAGAGCTCGTCGACGGCCTCACCAAGCTGGACAAGCTCCGCTTCAACACGCGCGAGGAGAACCAGGCCGAGTCCTTCCGCAAGATGCTGCTCGCCATGGCGCGCGATGTGCGGGTGATTCTCGTCAAGCTGGCGGACCGGACGCACAACATGCGCACGCTCGACGATGCGCCGCGCGAGAAATGGGCCCGGATCTCGCGTGAGACGATCGAAATCTACGCGCCCATCGCGCACCGGCTCGGGCTCAACCAGACCTACAGGGAACTGCAGGATCTGTCGTTCCGCCATCTCAGGCCCTGGCGCTATGCGATCCTCGCAAAAGCGGTCACCAAGGCCCGCGGCCGACGCCGCGACCTGATTCAGAAGGTGCAGCAGGAACTCGAAACTGCCTTCGCGGCAGCTGGCATGAGCGTGCGGATGGCCGGCCGCGAGAAGACGCTCTATTCCATCTACCGCAAGATGGAAGAAAAGCATTTGAGCTTTGCCCAGGTGACCGACATCTACGGCTTCCGCCTGATCGTGCCGACGGTGATCGCTTGCTACACCGGGCTCGGCATCCTGCACCAGATGTACAAGCCCCTGCCCGGCAAGTTCAAGGACCACATCGCGATCGCCAAGCTCAACGGCTACCAGTCGCTGCACACCACGCTGGTCGGCCCGGCCGGCGTCAACGTCGAATTCCAGCTGCGCACCGAGGCCATGCACGTGGTGGCCGAGTCCGGCGTGGCAGCTCACTGGCTCTACAAGGCGGCCGAGCCCAGCGCGGCGACCAGCGATCGTCTGGGCGCCAAGTGGCTCCAGTCGCTGCTCGACATCCAGGATGAAACGCGCGATGCGGCCGAATTCTGGGATCACGTCAAGGTCGACCTGTTTCCCGACGCGGTCTACGTGTTCACGCCCAAGAGCCAGATCCTGGCGCTGCCCCGTGGCGCGACGGTGGTCGATTTCGCCTATGCGATCCACAGCAACATCGGCGACCACACTTCAGCCGCGCGCATCAACGGCGACCAGGTTCCGCTGCGCACCGAGCTAAAGAATGGCGACGTGGTCGAGGTGATCACGGCGCCCGTGTCGACGCCAAATCCCGCGTGGCTCGGCTTCGTGCGAACCGGACGGGCCCGCTCCAAGATCCGCCACTACCTCAAGACTCTGGCGCATGCCGAATCCGAAGGCCTGGGCGAAAAGCTCCTGGCCCAGGCGTTGCGCGCCGAGGGCCTCGGCAACCTGCCCGACGATGACGAGGAGCACCAGCAGATCTGGGAAAAGCTGCTGCGATTCACCGGCAACCGCACGCGTTCGGAGTTGCTGACCGACATCGGTCTCGGCAAGCGCATCGCCAGCATCGTTGCGAAGCGGCTCATGGCGCTCCTGGCAGAACGCGGCGAGAAGCCCGATGCGCTGATGCTGAGCCGCGAGCGCTTCACCGCGCACGAAGCCGTCTCGCAAGGGGCTGTCACGCTGGACGGCAGCGAGAACTCCTCGGTCCGCTTCGCGCTCTGCTGCCGCCCCATTCCGGACGACCCGATCATGGGCTACCTCGGCCATGGCGAAGGCTTGGTCGTGCACACCGAAGCGTGCGGGGTTGGCCAACGTTTGCGCCACAAGGACAGCGAACGTTTCTTTGCCGTGGAATGGGCCGACGACCCGGTCCGGACCTTCGAGACAGGCGTCGTCATCACGGTGCGCAACGACAAAGGTGTGCTCGCACGCGTCGCCGCAACGCTGGCGGACGCGGAGGCCGACATCACCCACGTGGAGATGGCCGACGAAACTCCGCAGGACTCCACCGATCTGCGTTTCGTGATCGCAGTGCGCGACCGCACGCATCTCGAGGCCGTGCTGCGGGCCGCGCGGCGTACGCCATCCGTGCTCGCGGCCGCACGGACAGTGCCGGCCCCTTAAGCTGCAGCGGGCGGCGGATAGCTCACCGCCAATATCTCGATCTCGTGCACGCCGCCCGGTGTCGCAAGCTTGACCACATCCCCCTCCCGCGACTTCAGCAGTGCCCTGGCAATCGGAGAAATCCAGCTGACCTGCGCTTGCGCGCTTTCGGCTTCATCGATGCCCAAGATGGTCACGACGCGCTCCTCGCCGGTCTCGTCGGCGTAGCGCACGGTGGCGCCGAAGAAGACCTGGTCGCGGCCATGATGGACCGAAGGGTCCGTCACCTCCGCCACCTCGAGCCGCTTGGTGAGAAAGCGGATCCGCCGGTCGATCTCGCGCAGCCGCTTCTTTCCGTAGAGGTAGTCGCCGTTCTCCGAGCGATCGCCGTTCTTGGCCGCCCAGTGCACGGCCTCCACGACCTTGGGCCGCTCGACATCCATCAGTTCGAGCAGCTCGGCACGCAGGCGCGCGTAGCCCTGCGGGGTGATGTAGTTCTTGCTCCCGGCGGGGAGAGGCGGCGCGGCGCCGGCCGTACCGTCGTCATCATCGCCTGCATCGTTTTCTTTGGTGAATGCCTTGCTCATCGCAGAAAGCTCCAATGAAAAAAGCCCGCAACTTTCGTTGCGGGCTTTCCTGATGATGGTGCGGCTGGCAGGAATTGAACCCACGACCCCTTGGTTCGTAGCCAAGTACTCTATCCAACTGAGCTACAGCCGCACAGCTTGCGATTATAGCATCCTCGCAACACCCCATCGCTGGGCAGCGAAAGAAAGAGAGCAGTAGATCGTGTTTGACTTGAGCCGTCGATCAACCGCCTGTGAGTCTACGTCGAGTCAGTTGTGCATCAAAGTCTTGGCAGAAATGTGAACTAAATCATGACATTTCGACCACATGGGCACTGCACCTACAGCGCCACTTGGCCGACTGGCGCTAAAAACGGCTTCCATTGGTTTATTGGATGGAGGTCCCGATGTTCAGCTTTTTCCAGCCCAATCGAAACGGCCACCTCAGGCGAGTCATGGCGCTTCTCGAAGAAGCCCATCTCGCGCGTATCGAGCATCAGGCTGCTGCCGAACATCACGGGGCCTTGGCCCGGATGTATTCCGAACGCGCCAAAAGACTGGAGCGCGAGCTCTACGGCTCGGCACAAATGCCGCTCGGGGACGCATCCACCAAGGGCCAGGACGAGAAAGCGGTCCTCTATGCCCTGGATCCAGGTCGCCGGATCGAGACACAGGCAAAGGCCTGAGGAGTTGGCCCGCGACTGAGGGCGACAAGGCGTGGTGGTAGGCCGTGATGGGCTTGAACCATCGACCAACGGATTATGAGTCCGCTGCTCTAACCAGCTGAGCTAACGGCCCGCACATCAGGGATTCTAGTGGGCGCCGGGCGCCGCTATTTGCGGTGGCTCAGCGCATTGGTGACCAGCCGCGACGTGATGTCGACGATCTGGATCATGCGCTCATAGGGCATGCGCGTCGGACCGATGACGCCAAGCGTACCCACCACCTCGCCGTCGACCTCGTAGTTCGCGCTCACGATCGACAGATCGTCGAAGGGCACCACCTGGCTTTCCCCGCCGATGAAGATGCGCACGCCGTCCGCCTTGCTCGACACGTCGAGCAGGCGCATCAGTTGGGCCTTCTGCTCGAACAGCTCGAACGCACGACGCAGGTGGCTCATGTCGCTGGAGAAATCGGTGACGGCCAGCAGATTCCGCTCGCCCGCGATCACGACTTCGTCCTGGGCTTCCGTCAGCACCTCGGAACTCACCTGGACAGCGGCCTGCATCAACGCAGCGATCTCGCCGCGCAATTGCTCCATCTCGGACTGAAGCCGATCGCGCACCTGCTCGATCGACAGACCCGCAAAGTGCGTGTTGATGTAGTTCGATGCCTCAACCAGTTGCGACTGCGAATAGTCGACCTCGGGGAAGATCACCCGGTTCTGCACATCGCCGTCGGGCGACACGATGATCACGAGCAGGCGGCGGTCGGAAAGGCGAAGGAACTCGATCTGACGAAAAACGGATGCGCGGCGCGGCGCCATCACCACGCCAACGAACTGCGACAGGTTCGACAGCAGGTTCGCCGCGTTCGCGATCACCTTTTGCGGCTGGTCGGGCGCGAGGCTCGGCGGCGTGAACTGCTCGCGCTGGGCAGTCAGCATGGTGTCGACGAAAAGCCGATAGCCGCGCGCAGTCGGAATGCGGCCTGCTGAGGTGTGCGGACTGGCGATCAGCCCGAGCCCTTCGAGGTCGGACATCACGTTGCGGATGGTCGCAGGCGAAAGCTCCAGCCCCGAAGCCCGAGAAAGCGTGCGCGAGCCCACCGGCTGGCCCTCGGCGATATAGCGCTCGACCAGCGTCTTGAGAAGCAACTTGGCGCGATCGTCCAGCATCGACTGATTTTAATGTTGTAATTTGTACATGACATCCAGCTTTCGGCGCGTCGCCCTGATAGGTAAATACCAGGCTTCGGGCGCGCGGGCGCAGGCCGGCGCGCTGGACGAGGTCATGGAGGGCATCGGCGCCTTCCTGGAAGCGCAAGGCTGCGAGGTCTTTGTCGAACAGCCGCGCGACGGCGAGTGCGGCCAGACCCGCTACCCCGCGCTGACTGTCGAAGAGATCGGCCAGCGATGCGATCTGGGCCTGGTGGTCGGCGGCGACGGAACCATGCTCGGCATCGGGCGCCAGCTGGCGTGCTACGGCGTTCCGCTGATCGGCATCAACCGCGGCCGGCTCGGCTTCATCACCGACATTTCCCTCGACAACTACCAGGCGACCCTGATCCCGATGCTGGCCGGCGAATACGAGGAAGACCACCGCAGCCTCATGCACGCCCAGGTGATGCGCGACGGCGTGTCGGTGTTCGATGCGCTCGCCATGAACGACGTGGTGGTCAATCGCGGCGCCACCTCGGGCATGGTGGAACTGCGTGTTTCGGTCGGCCGCCATTTCGTTGCCAACCAGCGCGCCGACGGAATGATCATCGCCTCGCCCACCGGCTCCACCGCCTACGCGCTGTCGGCCGGCGGCCCGCTGCTGCATCCCGCGGTCCCGGGATGGGTGCTGGTGCCCATCGCGCCGCACACGCTCTCGAACCGCCCGATCCTGCTGCCGGATGCCGACGAGGTCCTGATCGAGCTGGTGGGCGGGCGCGACGCGAGCGCCAATTTCGACATGCAATCACTGGCTTCTCTTGCCATCGGCGACCAGGTCGTGGTGCGCCGCTCCGACTACCGCGTGCGTTTTCTGCATCCGAAAGGCTGGAGCTACTTCGACACATTGCGCAAGAAGCTGCACTGGAACGAAGGAGGTTCCTGACATGGCATTGCGCCGCATCGCCCTGCGCGACTTCGTGATCGTGCGCGCGCTCGAACTCGATCTCTCCACGGGCTTCACCGTCCTCACCGGCGAAACCGGCGCGGGCAAGTCGATTCTGATCGACGCGCTCCAGCTGGCGCTCGGCAACCGTGCCGATGCCGGCGCCGTGCGCGAAGGCGCCGAGCGCCTGGACGTGAGCGCGGAGTTCGACACCGATCCTGCCCTGGCCGCCTGGCTGGACGAAGGTGGCTTCGAAGCGGGCGATGTCCTGCTTCTGCGCCGCACCGTCGACCTCCAGGGGCGCAGCCGCGGCTGGATCAACGGCAGCCCCGCCACCGCGACCCAGCTGCGCGAGCTCGGCGACCAGTTGCTGGACATCCACGGCCAGCACGCCTGGCAGAGCCTCACCCGGCCCGAAGCCGTGCGCGGCCTGCTCGATGCCTATGCCGGTGTCGGCACTGCCGCGCTCGACAGCGCCTGGCAGAACTGGCGGCAGGCGATCGCTGCGCTCGACAAGGCGCGCTCGGCGCAAGACTCGCTGCAGCGCGAGCGAGAACGACTGCAGTGGCAGGTTGGCGAGGTGATGAAGCTCGCGCCCGGCGCCGACGAGTGGGAGGAACTCTCGGCCAGCCACACCCGCATCTCCAACGCGCAGGCGCTCATCGATGCCGCCGAGGGCGCATGCAGCGCCCTGGAAGACGATGACAGCGGCGCGCTCGCCGCATTGAGCCGCGCCGTCACGCTGCTGCAGAATTGCGAGCACATCGAGCCGGAGTTCAAGGCGCTGGGCGAGGTTCTGGCATCGAGCGTGGCGCAAGCCTCAGACGCTGCGCATTCGCTGCATGGCTACCTGCGCCAGGCCGACACCGACCCCGAGCGCCTTGCCGAACTGGACGAGCGCATGGGACTCTGGATGTCGCTCGCCCGCCGCTACAAGCGCACGCCGGCCGAGCTGCCCGCCTTGCTGGCCGGGTGGCAGGCCGAGCTGCAAGCCCTGGACGCGCAAAGCGACCTCGAAGCCCTCGAGCGTGCCGAACAGACGGCACAGCAGGCCTACATGAAAGAAGCCAAGACGCTGGGCAAGGCGCGCAAGCAGGCGGCACCGCGGCTGGCGCAGGCGGTGACGCAGGCCATGCAGGGCCTCGGCATGCAGGGCGGGCGTTTCGAAGTCGCACTGGAGCCGCTCGCCGAACCGGGCCGAGCCGGGCTCGAAGACATCGCCTTTCTCGTGAGCGGCCACACCGGCAGCACGCCGCGCCCCATCGGCAAGGTGGCTTCAGGCGGTGAACTCTCGCGCATCGCCCTGGCGATCGCGGTCACGACCAGCCAGCTCGGCGCGGCACAGACGCTGATCTTCGACGAAGTCGACGCGGGCGTCGGCGGCGCCGTGGCCGAAACCGTCGGCCGCCTCATGAAGCAACTGGGCCGCGACCGCCAGGTGCTGGCGGTCACCCACCTGCCCCAAGTCGCCGCCTGTGCGGACCACCATCTGCTGGTCGCCAAGCATCAGACCAGCGCCAAGAGCCAGGACGGCATTCGCACGGAAAGCGGTGTCTCGGTGCTCGACGAGGACACCCGGCCGCGCGAGATCGCACGCATGCTGGGCGGCGAGCGCGTTTCGCAGACCTCGCTCGCGCACGCGCGCGAGATGCTCGGCAAGAAGACGCCGGAGACCTCGTCGTGAGCCTGGAACTCGTGCTGATCACCGGCATGTCCGGCTCAGGAAAGTCCGTCGCGCTGCATGCCCTCGAAGACGCGGGCTACTACTGCGTCGACAACCTGCCACCCGAGTTGCTTGCGCCCTTCATCGCGCTGCAGCGGCAACAGCAGACGCCGCGGGTCGCGATCGCGATGGACGTGCGCAGCGGGGTTTCGTTGCCGCTCGTTCCGCAGCAGCTCGACGGCCTGCGGCGCGACGGCATATCGCTGCGCTCGCTCTTCCTCGATTCGACCACCGATGCGCTGGTGCGCCGCTATTCGGAGACCCGGCGCCGCCATCCCTTGTCGCGCCAGGAAGGTCGGACCGATTCCCCCGAGCAGCAGCGAGCGCTGATCCAGGCCATCGAGCTCGAGCGCGAGTTGCTGGCCGATCTGCGCGACGGGGCCGACGTGATCGACACCAGCATCATCCGCCCGGCCCAATTGCAGAGCTACATCAAGGCGCTGATCGCGGCGCCGGAGAGCACGCTCACGCTGGTGTTCGAATCCTTTGCGTTCAAGCGCGGCGTGCCGCTCGATGCCGACTACGTGTTCGACGTGCGCATGCTTCCCAATCCGCACTACGTGCCCGCGCTGCGACCGCTGACCGGGCGCGACGCGGCCGTGATCGACTGGCTGCGCGAACACGATGATGTCGCCCGCATGTATGGCGATATCGAACAGTTCCTCGATCGCTGGCTCGACGCGCTGGCCCGCGACCATCGCAGCTACGTCACAGTAGCCATCGGCTGCACCGGCGGCCAGCACCGCTCGGTCTTTCTCGTCGAGCAGCTGGCGCGCGGCTTCGGCGCACGCTGGGCGGCGCTCAAGCGGCATCGCGAGCTCGACAGCGTGTAGGGCCTGTTCAGGCCCTAAGCCGTCAGCAGTTTGCGCACGGGCGCGGGCAGGCCGAGCGTCGACCACCGGCCGGCCTCGAACCATGCGCCGGCGTCGCTGAGGGGCTGCGCAGCAACGCACTCGACCGACACAGGATGCAGGTGCAGATCCTTGTGCGTGAGCACGTGCACGAAAGCCGCATCGTCGCGTGCGGTCCTGCGGTCGTCGGGCGCCAGCTCGTCCAGCAGCGAGGCCCGGCTCTCGTAGACCGGCAGGCAATAAAGCCCCGCCCAGATGCCGCGCGAGGGACGCTTCTCGAGCCACACGCGGCCGTGCACATCGCGCGCCTGCAGCATCCACAGCGACTGGGCGCTGCGCCGGAGCTTGCGCGTCTTGACCGGAAAGCGCTCGGGCTCGCCCTCGCGCCGCGCCGCGCACAGCTCGTTGACCGGACAGATCATGCAGCTCGGCTTGCGCGGCAGGCAGACGGTGGCGCCCAGATCCATCAATCCCTGCGTATAGCGTGCGATGGCACGCCGCTGTGTCGCCAGCGGCAGCAGCTCGGCCGCCATGGTCCACAGAGCGCGCTCCTGCATGGCGGACGACAGATCGCCCTCGAAAGCCAGCACCCGCGCAAGCACCCGCTTCACGTTGCCGTCCAGGATGGCGACCCGCTCGCCAAAGCAGAAGGCAGCAATCGCGGCGGCTGTCGAACGGCCGATACCGGGCAGAGTCTGGAGTTCGGCAGCGGTGCGCGGAAATGCGCCGCCGAAGCGCTCGACCACCTCCTGCGCGCAGCGGTGCATGTTGCGCGCCCGGCTGTAGTAACCCAGGCCGCTCCACAAGCCGAAGACCTCGTCCTCGGTGCCGGCAGCAAGAGCCTGCACCGTCGGAAATCGTTCGAGAAAGCGCGCGAAGTAGCCCAGCACGGTCGACACCTGGGTCTGCTGGAGCATGACCTCGGAAAGCCAGACGCGATAGGGATCGTGCGTGTTCTGCCATGGCAGCTCGCTGCGCCCATGTCTGCGTTGCCAGCCGACGATGTGCGTGGCGAAGCAGGGCGCCAGCTCCTGCACCGCTGGTTCCGGATCTTTAGGCGGCACTGAGTTCGTTGCGCGCCGCAGCGGCAGTGGGCGCTTCATTGCTCGTGAGCAGGCCGGTGAATTCGCGCAGTCGCACGTGCAGTTCCGTAAGACCGCTTTCCTGGGCAGCGAGCTCGGCGAGGCGCTCATCGAGATTGCCCGCCGCGCCCTGAATGCGCTCGACCGCCTCGATGCGCTTGGTGAAATTGCGGCGGCGCTCCTTGAGCTGCGCATCGAGCTGGGCGCCGGCGCCCTTGCTCCAGCGCTCCACCTCGGTCATGGCCGCTTCGTTGACCACGCGCAGCCGGCTTGCCAGCGCGCGCACGAGCTTGTCGCAGAAATCCGGCTGCGCGAGCTTGAGCAGGTTGCCGACGCCGAGGTAGTGGATGTGGCTGCGCTCGATCTGGCTCAGTTGCTGTTCGAAGCCCAGCAGGTCGGGCTCCGCCGGCGCCTGCAGCGCAAAGCCGTGCTCGGCATTGAGCTGGCGGAACGTGGCGTGCAGCATCGACTGGATCTCGGCCGTGGTCGCCTGCACCTCGCGCAGATTGTTGCGTAACGAGTCGAAGGTTTCTCCGTACACCTTGCGCACGTTGAACTTGATGCCCGGGCGCTTGAGCGCAGAGGCCAAGCGGCCCATGTCGGCCTTGAGCGCGGTGCTGCCGAGCACCGCGTACACCTCGCGCAACAGCTTGCCCTGCACCGAGCGCAGCGCCAGGATGCGCGCGTTGCTGCCTTCGAACTCGGTTTGCTCTTGCTCGATGCGGCTTCGCATGTGGCGGATGACCGACACGTTCTTGCCGCGCAGGCCCTGCAGTTCCAGCGCCTGCTCCGAGAGATCGCGCTGGCGAACCTTGAGGATGCGCGCCGCTTCGGCCTGCAGGGCCGCGATGCCCGCATCGACGGCGAGCCGCAGCATCTTTTCGCGCTTGCCGAGCAGGCCCTCGCCCAGCACGGCTTCGAGCGCGGGAAGCCGGCTTGCCTGCAGCAGCGGCACATCGCGGCGGATCTTGGCCTGCAGTCCTTTTTGCGCCGACACCGGCAGCACCTGCGGCAGCGGCACGCCGAGCAGTTCGGCAGCGCCCTTGCGCTGGCGCTGGATCTGCGCGTCGATCTGCGCCGGCGTGCTGAGGGTGTCCCACATGGTGTCGATCTTGTTGAGCACCACGATGCGGGTTTCGCCCGCCTCGCTTTCGGTGATCAGGTGCTCGCGCCAGATGGCGAGATCGGAGCGCGTCACGCCGGTGTCCGCGCCCAAGATGAAGACCACGGCGTGGGCCTGCGGGATCAGGCTCACGGTCAGTTCGGGCTCGGCGCCGATCGCGTTGAGTCCTGGCGTATCCAGAATCACGAGGCCCTGCTCGAGCAGCGGATGCGGCATGTTCAGCACCGCATGGCGCCAGCGCGGGATTTCGACGCGCCCCTCGGCGTCGGGCACCGGGTTGTCCTCGGGGGAACCGTCGTTCCAGAAGCCCAGCGAGCGCGCCTCGGCCTTGGGCACCCATCGGACTTCAGCCACCTTGTTCATCGTCTGCGACAACTGCTCGGCATCCTCGACGTCGATCGAGATCTCGGTCCAGTGCTCGGGCTTGTCACGCCAATGAGAGAGCGAATACGGCTCGAGCCGGGTTTCGATCGGCAACAGACGCAGGCAGGGAAGATGGGCAGCGTCGTAACCGAGTTCGGTCGGGCACATCGTCGTGCGGCCCGCGCTGGCCGGCATGATGCGGCGCCCGTAAGCGGCAAAGAAGATCGCATTGATCAGCTCGGACTTGCCGCGCGAGAACTCGGCGACGAAGGCCACCATGACCTTGCTGGTGCGCATCTGCGATTCCAGATCGCGCAACCGCTCGGCCACGCTCTGATCGAGCAGCTCGTTCTCATCCAGCCAGCGCGACAGCCATTTGAGGCGATGCGCGAAGTTGCGTCGCCAGGCGCCATGCTGGTCGAATTGCTGATTGAAAGAACGTGTCAAGGGCGATGTAAAAGTTGCTTACAAAATATAGCACCCACCGGGGCTTGGCGCCGCATCTGTCTGTAGGGCTTTCAGTGCTTTTGGCATTTTGGACAGAAATAAGTGGATCGCTGGCCTTGGCGCATCTGCCGGACAGGTGTCGCGCACACGCGGCATGGTTCCCCGGTACGTCCGTAAACGGTTGCTTCCAGCTGGAAGTATCCACTCTGGCCGTCGACATTGGAGAAGTCGCGCAAGGTGCTGCCGCCACGTTCGACGGCCCGCGCCAGAATTTCCCGCACCGCGGCATGCAAGCGCACGGCGCGCGGCCGGCTGATTCGCGAAGCAGACATCGTCGGGCGGATGCCGGCAAGAAAGAGCGCCTCGGAGGCATAGATGTTGCCGACGCCCACCACCACGTCGCCGGCCAGCAACACCTGCTTGATCGGCGCCCGGCGCCGCCGCAGCCCGGCGTAAAAGCGGTCGATATCGAAAGCCTCGCCCAGGGGTTCCATTCCCAGGCCGCCCAACAGCTTGATCGCCAGCGGCGCGGCTTCGTCCTGCACATAGACCACTGCGCCGAAGCGCCTCGGGTCGTTGAGGCGCAGCGTGCCGCGACTGGTCACCAAGTCGAAATGGTCGTGTGTACCGGGTGCAGGCAGGCCCGCATCGAAACGCAGGCTGCCCGACATGCCCAGGTGCATCAGCAAGAGGCCGGCATCCAGGTCGATCAGCAGGTACTTGCCGCGCCTGCGCACGGCGCGCACGGTGCGTCCCACCAGTTCAGCCGGCTCCACGGCCAGCGCCCAGCGCAGCGGCTTGCCCACGCGCACGGCATCGATGCGCGCGCCGGCAATGCGATCGGCGAAGCCGAGCCGCGTCACTTCGACTTCAGGTAATTCCGGCATGGACGAAGGCTGACATGAAAAGAAGCCGAGGCCGAAGCCCCCGCGTGACCATCGTTCAAAAGCCTGGATTATTATGGTTCGATGACCCCATCGCTCCGCCGATCCCGCCTTGCGGCGGCCGCGCTTCTGACTCTTGCCGCGCTCGCCGTCCAGGCGCAGCCCGGAACGCCAGTCCCTGCAGCGCCGACCAGCCCGGCTCCCATCATCGAACCGGCCGCGCCTGCGGTAACGACACCGGCCGCCGCGGTCCAACGCGCCGAAAAGGCCCAGGCCTCGGCGCTCACGGCGGAGCTGTTCTACGAAGTGCTGATGGGCGAGCTGACCGCACGCACCGGCGATCCGGGCTCAGGCTACGCGCTGGTCCTCGATGCTGCGCGCAGGTCGCGCGACGGCAAGGTGTTCCAGCGGGCGGTCGAGATCGCATTGCAGGCGCGCTCCGGCGATGCCGCACTGGCAGCTGCTCGCGCCTGGAAGGAAACGCTGCCCGAGTCGCGCGAGGCACGGCGTTTCGAGCTGCAAATCCTGATCGCGCTGAACCGCATCGGCGAAACCGCCGAACCGCTGCGGGCTGAACTGGCCGCCACGCCGCAGGTGGAACGTCCGTTCCTCATGGCCGTGATCGCGCGCAACTATGCGCGAGCCACCGACAAGAAGCTCGCCGCTTCGGTGGTCGAACAGGCGTTGGCCGACGAACTCAAAAGCCCCGCGACGGGCGGTGCGGCCTGGAGCACGGTCGGCCGCCTGCGGTTGGCAGCGGGCGACACCTCGGGCGCACTCGAGGCGGCGCGAAGAGGCCAGGAAGCCGATCCTTCCTCGGACGGCCCCGCCATGCTGGCTCTGGAACTGATGGACCCCGGCCAGCCGCTGGCCGAACCGCTGGTGAAGCGCTACCTCGCGGGCCCCAAGGCACTCCCGGAACTGCGCGTCGCCTACGCACGGGTGCTGGTGGAAGGGCGCCGCTATGAGGATGCCAGCGCGGAACTCGCCGCGCTCACCGTGGCCCGTCCCGAATTGCCCGAACCCTGGCTGCTGCTCGGCAGCCTGCAGACACAGGCGCGCCAGGACGCGGCGGCCGAAAGCTCGCTCAAGCGCTACATCGGCCTGGCCGACACGCAGCGCGATGCCGAGGCGCGCAGCCGCGGCCAGACCCAGGCCTTCTTGCTGCTGGCGCAACTGGCGGAGCGCCGCAAAGACTTCACGGGTGCCGAGCACTGGCTGGGCCGCATCGACAGCACCGAAGACCTGGTAGGCGCGCAGACACGCCGCGCGGCACTGCTGGTGCGCCAGGGCAAGCTGCCCCAGGCCCGCGAGCTGGTCCGCGGCTTGCCGGAACGCACTGCGGACGAAAAGAAGCAGAAGTTTCTGGCCGAGGTCCAGCTGCTGCGCGATGCCAAGCAGTACCAGGCCGCCTACGACATGTTGACCGAGGCCAGCACCTCCTCACCTCAGGACACCGACCTGATCTATGACCGGGCCATGGTGGCCGAGAAGCTGAACCGTCTCGACGAAATGGAACGCCTGCTGCGCCGCCTGATCGAGCTCAAGCCCGACAACCAGAACGCCTACAACGCGCTCGGCTACTCGCTGGCCGATCGCAAGGTCCGGCTGGAAGAGGCGCGCACGTTGATCCGGAAGGCCGTGCAGCTGGCTCCGGAAGATCCGTTCATCGCGGACAGCCTCGGATGGGTCGAGTTCAGGCTCGGCAACATAGACGAAGCCATGCGCATCCTCGAAGCGGCCTACAAGCGCCGGCCCGACCCGGAGATCGGCGCGCATCTCGGCGAAGTTCTCTGGGCCAAGGGCCAGCGCGATCGTGCGCTTTCCATCTGGAAGGAAGCTCACCTGGTCGATGCCGACAACGAGACGCTGCAGGAAACGCTCAAGCGCCTGCGCGTGAAGCTTTGAACCGTCGCCTGGCATTGAGCGCCGGCTGCGCCGGCGTGTTGCTGCTGGCAGGCTGCGCCAGTCCGGTCGGCCCGACCAGCGCAACCGGCGCGGAAGCCTGGAGCGGCCGGCTGTCGCTGCGCATCGATAGCGAGCCGGTACAAACCTTCTCGGCCCTGTTCGAGCTGCGCGGCGCGCCACGGGCCGGCGAACTTACGCTGACCAGCCCGATCGGCAGCACCCTGGCTCAGCTTCATTGGGCACCCGGCGAAGCGCTGTTGAAGGACGGCAGCAAGACTCGGCGTTTCGACTCGCTCGACGCGCTCATCGAGGCGGCGACGGGTGCCGCCATTCCGGTGGCTGCGCTGTTCGGCTGGCTGGCCGGCCGCGAAGAGCGCGTGCCGGGCTGGCGGCCAGACCTGTCCCAGATCAGCACCGGACGATTGCAGGCCACCCGCGACGCGCCTCAGCCGCGGGCCGATCTGCGCATCGTCTTCGAACGCGCATGAAGGCGCTCTACGACCTTCCGGCGCCGGCCAAGCTCAACCTCTTTCTGCACATCACCGGCCGGCGTGCGGACGGCTACCACCTGCTGCAGTCGGTGTTCATGCTGATCGACTGGTGCGACACCCTGCATGTCGAAGCGCGCAGCGACGGTGCCATCACCCGCGAAGACCTCACCACCGCACTGCCGGCTGACGACCTGGTGCTGCGTGCCGCGAAGGCGCTCCAGGCCTTTGCGCAAACCCCGCAGGGCGCACATATCGGGATTGCCAAGCAGGTGCCGGCCCAGGCCGGCATGGGCGGCGGCTCCTCGGATGCCGCTACCTGTCTCCTGGCGCTCAATCGCCTGTGGGACCTGAAGCTGCCGCTATCGAAACTGGAGCAGATCGGCCTCACGCTGGGCGCTGATGTGCCCTTCTTCCTGCGCGGACGGAACGCCTGGGTCGAGGGAATCGGCGAAGAGATCACCCCCATCGAGCTGCCGCCAGGCTGTTTTGCCGTTGCCAAGCCGCCCGAGGGACTGGACACCCGTCTGATTTTTGCAGCGCCGGATCTTCAACGCGCCACACCCGCTGCTATAATCTCGGGCTTTGCTGCACACAGCGGGGCTGGAGCCACAAGTTTCAGCTTTGACTTCGGTCATAACGATCTGCAGCCGGTTGCCGAGCGGCTTTGTCCCGCGGTCACCGAGGCCATCGAATGGCTCGGTCGCCAAGGACTCCAGGCCCGGATGACCGGTTCGGGGAGTTCGGTGTTCGCAGCGATGCCGCATGAAGCGGAACTCGCCGCGGCGCCCTCGGGCTGGCAGGTTCGCAAGTGCAGCAATCTGGCCGTTCATCCCCTGGTGGGCTGGGCGGGCTAGAAGATCAGAGCGCTTTTGTGATCTGATGCGACATATATCGGTTGACGACCTTGGTCGTCGACCCGTGTAGGGGAGTCGCCAAGCTGGTTAAGGCACTGGATTTTGATTCCAGCATGCAAAGGTTCGAATCCTTTCTCCCCTGCCAAATCTTCATTGACACGTAGATTGGCGGCCCTCCAAAAGGGCCATTTCGCATTGCCGGATGCATTTTGCCGGGACGCTCATGCAGGTTCACCACCCTGATTTCATGGTTTTCACCGGCAACGCCAACCCTGGCCTTGCCGCAGAGATCGCGCAGCATCTGGGCACCTCGCTGGGCGCCGCCCGCGTCGGTCGCTTCTCCGACGGCGAAGTCACCGTCGAGATCAACCAGAACGTGCGGGCGCGCGACGTGTTCGTCGTCCAGTCGACCTGCGCGCCGACCAACGAGAACCTGATGGAGCTGCTCATCATGGTCGACGCGCTCAAGCGCGCTTCGGCCGAGCGCATCAGTGCGGTGATCCCCTACTACGGCTATGCGCGCCAGGACCGTCGCCCGCGCTCGAGCCGGGTGCCGATCTCGGCCAAGGTGGTGGCCAACCTGCTCGAAACGGTGGGCGTCGCCCGCGTGCTGACCATGGACCTGCACGCCGACCAGATCCAGGGCTTCTTCGACATTCCGGTCGACAACATCTATGCGTCGCCGGTGCTCTTGGGCGATCTGCGCCAGCAGAACTACGAAGACCTGATCGTGGTCTCGCCCGACGTCGGCGGCGTGGTTCGTGCGCGCGCCTTGGCGAAGCAGCTGAATTGCGACCTGGCGATCATCGACAAGCGCCGTCCACGCGCCAACGTGAGCGAGGTCATGCACGTGATCGGCGAGATCGACGGCCGCAACTGCGTGATCATGGACGACATGATCGACACGGCCGGCACCCTGGTGAAGGCGGCCGAGGTCCTGAAGGAACGCGGCGCCAAGAAGGTGTACGCCTATTGCACGCACCCGATCTTCTCGGGCCCCGCCATCGAGCGGATCGCCCAGGGCAGCGCGCTCGACGAAGTGGTCGTGACCAACACGATCCCGCTGTCCAGCGTCGCGACGGGCTGCACCAAGATCCGCCAGCTCTCCGTGGCGCCGCTGATCGCCGAGACGATCCAGCGCATTGCCAAGGGCGAGTCGGTGATGAGTTTGTTTTCGGACCAGGAAAATCTCTTTTAGAAGAGCCTGGTCTGAGCAAGAAGCCGGGCTCTCTTCGAGGAGCCCATGTTGAAACCGGAGTCGCACTGGTCGCGGTCGACTTCCACAGGAGTAGTTATGAAATTCGTCGCTTATGAGCGCGCAAAGCAGGGCACGGGTGCGAGCCGCCGTCTCCGCATCACGGGCAAGACGCCCGGTATCGTCTACGGTGGCGAAGGCCAGCCGCAGCTGATCGAGCTCGATCACAACGCGCTGTGGCATGCCCTCAAGAAGGAAGCCTTCCACTCGTCCATCCTCGAGATGGAACTCGCCGGCGCCACGACCAAGGTCCTGCTGCGCGACGTGCAATACCACCCGTTCCGTCCGCTCGTGCAGCACGTCGACTTCCAGCGCGTCGATGCCCGCACCCGCATGACCGTCAAGGTGCCCCTGCACTACAAGGGCGAGGAAGAGTCCACGGCCGTCAAGCTGGACCACAACCTCGTGAACCACGTGATGACCGAAATCGAAGTCAGCTGCCTGCCGGCCGACCTGCCCGAGTTCATCGAGGTCGACCTCACCGGCCTGACGAAGAACGCCACGCTCCACGTCAACGACATCACCCTGCCCAAGGGTGTGAAGTTCGTGAGCCACGGCAAGGTCAACCCGGTGCTCGTGTCGGCCGTGCCGCCGCTGGTCGCTGAAGAAGCCGCGCCGGCCGCCGAAGGCGCCGCCCCGGCAGAAGGCGCCCCGGCCGCCGCCAAGACGGACGCCAAGGCTGCGCCTGCCAAGAAGAAGTAATTCTTCCCGCGCCCTCCAGCCAACGGCCCGCCTCGCGCGGGCCGTTTTCTTTGGGCCAGCCACCGATAATCCGGCTCCATGATCAAGTTGTTCGTCGGCCTGGGCAACCCCGGCCCGGAGTACGAAGCCACGCGGCACAACGCGGGCTTCTGGTGGATCGATGCGCTCGCGCGCGACCGCAAGCTCACGCTCTCGCCCGAGCGCGCCTACCACGGCCTGGTCGCGCGCATGCAGGTGGGCGGGCAGCCCGTATGGCTGCTCGAGCCGCAGACCTTCATGAACCTCTCGGGCAAGTCGGTTGCCGCGCTGGCCCGCTTCTTCAAGATCGAGCCGAACGAAATCCTGGTTGTGCACGACGAACTCGACGTGGTGCCCGGCCAGGCCAAGCTGAAGCTCGGGGGCAGCCATGCCGGCCACAACGGCCTGCGCGACATCCACGCGCAGCTCGGCACCGGCGACTACTGGCGTCTGCGCCTCGGCATCGGCCATCCGGGCGTGAAGTCCGAGGTGGTCGGGTGGGTGTTGAAGAAGCCGCTCAAGGAGCAACGCGAAGCGATCGACGACGCGATCGCCCGCACCCTGCATGCCTTCCCGGCTCTGGTGGCCGGCGAGATGGACAAGGCGACCCTGCTCATTCACACGAGCAAGCCGCCGCGCCCCAAACCGCCGCGGCGCGAGCCGGGCGACGGGGGTACACCCGCCGCGGGCTAGCGGAACGTGAACCAAGGGAGAGAGACAAAAAATGAAACTGTCACCAGCACCGATCGCCGCCCTCCTGGCGGCGGCCTGCGCTCAACTGGCGCCGCTTGCAGCCCACGCAGGCACGGAGACCTGGCGCTGCGGCAACACCTACACCGACCAGCCCTGCAAGGATGGCAAGGCAATCGATCTCGACGACGCGCGCGACGCGACGCAAAAACGCGAAGCCGATGGCGCGACGCGCGAGGCCCGGGCTGCCGCCGACCGGCTGGAGCGGGAGCGTGTCCGCCAGGAGGCCGCGTAGGCACGCCGCGCAGCCACGCTGATCGACAACAAGCCGCTCAACGCGAAGCCGGATTCATCGCAAGGCCCGGGCGTCGCGCAGAAAAAGAGGAAGAGCAAGAAGGAATCCGACTACTTCAGCGCGCACGACCCGGTCGCAACGGCGAAGAAAAAGGCCGCGAAGGCCGGCAGCAAGAGCCCGGCGAAAAGCTAGGAAGCCGCCTTGGCGGCAGTCAGCCGCTGGAACTTCTGCCACAAGGTCTCGCGCGTCTCCAGATGCGCGGGATTCTTCGGGATGCAGGCCACCGGGCACACCTGCACGCACTGCGGCTCGTCGAAGTGGCCGACGCACTCGGTGCACTTGTGCGGGTCGATCTCGTAGATCTCCACGCCCATGTAGATCGCGTCGTTGGGGCACTCCGGTTCGCACACATCGCAGTTGATGCATTCGTCGGTGATCATGAGGGCCATGGCGCGAATTATCCGCCGGCCGCCGCTGGGCCGCCCCAAGGCGGCCGAAGCCCCCACGAGGGGCATTGAGGACGCGAAGCGCCGAATGTGGGGGCAAACAGTTCAAGCATGGTCGTTGCGTCGGGTTATGCTGCCCCCCGCCCTATGAGCCTGTTCCTGTTCAAGCGCTTCGTGACGCTGATCGCCACCCTGATCGGCGCTTCCGTCATCGTCTTCCTCGTGCTCGAGATCCTGCCCGGCAATGCCGCGCAGATGCTCATGGGCCCGGACGCCTCGCCCGACGCGGTGGCGGCGCTGGCCGCCAAGCTCGGGCTCGACCAGCCGGCCTGGACCCGCTACTGGCACTGGATCGGCGGCCTGCTGACCGGCGAGCTCGGCGACAGCTACGCCTACAGCTCGCCGGTGCTCGACCTGATCCTCGAGCGCCTCGCGCTGACCGTGCCGCTGGCGCTGCTCGCGATGACCCTCACCACCGTGCTGGCGCTCATCGTGGGCGTGACGGCGGCGGCGCGCCACAACAAGCTTGGCGACGTCGGCCTGATGGGCCTGACACAGGTGGGCATCGCCATCCCCAACTTCTGGTTCGCGATCCTGCTGATCCTCGTCTTCTCGGTGCAGCTGCAATGGTTCTCGGCCGGCGGCTTCGAAGGCTGGGAGGAAGGCGTGTTCGCGGGGCTCAAGGCGCTGCTCTTGCCGGCCCTCTCGCTCGCGGTGGTGCAGGCGGCGATCCTGGCGCGCATCACGCGCTCGGCCGTGCTCGAAGTGATGCGCGAAGACTTCGTGCGCACCGCGCGCGCCAAGGGCGTTTCGCAGCGGGCCGTGCTGTGGACCCATGTGCTGCGCAACGCGCTGATCCCGGTGATCACCGTGATGGGCATGCAGTTCTCCGAGCTGCTGGCCGGCACCATCGTGGTGGAGAACGTGTTCTACCTGCCAGGCCTCGGGCGGCTGATCTTCCAAGCCATCAGTAACCGCGACCTGATCGTGGTGCGCAACTGCGTGATGCTGCTGGCCGCGATGGTCGTCATCGTCAACTTCGTGGTCGACGTGCTCTACGCCGTCATCGACCCACGCATCAAGGCCAGCGACATATGAGCGCAGTTCCCAGCGCCGTACCGAGTGCGGCCGCCTTCAAGGTGCCCGGCTTCTGGCGCCGCGCACTGCACCATCGCAGCTTCACCATCGGCGCCGTGCTCACGCTGCTGCTGCTGCTCGCGGCCGCCGTCTCGCTGGTCTGGACGCCGTGGTCCCCCTACGAGATGGACATCGCCAACAAACTCAAGCCGCCGAACGGCGCGCACTGGCTGGGCACCGACACCTTCGGCCGCGACGTGGCTTCGCTGCTGCTGGTGGGGGCGCGCGCGTCCATCCTGGTCGGCGTGATCGCGGTCGGCATCGGCCTGGTGGTGGGCACCGCGCTCGGCCTGCTCGCCGCGGCGCGGCGCGGCTGGGTGGAGGAAGCGATCATGCGCTTCACCGACTTCTCGATGGCCTTTCCCGCCATCCTGTCGGCCATCATGATGACGGCGGTGTTCGGCGCCGGCATCGTCAACGCGATCATCGCCATCGGCATCTACAACATTCCGACCTTCGCGCGCATCACGCGCGCATCGGCCAACGCGATCTGGTCGCGCGAGTACGTGGCGGCCGCGCGCGCCTGCGGCAAGGGCGCGTTCGCGATCACCATGCAGCACGTGCTGCCCAACATCTCGGCCGTGCTGATCGTGCAGATCACGATCCGCTTCGCGATCGCAATCCTGGCCGAGGCCGCCCTCTCCTACCTTGGCCTCGGCACGCAGCCGCCGCAGCCCTCCTGGGGCCGCATGCTCAGCGAGGCACAGACCATGATGTTCCAGGCACCGCTGCTGGCGGTCTTTCCGGGTATGGCGATCGCGTTCGCAGTGCTCGGCCTCAACCTGCTCGGTGACGGTCTGCGCGACCTGCTGGACCCGCGCCTGGCCCGTGCCCGCTAGATCCCGCACCATGCCTCTGCTCGAAGTCGACAACCTTCACGTCCAGCTGCAGACACAGCGCGGTCCCGCCGAGGCGGTGCGCGGCATCGGCTTCACGCTGGAGCGCGGCGAGACGATGGGCATCGTCGGCGAATCGGGCTGCGGCAAGTCGATCACGGTGCAGTCGCTGATGGGGCTCCTGCCGGCCAGCGCCAAGGTCACGGGCAGCATCCGCTTCGACGGCAGCGAGCTCGTCGGCCTGCCCGAGCGTGCGATGTGCGAGATCCGCGGCAACCGCATCGGCATGATCTTCCAGGAGCCGATGACGGCACTGAACCCGGTCCACACCATCGCGCGCCAGGTCGGCGAGCCGCTCAGGCTGCACCGCGGGCTGTCGAACGCCGACGCGCGCAAGGAAGCGCTGGCGCTGCTCGAACGCGTCGGCATCCCCGATGCCGCATCGCGGCTCGATGCCTATCCGCACCAGTTCTCGGGCGGCCAGCGCCAGCGCATCGGCATCGCGATGGCGTTGGCCTGCGGCCCCGACCTGCTGATCGCCGACGAGCCGACGACCGCGCTCGACGTCACGATCCAGAAGCAGATCCTCGAGCTGATCCAGAGCCTGGTGGCCGAGCGCGGCATGGCGCTGATCCTGATCTCGCACGACCTGGGCGTGATCGCGCAGAACGTCTCGAAGATGCTCGTGATGTATGGCGGCAGCGTGGTCGAGAGCGGGCCGACCGCGGCCGTTTTTGCCGAACGTGCGCATCCCTACACGCAGGGCCTGTTCGCCGCGCGCCCCGCGCTCGGCGCACCGCGCGGCCTGAAGCTCGCGACCATCAAAGGCAGCGTGCCCGAGCTGGTCGACCTGCCGCCGGGCTGCCCCTTCGCGGGCCGTTGCCGCTTCACGATCGACGACTGCCATACGACGCGGCCGCCGGCCACGCAGATGCCGCACAACCACCAGGTGCGCTGCATTCGGCTCGAAGAGGTCGCTGCGCAAGAGGCCGGCGCATGACTACAGGCTTGCCACTCCTCGAAGTCAGCGACCTCGTTCGCCACTACGCGCTGCCGCGCGAAAAATTGCTCGGCCCGCGACCAACGGTCAAGGCCCTCAACGGCGTGAGCTTCAGCCTGCGCCCGGGACGGAGCCTGGGCATCGTCGGCGAATCGGGCTCGGGCAAATCGACCATCGCGCGTCTGGTGATGGCGCTCGACAAGCCCACTTCGGGCACCGTCAAGCTGCTCGGGCGCGACCTCCATGCGCTGCCCAAGGAAGAACTGCGCGCGGCGCGGCGCGACGTGCAGATGGTGTTCCAGGACCCCTACGGTTCGCTCGACCCGCGCCAGACCGTGGCCCGCATCGTCGCCGAGCCGCTCGAGGCGCTGGCCGAAACCAGTCGCGCCGAGCAGCGCGAGCGCGCCGCCGAATCGCTCGCCGCCGTCGGCCTGCGGGCCAGCGACCTCGGCAAATACCCGCACGAGTTCTCCGGCGGCCAGCGCCAGCGCATCGCGATCGCGCGGGCGCTGATCACGCGGCCCAAGCTGATCGTGGCCGACGAGCCGGTGAGCGCGCTGGACGTCTCGGTCCAGGCGCAGGTGCTGAACCTCATGCAGGACCTGCAGCAGCAGTTCGGCATCAGCTACCTGCTGATCAGCCACGACCTCGCGGTGGTCAACCACCTGTGCGACGAGGTCTGCGTGCTGCACCGCGGATTGGTGGTCGAGCGCGGCACGCCGCAGCGACTGTTCGCGCATGCGGAACACCCCTATACCCAAGCCTTGCTCGCTGCGGTACCACGCGCTGAGCCTGCGGCCAGGCCATAAGCAAATGCTTGCCGCCGGCGAGGCCGCTCGCGCATGATGTAACGATTGCTTTCTTCTTCTCAGTTTTTTCCTGGAGCCCTGACCATGTTGAAACGCCGCACCCTTCTGACCACCGCCGCACTGGCCACCGTGCCGCTCGCGCTGCCGCAAGCGGCGCTGGCGCAGGGCCGCAAGGATTCGATCGTGCTCGGCATGGCGCTGGAACCGCCGGGCCTGGACCCGACCGCGGGCGCCGCTGCCGCGATCGCCGAGATCGTGCAATACAACGTGCTGGAAACGCTGACCAAGATCAACGCCGACGGCAGCGTCACACCGCTCTTGGCCGAGAGCTGGGAGGTGTCGCCGGATCTGCGCACCTACACCTTCAAGCTGCGCCAGGGCGTCAAGTTCCAGAACGGCGAGCCTTTCAATGCGCAGACGGTCAAGTTCTCCTTCGACCGCGCCGGCGGCGAGAAGAGCACCAACAAGGACAAGCGCACCTTCGCCAACATGACGACGCAGGCGGTCGATGCCAACACCGTGGTGATCATCAACAAGGAGATCGACCCCGACCTCCTGTTCGTGCTGGGCCAGGCAACCGCCGTCATCGTCGAGCCCAAGAGCGCGGACACCAACGCCACCAAGCCGGTCGGCACGGGCCCCTACAAGCTCGACAGCTGGAGCAAGGGCTCTTCGCTGGCGCTGAGCAAGTGGGAGGGCTTCCGCAACCCCGGCACGGCGAAGATTCGCAAGGTCACCTTCCGCTTCATTTCCGATCCGGCCGCGCAGGCCGCATCGCTCCTGGCCGGCGACGTCGACGCCTTTCCGCGCGCGGCGACGCGCATCGTTCCGCAGTTCAAGAACAACCCGCAGTTCCAGGTGATCCTCGGCGGCTCGCGCGCCAAGACCATCCTGGCCTTCAACAACAAGAAGAAGCCGCTGGACGACGTGCGCGTGCGCCGCGCGATCTCGGCGGCCATCGACCGCAAGGCCGTCGTCGAAGGCGCCGCCGACGGCTTCGGCGTGCCGATCGGCAGCCACTACGTGCCGGGCGCCACCGGCTTCGTGGACACCACCGCCGTCAATCCCTTCAACATCGAGAAGGCCAAGGCCCTGCTCGCCGAAGCCGGCGTCAAGACGCCGCTCGAACTCACGATGACGCTGCCGCCCCCGCCCTATGCGCGCCAGGGTGGCGAGGTGATCGTCGCGCAGCTGGCCAAGATCGGCATCACCGTGAAGGTGCAGAACGTCGAATGGGCGCAGTGGTTGAGCGGCACCTACGGCAACAAGGACTACGACCTGACGATCATCTCGCACGTGGAGCCCTTCGATCTCGGCAACTACGCCAAGTCGGACTACTACTGGGGCTACCAGTCGAAGGAATTCAACGCGCTGTTCGACAAGATCAAGACCACGCCCAATCCGGCCGAGCGCGTCAAGCTGCTCGGCGACGCGCAGAAGCTGCTCGCCGCCGACGCGGCCAACGGCTTCCTGTTCCAGCCCCAGTTCCCGACCATCGCGAAGAAGGGCGTGAAAGGACTCTGGAAGGACATGCCGATCTTCGCCAACGATCTGTCGGCGCTGTCGTGGTCGTGAGGCGCCGGGCCGCCCCCAAGGCGAACGCCGCAGCGCGCAGCGCGGAGGCTGCCGAGTGAGCACCCGCCTGTACGACCTGTCCGCACAGGAACTCGCCACCGCCTACCGCGACGCCAGCCTCTCGCCGGTCGAAGTCACGCAAGCCGTGCTCGATCACATCGCGCGCTGGGAGCCCCATCTGCAGGCCACTTGGCTGCTGCGCCCCGAAGCCGCGCTCGAACAGGCGCGCGCTTCGGAAGCGCGCTGGCGGCGCGGCGAGCCGCTCGGCCCGCTCGACGGCGTACCGACGACGATCAAGGAGAACATCGCGACGCGCGGCGATCCGATGCCGGCCGGCACGGCTGCCGTCGAACTGCGTCCCGCCGCGGCCGATGCGCCGCCGGCCGCTCGCCTCAAGGAAGCCGGCGTGGTGATCGTGAGCAAGACCACCATGCCCGACTATGGGATGCTGTCCTCCGGCCTCTCGAGCTTCCACACGCTAGCACGCAACCCCTGGGACCTGCGCAAGACCCCGGGCGGATCGAGCGCCGGCGCAGGTGCCGCAGCGGCCGCAGGCTACGGCCCACTGCACATCGGCACCGACATCGGCGGCTCGCTCAGGCTGCCGGCCGGCTGGTGCGGCATCTTCACGCTCAAGCCCAGCCTGGGCCGGATCCCGATCGATCCGCCCTACATGGGCCGTGCGGCCGGCCCGATGACGCGCAGCGTTGCCGATGCCGCACTGATGATGCAAGCCCTGGCCCGGCCCGACGTGCGCGACAGCATGAGCCTGCCGGCGCAGGACATCGCGTGGTCCGAGTTCGATGTCGCTGCGGATCACCTGCGCGGCCTGCGCATCGGCCTTTTGCTCGATGCCGGCTGCGGCCTCGCGGTCGAGCCCGAGATCCGCGCGGCGGTCGAGCATGCGGCGCGCCTCTTCGAGCAGGCCGGCGCCATCGTCGAGCCGATGCAGCCCTTCATGTCGCAGGCCATGCTCGACGGCATGGACCACCTGTGGCGCATGCGCTCGCTGGTGGACATGAACGCGCTCCCGCCCGCGCAGCGCACGAAGGTCCTGCCCTACATCCGCGAATGGGCCGAGAGCGCAGCGGCCTTCAGCGGCGAACACGTGTTCCGCGCCTTCAGCCAGTTCCATGCGACGCGCGTCGCGGCGGTGGCGGCCTGCGCAAGCTTCGACTACGTGATCTCGCCCACCGCGCCGAACTCCCCGGCAGCCGCCGAACTGCCCTCGCCCACCAACGACCCGCTGCGGCCGCTCGAGCACATCGGCTTCACCGTGCCTTTCAACATGTCGGAGCAGCCGGCCGCGTCGATCAATTGCGGCTACACCAGCGAAGGCTTGCCGATCGGGTTGCAGATCGCGGGGCAGCGCTTCGACGATCTCGGCGTACTCAAGATCTCGCGTGCCTTCGAACTGATCCGCGAGCCGCAGCGGCCCTGGCCGGAACCGCCCGGCGCCTGAGCTTGGCGCTGCCGGCCCCGCACCTCAGACGAGGTGCGAAGCCAGCAGTTCACGCGCACGCGCGACGAAATCGGATTCGCCGCGCCGGGCCGGCAGGAAATGGAAGGCCACCCGCGGCAGCGCCGGCAGGCCATGCGGTGGCGGCAGGCGCGCCACGCCCTCGCACAGCGCCGATTCGTTGAGGCAGGCCACGCCCAATCCGGCCGCCAGTGCCGACTGCAGGCCGGCCACGCCCGAAGCCACGTGGGCCACCGCATAGGGCACGCGCCGCTTCTGCAGCAGTTGCACCGTGAACTGGTGCAGCGAGCAGGTGTCGGGCAAGACCAGCAGGCGCAGCGGCTCGCCGCGTGCGATGCGCAGGCCGGCCGCGCCCATCCACGCCAGCGACTCGCGGCACAGCACCGGCGCATCCGACCTGGCCGCGGCGCCCGGCGTGCCGGTGATGCGCATCGACAGGCCGACGTCGAAGTCGCCCTTCGCATACCCGGCCTCGATCGCGCCGCTCTTGAGGATGCTCACGTGCAAACGCACCTGCGGATAGCTCTCGCCGAGGCGGCTCAACAGCCGGGTCAGATCGCCCGGCCTGAAATAGTCGGTGACCGCAAGCCGCAGTTCGCCCTGCAGCGTCTCGCCGCGCATGTCCCTGAAGGCTTCGTCGGAGAGCGCCAGAAGCCGATGCGCATGCGCCAGCAAACGGATGCCCGCTGCCGTGGGCGCCACGCCGGCCTTGCTGCGCGTCAGCAGCGACTGGCCGGCGCGCTCCTCGAGCTTGCGCATCTGCTCGCTGACGGCGGACTGCGAGAGGAAGATCTGCGGCGCCGCTGCCGTGAGGCTGCCCGCTTCGGTGACAGCGACGAAGGTTCTCAGCTGCTCGAGGTCGAAGGTCTGCATTGGCTCTATCCATTCGTAAAACAGATGACAAGCATCATATCTTCCCGCTTTTCCGATGTCATCGATCTTTCCACAATGGCGGCACCAACCACCGAAAAGGAAAGAACCATGCCTCACATCGTCATTCATCTCTCCGGCCAGCCCGACGCCCAGCTCACCCGCCGCACCGTCGACACGGTGACCGAACTGACCCAGACCGTGCTCGGCAAGAAGCTGCCGGTGATCGCCGTCGCGGTGCAGTACATCGCAGATGACGCCTGGTTCGTAGGCGGCCGATCGCTGGCCGAGCTCGGCAAGTCGGCCTTCCACCTGGACATCAGCATCACGGACGAGACCAACACCAAGGCGGAGAAGGCCCGCTATTTGCGCGAGATCCACGCCGCGATGGCGGCGCGGCGCAAGAACCTGCACGAGGTGTCGTATGTGCACCTGATCGACGCGCGCGCCGCGGCCTACGGCTACGGTGGCCTCACACAGGAGTACAGGCACCAGCAGGCCGGGGTGTGAGAAGCCCCCCGGCTTGCCACTCCGTGTGCTTCGCCACCCCCCGAGGGGGAGGCGCGGCCCGCCTTGGGGCGGCCCGGCGGCGCCCGCGCGGCAAAATAGGCTTCATGCAAGACAGCCTCGGCAACCCGGTCAGCCTGACAGACGCCGCCAGCCTGCGCGCGGTCAACGACTTCGTCGAAGGCTTCATCGCCTGCGAGGCGCGCGCAGTCGACGTGCTGGCCGCCGCGCAGGACGAGAGCCCGATCGTGCAGGCCTATTGCGCAACGCTGCACCTGTTTGCCGAATCGCGGGACGCCGCCTCCAACGCGCGCCCCTTTCTCGAACGCGCGCGAGCCGGCGCAGCGCGCGCCAGCTCGCGCGAGCAGCGCTACATCGCGGCCGTCGCGGCGTG
The DNA here is from genome assembly GCF_964253985.1 of Variovorax sp. LjRoot290. Taxonomy (NCBI): domain Bacteria; kingdom Pseudomonadati; phylum Pseudomonadota; class Betaproteobacteria; order Burkholderiales; family Comamonadaceae; genus Variovorax; species Variovorax sp. LjRoot290. Next base: position 1,148,881 of record NZ_CAXURW020000001.1, on the reverse strand, counting down.
GGCGGATGGCGACATCGCCCGCGCGATCGCGCTGCACCAGGAGCAGGCGCGCGAACATCCGCGCGACCTGGCCTCGCTCAAGCTCGGCCAGTACCACTGCTTCAACACCGGCGACTGCCCCGGCATGCTGCGGCTCGCGCTGGCGGCGCTCCCCGCGGCCGCCGATGTGCCCTATCTGCACGGCATGGCTGCCTTCGGCTACGAGCAGTGCCACCTGATGCGCGAGGCCGAAGCCAGCGCGCGCCGCGCGATCGCGATGGAACGCAAGGAGCCCTGGGCGCACCATGCGCTCGGCCACGTCATGCTGACCGAGGGCCGGCTCGCCGAGGGCCTGGCCTTCATGCAGGAGGTGAGCGGCACCTGGGTCGGGCTCAACTCCTTCATGGTCACGCACAACTGGTGGCACGTGGCGCTGTTCCTGATCGACCTGGGCAGGGACGACGAGGCACTCGCCGTCTACGACCGGGAGGTGTGGGGTGTGGTCAAGGACTATTCGCAGGACCAGATCGGCGCGGTGTCGCTGCTCGCGCGCTTCGAGCTCGCGGGCATCGATGTGGGCGAACGCTGGCAGGACCTGGCCGCCTACCTCGCGCAGCGGCTCAACGACCACGTGCTGCCCTTCCTCGATCTGCAGTACCTCTACGGCCTGGCTCGCGCCGGACGGCCCGAGGCCGAGGCCTTGCTGCGCAACATCGAGGCCTACGCACCGCGTGCGCCGGCCTCGACGCGTGCCGCCTGGCAGCGCGTCTGCGTGCCCGCGGCGCATGGACTTCTTGCCCATGCGCGTGGCGACTTCGGGGCAACGATCGAATCGATGGGGCAGGCGCTCCCGCGCCTGATGGAGATCGGCGGCAGCCATGCGCAGCGCGACCTGTTCGAGCAGGTCTTCCTCGACGCGCTGATCCGCAGCGGCATCGAGGCCGCGATGGCCGGTGCCCAAGGCATCCTGCAGCAGCAGGTCAACGGGCAGCCGGAATCGCTGCGCCTGCGCCGGCAGGCCGATGCGGTCTACACCGCGCTGGGCTTGCGGGCGGCGGGCAGGTGGGCGCCGGCGGCGAAAGATCCCGCCTGAGCGCTATCCGCACGCGGGGTCACCCCGTCAGTGCGCGGTCCGGTCGTGCCACCAGCGGCTGTAGTCCTTGTCGGTCAGGAGCGTCCACAACGCCAGCACCAGGACCACGAGGCCGGTAATGACCGCCGTGAGCATGGCGTCGCCATGGGCGTTGAAGCCGAGCACCCAGGGGGACGCCATCAGCCAGAGCCCCAATGCCGCTTCGACCCACTCTTCCCAGGCCTGGGGGAGCAGCATGGCGCCGAAGGCTGCGGCGATGAGCGCCACGCCGACGATCACTGCGTTCGGCATGGCAGCAGCCTCGCCGGTGTAGCCCAGGATCCAGGGCGAAAGAGCCAACCAGACACCCAGCGCACCGTTGACCGGGTCTTGCCAATGCTTGAGTTGCATCATGGTCTGTACCTCCAGCCGGCAATAAGGCGCCGGCATCCGTTGGAGCCGCGCTTGGCAGCCGAGTTTCCGGCCTAGGGAGCTATGCCAAATAGCGCCGAAAGGAGCATCATTCATGCTGACGAACCCACGGTACGGGCTCATTGCGAGGCAGAGCGTGGCAAGGTTCAGAACGGTCTTCTGGCTCGGCGCGGCGCTCGCCGGGGTGGCTGCGCTCGTCGCATTCGCCGTGGACGAGCTCAAGACCTCGCGGCTGCAATCGGCGCTGTGGCACGACTACGCGCGCGACGCGCGCTTCAGCGTCGATGCCGGCGCCAGCGCCGCCATCCGTTTTCCCCATAGCGGACCCTACGACGAGCGCCTGGGCTACCGCCAGCTGCCCAACTACATCGAGCGCCTGCAGGCCCAGGGCTATGTGCTGACCCGCCAGGCACGCATGTCGCCGCGGCTGATCGAGCTGCACGAACGCGGGCTTTTCGGGCCTTACCGCGAGAAGAACCAGGCCGGCCTGACGGTGAGCGACTGCCGCGCCCAGACGCTGCTGCGCACGCGCGTGCCGCAGCGCGTGTACGAACGCTTCGAGGAGGTGCCGCCGCTCCTGGTCAATGCCCTGCTCTTCGTCGAGGATCGCCATCTGCTGGATGCCCAGCCGCCGCAGCGCAACCCCGCGATCGATCCGGAGCGCTTCGCGAAAGCCGCGCTCGAACAGATGCACCGGGCGCTCGACGTCACGCGCCCGGCCTCCGGCGGCAGCACGCTGGCCACGCAGATCGAGAAGTACCGCCATTCGCCTGGGGGTCGCACGGCCTCGGTCGGCGACAAGCTGCGCCAGATGGCATCGGCCTCGCTGCGTGCCTACCAGGACGGCGACGACACGCTGGCACGGCGCCGCCAGATCGTCGTCGACTACCTCGACACCGTGCCCCTGGCGGCACGCCCGGGATTCGGCGAAGTGCATGGCCTGGGCGATGGCCTGTGGACCTGGTACGGGCGCGAGTTCGGCGAAGTCAATCGTCTGCTGGCCGACACCGGCGGAGAGACGGCGCCATCGGACGAGGCGCTGCGCCGCCAGGCCGTGGCGTTCAAGCAGGCGCTGTCGCTGATGATCGCGCAGCGTCGTCCCTCGCAGCATCTGCTCGGCAACGGCGAGGGCCTGACAGGGCTCACCGACAGCTACCTGCGGCTGATGGGCGATGCGGGCATCATCGCGCCCGCGCTGCGCGATGCCGCGCTGGCAGTCCCGCTGCAGCAGCAGGCCGAGTTGCCGGCGGCGCCGCGCCCGGACTTCGTGCAACGCAAGGCGGTGAACGCGTTGCGCAACCATGTGTCCACGCTGCTGGATGTGCCGCGCGCCTACGACCTCGAACGCCTCGACCTCGAAGCGGAAACCAGCCTCGACAACGAGGCCCAGGCGCTTGCCATCCACGCGCTGACCAGGCTGCGCACGCCCGCCGCGGCGAAGTCAGCAGGGCTCATCGGCGATCACCGGCTGGATCCGGGCGCGAATCTCAGCCCGCTGATCTACAGCTTCACGCTGTATGAGCGCGGCGCGCACGCGAACCTGCTGCGCGTTCAGGCCGACAACATCGATCAGCCCTTCGATGTGAACCAGGGCGCCCGGCTGGATCTCGGCTCGACGGCCAAGCTGCGCACGCTGGTCAGCTACCTCGAACTGGTCGCCGAGCTGCACGAACGCTGGGTCGGGCTCGACGCGCCCGCGCTCTCCGCGCTGAAGCCCAGCGATCGCGATCCGCTCGGCACGTGGGCACGGCAGTACCTTCTGCACGCCAAGGACCGCAGCCTTGCACCGATGCTGGAGGCTGCAATGCAGCGCCGCTACTCGGCGAGCGAAGGCGAGGCCTTCTTCACCGGCGGCGGCCTGCATCACTTCGAGAACTTCGATCGCACGCACGCCGCCGCTTCGATGACCGTGCAGGAAGCCTTCAATCATTCGGTCAACCTGGTATTCATCCGGTTAATGCGCGACATCGTCTACCACCGGATGTTCGGCGAAGCCACCGACGGCCAGCGCCTGCTGCAGGATCCGGCCGACCCGCGCCGCCGCGAGATGCTTGCGCGCTTCGCCGACAACGAGGGCTCGGCCTACCTCGCGCGCTTCCATCGCAAGTACAAGGGCAAGTCGGCGGCCGAGGCCGAAGCGCTGCTGCTGCGCGGCGTGCGGCCATCGGCGCCGCGCCTCGCGAGCGTGCTGTTCACGATCGAACCCGAAGCCGGCGATGCGCAGCTCGACGAACTGCTCGCGCGCAAGCTCGGCCGCGGTGCCGGCTCGCCGCGCGCGCTGCGTGCGCTGCGCAACACCTATGCCGGTTTGTCGCTCGCCGACCGCGGCTACGTGGCCCGCGTGCATCCGCTCGAGCTCTGGCTGGTCGGCTTCCTGCGGCAGCAGCCGGACGCGACGCTGGCCCAGGCGTTGGACGCCAGCGCGCGCGAGCGCCAGGAGGTCTATGCCTGGCTCTTCAAGACGCGCCACAAGAGCGCGCAGGACCGGCGCATCCGCGAGCTGCTCGAGCGCGACGCCTTCGCGCAGGTCCATCGCTCATGGCAGCGCCTGGGCTACCCCTTCGCGTCGTTGACGCCCTCGTACGCGAGCGCGATCGGCGCATCGGGCGACCGGCCCGCGGCGCTGGCGGAACTGATGGGCATCCTGGTCAACGACGGCGCGCGGCGGCCGGTGCAGCGCGTTGGCGCACTGCACTTCGCACGCGACACGCCCTACGAGAGCCGGCTCGAACAGCGTGGCCCGGCCGCCCTGCAGGTGCTGCCGCCCGAGGTGGCCGCGACGGCGCGGCGGGCGCTGTTCTCGGTGGTGCGCGAAGGCACGGCACGGCGCCTGAAGGGTGCGCTCGTGGGCGCAGACGGCCGCGCGATCGAGATCGGCGGCAAGACCGGCACCGGCGACCATCGCTACGAACTCAGGGGGCGCGGCGGCCAGGTGATCGCCGAGCGCAAGATCGGCCGCTCGGCCACCTTCGTCTTCATGATCGGCGATCGCTACTACGGCACGATCTTGGCGTACGTGCGCGAGCCCCACGCCGCGCGCTACCGCTTCACGAGCGCGCTGCCGGTCCAGTTGCTGAAGTCGTTCGGGCCGCAGTTGCTGCCGGTGCTCCAGCGCAATGGGTGCGGCGACAACGGGCGCTCATGACTTCTTGAGATGGCGGCTCTGGTCGTAGGTGGGCTGCGGCGGCAGATCGGCCAGGTGTCGCGTGTCGGCCCAGTCGACGATCTCGATCTGTTCCGGCGCCGCGGCGTCGGCCATGCGGATGCGGTTGAAGCCCGCATTGGGAATCTCGCTCTGGCGCGGCCCGTTCAAGCCCAGCCCGCGCGCGGTGCGCCAGACCATGTCGAGCACGCCGCCGTGCGTCACCACCAGCACCTTCTGTCCCGCATGGGCGCCGGCGATGCGGCTCAGCGCCTCGATGATGCGCGCGTGGAACTGGCGCGCCGACTCGCCTTCGGGCATGGCATGGTCTTCGCGGAACTGGAGCCAGTCTTCCCAGGCGCGCGGATGCAGGCTCTGGATCTCGTCGGCGCGCATGCCTTCGACGATGCCGAAGTGCTGCTCGCGCAACGCGGCCGAGGTGAGGATCTCGAGTTCGAGCTGGCGCGCGGCCGGCGCCGCCGTCTGCTGCGCGCGCATCAGGTCGCTGCTGATCAGGTGCTGCACCGGCTCGCCTGCGAGCCGCAGTCCGAGCCGGCGTGCCTGCTCATGGCCAAGGTCGTTGAGGGGGACGTCGATGTGGCCTTGAAAGCGGAGTTCGCGATTCCAGTCGGTTTCGCCGTGGCGGATCAGGATGATTTCGGTGGACATGGTCTGGCCTCTATTCTCCTCGCAGCAGATGTCAGCATGTAGGCAGCCGCTTCTTCGCGGAGAATCCACCGATGTCCCGTCTTGTCCTGTTGCCCGGCCTCGCCTGCGACGAGCGCCTCTGGGAGGCGCAGCTGCCTGCCCTGCCCGCCACGCTCGACGTGCATGTGAGCGACGCCCACATGCGCCACGAGCGCATCGAAACCATGGCCGAAGCCGTGCTGCGCGAGCATGCCGGCCCGCTGATCCTCTGTGGTGCCTCGATGGGCGGCATGATCGCGCTGGAGGCCGCGCGCCAGGCGCCCGAGCGCATCGCGGGGCTCGCGCTGCTCGGCACCAATGCGCGGCCGGAAACGCCGGACATGTACAAGCTGCGCGAATCGGCGATCGAGCTCTTCGAGCGTGGTGAGGCGCGCGACGTGATCGAATTCAACGCGGGCTTCGCCTTTCACCCGACGCAGGCCGGCGACAAGGCGCTGGTGCAGCGCTATGTCGAGCTCGTGCTCGATGCCGGCGCGCAGCAGTTGATTCGCCAGAACCGCGCGCTGATGCAGCGCCCCGATGCGCGCCCGCATCTGCCCTCCTTGCGCTGCCCCGTGCTCGTGGTCTGCGGCGACGGCGATCGCTTGACGCCGCCCGAATGCTCGCAGGAAATCGCGCAGACCGTGCCGCGGGCCGAACTCGTGTGGGTGGAGGAATGCGGGCACATGCTGACCATGGAAAAGCCCGCCTTCGTCAATGCCGCGCTGATTCCGTGGCTCGAGCGCCTGCTGTTGGCAAGAGCCTAGTTCAACTGCCCGCCCGTTTCGCGCACATCCTCGCGCACCGCGAGCGATGTGGCAACCGCGATGCGCAGCGCCGCGATCACGGTGTCGAGCGCCATGCTCGGTGCGCCCGGAAAACGCGCCGCCTGCTCCGGCAGATAGGGGGTGTGGATGAAGCCACCGCGCATGCCCGGCACCGGCCGCGTCGCGATGCGATGCATGAGGCCGAAGAACAGGTGGTTGCAGACGAAGGTACCGGCCGTGTTCGAGACCGCGGCCGGGATGCCTACAGCGCGCAGATCGCGCACCATGGCCTTGATCGGCAGGCTCGAGAAATAGGCGACCGGCGCACCCGCCACCACGGGCTCGTCGATCGGCTGACAGCCCGCGTTGTCGCAGATGCGGCCATCGTCGATGTTGATCGCGACGCGCTCGGGCGTGATCTCGCTGCGGCCACCGGCCTGGCCGATGGCGAGCACCAGTTGCGGCCGCAGTTCGTCGATGGCGGCATCGAGCTCGGTGAGCGCCGCGCCGAACACGCAGGAGATGCGGCGCGCATGCACCACGGCGCTTTCGCAGCACCAACCGTCGAGCGCGCGCACCGCCTCCCACGAAGGATTGAGAGCTTCCTTGTCGAATGGCTCGAAGCCGGTCAGCAGCACGTTCACGGCGCGCGACGAAATCAGACCGTGGCAGCGACCGCAATGCCCTCGGTCGCGAGGCGCTCGCGGATGCGCTTCGCAAACTCCAGCGCATGCGCGCCGTCGCCATGCAGGCAAACCGTCTGCGCATTGACGTCGACCACCGTGCCGTCGATGGCGGTCACCTTGTGATCGCGCACCAGGGAGAGCGTCTGCGCCAGCGATTGCTCTTCGTCCTCGATCAGGGCGCCGGGCCGGCTGCGCGGCACCAGGCTGCCGTCGGGCATGTAGCCGCGGTCGGCGAACACTTCCTCCACCGGCTTCAGGCCGGCGCGCTCGGCGGCGCTGATCATGCCGCTGCCCGCGAGTCCGAAGAAGCGCAGGCCGGGGTCGAAGCGCCGCACCGCTTCGCAGATCGCCTCGGCCAGCACCGGGTCCTTCACCGCCTGGTTGTAGAGCGCACCATGCGGCTTGACGTGCGCCAGCGTGCCGCCTTCGGCCTTGACGATCGCCGCCAGCGCGCCGACCTGGTAGAGCACGCCGGCAACGATTTCTTCGGGCGGCAGCTGCATTTCGCTGCGGCCGAAGTTCTCGCGGTCGGGGAAGCTGGGGTGCGCGCCGATGGCCACGCCGTTGGCGATGGCCCAGCGCACGCACTGGCGCATGGTCTTGGCATCGCCCGCATGCCAGCCGCAGGCGATGTTGGCCGAGCTCACGAGGCGAAGCAGCGCTTCGTCGTTGTCGCAGCCTTCGCCGAGGTCGGCGTTGAGGTCAATCTGCATGGTCATGCCTCCCGCAGAGCCGCCTCAGGGGGCAGCGAATACACGAAGTGATGAGCCTGGGGGTTCATAGGCTTCCTTGGGGGAATTTTGCGCTGTCGTGCGCCAGCCTGCAGACGCCAGGGCTTGCGCCACCTGCGCCAGGTAGCGCTGCTGATCGGCCCAGGCTTCCAGCGCCGCTGCAGCATCGACCGGCGCGAGCCGCAGCCGGCCGTTGAGCGGCGCCCGCGCGAGCTTCCAGAGGTCGGCCCGGATGACGACGCCGATGCGCGGATAGCCACCGGTGGTCTGCGCATCGCCCATCAGGATGATCGGCTGCCCCGAGGGCGGCACCTGGATCGTGCCGGGGATCACCGCCGAGGACAGCATGTCGGCGCTGCGCTTACGCTTGAGCTCGGGGCCTTCGAGCCGGTTGCCCATGCGGTTGCTCTGCGACGTGGTGCGCCAGGGCTCACGCCACAGCAGTTCGCGCGAGGCCACGGTGAACTGCTCGAACTCGGGGCCGGGCATGACGCGCAGCACCAGCGCGCCGTCGTCGTCGTGCTCCCACTCGGGCGCGCGCAAACCGAAGGCGCGGCGCGCCATCTGTGGCGCATCCAGGGCCGGCACGCCCAGGGGCAACCGGTCGTTCTTCTTCAGCGCCCGGCCCAGATGGCCGCCGAAGCCGGCCTTCAAGTCGGTGCTGCGCGAGCCGAGGACCGGCTGCACATCGATGCCGCCCGCCACCGCCAGCCAGCTGCGCAGCCCTTCCTTGGAACTCCACTGGTTGGCACCGCCCAGCTTGAGCACCTGGCCCGCCGCCACCGGAACGCTCCAGCAGGGCCACAGCGGCGCACCGTCGAGCCGGGCGCCGAAGTCATCGCCGGCCAGGGCGATGCGGGTGGGCGATTCGAACCGGATTTCGCAGCCGCCCATCGTGAGCTCCAGGCCGGCCGCGCCGTCGGCATTGCCGACCAGCCGGTTGGCCAGCGTGAGGGCCAGCGCATCGAGCGCGCCGCCCGGACAGATGCCCTGCTGGCGATGGCCGTAGCGGCCCAGGTCCTGCACCGAGGCCAGCATGCCGGGGCGCAGGATCGTCAGGAAGGCGCTCGACATCACGCGTCGAGGCTTTCCACGAGGAAGCGCACGCGGTCGCCAGGGCGCAGCAGGGTCGGCTCCTCCGCGCGCGGGTCGAAGAGCTCGAGCGAGGTCCGCCCGATCAGTTGCCAGCCGCCCGGCGACACCAGCGGATAGATGCCGGTCTGCTCGCCGCCGATGCCGACCGAGCGGGCCGGCACCGCGACGCGGGGTTCGGCACGCCGCGGCGTCGCCAGTTCGGGCGGCAGCCCGCCCAGGAACGCGAAGCCCGGCAGGAAGCCGAGCAGGTAGACGATGTATTCGCCGGCACTGTGGCGCCGCACGACCTCGGCCGGCGTCAGACCGGTGTGCGCAGCCACGTCGGCGAGGTCAGGGCCGGCCTCGCCGCCATAGGCGACCGGAATCTCGATCTCGCGCCCCTGGATCGAGGTCGCGGCCAGTTGCGGCCACGCGGAAAGCACCTGCATCTCGAGCTCGGCAGCATCGATCTGCTCCGGGTCGAACAGCAGGCTCAGGTTGTTCATGCCGGGCAGGACTTCGTGGACGCCGCGCCACTGCAGCGCTTCGGTCGCCAATGCCCAGATCAGTTGCTGCTGTGCCAGCGTCGCCGGTGCGGGGAGTTCGCACAGCAGTGCGGCGTCACCCAGCGCATGGAGACGGGGCGGCGTCATTCGCGGCCGAGGCTCCGCACCTTGGCCATCAGGCTGTCCTGGACGTTGGGCGAAACGAACTTGTCGACCTCGCCGCCAAGCATCGCGATCTCGCGCACGAAGGTGCTCGAAATGAACTGGTACTTGTCGCTGGGCGTCAGGAACACTGTTTCCACATCCGGCATCAGCGAACGGTTCATGCCGGCGAGCTGGAACTCATAGTCGAAGTCGGTCACCGCGCGCAGGCCGCGCACCATGGCCTTGCCGCCCCGCGCGACGACGAAATCGCGCAGGAGTCCCGAAAAGCTTTCCACGGTGACCTGGTCGCTGTACGGCTGAACCGCCGTGCGCGCCATGTCCATGCGTTCCTGCAGCGTGAACAAGGCCTTCTTGTGATGGCCGGCCGCCACCGCGACGATGACCTTGGAAAACAGCTGGGTCGCTCGGCGCACCACGTCTTCATGACCGAGCGTCATGGGGTCGAAGGTGCCGGGGTATACCGCGATCACGTTGCTGGACATGGTGGCTTCCTCCTCATGCAGTTGATGCGGCCTGATCCGGCGGATTATGCAGTGCTGTCAGTCGCAAGTATCAGGAGATGCGCATGCACCGCGCCGGCCTTGAGATAGCGATAGGCCGCGAGCCCCAGCGCGGCCAGTTCCTCGTCGCTCCAGCGACGAGCGGCTTCGAGATAGATCACGCCCCCTGGCTGCAGGGCACGCGCGGCGGCGCGCAGCGCGGGCTCGTACAGCGCCGCGTTCTCGAAGGGCGGATCGAGGAAGACCGCATGTGCGCTGCCGGCCGGCGCGCGTTCCAGCGCGGTGACACCGTTGCCGCGCTCGATGCGCACCGCTTCGGCCGCCAGCTTGGTCTTCAATGTCTGCAATTGCGCCACCAGCGTCGCGTCCTGCTCGCACAGCAGCACCGAAGCGGCGCCGCGCGATGCGGCTTCGAGGCCCAGTGCGCCGGTGCCGGCGAAGGCGTCGATGCAATGCCAGCCCGGCAGCTCGCCGCCGCCGGCGCCCGCCAGGCTCGCAAGCCAGTTGAACAGCGTCTCGCGCACGCGATCGGGCGTTGGGCGAAGGCCGGGCTTGTCGGCCACGGCAAGGCGCGTGCGCCGCCATTGGCCGCCGATGATGCGGATGGCGCGGGGCGCCTTCGCGAGCTTGGGCGATGCAGGGGGTGTGGTTCGGGCTATGGCTTTCACGCGCACAGCTTAACGTCAGCCACGCATGAGCTCTTGCCCCTCAAGGCTTGCCGCCTACCACCACCGTCACCATCCGCTCGGGCTGCAGCTTGCGCGCGAATGCGGCCTTGATGTCGGCCGCGGTGACCGCGTTCATGCGCGCGGTCCAGGTGTCGAGATAGTCGAGCGGCAGATCGTTCCACGCGATGTTGGACACGTTGCCGAGCAGCTTGCGGTTGCTGTCGAGCAGCAGCGGGAAACCGCCGATCAGGTTGTCCTTGGCAGCCTTGAGTTCGACCGCGGTCGGTCCCTCGGCAACGAACTTCGCGAGCACCTCGCGCGCGACCTTCACCGCTTCCGCGGCCTGGTCGGGGCGGGTCTGGAAGCCGATGCGGAAGGCGCCCGCGTGCAGCCCCGGCGAGAAGCTGCTGTAGACGCTGTAGGCCAGGCCGCGCTTCTCGCGCACCTCCTCGGTCAGGCGCGAAACGAAGCCGCCGCCGCCGAGGACGTAGTTGCCGAGCGTGAGCGCGAAATGGTCCGGGTCGCTGCGCGGGTAGCCGGGCTGGCCGATCCACACGTGCGCCTGCGCCGAATCGAAAGGCAGGCGTTCGTCCTTCGCCGCAGCGAGCGCGGCAACCTGCGGCACGGGCGGCAACGCGGTGCAGGCGCCGGGCTCGGTCGCCATGGGCAGGCGCGACAACAGCGTGGTTGCGATAGCCTCCGCCTGCGCGCGCGTGACCGCGCCCACGATGCTGAGCTTGGCGCGGCAAGGCAGGATGAGCTGCTCGTAGCGCTGGCGCATCGTGGCGACGTCGATCTGCGCCAACGTGGCCTCGGTCGTGTCCTGGCCATAGGGATGCGTGCCGTAGACCGCCTGCGAGAAGGCGCGGCCGGCGATGGTCGCGGGTTTGGTGTTGGCTTCGCGGATCGACGCGTTGAGCCGTTCGCGCTCGCGCTTCCACACGTCTTCGGGAAAGGCCGGTTCGCCGATTTCGCGCGAGGCCAATCGCACCGCCTTGTCGAGCAATGCTGGCTGGGACAGCGTGCGCAGCGAGAAGCTCATGCGGTCGGAGCCTGCGCTGGCATCGAAGTTCGCGCCCAGATCGGCCCAGGCTTCGCCGAGCGCGTTCTCGTCCATCGCCGCGTCATAGGCCCCCAAGCTCGGCACTGACGTGTCCTCGCTGCCCCCCGAGGGGGCTGTCCCGCTTTGGGGCGGCCCGGCAGCGGGACGCCCGCTCGCGCGAATGCCCTTCTCGACCATGCCGGCCGTCACGCCCGCCAGGCCGGCCTGCGCGGGCGGATCGCGCCGGCTGCCGGCGTCGAAATCGATCTGCACATCGACGATCGGCAAGGCGTTGGTGGCGGCGAGATAAATCTTCGCGCCGTTGGGCAGCGCCCAATGCTCGATCGGGATGGCGGCCTGGGCGGAGGCGCCGAAGAGGACCGATGCGCCCGCCAGCACGGCGCTCAGCAGAGTCTTGTTCTTGAGAGACAGCATGAAGCGGAACCCTTTCAGCGCAGCTCGCCGGCCGGCGCTGCAAAGCCGCGCGGGCGGCGATTCGTCTCGGGCGGCAGCGGCCGCAATGCGGCGGCGGTCAGCTGTTCGTCGCCGAAGTACTTGGCAGCCACCGCCTGCACCTGCTCGGCAGTGACGGCCTGCAGCCGCGCGATGATGCGTGCGCTGGCGTCGAGCGGCAGGCCCTGAATCCAGTTGCTGCCGAGTTCGCGCGCCTGCGACATCACCGAATCGAGCTTGTAGGTTTCGCTCGCTACCCACTGGGTCTTGACGCGCGCCAGCTCGGCCGCGCCGATGCCCTCGCGCGCGATCAGCGCCACCTGCGCGCGCAGCGCGGCCTCGACCGCTTCCGCGCTCTTGCCCGCGGCCGGCACGCCGTCGAGCACGAAAAGTTGCGGGCCGCGGCCGACGAAGCCCGCGTACGCGCCGGCCGAATCGGCCACGCGGTCCGGACCTTGCGTCAGCGCGCGGTCGAGCCGCGCACCGGGGTAGCCGTCGAGCACCGCGGACAGCACCACCAGCGCATAGGAATCGCTCGCACCGTCGAACTGGTCGGTGGCCGGTATCTGCGGCACGCGGAAGGCGAGCGAGACGTAGGCCTGCTCGGCCGGCGCCTTGAACTCGATGCGGCGGATACCGCGTTGCGCGGGTTCGATGCGGGGCTTGCGCTCGGGCACCGCGCGGCTCGGAATGCGGCCGTAGTACTTCTCGGCCATGGCGCGCACTTTCTCGACGTCGACATCGCCCGCCACCACCACGGCCGCGTTGGCCGGCACGTACCAGCGCTGGAAGAAGGCGCGCGCATCGGCCGGCGTCATCGCATCGAGATCGCTCATCCAGCCGACGATGGGCCGGTGGTAGGGCGAGGCGATGAAGACGGCGGCGTTCTGCTGCTCGCCGAGCAGGGCGCGCGGCTGGTCGTCGGTGCGCAAGCGGCGCTCTTCCTTGACGACCTCGATCTCGCGCTTGAACTCGTCGTCCGGCCACTGGCTGTTCGCGAAGCGGTCGGACTCCAGCTTCATCACCTGCTCCAGCCTGTCGGCCGGGATCTGCTGGTAGTAGCCGGTGTAGTCGCGCGTGGTGAAGGCGTTCTCGCGCCCGCCGAGCGCGGCGACGCGGCGCGAGAACTCGCCGGCCTTCAGTTCTTTGGTGCCCTTGAACATCATGTGTTCGAGCACGTGCGCCACGCCCGAGGTGCCGTCGACCTCGTCGATCGAGCCGACACGCACCCAGAGCATCTGCACCGCGGTCGGCGCGCGCCGGTCGGGCTTGACGATCAGGGTCATGCCGTTGGCGAGGGTGAACTGTCGGGCTTGGGCAGGGACGGAGGCGGCCGGCAGGGTTTGCTGCGCAAGTGCAGGCAGGATCGGCAGAGCGAACAGCACCGAGGCCAGCACCGCACCAGACGCAGCGCGGCGTGGCGAGGGGTGTTTCATAGAATGGCTCGGATTGTAAAAACCCCCCAATGTTCAGTTTCTTCAAGAAAAAAACGCCGGCCGAGAGCCCTGCCCTGGCACCTGCGGCTTCGCCGGCCCCACCGCCTGCCGAGCCGCCGCCGCCCGCCAAGTCGGTCTTTTCGCCCTCGAGCTGGTTTGGCGGCAAGCCGTCTGCCGACGAGCCGCCGCCAGCCCCTGCTGCCGCGCCCGCACCACCGCCCATCGAAACGCCCCCAGCCGAGGCCGAGCAGCGCAGCGGCTGGCTCGGCAAGCTCAAGACCGGCCTGCGCAAGACCGGCAACAGCATCACCGCGGCCTTCGTCAATGCGCAGATCGACGACGCGCTCTACGAGGAGCTCGAAGCCGCGCTGCTGATGGCCGACACCGGCGTCAAGGCCACCGAGCACCTGCTCGAGGATCTGCGCCGCCGCGTCAAGAGCAGCATGGCGACCGAGGCCTCGCAGGTCAAGCTGCTCCTGGCCGACGCCATCGCGGACCTGCTGCGCCCGCTGGAAAAATCGCTGGTGATCGGCGAGCACACGCCGACCGTGATCATGGTGGCCGGCGTCAACGGCGCCGGCAAGACCACCTCGATCGGCAAGCTCACCAAGCACCTGGCCAACGAGGGCGCTTCCGTGCTGCTGGCCGCGGCCGACACCTTTCGGGCGGCGGCGCGCGAGCAGCTGCTGGTCTGGGCCGACCGCAACACGGTCGAGATCGTGAGCCAGGAAGGCGGCGACCCGGCGGCCGTGAGCTTCGATGCGGTCAATGCCGGCAAGGCGCGCGGCAAGGATGTGGTGCTGGTCGACACCGCCGGCCGGCTGCCGACGCAGCTGCACCTGATGGACGAGCTGAAGAAGATCAAGCGCGTCGTCAACCGGGCCGACGCGAGCGCGCCGCACGAGGTGCTGCTGGTGATCGACGGCAACACCGGGCAGAACGCGCTGGCCCAGGTCAAGGCTTTCGACGAGACGCTGGGCCTGACGGGCCTCGTCATCACTAAGCTGGACGGCACGGCCAAGGGCGGCGTGCTGTGCGCCATCGCCCGGGAGCGGCCGATTCCGGTCTATTTCATCGGCGTCGGCGAGAAGCTGGAGGACCTGGAGACCTTCAAGGCGCGCGAATTTGCCCAGGCCCTGATGGGCTAGCGTCCGCGGCCCTGCTTCTGGCATTATCTTTCGGGGCCGCAGAGCCCGCCAGGAGACTGCCATGCACATCGCCGACACGCCCTTGGCCGGCACCGACCGCAAGGTCGACCGCCTGCTTGCCCACTACGGCGAAAGCCACCAGAACCCGACCAACGAGGCGATCCACATGGTCGCCATTCCCGCGATCATGTTCAGCATCGTCGGCCTGCTGTTCGCGCTGCACCCCTGGGTGGCCTACGCCTTCGTCGCGGCCAGCCTGGTCTACTACGCGACGCTGCGCTCGCCGGCCTTCCTGGCCACGATGCTGATCGGCACGGTGCTGCTGCTGGCCGTGGTGCATGCGATGGGAGACCTTGTGTTGCCGGTTTCCGCCGTCATCTTCGTCGTGGCGTGGATCTTCCAGTTCATCGGCCACAAGATCGAAGGCAAGAAGCCGTCCTTCTTCGAGGACATCCAGTACCTCTGGGTCGGCCCCTTGTTCGTGCTGTCGCGCCTCTTCTTGCGGCTCGGCCTGCGCTGGTAGACGGGAAACCTTTCCCGGTCACCCGGATCAGACACCGTCCCATCCAAATGAGGACGGCGTTGGAATAGGCTGTGCCTATCAACCCCATTGGAAATGGGTGGGAACCCTAAGCTTAGCACTCCCTCAAACCGAGTGCTAATATGCCCGCCAACGAAGGAGTTCCCCCCAATGACAACACTGTCCGGAGCGTCTGCCAACCAGCTTGCCGTCGCCAATCCGTGGGCGATGGTGCCTCCGCTGGGTAACCTGGACGCTTACATTTCGGCAGCCAACCGCTTGCCCTTGCTCACGCTCGAGGAAGAGCAGGGTTTCGCGCGCCGTTTGCGCGACCACAACGATCTCGAAGCTGCGGGCGCGTTGATCCTCTCGCACCTGCGCCTCGTGGTTTCGATCTCCCGCCAGTACCTGGGCTATGGGCTGCCGCACGGCGACCTGATCCAGGAAGGCAACGTCGGCCTGATGAAGGCCGTGAAGCGTTTCGACCCCGATCAGGGCGTGCGGCTGGTCAGCTACGCAATGCACTGGATCAAGGCCGAGATTCACGAGTACATCCTGAAGAACTGGCGCATGGTCAAGGTCGCGACGACCAAGGCTCAGCGCAAGCTGTTCTTCAACCTGCGCTCGATGAAGCAGAGCTTCAAGGCCGATTCGGCCGCCGGCGACGGCGACACGCACCGCGACACCTTGAGCGCGGACGAAGTCTCGCAAATGGCGACCCGCCTGAACGTGAAGCCCGAAGAAGTGCTGGAGATGGAAACGCGCCTGTCCGGCGGCGACGTGCTGCTCGATCCGAGCCCCTCGGACGACGGTGACGACGGTTTCGGCCCCATCGCCTACCTGGCCGACGCCACGCAGGAGCCCACCGCCCAGCTCGAATCGCGGCAACGCGACCGCCTGTCGACCGACGGCATCTCGACCGCGCTGCAAGCGCTGGACGAGCGCAGCCGCCGCATCGTGGAAGAGCGCTGGCTCAAGGTCAACGACGACGGCTCGGGCGGCATGACGCTGCACGACCTGGCCGCGGTGTACGGCGTGAGCGCCGAGCGCATTCGCCAGATCGAGGTGGCGGCCATGAAGAAGATGAAGAAGGCGCTGGCAGACTTCGCCTGAGGTGCTCTTCGATCCCGATCAAGCCCGGCCGTCGCCGGGCTTTTTCATTGCTTCGACAGCGTCCGGTCAGGACTTGAGCAGCGCCTTCACGTCCGACACCATCGCCGGCACGCCCGCGCCGTAGCGCGCATAGAGTCGCAGCCGGCCCTCGGTGTCGTAGACGAAGCTGGCCGCCGAGTGGTCCATGGAGTAGCTGGTCGGCGTCTTGCCTTCGACCTTCTTGTAGTAGGCCTTGAAGTCCTTCGCCAATGCCGGCAGCTGCTCGGGCGTGGGAATCAGCGCGACGAAGGCCGGATCGAAGGCGCCCATGTAGGCCTTCATCACCGCCGGCGTGTCGCGCTCCGGATCGACCGTGACGAACAGCACCTGCAGCTTGTCGCTGTCGGCGCCCAGCTGCTGCTTGACCTGTGCCATCTCGCTCATGGTCGTCGGACAGACGTCGGGGCATTGCGCATAGCCGAAGAACAGCACCACGACCTTGCCCTTGAAGTCGGCCAGGGTGCGCAGCTTGCCGTCGGCATCGGTCAGCGAGAAGCCCTTGGCGTAGTCGGCGCCCGTGATGTCCACGGCATTGAAGCTGGGCTTTTTCTCCGAGCATGCCGCGAGGTTCAACCCCGCCGCCGCCGCGAGGCCGGTCCAGGCCATCAACCGAAGTGCATGCCGCTTGTTCATGAGTTCGTTCATCGCAGGTAGTGGTCGATCAGCAGCGCTGCGAACAGCACGCTCAGATGGATCAGTGAAAAACGGAAGGTCTTGCGCGCCAGCGCGTCGGAGTAGTTGCGCCACAGCGCGAAGGCGTAGCCGGTAAAGCCGATGCTCACCCCGATGGCGACCGCCAGGTACAGCCATCCGCTCATGCCGTAGATGAAGGGCATCAGGCAGGCGGCGAAGAGGATGAAGGTATAGAGCAGCACCTGCAGCCGCGTGAACTCGTTGCCGTGCGTCACCGGCAGCATCGGCAGGCCGGCCTTGCGATAGTCCTCGACGCGGTACAGCGCGAGCGCCCAGAAGTGCGGCGGCGTCCAAAGGAAGATGATGAGGAAGAGGATCAGCGCCTCGGGCCCGACCTCGCCCGTCATCGCAGCCCAACCCAGCACCGGCGGCATCGCGCCGGAAGCGCCGCCGATCACGATGTTCTGCGGCGTCAGCGGCTTGAGGATCACGGTGTAGACCACGGCATAGCCGACGAAGGTCGCGAAGGTCAGCCACATCGTGAGCGGGTTCACCGCAAACCACAGCACGGCCGAGCCGGCAGCGCACAGCGCGGCCGAGAACACCAGCGCCTGCCGGTCGCTCAGCTGGCCGCGTGCGGTGGGCCGCCAGGCCGTGCGCTTCATCTTCGCATCGATGCCCTTCTCGACCAGGCAGTTGAAGGCCGCCGCCGCGCCGGCCACCAGCCAGATGCCGATGCAGGCCAGCGCGCCGCGCTGCAAATCGGCCAGGCCGGGCACGCCGGGCACTGCGAGCACCATGCCGATGAGTGCGCAGAACACGATCAGCTGCACGACGCGCGGCTTGGTCAGCGCATAGAACTGGCGCAGGACGCTGGCGGTGCTCGGGCTGTGGATCGATGCAGGCGTGGTCATGCGACCTCCATCTTGCCGCGGGGGGCGCGAGTGCCAGTCGGCACGGCTGCGCGCTCGGCCCGGCTTTCGCACAGCGCCCAGGTCAGCACCACCGCGAGCGCAGCGGCGCCACCGGTATGAAGAACGGCCGCCACCAGCGGCCATCCGAGCAGCACGTTGCCGAGGCCGGTCGCGAGCTGCAACAGCGCCAGGCCGGCCAGCCATTTCGCCTGCGCGCGCAGCGGCGCGATGCGACGCAGCTGCCAGACCAGCACGCCGAGCGCGACGAACACCAGGTAGGCCATCAGCCGATGAACGTAGTGAATGGCAGTCAGCGCTGCGAAGTCGATCGGCGTGCCGTTGGCCGACTCGCCAAGCGAGCGCCAGATCTGGAAGCCCTGCGTGAAGTTCATGGGCGGCCACCAGCTGTTCTGGCAGATCGGGAACTGGGTGCAAGCGAGCACCGCGTAGTTGGTGCTGACCCAGCCGCCGAGCGCGATCTGCAGCACGAGCAACGCGGTCACGGCGATCAACAGCTTGCGCAGCATCGGCGGCACGGCCGTGGGCAGCCGTTCCGCCGCCGCCTGCCGGTAGCGCACGGCTTGGATGCACAGCAGCGCCAGCAGCACGACGGCGCCCAGCAGGTGGAGCGTGACGATGGCGGGATAGAGCTTCCAGGTCACGGTCAATGCACCGAAGGCGCCCTGCAGACAAACCCAGACCAGGGTCGCGGCCGGCCACCAGGCACTGAGCGGCCGTTCGCGCGCATGCTGCGCGTCGTGCCGCTGGCGCCAGCGCGCGCGCCAGGTGGCGACGGCCAGCGCGAGGATCAGCACGCCGACGCCGGTGGCCAGGTAGCGATGGACCATTTCCACCCATGCCTTGCTGTGTGTCACCGGGCCGGTCGGCTGCGCGGCCTCGGCCATCGCGATGTCGTGGCTGGCGCCGAATGGGCTGGCATTGCCGTAGCAACCGGGCCAGTCGGGGCAGCCCAGGCCCGAATCGGTGAGCCGCGTGAAGGCACCGAACAGCGTGAGATCGAAGGTCAGGAAGAGCGTGAGCACGGTCAAGGCGTAGAGCCGCCGGGCCGGGCCGGCACCGGTGTTGCGCCGCCAGACCCAGGCGAGCGGACCGAGGGCGAGCAGCACCCCGACGCCCATGAGCCAGGCGATCGGCGTGAGGTCGTAGAGCGAGCTCGTTTCCATGATGATCGGCTAGCGGCCCGGCTCGTCCCACGACGCGGAGGCGCGCAGGAGCCGATCGAGATCGCGCTTGGCCCGGCTGGCGCCGGCCGCATCCATGCGGGCGGGAAAACGCATCATCCAATTGCCGATGGGATCGACCACATACAGGTGCTCCGCCAGCGCGTGGCCGGAGGCTGGCGCCAGCCACTGCGCCAATTGAGCCGCCGGCACGCGCAGCACCGTCGCGCCATGCAAGCCGTTGTTCAGGCGCTCGGGGACGGGCGCGGCGTCGCTCACGAGCCAGACGCGGTCGAGCCGATCCTTTTCGCGGCCCAGGCTTTCCCGCAACTGGCGCTGCAGATAGAGCTGCCGCTCGCACAGCGCATCGCAGCCCGCATCGGCCACCGCGACCAGCAGCCACTGCCCCTTGAGCGTCGACAGGCGCACGGGCGCACCATCGCGCGTGGTCGCGACCAGGTCGGGCAGGCTGCGCTGCGGATCGACGAGTTCGCCGTAGACGCGCCGGCCCTCGGGCCGGATCACGTAGTAGGTGAAGTACGAAGCGATCACCGGCGCCGCGCAGCACAGCATGACCAGGATCATCTTCCAGCGGCCGATCACGGTCCGACGCCCTTCCGCGCCGTCCAGGGCCTGGCGCGGCGACGGCATCGAGTGCACGGTCAGGCCGAGCGGCTCGTCAGCTGCGGCGGAGACGGCGCGCGCGGCGGTAGGGGGCGATGAATTGAAACCAGACATAGAGGAATACCACGAGGGTCGCGAGCCCGAACCACTGGAACGCATAGCCGTAGTGCTTTTCGACACCCAGCGCGGGAGCCGGCCAGTCGCGCTGCAAGCCCTCGGAAGCCGGCCCGGCCTGCTGCAGCGAGACATCGGTCCGCAGGGGCAAACCGGTTTCGGCGCGGAACGCTTCGAGATCGAGATTCTGCCGGATGGGCGAAGACCCCGCGCCGGGCTGCGCCGGCGCCCCCGGTGCGGCCTTGCCCAGTTCAAGCAGGTGCGAGGGGGGTGGCTCGATCCTGCCGGTCACCTCGACCAGGCCGGCTGGCGTGTCGACCGGCGCGAGTTGCGCCCGTTCATTGAAATTGCGCTGCACCCAGCCGCGCTGCACCAGCACGGTCTGCTCGCTGCCCTCGACGGCAAAGGGCGTGAGCACGTAGAAGCCGGGCACGCCATGCATCTGGCGGTTGTCCAGGTAGACCGTGTGCGGCGCCAGCCAGAGCCCGCGCAGGCGCACCGGCCGGTGCAAGGCCGACGTGGCCTTGTCGAGCGCGAGGAAGGCCTGCTGATCGATCGGCGGAAGATTCTTCTGCGCATCGATTTCCGCCTGCAGCGCCTCTTTTTGCGCGGCGCGGGAGAGCTGCCAGCGACCCAGCGAAACGGTCGCGGCGAGGGTGAGCACGGCAGCCACCGTGAGCAGCCAGAAACGCCCTCTGCGCGAGTTGTGCGCAGGGGGCCGAAAGTCATCGTTCAAGTCAGGGGACGGGTCGGGCCGCCGATAATGGGGGTCATGAAATACCTTGTCGCCCTCGCCTTCGTCGGCATCCTGGCGAGCCTCGGATTCGCGCTGTTCTTCATGCTGCGGGACGGCCGCGAGGGGCGCGCCAAGAGCGGCGGCATGGTGCGCGCGCTCACCGTTCGGATCGGCCTCTCGGTGGTTTTGTTCCTCTGCCTGCTGGCGGCCTGGAAGCTCGGCTACATCCAGCCGGGGGGATTGCCGCTCGGCAAGTAGGTTGTGCTCGTTCCACAAGCACCATGAAAAAAGCGCCTTTCGGCGCTTTTTTGTTGTGCCGTCGGGGATGCTCAAAGCCAGTAGACCAGGAAGTACAAGCCGAGCCACACCACGTCGACGAAGTGCCAGTACCAGGCGGCGCCTTCGAAACCGAAGTGGCGCTCCGGCGTGAAATGGCCGCTACGCAGCCGCAGGGTGATGAACAGCAGCATCAGCATGCCGATGAACACGTGCAGGCCGTGGAAGCCGGTCAGCATGAAGAAGGTGGAACCGTAGGCACCCGAGCTGAGCTTGAGGTTCAGGTCGGTGTACAGGTGGTGGTACTCGTAACCCTGCACGCCGAGGAAGGTCGCGCCGAGCACCACGGTGAGCCACATGAAGCGCACGGCCTGGGCGCGGTGGTTCGCACGCAGCGCGTGGTGGGCGATCGTGAGCGTGACGCCCGAGCTCAGCAGCAGCGCCGTGTTGATGGTCGGCAGCCAGAAGGGGCCGACCGTCTGGAACGGCTCGACGATGTCGGCCGGCGAACCCGTTGCACCGGCGGCCACGGTGGGCCACACGGCCTTGAAGTCGGGCCACAGCAGGGCGTTGTCGAGGCTGCCGAGCGAGGGCAGCGCATGCGTGCGGGCCCACCACAGCGCAGTGAAGAAGGCACCGAAGAACATCACTTCGGAGAAGATGAACCAGCTCATGCTCCAGCGGAACGAGAGGTCGACCTTGTGACCGTACTGGCCGCCTTCACTTTCGCTGATCGACCGGCGGAACCAGACGAACAGCGTGCCGAGCCACAGCAGCATGCCCGCGGCCAGCGACCATGCGCCCCACTGATGGCCGTTGATCCACTGGGCGGCACCGAAGATGACGAAGAGCAAGCCGGTCGCGGCCAGGACCGGGTAGGCCGATGGCGGGGGCACGAAGTAGTAGGGCGTGGTGCCGTGGGCGGTTGAACTCATATCAGGTCCTGGCTTTCTTCTCTCAATTCAAATCTGTGGGGCAGGCATCTTCTTGTCAGGGCGCGACGACGAACTTCACCAGGAGGATCAGCCCGACGACGAACACCACCACCGCGACAAAGCCGACGGCAATGATGTGCAGCGGCGTGAGCTTGGTGATGTCTTCCTGGTAGTCGCTGTTCTTGCGCACGCCGAAGAAGCCCCAGGCCACTGCCTTGACGGTGCGCCAAAGGGAGCCTTTGCGGGGCGTTTCGGTCGCGGTCATGAGCGTGGCTCCGCAACCGATGCCGCCGCATTGGCCGCCACAGGGGCGGCCGGCGTCTTGCCGCCGACCTCGAAGAAGGTGTACGACAGCGTGATCGTCTTGACGTCCTTGGAGATCCTCGGGTCGATCACGAAGGCGACCGGCCACTGCTTCTTCTCGCCCGCATCGAGCGTGTACTGGTTGAAGCAGAAGCACTCGAGCTTGTTGAAGTAGGGCGCGGCCTGCTGCGGCGCGTAGCTCGGGATGGCCTGAGCGGCCATGCGGCGGTTCTGCACGTTCTGGAACTCGTACATCACCGTGTTGAGCTGACCCGGATGCACCTGCATCGAGCTTTGCGCCGGCTTGAAATCCCAGAGGCCGCGCACGTTGGCGTCGAACTCGACCGTGATGGTGCGGCTGGTGTCGACCTGCGTGTTGTCGGGCAGCCGCGCGTTCTTGCCGCCGCTGGCGCCGCCCGGCACCGCGAGTTCGGACAGCGACAGGATGTTGATGCCGGTCATCTCGCAGATCGCGCGGTACATCGGCACCAGCGCATAGCCGAACGCGAACATGCCGGCCGCCACCACGGCCAGCTTGCCGACCATGCGGACGTTCTCGCGGCGGATGCGCTGGCCGATGCCCATCTTCAGTGTCCGATCCAGACCATGCGAACGATGAACCCGATGAAGAACAGCACCGCGATGGAGGCCAGCGTGAGCCCCATGCGTCGGTTGTTCCTCTTTTGTTCAGGCGTCATGACGCGATTCCTCTCAGCCGATCACCTTGGTGGCGGTGGGATCCAGCTTCGGCGGGTTCTCGAAGGTGTGGAAAGGTGCGGGCGAAGGCACCTCCCACTCGAGGCCTTCGGCGGCTTCCCAGGGCTTCTGCGACGCCTTCTCGCCCTTGCCCTGCATGGTGGGCAGCACGATGAAGAGGAAGAAGTAGACCTGTGCCAAGCCGAACGCGAAGGCACCCACGGAGGCCACCGCATTGAAGTCGGCGAACTGCATCGGGTAGTCGGCATAGCGACGCGGCATGCCGGCCAGACCCAGGAAATGCATCGGGAAGAAGGTGATGTTGAAGGAGATCAGCGACCACCAGAAGTGGACCTTGCCGCGCCACTCGTTGTACATGACGCCGGTCCACTTGGGCACCCAATAGTAGAAGCCGGAGAACATGCCGAAGAGCGAGCCGGCCACCAGCACGTAGTGGAAGTGCGCCACCACGTAGTAGGTGTCCTGCAGCTGGGTGTCGATGGGCGCGACCGCGAGGATCAGGCCCGTGAAGCCGCCCATGGTGAACACGAAGATGAAGCCCACGGCGAACAGCATCGGGGTCTCGAAGGTCATCGAGCCCTGCCACATCGTCGCGATCCAGTTGAAGATCTTCACTGCCGTCGGCACCGCGATCAGCATGGTCGCGTACATGAAGAACAGCTGGCCGGTGAGCGGCATGCCGGTCGTGAACATGTGGTGCGCCCAGACGATGAACGACAGGATCGCGATCGACGAAGTGGCGTAAACCATCGAGGCGTAGCCGAACAGGCGCTTGCGCGAGAAGGCCGGCACGACCTGGCTGATGATGCCGAAGGCCGGCAAGATCATGATGTAGACCTCGGGGTGGCCGAAGAACCAGAAGATGTGCTGGTACATCACCGGGTCGCCGCCGCCGGCGGGATTGAAGAAGCTGGTGCCGAAGTGGCGGTCGGTCAGCGTCATGGTGATGGCGCCGGCGAGCACGGGCATCACGGCGATCAGCAGGTAGGCGGTGATGAGCCAGGTCCAGCAGAACATCGGCATCTTCATCAGCGTCATGCCGGGGGCGCGCATGTTGAGGATGGTCACGATGATGTTGATCGAGCCCATGATCGAGCTGGCACCCATGATGTGCATCGCGAAGATGCCGGCGTCCATCGAGGCGCCCATCTGCAGCGTGAGCGGCGCGTAGAGCGTCCAGCCCGCGGCGGGCGCGCCGCCGGGCATGAAGAAGGAACCCACCAGCATGATGGCCGCCGGGATCAGCAGCCAGAAGCTGAAGTTGTTCATCCGC
Organism: Variovorax sp. LjRoot290; assembly: GCF_964253985.1. Classification (NCBI taxonomy): domain Bacteria; kingdom Pseudomonadati; phylum Pseudomonadota; class Betaproteobacteria; order Burkholderiales; family Comamonadaceae; genus Variovorax; species Variovorax sp. LjRoot290. The sequence goes on along the minus strand of NZ_CAXURW020000001.1, from coordinate 1,125,015 downwards.
GCGAAGGCCATGTCGGAGGCGCCGATCTGCAGCGGCACCATCCAGTTCGCGAAGCCCACGAAGGCCGGCATGATCGCGCCGAACACCATGATCAGGCCGTGCATGGTGGTGAACTGGTTGAACAGCTCGGGGTTGACCACTTGCAGGCCGGGCTGGAACAGCTCGGCGCGGATCAGGAGCGCGAGCACGCCGCCCACCATCAGCATGGTGAAGGAGAACAGCAGGTACAGCGTACCGATGTCCTTGTGGTTGGTCGCGAACACCCAGCGGCGCCAGCCGACCGGCGCGCCATGGTGATCGTCGTGGGCATGGTCGCCGTGGGCGTGACCGTGGGGGTCGAGGACTGCGCTCATCTTGATATTCCTTGCAAACTCTTCGTCGTGGCGTCGCGGTGGCGGGGGCTTACTTGCCGCGCTGCGCGAGCACTTCGGCCGGCTGCACGATCTGACCGGTCTTGTTCGACCAGCTGTTCTTGGTGAAGCTCGCCACGGCCGCGAGGTCGGTGTCGCTCAGCTGCTTCCAGGAGGGCATGGCGCCGTTGTTCTGGCCTTTGAGCAGCACCTGGACCTGCTTGCTGTGATCGGTATCCAGCACGACCGCTGCGCCGTCGAGCGGCTTGATCGGGCCGGCGCCCTTGCCGTTGGCCTGGTGGCAGGCGGCGCAGTTGGCCGCATAGACCTTCTCGCCGCGGGCCAGGATTTCCGGCAGCGTCCAGACTTTGCTCGGGTCGTCCTGCTTGGCGGCCGCCTCCTTGCGCTTGGCATCCACCCAGGCGGTGTAGTCGCCAGCCGAGACCACCTTGACGTGGATCGGCATGTAGGCGTGTTCCTTGCCGCAGAGTTCCTGGCACTGGCCGTAGTAGTCGCCCACCTTCTCGGCGCGGAACCAGGTGTCGCGAACGAAGCCCGGAATCGCATCCTGCTTGAGGCCGAGCTGCGGCACGGCGAAGGCATGGATCACGTCGTTGGCGGTGGTGATGATGCGCACCTTGGTGTTGACCGGCACGACCATCGGGTTGTCGACCTTGAACAGGTAGTCGTCCGGCACGTCGCCCTTGGCGCCGGCATCGGACAGCGCGCGGTGCGAGCTGTCGAGCGTCGAGATGAAGGCCAGGCCTTCGCCTTCGCCCTTGATGTAGTCGTAGCCCCACTTCCACTGGTAGCCGGTGGTCTTGATGGTGAGGTCGGCGTTGGTGGTGTCCTTCTGGGCCACCAGCACCTTGGTGGCCGGCAGCGCCATCAGGATCACGATGATGAAGGGCACGATGGTCCAGATGACTTCGACTACCACCGATTCGTGGAAGTTGGCGGCCTTGTGGCCGACCGACTTGCGGTGCTTCCAGATCGAATAGAACATGACCGCGAACACGGCGATGAAGATCACGGTGCACAGGATCATCATCGCGTTGTGCAGGAAATGCTGCTCCGCGGCGATCTTGGTGACACCGGTCGGCAGATTCAACTGACGCACCGACGGGCCGCCGGCCAGGTCGTTGACCGCGTGCGCCGCGCCGCTGAATGCCGCGCCGGTCGCCAGCAGCAGATTCGCCGGCCAGTGCTTGTTGCGCCAAATGCTCTTCATCGTGTTCACTTCTTCATTTCCAGTTAACCCACCGGTCCCCACGGTGCCGCACTGCGCCGAGCCTCAGGCGCCGCGCAATGCCATGCGAATCTCGCGCGCCAGCGCCGCACGCAACTCCGGGCGCACGTAGCGCCCCACCCTGACCGAACGACCCTGACCTGAAACCTCGATCAGCGAGCGATCGCTGGCCTCCGGCTCGACCCGCACCTGGTGCGGCAAGAATTCCGTGCGCTCGTAGTGCCCGCCGTTTTCGAGCTCGACCACCAGCCGGCCGCCCTGCAGCGCGATCTTTTCGCCGTCGGTCGCATGCCGCGCATACAGCAGGAACGCGAAGCCCACGGCGGCCAGTTCGAGCCACGCGAACGGCAGCACGAGCGGCGCGCCATGCAGCCAGAAGACGGTTCCGATGCCGAGCGACACCACGCACAGCGACGCATAAAGCCAGCCGAGCTGGCTCGGCGTGACCGAGCAGTTGCGCTTCAGGAACCAGTGGATGCTCTGGCCTGAGACAGTGGCAAAACGAAACACGGAATTCGACACGGGCGAGTTCAGCAAATCGGTGCGTCGAAACGATGTCAAACCCATGTCCGACAGGCCTCGATCACGGGACAATACCCGGGAGTTCACGCAGCGCCGGATTGTAGCGGGTCGAGCAAGCGCGGCTCAGCCGCCCGGACGGCCGCGCTGGAGCATGGAGCGCATCTCGCGCAGCGAGACCGCGCTTTCGGCCGCCAGCGCCACCCGCGGCGCGGGTTTGAAGGCATGGCCGTAGATGATCTCGAAAGTCAGCGCGATCCGGCCGGCGCCTTCCGCGGAGAGCGCGAAATCGGGCAGCGCCCGGCACAGCGTCCGATGCCAGGCCTTGCCGCGCAGCCCGGGGAAACGCGCCGGATGAAGGTTGCGCCCGAGCGTGCGCAGCTCGGCGAGCGCCGCCTCGGCGGTGGGCCAGGTGAGCATGATGCGCTCCATGTCCATCACGGGCTCGGCGAAGCCGGCGCCCACGAGCATGTCGCCCCAGTCGTGCATGTCGGTGAACTCGTGGCTGGGCGGGGGCCAGCCGAAGCGCTCATGCAGCACGCGCAATTCGCGCAGGGTGTCTGGCCCGAAGCAGGAGAACATCAGGAAGCCGTCGGTCGCCACCAGGCGGTGCCAGCGCGCGATCAGGGCCTGCGGATCGGCCGCCATGTGCAGCGCCATGTTGGCCCACAGCAGGTCGACGCCCTCTTCGGGCGGCGGATCAAAGCTCGGCCGCGCGCCCTGCCAGCGCCGCGCGCTCCACCAGGGTGCCGCCAGCGCCTGGCCGGTGGCAGGTACGAGCGCCGCTTCCGGCTCGATCACGAAGGACTTGGCATCGCGATAGCGGCGCACGACCTGCGAGTGCACCTCCAGGCCGCCGTGCAACGGCGCCCAGTCGGCCCAGCTGCGCGGCCTTGCCTTGATCCATTGCAGCCGGTCTTCCATGCGGCGGCCGATTTCTTCGTGCAGCCACGGCGAACCCGAGGCCGGCGCGAGCCGGCTCCAGCGTGCGGCCGCCGTGGCGTCGATGGTCGGCGGGCGCTGCGCGGGGTCGGTGTCCATGGGGCGCTCAGTATATTGAGCCATGTTCAAGCCGTGGATCGAACGTCCTTTCTCCGCGTTGCTCGAGCGCCTGCCGAGCCAGTGCGCTGTGTGCCGCGCCTGGCCCTCGCGGCCGGTGTGCGACGGCTGCGTGACGCGCTTCGCTCCACCCGTTTCGCGCTGCGCCACCTGTGCGCTGCCGATGCCGGCCGGCGTCGCGCAGTGCGGCGACTGCGTCTTGCACCCGCCGCCGCTCGACGCCTGCCTGACGGCTTGCGCCTATCACTGGCCGTGGCCGGAATGCATCGCGCAGTTCAAGTTCCGCGGCGACGCAGGCTGGGCCGCACCGTTCTCGACGCTGCTGCGCAGCGCACCCTGGGTCGAGCCGGCGATCGAGCAGGCCGACCTGGTGCTCCCGATTCCGCTGGCGCCGGCACGGCTGCGCGAGCGCGGATTCACCAGGCGCACGAGCCGGCACGCCGGCTGGCGCCGCGCAAGGTCGACGCGACCTTGCTGCTGCGCACCCGGGAGACGACCGCGCAAAGCGGCCTGACGCGGGCGGAGCGGCTGCGCAACCTGCGCGGCGCTTTCGCGCTCGAACCGCTGCGCGCAGTGGCCGTGCAGGGGCGGCGCATCGTGCTGGTGGACGACGTGATGACGAGCGGCGCGTCGCTGTTCGCGGCCTCGGAGGTGCTGCGAACGGCGGGCGCCGCGCACATCACCGCCGTCGTATTGGCACGAACGGATCCCCCCGCAGGATAGGCCCCCACGCTCGGCACTGCGTGTCCTCGCTGCCCCCCCGAGGAGGCCGCAGGTCGTCTTGGGGCGGCCCGGCGTCGACCTGAGCACAATCGCCCCATGTTCCACATCGTCCTGGTCGAGCCCGAAATCCCGCCCAACACCGGCAACGTGATCCGGCTCGCCGCCAATACCGGCTGCACCCTGCACCTGGTCGAGCCGCTCGGCTTCTCGATGGACGACCGGCTGCTGCGGCGCGCCGGGCTCGACTATCACGAATACGCCGAAGTCCGGCACCACGCGAGCTGGCAGATGCTGCTCGATGCCGAGCGGCCGGCGCCCGATCGCCTGTTCGCGCTCACGACGCGGGGCACGCGCGCGGTCCACGACGTCGCCTTCCGCCCCGGCGACTGGCTGGTTTTCGGATCGGAGACGCGCGGCCTGGCGCCCGAACTGCGCGAAAGCTTTGCGCCGCCGCAGCTCCTGCGCCTGCCGATGCGCGAGGGCCAGCGCAGCCTGAACCTGTCGAACGCGGTGGCGGTGACGGTCTTCGAGGCTTGGCGGCAGAACGGATTTGCCTGAGCGGTGCGGCCGGCTTCTACTCAGGCCGGCAGACACCGGGCCGAAAGCGGCTCGCCCAGAAAGTCGAGGAAGGCCCGGGTGCGCGCCGGCATCAACTTGCGGCTGGGCAGCGCCGCGCAGATCGTGAAGCGGCCGGCGGTCCACTCGGGCAGCACCGGCACCAGCGCGCCGCTGGCCAGCTGCGACGCCACCAACACCTTCGCCAGCGCCGCAATGCCCGCGCCTGCCATCGCGGCCTGACAGAGCAGTTCGAGGCTGGCCGATTGCAGCGCGACGGGCATGTCGACTTCGACCGGCACTGCCGATCCCTCGCGCGCCTGCAGACGAAGCCGCGCCCCCGGAAAGCGAAGGTAGGCATGGCCCTCCAGGTCTTCCGGCCGCGCCGGCGTCCCTGCGCGCTGCAAGTAGGCGGGCGCCGCGCACAGGATCATGTCGGTGCGGGCCAGCGGCCTCACGACCAGATTCGGATCGGCACCATCCTCCAGCAACAGCAGGCTCAGGTCGGCGGATTCGACCCGTTGTCGCGGAAAAGGGTCGACGGCGATGTCCAGCGTCAGCTTCGGATGCAGCGCACGCCACGAGGCAATGCGCGGCGCCAGCAGATGGGTGGCGAGCGCCGGCGTCGAGAGGATGTGCAGCGTGCCCCGCAGCTCGCGCGTGCTGCCCGCCGCGGCGGCCTCGGCGTCGTCGATGCCGCGCAGGATCGTGCGCAAGCTTTCCAAATAGCCCGCGCCCGCCTCGGTGAGGTGGATGCTGCGTGTGCTGCGCTGCATCAGGCGCGCGCCCAGATGCGCCTCGAGATCGCCGATCAGCCGGGTGACCGCCGCCGGCGAGAGCTCCAATGCCCGCGCGGCCGCCGCAAAACCACCTTCGTCGATCACGCGCTGGAAGACGCGCATGGAAAGCAATCGGTCCATGCGAACCCTACGTGCCGGCCGGGCCGGCGGATTCGCTTCGCCGAGAAAAAGCCGCCGCTCAGCGGAAGCGGCGCACCACCGATTCGGCGACGCAGGCGGGCTTGGGCGCACCTTCGAGCTCGATCGTGGCCTCCCAGACCATCTGTAGACCATCATCCGGAATCGGCTCGGCACTCAGCAGCTTCATGCGCCCGCGCAGGCGCCCGCCGACGGGCACCGGCGTCATGAAGCGCACCCGGTTGAGCCCGTAGTTCACGCCCATGCGCGACTCGACCACCTCGAAGGCCGTTTCATAGAAACGCGGCAGCATCGACAGGGTCAGGAAGCCGTGCGCGATCGGCCCGCCGAAGGGGCCGGCCTTGGCCCGCTCGACATCCACATGGATCCACTGGTGGTCGCCGGTCGCCTCCGCGAACTGGTTGACCTGCTCCTGCGTGACGGTGATCCAGTCGCTCACGGCGACTTCCTGGCCAACGCAGGCGGCAAGATCCTGAAGGGTCTGGAACGTTTTTTTCATGCGCTTCACTCTATCCGGCCGGCGCCGCAACCGCTGTAGCTGGCGTGACAACGGCGCCCCATTCGGGAAACACCGCGGAACCGGCTTTGCCGGGCCGTTGGTGTTGCCCCCGGTGAGGGGGTTGGCGACCACACGAAGTGGGCAAGCCTGGGGGAGAGCTTATGAATCGAGCCACTGGCGGATCGGCCCCCACTGCTCGAGGTCGCGCTGCACGCGCCCCGGCGCGATGTCGAACAGCGTGAGCCCGCGCGCCGCCAGCTGCACGTAGTTCTGCGTGTCGCGCAGCTCGCCCAGCACCGGCACGCCGAGCCCGGCGACGAATTCGCGCAGGCGATCGGCCGCCAGCGTGCGCGCGTCGACGCGCATGCCGACGAGGCCGATCTTTGTCTTGTCGGCATGGCGGTGCGCCAGCAGCTTGTCGAGGAAGTCGCGCGTCGCGTAGATGTCGAAGATGCTCGGCTGCAGCGGCACCAGCACCTTGTCGGCCACCGCCACCACGTCCTTGAAGCGCGCACCGTGCAGACCGGCGGGCGTGTCGATCACGGCATGCGTGGTGCCGCGCGGGGGCCGTACCACGTTGCCGTCGTCCGACGCCTCCCAGGTCCTGATCTCGCGCGCCTGCGGCGTGCGCAGGCCGAGCCAGAGCCTGGACGACTGCTGGCGGTCGATGTCGCCCAGCATCACCGCATGGCCGCGGCTCGCGAAATAGCCCGCAATATTGGTTGCGAGCGTGGATTTGCCGACCCCGCCCTTGGGATTGGCGACCAGGACCACCGGCATGACAGGCTCCTAGGATGCGAAAGACAGGCGCCATGGTAGCCGCGCGCGGAGTGCGCTATGTTCGGCGCCTATGATGACAACAACAGGCCCGGGAAGCCCCCCACCCAGCATCTATCTGCTCGCCGCCCATCCGCACTGGCGCGATTCGCGCGCTAACCTCGCCTTGCTCAAGGCGGCCCGCGAGGTGCCCGGCGTCGACGCCAACGACCTCTATGCCAGCTATCCCGACTACGCGATCGACGTCGAGGCCGAGCAGGCCCGCCTGGCCCGCGCCGACCTGCTGGTGTTGCTGCATCCGATCCAGTGGTACTCGATGCCGCCGCTGCAGAAGCTCTGGTTCGACGAGGTGCTGAGCTACGGCTGGGCCTACGGCGGCGGCGGGTCGGCGCTGGAAGGCAAGGACTGCTGGCTGGTCGCGACCACCGGCGGGCCGGAGCACAGCTACCACCCGCAGAGCTACAACCGCTACTTCTTCGACGCCTTCCTGCCGCCCTACGAGCAGACCGCCGCGCTGTGCGGCATGCGATTCCTGCCGCCGTTGCTGTTCCACGGCGCGCGCAGGGCCACCCAGGAAGAGCTGCTGGCGCACGTCGAAGTCTTTACGGAGCGACTCTCGTCCTATCCGAACTGGCCCGAGCTGGAAGACATGGAGGGATGCCCCAGCTGCGTGGTGCCTGCCACCGACAGGCCGCACGAACACGAAGAGGCCTGAGCATGGAACATGCACCGGCCTGGCTCGTCAATTCCCTGATCTATCTGGGCGCCGCGGTACTCGTGGTGCCGCTGTCGAAAGCGCTCGGCCTCGGCGCGATCATCGGCTACCTGGCGGCCGGCATCTTCATCGGCCCCTGGGGGCTGGGCCTGGTCAGCAACGTGGTGGACATCCTGCACTTCGCCGAGTTCGGCGTGGTGCTGATGCTGTTCCTGGTCGGTCTGGAACTGGAGCCCAAGCGTCTGTGGAGCCTGCGCCGGCCGATCTTCGGCTGGGGCTCGGCCCAGGTGCTGGCCTGCGCTGTCGTGCTGTTCCTGGTTGGCTGGGCGGCCGGCGCGAGCTGGCGCGTGGCGCTGGTCGCGGCGCTAGGGCTCGCGCTGTCCTCGACCGCGATCGCGCTCCAGGTGCTGGGCGAGCGCAACCTGCTGCCGACCGCGAGCGGGCAGGCCGGCTTCTCGATCCTGCTGTTCCAGGACGTGGCCGCGATCCCGATCCTCGCGCTGCTCCCCCTGCTGGCGGTCGGCTCCGACACCGGCCCGGCCATCACCGGCGCCGACCGTGCGCTCGAGGGCCTGAAGATCGTCGCGGTCGTCGGGGGCATCGTGCTCGGCGGCAGGCTCGCGGTGCGGCCGATCCTGCGCTGGATCGCGCGCAGCAACACGCCCGAGATCTTCACCGCCGCCTCGCTGCTGCTGGTGGTGGCGATCGCGGCGCTGATGCAGTTCGTCGGCCTGTCGATGGCCCTGGGCGCCTTCCTCGCCGGCGTGCTGCTGGCGGAAAGCGAATACCGGCGCGAGCTCGAGACCGACATCGAACCCTTCAAGGGCCTCCTGCTCGGCCTGTTCTTCATCGCGGTCGGCATGAGCATCGACTTCGGCGTGCTGATCGCCCAGCCGGGGCTGATGGCGCTGGTGGTGGCCGGCTTCATGCTGTTCAAGTTCGTCGTGATCTACACGCTGGCCAAGCTGATGGGCGTGCCCTACCAGGAACGACCGGTGTTCACGCTGCTGCTCGCGCAGGGCGGCGAGTTCGCCTTCGTCGTGTTCCAGGCGGCCGGGCCCAACGTGCTGCCGCCGGGCGTCGCCTCCTTCCTGATCGGCGCGGTCGCGCTCTCGATGCTGATCTCGCCGCTCCTGCTGGTGGCGCTCGACAAGTGGGTGCTGCCGCGCTACAGCGCGCAAGGCCCGGTTTCGATGGACGAAATCTCCGAGCAGCAGGACGCCAAGGTGCTGATCTGCGGCTTCGGCCGCTATGGCCAGATTCTCGGGCGCATGCTGAGCGCGCAAGGCCTGACGCTCACCGTGCTCGACCACGACCCCGACACCATCGAGAGCCTGCGCGAGCTCGGCTTCCGCGTCTTCTACGGCGATGCGACCCGGCTCGACCTGCTGCGCACCGCCGGCGCCGGCACCGCCCGCGTGCTGGTGGTGGCGGTCGACGACATCGAGCAGTCGCTGACCATCGTCGACCTCGCGCGCGAGCATTTCCCGAACGCGCGCATCGTGGCGCGGGCACGCAACGTCGGCCACCTGTTCCAGCTGCTCGACCGCGGCGTGGAGTCGATCGAGCGCGAGCTGTTCGAGTCTTCGCTGCGCAGCGCGCGCTCGGTGCTCGAAGGGCTGGGCTGGCCGGCGCACGAGGCGCGCGAGGCCGCGATGCGCTTTCGCCGCCGCAACATCCAGCTGATGTACGAGATCTACCCGCACTACAAGGACCGCGCCAAGCTGATCGCGGTCTCCAAGGAGGGCCGCCAGCAGTTCCAGGAGCAGCTGGCACGCGAGCGCGAGGAGCGCAAGAAGCGTTCGGGCCGCGACTGGGACCTGGCCGCTGAAGAGGAAGAACAGGTCCCTTGAGACCTGCTACTGGTCGAGCTTCAGCAGCCGCACCGCGTTGCCCTTGAGGATGCCGGGCATCACTTCGGGCTTGAAGCCGGCCTCCTCGAAATCCTTCATCCAGCGATCCGGCGTGATCAGCGGATAGTCGCTGCCGAACAGGATGCGGTCCTTCAGCAGCGTGTTGGCGTACTGCACCAGCTGCTTCGGAAAGTACTTGGGGCTCCAGCCCGAGAGATCGATCCAGACGTTGGGCTTGTGTGTCGCCACGCTGAGCGCCTCGTCCTGCCAGGGGAAGCTGGGGTGGGCCATCACGATCTGCATGTCGGGGAAGTCGATCGCGACGTCGTCCAGGTGCATCGGGTTGCTGTATTCCAGGCGCAGCCCGCCGCCGCAGCGCATGCCCGAGCCGATGCCGCTGTGGCCGGTGTGGAACACGGCCGGCAGGCCGTACTCGTTGATCACCTCGTAGATCGGCCAGGCCATCTTGTCGTAGGGGTGGTAGCCCTGCACCGTCGGATGGAACTTGAAGCCCTTGACGCCGTGCTCCTCGACCAGCCGCCGCGCCTCGCGCGCGCCCATCTTTCCCTTGTGCGGATCGATGCTGGCGAAGGCGATCATGATGTCGCTGTTCTTCTGCGCCGCCTCGGCGATCTCCTCGTTCGGGATGCGGCGCCGGCCCAGGTTCGACTCCGCGTCGACCATGAACATCACCAAACCGATCTTTCTTTCACGGTAGTAGTCGATGCTTTCCTGGATGGTCGGGCGCCGGCTCGACCGGAAGTACTTGTCGGCCGCGCGGTCGTATTCCTCGCCGTAATTGTCGAAGGGGTTCCAGCAGCTCACTTCGGCATGCGTGTGGGTGTCGATGGCGATCAGGTTCTGATGGTCCATGGTCTTGTCTCCGATGCGGGTAAATACCAGTGCCCAAAGGCGAAGTGCAGCTTGAATTAGTTATTTTCCATAACCATAATCGATCATGCTCCGGAGCGCAACCATGACCTATCCTGCCGACCTTCAACTCGAAATCCGCGACGACATCGCGATCATCCGCCTGACACGCGCAACCAAGCGCAATGCGCTCTCCGACGCGCTGATCCTCGCGCTGCGCGACACCTTCCAGAACCTGCCTTCCACCGTGCGCGCCGCGGTGATCGACGGCGACGGCCCGCACTTCTGTGCCGGCCTCGACCTCGCCGAGCTGAAGGAGCGCGACGCCGGCCAGGGCCTGCACCATTCGCGGCTGTGGCACGCGGCGCTCGACCTCGTGCAGTACGGCCCGGTGCCGGTGATCGCGGCGCTGCACGGCGCGGTGGTCGGCGGCGGGCTCGAGCTCGCGAGCGCCTGCCACATCCGCGTGGCCGACACCACCACCTTCTATGCGCTGCCCGAAGGCTCGCGCGGCATCTTCGTCGGCGGCGGCGGCTCGGTGCGGATCCCGAAGCTGATCGGCGCCGCCCGCATGACCGACATGATGATGACCGGCCGTGTCTACAACGCCGAGGACGGCGAGCGCGCCGGCTTCGCGCAGTACCTGGTCGCCGAAGGCCGGGCCCTGGAAAAAGCGATCGAGCTGGCGACGCGCGTCGCCACCAATGCGCCGCTGACCAACTATGCGCTGATGCACGCGCTGCCGCGCATCGCCGAGCAGCCGGCCGACCACGGCTTCTTCACCGAAGCGCTGATGGCCGGCATCGCCCAGAGCGCGCCCGAGGCCAAGGAACGCGTGCGCGACTTCCTCGAAGGCCGTGCGAACAAGGTGAGCAAGGAATGAGCGCTGTCCGCTACCGCCCGCTTGCCTTCGGCGTGACGCGCGCCGTGGTGCGCGAGGGCGCGCCGGGCACCCGCTACCTGCAGGCCGAGACGCCGCTGGCGCCCTACTGCGAGCGCATGACCGACCGCCTGCTGCACTGGGCCGAGGCGGCACCGGAACGCACCTTCATCGCGCGCCGCGAACGCCTGCCCGACGGCAGCACCGGCGACTGGATCCGCGTGAGCTACGCCGAGGCACTCCGGAAGGCACGCAGCATCGCGCAAGCCCTGCTCGACCGCGGCCTCGGCCCCGAGCGCCCGGTCGCGATCCTGAGCGAGAACGGCATCGAGCACGCGCTGATGGCGCTCGGCTGCCTTCATGCCGGCGTGCCGCACTGCTCGGTGTCGCCGCCCTATTCGCTCGTGAGCCAGGACTTCGAGAAGCTGCGCCACGTGCTGGGCACGCTGACGCCCGGCCTGGTGTTCGCGGCCGACGCCGCGCGCTTCGGCAAGGCGATCGCTGCCGCGGTGCCGGCCGATGTCGAGGTCGTGCTCGACGAGGGCACGCTGGAGGGGCGCAAGACCACCTCCTTCGAACAGCTGGCCGCGACGTCCGCGACGCCCGCCGTCGATGCCGCGCTGCGGGCCACCGGCCCCGACACCATCACCAAGTTCCTCTTCACCTCGGGCTCGACCAAGCTGCCCAAGGCCGTGATCAACACGCACCGCATGTGGTGCGCCAACCAGCAGCAGCTGCGGCAGTCGATCCCCGCGCTCGGCGAAGAGCCGCCCGTGCTCATCGACTGGCTGCCCTGGAACCACACCTTCGGCGGCAACCACAACGTCGGCATCGTGCTCGACAACGGCGGCTCGCTCTACATCGACGACGGCAAGCCCACGCCCGCCGGCATGGCCGAGACCCTGCGCAACCTGCGCGAGATCGCGCCCACCATCTACTTCAACGTGCCGACCGGCTTCGAGGCCATCGCGCAGGCGATGGAGACCGACGCGGTGCTGCGCCGCAACCTGCTGTCGCGCGTGAAGATGTTCTTCTACTCGGGCGCCGCGCTCTCGCAGCCCATCTGGGACAGCCTGCACAAGACGCAGGAGGCCGAGGTCGGCGAACGCATCGTGATGGGCACCGGCCTGGGCATGACCGAATCCGGCCCCTTCGCGCTCTATGTCACCGGCCCCGAGGTGAAGTCGGGCGACCTGGGCCTGCCGGCGCCGGGCATCGAGATCAAGCTGATCGAGGTCGACGGCAAGACTGAGGTCCGCTACCGCGGCCCCAACATCACGCCGGGCTACTGGCGTTCGCCCGCGGCCACGACCGAGGCCTTCGACGAAGAGGGCTTCTTCTGCACCGGCGACGCGGTGAAGTGGATCGACGACAACAACATCCACCGCGGCCTGCGCTTCGACGGCCGCATCGCGGAGGACTTCAAGCTCGCGACCGGCACCTTCGTGAGCGTCGGCCCGCTGCGCGCGAAAATCATCGCGGCCGGCGCGCCGTACGTGCAGGATGCGGTGCTGACCGGACTCAACCTCAAGGAGGTTGGCGCCTTGATCTTCTCGACGCCGAAGGTGCGCCAGCTCGCCGGCCTCGGCCCCGATGCGCCGATGCGCGAGGTGGTCCAGAGCGCGTCGGTGCAGGCGCATTTCCAGCGCGTCGTCGACGAGCTCGCGAAAAGCGCCACCGGCAGCGCCAACCGCATCGCGCGCCTCGCCCTGGTTTTCGAGCCGCCCTCGATCGACAAGGGCGAGGTCACCGACAAGGGTTCGATCAACCAGCGCTCCGTGCTCAAGCACCGCGCCGACACGGTGGATGCGCTGCACGCCGGCACCTTGCCCTTCACGTTGAAACCCCAAGGAGACAAAGCATGAACATCCAAGGACAAGCCGCGCTCGTTACCGGCGGCGCATCGGGCCTGGGCGAGGCCACCGCGCGCGAACTCGCGCGCCTGGGCGCAAGGGTCGCCGTGCTGGACGTCAACACCGCGCTGGCCGAAAAGGTCGCGGCCGAGATCGGCGGCATCGCCTGCGCCTGCGACATCACCAACACCGACAGCGTCAACGCCGCACTCGACAAGGCCGCGGCCGCGCACGGCCCCGCGCGCATCCTCATGAACGTGGCCGGCATCGGCAGCGCCAAGCGCATCGTCGGCAAGGACGGCAACGCGGCGCCGCTCGAAGACTTCGTGCGCGTGGTCAACGTCAACCTGGTCGGCACCTACAACATCAGCCGCCTCTATGCGGCGCAGTGCGCAAAGCTCGATCCGCTCGAAGGCGGCGAACGCGGCGTGATGCTCTTCACCGCCTCGGTCGCGGCCTTCGACGGCCAGGTCGGCCAGCAGGCCTACAGCGCCTCGAAGAGTGGCCTGGTGGGCATGACGCTGCCGATGGCGCGCGACCTCGCGCAGCACGGCATCCGCGTGTGCACCATCGCGCCGGGCCTGTTCGCGACGCCGCTGTTGAAGGAACTGCCCGAAGCGATCCAGCAATCGCTGGCCGCATCGATCCCCTTCCCGCCGCGCCTGGGCAAGCCCTCGGAGTTCGCCGAGCTGGCCTGCCATATCGTCGCCAACGGCCACCTCAACGGCGAAGTCATTCGCCTGGACGGCGCGCTGCGCATGGCGCCGCGCTGAATTTCGCGAAGACAAGGAGACATGCCATGAGCACCCGACGCCATCTCATCAAGACCCTGGGCGGCGCAGCCGCACTCGCTGCCCTGCACCCACTGGCCGCGCTGGCCCAGACCATCGAGCAGGTCAAGATCCTCTACGGCTTCCCGGCCGGCAGCGCCGGCGACAGCGTGGCGCGCCGCGTCGGCGAGAAGCTGGCCGGCTCTTCCTACACCCGCAACGCGGCCGTGGTCGAGAACAAGCCCGGCGCGGGCGGACGCATCGCGCTGGAGCTGCTCAAGGCGGCGCCGGCCGACGGCAGCGTGCTGGCGCTCACGCCCTTCTCCTGCACCTCGATCTACCCGCACATCTACAAGAAGCTGAGCTACGACCCGGTCAAGGACCTCGCGCCGGTGTCGATCGCCGCGGTGATGCACCACGGCCTGGCGGTCGGCCCGCTGGTGCCGGCCAACGTCAAGACGGTGAAGGATTTCCTGGCCTGGGCCAAGGCCAACCCCAATGACGCGAGCTATGGCTCGCCGGCGGCCGGCTCGACGCCGCACTTCATCGGCGCGCTCTTGGGCATCAACAACGGCGTCGAGCTCAAGCACGTGCCCTACCGCGGCTCCATCCCCGGCGTGACCGACGTGGTGGGCGGCCAGATCGCTTCGATGATCACGCCCAGCGGCGACTTCATCGCCAACCACAAGGCCGGCAAGCTGCGCCTGATCGCCACCTCCGGCAAGGCGCGCTCGCCGTTCTCGCCCGAGGTCCCGACCCTGGCCGAACAGGGCTTTCCGGAACTGACCACCGAAGAGTGGTTCGGCTTCTACGCGCCGGCCAAGACGCCGGCCTCGGTGATCGCCGCCGCCAACGCGTCCATCAACGCCGCGATCAAGGACAAGTCCGTCATCGACAGCCTGGCGGTGGTCGGCCTGATCGCCCAGGGCTCCACCGTCGAGGAGATGGCCCGCTCGCAGAACATCGAGTTCGAGCGCTGGGGCCCATTGGTCAAGAAGGTCGGCTTCACCGCAGAGTCCTGACGATGAAAACGGCCTGCTGGACCGCGCTGGGCGCGGTCGCGGTGCTCGTCGCCTGCACCTCGGCAGGCCCCGGTGCCCACGCCCCCAGGCTCGGCGCCGCCCGCCCGGGGCCGCTGCTGTCGTGCACCGACCTCGCGGCGAAGGCCGCGCGCCCGGATACGGTCTACACGAGCGCCGTCGAAGTACCCGCCGGCACCGTCGCCGTCGGCAATGCGCGCCTTGCAGCGCCGGCCCATTGCCTGGTGCAAGGCCGCATGAACGAACGCGTGAGCACAGTCGACGGCAACAGCTACGCCATCGGCTTCGAGATGCGGCTGCCGCTGGCGTGGAACGGCCGCTTCTTCTACCAGGCCAACGGCGGGCTCGACGGCGCGGTGGTACCGGCCGTGGGCGGCATCGGCGGCGGTGGGCCGGTCGGCAGCGCCTTGCAGATGGGCTTCGCCGTCATCAGTTCCGATGCCGGCCACGCGGGTTCGCTGGGGCCGCGCTTCGGCATCGATCCGCAGGCGCGCCTGGACTACGGCTACAACGCGGTCGCGCAACTCACGCCGATGGCCAAGTACCTGATCGCGCAGGCCTACGGCCGCGGCCCGGACCGTTCGTACATCGGCGGCTGCTCCAACGGCGGCCGGCATGCGATGGTGGCGGCGGCCCGGTCGCCCGGCCAGTACGACGGCATCCTGGCCGGCAACCCCGGTTTCAACCTGCCGAAGGCGGCCGTGGCGCAGCTCTACGGCGCCCAGCAATACGCCAAGGCGGCGGGCGCCTCCACGCCGGCCGGACAGCCCGATCTCCAGAGCGCCTTCACGCCCGCGGAGATGCAGCTGGTGGCCCGGCGCGTGCTGGCGCGCTGCGATGCCCTCGACGGGCTGGCGGACGGCATCGTCTCGGACGTGAAGGCCTGCCAGGCGCGCTTCCGGCTCGACGCCGACGTGCCCACCTGCACCGGCGCGCGCGACGGCAGCTGCCTCGCCCCGGCCCAGAAGAGCGCGCTCGCCAACGTCTTCGCCGGCGCACGCAACAGCAGCGGCCGGACGATCTACAGCAGCTTCCCCTTCGACGCCGGCATCGCCGGCAGCAACTGGCGCGAGTGGAAATTCGCGAGCCCGCCGACGCGCGATGCCGGCGCGGTGGCCTTGATCTTCAGCACGCCGCCGCTGGCCGACCGGCCGGGCGGCCTGCCCTTCGCGCTGGGCTTCGACATGGACCGCGACGCGCCGCTGATCGAGGCCACCAGTGGCATCTACCGCGACTCGGCCATGGCCTTCATGGCGCCGCCGGATGCCGCGAACCTGAGCGCGCTGCGCGACCGCGGCGCCAGGATGGTCGTCTACCACGGCACCAGCGATCCGGTGTTCTCGTCGGACGACACCGCCGCCTGGTACGAGCGCCTGCAGGCCGCCAACCGGGGCGATGCCTCGTCCTTCGCGCGCTACTTTCCGGTGCCGGGCATGAACCATTGCTCTGGCGGCCCGGCCACCGACCAGTTCGACATGCTGAGCGCGCTCGTGGGCTGGGTCGAGCAGGGCCAGGCGCCGCAATCGGTGATCGCCGCTGCGCGCGGCCCGGGCGCCAACGCGGTCAACGCCGAGCTGCCTGCCGACTGGTCGGCCCGCCGAACCCGGCCGCTGTGCCCCTATCCGCGTGTCGCGGCCTACACCGGCGGCGATCCCGAAAGCGCGGCCAGCTTCGCCTGCCGATGATGACCTACCAGCCCCGCCCCGATGAAGTCCGCTTCCTGCTGGAAGCCGTGCTCGACGCGACCCCGCGCCTGCGCGCACTCGCGCCCTTTGCCGAGTTCGACGACGCATTGCAGGCGCAGGTGCTCGACGAAGCCGGCAAGTTCGTCGCCGAGGTCATCGCGCCGGTCAACCGCACGGGCGACGAAGCGGGCTGCCATTTCGTCGACGGCGAGGTGCGCACGCCACCCGGTTTTCGCGAGGCCTACCGAAGCTTGAGCCAGGGCGGTTGGCTCGCGCTCTCGGCGGCAACCGAAGACGGCGGCCAGGGCTTGCCCGCCGTGCTCGAAGCGATCCTGTTCGAATGGCTCAGCGCGGCCAACCACGGCCTCACGATGGCGCCCGGCCTGCTGCATGGCGCCTACGAATGCCTCAAGCACCACGGCAGCGAAGAACTGAAACAGCGCTACCTCTCGAAGATCGCGAGCGGCGAATGGCTCGCAACCATGTGCCTGACCGAGGCCCATGCCGGCAGCGATCTGGGCCAGGTGCGCACGCGCGCGGTGGCGCAGCCCGACGGCAGCCATCGCGTGGCCGGCGGCAAGATCTTCATCTCGGGCGGCGAGCACGATCTCACGGAGAACATCGTCCACCTGGTGCTGTGCCGGCTGCCGGATGCGCCGGCCGGGCCCAAGGGCTTGTCGCTGGTGCTGGTGCCCAAGGTGCTGCCCGACGGCACGCGCAACGCGGTGCACTGCGAGCGCATCGAGGAAAAGATGGGGCTGCACGGCAGTCCGACCTGCGTCATGCGCTTCGACGACGCCACCGGCTGGCTGATCGGCGAGCCGAACCGCGGGCTGGCCGCGATGTTCGTGATGATGAACGCGGCGCGGCTGCATGTGGCGCTGCAGGGCATCGGCCTGCTCGACGCGGCCTGGCAGAAGGCCGAGGCCTACGCGCACGAGCGGCGCCAGATGCGCGCACCCGGGCCGGCACCTGCGAGCCGCGGCTCTGGGCCGGCCGACCTGATCGCCGAGCATCCGGCGATGCGCCGCATCCTCGACACGCAGCGCGCCTGGATCGATGGCGCGCGGCTCCTCGCCTACCGCACCGCGCTGCAGCTCGACATCGCCCGGCACGACGCCGATGCCAAGGCGCAGGAACGGGCGCAACGCTGGTGCGCGCTGGTCACGCCGGTGCTCAAGGCAGCCTGCACGCAGCAGGCTTTTCAGGGCGCCAGCGAATGCCTGCAGGTCTTCGGCGGCCATGGCTATGTGCGCGAGTGGGGCATCGAGCAGGTGCTGCGCGATGCGCGCGTGACCATGATCTACGAGGGCACCAACGAGATCCAGGCCATCGACCTGCTGGTGCGCAAAGTGCTGCCCGACGACGGCGCCGGCATGTCGGCGCTCCTGATCGAACTGCGCGACGAGCTCGATGCCTCGCGCGAGATCGAGGCCGAGGTGCAGCGCCGGCTCGCGCAGCTGCGCTACCTCGGCACCACGGTCGTCATGGCAGCCGGCACCGATGCCGCGCTGCCCTATGAAGTGGCCGACGACTACCTGCGGGTCGTGATGCTGGCCATGCTGGCCTGGGCCTGGGCGCGCGTCGAGCGGGCAGCGCCGGGCGAGCTACGCTGGTCGAAACCCGCCGCGGCGTTCCGCCGCTGGGTGCTGCCCGAATTCGAGATGCGCCTGGGCATCGTCAAGCGCGCCTGCGAGGCCGTCACGCAAGCTGGCACCTGAGCGACGCTCGCCAGATGCGCGACCCGCCCAAGCCAGTTACCCTCCGACCATGGCAGTCTCCCGCAAGAAATCCGCTTCCGCCGTCGCCGTTGCGCCACCGCGCGCCGACCAACTCGATACCCGCGTGCTCGAAGCCCTGGTCGGCTACAACGCGCGGCGCGCCTGGCTGGCCGTGAGCACGGTGTTCGCGGAGCGCATGGCGGCCTACGGTCTCAAGCAGGTGGACTTCTCGGTGCTCTCGCTGCTCGCGCACAACCCGGGCGCCACCTCGCGCCAGCTGTGCGCCACGCTCGACATCCTGCCGCCGAACCTGGTGAGCCTGATCTCGGCGATGGACAGCCGCGGCCTGATCGAGCGGCGCCCCCATCCGCACGATGGCCGCGCGATCGGCCTGCATCTGACGCCGGCGGGCGTTTCCCTGGTGCGCGACGCGGAGCGGACGGTGGTCGAACTGGAGGCGGATGCCAGCGCGCGCCTCACGACGCGCGAGCGCGAGACGCTGATCCGCCTATTGCAGAAGATCTACCACTAGAAGCGTTCCGTGAGCACCAGCACCTGGTGCGCCGCACCGGCGACCACAGCGGGATTCGGGTAGTAGAGCTCGCCGTCGATGTCGTTGCGGGAAAAAGCGTTGCGCGCCTCGAAGTAGCGCGCCCGCGCCGCCTCGAACACCTGCCGCCGCCATGAAGGTTGCGTGGCTTCGATACGCGCCCAGTGTTCGGGCGAGAGCGTGGGGCACAGCGGAACGGGCGCGGCGCGTTCCCGCAGCAGCAGTTCGCGCGCCTCGCTCGTCAAGGGATCGAACTCCAGGGCTTTTTCGCGCCGGCGCGCCAGAACGTTGGAAAGAAGGGTCGCGCCAAAGAGGCTGAGCAAGGCGAGGACGATCGCAAAGTCCATGGCGAGTCAAAAAAACGTTGGCGTCGATTACCAGAACTTCCACCACGGCGCGGCGGCGGAAGAACGGGCCGGCGGCAGCGGCTGCAGGCCGGTGTCGCGAATGCGGCGACGCTGCTCGGCTTCGAGCGCCTGGGCCATGCGATGCGCAAGCTGGTCTCCTTGCATGGCGCGGATGCGCCACTCGGCAGCAAGGCTTTGCAGCTCGGAATCTTCGAGCTTGGCGGGCGTCGTCATCTGTTCGGACATCCCGAAATTCTGCACACGCCAAGGGACCGCGGCAATCGTAGAGCTTTGCATTACACGGCCGCGCGGGCATATGTCAAATACGTGTCACGAGAGGAATCCGTCCCAGCTCAATTTGAGTCCGGTCAGCAGCATGCCGAGGTAGACGAAACGGTAAAACCAGACGGCATCGATGCGGCGTGCGATCCGGACGCCGAGCCACACGCCAAACGGCGCGAGCGGCAGCAGCACCAGCGAAGTCGCCATGTTGCGCCAGTCGAGCAGGCCGAGCCACGCGTAGGGAATCCACTTGCTCAGATTCACCACGAAGAAGAAATAGGCCAGCGTCGCGGTATAGGCCACCGGCGTGAGCCGCAATGGAAGCACATAGGCATTGACCGGCGGTCCGCCCGCATGAGCGATGAAGCTGGTGAAGCCGCCGATGGCCGTCAGCACTGCCCCGGCCGTCTTCGACGGCGGCGGATCGTCCGAGCGCGGCGGGAACAGCAGGCGCTGCGCCAGGAAGAGCAGCGTGAAGATGCCGACGATGCCGGCCACCGTGTGCGCCGGCAGCACGCGGAACAGCAAGGTGCCGACCACCGTGCCCACGAGGCCGAAGGGAATCAGGAAGCGCAGCAGCGAGCGGTCGAAGTCGCGGCGGAAGGCGGCGAGCCCCAGCAGGTCCATCAGCAGCAGCACCGGCATCAGGATCGCTGCCGCCTGCGGCACCGTGACGGCCAGGGCCAGGAGGGGCACCGCCAGCGAACCGAAGCCGGCGCCGAAGCCGCTCTTGCTGACGCCGAGCATCAGCACGGCAGGAACGGCGACCGCATAGAAATGCGGGTCGGTGATGATGGGGAGAGCCATGGGAAAGAGAAAGGCGAGCGGCCGCGCCGTGCAGGCGGGTGCGCCGAGCGTAGCAGGATGCGGCGGCCGCCGCCTTCCTCCAAAAAATGTGCGTAAACGCACCGACTCGCGCTGCCGGCATCCGCAGACTCGACGGTCTTTACGTCTCATCAAAGGATCGCTGAATGAATACCCAGGCCCTGATGGCCGCGCCAACCTCCATCGGCGCGCTGCGCGAGGACGCGGGCAAGTTCCTGCTGCGCGCATCGATCGCGCTGCTCGTGCTGCTGCACGGCATCAACAAGCTCACGAGCGGACCGGGCTTCGTCATCGGCGCGCTGGAACGCGCCGGCCTGCCCGGCGGCATCGGCTACGGAGTCTATGTGGGCGAGGTGCTGGCGCCGCTCCTGATGCTCGCCGGCTTCTGGACGCGCGCCGCGGCCGGCATCGTCGCTTTCAACATGGTGGTCGCGATCGGCCTGGTGCACATGAGCGGCCTGTTCGCGCTGGCCAAACAGGGCGGCGGCTGGGCGCTCGAACTGCAGGGCCTCTACCTGGCCGGCGCCCTGGCCGTCGCGCTGCTGGGCGCGGGCCGCTTGAGCGTGGGCGGCGCAACCGGTCGCTTCAACTGAGACGGTCGATCAGCCTGGCTCGCCGCGCACCTCGGCCACCATGCGGGCCAGGCGCTCGGCATCGGTCACGATCAGGGCCCGGCCTTCTTTCGCCAGCAGGCCCTCGCGCACCAGCACATTGAGCTCGCGCGTGACCTGTTCGCGGTTGGTGCTGATCTGGCTGGCCAGCTCGGCGTGGCGCGGCGCCGGTTCCAGGCGCGCCCGGTTGCCGGCGATGCCGGCCGCGCGCGCCATGCGCAGCAGCTCGGCATGCAGGCGGTTCTGCACGCCGAGCGTGCTGAGGTCGATGACGCGCTCGGACAGCTGCCGCACCAGCTGAGTCAGTCGGCGCATCACACGCTCGGCTACCAGCGGCTCCTCGCGCAGCAGCCTCATGAAGGCTGTCCGGTCGAGGCTGGCGACGACACAGGGCTCCAGCGTCAGCACATCGGCCGAGCGCGGTCCGCCGTCGATAGCGGCGATATCGCCGAAGTGCTCGCCTTCGCCGCAGTCGCGGAAAGTGACCTGCCGCCCATTGGCCGAGTAGGTCGTGATGCGGGCACGCCCCGACACCAGGAAGTAGACCTCGCCATCGTCCTGCGTGCGCAACAGGAGCGGCTTGCGCGCCGCCACGCTGTGCCAGCGGCAGGCCTGGGCGAGCAGCTCGAGGCGGCGGTCGGACAGGCCTTCGAACAGCGGGATCTTCCGCAGCGCGAGGCTGGAGCGGTGAGGGGAAGGGGTCATGCAGGGTCGGCCGGGGCGGGCATTATGCTCGGGTGCCGCTTGGAGCCCGACCATGGACAGCCGTTCCCCGACCCGCTTGCGCTTTCCCTCGCGGCGCAATCTCCGATGGGCGAGCGGCGTGGTCCTGATGGGCTACGTGGCGGCGCACCTGAGCAACCATGCGCTGGGCCTCGTTTCGCTGGCGACCGCCGAAGCTGCGCTGCAGGCCATCTCTACCTTCTGGCACGGCGTCGCGGGCAGCGTGCTGCTGTACGGTGCGGCGGCGGTGCACGTGGTGCTGGCCGCGGTGGCACTGTGGGAACGGCGCAGCCTGCGCATGCCGCCCATGGAGGCCGTGCGGCTGCTGCTCGGTTTCGCGCTGCCGCTGCTGCTGGCCGCACATCTGACGGCGATGCGCTGGGCCTACGAGGCCTTCGCGATCGACGCTTCCTACGCCCGCGTGATCCGCGGCCTCTGGAGTCCGGGCGCTGCGAGCTTCCAGCTGGCCATGATGCTGGCCGCGTGGACGCACGGCTGCCTCGGGCTGCACTTGGCGCTGCGCGTCCGCCCGGCCTACCGGCGGCATTTCCATCTGCTCTTTGCCGCGGCCGTGCTGCTGCCGGTGCTCGCTGCCCTCGGCTTCTTCGCGATGGGCCGCGAACTGCAATGGACCGGCACGCTGCCGACCCAGATGCCGACGGCAGTGCAGAGAGCAGCGCTCGACGCGACGGAGCAGGACGTCAAGTGGTTCTATGCGCTGGCGCTGCTGGCCCTGCTCGCTGCGCGCCAGCTGCGCGCCTGGTACGAACGGCGGCCGCGCAAGGCATCGATCGAGCTGCGCTACCCGGACCGCACGGTCCGCGTCCCGCTTGGCTGGAGCGTGCTCGAAGCCAGCCGCGCGCACGGCATCGCCCACCTGTCGGTCTGCGGCGGACGCGCGCGCTGCTCCACCTGCCGCGTGCGCGTGCTCGGGCCGGCCGCGCATGCCGAAGCGCCGGGCCACGACGAGCGCCGCACGCTGGAGCGGGTGCGCGCGCCGGATGACGTGCGGCTGGCATGCCAGCTTCGCCCGCACGGCGATCTGGCGGTGACGCCCCTGTTCGCGCCCCGCGCCGGCGCCGGCGCCCAGCCCGGCCGCCTGGGCCGGGAGCACGACGTCGCCATCCTCTTCGTCGATCTGCGCCGCTGGTCGGGCCTGTCGGAGCGGCAATGGCCCTTCGACCTGGTGTATGTGCTCGACCGCTATTTCGCGATCGTCGGCGCCGCGGTGCGCGAGAGCGGCGGCGTGCCGAACCAGTTCATCGGCGACAGCGTGATGGCGATCTTCGGACTGGATGTCGACCTGCCGACCGCATGCCGCCAGGCCATGCGCGCGGCCGAGCTGATCGGCGAACGCATGGACGCATGGAGCGCCGGCTTCGAATCGCAGTTCGGCCAGCGCCTCGATTTCGGCATGGGCCTGCACGCGGGCCGCGCGGCCGTGGGCGAGGTGGGCTATCTGGAAACCACCACCTTCACCGCGGTCGGCGAAGTGGTCAACACGGCGAGCCGATTGCAGGACCAGTCCAAGGTGGCCGAGACCCGGCTCGTGATCTCCGTCTTCGCGGCCGAGCAGGCCGGCATCGCCGACACGCTGGGCGAGCCGGAGATGGTGACGGTGCGCGGCCGCTCGGAGCCGCTCGCGGTGCTGCACGTGCCACGACCCGCACCTTGAATAAAGCGTGCGCAAACGCACAGCCCGAAACGCAGCCGGAATCCACACTGCATTCCATGGTGGCAGCGATCCCCGCAGCCCACCTGCAGCAGTGAAAGGACTCTCGATCATGCAAGCCAAGCAACTCCTGGGCATCTCCGCCCTTCTTCTCGCCGGCGTCGCGTCGGCCCAGACCGTGCCGGCCGAAGCCTGGGTCGGCGCGCCGATCGCGACCACCGGCAGCACGATGAGCCGCAGCGAGGTCACGGCCGAGCTGCAGCGCTCGATGAGCGTGGCGCGGACGCCGCAGGAACAGTGGGTCGGCACGCCAGCCACCGCCGCCGTCGCCGTCGGCGCGATGAGCCGCGCCGAAGTGCTGGCCGACCTGAGCCTCTACAACAAGGCCGGCCTGGGCGACTATGCACGCATCGACAGCCCCGACGCGGCCGGCCCCGAGTACGCGCGCCGCATGGCCGCCTACCGGCAGGCGCGCAACAGCGATGCCTACATGGCCGAGGTGCAGCGCATCGAAGGCATTCGCGGCAGCGCGGTGGCGAGCGCGCGTCGGAAGAACGGCCCAGCGGCCGAGTGAGCGAGCGTCAATCGTCCGCCAGGCAGGTGCCGGCCGTCCAGCCGTAGAGCCACTCGAGCGCGTCGTAGAAGCGCTCCTGCGGCCGGCCCTTCCACTTCTCTTTGCGCACCAGACGCTCGACGCCCTTGGCGTGGTAGATGCGGCCCATCTCGCGCGCCGACAGCACCACGCGTGCCGTGCGCGCGACGCGCGAGCGCTCGTAGAGCACCAGCGCGCGGCCCCAGTCGCCGCCTTCGCGCCGCAGCGCGAGCGCCAGCGTGACGGCATCCTCGCAGGCCATGCAGGCGCCCTGCGCCAGGTCCTGATATGAACCATCGGATGCGCGGCATCGCCGAGCAGGGTCGCGCGGCCGAAGGTCCAGCGCTCGATCGGATCGCGGTCGGCTGCGGAGTAGCGCTTCCAGGCTTTCGGAATGCGCAGGGTCTGCTGCACCGCTTCGCAGGTGGGGCGGAAGTAGCGCTGCACTTCGGACGGGTCGCCGTCCATCGAGCCCCACTCCTCGGGCCGGTCGCTGTGGAAGGTGACCGCCAGGTTGAACTTGTCGCCGCCCTTGAGCGGGTAGTGCACCAGGTGGCAGTTGGGCCCGACCCAGATGCAGGGCGCTGTGTAGCGCAGCGCCTCGGGGAACTCGGCCGTGTCGATCACCGCGCGGAACACCACGTGGCCCGAGACGTGGATGCCGTCGTCCACGTACTGCTGGCGCACCGCCGAACGCACGCCGTCGCAGCCGATCACGGCCTGGCCTGGCGGCCGCCCTGCGCGTCGATCAGCGTGACGCCGTCGTCGCTCTGCTCGATGTGCACCACCTTGGTCGACGTGAGGAACTCGATGCCTTCGGTGGTGGCCTGCACCCCTTCGAGCAGCGCGCCGTGGATGTCGGTGCGATGGATCACCGTGTACGGGTTGCCGAAGCGCTCCCTGAAGCGCGCATCGAGCGCGATGCCGATCACGCGCTTCGCATCGATGGCATCGAACATCACCATCTCGTCGGTGTAGACGGCCCGGGCGCGCAGGTTCGCTCCGACGCCCAGCGCATCGCAGGCCGCAAAGGCATTGGGGCTGAGCTGGATGCCGGCGCCGATCTCGCCGATGTGGGCGGACTGCTCGATCACCTTCACGTTGTAGCCCTCGCGCACCAGCGCGAGCGCCGCCGCCAGGCCGCCGATGCCGCCGCCGGCGATCAGCACGGGTCGGCTGTCGAGTGCTGTTTTCATGGCAGTTTGAAAAGCTTGCGCGCGTTGTCCCGGCCGATCTTCAGCCGGTCGTTGTCGCTGATCTCGCAATGGTCAAACCAGCTCGCCGCATCCTCGTGCTTCTCGAAGGGGTAGTCCACCGAGTACATGATGCGGTCGCTGCCCACTTCCAGCATCGTCGAGAGCAAGGTGGGCGTGCGGAAGTTGCCGCTGGTCGTGATGTGCACATTGCTGCGCAGGTAGTCGCCAATCTGCTTCTCGCACGGCATGCCGCGCCGTCCCTTGCGCAAGATGTGGTCGACGCGCCAGATGTTGAAGGGGATGCCTTCGCCGAAGTGGCCGAGGATCATCTGCAACGCGGGATGCCGGTCGAAGAGGCCGCTCGACAACAGCCGCAGCGCGTGGATGCTGGTCTCCACGGCAAAGGCCCAGGTCGGCCCCGTGAGCCAGTGCGCGCCGTCGTAGATCGGCTCGCGTGCCGGCAGCGGGTCGCGCGGGTGCATGTAGAAGGGCTTGCCGAGCGCCGCGGCCGCGGCCCAGAAGTCGGCGAACCGAGGCGCGTCGTAGTAGACGACGGTGCGTTCGTCGCCGACCTGCGAGAAGCCGTTGACCAGGAAGCCGTGGAAGCCGAACTCCTTCACGCAGCGTTCGAGCTCGCGCGCCGCCGCTTCAGGGTCCTGCATCGGCAGCGCCGCGAAGCCGCCGAAGCGTGTCGGCCGGCGCGCCGCCTGCTCGGCCAGCACCTCGTTCGCGCGCCGCGCCACTTCGACGGCACGGCGTGGATCGGGAATGGCCTGCACCGCCGGCGAGTTGAGCGAGAGGATTGCGTATTCGGTACCCCAGGCATCCATCTGCTCGATGCGCTGCTGCTCGAAGTCGAGCAGATTGCTCTTCAGGCCGGCCCAGACCTCCGGCCGCGCATAGACCTCCGAGTCGCCGATGGTGAGCTCGATGGCGAAATGCTCCTCGAGCGCGATCTTGTTCTTCATCCGCTGTTCACTCCGGCTTGATGTTGAGCTTGTCGAGCACGCCCTGCCAGGTCTTGCGGTCATCGGCGATGTACTGGGCCAGCTGCTCGGGCGTGCCCGGGCGCGGGTAGGTGCCGAGCTCGCGCGACTTGGCCACCACGTCGGGCAGGAGCAGCGCCTCGCCCATGTCCTTGTTGAGCCTGGCGAGGACGGCCGGGTCCACGCCCTTCTTCGCGATGACCGCGAACCAGCCGTGCGCCACCGCGCCGGGCACCGTTCTGCTGGCCAGCGGAAACTGTTCGAGCCCGGGCTCGGCGCGGTCGCCCATGCTCGCGAGGATGCGCATCTTGCCAGCCTGCACGTTGCCCGCCACCACGTTGTAGGTCTCGACCATCATCTTGGTCTGGCCGCCCAGCATGGCCTGCATCGCCTGCGCGCCGCCGGGGTAGTGCACCTCGAGGAACTGCGCGCCCGACTGCAGCCCGAGCAGCGCTGATGCAAGATGCGGCAACGTGCCACGGCCGTTGTCGGCCACCTCGATGCTCTGCGGCTTCGCCTTGGCAGCAGCGATGAAATCGGCCAGCGTCTTGTAGGGCGAATCGCCCGGCACCGCCAGCATGAAAGGCGCGACCGCGGCCAGCGTGACCGGCACGAAGTCGCGGTTGAAGTCGTAGTTCACGCCCTTGATGGTGCTCGGCGCGACCGAGATCGCCGAGCCCTGCACGAAGCCGAAGGTGGCGCCGTCCGCGGGCGCGGCGAGGATGGCGTTCATGCCGATCACGCCGCTGCCGCCCGGCTTGTTGTCGACGATCACGCCCTGCCCCCACTTCTCGCCGAGCTTGACGCTCACATGCCGGATCAGCACGTCGGGCGCCGAGCCCGCCGGGAAGGGAACGACGAAGCGCACCGGCTGGGCCGGCCACTTGGCCGCAGCGCCCTGCGCATGGGCAAGCGGCGCGGCGGCGCCGGCCGAAAGCGCGAGCAGAAGAGCCGTGCAGCGGGAGCGGAAAAGGTTCATGATTGCCTCTTTCGTTACTTGAATATTCAAGCAATTGGGCGCACTCTATACTTGAATCAGCAAGTATTTGTTCATGAAAACCCTAGTCCAGGATCACGATCTCGAGAAGGCGATTCCCTTCCTGTTGGCACGCGCCGGCGCGCGCATGGGCAATGCCTTCTCCAAGGCGCTCAAGCCCTACGGCCTGAGCCTCGTCGAATGGCGCGTGTGCGCCTCGCTGCAGCACACGCCGGACCAGACGCTTTCCGAGCTCGCGCTGCATTCCTCGAACGACCTGTCGGCGCTCTCGCGCATCGTCGACCGGCTGGCGACGCTGGAACTCGTGCGGCGCGAGAAGTGCGGTACGGACGGCCGCGCGATACGCCTCGCGCTCACGCCGCTCGGCCTCGAGCTCACGCACGAGATCATTCCGCTCGCCAAGCACTACGAAGCCATCGCGCTCTCGGACTTCAGCGCGAGCGAGGTGAAGCTGCTGCGCGAGATGCTGCTGCGCATCTACGCCAACGCGACGCCGCTGGCATAGCGCAGGACGATCAGGCCGGCGCCACCTGCACCATGGCAGCTTCGGCGCCCTGCGAGATCGCGAAGCGCACAGGCAGGAAGCGCTCGATCACCGCGCAGTTGGTGCGCGTGTGCTGCGTCACTTCGCTGCAGCTGAAGGCCGCGGCTTCCTTGCGCTGCCACACCGCGAGCGCAAGAAGCAGCGCGAGCTGGTCCGCCAGGTGCGACCCGACTGCAGCCCCGCTTTTCTGAAAGGCGCGCACCTCCTTCACGAGCCGATGCGCCACCTGCTCGGCGGAAAGCGTCTTCTCGCCGAAGGCCGTGAAGACCTCGGTGACGTGCTCGTAGGCGAAGACGGCCATGAGCGCATTGCCCGGCCCTTCGTTCTGCCGCACCACACCGTGGCGCAGCTGCTCGACGGACCAGCCCATCGCGCTGCCGAGCGTGCCGAGCTCGCGCACCGCGACATGGCGCGCAAGCCCCGGCGCCAGGCACTCGCCATGTGCCGCCTGCAGCGCACCGCGCGCCAGCAGATCGAAGGGCCTGAGCGGTCCGGCGCAGGGCACGATGGTCGCTTCGACCGCACCGCCCCCGGCCGGATAGAAGCCGCAGCGATGCAGCACCAGCTGCAGGTCCGCGCCAAGGCGGCGCACCAGCGGTGCAAAGGCCAGATCCAGAAAATGGAAGGGCGGCGCCATCGGGTTGTGCGTGCCGCCGGCGAGCGAGACGCGGCTCGGCGCATCGGCCAGCAGCAGCGCGGGCAGCACCGTCTGGAGCACCAGCATGCAACTGCCCGCGCTGGCGACCGCAAAGCGGTAGTCGCCGGCGCGCACGGGGCCGGGCACGAAGCGCAGCCGCTGCGAACCGAGCTCGGCGCCCTCGATCTGCGCGCCGCTCAGTTCCACGGCCGCCAGCACGCAGGCCAGGTGCTGGCGCATTAGCCCCGGCTTGGGCCGCCTGGCGCGAATGCGATCGATCGCCAGCGGCTGGCCCGTGACCATCGCGAGCGCGAGGCCGGTGCGCAGGATCTGGCCGCCGCCCTCGCCTTCGGAGCCGTCGAGTTCGATCACTTCTTCTGTCCTCATCATCCTGTTGTTCGAACGCGCATCACGTCACTGCTTTCCGCGCACCAGGGCCTTGGCAGCGGCATCGCCCGCAACACGCTCCCAGCTCCAATACCCATGGCCCGCGCGGCCCGCCACAAGCGCCTCGAGCCGCTCGACCCGTAGTGCCCCGCCCCAGCGTCCCATGGTCTCGATGGCGACAACCCGCAGACTCCACCATTTGCTTTCAAGGGCCGCGTCGATCTCGGCCAGCGCCTCGGCATTCGGGTTCGCCGCACCCAGCGTGCGCAGCCGCTGCGTCCGTTCGCGCAGCAGGTTGGCGCCCTCGCCGGCGTTCGCGGGCTGTCGCTGCTCGCGATACGCGCGGCGGCACGCACGGCAACGCACCGCGGTGCTGTCGATATGGCCGTGGATCACTTCGTACCACCACTTCTGCTGCTTGGCGGTCCAGACCTCCTCGATGCCGCAGTCGCGGCAGGTGAAGGCCAGGTCGACATAGAAGGTGGGCAACAGCCCATAGGTGTTGTTGTAGCGCGCCAGCACGTCCTGGTCGGCCAGCTCCATGCCGGCAAGCCGCGCACCGGCGACCAGATGCCGCGCGTCCTGCCCGCTCAGCAGCGCAGCGAGTTTCCCAGCACGTTCGAGGCGCCGCCCCTTGATCTCGGCGCGGCGCTGCTTGTTGCTTTTCATTCGTCGATCCCGTCTTGGGCTACCCCTTCACACACACCACCTGCTTGAGCGTGTACACCACCTCCACCAGGTCCTTCTGCGCCTCCATCACCGCCTCGATGTCCTTGTAGGCCATCGGGATCTCGTCGATCACGTCGGCGTCCTTGCGGCATTCCACGCCGACGGTGGCAGCGATCTGGTCGGCCACGGTGTAGAGCTTCTTCGCCTTGGTGCGGCTCATCTTGCGGCCGGCGCCGTGGCTGCAGCTCATGAAGCTCTCGGGGTTGCCCTTGCCACGCACGATGTAGCTCTTGGCGCCCATGCTTCCCGGGATGATGCCGAGTTCGCCCGCCTTCGCGCTCACGGCGCCCTTGCGGGTCACGAGCACGTCCTGGCCGAAGTGCGTTTCGCGGCTCACGTAGTTGTGGTGGCAGTTCACCGCTTCCACATGCGCCTCGAAAGGCTTGGCGACGACCTTGCGCGCGGCCGCGACCACGCGCTGCATCATCACTTCGCGATTGGCACGCGCGAACTTCTGGGCCCAGCCCACCGCGCGCACGTAGTCCCCGAAGTACTTGGCGCCTTCCTCGAAGTACGCCAGATCCTGGTCGGGCAGGTTGCGCTGGTGCTGCTCGGCATCCTTCTTCGCGAGCTCGATGAAGTGCGTGCCGATCGCATTGCCCACGCCGCGCGAACCCGAGTGCAGCATGAACCACACGGCGCCCGCCTGGTCGAGGCAGACCTCGATGAAGTGGTTGCCGGTGCCCAGCGTTCCCAGGTGCTTGTGGTTGTTGGTGTTCTTCAGGCGCGGGTAGTCCTCGCAGATCGCGTCGAACTCATGAACGAGCCTCGCCCACGCGGCGTCGGTCTCGTCGGGCGGGGTTTCCCACGCGCCCTTGTCCCGCCCCTGGCGCTTCGGGTTGGACCCATGCGGCACGGCCTTCTCGATCGCGGCACGCAGCGGCCCCAGGTTGTCGGGCAGGTCGTTCGCCTGCAGCGTGGTCTTGCACGCCATCATTCCGCAGCCGATGTCCACGCCGACCGCGGCCGGGATGATGGCCCTGAAGGTCGGGATCACCGAGCCCACGGTCGCGCCGATGCCGTAGTGCACGTCGGGCATGGCCGCGATGTGCTTGAACACAATGGGCA
The DNA here is from genome assembly GCF_964253985.1 of Variovorax sp. LjRoot290. Taxonomy (NCBI): domain Bacteria; kingdom Pseudomonadati; phylum Pseudomonadota; class Betaproteobacteria; order Burkholderiales; family Comamonadaceae; genus Variovorax; species Variovorax sp. LjRoot290. The sequence goes on along the minus strand of NZ_CAXURW020000001.1, from coordinate 1,094,813 downwards.
GGCGCGCCGCGTTCTCCAGCTGTTTCTGCGCTTCGTCTTCGACGGGCACGCCGCGGGTCCACATCTTCACCGGGACGCCGTTCTCGACTTCGTGCAGCTCGTAGTTCTGTTCCATGTCTTTTCTCTCGCTCGGGAGGGTGCCGATTGCACCCTCCCTGACTCACGCCACAACGGCGCTTGCCGTCTTGTCTGCGAAGAGTGTGCCAATGCGGAGCAGGCAATGCCAGCAAAGACCAAGTCGTTGATGGAAAAGGATTTTTCTTTGGCGTCCTAAGGACACCGTCGAAGGCAGGCTGCCAGAGACTAGAATACTCGCTAGTTTTTTATCTCCATGAAACCCATCGTCGTCATCGGCTTCCTCGGCACCCAGCTCGACGCCGGACAGGGCGCCGGGCGCTGGGAGAAATGGCGCCCCACCGTCTCGCTGACGCAGCACGAGGACATGGTGATCGCGCGCATGGAGCTGATCCATACGCTGCGGCACAAGGCGCTCGCAGAAAGAGTCCAGGCCGACATCGCAATCGTCTCGCCCGAGACCGAAGTGAGATTGGTCGAGCTCGACATCGCCGATCCCTGGGATTTCGGCGAGGTCTACACCTGCCTCTACGACTGGGCGCGCGCCTATCCCTTCGACGCCGAGCGCGAGCAGTACTGGACGCACATCACGACCGGCACGCACGTGGCGCAGATCTGCATGTTCCTGCTGGCGGAGTCGCGCGCCATCCCGGGCGTGCTCGCGCAGACCGCGCCGCCCAAGCGGCAGCGCGCCGGCGACCCGGGCGACTGCACGCTGATCGACCTCGACCTCTCGCGCTACGACGCGATCGCGCGGCGCTTCGAAGCCGAGCAGCGCGATGCGGTCGCCTTCCTCAAGAGCGGCATCGCGACGCTCAACCCGCGCTTCAATGCACTGATCGACGAGATCGAGCGCGTCGCCGTGCGCTCGCGCGCGCCGATCCTGCTCGTCGGTCCCACGGGCGCGGGCAAGTCCTTCCTCGCGCGTCGCATGTTCGAGCTCAAGAAGACGCGCCATCAGGCAACCGGCGCCTTCGTCGAGGTGAACTGCGCCACCCTGCGCGGCGACGGCGCGGCATCCACGCTGTTCGGCCACAAGAAAGGCGCCTTCACCGGCGCGGCGGCGGAGCGCGCCGGCCTGCTGCGAAGCGCGCACCAGGGCGTTCTCTTTCTCGACGAGATCGGCGAACTCGGCGCAGATGAACAGGCGATGCTGCTGAAGGCGATCGAGGAGAAGCGCTTCTTCCCGATGGGCTCGGACCGCGAAGTGGAAAGCGACTTCCAGCTGATCGCCGGCACCAACCGCGATCTGCGCGCCGACGTGGCCGGCGGGCGCTTTCGCGAAGATCTGTTCGCGCGCATCAACCTCTGGACCTACGACCTGCCGGGCCTCGCCCGACGGCCGGAGGACATCGAGCCCAACATCGACCATCTGCTCGCGCTCTACGCCGCCGAGAACCACCGCGTGGCACGCTTCAATGCCGAGGCGCGCGCCGCCTACCTGCGCTTCGCGCGCAGCGACGAGGCGCTCTGGAGCGGGAACTTCCGCGATCTCTCGGCCAGCGTGACGCGGCTCGCAACGCTGGCCGACGGCGGGCGCATCACCGGCGAGCTGGTGCAGGCCGAGATCGCACGCCTGCGCTGGCTCTGGAAGCGCGCCGCGCCCTCGGGTGGGCAGGATGCGATCGCCCTCGGCGCCCTGCTCGGCGCCGAGCGCGAGGCGGAGCTGGACCTGTTCGATCGGCTTCAGCTCGAAGCGGTGGTGCGCGTCTGCCGCGACGCGCGTACGCTCTCGGATGCCGGGCGCCAGCTGTTCCAGGCTTCGCGCGGCCAGCGCACGGTGGTCAACGACGCCGACCGCCTGCGCAAGTACCTCGCCAAATACGGACTCCAATGGAGCCAGCTGGTTTCTGCCTGAGGCCGACCACGCCATGAAACATTTCGACGAGCACAGCACCCGCAGCGCACTGCAGTTGGCCCGCCTGGTGCCCGCCTTGCGCGACGCCTTCGCCGGCGAGGCCAAGGTGCCGCCGCGCCATGTGCATCCCATCGAAGCCGGCGCCGACCGCGGCACGGTGCTGATCATGCCGGCCTGGAGCGATGCGGGCTTCCTCGGCATCAAGACCATCAACATCTTTCCCGGCAACAGTGCGCACGGCCTGCCCGGCCTGCACGCGACCTACGTGCTCTACGACGCACACACCGGCGTGCCGCTCGCGCTGATGGACGGAAACGAGATCACCGCCCACCGCACAGCGGCGGCTTCGGCGCTCGGCGCTTCCTTCCTCGCGCGTTCGGATGCGCGGCGCCTGCTCGTGCTCGGCACCGGCCGCGTCGCGCGCCTGCTGCCGGCCGCGCTTGCCACCGTGCGGGCGATCGACGAAGTGCGGGTGTGGAACCACCGGCCCGAGGGCGCGCAGGCGCTGGCGGCGCAATGGCGCAGCGAAGGCTGGAACGCGCAAGCCGTGACCGATCTCGAGGCCGCCGCGCGCAACGCCGACATCGTGAGCTGCGCGACGCTCGCCACCACGCCGCTCGTTCAAGGCGGGTGGCTGGCGCCGGGCTCGCACCTGGACCTGATCGGCAGCTTCGCGCCGCAGATGCGCGAGGCCGACCCAGCCTGCTTCGCCGGTGCGCGGACCTTCGTCGACACCGACGAAGCGTTGCAGAAGGCCGGCGACCTGCTCGATGCGATCGCGGCCGGCACGCTTTCGCGCGATGACGTGCAGGCCACGCTCGCCGAGCTGTGCCGCGGCACGCACTGCGGACGCGCCGACGACAGCGAGCGCACCGTCTTCAAGGCCGTCGGCAGCGCGCTCGAAGACCTCGCGGCCGCCACGCTGGTGTGGCAGGCCGCTCAGCGAGAGCCTTAGTCCAGCGAGACGTTCGCCTTCTTGATCACGTCGCCGAAGCGCCTGGTCTCGCTCTGCACGAACTGGTTGAACTGCTCGCGCGTGGTCGGGAAGGGTTCGTAGCCGAAGCTCTTGAACTTCTCCTGCACGTCGGCCTCGGCCAGCCCCTTCTCGATGTCGCGCTTGATCTTGTCGGTCACGGCAGCCGGCAGGCCCTGCGGCACCGCGATCGCGTTCCAGCCGGTGACCTCGAAGCCCTGCGGGCCGCCAGACTCACCGACCGTCGGCACCTCGGGGAAGGCTGCGACGCGCTTGGGCGCCGCCGCCGCCAGGAGGCGCAGCTTGCCGGCACGATGCAGCGGACCGGCGGTGGCGCTGGTGCCGAGCGCGAAGGCCAGCTCGCCGGTCGAGACCGAGGTGTAGAGCTGCGTGGTCTCCTTGTAGATCACGTGCTCCATCTGCGTGCCGGTGGCCGATTCGAAGAGTTCCGAGCCCAGATGCACCGGGTTGCCCACCGACCAGGAGCCGTAGTTGAGCTTGCCCGGGTTGGCCTTGGCGTCGGCGATCAGGTCGCCCACCGTCTTGTATTTGCTGTCGGCCGGCACGGTGAAGAAGAAGTAGGCCTTGAACAGCGGCAGCAGGGCGTCGAAGTCCTTGTTCGGGTCGTAGGGCAGCTTCTTGAACAGCGCCGGATAGGCCGCGAGGTGCACGTTGTCGAGCACCAGCAGGTCGTGCCCGTCCTTAGCGCCGCGCTTCCAGGCATCGATGGCGATGAAGCCATTGCCGCCGGGCCGGTTCTCGACCACCACCGGCTGGCCCCAGGCGCGCGAGAGCTTGTCGGCCACCAGGCGCGCCACGCCGTCCGGTCCGCCGCCCACCGGGAAGGGCGTGATGATGCGCACCGGCTTGGTGGGGAACTGCTGCGCGCTGGCGGTTGCGGGCATCAGGCTGGCGGCAGCCAGGGCCGCGACCGCCATCAAGGATCTGAAAAACATGGGAAGTCTCCGGACTTGTAGAAAGAAATTCAGGCGCGGATTCAAGCGGCGGGACCAGCGCGCGCACCGGTCGCCCGCTGCCGCAGTAGGCCCGGCAGCTGGTCGCTTCGGGCGAGTCCGATCAGACGCGTTCGAGGATCACGGCGATGCCCTGCCCCACGCCGATGCACATGGTGCACAGCGCATAGCGGCCGCCCTGCTTGTGGAGCTGATTCACCGCGGTGGTCGCGAGGCGCGCGCCGCTGGCGCCCAGCGGATGGCCGAGCGCGATCGCGCCGCCGTTGATGTTGACGCGCGCGTCGTCGTCCTTCAGGCCCAAGAGGCGCAGCACCGCCAAGCCTTGCGCGGCGAAGGCTTCGTTGAGTTCGATCACGTCGATCTGGTCGAGCGTGAGGCCGGTGAGCTTCAGCACCTTCTCGGTGGCGGGCGCCGGGCCGATGCCCATCACGCGCGGCGGCACGCCGGCCGTGGCCATGCCGACCACGCGGGCGCGCGGCGTGAGGCCGTACTTGGCCGCATGCGCCTCGTCGGCCAGGAGCAAGGCCGCGGCGCCGTCGTTCACGCCGCTGGCATTGCCGGCGGTCACGGTGCCGTCCGGCCGCACCACGCCCTTCAGCTTGGCCAGCGCCTCGAGGCTGGTGTCGCGCGGATGCTCGTCCTTGCCGACCACGATCGCGTCGCCCTTCTTCTGCGGCACGCTGACCGGCACGATCTCGGCATCGAAGAAGCCCGACTTCTGCGCCGCCACGGCGCGCTGCTGCGAGGCCAGCGCCATGCGGTCCTGCGCCTCGCGCTCGATCTTGTAGTCGGTCGCCACGTTCTCGGCCGTCTCCGGCATCGAGTCGATGCCGTACTGCGCCTTCATGAGCTTGTTGACGAAGCGCCAGCCGATGGTGGTGTCGTAGACCGCGTTGGCGCGGCTGAAGGCGCTTTCGGCCTTCGGCATCACGAAGGGCGCGCGGCTCATGCTCTCGACGCCGCCCGCGATCATCAGGCCGGTCTCGCCGGCCTTGATGGCGCGCGCCGCGGTGCCGACCGCATCCAGGCCCGAGCCGCACAGGCGGTTGATGGTGCCGCCGCCGACTTGCTGCGGCAGGCCCGCGAGCAGCGCCGACATGCGCGCGACGTTGCGGTTGTCTTCGCCGGCCTGGTTGGCGCAGCCGTAGAGCACGTCGCTGACGGCCTGCCAGTCGACGTCCTTGTTGCGTTCCATTAGCGCCCTGAGCGGCACCGCACCGAGGTCGTCGGCGCGCACGCTCGACAAGGCGCCGCCGTAGCGGCCGAAGGGGGTGCGAACGGCGTCGCAGATGAAGGCTTGATTCGTCATGGTGTGTCTCTCGTCGAAGTTGTCGTCAGATGGTGATCGGCAGGCCGACCAGCTTTTCGAGCTCGGCATGCTCGAGGCCTTCGACCTTGTCGATCAGCTTCAAGCCCGAGGGCGTGCATTCGAGGGTGGCAAGGTCGGAATACACGCGCTTCACGCAGCCGATGCCGGTCAGCGGATAGGTGCATTGGGCGACGACCTTGCTCTCGCCCTTCTTGGTCAGCAAATCCATCATCACCCAGGTCTGCTTGGCGCCGATGGCCAGGTCCATCGCGCCGCCGACCGCGGGGATGGCGCCTTCCTCGCCGGTGCTCCAGTTCGCGAGGTCGCCGGTGGCCGAGACTTGGAAGGCGCCCAGCACGCAGATGTCGAGGTGGCCGCCGCGCATCATCGCGAAACTGTCGGCATGGTGGAAATACGCGCCGCCGGACAGCAGCGTGACCGGCTGCTTGCCGGCGTTGATCAGGTCATAGTCCTCCTGGCCTTCGGCCGGCGCCGGGCCCATGCCGAGGATGCCGTTCTCGCTGTGCAGGATGACCTCGCGGCCGGCCGGCAGGTGGTTAGCGACCAGGGTCGGCTGGCCGATGCCGAGGTTGACGACGGCGCCGTCGAAGATGTCCTGCGCGACGCGGGCGGCGAGCTGGTCCTTGGTGCGGCGTTGGTAGTTGCTCATGGTCAGGCTGCCTTCTTGAAGCCGCCGGCTTGCGTGGCGACGCGCTCGATCTTGACGATCTGGTGGACGAATATGCCCGGCGTGACGATGGCCTCGGGGTCCATCTCGCCGAGTTCGACGATCTCGTGCACGGTGGCGATGGTGCGGTCGGACGCCATGGCCATCACCGGCCCGAAGTTGCGCGCGGCCTTGCGGTAAGTGAGGTTGCCCCAGCGGTCGCCCTGCTCGGCCTTGATCAGCGCGACATCGCCGCGGATCGGGTACTCCAGCACGTATTGCTTGCCGTCGATCTCGCGGGTCTCTCGATCGCCGGACAGCTGGGTGCCGAAGCCGGTCGGGCAGAAGAAGGCGCCGATGCCGGCACCGGCCGCACGGATGCGCTCGGCCAGGTTGCCCTGCGGCACCAGTTCCAGTTCGAGCTTGCCGGAGCGGTAGAGCTCGTCGAAGACGTAACTGTCGGCCTGCCGCGGAAAGCTGCAGATGATCTTGCGCACGCGCCCGGCCTTCAGCAGCGCGGCCAGGCCGGTATCGCCGTTGCCGGCGTTGTTGTTGACGACGGTGAGGTCCGTGGCGCCCTGCTCGATCAGGCCGTCGATGAGCTCGCCGGGAATGCCGGCGGTGCCGAAGCCGCCGATGAGCACCGTGGCGCCGTCGGGGATGCCGGCCATGGCATCGGCGACCGAGCGCGCGATCTTGTTGATCATGGAATCTGTCTCCGGGGGTGGGAAAAAGCGAAACACCCAGGTTGCGATTTTGTTCGCATACCGAACAAGTGTTCGTATAATGAATTTTAAAGAAGATCCACCGCCATGGCAACCCACAAGCAGCAGCCCACCGCACCCACACCGGGCGACAGCTACGTGCAGTCCTTCGCGCGCGGATTGCAGGTGATCCGCTCCTTCAGCGCGAGCGCACCGCGCCAGACCTTGAGCGAGGTGGCGGCCGCGGCCGGCCTCACGCGCGCCGGTGCGCGCCGCATCCTGCTCACGCTGCAGACGCTGGGCTACGTCGATTCCGACGGCAAGCTCTTCGCGCTGACGCCGCGCATCCTCGACCTGGGCTTCGCCTACCTCTCGTCGATGCCGATCTGGAACCGTGCCGAGCCGGTGATGGAGGCGCTGGTGCAGCAGGTACAGGAGTCGTGCTCGGCGGCCGTGCTCGACGCCACCGACATCGTCTACGTGATGCGCGTGCCGACGCACAAGATCATGCGAATCAGCCTCGGCGTGGGCTCGCGCCTGCCCGCGTACTGCACCTCGATGGGCCGCCTGCTGCTCGCGGACCTGGACGATGAAGAGGTGCGCGCGCGGCTCGAAGCCTCGACGCTCGAAGCCTTGACGCGCCACACCCTGACCGACATCGACGCCCTCTTTGCCAAGGTCGTGCAGGCGCGGCGCCAGCGCTGGTGCCTGGTCAACCAGGAACTGGAAGAAGGCCTGATCTCGATCGCCGCGCCGATCGTCGACCGCGCCGGCCGCATGGTGGCCGCGCTCAACATCAGCGGCCAGGCCAACCGCACCAGCGCGAAGGTGATGCAGGAGACCATGCTGCCCGCGCTGCTGGCCGCGGCGGCGGAGGTTTCGCGGCTGCTTTGAGGCCGGCGGCTCGATGCATGAAAAGCTATGGCGCGCATCTTGCCTCACTGGCAAAATTCGGCGCACGCCTACAGCAGGAGGGGTGCGCCTCGTCGCCATCCCGACACATGTCCATGGAAAGCTGGCAAGACCATGTCCGCAGCACCGGTCCAAATTGCGCTCGAGCCGCTGGCGATGCCCGAGCTGCCGCCCGTGCCGAAGGTGAGCATTGCCATCATCTGCTTCAACTACGGCCGCTTCCTGGCCGAGTGCCTGGAGAGCTGTCTCGCCCAGACCATCCCCGCTGACGAAATCGTGGTGGTGAACGACGGCTCGACCGACGACACCGCGGAGGTGCTGAACGGCTATGCGGCGCGCCTGCCCCAGATCCGGGCGATCCATCAGCCAAACGGTGGAATTTGCTCGGCAACGAATGCCGCGCTCGCCGCATGCTCCGGGGACGTGGTGCTCCTGCTCGATGCCGACGACGCCATCGTGCCGGAGCGCATCGAAAAGGTGCTCGCCGCCTTGCGCGGGCGCGTGAACGGACATCGCCCCGGCTGGGTCCACCACAGCATGATGCGCTTCTCCGAGGTGCAGCCCCGTCTGGGCCTCGCGCCCTACTATCCCGGCGGCAAAGGGCCCGAGGGCTGGCTCGCTTCCGAGGCATTGAAGGCCGCCTCGACCCCGGTGCTCGCGTTGACCTCGGCGCTGGCCTTCAGGCGCGAGGTCCTGGCCGCCATCGGCCCGCTGGACTCCAATCGGCTGATGTACCAGGACCTGCAGCTTTGCACTGCCGCCACGCTGCTCAGCCCGACCGCCTGGATTCCCGAACCGCTGACACGCTATCGCATCCACCTCACGTCCATTTCGTCGGGGTCGATGGTCTCGCTGGAGCAGATCAGGAAGACGCTGCAACGTGCCCGCCGTTTCGATGCCTGGCTGCGCAGCCAGCTCGAGAAGATCAGGCCCGGCTCGGCTTCTTTGTGGCGGCCGCTGGACGACCAAGGGGGCTATCTCTGGCTCACCTTCCTCGAACGCTGGCTGTCCGGGGCCGGCAAGGACCTCGGGCTGCTGTGGAAGGTGCTGCGCCACCCGGACACCCGCCGGGGGCCACGCCAGTACCGCATCTATTACTACGGCAGCGTGCTGCTTCCCAAGGACCTGTTCGTCTCGTATTCGCGGCTGATCTTCGGCAGCAGCCCCGCCAAACTGATGTTGAGAAAATTCCTGCGCCGCGCTTGATTAGGGCCTGCGAACAGCGGCGAACCCGCGCACGGCCCAGGCGCGCGCGCTCAGCGCGATCGCGCCATCGGGCCGGCGCGGCAATGCGGCGCGAATGCGTTCGCGCAGCCTCGACCGATCCGCCTCGTTCAAGGACATCGCATAACCGGGCGCAGGTCCTTGTCCGCCCAGAAAAGGCGTCCAGTAGTCGTCGAAGTCGCGAAACGGCGTCGCGACGTCGAGGGGACGCACTTCGACGGCACGCAATCCCGCCTGGACGAACAGCGCCTCGAGCGGCGCCGGCTGGCAGAGCGGAAATCGCCGCCCTTCGTCGAGTTCAGCGGCCGCCGGATTCAGCTCGACGGCGGCGTCCCAGAAGTGGCACATGAGTTCCATCCGGCCGGCGTAGTCCCACACGTACGCGGCCACCGTCCCTCCGGGCTTGACCGCACGTGCCATCCCGGCGACCGCGCGCCCGGGCTCCGGAACGAAGTTAAGCACCAGCGCGGCGACGGCCGCATCGAAACGCCCCGCCTCGACCGGCAGCTTCTGCGCATCGCCGACCTCGAAGGACGCGCGCGGATCCGGAATATGGCTGCGCGCATGGTCGACGAAGCCTTCAGAGGCATCGGTGCCGAGCACCGAGGCCGGCTGCGCGTGGTCCAGGATGGTCTGCGTGAGGGCCCCGGTGCCGCAGCCGACGTCCAGCCATGCCGACTGCGGCGGCACCCGAAGCCAGGCCAGCAGTTCGGCCGCGACCTTTCGGCTCCAGCGCCCCACGTAGGGCTCGTAGAGATCGCCGGCTGCCCACGTGTCCTTTCTATCCGCCATAGGTGTGCTCCTCCAGGAGATGTCCCAAGAAAGGGATTGTCCGCCTCGCTGGACCTGTTCCGGCAAAGGCGGCATGCGGGAACAGCACGATCCCCTGCCCCATCCAATGGGCACAGGGTCCGACATGCCACCACTTCCATTCAGCACCGCTGCACCGACCTCCGCCTCCGATGCCGAACTGGCCGCTCGCGCTGCGCGTGGCGACATCGATGCCTTCCAGCAGATCATGCGCAGGCACAACCGCCTGCTGTTTCGCACCGGCCGCAGCATCCTGAAGAACGACGAAGAGACGCAGGATGCGCTGCAGGAGGCCTATTTGCGTGCCTGGCGTTCACTCTCCGGCTTCCGTGCCGAGGCGCGCCTGTCCACCTGGCTGGTGCGCATCGTGGTGAACGAGGCGCTCGGGAGGCTGCGCCGCGGCGCCGGTGCCCAGGTGGTCCCGCTCGACGCCGCCACGGATCTGTGCGAAGCGCAAGGAGAAACGTGGATGCACGCGGACGCCGACGAACAGCCTGAGCGCGTGGCCATGCGCGGGGAGATGCGCCACCTGATCGAGTCCGGCATCGATGGCTTGCCCGAAGCGTTTCGCACCGTGTTCGTGCTGCGTGCCGTGGAAGACATGAGCATCGAGGAAGTGGCGGCTGCGCTGGCGATTCCGGAAGCGACTGTGCGCAGCCGCTTCTTTCGCGCCCGCGGGCTGCTGCGCGAGTCGCTGTCGCGCGAAGTCGATGTCGCGCTGAGCGATGCGTTCGCTTTCGATGGCATTCGCTGCGACGCCATCATCGCGCGCGTCATGGCTGGCATCGGCCAAGCCGGCGTTGCGCGCTGAATCCCCCACACGGGTGCTGCGAAAAGGAGCTCCACATGACCACGTCACGTCGTGAATGGCTGGAAGCGAGCGGCGTTGGAACCCAGGTCGGCGCACGAACCGTGCTGATCGCGACCACGACTGCGGTCGCAGCCGCGCTGACTGTCGCGTGCGGCGGTGGCGGGGGTGGAGGCGGCGTCGGTACGGGTGGCGCCGGAGGTCCGGCAGCCGAGCAAGCCGCTCTCGTCGCACAGGGCAAGCAGATCTTCCGCTTCGACACTTTCGGCGACGAAGCCCATTGGACCGGCACGCTGCGGATGCATGAGGTCATCAGTACCGCAGTCAGCCCCGTGACCGCGCTGGCGGTCGGGCTGAAGGTCGACGCCGAGGCGCTGCCGCCGGCCGTGGCGAAGGGCATCCAGGATGGAAGTGTCGATCTCAAGAGTCCCGCCACGACCGTCGCCTTGCTGAAGCTGGACGCTGTGGTCGGCCTCAAGGGCACTGTGGAGACGGTCGGCGGCAAGGATGCGCTGACCCGCGTCGGCGTCACCTGCGCCCTCTGCCACTCGACCGTCGACAATTCTTTCGCGCCGGGCATCGGCAAGCGGCTCGATGGCTGGCCCAATGGGGACCTGAATCCCGGCGCCATCATCGCGCTTTCCCCGGCGGTGGACGCGGCCAAGAAAGCCGTCTATCTCTCCTGGGGCAAAGGCAAGTACGACCCGCGGTTCAACATCGATGGCCTCAACAAGCCGGTGGTCATCCCGCCGGCCTATGGGCTGGAGGGCATTCACAGCGTGACTTTCACCGGCGACGGCGCCGAAATCGCCTACTGGAACCGGTATGTGGCCGTGACCCAGATGGGCGGCCAGGGAAGTTTCTCCGAGCCGCGCCTGAACCTGAACATCACCAACGGCACCGCAGACCTGGTGACGAACAAGTTGCCCGCGTTGCAGGCGTATCAGTTGTCGTTGAAGGCCCCCGCTGCGCCGGCGGGCAGTTTCGACGCCGCTGCAGCCGCGCGGGGCAAGGTGGTCTTCGACGGCGCAGGAAAGTGTGTGAACTGCCACAGCGGCGCCCTCTTCACGGATGCCAACTCGACGCTGCATCCCCCCAGCGACTCGATGGCGGAACCGGAAACGCCGAGCTACGCTTCCCGTTCGGCGACCAGGATGTACCGCACCTCGCCTCTGCGAGGCGTCTGGCAGCATGCGCCCTACTTCCATGACGGGTCCGCCGCCACGCTCGAGGAGGTCGCAGCCACCTACAACACCAGGCGATCGCTGGGCCTCACCCCGCAGGAGATTGCAGATCTCGCCCAGTACCTGAAGTCGCAGTGAGGCGCAGCGGGAGGTGATGTCTCTACGCTGTCTGCCCGGCAATGAACTCGAGGCCAATATCCTCCCGCAGCGGGGGCGTTTGGCCGGCAAGCCTGGCGAGGATGTGGTCGGCGGCGAGCTGACCGATGCGGTAGCGCGGCGATTTGATCGTCGTCAAGCGTAGCGGCACCGCTTCACCGATTTCCAGTCCGTTGAATCCCGCCAGGGCCAGTTGGTCGGGCACCGATATACCGGCAGCCATGCAATGCATGAGGCCGCCCACGGCCATGTCGTCGTTGGAAAAATAGACGGCATCGAGATCCGGGTGCCGGGCAAGCAGTTGCGCCAGACCGGAGCGGCCCAGCAGCAAGGACGACGGCTGGTCGGCGGTGAACCGACCCTGCAACGCGATGCCGCGCTCGGACAGGGCCTGCACGAAGCCTTCCAGGCGCTTGCCAGCACGAAGGTCGCGCTCAAGATTGCCGCCAACGTACCCGATGCGGCGTCGGCCGCTGTCGGTCAGAAACTTGCCGATGTCCCGCCCTGCCGCGACGTTCGAGAATCCCACCGCCATGTCGATCGGCTCGCCATCGATGTCCATCACCTCGACCACGGGACTGCGGACCTCGCGCAACATCTGACGGGCGCGCGGCGTGTGTTCGAGCCCGGCGAGGATCCAGCCCGACGGCCGCCATGACTGCATTGCGGCGATGAGCTGCTCTTCCTTCGCGAGGTCGTAGTCCGACACGCCGATCACGGCCTGGTAGCCGGCCGCCTCGAAGCGCTCGTTCGCTCCGCGCAGGACCTCCGGAAACACGATGTTGCCCAGCGACGGAATGATCACCACCATCAATCGCGTCCTTGCGGTGGCGAGGGCGCCAGCGAGGCGATTCGGCACGTAGCCGAGTGCCGCCACCGCCGCCTGCACCTTGGCGCGGGTCTCCTCGGAGACGTTCACATGGTCGTGCAGCACCCGTGACACGGTCATGCCGCTCACCCCGGCCAGGCGCGCGACCTCGGACAACGTCACGTCGCCAGAAGATTCCTGTCGTTCATCCATCGGGTATTGAATCCCCTCTCATTTGCTCAGGCCCGGACCCGGCGGCGTCAACGTTCGCCGCGAAGCCCGCCGAGTAGCCAAGCATAGCGGCCACTCTCGATGCCTGGGACTGCAGGCCGCATCGCCGTGGGTCCCGCAATGGGCAGGGTAAATACTGAATTGTTTGCGCTAACAGTCGAGCAAAAATGCAATTGTTAGCGCGAACAACCGGAATGGCCCAGCCTCGAGGTTTCCCGCATTCGCTGCGCTGGACCGCTGCCCGTGGACACCGATTCACCACACCACCAGGAGACACCCGTGACCACCATCGCCACATCGCCCCATGAGGGGCCCGTCGTCGCCGAAGCCGATCGAACCTATGCGAAGGTGTTCTGGCGCATCGTTCCGTTGCTCATGCTGTGCTACGTGGTCGCCTATCTCGACCGCGTCAACGTCGGCTTCGCCAAACTGCAGATGTCGCAAGACCTGGGCTTCAGCGAGACCGTCTTCGGCCTCGGCGCGGGCGTCTTCTTCGTCGGCTACTTCCTCTTCGAAGTGCCCAGCAACATCCTGCTGCACCGCGTAGGCGCCCGCGTATGGATCGCCCGGATCATGATCACCTGGGGCCTGCTGTCGGCCGCGTTCATCTGGGTCCAGACGCCGACGACGTTCTACGTCATGCGCTTCCTGCTGGGGCTTGCCGAAGCAGGTTTCTACCCCGGGGTGATCCTGTACATGACGTACTGGTACCCGGCCCATCGCCGGGCCAAGATCATCGCCATGTTCATGTCGGCGATTCCGGTCGCGGGCATTTTCGGCAATCCGCTGTCGGGCTGGATCATGGACCTCTTCCAGGGCACCGGCGGAATGCAGGGCTGGCAATGGATGTTCATCATCGAGGCCCTGCCCGCGCTGGTGATGGGCCTGGTCGTGCTGATGTTCCTCGACAACAACATCCGCCAGGCGAAATGGCTCACCGAGCAGGAAAAGCAACTGCTCGAACGCGAAATCGTCGCCGACCAGAAGGGCACGCAAAGCAAGCATTCGATCGGCGCGATCTTCGGTGACCGGCGCGTCTGGCTGATGTGCTTGATCTACTTCTGCTTCGTGATGGGGCAGTACGGCCTGACATTCTGGATGCCGACCCTGATCAAGGCGACCGGCGTGACCGGCAACCTCAACATCGGCCTCTTCAGCGCCATTCCGTTCGGCTGCGCCATCGTGGCCATGAACCTCATCGGACGCAGCGCCGACGCGCATCGCGAGCGCCGCTGGCACCTGGTTGTTCCCGCGATCTTCGGTGCGGTCGGCTTCATCGTTGCGGCTTCGTTCGTCCACAACACCGTCGTCTCCGTTGCGGCCCTCTCCCTGGCCGCTGCCGGAGTGCTGACGTGCGCGCCGCTTTTCTGGTCGCTGCCGACTTCGTTCCTGTCGGGAGCCGCCGCCGCGGTCGGTATCGCGGCGATCAACTCGGTGGGCAACCTGGCCGGGTTCGTCAGTCCCTACCTGGTCGGCTACTTGAAGGATGCGACGCAAAGCACGCAAAGCGGGATGTACGTCCTGGCCGGCACGCTGGTGGTCGGCGCCATCGCGGTGCTGAGAACGCCTGCGCGCCTGGTCAATCGCTGAGGAGAGCCTCATGAGCAACATTGGAGTCATCGGCCTCGGCGCCATGGGTTCCGGAATGGCAAAGTCGCTGCGCCGCGCGGGCCACGCCGTGCACGTGTGTGATGCGCGCCCCGGCGCGGCAGAAGCCTTCGCGAAGGACGGCGGCGTCGCCTGCGCCTCACCCGCCGAGGTAGGCAAGTCCTGCCATGTGGTCATATCGGTGGTCGTCAATGCGCAGCAAACCGAGGAGATCCTCTTCGGCCCGAACGGCGCCGCTTCCGAGTTGGCCGGCGGCAGCGTGTTCGTGATGTGCTCCACCGTCGACCCCAATTGGTCGATCGCACTGGAATCGCGGCTTGAAGCGCTCGGCATCCTGTACCTGGATGCGCCGATCTCGGGCGGGGCGGCCAAGGCCGCTTCGGGCGACATGACGATGATGACGGCCGGCAAGCCCGCCGCGTTCGAGCGCTGCGAGGGACTGCTGGAAGCGATGGCGGCCAAGGTCTACAGGCTCGGCGACCGCGCCGGCAACGGCAGCAAGGTGAAGATCATCAACCAACTGCTCGCCGGCGTGCACATCGCAGCCGCCGCCGAAGCCATGGCGCTCGGCTTGCGCGAAGGGGTCGACGCCGCCTCGCTGTACGAGGTCATCACGAACAGTGCCGGCAACAGCTGGATGTTCGAGAACCGCATGGCCCACGTGCTGAAGGCCGACTACACACCCCTCTCGGCGGTGGACATCTTCGTCAAGGATCTCGGGCTGGTGCTCGACACCGCACGGGCCAGCAAGTTCCCCTTGCCGCTGGCGAGCACCGCCCACCAGATGTTCATGCAGGCCTCGACCGCCGGTTTCGCGAAGGAAGACGACTCGGCGGTCATCAAGATCTTCCCCGGCATCGAACTGCCGAAGGCTGGACGATGAGCGCCATGGTCGCGAAGCCTCTGCTCGGTTGCATCGCTGACGACTTCACGGGCGCGACCGACCTCGCCAACAACCTCGTGCGCAGCGGCATGCGCACCGTGCAGACCATCGGGATACCCGAGGACGAATCTGCCGCGATCGATGCCGATGCCATCGTGGTGGCGCTCAAATCGCGCACCATCGCGCCGGCCGACGCCGTGGCCCAGTCGCTCGATGCGCTGCGCTGGCTGCGCGCCCAGGGCGTGCAGCAGGTGTACTTCAAGTACTGCTCGACGTTCGACTCGACGCCCGAGGGCAACATCGGTCCCGTCACCGATGCGCTGCTCGACGCGCTGTCCGATCTGCCGGACGGCGAATTCACCATCGCCTGCCCGGCGTTTCCGGAGAACCAGCGCACGATCTTCAACGGCCACCTGTTCGTCGGCGAGCAGTTGCTCAGCGACAGCGGCATGCGCAACCATCCGCTGACGCCGATGACGGACGCCAATCTCGTGCGCGTGCTTCAGCTTCAGACGAAGCACAAGGTCGGGCTGGTGACCTATGACGTGGTCGCGCAGGGTGCGCGTGCCATTCGCGAGCGCTTTGCGGCGCTGAAGGCCGAAGGTGTCCGGATCGCCGTGGTCGACGCGGTCTCCAACCAGGACCTGATACAGATCGGCGCGGCGGTGCAAGACATGCCCCTGGTGACCGCCGGATCCGGCCTGGCGATCGGCCTGCCGCAGAACTGGCAGTTCAACGAACCCGGTGCGGCAGCCGCGAGGGCCGACAGGCTGCCGCCCGCTTCGGGCCTTCGGGCGATCGTGTCGGGGAGTTGCTCGCAGGCGACGAACGTGCAGGTCCTGCACTTCAAGCGCAGCGGGCGGGCAAGCTTTGCGGTCGACCCGCTGGCGATCGCTGCCGGCGACGACGTGGTGGGCGAGGCCTTGGCCTGGGCCGGCGAGCACGTACTCGATGGGCCGGTGCTGGTGTACGCCACCGCCGAGTCGGCTTCAGTCAAGGACGTCCAGGCGCAACTCGGCGTCGCACGTGCCGGCGAATTGGTCGAGGAGGCACTGTCAAGCATCGCGCTCGGACTGGTCGAGCGCGGCGTGCGGCAACTGATCGTGGCCGGCGGCGAGACCTCGGGTGCGGTGGTGCGCGAGCTCAATGTGCGTCAGATGGGCATCGGCCCCCAGATCGACCCGGGCGTGCCGTGGACGGCCGTGCACTCCCCGGCGTGTGCCGGCGAGACGCTGCATATGACACTGAAGTCCGGCAACTTCGGAACGACCGACTTCTTCACGAAGGCTTTCGATCAGCTGGCGGCATGACAAGCGACGTGCGAGAGGAAATCTGCCGGGTTGGCGCGTCGCTGTTCGACCGCCGCTATGTGCATGGCACGGCCGGCAACATCAGCGTGCGCACCGACAATGGCTTTCTGATCACGCCCACCGATGCATGCCTCGGGCAGCTCGAACCGGTGCACCTGGCCGAGGTGGACATCGACGGCGTTCAAACCGGCGGCGGCCCCGCATCCAAGACGCTCGCCCTGCACCGACGCATCTATGCGGCCGACCCGCACGCGCGCTGCGTGATCCACACGCATTCCACCCACCTGGTCGCGCTCTCGCTCGCTGGCGTGTGGAACGCGCACGACATCGTTCCTCCGATCACACCGTACTACGTGATGAAGGTCGGTCACGTTCCGCTGATCCCATACCACCGGCCCGGCGATCCCGCCGCAGGCGACGAAGTGGCACGCCGCATCGTGACGATGCGAGAAGCGGGCACGCCCATCCGCGCCGTGATGCTCGACCGGCTCGGTCCCAACGTATGGCACGGCTCGCCCGCGCAAGCCTGCGCTGTGCTCGAAGAGCTGGAGGAGACCGCGCGGCTTTGGCTGACGGCAAGGCCTCAGCCGCTCTCACCTGAACGTATCGACGAGTTGCGTACCCACTTCGGCGCGCGCTGGTAACACCCCACGAAGGAAGCTCTATGCCCCGCTTTGCCGCCAATCTGACCATGCTCTACCCTGAGCATGACTTTCTCGACCGCTTCGCCGCCTCGGCCGATGACGGCTTCAAGGCCGTCGAATACCTGTTTCCATTCGCCTACGACAGCGCCGTTCTCGCGCAGCGTCTGAGCGACCATGGCCTGCAACAAGTACTGTTCAACGCTCCACCCGGCGATTGGGATGCGGGCGAACGCGGCATTGCGTGTCTGCCCGGGCGCGAACAGGAATTCCGTCGCGGTGTCCTGACAGCGCTGGACTACGCCGAGGCATTGAAATGCCCGCGCGTGCATGCGATGGCAGGGCTTGCGGCGGCGGACGCGGATCGCACCACGCTGCGCCGCACCTACACCGCCAACCTGGCCTGGGCCGCAGAACAGGCGGCTGCTCGCGGCGTCGACATACTGATCGAGCCGATCAACACGCGCGACATTCCCGGATTCTTCCTCAATCGGCAGGATGAGGCGCACGCGGTCGTGGCCGAGGTCGGCGCACGGAATCTGAAAGTCCAGATGGACCTCTACCACTGCCAGATCGTCGAGGGCGATGTGTCGATGAAGCTGCGCAAGTATCTGCCTTCCGGCCATGTGGGCCACCTGCAGATCGCTGGAGTACCGCTTCGGAATGAACCCGACGTCGGTGAACTCAATCACGACTACCTATTCAACTTGATCGATGAATTGGGCTTTGATGGCTGGATAGGCTGCGAGTACCGCCCGAAAGGAGCGACATCCTCCGGCCTGGAGTGGTTCAGACGGCGGACGTGAGTCGAAGTTCGTCAGCACTGATTTCATTCTTTGATCCGGAACCTGTCATGAAGCGTTCACGCCACGCCAAGATCGTCGCCACCCTCGGGCCTGCAAGTGCCGACATTGTCACCATCCGAGCGCTGTTCGACGCCGGTGCCGATGTTTTTCGGCTCAACTTCAGTCACGGAACCCACGCGCAGCATGCCGAGCGCGTCAAGATGATCCGCGAGGTCGAGCACGACGCCGGGCGCCCTATCTCGATCCTGCTCGATTTGCAGGGACCAAAGCTGCGCATCGGGACGTTCGCAGACGGCCCGATCGAGCTGAAGACAGGAGGGGCTTTCCGCCTCGACCTCGATCCGACTCCAGGCAACGCCTCACGGGCACCCATGCCGCACCCAGAGATTTTTGCCGCCCTCAAGCCGGGCACGGACCTGCTGCTCGACGACGGGAAGATATGTCTGATCGTCGAAGCTTGCGGTCACGATTTCGCACAGACCCGTGTGGTCAACGGTGGACGCTTGTCGGAACGCAAAGGCGTCAACGTTCCATCGGTCCTGCTGCCGATCTCAGCCCTCACGGCCAAGGACCGTACCGACCTGACCTTCGGCCTGACGCTGGGAGTGGACTGGGTCGCGTTGTCGTTCGTCCAGCGACCGGAGGATCTCGAGGAAGTGCATGCGATCGTCAAAGGTCGAACCGGTGTCCTTTCGAAACTGGAAAAGCCCGCCGCCATCGAATGCCTCGACGCGATCATCGCCCTGACTGACGCGGTGATGGTCGCCCGCGGCGACATGGGCGTCGAACTGCCCGCCGAGCAGGTACCGCGGATCCAGAAGCGGATCGTGCGTGCCTGCCGCGACGCGGGCAAGCCGGTGATCGTCGCCACCCAGATGCTCGAATCGATGATCGCCGCACCGGTTCCCACCAGGGCCGAGGCCTCCGACGTTGCGACCGCGGTGTACGACGGCGCGGACGCCGTGATGCTCTCCGCGGAGTCCGCTTCCGGCGCCTATCCACGGGAGGCGGTTGCGATGATGGACCGGATCATTGCCGAGGTCGAATCCGATCCCTACTACCGCTCGGGCATGGATGCGTCGCGGAAAGAGCCACTTACGTCAGTGGCAGACGCCGTGTGCCTGTCGCTGCGCGTTACTGCAAGTTTGCTCCCGTTGTCCACCATCGTGACTTACACGCGATCCGGAGCGACAAGCCTGCGCGCAGCACGCGAGCGGCCCGTCGCGCCCGTGCTGAGCATCACACCTGACCTGGGCATCGCTCGGCGGCTCGCGTTGACCTGGGGGGTGCACTCGGTGCATTCCGATGCAGTCATCCAGGACGTGCCCGACATGATCGACAGCGCCTGTGGGCTGGCGCGCCGGGAAGGCTACGCCGTCTCGGGCGACTACGTCGCGATCGCAGCCGGCATGCCATTCGGCGTCGTCGGAACCACCAACTTCCTGCACATCGCGAAGGCTTGAAATCCATGGCCAGATTCAAGGACATCAAGGCCTCGACCGTCGAGTAGAAGCGCACGCGCTTGCCGTGCTGCGTGATGCCCGCCACGCATCACGTCAACTGGCACTGCGCTTGATCTCGCCGCCGCGGGGCGCGGAGCCATACGTACGAGAGTACGGAGAGTACGCGCGTGAGAACGCAGCAGCGCTACCGAAGCCCGCGCGGCGGGCCACCGCCTTGACGGTGTCGCCGGAGCACTCGCTGCTCACGCGCACGACTCGGATTGCCACGCCCGCCTCGAATGACAGGCGCGACAGGTCCCTTGGTGAAAACCCACTGGCCCACGACTTGCTAAACATCGGCCGATGATCGAAAATTTTCTTTTCTCGCACCACTTTGTAATTTTCTTTTCATATTTCGCACCTTGAAGGGGCGAGCCCGAACCGAATGCTTGCCTCTTCCGCGACTTCCGCAACCACCGTGGCGCAGCGCATCGCGCAGGCCCTGCCGCAGCTGACGCGCTCGCACCGGCAGGTGGCCGACTACGTGCTGGAGCGCCCCTTGCAGGTCGCGACGCTGCCGATCGACGAACTGGCGACGGCCGCCGGCGTGTCGGTGGCCACCGCCAACCGCTTCGCGCGCGCCCTGGGCTTCGACGGCTATGCGAACTTCCGCGCCGAACTGGTCCGCGGCTTCGAGCCCCTGCTGGCGCCGGTGGAACGGCTGCGCGGCAGCCTGGCGCAGCCCTCGACGGTGGCCGAGGTCTTTGCCGCCGCGCTGGAAGAGAGCCGGGGCAACATCGAGGCCACCCGCCAGGCGCTGGACCCGGCCTCCTGCGAGGCGGCGGTGGCGCGCATCCTCGACGCGCGCACCATCTACGTCGTCGGCTTCGGCGCCAGCGCCTGGCTGTCCGGGCTGCTGCAGCATGGCCTGGACACCTACTGCGCCGACGTGCGCCTGCTGCCCTCGGTGAGCGGCGTCACGCACGGCGCGCGCGCCCTGTCGCGCGGGGGGCCGCGCGACCTGCTGGTGGCGCTGAGCTTCCCGCGCTACCTGACCGACACCATGGCGCTGACTGGCATCGCCCGCGCCCAGGGCGTGGGCGTGCTGGCCCTGACCGACCGGCCCAGCTCGCCGCTGGCGCCGCTGGCCGACGTGGTGCTCTATGCGCAGACCGAGACCCGCTACCGCCCCAACTGCGAGACCAGCGTGCTGGCGCTGATCGAGGCGCTGACCAGCGCGGTGGCCTTGCGCGCGCCGGGCGCGTTCCAGGCCGCCGGCAAGATCGTCCACTCGGTCATGCCCTGGCTGCATGGCGCGCAGGACTTGCGGGCCGCCAACGCCGAAAAGAACCAACAGGCGCCGGCGCCGCGCGCGCCGAACAGAAAGAAGAAGGCACGATGAGAACCACACCGGTCATTGCCATCCACGGCGGCGCGGGCACCATCAGCGCGGCGGCGCTGGACGCGAGCGCGGCCGCGGCCTACCACGACGCGCTGCGCACCATCGTGCTCGCCGGCCAGGCGCTGCTGCTGCGCGGCGCCAGCGCGCTGGACGCGGTGTGCCTGGCGGTCGAGATGCTGGAGGACTGCCCGCTGTTCAACGCCGGCCACGGTGCGGTCTTCACCAGCGCCGAGACGCACGAGCTCGACGCGGCCGTGATGGACGGCGCCGAGCTGCGCGCCGGCGCCGTCGCCGGCGTCAGCCGCGTCCGCCACCCGGTGCACGCCGCGCGCGCGGTGATGGACGACGGCGCCCACGTGCTGCTGGCCGGTGCCGGCGCCGAGGCCTTCGCGCGCGGGCGCGGGCTGGAAATGGTCGAACCGGAGTACTTCTCCACCGAGGCGCGCCGCGAGCAGCTGCGGCGCGCGCGCGCCGAAGGCCGCGTCGCGCTCGACCACGACGGCGCGGCACGCGCAGCGGCGCTGTCCACCGCGCCACTGGACGAAACGAACAAGTTCGGCACCGTTGGCGCCGTCGCGCTCGACCGGCGCAGCCATCTGGCGGCTGCCACCTCCACCGGCGGCATGACCAACAAGCGCGTCGGCCGCGTCGGCGACTCGCCGCTGATCGGCGCCGGCACCTATGCCGACGACAAGCGCGCCGCCGTGTCCTGCACCGGCAGCGGCGAGATGTTCATCCGCACGGCCGCGGCCTACGACGTCTGCGCGCGCATGCGCTACGCCGGCCAGTCGCTGGCGCAGGCCGCGCACGCCGTGATCATGCAGGCCGTACCTGCCATCGGCGGCAGCGGCGGCCTGATCGCCATCGACCGCGCCGGCAACGTCTGCCTGCCCTTCAACACCGAGGGCATGTACCGGGGCCATGCGCGCGGCGCCGAGCCGCCGCACACTGCCATCCATCGATGAACGCTGCCACCATGTCCGCCGTCCTCTCCGCGCCAACCGCGACATCCGCCGCACTGGAGCTGCCCGGCCAGCGCGTGCTCGCCGTCGACGCGCTCACCGTGCGCTTCGCGAGTTCCGAGCGCACCGTGGACGCGGTGCGCGAGTTGTCCTTCCACGTCGACCGCGGCGAGACGCTGGCCATCGTCGGCGAGTCGGGCTCGGGCAAGTCCGTCACCTCGCTGTCGCTGATGCGTCTGGTGGAATACGGCGGCGGCCGCATTGCACAAGGCCGCATGGCCTTCCGGCGCCGCGACGGCCGGGTGCTCGACCTGGCGCGGGCCTCCGACGCGACGATGCGCGGCATCCGCGGCGCCGACATCGCGATGATCTTCCAGGAGCCGATGACCTCGCTGAACCCGGTGTTCACCGCCGGCGACCAGATCGCCGAGGCCATCGCCATCCACCAGGGCAAGGACCGCGCCGCAGCAGCCGCCGAGGCGCTGCGCATGCTGGAGCTGGTGCGCATTCCCGAAGCACGCAGCGTGCTCGCGCGCTACCCGCACCAGCTCTCGGGCGGCATGCGACAGCGCGTGATGATCGCGATGGCGCTGTCGTGCCGGCCCTCGCTCCTGATCGCCGACGAGCCGACCACCGCGCTCGACGTGACGATCCAGGCGCAGATCCTCCAGCTCATCCGCGAGCTGCAGACCGAGATGCAGATGGGCGTGGTGTTCATCACGCACGACATGGGCGTGGTCGCCGAGGTGGCCGATCGCGTGCTGGTGATGTACCAGGGCGACAAGGTCGAGGCCGGGCCCTCCGAGCAGTTGTTCGCGGCGCCGCAGCATGCCTACACGCGTGCGCTGCTCTCGGCCGTGCCGCACCTGGGCGCGATGCGCGGCACCGACCTGCCCCGGCGCTTCGAGCTGCTGCAGGTCGACGCCGTGGGCGCCCGCGTGAGCGTGAGCGATGCGAGCCCGCAGGACACCGTGCAGGGCGACCAGCCACCGATCCTGCGCGTGAAAGACCTGGTGACCCGCTTCGAGTTGAAAAGCGGCCTCTTCAGCC
Source organism: Variovorax sp. LjRoot290 (assembly GCF_964253985.1). Classification (NCBI taxonomy): domain Bacteria; kingdom Pseudomonadati; phylum Pseudomonadota; class Betaproteobacteria; order Burkholderiales; family Comamonadaceae; genus Variovorax; species Variovorax sp. LjRoot290. Next base: position 1,072,016 of record NZ_CAXURW020000001.1, on the reverse strand, counting down.
GCGTGACGCGCGTGGTGCATGCCGTGGAACAGATCAGCTTCGATCTGCGTGCCGGCGAGACCCTGGCGCTGGTCGGCGAATCGGGCTGCGGCAAGTCCACCACCGGCCGTTCGCTGCTGCGCCTGGTCGAGAGCCAGGGCGGAGCGATCGAGTTCGACGGCCGCAACGTCCTCACGCTGCCCACCGGCGAGCTGCAGGCGCTCAGGCGCAACATCCAGTTCATCTTCCAGGACCCCTTCGCCTCGCTCGACCCACGCCTGACGGTGGGCTTCTCGATCATGGAGCCGCTCCTGGTGCACAAGATCGCGAGCGGCGCCAAGGCGCAGCAGCGCGTGCGCTGGCTGCTCGAGAAGGTCGGCCTGCCGGCCGACTACGCGCAGCGCTACCCACACGAGTTCTCCGGCGGCCAGCGCCAGCGCATCGCCATTGCGCGCGCGCTCGCGCTCAACCCCAAGGTGGTGGTGGCCGACGAGTCAGTGTCGGCGCTGGACGTGTCGATCCAGGCGCAGATCGTCAACCTGATGCTGGACCTGCAGCGCGAGCTGGGCATCGCCTTTCTGTTCATCTCGCACGACATGGCCGTGGTCGAGCGCATCAGCCACCGCGTGGCCGTGATGTACCTGGGCCAGATCGTCGAGATCGGCCCCAGGCGCGCGATCTTCGAGAATCCGCAGCACGCCTACACGCGCAAGCTGATGGCGGCCGTGCCGGTCGCCGATCCGGCGCGCCGCAACCGCGACCGGCCGCTGCTGCAGGGCGAGATTCCCAGCCCCATGCACCCCGTGGGCTACGAGCCCGGCGTCAAGCCGCTCGTCGAGGTAGGCGCCGGCCATTTCGTCGCGCAGCACCCGATCAACTGATTTTCAACGTCACCGACTTCAAAGAAGGAGTTCCACCATGAACAAGCAACGCCTCTCCCGCATCGCCGCCGCGCTGACCATCGCCGGCCTGGCCGGCTTCGCGCTGTCGGCGCACGCCGCCAAGGACATCGTCGTCGCGGTGCAGTCCGGCTTCACGACCACCGACCCCTACGACGCCAACGACACGCTGTCGCAAGCCGTCGCGAAGTCCTTCTACCAGGGCCTCTACGGCTTCGACAAGGACATGAAGATGGGGCCGGTGCTGGCCACGGGCCACACCGTCAGCAAGGACGGCCTGGTCTACACCGTCAAGCTGCGCACGGGCGTGCAGTTCCACGACGGCACGCCCTTCAATGCCGAAGCCGTGAAGGCCACCTTCGACCGCGTGACCAACCCGGACAACAAGCTCAAGCGCTACAACCTCTACAAGAACATCGCCAAGACCGAGGCGGTCGACGCGACCACGGTGCGCTTCACGCTCAGCGAGCCCTTCTCGCCCTTCATCAACACGCTCGCGCACCCCTCGGGCGTGATCATCTCGCCGGCCGCGCTGGCCAAGTACGGCAACAAGGGCATCGCGCAGAACCCGGTCGGCACCGGCCCCTTCAAGTTCGTCGAATGGAAGGCCACCGACTACCTGAAGGTCGCCAAGTTCGACGGCTACTGGAAGAAGGGCTACCCGAAGGTCGACAGCATCACCTTCCGCCCGGTGGTCGACAACAACACGCGCGCCGCGATGATGCAGACCAACGAAGCGCACTTCGCTTTCCCGATGCCGCCCGAAGCGGCCGCGACGCTGAAGGAAAAGCCCAGCCTCGAGGTGAGCAGCTCGCCCTCGATCATCCATCGCTACATCTCGATGAACACGCAGCAGAAACCCTTCGACAACCCGAAGGTGCGCGAGGCCGTCAACTACGCGATCAACAAGGAAGCGCTGGTCAAGGTGGCGTTCTCGGGCTATGCGATTCCGGCCGAAGGCGTGCTGCCCAAGGGCATCGAGGGCGCGGCCAAGCTCGGCCCCTGGCCCTACAACCCGGCCAAGGCGCGCGAGCTGCTGAAGGAAGCCGGCTACCCGAACGGCTTCGAGAGCACGCTCTGGTCGGCCTACAACTACACGACGGCACAGAAGGTCATCCAGTTCGTACAGCAGCAGCTGGCGCAGGTCGGCATCAAGGTGCAGGTGCTGGCGCTCGAGGCCGGCCAGCGCGTCGAACGCGTCGAGAGCGCGCAGGACCCGGCCACCGCGCCGGTGCGCATGTACTACGTGGGCTGGTCCTCGTCGACCGGCGAGGCCGACTGGGCGATGCGTCCGCTGCTGGCTTCCGAGTCCTTCCCGCCCAAGCTCTTCAACACCGCCTACTACAAGAACCCCGAGGTCGATGCCGACATCAAGAAGGCGCTGGTGACCACCGACCCTGCCGCCAAGGCCAAGATCTACGCCGACGCGCAGCAGCGCATCTGGAAGGACGCGCCCTGGGCCTTCCTGGTGACCGAGCAGCTGCTGTCGGTGCGCGCGCGCAACCTGGCCGGCTTCTACGTGATCCCGGACGGCAGCTTCAACTTCGACGAAGTCGAGCTGAAGTGATCGCGGCGCGGAATCGCCCATGACCCAGTACGTCCTCAAGCGCCTGCTGGGTCTGCTGCCGACGCTGCTGATCGTCGCAGTGCTGGTGTTCCTGTTCGTGCACATGCTGCCCGGCGATCCGGCGCGGCTGGCGGCCGGGCCGGACGCCAGCCCCGAGACCGTGGCGCTGGTGCGCGCGGACCTCGGCCTCGACAAGCCGCTGCCGCAGCAGTTCCTGAACTTCTTCGGCAACATGCTGCAGGGCGACTTCGGCCATTCGCTGCGTTCCAAGCGGCCGGTGTCGACCGAGATCGCCGAGCGCTTCATGCCGACGCTGCTGCTAACGATCAGCAGCATGGCCTGGGCCGTGGTCTTCGGCATGGCCATCGGCATCACGTCGGCGGTGTTCCGCAACCAGTGGCCCGACCGGCTCGGCATGACGCTGGCGGTCTCAGGCATCTCGTTCCCGGCCTTCGCGCTCGGCATGCTCCTGATGCAGATCTTCTCGGTCCAGCTCGGCTGGCTGCCCACGGTGGGCGCCGAGTCGTGGCGGCACTACATCCTGCCCTCGCTGACGCTGGGCGCCGCCGTGGCCGCGGTGATGGCGCGCTTCACGCGGGCCTCCTTCATCGAGGTGATCCAGGAAGACTTCGTTCGCACCGCGCGCGCCAAGGGCGTGTCGGAGAAGTGGGTCATCCTGAAGCACTGCCTGCGCAACGCGCTGATCCCGGTGGTCACGATGATGGGGCTGCAGTTCGGCTTCCTGCTCGGCGGCTCGATCGTGGTCGAGGCGGTGTTCAACTGGCCCGGCCTCGGGCGCCTGCTGGTCGACGCGGTCGACATGCGCGACTACCCCATCATCCAGACGCTGGTGCTGCTCTTCTCGCTCGAATTCATCCTGATCAATCTCGTGGTCGACGTGCTCTATGGCTATATCAACCCCACCATCCGCTACAAGTGACGCGCCGGTCCCGATGCTCGCCACCGAAGGCAAAGTGCGCACGCCGTGGACCGAGTTCTGGCGCAAGTTCCGCATGCAGCACGTGGCGCTGGCCGCGCTAGTCTTCGTGCTGCTGCTGGTGGCGGTCGCGATCCTCGCGCCGTGGATCGTGCCCTACGACGCCGAGAACTTCTTCGACTACGACAAGATCAATGCGGGCCCTTCGGCGGCGCACTGGTTCGGCGTCGACCCGCTCGGGCGCGACATCTTCAGCCGCATCCTGATGGGGGCGCGCATCTCGCTGGCCGCCGGCTTCCTCTCGGTGGTGCTGGGCGCCATCGTGGGGACCGTGCTGGGCCTGCTGGCCGGCTACTACGGCGGCTGGTGGGACCGCATCGTGATGCGCATCTCCGACGTGCTCTTCGCCTTTCCCGGCATCCTGCTGGCGCTGGGCGTGGTCGCCATCCTGGGCAGCAGCATGACCAACGTGGTGGTCGCGGTGTCGGTGTTCAGCGTGCCGGCCTTCGCGCGGCTGGTGCGCGGCAACACGCTGGTGCTGAAGAACCTGACCTACATCGAGGCCACGCGCAGCATCGGCGCCAACGACCGCACCATCCTGCTGCGCCACATCCTTCCGGGCACGATCTCGTCCATCGTCGTCTACTTCACGATGCGCCTGGGCACCTCGATCATCACGGCCGCGAGCCTCAGCTTCCTCGGCATGGGCGCGCAGCCGCCGATGCCCGAGTGGGGCGCGATGCTCAACGAGGCGCGCGCCGACATGGTCAACGCGCCGCACGTCGCGCTGTTCCCGTCGCTGGCGATCTTCTTCACGGTGCTGGCTTTCAACCTGCTGGGCGATGGTCTGCGCGATGCCCTCGATCCGAAAATCGACCGGCTCTAGAAGATGAGCCCCGCGGTCCCGCGCATCGGCACGCTGCCTTCGGGCCCACGCGACGCCATCACGGACGTCGCCGGCGTCACGGTCGGCCATGCCACGCTGGCCGAGGGCGAGGTGCAGACCGGCGTGACCGTGGTTCGACCCCATGCCGGCGATCCCTACCTGCAGCGCGTGCCCGCGGGTTTCGCGGTGCTCAACGGCTTCGGCAAGAGCGTCGGCCTGCTGCAGGTCGAGGAGCTCGGCGTGCTGGAGACGCCGATCGCGCTGACCAACACTTTCTCGGTGCCGGCCGTGGCGGCGGCGCAGATCCGACAGTGCGTCGCCGCAAATCCCGAATGCGGGCGCAGCCTACCGACGGTGAACCCGCTGGTGTTCGAGTGCAACGATGGCTTCCTCAACGACATCCAGCGCATGGCAGTCAACGAGGGCCATTACCTGCAGGCGTGCGCCTCGGCCGGCGAGGACGTGGCGCAGGGCTCGGTCGGCGCCGGGCGCGGCATGTCCTCTTTCTCGCTCAAGGGCGGCATCGGCAGCGCATCGCGGCGCGCCGGAACGCACACGGTGGGCGCGCTGGTGCTCGCCAACTTCGGCCTGCTGCCCAACCTCCTCATCGCCGGCCAGCCGGTCGGCAGACGGCTCGCAACGGCGCAGCAGGCCGATACGGAGAAGGGCTCGATCATCATGCTGATCGCCACCGACGCACCGCTCGACGCACGCCAGCTGCGCCGGCTGGCGCTGCGCGCCGGCGCCGGCCTCGCGCGCACCGGCTCGGTCTTCGGCCACGGCAGCGGCGACATCGCGCTCGCCTTCTCGACCGCCTACACGCTGCCGCAGCGGCGCGAAGCGCCGATGCCGGCCGTCGCGCTCCTGCACGACGGCCTGCTCGACGACCTGTTCCAGGCCGCGGCCGACAGCACGGAGCAGGCCATCCTGAACGCGCTGTGGCGTGCGGATCCCGTCACCGGACGCGACGGCCATGTGCGGCCGGCGCTCAGCGCGCTGCTGCGCGAACTTGCTCCAACATGAAAATCCTGATCTCCGTCGACATCGAAGGCGTGGCCGGCGTCTTCCATTCCCAGCAGGTGCGTGCCGGCAATCCCGAATACGAGCGCGCCCGCCGGCTCATGACCGAGGAGGCGAACGCGGCCATCGCCGGCGCCTTCGACGGCGGTGCGAGCGAGGTCTGGGTCAACGACTCGCATGGCGACTTCCGCAACATGCTGCCCGAGCTGCTCGACGCGCGCGCCCAGGTGATCCAGGGCAAGCCGCGCTACCTGAGCATGGTGAGCGGCGTCGAACTCGGCATGGACGGCGTGTGCATGGTCGGCTACCACTCGCGCGCCCAGGGCCTGGGCATCCTTGCGCACACCATCAACAGCTTCGCCTTCGCCGGCGTCGAGATCAACGGCCAGGCCGTGGGCGAGGCCGCGCTCTACGGTGCGCTGGCGGGCGAATACGGCGCGCCGGTGCTGATGGCCAGCGGCGACGACGTCTTCATCGCGGAGAACCGGCCGCTGTTCCCGCACGCCACCTTCGTGCAGACCAAGCGTGCGACGGGCCAGACCAGCGGGGTGTCGTTGTCGCCGGCACAGGCGTGTGCGGCGATCCGCATCGGCGTGGAAGCGGCTCTTGCGGCCCGTGACGGCGCACGGACATTCGTCATGCAGAAACCGCTCTCGGTCACGCTGCACACCCAAGCGCCCGCGCTGGCCGACCTGTTCTGCCAGTGGCCCGAGTTCGAGCGCGTCGCCGCGACCGAGCTGCGCTTTTCCGCGCCCTCGGTCGAGGCCGCGGTGCGCATGCTCAACTGCTGCTCGGCGATGTCGGCGATGCTGCGCTGAACGGATCGACGTACACGGTGACGACGGGGCAGGCAGCGCCCTCGCCGCGGCTGTCGGCCCGCCGCTGCAGCGCTTCGATGCCGGCCATCATGGCGGCGCTGTAGCTCGGCATCGGGCCTTGCGCGGATTCGATGGCGATCGGCTTGCCGTCGAGTTCGGCGTGCTTCTGCAGGATCCAGTAGAAGTGGCCGGCGACGGGCTCGTCCACGATCAGTTCGATGGCGTCGGGGTGCATGGCGGTCTCCTCCTACTGCGCGAACATCAGCGCCAGGCGCTGCGCGTCGTGCTCGGCGTCGTTCAGCGCATCGTCGGCGGTGGCCCGCAGCTCGATGCAGACATGCACGACGCGTTCTTCCGAAGCTTCGCGAATCTTGACCACGCCCGACCACCAGCCTTCTTGCCACTGGCAGTCGAGCAGCATGGTCTGGCCGTGCGCCTGCGCCACGACCGCCTGTCGTCGGCGCACGGGCGAAGTCCGGTGCCAGACGCGTCGGGATGAGCTCAACAGCTTGGAGAACATGGCGGCCCTTTTGTTGAAGACCAGGGAGCCCATTGGATGCGCGCGAAGGCATAGGCGGAAGCGATGGATTTCACGCTTCAGCCGATTCGCGCAAGCGATCGGCCGAAGCGTGCAATAAGCCACGGAAAGGCCCCAATGGCCGGCTTGGGGAAGATCCACTTTGCGCGTCGGCTTGCGCGCCACCCGGATGACGAAGGCCGAGAGGCAGAACACACCGCACCAGCAGCATGATCTGGCCGGCGCAGGCAAGCTTGTCCAATGGCAGATTGCCGTCGTCATCGAACTTGTGCAAGATGAGCGTCCGCTGTGGACCAGGAGGCTTTCATGACCGTTTTGGAAGAGAAAAACGTGGCAGTCCTGCGCGACGGATACCTTCGCTGGAACGACTCAAGGGGCGACAGCGCCCAGCACTGGATGGACCTGATGGCCGAGGATGTCCACTGGTGCTCGCTCGGCGCCACCGCCGCAGGCGCGAGCTACACCCAGGGCTGCTGTTCGAAATCTGAAGTGCAGCGCTATTTCCTGGAATTGAGCAGGAGCTGGGAGATGCTCGACTACACGGCCGATGAATTCGTTGCCCAGGGCGACCGCGTCGTGATGCTGGGCAGCTGCGAGTGGAAACATCGCGGAACCGGCAAGACGGTGAAGACGCCCAAGGCGGACGTGATCCGGATGCGCGACGGCAAGATCGTGGATTTCATGGAGTTCTACGACACCGCCGCCGCGCTCGCGGCGACGACGTAAACGGACGCACCCGTCATGCGGCGTGCGATAGACAGCGAACGCTAGCCGCGGCAAGAACCAAACGCGCAACGCCGCGCCGCAACAGCACGCGCATGCATCTCGCGCGCCAGCGATGCGCCGCATGGTAGGCCGCCACCGAATCGTTCACGCGGCAGCTCCCGCCCTCATCTCGCCGGCGAGCGCCGCATAGGTTTCGATCCACGAGTTCCACCAGTACTTCCGCGCGCATCGGCCGCCCCTGCTCGCGGTGTGGGGGCGAAACGATCCCTTCTTCCTGCCGGCGGGCGCCGAGGCCTTTCCGCGCGACAACCCGAACGCGCGGGTGCAGTTCCTGGACACCGGCCACTTCGCGCTCGAAACCCATGGGTACGAGATCGCCGAAGCCATCCGGCGTTTCCTCGACGAGACGGTCGCGGCCTGAAGGCGCGGCGGCGGCTGGTATTCCCTGAGCCTGCGCGGCGCTTCGCCGGCTACGATGGCCGCCCGACGGGCCCCGTCGAAAACAACAACGGAGACAACACCATGCGCCTTCGCTTCCTCGCTCTCGGCACGCTCGCCCTGGCCGCCCTCTCAGGCTGCGCCGGCATGACACCCACGGCAGGACAACGCCAGCTCCTCCTGGTCGCCAACGACGAGAAGCAGTCGTGGAGCGACGCCGGCGCCGTGGTGCTTGCCGCCCATGGCCGCGACAGCGTGCAGGTGATCGACATCGGCACCGATCCGCTCGCGCCGCGCAACGTGGTCACGCTGCCGCTGGACAACACCATCGCCGGGCCGCCGACCAACCTCGCGATCACGGCCGACGAGAAGCTCGCGCTGGTCGCCAACTCGCTCAACGTGGTCGAGGAGAACGGCGTGCGCCGCCAGGTGCCGGACAACCGGCTGTTCGTGATCGACCTCGCCGCCACGCCGCCGAAGCTGATCGACACGCTCGCCATCGGCAGGCAGCCCTCGGGCCTGTCGATCAACCGCGCGGGCACGCTGGCGCTGGTGGCCAACCGCGCCGACAACTCGGTCAGCGTGCTGCGCATCGCAGGCCAGAAGGTGACGCTGATCGACACCGTGGCCATGGGCGAGTCGGTCTCGCACGTGCGCTTCACGCCCGACGGCCGGCGCGCGCTCGCCAGCAAGTTCCCTAACCACAAGGTCGCGATGCTCGAGGTCGAGGGCGAGAAGGTCACGTACAACAAGCTCGATTTCGCGGCCGGCCTCTGGCCCTACAACCTGGACGTGACGCCCGACGGCAAGCTCGCGCTCACGGCCGACAACGGCAATTCCGGCGCTTCCGACGGCCAGATCGACACGGTGAGCGTGATCGACCTCGAAGCCAAACCGCCGCGCGTGATCGACAAGGTGGTGGTCGGCGACGGCCCCGAAGGCCTGGCCGTGAGCCCGACCGGCAAGTTCGCCGTGGCGGTGCTGCTGCGCGGCAGCAACTCGGCGAAGAACGCCTACTTCTACAACCGCAACGGCTCGGTGGTGGGCTTGCGGATCGACGGCCGGAAGGTCACGCGCACCAACGAGGTCGAGGTGCGCGGCCTGCCAGAAGGCGCGGTGTTCAGCGCCGACGGCAAGTACCTCTATGTCGGCAACTTCATCGACCAGGACATCACGATCCTGCGCGTCGACGGCGACACGCTGGTGCCTACGGGCAAATCCTTCGGGCTGGCGGGGCATCCGGCAGCCATGCGGGGCCGCGTCACGCACTGAAGCAGCCCTAGAGCGCGGCGGCGATGCTCTCCAGCTGCGCCAGGCGCCGCGCCATGCGGCCGACGAAGTTCTGCGTGACGTGGGGCAGGATGCGCTGCGACGGCACCACGATGCCCACCTGCATCTGGTTCAGCGCCGGCAGCGCGAAAGGCCGCCAGAGCAGATCCCCGCGCTTGAGCTCCTCGATGAAGGCAATCTTCGAGAAGCAGGATATGCCTTTGCCGCCCATGATCAGCCGCTTGAGCAGGGGCGTCGAATTGCAGGTTGCGGCCGGCTCCATGTCGTCCCAGAAGGCGGTGAACTCGGGCGAGAGCGAAGCGCTGACCACGGGGTGCGAGCTCGAGCGCAAGAACGGAAAGTTCGCGCAATCCTTCAGCGACACGCTGTCGTGCTTCGCCAGCGGATGCCCCGGCGGCATCACGAGCCCGATCGGAAGATTCGCCAGGGCCACCGCCGCGACGCCGCCGGGCAGGCGATTCACGAAAGTGAGACCCACGTCGACCTGGCCCGACATCACCAGCTGAGGCACCTCCATCGGCTGCGTCGCGGTGATGGTGTAGGTGACCGCGGGGAAGATCTGCAGGAACTCCTCGACCGCAGCCGGCAGCAGCTCCTCGAAGAACGAGTCCATCGCGGCGAGCTTCACATGGCCGGTGCGCTCGCCCTTGAGCGCATCGAGCTCGGTGCGCATCACCTGGAACTGGTGCAGCGTTTCCTGCGCATGCTTGAGCAGCCGTTCGCCCGCCGGATTCAGGCGCAGCCCGTTGGGCAGGCGGTCGAACAGCTCGACGCCGAGCTCGTCTTCGAGCTTGTGGATCTGCCGGTTGACGGCGCTGGCCGCCACGTACAGCCGCTCCGAGGCCTTGCGCACCGAGCCGCAGCTCGCCACCTCGATGAAGTACTTCAGGACGATGGCATGCATCAGCCCGCCCTCCTGCAGCCTGGCTGCTCAGGCGCGCGGCGCTTCCTGTGCGATGCGCGGATGGTCGCAAGCCACGCGCCGCGCCTCGGCGCCGCCGGGCGAGCCGAGGCCGCTGACCTCGGCATCGAAGAACTCGCGGTTGATCGCAATGAAATGCCCCAGTTCGGGCGGCAGCCGAAACTCTTCGTAGATCGCCTCCGTCGGGCAGGCGGACACGCAAACGCCGCAGTCGATGCATTCATCCGGGTGAATGTACAGAGTGCGCTCGCCTTCGTAGATGCAATCGACGGGGCAGCACTTCACGCAGGCGCCGTCCTTGACGTCGATGCAGGCGGTGGTGATGACGTGGGCCATGGGACGACTCGCCTAGCGGCCCTGCCATTGGGGCTTGCGCTTCTGCTGGAAGGCCAGCACGCCTTCGTTCGAATCTTCGGACTGCAGCGCCTTCACCAGCGCCGGCAAGCGCATGCCGTGGGCCTGGGCCGGCGACATCGTGCCGGTGTGCCGCACCACTTGCTTGACGGCCCGCAGCGACAGCGGCGCACAGGCGAGCAGCTGCTGCACCCAGCGATCGACCGCCGCGTCGAGCCCGGCGCGCGGCACGACTTCGTTGATGAGCCCGATCTCGAGCGCGCGCTGCGCCTGGATCCGTTGCCCGGTCAGCATCATGGCCATGGCCTGGCGAAACGGGATCTGCCGCTGCAGCAGCAGCATGCCGCCGTCCAGCGGAAGGCGCCCGACCAGGGGCTCGGGCAGGCCGAAGCTGGCTTCCTCGCAGGCCACCACGAGGTCGCAGCCCAGCACCATCTCGAGGCCGCCGCCCAGGGCGAAACCGTTGACGCGCGCGATCACCGGCACGTCGAGCGTCTCGCGCAGCGCGATGCCGCCGAAGCCGCCGGGCCGGGCCGCGGCCCAGTAGTCGACGCCTTTGAGATTCGACGTGTTCTTCAGGTCCGCGCCGGCGCAGAAGGCGCGCTCGCCGGCGCCGGTCAGCACCACGACACGGATGTCGTCGCGGCGCTCGATCTCGGTCCAGATGCGGATCAGCTCGGCTTCGGTGGGCAGGTCCACCGCGTTCATCACCTCGGGCCGGTCGATGGTGACCGTCGCGACATGGTGCGCGACTTCGAACAGGACGCTCATGCGCCGGCCTCTTCGATCAGCGCGCGAGCTTCGGCGAGCACTTCCTCGGTGTGCTGGCCAAGCCGCGGCGGCTCGCGCAGCAGGCCGGTCTGCGCGCCGGACATCTGGATCGGGCTGGCGATGAACTTCAGTTCGCGCTTCGACGAATCCTCGCCCTCCAGGATCATTCTGTTGTGCAGGGTCTGCGGGTCGACCAGCGCCTCGCGCATGTCGCGCACCGGCGCCGAGAGCAGGTCCTCTGCCTCGAGGCGGCCCAGCCAGTGTTCGCGCGTGTTGCTCGCGAAGCGTTCGTGGAAGATCGCGTGCAGCTCGGCCTTGTGCGCGAACTGCGCTGCCAGGTTGGCGAAGCGCGCGTCCTGCGAGAGATCGTCGATCTCCAGCGCGGCGCAGATGTCGCGCAACGGATTCGCCTTGAACGCGCCGACCAGCACCAGCGGACCGGTCTGCGTATCGAAGACGCCCGACAGCGGCATCGCGGCCCAGTTGACCTCCGAGTCCTCCATCATGACCATCGCAGCCTCCTGCATCTGCATCGACAACATCGAGTTGTAGAGGGAGACGGCAATCTTCTGGCCCTCGCCCGTGCGTTCGCGCTGCAGCAGTGCGAACAGGATGCCTTGCACCATGTGCATGCCGGCCGTGTAGTCGGCCAACGCGGTCGGGTAGATCGAGATCGGCACCGAGGCATCGGCGCGGCGCGCCATCACGCCGGTCAAGGCTTGCGCGAGCACGTCCTGCCCTCCCTTGTGCGCATAGGGTCCGGATTCGCCGAAGCCGGTGCCGACCGCATACACGATGCGCGGGTTGAGGCGCTTGCAGTCCTCGTAGCCGAGGCCGAGGCGCTCCATCACGCCGGCGCGGAAGTTGTTGGTGACCACGTCGGCATCGGCGATCAATGCCTTGACCAGGTCCATCTGCGCCGCATCGCGCAGATCGATCTCGACGCTGCGCTTGTTGCGGTTGAGGCTGCAGAAGATCGGGTTGTCGTGCCCCGCGACCGGCGCGAAGGTCGAGCGGCTCAGGTCGCCCGCGCCCTTGCGCTCGATCTTGATCACGTCGGCCCCGTGGTCGGCCAGCATCTGGGTACAGACCGGGCCCATCATCACCTGCGTGAAGTCGATCACGCGGATGCCGGCCAGCGGCAGGTTAGCGGTCGTCATCACGCGGCCTCCGCAAATGAGCGGGCGATCGCCGGCACATCGGTGTTCGGGCCCTTCTGGTCGCCGGGGTCGGCGCCCTGGGCGCGCAGCGTGCGCTGCAGCTTGGCGACGTCCACGTGGCGCACGGACACGCCGGCGTCGAGCGCCAGTGCCGCGGCCACGCCGGTGGCCTCGCCCATCGCCATGCAGGGCGGGATCTCGCGCGAGATCTTCTGCGCCGCCGAGGTCGCGGAGTAGTGGCGGCCGGCCACCAGCAGGTTCTCCACGCTGCGCGGCAGCAGGGTGCGCAAGGGGTAGTAGTAGTCGCGGCCGCGGGCCACGCTGTCTTCGAAGCGGGTGCGCTGGGCCAGGTCTTCCTTGGTCATCACGTACTCGCCTTCGAGCAGCCGGGTCTGGCGGATGCCGGTTTGCGGAGCCATGTCGACCAGGTAGCAGTTCTTGAAGCCGGGCAGCCGGGCGCGAACGAAGTCGATCACCTTGTGGATGGTGTTGCGGCCTTGGACCTCGGCGCGCGTCAGGTCGGCCACCTTCAGGCCGTCGAGTCCGGGCATGTGCGGGCAGTTGCACCAGACGATGCCCGGCAGCGGCGTCTTGAGCCACCAGTTCTCCCAGGCGCCGCCCAGCATGTGCTTGACCTCGCGGTCCAGCGCCTGGAAGGCCTGCGGCTCCTCGCTCTCGAAGCGCTCGGCCTCGTCGGTATCGACGCCGCCGAGCCGGAACACCGTGGTCACGATGTAGGCGCCGCTGATGTGGGGCGCGCCGGCCGATGCCGCGACATCGAGGTCGCCGGTGGTGTCGATCACCACCTTGCCCAGGATCGCTTCGCGCCCGCCCTTGGTCTCGCAGACCACGCCCTTGACCTTGCCGTCCTCCACCAGGGTACGGGAGAACCACGAGTGCAGGCGCAGTTCGATGCCGGCCCGCTGCACCATCTCGAGCGAGGTGCGTTTCCACGCGTCGGGGTCGAAGGCCGCCGCGAAGCAGATCGGGTGCGGCTTCTCCTTGCTGTGGAAGTCGTAGGTGCCCCAGCGCTTCCAGCGCCGCACCGAGTCGGGCAGGCTGCCCCAGTCCTGCTGCTTCGGATATTCGGCCAGGCCGAGCGCGGCCATGCGATCGATCATCTCGAGGCAGATGCCGCGCACCGAGATTTCCTTCTGGTGGTTGTCCCACATGTCATCGAGCACCAGCACCATGCCGCCCGAGGCCAGGCCGCCGAGGTGGTTGTAGCGCTCCAGCAGCGTCACGCTCGCACCGTTGCGCGCAGCGGCAAGGGCCGCGGCCTGGCCGGCCGGCCCGCCGCCCACCACCACCACATCCGATTCGGCTGCCACACGAACGTCGTGCGCAGACTCCTGCATCCAGTCGCCGATACGGCTCATAGCTAATCTCCTGTTTGTCCTGTTTGAAATGTCGAGGTGACGCACTGCGTTAGGGCCTGTAAACACATGAATCACCCCCGGCCCTTCGGGTGGGGCCCCAGAGAGGGCCCACTCGTCGTTGCCAATGCTCACTGGGTGTGCACCAGTTCCGCTTGGCGCCCAGATTGGGCCCTCTCTGGGGCCCCACGCGGGAGTGATTCATGTGTTTACAGGCCCTAGTGCGTGCTCTCCGGATGCCAGCGAATGATCCAGCGCTCGGCCAGGGTCACGAGCAGGAAGAACAGGCCCGAGAGGCTCGCGCTCATGACGATCGCGGCGTACAGCAGCGGAGAGTCGAAGTTGAAAGTGGCCTGAAGAATCATGGCGCCGATGCCGACCGTGGCGCCCACCCATTCGCCGACCACCGCGCCGATCACGCACATCGATGCCGCGATGCGCAGGGCCGAGAACAGATAGGGCAGCGCGTTCAGGAGCCGCAGGCGGAAGAAGATCTCCGTCTTGCTGGCCGACAGCACGCGCATCAGCTCCATGGCCTGCGGGTTCACCGATTCGAGGCCGCGCACCATGTTCACCAGCGTCGGGAAGAAGCACACCAGTGCCGCGATGGTGATCTTCGGCTCCATGCCGTTGCCCATGATCAGCACCAGCACCGGGGCCTTGGCCACCAGCGGCACGGCGTTGAACATCAGCACCACCGGGAAGAAGATGTCCTGCAGCGTCTTGTTGTGCACGAAGACCGTCGCGATCGCGATCGCGGCGAGGTTGCCCAGCAGGAAGCCGCCGGCCGCCTCCATCGCGGTGGGGATCAGGTTGTCGAGCAGCACGGCGCGCTTGGCGTAGAGCGTTTCGAGCACTGCCCATGGCGTGGGCGCGATGAAGGGCTTGACGTCGAAGATCGCGATGACGGCCCACCACAGCACGACGAGGCCGACGATGCCGAGCGCCGGCAGGATGCGGCGGCGCCAGACGCGCCGCTGGCGCGCTGCGGCCCAGGCGAGGTACTCGGGGTCGGCGGGAACTTGAGCCAGGCCGGTCACCGGCGTATCGATGGAACTGGTGGTCATGGGGGCCTCCCGTCAGCAGGTTTCCAGCACGCGCCGCAAGTGCGCGGTGAGGCGCACGAACTCGGGGGTCTCGCGGATGTCCAGCGTCCGGTCTTCGGGCAGCTCGACCGGCACGATCTCGCGCACGCGGCCCGGATTGGCGGCCAGCATCAGCACGCGCTGGCCCAGATAGGCGGCCTCATGGATGCTGTGGGTGACGAACAGGATCGTCACGCCGGTTTCCTTCCAGACGCGCCGGATCTCCTCGTTGAGCCGGTCGCGCGTGATCTCGTCGAGCGCGCCGAAGGGCTCGTCCATCAGCAGGATCTTCGGGTCGCTGGCCAGTGCGCGCGCAATCGACACGCGCTGGCGCTGGCCGCCCGACAGCTCATGGGGCCAGGCCTGCGCCTTGTCCTTCAGGCCGACCAGTTCGAGCAGTTCCTGCGGCGAGCGGCGTCCCTTGCGGCTCGCGCCGCCGCCCACCTGCAGCGGCAGCTCGACGTTCTGCAGCGCCGTGCGCCACGGCAAGAGCGCCGCATCCTGGAACACGAAGCCGATGTCGCGGTTCTTGCGCGCGGCCTGCGGCGTCGCGGAGAGCACCTCGATCTTTCCGCGGCTCGGCTCCAGCAGGTCGGCAACCACGCGCAGGAAGGTGGACTTGCCGCAGCCCGAGGGGCCGAGCAAGGTCAGGAACTCTCCGTGAGCGACGTCGAGGTCCAGGCTCTTGATCGCAGTCACGTCGCGGCGCTCGGTGAAGAAGCGCATGCCGATGTCGCGACAGGAGATCGCGGGCGAGGCGTTCGTCAGAACGGCAGCCATGGCATCACGCCTTCATCCGCGCGGCCGCGCTCGCCTTGAGGCCGTCGAGCCACAGCACGTCTTCCACCTTCGGCGTGCGCGCGGTGAACTGGCCCAGCTCCGCGTACATCGAGATCTGTTCCTGCCAGACCGCCGGGTCCATCGCGCCCCAGCCCTGCGTCTGCGCCAGGCCGCCGAAGCTGTACTCGAGCATCACGTCGACCGCCACGCGTTCGTCCTCGCGCTTGAGGTTGGGGTATTCCTTGACCAGCAGGTCGACCGCCTCGTCGCGGTTGGCCTTCACATGCTGCCAGCCGCGGGCGGTGGCGCGCAGGAAGGCTTCGATGACCTTGGGCTGCGTCTCGAGCGTCTTGATCGACGCGTAGTACGGCAGCGCGTAGAGCTTCACGCCCGAGTCCCACAGCGTCAGGTCGACGCGCTCCGGGCCCAGCACCTTGAGCGCCGTCGTGCTGGTGAGCCAGCCGGTGACCACATCGACCTGGCCCGTCAGCAGCGGCGACATGTCGGCGCCGATGGTGACGACCTTGACCTCCTTCTCCGGAATCTTGTTCTTCGCCAGCAGGGCACGCAGCAGCACGGCCGCCGTCGACGGGAGGCCCACCCGCTTGCCGACCAGGTCGGCCGGCTTGCGCACCGGGTTCTTGGCCAGCGAGAAGAAGGTGAAGGGGTGCTTCTGCGCGCCGACGGCGAAGCACTTGATCGGCAGGCCCTGCGAGACCGCGAGCATGACGGACGGGCTCGAGGAGACTTGCCCCAGCTCGTAGCGTCCCGAGGCGACGATGGCCACGCCATCGATGTTGGGGCCGCCGGGCTGGATCGCGAAATCGATGCCTTCCTGTTCGTAGAAGCCTAGCCGCTTGGCGACCACTTCGCCGATCTGGTTGACACCGACGATCCAGCCGAGCTGCATGTTGATGCGCGCCTTGCCCTGCGCGAACGCGTCGATCGACAGCAGGCCGCCCGCCGAAAGTCCGCCGGCAATGAGCGAGGTCTTGAGCAGGCTTCGGCGGCCGGAGTCGTGGAGATGGGCCATGGCAGGTTCCTTTTGATGCAAGAGGATGAAGGCAGTGGGCGGATGCTAGGAGCGGAGGGCGTTGCCTCCAAGAACCGTTTTTCGCAACGGGCGAGCTAAAAATTAGGGCGGAGTGCCAGGGCAGCGGCTCGCCCGAGGTGGCCGGCCTGTTTCAGGCCACGGACCCGCGTTGCCTTGCGTCAGCTCGGCCGCTCTCGCTGAAAGACCGGCTCGTCCGCGGCGGGCTGCGGCGGATCTTCATGCGCCGCAAGGCTGCGCGCGTGTCGCCCTGCCGCCTCGCGAAACGCGCCGGAGATCCGCTTGTCCCCGGCCGCGCTTTGCCAGAACGCGATGGCCAGTTTCCTGGCTGCGTCCCAAACCCGCAGCGTGTCTGCCGTGGGGACCAGCTTGCCTGGATCGAAGTCGTCCCGCGACACCAGTTCACCGGCCACGGGTGCATAGACCATGGGCAAGGTGTCATAGGCCGGCGCCAGCGCCCAGTTGCCCGATGGATCGATGACCAGCGAAATGTTCCCGTAATGCCGGTCGGTATTGCCGATCAGTTGTCCGTATGCCTCCAGCAATCGAAGCCTGTCGGCATCGCTGGGGCGCATCAGGCCGCGCGTGCTCATGCGCTCCGCGGACGCGGCCCAGTTGTCGATCTGGCCGATGTACTCGTTGTCGAACGCGAGCAGGGAGACCATGCCGATGCGGCCGCGCGTGGTGCGGTCGAAGCGCTCCACTTCGAGCAGGGTGCGGCCGCCTGCAACGAAGATCCGCGTCCTCGCCGCCGGAACGCCAGCCGCGTTCAAGGTGGAGAGGGCCAGGTGCTCGCACACCAGGAGGTCGGCCCACCGTTGCTCGGGCGCAGAGTCCCCTGCGGGCGAGAACTTCACGATCACCGGCTGGCCGTCCTCGCGAACGGTGCAGAACTTGGGCTGTTCGCCACCCGCGGAGGAACCGGGCAGGGCGCCGTGCATCGCGGCCTCGGCCAACTCGGGGTACAGATCCGGCGACGCCCGATCGGCCGGGCCTGCGTGCATGAAGCGCTCGAACGACCCGGCTCCAAGGATCAGGTTGCCGGGCAAGTCCTCACCGGCTTGGCTCAGGGCTCTCAGGACGTCGTCATCCGTCCAGTGATCGGGGTTGTCGGCAAGGTGGAGTTCCTTCCGGGCATGCGCGAATGCGCGTCCGAGGAAACCTTGCGGCCGCATGTCGGCCAGGAACCACGGAAGGCCATCGTGAAGCTGCGCACGAGTGGGCTCGAACTCCTCGACCCAGCATCGACCTCTGACCGCAGGAATCAAGGTGCCGAACTCGGCGGCCTTTCCGGTGCCCTCCACCTTCATGATCGGGATGGTGCCGGTGGTGCTTATGCTCTCCACGCGGCGCGGCATGACATAGGCCTGATTCCGTGCGCGGCCGACCTTGAGCACCTCGCCCGCCGAAAGAAGCGGCGCGAGCGCACGCGAAATGGAGGCTTGGCTTGCACCGCAGACCTGCTGCAG
This sequence comes from Variovorax sp. LjRoot290, assembly GCF_964253985.1. Classification (NCBI taxonomy): domain Bacteria; kingdom Pseudomonadati; phylum Pseudomonadota; class Betaproteobacteria; order Burkholderiales; family Comamonadaceae; genus Variovorax; species Variovorax sp. LjRoot290. The sequence continues at coordinate 1,053,950 of NZ_CAXURW020000001.1, read as the reverse complement.
CTCAGCGCTGCGCGCGGCGCCAGCGGTACGCAGCGCCTGTCGAACGCGCTCGGTAAGTTCGCTCATGTGAATAGATCGAACCTGCGGACACACCTCTTGCAAGTCGACTTCGGAATATAAAAAAGAATAGATTAATGAATAGATTCTAATACCTTATCTGATGGGGCGCTGCCCACCAGCACCCGCTGCGTCGGAAACAGCGACCACCCCCAGCGCTGCTGCGCGTAGCCCCAGAGCCCCTGCTTGAAGAAGATGGTGACCACGATCGCCAGCAGGCCGAGGCCCAGCAAGTACCAGGTGCCGTAGTCGCTGAAGAACTTGTTGAGCGCCCAGAAGATGAGCGCACCCACCAGCGGCCCCTCGATGCGGCCGATGCCGCCGATCACCACCATGAAGATGGCGAAGGCGGTCCAGTTCACGCTGAAGGCGGCGTCGGGGCTGATGCGCAGATTGCCGACGAAATAGAGCGCGCCCGCCAGGCCGGCGCCGAAGGCCGCGACCACGTACACCGCGAGCTTCATGCGCACGACAGGGATGCCCTGCGATTCGGCGGCGACTTCGTTGTCGCGAATGGCGAGCAGCGCCAGCCCGCGCTTGCTGCGCAGGAACAGGTAGACCAGTGCGATCGCCGCCACCACGCAAACCAGCGCCATCCAGTAGGTCACGCTCTCGCGCGTGGCGCGCTCGATGCCGCGCAGGGCGGTGAGCGTGGTGCCCGAGCCGCCGCCCACGACCGAGACGTTGGCGAAGCTCAGGCGGAACACCTCGGCGATGACCCAGGTGCCGATCGCGAAGTAGCCGCCCGAGAGGCGGAAGGCGACGAAGGACACCGGCACCGCGATGGCCCCAGCCGCCAGCGCGCCGAGCGGAATGGCGATGAAGGGGTTGACGCCGGCGAAGTTGCCGAGCATCAGCATCACGTAGCCGCCGAAGCCGAAGAAGGCCTGCTGGCCGATGCTGACCATGCCGCCGTACCCGGCGAGCAGGTTCCACATCATCGCGAAGATGAAGTAGCAGGCGATCTCGACGAACTCGCGCATCCAGCTCGATTCGCCCCAGAAGGGCAGGCTGGCGGCAAGGGCGACCAGCACCGCGGCCACCATCAGCGCGGCGCGGCTCGCGGCTGTACTGCGCACGACGTCGAACGCCGGGTTCGGGGTCAAGACCGGATTCCTGGTCATTGCATCAGCCTCGCGTTTTCGGAAAGAGCCCTTGCGGCCTGAGCACCAGCACCAGCAGGAAGACGATGTGCCCGACCCAGATGCCCCAGCCCGGGTCGAGTCGGAAGCCGATCTGCTGCGTGATGCCGAGGATCATTGCGCCCGCGAGCGTGCCCCAGAAGGAGCCCATGCCGCCGATGATCACGGCCTCGAAGGCGAACAGCAGCAACAGCGGCCCGTCCGAGGGTGACACCGTCGTGCGCATGCCCTGCAGCGCGCCGGCCACCGCGATCAGCACGAAGGCGATGGCGGTCGCGAAGGCGTAGACCTTCTTCGCGTTGAGGCCCATGAGTTCGGCGATCTCGCGGTCGTCCGACACCGCCCGGAACGAGCGGCCGAGCGCCGTGCGCGCGAAGAGCCATTGCAGCGCCGCCGTCGCGGCAACCGCGATGGCGAGCACCACCAGCGGCAGCACGCCCAGCGACAGCGACTCGCCGATGCGAAGCCCCAGCGTGTTGAGGCCGCCGGTCTCGATCGAGCGCGGATCGGCTGAGAACAGTTCCAAGAGCAGGTTCTGGATCACGATCGAGAGGCCGAAGGTCACGACCAGCGAGGGCAGCGGGTCCTTGCCCAGCGTGCCGTTGAGCACGTAGCGCTGCAGCGCATAGCCAAAGCCGAAGGCCAGCGGCAACACCGCCAGCGCGACCAGGAAGGGCGCACCGCCCACGAGCGTGGTGCCGGCGATCACCGCGAAGGCGCCGAGGATGATGAAGTCGCCCTGCGCGGTGTTGGTGAGCCGCATGACGCCGAACATCAGCGACTGGCCGAGCGCGAAGAGGGTGTAGAGACCGCCGAGCAGGATGCCTTGGAGCAGGGTTTCAAGCACGACTCAGACTCCGAAGTACGCCGCCGAGATCTGGTCCCGCGTGAGCGCGTCCGATCGGCCCGCGAGCGACACGCGCCCCTCCTGCAGGCAATAGATGCGCTGCGACACGCGCTGCGCCATGCTCACGTCCTGCTCGACGATCACCACCGTCATGCCTTCGCGGGTGATGGCCGGCATGGCGGCGTAGATCTCGCGGATCACGATCGGCGCCAGGCCCAGCGAGAGCTCGTCGCACAAGAGCACCTCGGGGTTGCTCATCAGCGCACGGCCCAGCGCCACCATCTGCTGCTGGCCGCCCGAGAGCGAGGTGCCGGGTTCGTGCCGTTTCTCGGCGAGGATGGGGAACAGCGCGTAGAGGCGCTGCAGGTTCCACGTCCCCTTGCGGCCCGCGTGGCCGCCGATCAGCAGGTTCTCCTCCACGCTGAGGCTGGAGAACAGGCGCCGGCCCTCGGGCACCATCGCCAGCCCGCGCTTCACGATCTCGCCGGGCGCGAGGCCGCCGATGGCCTCGCCCTTGAAGTGCACCGCCTCGCGCGGCGCGCGCACCAGGCCCGTGAGGCACTTGAGCAGCGTGGACTTGCCCGCGCCGTTGGCACCGATGACCGCGACCAGCTCGCCCTGCGCGAGCTCGAAGTCGATGCCGAAGAGCGCCTGGGCATCGCCATAGAAGGCCTTCAGGCCTCGGGCTTCGAGCAGCTTCGTCATGCCTCCATCCCCATATAAACCCGCCGCACCTCCGGATCGCCCATCACCACCCGCGGCTCGCCTTCCGCCAGCTTCTGCCCGAAGTTGATGACGAACAACCGATCCGCCAGCGAGAGCAGTGCATGCACCACGTGCTCGATCCAGATCATGGTCACGCCGCGCGCCTTGATCTGCTTGAGCTCTTCCACCAGTTGCTTCGCCTCGGGCTCGGTCAGCCCGCCCGCGATCTCGTCGAGCAGAAGCAGCCTGGGCCGCGTCGCGAGCGCACGCGCAAGCTCGAGCCGCTTGCGGTCGAGCAGGGTCAGACCGCCGGCCGGCTTGTTGGCATGGGCCATGAGGCCGGTCTCGGCCAGCACCTCCTGCGCCGTCTGCCAGGCCTCGCGCTCGGTCTGGCCGGCGCCGAAGCAGGCGGCCGTGACCAGGTTCTCGAACACGCTCATGTGGCCGAAGGGCTGCGGCACCTGGTAGCTGCGGCCGATGCCGGCATGACAGCGCTGGTGCGGCTTGAGCGTGGTGACGTCGCGCCCTTCGTACTCCACGCGCCCCGCGTCGACGCGCACGTCGCCCGAGATCAGGTTGAACAGCGTGGTCTTGCCCGCGCCGTTCGGCCCGAGGATGCCCAGCGTCTCGCCCTCGGCCACCGCGAGCGTGATGTCGTCGGTGACCTTGAGCGCGCCGTAGGACTTGCAGACGCCGTGCAGCGCGAGAAGCGTCATAGCGGCTTGAGGGTGCCGCCGGCCGGAATGCTCTTGGCCGCATCGTTGTTGACGATGGTCAGCTCGACCTTGTACTTCTGGCCCTTGTTCCACTGGCCCAGCACCAGCGGCGTCTTGCTCACGTTCTTGAACGGGCCCTGCCCGCCCCACTTCACCGGGCCGACCACCGTGTCGAGCGAGGTGGCGGCGACCGCGTCGCGCACGTCGGCCGCCTTGGGCGACTTGGCGCGCGAGAGCGCGTTGGACGCGACTTCGAACAGCGCGTGCGCGAAGCCGATGGGCTGCGTCCATTGCTTCTTCGCGCCCGCCTCGTAGGCCTCGGCCAGCGACTTGGCGCTCTGCTTCGTGAGGCTCGAGGTGAAGGGATGCCACGGGCTCCACCACACCTCGGTCGACAGGCCGTAGCCCAGATCACCCAGCGCCTCGATCGCGCCCGGGAACAGGAGCGCCTTGCCCAGAGTGATGACCTTGGGCCTGAAGCCCTGCTGCCGCGCCTGCGTGAGGAAGGTCTTGGCATCGGGCGGGATCACCACGCCGGTCACGATCTCGACGTTGTCGCGCTTGAAGGCCGCGATCTGCGCGCTGAAGTCCTGCGTACCGTTCTGGAAGCGGCCCGGGTCGGTGAGCGTGAAGCCCATCTGCGCCAGCGGCTTCGGGAAGCCGAGCTCCTTGTCGCCCCAGGCATTGCCGTCGCCGTCGTTGGGGAACAGGCCGCCGACCTTCTTGTTGGTCTCGACGGTTTTCCAGCCGTTGGTGAAGTTGGCGATGACGTCCTCCAACCCCCAGAACAGGTGATAGGTCCAGTTGAAACCCTTGGCCGGATCGCCCTTGCGGCCGAAGAACCAGGGCTGCCACGGCACCACGCTGGAGACGCAGGGCACTTCGTTGAGCTCGCAGGCGTCGCTCACCGGATTCGCGGTCTCGGGCGTGCCGGCGGTCAGCACCAGCGCGACCTTGTCCTTGAGGATCAGATCGTTGGCGACCTCGCCCGCGCGGTTGGGATTGGACTGGCTGTCCTTCAGCACGATCTGCACCGCGTACTTCTTGCCGCCGACGCTGAGGCCGTCCTTGAAGGCCGTCTTCATCTGCTCGATGACCCACTTGTCGGCCTCGCCGAAGGGTGCGAGTGGCCCGGTCTGCGGCGACACGTAGCCGATCTTCAGCGTGTCGGCGGCGAACACCAGCGGCGCGGCGCCACTCGCGGCGAGCGCGGCCGCGGCCTGGGTGAACTGTCTGCGATTGAATGTCATGGTTGTCTCCTTCCTTTGCTTCTCTTCTTGCACAAGGGATTCAGGCCGGCTCGCCGTCGAAGGCGCGCTGCAGCAGCGCGCGGATCGCCTCGCGCTCGACCGGGCGCGGATTCCAGTACGGGTTGGCCGCCGCGATGTCCGCCGCGCGGTCGAGGTCGCTGTGCTTCATGCCGATGTCCTTGAGCGCGACCGGCGCGCCGTTGTCGCGCGCCAGCTCGAAGAGCCCTTGCGCCGCGTTCTTTCGGCCCAGCGCTCGCGCAATGCGCTCAATCGCCCGCGGCGCCGCGGCCGCGTTGTAGGCGATCGCATGCGGCAGCACCACCGTGTGCACCTCGGCATGCGGCAGGTTGAAGCTGCCGCCCAGCGTGTGGCACAACTTGTGGTGCAGCGCCATGCCGACGTTGCCCAGCACGCTGCCGCACAGCCACGCGCCGTAGAGCGCATCGGAGCGCGCCTCGATGTCCTCGGGCTGGCGCCGGATCGCCGGCAGCGCACGCGCGATCGCGGCAATGCCTTCCTCGGCCATCAGGTCCATCACCGGGTTGCTGTCCTGCGCATACAAGCCCTCGGCCGCATGCGCGATCGCATTGATGCCGCTGGTGACGCTCAAACCCACGGGCAGGCTGCGCGAGAGCTCGGGGTCGTAGATCACGGTGCGCGGCAGCACACGGGGATCCTTGCCGGTCTTCTTGAGGCCCGCTTCGGTCAGGCCGTAGATGGGCGTCATCTCGCTGCCCGCGTAGGTGGTGGGAATCGCCAGGATGGGCAGACCCGAATCCAATGCAATGGCCTTGCCCAGGCCGGTGGTGGAGCCGCCGCCGATGGCCACGGCGCAGTCGGCATCGAGCTCACGCGCGATCTCGCGAGCCTCGCGCGCGGTCTCGATCGGCACGTGCATCGCGGCGCGGTCGAAGATGCCGGCGGCCTGCGCGCCCAGCAGCTCGGCCACGCGCTCGGCCTGGGCGCGCTGCTCGGGCGTGCACAGCACCAGCGCGCGGCGCGCGCCCAGCGCGTCGATCTCGCGCGCCAGGTGGGCGAGGCTGCCGGCGCCGAAGACCACGCGCTGCGGCTGGCTGGTGTAGACGAAGTCGCGCATGGCCATGGCATCAGCGCTGGAAGTGCGGCGGGATCTGCGCATCGATGTTGACCCAGACGCTCTTGACCTGGGTGTACTCGCGCATCGCATCGAAGCCCATCTCGCGCCCATAGCCGCTCTGGCCGACGCCGCCGAAGGGCGAGCCCGGGTTGACGCGCTTGTAGCTGTTGATCCAGACCATGCCCGCATGCAGGTCGCGCGCGACCCGGTGCGCGCGCTGCAGGTTGCTGGTCCACAGGCCGCTGCCGAGGCCGTAATCGGTGCCGTTGGCGATCTGCATCGCCTCGGCGTCGTCCTTGAAGGTGAGCACGGTGACGAAGGGGCCGAAAACCTCCTCCTGCGCCACGCGGTCGCGCCACGACTTTGCGCGCACCACCGTCGGCTCGACGTAGCAGCCTTTCGCGAGTTCGCCGCCGGGCGAGCTGCCGCCGGCGAGCAATTCTCCGCCCTCGCCTTTCGCCACTTCGACATAGCTCAGCACGCGTTCGCGGTGCTGCGCGCTCGTGAGCGGACCCATCTCGGTCGCATCGTCGAGCGGATTGCCGAGCCGGATGGACTTGGCGAGCGGAATGAACTGGTCGAGAAAGGCGTCGGCGATCTTCTCGTGCAGCATCAGGCGCGAGCCCGCGATGCAGGCCTGCCCCTGGTTGTGGAAGATGGCCCAGGCGCTGCCGTTGACGGCGGCGGGCAGGAAGGCGTCTTCGAACACGATGTTGGGCCCCTTGCCGCCGAGTTCCAACTGCACCTTCTTGAGGTTGCCGGCACTGGCCTGCACGATGCGCCGGCCGGTGGCGGTGCTGCCGGTGAACGCGATCTTCGCGATCTCGGGATGCTCGGCGATGTACTGGCCCGCGACGCTGCCCAGCCCCGGCAGCATGTTGACCACGCCGGCGGGCATGCCGGCCTCGGCCATGAGCTCGACGATCTTGAGCGAGCTGAGCGGCGTGATCTCGGCCGGCTTCATCACGATGCAGTTGCCGGCCGCGAGCGCGGGCGCCATCTTCCAGCTGGTGAACATGAGCGGAAAGTTCCACGGCACCACCTGGCCCACGATGCCGACCGGCTCGCGCAGCGTGTAGTTGAGGAAGCCCTGCTCCACCGGAATGGTCTCGCCCTGGAACTTGTCGGCCATGCCGCCGAAGTAGCGGAAGCAGGCCGCCGTGCGCGGCACGTCGAGCTTGCGCGAGTCGCGCACCGGATGGCCGGTGTCCAGCGATTCGAGGCGCGCGAGCTCTTCGGCGTTGGCCTCGATCAGGTCTGCGAGCTTGAGCAGAATTCGTCCTCGGTCGGCCGCGGCCATGCGGCTCCAGGCCGGGAAGGCGCGCTTCGCCGCGGCCACGGCGCGGTCGACGTCGGCCTTGCCGGCCAGCGCGACTTCCACGATGGTCGAGTTGTCGTGCGGATTGAGCGTGGCCAGCGTCTCGCCCGACTCGGCGTCGACGAATCGGCCGTCGATGAAGAGCTGGTGGCGGATGGGGGTCTTGAGGCCTGCGGCCTGCTGGATGTCTGCGAGCTTCATGTCTTCAACCAGGGGTAGCGGGCCGTGTCCTTGCCGGCGTAGTCAGGATCGAGGTAGATGAAGCAGCGCTGGATCAGCCAGTCGCGCACCTCGAACACGTCGCACCAGCGGCCCGCGCCCCACTCGGGCACGCCCGCGCGCCAGGGCCCGTCGGCATGCTCGCCGTAGCTCGTGCCTTCGCAGGCGAACAGGTCGGTGCCCGAGAAGATCCAGTTGAAGCCGGCGTAGTCGTGGCGGATGGATTTACCGCGGCTGCCGACTTCGCCGAAGAGCTTGCCGATCTCGTCCTTGCCGTTGGCCAGGCCCCATTTCGGAAAGTAGACCTGCGCGTCGCTCGCGAACAGGTCGAGGATCGAGCCGCCGGTGGAAGTGACGCCGCCGTTGTCGTAGGCCTTGAGGTATTCGAGCGCCACCGACTTGCGTTGCTCGTCGGTCATGGTTTGACGTGTGAGGGCCATGGTGTGTCTCCTTCTTTCACTTCTGCGATTGCATGTACTCGATGAGCGCGGCGCGCTTCTTCGGGTCGTCCTGGAAATAGACCATCGTGTTGCCCGGCGCGACCGCCTGGGTGTCGGTGAGCCACTTGTCGAGCAGCGCGCGATCCCAGGTCTTGCCCTTCATCGCGTCGACGTATTGCTTGGAGTAGGTGAAGCCGCCGTTGGCCGCCGCCGGCCTTCCGAGCAGGCCGAACAGGTTGGGCCCGACGCCGTGCGGCTCGCCCTTGCCGAAGCTGTGGCACTGGGTGCACGCGGTCTGCGCGAGGCGTTGGCCGGGCGATTGCGCGTGGGCCAGGTTCGCGGCGAGCGCCAGCACCGGGATGAGGAGCCAGGTCTTCATGCTGCGCTCCTGCCCTCGGCATGCGCCGCGTTCGCCGCGCGGTAGGCGAAGGCGATGATCGGCCCCAGCGTCGCGCCGCCGGCCCAGTAGGCACGGCCCGAGGCCGAGGCGACGCAATTGCCGACGCCGTAGAGGCCGGGGATCGGCCGGTCGCGGCCGTCGAGCACGCGGCCGTGCGTGTCGGTCTTCGGTCCGCCCTTGGTGTCGAGGGTGCCGGCGACGACCAGCGCCGCGTAGAACGGGCCGGCATCGGCCAGCGGCCACATCGTCGGGTTGGCGCGGCCCGGCTCGGCTTTCACGTCGCCGTTGAAGAGCTGCTCGACGATGCGCTCGCCGCGCTGGAAGTCGAGGTCCTTGCCGGTTTTCGCGAACTGGTTGAAGCGCGCGATGGCAGCCTGCAGGTTGGGCAGGAAGTCGGGCGCGAGCTTCGCGCCGCCGGTCGCGCCCGCGTACTTGGCCAGGCGCTCGTCGATGGCACGTGCCAGTTCCGCGAGCGTGGCGCCCTTGATCACATGGCGGTCGTCGGTGCCGGGCGGCACGATCAGCCGGCCGTATTCGGCGCTGGCCGAATGCTGCTGCGAGCGCTGGTCCCAGACCGCGATGCGCACCAGGTTCGGGTACTCGGCCTTGGCGCCGTCCCATTCGAAGAAGGTCTGGGCCAGCTCGTTGTACTGCAGCTTCTCGTTGACGTTGCGCCGGCCGTACTTGTTGACGAAGAGCATCGAGTCGCCGGCCACCGAGAACATGCCCGAGATCGAGCCGTCCTTGGCGATCGCCTTCTCCAGCGGGATCGGGCAGGTCCAGGCGTAGTTCATGTTGCGCAGCTGAGCGCCGAGCGGGCCGGCGATCTGCACGAAGTCGCCCTCGTTGCTGGGCGCCGCGCAGCCGCCGTAGATCGGGCCGTTCAAGAAGTTCTTGCGCAACTCGACGTTGTGCGTGAAGCCGCCGGTGGCGAAGATCACCGCCTTCCTCGCGCGCAGCCGTACCGTGGCATCGAGATCGTCCTTCGCTTCGACGCCGATCACGCGGCCGGACTTGTCCTGCAGCACCTTGGTCACGCGCATGCCGGTGCGGATCGGAATGCCCTCCTGCCGTGCCTTGGCCGACAGCGTGCGCACCGCCACCAGGCCGCCGTCGGACATGCTGGGGATCGCGTCCTTCGGCACCAGCACGCGGCCCTTGGGCGCCTTGTCTTCCGGCAGCTCGGCGAAGTAGTCGGGCACGTCGGCCACGTGGCGATAAGGCAGCGCGCCCTTGGCCGCCAGCAGCTCGGTCGCCGGCGAGGCGCTGTCGTAGAAAGCGGAGCACATGTCGTACTCCCATGGCGTGAGGCCCAGGCGGGGATGCGCCGGATCGTAGGTCTGCGGGCTCGACAGCCGCGCCACGTACTTCAGGAAGTCGGGCTTGGGGTCGGCGATGCCGGCCTTCTTCATCGCCTCGTTGTTCGGCACCCAGTACCAGAACGCGGCCTTGGCTGTGGTGCCGCCGATGCTGCCGGCTTTCTCGAGGATCACCGCGCTGTTGCCCTGCCAGCGCGCGAACAACGCCGAGGCCAGGCCGCCGCAGCCGCTGCCGCAGACCACGACGTCGTAGCTCGCGTCGAAAGCCGGTGCGGCTTCGGCTTCCTGCGTCGAAAGGCCCAGCGTCGCCGCAGCGACGGCCGCCGAGCCTGCGCCGGCCTGCTGGATGAATCGTCGGCGCGAAGCTGCGCCGGCATCGGACCGGATGCGGTCTGCCATCTCTTGTCTCCTAAACACAGAAGGACGCGCCGCTCCGCGGCGCGTTTTCCTCTAGAACGTTACGGGGATCTCGGGGCTCTCGCCCTTCTGGATCTCATAGACCAGGCTCGGCGAGCCGTTCTCCCACACCAGCAGCATCGAGCGCTTCGGGCTGAAGCCCTGGTGGCGGCAGTAGGCGGGCATGGCGGCCATGTCGCCGGCCTTCATGATCACGCGGGCCATGGGCTTGCCGGTGTTCTTGTCGCCGCAGTCCCAGTGGATCTCGTCGGTCATCTGGAAGAACCACTCGACCCGGTCGTTGCCGTGGATGATCGGCAGGATGTGCTCCTCGGTGGTCGGGCACATGAAGCTGTGCTTCACCACCGAGGTGAAGCTCGGGTTCCAGGTGACCTGCGAGCGGCTCAGGAAGCCGAAGAGATTGAAGGCATGCACCTCGTTCTCGAAGCCGGGTTCCGGATGCAGCTCGGGCTCCCCCTGCGGCACGTCGGCGAAGGCGCGGTTGACCGGCGCGCCGGTGTCGTCGCTGCGCAGTCGGAGGTCGTCCTTCAAGCCGACGCAGCGCTTGGCGAGCTCGCGCGCCCGGGTGATCTTGGCAGTGTTGTTGCCTTTCTTGCGACCGTAGGGCGAGCCGGTTTCCTGCGGTGCGCTGAAGGGGTCGAAGCTCTCGTTGGTCCAGTCGTCGAGCATGGCTTCGAAGGTGGCGCGGATCTGCGCGGTCGGGAAGTTCTCCAGCAAGTCGATGCCGGCTTCCTTCATCGTGCCGTTGAAGCTGCCGGCGTAGAGATCCACCGACTGGTAGTGGTTGACGGTGCCGACCACGTCGTCGAAATTGACCCAGCCGTAGAAGAAGCCCCAGGCCACGTCGCGCATCAACGCGCGCAGGTAGTTGCCGGCGTCCATGGTGTGGCTCATGGGCCGGCCGTCCTTGGTCTTCCAGGTGATGTGGACGAAATACTCGTCGCGCCGGAAGCCGAAGCTGCCGAGCGAGAAATCCTTGTAGCCAAGCGCGGCGTCGGGCTGCGACGCGATGACCTTGGCGAGTTCTGCGGGTGCGTTCATGTTGTATGACTCCTTTGTTTCGATGCTGGCTGCTGTCCCCTTCGGGGAACACCGCGGAGCCGGCTTTGCCGGGCCGCTGGTGTTGCCCCCGGTGAGGGGGTTGGCGTAGCGACACGAAGTGCGCGCAGCCTGGGGGTGGTCAATGTGTCTGGCAGATCTCGGCCCACTTCTCGACCGAGAGTTCGCCCTTGCAGGTCTGCAGCACGATCACGCCGGGCTCGCCGGGCGCGCGAAACTGGTAGGCCGTGTTCTTGGGCAACAGGCCCTGGTGGCCGCGCGTGAGCTTCATCCAGCCCATCTTCTGGCCCTTGGGTTCGCCCTTCACGAGCACGGCGCCGTTCTTCTCTTCGTCGGCGACGGTTTGGGAAGCGTCGAGCTTGGCCAGGTGGATCTCGACCTCGCCATCCATCACCAGCGCGAACTCGTCGTGCGCGCACGTGTACCAGGATGAGGCGCCTTCGGCGCGCAGGGTCTCGAGCACGTAGATCTGGTTCTGGCCGAACACGACCTTCTCGTAGGGCTTGCTCTTGCTCGCGATCTCGAAACAATTCGAGAAGGCGTAGTGGCGCACGTCGTCGGCGATCGGCTCGACATGGCCTTTGTCGAAATGCTTGAGGGATCCGAAGCGGGTCTGGTAGCCGGTAGTGGTCATGGGGCTCGTCTCCTGGGTCGTCGAAGCAGCGGTGTGCTGCGATGGCTGAACTCTAGGAAACGAAAGCCCCCTCGGGTAGGGCCTAAATGCGGGCCGCATTGTTCGGCAGATCCGGTCAATCCGCAGGGTTAACCCGGGAGCGGAACGAACGGATAGCGTCCTACTCGCTGGGATGAGGAGGCGGCGGGCCGGTCATGGAAGCCTGATGAAGCGCTGAGCGGTCAAGGGCTCGAGCACGGGAATGTTGACGAAGGTGCTGACCGCGAACGCCAGTCCCAGCAGCAGCACCAGCAACACGAGGCCGCGCTCCTTGAAGAGCTTCTCCGGCTTCTGGGCCGCCGAGCCGGGCTGCATGGAGAGCGCGAGGTACTGCCCGAAAAGCGCCACCACGAGCGGCATCAGGATGAGGTATTCGATGCGGTACTTCAGCAGGAAGACCGCCAGGAAGAAGGCCGACAGCATTGCGTAGACGAAACACGAGACCGTGAGCGAGGTGTCCGTGTAGCCCGCGAAGCTGACGCGATAGCGCACGAGCAGTCCGCGGCCGTGCGAGGCCACGATCTCCCTGTACTCCGACAGCCGCTTCGCCGCCATGAGGAACGCGCCGCCCAGCCAGTAGGAAAGGATGACGGACCCGGGCGGCACGGTCGTCGGATCGATCATGGCCCAGCCGATCGTCAAGCGAAGAGGGTTGTTGACCGATTCCGAGATCACGTCGAGGTAGGCCTTGTCCTTGCTCCGCAGCGGCGGCACGTTGTAGACCAAGCCCTGCAGCGCGAACAGCACGGCGACCAGCAGCATCGTCCCGCTCGCCAGGTATGCGCTGCCGATGCCCAGGGCCAGCCAGCAGAACCACTCCAGCAGCACCCAGCGGCCGAGCAACTGGCGCTGGACGGCCGAGCGCTGCGACTTGGTCGGGTGGTGCCTGTCGGATTCACGGTCCAGCCATTCGTTGATGACGTAGTTGGCGGACGCGATGCCGACGGCCGAGAGCAGGGCGAGCACGACCTGCTGCGCGACGTCGTCGGCATGAACCCCGCGCAGCAGGTACGCCAGGACCATGCCGGGAACGATGAGGATGTGCTTGGTGCTGTGGTCCAGGCGTGCGATGGCGAGGTAGTCGGCGGGCCGTCCGGCTTGCCGGGCGGCGGGGCGCGAATGCGAGGCGGGTGCGGAAGACATGGGCGTTGCTGTGTTCCATTGTTCGATGGGGCCGGGTATCAGCGATCGAGCACGTAGACATCGAAGCTCTCGTCGCTGCAGCAGGCGGGCGCAAAGCGCTCGATGCGACGCGTGGCCGCAAGGAACCGCTCCACCTGTTCGGGGCTGGTGGACAGCGTCCAGCTGTAGCCCTCGGTGATCGTCCGCGCGGGTGCCGAACGATCCAGCCGCTCCGCGAGAAGGATGACGACCGGCTGGCCGGTCGAGTCGCGCACGCGATGCGCATCGGCCAGGATGTCGTCCAGGGTGAGGGACTGGCGGGCGCGCCGCGTGAACACGACAACCTTTCCGAATCGCTGCTCGCGCATCAGGTAGGTGCGATTCGCAACGTAGTACGCGAGCGGCTCGACCAGGTAGTCGGGATCGCCCAGGATCGTCGCGTCGCGCAATTCAGGATGCCGCGCCATCAGCCGCCCGAAGTCACGGCTGCGGCTTTCCGGCGCATTGGCCTGGGCGAGTTGGGCCAGCTTGAAGAGTCCGCCCGGGACCTGGAGCAGAACGATGGCCACGAACAGCGCCGCGCCCATCTCGCCCACGCGCCGCCGCAGGGCGGAGCCACCCGGCGACGGCGCGGCCTCGCGCCACACGATCCAGTACAGCGAAACGAGGAACATCAGCCAAAGCGCCTGATGCCGATAGCTTCCGGGATAAAGAAACGCAAAAAAGACGCAGAAGCCGAAAAGCGCCACCCAGGCGGCGACCAGTGCAGCGGGCCGGCGCACCAGCCCGAGCGCGCTTCCGACCATCAGCACCGAGGTCAGGAAGTAGAGCGCAAGGGTCCGGGGCTGATCCTCGCCGGACAGAGGCTCGAGCAGATCGCTGAAGAGCCGGTATCCGGACACTTCGCCGAACGAGGACGAGGGCAACAGCAAGGCCTTTGCCATCGCGGCAGCGGTGCCACCTTCCGGCCGCGCGATCTGTGCCGCGTCGTTGAATGGCGGATAGATGGTCGCGACGCACAGCGCCGCGCCCAAGGCCGCGAGGGCCGCGTTCAGCGCGAAGTTGCGCCACGCGCGCGCTGGCGCGGGAGGCCGTTGCCAGGCCAGGTCGAGCATCCAGAAAAGCGCGAATGCGCCCGCCAGCAGCACGGCATGCGCGCTGGAGTTCGCGAGCGCCAGCAGGAGCAAACCCAGCACGATGCCGCGGTCCCGATATCGTCTGTAGAGGGTGGCGAACGCGAACATCGCCAGCATGCCGATGCCGTAGTTGCGTGCCACCACCGCGTATTCGTACAGCCCGGCCTGGCCGAGCAGCACGCCGGCGGTCAGCACCCATCCGAACGGCGAGTGCCGTGTCAGCAGGCAGGCCGACGCGAGTGCCACCAGGAAGGACACGGCAGGCAGGACCACCGGCGACGCCACGACGGCGTGCGCTGCGCGCAGCAGCAGGTACCAGATCACAGGATGGCCTTCGCCCTGCAGGCCGCGCAGCATCGCCAGCACGCCCTCGCCTTGCAAGGCCAGCGACAGCGCGCGCACCTCATCGCGCCAGAACACGTGGCGCGACATGAGCGCGAGCACGAGCAAGGTCCAGACCGCCACCGTGGCGACAGTGAAGCCCTTGCTTGATCTCGAGCGTGCCGGCGAGAAGACCCAACCGGAGGTGTTCATTGAGCGCACCACATCGAACCACCAGAGTGCGCGATTGAAGCCCTGCCCTCTGTCAGCGAGATGTCAATGCTCTGTAGGAATTGCGCCAACAGCGGCGTTCAGGCGGCTCCGAATCTAAGCGTCTGCAATCAAATCGGCCGGCAGCAAGCCGCGCTCGATCATCGCGGCATCCCACGGCGGCACGCGCGAGAAGGCCGCGGTGATGTGCTCGATGAAGAGGCGCAGCTTGAAGGCGTTGCGCGAAGTGCCCGCATAGACCGCGCTGAGCGAGAACGAGGACAGCTGGTGTTCGGGCAGCACCACCTGCAGATCGCCGCCCAGGATCGCATCGCCCGCCACCAGCGTCGGCAGGCAGACGATGCCGGCATGTTCGAGCGCGTATTCGCGCAGCAGGTGCACGCTGTTGGTCAAGAGCGCGGCGCTCATGTAGATCGTCACCTGCTCGCCTTCGTGATGGAAGGTCCAGCGGTCACGGGTCGGATAGCCGGAATAGAGGCCGAGCGTGTGCTTGTGCAGGTCGCGCGGACTCTGCGGCGCGCCGTGCGTGCGCAGGTACTCGGGCGTGGCGCAGAACACGCGGCGCACCGGGAAGAGCGGCCGCGAGACGAGTTCGGTGGAAGCGGCCGGAAAGATCTGCAGCGCACAGTCCACGCCGGTCTTGACCGGATCCACCACCGCGTCGCTCACGATCAGTTCGAGGTGGATGTCGGGGTAGCTGGCCTGGAAGGCGCGTAGCAGCGATGCAAAGTGGCCGAGCACGAAGCCGGTGAGCGCGTGGATGCGCAGCGTGCCGGTCGGCCCGGCACGCGCGCCGCGCATCTGGTCCATGATGTCATTGGCCCGCCCGACCAGTTCGGTGCAGTCGCGCAGGAAGGCCTGCCCGACGTCGCTGAGCCGCACGACCCGCGTGCTGCGGTGGAAGAGCGGCGCGCCGACGTGGTCTTCGAGCTGCTTCACGCGGCTGGTGACCACCGACTTGGCCACCCGCATCTGCCTGGCGGCCTCGGCGAAGCTCTGGGTCTGCGCGACGCGGACGAATGTCTCTATGTTTTCGAGGCGGTCCATCGATTCAGCGCGACACCCGTGCCGCCGGCGCGCCCGGCCTCTCTTCGCTCATTGCAGGGCGCGGGCAGCGCCGAGGATCACGTCTTCGGACGGGAGCTTGCCGATGCCGGCCATGCCCTCGGCGGCGCACTCGATGTCCATCCAGCGCACGATGCCGTCGCGATCGATCATGAACATCGCCTTCAGCTGCGGCCATTGCCGATCGATATCGGCCAGGTCGGCCGGCGTGTAGACGTAGCCGTCGAGTTCCTGCAGCACCCTGCCGGCCTCGGGGATCGGCAGCGGCTCGGGCAGTTCGCCGGTGGGGTTGATCCGGGTGGTCTCCATCTCCTGCATCATCGCCGGCGTCGGCTCGGGCTTCGGCACCCTGAACGCGCGGTGCGTCGTCAAATCGGGGTCGGACGCCAGCCGCAGCCGTGTCGGCCTGAACTTGAAATACAGCCGCGCGTTCTCCGGCGCCGTCGCCACCACGGCCAGGCTCTCGACGCCCAGCGCCTTGAGCTTGCCCTCGAGCGCGCCGAGCTGGACGATCTGTCGTCGGCAGAACGGACACCACAGGCCGAGCATCAGCGAGAGGAACAAGGGGCTGCGCCCGCGGTAATCGGCGAGCGAAACGGTCTCGGGCCCGGCCACTGCCGGCAGCGCGAAATCGGGGGCGGGTTCGCCCGGCATCACGGGTTGACTCATCGCGGATGTCATGTCGAGGCTCCTTCCGGCAGGTTCAACAGAGGAACGGAAGCACCATCAGGGCGTCGGGCTCGAGGCCGGCGCGTTCGCAAACCGCCTGCGCCTTCGCGAGATAGGCCTCGGCCTCGGCCGGGCGCCCAGTGTCGAGATACAACGTTGCCAAACCATCGTAGCAGGGAAAGAGCAGTTGAGGCTCGTCGACCTGCTCGGCCAATTGCAACGCCTCCCGGTACCACGCGAAGGCGCGCGCATGATCGCCATGGCACTGGTGGATCTGGGCCAGCACGATCAGCGGCACCGCGAGGTGATCGAGCAGCCCGAGCCGGCGGTCCAGGCTGGCTGCGGCGTGCGCCGCCGCGATGCCCTCGGCGTCGCACCGATTGGTCAGCGCGCAGTAGGCCACCGCCAGGTTGGCATACAGCCGCGACTGGAAGCCGAGGTCACCGACCTTCTTGGCGGTTTCGAGTCCGCGCAGGCAGGTCTCGATGCTGCGCTGCGGATCGAGCGACGCGTACAGCACGCCCAGGTTGGTGTAGCCGCGGCAGGCCGCCTGCAGAAGGTTGTTGGCTTCGGCCTCGGCGACGCTGCTTTCGATATGCCCCACCGCCTCGACCGGCCGCCCCAGGCGCGCCAGCGCGATGCCGAGCGTGTTGCATGCCTCGGCGCGCACGACGTTGGCCTCACGCGTGCGCCCGGCGGCATCGGCGGGCACCTCGGCCAGCGCGCGCTGCGCCAGCGCCAGGGCGGTGGCGTTGTCGCCGGCACGAAAGGCGAGCCGGCCCATCTCCTGGAACAGGTGCGCGCGTTCGATCGCATCGCCGTCTTCGCCCAGGCGAGCCAGGCCGGCGTTGAAGCAGGCACCCGCGCGCTCGCGCTCGCCGGCCTCCCAGTGCAGGCCGCCGATCTTGCGCAGCAGGCGCGCAGCCCGCACCGGATCGCGCTGCCCTTCGACTGCCCGCTGCACGAGCTCGTAGTGCGCCAGCGCCTCGGCGCGCCGGCCCTGCAGGCCGAACAGGTCGCCGAGCCGCTCGCGCGCGTCGAGCTCCGCGGCCTCGACCTCGGCCGCTGCGGCAGCCGTGTCCACCGATGCCTCGGCCAGAGTGCGCAGCGCGCGCTCGTAGTGGCGGATCGCGTCGTCGTTCGCATAGACCGCGCGCGCCCAGTCGCCAGCGGCCAGCAGGTAGTGCGCGCCACGCGCCTTGTCCGGCGACAGGCTCCAGTGGTGGCCCAGCGCCTCCAGCTCGGCCAGGCGGCGCGGGCCGCGGCCTTCGCCATCGGCCGGGGCCTGCGCATCCGCGCCGAGCTCGGCTTCCAGCGCCCGGCCCGCGCGCTGGTGCAGCTCGGTGCGACGCGCCAGCAGCAGGTTTTGATAGGCCACCTCGTGGAGCAAGGCGTGCGTGAAGCGCCAGCGTTGTTCGCTGGACCCGTCGGCGCGAATCAGGTCGGCCACGGCCAGCCGGTGCAGCGCCGCCTCGGTCGACCTCGGCTCGCTCGCGATGCGCTGCAACAGCGCGCGGTCGAACTCGGCCCCCAGCACGGCCGCTTCCTGCAGCGCCCGGCGGTCCTCGGCGGCCAGCCGGTCGATGCGCGACAGCAGCAGGCCATACAGCGTGGGCGGAACATCCGGCGCGTCGCAATCTGCCGCGCACACCCAGCGCCCTTGCTTGCGCACCAGCAGGCCACGGCCGGCCAGGCTGCGCACGACTTCCTCGACGAACAGCGGGTTGCCACCGGCGCGGGCCGCGACGAAATCGCGCATCGGCGCCAGGCCGTCGTCGGCAGCAGGGGCTCCGAGCAGATGGTTCACCAGCGAGCGGGCGTCCTCGTCGCCGAGCGGGCCGAGCTCGACCGTCGAGTGCTCGGCGAGCAGGGTGCGCAGCGCGCGCCCATCGGGGCGCTGCGAGACCAGCAGCATCAGGGGCCGGTCCGCCAGCTGGTCGACGACCTCGCGCAGCAGGTCCACCGAGGCCGCATCGGCCCATTGCAGGTCGTCGATGACGACCATGACCGGCTGCCGCGCCAACCGCCGCTCGAGCAGAGCGCGCGCCGCCAGCGTGATCTGGCGCTGCAGCTGTTCGGGTTCGATGTCGCGGGGGCGGGCCTCTTGAATGCCGAGCAGGTAGTTCAGCACCTGCGCCACCGCATCGGCCTCGTCCGCATCGGCACCCAGGGCCTGCAAACCCTGTTGCAGCTTGCGCCGGGCCGCCTCCAGCGTGTCGGCCTCCTCGACGCGGTAGGCCTCGCGGAACAGCGCGCCGAAGGTGCCGTAGGTCGGCTCTCCGAGCGACGAGCAGGTGGTGCGGCGCACGACCGTCGCGGCGAACCGGCCGTCGCTTTCGAGCCGCGCGAACAGCTCGGCAAGAAGGCGCGACTTGCCCGCGCCGGCCTCCCCGATCACGCTGACGAGCTGGGCCTGGCCGCGCTGCATGCGGTCGAATGCGGCCAGCAGGCACGCGATCGCCGCGTCGCGCCCGACCAGCGGCGCCGCCAGTCCGAGTTCGGCCAGGCCGCGCGCGGAGGCCAGATCCGTGCGCGCGCCGGTCAGGCGGTGAACCCGCATCGGCTGCACCTTGCCGCGCAGCGCCAGCTCGACGGCCGGCTCGAAGGCGAAGCGGTGCCGCACCATGGCCTGCGTCGCCTCCGACACCAGCACCGTGCCCGGCTCGGCGGCCGCGAGCAGCCGCGAGGCGGTGTTCACGGTATCGCCGGTGACCGCGTAGGCGCTGCCGGCGCCCTGCCCCAGGCTGCCGGCCACCACCGCGCCGGTGTGGACGCCGATATGCAGCGTCACGGGTCGCCCGAGGCGCGCCGCCCACTGCCGGCTCAGGCGGTCCACGCGTTGCATCATTTCCTGCGCGGCCTCGAGCGCACGCAGCGGGTCGTCCTCGTGCGCACGCGGCGCGCCGAACACCGCCATCACCGCATCGCCGACGAACTTCTCGACGAAGCCGTCGTAGTGCGCGATGGCCTGCGCCATCGTCTCGAACAGCGCGTTCTGGAAGCTGCGCAGCGTTTCGGGATCGAGCCCTTCGGCCAGCGAGGTGAAGCCCGTCAGATCGGCGAACAGCACGGTGACCTGGCGTCGGTCGCCCTCTTGCTCAGAGTTGTTCTGCGCTGGATGGCGCGCCGCGCCGCAGCGCGGACAGAAGGCGAAATCCGAGTCGCTGACGCAACCGCACGCCGGGCAAAGACAGGTCGTGGCCATTGGAGCCCGATGCTGCGCCACTTCGGGCCCTTGCGCCACTGGCAAGCATGCTTGCTGCTAACCTCGACGCATGTTCAATCCCTCCCAAGAGGAAGTGCGTCGTTTCTTCTGCGACGTCTTCGCCAAGAGCCGCCAGGGCCTGCCGATGGAAGCGCTGGAAATCATCGCCAGCCGCTGGATCGACGAACACCCCGAGTACCACGCCGACCTGGTCGATGCCGATGCCGCGGTGGCGCGGGTCTACGACGGCAAGGACGGGCGCGAGAACCCGTTTCTCCATCTCTCGATGCACCTGTCGATCAGCGAGCAGTGCTCGATCGACCAGCCGCGCGGCATCCGCCAGGCGGTCGAACTGCTGGCCGCGCGCCGCGACTCGCTGCTCGATGCGCACCACGAGGCGATGGAATGCCTGGGCCGGATGATGTGGGAGAGCCAGCGCGCCGGCCGGCCGCCCGACGGCGAGGCCTATGTGGCCTGCGTTCAGCGGCGCGCCACGCGCGACTGAGCCATACCGGCCTCGCGCAGCAGCGCGATCAGCGCCTGCCGCGCGGCCAAGGGCTCGGCATCGCTGCGCAACAGCAGACCGACCGGCTCTTCGGTGCCGGGGGTGTCGATCGCCAGCCGCACCAGCTGACCGCTTGCCAGGTCGTCGCGCGCGGCGCCGATGGGCGTGAACCAGACGGCGTCGGAACGGATCAGCAGCGCGCGCGCCACCGAGAGATCCAGCGTCTGCGTCACATGCGCGGGCAAGCGCAGGCCCAATCCGGAAAGAAAGCTCTCGGTGTGGTGGCGCGGGATGGTGCCTTCTCCGTAAATGACGAGCGGATGGCGCAGCACCTCCTGCACCGAGGGCGCGCCGCTCGCCAGCGGATGGCCGGCGCGCGCCACCAGCGCCAGCGGCTCGGTGTAGAGCAGCTCGAAGGTGAGCCCCGCCATCAGCTGCGGGTCGCTCATGCGGCCGGCCACCAGGTCCAGCTCGCCCGCGCGCAGGGCATCGAGCAACGGGCCGTTGGCGCCGGTCTGCACCTGCACCTGCAGCGTGGGCAGCCGCTCGCGCAGCGCCGCCAGCGCAGCAGGCAGCAAGGACGGGGCGACGCTCGGCAGCGCGCCGATGCGCAGGCGCTGCGGGCGCGTGCCCGACGCCGGCATCACGGCCTCGGCGCTGGCATCGAGCGCTTCCAGCACGCGCAGCGCATGCGCCAGCAATTGCTCCCCGGCCACAGTGAAGCCCTGGATGCCGCGCCGGCCGGCGCTGCCGCGTTCGACCAGCCGGGCGCCGGCCAGGGTTTCGAGCTCGGCCAGGGTCTTCGATACCGCCGGCTGGCTCAGCGCCAGGCGCTCGGCCGCCCGCGCCAGATGGCGCTCCTGCGCCACCGCCACCAGGCAGCGCAGGTGCCGCAGCTGGACGCCACGGACGAAGGCTTCGGAACTGGCCGCCATCGAATTACTGTTGGTTATGAAAAATCGCCAAGACGTCAATTTACATCAGCAATGCGCATGAATAGAGTCGGGTTCATCCCCACGATCCCGGAGACAAGCCCATGACCACACTCACGCCGCGCGACTGGCCCAGCCATCCCTCCTACGTTTATTCCGGCTACAAGTCGACCGCGAAGCGCGGGCCGCTGCAGCCGCTGATTCCGCTGAAAGCTTCGCTCGGTGAACTGCGCCAGCCGGTGTACGGCCACAGCAGCATCGGCGAGCTCGACCACGACCTGACGCGCAACGCGCGCAAGAACGGCGAGCCGCTGGGCGAACGCATGATCCTCACCGGCCAGGTGCTCGACGAGCGCCGCCGCCCGGTGCGCAACACGCTGGTCGAGCTGTGGCAGGCCAACGCGGCCGGCCGCTACGTGCACAAGGTCGACCAGCACGACGCGCCGCTGGACCCGAACTTCCTCGGCGCCGGCCGCTGCCTGACCGACAACGAGGGCCGCTACCGCTTCCTCACCATCAAGCCGGGCGCCTACCCCTGGGGCAACCATCCCAATGCATGGCGGCCGCAGCACATCCACCTGTCGCTGTTCGGCGAGCACTTCGCGAGTCGCCTCGTGACGCAGATGTACTTCCCCGGCGATCCGCTGATGCAATACGACCCCATGATCACCGGCACGCCGGAGAAGGCGCGCAACCGACTGGTCTCGGACTTCAGCCTCGACGTCACGGAGGACGGCTATGCGCTCGGCTACGTGTTCGACATCGTGCTGCGCGGCGCCGACGAAACGCCCTTCGAAACCCGTTGAGCCAGGAGACACGCACCATGATGAGCGCACTCGAAACCAATTTCGGCCAGACCCCTTCGCAGACGGTCGGCCCCTACTTCGCCTACGGCCTCACGGCCACCCAGTACGGCTACGACTTCGACCAGCCTTTCGACGCAGTGCTCGCGCTCGATGGCGCGCGCGGCGAACGCATCCGGATCGAGGGCCGCGTGATCGACGGCGACGGCAAGCCCATCAACGACGCGCTGGTCGAGATCAGCCAGGTCGACGGCACCGGCGCCTATCCGAAGTCGGTCGAGGATGCGCAGGCCATCGGCTTCCGTGCCTTCGGCCGCGCCGGCACGGGCACCGATCCTCAGAACCGCTTCGTCTTCCACACCGTCAAGCCCGGCGCCGAGACGGCGGGCGAAGCGCCGCACATCAACGTGATCGTGCTGATGCGCGGCATGCTGCTGCACGCCTTCACACGCATCTATTTCAGCGATGAGGCGAAGGCCAATGCGGAGGACAAGGTGCTTGCGAGCGTACCGGCCGAGCGCAGGAAGACGCTCGTCGCCGAGCGCAGCGAGACGGGCGGGGCCGTGACCTATCGCTTCGACATCCACATGCAAGGCCCGCAAGAGACCGTCTTCTTCGATGTATGAACGACGGCTGACAACAAAAAAGCCCGAGAGGCTGGACAAAAACAAAGCCCGCTTGAAAGCGGGCTTTGTCCTTCTGTGGTGTGCGCTTCCTATTTGGCCCGGTGGATGCGCGATTCCGGCACCGTCTTCAATTCGCCCGGCAGCGAGCTGATGTAGCTGGCCAGTTCCTTGAGTTCGGCATTGCTGAACTTCTTGGCCTGGCCGCTCATCACGCCGTTGGAGCGGCCGATCTGCAGGTTCTTGTCGACCTTGTAGGACCTCAGCGCCACGTAGAGGTAGTCGGCATGCTGACCCGCCAGCTTGGCCACCGTGCCGTCGTTCGGGGTGTTGAAGTTGACGCCGTGGCACTTGGTGCAGGCGTTGTCCTTGTCGCGCGAGATGAGGGCCTGCACGCGTTCGCTCGGCTGCTTGACGGCGGTGGCCGGCGGCGCGTCGCCTTCCTGCACGCCGAGCTGGCTGTAATAGGCGGCGAGGTCGGCGATGTCCTGCTCGCTCAGCGTGTCGGCGATGGCGCGCATGGTCGGGTGCTTGCGGTCGCCGCCCTTGTAGGCTGTGAGCGCCGAGGCGATGTAGGTGGCGCTCTGGCCCGCGATCATCGGGACCTTGTGGATCTCAGGGAAGCTGGCCTGGTAGCCGATGATGCCGTGGCAGCCCACGCACATCGCCACTTTCTTCGAGCCGTTTTCGGCATTGCCCGTGATCTTCTGAGCTTGGGCCGAGACCGTCACGCAAGCGACAGCGAAGGCAAACATCGTGGTCAACAACTGGTTCATTTTGCGCGCACAATCTCGTGGAGATACAGATTTCAGATCAACTTTTGATTATATGCGGGGGCCCTCTGCGGTCCCATGCGTGAAGCACCGGGCGTTGCGCGTCGCAGTTGAATGATGTGTCATTTCATCCACCCTGCTCCACGCCACTCATGAAATTCAAGGGTTCCGACAACTACGTCGCCACACAGGATCTGATGCTCGCGGTCAACGCCGCCATCACGCTCAAGCGCCCGCTGCTCGTCAAGGGCGAACCCGGCACCGGCAAGACGATGCTCGCGGAAGAAGTGGCGCAGGCACTCGACCTGCCGCTGCTCCAGTGGCACATCAAGTCGACCACCAAGGCCCAGCAGGGCCTCTACGAATACGACGCGGTGAGCCGGCTGCGCGATTCGCAGCTCGGCGACGCACGCGTGAAGGACATCCACAACTACATCGTCAAGGGTGTGCTGTGGCAGGCCTTCACCTCCGACGAGCCAGTGGCGCTGCTGATAGACGAGATCGACAAGGCCGACATCGAATTCCCGAACGACCTGCTGCGCGAGATCGACCGCATGGAGTTCTACTGCTACGAGACGCGCGAGCTGATCCGCGCCAAGCACCGGCCGGTGGTCTTCATCACCTCCAACAACGAGAAGGAGCTGCCCGACGCCTTCCTGCGCCGCTGCTTCTTCCACTACATCAAGTTCCCCGATGCCGACACGATGAAGAGCATCGTCGCGGTGCATTTCCCCGGCCTCAAGCAGGAGTTGCTGGCCTCGGCCATGAAGACCTTCTACGACGTGCGCAACCTGCCGGGCCTGAAGAAGAAGCCTTCGACCTCCGAGCTGCTCGACTGGCTCAAGCTGCTGGTGGCCGAAGACATTCCGCTCGAGGCGCTGCAGAGCAAGGACGACAAGGTCGCGGTGCCGCCGTTGGTGGGCGCGCTGCTCAAGAACGAGCAGGACGTGACGCTGTTCGAGAAGCTCGTCTTCATGCAACGCCACAACCGATGAGCG
Organism: Variovorax sp. LjRoot290; assembly: GCF_964253985.1. NCBI lineage: Bacteria > Pseudomonadati > Pseudomonadota > Betaproteobacteria > Burkholderiales > Comamonadaceae > Variovorax > Variovorax sp. LjRoot290. Next base: position 1,029,909 of record NZ_CAXURW020000001.1, on the reverse strand, counting down.
AAGACCGCCAACCCACCCGCCAGTTGCTGCTGCTTGGCGTGGCACAGGCGGTCATGTTCGTCGTTGGCGCGCTCCTGGGCCGCTGGCTCGGCCTCGCGCTCGGCTTCGACGCCCTGGGCAACGGCGGCTACAGCAACAGCGCCATTGCCGGCATCCTGCTGATCGGCCTCGGCGGCGGTGGCGGCGTGCAGATCGCGCGCGCCTGGTACACGCGCAAATACGGCTCTCCGAGGAGTTGACGATGGGGTTTGTCGAGCCAGTCACGCTCAGCTCGCGCGGCATCGCGCTGGTGCCGCTCGCGCTGGCGCACGAAGAAGGCCTGCGCGCCGCAGCGGCCGACGGCGAGCTGTGGAAGATCCGCGTCACCTCGGTGCCCGAGCCGCAGGACACGCGCGGCTACATCGAGAGCGCACTGCAGATGCGCGAGGCCGGCAACCGCTTCGCCTTCGCGGTGACCGACGAAGCGAGCGGCACCGTGCTCGGCTCGACGAGCTATCACGACATCCTGCCCGCGGTGAAGCGCGTCGAGATCGGGTACACGTGGTACGCCAAGCGCTGCCAGCGCACGCACGTCAACACCACCTGCAAGCTGCTGATGATGACGCACGCCTTCGATACCCTCGGCTGCCACGTTGTCGGCTGGCGCACGGACAATTTCAATCACGCGTCGCAGCGCGCCATCGAACGCCTCGGCGCAAGGAAGGACGGCGTGATCCGCGGCCATGCCCTACGCCGCGACGGCACGATCCGCGATACGGTGATGTACAGCCTGCGATCGGGCGAGTGGCCCGAGGTGCGCGCCCAGTTGCTCTATCTGCTGGACAAGCCGCGTCCCGAACCCAAGGAGTGATGCGCCATGCTGATCGACTTCTTCTACACCCTGCGCTCGGCCAAGCTGCCGGTCTCGGTCAAGGAATACCTGACCCTGCTCGAAGCGCTGCAGGCCGACGTGGTCGGCCCGAACTCCGACGATGCCTTCGGCCTCGACGACTTCTACTACCTCTCGCGCACCGCGCTGGTGAAGGACGAGAAGCACTACGACAAGTTCGACCGCGCCTTCGCCGCCTACTTCAAGGGCGTCGACCTGGTGACCGACTTCACCAAGGAAGTGCCGCTCGACTGGCTGCGCAAGACGCTGGAGCGCGAGTTCACGGCCGAGGAGAAAGCCAAGATCGAGAAGATGGGCTGGGACGAGCTCATGGAAACGCTCAAGAAGCGCTTCGAGGAGCAGAAGGAACGCCACGAAGGCGGCAGCAAGTGGATCGGCACCGGCGGCACCTCGCCCTTCGGCCACGGCGGCTACAACCCGCAGGGCGTCCGCATCGGCGGCGCGGGCAAGAACAAGAGCGCGGTCAAGGTGTGGGACCAGCGCGCCTACAAGGACTACGACGACAGCCAGGAACTCGGCACGCGCAACATCAAGATCGCGCTCAGGCGGCTGCGCAAGTTCGCGCGCGAGGGCCACGAGGACGAACTGGACCTCGACGACACGATCCGCTCGACGGCGGCCAACGCCGGCTATCTCGACATCAAGATGCGGCCCGAGCGCCACAACAACGTCAAGGTGCTGCTCTTGATGGACGTGGGCGGCACGATGGACGAGCACATCCAGCGCGTCGAAGAGCTGTTCTCGGCCGTCAAGACCGAGTTCAAGCACCTTGAGTTCTATTACTTCCACAACTGCGTCTACGACTTCATGTGGAAGAACAACCGGCGCCGCTTCTCCGAGAAGTTCGCGACCTGGGACATCATTCGCAAGTACAACAAGGACTACAAGCTGGTCTTCGTCGGCGACGCCACCATGAGCCCCTACGAGATCCTGCAGCCGGGCGGCAGCGTCGAATACAACAACGAGGAAGCCGGCGCCGAGTGGATCCAGCGCCTGACCCACGCCTTCCCGAAGTTCGCATGGATCAACCCGGAGCCGCAGGGCGTGTGGCAATACCGGCAAAGCATTGCCGTGATGCAACAACTCGTGTCGCATCGCATGTATCCGCTTACTCTCAAGGGCCTCGAAGAGGCCATGCGGCTGCTGTCAAAATAGCCCCTCGCACGCAGCAAGCACGCGGCGGGATAGGCCATCCGCAGGGCCGAAAACGCGTAAAAAAGTTGTCACAACGTTGAGACCTCAGGTTACAGTTAACACCTAAGGATTCAAATATGGCGTTTTGTTGACGCTGCGTCCGCAGGAGGTGTGCCATGTCTGCCGTGCTTTCTTTTCCGCTGGACTCCCCGGTACTCGAGCAGCCTTTGGCCGGCGCATTGCTGGAAGCGCGATTCCAGCCACCGGCCGATTTCATCAGCATCCGCGGCGTGCGCCTGCCGCGTGCCGAGCTCGTCGACCGCTCCCTTTTTGCACCCGAGCAGCGCGAACGCCTGCACCAGAAGTTGCTGGCCGCCTCGCCGTTCCCGCACCTGGTTCTCGAGAACATCTTCCACCCGGCCCTGCTGGAGCTCGTGGCCGAAGAGTTCGACATGCTTCCCGGCGGCGGCTGGGCCGACATCAAGACCCAGTACGAATCGACGCGGCGCTCGGTGCTCGGCGTGGCGCTGGGCCCGGCCTCGCAGCTGTACTTCGACATCATCAATTCGGGCTGGTTCATCGACTGGCTCTCGTCGCTCAGCGGCGTCGACTACCTGCTGCCCGATCCCAAGCTGTTCGGCGGCGGGCTGCACGAAAGCAGGACCGGCGCAACCTTCGCCGTGCACCGCGACTTCAACCGCCACCGGCATCTGGGGCTGAAGAACGAGATGGTCTTCATCACCTACCTCAACAAGGGATGGGACCCGGCCTGGGGTTCCGGGCTCGAACTCTGGGACAAGAAGCAGGACCGCTGCGTGACCACCGTGCAGCCCGAGTTCGGCCGCACCATCGTGCTGCCGCACGGCCCCGCGAGCTACCACGGCCACACCAAGCCGCTGCAGGCGCCGGACGGCCGGCCGCGCCGTTCGGTCGCCGCCTACTACTACACCAGCCCGCTCGCCGGCAAGCAGCACGGGGACGAATCGGCCTCGGTCTTCATGAAGACGCACCGCGTCGACCGCGTCAAGGCGCTGGCCCGCATGCTGACGCCCCCTGTGGTCTGGCTGCTGGCGCGAAAGGTCAGCGGGCGCGCCTGAAAAAGGAGCCCCGCGCTCCCCCGCCCGTCGAGGGCGCCCTGCGCATGCTGTCAAAATGGCCGCATGCTCAGGGTGGTTCGCTCTCTCGCGCCGGCGTGGATGCCGGCGTTCTTTTGTGCAGGCACCCTTCTGTTGCAAGGGTGCAGCCTGCTGCCGAAGAGCGAGCCGGCGGAAACGCAAACTGCCGCGAGCCCGGTAACCAGCAGCGACAGGCCGGCATCGCAGCGCGATGCGTTCGCGGTGGAGGTGAAGGCGCCCGACACCGTGCGCGACTACCTCGTGCGCCACCTCGAAATCCAGCGCTACCGCCAGCTCGACGACCTCGGCGCGGCCGAACTCTCGCGCCTGATGGTGGCCGCCGAAGGGAACGCGCGCGAGCTGCTCGGCACCCTCGGCTACTTCACGCCCACGCTCACGCTGGAACTGCGCGAGACGCCTGAAGCCAAGGCGCCGCGCGAGGTGACGATCACGGTCGAGCCCGGCGAACTTACGCGCGTCGCCAACGTGCAGATCGGCTTCGGCGGGCCGATCGAGAGCGACGCCACGGCCGAGACCCAGCGCGACACGATCCGCACCGACTGGCCGCTGCGCGCCGGCCAACCCTTCACCCAGCTGGCCTGGGACAACGCCAAGGCCGCCACGCTGCGCAGTCTGACGGCCAAGCGTTTCCCCACCGGCAGCATCAGCGCGAGCCGCGCCGAAATCGACGCCGACCGCAGCGAGGCCAAGCTCAGCCTCAACTACCAGTCCGGCCCGGCCTACCGCTTCGGCCCGCTGGACGTGCGCGGCAGCGAGCGCTACGACGCCGACGGCACGCGCCGGATCGCGCGCATACCCACCGGCAGCGACTACGACCAGCAGAAGCTGCTCGATGCGCAGCAGCGCCTCGCGAGCAGCGGCTACTACGACTCCGTCTTCCTGACCCTCGACACCGACGGCACCAACCCGCTGTGGGCGCCGGTCATCGCCCAATTGCGCGAAGCGCCGCTGCAGAAAGTGGTGCTGGGCGTCGGCTTCACCACCGACAGCGGGCCGCGGCTGTCGATCGACCACATCCACAACCGCATGCCGCTGCTCGGCTGGCGCGCCGTCTCCAAGCTCTCGGTGGACCGCGAAACCAAGTCGCTGGGCACCGAGTGGAACGCGATCCCCGACGACAAGGGGTGGCGCTTGTTCGGCTCGGGTCTGCTGAAGAACGAAACCTCCGGCAGCTACAAGGTCGACAGCGGCCGGCTGCGCGGCGGACGCAGCAAAGCCGGCGACCACATCGACTTCAACTACTTCCTGCAGTACGACTACACGCAGAACCGCGGCATCGCCGCACCGCCGTCGGCCTCGGCGCTGAGCGTCAACTGGGGCTGGACCGGCCGCTACTTCGACAACGCGGGCGCACCGACGCGCGGCCACGGCCTGGCGCTGGAGCTCGGCCTCGGCTACACGCTGACCGGCGAGCACCTGCCCTTCACGCGCGTCTACGGGCGCTGGCTCGGCATCGTGCCGCTCGGCACCGTGAAGAGCGACGACGGGACTCAGGCCCGCAGCGGCCGCATCCAGCTGCGCGCCGAGGCCGGCGCCGTGGTGGCCCAGGATCGCGCGCAGATCCCCTCCACGCTGATGTACCTGACCGGCGGCGACACCACGGTGCGCGGCTACAGCTACCGCCAGATCGGCACCGTGCGCAGCGACGGCCAGATCGTCGCCGGCCGCTACCTCGGGGTCGCCAGCGTCGAATGGCAGCGCCCCTTCGTCTATCGCGGAAAGATGACCGAATGGGAGAGCACGGTGTTCGTCGATGCCGGTGCCGTGGCCGACAAGCCCGGCGAACTCAAGGCCAAGGTCGGCGTCGGCGTGGGCGCGCGCTGGCGCAGCCCGGTGGGACCGGTGCAGGCCGACCTGGCCTACGGCGTGGACACGAAGAGATTCAGGCTGCACCTGCGGCTGGGCTTCACCTTCTGAAATGCAGGAACAGACGCAGTCCCCCGCCCCGCCGCCGAAGCGCTCGCTCGGCCGCCGTGCGCTGCGCGCACTGGCCTGGAGCCTCCTCGGCCTGGTCGTGCTGGTGGCGGCGCTCACGGCCGGCGCCTGGTGGTGGCTGGGCTCGAACGAATCGCTGGCCTTCGCGCTCGCGCGCGCCGCGCGCTACCTGCCCGCGGGCCAGACACTGGAAAGCCGCGAAGTCACGGGCTCGCTGCGCGCGGGCGGGCGCATCGGCTGGCTGCGCTGGCAGAGCGAAGCGCTGGCGGTGGAAGTGCACGAGGCGAAGATCGGCTGGCAGTTGGCGCCGCTGCTGAAGCGCAAGGTGCAGCTCGGCGAAGTGCATGCGGCGCAGCTGCTCATCGAGCGTCGCGGCCCGGTCGACGACAAGCCGCTCGAGCCCCTGGAGCAGATCGTGCTGCCGGTCGAGGTCGAGCTGCCCTTCCGCATCGACGAACTGCGCTGGGCCGGCCCGCCCGCGCTGCAGGCCACCCAGCTGGCCGGCAGCTACCGCTATGCCGGCGCCGAGCATCAACTCGAGGTGAGCGGCGTGGACATCGCCGACGGCCACTACAGCGCGCGCGTCAAGCTGCAGGGTCCGGCGCCGATGGCAATCGATGCCGCGCTCGACGGCCGGGTGCGCGCCCCGCTGGCCGAGGACCGCGGCATCGACGTGCTGGCCCAGGCGACGGTGAAAGGCACGCTCGCCGGCGCCGATGCGCGGCTCGCGGTGGCGGCGCAACTGAAGCCGGCCGAAGACAGCACGGCGGCGCCGATGCAGGCGCAGCTCGACGCCCACATCGCGCCCTGGCTGCCGCAGCCCGTGATCGACGCCAAGGCCGATCTGCAGAACGTCGACTTGGCCCGCCTGTGGCCCGAGGCGCCGGCCACGCTGCTGAGCGGCAAGGTCGAGGCCGGCCCCGACGCAGGCAGCACAGGCGCCGCCACGGTCTGGCAGGCCAGCGCCGACATCCGCAACGCCGAGCCCGGCCCCTGGGACACCGGCAAGCTGCCCGTCGAGCGGATCGAGGCGCGCGCCAGCTTCGACGGCACGACCTGGACCCTGCCCCAGGCGACCGTGCGCGCCGGCGGCGGCCGCATCGAGGCCGAGGGCCGCTGGAGCCCCGCACCCGCGCCGTGGCAAGCGCGCGCGAAGGTGCGCAGCGTGCGTCCCGGCGCGCTGCATACCGAGCTTGCCGGCGCACCGGTGAGCGGCAGCATCAATGCCGAGCAGCGCGGCGAAGCGCTGATATTCGACGTGGCGCTGCAGGCCGAGGGCGGCGCCGGCAGCAAGGCGATGGAAGGCCTGCGCCTCGACCGCGCGCTGGCGCGCGGCCAGTGGCAGGCGCAGGTGCTGGAGCTGCGCACGCTGCGCATCGAGGCATCGAACGCCAGCGTCGAAGGCAAGCTGCAGGTGCGCGTCGCAGACCAGGCCGCGAGCGGCGACTTGAAGCTCGCGATGCCGGGCGGCGGCGCCCAGGTGCAAGGCCGCATCGCGCCGGCCAGCGGCGGCGGCGAGATCAAGGCCCAGGTCGACGATGCGGCCGCGCTGCAGGCCTGGGTCGAGCGCCTGCCCGGGCTCTCGGCCGTGTTCGCAGGCATGACGGCGCAAGGCAGCGCGCGGCTCGATGCCAGTTGGCAAGGCGGCTGGCAAGCCGTGCAGCGGCGCCTGCAGAACGCCAGCGAACCGGCGCCGCGCGGCTCGGCCGAGCCCACGCTGAAAGCCAACCTGTCCGTGCCGCGCCTGGACCTGCGTCTGGCGCAGCCCGCCAACGGGCCCGCGACCACCGTGCTGCTGCGCGAGCTGCGCGCCGAACTCGCCGGCAGCCTGGCGCAGGCCACGCTGGACTTGAAGGGCGAGGCCCGCAGCGGCACGCAGAAGTTCACGCTCGACACCCGCGCCAGCGGCGGCCTGGAGCGGGCGAAGCAGTGGCGCGTCGCGGTCGCCAGCTTGCGCGCGCAGATGCAGGACAGCGCCGCCGCCAGCACCGGCCCCTGGACCGTGGAGCTGAGCCGCGCCGTCAGCGCCACCCTGCGCAGCGGCACGGCGGACCGCCTCGACGTGGAGGCCTCCGCCGCGGCCGCCACGCTGCGCGGACCGGCGCCCGGCACCCTGCGCATCGAGTGGGAACCCCTGCGCTACAGCCACAGCGGCGGCGCCTCCAACCGCGCCTTCCGCCTGCAATCGAAGGGCCGCCTGCAGGGCCTGCCGATGGCCTGGGCCGAGGCGCTGGGCGGTGGCGCCGCGCTGGCCGAGGTCGGCATCAGCGGCGACCTGCTGTTCGACGGCGACTGGGACATCGATGCCGGCGATGCGCTGCGCGCGCGCGCCCGGCTCAGGCGCGAAAGCGGCGACATCCGCGTGCAGGCCGGCGAGGCCGCGCTGGTCACGCGCATCACGAGCCGCGGCACCGGCAGCGCGAGCGAACGCAGCATGAACGCGGCGGGCGATGGCCCGAGCACGCCGGCCGGCCTGCGCCAGGCCGAGCTGCGGCTCGATGCCGAGGGCGATACCGTGCGCGCCGGCCTGGCCTGGGACAGCGAGCGCGCCGGCCAGATCAACGCCGAAGCCAGCACGCGCGTGCAGCAGCGCGCGGGCGGCTGGCAATGGGCGGCCGATGCGCCGCTGGCCGGCCGCGTGACGGCGCGCCTGCCCAATCTCGGCGTCTGGTCAATGCTGGCGCCGCCGGGCTGGCGCGTGGCCGGCACGCTGGAGGCCGACGCCGCACTCTCTGGCAATCGCGCGCTGCCGCGCTGGAACGGCACGCTCGGCGCCGACAAGCTCGCGCTGCGCGCGCTGGTCGAGGGGCTGGACCTGCGCGACGGGCGCCTGCGCGCGAAGCTCACCGGCGAGCGCATCGAGATCACCGAGTTCACGCTCAAGGGCGGCACCGGCAGCAGCGCGCGCATCCCGGGCCAGAGCGGCAACCTCAGCACTGCGGCCAGCGAGGCCGCGAGCGATGGCGGCACGCTCTCGGCACGCGGCGAGCTCAGCTGGGGCGCGGCGCCGGCCGCCGGCACCGGCATCCGCATGGCCATGCAAGCCCAGCTGCGCGCGCTGCGCATGCTGGTGCGCAGCGACCGCCAGGTCACGCTCTCGGGCGACCTGCAAGCGCGGCTCGACGGCGGCCAGTTCAGCGTGCGCGGCAACCTCAAGACCGACCGCGCCGTCGTCATCCTGCCCGACGAGACCGCGCCCGGCCTCGGCAGCGACGTGGTGGTGCGCTCGGCCGCCAAGGACCGCGAGGCCGCCGAAGCCGCCCGGCGCCAGGCGGTGCGCGACGATGCGCAGGTGGCCAAGGCGCAGACCGCGAAGCCGCCCGACATCGCGGTCAACTTCGATCTCGGCGACGATTTCGCGGTGCAGGGGCGCGGCCTCACCACGCGGCTGGAGGGCAAGCTCGACATCCGCAGCACCGCGTTGAACGCGCCGCCGCGCATCACGGGCGAAGTCAGGACCGTCAAGGGCCAGTACCGCGCCTACGGCCAGCGGCTGGACGTGGAAACCGGCGTGGCGCGCTTCAACGGCCCCTTCGACAATCCGGCACTCGACATCCTCGCGATCCGGCCCAACATCTCGCAGCGCGCCGGCGTCCAGATCAGAGGCACCGCACAGACGCCACGCGTGCGGCTGTATTCCGAGCCCACGCTGTCGGACGCGGAGACGCTGTCGTGGGTGGTGCTGGGCCGCGCCTCGGCCACCAGCGGCGGCGAATCGGTGCTGCTGCAGCAGGCCGCGCTGGCCTTGCTGGGCGGGCTCGGCAAGGGCGGCACCGGCGGCGGGCTCGCGAGCCGCTTCGGCCTCGACGAAATCGGCTTCAAGGGCCCGGGCAGCGGCGGCGACCTGCGCGAATCGGCCGTCACGGTGGGCAAGCGCATCTCCCAGGATTTCTACGTCACCTACGAGCGCAGCCTCTCGGGCACCCTCGGCTCGCTGTTCGTCTTCTACGACCTGACCCGTCGCCTGACCCTGCGCGGCCAGGCCGGCCAGCAGAGCGGGATCGACCTGATCTACACGGTGAAGTACGACTGAACTGGTAAAGTCGCCATCGCCTTCGTCCTCGTAGTTCAATGGATAGAACGGGGTCCTCCTAAGACTCAGATACAGGTTCGATTCCTGTCGAGGGCACCAGTAAGTTGTTGATTTGATTGATATCGTTTGACGGCCGGGACAAGCGCGGGGCGACGCCCCGCGTGCAAGTGAAGCTGAGTCGCTTGGTCTGATGCCCTCGCAGTTCGGGGCCACGCAAGCCTACGAAGCGTGCGCATTCGGGTGGCCGACAGGCGGGCTTTTTTATGCCCGCGCGTTGGAATTCGCGACAGCCGCCGGCATCGAGGAACCGCCCGTAAAGGGCGGGCGCCGAAGCAACCTCTACCAGCGCCGACTGACTGTCAGTTCCAAGCGTAGGGCGGCAAACTTAAGCCGGGCTTAGGAAGCCGCCTAATTCTCCAAGGGCGCGTCGAGCCACTGGGGAGCACGTGAACTTACTTTTTAAGGTCATTCACCTGTGGAAGCCATCGCGGCTGCGACCTAATATTCGATCATGGAACCAAATCGAGACCCCTCCGAGGTTTTCGAAGAGCTGGCTGTGATGGCTGGCCTCCTGAAGGCTGGTGAACCGGTCCCGCCCGCTGTGCGGACCTTTGCTGAATGTGTAGTCACCGAGTGCGCTGCGCTCGGCGATGGCTATGGCACCGAAGATGGGACCGCAGGGGACCAGATACGGGCCAGCTTTCTTGAGTAGCGACCCTCGTCTGTAAGAGGCTGTGGGGCGCCTTCACCAAGCTTCAGGACGGCCTTGAGCGGTCCTGACGGCCGGGGGGAGACTGGCGCGCCGGATCGGCGAGGCGCTCGCCGCTGAGGTCTACTCAGTGCTGCGCCCACAGGGGCTGGGGGAGATATGCCATGTCCCTTTTCTTTGCAGCCGCCGAAGCCTTGATCGCCGACTATCTGAACGGACGCACCTTGCCGGAGGCCGTGCACAAGGCTGTAGTGCTTGCGGCCCGAACACGACTGCTCCACGGGGAGGAGCCCGTCCTTGACGAGGCGCTTTGCAGTGACATTGACCGCGAGGCGAGTGAACCGATTCCGTCATCGGCTAAGCGAATCCGAGCGGGTCTCTAACCGGCCCGAAGCCTGTCGAGGGGCACTTGCCGACTAGGCAGAGCGGTGGTGGCGAATGTCCAGCCAATCCAGCAGCGTCGTGATGGTCAGGCCGGCGAATGACGCAACTTCCACGACCAGCGCCACAACGACAGCCAGCAGCTGCGGGTCGGGCAGATCGAACTCGAGGAGATCCAAGAGTGAACGCTCTGGCGGAGGGGCTATGGGCGGAGGTGGAAAGACAATCTCAACCCCGACCAAGCTGGACAGCGAGATCGTCGCCAGCAGGAACATCCAGGCAAACAACCGTTGAAGTCTCTTGCACATCTCTGCTGGTGACCCCATGTCGCTTTGTCCTTTCCAACCCCAGTTCGGCCGTATCGCCTCATCCGACAAGGGCGCGCTGGCTATTGCATCTGAGAGTACGCCTTAAGTATTCATGACTCCATAGGCGCTTTGTCATGACACACATGGCTGCAATGCACCGGGGCACCGCGGAGGCGACAGCAGCGGCTGCCAGAATTCGCTCATGACCGCCCACCCCGCAGCACACGACCTCGCCGTCCTCATCGGCCGCTTCCAGCCCTTCCACAACGCCCACCAGGCCCTGCTGAAGAAGGCGCTCGAAGCGGCGCCGCGCGTGGCGGTGGTGATCGGCTCCGCCTTCCAGGCGCGTTCGCCGAAGAACCCCTTCAGCTGGCAGGAGCGCGCGGAGATGCTCCGCCTTGCACTGCCGGGGGCCGACCGCGAGCGCGTGCTCTTCGTGCCGATGCGTGACCACTTCGACGACGAGCGCTGGTTCGCCGAGGTGCGGCAGGAGATCGATGCGGCGCTCTCCGCGCAAGGTGCATCCCTGCCCTCGTCGACCGTGCTGATCGGCCACGTCAAGGACGCCACGCGCGACTACCTCCACGGCTTCGAAGGCTGGACGCTGCAAGCGGTGGAGCGCGTTCACACCGCGAGTGCGAACGCGGTGCGCGCCGCGATCTTCGGCAACGCGAAGGACGCGCCGCAAACGCTGGCCCGCGCCGTGCCGGCGAGCACTCTCGCCTTCCTGCACGCATGGATGGCCGCGCCGCTGTTCGGCCAGCTTGCGCAGGAGTGGGAGATCCTCCGACAGCACGACGAGTCATGGGCCGCATCGCCTTACCCGGTGGTGCTGGTCACGGTCGATTGCGTCGTGAAATGCCGCGACCACGCGCTGCTGATCCGCCGCGGCCATGCGCCGGGCAAGGGCCTGGCCGCGGTGCCGGGCGGCTTTCTCGAACAGCGCGAGACCACGCTGCAGTCCGCGCTGCGCGAACTCGAGGAAGAAACGCACCTCGATCTTCCGGCCGCCACGCTGCTCGCCTGCCTGGCCAGCACCGAGGTCTTCGACCGCCCCGATCGCAGCCAGCGCGGCCGCACCATCACCCACGGGCATTTCTTCGATCTGGGCGATCGCGAGCTGCCGGCGGTGCGCGCGGACGACGACGCCGAGGCCGTCGAGTGGGTGCCGATCGGCGAACTGTGCGCGCGCGAAGAGCAGTTCCTGGACGACCACTTCCAGATGCTCGATCACTTCCTCGGGCTGCTGCCCCGGCCGGCCGCGCTGGCCTGAGCCTTCTTCGCTTCAGGCGAGCGCTTCGGCCGCGAGCGGCGTGCTCGCGCGCCCGCGCTGCAGGGCTTCGATCTGCTCGGCCAGGTAGAGCACATCGCGCGCCACGCCGGAGAAACGACCCGAGCCCCAGGTGTGCAGCCACGGCAGTCCGAGGAAATAGAGCCCGGCCTGCTGCGTCACGCCGCGCAGGTGCATCGGCTCGCCGCGCCCGTTGAACACCGGCGCATCGACCCAGGCGAAGTCGGGCAGGAAGCCGATGCACCACAGCACGCTCGTGATGCCCGACGCGCGCAGACCCAGCGTGGTCCGTTCCTCGGCGGGCTCCCACACCGGCACGTAAGGAACGCCCGGCGGCGCATCGATGCCGTTGCCGGCGATGAACTTGTCGATCGACGCATTGATGCTGTTGAAGACCTGGTCCGCATGATCCAGGTGCTCGCGCAGGTTGGGCTGGAACTGCAGCAGGTCGCCGTCGAGCCCGGTCAACAGGCCGTAGAGCTCCATGCCCTCCAGCGCGAAGCGGCGCAGGTCGATGTCGCGCCCGCCGTCGCGGCCGGTCACGTAGTGGTTGGTGTTGTCGCGCACGCCTTCGCGCAGCGGATGCTCGGTGACCGGCATGTCGTAGTAGTTCATGTCGGCCAGCCAGTCGACCACGTCCTTGCCGCGGTAGAAGCGCGCGCAGCGCGGCGCATTGCCGGTGGCCAGGAACACCTTGCGGCCGGCGAGGTGCAGGTCTTCGGCGATCTGCGCGCCCGACTGCCCGCAACCCACCACCAGCACCGCGCCCTCGGGCAGCTGCGCCGGATTGCGGTACTGCGCCGAGTGGTACTGCACCACCGACGAGGGCACGCGCTCGGCCATGCGCGGCACCACCGGCTTGTGGTAGCCGCCGGAGGCCACCACCACCTGGTCGGCGCTGAAGCGGCCGGCGCTGGTCTCGACCGTGAAGCGATCCGCCTCGCCGGCGCGCGAGACCTTGTCGACGCTCACGCCTTCGAGCGCGGGCGCCTGCACCTGCTCGACGAAGCCGGCCAGCCAGGCATTGAGCTCGTCCTTGACCATGAAGCCGTGCGGATCGCTGCCGGTGTAGGACCAGCCGGGCAGATTGCACTGCCAGTTGGGCGTGACCAGGCAGAAGGAATCCCAGCGCTGCGTGCGCCAGGTGTGGACCAGGCTGCGCTTCTCGATCACCAGGTGTTCGATGGCGCGCTGCTGCAGGCAGTGACTCATCGCGAGGCCGGCCTGGCCGCCGCCGACGATGATGACGCTGTAGTGGGTGCTTGAAGTGGTGGGCATGTGGGGCATCTCGAAAAGGAGGCGAAGAGAAGTCAATCGAAGGCGATCACGGTGACCTGCGCATCGGGCTCGTCGCCGAAGCGCAGGGCGATGGCCTCGATCTCGGCGAGCTGGTCCATCGCCTGCGAACAGGCGAAGCCGTACTTGGCGCGCACCCGCTCGGAAGCGATGACCAGCGCCTCGCGCACGCGGGCCACGAAATCGCCGAGCGCGTAGCGCTGGCCGGGGATCAGGTAGTCCTGCACCACGAGCGAAGGCGAATAGCAGCGCGTCTCGCTCTGGTCGGGCCAGCGCACGTTGAAATGCATGACGGGCATGGTGTTTCTCCCTTCAACGGCGTCGGTAGAGCGCGACATGGCGCTCTGCGCTCGTGGCCCAACTGAAACGGCGGGCAAGACGTTCAGAGGACCGGGCAATCCGATCGGGTGATGCACTGTCCAATGCGGCCGCGATCGCGCGGGCGATGGATTCCGGGTCGAGGGGATCGGCCCAGCTGCAGTCCTCCGCGTCCAGATACTCGGTGAAGGGCGCGATGCGCGAGACCACGACCGGCACGCCGCTGGCCAGCGCCTCGAGCACGACCAGGCCGAAGCCTTCGCGCACCGAGGGCATCGCCACCGCGTCGGCCAGCCGATAGAGGCCGGGCATCCCGGCATCGGCCAGCGGGCCGGTGATCAGGAGCGGCTGAAGAGGGCCGGTCGGCAGCTCGGCGGCCCGCACCAGCGCGGCGAAGTCGTGCGCGTACTTCGCGTGGTCCAGCAGGCTCGCGCCGCCGGCCACCACGAGCTGGAGATCGGGCCGCGTGGCGCGCAGCCGGATGAAGGCCTGCAGCAGGCGCAGCGTGTTCTTGCGTTCCTCGACGCCGCCCACGGCGAGCAGCACCGGCGCATCCGTGCGAATGCCGAGCCTGCGCGCCAGCGCCGCATCGCCCGCTTCGGGCACGGGCGTGAAGCGCCGGGTGTCGATGCCGTTCCATACCTCCGATGCGTCGATGCCGTGCTGCTTCGCCAGCACCTCGTGCCACTGGCGGCTCAGGCAGAACACCTGGCTGGCTTCGGTGACCGAGCGCTGCTGCCAGCGCATCAGCTGCGCGTCAGCGAAATCGTCGAGATGGTGCACGGTGCGCACGAAGCCGTCGATCAGTCCGCGTTCGCGCAGGGTGGCCAGCGCGTTGCCGCCGATGCCGTCGTGGCAGTGCAGCACGTCGAAGCGGGTGTGCTGCAGCAAGGCCGAGAGGTGCGAGACATAGGCCTCGATGCGCTGGCCGACCATCTCCACCATGTTGCGCGACGCGCCGGCGACCGGCACCAGTTCGGTGGCGCAACGCACGGGCCGGAAGAAGTTCTGGCCCGGTGCGGCCGGCGCCATCACCGTGACCTGGTGGCCGGCATCGTGCAGGGCATGGGCGAGCTCGATCGTGTGCACCACGCCGCCGCGCGGGTTGACCGAATGCGTGAGCAGGCCGATCTTCAGCGGCGCCTGCGTGCGGCCTTCGTCACGCATGGAGCACCTGCGCATCGGCAGCCTCGCAGATGAAGGCGTCGCGGTTCAGGTCCCAGAACAGTTCGCGCTCGGCGCCCTGCTTGAGCACCAGCGTGCGCGTGTCGTTGACGTCGCCCACCACGGCACAGGCGAGGTCGCGCGCGGCAAAGCGGGCCAGCACGCCGGCAAGCTTCTCGGGGCGCACGCTGAGGATGAAGCCGTAACTGGGGAAGGAGCTCAGCCAGCGCAGCAGGGGCACGCCGGCGGGACGCGGCATAGCGTCCAGGTCGATCACTGCGCCGGCCTGCGAGCATTCGAGCAGCATCAGCGCCGTGCCCACGGCACCGGCCATGCTGATGTCCTTGGCGGCATCGCAAAGGCCCGCTTCCGCCAGCTGCGGCAGCAGCTCCAGATCGCCGCGCAGCCGCGCGGCCGGAGCGCGGGTCGATGCGTTCCAGTAGGGGAAGGGCTCCTCGTAGGCGCCGCGCAGATCGACGGCCATCACGAGCTGGTCGCCGGGGCGCGCGGAGAAGCTGGTCAGCAGCTTCCGCGCGCGGCCCAGGATCGCCACCGCCAATTGCGGGCGCGTGCTGCGATTGTTGCTGTGGCCGCCGACGATCGGCGCCGCGTATTTCGCCGAGGCCTCGGCCATGCCCTTGAGCATCTGGTCCGCCGGGTCCATGCCGGCGCTCCAAAGCGCATCGACGACAGCCGTCGGCCGGCCGCCCATCGCGTAGATGTCGCTCACGTTGACCATCACCGCGCAGTAGCCCGCGAACCAGGGCATGCGTTCGATGAAGTCCTCGACCAGGCCTTCGATGGCGAAGAGCAGATAGCCGCCCTGGCCGTCGGGAATGGCCGCGCAGTCGTCGCCCAGCGGCACCACCTGCGACAGGTCGGCAGCGCCGCCCGGCAGCGCCTGGCCGAGCGCCGACACGATATCGGAGATATCGCGCTTGTGCGCGAAGCCGCGGCTCGCGCGCAGCTCGGCAACGATCTCGGCCAGGCTTGTCATGCGGTGCCCTTGCGACGCGACACGAAACCGCTCACGGCATCGTGGCAAGGCGGATAGAAATCCAGCTCCGCCTGCATCTCGGTGTGCGGCCGACCGTGGATGGCCAGTTCGCCGAGCGAGCGCCAGTGCAGCTTGTGGAAGAGCGCCACGTTCTGCGACTGCACATGCGCAAGAAAAGTCTCGCAGCCCTGCGCATGCGCGCGCGACACGGCCAGCCGGATCAGCGTCGCGCCCAGGTGCCCCTGGCTGCGGAACGAGGGATGCACCGCCAGCCGCGAGCCCCACCAGAGGCCCGGCGCCGCTTCGTGGATGCGCACCGTGCCCACCACCTGGTCGGGCATGCCGCCGAGGCAGGACATGGCCACCAGCAGCTGGGCCTGCGCATCGATCGCATCGCGGTCGTCGCCGGCGAAGATGCCTTGCTCGATGCAGAAGACGGCGCGGCGCAAGGCATGCGCCTCGTCGCGCTCCCAGGCCTGCGCGGCCTCGCGCACGAGGAACTCGACCGGCGCGTACTGCAAGGCCGGTTCGACGACGTCATCGAGGATGCAGGGCATGTTCAGCTTTCGTAGACCGACAGCGACGAGCAGGCGCCGCACTTGCCGCAGCCGGCCTTGATGTCGCTGGACCGGAGATTGGCTTCGCCCAAGCTGCGGCCGAGCGATTGCAGGATCGATTTCATGAACTCCGGCGAGGGCGCAGGATGGTCTTCCAGCGGCGTCCCGCTGATCGGCACGAAGGGCACCACGAAGGGATAGACGCCGAGCACCAGCAGGCGGTCGCAGATCTCCAGGATCGCTTCGCGCGTGTCGCCCAGCCCGGCCAGGATGTAGGTGCTGACCTGCCCCCGGCCGAACACGCCGACCGCCGCCTCGAAGGCGCTCATGTAGCGCGCGACCGGCACGCTGGCCTTGCCAGGCATCACGCGCTCGCGCACTTCGGGCGTCACCACTTCGAGGTGCATGCCCAGCGAGTCGATGCCCGCGGCCTTCATGCGATGGAACCACTGGTCGTCGTCGGGCGGCTCGCACTGGCCCTGGATCGGAATGTCCACCGCCGCCTTGATCGCGAAGGCGCTCTCGCAGAGGATCTGCGCGCCGCGGTCGGTGGCGTTCGGCGTTCCGGTGGTCAGCACCATGTGCTTGACGCCATCGAGCAGCACCGCGGCGCGCGCGACCTCGGCCAGCTGTTCGGGCGTCTTGCGCGCGATGGTCCGACCCGCCGCGAGCGACTGGCCGATCGCACAGAACTTGCAGCTCTTCTTGCGGCTCTCGTAGCGGATGCAGGTCTGCAGCACGGTGGTGGCCAGCACGTCCGAGCCGTGCAGCGTCGCGATGTGCGAGTACGGCACGCCGTCGAAGGTCTGCATGGCATAGAAGCGCGGCTGCTTCGGAAAGCTGATGCGCGCGATCGGGATGCTGCCGCGCGTGAGGGTGCTGCGGCCTTCCGCATCCGGCGCCTGCGCCGTGAACGGCGAGTTCCACGCGCTCGAGGTGTGGACCGGCACCATGATCGTGTGGCCGTCGACTGTGACGGCCTTGTGGTCCGACGGCCCCGCGCCGCCGCGGCGGCTGGCCGCGCCGGCGCCCGGATCAGCCAGCCGCAAGCCGAAGGACTGCAGCTCGGTCATCAGTTGCCGGCTCGATGGGGTTTCGCTCGTGGTCATGGCGGGTGCTCCCGGTGTCGTTGAATGAAGTGCCCGATGCGGGCGTGCCGTGCATGGGCTGCGTGGTCGTGGCGGGGCGGTCGTTCAGCGCCAGGCTAAGGAGCTCGGGCCGCGCGTAGTGGCCGACCGAATCCATCATTCGCTTGCGCTTGGCAATCAAGGCCATGTCGAGATCGGCGATCACCATGCCCTCGCCCTCGGTGAGCGGCGGCGCCAGGTGCTTGCCTTCGGGCGAGACAATGGCCGTGTGGCAGCCGCCGCGCAGCGCCTTCTGCAGGCCTTCGTCGGGCGTGACGGCGCGGATCTGTTCGTCGGCCAACCAGCCCGTGGCATTGACCACGAAGCAGCCCGACTCCAGGGCGTGATGGCGGATCGTGACCTCCATCTGCTCCGCGAAGATCGGCCCGACCAGCGAGCCGGGGAACTGCGCGCAGTGGATCTCTTCGTGCTGCGCCATCAGGCTGTAGCGCGCCAGCGGGTTGTAGTGCTCCCAGCAGGCCAGCGCGCCGACGCGGCCGACCCGCGTGTCGACCACCTTGAGCCCGGCGCCGTCGCCCTGGCCCCAGATCATGCGTTCGTGGTATGTCGGCGTGATCTTGCGGCGCTTGAGCGCAAGGCGGCCGTCGGCGTCGAAGACGAGCTGCGTGTTGTAGAGGCTGCCGTGGTCGCGCTCGTTCACGCCCAGCACCACGACCACGCCGCGCGCCCTGGCCCGTTCGGCCACCGCGTCCGTCACCGGGCCCGGCACCACGACCGCCCGCTCCATCAGCCGCAGATGGGCCGGGCCCTGCTGTACCGGCGGCTGCACGAAGGAGAAGTACGGGTAGTAGGGCACGAAGGTCTCGGGGAAGACCGCGAGCTGCGCGCCTTTGGCCGCGGCTTCGTCGATGGCCTCGCGGACCTTATTGACTGTGCCGTCGGGGTTCTCGAAATCGGGCGCGATCTGAATCGCAGCGGCCCGGACGATGCGTGGTGTCGACATGGCAGCGCCCCGGTTCACAGCGTCCAGGTGTCCAAAATAAAGGCGTTGGCCTTGCGATGCAGCAGGATGATGTCGAGCACGTCGAGCGGATTGATCGGCGTGATGCCCGGGATCAGCGCGCCTTCGCCATGGCCGTACAGCGCCTGCAGCGCGAAGCGGCAGGCGTAGACCTTGCCGCCCTCTTCCATGAACTTGGTGATCTGCTTGTTGAAGTTCTGGTGGCCCGGAAAAGCTTCGTCGCCGAGCGTCGGAAAGCCGCGCTGCACGCCCAGCGTGACGCCGGGGCCGTACAGCAGGATGGAAGTCTCGAAGCCCTTGCGCTTGAGGCGCGTGGCCTGCAGCAGGTTGACGAAGCCGATCGAGCCTTCGAAGGCGACCGTGTGGAAGGTGACGAGCGCTTTCTCGCCCGCTTCGGCCTTCACGTCTTCGAAGACTTTTTCTTCGTAGTCGACGAGGTGTTCGCCGGCGGCGTTCGCGGGTTTGAGGACTTTGGGCATGAGGTACTCCGGTAGAGGAAAAGACGTTGATCGGTGGGTTGCGCGCCCTTCGATTTCGCACGCTCTGTGCCACTGGCCGGCGGCCTGTTTGCGATCAAGTCGCGATCAACGAGAAGCGGTGCGGCCTGGGGCCCGGCAAAAAAATTCCTAGGCCCGCCAAAGGGCCGCCGGACGAGGTTCAGGTGGCCGCTTTTGCACTCGATTGAGGCACCCGCCATGCAATCAATGCACCCGATCAATGGACCTGCATGCACGCGATCAATGCATCCGGGCCAGAGAAGCCCGGCACGCTTCATGCGTCGAATGTGCTGCGCCCATGCAATCAACCCATGCGATCAACCACCCCATGAGCAAGACCACCCAGCAATGGCAAAAGCGCCTGGAGAGCAGCAACAAGCCGGCCTACCTGCTGCTGGCCGACCTGATCGCCGACGACATCCGCACCGGCCGCCTGATCGCGCGCGACAAGCTGCCCACGCTGCGCGACCTGGCGGCCGATCTGCATCTCAACTACACGACCGTTGCACGCGGCTATGCAGAGGCGCGCAAGCGCGGGCTGATCGATTCGCGCTCGGGCACCGGCACCTTCATCCGCGGCGGCAGCCCGAGCCTTCCACTGCGCGGCGGTGGCGGCGCCGAAATGACGATGAACCTGCCGCCCGAGCCGCAGGATGCGGCGCTGCTGGAACGAATGAGCGAGAGCGCCGGCCGCGTCATGGCCGAAGCCGGCATGTACGAACTGCTGCGCTATCAGGACTTCGGCGGCACGGCGCGCGACCGCGAAGCCGGCATGCAGTGGATCCGGCCCCGCGTTCCCGATTGCCGGCTGGACCAGATCCTCGTGTGCCCCGGCATCCACAGCGTGCTCACCGCGCTGTTCTCGCAGCTCGCGCGACCGGGCGAGCTGATCTGCGTGGAAGCGCTGACCTACCCCGGCGTGAAGGCGATCGCGACCCAGCTCGGCATCCAGCTGCATGCCCTGCCGCTCGACGAGGAGGGGCCGATGGGCGAGTCCTTCGAGCATGCCTGCAAGACGCTGCGACCGAAGGCGCTGTACTGCAACCCCACGCTCAACAACCCGACCACGGCCACCATGTCGCGCGCACGCCGCGAGGCGCTGGCCGACATCGCGCTGCGCTACGCCATTCCGATCATCGAGGACGACGCCTACGCGATGCTGCCGCGGCAGGTGCCGCCCGCCATCGCCACCCTGGCGCCGGAACTGACCTACTACATCACCGGCTTCTCGAAGACCCTGGGCGCGGGCCTGCGCAGCGCCTACGTGCGCTCCCCCGGCGCGCGGCAGTCGCAGCGGCTGGCCGGCGCGATGCGCGCGACCACCGTGATGTCATCGCCCATCACGAACGCGCTGACCACGCTGTGGGTGGAAGACGGCACGGCCGACGCCATGCTGCAGGCCATCCGCGCCGAGTCCACCGTCCGGCAGGCCCTGGCCAGCCGGCACCTGGGCGCGCACGGCATCGCCGCGCAGAGCGAGGGCTTCCATCTGTGGCTGCCGCTTTCCTCCGCCTGGAGCCCTGTCGAGTTCGCTTCCTACCTGCGCACGCAGAACGTCGGCGTGGTCGCCAGCGCGGCCTTCTCCACCGACGGCACCCCGCCGGAGGCGGTGCGCATCTGCCTCGGCGGGCCGATGTCGCGGGAGGCGTGCGACCACGCGCTGCGCCTGATCGCCGACACGCTGGCCCATCCGCTGCATCCGCACGCCACGGTGATGTAGCGCCCTGTAGGCCAACGCCCACGTGCGCGCATTGCCTTCTCCGGCAGGGCGGGAGGGGGGCGACGGCTAACCTGCTTGCACATTTCAGTTCCTCCTCCCGGCGCTACGGCGCCGTTGCACAGCGCCCAACGGGGCGCTGTTTTTTTGCTGGCTGCTCAGTGCGTCTGGCGGCGCAGCGCCTGCACGTCGGCATGCAGCGAAAGCGCCCAGGCGCGGCGATCGCGGCCCCAGGCAGGCTGGGGCTCGCCGAAGCGCACGATCGCCAGCAGCGGCGGCGCCTTCAGCACCTGCCACAGCGAGCTGGCCAGGTTGTCGTCGTCGATGTAGCGCGGCGCCTGGCTGGTTTCGCCGGTGGTGGCATCGGCAAAACGCAGCGCGATGGGCTGCACCGGCGCGCCCGAGGAGATGGCGGCCTGCAGCAGGTTGGCGTGGAAGGGCAGCACGCTGCTGCCGTCGCTGGTGGTGCCCTCGGGGAACACCGCGATCAGGTCGCCGTTCTTCAGCGCCTCGGTCATGTGGTGCACCACGCGCAGCGCATCGCGGCGGCGTTCGCGCTCGATATACAGAGAGCCGGCACCGTTCGACAGCGTGCCGATCAGCGGCCAGTACTGCACGTTCGCCTTGGAGACGAAACGCACGTGGCGCGCCGCGTGGATGGCGAGGATGTCGAGCCACGAGAGGTGGTTGCTCACCATCAGCACCGGCCCGTGGGTCGGCGGCGTGCCCTGCACCACGAGGCGGATGCCCATCAGGGTCAGCATGCGCTCGGCCCACTGCTGCACGCGCTGCTCGCGCTCCGCGGGCGAGAGCTTGTGGAATTGGCTGCGGATGGTCCACCAGCCGACATGCGCGTGAGCCAGGGCGCGCACCAGCTTCAGGAAGGCGGACAGGGCCTGCATCGCGCGGTGTTCCCCCGGTCAGCCGTGGACCAGCCGTCCGCCCACCAGCGTGAAGCGCGCCTGCCCGCGCAGCGCGTAGCCGCCGAAGGGCGTGTGCTTGCCCTGGCTGCGCAGCGCCTCGGGCCGTACCTGCCATTCGAGCGCGGGATCGACGACGCAGAGGTCGGCGGCCAGGCCCGGCGACAGCCGGCCCGCTTCCTCGACGCCGATCAGCTTTGCCGGCGCCGCGCTCACGACCTCGATCGCGCGCGCCAGTCCGGCGCCGCTCTGCTCGCCCCATTGCAAGGCCAGCGGCAGCAGCAGTTCGAGCCCCGTCGCGCCCGGCTCGCTTTCGGCGAAAGGCAGGGTCTTGGCATCGGCCTCCACCGGCGTGTGGTCGGACACCAGCGCGTCGATGGTGCCGTCGGCCAGCCCGGCGGAAAGCGCATCGCGGTCGCGCTGCTGGCGCAGCGGCGGGTTGAGCCGCGCGCGGCTGTCGAAGTAGCCGATGTCGGTGTCGGCCAGGTGCAGCGAGTTGATGCTGACGTCGCAGCTGAGCGGCAGGCCTTCGGCCTTGGCGGTGCGCACCAGGGCCACGCCGGCCGCGCTCGACAGGCGGCACAGGTGCACACGCGCGCCGGTGCTGCGCATGAGTTCGACGATGGTGAAGATCGCGATCGTTTCGGCCGCGACCGGCACGCCGGCCAAGCCGAGCCGCGTGGCGAGCGGGCCGCTGGCGGCCACGCCCTTGCCCAGGTCGCGGTCCTGCGGGCGCAGCCACACGGTGTAGCCGAAGGTGCTGGCGTAGAGCAACGCGCGCTGCAGCACCTGCGTGTTGCCCAGCGGGATGTCGGCCTGGCCGAAGCCGATGCAACCGGCCTCGGTGAGCTCGGCCATTTCGGTGAGCACTTCACCGGCGAGGCCGCGCGTGAGCGCGCCGAGCGGGAACAGGCGCGCGCTCTGCATCTTCTCGGCGCGGAACTTGAGCATCTCGACCAGGCCGGGCTCGTCGAGCACGGGGTCGGTGTCGGGCGGGCAGACCAGGCTGGTGACGCCGCCGGCCACCGCCGCGGCCATCTCGCTTTCGAGCATGCCTTCGTGCTCGTAGCCGGGTTCGCGCAGCCGCGCGGCCAGGTCGACCAGGCCGGGCACGACGAGGCAGCCCTGGGCATCGAGCGTGCGGTCGGCGCGGAAGTCGGCGGGTGTGCTGCCGATGGCGAGCACCTTGCCGTCGGCGATGGCCACGTCGGCCTGGCGGTCGATGCCCGACGCAGGATCGATGACGCGCCCATTGGTGATCAGGATTTTCATGCTTCGTTTCCGGCGACGATGCTCATCACGGCCATGCGCACCGCGATGCCGAATGTGACCTGCGGCAGGATCACGCTCTGCCGGCCGTCGACCACGGCCGAGTCGATCTCGACGCCGCGGTTGATCGGCCCCGGATGCATCACGATCGCATCGGGCTTGGCGAGCTGCAGCTTCTCGGGCGTGAGGCCGTAGGTCTTGAAGAATTCCTGCGACGAAGGCAGCAGCGCGCCGCTCATGCGCTCGTTCTGCAGCCGCAGCATGATGATCACGTCGCAGTCCTTGATGCCTTCCTCGAGCGTGTGGCACACGCGCACGCCCATCTGCGCCATATCGCCCGGCACCAGCGTCTTGGGGCCGACCACGCGCACCTCGGCGCAGCCCAGCGTGGTGAGGCCGTGGATGTCGGAGCGCGCCACGCGCGAGTGCAACACGTCGCCGACGATCGCCACCGTGAGGTTGGAAAAGTCCTTCTTGTAATGGCGGATCGTGTACATGTCGAGCAGCCCCTGCGTCGGGTGCGCGTGGCGGCCGTCGCCGGCATTCACCACGTGCACGTGCGGGGCGACATGTTGCGCGATCAGGTAGGGCGCACCCGATTCGCTGTGGCGCACCACGAACAGGTCGGCCGCCATCGCGCTCAGGTTGGCGATGGTGTCGAGCAGCGATTCGCCCTTGGTCGCCGACGAGCGCGCGATGTCGAGGTTGATGACGTCGGCCGACAGCCGCTTGGCCGCGATCTCGAAGGTAGTGCGGGTGCGCGTCGAGTTCTCGAAGAAGAGGTTGAACACGCTCTTGCCGCGCAGTAGCGGCACCTTCTTCACCTCGCGGTCGCTCACGCTGGTGAAGTTGGCGGCGGTGTCGAGGATGTGGGTGACGATGTCCTTCGGCAGACCCTCGATCGAGAGCAGGTGGATCAGCTCGCCGTTCTTGTTGAGTTGGGGGTTGCGTTTATAGAGCATCAGGCTTTTTCCACTTTGAAGCTGAATACGCCTTTGTCGTCATGCGCGAGGGCGAGCGATTGCTCGGCGGGTAGCTCGAGCTTGGCCGCGGCGAAGTCGGCCGCCACCGGCAGCTCGCGCCCGCCGCGGTCGACCAGCACCGCCAGCCGCACGCAGGCTGGCCGGCCGAAGTCGAACAGCTCGTTGAGCACCGCGCGCAGGGTGCGGCCGGTGTAGAGCACGTCGTCGAGCAGCAGCACGTCGGCGCCATTGACGTCGAAGGGCAGATGTGTCTGCGCGCTCGCGGCCAGGCCCCGGCGCGCGAAGTCGTCGCGGTGCATGGCCGAGGAGATGGTGCCGGGCGCGCCCGGCAGCCCCAAGTCCTTCTGCAGCCGCTCGACCAGCCAGGCACCGCCGGAGGTGATGCCGACCGGTCGGGTGTCGGGCCGCATCAGGGATTTCACGCCGCGCAGCAGCTCGAGGTAGAGCGCTTCGGCGTCGGGAATGGAGTTCACGGAAGGCTCCTCAGGAACTGTTCAAGAATGATGCAGGCCGACGCGGCATCGGCATCGCGCGCACCCGAGGCCAGCGCCTCGGTTGTGCTGTAGCGCTCGTCGACCTCGTAGACGGGCAGCCCGAAGCGGCCTCTCAGCTGGCGGGCGAAGCGCTGGGCGGCCCGGGTGTTGTCGTGCGGCGCGCCGTCGGGGTGGTAGGGAACGCCGACCACCAGAGCGTCGGGCTGCCACTCGCGGATGCGGGCTTCGACCTGGGCAAAGCGTGCGTCGCCCTCGGCCTTGATGGTGGCTTGCGGCGTGGCGCTCTTCAACAGCCGGTTGCCGCTCGCAACACCGGTGCGCTTCTGCCCGAAGTCGAAGGCCAGGAAGCTTTGGAAATGGGAGGGAACGGAAGCAGGAGGGGCAGCGCTGTCAGGCATCGCCAAAACCCTCACGCATGCCCCGCGTCGGGCGACAGCGTCCAGGCCTCGAGGCCCAGCAGCGACAGGGCCCGGTCGTAGCGCTGCTCGATCGGCGTGTCGAAGATCACCGCCGGGTCGGCAACCACCGTGAGCCAGCTGTTCTCGGCCAGTTCGGATTCGAGCTGGCCCTCGCCCCAGGCCGCGTAGCCGAGCGAGACCAGCACCTTGCGCGGGCCGGCGCCGGTGGCCAGGGCCTCCAGCACGTCCTTGGAAGTGGTCATCTCCAGCCCGCCGGGAATGGTCATGGTCGAGGCGTAGACGGATTCGTTGGGCCTCTCGGCATCGGAGAACACCGGCTCATGCAGCACGAAGCCGCGCTCGGTCTGCACCGGGCCGCCCTGGAACACGGGCGCGCTGCCGAGCTCGGGGCGCGAGAGGTGAAGCTCGATCTTCTCGAACAGCACCTTGAGATTGATGTCGCTGGGCTTGTTGATCACCAGGCCGAGCGCGCCGCGCTCGCTGTGTTCGCAGAGGTAGACCACGCTGCGGCTGAAGGCCTTGTCTTCCAGCCCCGGCATCGCAATCAGGAAGTGATGCGTGAGGTTCATCGGGGCAGAATCGGAGGCCATGCCGCCGATTTTACTGGCCGTCGACAAAAGCTATCCCAAGGGCCTGATGTGGTTCCGCCGCGACCTCCGGGTGGACGACAACGCGGCGCTCTACCACGCGCTGCGCAATTGCCGGCAAGTGGTCTGCGCGTTTGTCTTCGACCGCGCGATCCTCGATGCGCTGCCGCGCGTGGACCGGCGCGTGGAATTCATCCGCGAATCGCTGGTCGAGCTCGATGCCGAGCTGCGCGCGCTGGGCGGCGGGCTGATCGTGCGCCACGCGGTGGCCGAGGACGAAATCGCGCCGCTGGCGCGCGCGCTGGATGTGCAGGCCGTGTTCGCGAACCGCGACGACCAGCCCGACGCCCTCGCGCGCGACGCCAAGGTTTTCGGCGCGCTCGCCAATGCCGGCATCGCCTTCCACACCCACAAGGACCAGGCCGTCTTCGAACGCGACGAGCTGCTGACCCAGACCGGCCAGCCTTACACGGTATTCACGCCCTACAGGCGCGCCTGGCTGGCCAAGGTCGATGCCTTCTATCTGAAGCCCTACCCCGCGCGCGGCTACGCCGATGCGCTCGCGCCCGCGCCGGAGAAATTCGGCGCGCCGGTGCCGACACTGGCGGAGATCGGCTTCGAGCCCAGCAATCTGGCCGAGCTCGACATCCCGACCGGCAGCCAGGGCGCCGCCGCACTGGTGGGCGACTTCTTCCAGCGCATCGACCGCTACGACACGGCGCGCGACTACCCCGCGGTGCGCGGCCCCAGCTACCTGGGCGTCCACCTGCGCTTCGGCACGGTCTCGATCCGGCAGCTCGCGGGCATGGCGCACCAGCTCTCGCAGCAGGGCGGCGCGGGCGCCGCGACCTGGCTCGGCGAGCTGATCTGGCGCGACTTCTATTTCCAGATCCTGGCCCACCATCCGCATGTGGCCGAGGGCGGCGAGTCGCGCAGCTTCAGGCCGGAATACGACAAGATCCAGTGGCATCACGGCAAGCACGCCGACCTGCTGTTCGACGCCTGGTGCCAGGGCCAGACCGGCTACCCGCTGGTCGACGCCGCGATGGCGCAGATCAACCAGAGCGGCTACATGCACAACCGGCTGCGCATGGTGGCGGCCAGCTTTCTGTGCAAGGACCTCGGGCTGGACTGGCGGCGCGGCGAGCGCTACTTCGCGCTGCACCTCAACGACTTCGAGCTGTCGTCGAACAACGGCGGCTGGCAGTGGGCGAGCTCCAGCGGCTGCGATGCGCAGCCCTACTTCCGGATCTTCAATCCCGTGACGCAAAGCGAGCGCTTCGACCCCGAAGGCAAGTTCATCCGCCGCTACCTGCCGCAGCTCGCGAAGCTGCCCAACGCGGCGATCCACGCGCCATGGACCGCCAAGCCGCTGGAGCTGGAAGCGGCCGGGGTGAAGCTGGGCGAGAACTATCCGAAGCCGATCGTCGACCACGCCGAAGCGCGGGAGCGGACGCTGCAGCGCTATGGGGTGGTGCGCCAGGCGCTCGACAAGAGAAAGGGCAGCGCCTGAGGGCCCTGCCCCATCCGGCTCAAGCCGCCATCGCCACCGGCACCTCGGCGCTGGTGTAGCTGCGCACCAGCCGCAGCAGCTCTTCTTCGGAGTAGGGCTTGCCGAGGTAGTGGTTGACGCCCAGCGCACGCGCGTGATCGCGGTGCTTCTCGGCGATGCGCGAGGTGATCATGATGATCGGCAGGCCGGCCAGCGACTCGTCGGCGCGGATGTTGCGCGCGAGGTCGAAGCCGTCCATGCGCGGCATCTCGATGTCGGACAGCACCACGGCCGGCCGTTCCTGCTGCAGGCGTTCGAGCGCCTGCAGGCCGTCGGCCGCCAGCGACACGCGGTAGCCTTCGCGCTGCAGCAAGCGCTGCGTGACGCGCCGCACCGTGATCGAGTCGTCGACCACCAGCACCAGCGGAATCTGCGGCGCCGGCTGGGGCAGCGCGGGTTCTGCGCTGCGCACGCCCTGCGACGACGACGCCGCCGCTGCGCCCTTGGCCTGAAGCTGGCGCGCTTTCTCGCCATGCACCGCGGCCAGCGCGACGGGGTTGTAGATCATCGCCACCGCACCGGAAGCCAGCACCGAGATGCCAGCCATGCCCGGCAGCCGCGAGAGCTGCGGCCCGAGGTTCTTGACCACGACTTCCTGGTTGCCCAGCACTTCGTCCACGTGCAGCGCCACGCGCTGCTGCGCGCTGCGCACCATGACGATGGTGTTGGTCTTGCCGATTGCGCGGTCGCTGCGCGCCGAGGACTGCAGCAATGCGCCGGCCCAGAAGAAAGGCACCTGCTCGCCGGCGAAGGCATAGCGCTGGTTGAGGTACGCGGTTTCGAGTTCGGAGCCGCTGGCGCGCTGAACCAGTTCCACCAGGTTGGACGGCACGCCGATCGAGGTGGCGCCGGTGCGCAGCATGACCACGTGGGTCACGGCGGTGGTCAGCGGCAGCACGAGCTTGAAGCTGGTGCCCTCGCCCGGCTTGCTCTGGGTTTCGATGCGGCCGCCGAGCGCCGCGATCTGCGCGCGCACCACGTCCATGCCGATACCACGGCCGGCCAGCTCCGACACCTGCTCGGCTGTCGAGAAGCCGGGCTGGAAGATCAGTTCGGCGGCCTCGTCTTCGCTGAGCTTCTGGCCTTGGGCGATCAGACCCAGGGACTGCGCGCGCTCGACGATGCGCTTGTGGTTGAGGCCCGCGCCGTCGTCGCGGAAGCTCACCGAGACGTCGTTGCCCTCGTGGTGCAGGTCGATGACGATCAGGCCGCTGGCATCCTTGCCGGCCTTCTCGCGCGCCGCCACGTCCTCGATGCCGTGCGCGACGCAGTTGCGCAGCAGATGCTCGAAGGCGGGCGTCATGCGGTCCAGCACGCCCCGGTCCATCTCGATCGAGCCGCCGACGATGTCCAGGCGCACCTGCTTGCCGGTGTCCTTGGAGGCCTGCCGCACCACGCGATAGAGACGCTCGGAAATGCCTTCGAACTCGACCATGCGCGTGCGCAGCAGCCCGCGCTGGAGTTCGCGCGTCTGGCGCGCCTGCGCGCTGAGGTCGTCTTCGGTCGCCTGCACGGTCTTCTGGAGCGTGCGCTGGACGGTCGCCACGTCGTTGACCGACTCGGCCATCATGCGCGTGAGTTCCTGCACGCGCGTGAAGCGGTCGAACTCGAGCGGGTCGAAGCCCTGCTGCGAGTCCTTGGCCTGCGCCAGGCGCGATTGCATCTGGCTTTCGGCCTGGACCTCGATGTCGCGCAGCTGCTGGCGCAGGCGGTCCAGGTTGCCGGTGAGGTCGCCCAGCGAGCTGCGCAACTGGCCCAGTTCGGCCTCGAGCCGCGAGCGCGTGATGATGACCTCGCCGGCCTGTGCCACCAGGCGGTCGAGCAGGTGGGTGCGAATGCGCACTGCCTGGCTCGAGATGGTGCGCAGCGGCGTGAGCGCGGACGGCGAGGGCAGCGCCACCGCGCGGCGCGCTGTATCGGCCTCGGCGACGGGTGCCGGCTCGGGCGTGCCTGCCTTCGGCTCGGCCGTGTCGGCTCGCGCTTCTGCTGCGGCCGATACGGCGGGCGCTGCCGGAGCGGCAGCGACCACCCGCTGCACCAGCTCGGTCTGGATGGCGTCGTCGGCGGCACGCAGCCCGTCGAAGGTGACCTGCAGCGTGTCGAAGCGGGTCAGCAAGTGCTCGATCGCCTGGCGGTCCGCACCCTCGGCGCTGATCGCCTCGATCTCGGATTCCATGCGGTGGGCACGTTCGCCCAGTCGCATGGCGCCGGCCAGCCGGGCACTGCCCTTGAGCGTGTGCAAGGTGCGCAGCGTGGAGGCGCGGGGCGCCGGATCGTCGAGATGCTGCGACCACTCGCGCAATGCCGTGCCGAGCTGAGGCAGCAGTTCGGCCGCCTCTTCCTCGAAGATCGGGAACAGGTCGACGTCGATCACGTCGGTGACGTCGATCGCGTCCTCGGAATCGTCGAGCGCCACATCGGCCACGGCGAAGCGCAACGAGGCTGCGGACCCGATCGCCGCTTCGCCCATGTCGAGCGGCATCGGCGAGGCGGCGACATCGCGCAGCGCGCGCATGGTTTCTTGGGCGGGCTCGTGCAGGAAGCCGGCGGCGAACTGGTGCAGCAGGCGCCGCAACTCTTCGGCCGCCGTCACCAGCACGGCGCCCTGCGCCGGCGTGCCGCGGCCCTGCATGTGCAGATGCTGCAGCGCCGCCTCGATCGAGCGCGCCATGTCCGACAGGCCCTGGAAGCCCACGGTCGCGGAACTGCCGGCGAGCGAATGGGCGAGCCCGATGGTCGAGTCCGACACGCGTTCGTGCGATTCGAGCGCCCACTCGCCGACCTCGATGGCCAGCTGGCGCGACCATTCGTCGGCTTCGTTGAGATAGACGTTGTAGAGCGCGATGCCGATGCGAAGCGGGCCGATCACCTTGACCTGGTCGTCGGCGCTCGGTGCGGCCGGACGCTCGGGCTCGGCTTCGGGCTCCGCGCTTGCCGCAACCGCCTCGGGTTCTGCTTGCAGCGCTTGCGGCAGTTCTTCCAGCGCCTCCTCGGCGACCGCCGGGGCTTCGGGCTCCGGCATGGCTTCAGGCTCGACGTGCAGCGCCTGTGCCGGCTCCGGCGTCGGCTCGGATTCCGCCACTGGGGCCGGGATCGAGGCAGGAGCCTCGAAGACGGGCTCGGCCGGCAGCGCCAGCGCCGGCTCGATCGAGACGTGCGCGGTTTCGAGGAAGTCGATTTCTTCGAGCTCGGCCGGCGGCACGGGCTCTTCCAGCGCAGGGGCCGGCTTGACTTCGAAATCGAGGAAATCGGTCGAGGCGAAGTCGTCGGCGGAGGTGGTGGCGGAAGGAGGCACCGGCTCCGGCACGGCCTCGCTCGGCGCCTCGAAAGCCATCGGCGCCATGTCGAGTTCGAGCTCGGGCAGTTCCGGCAGGGGCAGCGGTTCGGGCTGCGCGTCGGGCGCAGCCTTGGCCTCGGCCATCGTTTCTTCGGCCGCGATGTGGCGCGCCGCTGCCACCAGGGCTTCGGCATCGGCCACGCGCGCCGGCGGCGCGATCGGCTCACCCGTGCGCAAGGCTTCCGCCACGCCGCGGAAGGGTGCGGATTGCCAGCCGTGCGGCTCGTTGGCAGCGATGGCTTCGACCCACTTGGCGAAGTCCGTCAGTGCGCGCTTGGTGCCGGCAAGCAATTCGGGCGTAGCCGGACGCTGGTCGGCCAGCCAGGTGTTGAGCACCTGCTCGAAGGACCAGGCAGCCTCGCCGAAATCCATCAGCCCGACCATGCGCGAGCTGCCCTTGAGGGTGTGGAAGGCGCGCCGCAGCACGGTCAGCTCGCCGTTGTCGTCCGGCTGCGCGCCGAGCGCCGACACGGCAGCCAGGCCGTTGTGCAACACCTCGCGGGCCTCGTCGAGGAAGATGTTCTGGAGATCGTCTTCCTCGAGCTCCGTCACTTCGGTGTCGGGCAGGGCCTCCAGCGGTGCGGGGCCGGTGATCTTGGCGGTCCAGCTCGCGGTGGCCTTGCTGAATTCCTCGATCGGCGAAGGCGCCTTGCGGGTCGGGCCGGCCAGCGCGGCGAGCTTGGCAGCGATCTGCGCATCGACTTCCTCGACGCTCAGCACGGTGTCGGTGACCGAGACGGGTCCCGATGCGGAGGCAAAGGAAACCGGCGCCGTCGCTTCGGGCTCGGCGGTGTCGTTGGCCTGGCGGCCCATCAGCGGCTTGAGTTCGCCGGCTTCGCTGTCGAACACGAACAGGCGCTTGGCCAGCGCCGGCTGGTAGCCGAGCATGTCGATCAGGAAGCCCAGCGCGCCGAGGTTGTTGCCGAGCGCATCGAAATCGCTGGCTTCGGTGGCGGCGGCTTCCTCGGCCAGCAGTTGGTCGACGTTCTCGCGCATACGCTGCACGGTCTGCGCGGCCTGGTCGAGGCCGAGCACCGAGAACACGCCGCGCATCTGCAGCAGCTGGGTCGGTACCGCACGCAGCACGCTCTTGTCGGCCGGGCGGCGGAAGAACTGGTCGAGCGACTTCTCGAGTTCGCTCAGGTGGGCGCGCAGTTCGCCGACCACCGTGCCCATGGTCTGGCGGTCGCTCACGCGGCGATAGAGCTCCTCCATCCACGGCTCGAGCGGTTCCGAACGGCCGCCTTCGCGTACGCGTTCGATGCGGCCGGCCAGTTGCACCGTGCGGGCCGTCAATTGCCGGTCGTGCGGATCGAGATCTTCGAAGGCGGCTTCGAGATAGAGGACCGAGGTCGCGACTTCCATCGCCAGCTCGGTGGCCGGCGGCTTGCCCGAACGCAGCGAGGCGTCGACTGCATTGTTCAGGGCCTGCACCATCGGCAGGCTCGGCGGATGCAGCTTCTGCAGCGATTCGCCGAGTTGGGCGAAGGTGTCGGCCACCTGCCGCGTGCGCGAAACGTCGCCGCCCGAGAGCGCCGACCACATTTCCTTGGCGGCCTCGATGCGCTTGCGTGCCTGCGCGAGTACCAGCGGGTCGAAGCGGCCGAATTGTTCGATCGCGTAGTCGACCTTCTGCTCGTTGGCCACGCCCCAGGCGACGCGCACCGCGCGCAGCGTGGCGGCTTCGTCGCGCGGGCCGGGCACCGCTTGCGCGCAGAAGAACAGCAGGTCCTGGCCGAGGCGGTCCGACACCGTGTTGTCGCCGCGCGCCAGGGTGGCGTACTGCAGCAGCACGCGCGAGGCCGCGCGCTTCACATGGGCATCGGTCGGAATCAGCGACAGCGCCAGGGCTTCGAAGAAGCCGGCCGCGAGGGTCCAGAAACTGGCGACGCGCGGCACCGAGGCGCCGCGCCCCAGGCCCAGGCACAAGGCCTGAAGGCGCCGCGCGGCATGGTCGTCGCCGCTCTTGACGATCTTGAGCACTTCACGGTCGAGCTTGGAGCGGACCGCCGGGTCGTACACCAGCGCGGTCTGCGTCGGCGCCGGCTTGATCTCGACCCAGCGCCAGCTCATGCTCCACAGGTCGGCCGGGTGGACGCGTTCGTTGCCGACCAGTTCCAGCACGTCGCGGTACTGGGGGAACAGCGCGACCGAGGACACGGTCTTGCCCGCCAGCAGCGCATTGAGGAAATCGGTGGCGGCGAAGCCCGCGCGGTCGATCTTGTGGACGGCGGCTTCGGTGCAGCGCGCCGGCTCCGTGATGAAGCTCTGGACCGCGAACTCCATCGCGCCCAGCACCAGCGCCGGCGCCGTATGGCCCACCATCTGCAGCGCACCGACGGCTTGGTGCAGCTGCTGCCGCGCCAAGCGCAGCGGCGTGGTGTCGGTCTCCGGGGCGCTGCCGGCCTCGCGGGCAAAGCGCCGCAGCGTCTTGCTGACGTTGTCGAGCGACTTCTGGATTTCTCCGAGCACCCAGGCCAGCGGCCCGAGATCTTCGGTGGCTGGCGCGTTGCCAGCTACTGGGGCGGTGGCAGGGCTTTGAATCGACACGTTCTGCGCTCGGCGTTCAGACAATCTTGAAACGTGACACCGACTGGCGCAGTTCCTCGGCCATGTGCGAGAGCTCGCGGACCTGCTGCGCGGTGGTGCGCGTACCTTCGCCGGTCTGCTCCGTCACGGCGAAAATGTGCTGGATGTTGGCTGCCACGACGTTGGCCGAATCGGCCTCGCGGGACGCGGACTGCGAGATCTGCTCGATCAGCTCGGCGAGGCGGCGCGACACGCGGTCGATCTCGGACAGCGCGGTACCGGCGTTGTCGGAGAGCTTGGCCCCTTCCACCACACCCTGCGTGGAGCGCTCCATGGCGCCGACCGCATCCTGCGTGTCGGTCTGAATGGCCTTCACCAGCGCCGAGATCTGACGCGTGGCGTCCGCCGAGCGTTCGGCCAGTCGCTGCACTTCTTCCGCCACCACCGAGAAGCCGCGGCCGGCCTCGCCGGCCGACGCGGCCTGGATGGCGGCGTTGAGCGCCAGCACGTTGGTCTGTTCGGTAATGTCCGAGATCAGCTCGGTGATTTCACCAATCTCCTGCGAGGATTCGCCGAGGCGCTTGATGCGCTTGGAGGTTTCCTGGATCTGGTCGCGGATCGAGTTCATGCCGCCGATCGCGTTCTGCACGGCCTGCAGGCCGGAGGAAGCGGCTTCCAGCGACTGGCGCGCCACCGTGGCCGACTCTTGCGCTTGCGAGGACACGCCGTTGATTCGCTCGGCCATCGTCAGCACCGACTGGCCGGTTTCGCGAATCTCGCGCAGCTGTTCGGTCGAGGCAGCGAGCAGCTCGGTCGAGGTGCTTTCCACCTGCGACGTCGTCTGCGCCACACGCGTGGCCGTGTTCTGCACGTTGCCCACCAGCAGGCGAAGTTCTTCCACCGTGTAGTTCACCGAGTCGGCGATGGCGCCCGTGATGTCTTCGGTCACCGTGGCTTCCTGCGTCAGATCGCCTTCGGCCACCGTTTGCAGTTCGTTCATGAGCCGCAAAATGGCCGCCTGGTTGGCGGCATTGACGCGGCCCGCGTCTTCGCTCGCGCGCTCGGCAGCGAGGCGTTCGCGCTCGGCAGCCAGCGCACGTTCGCGGCCTTCGCGCACCTGCACGAAACCGATCGCACCGGCCAGCGCCAGCGCGGCCAGCGACAGCACGAACAGCATCACCACCGTGCCGGCGCCGAGGCCGGTGCGGGCAGAGAGCTTGTCCTGCAGGTCGCCGAGCGAGGTGCGCAGCGGTTCGCTGTCGGCCAGGATGGCGGCCTGCGCTTCGCGCGCGGCGACCAGGCCCTGGAGGTTGCCCAGAATGGCGCCGGCTTGCGTGCGCGTCTGTTCGTAGGTCTTGAGGATGGCCTCGAGCTGCTGGCGCGTCTGCGGATCGCGCGAGCCGGGCAGGCGCTGCTGGGCATTGCCCTCGAGCAGGCCGCGCGTGACTTCCTGGAAGGTATTCAGGTCCTTGCCGAGCAGGAACACGGCGTCGGGGCTCACGCCTTCGACCGTGAGGAACTCGTTGGCCGACTTGCCGATGCGCTGTGTCAGCATCACCAGCTGGCCGGCGGCCGAGATCTCCGGCAGGCTGGCGTTCTGCTGCATCTTGAGCGAGGCCACGGTCTCGGTCATTTCGAGCAGATCCGAAGACTGGCGATTGATGTCGCGCAGCGCGTTACCGACCTGCGTCAGGATCTGCTGCTGGGCCAGCACGGCCTTGGCGCTTTTGTCCGCGCGCTCGACCAGCGGCGTGATCTTGCCGAGCTCGGCGTCGTACTGGCCGCCCACGCGCTCCAGCTTGAGCGAATCGTCGCCGTTCGCCAGGCCCTGCACGCGCCGCGTGAGGTCATCCGAGCTGTCCTTGACTTCCGCGAAGGCGGGAACGTTGCCCACCAGCGCCTGCGAGACCGACTTGGCGAGACGCTGCGACTGCATCAGCGACTGGCCGGTGGCCGCGACCTGTTGCGCCAGCCGTTCGGCGCGCAGGATGGCGGAGCCGGCGACGAGCAGCAGCAACAGCACCACGG
The DNA here is from genome assembly GCF_964253985.1 of Variovorax sp. LjRoot290. Classification (NCBI taxonomy): domain Bacteria; kingdom Pseudomonadati; phylum Pseudomonadota; class Betaproteobacteria; order Burkholderiales; family Comamonadaceae; genus Variovorax; species Variovorax sp. LjRoot290. The sequence goes on along the minus strand of NZ_CAXURW020000001.1, from coordinate 995,320 downwards.
TCGCGAGCACGATCGCGAGCACGCGCTGCTGGCGCGCCGGGTTCGAGCGCAGAGAGCGCACCGCGCCCGCGGGTCCCGGCGGAACCGCACCCTGTGTTTCGGCCTGCACCGGTTCATCGAGGCTGCCGGCCGGCGCCTGGTCGTTGGCGGCGTCCATGGCGAGGACCGCGTCCGGCTTCGGCTCGGGCGCCGAATCGCGTCGGATGCGCACCGTCTTTTCTTCGGGCGGCTGCAGCGTTTCGACGCTGTCGAGCGACAGTGTCGAAGCGCTGTCGACGCGCAGCGTGCCGTTGTCGCCCGCAGGCAGGAATTTCTTGAACTTGTCGGCGATCGAGCTCACGGTCGGTCCTTCAGGTAGTGATCGGTGCCAAGCGTTCCGCTCAGGCGCCGATGCTCAAAAATTGAGGTTGCTGGGATAGCGCCTGCAGGTTGATTTCCTGCCAGCGCCCGCCGGCGGCGTCGGTGTACGAATGTCCCAGCCAGGCCGGGGCGTCGCCATCCGGGGCCTGCGATTCGGTGAAGGCTTCGACGCCGCGCAGACCGACCAGCCGGTCGATCAGCAAGGCGCAATTGACTTCAAGCATCTCGTTGAGTGCAACGAGGCGTGATTGGGCGCGCGCCGCTTCGCTCTGCACGGGTGCAGCGGCCGAGCCCGAGGCGAAAGTGGAAAGCTGCACGATGCCGTACAGCCCGCCGCGCAGGTTGGCAACGCCCAGGAACCAAGGCTCGGTGTACGGCACGGCCTGCGGGGGCGTCCACGGAAAAATCTCGCCGGCGTGGCCGAGAGGAAACAGGTACTTCGACTCGCCCGCCTCCACGGCGAGCCACGAAGCGGAAACGCCCGAGGTGCGCGCCGCCTGCAGGCGGCTGGCAAGCCGGGACTGGAATGCGCGGAGAGCGTCGCGGTTGGCCATGTACGGAGAACTGTCGGATCAGGCGAGCGCGCTGATCTTTGCCATCAGCTCGGCGGCATTGACCGGCTTCACGATGTAGTCGCGGGCACCCTGGCGCATGCCCCAGAGGCGATCGGTTTCCTGGTTCTTGCTCGTGCACATGATGATCGGCACCGATGCGTATTGCGGATTGCGGGCGATCGCGCGCGTGAGCTGGAAGCCGTTCTGGCCCGGCATCACAATGTCCATGAGGATCAGGTCGGGCTGCTCTTCCTCGAGCCGGCGCATCGCGTCCTCGGCATTCTCGGCGGTTTTCACCGAAAAGCCGTTCTTTTGAAGAAGTTCGGTGAGAAAGATCAATTCCGTCTTGGAATCGTCGACCACGAGTACCTTGCGAATAGCCATTACTGCACTTCCTGCGAAACGATGCCGAACTGCTGCACAGCCTGGAGCAGTTGGTCTTTGGTGAAGGGTTTGGTGAGATAGTCCTGCGAGCCGACCATGCGGCCGCGCGCCTTGTCGAACACGCCATCCTTGGAGGAGAGCATCACGACCGGGACATTGGAAAAATGGGCGTTGCGCTTGATGATGGCGCAGGTCTGATAACCGTCGAGGCGCGGCATGAGGATGTCGCAGAAGATGAGGTGCGGCTTGTGATCATTGACTTTCGACAATGCGTCGAACCCGTCTTCGGCCAGCAGGACCTCGTGGCCTCCCTGCTTGAGGAAGATCTCGGCGCTGCGCCGAATGGTGTTGCTGTCGTCGATGACGAGCACCTTGTAACCCGATCCGTTCGCGCTCATTCGCACGCTCCTTTAATACCCCGATGACCGCAACGCCCTCGACGAGGGACGCAAAGAAGCACGCCCTATGCCATGCTTCAGATTTCAACCATTTCGAAGTCTTCCTTGCGCGCCCCGCATTCGGGACAGGTCCAGTTCATCGGAACATCTGCCCATGCCGTGCCGGGCGCAATACCATCTTCTGGCACTCCCACCGCTTCGTCGTAGATCCACCCGCAAATCAGGCACATCCAGGTTTTCGTATTCATCGCAGCTTAAAGTCCCTGTTCATAGAATGCAACGATCGTATCTAAACGTATCACCAAAACCCGTGACAAGCGTCTCAGATATGCCACCATCTGGTGAGCCCTGTGGCGTATGACAACTTTCCTACTACCACCAGAGCACGACCGCAAAGTGAGCGATCTTACCGACCCCCCGAACGATGAAACCGCCGAAAGCGAGTTGAATCCGCCGTGCGTGCTGGTCTTCAACGCGAGCGATCCGAGCGGAGCCGGCGGCCTGGGCTGCGATGCCCTGGCCATGGCATCAGTCGGCGCCCACATGCTGCCGGTCGTGACCGGCGCCTACGCGCGCGACACCGCTGAAATTTTCGATCACTTCACCTTCGATGAGGAGGCCGTCGCCGAACAGGCGCGTGCCATTCTCGAAGACGTGGAGGTCCAGCTCATCAAGGTGGGCTTCGTCGGCTCGCCCGAGAACCTCAGCACCGTGGCCGAGACCGCGACCGACTATCCCGAAGTGCCGGTGGTCGCCTACATGCCCAACCTCTCCTGGTGGGAAGACACGCAGATCGAGGCCTATCTCGATGCGTTTCGCGAGCTCGTGCTGCCGCAGACGACCGTGCTGGTCGGCAACCACAGCACGTTGTGGCGATGGCTGCTGCCGGACTGGGCCGGCGAGCGCCCGCCCACCGCGCGCGACATCGCCAAGGCGGCCGGCGAAGTCGGCGTGCCCTACACGCTGGTGACCGGGCTGGTCCTACCCGATCAGTTCATCGACAACGTGCTGGCATCGCCGCAGTCGGTGCTAGCGAGCGAGAAGTACGAGCGCCTCGATGCCGTGTTCGCCGGCGCGGGCGACACGCTCTCCGCCGCGCTGGCCGCGCTGCTCGCCAGCGGCACCGACCTGGTCGCGGCCACCACCGAAGCGCTGAGCTACATGGACCGCTGTCTCGATGCCGGCTTCCGCCCCGGCATGGGCCACGTGCTGCCCGACCGCCTGTTCTGGGCCCAGCCCGAGGACGACGAAGACAACGACGACGATCCCGCCTCTCCCACTGACTTTGCCCTGCCTCCACACGACACTCGCCACTGATGCCACACGCCACCGACAAGAACGACATCCTCTTCGAGCGCGCCCGCGCCGTGATTCCAGGCGGGGTCAACTCGCCCGTGCGCGCCTTCAGGGCCGTCGGCGGTACGCCGCGCTTTGTCAAGCGCGCGCAGGGCGCCTACTTCTGGGATGCCGCGGACCAGCGCTACATCGACTACATCGGCTCCTGGGGACCGATGATCCTGGGCCACGGCCATCCCGCAGTGGTCGATGCGGTACAGCGCGCCGTGACAGAGGGCTTCTCCTTCGGCGCACCGACCGAGCGCGAGATCGAACTCGCCGAAGCCATCCTGGCACTCGTGCCGTCGATGGAGATGGTGCGCCTCGTGAGCTCCGGCACCGAAGCCGCGATGAGCGCGCTGCGCCTGGCGCGCGGCGCGACCGGGCGCAAGTACATCATCAAGTTCGAAGGCTGCTACCACGGTCACGCCGATGCGCTGCTGGTCAAGGCCGGCTCGGGCCTCGCGACCTTCGGCAACCCGACCTCGGCCGGCGTGCCGCCCGAGGTGGTGCAGCACACGCTGGTCCTCGAATACAACAACCTCGCGCAGCTCGAGGAAGCCTTCACGCTGCATGGCCACGAGATCGCCTGCCTGATGATCGAGGCGATCGCCGGCAACATGAACTTCGTGCGCGCGAGCGCCGCCTTCGCCCAGCGCTGCCGCGAGCTCTGCACGAAGCACGGCGCGCTGCTGGTGTTCGACGAGGTCATGACCGGCTTCCGCGTCGGCCTGCAGGGCGCCCAGGGCGTGCTGGGCATCACGCCCGACCTCACGGTGCTGGGCAAGGTGATCGGCGGCGGCATGCCGCTCGCGGCCTTCGGCGGGCCGCGCGCGATCATGGAGCAGCTCGCGCCGCTCGGGCCCGTGTACCAGGCCGGCACGCTCTCCGGCAACCCGGTGGCCACGGCCTGCGGCCTCGCGACATTGAAGGAAGTGGCCAGGCCCGGCTTCTTCGACGCGCTGTCACACAAGACCCGTACGCTGGTCGACGGGCTGAAGTCGGCCGCCGCGGCGGAAGGCATCGCCTTCAGCGCCGACAGCGAAGGCGGCATGTTCGGCTTCTTCCTGCTTGATGCGCTGCCGCAGAACTACGGCACGGTCATGACCACCGACAACACGAAATTCAATGCCCTGTTCCACGGCCTGCTCGAACGCGGCGTCTACATAGCGCCGGCGCTGTACGAGGCCGGCTTCGTGAGCGCGGCCCACAGCGACGAAGACATTGCCGCAACCGTCGAGGCGGCGCGCCAAATCTTCAAGACGCTGCGCGCATGAGACTCCGCAGCTTGCTGCCCTGGCTGGTCCTCGCGCCCGGCCTGGCCTTCGCGCAGGCCGATATCGGCAAGGCCTGATTCAACGCCGGCTTCTACTCCCATCACTTCGACCGCGACAAGGGGCCGGCGGACGGCAACCCGGCCTCGGCATCGAATGGCCGCTCGACGAGACCTACTCGCTCACCGCCGGCCTGTTCCGCAACAGCGACCGCGAGCGCTCGCGTTACGTCGGGCTATACGTCATGCCCTTCGAGTTCCATGGCGTGAAGTTCGGCGCCGTGGTCGGCGCCTTCGACGGCTACCCGCGGTCCAACAACGGCGGTTGGTTTCCGGCGCTGATCCCGCCCGCGGCCATCGAAGGCAAGAACTGGGGGCTCAACATCGCCATCGTTCCCAACATCAGGAACCGCCTCTACGGCGCGATGAGCTTCCAGCTCAAGTACCGCTTCGGAGCCTAGGGCCTGCTAACAGGCCCTCTAGTGCCTGAAATGGCGCACGCCTGACAGCACCATGACCACGCCGCGTTCGTCCGCGGCATCGATCACCTCCTGATCGCGCATCGAGCCGCCGGGCTGGATCACGCAACTCGCGCCGGCATCGACCACCACGTCGAGCCCGTCGCGGAACGGAAAGAAGGCGTCGCTCGCGACCGCCGTGCCTTGCAGCGACAAGCCCGCGTGCTGCGCCTTGATGCTCGCGATGCGCGCCGAATCGAGCCGGCTCATCTGGCCGGCGCCGACACCCATGGTCATGCCGTCGGCGCAGAACACGATCGCGTTGCTCTTGACGAACTTCGCGACCTTCCATGCGAACAGAAGATCCTGCAGCTGCTGCGGCGTGGGTTGCTTCTTGCTCACCACCTTGAGCTCGTCGATCGAGAGCTCGCGGTTGTCGGCGGTCTGCATCAGGAGGCCAGAACCGATGCGCTTCACGTCCACCGCGTTGCGGCCGTTGTCCCAGTCGCTGGTGCCGCCCGGCGGCAGCGCGATCTCCAGGATGCGCACATTGACCTTGCTCTTGAACACCTCGAGCGCCTCCGGCGCATAGCCCGGCGCCATCAGCACTTCGACGAACTGCTTGCTCACAGCTTCGGCCGCGGCACGGTCCACCGGCCGGTTGAAGGCGATGATGCCGCCGAAGGCCGAGGTCGGATCCGTCTTGAAGGCCTTGGCGTAAGCCTCGTGTGCATCCTTGCCCACGGCAACGCCGCACGGGTTGGCATGCTTGACGATCACGCATGCCGGCGTGTCGAAGCTCTTCACGCACTCCCAGGCGGCATCGGCATCGGCGATGTTGTTGTAGCTGAGCTCCTTGCCCTGCAGCTGCTTGGCCGTGACCAGCGAACCGGGCGCGGGGTACAGGTCGCGGTAGAACGCGGCCTGCTGGTGCGGGTTCTCGCCGTAGCGCAGGTCCTGCAGCTTGATGAAGCGGCCGTTGCTCTGCGCCGGGAAGAGCGCATGGCTGCCGTCGCCCTGAATGCCCGAGAGGTAGTCGCTGATCGCGCCGTCGTACTGACTGATGCGGTTGAAGGCGGCGACGGAGAAGGCGAACCTGGTCTTGTCGCTGAGCTTGCCGTCGGCCTTGAGCTCGGCCAGTGCCTGCGGGTATTGCGCCGCGTCGGTCAGCACGCCGACGTCCTTCCAGTTCTTCGCCGCGCTGCGCACCATGGCCGGGCCGCCGATGTCGATGTTCTCGATCGCGTCCTCCAAGGTGCAGCCGGGCTTGGCCACCGTGGATTCGAAGGGATAGAGGTTGACCACCAGCAGGTCGATGGTGTCGATGCCGTGCGCCTTCAGCGCCGCCATGTGCGCCGGCACGTCGCGCCGCGCCAGCAGGCCGCCATGCACCTTGGGATGCAGCGTCTTCACGCGGCCGTCGAGCATCTCGGGAAAGCCGGTGAGCTCGGCCACTTCGGTCACCGGCAGGCCGGCATCGGCCAGCAGCTTGGCGGTGCCGCCGGTCGAGAACAGGCGGATGTCCAGCGCGTGGAGCGCCTGCGCGAATTCGAGGATGCCGGTCTTGTCGGAAACGGAAATCAGTGCATTCATCAAGGACTACTTCAGGAGTTTGTGTTCGACCAGCTTTTTTCGAAGCGTGTTGCGATTCAGGCCCAACCACTGCGCGGCCTTGGACTGGTTGCCTTCGGCCCGCGTCATCACGACGTCGAGCAAGGGTTTCTCCACCACGCGCACCAGCATCTCGTACATGCCGTCGGGTTCGGTGCCGCGCAGGTCACGGAAATAACTGTCCAGACTGTTGCGCACGCAGTCTTCGATATGTTTCTTGCTCATGGCCCTCTTCTCTTCTTCTGTTCTTCAATTCATGCAGGCACTTCGGCTGCCTGCTCATCCCTTTGCGCTTGCGCGTCATCGGCGACCGGAATGCGATCCATCCGTGCGGCCAGCGTGTCGAAAAAATCGGCCACCGCGGCGAGTTGCGCGTCGCAGTCCTCGATGGTGTTCATCCGGCCCCTGAATTCCTCGCCGCCGGGCAGCGTGCGGACGTACCAGCCGATGTGTTTGCGCGCGGTGCGAACACCGCTGTAGTCGCCATAGAGCGCGTAGTGCTGCTGCAGATGGTCGAGCATGAGGCGGCGCACCTCGGCCACGAGCGGCGGCGCGAGCTGCGTTCCGGTCGCGAGGAAGTGCGCGATCTCGCGAAAGATCCACGGCCGTCCCTGCGCGGCACGGCCCACCATCACGGCGTCGGCGCCAGTGAGTGCGAACACTTCACGCGCTTTCTCGGGCGAGTCGACGTCGCCGTTGGCGACCACCGGCACGCGCACGGCCGCCTTGACGGCCGCAATGGTGTCGTATTCGGCCTGGCCCTTGTAGCCCTGCTCGCGCGTGCGGCCGTGCACCGTGAGCATCTGCACGCCGGCCGCTTCGAAGCGGCGCGCCAGCGCCACCGCGTTGCGATGGTCTTCGCTCCAGCCGGTGCGCATCTTGAGCGTGACCGGGACCTTGTGCGGCATCGCAGCACGGACCACCGCCTCGACGATCTCGAGCGCCAGCGGCTCGTCGCGCATCAGCGCCGACCCGGCCCACTTGTTGCAGACCTTCTTGGCCGGGCAGCCCATATTGATGTCGATGATCTGGGCGCCGCGCTCGATGTTGTATTGCGCCGCCTCGGCCATCATGGCTGCATCGGTGCCGGCGATCTGCACCGCAATGGGGCCCGGTTCGCCATCGTGGTTCGCGCGGCGCGAGGTCTTGAGCGAACCCCACAGCTCCTTGCGCGAAGTGACCATCTCGCTCACCGCGTAGCCCGCACCGAGTTCGCGGCACAGCATGCGGAAGGGCCGGTCGGTGACGCCCGCCATGGGCGCAACGAACAGCCGGTTTTCCAGCGCGATGTTGCCGATCTGCAGGGTCATGGAGGGAAAGTTGGCACGCGCCTGGCTGCTGAAAAATGAGGCACGATTGTAGCGGCGCGAAGCGAGAGGCGCTGAAACGATTTGCGATTTCATCGAGTTTCATCGCGCACGCGGACAGCGTATACGCCGACGCTGCATAACACCGCGCCTTTCTATACTCCGGCGCACATGCAAGCCTGGCTCGACTCACTCTTTGCGCTTCTTGCGCTGCCGCAATTCGGGCTCAGCACCCTCTTCGTTGCTGCCTTCGTGTCGGCGACCCTGTTGCCGGTCGGCTCCGAGCCGGTGCTGTTCGGACTGCTCAAGCTCAATCCCGAAATGTTCTGGTCCGCGGTCGGCGTCGCGACGATCGGCAACACCTTGGGCGGCATCGTGGACTGGTGGATCGGCTACGGCGCACACAAGGTGGCCGACAAGTATTCGCACTCCAAGCACCATCTGCGTGTGCTCGGCTGGCTGGAACACCTGGGGCCCAAGGCTTGTCTGCTGGCCTGGCTGCCGATCGTCGGCGATCCGCTCTGCGCGGTCGCGGGCTGGCTCCGGCTCTCGTTCTGGCCTTGCGTGATCTACATGGCGATCGGCAAGTTCGCGCGCTATGTCACGATGACGATTGCCCTTCTCTACATCTGGCCAAATTGAGGCGGCCACGCCATCAGGTCAAGAGCCCGTACGGCCCGCCACGCTCGAGCGCGCGCATGTAGGCCGGCCGCGTATGGATGCGCTCCAGATAAGCCATGAGCTTGGGCCGCGACGCATCGAGCCCGCCGCGCGCCAACGCGGCTTCCACCGGAAAACTCATCTGGATGTCGGCGCCCGAAAACGCATTGCCGGCAAACCATTTGCTCTTGCCGAGTTCGCCTTCCATGAAATCCAGATGGCTCTTGATGTTCGGCATGATGAAGGCGGCCTTGGCCTTGCCCGCGATCGCCTTCGCGATCGGCTTGGCGAAGAAGGGCATCTTCGCCTTCTCGATCTGGTCGAACATCAGCTTCAGCAGGAGCGGCGGCATCGCCGAGCCTTCGGCGTAGTGCAGCCAGTAGCGGTAGCGCAGCGCTTCGGTCGTGCCCGCCGCCGGCGCGAGGCGGCCATTGCCGTAGCGCTCAATCAGCGTCTCGACGACCGCACCCGACTCCGCGAGCGTGAGGCCTTCGTCGGTCGTCACCACCGGCGACTTGCCCAGCGGATGCACCGCGCGCAAGGTGGGCGGCGCGAGCATGGTCTTGGGATCGCGCTGATAGTGAACGATCTCGTAGGGGAGCTCGAGTTCTTCGAGCAGCCAGAGTACGCGTTGCGAACGGGAGTTGTTGAGGTGGTGGACTGTGATCATGGCGAGCTGAAGTGCGAACGGGTCAGGAGCTGAACAGGAAGTTCATCACATCCCCGTCCTTGACCACGTACTCCTTGCCTTCCGCCCGCATCTTCCCGGCATCCTTCGACCCCTGCTCGCCCTTGAAGGCGATGAAGTCGTTGAAGGCGATGGTCTGGGCGCGGATGTAGCCCTTCTCGAAATCGGTGTGGATCACGCCGGCCGCCTGCGGGCCGGTGTCGCCGACGTGGATGGTCCACGCGCGCACTTCCTTCACGCCGGCGGTGAAGTAGGTCTGCAGGCCCAGCAGCGTGTAAGCCGCGCGGATCAGGCGATTGAGGCCCGGCTCTTCCTGGCCGATCTCGGCAAGGAACATCTTCTTGTCTTCCTCGTCCATGTCGGCCAGCTCGGCTTCGATCTTGGCGCAGATGGCGACCACGGGCGCGTTCTGCGCGGCGGCGTATTCGCGCAGCCGGTCGAGGAAGGGGTTGTTCTCGAAGCCGTCCTCGGCCACGTTGCCGACGAACATCGCGGGCTTGGCGGTGATCAGCGAGAACTGCTTGATCAAGGGCTTGTCTTCCTTGCTGAACTCGATCGCGCGCACCGGCTTGTTCTCGTTCAGCGCGGCCTGGCATTTCTCCAGCAGCGCGACCAGCTTGATCGCCTCCTTGTCGCCCGAGCGCGCGGTCTTGGTGTGGCGGTGCAGCGCCTTCTCGACCGTGGCCAGGTCGGCCAGGCACAGCTCGGTCTGGATCACCTCGATGTCGGAGATGGGGTCGACCTTGCCCGCAACGTGGATCACGTTGTCGTCCTCGAAGCAGCGCACCACATTGACGATGGCGTCGGTTTCGCGGATGTGCGCGAGGAACTGGTTGCCCAGGCCTTCGCCCTTGCTGGCGCCGGCCACCAGGCCCGCGATGTCGACGAACTCGACGATGGCCGGCACGATGCGCTCGGGCTTCACGATCTCGCTCAACTGGGCGAGCCGCGGATCGGGCACTTCGACCACGCCGACGTTCGGCTCGATGGTGCAGAAAGGATAGTTCTCGGCCGCGATGCCTGCCTTGGTCAGCGCGTTGAAAAGGGTGGACTTGCCGACGTTGGGCAGGCCGACGATGCCGCACTGGAGACTCATGGCGGGGCTTTCAGAATGCTTTGGGGAACCGGGGATTTTAGGCGCCCGGCCTCGCTTCAGTCGAAGCGCAGGTTTGCGACTACCGTCTGGCCGCGCTTCAGCATGTGCTCCACGCCCTGCAGCACGATCGCATTCATGCCGAAGGTGATGGCGCCGTCGACGCGGGCGTCGGCGCGGTAGGTCCGCAGCATGTCGCCCACTTCGGGGCTGCTTTCGGCCGTGGCCGGGTCGATGTCGGGGATCGAGCAGCGCGAGCAGGGCTTCACCGGCCGAAGTTGCGCCTCGCCCTCGGCGGTCGCGATGTACAGCGTGTCGACGCGGTCCTCGTCGTGCGCCTCGATGCCGGCGAGCACGACGTTGGGGCGGAAGCGCTCGATCCCGACGGCGCCGTGGCCGGCCGCGGCCAGCCGCGCGTTGAGCTCGGCCAGCGAGCCCTCGCTGACCACCAGCAGCGGATAGCCGTCGGCGAACTGGTTGGGTGCCTCGATATCGCCGGTCCATTGGAGGCTCGACAGCCGCTGGTGCTCGGGATCGAAGCGCACCAAGCGCAGCTTCTGCGGCCGGCCCGGCTGCGAGAGGAAGTCGCTGAACCATTGGGCCGCGATGTCGCCCATGTCGTAGGCCGGCACCTCGTCCTTCCACACGCGCACGCGCACCGGCGCTTCGACGCGGTCGAAGGCGATGTGCAGCGCCAGCATGCCGGGTGCGCGCAGCACCATCTCGGAATGCTTCATCTGCGGCCGGATCAGCGCCATGCGCGGCAGCTGGCGCTGGGTGACGAACTCGCCGTTCTCGTCGACCACCATCCAGGCGCGGTCGAACTCCAGGCCGGTCTCGATCAGCAGCGCCTCGGGGAGCTCGACGCCGGCGCAGGACTTGATCGGGTAGACGAACAGGCGGGCGATGGTGGCTTGGAGGTCGAAGTCGGAGGCAGTCACGTGAAGGTCCTTGGGCTGAAGCCGGTGATTGTCCCGCACGACGCCCGCCGGGAAAGGCAGGCTCCTACAATGCCCCGATGGCTCTTCCACCCGAGGTTTGCATTCGCGGCGCCGGCATCGTCGGCCGCACGCTCGCGCTGCTTTTGGCGCGCGAACGCGTTCGCGTGGCGCTGGTGGCGCCGGCCGCGGCCCCCGCGGGGCAGGATGTGCGCGCCTACGCGCTCAATGCGGCCTCGAAGGCGCTGCTCGAATCGCTGCGTGGCTGGCCCGATGCGGCGCATGCCACGCCGGTGCGCGAGATGCTGGTCTACGGCGACGAAGGCGGCCGCGTGCAGTTCCATGCCGCGCGGCAGAAGGTCGAGGCGCTGGCCTGGATCGTCGATGTCCCCGCGCTCGAGCAGCAGTTGAGCGACGCGGTGCGCTTCCAGCCGCGCATCGAGATCGTCGCCGAGCCCGTGCCGGCGCCGCTGACGGTGGTCTGCGAAGGCCGCATCAGCGCCACGCGCGAAACATTGGGCGTGCGCTACGAAGTGACGCGCTATCCGCAACACGCGATCGCGGCGCGGCTCCAGGCCGAAGAGCCGCACGACGGCGCCGCGCGCCAATGGTTCAACGACAAGGGCGAAGTGTTCGCGCTGCTGCCGCTCGGCGACAGGCAGCTCGCGCTGGTGTGGTCGGTCGACCAGCTGCGCGCGCCGGCCCTGCTGGCACAGACGGCCGACGAGTTCAACACCGCGCTGCACGACGCCAGCCACGGTGCGCTCGGTGCGCTGCGGCTCACCAGCGAGCGCGCGGCCTGGCCGCTGCAGCGCGCCATCGCCGACCGCTGGACCGGCCAGTTCGCCGACGGCAGTTCCTGGGCGCTCGCGGGCGATGCCGCGCATACGGTGCATCCGCTTGCAGGCCAGGGCTTGAACCTGGGTCTGGCCGATGCCGCAGCGTTGGCCAACGTGATCAAGGACCGCGACTACTGGCGCAGCGTGGGCGATGCCCGGCTGCTGCGCCGCTACGAGCGGGCCCGCCGCACCGACGTGCTCTCCATGAGCCTGGCCACCGACGGCCTGCAGCAACTCTTCGCGCACAGCGCCGATCCGTTGCCGGCGCTTCGCAACTGGGGCATGCGCGGCTTCGACCGCACGCGGCTCGTCAAGAACTGGATCGCGAAGCAGGCCATGGGCCTGCACTGAATTCCGCCGGAAGAAACAACACCATGAAATTCGCTCCTGCCCTTTTTGCCGCGCTGACTCTGGTCAGCACCCTGAGCGCCAGCGCCGGCGAGGCCGAGATCCGCCAGAACCTCGCTGCGCGCATTCCGCAGTTCGCGAAGATCGACGAGATCACCAAGTCGCCGATGCCCGGCCTCTACGAGGTGCGCATCAACGGCTTCGAGATCTACTACACCGACGAGCAGGGCAACTACCTGTTGCAGGGCAACCTGATCGACGTGAAGGCGCGCCGCAACCTCACCGAAGAGCGGGTCGAGAAACTCAGCGAGGTCGCTTTCGACAAACTGCCCGTGAAGGATGCCTTCAAGATCGTGCGCGGCAACGGCAAGCGCAAGCTGGCGGTGTTCGAGGATCCGAACTGCGGCTACTGCAAGCAGTTCGAGCGCGACCTGACCAAGGTCGACAACGTGACCATCCATCTCTTTCTCTATCCGGTGCTGGGGCCGGACTCGGTCGTGAAGTCGCGCAACATCTGGTGCGCCAAGGACAAGGCCCGTGCCTGGACCGACTGGATGGTGCGCGGCGTCGCGCCCGAGACCGCCGAATGCGACACCAGCGCGCTCAACCGCAACCGCGAGTTCGGCCAGAAATACAACATCACCGGCACGCCCACGCTGATCTTTAGCAACGGCACGCGCGCGCCGGGCGCGATCCCGGCCGAACAGGTCGAAAAACAACTCGCCGCTGCCAACTGATGGCGGCGCCGGCCATCCACTACCGCGTCGAATGCGTGGACCGCAACGCGCACCTGTTCGCCGTCACGCTGACCATCGAGCGGCCTGCCGCGCAGCAGCGCGTCGCATTGCCGGTCTGGATTCCGGGCAGCTACCTGGTGCGCGAATTCGCGAAGAACCTGCAGCAGTTGCAGGCATCGCAGGGTCGGCGCAAGCGGGCCCCGCAGCAACTCGACAAGCACAGCTGGCAGATCGATTGCGCGCCGGGCAAGCCCCTGGTGCTGCGCTACCAGGTCTGCGCCTACGACAACTCGGTGCGCACCGCGTGGCTCGATCGCGACCGCGGCTTCTTCAACGGAACCAGCCTGTGCCTTCGCGTCGAAGGCCAGACCGATGGGCCGCACGCGATCGAGGTGCTGGCGCCGCAGCTCTTGGCGCCGGGCGAGCGCTGGTCGTGCGCGACGGCGCTGAAGCCCGCCAAGGTCGACCGCCGGGGCTTCGGCAGCTACCTCGCCGCCGACTATGACGAGCTGGCCGACAGCCCGGTCGAGATGGGCATGTTCTGGAGCGCCGAGTTCGAGGCCTGCGGCGTGCCGCATCGCTTCGTGATCGCAGGCGCGCCCGCTTCTTTCGACGGCGAACGGCTGATCGCCGACACGCGTGCCATCTGCGAGACGCAGATGCGCTTCTGGCACGGCGACAAGGTCGGCAAGCGCGGCGGGTCCAAGCCGCCGCATGACCGCTACGTCTTCATGCTCAACGCGGTGGATGACGGCTACGGCGGCCTCGAGCACCGGCACTCGACGGCGCTGATCTGCACCCGCCGCGACCTGCCCCAGCTCGCCGTCAAGAAACAGCCCGAGGGCTACACCACGCTGCTCGGGCTGATCAGCCACGAGTACTTCCACACCTGGAACGTGAAGCGCCTGCGACCCGCCGAGTTCGCGCGCTACGACTACGGACAGGAGAACTACACCCACCTGCTGTGGCTGTTCGAGGGCTTCACCAGCTACTACGACGACCTGCTGCTGCGCCGCGCCGGCCGCATCGACGACACCGGCTACCTGCGCCTCGTCAACAAGACCATCAACCAAGTGCTGCAGGCGCCGGGCCGGCTGGTGCAGTCGGTGGCCGACGCGAGCTTCGATGCCTGGATCAAGTACTACCGGCAAGACGAGCAGACGGCCAACACCACGATCAGCTACTACACCAAGGGCGCGCTGGTGGCGCTGTGCTTCGACCTCACGCTGCGCGCCGAAGGCAAGGGCTCGCTCGACGAGGTGATGCGGCTCTTGTGGAAGAAAAGCAGCGGCGGACCGATCGACGAAGCCGCCTTCGCCGCCGCGCTCGAAGCCGTTGGTGGGCGCTCCTTCGTCGAGGAGATCGCGAGCTGGGTCCACTCGACCGAGGAACTGCCCCTGGCCGATCTGCTGCGCAGCCACGGCGTCGTCGCGCTCGAAGACCCTGCGCAGCGGGCGCAGGAACTCGGCCTGCGCGTGGCCGAGGCGAACGGCAGCGTGCAAGTCAAGATGGTGCTGCGCGGCGGCGCGGCCGAGCAGGCCGGCTTCTCGGCCAACGACGAATGGATCGGCATCGAGCTCGGCGCCTCCAAGGGCCACAAGGCGCAGGGCTGGCGGCTCGGCAAGCTCGATGACTTGGCGCTTTATCTCGGGCCGCTGAAGAAGATCACGGCACTCGTCGCGCGCGACCGGCGGCTGCTGCGCCTGCCGCTCACGCTGCCTGGCGACGTGACGACCTGGCGCCTCGCCGCGCAGGACCCGGCCAAATTGACGCGCTGGCTCGATCCGCAGTAAGACCTTCCCCTCTGTTCGTTTCAAGGAGACCCGCATGAGCTACGAGAACATCGAAGTCCGCACCGAGGCCGGCAAGGTCGGCATCGTGACGCTGAACCGCCCCAAGGCGCTGAACGCGCTCAACGATGCGCTGATGACCGAGCTCGGCAATGCGCTCAAGGCCTTCGACGCCGACGAGGCGATCGGCTGCATCATCGTCACCGGCAGCGAGCGTGCCTTCGCCGCGGGCGCCGACATCGGCGCCATGGCCACTTACAGCTTCACCGACGTCTACAAGGGCGACTACATCACGCGCAACTGGGAAACCATCCGCAGCGTGCGCAAGCCGGTGATCGCGGCCGTGAGCGGCTTCGCGCTCGGCGGCGGCTGCGAGCTCGCGATGATGTGCGACTTCATCATCGCGGCCGACAACGCGAAGTTCGGCCAGCCCGAGATCAAGCTCGGCGTGATCCCGGGCGCCGGCGGCACGCAGCGCCTGCCGCGCGCTGTGGGCAAGGCCAAGGCGATGGACATGGCCCTGACCGGCCGCATGATGGACGCCGCCGAGGCCGAGCGCTCCGGGCTGGTGAGCCGCGTCGTGCCCTACGACAAGCTCATGGACGAGGCGCTGGGCGCCGCGCTGGTGATCGCCGACTTCTCGCAGGTCGCGGTGATGGCGGCCAAGGAGTCGGTCAACCGCGCCTTCGAGAGCAGCCTCGCGGACGGCGTGATGTTCGAGCGCCGCCTGTTCCACGCGCTCTTCGCCACTGCCGACCAGAAGGAAGGCATGGACGCCTTCGTGAACAAGCGCAAGGCCGCGTTCAAGCACCAGTAAGGCGGCCTTAGCGCGGCGCTGCCGGCGGCGGCCCGGCCTCGGGTTGCGCTGCGGCCTCCGGCGCCTGCACCGCGTTGCGCAGGGCCTCGTTCAAGGCGGCCAGCGCCGGCGCCGACGGCGCGCCGGTGGCCGGCAGCGCACGGCCTTCGCGCCAGCGCACCTGGCCGCGCGCGACTTCGAACACCGCCAGCACCTCGCCGTTGCGTTCGAGCGAGATGCGCCATTCAGGCGTGGACACCAACGGCTGTCCGCCGACCGCCGTGATGGCGGCCGATCCCAGCAGCGCATTGAGATCGAGCGCTTCGGCGCGCGACAGGCTGCGGCTTGCGCCGCCGCGCTGTGCGATCGTGATGCGATTCCATTGCGAAAGCGCCGCGAAGGTGGGCGGCTCCGTCGCCTCGGTTCGCACAGTCGGAGACGCAGGGCGTGCCGCGCGTGCGGCACCGGCCGCATCGCCCGGTGCGACGAGCCCGGCCGGCGGGCTCGCCGGAGGCGCAAAGGCCTGTTTGGCCGCGGCTTCTTCTTCGCGACGGGCTCGGGCGGCGAGGGAATCCCGCGGCGCGGGACGTGCCGCCGCGTCAGCCGAAGGTTCGGCCGGCACGACGGGCGCGGCCGGGGCAGGCGGTGCGGACTGCGCAGCAGGTGCTTGGGGTGTTTCCTTCTTCTTGGACTCGGCTTCATCGGCCTGAGGGCGCGCCAGTGCCGGCGGCGGCGCGGGTGCTGCCGGTGCCTCCAGCACAGGTGCAGGCGGTGCCGATGACGGAACGGAAGCCGATTCGGTCGGCGGCGCAGGCTCGGTCGAAGCCGGCGGAGCGGGCACAGCAGGCGCGGCAGGTGCCTCGACGCGCGGCGCCTGCGCAGCGACCCTCGCCTCCCCGTCGGGCCGCGCGCCCGGCACCGGCTCGCGCTGCCAGAGCACGGTCACCAGCGTCGCGACCAGCACGGTGGCGAAAGCCGCGTTCCATGGCATGCGCGAGCCGCCGCCCAAGCCCACCAGGCGTTGCCACCACGGCCGCGCCTGCGGCTCCCGCGCGTGCGTGATGGAAGCCGGCGCTACGGCGTCGTGCGCCCGCTCCAGGATCGCCTTGCGCAGCCGCCAATGGGGCACCGAAGTGTGGTCCGGTGCATGCGCCAACGCGCGCCGCAGGGCGTCGTCTTGAAGATCGTTGTCCGTGCTCATGCCCGAAGCTCCAGCACCGACAGATAGCGCTCCATGCACCCGCGCAGCTTCTTCAAGCCATAGCGCAGCCGGCTGCGAACGGTCTCGAAGCCGACGCCGAGCGTGTCGGCCAGCGCTTCCACCGTGAAGCCGTCTTCGTGGTGCAGCAGGAAGGCGGCGCGCTGGTCGTCCGGCAACTCGTCGAGGCAGGCCAGCAGGCGGCGGCCAGCGGCGCGCCAGAACGCGAGCTCTTCGGCCGATGGGTGCGCGGCAGCGGAAGCCGTGCCGCCATCGCTCAGCAGGCCGCGGCTGAACAGCTGCGCGGCCTCGAGCCCGTCGCCGTCTTCGTCGTGGGCATAGAAGGACACCTCGCGGCCGCTCAGGCGCAGCCGGTCCATCGCCAGGTTGTGCGCGATCGTGAAGGCCCAGGTGCGCCAAGTCGCGCCCTGCGGCGAGAAGCTCTCACGCGCCGCGATGATGCGCATCCAGGTGTCCTGGAACACCTCGTCGACTTCGGCCGCGAGCCGCACGCCGAGCAGGCGCCGGACGAAGCGGAACAGCGCGCTTTCGTGGCGGGCATAGAGCGTGTCGAAGGCGCTTGCGTCGCCGCCTGCGTAGGCGAGCATCAGCTGATCGTCCGGCATGGCGTCGTGGAGGGCGGCGTTCGCAACAGAGGGGGCAAGCATCGGCAGATTTTCACCTCACGTTCTACGGACTGCGCCGCCGTTCGGGGTTAGCACCCCCTCAAAAAATATCGTCGGGACTTAACCCGACCGACGCCGCCCCGCCGTATCAGCCTGCATCCACAACCCGGAGCTGCTGATGACCACCCGCCTTTCCCTCCTTCGACGCCCGCTCGTCGCACTGCTGTGCGCCCAGCTTCTCTTGAGCGCCTGCAGCGCCACCGAACTCGCACCCGGCGCCGCGCGCTGGCCCACGCCGGCGCCGCAGCCCGAACCCGCGAACTTCCCTTCGCCGCAGTGGCCGGGGAACGTGGTCACGCGCACGGTGCCGAATTTCGAGGCGCCCTCGGCCACCCATTGCGCGAGGCCGGTGCAGACCTACGAGACGCCGGGCCGCACGGGGCAGGACGCACGGCGCGATGAGGCGCCCGCCGTTTACGGCGAGGCCCGCCCATCTCTGAGTCGCGAAGCCAAGTCGAAGCGTAGCGCGCCGGGCGAGGCGGCATCCGATGCCGCGGTCGCCATGCCGGCGCCTGCGGCTCCCGCTGCCGGCGCAGCCAGGGAGGCACTGGTCGCCGAAGCCGAGGCGCCGCGCTTTGCACCGCCGGCGCCCAGCGCGCAACCCATTCAACGCCCCCGGCCGCAACAGCAGGTGGTCAGCGCCGGCATGGTCGACGACAACGCCGACTTCTCGGCCTACCTTCAGTTCCGCCGGCGCACCCAGGTGGCGCATCGCGAGCGCGATGTGAGCGAGCGCTACCTGCTACAGGTGCGCAACGCACGCGGCATGGCCGTGCCCGATGCCGAGGTCGCGGTGCAGGCCGCGAACGGCGCCGCCATGTGGGCCCGCACCGACGCGGCCGGCCGCGCCTGGCTGCATCCCAACGCCTTCGATCCCTCGGGCAGCCAGGTGTACGAAGTGGCTGTGCGCAAGTACGGCCAGCAGGGCACGACCTTCCTGCGTCGCGGGCAGAAAAGCGCGGTCGAGCTGGTGCTGAATACGGCCGCTGTCCCGCAGCGCGCGCGCCTGGACCTGGTCTTCCTGATCGATGCCACCGGTTCGATGGGCGACGAGATCGGCAAGCTCAAGAGCACGCTGCGCACCATCGCCAACGAGGTGGCGCAACTGCCGAGCCGGCCCGACACCTGCTTCGGGCTGGTGGCCTACCGCGACCGCGGCGACGCCTTCCTCGTGCGCCGGCACGACTTCACCAACGACCTGGGCGCTTTCCAGACGGTGCTCGATGCGCTGCAGGCCGCCGCCGGGGGCGACTACCCCGAGGCGATGAACGAGGCGCTGCACGAGACCGTGCACCGGCTGAGCTGGCGCGGCACCGGCGCGACCCGCCTGGTGGTGCTGCTGGCCGACGCGCCGCCGCACCTCGACTACGGCGGTCCGCAATACGACGACGACATGATGGCCGCGCTCGGCAAGGGCATCAAGGTGTTCAGCGTGGGCGCGAGCGGGCTCGACAAGCAGGGGGAGTACGTGCAGCGCCAGATCGCGCAGTACACCGGTGGCCGCTTCGTATTCCTGACCTACAGGGAGGCAAGCAACCCCGCCAGCGGGCCCGGCCGCGAGACGGTGCACGACGTGAGCAACTATTCAGTGCAGACGCTGGACCGGCTGATCGTGCGGCTGGTGACGGAGGAACTGGCGAAACTCCCGAAGGCCGGCTGAAGGCCGTAGAGCCGGCTATAATCTTGGGCTCGGCTCTTTAGCTCAGTCGGTTAGAGCGATGGAATCATAATCCACAGGTCCGCGGTTCGAGTCCGTGAAGAGCCACCAAACCCGCCAAGAAAAGCCCGCTATCGCATCGGTAGCGGGCTTTTTTCATTGCCTTGCCAAGCGCCGCGCGCGAGCCTAAAAAGTCAGGCCGCACATCGCCTACGAGGAGTCGCCATGCCCGACGATCTGAGTCATTTCAAGCCGCTGGACCCCGGCCGGGTCAATGCCCTCGACCCCGTCGAGCTGCAGTACTGGTGCCAGCAGCTTCGCTGCAGCGAGACCGAGCTGCAGGACGCGCTGTCCAAGGTGGGCGACCACGTGACCGCGGTGCGCGATCGGCTGGCATCGCGCGAGTAGAGGCGCCCCTAGTTCTTGGGGCGCCAAGCGCTGAGGAATTCGGAGGTCTTGTCGTTCTGCCGCCGCGTCGCGCCAGCATCAGCCGAGGCGGACGAGGACGGCGAGGCGGAAGCATTGCCATTGCTGTCCTGAGGCTGCGCAGCGGGCGCACCGCTGCCCTTGCAGCCCGTCATGCACAGCACCAGCGTCGCCAGGCCGGCGACCGCAACCCACGATGTCTTCACAGCCAATTCCCCCGGTTTCGCCGTCCAGCCTGATGGCTGGCTTCGATGACCGTGAGCCTAACTGTTTTTGAAAACCAAAGCTCTAGTTTTCAGCACAAAAGTCAGCAACAAGTACTACTTTTCTCACGTACATCGCACTCGACTGTAGCCATAATGTGCTACATGAAACTCCGTGGCAATGAGGCTCCAGACGAGCCAGAGGACGAGTCCGACTACTCCTCCCTTGCGCCGCTCAACCGGGCGCATCTGACGCACGAGCCGGTTCGCCGCGTGCCGACGTGGGCCGGCTTCGCGTGCGCCGTGGCATTGGGTGCGGCGGTGGTCGAGGCGCTCCGGCGCCTGCTCGGTCACTGAGCGCCGAGCGCCAGCCCCGAGATCGATTCTTCACCGCCGGCGGGTGCTTCGGCGCGTGTCAGGATGCCCTGCAGGATTCCCGGCAGCTCGAACACTGCGCGGTTGTGCATCTTGTGGGTCGCGGTGCGGTAGTTCTCCAGATCGGGGACCAGTTCGTCCACCGCGCCGGGCACCTTGGCATAGCTCGCGCATACCAGGCCTACCCCATGCTCGCGCACCCATTGGGCGTTGTAGCGCTCCTGCGGCAAGGTCCAGCTGTTGCACACCACGATCACCGGCAGATGCAGTTGCACCGCCTCGCTGACACTGCCCGGGCCGGGCTTGCCGATGAAGAAGTCGGCCAGTTGCATGTAGCGGGCGACGTCGGGCGTGAAACCCAGCACCAGCCGCGGCGCGCGCGCCGGTTGTGCGCGCAAGGCTTTGGCGAGCGCTTCGTTGTGGCCGCAGGCCAGGATGAGCTGGGTATCGGGCAGGCGCTTCGCGATGCCGAGCATGGCCTTGGAGCCTTGCCCGCCGAAGAGCACCAGGCCGGTTGGGCGATCGGGGTCCAGCCCCAGGCGGCGGCGCTCGGCAGCCCGATCGACGGACTCTGTCTCGTAGAAGGCCGAACGGATCATCATTCCCGAGGTCGCATGGATGCGATCATCCGGGTAGCCCGCTTCACGTGCCTGCTGCACGGCGCGTTCCGAGCCGCAGACGAAATGCTGGTCCTGCCCTTTCTCGATCCAGAAGTGCGGCGGGTGATCGGCCAGATCGGTCAGCACCGTCACGTAGGGCACGCCCGGCAGCGCCGAGGCGACCGACTCGTAGAGCGGCCGGTTGAAGTTCGGAATCAACGACACCACCATGTCCGGCTCGGTCGCCAGCCAGTGCTGCTGCAGCGGGCGCACCAGCTTCGGCTTGGCCCAGCGAATCACGGCCTGCAGCACCTTGAGCTCGTGCGCCAGCCCGATCGTCCAGCCGCGCGCGAGCCGCTTGTTGTAGACGTCCTCCGGGTCCATGCCGGTTAGCTTGCGAAAGCTGTCCTTCGGATCCAGCACTTCGCGCAGATTGACCAGGCGCACGGTCCAGGGCAAGCCCTCGCGCTGGATGGCCGCCTCGAGCGCCAACGCGGAGGCACGGTGCCCGCCGCCGGCGTCGAAGTAGACGAGGTCGACGGTTCGCTGGGCCGGGTGGCGCGAGGAAGTCGATGGCGCGCGCGTCATGCGTGCGCCGGCTCGCGCCGGGAAGCGGCCCGCCCGGCCCGGGTCGCGACCGGCATGTGCTCTGCCCAGTGCAGGATTTCGAGCCTGCCGTCGGCATGCTCGGCCAGCGCCGTGAGGCTCTCGACCCAGTCGCCGTCGTTGGCGTAGAGGATGCCATCGATGTCGCGCAGCTCGGCATGGTGGATGTGCCCGCAGACCACGCCCTGCACGCCGCGCTTGCGGGCCTCGCGCGCCACCGCGTTCTCGAAGTCGCCGACATAGCTGACCGCGCGCTTGACCTTCTGCTTCAGGTACTTGGACAGCGACCAGTAAGGCAACCCCAGGCGCGCACGCAGCGAGTTGAGATACCGGTTCAGCTTGAGCGTGAACTCGTAGAGCGAGTCTCCCACGTGGGCCAGCCACTTCGCGCACTGGATCACGCCATCGAACAGGTCGCCGTGCATGATCCAGAGCTTGCGGCCGTCAGCCGTCTCGTGGATCCATTCGTCGGCCACGTCGATGCCGCCGAAGTTGTGATGCAGGTACTTGCGCGCGAACTCGTCGTGGTTGCCCGGAATGAAGATCACGCGCGTGCCCTTGCGCGCCTTGCGCAGCAGCTTCTGGATCACATCGTTGTGCGGCTGCGGCCAGTACCAGTGGCGGCGCAGCTGCCAGCCGTCGATGATGTCGCCGACCAGGAACAGGGTCTCGCACTCGGTGTGCTTCAGGAAGTCGAGCAGCGCCTTCGCCTGGCAGCCGGGCGTGCCCAGGTGCAGGTCGGAAATCCAGAGGGTGCGATAGCGTTGGGGAGGACGCGTGACTTCCTCGTCTTCCGCGGAGGAGGACAGGTCGGCCGTGTTGCGCCATGCACTAAGAAAAGCGTCATCGCGTTGCATGGGTCGTCATCGTCGCCAGCGCGGATGACGGCGCCGTGGCGGCGCGGTGAAGCTTCAATGACAGTGCAAATGCGCCACGGCGGCGCTGTCATCCGGCCGCGCAGCGGTGAATCTCGATGGTCGAGTGCCTGATTTCTTCGTGCATCGAAAAGGTCGCACGAACGTCATCGGGCGTCAGCGTTGACGAATGCGTGACAACGCTCAATGCGCACGCATAGGCGCCCTGGCCGACGCGCCACACGTGCAGATCGGCCACGCGCGTTTCCGAATCCGCCAAGCCCTGCTCCACGCCCTCGCGGATCTCATCGACCACCGGATGGTCCATCTCGCGGTCGAGCAGCACCTTGCCGGTTTCGACAAGCAATCCCCGCGCCCAGCTCGCGACCAGCACGGCACCGACGATGCCCATCAGCGGATCGAGCCAGGCCCAGCCGTAGAGCCAGCCGCCGGCGAGCGCGACGATGGCGAGCACCGAGGTCGCGGCGTCGGCCACGACGTGCAGGTAGGCGGAGCGCAGGTTCAGGTCATGGCCGTGATCGTGCGCGTGGTCGTGATGGGCGTGGTCGTGGTGGTGATGCGCACCACCGAGCAGCCGCGCGCAAAGCAGGTTGACCAGCAGCCCCAGCACGGCCACGACGATCGCTTCCTTGTAGTGGATCGCAACGGGCGACCACAGCCGCTCGAGCGAACCCACCACCATCAGCACCGCGACGCCGAGCAGGAACAGCGCGCTCGCAAAGCCACCCAGCACTTCGATCTTCCAGGTACCGAAGGCGAAGCGCCGGTCGCCGGCATAGCGCCGCGCCGCCGCATAGGCGAAGGCGCTGAGCCCGATGGCCACGGCGTGCGAACTCATGTGCCAGCCGTCGGCCAAGAGCGCCATCGAGTTGAACCACCAGCCGGCGCCGATTTCCAGCAGCATGGCGGCGGCCGTGATCCACATCACGAGCCGCGTGCTGCGTTCGGCGGCATGGCTGTCGCCCTGGAATCGGTGTTCGTGCTGCCACCCGCTGAGATCGTGCGTATGCATGAAAAAAGACCCTCAGTTGCCGAACATGTCGCCGTCGCGCTGCGGCGCCGCGACGCCCAGATGCCGGTACGCGGCCAGCGTGGCGATGCGCCCGCGCGGCGTGCGCTGCAGGTAGCCCTGCTGGATCAGGTAGGGCTCGATCACGTCCTCGATGGTGCCGGCCTCCTCGCCGATGCTGGCCGCGATGTTGTCCAGCCCGACCGGGCCGCCGTCGAAGCGGTGGATGACCGCCTCCAGCAGCTTGCGGTCCATCAGGTCGAAGCCCTGCGGGTCGACATCGAGCATGGCCAGCGCCTTGTGGGCCAGGTCTTCGGTGATGCGCCCGTCGCCCTTGACCTGCGCATAATCGCGCACGCGGCGCAGCAGGCGGTTGGCGATGCGCGGCGTGCCGCGCGAGCGGCGTGCGATCTCGAGGCCGCCGGCCTCGTCCATCGGCACGGCCAGCAAACCGGCGCTGCGGCGCACGATGCGCGCCAGTTCCTCGGCCGTGTAGAACTCCAGCCGCGCGACGATGCCGAAGCGATCGCGCAGCGGATTGGTCAGCATGCCGGCGCGCGTGGTGGCGCCGACCAGAGTGAAGGGCTGCAGGTCGAGCTTGATGCTGCGCGCCGCCGGGCCCTCGCCGATCATGATGTCGATCTGGTAGTCCTCCAGCGCCGGGTAGAGGATTTCCTCGACCACCGGCGAGAGGCGGTGAATCTCGTCGATGAAGAGCACGTCGTTGCGCTCGAGGTTGGTGAGGAGCGCCGCCAGATCCTTGGGCTTCTCGAGCACCGGGCCCGAGGTCTGGCGCAGGTTCACGCCGAGCTCGGCCGCGATGATGTGAGAGAGCGTGGTCTTGCCGAGGCCCGGCGGGCCGAAGAGCAGCACGTGGTCGAGCGCCTCGGCGCGGTGGCGGGCGGCGCCGATGAAGATCTCGAGCTGCTCGCGCACCTTGGCCTGGCCGACGTACTCGTCGAGCAACTTGGGCCGCAGGGCGCGCTCGATCGCCTCTTCGTTGGGCGAGGCGGGCGCGGCGGAGACCACGCGTTGCGGGGCCGGAGCGAAATCGTCGGTCTGGATGGTCATGGGCGGTAGGCTGAAGGAACAGTTTAGTCGGCCGAACGGCCATCCGAGTGCAGCACCGGGGCCTCCGAGACGGATGCCTCGTGCAGAATGCGCGACCGAGGAGGGTACGAGAAGCGTGTCGATCTACGAACTGAAGCCGCGATTCCAGGCCCTGCTGCGGCCGCTGGTCGTGCGCCTGCACGCCATGGGCGTCACGGCCAACCAGGTCACCGTGGCGGCCTGCGCGATCTCGGTCGCGCTCGGCCTCTGGCTCTTCTTCGCCGCGCCCTCTCCGGCCTCTTTCGCGCTGATCCCGCTCTGGATGTTCCTGCGCATGGCCTTCAACGCGATCGACGGCATGCTGGCGCGCGAGCACAACCAGCAGAGCGCGCTCGGCGCCTTTCTCAACGAGCTGACCGACGTGCTCTCCGATGCGGCGCTCTACCTGCCCTTCGCGCTGGTCGCACCGTTCAGCCCCTTCTGGGTCGGCGTCGTGATCGTGCTGGCGGGCTTGAGCGAGTTCACCGGCGCGCTGGGCCCGACGGTGGGCGCCTCGCGCCGCTACGACGGTCCGCTCGGCAAGAGCGACCGGGCCTTCGTGTTCGGTGCGCTCGGCCTCTACATCGCGCTCGGCGGCCCGCTGCCGGTATGGAGTGCATGGCTCATGCCGATCGTCGCGGTGCTGGTGGCCTGGACCATCGTCAACCGCATCCGCCGCGCGCTGGCCGAAGCCGGCGCCGCAACCCGCACCTGAGACGAGAAATCCGAATGACCGACGCCCGCGTGCCACACGAACACCACTTCAGCACCCACGACGACGTGTCGCTGTTCTATCGGCACTGGCCGGCGACGGGCAGCGCGCGGCGCGGCGCCATCGTGCTGTTCCACCGCGGCCACGAGCACGGCGCACGCATGGCGCATTTGGTCGACGAGCTCGATCTGCCCGACTTCGATTTCTTCGCCTGGGATGCGCGCGGCCACGGCAAGTCCCCGGGCCAGCGCGGCTACAGCCCGAGCTTCGCGACCTCGGTGCGCGACGTGCAGACCTTCGTCCAGCACATCGCCAGCGCGCATGGCGTGCCGCCCGAGGACATCCACGTGATCGCGCAGAGCGTGGGCGCGGTGCTGGTCGCGACCTGGGCGCACGACTATGCGCCCCGGGTGCGCGGGCTCACGCTGGCTTCGCCGGCCTTCAAGGTCAAGCTTTACGTCCCCCTCGCGCGGGCCGGCCTCGGGCTCATGCACAAGCTGCGCGGGCTGTTCTTCGTCAACAGCTACGTGAAGGCGAAGTTCCTCACGCACGACCCCGAACGCATCGCGAGCTACGAAAGCGATCCGCTGATCTCGCGGCCGATCGCGGTCAACATCCTGCTGGGCCTTTACGAGGCGGCCGATCGCGTGGTGGCGGATGCCAATGCGATCACGCTGCCCGTGCATCTGCTGATCTCCGGCGCCGACTGGGTGGTGCATCACAAGCCGCAGCACCTGTTCTTCGATCGGCTCGGTAGCGCGATCAAGACCAAGTTGGAATTGCCCGGCTTCTTCCACGACACGCTGGGCGAGAAAGACCGCGCGCCCGCGGTGCAGGCGATCCGCGAATTCATCCTGCGCCTGTTTGACGAGGCGCCGCAACCCGTCGACCTGCGCTCGGCCCACCTGAGCGGCGAGACCGCCGATGAATCGCGCGCGCTCGCCGAGCCGCTGCCCGCCCTGTCGCCGCGCGGAGCCTACTGGGCGATCACCCGTGGAAGCCTGCGCTTCGGCGGCCTGCTGTCGCGCGGCGTGAAGCTGGGGCACGAGACGGGTTTCGATTCGGGCAGCACGCTCGACTATGTCTACCTCAACGAGCCCCGAGGCGCCGGGCCGATCGGTCGCTCCATCGACAGAACCTACTTGAATTCCATCGGCTGGCGCGGCATCCGGCAGCGCAAGGTCCATGTCGAAGAGCTGCTCCGCGAAGCGATGGAACGACTGGCCGAGCAGCACCGCGAAGTGCGCCTGATGGACATTGCCGCCGGCCACGGCCGCTACGTGCTCGACGCGGTGCAGGCCAGTCCGGTCAAGGCCGGCTCGATCCTCTTGCGCGACTACAGCGACATCAACGTGCACGACGGCCGCGCGCTGATCGCCGAGAAGGGCCTGGAAGATGTCGCGCAGTTCGTCCAGGCCGATGCCTTCGACCGCCTGAGTCTCGCGAGCGTGGTGCCGCGGCCCACGCTGGCGGTGGTCTCGGGCCTCTACGAACTCTTCCCCGACAACGAGATGGTGAGCCGCTCGCTGGCCGGCGTCGGCGACGCGGTGGAAGACGGCGGCTACCTGGTCTACACAGGCCAGCCATGGCACCCCCAACTGGAGATGATCGCGCGCGCCCTCACCAGCCACCGCCAGGGCGATGCTTGGGTCATGCGACGCCGCACGCAGGCCGAGATGGACCAGCTGGTCGAAGCGGCAGGCTTTCGCAAGATCGACCAGCGCATCGACGAATGGGGCATCTTCACGGTCTCGCTGGCCGTACGCACCGGTCCATGAAACCCTCGCGCGGACCACGGCCCTGGAAGCGCGCCGCCGCCTGGCTGGCGCTGCTCGGTCCGCTGTTCTATGCCACCTACGGCTTCGCCAACTGGTGGGCCGCAACACGCGCGCATGTGCCGGTGCTGGTGTTCGAGTGGGAGCGGGGCGTGCCCTTCTGGCCCTGGACCATCTTTCCGTACTGGACCATCAATGCCTTCTATGCGCTGTCGCTCTTTCTCGCGAGCGACCGCCATACGCTGGATCGACATGCAGCGCGGCTGCTGACAGCGCAGGTTCTTGCGGTCAGCTGCTTCATCCTCTGGCCGCTGCGCTTCAGCTTCGGCCAGCCGGCGGTCGAGGGCGCGCCGGCCTTCCTGTTCGACGCGCTGCGCGGCTTCGACCAGCCCTTCAACCAGGCGCCCTCCTTGCACATCGCGCTGGCGGTGATCCTGTGGGACTGGTACCGGCGCCTGATCCATGCGCGCTGGGCACGCGCGCTGCTGCATGTCTGGGCCTTTGCGATCTGCGCCTCGGTGCTCACCACCTGGCAGCACCACTTCATCGACATTCCGACCGGTGCGCTGCTGGGCCTGGTCTGCGTCTGGCTCTGGCCCCTCGAACGCGTGCTGGCGATGCCGCGCGCCTGGCGGCTCGCGCGCGGCCCGCAACGCTGGAAGCTGGCCGGCTTCTATGCCGCGGGTGCGCTGCTCTTCTTCGCCGCGGCGCTCGGCCTGCGCGGTGCCGCGCTCTGGCTGATGTGGCCGGCCTTGTCGCTCGCGCTGGTGGCGCTGAACTACGCAGGCCTGGACGCGCGCGGCTTCCAGATGGACCACCACGGCCGCATGCACTGGGCCGCGCGCTGGCTGTTCGCGCCCTACCGCCTGGGCGCCGTCGTCAACGCGTGGCTCTGGACACGGCGGCTGCCTGCCTCGGTCGAAGTGGCGCCGGGCCTGCGCCTCGGCCGCCTGCCGACACGCGCCGAGTGGGAGGCCGCGGGACGGCCGCGGCTTCTGAGCCTCTGTGCCGAACTGCAGACGCTGCCGGTGCCCGGCGCGCGCTGCGTGCCGATGCTCGATCTCACGGTACCGACGGCACTGCGGCTGCAACGCGCCGTCGCCGTCATCGAGGGCCAGCGCCGCAGCGGTCAGGCGGTGTGGGTCTGCTGCGCGCTCGGCTTCTCGCGCAGCGCGGCCTCGGTGATCGGCTGGCTCGGCGTTCACGGCGCCGCCGGCACCATGGCGCTCGCGCACGATGCGGTGCGCCGCGCGCGCCCGCAGATCGTGCTGCGCCCGGCCTGGCTCGCCGCGCTCGATCAACTGGCCACCTCGGGAAAGACACGCGATGAATGACGACAACGACCGCGCACTGTGCACGGCCACGGCCGGATTGCTGCGCGCCAGCGACGCGCTCGCCTTTTGGGGCCTTGCCCTTTCCTTCATCTCTGGTCTGGTGCTGGCTCTGACGGGGCGCTCGCTGGGCTCGGCCGCCTGGATCGCCTACGCGGCCGTCGCGTTGATCGGACTGCCGGAGCGCTACCTCGCGCTGCGCCTGCGGTTCGACGCAACCCTGTTCGACGGGCTCGCGACAGCGACGATCGCGTCGCTGCCCTCGATGGACCGCGCGCTCGAACAGCTCGGCCTGCGGCGCGGTGGCGACGGCTCGCGCCCGCTGACCGATCGCGTGCTCGGCACTCGCCAACTGGTGCAGCGCCACGGCATCGCGGTCATCGCGCAGACCATCGTCTTCGCGATGGCGCTCGCGATGCAGGACTGGCGCTGAGGCCACGCATGAATCCCGAGGAGTTGTCATGAGTTCTTCCGAATCGGGCGGGCTGCGCAAGGCGGCGGCCGTCGTCTCGGCCTGGCTGATCGTCGTCTTCGCCAAGCTCCTGACCGGCGTGCGCGCCATCTGGGCCGGCACCAGCCCGAAGGCCGAGCAGACGCTCTACTTCGCCAACCACACCAGCCATGGCGACTTCGTGCTGCTGTGGGCCACGCTGCCGCCGGACCTGCGCGCGCTCACACGGCCGGTGGCCGGGCAGGATTACTGGGACGCCTCGCCGCTGCGCCGCTTCATCGGCCGCGACGTGTTCAACGCACTGATGATCCGCCGCGACGGCAGCGCCGCCGGCAGCGAAGCGGCCAACCCGGTCGACCAGATGACTGAGGCGCTGCGCTCGGGCGACTCGCTGATCATGTTTCCCGAAGGCACGCGCAACATCGGCGAGGAGGTGCTGCTGCCGCTCAAGAGCGGGCTCTACCACCTGGCCCGCGCCTGTCCTCAGGTGCGGCTGGTGCCGGTTTGGATCGAAAACCTCAAGCGCGTGCTGCCCAAGGGCACGCTGGTGCCGATTCCGCTCGCCTGTAGCGTGCGCTACGGCACGCCGATCAGCCTGGCCGAAGACGAAGACAAGAACGCGTTCATCGCGCGGGCGCGCGCGGCAATGCTCGATCTGCGGCCCGAGTACGACCGCGCGGAAGAGATCTCGCCATCATGAACATCTCTGCCTCCACCGGGACCACGCTCACGCTCTTCGGCGGCGTCGCCGGCGTGCTGATCCTCGCCTCGGCCATCGGCGCGCTGCTCAAGTGGCGCGTGGCGCAGGGCCAGCCCCATTCGGTGATCGACAACCTGAACTCGCGCGTCAACGCATGGTGGGTGATGGTCGCGGTGATCGGCATCGCTTTCGCGTTCGGCAAGGGCGGCGTGATCCTGCTGTTCTACCTGATCTCGTTCTACGCGCTGCGCGAATTCATGAGCCTGGCCTATACGCGGCGCGGCGACCACCATGCGATCGCGCTCGCCTTCTTCGTCGCGCTGCCGGTGCAGTACTTCCTGATCTGGATCGAGTGGTACGGGCTCTACTCGATCTTCATCCCGGTCTACGCCTTCCTGGTGCTGCCGATCCTCGCCGCGGTCGGCGGCGACACCAAGCGCTTCCTCGAGCGCACGTCCAAGGTGCAGTGGGGGCTGATGGTCTGCGTGTTCTGCATCAGCCACGTGCCGGCGCTGCTGACCTTGCAGATCCCCGGCTTCGAAGGCCGCAACCTGCTGTTGATCGCCTTCCTCGTGATCGTGGTGCAGGGCAGCGACGTTCTGCAGTACGTCTGGGGCAAGCTTTTCGGCCGGCGCAAGGTGGCGCCTGAGCTCTCGCCCTCGAAAACCTGGGAAGGCCTGATCGGCGGCGTGGCCAGCGCCACCGCGCTCGGCGCCGCGCTCTACTGGGCCACGCCCTTCAATGCCTGGCAGGCGGCGCTGATGGCGCTGACCATCTGCGTGATGGGCTTCTTCGGCGGCCTGGTGATGTCGGCCATCAAGCGCGACCGCGGCGTGAAGGACTGGGGCACGATGATCGAAGGGCACGGCGGCATGCTCGACCGGCTCGACTCGGTGATCTTCGCGGCGCCGATCTACTTCCACGCACTGCGCTACTGGTGGGTTCCATGACGGCATCCGAAGAGGCGTCACTATTTTTCGAGACTGCGGCGCAATGGAAGAAGTGGCTCGCCACCCATCACGCCACATCGGCGGGCGTGTGGCTGCGCCTCGCGAAGAAGGACAGCAGCGAGCGCTCGGTGAGCTATGCCGAAGCGGTCGAGGAAGCGCTTTGCCAGGGTTGGATCGATGGCCGGAAGAAGGCCGATGACGACAGCTTCTGGCTGCAGCGCTTCACGCCGAGGTCGGCCAGGAGCGTCTGGTCGAAGATCAATCGCGACAAGGCCATGACGCTGGTGAAGGAGAAGCGCATGCGGCCGGCCGGCAAGGCGCAGATCGATCGGGCGAAGAAGGACGGTCGCTGGGAAGCGGCCTACGACGGCGCACGCACGTCCGCCATCCCGCCCGATCTGAAGGCCGCGCTCGACGCCGATCGCCACGCGGCCGCCTTCTTCGAGACGCTGGATGCCGCCAACCGCTATGCAATTCTGTGGCGCCTACAGACTGCCAAGAAAGCAGAGACGCGCGAACGCCGACTCGCGCAGTTCGTGGCGATGCTGGCGCGCCACGAGAAGATCCACGCCTGAACGCTACTTCGCCAGCGCCTTCAGCGCCAGCTTGATTCCTTCGCCCACCGCCACATCCTTCGGCAAGGCCTTGAGCGAGGCGGCGGCCTCCTTGTCGCTGTAGCCCAGCGCGACCAGCGCTTGCAGGATGTCGGCCTGCGCATCGGTCCTCGCCGCATGCGCAGGCGCGCCGATGTCGGCGCCCAGCTTGCCCTTGAGTTCGAGCAAGAGCCGCTCGGCGGTCTTCTTGCCGATGCCGGGAATCTTCACCAGCCGCCCCGCGTCCTGCAGGGTGATGGCCTGCGCGAGCTCGGCGACGCTGAGGCCGGACAGCACGCCCAGCGCCATGCGCGGTCCGACACCCGAGATCTTGATGAGCTGGCGAAAAGTGGCGCGCTCGTCGGCGCTGCCGAAGCCGTAGAGCACCTGCGCATCCTCGCGCACCACGAAATGCGTGAGCAGCGAAACGCGTTCGCCGGTGGAAGGCAGGTTGTAGAAGGTGCTCATCGGCACGTCGACCTCGTAGCCGACGCCGTTGCAGTCCACCACCACCTGCGGCGGATTGCGTTCGGCCAGGATGCCGGTGAGTTTGCCTATCATGGGTGCCCTTCTCGCTTTGAAATGAAATCCGCGTGATTCTGCGACACACCTTCGCCCCGCCCAACAACACGCGCCTGGGGCACCTCTGCGGGCCGCTCGACGCGCACCTGCGGCGTATCGAGGAGGCGCTCAACGTCAAGATCGCGCACCGGCACGAGCAGTTCAAGATCGAGGGGCCCAAGCTCAACGCACAGCGCGCGATGGACGTGCTGCAGGCGCTCTACGAGATCGCCCAGCGCCCGATCGATGCGGCGGTGGTGCAGCTCACGGTGGCGGGCGACAGCTCGATGACCGAGGCCGACGACGGCGCGGTGACGCTGGCCACGCGCCGCGCCGACCTGCGTGCGCGCACGCCCAACCAGAGCGTCTACCTCGACAACATCGCCAACCACGACATCACGATCGGCATCGGCCCCGCCGGCACCGGCAAGACCTACCTCGCCGTGGCTTGCGCGGTCGATGCGCTGGAGCGCAGCGCGGTGCAGCGCATCGTGCTCACGCGGCCGGCGGTGGAGGCCGGCGAACGGCTCGGCTTTTTGCCCGGCGACCTCACGCAGAAGGTCGACCCCTACCTGCGGCCCTTGTACGACGCGCTCTACGACCTGATGGGTTTCGATCGCGTGCAGAAGGCCTTCGAGCGCAACACGCTGGAGATCGCGCCGCTTGCCTTCATGCGCGGCCGCACGCTCAACAATGCCTTCGTGATCCTCGACGAGGCGCAGAACACCACGCCCGAGCAGATGAAGATGTTCCTGACGCGCATCGGCTTCGGCGCCAAGGCGGTGGTGACCGGTGACGTGAGCCAGATCGACCTGCCCAAGGAGCAACTGAGTGGCCTGATCGATGCCGAACGCGTGCTCAGGCGCGTCAACGGCATCGCCATCACGCACTTCACCAGCGCCGACGTGGTGCGGCATCCGCTGGTGGCGCGGATCGTCGATGCCTACGACGGTGCGCGCAAGCGCGCTGCGAGCCGCTGAGATGGCGCTCGCCGCCTTGTCGCTGTCGCTGCAGTTCGCGCGCTTTCGCGACGCGGCGCGCCACCGCGCCGCGCTGCCGCGCCACCAGGTCGCGCGCTGGATCCGCCATGCGCTCGATGCCGACGGCGAGATCACCGTGCGCATCGTCGATGCCGAGGAAGGCCAGCAGCTCAACCGCGAATTCCGCGGCAAGGACTACGCGACCAACGTGCTGACCTTCGACTATGCGCAAAGCCCGGTCGTGATGGCGGACCTGGTGCTCTGCGCGCCGGTGGTTGCGCGTGAAGCGAAGGAACAGCGCAAGACACTGGCCGCGCACTATGCGCACCTGCTGGTGCACGGCACGCTGCATGCGCAGGGCTGGGACCACGAGACTGGCGAGGCCGACGCCGAGGCGATGGAGGCGCGAGAGATCGAGATCCTCGCGCGGCTCGGCATCAAGAACCCCTACTGAAGCTCACGGCGATATCTGCAGCGGAATCGTGACCGGCCCGTCGTTCACCAGCCGCACCTGCATGTCGGCGCCGAACTCGCCGGTGGCCACCACCGGATGCGCGTCGCGCGCCCGAGCCACGAAGTACTCGTAGAGCCGGCGCCCCTCGTCGGGCGGCGCCGCCTGCGTGAAGCTCGGGCGGTTGCCGCCGCTCACATCGGCCGCCAGCGTGAACTGGCTCACCACCAGCAGGCCGCCGCCGATGTCCTGCACGCTGCGGTTCATCTTGCCGGCCTCGTCCGAGAAGATGCGCAGCTTCAGGATCTTCGCGAGCAGGCGATCGGCCAAGGCATCGCCGTCGCCGCGCTCCGCGCAGAGCAGCACGAGCAGGCCGGCATCGATGGCGCCGACGGTGCGGCCGCCGATGTCGACGCGCGCTTCGGCCACGCGCTGGAGCAGCGCCTTCATGCGTCGTCCTCGATCTGCGTGGCGCGCGCTTCCATGCCCAGCGGCAGCAGCTGGATGGTCACGCGCAGGCCGGGCACCGCGTCCATCAGCGCCTGCTCGAGCGCATCGCGCAAGGCCGCTGCGCGCTCGAGCGACCAGTCGCCGGGCACGTGCATGTGCAGGTCGGCAAAGCGGCGCTGGCCGGCACGGCGCGTCGCGATGTCGTCGAAGCGAAGCTGCGCGCCCTCGGGCACGCTGGCGGCAAAGCTTTCCAGCGTGGCGTGCAGCAGCGCCTGCGACGCGGGGTCGAGCGCCTCGTCCATCAGCCCCTGCGACGAACGCCACACCAGTTTCACCCCTTCGCGCGCGATGTTCAGCGCCACGCCGATCGCGAGCAGCGGATCGAGCCAGAGCCAGCCCGTGAGGCCGACCGCGGCGATGCCGATCACGACCGCGGCCGAGGTCCAGACATCGGCCAGCAGGTGCCTCCCATCGGCCTCCAGTGCGATGGAGCGGTGCACGCGCGCCGCGCGAAACAGCGCGAAAGCCAATGCGGCATTGAAGCCCGAACTGAGGATCGACAGCGCCAGGCCCCAGCCCAGCTTGTCCAGCGGCTCGGGCGAGAGCAGCCGCAGCACCGCCGCCCAGAGGATGGCGATGGCCGCGCCGATGATCAGGATGCCTTCGAAGCCCGACGAGAAATATTCGGCCTTGTGATGGCCATAGGGATGGTCTTCGTCGGCCGGCCGCGCGGCGATCGTGACCATCGCGAGCGCGAACATCGCGCTGGCCAGGTTCACGAAGGACTCCATGGCGTCCGAGATCAGGCCCATGGAGTTCGTCAGCCAGCCGGCCGCACCCTTGAGCACGATCGTGATCAGCGCGACGGCGATCGAGGCGCGCAGCAGCAACTGCGGGCTCAACGCGGCCGGAGACGAAGAACGGTCGGTGGTGGACAAGGGAAAACGAGACATCGCCGCAGAAAGGTGGCGAATTATCGTGGCACGGCCGCGGTGCTCGCCCTCGCTTACCATGTGCAGGAACAAGAAACCCGGACAGGAGTGCTCATGAAGAAACGCTTGGCCATGAGCTTGTGCGGTCTGCTTCTGCTCGCCAGCGCCGGCGCTCTGGCCCAGGCGCCGGCCGCGGAGCATGCCGGCATCCTGAAGTCGGTGCGCGGCAGCGTTCAGCTTCTCAACACCGACGGCACCGCGCGTCCGGCGCACGCCGGCGACGCTATCGCACCGATCGACCGCATCGTCACCGAGGCCGACTCGGCCGCCAGCCTGGTGCTGCGCGACGGCACGACGATGGTGGTGGGGCCCTCATCGCGGCTCGACCTCAAGCAGTTCCATTTCGATCCGGCCACGCGCGACGGCGGCTTGCTGGTTTCGCTGCTCCGCGGATCGCTGCGCATGGTGACCGGCCTGATCGGCAAGACCCAGCCCGACGCCGTGCGGATCGAGACGCAGACCGCCACCATCGGCATCCGCGGCACGGACTTCATCGTGCAGGCGGACGCGCAGCAGTGAACACGTCTCGCCTTTTCTCCGGGCTTGTCGTTGCCGTCCTGTCGGCTACGCTGCTGGCGGCCTGCTCCAGCACATCACCCTCGTCCTCGTCCACGCGGGTTGTGTTGTTGCCGCAAGCCGACGGCAGCTCGTCGGCCCTGGTCGTGCGCAGCAACAATGACTTCGAAGAGACGCTCTCGAAACCTTATCAGCGCGCCACGACCGCCACGCGTGGCGCGCCGGTGGTCGATCAGGCCGATCCGGCCCGGGTGCAAGCCGAACACAAGTTGCTCTTCGAGCTGCTGCCACCCCCGGTCCCGCACTAAACGGCGTATTTCAGGTCCCCAGTGCGCTGAAGAACAGGCTCCGGCTCAGCTCAAGCTGACGCGCGCGAATTTGCGCTTGCCGACCTGCACGACATAGCTGCCCGCCGCCAGCTTGAGCCCTTTGTCGCTCACCACGCTCGAATCGACCCGCACGCCGCCGCCATCGATGAGCCGGTTGCCTTCGGAGGTCGAGGCCGCTAGCCCCGCCTGCTTGAGCACCTGGGCGATGCCCAGCGGCGCGCCCGAGAGCGCCACCTCCGGAATCTCGTCCGGCACGCCGCCCTTGCTGCGGTTGATGAAATCCTGCTCGGCCGCCTCGGCCGCCGCCTGGCTGTGGAAGCGCGCCGTGATCTCCTTGGCGAGCGCGACCTTGGCATCCTTCGGATTGCGGCCGCCCTCGACCTCGGCCTTGAGCGCCGCGATCTCGGCCAGCGAGCGGAAGCTCAGCAAGGTGTACCAGCGCCACATCAGCGTGTCCGAGATCGACAGCACCTTGGCGAACATGGTGTTGGCGTCCTCGCTGATGCCGATGTAGTTGTTCTTGCTCTTCGACATCTTCTCGACGCCATCGAGCCCCTCCAGCAGCGGCATAGTGAGTATGCACTGCGGCTCTTGGCCGTATTCTTGTTGGAGATGTCTGCCGACCAGTAGATTGAACTTCTGGTCGGTGCCGCCCAGTTCGAGGTCGGACTTGAGCGCCACCGAGTCGTAGCCCTGCATCAGCGGATAGAGGAACTCATGCACCGAGATCGACTGGCCGGCCTTGAAGCGCTTGCTGAAGTCGTCGCGCTCCATCATCCGCGCCACGGTGTACTTGGCCGCCAGCTGGATCATCCCGCGCGCACCCAGCGGGTCGCTCCACTCGGAGTTGTAACGAATTTCGGTCTTCGAGGGGTCCAGCACCAGGCTGGCCTGCCGGTAGTAGGTCTGGGCGTTGGCCTCGATCTGCTCGCGCGTGAGCGGCGGCCGGGTGCTGTTGCGGCCGGAGGGGTCGCCGATGGTGGTGGTGAAGTCGCCGATCAGGAAGATCACGGTGTGGCCGAGGTCCTGCAGCTGGCGCATCTTGTTGAGCACCACCGTGTGGCCAATATGGATGTCGGGCGCCGTCGGGTCCAGGCCCAGCTTGATCCGCAACGGCTTGCCGGTCGCCTCGGCGCGCTGGAGCTTCTTCACCCACTCATCCTGGGGCAGCAATTCGTCGACCCCACGAAGTGAAACTTCAAGGGCGCGTCCTACACCATCGGACAGGCTTGCGGTTGTAACAAAATCGGGGTTCATGGCGCTTTTTGGCTGATTTGACTATGGCCGAAGCTATACTCAGCCCGACTTTTCAAGCGCCGGATTCTAAGCGGCGCTTTTTTTTCCGCACCGTCCTGCCGCCCGTCCGACACGGTCTTTGCAGCGCGGATTTGCTGAACCTGAGCTGGAATTCGAAGTTTGATCAACGGCATTCTTGCCGCCGAGGAGGCGCTTGCTTCCCGCGTGGCCTATACATTCCGGACGTACCCGAGGCAGATCACGGCGGCCATCGCCGCGCTGCTGCTGTCCGCCGGCGGCGGTGCCTTCGCCGTTGCCTCGCTCGGCCCCGATGCGTCCGAGCTACCCGTCAAGCAAGTGTTCGAAGCCGTCACCCCACGCTCCTTCGCCGACCAGGTGGAAGCGCTCGATACCCACGGTTTCACGCTGTTCCGTACCGAAATCACCCGTTCGAGCGACACGGCCGAAGCGCTGCTGCGCCGACTGGGCATCGACGACGCCGCAGCAGCCGCCTTCGTGCGCGGCAATGCCGAGGCTCGCATGGCCCTGTTCAGCCGCGTCGGCCGCACCGTGACCGCCGAGGCCACGCAAGAAAACACCTTGCAAAAACTCAGCGCCCGCTGGATTCCCGACGGCGACGGCGGCTTCAAGCGCCTGGTGGTCGAAAAGATCGGCGCCGGCTACCGCGTGCGCACCGAAACCGACGCCCTGACCCCAGGCAGCCGGCTGGCCAGCGGCATCGTTCGCAGCTCGCTCTTTGCGGCCACCGACGATGCACGCATCCCCGATTCCGTGGCGAGCCAGCTGGCCGACATCTTCTCGGGCGACGTCGATTTCCGCTCGCTGCGCAAGGGCGACCGCTTTGCCGTCGTCTACGAAACCTTCGATGCCGACGGGCAGACGCTGCGCAGCGGCCGTGTGCTGTCGGCCGAGTTCGAGAGCAACGGCAAGCTGCACCAGGCATTGTGGTTCCAGGAGCCCGGGCAAAAGGGCGGTTACTACCGTCCCAACGGCGAGAGCCTGCGTCGCGCGTACCTGAACTCGCCGGTCGAGTTCTCTCGCGTGTCGAGCGGCTTCGCGATGCGCATGCACCCCATCCTCAACAGCTGGCGCCAGCACAACGGCATCGACTATGCCGCGCCCACCGGGACGACCGTGCGCAGCGTGGGCGACGGCACGGTGGAATTCGCAGGCACGCAGAGCGGCTACGGCAACATCGTGATCGTGAATCACCGCAACCACCAGCAGACGGCCTATGCGCATCTGAGCCGCATCGACGTCAAGGTCGGCCAGAGCCTGAGCCAGGGCCAGACCGTTGGCGCGGTCGGCTCCACCGGCTGGGCCACCGGTCCGCACCTGCACTTCGAGTTCCGGGTGAATGGCGAATACCAGGATCCGGCCACCATCGCCCAGCAGGATGGCGGCGTGCCGATCAGCGCGGCGGCGCGGCCGGCCTTCGAGCGCCTTGCCGGCGCTACGCGCACGGAACTGGCTGCCGCCTTCTCGGTCGTCCAGGCCAGCGCAGACTAGGCGTTTTTCGCTCCCGGCGATGGCTGAAGAGCTCTTCATCGGCCTGATGTCCGGCACTTCGCTCGACGGTGTCGACGGCGTCCTGGCCGACTTTTCGGAAGGACGCATCGCAGTGCGGGCACACGCCACCGCCAGCTTTCCCGTTTCTCTGCGCGCCGAGCTGGAGGCGCTCAATGCGCTGGGCGGCGACAACGAATTGCACCGAGCCGCACTGGCCGGCAATGAGCTCGCAAGGATTTACGCGAGCGTGGTGCAGCAGCTGCTGGCCGATACCGGCACCACCGCCGAGGCCGTGACGGCCATCGGTGCGCACGGCCAGACGGTGCGCCACCGGCCGGGCGAGTTCGACGACGTCGGCTACACGTTGCAGATCAACAATCCCTCGCTGATCGCGGAGCTCACGGGCATCCGGGTGGTGGCCGATTTCCGCAGCCGCGACCTCGCAGCCGGTGGCCAGGGCGCGCCGCTGGTGCCCGCTTTTCATCGGGCGCTGTTCGCGCGCGACGACCAGGCCGTCGCCGTGCTGAACATCGGCGGAATCTCCAATCTGAGCCTGCTGCCGGCCGGCAGCGGCACGGTGCTCGGCTTCGATTGCGGGCCGGGCAACGCGCTGCTCGACCACTGGTGCCAGAGCCACAACGGCCAGCCCTTCGATCATGCCGGCCAGTGGGCTGCCAGCGGCCGGGTGCTGCCCGACCTGCTCTCGCGTCTTCGGTCCGACGCCTACTTCGCCAAGGCGCCGCCCAAGAGTACCGGGCGGGACCTGTTCAACCCGACCTGGCTGGCCTCGCATCTGGGCACCTCGGCGGCCGTGCCGGCCGACGTGCAGGCGACCCTGGCCGAGCTGACCGCTACGGTCTGCGCCGCGGATCTGCAGCGCCATGGCGCCGGCAGCGAGCTGCTGATCGTCTGCGGTGGGGGCGCGCTCAATCACCACCTCCTGGCCCGCCTGCAGGCGCTGCTGCCCACCGTGAAGGTGGTCTCCTCGGCCGACCGCGGCCTGCCGCCCCAGCAGGTCGAGGCTGCGGCCTTTGCCTGGCTGGCGCGCAGCACGATGCGCGGCGAATCGGGCAACCTCGCCAGCGTGACCGGCGCCCGCGGCGCACGCGTGCTCGGCGCCATCTACCCGGCCTGAAGGCCTGGAAAACCTCGGGATCGGGATAGGGGCCGGTCACGGAAGACCGGACCCCTCCCACACCACCCGGCGTGCGGGTCCGCACCGGGCGGTTCGAGTCGTTGAGGTCAGGAGAACTTGGGAACTCCCAGGCTGTCGAAGTAGCTCACGGACAGCACCTTGTTCAGGCCGATATGGCTGTTACGCCACCAGCTTCGTGCGTTGCCGGCAACACGCGCGGCCACCTCAACGCTCGCGCCCAGCCTGCGTAGCTCGCGGAATATCGTGACCCCGCGCCGCCACTGCTTGAGCTGTACGGAGCGCAACCGGTGCCGCAGCCATTCGTCGAGTTCGCGTATGACCCTCGGCGTCTGCGCCAGACGGAAGTACGACTTCCATCCCGGCACGTAGGCCCTGAGTTCCTCGGCGATCTGTTCGAGGCTGCGCCCTTTGAGGCGCCGCGTTATCTGCCGGATTCGTTCACGCAGCTTGCACATGGCCTGATCGGCCACCGCCCGCTTGACCTCGCCCTTGGACGTTGCGTACAGGCAGTAGCCTAGGAACTTGCGCCCCCAGACCCGTGCCACCGCCGTCTTAGACTCGTTGACTTTCAGCGCCAGCTTCGCATAGCAGCCGCGCAGTGCCTGTAGTACCCGCTCTCCTGCTCGCTGGCTCCTGACGTAGACGTTGCAGTCGTCGGCATAGCGCACGAACTTGTGTCCGCGCCGCTCCAGCTCCCGATCCACCTCGTCCAGCAGCACGTTGGCCAGCAACGGGCTCAGCGGCCCGCCTTGCGGCGTACCCTCGAACCTCTCGCTGTGCACACCATGCACCAGGATGCCTGCTTGCAGGTAGCGGCGGATCAACCGCAGCACCCGCTTGTCCGCAATGCGCTTGGCAATTCGGTCCATCAGGATGTCGTGATTCACGCGATCGAAGAATTTCTCCAGATCCACGTCCACCACGAACCCGTAGCCGGCCTGCGCGTACTGCTGGGCCTTCATCACCGCATCATGCGCGCTGCGCCCTGGCCGGAAGCCGTGACTGTGCTCGCTGAACGTCGGATCGATAAGCGGTTGCAGTACTTGCAGCAGCGCCTGTTGAATCAACCTGTCCACGACGGTCGGTATCCCCAGTTCGCGCGTCCCTCCCCCCGGCTTGGGAATGTCCACACGGCGTACCGGACTGGGCCGGTAGATGCCATCGAGCAACCCTTGTCGGATTTCGGGCCACGCGACCTTGAGGTAGTCGCCCGTCTCCTGCACCGTGCGTCCATCGACGCCGGCGCTTCCCTTGTTGGCCTTGACGCGTTTCCACGCCGCCGCCATGTTCTCTCTGGCCAGCGCCTGCCCCAGCAGGTCACCAGCCCCCCAGTCCGTTTGTGCATGTCGCGCCGACGTGGCTTCATCGCTCATGGTTGCGCGCGCGGCTTCACCGCGCCCGTTCCCCGTGCGCCCCGGTTGCCCGGGCTTCTGATGCAATGCCCCGTCGATCGACATGACTCGTCACTGTCCTTCTCGTTCGGTCCTTCGTCGGGTCGCCCCGACTACTACGACCTCTGCTGACTTCTCGCTCCGGGCAAGCCCGTCGCCGTTTCCGGCATGAGGCGAGATCTCCCCAGGTAAGAACGCGATCCTTCACCGCACAGTCGTCGCATCTACGTCACCTCGCCTTGACCACAAGAGCTTCGCAGTTTCTGGCCTGCTCGCCCTGCTCGGTGCCGCCTCATATGCGCTTCGTGTTCCTCGACTCGCGGTTTACGCTCCACGCTTCCTTCCCACGTTCGGTCACCCTCACGCAGTTGCGCTTCACTTGCCTCGCTGTGGCCAGTTCGGCCGGGGACCTCCACCCCGAAGATCGCGCCCATGCTGGGCGCACCAGCAAAAAGCCGCCCGAAGGCGGCTCTTTGGCGGAGGGTTACTGCATCAGGCCGAGAAGCTCGATCCGCAGCCGCAGGTGCTGGTGGCGTTCGGGTTCTTGATCACGAACTGGGCGCCCTGCAGATCTTCCTTGTAGTCGATCTCGGCACCGACCAGGTACTGGTAGCTCATGGCGTCGATCAGGAGCGACACGCCGTTCTTGGTCATGGTCGTGTCGTCCTCGTTGGTGATTTCATCGAAGGTGAAACCGTACTGGAAGCCGGAGCAGCCGCCGCCCTGCACGAACACGCGCAGCTTGAGGTCGGGGTTGCCCTCTTCTGCGATCAGGTCAGCCACCTTGGCGGCCGCACTGTCCGTGAAGATGATCGGCTCGGGCATCTGGGTCTGGATGTTTTCGGCAACGGCACTCATGTGGGAGAACTCCTGTGGAGGCCGAACGTGCGGCCAATGAGAGTGATGCTACTGCAATCAGCAAAAAGCCGCCCGAAGGCGGCTCTTTGACAGTGCGAGCGATAAGCCCAAAAGGCGATCAGCGCTTCGAGAACTGCTTGCGGCGGCGTGCGGAATGCAGACCGACCTTCTTGCGCTCGACTTCACGCGCATCGCGCGTCACGAAGCCGGCCTGGCTCAACACCGGCTTGAGCGTCGCGTCGTAGTCGATCAGCGCACGGGTGATGCCGTGGCGCGTCGCGCCGGCCTGGCCCGATTCGCCGCCGCCCGCCACGTTGACCATGATGTCGAAGGTTTCGACGTTGTTGGTCAAGAAGAGCGGTTGCTTGGCGATCATGATCGAGGTTTCGCGGCCAAAGAAATCCTGGATGTCTTTGCCGTTGACCGTGATCTTGCCGGTGCCTTTTTTCAGAAACACGCGGGCGACGCTCGATTTGCGACGGCCGGTGCCATTGTTCCATTCACCAATCATTCTCAAGGCTCCTTACAGTTCCAGCACTTTGGGCTGTTGGGCGGTATGCGGGTGCTCTGCGCCGCCGTACACCTTGAGTTTCTTGATCATTGCGTAGCCGAGCGGGCCCTTGGGCAGCATGCCCTTGACGGCCTTTTCCAGGGCGCGGCCCGGATGCTTGGCTTGCATGTCGCGGAAGTTGGTGGCCGTGATGCCGCCCGGGTAGCCCGAGTGGCGGTAGTACACCTTGTCAAGCGGCTTGGCGCCGGTGACGCGCAGCTGGGCTGCGTTGATGATGACAATGAAGTCACCGGTATCGACGTGAGGCGTGTAAATGGCCTTGTGTTTGCCGCGCAAACGGAGAGCAACTTCGCTGGCTACTCGTCCGAGGACCTTGTCGGTCGCGTCAATCACAAACCACTCGTGCGTCACGTCAGCGGGCTTGGCGCTGAACGTTTTGGTCATGAGTTTTCCTGCAAAGGAAGGTTTGGCGGGCCCTTTTCCACGGTCGGCGTTCCTCTGGCGGGAATCTCTTAGGTGGGGTTTTGAAGCTTCGCCGCGGGGCCACAAAAGCGCTGCGAAGCCCGCGATTATACGAAGAATCGAGCCAGCCGGGCAAATTCGGGGCCCCGGCGCCCTAGCGAATCACGCGAACGAGTTCGATCGATTCGCTCGTGCTGCTCGAATTGCCGCGCCGATGCTGAGCCTCGAAGCGCACGACGCGGCCCAGCTCGCGGGCGTACCAGGCCGTGGCCTCGAACGGCGTCCCGACCAGGGAGGCGCCGGTGCCGTACGAGGCATAGATCCATCCCGTGTACGCGATCTGGACGGCCCGGACTTCCGTTCCGTCCACGCGCATCGATCGTTCGCCGACGACGACGGCATCCAGTTCGTGCCGCCACTTCTCGCCCGTGGTCGCGACATAGTCTAGGTGCCAGCGCATGCCTGGCTTGATGTCCTTGCGACCCCATCCGCCCGGCGGCGAAGACGAATCGAAGTACCCGCCGGCCGGAGAAGCGACTGTCACAACCCGTCCGTCCGCCTTCTCGATCCGGCCGCCCATGTTGAAGAACAGTTCGTCGCCCGTGATGCGATCCAGCCGGTAGACGACCGAAGCACGGTTTCCGGTCAGTCGGTCCGTGCGTACATATTCGAGCGCATTGCCGGGACGAAGGGGATCGGTCAACCCGCGCGGGCCCATCGCGCCGTCGCCGCCCTCGGCGCGGCGCGCCATCGCAGCCTGCGCCCGGGCGGGGATTTCCGCGACGAAGTCGGCCGGCACCGCGAAGTTGAGGCTGCCGGCTTCGCGCACGCCGAAAGTCGTGACGCCGACCAGGCGCCCCTCGCTGTCGAACAACCCACCGCCGCTCGAGCCGGGAGAGACCGGCGCTGTGGTCTGCAGCAAGCGGGCGTCGGCAGCATCGCCGCCGCGCAGGCCCGACAGGATCCCCTCGCCGAGGGTGTTCTCGAAGCCGCGCGGGCTGCCGATGGCATACACCCGCTGTCCCACGCGCGCCGCGCCGGCCGGTGCGATCTGCAGCGGCGCCACGCGGAAGTTGGCCACCTTGATCTGGCACAAGTCCCGCTCGACGTCCGGATATTCGAGCGTCGCGCCGTAGGTGACGTTGTCTTGCCGAATCACGAAGCTGCTCGCCTTGGCCAGTACGTGGCAATTGGTGACCAGGCGGCCGGGCGCGACCACCACAGCGCTGCCGCCGCGCAGCGGGCGCTCCTGGGCA
Organism: Variovorax sp. LjRoot290; assembly: GCF_964253985.1. Lineage (NCBI taxonomy): Bacteria > Pseudomonadati > Pseudomonadota > Betaproteobacteria > Burkholderiales > Comamonadaceae > Variovorax > Variovorax sp. LjRoot290. Next base: position 951,837 of record NZ_CAXURW020000001.1, on the reverse strand, counting down.
TCGAAGGTGCGCACGGTCCAGACGCCGGGCGAGACTTTTTCGAACAGCGCGTCGGGTTCCAGCGCCTGCGCGCCGCCGGTGGCCAAGCCGCCTGCGATGAGCAGCGAGGTCCAGCGCAACGAATTCTTCATTGCCATCGTCATGGCTTGGCCGGCAGCAAGGCGTTGAGGTCGTCCATCGAGACCCGTGCAGCGGATGCGGGAACCGCACCAGCCGGCTCGGGCGCCGCCGGGCGAGCGCCTTGGGCGCTGCTGCCGCCGGGATCCTTCTTTGCCACCACAGTGCCGGTCACGGGGGGCTTGACAGCGGCAAGCGGGGTCGTCGTGCCCACGGTCACCCCCGCCACGGGCTGGTCGCCCTGCTGCGTGCTGCGGTCGAAGGTGCGCTCCTCGCCGAAGACGAGTTGCATCCAGCTCGGATAGTTGAAACCCGAGCCGGTCCCCACATCGATCGCGGCGCCGATTGCACCGCCGATGAGGACGTTGCCCACCATGCCCGCATTCACGCGTGAAACGGCCGATCCGACGGCTGGCGCCTGTCCCGCCTGCGTGCAGTGGATCGAAAGATTGCCGCCCGAGCGCCGCACGGGCACGCTCTGTCCGGACAGCCCGAGGGCCTCCCCCTTGTCGTTGGAAAGCCTGCATTCCGCGCCTTCGACCGTCTGTCCGCCCGGGGTGAGCGTCTCGATCTTCACGGTCTGCGTGGTGCCGTGCGTGACCGAGGCGCAGCCCGTCAAAATAGACAGAACGGCTGCGCCCACGCACAGGCCCCAGAATCGCCAGCTTGCTCCTCGCATCCTCGACCCCTCTTGTAATTCAATGTTACGGCGCGTGAGTCTAGCGTTCCCCCGTTCATCTTCCAGGCACTATTTCTCATGTTCAGCTACCGCCACGCCTTCCATGCCGGCAACCACGCCGACGTGCTCAAGCACACGGTGCTGATTGCCACGCTCGACCACCTGCTCGAAAAAGAGGCGGCCCTGACGGTGGTCGACACGCACGCAGGTGCCGGCCTCTACCGGCTCGACGGCGACTACGCGGGCACCAGCGGCGAGGCCGCCGAGGGCGTGCTGCGCCTCCTTTCGGAGGCGAAAGACGCGGCCGCGGCACCGCTGCCCGATGCGCTCGCGCGCTACCTCGAAGTGGTCCGCGACTTCAACCCCAAGGGCGGCGCGCGCATCTACCCCGGCTCGCCCTTCATCACGCACCACCTGCTGCGCGAGCACGACAAGCTCAAGCTCTTCGAGCTGCACCCGACCGATGCGCGCACCCTCGACGCCAACATCGCGCAGCTCGAGGCCGGGCGCCAGATCGCGGTGCTGCGCGACGACGGTTTCGGCAGCGCGACCAAGTTCCTGCCGCCGCCCTCGCGCCGCGCGCTGGTGCTGTGCGACCCGAGCTACGAGATCAAGAGCGACTATGCGCGCGTGCTCGATTTCGTGACCGCGGCGCTCAAGCGCTTCGCGACCGGCACCTATGCCGTGTGGTATCCGATCATTCCGCGGCCCGAGGCGCACGACCTGCCGCGCCGGCTCAAGACGCTGGCCACCAAGGCCGGCAAGTCCTGGCTGCATGCGACGCTGACGGTCAAGTCGAGCAAGATCGTCACCGACGCGTCGGGTGCCACGCACCGGCCGGGCCTGCCCGCGAGCGGCATGTTCCTGATCAATCCGCCCTACACGCTGAAGGCGCTGCTCGAGCCCGCGCTGCCGCAGATGGCGCAGCGCCTCGGCCAGGATCGCCACGCCGCCTCCTCGCTCGAGAGTGGCGGCTGAGCCGGCCGCCGCGGCGCGCTTCAGCGCCGCTGGCGCGGCGGCACTTCGCGGCTTCGTCTGGCCGCAGGAGGCTTCTTGGCAGGCGCTTCGGCAGCCGGCGCCACGTCCGCTGCCCCATTCGCCTCGACCACCGCGCCGGCACAGCGCGCGCCGTTCTTGTCCATGATCGACAACGCAACCTGCTTGATGCCCATCCCCAGCATGCCGATCGATTCGGCCGCGGCACGGCTCAGGTCGATGATGCGGCCCGAGGCATACGGCCCGCGGTCGTTGATGCGGACCAGCACCTCGCGCCCGTTCACCAGGCTGCGCACGCAGACGCGGGTGTTGAAGGGCAGCGTCTTGTGCGCGGCCGTCAGCTCCGTCATGTCGAAGCGCTCGCCGTTCGCGGTCTTGCGCTGGTGGAACTGGATGCCGTACCAGGAAGCGCCGCCGCGCTCGAAGATTTCGCGCGGGCCCGCGTCGCCCGGTGCGCCGTCGTCCGGCAATTCGTCGGCACCCGGCCCCGCGAGGTCATAGCGCGCCGAAGGCACCTGCGAACGCGGCGGCGCGCCGGGCGGCAGCGCGGGCTGCCGCGCCAGCGGCCGCAATCCCTGCGCGCCCTCGCCGGGCGAGGACGAGCGCGGCGTGGTGCAACCCGCCAGCCAGACGGCGGCGGCGACGAGCGCCAGCCGTCCGGCGAGGCGGCGCGACCTCATTCGTCCCAGCCCAGCCGCTCCAGCAACGCGAGCGTCGCCACCGACTGGTTCATCGTGTAGAAGTGCATCGCCGGCGCGCCGCCGCTGGCGAGGCGCGCGCAGAGCTCGGTCACCACGTCGAGACCGAAGGCCTTGATCGAGGCCATGTCGTCGCCGAAGCCCTGCAGCCGCAGCCGGATCCAGCGCGGGATCTCGGCGCCGCAGGCATCCGAGAAGCGCATCAGCTGGGTCGAGCTCGTGATCGGCATGATGCCTGGCACGATCGGCGCCGCGAGCCCCAGCTTGCGTGCCTCGTCGACGAAGCGGAAGTAGGCCTCGGGGCTGAAGAAGTACTGCGTGATCGCCGAGTCAGCGCCCGCATGCATCTTGGCCGCGAAGGCCTGCAGGTCCGCTTCGGGCGAGCGTGCCTGCGGATGCACTTCGGGATAGCAGGCGACCTCGATATGGAAATCGCGGCCGGTCTCTTCGCGGATGAAGGCGACGAGATCGCTCGCATAGTGGAACTCGCCGCCCATGCCGTAGCCGCTCGGCAGGTCGCCGCGCAGCGCGACCAGGCGCTTGACGCCCATGGCCTTGAGCTCCGCCAGCTGCTCGCGCACCGTGCTGCGGGTGGCGCCGATGCAGGAGAAATGGCAGGCGGCATCGACACCTTCGCCGAGGATCTCGCGCACCGTGCCGAAGGTGCCCTCGTGCGTCGAGCCGCCGGCGCCGTAGGTCACCGAGCAGAACTCGGGCTGCCGCACGTAGAGCTGCTGGCGCACGGTGCGCAGCTTGGCCGCGCCTTCGGGCGTCTTCGGCGGAAAGAATTCAAAGCTCAACGGAAGGCGCACGGCCGGCTCCTGGTTCGCCGTTCGCACGAACGGCATGGATGAAGAATTCGCGGTTGCCGTCGCCGCCAGTGATCGGGCTGTCGAACCACGCTGCAACGCGCAGGCCGAGCTCCGCGCACGCCGTGCGCAGGCGCTGTTCGACCACTGCAAAAAGCGCCGCATCGCGCACGATGCCGCCCTTGCCGACCTGTCCCGGCTGCAACTCGAATTGAGGCTTGACCAGCATCAGAAGTTCACCGGCCGGTGTGAGAAGCGGTATCAGCGCGGGCAGCACCAGCGTGAGCGAGATGAACGAGAGATCGCCGACGATCAGATCGAAATGCGTGTAGTCGGGCGAAGCATCGGCCCAGGCGGACGCGTCGAGCGTGCGCGCATTGACGCCTTCGACGGCGGTCACGCGCGCATCCTCGCGTATCCGTGCATGCAGCTGGCCATGGCCCACGTCCACACCCACCACATGCGCGGCGCCGCGCTGCAGCAGGCAGTCGGTGAAGCCGCCGGTCGACTGGCCGACGTCGAGGCAGCGCTTGCCCTGCACGTCGATGCCGCTCGCAGCGAGCGCGCCCTCGAGCTTGAGCCCGCCGCGCGAGACGTAGCGCGCCTCGGCCGCATCGACGAGCTCGAGTTCGGCCGTCTCCGGCACCTCGTCGCGGTTCTTGCCGACCACGCGCCAGGTCGTGCCGTCGCGCCAGCGCAGGCCGCCCGCGATCAGCCGCACGGCCTGCGAGCGCGAGGCGGCCAGGCCGCGTTCGACGAGCAACTGATCGGCGCGCACGCGCTCCGCTCAATAGCGGTAGGTGTCCGGCTTGTAAGGGCCGTTCTTGTTCACGCCGATGTAGGCGGCCTGTTCGTCGGTCAGCTCGGTCAGCATCGCGCCGACCTTCTTCAGGTGCAGGCGCGCCACCTTCTCGTCGAGGTGCTTGGGCAGCACGTAGACCTTGCCGGCCTGGTAGGCATCGGGCTTGGTGAAGAGCTCGATCTGGGCGATGGTCTGGTTGGCGAAGGACGAGGACATCACGAAGCTCGGATGGCCCGTGCCGCAGCCCAGGTTCACGAGGCGGCCCTTGGCCAGCAGAATGATCTTCTTGCCGTCCGGGAAGGTGATGTGGTCGACCTGCGGCTTGATCTCTTCCCACTCGTACTTCTCGAGCGAGGCGACGGCGATCTCGTTGTCGAAGTGGCCGATGTTGCAGACGATCGCCTGGTCCTTCATCGCGGCCATGTGCTCGTGGCGGATCACGTCGCGGTTGCCGGTGGTGGTCACGAAGATGTCGGCCTTGTCGGCGGCGTACTCCATGGTGACGACCTTGTAGCCTTCCATCGCGGCCTGCAGCGCGTTGATCGGGTCGATCTCGGTCACCCAAACCTGGGCGCTCAGCGCGCGCAGGGCCTGGGCCGAGCCCTTGCCCACGTCGCCGTAGCCGGCCACGCAGGCGACCTTGCCGGCGATCATCACGTCGGTGGCGCGCTTGATGCCGTCCACCAGCGATTCGCGGCAGCCGTAGAGGTTGTCGAACTTGCTCTTGGTCACCGAGTCGTTCACGTTGATGGCGCGGAACAGCAGCGTGCCCTTGGCGCTCATCTCGTTCAGGCGGTGCACGCCGGTGGTGGTCTCTTCGGTTACGCCGATGATCTCGGCCGACTTGCGCGTGTACCAGGTCGCGTCGACGGCCAGCTTGGCCTTGATCGCCGCGTAGAGGATGCGCTCCTCGTCGCTGGTCGGGTTGGCCAGCACGCTCTGGTCCTTCTCGGCCTTCTGGCCCAGGTGCATCAAGAGCGTGGCGTCGCCGCCGTCGTCAAGAATCATGTTCGGGCCTTCGCCGGCCGAGCCCTTGGGACCGAAGTCGAAGATGCGGTGGGTGTAGTCCCAGTAATCTTCGAGCGACTCGCCCTTGATCGCGAACACCGGCGTGTTGGTGGCCGCGATGGCGGCGGCGGCATGGTCTTGCGTCGAGAAGATGTTGCACGAGGCCCAGCGCACGGTGGCGCCCAGCGCCTGCAGGGTTTCGATCAGCACTGCGGTCTGGATCGTCATGTGCAGTGAGCCGGTGATGCGTGCGCCCTTCAGGGGCTGGCTCTTGGCGAATTCTTCGCGGATGGCCATCAGGCCGGGCATTTCGGTTTCCGCGATGCGGATTTCCTTGCGGCCCCAGGCGGCAAGGGAGATATCGGCGATGGCCTGGTCGGCGGTGGACTTGAGAACGGCGCTCATGTGGACTCCAAAACAAGTTTGAATGATGCCGCTGTGTTCGGGGGACGAGACTCACCGCGAGAACAGCGGGTGAGCGTGGTTGCGAAGGGGTCCGAGCCTCACGCCTGGCGGCGCTGCAACGCTCCTCGGAAGCGGCATTTTAGCGCGTGCCGCTTTTCCGTCGCCAGCGGCGATTTGCGGATCGGCCTAGACTGCAACGCCCCCCAACCGCCGCCCTCGCGGCCCCACCATCATGTTCAAAGTCAAGCTCTTTGCTGCATCGTTCGTGATTGCCTTGTCCGCCGCGGCGGCGGCGCAGGAAACCGTGCGCGTGCGCGGCGTCATCGCGCGTGCCGATGCGAATTCGCTGACCGTGAAGGACCGCAGCGGCGAAACCGTCACGATGGTGCGCCCTGCCGACATGAACGTCTCAGAAGTCATTCCGCTCACGCTGGCCGACATCAAGCCGGGCAGCTTCGTCGGCGCCGGCGCCGTGCCGCAACCCGACGGCACGCAGCGCGCCGTGGAAGTGCTTGTGTTTCCGGAGGCCGCGCGCGGGACCGGCGAAGGCTTTCGCCCCTGGGACCTGATGCCCCAGAGCACGATGACCAACGCCACCGTGGCGCAGCTCGAAGCGGCGCCGTCCTCAGCGCCGGGCGGCCACAAGCTGCTGCTCAAGTACAAGGACGGCGAGCAGACCGTCATCGTGCCGCGCGGCACGCCGGTCGTGACCTTCAAGCCGGGCAATGCGGACCAGGCGGCCCTGGTGGTGCCGGGCGCCAAGGTGGTGATCACCGCGCAGGTGAAGGAAGGCAAGCCCACCGCGCTGCGCATGCTGGTCGGGCGCAATGGCTTCACGCCGCCGATGTGACGGCTCGTTAAAATTGCGGGCTTTGCCGCCAGCAGCCCGCGCCCGTGAGCGCGCTCCGCGTTCACCCCCATGACCTTCGCCTCCGAAACCCGCCGCCGCCGCACCTTCGCGATCATTTCCCACCCCGACGCCGGCAAGACCACGCTGACCGAGAAGCTGCTGCTGTTCTCCGGCGCGATCCAGATCGCCGGTTCGGTGAAGGCGCGCAAGGCCTCGCGCCACGCCACCTCCGACTGGATGGAGATCGAGAAGCAGCGCGGCATCTCGGTGGCCAGCTCGGTGATGCAGATGCTCTACCGCGAGCACGTGATCAACCTGCTCGATACGCCGGGCCACAAGGACTTCTCCGAAGACACCTACCGCGTGCTGACCGCGGTCGACTCGGCCCTGATGGTGATCGACGCGGCCAACGGCGTCGAAGCGCAGACGCGCCGCCTGATCGAGGTCTGCCGCCAGCGCGACACGCCCATCATCACCTTCGTCAACAAGATGGACCGCGAGGTGCGCGAGCCGCTGGAGCTGCTCGACGAGATCGAGCGCGAACTCGGCATGCCCTGCGTGCCGATGACCTGGCCGGTGGGCCAGGGCAAGAGCTTCGGCGGCATCGTGAACCTGCGCACGCAGGCGATGACGGTGTTCGAGTCGGGCAGCGAGCGGCTGCCGCAGGACTTCGAAGCCATGCCGCTGGCCGAGCGCGAAGCGCTGCAGAAGCGCTTCGGTCACGAGTTCGACACCGCCATGGAGAGCATGGAGCTCGCCACCGGCGCCTCGCCCACCTGGGACCGCGTGGCCTTCCTCGCCGGCAAGCAGACGCCGGTGTTCTTCGGCTCCGGCGTCAACAACTTCGGCGTGATGGAAGTGCTCGACGCGCTGGTCGACCTCGCGCCGCCGCCGCAGCCGCGCACCAGCACCACGCTGGTCAACCGGCAGCCGGTGGTCAAGGAGATCCAGCCAGAAGATAAGGACTTCGCCGGCGTCGTTTTCAAGGTGCAGGCCAACATGGACGCCAATCACCGCGACCGCATCGCCTTCGTGCGCATGGCCTCGGGCAAGTACACGCCGGGCATGAAGCTCAAGGTGCAGCGCACCGCGAAGGAGCTGCGCCCCACCAGCGTCGTGACCTTCATGAGCCAGCGCCGCGAGGCGGTGGAAGAGGCCTATGCGGGCGACATCGTCGGCTTCACCACCCACGGGGGCGTGCAGTTGGGCGACACCATCACCGACGGCGCCTCGCTGCAGTTCACCGGCCTGCCCTTCTTCGCGCCCGAGCTCTTCATGACCGTGATTCTCAAGAACCCGCTGCGCACCAAGCAGCTGCAGCAGGGCCTGGCCCAGCTCGGCGAGGAAGGCGCGATCCAGGTGTTCCGGCCCGAGGTCGGCGGGCCGATGCTGCTGGGCGCCGTGGGGCAGCTGCAGTTCGAAGTGGTGCAGCATCGCCTGAAGACCGAATACGACGCCGACGTGCGGCTGGAAGGCTGCCAATACACCGGCGCGCGCTGGATCACGGCCGACACGCCGGCCGAGCTGCGAGCCTTCACCGACGCCTACCCGGCGCGCATGGCACTCGACGCAGCGAACACGCTGGCTTACCTCTGCACCTCACCCTACGACGTGCGGCTGGCGCAGGAGCGCTTCCCGAAGATCCATTTCCATCCGCTGCGCGAGCATGCGGGGCTTGCACTTCAAACGGCCGGTTGATGCTCCCACTGAGCGCATGGCCCACTGAAGATCGCCAGCAAATCGCAGGCGTCCTTACCGACATCGACGACACGCTGACCACCGAGGGCGCCATCACGTCCGATGCGCTGCAGGCGCTGCACGACCTGAAGGCGGCTGGCCTGCCGGTGATCGCGATCACCGGCCGTTCCGTGGGCTGGAGCGAGCCCTTCGCGCCGGTCTGGCCGGTCGATGCGATCGTTGCAGAGAACGGCGCGGTGGCGCTCGCGGCTTCACCGTCGGGTGCGCTCGACAAACGCTACCGCCAGGATGCCGCGACGCGCAGCGCCAACTTCGCACGCATGCAGCAGGCCCTGGCGCGCGTCGAGCGCGAAGTGTCGGGCGCCAGGCGCGCCACCGACTCGCCGGGCCGCGAGACCGACATCGCAATCGACCACAGCGAATTCGCGCACCTGGGCGAAGCGCAGATCGCGCAGGCAGTGCAGATCATGCGCGCCGAAGGCATGAACGCGACGGTGAGCTCGATCCACATCAACGGCTGGTTCGGCGACCACAACAAGTGGGTCGGCGCCTGCTGGATCGTGCGCGAGCTCTTCGGCCGCGACCTGGGGGCCGAGCTCGATCGCTGGGTCTACGTGGGCGACTCGACCAACGACGTGCTGATGTTCGAGCGCTTCCCGCACAGCGTGGGCGTGGCCAACATCCGCCGCTTCGAGCCGCAGCTGACGACGCTGCCGCGCTACATCAGCGCCGGCGAGCGCGGCGCCGGTTTCGCGCAAGTGGCGGCCGCGCTGCTCGACAGCCGCTGAAGCGGCCTAGCGACGCTGCGCCTGCGCCCAGCGGACGATGTCGGCGCTACCCATCGCGCCCGCCTGCCGCGCAATCTCGCGCCCGCCGCTGAACAGCGCCAAGGTGGGAATGCTTCGGATGCCGAAGCGCGCGCCCAGCGCCGGCACAGCTTCGGTGTCGACCTTGGCCAGGCGGAACTGCGGCTCGAGCCGGGCGGCGGCCTGCTCGAAGGCGGGTGCCATCTGGATGCAGGGGCCGCACCACGGCGCCCAGAAATCGACCAGCACCGGGATCTCGTTGCGGCCGAGATGGCGGTCGAAGGCGGCTTCGTCCAACGCCGTGGAGTGGCCAACGAACAGCGGCCGGTGGCAGTTGCCGCAGTCGGGCGCGCTCCCCAGCTGCGCACTGCGCACGCGGTTGGTCGTGTGGCAATGCGGGCAGACGACGTGCAGCGATTCGGTCACGGGGCGCTCACTGCGGCTTGGCGAGCCCCAGCTTCTCGATCAGCGCCTTCTCGCGCGTGAAGGTGGTCTGGGCGAACTTCGTGTAGTCGGCCGAGCTCATGTAGATGGGCAGCATGTCGTAGCGGCCCAGCGATGCGACGTAGCTGGGCTCTTCCATCGCCTGCTTGAAGGCGTCGTGCAGCTTCTTCACCACCTCGGGCGGCGTACTCTTGGGCGCACCGATGCCGAAGGGCGAGTTCTGCACGATGTCCAGGCCCAGCTCCTTCAGCGTCGGCGCATCGGGGAACTTGGCCAGTCGCTTTTCGCCCCAGGTGTTGAGCACGCGCAGTTTGCCTGCCTCCACCTGCGGCGCGAAGCCGGTGCTGTCGGCCGCAGCCATCAGCTGGCCGCTGAGCACGGCGAGCATCAGGTCGGCGCTGCCCTTGTAGGGCACGTGCTGCAGCTCGATGCCGGCCTTCTGCGCGATCAGCTCGGTCGTGAGGTGGGGGCTGGTCAGGTTGCCGGTCGAGCCATAGGTCAGCCTGCCGGGATTGGCCTTGGCATAGGCGACGAAGTCCTTCCATGTCTTGAACGGACTGTCGGCCGGTACGACGATGCCGAAGGCGTAGCCGGTGACGTTGATGACGTAGCTGATGTCCTTGACCGGGTCCCAGTTGATCTTGGTCGTGTAGGGCAGGCGGAACACGCCGAGCGGGATCTGGGCGATGGTGTAGCCGTCGGCAGGCGAGGTCTGCAGCGCCTGCGCGGGCAGCGTGCCGCCGGCGCCGGGCTTGTTCTCGACCACGACCTGCTGGCCGATGATCTTCGAGGCGTTCTCAGCCAGCTGCCGCATCGTGATGTCGGTCGGGCCGCCCGCGGGGAAGGCAATCACCAGCTTGATGGGCCTGCTCGGGAAGGCCTGCGCATGGGCGGCGGTGGCCGCGAAGCCGAGCAGGGCGAGGCACAAGAGAGAACGACGAAACATGAGGCGGGCTCCGGATTGCAGGGGCAGCCATTTGGCAGCGCGCGCCTCGCGAGGGCAATCGGGTTTCACCCCGGGGCGCGTCGCGCAGGCGTCAGCGCCGCCGTTCAGCCGGCGCGCTGCATGAAGCCGTCGAGCACATTGACCGCGTTGGTACCGACCTCGGCGACCGCATAGCCGCCCTCGAACACGAACACGGTCGGCAGGCCGGCGTGCGCCAAGTCTTCGCCGATGCGCAGGTAGTCGGGCGTGGCGAGCTTGAAGCCGGCGATCGGATCGCCCTCGAAGGTATCGAGCCCGAGCGACACGACCAGCGCGCCCGCCCGGAAGTCCACGATGCCGCGCAGCGCGCTCTGCAGCGCCTCGCGCCAGCGCGCGAAGCCGGTGCCGCGCGCAAGCGGCAGGTTGCGGTTGAAACCCAGCCCCGCGCCCACGCCCTCTTCGTCGGCATAGCCCAGGTAGTAGGGGTACTCGGTGTGCGGGTCGCCGTGGATGCTGGTGAACTGCACGTCGGCGCGCTCGTAGAAGATGGCTTGCGTGCCGTTGCCGTGGTGGTAGTCGATGTCCAGCACCGCGACCCGTTCGACGCCGGCGTCGCGCAGCGCCTGCGCCGCGATCGCCGCGTTGTTGAGGAAGCAGTAGCCGCCGAAGAAGTCGGCGCCCGCGTGATGGCCCGGCGGACGCGTGAGCGCGAAGGCGGCGCGCTCGCCGCGCAGCACATGCGCCGCGGCGGAGAGCGCACAGCCAGCACCGGCCCGCGCCGCCGTCCAGGTGCCTGCAGTGAGCGGCGAGCCCGAGTCGTACGAGAACAAGCCCAGGCGCGCCGGGAAGCTCGCCGGCAGCACGTCGGAGCGAAAGGTACGGATCGGCCAGTACGACGGCAGCGCATCGCGGGCCGCATTGGCAGGATCTAGCGCGACCCATTCGTCCCAGGCGCCTGCAAGGAATTCGAGATAGCGCGGCGCATGGACGCGCGCGATGGCCGCGTCATCGAACTCGGCAGGGCCTTCGATCGGGCCGAGCCCACGCTCCTTCAGTTCCCGCAGCACGTAGTCCGCACGCGCCGGCACCTCGAAGCAAGGCACCAGCTCGCCGCGGAACATCTCCACCTTGCCGTGGTGCAGCACGTGCTGGTCGTTGTAGACGGTGAGCATCAGGCTTCCTTGCGCGCCCGGACCGGCACGGCCGGCTGCACCGGCACAGGTGGCACAGGCAGCTTCAGCACTTCATGCCGGCCGGCCCCGCGCGCCAGCACCGGCGCCAGCGCCACGCCGGTGTGCGTACGCAGCTTCACCACCTCCTCGGGCGGCGCCGCGGCGACCACGCGCCCGCCACCGTTGCCGCCTTCGGGGCCGAGGTCGATCAGCCAGTCGGCCTCGGCGATCACGTCGAGGTCGTGCTCGATCACCACCACGCTGTGGCCACCGTTCACCAGCCGATGCAGCACGTGGATCAGCTTCTCGACATCGGCCATGTGCAGGCCGACGGTCGGCTCGTCGAGCACGTAGAGCGTGTGCGGCGCCTTGTTGCCGCGGCGCGTGACATCGTCGCGCACCTTGCTGAGCTCCGTCACGAGCTTGATGCGCTGGGCCTCGCCGCCGGAAAGCGTCGGCGAAGGCTGGCCCAGCGTGAGGTAGCCGAGCCCCACGTCCTTGAGCAGCTGCAGCGGATGGCTGATGTTGGGCATAGCGGCGAAGAACTCGACCGCCTCGTCGACCTCCATCTGCAGCACATCGCCGATGCTCTTGCCGCGCCAGCTCACGGCCAGTGTCTCGGGATTGAAGCGCGCGCCGTGGCAGACCTCGCAAGGCACCTTGACGTCGGGCAGGAAGCTCATCTCGATGGTGCGCACGCCGGCGCCATCGCAGCCAGGGCAGCGGCCTTCTCCGGTGTTGAAGCTGAAGCGCGCTGGCCCGTAGCCGCGCGCCTTGGCCTCCAGCGTGTCGGCGAAGAGCTTGCGGATGGTGTCCCAGAAGCCGATGTAGGTGGCCGGGCAGCTGCGCGGCGTCTTGCCGATCGGCGTCTGGTCGACCTCCAGCACGCGGTCGATGGTCTCGTAGCCCTCGACGCCCTTGCAGCCCGCCCAGGCCGGGCGCCTGCCTGCGGAGTCGGCATCGCGGCCGGCCTTGGTCATGCGCTGGACCACGACCGCGTACACGTTGGCCAGCAGCACGTCGCGCGCCAGCGTCGACTTGCCGGAGCCGCTGACGCCCGTCACCGCGACCAGCCGATGCAGCGGCAGCGAGACCGTGACTTCCTGCAGGTTGTGCAGGTCGGCGCCGCGCACGCTGAGCCAGCCGGGCGCGCCGGGCTCGGGCGCCGGCACCGGACGGCGCGGCTGCAGCGGATGCTTGATCGCATCGCGCAGATAACGCCCGGTCTGCGAATCGCCCGCGCGCTCGAGGTCGGCGACCGAGCCCTCGGCGACCAGCCGGCCGCCGCGCTTGCCGGCGCTGGGGCCGATGTCGATGATGTGGTCGGCGCGGCGGATGGTGTCTTCGTCGTGCTCCACCACCACCAGCGTGTTGCCCTTGTCGCCCAGCTTGTGCAGCGCGTCCAGCAGGATCTGGTTGTCGCGCGCGTGCAGGCCGATGGTGGGCTCGTCGAGCACGTAGCACACGCCCTGCAGATTGCTGCCGAGCTGCGCCGCGAGGCGGATGCGCTGCGCCTCGCCGCCGGAAAGCGTCGGCGCGCCGCGGTCGAGCGTGAGGTAGCCGAGGCCCACCTCTTCGAGGAATTCAAGGCGGCTCTTGATCTCCGGCACCAGGTCGCGCGCGATTTCCGCCTGGCGACCGGTCAATGCCAGTTGCTCGAACCAGATGCGGATGTCGGTGACGCTCATGCGCGCGAGCTGGGTGATGCCGATACCGCCCTCACCCCAGCCCTCTCCCGCAAGCGGGAGAGGGCGCAGTGCGGGCTTCGGCTCCCTCTCCCCGCTGGGGAGAGGGTTGGGGTGAGGGGCACGCCCGCCGCCAAACAATACCGCCCGCGCCGTCGCATTCAGCCGCGTCCCCTCGCAAGTCGGGCACACCACGTCGCCCACGTCCTCGGCCTCGGGCTCCGCAAAGGTCTGCTCGCGCCCCTTCTGGTCGTCGGCCATCACCGAGTCGTCGTAGACCTTGCGCTGTTCCTTGGTGAGCTTGACGCCGGTGCCCACGCAGTCGGGGCACCAGCCGTGCTTGCTGTTGTAGGAGAAGAGGCGTGGATCGAGCTCCGCATAGCTGGTGCTGCAGACCGGACAGGCGCGCAGCGTGGAGAACACGTGCGTGCGGCCGATGCCGCCGGTCGGCGCGTTGGCCATCATGGCGCCGCGCAGGCCGGTGAGATCGCTCAGCACCTGCACCACGCCCTTGCCGTGTTCGAGCGCCTTGGCCAGCGCCTGGCGCAGTGCGGTCTCTTCCGAAGGCAGCACATCGAGGCTGGCCACCGGCAGCTCGATGCTGTGCTCCTTGAAGCGGTCGATGCGAGGAAAACCGGTGGTGGGCAGGAACTCGCCGTCCACCCGCAGGTGCGTGTAGCCGCGCGGGCGCGCCCAGTCGGCCAGCTCGGTGTAGACGCCCTTGCGGTTGCTCACCAGCGGCGCCAGCAGGCCGATGTGCTGGCCCTTGAAGTTCTTGAGCAGTTGCGCCGCTATGCTGTCGGGCGTCTGCGGCTGGACCGCGGCGCCGTCGTGGATGCAGTGCTGGATGCCGAGCTTGACGTAGAGCAGGCGCAGGAAGTGCCAGACCTCGGTGGTGGTGCCCACGGTGCTCTTGCGGCCGCCGCGCGAGAGGCGCTGCTCGATCGCGACCGTCGGCGGAATGCCGTAGACCGCATCCACCTCCGGCCGGCCGGCCGGCTGCACGATGCTGCGCGCATAGGCGTTGAGCGATTCGAGGTACCGGCGCTGGCCCTCGTTGAAGAGGATGTCGAAAGCCAACGTGGACTTGCCCGAGCCGCTGACGCCGGTGACCACGCTGAACTTGCCGCGCGGGATGTCGACCGACAGGTTCTTGAGGTTGTGCTCGCGCGCGTTGACGATCTGGACCGCGTCGCGGCCGGACGCCGGCTTCGCGCGCGCCGCATAAGAGCGCGCCGCCCGCTCCGCCACCTTGTAGGCGCCGGGACCGACGGCCAGGTCGTAGTCGACCAGCGCGGCGCCGGTGAACGAGGCGCGGTTCTCGCGCACCTGCTCGGGCGTGCCGACTGCCACCACCTGGCCGCCGCCCTCGCCGCCCTCGGGGCCGAGGTCGATCAGCCAGTCGCTGGCGCGGATGACGTCGAGGTTGTGCTCAATCACCACCAGCGAATGGCCGGCGTCGAGCAGCTTGCGCAGCGCGCGCATCAGGCGCGCGATGTCGTCGAAGTGCAGGCCGGTGGTCGGCTCGTCGAACAGGAACAGCGTGCCCTTGCGCGCCAGCGGCTGCTTGCTGGCGCTGCCGTTCTTGGCCGCCTCGGCGAGGAAGCCGGCGAGCTTGAGGCGCTGGGCTTCGCCGCCGCTGAGCGTGGGCACGGGCTGGCCGAGCTTGACGTAGTCCAGGCCCACGTCGGCGATCGGCTGCAGCACGCGCAGCACCTCGCGGTCGTTCGTGAAGATGGCGGCGGCCTCGGCCACCGTGAGCTCGAGCACGTCGGCCACGTTGAAGCTGCGCTCCGCGCGCTCGATCCTCACCTCCAGGATCTCGGGCCGGTAGCGCTTGCCGTCGCAGTCGGGGCAGCGCAGGTAGACGTCGGAGAGGAACTGCATCTCCACGTGCTCGAAGCCCGAGCCGCCGCAGGTCGGGCAGCGCCCGTCGCCGCTGTTGAAGCTGAACTTCGATGCGGTGTAGCCGCGCTGGCGCGAGAGCGCCGCGGTGGCAAAGATCTCGCGGATCGCGTCCCAGGCGCCGACGTAGCTCGCGGGATTGGAGCGCGCCGTCTTGCCGATCGGCGACTGGTCGACGAAGACCACGTCGCTCAAATGATCGGCGCCGAGCATGCGGTCGTGCGCGCCGGGCGATTCGGTCGCCTTGCCGAAGTGGCGCATCAGCGCGGGCGCCAGCACGTCCTGGATCAGGGTCGACTTGCCCGAGCCGCTGACGCCGGTGATGCAGACCAGCCGCGAGAGCGGCAGCTCGACCGTGATGTTCTGCAGGTTGTGCTCGCGCACGCCTTCGAGGATGAGGCGCGGCGTGTTCTCGCTCACCATGCGGCGGAAGCCCATGCCGATCTGCTTGCGCCCGCCGAGGTACTGGCCGGTCAGCGTCTCGGCGTCGCGCAGGGCGTCGGTGCTGCCGTCGAACACGATCTGCCCGCCGCGCACGCCGGGGCCGGGGCCCATGTCGATCACGCGGTCGGCGGCCAGCATCACGGCCGGGTCGTGCTCCACCACCACCAGCGTGTTGCCGGCGTCGCGCAGGCGCAGCATGGCCTCGGTGATGCGGTTCATGTCGCGCGGATGCAGGCCGATGCTGGGCTCGTCGAGCACGAACAGCGTGTTGACCAGCGAGGTGCCGAGCGCGGTCGTGAGGTTGATGCGCTGCACCTCGCCGCCGCTGAGCGTGCGGCTCTGGCGGTCGAGCGTGAGGTAGCCGATGCCGACGTCGTGCAGGTAGCGCAGCCGCGTGGTGATTTCTTCGAAGAGCAGCTTGAGCGCTTGCACGTCGCCGTCGCTGACGGTGCTGCTGTTGCCATGGCTCTCGATGCCGTCGAACAGGCGCCGCAGCCGCTCGATCGGCAGCAGCATCAGGTCATGCAGGCACAACCCCGGCAGCGCCTCCAGCTGCTCGCGCGACCACTTCACGCCGACCGGCATGAAGCGCTTCGAGGGTTCGAGCACCGCGTCGGCATCTTCCTTCGTGCCGATACGCCACAACAGGCTATCGAGCTTGAGACGCGCGCCCGCGCAAGTCGGGCACGGCGTATAGCTGCGGTACTTGGACAAGAGCACGCGGATGTGCATCTTGTAGGCCTTGCTCTCCAGGTAGCCGAAGAAGCGGCGCACGCCATACCACTGCTGGTTCCACTTGCCCTTCCAGTTCGGCGAGCCCTCGATCACCCAGGCCTGCTGCTCGGGCGTGAGCTTGTTCCACGGCGTGTCGCGCGGAATGCCGGCCGCCTCGGCATGGCGCATCAGGTCGTCCTGCGCTTCCTTCCAGGCCGGCGTCTGGATGGTCTTGATGGCGCCGGCGCGCAGCGTGAGCTTGTCGTTCGGAATCACGAGGCCGAGGTCGACGCCGATCACGCGGCCGAAGCCGCGGCACATCTCGCAGGCGCCCACGGCCGAGTTGAAGGAGAACATCGACGGGATCGGGTCGCCGTAGCGGATGTCGCTTTCGGGGCAGTGCAGGCCGGTCGAGAATTTCCAGATCTCCGGCGCCGCACCTTCGTCTGCGGACAGCGCGTAGACCGTGAGCCGCCCGCTGCCGCGCTTGAGCGCGACCTCGATCGCCTCGATCACCCGCGCTCTTTCCGCGCCGGCCATGCGGAAGCGATCGGCCACCACGTCCAGCACCTTGCGCGGCCCGGTCGGCGTGGCGATCTCGCGCTCGCTCTGCACGCGCGTGAAGCCGCTGGCCGACAGCCACTGCGTGACCTCATCGGCCGTGGTGCCGGCCGGCAGTTCGACCGGGAAGGTCAGCACCACGCGCGGATCGCCGGCCGCGGCCGCGCGCGAAGCAAGCTCGGCATAGATGGTGTCAGGCGAGTCGTGGCGCACCGGCAGCGCGGTCTCGCGGTCGAACAGCTGGGCTGCGCGCGCGAACAGCAGCTTGAGGTGATCGTTGAGCTCGGTCATCGTGCCGACGGTCGAGCGCGAAGAACGCACGGGGTTCGTCTGATCGATCGCGATGGCGGGCGGCACGCCCTCCACCTTGTCGACCGCCGGCTTGTCCATGCGGTCGAGAAACTGCCGTGCATAGGCCGAGAAGGTCTCGACATAGCGGCGCTGGCCCTCGGCATAGAGCGTGTCGAACACCAGGCTCGATTTGCCCGAACCGCTCGGGCCGGTGACCACCGTCATCTCGCCGGTGCGAATGTCGAGGTCGAGGTTTTGGAGATTGTGCTGGCGTGCACCGCGAATCCGGATGGAGCCCTGTGTCATGAGTGCCTTGGGGGTGGGGCAGACATTCTAGGAAGCCGGCGCGGGCTTCGTGCAAAGCTGCACATGGCCGGTCGAGAGGCAGGGGTTTTCCCGAATAAGGGCTAAGCGACATTTGGTAACAAATAGTGCCCTTGCCTTTCTCCGCTCCCACTCCTCTCTAAGGATCCTCCATGAACAAGATGCGCGTGCTTTGCACAGCCGTCGTGCTGGCGCTCGGCACCATGAGCGCTTCGGCGCAGATCCTGATCGGCCAGACGGCCGGCATGACGGGCTCGGTCGCCGCCAGCGTCAACGAGACGATCGCCGGCGCGCAGCTGGTGATCGATGCGGCCAATGCTCAGGGCGGCATCGGCGGCGAAAAGATCGAGGTGCTGCGCATGGACGACGGCTTCGACGTCAAGCGGGCGAGCGAGAACGCACGCGTGCTGATCGAGGAAAAGAAGGTGGTGGCGCTGTTCATGAGCCGCGGCACGCCGCATTCGCAGGCCATCATCCCGTGGCTCGACAAGAACGACGTGGCACTGATCGGCCCCTCCACCGGCGCCATGGTGCTGCACAAGCCGGTGCAGAAGCACGTGTTCAACGTGCGCTCGACCTACCAGCGCGAGGCAGAGAAGGCCGTGGCGCACCTGCTCACCATCGGCGTGAGCCGGATTGCGGTGGTGCATGTGACCGACTCCTTCGGCCAGGACGCGCTCGAAGGTGCCATGAACGGCTTCAACAAGGCCAAGGCGACGCCGGCCGCGACGGTGACGGCCGACCGCGACAAGCCCGACTACGCGGCCATCGTGCCGAAGATCACGGCCGCCAATGCGCAGGCCGTGGTGTGGATCGGCTCCGGCACCGCGGTGGTCGAAGGCGTCAAGGCGCTGCGCGCGGCGGGCTCGGCGGCCCAGGTCGTCACGCTGTCCAACAACGCCTCATCGGGCTTCATCAAGCAACTTGGCGAAGCGAGCCGCGGCGTGATCGTGGCGCAGGTGTTCCCCAACGAACGCTCGATCGGCCATCCGATGGTCAAGGAAGCGCTGGCGCTGGCGCGCGCCAAGGGGCAGAACGAGCTTTCGCCGGCCGCCCTGGAAGGCTTCGCCTCGGCCAAGGTGCTGGTCGAGGCGCTGCGCCGCGCCGGCCCGAAGCCGACCCGCGCCAAGGTGCTCGCCGCGCTGGAGAGCATCCGCAACCTCGACCTGGGCGGCGGCCTCGAGGTGAGCTACTCGCCGCAGGACCACTCGGGGATCGATTTCGCCGATCTGTCCATCATCAGCGACGGAAAGTTCAAACGCTGAAGCCGCTTACTTCGGCGCGCTGGCCGCCGGCGCGGCCGGCTCCGGCGCATGCATCGTGTCGCCGCCGTGCTTCTCACCCGACATGTCGACCTTGTCCCCCGCTTGCATGATCACGAACAGGGCAATGGCGGCGAAGATGACGAAGCCGACGGCGAGTTTCCACATGGGTTGAGTCTCCTGAATGTTCAAGAAAAGGGCCTCGTGCCGTTCCGGCGCGAAGCCCCTTTGTTGAACAGAGGGCCGGAGCCCTCCGATTTCAGTCGTTGGCGTAGATGTCGACGTCTTTCGTCTCGCGGATGAAGAGCGTGCCGATGACCAGGGTCATGGCGGCAATCACGATCGGATACCACAAGCCGTTGAACATGTTGCCGGTGCTGGCCACGATCGCGAAGGAGATGGGCGGCAGCAGACCGCCGAACCAGCCGTTGCCGATGTGGTACGGCAGGCTCATCGAGGTGTAGCGAATGCGTGTCGGGAACAGTTCCACCAGCATGGCGGCGATCGGGCCGTAGACCATCGTGACCAGGATCACGAGGTAGGTCAGGATGGCGACGATCACCACCTTGTTCATCTTGGCGGGGTCGGCCTTGGACGGGTAGCCCGCGGCCTTCAGGTCATCGCCGATGCTCTTCTTGAACGCTGCGATGCTCTTGGTGGAGGCCTCGTCGAACTTCGAGCTCACCACGGTGCCGGTCGGCGCTTCGACGGTCTTGTCGCCGATCTTGACGATCGCCTTCGAGCCCGGCGCACCTGCGACGTTCTCGTAGCTCACCGAGTTCTGCGCCAGGTAGCGCTTGGCAATGTCGCACGAGCTTCTGAAGTCGATTTCGCGCGCGACCGGATTGCCCTGGAAGGAGCAGGTCGCGGGATCGGCGGTCACCGTCACGGCAGCGGTCGCCTGCGCCCTGGCCAGGTCCGGGTTGGCCGCTTCGGCCAGCATCTTGAAGACCGGGAAGTAGGTGACGACGGCCAGCAGGCAGCCGGCCATGATGATGGGCTTGCGGCCGATCTTGTCGGACAGCGTGCCGAACACCACGAAGAAGGGCGTGCCGATCAGGAGCGATGCGGCAATCATCAGGTTGGCCGTGATGCCGTCCACCTTGAGCTGCTGCGTCAGGAAGAAGAGCGCATAGAACTGGCCCGAGTACCAGACCACGGCCTGGCCGGCGGTGAGGCCGACGAGTGCCAGGATCACGATCTTGAGGTTCTTCCACTGCCCGAAGGATTCGGTCAGCGGCGCCTTCGAGGTCTTGCCCTCGGCCTTCATCTTCTGGAAGGCCGGCGACTCGGAGAGCGAGAGCCGGATCCACACCGAGATGGCCAGCAGCGCGATCGAGACCAGGAACGGAATGCGCCAGCCCCAGTCGCTGAAGGCCTGTTCGCCGATCCAGGTGCGCACACCGAGGATGACCAGCAAGCTCAGGAACAGGCCCAGCGTGGCCGTGGTCTGGATCCACGAGGTGTAGGCGCCGCGCTTGCCGTGCGGCGAGTGCTCGGCCACGTAGGTGGCAGCACCGCCGTACTCGCCGCCGAGCGCGAGGCCTTGCAGCATGCGCAGCGCAATCAGGATCACCGGCGCCGCGACGCCGATGGTCGCGTAGCTGGGCAGCAGGCCGACGATGAAGGTCGACAAGCCCATGATCAGGATGGTCACCAGGAAGGTGTACTTGCGCCCGATCATGTCGCCGAGACGGCCGAACACGATGGCGCCGAAGGGCCGCACCAGGAAGCCCGCCGCGAAGGCCAAGAGCGCGAAGATGAAGGCCGCGCCCGCATCCAGGCCGCTGAAGAACTGCTTGGCGATGATCGCCGCGAGCGAACCGTAGAGATAGAAGTCGTACCACTCGAACACGGTGCCGAGCGAAGAGGCGAAGATGACTTTCTTCTCCTCCGAGGACATGGGCCGGGGTACGGGCATCGGCCTTCCCCGTGAATCAAGTGTGGCTGCCATTTGGTCGTCTCCTAGGAATTCGGCCCACGGCGTGGGACCTAGGGCGATTCTTGGGGCGGCGACTGACCCAGGGCTTTCGCCAAACTGAATCGATGCTGACGGTTTAAGGTGAAACCCGAAGCGTACGTTTCAGCTTGTAAGAAACTCAGCGATTGCGGCGCAGCAGCGAAGGCCTTTGGTCGGCACCGTCCCACTGCGGGCCTGCGAACCAGGCATCGCCGGCGAGGTAGGCGCGCAGCATCGCGAGGCCGTCGAAGCCCCAGAACAGGCGCCCGTCGACCGCGTAAGCCGGCACGCCGAACACGCCGCTTGCCACGGCTTCGTCGGTGTTGGTCTTGAGCTGGGCCTTGACTTCGTCGCCTGCGCCGTCGCGCACCTGCTTCAAGCGCGCGGCGAGCGCGGCCAAACGCGTGGCATCGCTCGCTTCGCCGCCGCCCTGCCAGACGTCACGGAAGATGGTTTCGGCCACATGGCGGTTGATGTCGCCGTCCGGCGTGGTGGCCAGCGCGAGGCGCAGATGCGGCAGCGGGTTGTAGGGGTGCGAAGCCGGCATCTCGATCGCGATGCCGTTCGCTTGACCCAGCCACAGCACATGGCGGTAGGTCCAGGCCCGCTTGGCGGGGACCTCGGCCGGGCCGAGCTGGCCATGGTGCTTGAGCAGCGCGCCGAGCAGCACCGGCCGGTAGGCCACGCTGTAGCTCAGCCCCTCGAGCGCCCGCGGCAGATGCTCGAAGGCCAGGTAGGCGTAGGGCGAGATGAAGTCGAGATGGAAAGTGATGTGCTTCATGGGCATTCCGCTTCGTCGGGGTGGGCCGCCTTGCGCTCTTCGATGCGCAGCCAGACGGCCTCTTTGGCCGCGTCGTCCATGCGGCTCCAGCCCGCGATCTCGTCGAGCGTACGGAAGCAGCCCTCGCACAGCCCGCTCTGTGCATTCATGCGGCACACCGAGGTGCAAGGCGATGGAACGGCTTGCGCGGACATCGAGCTCACACCACGTCCGCGACCGGTGCGCCGGTCAACCCTTCGAGATCGTGCGGGCGCAGCCGCACCACCGCATGCGGATGGCCGGCCGCGGCCCAGACGTCCTCGAAGCGGAACAGCTCGCGGTCGATCAGCATGACCGGCGGCATGGCATGCGCGAAGGGCGAGACGCCGCCGATCGAGAAGCCTGTTGTGCTCTTGACGAAATCGGCGTCGGCACGGCCCAGCTTGCCGACCAGTGCCTCCACCTTCTTCTCGTCCACGCGCTTGTCGCCCGAGGTCACGACCAGCACCGCCGTGTCGTCGCTCTTGCGGCGGAACACGATGCTCTTGGCGATCTGCCCCACTGCGATGCCCAGCGCATCGGCCGCCTGCTGCGCCGTGCGGCAGGCATCGTCGAGCATCTGCGGCGCGTGGGGATGGCCCCTGTCCTGCAGCAGGCGCGCGACGCGCTGGACGCCGTCTGGAAGCGAAGTCAGTTCAGCGCCGCACATCAATTGGCCCTCTTGATGCGGATGGCCTTCGACACCCGCGAGTTCGGCTCGCGCCCCAGCGCCTCGTTGATGTAGACGCCGGCATCGATCAGCAGATCGAGTTCGATGCCGGTCGCGATATCCATGCCGTGCAGCATGTAGACCACATCCTCGGTCGCGACATTGCCGGTCGCGCCCTTGGCAAAAGGACAGCCGCCGAGCCCGCCCACCGAGGTATCGAACTGCCACACGCCCATCTCCAGGCTCGCGAGCGTGTTGGAGAGCGCCTGGCCGTAGGTGTCGTGGTAGTGGCCGGAGACATCGTCCACGCCGTAGTGCTTCAGCGTCGCCTCGAGCGCGCGCTGCACCTTCACCGGCGTGCCGACGCCGATGGTGTCGGCCACGCCGACGTGCTGCACGCCGATGTTCTTCATGAGCCCGGCCAGCATGTCGACGCGCGAGGGCGCAATCTCGCCCTCGTAGGGGCAGCCCACCGTGCACGACATCGCGCCGCGCACGTAGATGCCCTTCTCGCGCGCCGCCTCGACGACGGGCCGGAAGCGCTCGATGCTCTCGGCGATCGAGCAGTTGATGTTCTTCTGGCTGAAGGCTTCGCTGGCGGCGCCGAAGACCACGATCTCGTCGGGCCATTCCTCGCGCGGCGCCGCGATCGCGGCCTCGAAGCCCTTCATGTTCGGCGTCAGCACCGAGTAGCGCACGCCCGGCTTGCGGCGGAGGCCGTGCATGACTTCGGCGTTGTCGGCCATCTGCGGCACCCACTTGGGACTCACGAAGCTGGTGACCTCGATCTCCTTCAGGCCGGCGTCCTGAAGGCGGTGCACCAGGCCGATCTTGATCTCGGCCGATACCGGCTGCTTTTCGTTCTGCAGGCCGTCGCGCGGACCGACGTCGACGATCTTGACTTTGGATGGAAGTTTCATGCTTGCCTCTCGTGGAGCGAATCAGTATCCGCGCTCACGCCCGACCACGCCCGCAATGGGCTCTCCCTTCTCGACCGCCCGGATCTTGTCGGCGATCTGGGCGATCGAGGCCTCGCGCACGGTGCGCGCGGAACCGTGCGGCGTCACCGTGATCTTCGGATGGCGCCAGAAGGGATGCTCGGTGGGAAGCGGCTCGACCTCGAACACGTCGAGCGTGGCGCCGGCCAGCTGGCCGCTGTCGAGCAGCGGTATCAGGTCGGACTCCACCAGGTGCGCGCCGCGCGCCACGTTGATCAAGTAGCCGCCCGGCCCGCCGCCGTTCAGGCGCGACAGGTTCTCGCGGTTCAGGATGCCGCGCGTCGCCTCCGTCAGCGGCAGCAGGTTGACCAGCACGCGGCTCGCGCCCAGGAAGGCGTTGAACTCCGCCTCGCCGGCAAAACAGCGCAGGCCCTCGATGGCCTTGGGCGAACGGCTCCAGCCGTTGACCGGGAACTCGAACTGCGCAACAGCCTTCGCGACGCGCTCGCCCAGTACGCCGAGCCCCATCACGCCGACCGCGAAGTCCTCGCGCTCGCGCGGCTTGCGGAAACTCCAGCGGCCTTCGCGCGCGTCGGCCTCGTAGATGTCGAACTCGCGGAAATGCCGGATCAGCGCATGGCAGACGTACTCGGCCATCTGCACCGACATGCCGGCATCGTCGAGCCGCACCACCTGGGCTTCGGGCGGCAGCTTCAGCTTGAGCAGCGCATCGACGCCGGCGCCGATGTTGAAGATGCCGCGCAGCTTCGGCTGCTCGTCGATGAAGGCTTGCGGCGGTGCCCAGACCACGGCGTGGTCGGCTTGTGGCGTGCCCGGGCGCCAGTTCTCCACAACGGCTTCGGGCAGTGCAGCGCGCAGGCCCTCGATCCATGCATCGGGGCGGTTGTCGGTGAGGCAGACGGTGATTCGCATTTGGAGGATTTTCGCTGTTCCGCATTCCATCCCCGTTCGCACTGAGCTTGGCCTGTCCTGAGCTTGTCGAAGGGTCGAAGTGCCGGCCCCGGCTTCGACAGGCTCAACCCGAACGGAGAGGGATTGGCTCAAGCCGCGATCCGCAGCAGCTCGGCACCTTCCGTGACCTGGTCGCCCGGCGCATAGAGCAGCTCCTCCACGGTGCCGTCCGCCGGCGCCGCGATCGTGTGCTCCATCTTCATCGCCTCCATCACCGCCAGCGGCTGGCCGCGGCTGACCTTGTCGCCGGCCTTGACCGCGAAGGACACGACCTTGCCGGGCATCGGCGCGGTGAGCCGGCCACCCTCGGCCTGCACGTCGCCGGCATGGGCCAGGCGGTCGATGGCGACGATCCGCGTGGCGCCGTGCGCTGCGAAGATGTAGGCCGTGTCCTGGTCTTCGTAGACGTCCAGGGTGTG
Source organism: Variovorax sp. LjRoot290 (assembly GCF_964253985.1). Taxonomy (NCBI): domain Bacteria; kingdom Pseudomonadati; phylum Pseudomonadota; class Betaproteobacteria; order Burkholderiales; family Comamonadaceae; genus Variovorax; species Variovorax sp. LjRoot290. Next base: position 927,484 of record NZ_CAXURW020000001.1, on the reverse strand, counting down.
GCGCTGGCCGTTGAACTGGACCTCGAGCTCGCCCGTGGGGAAGCGGCCGATCACCAGCGGACCCGACACCTCGCCGACGCGCAGCATCAGCGCGCCATCGTGCAGGTAGCTCAGCTCGACTGTCTGCGGTTCGCCGCGGAACTCGAAGGCGAAGGGCCGCAGCGCGATGCCGTGCGATTGCCAGCCGTCGCGGCGGCTGAAAGGGTCGGTCGAGGCGCTCGCGCCCTCTTCGAGCAAGGTGTGCGCGATCGATGCCGCGGCCGCCAGCGGCAGGCCCAGCGCCTCCTGGTCGAACAGTACCGCGCGTTCGCGCTCGATCAGCGCGGTGTCGAGCTTCGCGTGGGCAAAGGAGTCGGTGCAGAGGATGCCGCGCAGGAACTGCACATTGGTCGCCACGCCGACGATGTGCGTTTGCGCCAGCGCCGCGTCCAGCCGGGCCAGCGCCTCCTCGCGCGTGGCGCCATGCACGATCAGCTTGGCGATCATCGAGTCGTAGAAAGGCGAGATCAGGCCGCCTTCGCGCACGCCGTCGTCGATGCGAACCCGGCTGCGCTGGAAGGCCGTGGCCTGCGGCTTGCGGTAGACGTGCAGCGTGCCGGTGGCGGGCAGGAAGTTGTTGTCCGGGTTCTCGGCGCAGATGCGCGCCTCGATCGCATGGCCGTGGATCTGCAATTGATCCTGCGCCAGCGGCAGCGCTTCGCCGGAGGCCACACGCAACTGCCATTCGACCAGGTCGAGCCCGGTGATCGCTTCGGTCACCGGATGCTCCACCTGCAGCCGCGTGTTCATCTCCATGAAGAAAAAGTTCATCTCACCATCGCCGCGCTGCTCGACGATGAACTCGACGGTGCCCGCGCCCACGTACTTCACCGCGCGCGCCGCCGCCACCGCCGCCTCGCCCATCTGCTTGCGCATGGCCTCCGTCATGCCCGGCGCCGGCGCCTCTTCCAGCACCTTCTGGTGCCGCCGCTGCACCGAGCAATCGCGCTCGAACAGGTAGACGTAGTTGCCCTGCGTGTCGCCGAACACCTGGATCTCGATGTGGCGCGGCCGCTGCACGTACTTCTCGATCAGCACCGCGTCGTCGCCGAAGCTGTTGATGGCCTCGCGCTGGCACGAAGCCAGTGCGGGCGCGAAGTCGACTGCCCTCTCGACCACGCGCATGCCCTTGCCGCCACCGCCGGCGCTGGCCTTGATCAGCACCGGGTAGCCGATGCGGTCGGCCTCGCGCTGCAGCAGCGCCGGATCCTGGTCGCTGCCGTGGTAGCCGGGCACCAGCGGCACGCCGGCCTTTTCCATCAGTTGCTTGGACTCGGCCTTCAGGCCCATGGCCTTGATGGCCGAGGGCGGCGGGCCGATGAAGACCAGACCGGCATCGGCGCAGGCCTGCGCGAACTCCTCGTTCTCGCTCAGAAAGCCGTAGCCCGGGTGCACCGCCTGCGCGCCGCTGGCCTTGGCGGCTTCGAGGATCTTTTCCCAGCGCAGGTAGCTGTCCTTCGGCGCGCTGCCGCCGAGATGGATGGCCTCGTCGCAGGCGCGCACGTGATTGGCATGGGCGTCGGCGTCCGAGTACACGGCGACCGTGCGGATCGCCATGCGGCGCGCCGTCGCGGCCACGCGGCAGGCGATTTCCCCGCGGTTGGCAATGAGGATCTTCTTAAACATGCTGCGTCTCCGCGGTGAATTCGCCTCCGCACGCTACGCGTGCCATGCGATTTGGCTTCGCCGCTGCGCCGCTTCGCGGCTGGTCCCCGCGGTTGGCAATGAGAATCTTCTTAAACATGAGGAGTGTCTTCCGGGGAATTTTTCTTGAACTGGAATGCGGATACGACGCCAGGATCCGGCCGTCCGCTGAAGATGCGCGCCACGCGTCCGAACAGCGCCTTGAGGAAGCGCCAGCTCTTTCGGATCAGCCACACGCTGAGCACGAGCACGGCGATGAAGAGCACCGCGAACACCAGCGGATGCGCCACGGCCAGCCAAAGGCCGGCCGGCACCATGCTGTCTTCGACCAGCGAGGCGCCGACATTGCTGAAGGGTTCGGGCGAGGTGTTGATGGCGGCGCGCGTGGTGGCCTTGGCCGCATGCGCCGTCGCCGCGAAGCCGCCGCCCAGCAGCGCGGCCACGATCGCCATCACTGCATGGTCGGTGCCGAAGACGCTGGCCGCGAGCGCCGCGCCGGCCGGAATGCGGATGGCCGTGTGCACCATGTCCCACAGCGAATCGAGGCCCGGGATCTTGTCGGCGAAGAACTCGACGAAGACCATGAAGCCGCTGGCCGCAATGACCACCGGATGCGCGAGCAGCTGCAATCCGCCCGGCAGCGGCACCCAGCCGAGGTAGCCGGCCAGTCCGGTCAACAGCACGACCAGGTAGAGCCTAATGCCGCTGGCCCAGCCGATGGCGGCGGCCAGCGCGAGCAGTTGCGGCAGGTCGAGCGAAGTCATTTTTACCCGTCGAGCCAGGAAGGCTTGCGCTTCTGCAGGAAGGCCTGCACGCCCTCGCGGCCTTCCTCGCTGGCACGGATGTCGGCGATCCCTTGCACGGTCTTCGCGATCAACGCGTCGTCGATCTCGCGGCCTGCCACGTCGGCGATCAACTGCTTGCAGGCGCGCACCGCCGCCGGACTGGCGCCGGTGAAGGCCTTCACCAGCTCGGCCACCTTGGCATCGAGCGCGTCGGCTGCCACCACCTCATGCACGAAGCCGATGCGATGCGCTTCGGCCGCGGTGAAGCGCTCCGCCGTGAGGAAGTAACGCTGCGCCGCGCGCGTGCCCATCGCGCGGAGCACATAGGGACTGATGGTCGCTGGAATCAGGCCGATCTTGACTTCGCTCAGGCAGTACCAGGCCGTGTCGACCGACACCGCGACATCGCAGGCGGCGACCAGCCCCATGCCGCCCGCGTAGACGTCGCCCTGCACGCGCGCGATCACCGGCTTCGGGCTCTCATGGATGGTGCGCAGCATCGCGGCCAGACCGCCCGCATCGGCCATGTTCTGCTCGTGCGTGAAGTCGGCCGCGCGGCGCATCCAGTTGAGGTTCGCGCCGGCGCAGAAGGCCGGGCCGTTGGCGCCGAGCACGATCACGCGCACGTCGGCCGCGGCGCTCGCCTGCGAGAAGGCTTCGCCGAGCTCGCGGATGACGACATCGTCGAAGGCATTGCGCAGCTCCGGCCGGTTGAGCCAGATGCGCGCGACGGCGCCTTCGATCTCGAGTTCGAGCGTGGTGAAGTCGGTCATGTCAGTTCCTCAGGCGCATTTGGCGAGCAGGCCGAAGCCCATTCGGGAAACACCGCGGAACCGGCTTTGCCGGGCCGCTGGTGTTGCCCTGCAAGGGGGTTGGCGTAGCGACACGAAGTGCGCGAAGCCTGGGGGTGGGTTCATCCTTTTGCTTCCTGTTGCAGCAGATAGACCCAGTCGATCTCAGGGCCCGGCTGGACCATGGCCGTAAGCGCGGCCGTCAGCTGGCCGCGGTGATGGGTCGCGTGGTTGAACACGTGGCCGAGCGCCGGCGCAAAAGGAATGTGCACCTCTTCACCGTTGTTGCGCGTGTAGACCAGCTCGCCGTCGTAGCGCTCGGGCGCGAGCGTCGCGAGCCACGGGCTCCAGCGCGTCACCGCTGCACCCAGCGCCTCGCACAGCGCGGCGCGCTCGGCGTGCAGCTCGGTGTCGAGCGGGATGCGCGGCGAACGGCCTTCGGCGAAGCGCGCGTACCAGATGTTGTCGGCCACCAGCAGGTGGTTGACCGTGCGATGGACCGAGCGGAAGAAGAGGCCGCAGTCGCGATGCCAGTCGGCATCGGACAGCCCTTTCAGATTGGCGTCGAGCAGCGTGTGCGTGGCCCACACGTGGTAGCGGCCCAGGCTCGCGAAGTAGTTCGGAAGCGACATGGGGGCCTCTGCCTCACATGCGGAAGATGCCGAACTTCGGCTCGGGAATCGGCGCGTTGCGCGCGGCCGCCAGGCCCAGCGCCAGCACGCGGCGCGTGTCGGCAGGGTCGATGATGCCGTCGTCCCACAGCCGCGCCGTCGCGTAATAGGGATGGCCCTGCGCCTCGTACTGCTGGCGGATCGGCGACTTGAAGGCCTCCTCCTCGTCCGCGCTCCACTGCCCGCCCTTGGCCTCGATGCCGTCGCGCTTGACGGTGGCCAGCACGCTCGCGGCCTGCTCGCCGCCCATCACGCTGATGCGCGCGTTGGGCCACATCCAGAGGAAGCGCGGCGAGTAGGCGCGGCCGCACATGCCGTAGTTGCCGGCGCCGAAGCTGCCGCCGATGATGATGGTGAACTTGGGCACGTTGGCGGTGGCCACCGCCGTCACCATCTTGGCGCCGTGGCGCGCGATGCCTTCGTTCTCGTACTTGCGCCCGACCATGAAGCCGGTGATGTTCTGCAGGAACACCAGCGGGATCTTGCGCTGGCAGCACAGCTCGATGAAGTGCGCGCCCTTCTGCGCCGATTCGGAGAACAGGATGCCGTTGTTGGCGACGATGCCCACCGGCATGCCCTCGATCTCGGCGAAGCCGCAGACCAGCGTTGCGCCGAAGCGCGACTTGAACTCGTGGAACTCGCTGCCGTCGACGATGCGCGCGATGATCTCGCGCACGTCGAAGGGCTTGCGGGTGTCGGTTGGGATCACACCGTAGAGCTCGTCGGGGGGGAAGGCGGGTTCTCTTGAACCCGTTCGAGCTGAGTCCCCACCCGTTCGGGCTGAGCCTGGCCTGTCCTGAGCTTGACGAAGGGTCGAAGCCTGCACCGGCACTTCGACAGGCTCAGTGCGAACGGAGCGATTCAAGTTCGCCACCGCCGAGCGAGCCAGTGCCAGCGCATGCAGGTCGTTCTGCGCCAGATGGTCGGCCACGCCCGACAGCCGCGTGTGCACGTCGCCGCCGCCCAGGTCTTCGGCCGTGACCACCTCGCCGGTGGCCGCCTTCACGAGCGGCGGGCCGCCCAGGAAGATGGTGCCCTGGTTCTTGACGATGATCGACTCATCGCTCATCGCCGGCACGTAGGCGCCGCCGGCCGTGCACGAGCCCATGACCACCGCGATCTGCGCGATGCCTTGCGCGCTCATGTTGGCCTGGTTGTAGAAGATGCGGCCGAAGTGATCGCGGTCGGGGAACACCTCGTCCTGGTTCGGCAGGTTGGCGCCGCCCGAATCGACCAGGTAGATGCAGGGCAGGCGGTTCTGCTCGGCGATCTCCTGCGCGCGCAGGTGCTTCTTGACGGTGACGGGATAGTAGGTGCCGCCCTTCACCGTCGCGTCGTTGCACACGATCATGCAGTCGACGCTGCTCACGCGGCCGATGCCGGCGATCAGCCCCGCGCCGGGCGCCGCGCCGTGGTACATCGCATGGGCCGCGAGCGGCGCGACTTCGAGAAAGGGCGTGCCGGGGTCGAGCAGCTGCGCGACGCGATCGCGCGGCAGCAGCTTGCCGCGCGCCGTGTGCTTGCTGCGCGCGGCCTCGCCGCCGCCGGCCTGGACCTTGGCGAACTGCGCGTGCAGGTCGTCGACCAGTGCGCGCATCGCGGTGGCGTTGGCCTGGAAATCGGCCGAGCGCGAGTTCAATTTCGTTTCGAGTTTGCTCATGCGGTTTTTTCTTCGTCCAGGCCGAGCTGGTGTTTCATCGCTTCGCGGATCTTGAATTTCTGAATCTTGCCCGTCACCGTCATCGGGAACTCGGTGACGAACTGGATGTACTTCGGCACCTTGTAGTGCGCGATCTGGCCCTTGCAGAAGTCGCGCACTTCATCAGCCGTCAGCGCCTGGCCCGGCTTGGGAATGATCCAGGCACAGAGCTCTTCGCCGTACTTCTTGTCGGGCAGGCCGACCACCTGCACGTCCTGCACCTTCGGATGGCGGTAGAGGAATTCCTCGATCTCGCGCGGGTAGATGTTCTCGCCGCCGCGGATCACCAGGTCCTTGATGCGGCCGACGATGTTGACGTAGCCCTCGGCATCCATGGTGGCGAGGTCGCCCGTGTGCATCCAGCCTTCGGCATCGATGGCTTCGTGCGTCTTCTCCTCGTCTTCCCAGTAGCCGTGCATGACGGAATAGCCGCGCGTGCAGAACTCGCCCGAGACGCCGGGCTTGACGATCTCGCCCGTTTCCGGGTCGATGATCTTGATCTCGATGTGCGGCTGCACCGTGCCCACGGTCGAGACGCGCTTCTCGAGCGGTGTGTCGGTCGAACTCTGGCAGCTCACCGGGCTGGTCTCGGTCATGCCGTAGGCAATGGTGATCTCGCGCAGATGCATCTGGTCGACCACGCGCTTCATCACCTCGGTCGGGCACGGCGAGCCGGCCATGATGCCGGTGCGCAGCGTGCTGAGGTCGAACTCCTTGAAGCGCGGATGGTCGAGTTCGGCGATGAACATCGTGGGCACGCCGTGCAGGCCGGTGCAGCGCTCGGCCTGCACCGTCTGCATCACGGTGAGCGGGTCGAAGCCGTCGTTCGGATAGACGATGGTCGAGCCGTGCGTCAGACAGGCGAGGTTGCCGAGCACCATGCCGAAGCAGTGGTAGAGCGGCACCGGGATGCACAGCCGGTCTTCCGGCGTGAGCTTCATGCATTCGCCGATGAAGAAGCCGTTGTTGAGGATGTTGCGGTGGGTCAGCGTCGCGCCCTTGGGGAAGCCGGTGGTGCCGCTGGTGAACTGGATGTTGACCGGATCGCTGGCCTTGAGCGTCCGGCCGATCTGCGCGATGCGCGGATCGTCGGGGTTGCCGCTCGCCAGCAGCGCGGAGAAGCGTTGCGCAGCCGGCACCTCGTCGCCGGCGCCTTCCTTGTCGATCCACGCGATGTGCTTCAGCAGCGGGAGGCGCTGCGGGCCCAGTTCCCGCAGCATGCCGAGGTAGTCGCTGGTCTTGAACTGCGGCATCGTGACCAGCGCACTGCACGCCACCTTGTTGAGCGCGTACTCGAGCTCGGCGGTGCGGTAGGCCGGATTGATGTTGACCAGGATGATGCCGACCTTGGCGGTGGCGATCTGCATCAGCACCCAGGGCGCGTTGTTGTGCGACCAGATGCCGACGCGGTCGCCGGGCGCGAGCCCCAGGCCGAGCAGCGCGCTGGCCAGGCGATTCGACTCACGCTGCAGTTCGAGGTAGCTCAGGCGCTTGTTCTCGTGCACGCTGACCAGCGCGTCGCGCTTGCCCTGCCGCGCCGCCATGTCGTCGAAGAAATCGCCGATGGTCTGCTCGATCAGCGGCACGTCGGTGGCGCCCTTCGCCAGGCTGCGCGTGACGGTCATGAAGAACTCCTTCAAGCGGTTTCGGCAAACAGTTCGCGGCCGATCAGCATGCGGCGGATTTCGCTGGTGCCGGCGCCGATCTCGTAGAGCTTGGCATCGCGCCACAGCCGCCCCACCGGGAACTCGTTGGTGTAGCCCACGCCGCCCAGCGCCTGGATCGCCTCGCCGGCCATCCAGGTGGCCTTTTCGGCCGAGTAGAGGATCGCGCCCGCGGCGTCCTTGCGGAAGGTGCGCGCATGGTCGTTGCGGTCGCAGGCCTTGCCCACCGCATACACGTAGGCCCGCGTGGCCTGCCAGGTCGAGTACATGTCGGCCAGTTTGCCCTGCATGAGCTGGAACTCGCCGATGCTCTGGCCGAACTGCTTGCGCTCGTGCACGAAAGGCAGCACCGCGTCCATGCAGGCGGCCATGATGCCGAGCGGGCCGCCGGAGAGCACCGCGCGCTCGTAGTCGAGGCCGCTCATCAGCACCTTGGCACCGGCGCCCTCGCCGCCCAGCACGTTTTCTTCGGGCACTTCGCAGTTGTCGAAGTAGAGCGGGTAGGTGTTGGAGCCGCGCATGCCGAGCTTGTCGAGCTTGGTGCCGGCCGAGAAGCCCTTGAAACCCTTCTCGACGATGAAGGCGGTCATGCCGCGCGCGCCCATCTCGGGCTCCGTCTTGGCGTAGATCACCAGCGCGTCGGCGTCGCCGCCATTGGTGATCCACATCTTGCCGCCGTTGAGCACGTAGCGGTCGCCCTTCTTCTCGGCGCGCAGCTTCATGCTGACCACGTCGGAGCCGGCGTTGGGCTCGCTCATCGCGAGCGCACCCACGTGCTCGCCGCTCACCAGCTTCGGCAGGTATTTCTTCTTCTGCGCTTCGCTGCCGTTGCGGTGGATCTGGTTCACGCACAGGTTGGAGTGCGCGCCGTAGGAGAGACCGACCGAGGCCGAGGCCCGCGACACCTCTTCCATCGCCACGATGTGGGCAAGGTAGCCGAGCTCGGTGCCGCCGTATTCCTCCTTCACCGTCATGCCGTGCAGGCCGAGCTCGCCGAGCTTCTTCCAGAGGTCGTGGGGGAACAGGTTTTCGCGATCGATGTCGGCCGCGCGCGGCGCGATCTCGTTGGCGGCGAAGTTCTGGATCGCATCGCGCAGCGAATCGATGGTCTCGCCCAGGTCGAAGTTCAGGCCGGGGTCATGCATGGGGTTGTCTCCTCACAAGCGGTGTCGTTGGCGCCGGAAATCCCGCGCGGGAAGCCGCAGCTTACGCCCCCTGCCGTTGCAATTGGCGCCACAATGGTTGCATATTGCGTCATCAAGATCGCATTCTTCCATGTCGTCTTCCCTCTTCAAACCGGCCGTCCGCGCCGCCACGCCAATGGCCTTCGTGCGAGCGATCGTGCTGGGCTACGAGCGCTACGGCATGGACCCGTCCCGGGCCCTGGAAGTGGCACAGATTGCGCCGCGCGATCTGAAGAATGCCCAGGCCCGCGTGACGGCCGCACAGTTCGAGGTTCTGTCGGGTTTCGCGATGCAAGAGCTCGACGACGAGGCGCTCGGCTGGTTCGGCCGCCGCCTGCCCTGGGGCACCTACGGCATGCTGTGCCGCGCCTCGCTGAACTCACCCAACCTCGGGGTTGCCATCAAGCGTTGGTGCCGGCACCACCGGCTCCTGACCGAGGACATCGCGCTCGAACTGAAGGTGGCCGGCGGCGTGGCGACGGTGTCGATCCGGGAGCACGCCGCGCTCGGCGAGCTGCGCGAGTTCTGCCTGGTGTCGAACCTGCGCTTTCTGCACGGCTATGCCTCCTGGGTCATCGATTCGCGGGTCTCGCTGCGCGAGGCCAGCTTTCCCTTCGAGGCGCCGCCGCACCGCGATGCCTATCCGCTGATGTTCGGCGGCGAGCTGCGCTTCGGCGCCGAGGCGGCCAGCTACAGCTTCGACGAGCGCTACCTGGCCCTGCCGCTGCAGCGCGACGAGCAGGCGCTGCGCACCATGCTGCGGCGCGCGCTGCCGCTCACCGTGCTGCAGTACCGCCGCGACCGGCTGCTGGGCCAGCGCGTGCGCGAGCTGTTGCGCACGCGCGGCAGGGAGGCGGCCACGGCCGAGGCGCTGGCTGCGATCCTGAACCTGTCGGCCCGTACGCTGCATCGCCAGCTGCAGGAAGAAGGCGTGTCGCTGCAGGCGCTGAAGGACGAAGTGCGGCACGAGCAGGCGGCCGAGCAGCTGCGCCGCACCGAGCGGCCGATCAAGCAGATTGCGCTGGCGGTGGGATTTCGCAACGAAAAAAGCTTTTCCCGTGCGTTCCGGACCTGGGCAGGTGTAACACCCGGCGCATTTCGTCGCGGCGGCGCATCGGAGGCCGGTCGGAGGCTTGCCTCGCGAGGATGATCCGTGACAAAGTTCATCGCTGCGCTCGCACCTGCGCTCAAGGCGCGAGCCCTCCCGCCCTAGGATCGAGGCATGCACACTCCCGACACCGACACCTCCGAATACGCGGCCCTGGTCGAATTCGCCGCCACCTCGGGCCGCTCGCGCATCCATCCCGCGGTGGTCGAGAACGCCGACAAGCTGATCGCCCGTTTCTGGTCGGCACGCGCCCAGGCCATGACGCAGGCCCTTGCCGCGATGGCCAAGGCCGCCACGCAGCGCGCGAACTGAAGTTTTTCTTTTCCGCTCAGCGCTCGCGGGCGGCCAGCAGCGCCGGCAGCTGCGCCATGTCGCTGAACACCTGCGTCACGCCAACGGCCAGCAGCGCCTCCGGCCCGCTGTGGCCGAGATCGGAAGGGCTGTAGCCGAACACGGTGGCGCCCGCGGCGACGCCGGCCGTCGCGCCGGTCACCGTGTCCTCGACCACCGCGCAGCGCGCCGGATCGACGCCCAGCGCCGCGGCAGCGGCCAGGTACACGTCGGGCGCGGGCTTGGAGCGCGGCATCTCGTGGCCGCTGAAGATCCGGCCGGCGAAGCAGTCGAGGATGCCGATCTTGTCGAGCTGCAACTCCACCTTGTGGCGGTCGGCGCCCGAAGCGCAGGCGATGCGCCCGTCGAACGCCGCGTGCAGCGCGCGCACCGCGCCGGCCGCGTTGGGGATCGCGACCAACTCGCGTTCGAGCGCCTCGTTGCGGCGGCCGCGAAAGCCGTGCAGCCATTCGGGCGTGATGGCGAAGCCGGTGTTGGCCTCGATCAGCGCGGCCTCGTCCTTCACCGCCTTGCCGGTGAAAAGGCGCATCGACTCTTCCACCGTGAGCTGCCAGCCGAGCTCGCCGAGCATCTCGGCGAGCACGCGGTTGGTGATGGGTTCGGAGTCGACGAGGACGCCGTCGCAGTCGAAGAGGACGGCGTCGAAGGGGATGGAAGGCATGGGGCGATGGTATCAACCACCCTCTGCCTTCCCGGCTCAACGCGCCTGGATCGGGATGTAGATCTCGCCCCCGCCGGCCTTGAACTCGGCCGACTTGCCCGCCATGCCCTCGTCCAGGGCCTTCGCCTCGTCGATGCCGCGCTGCGCCGCGTACTCGCGCACCTCCTGCGTGATCTTCATCGAGCAGAACTTCGGGCCGCACATCGAGCAGAAATGCGCCACCTTGCTCGAGTCCTTGGGCAAGGTCTCGTCGTGGAATTCGCGCGCGGTGTCGGGGTCCAGGCCGAGGTTGAACTGGTCCTGCCAGCGGAACTCGAAGCGCGCCTTGCTGAGCGCGTCGTCGCGCGCCCGCGCGCCCGGATGGCCCTTGGCCACGTCGGCTGCGTGGGCCGCGATCTTGTACGCGATGATGCCCTGCTTCACGTCGTCGCGGTCCGGCAGGCCCAGGTGCTCCTTGGGCGTGACGTAGCACAGCATCGCGGTGCCGGCCCAGCCGATCATGGCGGCGCCGATCGCGCTCGCGATGTGGTCGTAGCCCGGCGCGATGTCGATGGTCAGCGGGCCCAGCGTGTAGAAAGGCGCCTCGTGGCAGTGCTTCAGCTGCTCGTCCATGTTGGCCTGGATCATGTGCATGGGCACGTGGCCGGGGCCCTCGATCATGGTCTGCACGTCGTGCTTCCACGCGATCTGCGTGAGCTCGCCCAGCGTGCGCAGCTCGGCGAACTGGGCCTCGTCGTTGGCGTCCGCGGCGCAGCCGGGACGCAGGCCGTCGCCGAGCGAGAAGCTCACGTCGTAGGCCTTCATGATCTCGCATATCTCCTCGAAGCGCGTGTAGAGGAAGCTCTCCTGGTGGTGCGCGATGCACCACTTGGCCATGATCGAGCCGCCGCGCGAGACGATGCCGGTGCGGCGATCGGCCGTGAGATGAATGAAGGGCAGGCGCAGCCCGGCATGGATGGTGAAGTAGTCCACGCCCTGCTCGGCCTGCTCGATCAGCGTGTCGCGGTAGATCTCCCACGTGAGGTCTTCCGCCACGCCGCCGACCTTCTCGAGCGCCTGGTAGATCGGCACCGTGCCGATGGGCACCGGGCTGTTGCGCACGATCCAGTCGCGCGTGGTGTGGATGTTGCGGCCGGTGGACAGGTCCATCACGTTGTCGGCGCCCCAGCGGATCGCCCACACCAGTTTTTCCACCTCTTCCTCGATGCTGGAAGTGACGGCTGAGTTGCCGATGTTGGCGTTGATCTTGACCAGGAAGTTGCGCCCGATCGCCATCGGCTCGACTTCCGGGTGGTTGATGTTGGCCGGGATGATGGCGCGGCCGCGCGCCACCTCGTCGCGCACGAACTCGGGCGTGATGATCTTCGGGATCCGCGCGCCCATCGGGTTGCCGGCCAGGCGCTTCTCGCGCGCCGCGTCGGCCAGGTACTCGGCCATCCATTCGCGCTTGCCGTTCTCGCGCAGCGCCACGTATTCCATCTCGGGCGTGACGATGCCGCGGCGCGCATAGTGCATCTGGCTCACGTTCATGCCGGACTTGGCACGCAGCGGCGTGCGCTGCAGCCCCGAGGCGGCAGCGCGCAGCTCGGCCAGGCGCTGCGCATCGCGGTCGGCATGGGTGGCGCCGTCGTCGAGCATCTGGTGGGTGCGGCCTTGATAGCTTTCGGTGTCGCCGCGCTCGGCGATCCAGGCGCCGCGCACGCCGGGCAGGCCCTGGCGCACGTCGATCTCGGCCGAAGGGTCCGAGTACGGGCCCGAGGTGTCGTAGAGCGAGACCTGCTCGCCGTTGGTGAGCCGCACGTCGCGCACAGGCACGCGCAGGTCGGGCCGGCTGCCGGCGATGGCGCTCTTGGTCGAGGCAGGAAAGGGCTCGCGCGTCAGCGTGAGCAGCGAGGCGAACTTGTCAGGGGCATTCATGCGGGGGCACTCCGGTTCGTTGGACGGGTGCTCCGCGATCGCTCCAGGATCGGCACGGCGGAAAAAAGAATGTCCGGGGCCGGGGAGTTGCAGCTCTTCTTACGCTGGTATGAACCAGATCAAGTTCGCGGGTTCGGCGCTTGGCCATCTCAGCACACATCTGCGTGCACCCCGGAGCGGGACCGATTCTAGGCCTCGTTCGCGGCAGGGATCAAGCGGGATGTGCGGCGATGTCCGGCGCGCCGGCCGGCAGTGCCTCTTCATCGACCTCGATCGCGGCGGCGGCGCTCCAGGCCGAGAGCCCGCCGGCGAGCACGCGCACGCGCGGCAAACCGGCCTTCATCAGCACGCGCGCGGCAGCGATGGCGGACTCGTCGTTGGGGCAGTCGCAGAACACGATGAGTTCGCGCCCGTCGGCAAAGGCAGCCAGCTCGACGGGGAGCTCGCGCAGCGCGATGCCGATGGCGCCCGGAATCGCGCGCGGATCCAGCGCGCGTCCCTCGGCGGAGCGCACGTCGATCAGCGTCGGGCGGGCACCGGCCGCGAAGGCTTCGCGCAGCGCGCCGGCCTCGATATGCTCGATGTCGTCGGCAGCGAGCGCGATGCGGCGCCGGCGATAGCGCCAGGCGACGAAAGCGACGAGCACCAGCGTGCCGACAGCCGCAGCCGTGAGGCCGACGCTGGACAGCACCGCCAGCACGTCCTGGATCGCCGCGTGGAAGATGCGGCCCAGCAGGAGGAAGCCCAGCGTCCAGATCAGCGCGGCCACGGTCTCGTAGGACAGGAAGCGCGTGTTCGACATGCCCAGGGCGCCCGCCATCGGCGGCGCGACCACCGACACGCCGGGCACGAACTTGGCCGCGATCAGCGACAGCCCGCCCCAGCGGCCGAGGATGGCCTCGCTGCGCCGTACGCAGGAGTCGGCCGACAGCGAGATGCGGCACAGGAGGCGCATCACGCGGTAGCCCCAGCGGCGCCCGGCCAGGAACCAGGCGCCGTCGCCGAGGATGTTGCCGACCAGGGCGGCCGCCAGCACGGCGGCGAATGACACCTGCCCGCCGACCGACAATCCGCCGGCGATAACGAGAAAGGGCGCGGCCGGCACCGGCGCGCCGAGGCGGGTCGCCAGCGTGGCGAGGAACACCACGGCGGCACCCTGGGCCGAGAGGAGCGTGACGAGATCGTCCATCCGCTATTCCCCGGGCACGGGACGCCCCGCCGCAAAGCCTCCGGCGCTGCGCGTGGGCGCGATGCTGCGCAGATCGATGTCGGAAAAATAGGCCAGCCCGTGGCCCTGCGTGTTGTCCGCGTCGGCCGAGATCGCGACCGCGACCACGTCGGGCATGGTGTCGCCGGCCTCGTCGCCGAAGACGCGCCGGTAGTCGGCCAACAGGTTGCGGCGCTCGCTCGCCCACGTGCCCGGCGTGGCGGCCGGCCCCGACTCGAGCACCACCATGCGCATGCGCTGGGTGAAGGCGTTCACGAGCGTGCTGCCCTTGGCTTCCTTGTTGTCCCATACGTAGCACAGCGCTTCGCTGGGCACCTGCTCGCCCGTGGTGCGCCGTGCCAGCGCCAGGCGCGTGCGCTCGCCGAAGGACAGCCGGTCGGTGGGGAAGTCGAAGAACACGCAGAGCTTGGCCGCGCCGTCGTCGCCGCTGCGCTTGCGCAGGTCGGCGTCCTTCACGAAGTCGTCGACGCGCCAGCGCCAGGCCAGCGTGGTGGAGGCGTCGAGCGGCACCTGGGTGGCATGCACGAGGTTGCCGTAGGACTGGTCGGCCTCGACCTTCAGGACACGGCGGCCATCCTGCTGCACGACCTCGAAGCGGGTCGGCGTCTTGTTGGGCAGCGTGGTGAAGCGCCACGGCGCAGGGGCTTCGGCACCGCGCGCGCTCGAGAAAGGCGTGATGTCGGCGGCGTCGCCGGCGTGTGCCGCCGGGGCGCAGGCCATCCAGAGCGCAGCGCCCAGGACCGGTGCCGCCAGCATGGCCCAAAGCCACTGCCGGTATGCGGTCGGAATCCTCGTGCTGCGGGTCATGTCGCCCTCTGGTCCAGGTTGTGTTGAAGTCTGGAAGAGAGTGTGCGGGCACAACGGCCGCGGATAAATAGGCCAAACGGAATCGGACTGTCTCTGTTCTGGACACAATGGCGCGCCGCGCGCTATCGAATTGCTAGCGCGCAATGCAGGCCGCGCGGGGCGGCAACAGATTTTTCAGTTGCCCCGCGGCTTCAGCGCAGATCGCCGTCGAGGTAGTACCAGCGGCTGACTGCGCCGTCGTCCTCGCGCACGAAGCGGCTGCGTTCATGCAGCCGGGTCGCCACGCCCGCGCTGCTGCGCTGGCGGGCGACGAACTCGACCTCGGCATGGTCGGCGTCCAGCACCGAACGCGAGCGCACCTCGAGGCCCAGCCATTTGACGCCGGGCTCGAAGCCGAGCGTCGCAGGGCGCGTCGACACGTGCCAGGTAGCGAGCAAATAGTCGGCCCGCTCGAGCACGAAAGCCGTGTAGCGCGAACGCATGAGCGATTCGGCGTCCGTCGCCGGCGTGCGCTCGAAATCGTCGAGGTAGCGCCCGCAGCACTGGGCATAGGGCAGCGGCAGCTCCCGGCGGTCGCGGCGTCCGCAGGGGCAGGGAACGCGCGCGGAGTTGGGAGAGGAAGTGGACATGAGGGAAGGACAGATTCTCGCGCATTGTGCAAACCCTCTCGCAAACCCTGAATCGCCACGGATGGCGCGGCACTTGCTCGCGCACTAAGCTCGGCACAAGGAGGAGGCGGCCATGTACCTGAGAGCTTCGGAACAGCACGCGCTGCGCGGCATCTTCGCGCTGCTCGCAGAAAGCCAGGGCGAACGCGAGATCCGCGAGCGCATCGGCTGGGCACTGCTCGACCTGCTGCATGCCGACCAGTTCGCCTCCTTCGTGTGGGATGCCGAGAGCGGCAGCTTCGGCCGCCGGGTGGCGCTCAACATGGACCCGGCCAATCTCGACCGCTATGCCGAATGGCACCAGCACCATGATCCGATCACCTTCGTCCTGCAATCGCGCCGCCGTGCCACCCGCGTGACCGAAGTGATGCCGCAGCGCGAGCTGATGCGCACACCCTTCTTCAACGATTTCCTCTCGCGCGACGGCCTGCACTGGGGCATGAACCTGCACGCCTTCCATGGCGAGCGCGCGCTGGGCGACCTGCGCATCTGGCGCTGCCGGGGACGCGGCGACTTCGGCGAGCACGAGAAGGCGCTGCTGGACCTGATCGAGCCGGCCTTCGCCGGCGCGCTGCAGCGCGTCGACGCAAAGCCTGCTGCTGCGTGGCCGCAGCTGAGCCCGCGCGAGCAGCAGGTCGCACGGGCGGTGCGCGAGGGTCTGACCGACAAGGACATCGCGCGGCGCATGGAAGTCGGCGTGCCGACGGTGCGCACCTACCTGCGGCGCATCTTCGGCAAGCTCGGCATCGAGCGCCGTTCGGCGCTGGCCGGCTGGACCGCGCCCGGCAGCGATCGCTGACTACTTCGTGGGTGCCGGCAGTCGGCCCAGCACCCCTTCGACCGCCAGCCCCAGCGCCAGCAGCTTGCGGTCGCTTCCCGCCGGGCCATCGAATTCCAGCCCGATCGGCAGGCCGCTCGTGGCGCCCAGGCCCGAGGGCAGTTGCAGGCCGGGGATGCCGGCGTTGCCGGCGGGGTCGGTGTTCTGGATCAGCGCGCCGAAGTTCTTCGGGCTGCTGGCCTCCTGCGTGGCGGCGAGCGCGACGCGCGTCACCGTCGGAAACACGAGCGCATCGAGCCTGTTCGCCTTGAAGGTGTCGCGGTAGAGCTTCTGCAGCGCCGGCCGGGCCTTGGCGATAGCGTTGTCGTAGGCAGGCTTGGCATCGACCACGCCGTTGGGGGCCGGCAGCTTGCGCGGGATCACGAGGCCTTCGAAGGCACCCTTGACATCGGGGCTGGCAGCGGCCGCGGCCAGCTGCCGGATGTCGACGCCGGTGCGGTACTTCGCGAGGTAGGCCACCATGTCGTCGTGCGCCTCGTAGAACGCGATCGGGAAGCCGGCCGCGCCATTGAGCTCCATCAGCTTCGGCATCTCGACGTCCACCAGCGTGACGCCTGCCGCGCGCAGCTTGGCCAGCGCCGCATCGGTGGCGGCCTTGGTGTCGGCATCGAGGTTCGCGAAGAAGGCCGGCACCACGCCGAGCCGCACGCGCTTCAGCTCGGCCGGCACCAACGGTGCGCCGCCGGCGATGGCTGCGTCGAGCAGCGCCAGGTCGGCCACCGACAGCGCCATCGGCCCGGCGGTGTCGCGCGTGTGCGAGACCGGCGCGATGCCCTGCTGCGAATAACGGCCCACGGTCGGACGCAGCGCCGCGCATCCGTTGAAGGCGCAGGGAATGCGCACCGAGCCGCCGGTGTCGGTGCCGAGCGCAGCCGGCGCCATGCGCGCACCGAGCGCCGCGCCGTTGCCCGAGGAGGAGCCGCCCGCGATGCGGGTCGCGTCATAGGCATTGCGCACGCCGACCTCGGGCCCGCTCTGGAACGCGGGGTTGTAGCCCGTCACGCCGAAGGCCAGCTCATGCATGTGGGTCTTGCCCAGCACGATCGCACCCGCCGCGCGCAGCTTGGCGACCACGGGCGCATCCGTCGACGGCACGAAACCCTTCAACGCCGGTGTACCGGCGGTGGCGGGCAGACCCTGGACCTGGATGTTGTCCTTGATGACCACCGGCACGCCGGCCAGCGGCTTGCACGGGCCGCCGCGCTTGCGCGCGGTGTCGGCCGCGCGCGCGGCCTTGAGGGCGCCGGCCTCGTCGAGCGTGATGAAGGCATTGAGCTGCGGCTTGGCCCTGGCCTGCGCGAGGTAGGCCGAGACCAGCTGCTCGCTGGTCAGCGAACCGGCGCAGAGGCGCTGCGCGGCCTCGCTGGCGGTCAGCGTGGCGATGTCCGGGGGCGCGGATTGCGCGTGGGACTGCAGGCCGAGCCCCGCGATGAACGAGAGGGCCGCTGCGCGAAGGGCCAGGGCGGAATTCGAATGAGACATGGCGAGAGCTCCGAGGAGAGAGGCCGCCATGTTGCGCCGCTGGGCGGCGCCTGTCTGTCATCCAGATCGATGACAGCAGAGCTAGGGCCTGCGTTGCACCGGCTTCCGAGCGCGCGCGAGGCGCGCCTTGGCCTGCTGGCCCACATGATCGATCAGCCAGCCGCCCAGCATGACCATTCCAAGCACGCCGAGAGTCATGAGATCCGTTGCCATGATGCGCTCCTCATCGTTTCCACTGGCACCAGTCTGGTCGTTCGCAGCGCGCGCGTGAATCCGCCAATCGGCAGGGAACCTGGCCGCAGGCGCCATACAGCTTTCGACAGTGCGAAGCTGCCATCTTCAAGCCAGGGCGCGCTGGATCAGGAGTTTCTGGATGTCGGAGGTGCCTTCGTAGATCTGGCACACGCGCACGTCGCGGTAGATGCGTTCCAGCGGGAAGTCGTTGACGTAGCCGTAGCCTCCGAGCGTCTGGATCGCCGCGCTACACACCTTCTCTGCCATCTCGCTCGCGAAGAGCTTGGCCATCGCCGCCTCCTTGAGGCAGGGCCGGCCCGCGTCGCGCAGGCTCGCCGCATGCCAGATCAGCTGGCGCGCGGCTTCGAGCTGGGTCGCGCATTCCGCGAGCCGGAAGCCGACGGCCTGCTGCTCGAAGATCGAGCCGCCGAAGGCCTGGCGCTCCTTGGCGTAGGCCAGCGCCACCTCGAAGGCGCTGCGCGCCATGCCCACGCTCTGCGCGGCGATGCCGATGCGGCCGCCCTCGAGCGCGCCGAGC
This sequence comes from Variovorax sp. LjRoot290, assembly GCF_964253985.1. Classification (NCBI taxonomy): domain Bacteria; kingdom Pseudomonadati; phylum Pseudomonadota; class Betaproteobacteria; order Burkholderiales; family Comamonadaceae; genus Variovorax; species Variovorax sp. LjRoot290. The sequence goes on along the minus strand of NZ_CAXURW020000001.1, from coordinate 909,175 downwards.
GCGATCTTGTAGCCCTCGCCCTCCTGGCCGATCAGGTTCTCCGCCGGGATGCGGCAGGCGTCGAAGTTGATCTGGGCGGTGTCGCTCGAATGCTGGCCCAGCTTGTCCTCGAGCCGCGCGACCGTGTAGCCCGACGCGTCGGTGGGCACGATGAAGGCGCTCATGCCGCGCTTGCCCGCGCCCTTGTCGGTGACGGCGATCACGATCGCGACCTGGCCGTTCTTGCCGCTGGTGATGAACTGCTTGACGCCGTCGATCACCCAGCCGTCCGCGTCCTTGCGCGCCGTGCTGCGCAGCGACGAGGCATCGCTGCCGGCCTGCGGCTCGGTCAGGCAGAAGGCGCCGAGCATCTGCCCTTGGGCCAGCGGTTGCAGCCACTTCTTCTTTTGCTGCGCATTGCCGTAGCGCATGAGGATCGCGTTGACCGGGCAGTTGGTGACGCTGATCGCGGTGCTGGTGCCGCCGTCGCCGGCCGCGATTTCCTCCAGCACCAGCGCGAGCGTCAGGTAGTCGAGGCCGGCGCCGCCGTCTTCCTCGGGCACGCAGATGCCGTAGGCGCCGAGCGCCGCCAGGCCTGCGTGCGCTTCCTTGGGAAAGCTGTGCTCGCGGTCCCAGCGCGAGGCATGAGGCCAGAGTTCGGCTTGCGCAAAATCGCGCACCGCGTCGCGTATCGCTTCCTGGTCGGCGTTGAGCAGCATGGTGACCCTCCTGCTTGCCTGTCTACTTCGATGCGCCGAGGTCCATGATCAGCTTGCTGGCCATGTAGAGGCGGCGCGGGATGGCGTCGATCATCACGTACTCGGCGGAATCGCTGTGGTAGCCGAAGCCCGGCAGGCCCAGGCTTTCGATCACCGGCTTGCCCGAGAGCGCCGCGTAGGCCGCGTCGGTGCCGCCGCCGGTGCGCTCCTCCACGCCGAGCGTGCCGCCCGCTTCCTTGTAGTAGGCCACCGCCTTGTCGACCAGCTTCTTGCCGCCTTCGCCGGCATTGAAGGCCGGACGGCCGCGCGTGGCCAGCACCTTGATCTCGGAGTTCGGCAGCTTTTTCTTCTGCGCGCGCTCTTCCAGCGTCTTCATCGCGGCTTCCAGGTCTTCGTTGCGCGCGTAGCGCACGTCGGCGTTGAGGCTGGCGCTGTCGGGAATGATGTTCGACACCGCACCGGCCTTCGCGATGGTCCAGTTGAAGCGCAGGTTCTGCGCCTTGTTGTCGATGTCCATGGTGCGCAGCACCAGGTCGGAGGCCTCGATCAGCGCATTGACGCCGAGCTCGGGCGCCGCGCCCGCATGCGAGGCCTTGCCCTTGATGTTGACCTGCACGTAGGCGATGCCCGAGGTGCCGAGCGAAAGCTTCTCGGCTTCGGCGCCGGTGGGCTCGAAGGAGAGCACGTAGTCGCTGGCCCTGGCCTCTTCCTGGATCAGGTCGCGCGAACCGAAGGAGCCCTTCTCTTCGTCGGTGTTGAACAGCACGGTGAGCGTGCCGAAATCCTGGAAGCCGCGCTCCTTGAGCAGCTTCAGCGTGTGCAGCACGACCGCGTTGCCGCCCTTGTCGTCGGCGATGCCGGGGCCGTAGGCCTTGTTGCCTTCGACGCGGAAGGGCGCCTTGGCCAGGATGCCCTTCAGGTAGACCGTGTCCATGTGCGACATCAGGAGGATGTTCTTGCCGCCCTTGCCCTTCAGCTTGCCGACGATGTTGTCGCCGACCACGATGCCGGTCGACTTGCTGCGCGTGACAGTGAAGCCCAGCGCCTTGAGCTCATCCTCGAAGTACTTGCCCGCGGCGGCCATGCCCTCGGCGTCGCCGGTGCCGGTCTCGATGTTGACCAGCCGCTCCAGCGTCTTCACGACGGCCGGCTGCTCGGCGGTGGCGGCGCTGAAAAGCGCCTCGTCACGCGTCTGGCTCCAGGCGGCGGGGGCAAGGAAAGCGGAGGCGAACAGTGCGGCGAGCGCGTGGCGGGGAATGGCCGGAAGCATGAACAGGGTTTCCTAGGAGTGGGCAAGCCCATCATTCTAGGTACCGCTCAATGCGACACGGCTCGCCCCCGCGCCGAACAAGAAATGTCACAGCGCGCGGCGATATGGCAAAAAAATGTCAACCGCGCACCGTGCCTGTCGCTAGGCGGCGATCAGCGCGGCCGAGCGCGCAATGGCTCGCGCACTCAGCTTGGCGGCGGTTCGCAGCACGCCGTCCCAGTAGCGCTCGACTGCTTCGAGGCCGCCGGCTTTTTCCTGCAGCTCGAAGGGAACGCAGAGGGTCCAGTCCTTGATGCCGAGAAAGTGAGTTCGAAAGACCTCACCATGAAACTCGGCGGTCTCTTCCGCGCTGACGTCGCGCGTGATGGAGGGCCCGTTTTCGAACTGGGCCCGCAAGGCGCCCAGATAGCCCTTTGCCATACTGGTTCGGAAGCGCGCGAGCTCGTGGTCCGTCAGCTTCTGGCGGGCCTCCAGGCCCAGGCCGGGCACCGTGCGGCCCCGTGCCTCGGGCGGCAGGCTGTCGTCGACATCGCCGGCGGCCCAGCACGCGTAGTAGTAGCCGCGGTCGGCGAGGTAGTCATAGGCCGTATGGATGCGCCCTTGGTCGACCAGTGCGCGAAGCTTGTCGAACTGAGCCTTCGAAATCGGAGACGGCATGAAAAGAGAACTCCAGCGTGGAAAGGTCGCGCATCGAATGGACGGCGCCTTTTTTCCAACGGCCGCCGCCTTCGTTGCGGTCTGAACTGCAGTTATCGTGCCTGCTCTTGCCTCAGACCAATTCGAGCGCGACCGCCGTGCCCTCGCCGCCGCCGATGCACAGCGTCGCCACGCCGCGCTTCTTGCCTTTCTGCTGCAGCGCATGGATCAGCGTGACCATGATGCGTGCGCCGCTGGCGCCGATCGGGTGGCCCAGCGCGCAGGCGCCGCCGTGCACGTTGACGATGTGGTGCGAGACGTCGAGCTCGTGCATCAGCGCCATCGGCACCACGGCGAAGGCTTCGTTGACTTCCCACAGGTCGACGTCCTTCACGCCCCAGCCGGTCTTCTTGAACAGCTTGGACACGGCACCCACCGGCGCGGTCGAGAACCATTCGGGCTGCTGAGCGTGGGTGGCATGGCCGACGAGGCGCGCGATCGGCCTGGCGCCGAGCTTCTTGGCGGTGCTCTCGGTCATCATCACCAGCGCGGCGGCGCCGTCGTTGATCGACGAGCTCGAGGCCGCGGTGATGGTGCCGCCCTCTTTCTTGAAGGCCGGCTTGAGCTGCGGGATCTTGTCGAGCTTGACCTTGCCGGGGCCTTCGTCGATCTCGATCACGGTGTCGCCGCCGCGACCCTTGACCGTGACCGGCGCTATCTCGGCCTTGAAGGCGCCCGAGGTGGTGGCGGCCTTGGCGCGCTCCACGCTGGCGATCGCGAAGGCGTCCTGCTGCTCGCGCGTGAACTTGTACTTGGCCGCGCAGTCCTCGCCGAAGGTGCCCATCGAGCGGCCGGGCTGGTAGGCGTCTTCGAGGCCATCGAGCATCATGTGGTCGAAGATGCGGTCGTGGCCCATGCGGTAGCCGCCACGGCCCTTGAGCATGAGGTAGGGCGCGTTGGTCATGCTCTCCATGCCGCCCGCGACCATGACTTCGTGCGTGCCCGCGAGCAGCAGGTCGTGCGCGAGCATCGCGGCCTTCATGGCCGAGCCGCACATCTTGCTGAGCGTGACGGCCCCTGCGCTGTCGGGCAGGCCGCCCTTGTAGGCCGCCTGGCGCGCTGGCGCCTGGCCCTGGCCGGCCATCAGGCAATTGCCGAACAGCACCTCGCCGACCGCCTCGGACGCGATGCCCGCGCGCTCGACGGCCGCCTTGATGGCGACGCCGCCCAGGTCGTGCGCGGCGAGCGAAGAAAAGTCGCCCTGGAAGCCGCCCATGGGGGTGCGGGCGGCGCCGACGATGACGATGGATTCGGTCATGGAAGTTGCTCCTTTAGAAAAATGTGCACTAGCAAAAATCTACTCTCGCGCCCACCCTGGCCCCATTCGCGAAACACCGCGGAACCGGCTTTGCCGGCCCGCAGGTGTTGCCTCCGGTAGGGGGTTGGCGGAGCGACACGAAGTGCGCGCAGCCTGGGGGCGAGCTAAAAGTAAGGCGCATGGCCATCGTGAATGAACCGCTGCGCCTCGTCGTAGGGAAAAACGTCCAGCATCTGGCCGGCCTGGATGCGCTCCTTGTGGCTTTGCCAGAAGGCGGCGTCGAGCAGGTCGGCATGGTGGGCCATGAAGGCCTCGCGCACCGCCTCGTTGCCGAGCAGGAAGGGGCCGAAGGTCTCGGGGAACACGTCCTTCGGGCCGACCGAGTACCAGACCTCGCCGCTCATCTCGTCTTCCTCGTGGATCGGCGTCGGCACGCGGCGGAAGTTGCAGTCGGTGAGGTATTCGATCTCGTCGTAGTCGTAGAACACGACCTTGCCGCCGCGCGTGACGCCGAAGTTCTTCCACAGCATGTCGCCCGGAAAGATGTTGGCCGCAACCATGTCCTTGATGGCATTGCCGTACTCGATGACCGCATGCTCCAGTTGCTTGCCCGCGCGCTTGGCATGCTCGGGATGCTCCATCTGGTCGAGGGCTTCGTGCAGGTAGATGTTGAGCGGGATCATGCGGCGCTCGATGTAGACGTGCTTGAGCACCACCTCCATCTCCCCGTTGCCGTCGCGGTCGCCGATCTCGAGCTGGCTGGGCGCGAACTTCTGGATCTCCTCGATCAGCTCGGGCTCGAAGCGGTCGAGCGGGAAGCCGACGTCGCTGTACTCCAGCGTGTCGGCCATGCGGCCCACGCGGTCGTGCTGCTTGACCAGCATGTACTTACCCTTGATCTGCTCGCGCGTGGTGTCCTTCTGCGGCGGGTAGAAGTCCTTGATGACCTTGAACACGTAGGGGAAGGACGGCAGGTCGAACACCAGCATCACCATGCCCTTGATGCCGGGCGCGATGCGGAACCTGTCGCTCGAGTAGTTGAGGTGGTAGAGGAAATCGCGATAGAAGAGCGTCTTGCCCTGCTTGGCCAGCCCGAGTGCGTTGTAGATCTCGGCGCGCGGCTTGCGCGGCATCAGCGAGCGCAGGAACTGCACATAGGCCGAGGGCACTTCCATGTCGACCATGAAGTAGGCGCGCGCGAAACTGAAGAGCATCTGCAGGTCTTCCTCGCCGAAGAGCGCCGCGTCGATGTAGAACTTGTCCGCGCTGTCGTGCAGGATCGGCAGCGCGAAGGGCAGTTCGATGAAACCGTTGATGATCTTGCCGACCACGTAGGCGCCCTTGTTGCGGTAGAACAGGCCCGACAGCACCTGCAGCTGGAAGTTGGCGCGCAGCTTGACCTGGTGGAAGCGCCCGAGGATGGCGGCCGCCACGCGCTCGGCGTCGCGCCTCAGGTTGGCGTAGCCGCCCTGCAGCGCGTAGTCCTCGAGCATGCGCTCGATGGTGTCGGCCAGCGTCTCGCGCTCGGGGTAGTAGGCGCGGTAGGTGGGCGCATCGCGCGGCTCGATGTACTCGGTGCTGATGGCCGGCCGCACGAAGATGAAGTCGTTCTGGAAGTAGGCGCGGTGCAGGATCTTGGTGGTTACCGAGTTGAAGAAGCTCTCGGCCAGCTCGGGCTGGTGGTGGTCGACCAGGAGGCCGATGAAGTGCAGCTTGACCTGGTGCCAGACGTCCATCGGCTGGTCGCCGGCCTTGAACTCCTTCTCGAGCCGCGCCACCGCCTCGCTCACCCGCAGATCGTAGAACTCGATGCGCTCGCGCTGCGCCCGCTGCTGGCCGTGCCAGTCGGCGGTTTCGAAGCGGTGCTTGGCGCGCGCCGACTCGGCGCGGAACAGCTGGTAGTGGCGGTTGAAGCCGTCGCGCATCGCCTTTGCGATGTCGTAGGCCAGCGGCGAGTCGAGGCGCTGGGGGAACATGGTCTCAGTCGGTTTCCTTGAGCACGTCCGGAACGGGTTGGGCGGCTTCGCCCGGCTTGCTCCACTTGTAGCGAATGCGCTGCACCGCTGCGCGGTACAGGTTGTCCAGCGGCTTGGAGCCGTCGACGGTCATGCCCAAGTCCTCGAGCAGCCCGTCGTGCACGCCGAAGGCCCAGCCGTGGATGGTGACCGTCTGGTTGCGGCTCCAGGCGTCGACCATGACGGTGCTGACCGCCACATTGACCACCTGCTCCGCCACGTTGAGTTCGCACAGCGCATCGGCGCGCACGGTTTCCGGCAGGCTTTCGAGCATAACCCGGTGCCGGTCGCGCACGTCCTGGATGTGGCGGATCCAGTTGTCGGCGATGCCGATGCGCGCGCCTTCGAGCGCGGCCTGCACGCCCGAACAGCCATAGTGGCCGACCACCATGATGTGCCGGACCTTGAGGCGCTCGACCGCGAACTGGATCGCCGACAGCGCGTTGAGGTCGGAGTGCACCACGATATTGGCCACGTTGCGGTGCACGAACACTTCGCCCGGCTCGAGGCCGGTGATCTGGTTGGCGGGCACGCGGCTGTCGGAGCAGCCGATCCACATGTACTTGGGGGTCTGCTGCTTCACCAGGCTGGTGAAGAAGCCGGGGCGATCGCGCTCCATCCGCGCAGCCCAGCTGCGGTTGTGGGAGAACAGGTCATCGAGGTTGTCGGGCATGGTGTTGTCCATTGTCGGTGACTGGGGTGAATATCGGGCCCTCAGCGGGCCTTGGGTTTGACGGCACGCGCGAGCGCGGCGCGCGCCTGCTTTTCCTGTGCGCGGACCTCGGCGAGGTTGGTCTCCAGCTCGGCCAACTGGGCCTCGAGCTGGGCGCGGTGGTTGCCGAGCACGCCGAGAAAGCGCTGCAGCTGCGCGGCCGTGTCGCGCGGGCTGTCGTACATGTCGAGGATCTCCTTGGCCTCGGTCAGCTTCAGGCCGAGCCGCTTGGCGCGCAGGGTGAGCGTCAGCCGTGCACGGTCGCGCGCGGTGTAGACGCGCTGCTGCCCGGCGCGCTCCGGGGCGAGCAGCCCCATGTCCTCATAGAAGCGGATCGCCCGCGTGGTGAGGTCGAATTCCCTGGCGAGTTCGCCGATGGTGAAAGTCTGCGAAGGCATGATGCGGGTGCGGGGTTGCGGCGGTGACAGCACATTCGGGCTGCACTGCCTACAATGATGGCTCTTCCCCCTGACGTTTACGTTAACGTCAATCGTACATGAACCTCCTCGAACGCGAACTCCAATACCCCTTCGGCGACACGCTGCCTGCACCGGGCGAGACTTTCGAGGTCGCGCCCGGCGTGCGCTGGATCCGCATGGCGCTGCCCTTCGCGCTCGACCACATCAACCTCTGGCTCTTGCGCGACACGCTCGACGGCGTCGAGGGCTGGACGGTGGTGGACTGCTGCATCGCCCACGATGCCTCGCGGGCGCAGTGGGAGCAAATCTTCACCACCCAGCTCGAAGGCCTGCCGATCCTGCGCGTGCTCGTGACCCACATGCACCCCGACCACATCGGCCTGGCCGACTGGCTGTGCGAGCGCTGGAACGCACCGCTGTGGATCAGCGCCACCGACTACCACGTGGCGCGCGTGCTCACCAGCGCCGGCGACACGCTGGCCGGCGGCGACGCGGCGGCGGACTTCTTCGCCTCGCACGGCCTGGTCGACCCCGAATCGGTGGCCAAGATTCGCGCGCGCAGCAACTACTACGCGAACATGGTGCCCGCGGTGCCGGCCAGCTTCGTGCGCCTGCTCGACGGCGCCACGGTCTCGATCGGCGGGCGCGCCTGGCGCTGCATCAGCGGCTACGGCCACGCGCCCGAGCACATCGCGCTCTATTGCGAGGAGCTTGGCGCGCTGCTCGGCGGCGACATGATGCTGCCGCGCATCTCGACCAACGTGAGCGTGCATGCGGGCGAGCCCGAGGCCAATCCGCTGCGCCTCTTCCTCGACAGCATCGAGCGCTTCAAGACTCTGCCTGCGGGCACGCTGGGCCTGCCCTCGCACGGCAAGCCCTTCACCGGCATCCACCGGCGCGTCGAGCAGTTGCAGGAGCACCATCGCGACCGCCTGGCCGAGCTGCTGGAGGCCTGCACGCAGAAGCCGCACAGCGCGGCCGAGGGCCTGCCGATCCTGTTCAAGCGCCAGCTCGATCTGCACCAGATGACTTTTGCGATGGGCGAGACGGTGGCCCACCTGCACCTCTTGTGGTTCGAAGGGCTGCTGCAGCGCCGCAAGGGCGAGGACGGCGTCTACCGCTTCGGCGTGTTCGCATGAACAACACGCTGGCCCAGCTGCGTGAGGGCCGGCTGGCCGGTGTCCGGCGGCTGGACCTCGCGTGCGGACTCACCGAGTTCCCGCGCGAGATCTTCGAACTGGCGGACACGCTGGAGGTGCTCGATCTCTCGGGCAATGCGCTCAGCGCCCTGCCGGACGACCTGGGCCGGCTGCACCGGCTGCGGGTGCTCTTCTGCTCGAACAACCGCTTCACGCGTCTGCCCGAATCGGTGGGGCAATGCGCGCAACTCGATATGGTGGGCTTCAAGGCCAATCGCATCCGCAGCGTGCCGGCCGCCTCGCTGCCGGCGTCGCTGCGCTGGCTGATCCTGACGGACAACGAGATCGAGGCCCTGCCGCCCACCATCGGCCGCTGCACGCGGCTGCAGAAGCTGATGCTTGCCGGCAACCGCCTGCAGTCGCTGCCGGCCGAGATGGCCGCCTGCCAAGGGCTCGAGCTGCTGCGCATCTCGGCCAACCGCCTCGATGCCCTGCCCGAATGGCTGCTCTCGCTGCCGCGGCTTTCGTGGCTGGCTTTCGCGGGCAATCCCTTCGACGATCGAGCCGAAGCGGCGGCGCTGGCCGCAGAGGCCATTCCGGCCATCGACTGGAACTCTCTCTCGCTGCAACACAAGCTCGGTGAAGGCGCTTCCGGCCTGATTCATCAGGCGGACTGGACCGGGGCTGACGGTGGCATCCAACCGGTGGCAGTCAAGCTGTTCAAGGGTGCCGTCACCAGCGACGGCTGGCCTCACAGCGAGATGGCGGCCTGCATCGCCGCCGGCGCGCACCCCAACCTGATAGCAGTGCGGGGCCAGGTCGGCAACCACCCCGAGGCCACGCCCGGCCTCGTGCTGGCGCTGGTGGATCCGCGCTTCGCCAACCTGGCCGGCCCGCCCAGCCTGGCTTCCTGCACGCGCGACGTCTATGCCGATGCCGCCGGCTGGCCGGTGCCGACCGCGCTGCGCATGGCGCGCGGCATCGCCTCGGCCGCGGCACAGCTGCATGCGCACGGCATCCTGCACGGCGATCTCTACGCCCACAACATCCTGTGGGACGGCCAGGGCGACTGTCTCCTGGGCGACTTCGGCGCCGCCTCCTTCCTGCCGTTGGACGACGGCGCGCAGGCCCAGGCGCTGCAGCGCATCGAGGTGTGCGCCTTCGGCCATCTGCTGGCGGAGCTGCTGGCGCGCTCCCGGCCGGCCGACGGCGAGGACCATGCCGCGCTCGCACTGCTGACTGGTCTTCAGGCACGCTGCGTGCAGCCCGAGCCCGCCGCGCGCCCGGCCTTCGCCGAGATCGCATCGGCCCTCGCAGCCGCCTGAGCGCGAACCCGCCATGCCCGCTCCCCTGCCGCTGCCCACCCGCGACGGCGTCGGCCCGAGCTGCGTCGCGCTGCCGCCCGGCCCCTGGCCCACCATCGCCGAGTTCCTGGTGCAGCGCTTCGCGGCCATCCCGCGCGCCACCTGGGAAGCGCGCATGCGCTCGGGCGAAGTGGTCGACGAGCACGGCGTGCCCGTCACCGAAACGCGGCCCTACCAGCCGCGGCTGCGCATCTACTACTACCGCTCGCTCGAGACGGAGCGCCGCATCCCTTTCGACGAAGTCATCCTGTTCCAGGACGAGCAGCTGCTGGCCGTGGACAAGCCCCATTTCCTGCCGGTCACGCCGGTGGGCAAGTACGTGCAGGAGAGCCTGCTCGTGCGCCTGAAGCGCAAGCTGGGCCTCGACGACCTGGCGCCCCTGCACCGCATCGACCGCGAGACCGCCGGCGTGGTGCTGTTCTCGGTCCAGCCCGCGACCCGCGGCATCTACCACGCGCTGTTCGCCAAGCGCGAGATCGCCAAGCACTACGAGGCCATCGTGCCCTGGCATGGCGATCTGGCGCTGCCCGCCGTGCGCCGCAGCCGCCTTGTGGACGATTCGCATTTCATGCGCATGCGGGAAGTGCCCGGCGAGCCCAACTCCGAGACGCGCCTCGAGCTGCTGGAGGCCGGCGAGGGCTGGGCCCGCCTGCTTCTCGCGCCGCGCACGGGACGCAGGCATCAGCTGCGCGTGCACTGCGCAGCGCTCGGCATGCCGATCTGCAACGACGCGATCTATCCCGAGCTTCTGCCCGAAGGCGACGAAGACTTCGAGCGGCCGCTGCAGCTCTTGGCCAAGGGGCTGGCCTTTCGCGATCCGGTCACCGGCATTCGGCGCGAATTCAAAAGTGCAAGAGCGCTTTCACTGCCGCTTCGACCAAAGTCTTAGCCCGTTCATTCCGGCCTCAATCTGATGAATACTCGGGCCAGAGGTACCGATGAACGTATTGATGATTGATGACCACGTGATGTTCTTGCAGGGCATGAAGAACCTGCTGAGCGTCCTGGTTCCCGAGCTGCGCGTGGAGACCACGGGCGAAATGACGAATGCCGCGAAGCTGGTGGAGCTCGCGGAGTTCGACCTGGTGCTGCTCGACTGGCACCTGGCCGATTGCGATGGCGAAGAGTCCATTCGCCGGCTGCGCGATGCGGGCTGCATGGCGCGCATCGTGGTGCTGTCCGGCGAGACCAACGCCACGCTGATCCGCAACTCGGTCGACCTGGGCGCGGCCGGCTTCATTCCCAAGAAGTACAGCTCGGAAATGATGGTCGCTGCGCTGCGGCACGTGCTGGCCGGACGCATCTTCCTGCCGCTGGAAACCCTCAACGCGGCCCCGCCCGATGTCGAAGCCCAGCCGAACACGGGCAACGACCCTCGGCTCGCAGGCCTCACCGCGCGCCAGATGGACGTCTACCGCGCAGCCGCGCGCGGCCTGCCCAACAAGCTCATCGCACGCCAGCTCAACATCGCCGAGTCCACCGTCAAGGCCCACCTGACCGCGGTCTACACCGCGCTCGGCGTGCGCAACCGCACCGAGGCCGCCTACCAGGCATCGCGCGAGGGCATCCGCATTGACTGACACCGCGTCCGCGCCGATTCCGCTCGCCGGCAGCACGCGCGAGGCACGCATCGGGCGCCGCATTCTCGAGCGCCGGCTGGCGCTGATCCTGCAGTACTCGCGGCGCCTGCCGCTCAACTATCTGGGCTACATTCTGGTGGCCTTCATCGTCTGGCGCCAGGGCGTGCAGGTCTGGCCCTGGATCTGGCTGGCCCTCACCGGCGCCGTGATGGTGTACCGCTGGCGCCTGGGTCTGGCAGTGGAGCGCGCCGAACCCGAGACCCAGCTGCAGTACCTGCCGCGGCTGCTGCGCGGCTTCGACCTCAACGGCATCTCGACCGCGGCCATCGTTCCCTTCGCCTTCTTCGCGCCAGGAGACTTCGCGCCACTGGCGGTGGCCGCGGTGCTGATGGCCGGCTGCACCATCGGCGCCGCCTCGGTCGCGGGCTCGCAGCGCGCCTTCGTGGGCTTCTGCACGCTCACCTTCTTGTGCCTGGCCGGCGGCTGGGCCTGGCGCGGCGGGGCGGTGGGTTACATGTTCGGGGCCGGCATCGTGCTCGTCTATTTCATGCTGCTGGCCACCGTCAGAGACCAGGGACGCATGCTGCACAAGCTCATGAACGTGGTCGACGACAACGCGGTTCTGTCCGAAGCCGTGCGCCAGGAGCGCGACCGCGCCACCGCCGCCAGCGAGGCCAAGACGCGCTTCTTCGCGGCGGCCAGCCACGATCTGCGCCAACCGCTGCATGCGCTGTCGATCAACGCGACCACGCTGGACATCCTGGCCCGGCGCGCCACCGATCCGCTCCTGAAAGAGGTGAGCCGCGGCATCGGCAGCGCGCTGCGCCAGAGCAGCAGCCTCCTGGACGGCCTGCTGGACATCTCGCGCCTCGACGCCCACACCATCGAAGCCAAGTTCGCGCCGCACGACATCGGCGCCGTGCTGCGCGCCTCGCGCGACGAATATGCGGCGCTGGCGGCGCAGCAGGGCCTCTTCATGAAGGTGCTGGCGCCCGACGCGCCGCTCTGGGGCCTCACCGACGGCGACCAGTTGATGCGCATCGTCGGCAACCTCGTGAACAACGCCATCAAGTTCACCACCAGCGGCGGCGTGACGCTGTCGGCACAGCCGGGGCCCGACGGCCGGGTCGTGGTGCGGGTGAGCGACACCGGCCCCGGCATCCCGGAGAACGAGCGCGAGCGGGTGTTCGAGGAGTTCTACCAGATCGGCAATCCCTCGCGGGACCGCGCGCAGGGCCTGGGCCTCGGGCTCGCGATCGTGCGCCGCACGGCCGACCTGTTGAAGATCGAGCTCAAGCTGGACAGCGAGCCGGGCCGCGGCACCACCTTCGAGCTCCATATCGCGCCTGCCGTTCCGTTGGACGACTCCCACCCCGAGGTGGCGAATTCGCTGGCGCGTTCCTTCGACGGCACGCGCCTGGCCGTGCTGCTGGTCGACGACGAGGCCGAGGTGCTGTCCGCGATGTGCACTTATCTGCACCAGCTGGGCTGGTCGGTGAAGGGCGTCGCCAACGGCCTCAAGGCCGAGCAGGCGCTGGCCGAAGGCTTCGAGCCCGACGTGATGGTGGTGGACTACCGCCTGCGCGAAGAGACGGGCCTCGACGTGATCGAAAGACTGCGCCAGAAGAAGCCGGATCTGCCGGCCGTGATCGTGACCGGCGAGACCGCGCCGATGCGCTTCCGCGAGTTCTCGAGCGTGGCGGCGCGCATCCTGCACAAGCCGCTCGACGGCGACCGGCTCGCGCGCACCCTGCAAGAGGTGGTGCTGGCGCTGGACGAAGAGGAACCGCTGGCACCAAGGTGACGGCGGCTGGCGCCCGTGCGCACTAAGCTCCTGCGCATATTCAGGAGACACAGCGCATGGACACCACCCGACTCTTTTCGCTCGAGGGCCGCAGCGCCCTCATCACCGGCGGTTCGCGCGGCATCGGCCGCATGATCGCCGAAGGCTTCCTGGCGCAGGGCGCCCGCGTCTACATCTCGGCGCGCAAGGCCGCGGCCTGCGACCAGACGGCCAAGGAACTCTCGGCCTTCGGCCACTGCGTCTCGCTGCCGGCCGACGTGTCGACGCTGGAGGGCGCGCAAGCCCTGGTCGACGCCTATGCCAAGCACGAGGGCACGCTCGACATCCTGGTCAACAACGCCGGCGCCGCCTGGGGCGCGCCCTACGAGGAATTTCCCGAGAGCGGCTGGGACAAGGTGGTCGACCTCAACCTCAAGACCCCCTTCTTCCTTACCAAGGCGCTGACGCCGATGCTCAAGAAGGCGGCTACCGACCACCTGGCGAAGGTCATCAACATCGCCTCGATCGACGGCATTTCGATCAATCCGCAGGAAACCTACTCGTACGCGGCCAGCAAGGCCGGGCTGATCCAGCTCACGCGCCGCATGGCGCTGCGCCTCGCGCAGGACCGCATCGTCGTCAGCGCGATCGCGCCGGGCGCCTTCGCTTCCGACATGAACAAGGTCGCGCGTGACCATGGCGACGAGATCAAGGGGCACATTCCGGCGGGACGCATCGGCGAGCCGGAAGACATGGCGGCTGCGGCGATCTACCTCGCATCGCGCGCTGGCGATTACGTGATGGGTTCGACGCTGGTCGTCGACGGCGGCGTCACGCACGCACGCTGAACGACACCCGGTTCACCACGGCGGAACCGGGTGCTCCTTGAGCTGCTGCCGCAGCGCGCCGTAGTCCGGCAGCACGCTCTCCACCGTCTCCCAGAAGCGCGGGCTGTGGTCCATCACGCGCAGGTGGCTCAGTTCGTGCGCCACCACGTAGTCGATCACCGACATCTTGAAGTGCACCAGCCGCCAATGCAGGCGGATCGCGCCGTCGGCGCTGGCGCTGCCCCAGCGCGTGGAGGCGTTCGACAGCGCCAGCTTGCGCCAGGCCACGCCGAGGCGGGGCGCAAAGTGGTCGAGCCGCTCGGTGAAGACGCGCCGCGCCTGGCGCATGAGCCAGGCTTGCGCGGCATCGCGGATCTGGGCCTGATTGGCGTTGTTCGCCAGCGCGAGGCGCAGCGTGTGCGGCGCAATGCCCGCCCCCGCATCGAGCATGGCGCCGATGCCGTCGAAGGCATGGTGCGGATCGAGCCGCACCACCACCGGCTCGCCGAGAAAGGGAAAGCTGACGCCGTCCTTCCACTCGATGCGCGCCGCTTCCAGCCGCGCATGGCGCTGCTGCGTCTCGGACAGCTTGCGCAGGATCCAGTCGGCCTTCTCCTTCACCGCGGCATCGACGTCGCGCAGCGCCACCCAGCGCGGCGCGCGCACCGACAGGCCCTCGGCACCGACCACGAAGCCGATGGTGCGGCGCTTGCCGCGCGTGAACTCGTAGGCCACGCGGGCGTCGCCCAGCACGAGCTCGCGCGTGGCGCGCGGATGGACGAAGCTGGCCGGGCTCATCGCATCGGCCAGCGGGATCGCAGGCGGGAAGACGGTGCCCGCCGGCGCTTGTTCGACGGCGGGCGCAGGCGCAGGCGGCGCAGGCTCGTCGAACAGGTCGAGCGTGAACTGCAGCAGGCTGCGCATGGCCGGGCCTCAGGCCGAAACCGTCTCGGTCGAGACGTAGGCCTCGGGATCGAGCCGGCGCATCTCGCCCTCGATCCAGGCCTCGACCTCGCGCATCAGCTCGTCGGGCCGGCGCCCGACGCTCGAAATGGCCGGGCCGATCGAGACATCGACCACGCCCGGGCGCTTGATGAAGGCCTTGCGCGGCCAGACCTTGGCCGAGGTCACGGCGATCGGGATCACCGGCACGCCGGTCTCGCACGCGAGCCGAGTGCCGCCGGTCTTGTAGACGCCCTGCCGGCCGCGCGGAATGCGCGTGCCTTCGGGAAACATGATGATCCAGATGCCCTGCGCCAGCAGCTCGCGGCCCCGCGCGACGACCTTGTTGAAAGCCTGCGTGCGCTGGCTGCGGTCGATGTGGATCATGTCGAGCCGCGCCATGGCCCAGCCGAAGAAGGGCACGTAGATCAGTTCCCTCTTGAACACGAAGGCCAGCGGATGCGGCATCAGCGTGGGCATCAGGAAGGTCTCGAAGGTCGACTGGTGCTTGACCAGCAGCACGCAGCCGGCGAGCTTGTCCTGCGGCAGGTTCTCCATGCCGCTCACGCGCGTCTTGATGCCCAGCAGCAGCCGCGCGCCGCCGATGGCCCAGCCGAGCCAGCGCGCGGCCATCCAGTACAGCGGAATGCCGCGCTTCCAGAGCGAGCTGACCACCATGATGATGCCCCAGGGGATCACCGTGACGAGCATCCACAGCGCGTGGACGAGAGAGCGAAGGAAGGCCATCAGACGGCCACCTGCAGGGTGGCCTGCTGCTCTTCGCGTTCCAGCAGGAAGTCGACGAAAGCCGCCAGATCGTCGTGGACCTGCGTGTTCGGCGGGTACTCGGGCGGCAACGGCGTCACGCCGCGGCAGGCCGCGCCCATGCCGGTCAGCAGCAGGTGCGGCTCGCAGCCGGCGGCCGCGCCGGCCTGCATGTCGCGCAGGCTGTCGCCCGCAACCGGCACGTGGGCCAGGTCGACGCCATAGCGCTCACCGATCTGGTGGAACAGGCCAGGCTTGGGCTTGCGGCACTCGCAGCCCTCGTCGGGGCTGTGCGGGCAATAGAACACCGCATCGACGCGGCCGCCCACCGCGGCCAGCATCTTGTGCATCTTGGCGTGCATGGCGTTGAGCGAAGCCATGTCGAACAGTCCGCGGCCGAGCCCGGACTGATTGGACGCGATCACGACGTGCCAGCCGGCGTGGTTGAGCCGCGCAACCGCCTCCAGCGCGCCGGGCAGCGGCGTCCATTCGATGTCGCTCTTGACGAAGTCCTCGCGGTGCACGTTGAGCGTGCCGTTGCGGTCCAGGATGACGATTTTCATGGCGTGCCGATCAGGTGGCGAGGCGCTCGAGCTGCGCCACGCGGTTCATCGCCGCATGCAGCAGCATCAGGAGGCCGAGTCGGTTGAGGCGCAGGTCGGACTGCTCGGCATTGACCATCACGCCGTCGAAGAAGGCATCGACCGGCTCGCGCAGCGCGGCCAGGGTTTGCAGCGAGGCGGTGTAGTCGCCGGCGTCGAACTGCGCATTGGCCACGGGCACGACCTTCTGCATCGCGGCATGGAGCGCCTTTTCGGCCGGCTCCAGCAGCAGCAGCTCGCTCACGTGCGCATCGGCTTCGGGCGACTTCTTGAGGATGTTGCCGATGCGCTTGTTGGCCGCCGCCAGCGCGGGCGCCTCGGGCAGCGCGGCAAAGGCGCGCACGGCGGCCAGCAGCTTGGGCACCTCGCCGAGGCGCTGCGGCTGGGGCGCCAGCACGGCGTCGACCTCCTGGGCGCTGGCGCCCTGCTCGCGCAGGCTGCCGGCCAGGCGGTCGTAGAGGAAGGCTTCAAGCGCCTCGGTCGGGTCGGCGAGCGCGGCTTCGCCCGCCTTCGGCGCGAAGGCGGCGAAGGCCTGGCCGAGCAAGGCGCGCAGTTCGATCGGCAGCTGGCGCTCGATCAACATGCGGATCACGCCCAGTGCATGACGGCGCAGCGCGAAGGGATCGCGGTCGCCGGTGGGCAGGTTGCCGATGCCGAACATACCCACCAGGGTCTCGAGCTTGTCGGCCAGCGCGACCACGATGCCGACGGGGTTGCGCGGCAGCTCGTCGCCCGCGAAGCGCGGCTTGTAATGGTCTTCGACCGCATCGGCCACCGCGGGCTCGAGCCCGTCGTGCAGCGCGTAGTAGCGGCCCATGGTGCCCTGCAGCTCGGGGAACTCGCCGACCATGTCGGTCACCAGGTCGGCCTTGGCCAACTGGGCGGCCTGCACCGCGTGCGGCGCTAGCGTGCTGTCGTGCGACGCGGCGCCCAGCTGCTCGCCGATGGCGTGCGCGATGCGCATCACGCGCTGCACGCGTTCGCCCTGGGTGCCCAGCTTGTTGTGATAGACCACCTTGGCCAGCGACTCGACGCGCGAGGCCAGCGATTTCTTGCGGTCCTGGTCGAAGAAGAACTTGGCGTCGGCCAGCCGCGGGCGCACCACGCGCTCGTTGCCGCCGATCACCGCGCCGGCATCGTCGGGCCGGATATTGCTGACCACCAGGAACTTGTGGGTGAGCCGGCCCGCGGCGTCGAGCAACGGAAAGTACTTCTGGTTGGCCTTCATCGTGAGGATGAGGCACTCCTGCGGCACATCGAGGAACTCGCGCTCGAACTCGCACACCAGAACGTTGGGGCGTTCGACCAGCGCCGTGACTTCGTCGAGCAGCGCGTCGTCGTCGATCGGCTGCGAGCCGGTGCCGACCGTCAACGCCGCCTCGGCCAGCTGGCGCGCGATCTCGAAGCGGCGCGCCTCGAAGCCGGCGATCACGGCGCCTTCGTCGGCCAGTTGCGCCGCATAGCTGTTGGCGTCGCGCAGCACAATCGGATCGACCTGCGCCTCGAAGCGGTGGCCATGCGTTTCGCGCCCGGCCGAAAGGCCCAGCGCCTCGACCGGAACCACCGTGTCGCCATGCAGCGCCACCAGCCCGTGGGCCGGACGCACGAAGCTCACGCTGCTCCAGCCGGGCAGCTCGCAGCCGGTCTCGAGCTGGTAGCTCATGACCTTGGGGATCGGCAGCTTGGCGATGCTCTCGGCCAGCGCCTTCTGCAGCCCCTCGGCCAGCGTCGCGCCGCGGGCGGTGCTTTCGAAGAACAGGGCTTCGGCCTTGCCGTCCATCGCGCGCTTGAGGCCGGGCACGGCCGAGGCGTCGGCGCCCAGCGCGGCGAGGCGCTTGAGCAGTGCGGGGCTTGCGTTGCCGGAGGCATCGAGCCCCACCGTCGCCGGCATGAGCTTCTGCGAGACCGCGCGGTCGGCGGCCTGCCCCAGGACGTTCGTGAGGTGCGCCGCGAGGCGCCTCGGCGAGGCGTAGGCGGTGAGCACCGAGCCGGCATCGGCCAGGCCCTGGGCCACCAGCTGGTCGCGCAGCACGCCGGCGAAGGCGTCGCCGAGCTTCTTCAGCGCCCTGGGAGGAAGTTCCTCGACGAAGAGTTCGACGAGCAGGTTGTTCTTGGAGGTCATCGCTCAGGCCGCCTTCTTCGAGATCTCAGCGACCCATTCGCGCGGCGCCATCGGGAATCCGAGCCGTTCGCGGCTTTCGTAGTAGCTCTGCGCGACGCTGCGCGCGAGATTGCGGATGCGGCCGATATAGGCCGCGCGTTCGGTCACGCTGATCGCGCCGCGCGCGTCCAGCAGATTGAAGCTGTGGGCCGCCTTGAGCACCTGCTCGTAGGCCGGCAGCGCAAGCTTTTGTTCCATCAGGTATTTCGCCTGCTTCTCGTGCGCGGCGAAGGCGGTGAACAGGAAGTCGGCGTCGCTGTGCTCGAAGTTGTAGGTCGATTGTTCGACCTCGTTCTGGTGGTACACGTCGCCATAGCTGATGCCGGGCGCCCATTCCAGTTCGTAGATGCTTTCCTTGCCCTGCAGGTACATCGCGAGCCGCTCCAGCCCGTAGGTGATCTCGCCGGTGATCGGCCTGCAGTCGATGCCGCCGACCTGCTGGAAGTAGGTGAACTGCGTCACCTCCATGCCGTTGAGCCAGACCTCCCAGCCCAGGCCCCAGGCACCGAGCGTCGGGTTCTCCCAATCGTCCTCGACGAAACGGATGTCGTTCTTCTTGAGATCGAAGCCCAGCGCTTCGAGCGAGCCGAGGTAGAGCTCGAGGATGTTGCTCGGCGCCGGCTTCAGCACGACCTGGTACTGGTAGTAGTGCTGCAGGCGGTTCGGGTTCTCGCCGTAGCGGCCGTCCTTGGGGCGGCGGCTCGGCTGCACGTAGGCAGCTTTCCAGGGCTCGGGGCCCAGCGCTCGCAGGAAGGTGGCGGTGTGCGAGGTGCCGGCGCCCACCTCCATGTCGTAGGGCTGCAGCAGCGCGCAGCCCTGGGCGTCCCAGTAGGACTGAAGCTTGAGGATGATTTGTTGGAAGGTCAGCATGGTGGGCCTGGTGGCCGGTCGGAGGCAGGCGGCTTCCGACGCGACGAACCGGTCATTTTAAGAGCGCCCAGACGCAGGAACGGCCGCAGGGCTTGCGCCACTGCGGCCGGTTGTGCGGAGCCAGGTGTCGCGCCTTCCTCCGCGGAACACCGCGGAACCGGCTTTGCCGGGCCGCTGGTGTTGCCCCCTCGAAGGGGGTTGGCGAAGCGACACGAAGTGCGCGAAGCCTGGGGGTGGGCTAATACTCCCAGAAGATGCGCTGGAGCTGCTTCGGATCGTTGGTCTTGGTGAGGGCCACCATTGCCAGGATGCGCGCCTTCTGCGGCTTCAGGTCGTGCGCGACCACCCAGTCGTACTTGTCGTCGGGCTGCTCGGCGTTGCGGATCACGAAGCCGTCGGACACGCGCGAGCTGCGGATGATCTGCACACCGTCGCCGCGCAGCTTCTGCAGCACCGGCACGATGCGGTCGGCCACCGAGCCGTTGCCGGTGCCGGCGTGGATCAGCGCCTTCACGCCGCTCTTGCCCAGCGCGTCGATCGCGGTGGCAGGTACGCTGCCGTAGCCGTAGACGATGTCGACCGCGGGCAGCGCCGTGATCTCGTCGATGTTGAACTCCGACTGCGTCGTGTGGCGCTTGACCGGCGCGCGGAACCAGTAGTTCTTGCCTTCGACGATCATGCCCAGCGGGCCCCACTGGCTCTTGAAGGCCTCGGTCTTGATGTTGACGACCTTGCTGACGTCGCGGCCGCTCTGGATTTCGTCGTTCATCGTCACCAGCACGCCCTTGCCGCCGGCATCCTTGCTGGCGGCGACGTTGACGGCGTCGAACAGGTTCAGCGCGCCGTCGGCCGAGAGCGCCGTGCCCGGGCGCATCGAGCCGACCACGATGATCGGCTTGGACGTGCGCACCACCAGATTCAGGAAGTAGGCGGTTTCCTCCAGCGTGTCGGTGCCATGGGTGATCACGATGCTGTCGACGTCGGCCTGCTTCGACAGCGCCGAAACGCGCTTGGCCAGCACCATCAGGTTGTCGTTGGTGAAGCTTTCCGAGGCGATCTGGAACACCTGCTCGCCGCGCACGTTGGCGACCTTGGAGATCTCGGGCAGGCCGGCGATCAGCTTGTCGACCGGCACCTTTGCGGCGGCATAGGTGGCGCTGTTGACGGCCGAGGCGCCGGCGCCGGCGATGGTGCCGCCGGTCGCGAGGATCACGACGTTGGGCAGGGATTGCTGGGCGTGCGCGATGGCGCTGGCGGCGACCAGCGCGGCGGCCGCCGCGAAGCTGCGGAAACGGGGGGCGAAGAACATGGAAGCTCCTGTTGGGGTGTGACTAACTTCACGAAGCCGCGAGACGATACAGGAAGCGTGCCACGCCGTCACAGCCCTGAAATGCCTTGTGTGCATGCGACGATGCAGGCCGCCCGGCAGCGCGCCGCGGGCGAGATCGGATCGAAGCGCTACCATCGCCACGGCGGCACAGCCCGCCCAAGCGATGACGAGCCCAACCCTTTCCCCCGCGCCCGTAGCGGCGCAGCAGATGCCGGCGCCGGACGGCCCGCTGTCGCGTGCCCGGCCGGGGCGCGAACGCATCCTGGCCGCGATCCGCAGCGCGGCCATCGCCGAATTCAGCCTGCATGGCCTGAAGGGCACTTCGACCCAGGCGATCGCGGCGCGCGCCGGCCTCACCAAGCCCCAGCTGCACTACTACATCGCCGGCAAGGAAGAGCTCTACGAAGAACTGCTGATGCAGGTGCTGCACGACTGGAAGGTGGTGTTCTCCTTCGAGGAGCATGCCAACGACCCGGGGGCCGTGCTGGGCGACTACATCCGCAAGAAGCTCGACCACGCCTTCGACAACCCCGAGATCTCGCGCATCTTCACGCGCGAAGTGCTCGACGGCGGCCGCAACCTCGAGCGGTACTGGCCCAACGCGCGCGCCTGGACGCAAAAGAAGGTCGACATCATCAACGGCTGGATCGCGCGCGGGCAGATGCGGCCGCTGGATGCGCGCCTGCTCTTGATGCACATCTGGGCGATGACGCAGAGCTACGCCGACTACGCGCTGCAGACGCGCGTGATGCTCGGGCTGCCGCCGGATGCGCCGATCGATCGCGAACCGATCGCGCGCGAGCTGGTGGCTTTCGTGCTGGGCGGCTGCGGGATCAAGGCTTAGTCCTTCTTGTCCTGCGCATGCGCACCGTAGGGCGCCAGCGTGGTCAGCCGGCTGTCCTGCACCGGGCCGCCAACCGTGAAGTGATAGAGCGACTGGAACTCCAGGTCGCTGAAGCCGAACACCTGGTGCACCGGGTCGTCGAAGAAGCAGCCGATGCCCGTGGCTCCGATGCCCGCCGCTTCGGCTTCCAGGTAGAGCACCTGCCCGATCACCCCGGTTTCCCAGAAGAGCGGGCGATAGAACCAGGGGCCGTGCGTGAACAAGGCGTCCCGATACTCGGCGATCATGCCGAGCGAAAAGACCCCGTCGCCCGCGATGTCCTGCGAGCAGCTCACTTGCGTCGCGAGCTGTCTCGCATCGCCGCTTTCCAGCCTGTGAAGGGGAAGGTCCGCCGGGCATCCAGGGGGCCTGGACCAGTCGAAGTGCCGATGCATGGCGCGCTTCAGCTTGTCCAGTTTGGCCGGGTCGCGGACGAGTACGTACAGCCCTGGGTCGAGCCCGTCCACCCGATGAACGAACAAGGCGAGGTGGATGCGCGGCTCCCAGGCCATGGCATCCCAGGGCAACGGCCGCCGGTTCGCCTCCAGTTCCACGCGCGGCATCACGCGCGCGAGCATGGCGTAGAAGCGCTCGGCCGTGATCGAGGTCCGGCCGTCGCAGGCCAGGAGGCTGCGCCGCTGGCGGATGATCCTGCCCGCCGACGGCCCGATCGGGAACGCTGCGCTTCGATGCGCCGGGGCTGGCGCGTCGAACAGGTCCAAGCCATCGCGCTCGCCGGTCGGTTGGCGTGAGGCGAGCGTCACCTCGTCGATGACGGCCCAGTCGACCGGGTCGTCGCGGCTGAGTCGGTTCGCCGTTCCGCACCAGTCTTGCTGCGTGAGCTCGCGCGCCAGCAGCGGATCCAGGCCGAGCGGCAACGCGCGCTGCGCGCCTGCACACCACCGCCCGGCCGCCTCGTTCGGCCAGACGAGCATGACGAGCTCCGGCTGTTCGCGCTCGGCGCCTGCGAAGTCCTCGGCCCGGTTCAGCCCCAGCAAGGCTTCGATGCTTTCATCGGCCAGGCCATGGAGCACGACAGCGCTCCATCCCAGGGTCCCGGCTGCGATGCGAAGCGTGCCGATGGCATGGCCCGCGTCGTGCTGGCAATAGCGGAACGCGCGTTCGCCGTACTTCCACGCTTCGCGCCAGTGGATGGACGAGAGTCCGACCAGAAAGGCCTCTGGGGGAAACTCTCGCATCAGCTGCGCGAACCACTCAGCGGAGGCGTTGGCACGCCGTTCCAGACCGTGCTCTCTCGGCGCGTAGTGGTACAGGCCGGGTGCCGGCGCCAGCCCGGGACACGCGCCGATCAGCAGGTAGCCCTCGGTGGGATGCAGGTTGCCGCTCGAAGGGTTGCTGCGCAGCGCCCAACGCGTGCCGCCCGCCTGCTTCCAGGCCGACAGCGCAAGCGCGTACTCGAACAGCCGCGACAGCGAGCGGACCATGACGGGCGCGCTCGGCACCGCGCCCCGACGATAGATCTCCTGGTAGCGAGGCGACACCGGCTCTTCGTCCGCGCCAAGGATGGGCAACTGCGTGAGCGGCGCCCCCTCGTAACGGCGGAACGGGTTGGGTTGGTTCACCCAATCCAGGGTGCCGGCGGAGCGCGCATAGCGGTGGAACTGGTGCTTGGTGCACTCGTGGTAGCGCAGCACCGCTTCGAGCTTGTCGGCGTCGTGCATCTCGGCGGTCGCCGGCGGCGGACGCTCAATTCAGCTTGATGTCGCCGTCGAACCCGACCTTGAGCCCCAGCGCCGGGATCTCCAGGGTCATGGTGGCAGCAAAGGTCTCGGCGCCGGTGCCGGCGGCGACGGCCTTCGCCACCGCCTGCTCGATTTCGCGCTGCGAGCTGACGCCGACCATCTTGAGGAACTTGCGAATGCTGAGGTTGAGTGTCTCGTCGTCCATCAGGATCTCCCGGTTGGTGTTACCAGAGCGGCTTGCTCAACTGCTGCGTGAACGAAGAGAACATCACGTTGAAGCTGACGCTGATTCGTTCTTCTTCGCTCAGGTTGGCATCGACGGAGTGCTCCAGGAAGGAGGGAAACATCAGAAGCGTTCCTTTGCGCACCTTGACCACCACCTGGTCGGTGTTGTCAGCAGTCAGTTCCACGACCGGGGGCCTGATGACGGCGGTCTGACGCCTCGGGTCATGAAAGTTGATGGCGTCGGCGCCCGGTGGGGTGCACACGTAGTAGACACCGCTCAGGAAATTGTTGGGGTGGCTGTGAATCTTGTGTGCGGCGCCCTTGGCCAGCACGGTGGCCCAGTAGGCCGTGATCTCGAAGGCGGCATCGCCGATTCGCAGAAATCGCAGAAATCGCAGGATGCTCGTGACGCCGCGACGGACACACGAAACCAGCTCGCGAAAGTCCTCGCGTTCATGCAGGGCCTGCCCCGACTGCCAGCCGCGGCCGGCTTCGAGCGGCGGCAGGCCGCGCCGCATGTCGGCCAGCGCTGCGAGGATGCTTCGTGCCAGCGCGTCGCGCAAGCCGGCCTCGAACTGGATTTTCCAGACCAGGCTGGGGAACATCGGAATGACATCCGAGGCTTCCATCCACCGGTTGCTTTCCTTGACCATGGCCGCGCCTCGTCAGCATCACAGGCTGCCGGCGGCGGCGATGATCTGCGCCGCGCTCGGGAAGATGCTGAGGCTGTTGGGCCCGTCGAGCGCCTCGATCTGTGCCCACGCGACGATGCCGGCTCCATCGACCAGGAAGTGGCCGGCGAGCTGAGTGGCGTGGTTCGCGAGGATCGCAGTATCGACTTCGTCGAGCTCGAAGCCGTCCATGGCGTTGAGGATGGCGTTGCTTGCCATCGGCTGCGTCGGTTCCGGCAGCTCGCCGGTCGGGTTGATGCGCGCGGCTTCGAATTCCGCCATGCTCGCACGCGAAGGCCATTCGGACCGCTCGCTGCTGCCTTCGGGCAGGAATTCGATGTGCGGCACGCCGAAGGCCTGGTGCGTGCGGCAATCCGGGTCGCTCAGAAGCATGATCGGCGTCGGGTGGTAGCGGAAGTACAGCCGGGCGCGTTCGAGCGGCGTGTTGATCACGGCCAGGGTCTCGACCCCGATGGCGCGCAGCGCAGGCTGCAGGGCACCGAGCTGCATCACCTGCCGCCGGCAGAACGGGCAGTGCAGCCCGCGGAAGAAGCCGATCAGGAACGGGCGACCACGCAGGTCGGCGAGAGAGACTGCGCCTTCGACATTGATCGCGGGAAGCGCGAACTCGGGCGCGGGTTCTCCAGGTTGCAGCGGGCGCATCGGGTCTCCCACGGCATGTTCCTTTGTTGTGCGTTCAGGCGAACGACGGAAATTCGACCGTATCACTTGTCGAAGGAAGGCACAACGAGCAAGACCACTCCCTCTTTCGGTGCGGGATCGCTGGCATGTCGCTTGCATAAGCTGACCACTTGCTCTGATTAAGCGGTCAAACACCCATGCGCGTGCTCGTCGTCTACTGCCACCCGGTCGAAACCAGCTTCCACGCCGCCCTGCACCAGGAAGTGCTGCGCAACCTGCGCGCGGCCGGGCACGAGGTGGACGATTGCGATCTCTACGCCGAAGGCTTCAATCCCGTGCTCTCGCGCGAGGAGCGCCTGGGCTACCACGAGGTGCCGAGCAACCAGTTGCCGCTCAGGCCCTACATCGAGCGGCTGCAGTGGGCCGAGGGCATCGTGTTCTGCTTTCCGACTTGGTGCTTCGGCCTGCCGGCGATGCTCAAGGGCTACTTCGACCGCCTCTTCATGCCGGGCGTGGCCTTCGACCTCAGCGACCCGGCCAACGTGAAACCGATGCTGACGCACATCAAGCGCATCTCGGCCGTCGTGACCTACGGCCGCCCGCGCTGGGTGGCCTGGTACATGGGCGACCCGCCGCGCAAGATCGTGACGCGCTACATGCCGCGCCTCACCGGCCGGCAGGCGCGCGTCGACTACCACGCGCACTACCACATGAACGTGGCGACCGAGCCCCAGCGGAAACGCTTCATGCAGCGCGTCGGCGACGCGATGGCGCGCTTCGCCTGAGCACACCCCCCTCTTCCCACACAGGACGCCCCATGCTCCACGGCTACATCCCGCCCCACCGCTTCCTGCCCTACCTGAGCTGGACCGAGATCGACGCGCTGCCCGACCGCGAGAACACGGTGATCGTGCTGCCCTGCGGCGCAATTGAGCAGCACGGGCCGCACCTGCCCTGTTCGGTCGACAGCGTGATTTCCTCCGGCGTGATGGGCAAGGCGCTCGAGCGCCTGCCGGCCGAGGTGCGCGCCTTCGCTCTGCCGACCATCACCTACGGCAAATCGGAAGAGCACCTGCACTTTCCCGGCACCATGACGCTGACCGGCACCACCTTGCTCTCGACCGTGACCGAGATCGGCGAGTCGGTCTACCGCGCCGGCTTTCGCAAGCTGCTGTTCGCCAACGGCCACGGCGGCCAGCCGCAGGTGCTGGAGATGGCCGCGCGCGAGCTGCGCCTGCGCCATGGCGACTTCGTGGTCGTGCCGCACGGCGTCTCGCGCCTGCCCAATGCCTCGAGCAGCCAAATCAGCGAACAGGAAAAGAAGCTGTCGATGCATGCCGGCCATTCCGAGACCGCGCTGATGCTCGCGCTCGCGCCCGACACGGTGCACATGGAACGTGCCGCGGCCAACTTTCCGCCGCCCTTCCCGATCAAGCTGCTGTCGGCCGACGGCCGCCCGGCCTGCGCCTGGACCGCGCGCGACTTCGGCCCGAGCGGCGTGATCGGCGACCCCACCAGCGCCACGCGCGAACAGGGCGAAGAGATCCTCGACACGCTCGCCGCGAGCTGGGTGCAGGCGCTGACCGAGCTCTACGCGCTGCGCTGGGTGGTGCGCGAAGAAGCCACCTGGGAGCGCGGGCACCAGCAGGGCTTCATCCAGTCCGCTTTCCAGCCCATTGCCTGAGGCCCGCTACTTGCATAGAGCGCCCGTTTCCATCGTTCTTTTTTTCCCACCGAGAGAGGTCCACACCATGCGCCACCATCCTGCTTTCCGCTTCGGTCAACTGGCTGCCGCAGCCGCCCTCGCCTTCGCTGTCGCCGCCCCGGCGCAAGCCCAGGACAAGTTCACCTACATGACGAACTGGTATGCGCAGGCCGAGCATGGCGGCTTCTACCAGGCAGTCGCGCAGGGCATCTACAAGAAGTACGGGCTGGACGTCACCATCAAGATGGGCGGCCCGCAGGTCAACATCACGCAGATGATGGCCGCCGGCCAGGCCGACTGCATCATGGGCTCGAGCGACATCCAGATGATGCAGGTGCGCGAAGGCGGCGTGCCGGTGGTCAACGTGGCGGCTTTCTTCCAGAAAGACCCGCAGGTGCTGATCGCGCACGACGACGTCAAGAAGTTCGAGGACCTGAAGGGCAAGACCATCCTGATCGGCTCGCAGGCCAACCGCGGCTACTGGCCCTGGCTGAAGGCCAAGTTCGGCCTCACCGACGAGCAGACGCGGCCCTACACCTTCAACATCCAGCCCTTCGTGGCCGACAAGAACACCGCGCAGCAGGGCTACCTGACCTCCGAGCCCTATGCGATCCAGAAGGCGGGCGTGAAGAGCACCGTGCTGATGTTCAGCGACCACGGCTTTCCGGCCTACGCGACCACGGTGTCGTGCATGGACAAGACCGTGAAGGAGCGCAGCAAGCAGGTGGCGGCCTTCGTCAAGGCCTCGGCCGAGGGCTGGAAAAGCTACCTGGCCGACCCGGCGCCGGCCAACGTGCTGATCAAGAAGGACAACCCCAACATGACCGACGACCAGCTGGCCTACAGCGTCGCC
The DNA here is from genome assembly GCF_964253985.1 of Variovorax sp. LjRoot290. Classification (NCBI taxonomy): domain Bacteria; kingdom Pseudomonadati; phylum Pseudomonadota; class Betaproteobacteria; order Burkholderiales; family Comamonadaceae; genus Variovorax; species Variovorax sp. LjRoot290. The sequence continues at coordinate 882,062 of NZ_CAXURW020000001.1, read as the reverse complement.
AAGCTCAAGGAGATGGGCATGGTCACCGGCGGCGATGCCGCGACGATGGGCATCGGCGTGATCACCGATGCGCGCGCCAAGGCGAGCTACGACTTCCTGGTCGCCGCCAAGCTGCTCGACCCGGCCAAGGTCGAGATCGCGAAGACCTACACGACCGAGTTCGTGAAGGACGCCAAGGTCCTGCCCTGACATCGTCATGAATCGCATCGAGCCCGCCGTCCTCGCGCCGCCCGCGGCACCCGCTGTACCCGCCACGCCCGCGGTCGAGGTGCTCTCGGCGGAGAAGACCTACCCCAACGGCACTCAGGCGCTGCTGCCGGTGGACCTCGCCATCGCAGAAGGCGAGTTCGTCACGCTGCTGGGCCCCTCGGGCTGCGGCAAGAGCACGCTGCTCAAGATGGTGGCCGGCATGCTGGAGCCGAGCGACGGCCGCCTCCTGCTGTGGCGCAAGCCGGTGGCCGAGCTCCACAGCTGCGCCCACAAGATGGCCTTCGTGTTCCAGTCGCCGACGCTGATGCCCTGGGCCAGCGTGCGCAGCAACGTGCGCCTGCCGCTGGATCTGGCCGGCGTGCCGCGCAAGGAGGCCGACGCCCGCGTCGCGGAGGCGCTCGAGCTGGTGGGCCTGGACAAGTTCGCGCAGGCTTTGCCGCGCGCGCTCTCCGGCGGCATGCAGATGCGCGTGTCGATCGCGCGCGGGCTGGTGACCCAGCCCGACCTGCTGCTGATGGACGAGCCCTTCGGCGCGCTGGACGAGATCACGCGCCACAAGCTCGATGCCGAGCTGCTCGACCTCTGGCGCAAGAAAAAGTTGACCGTGATCTTCGTCACCCACTCGATCCACGAGGCGGTGTTCCTGTCGAACCGCGTGATCATGATGGCGGCGCGGCCGGGCCGCGTGGTCGAGCAGGTCCTGATCGAGGAGCCCTATCCGCGCAGCGCCGACTTCATGGTCTCGCCGCAATTCAGTCGCTATGCGAAGCGGCTGCAGGACAGCCTGCTGCGCGCCAGCAATGGCACGCACGAGGAGTCCGCGGTTTGAGCGCGCGGCTGCCTCTTCTGCAGCAGCCGCGCGCGCAGCGCGTGCTGTATCCGGTGCTGGTGGGCGTGGTGCTGCTCGCACTGTGGCAGGGGTTGGTCACGGCCATGGAGCTGCCGCCCTACCTCGTGCCCTCGCCCTACCTGATGATGAAGACGCTCATCGCCGACTGGGTGCCGCTCGGAAACGCGCTGCTCGTCACGCTGAAGATCACCGTCCTGTCCTTCGTGGCGGCCACGATCGCGGGCGTGCTGATCTCCTTCCTCTTCGTGCAGAGCAAGCGCATCGAGACCGCGCTCTTTCCCTATGCCGTGCTGCTGCAGGTGACGCCGATCGTCGCAGTGGCGCCGCTCATCATCATCTGGGTCAAGAACCCGACCGCGGCGATGGTGGTGTGCGCGGCGCTGGTCGCGCTGTTCCCGATCATCAGCAACACCACGCTCGGCCTGCGCAGCGTCGAGCCCGACCTGCAAAGCTACTTCAAGCTCAACCGTGCGACGCGCTGGCAGCAGCTGGTGCGCCTGCGCATTCCGAGCGCGCTGCCCTACTTCTTCGGCGGGCTGCGCATCTCGAGCGGCCTGGCGCTGATCGGCGCCGTCGTGGCCGAATTCGTGGCAGGCACCGGCGGCTCCGGCGCGGGGCTGGCCTACCAGATCCTGCAGGCCGGCTTCCAGCTCAACATCCCGCGCATGTTCGCGGCCTTGCTCCTGATTTCATTGACCGGCGTCGCGCTGTTCGTGCTGATGGCCTGGCTCACCAAGCTCGCGCTTGGCTCCTGGCACGCGAGCGAACTTTCACAAGACTGATTTCTTCATGAACGCGCCCGCATCCGCCATCGAGCAATTGCATCTGGAACTGCCCGAACTCGACTGGATCACCGACGAGAACCGCATCGCCCGGCTCTCGCAGGACTTCTCGTGGTTCAGCCCGGTGCTGCAGCGCCAGCTGAAAGACAAGCGCGCGGATGCCGTGGTGCGCCCGCGCACCGAAGACGAGATCCGTGCGGTGGTGAGCGCCTGCGCGCGCCGCGGCGTGCCGATCACGATCCGCGGCAGCGGCACCGGCAACTACGGCCAGACCACGCCGCTCGCAGGCGGCGTGGTGCTCGACATGACGGGCTACAACGCCATGCAATGGGTGCGCCCCGGCGTGGCGCGCGCACAGGCGGGCATCCGGCTCGGCGAGCTCGAGAAGCACACGCGGCCTTCGGGCCAGGAACTGCGCTGCGTGCCCTCCACCTACCGCAGCGCGACATTGGGCGGGCTCTTCGGCGGCGGCTTCGGCGGCGTGGGTTCGATCAACTACGGGCCGCTGGGCGCCACCGGCAACGTGCTGGGCCTGCGCGCGATGACGATCGAGGCCGAACCGCAGGTCGTCGAGCTGCGCGGCGCGGAAGCCTTGCGCATGCACCACCTGTGGGGCACCAACGGGCTGGTGCTCGAGCTTGAGGTGGGGCTGGCACCGGCCCATCCGTGGCTGGAGAGCCTGGTCGTCTTCGAGTCCTTCGACCAGGCGCTGGCCTTTGCCGATGCACTCGCCCATGCACCGGGGATCGTCAAACGCGAGGTCGCCTTCTTCGGAAGCCCGGTGCCGGACCACCTGGCGCAGCTGGCCGAGCATCTGCCGAAGGGCTGCCATGCGGTGCTCTCTCTGGTGGCCGAATCCTGCGAGGCGCCGATGCTGGAACTCGTTGAAGCGCACAGCGGCACGGTGAGCTACCGCAAGACGGCCGAGGAGGTGTGGAAGAGCAACCGCACGCTGATGGAGTTCACCTGGAACCACACGACGCTGCATGCCCTCAAGGTCGACAAGAACCTGACCTATCTGCAAAGCGGCTTCACGCCGGGACAGCATGTGCAGCAAGTCGCCGAGATGGAGCAGCTGTTCGCGGGCGAGGTCATGATGCACCTGGAGTTCCTGCGCACTGCCGCAGGCCTGATGACCTGCAGCGGGCTGCAGCTGGTGCGCTTCACGACCGAGGAGCGGCTCGACGAGATCATCCGCCTGCACCGCGAGCGCGGCGTGCACATCAACAACCCTCACGTCAACATCGTCGAGGACGGCAAGGCCGGCGGTCCGCTGCCGCCCGAGGTGATCGAAATGAAGAAGCGCTTCGACCCGCAGGGCCTGCTCAACCCCGGGAAGTTGCGCGACTGGCCTGTCGCCGGCTGAGCAGCAGCTTCGCCGCCACGATCAGCAGCGCCAGCCCCCACAGCGGCCAGAGGCCGAAGCGCGAGACCCACATCGCATAGGGCGTCAGTCCGGTGCGGCCTTCGACCTCTGCCACCAGCACGCCGCGCGTGAGCCGCGGCAGCGCATGCGTGACGCGGCCGCGGTGGTCGATGACGACGGTGGCGCCGGTGTTGGTGGCGCGCACCATCGGCCGCTGGAACTCGAGGGCACGCATGCGCGAGATGGCCAGGTGCTGGTCGATCGCGATGCTGTCGCCGAACCAGGCGATGTTGCTCACGTTGAGCAGCATGGTGGGCGCGCTGGCTTCGTCGCGGAAGTTCGCGCCGATCTCGTCGCCGAACAGATCTTCATAGCAAATGTTGGGCGCGATGCGCTGGCCCTGCCACGCGAAGGGCGGCTGCGCGAGGCCGCCGCTCTTGAAGTCGCCGAGCGGGATGTTCATCATCTCGGTGAACCAGCGGAACATCCCCGGAATGAATTCGCCGAAGGGCACGAGGTGGTGCTTGTCGTAGCGATAGGGTGTGCCCTGGCCCGGGCCGAAGCCCAGCACGGTGTTGGTGTAGAGCCGGCCATCGCCCAAGGGCAGGCCCACGATGGCGGCCTGCTTGCCGTTCGCATAGCGCGCAGCGATCGCATCGAGATAACCGGGCGGCAATTGCGAAGGCAGCAGAGGCAGCGCAGTCTCGGGCGTGATCACGAGCGATGCGGTCGCGCTCTGCAGCTGCTCGCCGTACCAGCTCAGCGCGGTCGCGATGCCGCCGCCTGGAATGAATTTCTCGTCCTGCGGGATGTTGCCTTGCAGCAGCGCGAGGCCGAGGCGGCCGCGCGACTGTGCTGCCTCATCGGCTTCGCCGCGTGCCGCGCCGATGAGAGCGGGCGCGCAAAGCAGCACCAGCGCCACGGCGACCGGCGCCGCCAATGCGCGGCCGCGCGCATGGCGAAGCAACAGGGCTGCCAGCGTCGCGATGCCCGCGGCCAGCATGCCGACGCCGTAGACGCCGAGCCAGGGCACATAGGCGGCAAGCGGCCCGTCGACGTGCGCGTAGCCGCCGGCACCCCACGGAAAGCCGGTGAACAAGCTGTTGCGCAACAGCTCGGCCGGGGTCCACAGGGCCGCGAACAGCGCGGCCGCGTACGCCCGGCTGGCCGGTGCGAACGCGACGAAGAAGGCACAGGCCGCGGCGTAGTACAGCGCCAGCGCCGCAGAGAGCGCAAGCACCGCCAGCGCAGCGAGCGGCGCAGCGAGGCCGCCGTAGGTGTGCATCGAGACGAAGAGCCACCAGAAAGTGCCGCAGAGCCAGGCGGTCGCGAACAGCCAGCCGTAGAAGGCTGCGCTGCGCCACGAAGGGCGCGGGCTGGTGCGAGCCCGCAGCGCATCGAGCTGCCAGGCCAGCGCCGCGAGCGAGATCAGCTGCAGCCACCAGAGCGGCTGCCCGTTCCAGGGGGCCGCAATCGACGCGGCCTGCGCGAGCCCCGCGATGCCGAAGCCCAGCGCGCGCGCGAGCGTTTTCAATCGGTCGCGTCGTCGCCGCGTGCGGGCGAGACCTTGAACCAGCGCACCGCGCCACCCTTGGTGTGCAGCACGACGAAGTCGAAGGCGCCCAGCGCATAGTGCTCGCCGCGCTTGGGCACATGACCCATCTCGTGCGCGATCAGGCCGCCGATGGTGTCGAAGTCTTCGCTCAGCACTTCTTCGTCGAAGACGATGCCGAAGGCCTCCGCCACGCGCTCGATCGGCGTGTCGCCCGAGACGCGGTAGGTGCGGTCGGCCAGGCCGAAGATGTCGCCCTCGTCCTCTGCGATGTCGAACTCGTCCTCGATCTCGCCGACGATCTGCTCCAGCACGTCCTCGATGGTGATGAGGCCTGCCACGCGGCCGAACTCGTCGATCACGATCGCGAGGTGGTTGCGGTTGCCGCGGAACTCGCGCAGCAGATCGTTCAGGCCCTTGCTCTCGGGCACGAAGGTGGCGGGCCGCAGCAGCGCGCGGATGTTCAGGCCCGGCGCGCGCTGCAGCTTGAGCAGGTCTTTCGCGAGCAGGATGCCGATGATGTTTTCTTTTTCCCCCTCGTACACCGGAAAGCGCGAGTGCGCGGTGTCGATCACGAGGTGCAGCAGCGCGTCGTAGGGCGCGTCGATGTTGACCAGGTCCATCCGCGGCGCCGCCACCATCACGTCGCCGGCGGTCATGTCTGCCATGCGGAGCACGCCTTCGAGCATCACGCGCGATTCGGCGCCGATCACATCGTTGTCCTCGGCATCGGCGAGCGTTTCGATCAGCTCGTCGCGCGAGTCGGGGCCCGGATGGATGAATTCGGCGAGCTTCTGCAGAAAACTGCGCTTGTCTTCGCGTTCGACGGGCGCGCGTTCAGGGTGAGGGTCGGCCACTGCGGGAGGGCGGAGTTGGGGGATCACAAGGATACCGGAAGAAGCACGTGCCTCCCCCGGTATGGCCCCGTTCAGGGCGAGGACTGGTCGCGGGCGGCGCGCACGCCGCTGCGGATTTCCTGCACGCTGGCGAGAAAAGCCCAGAACTGCTTGGCACGCGTCTTGAGTTGGAAATCGACTTCGGCGTAATGTTCCAGCGCGATCTCGCTCATGCGGCTGTCAAAGGTCGCATCGGGCAGTTGCAGGTGCGCCTCGGACTCGGAGCCGCTGCGCACCACGGTCGCACCGGCATTGCGCGCGATCTTGAGCATGGCGGCGTTCTCGCTCAGCGCGTGGATGAACAGCATGCCGACGCCTTCGTTGCGCGCGACCACCACCGCGCGTTCGAAGAGCCGCGCACCGTAGCCGCGCCCGCGCGCATGTTCGGCCACCGAGACGCCGAATTCGGCGCAATCCTTGTGCTGGTCTGCCGGGGCGAACGCGAGATGGGCCATCGCGATCAGGTCGAGACGACGGTTGTAGATGCCGAACAGCTCGTCGCGGTCGAAGTCCAGGCCGTCGACATAGCGCTGGACCTGCTCGTCGGAGGCTGCATAGCCGAAACGCAGGTAGCGATCGTGCGGCTTGAGAGCAAGAAGATGCTGCGCAATGCGGTCGCGCTCGCGTGGGCCGATCGAGCGGATCGGCACCATGACGGGTGCGGGCGCGGCGGCGCGTGGCTGGGTCTCAACCATCGGCGCTTTCAGGAAAGAGCCGAGGCCAAGCGAGGCTTTGAGGAGTGCCTTGGCGGTAAGCATGCATTCAATATAAGGGTTTTCCCCTAACCAACAAGACCATAGGGACGAAAAAGTAGGTCATTGGTAAACGAATACCAATCCCGTGGGGTGCACGCAACCAATATGTTGTTACACGGGCACAGCAGTGGTCGCCTTGACGCGGTCGAGCACGAAGCTGGTCTTGCAGTCCTGCACGCTGGGGTGCTTGAGCAAGGTGTCCATGATGAAACGGCTGTAGTGCGCCATGTCGGCGACGACCACGCGCAGGAGGTAGTCCATTTCGCCCGTCAGCGCGGCGCATTCGACCACCTCGGGCCAGGTCTGGACGCTGGCGCGGAACAGGTCCATGGGGTTGCGCTTGTGGCTCTCGGTGTGCTTTTCGAGCCGGACATTGAGATAAGCCGTGAGCCCCAGGCCGACCGCTTCGGGTTTCACGAGCGCCACATAGCGGTCGATCACGCGGCTTTCCTCCAGGCGCTTGACCCGCCGCAGCACGGCGCTGGGCGAGAGGCTCACCTCTTCGGCCAGTTGGTCGTAGGTGGCGTGTCCGTCAATCTGCAGGGTGCGCAGAATAATACGATCTTGCTTGTCGAGTGCGTCCATTTCTGTATTTTCGCAGTTTTCTTGCGTTTAAGCCGCGCAGCAGGCGCAATAACGCTGAAATCATGATGACTGGCGCTTTTACAGTTCAACACGGACGCTGCGCATGCGCGGCGCGACACTGAATCCCGCCCTCCCATCCTCTCGCCTTCCATTGGAGACAAGCCCATGAGCACCGCCGACGCCCCCGCCTTCACCCCTTGGGAGAATCCCATGGGCACCGATGGCTTCGAATTCATCGAATATGCCGCACCCGATCCGGCCGCCATGGGCCAGGTGTTCGAGCGCATGGGCTTCAAGGCCGTGGCCAAGCACCGTCACAAGAACGTGTTGCTGTACCGCCAGGGCACGATCAATTTCATCGTGAACGCCGAGCCGGACTCCTTTGCCCAGCGCTTCGCGCGCCAGCACGGGCCCAGCGTCTGCGCCATCGCCTTCCGCGTGCAGGACGCCAAGGCCGCCTATGAGCGCGCCATCGCGCTCGGCGCCTGGGGCTTTGCCGACAAGGCCGGCCCGGGCGAGCTCAACATTCCGGCGATCAAGGGCATCGGCGACAGCCTGATCTACCTGGTCGACCGGTGGCGCGGCAAGAACGGCGCGCAGTTCGGCGACATCGGCAACATCGGCTTCTACGACGTCGACTTCGAAGCCCTGCCCGGCCTCAGCGCGATCGAAGCGCTGGCGCCCGAGGGCAACGGTCTGACCTACATCGACCACCTGACGCACAACGTGCATCGCGGCCGCATGAACGAGTGGGCGGACTTCTACGAGCGCCTGTTCAACTTCAAGGAGGTCAAGTACTTCGACATCGAAGGCCAGGTCACGGGCGTGAAGAGCAAGGCAATGACCAGCCCGTGCGGAAAGATCCGCATCCCGATCAACGAGGAAGGCAAGGAACAGGCCGGCCAGATCCAGGAGTACCTCGACCTCTACCACGGTGAAGGCATCCAGCACATCGCAATGGGCTCGGACAATCTCTACAAGACCGTCGACGCATTGCGCGCCAACGGCGTCAAGCTGCTCGACACCATCGACACCTACTACGAACAGGTGGACAAGCGCATTCCGGGCCACGGCGAAAACGTCGAGGACCTGCACAAGCGCAAGATCCTGATCGACGGCAAGAAGGACGCGCTGCTGCTGCAGATCTTCAGCGAGAACCAGCTGGGCCCGATCTTCTTCGAGTTCATCCAGCGCAAGGGCGACGACGGCTTCGGCAACGGCAACTTCAAGGCGCTGTTCGAGAGCATCGAGCTCGACCAGATGCGCCGTGGTGTGCTGGCCGCCGCACAATAGCCGCCCCATCACACACAGGAGCGCGGAATGCGTCAGACCTTTTGGATTCGCTCGTCATGGATCGCAGCCGCGGTCCTCGTCCTCGGCGGCTGCGCCATGAATCCGCAGCAGCGTGCGGGCGCGGCCTCGTCGCATCTCGACGCGGTGCAAAAGGCTGGCGTGCTTCGCATCTGCACGCCGGGCGACTACAAGCCCTTCAGCTTCCAGAAGCCGGATGCGAGCTACGAAGGGATCGATGTCGACCTGATGGCCAGCTTCAGCACCAGCCTCAATGCGAAGCCGGAATGGGTCAAGACGACCTGGGCCAATCTGCTGCCCGATCTTGCGGCCGGCAAGTGCGATCTGGCCGTGGGCGGCGTGTCGGTGACGACCGAGCGCCAGAAGCGTGCCTTCTTCAGCGCGCCCTACATGGTCAACGGCAAGACGCCGATCGCACGCTGCGCGGACGTCGCCAAGTACCAGAGCGTCGCCGACATCGACAAGCCGGAAGTGCGCGTGATCTTCAACCCGGGCGGCAGCAACGAGCGTTTCGCGCGCGCCAACTTCAAGCGCGCCAAGCTCACGATGCACGGCGAGAACGTGACGATCTTCGACGAGCTGCTCGCGAACCGCGCCGACGTCTTCGTGACCGAATCTGCCGAGGCCATCACCCAGCAGAAGCTGAAGCCGGGTCTGTGCGCCGTCAATCCCGACAAGCCGCTGCAATACGGCGAGATGGCCTGGATGCTGCCGCGCGACGACATGGCCTTCAAGGCCTATGTCGACCAATGGCTGCACCTGTCGCAAGCGGGCGGTGAGTTCCAGCGCGTGATGGACCGCTGGCTCAAGTAAGAAAACATCGGAGCTTTTCATGGAGACGCCAACAGGTGCGGTCATGCCCGCCGTCTACGGTCAATCGGAGCGCCCGCCGCGCGGCGACTATTCGCGCGGCGGCGCCGTTCTCGCCGACTACACCTGCCCGCAGGACTGGGCCAGCTACACGCCGGCCGACCACGACACCTACCGGCGTCTCTATGAACGCCAAGCCGCACAGTTGCCGGGCCTCGCCTGCGATGCCTTCATCGCGTCGCTGCCTTCGCTCGGCGTGAAGGACCGCATTCCGCGCTTCGAGGAGATCAACGAGCGGCTCTACAAGGCGACGCGCTGGGAAGTCGTCGCAGTGCCCGGACTCATCCCCGAGTTGCCCTTCTTCACGCTGCTCGCGAACCGCAAGTTCCCGGTGACGGACTGGATCCGCAAGCCCGAAGAGTTCGACTACATCGTCGAGCCGGACGTGTTCCACGATCTGTTCGGCCATGTGCCGATGCTCTTCGATCCGACCTTCGCCGACTATGTGCAGCGCTACGGCCAGGGCGGCATCAAGGCGCACGAGCTGGGCGCCGGCGAGAAGCTTGCGCGGCTCTACTGGTACACGGTCGAGTTCGGGCTCATTCGCCAGCCGGACGGCTTGCGCGCCTACGGCGCGGGCGTCCTGAGCTCGGTCGGCGAGCTGAGGCACGCGGTACGCAGCCCTGAGCCCTACCGGCTGCCGCTCGATCTGCTGCGCACCATGCGCACCCGCTACAAGATCGACAGCTACCAGAGCACCTACTTCGTCATCGACAGCTTTGCCCAGTTGTTCGAACTGACGGCGCCGGACTTCACGCCGCTCTACCAGGAACTCGCGATGCAGCCCGACATCGAGGCTGGCGTGCTGCTGCCGGGCGAATCCACGGCCTAGCTGTTTTTCCCGGCGCGCTTCAGCGCGCGAGCAGGGCCAGGGTCTCGCGCCTCAACCTGGAATCGAAGGCCATCTCCACATGCGCACGCCCGTCGGCGAGACGGTTGTCGGCGCCGGGCAGCGTCGCGTTCGACGTCGGAAAGACGATGTTGTCGCAGTTCGAGTACCAGCAGGTGAAGGAAACCTGCCGCGTGCTGGCCCGCTCGCCTTCGATCTTCTGCATCCAATCGCCTCCCACTCGCATCTGGCGCCCATTGACCGTGCGGCCGAAGCGCGCGAGCCAGGTGCCGCGGTGCGGCGTGCCGATAGTGACGATGCGGTGCACGCGCGTTGGATCGGCGTCGCGCAGCCAGGCTCGGGCGGCCAGACCACCCATGCTGTGACAGATCAGCATCGGCGGCAGGGAGGTCGCTGCAGTCACCCGCAGGATCGCGTCGTCGATGGTCTGTGCATAGTGGTCGATCGAGCCGAAGACAGGCTCGAGATCGACCGCAACGAAGGCACGGTCGTCGGCGCGCAGTTCGCGCAACCAGGGGCTCCAGAAGCCGCGGTTGCATAGAAAGCCGTGGACCAGCACCACGCCCCTTCGACCGTTGGCCGGCAGGTGATCAAGCACGGCACGCGAATGAAAGGGCTGGTACCAGCAGAAAACGCGAGGCGCGAGCCAGCTCTCGGCCAGCCACGCCCCGATGCACTGGGGCACTCGGGCGCGGGGAAGAGGGTCGCGGCCGTTGATGCGGTAGCTCGCCACGAACTCGATCGCAAGGACGGTCGTGTGGGTACAGGTCAACGCGATGAGGCTGAGCACAGCCACGAGCGGCGACCGGCTCCACCAGAAGCTCGCCCAGGCGATCGCGACAAGAAGACCACCGAGCACAAGACACTGCTGGAGACGCGCAACCATGCGGCCGACTATCGCATGCGCGACAGATCGGGCGCCACCCTAGGACAAGCCCGCTGGCGGCAAGGGCGGACCCGCTTCGACAATCCGCGCCAAAGGAGATCGCATGCAGTCATCCATATTGAAGAACTACCCGGCCGGCGTGCCGCACGAAGTCCATCCCGAGCAGTACCGCTCGCTGGGGCAGCTGTTCGACGAATCATTCACGCGCTACGCCGAGCGGCCGTTTTCGGTGTGCATGGAACGATGGATGTCGTATGGCGAACTCGACGCGCTGTCGAAGGCGATGGGCGCATGGCTGCAGTCGCGTGGCTTGGAGCCCGGCGCGCGCGTGGCCATCATGCTGCCCAACGTGCCGCAGTTCGCCGTCACGATGTGCGGCGTGCTGCGCGCGGGCTACACCTGCGTCAACGTCAACCCGCTGTATACGGCGCGCGAGCTCGAACACCAGCTGAAGGATTCGGGTGCGACGGCGATCGTCATCCTCGAGAACTTTGCGGCGACGCTCGAGCAGGTGATCGAGCGGACGCCCTTGAAGCACGTGGTGGTCGCCTCGATGGGCGATCTGCTCGGAGGCCTTTACGGCACCTGGATCACGGTGGCCGTGCGGCATCTCGCCAAGATGGTTCCGCCATACAAGCTACCGCTGGACAACGGGCGCACCGTCACGCCCTTTCCCCAGGTCATGGCCGAGGGCAAGGGGCGTACGCTGGCCCCGGACCCCAGCACGCTCGACTCGATCGCCTTCCTCCAATACACCGGTGGAACCACGGGGCTGTCGAAGGGCGCGGTGCTGACCCATCGCAACATCGTCGCCGCGACGCTGCAGGCCGAAGCCTGGTTCACGCCCGCACTGGAACGGGCGGGCGATCTGTCCAAGGTCAACAGCATTGCGGCGCTGCCGCTGTATCACATCTTCGCGCTGACGCTGTGCCTGCTCGCGATCCGCCAGGGCTCGCACCTGACGCTGATCCCCAACCCGCGCGACTTCGACAAGTTCATCGCCGTGCTCAAGAAGCGACCCTTCCACATGCTGCCGGCGGTGAACACCTTGTTCAATGCCCTGCTGATGCACCCGCAGTTCAAGACCATCGACTTCTCGACGCTCTTTGTCTCGCAGGCCGGTGGCATGGCGGCTTCCGAGGGCACAGCCCGCAAGTGGTTCGAAGCCACGGGCTGCCCGATGATCGAAGGCTGGGGTATGAGCGAGACCTGCGCGATCGGGACCAACAACCCGGTCTCCAACACCGCGTTCACCGGAACCATCGGGTTGCCGCTGCCCAGCATCGAAATCGCCATCAAGGACGACGAAGGCCGCTCGCTGCCCCCGGGAGAGGCGGGAGAGTTGTGCATCAAGGGGCCCAACGTCATGACCGGCTACTACAACCAGCCGGCCGAGACCGCGGCGGCATTCACCGCCGACGGCTTTATGCGGACCGGCGACATCGCGGTGATGCAGGAAGACGGCTACAGCCGAATCGTCGATCGCAAGAAGGACATGATTCTGGTGAGCGGGTTCAACGTGTTCCCGAACGAATTGGAAAATGTCATCTCGCTGTGCCCCGGCGTTGTCGAGTGCGCGGCGATCGGGGTGCCGGACGAGAAGCAGGGCGAGGCGATCAAGGTTTTCGTCGTCCGCAAGGATCACTTGCTGACCGAGGAGACCGTGATGCGCTACTGCAATGATCAGCTGACCGGCTACAAGCGTCCGAAGCACATCGAGTTTCGAGAGAGTCTGCCAAAGACGAATGTCGGGAAGATCCTCCGGCGCCAGCTGCGACCAGGCGCGACGGCTTGAGCGCGGCCGCTGGTCTGCCGGCGCAGCTCCAGGTTTTTGAGCGCGGATGGCTTTCGTCCAACAACATCCTCTTCGTGGGCCGTGACGAGACGGCCTTGGTCGACACCGGCTACGCGACGCATTGCAGCCAGACACTGGCGCTGGTCGAGGCCGCGCTCGGAGACCGGCCGCTCGACCTTGTGCTGAGCACGCATTTGCACAGCGACCACTGCGGCGGCAACGCGGCGCTGCAGCGGCGTTATCCCATGGCGCGTACCTTCATTCCGCCGGGAGAGGCATCTCTGGTGCAAATCTGGGATGAGGATGCGCTGAGCTATCGGGCGACCGGGCAGCAGTGCCCTCGCTTTCGCTTCGACGGTCTTCTGGCGCCGGGCCGGGATGTGGTGCTGGGTGACCTGGCTTGGCAGGTGCATGCCGCGCCGGGCCACGACCCGCATTCGATCATCCTGTTCGAGCCCGGCTCACGCACCCTGATCTCGGCCGATGCGCTCTGGGAGAACGGCTTCGGCATCGTGTTTCCCGAGTTGGCAGGGGAGCCGTCCTTCGATGAGGTGGCTGCCACCCTCGACTTGATCGAAGCGCTGGATCCGGTATGCGTGATCCCGGGCCATGGGGGCGTCTTCAGCGAGGTGGCGGAAGCGCTTTCATTGGCGCGGCGCAGGCTTGAGGCTCTATCGCGTGATCCCGTCAAGCACGCCCGACATGCGCTCAAGGTGCTCATGAAATTCAAGCTGCTGGAACTGCAGACGACGAGCGTCGACGAATGGAAAAACTGGGCTCGAAGCACACCTTACTTCGACGTCATTCGTGCGCGCTTCTTTGCCTCGTCGTCCCTCGATGAGTTGAGCGCTGAGGTTCTTGCGGAATTGGTCAAGGCCGGAGCCGCCTTTGCCGATGAGACGGAAGTCCGAAACAAGTAACCATTCATTGCTTTTGGAATACTCAAAAGCAAAAAGCCCAACCATTTCTGGTTGGGCTTTTTGGGGCTGTAAGAGCCTGACGATGACCTACTTTCACACGGGAACCCGCACTATCATCGGCGCTGAGGCGTTTCACTGTCCTGTTCGGGATGGGAAGGAGTGGGACCACCTCGCTATGGTCATCAGGCATAAAGGGTTGTTGCATTGACTGGGTCAATACAACGAATTCATAGAGTTTGGAATCAGCTTTGGGTGTTTTGAATGCGTCAACTTGGCATAACACCTTGATCGTAGATCAAAGTTATAGGGTCAAGCCGCACGAGCAATTAGTATCGGTTAGCTTAACGCATTACTGCGCTTCCACACCCGACCTATCAACGTCCTGGTCTTGAACGACTCTTCAGGGGGCTCGAGGCCCCGGCAGATCTCATCTTGAAACGAGTTTCCCGCTTAGATGCTTTCAGCGGTTATCTCTTCCACACTTAGCTACTCGGCAATGCCACTGGCGTGACAACCGATACACCAGAGGTGTGTCCACTCCGGTCCTCTCGTACTAGGAGCAGGCTTCCTCAAATCTGCAGCGCCCACGGAAGATAGGGACCAAACTGTCTCACGACGTTTTAAACCCAGCTCACGTACCTCTTTAAATGGCGAACAGCCATACCCTTGGGACCGGCTACAGCCCCAGGATGAGATGAGCCGACATCGAGGTGCCAAACACCGCCGTCGATATGAACTCTTGGGCGGTATCAGCCTGTTATCCCCAGAGTACCTTTTATCCGTTGAGCGATGGCCCTTCCATACAGAACCACCGGATCACTATGTCCTGCTTTCGCATCTGCTCGACTTGTCAGTCTCGCAGTTAAGCACGCTTATGCCATTGCACTATCGTCACGATGTCCGACCGTAACTAGCGTACCTTCGAACTCCTCCGTTACGCTTTGGGAGGAGACCGCCCCAGTCAAACTGCCTACCATGCACTGTCCCCGATCCAGATAATGGACCTAGGTTAGAACCTCAAACACACCAGGGTGGTATTTCAACGTTGGCTCCACAAGATCTAGCGACCCTGCTTCAAAGCCTCCCACCTATCCTACACAGATCTGTTCAAAGTCCAATACAAAGCTACAGTAAAGGTTCATGGGGTCTTTCCGTCTTTCCGCGGGGAGATTGCATCATCACAAACATTTCAACTTCGCTGAGTCTCAGGAGGAGACAGTGTGGCCATCGTTACGCCATTCGTGCAGGTCGGAACTTACCCGACAAGGAATTTCGCTACCTTAGGACCGTTATAGTTACGGCCGCCGTTTACTGGGACTTCAATCAAGAGCTTGCACCCCATCATTTAATCTTCCAGCACCGGGCAGGCGTCACACCCTATACGTCCACTTTCGTGTTTGCAGAGTGCTGTGTTTTTAATAAACAGTCGCAGCCACCGATTTTTTGCAACCCATTCATGCTCCGTTGTTCACTTCACACTAATAGGGCACACCTTCTTCCGAAGTTACGGTGTCAATTTGCCGAGTTCCTTCTCCTGAGTTCTCTCAAGCGCCTTAGAATACTCATCTCGCGCACCAGTGTCGGTTTGCGGTACGGTCGTGTGTAGCTGAAGCTTAGTGGCTTTTCCTGGAACCTCGTTCAGTCACTTCACCAGCAAGCTGGCTCGATCGTTGGCCTCGGTATATGACGGGCGGATTTGCCTACCCATCGCCTACTTCCAACTAAACCGGGATATCCAACACCCGGATGACCTATTAAGATCCGTCCCCACATCGCACTACACATCGGTACAGGAATATTGACCTGTTTCCCATCAGCTACGCATCTCTGCCTCGCCTTAGGGGCCGACTCACTCTACGCCGATGAACGTTGCGTAGAAAACCTTGCGCTTACGGCGAGGGGGCTTTTCACCCCCTTTAACGCTACTCATGTCAGCATTCGCACTTCTGATACCTCCAGCACGCTTTACAACGCACCTTCACAGGCTTACAGAACGCTCTCCTACCACTTGCAATAAATTGCAAATCCGCAGCTTCGGTAACTGGCTTAGCCCCGTTACATCTTCCGCGCAGGACGACTCGATCAGTGAGCTATTACGCTTTCTTTAAATGATGGCTGCTTCTAAGCCAACATCCTGACTGTTTTAGCCTTCCCACTTCGTTTCCCACTTAGCCAATTTTAGGGACCTTAGCTGGCGGTCTGGGTTGTTTCCCTCTTGAGTCCGGACGTTAGCACCCGGTGCTCTGTCTCCCAAGCTGTACTCGTCGGTATTCGGAGTTTGCCTTGGTTTGGTAAGTCGCCATGACCCCCTAGCCAAAACAGTGCTCTACCCCCGACGGTAATACTTGAGGCACTACCTAAATAGTTTTCGGAGAGAACCAGCTATTTCCAAGTTTGTTTAGCCTTTCACCCCTATCCACAGCTCATCCGCTAGTTTTGCAACACTAGTCGGTTCGGACCTCCAGTACCTGTTACGGCACCTTCATCCTGGCCATGGATAGATCACTTGGTTTCGGGTCTACACCCAGCGACTGGACGCCCTATTCGGACTCGATTTCTCTACGGCTTCCCTATTCGGTTAACCTTGCCACTGAATGTAAGTCGCTGACCCATTATACAAAAGGTACGCCGTCACCCCTTACGAGGCTCCGACTTTTTGTAAGCACGCGGTTTCAGGATCTATTTCACTCCCCTCCCGGGGTTCTTTTCGCCTTTCCCTCACGGTACTAGTTCACTATCGGTCGATGATGAGTATTTAGCCTTGGAGGATGGTCCCCCCATATTCAGACAGGATTTCTCGTGTCCCGCCCTACTTGTCGTTAGCTCAGTACCACACAGGTCTTTTCACGTACGGGGCTATCACCCGCTATGGCCAGCCTTTCCAAGCTGTTCCGTTAAGTCTTGTGCTATCACTAACAGGCTCTTCCGATTTCGCTCGCCACTACTTTCGGAATCTCGGTTGATGTCTTTTCCTCGAGCTACTGAGATGTTTCAGTTCACCCGGTTCGCCTCGCATGACTATGTATTCATCATGCGATACCTTTCGGTGGGTTTCCCCATTCGGAAATCTCCGGATCAAAGCTAATTTGCCAGCTCCCCGAAGCTTATCGCAGGCTATCACGTCCTTCGTCGCCTATCATCGCCAAGGCATCCACCACGTGCTCTTATTCACTTGACCCTATAACTTTGACGTTTCTTCACAGAAACCAAAATCATTTCAAGGAATATGTCAGGTCTTTCACCTGACGCGTTATGCCGTCTTCATACTTTCGATTTGACTCGAAATTGAAGTTCATTTGACGCAATCAAAAATTCATGTCGCTGATGGCACGGTCTGCACTAAACCTTTACGAATGTGCAGTTTCCATCAGCAACGCTGATTCGACTCTATGAATTTTTAAAGAACAGCCGATTGATCAAGAGATCTCGATCAA